>JAEPMI010000010.1 GCA_017644045.1 Deltaproteobacteria bacterium
GACTCCGACTCCGACTCCGACTCCGACTCCGACTCCGACTCCGACTCCGACTCCGACTCCGACTCCGACTCCGACTCGGGCGCGGGGCTCATGGGGCCGGGCTCGGCGGCGAGGAGCGCGCGATACTCGCGGAGGCGTCGCTGGTAGGGGCGCGGATCCCGCGCGACTTCGATCGCCCGCTCGAACGCCGCTTCGGCCTGCTCCGGTCGACCCAGCTCGTGCAGGAGGATCGCGCGACCCACGTGCGCCGCAGCGAAGCGCGGGCGCAGCCGGTTGACCACCTCGTAGGTCTCGAGGGCCGCCTCGAAGTCGTGCGCGTTCACCTGCGTCGCCGCGAGCCCGAGGTGGAGCTCCACCGACTCCGGGTAGCGCTCGAGGGCGCTGAGGTACGCGTCTGCCGCTCCCTCCGGATCGCCGGACTCGTGGCGGGCGATCGCCAGCGCCTTCCAGGTCTCGAGGTGCTCGGGGTCGAGCGCGACGGCCCGTTCGAGCGGAGCCACCGCAGCTTCCGCCTGGCCCCAGCGGAGGAGCCGGGTGCCCATCACGCGGTGGGGATAGGCGTCGTCGGGTGCCCGAGCGATCGCACGCTCGTAGCTCTGCAGCGCGTCGTCGTACTCCCGCTCGATCTCGTGGGTGAAGCCCACCTCGACCACCGGCCGCGGGTCGGTCGGACGAATGGCTGCCGCGCGCTCGAACGCCTCGCGCGCTCGCGCCGGACGTTCCGCGAGGAGCTCGGCCTTCGCGAGCCGGATCCACGCCCGGGCGTCGTTCGGTGCCGCGTTCGCCGCCTCGCGGTAGAAGCGCGCACCCTCCTCGAAGTCACCGCGCGCCATCGCCCGGCGTCCGCGGCGCACCGACGCCGGTGCGCACGCGACCAGGAGCGCCAGCAGCACCAGCGCCATGGCCCCGCGTGCTTGTGCTTGACGTGGCCCCCGCGCGCTCCGAGGATCCCGCGCATGGACGCAAGCACGCTCGCCCAGATTCTGGAAGCCGCCGACGGAGTGACCGGTGGTGGGAGCCGCTACGAGGTCGCGGACGATCATCGAGCCACGTTCTACCTCGGTCGGCCGGGTCAGGCGATGGAAGCTCGAGAGGTCTCGACCATCGAGCTCGGCGAGGGCTTCGTGGCCATCACCCGCCGCGAGGACGAAGGCACGCTCTACGCGCCGGTCGAGTCCGTCGCCGCGCTCCACGTTCGCAAGGCCAAGACCGAAGAGGGACGCCGAACTGGCTTCTGAGGGTTTGGCCGACGCGGCGGCGCTTCCCCAGGTGCTGGTCTGCGACGACGAGCGGACCCTGCGGGAGATGCTCCGGGTGCTGGTGCGTCGCGCCGGCTTCACGCCCACCGTGGTCGACGGCGTCACGGCCGCGCGCGAAGCTCTGAGCTCGCGCGACACGCCCTTCGACGCGGTGATCACGGATCTCATGATGCCGGACGGCAGCGGCATCGACGTGCTCGAGTCCGCCAAGGCACGGAGCGAGGCAACACAGGTGGTCGTGATCACCGCGCACGCGACGACCGAGCGCGCCGTCGAGGCGATGCGCAAGGGGGCCTACGACTACATCGAGAAGCCCTTCGACAACCTGGTCCTCCTCGCCACCCTCGAGAAGGCCCTGGAGAAGGGGGCCGTCATCGGAGAGAACCGGCGGCTCCGGGACGCGATCGAAGGCCGCGACCGTGGGATGATCGGGACCAGCCGAGCGATGCGCGAGCTTCGCGACATGCTCGCCCGCGCGGCCAACGCGCCGACCAGCACCCTGATCACCGGGGAGAGCGGAACCGGCAAGGAGCTCGCGGCGCGCGCGCTGCACGACTGGGGCAGCCGTCGTGACGGCCCCTTCATCGTCGTGAACTGCGGAGCCCTCCCCGAGAACCTGATGGAGAGCGAGCTCTTCGGACACGTGAAGGGGGCGTTCACGGGAGCGAACGCGGCCAAGGAAGGGCTGATCCCGGCAGCGTCGGGCGGAACGCTCTTCCTCGACGAGATCGGCGAGCTCCCGCTCTCGCTCCAGGTGAAGCTCCTCCGCGTGCTCCAGGAGCGGAAGGTGCGTCCGGTTGGCGGCTCGGAGGAAGTGGGGGTCGACGTCCGCGTCGTCGCTGCCACGAACCGGGACCTCGAGAGCGAAGTCGACGAGGGAAGCTTCCGGGAGGACCTCTTCTATCGGCTGAACGTCATCCGGGTGCGCATCCCGCCGCTCCGCGAGCGCCCGGAGGACATCCGGCCGCTCGCCCAACACCTGCTCGAGAAGCACTCCGCGCTCCAGGCACGGCGACGCACCCTCTCCGACGAGGCGATGGACTGGCTCGTTCGCCAGCCCTTCCCCGGCAACATCCGAGAGCTCGAGAACCGCATCGAGCGGGCCGTCGCCCTGAGCACCGGCGAGCGGATCGAGCTCGCGGACATTCGCCCCGAGGGAGGCGGCTCGTCGGCAGAGCTCGTCGCCGCGCCGCCGATCGGCGAGGGCTTCGACCTCGAGGCCCACCTGGCAGCGGTGGAGCGCGCCGTGCTCTTCCGCGCGCTCGAGGCCAGCGGCGGTGTCCGCAAGCGAGCTGCCGAGCTGCTCGGCATGACCTTCCGCCAGTTCCGTTACCGCCTGGCCAAGCACGAGGATGACCCCGACGATTCCGTCGAGTAATCTTGCGGTACACTTCCTGCCTCACGGAACCACATGCACCGCACTCCTCCTGCCTCATCGAGGTCCCTCGCAGGGTTCACGCTCATCGAGCTCATGATCGTCGTCGCGATCGTCGGCGTCCTCGCCGCGATCGCCATCCCCGCCTTCTCGCAGTACATCCACAAGGCGCGAATGGCCGAGTCCGTGTCGTTCCTGGCGGACATCAAGGCGCGGCAGGAGGCCTACAAGGCCGAGTTCGGCCAGTTCGCCAACCTGAGCCCGGATCTCAATACCTACACGCCCGCGACCCTGCCCACGGGGGGAGACAAGGTCGGTTGGCCCGTGGCGGCCACGATCCCGAACTGGGTGCAGCTCGGCGCACAGCTCGACGCCCCCACCCGCTTCCAATACGCGGTGATCGCTGGAATCCCCGGTGGGGCGACGGCCCCGCCGGCCGTGTACAACCTGCCCGCCACCGACTTCTGGTTCGTGGCGCGGGCGCAGGGCGATCTCGATGGGGATGGGGAGACGGTCCTCGTCGAAGCCCTCTCCCATCGCAGCGGCATCTGGATCTCCCAGCCCGGTGGCTGGGAGTGACAATTTTTGTCACCGCGCCCGACGAGATTCGTCGCTTTTCGGCTCCCACGGTTGAATTCCGCCGCATTTGAAGGCTGGCACCCCGATTGCAGTAGCTTGGGACAGAAAGCCCCGAGCCACCCTCGGCCAGCCCTCAACAGGAGAAAACAACCATGATGTCCAAGCTGATGCGCAAGCGCAGGAACAACGAGGGCTTCACCCTCATCGAGCTCATGATCGTCGTCGCCATCATCGGCGTCCTCGCGGCCATCGCGATTCCGGCGTTCCTCAACTACGTGAAGCGCTCCAAGACCTCGGAGGCGCCCGCGAACCTGAAGGCGCTCTTCACCGGCGCAGCGACCTACTACACCTCGGAGCAGACGGCCCAGGCCCTCATCGCCCGTGGCGCCGCGACCGCGAACAACACGCGTTGCACCGTCCTCGGCGCTTCCACTCCGACCACCCCCTCGGACCAGAAGCACACCCTCCAGTGGACCGGTACCGCCGCTTGGATCAACTCCTTCCGCGACCTCAACTGGCAGGTCTCCGACCCCATCTACTACCAGTACACCATCGTCTCGACCCCGACCGGCGCAGCCGCGGGTGCGTGTGGCGACGGCACCGCGATCGGTGGTCAGGTCTACACCTTCCAGGCCACCGGTGACCTCGACGGCGACACCCAGACCAGCCTCTTCGAGCTCGCTGCTGGTGTCGATGACGGCAACGCGCTCTATCGCAACGCCGCCCTCTTCACCCAGAACGTGCTCGAGTAGGCCTCCCGCCTTCGTCTGAAGTGCTAGAAAGGGGACGTCGTTCGCGGCGTCCCCTTTCGCATTCCGTCATGAGTCGTGCCCTCGCCGTTCTCTTGCTCGTCGTCTCGGCCGCCGGGACCGTCGAGCTGCGTGCGTCCGCGGCCTCTCATCTGCGCGAGACTCGCCGCTACGATCCCCGCAGCTTCGTGCCCGATCCGGACATGCTCCCGGTGCTCTCGCTCGGCTACGACCGGGCGCTGGCCGACCTGCTCTGGATGCGCGCGTTGGTCTACCTGGGCGAGGAGTTCGAGCACCGCGAGGGTGCCAACGCGGTCTTCGACCACACGGACGCGATCCTCGCGCTCGATCCCGACTTCAAGGCCGCCTACTGGTGGATCGGGGTCACCGGGACCTACCGAGCCGGGGAGGTGTCGGTCGACGACTACCTGCGCACCCTCGACTACCTTCGCCGGGCGGCCGAGCGCTTCCCCGACGATCCCGAGGTCCGTTGGGACCTCGGCGCGATGATGGTCTACGACCAACCGCGCGAGCTCCGGGAGGGGCAGCCGGAGCTGAGCGAGCGGATCGAGCTCGAAGGGCTGGAGCACGTCGAGTACGCGGCGGTGCACGATGCGGCGCCGCCGTGGGTGCTCTTCACCGCGACCACCAAGCGCTACCAGCTCGGTCAGACCGAGCAGGCGCTGACCCGGCTGCGAGAGCTGGTCGGTCTCGTCGAGGACCCCGACATTCGCCAGGGCCTCGAGCTGCGGATCCTCCAGCTCCAGACGGAGTCGGCTGGCCTCCTCCGGGACGCGGAGCTCGAGCACCTCGAGCGCCGCCATCGGGCGACCTATCCATGGGTCCCGCTGGGGCTCTGGATCCTCGTCGACGACCCGGCCGCGGACCCCGACGGCTTGATGGGCGAATCCGGCGACGCCATGCTCCCCGCTCCCGATGGCACCCAGCAAGACGCGAGCGATTGAGGGCCTGACCCTCGTGGAGACGGCGATCGTCGTCTGCGTGGTCGGTAGCGTCCTCGCGATCTTCGTCCCGACCTTCCTCGATCACCTGCGGACGTCGAAGGTCGAGGAGCCGCCACTCCTCCTCGACGAGCTCTTCGAGCGAACGAAGACCTACTACGAGCAGCGGCAGGGCGAGGAGCGGTGGTGCCTACCAGGCCAGGCGGGCCCCGCGCCGGCCGACACCTCGCAAGACCCTGCCCCGCACGACTTCACGGGCTCGGGCGCGCCGGGCCGCGAGACCTTCGAGGCCATCGGCTTCGAGACCGAACGCCCCATCCGCTACCGGTACGAGCTGATCCCTCGGCGTGCGGGCTGCGGTGTGGACCTCGAACCCGGCCACATTCTCTTCACCGTCCGCGCCACGGGCGACCTGGACGGTGACGGTGTGGAGTCGACCTACGAGCGCCGCGCCACCGTCGACGACGACGGACGGGTCATCCCGTCCGGCATCCTCTACGTCGACCACCCCATCGAGTAGCCGCTCAGTTGGTCGGGAGGTTGATGACCTTCGTCTCGGTCGCGCCTGCCGCGACGTTGACGGTCACGTTGTGCCGGATGTTGAAGTCCGGGTTCACGAGGGTCAGTCGGTGGCTGCCCGCCGAGACCGTGATGTTCATCTGCGGCGTGTTGCCGATCAGCCGACCATCCACGTAGACCTGCGACCACGGCCGCGTGTTCACGCGCAGCGTGCCGGTGCCACCGGTGGCCGCCATGGTCTCGCCTCCGCCGCCGCCGCCTCCGCCGCCTCCTCCACCGCCACCGGTGTTGACTCGGCGCATGGTGTTGGTGGCAACGCGGGCCTCGCGGTCGAGCTCGGCCTCGACGGTGAAGCGATCTTCGCCCTCCGGCACCTCGAGCTCTTCGGTCCAGGTCTCGTAGCCGTTCCGGCTCATCTCGATGGTCCAAGAGCCGCCGCTCAGGTCGACGTCCTCGCGAACCGGCGTGGTGCCGACCTCTTCGCGCTCGTCCCCACGAACCAGCACGACCTCGGCGCCGCGCGGAGAGGACTCGAAGCGCACGGAGACGGTCGCTCCCTCGAGCTCGGCGTCCAGCTCCATGATCTGACCCGACGCGAGCTGGATCTGGCGCTGCCAGGTCCGCCGTCCGTCGGCTTCGACTCGGATCGTGTGACTACCTGCCGGCAGGTCCTCGACCCGCAACGGTGTCGTGCCATCGAGCTCACGCCCGTCGACGAAGACCTTGGCTCCGGAGGGCGTCGACGTGAGCGCGAAGCCCGTCCCCTCGCCGGCGGGCGCGGTGTCGCCGCCCTCCTCCGGCCGGAGGGTGACCGGCGGGAGGGTGAGGGTCTGGCCCGGACGCAGATCGATCTGGGTCGACCAGGTCTGGTAGCCCGTCTTCCGAACCTCGATGAGGTGAGCACCCGGCTCGACGTTCGCGAGCACGAAGGGACTCGAGGTCGCCTGCACCTGCTGATCGTCGAAGAGCACGGTGGGGTCGGCCGGCTCGGTCGTCAGATGGACCGTGCCCGGCTCGGGCGGCCGGAGCATGTACCAAGCGCCTCCCGCGAGGGCGAGGAGGAGCACGACGCCGATCCCGATGATCAGCCCCATCGAGCTACCCTTGTCGCTCTTCGGCTGCCGGGTGACGGCGGTCGGCTCGCGATGCGGGGGCTCGGTCGACGGCCCGGAGTCCGGCGGGAGATCGTCGAAGGGCGACGGCAGGCCCGGTCGAGGCGCCGGCGCAGAAGGCCCAGGGCCGCCGAAGGGCGAAGGGGCACCCGAGCTGGGGCCACGCGGCGCGGCGGTCGGAGCCGAGAGCATCGGCGAGTGCTGCGGTTGGGGCTGCGGCTGAGGACCAGGCCCCATCCCCATCGGACCGCCGAAGAGCTCCCCCTCCGGCTTGTCGTAGATCTGGGTCGCGAGCTCGTCGTCGTCCCAGTCCATGTCGAGGGCCGGGCCCTGCGGCTGGGGCGGCGGAGGCTGCGGCGCGCTCGGACGGGGCGGCGGAGGCTGAGGAGCGCTCGGCCGCGGAGGCGGCGGCGCGACGGCGCCCATGCCCATCATCGTGCGCTTCTGCTGCTTGGGCCGCGGGGGCGGCGGCGGCGGCGCCTTCGACACGTTGGCGGCCGCGGGGGGCGCCGGCGGCTTCGCCGGCTCGCTGCGGCGCGGCAGATCGTCGAACGCATCGAGGCCCGAATCGCCGGGCGCTCGGATCTTCCGGTACTGCTCGTCGCGCGCCTCTTCGCGGGTGATCTCCTCGGCGAAAGCCTTGCCCATGTAGGCCGCGAGATCCTTGCGCGCGAAGAAGTTGCCGCTCGTGTACATGAACGACTGCAGATCGTCGTGCAGGTCCATGGCGGTCTGGTATCGGTCGTCGACGTCCTTCGCGAGCGCCTTGAGGACGATCTGCTCCAGCTCCTCCGGGATCTTCCGGTTGTAGGTGCTGGGCGGCATGATCTCGACGTTGCGGACCTTCTCGAGCGTGGAGAAGTCGCTCTCGCCCACGAAGAGGCGCTCGCCGGTGAGCAGCTCGTAGAGGACGATGCCGACGCTGAACACGTCGCTGCGCCGATCGAGAGGCAGGCCGCGGACCTGCTCGGGCGACATGTAGCCGAACTTGCCCTTGAGGATGCCCGCCTGGGTCTTGCCGGCCTTGTTGGCCGCCTTGGCGATGCCGAAGTCGATCAGCTTGATCTCGCCGTCGTAGCTGAGGAGCACGTTCTGCGGCGAGACGTCGCGGTGGACCAGGTTGAGATCGCGACCCGCGGAGTCCTTCTTGTTGTGCGCGTAGTCGAGGCCCTCGCACACCTTCATGATCGTGTAGCAGGCCATCGGAACCGGGACGGTTCCACCGCGCTTGCGCACCCGATCGAAGATCGCGCGCAGATCCTTTCCGCGAACGAACTCCATCGCGATGAAGTAGCTGTCCGCGACCTTCCCGAGGTCGAAGATCTGGGCGACGTTCGCGTGCGTCAGCTGCACGGCGATCTTCGCCTCGTCGATGAACATCGTGATGAACTCTTGGTCCTCCGCGATGCTCGGGAGGATCCGCTTCACGGCGATCAGCCGCTCGAAGCCCTCCACACCGAAGGCCTTCGCTTTGAAGACCTCGGCCATGCCGCCGACGTTCACACGTTCGAGCAGCAGGTACTTGTTGCCGAAGGGGATGGGCTTCTTCACCGCGATCCTCGCGTATCCCCGAAAGGGAGCTCAATAAGCCCGGCGTGTTGGGGTCGCCCGAATGGCGTTCCCGGCCGAGAAATCGGCGCACTGTACCCACGCTGCGCAGAAGGGGTCAAGGGGCACCCTCGCCTGCGCCGATCCGGTGAATTGACTTCGTTTTCAGAGGAATCCTCACGTCCTGGCTCCGGGGAACGGAACGATCGGTCCGACGCACGACGTCCCCGCTCCCTTGGCTCCATTCTGCCCAAATCCGCGGATTCGCGAAAGAAGCGCGCGCAGGGTGACAGGATCGACCCCTCACTCACCGGGGACGCCGGCATCGGGAGCGGTGAAACGCGGGGGACCATCGCCGTCCTTGAAGTACCGGACCCGGGTGTCCTGCATTCGGTACCAGTGCATGTACGGTCGGGGCTCGACGTTCGGGAAGAGCACCTCCGCCGCCGGTCGCTCCTCCGCGAGGAGCGCGATCGCCTCGTGCGGCGCCAGTGGTCGCTCGTAGCTGTCCGGGGCCACGGTCTGCTCCTCGACCGAGAACGCCAGGCGGACCCCTTCGGGTAGCCCGATGGCGTCCTCGATGCCGGCCGCGCTCAGCGCGCCCTCGAGCGAGCCGGGCGGCCCCTCCACGTAGAGGAGGAAACCGTCGCGGTCGACGCCGATCGCGGCACCGTCGTTGGGCCCAGGCGCCTCGCCACGAAGCACGACCGCGGCCCCCTCGGGCGGCCGACCCACCCCCCAGCGCCGTCCGACGGTCTCGAGCCCGGAGAAGAGCGCGAGCGGGCCGCTCGTCATGGCGCGGGCCCCGGCGAGGTAGCCGAGCGCTCGCTCCTGGTCGTCACGCGCGACGGGCGCCGGCACCGCGCGACCGGGATCGATCCGCACCAGCCACGTCCGTGCATCGCCCTCGCCCATCGAGGCGCGCGCGAAGGCGTGGGGCCAGCCGGCGTGCGGGAGGCCCGACGTGTCGAAGGCGATGCCCCCCGCCAGCGCAGGCCCCGGAAGTGTGGGCTTGAGCGTCAGGTAGAAGAAGTCGCGACCGTCCCGGCGGATGTACCGCGGGAAGCGCATCGGCGACATCGTCCGAGCGAGGAGCCGGCCACGCGCGATCCATCCGCGAGCCCCACCCACCGGGACCTGGAACTCGCGCCCACCGCGCGGCGGGGTGTCGAGCGCCGGACGCTCCCCTTCGCGGAAGACGTCGTAGAACTCGAAGCCCGTATGGCGCTGGTTCATGTCGAGGTGCATCCCGCGAACGCAGCGCACCGCCAGCATCGCCTTCCCGAGCTCCTCGGCGCCCATGGACTTGCCCCAGAAGTACGCCATGAAGCCTTCTTCGGTCAGGCAGATGCCGGAGCGGTCGATGTAGACCTGCTCGTCGTCGCCCTGGGGCGCGGCTCCCCAGTACCAGCGACGCCACGGGTTCCACTCGTCGCCCTCGACCACGCTGGTGAGGTTCTGGCGGAACTCGACCATGTCGTCGGGGATCTGCTGGAGTGCCCAGCGCTCTTCGTAGTGGCGCACGCCCTCGGGTGGGTCGACCCAGGATCCCATCGCCACGTGGCCGTCCTGGTAGACCGCCACCGTCGCGGCCCAGGGCTTCGGCGGCAGGTAGTCGCGCCCTTCGCTACGCATGCCGAACTCGCCGTGGAGCGACTGGAAGCCACCGTTGAAGCCGGCGACCACCCGCTCGAGGGTCTCGGGGTCGCGTGGGATGCGACCCGGTCCGGTCTCGCCCGTCGCGCTCTCCGGCTCACGGGTTCCGGTCATCACGCGGAGCTGCACCTGCCGCGGGTCCCACGCGACGATGTACACCCGGGTGAAGGGCCGGTCCGGGTCGACCTGGAGGTAGGTCGTCACGAAGCCCGGAGGCGCGTTCGGATAGCTCGCCACGTACGGGTCGTCCGAGACGGCGATCCACTCGCCCTCGCCTTCGGCCGGTCGACGCACGACCGGCGTGGCGGGCGCCGGAGGCCAGCCGAGGTCGGGGTCGGTCACGGCCAGCTCGAGCCGCCGGCGCGCGACCTCTTCGTCCACGCCCTCGAGGCCCAGCTCGTCGGCGACCTCGGCCGCCGTGTCCGGCCCACCGACCACGCCGAACCAAGCGCGCTGGAGCGCGTCCTTGACCCCGAAGACCCGATGCTCGAGCCAAGCGATCGGCTCCGGGCCGACGAAGGACAGGTTCCGGACGGTGTCGACCACCCAGGTGATCGTGCCGGGCATGCCCTTCTCCACCGGTCGCACCCGTACGCGCTCGGCGCCCTCGATGGGCTCGAGCTGCGCGGGGTCGATCACGAGTCGCGTCGGGGCGTCGTCGCCCTCCCCCGGCCCGAGGGTCGCCACCACGCGGCTTCCCTCCACACTCAGCTCGAGGGCATCACTGGCGGGGTCGAGCGAGTAGCGGCGTCGACCGAAGCCCGCGAAGCGACCGCTCTCCTGGAGGTTCGTGACCGCGTTCTGGAGGCGCGCCCGCGCCGGCCAGCCCTGGGTGACCCCGTCCGGTTCGCCGCCGAGGTCCAGGATGGTCACCGCATCGAAGCTCTCCCCGGCGCGGCTGGCGTAGACCGCATAGCGATCGCCTTCACCCATCAAGGTGGGCGTCTGTTCGTCCGCGCTGGACGTTCGCGTGAGGTTCCTCAGACGGCGGGTGTCGAGCACCTCACCGTCGCTCCCCAGCCTGGCCTCGACGTAGAAGAGGTCGGCGGGTCCCTCCACCTCGCGGCCCCGAAAGAGGATCGCGCCGAAGCCGAGCGCCCCCCCGCCGGGGCCGAATGGCACGACACCAGCGGGGTCGACGGCCACCTCGTCCTCCAGCGCTTCCGCCAGCGATTCGGCCAGCGAGCCCGCGTCGCCGTAGTCCGACGCGCGCGCGACGATGGTCACCAGCAGGATGACCCCCGCCGTGGTGAGCAGGCTCCAGCGCCTGCGGACGAACGTGCCCAGTCGCGCCCTCACGGCGACGTGCTAGCACGTCGACCGTTCGGAGCACGGCGAGCGTCGCTCGCTCCGTACTACTGGTGTGTGCCATCCGGCGAGAGGCTCTGCTATGAGGCGGGGCTCGGCCCTTGGGCCCAAGGCCGGACTTGGAGAAAACGTCCCGATGAGCATGAAGCGATCGAACCTTCGAGACCTCGCGAGAGCGGTCGGCATCTGCCTGACCCTCGCCGTCGTCGCCACGGGGGCGGAGGCCCAGCGAGGCCGCCGCGCCGCCGAGCCCGCCGAGGGCGATTCCCGCCGTCCCACGGTGACCATCGCCGAGCTCGACACCGTCACGCCGAAGCTGGAGAGCGCCGACGCCGACGAGGTACGCGAGGCCCTCGACCTCTTGGTCGCGATGGACGACGCGCGTGTCGTGCCCCCGATCGCGGCCCTGCTCCGTTCCGGTCGAGAGGACCGGATCACGGACCGGGCGTTGAACGCGCTCAAGGTGCTCGCGGCCCCGCAATCGATCGAGGTGCTCACCGAGTTCCGCAACCACCGCCGTCCAGGTGCTCGGCGTCGTGCCTACCAGGCGCTCGCGGCGATCGACGATCGCCGGGTCCCGGGCCTCCTCGAGCGTGGCCTCCGCGACTCCGACCGCACGGTCCGCGGCGCGGCCGCCCTCGCGCTCGGCGAGGTCGGCAGCCGGGCCAACCTCGACGTGCTCTTCCTCGCGTTCGAACGGAACGTCGTCGAAGCGGCCATCGCCATCGGCAAGGTCGGCGGCAACGACAGCATCGCGCGCTACACGGAGTCCCTCGGTCGCGAGCCCCTCGGCGTGATGCTGAGCGGCTACCACGAGTTCCTGCGGCGCGACGACATCTCGAAGGACAAGAAGACGGAGATCGTCGAGCGTCTCGGCGAGGTCTCCGGAACGATGGTCCGGCGCTTCCTCCAGGAATACCTCGGGACCTTCCCCGAGGGCCGGATTCGAAACCAAGCGGTGCGCGAGCTCAAGGAGACGGTCGAGCAGACCATCCGGCGCATCCCCGCCGAAGGCGGCGGCGAGACGATGGGGGGTGGCCAGTGAGCCGCGCGATTCTCTTCTCGGCGATGGCGTCGCTGACCGTCGGCTGCGTGAGCAACGTGCCGACCGACGCCTTCAGCTACCAGTTCCCGGACAACGTCCAGGAGGACCTGGCACCGATCGTCGCTGCCCAGCCGGCGCCGGCGGCGGACAGCATCACCAACGCCATCGGTGAACCGCTGGCCGTGGTGACGACCCACCCGACCGAGGCCACCGAGGAAGGGCCCGCCACCCAGGCGGAGCTCGCGTGCCTCAACCTCGTCAGCGGCGAGGTGCTGTGGCGCAAGCCCTTCGAGGCGATGACCCGACCGGAGATCCTCGGCGACGTCGTCGTCACCAGCATTCGTGGCTCCGTCGTGGTGCTCGACCTGCGGAGCGGCGACGAGCTGTGGCGCGAGGAGCTCGACGATCTCGCCTACGTGGGTGCGTCGCGCTCCGGCAACACGCTCGTGTGGGTGGCCAGCGTCGGTGTCGCCGGCGGCGCCAACCGCAAGGGCCGCCTGGCGGCGGTCGACGCGCGCTCGGGGCGCGAGCTCTGGGAGCACCGCATCGAAGGTGTTCTCGGCCATCCGCAGCTCCGCGGCGGCTACATCTTCGTCCCGTGGGATCGACAGAACATCGCGATCCTGAAGCTCCAGGACGGAATCGAGGTCGCTCGCCTGCGCACCACCGATGACGTCATCGGCTGGGTCCGCGCCGAGCCTCAGGGTGTCTTCTACGGCTACCGCGGCATCTACAAGTTCAACGAGCGCTCTGCTTCCGGCACCAAGGAAGGCTCGACCTACCGCTTGGCCCCGCTGGCCGAGGCGCCCCGCGAGCCCCTCGTCCAGGACGACGGCTACTACCCCACCCCGGGCACCCGCTCGGCGCGTGGCCGCATCCGCGTCTACTACGAGCCGGAGCCGTCCACCGACACCGAGACGATTCCGGTCGAGGGCGACCGCTTCTACTTCGTCTACTTCCGGTACGTCTTCGCCTTCGACGGTGAGGAGAACCTGAGCTGGGCCCGCGTACTGCCGCGCGACATCGTTCGCGCCCACGCGCTCACGAATGGCGTGCTCACCATCGCCGAGGACGGCAACGCCCGGCTCCTGGGCCACGACGACGGGAAGACCGTCTGGGAGCAGGACTACGATCTGGAGCTCGCGTCGGCGGGCCTCGACGTGGGTGATTTCTCGCCCCCGAGCAACGTGGAAGCGAACCCGGCCGACGAGGCCCGGACGCTCCGCAGCTCGCTCGCCGAGATCGCGGGCGACCCCGACAACCGTCTGGTTCCGGCCCGAGCCTACGCGGTGGAGCTCCTCGCCAAGATGGAGGAGCCGGAGATCACCCGCGACCTCCTCGACCTCTACGCGCAGCGGAGCACGCCCGGTGCCCTTCGTGAGGCGATCGGCAACGCCCTCCGCGTTCGCGAGGTCGGCACCGAGTTCCTCGTGGCCGCGCTCGAGCAGCACTACGACTACCTCGAGGACACGCCGGCGCCGCCGCTGGGGCTGATCGTCCCGGCGCTGCTGGAGCAGCGAGTGGACGGTGCCGTCGAAGGTCTGGTCGCTCACATGATGGACCACGAGACGCCGCGGGCGGAGCTCGCGACGGTCATCCGCGGGGTGGTCGAGCTCGGAGACGAGAACGTCGTCCCGCCGCTCACCACCTTCCTCACGCTCTACCACGCGGATTCGCTCTTCCAGGAGAACGGGGACGCGCTCGCCGTGGCCGCCGAGGGCCTCTTCCGCCATGGCGGCGAAGAGGGCCGCGAGGTGCTCCAGGCGCTGATGGCTCAGCCCCGTACGCGTGAGCCGACCCAGCTGGCGATCCAGGGGCTCTTCGACCGCGAGCAGGCGGACGCGGCCGCTGCCGCGCGCGCCGAAGCCGAAGCCGCTGAAGCCGCCGCCGCCGAGGCCGCCCGAGCGGAGGCCGCGGCGCGTCCGGTCAAGCTCTCGCAGGCGCAGATCAACGAGGTCTTCGTGGCCCACACGGAGCACCTCCGTGGCTGCATCGAGGGCGAGCTCGAGCGGAACCCGCGCCTCGGACAGGTGCGCTTCGCCTTCATCATCAACAGCGACGGCACCAGCGAAGAGATGCGCTACGCGCCCACGAGCGATCCGATGATCGAGTGCCTGCGCCCGGTGGTCGAAGAGCTTCGCTTCCCGCAGTTCCGCCAGCGCCGGCAGCGTGCGTCGTTCACCGTCAGCCTTCGCGGCGGCGGCTCCGACCAGGCCGAGGAAGAGGTGGTCATGGGCCCGTGGTGGCAGCGGGCGCAGCAGCGCTCCGAGGCCGCTGGCGGCGAGCGCCACATCGGTCGCCCGTGGTGGCAGATCCGGCGCGCCCAGGCTCCCGCCGGCGGCGGTCAGGGCGACGGTGGCCAGGGCGACGATGGCCAGGACGGTCAGGGCGACGGCGGTGGCCAGGACGGTCAGGGCGACGGTGGTGAGGGCGGTGACGGCGGCTTCGGCGACGGTCAGGGCGACGGCGGCGACGGCGGCGGCGACCAGCCCTGGTGGCTCCCCTCCGAGTAGCCCGACCTACTTCGAGCCGAGCGCCTCGGCCGCAGCGACGAGGGCTCGCATGACCTCCTGGGAGGTCTCTGCGAGATCCTCTTCGAAGCGGTCGGGGTGAACCTGCGCAGCGAGGCGTCGAAGCGCGCTGCGCGGCCGGTTCCGTTCCGCCGGAGCCATCTCGAGGAGTCGTGATGGTGTCGCGCGACGCCGCAGCTGGTGCCGCTTGCGGAGCAGCATCGAGTGGTCGCGTCGCCCGACGTCGACGCGGGTGAGCCATCCGAGCACGTACCACCCGTGCAGCGTGCGCAGCCCGCGCTCCTCGTCTCCCGCGAGGAGCAGGAGCTGCGACCCACGGACGCCGCGACCACCGCTCGCCTGACGGGCGCGCGCGAGCATCGCGCTCTCCCACGGCGCGAGGGCCGCGCCACGGAGCGCTTCGGCGTGGGGCGAGAGAACGAAGGAGCGCGAACGGAGTCCGTCGAGGTCGTCGACCGAGCGGTCCGCGAGCACCCGCCGGAGACTGGCCAGGACCAGATCGTCGGCGCTCGGCGGCTCCTCGAAAGGCGCGCGGCCGACCTTCCCCTCCACGAAGCGGACGGAGCGAATCGGCTCGGCGAACCACCGCGCGAGCCGGCCCCTCATCTGCCGGCGGAGCGCGTCGCTGACCGCTCCCACGCTCGCCACCCCACGGACGACAGCTTCGCGGCCCACCGGCCCATCGAAGCCGCGCGCCAACGCTTCGCGCGCTCGTTCGTCGCCGGCGATCAGGTCGCCGAGGGTGTCCTTCCCGTCCCGGCATCGAATCGACACCGGCTTGCCGTCACGGATCGCGATCGCGCCGCGGTCCCGCCCGGCGACGTGGAGCCAGCCCGTCGCACCCGCTCGCCCCAGCCGGAGCAGGGCTCGTCCGAGGGTCGCGGTCGAGGCATCGTCCACCCCTCCGGTCTACGCGCTTCGATCCGTGCGCCCAAGA
Organism: Deltaproteobacteria bacterium; assembly: GCA_017644045.1. Lineage (GTDB taxonomy): Bacteria > Myxococcota_A > Polyangia > Polyangiales > Houyiibacteriaceae > UBA1660. The sequence goes on from JAEPMI010000010.1 coordinate 15,581, forward strand.
AACCCGCGAACCAGGCTTCCCGGTCACCCGTCGGACTCTTGTTCTCGCACAGAGTCACGAAGAACACAGAGGTTCACAAAGGAATGCAGGATTTGGATCGACCCGAGCGATCCGTCCCAAACCCTTCGTGCGTCTCCGTGTGCTTGGTGCCTTTGTGCGAGAACAAGGGCACCTCGGGTTCATCGAAGCCCAGAGGGGAAACGAAGCCTGGAGGAGGAAACGAAGCTCGGGTCAGGGCTGCGCGTAGCGCGGGTCGCCGGGCTCGAGCGCCAGGGCGTCGCGGATCGCGTGGTAGCGCGAGCTGAGCGTGCCGGGGGCGATGCCGTAGCGGCGGGCGATCTTCGCCTGGGTCACGCCACGTCGGCGGAGGATGAGCGCCATCGCGTACTCGAGGGCCGCGGCGTAGGCCTCCGGCTTGCGGACGCGTACGCTGCGCCCTTCGGCGTAGTCGCTCCAGAGGTGTCGCGCGCGATCCACCTGATCGGCGGAGTAGCCCGACTCGCGCATCCCGCGCTCGAGGGCTTCGACCACGGCCTCGATCTTCGGGACGTCGCTGCGCCGACTCCGACGCTCGCCCGCATCGACGGGCGTGGCCTTCTCGCCGGGCGGTGCGCCGCGCTCGATCCACGACACCAGACGCGCGTGGTCGCGGTTGCGCGGGGCGAGCTGGAACGCGATGCGCGCCAGCGTGAGCGCGCCGTCGAGTTGACCGACCCGCGCGAGGCAGTGCGCGTAGCTCGCGGCGATCTCGTCGTGGTCCGGTTCGAGTCGGTGCGCGAGCTCGAGGTGGTTGAGCGCGGCCTCCGGCTGGTCGATCGCAACGTCCAGCAGGTGCCCGAGGTTGTGGTGGTACCAGGGGGTCTGCGGCGCCTCTTGGAGCGCGCGCCGGTACGCACCGACGGCTGCGCGATAGTTTCCGAGCAGCGCCTGACAGAGTCCCATCAACGCGTGCGGCACGTCGTCGTTCGGGCTCGCGGCGATCACCTTTCGCAGGTGCAGCGCCGCACGCCAGGGGTGTCGCTCGAGCCGGAGCTCGGCGAGGTGTCGGTGCGCGAAGATCGCGTGCTCGCTCTCTTCGTTGGCCAGTTGCACCAGCCGCTCGAGCAAGCGCTCCGCGTTCGTACCACGCTCGTCCTTCTCCAGCGCCACCTCGGCGCGGCGACGGAGCGTGTCGACGGAGGTCTCACTCATGCGTCACCCGATCGCATGCCGGGGCGTCGAAGACACGATGCTCTCCCTGCTGACCCACCGTCGGACGTATAGCTTGCGCCCCCGACCGTCGCAACAGCGGTAGCCCGGTTGTCACCGCCGCCGCGCCACGACCATGAGGAAGCCACCAGCCCAGCGGAGCGGGGATCGCGCGGCCCAACGCTCGCCGCGAACGAGCCAGTCGCCGAGCACCGGGACCCGATGCGCCGCGGCCACCGGCGTGAGAACGCGGATGCCGCGGACGCTCTCCCGAACGAGCTCCGGGGGCAGGAGTCGATCGATGGCCCAGGGCCAATCCCAGCGGGTGTAGACGTCCGCCTCGGTTCGACCGTCGCCGATCGGTTGCGGACCGAAGATCCGCTTGGCCAGGTAGCGGAGGCTGAGTGGGTTGTAGAGCTCCAGCGCGACCACCCCGCCCGGGCGTGTGACGCGCGCCGCCTCGGCCAACGCGCGCTCGATGTCGGGCACGTGGGCGAGCACCTTCACGCTGAACACGAAGTCGAAGCTGGCATCGTCCCACGGTAGCTCGGTGACCGATCCGAGGGTCACGTCGAGCCCCCGCTCACGAGCGGACTCGAGCATGCCGGGGCTCAGGTCGATGCCCTTCGCGCTCTTCGCGATCGGCGCGACGCGCTCCAAGAGGAGGCCGGTGCCGCAGCCGAGCTCGAGCACGTCGCGGTCGCGCGCGAGGGGTGCGATGACCTCCATCTCGAGGTCGTCGAGCATGCGGTGGTATCCCGCGCCACGGGGGTCGTCGTAGCTCTGACTGAACGTGTCGTAGTAGTCCGCGGTCGCTCGTCGCTCGGTACTCATCGGCCAAGCTCCTCGTAGACCGCTTCGTACGCTCGCGCCATCGCCTGAGGCGAGTGATTCCGTTCGGCGGCCTCCCGCCCCGCGTCGCCCACCGCCAGGAGTCGGCTCGGATCCGAGAGGAGCGCGCTCGCCCGCGCGGCGGCATCCGCCGGAGGGGCGGCCTCCACACCGCCGCCCGCCACCAGCTCCGCCGCCGGTGTGCCTTCGCAGACCAGCGCGGGCACACCCATCGCCATCGCCTCGAGCACCACGAGTGGGTAGTCCATCTTCGCGTAGAGGGAGTCGCTCGGGAGCAGGAGGAGGTCCGAGGCGCCGACCAGATCGAGGATGCTCGCGGTCTCTCCGATCCAGCGGACCCGACCCCGCTCGGACCCCAGCGCATCGCGGAGCCGTGCCTCCTCGGCGGCGGCCGCGGGCGTCTTCGCCCGACACGCCATCAGCAGCACGGCCGAAGGGTGGTGGCGGAGCAGCGCGAGCGAGCGCTCGGCCCCGCCCCCGACCTCCAGGTCACCGGCGTAGATCGCCAAGGGGACGTCCGGGGCCACCTCGAGCTCCTCCCGCATTCGGGACGCGCTCTGCGGATCGACCGCCGGGAGCTTCGGGACCGCGGGCGGGATCCGGCGGAGCCGTTCGGCCGGGACTCCGGCATCCAGGAAGCGTTGCTCGGTCGCCCGGGAGAGCACGACGTTGCGGTCGGCGAAGAGCACCCGCTCGAGATCGGCGTCCGCCGCCGGCGCCGAGCACACCGTGTGGACCGTCCGTCGCCGTCGGAACCGGGAGGCCCAGCGACCGACCGTGGAGGTCCGAGGGTTCGGCGCGAAGAAGAAGTGCCAGAGCGGCTCCTGGCTCACCGCCAGCGCGCCGAGGACGGCGGCCTGATCTCGGAAGCCGGGCGCGAAACCGCCGCCCTCCACCGCCGGTGGGTAGACCGCCCTCCCCGGACCCCCGGTCCCCCGGCGGCAGAGGGTCACCCCCCGCACGGACCGCAGCGCCCCGGCCAGATCTCGGACCAGGTTCTTGCTGCTGTCGTTCCACGGCGGCGCGACCGGTTTGCTGACGAAGAGGACGTCGGCGGAGCTCACGAGCGGAGGGGAGCATGTCCGCCGGCAGGGGACCAGCCCCGCGGCTTTCCTCCCCCGCTCGGATGAAGTACCTCTGAGGGCATGTCGAACGACGAGGAGCGCGCGTCCCGCTTCCCCCCGCCCGACGAGGGCGACGAGTCAGCACGGGAGGATCGCGGAAGCGAACGCCCGCCCAAGGACGCGTCCGAGCGGCGCAAGCGGCTGGAGGGGCTCCTCGGCGAAGCCTTTCGACGGGCGGTCGAGCGCGGCGTGGAAGCCGGCGTCGGCACCCTCAAGATGGCGGACAAGCTCCGTGACGCCGTCGACGACGTGCCCCTCCCCAAGGAGATCGCAGGCTACGTCTTCAGCCAGGTCGACGAGACGAAGAACGCGCTCGTTCGCGTGGTCGCCCGTGAGGTCCGCGAGTTCCTCGACGCCACCGACGTCGCGAACGAGCTGCAGCGAGCGCTCACGAGCCTGAGCTTCGAGATCAAGACCGAGGTCCGCTTCATTCCGAACGACGCGGGCGGCGTGCGCCCGAGCGTGAAGGCCACCGCGGCGCCCAAGGTGAAGCGACGCACCGAGCCGCCCCCCTCGGACGACGAGCCCGAAGGCGAGTAGCCACTCGACGGCCACGGAGGACGCAGCGCGAAGCGCGAGGTCCGAGCGGGAGGGAGCAAAGCCGAGCCGGAGGACGCAGCGCGAAGCGCGAGGACGCACCGAGCGGCTCGGCCGCGAGATCTTCAGGTTTGTGGGGAGACGAGGAGGGATTCACTCCCGACGAGTCGGGGGATTTTCTCAAAATCCCCCCGAGTATCAACGCATCTTGGTGGCGTTGCGCGGGTCGAGTGGGTGCATCTCTTCCGGGACGCGACCGGGGATGGCCTGCTCGGACGGGCCGGGGCTCGCGTTGCGGATGTTGTCCGGGTCGTAGCCCTCGGGCATGACCGGCGGGGTGCGGCGTGCGTTGGCAGCGCCGCCGGCGACGCGCTGGATGATCACGTGCTCGATGCGCACGTCGGTCAGCGGCCGGTTGTCGTCGCCCTGCGGGACCCGCGCGACGCGCTCGACCACCTCGGGGTTCTCGCAGCGGCCGAAGACCGTGTACTGATCCTCGACGTTCAGGTCCGAGGCCGCGCCATCGGTGATGAAGAACTGGGCGCCGTTCTCGTCGGGCCCGTGGCTGGCCATCGCCAGGATGCCCGCCGTGTCGTGCCGGTTCTGCTCGTGCGACTCGTGCTCGATCGTGTAGCCCGGCGTGCCGCTGCCGTCGCCGAGGTAGTCGCCGCCCTGGATCAGGTAGTCCGGCAGCACGCGGTGGATCAGCGTCCCGTCGTAGTAGGGCTTGTTGTGGCGCCACTGGCCGACGCGCGCGTCCCACCAGGGTCGCTTGCCGCGGGCGAGCCCGATGAAGTTGGCCGTGGTCTTCGGGGCCTCTTCGGCCATCAGATCGCAGAAGACGGTCCCCAGGGAGGTGACGATCTCCGCCACGAGCTGCCCGTCGGTGGGCATCCCCTCGACCGCCTGGCGGAGCGTGAAGCCATCGGCCATCGGGTCGGGCTCGGTGGGTTCGAGAACGAGGTTCTCGCGGGCCTCGGAGCGACGCTCCTGCTCCTGGCGGTTGCGCATCCGCGGGCTGGCCTCGACGACCTCGTAGCCGTCCTCGGTGACCGGTCGCATGGTCAGCTGCTCGGCGTTGGCGACCGATCCCCGCCGCTCGAGGCCTCCGCCCTCGCCTCCCTCACAACCGGTGTCGCAGCCGAAGCAGAGGGGCAGCACGAGAGCGAGGCGGGAGAGCGACTGGAAGCGAAAGCACGGAGACATGGCGATGGGACCTAACGGCGCGGCGGAAGCTTTGTTCCGGGCGGCGACCCTGCGACGCCCGTGACCGTGCGACCTATCACGGATAGCTCCCTCGTCGAGCGGGCCGCCCTTTCGAGCTATGGTCCCGCCGTGAGCGATTCCACGACTGGTGGGCAGGTCTTCCTGCTCGGCGCCGGCCCCGGTGATCCCGAGCTGGTCACGGTGCGTGCCCGGCGCCGGCTGGAGGAGGCGGACGTGGTGCTCTACGACGCGCTGGTCCACCCCGAGCTGCTCGAGCACTGCCGGGAGAACGCGGAGCTCGTCTTCGTGGGGAAGCGCGCCGGCAAGCCCTCGGAGCGGCAGTCGCGGATCAACGACCGGCTGATCGCCGAGGCCCGCGCCGGAAAGAAGGTCGCCCGCCTCAAGGGCGGCGATCCCTATCTCTTCGGGCGAGGCACCGAGGAGGCCGAGGTGCTGGCGGCGGCGGGCATTCGCTTCGAGGTCGTACCGGGCGTGCCCTCCCCGCTGGCCGCCACGGCCTACGCGGGGCTCTCCCTGACGCACCGGGACCTCGCGTCCAGCGTCGCCTACCTGACCGCGACCGAATCGCCGCAGAAGGACCGCTCGAGCCACGACTGGGCCAAGCTCGCGAACGGACCACAGACCTTGGTCATCTTCATGGGCATGCGGAAGCTGGACACGCTGATGACCCTGCTGACCGAGAACGGTCGGCCGCCGGAGACCCCGGTCGCCGTGGTCCAGTGGGCGTCGCTCCCGCGGCAGAAGACGATCGTCGGGACGGTCGCCGACATCGCGGAGAAGGCCGAGGGGCTCGGGTTGCCCTCGCTGATCATCGTGGGCGAGGTCGTGCGCCTCCGCGACAAGCTGCGCTTCTTCGACTCGCGCCCGCTCTTCGGGAAGACCGTCCTCGTGCCGCGGGCCCCTCGACGGGCGCGGGACACGATCGTGCGCCTGCGGGATGCGTCGGCCCAGCCCTTGGCCATCGCGACCTTCACCATCGAACCGCCGGCGGATCGCGGCGCGCTGCGGGCGGCGATCGACGCGGGCGGACATGACTGGGTGCTCTTCACCAGCGCGCCTGCCGTGACGGCGTTCGGGCGCGCCATGGGCGACCGCGACGCGCGCGTGCTCGGGAGCGCCAAGGTCGCCGCGGTCGGCGCCAAGACCGCGCAGGCGCTCCGGAGCATCGGGATCCACGCGGACCTGGTAAGCCCGGTCGCTCACGCGGAAGGCCTGCTCGATGCGCTCGGCGACGCGGTAGGCACGCGGAGTCGCTTCCTCTTCCCGCGCGCGGGTGACGGACGCGAGACCCTCGTGGAAGGGCTGGAGGATGCAGGCCACGAGGTCACGCTCGTCACCGCCTACGACAAGCAACCGGTCAGCGGAGAGGCGCTGGACCGCTTGAGCGCTGGCATCGAAGAGGCCGACGCCATTCTCGTGACCAGCGGCTCGGTCGTGCGTTCCCTGGTGGAGGCCGCCGGCACCGACGCATTGAAGGGCAAAGTGCTGGCCTCGATCGGGCCCGTGACGAGCGAGGCGCTTCGCGACGCCGGGCTCGAGCCGACCTTCGAAGCCACCGATGCGAGCCTCGATGCGCTCGTGGACGCCCTCGAGACCCACTACGCTGGCCAGGGATGACGATGCTCCGACTTCTGCCGCTCCTCTCGCTGCTTCCGCTCGCTGCCGCTTGTGGCGAGGCTGCGGCCATGGACCCCGTGATGCTGACGTCCGCCTGTGCAGACGGGGTCGCGGGCGAGGTGTGGGAGAGCGCGGGGTGGCCCCCCTCCCCCCGTTGCGATTGGCTTCCCTTCGATGGGCGCACCACGGTCGAGCTGGCTCACGACCTCGGCCGGACCCCGAGGGATGTGTCCATCTACCTCTCGTTCGACCCTGACGGACACATGAGCACGCCAGCCGCCGGAGACCTCGCGCGCATCGTCGGCGTCGACGAGAGCACGGTGCAGCTCCGCAACGAGACCAACGAGGACTTCTTCCTGAAGGTGGTGCTCCGCTGATCCGCCGTTTCGAGCTCGATGCCGCCGCCGAGCGGAGCGTGAACGTGCTCCGCGTCGTGGCCCTGGTGGTGGTCGGTCTCTCGGGAGTCGCGCTGGCCTGGGCCGGCGCCGGAGCCATCGGCTGGCTCCTGGTCCTCGTGGGGTGGCTCGCGGTGCTCGGCTGGGTGGCGGTGCTGCGCCGCTCGCAGAAGCGGCTGGCGAACCCCGAGGCCTGGTACCTCGAGCTCGACGAGGAGGGCCTCACCCTGCGCCTCGGGGGCGAGCCCGAGCGGGTCCGCTGGCCGCAGGTCGCGGCGGTCCGCGCCGATGAGGACTCGCTGACCGTCCAGGTCGATCGCCAGGATGGCGCGGCGCTGAAGATCCCCCTGCTCTGGAAGGGGGTGGGTCTGCACGATCTGGCCGGCGCCATCGCGGAGCGCCTGGAGCAGGCCCCCGATCCTGGTTAACGTGCGTGGGCTCCCCGCGTCTCAGCAGGGAGCCGATGGAGGAGATCCGAGACAGCGATGCCCGAATGGGAAGAAGAAGATGGCGGCGGCGCGGGAACCGTCACCGAGACCCGCACGAAGCCGAAGGTCGCCAAGCCGCGCCTGTTCAAGGTGCTGATGCACAACGACGACTACACCACCCGGGACTTCGTGGTGTGGGTGCTCCAGAGCGTCTTCCACAAGAGCGAGGGGGACGCCGTTCGGATCATGCTCCACGTCCACCAGACGGGGATCGGCGTCGCCGGTCTCTACACCCGCGAAGTGGCCGAGACCAAGGTCGCCAAGACCGAGCGGCTCGCCCGCGAGCACGAGTACCCGCTGCGGGTCACCATGGAGCCCGAGGACTGAGCCTCGCCTCCCTCCCCTCCCCACTCTTTACAGGCCGCCCGAGCGGTCGCATGAGGTAGGACCATGGCCGGACCGACCATCGCCAAGGATCTGCAGGAGACGATCCGCAAGGCCTTCGACGTCGCCGCCGAGCGACGCTACGAGTTCGTGACGCTGGAGCTCCTGCTCCTCGCGCTCCTGGACGACCCCAAGGCCAGCAAGGCCCTGAAGGTCTGCGGGGCCAACCTGAACCAGCTCCGCGATCGCCTCGAGGACTTCATCGCGGAGCACCTCGAGGAGCTCCCCGAAGGCGCCCCCTTCGAGCCTCAGCAGACCCTCGCGGTCGAGCGGGTGCTCCAGCGCGCCGCCATTCACGCCATCTCGTCGGAGATGAAGACGATCGACGGCGGCAACGTGCTGGTACAGCTCTTCAAGGAGGCCGACTCGTACGCGGTCTGGCTCCTCGCCCAGGACGGCGTGAAGCAGCTCGACCTCAAGCAGTTCGTCTCCCACGGCGTGGGCCCCGATGGCTCGAGCCATGGGGACGCGCTCGGCTTCCCGGAGGGCGCGACGGACGAGGACGACGACGAGGAGGAAGGCCGCAAGGATCCCCTCGAGGCGTTCACCACCGATCTCGTCGCCGAGGCCGCCGAGGGTCGCATCGACCCGCTCATCGGCCGCGCGCTCGAGCTCGAGCGAACCGTGCAGGTGCTTTGCCGGCGACGGAAGAACAACCCCGTCTTCGTGGGCGAGAGCGGCGTGGGCAAGACCGCCATCGCCGAGGGCCTCGCGCTCCACATCCACGAGAAGAAGGTCCCCGAGGTGCTGGCGAACGCTCGCATCTTCGCGCTCGACATGGGCGCGCTCCTGGCCGGGACCAAGTTCCGCGGTCAGTTCGAGGAGCGCCTCAAGGGTGTGATGAAGCGGGTGCAGGAGATCGACGACGCGATCCTCTTCATCGACGAGATCCACACCATCGTCGGCGCCGGCGCCACGACCGGCAGCTCGATGGATGCGTCGAACATCCTCAAGCCGGCGCTCGCCAGCGGAAAGGTCCGCTGCATCGGCTCCACGACCTTCGCCGAGTTCAAGCACCTCGAGCGGGACCGCGCGCTCGCCCGTCGGTTCCAGAAGGTCGAGGTCCTCGAGCCCTCGCTCGAGGAGACCGTCGACATCCTCAGGGGGCTGCAGAAGCGCTACGAGGAGCACCACGGCGTCACCTACGAGCCGGACGCCATCGAGGCCGCGGCCAAGCTCGCGGACAAGCACATCGTCGAGCGCTTCCTGCCCGACAAGGCCATCGACGTCATCGACGAGGCGGGCGCCTTCGACCGGATGAAGCCGGCGAAAGAGCGGACCAAGAAGATCACGGTCGCGGACGTCGAGAAGATCGTCTCCAAGATGGCCCGGGTGCCGGTCGAGGCGGTCAACGCCAAGGAGCGTGACCAGCTCGCCGACCTCGAGCCGCGGCTCCGGAAGGTCATCTTCGGCCAGGACGACGCCATCGAGGCGATCACCAGCGCCATCACCCTCTCCCGCGCAGGCCTGCGAGCGGACAACAAGCCGATCGGCTCGTTCCTCTTCGCCGGTCCCACCGGTGTCGGCAAGACCGAGCTCGCGCGCCAGCTCTCGATGGCCATGGGCGTCGAGCTGCACCGCTTCGACATGAGCGAGTACTCGGAGCGCCACAGCGTGTCCCGGCTCATCGGCGCCCCGCCCGGCTACGTCGGCTTCGACCAGGGCGGCCTGCTCACCGACGCGGTCCGCAAGCACCCGCACTCGGTCGTCATTCTCGACGAGATCGAGAAGGCTCACCCCGAGCTCTTCAACATCCTGCTCCAGGTGATGGACCACGCGAAGCTCACCGACAACAACGGCCGCGAGGCGGACTTCCGCAACGTGGTGCTCATCATGACCACCAACGCCGGCGCCCAGGAAGCGGCGGAGAAGGTGGTGGGCTTCGGCGCCGGCGATGGCGTGAACGACTTCGCACGGGGCCGCGCCAAGGCCGCGATGGAGCGGACCTTCACCCCGGAGTTCCGCAACCGGCTCGACTCGGTCGTCTTCTTCGACGGCCTCAGCCGTGAGGTCATCCGCAAGGTCGCGCGCAAGGAGGTCGGCCTCCTCGCGGACATGCTGAAGGACAAGGACGTCGAGATCGTGCTGAGCGACGCCGCCCTCGAGTGGCTCGCCGACAACGGCTACGACTCGAAGATGGGCGCCCGCCCGATGGCGCGGCTGGTCGAGGTCGAGCTCAAGAAGCCGATCGCGAAGGCGCTGGTCTTCGGCGAGCTCGTGGACGGCGGCAAGGTCCACGTCGAGGTCGAGGCCGAGGCGCTGAGCCTCCGCTACGAAGCCAAGGGCTGAGGATCGGGTACTCTCTCGGCGATGGACATCGACGCCACTCGTCTCCGGGGTCTCTTGCAAGAGACCCCCGCTCGTCGCGAGTGAATCGCTCCTCGCACCCCCAAGAACCTGAAGGTCTCGCGGCGAAGCCGCTCGGTGCGTCCTCGCGCTTCGCGCGCGTCCTCCGGGGCCACTGCGTTCCGGCGGGCGTCGAGGTATTCTTCGGGCGGTGAACATCGACGCCCATCTCCGCGAGACGCTCGAGGACCGGCGGCTCTCCCGAAAAGAGAAGAAGGCGCTCCGCGCGATCGTCGGCCCCTCGGGGACGGCGCGCGCGGAGTGGCACGCGCGAGCCTTCGAGATCGCGCGTGAGACCATCGCCGCCCACCCCGACGAGCAGGAAGGGGTGCTCGAGTGGCTCGACGCGGTCACCCGTGTGCTGGTCGTGCCGCCCCCTTCGGTCGAGGCCAACCAGGCGAGCTCCGAGGTGCTCTTCAGTCCGGGGGTCGCCTGTCGACGCCGGATCAGTGGGCTGCTCGGGGAAGCGAAGCAGGACGTCGCCGTCTGCGTGTTCACCATCACGGACGACCGGCTCGCGGGGCCGCTGATCGCGGCGCATCGGCGCGGGGTGCGGGTCCGGATCATCAGCGACGACGACAAGGCCCACGACCGAGGCTCGGACGTGATGCGCCTCGCCGAAGCCGGCGTGCCCGTGCGTTACGACGACAGCCCGCACCACATGCACCACAAGTTCGCGGTCTTCGACGGCGAGACGGTCGCGACCGGGAGCTACAACTGGACCCGTAGCGCGGCGGACGACAACCGCGAGAACCTCGTCGTCACCGACGACCACAGCATGGTCCGCGCTTACGCCGACGCCTTCGAAGAGCTCTGGAAGGCCTACGGGGGCAGCTGAGGGATGCCGGTGTACCTCCTCGGGGAGGACGACGTGGCCTTCCCCCCGCCTTCGGCGGCGACCCCGGAAGGCATCGTGGCGGTCGGTGGCGACGTGAGCCCCGAAAGGCTGGTGAACGCCTACGCCAACGGCATCTTCCCCTGGCCCGTCGAAGGCTATCCGCTGTTGTGGTTCTCGCCGGACCCACGCTTCGTGCTCGAGCCCTCGAAAGTTCACGTCGGCCGCTCGCTCCGAAAGGCGATGAACCGCGGCCACTACCGGATCACCGCCGACGAAGCGTTCACCGAGGTCATCGACGCCTGCGCCCACGCACCGCGGCCTGGTCAGGACGGCACCTGGATCACCACCGAGCTCCGCAACGGCTACGTGCGCCTCCACCAGCTCGGCTTCGCCCACAGCATCGAGGCGTGGGAAGGCGAGCGCCTCGTCGGCGGCCTCTACGGCGTGTCGCTCGGCGCCGCCTTCTTCGGCGAGTCCATGTACGCCGCCGCCCCGGACGCTTCGAAGGTCGCCTTCGCCACCCTCTGCGGGGTGCTCGAACAGTGGGACTTCGCCTTCGTCGATTGCCAGGTCCACACCCCGCACCTCGAACGCTTCGGCGCCGAGGACTGGCCCCGCCCGCGCTTCCTGGATGCCCTGAGCAAGGCGCTCGAAGCGCCCACCCGCCGCGGCTCGTGGACCGCCCCCTTCCGCCGCGCGCTCGAGCGTTAGCGCGCGAGCGGCACGCGTAGGGTGACCGTGAGACCGCCGCCGCCCGCGTTCGCGGCTTCGATGGTGCCGCCGTGCATCGCGACGGAGCGCTCGGCGATGGCGAGGCCGACCCCGCGGCCGCCGGTCTTCCGGTCCCGGTCGGTGCCGACGCGATAGAAAGGGCGGAAGATGGCTTCGAGCTCGTCTTCCGGGACGCCGGGGCCGTGGTCGCGGATCGACACGATGAGCGTCTCGCCGTCGACGGCGCCATCCACCGTGACCGCGGTCCCCTCCGCCGTGAAGCGAAGCGCGTTGCGGAGCACGTTCTCGAGCGCCCAGCGGAAGATCTCCGAATTGCCTTCGAGAGGCAGGTGCTCGGGGGCCTCCAGGGTGACCGCGCCCTCCCCCGCTTCGAAGGACGCATCACGAACGACCTCGTCCAGCACGTCCGCTGCGTCGAAGGGCTCCTGGGGCGTCGCGGTGGAGTCGAGGCGCGTGAGGGTGAGGATCTGTCCGACCAGCTCACCGAGCCGCTCCGCTTCCAGCTCGATGCGGTCGAGGGGCGCGTCGCTCTCCCGGTCCCGCCGCGCGAGACCGAGCGCGACCTGCAGCCGCGCCAAGGGAGAGCGGAGCTCGTGCGACACGTCGCGAAGCAGCCGCCGCTGGGATTCGAGCAACGCCGCCAGTTGCTCGGCCATCCGGTCGAAGTCGGCGCCGAGGGCCTCCACCTCCGTCGCCGAGCCCGAGACCTCCTCGCCGACGCGCACGTCGAGCTCACCCGCGGCGAGGCGCTGGGTCGCGTGACGGAGCCGCGCGAGAGGTCGAGCGAGCGTGCGCGCCAGCAGCAGACTCAGGAGACCCGCGACGACCGCCATCAGAAGGAATCGTTCCGGCGCGTGGGGGCCGACGAGCCGAGCGAACGAGCTCGGGTGGTGGCGACGGGTCAGCGCCGACCGACCGTCCTCGAGCTCGAGGAGCAGGAGCTGCTCGCCGTTCTCGTCGAGCTCTCGCGCGCCCCGGTCGTAGCTCTCTGCACGCTGCAGTCGCCCGAGTAGCTCGGGGTCGACCTCGCCCACGACGACCTCTCGCTCGTCCAGGAGGACCATGCGAATCCCGGTGCGTTCGTCGAGCCCATCGAGGGCGGCCGCCGCCGCTCGTGCGCCGTCCGCGTCGAGCGCTTCGAAGGCCAGGTCTGCCTGGAGCCGGAGCGCGTCGTCGAAGAGCGCCCGGCGCTGCGCCCATCGCGGTGACGGCCCGCTGAGCTCGAAGAGCGCGAAGGACCCGGCGAGGACCAGGAGCATCGCGATCCAGAACGCCAGGAAGAGTCGCGCGTAGAGGCTCTTGAGCATCAGCGGAGGGCGTAGAGGTAGCCGGCGCCGCGAACCGTCCGGATGGCGTCGCTCCCCAGCTTGCGGCGGAGGTTGGAGACGTGGACGTCGATGCTTCGGTCGAGCGGGGAGTAGCGGCGGCCGAGCGCCTCCTGCGAGAGCGTCTCGCGCGAGACCACGGTGCCCGCGTGGCGAAGCAGCACCTCGAGCACGGCGTACTCGGAGGTGGTCAGCGCGAGCTCTTCGCCGTGGAGCGTCACGGCGTGCGCCGCAGGATCGATGGTCACCTCCCCCACGCTCAGCGCCTTCGGCGTCTCGTCGGGCGGATCGATGCGGCGGCGGACGGCGCGAATGCGCGCGACGAGCTCGCGTGGGTTGAAGGGCTTCGCCAGGTAGTCGTCGGCGCCGAGCTCGAGCCCCACGATCCGGTCCACGTCTTCGCCCCGCGCGGTGAGCATGAGCACCGGCACCCTCGAGCGCTGACGCAACTCTCGCAGCACGTCGAAGCCGTTCATGCCGGGGAGCATGACGTCGAGCACCACCATCTCGTGGTCCTCGCTCGAGGCGCGCTCGAGCCCGGTCGGCCCATCGTGGGCGACCGCGACCTCGAAGCCCTCGGCCCCGAGGTAGGAGACGAGCAGCTCGGTCAGCTCCTCGTCGTCGTCGATCAGCAGCACGCTCGCCACCCACCGAGGATGGCGCCTCGGGCACGCCAGGGCCATGACCGTTTACGAACCTTTACGAACCTTGGCACGAAGCTCATGGAAGCGAGCCCGGCGCCGCCGCAGATCGAAGGTGTGCCACGGTTCCTCGCCGCCCTCCTCGTCGTCGCGCTCCCCAGCGCGGTCTCTGCCCAATCGCTTCGCGTGTCCGACGCGCTCGGCGCTGCGCTGCAGGCGAACCCCTCCGTGCGCGCTTCCCTCTTCGACGTGCTCGCCGCCCGGGAGGCGACCCGCGCCGCGGAGGACGCGCGGGTGCCCGTCTTTCGCGCGAGCGTGGACGGTTCCTTCCGGGAGAGCTTCAGCGGAACGGCCGAGGGCGTCACGCTGAACGACTCGCGAGCCCTGAGCGCGGGCGTCGGGCTGGATTGGACGAGCGAGGTGGGCACCACCCTGAGCATCGACCTCACGACCTCGTCGAGCTGGCGCACGGTCAACCGGGACCCGAGCACCACCACCAGCTTCACCATCGGCCCGAACTACGACGCGCAGCTGCTGGCGACCGTGCGACAACCGCTCCTTCGCGGTGCCGGACGCGACGCGACCCTGGCCAACGAGCGTGCGGCGCGAGCCTCGGCCACGGCGACGAATGCGAGCCGGGAGACGGAGGTCAGCGGAGTGATCCGCGACGTGCTCTCGGCCTACTGGGAGCTCTGGTACGCGGAGCGGGCGCTCGACGTGCAGCAGGGTGCCGTCGAGCTCGCAGAGCGACAACTGCGCGACGCGGATGCGCAGGTGGAGCTCGGAAGCCTGGCGCCTGCGGACCGGCTGCGTTTCGCGAGCGAGCTAGCGAGCTTGCGTGAGACGAGGCGCTCCGCCGAGCTCACCGTGGCCACCCAGCGGCTGACCCTCGCGCGACTCGTGGCGGCCGAGGCGAACGCGCTGAGCGTCGACCCCGAGGCGCCCACCCAGCCCAGCCTCGGAGAGTTGCGTTCGCTCCTCGCGCGGGCGGCCGCCCAGTCGCCGGAGCTCGCCGCGCTCGACGCCAACGTGGAGCAAGCGGAGCAGAACGCGCTGAGCGCCCGCAACGCGGCCCGTGCGAGGGTCGACCTCGTCGGCAGCGCCGGCATGGTGACCCTCTGGGCAGATGACACGTTGTCCGGGCTGCAGCTTCCAACGGGCCGGCCGGGCTTCGTCGTCACCGGCGGCCTGGAGGTCGAGCTTCCGCTCGGTTCGTCCACGGCAGACGCACGGCGCGCGCAGGCCGAGGCGCAGCTCGAGGCGGCTCGTGCGCGGCGCGAGGCGGGGGATTGGAGCGTGCGGACGGCGGTGACCACCGCCTACGAGAGCGCTGCGAGCGCCGCCGATCGTGTGCCACTGGCCGCCGAGACCGCGACCGTCGCCGAAGCGTTGGCCGAGGCCGAGCGGGCTCGACTGGAGCTCGGCACGAGCACGCCGAGCGACCTGGTCGAAGCGCAGCAGAGCGCCCGGGAGGCGGAGCTGCGGCGGCTGCGGGCGCTGGTGGACGCGGTCGTCGCCGCCCGCGAGCTCGAGCACACCACGGGAACGCTCCTGGACCGCTTCTCGCTTCGCGCAGCGGCCCAGCTGATGACGGAGGAACGAGATGCTGGCTGAGAAACGAGGACTGGCCGCCCGGCTGCGCGCCGGTGCGCGACGCACCCTCCCCTGGCTCTCGGTGCTGATGTTGCTGGGAGCGGTGGTGTTCTGGTGGACGACCGACGCGAGCGGCGCTGGTGAGGCGCCGGTCGGCCGAGCGCTCGAGGTCTCGCAGGGGGAGATTCGGCAGACGGCCGAGGCCACCGGCAAGATCGAGCCCCACGTCCAGGTGGAGGTGCAGCCCCGAGCGTCGGGCGAGGTGTCCGAGGTGCTCGTCGCCGAAGGCGACGAGGTGGAGGCCGGCCAGGTGCTCTTTCGGCTCGATGCCCGCGACGCCGAGCGCGATCTCGAGGACGCGCGGGTCGCGCTGCGCCGGGCGCGGGCGGACGTGGCGCAGGCCCGCGCCAACCGGGACGCCGCGCAGGCAGAGGCTGCAAACGCGGAGGCCGCCCGCGCGGTCAGCGAGCGGAGCGCCGCGGCGGGGCTGGTGAGCTCCGAGACCCATCGCACGAGCGCGACGTCCGCCCGGGTCGCAGAGGCCACCACCGCGGTCCGCCAGGCGGCGCTGCAGGGTGCTGGCGCGTCACTGGCTGCCGCGCAGCTCGCCGTGCAGGACGCGGAGCAGCGACTCGCGGAGATGACCGTGACCGCCCCCATCGCCGGCACGGTCCTCGACGTCTCGGTCGAGGTCGGCTCCATCGTGGCCTCGGCGCTCTCGAACGTGTCGGGCGGCACGGCCATGGCCACGGTCGCGGATCTGTCGGACCTGCGCGTGGTCGGAGCGATCGACGAAGCGCAGATCGGCGCCGTCGCTACGGAGCAAGCCGTGGAGATCCGGGTCGACGCCTACCCCGAGCGAACCTACTCCGGCCGCGTGGAGCGCGTGGCGCCGCTCGGCGTCGAAGAGAGCAACGTCGTGACCTTCGACGTCGAGATCGTGGTCACCGACGAGAACGCCAGCGACCTGCGCTCGGGCATGAGCGCGGACCTGTCGATCATCACCGGCCGCGAGGAGGGGATCCTGGTTCCCCTGATCGCCATCCGGAGCGAGGAGAACGGGCGGTTCGTGCAGCTGACCGACGGGACGTCGCGACCCATCCGAACCGGGGGCACCGACGGGCGCGCCATCGTGGTGCTCGAAGGACTCGAGGCGGGCGACCGCGTGCTCGCGGCCCCGGCCCCCACACCGGGCTCGGGTGGCGAACGGCGCAACGCACTGATGCCCGGGCCGCCCCGCGGACGAGGCCCGCGATGAACGTCCCCGTCGTCGTGAAGGAGCTCACGAAGGTCTACCGACCGGACGACCCGGGGCTCACGGTGCGCGCCCTCGATGGGGTGTCGCTCCGAGCCGAGCGTGGGGAGGCCATCGCGATCATCGGGTCCTCCGGCTGCGGCAAGTCCACCCTGCTCCACATCCTCGGCTGTCTCGACCGACCCACTTCCGGCACGTACAGGCTCGAGGGGCGGGACGTGGCTGGGCTGGACGAGGACGAGCGGGCCCGAGTTCGAAACCAGCACATCGGCTTCGTCTTCCAGAGCTTCAACCTGCTGCCGCGCATGACCGCTCGGGAGAACGTCGCCCTCCCCCTGCTGTACGCGGGGACCTCCAACCCTGGCGAGCTGGCCGAGCGGGCGTTGGCGCGCGTGGGATTGGCGGACCGCGCCCACCACCGACCGAACGAGCTGAGCGGTGGGCAGAAGCAGCGCGTGGCCATCGCGCGCGCACTGGTGACCCGGCCCTCGATCCTCCTCGCCGACGAGCCCACCGGCGCACTGGACAGCCGCACGAGCGGCGAGGTCCTCGAGCTGCTGACCCACCTGCACGAAGAGGGCACCACGCTCTTCGTGGTCACCCACGACCTCGAGGTGGCCCGGCGGCTCCCTCGATCGGTTCGCATGAGCGACGGTCGCGTTCTCCACGACGGTCCCAGCGACGCGGTGGTCGAGCGAATGCTGGAGGCCTTCGATGCCTCCGCTTGAGACCGTTCGGACGGCCTGGCGCTCACTGACCGGTCACCGGTTGCGCTCCGCGCTGACCGCGCTCGGGATGATCATCGGGGTCACGGCGGTGATCGCGGTGCTCGCCATCGGCGAAGGCGCCAAAGCGAGCGTCGAGGGACGCATTCGGTCGCTCGGCTCGAACCTGCTCAGCGTGCGCCCCGCGCGGATGAGCGCCGGACCGGTTCGTAGCGGCCGGGTCGAGACGTTGGTCGCCGAGGACGCCGACGCCATCGCCGAGCTCGACGGGGTCTCCGGCGTGAGCGCCGAGGTCTCCGGCAGCGCGCAGGTGAAGTTCCGTGAGAACAACCTCAACGGGACGGTCTACGGCGTGACCGAGGACTACCTTCGGATCCGCAACCTCGAGCTCGCCCAGGGCATCGGCTTCACCCGCGCCGACGATCAGGCCGGTCGACGGATGGCCGTGCTCGGCGCCGACGTCGCGAGCGAGCTCTTCGCGGGGCGGAGCGCCATCGGCGAGCGGATCCAGATCGCCGGTCAGGGCTTCACCGTGGTCGGCGTGCTGGTCGCCAAGGGAGACGTCGGCTTCTCGTCACCCGACGACCAGGTGCTCGTCCCGCTGCGCGTCCACCAGCGCTCCCTCTTCGGCCAAGACGCGCTCTCGGGCATCAGCGTGCAGGTGGAGAGCGAGGACGCCTCGGCCGAAGTGCAGACCCGCATCGAGGCGCTGCTGAGGCTTCGGCACCGCATCGCGACGGGCGCGGACGACGACTTCGAGGTGCGCTCCCAGAGCGAGATGCTCGAAACGATGGGCGCGGTCACCAGCACCTTCACCGCGCTCCTCGGGAGCGTCGCCGCGGTGAGCCTGCTGGTCGGTGGCATCGGCATCATGAACATCATGCTGGTGACCGTCCGGGAGCGGACCCGCGAGATCGGCGTCCGGCTCGCGGTCGGCGCGCGGCGCCGCGACATCCTCTTCCAGTTCCTCGTGGAGGCCATCGTCGTCTCCATCTTCGGCGGGCTGGTGGGCATGGCGCTCGGCTGGGCCACGGCGCTGGGCATCGGTCGCTTCGGCGGCTGGGAGACCGTCGTGCCGAGCTACGCCTACCTGCTCTCGCTCGGCGTGTCCGTGACGATCGGCGTCGCCTTCGGCGTCGGCCCGGCCCGCCGCGCCTCTCGCCTCGACCCGGTCGAAGCCCTCCGCCACGAGTAGGTGTGGGCGCTCATTGACTTTGGGCATCCGGCGCTTCGATGATGCGCGCCATGGACAAAGTGGTCTCATCGGCCGCCGCCGCGATCGAGGACATGGTCGACGGCGCGACCCTCCTCAGCGGGGGCTTCGGACTCAGCGGCAACCCCGAGAACCTCATTCGGGCCCTGAAGGACAAGGGAACGAAGGGGCTGACGATCATCAGCAACAACTGCGGGACGACCGACATGGGGCTCGGCATCCTGCTCGCCAACGGGCAGGTGAAGAAGATGATCTCGTCGTACGTCGGCGAGAACTCGATCTTCGCCGAGAAGTTCCTCAGCGGTGAGCTCGAGGTCGAGCTGAACCCGCAGGGCACGCTGGCCGAGCGCATCCGCGCGGGCGGCGCCGGCATCGAAGCCTTCTTCACCCCGACCGGCTACGGCACCAAGGTCGCCGAGGGGAAGGAGACCCGCGAGATCGGCGGGCGCCACTGCGTGCTCGAGACCTGCCTGCGCGGCGACTTCGCCTTCGTGAAGGCCTGGAAGGCCGACCGCTGGGGCAACCTCGTCTACCGAAAGACGGCGCGGAACTTCAACCCGGAGATCGCGACCGCCGGCAAGATCACCATCGCCGAGGTCGAGGAGCTGGTCGAGGTCGGCGAGCTGGACCCGGACCAGATCCACACCCCCGGCATCTACGTGCAGCGGGTCATCGTCGGCGAGCGCTTCGACAAGCCGATCGAACAGGTCACCACCCGCACCCGAGAGGACGGCTGAACATGGCACTCACTCGAGACGAGATGGCGGCGCGCATCGCCAAGGAGCTGAGCGACGGCTTCTACGTGAACCTCGGCATCGGCATGCCGACGCTCATCGCCAACCACATCCCCGAGGGCATCGAGGTGGTGCTCCAGTCCGAGAACGGGCTGCTCGGCATCGGCCCCTTCCCCTACGAGGGAGAGGAGGACGCCGACCTCATCAACGCCGGCAAGCAGACGGTCACCACCATTCCCGGCTCCGTCTTCTTCAGCTCGTCGGAGAGCTTCGCGATGATCCGCGGCGGCCACGTGGACATGTGCGTGCTCGGTGCGATGCAGGTCAGCGGTCAGGGCGACCTCGCGAACTGGATGATCCCCGGCAAGATGGTCAAGGGGATGGGCGGCGCCATGGATCTGGTGGCCGGCTCCCGCCGCGTGATGGTCATGATGGAGCACGTCACCAAGCGCGGTGACCTGAAGATCCTGAAGGAGTGCTCGCTCCCGCTCACCGGCGTGAAGTGCGTGAGCGAGATCTACACCGACCTCTGCGTGCTCGACGTGAAGGACGGCCAGCTCCACCTCCGCGAGCTCGCGCCCGGCGTGAGCGTCGACGAGATCCGGGAGAAGACCGAGCCCGAGATCGTCGTGCCCGAGAACGTCCCGACCATCGCCGGCGCCTGAAGGGCTCAGCGAGCGGGAACGAGCAGGCCGTCGAGCGCTTTGGCGAGCGTCTCGGGGTCGGCGTAGAGCTCGTCGACCTCGTCGGCGTCGACGAGGGCGTTCTCCACGGCCTCGGCCGCCGCGCCGAAGTCGTGCAGGTGGGTGAGGAACGCCTGCTCCACCGACGCCGCCAGCGCGGCGCTCGGCGCGGCCTGGAGCTCGAGGAGCTCCCCGTCGACCAGCGTCTGAAGGAGCGCGGGGACGGCGGACCAAGGCTCGACGGGAGGCTCCACTCGCCGTGAGTCCTCGAGCGGGCATTGGCGCGCGTGGATCACCTCCCGGCCGTCGCGCGTGCCTCGGTGCAGATGGGCGAGGTCACCGAGAGCGAGCGACCGGATCGCCAGGTCGGGGCTCGGCGCCGCGTCGATGTCCAGCCCATCGAAGAAGGCGCCGCAGAGGAACGAGAGCTTCGGCTCGCCCTCTCTCCGTTTGGCGTCGAAGCGCACCCCGTACGCCCAGCCGCCCGGGAGCAGGTCGAGGGTGAGGTAACCTTCGCGGCTCGACCCATCGGGCTGCGACGCGAACGCGAGGAAGACGTGGGGCTCGTCCGGGATCGAGGTCGTGAGCGCCTCGAGCTCCATGCCCGCGATCCAGACGTCGAGCAAGGGACCATCGGTCTCGAGCTGCAGACACCAACGCACCGGGCCACGGCTGGCGTCGGCCACCAGCTCGGCGGTGGCGATCGCCGTCGCACCCGCGACGCCTTCGACGCGTGGATTGTACTGGTGCACGAGGGCGATGTGCGCGCGAAGCCATGGCTCCACCGGCTCGGTGATCGTGAGCTCACGCCAGCGCTCCGGGAGGGCTCGGCGGAGCGCATGGTCGACGAACGGCGACTCGTCCGCGCGAGCGAGGCGACCGAGCGCGTCTCGGACGCCCGAGGGACCGAGCGGCGGCAGCGCCGCGCGGTACAGGTGGCGCAGCACGGCGTTGCGCGCGCCCTGCTTCTCGATGGCGGGCAGGGGCATCGCCAGCCGCTGCTGGAGCTCCGTCGACGCCGCGCCTTCGCCATCGGCGAGAGCGAGCAGCGTTGCCACTTGGTCCGGCGCCGGAACGGGCAATCGCCCGAGGGTGGGATCGTCGACCCACGCGAAGCGGATGGGCTCGAGCGCGAGCGGATCGGTCAGGCGCTCGAAGGGGTCCGTGTCCTCGTCGCCACGGACTCGACCGTCCTCCACGAGGAAGCAGCCCTTCCCGGCCACGGCCGCCACCTCGGTCAGTGATGCGTCGACCGAGACGTCTGCGTCCATGCCGCCCACGTGCGCGCGCTCGATGATGCGGCGCGGGTGTCCCTCGAAACGCACGACGTCCTCGTCGACCCAGCCGATGAAGCCGCGGGGGCTCGGAACGCAGGGGCCCATGCGCTTCCACTGGCTGTCGAAGCCATCGACCCAGAGCCCCTCGCGGTCGAGCCACACGACCTCGCCGGTTCGGCCATTGTGGACGGCGCTGACGACGACTCCGTCCGCGTGCACGTAGGCACAGATCCAACCCTGGTAGATGGGGACCGTCTGCCAGAGCACCTCGGAACCATCCGCCCAGCGGACGAAGAGGAGGCCAGAGACGTGGGCGACCGCGGAGCCGTGTTCGGTGGTCGTCGCTCGGGCCTCGCCGTAGCGGGACCACTCCGGCTCGTAGGCTGCGAACTGGTAGGCCGCACCGAAGGGCCAAGCGATCGGCCGAACCGGCGGCAGCACGACCGGCGTGAGCATCTCGGGCTCCGCGTCGGTGAAGCGGACGAGCTCCATCTGCTTCTCGAGCAGGCGCAGCCCGAGTAGCTGGCCAGGGCTCTCGTAGGTCGCGTCCACCAGGGTCCAGCCGAAGGACTCGCGGCTGCCGTCGGCGAGCGCGATGCGGGTGGCCTGGCGGTCCTCTCCGGCGACCCACCCCGTCGCTCCGTCGGGACTGACGGCGAGCGCGCCGGTCGGCGAGTAGCGACTCGCGTCGGCGGCTCCCAGGCTGCGAACCCCGCCCGGCTCGATGAGCGACAGCGAGCCCTTCTCCAAATGGAGGATCCGCTGGCCGTCGGTCCAGACTCTCATGCTCTCTCATACGTGCGGTGAGACGGGCTCTCCCCGCTCAGCCGACGCGGGCGCGGGTGCGGCGGCGCTCGCGCTCGAGCACGGGGTCCATCGCACGCTGGGCCATCTGCCCTTCGACAAGGATGAGCTCGTCGAGCTCGTCGAAGCTCCGGACGATCTTCAGGAAGCGCTCCATCGCGTCGGCGGCGGGAATCGCGCCGGTCGCCCGGCCCGGCAGCTCGATGACGCACGAGCGCATCCGAGCGCGGGTGGCGGTCTCGAGAATGTGGCGGAGCGCGTCGTCGAAGCGCTTCGGGGTGAACCCGTCGGACGGACCGAGCCCGACCAGGAGTAGCTTGTCGACGCTCAGCCGCTCACCACTCGGCAGCAGCGTGAGCTCACCGGGCGAGCCGTCGATGCGGCCGCGGATCAGTAGCTTCGAGAGGAAGCCGCACATGCGCCAGTCGACCAGGCCCGCGGCCCCGCGCAGGGGGCGCAGGTCGGAGAAGAAGGGCAGCGCCAGGACCTCGGACTCGACTCCGTCGAGCCGACGCAGGTCGGGCGAGACGAACGCCAGCTCCCGCCGGAGAGTCACGCTGAGCGCCGGAGAGCTCAGGGTGCCGCCGCGGGCGCTCATCGCTCGCCCTACTCCTTGCCCAGATCGGTGGCGATGCGGTCGAGCACGCCGTTCACGAAGCCCGGGCTGCCCTCGGCGCCGAAGCGCTTGGCGAGCTCGATGGCCTCGTTGAGGGTCACCCGGCGCGGAATGTCGCTCATCTCGAGGAGCTCGTAGGTGGCGAGGCGGAGGATGTTCCGGTCCACGCGCATCATCCGCTCGAGCCGCCAGTGGTGGCTCACCTTCCGGATGGTCTCGTCGATGCGCTCGCGGTTCTCGTGGACACCGCGGATCAGCGCCTCGGCGAACTCGCGCGCGTCGGCGCTCTTCGGCTTGCTCGGCGGCTCGATGCCGTCCTCTTCGGCCGCTTGCTGCGCCTCGTGGGTCAGATGGGTCCAGTACATCCGGAGCGCGTCCTCGGCGCCCACGCCGGAGACATCCATCTGGTAGAGCATCTGGAGAGCCGCCTCGCGGCCTCTACGTCGAACGCCCATGGCTCTCTACGTCCCCTCAGAGCCCCGCTTCGCCCATCGCGCCTTCGAGCGCGACCATCTCGAGCGCGGCCATGCCGGCCTCGAAGCCCTTGTTGCCGGCCTTGGTGCCGGCACGCTCGACCGCCTGCTCGATGGTGTCGGTGGTGAGGACGCCGAAGATGACGGGCAACTCGTGCTTCATCATCGCGTGGGCCACGCCCTTGGCCGCCTCACCGGCGACGTAGTCGAAGTGCGGGGTCGCGCCGCGAATGACCGCGCCGAGGGCGAGCACCGCCGAGTGCTTCCCGGCCTTGGCGACCCGGTCGACCACGCGGGGGAGCTCCCAGGCGCCGGGGACGAGGAAGACGTCGATCCGGTCCTCGCCCACGCCATGGCGGCGGAGCGCGTCCTTCGCGCCGGCCACCAGGTGGTCGACGATGAAGTGGTTGAAGCGGGCCGCGACGATGGCGAAACGCGCATCGGCCGGGACGGAATCGAAGGTGCCTTCGTAGGTAGCCATCAGAGTTCTCGGAAACGTGGAAGGAGACGGGCTGGCGAGCAACCGGTCGGTTCGGCGAGAATCAATGCGCGCGTTCGCTGACGCCTTCGGCGTCGTGCTCGCCGCTGGCATCGCGGAGCAGGAGCTGCTCGACGACCTCGAGGCCGTAGCCCTCGAGGCTCGGGATGCGACGCGGACGGTTGGTGAGGATCCGGATCTTGCCGAGGCCGAGGTCCGCCAGCACCTGCGCGCCGAGGCCGTACTCGCGGAGCACCTCGCCGCGGTCCGGGCGGGGGCGGTCGACGGTCTCGCCGAGGAAGTAGGCCAGGTCGTCGTCCATGCCGGCCGTGGAAGGCAGGAGCAGGATGACGCCGCGGCCCTCGGCCTCGATGCGCTGGATGGCCTCGCGGAGCTGGACACGGCCGGGCTCCTCGATGCCCACGAGGTCGCCCATGACCGAGGCGGTGTGGACGCGGACGAGGGTCGGCGAGGGGTCGACCTCGCCATGGACCAGCGCGAGGAACTCGCGGCCGGCACCGACCTCGTAGACCCGCGCCTGCCACCGGTGACCGCTCGGGAGCGTCACGGTGGCTTCCCGCTTCACCTCGACGAGCTGCTCGCGGCTGAGCCGGTACTCGATGAGGTCCGCGATGCTGAGCAGGATCAGGCCGTGCTCTTCGGCGAAGGCCTCGAGGTCCGAGGTCCGGGCCATGGTGCCGTCCTCGTTCATGATCTCGCAGATGACGCCCGCGGGCTCGAGGCCAGCCAAGCGCGCGAGGTCGACGGAGCCCTCCGTGTGTCCGGTGCGCTGGAGCACGCCGCCCGGCCGCGCACGGAGCGGGAAGATGTGCCCGGGGCTCACCAGGTCGCGCGCCTGAGCGTCCTTGGCGACCGCGGTCAGCACGGTGTGGGAGCGGTCCGCGGCGCTGATGCCCGTGGTCACGCCCTCGCGGGCTTCGATGCTGATGGTGAACGCGGTCGAGCGGCTCGCGCGGTTCTGGTCGACCATCATCGGCAGGTCGAGCGCGCGGATGCGGTCGTCGGTCAGGCTGAGGCAGATCAGGCCACGCGCGTGCCGCGCCATGAAGTTGATCGCTTCCGGCGTGCACTTCTCGGCGGCGAGGACCAGGTCGCCCTCGTTCTCGCGGTCCTCGTCGTCGACGAGGATCACCATCTTGCCGTTGGCGATGTCTTCCAGCGCCTTGGTGACGCGTTCGATGGCTTCAGTACGGAGTTGGGATCGCATGGGGTTGCTCCTCGAGCTCGCGCTCAGCGGTCTAGATAGCCTTGTCGTTGCAGCAGTTCCAGCGAGAGGGCGTCGCCCTTCCCGTCGACACCCGGGCGACCCATGAGGCGCGCCACGTACTTCGCGAGCACGTCGACCTCGAGGTTCACCTTCGCACCGATGGAACGCGCGTCGAAGAGCGTCTCCTTCCGCGTGAACGGGACCAGCATCACGTCGAAGCGCGTCCCGCGGACGCCGTTCACGGTGAGGCTGACGCCGTCGATGGTCACCGAGCCCTTCGGGGCCAGGAAGGGCGCGAGCCGCTCCGGAACCTCGAAGCTCACCTTGACGGCTTCGCCGACGGGCTCGCGAGCGGCGATGCGCCCCACCCCGTCCACGTGGCCGCTGACGAGGTGACCGCCCAGCCGGTCGCCGAGGCGCAGCGCGCGCTCGAGATGCACCTTCGCGCTGGTCTGGAGCTCGCCGAGGTTGGTGAGCTCGAGGGTCTCCTTGGACGCGTCGGCCCAGAAGCCATCGCTCTCGATCGAGGTGACCGTGAGACAGGTCCCCATCACCGCGATGGACTCGCCGAGCACGAGCGACTCGTAGTCGGTCGCGACGCGAAGCCGGGCGCCCTTCGCCGTTTTCTCGACGGCGCGAATGGTACCGATGGAATCGACGAGACCAGTGAACATCAGCTCTCTTCTCCTCGGCGAAGCTCGCCGCTGATCCAGACGTCGTCGCCGAGGCGCCGCACGACCGGGTCGTCGATCTGCCACGCCCCGGCCATCCGGTCGCTGCCGCGCCCCATGGCCATCCCGGGCGCCGCACCGTCCCCGAGCACCCGAGGCGCGACGAAGATCTCCGCTCGGTCGGCGAGGCCCCCATCCAGCAGGGTCCCGTGGACCTGCGGTCCGCCTTCGACGAGCAGCCGAACGATCTCTCGCTCACCGAGCGCCCGCAGCGCGTCTTCCATCACCAGGCGGCCGTCCGAGCCCTCGGCGATCTCGAGGAGCAACGCGCCCGCCTCTCGCAGCGCGTCACGCCGCTCCTGCGGCGCCGAAGAGCCGTGGAGGATCCAACACTCGCCGCCGGATGCCGTCAGCACCTTCGCGGTGTGGGGCGTGCGAAGCGCGCGGTCGAGGACGATCCGCACGGGGTCCACTCCGGGGACGTGACGCACGTTCAGCTGGGGATCGTCCGCCAGCACGGTGCCGATGCCGACGAGCACGCCATCGGCCCGGTCCCGGAGCCGGTGGGCCTCCGTGCGCGCCGCTTCGCCCGTGATCCACTTCGAATCACCGGTGCGCGTGGCCATGCGGCCATCAAGGGTCACCGCGCTCTTGAGGACCACGTAGGGGAGCTTGGTCTTGATGTGCTTGGCGAAGTCGGCGACGAGCGCCTTGCAGTCGCGCTCGAGCACCCCATGCCGGACCTCGATGCCTGCGGCCCGCAAGCGATCCACCGCGCCCGGCACGTGCGGCGCCGGGTCGAGCGAGCCGATGACCACCCGGCGGAAGCCGGCCGCGATGACCGCCTCCGTGCAGGGCCCGGTGCGTCCGTGGTGGTTGCACGGCTCGAGCGTCACGTGGAGCGTCATCCCCTCGGTTCGGTCCGCCTTCGCGATGGCGTCGACCTCGGCGTGCGCCATGCCCGCGCGCTCGTGGTGACCGCTCGCGATCACCTGACCCTCGTCGTCCGAGATCACCGCACCCACGTGGGGGTTCGGGCTCGGCCGTCCCCGGCGCGCCGCGTCGATGGCGAGGGCCATCAGCCGCGCGTCCCGGGCCGCTTCGCTCTCCTGCTCCGCCACGGCTAGCCGTTCGGGCCGGTCGCCGGAGTCTCGCGCGGGTTGGGCTCGTCGGTCGCGGCCGTGGGGGCCTGACTCTCGCGGACCATGCCTTCGAGGAGCGCGATGAACTCCTGCGTGTCCTGGAACTCGCGGTAGACGCTCGCGAAGCGCACGTAGGCGACCTGGTCCACGTCGCCGAGGAGCTCGAGCACCTTCCGACCGACGAAGGAGCTGGCGACCTCGGTCTCGCCGGTGTCGGCCAGCGCTCGCTGCACGTCGCCGACGATTCGCTCGAGCGTCTCGGGGGAGACGGGCCGCTTGGCACACGAGCGCTGCAGCCCGGCCAAGAGCTTGTCGGGATCGAAGGGCTGCCGCTTCCCGTCCTTCTTCAGGATCATGGGGAGGGCCTGTTCGACGCGCTCGTACGTCGTGTAGCGCCGGCTGCACCCATCGCACTCGCGGCGTCGACGGGTGACCTCACCCGCCGCGCTCAGGCGCGAATCGATCACCTTGTTGTCCAAGGTGCTGCAGTAGGGGCAGCGCACGAGTGCGCCTTAGCATCCCGTGAGAGTGGATTCCATGCGTTTCACACGTTTCACGCCGGGGCGCAGACGGCGAGCGCTTCGACCCGAGCGGTCTGCGGGAAGAGCTCGTAGAGCCGCAGCTCCTCGACCGCATAGCCGGCCTCCCGCAGGACACCGAGATCGCGCTCCAATGTGGCCAGGTCACACGAGACGTAGACGATCCGAGGGCGGGCCTTCGACGCGAGCAGGCGCTCGAGCGGCTCTCGGGCTCCCGTCCGCGGGGGGTCGAGCACCAGGACGTCCAGCTCCGGTGAGAACGAGCGAGGCTGGTCGGCCACGTCCGCAGCGACCACGGTCGCCTCGAGGCCCCGCGCGGCGAGGTTGGCGCGGAGGCTCTCGCAGGCCGACTCGCTGACCTCCACCGCTCGGAGCTCGCCGTGCCGAGCCAGCAGGACGGTGAAGCTTCCGTGGCCTGCATGGAGCTCGACCATCTTCGGTCGCTCGAGGCCCGCCGTGGCCCGCTCCTCCACGTCGCGGGCGAGCGTGAGCGAGAGCGGGTCGTGGGCCTGGCTGAACCCGCCCGGCGGTCCACCCAGCGGTTGGCCGTCGGGCCCCTCGTAGCGCTCCCCGAGCTCGCCGAAGACCGCGGGCTCGCCCTCCCCGACCCGAAGTCCGACCCCTGCCAGCGCGGGGTCCGCGGCCAGCGTTCGGCAGGCGTCGTACACGGCCGGTGGCTGGGGATCGGAGGTCTCGAGCAAGGCTACCGCCGCGTCTCCATGGCGATACATGCGTATCTCGCCCGAGCCGCCCAACGTTCCCCCGAGGGCCTCCCGTAGCGCGCGCCACCCGGCGGCGAGCTGGGGCTGAAGGACGAGACACTCCGGGGCGTCGACCACCTGACGGGACGAGGCGGCGCGGTAGCCGAGCGCGCTCCCCTTCCACGCCAGGCGTGCCCGCCGGCGATAGCCGACGGAGGACCCGGCGATCACCGGCACCTCGCCCTCGAAGCCCACGCGGGTCGCCAAGGTGCGCCCACGCTCGGCCTGCAGCGCGTGCTGCCCCTCCGGCTCGAGGGTCATCCACGGGCAACCGCCGCAGCGATCGGCGATGGCGCACGGCGCTTCCCGCCGGTCCGGGCGCGGCTCGAGGAGCTCGAGGACGCGACCACGCTGGGTGCCCTTTCCCCGCTTGCGGACCTCGAAACGGACCCGCTCGCCCGGAAAGGTCCCCGGCACGAAGACGACCCCACGGTCGCTCTGGACGACTCCATCGCCGGAACGGCCGACGTCGCGAACGACGCCCTCGAGCGCCGCCGTCCCACCTTTTCGCCGACGGGTCAGGGGAACGGTTGTCCCGGCCGACCGCGCTCGAAGAGGAACGAGAACTCGCCATCCAGCGTCGCCATGCGCTCACCGCGGCCATCGGTGAAGACCACGCCCGTGAACGTCCCGGAGGTCTGCCGCTGTCCGCCGTCGACCTCGGGGGCATAGATCTGGTCGAAGGTGATGGTGCCCTCGGTCGCCTCGAGGAAGACGGGGAGCATGTCCTCGTCCACCGGGCAGCGGTCGTTCAGGTAGAGGCTCATGCTCACGGGGGCCTCGTCCTCCGCCGTGATGGCGATGGGGGTGCCGAGCCGCTCGCTCTCCATCGTGGCGTCGAGGACCACGATGCTGATGCCGTCGCTGTCGATGGCGAAGTCGCCGCCCCTCTGGATCCGGATGGTCAGCTGCTCCTCGAAGGCGCTGGCGCTGAAGAAGTCCGGGTTCAACGAGAAGTCCCCGTCCAGGTCGCACTGCGGTGCGATGACGGTGCCGGTCACCTCGCCGGAGCCGACCCCGACGCTGCAGCCCGCGAAGGCGAGCGCCACTGCCAGCCAGGTCGACCGGAGGACGCGGCGCGACGCGCGATGCTCAGAACTTGATGAAACCGCCACCGAGAACCTCGTCCCCTCGGTATATCACCGCGGCCTGGCCAGGCGTAATTGCCCGCTGCGGCCGAGCGAAGCGAACACGGAACCCGTCCGGTGTCGCCTCGATGCGGCCCTCGGCGGGCTCGTGCCGATAGCGGATCCGCACCTGGCCCTCGAAAGGCTCGCTGGGCGCCGGCCCGATCCAACGGGCACGCTCGGCCTTCAGGTCGGAGCCCTGCAGCGCGTCGGCGGAGCCGACGACCACCTGATCCTGGTCCGGCACGATGCGAAGCACGTAGCGTGTCGGTCCGCCGCCGAGCCCGAGCCCCTTGCGCTGACCGATGGTGAACGCCTCGATGCCCTCGTGCTGGCCGAGGGGCGCGCCCTCCTCGTCCACCAGCTCCCCGGGCCGACCAGGGCCTCGCTCCCGCGACACGAAGCCGGCCACGTCGCCGTCCGGGACGAAACAGAGCTCCTGCGACTCACCCTTGTCGGCGTTCGGAACGCCGAGCCGGCGCCCCTCCGCGCGGGCCTCGTCCTTGGTCAGCTCACCGAGCGGGAAGACCATTCGCGCCAACGTCTCGGGCTTCAACCCGAAGAGGAAGTAGCTCTGGTCTTTGTCCAGGTCGCGGCCGCGGAGCAGCCGCGCGCGCTCGCCATCCATCATGATCCGGGCGTAGTGACCCGTCGCGACCGCGTCGCAGCCGAAGCGGGGCGCGAGCGTCACCAGGTGGTCGAGCTTCACCGTCCGGTTGCATTCGACGCAGGGGATCGGCGTCTCGCCGGCGCGATAGGAGTCGAGAAAGGGCTCCACCACGTCGCGGCGGAACGCCTCGCGCTCGTCGAGCACGTAGTGCGGAATCCCGAGGTGGTCGCAGGTCCGGCGAGCGTCGTCGCGGTCCTCGGGCGCGCAGCACCGCCCGACCTGCTGGTCGCCGGAGGCATCCCAGAGATGGAGGGTCACGCCGACGAGCTCGTGGCCCGCCTCGTGGAGCAGCGCGGCGGCGACCGAGGAGTCGACGCCCCCGCTCATGGCGACGAGGATCCGCACGGCCACCGGATGAGGCGCGCCCGCCGCCGAGTCAAGCTCGCGGGACCACGCGCCGCAGGATCGCGGCCGCCTCGTCGATGGCGCCGTCGTCGAGTCCCTCGGGCCCGAGGCTCAGGCGGATGGCGCTCAGGGCGCGCCAGGGCTCGTCGGGGTAGAGGCTCGCGACCCCGGGCGAGGGCTCGGTCGTTCCAGACGAGCAGGCCGCGCCGGCGCTCACGGCCAGCCCTTCGAGATCGAGCGCAGGCACCAGGTGCTCCGCACGCCAGCCGCGGAACGACACGTTCACGCACGAGGCGACCCGAGCGCTCTCCGCGCCGTTGACCACGCCGCCGAGCGACACGGCGACGGCCTCGAGCCGGTCGCGCCACTCCGCGACCCGTGCCATCGACGCGAGTCGCTCTGGCAGCGCTTCGCACGCAGCCCCGAAACCGACCAGCGGGAGCACTCCGGGCGACCCGCCACGCCGCCCTCGCTCCTGGCCGCCGCCGGAGAGTCGGGGCTCGAGCGCGCGGTCGCGGCGAACCCAGAGCGCGCCCGCACCCGAGGGTCCGCCGATCTTGTGCGACGCGATGGCGAGCGCGTCGACGCCGAGCGCCTCGACGTCGATGGGGAGCCGACCCAGCGCCTGGTTGGCGTCGACCACCAGCCGTGCCCCCGCGCAGCGCTCGCGAATGGCGGCCAGGTCGAGGACGAGGCCGGTCTCGTGGTCGACCCAAGGCACGATCACCAGGTCGCCCTCCCCCGCTTCGAGCTCGGTCGACACGCCGACCCGCTCCACGGGAACGCCGGCGTCCGCCCACGTGTCCACGGACCCTTGGACTGCCGGATGCGCCAGCGCCCAGGTGATCACCCGCGAGGGTCGCTCACCGCCGGCGATGGCCAGGTCGCACGCTTCGGTTCCCCCGCTCGTGAAGACGATGTCGGCCGACGCCGCCCCGAGGGCGCCCGCGACCTGCGCGCGTGCGTTCTCCAAGAGCGCGCGGGAACGGCGGCCCGGCCCGTGGACGCTCGAGGGGTTGGCCCACGCGTCGGTCGCAGCCGCCATGGCCGTCGCCGCGGCGGCACCGAGCGGCGTCGCGGCGTGGTGATCCAGGTAGGGCATCAGTCCACCGCGGGGCGAGGCGGCGCCGTCCGAGCCACCCGGAGCCGCACGAGGGTGCCGCCAAGGGTCAGCCCCGCGACCGCCGTGTCTGGCGCGCTCTCGAGGGCGATGCCGCCGCCCATCGCTTCGGCCACCCGCCGCGCGAACGCGAGCCCGAGCCCGACGCCACCGTGAGCGCGGGTCGCGGAGCCGTCGACCTGCACGAAGGGCTCCATGATCCGCTCGCGCTCGTCCGGCTCGATGCCCGGGCCTTCGTCGAGGACGTGGACCTCGAGCATGTCGCCGACGGCGGCGCAGCTGATGGCGACCCGTCCGCCTCGGGGCGTGAACTTCACCGCGTTGTCGATCACGTGCACGACGGCGCGCTCGATCTTGTCAGGGTCGCCGCGGCCCGGGAGCTCGGGCATGGCGTCGACCAGCAGCTCGACCCGAGAGGTGTCGCCCTCGGCCCGGATCCGCTCGACGGCTTTCTCGACGACGGCGCCGAGGTCGTAGTCGCGGTCGTAGTAGTGCATCCGGCCCGCCTCGAGGGCGCTGACGTCGAGCAGGGTCTCCACCACGTTGCGGAGCCGGGTCGTCGAGCGCTGGATCGACTGGATGCACTTGCGCTGGAGCGGCGTCAGCTCACCGAGCTCTTCGCCGAGGAGCAGACGGAGGTAGCCGACCACCGGGGTCATCGGCGTGGCGAGCTCGTGGCTCACGTTCTGGAGGAACTCGCGGCGAAGACGCGCCATCTCCTCGAGCCGTGCGTTCGCCTGCTGCAGCTCCTTCACCCGCCACTCGAGGCGCTCGACGATGCGCTGGGTCCGCTCGCGCAGCACCTCCTCCTGCGAGCCTTGGGTGCCTTTGTCGGACTCCCGGTGGCCGCCGAGGAACTTCTTGATGGTCGCCGCGAACTTCCGCGCCTGGATCGGCTTGCCGATGAAGCCGTCCGCGCCGACGGCGAGGCTGGTCGCGCGATCGCCCTCGGCCGTGATGGCGACGATGGGGACACCCTTCAGCGCACGCATGCCGCGCAGGCGGAGCGTCACCTCGTAGCCGTCGAGGTCGGGGACGTTGATGTCGACCAGGACCAGGTCCGGGGAGACCTCCGCCGCGAGGCGGATCCCTTCGAGACCGTTGTCGGTCTCGATGACCTCGTGGCCGGCCGCCACGAGGATCTTCTCCACCAGCCGCCGGCTGTGGGGGTCGTCCTCGATGTGAAGCACGCGTGCCATTGCGACGCGCAGAGTAGAGAACCGACGCCCCGTTGCACACCCTCCCATCCGGGGGGAGCAGACCGCCGCGCCTCAAACCGGTCGCGAGAGCCACCCTGGGCCGCGGGCCAGGGCGAGGAGCAGGACCGCTCGCACGACCCAGTCCAGCGTGGAGCCGATCCAGACGCCCACCAACCCGAGGTCCCAGACGAAGGCCGCGAGGTAGGTCGCGCCGAGCCGAACCACCAGCCCGCCGAAGAAGGTGACCCAGAGCACGGCGTGGGTGTCACCGGCTCCGCGCAACGCCGCTGAGGCGACCACCGCCGCGCCCATGATCGGCGCCGCGAACCCCGCCACGGCGAGGCATGGGAGCGCCAACGCGATGAGCTCGGGGTCGTCGGTGAAGGGCCGCAGGAGCGGCTCGGGGAGCACCAAGAAGAGCACGCCGATGGCTCCGAGGAAGACCGTCGAGAGTCGCAGGCCGCCGTGCAGCGCTGCCCGAGCATCACTCGGCTCGGATGCGCCCAGGCGCTGGGCGACGACCGCCGCGGTCGCGATGCCGAGGCCGTCGGCCGAGAGGAAGACGATGGCCTCGATCCCGATCAGCGCCTGGTTCGCGCCCATCGCGGTGGCGCCGAGCGCGCCGATCATGGTCACGTAGGCCATGAAGCCGATCTGCTGGAGGATGCGCTCGGCCAGCGACGGCCCGGCGATGCGGAGCACCCGTCGCAGCGCCTCACGGTCGAAGACCGCCCCCGCACGCCGCCAGCTCACCGGCGCCCGCGTCGACGCGGTGAAGGCACCGAGAGCCACCGCCTGCCAGCCGAAGGCGACCGCGCTGCCGATGGCCGCCCCGCGAGCGCCCATCGGCTCGGCACCCCACGCGCCGTAGATCAGCGCGTAGCTCACGGCGACGTTGAGCAGGTTGCCGACGGCGGCGACCAGGAAGGGCGTCCGGGTGTCGCCGGCCGCCTGTACCGCCATGGCGAGCGTGAGGGAGAGGAGCAGCGCGGGCATCGTGGCGAAGGCCACGGTCAGGTAGCCATCGGCCTCTGCCCAGACGGCGGGCCCCGCCTCGGGGAAGAGCCCGAGCAAGGGGGCACGCGAGAGGAGCCCCAGCCCGAACGCCAGGCCACCGACGACGAGCGCGAAGAGCAGCGACGCCCGGAGCGCCGCACTCGCACCGGGTCCATCGGAGGCGCCGATGCGCCGACCGACGACGGCGACCACCCCGACCGTGAACGCGCCGAGAATGGTCGTCGCGGACCAGACCACCGGTCCGCTGATCTGCATGGACGCCAGCGACGCGGCGTCGTGGTGGCCGAGCAGCGCGCGGTCCACCAGGAAGACCAAAGTGTGGAGGAGCTGCTGGGCGATCGCAGGCCCAGCGAGCCTTCCGACACTCTTCAAAGGGGTGGGCACCCAACCCCTCTCTCGTCGGCTGAGCCTCGATTCACCCGAACTCCCCCGCCCGATGCGGCGCTCATCCTCGAACCGCGTGGCCGAGCGCC
This sequence comes from Deltaproteobacteria bacterium, assembly GCA_017644045.1. GTDB lineage: Bacteria > Myxococcota_A > Polyangia > Polyangiales > Houyiibacteriaceae > UBA1660. The sequence goes on from JAEPMI010000010.1 coordinate 49,418, forward strand.
TATCTCTGCATCCGAACCTTCTGCTTCGGCACGAAGCCCTCCTTCTCGAGGACCTCCATCGCGAGCCGCTTCACCTGCGGGTGCGTGCCCTTCTGCATGAAGGCACCGAGCTGGTTCGGGTCGATGCGCGCCAGGCGCATCATCGCGGTCCGCGCGCGGCCGCGCTTCTTCATGTTCAGCGCCGCGAACATCTGCGCGCGGTAGAGGAGCGGGCGCATCTCTTCGAAGGCGTCGGCGCCGTCGGCGTCCGGGTCGTAGTCCTCGAGGAGCGAGACGGCGTCCTTCGCCTTGCCGGTGCGGGCGAAGCTCTCCGCGATGACCGCGGCGTACATCGCCTTCTGCTTGGGCTGGGGCTGCGCGTCGAGCTTGATGTCGTCGGCGAGCTTCCGCGCGTCCTTGCTGCGGTTGTGCAGCAGGTACATGAGCGCGAGCTGAGCGCGGACGTCGTTCTGGAGGAGCTTCGGCGCCTTGTCGATGTCGATCTCCTCGAGGATCTTCATCGCTTCCTTCGGATCCTCCTGACCGACGAGCTGCGCCTGGGCGAGCTTGCCCATGACATCGCCGTCCCCACGGGCCTGGAGCGCCGCGATGGCCGCGTCCCGGCCCTCGGCGTCGGTGGCGGTCTTCAGGATGTCCATGATGTCCGAGGACTTCCGGGTCAGCCGCCAGATGTAGAAGCCGAAGCCGAGCGCGATCAGGGTGAGCACCCCGGCCACGCCGATGCCCCAGTACCCGATGTAGGGCATGAGCATCCCGGCCACGACCCAGAGCACCGCGAAGCCGATGCCGATCTGAATCAGCAGCTTCCACGGGGTCTTGGGCTTCTCCATGTTCGCGAGGGCTTCGCCCATCTCGGCCTGCCGAGCCGCCGCGTCCGGAATCTTGGGCTTCTTTCGCTTCGCCACGCCGTGGCCTACCCCGTGTGGGGTCGGCGATCAATCCGCTGCACTCAGGGCCTCGGCCAGCTCGGTCGAAAGACTGGCCTGGAGCGCCGCCACGGTGGGGCGGGTCTCCGGGGCTTTGCGGTTGCAGGCGGCGGCCAGCTCGGTGAGCGGATCCACGCTCCGATCGGCCACGGCGAGCATCTCCACCATGGCCACGCCGAAGGCATAGACGTCGGCGCTGGGCTCGGCCGGAGCGCCCGAGCGCTGCTCCGGCGGCATGTAGCGCAGGGTGCCCTCGCCCAGCCCGCCGACCGAGCGTGGCGTCCCCCCGAGCGGCATCGCGAGGCCGAAGTCGGTGAGCACCACCCGGTCGTCCGGCCGGATCAGGAAGTTGGAGGGCTTGAGGTCGCGGTGGATGAAGCCACGGGAGTGGACGAAGGCCAGCGCCTCCAGGGTGGTCTCGAGCCAGCGACCGACGCGAGCCAGCGGCATCGTCCCCCGGCCGAGCTCGCGGCGCACGGAGCCGCCCTGGACCCACTCCATCGCGATGGCGCCGAGGCGCTCGTCGAGATCGAAGATGCGCACCACGCCCGGGTGCTCGATCTGCGCCGGCGTGCGCGCTTCGGCGAGCAAGCGCTCGCGCTCCACCCGGCCGCGCCGGTGGTAGACCTTGAGCGCGACGCGCCGCTCGATGGCCAGGTCCCGCGCCGCGAACACCGTGCCGGCGCCACCGCGGCCGAGCTCCTTCTCCACCTGGTAGCGCCCGCGGGTGAGCGCGCCCTCGGTGGCGATGGTCGCGCCCGCCATGTTGGAGCGGTGCCCCTTCTTGGCGCGGAGCCGGTCGGCGCGAACTCGCGCACGGGGGAAGTCGAGGTCGTGCGCGAGCACCCGCTCGTAGAGGGCGAGCGCGGATGCGTCCTCACCGAGTCGCTCGTCGATCTCGGCGGCCAGCATCAGCGCCGGGAGCGGCGCCTGACCCTCGACCAGATCGACGAGGAGCTGCCGCGCCCCGCGGTCGTCGCCGCGCTCGGAGAGCACCTCGGCGACCCGGAGCGCGAAGACGTCGAAGCGTTCGTGGCGCGCCAGGATCTTCCGCGCGAGCTCGAGCGCCCGGGCGGTCCGCCCCCGACCGTGCATCGTGTCGAGGAGCTCGATGGCGTAGCTGGCGTCGGGCCGTTCCTTGGTGTCGATGAGCGCCGCGAAGCGCTCCTCGACCGTCGCCTTGGCCATGGGCGCCTCGGCAGGCGCCTCTTTCGGCTCCGGTGCCTTCTCTTCCTTCTCCTCGGAGTCGCCGCCGCCGGCCCAGCCCTTGATCTTCTTCCAGAGGCTCACAGCACCTCGACCTCGACCCCGTCGATCTCCAGCCGGTCCGACGCCAGCAGCACGATGGCGGCCGCCACCTTCTGCCGGGCCAGGAGCGTGGGCACACCCGGGTCGGGGTCGAAGGTCGGGTGACCGCCCTCGAAGTGGATGACCCCCCGGAGCCCCTCCGCGCGCAGCCTCCCCGGTCCGACGTGCGCCCGGAGCCCACGGTCGAGGCCTTCGAGCACCTCGAGCACCAGGCCGCCCTCCCCGCGGTCCACCCGAACGGAGACGTCGTCGCCCAGGCCGATCTCGGTCGCGCCATCGAGGGCCAGCTCGCCTGCGATGGGAATGCCCCGGAGCAGCGTGCCGTTCCGACTCTCGAGGTCGCGGACGAAGACCTGCTCGCCGTCGAGGCGCAACGCCGCGTGGCGGCGGGACACGCCCGTGCCGCGCACCGAGAGATCCGCCTCGCGCCCGAGGGTGACCTCGCCCGTCCCGACGAAGGCCACCTCGTGGCCACCGACGCGCAGCCGCAGCCGCGTCCCACGGAGCATCCGCGCCTCGAGCCGGCGGAGCAGATCCGCGATGGCCGTGTCCTCCGGCGCGAGGTCCACGGCGTTCTCGAGCGCCCGAAGCGCCTCGATCCGCGCGCCCACCTTCAGCGCCATCTCGTACTCGTTGACCAGGCTGCGGAGCTGGCGCTGCTTGCGCGCCTCCGCCGTGCTCTCCTGGAGCAAGGCCTCGAGTCGGTCCACGTCGCCCGCGTGCTGGAGGCAGCGGGCCATGTCGTCCGGACGCTCGAGGAGCTCGAAGGCCGTCGCGGCCTCGCTGAAACGCTCTGCCGCCTCGAGACGCTCGGCCGCTTCTTCGAGCTGCTCGCGCTCCTCCCGGGTGGGCGAGCCGGCCCGGCGCTGTCCCTGCTCCAGAAGCGCCATCCCGATCTGCGTCTGCACCTCGCGCCAGCGCCCGCCGCCCGGCTCGAGCCAGCGCAGCGCGTCGCGCAGCGCCGAGAGCTTGGCGTCCAGATCGGTCTGCCGCGCGGCGTGGACCAGGAGCGCGCTCGCCGCCTCGTCGGGCAGGTCGGCTTCGGCGTAGAGCGCGGCCGCGGCCCGATAGTCGCCACGCCCCTCGGCGCGCCGCGCCCGACGGTAGGCGCCATCGAAGATGCGGAGCCAGCGCATGAAGCCTCAGGTGCTCAGAAGCTGTCGGCGGAAGTCACGCGGCCCACCTCTTCGATGGTGGTGACCCCGTCACGGATCTTCTGCAGCCCGCTCATTCGGAGCGACTTGACCCCCCCACGGATCATCTCGTCCTTGAGCTCGGCGGTGGAGCAGCCCTGGAGCACCATGTCCTTCAACCGGTCGGTGAAGGGCATGACCTCGTAGAGCGCGATGCGGCCCTTGTAGCCGGAGTCGTTGCAGGTGCGGCAGCCGGAGCCAGCGAACACCTTCACCTCGGGGAGGACCTCTTCCTTGAAGCCGATGTCCCGGAGGACCTGCTCTTCGACGTGGACCTCGGTCTTGCAGTCGGCGCAGATCTTCCGCGCGAGGCGCTGGGCGAGGACCAGATTCACCGACGCGGTGACCAGGAAGGGCTCGACGCCCATGTTCAGCAAACGGGTGACGGTGCTGGGCGCGTCGTTCGTGTGCAGCGTCGAGAGCACCAAGTGCCCCGTGAGAGCGGCCTTGACCGCGATCTCGGCGGTCTCGAAGTCGCGAATCTCGCCCACCATGATGATGTCCGGGTCCTGCCGGAGGAACGAGCGGAGCGACGCCGCGAAGTTGAGACCGATGTCCTCGTGCTGCTGGACCTGGTTGATCCCGTTCAGGTTGAACTCGACCGGATCCTCGGCCGTCGAGATGTTGGTCTCGACGTCGTTGAGATCGGAGAGCGCCGAGTAGAGCGTCGTGGTCTTACCCGAACCGGTCGGGCCCGTGACCAGCACCATCCCGTAGGGCTGGTGGATGGCGTGCTTGAAGTCCTTGAGCGCGTTCTCCTCGAAGCCGAGCTTCGTCATGTCGAGCTGCAGGTTCGACTTGTCGAGGAGACGGAGGACCATCTTCTCGCCCCAGAGCGTCGGGAGCGCGGACACGCGGAAGTCCATCTCGCGGCCCTTGCCGAGCTTGAGCTTGATGCGGCCATCCTGCGGCAGGCGACGCTCGGCGATGTCGAGCGACGCCATGATCTTCAGACGCGACGCGATGGCGTTCTTGAGCTTCACCGGCGGGCGCATCTCCTCGTGGAGGACGCCGTCGATGCGGTAGCGAACGCGGAGGTTCCGCTCGTAGGGCTCGACGTGGATGTCGGAGGCGCCCTTCTTGATCGCGTTGAGGAGGATGGCGTTGCAGAGGCGGATGACCGGCGCGTCTTCCGACGCGCGCTCGAGGTCGACGAGGTTCACGTCGTCTTCGTCGACGGCGACCTCGATCTCGTCCTCGTCGAAGCCGTCCATGATGTCGTCGTAGGAAATCTCCGGCGCCTGATAGGACCGCTCGATGGCGGCCATGATGGCGACTTCGGAGGCGACGACCGGCTCGACGTTGAACCCGGTGAGGAACTTGACGTCGTCGATGGCGTGGAGGTTCGACGGGTCTGCCATCGCGACGATCAGCGAGGTGCCCGCGCGCGACACCGGGATGATCTTGTGGCGCTCGCAGACGTCCTGCGTGATCAGCTTGATGACGTCCGGCTGGATCACGTAGTCGCTCAGGTCGATCGACTGGACGCGATACTGCTGGCTGAGGAACTCCGTGATCTCCTGATCGGAGATGAAGCCCATCTTCGCCAGCGCGTAGCCGAGGCTCACCCCGTCCCGTTGTTGCGCGCTCTGGGCGTCGCGGAGCTGTTGCAGACTGATCCGCTTGGAGCGGACGAGAAGCTCACCGAGTCGATTGCTCATCGAAGTCGCGAACCTTAGCACGTCCGGCACCGGCGATCGGGTGCCGATCGCGATACGAATGGCCCCTTTTCGGTAGTCCTTTCGCCAGGTCGCCAGACGTCGCTGTCAACCGATCGCTTTGGGCTCGTGGGGATCGAAATCGTCGTGCGCGATCTCTCACGGTCCGGCGATCGCCAGTGATCCCATTGGGATCATTCATGATCCGCGGGTGACCATACATTGTCTCTGCACTATATGGCGCGTCACCGATTGTCATGTGCGTTGGCGAGTGGTAGATCGCCCTCATGCGTATCTCGAACAGTTTCTCCGAGGGCGAGATCCACGTTCTCGAGTTCATCCTCCAGACGCTCCTGCGTGGCGGAAAGCCGAGCACGGCCGTCCGGAACAAGGACTTCGCCTCCCTCTACCGCAAGGTCGTGAGCATGCGGCAGCGGGTCGAGGTCAAGAAGGAGCGGTCCGCGGCGAAGGCGGCGGGCAAGGACGTCTCCTCGGTCGGCACCATCGGTGCCGCCGACCACGACCACGACCACGACGACGACGAGCTCTCGCAGGTGGGCTGAGCTCTCGGCCCCGTGCGTCGTTGACTCACGGGGCCGCGAGAGGTAGGTCCGCTCCCGATGCTCGTCCTACGTGGTGGGTGGGTCGTCGACCCCGACGGCAACGTCGACGTTGAGGCCGACCTCCTCGTCCGAGATGGGCGCGTGGCGGAGGTCGGTCCACGGATCGACCCGCCGGCCGACGCCGAAGTCGTCGATGTGACCGGGTGCTGGGTAGCGCCCGGTCTCGTCGATCTTCGGACGCACCTGCGCGAGCCGGGCGACGAGCACGAAGAGGACCTCGAGTCCGGGCTCGCCGCCGGCGCTCACGGTGGCTTCACCGCGCTCTGCGCGATGCCGGGGACCCGCCCCGTCAACGACAGCCGCGCCGTGACCGAGCTCGTGCTCGCCCGCGCTGGGCGACTCGAGGGCCCCGAGGTGTGGCCTTTCGGGGCGATCACCGTCGGGCTGAAGGGTCAGGCCCTGACCGAGATGGGCGAGCTCCGGAAGGCGGGCTGCGTCGGTGTCACCGACGACCGCCGCTCGGTCACCGACGCCGGCCTCTTGCGCCGAGCGATGGAGTACGCGCGCACCTTCGACCTGGTGGTCGCGCAGCACTGCGAGGAGCCCGGTCTCCACCGGGGCTCGCTGATGCACGAGGGGCCACTCTCCACCAAGCTCGGCCTACGCGGCTCCCCGGCGGAAGCCGAGGTCGCCGCCGTGGCGCGCGATCTTCAGCTCGCGGCGCTCACCGGCGCCCGTTTCCACGTCTCCCACGTCTCCACCGCTGGCGCGGTCGACGCCATCCGGCGCGCGAAGGCTGCGGGCCTCTCGGTCACCGCGGACGTGACGCCGCACCACCTGACCTACACGGACCAGGCGCTGGCGACCTTCGACACCAACGCGAAGGTCCTGCCGCCGCTCCGTTCGGAGGCGGACCGGGCGGCGCTCCGCGAGGGTCTCGAAGACGGCACCCTCGACGCCATCGCCACCGACCACGCGCCCCACGCCTCGATGGACAAGGACTGCGAGCTCGCGGTCGCCGCCTTCGGCATGATCGGGCTCGAGACCGCGCTGCCGATGGTCCTCGCGCTGGTGCGCGACGGACATCTGAGCCGCCGTCGAGCGGTCGAAGCCCTCACGGTCGGCCCGGCAAGGGTCGTCGGCGCTTCCCGCACGTTGCAGGGCGCGGACGCCCTCACCGTCATCGACCCTGAGCGCGAGTGGACCGTCGACGACACGACGCTACGCTCTCGTTCCCGGAACACTCCCCTACTCGGCCAGACCGTCCGCGGCGCCGCCCGCCTGACCTTCGCCCGCGGCCGAGTGATCCACCGCCAGCCCCCCGAGACCGCAGCATGACCGCCGAATCGAGCCGCCCCCGCGCCCACCTCGTCCTCGCCGATGGCACCGTCTTCGACGGCATCGCCATGGGCGCCGAGGGCGTGTCCACCGGAGAGGTCGTCTTCACGACCGGCATGACCGGCTACCAGGAGGTCCTCACGGACCCGTCCTACTGCGGTCAGATCGTGACGATGACGGCGCCGCAGATCGGCAACACCGGCGTCAACGAGGACGACCCGGAGTCGGAGAAGCCCTTCCTGGCGGGGTTCGTGGTGCGGGAGCTCTCGCCGGTGGTCAGCAGCTGGCGCTCGTCGGCGGACCTGGATGCCTACCTGAAGAAGCACGGCATCGTCGGCATCGAGGGCGTGGACACCCGGGCGCTGACCCGCCACATCCGCGATAACGGCGCGCAGATGGCGGCCATCGGTGTGGGTACGCCCGACGAGCTCCTCGCGAAGGCCAAGGCGGCCCCGCCCATGCAGGGGCTGGACCTCACCGGCGAGGTGCAGACCAAGGAGCGCTACGAGTGGACCGAGGGCACGGGCGTCTGGGGCGACGGCCCCGCGACCGAGCGTGATGACCGCCCACACGTGGTCGCGCTCGACTTCGGCGTGAAGCGCAACATCCTCCGCTGCCTCGTCGACGCAGGCTGCAAGGTCACCGTCGTCAGCGGCCGCACCCCCGCCGACGACATCCTCGCGCTCGAGCCGGACGGCATCTTCCTCTCGAACGGCCCCGGCGACCCCGCCGCGACGGCGTACGCCATCGAGACCACCAAGTCCCTGCTCGGCAAGAAGCCGCTCTTCGGCATCTGCCTGGGCCACCAGATCCTCTCGCTCGCGCTGGGCGGCAGCACCTACAAGCTCAAGTTCGGCCATCGCGGCCTCAACCAGCCCGTGAAGAACCTCGAGACCGGCCGGGTCGAGATCACCACCCAGAACCACGGCTTCTGCGTCGACGTCTCCTCGCTCGAGGGACACGCGGAGCTGACCCATCAGCACCTCAACGACGACACCTGCATGGGCGTCGCCTCCGCGGAGCACGACGCGTTCAGCGTCCAGTACCACCCGGAGGCGGCGGCGGGCCCGCACGACGCGCGGTACCTCTTCGACCGCTTCGTCGCCAAGATGGACGCCGCCCGGGCATGAGCCGAGCGCCGCTCGCGCTCGCGTTGCTCTCGGTCGGATGCGCTAGCGGGATGGGACAGGCGAGTCTGGCTCCCTACGATCAGGTCGGCATCCTGGTGCGCAATCGAAGCCGGGAGATCCTCTGCGAGGCCCGGATCGCTCGTGCCGGTAGCCGCAGCGGGGATTCGCTGGACCCGAGCGAGGTGATTCCTCCCGGCGGGAGCCGGTTCTTCCCGCTGCCCGCCGGTGACCACTCCGTGCAGCTCCTCGACTGCAACGGCGACGTGGTGCTTCGGCGGCCCGACGTGCACATCGGGGAACAGGGCATCATGCTCAGCTTCGAGGAACGCTAGCGGTGTCACTGAGCCAAGAAGAGATCATCCGCCGCGCGGCCCTCGAGGTGGCGGACGCCTCGACCGCGACCAGCCACGGTCCGCTCGCGACCGCCGCCCGCCGGCTCACCCAGACGCCCGAAGGCAATGGCGTCGCCGAAGTCCTCCTGGTGGACGTCACCCGCCTGAGCAGCGCGGGCGTGGCGGACGTGCCGGTGGTGACCGGCGCCAAGCGAGTGGTCGGCATCACGCTGGCCTTCGACGCCTGCACGACCGACGAAGAGCATGGGGTGCGGCTCGACCGGTTGATCGGTCCCTTCGGCGTGGTCGACGTGACTTCGGAAGGCCTGGTCATCGTGGAGGTGGCCCTCGGCGTCAGCGCGCGCGACCTGCAGGAACAGTCCACCGCGGAGCTGCTGGCTGGCCCGTCGCTCGGGCCCGTTCGGCGGGCTCCCGACCCCGCGTGACTGGCCCATCCACGGATCGTGGCGACACTGTGAGTCCGTGAGACCCCTCGGCCTCGCCATCGCCCTCCTCTCGCTCGCCACCTCGGTGGCCGGGGCGCAGTCCGACACGGACCCGCGCGTCGACCGCTGGCTCGAGCGCGCGCGTCAGCTCCTCGAGCGCGGCCGCGAGCGACCGGCGACCGCTCTGCTCGAACGAGTGCTGGACCGCACTCCGAGTGACCCGCGGCTGCCAGCGACCATCGCCGAGGGTCTCCCCACGGACGCCGCGTCGGCCGCGGCGCTGAGCGACGAGGAGTGCGCCGCGCGGGCGGAGTGGACCCTCGGTCTGCTGGGGCGCGTCGAACCAGCCGACACCGAAGCGAACCGCGAACGAGCCCGGCTCGAGGGCTGGGCCCGGGCCGTCGGCGGGGAGCACGACGCGGCGTTGGCCCTCGTCTCCGAAGCGGCCGGGGTGCACGACGAAGCCACGGCGAAGATGCTCCGGCGACTGGCCGCCCTCTTCGTTCGCCGGGACCAGCTCGGCCAGGCCCGCCGCGCACTGATGCTGGCCATTCGAGCGTGGTCCCGTGACCCGGAGCTGGTGGCCGACCTGGCGGCGGTGGAGCTCGCTCGCGGGATGGCCGAGGACGCCGTGCGCCTGTTGCGGAGCGAGCTGGCCCACCGACCGGAGCATCGTTTGCTGCGAGAGGATTTCGCCGGGGCGCTCCTCGCTGCCGGGCGGCGCGCGGAGGCCATTCGGGTCTGGCGAGCGCTCGCGGACGAGGTGAGCGAGCCCGGGGACGAGCGGCGGATGCGGCGGGCAGCCGCGCGGGCCGCCCTCGCGGACGAGCGCTGGGAGACGGCCCGTGTCGAAGCCCGGCGCGCGCTGGGCGTCGACGGCACGGACGGCGAAGCGCGGCTCCTGCTGGGTCTGGCCCTGATCGGGCTCGAACGGCCCGAGCCCGCGCGCCTGGCCTTGGAGCGGGCCGGAGCGGCCCTCGGCGCGGATGACCTCCGGGTCCAGCGGGCCCTGGCGGCCCTCGAAGGAGCGCAAAGGTGAAAGGTCGCCTGGCTGACCCTATACTGAGCGGAATGCGATTCGGAGCCATCGTGCTCGCCCTCAGCCTGGGCGCTTCTCTCGCCTCTGCACAGGAAGGCGCCGGTTCGCTCGACGCCCCGCCGGGTTCGGACGCCGAAAGTGGAGCCCCCCCGTCCACCGCGTCGGAGACGCCGAGCACCGAAGCGAGCGGTGACCCGCTCCCGATGCCCGCCGCGAGCCCCAGCGAGGCCATCCCGCCTCCGCCGGCGCCGACCGCGGGCTATGGCACCCCGGTCTATCCCGGACCGCAGACCGGTCTGCCCGGCGCACCGGCCGACGACGGCATCCGCCTCCCGAGCAACGTGTCGACGCGGCTGCGGGTCCTCGACTCCAGCCTGCAGGTCCTCGCCTCGCGGGGCTCGAACCGCATCGTGGACGGCGTGCTCTCGATGGTGAGCGGTGGCGTGTCGATCGGTCTAGGCATCTGGGCGCGACAGGACGGCCTGCGGGACCTCGCGCGCTACGCGTTCCTCATGGGGAGCGTCAGCGTGACCCGCGGGATCATCGACCTGGCCCTCTCACCGAACCCCCAGCCGCCGGCCATCCAGTTCGGACACATGCCCATGCGCACCGTGGACGAGGCCCGCGAGCGGCTCCGCTTCGGCGAGAACGCGCTCGAGGCGCTCGCGCGACGGAGCCGCGCCGTCCGCCTGATCGACGCGTCACTGAGCATCGGCAGCGGCATCGCGGTCGTGCCGCTCTTCCTTCATCAGAAGGACTACAAGTTCACCGAGCCCCTCGACTACTTCATCGTGATCGCGGCGGGCATCCAGGTCATCACCGGCATCATCAACCTCGCGACCCGCTCGGACGCCGAGCGCCGCTGGTCCGCCTACCAAGACCTCCGCGACCGCCTCGACGACGAGGAAGAGCGCGGCTCGGTCACGCTCGCGGAGGACGACGGCCCGCGCCTGATGGGCGCCGGCATCTCTCCGACTCGCGGCGGCGCCACGGCCGGCATCGTCGTCGGCTTCTGACCGCGGTTCAGTCGTTCTTCGTCGCGAGGAGCTGGAGCGCGCTCTCGATGGAGTCGGCGTCGGCCGCCGTCTTGTCGCGCCGCCAGCGCGCGATGCGTGGGAAGCGCACGGCCAGCCCGGCCTTGTGGCGCTTCGACACGCGAATGTCCTCGAACGCGATCTCGAAGACGTGCTCCGGCGCAACCGCCCGGACCGGCCCGAATCGCTCGAGGGTGTGGGAGCGGATCCATCCGTCGAGCTCACGGATCTCGGCGTCGTCGAGGCCGCTGTAGGCCTTGGCAATGGGCACGAGGCCGTGCTCGGCGCTGCGTAGCGCAAAGGTGTAGTCGGTGAAGAGCCCCGCGCGCTTGCCGCTGCCGGCCTGTGCGTAGATGAGGACGCAATCGAGGGTGAAGGGGTCGACCTTGTGCTTCCACCACTCGCCCTTGCGCCGGCCGGTGCGGTAGGGACCGGCCGCGCTCTTGAGCATGAAGCCCTCGACGCCGCGCGCGCGCGACTCGGCGTGAAGCGCGGCGAGCGCCTCCCAGCTCTCGCCGGCGACGCGCTCGCTGATCCCGAAGCGGGCCTCGAGCCCCTCCTCGTGCAGCCCCGCGACCACCCTCTCGAGGTCGGCGCGCCGCTCGGTCTGCGGGCGCTCGCGTTGGTCCTCACCACCGAGCTCGAGAAGGTCGTAGGCCATGAAGTGGGCCGGCGCCTCGCGGAGGATCTTCGGCCCGAGCTTCTTGCGGCCGATGCGCTTCTGCAGCTTCGCGAAAGGCAGCGGACGCTTCGCGTCGGCGTCCCACGCGAGCAACTCCCCATCCAGCACCGTCCCGTCCGCGAGGGCGGCGCTCCCATTCACGATCTCCGGGAAGCGTTCGGTGATGAGCTCTTCCCCGCGCGACCAGAGAAAGGTCTCGCCGCCGCGCCGAACGAGCTGAGCCCGGATGCCGTCCCACTTCCACTCCACCAGCCAGTCGCTCGGGTCGCCGAGCGACTCGAGCTCTGCCTCGAGCGGGCTCGCCAGGTAGAAGGGATAGGGTCTCGCGGCCGACGCCTCCGCGTCGGGCTCGGGGTCCACCAGCGTCGCCCAGGCCTTCGCGCTCGGCGCCCACTTGCCGCTCAGGCGGTGCTGCAGGACGTCCCGGTCGATGCCGGTCGCCTCTGCCAGCGCACGGATCGCGAGAGTCTTCGAGACCCCGACCCGGAGCGCGCCGGTCAGCAGCTTGTTCAGCAGGAAGCGCTCGCGCTTCGGCAGGCTGCGCCACCACTTCGTGACCGTGGCGTGCTGCTCGTCCTCCTCCAGCGACCGCAACGCCTTCAGCGCCTCCACCCACTCCGGCAGGCTACGCTCGAGGTGCGGCTCCGTTCGCTCGACGAGCAGCGAGATGACCTCGGCCAGGTCGCCGACGGCGGCGTAGCACTCGTCCATCAGCCACTCGGGCAGCGCCGCCTCGGCCAGCGCCCAGCCGCCGAGCTTCCGGGGACCGATGAGCCGTTTCATCCGCCGCCCGCTCAGCAGAAAGAATGCCCACGCGGCCTCGGCCGGCGGCGCGGACGCGAAATAGGCGGCCATCGCCTCGACCTTGGCGTTGGTCGAGGTCGTGCGATCGAGCTGGTCGAACACCGCCGCGAACGCCCTCACTCCGAGCCCTCCTCGCCGGCGTAGGGCGTCGCGAGGACCGCCGCGTCGAGCCCGCGCTCCTCGCGAAGGAATCGCGCGAGCACCTCCGGTCGACCGTGGGTGCAGAGCACGCGCTCCGCCTCCGACTCCTGAACGGTGCGAATCAGCGCGGGCCAGTCCGCGTGGTCGGAGAGCGTGAAGCCGCGATCGAGGCCGCGCTGCTTTCGGGTCGCGCGCAGCAGCATCCAACCGCTCGCGAAGGCGGTCTCGTGATCGCCGAAGCGCTTCAGCCAGCGGGAGCGTCGGACGGACGGTGGTGCCATGACCAGCCGACCGGCCCAGTCGGTGCCCTTCGGCTCCGGCTGCACCGGCTTGGTGGGGAGCATCTCGACCCCCTCGTCGCGGTAGCGCTCGACCAGGGCCTCGATGGCGCCGTGCGTGTAGACGGTCTGATCGGTGAGCGCGCTCAGCTCCGCGAGGATCCGCTGCGCCTTACCGAGCGAGTAGACGTAGAGCAGCGACGCCCTCCCCGCCTCGGCGTTCGCGCGCCACCAGCTCGCGATGGCGCGCACCTCCGTCGTCGCGTCCGGCCATCGGTAGATGGGCAGGGCGAACGTGGCCTCGGTGACCAGCGTGTCGCAGCGGACCACCTCGAAGGGTGCGCAGGTCGGGTCCGCGGCGCGCTTGTAGTCGCCGGTGACCACCCAGACCTCGCCGCGATGCTCGAGCCGCACCTGCGCCGAGCCGAGCACGTGACCCGCGGGATGGAAGCTCAGCGATACGTCGCCGATGGTCTGCCGCTCGCCGTAGCGCAGGGTGTCGATGGTCGGCGCACCGCTCTCGGTGGCGAGGCGCTTGTCGAGGATCGAGCGGCCCGGCTCCGGCGCGAGGTAGCGGGTCGATCCCGGCCGCGCATGGTCGCCGTGACCGTGGGTGAGCACGGCCCGCTCCACGGGCTCCCACGGATCGATGTGGAAGCCACCGGCGGGACAGAAGAGCCCCTCGTTCGTGAGCTGCAGGAGCGGTGCGGTCATGGGGGGACGGACGAAAGAGAGCTCCGCGACGGACGCCGCGGAGCTCTCGTCTCGACCGAACGGGCTCAGCCCGCGAGGTTGGCGGCCGCGAAGTCCCAGTTGATGAGCTTCTCGAGCCAGACGTCGATGTAGGTCCCGCGCGCGTTCTGGTGGTCCAGGTAGTAGGCGTGCTCCCAGACGTCCATGGTGAGCAGCGGCTTGGCGCTGCCGGTGATCGGGGTCTCGGCGTTGCTGGTCGAGGTGACGGCGAGCTTGCCGCCGTCGTTGACGAGCCAGACCCAGCCCGAGCCGAACTGGCCGGCGCCGGAGGCCTTCCAGGCCTCGCGGAACTTGTCGACGCTTCCGAAGTCGCGGTCGATGGCGTCCTTGAGGTCACCGCTCGGATCGCCGCCGCCGCCCGGCTTCATGCTCGTCCAGAAGAAGTTGTGGTTGTAGACCTGCGCGGCGTTGTTGAACTTGCCACCGCTGGCCGCCTTCACGACCTCCTCGAGCGGCTTGTCGGCCTCGCCGGCCTCGAGCGCCGCCTCGAGCTTCTTCATGTAGCCCTTGTGGTGCTTCTCGTAGTGGAACGAGAACGTCTTCTCGCTCATGGCGGGCGCGAGGGCGTCCTGCGCGTACGGTAGTTCGATGACTTCGACCTTCATGGTTTCTCCTAGCGGGTGTCGTGTGGGGCCCGGAGTGCGCCGGCCCCGAAGGATTCGCAGCCCTTATAGAACTTCAGGGCTCCGGCCGTAACCCCCCCTCGAACGGGAGACCCGTGAGAAGACTCCGGGAACCGATTTCCGTCGGACCGGCGCCCGGTTCACAGGAGGCCGTCGCAGCGCTCCGTGCTCTGACTGGCGTTGTCGTCCTCGATGCACTCGGCGGCGGCGTCCGCTCCGTCGACGCGCGCCTCGTAGACCAGGTCCGTGTCCTCCGGGTAGTCCGTGACGTCGAACGAGAGCCGTTCGCTGCCGCCGGGAAGGAGCGGACCGGTCGTGGTCAACGTGGTGAGGCTCTCCTCCGGGTCGGTGTCGACCCGGACGAGCTCGACCTCGAGGCCGGCCGGGACACCCCGCGAGCCGATGTTGCGGATGACGGCGCTCAAGGTGATCGCGCCGGTGCCGCACTGAGCGACGGCCTCGAGCTCGACCACCAGGTTGGGCGCGTTGAACACGCCCGCGCCCTGGACGTTCTGGCGGTAGTTGTTGAGCTCCGGCACGCTCCAGTTGTCGACCTCGGTCGCGGGCACCACGCCGGTTCGGCTCACGTTGGTCACGTGGTAGCTGTACTGGTTCCAGACGGGCCGGGTCGGCACCCAGCGATCGCTCGCGTCGCCGTACACGTAGATGCCGTGCGTGCCGCTCCGATACGCCGCAGGGAGCTCGGCGATGGGGACGCCGAAGGTCGCGGCGTAGGCGTCGTCGCAGTGGTCCCGGGACACCGCCTGGTCGTTGTTGGCGCCGACCACGATCTCGGAGTTCCCGTCGCCGTCGACGTCGACCACGATGGGGTACTCGTACCCCGTCCGCGACGAGTTCGGGATCGGGTCCATCAGGATCTCGGCGCCGTCGCGCCCGTCGTAGACGTGAAGGAAGCACTCGTCGTTGTAGACCACCTCGGCGATGCCATCGCCCTGGAAGTCGAAGACGCTGGAGCCGGTGACGCTCGAGCTGATGTCCTGGGTCGCCGCCTGCCAGCGCAGGAAGTCCGTGGTCGCGCAGTCGTCGCCGCCGGTGCGGGGTGGCGTCTCGAAGCAGTCCGGGTCGTAGACGACGTAGGCGCCGCGGCCGGCGGTCGCGATCTCGGGCAACCCGTCGCCGTCGAAGTCCGCGATGGTCGGCGGTCCGCCCGTCCCGCCGCCGGGGAGCGCGAAGGTGCCATCGACCCAGGAACCGCCCGGCCCGATCAGCATCGAACCGGTCGCGCCGTCGAGCACCGTGATCACGCCCGCACCGACGACCGCGATCTCCGGCGAGCCATCGAGGTCGAGGTCGGCGACCGCCACGTTCCCGTTGCTGCCGCCGTTCCAGAGCTCGGTCCCGTCGTGGTTCAGGGCGATGAGGCCGTTGGTGAGCTCGACCTCTCCGTCGCCGTCGAGGTCGGCGACCACGGGTGCCTCCCAGCCGCCGCTCGGGCAGTTGCCGACGGTGACGATGTCCATCGTCGGGTCGGAGATGTCGCGACCGTCATAGACCATGCACCCGACGACCACGTCCGGGATGCCGTCGTGGTTGAAGTCGGCGACCTCGACCGTCCCCCGCGTGTTGGGACCGATGCGGAGGCCGAGCTCGGTCGTGCCGTCGCCGTCCATCATCCGGATTCCGCCGCCGTCGAGTCGGTAGACGAACTCGAGCGCGTCGTCGCTCGGGTCGAAGTTGGCGACCGCGACGCCCTCACCCTCGGCGTACTCGGTGGTGCCGCGACCGATGGCGAAGAGCTCGGATCCGTCGTCCCCGCTGATGCCCACGAGCACCGGGTCGTTCCAGGCGGTGCCAGCGTAGAAGCCGACGATCACGTCCGGGATGCCGTCGCCCGAGACGTCGCCGACCGTCGGGGTGGAGACGACCTGGTCGTAGACCGTGCCGCCGACGGTGGTCCCCTCGAAGTGCCACTCCTCGACGAGCTCGATCTGGTCGAACTCCGGCGCGAGCTCGCAGGCCGCGCCCTCCGGGGTGGTCAGGCACCGACCCAGCGTCGTCTCGCAGTAGAGGCTCGCGTCCCGGCAGTCGAAGTCGTCGCCGCACTCGATGCCGGGCGTCTGACACGCGTCGAAGACACAGACGTCGCCGGCCGGGCAACAGATCTCGAGCGACTCGCCACAGAGCGTCTCCGCCGCGCCGCAGTCGGCGGCACAGACGACGCCGTCGAGGCAGACCTCGCCGGCCCCGCAGCAGATCGAGCCATTGTCGCCGCAGCGCTGGTTCTCGCAGATGGGCAGGCACTGGTAGCCGTCGACGCACTCTTCGTCCGCCGCGCAACAGCCGTCGCGGCCACACTCGTTCGCCGGCTCACAGCTCCCTCCGCCATCCGAGCGGCCGCCGTCCGTCGGGACACGGCACTCGCCATCGACGCAGGTGCGACCGCCGGTGCAGTCATCGGTGGTGGTGCACATGCCTCCGCCGCCGTCGTCGCCGCAGGCCGAGGTGGTGAGAAGCAGGGCGAGAGCGCCGAGCGCGAAGAGCTTTCGTGTCACCGGAGCACCCTACCCGAACGACGCCTCACTCGGGAGAGGGCTCAGCGCGCCAGCGTGGAGAGGCGACCGTCTCGGGGGACGTCGAAGGGCACGCCCCGGCGCACGACGGCGACCTTCGACTCCTGCCAGAGCGGGACCACCGGGAGCTCGTCGTGGAGGCGCTGCTGCACGAAGCGGTACGCCTCGACTCGCGTCGCGCGGTCGGCGGCCGCCCTTCCCCGTTCGAGCGCCGCGTCGAGCTCCGGGTCACGCAAGCGCCAACGGTTGGCGCCGACCTGGCCCTCCTCGGGGATGCGGCTGGAGTCGAAGAACCAGCTGAGCACGTGCGGCTCGAGGACCTCGGGCACCTGCATGAGCGCCAGGTCGAAGCGCCCCGCGTTCAGGTCGGCGATCTGGGTGGCGGTCTCCGACGGGCGGACCACGACCTCGAGGCCCACGTCTCTGAGCATGGCGGCGATGGCGCGGGCGATGCTCAGCCGCGCGCGATCGGTGTTCACCCGCAGCAGGAGCCGCCGACCCTTCGCACCCGCCTCCTCGATCAGCCGGCGAGCCCGCGCCGGGTCGAAGGGTCGAGCCTCGAGCCCCGCGTCGGCCCAGTGTCCCCGAGGGATCCAGGAGGTCGCGACCTCGGCGCGGCCCTCGAGCTCGGCGCGGACCAGCGTCTCACGGTCGATGGCCAACGCGATGGCCTCTCGAACCCGCAGGTCGTCGAGCGGCGGCGCCTCCAGGTTGAGCCCGAGGTAGGTCGTCGAGATCCCCGGCGCCGTGCGCACCTCGAAGCGCGGGTCGTCCTCGAAGAGCGGGACGAGGAGCGGCGGCAACGCGTCGTAGGCCAGGTCTGCGGCACCGGCCATCAGCCGCATCGCCCGGGTGTTGTCGTCGCGCACCACCGTGAGCGCGAGGCGCGCGTGAATGGGCTCGCCGCCGTACCAGTGCTCGTTGGCCTCGAGGTCGACCCGCCGATCGGAGCGGCTCCGCAAGACGTAGGGTCCGGCCCCGATGAGCTCCCCCTGCATCCGCGAACGGGCGTCCTCCGAGCGCACGATGGGGATCTCGAGATCGGTCAGGAACGTCGCGTGGGGCGCGTCGAGATGAAAACGCACCTCGGTCTCGGACGGCGCCTCCATCCGGGCGATCCGCTGGTAGGCCCGCGCGTAGACCGAGCCCAGCCCGGGGTCCACGACCCCCTCGAAGGTGTCGACCACGTCCTGGCTGGTCAGGGGGCTGCCATCGGAGAAGCGGAGGTCCGGACGGAGGGTCGCCACGTACTCGGTCGGTCCCACCTGAACCACCGACTCGGCCAGATCCGGCACGACGTCGAGTGTTCGAGGGTCGAGCGTGACCAGGGAGCCGAAGATGAGCCGGCTCACCTTCAGGCCCCAGGGGTCGGTCACGAAACGGGGATCCAGCTCCTCGGCCGCGCGCGGGATGACCACCTGGAGCGCGTCGTCGTCGTGGCTCTGGCTCGCGTCGTCGTCGCCACACCCCAACGCCAGCAACAGTCCCAGGGCGAGCCACCGATGAGGCTTTCGCGACGACGTGCTACGCGTCCGCCCATGGGACGGACGCTCCACCACCTCACCCTCACGCTCGCGCTGCTCGCCCTCGCGTCGACCGCGCTCGCGCAGCCGAGCACGCCGCTGGGCGGCCGGCTCGCGGACATCGTCCGCCAGGCGGATCTCGGCGACGGAGTCAGCTTCGCGGTGAGCGCCCTGAGCGATGGGCGGGAGATCTGGGCGAGCCGTGGCGACGCGCTCCGGAACCCGGCCTCCAACATGAAGCTCGTGACCGCGGCCGCCGCGCTGAAACAGCTCGGCCCCGGCTTCCAGATGCAGACCGGCCTCTACGGCCGCGTGGAGAACGGTCGCATCGCCGACCTGGTGATCCGCGGCTACGGCGACCCGAGCCTCTCGCAGGGCGACCTCTACGGGCTGGCGACGGCGCTCGTCGACCGAGGCGTCCGCGGGGTCGACCGCATCTGGGTCGACGGGAGCTACTTCGACGACCAGATCCTCCCGCCGGCCTTCGACCAGCAGCCGAACGAGACCGCGTCCTTCCGTGCGCCCATCGGCGCCGTCACCGTCGACCGCGGATCGTTCGTGCTCCGAGTGATCCCCGGTGACACCGGCAGCGCGGCGGTTCCGGTGCTCGCTGGCGCCGGCTATTTCGTCGTCGACAACGAGATGACGACGACCGCCGACGGCGCGCCGAACGTGATCGCGAGCCAGCGTGACGCAGACGACGGCCGGTTGGCGCTCGTCCTTCGCGGCTCCGTGCCCGCGAACATTCTCGGGGTCGGCTATCGGCGCCGCGTCGGCAACCCGCTGCTCCACGCGGGCTACGTGCTGCAGGACGTGCTCGAGGACGTCGGCATCGGCGGCCGGCGTGGCGTCGCGCTCGGCTCGGGACCGAACGGACTGCCCCTCCTGGCGAGCACCGAGTCGGAGCCGCTCGCACTCCTTCTCCACCGCGTGGGCAAGTGGAGCGACAACTTCTACGCCGAGATGATCCTCAAGGTCATGGGCGCCGAGGAGCGTCGACCGGGCACGAGCGAGCGTGGCGCGGCGATCAACGTGCGCATCCTCGGGCAGGCCGGCGCCGACACCGAGCGGCTCACCATCGTGAACGGCTCGGGCCTCTTCGATGGCAACCAGATCTCCGCGCGGCACTTCACCAAGCTCCTCCATTGGGTGTACCAGCAGCCGTCCATTCGCGCCGAATACCTGAGCCACCTGGCCGTCGGCGGCGTCGACGGCACGCTCCGGCGTCGGCTCGAGAACGTGCCCGCCGGCGTGGTCCGCGCCAAGACCGGAACCCTCAACGACGCCATCGCGCTCAGCGGCTACGTCCTCGGCGAGGATGCCGACCACGGCTACACCTTCAGCTTCCTGGCCAACGGCATCCGCGGCCGTCAGGGCGCCGCCCGAAACCTCGCCGATCAGCTCGTCACCGCCCTCGTCGAAGCGCGATGAGCTCTCGGTCGGCAGCCGGCTTCGCACTGGTCGCGCCGAAGCGCGAGACGCTCGGAGCGGCGCTGGACGAGGCGCTGGCCGAGCTCGGCCTGCGGCAGAGCGGGACCGGAGCCAAAGCCGGGCGGCTCTATCTGCGCCGGGGGACCGACCACGTGCTGCTGGTCTACGAGTGGGGCGACGCGGCTCTGCAGGCGCTGCCCCGCGCGCTGGCGCGCACACTCGGCGAAGCGGTGAGGCTCTTGGAGCTCGAGGTCCAAGAGAGCGGAGGGGAGGAAGAGGTCGATGCCCGTTGGGTCGACAGCGTCATCGAGCCGACCGGACAGGCGCGGGTCCACGACTCGAGCGACGAACCGGTGGGGCGCTCCGGAGATCTGGCCGAGACCTTGGGCAACGCGCTCTGGGGCTGGGTCGAGGCGGAGGTGAGCCTCGGCGAGCCCGTGGTCTCCGACCAGCTCGACCTCGAGCGTCTGCCATCCGAGCTACCGGCTCGACTGCAGCAGCTGATCCGCGAGATTCGGGCCGCGGGCGCATGGAGCGTCACGGCGCGGGACGGGAAGCACACCGTGCGAGTCGAGCTGCCCGATGGCGGTCGCAGGATCAGCATCCTGTCGGACGACGACCGGCGTGCCGTCGAAGCCCAGGATGGGCTCCCGGCCCCGACCTCGGCGTAGCGGCCACGAGGTCCATCGAGGTGCCCCCCACGTTCATCGGACGTGGACCTCGAACACTCCCTCCTGCAGCTGTCCGCGGACGCCTGGCGCCAAGCGATGGCGCTCGCTCTGGCCCGGCCACTCGCAGCGGTTCGCACGACGCAGCGGCGGCCCGGCCTCGGCGAAGCCCATCCAGCGCGCGGCGTCCTGGCAGCTCATCGCTCGGGGAAGCTGTGCGCGAAGCCCCACGACTCGGCGGTTCTCGACCTTGGCTGCCAGCACCGAGCCGTAGACCGTCCAGCCACCCCGCGTGCCGTTCGACGTGTAGGTCGAGTAGAGCTCGCGGCGGTGCTCGCCGAGGAAGCGGGCGACCCCCTCCGGCGCCTCGGCCAGCTCCCGGTCGATCAATCGGTACCGGGGTAGCCCCGCCGGCGCGAGGGGCGGCATCGCGTCCGAGCGCTCCATCGGACCCGCGAGCCGAAGCCGGAGCACGCCACCCCACCGCTGCATCAGGGGACACTGCACCACGGCGGCGAAGCGCGCGGGCACCTGCCCACGCTCGGTACGGACGGTCTCGAAGACCACCTCGCCGCGAACCGACAGGATCCCACACGCTGGCCACGGCCCGGGCGTCCCCACGACCCGAGCCACCACGACCGCATCCGCCCTCGGCCCCTGCGTCTCCCCCGGCGACACCGAGAGCAGCAGGAGCGACAAGACCACGAGGGAACGACCCACGAACCGTTCTACGGCAGCCACGCCCGAGACCTTCTCCCCGCGCTCGGTCGAGCTGACGTGACATCCGTCCGCTATGCTTCGAGCGTGAGCGAACCCGAACCGAAGGATGAATTTGCGGCCCTCTACGCCCGCTATCGGACCCTGGGGGAGGGAGTACGCGCAGAGATCGTGGCGGGAGAGATTCGCATGGTCCCTGCTCCTCGACCGAGGCACGTTCGAACGGCGAGCGTGCTCGGCATCCGACTGGGCGGCAAGTTCGGCTTCGACTCGGACGATGGCCCGGGAGGTTGGGTCATCTTGGATGAGCCAGAGCTACGGTTCGGAGACGAGATCCGCATCCCGGACCTCGCTGGCTGGCGGGTCGAGCGATACCGCGAGCCCGAGGACAACCCCATCGAGCTCGTGCCCGACTGGATTTGCGAGATCCTCTCCCCAAGCACCGCGCGCTCCGACCGCAAAGAGAAGATGCCGCTCTACGCCACGGCCGGTGTCGGTCACCTCTGGATCATCGACCCCGCGCTCCACACCCTCGAGGTCTATCGCCGCGAAGGCGAGCTCTGGGTGGTCGCCGGCAACTACGAGGGCGAAGACCAGGTCTCGGCGGAACCCTTCACCGAGGCCGCCCTCGATCTCGGTGCCCTCTGGCGCATCCCGGGCGCGTAAGTCGCCGATGCGCCGCGTTGTACTGCTCTCCCTGTCGCTTGCCGCCGGGGCCGGGTGTGGGTCGGGGGAGCGCCGCTCAGAAGATCGCCAGTCGCAGGAGAGGTCGAGCGAGACCAACGAGCTGGCTTCCGACTCGCCTACCGACGTCCGGCCCGCGCTCGACACCTCGACCTGGGACGCCGACTGTTGGGAGCGGCTCGGAGCGGCTCCGGTGGGCGACACGGCACTGGACACGCTGCGGGCGGCGCTGGGATCCCTCAGCCAGCTCTGCCCGCCCGTCGACCCCGGTCTCCGTCGTTCGGCCGGCCGGCTCGCCGACGTGGATTGGGCGCGGGCGGAGCCATTGATGCGAGAGGCGGCAATCGCCTACCTCGATCCTTCGGAGTGTGATCTGGGTTGGCCGGACGACGGCTGTCCCCTGCCGAGTGGATGGGAGTACGGGACCCCGAATGGCTTCGACAGCCTTCCGGTCGGTGCTCGCGCCTACGCGATCGCCTGGGCGACGGAGCTGAATCGGCTGGAGAACGCGAGCCCGATGCTTTGGATGCAGCTCGCCGTTCAATCCATCCAGCACGGCCGCTCCGCTCTCGCGGAGTGAAGGCGGACGGAACGCTCTACCCCACGGCCGGTGTCGGTCATCTCTGGCTCATCGACCCCGCGCTCCACACCTCTGGCGCCTCCCCGGCTCGTGATCTCACCAACTCGGACCCCTTTGTGAATCCTTCGTGGCTTCGTGGCTTCGTGGCTTCGTGCGAGATGCGGTTCCGAGCTCCTGGAATCGAACGGGAGACGAGGTCTCGGAACGTCTTGGCGGAACGAGCACAGAGGGTGACGGACGGAAAGAAGAAAGCCGGAGCCCGTGAAGGCTCCGGCTTTCGATCGCGTATGTATTTCGCGGAGTGTTGGAGCCGGGCGGACCCGGCTCGGGTTCACTCCTTGATCTGGCGGCGGATCTTGCCGAGGGCCTGCTCCTGGAGCTGGCGGATGCGCTCACGGGAGAGGTTGTACTTGTCGCCGATCTCCTTGAGGGTCAGCTCGTCCTCGTCGTCGAGGCCGAAGCGCCAGCGGAGGATGCGGGCTTCCATCGGGGTGAGGGTGTCGAGGAGACGGCGGACCTCGTCGCTCCACTTCTGGGAGACGAGCTGCTCGTAGGGATCCGGGGTGTCCTCCTGCTCGAGGAAGTCGATGAACTTCCGGCCGTCCTCGTCGTTCACGGGGCGGTCGAGGCTGAAGGGGGTCTCGGCCCAGTAGCCCTTGATCTTCTCGAGCTTCTCGGCGGCGATGCCGGTCTCCTTCTCGAGCTCCTCGGGGGTCGGCTCCTTGCCGGTCCGGGTCGCGATGGCCTGGGTGGCGCGGGCGACGCGGTTGTAGGTGTCGAGCATGTGGACCGGGATGCGGACCGCGCGGCCCTTGTCGGCCAGCGCGCGGCTGATGGCGTGACGAATCCACCAGCTGGCGTAGGTGCTGAAGCGGTAGCCGCGGTTGTGGTCGAAGCGCTCGACGGCCTTCATGAGGCCGATGTTGCCCTCCTGGATGAGGTCGATGAGCGGGAGACGGCCGCGGTTGTAGCGGCGGGCGATGCTCACGACGAGGCGGAGGTTGGCGGCGACGAAGCGGTTCTTCGCACGCTGCTGGGCGCGCTGGGCGCGGCCCACGCGCTTCAGGTAGTCCTTGAAGGCGGCGGTGATGCGGATCTCGTCGCCGAGCATGTCCCGCTCCTCGGCGAACTCGCCGGCGAGGCGATGCACGGCCTTGTCGGCCTCCTGCACGAAGAGCCGGTCGCTGTCGACGGCCCGAAGCTCCGTCGAGACTTCGTCAGCAAGGGCGTCCCACTTCACCTGCTGTCGCTTGCCGAGCTTCCCCCGCTTGGCGCTCTTGGCGAGCTTGCGCATGTTGGCGATCCCGGCCGGAACCTCCTCGACGCGCTCCTCGACGACCGAGGCGACCGTCTCGAAGCAGGACGGGTACGAGAAGAGGGCCTTCCAGTAGCCGATCTCCAGCTCCTCGACCTTGCGCGCGGCGTCGATCTCTTCCTGCGGGGTGAGCACTCGGTGGCTCGCCATCTCACGGAAGTAGCGGCTCAGCGTGGAGTCGCCTGCGCCCTGGCGCTCGAGCTCCTTGAGGGCCTTCTCGGCGTCCTTCTTCTTCTTGAGGGCCACCTTCTTCATGCTCTTTCGTGCTGCCGTCTTCGCCATCGTTCTGCTTGCTCCCGCTGGGGGGTTCGGACCTCGTGGGACAACGGGGTCCCCAGCGCTTTTGTTTCCGGCTCGGGAGCCGGTCGGGGGGTTTCTCGGGTGGGTTTGAGTAAACCGCTCCGCCGACATCACGATTTGGGACCTTCGGGACCCGGCCGTGATGCCGTCGTTTACGCGATCACATTTTTGGGTTGCACACCGCGTGCCGGCCTTCGTAGTCCGACCGTGCGACCCATCTCCGGCGCCCTCTCGGAGGGCCCGAAGAACCATTTTACCCCGGAACCATAGGGACGAAAGGCGCTCTGGGAACCCCCGAAAGACACCTGGCTGCCGGACCCGCCACCGAGGCCTCAGGTGGCTAACGGACTTGCCACCGTGACGAGATCGGTGGCGAATGGAGCAGCCACCTCACGGGATCGACACCGAAAACCGACCGTCCGGCCAGTCCTCGGTCCGTGCTAAAGCCCTCCCATGCGTTCGGTCGCGTTCTGGAGTCTCTGCCTCGCTTCGACGCTCGCCGCTGGAGCGGCTCACGCCCAGCTCGACACCCCGCTGGATCTGGGCACCGAGGTTCGGGTGCAGGTGCGGTTGGCCGACGGCTCCGCCCAGCTCGAGCTGAAGGGTCGAGGCCGACCGGTGACCGCCGCCCTCCCCTCGGCGTCGATCGAGGACGCATCCGCGCGAACGGTGACCCTGGCCGGCGGCGCCCGCGTGGGCGTGGTGACGATCCCGGACCGAGCCGCGGCGCTGGTGGTGGCCAAGCGAGGTCGGCCCGAAGTCCTGTGGGTCGGCCAGCTCTCACCGCATGGCGATCCGGGCGAGCAGCGCACCGACGTCCTCCAGATCGCCGATCGCACGGGGGATGGCGTGGACGACGTCATCGTCGGCTACACCCAGCAGGGCCGCTCCATCTGCGGCGAGGAGCAGACGCTCCTCGAGCCCCGGGCCATCGACCCGGGCGCGCTCGCCCTCCGGTCGGTCACCTTGCGGAACCTCGGCGAGGCAACCGAGACCGCCGTCGAGGCGACCACCGAGCCGCCCGAGGGGCTGAGCGCGGATTCCAGCCCGCTTCTCGCGCTGCTCGCCGCGCGTGGGGCGTCGAGCGCCGCCGGCCGGAGCGACCCGCCGCTTCCGGTCGCGCTCGTCGATGACGACCCGGCGACCGCGTGGACCGAGGCCGCCGCCGGCAACGGCCGCTGGGAGTTCGCGACCCTCCGCGTGACCGACCCGGGCCTCGCGATCCGAGCGCTGCGTTTCGTGCCGCGAACCGCCGAACGCACCCGAGGCGTGCCCCGCACCGTCTACGTCCAGGGCAGCGCCGGTTCGCGGCTCGCGGTCACCTTTCCCCGCGAGCCCGCCATCGGTGAGGCGTGGTGGGTGACCCTGCCCGAGCCGACCCGATGGAGCTGCGCGTCCGTGGTCCTCGGCGAGCCTCATGGGAACGCGACCCACGTCGGCCTCGCCGAGCTCGACGCTTTCTCCGAGGTGGATTTCGGGGGTGGCATCGAGGCGCTCGTCTCGCGGCTCGCCGCAGGTGGTGAAGAAGGCGCGCGGGCCGCTCGGGCGCTCCGTTCCCTCGGGCCCGACGTGCTGGACACGCTCCACGCGGGCTGGGAGGCGATGACTCCAGTCGAGCGGCGGCTGGTGCTCCGCGTCGCCGCGGCCCATCCGAGCGATCCGAGGGCCGCAGGCCTCTTCGCGGGCGCCGCCGGCGATCCCGACGAGGCCGTGCGAGGCGCCGCGCTGAGCGAAGCGGAGGCGATCGACGAGAACGACCTGCTCGTATCGCTGGCGTCGGTGCGGGTGGAGGCCGGCACGCCCATCGCGGCGACCGCCGATGGTGCCGCGATGACCCTGCTCCGCCGGGCGCCCGACCAGGTGGGCATCGCCCTCGACGCCCTGGCCCGCGAGGGCGGCGAGGACCGGCCGGTGCTGCGCCGGGCCATCGGTACGGCGGCCAAGCGTGGGGGTGAGGCCGTGGCCGACATCCTGCGCGCGTGGATTCCAGACGCCCCAGCCGCGGCGAGGGCGTCTTTGGCGCTCGGGCTGGTCGGACACGAAGAGGCGGCCGAGCTCGCGGCGCTCGCGGTCGAAGGCGCGCCGGGCGCAGAGGCGTTCGCCGATCGCTGGCGCTTCGCGCAGGCGGCGGGTCAGCTCGAGAGCGTGTCTGCCGAGGTCACGGCGTGGCTCTTCGAGCAGACCCGCGCCGAGGAGTGGATGATGCGAGCGGCGGCCCTCCAGGCGGTCACCGCCCTCGGCACGAGCGGCTCGGTCGAGAACGCGCTCGGGCGGTTGGACGACGAGACGCCCCGCGTCCGGATCGCCGCCATCCAGGCCTTGGCCAGCGACCCGCAGCAGGTCGTGGCGGTGGCGACGCGAGCTCGAGAGGACCGCTGGCCGATCGTGCGGGCGGCTGCGGTGACGGCCCTGGGTCCGCACGAGCGGGCCCGGCCGGTGGTGAAGCGCTCGGTCCGCGACCGGCACGAGTTGGTCCGGTCGGCCGCGATCGCCGCCCTGGCGGCCGCGGAGGACTGGAGCGCCTGGGAGCTGGTCGAGGATCGCCTCTCGGCGGAGCGGGAGTGGCCGGTCGTGCTGGAGGCCGGTGTCGCCTTCGCGGAGGCTCGATGCGACGAGGACGCGATCGATGTGCTCGGAGCGGTCATCGAGCGGGCTCAACGGCCTCGGCCCTGGCAGCCCGACGTGGAAGTCGCGGCCCGCGCCGTTCGCGCGCTGGCTGCGATCGGCGGCGAAGAAGCGGCCGAGCTCATCCGTCGGGCCGCCTCGGACCTCTCCCCTCAGATGATCCGCATCGCCGCCGAAGCGGCCGGTGAAGTGCCCTCCTGTCGCCCCTGAAGCACCGGCGCGATCCCGTCTTGTGACGCCGACGGGGCCCGTGGTACGGTCCGCGCCATCGCCGGGGGTGATTTCCAGTCCGGCGTACAACACCGAGATCGCTCATGATTCGACGCGCACAACTGGTCCTCATCGCCCTCGCTCTGGCCGTGCCTTTCGTCCAGGGATGTGGGGAGCCCGAAACCGATCTCGTCGTGGAGCGGCTGCCCAACGTGGAGCCGAACCTCCCGGCGGTCCCGACGCTGCCTCCGCCGCCGCACCCGATCACCTACGATGACGGGAGCCACTCGATCTTCGGCCTGCGGTCGCGGCTCCGGAACACCATCGACACCGAGGTCGAGGTCACCGGCTACATCATCGAGATCTACGTCCCGCCGGAGTGCGAGGAGGAGCCCTGCGAGCGCCCCTTGGCCCCGCACCTCTGGATCGCGGACACCCAGTCGGAGGACAGCCGCCGCAAGCACCTGATGGTCGTCGGCTACGCCGAGAACCAGGAGCAGATCGACGAGGCCGTCGAGCTGGCCGAGCGCGGCCGCTACGAGCCGCCGGACCCCGAGACCGGCCTGCTGCCGATCCCGACCGACTTCCACGTCGGCAACAAGGTGAAGTTCAGCGGTCAGTTCACCCGCGTGGGCGGCTCCGGCTTCAACAACTCCGAGGGTCTGCTCGACTACCGCGGGCACTCCACGATCGAGAACGTGGCGGCCGAAGAGGAGTAGCCCTCTTCTCGTCTCTACGCGACGAAGCCCGCGCGCCACTGGCCCGCGGGCTTCTCTCGTTCCGTCTCCGGTGTCGCACTCAGAAGCCCGGGTCGTCGAAAGCCTCGACCGGTCCCCGCCTCATCGTGGCGCGGCGCCGCTGGGTCCGCCGTCGAGCACGCATGCGTGCAGGCTCGACCATCGATTCTTCGACCTCCGGAGGCTCTTCGACCTCCGAAGGCTCTTCGACCTCCGGAGGCGCTTCAGGCAAGGTCGCGTTCTCTTCGTCTTCCACCCCCAACTCGACTTCGATACCCGCGTCGACGACGGGCGCCGTCGACGCAGGTCGCGAGGTGGCAGGAATGGTCTCGACCCGGTCGGCGGACAGCCCGATCGCGAGAGCGACGCCGGCCGCGCCGACCGCCGCTCCGATCAGGAGTGGGACGCTGAACCGTCGCGGCGAGGGCTCCCCTTCGAACGGTCCCGGTTCCTGATCGGACGGTAGCGGGCTCGGCGGTGCGGCGAGGGTCGCCGCCGAGGGCGACGTCCCGGTCGACTGCGACCCACCGGTGCTCCCCCCGAGATGCCGGGCAGGGATGAGATCTCCGGACGCGAGCTTCTCCGGAGGTTCCGACGGGGCCTTCCTCGAGACGATGGTGAACTGGTCGTCCCCGAGAGCTCCGCGCGCCCGGCGAAGCGCCATGCGCATCGTGTTGGCGCTCTGGAAACGCCGCGAGCGATCCTTGGTCATCGCCTTCGCCACCACGTCGGAGAGCTCTTTCGGCAAATCCGTGCGAAGCCGGTGAACCTCGATCGCCGGCTCGGTCGCGATCATGACCATGAGGTCGCCGATCGTCTCCGAGTCGAAGGGGAGCAGCCCGGTCAGGGCCTCGTACATGATGACCCCGATGCTGTAGAGGTCGGTCCGGTGGTCGAGGTCACTCTTGCCCCGCACCTGCTCGGGAGACATGTACCAAGGCGTCCCGAGCACGGTCCCCTCACGAGTGAGCTTGTCCGCGCGCTCACCGTTGATGGAGTCGTCCAGGCGGCTGATGCCGAAGTCGAGCAGTTTGGGGAAGCCTCCGTCGCCATCATGGTTGAGAAAGACGTTCTCCGGCTTGAGGTCGCGGTGAACGATGCCCGCTGCGTGCACCGCCTCGAGCCCGGTGAGGCACTGCTCCATCATTCGGACGAACTGTTTCGCCGGAATGGGTGGCCCGCGCGTGATGCGGTCGGCGAGGGTCTCGCCGTTCAGCAACTCCATCACCATGAATGGCTCGCCCTGTTGCGTCTTCCCGAAGTCGAAGATGTCGACCACGAAGCGGTGCTGGACGGCCGCGGCGATGCGCGCCTCCCGCATGAAGCGAGCGACGAGCACCTCGCTCTGGGTCGCTCGTGCGTGGATGAACTTGACCGCGACCGGCCGGCCGAGCGTCTCGTGCACGGCGCTCCACACCGATGCCATGGCCCCTTCCCCGACCGGTCGTCTCAAGCGGTACTTCCCACCGATGACGCTCCCTGCTTCGGGCACGAGCGCATGGTACCGTCCGTCCGCTGACATGGCTATCCGGGCCCTCAAGATGACCCTCGTGCTCGCAGCCGCCGCTCTGCTGGCGCCGCGAGCCGAAGCACAGGCGACCGGTGCGGAAGAGACGGCAGCAGCGAGGGCGCTCTTTCGCGACGGCAACCGCATGCTCCGCCAAGAACGGTGGGCCGAGGCCGCCGATCGCTTCGAGCGCGCGCTCCAGCTTCGGCAGTCGCCCCAGATCGTCTACAACCTGACCACCGCCCTGATCGAGATCGGCCAGCTGGTGCGGGCCACCGAGCTCCTGCGCTCACTCGAGAACGACGAATCGACCCCCAACCGGGTGCAGCGAGCTGCGGTCGAGCGACGGGAGGCCATCGAGCCGCGCATCGGAGAGTTGACGGTCCGGGTCACGGGGGATCGCGACGGCGTGGGGCTCGAGCTGGATGGAGAGCCCCTCGCATGGGCGATGGTGGACGTGGCGGTGCCGGCCGATCCTGGAGAACACCGGGTCATCGCTCTTCGCGATGGCGAAACTCTCGCGGACGAAGCGGTGCGGGTCCCCGAGTCCGACCGAGCCGAGGTCACACTCCAACTGCCCGTGGTTCCCCCGACGCCCACGGAGACCGCGAACGCCGCGGAACCGGAACCGGAACCGATGCCCCCACCCCCAGAGAGGAAGTCCCGGTGGTGGATTGGCCTCATCGTCGGCGTGGCTGCGGTCGGGGTCGCGGTCGGCCTCGGCGTTGGGCTCACTCGTGAGCGTGACGCGGAGCCGATCCAGGGGACGGGCGGCGTCCTCGAGATCGGGAGCGGCTCGTGAACCGCTCTCGGTGGATGGTCGTGATGCTCGCCTCGCTCGCCGCGGCGAGCTGCCGCGAGGGCGACCTCACGCAGATCATGGTGGTGGTCGGCACGGACATCCCCTCGCTCACCGGCGTTCGCATCGAGGTCGAAGAGCTGGCCATGGCCAGCCGTGATGTGAGCTTCACCGATGGGCGCCCGGCCACCCTCGGCCTCGTTCATCGCGGAGGCTCACTCGGGCCCATCGTGGTTCGTGCCCACGGACTCGACGGTGGGACCGTCGTTGGTCCCGAGCGGAGCGCGCGGGTCAGCTTCGTGGAAGGCGAGGTGTGGGTCTTGCGCCTCGACTTGCTCGACATATGCCGCGGGTCGAGCTGCACGGGGGAGCAAACGTGCACTGGCGGGAGCAGCTGCAGCTCGATCGACGACGCGACTCTGGAACCGTGGACGGGCCAGGTGTCGGACGTCGACGGCTCGGTGCCGACCGACGCCGACGTCCCACCCGAGATGGACGGTGGAACCGACGCCGGCGACTGCCTGGAGACCACCGAGACGTGCAACGGACTCGACGACGACTGTGATGGGACGGTCGACGAGGAGACCGACCTGATCATGGACACCAGGAACTGCGGCGCATGCGGCGTGACCTGCGCGTCCACGTGCGAGTCACGGGCGTGCGCCGACAGCTTCGTCGCGGTCGGAGCAGGTGGCGCCCACAGCTGTGCGACGAACGGGAGCGGCGCTCCGTTGTGCTGGGGTGCGAACGACCAAGGCCAGCTCGGGAATGGCTCGACCGCTCCCTCCTCGACGCCGGTCCCAGTGGCGGGCATCTCGGCCCCCGTGCTGCAGCTCGCACTCGGCGAAGCCTTCAGCTGCGCCCGCACCACGGACGACGAGGTCTTCTGCTGGGGCGACGACTCGAGCGGCCAGCTGGGCGATGGACCCGGCGGCGGAGCGGGCCCCGTCAACCCGGGGCTCACGAACGTCACTCACCTCTCGGCCGGCGCGGACCACGCGTGCGCCATCGCTTCGGGCCAGGTCTTCTGCTGGGGTAGCGACGCCAGCGGAAAGCTGGGCGATGGCGCCCCCATCGCCCAGCAGGACCTCCCCGTGCCGGTGACGCTACCCAATGACGCGGTGGACGTGGCCGCCGGCCTCGATCACAGCTGTGCGGCGTTGACCGACGGTTCGGTCCATTGCTGGGGCAGCGGCTCGGACCGCCAACTGGGTGTGGCGCTGGCCGGCTCGCCGAGCCCGGTTCGCGCGGAGCTCACGAGCGGCGTGAGCGCCGTCGCGGTTGCTGCGGGCAGCCTCTTCACGTGCGCGGTCACCTCCGATCGTGAGGCGCACTGCTGGGGTCGGCCCGAACGGACGGGCGACGGGACGGTGGGCTCGGCGGTGCCGAGGCCCGTCGATTCGAGCGCGCTGGGCGGTGCGGAAGTGGCCACGCTCGCGGCCGGTGCGGAGCATGGGTGCCTCGTGGTCTCCGACGGTCGCGTCGGCTGCTGGGGCGACAACTCCGAGGGTCAACTCGGACGCGGGGCCGGTCCCCGGAGCTTGAGCGCGGTTCCCGTCTCTGGACTGGAAACGGCCGTACGAGTCGCCGCTGGTGGCGCGCACGGCTGCGCACGCCGACTGGATGGGACCGTCGTGTGCTGGGGCCGCAACGGAGACGGGCAGGTCGGTGACGGAACGACCGACGAGCGCTCGATGCCGGTGGCCGTCAGCGGTCTCTGACCCAGCGCTTCACTCCCGCTCGCACACGTACCGGTGCATCTCGTCGCAGTCGCCATCACGCCACTGCCCGTTGCCGCGCATGCTCACGCAGTCCCCACTGCCGTTGGGCTCGCTCGATTCCCAACGTTCGTACCCGAGCGGCGCCGTACCCATCGCCCCCCGATCCCAGACATGGGTGCCCTCGGTCGCCCGGTCGTTGAGACCGATCCATGCCTCGTTGTTGCCCAAGGCCGAGCTCACGGCGGCGTTCTCCGCAGGGTCGTCGATCTGGACCAGGTGCGCGCCGCGTGCTTGGCAGGATCCGCGCGCCGTCTCCCAACTCGCCTGGGTGAAGAGAACACCGAAGATCATGTAGCAGTGGCCGTCGCGCTCGAAGTTCACGTCACCGCCGGTGCAGCTGGGCCGGCAGTCGGAATCGCAACCGTCGCCGTCGATCGCGTTTCCGTCGTCGCATTGCTCCACCCCGGCCTGCACGAAGCCGTCGCCACAGCGGGCGACCTCGCATGTGGGCAGGCAGCCATCGGAGGTGTTGGTGTTTCCGTCGTCGCATGCCTCGAAGCCGACCCGAACGACCCCGTCGCCGCAGCGAGCCTCCCGGCAGACGTTGGTGCAGGCGTCGTCGTTGGTGGTGTTCGCGTCATCACATTCCTCGACCCCTGACCACACGAATCCGTCCCCGCAGCTCGCCTGCATGCAGCTCGTCAGACAGGAGTCCACGCTCGACGCGTTGCCGTCGTCGCACTCCTCCACCCCGACCTGCACGAAGCCGTCGCCGCAGCGGGCGGTCCGACAGCGCGACGTGCAGCCATCGCCATCGTCGAGGTTCGCGTCGTCGCACTCCTCGAGGCCGGTGCGGATGACCCCGTCGCCGCAGGTGGCTGCGAGACAGCTATTGAGACACCCATCGTCGTTGTCGGTGTTCGCGTCGTCGCACTCCTCCACCCCGGCATAGAGGAACCCGTCACCACAGACGGAGAGCAAACAGGAGTTGAGGCATGCATCGGCGTTGCTGGGGTTGCCGTCGTCGCACTCCTCCACCCCGGACAAGACGAAGCCGTCGCCACAGCTCGCGCTCAGGCACGTGTTCAAACACGAGTCGGTCGAGTCGAGGTTCCCGTCGTCGCACTCCTCCGCGTCCTGGCGGATCCCGTCACCGCAGGTCGCGAAGCGGCAGAGCGTCGTGCATCCGTCGCCGTCTTCGTCGTTTCCGTCATCGCAGGCCTCGACGCCCGCGCGCACCACCCCGTCGCCGCACGTGGCGAGCTCGCAGGTTGCCAAACAGCCGTCCGAGTCGTCGCGGTTTCCGTCGTCACACTGCTCGTCGCCAGCGAGGATGCCGTCACCGCACCGGGCCTCGACGCAAGTGCTGAGACAGCCATCGGACTCGTCGGCGTTGCCGTCGTCACACGCCTCGCCCTCTTGCACGACCCCATCCCCGCAAGTCGGCGAGGTGCACGCGTTGGTGCACCCATCGTCATCGACGTCGTTCCCGTCGTCGCAAGCCTCGACCCCACGGAAGATGACTCCATCCCCGCAGGTCGCGACTCGGCACAGACTCGTGCACGAGTCGCCATCATCGGAGTTGCCGTCGTCGCATTGCTCGCCACCTCCGTCGGTGCCGTCGCTGTCGAGGACGCCGTCGCCGCAGCGAGCGGGCTCCTCGTTCTTGCAGCCGGAGAGCGCCAACAGGGCCACCAGAATCATCCCCTGATGGGAGCGAAAGCGAATTCGAGTCACAGCATCATTTATCACACCACCGAAGGCCAGGCCGGTACCGGAATCGGATTCGCAGGTCGAGCCAACAGATACCCCTGGACGAAGTCCGCCCCCGTATCGACCACCGCTCGCAATTCGTCCACGGTTTCGACACCTTCCACGACCACCGTGGCCTCGAAGCTCTGCATCATGGCGACGATGTGCCTCAGGAGGGTCTGCTGTCGTGGAAGGCGATCGAGGTCCGTGACCAACGAGCGGTCCACCTTCACCACCGCCGGGTGCAGGTCGGCGAGACGTGCGAGGTTCGAGTACCCAGCACCAAAGTCGTCGATCACGAGCCTCACTCCGCGCGACGACACCTCGCTGAGAACCGCGCGGACGAGGTCGTGATGCTCGAAAGCGGCCGCCTCGGTGATCTCCAGGAACACGTCTGCGTCGTGGAGGAACATCGGATCGTCGGGTCGCACCAGCCACCGCGCCGCGAGCTCGGAGGGGTGGATGTTGACGAAGATCCGCTGTCCTGAGGCCTCCTCGAAGGCGAGCTCCCTGATGATGCGCCCGAGCCGTCCCGAGTACCCCGCGGCCGCTGCCTCGGAAAACAGGACGCTGGGGTTGGCGAAACCAGGATGGTCACATCGGCAAAGGGCCTCGACCGCGGCGAGTCTCTTCGTCCGGACGTGAACGATCGGCTGATAGACCACACGGAGATTCGCGCGACCGACCCCGCGCACCCCCGGCGGCCGGGTGCTGTCGTAGGGCCGAACGTCGTCCTCGTCCGTAACCGTCCAGTTCAGCCGCTTCGGTGCCACCCCTCATCCTAACACCGCCTCGATGGCACTCCGGAATTGGGTACTACTGGAGCGGGGAGAGGAGCGCTTCGACGCTGGACTCGCGGAGCACGAGGCCGACCTCGAGGTCGGCCCGGCGAGCGTGGACCCGGTCCGGGTCGCCGGTGGGGGCGCCGATCTGGATCGTGTAGCTCTGGGGCTCGGGGGCACCGTCCTCGCGTTCCACCGTGAGAGTGGCGCGGGGCGGGGTCAGGCCATCGGCGGCGGCCGGGGGGCCGTACTGGCCACCGCCCGCGGCGCGGAGGTGGTCGAGGGCGCCGAGGAGCTCATCGGAGACCTCCGGAGCGACCGGGCCGTCGTCGGTGACCCACTCGCCTTGGTCGTTCCGGATCACGAGCTCGCGGGCGCCCTGGCGGAGCACGAGCCGGCGGATCTCGTAGCGGCTGGTGGCGAGCAGGTCGCGGGGCACGAGGGCGCCCTGCAGCCGCTCCACGAGGTCGGGCTCCACCAGGAAGACGGCCGAGTCCTCGTCGAGGCGCGCGTAGGCGCCATCCGGCGTCGAGCGGCCGATGCGGAGCCGCCGATCGCCGGGGTCTCCGTCCTCCGGGTCCACGGTGAAGACCACGTCGATGCGCGGCTCCTCGAGGCCATGGGCGGGCTCGACCCGGTCCGAGACGAAGCGGACCGCCTGCAGGCTGGCGAGCTCCCGCACGAGCGCGCGGACCTCGGTGCCGTCCGCGTCCATCTCGAGCGGTGCGGTGATGTGCCAGCTCTCGCCCTCTGGCTCGAGGCGCTCGGTGACGGCGCCGCGGCGGATGGCCAGACCGTCGATGGTCGAGGCGGCGATCTCGATGAGCTGGCGCGGTCGCAGCCGCGCGATGGAGGGCTCGAAGTCGGCCGGCGCGGTCGCGGGGACCACCAGGATGGCCGGCTCGTCGTCGCGGCGTAGGTAGGCGCCCTCGCTGGTCACCGAGCCGAGCGCGACGGTCTCGCGGCGGTCTTCGGTGGCTTCCAGCGTGATGGTGACGGTCGGCTCCAGCAGGCCATGGGCACGCAGCGCCGCTTCGTCCGCGGGGACGATCACGGCGGTGGCGCGGTTGCCCTTGATGGCGCGGAGCCACTCCATGAGCGCGTCATCGTCGACCTCGCCGGTCTGCTCGGCGCCGCTGCCGGCGAGCCGATAGGCCCAGGAGCCCTCGTCGTCCTGGCTGATGGTCAGCCGCTCACGGCCTGCCTGGACGGTCATGGTCTCGAGCTCGAGGTCGCTCAGGGTCAGCGGCCGCAGCTCGCGCCACTCGCTGGCCTCGATGAGCAGTGGCTCGACGTCTCGGGTGGCGACGCACGCGAGCGGCCCGGCGACGGTCTCGCCGTCGACCGTTCGGCGAACGCGGGCGTAGCGCTGCTCCTCGTTGCCTTCGCAGGGCGCGCCGAGGGTCAGCTCGACGACCACCTCGCCTTCGCCCTCGTCTTCGCCGGCCTCGCGGACGGCGCGGATGGTCTGTCCGCCCTGCAGGTCACCTTCGTCGAAGTACTCCCGGGCCTCGAGGTCCGTGAGCGCCTGGAGCGCCTCGTCGAGGCGAGGGCCCGCCGCGCGGATTCCGTCGGCGGTCGTCCAGCGACCATCGGCCAGCTGGAGGTCGATGGCGCCCTCGCCTTCGCCGATGTGGAGCTCGGTCGCGGTGAGCATGCCGCGGGCGAGCAGCCGCTTGGAGCGGAAGTGGTCGACGCCGTGGTCGAGCGCCTCGAAGAGATCCTTCCCGGCCACCACCGCCGACGCGCCGCCGTCGGTCGTGACCCAGACCCCATCGCCGCCGGGCGTCTCGCCGCCCACGGAGAGCACCAGCTCGTCGTTGCCCATGCGGAAGGTCGCGGTGACCCGCGGCGCGTCCAGACCGAAGGCGGTGCGGTCCTCGTCGCTGACCTCCGCGATCCGGCGCCGGGCGTCCGCCCAGTCGACCGAGCCGAGCATCGCGCCGATCGAGTCGTCGTCCCCCATCGTCTCGATGGGCGCACGCATCTCCCAGTGACCGAGCGCGTCCTCGTCTTCGCGGACGCGGACGAGCTCGATGGTCGGCTGGTCGGGCCGCTCGATGGTGATGCCCCCGACCTCGTGGCGCGAGTACTCCTGCGCGACCCGGTTGTCACGGCCCTCGAGCGCACCCGAGCTGAGCGTGTGGCGCTCGTAGATGGCGATGTACGCGAAGAGGGCCACCGCGATGGCGGCGAGGATTCCGACGGACTGCTTGGTCATCTCACTCCCTCCTCGACCACCACACGGCGAAGCCGAGCAGGAGGAAGGCCCCGGGGAGGAGCAGCATCACGCGGATCCAGATGCCGCCCATGTCGTCTTCGGTGAGCGCGAGCGCCTGCATGGAGCTCTCCCGCGAGGGGATCGCGACCAGCTCCTCGCGCTCCGCGAGCCAGCCCACGGTGCTCATGGCCAGCATCAAGTTCGCGACGTCCGGTCGCCCGAGTGATTCGTTGGCGAGCCAGCCGCTGTCGCCCACGACGACCATTCGACCCGCCGCTTCGGCCTCATCCGCCATCGCGTCCGGGTCCGCGAGATCGACGGCGGCGCCGACGCCGATGGGGCCTGGCAGATCGTCCGGCGCGAGCTCGCCGCTCGGTCCGGCCATGAGCGCAGCGAGGTCCACCTTGCCGAAAGACGCTGGCGACCCGTCGAGCAGGGTCGTCGCTCGGGCGCCCTCGACCCGAACGGTCTGCGCGAGGTCCACGAGCGTCGGCGCCTGCATCGCCACGATGGTCTCGGTGATGGGGTGCGGCCGGCTCTCGACCAGGACCATCGAGGTCGGGTCGGGCTGGAGCATGCGCTCGGGCGCGGGCTCGAAGAAGATGGCTCCGTCGAGGAGCACGCCGTACCCCCCGAGCGCACGCTCGAAGCCGGTGGGCGTGACGCCCCGGCGATCGACGAGCGGGTCGAGCGCGAGCAGCACGCGGCCGCCCTCGTCGACGAAGTCGGTGATGACCTTCACCTCGTCCTCGGCCCAAGGGCGGAGCGGCCCGAGCACGAGGACCGCGGCGCAGGCCTCCGGAAGGCGCCGGAGGCCGGTCGCGTCGAAGGTCTCGATGGCGAAGTTCTCCCGCTCGAGCTCGTCGCGGAGGGCGATCAGGTTCCGCTCACCCTCGCCCACGCCCCACTCGCCATGGCCGGAGGCGACGCAGAGCTTGGTCTCCTCACCGCTGACGACGCGGAGGATGGCGCTGGTGAAGGTGCTCTCGGCCTCGTTGCTGATCGAGGGCCCGGCCCCGGTCTCCATCCCCGAGAGGTCGAGCTCCGTGAGGTCGTCGCGGGTGATCTTCCAGCGGCGGTCGCCGGCGATGACGATGGCCGCGGCGTCGGTCACCGTCTGACCGTCGCGGGTCTGGGCGAGGTCGACGTCGTAGCGCTGCGCGAGCTGCTGGACCTCGGCCGGTTGCCTCAGCGGATCCACCTGGCGGACCGTGATGCGGTCGGACGCGCTCTCGTACTGCTGGACCAGCTCCAGCACGTCCTCGAGCTCGGGCTCGCCGGAGCTGAAGAAGAGGACCAGCTGCACGTCGCGGTCGAGCCCCTCGAGCACCTCGGTGCTCCGCTCGGAGAGCGTGAAGCGGGTGTCGCGGGTCCAGTCGTAGCGCTCGAAGTGGCGGAAGCTGAGGTAGTTCAGCATCAGCACGATCAGCGTGAAGAGCAGGCTGCCGACGATGGTGTAGAGCTTCCGCTCGGCACGAAGCCGCTCCCCCTCGTCCTCGGAACCCTCCGACTTCGAACCCTTCTTCTCCTCTGCGTCCTCTGTGGCTCCGTGACTCCGTGCGAGGCCCTGCGCCTCGCCAGAAGACGACGCCTCGCCAGAAGACGACTCCGCCCCCGACTCGAGCTCTTCCTCCTCGCGCTCGCTCACGACGTGAGCCTCCGCCACTCGAGGGTCCGGATCGCCAGGAAGATCATCAGCGCCGCCGCGGTGGCGTCGAAGACGAGCGCGCGGGTGTCGACCACGCCCTTGGCGAAGTCCTGCATGTGAGTCCAGATGCTCACGTAGCTGAACACGTCCCGGGTCAGGTCGAAGGCCATGAACTGGAAGATGCCGATACCGAAGAGCAGCACGAGCAGCAGGAAGGTCATCGTCGCCGCGACCACCTGGTTGGGGGCGAGTGCGCTCATGAGAACGCCGATGGCGAGGTAGAAGCCGCCGACCGCCAGCACGCCCACGTAGCTCGCGGCCACCACGCCGAGGTCGACGTCGCCGAAGCGGCTGGTGATCCAGACGTAGATCAGCGTCGGGGCCCAGAGCGCGGCCCAGAAGATGAGCGCGGCGCCGTACTTGCCCAGCACCACGGCCCGCTCGGAGACGGGGCTGGTGAGCAGCGCCTCGAGCGTGCCCTCCGCGCGCTCCTGCGCCAGCAGGCGCATGGTCATGATCGGGATGAACACCAAGAGCGGCAGGAAGAAGAGCAGCGTGCCGCCGAAGAACATGGTCAGCGGGTTGTCGCTGCCGCCCGTCGCCGGCTGCGACGAGTAGATGTTGGCGACGAAGCCGTAGTTGCCGCCGCAGCAGAGCAGCCACGCGACCAGGAGGGCGTAGGCGACCGGCGACACGAAGAACGAGCGGAGCTCGCGCTTGCAGATGGCCCAGCCCGCTCTCACGAGTCGTCCTCCTCGGAGGTCTCGACGTCGTCGAGCTCCTCGTCGTCCTCCTCTTCGTCCTCCACCGGGTCGGGCGGGGCCTCCTCGGTGGTGAGCTCGGTGAAGAGGCTCTCGAGGCTCCGAGCCTCACCGCCCAGCTCACGCAACGTGAGCCCGGCGCCGGCGATCGCCCGGAAGAGTGCGTCGATCGCATCTTCGTCGGGCACCTGGAGTCGCCCGCGCACCCGGTCGCCGTCGGCCTCGAGCTCGAGCTCCTTGCCGAGGCCCGTCTCGCGGTAGCTCGCGCTCTGGAGGGCCTCGCGGAACGCCGCGGTCGTCCCGATGCCCACGAAGCGCACGAAGAAGGCTTGCTTCCGCTCGCTGCGGAGGCTCCTGGGATCGCCCTCCCCGACCTTCTTGCCCTTGTTGATGATCACCACCCGGTCGCAGGTCGCTTCGACCTCCGGGAGGATGTGGGTCGAGAGGAAGACGGTCTTCTTCCCGGAGAAGTCCCGGATCAGCTCACGGACGTAGCGGATCTGGTTGGGGTCCAGACCGGAGCTCGGCTCGTCGAGGATCAGCAGCGGCGGATCGCTCAGGAGCGCGTCTGCCAGACCGACCCGCTGGCGGTAGCCCTTCGAGAGCTGGCGGATGATGCGGTTCTCCGCGTCGGTCACCGAGGCCTGGTCGAGCGAGCGCTCGATGGCGTCGCCGATCTTCCGTGAGGGCACGCCCTTCAGCTCGGCCCGGAAGCGCAGGTACTCGTGCACGCGCAGCTCCGGGTGCAGGGGCACGCCCTCGGGCATGTAGCCGAACGAGCGGCGAGCCTTCCGTGGGTGCTTCAGGGCGTCGATGCCGTTCACCCGGACCGCCCCGGCCGTCGGAGCCAGGAAGCCGGTGATCATCTTGAGCGTGGTGCTCTTGCCGGCCCCGTTCGGACCCAGGAAACCCACGATCTCGCCCTCGGCGACCTCGAAGTCGACGCCATCGACGACGGCCGTCGCTCCATAGCGCTTCGTGAGGCTTCGAACCGAGAGCATCGAGCGCGTTCCTAGGCGACCCGTGCAAGACTGGCAAGACGTGTCTTTCGTGAACGGCTGCGCTCGGGTGGGCAACGGACTGGCTGACCATGAGCGTGCTAACGTCCAGTCTCAGCGACCCTCGCGCCTCGGCTGCCCCTGGCCAGCGGGTCGCAGTGCACCCCGAGCGGAGCCGGAGAAGTAGCTTGGACCCCCTGATCGCGCGTGCCCAGGCCGGCGACGAGGCGGCCTTTCGAGAGCTCTTCATCGCCCATCGCGAGACGGTCGCGCGCATCGTCCACCGCTATATGGGCCCCTCGAGCGAAGTGGAGGACGTCGTCCAGGACGTCTTCGTCCACGTCTACCGCTCCATCGCCAAGTTCCGCGGAGACTCGAAGTTCACGACTTGGCTGTATCGGCTGACCGCCAACGTCACGAAGATGCACCTCCGGAAGAAGCGCTCCCGTCCGCGGACGGTCGACGTGCCCGTCCCGGATCGCCAACCCGAGGACGCACCCGTCGAGACGCCCGATCTGGCGATCGCCCGGCAGCGACGGATCGACGCGCTCTATCGGCTGGTCGACCGGCTGAGCGAGAAGAAGCGCGAGGTGCTGGTGCTCCACGACTTCGAGGGGCTGAGCGCCAAGGACATCGCCGACCGAGTCGACGCACCGGTCCTGACGGTGCGCACCCGGCTCTTCTACGCGCGCAAGGAGCTCTACGCCGCGCTCGCCGAAGAGCCCGCTCTGGAGCAGCTCGTCGAGCAGCTGATGCCCGACCTGCCGGGCAAGCCCCGGACGAAGACCCGAACCAAGAGCGACGTGGCGCCCAAGAAGCGCGCGCGCCGCAAGCGACGGAACACCGGATGAGCCACACGCCGAAATGGCGGGCGCTCATCGCCCTGGACGCGGACGCGCTCTCCCCCGAGGGGGAAGCGCGCCTTTGTCGGCACCTCGAGGACTGCGAGGTCTGCGCTCGTGCGCTCGCGGAGATCCAGGCGTTCGAGGCGGTCACCGAGGAGGTCCGCGACAGTCAGGTGGACGTCGATTGGTCCCGGATGGACCTGGCGCTCCGCCGCGAGGCGAGAGCGCTCGCCCGTGCCCCCGAGCCGCGCGAGCGTCCGATGTGGCTGGCGCCGGCGATCGGCCTGGTGCTGGCCGCGGTGGTGCTGCTCGCGCTGCTCTGGAACGTGGACGACGCTCCCGTCGCCGAGCTCGACGAGGTGCCGCCGCCCGCGCCGGTGGTGGAGGAGACGCCGCCGGCGCCGGTGGTCGAGACCATCGACGGCCGAGTCGTGGCGCTCGCCGGCACCCCGACACGGAACGGCGCGCTGCTGGCGCTCGGCGACGCGATTCACGAAGGCGACACCCTCGAGGTGGTCGCGGAGCACGCGGTCCACACGGCGTTCGGTCCAAACACGGCGGTGGCCCTGATCGGCGCGGCCCGCCTGACCGCCTCGACCCTCCATCCCGACGAGATCGCGCTCGAGCTGGAGAGTGGCGAGGTCTCGAGCGTGGTCGAGCGCGGGCAAGCCTTCACCATCGTCGCGGCGCCCTACGAGGTCCACGCGCTCGGCACCCGCTTCCGGGTCGCGAAGAGCGAGGACGGCGTCGTGACCGTGACCCTCGAGGAGGGCTCGGTGGAGGTCACCCGCGATGGCGTCCGTGTGGCTCGCCTGGACGCGCCCGCGCGCTGGAGCTCGCACCCGGACCTCCGCGCGGCGAGCGAGGCAGACGTGCTCACGCCCAGCCTCGGTGACCGCACGCTGGCGCTCGAGCTCCCGAGCAGCCAGCGCTTCATGCGCTGGACGATCGACGGTGATGCCCTCCCCGGTGGCGTCGCGGGGCGGCTGCTGCTGAGCGCCGGCGAGCACGAGGTGGTGGGCTTCGACCTGGAGGGCGAGCCCCACACCACTACGCTGACCCTGGTCGACGAGGGGGCCTCGCTCGACGAGCGC
The DNA here is from genome assembly GCA_017644045.1 of Deltaproteobacteria bacterium. Classification (GTDB taxonomy): domain Bacteria; phylum Myxococcota_A; class Polyangia; order Polyangiales; family Houyiibacteriaceae; genus UBA1660. The sequence continues at coordinate 91,115 of JAEPMI010000010.1, forward strand.
ACGCTGCGGCCCATCCGCACCGGGCCGGTGGTCGGCTACCTCGAGCCCGCACAGATCCAGGCGACGGTCGCCCCGACGATTCGGCGGCTTCGCGCGTGCTACGAGCGAGACCTCCGACGTACCGATCCCAACCTCAGCGGGAACATCACGCTCCGTGTCCGCGTGGCCCGCGACGGCACCGTTCGCCGCGCCGTCCTCCGCGGCGAGGCCGACGTCCCGCCCACGCTGCGCAGCTGCCTGATCCGCCACGCCTCCGCCTGGGTCTTCCCCGAGCCGGACGGCGGCCCGGTCACCTTCGACCTGCCGTTGCAACTCAGCACCCGCTGAGCCGCACCGACCTCGCACCTTTTTTGGGTGATGCGGCGGCCCTCCCCATACTCGCGGGGTGAGGACTCGCTACGGCATCTTGGCGTGCATACTCGCGCTCGCAGGCGGTGCGTTCGCCGCGTCGCGCGTGCCCACCGCCAGCGCCAGCCTTCATGCGGAGCCACGCGCACCGATGGTTCGTTCGGTCGAGGAAGAGGAGCCGCGTCTGCCCGCGGAGCCCGTCCCCATCCGGACGCCTCGGGTCGAGGTGGCCGACGACGTCACCGCCCTCCACGCAGCGTCCGTGGGACTCGAGGATGGCCGCGTCATCACGGGCGAGAGCCGGCAGCGGGTGCTCCTCTTCACCTTCGACGACGGCCCGGAACGGCGGACCACGCCCCTGCTGTTGGATGCCCTCGACCGCTACGGTGTGAAGGCGGTCTTCTTCGTGACCGTCGATCGACTCGACGGACCGGGGAACCGCATCATCGAGCAGCGCGAGCTCCTGAAGGAGATCGTTCGCCGGGGTCACGTGATCGGGAATCACACCGTCACGCACCAGCAGCTCCCGCTGATGACCACGACCGCCATCACGGAGGAGCTGGACCACGCGGACCGCGTGCTCGAGGAGCTCGTGGGGATTCGCCCTCGCCTCTTCCGACCGCCGGGCGGCTCACGCTCGCCGCGGGCCGACCGCATCCTGGCGGATCGCGGCTACACCCAGATGCTCTGGAGCCACGGAACCGGCGACTTCCAGGTCGACGCGGCCGACGACGTCGAGAGCATCTTCCGACGCGTGCTCGACCGACGCGAACGCGAGGAAGGCGTCCGCGGTGGCATCGTGCTGATGCACGACACGCACCCGTGGAGCGTCGCGGCCTTCCCGCGAATCATGCAGATGCTCGAGAGCCGCAACTGTGAGCTGCTCGCTCAGGGCGAAGAGCTCTACGACGTGGTCGGCGACCCCGCCCTCTTCTACGAGGCACGCGACGGAGCCGAGCCGGGCACGATGGCCCCGAGCCTCGAGCTCCCGGCCGCCGTCCACGAGCACCGCCAGGAGCTCCGGCGCGCCGAGGCCCGCGCGCGCTGCGAAGCCACCCTCGCCTCCCGCTGAGGCCTCCACCCGGCTTCGGGGAATGCCGCAGTCCTGGTGGACGAAGGGCTGGCGATGTCACCAGCGGACCCTGGCGTCAGGATTCGAGGATGCAGGAGCCTTCGGCGTCGCAACCGTACCCCGTCGGACAGGGATTCGAGGCGTCGCAGTCGCGGAAACAGATCCCGTTGCTGCCCAGAGTGAAGCAGCGATAGCCCTCCGGGCAGCCACCGGTGGTGACGTAGGTGCTCGCCGGCGTGCAGAGCTCGAGGCAGGTCCCGGAGTCCTCGCCTTCGGCGACGGAGCAGTAGGGGTTCGCGCCCGTGCACGTTCCCGTGGGGTCGTCGGCGCTCTCGATGGTGCACTCCCCGAGGGTCTCGCCCGCCGCGGGGTCGCCGCTCTCGAAGCCTCCGTTGCAGCCGATGGTCGACACCGCGTTCTCGGCAGGAGCGGCGCACGGGTCGGGCTCGTCCGACTCGAAGAAGAGCTGAAGCCCATGGAACCCGCCGCTGGCGCGACACTGGCCGCCCGCGGCCGTCTCGCACTGGCCGCGCCACTCGAGCTCGTCTCGACCGCCTGTGATGTCGTCAGCAGACGGAGCGTCGACGTAGCACTCGTAGCCGGGCGAACCGTTGAACTCGAGGTGCGAGGTCTCGCCCTCGTAGGAGGTCTCGCCTGCGATCACGAGGAACGGGAAGCGACCCAGAGAGCAAGGCGCCGCCATGAACGCGCAGCCGTGCTGAACGGCCTCGAGGCACGCGATGCTCGCCGAGCCACAACCACGAGTGCGGAAGTCCAGGGAAGGAACGACCGGACACTCGATGGCGCCCGGGACGGGATCGACCGCTTCGATCGCGCACTCCTCCGTTCCGGTGGTGCAGGAGCCGACGAGTCTGCCGCCTTCGAGGCGAGCGGTGCACTCGGAGCCGTCCATGGTGAAGCTCGCGACTCGTCCAGCCAGGACCTCGCCGCTGACCATGCTCCCGTCACACCAGACCTCGAGCCCACACTCCTCCTGCTGGAGGTAGCAGACCCGCTCCCCACCGAGGGCGTCGCACGTGTCGAAGGCGACCAGCGCCGTGGACTCGCCGTCGAAGAGTGGTGAGCAGTCGAGAACGGAAGGGCCAGCATCGCCGGTGGGTAGCTCGGCGTCTGCTCCCGGAGTGAACATGTCGGTCGCGGGGTTGGAGTCGTCGCCGCAGCCAATCGAAGCGGCCAAGCAGAGGATGAGAGCGCGGGTTCGCGTCTCTTCGAGTCGGAGCATGAGAGCCTCTCGAGCCCAAACGGGCGTTTCGGGTGGAGGCTCGCGCGGAGCGCCGGATGGCGGCTAATTGAAATGGATTATCATTATCGCAAACTCGGAAGTGCGCCGGCTCACTCTCCGGGCCGCGACACGCAGCCGGTCATGGGTCGCAGCGCGCCACACGGGCCTTGCCCGGGATCGGCCGGTCGGCGACCATCCTGCGGATGATCGGCCCTTCTTCGGCTTGCCGCCACTGCGGCTTCGTGAACCCTCGGGCGTGGCGCGCGTGCGCCAGCTGCGGCCGCAGCCTCGAAACGGCGGCGCACCGGACCGGACGGACGGTGGTGGGCGCCGGGGAAGCCACGGTGGTCAGCGCGTCACCGGAGTTCGACGCCCAGCAGGGCCACTTCGACCCCTCGGACACCCTGCCGGGCGAGAGCACCGACGAGATCCTCGAGCAGGATCTCCTGGCGCCAGCCGAGGACGAGCCCCCCGGCGAGAGCCCACTGATCGGCCAGGCCGAGCCTGCCCAGGCCCTGCTCACCGGGATCGAGCGCGCGTACACGCTGGGCAGCCCCACGCTGGTCGCCCTCGAAGGACCGCGCGGCAGCGGCAAGACCCGTCTGATGGTCTACGCCAGTGAGGTCGCCGCGCGCATCGACCCCCGCGTGAAGGTGCTCTACGGCGCCTGCCGCGAGGGCGGCGACGGCCCCTACGCGCCCTTCTCGCGCCTGCTGCTCGAGCGCTTCGGGGTCACGCCCTCGTCGTCGCCGAGCGCGGTCCGAGCGCAGATGTCGACCCAAGTGCGCTCGGCGCTCGGCACCGCCGACGCCATTCGCGTGATGGAGACCACCCACCTGCTCGGGCACATCGCGGGGATCCCCTTCCCCCAGAGCCCGATCCTCTCGAGCATCGAGGGCTCCCCCGAGGAGCTCCATCGCCGGGCCACCGAAGCGCTCGCGCGACTCATCGAGGGTGAGGCGCAGTCGCGGCCGGTGCTGCTCCTGCTGGACGACGTCCACTACGCCGAGTCGGCGGCGTGGGATCTCATCCGAGCGCTCACCAAGGTAGAGGGGCACGTCGCCATCGCCATGACCGGCGGCGAGCCGCTCCTCGAGAAGGCGGGCGAGCTCTCACCCGAGGGCGGCGTGGCGGTCGGACCGATCGCGCCGCTCTCCGAGGGCGACGTGCAGTCCATGCTCCACGTGCTCCTGCCCACCCTGACCAGCTCGCCGGAGCCGCTCGTCAGCGCCGTGACTCACCGGTCCAAGGGCAAGCCCGCCTCCGTGCGCGAGCTGACCTTTGCGCTCTGGGAGGCCGGGGTCTTCGTGCAATCCGAGCAGGGGCTCGAGGTCGACCTCTCCCGGCTCTCCGGCGACGATGAGCTCCCCATCTCGATGGAGGACGCCATTCGCGCCCGCCTCGCCCGCCTGGACGGGCTGGAGCGCGCGACGGTGGAACGCGCCGCGGTCGTCGGCGAGGTCTTCTGGGACGGCGCCGTGCTCGGGCAGATGCGGGGCGACCGCACGCCCCCGGGGGACGCGGCCGACCCGCTCTCCATCTGGCCGGACGACGAGGACCAGCAAGCCCTCGAAGGTGCGCTCGGTCGGCTCGCGGAGAAGGGTTTCGTCAGTGAGATGGAGCAGTCCGACATCCCCGGTGCACGCGAGTACGTGTTCGCGGTCGAGGGGACCCGAACGCTCGTCTACGACGGTCTGGACGAGAAGGACCGCGTGCGTCGGCACGGCGCGGTCGCGCGCTGGCTCTCGTTGGTCGCCGAGGTGCGCCGCGAGGGCGTCGCGTCGATGATCGCGCCCCACCTGGAGCGCGCCGGCCAGAAGCCGCGCGCGGGCCGGGCATACCTGGAGGCTGCCCGCTATGAGCGGGAGCAGCTGCGCCCGGAGCGCGCCCTGCGCTACGTCGAGCAGGCCCTCGCGCTGATCGGCGAGCAAGACATCGTTCGTCGGGTCGAGGCCCTCCACGAGCACGGCTCGCTGCTCTCGACCTTCGGCCGCTACGACGAGGCGACGAACGTCTTCATCGAGATGCTCCAGCTCGCCTGGCGCACCGGCGCTCAGGGCAAGGGCGGCGCGGCGTTGAACCGCATCGCGCGAAACCACCGCGCCCGCGGCGAGGACCAGCGCGCCCGCACCCTACTGGACCGCGCGCTCCAGCTCTTCCGCAGCGCGAGCGACCTGCGCGGCGTGGCCGCGACCCTCGACGACCTCGCGCAGATCGAGGTCCTCCACGGCGAGGTGGAGGCCGCGATCGCCCACGGCTCGGAGGCGCTCGAGATCCGCCGAGCGCACGCCGACGAGCGCGGAGAGGCCGTCTCACTGAACACCCTCGGGCAGCTCGAGCTCAAGCGGGGCGACCTCGACACCGCAGAGTCGTTCTTCCGAGCCGCCCTCGACATCCGGGAGCGTATCTCGGACGCGGAAGGCGCGCTGCAAACCCAGAACGCGCTCGGCGTGATCGCCTACGAGCGCGGCGACCGGAAGGGCGCCGTCGCGGCCTGGCGGGTGGCGCTCGAGCGGGCCCGCGAGCTCGCGGACCGCCGCTCCGAGTGCTTCCTCCTCAACAACGTCGGCGAGGCGCGCCTCGTCGATGGCGCCTACGACGAGGCCGAGGTCGCCCTCGAGCAGGCGCAGCGACTCGCCGTCGAGATCGGCGACCGCCGCGCGCTCGCGGACGTGCTGCGCAACCAGGCGGTGTTGGCCGTCCGGCGGATCGACGACGGCGCCAACGGGAAGCTCCAGGAGGCGATGGACGCCGCGACGGAGCTCGGGCTCCCGGACGCGGTCGCCTTCGTCCACCGGGCCTTCGGCGAGCACCGCGCGAAGACGCTCTTCGACGCCGCCGGTCAGGTCGACAAGGCAGCGGAGGAGAGCTTCCTGACGAGCATCGACCTGTTCCGCGAGGCCGGCAACGAGCGCGAAGCCGCGCGCTCGCTCGTGGCGCTCGGCGCCCACCTGGTCGAGCGCGGCGACCAGGAGACCGCGCGCGAGCGGCTCCGCGAGGCGCGCGCGACCTTCCGCCACCTGGGACTCGTGGCCGAGGCGGACCGGGTCGACCAGACCCTCCAGCAAATCGGCGGCGGGTGACGGGTGACCCGCGCGGCGCTGGCGCGGGGCTCAGCCCGGTTGAAGGGCGCTACGCGCCCTGAGCACGCCCCCTGCGGTCGTCCCCTCACGCTCGAGAATACTTCGGCATTTCCTCGGTTCGCGGACACCCCATGGAACCCACCCAGACCACGGATCTCCCGTCAACCGGTCTGAGCCCCGCGCTGGTCGCCATCGCGCTCGGTGCCGGGGGCGTGACCATCGCGGTCGGCTGGCACGCGCACGGTGAGGTCCGTGCGGACCTCGCGACCGAGCGGGATCTGCATGGAGAGGACTTCGTCGGCTCCAGCGTCTGCCGGCGCTGCCACGAGGATCACCACGAGAGCTGGGCTCGGACCCACCATCGGCGAATGACGCAGGCGGTGAGCGAAGAAGCGGTCGTCGGCGCCTTCGACGGGAGCGAGCTCGAGTACCGCGGGTGGACGGCCACCATGGCGCGCGATGGCGACGACTTCGTGGTCTCGGTCGCCGACGCCAACGGATCACCGGTGACGCGCGACCGAGTGGCGATGACCATCGGCTCACGGCGCATTCAGCAGTACGTCGCGGAGCGCGACGGGGTCTTCGTGCGCCTGCCGGTCGCTTGGCACATCGAGGAAGGCCGCTGGATGCACATGAACGGCGCGTTCCTCACGCCCGACCCGACCGAGGGGGCCGACTTCGAGCGGCACGTCACGCGCTGGAACGACAACTGCGTCTTCTGCCACAACGTCGGTCCCAACCCGGGCCTGCGCGACGGGCCGGACGGCCCCCGCTTCGAGACCGAGGTGGCCGAGCTCGGGATCGCCTGCGAGGCGTGTCATGGGCCGGGCGCCGAGCACGTGTCGAACAACCGGAACCCGATCCGCCGCTACGCGCTGCACCTGGGCGACGACCGGGACCCGACCGTCGTGAATCCCGACCGGCTCGACGCGAATCGCAGCGCCGACGTGTGCGGCCGCTGTCATGGGCAGCGCAAGACCGCAGACGTCCGCCCCTTCCTCCGGCGAGGCGACCCCTTCGTGCCCGGCGACGACCTCGCTCGGTTCTCCGAGCCGCTCTGGCGCGACACGGAGCTGAACGGCGAGGCGATCTTCGCGGCCCGTTTCTGGCCCAGCGGCACGCCGAGGCTGACGGCCTACGAGTATCAGGGCTGGCTGCAGTCGCCGTGCACCCAGGAGGGCGAGCTGAGCTGCACCACCTGCCACGGGATGCACGGTGCCGATCCCGAGGGCCAGGTGCGCGAGTCTGCCATTCACGAGGGCCGGCTGGGCGACGGTGCGTGCATCGACTGCCACGAGGGACCCGGGACCGACGATCACGGGGCCCACGACTTCGCGGTCGCGTGCGTGGACTGCCACATGCCCCGGGTGGTCTATGGCGTGGTCGCGGCGCACCGGAGCCACCGCGTCTCGGAGCCGGCCGTTCGGGACACACAGGGGCGCGCGCCGGTCCACGGCGAGCCGAACGCCTGCCTCCTCTGCCACCTCGACTGGGGCGAGGACTGGGGAGAGCGCGCGCTCTTCGGCGGCGACCCCGTCGAACGAGCCGTGGTCGCCGCGGCCTGGGGCCGAAGCTCGGCGGTCGACGAAGCGACCGCGCGCGGGCATCTACTGGAGGCGATGGCCTCCGATCCCTACCCCGCAGTTCGCCGGATCGCGTTCCGTGCCCTGCGCGCCCGTATCGACGACGCGCCCGCATGGATCACGTTCGATCCCACGGGTGGTGAGCGGGAACGACGTGCCCAGGTGGCGGCGCTGGCCGCCGAGACCGAGCACGTCCCGGTGGATGCCGAGCGCGTGGGGGCGCTGCGCGCGAACGCCGAGACCCTGGCGATCGAGATCGGCGAATGAGCGAGGCCGAAGACATCGAGCAACGCGAGGTGCGGGCGTCACTGCGGCTCGGCTGGAGCTGGCTCCTGCTCGGAGCGTGCGCCGGGGTCGTCCTCGAGACCCTCCATGGCTTCAAGATCGGGCCCTATCTCGACGACGAGCTCACCCGTCTGCTGCTGACCCTGGCGCACGCCCACGCCGTCGGACTGGCCCTGGTGGTGCTCGTCTACGCGGTCGCGGGTGCGCCCCTGATGGCGCGGCGCTGGCCGGGCCACCTGCTGCGCGCCTCGTCGCTTCTCGTGCCGCTCGGCTTCGGCCTCGGCGCGATCGGCCACCCGGAGGGTGACCCTTCGCTGCCGATCCTGCTGGTGCCCGTCGGAGCCTTGCTCCTGCTGGTCGGCCTCACCGCGATCGCCCACGCGGCCTTCCGGTCGACCTAGACCCGCTCGCCAGAGGTTCTGACCGGTTGATCGCGGCCCTCGACGCCGATCTCGCCCGTCGAGCTCCTTGAATAGGCTACGGCTAGCGTCGCGTCGCGCGGAGGCGGTGGATGGGGAGTCCGTCCTCGACGGCACGGGCCTCGCGGTTCGAGACCGAGCCGTAGGGGTTGTGGTCGAGCCGCTCGCCGACGAAGGCCTCGTGCTCGCTCACCAGCGACTCGTAGAGCGCCATCCGGTCCTCGACGTCCGTCTGAACGAAGAGCACGCCGCCGGGCTCGATGAGCCGCGCGAGGTCGTCGAGCACCGAAGACTGGAGCACCAGCCGGCTCCGATGGCGCTTCTTCCACCAAGGATCGGGGAAGTGGAGGAAGACCTTCGAGAGGCAGGCCTCGGGGCCACTCCGGGTGAGGATCTCGCGGATGTCCCCGGCGAACGCCCGCACGTTGGTGAGCCCGAGCCGCTGACAGCGCGCTTCGACCTTGTAGGACCACTTCGACTTGATCTCGACCCCCACCAGCCGCGCCTCGGGCGCCGCGTCATGGCGGGCGAAGAGCGAGGCACCGCGGCCGAAGCCCACGTCGAGCTCGAGCGGACCGTCTCCCGGAACCAGCGTGGTCAGGTCGAGCGGCCCCTCCGGCAGCCGGGGGGTCACGGTCTCGTACCGGCGCCGCCCGTTGTTCGGGTCGACCGGGACCTCGTCGAGCGGGGGCCTCTCCATCGCGAGCCCGTTTGGCACGCCCTCCGCAGCCACGCCAGCCCCGCGCCTTTGAACCGGCACCGCAAAGGGACTACCGTCCGCGCGCCGTGCTCGTGGAACGACTCCGGATGGCCACTCTCTACGTGGCGCTGTTCAGCTCGGGCGCTGCCGCGCTGATCTACCAGTCCACCTGGGGGCGGATGCTCCAGCGGGTCTTCGGCGTCAGCGACTACGCGATCGCCACGGTGCTGGCGACGTTCTTCCTCGGTCTCGGGCTCGGCTCGGCGCTCGGAGGACGCTTCGGTGACCGCGTGAAGCGCCCGGCGCGCATCTACGCGTTGCTCGAGGTGGGTGTCGCGCTCTGGGCCCTCGCCTCGCTCTGGCTCGTTCCGCGGGTCCACTCGATCTACTCGGGCCTCGGCGCGGAGGGGACCAGCCTCACGGTGGTCCGCTTCCTCCTGGCGGTGCTGATCCTGCTGCCGCCCACGATGCTGATGGGCGCGACGTTGCCGATGATGATCTCGGCGGCCGCGCGGCGCGGCATCGTCTGGGAGCGGTCGGCCACCTGGCTCTACGCCGTCAACACCTTCGGCGCAGTCCTCGGGGCTGGTGTGACCGGGCTCTACCTCGTGCCCGTCCATGGGGCGCGCGCCTCGATCGTGGTCGCCGCCGGCGCCAGCCTCTTCGCCGCGCTCATCGTCTTCCTCGCCTGGCGCAAGACCACGCTGGTGGACGATCCGATCGTCGAGCCCGAAGAAGCGAGCACGGACGAGCCCGCGCTGCCCACGGCGGTTCGGACCGCAGCGCTGCTCGCGGCGGGCGCCGGCTTCGCGTCGCTCGCCGGCGAGGTCCTCTGGACCCGCGTCCTGCGCATGGTCGTCCAGGGCACCACGCAGGCGTTCGCGGCCATGCTGGTGAACTTCCTGATCGGCATCGCGCTGGGCTCGCTCATCGCCAACCGATTGGCGCGCCGCTTCGACGCCCGCTGGCTCTTCGCGGGCACCCAGCTCCTGCTCTCGGCGCTCACGCTCGGGTCCATCTGGACCGCGACCCAGACGCCGCGGCTGGTGATGCTGATCCACGAGTCGACGCTCGTGGTCCCGCACGAGTGGAGCGTCTTGCTCGCTGCGAGCGCGGTGCTCCTCTTCCCGATCGCGCTCACGCTGGGCACCTCCATCCCGCTCGCGTGGCGCATCGCCGGCGGCCACGGAGGCGAGGCCGCCGACCACGGCGGCAAGGTGCTCGCGGCCAACACCCTCGGCGGCCTGGTCGGCTCGCTGGTGGCCGGTTTCGTCCTCGTGCCGCTGCTCCAGGTCGAGCCCACCGAGGAGATGCGGGCGATCGGCCAGGGCTTCGCCGAAGGCACCAGCGGCGTCGAGCGCGCGCTCGTGGTGGTCGCCGCGGTCCACGCGCTCATGGCGGCGGCCGCCGGGCTCGCGGCCACCCACCGGTCGCCGCTGGTGGTGCGGCTCTTGACCGCGCTGGTGCCGGTGAGCGTGCTCTCGATGATGCTCTGGGGCCGACCGACGCTGCACCTGCCCTACCTGCTCGACTCCTGGTACGACCCGACCACCGCGCTGGTCCAGGGGCCGGACGACACCTGGAACGAGGGCGTCCGAGTGCTCGAGGAGGGGCGGAACACGACCGTGACCGTCATCGACCGGGGCGAGTCGCTGCGGCTCTTCAACGACGGCCGGCCCGAGTCGGGAATCGGCGGCTCCGATCCCGGCTTCGGGGAGGAGCTGGTCGTGCTCGGCTCGCTGCCGACCCTCTACGCGGCCGAGCCCGAGCGCGCGATGATCGTCGGACTGGGCGGCGCTCACTCGACCGCCGTCGCCCTCGGCGGGCCCTACGAGCAGGTCGACGTGGTCGAGCTCGAGCACGCCATCGTGAACGCCGCGCGCTTCCTCTACACGGACACCGAGCGCGACTTCCCGCTCGACGACCCGCGAGCGAACCTGATCATCGACGATGCCCGCGCGCAGCTCGTGCTCGCCGAGCCAGGCACCTACGATGCGGTGATCAGCCAGCCTTCGCATCCTTGGCTCGCCGGCTCCAGCGCGCTCTACACCGTGGAGTTCTTCCAGGAGGTGCAGCGCGCGCTCGACGACGGCGGCGTGCTCTCGCTCTGGTCGAACCTCTTCCGGATCGAGGTGCAGCACCTGCGCCGGATCGTAGCGACGCTCCTCGAGGTCTTCGACGACGTCCATGCCTACGTCGCCGAGGACTCGAGCTTCATCCTGGTCGCCGGCGATGGCGACTTCTCCCTCGGTCAGCGCTACGCCGAGCGGGTCGCGAGCGAGGGGCTGCGTCCCTACCTGCGCCCCTTCGCCATGGACGACCTCGCCGACTACGCGTCGGTCATGGAGCTCGACACCGCCGGAGCCCGCGCGTTCGCCGCGGGCTCCGAGCCGCTGGTGGACGACAAGCCCGCGCTCGAGTTCGAGCTGGCGAAGCTGGAGCACTTCTCGGGGCTCGAGCTCAGCCAGCTCGACTGGGCGTTCCGCGACGTCCCGTGGATCAGCGCCGAGACCTTCGCGGGGATCCCGGAGGAGCTCCGCGCCGATCTGCTCCTGCAGCGCATCGGTTGGGTCGGCCTGCGTTGGCACCAGCTCGAGCGGCTGCGCGAGCAGCTCCCGGAGTACGAGCTCGACGAGAAGGAGCGCGCGCTGATCGAAGGGGCGCTCGCCGAACAGATCGGCGATGTCGGCGGCGCGATCGAGGGCTACGAGGACGCGTTGCCCGACCCACGAGCGCACTTCCGTTTGAGTCTCCTGCTCGACGAAGAGCGGCTCTGGGATCGGCAGCTCCGGCTCGGTCGCGAGCAAGCCGACGGCTACCACTCCGCCCGCCGGCTGCTCCGCGCCGCGCTCGCCAGACCGAGCGGTGCGGCGACCGCGCTCGCGGTCGCGGAAGCGACGAACGACGGCAGCGACGTACCGCTCCGCGAGGTGCTGAAGGCCGTTCTCGCGGACGACTGCGCCGCGGTCATGGAGGCCGTGGAGCGCTACCCGCTCGCGCTCGACGACGAGCTGGGCGCCCGGCACGCGATGCGCTGCGCCTTCGCGACCGGCGATCGAGGCCCGGAGATCGCCGCGCGCTGGGATCGAGTCCGGCGAGCCGTGGCGAAGGAGAACCGCGACCTCGGGCAGGAGGCGCTCAACGAGCGCAACCATGGCCTGGCGATGCGGTATTTCCGGCGCGCGCTGATGGCCAACGAAGCCGATGCCCGCTCCGCGACCAGCCTCTCCCAGCTCCTGAGCGACCTGGAACGCCACGACGACGCGGCCGAGGTGCTGCGCTCGGCCCACCGGGCCGCCCGAGGCCTCACGGACCTGGTGGAGTCGATCGAGAGCCAGGCGACCGCCCTGGGCGTCGATCTGGTGCACTGACCCCTGTTGGGGAGTCCGGCCGTCTGCACCAAAAACATGCATCGTTCTTGACCCTTACGGGCGCCCTGCGGTACCGATGATCTCGCGTTTTCTGCGAATGGAGGCCATTCCGTGGCGGTGAAGATCCTGGCTGTCGACGACAGTCCGACCATGCGACAGATCCTGGAGTTGACCTTCGCGGGTGAAGATGCGGAGGTCACGACGGTTGCGAGCGGGCAGCAGGCGGTCGACGCCGCGGCTTCGCTCCAGCCGGACGTGGTGCTCGCAGACGTCTCGATGACGGGCATGGACGGCTACGCCGTGGCCCAAGCCATCAAGGCGAATGGCGGCGCCGCGGTCATCCTCCTCTCCAGCCAGCACAACCCCTATGACGAGGCCAAGGGGAAGGCGAGCGGAGTCGACGACCACGTCGCGAAGCCCTTCGACTCCCAGGTGGTGATCGACAAGGTCACTCAGCTCGCCGCCAACCGGCCCAAAGCCGCCCCGGTGTCCCGCCCCCTCTCGCAGACCAGTCAGGGCCCGGCCCACGCCCCTCCGGTGCCGCCTGCTGGCGCGCCGCAGCAGAAGACTCCGGCCGGCGGTCGGGTCTCGAAGCGCACCATGGCGTTCGGGACCAGCCCGATCGCGCCTCCGCAGCCTCCAGCTCCCCCGAAGCCGCCCGCAGCGCCCGCTCCGGCGAAGCGCCCGGTGCTCGAGCTCGCGGACGAGCCCGAGGTCGAGATCGACCTGGATCCGCCGGCTCCGGCCGCGCCCGCACCCGCGGCGCCGCCCGCGGCCAAGCCGCCCGCCCCCGCTGCCGCAGCGCCCCCGGCTCCGGCCAAGCCGCCCGCCGCGGCTCCGCCGGCCAAGCCCGCCCCGGCCGCCGCTCCCGCGACGCCCGCTCCGGCCGCCGCTGCCGCCAGCGCCACCGCATCCGGTGGCGACATGGCGCAGAAGCTCGACGCGCTCGGCCTCTCCAAGGAGCAGGTCGAAGCCGTCCTCGCCCTCAGCCGTGAGGTCGTGGAGCAGGTCGTGTGGGAGGTCGTCCCCGACCTCGCCGAGACGCTGATCAAGGAAGAGATCAAGCGCCTCACGCAAGAGTGAGCTCCGACTCGCCGTTCATGGGTTGACCGCTGCCGCGCTTCGCGGCATCCCGAGCGGGTCATGAGCGACGGTAGCGACGCCACCCTTCCCAAGCAGTATTCGCCCAGCGACGCCGAGTCGCGCTGGTACGAATTCTGGGAGTCCAACGGCTTCTTCGAGGCCAGCCGCGACCCCGACGATCCGCGCCCGACCTACACGGTCGCGATCCCGCCGCCGAACGTCACCGGCACGCTCCACATGGGGCACGCCTGCCGTACGACCTTCGAGGACGTGCTCACCCGCTTCCACCGGATGAAGGGGCACGACGCGCTCTGGATTCCGGGCATGGACCACGCGGGCATCGCGACTCAGGTCGTGGTCGAGCGCATCCTCCGCGCCGAAGGGAAGACCCGCCACGACCTCGGCCGCGAGAAGTTCGTCGAACGCGTCTGGGAGTGGAAGGAGAAGTCCGGCGGCCGGATCCTCGAGCAGCTCCGGAAGATGGGCGCCAGCTGCGACTGGTCGCAGACCCACTTCACGATGGACGAGGACCTCAACCGGGCCGTCCGTGAAGCGTTCGTTCGCCTCTACGAGGAGGGGCTGATCTACCGCGGCGAGCGCCTGGTGAACTGGGACGTCGCGACCCAGACCGTGCTCAGCGACCTCGAGGTCGACACCGAAGAGGGCGTCCAGGGCGAGCTCTTCGAGTTCGCCTACCCGATCGACGGCGAGGAAGGCGAGCTCGTCGTCGCCACCACCCGGCCCGAGACGATGCTCGGCGACACCGCCGTCGCCATCCACCCGGACGACGAGCGCTACACCCACCTGCACGGAAAGTTCGTCAAACACCCGTTCGTGGATCGACGCATCCCGATCGTGTGCGACGCCGAGCTGGTCGACATGCAGTTCGGCACCGGCGCCGTGAAGGTCACCCCGGCCCACGACCCGAACGACTTCGAGACGGGCAAGCGCCACGACCTCGAGCTCATCAACATCCTGAACCTCGACGGCACCCTCAACGACGAGGGCGGTCCCTTCGCCGGCATGGAGCGCTTCGCGGCACGCAAGGCCGTGAAGGCCAAGCTCGAAGAGGTCGGGCTCGCGCGCGGAACCAAGAAGCACACGATGACCCTCCCCCGCTCGCAGCGGTCCGGGACGGTCGTCGAGCCGATGATCTCGACGCAGTGGTTCGTGAAGATGGAGCCGCTGGCGAAGCCCGCGCTCGCCGCGGTCGAAGACGGGCGCGTCCAGATCCTGCCCGCCGACTGGAAGAAGACCTACGACCACTGGCTGGAGAACATTCACGACTGGTGCATCAGCCGGCAGCTCTGGTGGGGCCACGCGATCCCCGCCTGGTACTGCGAGGACTGCGACCACGTGACCGTCAGCCGCGAGGACGCCACCGAGTGCGGCGGCTGCGGCGGCTCGACGCTCCGCCAGGACAGCGACGTCCTCGACACCTGGTTCAGCTCGGCGCTCTGGCCCTTCTCGACCCTCGGCTGGCCCGAGAAGACGCCCGATCTCGCGCGCTACTACCCGACCCAGGACCTGGAGACGGGCTACGACATCCTCTTCTTCTGGGTCGCCCGGATGATCATGATGGGCCTCCACTTCATGGGCGAGGTCCCCTTCTCCCGCGTGCTCCTCGCCGGCATGGTGACCGACGAGAAGGGCGACAAGATGAGCAAGGTGAAGGGGAACGTCATCGACCCCCTCGACGTGATCAACGGCGCCACCCTCGACGACCTGCTCGAGAAGGCGCAGTTCAACGGCGCCCAGCCCAAGGGTCTGAAGTACCTGAAGAAGACGTACGCCGACGGCTTCCCCGAGTACGGCACCGACGCGCTGCGCATGACCCTGCTGAGCTACTCGCCGCAGGCGCGTCGCATCGCGCTCAGCCTCAAGCGGGTCGAGGGCTACCGGAACTTCTCCAACAAGCTCTGGAACGCCGCGCGCTTCTCGCTGATGAACCTCGAGGGGTCCGACGCGAAGGCCACTGGCGAGGCCCCGAAGGTCACCACGCTCACCAACCGCTGGATCCTCTCGCGACTGGCGCGCGCGCTCGAGACCGCGAACGCCGGCCTCGAGGCCTACCGGCTCGATGACGCCTCCGGCGCGCTCTACCACTTCGTCTGGGACGAGCTCTGCGACTGGTACCTCGAGCTCACCAAGCCCGCCTTCGCCGAGGGCGCGGACCCGGCCATCGCCGCCGAGACCCGGCAGACGCTGGTCCACGTCTTCGAGACCGTGCTCCGCGCGCTCCACCCGATGATGCCCTTCATCACCGAGGAGATCTGGCAGAAGATCCCGAAGTCGGACGCCCTCGGCGCGCACCCGCGCGACGACTCCAAGCCGCGCAGCCTCATCGTGGCGCGCTATCCGCAGCCCGGCGCCGACGCGCGCGTGGACGAGGCCGCCGAGAAGGCGCTCACCCTCGTGCAGGCGGCCATCGGCGGCGCGCGCCAGATCCGCTCCGAGCACCAGGTGCCCTGGTCGAAGCCCATCGAGCTCGTCTACGCGGGCGACGACACCGTGCGCGCCGTCCTCTCGGAGAACCAAGGGCTCGTCGAAGCGCTCATCGGCGGTACCGTTCGCGCCGAGTCCGCGGAGAAGCTCGCGGACGCCACGCAGCACTTCGAGAACGCCGCGGTCTTCGTCGCCGAGGGCATTCACGGCGCGGTGCCGAACGTCATCGACCCGGCCAAGGAGCGCGAGCGCCTCGAGCGCCAGCTCGGCAAGGTCGACAAGGAGCTCACCAAGCTGGAGAAGAAGCTGGCGAACGACAAGTTCGTCTCGAACGCTCCGGCCGAGGTGGTCGAGAAGGTCCGCGCCGAGGCCACCGCCCTCGCGGACGAGAAGAAGGGCCTCGACGCGGCCCTCGCCCGGCTCTGAGCGAGCTCAGCGCCGCGGCGCGGCGGCTCGCGCGATCAGCCAGGGAAAGCAGCGCTCCACTCGGACCACCGCGAACTCGCGCTCGAGGAGCCGGCGAAAGGAGCGCGGGCCGAACTGTTGCACGTGCTCGGGGTGGTTGCCGAGCTGCTCCAGGTACTTCCCGCGCAACAGGTTCCCGCCTCGGAAGAAGGGCTCCCAGGGAACCGACACGATGGCGAGGCCCGTCGTCCACTCCGCGATTCGCCGCACGGCGGGCGCCGGGTCGTCGAGGTGCTCGAGCACCTCGAGGCACAAGCTGACGTCGGCCCAGGCCCGCTCGGGCGCGACGGTGCGGATGTCGCCCTCACGAATCTCGGCCGCGGGCGCGTTCTGGCGTGCGGCGTCCGCGGCGGTCGGATCGAGCTCGATGCCGCGGTACTCGACGGACGGAAGCCGCTCGAGGATCCGCGCAGCGACCAGCCCCTCGCCACAGCCGAGGTCCACGACCCGGCTCGGTCGCTGAGAGGCCGCCAGACCGACGACTCGTTCCAGGAAACGCCCGAGGAGCGCCTGCACCACCGGGTTGCCGCTCGCGTACTTCTGCTCGTTCGAAGAGCTCACGCGCCCTCCCCCGCGCCGACCCGCGGCGAATGCTCGTCGCGGACCAAGTAGCGGCGCCGGCCGTGCACGTGGTTGATCATCTCGGCGAGCAGGCCCGTGCAGAAGAGCTGCACGCCCACCACGACCAGGAGCAGGCCGAGAATGAGCAGCGGACGGTGACCGATGGCCTCGCCCCAGAAGAGCTTCCGTGCCGTCAGGAACGCGAGGCAGCCAACGCCCCCGAAGGTGCTGAGCAGCCCCATCGCTCCGAAGAAGTGCAGCGGTCGTCGTTGGTAGCGCGTGAGCAGCAGCACCGTGAGCAGATCGAAGAAGCCGCGGGTCATTCGACCGATGCCGTACTTCGAGCGCCCGTGCTTGCGCGCGTGGTGGGTGACCGCCAGCTCGCCGACCTCGAAGCCGCGAGCCCCGACCAGCACCGGCACGTAGCGATGGAGGTCGCCGTAGAGCTCGAGCCCTTCGATCGCCTCGCGGCGGTAGGCCTTGAAGCCGCAGTTGAAGTCGTGGAGCTCGAGGCCGCTCAGCTTGCGGACGACGAAGTTGAAGAGCTTCGACGGGAGCGTCTTGCCCAGCGGGTCGTTGCGCTTGGCCTTCCAACCGCTGACCAGGTCGAGCCCACCGTCGAGCGCTTCCAGCATGCGGGGGATCTCGTTCGGATCGTCCTGCAGGTCGGCGTCCATCGTGATGATGATGGCGCCGCGCGCCTTGCCGAAACCGGCGTCGAGGGCCGCGGACTTTCCGAAGTTGCGCCGGAAGCGGATCCATCCGACGTGGGGGTCGGCCTCGGCGAGCTCGGCCAGGATCGCGGGGCTCTGGTCTCTCGAGCCGTCGTCCACGAAGAGGATCTCGTAGCTCCGTTCGAGACCCCCCAGCACCTCCGTGAGCTTGTGGTGCAGCTCGCGCAGCGAGCCCTCCTCGTCGAAGAGGGGAATCACCACGCTCAGGTCCAGCGTGCTTTCGTTCGCGTCAGTCATCGTCGGTCGGGGGAACCTCGTCGGGAGCCCGACGGCGGAACGCCCAGAGGCGCTCCACGGAGAGTACCTCCTCCACGGTGGGGTCCTCGCGCAAGGCGGCGAGCTGGTCCTTCTCGTGGCGGTGGAGCTGCCGGTCGACGAAGACGATCCAGTCGGCCTCGCGGCACTCGGGCGCATGATAGATGTGCTTGCGGGCGGCGAAGTGGGGCAACGCGAACCCAGACGCGCAGACGGCGGCGTCCGGGCCGATCTGCTCCTTCAGCCGCTGCAGCGCGCGGTAGCGTTCGATGGCGCCCGGCGCGAGCTCGTCTTCGATCACGTACCAGGCCGCCGTCAGGTCTCGGTTGGCGGGCTTCCAGACCGCGCCGACGGCGCTGGTGCAGAGCGCCGCGCCGAGCACCCACGCGGCCAGGGTCCGTGCGCTACCGCGGCCCCGCCGGAGCAGCGCGCCAGCGCCGAAGACGGTCGCGCAGAGCAATCCGGGCAGCAGCGTCGCCGAGTAGTGGAAGTGCGTGGAGTAGACCACGTCCTTGGTGGCCAGCGCCGTGAAGGTCAGCCCGTAGGTGACGAGCAGGGCTCGCCATCCCGCGAAGAAGGGCAGCAGGCCGAGGGGCACGAGCAGCTGCGCCCAGAAGAGCAGGCGCTTCGGGACCAACACCTGTTCCAAGACGAGCATCGGGTTCGTCAGCAGGTTGAGCAGCATCCCCTTCATGCCGCTGCCCCGCGGAGTGAGCCCACGGAAGTAGCTCCCGTAGGCGTAGCTGTCCTGGCTCTCCTTCATCAGGAGGGACGAATCGCCCATGAAGACCTGCTTCACGACGATGAGCCAGGCCACCGAGCCGGCGATGGTGAGCAGCCCTGCGCGGCGGTCCTTCTTCGCCGCGAGCAGGTAGAGGCCCACGCAGACTCCCTGGAAGGCCATGTCCTCGCGCACCAGCAGCAGGAAGGCCAGCGCGCCTGCGTAGCGCTTCCAGGCGCCACGCTCGGCGAAGTAGACGACCCACGGGAGCACCGGCACCGAGAGCGCGAGCGAGTGGAAGTCGAAGAGGTTGATGCCGTGCAGCGCCGGATGCGCGAGATAGGCGAAGGCGAGCGCAAGCGCGAACGCCCGAGCCCCCGCGAAGCGGCGGAGGTGATGGCGAGCGAGGTGGTAGAGCGGGTAGACCCCGGCCGCGAGCCACGCAGCCTGCAGCGCGATGAGCGCCTCCGCGTCGCGCCAGACCGCGAGGATGGGCGAGAAGAGCGCGAGGATCGGGTCGAAGTGCGCGCTCATGTGGGTGCCGCCCTTGATGAAGGGGCAGGCGAGGAAGTCGCCGTTCAGCGTGTTCCACAGGAGGCTGGTGTAGATGCCGAGGTCGTAGGCCCCGGTGTGCATGTCGTGGTGCTGCCGGCCTTGCGTATCGACGAGAATCCAGACGTAGACGGCTGCGATCCCGAAGAGGACGACCTGGTCCAGCCCCTCTCGCCACCCACCCGTGCCTCCCGGCAGTTCGATCGGCGGAGGGCGGACGCCCACCGCGCGCGCCGTCGCCGCGAGGCCGGCGCCGCCCACCACCGCGAGCACGAGCGAGAGCCACGGCGCGTCGGCCATCACCGGGTCGCGGAGGATGCTCCACACCGCGGGCACCACCAGCGCCCCACCGAGGAGCGCCACGCGGCGAATCGACATCGGCCACCCGCGCGCCCGCGCGAGCAGCGCCAAGACGACGAGACCGGCCGCCGCGACCGAGCCCAGACGCGCCACCTCCCAGCCGAGCGCGTGCCGCTCCGGTTCGGTCAGCCGACCACGAAACGCGTCGGAGACCAGGTCCGGATGGTCGGTGATCCAGAAGTGGACCCCGAGCGCGACGAGCTCGACGAAGAGCACCGGACCCCAGCGCACCAAGGCGCGAAGCGCCTCCGCCGTACGGCTATCGCTACGAACCATCACGTGGCCGGGGTCAGCCCTTGCTTGGCGCTGGCGTGGAGCCCGGGCTGGAAGTCCGCGGCGCCGGAACGCCGAGCATCACCTCGCGATAGTGCAGGAAGAGGCTCTGCATGATGCTCAGCACGGGGACCGCGAGCAGCGCGCCCGCGATGCCGAAGAGCGACTCGCCCGCGAGGAGCGCGAAGACCACGAGCACTGGGTGCACCTTCGCGGCGTCGCCCATGATCTTCGGGTTCAGCAGGTTCGCCTCGAGCTGGTGAATGACGACGATCCACACGAGGACCGCGACGGCCGTTCCGGGGCCGTTCTGCAGCGCGATGACCACCGCGGGGATGGTGCTGAGGATCGCGCCGAAGATCGGGATGATGCTCAGCAGGGTCGCGATGAGGGTCAGGATCGGCCAGTAGCGGAGCTCGAGGTACCAGAAGCCGATGCCCGAGAGCAGACCGTTGACCAGCGCGATGAGGAGCTGCCCGCGGACGACGCCACCGAGCCCACGGTCGATGCGCTTGAGCAGCCGGTCGTAGTTGCGGCGACGGCGCGGCGGCCAGAGCGAGCGGAAGAAGGCCAGGATCCGGTCCGACGTGATCAGCAGGTACGCCGAGAGCATCAGCATGATGAAGAAGGTGAAGACCCCCTTCACGACCGCCCGGATCACGGCGCGAGCCGTGGTGATGAGCGTGCTGGCGGTCTGCCGGGTGTCGTCCGACATGCTGTTGAGCGTCTCGGTGAGCGTCGACGTCAGGTCCCGAGGCTGGCGCTCCCGCCTCGGCTCGCCGGTGACCACTCGGAAGCGTTCGCCCTCGGGCTCGATCACGACGCCGCCCTCGGGCAGGTCGACCGCGTAGCCGCCCTCCCCGCCCGCGCCGATGGGCGTGATCCGGATGGCGCTCACCTCCGCCGGTCGAGGATCGGCGCCGGTGACGGCGTCGAGCTCCTCGTGGCCCGCGTCGGATGCATCCGCGCCCGCCTCGTCGTGGGCGCCCCGCATGGCATCGCGCACCTGGCGCTCGAGCTCCGGGAGCCACTCGTCGCGAATGGTGGCCACCGTCTCGGGGAGCTCGCGCGCCAGCTTCTCGACCTCGGCCGCGAGCCGGGGCGCGCCCACCGCGATGAAGCCGGCGATGCCGCCGAGCAGGCCGACGTAGAGCGTGACGACCGCCACCCAGCGCGGCATGTGCCGCGCCTCGCCGTCCTTGTTCTTCCCGAAGGAGCGCTCCTCCATCCACTCGACCACCGGCGCGAGCACGTAGGCCAGCACCACCGCCAGGAAGAAGGGCAGGAGCACGGCGCGGAAGAGCAGGAGCGCTCCGATGGCCAGCGCGCCCCAGATCCCGAAGAAGATGAAGCGGCGCCGCCGGGAGCCCGGTGCGTCCGGGGTCGCCGATCCCCTCATCCCCTCTTCGGAAGCCACGGCCACCATGTACCGCAGGCCCGCGCGGCGGGCCAGCGCTCAGCCGGGCATCTGCATCGCGGACGCCGCCCGCCGCACGCGACGAAGGAAGGCGACTGCGGTGACGACGAGCCCGATGACGAGGGCGACGGCGAGCGCCAGCGTCGCCGGCCCGCCGATGTCGCGGTGGTCGAGGAGCTTGAAGACCATCACCGAGCCACCCAGCGCCGGGATGGCAGCCTTGAGCACCCCCGCCGACTCCGTGCCCAGCGCGTGGGTCCGCTCGATGGCACTCAGCACCGCGAGCGCGGCCGCGCAAGCGCCGAGACCGGCGAGCCCCTCGAGAATGGGCAGCTGGTCCTGGAGGTCGCGAAGGACCGAGTATCGGCCGTTCGAGAAGGCTCGGAACACCATCGTCATGGCGACGAGGTTGAGAACCACGTTGATGACCTGGAGGCCCGCCGCCACGTCGGCCGCGCCGCGGGCCGCGTGGTGGGTCGGAATGCGGCGCGCGAAGGTGATGAGGCCGGACACGGCGATCAGCTGGATCGTGAAGCCGATGAGCAGGATGACCGTCATGAGGCCGCGAACGGCCTCGACGTCGCCCGTTCGAGCGACACCGATCATCAGTAGGTTGGCCGGGATGAGGAAGGCGACCTGGCTCATGGTGGCGGCATGGTAGCGGCCGAGGCCGCGCCCGGCAGCGGCGAGCCCCTCGACGCTCGTCGACGCTCCGGGCCTGCTCGAGGCGATGGCGCCCGCTCGGAGATGACCACGATGGGCGTGCAGGAGCGCGAGGCCGCCGCCGGCGACGAGCGCGATGCTCAGGATGTCGATCGTGTACCCGACGAGGCCTCCGATGGGGAGGATCTCGAGACGCGCGGTCGCGACGAGCAGCCCCCAGAGCCCTGCGGCCCCCACGGCGGCCCAGACCCGCGCGGGGGAGAGGGTCCACCCTTGGGACTCGCTCAGTCGCGCCATGCGGAAGTAGAGCAGCACGAAGACGGCGACGCTCAGGAGCGCGCACACCATCCAGACATGGCTCAGCGCCTCGTAGATGTGCCGTCGCGACTCGTAGTCGTCGTAGTCGCTCCTCGTGAGGTGGAGCCCCCAGTAGATGGCGTCCACGAGGGGCTCGACCCCCAGCACGACGGCGCCTCCCGAGGTGAGTGGGCTTCGATCCGCCGCGCGAACCCAGCGCCACGCGCCCACGGCGATGGCCGCCCCCGAGCCGATGCCGAGCACCCGGAAGCACGTGCTGATGACCTCGGTGAGCTCGTGCGACCCGTACGAGGCCGAGTCGCTGAAGAGGTGCCAGCGAAGCGCCGTGTTGCCGACGGTGACCGTCAGCCAACCGACCAGCCCGACCATCCAAAGCCGCACGCCACCCGCGGCGCGGTCGTGGTCGAGCGTCTGGCCTTCGAGGAGCATGCGGACGCATCATACGTCGCCCTCTCCGGCAGCTTCCCGAGGCCTTCCTTCATCCGTGAGTCTGGGGACGGAACGACGAAGGCCCGGAGCCGAAGCTCCGGGCCTTCGTCAGTGTCGCCCCTGTGTCAGGGGCAGTGGGTCACTCGGACTCGGTGTCGCCCTCGTCTTCCGACGCGGCTTCCTCGGCCGGAGCCTCTTCGGCCTTGATGCCGTCGAGCTTGCCCTTGAGCAGGTCGCCGAGGGTCGCGCTCGGGCGACCCGACGGGCCCACCTTGCGCGCGCCCGAAGCGGCCTGCTTCTCCGCCACGTACTTCATCTTCTCGTCGAGCTCCTTGTTATCGGCGCCCTTCAGAGAAAGCGTGATGCGACGGTCGTCCTGGTCGATGCGAATGACCTGGGCCTTGAGGATGTCGCCCTGCTTGACGACCTCCGCCGGGTCCACGGCCATGTCGTGGCTGATCTCGGCGCGGGGGATGGTCCCCTCGACGCCGCGCTCGAGCTCCACGTGCACGCCCTCGTACTCACCCACGCTGAGCGCGCGGACCTCGAGGACGGTGCCCTCGGGGTAGCGGTCCGGGATGTACGTCCACGGATCCTCCATGAGCTGCTTGATGCCCAGGGAGACCTTCCGCTCATCGTGGTTGACCGAGAGGATGATGGCCTCGACCTCATCGCCCTTGCGGTAGATGTCGGCCGGGTTGTTGATCCGCTGGGTCCAGCTGAGGTCCGACTTGTGGACCATGCCGTCGACGCCGTCCTCGATGCCGATGAAGACACCGTAGTCGGTCAGCGAGCGCACCTTGCCGCGGATGATGTCACCCGGGTTGTACTGCTGCGTGAAGACCGTCCACGGATCCGGCTCGAGCTGCTTGAGGCCGAGGCTGATGCGCTTGTTCTGCACGTCGATGTCGAGGACCACGGTCTCGACCTCTTGGCCGATCTCGAGGATCTTCGACGGGTGCTTCGGCTTGGTCCACGTCATCTCGCTGACGTGAATGAGGCCCTCGACGCCCTCCTCCAGCTCCACGAAGGCGCCGTAGTCGGTGAGCGAGACGACCTTGCCCTTGACCCGCGCGCCGGGCTTGTACTGCTCGGCGACGATGTTCCACGGATCCTCCTGAGTCTGCTTGAGACCCAGGGAGACGCGCTCGGTGTCGGCGTTGTACTTGAGGACCTTGACGGTGACCTCGTCGCCGACCGTGAACATCTCGGACGGATGCGAGACCCGGCCCCAGCTCATGTCGGTGATGTGGAGCAGGCCGTCGATGCCACCGAGGTCGACGAAGGCGCCGTACTCGGTGATGTTCTTGATGGTGCCGGTGACCAGCTGACCCTCTTCGAGGTTCTGCAGGGTCTCGGCCTTGAGGCGGTCACGCTCCTTCTCGAGGAGGACGCGACGGCTGAGCACGATGTTGCCGCGCTTCTTGTTGAACTTGATGACCTTGAAGTCGAAGGTCTGGCCGAGGAGCTTGTCCAGGTTCCGCACGGGGCGGAGATCGACCTGGGAGCCCGGGAGGAACGCCTTAACGCCGCCGCGGATGGTGACCGAGAGGCCGCCCTTCACTCGCTGGGTGATGGTGCCGGCGATCAGCTCGTCGCGCTCGCACGCGTCGCTGATCTCGTCCCAGACCTTGAGCTTGTCCGCCTTCTCCTTGGAGAGGAGGATCAGGCCGTTCTCGTTTTCCTTCGCCTCGACCAGGACGTCGACCTGGTCGCCAGCGTTGACGTCGATCTTGCCGGAGGCGTCGACGAACTCGTCGATGGGAATGACGCCCTCGGACTTGTACCCGATGTCGACGACGACCGAGTCCTTTCCGACTTTGATCACGCTTCCGGCGACGATGTCGCCCTCACGGAGGCTGTCGAGGCGAGTGGTGAGCTTCTCGTAGACGTCGGCGAAGCTGGCGGGCTCCCCCTGGGGCTGAGGAGCGGGGGCCGCGGGAGCGGCAGCGGGCGGCGGCGCGTCGGCCTGCGGCTCCGCGTTTTCGGTGGTGGGTTCGGTCATCAAGGTTGGGGTTGGGGGTTGTTTCGAGACGAAGCGGCGTTACCGTCCTCGGCTCGGCTGGGCCGGAGACGTTTCCGGCGGTTGAACGAGCAAAACCCACGCCCTCAGTGGCGCGGGTCGAGCGTGGAAGCCACCAGCGTGGCGGCAACCGATCGGGCCCCAGGTAGCAGGAAGATCGCGGTGCAGCAAGGCCGCGCGACCCTTTCGTCACGGGAGCGGCGGCGCGAGCCGCCTCAGCTCTGCTGGGCGAGGCCTGCGATGTGGGCGACGACCTCGTCCTGGGTCATCTCCGTGGAGTCCACCACGGTGGCGTCCTCGGCGGGCTTCAACGGCGCGTGCTTCCGCGAGCTGTCCCGGGTGTCGCGGGCTCGCATGGCCGCCAGGACGTCCTCATACGTGGACTCCACGCCTCGCTGCTCCAGGTCGCCCAGACGGCGGCGGGCGCGTGCCTCGGCGCTCGCCGTCAGGAAGACCTTCACCTCGGCGTCCGGGAAGACCACGGTGCCGATGTCGCGGCCTTCGAGCACCACGCCACCATCGACGCCCATCTCGCGCTGGGCCTCGAGGAGCGCCGCCCGGACCTCCGGGAGCGCGCTGACCTTCGAGGCCGCATCCGCCACGTCGGGGGTGCGGAGATCATCCTCACGGTCCGAGCCGTTCACCGTCAGTCGAGGCCCGCTCGGCCCTTCGACGAAGGCCAGCTCCAGACCGCTCGCCAGCGTTCCGAGCGCCGGCCCGTCCTCGAGCGACACGCCGCGCTCGAGGGCGATCAGACCCACCGCGCGATAGAGCGCGCCGGTGTCGACCCGAATGAAGCCGAGCCGCTCCGCCACCTGTCGCGCCACGGTCGACTTGCCCGCGCCCGCCGGTCCATCGATCGCCACCACCGGTCGTGTCCTCGCCATCGCCCGGTTCTAACGGCGAGCGCCAGCCCCAGCAAGGCCTCACCGGGTCGACCGTGTGGAGCGCTCGCTCGTGCCACACTGTGCCCCAATCCCACGGTGTGATTCTTGCTCTCCATTCAATCGATGTTTCCTCCCCCCTTCTATCGCTCGATCCTGATGCCGACGGCCGCGCTGCTGCTTGGCGCATGCAGCAACGCCACCGAAGCTCCCGACACCGACGCGTCGACGTCGTCCTGCATCACCGAGCTTCCCTATCCCAGTTGCGGCGGTGAGACGGCGCGGCTCTTCGACACGGAGTCGCGCGACTTCGACCCGGACGGTGCGCCCACCACCGCAGAAGTCGTGAGCCTCGAGGCCATCGAGGGCGGCGGCGTCATCCTCCAGCTCTCGGGCGCTCCGAGCGTGTTCCGACTTCCCGCGGCGCCATCGCTCTCGGTCGGCGATGCGGTGACGGTGTTCCCTGGGCCGCTGGGATGGCGCTTGGACGCAAATGGAGTGACGGTCGCCTTCCAGGGAGCGACCTCGAGGGAGATCGTCCCGACGGATTGGGCCGTCTCGGGCTCGACCGAACGTGCCACCGTGACGGTGGCCGGAATCCAGCTCGGTCTGACGCCCGCTTGCGCGGGGTGGGCACAGCTCGCGAGCTGCGGAGTCACCGTGCCCGACGAAGGCGTCATCTACTACACGGCCGACTATCAGGGGACCGCGATCGACGGGCCGCAGGTCTTCGACCTCGGCGATGGCCGAATGGTCACGATCGACGCAGGAGATACGTTTCGAGGTGCCTGGCCGGTGTTCCGGAGCTGCGAAGACACGTGCGCCATCGCGCGTCCGGTCGGCTTCGGCGTGAGCATGGTGTTCTCGCCCGCGGAGCGTACCTGCAGTGGCCTTCCGACGCGGTGCGTGGGCGGTCCGATCTTCCAAGCCGCGAACGTCTACGGCTCGCTCACCGACGGCAACTGGACCGTGGTCCAGACGGCGGTCGCGGACGCTCGGACCATGGTCGAGCTCCAGCAAGGAGACGAGAGCGCTTGGCTCAGCCTGCCGGCCGATCCGCTCTTCGAGGACGACGAGACGGTCGAGATCACCCGCGACGCCGCCGGGGTCCGCATCGAGGCTCTCGATCTCGAGAGCGCCATCTACCTCGGTCCGTACGAGCGGCCGGGCGACACCCTCGAGATCGGCCCCTTCAGCTTCGAGACCTCCGCGAGCTGCGGCGGATGGGTCGCCCACCACGTGAGCCCGGACCTCTGTCCCGTCGAAGCCGCCGAGGCCCTGAGTCTCACCCTCGAGGGAACGACCATCGCGCCTGGCGAGGTCGTCGGCATCAGCAACGCGACCGCCGACTACACCGTCGAGAACCGAGGCGTCTTCCGCACCATCGAGAACAGCGAGCCCGGCGACCAGTGCATGGGGTGCGCCGATCCCGAGTGGGGCCGGAGCGCCGTGCTCGTGGTGCGCACGCCGCGCTGACCAGTCCTCAGACCTCGCGAATGTCCGCGCCGAGCGCGCGGAAGGTCTCCGCGAAGTTCGGGAAGCTGGTCGCGACGCAGTCGACGTCGTGAATCGTCGACTCGCCCTCCCCCACCTGCATCGCCAACACCGCCGCGGCCATCGCGATGCGGTGGTCGCCCTTGGACTCGACCTCGGCGGGCTTCAGCTCGCCGCCGCCGTGGACCCGGAGGCCGTCCTCGAGCTCCTCGTTCGGGACGCCGAACGCGGTGAGCACGCGCGCCATCTCGGCGATGCGGTCGGACTCCTTCACCCGCAGCTCGGCGGCGTCGAGGATCTCGGTCACCCCCGGCGCGGCCGCCGCGAGCGCGCAGGCCGCGGGGATCTCGTCGATCATCCGCACCAGCAGCTCGCCGGCGATCATCGACGCGCGCGGCTTGCGGCTGCTGTGGACCTCGAGATCGGCGGTGAGCTCGCCACCCGCGCCTTCGGGCTTCGGGACCTGTCCGACTTCGGCGCCCATCAGGCGGAAGTGATCGAGCAGACCGGTACGGGTCGGGTTCACGCCGACGCCCTCGAGGATGACCCTGCTGCCCGGCAGCGCGAGCGCCGCCGCGAGTGGGAACGCCGCGCTCGAGAGGTCGCCCGGTACGCGCCACTCCACCCCATCCCAGCCGCCGCTCCAGTCGGCGCTCGGGTCGAGGTAGACCATCGTGCCCATGGTCTGCAGCGGCACGCCGAGCTCCATCATCATGCGCTCGGTGTGATCGCGGCTGACGTGCGGCTCGTTGAGCGCCGTCGGTCCAGCCGCGTAGAGGCCGCTGAGCAGCATGCAGCTCTTCACCTGGGCGCTCGCGACCGGCATGTCGTACTCGATGCCCGCGAGCTGCTCGCCCTCGACGAGCGGCGCGATGCTGAGGGGCGGGAAGACCTTCTGCTCGGGGTCTTCGCCCGTCGCCTGCTTCCCCTCGGCCGTGAGCCCTGCGATGAACGCGCCGCGCGCACGGAGCGGCCGCACGATGCGACCCATCGGCCGGCGGGTCAGCGACGCGTCGCCCACCATCCGTGACCCGAAACGCTGCGCGCTCAGCAGGCCCGCCATGAGGCGCATGGTCGTTCCCGAGTTGCCGCAGTCGAGTACGTCGCGTGGCATGCGAAGCCCGCGCAGACCGACGCCGTCGACCCGAACGGTCTCTCCGTCGACCTCGATGGGCACGCCCATCGCGCGGAAGCAGCCGGCGGTCGCGAGGTTGTCCTCGCCGCCGCTGAAACCGGTGATCGTGCTCTCGCCACGCGCGAGCGCGGCGAAGATCAGCGAGCGGTGCCCGATGGACTTGTCACCGGGCACCTGGATGCGGCCGCGGAGCGGCCCGCTCCCGCGAACGACGAGCTTGGCGCTCACTGGTTCATCAGGTTGGGGAGGAGCCCCAAGAGGCGACGCACCTCGGCGTCCGGGACGTTCAGGCGGATGCCCGCCACGGTCCCCTCGGCCTGGGCCACGATGCCCTGAAGGATCGGTCCGAGACCGAGCATCCCCGCGACCATGCTCTGTCCGAGCTGGTCGATCTGGCGCTGCACCCACTGGATGACCTGAGCGGCCACGTCGTGATCGCCCATGAGACCCATCGCCTCGACGCTGACACCGTCGTCGGCGTCCAGCGAGAAGGCGACCGCTCGGGTCGAAGCCGCGGTCTGCGCGTCCATCGGGCTCTCGCGCTCGAGCTCGTAGTGGAGCGCCGGGCCCCCGAGGGCCACGAAGGTGATGCCGGCGTCGGGCCGCTGGAGCCACTGCTGGGCCTCGGCCCACGCCGGGTCGTTCTGTGCGGCGAAGCCACCGGGCGGGTTCTCGAGGAGCGCGCGGACGCGCTCGGGCGGACCGATGATCCAGTGCCGCGCGTCGATCTCGGCGAGCGTGCCACCGTCACCGCTCAGCGCGCGGTGGCCGGCGATCTCGATCGGCTGCAGCTGGTCGGGGTTGGGCACGACCGAACGAAGGGCGGCCTCGGGCTGACCGGGGTCGTAGTCGCCCTCGACCAGGATCACGCCGAGGTCGGCGCCGGTCCCGTCGTCGTCCGGGATGACGGCGGCCCAGACCGTCGAGGTCCGCTCGACCAGCCCGTGGAGGAGCTCCTCTTCCTCGGCGCTCATCTCGTCCGTGCTCTTGAACGCCTCGACGACCGTCGGGTAGTAGGGCGACGAGCGGAGCCGGGTCACGTCGAGGGTGAGCACCGCGAAGGTATCGGCCGGCAGGTAGTCGGTCGCCTGCGGCTCCGGCGGCACGGGCGCGACGTCGATCGCGTCGGCCGTGGTCCCGGAGGTGTTGGCGGTCCCGCCGCCACAGGCGGCGAGCAACATCACGAAGAGAGCACAGGCCCCGAGGCGGGCGTGGCGAATGGTCTGGTCTCGCAACTCAGTCTCCCTTTTTCAGCTTCGCCACGGCGGCGAGCATTCTGTCGTTCTGCTCCGGTGTCCCGATGGTGATCCGGAGCGACGTCTCGATGGGCGGTGGCATCGGGCGGACGATGACTCCGTCCCGGAGCAGCGCGTCGTACACCTCGACGCCCGGCCGCTCGAAACGGACCAGCACGAAGTTCGCCTGGCTCGGCGCGACGGAGAGCCCCAGCTCGGTCAGCGCCCGGCTCACGCGCGTCCGCTCGGTGCGGTTCATGGCGATGTAACGCTCGACGTGGGCCTCGTCTTTCAGGGCGGCGAGCGCGCCGATCTGACCGAGGAGGTTCACGTTGAAGGGCGCGCGCATCCGGTTGAGCGCATCGACCAGCGGCGCCGGCCCGACGGCGTAGCCGACGCGGAGCCCGGCGATGCCGTGGGTCTTGCTGAAAGTCCGGAAGACCAGGAGCCGCTCGCGGGTGTGGCGAAGGTCGAGGCCGGAGGCGTAGTCCTCGGCGTCGGCGAGCCCGTAGTAGGCCTCGTCCATGACGACGACGACCCGCTCGGGGACCGCCTTCAGGAAGGCCTCGAGCTCGGCGCGGCCGACGTAGCTGCCGGTGGGGTTGTTCGGGTTCGCGAGAAAGAGGAGCTTGGTCTTCTCGGTGACGGCGGCGGCCATCGCCTCGAGGTCCCAGTGGAGGTTCTCCTTCAGCGGGACCTCCGTGTAGTCCACGCCCGCGGCCGTGCAGCCGAGCCAGTAGCAGACGAAGCTCGGCTTCCCGAAGACGCAGTGGTCGCCGGCGTCGGGGAAGGTGCGGCACGCGAGATCGATGAGCTCGTTGCTCCCGTTGCCGAGTACGACCTCTTCGAGCGGAACGCCGTGACGCTCGGCCAGCGCGCTCCGCAACGCGAACGCGGCGCCGTCGGGGTAGAAGTTGAGGCCCTTCGCCGCGTTGGCGACCGCCTCCACCACCTTCGGCGACGGGCCGAGCGGGTTCTCGTTCGAGGCGAGCTTGATCGCGTTGGTCACGCCGAGCTCCCGCTCGAGCTCTTCGAGGGGCTTGCCGGGCTTGTAGGGGACCATCCGCGCGACGCGCGGGGGGATCAGGGCGTCTTCGCTCACGAGTTCCGTTCCTCCGAGCCGCTCGTCTCCGGACGCGGGTAGCTCCCGAGCACCTTCACGTGGCGGCTCACGTTCCGCAGCTCCTCGAGCGCGGTCAGCAGCGGCCGGTCGGTGACGTGGCCGTCCATCTCCACGAAGAAGAGGTAGCGCCACGCCGCGCCCTGAGTCGGGCGCGACTCGAGCCGGGTCAGGTTGATGTCGCGGTCCGCGAACGGCTTGAGCGTGTTGTAGAGCGCGCCCGGCGCGTCCGAGACGGCCATCGCGAGCACGGTCCGATCGCGGCCGGTCCGCGAAGGCAGCTCGCTGCCGACCATCGCGTAGCGCGTCTCGCGACCCGCCGCGTCCTCGATCCGCTCCCGCGCGATGTGCAGGTGGTGCAGCTCCTGGAGCATGGCGGTGCCGATGACGGCCGCGCCGTGGTCCTCGCGGGCGAGCTCGGCGGCGACCTGACCGCTCGGCACGTCGATGACCGTCGCGCGCGGGAGCTCCGACTGCAGGAAGCGCTCACAGGCCGCCAGCGCCCCGCGGGAGCCGTAGACCTTGTCGATGTCGGTGGCGTTCCCGGTCCCGCTGAGCAGGTGGTAGTTCGTGTGGACCGTGACCTCGCCGCTGATGCGGACGTCGCCGTCGGCGAGACCGTGCAGCGTCGCGGTGATGGCCCCGTCGCTCGAGGTCTCGAGCGGGAGCACGCCCCAATCGGCCCGGCCGCGGCTGACCTCTTCGAGGACCTCGGGCACGGTCTGGAAGCTGCGGAACTCGGTCGTGCTGCCGAAGCGACGCCGCGCGGCCAGATGGGCGAAGCCACCGGCCGAGCCTTGGTACGCGACGATCTGTGGCGCGATGAGTGAACGGCACCCGCCGAGGATCTCGCGCCAGACCGGCTCGATGGCACCGCCGGGGAAATCGCTAATCACGCCGCGCGCCCGCGCGATGACCTCTTCTTCGCGCGGCACCCGGAAATAGCCATCCGGTTCCTTCTCGCGCAGCTGGCGGAGCTCCAGGGTCGCCCGAGCGCGCTTGTCGAGCGCTTCCGCGAGCGCGCCATCGGCCTCTTCGAGGGCGGCCAGGATCCGCTCCAACGCCTCTGAGTCGCTCATGCCCCGGAGCCTAGCATCAACGCCCAGGGCGCAAGCTGACGAGCCTCACCCGTCCTCGCGTTCGGCGAGCCCCTTGAGCTGTGCGAGGGCGTTCAGGGCCTCCAGGGGGGTCATCCGGTCCACCTCCAGCGCCCGCAGGGTCTGGAGCGTCGGTGACGGCGGCGCGGGCTCGGCCACGGGCGGGGGCGCGAAGAGATCGAGCTGCGCCCTCCCCTCCGCATCCACGGGTCGCATCCGGGCCGGAGCGCCGGAGGGGAGCGCGTCGCCAGACTCGAGGTCGGCGAGCAGCGCCTTGGCGCGGGCGAGCACCAGCGGCGGCACGCCGGCGAGGCGGGCGACCGCGACGCCGTAGCTCCGGCTCGAGCCCCCCTCGACCAGCTTGTGGAGGAAGATGACCTCGTCGCCGTACTCGTTGGCGGCGACGTTGAAGTTCGCGACGCCCTCGCGGGTCGCCGCCAGCTCGCAGAGCTCGTGGTAGTGGGTCGCGAAGATCGCGCGGCAGCCCGTCACGTCGTTGAGGTGCTCGGCGATGGCCCAGGCGATCGAGAGGCCGTCGTAGGTGCTCGTGCCACGGCCGATCTCGTCGAGAATGACCAGGCTACGGCGCGTGGCACCGCGGAGGATGGCTGCTGCCTCGCGCATCTCGACCATGAAGGTCGAGCGGCCTTCGGCGAGCGCGTCGCTCGCGCCCACGCGGGTGTAGATGCGATCGACCAGCCCGACCCGCGCCTCGGTGCAGGGCACGAAGGAGCCGGCCTGCGCGAGGATCACGCTGAGCGCGACCTGACGCATCACCGTCGACTTGCCCGCCATGTTCGGACCGGTGAGCACGATCAGCCGTGGCATCGGCCCGTCGGCGCTCAGGTCCACGTCGTTGGGCACGAAGGTGCCGCGCTCGGCGAGGCGCTCGACGATCGGGTGGCGCGACTCGCGGAGCGTCAGCGCGCTCGACTCGTCGACGACGGGTCGCACGTAGCCGAGACCGGCGGCCGTCTCCGCGAGCCCGGAGGCGACGTCGATGGCGGCGACCGCTTCGGCGAGCGCGCGCAGCCGGTGCGCTTCCTGGGCCGTGCGCGCGCGGAGGTCCTCGAAGATCTGCTGCTCGAGGCGCCGGCTGCGATCGTCGGCGTTGACGATCTTGTCCTGCAGCTCCGCGAGCTCCTCGGTCACGTAGCGCTCGCCGTTCGCGATGGTCTGCTTGCGGACGTAGTGGTCCGGCACGTTCGCGAGGTTCGAGCGCGTGACCTCGATGAAGTACCCGAAGACCTTGTTGTACTTCACCTTCAGCGAGGTGATGCCGGTCGCCTGCCGTTCGCGCTTCTCGACCTCGAGGATCCGATCCTTGCCGGTCGCGCTCAGGTCGCGCAGCTCGTCGAGGTCGGCGTCGACGCCTTCGCGGATCACGCCGCCGTCGCGAATGGTCGTGGGCGGTGCGTCGACGAGACCGGTCTCGAGCACGTCGCGCAGCTCCTCCACGACGTCGGCGGGCGCGAGCGCACCGAGCGTGTCGTCGGTGGAGCCCTCGGCGCGCGCTCGCAGGAGCTGACCGAGCGCGTCCGCGCCGTCGAGCGAGTCACGGATCACGCCGAGGTCACGCGGAGTCGCCACGCCGAGCGCGGCGCGGGTGGCCAGCCGCTCGAGGTCGCCGACCCGCTTCATCGCGTCGCGGACCTGACCGCGGGTGGGGGCGTCGTTCAGGAACGCTTCGACGGCGTCGTGCCGACGACGGATGGCCGCGAGATCGGTGAGCGGCGCGAGCAGCCGCCGACGCAGCATGCGACCACCCATCGGCGTGCGCGTCTCGTCGATGAGGTGGAGCAGCGAGCCCTTCCGCTCGCCGGCCAGGGTCTTCACCAGCTCGAGGTTGCGGATCGCCACCTCGTCGAGGTGCAGATAGGCCTTCGGGTCGTGGATCCCGAGCCGCTGGATGCGGATGGCCTTGCCCGGCTGGCTGCGCTGGGCGTAGCCGAGCGCGAGGGCCGCCGCCTTCAAGGCCGTGGCCGGCAGCGCGTGGCGGGCGACCTCGAGCTCTTCGGCGGCGACCTCGCCACCTCCGAGACAGCCGGTGATGAGCCCGTCGGGATCCTCGGGTGTCTCCACGAGCCGCGGCTGGTCGAGACCGACGCCGCGCAGCGCGACGAGGAGCGCGTCACCGACGCTCCCGTCGTGGACGAGCTCGCGCGCCTCGAGCCGGCTGACCTCCGCGAGCGCGGCGGCTTCGTCCGCGAGACCGCACGCGATCAGCTCACCGGTGCTCAGGTCGTAGGCCGCGAGTCCGACCGAGTCGTCGGTGGCGGTCAACGCGACCAGGTAGTTGGCGACGCGCGCGTCGAGGGCCGCTTCTTCGAGGCAGAGCCCCGGCGTGACCACCCGGACGACCTCGCGCGGGACGACGCCCTTCACGGTCTTCGGGTCCGCCATCTGCTCGCAGATGGCCACCGGCTGCCCTTGCTCGAGCAGGCGCGTCAGATAGCCGGTCGCCGCGTGGTGCGGCACGCCGGCCATCGGAATGTCCTCGCCCTTCGGACCCTTCCCGCGCGTGGTCAGCGTGATGTCGAGGAGCTCCGACGCGCGGACCGCGTCGTCGTAGAAGAGCTCGTAGAAGTCCCCGAGGCGGAAGAAGAGCAGCGCCTCCGGGTACTGCTCCTTGGCCCGCAGGAACTGCTGCATGACGGGGGTGTGCTCCCCCTTCTTCTTCCGCTGCTTCTTCGACGAGCCCACGGGCCCGGACTCACTCGAAGACGTTGGCGACCTGGAACTCCTCCGTCTCGTACTGGACGAGGGCGCTGGAGTTCGAATCGATCACGTAGAGGCGTTCGTCCACGTCCGAGTAGACCACGTCCTGGACGATGGAGATCACCGACTGTCGCCCCGGCCGCGCGCCGACGGGAATGGTGAAGGTGGTGGGCGCACCGGTCAGCGTGAAGTCCAGCACCGCCTCTTCGTTCACCGGGATCGCGTCGAGCGTGAAGGCGATGTACGGGTTCTGGTAGGGCGCCGGCTGGGTGAGCGGCGGGTCGATCTCGGGGTCGAGAACGATGCCGTTCTGCGCGCGGCCGTTGACGTACGTCGAGGGGTCGTCCGAAACGATGGGCTGATTGACGGTGTCGACGATGCAGAAGTCATCGCCCTCACGAGCGGTCACGCGGTGCAGGAACCCGGTCCTCGAACCGCTGACGAGGAAGGACTGCTCCACCCGAACCCGAATGCCAACGAACTCGTTCTCGGGGTAGCACTCGCGCAGGGCGACGTCGTCGACCGATGGAGCGAAGCCGTCCGCTTCGAGCCACGAGGCGAACGCCTGACGGATGGGGAGCTCGAGGAAGCGCCGCTCGTACGTGTCACTCCCGGTCGGTTCGAAGTACTCCCTGCAGGTATCGTCGTTCCTCTTGTTCTCGGGGGGCTCCGTGGTGATGACCAAGGAGTCCCCGATCCCCGCCTCGGGTTCGTCCGGGAAGAGATCCATGTTGTTCTGGCCGAGCACACCGGACTCGCAGAAGGAGCCACCCCCTTCCTGGAGGGTGAACCCGTAGAACCCCGCGTCTCGCGCCGTGAGTCGAGCGAGCGTCGTCGTCCTTGGGATCGTTCCCTCGTAGGTCGCCGT
Source organism: Deltaproteobacteria bacterium (assembly GCA_017644045.1). Lineage (GTDB taxonomy): Bacteria > Myxococcota_A > Polyangia > Polyangiales > Houyiibacteriaceae > UBA1660. Next base: position 126,069 of record JAEPMI010000010.1, read on the forward strand.
CCACCGCTCGGCGCCGAGCGCCCACGGATCCTCGGCGGCGCAGAGGATCTCCCCGAACACGAACGCCTGGCCCGGCGGGCAGGCGACTTCGCCGGCCTCACCGGTCACCGGCGCCAGTCCGTCGATCAGCTCCTCGCCAGTCACCGAGTCCGCGAGCCGGCCCACGCCGTCGACCGTCAGGGTCGGCGAGCCGAGCGTGTCCACGCCGGCGACCACGAAGTTGGCCACGCGCGGACGGTGCCGCTGGATGTAGACGTACTGATCGACCTCTTCGGCCCCGTCGGCCGCGCACTCGAAGCCGCGGCACGGTCCGTCGAGGTCCACCACGTCGACGATCTGCATACCGCCAGTGGCGAGGCCCACGGCCAGGAACACGCCACGGAGGTTCAGAGGCCCTTCGTCGCCGTCGGGCGTCGCGCAGTAGTCGGGCTCGGCCGCGTCGTAACCCCGAGCGATGACGTCGAGAGCCGTCGCCTTCCCGTCGAGGCGGAGGCGGTCGGAGAACTCCAGGCCGAAGCTGACCGGGAGCACCTTGCCGAAGGTCTCCGCGTTCGACGGGTCGTACTCCATCACGAGGACGCTCTGATCGGTGTCGTCGATGGCGTAGAGGTACCGAGTGGTGCCCGAGACCATTCCGAGGGTGTCGTCGATCGGAACCTCGGGCGAGACCGCCATGTCGCGAACGGGCGCGCCGGGCGCGAGCGGCTCGAGCTCGGTGAGCGAGCCATCCATCGGATCGATCGCGAATCGATAGATGAGCGGAAGCTGACGGTCCGCGACGAGCAGCTCGTCGTCCCCGCCGAGGTTGTCGACGATCAGGAGCCGGTGGGGCTCGGCGGCGTCGCCCGATCCGACGATCTCGGTGCGGACCCGTTCGACCTCGGGGGTGCCGAGCCCGACCGTGTCGCCTTCGGCGGCACAGACGTACTCGTAGTCGGTGGGAGCCCCGGCGGTGGGCGACGGAAGGTCCGCGGGAACCGTCGGCGTCAGGGCGGCTGCCATGTCGACGGAGATGCTGAGGTCCACCTCGCTGATCGCGAGCGGCACCACGATCCCGGCCGACGGCACGACGGTGTAGGCGACGGGGGCGTCCGGCGCGAGCACCAGGTCGGTCGGTCCACCGGGCAGATGCACTTCGCCCGGCGCCTCGGACTCCTCCAGGCCGAGGAAGCGCCCGGTGGGAACCCACTCGATGGTGCGCGACCCGTAGGCCGCCAGGTAGGTCATCTCCGGCTCTTCCGGACGCACCGCGATGGCCGACGGGAACTCGCCGACGCGCGTGAAGGTGAAGCCCGGCACCCGCTCGTCCGCGTCAATGACGCGACGGCGACGGAAGTCGATGGCCCCGACCTCGCCGCTGGCCGTCTGGGTCACGAGGCCCACGAGCGCCATCTCGTCGTCGGTCGTGCCGGTGACGCCCGTGCAGTCATCGAGGTCCACCAGCGTCGAGGTCGCGACGTCGACGCAGACGTACGCGATGGCGCCAGGCCGCTCGAAGGTGGCCGGGGTGACGACCGTCGGGTCCTGGCCGCAGGCGAAGGCCAGCAGCGCGAGCATGGAGACGCGGCGCATCAGATGAGCTCCTGGACGGCGCGCGGGCGGCCGACGAAGCCGAGGGTCGCGGGCGAGCAACCGACACTGGTGTCGTCCGTGGGATCGGGAGGCTCGAAGTCGTCGTCGATCAGACAGTCGAACATCGGCTGGAGATCGAGCACGCGAAGCACCGACGAGCGGAAGTCGCCCACGTAGACCCGCTTCCGGGTCACGTCGACGGCGAGCTCGAAGGGACCGCCGAGGCTGCGGACGATGCCGACCAGCCGCTCGGCGTCGAGGTCGATCACGAAGAGGTCGCGGCTGTCGAAGTTGGTGACGAACGCGAGGGTGAAGCTCGGGCCGGTGTCGGGCATGCCGTCCCCGTCGACGTTGTCGAAGTGCTCGACCTCCATCCGCGAGGGGCCGAAGCCCACGGGGATCTGCGCACGCACGTCGATGGCGCCTTCGCTGCCTTCCACGTCGACGACCAGCACGGCGCGGGGTCGGCGCGCGAGCACGTAGGCCCGGCGCACGTCCGGCCGCGGGTCGAAGCGGACCACGCGCGTGTCGCCGAGGATGTCGCTTCCCGTGTCGACGCCGGTGACCGCGAGGTCCGAGGCGCGGAAGAGGAAGCTGTTGTCGGCGGTCTGTCCGAGCGCGACGCCCACGCGCGGGATGACCGGGTCGAACGCGGTGGCGACCCAAAGAGACCCGTCGACCGGATCGGACGCGAACTCGACGAGCTCGTTGGGCAGCCCATCGAGGGTATCGACGAGCGCAGGGCGCGCGCCGTCGATGGTCTCCGAGAAGAGGCTCATCCGGCCACCGCGATGAGCCATGACGATGTAGTTGCCTGTGGCTCCGTCGAGGCGGTCGGCGCGAGCGCCGACGACCAGGGAGACGGGATCGGGGGGAACCAGGAGACCGTCCTCGCGCGCGGCGCCATCCTCGGCGCTCCGGAAGGTGTCGGTGCACGTGTGGCGGTCTCCGTCGACCAGCGCCTCGGAGTCTTCCATCGCGCCGCAGGTCAGGACGCCCGTGGCGCTCATGTCGACGTGGCTGAGATTGCCCTCGCTCCGCACGGGCAGGTAGAGGCGCGAGCCATCGCCCGAGGGGGCGAGCCCGAGGCCATCCGCGAACGAGCCCGTCAGCACCTCGCTGACGAGCAGGCCGTCCACGGGCTGAATCCCCGGGTTCAGATCGTCGCGGATGTCCTCGCTCGGGATGATCCCGCAGTCCGACCGGTCATCGATCGAGAGGTCACCGCAATGGTCCCCGAGTGCCACGTTCAGGCGATCGAGATCGTACGCCTGCAACGAGCCCGCGTTGTAGCGCAGGTCGAAGTTCGAGTTGGCGACCACGAGGTAGTCGCCACCGTCCTCCGCCGAGTCCGCCGAGATCTCCAGCGCGATGGGGAAATAGATGCGTCCAGGCGGCGGCGGAGCGCCGTCGGAGCCGCAGCCGAGGGCCGCGGAGACGACCGCCAGAAGGGCCGGAAAGAAAGTGTCGCGAACGGAACGCCGCATGGCGGCGCAACCTACACGGGGGCCATGCACGGCGCCACCCGCGGGGGCCGAATCCCGAGGGGACTCCGCCCTACTCGTTCGCCCAGGGGTCGAGCACCTCGGTGTGGGGGCGGCGCATCATCGTCGGCGCCTCCTCCATCATGGGGGTGCTCGTGTTCTCCATGGCCGTCTCCGTCATGCCGCGGCTGGTGCGACGACGGGTGGTCGTGCGCTGCTCGCGCTCCAGCGTGAAGCGGACGGTCGTGGAGGTCCGAGGCGAGATCACGAGGGCCCGCGACTCGTAGCCCGGCATGCGGAGCTCGAGCTCGAGCCGACCCTCGGTCGGGCGATCGACCTCCATCGGCGCGTTGCCGAGGAGCTCGTCCCCACGCCAGACCTCGGCGCCCTCGGGGTTCGAGACGATGTTCACCTTCACGACCTCGGCCGCGCCGGTCTCTGCCGTCTCCTCGGGCACCTCCTCGGTCTCCTCCGGCACCTCTTCGGAGACCTCGGGCGACTCGGCGATCGGGGGCGTCTCGACGATCGGCTCGGGCGGGTCCTCGCCCGCGAGCATCACGGCCGCGGCCGCGCCGCCGCCGATGAGCAGCACCGCCAGACCGGCGATCAGGGGCAGCTTGGACTTCCCGCCACCGCCGAGGTTCGGCGCGTCGATGCTGTCGGTCGCGCCGGTCCGGAAGCTGGTGGTGGTCTCGCGGGCCATCGTGCCCACGCCGGCTTCGACGCGCTCCAGATCCTGGAGGAGCTCCTCCATGGTCTGGTAGCGGACGTCCGCCTGCTTGGTCATCGCCTTGAGGATGACCAGCTCGAGCTCCTCGGGGATCGAGGGCACCAAGGTCCGCGGCGCCGCGGGCTCCTCGTAGAGGTGCTTGGTGAGGATGCCCATCAGGTTGTCGGCGTCGAAGGGCACGTCGCCGGTCGCCATCTCGTACATGATGACGCCGAGGGCGTAGATGTCGGTGCGGTGGTCGACCCCGCTGCCCGCGCACTGCTCGGGCGACATGTAGTGGGGCGTGCCGAAGACCTGACCCGCGCGGGTCAGCTTGCTCGAGGAGCCCCCGACCTTCGCGATACCGAAGTCGAGCACCTTGACGAAGTTCGAGTCCCCGCCGCGCTTGATCAGGTAGATGTTGTCGGGCTTCAGGTCGCGGTGAACGATGCCCGCCTCGTGGGCGGCGCCGAGCGCGCGACAGAGCTGCTTGGTGACGTGGACGATCCGCTTGGGGTCCATGCCCGTGCGGGGCGCCGGCTGACCGGGCTCGGCCGGTGGGGGCGCCGCGGCCTCCTCGATGGCGCCGGTCAGGTCGACGCCGTTGAGGAACTCCATGACGAAGTAGGTCGAGCCATCGGGGAGCGTCCCGAAGTCGCTGATGTCGATGATGTGCTGGTTACCGATGGCCGACGCGGACTGCGCCTCCTGGCGGAACCGGGTGATGATCTCCTCGTCCCGGCTCACGTCCGGGCGAAGGACCTTGATGGCCAGCGGCTTGTTCAGGACGATGTGGCGAGCCTTGTAGACCAGGCCCATGCCGCCCTCGCCGAGGACGCTCTCGACCTCGTAGCGGCCATCGATCGTCGTGCCGACGATCTTGTCCTGGCCCGGCCCCTGCTCTCCGTCGACGACTCTCAGCTCCGCGGTCACGGCTCACTCACTTCGCTCGAGGGACGCCCGAGCGGCGCCCACATTCCTACGAACGGGCTCCGCGAACGTTTCTCCATGGGACAAGAAAAGCTCACGAGCCACTCACCATCGGTGCCGCAGTTTCTACCGCGGACGTAGTCGTTCAACGACACGCGCATCCTCGTTCCCCAAAATCTTCCGTTGTGTCGGGCCCCGCGTCAAGCTGCAGGCCCCCTCGAATCGGTCTCGGGGCGTGGAACCCCGAGGCCCAGCCGGACCTTGGGTGTCCCCCAGATTGGGGTTCATTCAGGGAGGGAACGTCGGATCAGGCGTTCCGAAGGGCCGCCTGGGCAGCCGCCAGCCGGGCGATCGGCAGGCGCGGCGGGCTGCAGCTCACGTAGGCCAGACCCGTTCGATGGCAGAAATCGATGGAGGGCGGGTCGCCCCCGTGCTCACCGCAGAGGCCGAGCTTGATGTCCGGTCGCTGCGCCCGGCCTCGCTCGCAGGCGATCGCCACCAGCTCCCCCACCCCCGACTCGTCGAGGCGCGCGAAGGGGTCTGCCTTCAAGATCTGCAGCTCGTCGATGTAGGTCGGCAGGAAGCGGCCGGCGTCGTCGCGGCTGATACCGAAGGTGGTCTGGGTCAGGTCGTTGGTGCCGAAGCTGAAGAACTCGGCGCTCTCGGCCAGCTCGCCGGCGACCAGGCAGGCGCGTGGGAGCTCGATCATCGTGCCGACGTGGTACTCGACCGACCGGCCGGCCTTCTCGAAGAGGGCCTTGGCCGTGTCGTCGACCAATTTGCGCATCCGAGCCAGCTCGCCGCCGATGCCCACGACCGGGATCATGATCTCGGGGTGCACGGCCACGCCGGCGGCGCTCACGTCGAGCGCGGCCTGGATGAGCGCGCGAACCTGCATCTCGTAGATCGCGGGCATCGTGAGCCCGACCCGCACGGCGCGGTGGCCGAGCATCGGGTTCACCTCGTGCATCTGCCGTGAGCGCGCCTTCACGGCCGACACGTCCTCGAGGAGCGCGTCGGCGACCGCCTGGTACTCCTTCTCCTCGCGGGGCAGGAACTCGTGCAGCGGCCAGTCGAGCAGGCGCACGGTCACCGGCAGCCCGTCCATCGCCTTGAAGATCTTCGCGAAGTCCTGCTGCTGCATCGGCTCGACCCGCGCGAGCCACTGCTGCCGCTTCTCGGCGCTGCTCGCGAGGACCACGCAGCGGACGGCCTCGAGGCGCTCGTCCGCGAAGAACATGTGCTCGGTGCGGCAGAGCCCGATGCCCTCGGCGCCGTAGCTGCGCGCCAGCCGCGCCGAGCGCGGGGTGTCGGCGTTGGCGCGAACGCGGAGGGTGCGCACCTCGTCGGCCCACTCCATCAGCGTCTCGAGCTCGGGCACCTTTGCCGCAGCGACTACGTCGAGCGCGCCGCCGTAGACCTTGCCGTGGGTGCCGTCGAGGGTGATGACGTCGCCGGCGTTGAACGTCACGGCGTCACCACCGTCGCGACGCGCGATGACCTGCTGCTTGTCGTAGTCGACCTGCAGATCGCTGCAGCCGGCCACGCAGCACTTGCCGAGGCCACGCGCGACCACCGCCGCGTGCGAGGTCATGCCACCGGTCGCGGTGACGATGCCCTGCGCGGCCTTCATGCCGTGAATGTCCTCGGGGCTGGTCTCGCGGCGCACGAGGATGACCTCTTCGCCGTTCTTGGCCGCCTCTTCGGCGTGGTCCGCGTCGAACACGATCTTGCCGGTGGCCGCGCCCGGGCTGGCCGGCAGGCCGGACGCGACCGGGAGCACACCGTTCTTCTCGAGCTCCTCGGGCGTCGGCAGCCGCGCGTGGAGCAGCTGGTCGAGCATGCTCGCGTCGACGTTCATCAGCGCCTGCTCGCGAGTGAGCACACCCTCGTCGACGAGCTCCTTGGCGATGCGGACCGCCGCGTGCGCGGCGCGCTTGCCGGTGCGCGTCTGCAGCACCCACGCCTTGCCGCGCTCGACCGTGAGCTCGACGTCCTGCATGTCGCCGTAGTGCGCCTCGAGCTTCGCGCAGAGCTCGACGATGGTCTGGAACACCTCGGGCATCTTCCGCTCGAGGGTCTCGTCCTCACGCCCGATGGGCGCGCCCTTGGCCGTGATGTTGAGCGGGGTGCGGATGCCGGCCACGACGTCCTCGCCCTGCGCGTTCGGCAGGTACTCGCCGTAGAGCATCTTCTCGCCGGTCGACGGGTTCCGCGTGAAGCAGACGCCGCTGCCGCTGGTCTCGCCCATGTTGCCGAAGACCATCGCCTGCACGTTGCACGCGGTGCCCCAATCGTCACTGAAGCCCTGCATGCGCCGGTAGCGGATCGCGCGCTGGTTGTCCCAGGACTCGAAGACCGCGCCGACGGCCCCCCAGAGCTGACCCCAGACGTCCTGCGGGAAGGGCGTGCTGCCCTCGGAAGCGATGAGCTTCTTGTAGCGCTTCACCAGCTCCTCGAGCCCGTCGGTCGGGATCTCGGAGTCGAGCATCCGGCCGCTGCCGAGCTCGCGCTTGAGGTCGCCGAGCACCTGCTCGAAGGAGGAGTGGTCCACCCCGAGCACGACGTCGCCGTACATCTGGAGCAGGCGCCGATACGCATCGAAGGCGAAGCGACGGTCGCCGGATCCCTCGGCGAGCCCTTCGACGGTCTCGTCGGTCAGGCCGAGGTTCAGGATGGTGTCCATCATGCCCGGCATCGACTTGCGCGCGCCGGAGCGGACGCTGACGAGCAGCGGGTTCTTCGCGTCGCCGAAGCCACGCTCGACCTCGGCCTCGACGCTCTTCAACGCCTCGCGGACCTGGTCCTCGAGACCATCGGGGAACGACTGATCGTGGGTCCGGAAGTGGTTGCAGACCTCGGTCGTGATCGTGAAGCCGGGCGGCACCGGGATGCCGAGCCGGCGCATCACCATCAGGCCGGCGCCCTTGCCGCCCAGGAGATCCTTCTGAGCCTGCGGCTCGGCGTAGGCCGCGCCGAGATCGTCGTCGAAGAGGTAGACGTGCTTGTCGGTCATGGGGTGTTCCTGCGGTTCGGTCGGGAGCGTCAGGCAGAAGCCATCAGGTGGATGTGGGCGATGCGGGTCACCGAATCGGCGATGCTCTTCAGGAGCGCGAGCCGGTTGGTGCGGACCTTCTCGTCGTCGACCATCACGAGGACGTCGTCGAAGTAAGTGTCGATCGGTCCCTTGAGCTCGCGGGCCACGAGACTGAGCGCGGTCGTGTAGTCGCGCTTCGCGTGGGCGTCGTCGAGCTGCGCGCGGACCTTCTCCCAGGTCTCGTGCAACGTCTTCTCGGCGCCGTCCTCGAGCAGGGCCGCGTCGACCGTGCCGGCCTCCGCGTCCTTGGTGATGTTGTTGGCGCGCTTGAACGCCACCGCGAGCGGCTCGTACTCGGGTAGCTCGCGGAAGCCGGCGACGGCCTTCATGCGCGCGTCGAGATCGCGGACCGAGCCGAAGCCGTCGTCGGTCCACGCACCGAGCGTCGCCTCGACCACGTCTCCGCTGTACCGATCGCGATAGAACGCGCGCAGCCGCGCTTCGAAGAAGCGATGGATCGCTTCGGTGACCTTCACCGGGTCGGCCTTCTCGATGGCATCGACCGAACCGAGGCCGAGCAGCCCCTGGTCGATCAGCTCGCGCAGGTGGATGTCGATCGGTCCCTCGAGGGCCGTGCGCACGATCGAGATGGCGGCCCTCCGGAGCGCGAAGGGATCGTTGCTGCCGGTCGGCTCGAGGCCGATGCCGAAGCAGCCGACCAGGGTGTCGATGCGGTCCGCGGTTCCCACCACGGCACCGAGCGCGCCCTCGGCCACCGGCGCGTCCGCGCCCGTCGGCTGGTAGTGCTCCGCGATGGCGTCGGCGACCTCGCCCTCGACGCCCTCGGCGAGCGCGTAGAAGCGACCCATCTCGCCCTGGAGCTCCGGGAACTCGAAGACGATCAGCGACTCGAGGTCTAGCTTCGCGAGCTTCGCGGCGGCCTCGGCCTTGGTGACGTCACCGCCGCTCTTCTCCGCGAGCCACGCGCTCAGCGCCACGATGCGGTCGACCTTCTCGCCGACGGTGCCGAGCTTGCGCTGGAAGATCGTCGCGTCGAGCTTCGGTCGCCAGCTCTGCATCCCGTGCTTGCGGTCCTCGGCGACGAAGAAGCGCGCGTCCGCGAGCCGTGCCCGAAGCACGCGGTCGTTGCCCTCGGCGATGATCGCCGGCGCCTCGGCCGTGTTCACCACGTTCAGGTAACGCGGCATCAGCTTCCCGTCCGCGCCGCGGAGCGCGAAGTAGCGCTGGTGGTCGCGCATCACCGAGACGACCACGCTCTCGGGCAGCTCGAGGAACTGCGGGTCGAAGGAGCCGGGCACCACGAAGGGCGCCTCGACGAGGTCGGCGCACTCGCCGACGAGGAACTCGTCCGGCACCAGCGTCCCGCCGAGCTCCTTCGCGGCCGCCTCGAGGCGCTCCACCATCCGCGCCCGGCGCTTGGCCGGATCGACGATGACGTGCGCGTCGTCGAGCACCTGCTCGTAGACGCTCGCGCGGGTGAGCGCGACGGGCTCGGGCGCGAGGAAGCGGTGGCCGAGGGTCTGCCGCCCCGCCTCGACGCCGGCGAAGGCGAAGGGCACCGACTCGTCGCCCAGGAGCGCGACCAGCCACTGCACCGGGCGACCGAAGGCGAAGTCGCCCTCCCCCCAGCGCATGCTCTTCGGAAAGCGGATGCCGTCACAGATGGTGGGGAGCAGCTCGCCGAGCACCTCGGCCGTCGGTCGACCGGGCTCGTGCACCTCGGCCACGACGTAGTCGCCCTTGTCGGTCTCCTTCTTGGAGAGCTGCTCGACGGTCACGCCGTTCTTCTTCGCGAAGCCCTCGGCCGCCTTGGTGGGCGCGCCGTCCTTGAAGGCCACCGACCAGGGCGGGCCCTGCACCGTCTCGCGCCGTTCGGCCTGCGCCTCGGGCAGCCCTTCGAGCAGGAGCGTGAGGCGCCGGGGCGTGCCCTGGACCGCCACGGTCTCGGGGCCGAGGCGGGCCTCGGCGAGGACCTTCGTCGCGGACTCGTTCAGGCTCTCCAGGCCCGCTCGCAGGAACGAGGCGGGGAGCTCTTCGACGCCGATCTCGAGGAGGAAACGCTGCATCGCGTCTGGGCTAGCTCTTCTGGGCGCGCATTGCCAGACGGAAGGCCCCTTCGAGACCGGGCCGTTGCAGCCGCGGGGCGATCACGAAGCCCGGCGCCAAGGAGCGGTAGCTGCCCCCGAGCGCGGCCGCGGCGGCCTCGACGCGCGGCGCGAGGAAGGTTCGCGATTCGGGAACTCCGCCGCCCAGGACCAGCCGGTCGACCGGGGTCAGGAGCTGGATGGCGTGGACCAGCCGGCCGAGGTGGCGCGCGACCCAGTCCCAGACTGGGTCGTCGTCGGCGAGCGACGCGGGGTCCCCACCGGCGCGGGCCCGGAGCGCGGGTCCGGCGACCATCCCCTCCACACACTTGCCGTGGAAGGGACAGACGCCGTCGAAGGGGTCCTCGGCGTCGGCGGGCAGGTGGCCGGCCTCCGGATGGTCCGGCATCCGCGGCGTCTCCCCGTCGCGGACCCAGCCGACGCCGACGCCGGTGCCGACCGTGACGTACGCGAGCGTGCGTTCCCCGCCGTGCTCCGCTTCGGCCAGCGCAGCGGCGTTCACGTCGGTGTCGACCACCCAGGGGATGCCGCCGAGCCCCGCGGCGAGCCCCGGGCCGAACGCGGCGCCACCCCATCCCGGCTTCGGCGTGTCGCGAAGGCAGCCGTAGGTCGGCGAGCTCGGGTTCAGGTCGACGGGGCCGAACGTCGCCAGGCCGAGCGCGGTCGGCGCGTGCGGTCGGATGGCCTCGAGGAGCGCGGCGAGCGTCCCGTCGGGGTCGGTGGTGTCGATGCGCCCGCGGACGAGCTCGCGCTCGCCGTCGCGGACGGCGTAGTGGGTGTGGGTCCCGCCACCCAGGACGGCGGCGAGCCCCACTACTCGGCGGCTTCGGCGTCGGCGGGCAGGAGCGGGAAGCCGAGCGCTTCACGCTGCTCGTACCAGGCCTCGGCGCAAGCGCGCGCGACGTGGCGCACGCGACCGATGTAGCGCTGCCGCTCGGTGACCGAGATGGCGCCGCGGGCGTCGAGCACGTTGAAGAGGTGGGAGCACTTCACCACCTGATCGTAGGCCGGGAGCACGAGTCGCTTCAGCGGGTCGGTCTCGGTCCAGGTGAGCTTGCCGCCCTTCCCCTTCTTCTCGGAGAGACCGAGGAGCTTCAGGCACTCGGCTTCGTGGTCGTCGAAGTGGCGCTGGTGCGCTTCCACGTCGGCCTTCTCGAAGTTGTAGGTGCTCCACTCCCACTCGGCGCGCTGGAAGACCTGGCCGTAGGTGACGCCGCCCCCGTAGTCGAGGTCGTAGACGTCGTCCTTGTCCTGCAGGTACATCGCGATGCGCTCGAGCCCATAGGTGAGCTCGCCGCTGATCGGCTTGCAGTCGTAGCCGCCGCACTGCTGGAAGTAGGTGAACTGGCTGATCTCGAGGCCGTCGAGCCACACCTGCCAACCGAGGCCCCAGGCGCCCAGCGTCGGCGACTCCCAGTCGTCCTCGACGAAGCGGATGTCGTGCTTCTTCGGGTCCGTGCCGAGGGCACGCAGCGAGTCCAGGTAGAGCTCCTGAATCTCGATCGGCGAGGGCTTCAGGATGACCTGGTACTGGTGGAAGGACTGGAGCCGGTTCGGGTTCTCGCCGTAGCGACCGTCGGTCGGTCGGCGCGAGGGCTCGCAGTAGGCCACGTTCCACGGCTCGGGGCCGATGGCGCGGAGGAAGGTATGCGGGTTGAACGTGCCGGCGCCGACCTCGGAGCCGTAGGGCTGGCCGACGAGGCAACCGTGCTCGGCCCAGAAGTGCTCGAGGCGGATCAGCAGCTCCTGGAACGTCTTCGGAGGCGCGGGGGTGTCAGTCATCGTCGTCCTCGTCGAGATCGTCGTCGTCGAAGTCGTCATCGTCCGACTCCTCGTCGTCCGATCCCGAGTCACCTTCGTGCACGTCCTCGTCCTCGTGCACGTGCACGGAGTCCTGAGAGTCGCCCGAGTCGTCTTCGTCCGAATCGTCGTCTTCGTCCGAATCGTCGTCGTCGGACGCAGAGTCGTCGTCGGACGCAGAGTCGTCGTCGGACGCAGAGTCGTCTTCGTCCGAATCGTCGTCGTCGGACGCAGAGTCGTCGACGTCCGTGCCCTCCGACTCCTCGTCGTCCAGCTCGTCGTCTTCCTCTTCGCCCTCGAGGTCCTCGTCGATCTCCTGATCCGCGTAGAACTCTTCCTGCGCGTCCGCTTCCGCGGCCTTGGCGGCGGCCTCGACCTGTGAGAAGTCGACCTCTTCGCCCATGCGCTCGGTGAAGATGCCGCGGCTCTCGTCGCTGAGCTCGGTGAACTCCTTGAGTGTCGGCAGCTCCTTCAGGGACTTGAGCCCGAAGAAGTCGAGGAACGTGGGCGAGGTGCCGTAGAGCAGCGGGCGCCCCGGCTCGTCCTTGCGACCGAGGACCTTGAGGAGGCTCCGCTCCAGCAGCACCTTGAGCGACGAGCCGCTGTCCACGCCGCGAATCTCGTCGACCTCCGGTCGGGTGACCGGCTGCCGGTAGGACACGATGGCGAGCGTCTCGAGCTGCGCCCGGCTCAGCCGGACCGGCTTGCGCGCCACGAACGAACGCACGAACTGCGCGTTCGCGACCGACGAGCGGAACTGGTAGCCGCCGCCGACCTCGACGAGCTGGATGCCCCGCTCCTCGTACTCGGCCACGAGCTCCTCGAGCAGCGGCTTGATCTTCTTCGACTTCGTCTTTGCGGAGCGCGCGAGCTGTCGCAGCGGCACGGGCTTGTCGGCGACGAAGATCAGGCTCTCGAGGACCGACTTGAGCTGGGCCTCGCTGACCTCGACGGACTTCTCGAGCCCGGGTCGCTCCTCGGTATCATCACCGGGCGAGGGCTCGTCGTCGTCGTCATCTTCGGAGTCGTCGTCTCCCTCCGAGTCGTCGTCTCCCTCCGAGTCTTCGCCCTGGTCGGCGTCCTCGTCGGAGTCGTCGTCTTCGTCCGAGTCGTCGTCTTCGTCCGAGTCGGCGTCTTCGTCCGAGTCGGCGTCTTCGTCCGAGTCGGCGTCTTCGTCCGAGTCGGCGTCCCCGTCCGAGCCGTCGTCGTCGTCTTCGCCCTGGTCGGCGTCCTCGTCCGAATCGTCCTCGGACTCCTGCTCGGAAGCAGTGTTGGGACCGGCCTCGTGCTCCTCCGCGTCCACCGAATCGTCGTCGGAGTCGACCTCGTCGACCTCTTCCGGCTCGTCACCCGCCATGATCTCGCTCTCGTTCATCGGCCGTCCGGGTCTTGATCCGTCACGCCCGCCGAATCAAGCGGGTCGGTCTCTTCCTCGTCGTCCGGCTCGGGCTCCGACTCCACGACGCCCGACTCCGAATCACCGACCGCCGACTCGGACGCCGACACCGAATCACCGACCGCCGACTCCGACTCTCCGACCGCCGACTCGGACGCCGACACCGAATCACCGACCGCCGACTCCGTCGCGTCTGCGTCCGACTCCGAACCACTGACCGCCCACTCGGCTTCATCGTCGGACGCGACCTCCGCCGAATCCGCTTCTTCCTCTGTGACCGCTGCGGCTCCGTGACTCCGTGCGAGGCCCTGCTCCGTGTCGGAAGTAGACTCGGGGCTCGGCTCGTCACCGGGTCCGTGGTCGTCGACCTTGAGGATCCGGGCCTCGAGGTAGATGGGCCCCTCCGGCTCGGTCTGATAGATGCGGGTGAGCCGCGACTTCGCCATCTCGAGCAGCGCGAGGAACGTGACGACCAGGTCGTAGGTCGTGGCGTAGCCCTCGAAGAGCTCCTCGAACGAGAGCCGCTCCCGGTGCTGCAGCGCCTCGGTGATCTGACTCATCCGCTCCTGGATGGTCACCCGCTCGGCGTCGACCTCGAGGCTGATCTTCCCCTCGCGGCGCTTCACGATGCGCTGGAAGGCGTCGATCAGCTTGAACACGCTGATCTCCGCGAGCGGCGCCGGGCCCTCGGCCTTCGGGGCCGGGATGCCGCGCGGGAACACGTCCCGACCGGCCACACCGAACGCGCCGAGCTGCTCCGCGGCCCGCTTGTACTTCTGGTACTCGAGCAGGCGCCGGATCAACTCCGCCCTCGGGTCGACCTCGTCCTCATCGTCGTCGTCCTGCTCCAACGGCGGCCGAGGCAGGAGCTCCTTGCTCTTGATGTGGGCGAGCGTCGCCGCCATCACCAGGTACTCGCTGGCGACGTCGAGGTTCAGCTCCTCCATGAGCTTGATGTACTCGGCGTACTTCTGGCAGATGAACGCGATCGGCAGGTCGAGAATGTCCAGCTCGTGCTTCCGGATCAGGAAGAGGAGCAGGTCGAGCGGTCCCTCGAACCCAGGGAGCTGGAGACGGAAGCCCGGGTCGATGGGGATCGGTGCATCCGGCCGATCCTCGTAGTTGGGCGCGGCGGCGTCGACCGAGGTGACCTCACGCTCGGGAGCCGTGTCGGACGCCGCGTCCGCAGCCTCTTCCGGCGCGTCGCCGGGCGCATCCTCGGCAGCCTCTTCCGACGCGTCGCCGAGCGCATCCTCGGCGGCCTCTTCCGGCGCGTCGGCGCCACCCCCGGCGGCGGTGTCGGCCACTGGCGCAGCGGCCACGTCGTCCGCGCCGCTGTCGCTCGGCGAAGGCTCTGCCGTCGGCGGCTCGGCGGACGGATCCTCGCCCGGGGTCTCCGCGCCCTCGTCAGCCGTGTTCTGGTCGTGCTCGTCGCTCATGGTCCGGCGAGGTGCGATGCACCCCGAGGGCGAACGGGGTCGCTACCAAGGGGACGATCCCCTGTCAACGCGGACGAAGCGACATCGGTCAGGTGGGGCTTGCCCGCCCCGGGTGCGCAACATTTTCCGGGCCCCATTGGGGTGTGCCGACCCCAAATATGCCCCATGAAGGGGGCAAATGTAGCCTTTTTTGGACCGGCATACATCTCGCAGGGCACTCACACGTCAGAATGCACGTGGAGACCCCCCATCCCGGCCCGACGCCACTGCGCTGCCGCCTTCGCGGCGATGAGCGCGAGTGGCAGGAGCGCCTGTGCGTGGCGGTCGAGGGAGCGCCTCCCGGGACGTCGACCACCGCGGGCGCCGGTCAGCAGATGCGGCTCGTGTCCCACCTGACGGATCACGTCATCGGCGCCGAGCGCCAGCAGCTGACGTTCGCCAGTGGTGCTCGGCTCACCTGCATCCTCCCGACCTTCGTCGACCTCCGCCCTCTCTTCCGCCACGAGATCGAGCTGGTGGCCTCCCAGACCCTCGGTGGTGAGGTCACCTCGGAGCTGGTCCTCTCCAACGCGGGTGAGCCACTGCTCTGGCTGCTCGACGGTTGGCTCGGCCATGCCCGTGTGGTGCCCTCCCCGCTGCTCCCGGTCGCCCCCCGACTGGCGGCGGAGCTCCATCCGCACCGAACCCGAGCCGCGACCGTCGGTTCCTGGACGCTCTGGGGCCGGGACCTCGGTGCGCAGCGCAGCTTCCTCGCGCTCGCCGGGTAGCCGAGTAGCCCCGTTTCGGGTCTGCGCAGCGGCGGCGCCGCTTGATACCGTCGCCGGGTGATCCTTCCTGATCGCCGCTGGCCCTCGCGTGGCACCGTTTGCTCGGCGTTCGACGAGTTCGACGAGGCGATGGCCGGAGGCCTGGCCCTCGAGCTCGCCGAACCGCCCGCGCGGAAGCAACAGAAGAAGGCCGCGCGTGAGCCGCGGAAGGTGGACATCGAGGCTCGGGCCCGCGCGCTCGCGAACATGCCGGGCACGCCCGAGGGGCTCTTCGACTGCATCGGCTACGGCCTCGCGGTCCGTCGCCGCCTGAGGGAGCTGAGGACCAAGCACGAAGAAGCGCGGGCCGCTTGGGCGGAGGCCCACGAACAGGCCGTCGCGCGCCGGGTGGAGCTGGGCGCGGCCCTTCATCGGCTCGGCTCGCCCGAGCTCGGTGCGTTGGTGGCCGCGGTGGATGGAGCAGCGCACACCGCAGAGGAGCGCCAGGCACAGCTCGCCGAGATGCGCGAGAAGGCGGCCGAGGCACGCGCTCGCCATTCGGCAGAGCTCCGCGAGCTCGAGCGGGAGCTCAAGCCCTGGCACACCCAGCGCGGTCGTGCCCAGGCGGAGGTCGATCTGGCGCGCAAGGAGCTGCAACGCTCGAAGGCGGCGCTCGACAAGGTGAGCGAAGAGATGGAGCCGCTGGCCGGGGACCCGGCTTCGCTGGCGCCGTTCAAGCGCACCTACGACGCCCGAAAGCAGGAGACCGCCGAGCATCGCTTGGCCCTCGAGGGCCACGAGACGACGCTCGCCGCGGCGCACGCCGAGGTCGAGGAGCTCGAGGCGAGGATCGCCTCGGTGCGAGCCGAGCAGCAGCGGGTCGAGCGCGAGCTTCGGAACGCCGAGAAGGCGGCCGAGGCCGCCGCGGACGATGCGGGCGCGAGCCGGGAGGAAGCGTTGCTGACCCTCGCGCGGGCCGCGCTCGAGGGTGGGCTGGTCCCCGACGACATCGCCGAAGGCAAGGCCGCCTACCACGCCACCGAGGCCGAAGCCGACAAGGCCCTCGACCTCCGGATCGCGACCAAGGCGCTCTCGGTTCACGACGAGGACTCCATCGCGAAGGGCGCAGCCACCGCCGGAGCCATCGCCGCCGTCGTGGCGGGCTTGGTCTTCGTCGTCCTCGTCCTGTGAGCCGATTAACGCAAGCCGTGGGCACTCGACCCACAGGCAGGAGGAAACCGCATGTCGCTCAAGCTGGGCACCACCGCCCCCGATTTCGAAGCCGAAACCACCGAAGGCCCCATCAAGTTCCACGAATGGGCCGGGGACCGATGGGTCCTCTTCTTCTCGCACCCCGCGGACTACACGCCGGTGTGCACCACCGAGCTGGGGTTCGTCGCCACCCTGAAGGACGACCTCGCCAAGCGCGGCTGCAAGGCCCTCGCGCTCAGCGTGGACCCCATCGACAGCCACAAGGGCTGGGTGAAGGACATCGAAGAGACGCAGGGCGTCACGATGAACTTCCCCATCGTCGCGGACCCGGACGCCAAGGTCGCCGAGCTCTACGGCATGATCCATCCAGAGGAGAACGCGAAGCTCACCGTGCGGAGCGTCTTCTTCATCGATCCGAACAAGAAGGTCCGAGCCACACTGACCTACCCGCCGGCGACGGGCCGCAACTTCTTCGAGCTGCTCCGCGTGCTCGACGGGTTGCAGCTCACGGACAGCCACTCGGTGGCCACGCCGGCGAACTGGGAAGACGGCGGCGACGTCGTGATCGTCCCCTCGATCACCGACCCGAAGGTCATCGCCGACAAGTTCCCCAAGGGCCACAAGGAGTTGAAGCCCTACCTGCGGATCACCCCGCAGCCGAACAAGTAGCCGCCGACCGCGACCGAACGAGCTCCGTTCCCGCCCATGTCGGGAACGGGGCTTCGTCGTTCGTTCACCGAGTCTCCAAACCGCAGACGGCCGCGAGGAGCTCGGCCAGCTCGCGAGCCAGCTCCGGCTCCTCGGTGAATATCCGATGCCCCCGTCGGCCGAAGGGGGAATCGACGATGACCCCCATCCAATACACCGCGACCGGGCTGGACGAATCACGGGGCTGATCGCCCCGCCGTGGCAGCTCGTCTTCCCGAGGAAAGGTCAGAGCGTCCCGAAGCCTCTGCGCGAGGTCATCGAGCCGACGCCGCATGTTTTCGGAAGGCGGGTCACACTCCAGCCGCCCACCGAGTCCGGGCTCCAGATCATAGGCCAGACGGCCCTCGTGCCATTCCAGCCACCACGTCTCGTGTTCGGCGAGTGGCGCGCCGTCGGGGGCGACCTCGATCGTCGCGGTGAGGCCGGTCGTGGGCAGCGCCTCACAGGCCTCCGCGTCGTCGCGGCCTCTTCGCACCGACTCGGCGAACCCGAACGCATCGCCGCGTGCACCCGCGTCGCCCAGACAGGCATCGGAGCGTCCGTCCGGGAGCAAGGTCGCGCACTGCGGGTGGCCGGAGACCATCGGCCAGGTCTCGGGCCTCTCCCAGTCTTCGCGCATCGCGCCCTCGATCCGTCGCCAGAGCCGCCGCTCGGCTCGAGTCAGCTCGCCATGGCACACCTGCGCGTCCCAGACCGAAGCCATGGTGAACGTGCCGTCCGCGGCGACCCGGATGACGTCACTGCCCCGTGGGCCGGCGTGGTGGGGGAAGAGCTCCGCCGTGAGCGTTCCCTCCGGGAGCGGCACGTCGAACTCCGGCTCGAACGCCGAGTAGCAGCTCTGAACGAGCAGCAGGGCGATCGGGAGCGAGCGTCTCACCCGGCCACCATGACACGAGCGGTGGAGCTATGCTGACGAGCCCGCTCGACTCAGCCGGCGGAGGGCCAGAAGTGGTCGTCTTCGATGCGCTCGGGGATGGAAACGTCGTAGGCGCTCTGGATCGGTTCGAGCGTCTCGGGCGCCTGCTCCCAGACGGCGCGGAGCGCGTCGCGACAGACCTCGACCGCGGCGGACGTCATCGGGCCGAGCGGGCGGCGGCAGTAGCCGCCCATCATGCCGAGGCCGGCCATCATGGTCTTCAGCGGGATGGGGTTCCGGAACTTGTCCTCGACCTGCAGCTCCTTGCCGTTCGGCAGCTTGCGCACCGAACGGCTCTTCACGCCGACGATCTTGAGGAGCGGTCCGACCTTGTTGCCGATCTCGCCGGCGCGACCGACCTCGCCCGCGGCGCGGGCCGCGACCATCTCGCTCAGCGCCTTCGGCACGAGGTTGGCCATCACGCTGATGACGCCCGAGGCGCGGATCCCCGGGTCGTTCATCATCGGGAGCGTCAGGTCGTCGTCGCCGCTCATGATCGCGAGCCCGTCGCCCGAGAGCGTCCGGTCGTAGCGCATGCGGTCGAGGTCGCCGGTGGCCTGCTTCACCGCGGGCACCCGCTCGGGGTCGCTCAGGTGGAGCATCGCGAGGTCCTCGGCGCCGAGGGCGCAGCCGCTCCGACCGGGGATGACGTAGGGCACGATCGGGATGTCCGGCACGGCCTTGAGCACACGCTCGTAGTAGTCGCGGCGCAGCTCGAGGGAGCTCGGGCCGTTGTAGTAGCAGTCGACGAGGAGCGCGGCGCTCGCGCCGGCCTTGCGGGCGTCGTCGGTGCCTTCGATGGCTTCCTGCGTGTTGTTGGAGCCAGTGCCGGCGAGCACGCCGACCTCGCCCTTGGCCACGCGGATGGCCGCGCCAACCAGGTCCTCGTGCTCCTTCCACTTGAGCGTGGGCGACTCGCCCGTCGTGCCGCAGGGGACGACGCCGGTGACGCCCTGATCGATGACGAACGCGAGCAGCTTCTCGTACGCCGCCATGTCCAGCCGACCGTCGTCGGTGAAGGGCGTGGCGAGCGCGGGCCAGACGCCCTTGGGCTCGAAGGGCTTCGGTTCGAAATCGGACATGCCGAGGGCTTACTGCGAGCGCGCCGCCGTCCGCAAGGGTGGAGCGCACGCGTCACGGGCCCAGCCGAAGCCGGGCCCGTGGGCGCTGGTCACGGAGCGGGAATCAGGGAGTGGGGAAGCCGCCGCCGCCACAGCCGAAGAAGGCCACGCTCTCGTCGCCGCAGCAGACCTGCACGTCGCCGCCCATGCCGGGGATGATGCCGCCACCGGAGATCTGGCAGGTGTCTTCGCCCGTGCAGGCCTCACACGCGCAGCTCGTGTCGGTGTTGGCCACGCAGACCTCGTCGCAGCAGCTCTGGCCGGGGTCGCCGCCCATGCCGAGCGCACCGGCGGTCGGCGCGGTGCACGCGGGCGCGGTGCCGCAGCGGCATGTGCTGTCCACGCAGTTCGGCCCTTGGGCATCGCAGGCCATCCCGCAGCCGCCGCAGTTCATCGGGTCCGCGCTGGTGTCGATGCAGGCGCCCTCGCAGCAGGACTCGCCTGCGCCACACGAGGCCCCCGTGGAACCGCAGCCGCAGACGCCACCGGTGCAGGTCTCGCCCTCACCGCAGACGTTGCCGATCTCACCGCAGTTGTTGCGGTCGCCGGCGAGGTTCGTGCAGCCCATGGTCCCGCCGGAGTTGGTGCAGACCCAGCCCGCCGGGCACTCGAGGTTGTTGGTGCCGCAGAGGCACTGAGGAACGGAGCTGCCCGCGAGCTGACCGCAGCGGTCGGAGCGCTCGGGGCGGCAGGCGAAGCCACAGGCGCCGCAGTTCTCGAAGGAGGAGTCGCTCGCGCTCGAGCCGGAGCGGTTCACGCAGGTGGTGCCGCAGCAGCGCTGCGAGCTGGCGCAGGTGGGCGAGCACATGCCGGGCCCCGCGTCGACGCCAGCGGCGGGCACGCAGGAGCCACCCTGGCAGAGCTCGGCCGAGGTGCAGGCGATGCCGCAGCCGCCGCAGTTCACGTTGCTGGTGGCGGTGTTGACGCACGCCGAGCCGCAGCAGGTGGTGCCGCCTTCACAAGCGGTCGCGCACATGGGCGGACCGAGGTCGGGTCGGGATGTGCCGAGGTCGGAGCCCGAGCCGCGGCCATCGTCACCGCACGCGCCAAGCGCGAGCGTGAGACCAACGAGAACCATGCGGCCGATCCGCAGACCTTCGGTGGCCGAGAAATTCGTGAAGCAAGAACGCATCGCCAGACTCCTTCGGGGTGCGGCCCCGGATACTGCTGGAAGGCGCCTGGCGGGCGGCCTCCCTCATCGAACCGATGGGCGACCCCGAGCAGGGACGGTCCACCCCCGGGCGAAATCCGGGTACCGAGGCCCCCAACCGAAGCCTCGGCTCCACTCAAGCTATCGGTGGTGTCGATGTGGTGTCAACGCCGACATCACCCAAAAGTCTCAACGATGTCAGGCGTATGCGTTTGATCACGAAGGACCCGTAAGGGGTTTCGTGGGGGCGTCGAACGGTGATCAGCCCGCTGCGCGGTGGGCCTCGATGGCCTCGATGACCTTGTCGACGTGGCCCTTCACGCGAACCTTCGGGAAGTGCTCGACGACTTTGCCGTCGGGTCCGATGACCACCGTCGACCGGATGATGCCCATGAAGGTGCGCCCGTACATCTTCTTCTCGCCCCAGGCGTCGTACTTCTCGAGGACCTTGCCTTCGGGGTCGCTGAGCAGCGGGAAGTTGAGCTCCTGCTTGGTCGCGAACTTCTCGTGGCTCGCGATGGAGTCCTTGCTGACGCCGAGCACGACCGCGTCGAGCTTCTTCAGCTTCTTCTGCGCGTCGCGGAAGTCCTTCGCCTCCGTGGTGCAGCCCGGGGTGCTGTCCTTCGGATAGAAGTAGACGACGACGTACTTGCCGGCGAGGTCGCTGAGGCGGACCTTGCCGCCCTCGTGGCTGGGGAGGTTGAACGCGGGAGCCTTCTTGCCCTTGGTGATGGCCATGAGCGCTGCTGTAGAGCCAGCGGCGCGGGCGTGTCAACGTCGGCCGGGTGACGCAGGTGCACGTGCTCACTTGGAACCTGGACGGGCTGACCACGCGGCGGGTCGACCGCCGCGCCGAGGAGGCGTGCGTGGCGATGGTGCTCGGGCAGACGCTGCGCGAGGCGGTGGAGGGGAAGCCGAGTCGACCGCCGCCTCAGGTGATCGCGCTGCAGGAGGTCGTGAAGCGGATCCACCTGTCGACCCTTCGGCCGCACTTGGAGGCCGCAGGGTTCTCGTTGTTTCCGCCCGACCCGGCGCGCGAGGACGGGGACTACTCGATGATCGCCGCGCGCCCTCCGTGGACGCTGCTGCGAGGGCGCGACGGCGCGTTGACCGAGAGCCCGCTCGCGCGCCGCTGGGTCGAGGTCCAGCTGAGGCACGACGATGGCTCGCGCCTGCGGGTGATCACCGCGCACCTCGAGAGCCTGCGAAGCGGCAGCGGCAGCCGGGCCGCGCAGGCCGCGGAGATCGACCGCATGCTCGGCGATCCCGATGCGCCACCGACCGTGTTCCTGGGCGACACCAACCTACGCGCGAGCGAGTGGCGAGCCATCCAGCGCGACCTCGCCATGCGCGACGCCTTCGACCTCGCGGGCCGCCCCCCGAGACACTCGCCCACCTGGTGGCCCCGCGACGACGACGGCAAACCCACCTACGAGCGCGGCTTCCGCTTCGACCGCATCTGGCTCGACCCCGGCCACGAATGGACCGTCCAACGCTTCCAAACCCGCCGCCACCCCCGCATCAGCGACCACGCCGCCCTGGAAGCCCACTTGGCCCTCGAATGACGGGGACAGGATCACCCCTCTCGCACCCCTGGTTTCAGGGGCTTCCGGGGGGTGTGTCCCCGTCAATTCAGGTGCGGTGGCTACGCCTCGCGGCGCTCGGCGGCGGTGACGGTGTTGGAGAGGAGCATGGCGATGGTCATGGGGCCGACGCCGCCTGGGACCGGGGTGATCCATGCGGCGTTCTCGGCGGCAGTGGCGTACTCGACGTCGCCGATGAGGTTGCCGTCGTCGCTGCGGTTGATGCCGACGTCGATGACGACGGCGCCCTGCTTCACCCACTCGCCGCGCACGATCTCCGGCCACCCCACGGCCGCGATGACGACGTCGGACTCGCGCACTCGCGCTTCGAGATCCGCCGTCCGCGAGTGCGCGATGGTCACGGTCGCGTTCGCCGCGAGCAACATCAGCGCGATGGGCTTGCCCACCAGCGCGCTCCGCCCGATCACCAGGGCCCGCTTCCCGCTGAGCTCGACCCCCGTCTCCGCGATGAGCCGCATGCACCCCGATGGCGTGCACGGCTGCAGCCCCGGACGCCCCTCCTGCAGGAGCCCAGCGTTCATCGGCGTCAGCCCGTCCACGTCCTTGCCGACGTCGATGGCGTCGATGACCGGCTGCGCGTCGAGCCCGTCCGGCAGCGGCAGCTGCACCAGGATCCCGTCGATGGCCGGGTCGGCGTTCAGCTTCGACACGAGCCCCTCCAAGTCCGCCTGCGAGGTGTCGCCCGGCAGCCGGTGGACCTTGCCCTCGAGTCCAGCCTTGCCGGCCGCGCGCTCCTTCATCTTCACGTAGACCTGCGACGCGGGGTCGTCGCCCACCAGCACCACGTGGAGCCCGGGCTTGCGCCCGTGGGCCGAAGCGAACGCCTCGGCCCGCTCCTTGACCTCCGCACGCACCTTCTTCGCGATCGCCTTGCCGTCGAGCACCGTCATGGGCCCGCATCTAGCACAGGCCCCCATCCACCGGAACCGCCCTTCCCCGTCGACGAGAGCCGCTCTCCGCGTTATGAGGGCGCCCATGGCCAGCCAGCCCTTCGATGACGTCTCCCCCCAGGTCGATCTCGCCGAGCTCGACCGCGAGATCCAGTCGCTCTGGGACGACGGCCAGATTTTCGAGAAGACGCTCGCGCAGAACGCCGAGGGCAAGCCCTTCGTCTTCTACGAGGGCCCGCCGACCGCCAACGGCATGCCCCACCCGGGCCACGTGCTCACCCGCGTGATGAAGGACGTCTTCCTCCGCTACCAGTCGATGCGCGGCCGCTACGTGCCGCGTCGCGCCGGCTGGGACACCCACGGCCTGCCGGTCGAGGTGGAGGTCGAGAAGTCGCTCGGCATCAGCGGCCGCGAGGCCATCGCCGAGTTCGGCGTCGAGCCCTTCGCCAAGGAGTGCATCGAGAGCGTCTTCAAGTACATCGAGCACTGGCGGACGATGACCCGCCGCATCGGCTTCTGGGTCGATCTCGACGACGCCTACGTCACCTTCCACTCGAGCTACGTCCAGAGCGTCTGGTGGGCGCTCAAGCGCCTCTTCGACGAGGGCCTCCTCTACCAGGACTACAAGGTCGTCTGGTGGTGGGCTCAGGGCGGCACCGCGCTCAGCGCCGGCGAGGTCGGTCAGGGCTACAAGGAGGTCGACGACCCCTCGGTGATGGTCCGCTTCCCCGTGAAGGGCGTCGAGAACACCAGCTTCCTCGCGTGGACCACCACGCCGTGGACCCTGCCCTCGAACATCGCCCTCGCCGTGAAGGCCGACGCGCCCTACGTGACGCTGAAGCTCGAGGACGGCACCCAGGTCGTGCTCGCCGAGGCGCTCGTGCCGAAGGTGATCGGCGACGCAGCCCACACCGTCGTCGAGACCAAGCCCGGCTCCGAGTGGGTCGGCGCCGAGTACGAGCCGCCCTTCCGCTACGCCGAGCCCGAAGGCGGCCCCGCCCACCGCGTGATCGAAGCCGACTTCGTCGAGCTGAGCACCGGCTCGGGCATGGTCCACCTCGCGCCCGCCTTCGGTGAGGACGACTTCCGCGTCTGCCGCGCCGAGGGCCTCGGCTTCCTCCAGCTCGTGAAGCCCGACGGCACCTTCCCGCCCGAGGTCACCGACTTCGCCGGCCGCTTCTGCAAGGAGGCCGACCGCGACATCATCCGCAATCTTCGCTCCCGCGAGCTCCTCTTCAAGGAAGAGGTCTACCGGCACGAGTACCCCTTCAGCTGGCGGAAGATGGACGACCCGCTGATCCAGTACGCCCGCACGAGCTGGTTCATCCGCACCACCGAGCGCATCGACGAGGTGAAGGCGAACAACCAGCACGTGAACTGGGAGCCGGAGCACATCAAGGACGGCCGCTTCGGTCAGTTCCTCGAGGGCAACGTCGACTGGGCGCTCAGCCGCGAGCGCTTCTGGGGCACGCCCCTGCCCATCTGGATCAACGACGAGACCGGCGCGATGGACTGCGTCGGCTCGGTCGCCGAGATCCTCGAGCGCAACCCCGACGCGTTCGCCCATTTCGAGGCCGCCAAGAAGGCCGACCCCGAGCTCCGCGAGGACCTGATGGTCCACAAGCCGTGGATCGACGAGGTCACCTGGACGAAGGACGGCGAGGCCGGCACCTACCGCCGCGTCCCCGAGGTGATCGACTGCTGGTTCGACTCCGGCTGCATGCCCTTCGCGCAGTGGGGCTACCCGCACCAGAACGAAGATGAGCTCGAGAAGTTCTACCCCGCCGACTTCATCACCGAGGCCGTCGATCAGACGCGCGGCTGGTTCTACTCGCTGATGATGATCAACACGCTCCTCTTCGGCGAGACGCAGGAGAACCCGCACCCGTTCAAGAACTGCTTCGTGATGGGTCTGATGACCGACGCGAAGGGAAAGAAGCTCAGCAAGCGGGACAAGAACTACACCGACCCGCTGGTGCTCATGGACCAGGTCGGCGCCGACGCCGTCCGCTGGGCGCTCTACGCCAACACGGTCCCCGGCCAGAACACACGCTTCCACGACAAGGCCGCGACCGACGCGGTCCGCGAGCTCATCCTCAAGGTCTGGAACGTCTACAGCTTCTTCACGAGCTACGCGAACATCGACGGCTGGACTCCCGCCGACTCGCCGGCGCTCGCCGAGCGCGACGACCTCGACCGGTGGATCCTCGCCGAGCTCGACCACACGGTCCGCAAGGTCCGCGGCGAGCTGGACCAGTACAAGAGCCACATCGCCGTTCGCCACCTGATCGGCTTCGTGGACTCGCTCTCGAACTGGTACGTGCGCCGCAACCGCGACCGCTTCTGGGCCAAGGGCGACTCGAGCAACAAGAGCGCGGCCTTCGCGACCCTCTACGAGGTGCTCGCGGATCTCACCAAGCTCCTCGCGCCCTTCGTCCCCTACGTGACCGACAAGGTCTTCCAGGGACTGGTGCGCCGGCAGGATCCATCGGCGGTCGCCTCGGTCCACCTGGCCGACTACCCGGAGCCGGACGACGCACGCGTCGACGACGACCTGCGCCACGCCGTCGCGCTCGCGCGCGAAGTGGTCACGGCCGGCAGCCGGGTGCGCAACGAACACAAGCTCAAGGTCCGCCAGCCGCTCGGCGAGGCCATCGTGGTCGTCGCCGACGAGGCCGAGCGCGCCGCCATCGAGCGCTTCGCCGCCGCCATCCGCGAGGAGCTCAACGTGCAGACGCTGAGCTTCACCGAGGACGCGACGCGCTACGTGACCTTCGAGCTGCTCCCGAACTTCCGGGCGCTGGGCCCGAAGCTCGGCAAGCGCATGCCCCTCCTCAAGAAGGCCCTCGGCCAGCTCGAAGGCGGCAAGGTCTACGGCGAGCTGCAGGACACGGGCAAGCTCGTGGTCGCCCTCGACGGCGACGACGTGGAGCTCGGGACCGACGACGTGCAGGCGCGCCTGCATGCCAAGGAAGGCTTCGCTGCGGCGAGCGAAGGCGGCCACGTGGTGGTGCTCGACACCAACATCACGGACGACCTGCGTCGCGCGATGCTCGCCCGCGAGGTGGTCAGCCGCGTCCAGAAGGCGCGCAAGGAAGCCGAGCTCGCGTTCGACGACCGCATCCACCTCACCTGGCAGTGCGAGGGCGAGCTGGCCGACGCGATCGACGAGCACGGTGAGGCGATCGCCGGCGAGACGCTCGCGAGCGGCATCGAGCGCGGCGCGGGCGTCGGTGAAGCGGTCGAGACCGAGGTCGAGGGCACGCCGCTGACGATCTCGATCCGCGTGGTTTGATTCTTGCTCCTTCTCCAAGGGACGGGTGCCCACGGCACACGCTGACACGCGTGCACCCGAACCCCTTGGAGAACCGATGAGAACCGCCTGGACGATCGCCCCCCTGCTGCTGGCCGCTGCCGCCTGCGGCAACTCCCACTCCCCCGATGACGACATGGGGATGGGTTGCCACTCGGATTTCGCGGCTCCGCACCTCTGCTTCATCGACGAGTGCTGTGAGGCCACCGAGCGTGCGACCTTCGACCCGACCAGCTGCTCCTACGAGTGCACGCGAGGGTCCCAGACCTGCACGCC
Source organism: Deltaproteobacteria bacterium (assembly GCA_017644045.1). Classification (GTDB taxonomy): domain Bacteria; phylum Myxococcota_A; class Polyangia; order Polyangiales; family Houyiibacteriaceae; genus UBA1660. The sequence continues at coordinate 152,498 of JAEPMI010000010.1, forward strand.
AGCTCCCGGATGCGGCACCTGCGGCGACGAGCCGGACGCCGGTCCTGTCGATCGGCGCTGCTTCGGCGGACCCTGCTGCGACGACGTGATGAACGCCACGCGCAACGCGGAGTGCGACTACGAGTGTCCCGACGGCTACTCGCAGGTCTGCGAGCCCGACCCGTCCGCCTTCTGCGCGCCCAGCCCGCGCGCCTGTGAGGTCCCCTCGGACTGCGTCGTCACCGCCAACACCTGCTGCGGCGAGTGCGGACAGGCCACCTTGGAGGGCTCGACCTCGGTCAACGAGGACTTCCTCGAGACCTACCGCGACAGCCTCTGCGGCGACGAGGAACCCATCTGTCCCGCGTGCGCGCAATCGCCCAACCCGGACCTCGTCCCCACCTGCGCAGGCGGCATCTGTGAGGTGATCGACGTCGGCGCCCTCTCCATCAGCGAGTGCTCGAGCTCGGACGAGTGCCGTGTCCGTACGGTCGATTGCTGCGAGTGCGGCGGCTCGACCGACCCAGGCTCGCTCATCGCCATCCGCACCGACGCCGAAGGGTTCTACAGCGCCCAGGTCTGCGACCCCGAGTTCGGCTGCCCCGAGTGCGCGCCGGTCTATCCGGCGGACGTGGATGCCGTGTGCCTGGATGGCCGCTGCACCCTGGTCTACGAGGACTCCCCGTGAAGCGCGGGCTGCTGGCCTTCCTCGTCATCGCGGGCTGCACCTGCGAGCTCGACGATCCGCCGCCGAGCACCGACACGCCACCGATCCCGCCCGGCTGCGGACGACTCGCGATCCCCACCTGCTGGGACGACTGCTGCTCGACCTCCAGGTCCCCGTTCATCGACGAGTCCACCTGCAACGCGACCTGCCCGAGCGGCACCCGCCCCTTCTTCGACGCCTGCACGCCAGCGCCAGCGTGCACCGACGGCTTCTTTCCGCCGCCCTGCATGGAAGGCCCAGATGCCGGCCCGCCACCGCTCTGCCGTGGAGGCGAGTGCTGCGACACGATGTTCCCCGCGTTCTTCGACGCGGCCACGTGTCGCTACACGTGCGGTGCCGGCACGTCGTTCAGCTGCACCCCGGATCCCGTCGCCTGCGACGACGATCTCCGCGCCTGCACCGAGACGTCCGACTGCGTCGTCACCGACAACCAGTGCTGCCACGTCTGTGGCGACCCCTCGCTCGAGGACCGCACGGCCGTCCATCGCGAGAACGTCAGCGAGCTCCGGCTGCGCCTCTGCGACGGCGATCCCTCGCCCGAGTGTGACTCGTGCGAGACCGGTTGGAACGCGTCCATCATCCCGACCTGCCAGGCCAGCGCCTGCGCCGCCGTGGACATCTCGCGCCTGCCGATGGCCGCCTGCACCACCAACGACGACTGCATGATGCGCGCCCGCGAGTGCTGCGAATGTGGAGCACGGACGGAGCTCGATTCGCTGATCGCCCTTCGCCCGGACGGGTTGCTCGACTACCTCGGGCTGATCTGTGACACGGACGCCATCTGCGACGACTGCGTGCCCACCTACCCGGACGGCGTCGAGGCCGCCTGCGTGAGCGGGGTCTGCGAAGTGGTGTTCACGCCCGATTCCGGCGGCTGAGCCGAGCGGAACCGAGGGCTGGGCCTCTCGGCCACACCGTGCTAGCCAGTGTCCCCGTGACCGACAGCCCTGCCAACGAGGAGCGCGACGCGAAGGCCGAGAAGGCCCAGAAGGCCGACGCGAAGAAGCCCGCGTCGCCCACGCCGCGTACCAAGAAGGCGCTCGTCTTCTGCCTGATCGGCACCGCCGCGCTCCTGGCCGCCGATCTCGGCTCGAAGGCCTGGGCTCTCGAGGAGCTCTCCACGGAGCGGATGAGCGAGCCCCCGCCGGTCTGCGAGACCGACGACCACGGCTACATGCGGCCCCAGCGGCTGAACACCCGCGAGCCCTTCGTCATCCTCGAGAACCACATGGAGCTCCGCTACGCGGAGAACTGTGGCGCCGCCTTCGGCTTGCTTCGCGACGCGCCCTCGATCGCCCGCCACGCGGTCTTCGGGACCGCGGCGGTCGCCGCGACGATCGCGCTCTTGTGGATGTTCTGGACCGGCCGGGGTGGCGGCGCCTTCGCCTGGAGCGTCCCCTTCATCGTCTCCGGTGCCCTCGGAAACCTCGCCGACCGCTTGAGGCTCGGCTACGTCGTGGACTTCATCCGGGTCTACTGGGAGACCGACCTACCATGGGTCGGCACCCAATGGCCGACCTTCAACATCGCGGACGTGACCATCACCATCGGCATCATCCTGCTGCTGGTGGACGGTCAGAAGCAGAGCCGCGCCGAGAAGGCCGCCGAGAAGGCGGAGAAGGCCAAGGGCAAGAACGAGCCCGCCGACGGCGCGAAGGCAGGCGCCTGATTCCCGCCGAGGAGCGGCCATGAAGCCGACCCTCTTCGAGGTCTTCGGGGAGACCGTCCCCGCGTACTTCGGCATGCTGATGGTGGGCTTCGGCCTCGCCATCTTCCTCGCGCAGCGGCAGGCCCGCCGCATGAAGCTCGATCACGACACGATGATCGACCTGGGCCTGTACGCGCTCCTCTGGGGCGTGATCGGCTCGCGGATCCTGCACGTGATCGCCGACGGTCTCTTCTGGGACTACGTCCACCTCTGCACCGACCCGAGCCAGGTCGAGTGGCACGTGACCGCCGCGCGCTGCGCCAAGCTCGAAGGCGTCTGGGACCCGGCCCTGGAGATCTGCCGACCCGCCGAGCGGGACTGCTTCGCGTGGGCGAAGTTCTGGAACGGCGGCCTCGCCTATTACGGCGGACTCATCGCGGCGAGCGGGTACGGCATCTACTTCCTGCGCAAGGAGAAGTTCCCCGTCCTCAAGGGCGTGGACCTGGTCGGCATGGTCATGCCGCTCGGTCTCTTCTTCGGTCGCATGGGCTGCTTCCTCGGCGGCTGCTGCTTCGGTCAGCCCGTGGACGCGGCGTTCCCGCTCGCGGTGCGCTTCCCCGCGTGGAGCGACGCCAGCCAGGAGCAGCACGAGCACGGCCTGCTCGACCTCCCGAGCCTGGAGTCGCTCCCCGTCCATCCGACCCAGCTCTACGAGTCCTTCGGCTGCCTGGCGATCGCGGCCTTCCTGATGCTCGTCTGGCGCCCCCGGAAGCGCTTCGACGGCCAGCTCATGCTCCTCTTCCTGGCGCTCTACGCGGTGCTCCGCTTCGTGCTCGAGTACTTCCGCGCGGACGACCGGGGCGCGCTCCTCGGGCTGAGCACCTCGCAGCTCATCGGGGTCGTCATCCTCGGCATCGTGGCCGTGGCCTGGAAGCGCCTCTCGGCGCGACCGACCTGACCGCTACGCCCTCCTCTCCATCCGCTGCTACCCTTCGCGGCCATGTGGTGGACCGTTCGCAGTCGGTGGGCATGGATTCTCGCGTCGTGTGGGGCGCTGGCGATGGGCTGCGAAGCCGGCGAGCTCTCGCAGCTCCCGGGTGAGGTCACCCTGCCCGACTACGGCACCCCGACCGGAGACGCAGGGCCGGGCGCCGATCTGGGTCCCATGCCGACCGGCGACCTCGGCCCCGGCGTCGACATGGGGACCATGCCCATGCCCGACCTCGGCCCCGGCGACCCCTGCGCCGGTGTGACCTGTGGCGCCGGGGCGAGCTGCTCCGCGGGCTCCTGCCGGTGCCTGCCGGGCTTCATCGACGTCGGTGGCGGCACCTGCGAGGCGATCGAGCCCGGGGACCCGGCCGGCCGAACCGAGGCGGACGTCTGCGACGCCTGGAACGCGGGCCGAGTGGAGAACGCGGTGGGTGGCGGCTGGACCGAGCCCAGCGACATGTGCGACCCGGGCACCCTCTCCGCGGCCGCCATCGAGGACACCGTCCGCCGCGTGAACATGTACCGCTGGCTGGCCGGCCTCGACCCCGTGACCGACGACCCCTCGCAGCACGCAGGGGACCAGGCCTGCGCGCTGATGATGACGCGCCAGGGCGCGCTGTCGCACGATCCCGGGACCGACTGGGCCTGCTACTCGGCTGCCGGTGCCGCGGCGGCCGGCAACAGCAACCTCGCCCTCGGCAGCCGCTCGAGCCCGGCCGCCATCGACCTCTACATGGGCGATCGCGGAGTGGCGAGCCTCGGCCACCGACGGTGGGTGCTCGCGCCGCGCCTCGGACAGATCGGCATCGGCTTCGCCGGCCGCGGTCAGTGCCTGGGCGTCTTCGACGGCAGCGGCAGCTCCGACCGGTCGTGGACCAGCTATCCGAACCAGGGTCCGGCGCCCATCGCGACCGCGCAGTTCACCTGGAGCTTCCACTCCAACGCCGGCCTTCGCGACGCGACCGTCGAGGTCCGCAGTGGCGGCATGACGCTGCCCATCAGCGTCTACTACCCCGGCAGCACCTATGGCCGGCAGGAGTCGATCGCCTGGGATCCGGAGGGCTGGACTCCGACCGCGGGCACCACCTACGAGGTCACCATCGGCAACTTCAGCGGCGGCCCGATCACGTACGACGTGACCCTGATCGACTGCTGATCCGAGCATTCGACGCCTCGCGAGCGAGGTGCCACGCTCGCCGCGTGATCCACGTGCGTTTCGCCGTCGCGCTGATGCTCGCCGCCTGTACCACGCAGGCGCGGGAGCCCGCGGCTCCATCGACCGAAGCGGCGACCTGCGGCCTCGCCGAGAGCTACGCGGGGGGCGAGTGGCTCTCGCGGGACGACGTGACGCTCTGGTACTCCGCTCGCGGACCCGTCGACGCGCCCGCGGTCGTCTTCCTCCACGGGGGTCCCGGCTACAACGGCTACGTCTTCGAGCGCGCGGTGGGCGACGCGCTCACCGAGAGGGTGCGGCTGGTGGTCCTGGACCAGCGAGGGTGCGGGCGCTCGGCCAACCTCGACGCCGAGGCCGAGCTCGGACTCGACGCGACCCTCGACGACCTCGAAGCGCTCCGACGGCATCTCGGCATCGAACGATGGACGGTGCTCGGGCACTCGTTCGGTGGTCTCCTCGCCGCCGCGTACGCGCTCCGACATCCCGACTCGACCGCCGGAGTGATCCTGGTGGAGACCACACCGTCCCTGCCCCGCGCGCTCGAGCACCAGCTCCAGACGACCGCTGCCGCGGCGCCCGAGCGCTGGCCCGACCATGCCGACGCCATCGCGGCGGTGGCGAACGGTGACGGACGCCCCTTCGACCGACTGCTTCGACTCTATGGCCTCACGGGCCGCGAGTCCCTGCAAGCGCTCCTCCATTGGCACGACCCGTCCAACCAGGCGCGAGCGGATCGATGGGACGAGCAGAGCGGCCTCCTCCAGTGCACCCGCCCCCGGGTTCTCGAGGCCTTCGCGGCCGATGGTCTCCTGGACGGGGAGCGGTCGACGTGGGCCGGAGCCCTCCCGAGGCCGGGCGTCCTCATCGGAGGCGCGCGCTCGAACGTGATCGGCGAGGCCGAGCTGACGCGGGCCGCCGAGAGCTGGGGCGTGGACCGGCTCACGATGGCCGAGAGCGGCCACTTTCCCTACGTCGAGGAGCCAGCCGCGTTCGTCGAGGCCGTCCATTCGGCCGCCGAGACCTTTCACGACCCCCCGTGAGGAGCCGCGGGTGCGCTCTTTTGCCACGTTGAGCGTGGGGCGCCCTCGCCTATCGTCCGGGCCATGCGACTCCTCCTCTCATGTGTCCTCGCGCTCGGTCTCGTCTCGTGCGGAGACGGGGACGACCCGCTCCAGACCATCCAGTTCGCCGCCATGTCGGGGACCGAGCCGATCAGCTGCGGCGGGACCTACGCCGGCCTGGGCTCGGCGGGCGCGGACCTGACCATTCGCGACTTCCGCTTCTACGTGCACGACGTCCGTTTGGTGGATGCCTCGGGCGCCGAGACGCCGCTGGTGCTCGAGAACGACGGCATGTGGCAGGACGGCACCGTGGCCCTCCTGGACTTCGAGGACGGCTGCGGCGAGATGGGCAACGCCGACCTTCGCACGGTCATCGAGGGTCGCGCGCCGGACGGCGACTACACCGGCATCCGGTTCAAGCTCGGCGTCCCGGAAGAGCTCAACCACCAGGACCCGGTCGCCGCCGCGCCCCCGCTCTCGCTGACCGAGATGTTCTGGAGCTGGAACGGCGGGTACAAGTTCGCCCGGATCGAGGGCAACAGCACCGCGCTCGACGGCTGGCGCCTACACCTCGGCAGCACCCGCTGCGAGGGCGACATGATGGGCACCGCGACCTGCATGGACGGCAACCGCCCCGAGGTCTCGGTCGATCTCGATCCGCTCAACGACACCGTCGTCGCCGACCTCCAGGGCCTGGTCGACGGGTCCGCGCTCGACAACACCATGGAGACCGCGCCGGGCTGCATGTCCGCGCCGACCGACCCGGACTGCGCGCCCATCTTCGACAACCTGGGCCTGACCTTCGGCGGCACCGCCTCGACGGGCCAGTCGTTCTTCCGCGCTCCGTGAGGCTCGCGACCATCCGTGTCATCGTCCGATGATGACGCGGACCTCGTCCCCGCTGGTCGGAGCGGTATCCAGCGCTCGACCGAGTCCGTCTCGACCGGAGGCGCCCTCCGACGCCCAGGTGGGCTTGTCGTGGCTCTGGACCCTGCGCTGGGGGGCGGCGGTCGGTCAGCTCGGGCTCATCCTCATCGGTGAGCTCGCGTTCGGAGGCTTTCGCCAGCTCGAGCTCATGCTCGCGCTCGCCGCCTCCACGGCGCTCTCGAACCTCGCGTTCTCTCGGCTCCGGTTCCGAGCGGAGGGCTGGCTCCTGCCGGCCGTGCTGGTCTTCGACGTCGCGTTGCTCACCGCGATGCTGGCGGTCAGCGGGGGCGCGTCGAACCCGTTCTCCGTCTTCTTCCTCGTGCACGTGGCGCTCGCCGCGGTGCTCCTCCCGCCCGTGTACGCCTGGGCGATGGTCGCGCTGACCGTCGCCGCCTTCGGCGCGCTCTTCGCGCTGCCGACCGACCCGCACGCCATGCACATGCACGGCGGCGGCTTCGGCGCTCACCTCTGGGGCATGTGGGTCGCCTTCGCCCTCGCCGCGAGCTTCGTCGCCTACTTCATCGGGCGCGTCACGACGGCGCTCAAGGAGCGCGACAAGCGGCTCGCCGAGATGGCGGAGCTCGCCGCTCAGAACGAGCGGCTGGCGAGCCTCTCGGTCTTCTCGGCCAACGCCGCGCACGAGCTCGGCACCCCGCTCGGGACGATCGCGCTTGCGGCCGGCGAGCTCGCGAGCACCCTCACCGATCCCAGCGCGCGCGACGACGCACGGCTCGTGTGCGACGAGGTCGCTCGCTGCCGCGCCATCCTCGCGGACCTCTCGTCGCGCGCGGGCGAATCCATGGGCGAGATGCCAGCGCCCACGACCACGAGCGCGGTGGTGGAGCGCGCGGTGGCGTCCTTGCCTCCCGTGTTGGCCAGCCGGCTCGACCGGGACGTGCCGGACCTCCAGCTGGTCGCGCCCGCCGCGACCCTCGCGCAGATGCTCCACAACCTGCTGCGGAACGCGCTCGAGGCCAGCGAAGACTCGCCCGTCGAGCTGAAGGTCGAGGACCGCGAGGGCGCGCTGCGCTTCGTGGTCGCGGACCGAGGTGCCGGCATCGCCCCAGAAGTGAACGACAAGCTCGGGACGCCCTTCGTGTCCACCAAGGCCGAAGGTCTCGGGCTCGGCATCTACCTCGTGCGCTCCTACGCGGAGCGTACGGGGGGCGAGTTCGAGTTGGTCCCGCGCGAGGGCGGTGGGACGCTTGCTCGGTTGACGGTCCCGCGCGACATCCACACCGCGGAAGGGCGATGAGCGAAGACCTCCAACGCTCGGTGCTCGTGGTCGACGACGAGGAGACGTTCCGCAAGCGACTGATGCGCGCGCTCGAGGGGCGCGGCTTCGAAGTGCGTGGAGCGTCGTCGGCGGACGAAGCGATCGAGCTGGCCGGCGAGGAGAGCCCAGAGTGTGCGGTGGTCGATCTGCGCATGCCCGGAAAGTCGGGGCTGCACGCCGTGCGGGGGCTGCACGCGATCGATCCGCACACGCGCATCGTCGTGCTCACCGGCTACGGCAGCATCGCGACCGCGCTCGACGCCGTGCGCTCGGGCGCCGTGCACTACCTGACGAAGCCGGCCGAGCTCGACGAGATCGTCGCCGCGTTCGACCACGACGGATCGCCCGACGCCGAGCCACCGCCGACGGTGGTGCCGAGCCTCGGACGCATCGAGTGGGAACACATCGACCGAGTCATGACGCAGGTCGACGGCAACATCACTCGAGCCGCCAAGCTGCTGGGCATTCATCGCCGTTCGCTCCAACGGAAGCTGGCGAAGCGACCCGACCGTCGGTAGCCAACACCCGCGACGATTCGCCGCGTCGACAGACCGAGCGCGTGGACCGAGGCTGAGCCGGTGTTCGCCCGTCTCCTCGCGTTCGCGCTCCTGATGCCGACCGTCGCCGCCGCTCAGCCCGAGCCGGCCAATGCCGAGGAGGTCGTACGCCAGGTGATGAGCCCCTTCTGCCCCGGGAAGGTGCTCTCGGACTGCCCCAGCCCGCGCGCCGCCGAGTGGCGCATCGACGTGCACCAATGGGCCAGCGAAGGGGTCCCGGCTCCAGAGATCATCGAGCGGCTGCAGACGCGGGCCCCCGACTTCGATCTGCTGCGGCGCCCTCCCCCGCGAGAGACCGGCGCCCTCCCCATCGCGGCCTTCGCGCTCGCATCGTTGGTGCTCATCTGGGCAGCACGAAGACTGCTGAGCCGCGACGACTCCAGCGATGAGGCCGACGCCGCCCGCACCCTCTATGATGAGCGACTCGACGAGGAGCTCGCTCGCCTGGGGGATTGAGTCGAGGAACCGTGCAGAACTCCTAACCGACGCTCGTGGCGACCCTGGGTAGCGTCTCCGCATGCATGGTCGACACCCCGCATCCCCCTCTCCGGTCCACACCGCAGGGCACTTCTTCGCGTTCGTGCTGTTGGTCTGTTCCCTGAGCGCCTGCGGGTCAGCGCCCGAAGGCGACGACGGCGCTCGGGATGGCGCCGTGGCCGACGCTGGTGGCGACCGCACCGACGCAGACGCAGACGGCGGAGCCCCATGCGAAGGGGACGATTGCCCTCCCGCCGCGCCGGTTCTCGAGAGCGCCGAACGAAGCGGCGCCGGCATCGTGCTGCGTTTCCGCCAGCCCGAGCGATCGCTCATCCCCGAGGGTGGGTACGACACCTATGTGAACGGCGTCGACCTGAACGACACTGCCGAGCATGCGGGCTTCGAGCGGGTCATCGAAGGCCTCGGTGCGGCTCGGGAACACTGCTTCACGCTCGAGGCTCGCTACACCCAGCTCGATCCCGCGGAGTTCCTCGAGTCGAACGAGCTCTGCGTTCCGGCGTCCGAGCCCGTTCTCGCGTTCCCCGGAGCGGTCGGACCGAACGTCGAGAACATCACCGGGGGGCGCGACGGGACCCTGTGCTTCGTGACCACCACCGCACTCGACGGGAGCGGGAGCCATGACGCCGCCACCGACACCTACAGTGGGTCACTGGACTACTGCTGGGGCCTCGACGTCCCGTCGAAGACGATCGTCTTCCGGATCTCCGGAGTCTTCGCGACGAGCGACATCTCGCGGCTCTACCAGAGCGGGAACGGAAGCAACCACGGCAACATCACGCTCCTCGGGTACACGGCGCCTTTCCCCGGCGTGTTCATCTACGGCTCCACGCTTGTCAACGACAACGGCGCGGGGAATCTGATCGTTCGTGGCATCACCGCGCTGACCGGCGCTCACGCGGAGTTCGCGCGGCACGATGGCATCGGGGTCTACGGTTCACCCGACGTCATCATCGCGGACGTGACCGCGGGCTGGAGCGCCGACGAGGACATCAGTCTCACCGGCCGGAACTCCACGCAGCAATACAACCTGCTGCTCGAAGGATTCCCCAACCACAGCAAGGCGGGAATCATGGGTCCGGCAGCGGCGCACGTCGGTCGCGAGGTGCACGACGTCGCCGGGCACCACAGCGTCGCGATCCACGTGCAGAACCGCCTCTTCAACACCGGGATGGACGCGCTCTCGCAGGCCGACATGTGGAACAACTGCGGCTACAACTTCGCGGGCCGCGCCTTCTCGATGATCTGCAACAACCGGTTCAACTACGTCGCGAACTACTTCCGATGGAACCGAGACGACGAAGCGCACGCGTTCTACTGGAACGGCTCTCATCAGCACGTCGAAGGCTGCGGGATCCCCGACGCGTCGTTCTACTGGGCCGACAACGTCGTGACCGATCCCTCGGGTGCGACCACCTACTCCAACGTCGGTGGGGCAGGCGGCGACCGTGCGCTCGGCGAACATCACATCAGCGCCGCGGGCTACACCGCAGGCCACGCGCTACCCGACGAGTGGTTCGTCGACGAGCCGTTCGCTTGGCTCGATGAGCGCACGCACGTGAGCTCTGCCGAAGAGGCGTACGAGGAGCTTGTCGTCGCGGGAGAGGTCGGGAGTCGCTGGTACATGGACGAGACCGGCACGGTGCAGACGCACCACGAGCCGTTCGTCCAAGCCTACCTCGACGACTTCATCCACGGGACGACCCATGCGTTCCGAAACGACAGCGATGCGTTCACGCGGCCGTCCGTGTCGCCCTCGGGAACGGCTTACGTCGACACCGACCGCGACGGCATGGCCGACGCATTCGAGGATGCGCACGGACTCGACCGCGACGACCCGAGCGACGGTACGGAGGTGCAGAGCCACTGGGTGTTCGGTGAAGAGACGTGGACCAACCCCGGCTACCCGAACCGTGAGGTGTTCTTCTATCAGCACGACATTCGGCGCGGGCTCGAATGAACCCACCGTCGCCGCCCGAGTCGCGACAGCACACCACGGGTGGTGGACCAAAACGGCCACCCACCCAAGATATGGATTGACCCGTCGCCAGCCGTTGCCCTACGTTGCGTGACGTCGTTGGTGCCTGCGGTTCGCCGGAGGCCTCGAGGTGAGCACACCTCGGGAGGGAACCTGGTGTGATTCCAGGGCTGCCCCGCAGCGGTCAGTGGGAACGAAAGCCGTCATCGAGCACTGGAGCGTCAGCTCTGGGAAGCGACGGCCGGTAGGAACCGGCAACGCCGAACGCCCACGAGCCCGAAGACCTGCCGCGATGCGTTTTCCAGAGTCTCGCCTCTGGAAGGCGGTTGCCCGGGTCTCGTGGGAAGACCGGTGGGGTCGGCCGTGCTGCCTCCGTCGTTCTTCGTTCGTCGCTCGGGTTCTTCCGCGAGGGAACGGAACGAAGACATGCAGACAATGGAGACCCCGGCACGCGCCGGTGGAATGCGGATCCGTAAGCGCGACGGGTCCGAGGCGACGATCGAAGTCGGAGCCATCGTGGCGGTGGTGCGACGGGCGGCCGAGGGGCTGGACCACGTCGACCCCGACCTGGTGGCCGTGCGCACCATCGCTGGCCTCCACGACGGAGCGACCACCCGTGAGCTCGACGAGCTCTCGATTCGCGTCGCGGCCTCGCTGACCACCGAAGCGCCCGAGTACGACGAGCTCGCGGCGCGACTGCTGGCTCGCTTCATCGACGAAGAGCTCGGCGCCCAGGGGCTCGGTGAGTTCACCGCGTCGATCGCCCGCGGCCGTGAGCTCGGTCTGATCGGCGACCGGCTCCACGAACGAACGAAGCGGGAAGGTGCAGCGCTCGACGCGATGCTCGACCGCACCCACGACGGCCGCTTCCGCTACTTCGGGCTACGGACGGTCTACGACCGCTACCTCCTGCGCCACCCGAAGACCCGAGAGGTGATCGAGGGGCCGCAGCACTTCTTCTTGCGCGTCGCGAGCGCGCTGACCGAGAGCCTCGAGGAGACCGGGGCGCTCTACACCACGCTGGCCACCCTCTCCTACCTGCCCAGCTCCCCCACCCTCTTCAACGCGGGAACGCAACACGAGCAGCTCTCGAGCTGCTTTCTCTTGGACTCGCCCTCCGACACGCTCGAGGCCATCTACGACCGCTACCGCGACGTGGCGATGCTCTCGAAGTTCTCCGGTGGCATCGGCATGGCGTTCCACCGGGTGCGCTCGCGCGGCTCGCTGATCAAGAGCACGAACGGCCAGTCGAACGGCATCGTCCCCTGGCTCAAGACCCTCGACAGCTCGGTCGCGGCCGTGAACCAGGGCGGGAAGCGCAAGGGTGCGTGCTGCGTCTACCTCGAGCCCTGGCACGCGGACATCGAGGCCTTCCTCGAGCTGCGCGACAACACGGGCGACGAGGCCCAGCGCACCCACAACCTGAACCTGGCGAACTGGATCCCCGACCTCTTCATGCGACGCGTGGAAGCGGACGCGAGCTGGTCGCTCTTCGATCCCGCCGACGTGCCCGAGCTCCCGGATCGCCATGGCGAGGCGTTCGAGGCGGCGTACGTCGCAGCCGAGGAGGGCGGACTCGCGCGCAAGACGCTCCCGGCGCGGGAGCTCTATCGGCGCATGATGCGCACGCTCGCCCAGACCGGAAACGGCTGGATGACCTTCAAGGACCGCGCGAACGCGACCTGCAACCAGACCGCGGAAGACGGTCGGGTGGTGCACCTCTCGAACCTCTGCACCGAGATCCTCGAGGTGAGCACCGAGGCCGAGACGGCGGTCTGCAACCTCGGCTCGATCAACCTCGCGGCGCACCTCGATGGTGAGGGCGTCGACGTCGATCGTCTGCGCGCCACGGTCCGAACGGCGGTGCGGCAGCTCGACCGGGTGATCGACCTGAACCTCTATCCGATCGACGGGGCGGAGCGCTCCAACGAGCGCTGGCGCCCGATCGGCCTCGGCGTGATGGGCCTGCAGGACGTGTTCTTCCGTCTCGGCCTGCCCTTCGACGACCCACGAGCCATCGAGCTCTCCGCGACCCTCGCCGAGGAGATCTACCTCACGGCGCTCGAGGAGAGCGTCGCGCTCGCCAAGGCGCACGGACCGCACGAAGCGTTCCCCCATACCCGCGCGGCGCGCGGTCAGCTCCAACCGGAGCTCTGGGGGGTGCAGGCACGCCAGGCCGCTCGCTACGACACGGTCCGCGCGGCGGTCATGGCGCACGGGCTTCGCAACTCGCTGCTGATCGCCATCGCACCCACGGCGACCATCGCGTCCATCGCCGGTTGCTACGAGTGCATCGAGCCGCAGGTCTCGAACCTCTTCAAGCGCGAGACGCTCAGCGGCGAGTTCCTCTTGCTCAACCGCCATCTGGTGCTCGAGCTGCGAAGCCGCGGCATGTGGACGCCGGGCATCCGTCAGCGGTTGCTCGCCGCGGAAGGGTCGGTGCAAGGGCTCGCCGAGCTGCCCGAGGAGATCCGCCGCCTCTACCGCACCGCCTGGGAGCTGAAGCAGAAGGCGCTCATCGACCACGCCGCGGCGCGCGGGCCCTTCATCGACCAGAGCCAGTCACTCAACCTCTTCATGGAGAGCCCGGAGGTCGGCGCGCTCTCGTCGATGTACATGTACGCCTTCAAACGCGGATTGAAGACGACCTACTACCTGCGGTCCCGACCGGCGACGAGCATCGCGAGGACGAGCGCGGAGTCCCATGAGGGCGCGGACGCCGATGCGGCCGCCCAGGCCAAGCTGCTCTGCTCCCTCGAGAATCCCGAGATCTGCGAGGCCTGCCAATGAGCCGCGTGACCGGCCGAGCGCGCCCGGTGAGCCGGCGCGGCAAGCTCCTCGACCCGGGGCTCGAGCTGACCCTGCGACCGATGGCGTACCCGCAGTTCTACGAGATGTACCGGAACGCCATCCGCAACACCTGGACCGTGGAGGAGGTGGACTTCTCGACCGACCTCTCGGACCTCTACACGAAGATGACGCCCGGTGACCGGCACCTGGTGGAGCGGTTGGTCGCGTTCTTCGCGACCGGCGACTCCATCGTCGCCAACAACCTGGTGCTCAACCTGTACAAGCACCTGAACGCGCCCGAGGCGCGCATGTACCTCTCGCGCCAGCTCTACGAAGAGGCGCTGCACGTGCAGTTCTACCTGACGCTGCTCGACACCTACATGCCCTCGCCGGACCAGCGAGCCGAGGCGTTCGCCGCGGTGGAGCACATCCCGTCCGTGCGGCGAAAAGCAGCGTTCTGCTCCAAGTGGATGGACAGCATCGCCGACCTCGACTCGCTCGAGACCGACGAGCAGCGGCGCGGCTTCTTGCTCAACCTCATCTGCTTCGCCGCCTGCATCGAGGGGCTCTTCTTCTTCGCGGCGTTCGCGTACGTGTACTACCTGCGCTCGCGGGGACTGCTGCACGGGCTCGCCGCGGGGACCAACTGGGTCTTCCGTGACGAGAGCGCGCACATGGCCTTCGCGTTCGAAGCCGTGAAGACGATCCGATCCGAGCAGCCGCACCTCTTCGACGAAGACCTCGAAGCCTCCGTCATCGAGATGATGGTCGACGCGATCGAGTGCGAGGTGCAGTTCGCCGAAGACCTCCTGAGCGAGGGCGTCATCGGACTCTCGCTCGAAGACGTCCGGCAGTACCTGGAGCACTGCGCGGACCAACGCCTCGCCATGCTCGGGATGAAGCCACGCTGGGGATCGAAGAACCCCTTCCCCTTCATGGCGCTACAGGACGTGCAGGAGGTCGCGAACTTCTTCGAGCGACGGGTCTCCGCCTACCAGATGGGCGTGACCGGCGACGTCACCTTCGACGCCGACTTCTGAGTGAAGCGACCGCGGGTTGCGAGCATGGGAGCCCGCGGTCGACTGCTCATGCGGCGCAGAAGCCTTCGTAGTCGATGTACTCGGTGATGGTCGGCTTCTCGCCGCAGACCACGCACTCCGGGTCCTTCGGGAGCTTGAAGGTGCGGACCTTCATCTGGAGCGAGTCGTACTGGAGCAGACGACCGACGAGCGGCTCGCCCTGACCGAGGAGGATCTTGATCGCCTCGGTGGCCTGGATGGTCCCGATGACGCCAGGCAGCACACCGAGCACACCGGCCTCGGCGCAGCTCGGCGCGAGGTGCGCCGGCGGCGGCTCCGGGTAGAGGCAGCGGTAGCAGGGGCCCTGCTTCGGCCAGAAGGTCGTGACCTGACCGTCGAAGCGGAAGATGGACCCATGGACGACCGGGATGTCCTTCCACACGCTCGCGTCGTTCACGAGGTAGCGGGTCGGGAAGTTGTCGAGGCCGTCGACGATGACGTCCCAGTCCTGGTCGAAGATGCGGTCGATGTTCTCGCTGGTGAGCCGCTCCTCGAAGGGGATGACGGTCACATCCGGGTTCAGGTCGGCGATGCGTGCGGCGCCGCTCTGCACCTTGGACTTGCCGACCTGACTGCGGCCGTGGAGCACCTGTCGCTGCAGATTGGACTCATCGACGACGTCGCCATCGATCACCCCGAGCGTGCCGACGCCGGCCGCCGCGAGGTAGAGCGCGGCCGGGCTGCCGAGACCGCCCGCGCCGAGCAGGAGGACCCGGCCTTGGAGCAGCTTGGCCTGCCCCTTCTCTCCAACCTCCGGGAGCAGCAGGTGCCGGCTGTAGCGGTTCAGCTGCTCGTCGGTGAAGGCGAAGGGCTTGGTGGTCGGAAACCCGCGGTCCTTCCAGTCGTTGAAGCCGGGGTTGGCGCTCTCGACCTTCGTGTAGCCGAGGTCCTGGAGGACCTTGGCGGCGAAGGCGCTGCGGACACCGCCGGCGCAGTACGTGACGATGGTCGCGTCCTTCTTCGGGAGGCGGCTGGCCGCCTGCATCTCGAGGAACCCCCGCGGGACGTGCACCGCGTCGGGGATGTGCCCCTGCCGCCACTCGTCCTTTTCGCGAACGTCGACGAGCGTGAGCTCTTCGCCGCCCTCGATGCGGGCGTTCAGATCGTCCAGGGAGACCTGCTTGATCGAGGCCTTGATGCTCTGGAGCATGTCCGAATAGGTCTGTGCCATCGCGCCTTTTCCTACCTCTCAGCTCGGGAACAACCGTCTACCCGAGCGGTTCCATCGACAATGGACGATGGAAGATGGAAGACCCGTTTCCCGACGTCAAGGATGAGGGACAGTTACGAGAGGTCGGTCGCGACTCGAGTCCGGCCGAGGCGGCATCGCGAGCCGACGTGATTCGCGGCGGGGCGCGCGTGACGTCGACTCACTCGGCCTCCGACTCTGAGTCCGACTCTGACTCTGACTCCGACGCCGACTCTGCCCCTGACTCCGCTGCGGCGAGAGGCTGGGCGGGGCCGGTGATCTTGGCGCGTAGCGGGTCCGACTCGCCCGCCATCACCGCGCGCCAGACGCGCTCGTCGACGTTCTTGCCAGTCACCACGACCACGGTCGCTGGTCCCGCGGCGGGTGGGTTCGCCATCAGATGCGCGATCGCGACCGCCGAGCTGCCTTCGATGCGCAGGCCGAGCTTCGCGCCCGCGAAGCGCATCGCCTCGGCGATGGCCGCTTCGCTCACGAGATGCATCTGAACCCCAGCCGCCTTTGCACGCTCGACCGACCCGGCGGCGACGCCCCCCTCGAGCCCCTCCGCGAACGTCGGTTCCGAGTCCCAGGTCTCGTAGGCTCTCCCGTCCACGAGCGAGCGAGTCATCGCCGGCGAAGCCTCGCTCTGGACCCCGACCAGCTTGGCCTTCTCTCCCATGTGGCAAGCCGCGGCGGCGATCCCGGCGAGCAGTCCGCCCCCGCCGACGGGGATCACGAACGTGCCGACATCGGTGAGCTGGCCGAAGATCTCCGCGGCGAGCGTGCCCCCGTTGCCGGCCGCCACCCACGGGTCGTCGTAAGGGGAGACGAAGACCTCACCGGTGTTGGCCACGGCGGCTCGTGCACGCGCCTCGGCCGCATCGTACCCGGGCTCGTCCATGACTTCGACGCGCGCACCGAAGCGCGCGATCCCTTCTCGCTTCACCATCGGCGCGTCGCGCGGCACGAAGACCCTTGCCTCGACACCGAGCGCCCGTGCCGCGAACGCGACGCCGAGCCCGTGGTTCCCAGCGGACGCGGCGACGACGCCTTTCGCCCGCTCTTCGGGCGCGAGCGCGGCGAGTCGCGCGAGCGCGCCGCGCACCTTGAACGAGCCCGTCTTCTGCTCGCTCTCGAGCTTCAGCCACACGTTCGGTCCGAGCTGCGATGCCGGGACCAGCGCGGTTCGCACCGCGTGCGCCCCCACCGCTCGACTCGCCGCCTCCAGATGCTCCCGCTCGATCGCCCAGCTCATGGGAAGGAGGCTATCGCGGATCGAGGAGGTTCAGCGGTCCCCGATGGGGGACGCTCACCATTGAACTCGAGTTGGGTTGGGAACGCCCTGTGTTTGTGGGGGATCCGGGAGGGGGGAGTGTCCCCCGGGTGTGAAGGGGGCGCCCGGTCAGGCGGCGGCGGGGAGGTAGCCTTCCTCGATGGCGTAGTCGCGGAGCTGGGCGCTCAGGAGACGCCGGCCGCGGTGGAGGCGGCTCATGATGGTGCCGACGGGGCAACCCACGGTCTTCGCGGCGTCCTTGTAGGACTGGCCGCCGATGTCGACGAGCTCGATGGCCTGGCGGAACGTGTCGGGGAGCGCGGCGAGGGCTTCCTTGACCTCGTCGCCGAGCGCCTGCTCGGTCGCTGCCGGCTCGCGCCAGAAGGGGTCGGGCACCCGCTCGCGGTGCACCTGCGTGAGGATCTCCCGCTCGCGCTTCTTGCGGCGGTAGCCGTTCACGAAGGTGTTGAAGAGGATCCGGTGCATCCACGCTCGGACGTTCGTCCCCTCCTCGAAGCGGTCCCAGAAAGCCCAGGCGCGCGCCATGGCCTCCTGGAGGACGTCGTCCGCATCGGCAGGACTTCGGGTCAGGCGCATCGCGGCTCCGTAGAGCTCGTCCAGATGGGGAGCGATGGTGCGTTCGAACCTCATGCGAGCGGCGTGTGTGTGCATCGAAACGGGACCTCCCAAGCCGGCCGGGTCCAGTGCCGGGCGGCTCGTGCCCATGCTTCGAAGCAATGCGGGTGCCAGGACGCGCTTCTTCCGCTTTTGCTTGGTTTTCCGTCGCTTCCGGGTCCGATTGGTCTGAGTCGCTGTCAAGTTGTCCTCCCTGGGCCACGGCGCCGTGTCAGGCTGTCGGCACCAGTGGAATCGAGCATCCAGACCAGATGTGGCGATCCCATGGCGGACCCGAGGAGAGGTCACTCCCCACCCACGAAGAAACGATGGGCCCCCCAGAATGATGGGGACACTCCCCCCTCCCTGATCCCCAACGTTTTGCGGGGGATCCGGACGGAAAATGAAAACGCTCGCGGCGCGCCCTCGTTTGAGGACGGCTCAGCGGAGCGTCGCGAGCGTGCCCGGCAACGCGTCCGCGAGCTCGCGCGCGAAGAGCCCCCGGTCGCCCACAGCCGCCCGCTCCCCCGCGCGCCCGTGCAGATGCACCGCCGCCCAGGCCGCGTCGAAGGGCGACCGCCCTTCGCAGAGCATCGCCCCGCAGAGCCCGGCGAGCACGTCTCCACTCCCACCCACGCCCATCGCCGGAGTCCCGGCTGGGCTCACGCGAAGCCGCTCGCCATCTGCCACCACGGTCCGGGCCCCCTTCAGCACCACGACCTGGCCGCTCTTTTGGGCGATGCGCTCCGCCACCGCGAAACGGTCGACCTGCACGTCGGCCGTGGCGACTCCGAGCAGCCGCGCGGCCTCGCCCGGATGGGGCGTCAGCACGCGTGCGCCCGCAGCGTCCTTCAGCTCCGCCAGGTCCCCCGCGAACGCCGTCAGCGCGTCCGCGTCGAGCACCATCGGTCGCTCGCTCTCGAGGGCGAGCGCGCGCGAGAGCTCGAGCCCGTCGTCATCGGTTCCCAGCCCGGGCCCGACCACGACCGCCGTCGCCCGGTCGTCGACCATCGCCACGGCGTCCGCTGGGTCACCGAGAGGCGCACTCATGATCTCCCAGAGCCGCTGGTCGATGCTCGGCGACCGCGTCGCCAACGTCACGAGCCCGGCACCGCCGCGCATCGCCCCGCGAGCGCACAGCAGCGCCGCGCCGGCCGTCCCGGGCGAGCCCGCGACCACGAAGACGTGCCCCGCCGTGCCCTTGTGCGCATCACCTGCGCGAGGTGCGATGACCCGAGCGAGGTCATCGTCCTCGATCAGCGCACACACGGCATCGCGCGGTGGGGCCACGCCGATGGTGCCGAGCACCACCTCGCCCGCGTGCGCCACGGCCGGGTACTGCTGGAGCCCGCGCTTGTGCGCGCCGAAGGTCACCGTGAGCGCCGCGTGTGGGGCGACCCCGAGCACCTGACCCGTGTCCGCGTCGATGCCGCTCGGCAGGTCGAGCGACACGAGGGGACACGGCGCCGCGTCGAGCCGGCGCACCACCTCCGCGTAGGCTCCCTCGACCGGCCGATCGAGCCCGGTCCCGAAGAGCCCGTCCACGAGCAGCGAGCCGCGAAGGTCCACTGCCCCGAAGTCCTCGGGAGCGACCTCGAGGAGCGAAGCGCCGTCGACCTCGCCGACCAGCGATCGGAGGGCCTCCAAGTTCGGCCTGGCGTCGCCGCCGATCTGCGAAGCATCGCTCGAGACCACCACGGCTCGCGGCGCGAAGCCGCGCACGATGAGCTGGCGCGCGATGACCCAGGCGTCGCCGCCGTTCTGCCCGCCGCCCCCGACGAGCACGACCTCGTTCAGTCGGTCCCCGAAGCGCGCGACGATCGCCTCCGTCGCCGCGATCCCGGCGTTCTCCATCAGGACGGCACCGGGCACGCCGCGCTCGATGGCGCGCTGGTCCATCGCCCGGACGGCTGCGCGTCCGAGAAGCGGGATCACCGCCGGCTCTCCCCGTCGTCGATGGCGTGCCGGTAGGCGGCGACGCTCGCCTCCATGCCGCGAAAGACCGCGTCGGCCACCAGCGCGTGACCGATGTTGAGCTCGACGATCTCGGGAACGAGCCGCACGAGGTCGCCAACGTTGAGGAGCGTCAGCCCGTGCCCGGCCGCCACCCGGAGGGTCGGGTGTCGCTCCGCCGCGTGCGCAGCGGCGGCCATCAGCTTCTCGAGCTCCGCGCGCGGGTCGCTCGCGTTCGCGTAGTCGCCGGTGTGCAGCTCGATGACGCGCGCGCCGACCTCGACCGAGGCGTCGATCTGGGCGGCGTCCGGGTCGATGAACATCGAGACCGGGATCCCGGCCTCCCCGAGCTCCGCGACCATCCCCTGGAGCCGCGCTCTGGCCCCGACGACGTCGAGGCCACCCTCGGTGGTCCGCTCCTCCCGCTTCTCGGGAACGAGCGTGACGAGGTCCGGCTTCACCTCGAGGGCGATGCCCTTCATCTCGTCGGTCGCGGCCATCTCGAGGTTCAGGACGCTCTTCACGGTCTCGCGGAGCACGCGGACGTCTCGGTCCACGATGTGCCGCCGGTCCTCTCGGAGATGCACGGTGATTCCGTCCGCGCCCGCGAGCTCACAGAGCACCGCGGCGTGGACCGGATCGGGGTAGTCGACCCCTCTGGCCTGCCGGAGGGTCGCGACGTGGTCGACGTTGACTTGGAGGGCGACGCGCATGGCTCACCCATACACGATCTGCCCTCCCCTCGCCCGCGCCGGGTCTTCGCGCTCGGTCGATCAGTAGTAGACGATCCAGCTCGCCGCTTTCCGAACGCCGCGGGCGAGCCCTTCCACTCGGAGCTCGGCGAGCGAGCGGTCGTCGAAGCCCTCGAGCTCGCACCCCGGCGGCCCTTTCACGACCTCGATGGAGGCATCGGGCCACTCGACCTCGAGCGCGCGCTGCAGGACCGCGCGAAACGCCTCGCCGCTCGCCTCCGGGTCGATGCCCAGGTTGGCCCCGGCGAGCTTCAGCGGGTCGTAGCGATAGACGACGCGCTTCACTCGACCCCCAGCCAGAGCCCGTCGCTCGCGATCGTGAGCTCCCCCTCGTAGCCCGCGGCGCGAACCTCGCTTTCGAGGTCCACCCGATCGGCCTCGGGGTAGATGTGCGTGAGCACGAGGCGCCGAACACCCGCATCGCGCGCGACCTGCGCCACCGTCGCCGCGTTCAGGTGCCGGCTGCTCTCCCGACCGGCCGGGTAGCTGCACTCCAGCAGCGCCAGGTCGACGCCGCGGCAGAGCTCCACCAACGCATCGCACGCGCCGCTGTCGCCGCTGAACGCGAGCCGCCGCCCTCCCCGCTCGATGCGGAACCCCAGGGCCGGAGCCTCGTCCGCGTTCCGGCGCGGGTGGGCCATCGCCCGCGCCTCGATGGCGAAGCCGGCCAACGCGAGCGCGCCGCCTTCGTCGAGCTCCACCACCTGGAGGTCGTCGTGCCGGACGCCGTCACCGAACGCTTCCTGCAGTCGATCGATCAACCGGCCATGGCCGGTCGGTCCGGCGAGCACGAGCCCTTCATGCACCTCCGGCGCCACGTTCCGGCCGAAGAGGAGCGCTGCCAGATCCCCGCAGTGATCCACGTGGTGGTGACTGCAGAGCACGGCACCGATGCGAGCGAAGTCGAGCCCCATCGCCGGCCACCGTCGCGTCGATCCCGGACCGCACTCGAGCAGCAGCACGTCGCCTTCGGCCTCCAGGACGTAGCCCGACGCACCGCGGGTGGCGCTCGGGATCGCCGTACCCGTTCCGAGGAACCCGAGCCGCATCTCAGCTCTCGTAGCGGGCCTTCAGCAGCTCGGTGAGAGCCGTCTGCAGGCTGGAGTGCGCGTAGCCGTGCTCCGACTCGAGCTTCTGGAGCGCGTTCGTCGCGACGGCGCGGCGATCGCCTTCCAGCTCTTCGTCGGCGGCGGGATCCACCAGCGCGAGAACGTCCCGCGCGATGGCCTCGATCTGCTTCTTGTGCTGCTCGAAGTAGGCCTCCTCGAGCTTCTCCATGTAGCGCGGGAAGAGCTTCTGATAGTCGACGGTCTCATCCGGGTTCTCGATGGCCCAGTTCGCCACGGCGCTCATCAGGTCGCCACGGAAGGCCTCGTGATCCTTGGCGCCGAGCATTCCCTCGACGTTCTCCATCAGGTCCTCGTCCGGCTCGATGTGTTTGCCGGTGACCTCGTTGAAGAGCCGCTCCCCCTTCAGCGCGTGCGACGCATGCTGCACGTAGCGGTCGAAGAGCTCGAGGTACTGGGTCTCCTCGACCAGACCCGTCGCACCACGAAGCTCGTCATCGACCAGATCGAGCCAGTGCTCCCGCACGAGCGCCACGAACCCACTCGCGTCGTGATAGCCGCGGTCGGTCTCCATCTGCGTGAACGCGTACTCGCCTCGCTCGCAGAGCTGGGTGAGCCGATCGAAGAGCGCCACGGGGCTGAGGGAGCGTTCGTCCGGGTCGCTCGCCGCGTCCAACAGCACCATGCGCATCTCGCGCGGCGACGCGCCGAAGCCACCCTCGTAGTCGTTGGCGCCGCTGCGCTCCGCGTAGACCTGATCGATGCCCTCGGCGAGCGTCTTGCCCTCGTCCCCCTCGAGCCGACGGGGAATGGTCCCCTCGGCGTAGAGGGTGGCCTTCTCCATCGGCGTGAGGTCGGCCGCGAGCTTGCCGAGCTCACGGTCGGCGAAGTGACTCGCCTGCGCCCTCTTGAGGCGCGTGAGCACCGCCCAGAGCGCGGCGAGGTGGGTCACGTGAGGCGCCACGTGGCGCCGCACCTGCGGGACGATCTGGGCGTCGTAGATGCCCTGCTCCTGCAGGTGATCGCGCAGATAGGGCACCCGCAGCAACACCAGCCGGCCGCGAAACGAGTGGTACTCCGGGTGCTGCCGGAACGCCTGCAGGTGCAGCTCGTTCGAGCTGGCCACCATCACCGCGTTGATGGGCAGGTTCGAGAGCGGGAGCGCCACCTCACCCGACTCGATGGCCAGGAGCAGGTACTTCCAGGCGTCGAGCGGTCGCTTGAGCAGATCGCTGTATTCGATGACGCCACTCTCGGCGTCCACCAGCTCGCCGAAGCTCTCGAAGAGCGTCAGCGCGCTGAGGCTCGCGGGCAGCGCGCCCAGCGAACGGTCGGCCGTGATCTGCCGCTCGCGAGCGTCGACGGCCATCTGCGGTCCGATGGTCACCGCGCCGACGCGGTAGCGACGCGAGATGTAGAAGCGTTCCACCTGCACGTGGGCCAGCGCCCGACCGAGGTTGCCGCGATAGGCGGTGAGCAGCGCTTCGTAGATCTGCCGGTTCTTGTGACCCAGCTCGCCGTTCCAGAGCCAGTCGGGCGGGGCGGTCTCCACGTCGGCGTAGAGCTTCCGCAGGAGCGTCCGTCGCTCCTGGATCGGCAGCAGCAAGAGGGGGTGCTCCCGCAGCTCGCTCGGCAGCTTGGCGTCGATGCGCTCCTCGGGCAGATGCGCGTAGGTGTCGCCGGGCGGAGGTGCGCCGCCGCCGGTGGTGAAGCCGATGCCCTTGCCGTCGGTGCCGCGCGGGAAGACCCACGAGAAGCGGTAGAGGGCGCCCTCGTCCATCTCCGAGTACGCCTCGAGCCCGGCCATCAGGCAAGCCGCGAAGGTCGACTTGGCGCTGCCGTTCGGGCCGTGGAGCAGCAGCAGGCGGTTCGCCCGGCCTTCGCGCTGGAAGCCGCTCAGCGCGCGATAGACCCGCTTCTGGAGCTCTTCCTGCCCGACCAGCCGATCGTTGCGCCGGCCGTCGGTGTCCGCGAAGGGCAGATCGAAGAGCTTGAAGCGCGTGACCTCGCCCCATGGACGGCGGACCTTCTCGGTGCCCCAGTGGTCGAAGCAGTCGCGCAGGTAGCGCGCGGCGTCACGGGTGTGGCGCCAGGGGTTCTCCCCCAGCAGCTCCAGGTACTCGGCGAAGCCGAGCACGCGCTTCTGGGCTTCGAAGCGCCGCGAGACGGCGTCGCCGACTCGGACGAGCTCCGCCTCGAGATCCAGCTCACTCATGCCGGCTCACTGGACCTGGAGCGCGAGCGCGACCGTCTCCGTCTTCGGGATGCACGACTGCGGGTTGCAGATGGCGAAGCGGACCTCCGCTTCGACCGTGTGCTCACCCGCGGCGGTGGGAGTCAGGGGCACGTCCACGCGGGCGCCCTCGTCGGCGAACGACGCGGCGTCGTCCTTGCCGAAGCTGTCCTTCGGGAGCTGCACGCCGTCCGGCGCCTGGATGTCGACGGCGAAGGGGAAGTCCTGGTTCAGGTGCCACTCGCCCTGCCCCTCGATGACGAGGGCGAGCTGGGTGAGCTCACCGGAGGTCACGGCGCCATCCGCGCCGCTGAGCTCGACCGTGTAGCCCTCCTGGACCACCCGCGGCCCTGCGGGCTCGGCTTCCGCCTCGGCCTGCTGTTCGACCTCGGGCTCTTCGGTTTCCGGCTCCTCGGTCTCGGGGGTCTCGGTCTCGGCCGGCTCCTCCTCACAGCCCATCAGAGGGGCCGCGGCGAGGGCGAGGGCGAGCAGGGGTGTCTTCCACGAGTGCATCGCGCGAAGTGTATGCTCCTGGGAGCGTGGAGGAAACCACGCGGATCGATGCTCGACCTCTTCGCCGCCCAGACCCACGTCGACCCCGAGACCTACCGCTCGCCCGCCACCTTTCGGGCGCTCGTCGACCGCTTCGCGGGCCATGCGGCCGCCGCTCGCGGTGACGGTGGGGCCCTGCTGGTCTTTCCCGAGAACGTCGGGACCTTCCTCCCCTTCGCGCTCGCCGGCGGCGGCGGCGTCCCTGCCCTGGCAGCCGCGAAGGCCGCGCTCCGGCAGCCCCGAGCCTTCCTCTCCGCTCTCCGTCAGCTCCGCCGTCCCGTCCTCGCGGCGTTGGCCTCCGTGGCGAGCGACGTCCGCGGCCTCCTCTCGGAGGCCTTCGGCGACGCCGCCCGGCGCGAGGGGCTCTGCATCGTCGGCGGCAGCGCGCTCCTCCCCGGCGCCGATGGCCGGGTCCACAACCTGAGCCCCTTCTTCGACGCCGATGGGCGCCTGCTCCGTGAGACGCGGAAGGTGAACCTGGTCCCGACGATGGAGGACGCGGCGGGGATGGGGCTGGCGCCCGGCCCGAGCGCCGACCTCGGTCCGGTCGACTGCGCCGCCGGGCGAGTCGCCACGCTGATCTGCTACGACGGCTTCTGCGTGCCGCACACTCGCAGCGAGCCCCTCTTCACGCCGGTCGTCGACCGGGTCGCCGACGCCGACGTGGTGGCGCACCCGGCCGCCAACCCCTGGCCCTGGGATGGCCCCTGGATTCACGCGCGCCCCGACGACGAGAGCCGCGACTGGATGCGCCGCGAGCAGTGGCGGCTCGAGGGCATCGAACGAAGCCTCGTGGAGCTCCCCGCCGGCGCGCGCCTGCGCTACGCCGTCACCGCCCATCTCCTCGGCGGGCTCGCCGGCGAACGCTTCGAAGGTCGCAGCGTGATCCTCGAACGCGACGCCCAAGGAGTCCGGCGGCTCGCCGAAGCGCCGGGCTACGCGCCCTACCCGTCCAACGCCGCCCTCGTGCATGCCCGGGTGCCGTCGCCATGACCCGCGTGCTGCTCGCGTTCGCGCTCGCGGCGGTCGGCACCGGCTGCCCGCGCGGTCCCGTGTGCGCCGAGAATGGTTGCCCCACGGAGACCGTCTGCGAGCTCGATGGGACCTGCCGAGCGCTCTCGGTGTCGGCCACGCCGACGAGGGACCGGCACGTCGCCGCCGCGGACTTCGGTGGCACTCGGTCCGATCAGCGCACGGCCCCGACCGGCGATCTCGACGAGCTGGCCCTCGGTGGGCACGTGGACGGCGAGGTCTTCCTGGCCTTCGACCTCCCGGAAGGCGAGGTCTCTCAGGCGATCCTCGTGCTCTACCCGGTGGAGGGAGCGATCGGAGGCGACCGGCAGACCGTGCGTGTCTCCCGCGTCCGCGCGTTCGAGGGCGCGTCGCTCACCCATCGGACGCGCCCCGTGGTCAGCCGGGTCGGTCCCGGGCGAGAGCTCTCGGCGGTCCCGGACCGACCCGTCCGGGTCGACGTCACCGACCTGCTGACCGAGGACCCCAGCGAGCGGGTCCATCTGATGGCCAGCGGCGAAGGCGACGGGAGCCCCTGGCGGATCGCGTCCCCCGTCGCCCTCGACGCCGAGCGCGCCCCGCGGCTCGAGCTCCGCCTCCGGCGGCGATGAGAGCCATGCGCCGCACCCGCCGGCTCGGCCGCTACCACCTGGTTCATCGGATCGCCTTCGGCGGCATGGCCGAAGTGTTCCGAGGCTTCACCTTCTCGGCGAACGGCGAGCGTTACGACGTGGCGGTCAAGAAGCTCCTCCCGCACTACCTGGAGGACTCGAAGTTCGTCACGATGCTCACCGACGAGTACCGGCTGGTCAGTCGGCTCGACCACCCGAACGTCGCGCGCTTCTACGAGCTGACCCGGATCGATCGGGACCTGCTGATCTCGATGGAGTTCGTCGATGGGCGCGACCTGCGTTCCACGATCGATCAGGCACGGAAGCTCGGTGAGCACCTGCACTTCGACGACGCGACGTACGCGCTCGCGAAGGCCCTCGACGGTCTGCACCACGCACACGAGGCGACCGACGAGGGTGGTCAGGAGCTGCAGGTCGTCCATCGCGACCTGAGCCCCTCGAACATGCTGGTCGGCTACGACGGCGAGGTGAAGATCTGCGACTTCGGCATCGCGAAGGCCAAGCTGAGCCGCATCGAGACCAAGACCGGCATCATCAAGGGGAAGGTCAAGTACATGTCCCCCGAGCAGGCGTTCGGTCGCACCCTCGACCGACGGAGCGACGTGTTCAGCGCCGGGAGCATCCTCTACGAGCTCTGCACCGGGCAGCCGCCCTTTCGCGCGCGGACGGAGATGGACCTCATCTTCGCCGTTCGCGACGCGCAGCCGATGCCCTGCCGGGAGCTCGCACCCGACATCCCCGACGGGCTGGCGGCCATCATCGAGCGCTCGATGGAGCGTTCCCGTTCGGAGCGCTACCCGACCGCGGGAGCGATGCGGGACGCTCTGCTCGGCTTCTTGCGGAGCCACGCGCCCGACTATCGGCGCACTCGGCTCGCGCGCTTCATGAAGCGCATCTGGGCTGACGACATCGAGTCGGACCTGCGCGCGCTCGAGGACTTCGTCATCGATCTGAGCCCGGGCCCCGAGCACGTCGGCACCAACCTGCTGGCCGAGGAGCTCGGCCCGGACGCGCCCTACGCCGGCTTCTCCGCCATCCCGACCTCCGTCGCGCCCGTGATCGAGCCCGCCGTGGCCCAGCGCCACGCGCCGCTCTCCCCCGCCGAGACGGAGATCGACCCGAGGAAGCCCTTCCTGGTTCGCTCGGAGGAGGACTAGCTAACCGAGCAGGAAGAACGCCGCGGCGCCGCCGAGCAGGCCGAGCACGACCAGCGCGCCGACCACGATGAGCGCGATGTTCGGCCCCGAGGGCGCGCTCGGTGCCGGCGCGTAGGCCCCACCGCCCATCGGCGCGGGCGCCGACATCTGACCGCTCGACGAGAGCGGGCTGGAGGGCAGCGCGGCACCACCGGTGGCGGCCGGCGCGCCGAAGCCCTTGGGCTCCGGCGGCGTGGCGCTCGCGAGGGCGGTCGCGATCTCCGCCTGCGAGGTCTCGGCCCACTGCGTGTGCGGCCCGGAGAGCCCGAACGACGCGACGATGGAGTCGGCCAGCGCACCGGCGCTCTTGGGTCGGTGCGTCTTGTCCTTGGCCACGCCCGCGAGCACGGCGTCGTCGAACGCGGACGGCCAGCCCGGCCCGGCGGCCTGCGAGCTCGGGGGCGCCGGATCCTGGTTCACGATCTTCATCAGGATGGCGGCGACGTTGTCCCCCTCGAAACAGACGTGACCCACCGCCATCTCCCAAGCGATGGCTGCGACGGCGAAGACGTCCGTGCGCTGGTCGACGTCGAGCTTCCCCATCGCCTGCTCGGGGCTCATGTAATAGGGCGAGCCCAGCGTGGTGCCGAACGCGGTGAGCTTCGGCCCGGTCTCCATCTGGAGCTTCACCGAGCCGAAGTCGAGGATCTTCACCACGTCTCCCTCGTCCGTGTGCGTCAGGAAGACGTTGTCCGGCTTGAGGTCGCGGTGGATGACGCCGAAGGAGTGCGCGTAGTCGAGACCCGCACCGAGCTGGCTCAGAATGCGCACCGCGCGCTCGGGGGGAATCGCCCCATCACGCCGGAGCAGCTCGCCGAGCTCCTCGCCGAAGAGGTACTCCATCGTGAGGAAGTAGCTGCCGTCCCCCGTCTCGCCGAACTCGATGACGTCGACGATGTGCGGGTGGTTCATCTCCTCGGCGGTCTCGTACTCCCGCTTGAAGCGCTCCACGGCGACCTCGTCGGTCGCCACGTCGGCGTGGAGCACCTTCACGGCCACGCGCGCCTTGGTCTCGGGGTGTCGACCCTCGTAGACCCGGCCCATCGCGCCATCGGCGACACGGGCCACCACGATGTAGTCGCCGAGCTGCGTCCCGACCCGAGGATCGATATCCGTCGGGTCCTGGACCTGCACGGTGATCGTCCCGTCTTGGCCACAGAACGCGATGGAGTCGTCGTACTCCGTACCGCAAGAGGGACACTTCCGCACGGGCCGATGGTAGCGAAGGTGGCCGTACTCTCAAGGAGTTTCGGCCAATCCGTCCCGGATGGCCTACCAGCGCATCCAGAGGTCCTCGACCTCGTCGTACGCCAAGGTCACCTCTCGCTCGTCCTCCAAACGGACCCGAAAGCACGTGAGCTGAGAGCCGCTGAGACCACCGTGCTCCTCCCAACGCCCCAGGACGTCGATGATCCGGACCGGGGGACCGTTGCCCTGGGCGAAGCTGACCGGGGCGAAGGGCCAGCCGATGGCCTCCCGGATCTCGACGTGGAGCCCCTGGTCCTCCGAGTCCCAGCTGGGCAGCGGCAGCCCCGCCTCCTCGCAGATGGCCGTCCCGACGCGGCTCATCGCGGTCATCACGTCCTGATCGCAACCCTGGGGCTCGGTGACGATGACGATGCAGTACCCCTGGCCCAGATTTCGCGCGGCCAGGTCGTGGTTGGCGGCGTGGACCTCGAAGCTGGCCACCTCGCCGATGTCCATCGCCTCGGCGAAGCCTCGCACCTGCCGAAGGGCCAGGCTGAGGATCGCGCCGGAGACCTTCGCCTCGTAGGGGTCGGTCTGGGAGCAGTAGTCGACGCACTCCCCGTCCGTATCGACGAGCACCGCCGAGAGCACGCGCGGGCTGATGATGAGCATCTGCCGCAGGAGGACCGTCAGCGGCCCCTCGATCTGGTCGCGTGGCGCCTCCGGGACGAGGCTCACGGACCTTCCTCGAACTGGATCGGGAGCGTCGCGAGCCCCTCGATGGCGGCGAGGTCGCGCTCCACGCCCTGGCTCCGCTCGAGCTCGGCCACCAGCTCGATGAGGGCGGTCAGGCGAGCGCGCTGCACGAGCTCCTCCCGAAGCTGGTCCTCCACGTCCTCGATCGGGCGACGGAGCGGGAGCGGCTGGCCGGCGACGCGCGACTCCCAGAGCGCGCGGATCTGCTCGTCGGTGATCGCTTCCGGCCGGTGGGCAGCGGCGATCTCGTCCAGGAGCGCGCGGACCATCGCGCGCTCCGCGGCCGGACCGGCGAGGAGCGATTCGTCCTCCGGGCCGACTGGGTCGGCGGGCTCCCCGCACGCCAGGACCCCACACAGCAACCACGCCCAGCGCCAGCGTCGCATGGTCACTCCCCGAGCGTGGGGCGGAGCAGCTCGACGGACGCGCCGAGGAGCGCGAGCCCGACGACGACGAGAACGATGGCCGAGACGAAGTCGTGCCCCCTCAACGCGGTCACGGCGAAGAAGAGCACCGCGAGCGAGAGCAAGAGGAGCAGGAAACCAGAGCCCTCCCGCACGACCTTCATGTCATGCCGTAGCCCTTGAGCTTCTTGTGCAGGCCCTCGCGGGTGATGCCCAGGGTCTTGGCCGTGGCGGTCTTGTTGTTGTCGTGCTCGGCGAGGGCCTCGGCGAGGATCTGCTTCTCGACCTGCTCGACCATCTCCTTGAGCGTGCCCTTGGTCGGCTTGAGCCGGCCCACGACCGCCTCGGCCTTGCGGATCTTCGGGCTCAGGTGCTGCGGCTGCACGAACTCCTCGTCGCCCACCTGGATGATGAGCCGCTGGATCTCGTTCTCGAGCTCGCGGACGTTGCCCGGCCACTCGTAGGCCTGGAGCTGCTCCATCGTCGGCTGGCTGATGCCCGAGACCTGCCGGCCGAACTCTTCGGCGTAGCGCTTGAGGAAGAACCCGGCGAGGAGCGGCACGTCCTCGCGGCGCTCCCGGAGCGGCGGGAGCCGGAGCGGGAAGACCCTGAGCCGGTAGAAGAGGTCCTCGCGAAACCGCCCCTCGGCCACTTCGACCTCGAGGTCTCGGTTGGTCGCGGCCACGATGCGGACGTCGACGCGCTTGGTCCGGTTCGAGCCGACCGGTCGGACCTCGCCCTCCTGGAGGACCCGGAGCAGCTTGGCTTGGAGCGAGATGGGCATCTCGCCGACCTCGTCCAGGAAGAGCGTGCCTTCGTGGGCGAGCTCGAAGAGGCCCTTCTTGTCGTCCGAGGCGCCGGTGAAGGCGCCCTTCTTGTGACCGAAGAGCTCGCTCTCGAGGAGGTTCTCCGGCATCGCGGCGCAGTTCTGCGCGACGAAGAGCTTCTCCCGCCGCTCGGACCAGTAGTGGACCGCGCTCGCGACCAGCTCCTTGCCGGTGCCGGTCTCGCCTTCGATCAGCACCGTCACGCGGGTGTCGACCACCTTGCGCAGCTGCTCGAAGACCTTCTTCATCGCCTTCGACTCGCCGATGATCCCGTCGAAGCGGCGGCGCTCCTCGCGCCGCTTGAGGTAGGTGTTCTCGTTGCGCTGCCGCTCCTCGGCGACCCGCAAGCGGTGGACCAGCCGTGCGTGGGCGAAGGCCTGGCTCGCGGACTGGGCCAGGAGCGCCAGCACGTCGAGGTCGCCCTCCTTGAACATCCCCTTCGCGTCGCGGTTGTCGACCTGGAGCACGCCGAGGATCTCGTCGCCCTGCCAGAGCGGCACGCCGATGGTGGAGAGGATCTGGGCGGCCATGAGCGACGCGGTCTCGCCGACGTCGCGCTTCGCGTCGGCCGCGAGGACGGCCGCGCGTTCGCGGACGACCTTCTTGAAGACGCTCCGCGTGATCGGGATGGTCTCCCCCGCCGACTCTCCACCGCGCACCCGCGTGCCCATCGGCACGTAGCGCGACGAGCGCTTGGACTTGCCGGTCTCGTCCTCCTCGCGGAGCGCCACGGTCACGTGCGTGGCTCGGCTCAGGAACGTGAAGACCCGCTCGGCGACCCGGTCGATCACCGTGTCGAGATCGATCGCGCCGCTGATCTCCTTCTGCCCCGCGTAGAGCTGCTGGAGCAGATCCCGGTCGACCGACTGTTCGACCGCCGAGAGCTCGGAGATGTTGCGGACGGAGACGATGCCCGCGTCGTCGTCTTCCTCGTCGACCTCGACCTCGACGCGGACCGACGCATCGCCGGGCTCGCCGAGCGAGATCACGTCGCCGCTGGCGAGCCCGATCTCACGCCCCGGCTGGGTCGCGAGATCGAGGGTCTCGCCCGAGCGCACGATGCGGGTGCCGTTGGTGCTGTGGTGATCGCGGAGCACCCACCCGTGGCCCGTGAAGACCACCGACGCGTGCTCGCCGGACACGTGCGTGTCGGCGAGCTGCAGGTCGCTGGTGTCGACGCGGCCGATCTGAACGAGGTCCGCTTCTCCCTCGTAGGCGATTCCCGCGGACTCGCCGGTCGTTACCTTCAGCCGGATCATGCCCTGCTATACCGCGGACGGCCCTCTCCGCGCACCCTTCGATGCGCGGAGAGCGTTCGACTCACTGGGCGCGAGCGCGGAGACGGGCCTGGATCGGCAGCGCCTCTCGGCTGAACTGGGTCCAGATGGCCCGGCCCTCTTCCGTCTCGCGCAGCTCTTCGATCTTCGCGACGGCGGCTTCGCTGCCGTCCGTGGCGATCTCGTCGAGCGCGTGAATGGCGCTGAGTCGGACCTCGACCTCGCTGTGGCTCAGCTTCTCGACGAGCGCGGCGATGACCTCCGCGTTGCCGCGGCCGAGCCGGCCGAGCATGAACGCCGCCTTGCGCGCGACCTCCTTCTCGGAGTCGTCGAGCTTGCCGCGGTAGCAGGCGATGTCCTCGTCACAGGCGATGGCGGTCTCGATGGCCTTCGCGGACTCGGTCTGGAAGGTGGTCTTGTAGCCGTCGTCGTCGGAGAGGCCCTCGATCCACGACTGGAGCTGCTGCGCGCCCTCCTTGTCGGCGAGGAGCGCGTAGGCCTTCACCGCCTCGATGCGGACGGCCGGGTGGAGGTCTTCCTTCTGCGCCTCGGCGAGGAAGAACGGGAGGTACTCGGCGTCGTAGGTCTGGCGCATGTTGGCGAGGAGCTGAGCGCGCGCCTGCAGACCGGTCGCGTCGTCGGGGAGCCCCTCGTAGACGGTCTTCATGCGGGCGTGGATCTGGGCCTCCTGCGCCTCGGGCACGTTCAACTGGGCGAGCGCCACCGCGCCGTTCACCCGGCGGAAGATGTCCTCGGACTCGGTCTCGGCCTTGAGCGGCTCGAAGGCTTCGGCGTAGCCGAGCGCACCGAGGGTGAACGTCGCCTCGGAGCCGGTGACCTGGGCCACGCTCATCTGAGCGGCGGCGTTCTCGTCACGCTGGCGAACGGCCTCGATGTAGGCCTCGGCGATGGCGTTGGCCTGCTCGTGCTCGCCGCGCATCACCTGGAGGAGCGGCTCGAGCGAGGGGCGACCGATGCGGACGAGCGCCTCGGCCGCGACGTCGTTCATGCGCATCGCGGGGTTGTTCGGCGCGAAGAGGAAGAGCGACTTGATGAGCGCGGGGACCGCCTGCGGGTCCGCGAGGATGCCGAGCTGCTGCGCCGCCAGCCGGTTGAAGAGGAAGTTCTGCTCTTCGCTCTGGTTGGTCGCCACGTCGATGAGGCACTCGGTGGCCGCGTGGTCGTTCTGGGCGCCGAGCGCCTTGATGAAGCCGTTGCGGAGCCGGTTGTCGATGGGCCGCGGGCCGGTGACCTTCGCGAGGCCCTCGCAGAGACCACTGATCACGTCGCCCTTCTTGTCGGCGGGCACCTCCATGTAGCGGAGCGTGTCGGCCGCGCTGATGGCGTGGTTCTCGGAGACCTCCGCGCGCCAGTCGAGCGCCTCGATGAGCGCGGGGATGGTGCGGACGTCGCGCATCTCCTTCATCAGCTCGAGCATCGTCAGCCGGTTCTGGTTGTCGGCCGGGTTGTCGATGTACGCCGCGTTCAGCTTCTCGGCGACCTGGTCGTGGAACTCCTGGACCGGCGCCGCGCTGCGGTCGCCCTCGTGGTCCGCCAGGACGTTGCCGTAGAGGCGCTGGAGGTTGCTGAGCGCGTTTTCACGGCGCACGGGGTCGGTGAGCTCGTCGGCCTGGCCGGCGGGATCGTCCTTGTCGGCGTGACAAGCGATGAGACCCGCGAGCAGCGCGGTGATGAGCAGCGAGAACCGGACCTTCTTCATGGTCTCTCCTCCGGAGCAGGTGGCGAGGGTGGCACCCGCCACCCATCCAAAGTGTTCTCCGTAACCGCGTCGCCCCCCGAAATTGCCTAGTCGATGCGGCGCTTTACGGAATCCGGGGGACGATACTGCCGGCCCGCTCGCGATGTCAACGGCCGACCTGCGAGGCTCGTAACCGTCCGGAAACGTGGAGGAAACTATTCGAGCGGCTGGCTGTCGTCGAGGTCGCCGAAGTCCCAGCGGAGGTCGACCCGACCGCGGGCGCCGGTAAATCGGAGGATCACCTGGTCGGCTCCAGGAGGGATCGAGGGGGTGCCGTCGGCGCGGGTCGCCGGGAACACGATCCGGAACGCCTGTCGCTGGGGACTGTTCGACGGGAAGTAGATCTCGTCGGCCGCCGAGGGTCGGCGGATGCGCTCGATCTCCGCGGGCTCGGTCTGCCGCCCCTCGGGATCCACCAGCAGCACGCGCCACGCGGAGTGCCGGCTCGCCAGGTTCTGCTCGCGGAAGTCGCTCCCCGCGACGGTCACGAAGAAGCGGTGGTTCTCCTGCGCGTCCGCGAGGGTGGCGCGGAGCATCGCTTCGCGGGTGTCCGCTTCGATGGCGTGATCGTGGCCGTAGCGCACGACGTAGGCCCAGCGGAACTCCCAGCTCTCGAAGGTGGCGGTGACGTGGAGCACGTCGTCGAGGAGCGCCCACTCGAAGTCCTGATCGTCGCGGGTCCAGGAGTCGTACACGTCCTCGTAGTCGTCCGGCGTGAACGAGCGGGGCCCGGTCTCGAGCGTGATGGTCCGCGTGGCGCACCCCACGGAGAGGAGCGCGAGCGCCAGGGCGACGTGCCGGCTCACCCCTCGTCTCCCATGAAGTCCTCGCGACGAAAGAGCGCGTCGAAGGGCAGCTCGGCTTCGGCGAAGGCTTCCGCCGCGCCCTCCCGGCGATCGACGATCGCGAGCACGCCCGCGATGGTCAGGCCCATCTCGCGCAACGCCGCCGCGGCGCGAACGGTCGAGCCGCCGGTCGTGACCGTGTCCTCCACCACCACGATGGGGGCGCCTTCCTTCAGGTGGGCGGCTCCCTCCACCTGATTCTTCGACCCGTGGCCCTTGCTCTCCTTGCGGACGAGGAGCGCGTCGAGGCCCGCGCCGTCGGCGAGCTCGGAGGCATATGCCACGGCGCTCGCGAGGGGACAGCCGCCGAGCACGACGCCGGCGACCGCGACCGGGCGCGGCTCGAAGGCGAGCGCGCGCTCCAGCAGGCAGCGGCCGACGAGCACGTGCCCCTCGGCGCTGAGTACCGTGGGCTTGCAGTCGATGAAGAAGTCGGACTGCCGCCCGGAGGTCAGGGTGAAGGTGCCCCGGCGGAAGGAGCGCTCGCGGAGGAGCTCGAGGAGACGGTCGCGGTCGGCCATGGTGTGCTTGCTCGCCAGCCTATCGGGGAAGCCTCGGCGGCGTCGAGGCGACGATCAGCTCGGCGCGCGGTGAGTGCCCTTGACCCGGCCGATGCGCGGCATGCGCCCGACGCCCGCGGGCGGCTTCGGCGGGGGCTCGGGCGCGGGTTTTCGAGCCTCGGCCGCGGGCTCGGGGGCCGGCGCACGCGGCGGCTCGGGGGCCGGTCGGCGGATCTCGCGCCGGAAGGTCGCGTCCTCGTCGCCGACCACGTCCGCGATCGCCGCGGCCGCACGAACCCGGGAAGGACGCTCACGGAGCGGCGTGAAGGGGCGTGTGTCGTCGGGATCGCCGGGCTCGCCCTCGTCGACCGGCGCGGCCTCGACGCTCACACCGGCGGCGAGCGCGTCGGAGATCGGCTCCGGCGAGGGCAAACCGGTGAAGGTGTG
Source organism: Deltaproteobacteria bacterium (assembly GCA_017644045.1). Lineage (GTDB taxonomy): Bacteria > Myxococcota_A > Polyangia > Polyangiales > Houyiibacteriaceae > UBA1660. The sequence goes on from JAEPMI010000010.1 coordinate 187,655, forward strand.
CAATGCCGGATCATAGCTGCGGAGCGGTGGTGCTGCGTCGAGCGCTTCCACGTGCACCTGACCCGAGAACTGGGCGCCCGGCGTCACGCGAACGCGGGGCGCGGTCAGGTCGCCGACGATGCGCGCCGTGCCGTCCACGCGCACCCCCTCGTCGGCGAAGGCGTCGCCCTTGAGCGCGCCGCGAACGGTCACGTGGCGGGCGTGGACGTGGCCGCGAACCAGACCACCGGCCTCGATCACCAGCGCACCATCGACTCGGACGGGGCCGTCGACCTGGCCGAAGACGATCAGATCGCCCTCCCCTTCGACCTCCCCACGCAGCCGAACGCCGGCCGGCAACACCGACGGCTTCTTCACGACTCGTCCTCATCGGGCTCGGGGAGATCGACCTCCATGTCGACCGTGCCCTCCAGCGAGCCGCCGTCGTCGAGGCCGATGCGGGCCGCCCGGACGTCTCCGACCATCCGGCCACCGGCGAGGACGTTCAGCTCGCCCGCCATCACCGGTCCATCGAGGATCCCCTCGACGGCGACCGCCTGCGCGCGGACCGGACCGACCAGCTTGCCGCCGCGGCCGACCACCAGCGCGCCCTCCAGATCGACGCTGCCTTCGAAGGTCCCATCGCACCGGAGCTGCCCCTCGCCACGGAGCTCGCCGCGAACGAAGAGGCCCGGCCCGACGTAGCCCATGGGCGCGCCATCGGAGGTCGCCGGAGGTCGGCGGAGAGGAGACTTCGACATCGGGGGCACCCTAACAGAAGCACCGCGAGGTCGTATCGCCTGCTTGGCATCCGCCGACAAAACGCCTAGACCCCGCCGGCCGTGCGCCCACAGGCGTAACGCGACTCCCGACCAGAGGACCAAGAGCCCATGAGCCCCCTGCCCAACGAGGCCCTCGAGGTCGACGACCTCCTCGCGCCCTTCCACGCCGCCGAGACCCCGCGCGAGCGCTGGGTGATCGGGACCGAAGCCGAGAAGTTCGGCCTGACGCGCGATGGTGCGCCGCTCCAGTACGAAGGCCCCGACGGCGTTCACGAGATCTTGCAGGAGTTCGTGGCGAAGCACGGCTGGACCGAGCAGCGCGAGTACGAGGGGGCGCCCCTGATCGCCCTTCGTCGGGGCGGCGCGTCCATCACCCTCGAGCCGGGCGCTCAGCTCGAGCTCAGCGGCGCGCCGCTGGACACGATCCACCAGACCTGCGCCGAGCTCCGTGGGCACCTCGCCGAGCTCCGCTCGATCAGCGAGCCGCGCGGCATCCAGTGGCTCGGGCTCGGCTTCCACCCGACCGCTTCGCAGGCGGAGCTCCCCTGGGTCCCGAAGCTCCGCTACGGGATCATGAAGGAGTACCTGCCCACCCGCGGCGCGATGGCGCACGACATGATGCGGCGGACCTCCACGGTGCAGGCGAACCTCGACTACAGCGACGAGACGGACGCCTTCCGCAAGCTCCGCATCGCGCTCCGCATCCAGCCGATCGTGACGGCCATGTTCGCGAACAGCCCCTGGCTCGAGGGGAAGGCCACCGGCGAGCGCTCGCACCGCGCCCGGGTCTGGCTGAACATGGATCCCGACCGCTCCGGTCTGCTCCCCTTCGTCTGGGGCGACTCCCCGACCTACGCCGAGTACGTGCAGTGGGCGCTCGACGTCCCGATGTTCCTCGTGAAGCGCGGCAAGAAGGTCCACCGCAACACCGGCCAGACCTTCCGCTCGTTCATGGACGACGGCTTCGAAGGCCTGAAGCCGACGATGGAGGACTGGGAGACGCACCTGAACACCCTCTTCCCGGAAGCGCGGCTCAAGAAGACCCTCGAGGTCCGCGGCGCCGACAGCCAGCCGCAGCCCCGCATCTGCGCGCTGCCCGCCTTGTGGAAGGGCCTGCTCTACGACCCGAAGGCGATGGACGCGGCGGACGATCTGACCGCGTCGTGGACGCTCGAGTCGGTGGAGGCCGTGCGACCCGCGATCGCCGAGAAGGCGCTCGCTGCCGACCTCGACGGCAAGCCGGTGCTCGAGCACGCGCAGGAGCTGGTGGCCATCGCCGACGCCGGCCTCGAACGCTTGGGCAACCTCGACGGTCGCGGCAAGGACGAGCGCGTCCACCTGCGCCCGCTCCGCGAGCTCCTGGACGCAGGCGAGTGCCCGGCCGACGAGCTGTTGCGCAACGTCGGCGAGACCCCCAGCGTCGAAGCCCTGGTCGAGCACGCCCAGGCCTGACGTCGCGAGGCGCACCGGGTACGCTGCCCGCATGAGGTGCGCCCGGGCGGAACGAGGCGGCGGTTGAAGGTCGTCTTCGTCTTCTTCACGGCGCCGCCGAGCCCCTTCAGCTCGTCGGTCGCCGCGCTCGCGCCCGTCGTCCGCGCCGCCGGCCACGAGCCCGAGGCGCGCATGGTGGAACGCACCGAAGCGATCGAGCCCGTGGTGCGCGATCTGCTCGCGAGAGATGCAGACGTGATCGCCGTCTCGTCGATGACCCGCGACTGGCCCGGGGCGCGGGCGCTGCTCGAACGGCTCGCCCCGCACACGAAGGCGATTCGCGTCGTCGGCGGCTATCACGCGAGCCTCGCCCCACGGGACGTCGCCGCGAGCGCCGCGGTCGACGCCATCGTGATCGGCGAAGGCGAGCGACCGCTCGTCCGGCTGCTCGAACAGCTCGGCGCCGGCGCACCGCTGCAGAGCGGTCCCGGGCTCTGGGTGAGAAAGGGCGATCGCTTCGACGGGGCGATCCCCGGGGCCGACTCCGAGCCCGACATCGCCGACCTGCCGTGGTGGGACTACGACCTCTTCGGCGACATGCGCGCGCACCTCGACCGCGGCGTCAACACCTTCGGGCCGATCGCCGATCGCTATCTGCCCGTCCGCGCGAGCCGCGGCTGCCCCTACTCCTGCGCCTACTGTTCGGCGCCCGCATGGGGAAAGCTGGGCGGCTTCGCGGAGAAAGAGCGCCGCAACCGGCGACCGGTGGACCACCTGTGCGCCGAGCTCGAGTCGCTGGTCGCGGCGTACGACCCCGAGGGCTTCGAGTTCTGGGACGAGCACTTCCCGCTCGACCTCGAGTGGCTGCGAGAATTCGCGCGGACCTATCCCGCTCGAGTGGGCCGGCCCTTCAAGGTGGAGATGCACCCGCGCGCCGCGACGCGGGAACGGCTCGAGCTCCTCGCCGAGGCCGGCATCGCGCTCTTCCACTGCGGCGTCGAAGCCGGCGACGCCGAGCTCCGGCGGACGGTGTTGAATCGCCGGACCACCGACGAACTGCTCCAACGGGTCTTCGAGGACTGCCGCGACCTGGGCATCCCGACCAGCGCGTCGCTCATGACGACGTTGCCGAAGGAGTCGCGGGCAATGGCGCACTCGACGGTCGGGCTCCTGCGGAAGCTCAAGCCCGACTCGTTCATGTGGTCCACTACCAGGCGCTGCCGGGCACGGTGCTGGGCGAAGCAGCCGTGAGTCACTGGCCCGGCCCGGCGAGCGAGACCTTCGCCGACCACGACCAGCCCGCATGGACCGAGGCGCCGCCGATGAGCGAGGCGGAGCGGGCGGCGACCTTCGCGGAGATCCGCTCGCTCCAACTCGAGCTGGTCGCTGCCGCGAGCGAGAACGAGGACCGGCCGCGGCCTGTCGACGTCCCCGCGCCGGCGAAGGCGCTCTCGCCCGAGTCCATCGCGCCGCTGCTCGGGCTCGACGCTGACGCGCTCGTCGAAGCGGTCGCGGGCGACGACGGTCTATTGCTGACGCTCGAGAGCGACGACATCGGGCACGCGATCATCGTCGTCGCGCCACGCGACGAGGGACGGCACTACGTCACCAGCCGACACCTCGGCCTCTCCTATCACGGCAGCGAGGCGCCCCCGGCGCTGCTCCGGCTGCTGGAGCGAATGGCCCGCGTCGCCGGCGACGTCTCGATGGACCAGCTCCTCCACCCTGGCGCGTGACCTCGTGATAGAGCGCTGACGTGCGCAGGGGACCGAGGCTGCGGCGCCTGGGGGCGCAGTGCTTCTTCGCGGCGGTCATCGGACTGCAGCTCTTCTTCGTCGTCCGCGCCTACGACGATCCACACCACCTCTTCGGGTACCAGCCCTTCAGCGAGTCGAGCACCTGGCGCGCCACGATCCTGCGGGTCACCGACAGCGGTCGCCACGACATCCGCAACGGCTGGGCGGGCTACCACTGGAGCCAGCTCGTCCGAGGTCGGGGGCTCACCACGCCATGGGTCGACGGGAGCGCCGCGTCCGGGGTCGAGTCCCAGCTCGCCTTCTTCCAGCAGGCGCTCGATTGGGTCGCGACCCACACGCCGAACGACCACAGCACGCGCTACTTCGAGGCGCACGTGCGCACGGTTCGCAATCGCGGCGAGCCCGAGACGCGAGTCATGAGGAGCGTCGAGCGGGAGCTGCCCGAGCGATGACGGAGCGACGCCCGATCTTCGACGAGATCGCCAGCGTGCGCGCCATCGCGCTGCTGCGGATCCTGGTCGGCCCGATCACCATCGTGCACCTGTGGAGCTTCCTGGAGGCCGCCCAACCAGGCAGCTACTTCGCGGAGCGATTCTACGTGCCCTTCACCGAGCTCTGGCCGGTGCTCCCGCTCGAGGGCTACCGCGCGGTGCTCTTGGTGGGGCTCGTCGCCGCGGTGCTGATGAGCGCGGGCTTCCTGAGTCGGCTCACGTCCGTGCTCACGCTCGCGGTGGTCGTGTTCAACCTCTTCAGCAACCAGCTCTTCTTCCATCACAACCGCGCGTTCCTCACCACCATCCTCTTCGGGCTGACTCTCCTGCCTGCCGGCCGGGCGCTGAGCGTCGACGCGTGGCTGGCGAAGCAAGCCGGCCACCCGCTCCGCGACGAAGCGCCGATGTGGCGGTTGGTGCTCCTGCGCGCCCTCGCCTGCACGCCCTACCTCGCGAGCGGGTTCAGCAAGCTCATCGATCCGGACTGGTGGTCGGGGGTCGTGATGTACGACCGCATCTCCCGCTACCGACACGTCGCCGAGGCCAAGGGGGTACCCGCCTGGCTCATCGATCCGATCGCGACGCCGGAGTTCAACGCGGTGATGTGGAAGCTCGTCGTCCTCACCGAGCTCTTCGTCGGCGTGGGCTACTGGTTCCGTCGGACGCGGGTGACCGCGATGTTCATGGCACTCGGCTTCCACACGCTGATCGAGATCACCTCGACCGTCAGCGTCTTCAGCTACCTCGGGATCGCCGCGACACTCATCTGGGTCACGCCGCGTACCCGCGATCGGGTGCTCTGGGTTCGGACGGATGAAGCGCGCGGTCGGCGACTCGCACGCCTCGTGCGCGCGCTCGACTGGCTCGCCCGCTTCGACCTCCGCGAGACCACCCAGGGCCCGACCGTGCGCGTTCGCGACCGCGACGGCACGATCCTCGAGGGCGCCCCCGCGCGGCGGCTGGTGCTCAGCCGGCTGCCGCCGCTGATGCCGCTGGTGACGCCGCTGTTGCTCCTGGACCAATGGCCGCGGAGGACGGGTCAGTCGCCGCAGAGCGCCTGACGCACTTCGGTCCCCACGCAACGGCTCGGGGGATCGACGTCCCGGACCAGGAGGCGCAGCGCGGCCACGTAGCGACGGGCCTCGGCGTGCGCGTCGGCCTGGGCGGGGTCGCCCTCGGTGAGTCGGGCGACCGCGCGGTAGGCGGCGATCGCCTCGGCGAACGCTCCACGGTCGCGGGCGAGCTCGCCGAGCGCCCGCTGAACCGCGACCGAGCTCGGGTCGGCTCGGGCGGCCTCGCGGAGCACACGCGCCGCCTCGGCGGGGTCGGAGGGCTGGACGATCGCGGCCAGCACCAGCGAGAGCGGGACGCTCCGTGGTCGGCGCCGCAGCCCCGCCCGGACCACCTCCAGGGCGTCCGAGTGCCGGCCCTGAGCCCGGTAGAGCTCGCCGAGGCCGACGTAGGCGCGCTCGAAGCTGGGGTCGATCTGGATCGCCTCGCGAAAGTAGGCGACCGCGCTCCCGGGGTTGTTCGCCCGGACGAGCGCGATGCCCATCTGGGTCTTCTCGGCGGCCCGTCGGGCGCGGCCGTCCTGGGCCTCGACGGGGGAAGCGAGGGCTCCGAGGAGGCCCACGAGCAGCCCCAGCGCCAGCACGGGGGCCCGCCATCCGGGGCGCATCGGGCTTGCACGGGACACCCAGCGAGTGTAGGTCGGCCCAGCCGACCAGGCGAATCGGGGGTGGTCCCCCGGCGCCGTGGTGGACCGGAGATCTCGTGCGCTCAGCAGCATTCCTCGCGTTTTTCCTCTCGGGTGCATCGAGCCTGATCTTCCAGTCGATCTGGTCGCGCATGATGGTCCACGTCTTTGGCGCGGGCAGCGTGGCGATCAGCACGATCGTGACCCTCTTCATGGCGGGTCTGGGTCTCGGCGCCTGGATCGCCGGCCGCTTTGCCGACCGCATCGAGCACCCGGTCATCACCTACGGCGTGGTCGAGGGCCTCGTGGGTGTCTTCGCCCTCTGCGTGCCGCTCTTGGTCGATCCCGAAGGCTGGATGATGGGGGTCAACCGCTGGCTCCACTCGAGCTTCGAGACCGGCTCGGTCGGCATGGCGGTGATGCGCTTCTTCTGCGTCGCACCGATCGTCCTGGTGCCGACCACCCTGATGGGCACCAGCCTGCCGCTGCTCAGCCGTCACTTCGTCAAGCGGGCCCAGAGTCAGAACGACGTCGGCAGCTGGGTCGGCGCGCTCTACTCGGTCAACACCTTCGGCGCCGTCTTCGGCGTGCTCCTCGGCGGCTTCGCGATCATGCCGCTCGCGGGCGTCTCGACCACGAACTACGTGGCCGCGGGCATCAACTTCGCGCTCTGCATCGGCATCTTCGCCGCGAGGAGTTGGCTGCTCGGGGACGAGTGGAAGAAGGGCGACAAGATCGGTTGGCTTCCGAAGAAGAAGGCCGAGGTCGAAGCCGAGGCGAGAGGCGAGGAGTCCGAGTCCGATGAGGAGGCGGAGTCTGACGCGGCGTCTGAAGCGATGTCGAAGTCGGAGTCGAAGTCCGACACGAAGAAGGACAAGGGCAAGGGTTCTGGCGATGACGGCGATGACGGCGATGAGCCCGACTCGGCTTGGGAAGGAACCCAGGAGGAGGCTCCCATTGCGCTCGCGCCGGCGCCGATCGCTCGAAAGGTCGCCTTCCTCGCGTTCGCGCTGAGCGGGCTCGCGTCGCTCTGCTACGAGGTCGTGTGGAGCCGGGCGCTGGCGATGACCATCGGGTCGTCGTTTCAGTCCTTCAACCTGATCCTGGCGACCTTCCTCGTCGGCATCGGCGGCGGCAGCGCCATCGCCAGCGGTGTCATCGCGGGCAAGCGCCTGCTCTCGACGATCGGCGCGACCGCCATCGCCCTCGTGTTCCTGGCCAACGCGCCCTGGGGCGTGAGCCAGGGCGCGCTCACCTGGCTCGCGATCAGCGGCGCGTTCGCGCTGCCCATCATCATCGTCTGGGCCGCCGTCCGCGCACGCGCGGCCAACGACCCGATGCCGCGCACGCCGGCGAAGCCCGCGCTGGTGATGCTCATCGTCCCGGTCGCGGCCGCGGCCATCAACGCGGTGGCCAACCTGGACACCGGCCACGAGCGGCTCTCGCTCATCGTGGCGACGGTCACCTCGTGCCTCGCCGGCTTCCTCGCCCTGCTCGTCTCGCTGCGCCGCTACCCGGTGCTGCAGCTGGCGACCATGCCGCTCTTCATCGCGATCGCGGCCTTCGCCAACTACGCGTTCCAGGACGAGATCCCCTGCACCTTCGCGGGCCTCGTGACCACGGTCGACAACCTCCCCGAGAGCGTCGGCATCGTGCAGTTCTTCATGTTCCTGACGGTCGCGCTCTGCACCCTGCCCGCCACGGTGGGCATGGGCGCGATGTTCACCCTGACGCTCCGCGTCTGGACCTCCGGCGGCGACAACGTCGGTCGCGATGTCGGCAACATCTACGCGGGCAACACCCTCGGCTCCGTCGTCGGCGCCTGGCTCCCCGGCTTCGTGCTGATGCAGAGCCTCGGCATGGAGCGCACGATCCTCGTCGGCATGATGCTCTACCTGGGCGTCTCGCTGATGCTGCTGATCGTCAGCGCCGCCGATCCGCCCAAGAAGAAAGCCGACTCCGAGGGCGGCCCCTACCGCAAGAAGGCGGAGGGATCGGACGAAGACGAGGACGACGAGCGCGACCCGAACAAGCCGCCGGGTTGGTACGAGGCGATCATCTACGTGCTCGCGCCGCTCATCCCCGCGCTCATCGCGGGCATCGTGCTGGTCGCGTGGCGCGACGACGGCTTCCTCCGCTGGAACCCGGCGAAGATGACGCTCGGCGTGTTCCGCGTGTCGCTCGCCGACGACGCCTGCGACTGGGGCGACGCCGACCTCGTCTACTACAAGGACGGCCTCACCACGACGGTCACCGTCGAGCGCTACGGCCGCCACTACGCGCTGAAGAACAACGGCAAGGTCGACGCCAGCAACGGCGACGACATGCCGACGCAGATCATGGTCGCGGCCTACCCGCTGCTGATGCACCCGGACGGACCCACGGACCTCGACGTGGCGGTGGTGGGCTTCGGCTCCGGCGTCTCGGTCGGCACTGCGCTCAAGTTCCCGGTCGAGCGCGTCGACGTCATCGAGCTCGAGCGCTCGATCCCGGAAGCCAGCAAGTTCTTCGAGGACGTCAACGGCCTCGACTACGTGCTGCAGGACTTCCCCTACATCGAGATGGACCGGCTTCGCGTGGTGAACGACGACGGCCGGAACTACCTCGCCTCGAGCCCCGAGCAGTTCGACGTCATCATCAGCGAGCCGTCGAACCCGTGGATCACGGGCGTGTCGGACCTCTTCACGACCGACCACTTCCGGATCACGAAGCAGCGGCTGCGCGAAGGCGGCATCTACTGCCAGTGGGTGCAGCTCTACGAGCTGAGCCCGGCGAACATCAAGACGATCTACCGGACCTTCGCCTCGCAGTTCGAGCACGTGATCGTGTTCGCCGCCGAGGACCTCTCGAGCGACACCGTGCTCATCGGGTCGGACTCGCCGCTCCCGCTGGACCTCGAGCGGATCACCGCCGCCTACCAGCTGCCCGGCATCGCCGAGGAGCTCGAGCGCGCGTACATCCACTCGCCCTTCGATGTCTTCGCCCGGACCCTCCTCGCCAACAAGGAGGAGGTGATGAGCTTCACCCAGATCGAGCACCGCCAGCGCGGTGGCGAGTGGGTGGCCATCCCGGACTCGAACAACGATCCGGACCACGGTTGCACCCGGCCGAACTGCTACCGCGAGCCGGTCATCCTCAACACGGACGACAACGCGCACATCGAGTTCGCGGCCCCCCAGGATCTGATCGGCTACCAGGCCTTCGAGGGCTACCTCGCGCAGATCTACACCGAGAGCTGGCCCTACGGCCGACTGGTCGGTGGCGTCACGGGCTATGGCGAAGGCGACGAGGCCGCCGAGAAGCTCGCGGAGATGGCACTCTCGCTCATCGCGCACGGCCGCAAGCCCGAGGCGGCCGCGTTCATCACCCGCTCACAGGAAGCAGGGAGCACGCCCACGACGCGCATCGCCGCCGAGGTGCTGACGCATCTGATCACCGGCGAGCGCGAGCCCCCGCTGCGGGTCGAGCCGCCGACGCCCGGGCCCCAGCTCGCCGCGCGCGAGGCGCGCCTGCTCAGCGAGGGCTTCGACATCGTGCGTGAAGCGGTCGACCGCGGGAACTACGCGACCGCCCTCGGGGCGCTCGAGGAGATCCCCGCGCCGCTGCGTCTGCACAGCGGCCCCGGGCTGCGGCTGCTCTATGGCTACCTGCTCTACAAGACCGCGCCGACCTACCCCTCGCGCTACCGCGAAGCGATCGACACGCTCGAGGAGATCATCCGCACCGAGCCCGACTACGTCGCCCGGCACCCGGAGATCTTCTACTACCTCGGCCGCTCGCACGACGCGGAGCTCAACTTCGACAAGGCGCTGCGCAACATGCGGCTCTTCGTCGAGGCGCGGCAGGCGTTGGCAGCGCAGCCCGAAGAGGCGCCGGAGGGCGAAGACGGAGCCGATGCTCCGACGACCGACACCGACGACGAGAACGAGGACGGAACGTCGGACGGGGCCCCTGCGGGTGACACCACCACCGCGGGCGCCACCGGCGCCGCCGAGGACACCGCTTCGACGGACTGAAATCGCGGCGAAACACCGCCGAAAACCGGTCTGCGCAGGCGTTTTCGCACCATCCGCGGCACAACCGCGAAGATCGCTTCGCACCTGAGCGGCCCTGAATGGACCAACCGGTGGGAAATCGCACATCGAGGGGCGGTTTTCCCCGCTTTTTGGCCACCCGCCCCGACAACACCGGGCGAGTGGCCGGTAGGCACGCACCTTGCTCTGTGTTTGGTGCAGCAACGTTCCCCACGAGGGGAAATCGAGGGAGAAGATGCAGACGATGAGCACCCAGTCGATGTCCACCCAGCGAAGCCCCGAGGGCGACGATCGCGCCCTGCGCATCCTGGCCAAGTCGGTCTATCGCGAGCTCAAGTCGAGCGGCCACAGCCGGTCGGACATCGTCGGCTTCACCAACGCTCTCCTCGAGCTGGTGACCACCGAGCTCAAGGACGGCGACGGCGCCTGAGCCCACCCGCCGAGGCGACCCTCGGCGATGACGAACACGGAGCCACCTCACGGGCGTGAGGTGGCTCTTTTCGTGGGGCCGGCTCTTCTTGACCGGTGAGGTAGGGGGACGTAGGTACCGCGCGAAGACCCGGGGCGACGCCCCGACCGACCCCCCGAGCAGGAGCAGCCAGTGACGAAGATCGGCATCAACGGTTTTGGACGGATTGGGCGTTGCGTGGCGCGAGCCATTCTCGCGGACCCCTCGAGCGATCTGGAGATCGTCGGCATCAACGACCTGACCGATGACGCGACCCTCGCGCACCTGCTGAAGTATGACTCGGTCCACCGCCGTTTCGACGCCGAGGTGCAGGTCGAGGACGGCGCGATGGTCGTCAACGGCAAGAAGATCGCCACCAGCGCCGAGCGCGATCCGAGCAAGCTCGCGTGGGGCGACCTCGGCGCCGAGATCATCCTCGAGTGCACCGGCGTCTTCCGTGACAAGGCCAAGGCCGGTGCCCACCTCGCGGCGGGCGCGAAGCGCGTCATCGTCAGCGCGCCCGGCAAGGGCGAGATCGACGGCACCTTCTGCGTCGGCATCAACACCGACGACTACGACCCCGCCAAGCACGAGGTCGTCAGCAACGCCTCCTGCACCACCAACTGTCTCGCGCCCGTCGCGAAGGTCCTCCACGAGAGCTTCGGCATCGTGAAGGGCCACATGGTCACCGTGCACTCGTACACGAACGACCAGAACATCCTCGACCTCCCGCACTCGGACCTGCGCCGCGCGCGCGCGGCGGGCATGTCGATGATCCCGACCACCACCGGCGCCGCGAAGGCCATCGCCCTCGTGCTCCCGGAGCTGAAAGGCAAGCTCGACGGCGGCGCCATCCGCGTGCCGACGCCGGACGTCTCGATGGTCTGCCTGACCGTCGAGGTCGGCAAGGCGACGTCGATCGAAGAGGTCAACGGCAAGCTCGCCGAGGCGGCGAACGGTCCCCTGAAGGGCATTCTCGCCTACGAGACCGAGCCGCTGGTCTCCAGCGACTTCATCGGCGACCCGCACTCGTCGATCGTCGACGCCGCGCAGACCCAGGTCATCGGCGACAACATGGTCCACGTCGAGAGCTGGTACGACAACGAGTGGGGCTTCTCCATGCGGATGATCGACCTCGCTCGCGTCCTCGCGGCGAAGTGAATCGAACGAGCCGATGACCATTCGCCATCTCGAGGACCTCAACCTCGGTGGGCGGCGCGTGTTCCTGCGCGTCGACTTCAACGTGCCGCTCGACGGCCGCCGCGTGACGGACGACACCCGGATCCGCGCGGCGCTGCCGACCATCGAGCACATCCTGGAGGCCGGCGGTCGGTTGGTGATCGCCAGCCACCTCGGTCGACCGAAGGGTGAGCGGAAGCCCGAGCTCTCGCTCGAGCCGGCGGCCGCCCTGCTGGCCGAGATGCTCGGCGTCGGCGAGGTGACCCTCTGCGACGACTGCGTCGGCGACGGTCCGCGAAAGGTCGTCGGCGACCTGCGCGACGGTCAGGTGGCGGTGCTCGAGAACCTCCGCTTCCACCCCGGCGAGAAGGCGAACGACGAGAACTTCGCCCGCGAGCTCGCCAAGCTCTGCGACGTCTACGTCAACGACGCCTTCGGCGCGGCACACCGCGCTCACGCGTCGGTCGACGCCCTCCCCCGCCTGATGGGCGAGAAGGGCGCGGGCCGGCTCCTGCAGCGCGAGCTCGACGCCCTGGCGAAGCTCCGGAACGAGCCGACCCGCCCCTACGTGGCCGTCCTCGGCGGCGCGAAGGTCAGCGACAAGATCGGCGTCCTCGAGGAGCTCCGCCAGAAGGTCGACACGCTGATCATCGGCGGTGCGATGGCCAACACCTTCCTCGCCGCCGCGGGTCACGCGATGGGCCGCAGCCTCGTCGAGGAGGACAAGCTCCCCCTCGCTCGTGCGCTCCTCCAGAAGGCGGACGTCGGCGCGGTCGAGCTCCTCCTCCCGACCGATCTGCGCGTCGCCGACTCCCTCGAGTCGCAGAACCCCCAGGTCGTCGGTCTCGACGGCATCGATGGCCGCATGGCCCTCGACATCGGGCCGGAGTCGGCTGCGCTCTTCGCTGACCGTGTCCGCCGCGCCGAGACCGTCTTCTGGAACGGCCCGATGGGTCTCTTCGAGAAGAAGCCCTTCGCCGCCGGCACCCTCGCGGTCGCCGAGGCCATGGCCGCCTGCCCCGGCTACGCCGTGGTCGGCGGTGGCGACAGTGTCGCGGCCGTTCAGCAGATGAACCTCGCCAGCAAGATGGGCCACGTCTCCACCGGCGGCGGCGCCAGCCTCGAGTACCTCGAAGGCAAGCCCCTCCCCGGCGTCGAAGCCCTCGACGCCGACTGACCCACCGCCCCGATTGGAAGGGGGACGCCCCCGTTGGAAGGGGGACACTCCCCCCCTCCCAATCCCCTTATTTTCTAGGGGCCTCCGGACGCAAAATGAAAACTGTCCGCGAGCCCCTTCGATCGGGGCGTCCACGACCCTCGATCCGACCGCCCCTCCTGCGCTACAGGTGCCAGCCATGAGCGACGTGACGCGAACCCCGGTGGTCGCCGGGAACTGGAAGCTGAACCAGACCATCGACGAGTCCCTGACCCTGGTCCGCCAGCTCCGCGAGGCCATCTCGGGCGTGGACGGAGTCGAGGTCATCGTCGGCCCGGTCGCCACCGCGCTCCACGCCGTGGCCGGTGAGCTGAAGGGCTCCAACATCGGCCTGGCCGCGCAGAACACCCACCACGAGGCGAGTGGTGCCTTCACCGGCGAGCTCTCGCCGCTGCTGCTGGCCGATGTCGGCTGCACCCACTGCATCGTCGGCCACTCCGAGCGCCGGCAGCTCTTCGGTGAAACCGACGCGGGGGTCGGTCGGAAGGCGGCGGCGCTCCAGGCCCACGGCCTGGTCCCCATCGTCTGTCTCGGCGAGACCCTCGAGCAGCGCGAAGCCGGGGAGACGCTGGGCGTCTGCCTCGGCCAGCTGGACGCCAGCCTCGACGGCGTGGCCGTCGCGGGCGATCGCCTGATCGTCGCCTACGAGCCCGTGTGGGCCATCGGCACCGGCAAGACCGCGAAGGCGAGCGATGCCCAGGAAGTCCACGCGGCCCTCCGCGCCCGCCTCCGCGAGGCCCACGGCGAGGTCGCCGATTCCATCCGGATCCTGTACGGCGGCTCGGTGAAACCGGCCAACGCGGCCGAGCTCCTGGCCGAGGTCGACATCGACGGAGCGCTCGTCGGTGGCGCCTCGCTGAAGGCGGAGACCTTCGCCCCCATCGTCGAGGCGGCAGCCGGCTGAGCAACCCCACGGAATGATCGGCGCGGAGCGCGCCTTTCGCTTGTCATAGCGCGGATTTCGGGTATGCCTGCCCACCCCAGAGTCCGCCCGCTCGGCCCTTCGAGCGCGAAATCTCAGGGAAATTCGCCATGTTCACCTTCCTCAGCGTCCTCTACGTCCTCATCTGCCTCTTCCTGATCCTCGTCGTCCTGCTCCAGTCCGGTAAGGGCGGCGGCATGGGCGCGCTCGGCGGTGGCGGCGGCGGCGGCGCGAGCCAGCAGGTCTTCGGCGGCGCTGGCGCGGGGAACATCCTCACCAAGATGACCGCGGTCTCGGCCGCGCTCTTCATGATCCTCTCGGCGACCCTCGCCTACATGAGCAGCCCCGGCGAGGACGCCCTCGAGCGCGCCGCGGAGGAGCTCAACGCGGGCATGGCCGACGAGGACGAGGACGGCGAGGAAGACGGCGACGACGGCGACGAGGCCGAGCTCGGTGAGGGCAGCGACGAGGCGACCGACGGCGAGGAGGGCAACCTCGACACCGCCGGTGCCGCCGGTGCGCGCGAGGCCTTCGGTGAGCTGCTCGGCGGCGGCGACGACGACGAGGAAGAGGCCGAGGAGCCCGAGGAAGAGGTCGAGGAGGAAGAGCCGGCCGAGGAGCCCGCTCCCGCCGCGACCACCTCCCGCATGGCCGCTCCCGCCCCGACGATGGCCGCCGCTCCGGCGCCGACGATGGAAGCCGCTCCGACCATGGCCGCCACCATGGCCGCTCCGGCGCCGACGATGGAGGCCGCCGCTCCGAGCATGGAAGCCGCGCCCGCCGCCATGACCGCCGCTCCGGCGACCATGGAAGCGCCCACCGAGGAGTGAGCCCGCGGCCGGTCATGCCGGCTGCTCGGGAATGAATCGAGGCTCGCGGCGTGTACGCGCCGCATGCGCTCGTTTGCCATCCTCGCCGCCCTCGCTTCTCTGGCCTTGGCGCTCGCGCCCCCGAGCGCTCCAGCGCAGCAGCCGGGCGTCGTCGTCGAGCGCGTCCGTGCGCCGATCGAACCCACCGTCGACGTCGGTGACCGCCTCATCACCATCGTCCGCGTCGATCTCGCCCGCTATCGGCTCCGGATCCTGACCGCCGAGCGACACGGGGGCCGCCGGACCGTGCCGGGCTGGGTGCGCGACCATCACCTGGGCGGGGCGATCAACGCGGGCATGTTCCTGCCCTCGGGGCGGAGCGTGGGCTTCATGATGCAGGACGGCGACGTCGTCTCGAACCGGCGGGTCTCCAAGTACCGCGGTGTGGTCGGCTTCGATCCGCGACGGAGCACCCTCGATCCGCTGGCGCTCGGCGGGCGCGGCTGCGGCCCCGAGATCGACGGGATGGCCCGGCGCTACCGCAACGTCCTCCAGGCCTATCGCGTGCTCGACTGTCGCGGGCGGGCGGTCCAGTGGCCGACCCGGAAGCGCTACAGCGCCGCGGCCTTTGGCGTCGACGCCGATGGGAAGGCCGTCTTCGTGCACAGCCGCACGCCCTACCAGATGACCGTCTTCAGCCGGATGCTCGCCGAACCGAGCCTGCGACTCCGCGGCCTCATCTACATGGAGGGTGGCCCCGAGGCGTCCCTCGTCGTGAACGCCGAAGGACAGACGGTCCGTGCCCTCGGCAGCTACGAGGACGGCTTCAACCCGAACGACGACAACGACGAGTTCTGGGAGGTCCCGAACGTGATCGCCTTCGAGCCCCGCTGAAACCGATCAGCGGAGGATGGCCGCGGCGAGCGCGTCACCCAGCCGCTCGTAGCCGGCGTCGGTGAAGTGGACCCGGTCCCCGAGCGCGAGCCCTTCGGCCATCCAGCGCTCCATCGAGAGGGGCCCACCCATCCAGGCGAGCGTGTCGAAGAAGGCGCAGCCTGCGGCGTCCGCTTCGATGCGCTGGGCTTCCACGATCTGCTCGAGGCGGGGGCGGGGCCGCAGCGTTCCGTCACGCCGTTCGCGCGGCCAGTCGCCGGGGCCGACCAGCAGACACGACGCTCGCGGGGAGCGGCGCTTCCAGCGACCGATGACCTCGCGAAGCCGCTGTCGGTAGCGGTCGATGGGCACGCGCCCGTCGATGCTCTCGTTGGTGCCGTAGGCGAGGATCCACAGGTCGGGGCGCCGGTTCTCGAGGGACGGCTCCAACGTGCGCTCGCGCCAACGCAGCTGGTTGCGCACTCGCGCGCCGGGGACGCCGAAGTTGTCGACGACCGCGCCGCTCTCGCGCTCGGCGACGACACCGAATACCCGCACGTCGCCCTCGACCTCGATGCGAGCTCGGCGCGCTTCCCCGAGCTCGGCGATCACGACCCCGTCATCGCCCGCGGTGTCGACGAGCTGGTCGGTGCCCGTCCGGATCCGGAGCCGTCCCCCGCCAGGGCGTCGACGCAAATGGACCGAGATTCGGGCTGGGCTCTCGAGGCGCACGGTCGCGCGGGCGCCGGTGCTGCCGTCGAGCGCGATGCCGGCGAGGCCGTAGTCGTCCAGCGGCGGCGTGCGCCCCCGAGCCACCCTGCCCTCCCAGCCGGTGCCGCCGTAAATGGCTCGCTGGTGATCGTAGAAGGGAAAGGGCTGCGCGGGGATGATCCAGCCGGGGCCGCCGTCGCCGCACTTGCGCTGCAGGTGGGTTCGCAGCCGGTTCGGGAGGACGTCGGGGGCGGTGTGGCTGGCGCCGTAGAACGAAACGCGGGCGAGTCGCTCGCCGCGGGCAGCCTCTTCGCAGGCCTGGCGAAAGTGGGCGTAGGGGCTCGGAGGCTGGGCGGGTGCCGGGAGGGTGGCGGCGAGCAGCAACAGTGGAGCGAGCCAGCGGAGCACGGCGCGGGAACGTGGGCGGCGCGGGCGCGCATTCCGGTTGGGGTCGGGCACGGGCACGGGCGCGGGCGCGGGAGCCGGACTCGCCTTCGGCTTCGTCCGCCTAGTGCGCCATCGGGACCGGCCGACCGGCCGCGATGGCTTCGAGGGCGGTCTCCGCGGCGGCGGCATAGTGGGCGTGGCCGTGCTCGTTGCCCATGCGGAGCACGCGCTGGAAGAGCGCGCGCGCCGACTCCTGATCGCCCAGCGAGTGGTCCACCATCGCGAGCATGTGCAGGCTCTGAATGGTGTCCCAGACGTAGTCGTGCTCTTCGGCGTGTCGGAGCGCCTCGGCCACGCGTTCGCGGCCCTGCGGGCTCTTGAGCTTCACCGCGTCGATGTACCCGAGCACCCGCATGTTGTTGTACTGGAGCTTCAGGAAGCCGTGCTCGCGGGTCAGGTCGTAGCTGTAGCGCAGCATCGCGAAGGCGCGCTTGAAGTCGCCCATCCGCATCAGCGTCTCGCCGATGTTGTGCGCGTTGACCGCGGCCTCGTAGGGGAAGCCGTACTCCTTCGCGAGGTCGAGCGCGCGGTAGGCCGAGTCGAGCGCCCGTTGCAGGTTGCCCGTCAGGAAGCTCACCAGCGAATCGGTCTTCCAGAGCTCGCACTCGACGATGCGTTCCGGCTGCGCCTCGAGCGTCGCCTCCACCCGCGCGAGCGCGTCGCGCGCCGCTGGTCCGTCGCCCTTGCCACCGTAGGCGAGCGCCAGCGGTAGCAGCGCGCGCCGCTGCGCGGTCATGTCGCCGGCGGCGACCGCGAGCTCGAGCGCTTCCTCGAGGAGGGTGGCGGCCTCTTCGTTGTCGCCGTTGCGCGCCCTGCCTTCGGCGCCGCCCCGCGCGATCTCACCGAGCAGCTCGACGTGGCCGGCGTTCTTCGCCACCTGCCGCGCCCGCTCGAACCAAGGGTCGGCTTCGGCGAAGCGGTTGGACGCGGTCAGCAACAGTCCCTTCGCGAGCGAGAAGCGCGCGACGTACTCGTCGCGGCCGAGCCCCTCCGCGAGCTCGAGCGCGGGCTCGATCTTCTCCAGGCCCGTCTCCAGCTCGCGGCCGCGCAGGCAGAGCGCCGAGATGCGTCGGTGGAGCTCGAGCGTTCGCTCGCGGTCGGGCGACGGAGACTGGCCGATCATCTCGATGGCCTTGCCGAGCGCGGCGACGGCGCCCGCCAACGCGAACTCCCCCTCGAGCCGGTCCGCGGCGCGAACCAGATAGTCGATGGCTCGGGCGCGCTTGCCCGCCTCGCGATAGTGGTGCGCCAGCCGCTCCGCGAGCTCGTCCAGGTGCTCCGGATAGGTCTGCTCGAAGGCCTCGGCGACCTGCGCGTGCAGCGTCCGGCGCGCGTCGAGCGGGAGCTGGCTGTGCACGATCTCCGGCACGAGCTGGTGCGCGAAGCCGAGCTCCTCGGCGCCCGTCATCAGCAGGATGTCGCGCTCGATGAGCCCTTCGAGCAGCTCGCCGACGCGCTCGTTCGAGAGCTCCGCGACCCGCGCGATCATCGTCAGGTGGAAGCGGCCGCCGACCACCGCCGCGATGCGCAGCAGGTTCCGCTGCTCTTCGTCCAGCCGCGCGAGTCGGCCGGCGATGATGCCGCGGAGCGAGCGGGGCACCTCGACGCCCTGCCCTGCTTCGTAGATGGCCTTTCCGTGCCGGACCTCGACCGCCCCAGCTTCCTGTAGAGCGAGGAGATACTCCTCGACGTAGAGCGGGTTGCCCGAGCTCTTGAGCGCGATCTCGTGGAGCAGCTCGCTCGGTACCTCGTCCACACCGAGCCGGGCCCCGACGAGGCTCGCCACCTCGTCCTCCGAGAGCGGCCCGAGCTCGACCTCCACGTGATTGGGAAACCCCTCCCAGTCGAAAGGTGCGTCCGGCCGGTGCGCGACCAGGATGATGATGCGACCGCCGGTCGGTGTCCGGGCCAACCGCTGGAGCAGCTGGAGGCTCTCGGCGTCGATCGCTTCGAGGTCGTCGAAGGCGAAGACCGTGAGCCGGTCCTCCGCGAGCTTGGTGGCGATCCGTGCGATGGCGGCGCGCAGCGGTCGCTGCCCGGCGTCCGCGCCCTCCTCGACCTCCAGGCCGAGCGCCTTGGAGACGGCGTCCATCTCGGTCTTGCTCAGACCGAGCTCGCGCAGACGACCGACCTTCTCCGCGATCTCCGCGGGGCTCTCGAGGTCCCCGACGCCCACGATCTCTCGCAGCAGCGCCTGGCACGCGGAGAGCGGCACGTCCTTCGCGTTCGAGGGTACGCGCGTGACGATCATACCGACGTCGTTCTGGCCGAGCCGCACGCGCCGCATCGTCTCGAGGATCAAGCGGGTCTTGCCGCTGCCGGCATCACCGATGATCGAGAGCAGGGTCTGCTTGCCTCGGGCGCCGTTCGCGAGGGCCTCGCCGATGCGGCGCAGCTCGCCGCGACGGCCGACGAAGCGGCCGAAGGCCTCCGCCAGGTCGCGCTCGGCCACCAGCTCGTGCGCCTTGTCGTCGAGACGCAGGAGGTCGAAGAAGCGCCGGCTGGCCTTGGCCGCCACCGGCGACATCAACGCTCGGCCGGGCTTCGCACGCGCCACCAGGTCGGTGACCTGGCTCAGCAGCTTCTGATAGGCCTCGTTCTTCCGAATGGTGCCGTCCGCCTCGACGACGATGCGCCCCGCGTGCAGTCCCATCCGTAGCCCTGCGTCCGGGAACGCCTCGGGCAGGTGCAGCGCCAGGCGCGCCGCGGTCTCGGTGTCGCGACCGTCGGGCTCGACCAGGCCGAAGAGCATGTAGCGGACGTCGCCGGTGTCCTCGACGATCTGGCCGCCAGCGCGCTCGAGCAGCGGCTTGATGAGGGGCGGTCGCTCGGTGGTGCCGAGCGCCAACAACGTGACGTCGCGCCGCTCCGCACGGGGCGAGGTCTTCGCGCGACTCGCGCCGGTGGTCGAGACGTGCTCGCCGATCCCGGTGGCCGAGCGCGCGCTCGGCACTTCGGCCGGCGTGGACTCGTGCGGACCGGGGCGACCGGCGGAGGTCTCCATGTCGAAGGCGCGCCGGAGCCCGGTGTCGGTGCTCGTCGGCCCGCGCTTCTTCTTCCGGCCCTCGGAGAGCGCGCGGAGCTGGTCCAGATAGTTCGAGAGATCATGCGCACCAACGCGCTGCCCCGTGCCGTAGAGGAACTGGACCAGGTCCTCGTAGAAGCGCCCGGCGTCCTCGTGGCGCTCGGCCGGGTCCGGGCTCATCGCGCGAGAGACGATCGCGGAGAGCTCCTCCGGCACCTCGTCGCTGACCTCGGAGAGCGGCTTGGACTCGCCGCTGCGGACACGCTGGAGGGTGTCGTAGGTGCTCGCCGCGAGGAAGGGACTGCGGCCCGCGAGGCACTCGTAGAGGACGGTGCCGAGCGAGAAGAGGTCGGTGCGCGCGTCGACCTCGCGACCGCGGGCCTGCTCGGGGGCCATGTAGGCGTACTTGCCCTTGAGCACACCGGCGGCGGTGCCCTCCTCGACGCTGCCCCGCGCCTTGGCGATGCCGAAGTCGGTCAGCTTCACCTCGCCCTCGTAGCTGACCATCACGTTCTGCGGGCTCACGTCGCGGTGGACGATGTGGAGCGGTTGCAGATCGGAGTCGCGGCGCCGGTGGGCGTAGTCGAGGCCCTTGGCGACCTCGCTGATCAGGTAGACGGCCAGCGGGACCGGCAGGGGCTTGTCGTACTTGCGGGCTCGGCGGAGGACGGTCGCGAGGTCCGAGCCGGCCACGTACTCCATCGCGATGAAGTAGGTGTCGTCCGCCCGGCCGAGGTCGAAGACCTGCACCACGTTGGCGTGCGAGAGGGTGACCGCGATCTTCGCCTCGTTGATGAACATCTCGACGAAATCGGGGTTCGACGAGAGCTCGGGCAGGATCCGCTTGATGACGAGGACCTTCTCGAAGCCCTCCACCCCGTGCGACTTCGCCTTGAACACCTCGGCCATGCCACCGCGAGCGAGGAGCTCGAGGAGCTGGTACTTGCCGTAGACGACGGGGGCGTGTTGCTGCACCTGATGGGAGACCGATCGCGGAGGGGTCGGCCCCGCCCCGCACATCTTTTGCAAGCATACATCGACACTTACGTGTCTCGCACGTCCCAGGTGAGCTTCCGCGCACCGTGAGCCCGGCTCATGGCCGTTCGAGTCCGGTTCACCCCCGACATGGGCCACTCGATGGCCGCCCCGGTGCCCTCAGCTGGTTGCGGTCTGGAGCTTGTGGAGGCGCGCGTAGATCCCGCCCGCCGCGAGGAGCTCCTCGTGGGTGCCCTCCTCGGCCACCCGGCCCTGGTGCATGACGATGATGCGGTCGGCCTCGCGGATGGTGGAGAGGCGATGGGCCACGACGATGGCGGTCCGGCCCTCGAGCGCCTCGCGCGCGGCGAGCTGCAGCCGATGCTCGGTCTCCGAGTCCACGTTGGCGGTGGCTTCGTCGAGAATGATGCGGTCCACGTCCCGATAGAGCGCGCGCGCGAAGGCCAGGAGCTGCCGCTCGCCGGCGCTGAAGTTCTGGCCGCGCTCGTCGACGCGCCCGTCGAGACCACCGCGCTTCCGCACCAGGTCCGCCGCGCCGGTGCGCTCGAGCGCCTCCCAGAGCCGGTCGTCGTCCGGAGCGAGCTCGCCGAGGGCGAGGTTCGCGCGCAGCGTGCCGCTGAAGAGGAAGACGTCCTGGGGCACGACCGCGAAGCTGCGGCGGAGCGCCTTGGCGTCCCAGTCGCGGACGTCCTTGCCGTCGACTCGGAGTGATCCTTCCTCGAGCTCGTAGAGCCGGAGGAGCAGCGAGGTCAGCGTCGTCTTGCCGCTGCCGGTCGCGCCGACCAGCGCGACGTGCTCGCCGGGCCTCACCGCGATGGAGACCTCGTGGAGCACCGGGTGTCCGTCGCGGTAGGCGAAGGTCACGTCCTCGAAGGCGACCGCGGCCTCTTCCTCGACGACCGGCCGGTCGCCCGGGCGATGGGGCGCGTCGTCCTCGTCGGTGTCGAGCAGCTGGAAGACGCGCTCGGCGGACGCGAGCGACGACTGGATGATGGTGTACTTCGTCGCGAGGTCCCGGATGGGCACGAAGAAGCGCTCGATGTAGTCGTAGAAGGCCACGACGGTGCCGACGTAGAGCGCGCCCTCGGCGCCGGCGCTGACCCAGCCCGCGCGGACGGCGGCGAAGTAGAGCACCAGCGCCACGCAGGCGACGCTGATCGACTGCACGACCGAGTAGAGGAGCGCGTCGTAGCGGATCGAGCGGTAGTTCGCGTCGCGGTAGGCGGCGTTGATGTCCTTGTACTCGTCCGCGCATTCCTTCTCGCGGCCGAAGGCCTGCACCACGCGGACGCCGTTGACCTGCTCGGCGAGGTAGGCGTTGAGCTGCGCGACCCGGGTGCGGATGTCGCGGAACGCCGAGCGCGCGCGCTTGCGGAAGAGGTTCACCAGGAGCGCGAGCGGCGGCAGCGCGGTGAAGGCCACCAGGCTCAGCTGCCAGTCGAGCAGGAGCATCGCGACGACGATGCCGACGAGCGTGATCAGATCGGTGATCGCCGTGACCGCGCCCGAGGCGAAGAGCTCGGCGAGCGAGTCGATGTCGTTGGTCACCCGGGTGACCACGCGGCCGACGGGGGTCCGATCGAAGTAGCCGACGCGCAGCCGCTGGATCTTCCCCATGACGTCGCCCCGCAGGTCGGCCGTGCATTTTTGACCTGCGAGTTGCATCAGATAGGTCTGCGCGAAGCGCACCACGAACTCCGCGGCGAGCGCCCCGGCGAAGAGGTAGACGACCTGCATCAGGGCGCCCTCGCTCTTCTCCACCACGACCGAGTCGATGCCCCGCTTGAGCAGGTAGGGCTGAACGAGCCCCATCAGCGACGAGAGCGGCATCAGGATCATCGCCGCGATGAAGAGCCACTTGTGCGGCTTGGCGTAGGGGAGCAGGCGCTTCAGCAGCGCGAGGTCGTAGTGGCGCTCGGCCTGCTCGGCCTGGGCGCTGGTGAGCAGCCGCGCGCGGCTCTCGGCGCGCTTCGTCTCCGGTGTGGCCTTCGAGTCGCTCATGGCCGCGACTCCCGCGCGTCGTCCTCGGTGATGGCGAGCTCCGCCTCGAGCTGCTGTCGCTCGGCGAGCGTCGAGTAGCGACCACCGGCAGCGCAGAGCTCCGCGTGCGTCCCGCGCTCGACGATGGCGCCGTCGTGGAGCACGACGATGCTCTCACAGCGCGAGGCGGCGGCGACTCGGTGAGTGACGAGGATGAGCGTCCGCCCTTCCCCGGCTCGGTCCAGCGCACGGAGGATCTGCGCCTCGGTCCGTGCGTCGACCGCGCTCATCGGGTCGTCGAGCACGATGACCTGCGGCTCGTTGAGCAAGGCGCGGGCGAGCGCGATGCGCTGCTTCTGACCGCCCGAGAGCTGCACGCCGCGTTCACCGACGAGCGTCTCCATACCGTCGGGGAGCGTCTCGATCTCCTCGAGGATGCACGCCTCCTCGGCGGCGGACTCGATGCGCTCGCGGGCGTCGGGGCCGTCCGGGTCGTCCATACCGAAGGCGATGTTCCGCTCGACGGTCGTGCTGAAGAGGAAGGGCTCCTGCTGCGCGTAGCCGACCGCCCGCCGGAGCTCGCGCAGGTCGATGTCGGTCACGTCCTCGCCGTCGAGGAAGACCCGGCCCTTCGGGGTCGGCGCGAGCCTCGGCAGCAACGCCGCGAGAGTGCTCTTGCCGGAGCCGACGGTCCCCATGATCGCGAGGGAGCCCTTCGCCGGCACCTGGAGATCGACGCCCTTCAGGATGGGCACCTCCTCGCCGTCCTCCCGCACCGAGTACTCGAGGTGGTCGACCGACATCGCGCCGGGACCGGTCGGCACCACCGTGCCTTCGCTGTGGACTTCCGGTTCGGCGTCGAGAATCGCGCGCACCCGGTCGTAGCCCGCGCGACCGCGCTGGACGACGCTCAGCAACCAGCCCAGCGCGAGCGTCGGCCAGACCAGCTGCGCGAGGTAGGCGTTGAAGGCCGCGAGCTCGCCGACCGTGAGCCGCTCGGCGAGCACCATCTCGCCGCCCTTCCAGATCACGATCAGCGTCCCGAGCGACGCGACCAGCAGGAGCATCGGCCACATGAAACCGCGCAGGACGACGAGCCGCATGCTCGCGTCGACCGCGGCCTGATTGGCCTCGTCGAAGCGGCGCTGCTCGGCGTCCTCGATCGCGTAGGCGCGAACGACGCGGACGCCCGCCAGGTTCTCCTGGGCCACGTCCGCGAGCTTCGCGAGCGCCTCCTGGTGCTCGCGGCTCCGGAGGTAGAGCCGCTTCCCGAAGAAGCGCGCCAGGAAGATGATCATCGGGAACGGCGCCATCGCGTAGAGCGTCAGCTCGGGGCTGAGCGCGAGCATCAGCGCGATCGCGCCGCCGAAGGCGAAGATCGAGTCGACGACCCGCAGCACGCCGAAGCCGACCAGGAGCCGCACCTGCCCCAGGTCGCTGGTGGCCCGGCTCATGATCTCGCCGGTCGCCATCTTTCGGAAGAAGGTGGGGCCGAGCCGGTGGACGTTGTCGATGAGCTCGTTGCGCAGGTCGTACTCGACGTCGCGGCCGACGTTGAAGACCTCGATCCGCGAGCGGGTGCGGAAGATCCACAGGCCCGCCGCGATCGCCATGACCGTCAGCGCCGCCGACCGGACCTTGTCGAACGTGCCGCCCTCGAGCGCGTCGATCGCGCCCTGCAGCACCCACGGGATCGCCTTGTCGAAGGCGTTCGTGAGCAGCAGGAGCAGCACCCCAAACGCCAAGCGGCCCTCGTAGGGCCGCAGGTAGGCTCGGAGGCGCTTGTCCCCCCTCTCGGAGGGGGACGCGCTCGTGTCGGAAGGGGAAGCCATCGGGGAAGCGACGCCCGCGAACGGGCGCCGTCCCCCTCTGTCGCGTCAGATGCTCAGCCGCAACGCGAACGGCGTCGACGACGCCAGAACACGATGGCCGGGACGACGATCAGGAAGAGCCAGAGCGGCCGGTTCGAGGCGCTGGCGCCCGGCACCGAGCAGCCGCAGCCGCCGTCGTCGCGTCCGCCGTCGTCGTTCGGGCTGCAGACGCTGAGGGCATCGGTGACCACCACGCAGGTGAAGTCGGTCGGGCACGGGTCCGTGTCGTCGCAGTAGTTGGTGCAGAAGCCCGCGCCGTCGCGCAGGGCGCACTCCTCGGTCGCGCACTCGTCGCGGGTGAGGCAGGGATCGCCCAACCCACCGACGCTGCCCTCCGGCTTGCAAGCGCCGCACGCGGTGGTGCCGCTACCCTGGCAAGTGAAGCCCGCGCCACAGACCGTCGCGCCACCGACCTGACAGGGAGTGCCGCAGGTGCCGCGGTCGCAGAGGAGTGACGCGCAGTCCGTGTCCACCGCGCAGCTCGCGCCGTCCGCCGCGGGACCCGCGGTGCCGGGCACGCAGAAGCCGTCGCCGCAGAGGCCACCCCGCTCGCAGTAGAAGCCGGGCGAGCAGCTCGCCGGGCTCAGATCGTTGCAGCCCTCGGTGCAGACCTGACCGATGCTGGTCGAGGCGCACAGACCGCTGTTGCACTCCGCGGAGTCCGTGCAGGGCTGGCCGTTGTCGATGCCGCCGGTCGGACGCGCGACGCACTCACCGGTGCTCGTGTTGCACATCTGGTCGGCGGTGCAGTCGGCGTTCGAGGTGCAGCCCGAGGGGCCCGCCCCTTCACAGCTGGGCTGACCGCCCTGGATGCGAATGCACTGACCGCCCGCCGTGGTGGACACGCACTGCCCGCCCGCGCCGCACTCGCCGCTGCTCGAGCAGCTCGTGCCGCAGTAGCCTCGCCCGTCGGGGTAGCTCAGGCAGAAGTCGCCCGAGCCGCCACACTGGCCGGAGTCGGTGCAGGGCGCGCAGAGCGTGCCGTCGCCGGTCTCGGCCATGCAGACGCCGCTCTCGCACACCTGGCCGCTCGGGCAGCCCGTGGTCGTGCAATCGACGGGTCCGCCACCCTCACCCGGGTAGAGGGTGCAGATGCCGTTCTGGTCGTCGGTGCCGAGCGCGTCGATGCCGCCCTGGTAGGCGAAGTACATGGTGGCGCTCGACAGATCCGAGTGGCCGAGGCCGTAGTAGTGGCCCGCCTCGTGGAGGATGATCGAGTAGGCGTTCACGTTCGATCCGCGGCCGGAGCCGGTGATCCAGGTGAAGTTAACGCCGTTCATCTCCATGTCGGCTTCGACGATGCAGTTGCGGCCGTTCCAGCGGGGACCGGTCACGCCGATCGCGCCGGAGCCATGGCTCCAACCGCTCTCCACCCAGCCCACGAGCGACTGACCGTCGCCGTTGCCGGCCGTCCCACCGCTGCGACCCGTGTAGGAGGCGGTGAGGTCGGTGCAGCTCACGAGGGTCCAGTCGGCAAAGCCGCGCTGGAGCTCGCTGACCGTGGTCGCGTCGCCGAGGTCGGGCGATGCGATGGTCAGGCCATAGGGGACCGGGAAGTTGCACCACTTGGGGCAGCTTCCGGTCAGACACTCCCAGGCCTGAGCCTGCGGAGCGCCGAAGGTGAAGGCGGCGCCGAGCGCCAGCGCGAAGAGTGCCGAGCGGTTCATCGCGACACCTCGCCGGTCACGTCGGGGGTGTCGATGCGCGGCGGCGCGAAGCGGAGCGCACCGGCGACGGCGTCGAGGAAGGTCTCGAGCGCCATGGCCTCCTGGGTGCCGCGCTGCAGGACCATGCGGCCCTCGGTCCAGCGCGCGAAGGTCACGGCCTCACTGTCGCGAACGACGGTGTCGGGCACGCCGGGCACGCCGTGGAGCACCACGAACTTGCCCTGGACCATGCCGTAGGTCCGGTAGAAGTCGCCGTGGGGGTCGTTCTCCAAGAAGACCACGACCTCCTCGCCGACGTCGTAGTTCGGCACGCCGTCGATGGCCATGCCGCCACGGTTCCCGCCGAGCTCGCCACCGATCTCGCGGAGCTCGATGCGATCGCCGCCCGGTCCCTTGATCCACTCGATCACGTCGAGGGTGGTCACGGTGAAGGGCTCCGCGCTCCCGTCACGGATGCCGAGGTGCCCACCCGTGCGGACCACTCGACCGTGGACGATCGCCACCGCGTCGCGCGCCATGTCCTCGAGGGTGAGCTCGACCATCACCGTCGCCTCGGCGCTCGAGCCCCAGAGCCCTGCGCCCGCGAGCATCGCTGCCGCGAGGGCTGGCACCAGCCATTTCGTCCGCTTCATTACCGTTCTCCCACGTTCAAGAACCACCAAGCTTGCTGCTCGCTCGGTGAGGGACGGTGTTCCGGAGAAGTAGTAGGAAAGGGTCTACGCCTCGACCGCCTCGACGGAGGTCTCCGGAAGCCGCCCCTCCCCAGGAGCGAGCAGAGAATACCGAAGCGACCGCCGAACGCAAGGCCAACGCACTGCGTCATGCAACGCGTTCACCACTCGCTCGTTGGCAGTCGGAGGTAGCGAACGGCCCAGCGAACGCAGAGGTAGAAGGGCCCCGTGTCCATCAGCGCGGTGAGGACTTTGAAGACGTAACCGGCGGCAATGAAAGTGAAAAGCTGCCCCCCGAGCGGCTGCTCGGGGTCGATCGGAAGACCGTTCGCGAGGAAGTGGGTGATCAGGATCACCGCGACCGTGTCGACCAGCTGGCTCACCAGCGTGGACGCGTTGTTCCGCAGCCAGAGGTGCTTGCCCTTCGTCAGCTTCTTCCAGAAGTGGAAGAGCTGCACGTCGACGAGCTGAGCCGTGAGGTACGCGATCATCGACGCACCGATCGCCGCGAAGGCCAACGTGCGGAGCTCGAAGAAGACGCCCTCCTGCGACGCGGCCGGCAGGACCCCGCCGAGCCAGAGGATGAACGCGACCCAGAGGTTGAGGCCGAGTCCGACCCACACCACGGCGTTTGCGCGCTCGCGCCCGTAGAGCTCGCTGATGAGGTCCGTGCACAGGAAGGTGATGGGATACGGCAGCACACCGACCGCGAGAGGCATCGGGATGGTCATCCCGAAGAGATCGAAGCTCAGGTCGATGAAGTGGGTGACCCCGAGGATGTTCAACATCGCCAGGGTGCCGAGGAAGAGCCCGCTCAGGACGAGGAAGAAGGTCTCGCGGCGCCGGTGCAGCGTCGCTTCCGGGAGCTCTGGCAGATCGTCGAAGCGCTGCTGCTGACTCGGAAGCGGGGCCGCGAACATGGGCTCAGACCAGGCCCTGCTGGGTCGCGTAGCGCTCGACGCTGCGCCACGCGCGATGCTGCTTGCCGGCCCACTCGGTGAGCTCGAGTCGCTCGTAGAGCTCGGGGATCGCCAGGCGCGCGCCGTTCTTCAGGTGGGCCTCGATCTTCACGCGGACCTCGCCGAGCGGCGCGGCCTCCGGGAGCACCAGCTTGCCGTAGACCAGTCGCTTGCTGGTGGCGGGCGCCTTCTCGGGCACCACCGGTGAGAGGAAGACCTGCGCACCGATCGCCTCGGCGAGCGCCCCACCCTCCGCGTCGTCGCCGAGCACCGCCACGAAGGGCAGCTTCACCTCCGCGCCCCGGTGCAGCCGCTCGAGGATCGGATGCACGGGCTCGTCGGTCTCGGTGGTCGCCACGCGTGCCGGGTCGAAGAGGATCACGTCGCCGTAGTCGATGGGGGCATCGAGGAAGGATGGCGAGGAGACCACGCCATGGCAGGGGCTGAGCAGCTCGACCCAGACGAGCTCGAAGCACGGATCCGGGAGCTGCTGAACGCCGCGGCCGGTCGGACGCGCCGGCGTTCGGACCCGCCGATGGCCGAGCCCGTCCACGCGCGGCAGACCGCCCGCGGTGAGCTCCGGGCGCGGGAGCCCGAGTGACTCGTAGGCGTCGGCGGCTTCATCGCCCTTCCCGAGCGCCGTCGCTGCGAGCGCCACGCCGAGCGCCACCACCCGCTCGCCGGGAAGCCGCTCCGCGGCGGCCTTCTCGCTCGCGAGGCACTCCTCCCAGCGACCGCGCCACTTGTGCAGCTCGGCCTGCGCGTGGTGCCACCAGCCGCGATCGGGTTGGAGCGCGAGCGCCTCCGCGTACGCCTGCTGAGCTTCGGCGTCCGCGTCGGGGCCGAGTCGACGGAGCGCGTGGCCGAGGTTGAGCGCCAGGTACGCGCGAGTCTCCGGCTCGAGGTCGCTTCGGTCGAGCATCGGGCGAACGAGCTCGGCCGCCAACGCGGCGGCTCCATCGAGCTCCAGCGGCGCGTCCGGCGGGCGGCGCTCGGCGTCGGCCACCAGCGCGGTGGCGATGGCGAGCACGGCGCCAGGGTCTTCGGCGTGCTGCGCGTGGAAGGCGCGCGCCTCCCGAAGCAGCTCGGGGCGTCGGCGGGCACGGGCATCGTTGGCCCAAGCGAGGACGGCGTCGCGCGGGTCGCTCATCGGGCCCCCATAGCAGGCCCGGCGCGGAGAAACAGCCGACCACGGTCTGGGAGAACGCACGGCTCGTCTTTCCTGCCCATCGAGCGCGTGCGTAGGGTAACCTCCCACACGGAGAGCGGATTGATCCAGATGCAGCGCCAAGGAGCAGGACTGACGGATGTCGGGCAGCGTCGGGCTGTCAACGAGGACGCGTTCTTCTACGACGACTCCCTCGGGCTCTACGTGGTGGCGGATGGAATGGGCGGCCACGCCGCCGGTGAGATCGCCAGCCAAGAGGCGGTGGACACCGTGCACGGCATGGTCGCGAAGGAGGCCGACATCCTTCGCGCGATCGCCGAGGGCGACACCGCGGACGACACCATCCGGCGTGGGCTCCGGGCGATGGAGAGCGCCATCCAGGCGGCCACCTACATGGTCTTCGGCCTCTCGCAGCACGATCCGGAGCGCCAGGGAATGGGCACCACGGTCTCCGCGCTCGCGCTCTGCGGTCAGTTCGGCATCACCGCTCAGGTCGGCGACAGCCGTATCTACCTGGTCCGCGACGGTACCGCCTCGGCGTTGACCGAGGACCACACCCTGGTGGCCTGGCAGCTCAAGCAGGGCATCATCACGGAGGAAGAAGCCGCGGTCTCGCCGCACCGAAACGTGATCACGCGCGCCGTGGGCAGTCGCGACTACGTCCAGGTGGACACCCGCTTCTTCGACATCCAGCCCGGCGACGCCTTCCTGCTCTGCTCGGACGGTCTCCACGGCTACCTGAAGGACGGCGAGATCCCCGACATCATCGCCCTCGGCCCGCAGACGGCGGTCCAGCGCTTCATCGCGATCGCCAACCAGCGCGGCGGCAAGGACAACATCACCGCCGTCATCGCGCAGTGTTCCTAGGGGCTGGCACCCAGCCCTTCTCTCGTCGGCCAGGCCTCCTCGATTCACCCGAACTCCCCCGCCCATTGCGCTGCCGCACGCCTGACGATTCGCTGATCTCGGATTCCGGCCATGGTCGGCTGTCGGGGACTCCTCACGGCCGGCCGGGCGCCGAGCGCTTTACACTCCGCCCGTGAGCGGGAAGGATCCCAAGGTGTCGGCCGAGCGGGGGGTCGGGGACGACGTGCGTTTTCATCTCCGCCTCGGGTGGTGGTCCCTGCTGCTCTTCGCGTGTCTCGGCCTGACCCTCGAAGCGATGCATGGGTTCAAGGTCGACTGGTATCTCAACGTGGCGAGCGAGACGCGACGGCTCATGTTCCGGCTGGCGCACGCCCACGGCACGCTGCTCGCGGTGCTGCACCTCGCCCTCGGCGCGACCCTCGCGGTCGCCGAGCCGGAGGGCCGGGCGCCGCGGGTGGCCTCTCGCGCCCTGATCGCGGCCGGGTTCCTGCTCCCGGCGGGTTTCCTACTCGGTGGCTTCGGGGCAGTGGGCGGCGATCCCGGCATGGGCATCGGGCTCGTCCCGCTCGGCGCCGTCTGCCTGCTGACCGCGCTCTTCGCGGCGGGTTGGAGCCTGAACCCGCCGAGAGCGCCCAAGTCGAAGGCACCGCGACCAGAGGCGAGGGAGTGAACGCGCTCCTCTGGCTGGTGGTCGCCGCCTCCGTCGGCGGGCTGGTGGGGGCGCTGGCCGCACGCGGCGCCGGCTGGGCGGCGCGCCTGGTCGCGCTGCTCGGAGGGAGCACCGCCGCCGCGCTCAGCGTCGTCGCCTTCATCCCACCGGCGCCCGACGTCGACCTCGAGTCCCGCATGCCCGAGCTCGGACCGAGCGACGGCTTCGCCTCCTCGGCCACCTGCCGCGCGTGCCATCCCGGTCAGTACGAGACCTGGCACGACTCCTTCCACCGCACGATGACTCAGGGCGCCTCGCCCGAGACCGTGGTCGCGGAGTTCGACGGCCGCGTGCTCACGGGCTTCGGCCTCGCCGCGCGCGTGTTCCGCGAGGGCGACGAGTTCCTGGTCGACTTCGGACCGATCGTCGACGGCGAGCCCGGCCCGAACGACGCCTCGCTGCCGGAAGGCCCGCGCCGCATCGTCATGCTCACCGGCTCGCACAACATGCAGGCGTTCTGGATGACCTCGGCCACCGGCACGCTCGAGCAGCTTCCGTTCGTGTGGCTCATCGAAGAGGAGCGCTGGATCGCGAACGACAACTCCTTCCTCCAGCCTCCCGAAGACCACCCCGCGGAGCCGGCCATCTGGGGCGACGGCTGTGTCTACTGCCACGCGACCGGCGGCCCATGGGACTCGGAGTTCGAGGGCCTGAACGGCGACACCGCCGTGGTCGAGCTCGGCATCGCCTGCGAGCGCTGTCACGGCCCAGCCGAAGAGCACGTGCTCGCCAACAGCAACCCGGCGCGACGCTACGAGCTCCACCTCGAAGGCGAAGGGGACCCGACCATCGTGAACCCGAAGCGCTTGGACCACGTGCGCTCGGCGTCGCTCTGCGGTCACTGCCACACCGCCTGCGAAGAAGCGGTGCCGAACGACGAGGACTTCTTCGCCGGCGACCTGCTCTCGGACCACCTCGACTTCGAGGCCATGCACGCGAAGGCCGCCGCCGCCAGCGACGTCATCGATCCGGACGAGATGCCCGACGAGGACCGCGACGTGGTCGAGGCCTTCTGGCGCGACGGGCGGGGTCGCGTGGCCGGGCGCGAGTACGACTCGATGACGCTCTCCGGCTGCTACCTGGAGGGCGAGATGACCTGCATCACTTGCCACCGGGTCCACGGCGGCGATCCCAACGGGCAGGTCGCCCACGACTCGACCGACCGCTCCATGTGCCAGTCCTGCCACCAGGACTACTTCGCGGACGTCGAGGCCCACACGCACCACCCGATCGACAGCGCGGGCAGCGACTGCCGGAACTGCCACATGCCACACACGAGCTACGGGCTGCTCTCGGCGACGCGCAGCCACCGCATGGCGAGCCCGCTGGCGACCGGCCTCGAGGGCCGCGAGACCCCGAACGCCTGCAACCTCTGTCACCTGGACCAGTCCATCGGCTGGACCGCCGACAAGCTCGCAGAGTGGTACGGCATCGAGCGCCCTGCCCTGGCCGAAGACCGCGCCGACATCCCGGCCGGCGTCGTGTGGATGCTCCGCGGCGACCCGGTGCAGCGGACCATCGCGGGCTGGCACTACGGCTGGGAACCCACGCGCGAGGCCTCGGACCTGCGCGCCGTGCGGCCCGCCTTCGGCGTGCTCCTGGCCGATCCCTACTCGACGACCCGACAGATCGCGGGACGCATCGCGGTCCGGTACGAGGGCATGACGATCGACATGGACGCGCTCTCCGCCGAGCCGCAGGAGGACCTGATGCGGGAGCTCCGCGATCCGGACCCCTCCGTTCCGGTGGAGACGCTGCGCCGGCTGTTGAACGAGCGCATCGACGTGCCCGCCTCGATTCCCGAGTAATTCGTGCCGTCTCCCGAGCGCTGACCAAGAACTGGCACGGGCGCTTCGCGCCCTGAGCACGCACCCTGGCGCCATCCTCTCACCTCGAAGATACTCCAGCATCTCCTCGGCTCGAGGACGCACCATGGCACACACCCAGACCACGAACTCACCTCGCGCCAGTTCTTGGTCAGCGCTCTAGTATGCTGCGCCCCCTGACCGCATGGGCCCGAACCTCCTGAACACCGTCAAGGACCTCGACCGACTCCGACAGATCGTCGGGGTGCTGGCGAAGCACGGCTTCGGCCAGCTGGTCGCCCGTTCGGGCCTCGGTGCGCTGGTCAGCAAGAAGCGCAAGGAAGAGGAGCAGAAGCGAACGGTCGGCGAGCGGATCCGACTGGCGCTGCAGGAGCTCGGCCCGAGCTTCGTGAAGCTGGGACAGATCGTCTCGACTCGCCCCGACATCATCCCCGCCGACGTCATCAAGGAGCTCAAGAAGCTCCAGGACGAGGTCCCGCCCGAGCCCTTCGAGAAGATCCGGCCGATGATCGAGAGCGAGCTCGGCGCGACCATCGACGAGATCTTCGTCGACTTCGACGAGACCCCGCTCGCCAGCGCGTCCATCGGTCAGGTCCACCGCGCGAAGCTCAAGACCGACGACGGGCTCATCGACGTGGTGGTGAAGTGCCAGCGGCCGGACGTGAAGCAGACCATGGAGCTGGACCTCGACCTGCTCTACTGGCTGGCCCACGCGGTCGAGCGATCGATCCCGGAGGCGAAGCTCTGGAAGCCCGTGCAGATGGTCCAGGAGTTCGACCGCGCGGTGACGGCCGAGCTCGACTTCGTCAACGAGGCGGACAACGCCGAGCGCTTCGCCCACAACTTCGCCCGCAAGCGCTACGTCTGCTTCCCGAAGGTCTACCGCAGCGCCAGCTCGCGGCGCGTCCTGACCATCGAGTACTTCGACGGCAAGAAGGTCTACGACGCCATCGAAGACGGCCACTCCGGGGCCGCGATCGCCAAGACGGCGGTCGACATCATGATCCAGCAGATCTTCGAGGACGGCTTCTTCCACGCCGACCCTCACCCGGGGAACGTCTTCATCCTCGGCGACCCGGACCGACCGGTGATCGCGATGATCGATCTGGGTCTCGTCGGTCACCTGACGCCGCAGCTCCGGGACCGGACCATCGATCTGATGGTCGCCGCGGTCCGCGAGGACTTCCGCGGGGTGGCCGACGCGCTCTACCAGATCGGGCGGCCGACCAAGAAGATCGACCGGATGGCCTACGAGGCCGAGGTCGCGGTCCTCGCGCAGAAGTACCTCGGCAAGTCGCTCGGTGAGATCGAGCTCAGCGCGCTGCTGAAGGACCTCGTCGACGGCGCGCGCCGCTACGGCATCGAGATCCCGAGCGGGTTCCTGATGATGGGCAAGGCCCTGATGACCGTGGAAGGCGTGGGCAAGGAGATCTATCCCGACCTCGACGTCTTCGAAGAGGTGAAGCCCTACTTCCTGCGGCTGATCCAGCAGCGCTACTCGCCCGAGCGGATCACCCAGGACGTCATCCGCGGCGTCACCCGGCTCAGCCACGCGGCGACCGAAGCGCCGATGCAGATGCAGGAGATCCTCGAGGACCTCCGCAAAGGCGCCTTCAGCCTCCAGGTGAAGGAGACCACGCTCAAGGAGGCGACCGACCGCCTCGGCCGCCGCATCTTCAGCGGCCTCGTGGTGTCGTCCTCGATCCTGAGCGGATCACTGCTGATGGCCGCCGACAAGATGTGGATCGGCGGCACGATCGCCGGCCTCGGCGCCGCCTACGGCATGGCGCACTGGATGCTGGTGTTCATCCTGAACCGCCGCCGTCCGCTCTGAGCGCTCAGCGTGGTTCGTTCGCTCCTCGTGTGCGGAACGAGGGATATACCGCGGGAAAGCTCACCCTCGTCTTCGCGGGTCTCGTCTGGGCCGCGGCTGGCCAGTAGCTGGCGCCACCGCGATCCCGACGTATAGGGGGCCCATGATCATCGAGCTGGCACTCGATCTCGCACTCAACGCCGTCGCGGCGATCCCCCGCGCGTCGCTCTCCGCATACACCGCACTCCGAAATCGCAAGGCGACCGGGGTCTCCTTCGGGCGAGCCCGCCGCGTGGCCCTTGCGAAGGCCGCCGACGGTCACGCCGTGCGCGTTCGAGGGTCGGCGACGCTGGCCGAACCCCACTCGTCGCTCCTGCGCGCGCCGGTGTCGGGCGAGCCGTGCGCGGCGTGGTCACTCCGCATTCATCGGCGGGAGGTCCTCTGGAAGGAGGAAGCGCTCCTCCATCTCGTGCTGGACGCGGGCGACGCGCGACCGCTCATCGTCACCGAAGGGGATCGGGTCGCGCGCCTCGACGGGTTGGTGGACCTCGACGTCACGCCTCAGGTCTTCGACGGACGCGAGCTCGCGGACTCGGTCCCCGCCGAGCTCGCCCGGCTCCTCCGCGAGCGGGACCTGGACGAATCGTTCCTGACCGGCTGCGAGGTCCACGAACATCGCCTCACCCTCCCCCTCGAGGTCGAGGTCGGCGGCATCGCGAGCGTTCGTCTCCGCCACGACGGCTACCGTGGGGCAGGCACGGAGCTCTGGCTGACTCCGCTGCCGAGCGGCCACCTCCCGCTCCGTCCCATCGAACGGTGAGCTCGGTCAGCGACGACGACGTCGCGCGACGAGTCCGATCGCCAGCACGAGCAGTAGGCCCGAGCCTCCATGACGACCGGAGGCGCGACAGCCACAGCCGTCGTCGGACGAGGACGAGTCGTCGTCGCCCGGCCCCGTCGACCCATCGCGACCGCTGACGCCCGAGTCGCGCGAGACGGAAGCGTCCGCACCGACCCCACCATCGAGGTCGGGCACGCCGCCGTCGGGGGCATCGCAATCACCGTCGCATCGCTCGTCGGCCCCCACGTCGATGCCCGCGCCCTGCGGCCGCGCGTCGCCCTCGAAGTCGGCGGGCGGCGCATCGGCCATGCGTCCGGCGTCCAGCGCCGGACTACCGGCCGAGAGGTGATAGTCGCTCCCGGGCGGGTCGACGAAGACTTCGTCGATGGCGGCCTCGAGCGAGTGCTCGCCATGACCGAGCGCCTGCCACTCCGAGAGGTCGAGCCGGGTGGAGCCGCCGTCGGTCGTGAATCGGGCGATCACGACGTTGTAGTCCGCCTCCAGCCCATCGAGGCTGTCCGCCGAGATGTCGATGGCGCCTCGAAAGGTGTGACGGCTGAGGAGGATGTTGTTCAGCACGCGGTTGTTCACCGCGCCGTGCTGGATGTTGAGCGCCCACCGCCCGTCGGCGGCCTGCAGGACCGTGTTGTTCACGACCAGGTTGCCGCTCGAGGGACCGCCGCCGTTGACCCGGTAGAGGCTGATGCCCGACGCGTGGTTCTCGTAGAGCAGGTTGTTGCGGATCACCGAGTCCTGGACGCCATCGCAGTTGATGCCCGACCCGCCGCGCTCACCGTTGTCCCAGATCACGTTGTTCTCGACGAGCGCGCCGGAGATGATCCCGTCACCGCCGCCGACGTCGGCGTCGCCGTTCATGTGGAGCCCGTTGCCGTTGTTCGAGAAGAGGCGGTTCCCTCGAACGATCGGTCGGTCCCCGCTGTTCGAGACGTAGATGCCGTGCTCGTCGATCGACCCCGAGCAGGTGTTGTTCTCGATGAGCAGGTCGTTGCAGAACCCAGTGAGAATGCCCCACTTGCCGTTGTCCGCGGCGACGTTGTTCCGGAAGACCACCTGGTCGCCGTTGACCGCGCGGAAGCCGGCGCGCGTCCGGCCGCTCGACTCGAACCCCTCGATGACGACGAAGCTGGCCCCCTCGAGGTTGATCCCGTCGGGGGTCCGATCGTTGTCTTGGTCAATGGTCGTACCCGCTTCGGCGGAGAAGGTGATCGGCGCGTCGGCCGTGCCGCTGGTGCGGAGATCCATCCCTCGATAGCTGCCGGCGTGGACCACCACCGTATCCCCCGGCCCGACCTCGTCGGCGGCGTGCTGAAGCGTCGCCCACGGCTCCGCCTCGCTGCCGTCGGCAGCGTCCGAGCCCGCGGGGTCGATATGGAAGGTGGTCTGTGCAGCCACCGGCGCGGCAGCGGCGAGGAAGAGCAGAAGCGCGAGTGCTCGACACGAGCGAGAGAGCGTCATCGGGCGAACCTAGAGGGGTGGAGTCTCGGCGCCACCATCGTTCGCCTGGCCCGCACCAGTTGAAAGCCGGCCGGCCCCCGTCCGGAACTTCGGCTACCCGAGACTGTCGGTCCCGGGTGCGCTTCTTCCTCGGTCTGCTCGGAGTCGTGGCCCTCGCGTTCGCGGGGCGCTGGCTGCTCTGCGCGCCGATCGAGCCCGGAGCGCTCCGCCCGCCACCCGCTTCCCTCGGTGAAGGGGCCGATCCCGAACGACTCGAGCGAGAGGTCCGCTTCCTCGCCGAGACCATCGGCGCGCGTGGCCACCGTCACCCCGATGCGATGCGGAAGGCCGCCGACCATCTCGCCGCCATGCTCGAGGGCTTCGGCGCGACGGTCGAGCGCCAGCCGACCCCCGTCGGCGCGCCACCCTTCGAGAACGTTCGCGCCCGCTTCGGCGCCGGTGAGCCCAGCCGCGTCGTCGGCGCCCACTACGACTCATGGCTCGACACCGCCGGCGCGGACGACAACGCGTCCGGAGTCGCCGGCCTCCTCGAGCTCGCGCGCCTGCTCGGCTCGCTCGAGGATCCGCCTTCCGTGGAGCTGGTCGCCTACGCCAACGAGGAGCCGCCACACTTCCGCACCCGGCAGATGGGAAGCGTCGCCCACGCGCTCGTCACGCCGGCCGGCGCCGAGGTCGTCGTGCTCGAGATGATCGGCTACTACGACGATGCCCCGGGCTCGCAGGCGTACCCCGGCAACGCGCTGGCGAGCCGCATGCCCGACACGGGCGACTTCATCCTCGTGCTCGGGCGGACCGAAGACGAAGCGCTCGCCATGGCCGTTCGCGACGCGATGAGCATCCACTCGCTGCCGGTCTACGGCTACGCCGCACCCCCGACCGTCGCCGGCGTCGACTTCTCGGACCACCGCAGCTACTGGCGCCATGAGCTCCCCGCCGTGATGGTCACGGACACGGCGTTCCTCCGGAACCGCGCATACCACACGAGCGAGGACACCCCCGACCGCTTGGACTACGGCCGGATGGCCATGGTGGTCGACGGGGTCTTCGCCTGGCTGGTCGGCGAATGAGCCCGACGGACACGAACGGCAGGTCTCGTGGAGGCACGGCGCTGGCCTAATTCGACCTAATTTGCGTCGTTCGCTGCTTTGCTGCGCTGCCTCGGCCGGTCAGCCTCTCCCCATGAACGTTCCCGCGGCGCTTCGCCTTGCCTGCCTCGTCCTCCTCGCCGCGCTGGGCTGCGGTGACGATGACGCGCCCCCTCCCGACTCCGGCACCGACTCCGGCGCCGACGCGGCGACGTCTCTGCCTCGCGATGCGTCGCTCGCGGACGCCGGACCCGACGACGGAGGCACGCCCCCGGGCGAGTGGGAGCTTCCGGAAGCGCAGCGTGTCGGCGGCAAGCTGCCGATCTACCCGCTGCACCCGCGCCCCGACGCCGAGACCGGCGCGGGTGCAGCCCACCGACACGCGCATCCTTCGGTTCCCTACCGAGTGCCGGTCGGCATTCAGGGCGGCGAATGGCCCTTTCGCTACGAGCTCGTCGAGGGACCGGACGGCATGCGCTTCGTCGCGGGCGAGCTGGAGCGACGGATGAACGACGGCCGGATCGAGCATCTTCGAACCGAAGGGTATGGCGTGCTGGAGTGGCCCAGCCCGAGGGTTGGCACCCACCCCGTCCGAGTCCGCGTCACCGATCAAGCGGGCGAGAGCGTCGAGCTCACTTGGTCGGTGGACACGAACGCCGGGGCCTTCGTCTTCGTCGACTCGCAACACGGCGACGACGACGCGACCGGCACCTTCGATGCGCCGCTGCGCACCTTCGCCGACGGCCTCTGGCTGCGTGACGACGACGACGCCTCGTTCGCCGGCCGCATCGCCGTCTTCCGAGAAGGGACCTATGCGGTCGAGGCGAGCGAGGCGTTCACGTCTCCAGTGCTCGACCACACCAAGAAGCCGTCGGCATACCTGGCCTTCCCGGACGAAGCCGTGACCTTCGACCTGTCTCGCGGGCACTTTCGAACCGGCAGCCGTGGCGGCATCGATGACCTCGTCGTGGCCGGCATCGACTTCGTGGGATCCCGCGAAGACCTCGGGAACGCGCGGCTCTTCAACATCACCAACCGTTCGGAGCGAGTCACCTTCTGGGAATGCTCCTTCGACGACACCGGCGTCGGGACCGCCGGCACGGACAACCCCGCGTGCATCGCGTTCATGGCGGCCGGGCCCTACCACGAGAACCTCGCGGTCCTCGGTTGCGAGCTTCGGGCGAACGCTGGAGCCCAGCTCGTCGTGACCTTCGACTCCCGCCACGTGCTCTTCGAGGGCAACCGTGCCGTCGACGTCGCCCTCGCCCACAGCAACGGAGGCACGGTGCTCCATGCGAAGGACGACACCAACGATCTGACGATTCGCGACAACCAGCTGGTCGGCCAGGTGGCCTCGGCAGCCATCGCGGTGAGCAACCAGATCTCCCTCGGTTCGGCGGCGAACCAGGAGATCTGTTGGAACACTCTCATCTACGACGGCGATCAGAACGTGGACTCGGCGTTCATCATCAACACCCAGTCGACCACCCCCGATGCGGAGAACACCTACGTGTATCGCAACAGCGTGGTGAGCCAACGGCGAGCGATGACCTTTCGCGGGGCCGCCGAACCCATCCCACCGCTGGTCGAAGGCAACGCCTTCTTCGGGGCCGAGGGGGGCCTGGTCGGCGAGAACCGGACGACCGGACCGGTTCCCAACGTCCGACTCGAAGAGAGCGACTTCGACGCGGAGGGGCGACTGGTCGGCGAGGCGCGCTCGTCCCATCTGGGCCAGGCAGGCGCCGAGGTCGCCGCGCGCTGAGGAGACGGATCGCACCGCCCTTCACCGTCAACCCGTGAGGCAGCGGTCCAGCCAGTTCGCGAGCAGCGCCGTGACCCGAACGGCGAGATCCGGATCGACGAGCTGCCCTCCCTGGCGCCGCAGGACCCACTCCGAGAGACCCATCACCGCGACCCCCTCGAGGTCGTCCTCTCCTCGCAGCACGAGCATCGACCGCACCGCCGGGCCGGGGTCGCCGGCGAGCTCCAGCCCGATGCGGTCGGCGCTCAGCTGCATCAACCGGTGCGTGACCAGCAGCGCCTCCCGCTCGACCATGCCGTCGGAGGCATCGTCATCCTTCTTGCGGCGGAAGAGGCCCGTCGCCTTGTCCCAGACCTGACCGGCCTTGCCGTCCTTCACCGCGCCCAGGATGGTGCCGACGGCGTCGGGGATCTTCACGCGACGAACCAGGGGCAACGCCATCAGCAGCAGCTCCGCGCCGCTCAGCCCCTTGTCGAGCACGCCGCGCCACATGTCGCTCTGCGTCACGCGCGCGTGACCGAGGCGGAGGTGCGCCAGCTCGCACGCGAAGACGAAGCGCAGCTCGCCGGTGCTCATTCGCAGCGGGCCCTCTTCCACGTGACGCGCGCCCAGGACGACGAAGCCGCCGCCCGCATCATCGTGGGCGCGGCAGCCGGTCGCATCTTCGCCACGGCTCACGTAGCAGGTCGCGTCCACGCCGAGGAACGCGCGCGCCTCCTCGAACGCGGCGACGGCGTCTGGTCGCTTCAGCGGCGCGCAGAAGCGCCGGAGAGCCGAGTGGTCCGGCGTCTCCACCGTCGCCACCAGCCCCTGCAGGGTGCTCGTGAAGCGGTCGGTCACGCTCATCGGGTGCCGCAGCGCCGAGAGCGTCTCGTCGGTCAGGGGCGTCGGGTCCCGAGGGAGGCCCGCAGGCTCGTCGAAGCCCCCCTCGACCACCTCGAGCGCTCTCACCGCTGCGACGGACTCCGTCGCGACCAATCGCGCTCGGGAGAGGGGCTGGATGCGGGCGAGACGCATGTGCGCGCCAGCATCGAGCGGCGCCAGCGCCTCGAGGAGCCGCACGCGGTCGGTCAGGTGCGCGTGCGGATCGCCCGGAGGGACGAGCTCCGCGATCTCGGGAGCCGGCAGCTCCGCGAGCGATGCTTCGAGCACCGCCTTCGCGGACTCGATGTCGCCCGCCGCGTGTAGATGTGCGGCCCGCTCGAGGTCCGCTCCGACGGGGTCCTCTGCGCGAGCCTCCGTCCAGAGCCCTTCGCCGAGCGCGAGTGCGTGTGGACTCGACGAATCGAGATCGCGAAGCGCACCTACGAGCACGCGACGCGCGGCAGCCTCGAACGCCCAGCCATCGGCCCACGCCAGCAGCTCGTCCGGCGTCATCGTCGCCACGAACGCCTCGGTCGTTCGCGGGCTCTCCCCAGCGAGCAGGGCCTGCTCGACCGGGGCCCGCGGATCGTCGTCGTGCGCGAGGAGCGCTGCGACGGCCTCTCGGTGCTCGGCGCTGCGACTCGCGTCGACCACCGCGCGCAATCGCTCGAGCCGGGCGGCCGCGAGCACCGGCGCGATGGCGCCGAAGCGATTCTCGTTGCCCAGCGTCGCCCGCCAGGTCAGCTCGCCTTCCGGTCCCGTCCCATGCACGAGGTCGCGGCCAGTGCGCGACTCCACCGTGAACGAGTCCACCGGCCACGTGAGCAAGTCGCCGAGCGGCCCGACGGCCAGCAGCGCCGCTCGCCGATCCGTCCACACGAAGCGCCAGGGCACGTCGTGGCGGGGACCGAGCTCGCTCTCGACGGCGACGTCCGTGCTCGTGTGCAGGTAGGCGAGCACGAGCTCTCCCCTTTCGAGCCACGACTCGAGCCCGAGCGTCTCCAGCTCGTCGCGTTCCTCCACGAACGCGTGCGCGAGCGCCTCCTCGATGCCGTCCGAGGCGCGGAGCCGATGCTCCGCGAGCAAGCGCATGAGCGCTTTGCCGCGGCCACGCGGCACGTCGTACCAGCGGCCCGCGACCTCGAGCCGATCCCGCAGCCGACCCTCGTCGTACCGGAGACGAACCGCCGGCACCCGCTGTCCCTCGCTC
This sequence comes from Deltaproteobacteria bacterium, assembly GCA_017644045.1. Classification (GTDB taxonomy): domain Bacteria; phylum Myxococcota_A; class Polyangia; order Polyangiales; family Houyiibacteriaceae; genus UBA1660. The sequence continues at coordinate 229,220 of JAEPMI010000010.1, forward strand.
TCCAGCCAGAGGCTGCGTCCGCCCACCGTGAGCGTGGCCCCATCGAGATCGAGCGACGTCATCCGTGGACTCCAGTCGGCGCGCAGATCATCAGGAGGGTTCTACCACCACGACCCATCACGACCCATGCGCTCGTGGCGGCGGCTCGATGCCAGCCGCTCAGCGCGCCAGCGGCTTCCACGCCTCGGGGAGCTCCCCGCCGAGGAGCTTCGCGGCGGCTCCCTCGTCGAGGAGGGCGAACTTCAGCTGCCCGGTGTACGCGAGGACATCGCCCTGCCGCAGCTCCACCTCGACGCCCACCACCCGCGAGCCCGGCTTGACGATGCGACCCCGTCCCTCGACCTCCTGGCCGACGCGAATCGGCTGGCGGAGCTTGCAGTGCATCTCGGCGGTGAAGCCGAAGCGCTTCAGCAGGAGCACCAGCGCCCAGGCGCCGATCTCGTCCGCGAGTGTGGCGACCAGGCCACCGTGCATGATCGTCGGCGGGCCCTGGTAGCGCTCCGACGGCACGAAGTGGGTCACCACGTCGTCTCCGTCCCTCTGAAAGCTCAGCCTGAAACCGATGGGGTGATCGACCGCACAGCCGAAGCAGGGCTGGTCTTCCCCGAAGAGCGATCCGTCGTAGGTCTCGGTCATCGCTCATTTCTAGCGCGTGATGCACGTCGGTCGAGGGTCTCTGGACCGATCGAAGGAGTGGTGGGCTACCAGTTTCGGTTGGGGTCGCAGAAGTCGATCTTCATCGTGGCCCGTGACCAGCGCGGAGCGCTCTGCTCCACCAACGCCTCGATCTGCGTGTTCACCACGTCACATTGAGCCTCGAGCTCCGCGATCGCTCCGTGAATGCCGTCGGCCATTTGGCGGAGAGTCCGCTCGGTGGACGCCGAGATGGACCGACCCGGCCGGAGTCTGCTGGCGAAACGCAGGAACCGAACCGTCGCGTCGATGATGGTGTCGACGTCGGCGAAGAGCTCGTCGAGCGCTGCGGCCGCGGCCTCGGCGGCGTAGGGTGTCGTCAGCGCTGCGATCTCCTGCCGCCGGCGGTCCACGATCCTTCGGGTCTCCTCCGCGAGCTGGATGGCCCCGGGGGCCCCACCCGGTGTCGAGGCGGACTCGTCGAGGTCCTGGAACCTCTCCAGCGTCTGTCGATCGGCGCCTTCGAAGATGGACTGCTCCCGAACCGCTTCGAGGAAGTCGTAGACTTCGGCATCTCGTGGGACGAAGAGCGCCCACAACCCGGCACCGGCGACGGCCAACAGGAGCCCGACGACCACCCACGACTTGTAGTCGCGGCCCTCGGCTTCCGGCTCCGCCGCGCTGGACGGTCGGGAGCTCGGCATCGCGCCCGCGAGCCCGCCCTCCCGACGACAGATCACGCAGCCTTGCTGGCTGATCCGGTCGTAACGGAGCCCATGCTCCCGGCACACCGCCATCTCCCGCTGTGGGCTACTCATCGGTCCTCCCCCGAGCCTTCGCCGCCCACTCTACCCCAAACTCACCGCCGCGATCAGCCCAGGAATCGGAGAACGATCGGTCGATCACATTTCGGATTCAATCAGCGCTTCTCCCACGCCGGACGTGAGCACTCACGACGGATCCCGAGGTTCTCAGACGCGCTCGACGACCATGGTCATGGTCACGCCGGCCCCGCCGCAGACGCTGCAGAGCGCGACGCTCCCGTCGCTCCGCTCGAGCTCCGCCAGCGCGTTCGCGAGCAATACGCCCCCCGTCGCTCCGAGTGGGTGGCCGACGCTCAGCGCGCCGCCGTTGGGATTGAGTCGCTGTGGGTCCACGTCGAGCGCGCGCGCGAAGTGAACGGGGACGACCGCGAAGGACTCGTTGACCTCGAACACGTCGATGTCGCTCGCGGTCATGCCGACCGCCTTCAGCGCGCGCCGGGCGCCCTCGACGTTGCCGGTGAGCATCTTGACCGGCTCTTCCGCGTAGGTCGCGAACGCTCGCAGCCGTGCCCTTGGCTCGAGACCGTGTGCCTCGCCGGCCGCTCGACTGCCGACCACCGCGAGCGCGGCGCAGTCCGCGAGCCCGGGGGAGGTCGCGATGGTGTGCCGGTGCGCGATGGTCTCGAGCTCCGGGTAGCGGGCCAGACAGCGCGCGTCGCCCTGCTCGGCACCGAGCGCCGCGAACGCGGGCTCGAGCGAGGCGAGCCCTTCGGCAGTCATCCCCTCGCGAACGCCCTCGTCCTGATGAAGAGCACCGACCGACACGAGCTCGCGGTCGAAGCGCCCTTCGGCCTGGGCGCGCGCCGAGCGGCGATGGGACTCGAGGGCCAGCGCCTCGAGCTGCGCGCGCTCGATGCCTTCGAGTGTCGCCACCAGGTCCGCCGCCACCCCCATGTGCACGAAGCTCGTGGTCTCGGAGACCTCCGGGTCGGCGAACCACGGAGCGCGGTCGGAGAACATCGGCACCCGACTCATCGACTCCACCCCGCCCGCGATCACCAGCCCTTCGCCCGCGCTGGAGCCCGCGTTCGCCTGCATCGCCGCCACGCGGAGCGCCTCGAGCCCCGAGCAACAGAAGCGGCTCACGGTCGCGCCGGTGACGCCGGACCAGCCCGCATGGACGGCAGCGATCTGCGCGAGGTCACCACCCTGCTCGCCACTCTGGGTCGAACAGCCGAGCACCAGGTCGCTCGCCCACGCCGGTTCGATGCCGCGCTCCTTCAGGGCCGCCAGCACGTGGCCGACGAGCTCGATGGGGCGCACGCCCGCGAGCGCGCCCTTGCTCGAGCCACGGCCGCGCGGGGTGCGGGCGACCTCGTAGACGTAGGCGTCCATCAGCCCTTCTCGACGACGAAGCTCACCGTGGTCGTGCAGCTGCCGCCGAGGTTCAGCGTCTGCGCTCGCCGCGCGCCCTGCACCTGCAGCTCGCCCGCGAGCCCACGGACCTGACGCGCGCAGTCGTGGAGCATCCGAACGCCGGTCGCGCCCACCGGATGACCACCGCCGATCAGGCCACCGCTGGCGTTCACCGGGAACCGACCGTCGATGGCCGTCTCTCCGATCGCTGCCATCGGGCGACCCGGCTCGACGCCATCGACCGAGCCCTCGAGGCCGAGGTGGTCGAGCACCATGTACTCGGTGATCGAGAAGCAGTCGTGGACCTCGAAGAGATCGATGTCCTCGACGCCCTCGATGCCCGCGCGAGCCCAGGCGTCCGTGAGCGTCCGTCGGAGCTCCGGGAAGGTCCACCGCTCGCCGCGGCTCTGCTCGAGCTTCGCCTCCATGAGCATCGGCGCGGTGCGGTGCCCCCAGCCGCTGATCCGCGGCACGTCGATCAGCGCGACGCCTTCGCGCGCCGCCCATGCCTTCGCGAAGCGCTCGCTCGCGAGCACCACCGCCGCCGCACCGTCGGTGATCTGTCCGCAGTCCTGCCGCCGCATCCACCCCTCGACGACGGGGTTCGCCTCGTCGTCGGCGGTGAAGCTCGCGTCCGTGAAGCGCCAGCGGCGCGTCTGTGCCTTCGGGTTCTTCGCGCCGTTCGCGAACGCCTGCTTCGAGAGCGCCATCAGGTCGGCGTAGTCGAGGCCGAAGCGCTCGTCGTACTCGCGGGCCAGCCGATCGAACATCGCCGGCCACAGGTAGCGAGCGCCCTGCCCTTCCTCGCCGCGCCACGCAGCCGCGCCGAGGTGATCGGCGGCCTGCTCGCCCGGAACGTTCCGCATCTGCTCGACGCCGGTGACGCAGGCGACGTCGTAGTGGCCCGCCTGCAGGTCCGTCATCGCGACCAGGAGCGCGATGGAACCGGACGCACACGCCGCCTCGTGGCGGCTCGCCGGCACGCCAGCGAACGCCGGGTGCAGGCTCGCGAAGAAGCCACCGAGATGACCCTGCCCGGCGAAGAGCTCTCCGGTGAAGTTGCCGACGTGCGCGACCTCGACGGCGTCCGGTGCGACGCGCGACTCCTCGAGCGCGCCGCGGACGGAAGCGCCGAGCATCTCGAAGAGGCCCTCTCCCGCGCGGCTGTAGTTGTGGGCGAAGTCCGTCTGGTGGCCACCGAGGACGTAGACGCTCATCCCACGAGCTCCGAGGCTGGCATCCAGGCCGCGTGAAAGCCGAGCGGCACGCGCTGCGGCACTCGCGCCTTGGCGACCACCTCGAGGTCGTCGGCACGGATCACCCAGAGCTCCGAGCGATCCGCCGCGCGGTCGTCGACGAAGCTGAAGAGGTACCCCTCGTCCTCGCCACTTGCTCCCTCACGCGGCGCGAACGCGACCTCGCTGCCGTAGCGGCCGGGGCCGTACTCGAGCACCCGCCGCGCGCCGGTGTCGCTGTCGTACTTCACGACGCCGTCGAAGAGCAGCGTGCGCGCCTTCGGGATGCGCTGATGGTAGGAGTAGCGGCTGCGGCGACCGAGCCGGCGGAGGTCCATCGTCGGGAACTCGGTGTTCAGATCGTCGAGCGCCTCTTCGGTGGTCTCGCCGGTCGTCAGATCGAAGCGCCAGCGGTGGAGCCGTGCGCTGAGTCGGAGGTTGGCGAGCATGCGCGCGTCCGCGCCGTCCGCGGGGTCGACCTCGGGGATGGGATCGGAGCAGCGACAGCCCACCATCACGATGGCGTCGTCCTCCTCCCATGCGTTGACGACGTGATAGACGTAGCAGGTCTCGGCTTCGAACCAGCGCACCTCCGAGCCCTCGCCGTAGCGCGGCAACACGCCGAAGCGGGCCGGCAGCTCCTGGTGGTAGCCAACGATCCACTTCTTCTTCGCCAGCGCCTCGGGCCGATGGAAGACCGGCAGGTCCATCACGATGGCGAAGCGCTCGGTGAGCGCCATGTCGTGCGGCAGCCGTGGTCCGGGCAGCGCCACGGTCGTGCGGTGGCGCGGCGACCCGTCGCGGCCGAGCACGCCGTAGGTGAGCGCGGGCTTGGGGCCGTAGTCGAAATAGAAGAGCTCCCCGGTCTCCGGGTCGACCTTCGAGTGAGCGGTGAGCCGCAGCGGCTTCTCCGAGCCGGCGCGCTCGGGCCCGGTGGTCTCGAGGGTGCGTGCGTCCACCCGATGACCGGCGCCCGACACGTACCAGCTCGTGAGCAGGTGTCCGCCATGGGCGATCACGTCGGTGTTGCCCGTGTCCTTGTAGGGAGTGACGAGCTCGCCGGGCATCGGAGGCGGGTTGCCGGTGGTCGGCTCCATCAGGCCTCGCCAGAGCGCAGAACCCGCCTCGTCCTCTCTGCGAAAGCCGGCGGTGCGGATCCAGCGGTTCCGGTAGCTCAGCGTGCCGCCCTCGACCGTGACGGCGTGGAGCATCCCATCACCGTCGAACCAGTGCTTCCGGCCCTCGGCCCGAAAGCGCGGGTTGGGCCCGTTCCGCACGTAGACCCCGGCCACATCGGTCGGGACCTCGCCCTCGATGTCGGTCAGCTCGGCGCCGATCTCCTCGGTGACCGGCGCGTAGGCACCGGTGAGGTACGGGTTCTGCTCCATCCCTCCGTTGTAGACCAGCAGGCTCGGCGCCGCGACCTTCGATCAGCGCCAGACGGCGCCATGGTCGATGGTCCCCCCTCCGCCGCCGGGAAGCGCGACGCGCGCGCGACTCGTGCGCTCGACGACGAGGAACGTGAGCATCGCCAGCAGCAGGCGGAGCTCCGCTTCGCCGTCCACTGGCGAGAGCCGGTCCAGCGCGAAGTCGCTCTCCCAGAAGGACCGGAGCTGGCGCAGGCGCGCGATCGGCGTGTCCCCCCGACACACGAGGTAGGTCGGGTTGAAGACGTAGCCCGCGAACATGCCGAGAACCGGAATGCGACCGAGCGCCGAGTCGAGAAAGCGGACCCACGGGCGCTCCTCCCGTAGAAGCCATCCGGCTTCGTCGGACCCGTCATCGATCTGGTGGCGAACCCGGAAGAGCGACTTCACACCCTGTCGCCGCGAGCGACCGACGAGCTGGCCGCTGGGGCCGAGGAGCCGATAGGTCCCGGCGAAGTCGATGATGTCGTCGGTCTCGATGCTGCCGATGGGCGACTGACCCGCCTCGTCGGCGCACACCGCCACCGCCACTTTCAGACGCCACCACCCATAGCGGGCCTGGGCGACACGGGCGCCAGACGGGTCGTGGACGTCGATCACGTGGGCGAGCGACCCTTTTCCAATCCTGATCCGCAGAGGGAACTGCATGTCCGACACGGTACCCCGACCGCGTCGACGCAACGAACTCGCCTCGCGCCGCGGTATCAGCCTGGGCGAACGAGCTTCTCTTGCGGGCTCGAGCGGTAGAAGCGGCGGAGCTCGGTGACGAGGCCGGCGTGATCGCCCCGGGTCACGAAGCTCCGTTCGAGCCACGCGGCGTAGCGACCCGCGGTGTCCATCGCGAGTTGGTAGCGGCCGTGCTCGGCGGTGCCCGGCGCGTCGATCAGGGTCTGGTCGCGATAGAGACCGCGGCGGATGGCCTGGCTCCGCGCGAGGAAGAGGCCGACGCCGTTGCCAGCGAGGAGCGAGGGGCCCTCCGAGCCTCGAAGTAGCGCGGCCGCGTACTTGTCGACCTCGGCCTGCACCTCGAGCTCGAGCTGCGAGACGCTGGCACCCGACTGGGCCCGGAAGAGGAGGTAGACGAAGTGGCTCACGCCCTCGGCGGCGAGGCACCACGCCTCGAAGCGCTCCGGCGCGAGCGGGTCCCCGGCAGCGACCAGCCGCTGCGTCGCGCCTGGCGTCACGTAGAGGCCGACGGAGACGTCGTTGCCGTGCTCGTGGACCAGCAGCACCTCGCCGCGTTCCGGATCGGCGCCGGCCGCCTCGACGTCTTCGGCGTCGCAGAGAAAGGGGCCCACCGGCGGGCTCTCGTCGACGTCGTAGAGCTCGACGAAGGTCGACTGGAGCTCGGTGAGGACGGCGGCGTGGTGGTCGACGCTCAATGGAAGGTCCCCGAGTCGCCCGACTGTGGGAACACACCCTGGCCGCGGAGCTTCTCGGCGAAGCGTGGATCCTTCGTGCGCTTCCAGAGGTCGTAGAGCCGCACGATGTCCTGCGGGCTCCGCAGCACGGTGCGCTCGCGGACCTCGTCGAGCACGCGCGCGAAATCGTCGAAGCCCTCGGCGAGCTCGACGAAGGTCCCACGGTGCTCGATCGAGAGGACGCTGGCGCCCCGATAGGCCCGGCCACCCATCGCGGCGTAGTACTCGGGGCTCATGCCGCGGCTGGCCACGTGCTCGCCGAAGAAGCCACAGGTGTAGAGGGCGGCATCGCCGACCTCTCGGAGTCGCCGGAGCCGCTCCCGCGCGTCGTCGATCTCGAGCGCACCCGCCATCAGTTGGACGAGGGGCCGGTCCGGCGTGGCCGGTCGGACGCCTTGCATGAGCATGCTGCGTACGAGCAGGTCGCGGAGGTAGAGCTCGGCGGCCGGGCTCGGGCGGACGCGGAGCTGCGAGAACGCAGTCTGCAGGTGGGTGTGGAAGAAGGCTCCGGGGTCTGAGGTCTCGATCAAGGGACTCCTCTGGGTCTGACACGGTGTACGAACCGTGCGCACTCCCTCATCCTAACCACGCGCCCCTCGGAGACCAACAATTCCGCGCACTTGCGCGCGACGGAACCGGCGGTCCGCCAGCACTCTCCCGCCGAGAGTGCCAATAGGCGGCCCTCCCGATGACGGAATCGTCGATTGTTCAACGATTTCCATCGGTGAGGTCACTCACGCGCCAGCCCGAGTACGGTTGATCTCGTCACTGGTCGACTTAGAGTCCGGCCACTCATCAGCACTCTCCGGGGTCGAGTGCTAACAAAACGAGCGCTGGCCCCGCACATGACACGGCCGCCGACGGAGTCGGCGCCACAAGGAGGTTAGAGATATGGCGATTCGTCCCCTTGGAGACCGCTTGCTCGTCAAGCGCGTGAAGGAAGAAGAGCAGACCGCCGGCGGGATCATCATCCCCGATTCGGCCAAGGAAAAGCCCATCGAGGGCAAGGTCATCGCGGTCGGCAACGGCAAGCGCGGTGACGACGGCAAGCCCGTCAAGCTCGAGGTGAAGAAGGGCGACAAGGTCCTCTTCGGCAAGTACGCCGGCACCGAGGTCAAGATCGAGGGCGAAGAGCACCTCATCCTCCGCGAGGACGACATCCTCGGCATCGTCGAGTGAGCCTCTAGGCAACCCCCAACTTTTTAGAGAACCAGAGAATTTAGGAGAATCAAGATGGCTGCCAAGGACATCGTCTACGATACCGCTGCTCGTGCCCGCATCCTCGCGGGTGTCGACGCTCTCGCCAACGCCGTGAAGGTGACCCTCGGTCCGAAGGGCCGAAACGTCGTCATCGAGAAGAGCTTCGGCGCTCCCACCGTGACCAAGGACGGCGTGACCGTCGCCAAGGAAATCGAGCTTCCGAACAAGTTCGAGAACATGGGCGCCCAGATGGTCCGCGAGGTCGCCTCGAAGACCTCGGACGTCGCCGGCGACGGCACCACCACCGCCACCGTCCTCGCCCAGGCGATCTTCCGCGAGGGCTCGAAGATGGTCGCGGCCGGTCACAACCCGATGGAGCTCAAGCGCGGCATCGACGCCGCCGTGAAGCACGTCACCGACAAGCTCGAGAAGCTCTCGAAGGCCACCAAGGACCCGAAGGAGATCGCCCAGGTCGGCACCATCTCCGCCAACGGTGACGAGACCATCGGCAGCATCATCGCCGAGGCGATGGAGCGCGTCGGCAAGGAAGGCGTCATCACGGTCGAGGAGGCCAAGGGTCTCGAGACCGAGCTCGAGGTCGTCGAGGGCATGCAGTTCGACCGCGGCTACCTCTCGCCGTACTTCGTGACCGAGACGGACACGATGAAGGCCGAGCTCGAGGACTGCTTCGTCCTCATCTACGAGAAGAAGATCTCGAACATGAAGGACCTCATCCCGGTCCTCGAGAAGATCGCGCAGCAGCAGAAGCCGTTCGTGATCATCGCCGAGGACGTCGAGGGCGAGGCCCTCGCGACGCTCGTCGTGAACCGCCTCCGTGGCACCCTGAAGGCCGCCGCCGTCAAGGCGCCCGGCTTCGGTGACCGCCGCAAGGAGATGCTCAAGGACATCGCCACCCTCACCGGCGGCACCTACATCTCCGAGGACCTCGGCCTGAAGCTCGAGGGCGTCGGCGTGAAGGACCTCGGCACCGCCAAGCGCGTCATCATCGACAAGGACAGCACCACCATCGTCGACGGTGGCGGCAAGAAGAAGGAGATCGTCGGCCGGATGGACACCATCCGTCGTCAGATCGAGGAGACCTCGAGCGACTACGATCGCGAGAAGCTCCAGGAGCGCCTCGCGAAGCTCTCGGGTGGTGTCGCCGTCATCAAGGTCGGCGCCGCGACCGAGGTCGAGATGAAGGAGAAGAAGGCGCGCGTCGAGGACGCGCTCCACGCGACCCGCGCGGCCGTCGAAGAGGGCATCGTCCCCGGCGGTGGTGTGGCTCTCATCCGCGCCCAGAAGGGCCTCGAGAAGCTCGAGACCGAGTCCGATGACCAGGCCGTGGGTGTCCGCATCCTCAGCCGCGCCATCGAGGAGCCGCTCCGCCAGATCTCGGCGAACGCGGGCCTCGAGGGATCCATCGTCGTCAACGAGGTCAAGAACTCGAAGGGCTCCCACGGCTTCAACGCTCGCGCCGAGAAGTACGAGGACCTGGTGAAGGCCGGCGTCATCGACCCCACGAAGGTCGTGCGCTCCGCCCTCCAGAACGCGGCCTCCGTCGCGGGCCTCATGCTGACCACCGAGGCCCTCGTCGCCGAGCTTCCGAAGGAAGACAAGGACGCCGGCGGCCACGGCCACGGCGCCCCCGGCATGGACTTCTGAGTCCAGGCTGACGCCAACGAAGAGAGCCGAGCCCGTTTGGGGCTCGGCTCTTTTCATTCCGTCCGTGGGCTTCGTTCGGCCTCACCCATGGTCCGATGTGCTCTGAAAATTCTCGCACAAAGCCACTGAGCCACGAAGGTTTCACAAAGAGAGAGGAGTTTGGTTCGTGGGCGATCCCGGTTCGACAGCGTGCGGGGCTGCGTCTTGCCGACCGCCAGGCTCCAGCCCTTCAAACTAAATTCTTCCTTTGTGAAACCTCTGTGGCTTCGTGGCTTTGTGCGAGAATTCGTTCAGAGCAGGCGGGCTCGGAGTGTGGCGGGCTCAGTAGCGGCTGAGCACGCTGAGGAGCGCGCCGATGCGCTCCGCCGAAGCCGGATCGCCGGCGCTCGTAGCCGCCCCGAGAAGCTCCTCGAGACCATGTCGCGTATCCGCGACGACCTCCCGCAGGCTCTCGACGTCCTTTGCGGCCGCTCGAGCCCGGGAGCGAGCGACGTCGAGCGCCGCCTCGCGAGTCTGGAGCTGCGCCCGCGCCTTCTCGAGCTCCGCATCGGAGTCCGGGCGGCGGGAGAGGCTCTCGAGCTCCTGCTCGGCGGCGCTCCGGGCGTCACGCTCGTGGTGCAGCTCCTCCTGGAGTCGCGCCACGCGCTCTTCGAGCTCGAGCAGCTCACCTTCGACGTCGCCGCCTTCCTTGCCGGAGGGGGACTCCGCCAGTCGACGCTCGAGCGCCCGGAGGCGGTCGTCGCGCTCTTCGAGCTGGGCCGTCAGGGAGCGCAGGAGGGTCTCCTTGTCGGCGAGCTCGCGCTCGAGCTGCCGCTCGGGCGCTTCCGGTGCGTCGGTGCCGACGGCGGTGATTTCGCTCGGTGCGGGGCGCTCGCCCTCGCGCTCCGCGCGGAGCCCATCCAGCAGGCCGCGGGTCTCCCGCAGCGCCTTCATCGTGTCCTCGAGCAGGCCCGCGTGCTTCGCCTCGCGCGCCTGGCTCTCTTCCATGGCCTCCTGGAGCTCGGAGACCCGGCCCACCTCCGCACGCCGGGCGGCGAGCTCGTCGTGGAGCTTCTTCAGCTCCTCGGCATGCTCGCGGGCGCGCTCGGTGCCCGCTTCGGTCTGTCGTTTCTCGAGCGCCGCCACGGTCGCCCGCGCCTCTTCGGCTTCGGTCTGCGCAGCCGCGAGCTGCCGGGCGGTCTCCGCCGCCTCTTCACGCAAGGCAGCGAGCGCCTCCGAGTCCCCGCTGGCGGCCTCGGCCTCGGCCTTGGCGAGCGCCTCGCGCAGCTGGAGCATCTGGGCCTCGGCGGCCTCCTGAGCCGCCACCGCCTCCGTGGCCGCGAGCACGCCCTCGCGCAGGCGGTCGTTCTCCTCCTGCATCCGGCGGAGCTGGTGGTCGTGGTCCCGCGCGGCCTGCTCTTCCTCGGCGAGATCGAGCTGCAGTCGGGTGACCAGCGCATCGCGCGCCGCGAGCGCGGAGGTGAGATCCGCCGCCCGCTGGGTCGCCTCGGCCCGGGCGGCTTCGATGTCCGCGAGACGGAGGGTGAGCTCGCTGTTGTCCGCGCGGAGAACGTCGACGTCGGCTCGGAGAGTGTCGACGTCGACCGCGGCACCGCCGACCGGCTGCGTGGCGAGGCTGGCTTCGAGATCGGCGACACGCAGCCGAAGCCCGGCGCGTGCGCCGCGAAGCTCGCTCAGCTCTCGCGTGGTCGCGACGTCCGGCGCGGGATCGGGCGTCGCCTCCCCACCGAGCATCGCGATCCGCATCTCGTACCCGAGCCGAAGCCCCTCGATGCGGCTCTCGGCCAGGGCGACCTGCGCGGTCAGCCCGAGCGTCTCTGCGCGAGCGCGGTCGCGCTCCTCCACCGCCTCGGCGAACGAGCGGCGCACCTGATCGAGCTCACCCTCGAGCTCGGCGACCCGCGAGCTACCGGGCGCCCCACGAGCCTTGATCATCGCCAGCTCGATCGCTTCGCGGCTCTCGGCCAGCTGACCCTCGAGCCCGCGAATGGTCTCTCGAGCGCTCTCGAGATCCAGCTCCTTGAGCTGCAGCTTCGCGGCGCCCATCTCCCCCATCTCGCGGAGCTCGGCGATGCGGCTGCGGTACCCGCGGACGCGCCCCTCGAAGCCCGCCTGGGCGTCCAGGAGCTCGGCGAGCTCGCGGTCCCGGCTGGCGAGCCGGGTCTCGAGCTCGTCGGCTCGGAAGAGGGCCTCGTCGCGGGCGGCTTCGGCGTCGAGCGCACGCTCGAGCCCATCGCCCGTGGCGGGGCCACCGCGGCCGCGACGGGCCTCGCGGAGCTCCTCGGTGATGTCGCGCACCAGAGTGGCGCGGCGCTCGAGCTCGGCCTCGAGCTCTCGGATCGCGCCCGCGCGGTCCTTCAGGCGAGCCTCGAGCCGATCGATGTCGCGCTCCTGCTCGACCTGAGCGCCCTTCCCCAGCGCGGAGCGCGCCTCCGCGAGGTCGGACTCCGTCGCGATGAGCCGCGTCTGCGCCTGCTCCAGGCGGCTGACGCTCCGCTCGAGCTCGGTCCGAAGGGCGGTGATCTGACGCTCGGCCGAGGGCGCGCTCGCCGACTTCGACGGCGGCGGCGGCCCGTCGGGCACCTGCACGAGCATGTGTGGAGCGATCGGCGGCACCTCGTCGGCCGCCAAGGCCAGGAAGCGGCGCACGGGCTCGGTGTCCTCACCGAGCAGCGACCCATCGACGACGACCTCGGTCCCCGTGGCTTCCAGATCCACCACGCCGGTGGCGCGGAAACCGCCCTCCGCGAGCATTCGCACCTCACGGAACGCACCTCGAAGCTGTCCGCTGAGCTCTCCGTAGGCGCGATCGGGCTCGTCCCCGACGTCGCAGCCGGCCAGGAGCATTCCGTCACCGAGCGACTCCGAGAGCTGCGCCGCCGCGGCCGCGAAGTCTTCGAAGACCGAGACGTCGGGCACCACGGCCAGATCGAAACGACCGGCATCGCCGGAGAGGTCGTCCACCGAGCGGTAGGGCGACACGCGCGCGGCGCCGCGCTCGCGGCTCCGACCACGGCCCGAGGTGTCGAGCACTCGGACGCTGTGGGCAAAGGAGGCGAGCCGATCGGCCGCCCCGGTGCTGGGGTCTCCCACCCAGAGAACCCTGCGCCCCGTCACCAGCTCCTCGAGCCAGACGGTCAACGCGAGGTCTCGGGCGGATGCTGAGTGCTTCGAAAGGGGCGCCATCGCTGGGTGCTCCGTGGGAGCGAGAGCTTCATAACAACCCGCTCGATCGCCGGTCAATGGCGTACGGACCCATGGTACGGTCCGCGCGCGAGAGCATGGACGTCACCTGCGAGCGCTGCGGGACCGAATACGAGTTCGAAGAAACCCTGGTTTCCGAGAGGGGAACCACGGTGAAGTGCACCCAATGCGGGCACCTGTTCAAGGTGTTCCGTCCGGGTGGCGCGTCGGCTCGGCCTTGGATTCTCCGCCACGCGGATGGCCGCGAGGAGTCGTTGGATTCCCTCGGCCAGCTGCAGAAACGGATCACTCGAGGCGAAGTGAGCCCGGACGATCGGATCTCCCGCTCCGGCGACGAGTGGAAGCCGCTGGGCCAGATCGCGGAGCTCGAGCCCTTCTTCCGCGCCGCGCGAACCGCGGCCGAGACAGCGCGGCGGGCGCCTTCGAGCCTCCCCCCACGCCATTCGAGCCAACCGCCCGTGCGCACGCCGAAGCGGACGCTCATGGGCATGGGCACGGCGTCTTCGCCGCCCAGCGCACCGCCTCCGGCGATGCCAGCCGAGACCCGCGGGCCCCGTCCACGGCGGCCCGTCTCCGCGCCGCCGCCCGCGGCTTCGGAGCCGCCGCGTCCCCGATCCGAGCCCCCGCGCGCCGCTCCGCATACACCCCCGCGGCCGCCCAAGCGGACCCCGCCGCCGGACGCGACCGCGCCCGACGATCCGGGGATGGGTCTCGACGCCACGATGCGTGCCCTCCCGTCCGTGCCGGCGCCTGCCGCTGATCAGACGGTCAAGGACCCGACGCCCACCGAGACGGTCGAGGAGACCGACCGACAGCGCGCCCCGACGCTGGAGGCGCCGGCCCCGAAGGCGCCGCGGCTCGACCTGGACTCGTCGCCTCCGACCGCTCGTCCCGGCCGACGACACGTCCTCTACCTGGACGACGAGGAGGCCCCGAGCCTCCCGACGAAGAAGCGCCGAGTGCTTCCGTGGGTCTTCCTCATCCTCCTGGTCGCTGGGGGCGCCGCCGCCGCGCTCCAATGGGATCGCATCGCCCCGATGATCGGCCTCGGGTCCCAGGCCGCCGACCCGCTGCAGTCGGGCGACGAGGCGATGGCCCTCGACCATCGGGAGGGCTACGCGGCCGCCGTCGAGGCCTACGAGACCGCCCCCGAGTCGTGGGAGCGGGAGGTGCGATTGGGTCGCGCCCACGCCGCCTGGGCTCAGCTCCTGCGCTTCCGCGCGGAGGATCTGGACGCCCGCGCCGTGGGCGATCCATCGCTCGGCGCCGAGGCGGCACCGATGCACGAGCAGAGCCGCGAGCACGCCGAGGCCGCCATCGAGCACGCCGAGGCGAGCCTCCGCATCCGGAGCCAGAACGCCGGGGCGGAGCTCGTGATGGCCGACGCCAAGCGCCTGCTCGGCCAGGACGGCGCGGACGGCCACCTGGACCGCGCCAGTGAAGGGCTCCCCGAGCCGACACCCCAGCTCCGACTCTCTCAGGCCCTGGCTCGAGCAGCGGGTGACGAAGGCCTCGCTGGCGCCCTCCCCCACGCCCGCCGCGCAGCGGAGATCGATGGCGCCCCCATCCGCGCCCACCTGCTCCTGGCCCGCGTGGCGCTCGCAGCCGACGACGTGGGTGAGGCACGCGCGGCGATCCGAACGATCCGCGACCAGGTCTCGGACCACCCGGAAGCCGCCCATCTGGCGGACGCCATCGACCAGGGGCTGCCCCCCGCGGCGCCGGTGGTGGCGGTGGCCGATGGCGGGGGCGTGGATGCCGGCGTGCCCGCGGAGACCGAGACCGCCCCAACGGAGACGGAGAGGGAGACGGGAACCGAGGCCGCCCCGCCCACGGCGAGCGGTTCGGGCGGCGGCGGAACGGGCGGCGGCGCCATGCCTCGCGATCGCGACTACAGCTGGTACATCCGCCAGGGCGACGAGCTGCGCCGCGGCGGGAATCACGCCGAGGCGCGGCAGCACTACCAACGCGCCCTGGAGCTGCGGCCGGGGAGCACCGAGGCGACCACGGGCCTCGGCTACGTGGAGCTGATGAGTGGGCAGGTCGCGGCGTCCATTCCGCTCTTCCGAAGCGCCGTGCGGTCCGACTACGGCGACGCCTACATGGGTCTCGGGGACGCCTACCGTCGCCTCGGCCGACTCGACGAGGCTCGACGGGTCTACGAGACCTATCTCCGCAGTCAGCCGAGCGGCGTCCACGCGGGCCGTGCGCGCCGCCTCCTCGAGGAGATGCCCAGCGGCTCGACCGAAGCTCCCGCGACCATGGAGGCTGCCCCCGAAGCCACGATGGAGGCCGCGCCGACGATGGAGGCCGCCACGATGGAGGCCGCGCCGACCGAGGCGACGATGGAAGCGGCTCCGGAGCCACCCAGCGACCCCGCTCCCACCCCCACCCCCGAGGGAGACGGAGAATGAGCGAGGAGCTCACCGTCCTCCCGGTCGCGAGGGCCCTCTTCGAGCTGCCTGCGACCATGACCGAGGGGAAGGCCACCCTGGCCGGTCGAGAGATCTGGTTCCGGCAGGGTCGCGTGATCTCGGTCGAGCCGAGCTCGGAGGACGGCTCCCTGGTCGAGCTCGCGCGGCAGGCGGGGCACCTGTCCAAGGAACCGCCCGCAGGCAGCGACGCGGGCGACCGGCTGCGCAAGGCGGGGCTCTCCGAGCGCGCGCTCACCCGTCTGCGACGGGCGGCGTGGATCGACCGGCTGGCGGCCGCGCTCGGAAGCCCGAACGGCACCCTGGAGCACACGGCGCAGCCGATGTCGGACGCGCCCCAGGCCGAGCCGCTGGAGCTCGCGCCCCTCCTCCTCGACGCCCTCGCCCGCCGCGCAGGCGAACGCGAAGCGGGGGTCGTGGGGTCGATGGCGTCGAAGAAGCTCCGGTATGCACCGCGCTCACCTTCGGTCGATGCGGCGCTCCGGTGGGCCGGACTCGCGGAGACCGACGAGAAGCGGCGCATCGGTCAGGTCCTCGCGCGCTCGCCCGGCGCGGCCGCGCGTCTCGCCGCGCTCTACCGGGTCGGCGTGCTGGTCTTCCCGCGAGCCGCTTCAGCGGTCGAGAGCTCGCCCGAGGCCATCGAGGAAGAAGAAGCGGAAGAGCCGAAGCGAAGCGAGCCGAGCCTCGCACCGCCGCGCAACCCCCAGCGAAACCTCGCGCCCGGCGGAACGGTCCCGCCGCCCGAGGCGGAGACGGTGGAGCTCCCCGAGCTACCGGCCGCCGAGCTGCGGCTCGACGACCCGCTCTCGGAGATCGAGAAGCGCATCGGCGAGCTCGAGCGGGCGAAGGCGCCGGGTCCCGAGCGCGCGCAGGCGTGGCTGGAAGCCGCGCGCATCTGGCAGCGCGATCACGGCGCCGTCGAAGAGGCCGCGCGCGCGCTCCGTGAAGCCGTCGCTGCCGACCCGAACGATCCACGGGCCGCCCGTCAGGCGGCCCGCGCGTGCCTGGCGCTCGGCCAGATGGACTATGCCCGAGCGTACGCACGCGCCGCGTCGCTCGCTGCGGATCGAGCGCCCGCCGCCCTTCGGCTGGAGGCTCGGCTCGCCTTGCTCGACGGCGACGTCGCCCTCGCCGAAGCGCTCCTCGAAGAGATCGGCGACGACGCGGAAGCGATCGTCCGGCGCATCGCGCTGACGGACGACGACGAGAAGAAGCTCGCGCTCGCGACCCAGCTCCATGCACAACGGCCGGAGGCTGCTCGAACGGTGCTCGCGGAGCTGGCGGCCGCCTATCCGACCGAGCCATCGGTGCGCGCAGCGCACGCGGACGCGCTCGCGGCCGAGGGCTACCCCGAGGCCGCCGTCGATCTCCTCCTGGACTTCGCCGATGGACTCGACGATCCGGACGCGAGGCGCGCCGTGCGATGGCACGCGGCCGAGCTCGCCGAGGAGCACGACGACCCCAACGCGGCCTTCGAGGCGCTGTGGGCCGCGCACATCGACGAACCTCACGTGGACCTCCTCCACGAACCGCTCGCGCAGTACGCGACCGCCATCGACCCCGCGCGGCGGGCCGTGCTCCTGCAGCACCTCGGTCGCATCGCCGAGGTCGACGCCGACCGCTGGTACCTCCGCGCGGCCGAAGCCTTCGATGCGATCGCGGGAAGTCGCTTCGACACGTTCCAGTGCGCGCTGCAGGCGGCGCTCCACGGCGGGGACTCGGAGTGCCTCGAAGCGCTGGTCCGCGCGGGCCAGCGCGACGAAGGGCGCTTGGCCGACGCATTCGAACGGATCGGGTCGACCGCGGCCCCGCCGTTGCGCGACGAAGCGTGGGCGGCCCTCGCCGTGCTCGCGGACAAGGAGCTCGAGGCCCCCCAGCGCGCGCTGCACGCGTGGCAGACGTGGCTCTCCTTCGGCAACGAGGCCGACGACACCATTCAGGCGGCCATCGATGCGCTGACCCCGCGCGCCGAGCGCGAGGCGAAGCGGGCCGAACGCGCGCGGGAGAGCGACACGACCACCCCCGAGGGGAAACGCCGGCTGGCCGTGTTCCTGCGACACGATCCGAGCGCGCGAGCGGAGGCGATCGCGGTCTACGGCGAGGTGGTCGCCGCCGATCCCGCCGACTCCGCGGCGGCGGCGGCCCTCGAGTCGCTCCTCCGAGCGCAGGGCGACGTCGAACCGTGGCGCGCGCACCTCGAGCGACGGGTGGCAGCGATCGCCGACGACCCCGGAGCGGCCGCGCGGGTGGAGCGACGGCGCATCCTCGCGGAGCTGCGGGACGAGGCGGCCGAGCGCCGCGACTGGGCGAGCGCGGCAGCCCTCGCGGCTCGCGCGCTCGGCGAGTCCCCTTCCGACGGGGGCGTGGCACGACTCGAGCTCTTCGCGGAGCTCGCCGACAGCGAGGAGCTCCGCGCGCGTGGGCGGGAGGCCCGACTCTCCCTCGCGCCCCAAAAGCAGCAGGCGCGAGCGCTCGTGGCGCAGGCCGCCGCCGAAGAGAGCGAACAGGCGGTGGTTCTGCTCCGCCGCGCGTTGGCCGCGGATCCGCGGAGCGCGGCCGCGCATCGAGTGCTGGTCGACGAGCATCTGCACGAGCTCCCACGGGACGAAGCCATCGAGGCGCTGGAGCATGCGCGTGACGTCCTCGGCGACGACCCACGCCGTTGCCGTCGGTTGATCGAGCGCACCGACGACCCCGAGCGAGCCGCGACCGAGTGGGCTCGCCTCGCGCGTTTGGCGCCCCACGACCTGACCGCCGCCCGCGACCGACTCGAGGACATGACCCGCCGAGGCCATCGCGACGGCATCCGAGCGGCCGCCGAGAGTCTGCTTCGGCACGACGATCGCAAGTCGGCGCAGCTCTTGGTGGACGCCGCCGAAGCGTTGACCGCCAAGGGCGAGGGCAACGACGCGGTCGACGTCCTGCTCCGTGCCTCGGACGCGCTCGGTGCGCCCGCTCTCCTCGAGCACGCGGAGGAGATGACGGACACGCCGGCGACCCGAGCGTCGATCCTCGAGCGCCTCATGGCCGTCCCTGCGCAGCGCTCGCGCGCGGTGCGAGAGCTCGCGCGGCTCTATCGGCAGCTCGACCGCCCGGCCACGGAGAGTCGCGCGCTCCTGCGCTGGCTCGCCGAAGAGGAACCGCACCCCGTCGTCTTGGCTCGGTTGGAGGAGCTCTTCGCTCGCTACGGCGACGAAGTGCGACTCGCCGCGATCCTCGAGCTTCGGTTGGAGCGCGCAGACGACTCGGGCGAACGGCGCCAGGCGCTGAAGCGAATGGCTTCGGCTGCGTTCCTCCGACGGATGGACGCGGACGCCACCGCGCAGCATCTGCGGACGCTCGCTCACGAGGGCGCCGAAGGCGCGCGCGAAGCGGCCGCGGTGTGGGTCGGGCTGGGCGAGCCGCGGCGCGCCATCGAGCTCCTCGAGGAACACGCCGAGACGCTCGAGTCGGCGGACGAGTCGGCCGCCGTTCTCGAGGTCGCGGTGCAGCTGCTCGAGCACGAAGTGGGCGACGGGGAAGCCGCGCTCGAGCTGGCGGCCAAGTCGCTCGCGGCCGGACGGCGCACGCCGGAGCTCCTGCTGACCTTCGAACGCCTGGCGCTCGCGGCGGGCGCGAACGAGCTGGCGAAGAAGACCTATGACGCCATGCGCGAGCGGACGATGGGCCGCCACGGCGAGCGCGGAACGCTCTACCGCGAGGCGCGCTGGCTCGAGCGAGCCGATGACATCCCCGCGGCGCTCGAAATCTACGGCCGAGCGTTCTCGCTCGCGCCGACCGACGGTGCGGTCCTGCGGGCGCTGGAACGACTCGCGTCCCGCGAGACCGTCGACGGGGCGGAGCACCTGGTGCGGGCCCTGACGCTCCTCGCGGATCATCAGTCCCAACCGGACCGCCGACTGGAGTACGAGTCGCGCGCCATCCAGCTGATGGAGGAGGCGCTCGACGACGTCCCTGCGGCCTTCGAGCGACTGAACGTGGCGTGGCGGGCGACTCAGCGCAGCGCGCTCGTGCCGGAGCTGCGGCGCCTGCTCGTGCAGATGCGCGAACGGGAGATCGGCGATCCCGCGGCGGCGGTGGTGGCGCTCCGCGAGGGCCTCCTGGCGCGCGTCGAGATGACCTGGGACGTACCGGATCAGGTCAACGCGCTCCTGACGCTCAGCGAGATCGAGGGGGACGACGCGGGTGACCTGCCGACGGCCGCCAAGATCCTCCTCGAGGAGGTCATCCCTCGCCGCGAGAAGGAAGGCGACGAGGTCGACGCCGCTCCCATCGCCGAGCGCGCCGCCACCCTCGCCGGCCAGCTCCGCGCCGCGGGTGACGCGGCGCTGGCGGACACGCTCGACGCGAGAGCGGCCGAGCTCCACGCCACGGCGAAAGCCGAGGCGGAGGCGCGCGAGAACGAGCAGGCGTTCGACTTCGAGATGGGGGACGAGGCGTCATCGGACGCGGCGCCGGGCCTCGCACAGAGCCACGGAGCCACGGAGTCCACAGAGGAAGAGGAAGAGGAAGAGGAAGAGGAAGAGGAAGAGGAAGAGGACGAGGACGAGGACACACCGGAGTCCGAGTCGGAGCCGGAGCCGGAGTCGGAGTCCGAGTCCGAGTCGGAACCGGAGTCGGAGTCGGAGTCGGAGTCGGAGTCGGAGTCGGAGTCGGAGTCGGCGTCCGAGTCGGACACTGCCGCCGACCGAGCGGCTGCTGCGGGGGTCCCGACCGAGACCGCCCGCACGGACCGCGACGACGACCGCACCGACACCGACAATCGCGCCGACGACGAATACGTCGCCCGTGAGCCGGTCCAGCCCAGCGAACAGGCGCAGGAAGAACGTCCCGAGAGCCAGATGCTGGGCCGCTGGCACGTGGTGCCCGCGCCCGCCGAGGTGACCGACGAACGTGAGCTGCGCGAGCGCGTCGCCGACGGAGACCTCGACGCGATGATGGCCCTGGGCACGGCGTTGGCAGAGACGCCGGAGCGCCTTCGTGAGGGCCAGGAAGTCCTGCTCCGATTGGTGCGAAGCGATCCGTCACGGGTCGAGGTGATCCGCGCGCTGGCCGACATCGCGGAGCGCACGGGCGCGGTCGGTCTCAGGGGCGCGTGCGCCGAGGTCCGCACGCTCTTCGGCGAGGGGTCCCCCGACGACCGGCCGGCGGGTTGGATGCGCCGGGTCGAGTCCTTCGCCGAGCTCGTCCCGCACGCGCACACTCCGATGCTCGACGTGCTCCGGCTCGTCTGGGACGAAGCGCAGTCCCTCTTCCGTAAGCGCCTCGAGGACTACGGCGTGCTCGGGACGCGGCGGGTCACCGCTCACACTCGGGTGGTCGGCGACGCCTACGCTCGCGCCGTCCAGCGGCTCGAGCTGCAGGACGTGGTCAGCGTCTACCTCCACGAAGCCGCAGGCGACTTCGAGGTGGTGCCGGCGCACGTGCCCGCCGTCCTGATCGGCCGGGGCTCGCTGGAGCCCGAGGTGCAGCCCCTCTTCCGATTCCGGCTCGGTCGCGCGCTGGAGCTCTGCCGCTCCGACCACCTGCTCCTCGCGACCCGTCCCGCCGACGCGCGCGCCGCGTTGGTCGAGGGGGTGTGGGCGGCGTTCGGTCCGGCGACGGCTCAGCAGGACGTCTCGAAGGAGGCGGCCTCGTTCGCGGCCGATCTCTGGCGCACCATTCCCACCCCCGTCCAGTCGGAGATCCGACGCCTCGCTCCGGACGCCCGCCCAGACGCCGAAGCGTTGACCGACGAGGTCCTCGCACGGGCCGCTCGAGCCGGGTACCTCGTCGAGGGGTCACTCGCCGTGGCTCGCGACGCCCTCGCCCTCGAGCACCGGGCGCTCGCCGAATGCACGGCCGATCCCGAGGGCTACGCCAGGGCCTGCGAGCTCTGCCCGCCCTTCGCGGCGACGGTCGCCCTCTCCTTCGAGGACGCCTGCCTCACGGCGCGCACCGCCGAAGAACTCGGCGACTGACGGGCTACGGGCAGGCGGTGATGAGCTGGAAGTTCGAGCCGGGGCTGCAGAGACCCAGCGACTCGTCGACGGTGCCGTCAGAGGTCATCATGCATGCGGGGAAGAGACAGCCGCTGCAGACGCTCACGGGCCAGCTGAACGAGCCGGTCTCGATCTCGATCTCGCCCTGGGTCTGACCACGAAGGCTGACCTCCAGGATCAGCTGAGTGGAAGCCGACACGTCGATGCTCGAGGGGATGGCCTCCATCGAGACGAAGGAGGTCGAACCGGGCGGGATGTAGCCGGTGGCGGGCACGCTGTACTCCGAGAGCGAGGCGCCGCTGTTGACGTCGATCACGTTGACCACCGCGTCGGTGATGAACACCCCGTTGGTCTCCGGCCGCAACTCGTTGGCGCGCGGAATCAGCGCGTTGTCGACGGACGCGAAGAGGATGTAGCTGTTCCCTCGGGAGGGGTCGTACACCCCGTTGCTCAGCATCGTGCCGCCGGTGTAGTCGCACACCCCATCGGAGACCTCGGGGATCGCCATCCCGGTGATGAAGACCGAGACGTTGTCGTCGGCGCAGCCCATGAGGGCGCAGAGGAGGATGGCCAGTGTGTGCAGTCGCATGATGTTCCGCTCTCCGTGTCGGACAGCTTATCGGGGACGGTCCGAGCCCACCAAATTCCCGTCAGCTTCGAACCACCGCCGCCCGGACCGCGTCCACCGTCATCGGCTCCACTGCGATCACCCCAGGCGACCCGGGAACGACGAAACGGACCGCATCGCCCTGCCGCTTCTTGTCGTTCTGCACGAAGGGCCAGACCGCGTCGTCCAGACGCCGGTCGAGATCGATGGGCAGTCCGAGTCGGTCGAGGAGCCGCTCCATCCGCTCCACCTCGGTCGCGTGAGCGCTCCCCCGAGCGACCCCCACGCGCATGGCGGCGACCAGGCCGAGCGACACCGCCTCCCCGTGACGGAGCCCTCCGTAGCCGGCAGCTGCCTCGAGGCCATGGCCCACCGTGTGGCCGAGGTTGAGGTGCATCCGGACCCCCTTCTCGAGGGCGTCCTCGGCGACGATTCGGGCCTTGGTCGCCACCGAGCGCTGGATGGCGCCGATGGTCGCCGCCGTCTCGCCGCGCGCCAACGCCTCCGCGTCCCGCTCGAGCGCCGCGACCGCGCCCTCCCCTTCGAGCCACGCCGACTTCACCACCTCGGCCAGCCCCGCGATCCGGTCGGCTTTGGGGAGCGTGACCAGCACCTCGGGATCACAGAGCACGAACGCCGGCTGGTGAAACGCCCCGACCAGGTTCTTGCCGGCCGCGCGGTTGAAACCGGTCTTCCCGCCGACGGAAGAGTCGACCATCGCGAGGAGCGTGGTGGGGACCTGGCCGAACGCGACGCCTCGAAGGAGGCTCGCGGCCGCGAACCCACTCAAATCGCCGACCACGCCGCCACCGATCGCGACCACGATCGCGCGTCGGTCGACGCCGGCCTCGAGCGCTCGGTCCCAGATGCGCGCCACCGCGTCGACCGTCTTGTGCTCTTCGCCCTCGTCCAGCGTGACGTTCACCGCGTCGGGGGGCGCGAGCGGATCGCGGTAGCGCTCGGTGTTCGGGTCGGCGACCAGGATCGGTCGACCGAAGGGCGTCATGCGGTCCGCGAGCCGATGCCGGTACCCCTCGCCGATCTCGACCACGTAGGAGTCGACGCCGAGTGGCACCGGAACCCTCGCCTCGGCCGCGACCGTCGCCACCCGCTCGGCGATGGCGGCTGGGTCGCCGACCGAGCTGACCCGCGCGTGGCACTCCGCGTAGGCGCCGGCGCGCTCGGCGAGGAGCGAGGCGAGGCGAGCGGCCGGGTCTCCAGCGAGGAGCGGCCGGCCCGCGCCTCCGCCGACCCGCTCGAGGAGCGTCTCCAGCGGCGCCTCCAGAGAGATCAGGACGCCCCGAGCCAGCAGCTCTCGGCGCAGCACGGTCTGGGTGACCGTCCCGCCTCCGAGCGCGACGACCGTGCGCGGTCCGGAGAGCACGGCTCGCACGGCATCCGCCTCTCGACGGCGAAAGCCGGTCTCCCCTTCCCGTTCGAAGATCGTCGGGATGGAGTGACCGGCTTCGGCCTCGATGCGAGCGTCGAGGTCGACCAAGGGCCAACCGAGACGCTCCGCGAGGCATCGGGCGACGGCGCTCTTGCCGACCCCCATCGGCCCGGACAGGAAAACGCTGCGAGTCTCACCTTCCACGGGATGAGACTAGCAGCTCGCGATCACTGCGGAAGCGCCTCCGCACGGTTCACGATACGCGGCGTGAGGAAGATGAGCAGCTCGTTGCGCTGGTCGGTGACGCGGCGGCGCTGGAAGAGGACGCCGAGCACGGGGATGTCGCCGAAGAACGGCACGCTGTTGACCTGACGACCGGTGTTCCGGGTGTAGATGCCGCCGATCACCGCGGTGTTTCCGTCCGGGATCAGCAGGTCGGTCTCGGCCTCACGCTTGAGGATCGTGGGGTCGCCTCGGGTCGAGGTCCGGTTGAAGTCGGGCTCGTCGCGGGTGATGGCGACGTGCATCGACACGGATCCATCGGCCGTCACGTGAGGGCGGACCTTGAGCTCGAGCTTCGCCTCCTGGAAGGCGGTGTTCACGCCCTGCGCGCTGACCTGCGAGTAGGGAATCAGGGTGCCCTGCGCGATGTGCGCCTCGTGGTTGTCGAGGGTGAGGATCCGCGGCGAGCTGATGATGCGGACCGTGCCGTTCGACTCCGCGGCGCTCAGGCGAACGTTGATGTTCACGTTGCCGCCGACCGAGCCCAGGCTGAGGCCGATGGCACCACCCTGACCGTCGCCGGTGATGGCCGGAAGGTTCACCGCGTAGTTCGGCGTGGCCACTCGCTGCTGGAAGGGCGAGAGACCGGCGGTCTGCGACTGCGGGCCGTAGTTACCGCCCGCGAGGCCGATGTTGCTCGGGAAGACCAGACCGGTCGGGTTGCCGTTGGCGGAGCTCATCACGACGTCGCCACCCCACTGGATACCGACATCACGCTCGTAGTTGCTGGTGGCCTCGACGATGCGGGCTTCGATGAGCACCTGCGGCGTCTGCGTGTCGAGGGTCCGGACCAGCTCCTCCACGTCGTCGAGCTGGTCGACGATGTCGCGGACGATGAGCACGTTGGTGCGCTCGTCGACGCTGACCGTGCCGCGCTCCGAGAGCAGCTCCTGCACCCGCGGCGAGAGCTCACCCGCGGTCGCGTAGCTGACGGGCACGAGGCGCGTCTCGAGCGGCGCGAGCTGTTCCTGCTGCTTGGCCCGCGCGATGGCCGCCTCGCGTTCCTTCTCGAGCGTTTCGAGCGGCGCCACGCGGATCAAGTTGCCGCGGCGAACCATGCCGAGCCCCTTGGCCTGGAGGATGACGTCGAGCGCCTGGTCCCAGGGCACGTTGCGCATGCGGATGGTGACCGAGCCGCTCACGTCGTCGGCGGTCACGATGTTCACGCCACCGACGTCCGCGAGGAGGCGGAGGATGTTGTGGATGTCCGCGTCCTTGAAGTCGAGGTCGACGCGCCGACCCGAGTAGCGGCGGCGGCCCCGCGCGCCCCGCACCTGCAGCGGCACGTCGCTCACGAAACCAGCGACGTCGGCGGTCTCGACGGTCAGCCCATCCACCACGGTCGGGAGGTCGTCGTAGTCGTCTTCGCGCGCAATCGTGCGCGCCGACGGGCGCTGGTTCACCCGCTCGCTCGGCGTGAACATCCAGACGATGCGATGGCCCGCGCGAATCGCGGTGCCCTCGGCCCCCTCGTCGTGCTCGACGCGGACCACGGTGCGGCCGTTCTCGGTCGTGAGTCGAACGGCCTGGACGAGCGAGTCCCGGTCGCCGCGGACTACGCGCTCTGCGCTCGGAGCGAGCGTCGCACCCGGGATGTCCATCCGCGCCGGGCCCTCGTTCACCTGACGCATGCGGAACTCGCGGGCCTGGTCCATTTCGATGACCACGCGGTCGCGCCCGTCACGCCGCTCGATGGTCACACCCGAGATCGTCGCGGTGCCCTCGGCGGACGGAGCCTCGCGAGCGTGCTCCTCGCCGGTCTCGAGCCGCACGAAGATGCCGCCCGACCGAGCCCGCGCGCGGTAGCGCACGTTCTGGGTGAGGCTCAGCTCGATGCGAACGCCCCGGGAGGTCGTGCTCGCGACGGTCCTCGACACCAGTGGGGCGAGCCCCTCGGTGGCGAGTCCCGCTTCGGGCAGTGACGCCCCCGCCACGTCGATGACCACCACTCGCCCCTCGTCTCGGGTGCGGACCGCGTAGGTCGGCGTCCCGAACGAGCCGCGAATCGCGATCTCGGCGTGATGCTGGGAGCCCCGGACACCGACGCGTCGGATGGAGGGCGGGTCGGCGCTCGCGACGGAGGCGAGCGCGAGAACGGCGAGAACGATGAGAGCGCACTTGGTACGCATGACGGAGACTCCTCTCGAGACCATGGCTGCCGTGAAATGGTCCGCTGCCAGAGGTCGTGCGGGCAAAAAAGCGACAGGTTCTCCAAACGACGAACGCCCCGTCGACGAATCGGCGGGGCGCTAGCGCGGGGCTCAGCCCGGTTGAAGGGCGCTACGCGCCCTGAGCACGGGTGCGGGCTCAGCGGAGGGAGAGGCTCTCGGCTTCCAGCTCGTCTTCGTTGTAGAGCGGGATGATGCGCGTGAGCGGCGGACGGTCCGGCGCGGTCGGGTCGGTGCGCGTGAGTACGACTTCGTTGGGTCGGACGCGGGCCACCTGCCACTGCAGCTGAACCGGGATGTCGCTGCCGACCTGAACGGTCTCCGGCCGACCGAGGAAGTCACGCGGCCTCACCACGTACCCCACCCCGCTCGGGTCCTGGATCATCGCGCGGGGCGGAGAGATGCGGGTGATGATCGCGATCACCTTCATGTCGTCGACGGAGACGTCACCCATCTTCACGTCGCGGGAGACGGTGGCCCGCTCCGCGGCGGTGGCGACGAACATCCCGATGAAGGGCCGGAACGGATCCCGGTTCGTCGTGTCGAGCTCGACGAAGTCCTCGTCCGTGTAGGCGGCCGCCTCGGCGACGCCGGCGTCCGGGTCCGCGAGCTCGGTCGGCTCCGGGGCCTCGGGAGCGACCGGCGGCGCCGTCGGAGAGACCGGCGCGTTGGGCGCGACGACGACCTCGTCCTCGCAGCCGGCGAGCGCGAAGGCGCACAGGAGAATGGCGATGGTTCGACGAATCATCGGGCGGCCCCCGGAGCGTTCGCGGTCTCCGCCGACGGGCGGCGGAAGGTGGTGGCGGTGAAGGTCACGTCGAGCTCGGGAACGGCGCCGGCGCCGTCCTCGCGGTTCGCCTGAACCGCCTCGACCTGACGCTGCGACTCCTTCAGGTGGATGTCTTCGAGGTTCACCGCGCGCCGGAGCTGACTCGTGGCGTGCGTGAACTTCGCGACCTCGTGGAAGGCGCCGCGGACGGTCAGGTCCACCGGAAGACGGGTGTAGAGCTCTTCGGCCTCCTCGGGCCGAGGCTCGACCACCTGCAACTCGAGGTTGGAGAGCTCCGCGATGCGGTTCAGGTCATCCAGGAAGGCCGCCATCTCGGCGTCCTCCGGAAGGATCTCCTTGTTGCGCCGGTCGATGCCTTCGCGTGCTGCCAGCTCCTGGCTCACGCGGAGGAACTCCTGCTGCCGCCGCTCGGCCTCGCCGTACTGGGTCTCCAGATCGCGGTGTCGGTTCTGCGCCGACTGGAGCGAATCGGAGAGGCCACTGTGGAGCGCGAGGTAATAGATCCCGGCGACCACGCCGACCACGACCATCAGGATGAAGACCTTGCCTGCGGTCGGGATACCGTCGAAACCCGCTGCTTTCTTCGGAGGGGCCATCAGTACTCCACCCGCGCATGGATCTCGAAACCGATGAGCTCGATGCCCTCGATCTCGACGGCTCGCGTCTCCTGGAGGGTGACGCCGACGAAGATCTCCGAGAGCGCCAATCGCCTCAGGAACTCGGCGACGTCTTCGTTGGTTCGACCGGCGCCACCGATGGAGGTCTCGCCGTCTTCTTCCGTGAACTCCGCGATGGACAGGCGACGCGGATCCCAGTTCCGGTTGAAGCCCGCCAGCGGGTTGTCCCGACGGAGCCGCTCCAGCTCCTCCGGGTCGATGGTCGGGCCGGCTCCAGGGCCGGTGCTCAGGATGTTCGAGAGCTCCATGAGCACTCGGGTCGGACCGGTACGGCCAGCCTCGAGCTGCTCGACGACCTCGGCGAGCGCCAGCGACTGCTGGAGCTTCGCCTGGACCTCTTCGAGGCCTTGCGACTGGCCGCGCAGATCCTCGATGCGCTGCTGGAGCTCGTTGTTCGCGCGAATCTGCGCCTGCAGCTCGTTGTCGAGCGAGACGTACCAGACGGCGCAGAGCGCGATGGTGATGAGCGCGCCACCGAAGTAGGCGCCAGCCCACATGGTGCTGCTGCCGGACCCTCCGGTGCTCGTCGCTCGAGCCGCACGCTTGGCGCGCGGCATGAGGTTGATGCGAATCATGCCTCGCGCCGCTCCTTCTCCTTGCGAAGCGCCAGGCCCATGGCGACCACGGCCTGGGCCGTCCGGCCCTGCAAGAGGGCGGGGTCGAGCTTCGCGTCGCGGCTGGCGACCCGCAGCGGGTCGAGCACGTCGACCGGGACCCCGGTGCGATCGGCGATCGCGTCTCGGAGACCTCGGATGTTCGCGGTGCCACCCGACACGTAGATCCGGCTGAGGTCGCTCTCGCCGGTGGTGGCCAGATAGAAGTCGAGCGAGCGCTGCACCTCACCGGCGAGCTGGTCGACGACTTGCTGGATGATGTCGGGAACCTCGCGCGGGACGATGCCCCGCCCTTCCCCGCCGTGCTTGTAGGCTTCGGCCTCTTCGCGGCCGATGCTCAGCGAGCGCTGAATCTCTTCGGTGATCGCGTGACCGCCGTTGGCGATGTCTCGGGTGAACGCGGTCGTGCCGTTCGCGAGAATGTTCACCGTCGTCAGCGACGCGCCCACGTGGATGAGTACGACCGTCTCTCCCGGGGCGGGCTTTCCATAGCCTTCCTCGAAGACGTTCTGGACCGTGAACGCATCGAGGTCGATGACCATCGGCTTGAGCCGGGCCTCGACCGCGAGGTTCTGCAAGTCACTGATCTCCTCGCGCTTGGCCGCGACGAGCAAGACGTCCATCTGCCCTTCGGTGTCTCGACGGTGCAGCACCTGATAGTCGATGTGCACCTCCTGGAGATCGAAGGGGATGTGCTGCTCCGCCTCCCAGCCGATCTGCTCCTGGAGCTCGGCCGGCGTCATGAGAGGCACCGCGATCTTCTTGATGATCACGCCATGCCCGCTCGCTCGGAGAGCGACGTTCCGGCGACGCACTTTGTGGAAGAGCTTCTCCAACCCTTCCACGACCACGCCGGAGTTCATGATCTCCCCGTTCACGATCGTGTCCGGGGGGAGCGGGTGGTAACCGAAGCGGACGAGCCTTCGCCCGCTTCGAGATTCTTTGATTTCGCAGACCTTGATCGATGTCGACCCGATGTCGACGCCGATCAGGTTCTTTCCTTCGGAAGCCATCCGCCGCGCATCATTCCTCCTCGCCGAACACGCGTACGCGGTCTTCGAGGCTGAGGCCCAAGGCTTCGAGAATCTTCCGTTTCGTGTTCATCCGACACCCGAAGCCCTTTTCGACTCGATCGATGGTCAACACCGAGAGGTTTGCGCGTCGGGCGAGCTCGGCTTTCGACATCATGCGGTCGATCCGGAGCTTGCGAACGTTGTTGGGCTTCAGCTTACGGGGCTTCTTCTTCTTGGTCGCCCCGCTGGGGGGCGCCTTGGCGGACGAGCCATCCGTGGTGTTCTTGCCACCGCCGGCAGACTCTTTGCCCTTTCCCGTAGGGGTCGAGGCAGTGCCATCGTTCGTCGAGGAACGCTGAGGCGGGGTGGCCTCCGTGGCCTTGACATCGTGGTCCATGCGGTCCGCTCTTCGTCCCAAAGACGTGCCCAAACCGTATGGTGCTCCATTCGGAGCGTCAAGAAGTGCCCTCTAAATTATGGCTAAATTACATGTAATTGAGTGCAATTCGATCCGATCTCGGGTCGAATTGAGCCCCCGCTCGCTCACTCCGCACGATCGCCGAGTCGAGCCAGGCTCGCTTTCTGCGCAAAACTCTCGGTTGTCAACGAACGACCCTAACCGCAGTCATCGTCACAGATGCCGGCGGGCGAGGCAAAAAAGCCGCGGAGCCGTGGGTGTGGCGCCCGCCCCGTCGGCTTGATCCCCGCCGAGGCTCTCCAATACTCGGGGCCCGATGCGTGCTTTCGCCCTGATTTCGTGGCTCACCCTCGCCGCCCTCGCCTGGTCCACGCCCGCCGAGGCCCAGCAGGAGCACACCGTCCGCTCCGGGCAGTCCCTGAGCCGGATCGCCCGGAGGTATCGAGTTCGCGTCCAGGATCTGGCGGCCGCCAACGGGCTCACCGTCCGCTCGGAGCTGCAAGAGGGGCAGACGCTCCGTATCCCCGAGCGCGGGACCCACTACGTCCGCTCCGGTCAGACCCTCAGCCACGTGGCCGCCGAGCACTCCGTGAGTGTGGCGGATTTGGCACGGGTGAACCGCATCCGGCGGGACGCCACCCTTCAGGTCGGCCAACGTCTCCTACTTCCGGGCCACGATCCGGTGGAGGAGCGCGAGGAAGCCGAGTCCCGTTGGGGCCGGCCCCGACATCCCGGGGTCGTGACCCTGGTCCGGGTCCTCACCCACGAGCGCATCCGGATGCGGCTCGTCGACAGCCGTGGGCGTGCTCGGCGCGCGGCGAAGCGACGACTCGCGCGGCTCTTCCGGTACCGCCAGACGACCCAGAGCAAGGAGCCCTCCGGCCGACTCCTCCAGGTGCTGACCCGCGTGTCCGATCACTTCGGCGGTCGGCCCATCTCGGTCTACAGCGCGTACCGCCCCGAAGGGGGCAGCACGAACGAGAGCTCGAGGCATGTCGCGGGCGCCGCGGTCGACATCCGCATCCGTGGCGTGTCCAACCAACAGCTCCGGGACTACCTCCGCACCCTCCCCCGCGTCGGTGTCGGCTACTACCCGAACGGCCGCTTCGTCCATGTGGACGTGCGCTCCCGCTCCGCCTACTGGGTGGACCGCTCCGGCGTGGGCGAAGACCCGGACTACGTGCCTCGCGGCGAGCGCGAAGACGTCGAGTAGCGAGTCGTCAGCGCTTCCGGATCGCCGTGCCGTCGAGCACGTAGCCGGGCGGGAGGTTGGGCTGGACGTCCTTGGCGCGGTCGCCGAGGTCCCAGCCACGCTCGATGAAGGCGTCGAGGACACTCGCGCGGACGCGGGTCCCCTCGTCGGTCGCGAGGAGCTCGATGAGCCGACCCTTGCTGACCTCCGCGTCCTCCTGGGCCATGAGCGCGCCCGCCGCGTGGAAGCGGACCGTCTCGTTCACGTCCTCGAGGAAGGGCGTCACCACCTCGGCCACCCGCGGATCCGGGCGCGCCTCCAGCTGCGCCAGCACATCGATCTTCCGCTGGGGATCCCGCTCGTACTCGGTGTCCATCTCCCCGAGCAGACCGAGCAACGCCTCGACCACGGCGGCCTGCCCCTCGATCTCGTCGAGGATGCGCACCGGCCAGGCGATGGCGTCGGCTTCCTTCAGGTAGCTGCGCACGGGCGCGACCGCGACCTCACCCGAGCCGAGGATGCCTTGGAAGGCGAGCTCCTTTTCCTCTTGGTCGGTGATCGAGGGGTCGACCCGGAAGGTGAAGCGCTGGAGGAGCGCGTCGACCGCCTCCGCCGACTTCATCTCGCCCAGCGCGTGGAGCGAGCTCCAGCGGTCGGCAGCCTGCGCCCGCTTGTCGCTTGCACGCTTGGCGTGCTTCTCGAGCTTGCTGCCCGATTTACGTCCGAAGAAATCCAGTAAGCCCATTCGATTGCTCTGCGGCGACGCCGCCCTGGGCCCCTCGCACGTCGCGGTCGGGGCCTCAGTTGATGATGACGGGCCGAAGGATGACCTGAGAGCCCTTGGTCTGCACCTCGAAGCGGACCATCCGACAGCCGTGCTTCTTCTTGAGGTTCTCGGCGTTCTTGTCGAGCCGCGAGAGAAAGCGGTCCTTGCCGATGTTGGACACGTCCTCACCGGCCGCCTGCTTCGCCGCGACGTACTCGTCGAAGATCCGCTGACGGTACTGCTCCTCGGGCTCCGCCGCGAGCGCAGCGGCGGCCTCGTCGTCGCCGCCACCCCCGCCGCCGTCCTGCTGGGTCGTCGCCGGCGCCGCGGCCCCCTCCCAGGCGCCGCCACCGGACGAGCGTCCGTCCGCATCCGTCTCCTCGACGCCGGTGAAGACGTTGATGAGCTGGTTGATCCGATACGCGAGGCCACCGAACTCGGCGCTCTCGATGTCGATGCGGTGGTCGGTACGACCGTTGATGACCGTGAGCACGCCCTCCTCGATCTCTTCGATCGGGCGGATGAGGCTCGTGCCGATGAGGAAGCCGTAGATGAGAACGAAGATGAGACCGACGGCCATGAGGATCAGGATGACGGTCGCGGTCTCGGCCAAGGCCATCTGGTCGGTCTTGTTCGCCAGGATCGCGATCCCCATGTCGACGCTCGGCGTCTCGGGCAGGGACGCGGTCACTCCAACGTACTCCGCGCCGGCGAGCTCGGCGGTCCACTGCGTCGACCCACTCGCGAGCGCGGCGGCGGTCTCGTCACCCACGGTCTGGAAGAGGTAGGTGCTCAGCGCGGCGACCTCGCTCTGCTCCAGGCTCGAGCTGTAGATGCCGCCCTCGCGGAGGAAGGCCACCTGGTGGCCGAACACCTCGGCCTCCCGCTGCGCGAGACCGTTCGAGATGTCGAAACCGACCAGCAGGGCGCCGATGAGGCCCCCCTCCTGGTTGCGCACCGGGGCGATGGCCACCTGGAGGAGCTTGTCGTCGTCTTCCTTCTGCCAGACGTCGTGCACGGCGAGGCCCCGGTCGAGCACGCGACGGAGGCTCGGCAGCTCGGACACGATCGAGGTGCCGTTCATCCGGTTGATGTCGTTGTCCCGGGCGATGACCCGTCCGGTCTCGTCCGTGATGAGGACGATGTCCGGGCGACCGCCGCGGCCACGGGCCGGGTCCTGGAACCAAGCGGCGATGCCTTCGGCCCGCTCGAACGCCGACCGACGGCGCGCTTCCACATCCAGCGCGTTGAACGTGGTGCGTACTTCGCGAGTCTCCGCGCGGTCGCGGACCTGTTCGACGAACTCGAGCGCCGACAAACGCCAGCTCCGCTGCAGGAGCTGGGCGTCATTGTCGATCTGCTCGTCGATCTGGGCGCCGAGACCCTGCTCGAGCTGACCCTTGACGTAGAAAAACGAGCCAAGCCCGACCAGGAGGACGGCGATGACGTTGCCCGCGATGATCTTCAGTCGCATCCGTGCATGCTCCGAGGCGAGACGAAGTGCGAGAAATTCCCACCCCTGACCCGCGCGCTTCGGGAGCAGCGCTCCCGGGGAACAGTTGATATCAGAGCGCTTTTCTCACGGTCAAGGCCGAGCCATCATGTGCCGGTGCCGCGCCCGATCCTCGTCGCCGACGACCCTCGATTCGATGGCCACCAGTCGAGCCGTCCACACCCGGAGCGGCCGGAGCGCCTCGCGGCGGCCCGAGCCGGCCTGAAAGCCGCGCTCCCACCGGAGCGGCGACGCGATCTCACCCTACGGAAAGCGAGTGACGAGGCGATCGAACGTGTCCACCGGCCCGGCTACGCCGGGGCCCTTCGGGGCGCGCTGGCTCAAGGCTCGGGGGACCTCGATCCGGACACCTACTTCTGTCCCGAGACGGGGGAGTCGACCTGGCTCGCCGCCGGAGCGGCGGCCGATCTCGCCGATGCCTTGGTGAGGGATCCCGGCGAACGCGCGATCGCCCTGCTCCGTCCACCCGGCCACCACGCGCGGCCCGGAACCCCGATGGGCTTCTGCCTCATCAACAACGTCGCGGTCGCGGCCGCGGCCGCGCGTGCTTCCGGGCTCGCGCGCGTCGCGATCGTCGATTGGGACGTCCATCACGGGAACGGGACCCAGGAGATCTTCGAGGCGGACGACTCGGTCCTCTTCGTCTCGCTCCACCAGCACCCCTTCTACCCCGGCACCGGCTCGCCGAGAGAGACGGGCAAGGGAGCGGGACGCGGCGCGACCGTCAACGTGGGCTTCCCCGCCGGGACCGGGAGCGAGGCCTACGGAGAAGCGTTTCGCCGGGTCGTTCTGCCGCGCCTGACCGCGTTCGACCCCGAGCTGGTCCTCGTGTCCGCCGGCTACGATGCCCACGAGCGCGACCCCCTCGCGGGCCTGTCGCTGGAGGCCGCGACCTTCGGCGCGATGGCGACGGCGCTGGACGACTTCTGTGGTGAGTCGCGCAGCCTCGGGTTCTTCCTCGAAGGCGGCTACGACCTCCAGGCGCTCGAAGGGTCGGTCGCCGCGACGACCCGCGCCCTCACCGGAGAGGCGCGCGTCGAGCTCCCCGAGGGCGAGCCATCGGCGAGAGAGCGGGAGGCGATCGAAGCCACCCTCGCCGCGCACCGACAACCCTAGACCTAGACCTAGAACGCAGTGGCGCGGTCGCGGCTGGCGGTCTCTGCGGGAGGCGGCTCTTCGACCCGCTCGGTGCCGACCGCGCGGCCTTCGACGAAGTAGAGGATCGCGGCGGTGACCGCGAGCAGCGCCGCCCCACCCCACGCGAAGTCCGAGTAGCGGCCCCAGTCGCGGGCCTCTTCGTAGTTGCCGTCCGCGGCGAGGCCCCGCGCGTGACCCCAGAGCCCGATCGCGGTGCCGATGCCGGCGATGGCCAACCCGCCGACGATCCATGTCGCGATGCGCTTGCCGCGAATCGCTCGATAGCGCGTCGCGGGCACCATGTCCGCGTAGGCCGCGGTCACCAAACCGGCTTCGACCCGCACCTCGGAACGGAAGGGCACGTAGCCCTCGCGCTCCAGACGGAGCCGATGACGGCCGGGCTCCAGCGAGATGGGGGTGGTCAACGGGGTCTGGCCGATCGATCGGTCGTCGAGCTGGACGTCGACCCCCTCCATGTTCGCCGTGACGCGGAGGGTGCCGGTGGTGGGTCGCTGGTTCGCCGCCTGCCGCGCGGCCTCGGCTTGCTGCTCGAGGCTCGCGATGCGCTGTTCGACCTGAGCCTTGTCCGGTGGATCCACGCGGTCGCGCAGATAGCGACGGTAGTGCTCGATGGCGGGCTCGTACTCCCCGAGCTCCTCGTGCGAGCGGGCGATGTTGAACCAGAGATCCGCGCTCGGCACCAGCTCGGCCGCGAGCTCGAAGTCGTGAATGGCCGGACGGTATCGGTGAGCCTCGAAGTGCTCCATGCCCGAGAGGAAGTGTTCGCGGGCCCGGCGCGCCGAGTCCGCGTCTTCGGGCGAGCCCACCTCGCTCGGGGGCACGGCCTCCTGCGCGAGCGCCGACGGCACCGTGAGGGTCAGCCCTGCGAGGGCGAGCACCAGACGCGGCCAAGAAGAGCGAAGCACCCGCTCAGAGTACCACCGGTCCACGCAAAAGCGGCAGAGACTGGACGAAAGTGGGTCCCGTCACGGTCGGCCGCTATCCTTCGACGTCGGTGACCTGGCGAATTCCATGCGACGAGGCCGAGCTCGCAGTCGACCTCGCGGCGCGAGCCGAGGCGATGGGCATCTCGGTCGCGCCCCACGTGGCGACCGATCCCGTCAGAGAGGCCCTCGAGCTGATCGAGGAAGGTGCACGCGTCGCCGTCGCCATGCTCACCGGTCCGGCCGTGACCGAGCTGGTCACGATCGCCCGCAGAGCCCCCGGCCTGCCGATGGCCTTGCTCGATGGGCCGCGGACCCTCGCGCGAGAGCTCGGCCTCGCAGCCGCCGAGGACATCGGTGCGCTCGCGAACCTCTTGGCGCTGCGCGAGGCGCGCGTCGAGCATCCCTGGGAGGCGTCCACTCGCGGCCTCTCGCCAGTGGATCGCCGTCGGCTGGGGGACGCCGCGCGCGGCGGATCGACCGACCAACGATGGAGCCGAGGGGACGGAGGGCGCCTTCGACTCGAGCACGCGGGCGGGAGCCTCTTGCTCGGCGATGCACGGTCCGTGGCTGGCGCGCTCGACGCCGCGTACGCTGCGGTCGCCAGCGCACGACCGCGCATGCCCACCGTGGAAGGCGTCGACCCGGACGCGGTGCTCGAGGTCATTCTCGGTCCCCCGCGCGCCCTCTCCGACCCGGCGAGCAAGACCGCCCTCGCCGCCTACGACGTGCCTCTACCGGCCGAGGTCCTCTGCACGAGTCCTTCGCGGGCGGCCTCGGAGGCATCGCAGCTCGGCTTCCCCGTTCGACTCGCGCTCGCGAGCCCGGACCTACGACTCTGGGACCACCCCGACCTGGTCGCCGACGGAGTCGACAACGCCGCCCGAGTGCGAGACGTCTTCCGGCAGATGATGGCGCTCGGCGCGACCCGTGCCGACAAGAACCGGCTCCTGGGCGTGACCGTCTCGGCGACGACGAGCGCGAGGGCGCTGATGCGGGTGGAAGCCGAGTCGCTCGCCGACGGATGGGTCCGTGCCACCCTCGGCTTCGCCGATCCGCATGGGTTGGCCGCTGGAGACGAGACGGAGTTGCTCCTACCGGCCAAGGAAGCCGACGTCGCTCGGGCCCTTCGGCGGCTACGTGGCCATCCGCTCCTGCTCGGAGCCGGCGCGACGGCCCGCGAGGCAGTGGTCGCTCAGCTGACCGACCTGCTCCTGCGGGTGGCCGCATTCATCGACGAATGGCGCGCCGAAGTCGATGGGGTGAGGATCGAGCCCCTCGCGGTCCTCCTCGATGGGACCGTCGAGGCGCGCGATGTGTGTGTTCAGGTCGGCGACGCGTTCACGCGATCGCTCCGCGCCGCCGCACCCTGAACGGCGGCTACTCGCCGCCGCCGGCCTCGGCTCCCGCGCTACCGGGAGGCTGGAGTCCACGCTCCTGAGTGACCTCCTCGTCGGGGCCGGCATCGAACGGGGGCACACCGACCCACGCCATCACGGCGACGATGATCCCGAGCACCCCCACGACGATCGCGCCCTTCACGACAGGACTCGCATCTTCCCAAAACGACATTCGCAGCCTCCTCGAAGCGGGGCCCCACTGGCCCTCGAAACAACCGCCCCGACCTTAGGGAATCGCTCCCGTCGGGGTCAACCAATTTTCGTATCGGAAGGAAAAGTACACCAATGACGCAAAGAATACCAGCCGAATTGGGGCCATTTCAGATCGAGGGTGTCAATCGGGCCCCACACCGGATGGCGGCGGCCATTCCCTCGAAATCGACGGCCTCTCCAGCCGCCGCGTCGTAGGCCACGCCATGGTCGACGCTGGCGCGGACGAAAGGCAAGCCCCACGTCACGTTCACCGCGGCGCGCCAATCCAGCAGCTTCGAGGCGATCGTCGCCTGGTCGTGGAGCATGGTCACCACTCCATCGATGCGCCCGTCGCTCGCGAGACGAAAGGCCGTCTCGGCCCCCATCGGGCCGGTGACGCGCCCTTCATACACGCCATCGCAGGCTGGGGCGATCGCGGCGATCTCCTCGGTGCCGAAGAGCCCGCCCTCCCCCGCGTGGGGGTTCAGACCCGTCACGACGACGCGCGGCTGATCGCATCCGAGCCGCAGCAGCGCCTCGATGAGGTGACGGGTCGCCCGCCGGACCCTCGCCTCGGTGATGGCTTCCGCGGCGTCACGAACCGACAGGTGCGTGGTCACCAGTCCCACCTTCAGGCGTGGGCCGAGGAAGAGCATCGTCACGTCGTCGCGGGCCAGTCCGCAGCGCGCGGCCAGATGCTCGGTCTGGCCGGTGAACGCGGTCCCGCCGAGGACCACCGCTTCCTTGCTGGTCGGACCGGTGATCAGAGTGTCCGCCTCCCCGGAGAGCACGGCGTCCGCCGCGGCGTCGAGCGCCGCCACCTGAGCTCGACCGCCCTCGTCGCTCGGAGCGTGGAGGGCGATGGTCGCGTCGCTCCATCGCGCGCAGTGACGCAGCGAGACCGTCGCCGGCGCCGATGGATCGTCGACGCAGGGGACGCCGAGCCGGTCCAGCCGCGCTTCGAGTCGCTCCGCGTCGCCGAAGACCAGGAACGACTCCCGCCCTCCGGCCTCCCGGTGGCTCGCGATGGCTCGTGCGGTGATCTCCGGTCCGACGCCCGCGGGATCGCCCGGGGAGACGGCCAGGATCGTCACGATGGCGCCCGCATCTTGTAGCCGACACCCCGTACGGTCTCGAGGGCGGCCATCGGACCACCGATCTTCATGCGGAGGCGGCGCACGTGAATGTCCACGGTTCGGCTCCCGCCGTAGTAGTCGACGCCCCACACCCGCTCGAGGAGCTGCTGGCGCGAGAACACACGGCCGCGGTTTTGGCAGAGGAAGCGCAGGAGCGCGAACTCCTGTTGGGTGAGCTTGACCGGCGACCCGTCGACGGTGACCTCGTGGGCGGCGAGGTCGATGCAGAGCGCGCCCATCTTGATGCGCTCGTGAGCGTTGAAGTCGCTCCGCTGCCACTCGACCCGGCGAATCCGGAGGTAGAGCTCCTGCGGGACGTAGGGATGGAGCACGACATCGTCGAAGCCATCGCGTGCGTCGATGCGCGACAGCCCCTGCACGCTCACCGCGACGATGACCGGCACGTCCCGCAGGTTGCGGGCGGCTCTCAGCCGCATGAGCGCGGCGCGGGCGCCGTCCACCTCGTGGAGCGCCTCGACCATGATGACCGTCGGCGGGTCGGAATCGAGGATCTCATCATCCAGATTGTCCCACAGATCAGCGGTACGAACGGAACAGCCGAGCGATTGGAGTACGTCGACGCAGCTGTCCTCTCGCTGTAGCGTTGCCTCCGGTCCGACGACGAGGATCCACATGGCCGCGGCGACCATAGCAGAGCGGCCGCCTTCGCCCCATGCGACACTTTCGGGTCGCCCGTCGACCCCGGAATTGACGTTTGCCTCAGCCGGATACGGCGGGTAACGTCGGGCCTCCGAGGCCGCTCAGAAGGCGGCTCTTCAGTAGCACTGGAACTGGCTAGACCGTGACTTCGAAGCGCTGGCGCATGGTCGTCTCCAACCTCTCGGGCGACGACATCCGACAAGAGGTCACCGTCGAGTCGACCAACTGGATGGCCGCGCTGCGCGCCGGCCGCACCGAGCTCGGCGAGTCCGGTGGCGTGCCGACCGGCTCGAGCTGCTCGGTGAGCCCCGAGGGCACCGTCACCATTCTCGACCCGATGGCGCGTCGACGCTTCGTGCTCTCGGTGGACACCTCCGAGTCGTTCGTCCAGAGCGCCCCCAAGGGCCCGAAGGTGCCGCCGGACGAGAAGGCACCAGCGCCGGCCGCCGCTGCGCCTCCCGCGGCCGCTGCGCCCGCGGAGCCCGCTCCGTCGGTCCCCGCGCCGAGGAAGAAGGTCCCCAAGAAGACCATGGCCTACATCCCGGCGGACGCGGTCCCGTCGGCGCCGGCGCCCAAGAAGAAGGTCCCCAAGAAGACCATGGCCTACATCCCGGCGGACGCGGTCCCGTCGGCACCGGCCGCTCCCGCACCTGCCGAGCCGGCCGCGCCTGCCGCTCCGCCCGCCGCCCAAGCGCCGGAACCCGCCGCCGCTCCCGAGCCCGCGGAGGCGCCGGAGGCCGCGTCGGGCGGGTTCGGGCCCACCCCGAGCGAGCCGGCTCCTGCCGCGCCCGCGGCGGCAGCGCCCCCCGCCCCTGCAGCTCCGAAAGAGGAGCTCCCTTCGATCATCGTCGCCGCGGACGCGTCCACGCCACCGCCGCAGTGGACGCTGCACTCGGAGCGGGACGCCGAGCCCTCGCCCGAGAACCCCCTCACCTACCGCGAGCGGGCGTACGTGGTGGCCGAGGGCACGTCCTCGGACACCTGCGAAGCGATCGCTCGCGAGCAGCTCGCGGCGATTCAGGCATCGATCGCCGAGCGCCCGCGCGGGAAGTTCATCAACCTCGCCGTCTTCGACCACGACTGGAAGGGCCGCCCCCAACGACCGCCGGTGGTCACGCTGCAGTTCAAGGACTGGCAGGACAGCCTCGTCGTCGATCGGCCGCTCGAGCGCATCACCGCGGCGGCCAAGGCGTCGCGGGGTTCGACGCCGCCGCCCGCGCCACGGAAGCGGCACACCACCGACGAGCAGGACAACCGGCTGGCCACGGCCTTCGAGGCCTCGCAGGACCTCCTCTTCCTCAGCACGCCCCTCGAGGGGCTCGAGTTCGCCCTCGATCTCTTCGAGGACCTGGCGACGGCCGAGGGCATGGCCGCGTGCCTCTATGACATCGACGACGACGTCCATCGCGTCGCGGCGGCCACCGGGCCCAACGCCGACGCGGTCCGGGGAAAGGCGATCCCCTTCCAGGGCGGCCTCTTCGGTGTCGCGGCGCAGACTCCCAACGCGGCGCTCCGCGTCCCGGACGTGTCGTCCGAGCCTCGCTTCGACCCGAGCATCGACGGCTGGGACGGGCTCGAGGCGCGAGACCTGCTCTACGTGCCCCTCGCGGCGCAGGGACGCTTCCTGGGCATCATCCAGCTGGTGAACCGCACCAAGGCAGGCGGCTTCAGCCAGGCGGACGCCGACCTCGCGACCTACATCGGTCAGCAGCTCGCCAGCTTCCTGCACCAGGCCCGCCTCAAGGCGGGCTGACCGGCGCAGGCCAGCGCCTCAGTTCTCGAGGAGGCGCTTGACCTGACGCTCGATGACCCGCGCGTCCGGCGCGCGGAAGCCCTCGTGGACGTAGCGAACCACACCACGCTGGTCGATCAGGAAGCTCGACGGCATGCGCGGCGGGTTGTAGCGGTCGGCGACCCGGTGGTTCCCATCGTGGACGACGCGGAACGACACCGGCGTGCGGCGCAGGAAACGCCGCATGTTGCCCTCTTCGGTGTCGATGTTGACCCCGACGATGACGAGCCCCTGGTCGGCGTACTCGTCGTGCAGGCGCTCCAGGAAGGGCATCTCCTGACGGCACGGACCGCACCACGACGCCCAGAAGTCGACGAGCACGACCTTGCCGCGGAGCTGGGAGAGCCGGACCGTGCGCCCGTCGGTGTCGCGCAGGTTGATCTCCGGAGCCCGTGAGCCCCGGGAGAGCGCCTGCGCCGGCAGGACGCTCGTGGCGACGAGAGCAACGACGGCGAGGGCGGAGAGTGCGGCGCGGGTCATCGCGCTCTTGGACGGGGCGGTGGGGCGGGCATTCATCGGGGGGTCGATTCCTCTCGTTCGCGTGGGGTCAACGCTGCGCGTCGATGCGCGCGAGCTCTTCGCGGACGTAAGTATCGAGTGCCTCCACCGGTTCTGTGAAGGGGCGACCGTTCACGAAGATGCGCGGGGTGCCGTCGACGCCGAGCTCCTGGCCTTCGGCGCGGTTGCGCTCGATGAGCGCCTCGGTCTCCTCGGACTCCATGTCGGTGCGGAAGCGCGCCATGTCGAGACCGATCTGCGTGGCATAGCCCTCGATGTCGCTGGGGGTGAGGCTGTGCTGGTTCTCGAAGAGCAGATCGTGCATCTCCCAGAACTTCCCCTGGCGCTGTGCAGCGATGGCCGCGCGAGCGGCCGCGCGAGCGTACTCGTGCATCGAGAGTGGATAGTGCTTGAAGGCGAACGCGACCCGGTCGGAGTGCTCGCGCGCCACGCGCCCGAGGATCGGATGAGCCTGCCGACAGAACGGGCACTCGAAGTCGCTGAACTCGACGATGGTCACGTCGGCGCCCATGAGCGCGCCCCGGATGGGCGCGCCCTCGATGTCGATCTCGTGGAGCCGATCGGCGTCGTAGCGGTTCTTGTAGTGGTCGCGGATCTCCGAGCGGTCGTGCCCCTCGGCGACGAGTCGGCCGATGTAGGTCGCCGCCGGGACGCAGTCGGCGCAGCCCCGCTCTTCCTGAACGCAGCGGGCCACGCTGATCGGCTCGCCGCAGGGGGAGAGCTGGTCGTTGATGAGTCGCACCCAGTTGCGCTTCTCACCGGTGGTCAGGACCGAGGTGTCGATGGCTTCGAGGTCCTCGATGGGCGGCGGGCGCCCTTCGAGCTCCACGTCCTCGACGGTCTCGTCGCCCTCACCGTCTTCTTCGCAGCCGGGGAGCACACCGAGGGTCGCTCCCAAGGCCATGACGATCGCGATTCGCCGCATCGCCGGGGAGCTTAGGAGGTCCGCTCACCGCGCGCCACCCAGGATCCAGTCCGCGACCAACGCCACGTCGGAGAGCGGCAACGGGCCCGCTGGGGGCATCGCTTCGCCCCACACGTGCGGGTCGGCGAGCATCTTGTAGATCAGGTAGCTCCGCGACGGGTCGCTCTCCTCGATTCGGGCCATCCCGCTGAGGCCGAGACGGCCGATCGTGGCGGTGCCTCCGGTCTGGTCGGCAGGGACCCCCAGCGCGCTCCGGCGTGTGGCTTCGAGACTCGTCAGGTCCAGCGAAAGGCCTCCATCGCCGTCGTGGCAGCCCTCGACGCAGTGAGCCGCGAAGATCGGCTCGACCGTCGCCCACTCGGTGGTGCCGCTCGGCGAGGGGTCGACCGCGTTCTCGCCGGTCACGAACGTGAGTGCGAAGGGCTCGGCGTCCGTCCCATCGAGGTCCCGCACGCCGTCGATGGTCAGGGTGTAGCGAACGTTCGGCTCGAGTCGCTGACCGCGAAAGGGTCGGACGACGACGGAGCGCGCGACGGGATCGAAGCGGACCTCGAGAAAGTGCGCGAGCTCCCCCGACGTGAGCGCGATCTCCGCGCGCCCCACGGTGCGTGGGTCGAGCGCGCGATCGTAGAAGACGCGCAGCGGTGTGGCCCGGTCGACGCCCGTTGCACCTTCGTCGGGTGCCGTGCGGACGACGGACGGTGCGCTTCCAGTGGGCACGGGGCCCAGGTCGCAGGCGACGCAGAGGAGAGCGAGGAGGAGCGGAGCTCTCAGGACTCGCTGTACATCTGGAGCTGGTCGCGGACCACGTCCTCGTTGATCCCCGACCGAATGTGATCCTTCAAGCAATCCGCCACCGTGACCATCAGGTCGCTGACGCCGCGGTCGTCGATGAGCTTGCTGAGGAGCGCCCGGGACTCGCGGCTGTCCTCGTCCCGCAGAAACTGCCGCACCTGATCCATCGTAATGGCTCCGTCGAAGTCGATGACGATGTTGTCCACCAGATATCGGGCGAGCTCTTTCACGGGTTCCTCCAAGGGTGACGGCACGAAGGTGCCATGCCCGTGACTTGTAGTCGTGTCGGGGCACCCAACGCAAGAAGCGCGTCCAGCCGCACCGGATGATAGGCTCCCCGCATGGAGGGATCCTCCCTCAGGGTGCTCGGGGCGGCCTTCGCGACCGTTCCGGGCGCGAACCCGCACAGTGCCGCGTTCATGGCCATGGCATCCGCGCTCCGCGCGGACATGGACTTCGTGACCGTGAAGCCACCGAACCTCGCCTACCAAGGGCGACTCGGAGAGGCTCGCCTCTTCCGAGTCCCGGTCCAGGGCACGCCGGCAGAACAGCGCGCCGGCTTCGCCCGAGCCGTCCGGCGCCAGGTCGAGTCCGAGGCCTACGACGTGGTCCACGTCCGGGACCCGATCGCCGGGGTCGCCGTGGCCGAGCACCGGCGAGCGATGGGGTTCCGGCTCCTCTACGAAGTGGGTGGCTTCGCCGACGAGTCCGAGGGCCCGACCATCAACCAGGAGTGGATGGCCTCCCACCGACGCTGTCTCGAGCTCGCCGACCTGATCCTGGTCTCCGGCGACGCCGCAGCACGAGCCCTGGCCGACCAGGGCTTCGCCGGAAAGGCCGCCGTGGTCCCTCCCGGGGTCGAGGTCGACACCTTCGACTGGTGGCCCTCCGCGCCCTCCAAGACCATTCGGCTACTCTACCTCGGGTCCTTCGCTGCGGACCGGGAGATCCCGACCCTCATCTCGGCGATCCGGACGGCCCACAAGGAGGTCCCGGTCCGGGCGCTCCTCGCCGGTGAGCGCCACCCGGAACGCCGCGCACGCATCCGGCGGCTGGTCGCCGACTTCGGGGTGGCCGACCTGGTCGACGTGCGCGGCGAGGCTCGGGCCACGACCGTTCCGCGGCTCATCGCCGCGTGCGACATCGGAGTGGTCACTGCCAGCTCGGTGCCGCGCTTCCAGGAGCTGGGCGGCCTCCCCGAGCCCCTGCTCGAGTTCCTGGCCTGCCGGCGACCCATCGTGGTGGCCGCGGTGCCAGCGATCTCGGACGTCGTGCGCGACGAGCGCGAGGGCCTGCTCTACCTGCCCGGCGACGACGCTTCCTTGGCGGAGGCCATCGTGACGATGGCCAAGGACCCCAAGCTCCGGGGACGGCTCATCGAGGATGGCTACGAGCACGTCCGGCAGCGCTTCTCCATGGGCGCGCGGCGGCGACGAATCGCCGAGATCTACTCCATGCTGGCCCCGGGCACCCAGCAGTACGACGCCTGGCGCGATGCGTTCGACAGCGACATCGGCACGGGCGACCACCCGCTACCGCCGAGCTCGTCGGTGTCCTACGCGCTCGAGGAGCTGCAGACGACGTCCGGCACGGACGAGGACACCCTCATCGGCGAGTGGGCGCCCTCCACCTCGGTCGAGCCGATGGAAGAGATCGTCCGCCGGAGCTCACGGCCCCCGCCCTCGGCCAGCCTCCACACGTCGGACACCGATCCGGGCGCGGAGCCCTAGCCGAGCGCGCGGTCGAGGTCGCGCCAGAGATCCTCGACCGATTCGATGCCGACCGCGAGGCGCAGGAGCCCCTCGCCGATGCCCGCGGCCACCCGTTGCTCGGGGCTCATCGACGCGTGGGTGGTGGAGGCCGGGTGGGTCACCAGGGTGTGGGTGTCGC
The DNA here is from genome assembly GCA_017644045.1 of Deltaproteobacteria bacterium. GTDB lineage: Bacteria > Myxococcota_A > Polyangia > Polyangiales > Houyiibacteriaceae > UBA1660. The sequence goes on from JAEPMI010000010.1 coordinate 273,418, forward strand.
CGAGGCTCACCGCGCGAACGATCAGGCCGAGCCGATCGTAGAGGCGACGCCCTGCCTCCAGCGGCTCCGTGCCCGCGACCTCGAACGCCACCATCGCGCCGAACCCACGGTCCATCTGCCGAGCTGCGAGCGCATGCTGCGGATGGGAGGCCAGCCCCGGGTAGCGCACGAGGGAGACCCGAGGATCGTTCTCCAGTCGGCGCGCCAGCTCGGCCGCGTTCGCGCTCGCGCGCTCCATGCGCAGGGCGAGCGTTCGCAGCCCTCGACTCAGCGAGTACGCCGCCTGGGGCGCGAGGACGGCGCCCATGGCTCGGACCCCGTGATCCCGGATCGCCTCGATGCGCTCCGCGTCGCCCGCCACGACTCCGCCGAGCACGTCACCGTGGCCGGAGATCGCCTTGGTGGCCGAGTGCACGACCAGGTCGGCGCCGTGGGCCAGCGGTCGCTGGTGGTAGGGCGTCGCGAAGGTCGAATCGACGAGCAGCGTCGCGCCGGCCGCTCGCGCGACCTCGGCGAGCGCGGCGATGTCCGTCAGCGCGAGCACCGGGTTCGCCGGCGTCTCGATCGTGATCAGCCGTGTGTCGGGCTCGATCGCGGCGGCCACCGCCGCGGGGTCGGTCGCGTCGACGAAGGTGGTCCGGACGCCGAGCCGCGCGAACGGTCCCCGCAACACCTTCGCCGTCTCGGCGTACACCGAGAGCGGCGCGACCACGTGCTCGCCCGCGCCGACCGTCGCTCCGATGACCGACGCGATGGCGCCCATCCCACTGCCGAAGGCGACGGCGGCCTCCGCCCCCTCGAGGACGGCGAGGGAACGCTCGAAGGCCACGACCGAGGGGTTGCGCCATCGCTGGTAGATCTCACCGCCCGAGCCCTGGAAGCGCGCTGCCGCGTCCGCGGCGTCGTCGAAGCGGTAGGCCGTCGTCAGATGGATCGGCGGCTGGAGAGCCTCGCCATCGCTCACGCCATGGGCGGCCAGGGTTTCGAAGCTCCACTCGTCGTCGGTGCTCACGAGCGGAACCCTACACTCGGCAATGGTAGGGTGCAGCGTGAGCGAGGGAGGAGCGACCGAGGGGACCTTCGGAGACTACGCGCTGACCGAGATGCTCGGCCGCGGAGGAATGGCGGAGACGTTCCTCGGGCGCCGCATCGGGCCCGGTGGCTTCGACCAGCAGGTGTGCATCAAGCGGGTGCTCCCGCTCTTCGCCGACGACGACGAATTCGTCCGCCTCTTTCTCGACGAAGCGCGGCTGACGGCGGGCCTGGCGCACGTGAACGTCGTGCAGGTCGTCGACTTCGGGTCCGCCGAAAGCAGCCCCTTCCTGGTCCTCGAGCTCGTCCGCGGCGCGGACCTGCGGAAGCTGCTCCGGCGAGCCCAGGCGGCCGACGAGGCCCTCTCGCCGGGTGTGGTGGCCTACCTCGCCCACGAGCTCGCCGCGGCGCTCGAGCACGCGCACGGCGAAGCGGTCGTCCACCGCGACATCAGCCCCTCGAACATCCTGGTCAGCATCGCCGGCGAGGTGAAGCTGACGGACTTCGGGATCGCCAAGGCCCTCGCCCAACCCAAGTACACCCAGACCCAGGTGGTGAAGGGCAAGGTGCCCTACATGGCGCCCGAGTATGCGCGTGAGGGCCGCTTCGAGCCCCGCAGCGACCTCTACGCGCTCGGAATCACCCTCTACGAAGCGGCGGCCGGGCACCGCCCATACCGGGGCCGAACCGAGGTGGAGACGCTGGAGGAGGCGCTCGCGGGCAACCACCCTCCCCTCGGCGAGGCAGCACCCTCGATCGGCGCCGAGCTGGCGGCGGTGATCCACCGGCTGATCCGTCCGGACCCGAGCGAGCGCTTCGACTCCGCGGCCGACCTCCTCGATGCGCTCGAGTCCCTGCCACCGCCCCCGACCGCTCGGCGGCTGCTCGCGCAACGCGTGGCGACCGAGCGGGCGCCCGGGTCCGAGCCCGACGGCGGCGGCACGCTTCGCCTCGAGGGCACCGAGGCGGCCGCGCTGGAGCCGGTCCCCGAGAGCGCACCCAGCGACGCGGAGACACGGACCCGGCTGCCCGCTGGGCGCGTGACCGAGCCCCCCACCCAGCGCTCGGAGCATCCGCCACCGATGGCGCCAGAGCCCGAGGGCCTGGACCGCCGGCTGCTCCTCGCCGTCGCGGCCGCCACGGTGTTGGCCGGCCTGGCCGGCATCGCTTGGCTGCTGATGAGCTAGACCCGCTCGCCAGAGGTTCTGACCGGTTGATCGCGGCCCTCGACGCCGATCTCGCCCGTCGAGCTCCTTGAATAGGCTACGGGCTACTCGGCTTGCGCTTCGGGCTGCGCCTCGCCGTTGGCGCCGTCGATCGCGTTCCGCTTCTGGTCTTCGAGGAGGCCGAGACCGATGGCCATCGCCTTGCGGGCGCGCTCCAGGAGCGCGTCGTCGGTGGCGATCTTCTGCATCGCGACCGTGAGGCGCCCCTCGAGGTCGGCCTTGGCGGCTTCGAGGCGAGCGACGTGCGTCTCGAGGCGAGTCTTCGTCTCCTCGAGCTGCGCGACGTTGCCCTCGAGGGCGCTCTTGGTCTGTTCGAGCTGGGCGACGTTGGCTTCGAGGCTGCTCTTGGCGCTCTCGAGCTCGGCGACCTGAGTCTCGAGCCCGCTCTTGGCCTGCTCGAGCTCCGCGACCTTGCCTTCCAGCGACTCGTTGTCGGACGAGAGGCTGGCCACCTGGCGCTCCAGCTCGGCCTTGCTCGCCTCGAGGCTCTGAATGCTCTCCTTGGCGGACGCGAGCTCCTGGTCGCGCTCGGCGAGCGACTCGGTTCGCTGCGCGAGCTCCGCATCGACGGCGGCCTTGGCCTCCTCGAGCGCCTGCAGCTTCTCGGTCGTCTCGTTGACGCTGTTCTCGGTGTCCGCGAGCTTGCGCCCGAGGAGCGCGAGCTCCTTGCCGTGGTCCTGCTCCTTCTGGGCCAGGGCCGCGTTCTTCTCTTCCTCGAGCTCGGCCTCGCGGGCGGCGAGCTCCTGAGCCTTCTGCTCCAGCGCGGACGTCTTGTCCGCCTCGGCAGCCTGCAGCGCCTGCGCCTTCTCGGCCTCGAGCGCTTCCTTCTGGGCGGCCAGGTTGGCGGCCTCCTGTGCGTCCCGCTCCTCGGCGAGCTGGGCGAGCGCCGCGGCATGTGCGGCCTTCTCGGTCTCCAGCGCACCGTCGTGCTCCGCCTTGGCTGCCTGCATGGCGGCTTCGTGCTCGTTCTTCGCCGCCTCGAGGGCGGCGGCGTGCTCGTCCTTGGCCCCCTCGAGGGCAGCGGCCGCCTGAGCGCGGGAGGTCGCCATCGCGTCCGCGTGGCTCTCCTCCATCTCCTGGATCTTCGCGGCGGCCTGGGTCTTCTCCTGCTCGAGCTCGGACTCGAGGCCAGTGGCCTTCGTCTGCGCCTTCTCGAGTCGACCCTTCGTCTCCTCGAGTCGCTTGTTGAGGCTCTCCTTGTCCGCCGTGAGCGCGGTGTTCTGCTCCTCGGCCGTCGCCGTTCGCCGCTCGAGCGCGAGGACCTTGTCCTCGACGTCGGCCTTCTCGCGCTCGACCTGGATGCTGCGGTCGCGGAGCTCGACGAGCTCCTTGTCGCGGGCGCTGACCTGGTCGCGGAGATCGAGGATCTCCTTGTCCTTGGAGTTGAGCTTCTCGCGCAGATCGAGGAACTCGCGGCTCGAGATGCCGCCACCCCCGCCGCCATCGGCCTTGAGCGTCGCGACCTCGCTCTCGAGCTTCGTGACCTTGCCCTCGAACTCTTCGGCGCGCGCCGTGAGCCCCGGGACCTTGTCCGCGGCTTCCTTGGCGGCCGCGAGCTGCTCCTCGAGCTCGGCGATCCGGGCCCGCGATTGCTCGAGAGCCTCGGTCGCGGCGGCGCTCGCCGCGGGCGCTTCGTCCACCACGTCGGTCGCGGGCGCGACCTCGACGGGCTCGGGCTCGGGTTCCGGCTCGGGCTGCGAGAGGCCCGCCTCCTCGAGCATCTCGGCGGAGAGGATCGCGGTGGCATCCTCCTCTTCGAAGTCCGAGGGGACATCCTCGACCTCTTCGATCGCGATCACCTCGGGCTCGGGATCGTCCTCGACCAGGAGCGCGTCGAAGGCGTCATCCGCGAACGCGTCGATCTCGTCGTCCACCGACTCGGCGGCGCCGGCGCCCGCTGCTGCATCGGCGATGGGGACGAACTGGCGGATGGACTCCACCAGCTGCTCCATCGGGACCGGCTTCTGGACGTAGTCTTCCGCGCGGGTCCGGAGCTTCTTGTGCTGCTCGAAGATCTCGCCGGCGTTCGCGTCGCTGGAGAGGATGATCAGGGGAATCTGCTTGAGCGCGCCGCTCTTCTTGATCTTCTTGCAGACCAGAAACCCGTTCATGCTGGGCAGCTCGATCGACAGCAGGATCAGATCCGGCGGCTCGCTCGCCGCGCGGTCGAGCCCGGTCTGACCGTCGGCGACCACCTCGAGAGCTACGTCTCGACCAGCGAATCCAGCCTCAAGCTCCTTGGCGAAAGAAGGGTCGGCCTCGAAGGCCAGAATGCGATGCGCCATCGTTCTCCTCGCGGGACGATCCCGCCGGCGCGAGGATACGTGTCGCGTTTGCGGACTGTCAACGACGTGACATCGCGAAAAGCTCGCGATTTCGGCTGGCTAGGCCGCGACTCAAGGCACGCGGGCGCTCGCGGCCAGCTGCAGGAGCTGCTCGCGATCGAGGTCGCCCGTGAAGGCGTAACGGATCCCCGCGTGCTCCCGGACCGGCACCGCGTAGCCGTGCACGTCCCGGTAGATGAGCTGTCGGCCGCCGACCTCGACCTCTTCGCCGGCGCTCTCCACCGGCGCGTCGGTCACGACCACCGTCACGCGGTGACCTTCGACGTCGTAGTAGAGGGCCGCCGCCTGTCGCTCTCGCACGTTCGAGAGCCGGGCGCCGACCAGGCGGGCGTTGCGCGCGGCGAACTCCGCCGGGCGAACCGGGAAGCCGACCTTGCCGCGGAAGTAGCGCGCGACCTCCTCGTCGGGCGCTGGAGCCGTCTCGGTCTCGGCGTTCACCAGGGACACGTCCGCCGGAAGCCCTGCCGAGTGGACGCGCACGACGTCCAGCGCGAGCGCCTCGTCCTGCTTCCCCTGGGCCTCGAAGGCCGCGAGGATGAAGATGCCGATGGCCGCCGCGGCCGACAGAGGCACCGCGATCCGCCAGCGAATGGGGATGAAGGGCTCGGACGGCGCGACGCTCTCGCGCTCGTCCTCCTCGTCGAGCGCGGCACGCACTCGATCGGCCAGGTGCGCGGGCGCCGCGACCTCGGGCATCGCCTCGCGGACGAGCTCGCGGGTCGTCCCCTCGAACTCGAGGTGGTCGAGGCACGCCTCGCATGCATCGAGGTGTGTCTCGAACTCCACCGCGGTCGCGGCGTCCAGCTCCCCGTCGACGAACGCGCCGACGTGGCGACGGAAGAGCTGACAATTCATGCGGTTCCGACCTTCTTTCGGCGGTACTCGTCGAGCCGGACCGGCTCCGCCACCTCTTCGAGGGTCTCTTCGACGATGCCCATCTGGATCGCCTGCTTGAGGAGCTTCTTCTGGAGCCCCTTCCGCGCCCGGTGCAGGCGCGACATCACCGTGCCGACCGGGCAACCGACCGCGTCGGCGATCTCCTTGTAGGAGAGCTCCTCCACGTCCGCGAGGAGGATCATGATGCGGTGATCCTCGGGCAGCTCGTCGATGGCCTTCTGGATCTCCCGAGCGAGGATCCCACGCTGGGCCGCCTCGATGGGCTGGTTCAGCCCCCGCATGGCCGAGCGGCTCATGACGCCTTCGCCCACGGGGGCGGCCATCGCTCCGTCGAAGACCTTCCGCTCGCGCACCGACCGGCGGTAGCGGTTGATGAAGGTGTTCGTCTGGATGCGGAGCAGCCAGGCCTTGAGGTTCGTCCCCGCCTCGAAGCGGTCCCAGAACCGGTAGGCGCGGAGCAGTGTGTCCTGCACCAAGTCCTCGGCATCACTGGGAGAACGGGTCAGCCGTAGGGCGGCTCCATAGAGCGCGTCCAGGTGCGGCATCGCCTCGCGCTCGAAGTCGGCGCGTCTCGGCTCGGGGGGTGATTTGTCGAAGAGGGGCATGCGGTCGTCGGGCATGGTCTTTGGACGTGGGAACCAGGGTTTCGGTTCCTTCATTCCAAAGATTTTCCGGTTCGTGCCGGCCCAGGGAGCATAGCCCCGCCCCGGGAGGGAGCCAAACGGCCAGGCGGCGGTGTCCTAGCAGCTTGCGGCAAAAGTCGCGCGGGCGCTTCGCGCCCTGAGCGCACCCCCTGCCGCCATCCCCTCACGCTCGAAAATACTTCGGCATTTCCTCGGTTCGCGGACGCACCATGACGCCCACCCAGACCAACGATCCACCTCACGCGCCTCTCGCCGCAAGCTGCTAGGCGTCGGAATCGGGCGCCGGGGGCTCGGTCTTGCCCTCGCTCTTGCGGTTCAGGAGGCTCGCGAGCTTCTGCTCGAGCTCCTCGATCCGCCCCTGCAGCCGGCGGACCTCTCCCTGCAGCTGCTGCACGTGCCCCATGGCGCCGCCCAAGATCGCCCGAACGCGGTCGTCGGCGAGCCCCTTGAGCTCGCCAAAGGACTCCAGCGGGCCCTTGGCCGCCTTCTTCTCGCCTTCGGCCTCGCCCTCGGCAGGCGCCGCAGCCTCCCCCTCGGGGACCTTGCCGTCCGGTCGAACGAGCTTGCTCAGACCCGCCGGGAGGGAGTCGATGAGCCGCTTCTGACCGTCCTGGATGAACGAGAGCAGGGTGCTGCGCTTGACGTCGCTGTCGCCCTTCTTCTCTTCCTCGTAGATGATCTGGGCCAGCGTGACGTTCGTGAGATCCTCCTTCGACTTGTTGTCGATGATCTTCACGTCCTCGCCGTCGCGCACCAGCTCCGCGATCTGCTGCAGCGTCACGTAGCGCGAGTCCCGGGTGTCGTAGAGCTTCCGGTTCGCGTAGCGCTTGATCAGGCGGGGCTCGCTTCCGGCTCCGCCGCCCTCGGTCGTCGTCTCCACGCAGCTCCTCTCCCTTGTCGTATCCTGCCGCGACGCGTCGCGTCAAGGGCGACGACGGCGGGGCTGGCTCTGAGGCAAACGCTTCCCTAGCATTTCCTGGAGTGGACGACCCGGCGACCAATCACGCGGCCATCGTCGGCCGGCGGCTGGCGACCCTTCGCGACCCCGCGATGCGTCTCGCGTGGGCGAGCGATCTGCTGCAAAAGATGGCGGCGGAGCGCGCCGTGAGCCTGCTGGCGGCGTCCCTCGGTACCCCGGGCCGGCACCCCGATCAGGACGATCTCTTCCTCACCCTGACCCTCGCCCTGGTCCAACCCGAGCTCGCCGAGACCCGAACGGCGATCGGGGGCGTCGCGGCACGGCAGGGACCGACCGAGATCGCTTGGCTCTTCGCCCGGCGCCCCGACTCGATCCCGCCGCTCGGCAAGCTGCCCGTGCCGGACCACGGCCGTGGCCGTCCGCTCACCCTCGGCGAGCGCAAGTCCCTCGCACGGGGCCGAGACCGGAAGCTGCTGCTCCGGGCGCTGGTCGACCCCCACCCGGACGTGGCGGCCATCCTGCTCGCGAACCCGAGCCTGACCGAGCAGGACGTGCGGCGAATGGCGTCCCGACGGCCGATCGAGCCTTCGGTGCTCGAGCAGATCTTGGCCCAGCCGCGGTGGGCGGTCCGCTATGAGGTCCGGCTGGCGCTGGTGCAGAACCCGCACCTGCCCCTCGACCGGGCCTTGCCGCTGGCCGCCCTACTCCGGCGACAGGACGCACGAACGCTCGCGAAGGCCCCGGATCTCCGGGCTCCGCTGCGCGAAATCGCCGAATGGGTCGCCACTCCGGCGACCCGTCACTGAGAGCCTCAGCTCTTCGAGTCGACGACTTCGGCGTCGGTCACCTCGTCAGTCGCCGACTTGGCGGAGCTGCGCTGGGTGACCTGCTTGTCCTTGGCGGTGACTTCGATGTCGTCGTCGTCGCTGAGGCCGCGCTTGAGGTTGCGGACCGCCTTGCCGAGGCCCTCACCGATCTGAGGAAGCCGGCTGGCACCGAAGATGAGGAGGACGATGGCCAGAACGAGGATGAGCTCCCCGGGTCCGAGGCCGATGGCGAAGATGGGCATGGGTGACTCCGGGCGGGACGAAGCCCGCACTGACTCCAGCTTTACGCCTCGGCGCGCCCCTCCGCAAGGCAGTGGTGCGTGTTCGTCCCACCCGCGGTATGCAAGCGCCCATGGCCACCGTCGTCCTGCGCTCCGGCCGAGTGAAGCCGATCTTCCTCGGGCATCCATGGGTGTTCGCCCAGGCGGTCGCCAAGGTCGAAGGAGCCCCCGACGCGGGCGACCCGGTGACGGTGCGGGACCCGAAGGGGAACTTCCTCGGCCGGGGCTTCTACTCGCCCAAGAGCGCGATCCCGGTTCGGCTCCTCAGCCGCCGGGAGGACGAGACCCTCGACGCTGCGGCGATCGCCCGCCGGATCGCGGCCGCCGTCGCGTTTCGAGGCTCGATCGGCCTCCCAGACGACGCCACGACCGGCTATCGGCTCATCAACGCCGAGGGCGACCGGCTCCCGGGCCTGATCGTCGACCGCTTCGGCGACGTGGCGGTGATGCAGGTCGGCACCGCAGGCATGCGGCGGCACCGCGACGCCATCGCGGCGGAGCTCGTGCGGGTCGCGGGAGTGAAGAGCGTGATCGCCGCGGCGGTCGACCAGCAGCGCGACGAGGGCTTCGCCGACGAGGAGGAGGTCCTGCGTGGACCGGAGCCGAACGAGCTGCGCTTCCTGGAGCGTGGCTTCGAGCTCGCCCTGCCCCGCTCGCTCGCGCAGAAGACCGGCTACTACCTCGACCAGCGACGCACTCGGGCGCGGGTGGAGAGTCTGGTGCGCAGCGCGAAGCTCGCGCGAGTGCTCGACCTCTACAGCTACGTCGGCACCGTCTCGATGGCAGCCGCGCGCGGTGGCGCGGAGCGGGTGCTCGCGGTCGACCGTTCGGCCACCGCCATCGCCACCGGCGGTGCGCTCGCGACCCACCACCAGCTCTCGATCGAGCATCGCTGCGAAGACGTGAAGCGCGCGCTGCCCGAGCTGAAGCGCGCGAAGGAGCGCTTCGACCTCGTCGTGGTCGACCCGCCGAAGCTTGTGCCCACGCGCAAACACCTCGATCGCGGCGAGCGCGCCTACGGCAAGCTGAACACCGAAGCGATGAGCCTCGTGCGGGATGGCGGCTTCCTCATCAGCTGTTCCTGCAGCGCCGCCATGGACGCCCAACGATTCCGCCGGATGCTCGCCACCGCCGCGCGCAAGGCTGGCCGAGAGCTCGTGCTCCTCGAGCACGCCGGCCTCCCCCTCGACCACCCGACGCCGATCGCCTTTCCGGAGGGGCGCTACCTCGACGTCGTCCTCGGAAGGATCACCCGATGAGCGATCGAATGAAGCCCCTGAGCGAGCTGAGTCACGAAACCCTCGCGACCGTCGAAGGGCTGATCTTCGACGTGGACGACACCCTGACCCGAGACGGGCGGCTCGAGCCCGTCGCCTTCGCCGCGATGCACGCGCTGGCCGAGGCCGGCGTACGCCTCTGGGCGATCACCGGCCGGCCGCTCGGCTGGGCGCAGGTCTTCGCCGCGCAGTGGCCGATCGAGGGCGCCATCGGCGAAAACGGCGCAGGCTGGTGGTGGCGCGAGGGCGCAAGACTGAGGCGCGGTCACTTCGAGAAGGACGAGGCCGTGCGCGACGCGCAGCAGAAGACTCTCGAAACGATCCTCCACCGCGTGCGCGCGGAGCTGCCGGGCGTGAAGCTCGCGAGCGACCAGCCCGGGCGCGCCCACGACCTGGCCTACGACGTCGGCGAGAGCGTCGACCTCGACGACGCGACCATCGAGAAGCTCGTCGCCATCATCGAGGGCGAAGGGGCGCGCTCGATGATCAGCTCGGTGCACTGCCACGCCGTGCCGGGCGCCTGGACGAAGGCCAGCGGCGTCACCCGCGCGCTTGCGGCGAGCGGTGTCGAAGAATTCCGGCTCTTCGCGCGTTGGGCCTTCATCGGCGACAGCGCCAACGACGCGGCGGCCTTCGACGCCTTCTCGCTCTCCGTGGGTGTGGCGAACGTCCGCGAGCACCTCGACCGCATCGCGCGACCGCCGGTGTGGGTGACCGAGGGCGACCGCGGTGTCGGCTTCGCCGAGCTCGCCGATCGCCTCGTGAGGTCTCGGGCGAACGCATGAGCGCCGAGGCCGAGAAGGCGCCCAAGGAGAAGCGCCTCCCGACGCCGCTGGTGCTCGCGCTGGTCAGCGCGATGCTCTGCGCGGGGCTCGTGGGCATGCTCTGGAACGTCGGCTCGGAGCCGGAGATCCAGGTCGACGAGCTGCCGACGCCCGTCGACGTCGACGACCGCACGCCCGAGGCCGCCGCCGAGACCTTTCTCGACGCGTGGCGCAAGCGCGACCACGCCGTAGCGGAGACGCTCGCGATCGGCGACGCGCTCGACCAGGTGCGCTCGCGCCGCGACCGAGACGGCGTGGGCGCGGACCCGCAGCTCGAGAAGATCTGGAACGAGATGGCCGCCAACCGCCTCGAGTTCGCCGTGGACACCGCGGAGAATCTGGAGGGCGGCGACATGCGGCTCATCGGCGTCGCCGAGGGGACCTTCCTGAGTCAGCCCTACGCCCGGGAGGTCGCGTTCGAGATGCACGAGACGCCGGACGGATGGCGGGTGCAGTCGATCGTCTTCGGCGAGGTCCTCGAGGGCGCGCACCGCTGATGGACCCGCATCACCTGAAGGCGGGCTCGGAGACCCACTACGAGGATCCCGGCTACTACGACCAGGCCTACCGCCGGCGGCGCGAGGACGTGCGCTTCTACGTCGCACGCGTGCGGAGCGAGCTCGGCAAGCGACCAAAGCCGGTGCTCGAGCTCGGCGTCGGCACCGGCCGCGTCGCGCTGGCGCTCGCGCGCGAGGGCATCCCGGTCGTCGGCGTCGACGCGATGCAGCCGATGCTCGACCGCTTCGCGGAGCGCCTCGAGCGCGAACCGAAGAGCGTGCGCTCGAAGGTCACGCTGGTGCGCGGCGACCTCGAGCGCGTCGACCTCGGCGAGACCTTTCGCGTGGTCACCGCGCCCTTCCACGTGCTCAACCACTGCTACTCGCGCGAGCAGATGGCCGACGCGCTCGGCACCGTGCGGCGCCACCTGACCGGCCGCGGTCGCTTCCTCTTCGACGTTCGCGTCCCGAACCCCGACGAGCTGCGCCGCGATCCCGACAAGGTCTACAAGGGCCGCGACGTCACCCTCCCCTCGACCGGCCGCCGCTACCACTACCGCGAACGCTGGGACTACGACACCGTGAGCCAGATCCAGACCGTGGAGATGGCCTTCGTCGGTGTCGACGATCCCACCGACTTCCACATGCAGCTCCTCACCCACCGCTGCTGGTACCCCGCCGAGCTCGGCGCGCTCCTTCACTACGAGGGCTTCCGCGTGCTCCAGCGCTGGGGCGACTTCGAGGGCGAGCCCCTCGACGAGAGCCACGACACCCAGGTCTACCTCTGCCGATGAGCGCGGCGGAGCCACGGACCTTCTCGCTGCCGCCCAACGCGGCGGTCGCACGCGAAGCCGTGGAGCGAGAGCAGACCCGCCCCCTTCACTGACCTGGGTCGCCGTCCTCTGGTAGTTTGTGATGGTGCAGCTTCGTGACCTGCCGCAGCCGAAGGGGTTGCCCGTGCTCGGGCACGTGGTCGCGATCAGTCGGACCAACGTCTACGAGGCGCTCGAGGGGTGGGCGCCGAGTCAGGGGCCGCTCTTCACCATCGATGCGCTCGGGCGGCGGATTCTCGTGGTGCACGACGGAGACATCGCGCGACAGGTGATCCGTGCGCGGCCGACGAAGTTCGCGCGCTACCGGGTGATGCGCGACGTGATCGAGGAGCTCGGCGGCAAGGGGGTGTTCACCGCCGAGGGCGACGCGTGGCGGCGCCAGCGGCGGCTGGTGATGGCGGGCTTCAACAGCCGGGCGCTGCTCGCGTCGTTCGATCGGGTGAGCGAGATCACCGAGCGCTTTCGCGAGCATCTGGCTGGGCAAGAGGGGCGAGCGGTCGACGTGGTCGGCGAGCTCATGCGCTACACGATCGACGTCACCGGCGCGGTGGCGCTCGGGCGCGACTTCGACACCATCCGCCGCGGGCCCGACGTGCTGCGGCGCCACCTGCAGGTCCTCTTCCCCGCCATCGCGCGGCGGATGAGCATCCCCCTGCCCTACTGGCGCTATGGGGTGCGCCTGCCAATCGACCGAAAGGCCGAGTCGTCGGTCCAGGCCGTGTCGGCGATCATCAGTGATCTGATTCGTGAGGCCCGCACGCGCCTCGAGTCCGCGGACGACGGACCGCGCAACCTCATCGAGGCGTTGCTGCTGGCGCGCGACGATGACGACCCGACCGTCATGCTCAGCGACGACGAGGTCTTCTCGAACGTGTTGACCATCCTGCTGGCCGGCGAAGACACCACCGCCAACACGAGCGCGTGGATGCTGCACTTCGCGTCGCGCATCCCTCGAGTGTTCGAGCGACTACGCGCCGAAGCCGAAGAGGCCTTCGACGGTCCGGTGCTCCCCTCGCACGAGGCGGCGCGAAAGCTCCCCTACACCGCGGCGGTCGCGTACGAGGTGGGTCGGCACCGGCCGGTCGGTGCGATCATCTTCCTCGAAGCGATCGAGGACACCGAGCTCCAAACCGAGCGCGGCTCGGTCTTCGTCCCCGCGAACACGCCCGTCTTCGTGATGATCCGAGCGATCATGAACGACCCGCGCAACTTCGGGCGTCCGCACGAGTTCCTGCCGGAGCGCTGGCTCGACGACGAGCGCCCCGGAGGGCTCGCGCACTCGCCCAAGCTCGACTTCTCGTTCGGCGGCGGCCCGCGCATCTGCCCCGGCCGACCGCTCGCGCTCCTCGAGACCGCGATGGTCGCCTCGATGGTGACGAAGGGCTTCGACCTCGAACCCGCGAACCGCGAAGTGCACGAGCGGGTGGGGTTCACGCTCGGCCCAGATGACCTCCGGCTGCGCTTTCACCGCCGAGGTTAGGGCTCGGCGTCTTCGCGAATGCACCAGCTGCGGGTGCGGCCGACGACCAGCTCGGCGTCGCAGCGCGGGCGGCCGCCGGGGTTGGCGGTGTTGCAGAAGAGACCCGAGCCACAGTCGAGGTTGCTGTCGCAGAGATCGCCGGAGCTCGCACGCTGCGCGCAGACACCCGCGCTCTCGGGGCAGCGGAGCCGGCGCTCGCATGCGAGGTGGTTCGCGGCGGGATCGCCGCCGGTGCAGACGGCTCCGACGGGCAACGTCCCCTCCAAGAAGTCGAGGCGCCCCGCGGGGAAGCGCCCGAGCGGCGAGGACGCGCAGACCCGAAGGCGGTCCCGCATCTCCTCCCAGAACGCGATCGCCGCCATCTCGTCGTAGGCGATGGTGCCGTCGGAGGCGCGTGGGTCGCGGTAGATCTCGCAGTCGACGCCGACTCCGTCGCGGCCGAGGCGCTCCGCCTCGCAGAAGGACGCGTCGTCGCCGTACACGCCGCTCGGGTCGTCCTCGCAGCAGAGGTGGGTGCCGAGGCAGTGCAACACCTCGATGGCGTTGCACGCTTCGTAGAGGTCGGGGACCGGCGGTCGCGGAGCGATCACCACCGACCCGTCGGCGAAGATCTCGACCCCTCCATCGCCTGCGTCGACGCCGAAGTCCGGCGGCCCACCGTCCGGTCTCCCGAAGTCGGTGCCGAAGTCCGTCCCGAAGTCGCGAAGGCCAAAGTCGCGGCTACCGTCCCGCGGACCCGCGTCGCGGCCGGCATCGGTGTCGATCGCGAAGGAGTCGAAGCATCCGACGAGCAGAACCAGGCCGAGTCCGAAGAGTGATCGAGCGTCGCGCACGGGCACACCTTCACCGACGATCCGCCCCACGTCCATCCGACGGGACCGGGCCCGGGAAGGTGCTCTCGGCCGACCTCGTAGAATCGGCGATGCGTGCTCTCGTCCTCGTTCTCGCCTTTGCCGCCCTCGCCAGCGCCCAGGCGCGCGAGGGGCGGCCGATGAGCGAGCGCCCCGCGGGGCAGGTCTGCCGCGCGCCCGACTGCCGGGTGCTCGCGAGACGCCGCATCGGTGGCGCCCGAGTGCGCGTGGAGCGAGTCGGTCGGCGGGAGCAGAGCTACTCACTGGTGAGCACTTACCGAGGACGGACGCACGGCGTTCACCTCGGGGGCGACGGCAACCCCGGCTACGGGAGCGACGTGCCCCAGAGCTACGGCTTCTCCCGGCTCGTGCCCGTGGAGATCGACGGTGACCGCCGCACCCCCGAAGTCGTCGTCCTGGGGACCAGCACCGGTCAGCCGACGGCGCACGTGTGCCGCCTCGCGCCGACCCCCTGCTGCCTCTACTCGATGGTCGCCGGTCGCCGAAACGGAGAGCTGGTGCCGCCGACCTTCGATGGACAGGGGCACCTCATGATGCCCGATGGACCGGTCGATCTGAGCTTCTGCGACTGAGCGGACGCAATCTGCGATAGAACCGTTCGCGAGACCATCGCGCTCTCCCGTGAACTTCGATAGACTCCGCAAATGAGAACCGCATCACTGGCGATTCGAGTCGCCGTTGTGGTCGGCCTCTGCGCCTGTGGTCCGTCGTACGAACGCACGTTCTGCCTCGACCATTGCCGCGACCAGGACAATCGCTGTGTGCTCGGGTCACATCGCGCCGAAGAGCTGGACCACTGCGCCCGAGAGACCGACCGATGCCTCGCCTCCTGCCCCTCGCGCTGACCCTCCTTGCGGCCTGCGCGCCGCCCCTCTACGTTCAACCCAGCGCGTCGGAACCCCACGGCACCGTGAAGGTCCGCATGGTCTATCACGACGCGCCTCGGACGACGCTCAGCGAGCGTATCGTCCTGGACGAGACCCGGGTGGAGGGTCGCTTCCAGCCCAGCAGGGAGACCCGCGTCATGCCGATTCGAGTCGCCCCGGGCCAGCACCGCTGGCGGATCCGCGCGGGCTTTGCGCACACCGAGCTTCGCCAGCAGATGGAGACCTACCAAGAGCGGTACCAGTGCGGAACCGACCGGGACATCAACGGCAACACTCGTACCCGCTACTGCACCCGAACGAAGCAGCGCTGGGTCCAGAAGCAAGTCGTCGTGTCCGATGGCGGCTGCCACGTCGAACGCCTGGTGACCGTCCGGTTGGGCGTCACCTACGTCGCGCAGTTCGACTACTTCGGCAACCAGCGCTGCACGTTGCGCTACCTCGAGCAGAGGGCCCAGCCCGATGGCTCGTTCGACCTGGTGCCCGCGTCCTGACTAGCTAAAGCGCATCTCAAAAACCCTCGCCGCCGCTAGGTGCCGGCGGCCTTCAGGGCTTCGTCGATCATCGCCTGGTGCTCGGACTCGTCGGCCCAGCGCTTCTGGCCCTCCTCCGGGAGCAGGTCGATCGGATCGAAGTAGAGGAAGTGTTGACCGGGCTTAACCGAGGGCGCCGTGTAGACGCTGATGCCGGTGGTGCGGTCGTAGTGCTCGTAGCTGTGGACCGAGCGCTTGCCGCCGCCGCCAGGGGCGTCGACGACGAAGGTCGGGGTGTTGAAGCCGGCGGTGGACCCGCGCACGTGCTTCTCGATCGTCTCGGCGGTGAAGACGGTGGTCCGCAGCTCCTCGACGCCCTTCACCATGTCGTGCTGGTAGACGTAGTAGGGGTGCACGCCGACCCAGGCGCAGCGACGGGCGAGGAGCGTCATGGTCTCGATGGAGTCGTTGACGCCGCGCTGGAGCACCGACTGGTTGCGCACGTGGACGCCCGCGCTGAAGAGCCGACCGAGCGCCTTCTCGGTGATCGCCGTGATCTCGTTCGGGTGGTTGAAGTGGGTGTGCAGCATGACGTCCTTCTGCATGCTGCGGCCGCGCTCCACGACGCCGACGAGCGCCTTGAACCAGTCGTCGTCGGTGAGGAGCTTCTGCGGCATCACCGCCGGGCCCTTGGACGCGAAGCGCATCCGGCGGACGTGCGGGATGTCGAGCAGCCGGTTGCCGAGCGCCTCGATCTGCGCGGCGCGCAGGTTCCAGGCGTCACCACCGCTGATGACGATGTCCTCGAGCTCCGGGCGGCTGGCGATGTACTCGAAGATGACCTCCCAGCGCTTCGGCGAGGCCTTCAGCGAAACCTTGTCGACCATGTCCTGGTCGGGCCCGACCGCGTAGGAGCGGGTGCAGAAGCGGCAGTAGACCGGGCAGGTGTCGAGCGCGAGGAAGAGCGCCTTGTCCGGGTAGCGGTGGGTGAGCCCGGGGACCGGGGCGTCGCCCTGCTCGCCGAGGCTGTCGAAGGTGAGCTTCGGGTGGTCCGGTAGCCGGGTGGACGCGGTCGGCAGGAACTGCGCGCGGATCGGGTCGCTGTAGGGGTTCGACCAGTCGACGAGGCTCAGCATGTAGGGCGAGACCCGCACGGCCATGGGCGCGATCTCGAACCCCTTGTCGGCGTCGGCGATGAACTCGTCGCTCGCCAGCGACTCGACCGCGGCCAGCAGCTTGCTGGTCTTCGTGATCGTGTTCTTCATCTGCCATCGGTGATCGAGGAAGGTGGCCTCGTCGACGTCCTTGAAGGCCGGGATCCGGCGCCAGAACTCGCCGTCGAGCAGATCGCGATGAGCCATGGTCGAAGGGTCCGCGGGCGGACGCACCTTGCGCTCGGTCTCTTCGGTCTCGTTGGGGACGACGGGGAGCTGAGTCATGATCTCGCCCGTAGCATGCCGGGCACGGCCCTGCATCGGCCACGGGAGCGGAATCACACGCTTTTGGGGCCTGCTGGGGGGCCGAACGCACGCTATCGTCCAGCATGGCGAGTCACGCGCTCCGAGACGTCGGCATCCGGCACCACGCGGCCTGGATCTTCAACGGCTACGTGGTCGCCGACGGCGGCGCCGGAACGCCGTTCATCATCGACGCGGGCCTGCCGCGCCTCGTGCGCCCGCTGACCGCGGAGCTGAGCGCGCTCGGCGCGACCCCCTCGGACGCCATGGTCGTCGCCACCCACGGCCACACCGACCACGTCGGGGGCATTCCCGGTCTGGTCGCCCGAGGGACCGAGCGTGTCTTCCTGCCGGCGAAGGTCCGGGACTACTTCGGAGGCGAGACGCCGCGGGGTCCGGGACCGAAGGCGGTGGCGGCGATCGGACCGGTGCTCTCGGACCAGCCATTCTCGGGCGGCGCGCTCTTGGAGGCGCTGCGTGGTCGAACCGGCTTCGGGCTCGCCGGCCCCTTCCAGTTCGACGCACCCATCACCGGCTACCTCGAGGATGGTGCGCGAGTGCCCGGCGCGCCCGACTGGGAGGTCATCGCGACGCCCGGCCACACCGACTGCTCGATCGCGCTCTACGACGCGAAGACCAAGACCCTCGCCAGCGGCGACGCCGTGCTCAGCGTCGACGGGCGCGCCTGGATCACCCCCGAGATCACCGACCGGACGCTCGCGACCCACACCGAGTCGCGGCTTCGTGCGCTCGACGTGGAGCATCTCCTCCCGGGCCATGGGCGACCGATCTCCGGGCCCGACTTGATGGGCCGCGCCCGGGCTCCGGAGGACGCCCCACCCCGCGGCCTGCTGGCGACCTGTCGCCGCTGGTTTCGCGGGTGATCCCCCGCGTTCTTTGACCGCCGCACGCCCCTGGGGCATGGCTGAGACGTGCAGGACCAGCTCATCTTCGTCGTCTCGCCGCCGCGCGCCGGCTCCACCCTCTTGCAGCGCATGCTCGGCGCGCACCCGGCGATCTTCACGCACCCGGAGCCGCACCTGATCACGCCGCTGGCGCACCTCGGCTTCCACGACCGGGTCGACGCCGCGCCCTACGATCACATCAACGCCGCCGAGGCGATCCGGAGCTTCGTCGAAGAGCTGCCCAACGGGGAAGCCGACTACCTCGACGCGCTCCGTGCCTACGCCGACACGATGTACGGCCGCATGCTCGCGCAGGCACAGCAGCAGGACCCGAAGCTCCAGCTCTTCCTCGACAAGACGCCGGCCTATGCGCTCGTGTTGCCGTTCCTGGCGAAGCTCTACCCGACGGCGAAGTACGTCGTGCTCACGCGCCACCCGCTCGCCGTCTTCAGCTCCTACGCGAACAGCTTCTACGCCGGCGACTGGGAGGCGGCGCACTCCTTCAACCCGGTCGTCGAACGCTACGTGCCCGCGATGGCGCGCTTCCTCGAGGAGCGCCCGGTCGCCCTCACCCAGATCGCCTACGAGCACATGGTCGCCGAGCCAGAGATCGCCCTCGAGCGCCTCTTCGCCTATCTCGGCATCGAGAACGACCCGGACGCGGTGAACTACCAGAAGAGCGACATGAAGGAAGGAATGGGGGATCCCATCAGCGTCCAGAAGCGCTCACGGCCCGAGGCCGGCGGCGAGCACAAGTGGGCCGAGGAGCTGGCCGCCGACCCCAAGAAGCTCGCGCTCGCCGAACGGATGATCGGGAAGGTCAGCGACGAGCACCTCGCAGCCTGGGGCTACACCCGCGAGTCGCTCTGGGCCCCGCTCGCC
Organism: Deltaproteobacteria bacterium; assembly: GCA_017644045.1. GTDB lineage: Bacteria > Myxococcota_A > Polyangia > Polyangiales > Houyiibacteriaceae > UBA1660. Next base: position 291,973 of record JAEPMI010000010.1, read on the forward strand.
GAAGCCGGCGGCGGCAAGGCGCCGAAGTCCGTGCTCAACAAGTACACGTTCCAGCGCCGCGTGATGCTCGCGCTGCGCAAGGGCGTGAACGGCACGAGCGGTGGCCAGGCCGCCGTCCGCCGGCTCCGCTACTACTGCGACGTGATCCTGCGCGACCAGCTCTGAGCCTGGGTCGCCCCGTCGACGCCGTTCAGTCGCAGTGCGTGTAGGTCAGTCGCAGTGCGTGTAGGGCTCGAGGGCCTCGCCCTCGCACCAGTAGCCGGTCTCGGTCGGGACCGGGGTCCCGATGCAGGGCGACACGGTCAGCAGAGGGCCGGCGCCGTCGTAGTGGAGGTCGTAGACCCGGTCCGGCCGCACGACGAAGTACTGCCGAACCTCGGAGTCGATGCCGTCCTCCTGCCATCCGCCGAAGGCGCGGCCTCCGGTGGCGATGGCCCGATCGAGGCACTCCGTCACCGCGGCGCGATCCGCATCACTCGGCGCGTAGCCACACTCGACGGGCCGCGACCCCGCGAGGTAGTGCGCGTGGTCCTCGGGATCGCAACGGCAGCCCGAGAGGAGCACGGCGGTCACACCGATGGCGAGTAGGAGCCTCATGCGGCACCGACTCTAGCGCGCGGCTCAGCCCGATTGAAGGGCGCTACGCGCCCTGAGCACGCCCGCTGCGGTCGTCCCCTCACGCTCGAAAATACTTCGGCATTTCCTCGGTTCGCGGACACCCCATCGAACCCACCCAGACCACGGATCTCCCGTCAACCGGGCTGAGCCCCGCGCTAGCGCGTGAGACGAGCTGCACGAGCCGAATGTCAGAGAGTGTTGATAGGGTCTGGCCCATGAGCGACGAACAGAGCTTGGGGGCGTTCTCGATGAGCCTGGCCGTGAAGGACCTGGCCGCATCGAAGAGCTTCTACGAAACCCTGGGGTTCACGGCGATGGGCGGCGACCCCGACCAGGGCTGGCTGATCCTCCGCAATGGGAAGACGACCCTCGGTCTCTTCCAGGGCATGTTCGACAAGAACATGCTCACCTTCAATCCCGGGTGGTCGCAGGACGCCGAGGCGCTGAGCGAGTTCGAAGACGTGCGCGCGCTGCAGGCGCGGCTGAAGGACGCCGGCTGCGAGATCCACGACCCCGCCGATCCGGCGTCGGACGGACCGGCGAGCTTCGTGGTGATCGATCCGGACGGGAACCCGATCCTGATCGACCAGCACGTGCCGAAGCCCGGCTGAGAACTCCGGAGGACTTCGATCCCCCCAGGACCACTTGCCTCGCGCAGAGTCGCGGAGCCGCAGAGTTCACGGAGGTTTCGAAAATGACGGAGTCGCCGGAGCGACCACGCACCGACTCGGACGCCGGCGGTTGTGGCGGACGACCTCGAACGACCAATCCACTCGTTCTCTCTGCGACCTCGGCGGCTCTGCGGCTCAGCGCGAGGCAAAGCTGAACCGGTCCGATGGGGGCTCAGTAGCGGGGGACGTCGGTGTCGACCTGCTGGGACCAGGCGTCGATGCCGCCCACCAGGTTGTGCACGTCGGTGAAGCCCATCTCGAGGGCACGCTGCGCGGCGCGAAGGCTGCGCATGCCGTGGTGGCAGTGGAAGACCACCGTCTGATTCTTGTCGAGCGACTCGATGTAGGCCACGGCCTCGTCGTCGAGGAGGCGGGCGCCTTCGATGTGGGCCTTCTCGCGCTCCTCGGGGGTGCGCACGTCGAAGAGCTCGAAGGACTTGCCCTCGTCCATCCAGGCCTTGAGCTGCTCGGGCGCGAGCGCGCGGACCTTCGGCGGCTCGTTGGGGTTGTCCATCTTGAAGCCGCCGCCCTGCGGGCCCTCGACGAAGTCGATGGTCAGGCCGTCGACCTTTCGGGCCGCCGACGGCTTCATGACGATCGTCCAGCCGTCACCCTCGACGGTCACGTCTCCGTCGCGGGCCTCGTCGAAGTCCATGCCGTACTGCCAGCCGGACGCGACCTCCAGGCGGACCACCGGGGGCTCGCCGTCGTTGAACTCGAGGAGCTTCGCCTTGGCGCCGTCGGTCACGAAGACCTCCGGCGGCTTCACCTCGCCGCGCTCGACGCCGAGCACTCCCGAGAGCTCACCGCTCTGGTTCATCTCGAGAATGATGTCGCAGCCCCCGACGAACTCCCCCTTCACGTAGAGCTGAGGGATCGTCGGCCAGCTCGCGTAGTCCTTGATGCCCTGGCGGATGGCCGGATCGCTGAGGACGTCGATGGTCTCGTAATGCGGCAGGTACTCGTCGAGCACGTCGACGACCCGCGCACTGAAGCCGCACTGCGGGGCGTCCCGGACGCCCTTCATGAAGAGGACCACCTCGTTGCTCTTGACCAGACCGTCGATTCGCTCGTGCACCGCGTCGCTCATGGCGACGCAGACTGCGTCCCGCGGGCCGCGCGTGCAAGGCCGAGGGGGTGGCTCGGTGCTACGCTCCCGGCGATGGACCGGGCGTGGCGCTGGATGCTCCTGTGGGCCGTGATGAGCGCGGGTGGCGTGGTGCACGCCCAGGCGCCCGAGTCGGGAGCCGAGCTGGGCCAGCCAGCGGCACCGGAGTCGGAGTCGGGACCCGGCGATCGGCCCTCGAACGCGGAAGGGGAGCCCGAAGCGGAGTCCGAGACGGCTCCCGGCGAGCGGCCGGCGGAGTCGGAGTCGGAGCCTGGCGATCGGCCTGCGGAGTCGCAACCGGCAGCGCCCGCCGAGGCCGTTCCCCCTCCGCCCACGGGTGGCTACACGGCCCCGCAGGGCTATCAGGCCCCGCCTGGGCAGTGGGAGCCCGCCTCGGACGCGAGGGTTCGGGTTCGGCCTCGGCCGCGGCGGGTCAGCATCACCTATCGCGAAGGGATGACCGTGCCCGCGGGGGGATCGCTCGTCAGCCGGCGCCGCAGGGGGTTCCTGATCCCCGGACTCATCGGTTTCGCGGCCACCTACGCGATGAATCTGGTGGGCTCGGCGATGGACGAAGACAACGGAATCATTGCGATTCCCTTCGTCGGCTTCCCGATCTACCAGATCCGCGAGGGGGACGACGTCGAGCGTCCGCTGGTCGCCGTCCACACCGTGGTCCAGCTCGCGGCCTTCGCCCTCTTGGTGGTCGGGTTGATTCCCAAGCGAACCGTCGAATATTTCACTCTCGCCGGCCGGTCGAAGGGCGACGGCCCACGCTGGGCACTCGTCCCGACGGCCCATCGGCGCGGCGCGGGGCTCGCGCTCACCGTGTTCTGACCCCTGGCAAGACTGCCCCCACGACCCTACGCCTTCCCGCGCCACGACCACCCGTGACCCGCCAACGCTACCCACTCACCGCCCACGGCCTCGCCTGCTCGCTCGGACGTTCGAGCGCCGAGAGCCTCGCCGCCCTGGAGGCTGGCGAGCGCGGCCTCCGCGCCGTTCCCTTCGAGGTCCCCTTCGAGACCGTCACCGGCACCCTGCCCGGCGGCGAGCTCCCGCCGGTCCCGGAGGCCCTCCGCCAGTACGACTCGCGGCTGGCACGGATCAGCGCCCTGGCCTGGCGCGACCTCGACGCGCCCGTCACCCGAGCCATCGAGCGCTGGGGAGCCGGCCGCGTCGCGCTCATCGTCGGCACCAGCACCGGCGGCATCGGCGAGACGGAAGAGGCCCACGAGGCCTTCTGGCCGACCAAGGACCGGGCCGCGATCCCCGCGCACTACTCCTACCCGACGCAGCACTCGTTCCACTCGTTCCTCGACTTCCTCGCCGAGCTCTCCGGCATCGAGGGCCCGCGCTACGTGGTCTCCACGGCCTGCTCGTCGAGCAACAAGGTCTTCGCCAGCGCTCGGCGCCTCATGGAGCTCGACCTGATCGACGCCGCCGTCGTCGGTGGGGCAGACGGCCTCTGCCACACCACCGTTCGCGGCTTCAACAGCCTCGGCGTGATGGCGCCCGAGCCCTGCCGTCCCTTCGGCCTGGATCGACCCGGCATGAACGTCGGGGAAGCCGCCGCCCTCGTGCTGGTGGAGCGTGAAGGCGAGCCCCTCGCCTGGCTTCGCGGCGTCGGTGAGACCTCGGACGCCTACCACCCCTCGAGTCCGGACCCCGAGGGCAAGGGCGCCTTCCACGCGATGAAGGACGCGCTCGCCGAGGCTGGCGTCGAGCCGAGCGAGGTCGACCACGTCAACGCGCACGGCACCGGGACCGCCTACAACGACATCGCAGAGTCGAAGGCCATCGCCGCGCTCCTCGGCACCGACGTCCCGGTGGTCTCGACCAAGGCATACACGGGTCACACGCTGGGGGCCTGTGGCGGCGTCGAGGCGATCTTCGCCATCCACTGCCTGCAGAAGGGCTGGATCCCCGCGGCGCTCGGCGCGCACCCGACCGACCCCGAGATCCCGCTGAACCTCCCCGCCGAGCCGCAGGAGAAGCAGCTGCGCTACCTCCTCAGCAACTCCTTCGCCTTCGGCGGAAACAACTGCTCCGTGCTCTTCGAGGCGGCCCGATGAGCCCGCGCGACGTCTACGTGCATGGCCGCGCCCTCTGGGCACCCGGCTTCGCCGACCTCGCAACCTTCCGCGCTGGCGTGGCGGACGACGCGGTGACCAAGCCGCCCGCCTCGCTGGTCGGCGGTCGCATGAAGCGCGGCACGAGCCCGATGTGCCGCGCGGCCATCGAGGTCGTGACGCAGGCCGCCGCGGACGCCGGCTTCGACCCCGCGACCTGCGCGACGGTCTTCGGCTCCTATCACGGCGAGATCGAGATCGCGTTCCACCAGCTCGAGATGATGCGCGACGGCGAGGGCATCATCTCGCCCGCGCGTTTCAAGAACTCGGTGCACAACACCGCCGCCGGCCTCTTCACCATCGGCGCGACGAACCGTGGCTTCACCACCGCCATCGCGGGCGGCCCGCACACCTTCGCGCTGAGCCTGCTCGAGGCGTGGGCGTTGATCGCGAGCGGAGAGCACGACCAGGCGGTCGTGGCCACGACCGAGGAGCCGCTGCCGAGCTTTCTCGACGAGCTCTCCGACCACCGGCTGCTCGGCATCGCCATCGCCCTGAGCGCGGACCCCGACGGTGCGCTCGCCAAGGTCGCCGTGCCGATGCCGTGCACCGAGCCCGCACCCCACCCGGCCGTGCGCGAAGCCTTCGCGGACCACGTCGCCGCGCCGGGGCTCGCGCTGATCGACGCCGTCGACGAAGGTTGGCGTGGTCCCCTCGGGCTGACGCCGCCGGGCGGTGGCCCCGCCTCGCTCGGTGTGACCGTTCCCGGGCGCGGCTGGCGCACGGAGCTGAGCGCGCCGTGACCGACCAGCCCCATACCGATCCTCGCGACGCCGGCCGCCGCGCGGACGGAAGCCGACGCGTGGCGATCACCGGCATCGGTCTCTCGAGTCCGATCGGGAGCACGCTCGACGCGGTCAGCGAGTCACTCCGCGAAGGTCAGCACGGCATCCAGCGAGTCGACGCCTTCGACGACGTCGGCGAGATGATCACGCGGCTGGGCGCACCGGTCGACGAGACCTTCCGGAAGCGCTGGCCCCGCAAGACCATGCGCTCGATGGGTCGGGTCGCCCAGCTCGCGACGGCGGCGACCGAAGCCGCCACTGCCGACGCCGGCCTCGACGAGGACACCCTCACGAACGGCCGCACCGGCCTCGCCTACGGCTCGACCCACGGCAGCAGCTCGGCGCTCGAGCGCTTCGCGCGGACGCTCAACGAGCCGGACGCGCTCCTCGGCCTGGGCTCCAACACCTATCTGAAGTTCATGAGCCACACGTGCGCCGTGAACCTCGCGCTCTTCCTCGGCATCCGCGGCCGCGTGATCACCACCTGCTCGGCCTGCGTGAGCGCGAGCCAGGCCATCGGCTACGGCTTCGAAGCGATCCGCTTCGGCATGCAGGACGTCATGATCTGCGGCGGCGCCGAAGAGCTGCACTGGGTCTCCACCGGTGTCTTCGACGTGCTGCAGGCGACCTCCACCCGCTACAACGACCGACCGGATCTGAGCCCGCGCCCCTTCGACCGCGACCGCGACGGGCTGGTGGTCGGCGAGGGCGCCGCGACCCTGGTGCTCGAGGACTGGTCCCGCGCCGAGGCCCGTGGCGCGACCATTCACGGCGAGCTCCTCGGCTTCGGCACCAGCTGCGACGGCACGCACATCACGGCGCCCTCCCCCGACGGAATGAAGGACGCCATGCGTCTCGCGCTCGAGGACGCGCGCATCGACAAGAGTCAGCTCGACTACGTCAACGCTCACGCGACCGCCACCGCGGTCGGCGACATCGGCGAGAGCACCGCCAGCTTCGCGGTCCTGGGCGACACCGTCCCGCTCAGCAGCACGAAGGGCTTCACCGGTCACACGCTCGGCGCGTGCGGCGCGCTCGAGAGCGTCTTCTGCATCGCCATGATGCGAGACCGCTTCGTCGCTCCGAGCCGAAACCTCGAGAACGTGGACCCCGAGTGCGCCCCGCTCGCGTACATCACCGGCGACGCTCGAGACGCCGAGCCGCGCGTCGTGATGAACAACAACTTCGCCTTCGGCGGCATCAACACCAGCCTGCTGATTGGAGCCATCGCATGAGCCGAGACGCACCGAGCTACGACGTCCTCATCGCCGGAGGCGGCCCCGGCGGCACGACCGCTGCGGCGCTGCTGGCCGACGCGGGCCACTCGGTGCTGCTGCTCGAGCGCGACCACTTCCCCCGATTCCACATCGGGGAGTCCCTCTTGCCCGCCGAGCTGCCGCTCTTCGAGAAGCTCGGCTTCGACCCGAAGGCGGTCGGGGCCGTGTACAAGCAGGGGGCGGACTTCATCGACGAGGAGAAGGGCCAGTTCGCGCGCTTCCCCTTTGCCGAGGGAATGGAAGGAACCCGCGGCCACGCCTGGCAGGTGGAGCGCGCGTCCTTCGACCACCAGCTGATGCACATCGCCCGAGCGAAGGGCGCCGACTGTCGCGAGGGCGTGAAGGTCGACTCGGTCGAGGCCGATGACGATGGCGTGACGGTCCACGCGGGCGACGCGACCTTCCGCGCCCGCTTCTTCATCGACGCGACCGGCCGCGACCGTTTGATGTGCAAGCAGGAGCGCTCCTACGAGCGCATCGACGGCTTCGGTCTGGCGGCCATCTGGGCGCGCTTCGAGAACCTGAGCCCGGAGGCCATCGCGGAGGTCACCGAGACCGGCAACGTCACGGTGATCATGGTGCCGAAGGGCTGGGGTTGGGCGATCCCGCTCCCCGGTGGAAAGCTCGGCACGGGCTTCGTCTCCGCCGAGAAGGGCGTCGTCAGCGAGGAGTGGTTCGAGGAGCGCTACGCGGCCTCGCCCTTCCTCCAGCGCGTGACGAAGGGCGCCACCCGCGCGCCCTTCGGCAAGGCCGGCGACTACAGCTACAAGAACGCTCGGCCCCATGGCGCGCGATGGGGCTGCATCGGCGACGCCGCCGGGTTCCTGGACCCGGTCTTCTCGAGCGGCGTGGCGCTCGCGATGGGCGGCGCGGAGAAGTGCGTGTCGCTGCTCTCCCCGGCCCTACGGGACGGGCGCGAAGCCGACCCGGAGCTGCTCGAGCCACTGCAGGCCCACATGGCGAAGGCCTACACGATCTTCAGCGCCGTGATCCGCAGCTTCTATCACACCAACATGGTCGACAATCTCTTCTTCTACGACGATCCGGACCCGGCGCTGCGCGCTGGTCTGATCTCGGTGCTGGCCGGAGACCTCTGGCGCGACGACAACCCCTTCGTGAAGCTCCTGCTGCGCTCGTCCCGGCGCACCCGCGGCCGTCGCGACGCCACCGCCGCGGCCAGTTAGAGCGCCGCGGCGAGCTCGGCCATGCCCTGCTCGACGCTGACGCTCGGCTCCCAACCCAGGAGCCGGCGTGCCTTGTCGGTTCGCACCGTGACGGTCGTGGACATCATCGCGGCGCCGAGCCGCGTGATGGGCGGCTGCTTCGTCCGCCGAAGCAGGTGCCAGACGCGCTCCACGCCGCTGGCGAGCCCACGGCCGACCCAACCGGGGACGCTCACGTCACGGAGGGTGACACCTCGAGTCGCGGCCAGGGCCTCGACGAACTCGCGCATGGTGCGGGTGCCGGCGTCGGCGACGAAGTAGGCCTCGCCGCCCGGGCCCCGCTCGATGGCGATGAGGAGCGCGTCGATCAGGTTGGTGACGTGGGTGGTGGAGGTGCGGGAGCGCCCCTTCGCCATCCATAGCCATGCGCCGGCGTTCGCCGCCTCCAGGATCTGCGGCAGCACCGTGGTGTCGCCCGGCCCCCAGACGAAGCGCGGGCGGATCGACAGGGTCGCGAAGCCCTCCGCGTTGGCGGCGAGCACCCGGCGCTCGGCCTCCGCTTTCGTCTCCGAATAGAGGAAGCGGTGCTCGGTCGGATAGGGGTGGGTCTCGTCCACGTCCTCGAGCGGCGGACCGCAGAAGAGCACCGCCTCGGTGCCGACGTGGACGAAGCGCCCGCACCCTGCCTCGCGCGCGGCGTCCAACATTCGCTGGGTCCCGCCGATGTTGATCGCTTCGAAGCGCTCGCGCGGGCCATAGGGTTCGACGTACGCCGCGGCGTGCACCACCGCGTCGCACTCCTCGAGATCGGCCGCGGAGACCGTTTCGAGGTCGCACCGAGAGGGCTCCGCGCCGAGCGCGCTCACCGTCTCCGCGCTGCGATCCGAGCGCGCCATGGCGCGCGCCGAGTGGCCCGCATCTGCCAGCGCCCGCAGCAGATGCTGTCCGATGAACCCCGATCCCCCCGTGACGTAGACCCGCATCGCCGGCCCACGCTACACGACTCGTGGGCGAGAGACGACGGTGCGATTTCGCCACCGAGCTGCCGATGGGGCATCCTGTGGGCCATGCGGGGATGGGTGTGGGGGATGGTTCTCATGGGCGGGTGTGGGCTGACCCTCGACCTGGAGCCTCCGGACCAGCGCCCGGACGCGGCGGCACGCGAGGACGGTGGCCGGGTCGAGGTGGACTCCGGGACGAGGGACGCCGGTGAGACCGACGCTCTCGTCACCAGGGACGCCGCCCGACCGCGGGACGGGTTCGTCCCGCCCGACGACGCGGAGGTCTGCGTGGCGCTCGCCGAGTCCTGCAACGCGCTGGACGACGACTGCGACGGCGCGGCCGACGAGGACTACGACTTCGACACGGACATCCGCCATTGCGGCGCGTGCGACCAGGTCTGCGAGGGGCGGGGGGGCATACCGCGCTGCGAGGCCGGCGCGTGTCGGATCCAGTGCGACCCCGGTCGCGCCGACTGTGACGACTCACTGGACAACGGCTGCGAAGCCGACCTGACCTCGGCGACATCGTGCGGTGCATGCGGATCCGTCTGCGCGGCGAGCGCCCCCCGCTGCGTGCGGAACGGCGCGGGCGCCTTCAGCTGCGTATCGATGTGTGACGCGGATCTCGCGACCTGCGATGGCGCGTGCGTGGACACGGAGACCAACGCGAGCCACTGCGGCGGGTGTGGCAACGCCTGCTTCCTCGACCCGCACGGGATGCTCGCTTGCCGAGCCGGCGTCTGTGAGGTCGAGGACTGCGGCGACTGGCACGACGACTGTAACGACGACCCGTCCGACGGCTGCGAAGCGTCGCTCCAGACCAACACCAACTGCGGTTCGTGTGGCGCGACGTGCGGATCGGGACAGATGTGTCTCGGGGGGCTCTGCGTCGCGATGATGGCGGACTGATCAGTCGTCGTCGGGCCGCGGCTCGGGCTCCGCGTCACCTCGGACCTTCTCGAGGACGAGTCCGAAGAGCGCCGGCACGAGGAGACCCGCGAACACCACGGCGATGGCGATGGCGGGGTTGCTCGTGAACGACTCCCACGCGCTCTGGGTCGCTGCGACCTCTTCGCTGACGGTCTGGGAGTGCAGCAGGAAGAGCGCGCCGTAGCCGACGCCGACGCCGAGGGCGGCGAGGAGGACGACCGCGACCACCCCCGGGAGCTTCTGGACGACGCGACCGAGCGCGCGCAAGGGCGGGACGAGGAGCGAGGTCGTGGCGAGGTAGTTCGGGAAGCACATCCCGACCGAGAACCCAGCGAACCACATCGCTCGGGTGGCCGGTGGGAAGCTCTCCGGCGGCGTGGGGTCGACCGGGCCGATCGAGATGTCGAAGGTCTGCAGGAGCACGATGGACAGGTAGGTGAACGCGAACGTGAACGCGGCTTTCACCGGCTTGGAGTCGATCTGCATCCACAACGGCAGGCTCTCGAGCGTGCCTCCGTAGTCGAGCCGGCTCTCGAAGTAGCCCTCGACGAGGAGCAGCGGGAACGTCGCGAGGAGCAGACCCGCAGCGACACCCGGCGGCAGGTGCCCGGCGACTCCGTCGAAGCGGGTCGCGATGCACGCGAGGTGGAAGAGCGCCGCGAGGACGAAGAAGGGCGCCAAGGACTTCGGTGCGAGCCTTCCGCGAGGGGTGTCCGCCATCGGCGGATGGTACCCCCGAATGCGCGTCAACGCGCCCAGCCCATGGCGGCGCAGGCTTCGAGCATGCGCGGGACGCGATCGCGCCAGGCAGCTTCGTTGTGCGGGGCGCCGGGCTCCCACCAATGCACGAGGTCGGTTCCGCTGACCGCGCCCAGGCCGAGCAAGTGGTCCCGGAGCTGAAGGGTGGTGCAGTAGTTGTCCGAGTCGTCGCTGTCCTCGTCCACGCCGTCGCCGTCGGTGTCGACGCAGCCGCCGCTCACGTTGCCACCCGAGTCCAGGTAGATGGCGTAGCTCGGTCGCTCGGTGAAGCGAGTGATGAGGGCCTCGGAGCCGTCGGCCACGAAGGCGCCCCACCCGAGCGTCGACGACATGGCGCCGATGCATCCCGCGAGCGTGGGACGGGCATTGCCGATGTAGAGGCTGACCAACCCGCCGAGGCTCGACCCGGCGACCATCAGCGAGTCGCCGGCTGCGGCGACGCCGTAGCGCGTCCGGACGAAGGGCAAGACCTCGTCCTCGAGGAGCGCGAGGTAGTCTGCCGCCGCGCCGCCAACCGTGGAGCCGCCGATGGTGTCGGTGGTGTGGGTGTAGGCGTTCATGCGGTCGGGAGCGTTGTCGACCGACACGGCGAGCACTCCGGCGAACTCGCCGGTCAGCGCCTCGTCGACGCGCCAGCCGCCCCAGACGGCGTCGGGATCGAAGACGTTCTGGCCGTCGTGGAGCAGGAGCACCCGTGATGCCGCGTCGGGACCGCCGGCGGGCACGCGGGCGCGAACCGTTCGCGGTGTCGGGAGCGCGCTGGTGGTGAGATCCGGGAAGCGCTCGAAGTAGGGCGCGTCGGTCGGCGGAGCGACCCAACCATGCTCGCCGAACTCGTCGTAGCCATAGGCCGTCGCTTCGAGAGGCACCGCATAGACGTCGACCGGGGCGAACCACTTGTACTTCGATCCGGCGGGGTCGGCGTCGGTCTCCACCAGTGCGTAGCGCAGCGTGCCGCTTCCGTCGGTCCTCGTCGGGTTGGCGTCCGTGACCCAGCCGTTGGCGTCGCCGACCCATGCCGTCACATCCGTCTGGCGAGTGACGAAGAGCCAGCGACCGGCCTCGCGAACGGGCCAGCCATGGGTCCAGGCACCGCCGCGCACGAGAGCGGCAGCGTCGTCGGCGCTCGCGGTCGGGTCCATCAGCTGCTCGAGCAGCCGGTCGATGATGGAAGCGCCGCCGTCGGCGACGAACGCATCGGGCGCGCTCCCATCCGCTTCGGCCGCAGCATCGGTCGCGGCGTCGGTCGGCCCCGCGTCCGTCGGCATGGCGGCGTCCGGCGCGGCGGCGTCCATCGAAAGGGTGCCGGTGCCGTCGTCGCCGCAGGCGGCGAGCAAGGCGAAGAGTAGGCAGAGGCGTAGCGGCACGACAGATGGGAGTATCCGGCCCTGGGCTTCGCAGCAAGCGGAGCTCAGAAGCGCGGGAGCGGGTCGACCTGCACCACGCTCGGGAGCTGCTGCGGGGACTGGCCGGGGTCCACGAGCTCCGGCCGGGTGTCGTAGCTCAGCCAGTCCCACTGGCCGACGCCGGCGGCGCCGCCGAGGTTGCCGAAGGTCAGGGTCGCGGTCCCGGCGCCGCTCAACGTGTCCGGGCCCCGGTGCTCGAGGACGACCTCCCCGTCGACCAGGATGCGGATCCAGTCGGCGCGCCCCTCGATCGTGTAGGTGCGGAACTGGCTCGTGTCGACGTCCGCCATGTGGCGGAACGGATAACCGACGCCGACCTCTCCCTCGCAGAAGAAGACCTTCACCATGCGCGTGCCGTCGTGGATCCACATCCCGACGCCGCCGCAGTCGGCCTGGACCACACGCATGCGCGTCTGGATGCGGAAACCGATCCGGGGGTCGATGGTCTCCCACCAGAGGCTCTGGTTCTTGTCGGTCCGCTGCATCCACTCCTCGTAGCTGCGGCCACCGATCGTCGCGATGCCCTGCTCGAAGGTCGAGGACGCCCCGCTCCAGTGCCACCAGCTCTGCGAGAGCTCTGCGGCGGAGTCCATCTCCCAGCGCGCCTGGTACGCCCCGCCCCGTGGCGTCTCGACCGTCTCGACGACCTCGCCCCCCACCACCTCCACCAGCACGCCTCCCTGCGGGGGCGGGTCGACCTGCGCTCGTGCGGCGCAGCCAAAGGAGAGCGCGAGGAGAACGGTTGCGATCCGAGTCATGGCCATCGAACGCAACCGACGCGCGAGACTTACAGTCGATCTACGCGCGTGGCTTCGCCGCCGATCGCTGGCTCCTCCTCCGTCCGCAACTCCGTGCGAGGCAAGAGGTCCGTGCGAGGCAAGAGGTCGGAACGAGCCGAGCGAGCTACGGAGTGCCGACGGGGTCGAGGGGCGCGTGCATCGGCACCGGATCGGGCTCCGGCGTGTCGAGCGACTCGCTCTCGCGAAGCCCGGCGAGGTCCCCGCGGATCCAGCCATCGGCGTCGGTGAAGACCGACTCGCGCCCGAAGACCGTGTAGACCTCGACCGATCCGCCGAGGCTCTCCTCGTCTCGCGCGGGGTCTCGGCGAAGGGCGACCTCGTCGATGTTCTCGTAGAGGTCACGGAAGTCGAGCACCGGGCCGCGGGTGGTCTCGCCGACCTCGAGTCCGGCAGCGTGAATCCACGCCGTCAGCAACGCCCGACCGGGACCGACCACGGCGATGGGCACCTCGCCTCGGATCTCGCGGTGGACCACCTCGTCGCCGCGCCGCTCGGTCATGGTGGGCGGATCGTTACGGAGCTCGTAGAGCCGGATGTCCTCGGTTTCGTCCTCTTCACCAGGGACGGTCATCCGCTTCCAGAGCCGAACCGGTCGCCACTCCTCGTCGAAGATGGCTTCGACGTCCGTGATCTGCCGCGCCCACTCCTGGCGGACCGTGATCACGTAGAGGCAGTCGCGCTTCCGGACCTCGTAGCGCTCGACGACCGGCTCCTGCATGATCGGGCCGTTCCGAAGGACGCCCTGGTCGAGGACCTCACCCTCGGGGAGGTCCCCGTCGCCGCAGCTCGGATAGGGGTGGGTGGGCACCGACGCCACCTCGTGGCGCGGGAGGCAGCGCTCACACCCCAGCGCACACACGCCGAGGACCAGGAGGGCCCGCAGCGTGCGCGAGGGGTTCATCGCTCCACCCAGGCTCAGTCGCCGTCGGTCGGGGCCTCGGCCTCGACCTCTTCGGCGGACTCTTCGGCAGCGGCCTCGTCAGCGGCTTCCTCGTCCTCGACGGCCTCGGCCTCGTCCGCGGCCTCGTCTTCGGCGGCGGCCTCGTCCTCGACGGCGGGTGCCTCGGCGTCAGCCTCTTCCGGCTCGCCTTCGTCGCCCTCGTGAGCGCCCTCTTCGTGAGCGGCGCCCTCTTCGTGCTCCGCGTCCTCCGGGAACGGCGTGAACTCGCCGCTCTCGCCGAGCACGGTGGCCGAGCCGTACGCGTAGTTGCCGGTGGCCGGGTCGATCCGGAGCCCCTGCTCGCTCTCGCGGCCTCGATAGCTCGTGTCGTTCAGCGTGTACGCCAGGAAGACACCGACGAAGATCAACGAGCCGACGAAGAAGAGGATGTTGAACTTCTTCTCGTACTTCAGGTGCATGAAGTACGCGCCGACCAGGCTGGACTTCACCATCGCGATCAGGACCGCGACGAAGAGGTTGAACTCGCCGAGACGGACGTTGTAGGCGAGGACCGTCAGGAAGGTGAGGAAGATCAGCGCCCCGAAGATGACGAGGTACGTCTTGATCGAAGTGATGTGCGAGTGGACGAGGTAGTCGTCGCCGTGCTCGTCGTGCGCGTGTGCGTCAGCCATCGTCAGGTCCTCAGTCGATCAGGTAGAGCAAGGGGAAGAGGAAGATCCACACGAGGTCGACCAAGTGCCAGTACAGGGCGAAGATGTCGACCGGGGTGTTGTAGTCCGCGCTGAAGTCGCCGCGGGCGTTCTTCCGGATGATCCAGAGGCAGAGGCCCATGCCGATGAGGACATGGATGCCGTGGAGGCCGGTCATCACGAAGTAGATGCCGAAGAAGGTGCGCAGGTGGAAGGGAACCACCGCCTCGCCGCCGCTCTCGTAGGCGAGCTGACCTGCGGTCGCCATCTCCTCGTAGAAGTGGTGACCGGCCGGGGCCGACATGTCGAAGCCGGGGTGGCCGAAGAACTGCCCCGGCAGCGTGCCCACGTGGATCTTGTGGGAGTACTCGAAGTACTTCACGACCATGAAGGCGCCGGCGCAGATCAGCGTGATCCAGAGGAATCGGCTGGTCCACACCTTGCCGCCGAGCTGGAGCTTGTCCTTCTCGGGGACGCCCTTCTGCTCACCGATCTGAGCGGCGCGGACCGCCATGGCGGCCGTGAAGCTCGAGAAGAGGAGGACGACGGTGTTGACCGCGCCCATCTTCCAGTCGAGCAGGTGCGAGCCGACGCTGAACGACTCCGGATACCAGCTCCGGAAGATGCCGTAGGCGACGAAGAGACCGCTGAAGAACAGGATCTCCTGCGCGAGGAAGAGCCACATGCCGAGCTTGGCAGATTCGAACTGCTGCTTCGGTGTGTCGAAGTGGTGGGCCAGGTATGCGGGCCCGTGATGTTCGTGCGCCATGTCTTACGTCTCGGTGAGAGTTGCTCGGGGCGGGCTCAGGCCTTCTCGGCCTGCTTCTCGAAGTCCTCGGGGAAACCGTCCCACAGCTCCTCCTCCGTGCAGAGGTGGTAGTCGTAGGGACCGCGCGTCATGACGGGCGGCTCGGCGAAGTTGTGCGGGTGGACCGGCGTCGTGGTGAGCCACTCGTAGCCGGCGCTCGCCCACGGGTTGGGCGGAGCCTTCTCCCCGCTCATCAGCGACTTGATGAACATGAAGAGCATGATGAGGAAGCCGACACCGAGGATGTAGGCACCACCGGAGCTCGCCATGTGCAGCGGCTGGAACTGGTCCAGGTAGTCGTAGTAGCGCCGGGGCATGCCCTGGCTGCCCATGATGAACTGGCTGAAGAAGGTCACGTTGAACCCGATGAAGACGAACCAGAACGCGATCTTCGCCAGCGTCTCGTTGTACATCTTGCCGGTCATCTTCGGCCACCAGTAGTGCAGGCCGCTGATGAAGCCGAACACCGTGCCGCCGACCATGACGTAGTGGAAGTGGGCGACGACGAAGTAGGTGTCGTGCAGGTGGATGTCCACGCTCAGGATGCCGAGGAACAGACCGGTCAGTCCGCCGATGGTGAAGAGCGCCAGGAAGCCCAGCGAGTAGAGCATCGGCGAGGCGAAGCTGATCGAACCCTGGTAGAGGGTCGCGACCCAGTTGAAGACCTTGACGCCCGAGGGGATGGCGACGAGGAACGTCAGCGCCGAGAAGACCATCGTGGCGTACTCGCTCATGCCGGCCGTGAACATGTGGTGACCCCACACGAGGAAGCCGAGGAGCGCGAGCGAGATGGAGCTCATCGCGACGAACATGTAGCCGAAGATCTTGCGCTGGCTGAAGGTCGCGATGACCTCGTTCACCACCGCCATGCCCGGGAGGATCATGATGTAGACGGCCGGGTGCGAGTAGAACCAGAAGAAGTGCTGGAAGAGCACCGGGTCACCACCGAGAGCCGGGTCGAAGATGCCGACCGTGAGCGTCTTCTCCATGGTGAGAAGGAAGAGCGTGATCGCGAGGACCGGCGTCGCCAGGACCTGGATGATGCTGGTCGCGTAGATGCCCCAGATGAAGAGCGGCAGCCGCTTCCAGTGCAGGCCGGGCGCGCGCATCTTGTGGACGGTCGCGATGAAGTTCACGCCGGTGAGGATCGAGCTGAAGCCGAGGATGAACACGCCCATCGTCATCCAGATGACCGACGAGTCGGCCCGCGCGGAATACGGCGTGTAGAAGGTCCAGCCCGTGTCCACGTGACCGACGATGATCGCGATCAGCGTGAAGATGGTCCCGAGCACGTAGATGTAGAAGCTCCCCAGGTTCAGCTTGGGGAACGCCACGTCCTTCGTGCCGAGCATGATCGGCAGGAAGAAGTTGCCGAGCGCCGCGGGCACCGAGGGAATGATGAAGAGGAACACCATGATGGCGCCGTGGAGGGTGAACACCTGGTTGTAGGTGTCCGCCTCCATCAGCGTCTCGCCCGGGAAGAGCAGCTCGGTGCGAACCAGGAGCGCCATGATGCCGCCGAGCAGGAACGCCGCGAGGACGCTGCCCAGGTACATCAAGCCGATGCGCTTGTGGTCGAGGGTGAAGAGCCACGACTTCAAGCCGCGCTCGTGGGTCAGGTATCCCTCGCTCTCGTCGTGAGCGGAGGAATGGGGCTGGGGTGCAACTTCAGCGGTCATGGTTCTGGATCACTCGTTGAGGGAGCGCATGTACGCGATGATGGCGTCGAGCTGGCGGTCGGAGAATCGGAACGGGGGCATGTTCACGTTGCTGTACCCCTGCACGATCTGGGACTGCGGCTGGAGGATCGACTGCCGGATGTAGTTCTCGTCGGCGGTGGCCGACGAGCCGTCGGCGAACTGACGCTGGTTGCCATAGAGGCCCTTCCAGTTCGGCGCGGGCGCCTGGGCCACACCGTCGACGGAGTGGCAGGCAACGCAGTAGTTCGAGTGGAGGTTCTCGCCCCAACAGGCGGCCGGGTCGTCGGCGGACTCGCACTCGGGCGGCGGAGGCGGCCCCTCCTCGATGAAGGCGTCGTATTCCTCCATCGTCACCACCGCGAGGTCGCCCATCATGGTGGAGTGGTTCGTGTTGCGGCCACCCTCGCTGAAGGCGCTGGCCGTGATGCCGGTCGGCGCGCCGCAGTACTCGGTGCAGAAGATCGGCAGCGAGCACTTCCGCTCGGTCCCGCCGGGCGGAACCTTGCCGCACCACATGGCCTCGGGGCACTGCTCATCCGACTCACAGGTGATGTCTGGAGTCCGGTGCGTCGCCTCGAACCACAGCGTCGAGTACATGCCCGGCACGACGTCACGCTTCACACGCATCGTCGGGATGAAGAAGCTGTGGAGCACGTCCGACGAGCTCATCACGAGTCGCACCGGAGTGTTCACTGGTACGCGCAGGTAGTTGAGGTCGTCGATGACCCCGCCGCGGTGCTCGAACTCCCAGTTCCACTGCATGCCACGCACGCGAACCTCGAGGGAGTCCTCGGGAGCGACGGCGCCCTTCACGTAGCCCGTGAAGCCCTCGTGGAAGAGGATGACCAGGAGGATCAGCGGCGCGAACGTCCAGGTAATCTCCAGGGCGGTGGCGTGACCGGGCTGCTTGCTCTTCACGCCGGGGCGGCGCCGGTACTTCCACATGAACCAGACCATCGCGCCGAAGATGG
Organism: Deltaproteobacteria bacterium; assembly: GCA_017644045.1. Classification (GTDB taxonomy): domain Bacteria; phylum Myxococcota_A; class Polyangia; order Polyangiales; family Houyiibacteriaceae; genus UBA1660. The sequence goes on from JAEPMI010000010.1 coordinate 309,692, forward strand.
CGATGGTGAACACCACGCTGACCCAGTAGATGAAGTAGTACATCGCGTCGACCTCGGGTGCGATGGTCGACCACTGGGGCGGGAGCTGGAGCGTTCCTTCGGGAAGAGTCTCGTTCATGACTTCATGCTCGTGGGGGCTGCTCAAAGATCCGCTTCGCGGAGCTTTGGAGAAGAAGGGGGCGGAGTCGTCGGGGGCATCGCGCCCCGCTTGGCTCGCTCGTCGGAAGCGCGGCGCCGCTCACGACGCCAGAGAAGGGTGAGGAATCCCCCGAGGAGGAGCACCGTGAGCACACCGCCGAGCTTCATGATGTTCATGGCGACGGGCACGTAGCTCTGCTCGTTGGGATCGTAGGTGTAGCAGTAGAGGAGGATCTGCTCGGTGGTGCTGATCGAGTTGCCATCGGCGGCCTCGAGCAAGCCGAAGCGCAGGTCGCCGGGCTCGAAGCGGAGACCGTAGAGGTAGCGGGCCATCTGGCCTTCGGGCGTCGCGATCATCAGCGCCGCCGGGTGGGCGTACTGGCCGACGCGCTCGTCGTAGAAGTAGCGGAAGCCTGCTGCGTGGGTGACCTGGGTGATCGCCTCTTCGTCGCCGACGAGGAAGTGCCACTCGCCGCCGGTGTCCCGGCCGTACTTGCCGAGGATCTCGCGCTGCTTCTCCGCGGCCTTCGCGGGCGTGTCGCGCGGGTCGATCGAGATGTTCACGGCGACGTACTCGTCACCGATGGTCCAGTCCTGCTCCTTGGCGCTGTTGACGGTCGCGTCGAGGACCATCGAGCAGAGCGTCGGGCAGGAGTGGTAGCTGAAGGTGATCAGCACCGGACGCTCGCCGTCGAAGTAGTCGCCGAGGCGGACCTTCCGGCCTTCCGAGGTGGTGAACTCGGCGTCGAGCGGCAGCGACTCGTCCAGATGCTCGTCGACCCCCACGCGATCCAGTCCGGGCACCTCGCGGGTGGGCTCGGCGGTCTGGAAGCGCTGCGCCTGCACGCTCGGCACCAAGCCGGCGAGCAAGAGAATCAGCAGCGGGAAGGAGAGTCGCATCGAGAGAGAGTCGGAGTCGGTCTAGGGTCGAAAAAGGGTTCGGGGCGAGGTCACGCTCAGGGAGCGGGCGCCTGCACCATCGGGGTCGGGCGCGCGATCATCGCGGTCGGGCGAACGAGCTCGGCCGGCGGGCGGATGGTGTCCGCGGTCGGGCTGTCGGGCTCGGCGGGGGCTGCGCCCTCGGCGGCCTCGGGCGCGGGGATGCCGGCCTCGGCTTCGAGCAGCTGACGGCGCGAGCGCATGGCTCGGCGCGCGGCCTCGGCGGCGCGTTCGCGGGGGAGCTGCGCCCAACCGGTGACCGGCGCGAGGCTGGCCTCGTAGTCCTCTTCGGAGAGGTTCGGGGCGTCGTTCGGGCGCGGCATCACCGGGGTGTTGGAGCGACCCCGAGCAGCGAGCTGCTGGATGGCCTGGTCCACGGAGATGGGCGAGGTGCGGAGCTCGGCCCGCTGCCCGTCACGCAGCTCCTGGTACGGCGTGTTCGGGACCTCGTAGACCTTCGCCGCGAACTCGTCGCCGAAGGTGATCCCGAAGTAGCTGTGGAAGAGCGGCACCAGCGCGAAGAGCGTGAGGATGGAGACGACCCCCCAGAGGAGGATCTGGTTGTTGCGAGGCTCTGTCTTTTCGTAGGCCATGGCGTTGGGTCCTAGTGGCTCTGGTGGTGGTCGAGGCCGCGCTGCAGTCGCGGGTCACCCACCGGAACGAGGGGGACGCGACCGAGCTGCCAGAAGACGTAGGCGAAGAAGGTGCCGCCGACGAGGAAGAGCGCTCCGAAGTCGACCGGGCGGGGCGTGAGCGGGCCGAACTGGGGCATCACGTACCAATACACGTCGGCGATGTGCATGGTCAGCAGCCAGATGGCGCCGATCATCATCATCGGCAGGCGACGCTTCACCATGCGCGAGATGAGGTAGTAGAAGGGCAGCGCGAAGTGGCCGAGCATCAGGACGATGCTCCAGAACTGCCAGCCGCCTTCCCAGCGCTTGTGGAACCAGACGGCCTCCTCGGGGATGCCGGCGTACCAGATGAGCATCCACTGCGAGAAGCTCGTGTAGGCCCAGAAGCACATGAAGCCGAAGAGCAGCTTGCCGAGGTCATGGACGTGCTCGACGTTCATGGCCTTACCGACGACGCCCCGCTGGATGAGGCTGATGGCGATGATGGTCGTGAAGGCGAGGATGCCGACCGCGGAGCCCGCGAAGATGACCACGCCGAAGATGGTGGAGTACCAGGTCGGCTCGAGGCTCATGACCCAGTCGAACGCCGCGAAGGTGAGCGTGAGACCGAAGGCGATGGCCGAGAGCGGCGCCCACTTCTTCATCTTGTTGGTGAGTTGCAGGTCCTTGGTCTCGTCCTGCTTCCGGCTGGTGCGGAAGTAGAAGAGCGCCAGGACGGTCCAGATCAGGAAGTAGAAGAGCGCGCGCACGCCCCAGCCGGTCGGGGCCAGGTAGCCGCTCTTCTTCTGGAGCGTCGCGTGGTGGAGCGCCTCGTACTGCGGCGTGTGGTGGGCCACGTGCTCCTCGGCCTCGGCGTCGCCGTGCTGGGCGTGGGCGACCGACGCGCCGAAGAGGCTCGCCTCTTCGTCCGACGCCTCGTCCTCGGCGGCTTCGTCGCCTTCCTCGGAGTCACCCTCGTCGTGCTCGCCCTCCCCTTCCTCGTGCTCGGCGTCGTGGTGATGCACGTGCATCCACTCGTCGTACATGGTGAAGGAGCCGCTGTAGACGCCCGCGAAGAGCGGGATCGCCAGCACGCCGACCAGGGGCGCGGCGCTCGCCACGACCTCGGGGATGCGGCGGGTGGTCACGCCCCAGTGGCCCGCCGTCAGGTGCTCGGCGATGACCAGGAAGAGACCGCCGAACACGAAGGTCAGGACGGTGATGAGGGCGAAGAGGTACGCGTAGCCGAGTCGCTCCACGTTCCCCATGACGCCGAAGACGATCACGAGGAGCAGGCCGAGGCCCGCGAGGACCGCCGGGAGCGTCCAGGCCTTCGCCCAGAAGCTGCCCTCGGGGGCGGTGTAGGGCTGAGCCTTCTTGCCGGACTTCTTCTCAGCCGGCTTCTTCTCGTCTTTGCTCATCGGTTCGGCCTCGATGCCTGACTGAGCTGCAGCGCCCGCACGTAGCTGACGATGGCCCAGCGGTCTTCCATCGGGATGCTCTGGGAGTAGGCGGGCATGTTCCGCACGCCGTGGGTGATGGTCGCGAACACCTGGCCGTCCGGCAGGGCGCGGTAGGTCGCGTCGTGCAGGCTCGGCGGCAGGAGCTGCGCGGAGCCCGGGTCGGTGCCGTTGGTCGCGAGCAGCTCGGCGCGGGTCGTGACCATGCCCCGGCCGGCGCCATCGAAGCCGTGGCAGGGCGCGCAGTAGATGTCGAAGCGCTGGTGACCGCGCTCCATCATCGCCTGCTGAGCGGCGGTCTTCTCGTCCGGGAGCAGCTGGTCCCAGGTGCGCGTGGAGCGCCGCGGGCTCTGGCTGGTCCGGTCGTAGTCTTCCTGAGCGATGTCCGGGTGGAAGTCACGAACGACCTCGCCGGGGACCTCGGTGAGCCACTGGGTGTCGTCGTCGGTCCGGCCGGTCTCGAGGGACCCGTTGACGGGCATCTCGCGGGCGACCGCGCCTTCGACGGGCGGACGCATCGCGCGACCGTCGGCGAAGAACGGGCTCTTGTCCTGGTCGTCGTAGCGCGCCTGGTTGTACATGCCGCGAATGGGCACGATGGGCGGGTCTTCGGACACGCCGCCGCGACACGCGGTGGAGAAGATGGCGCTCAGGCCGACCATCAGGGCGAGGGGTGCGTTGAGACGAGTCACGCGATCTCCTCCTCGACGAGCTCGAGGTGGCTCGGGTGGGTGTTCTCGAGAAGCGCGCGGGTCTTCTTCAGGTCGAACTTCGGGTCCTCGACCTCGATGCTGATGAAGAAGCGGTCGTCGGTCGACGACTCGAAGCGGTCGCTCTCGAAGATGGGGTGGTGGTGGCGCGGGAGCCGGCAGAGGTGGAAGAGCCCGAAGAGGGTTCCGAAGCCGGTCAGGAGCACCGTGAGCTCGAACATGATGGGGACCATCGAGGGGAACGAGCCGGGCGGCTTGCCACCGATGATGATCGGGTAGTCCCAGTTGTTCATGAACTGGATCATCAGGACGGCGCTGGCCAGACCGACCATGCCGCAGACGAAGCTGATGAAGCCGATCTTCGTCTCGGGCAGGCCCATCGCCTTGTCCAGACCGTGGACGGGGTACGGGGTGTGGCAGTCCCACTTCTCGTAGCCGGCGTCCCGGATGGAGGCCGCCGCGTGGGCCAGGTCGTCCGGGCTCTCGTACTCGGCGAGGTAGAGCGCGGGCCGCATCTCGGGCTCGCCCTCTTCGTCGTCTCCGTCGTCGTGGTGGTCGTCGCCGTCGTCCGACTTCTCGGCCTTCTTGGACTCCACCTTCTTGGACTCCGCCTCGGAGGCCGCCTTCTTCTCCGCTTCCTCAAGCTCGGCCTCCGCTTCGGCGGCGGTCTCGAGCGCTTCGGCGCGGGTCTTCTCGGCGTCCTTGGCGGTCATCTCCGCGGCGGCGGCGGTGCTCTCGTCACCCGCTTCCTCGGCCGCTTCCTTTGCGTCTTCGGCGTCGGCCTTGGCGCGCTCGGCGGCCTTGGCGGCCACCTCGGCTTCGACCTTCTTGTCTTCCGGCTCGCTCTCGGCCTTCGCCTTCGCGAGCTCGCCCTTGGCGGCAGCCTCTTCGGCCGCAGCCTTCACGGCCTTCTCGCTCGGGCTCTTGTCCGCCTCGGGCGGCTTGGAGGAGGGCCGCTTGCCCGTCTTGGTGTCTTCGTCGTCGTTCGCCATGGTTCAGCTCTCGAAAGTCACTCGGCGGGAGCCGGCTCGGCGAGACCGGCGGCGTGGTCGTCCGCGTGGTCGTCATCCGAATGGTGAGGGTGGGCGTGGGGGAGCGTCGCCTTCACCTCGGCGATGGCGATCATCGGCACCCACCGGATGAAGAGGAGGAAGAGGGTGAAGAAGAGACCGAAGGTGCCCGCGTAGAGCGCGATGTCGACCCAGGTCGCCTCGAAGCCACCCCAGGAACCCGGCAGGAAGTCGCGGTAGAGCGAGGTCACGATGATGACGAAGCGCTCGAACCACATGCCGATGTTGATGAAGATCGTGATGATGAACATCGCCGGGATGCTCGTGCGGACCTTCTTGAACCAGAAGAGCTGCGGGGCGATGACGTTGCAGCTGACCATCGCGTAGTAGCTCCACCAGAGCGGGCCCCAGTTGCCTTCCTGGTCGAGGTACCCGAAGCCGAGTCGGTTGTGGAAGAAGACCCACGACTCGTAGGGGTTGCCGGAGTACCAGGCGACGAAGAACTCCATCGCGTAGGCGTAGCCGACCATGATGCCCGTCCCGAGCATGAACTTGTTCATCAAGTCCAAGTGCTTGAGCGTCACGAGCGAGTGCATCTTGAAGACACTGCGCACGATGAGCATCAGCGTGAGCACCAGCGCGAAGCCGCTGAACACGGCGCCCGCGACGAAGTACGGCGGGAAGATGGTCGTGTGCCAACCGGGCATGACCGACGTCGCGAAGTCGAACGAAACGATCGAGTGCACGGAGAGCACGAGCGGCGTCGAGATGGCGGCGAAGATCAGGTACGCGCGTTCGTAGTGCTGCCAGTGGCGGTGCGAGCCGCGCCAGCCGAGGGCCAGGGCGCCGTAGATGCGCTTGCGGCGAAGGCTCTTGGACCGGTCACGCAGCGTCGCGAGGTCCGGAATGAGGCCGACGTACCAGAAGATGACCGAGATGGTCAGGTAGGTGTTGACCGCGAACACGTCCCACATGAGCGGCGACTTGAAGTTCGGCCAGATGCCCATCTGGTTCGGCAGCGGCGCCAGGTAGTAGTCGAACCAGGGCCGGCCGGTGTGCAGGGCCGGGAAGATGGCCGCGCACAACACCGCGAAGACGGTCATCGCCTCCGCGAAGCGGTTGATGCTCGTCCGCCAGTTCTGGCGGAAGAGGAAGAGGATGGCGCTGATCAGCGTGCCGGCGTGGCCGATACCAATCCACCAAACGAAGTTGGTGATGTCCCAGGCCCAGTACGCCGGCGTGTTGTTACCCCAGACACCGATACCCATCGAGAGCAGGTAGACGATGCAGGAGACCATCAGGCCGAGGAGGCCGACCGAGGGGAGGAAGAGCATCCACCAACCGCGGGGCGCCTTCTCCTCCGTCACCCGGCACACGGCCTCGGTGATGTCGTTGAAGGTGGTGCCCGGCGGCAGGAGCCCGCGCTCGCCCAGCTCGTGAATCGGTGCGCTTGCGGAAGCCATCAGTGCGTCTCCTCGTCGGCGGCGCCGACGAAGGTCGGCGGGGTCTCGAGGGCGGGGTTCGGGTTGCGAATCTTGCCGAGGAAGGTGGTGCGCGGCTGGGTACCGAGCTCCGCCAGCAGCTTGTAGCGGCGGTTCAGGGCATCCAGGCGAGCCACCCGACTCGTCGGGTCGTTGAGGTCACCGAACGTGACGGCGTTGGCCGGGCAGGCCTGCTGACACGCGGTGGTGATGTCGCCGTCGCGGACCGTGCGGTGCTCGCGGCGGGCGGTGAACTTGGCCTCCTGGATGCGCTGCACGCAGTACGTGCACTTCTCCATGACGCCTCGGCTCCGGACGGTGACGTTCGGGTTGAACGCCATCTTCCGCGTCTCCGGGAAATTCCCGTGCATCGTCCAGGGGTCGTCCAGGTGCGAGTGCCAGTCCAGGTAGTTGAAGCGCCGGACCTTGTAGGGACAGTTGTTGGCGCAGTAGCGAGTGCCGATGCACCGGTTGTAGGCCATGTCGTTCAACCCCTCGGGGCTGTGCGCGGTGGCGTTGACCGGGCAGACGTTCTCGCAGGGCGCTTCCTCGCACTGCTGACAGGTCAGCGGCTGGTAGGTGACCTGCGGGTCCGCGTCGTTGGTGCCGACGAAGTAGCGGTCGATGCGGAGCCAAGCCATCTCGCGGCCCCGCTTGACCTCCTGCTTGCCGACGGCGGGGATGTTGTTCTCCGCCTGGCAGGCGACCACGCAGGCGTTGCAGCCGACGCAGGCGCTGAGGTCGATGACCATGCCCCACTTGTGCAGCATGCGGCCGGTCGCGACCTCGCGCGGCGAGTAGTCCACCTCTTCCCAGAGCGGGCCGGTGTGGCTGAACTCGACGGTCTGGAAGGAAGCGAACTCGGGGTCGTCCCGGTACTCCTCCAGCGTCGCGTCGATGGCGATGGGCCGGCCCTCCATGTACCCGTGGGTCTGGGTCTGGACGACGTCGTACTCGTCGCTGGTCTTCTCGAGCGACACGCCGGTCACCTGGTAGAAGCCGCTCAGGGTGCGGAGCGGGCTCACATCGAAGCCGCCCGCCTTCCAGTCCGGCTCCACGCCGAAGCCCGGCCCGAGGCCCGGCCACGTCTGCGCGGTGCCGTAGCGACCGGCCGCGGTGCGACCCCAACCGAGGTTGAGCGTGATGGTGTCGTCGGCCTGGCCCGGGAGCGCCCAGACGGGCACCTCGATGGGCTCGGCGCCATCGCGCGAGAGGCGAATCATGTCGCCGTTCTCGAGCTCGAGGCCCCGCCGGGTGGCGTAGGAGACGATCGCGACGTTGTCCCAGACGATCTTCGTCATCGGGTCCGGCGTCTCGAGCGCCCACAGGTTGTTGGCGTGCTCGCCGGTCCACAGACACGGGTCGGGCGCGAACACCACCTCCATGCCTTCGCTGGCGGGCGCCGGCTCCTGGAAGGACGCGACGAGCGCCGCGCCCTGGAGCGGAACGGTGCCCGGACGGCCGGCGCTGCCGGCGATGACGCCCGCGTGGAGCGCGGCGCGCCAGCGACGCTCGAAGCCGACGGCTCCGCGCTCTTCGCGCATGGTGCGGCGGACGACCGGGTGACCGCGCCAGTGGCGCTCGCCCGCGGCCTTCGCCAGCCACTCGAGCACGCTGCGACCGCCCCAGATCGGGTCGATCATCGGCTGCTGGAGCGAGACGGTGCCGTCGGCCGACTGCAGGTCGCCCCAGGCCTCGAGCGCGTGGGCCTTCGGGAGGTGCCAGGTCGCCGCCTGGCTGGTCTCGTCGCGGTGGCTCGAGAGATGGAACGAGGTCACGCCCTCGCGCGCCAGGATGCCGGCGAAGTCGACGTCACCCGGGGTCTCGTAGACGGGGTTGCCGCCGAGCACGAGGAGTGTGCGAATCTGCTCGGCGTCGGCGACGAGCTCGGAGAGGCTCTCGCGGACGCTCTTGCGCTCCGGCTCGAAGGCCGGGAAGTACGCGACCAGCGAGCCGACGGCGCTCAGGCCACCGTTGATGGCGGCGGCGAGCGCGTGGACCCGAGCGGGCTGGCGCGGACCGACCATGACGAGCGAGCGACCGCTCGCGGCGCTCAGGTCTTCGGCGACCGCCTCGAGGAAGGCCTCGTCGATGCCGTCGGTGGACGCGCCCGCGGCGACCGAAGCAGCCGGGCCGAGCGTGAATCCGTTCTTGCCCTCGAGGGTCTTCGCGAGCGCGAGGAGGAAGCCCTCGAGCTGGCTCGGCTTCAGGCGGAGGCGGTGGTCGGCGTTGGCGCCGGTCACCGAGAAGGTGCCCTCGACCGAGTAGAGCCGGTTCATCCGGTCGCGGTCGGGGTTGGCGATGGCGCGACGCGCGGCGAAGCCGCGGATGTTGCGGGTGGAGCCCTCGTCGTTGCCGAGGAAGTCGGCGTCGAGCGACAGGACCACGTCGGCACGCGCGAGGTCGTGCACCGGCACCATCGGCTGCCCGAAGGCGATGCGGGTGCCCTCACGGACCTCGTCCTCGCTCCAGCTCGCGTAGGTGTGGACCTTCGCGTTCGGGAAGCGCTGCAGGAGCTTGGCCTGCATGCGAAGCTGCGACGGGCTGGTGCTCGGCTCGAGCAGGATGCGCAGCCCGCGACCGCCATCACGCGCCTCGGCCTCGAGGGCCGCGTCGAAGGCCTCCTCGGCCTCCTCGTAGGTCGCGTCGACCCAGGCCTCGTCCTCGTAGCGGGCGGGGCTCTGCGAGCGGTCGGGATCGTAGAGGTCCCAGATCATCTGCTGGGCGCGGATGTCGGTCGCGCCGAGGCTCGACGGGTGCGAGGGGTTGCCCTCGACCTTGGTCGGGCGGCCACCGTGGCTGGTGACCAGGAGGCCGAGCGCGTCGTTCCCGCGCTGGGTCGCCGTCGCGTAGTGCAGCGGGATGCCCGGGAGCACGTACTCGGGCCCCTCGGTGTAGGGGAGGATGAGCGCCTCGGGCCGGCGGACGCAGCCGCTGAGACCGAGCGCCGCGGCGCCACCGGCGGACGCGGTGAGGAAGGAGCGACGCCCCACCCGGCCCATCATGGGCTGGCTCATGAGGGGGTTCTGCTGCGCCTTCTTCTTACGAATCAGGGCCTCGCCGGGAACCATCGCCGGGTCCTGGCCGAGGAAGCCGCCTTCGGCTTCGGCCACGGCGGCCGCGCGAAGGGCCGCGCCGCCGTCTTCCTTCTCTTCGAGGCTGCGCCACATCGGCTTGGATGCGACAGGCTCGTTGAACACGTAGGGCTTGCGCTTGGTCATCGGTGGCACCCGCTGCAGTGGGTCGGGGGAAGGACGGCCGCGACGTGCTCGTCGGTGTGCTCGAGCCACTCGTCGCTGGGCTCCCAGCCCATGGTGGTGATCTCCTCGACGGGCCTCAGGTGCTCGGAGGGGTCGCGGTGGCACTCGAGGCACCACTGCATCGCGATCGGCTCGGCGACCCCGACGACCTCCATCTGGTCGATGCGGCCGTGGCAGCTCTCGCACCCGATGGCGACGCGAACCTCCTCGCCACCCTCACCGGTACGCGCCAGCGCACCGTAGAGGTGAGTCGAGTGGTTGAAGTAAGTGTGGTCCGGAAGCTGGTGGACGCGAACCCATTCCATCGCTTCGCCGGTCTCCCAGCTCTCGCGAATCGGCTCGAGTCGCGCGGACTCGGTGCGCACGATGGCGTGACAGCCCATGCACGTCTGGGTGGGCGGGACCATCGCCTCGGCCGATCGCTCCACGTTCGCGTGGCAGTAGCGACAGTCCATGCCCAGCTCGCCGGCGTGGAGCCGGTGGCTATAGGGCACCGGCTGCTCGGGCGAGTAGCCCACCTGCAGGTGCGAGGGTGAGAGGTAGATCCAGACGACGAGGACGAGCCCGGCCCCCGCCACAGTGGCGACTCCAGCGAGCACCATGGGCAAGAGGTTCAGCTCTCGGGGGAATATCTGCATTTGGATGCTCGATGAGGTCGGGCGCGCGGGAATGCGCCAAGCGGCCAGGTCGGCCGGTCAAACGTTCGAAAGGCCCAACCGCGGCGCCCTTTTAGGCGATGGGCGGCCAGCGGACAAGTCGGTCTCGCACAGTTGCCGTACGGTCGTGACGGAACTGGCGCGCGGATGGGGTGTAAGTGCCCGAGATGACCGGTGACTCGAGCATTTTGTCGAAACGTTCGAATCGGTCGCGCGACACCTCTCCGACTGGGGAGGGGCGATCGCCGCGCCGCGGGGCATCGGTGCGAGTGTTTCATGGGCGCAACCCATCGCTGGCGGGGCTAGGCGCGCGCCTCTTCGTGGACAAGTGAAGCCGGATTCAGGAACCACCGTCAGCGCAATGGGCCGCTGAGGCCGGACGTGGGCGATCGTGTCGCACGATGGGCCGATCGCCGGACGACGTTGGCGCCTGTCTGGTCGTGATGCGTTGCGCTACCTTCCGCACATGAGCGACCACGACGACGACGAGACCCCGGAGACGGAAGACGCCGACCCGAAGAAGGAGCTCTTCGAGGCGATCGACCACTTCAAGCAGGCCGCCTCGCTCTTCTTCGACAAGGCGAGCAAGTCCGATGCGGCGAAGAAGGTGCAGTCGGCGATCGAGAGCGCTTCCGAGAAGGCGGATGGCTGGACCGAGAAGATCGATCCGGCCTTCGAGTCGGCGAGCAAGGAGGCGGAGCGCGTGATCGGGAAGCTCGGAGCGACGGCGGAGCCGCTGGCCAAACAGCTGACCGGCGAGCTCAAGTCGCTCACGAAGCGCTTCGGCGACGTGGCTCGGGGAGGCGGCAGGCGTCGCCCTCCCCCCGATGCCGACTCCGACTCCGACGACTGATCCGATCTCCTGATCCGCCCGACACGAAGCGGCCTCTGCGAGCGACGTCCGCGCGGAGGCGCCGACCGCGCGGCAGAGCCGCGCACGCTTGGGAGGAGCGAGTCCGAGGCTGAGCCGAGGCGACGGTGAGGGTCTGTCGACCCTCCCATCAGAACAGGTCGAGGATCTTCTTCACGGCCGACCCTCGGCGATAGAGCAGCCGCATCGCCTTGAGCCCGGCCTTGTAGGCGCGCTCGCCGTAGGGAAACCACACCGGCTCCCGCGGCACCGCAACGCGCTCGTGGCTGATCTGGCCGAGGTGGCACATCTCGCGAAGCCCTTCGTCGCCGTGCACGTGCCCCCAGCCCATCCCCACCGGGCCGACCGGCGTCTCCGGTGTGCCGTACGCGCCGACCACGTTGTTCACCATGACGAGCCCCGCCGGGAGCGCCTCCGCCCAGGTGCGGCCGCGTTCCTTGTCCTTGGTGAACACGTACGCGGCCAGCCCACGAGTCGCCCCCGCGGCCACGAGCTCGGACTCCGGCATCGGGTGGATCGGCAACACGAGCGGCGGCGGGCGTCGCGCGATGGTCGCGTCGAGCGGGCAATCGGGGATCAGCACCGGGCCCGGCGGAGCGCCGAGCGCCCCGGGCGGCAGCTCCAACGGTTCCGCATGACGGGTGACGACATCGACCGCAGGGCCCGGATCGGACGCCACTCGGAGGCTCGCGATCTCCTCGTGCATGCGCGCCGTGAGCTCGGCTGCGATTCGCTCGTCCACGCAGACCCGCGCGACGCGAACGCAGGAACGCCCACCGAGGTGGAAGGCGCCCCAGACCAACGCCTTCGCCGTGCGAGCGATGTCCGCGTCCGCCGCCACGATGGCGGGGGCGTGACCGCCGACGTGGATCCGCGAAGGGATCAAGCGCTGGGCGGCGCGCACGGCGACCGCCCTCCCGGCGTCCTCGGAGCCGGTGAACGCGATGAAGTCGGGGTCCGCGTCGATGGCCGAATGAACGACGGGGGGGCCACCCTCGAGCACCTGCACGGCGTCGCCAAAGGGCTCCGCCGTGAGCTGGCGAAGCTCTCGCGCGATGGCTCCGCACTCGGCAGGGAGGGCGACCACCGCCGAGTTGCCGGCGGCCAGGGCAGTGACCACGTCGGCGAGCGGCAGCACGAAGGGCAAGACCTGCGGACCGACCACGAGCACCACGCCGCGTGGGAGGTAGCGGGCGTACGCGCGGCGGTTCCGATAGAGACGCAGCGGGAGGTCGCGGGGAGCCAGGATGCGGGACGCTTCGCGGGCGTAGTGCCCGGCGAGGTCGGCGGCGACGAGCACCTCGTGCAGGAGCGCTTCCACCGCCGGCGAGCCGGTCACCTCCCCGAGGGTCTCGACCAGGGCTTCGGCTCGGTCGAGGATCGCGTCGCGAAGCTGATGGAGCCGCTCACCCCGTTCCGCGAAGTCTCGCGCGGCCCACTCGGGTTGGGCGGCGCGAGCGCGCTCGATGGCGTCGGCGCCGCGGGTGCGAGCGCGTGCGGGGTCGAGCGGGACGGTGTCCTCGCTCACTGGAATCCCCTCGGCGCAGCTCGGCTGCGGCTCCGACTCGGGCGGGTCATGCGCGGCCGGAAATTACCACGCGCCCACCCCGGCGCTCAGAGGATGTAGTCCTTGAGGCGCTCGATGTCCTTGATGGCCTCGAGCTTGGCGAGACCGGCGGTCTCGACCTGACGCACGCGCTCACGGGTGAGGTTCATGATCTCACCCACCTCTTCGAGCGTGATGCCGCCGCGGTCAGCCACGTCCAGGGCGCAGGTTTCGGTCATCTCCCACACTTCGAGATCCGGGAAGTTCAACTTGATCGCTCCGCGCACCGGGTGGACGTCGATGAAAAGGTGATACTTGCAGCTGACATACGGACAAGGACGCTCCATGTCCGCGCAAGCCTCACGGGTCTGTGGCTTCCAGTAGTTCGTCTCCGGGTAGAGGAGACGACCACGGTTCAGCTCGGTCTTGCTGAGGCGACGGATGGAAATCGTCCGGGCGCGAGCTCGCTCGCGGCGCTTCCGTCGGCGGCGTCGACGCGGCCGCGCCTTCTCGGCGGCCTGGGAGAGGCTCTCCACCTTCCCGCCCTGATCGTTGGCCGACTCGCCCATCGGCACAGCTGTTTCTTGCGGACGGATCACCGCCGCGGCTACTTCACTCATGACACCCTCCCACGAGAACTGATCTCGCAAAACTGTTGGTTTCGATCGCCGGATGTATGCCCATTGATTCCGGCAACGAATTGTGGAACTGGAGCCTGCGCCGTCAGACGGCGGCGCGTGCCATGCGGGCGCGCATCGTGAGATGGCGCTCGATGGCCTCGAGGCGACGCACGAGGTCGTCACCGACCTCACGCGCCTCACTCATCGCGGTTCTCATCGACGAGCCCTCTCGGGCCGGTCGTGAGCTCATCGCCTCCTCCAGCGCGCCGTAGACGCGCTGGAGCTGACGACCGAGGGCTTCGATGTCACCGCGAACGAAGAGGAAGTCCCGCTGGATCTCCTCCATGGTGAAGCCCTGGCTCATGAGACGGCGGATGTAGGCGAGCTGCCTCACCGTCGTCGGGGGGTAGAGGCCCTTGCTGCCTCGCTGCTTGCCCTGCCGCGCCACCCGGCGGCTTCGGGGGAGAAGTCCGAGCTGCACGTACTTCCGGAAGGTCGCTTCCGACATCCGCTCGCCCTTCTCCACGAAGGCCTCGACCACCTGTTGGACCGAGAGGCCCTCCGGGTTGTCCTGCTCGATCGCCCCGAGCTCGGCCTCGGTGAAGGCGGAACCCGGCCCTGCCTTGCGGCTGGCGAGTACCCGACTTCTGTTTCCTTTCGAACTGGCCATTTCCTTGACTGCGCGTGAATGTATTCCACTCAAAAGAAATGGGTCAACAAAAATGTGCAGGCTTTCCACACCTGTGGAAAACCACGCACAAGTGACTGAAATCATGGGTGAAAGTACCGCTCACGGCCTGTGGGCTGGTGCAGAAAAGTTGGGCCGGAGCGCGCCTCATCGCGATCTCGAGGCGATCGGATCGATCGCTCGTATCATCGAAGGGGCGCCCGATCGGGCGGAGGGGATCGCGATCGATCCCCCCTCCCCCGCTTTGCGCCACTGTCAGCCGGCAGCCATGCTCGGCCCATGCGCTGGCTCGCTCTCGCTCTGTTCCTGATCGGCTCTGCCTGCGGCGGCGACGTGCCTTTCGGCGAGCCCTGCCAGAGCCACGAGGCCTGCGCCGACGATGGACGCTGTGTCGAGGGCGTGGACGGGCCAGCCGCGGTGTGCACCAAGAGCTGCAGCGGCGACGACCGGTGCCCCGAAGGTTGGTCCTGCAGCGTGGCGACCGAGGACGGGCTCCTCGTCTGCCGCCGCGGCGCCGCGACCCCCTTCGGCTACTGAGAGCGGCTCGTCGTTGACGGGGCCGCGTCCGCCAGCGTAGATGGGCCCTGCCCATGGACCCCCGCGCATGGCGACGCTTCCGGAAGAACAAGGGTGCCCTGGTGGGCGCCATCTTGGTCGCGCTCGTCACCGCGATGGCGCTCGTCGGCCCCTTCGTCGCGCCGCACGATCCGAACGAGCAGCGGCGAGAGCTCCTGCTCCGTGACGACGGCACGCCCGTCGCCCCGGGTGAGGTGGAGGGCTACACGCTGGGTGCGGACACGGTGGGGCGCGACGAGCTCTCCCGTCTCCTCCATGGCGGGATGATCTCGATGCAGGTCGCGTTCATGGCGACGCTCATCGCCGTCGTCCTGGGCCTCGGCGTCGGGGTGACCAGCGGCTACTTCGGCGGGCTCACGGATTCGATCGCGATGCGGACCGTCGACATCGTCCTCTCGATCCCCTTCCTGCTCATCGCGGTCACGATCCTACAAGTGGTGGAGGAGCCATCGCTCACCTCCCTCTACGTGCTCCTCGGCTTCCTCAGCTGGACCACGCTCGCGCGCATCACGCGGGCGAAGGTCATGCAGGTCCGGGAGCTCGAGTACGTGCAGGCCGCGCGTGCGCTGGGCGCGGGCGTGCCCCGGATCCTGCTGCGCCACGTGCTCCCGAACGTGATCGGTCCCGCCATCGTCATCGCGACGACCCTGGTCGCGCAGATGATCCTGGTGGAGTCCGCGATGTCCTACCTCGGCCTCGGGGTCCCCCCGCCCGACGCGAGCTGGGGCTCGATGCTCCGCGAGGGCGAGGAGATGCTCGCGCTGGCGCCGCGGCTGATGCTCTACCCCTCCACCCTCATCGTGATGGCGGTCTTCGGCTTCAACCTCCTCGGGGAAGGACTGCGCGATGCGCTCGATCCGTAGTTCCCTCGGGAGGTCTTCGAGAGACCTCCCCGCGTCGCGTCGGCGGAGCCGACGACTCGCTCCCCTCCAAACGGGCGGCCCTCCGGCCGCCTGTGCCCGCGCCCAGAGCGAGGTGGCGTTGCTGCTGCTTGCGTGCCTCATGGCCGGCTGTCCCGAAGCGCCGGATGGGCCGCGCTACCGCGGCGCTGGCGCGGACTCGCGCCAGGGCGGCGGCACCGTGGTCATCCACCACGAGTCGGTCGTCGACACGCTGGACCCCCACAAAGGCTGGAACGAGCTGGCCACGATGGCCGTCCGGCTCTGCATGGACGGGCTGCTCGACTACGACCACGACGCCGAGCTGATCCCGAGCCTGGCCGTGGCGATGCCCGACGTCTCCGAGGACGGGAAGACCTTCCGCTTCCGACTGCGCGAAGGGGTCCGCTTCCACCCGAGCGAGGCGCTCCCCGAGGGCCGGGAGCTCACCGCCCACGACGTCGAGTGGTCGATCCGCCGGCTGCTGCACCCGGACACGGCGTCACAGGGCTCGGCCTTCTTCATGAAGATCGACGGCGCCGAAGCCTTCCACGCCGGGGAGAGTGAGGAGCTTCCAGGCCTGCGGGTCCTCGACGACCGCACCGTCGAGTTCGAGCTGACCGATGCCGACCAGACGTTCCTCAATGCCATGGCGATGCCCTTCGCCTACCCGGTCGCGCACGAGTACTTCGAGCACTTCGGCGCGGACGCCGGAAAGCACTGCGCGGGGGTCGGGCCCTACGTGCTCGAGTCCTGGGAGCGCGGCGTGCAGCTCGAGTACCGTCGCTTCGCCGACTACTGGAACGCCCAGCCGAGCCCGGAGCGCCTGATCTATCAGGAGAACCTCGACCGACGGGTCGCATCACTCCGCTTCCGCAACGGGGGCCTCGCGGCCATTCACCGGCAGAACACGGCCGACGCCGCGTTCTACACGACGGCCGAGAAGTGGGAGCCCCATCGCGAGCTGCGTGTCCTCCCCTCGAGCTGGGGGGTGATCATGAACACCGAGGTCGCGCCCTTCGACAACGTGCACATCCGTCGCGCGGTGGCCTTCGCCATCGACCGCCAGAGCTGGGCTCGGGCGCGGGGTGGCCGATTGCGACCCCTGGGCCAGCTGGTGCCGGAGAACGTCCCCGGCCACGTGCCGAACCTGGAGGGAGCCCACACCTTCGACCTCGAGCGCGCCCGCGAGGAAATGCGGCTCGCCGGCCACCCCGAGGGGCTGGACGAAGAGATCACGCTGGTGATGGGCGATGGTGACGTCAGCCGGATCTATGGCGAGCTGATCCAGTCGGACCTCCAGCGAATCGGGATCCAGGTGAAGCTGCGGATGCTCTCGTTCGCCGCGTTCCTGCAGGAGACCGGGATCCGACACCGCGTGCAGATGCTCTTCAGCGGCTGGAACATGGACTTTCCCGATCCCGCCAACTTCTACGAGCCCCTCCTGCACAGCCGAGCCATCACCGACGAGAACTCGCAGAACCGGGCCTTCTACTCGAACCCCGAGCTCGACACGCTGCTGGACGAAGCACGCGCCGAGACCGATGGAGCGAAGCGGCGCGCGATGTATCGCGAGGCCGCGAAAATCGTCGTCGAGGACGCGCCCTGGGCGTTCGTGTACTCACCGATGTTGCTCGAGGTCTGGCAGCCCTACGTGCGCGGCTACGTGCCCCACCCCGTCTGGAGCCAGGACTACCGCTCGATCTGGCTCGACCTGCCGCGGAGCCGAATCCAATGATGGCCTACCTCGCACGCCGGGCGCTCTGGGGCGTCTTCGTGGTCACGGTGGTGGTCTCCATCGTCTTCGTCGTGGTCTTCGCGGTCGGGAACCCGGCGGCCACCTCGCTCGGACCGCGGGCGTCCGCCGAGCAGATCGCGGAGTTCGAAGCGCGCGAAGGGCTCGACCGCTCGCTACCGCGCCAGTTCGCCGGCTACCTGGGCGTCATGCCGTGCCTGCGGAAGGACTCGCGGAACTACGACGACGGCAACGGCTACTGTGGGCTGCTCCAGCTCGACTTCGGACAGAGCTATCGGCACAAGGAGCCGGTCTTCGACGTCATCGCCGCGCGCTTCCCACGGACGCTCCTGCTGGCGTTCATGACGCTCCTCTTCGAGCTGCTCATCGGCCTGACGCTCGGTGTCCTCGCAGCGACCCGCAAGGGCTCGCTCTTCGACACCGGCTTCATGGCGACCGCGTTCCTCGGCATCAGCCTGCCGACCTACGTGACCGGGCCGATCTTCCTGCTCGTCTTCGCGTTCCTCTACGGGTGGTTCCCGGTCGGCGGCTACGGCGTCGACTTCTGGGACCACGTCTATCACGCGGTACTGCCCGCCTTCACGCTCGCCATCGTGGGCGCCGCCACCTACGCCCGGGTGATGCGCTCCGAGATGGTCGAGGCGCTGCGGAACGACTACATCCGCACCGCACGCGCCAAGGGCCTCAGCGGCAAGCGGGTCACCCTCCGCCACGCCTTCCGCAACGCGCTCCTGCCGGTCGTGACCATGGTCGGTCTCTCGATGGCCGTGCTCGTGAGCGGCGCGATCATCACCGAGCGGGTCTTCGCCTGGCCGGGCATGGGCAGCCTCGCCATCGAAGCGGTCCTCGCCGAAGACGCGCCCATCATCATGGGCGTCGTCCTGATGTTCAGCATCATCGTGCAGGTCGCGAACCTGCTCGCCGACCTCGCCGTCGCCGCGCTCGACCCGCGCATCCGCCTCGCTCGCTGAGCAGAAGGGCACTGCCAACGCACCGTTGGGAGATCCCCACGCCCTTCGTGGCCGACGGGTCAGTCGTCCACGGTTTCGGGGCATCGGCCGCGGCATGAACCTTGCTCACCCGCTCCGCATGGCTGACACCATCGAGTACGAGGGCTTCGAGGAGACGCTGGTCGCCACGGCGAGCGAGCTGCTCGCCGCGGGGCACGTGGACGAGGCACTCGAAGCATGCGCGGCAGTGCTGCGGCGGAGCTCCGACGACGCTGCGGCGCTCGAGCTCTTCGCCCGAGCGGCCGAGCAGGCCGACCTGGACTCGTGGAGCGAGGGCGGGGCAAACGACACGTCGCAAGTTCGTCGTCTGCAGCTCCCGAGCGACCGGCGGGCCTATCGGCGTCGAGTGCTCCGCTTCATCGAGAACAAGCGCTACGAAGCCGCGCTCCTGTTGCTGACTCAAGGTCAGCGCCGCTTTCCGGAAGACGAAGCGATCGCCCGCAGCGTGTCGGTCGTGCGTGACCACCTCACCGCCCGCTATCGTCGTCGGCTCGACCCGCTCTCCTCAGTCCCCGAGCGAGCCAGCGTGGGGTCCCCGCGACAGGACGACATCGCGACCATGCTGAGCTTCGTCGATGGCGAGACCACGTTCGAGGAACTGATCCATGCGTCCCCGAAGGACCGCTTCCACACGCTGCGCATGCTCCACCGACTGCTGCGGGAGGGCTACATCCGGATCCAGCGCGAGCCCGAGTACGCGCCCACCGAGAGCCTCGCCCCCGACTCGATCATCGGCTCGTCGGATACGCTCAGCCTGACGGCGCTCTTGCTCGTGCGAACGGAGCTGGCGGCCCACAGCGACCTGCCTGCGCCGCCGCCCGTCGGCGAAGACTCGCTGACCGAGCCGATCGACACGGACGCCGCCCGGCGACAGTTGGCGGCATCCGTGGTGCACGCTCCGACGCCGAAGCCGCGCCCAAAAAGGTCGCGGTGGGGTTCGGTCGCCACCGGGGTGATCGTGGTGCTCACCCTCGGGTTGGGCGCTGCTGCACTCGTGCACGGGAGCGGCGCCTCCGACGACGCGGAGGCAGAGAGCCCAGCGCCGTCGGTGGGATACGAGCCCGAGCCATACTGAGCGAACGAGCGTTGCACCGGGCGTCCGCCGCGGCTATCGCGAGGCGCCATGGAGGCCTACGACGCCACGAACGCTCGCCGCTACCTGCTCCGCTTCGGACCCGAGGAGGAGCTCGTGGAGGCGCTCGTGGGGTGGGTCTCGATGCGGGGTGGCCGGGCCACCGTTCGGGGCACCGGCGCGTTCGCGTCCTCGGTGATCGCCGACGTCGAGGGCGAGGAGCGGAAGATCGCGGCGGCCGAGGCCATCGCCATCAGCGGCGTGGTCGACGATGGCGAGGCCCAGCTGCGGGTGACGCTCCTGCGGGGGATGCAGCCGATCGGCGGCACGTTGGTCTCGGCGAAGGCGCTCGGGGCGGACCTCGAGGTCCTGGTGCTCGATCCCGACGCTGCGGCCGAGGTGTCGGAGCCGACGACGACGGCGCCCGGCTGGGGCGACGTGGCTGCGGCGAGCGCAGCCGCCGCCGCTCCCGCACCGAAGCCCTCGACCGGTCCATCCTGGGCGGACGCGGCGGCCGCCAGCCAGCAAGCGATGACCCAGCCGGAGCCCCGCCGAAAGAAGCGCCGCAAGCCTCAGCCGCAGGCGCCGCTCTTCCAGCCGGACCCGCTGCCGGGACAGAAGCAGAAGGACCTGAGCTACCTCGACGAGCCCCAGCCGGAGCCGGGCGACTTCGTCCAGCACAAGCAGTTCGGCAAGTGCCGCGTGGACCGCGTCGGCGAGGATGGCGGTCTGGTGATCAAGCTCCCCGGCGGACGGCGCAAGGCCATCAAGCTGACGGTTCTCGAGGTCCTCGATCCGACCGAGGACTCGCAGGGTCGGCTGGTCTACCCGCTGGTCCCTCGCAAGAAGCGCTGAGCTCGGGGTCGAGACCACTCGACCGCGAGGGGCGCTTTCGCTAGAAGGCTGCCCATGGCCGAGTACGTCCGCATCGAAGACCTGGGCAAGCACGTCGATCAGGAAGTCGAGCTCCGGGGTTGGCTCTACAACAGCCGCGGGAGCAAGAAGATCCAGTTCCTCGAGATCCGCGATGGGAGCGGCATCGTTCAGGCGATCGTGGGCAGCCGCGATGTCGACGAGGCAACCTTCGAGGCCGCCAAGCACCTCTCGCAGGAGACGGCGCTCTCGATCGTCGGCACCGTGAAGGAGCACCCGAAGCGCCCCGGTGAGTACGAGCTCGGCGCGAAGAGCTTCGCCGTGCTCGCCGAGCCGACCGAGGAGTACCCGATCACGCCGAAGGAGCACGGCGTCGATTTCCTCATGGACCACCGCCACCTCTGGCTCCGGAGCAAGCGGCAGCACGCGATCCTCCGGGTCCGGGCCGAGGTGGTCGCGGCCATCCGCGCCTACTTCGACGGGAACGGCTTCATCAACGTCGACGCGCCGATCTTCACGCCGAACGCCTGCGAGGGCACGTCGACGCTCTTCGAGACCGACTACCACGGCGACACCGCGTACCTCTCGCAGTCGGGGCAGCTCTACATGGAGGCCGCGGCCGCCGCGCTGGGCAAGGTCTACTGCATGGGCCCGACCTTCCGCGCGGAGAAGAGCAAGACCCGGCGACATCTCGCCGAGTTCTGGATGGTCGAGCCCGAGGTCGCCTTCATGGACCTCGAGGGCGACATGAACCTCGCCGAGGACTTCCTCGTCTCCATCGTCGCTCGGGTGCTGAAGAACCGCGCGAAGGAGCTGGAGCTCCTCGAGCGGGACACCAGCAAGCTCGAGATGGTGAAGCCGCCCTTCCCGCGCATCCGCTACGAGGAGGGCATCCAGCTCCTCCAGGGCAAGGGCATCGACAAGAAGATCGGTGACGACTTCGGCGGCGAAGACGAGACGATCATCGCCGAGAGCTTCGACCGGCCGGTCATCGTCACGCACTACCCGTCGGCCATCAAAGCCTTCTACATGAAGCGCGATCCCGAGGACGAGCGCTGGGCGCTCGGCATGGACGTGCTCGCGCCCGAGGGCTACGGCGAGATCATCGGCGGCGGCGTCCGCGAGGAGAGCCTCGAGGTGCTCGACGGTCGCATTCGCGAGCACGGCCTGCCGATGGAGGCCTTCGACTGGTACCGCGACCTACGCAAGTACGGCACCTTCCCGCACGCGGGCTTCGGCCTCGGCGTCGAGCGGACGGTGGCTTGGATCTGCGGCCTGAAGCACGTGCGGGAGACGATCCCCTTCCCGCGCATGCTCAACCGCCTGCACCCGTAGTTCCCCTGGGAGGGTCTTCGAAAGACCCTCCCGCATCGCGTCGGCGGAGCCGACGACTCGCTCCCTCCCAAACGGGCGCACTTTGCGCGCCGTCCGTCGACGCCAGGCGGGGTGTGACGGCTACTCTGGCGCGGCGTTGCGGGCGGCCTCTGCTTCGGCCTCGTCTTCTTCGGCGAGGCGCTGCTCCTTCGCTTCCACGGCTTCGACGAAGAGCTTCACGTACTCGCCCGCGCTGGTGAGCGCGAAGACGAGGCTCAGGTAGAGCAACCAGAGCCCGACCTCGGTCAGGTCGGCGCGAACGGTCACGAAGAAGAAGTTCACGTCGTAGGGATGCTGGAGGATCAGCAGGAGGATCGCGGCCATCTGCAGGGCGGTCTTGTCCTTGCCGCCTTGCCCCGCCGCCATCACGACGCCCTCGCTCATGGCGATGGTCCGCAGCGCGGTGATCGACAGCTCCCGGCCGACCATGATGATCACCGCGATGACGCCCCAGAAGGGCAGCCTGCCGAGGTAGGCCATGAAGACCAGCGTCGCCATCACGAGCAGCTTGTCGGCGAGCGGATCGAGGAACTTCCCCAGCACGCTGATGAGGTTCATCCGGCGCGCGAGCCAGCCGTCGAGCGCGTCGGTGACCGCGCTGAGGATGTAGACGATGGCCGCCCAGAAGTTCGCCTCGGGCGTGCCGCCGAGCAGCAGCCACAGGACGACCGGGATCATCACGATGCGGAGCATCGTGAGCAGGTTCGGCAGGTTGATGGCGTCCTGCCGAAGTGTCGACCGGGGTTTCGCCATGACGGCTATCCCAGTAGCACGGCTCCCTCGCCGCGAAAGACGAGGCGAGGGGCGGTGAGCGAATAAGGGGCGGTCCCCTTCTGCATGTTCGGAAAGAGGCGACCGGTCCATCCCAGGACCCGCTCCGGGTTCACGCGGAGCTCTTGTCCGTCGCGGACGGGAAGCGCGGTCGGGTGTGCGTGGAAGCGGAGCGCCACGAAGCCGCTCCCGTGGAGCTGGAGCATCGGCACCGGCTCCTTGCCGAAGGGCAAGCGCGCGGACTCGAAGGAGCTCCGATCGTCGAAGGCGAGCACTCGGCTCTCACGGACGTAGAGGATGTCCTCCTGGAGCGCGACGACGACGATGGTCTCTTCCTTGGCGACCTCGAGCGTCATGCGACTCGGACCCTTGACCTGAAAGATCGGATCGTCGGCACCGAGGTACTCGTCGAGGTCCTTCCCGCGCGCACGGCGCTGGACCATCTTGGAGTCGAGGTTTCCGTGCACCGCCTGGAGGGTGGCCAGGCGAACGAAGAGATCGTGCTGCGAGTGGCAGTGGAGCCGGCCATCGGGCCCGACCGCGAACGCCAGCGACTCCGGCAGATCGACGGTCCACTCCTCGAGCTGCTGCTGGAGCAGCGCCACGCCTTCGATGCGGGTGCCCGCAGGCGCCCCTCGCTTCGGCACCGG
Source organism: Deltaproteobacteria bacterium (assembly GCA_017644045.1). Classification (GTDB taxonomy): domain Bacteria; phylum Myxococcota_A; class Polyangia; order Polyangiales; family Houyiibacteriaceae; genus UBA1660. The sequence goes on from JAEPMI010000010.1 coordinate 332,645, forward strand.
CTCGCTACCGGGCTCGACCGACTCCCAGCGTCCCGTCTTTCGACGCTCCCGCCCCTGCTCGGCCACCGCGATGTCCGGCTTGGCGCTCTCGAAGCGTGCGATGGCCTCCTCGGCAGCGTCGCGCATCGCGCGTCGATCCTCGGCCTCGAGGGCCTCTGCCGCCATCGAGGGCGTGGGTCCGGCCGACGCATCGTTGCCGAGCGCCTCCTCCATGCGCTTGGCCATCGCGGCCTGACCGCCACGGAGGAACGCGTCACGTGCGGCCTCGAGCTGACCGAGGCGCCAACGGATGAGACCGAGGTACCCCCACGCGCGACCGTGGTCTGGCTGGATCTTGAGCGCTTCGTGGATCTGCTCGAGCGCCTCGTCGGCCTGGCCGGTCTTGAAGAGCGCGAGCCCGAGGTTCACGCGCAGGGTCGCGTCCTCGCCATAGACCTCGGTGAGCCCCTTCCAGATCTCGATGGCCTGCGGATAGACGCCGAGGCGGAAATAGACCCCCGCGAGCAGGTCCTGGCTCTTGGCATCCTGAGGCTGGAGCTTGAGCGCCTGCTCGAGCTCGGCCTTCGCCTCGTGCACCTGGTCTTGGAGCAGCATGTTGCTGCCTCGGTACAGGTGGTAGAGGAAGTCCTCGCTACTGCGCGAAGAGCTCCGCCGGCGACCGGCATCGCCCGAGGGTTTGGGGTCCAGCGGCTCCACCATGGGGGACCGAAGGTAGGAGAGCGCCCCTCACCGGTCAACGAACGTGTCGTCGTGCGCGTGCGGACCGCGCGTGCCAGGCTCGGCGCCGTGCGCGCCCGACTCGCCACCCTCGTAGCGTTCGGCCTGGGTTGGGTCCCGTGGCATTCCTTGGCGCGCGCGCAGGAAGAGGCCGATTCGACGGTTCGGCCGGACACCTGGCCAGAGGCCGGACGGTGGCCGGTCCCCGCGTGGGCGGTGGTCCTGGTCGGCGCCGTGCTCGTCGCGCTGGTGGTGGTGGGCCTCGCCCGGGCGATTCGCCGCCGAGGCCGCCGATGAACGACTCCGGTACTGCGGAGACCGCGCCCTCAGAGGCCAAGACGGGCGGGCTCGCGAAGAAGATCCTGCTCGCGACGCTCTTCGGCGCGCTCGTCTTCGCCGGGCTCGCGCTCTACAGCGACGTTCAGGAGCTGACGGACAACCTCGGCCGCTACCAGTGGCGCTACTTCGTCTATGGCTTGGGGCTCGCGACCGCGAACTACGCGCTGCGCTTCCTGCGCTGGCAGTACTATTTGGCTCGGCTGAAGGTTCCGCTCGGCGCGCCGAACGGCGTCCCGACCGGCGACAGCGCCCGGATCTTCGTCGCCGGCTTCGTGATGAGTGTCACACCAGGCAAGGTCGGCGAGGTCTTCAAGTCGGTGCTGCTCCAGTCCAGCCATGGAGTTCCGCTCGCCCGGACCGCGCCGATCGTCGTCGCCGAGCGACTGACCGACTTGCTCGCCCTGGTGCTGCTGACCGCGATCGCCAGCCTGGCCTTCGAGGGCGGGGCTCTCATCGCACTCGCCGGCGGTGCCTTCGTCGCGGTGATCTGGGTGGCGTGTGCCTGGCGCCCGCTCGGCGAGCTCGGCCTTCGGATCGCCGGAAAGCTGCCGGTCCTGAACCGGCTGGAGGAGCGGCTCCGCGAGGCCTACGACGCGCTGCACGAGCTCGTGCGCCCGACCCCGCTGGCCGTGGCCTCCTTGCTCGCCCTCGTGAGCTGGGGTCTGGAGTGCGTCTCGCTCCTCGTCATCGCCCTCGGCTTCGAAGGGGTCGTGCTCTCGCTCCTCGAGGCGACCTTCGCGTACGGTGGTCCGACCATCGTCGGTGCGCTCGTGCTGCTCCCCGGGGGCCTCGGGGCCACCGAAGCGGGCATGACCGGCGTGCTGGAAGCCTTCGAAGTGCCTGGAATGACCACCTCCGTCGCCATCGCCATCACCATGTTGGTACGACTCGCTACCCTCTGGTGGGCGGTCGTTCTCGGGGTCTTCGCCCTGGCCTGGCACCGGGCGCGAGAGCGAGGCGTCCTCGGCGGCGCCTCGGCCTGAAGGGGCCTCGCGTCGCTTGCTTCCGGGTGACCCTCTCGTTACGGTTGCGAAACCTGACGGAGAGACCCAGGAAATGGGCGCGGAGGGTCGAAACGAGTCGTCGCGACACCGGGGGGAGCGCCGACGCCGGAAGAACGGTCACCGCGAGTACGTAGAACCCCCGTCTCCTTTGTTTCGATCCCGTGCACGAGCATCCGCAGAACCTGGCCGATGAGGGCCGCGCGCGACGACGACGCCCGATGGGCGTGCTCGCCACGACGATCCAGAACCTCGCGTTTCAGGACGTGGTCGCGATCGCGTTCCACACCTTCATGCTGCTCCGGGTCTCGATCGCGCCGGCGAGCGCGGACCGGACCCTCGCGCTCAAGATCGGCGTCGCCCTCTGGCTCGCGACGGCGAGCACCCTGCTCCTGGTCCGGGGCGAGATCCTGCGGCCGGGTCGCCGGCGCGCACTCCTCTATCGGTTCGGCTCGTTCTTCCCGGTGGTGCTCAGCTACTTCGAGATGGGCGTCGCCCTCCCCGCGCTGCAGAACCAGCTCCTGGATGGACGGCTCCTGGCCATCGACACCGCGCTGCTCGGGACCACCCCCGCCCTCTGGTTCGAGCAGTTCAATACCCGCGGCGTCGTCGAGTGGTTCTCGTTCTTCTACTACTCGTACTTCTGGCTGATGGCGGCCATGCTGCTTCCCGCCCTCTTCTTCGATCGGGGGCAGCGCCTGCGTGAGCTCATGGTGGGCGCCGTCCTGATCGCGACGTGTGGCCACGTCGGCTACACGCTGGTCACGGGCGCGGGTCCGGTGGTCTTCATGGAGTTCCAGGCACCGATCGACGGCGGCCTCTTCTGGGGGCTCGTGGTCAAGACCGTCGAGTCCGCCGGTGCCGGCCTCGACATCTTCCCGTCGCTACACACGGCCTACCCGACCTACTTCGCGCTCCATGCCTTCGGGAACCGACACACCAAGGCGTTCAAGCACACCTGGTTCATCGTCGCGTTCTTCACCGCGAACATCATCATCGCGACCATGTTCCTGCGCTGGCACTACTTCATCGACGTGGTCGCCGGTCTCGCGCTCGCGCTCGCCGCCCGAACGATCGCCGTCGCCGTGTCCCGTCGCGAGGCGGCGCGGACGAAGGACGACGACGAGCGACCCCGGGTATGGGAACCGCTCTTCCGGTATCAGCGCGGCGCTGACTGACCCCCACGGATCGCGCCTTGCCAGCGGCGCCTCACCCTGGCATTACGGCGCGGCACCGGGCTGGAAGCGCTCGCTTCCTGCCCCCACCGATTGGGAATGAGCGAGATGAACGAAGCGCTGGAGAAGGAGCTCAAGGAGCTCATCGTGGAGGCCCTGATGCTCGACGACGTGACGCCTGCCGAGATCGAGTCGGAGGCGGCGCTCTTCGTCGAAGGCCTGGGACTGGACTCCATCGACGCGCTCGAGCTCGCCATCGCCATCGACAAGAAGTACGGCGTGAAGATCAAGGCCGAGGACGAGGGCACGCGGGACATCTTCCGCTCCGTGCGTTCGCTCGCGACCCACATCGACTCCGCTCGCGCGAAGTAGCGCGCAACACTCGACGCTTCGAGCGGCCAGACGAGTTCGTCCCATGCAGCGCGCGCGGCAGCGCAATGGGCGGGGGAGCTCGGGTGAATCGAGGAGGCCTAGCCGACGAGAGAGGGTCTGGGTGCCAGACCCTTTGAACTAGACCGCTCACGACTTGCTCTGATCCGCCCTCGCGGGGCTGTGCGACCACAGGTCGGCCCCGTCCCTCCTCGCCGATGCTCGGCATCGACTCGTCGTGCCGAAACCGACCCGCGGCCGCACAGCACCCCGATCATCGGACCATTTCAAGCCGTGAGCGGTCTAGAGCCACCGGCTGAGGCCGGTGTAGCGCACGATCGTGAGCCGCGCGTGCAGCAGGCTCACGAGGAAGTTGTCCCAGAAGGCGCGGTAGTGGCTGATGCCCCCCTCCTCCTCCGGGACGTAGCGAACCTCCGTCGGGACATTCACGACGTCGAGCCCCTTCCAGACGAGCCGGACGGCGATCTCCGGATCGAAGTCCATCCGGTCGCCGCGCACGCGCACGGCGACCGCGGCCTCGAGCGGGTAGACGCGAAAGCCGCAGAGCGGGTCCTCGATCTTGCCACGCTTGCCGAGGGTCTCGAGCCAGACCCAGAAGACGCTCACCTTGCGGCCCCAGAGCCGCGCCTTGGGAGCCGTGTCGTCGAACACCGGCTTGCCCAGGATGAGCTTCCGCGGATTCGCCCGCGCCGTCTCGAGGAGCTTCGGGACGTCCTCGAGCGCGTGCTGTCCGTCGGCGTCGACCTGGAGCGCGTGCGTGAAGCCCTCCTCGTGCGCGAGGCGCAGCCCGTCTTTGACCGCCGCCCCCTTGCCGCCGTTGACCGCGCGATGATGCACACGGACGCCCTCCACCGACTTCAGCCGCTCGAGGGCCGCCTTCGCCTCTGCACCGCCACCGTCGTCGACGACGAAGACGTCCACGAGGTGCGTCTGCACGTCGCCGACGACCTTCTCGATCGTCCGTGGGTTGTCGTACGTCGGGATCACGACGCACGGGCGCCAACCGGCGGGCTCGATCGCCGAGCCCGCCGAGTCCGCGCCCCCACTGGCGCCAGCCTCGGTCAACGTCCGGTCGGCTCGCTCAGCCGGCAGCCATCTGCCGCAGGACGTACTGGAGGATGCCGCCGTGCAGGTAGTACTGGACCTCCTGCGGCGTATCGAGGCGGACCTTGGCCTCGAAGCTCTTGCCGTCCTCGGTCGTGACCTTCAGCAGCTTGCCGGGCTTCAGGCCCTCGGCGATGCCGCTGATGGAGAAGACCTCCTCGCCGGTCAGGGCGAGCGACTCGTGGTTGGCCCCGCCGGTGAACTCGAGCGGGAGGACGCCCATGCCGATCAGGTTCGAGCGGTGGATGCGCTCGTAGCTGGCGGCGATGACCGCCTTCACACCGAGGAGGAAGGTGCCCTTGGCCGCCCAGTCACGGGACGAGCCGGTGCCGTACTCCTTGCCCGCGATGACGACCAGCGGCGTGCCCTCCTCCTGGTACTTCATCGAGGCGTCGTAGATGCTCATCTGCTCGCCGCCGGGCAGGTGCCGCGTGACGCCGCCCTCGGTGCCGGGCGCGAGGAGATTGCGCAGCCGGATGTTGGCGAAGGTGCCCCGCATCATGACCTCGTGGTTGCCGCGACGGCTGCCGTAGCTGTTGAAGTCACGGGGGGAGACCCCGTTCTCCTTCAGGTAGCGGGCCGCCGGGCTGTCCGAGGCGATCGCGCCGGCCGGCGAGATGTGGTCGGTGGTGACCGAGTCGCCGAGGAGCGCGAGCACGCGGGCGCCGGAGATGTCGGTCGCGGGGGGCGGTTCGCCGGCCTCGACGTCGTCGAAGAAGGGAGGGAGGCGAATGTAGGTCGAGTCGTCCTCCCAGGCGTAGGTGTCACCGCCGGGGACGGAGACCTTCTGCCACTGCTCCGGGCCCTCGAAGACCTCGGCGTAGCGCTTCTCGAACTGCTCGGTGGTCACGGCCTCGCGAAGTGCTTCGGTGACCTCGGCGTTGGAGGGCCAGATGTCCTTGAGGAAGACGTCCGCGCCGTCCGAGCCCTTGCCGATCGGGTCGGTGGCGAAGTCGATGTCCATGGTGCCGGCGAGCGCGTACGCGACGACCAGCGGCGGCGACGCGAGGTAGTTCGCGCGGGTATGCGGGCTGACGCGCCCCTCGAAGTTCCGGTTGCCGCTGAGCGCGCTCGTGACGACCAGATCGTTCTGCACGATGGCGTCGCGGATCGGGCCGTCGAGCGGACCGGAGTTGCCGATGCAGGTGGTGCAACCGTAGCCGACCAGGTTGAAGCGGAGCTTCTCCAGGTCGTCCATCAGCTTGCTCTTCTCGAGGTACTCGGTGACGACCTGCGAGCCGGGCGCGAGGCTGGTCTTCACCCAGGGAGCGACCTGCAGGCCCTTGGCGAGCGCGTTGCGAGCGACCAGGCCCGCCGCGAGCATCACGGCCGGGTTCGAGGTGTTGGTGCAGCTGGTGATGGCGGCGATGACGACGGCGCCGTTCTTCAGCTCGAAGGTCTCGGCCTCGGCGCCCTCGCGCTCGAGGGTGACCTTCGCGGACTCCTTCGCGGTGTCCTTCAGGTTGGCCTTCACGCCCTCGAGGGTGCGGTGCCAGGCCTTCTTCGAGTCGGCGAGCGCGATCCGATCCTGCGGACGCTTCGGGCCGGCGATCGAAGGAACGACGTCGCCCAGGTTCAGGTGGAGCGTGTCGGTGAACTCGGGATCGGGCGCGTCCGAGGTGTGGAAGAGGCCGAGCTCCTTGAGGACCCGCTCGACGCGAGTGACGTGCTTCTCGTCGCGGCTGCTGAAGCGGAGGTACGCGAGGGTCTCCTTGTCGACCGGGAAGAAGCCCATGGTCGCGCCGTACTCGGGCGCCATGTTCGCGATGGTGGCGCGGTCCGGGAGCGAAAGGGACTCCATGCCCTCGCCGAAGAATTCGACGAACTTACCCACGACGCCGCGCTCGCGGAGCATCTGGGTGATGGTGAGCACGGCGTCCGTGGCGGTGGCGCCCTCGGGGAGCTTGCCCTCGAGGCGGAAGCCCACGACCTGCGGGAGGAGCATGGCGATCGGCTGACCGAGCATCGCGGCCTCGGCCTCGATGCCGCCGACGCCCCAGCCGAGCACGCCGAGGCCGTTGATCATCGTGGTGTGCGAGTCGGTGCCGACCAGCGAGTCCGGGTAGGCGACGGTCTTGCCGTCGATGTCGCGGGCGAAGACGACCCGGGCCAGGTACTCGAGGTTCACCTGGTGGACGATGCCGGTGCCCGGAGGGACGACCTGCATGTTCTGGAAGGCCTTCTGGCCCCACTTGAGGAACTGGTAGCGCTCACGGTTCCGCTCGAACTCGCGCTCCACGTTCTCCTCGAAGGAGCGGAGGAGGCCGTAGCTGTCGACCTGGACCGAGTGGTCGATGACCAGATCGGCGGGCTGAAGCGGGTTGATGCGGGAGGGATCGCCGCCCATCTGCTGGAAGCGCTGGCGCATCGCGGCCAGATCGACCACCGCCGGGACGCCGGTGAAGTCCTGGAGCAGAACCCGGGACGGCCGGTAGGCGATCTCCTGTGAGGGAGCCGCCTTGGGATCCCACTTCGCCACGGCCTCGATGTCGGCCTTGGTCACCGTGTTGCCATCCTCGAAGCGGACGAGGTTCTCGAGGAGCACGCGGATCGAATAGGGGAGCCGGCGCACGTCGCCGAGGCCCGCCTTGGTCAGCGCCTCGAGGCGGTAGATGTCGATGGATTCGCCGTCCACCTCGATGGTGGCCCGGGCGCCGAAGCTGTCCTTGGAGGTCGTCATGGCCTGCCTCTACCACGGAGCGGGCCCGGGGGAAACGCCAGGACGATCGCCCCCAAAAGGAGGCCTCCCCCTGTTTTGGTAGGCGGACCCTCCACTCATTGGGGATAACAAATGAACAAATCGGGTGGTTTCGATAGCTTTCTCCTTTCGATCGCTCTTCTTTCGCCGTATACGTAATGCGCAACACACATTTTGCGACGATGTCGCGAACCACAGAAGAAGAGGGACGAGTGGAAATGGCACGAGCGAGAAAGACGAAGTCCAGCGCCAAGAAGCGGACGAAGAAGGCAGCTGCGACCGGACGTGGGAGCAAGGAAGCGATCGAGAAGCGTCGAGTCGCTCGGCATCTGAACACGCTCCTCGCGGGCAAGACTTCACGCCCGAAGCTGGACGGACGAACCGAGAAGCGTCGCCAGCGACTCCTCAAGGAGCTGAAGGACGGGAAGCGTGGAAAGCCGATCAAGCCGATCGAGGTGGTCCAGCACGTCGACGAGCTCCTGAAGATGGGCGAGTCCGTGTCGTCGCTTCGCCGCGCCGGGATCAAGCCCCGCCGCACGGCTCTCAACGACGAGATCTCCGAGACCGTGTCCAACGCTCAGAAGATCTACGGCTTCGAGCGGGATGCGTGGCGAATGCTCGGTCTCGACGTGGACGAGTCCGGCAAGGTCGCCGAGCGGAAGCGCCCGGGGCGGAAGCCGGCGAAGAAGAAGCGCGCCCCCAAGAAGAAGAAGGCCTGAGGGCCTCCCAGGGGCCCCATCGGGCCCTTGACAGCCTCCCGTCGCGGTGGCACCTATCGCAGTCCCTGACGGGGATGGCGCCGTGGCCAAGTGGTAAGGCAGAGGTTTGCAAAACCTCCATTCACCAGTTCGAATCTGGTCGGCGCCTCCGACGACACGCCCATCACGCACCGCGTGATGGGCGTTCGCGTTTCTGCCCTACCCGGCCGCGGGCTGGACCAGGTTGCAGGCGTCCGCGAGGGCCCTGGCCTCGACGATGTTGTCCTCGATGCTGCAGTAGGTCCATGCCCCGTAACGGCCGATGGAGTGGACCCCACGGGTCGCCAGGGCCGCCCGCTTCTGCTCCACGTCGCGGACCGAGTCCCGGGTGATGTGGACGTAGGCGGGGTCGAGGAGGACGTGATGGCTCGAGACGAGCTGGTGACCGTCGACGAAGCCGACCTTCGCGAGGTCGGCGACCACCCGATCCCGGGTCTCGGCGATCTCCGCCTCGGTCGTCGCGAACCCGGCTTCGCGCCCGAGCTCGACATAGATGCTCATCCGATCGGTACCGAAGATGTTGTCGTAGAAACCGACCCGATAGAAGGAGAGCTCCCGCTGAGGGAAATAGACCCAGTGCGGTCCCTCCGGCCCCTTGCGATCGAAGCCGAGGTTGAAGACCTGCACGACGTTCCAGGAGTAGACGTCGGGGTCGTAGGCGACCCCAGCCATGGAGAGCAACTGCGGGAGCGGCATGGACGAGACCAATGTCTCGAAGGCGACCTCCCTCGATTGGGTGACCGCTACTCGGCGCTCCAAATCGATGGCTACCACCCTCTCACCGAGCGCGATCTTGGACCGGTCGACGCCTTGGGCCAGCGCCTGCACATACTGAATCGCGCCGCCTTCGGGATAGGTGAACGTTGCGTTGTAGCTCTGGTCACCGGAGGTCCGGAAGCTGCGGATGACGTCGTCGACGTCCGCGTAGGGAAAGAAGCGTCCCATCGCGTCGACATCGAGCCGTCCGAGATCCGTCGCATAGAGCTTCTCGTTGTAGGGAACGAGGAACTTGTCGGCGATCGCGCGGCCGAACTTCGCGTAGAGCATCTCTCGAAAAGAGGCGGGCTCCTGGCCACCGCTCGCTTCGGCTCGGAAGTAGAGATCGTAGAGGCACTCGAGCATCTCTTCCTTCGGCAGCTGGTGGATGTTCCGCTGGAAGGGGAAGTCGACGAAGGCGTCGCGATACCAGATGCGCGCGTCCTTCTGGATGACCCGGATCTCCTGACCGGTCATCCGCTCGACTAGATAGCGCTCGATCTCCGGATGCCGGAAGTGGAAGAAGTGCCCCGAGTAGTCCCAGGTGAACCCGTCCTGACGGACCGTTCGGCAGTAGCCACCGATCTCGTCGTTCGCCTCGAGGATCAGGTAGTCGTCCGATTCGAGCCAATCCGCGAAGGCGAGGCCGCTGACGCCAGCTCCCACCACCAGGTGCTTCACTCGGTCCATCAGGCGCCGCCGTCCTCGGGCACCCCACCGTCCTCGGGCACTCCGCCATCGGCGCCCCCGCACACACCACCGATGCAGGCACCTCGCGTGCAGCACTCGCCGCCACAGCAGATGGCCGTGTCGGTGCAGCGCTCCTCACAGATGTCCGGCCCGAGGGTGCAGTTGCCGTTCGCGCAGCTCTCGCGCGTCTCGCAGGCGTTCTCGCACTCGCCGCAATGGAAACGGTCGATGGTCAGATCACGGCACTCGACCATGCCGAAGGCGTCTCGGCAGCAGGTCGACTCGTCGGTGCCGTCACAGCCGGTCCGCGACTCGCCGCAGACACAGCGGCCGCCGCCGCAGCGGTCGGCGACCCGCGGGTCGCACTCGATGCCGCACCCGCCGCAGTCCCTGGCATCCTCCCGTAGGTTGGCGCAATAGTCGGTCGTGCGGTCTTCGACCGGCGGGCAGCAGAGCGACTCTTCGGTGCCCAGACAACCGAGCCGCACCGAGCCGCAGACGCACACGCTGTTCTGGCAGAAGGTCCCGCGCCCATCGGCACACTCCCGTCCGCAGAGCCCGCAGTGGTCCGGGTCGTTCCGGGTGTCCACACAGGTCGGCTCCCCATCGACCACGCAGCAGGTCTCGGGCCCTGCGCACTCCAGCTCGCAAGGCGGCCCGAGATCGGGCGGGAGGGTGAAGGAGTCGACCCCGAGATCGGTGGCTCCTCCATCGGGTTCGGCGTCGTCGTCGCCGCAGGCGACGACGAGCGCGAGCATGGCCAAGAGAAGGGTCCGCATCGGGGGCTGTGTAGCATGGGGGATGGGCCCCCCGCAGGTCGCCGCTGCTACGCCCCGGTCCCGGCCTCGCTGGTGAACCCGCGCAGCACCTGCCACCCGCCCTCGCGCTGCTCGGCGATGGTGACCAGCGCCCCTGCGTGGACCAACGCGGCGGGCCCCTCGAGCACCTCACCGGCTTCGACGCGACGCCCCATCCGCAGGTCCGCAGCGGCCTCGGCACCGACCTCGACCGTGGGCATCACCTTCGCGGCGGCGGTGGCGGGGTCGAGGAGCGCCTCGGGCGCGACCGCCTCGGGCACCACCGCTTCGGCCACGGTGAACGCTCCACTCGCGAGCCGCCGCAGCTCGCTCAGGTGTCCCACGGTGCCGAGACGTTCCGCGAGATCACGACCGAACGAGCGGACGTAGAACCCCTTGCTGGCCTCGAGCTCGAAGCGGACCCGGTCGGGAGCGACCTCGAGCACGGACACGGAGCGAAGCTCGACCTCGCGCTCCGGCGCCTCGAAGTCGTCGCCTCGGCGAGCCTTGGCGTGCAGTCGCTCGCCGTCCACCCGCACCGCGCTGACCTTCGGGACCCGCTGTCGGATCACGCCCACCATGCTCGCTGCGACCGCACGGACGTCGTCCAACGTGGCGGTCAGGAGAGGCCCCTCCCCGGTCACGTCTCCCTCGGCGTCGAGGCTGTCGGTCGCCGTCCCGATGCTCAGGGTGGCGGCGTAGCGCTTGTCGGCGGCGGTCAGGTAGGGAACCAGCTTCGTGCCCTCCCCGACCGCGACGACCAACACGCCGGTCGCCATCGGGTCGAGCGTGCCGGCGTGCCCTACGCGGCCCGTGTCGAGACGCTTTCGGAGCGACGACACGACGTCGTGCGAGGTGGGGCCCTTCGGCTTGTCCACCACGACCACACCACGGAGGTGTGCGCCCTTTCCCCCTTTTCGACGCCGACCCATCGCGGCGCGCTACTCGCCGCAGAGCACGCGGCAGGCGAGCTCTCGGACTTGCTCGCGCGCCGTGTCGGCGTCGATGTCGAGCTGGGTACCCGCGGCGCTCTTGTGGCCGCCGCCGCCGAGCCGCTGAGCGAGCACGCCCACGTCGGCGTCGCCGCGGCTGCGGAAGCTGATCTTGGTGTCGAGCCCCTCGCCGGAGTCGGCGGGGAACTCCCACACGAGCGCGGCGATCTCCACGCCCTTCAGCTTGCGGCCGTAGTCGACCATGCCCTCGACCATGTCGTCGGTGGCGCCGGTCTTGGCCAGCATCTCGCGGGTGACGGTCATCAGGGCGAGCCGCCCCTCGCACTCCACCTCGAGCGTGTCGAGAATGGCGCTCAGGAGCGCCAGCCGCTCCGGCTGCCACTTCTCGAAGAGCTCGTACGCGACCTCCCAGGGATCGGCTCCCTGCTCCAACAGCTCGGCGCCCATCCGGAGCACCTTCGGTTTGGTGGTCGAGTAGCGGAAGCCGCCGGTGTCGGCCACGAGCGCTGCGTAGATCGGAGTCGCGGCCTCCGCGGGGACCGGCCGGAGCCCGAACATCTCGGCGAGGTCCATCACCATCTCGCCGGTAGCGCAGGCCTCGGTCTCGCGGAGAACGATGTCGCCCACGTCGTCGTGGTTCGCGTGGTGGTCGATCACGACCAGCGGACCCCGAACGTCCTCGGCCGGCAGGCCCTTGGGCAAGAGCGCGTTGGCGGCCGTGTCCATCACGAAGGTGACGTCCCAGCGCTTGTCGGCAGGAAGGTCCCGCTCGACTTCGCCGTGGTCGAGGAAGACCAGGTTCGGCGGCAGGTCGTCGGGGACGTAGAGGTTCACGTCCTTCCCGAGCCGCAGCAGCAATGCGCGCAGCCCGAGCGCCGAGCCGAGCGCATCGGCGTCCGGCCGCTTGTGACAGCAGACCAGGAAGCTCTCGCCGCCGCGGACGAGCTCGGCCACGCGCTCCGCGGTGGTCACTCTTCCTCCTGACGGATCTCGTCGAGCAGGCGCTCGATGCGGCTGCCCTGATCGATCGAGGCGTCCCACTCGAAGCGGAGCTCCGGGGTCCGGCGCAGCTCGAGGGTCTTTCCGAGCTCCCGTCGCAGGAAGCCGGCCGCGCGCTCGAGGCCCGCGACCAAACGCTCCTTGCGGCGGTCCGTCGCCTCGTCGAGCGTGCGGACGTAGACCGTCGCGATCTGGAGATCGTTGGTCACCGTCACCGCCGAGACGACCACGTCCTTGGTGGCCGGGTCCTTGAGTCGACCGCGCATGACCAGGCTCATGAGCTCCCGACGAACCTCTTCGCCGACACGCGCCGCGCGATCGTGGCGGGGCGCGTTCAAGAGGGCTCCTCGAAGCTGGACCAATCGACGGTCACGTCCTCGCGCGGACGCTCGTCGCTCATGTGCACGAGCTCCGTGCCGCGGTAGGCGACACGGGCCAGGCCGAGGCCGGCCGCGAATGCGAGCACACGATCCATCATCTCGTTGGCGTGGGGCCCGTCACCGCTGATGCAGGTGAACCCGAGGAGCGCACGGGTGTGCGCGTCCTGGTGGCCCACCTCGGCGGCGGCGACGTCGAATCGGCTTCGCACCCGGTCGAGGATACTTGAAATTACGGCGCGTTTCTCCTTCAAGGAACGCACCCCGTCCAGCTCGAGCTCCATGCGGCCTACGCCGACGACCATGGGACCGCGCACGACGACGCTACTCCAGCGTCGCCGCGACCTCCTCGATCTCGAAGCACTCGATCATGTCGCCGATCTTGACGTCGTTGTAGCCCTCGAGCCCGATACCGCACTCCATGCCGTTCGGGACCTCGGCCACGTTGTCCTTGAAGCGACGCAGCGAGCCCATCTTGCCGGTCCAGACGATCACGCCGTCGCGGACGAGGCGCGCCTGGCCCGAGCGGAGCATCTTGCCGTCGGTGACCATGCAACCGGCGATGGTGCCGATCTTGGGGATGCCGAAGGTCTCGCGGACCTCCGCCTGACCGACGTCCTTCTCGACCAGCTTCGGCGCGAGGAGACCCGCCATGGCGGCCTTCACGTCGTCGAGCACCTCGTAGATGACGCTGTAGGGGCGAATGTCCACGCCTTCCTTCTTCGCCATCGAGTTCGCCTTGCCCATCGGGCGGACGTTGAAGCCGATGATGATTCCGTCGGACGCGCTCGCGAGCATGACGTCGCGCTCGGTGATGCCACCGACACCGCTGTGGATGACGCTGACGCGGACCTTCTCGGTCGCGAGGTCCTCGAGGCTGCCGTTGAGCGCCTCGAGGGAGCCCTGCACGTCGGCCTTCACCACGAGCTTCAGCTCGTGCTGCTCGCCGCTCTGCATCATGGCCTGGATCTGCTCGAGGGTGCGCGGCTGCGCGACCTTCGGAGCCTTGGCCTTCTCCTTGTTCGCCTCGGAGACCTCCTGGGCCTTCTTGGCGTCGGTGACCTTGTAGAGCTTGTCACCCGCTTCCGGCAGCTCGTCGAGGCCGAGGACCTCGATGGGCGTCGCCGGACCAGCGATCTTCAGGGTCTGGCCACGGTCGTCGGTCATCGCGCGGACACGACCCCACGCGGTGCCGGCGACCACGTAGTCACCGGCCTCGAGCGAGCCGTCGCGGATGAGCACGTTGGCCACGACACCCCGGCCGCGGTCGAGCTTCGCCTCGAGGACGACGCCCTCGGCGGGGATGTTCGCGTTCGACTCGAGCTCGAGCACCTCGGCGGTGACGAGCACGCTCTCGAGGAGCTGGTCGATGCCCTGCCCGGTGAGCGCGCTGGTCGGAACGTAGATCGTGTCCCCACCCCAGTCCTCCGGGGTCAGGCCGAGCGCGGCCAGCTCGTTCATCACCTTGTCCGGCGCCGCGTCGGGACGGTCGATCTTGTTGACCGCCACGATGATGGGCACCTCGGCCGCCTGCGAGTGGCTCACGGCCTCACGGGTCTGCGGCATGACGCCGTCGTCCGCGGCCGCGACGAGGATGACGACGTCCGTCGCCTGCGCACCGCGGGCGCGCATCTCGGTGAAGGCCTGGTGACCCGGCGTATCGAGGAACACGACCGTGCCCCGCTCCGTGTTCACGCGGAACGCAGAGATGTGCTGGGTGATGCCACCGGCCTCGCCCTCGGCGACGTTGGCCTCGCGGATCTTGTCGAGCAGCGAGGTCTTACCGTGGTCGACGTGGCCCATGATCGTGACGATCGGGGGCCGAATCGCGCGGTCCTCTTCGAGGTTCTCGAAGTCACCGCGAGCGTCACCGACGATCTCCTCCTTGGAGCGGGCGACGTTCTCGACCTCGTAGTTGAACTCGTCGGCGATGATCATCGCCGTGTCCGCGTCGAGCGTGCTGTTGATGTGCACACCGCCGACGCCCATCTGCATGAGCTTCATCAGCAGATCGGTCGCCTTGAGGCTCATCCGCTGAGCGAGCGTCTGGAGCTGGATCTGATCCTCGATGCGGATTTTGCGCTTGATCGCGCTCGGCACCGTGATCTCGGTCTGCTTCGGCTTGCGGCTCGGATCGCGGCGGCGGCGCTGCGGGCGGCCCTGCGGACGACCGGTCGGGCCGATCGAGGCGCGACCACGGATCTCCCGACGGCGGGGCGGCGGCCGGTTCTGCTTGTGCTGCTCGACGATGCGCTTGCGGTCTTCCTCGGTGAGGCGAGCGCCAGCGCTCGGCGCCGAGGCACCACCGCGCGAGACGACACCGGGAGGAAGCGGTGCATGGTCGAAGCGCTCGGCGGGCGGCGGGGGCTCCGTCGCGGGCGGCGGCTTCGGCACCCGCTTGGCCGCGGGCTCGATCTTGGTCGAGACCTTCTCGCGGACGAGCTGGCCGGCACCCTGGCTCGGGTCGCGCTCCTCGGGCTCCTCGGGCTTCGGCTCGGGCTCCTGCTTCGCCTCGACCACCGGCTCCGGGGCGGGCTCCGGCGCGGCCTCGGCGACCGGCTCCGGCGCCTTCTCGGGCTCCGGCGCGGCCTTCGCCTCGACGGGCTCGGGCGTGGGCTCGGGGGCCTTCTCGGGCTCCGGCGCGGCCTCGGCGACCGGCTCCGGCGCCTTGGGCGGCTCCGGGGCGACCTCGGGCGTGGGCTCGGCGGCGCGACGCTGCGGAGGCCGCGCGGCGGCGAGCTCCTCGTCGACGGCCGCGGCGGCCTGCTCCTCTGGTGCCTCCTCGGTCTTCTTCTTCCGCCGCACACGGCGGCGGGTCACGGTCGGACGGATCTGTGTTTCCACCGTATCGCGCTCACGATCCTTCTGGAGCGCGCGCTTCACCCGCTCCACTTCGGCGGTCTCCAGCACGCTCATGTGATTGCGCACCTGGATGCCCAACGCGGCGATGCGCTGGATCAGCTCGCGATTCTCGACACCGAGCTCGCGCGCGACCTCATATACCCGAACCTTACTCATTCTGGCTTCCGGTCCTCCACCACAGATTCCACCTGTCGAGGGGCAGAAGACGATGCGCCTTCCGCCCCTTCGACGGGCTCCTTATGCGGGAACGTACCCGCAGGGCGCAACCCGGCGAGGTGAGCCGACGCGCGACGCACCTCTTCCGCGATTCCACCATCCTCGATCGCCAGCACGGCGACCTCGTCCCGGCCGAAGAGCCGACCCACGTCGGCCTTGGGTCCCAGGACCACGCACGCCTTGCCGAGACGCTCGGCCGAAGCCATCAGCTCGTCCCGACGACCGGCGGCATCACTGGCCACGCAAAGGAGCCGAATCCGGCCTTCCGCGAGGCTCTCACGCACCGAATCGGTCCCGACCGCGATCTTGCGAGCGCGATGCGCGCCGAGGAGCAGACCTTCGAGGCGACGCTCCAGCTGCGCGACGATCCCGTCGGCGATCACCGACGGGTCAAGGCTCACCGGCTTGCGCAACGAGCGGGCGATCCCGCCCTTGCGTGCGGCCGTTTGCAAACATTGCGTGTCAGCGTGGATCCACACGCCTCGGCCGCCGAGCTGGCCTCGAGCGTCGGCGACCACGAAGGGAGGCTCGGGCACGACCGCCAGACGCACGAGCTCCTCCCGGGGCCGCTGTTCGCGGCACCCGGCGCACGTGCGCTCTGCGGTCTTGGTCCGAGCCATCGCGATCACCCCGCGCCTCCCGGCCTCGGCGCGTCGGCGGAGGGCTCGCCCTCTTCGGTGGCCTCGGCGGCCTTGGCGGCGGCCTCGGCGGCCTCACGGGCCTCCTCCTCGGCGGCTTCCTTCGCTGCGCGCTCGCGGTCGGCCGCGATCGCCTTCTCGACGCCGGCCTCGATGGCGGGCCACTCGTTCTTCAGGAACGCACGGACCGCGTCGCGGACCTCCTGAGCGCGCGTGGCGCCCAGGCCGCTCTTGATGGCGAACCGGTCGATGTCCTCTTCGGTGGCGATCGACTTCAGCGAGCCGTAGCCGCCCTTCTCGAGCATCTCGGCCACGCGATCGTTGACGCCCTTCACCAGGAGGAGCTTCTCGTGCTCGGAGGGGTTCTCCGGGCGCTCGGCGGTGGCCTTGATGGCCTCCTGCCGCACGGCCTCGGTGCCCACCTTGGCCTGCTGGCGAATGGCGTCGACGTTGTTCTCGTCGATGCCCTCGACCGTGAGGAGCTCCTCGGTCGGCGCGTCGGCGACCTCGTCGAGGGTCCGGAAGCCCATCTTGTAGAGGCTGCGGGCGATCTCCTCGTCGTCGTCGACGCGAGCGAGCACCGACATGGCCTCCTCTTCCATCTGCTGGAAGCGGGACTCGCTGACGATGTCGAGCTTCCAATGGGTCAGCTGGGAGGCGAGGCGGACGTTCTGGCCGCGGCGGCCGATCGCCAGGCTGAGCTTCGAGTCCGGAACGACCAGCTCCATCGTGGCGTTCGCCTCGTCGATGACGACGCGGACGACCTCGGCGGGGGCGATGGCGTTGCAGACGAAGCGGGCGGGATCGCGATCGAAGGGAACGATGTCGATCTTCTCGCCGCGGAGCTCCTGGACGACGGCCTGGACGCGCGAGCCCTTCATGCCCACGCAGGCGCCGACCGGATCGACGTCGCTGTCGCGGCTGGACACCGCGATCTTCGAGCGAGCGCCAGGCTCGCGGGCAGCGGCGACGATGCGCACGATGCCCTCGTACATCTCCGGGACCTCCATCTCGAAGAGCTTCACGAGGAGCTGCACGTCGGCGCGCGAGAGGATGATCTGCGGACCGCGGGCCTCGCGGTCGATGTCCTTCAGGAGCGCGACGATGCGATCGCCCGGCCGGTAGGACTCGCGCGGCGTCTGCTCGCGAGGCGGGAGCACGGCCTCGACGGTCCGGCCGCCCTCGCCGCTGCGATCGAGCTCGACGATGAGGTTCGAGCCACGCTCGAAACGGCGGACGGTGCCGCTGATGATCTCGCCCCGACGGCTCTTGAACTCGCGGAAGATCCGCTCGCGCTCGGCGTCGCGGACGCGCTGGATGATCACCTGCTTGGCGGTCTGCGCGGCGATGCGGCCGAAGCCCTGGCGGGCCTGCTGGATGCCCAGCAGATCGCCGAACTGACGGTCCTGCTTGCGGGCCTCTTCGGCGTCGGAGGAGAGGTAGAAGATCTGGAAGCCCAGCTCGTCGCCTTCGGCGAGCGGGTTCTCCGGGTCGTCGAGCCCGTGTCGCTGCGCATCCTGGATGGAGATCTCCCGCTCGGGGTTCTCCACCTCTTCGACGACCGTCATGTACATCTTGAGGTCGACGGCGCCGGTCTCGGAGTTGTAGTCGGCCTCGAGCTCGCGATCGACGCCGAACTGACGCTTCGCGGCGGTCATGATGGCGGCCTCGATCGCCTCCACCAGAACCTTGGGCTCGATGCCCTTGTCCTGACTGACCTGCTCGATGACTACGGTGAGCGACGGCTGCTGTGCCATGGGTTCCTGGTCCCCTTCTCTACGCGTGCTTTGCCTTGTCGAATCGATGCACGAGCGTGGCTCGGGCGATCGCGTCGAACGGAATCTTGATGGGTTTGCCGTCCTGCTCGACCAGGGCGGCGTCGCCTTCGACCCCCAAGAGCTCGCCCTGGAACTTCCGGCGCGAGCCCACGGGCTGGAGGGTCTTCAGCTGAACCTCGCGCCCCGTGAAGCGGACGAAGTGTTCCGGCTTCGTGAGGGGTCGCTCGAGCCCGGGGCTCGAGACCTCGAGGTTGTACTTGTTGGGCATCTCGTCCTCGTGGAGGTCGAGCGCCGTGCTCAGGTCACGACTCACCGCCGTGCAGTGCTCGAGCATCACGCCGGAGCCGGGCGTGGGGTCGGACGCCGGGCGCTCACGGTCGATCACCACCTGGAAGGTCGTCCCGCTCCGCCCCTTGCCCCGGAGCGCGCGCACCTCGACCAACTCGACGCCATGGGCGGCGCAGATGGGCTCGGCGAGCTCGGCGACCTTTTTCTGTACGGCAGACATGGGTGGTTGGGGGGTGAGCGAGATTGGAGAAAACGAACGGGAGCGGCTCACGGCTCCTTTCGAAGCCGGTCCTCGAGGCATCCAACCGGTCGGGCCAGGACACGGAACCCCAGACGAAAAAAGGCAGGCGCGATGCCTGCCTCCTAGGTTGGGAGCCATGAAGACCCACAGCTCGTACCACGGCCCCGTCACCACGGCAAGCGCCCACGTGAGGGCCGTGGGCGAGCCGGAATCAGCGGGTCCTCAGGCGCCCTCGTCCACGATGCGCTGCAGCTCGTCATGGTGAACGTCTGCGTAGTACGAGAGCGCCTGAAGCGCGTCGAGGAGCTCGGACTGATCCAGATCGGCGATCGGGTATTCGACCGAGAGAACGACGTCGAGATCGTCGTCGATCGAGAGCTTCGCCATGAAGAAGACCTGGTTGAGCTCGAGCAGCCGGGTGTAGAGGGCGTGGGCGTACCCGCCCTCCTCGGGTGTCCGAACGAGCGGCACGATGGCGCAGGTCAGGAAGCCTTCTTCCACGTCCTGATGGACCAACACCGGGAATTTCCGGCCCGTTCGTGCCGTCTTGAAGCGGCCGCGCCAGGTCTGGGCGGCGATGCGCTTCATCCGCCATCCACCCGCGGCGAGGTACTCCTCGAGGGTGGCCGCGTCGATGGGCTCGGTCACGAGCGAGACCCTACGCGGCGGAGGGTCGCTTGTAAACGCGGCAAGCCGCCGGCGTCGCGGTTCGTGCGAACGCTCCCTGAGCCGCCTCACCCCGCGTTGACAGGGGAAAATCGCGGATGGTATCGACCTTCCTCACTCGGGCGCAGGGGCGGCCGAGGGCCCGACCGCGCCGGTCGGGATGGAGGTGCGTGCTGTGATGGGAACGACTTCGGAATCAATGCTCGGTGGAACGCGAGCGCTCGCGATCGCGCTGGTGCTGGCGCTCGGCGCCTGCGGCGGCACGCGAGAGGCTGCGTGGGAGGACGACACCACCGCCAACCAGGACCAGCCGGCCGTGTCCGCCGCGGAGGCGCAGTCCGCGCTCCAGCAGGCCGACGCCGCATGGGCCGAGCGTGACGACACCGCCCGCCTGCAGGCGGCGATCGACGGTTACACCGCGGTCACCCAGAGCAACCCCGAGGACTACGACACCTGGGTCAAGCTCTCCCGCGCCCACTACTTCATGGCCGACTGCCACGACCGCTTCGACGAGGCCAAGCAGGAGGCGATGATGGAGAACTTCCAGGCGGGCACCCAGGCCGCCGAGCGCGGGCTGATGTCGCTCTCGCCGGAGTTCAAGGAGCGGATGCAGAACGGCAGCCGCGTCGACCAGGCGCTCGAGGTCCTCGGCGAGTCCGCGGTGCCCGCCCTCTACTGGCGCGCCAGCAACCTCGGCAAGTGGGCGAGCGCCGACAGCTTCGCCACCCTCCTCTCCTACAAGGACGAGATCCGCGCGGTCATGGCCCACTGCCTCGAGAACGACCGCGACTACTTCCACTGGGGTCCGGACCGCTACTTCGGCGTGTTCTTCGGCCGGGCGCCGAGCTTCGCCGGTGGCGATCTCGAGCGCAGCAAGACCCACTTCGAGGCCTCGCTCTCCCGCGAGCCGAACTACTTCGGGACCCACGTGCTGATGGCTCAGGACTACGCCGTGAAGGCGCAGGACCGCGCCGTCTTCGACGAGCACATCAACTTCGTGCTCAACGGCGACCCGATGTCCGCCGGCCCGGAGCTCGGCCCGGAGAACCGCTGCGAGGTCCGCAAGGCGCGGCTCCTCCAGGAGCAGGCCCCGACCCTCTTCGAGTGAGGTCGGGACCCTCGATGAATACGTGGGCGCTCCAGGCGTCGAAGCGGCCGAGCGCGGTCCTTTTCGACCCCGGGCCCCGAAACGAACAGCGCAGATGGGTGGAGTGATATGAGAAAGCGAATTGCGATCCTGACGGCGATGAGCGCCGTCCTTTGTACGACGGCCGTTCTGGCCACCGGCGGTGACGCGGGGGCGCAGGAGACGATCGACGTCAAGGTCGCCACCGTCGCGCCCGAGGGCACGCCCTGGGAGAAGCAGCTCCGGCAGTTCAAGCGCTACCTGACCGAGGAGACCAACGGTCGGGTCCGCGTGAAGATGTTCATGGGCGGCTCGCTCGGTGGTGAGAAGGCGCTCGTTCGCCGGACCTCGCAGGGCGGCATCCAGGTCTTCGGCGGCTCCACGGCCGCCTTGGGCAGCCTGGTCCCGGAGCTCAACGTCATCGAGGCGCCCTACCTCTTCAGCTCCACCGCAGAAGCGGACCGCGCGCTCGACAAGGACGCGGTCATCCAGCAGGTCTCGTCGGCCGTCGAGGCCCGCGGCTTCAAGTTCGGCTTCTGGGCCGAGAACGGTTTCCGCTCCTGGTTCACCCGGGAGAAGGAGATCCGGGCGCCGGCCGATCTACGCGGCTTGCGCATGCGATCGCAGGAGGCGCTCGTCCATCTGCAGACCTACCGCGGACTCGGCGCCACACCGGTGCCGATCGACGTGACCAACGTGTTGACGAGCCTCCAGACCGGCGCGGTCGACGGCTTCGACAACACACCGCTCTTCGCGTTCGCGACGAGCTGGTACCAGGCCGCGCACCACCTGAACCTCAGCGAGCACAGCTATCAGCCGGGCATCATCGTCTACTCGAAGCGATGGTTCGACGGACTGCCCGCCGACATCCAGGGCAAGCTGACCAACGTGCCCCGCAACCTCGTGACCAACGGTCGCCAGGCCGTTCGCCGGATGGATCCCATCCTCATCCGGAACCTCGAGCGCTACGGCATTCAGGTCCACCGTCCCTCGGCCGCCGAGCGCTCCGCGTTCGCGCAGGCGACCCGGAACGTGCCCGACCAGGTCGCCCGCAAGGCGGGTGGCGGCGGTCGCGCCCTGCTCCGCGCCCTGCGCTGAGCTCGGTCCGACTCTCTTGGAGAGGCGCGTCCTTCGGGGCGCGCCTTTTCTCGTTTCGGGAGGCCGCGAAGATTCTCGTGACCCGATCTGAACTCCGTTCGCCTCTCCTCCTGCGAACCCTTTCCCAGGAGAACGATGCGACACGCCCTGACCCTCCGGACCCTATTGATGGTCCTCCTGTCCGCTTGTAGCTGCGGCGACGACCCGACCGATTCGAGCGACGTGACCGACGACGACCCCATGGACGCGCCGGGGGTCGACATGAGCACTCCGAACGATGGCGCGACCGTCGACGCGAGTGGGGACGACGATGACGGCGGGGAGTCGATGGGGGACTTCTGTGACGGCGAGGGGCCCCTCATCATCGTCGGGGACGACACCAGCACCGAGATGGACTGCGCGGGACGGATCGCGGAGCGTTCGTTCCGCTACGCTCTCTGCACCTGCGAGGGACTGGTGACCAGCCACGAGCTGAGCACCGACTCGTTCGACTCGGACATGGGCCCCTACGTGCCGCCCGGCGGTGTGGGCGGATCGGTCGGGACCAATGGCGGCGGCAACTCCACGGCCGATTGGGACGTGGGCGGCTCGCTCTGGTCGTCCGGATCGACGGGCTGGACCGTGAGCAGCGAGCTGGCGATCGGCTCCGAGCTCCATCTCACCGGCCGACTGGCGGGTAGCGAGGTCTCGGTGGGCGCGGACGCCTGGGTCGGTGGCGGCATCGGTCTCGACACCCTCACCGTGGAGGGCACCCTCACGGTCCCCGATCCGGACGCCGTGGTCGTGGACTCCCTCAGCACCGGCGGCGACGCCACCGGTGTGGTGGAGGTGGCCGATCCCTGCGCCTGCGGCGAAGACGCGATCGTCGATGTCGCGTCCTTCGTCGCCGGATACGCAGTCGACAACGACAACGCGGCGATCGCGCTCTCCGCCGACGCCCTCGCGAACGTGTCCACCGAGACGACCCTCGAGCTCCCCTGCGGTCGCTTCTACCTGGACTCGGTGTCGGCCACCGCGCCGCTGACCATTCGCGTCACCGGCCGCGTCGCGCTCTTCGTCGGCGGCTCGATCACCGCCAACGACACCTTCGAGGTGATCCCGGAAGGCGACGCCGAGGTCGACGTCTTCGTCGGCGGCAACGTGACCGGCGCTGGCGCGTTCTCGGTCGGTACCGCGGACGCTCCTGCCCGCGCGCGCCTCTACGTGGGCGGCAACGGCACCGTGAACCTCTCGGCCTCGACCACCTTCGCCGGCAACCTCTACGCACCGCGGGCGGAGCTGGTGACGGCCGGCGACGTCGAGATCTTCGGCGCCGCGTTCGTGAGGCGGCTCTCGGCCGCCGGCTCGGTGGACATCCACTACGACACCGCGATCCTCGAAGCGGGCGACGACTGCGACATCCCGGACACCTGCAGCATGTGCGGCGACTGCCCGAGCGTGCAGGCGTGCATCGACGGGGTCTGCGGGGAGTGCCGCACGAGCGCGGACTGCTGCTCACCCCTGATCTGCCGCGACGGGGCGTGCGTGCCCGAGCTGATCTGAGCTTCGTCCGGCCTTCGGGAAGAGGCGCGGGGCGCGTATCGTACGTCGCCATATGAAGCCCCTCGCCTCTTCGCTCCTTCTCGCGTGCCTGCTCGGCGCGTGCTCCGAGGACCCGCCCTGCGAACGCGGTTGGCTCTCCCAGCCCTGGGAGGCGCCGCCCCTCGACGTCATGGTGCCGGTCGGCGCGCACGTGTGCATGCCGACGCATGGCGACAACCGAGTGAAGTACTGGCTGCAGAACACGTCGGTGCACGACGCGAACATGCAGACCGTCGACGCCGCGCAGGGGTCTGGCTGGAGCCGAACGAGCGACAACTGGTATGGCTCGGTCGACACCGGCGACTCGCCGAAGTGGAGCGAGCTGCGAGGCCCCACGGGCGAGCTCCGCATCGACATCCGGCAGGCCGCGGGCGGCGCGTTCGTCGAGCTGACCTTCCGCGAACCGCAGGGGGCCGCGGCCGCGCTGGCTCCGCCGCCGTCCCGCCCGATCCCCGCCGCCGGTGCACCGGAAGCAGCGGCCGCCAACCCGACCCTGGGCGCGCCGCTCGACGTCCCCGAGCACTCGGGCCGTCGTGGCTCGGCGACTCCGACCACGGTCGTGCAGGCGTTCATCGACTACGAGTCGCCCTTCGACGCCCGTTTCCTGCCGACCCTCGATCGCCTGGTCGCCGAGCACCCCGAGGTGCAGGTCGTGATCCGGAACAACCCTCTCCCCTTCCATCGCAACGCGATGAGCGCTGCGCAGGCCGCGCTCGCCGTGCGGGCGCAGGTCGGCGACGAGGGCTTCTGGCAGTACCAGACGATCCTCTTCGAGAACGCGCGGGCGCTCGGCCGCCCCGAGCTCGAGCGCTATGCGGCGCAGATCCCGGGCCTCGACGTAGCGCGCTTCGCCCGCGAGCTCGACGGAGGCACCCACGAACCCGCCGTGCGGGCGGACATGGCCGCGGCGGCGGCCGCCGGAGCGCGCGGGACACCGACGAGCTTCGTCGGCACCACGATGATCCGTGGGGCCCAGCCCTACGCCGCGGTCGAAGCCGCGCTCGGCGGAGGCTGAGGAAGGCTCAGCCGACCGCGACGCGAGCCGCGGCGGGAGCCAACGTCTCGCCGTACGCGCCGATGAGGCGCTCGGCCTCGGCGTGCGCGTCCGGGGTGTCGACGTCGATCCAGCGAGCGGCGCCCACGTCGACGACCTTCATGCGTCCGTCGGCCGCGAGGGTCGCCACGCCCTGCGAGAGGGAGCAGCCCTCCGGGCCATCGGCGTCGCGGAGCGCGTCGATGAGAGCGGGGGTGATGCGGAAGACGCCGGTGTCGAGGCAGTCGTAGCTCTCGAGCTGCTTGTCGATGGCGACGATGCGATCGCCCTCGATGCGCACCTTGGTGGCGTCGGGCAGGTCGAAGCAGCGGGGGATGTCGAAGTCGACACCGAGGACGGCCTCGTCGGCGCCGAGCCGGAAGGCGCCCACGGCGCGAACCAGATCGGGGTTCCAGAGGTGATCGCTCATGAGCAGGTAGGTCGGGCCGGTGACGAACTCGGCGGCCTTGAGCACGGAGGTCCCGTTGGGCTTGTCGACCTCGTCGTTCTCGAAGAAGGAGAGCGACACACCGAGGTCCCAGCTCTCGAGCTCCTCGCGGAGGACCTCGCCGAGGTGGCCGATGACCACGCCGACCTCACGGACGCCCGCGGCGCGGAGGCCACGGATCACGCGGACGATGAGCGGCACGCCGGCCACGGTCTCGAGGGGCTTCGGATAGGGCCGACCCGCCACGAGGCGGGAGCCCTTGCCAGCGGCGAGGATCAGAGCGCGCGTGCCCGGGAAGGCGCGAACGTCGGCGCGGCGGGGCGCGGGAACCACTGAGCTATCTCTCGTCGTCATGCTCTTCTCTTCATCCAAGTCGGCGTCGAAGGGCCGTGCGGCCTGCTCCAACCGTCACCGTGGATTCACACCCGTGAATCTGAGGCACGGTGTCGTGTCGGGCGTCTAGGGACGCCGTGACGCGAAATCGAGCAATAACCGCGAAAAAACCCATCATTTTGGCATCAATCGACCGTTCCGAGAGCCGGAAGCGTCCGATTGCACACTCTCACCCAAGCACGACGCATGCCGCGCGGGTCGACCCATAGCGCGTTTCCGAGGGTGTCGCAGCTTTCCGGCGGCGATTGGCGGGTTTCGCTGCAACGAATGGTGCGTCCCATCGCACCGACCGCCTGTCCTGGCCCGGGGATTGCTCCCCAGCGTTTGCCGTGGGGGGAGGTGAATGCTACCGCTCGCCGCCGCTTCGAGCGGCCGAAAGAGAGAGAGAACGACATGCAGAAGCCCGCGACGATCGAGCCCGCCAAGGGAAAGCTCGGCGTCCTCCTGCCCGGGATGGGCGCCGTCGGGACCACGTTCATCGCGGGGTGCCTGCTGGCTCGGAAGGGGATCGCCAAGCCCTTCGGCTCGCTCACCCAGATGGGCACCATCCGTCTCGGCAAGCGCAGCGAGGAGAAGTCCCCGCTCATCCGCGATCTGGTCGGTCTGCCGAGCCTGGACGATCTCGTCTTCGGCGGCTGGGACCTCTTCCCCGCGAACGCCCTCGAGGCCGCGCGTGAGGCCGATGTGCTCTCGGAGAAGCACCTCGACGCGATCGCCGACGAGCTCGCGGCGATCCAGCCGATGAAGGCCGTCTTCTTCCCCGAGTTCGTGAAGCGCCTGCGCGGCGAGCACGTGAAGACCGGGGACAACAAGATGGAGCTCGCGGAGGCGGTCCGGCAGGACATCCGTGACTTCAAGGAGAAGAACGGACTCGATCGCTGCGTCGCCGTCTGGTGCGGCAGCACCGAGGTGCACCGCGAGCCGACCGATTGCCACAAGTCGCTGGCCGCCTTCGAAGAGGGCCTGCGCAACAGCGACCCGGCGATCAGCCCCTCGCAGATCTACGCCTATGCCTGCCTCAAGGAGCGGGTCGGTTACGCCAACGGCGCGCCGAACCTCACCGAGGACCTGCCGGCGATCGTCGAGCTCTCCCGCGAGACGCAGACGCCCGTGAGCGGCAAGGACTTCAAGACGGGCCAGACGCTGATGAAGACCATTCTCGCGCCCGGCCTGCGGGCGCGCGCGCTCGGCGTTCGGGGCTGGTTCTCGACGAACATCCTCGGCAACCGCGACGGCGAGGTCCTCGAGGATCCGGAGAGCTTCAAGTCCAAGGAGGTCAGCAAGCTCGGCGTGCTCGAGACAATCCTCCAGCCGCACCTGCAGCCCGACCTCTACGGGGACATGTACCACAAGGTCCGCATCAACTATTACCCGCCCCGCGGTGACCAGAAGGAGGGCTGGGACAACATCGACATCTTCGGATGGCTCGGTTACCCGATGCAGATCAAGATCGACTTCCTCTGTCGGGACTCGATCCTCGCCGCCCCGCTGGTCCTGGACCTCGCGCTCTTCACCGACCTCGCGCAGCGCGCGGGCATGAGCGGCATCCAGGAGTGGCTGAGCTTCTACTACAAGAGCCCGGCGCACGCGCCGGAGGTCTACCCCGAGCACAACCTCTTCGTGCAGCTCGTGAAGCTGAAGAACACGCTCCGCTGGATGACCGGCGAAGACCTGATCACGCACCTGGGCAACGAGTACTATCCTTCGTAGGAGGGTCTTCGAAAGACCCTCCCGCTTCGCTCCGGCGGAGCCGGAGACTTGCTCCCACCCAAACGGGCGCGCCTTTGGGCGCGCCTGTTTGCGTTGTGGAGGGGCCGGACCGCGGTGTGGAGCTACTCGGTGTGGCCGATGGTCTCGCCGTGGACCCAGATCCAGGTGCCCGGGACCTCTTCGGTCGGGTAGGCGCTGTGCCAGCCCTCGGGGAGCGGGGGCTCGGCCCAGTTGAAGACGTGGCGCGCGTCGAGGGGCGCGAGGTTCACGCAGCCGTGGCTCTTCGGGCGACCGAAGCGGTTGTGCCAGAACGCCGAATGGAGCGCGTACGCGAGCTCGAAGTACATGACGTAGGGGACGTCGTCGACCGAGTACGGACCGTCGACGGCGGTGTCGCCGTCCATGGTGTCGGTGAGGTGCTTCGACTTCACTCGGAAGAGACCCGCGAGGGTCTCGAAGTCGCGGTCCGGGAGATTGCGCCGGTTGGGGAGACCACTCGAGATCAGCGTGGTGTAGACCGGCGTGCGGCCGTCGTAGAGCACGAGCGTCTGCTCGGCGAGGTTCACGTCGATCCACTTGTCCTCGGGACCGATGTCGCTCGGCGGCTCGGCCGGTCGGGCGACGCGCACGTCGCGAGCGCGGAACCAATGGTGGGTGGGCTCTTCGCCCTCCTCCCCTTCGATGGTCTCGCGAAGATACGTGTAGCGACCGTCCTCGACCTCTTCGCGCACCGAGAAGCCGTGGTGGTAGTCCGCGGCGCGCGCGCGGCGGAAGCGACCGTTGTCGGCGCGGGTGTAGTAGGCGTCGCGGCTCGAGAGGGTCCAGGCGTACGGAAGCGTGACCCCATCGGCCAATTCCACGCCCTGGAACTCGCTCCCGCTGCGCGCCATCACCGCGCGGTAGGGCACGAAGCCGTTGGCCTGGGTCCGCCAGTAGCGGCGGCCGCCGCGGCGGAAGTCGCGGTCGAGGCTCACGTAGAAACCGCGCATGAGCCAGCGCATGAGGATCGTGTCGCGATCGCCCTGGAGGCTGGCGAGGGTCGGTCCCTCGTCCTCCTCCTCGTCGAGCTCACCGTTGCCACCGGGCGCCTCGTTGGGTGTGCTCGGGGCTTCGTCCGCCGGGTTCGCGACCATCGTCGGCGCCATCGCGGCAGCCATCGGTGTGGCGTCCATGAGGCTCTCCATCGCCGACGGCGCCATCGTGGCCCCCGACATCGTCGTGGCCATCGCGCTCACCATCGCGGCGGCGTCCATCTCGGCCTCCATCGAGCCCTCGTCGCCCTCCCCTTCGGCCGGCTCCGCGCCCGGGATGCGGTAGCCCTCGTACTCGGCCGCTTCCTCGTCGCTCGGGAGATTCCGATACTGCGGCACGCGGCTGCGCACGAAGCCGTACTCGTAGGGCAGCGGGTCTTCGCGACTCGGCTGCCGGCCGCGGACCTGGGGCAAGCGCTCGCCCTCGAAGGCGATCACCATGCGACCATTGCAGACGTAGCCCCCGGTCGTAAGCTCGTACCATCCGCCCGGGCAGCGTTCGTTGCCGACCGGTTCGGCGGTCTTGGCCATGAGCACCGCGCCCCCTCGCAAATATCCGATCCGCTCCGCTTCCCGATCGGGCGCGGCTCTCACGGGCACGACGAAGCGCTTGGCGAAGATCCGCTTGGGCGGACCGGTGGGCTCCGGCGGCTCCTCGGCCTCCTCTTCGTCGCCAGGCTCGGTGTCGCCCTCGTCGCTGGGGGCGGCGTTCGCCTCCGGCGGCGGCTCCGCCTCGTCGGCGCCTTCGTCGGCGCCACAGGCGATCAGGAAGGCCAGAGGGAAGGCCAGGAGCAGGGTTCGCGTTCGAGAGTCCACGATGATGGAGCGTGATTCCATGGCTCCCGGGCACCGTCAAACCAGCGGATGGCCCGCGAGCACCGAGGAAACGGGATGAGCGCCCCGCCCGACCCCCGCGTGGGCACCGCGGGGGCCACCCTGACCTCGGTCGCGATCCACGCCTTCATCTACTGGGTGATCGTGACCTACGGGACCGTCCCGGAGCTCGACTTCGAGTTCGAGATGCCCACCGAGATCGAGCTCGGCATGACTGACGCGATGGAGGCGGCTCCCGCCCAGCCCTCGGCGCCCGTCGAGCCGCCCTCGGAGCCGAACGAGGACACGACCGACGCCGAAGGCGAAGGCGCCGAGACGGAGGACGTGCCGGACGCCGGGCCGCCCAGGCCCGACGCCGGACCGCCGGATGCCGGCGTCCCGGACGCGGGTCCGCCCGACGGTGGCGCGCCCCTGGTGGCGGAGACCACCGGCGATGCCGACGAGGAGTCCACACTCCCGGCCGGCGCCCAGATCGCGATCCGGATCGACATGGCGCGGGTGCGGAGCTCGGCGCTGAACGACGACATCCGCCGTCTGATGGCGGCGATCCCGGATTGGCAGCTGCTCCTCGACGGCTCCGGCATCGACCCGATCGACGATCTCGATCGGCTCCTCATCGCCTCTCCGAACCTTCAGCGCTCGCAGATGGTCCTCGCAGGACGCCACGCCCATCCGGACGAAGGACAGCAGTACGTCCGCGACGTGGTGGCGCGCTTCGCCGAGGCGCGAGGGGTGGAGGCGAGCTGGACCCAGCGCCACGGCGTGCCCGTCGCCCCGTGGCCGAACGAAGACACCACCGAGCGCGTCGTGGCCATCGTCGGTCCGCGGCACTTCGTGATCGCCCGGCCGCAGGACCTGCCGACCATTCTCGCGATCGCCCTCGCGCGCGAGCAGGCGGGCGAAGACGAGGACGACGAGGACGAGGTCGAGCGAGTCCGCGGGCCCGACGCGCTCCTCTCCATGGGTCCCGAGGAGGCGTTCAGCGTCGAGGTCGAGGGCGCGCGCAACTTCGTCCGTGGCCGGGTCCAGCACATCCCGGAGCGCCTCCGCATCGCCGTCTCCGAGGAGCCGGACAAGGCCGTGCTGAAGGGCCGTGCTCGCTACGAAGACGAAGCGACCGCCGCGGCGGCCCTCACCTATTGGGAGGGCCAGCGCGACCGCTATTCGCGGGCGCTCCTGGTCGGCGGCTACGTCCGTGGGCTCGAGCTCGCGGCCGATGGCCGGCACGTCACGATCGAGCACCGGCTCAGCTTCGGCCAGGCGCGGCTGCTCATCAGCTTCGCCCAGGGCGCCATGCAGAGCCGCGCCCGAAACCGCGCCCGCTCGTCGAGCACGATGGAACCGGCCGAGCCGAGCGAGCCCCCCGAAGCGACCGAGTAGGCAACCGAGCGACGGTCGCGACGAGAAGGCGCCCATGCCTCGTCGCCTCGCCCTCGCCCTCGGTCTGCTCGCCAGCTGCCTCGACCCCGTCGTCATCGACACTCCCGATCTCGGACCGGAACGCCCCGACCTCCCGGTGCCCCTTCCCCGAGTGGTGGCCGTCACTGCCGCCGACCACGACGCCCGCGCGTGGCCACTCGACGCGTTGCCGCGCCAACCGATCCTCGAGGTGCACACCAGCGCGTCCGTCGACGCCGACGAGCCCTGGGTCTTCCTCTTCGAAGGAGAGCTGGACCTCGAGACGATCCTCGACGATCTGCGTCGTGCGCCGCTCCTCGTTCGGCATCGCGAGCGCGCTCTGGTCGAGACGAGCGACCCTACCCTGACGCCCCCGCGGCTGATCCCCGGCCAGGACTACACGCTGGGCGTCGCCGGCTGGGCTCGGGACCGCGAGGGTCGCCCGCTCGAGGGCCCCTTCGCGGTTCACCTGCGCGTCGCCTCGGTCGCCGCGGGCGCGAGCGTGACGCACAGCTGGCCTGCCGACGGTACGGCCGGCGTTCCCACCGACCTGCCACTGGTCGCCATCCGCTTCGACGATCTCGTGCAGGGCGACGACATCGCGCTCGTCGGCGCGGACGGACCGGTCCGCGGACAGCTCCAGCCCATCGCGTGTGAAGAGGTCGGCTGGGCCGGCGGTGACTGTCGTGCGTTCCTCCCCGGCGGGGAGCTCCGTCCAGGCGCGACCTACCGCATCGAGGTCGGCGAAGCGCTGGTCGACCGCTCGGGGGCGCCCGTCGGACCGTGGCGGGCGATCGTTCACACGGGGGACGAGCCGCACCAACCGATCGCGTTCCTGGAGACGACCTGTCAGCTCGACGAGGTCGCGGTCGGACCGGCGTGCGTGCTGGCGGACGATCGCTCCGCGACCGTTCGCGCGCACCTCGCTCACCCCGTCCGTGCGTTCCTCTCGGGGGCCTCGGTCCGCGACCGCGACGTGGCGAATCGTGGCGAGGTGCGCCTACGCCTCGAGCCACTGGTCGCCGGCTCGCGCTTCGACGCCGAGCTCCTCCTGATCGGCCTCGGCGGCGCGAGCCACGTGGAGCGGCTGCGCCTCGAGGTGCCGGATGCGCTCTTGCCCGTGACGATCGCCGAGGTGCGCGCGAACCCACTGGGCGCCGAGCCCCGGCAGGAGTATGTCGAGGTGCTAAACTTCGGTCCCGCGCCGGTCCCCGTGTCGGGCCTCGCCCTCGCGGACCGGCCCGACCGGATCGGCGACGTGATCGAGACTGCCCAGACCATCCCCCCCGGCGCACGCGCCCTCCTCGTCGCGGACGCGTTCGATCCGACCGACGACGCGGACGTGCCCGTGCCGCCCGGCGTGCCTCTGATCCGGGTCGGCACCTCGCTGGCGTCCGCCGGCCTCTCGAACGCAGGAGAAGCGATCTACCTCCGCGACGCCGACGGACGCCGCCTCTCGAGCGCGCCGGCGATGGAGACCGACGGCGGCGAGTGCCTGGTTCGCGTGGCCACCGTGCGCCGAGGTGACCTCGACGCGTTCGAGGTCGGACCCTGCACACCGGGGACGGCCCCCGCGCCGTGAGACCCGACGCCACGGCACGACTCGGCGAGGAGATCCTGGAAGGGACCGTCGAAGACGTGAGCTACCGGAGCCCCGACGGGCGCTTCACGGTCGCGCAGGTCTCCATCCATCGTGCGGGCGGCAAGACCGAGCCGATGACGGCGGTCGGAGATCTGGGTGAGGTCGCGCCGGGTGAGACGCTGCGGATGCACGGTCGCCAGTCGAAGCACGCGAAGTACGGCGATCGCTTTCGGGTGCGGACCTTCACGCCGGTCATCCCGTCGACCGCCAGCGGCATCGAGCGCTTCCTCGGCAGCGGCATGATCCCCGGCATCGGTCGCGCGCTCGCCAAGCGATTGGTGAAGAGGTTCGGCGACCGTACGCTCGACATCATCGCGACCGAGTCCGGAAGGCTCCGCGAGGTCAACGGGATCGGCAAGCAGCGCGCCGCGAGCATCAGCGAAGCGGTGAAGATCCGTCGCGAGGAAGCGGAGCGACTCGCGTTCCTGCACGGGCTCGGCCTCGGTCCGGCGATGGCGCGGCGGATCATCGAGCGCTTCGGCGACGACGCGGCACGCATCGTGCGCGACGATCCCTACCTCGTCGCCGAGGAGGTGCGCGGCATCGGCTTCCGGACGGCGGACGCGATCGGGCGCGCGGTCGGGATCCCCGACGACGACCCCCGTCGCGCCGCGGGCGTCGCGCTGCACGTGCTCGGTCGCGGCGCGGACTCCGGCCACACCTACCTGCCGCGCTCGGTGATCATCGACGAGGCTCGCCAGCTCGACGTCCCGGCAGAGCGGGTCAGCGAGGCGGTCGACACGCTCGCGGGCCGCGGGGTGGTGGTCCTCGACGAGGTCGAGGACCTGGAAGCGGTCTACGCGCCACCGCTGCTGCGCGCGGAGCGACGGCTCGCGAAGCGGCTGCGCGTGCTCTCGCGTCCACGCGCCGTTCCCGCACACGCGGAGGGCGCGGTGCGTCGCGCCATCGGCGACACCGAGCTCAGCGACGAACAAGAGCGCGCGGTAGCGAGCAGCGTGTCGCATGGCCTGATGGTGCTCACCGGCGGGCCGGGTACCGGAAAGACGACGACCGTCAAAGCCATCGTCGACGCGCAGCACGCGCTCGAGCGGCGCATCGTGCTCGCGGCACCGACCGGCCGCGCCGCCAAACGGCTCACCGAGGCGACCGGCGCCGAGGCCAAGACGGTGCATCGGCTCCTCCAGTGGAACCCGCGCACCGGTGGCTTCGAGCGCAACCGTGAGGCGCCGCTCGACGCCGAGGTCGTCCTGGTGGACGAGGCCTCGATGCTCGACGTGCAGCTCGCGAGCTCGCTCGTCGACGCCGTCGCGCCGTCGTCGCGCTTGATCCTCGTCGGCGACGTCGACCAGCTCCCCCCCGTCGGCCCGGGACCGGTGCTGCGGGAGATCCTGCGGACCGAGGTCGCGCAGGTGGTTCGGCTGACGCGCGTGTTCCGGCAGGCGCAGAAGAGCGCGATCGTCCGGGGCGCGCACGCGATTCTCGAGGGCAAGGCACCGGAGCCGAGTCCGACCGGCGAGCCCACTGGCGACGGAGACGTCTTCTTCGTCCGCGCCCGAAACCCGGAGGAGGCGCACGAGCGGCTGCGGCAGGTGCTGCAACGGATCGTGAAGCGCTACGGCTTCGATCCGACGGCGGACGTGCAGGTGCTCGCGCCGATGCGTCGCGGGGGCTTCGGAACCGAAGCGCTCAACGCCATGATGCAGCGGGCGCTGAACGCCGAAGCGAAGCCGTCGAAGCCGGGCGCGCTCAGTGTCGGTGACAAGGTGATGCAGCTGCGCAACGACTACGACAAGGACGTCTTCAATGGCGACCTCGGCGTGGTGTCTCGCGTGGAGGGCGGCATCACCTACGTGATGATCGATGGGCGCGAGATCCAGTACGCCATCAAGGACCTGGACCAGCTTGTGCTCGCCTACGCGACCACCGTGCACAAGGTCCAGGGCAGCGAGTTTCCCGCCGTCGTCCTCGTGCTCCACGGCGCGCACCACGTGATGCTCACTCGTCCCCTGCTCTACACCGCGCTCACGCGCGCGAAGAAGCTCGCCGTCCTCATCGGGGATCGGCGCGCCATCGCGCGCGCCGCGGCGAACGCGTCATCGACCGCGGCCTACGCCGGACTGGCCCATCGGCTGGTCTCCGCCGCGGACGACGAAGACGACGATCAGCCGTCGAACGCCGCGACCACGCCGTCGTGAAACGCCGGGCGGAAGGCCCGGATCTTCTCGTTGGCGCGGCTCGGGTGCACTCGGTTCGAGAGCAGGACGACCACCAGCTCCCGCTCCGGGTCGCAGAGGAGCGAAGTCCCCGTGAAGCCGAGGTGGCCGAAGGTCCCGGCCGAGGTGCGCTTCCCCATCGCGGAGTCGGTCCCGACCTTCGTGTCGAAGCCCATCCGGTACCGGTCACCCCCCGGGCGTTCCTTCAGCGCGAGCTCCATCGCGGAGGCGGGCAGGAACTCGGAGCGGTCGGCGACGACGTCGAGGAGCGTGGCGCCGAAGCGTGCGACGGCGCGCGCGATGCCGAAGAGACCCGCGTGCCCGGACACGCCACCGAGGGCGGCGCAGTTCTCGTCGTGGACCTCGCCACGCACGATGCGGCCCCGCCACTCGCAGCGTTCCGTCGGCGCAGCAACCCGAGCGATGTTGGCGCGCTCGTGGCTGGCGAGCGCCCCGACGTACTGGATCTGATCGGCGACCTCGAGCGGCGCGGTCACGTAGGTACGCACGGCCGAAGCGAGGGTGTCGCCGTGAGCCCGCGCGATCATCTCACCGGCGAGCATGTAGCCGAGGTCGCTGTAGACGCAGGCGCCGTCGGGCTCGTCATGGTTTCGTCGCCCGGCTTCGCCCAACATCCACCGGCGCGCCGCCCCCGCGCCGAGCTCGGGCGGGACGTCGAGGTAGAGCCCCCCCCAGGCGTCGAGCCCAGCGCGGTGCGAGAGGAGGTTCTCGAGGGTTGCCCCCTCGGCGACGTTCCCCCGCAGGTCGCTCAGCTCCTCGTCGGCGCGGGCGGCGAGGTCGAGGGCCCCCGCCTCGACCATGCGCAGCGCGGTGGTCGCCACGAAGCTCTTCGTGAGGCTCGCGAGGTCGTAGATGGTCTCGGGTTTGACCGCCGCGCCGTTGGCTTCGAGGAGCCCGCCGGCGCTCTCGACGAAGACCCAGCTGCGCCGGTGCCGAAAGGCCACGCACGCCGCCGCACCAGGGAAGACGCGACCGGATACCCCCGCCTGGAGAAGACGGACGGACTCGCGGTGTACCCGCGCCTTTGTGGCTTGCGTCACCCGGGAAGGCCCCCATTTCTAAGTACCGGGGAGCGCGCCCTCACGTCCACGAAATTCGGGTCAGGTGTGCCGCCGAGAAGACGATCGTCACCTTGGCTTGCCTCCGCGGGTTCGGCGCCCCAAGCCGAGCAACGTGGACCACACGGACGCGACCAACCCTCCGCGCTGGCGACGCGGCCCCCTGCACGCTGGCGTCCTCAAGAGCCGGCCGGACGACTTTCGGGTCGAGGAGATTCCGGCGTACGAGCCTTCGGGCTTCGGCGAGCACGTCTTCGTGCGCATCGAGAAGGTCGACCTCACGACCCCCGAAGCCGTGAAGCGACTCTGTCGTGCGGTCGACGCGCCGTTCAAGAGCGCGGGCTGGGCGGGGATGAAAGACCGGCACGCGGTCACCACCCAGTGGCTCAGCCTGCACGGGACCACCCCCGAAGCCGTCGCGGCCGCGGAGGTCGACGGCGTGACCATCCTGGACGCCATCCCGCACGAGAAGAAGCTCAAGACGGGGCACCTCCGCGGCAACCGGTTCGAGCTTCGCGTCCGCGAGGTCACAGACCCCGACGCGCTGGTCGCGGCGTTCGGTGAGATCGACGTGGTCCCCAGCTACTTCGGCGAGCAGCGCTTCGGGCGCGACAACCTCGAGCGCGCGGCGGCGTGGCTCGTCGACGGAGGTCGCTCGCCGCGAGACCGGGTGCAGAAGCGCTTCCTCGTCTCTGCGCTGCAAGCCGCCGTGTTCAACTCCGTCGTCGCGCGGCGAGTGCGCGACCAGACCCTCACCACGGTGGTGGATGGGGACGTGCTGCAGACCCAGCGCGGAGGTCTCTTCGACGCCGCGGAGGACGACGACCCACAGAGCCGGCTGGATGCGGGCGAGGTCACCCCCACGGCCCCCCTCCCCGGCAACGACGTTCGCTGGGCGACCGGAAACGCGTTGACCATGGAGCAGGCCGCCTGCGCCGCGTGGTCGGTCGACGAGGCCGCGATGGCGCGCATGGGCAAGCTCGGTCGCGGGACCCGCCGCGCGACCTTCCTGCGCCCGCTGGCCCTCGAGGCGGCGCGCGATCGGGACGACGTTCGGGTGACATTTTCACTGCCCTCCGGGTGTTACGCGACCGTGGTCGTCCGGGAAGCCCTCGACGAGGCACCGGAACGACCGAACACCCCATGAATCGAGCGATGCAACGTCCGATGTGCAATCGCGCACTGGGCTGCTAAACGAACGACACCCCCTCCTGCTCCGCACCGCCGGACGACCCCCTACTTCTTAGAGAGAGAACTCGCGAATGAACATCCAAGAGCGACTGACTGCGTTCGCCATGCTCGGCGCCGGCTGGGTGATGTGGCTGCTCGTCCTGCTCTCCGTGATCATCCTGGCGATCATCCTCGAGCGCGCTTGGTACCTCTGGAAGACCCGCACGAACGGGCAGATCCTCCAGGAGGCGCTCCGCAAGAAGCTCGACGAGCGCGACTTCGAGGGCGCCGAGAAGCTCCTCGCCGTGTCGCCCTCCTTCGAAGCGTCCATCGCGCGGGCGGGACTCGTCGGCGCCGCGGACGGAAACGCCGAAGCGGCCGAAGAGAGACTGCGCGGTGCGAAGGTCATCGCCAAGGGCCGGATGGAGCGCAACCTCGCGTTCATCGGAACCATCGGCAACAACGCCCCGTTCGTCGGACTGCTCGGCACCGTCATCGGCATCATCCGTTCGT
This sequence comes from Deltaproteobacteria bacterium, assembly GCA_017644045.1. Lineage (GTDB taxonomy): Bacteria > Myxococcota_A > Polyangia > Polyangiales > Houyiibacteriaceae > UBA1660. Next base: position 369,318 of record JAEPMI010000010.1, read on the forward strand.
TCCAGGCGCTCAACGAGAGCCAGGGACAGGTCTCGGAGGGTCTGATGGCCGAGGTCGGTGAGGCGCTCGTCGCGACCGCCATCGGTCTGCTCGTCGCCCTCCCCGCGGTCGCTGCGTACAACTACTTCCAGCGCGTCATCAAGGGGCGCCTCGCGTGGTCCGACGCGCTCGGCCACGACATCCTGGCGACGCTCAAGCAGTCGAAGGGCAACGACTGATGGCTGGCGGCTCCCTCGGAGACGACGACGACGATCTGATCACGGACATCAACGTCACCCCGTTGGTGGACGTGGTGCTCGTGCTCCTGATCATCCTGATGGTCACCGCGACCGCCATCGTCTCGAAGACACTGCCGGTCGAGCTGCCGAACGCCTCGACCTCGGAGACCAGCCCGGCCACCCCGCGTACATTGGGCATCACCATCGACGAGGACGGGGAGCTCTTCCTCGACCGCGAGCCGGTGAGCCTCTCTGAGCTCGAGAGCGCGGTCCGCGAGGCCCACGCCGAAGATCCGGAGGTTCGGGCCATCCTCGCCGCGGACGGTCGCATCCGTCATGCGCGCGTGGTCCAGATCATCGACCTGCTTCGCCGGCTCGAGGTGACGAAGTTCGCCATCAACGTTCGCGAAGCGGACCTGGAAGGCGGAGGCGCGGAGTAGCGGTGCGGGTCGTGACCCGGCGACAGGAGACGATGCTCGAGGAAGACGATCGGGAGCGGTGGTTGGTCCTCGCCATCACGGCCGTGTTCTCCATCGGCGTCCACTTCGGGATCACCACCGGTCTCGGACTGATCGACGTGAGCTCGCTGGCCATCGTGCCGCCACCTCCGACCGAGTTCACCATCGACACCACGGTGGCCGAGGACGACGAGCCTGAAGAAATCGAGGAAGAAGTCGAAGAAGAGGTCGAGGAGGAGCCCGAGCTCGAGGAACCGGAGCCCGAGCCCGAGCCGGTGGTTCGCGCGCGGGAGCCGAACGATCCCGCGCCGGAGCCGCCGCCGGAGGCCGAAGAGCCCCCGCCCCCCGAGCCGCTCGACCTGAGCGGGACGGTGCTGACCGGCACGGGCGACTCCAGCTTCACCGTCGTCCAGGGCGACGGATCCGACCGAGAAGGCCCGATCGGCCCGCCGCCACGTCGGCGGACCGGTAGCCCCGATGGGGTGCCGGGCGGCACCGGCGGCGGCGGGATGGGCACCGGATCGGGACCCCGCGTGCTCCCGCTGGCCGATCTGAGCCGGCGCCCCTCGCCCCCCGACACGAGCACCATCACGAGCTGTCTGCAGAGCAACTACCCCGAAGCGGCCCGAAACCAGGGGCTCGAAGGCGTGAGCCGGGTGCGTGGTCGGGTGATGCCGGACGGCTCGTTCGCCCGCGTTCGGATCGCCTCGGAATCGGTGAACGGCCAGGGATTCGGCCAGACCTGCATGCGATGCCTGCGAGGAAAGCGTTGGACTCCGCCGCTCGGACCGGACGGAAACCCCGTCGCCACCGAGGTGACGTTCTCCTGCGACTTCCAGATCCGATGATTCGCGCTCCCCTTGCCGGGGGGCACCGATTTTCCGCCTGAGAAGAAAAAACCGTTCTTCATTGAACGAGACGACGCCTTTCGTTACCCTCCGAGTGCACCCCTTTTCAGGTGGAAGGTCTCGGGGAGAACGATGCGTCGCCACGCCCAGCTCACACTCACCATTGCCCTCGCGAGTCTCACCCTCTCGGCCTCCGTCGAGGCGCAGGATGGGATTCCCAACGACCGCTTTTCGGTGAACCGGTTCACCCCTGCGGTGGGGCCGAACAACTACTTCGCGACGGAAGGGGCGAAGCTCGAGGGACACTTGGTGCCTGGGGCCGGGCTGGTGATCGACTTCGGTCACCGGGCGTTCTCCGTCTATGGCGCGAGCTGCGTCGGAGCGGACCAGGACGACTGCATGGTCGAGGACCGGCAGACGAACCTGGTGAACTACACCCTGAACTTCGATCTGATGGGATCGATCATCATCTCCGAACGGATTCAGGTCGGCCTGGTGTTGCCCCTCTCGCTGATGGGTGGCGATGCCCTGGCGCTGACCTACGACGGGATGCCGACCACATTGGTCCAGGGCGGCACCAACTTCGCGATCGGCGACCCGACGCTCAGCGTGAAGGCGCGACTCTATGGCGAAGGTGAAGGCATCTTCATCGGCGCCTCGGTCTACGGCACCGCGCCGATCGCCAACATCATGGCGGAGGACTCGTTCATCGGTGACGAGAGCCTACGGGTCGGCGGTCACGCGATCGTCCAGCTCGTGCAGAGTGGCTTCCACCTCGCGGTGAACGTCGGCGGCTTCTACCGACCGGAGCGGACCTTTCTCTCCACCACGGCCGGCTCGCAGCTGACGTACCGAGCAGCGATCGGCTACGAGGTCACGCCACTGATCATGGTGTTCGGTGAGGTCGACGGCGCGTTCGGCCTGAGCGCCGAGCTCGACCAGAACCCGCTGGAGGCGCGCCTCGGCGGGCGCCTTCGCGCCGGGGACCTGACCTTCAGCCTCGGCGCGGGCGCCGGGATCATCTCCGGTGTCGGTGTGCCGACGGCGCGGGTCCTCGCGGGTCTGAGCTACGCCCCGCGCCACGGCGATCGCGACGGCGACGGGATCGAGGACGAAGACGACGCTTGCCCGACCGAAGCCGAGGACATGGACGACTTCGAGGACCAGGACGGCTGCCCGGAAGAGGACAACGACCAGGACGGCATGCTCGACGCGGACGACCCCTGCCCCACTCAGGCGGAGGACATGGACGGCTTCGAGGACGAAGACGGCTGCCCGGACGAGGACAACGACGGCGACGGCGTGCGTGACGGTTTCGACTCCTGCCCGAGCGAGCCCGAAGACATGGACGGCGACCGCGATGAGGACGGCTGCCCGGACAACGACACGGACCGCGACGGCATCGACGACGTCAACGACCAGTGCCCGGACGTGCCCGAGGACGCCGACGGCTTCGGCGACGAGGACGGCTGCCCCGAAGAGGACTTCGACGGCGACGGCATCCCGGACGACGGCGACGAGTGTCCCGACGAGGCCGAGATCATGAACGGCATCAGCGACGAGGACGGCTGCCCCGAGCCGGACGACGATGGTGACGGAATCACGAACGACCAGGATCGCTGCCCCGAACGAGCCGAGACCCTCAACGGTCGCGCCGACGACGACGGATGCCCCGATGGCGACGCTCTCGTGAACCTCGAAGCGCAGAGCGTCACCTTCACGCAGCCGGTTCACTTCGGTCGTCGGGGTCGGATTCGAGGCGGCACGCGAACTCTCCTCGGCACCCTGATCGTGCTCCTCCAGCGCCATCCGGGGGTCCGGCTGAAGATCGAAATCGCGGCGGGCTCGGCGGCGGAGGCTCAGGCTCAGGCCGACGCCACCAAGGCCTTCCTGACCGAGAACGGGATCGCGGAGAGCCGGCTCCAGTTCGTGGCCAGCGAGGGCGCTGACGCCTTCACCATGACCCGGCTCGACGTGTCCGCCTCCGAGTGAGGCGCGACTCGCTCCTTTTTTGACCGCTTCGCCGGAGCGCCCGAGGGTGGCTGCATGCGCACCCTCGGCTCCGGTCTCCTGCTCCTCGTTCTCCTGGCCGCGGCCACCGACCTCGCTTGCGTGCCGGAGGACGTCCCGGGAGAGGTCGTCGGCACCTACGAGTTCGAGGGTCGGCTCGAGGTCAACGAGTGCGGGAGCGCCGCCTTCCCGGCGGTCGACACCCTCGAGATGCGGGCAGAGCTTCGCCGAGACCTCGACATGGCGGTCTGGCGTGTACCGCAGGCGCCGATCACCTACGGGGTGGTCGAGGACGACGACTCCTACGTGTTCACGGGCGGCGGCACCTACCCAGCGTACGAGGGGTGCACCTTCGTCCAGGAAGAGATGATCGCCATCGACGGCGTCGGTGAGGAGAGCCCGACCGGAGAGACCGTGATCCGCATCAGCGTAGCGGCGGGGAGCGACTGCACCCCCAGCCACACCGTCGCCGGCGGTCCCTTCCTCGCCCTGCCCTGCGAGATCCGTTGGTCGATGGATGGAAGCGCCATCGACCCGATCTTCTGAGGGCGCTACTCCTTCGGGTCGTCGGGCTCGACCTCGACGTCGGGCTCCGCTTCCGCAGCCGGCTCGGACTCCGCCTCATCCGTGCTCGGCTCGGCCCGCTCCTCCACCTCGTCGGGTGACGGCGGCTCCTTCGACTCTCCGGCGGGCGGCGGCGGCGGCTCCTTCGCCTCGCCGGCCGCGGGCGGCGGCGGCGGCTCCTTGGCCTTGGCCTCCGGAGCCGGCTCGGAGTCGGGCGTGGGTGGAGGCTCGCTCTTCACGTCCCCCTCGGGCGCCGGCTCGGTGCCAGGCTTGGTCTCGGCGGAGGTGTCGGTCGGCAGGTCATCCGGCTGCACCGGCAGCTTCGCGGTGTTGCGGACCGCGGGATCCGGTCGCCGCTCGGCGAGAATGATCAGCTCCGGCGACGTGGCGCCGAAGAAGACTCCCGGCGTGGCCTTCATGCCGCTGATCGAGGTGACGCGGAAGCCCTTCTGGTGGAGGAGCTGCCCGATCTCGTGCGGCGCATAGAGGCGGAGCGAGTACGTGTTCTCGCGCTGCCGACCGTCGTCGAGGATCACCGTACGCTTCACGTGGAGCCGCGAGCGGAGGTAGTCGAAGCGCGACTCCTCCATGCACACGCACCCGTCGCCCTCGAACCAGACCAGGTTGGGCTGCTCGCGCAGGACGTGGTCACGGTTGACGATGTCCAGGAGCAGCAACCCGCCGGGCTTGAGCGACTCGAGGAGACGCTGCACGACCTCCCTGTTCCCGTCGTCGTCGAAGTAGCCGAAGGTCGTTCCCCAGCAGAGCACGGCGTCGAACTGACCTTCGAAGGTCATCTGGCGCATGTCGCCGTGGAGGAAATTGATGCGGAGGCCCTCGTCCTGCGCTTCGTCTCCGGCGCGGCTCAGCATCGGAAGACTCAGATCGAGTCCGACGACGAGGTAGCCACGGCGCGTGAGCTCGATGGCGTGCAGACCCAATCCGCAGCCGACGTCGAGGATCGTGGAACCGCGCGGGAGCGCGAGCTGCCCGAGGATGAAGTCGCACTCCTTGGCGACCTCCTTCGGTGTGGGAGGTCGCACCGTCCGCAGGTAGTCGTCGCTGAAGAAGCCCTCGAACCAAGGCTTCCGCCGCTTCTTCTTCTTGGCCTCGGGCGGGGCGGGAGGCGCCTTCTCCACGGGCGGGGCCGGGGGCGCCTTCTCGGTGGGCGGTGGCGCCGGCGGTGCCTTCTCCACCGGGGGGGCCGGGGGCGCCTTCTTGGCTTCCTCGGGCGGGGCGGGCGGAGGTTCGCTGGTGGAGTCCTCGAGCTCGTCGTCGTCGAGCTCTTCCAGGTCGTCGTCCTCGTCCAGGTCGAGCTCGTCGCTCTCGGTGACGGTGAGCTCCGGCTCGTCGTCGTCCGCCTCGTCCACGACACCGACCTCATCGGCCACCTGCGCGAGCTCCTCGAGCGACACGCCGGGGACGGTGTCCGTCGGCGCCATCTCCGCCGGTGGGGGCGGCGGTGCGGATGCCGACACCGCGGCCGCCTCCTCGGCGGCGGCTTCGATGGCCTCCGCCTCCGCTTCGTCGAGCTCGTCGATGCTGACCTCGACCGAGGCCGGCTCTTCGCTGGGCGGCTCCGACTGGCCACCGACGTCCAGCGACTCGAGGTCATCGTCGGCCAGGACCTGCGTCGACTCCGGAGCGAGCGGCTCAGTGTCGATGTCCGCGTCCGGCATCTCGGCGAAGGGGTCGAGCATGTCCGCCTCGTCGGCGCTCTTGCTCGTGACCCGCACCGAGTCCCGCATGACCACCTTCCCGTCGGGAGGCGGCGGCGGATAGGACGACCGCGCAGGCGGCATCGAGGAGACCGTCGCTGGCGCTGGCTTCTTCGGCGGCTCGGGCGGCGGTTCGAGCGCTGCCTCGCCAGCGGCCTTTGCCGCCGGTGTGGCTGCGGGGAGCTCGCTGACCGCGCTCCGGCGAGGGACGTCGTCGACGGGGACCCGCAACGCTCGACGCTTGGTCTTGCGCTTGCGAGGGACGGCGACGTCGTCTTCGTCGCTCAACGCTTCTCCCCCAAGCGGGCGACGGCCTGGCCCATCCGCACGTGCTCGCCCGGCTCGATCACCAGTTCGAGCGGCGTGTCCGGCCCGATGAAGACGATGGCGGTGGACCCCAGGTGGAAGACCCCGAGCTCCTCGGCGCGGGCCATCGGCGGGCCGTCTCCGCCATAGTCCCGGGTGCCCGGCGTGTGCCCGACGTTGGACTCGACGTCGTCGAAGCTCAGGCCGATGCGCCCCACCCCGATCGCGCCGACCATCACGGTCGTGACCTCACCATGGGTCTGCGAGTTCTGAACGATGGCCATCCGCTCGTTGCGAGCGAAGAGCTGAGGCACGTGCTCGAGGCCGATGGAGTTCACCGGGTAGAGCGTCCCAGGCACGTAGCGGACACGGGCGATCTCACCCGACACGGGGGCGTGGACGCGGTGGTAGTCCCGTGGGGAGAGGTAGACGATGAAGAAGGTGCCGCCGCGGTAGCGCTCGGCCGCCACCGGATCACCGACCAGGTCGGCCACCTCGTAGCGCTTCCCCTTCACCAGCACCGTCGCGGCGGGGTCGATGGGCCCGAGGTCTTCGACTCGACCGTCGGCCGGGCTCAGGACGGCGCCGAGATCGGGGTCCACGGCGCGGGCGCCCTCGACCAGGCGACGGGTGAAGAACTCGTCGAAGGTGCGATATCCCCCGTGAGGGATGATCGCGTCGCTCAGGTCCACGTCATACGCCTTCACGAAGGCGTCGATGGCCCGTCGCGCCACCGGTCCGGCTCGTAAACCAGCGAGCCGACCCATCGTGCGGCTGAGTCGCTTTCGAGGGAGGAGACGGAGGGTCTGCGCGGTCAGCCGTTGGAGATCCACGTGTGTCGTCGGTCCGGCGGGAGCTCGTCGTCTGTGAAGACGTGGGGAGGGCCGCGTACCTGGGGCCGAAAGACCCCAAAAGCACTCGGAAATTGCCCGCCGATGCTATAGGAGCCGCCCGACCGACGTCAACGACGCTTTCGCACACCCGGGCAAGCGAGCCTCCCAGTTTGGGAGCGCGCCCCGAGAATCCACGCCCACGACGCGAAACGGGCGCGCCCGAAGGCGCGCCCGTCCGAAGTCTCCCGTCGACCGCCCCCTACGCCAAACAGGCGTGCCGAACGGCACGCCCGTTTGGGAGGGAGCGAGTCTCCGGCTCTTCCGTCGACCCACCAGTCCCGCCTTGAAACCAAACAGGCGTGCCGAACGGCACGCCCGTTTGGGGAGGAGCGAGTCTCCGGCTCCGCCGGAGCGAAGCGGGGGGGTCTTATGAAGACCCCTCCGCTAGGAACTAGATATCGAAGTAGAGCTCGTACTCCAGCGGCGTCGGGCGCAGCCGGAACTTGTCGAACTCGTTGTCCTTCTTGTAGCTGATCCACTCGCCGATGATGTCCTTGGTGAAGACGTCACCCTGGAGCAGGAACTCGTGGTCCTCCTCGAGGCAGGCGAGCGACTCGTCGAGCGCGCCGGGCACGGTCGGGATGCCGGAGAGCTCCTCGGGGCTGAGCGAGTAGAGGTCCTTGTCGAAGGGATCGCCCGGGTCGATCTTGTTCTGCACGCCGTCGAGGCCCGCCATGAGCATGGCGCTGAAGGCGAGGTAGGGGTTGCCGGACGAATCGGGGAAACGGGCCTCGATGCGCTTGGCCTTCGGCGAGCTCGAGTAGGTCGGGATCCGGATGGACGCCGAGCGGTTCCGCGAGCTGTACGCCAGGTTCACCGGCGCCTCGTAACCCGGGACCAGACGGCGGTAGCTGTTGATGGTCGGGTTGGTGAAGGCGGTGAGCGCGCGCGCGTGCTTCAGGATGCCGCCGATGTAGTGGAGGCCCATCTCGCTGAGGCCGGCGTATCCGTCACCCGCGAAGAGGGGGTTTCCGTCCTTCCAGAGCGACTGGTGGCAGTGCATGCCGCTGCCGTTGTCGTCGTACATCGGCTTCGGCATGAACGTCGCGACCTTGCCGGCCTGACGGGCGGCGTTCTTCACGACGTACTTGAACCACATCAGCTGGTCGGCGCAGAGCAGCATCGAGTTGAAGCGGAAGTCGATCTCGCACTGGCCGGCGGTCGCGACCTCGTGGTGGCTGACCTCGACCTCGATGTCGAGACCCATGAGGATCTGCGAGATGTCCGTGCGCAGGTCCATGAGGGTGTCGGTCGGCATGACCGGGAAGTAGCCACCCTTGTGCGGGACCTTGTAGCCGAGGTTCGGGCCCTCGTCGGCGCTCGTGTTCCAGATGCCCTCGACCGAATCGACCTCGTAGAACGAGGCGTTCGGCTGCGAGCCGTAGCGGACCTCGTCGAAGATGAAGAACTCGGCCTCGGGGCCGAAGAACGCGGTATCCGCGAGGCCGGTCTGCTTCAGGTACGCCTCGGCCTTGCGCGCGATGTAGCGCGGGTCACGGCCGTAGGGCTCGCGGGTGATCGGGTCGACGATGTCGCACGTCAGCACCAGCGTCGGGTGCTTCGTGAACGGGTCCATCTGGGCCGTCGTCGGATCGGGGATGATCAGCATGTCCGACGCGTTGATCGGCTGGTATCCGCGAATCGACGAGCCGTCGAAGCCGAATCCATCCTCGAACGCATCCTCGTCGAGGCGGTGGATCGGAACCGAGGTGTGCTGCCAGACCCCGGGCAGGTCGATGAAGCGAAGGTCACACATCACGGCGCCCTTCGACTTGGCGAGCTCGAGAACGTCCTTGGCGGTTTTCGTAGGCATCTCTCTCCGATTCTTTCGTGGCAGCGAGCCGAGATGGCTCGCGTCGTTGTGGGTTCGAACGAATGCGGAGGGAGTTCGCCCTCGGGACGGGGCGGGAGTCTCCGCGGCCTCCGTGCGGCGTCAGCTCAGATGGCTTCTTCGCCGCGCTCGCCGGTCCGAATGCGGATGGCCTCCTCGACCGGCGAGACGAAGATCTTTCCGTCGCCGATACGGCCCGTCTTCGCGGCCTTCTCGATGGCCTCGAGGACGTCGGCCACGAGGCTCTCGGCCACGACGACCTCGACCTTCACCTTGGGCACGAAGTCCACGACGTAGGCGGAGCCGCGATAGACCTCGCGCTTACCGCCGGTTCGACCGAAGCCCTTGACCTCGGTCACCGTCATACCCTTCACGCCGACCTCTCCGAGGGCATCCTTGACCTCGTCGAGCTTGAACGGCTTGATGATCGCTTCGACCTTCTTCATCCGTGCTGGCCTCCAGGCCGCCGCTTGGCGACGTGGGGGGCATAGCCGCCGAATGTTTCGAGGAGGTTTCGCTGGCGTTTAATGGCCGCTGTGTCGGGGCGCGAGCATGATATTCCTCCCGCATGCGGCTCGGCGTCAGCTTCTCGCAGACTCTCAGCGGAACCTTCCACCGCCTCTCCGATCCGGGGGAGGAGTTTCCGCTCCAGCTGGAGCTCCGTGGGTTCTTCCCGCTGCGAAGGGTCCTCACTCGCGTGGCCGACATCGAGGGCACGGTCGACGCCGAGGGCCTCGCCACCCGGCGTCGGGTCACGGGCACGCTCGCCTTCCGCATCGTCCAGGGCGGCCGGCTGATCTACGAGCTGCGCTTCGACGGAGACGATGGGCGCGAACGCCGCTTCCAGGGGGAGACCGAGCTGGTGCTCGAGCGCCCCAAGCGCTCGCTCGAGCGGGTCTTCGGCCGCATCTTCGACGACGACGCGGAAGAGGCGCGAGTGATCCTCCACGACCCCCTCGAGGAGAGCATCCCGCGCATCCTCCGGTCGCTCCGGACCCGAAGCGAATGAGCGAGCCGGTCGTCGTCGCGCACGGAGGCGCAGGACGGGTCGCGAAGGGCCGACTCGAAGAGCACGTCGCGGGCGTCGCCACGGCCGCGGAGGCGGGCCTCGCCGTCCTGATGGCCGGTGGGTCGGTCCTGGACGCCGCCCAGCGCACGGTGGAGGTGATGGAGGCCGACCCGCTCTACAACGCGGGCACCGGCGGCTCGTTGACCGACGCGGGCACCCTCGAGCTCGACGCGTCCCTGATGGAGGGTGCCGGCCTCCGGGCCGGCGCCATCTGCTGCCTGCCGCCCTTCCTGCACCCCATCCGCGTCGCGCGCGGCGTGCTCGACGACGGTCGCCACGTGATGCTCGCCGCCGAGGGCGCGGCACGCTTCGCGGAGGCCGCCGGCTTCGAACGTTCGACCGAGGCCGTGATGGTGACCGCGAGCGCGCGGGAGCGGCTCGAGCGTTGGCGCGAGGGCCGCGTCGGCGAGGGCTGGGCCGGTGGAACGGTCGGCGCCGTGGTCTCGGACGGCCGCGGTCACGTGGCGGCGGCGACGAGCACCGGCGGCACGGTGGGCAAGCGGGTCGGTCGAGTCGGCGACACGCCCATCGTGGGCGCGGGCACGTGGGCGGACGACCGGAGCGGTGCCTGCTCCTGCACCGGAATCGGCGAGGCCATCCTGCGCTTCGCCCTGGCGCGCGATGCGTGTGAGCGCCTCCGCCAGACGGACGCGGCCACGTGCGCCGAGGAGGCCATCGCCGCCTTCGGCGAGCGCGTGGCGGGCGAAGGCGGCCTGATCCTCGTCGCCCCGGACGGGTCGGTCGGCATCGCTCGGAACACCGAGACGATGAGCCACGCCGTGGCGCGCCCTTCGGGCACCACCTCGGGCAGCTGACCCGACCTCCCTTTTATGGGGGGAGCCTTTGTGCCATGGTCCGCGCCGACTGCCGGGGGGCCGTCGCGGCCGCCCAACCCCGTGAATGCATAGCGTTTCGAGATGACCCGACCGACCGCCCTCGCCTCCCTGCTCCTCCTCGCGCTCGCCGCGCCAGGCTCCCTCGCCCACGCTCAGGACGAAGAGGCCCCTGCCGACGAGACGACCACGGAGGTGGCCACCGATACCTCCGCCGCCGAGGAAGCGGAAGAGGAAGAGCTCAGCGGCTTCGAGAAGGCCCTCGCCAAGTTCGACGGCGCCTTCGGCGAGTGGGTGGTCGGCCCGATGGCGGGCGTGTTCTTCCTCGACGTCTGGGCCTGGGACGGCGCGCGTCGCCCCGGCTCGATCGACGAGGCCCCGGACTACACGGCCACCGAGGCGGAGCAGGCCGTGATGCTCAATCTGGTGAACGGCGCCGACGAGGACGCGCTGAAGAAGATGGTCGGCGAACGGCGCGGCGAACGGCTGCTCGAAGCGCGCCAGGCTCCCTTCACCGAGGTCGATCAGATCACCGAGGCGGTCGGTCCGGTCGCGACGTACCACGTGTTCCTCGAGGCCACGGACGTGAAGATGCCCTTCATCGTCCTCTGGCTCGTGCTCGGCGCGCTCTTCTTCTCGTTCCGCTACGGCTTCCCCAACCTGCGCGCCTTCGGTCACGCCATCCAGGTGACCCGTGGCGTCTACGACAACCCCGACGACGAAGGCGAGGTGAGCCACTTCCAGGCGCTCTCCTCCGCGCTCAGCGCCACCGTCGGTCTGGGCAACATCGCGGGTGTCGCCATCGCGGTCGGTGCCGGCGGTCCGGGCGCGGTGTTCTGGATGGTGGTCGCCGCGTTCTTCGGCATGTGCTCGAAGTTCAGCGAGTGCACCCTCGGCCAGCTCTACCGACAGACCGACGAGAAGGGCAACGTCTCCGGCGGACCGATGCGCTACCTCAGCGCCGGCCTCGAGCAGATGGGCTTCCGCCGCTTCGGGAAGTTCCTCGCCATCGCGTTCGCCATCATGTGCATCGGCGGCAGCTTCGGCGGCGGCAACATGTTCCAGGCGAACCAGTCCTACGCGCAGGTCGCGGGCGTGCTGCCCTTCATGGACAACGGCGTCGGCGCCTTCGCGTACGGGGTGTTGCTCGCGGCGATGGTCGGCGTGGTCATCATCGGTGGCATCAAGCGCATCGGTAAGGTCGCGGGCCTCATCGTGCCCGTGATGTGCGCGGTCTACGTGCTCGCGGGTCTCGCCGTGATCCTGGCCAACGTCCCCGAGATCCCGGCGGCCTTCGGCAAGATCTTCGGCGAAGCGTTCAAGCCGCGCGCGGTCGGCGGCGGCTTTCTCGGCGTGCTCGTGCTCGGTTTCCAGCGCGCGGCCTTCTCGAACGAGGCCGGCGTCGGCTCGGCGTCCATCGCCCACTCCGCCGCCGCCACCGACGAGCCGGTCCGCGAGGGCATCGTGGCGCTGCTCGAGCCCTTCATCGACACCATCATCGTCTGCACGATGACCGGCCTCGTGGTCGTCATCACCGGCGTCTACGACGGGCCGGACGCGGGCGTCGAGATGACCAGCGCGGCCTTCGACACGGTCATCCCCGGCTTCAAGTACGTGCTGACCTTCGCGGTCTTCATGTTCGCCTTCTCGACGATGATCAGCTGGAGCTATTACGGCGAGCGCTGCTGGACGTTCCTCTTCGGCACGGGCTCGTCGCTGGCCTACAAGATCATCTTCCTCTTCTTCGCGGTCAGCGGCGCGGTGCTCGAGCTGGGCAGCGTCATCGGCTTCAGCGACCTGATGATTCTCGGCATGGCCTTCCCGAACATCCTCGGGATGTATTTCCTGAGTGGGAAGGTGAAGGGCGCGTTCGACGAGTACTGGAAGCGCTACAAGGCGGGCACGATGAAGCGCTACGACCAGAGCGGCTCTAGCGCGTGATGCAGGTCGGTTGAAGGGCGCTACGCGCCCTGAGCACACCCGCTGCGGTCGTCCCCTCACGCTCGAAAATACTTCGGCATTTCCTCGGTTCGCGGACACCCCATCGAACCCACCCAGACCACGGATCTCCCGTCAACCGACCTGCATCACGCGCTAGACCGCTCACGGCTTGAAATGGTCCGATGATCGGGGTGCTGTGCGGCCGCGGGTCGGTTTCGGCACGACGAGTCGATGCCGAGCATCGGCGAGGAGGGACGGGGCCGACCTGTGGTCGCACAGCCCGCGAGGGCGGATCAGAGCAAGTCGTGAGCGGTCTAGCGAAGCCGACGCCGCCTGAACGCGAGCAGCGCGAACGCCGCGAGCAGCCAGAGGCCATCGGCGTTCGGCGGTCCGTCGACGCGACAGCTGCAGCCGCCCGTGGCGGTGTCGAAGCCCGGACCCGTCAGCGAGCCAGAGTCGACGCCGACCGACGCGTCGCGGGTGGAGCCATCATCCGCGGGTCCGATGCCGGCGTCCGCCGCCGGGCCCATGTCCACGCCCGGCATCGACTCCATGATGCACTCGCCCTCTCCTGCGCACGTCGTTCCCCCCGCGCACTCGGTCGGCTCCGCGAGGGCTCCGTCCGAGCAGTGCGCGCGCTGGGTCTCGTCGAGGCAGACGTCCGCCTCGCCCATCGCCGGACAGAAGACGCTCACGCAGCGCACCCCGAGCGAGTCGTCCGCGCAGGTCGCCCCGAAGGCTCCGCACTCGCCGCGGCCGCACTCGGCGTCGACGATGGTGTCGCCCTCGCAGTGCGCCTCGCAGGTCGGCGCACACAGGTCGTCCGCGAACCCCGAAGCGGGCGTGCGCCCGAGGCGCGACTCCGTCTGCGGGCCGTAGGCTCCATCCTCGGCGATTCGGTCGCCGGGGTTGTTCGCGTTCCACAAGCGCTGGAAGGTCAAGACCGCGTCCGACCGCAGGTCGCTCCCCGGGCAGTCGAAGTGCACCGGGTCGCGTGAGCCGAGCCACGCGCAGCCCGCGCCCTCGAGCGCCGAGCGGACACTCGAGTAGCTGCCCACGTCGACGGCCCGGCCGGACTGATGGTTGCTGTTGCCGGGCGTCGCCGCGAGACCACAGCCGCCCGAGTGATAGAGCACGTACTGGTCGGCGACCGTTCGGAAGGCGCTGTTGATGGTCAGGTTCGTGCCCCCGTCGGCCACCCGGTGGATCGCGTCGCGAGCGCTGGCCTGGAGGTAGGGATGGACCCGGCTCGAGCTCAGGGAGATCCGAGGATGAGGCGCAAAGCGCACGAACTGGCCGGGACGCATGCAGGTCTGCGAGTCCGCGAGCTGCCGGCTGATGCCCTCGAGTCCAGCGGTCGAGCAGGCGCCGCGTGCCGCGATATCGGCCACCGTCTGCGCGTCGACCTCGCTCGCGAGGCCGAACACACCCACGACGAGGGTGAAGCAAGCGACTCGACACGGCACGATGCACTCCATCGAGTGCCTTCCGATGCAGACACCATGCCTGAAAGGGGGACACCGGATCCGCGAGCGAATCCGGTTCGATGTTCGCGGCGACTGCACCGAGCGTGCGGATCGGCCCGCCCGTCGTTCATCTTTCCGACACCGACCATTGACGGAGGCGTTCACGGTCAGGGATCCTGAAGCCCCTTGGGCATCGTGGAGAGCATGGCAAAGGACGGCGAGTCCGCCTCGATCACCTGCCCGCATTGTGGAGTCGACCACCCGGATAGCTGGTCGCATTGCCCGAACTCCGGCCGGCCGCTCCACGCCGGGCCGGCGCTGACCGGACGGGTCGTCGCCGGCCGCTACGAGATCCTCGGGCTGCTCGGCGAAGGAGGCATGGGTGCCGTCTACGAGGCGAAGCACCTGCAGCTCGGTCGCAAGGTCGCGATCAAGCGCCTGCATCCCGAGCTCGCGAAAGACGAGAGCGCGGTCCGTCGATTCCAGCGCGAGGCGCGCGCGGCCGGCACCATCGGCCACGACCACATCGTGGACGTGCTCGACCTCGGCTACGCCGAAGATGGAGCGCCGTACCTCGCGATGGAGCTCCTCGTCGGCGAGAGCCTCGCGGACCGACTTCGGCGGGCCGGTCGCCTCGACCCGCGACGTGCCGCGAGGGTCGCAGGAGAGATGCTCTCGGCGCTCGAGGCGGTGCATGGCCGTGGGGTCATCCATCGGGACCTGAAGCCCGACAACGTCTTCCTCTGCCGTCTGGGCGGGCGCCGCGACTTCGTGAAGGTGCTCGACTTCGGCATCTCCAAGGTCCGCGGGGTCGCGGGTGGGGAGACCGAAGGACTCACCCGTACCGGCGCGATGATGGGCACGCCCCACTACATGAGCGCGGAGCAGGCCCAGGGACGCAAGGACCTCGACCATCGCGTCGACATCTACGCCATCGGCGTGATCCTCTACGAGAGCTTGGCGGGTGAGCTGCCCTTCCAGGGCGGCAACTATCACGCGCTTCTCCAGGCCATCCTCAGCGGGCGCCGCAAGCCCTTGCTGGACGTCGCGCCGAACGTCTCGCCCGGGCTCGCCGCGGTCATCGACAAGGCGATGGCGAGCAACCGGGACGAACGCTACCCCGACGCGCATTCGATGCACGCGGCGCTCCGGCCTTTCGGGGCAGAAGCACCCCACTCACCGAGCACGACGCGGTCCCCGGCCGTTGGCGACGCCCCCACGGCGCGAATGGACTCCGATCTCCGCGCCGACCGACTCGCCGAGCTGGGCCGCCCCATCACTGACGAGGTCCCCATCGGCACGACCTCGATGACACCACCCGTGAGCCCGGCGCCCACTCCGGCACGCTTCGTCGCCCATTCGGCCGACTACGCCAGAGACCCTTTCGAGAGCATTCGTCCCTCGGCGAAGCGCGCGAGCATCGAACCGGCAGCCGCCGCCGAGACGTCGCCGGGCTGGGCGCCGTCGACGCCCTTCCCTTCGGACGACTCGCACGTGAAGGCGAGCCTGCTCTTGGCGATCGAGGTCGCAGTGGACGAGGTCCACGGTCGCGGCAGCACTCGGGCGCTCATCGAATCGCACGTGCGGCTCCAGAAGGAATGGCCGGTTCAGCTGCTCAGCATCGCGCGACTTCCATTCTGGGTGCTCGAGACCTTCCTCGACGCTCTGCTCGAGCGATTCGGCGGCGGCCTCGACAGCATCCGCGAGTACGGTCGACGCGCGACCGGCAGCGAACGGATGGGCACCCACCGACGCCTGCTGGAAGGTGCGCCGACCGAGACGATCATCAAGCGCCTCGGCACCTTCTACGCCGCCTACCTGACCGCGGGTCGACTCCGACCGCATCGGCTCGAGGCGCGCCGGTGGTGCCTGGACCTCGAAGAGGCCGAGGTATCGGAGGCGTTCCTCGCCCTGCTCTCCGGCGTGTGCGAGCACGTCTTCGAGCGCGCGGGCGTGACGAACGCCGAGTCTCAGATCGTCGCGTGCGCCGCGAACGGCGACAGCGTTCGCAACGCCATCGAGATGTCCTGGTAGGCGCTGGGGGCTAGGCCGCGCGCCGCTCACCCATGAGCGACTCGATCTCGGCGATCGTCTTCGGGATGGCGGAGGTCAGGTTCTCGTTGCCCGCCTCGGTGACGAGGATGTCGTCCTCGATGCGGATGCCGATACCGCGCCATTTCTCGTCGACCTCGGCGTCGGTGGCGACGTAGATGCCCGGCTCGATGGTGAGCACCATCCCGGCCTCGAGGGGCCGCGGGCTTCCGTCGGCGAAGTAGGCGCCCACGTCGTGCACGTCCATGCCCAGCCAGTGGGACGTCTTGTGCATGAAGAAGTCCTTGTAGCGCTGGTCCTCCATGACCTCGTCGATCGTGCCCTGGATCAGACCGAGCTCGAGCAGGCCCGCGCCGATCACGCGCGCGGCCGCTTCGTGAATCGTGTCGAGGGTGGCGCCCGGCTTAGTCGCCTCGATGGCGGCCAGCTGCGAGTCCAGGCAGAGCTGGTAGAGCACGCGCTGCGGCTCCGTGAAACGGCCGCTGACCGGGAAGGTCCGGGTCACGTCGCTCGCGTAGTAGTGCAGCTCGCAACCGGCATCGATGAGCAGCAGGTCGCCCTCCTCCATCAGCCGCCGGTTCGAGCGGTAGTGGAGAATGGTCGCGTTGGGCCCGGAGCCGACGATGCTGTCGTAGGCGGTGCGCTCGCAGCCCGACGCGCGGAAGATACGGTCCATCTCCGCCTGCACCTCGTACTCGTGCATTCCGGGGCGGGCGACGACCATGGCGCGACGATGGGCCTCGGCCGTGACCGCGGCCGCAGCGCGCATGGCCTCGAGCTCGGCTTCGTCCTTCTTCAGGCGCATCTCGTGCACACCATGGAGCGGCGCGACGAAGGTGGTCGGGAACGCCCGACCGGAGCGGCGACCGCGCTGACGCGCGGCGCGCACGGCCGCGTAGAGCTCGGTGTCGAAGGGGTGCCCCTCGCCGACCGGATAGTGGACCGACTCGACGCCCTCCAGGTACGCGGGCAAGCGCTCGGCGAGCTCGCCGATCGGGAACGCGGCGTCGACGCCCAGCTCTCGCACGGCGCCCTCGGTGCCGAGGCGCGGACCATCCCAGATCTCCCGCGCCGGATCGCGCGGCTGCACGAAGAGCACGCTTCGATGCTCTTCGTGAGCGTTCGTGAGGACGAGCACCGAGCTCGGCTCATCGAAGCCGGTCAGGTAGTAGAGGTCGCTGTCCTGCCGAAAGGCGTGCTCGACGTCGTTGTTCCGGATCTCGACCGGGGCCGCGGGCAGGATCGCCGCTCCCTGGTCACCTACGAGCTCGAGTAGACGGCGGCGACGCGCCGCAAAGACTGCACCATCGACCATGGCGAAAACTTAGTACAACACGGCGAAAGTGCGATCCGAATCTGGATCGACGAGCCTCACGCGAGGGCCAGCTCCGCCAATTCCGCCAACCGAGCGATGGCCTGTTCCTGCGCGCCGTCGACCTCTTCGACGAAGGCCTCGGCCGAGAGCGCGCCGCCGCGCGTGGCAGCGCCCCGAATGGGCTCGGCGGCCCGGGGGTTCCGGAAGAAGTCCTCGTCGAAGTGCTCGCGCAAGGCCGGATAGAGAGCCAGTCCCGCGACGCTCGCGCGGAAGCGTGGGCTGGCCGCGCTCGTGGTGAGCAGGAACGCCGCCCCGGGATCGGCGCCCGTGCCGGTGGCTCGCGCGACGAGCGACGCCCGGCCTTCCAGCGGGGCTCCTTCCGCGAGCACGGCCGCGGCGTCGAGCCGGACACGGAGCAGCGCGACGGCGGCGCCCAGCGATACGGCAGCGCGCGACTCGGTCAGCGTCAGCCCCCGCTTGCGAAGGGCCACCGGCCCCGTCGCCACCTGGGCCACCAAGACGCCGAGCGCCCGCCCCACGGTCTCGGCCACGGGGCGCCGCAACGGCGAAGCCGCAGCGGGCGACACCAACGAGAGCGCCAGCGCTCGCCCCAACCCCTCCGCGGCCAGCCACTCGCCCAGCACCCCATCGACCGATGGCCCCGCGATCCGGATCCGCTCCGGCACCCGGCGAGCCGCGAGGCGGGAACGGAGCGCCGGCCGCTCGGGCGCCACGCTGACGTGCGCGGCGAGCACCGAGCGGAAGCCCCAGCCTTCGAGGTCGGCGGCGATCCGCTGGAAGCGCCGCTCGGGTCGGAAGAGCGACCGGTCACCGTGCACCGCGAGCGGCCATTGCCAGAGCTCCGCCACGCCGAATCGATCCCGGACGGCGTCCAGGGCCGACTGACTCTCATCGAGCACCTTCTCCGCGAGCGCGCGCCGGTCCGCCGCGCTGGGGCCGCCGTCCGGATGGGGCGGCGCCTCGACCGCGCGCAGCCAACGCCCCGCGCGCTCGGCTCCGGCCTGCGTCGCTTCGTCGGCGCCCCGCGCGAGAGAGCGTCCGACGACTTCGAGCGCCCGCGCCGCAGACCGCGCACGGTTCGGGTCGAGGAGGAAGCCCGCCGCCACCGATGCCGGCACTCGGTCACGTTCGAGCGCGACCGGCTGGGCGAGGTCCTCGCGGCGGCGCTCGCGAAAGGGGCCGATGGCGCGCTCGAAGGCGGCGCGGGCTAGATGGGCAGCGGCGGCGCCACGCTCGGCCGGGGCCAGCTCCGCGTCCACGAAGGTCTCGGCCTCGAGCGTCGGCCAAGCCGGTGTCGGGAGCGGCTCGGCCTCGTCGAGCTCACCCCAGCCGCGGATGCGCGCCTCCGCCTCGCTGCGTCGCCACTGCTCGACCGCCGCTCGAGCTCGTTCGTGCGCCTCCACCCACGTGGGAATGGAACGAGCGGGCCCGACGCGCCAGCCGCCGTCCCCCCGTGCTATGGAGCGGCATGAGCGACGACATCGGCACCATCGGCTTCATCGGCGCCGGCACCATGGCGACCACCATCGCCCGGGGCCTCCTGCACGCGGGGCTCTGCACGCCCGAGCAGCTGATCGCCAGCGAGCCGCGGGAGCCACGTCGGGCGGAGGTCACGCAGGAGCTGGGCATCACGACGGTCGCCTCGAACGCCGAGGTCGCCGCGAAGGCCGACGTCATCATCCTGGCGACCAAGCCTCAGGTCTTCGGACGGATGCTTCCCGAGCTGCGGCAGTCGTTGCGCCCGGAGACGCTGCTGATCTCCATCGCCGCCGGCGTCACCAACCACGCGATCGAGGCACGGTTGAGCCCGGGCACGCGCGTGATCCGGACGATGCCGAACACGCCGGCCCTGGTCCGTCACGGCGCGACGGCGGTGGCGCCCGGAACGCACGCGACCGAGGCCGACATCGCGCTCGCGCGTCGGCTCTTCGAGAGCGTCGGCATCGTGGAGGTGCTCGACGAGTCGTTGATGGACGCGGTCACCGGCCTGAGCGGATCCGGCCCCGCGTTCATCTTCGTGATCATCGAGGCCATGGCCGACGCCGGCGTGAAGGTCGGCCTCCATCGGAAGACCGCGCAGACCCTCGCCGCCCAGACGGTGCTCGGCGCGGCCAAGCTGCTCATCGAGACCGGCGAGCACCCCGGTCGCCTCAAGGACATGGTCTGCAGCCCGGGCGGCACCACCATCTCCGGCCTCCACACGCTCGAGGCCGGCGGTCTTCGGACCACTCTGATCGACGCGGTCGACGCCGCCGCCCGCCGCAGTCGAGAGCTCGGGGAGATGACCTCGCGGACCCTCGCCGGCGAGTTCGACTGAACGCTCAGCCCGGGCGTTGGCCGAAGACCGCCGTGCCGATGCGCACCTCGGTGGCGCCCTCGGCGATGGCGACCTCGAGGTCGCCGCTCATGCCCATGGAACGGACCGGGAGCTCGTAGCGGTCCGCGAGGGCGGCCAGGGCGCGGAAGTGCGGACGCGCATCTTCGGGTTCGCCGTCGGGCGGGATGGTCATCAGCCCCTCGAGGCGAAGCCCGTCGAGCCCTCGAACGTGGTCCACGAGCGCGTCGAGGGCGTCGGTCGCCACACCGGACTTCTGCGCTTCGCCCGCGACGTTCACCTGGATGCGCACCCCGACGACCACGCCATCCGCGCTCGCGCGCTTGTGGATCGCGGTCGCCAGTCGCGGCGAGTCGATGCTGTCGACGCCGGCGCCGGCCGCCACGACGACCTTGGCCTTGTTGCGCTGCAGATGGCCGATGAAGCGCCACTCGAGCTCGAGGTCCGAGAGCGCCGCCGCCTTGCGCTCGAGCTCCTGCGCGTAGCTCTCACCGAAGACCCGCTGACCGGCAGCGTGCGCCTCGCGGATCGCTTCGACCGGGTGTCGCTTGGACACCGCGACCAGCCGTACCGAGCCGGGCTCGCGGCCGGCGGCAGCCACCGCTCGATCGATGCGGGCACGCACCGCGGCCAGTCCCTCGGTCACGCTCACGAGAGCACGTCCCATCGCCGGAGCAACGCCAGGGTCTCGGCGAGTGGCAGCCCGACGACGTTCGTGTAGCTACCGTCGATGGCCAACACGAGCGCGGCGCCGAGGCCTTGGATCCCGTAGCCTCCAGCCTTGTCGAGCCCTTCGCCGGTGGCCGCGTATCGTCGCGCGTCGTCGTCGCCGAGCGCGCGGAAGCGGACGTCGGTCGTCACGGCGAGCTCCTCGAGCAGCTCCCCGCCCCGCGCGAGCGCCACTGCGGTGGTGACCTGATGGGTGCGGCCGGCCAGTCGCTCGATCATCCCGGCGTTCTCCATGGCGTCGGCGGGCTTGGCGAGGATCGCTCCGTCGAGCACCACGACCGTGTCCGCGCCGAGGACCAGCGCGTCGCCTTCGGTCACCGCGGTCGCCTTCGTGCGCGCCATGCGGGCCACGTAGGCGGGGCTCGGCTCGCCGTCGCGAGGGGTCTCGTCGATGTCGGCGGGCCGGATGCGAAGCGCGAGCACGGTCCCCTCGGGGTCGAGGCGACGGATCAGCTCGGCGCGCCGTGGGGAGGCGCTGGCCAGGACCAGCACCATGCCTCAGCCCTCGGCCCCGGCTCGCTCCGGGTGGTTCTTCTCCAGGCGCCGAACGTACGTACGGCTCACGTGCTCGGGGTCGAGCCCGAGGAACTTGGCCACCTCCGTCACGAAGCCACGGATGTACACCTGGGCGGGCAGGTGACGGACCTGCTCCCCCTCGATGGCCTGGAGGAACGAGACGCCGATCTTCGTCTTCTGGCTGATCTCCTTGAGGCGCACGCCCTTGGAGAGTCGGACGGCGCGAAGGAGCGCTCCGGTGAAGACGGTCTCGGGCGTGATGACGGGCGGCGGCGGTCGCGGTCCTTCGTCGGCCTCTTCCTCGCGGGTGCTGGCCTGCGTCGGTTCGGGCGGGAAGACGCTGAGCTCGTAGGGGCGACGGCGCGCCGGATCGAGCAGGACGTCGTGGGCCTCTTCGAGGCGGGCGCGGAGCCGCTCGAGGCCGGTCTCGTCGAAGAGCCCCACGCACGCGAGCGAGCCGGGCGCGTAGATCTCGCGCGCACGCTTGGCGGCGCGCCGGACCTCCTCGTCGGTGGCGCCGCGGTCGATCTCGAGCAGGTCGTGGTGCGTCGCGAGCGGGACGGTCGGCTGCGGCGCGAAGCGATACTTGCCGGCCGCGAGCGAGAGCAGCCGGCGCGCGATCTTCTCGATGCTGCGGCTGGCCTTGGTGCCCGGACTCTCGATGAGGAGCGGGCGACCGGTGCGGAGGCAGTTCCAGACGGTGTCGTCGAAGTCGACGTAGCCGAGGTACTCGAGGCGCACGCCGAGCCGGCGACGCGCCGCGCTCGCCATGCGCTCACCGAGCTCGAGGTCTGCCCGAAGCCGGGTCTGGTTCACGACGAAGAAGGTGTCGTGCTCCTCCATCGCCTGCTCCACCTGGTCGGCGAGCGGGTGGCCCTCGGCACGGAGCTTGCGAAGCAGGTCGAGCGGCGGGAGCGCCCGACCCTCCTGCTCGAGGCGCTCGAGCAAGGAGGCACCGGCCTCGGCGATGGCCGAGTCGTCGCTGGCGGCCACGGCCTGCTCCACCAACCGTCGAAGGCGGCGGAGGAAGGTCGCCCGAACGAAGCGGTAGGTGCCCTCGACCGCCGTCGGCTCGGGCAGCGTCGCGAAGAGGTGCACGTCCGCGTCGAGCCAGAGATCGAGGAGGCTGTGGTCGAGCCCGGCGCCGATGTCGATGACGATCCAGTCGGCGTCCATCTTGGTGAGCCGCTCGGTCAGATCGCGCCGGCGTCGACGGGTCGACTCGCCGCGGGCGGGCTCGTCCAGACCGGCGTGAAGGAGTCGGAGCCCGCGGACGCCGGTGTCGACCACGCCGGGCACGCCGGGCGCGGGCGGGTTCGTTCCATCGGCTGGCCCCGGATGGACGACCAGGGCCAGGTCCGAGTCGGTGTCCTCGACGTCGTCGAAGGGCAGCGTCTCCTGGGTCTCGCCGTCCTCGTCATCGGGGCTGGCGAAGGAGGGCAGCGGCGGCGTGTAGGTGGCCACGCCTGCCGGGTGCGGAACGCCGAGGAACCCATGCAGGTTCGCGCCGATGCGGTCGGCATCGACCGCCACCACTCGGCGACCGAGGCTGGCCAGGTAGATGGCGAGGTTCGCAGCGAGCAGGGACTTGCCCGTTCCGCCCTTGGCCCCGCCGATCACCATGAGGCGCGGGGCGGTGGGGCCCTCGCCCTCGGGGGCGGGCTCTCGGAAGAGCTCGAGATCGACCTCGTCGGTCATCGCAAGCCGGGTACCGCGATGGGGCGGCTCTGTCGAGCCGTCGCGTGCGAAGCGTGGGGCGACCCTACCCGGTGGCCTGGAGGAAAGGCTCCCAGTCCGGCAGCGGATTCTTCACGCCGGTCAGCTGGATCACCACGGTCCAGGTCGGCCGGACGGGGCGCCGCCGCATGGGCATGTCGGCCTCTTCCGGCGTGCGATGACCCTTCTCCAGGTTGCAGTCGCGGCAACAGCTCACGAGGTTCTCCCAGGAGGAGCCACCCCCACGGCTCCGAGGCAGCACGTGGTCGATGGTGAGGTCCGACCCTTTCCCGCAGTAGACACACTGGTGGCCGTCGCGGACGAACACGTTCCGGCGGCTCAGCCGAAGCGGCGTCCGCGGGACGCGGTCGTACACCCGCAGGAGCAGGAGCCGGGGCACCTCGAGCGCCCCGCCGACCGTCCGCACGGTGAGCTCCCCTTCCTCGGGGTCGCGCGCCGCCCACCGCTCGAAGTCGTGCGGCTCGTAGTCCCGGTCGAGGGCCTGCGCCCGGTCGCCGTAGAGCAACGAGAAGGCGTGGCGCGCCGAGGTGATACGGACCGGCTGGTACCCGCGGTTCAACACGAGGACGGGAACGTCGAGGACGTCCTTCCCGCGGAGGAGTGGGTGCGTCACCGCCACAGCCTACCCCGACTCCCCCCTACCGGCACATCCGAGCAGTGCCGGGGCTCTACCCAGCGCTCCAGCTGGCTTCGTACAGGTCGACCGAGTCGCCGAGGGCCTCCGCCTTCGCGAGCCGCACCTCACATCGGCGGCCGCCGACCAACGAAATCGCCTCGTCCAGCAGGCCCATCATGAGGACCGCGCGGGAGAGACGAGGCCGGGGGTGTGCCTTCACCTCGAACAAGCCGTAGCCGAGGCCGAGCTCCTTCACCTGAGGCGATCCGTCGGCGAAACAGCGCGACCAGAGCTCGCCCGTCCGGGCGAAGAGGAGCTCGGGGGTGGCGTCGCTGGAGATGGCCCCCTCGGCCTGGAGTCGGCGGGCCACGGCTCGGCCGACCTCCGCGAGCAGCCGTCGGTCGTCCGAGCCGAAGGCCTCGTCACCCGCCTCGAGCACGCCGAGCACGGACTCGGGATACCACTGGTCGGGCTGGGCCTCGCCGGACACCGCGCGATCGAGGAGCACCGCCAGCTCCTTGGCGGAGCGCTCACGCACGACCCGCTGCGCTTCCTGAACCACCAGCCCGAGCACGTCCGGGGCGCGGCTGGTCGCCGTCCGGCGACGGGTCAGATCCGACTCGCGCTCCCGCATCCGGAGGTCGCGCAGGTCGATGGTGAAGGTGTCGGTCGGGTCGTCGAACTCCTCCGGCAGCGGCTCCGCGCCAAAGGGGACCAGCGCCTCGTGGAAGGCGCGGGCGTTCTGGATGCGGTCTTCGAGGCGCTTGTGCATGGCCTGGAACACCACCGCCTCGAGCTCGGGCGGCACATCGCGGCGGAACACGCGCATGGGCGGGGGCTCGTCTTCGAGCACCTGGCGGCAGAGCTCCACGAACGCCTCGGCGTTGAAAGGCCTGGACCCGCAGAGGAGCTCGTAGAGGACCACCCCGACGGCGTAGACGTCGATGCGGGGGTCGCGGCGGCTCAGTCCCCCGAGCTGCTCCGGGCTCGCGTAGTACGGGGTCCCCATCGCCCGGCCCGTGGGGGTGAGCTCGTGGGTGGCGCTCTGGGCGCTCTCCATGAAAGTCGCGACGCCGAAGTCGAAGAGCTTCACGTAGTCGGCCCTGCCTTCGACCGTGGTGACCAGGATGTTCTCCGGCTTCAGGTCGCGGTGGACGACGCCACGCTGGTGCACGGCGTGGAGCGCGTCGAGCACCTGCCCCACGACGAAGCAGGCGCGCGGGATGTCCCACTGCTCGACCTCGCGCAGGATCCGAGCGGCGCTCTTCCCCCGCACGTACTCCATGACGATGAAGGGCGCGCCGCCCTTGTCGAGGCCCATGTCGAGCACGTCGACCACGTGCGGATGCTCGATGCCGGCCGCCGCGCGCGCCTCGCGCTGGAAGCGGGCCAGGGTCACTCCGTCGTCGGCGAGGTGTGGGTGGAGGATCTTCACCGCGACCGTGCGGCCGATCGTGGTGTTCTCGGCCTTGTAGACCGAGCCCATGCCCCCGTGGCCGAGCAGTCGTTTGACGCGGTACTTCCCCCCGACGACCGCACCGACGCGATGCCGCGCGGTCTCCTCGGGGCCGCCCTTGTGCGGGGTCAGCACCTCACGATTCTAACAGGACTCGAGCGCCCCCGAGTGTCCCCTTTTCCAGGCATGGGCCATGGGCGCGCGAAATCCGAAGGAAAATCGGTTCTCGGACCGACTGCTCGGGCCCAAACGCACGAAGGGCGCTCACCGAGGGTGAGCGCCCAACGCGCGTGTTCGAGCGACCTTGTGGGGTCGCCTACGAACGATTCAGATGACCAGGTCCTTGAGCTTCTTGAGCGGGGTCGCCCGAAGCTTCTTGCTGGCCTTCACGTCCTTGTAGAAGACCTCGCCGGTGCCCGGGTTGCGGAACTTCTTGTTCTTCTGGGCCGGGACGGCCTTGAGCTTGAGCTTCACGAGATCCGGGAGAACGAACTCCCCCGGGCCGCGCTTGCCGAGCTGCTGCTTGATGAGCTCACGGAGCCCCTCGAAGACAGCCTGGACCTCACGCTTGGTGAGGCCGGTCTTGTCGGAAAGCTCGCTCATGATCTGAGCCTTGGTCATTCGCTTGCCAGTCGCCATCGCTCCCTCCAGTCGGATACTTTCTTGTTGCCCTCGGGCTGCGAGGAAATCTCGTAAAGCCCTTGCCCTATCGGGCGAAACGCCATCTTTTGGCGTGAGGCCAGCGCATCTAGACATGCACCCCGACCCCTGACAAGGCCTAAATCCAGCGTTTTCCCCGAAAAAGCAGGGGCGGTAAGCGAGCGACACGGGTGGCAAGCGCAGTGGCCGCCCCCCAGAACGGGCCGCCGCCGACGCTCGGCGCCAGGGTTTCCACCATTTCATCCCCAGGGGTGCCGCGCCCCCGGGCGGGCGACCACATCGAGAGAAAGCCCTTTGATTACATGCCCTTGAAAGAGACGACTCTAGCGTCGGCGTGAGGCGGGGGAGGAGTTGTCCACAACTCGCCGCCCACGCGCCGCGGCACAGAGGCCGTCGGTCAGCGCCATCATCACTCGCAGCTCCTGCTCGGTTTGGTGGTCGTACCCCAAGAGGTGCAAAAGTCCGTGCGCGAGCAAGAAAGTCGCCTCGGCGACGATCGCGATCCCCCGTTCTCTCGCTTGTCGGCGGGTCGTATCGATGGAGATCACCACGTCCCCGAGGATTTCGGGGTGAAGCGGGCCGCCCTCCCCCTCCCGCATCGCGAAGGCCAAGACGTCGGTCGGGCGGTCCTTCCCGCGGTAGTCCCGGTTGAGCTCGTGAATGGTGGCGTCGTCGCAGAGGAGGATGGAGAGCTCCGCGTTCTCCATCTTCATGGCGCGGAGCATGCGCTCGGCGCGCTCGGCGATGACACGGTTCGCGAAGGGACGGCTCCGAAGGCCACGGCTGCTCACGAAGACCGGCACCTCCGTTTGATGCGCTCTCGCTCGCAGGGACGCAACCGCCGCCCCATGCTATGGCTCCGCCGTGTTCAGCCGAATCTTCATCGTCCGCCGCGGCCAGGCTGCCATCCGCGTCGCCCGCACCTGCAAGCGCCTCGGGATCACCGCGGTCGCGCTCCGGGCCCCCGAGGGCAGCGGGCTGCACATCGAGGCCTGCGACATCTCGCTGGAGGTCGACGTGACCGAGGGGATGCTCGACGTGGAGCAGCTCGTCGCGCGCGCCGTCGAGAACGAGATCGACGCGGTGCACCCCGGGTTCGGCCGGCACCGGCAGCGGGACGCCATCGCCCGCGCGCTCGAGCAGCAGGGGCTGCCCTTCGTGGGCCAGGACGCCGACGCCGCCGCCGCGCTGACCGACCGGACCGCCTTCCGCGCGTTGGTCGAGGAAGTGGGCGGCCGGGTGATCCCTGGCTCGGAGGGTGCGGTCGAGACGCTCGGGCAGGCCTCGCTGGTCGCCGAGGAGATCGGCTACCCGGTCGTGCTCGGACCGGCCGAGGACGGCGACGACCCGTCGTGGACCATCGTGGACGATGAGGACGACCTCCCGGCGGCCTTCGAGAAGCTGCAGGGTCAGGGGCCCCTCGCCGTGGAGAAGTGGCTCCCGCGCGCTCGGGCGGTGGAGCTGATCGTCGCCATCGACGCCGAGGGCGAGGTGGCGCCCATCTGCGACCGCGAGGAGACCCTCTTCGCCGAAGGCCGCAGCCTCATCGAGGAGTGCCCGTCGACGGCCTTCGTCTTTCGTACCGACGGCCAGGCGATCCAGGAGATGGCCTTCGACCTCGCGCTACGGATCGCCAAGCAGGTCACCAGCGCCGGGCTGCTCCGCGTCGGACTGCTGGTGGACGAGGCCGGCCGCCTCTACGTCAGCCACGCCGACCTGGGACTGCCCGCCCTCCTGACCGCGGCCGAGATGGTCACCGGTCTGGACCTGGTGGGGCTCGAGATGCAGCTCGCCGCCGGCGTCCCGATGCCCGACGAGGTGCTGGCGCTCCAGCCCTCCGGTCACGCGATCAGCGCACAGCTGATGGCCACCGGCGAGGCGGACCCCGAGGCGACGGCCACCACCATGCGCTTCCCCGCGGCGCCTCAGCGCAGTGTGCGGGTGGAGCAGAGCGTCATGGAGGGCTTCTGCATCCCGCCGGACGACTTCCCGCGCCTGGCGAAGATCACCGCCTACGCGCCGATCCGGCACCAGGCGGCCCTGACCCTCGACCGGATGCTGGCCGGGAGCGTGGTGGCGCCCTACCCGACGAACTGCGACCGGCTGCGGTCGATCCTGAACGACGAGTCGTTCCGGGCCGGCCAGTACGACGCCTCCTTCTTCGACAAGAAGGCGTCGTAGCCGAGCCTCAGGCCGCGAAGGTCGCGGCCTTGGCGTAGACCGCGCCGTCGCCGAGCTCTTCCTCGATGCGGAGGAGCTGGTTGTACTTGGCGATGCGCTCCGAGCGCGACGCCGAGCCGGTCTTGATCTGACCGACCGCGGTCGCGACCGCGAGGTCGGCGATGAACGGGTCTTCCGTCTCGCCGCTTCGGTGGCTGATGATCGACGAGTAGCCGTGCAGGTCCGCGAGGCGGATGGTGTCGAGGGTCTCGGTCAGGGTGCCGATCTGGTTCACCTTCACGAGCACTGCGTTGGCGACCATCTGGTCGACGCCGTGGCGGAGTCGCTGGACGTTGGTGACGAAGAGGTCGTCGCCCACGAGCTGGACCTCTTCACCGAGGCGCTCCGTGAGGGCACGCCAGCCGTCCCAGTCGTTCTCGGCGCAGCCGTCCTCGATGGAGGCGATCGGGTAGCGCTCGCAGTAGCCGGCGAACGTCTCGATGAGCTCGTCCACGCCGAGGTCCTGACCGTCGAAGCGGTACTTGTTGGCCTTGGCGTCGTAGACCTCGCTCATGGCGCAATCGAGCGCGAGCACGATCTGATCGCCGAGGTCGTAGCCGGCGGCCTCCACGGCGCGGGCCGCGTAGGCCAGCGCGTCCTCGTTCTTGGCGAGGGTCGGCGCGAAGCCGCCCTCGTCGCCGACGCTGGTCGCCAGGCCGTCCTCGGAGAGGATCTTCTTGAGGTGATGGAAGGTCTCGGCACCCGCGCGGAGCGCGTCGCGGAAGGTCTCGAAACCGACCGGAACGATCATGAACTCCTGGATGTCGAGGCCGTTGTCCGCGTGCGCGCCGCCGTTGATGATGTTCATCATCGGTGCCGGGAGCAGCCGGGCGATGGCCCCTCCGAGGTACCGGTAGAGTGGCATGCCCTGGGCGGTCGCGGCGGCGCGGGCGGTCGCCATGGACACGCCGAGGATCGCGTTCGCTCCGAAGTTCGCCTTGTTCGGGGTCCCGTCGGCCGCCAGCATCGCGAGGTCCACGCCCTGCTGGTCGAACGCATCCATCCCGAGGATCTCGGGAGCGATCTTCTCGGCCACGTTGGCGACGGCCTTCTGGACGCCCTTGCCCAGGTAGCGCGAGGCGTCGCCATCGCGAAGCTCGTGCGCCTCGTGCTCGCCGGTCGATGCGCCGGAGGGCACCGCAGCCCGACCGATGTGACCGGTGGCGAGGGATACCTCGACCTCGACCGTGGGGTTGCCGCGCGAATCGAGGATCTCGCGCCCCGAGACTCCGATGATCTCCGTCATGGTGCGCCGATGTAGCAGAGAGGCGCACGGTTGTCTTCTGGGAGGGTCTTCGAAAGACCCTCCCGCTTCGCTCGGGCAGAGCCCTCGACTCGCTCCCTCCCAAACGGACGCGGCGTTGCCGCGTCGGTGGGCTTCGCGCCGAGCCGCGGCGCCTCGACCTTCAGTTGGCGCTCAATGACCGAGGCCGGGGACGTCGGGGTCGACGCCGGCGACGCCGGTCTCGATGAACATCCGACCTTCCGTCATGTCGACGTGGAAGTGGTTCCGGTGGGCGTCGTTGTAGTTCGGTGTGAGGATGGTCTCGAAGATGCCTTCCTCGTACATCCGGCAGCCGATCTCGTGCAGGACGCGGTCGGCTTCCTCGGTGGCCGTGCCGGGGCAGGTGGCGCCGGCCGTGATGATCCAGTCACGCTCGAGCACGTACTCGGTGTCGCTCCCGGCGAGGCCGAAGCCCCAGAGATCGATGGCTCGCGCGTAGGCGTGCTGGCTCGGGGTGCAGGTGCCCGAGTCCGGGTCGCCGCCCCCGATGCAGCGGTAGTTGTAGATGCCGATGTGGATCGCCTCGTCGATGCCGAGCTCCTCGAGGACCATCGCGAGGTGGTGGAGCCGCGGCGCGAGCTCGCAGTCCATCAGCAGGCGGGTCGGCGAGTCGTTGCTGACGTAGCGGAACGCGACCGAGCCGAAGTAGGGCTGCACGTAGACCGGATCGCCGATGCCCTGCTGCGAACCGGAGGGCTCCCAGTCCAGGCCGAGCGCGTCGAGCATGGCGTGGCAGGAGCCGTCGTCCGGTGGCGTGACCTCGACGGTGATCTGGTCGCGCGCCCGTTCCAGCCCGGATGCGTCGAGTCCGACGGCGGTGAGGGTCCGAGTGCCATTGCCTCGCAGGGCCAGGCTCACGGTCTCGATAGCGGCGGGCACGTCGACCCGAGCCCGCGGGTCGCCGTCGACCTGCACCTCGAGCGTCTGAACGCCCTGCACCGAGACGGAGACGTCCACGAACGCGACCCAGTCGCCCATGTCGATGCCGGAGCGGGCGAAGCTGGCGCCGTCCATGGGGTCGGTGATGCTCACTGCAGGGTCCGCGACCTCGGCGTCGACGGGCGCGGACCCGCCGTCGAGCTCGCCGCGTGGCACGACCGCCACGGAGCCCGCCGGGTCCTCCAGCGTGCTGGGGCCGACGTCGCCACAACCGAGCGCGAGGGCGAGCGCCAGCGGCGCCCATCGTTCCATCCACACCACGCCGAAGCTTGACCGACGCGGGCCAGGCGAGGCAAGGCCACCTCATGGGTGCCCCCTTCCCCTTCGACCTCGACCGCGATCGCTTCCTCTTCCTGAGCGACCGACGCAGCGGACTGCGCGCGATCCTCTGCCTGGACGACTTCCGCGCCGGCCCCGCCGCCGGCGGCATCCGCACTCGAGCCTATGCATCGGTCGAGGAGGCCGCCGCCGAGGTGGCCGGCCTCGCCCGCGGCATGACGATCAAGTGCGCCCTCGCCGGGCTCGCGGCCGGTGGGGGGAAGACCGTGGTGCTCGACCACCCGGGAATGGATCGACCGGCGGCCTTTCGCGCGCTCGGTCGCTACATCGAGGAGCTCGGAGGCCGCTACCACGCCGCGGGAGACTTCGGCACGACCGCCGCCGATCTCGCCGAGGCGGCGTCGCAGACGCGCTACGTGCACACCAACGAAGCCGACCTGACCGTCGCGGTCGGAGAGAGCATTCGACGCTGCCTCGCGGTGGCCTTTCGACGGATCGACCGCGGCGGGCTCGAGGGGCGCCGCGTCGCGGTTCAGGGCTGCGGCGCCATCGGCGCGGCCGTGGCCCGCGTGCTCCTGAACGCGGGCTGCTCGCTGGTGGTCGCAGACGTCGACGACGAACGCGCCGCCGCGGTCGGTGCGCTCGGCGCCGAGGTGGTGCCGCCGGAGACGCTGCTGAGCGTGAAGGCGGACGCGCTGGTGCCGGCCGCGCTCGGCGGCGTCATCGACGAGAAGACCGTCGAGACGCTGCGGGTGCGGGTGCTCTGCGGCGCGGCCAACGGGATCGTGACGAACGACGAGGTCGGCAACCGGCTGCACCTGCGCGGCATCCTCCACGTGCCCGACGCGCTCGGGAGCGCGGGCGCCGTGATGGACGGGATCGGCGCCGCCGTCATGGGGCTCGACGACCGGACCCCGCTCTTCGACGCGCTCGAGGCGACGACCGCGGAGGTGCTCGAACAGTCGGCGGATGGCGGCAACGCCGACGCCATCGCACGGCAGCTGGCCTTCGACCGGCTGCGCGTGCTCTAGGCCTTCTTGCGGCGGCGGACCTTGCCGCTCGTCTTCGACGTCTTCTTGCCGGACGTCTTCTTCGGCGCCTTCTCTTCGTCCTCGTCGTCGTCGCCTTCAGCCGGCTTCCCGTCCGGGTCGAAGGCCATCTCGTCGGGGATGGTCCACTCGGGCTTCTTGATGACTCGACGGAGCATGATGGCCGCGACGATGAACATCGCGATCGACGCATACTGACCGGGCGTGAGGCCCGAGTAGCGCACGTCGCTCGACTCGAGGTCGGTGGCGCGGAGGTAGTCGAGGAAGAAGCGGATGGGGGCATAGATGAGCGGCATGAGCGCGCACCACAGACCCATCGGCCGCTTCTCCTTGTCGGGCCGCTTGAAGTAGATGAACAGGAAGAGGAGCATCATCGCGCCAGCGATGAAGACCTCGTAGAGACCGAGGTCGTGCCGGACGATGTCGCCCTCGTAGTAGTTCTCGACGCCGAGGAAGAAGGTCGTCTCGCTGCCGGGGTGGTCGTGGACCACGAAGCAGCCCATCCGCCCGAAGAACCAGCCGAGCGGAAAGCCGAAGCAGACCGCGTCCGCGAGCGGGAGCGTCGGCATCTTGCGGCGCTTCTTCCAGACCCACAGGCCGAACATCGCGCCGAAGAAGCCGCCGTAGCTCGAGAGACCGAGCCAGCGCTGGAAGAGCAGCCGCGGGTCCTTGAGGATCTCGATCAGCGTCTCGGTCTCGTAGAAGACGCCGTTCAGGATGTAGCAGGCGACGAAGCCGATCACGATCACGTGCGTGACGAAGTCGGCCAGCCACCCCGGGTCGATGCCCTCGCGCTTCGCGTACCACTCGCTCAGCCGCGCGCCGAGGAGCACGCCCGTGGCGACGAGGATGCCGAAGGGCTGAATCGGCACCTCCTCGAAGCCCATCAGGTAGGCGGCCGCGCCGACGCCCAGGCCGACGAGCAAGGTGCTCATCGCCTGCTGGCGCCACTTGGGCACGATCATCGCGACGAGGCATGCGAAAGCCACGACTCCCAGGAGCGCCGGCAGCGCCACGTCCCAGGCATCGAGCTTGAACCACGGAATGTAGAGAAAAGTCCCCATGAGGCGGGCGCACCTTAGCAGGCGAACGCCAATGAGCATGTGCCCCTTCCATGCGGGGCCAAATTCACCAAAAGCTCAGCGATTTCAGACCCAAACACCCCTCTTCGGGTCCCTCGGCGTGGCCCTCGGAGTCGCGCTCGTTACACTGAGGACCCGGTGACCCCCCGCCACACCAACCTGCGCTCGGCCCTCCTCGGCGCGCTGGCGTCCGTCGCGACGCACGTGGTGATCTACGCCTGGCTGCAGTCGTTGCCGGTCTCGAGCGCGTCGGCGAACGACCTCGATCGACAGCGTCTGATCGAGCTGCCGGCGAGCGCGTTCGCGGGGCAGTCGCCTTCGGGACGACGTGCGCGAGAGGCGCTCCCGACGGTGAACGGCGGCCCGCGCTCGGCGCAGAACGTGAGCGCCGAGAGCCGCGGTGAGCGCGGCGACGATTCCGGCGCGGTCGAGTTCACCCTACTGGTCGATCGCGCGCACCCGGTGAACCTGCAGGACAGCCCGCTGAACGCGATCGGCGCCGCCCAGACCCAGCGCATCCGCACCGCGGCCGACCGCGCGGCGTGGGAGAACATGCGGCGTGCGTCCCCGAACCCAGCGGACGCCCCCTTCCTCGCGAGCGGAGACGGGCCGCACCCGGAACGGCGACCGCTCGACCCCCGCGACGCGATGGACGGCGCGCGCCTCTCGCCCGGTGGGGCCGTGCTGGGCGACAGGAACGACCGAGCCGGTGCGCTGGGACCGAGTGGCGGCCGCGGGCCGAGCACCCGCGGTGACTCCGGCGCGGCCAACCAGCGTTCGGCCCGCGCCGGCGCCGAGCGAGAGGCGCCCACCCGCGGCATCGTGGGCGGGCGCGGTGACACGGAGCAGCAAGCGGCGGACTCGGCGTTCGCGCGCCCGTCCGTCGACCGGGGCCCCGCCACCACGACGGCCGAGCGGACCGGTCGCGTTCGTGACGACCGCGACGCCGAGCTGCTCGCGGCGCAGCTGCTCCAGTCGGTCGTCGACTCGAGCCAACGCCGCGGTCCGAGGCCGGGCATCGGGAACGGTGGCGTGGGCGGCGGCGGCGCGCCTGGCTCCGGTGGCGGCGAAGGCGAAGGCGGCCGAGCGACGGCGCATGGCCCGGGCTCGGGCCGACACGGCGCCCTCGACACCGGCGACCCGCGCTACATCCGCTGGTACACCGATCAGCGTCGGCGGGTGGAGCGGGTGCTGAGCTTCCCGGAGGAGCGCGCGCTCGCGATGGACCAGGGGCTCACGGTGGTGAGCCTTCGGGTCCGCCGGGACGGTTCGCTCGCGGGCCCGCCGCGGCGCAAGCGCTCCAGCGGCTTCTCCGACTTCGACGCGGAAGCGCTGCGCGCGATCCGCGCGGTGGCGCCCTTCGAGCCCCTGCCGGCGGAGCTGGCGCCCGAGCGGGACGTGCTGGTGTTGGACATGACCATCGACTTCCAGAACCCGATGGTGCGCTGATCGGCGGGCGAAGCCCGACGATCACCCGTGCCCGTGCCCGTGCCCTTGCCCGTGCCCGAAATCGGGAGGAACGGGCGAATCGAAGCTCAAACGACTGACACGCGAGGCTGACCAACGAAGCCGAGACCATCGGCTCGAACGTCCCAGGTCCGATTCTCTCCCCATCTCGATCAGGGGCACGGGCACGGGCACGGGCACGGGCACGGGCACGGGCACGGGCACGGGCACGGGATGTAGGCGCTATCGCGCCTACATGGCCTGCTGGCGGTAGAGCCGAATGGCGTAGTCGCCCTCACCCGCGTACGAGCGCGCTCGGATCTTGTAGACCCCCGGCTCCACCGGGCAGAGCGCATCCCGCAGACCCACCGTCACCTCGCGTCCGCGGCCCGGGCTCTGGAGCAGCGGGGCGCCGCCGGGGTCGAGCACGGTCAGCGAGAGCTCGGTGAGTGCGTCGTCGCTGACGCCGACCACCACGTAGCAGTACGTCCCGAGCATCACCTCGGGATGGGCGCGCGCCTGACCGTGACGGAGACTGCCTCGGTGAATCGTCTCGCTCGGCTCGTAGCGCTCGACGCGCTCCAGACCGATGGCGTGGATCCGCGCGCCGAGCGGATCGGTCGCCGGGTCCGGCGCCTCGCCGTGATCGACCGGTGCCGCCGGCGGGACCACCTCGGGAGCCTCCTGCTCGCAGGCGACGAGCAGAGTGGCGAGAGCCAGGAGCATGACGCGCATGCCCTGCCCTTGGCACAGGACCGCACCGAGACCAAGCGCCCTCACGGCTCGCCCAGGATGCCGTCGAGGTAGGTCGCCGACTCGCCGCAGATCTGGCTCGTGGCGAAGCCGGACTGCGCGGCGCGCTCACCGAAGGGTCGCGCGCTGCCGGAGTCCATCAGGCAGCCCTCGCGGTCACCGGCGTTGTGGAAGACGGTCGACGCACCGAAGGGCGCCGCGAGCCCGAAGCTGTGGCCGAGCTCGTGGGCCGTGGTCTCGCCGATGGCCGCCGCCAGCGCGTTCACCGCGCGCGCCACCACGGCCGCCCGCGGTCCGCTGCCGGCGACCTCGGCCGCGGTCGCGGGCTCTTCGCGAACCGGGTCGAAGATCTCGTCGAAGAGGGGGTCGGGGTTCGGACCCACGTCGCCCGTCGGAATCTCCGGATGCGATGACCACATCAGCATCGACTCCACGAAGACGCCGCCGTAGCCCGGGAAGCCATCCTCCTGGGTCTCGGCGTTCTCCCCGCCGATCGCGTCGAAGAGGCGAAGGTTGCCGACGTCCTTGCCGGGTGAGTTGTCGTAGCCGAAGAGCCCGAGGCCGTTTGGATCGGGGCCACCGAGCTCCACCGTCGCGTACCCGGCGTCGGAGACGTCCGTGGGCCGTTCGAGGCGCACGTCGACTCGCCATGGCGCGTAGATGCTCTCGATCCGCTCGGCGACGCGCTCCTCGAGCTCGCCGGCCGCCGCGGCGAGGCCGAAGAGCGGCAGGCTCTCGTAGAACCCGGGCAGGAAGCGCACCCAGACGACTTGGGTGACCGGCGAGAGCGTCAGCGTGATCGGCGCCGCCGAGCCGCTCAGCTCGGTGTCGCCTGCGAACGTCACGGGTGTCATCGAGCCCTCGAAGGTGCCTGCCGAGTCGCCGAAGAGCTCGGCGACGAGGCGCTGTCCGACCGGCTGCGAACCGAGCACCCAGATCAGCGTCTCGCCGTCGCGCCACTCGAGCACGAGCTCCTCGTCGACCGCCTGCATCCCGCCGACCGGATCGGTGAAGGTGCCTTCGAGCTGCACCAAGGTGAGCTCGTCCGGATTGCCGCCGAGGAACCCTCCGCCACGCACGAGCACCAGGTGCTCGAGGGGCGCGACGGCGGGCTCCAGCGTGAAGATGGCCGGCGGCTGGAAGCGGAGCGTGGTGGCGATCGGCTCGGTCGTCATCGGGACTCGACCGGCGAGCGTCGCCTCGAGCGTGACGGTCCCCTCGAAGGCGCCGGGCATCGAGCCGCCGAGCTCCGTCCCGAGCACCACGAGCCCACGGCTCCGATCGCCGGGCTCCGCCTGGGTGACCGCGAGCTCGGCCGAGACCGGCGCGGCGGAGCCACCCTCGGGCGTGAAGTCGCCGGTGAAGCGCGCGACCATCGTGCCTTCCGCCGGCTCGAGGAAGCCGCTGCCGCTGAGCACGGCCGGCTCGTTTCGGAACACCGAGCCGCTCGGAGCTCCGTCGATGGTGAACGCGATGTCGGTCGCGAGCTCGAGCTCGTAGTCGAACGGATCGCTTCGCAGCGGTGCGCCCTGCGGGGTCTCCCCGACCAACGTCAGGGTGACGGCGTGCCGCCCTTCCCCGACCGACTCGAAGATCGCCGCCGTCAGCTCGTAGCCCCAGACCGCGTCGACGCTCGGGTCGCGCGGGACGAGATCGAAGGTCTCTCCTTCCGTCTCGAACGAGAGCCGCGGCGCCGCCGCCAACGCGTCGCGGTTCGCGACCGTGAGCACGAGCGCCGTGCCCGGGAGCTGCGGCTCGCTGCTGCGAACCCCGACGATGCGCGGATGCACCCGAACGTGGTCGGGTGGTCCTCCGCCGTCGTCGCCGCAGCCGAGCGCGGCGAGCAGACCCGCGATCAGAAGGGGACGCATACGCGCCGCGAGCTCCCGCCCTGATCGTCCTGGGTCGCGCACCGGTAGCCGCTCCGGCAGATGTAGCCGGACGAGCAGTCACGCGCGCACACCGGCTGCTCGAAATCGACCGACACGCAGAAGGTCCCCGACTCGCAGTTCGAGTTCGAGGTGCAGCCCGCGCGAGCGCAGGTCCCGCTCGGCCAGTCGACGCACCCCCGTTGCCCACCGCAGTCGGTGAAGTCCGTGCAGGAGTCGCCGTTCGCGCCGCTGCCGGTGCGACCGCAATAGCGCCCCTCGGGGAGCCACTTGCAGGCCTCGCCGCTTCGGCAGTCCGCGTTGACACTGCAGCTGGCGCCGCACTCGCTCGCGATGCCCGGGCCCGGGTTCGGGCACGGACCGTCGGGGCAGGTACCGCCGAAGGTACAGGCACGGTCGACGCAGCTCCCGCCGTCGCAGACCTCGTCGATCGGGCAGGCGTCGTCGTTCGTGCAGCCGCTCTCGGCCGTGAGGGTCAGATCGCCGATGTAGTCGCTGCTGTCCTGGAGGAAGCCGAGCACGCCGATGGCGTAGGTGCCGCTCGCGGTGAGCAGGGCATCGATCTCCTCGGTGTCGGTCACGCCACGCGAGCTCGCGATCACCGTCCCGCTCGGTCCGCGGAGCTCGAGGTCGAGGTCCTGCGTGCTGTCGTCGATGAGCAGGAGGATCTCGGCGCGGTTCGCCCCGCTCACGTTGAACGTGTACCAGTCGTCGTCGCTCGGGCAGATGGTCCCCTCGAAGGCGCCGCTCCCACCGACCACGCTCAACGAACGGCCAGTGGCCGCGGTGTCGTTGTCCTCGTTGGGGTCGTCCATGCAGCACATCGCTGGATCGTTGGCGGTGGTGGCGCCGAGCTCGTAGCTGTTCTCGTCGCCGAGGTAGCCGATGACCTTCGCGTAGGCGGTCGCCGCCGCCGCGAAGCAGTGCTCCGCCACCTCCGTGTTCGCCGTCGACGCGCTCGAGTCGAGAATGGTCCCATCGGCGTCGAGGAGCTGCAGGTCGAGGTCTCCGTCCGCGTGGACGAACCCGTCCAGCGTCACCGTCACGCGCTGTCCGGCGCCGACCGCGATCGCGAAGAGGTCCGGGTCGTTCGCACAGATCTGCCCATTCGTGATCGGGCTCGAGTAGGTCGTCGCGGCCGCGATGGTGTCGTCGTCCTCGCGCGAGTCGTCCACACAGGCGCCACCGCCGCAGACGTCTTCGATCGGGCCACAGCCCGCGAGCACGGAGCCCTCGACCGTGACGGTCGGCCCGCACTCCCCCATCGAGCAGACCCCGTCGCCGGAGCACCCCGGAACGCAGCGGCCGCCGCTGCCGGCGCTGGCGCAGAGACCGTCCGCGCAGTCGGCGGTGGCGCTGCAGGACTCGCACGTCGCGAGCGCGCCCCCGCCGCCACCACCGGTGGCCACGAAGGAGAGGAGCGCCGAGTCCGTGCGGTGATCACAGCTCGCGCCGGCCGGGTCGTCGTTGTCGGTGGCGGTGACCAGTACGTAGAGCGTGGCCTCCTCACCGTCCGCGAGGTCGAGCGAGGGGATGCGCGCGGTCCAGTCGGACCCGGAGGGGGCCATCACCAGCTGGTCGAAGATGGTCACGTCCGGGTCCGAGGGATCGTCCGGCGCGGTCGTGGTGAAGAGGAGCAGCGGCGGATCGCGCAGCCCCATGTCGTCGCTGACCGACGCGGTCACGGCGTAGCCACCCATGCTCGTCACCCGGCCACCCATGGTCGGCGCCACGATGGCGACCGCGGGGGGCTCACCGGGACAGCCCGGCTTGACCTCTCCCCGGAGCACGGCGATGTAGTCGAGCTCGGTCGGGTCGTGGTCGCCGTCGTCGGCGGCGATGGGAATGGTCCAGCGCTCGCTGGCGGCGATCTGATCCGCGGACGGCTCCCACTCGAAGCGCGCGCGCTTGTCGTCGACGTCGACGATGAAGGCGCCCTCCGGAAGATCGCCGTTCTCACGGATGAGGACCGTCGCCGAGTCGTCGTCGCGGACCTCGATGTCGAAGGCCACCAGGGGGTCCTCCGTCAGGTCGAAGGTCCCGCCAGCGCCGGGTCGCAGGAACACCGGCGCGGAATCGGCGGCCGGCTCGACGGTGACGCTCAAGAGGGTCTCGTCGAGCACGTCGCCACCGTCGACGAGCTGGATGGGGATCGAGTGGCTCCCGACGTGGCTCGCGAGCGGCGTCCAGCGGAGCTCTCCACCGGCGGACGCCGTGCCCGAGACCATGATCCGGGCGCCCGCCAGGTCGAAGGGCCCCGTGGTGAAGAAGGCCCCACCGCCGCCGCTGGCGCCGAGTGGGACGCGGAGCGTCTCGTTCACCCGTACCGTCACGGGTGCGAGCGGGTCGATCGACGCCCCCCCTCCCCCGGGTTTGCAGCCGATGAGCGTCACGAGCGCACCGAGCGCGACCAGAAGCGATCTCGAAGTCACGGCGAGATCCTAGCACCGAAGCGAACGCTTCTCAGCGGAGGACGCAGCGCGAAGCGCGAGGACGCAGCGCGAAGCGCGAGGGCGCGAAGCGCGAGGACGCAGCGCGAAGCGCGAGGACGCAGCGCGAAGCGCGAGGACGCACCGAGCGGCTCCGCCGCGAGACCTTCAGGTTTTTCGGGGAGACGAGGAGGGATTCACTCCCGACGAGTCGGGGGATTTTCTCAAAATCCCCCAGAAACAAAGCGAATGCATCTCAGCGGAGGACGCAGCGCGAAGCGCGAGGACGCACCGAGCGGCTCCGCCGCGAGACCTTCAGGTTTTTCGGGGAGACGAGGAGGGATCGACGAGTCGGGGGATTTTCTCAAAATCCCCAGAAACAGAGCGAGCGTCGCTCAGCGGACGTCGATGACGGCGGGCATCAGGGCCATGGGGACCGTTCCGTCGCCGCCCATGGAGACCGCCATCTCGGCACCCTGGACCAGCGCTGGGGCGACCGACGCGGCAGCCTCCGCGTCCGCCGGAGCCGAGGCCTCGGGGGTCATCGACCCGAGCAGATACTCGAGCAGGGTGCTCGGGCGACCGGGCGCCATGACGACGTCGGAGTCGGCGGGGAGCCGACCGAGGCGCCGAGCCCGGGCGATCGCGGCCGCGAAGCCACCGAGCTCGTCCACCAGCCCGAGCTGCTGGGCCGCGTCGCCGCTCCAGATCCGCCCCTGACCGAGCTGGTGGATGCGCTCCATGGGCATCTCCCGACCCTCGGCGATCCGGCGGAGGAAGAGCCGGTACCAGAGGCGGATCTTGTCGGCGAGCACCGCCCGTTCGTCGGCCGTGAACGGCCGCCAGAGCGACTCCGCGCCCGCGCGCCGTCCGCGCCCGAGAGGCTCGACGTGCACGCCGAGGCGGTCGGCGAGGGGCGAGAAGTCGCCCTTGCCGAAGAAGATCCCGATGGACCCGGTCACGGTCGTCGGCACCGCGAAGATCTCGTCGCAGGCACTGGCCACGTAGTAGCCGCCGCTCGCCGCGACCGCGCCCATCGAGGCGATGACCGGCTTCTGCGCGGCGGCGCGGCGCAGCGCTCGCCAGATCTGGTCGGAGGCGAGCGCGCTCCCGCCGGGGCTGTCGATCCGGACCACGATGGCGCGGATCGACGGGTCGGCGCTCATTGCCTCGACGGTACGAACGAGCGTCCGGCTGCCCGTCCGATGGATGTTCACGATCGGCAGGTCGACGTTGTCG
This sequence comes from Deltaproteobacteria bacterium, assembly GCA_017644045.1. GTDB lineage: Bacteria > Myxococcota_A > Polyangia > Polyangiales > Houyiibacteriaceae > UBA1660. The sequence continues at coordinate 409,520 of JAEPMI010000010.1, forward strand.
CCGTCGACGATCGATCCATCGATCACCACCACCCCCACACGGGGCGGAACACCCATGCTGCGCTCCACCCGAGCCCGTGGCTTTCGGAGGGTGGCGGTCCCGAAGATCTCGGTGAGCCGCGGGGTCATCGCTCGCTCGTCGGCGGTGCCGTGGAGCAGCTCGGCCTCCGTGGCTTCACCGGCCGCGTAGGGACCGTCGTCGATCCACTGCTGGACCCGCTCGATCGAGACCTCGCGGTCGCGCGCGAGATCCTGGACGAAGCGCGCGTTCACGTCGTCGAGGAATGCGTCGCGCTGCCGACGCGCGGGCTCGCTCATCGTGCCGCGGGTGTAGGCTTCGACCGCGCTCTTGAAGCGGCCGATGCGGACGAAATCGGTCTGGACGCCGAGGTTGGCGAGCGCCTCGCCATAGAGCATCACGTGGATGTTCGGGCCGAGCAGACGCACGCCGCCGGCCGGATCGACGAGGGTCTCCCGCGCCGGACCGCAGGCGTAGAGCTCGCTGCCGCCACCGGCGTCGAGGTGGCAGACCACCGGCTTGTCGGCCGCCTGCAGCGCCGCGATCGCCTCGCGGACCTCCTGTGCGTAGGCCATCGACATGTCGGTCTCGCGGAGGCGGAGCAGCACGCCGACCACTCGGGGGTCGACGCGGTCCTGCTCGAGCCGATGGACCAACGCGAGAACGCGACGTGGGCTCAGGCTCCCGCGGATCTCGAGGTCGTCGACGTGCTCGGCGACGTGGACGCCCTCGGCCCGCTCGGCCCCGCGGACGCGAAGGCCCGCCATGGCGAAGTCCGGCTCGATGCCACCGCCCACGTCGAGGCGAGCTCCGTGACCGAAGTCGAACGAGAGCGCACCGAGCACGCGGTAGTCGACGCCGCCGTCCTGGAGGTCGGAGACCTCGGCCACCGCGCTGAGGCGGCCCAGTCGGTTCACCCGCAGCGAGACGTTGCCGCGAATGCCGAGGGCGCCGGTGGTGTCCACCGCCGCGGCGAGCTCGAGGATCAGTTGGTCGTCCGTGAACGGCCGGAGCTGACCCGCGAGCACGGCGCGAAAGGGCACCTCCTGGTCGCTGCGCACCAGACCGGCCGGACCGAGCAGGTCCTCGAGAATGAGCGCCGCCCCGAGGATGGAGCTCGGGCGCCAGGTCGCCGCGAGGTCGAGGCCGACGCGCTGCGAGAGGTCGGGCCGTCCGGGCGCCCCCAACCCGCTGTCGTTGGCGACCCAGCGGAGAGCCCCGCCGAACGCGAGCTTGGAGCTCTTGGCCCAGGCGAGCGCGAGGGAGGCGCGCCCTCCCCGAGGTCCATCGCCGTGCCGCCACTCGACACCGCCGCCGAGGGCGAGCCGGAAGGGCAGCTTCGTCGCCCCGTAGACCGCATCGCCACGGGACCTGCGATCCGGGTCGAGCGCCTCCTGATGGAGGATGGCGATCTCCCAGGACTCGAGAAACGCCAGCGCCGACGGGTTCAGCGATGTCGCCCAGGCCCCATCGGTTGCGACCAGATCCGACGCGGGCGCGTCGACGTGATCGCCGTAGGCCCACTGCGCCTCGACGATGGAGGTGCCGAAGCACGTGAGCAGTCCGAGCGCGAGGGCTCCGGCACGACCGATGGCGAAGGCGCGGGTCACGAGCGCGCCATGGTACGCCAAGTCGCCAGAACTGCACTCGAATCCCCCATCGGACTATCCAGCGTCAGTGAGGGTCGGTTATGGTGCGAACGTGATCCTCCGGCTCACGCTTTTGCTGACTTGCGTCGCTTCGGTCCTGGCTCCCCCCGCGGAGGCCCAGGACGACACCCACGAGCCACCGGCGGAGGCCATCCAGTTCTTCGAGAGCGGGCGTGCCCACTACGAGGCCGGTCGCTACCAGGAGGCATCGGTCGACCTCGAGCGCGCCCTGCAGCTCGATCCGAGCTCGACCACCCTGATCTTCAACCTCGCCCGCATCTACGAGCTCCTGGGCGAGCTCGACAAGGCGGTCGCCTTCGCCGAGAAGTACCTGGAGCTGCTCCCCGAAGACATGCTCGAGGAGCGTGAGCGGGCCGAGTCCACCCTTCGCCGGGTTCGCGGCGCCCAGGAGTGGCTCGCGCTGCGTCAGTCCGAGGAGCCCCCCGAGCTCCGCCAGCTGACCCCGACCGTCATCGTGCGGGAGCGAGGCGTGGCGGACACGCCGTTCTGGGCCACGCTCGCGGCGGGCGCCGGGCTCCTGGCGGTCGGTGGTGCCCTCGGTGGCGTCGCGTTCGCCAAGCAGCGGCAGGCGGCCGACATCGTGCTCCGTGATGACGCGGATCGGAACGAGCAGGCGGATGTGATGGACCGCGCCGACCGCCTGGCGCTCAGCGCCGACATCCTGATGGCCGCGGGCATCGCGACCGAGATCGGTGCGCTCCTCCTCTATCTGCTCCGGGTGCGTACCTTCGAGCGCGAGGTCGAGAGCGAGGGCGCCTCGGCTCGGCTGCAGATCGGACCCAACGCCGCGAGCCTCGTCGTGGAGGGGACCTTCTGATGCGCTCCATCGCCACGCGCCTCGTGCTCTTCGCCATGCTGCTCGGGGTCGCCTGCTCGGTGATCGTCGAACCCCCGGGCCGCTTGCGCTGCGATCCACCGGGCGCGAGAGCCGGGTGTGGCGACAACGCGATCTGCGGAGCCGAGGGCGACGACTTCGGCTACTGCGTCGAGCTCACCTGCGAGATGGGCCAGGAGATCTGCGACGGCCTCGACAACGACTGCGACACCCGCGTGGACGAAGAGCTCGCCGACCGCACGGAGCGCTGCGACGCCCGAGACGACGACTGCGACGGCTTCATCGACGAGGGCCTCGACAGGGACGGTGACGGCTTCACCACCTGCGGAACCACCGACTGCGTGGACCCGGACGGGATGTGCCGTCTCGACGAGAACAACATCGACTGCAACGACACGCTCGCCGAGGTGAACCCCGCCGCGCCGGAGCTCTGCGACTCGATCGACCGCGACTGCGACGGCTTCGCCGTCCCGCCCGGCGAGCCGCCCGACGGCGCGGTGGCCGCGCCGCGCGACTCGCTCTGCATGGACGTGGTCGGCGCGCCCTTCTGCGAGAGCGGCCTCGGCTGCATCCCGAATGACTGCCGCGCGCCCCGCGGCGAGCCCTGCCTGCCCCCGACGATCTGTGGGCCGGACGGCACCTGCGTGACCGTGGACTGCACGCCCGAGACCTGCGACGCCCGCCCCGGCGACGTCTTCTGCTCCTCGGTGACCGGCGACTGCGAGCCGCGGAAGGGCAACGGCGAGAGCTGCATCCAGAACGACGAGTGCTCCAGCCAGGTCTGCGCCCTCCCCGAGGTCCTCGGCATCGCCCGCTCGGAGCCGAGGATCTGCGTCGACGCCTGCTGCTCCGACAACGACTGCGCCCTCGGCGAGTTCTGTTGGGACGCCGGGACGGGCACCCGGTCCTGTGTGCCGACCACTTTCGAGCCGGCGCTGCACGGCCGGGCCAGCCTCGGGAGCACCAACGCCGGCCAGAGCTGCAGCGCCGACGGGGAGTGTCGCTCGGGCCTGTGCCAGTCCAACGTCTGCATCGGGGCGTGCCGCCGACCCAGCGACTGCCCGAGTGGCTCTGCGTGCGCGCCCATCAACCGAGAAGACGGCTCGATCGTCACCGCGTGCGTTCCCGGGGCACGCGAATCGGGTCAGTTCTGCGAGTCGGACGGCCAGTGCGCCTGGGGCGACTGCCAGTGTGTCTTCGGCGTCTGCGGGACCTGCAGCGAAGACGAGGCCTGCGCCATCGACAGCGACTGTGGGGGCGGTGGCTGCTCCTACTACCTCGCCGGCAGCACGAACGACGCGTTCGCGGCGTGCAACTTCGATGGGTCCCCGACCGGTGCCTGCTGCACGAGCGAACAGTGCGGGGCCGACATGGTCTGCCGTCCCAGTATGGTGAGCCAAGCGGACGGACGCTTCTGGCCCATGTACTGCGACGCCCGCCGCCTCTGAAAGGCGGATTCGCCAGCTGAGCGCTGCGGTCACTGGGCGGGGGTGATATCCTCCGCCGAGAATGCCGCCGAGCGCAGGCACCAGGGTCGTCGAGCGATGAGCATCGGCGCCAAGAACCTCGATGCGAACATCGGGCGGGTCGTCGCGGACCGCTTCGAGGTGAAGTCCCTCATCGGCTCGGGGGGGATGGGTAGCGTCTACCGCGCCCGTCAGGTCGGCCTGGACCGGCCGGTCGCGCTCAAGCTCCTCAAGGAGGAGGCGAGCTGGGACCCGGACACCGTCACTCGCTTCCACCGCGAAGCGAAGGCGATGAGCCTGCTCCAGCACGGGAACACCGTGCGGGTCTTCGACTTCGGTCAAACCGCCGACGGCACGCTCTTCCTGGCGATGGAGCTGCTGGAGGGCGAGACCCTCACCAAGCGACTCAACCGCGAGGGCTGCCTCGACCCGATCCTGGCGATCCGGGTCGTCCAGCAGGTGCTGCGCTCGCTACACGAGGCACACAGCAAGGGCATCGTCCATCGCGATCTGAAGCCCGACAACATCATGCTGGCCGGGGTCGACGGTCACGCCGAGCCCGTGGTGAAGGTGCTCGACTTCGGCATCGCCAAGGTCTTCGAGGGCGAGAACCAGTTCGACCAGCTCGAGACCCAGGCCGGCACCGTCTTCGGCACGCCGCGCTACATGTCCCCGGAGCAGGCGCAGGGGAAGTCGCTCGACCCGCGCAGCGACCTCTACAGCGTGGGCGTGCTCCTCTACCAGCTGCTCACCGGCGTGCCGCCCTTCCAGGACGAAGAGGCCGTCGTCGTGATGGCCAAGCACATCCGCGACAAGCCCGAGCCGCCGATCAAGGTCGCGCCGACGCGGCCCATCTCCGCGTCGCTCAACAGGGCCGTGCTCAAGGCGCTCGAGAAGGACCCGGCCAAGCGCTATCAGGACGCCAAGGCCTTCACGAAGGGGCTCGAGGCGTGCGTGAAGGACATCGAGGCCTTCAAGAGCGCGCACACCGGCGTCTTCGGTCGGTCGCGGGGCGGTCCACCGAAGCTCGCCATCGCGGCCGCGGCCGTCGTGCTCTTGCTCTCGGTCGGAGTCGCCGCCTGGGTGCTCACGGACGAGAGCCCACCCGGCGAGCCGGCCGAGACCGCCGGTCCGCCGCTCGCGCCCACGACTCCCCAGCAAGAGCTCCCGCCGCCAGAGCCGATCGCCTCGCTCCTCGAGACCGACCCGCCCGGCGCCGAGGTGGTGGTCGACGGCGACGTCGAGGGGCGGACGCCCTTCGCGCTCGACCTCGTGCCCGGAGAGGACCTCGAGGTCACGCTCGAGCTCGAAGGCTACGAGACCGTGGAGACGGTCCTCGCTGCCGGCCAGGAGCGCACCATCATCCTGACCGAGCTCCCGCCGGACCCGGCCGAGACCACCCGCCGACGTCGCACGCGTCGCGCGACGATGGCCGCCGAGATGGCGGAGATGGAAGCGGAGCCCGAGTCGACCATGCGCACCGATCCCTACGAGCGCCTCGACTACTGAAAGAGTCGCTGTCGTGCTCGGGACGAGCTCGGCGTGATGGAACGGCGGGCCGGGCGCCACGACTCCAGGTGAGGTCGAAGCCGGCCGTGCCGGAGAAGGGTGACGTCGATGGAGCGGAGGCGCTGCGTTGGTGGAGCTGGATGGGGTTGGGTCGCGCTCTGGCTCGGCCTCGTCGCATGCGGTGACGGGTCGGGCGCCCGACCGGACGCGGGGATCGTGGACGCCGCACCGACCGACCAGGGCTCGGGCGACATGGCGGACACCGGCCCGCGTGGGTTGCGCGACTGGGTGGCCGATGGAGAGCCCGTGCTGGACGTCACGACCCGGCCGGATTGGGCGACCCTCATCGTCCGCGCAGACCCGGACGGACGAGCCGCGGTGGTCCTCGAGAGCCGCCGGGACGATGCCTTCGGCCATCGGCGTCGCATCCGCGCGATCCCCGGAGGCTGGACGGTCGAGGAAGCGGACGGGGAAGTCTTCCATGACGTGGTCGTCCATCCCTCGGGCGCCGTCAGCCTCGCCATCGAGGCGCCGGTCGACCGAGGGGGCTACCTCCTGTCCCGCTGGGACGCGACGGGCACCCCGCTCGCCCGAGAGCAGCTGGCCGCCGAGCAGCTGCCAGCGTCCGACTGGGACGTGGGCCTACCGACGCCCCCCTGGCGCCATCGGGCGCGCCCGCTCGGCGCGTTGGAGCAAGGCTGGGTTCGGCTCGCCGCCGATGGCGAAGGGCTCGTGGTGGTCCACCAGTCGCTCATCGATGGCGACCGCACCGACCTGGTCTCTGGGGTGACCCGGCTCACCTGGGCCGAAGGTGGCTGGTCCGAGGTTTGGACGCGGTTGGTCGACGGCGCCCACCACATCGAGCCTCCGCTCTGGAACTACGACGACTTCCGGTTCATCGACGTCCTGGTTCGCCCCATTCTCGCGCTCGACCCGATGGACGGAACCGTGGTGGTCGGTCGCACCTGGACACGAAACCGCTGTCGCGCGGCCCTTCGGGTCTTTGCCGAGTTCGACGCACGACGCTGCTTCGAAGAGGCCACCGCCGACATCGAGTCGAGGGTCCTGCCCTTCTTCTTCACCGTCTACTCGAGCGCCGGGGAACGGCTGGGATCCCACGTCTTCGTCCCGCAGGACGGCTACTACTACGGCGTCCACGACATGGTGGCCCGCTCCGGTGCGATCGCCCTGGCTGGCGTGGTCGCGGAGACCGACGCCGACGGGCCTCGCCTCTATCCGTCCCGACCCGGCGCGAGCCCGGACATGGTCGCCTTCGACGGGCTGCTCGCGATCGTCGAGCGCGATGGGGAAGTGCGTGTCGAACACCACGTGGACCGCGGCCGCGGCGACCTCTTCCTGGCGGTGCGCTGGTTCGACGAAGGCATCGTGGCCGCGGGAGCCACCGACTGGGACCGCTGGCCGGGGGGCATGAGCGTCTCGCGCGGAGCGGACCCCTGGCTCGCGCATCTCGATCCGGACGGCGACCTCGTCACTCGCGCGATCGCCCGGCCCTGGACCAGCCGGCACGCCCTGGCCTACGACCTGGCCCTCCTCGCCGACCGCTTGGTCGTCGTGGGGGCCGACGATGCTCCGATGACCCACTCGGGCGATGGCGGACGGCTGGCCGCGATGACCTTCGGCAACCTGACGCTCACCCTCCGCTGAGGAGGCGAGCCCTCAGCGCAGCTCGACCACGGTGAGCCGGTCGCCGCCCTCTTCGCGTGTTCCCTTGCGGAAGCTCGCGACGTAGCTCTGGTCCCGCTCGAGGCGCTCGCGGATGGCGTCGCGGAGGGCGCCGGTCCCGACGCCGTGGACGATGTAGGCGGCGGGCTCGTCCGCGCCGTACATCCGGTCGAGAAAGCTCTCGGTCATGGCGAGCGCGTCGTCGACCCGCATGCCGCGAATGTCGAGGGTGTTGTCACTGGTCTGGACCGCGCGCTGTGGCTCCGGCTCGGGCGCCGGCGGCTTGCGACCGGTCGGCGCCTTCGGGGCGTCGGCGGCGCGAAGCTTCGAGAGCTCGGCCCAGAGCTTGAGCGCGCCGGCGGCGAGTCGGACCTTCGTCTCGTCCTTCTCTTCCTTCACCTCGAGCACCTCGGCCTCGGCGCGCATGTGCGGCACGTAGACCCGGTCGCCGACGTTCACCTCGCTGAGGCTCGCGCGGCCCTCGTCGTCGATCACGAGCTTCGCCTTCGGCGCGCCCTTCTCGACTTCCTGTGCCTCCTCGAGCAGCCCGCGCGCCTCGGCGATCTTGTCGGCCTCTGCCTGCGCGCGCAGCTCGGTTCGCGCGGTCTTGAGCGCCTTGCGGGTCGAGCGGATCTCGCGACGCAGCTCGCGGGCCTCGTCGTCGAGGACCTTCTGCTTCTCTTCCTTCAGCTTCTCGCGCTGCGCCTCGAGCGAGGCCTCGCCCTTCGCGATCGCCGCCTCGCGGGAGGCGAGCTCCTGCACGCGCTTGGCGAGCGCGTCGCGCTCCGCCTCCAGCGCGGCGAGCAGCTGCTCGAAGGCGTGGCCGCGATCGGGCAGCCGATGCTCCGCGTCGGCGATGACGGCGTCCGGGATCCCGAAGCGGCGCGCCACGGCGAGCGCGCTCGACGCGCCGGGGATGCCCGCGTGCAGCTCGAAGGTCGGCTGCATCGCGGACACGTCGAAGCCCACCGCCACGTTGCGCAGCCGTTCGTCCGTCGCGGCCATCGCCTTCACCGGCGCGTAGTGGGTGGTCGTGGCGACGGCCGCACCTCGATCGAGCAGCGCCGCGAGCACGGCCCCCGCGAGCGCCGCGCCCTCGACCGGATCGGTGCCGCCCGCGAGCTCGTCGAGCAGCACGAGCGCGCGCGGTCCCGCTCCGTCCAACACGCGCTTCAGGTTCGTCACGTGCGCGGAGAAGGTCGAGAGGTTCTGGGTCAGCGACTGCTCGTCGCCGACGTCGGTCAGGATCGGCTCGAAGAAGCCGCACGCGCTCCCCGGATCGGCGGGGAAAGGAATGCCCGCGCGAGTCGCGAGCGCCGCGACACCGAGCGCCTTGAGCGCCACCGTCTTGCCGCCCGCGTTCGGGCCGCTGAGCACCATGCCCGCGCCCCCCTCGAGGTGCAGGTCGCCGGGCACCACGTCGACTCCGTCGAGCAAGAGCACCGGGTGCCGCGCCGCGGCCAGGTCCGCGCGGGGCTCGTCGGGGACCGTGACGATCACCCCATGGGTGTCGACGCCGAGCCGGGCCATCGCTTGCCGGAGGTCAGCGTGGTCGAGCGCCGCGACGGCGGCGCGCAAGGACGCCAGCCGCTCGCGGACGAGCTCGGTGAGCTCGACGAGGATGCGCTGCTCTTCGGCCTGGAGCTCGGCCTGCGCCATCTTGAGGCGGTTGCCCTGCCCCACCAGCGCGCGCGGCTCGACGAAGACCGTGGCTCCGCTCGCGCTGGTGCCGTGCACGATGCCTTCGAGCTTCTCGTGCGCATCACGGCGCACCGGCACCACGTAGCGGCCTTCGCGGACCGTGTGGAACCCGTCCTGCAGGATGTCCGAGTGCTCGTGGAGCATCGTCTCGAGCCGGCGCACGATGCGTGCCCGCAGGTTGGCGGTCTCCGTGCGCAGCCGACGCAGCTCCGCAGACGCGTGGTCCGCCAGCGTTCCGTCGCTCTCGATGGCGGCGGCGAGCTCGTCGTGGAGCACGTCGAGGCTCGGGTCGATCGCGCACGCCGCGTGTAGCGCGGGCATCGACTCCTTCCGGCGCCCGAGAAAGAGGCGCAGCGAACGCGCGGCCCCGAGCACCTTCATCACGTCGCGAAGTGTCGGCGCCGTCAGGGCGCCACCACGCGACACGCGGTCGAGCTCCAGACCGAGCTCGCGGTGTCCGTCGAGTGGCACCGTCTCGTCGTCGGCGAGCAGCGCCATCACCTCACCGGTCTCGGCGAGCGCCGTGCGCGCGCCCTCGGCGCTCGACGCGAGCGGTACCACGAGCCGCTGTGCGAGCGGCCCACGACAGCGCGACGCGACCGCCTCGACGAGGCGGCCCCACTGCAGGTCGTGGAAGGTCTTCTCGGGGATCACTACTGGAAGATGGACGGGATCTTCAGATCCCCCGAGCGCATCGTCGTCGTCATCGTGCCCGTCGTGGTGGTCATCCCACCGCCGCGTCGGCCACGAGTGCGCTGAGGCACCAGCGCGATCTGTACCGTCGTCGCCTCGCTCGGCTCGAGCTCGAGAGAGCCCGTCGAACGCCCGAGGCGCGCATTGAAAATCAACGGCTCACCGACCGGCGCGTCGATGGTGCACGGAGTCGAGTCGCAGGCGAGCTCGGGGTGACCGTCGACGGTCACTTCGGCGCCTTCGCCCGGGCGAGTCTCGATGGTGACCGGCACGTGCGTCGGCGGCTCCGCGCCGACCTCCGGCCCTTCTTCGGGCTCGCCGCTCTCGTCCGTCTCGTCCCCCTCGCCGTCCGGCTCGGTCGGCGGGGAGTCGATCGGTTCGGGCGTCTCCGGTTCCACTTGGGCGACCGTGCTCGCCTCGCCCTTCTGGGTGAACCACCACGCGGCGCCGGCGCCACCCACGACGAGCAACGCCACGAGCGCCGCGATCAGCCCGCCGCGTCCGCCCTTGGCGGCCGGCAGCTCGTCGGTCGCGCTGGTGGGGTCGACCATGCGGAGCGGTCGCGGGCGTGCCTTCACCGGCTCGCCGTAGCCATGGAGCGTGGCCTGGGTGAGTCGGCCCTGACCGGCCTCGACCAGCGCGTCCTCCAGATCCTTCATGGTCTGGTAGCGAGCGGCCGGGTCCTTCGCGAGCGCGCGAGAGATCACCAGCTCGAGCTCCGAGGAGATCTTCACCTGCGGGTTCACCTCCCGCAGCGTGGGCGGCTCCTCGAACATGTGCTGGGTGAGAATGCCCATGAACGAGTCGCCCACGAATGGGACCCGACCGGTGGCCAGCTCGAAGAGGATCACGCCGAGCGCGTAGACGTCGACGCGATGGTCGAGCGGCTTCCCCGCCGCCTGCTCCGGCGACATGTACTCCGGCGTGCCGAAGATCATGCCGGTCTTCGTGAGCTTCCGTCCGGGCTCACCGGGCGTCTCGATGTCGCTCATCTTCGCGATGCCGAAGTCGACGATCTTCACGAACTCCGGATCGCCACCGCGGGTCGTCAGGAAGATGTTCTCCGGCTTCATGTCGCGGTGGACGATGCCCTTGGCGTGGGCCGCGCCGAGCGCCTTGCAGCATTGGATGACGATGTGGAGCGAACGCTCCATGGACACCGTGCCCTCACGGGCGAGCACGTTCGCCAGGTCCTCGCCCTCGAGGAACTCCATGACGAAGTAACTCTGACCGAGCGGCGTCGTTCCGAAGTCGGAGATGTCGACGATGTTCTGGTGGCCGATGCGCGACGCGCTCTTCGCCTCCTGGCGGAAGCGCTCGACGACCTCGGGTCGCTTGCTGAAGTCCTCGCGCAGGACCTTCATCGCGACCTGCTTCTCGATCACCGTGTGCTGCGCCTCGAAGACGAGACCCATGCCGCCTTCGCCGATCCGGCGGATGACCTCGTACTTGTCGAAGCTCTGACCGACCAGCGGGTCGTCGTTCTCGCTCGGCGGCTGCCCCATCTGGGACGGGGTGACCAAGCGCGCCGCGTCGACGGGACAGAAGACCTCGCCACCGCCGTACTCGGTCTTGCAAACCGGGCAAACCTTCTTCATCGGGAGTGTCCGTGCACGGTGCCGCGGTGTTGGTCCATTCGGGGGCGACCGACCTTGGGTGACGCCCGCTCCGAGCGTCGAAAAGGAAGGGGGTCGGTGCCCCAGGAAGGTAGCAGCAGCCAGCGCGACTGGTCAACGCGATGACGCAGAGCGCCGTAGGTCGTTTCCGGTGTCAATCCGGGCGCTTCCACCACTCGGTCTGACGCGACGCCCCTTGCTCGGGTCGATGGGCTCCGGTACTGAGGTCGCCGTGGGCCGAGTGCAGCTCCTCGATGACGCGCTCGTCGACCAGATCGCCGCCGGCGAGGTGGTCGAGAGGCCGGCGAGCGTCGTGAAGGAGCTGGTCGAGAACGCCCTCGACGCCGGAGCCGCCACCATCCGAGTGGCCATCGACAACGGGGGAAAAGACCGGATCCAGGTCATCGACGACGGCGAGGGCATGAGCCGCGAGGACGCCACGCTGGCGATCCGCAGGCACGCGACGAGCAAGCTCCGCCGCTTCGAGGATCTGAGCGCCCTCGGCACGCTCGGCTTCCGTGGGGAGGCCCTTCCCTCGATCGCGAGCGTGTCCCGATTCGAGCTGACCACGCGCCGCCGCGAGGACGTCGCCGGCACCCGCGTTCGTATCGAGGGTGGGAGCGAGCCAGACATCCGCGACGCGGGCTGCCCACCCGGGACGACGATCGACATCCGCGATCTCTTCTTCAACGTGCCCGCACGCCGGAAGTTCCTGCGGGCGCGCCAGACCGAACGACTCCACGTGGCGGACGTGGTCGAGCGCGCCGCCATGGCTCATCCGAAGGTCCGCTTCGAGCTCCGCCACGACGGACGCACGCTCCGCGATCTGATGCCGGCCCCCAGCCGCTATGCGCGGGCTCGGGCGATCCTCGACAAGCAACCGCTCCGACCGATCGCGGGGGAGCACGAAGGGATCCGCCTCGAGGGCGGGCTCGGTCCCCCCGAAGAAGCCCGGCGCGGGATGAAGGACCTCTATCTCTTCGTGAACGGGCGACCGGTGGTCGACCGTGGGCTGGCGCGCGCGATCGCCTTCGCCCACGGCGACGCGCTCGGAAAGGGGCGCTACCCGAGCGGGGTGATCTTCGTCGAGCTCGACCCCGGCGACGTCGACGTGAACGCCCACCCGCAGAAGACCGAGATCCGCTTCGCCGACGTCCGGCGGGTGACCGACTCGGTGACCCGAATCGTGACCGAGGCGCTCGGCACCCAGCGCTGGTCGGACGAGGACGGCACGACCATTCGAGGCAGCGCCGCTCGCGCCTCGACGCGGGCGCCCGACGATGGGCCGCTCGCGAGCGCCCTCCCCCGCGACCCATCGTTCTGGACCCAGCGCCTGAAGCCCGGACCCACCACGCCGCGAACGGAGCCGAAGCCGGTGCTACCGAGCGAGCGGCCGAAGGAGAGCGCCACCGAGCAGGCGTTCGCGGCGGCGCTCCGGGAGCGCCCGACGAGCGCGGCGATGGAGGCCCGCGAGCTCGAACCGGAACTGCAGCCGCAGACGCATCCGCAGCACGGACCCATCGGTGCGCTGAGCAACGGCCTCGTGCTCGGCGAGCTCGACGGCGCGCTCCATGTGGTCGCACCCGTCGCGCTCTGGACGGCCCACGCCAAGGTGCTGCTCGCGAGCGAGCCGATCCCGCGCCGGCGGCTGCTCTTTCCGACGCGGTTGGCGGTGGCCGATCCGAACGACGCGCTGCTCGAGCGAATGACTGGGCTCGGCTTCGACCTGCGCGTGCTCGGCGACGACGCCGTCGCCATCCACGCGGCGCCACGCTTCGCGATCCCCGAGGTGCCCGCCGACCTGCTCGCGCTCGTCGCGATCGAGCGACCGAACGAAGGCGCGAAGGCCGTGGCGGAGGCGTTCGGTGCGGCGGCCGCCGACACCGAGGCCGGCCGCGACCCGGCGCAGGTGTGGGCAGCGTTCCTCGAGCTGCCAGGCCCGTCCCGCGAGCGCGTTGGGCGCACCCTTCCCCTGGACGAGCTGTGACGCCCCTGATCGTGATCGCGGGACCGACCGCGAGCGGCAAGACCGGCGTCGCGCTCGAGCTGGCGCGTCGCGTCGATGGCGAGCTCGTCGGCGCCGACAGCGTGCAGGTCTACCGCGGCTTCGACATCGGCTCCGCCAAGCCCACCCCCGAGGAGCTCGGCGGCATCCCGCACCACCTGATCGACTGCCTCGATCCGGACGAGGCGGTGGACGCGATGGGCTTCGCGAGCCTGGCGGACGCAGCGATCGCGGACATCACCGCCCGCGGCAAGGTCCCCATGGTGGTGGGTGGCACCGGCCTGTGGATCCGTGCGCTCGTCCGTGGGCTCGTCGACGTGCCGCTCCCCGACCCGGAGATCCGAGGGGCGCTCGAAGCGGAAGCCGAGGCGAAGGGTGCGCCCACGCTCCACGAGCGGCTCACGAGCATCGACCCCATCGCCGCGGAGCGCATCCACCCCAACGACGCCCTCCGCATCGTGCGGGCGCTCGAGGTCTTCGAGCAGACCGGCCGACCGCTCGGCGAGCTCCAGCGAGAGCACGCCCTCGGCGCGCCCCGATACCCGAACCTCTTCGTCGTGCTCGACCGGGACCGCGACGATCTCGACGCCGCCATCGAGAGCCGCCTCGACACCATGCTCGAGCAGGGCTGGGTCGACGAGGTGCGCGCGCTCCTCGAGCGTTGGCCCGCCGACGCTCGGGCCTTCGGCTCCGTCGGCTACGCGCAGATCGTGAAGCACCTACGGGAAGGCACCCCGATCGACGAGACGCGGCAGCGGATCCGCAAGGTCACCCGGACCTACGCGCGACGGCAGCGCACCTGGTTCCGGTCCGAGCCGGGCATCAACTGGCGGGCCGACGCGGCCTCGGTGATCGCGCCCGAAGGCATCACGCGCGTCACGGAATGGCTCGCCGACCCGACCAAGGCCTCGTGAGAGGTCTGCTGTGAACTTCCTGGGGCACGTCTTCGTCGCGAGCTGGCGGCGGGGAACCGGTGACGACGCCGCGCCCTATGCGTTCGGCTCCATGATCCCGGACTTCGTGGGGATGGCGCGGGCGCGCGTCTTGGAGGTCGATCACGACGCCACCGCCGAGGGCGTGGCGCTCCATCACGAGACCGACGACGTCTTCCACAACTCACCGGTCTTCACCGAACTGATGGAAGAGACCCGGCACGAGCTGGAGTCCGCCGGGGTCCGGCGGGGCACGTCGCTCGCGGTGGGGCACGTGGGGGCCGAGCTGCTCCTCGATGGCTGGCTCCTCGCGTGCGACCGCGAGCGCGGCGGTCACGTCGGCGCGCTCTACGAGTCGGCGCTGGCCGCTGGCGAGACGCTCTGCCCTCGGATCCGCTTTCGCAGCGACGAGGGCGAAGCGCGGATGCGGGCGCTGCTCGGCCGGCTCCGAACCTACGGGCTCGAGGGCCACGAGGCGGTCGACGTGATCCTCGAGCGACTGGAGCGGGCCCTCGGCGGCCGCGAGCGACTCCGAATCCTGCCGAACGACCGAGATGCCGTCCGGGCCGCGCTGATCCGCTGCCAGGGCGCGGTCCACGAGCGGGCGCCGGAATGGATGGACTACCTGCACGAGCGCCTCGCCGATACCGACGATCGCCCCCGGAAGCGAACTCCGCTCTGAAACCGAGCCGAAACACGAGTGATCTCACACACTCACACTCGGCGTGGGATTGACACTCGGCCCCTCGCGGGGAATGCTCCCGCGCGAGGGATCCATTGGCCGGCGAGGCGGCAACCAGAAAAGAAAAGCCGATCGAGGGCATCGAAGAGCTCCCGAGACGTTTCGGCAAATACACCCTGCTCCGGCGGCTCGCCGTGGGCGGTATGGCCGAGCTGTATCTCGCCCTCCAGAAGTCGGTCGCCGGCTTCGAGAAGCTGATCGTCGTCAAGCGCGTCCTGCCGCACCTCGCGGTGGACGAGAGCTTCGTCGAGATGCTCCTGGCCGAGGCGCGCATCGCCGCGACCCTGACCCACCCGAACATCGCCCAGGTCTACGACGTGGGTGTCGCCGAGGGCGACTACTTCATCGCCATGGAGCACGTCCACGGCGAGGACCTGCGCTCCATCGTCCGCCAGATGCGGCAGAAGTCGGTCCGCTCCTTCCCGCTCGAGCACACGCTCGCGATCGTGATGGGGTGCTGCAAGGGCCTGGCGTACGCCCACGACCGGCGTGACCTCGACGGCGAGCCCCTCGAGATCGTCCACCGCGACATCAGCCCGCAGAACGTGCTCGTCACCTTCACCGGTGATGTGAAGGTCGTGGACTTCGGCATCGCGAAGGCGCGCTCGGCCAACGACGAGGAAGAGGGACAGCTCAAGGGCAAGGTCCCCTACATGAGCCCGGAGCAGGCGCAGGGGCTGCCGCTCGACTCCCGCTCCGATCTCTTCTCCCTCGGCGTGATGCTCTTCGAGCTCTGCACCGGCAAGCGTCTCTTCAAAGGCGCGAACGAGCAGGAGACCCTCCAGCGCATCGTCGGCGGCAACTACCCGCAGCCGCGCGGGATCAACCCGAACCTCTCGGAGCGCCTCGAGGCGATCATCCTCCGCGCGCTCTCCGTCGACCGGGAGCAGCGCTACCAGGACGCCCGCGAGATGCTCGCGGACCTCGAGAGCTACATCCGCGACGACCGCCTCGCCGTGAGTGCCCTGAGCCTCGGCGAGTGGATGCAGGATCTCTTCGACGACAAGCTCGCGCAGCAGAAGCAGATGCTGCAGGAGGGCCGGCAGCTCGCCGAGGTCCTCGCGTCCGAGGAGCCCGAGGATCTCGCGGGAACCAGCAGCATGGGGCTCAGCCTCAGCGGGGTCTCGCAGGTCCGAACGAAGCCCGCGTCGAAGACACCCTGGGTCCTTCTCCTGCTCTTGCTGGGGCTTGGTGCCGCCGGCGCGGCGGCCACCTACATGCTCTGGCCCGAGGCCGCCCCCACCGGGCCTGGCTCCATCGCC
The DNA here is from genome assembly GCA_017644045.1 of Deltaproteobacteria bacterium. Lineage (GTDB taxonomy): Bacteria > Myxococcota_A > Polyangia > Polyangiales > Houyiibacteriaceae > UBA1660. The sequence goes on from JAEPMI010000010.1 coordinate 425,652, forward strand.
ATCTCCACCGATCCTCCGGGTGCGGCCATCTACATCGATGGCAGTCGGCGCCCCGAGCGGACGCCGGCCACGCTGAGCGACCTCCCGCTCGGCACCTACGACGTGCGGCTCACCGCCGACGGCTTCGCGCCCTACGCGTCGCAGGTCGAGCTCACCCAGGCGGCGACGGCCGGAACCATCGAGGCGGAGCTGCAGCGGCCCACGGCGAGCTCTTTCGGCGTGGTGCGCGTGAACACCACACCCGCCGGCGCCACGGTGCTCGTGGACGGCTCGCCGGTCGAAGGCACGACGCCGCTGACCGTGCCGGAGCTCGAGCCCGGTGTCGCGCACAGCATCGCGATCGCGCTCAATGGCTACGAGACCCACTCCGAGAACGTGCTGCTCCAGGCGGGCGACGTCTCCGACATCACCGCCACCCTCGTGCGCACGCCCCTCGGCGAGAACGAGACCTGGCTCACGGTGACCACCGACCCCGAGAGCGCGACGGTCACCATCGCCGGCGAGACCTACGACAGCGGCAGCCCCTACGAGATCCGGCTGCCCAGCGGCGAGACCGAGGTCCGCGTGGCCCGCGACGGCTACGAGGCCGTGGTCCGCGAGATCGACCTGCCCGGCGGCCGCGAAGTCGAGCTGCCGGTCGAGCTCGAGCGCATCCGTCGCCGCGGCGGAGGCGGCATGCGGCGTCCGGACATGGACCAGACCCCGGAGCCCGCGGGCGGTCCCGGCCAGCTCACCTTCGACGCGCGTCCCTGGTGCAACGTCACGATCAACGGCCGGAGCCTCGGTCAGACCCCGATCGTAAACCACTCTCTGCCCTCCGGTCGCCACCGCGTGACCTGCTCGAACCCGGAGCTCGGCGTCACCCGGAACATCCCGGTGACCATCCAGCCCGGTCAGACCACGCGCCAGCGCGTCTCGCTGCAGTAGCGGCCCCGGCCCTCACACGCTACGAAGCGCGGCGATGAGCGACGAGCCCACCGCTGAGAGCGAAGCGCCGGCGAAGCCCGCGTGGCGCTCCGTCCTGCTGCGGGTGGGCGTCACCGCGCTCACGCTCGGGCTCTGGTACTGGCTCGCGGACGTCCCGTGGGAAGACCTGAAGGACGCCGTTCGCCGCATCCACCTGAGCACGCTCGGCTGGGCGACCGCCCTCGCCTGCGTGAACCTGTGCATCGGCGCGTTCCGCTGGCGAGTGCTGATGAAGGCCTATGGCGCGGTGACGCTGCCGCCCTTCACCCGGATGGTGCGGCTCTACTTCGTCGGCATCTTCTTCAACACCTTCATCCCGGCGAACGTCGGCGGGGATCTGCTCCGCGGTCACATCACGCGCCGAGCGTTCCCCGGTGCCGCGAGCGGCTACCTGGTCGTGATCCTCGAGCGGGTCTTCGGGCTCGCGGGGCTCATGCTCCTGGCGGGGCTCGTGCTGCTCATCCACCCGATCGAGGAGCTCGCCGGCAGCCGCTGGCTCGGGCTGCTCGGCTTCGTGGCGGCGCTCGGCGCGGCGTCGGCGCCGGCCATCATTCGCTTCTTCGGTGGGCGCCTCCCCGGCAAGCTCGGCGAGATCGCTCGGGGTGCGCCGACCCTCGAGCGGCCCGCGCTGGTGGTGGCCGTGCTCGCCCTCAGCCTGGTGACCCAGGGCCTCGTCGCCGTGGGCGGCCACCTCTTCGTGGCCGACCTCGACCCGTCCGTGCCGCTCACCGCGAGCCTGGTCCTGGTCCCGGTCGGGTTGGTCTCGATCTACCTCCCGACCATCGCCGGCCTCGGCGCCCGCGAGGCGAGCTTCGTGGTGCTCTTCGGCATGGTCGGCGTGGCCGAGGCCGACGCCACCGCCGCCGCTCTCGGCGTCCTCGCGACCACCCTGCTCACCGCCGTGATCGGAGGCGTCGCGCTCCTCCAGGGCCGGATGCAGGGCGACGAGGAAGACGGTGAAGCGCTGGCCGACGCGCCCTCTGATACGGTGGAGTCATGAGCACCCGGGCGCGCCAGAGCCACGGAACGGGTCGCTTCCGCCCCGAGGACCTCGGCTCGCTCGGTGAAGGCTCCGTGCTGGAAGAGGGCGTCCTGATCTTCCATCCGGAACGGGTGCACCTGGGCGCCGGCGTCTACGTGGGCCACCAGACGATCCTCAAGGGCTACCACCACAACGAAATGCGCATCGGCGACGGCTCGTGGATCGGCCAGCAGTGCTTCTTCCACTCCGCGGGCGGCATCGCGATCGGCCGCAACGTCGGCATCGGTCCCGGCGTGAAGATGCTGACCAGCACCCACACCGAGGCCGGCCGAACGACGCCGATCCTCCACGCGCCGATCACCACCGCGCCCATCGTCGTCGAGGACGACGCCGATCTCGGAGTCGGCTCGATCCTGCTCCCGGGCGTGACCGTGGGCCGCGGCGCCCAGGTCGGCGCGGGCGCCGTCGTGACCGAAGACGTCCCGGCCTACGCCGTGGTCGCGGGGGTCCCCGCGAAGGTGCTCCGCATGCGCCCGAACGACGCATGACCCCGCCGCTGTCCGTCGCCATCCTCGCGTACGACGAAGAGGAGAACCTGCCGTCGGTGCTCGCCGAGCTCTTCGCCTACCTGGACGAGGTCGTTCCCGGCGCCGAGGTGATCGTGATCGACGACGGCTCGAGCGACGACACCGCCCGCGTCGCCGAGCGCTGCCTCGAGGGACGCCCCGGTCGCGTCATCCGCCATCCGCAGAACCGCGGCATGGGCGCCGGCCTCAAGACCGCGGCCACCGCCGCCCGCAGCGACTGGTTCACCTTCCTGCCCGCCGACGGCCAGATCCCACCCGAGGCGGTGGGCACCCTCCTCGCCGCCCGCGACGACGGCCCGACCGCCGATCTGGTTCTTTCCGTCTACGACCATCGCGACGATGGCAAGCTCCGCAAGGTGCTCAGCTGGGGCGTCCGCACCCTCATCCGCGCCGTCCACGGCGTGCGCATGCGCTCCGACGGCCCCTACCTGATCCGGCGCAGGCTCTTCGATCCCGAACAGCTCGCCCCCAACACCTTCTTCCTGAACTTCGAGCTCCCCATCCGCGCCGGCGCGGCCGACCTCCGCACCCGCACCGTCACCATCCCCTGCCGCCCGCGCCTCGCCGGCGTCAGCAAGACCGCCCGCCCCGGCCGAGCGCTCGGCGTCGCCAAAGACCTCCTCGCCATGCGCCGCCGCCGCATCCGCGAGACCCTCGACCACTGGTAGATCCCGGGGACACTCCCCCCCTCCTAGATCCCCGGGGACACTCCCCCCCTCCGAATCCCCCGCAAAAGCAGGGCTCTCCGAGAGCAAAATGAAAACACTGCATCCTCGCGCTTCGATGAGCACTTATCGAAGCGCTATTCCTGCCCCGCGCGCTTGAGTCGATCGCGCAGCGTCGACCGCGGAATGCCGAGCGCTCGCGCCGCCGCCGAGAGGTTCCCCTGGTGGCGCTCGACGGCGCTCACGATCGACGACGACGCGTGATCCTCCATCCGCACCACGCCGCTCGTCCGCTCGATGGCGCGCACGACGTCCGCGCGTGTCACCCGATCCGTCGCCGCCCACACCGCCGACTGGATCACCAGGTTCCGGAGCTCGCGCACGTTCCCGGGAAAGTCGTGGCGCTCCAGCCGCTCGAGAGCGTCTGCCGTCAGCATCTTCGGCGCCCCCAGATCGAGCGCCACCTCTCCGAGAAAGCGGCGCGCCAGGGGCGCGATGTCCGCGACACGGTCCCGCAGCGGCGGCACCACGATCAGGAACTGCATCAAGCGGTAGTGCAGGTCTTCGCGGAAGCGTCCCGCGGCGACCTCCCGGCGCAGGTCACGGTTGGTCGCGGTCACGAGCCGCAGGTCCACCTTGCGCACCTGCTCCGAGCCGAGCCGACGGATCTCCCAGGTCTCGAGCACCCGTAGCAGTCGTGCCTGAGTCGTCAGCGGCAGCTCGCCGACCTCGTCGAGGAAGAGCGTGCCGCCCTCGGCCTGCTCGAAGGCCCCGCGGTGTGCGCTCTCGGCGCCGGTGAAGGCACCGCGCTCGTGACCGAAGAGCTGACTCGCGACCAGCTGCTCCGAGAACCCCGCGCCGTTGTAGGCCACGAAGGGGCCGTCCGCGCGCGGCCCGAGCCGATGGAGCGAGCGCGCGACGCCTTCCTTGCCCGCACCGCTCTCGCCGGTGACGAGCACGCAGTAGCGCGGCACCCGTGCGACGCGGCGGACCTCGTCCATCACCCGCTGCATCGGCTCCGACTCGACCACGAGCGGCGAGTGCTCGGGCTCCGGCGCCACGATGCGGAGGTCGGTCCGCCCGATGCGAACGGTCGCACCCGGCCCGACCTCGACCGCGTGCACTCGGCGGCCGGAGATCCAGGTGCCGTTGCGGCTGTCGAGATCCCGCACCAGCACGCGCCCGTCGAGCGGCTCGAGCCGGCAGTGGCAACCGCTCACCGTGCGGTCCACCAACACGACGTCGTTCCGTCGGTGGTCCGAGCCCAGCGTGATCGGCCGCCCGTCGAGCCGAACGTGCCGCGTCTCCGAGCCGCGCCCGATCACCACCGCGAGCGGCCGCGCCGGTGCGACCATCGTGGTCATCGGCTCCGTTCGGCTCGGCGAAGGCGCGGGTGGCTGTTCGCTGCGCACCCGCCGCAGGTGATGGTGCCGACCGAGCGAGAGCGAAGCTCCGACCCCCAGCGCTCGACTCTCACGCCCGACCAGGTCCACCGCACGTACCCCATCCGGGGTGCGCTCGATCAGGAACGCGCGTTCGGCGAGCTCCGGGTCGTGAACGACGATGGCGCAGTGGCGACTGCGACCGACATCGAGGGCGCGATCGCCCAGGGTGAACTCACGTAGCGTTTTTCCCTCGTATCCGAGCAACAAGACGTCCTGCATTCCGTGCCTCCGAGCGTGCCTTCTCGGCACGGTGCGAAACGGGTTGCGCGGATGCGGCGACTTTCTGCGGCCGGATGCGCCAGAGTTTTCCCACAGCTTGTGGATAACTTGTGTGATTCGTGGGGACGCGGTGCGTCATCCCTGGATTTGCAGGGGTTTTCGGCACCGTTCGGCGCTTGCGCACCCACAGAGGCACACATCGCGCACACTCGCCCACTGTGATTTGGAGCCCTCTCAGAACGCGCTCATCGAGCCTTGAAAGGCAGGCCCGGACTGAGGTATGTGCAGCGCGCATCGTGAGCGCCCCCACCGACACACACCTGCTCGAGACCCCTCTGACCGCCACCCATCGGGAGCTCGGCGCACGGATGATGCCCTTCGCGGGCTACTCCATGCCGATCCAGTACGCGGGCATCAAGCAGGAGCACGCGGCCGTCCGCGAGGCCGCCGGCCTCTTCGACGTATCCCACATGGGGGAGCTCTTCCTCGAGGGGCCGCACGCCATCGGGCTCGCCGATGGCCTCGTGAGCAACGACGTCTCGAAGCTCGTGGACGGCCAGGCGCTCTACACCGTCTGCTGCAACGAGAAGGGCACCATCCTCGACGACCTCATCGTCTACCGGCTCGCGCCGGAGCGGGTGATGATCGTCTGCAACGCCAGCAACCGCGCGAAGATCGCGGCGCACGTGGCGCAGCACGCCGGGGACCCCGAGCGGCAGGGCCGGGTCCACTTCAAGGACGCCTCCGACGACTACGCGCTCCTCGCGCTCCAGGGCCCGAAGGCCGAGACCATCATGAGCGAGGCCGGCGGCTCGGCGTTCGCCAACCTCGGCTTCTTCCGGGTGAAGGAAGGCGAGCTCCTCGGCGCGTCGGTCATCGCGGCGCGCACCGGCTACACCGGCGAGGACGGCTTCGAGCTCTTCGTGCCGGTATCGAAGGCCAAGGCCGTCTGGGACGGACTGATGAAGGCCGGCGAGAGCCACGGCCTGGAGCCCGTCGGGCTCGGCGCGCGCGACACGCTCCGCCTCGAGGCGAAGCTCGCGCTCTACGGCAACGACATCGACGAGACCACGCACCCCTACGAGGCCGGCCTCGGTTGGGTCGTGAAGCTCGACGGCGCCGACTTCCTCGGCAAGGCCGCGCTCGAGAAGATCAAGAAGGACGGCTTCGATCGGAAGCTCGTCGGCTTCGAGATGACCGGCCGAGGCATCGGCCGGCACGGCTACCCCATCCTGGACCCCGAGTCCGGTGAGGCCGTGGGCGAGGTGACCAGCGGGTCGCCGGCGCCGACGCTCGGCAAGAACATCGGTCTCGGATACGTCCCGAAGCGGCTCGCCAAGGTCGGCACGCCGCTCCAGATCGAGATCCGTGGCAAGCGCATCGACGCATGCGTGGTGAAGACCCCGTTCTACAAGAGAGAGAAGTAGAGGACACTGGCATGGCGACTTACCCCGGCGACCGGCGCTACACGAAGGACCACGAGTGGGCGATGGACGAGGACGGCCTCATCCGCGTGGGCGTGACCTCCTACGCGGTCGAGCAGCTCGGCGATGTGACCCTGGTGGACCTCCCCGACGTCGGCGCCGACGTGCAGGCGCAGGAGCAGTTCGGCGGCATCGAGTCGGTGAAGACCGTCTCCGACCTCTACGCACCCGTCAGCGGTGAGGTGGTCGAGGTCAACGACGAGCTCGAGGACAGCCCCGAGCTGGTCAACGAAGGCCCCTACGCTCAGGGCTGGATGGTCGTCATCAAGCCGAACGACCCGAAGGAGCTCGATCGCCTCATGGAGGCGGTCGCCTACGAGGACTACGTCGGCAAGCTCGAGTGATGCGAGTCGCGGCGTCGCGTGAGTGACGTCGCGGTCTCGGCTGGCCCGCGAGGCCATTTGAACGAAAGGTCCGGGCACCATGCGGTATCTGCCCCACACCGAAGCGGAAGTCCGAGAGATGCTCGAGGCGATCGGGGTCTCCTCGATCGATGACCTCTTCGCGCCGATCCCGGCGCCGCTGCGCTCCAAGCCCCTCGATCTCGAGCCCGCGCTCGACGAGGCCGCGCTCATGGCGCACCTCGAGCGGCTCGCGGACAAGAACGAGGCGGCCAAGGATCTGAGCTTCCTCGGCGCCGGGATGTACGACCACCACATCCCGCCCGCGGTCGACCAGCTCCTGCTCCGCAGCGAGTTCTACACGGCCTACACGCCGTACCAGGGCGAGGTCTCGCAGGGCACGCTCCAGGCGATCTTCGAGTTCCAGACCATGGTCTGCGAGCTCTTCGACATGGAGGTCGCCAACGCCTCCATGTACGACGCCGCGAGCGCGACCGCCGAGGCGGTGCTCATGGCGCGTCGAATCGCCAAGGGGAAGCGCAACAAGGTCATCCTGAGTGGCGCGCTGCACCCGCACGCCATCGACACCGTGCGCACCTACCTGAAGGGTCTCGACGACGAGCCCAACATGGTCGTGACCGGCGTCACCGCCGACGGCCTCACCGATCTCGACAGCGTGAAGGACGCCCTCGCCGGCGAGCCCGCCGCGCTCGTGGTCGGCTACCCGAACTTCTTCGGCTGCGTGGAGGACCTCGAGGCGCTCGGCGCCGCGATCCACGACGCGGGCGGCCTGCTCGTGACGCAGACCTCCGAGCCCTACGCGCTCTCGATGCTCCAGGCCCCCGGCACCGCCGGCGCCGACATCTGCGTCGGTGAGGGTCAGGCGCTCGCCGTACCGCCGCAGTTCGGTGGTCCGGGCGTCGGTCTCTTCGCCTGCCGCCAGAAGTTCGTGCGCCAGATGCCCGGCCGCCTGGTCGGCGAGACCGTGGACGAGACCGGCAAGCGCTGCTTCGTGCTCACCCTCTCGACCCGCGAGCAGCACATCCGCCGCGACCGCGCGACCTCGAACATCTGCACCAACCACGGCCTCATCGCGTTGGCCTTCGCCATCCGCACCGCGATGCTCGGCCGCAGCGGCTTCGAGCAGGCCGGCAAGACCTGCCTCCGCGCCGCCGCGTACCTCGAGACCAAGCTGAAGGACCTCGACGGCTACGAGCTCCCCTACGGCGCGCCGACCTTCAACGAGGTCGTCGTGCGCCGCAAGGCCGGCAAGGCTGCCCCCATGCTCGCGGCCCTCGCCGCGCAAGGCATCCTCGCCGGCGTCGACCTCGGCCAGTTCAGCGATGCCTGGGACCACGACTTCCTCGTCGCGGTCACCGAGAAGCACAGCAAGGAAGACATCGACCGCCTGGTCGACGCTCTCGCCTCCGCCTGAACTTCTACACCCGAGGGACGCTCTTGAGTTCTTTCCGAGTTCACAAAGTCTGTGAACTCGGAAAGAACTCAAGAGCGTCCCCGAGGTGTAATCGTCTAGCTGGCCGCGAGCCTCTGCAGCGCCTCGCCGTCGAGGCGCCACGTCGTCCACTCGCTCATCGGGGTGGCGTTCCACGAGCGGTAGAACGCGAGCGCGGGCTCGTTCCAGTCGAGCGCGCAGAGCTCGAGGCGGGCGTAGTCGCGCTCGATGCAGAGCTGGCCGAGCCGCTTGAAGAGCGCCGCCCCGTGGCCGTTGCCCCGAGCAGCCGGTGTCACGTAGAGGTCCTCGAGCCACAGACCGGGCTTGCCGCGCCAGGTCGAGTAGGTCTGAAAGAAGAGCGCGAAACCCACCGGCTCGCCGCCCTCCTCGGCGATCAGACACTCGAAGGGCGCTCGCTCGCTCTCCATCTGCGCTCGCAGCACGTCCGCGGTCACCTCGACCGCGTCCGGTTCCTTCTCGTAGTCCGCCAGCTCCTGGATGAAGCGCAGGATCGTGGGTGCGTCACCGGGGTTCGCCGCTCGAATGCTCATGGGCGCACCCTACCCCGACCGGCGACATGCGCGACCGCCCCGATCGGGCTATGCCGCTCGCGGCATGAGCGACACCTCGAACTCCCCTCCCCTCGATCCCATCGCCCGCCTCGAAGCCCTCGACGCGGCAGCTCTGCAGGGCGGCGGCGCGCGCCGCATCAAGAAGCAGCACGACGCCGGCAAGCTCACCGCACGCGAGCGCATCGACCTGCTCTTCGATCCCGGCACCTTCGTAGAGACCGACCGGCTGGTCCAGCACCGCTGCACCAACTTCGGCATGGACGACAAGAAGATCCCCGGCGACGGCGTGGTCACCGGCTACGGCAAGGTCGACGGCCGCCAGGTCTTCGTCTTCGCGCAGGACTTCACCGTCTTCGGCGGCAGCCTCTCCGCGGCCTTCGCCTCCAAGATCACCAAGGTCATGGACCTGGCGCTCAAGACCGGTGCGCCCGTCATCGGACTCAACGACTCCGGCGGCGCCCGCATCCAGGAGGGCGTCGAGAGCCTCGCCGGCTACGCCGACATCTTCCTGCGCAACGTCCTCGCCAGCGGCGTGGTCCCGCAGATCTCCGCCATCATGGGGCCCTGCGCCGGCGGCGCGGTCTACAGCCCGGCCATGACCGACTTCAACCTGATGGTCGACGGGTCGAGCTACATGTTCATCACCGGCCCCGAGGTCATCAAGACGGTCACCCACGAGGAGGTGACCAAGGAAGAGCTCGGCGGCGCCACGGCCCACGAGACCAAGAGCGGCGTCAGCCACTTCACCTGCGCCGACGACGCCGAGTGCATCGCCACCGTGCGCGAGCTGCTCTCGTTCCTGCCCTCGAACAACCACGAGCCGCCGCCCTACAAGGAGCCGATGGACCCGAGCAGCCGCGAGGACGAGGCGCTCGACGAGATGGTCCCGCGCGACCCGATGAAGGGCTACGACATCAAGAGCGTCATCGAGTCGGTCGTCGACGACGGGGACTTCTTCGAGGTCCAGGAGCGCTACGCGAAGAACATGGTCATCGGCTTCGCTCGCTTCGACGGGCACCCGGTGGGCATCGTGGCCAACCAGCCGCTCGAGCTCGCCGGCTGCCTCGACATCGACGCCAGCGTGAAGGCCGCCCGCTTCGTGCAGTTCTGCGACTGCTTCAACCTGCCCATCGTCACCTTCGTGGACGTGCCCGGCTTCCTGCCCGGCGTGGGCCAGGAGCACGGCGGCATCATCAAGCACGGCGCCAAGCTCCTCTACGCCTTCTGCGAGGCCACCGTGCCGAAGGTCACCGTGATCACCCGCAAGGCCTACGGCGGCGCCTACGACGTGATGAGCTCCAAGCACATCCGCGGCGACATCAGCTTCGCCTTCCCCACCGCCGAGATCGCGGTCATGGGCCCCGACGGCGCGGTCAACATCGTCTACCGCAAGGAGATTGCGGAAGCCGACGACCCGGTCGCCACCAAGGCCGAGTTCGTGGAGCAGTACCGCGAGCGCTTCGCCAACCCCTTCAAGGCCGCGGAGCTCGGGTTCATCGACGAGGTGATCCACCCACGCACCACGCGCCCGCGCGTCTGCGCCGCCCTCGAGATGCTCCGCGACAAGCGCGACACCAACCCGCCGAAGAAGCACGGCAACCCGCCGCTTTGAGCGCGGCACGGCCCCCGTGCGCGATCCGGGGCCGTTCCACGCTATAGTCGCGGCCTCCCATCGGCCCGATGACAGACGAGCTCCCCCGGAAATTCGGTAAGTACCTCCTCGAGCGAAGGCTCGGCGTCGGGGGTATGGCCGAGACCTTCGTGGCGCGTCGCGAGGGTCAGGCCGGGATCGTCCAACACGTCTGCATCAAGCGCGTGTTGCCGGCGTTCCACAAGGATCCCGACTTCATCCGGCAGTTCCAGCGAGAGGCGCGTCTCGCCGCGAAGCTGCGGCATCAGAACATCGTCCAGGTGCTCGATTTCGGCTACGTGGGCGAGACGCTCTACATGGCGCTCGAGCTCGTTCGAGGTCTCGATCTCCGGGACTTCCTGAGGATTCAGGAAGGGAAGAAGCTGCGGCTGGAGTACCTGGGTCTCATCGCCCACGACCTGATCTACGCGCTCGACTATGCCCACAAGCCTCACGACGGCGTCGACGGCATCGTGCACCGCGATCTGACGCCTTCGAACGTGCTGCTCTCCCGCAACGGTCACGCAAAACTGGCGGACTTCGGTGTGGCGAAGGCCATCGGTACGTCCACCGTGGCCACCGCCACTGGCGTGATGAAGGGGAAGATGCCGTACATGCCGGCCGAGCAGATGAAGGGCGGCGCCGTCGACGGGCGCACCGATCTGTGGAGCCTCGGCGTCGTCTTCTTCGAGTGCCTCGCAGGTCGCCGCCCCTTCGTCGGCGCGCACGACGTGGAGGTGATGACGAAGATCGTCACCAACACCCGCCCCAAGCTCATCGACCTCCGCCCCGACCTCCCGCAGGAGCTCTGCGACGTGGTCGAGAAGCTGCTCTCGCCCGAGCCTGAAGACCGCTATCCGAACGCAGACGCGGTGCTCGACGCGATGGCGCAGTTCGTCCCCACACCGAAGTGGCGGCGTCAGCTCGCCGCCGAGATCCGAGAGGCCTACGGCGACACCGAGCGGGGTCCCGACGAGCGCGACACGAAGATGGCCGAGGTCGCAGAGCTCCCGGCCAACGTGCCCGGCGCGATCCAGGTCCCGGTGCCGCGCGAAGATGGCATCGACGCCGAGGGCCCCACCGACCCGGCGGCGGGCGACGGTCCGACGGTGGTCGGTGCATCCGAACGCCCGCCGCCCGGTCGGTTGGGCACGCTCGCGGGAGTCGGGCCCGATAGCCAACCACCGCCGGCGGACCCCTCTCAGGGCGCGACACACCTGGACCTCGACGCTCAGGCACGCGCGGCCGCCGCCGCCGTCGCGGAGATGAAGGGCGAGACGGGCGAGCCCGACACCGATCGCAGCGGACCACCCGCCGCGGCGGTCGCGGCGGTGCCCACGGCGCCGACCGAGCTCGCCCCCGCGTCCAAGGGCTTCCCGAAGCTGCTGGTGGCAGTCGCCGTGCTCGTGGTCGCGGGAGCCGTCGGAGCCGGCGTCTTGTTGGCAGGCGACGATCCGGAGCAGCCGATCGCGACCAACGCCGAGCCGGCCGCCGAGCCGCCGACGACCGACTCCGAGAACCCGACGCCGAACACCGACTCCGAGACTCCGAACACCGACTCCGAGACTCCGAACACCGACTCCGAGACTCCGGCACCGAACACCGACTCCGAGACTCCGGCGCCGAACGCCGACTCCGAGAACCCGACGCCGAACACCGAGACACCCGCCGATCCCGATCTGCCCACCGGCCTGGATCCCCCGGCGCTCGAAACGGAGACGCCCTCCGAGTCCGATCCCGAGACCAGCGAGATGACCGAAGCGCGCCCCGTCGAGGTCAGCGTCTCCTGCATCCCCTGGGGCGAGGTCTGGGTTGGCGAACGCTACATGGGGCGCGCCCCGGTATCCCTGCGCCTCCCACCCGGCACCCACACCATCCGCGCCGGCGCGGGCAGCCCTCAGTTCACCAAGCGAGTTCGCGTCCGTGCGGGCCGCCGCCGAGTGCGCGTGACCTTCGATTTCGACGCGCTCATGGCCGAGCGCGCCGCAAAGATGCGCTGATCAGTCGAGCTGCTCGCGCATCAGGTGTCGCACCCACTGCTGCACCGTTCGGGCAGAGCGAGGCGGCGGCTGCGCCGGGTCGAGGATCAGGTACTCGGTGTCGATCGGCGCTCGATGGTCCAGCCAGAAGCGCCAGACGGCTTCGAAACGCTGCGGATCGACCAACGGTTGGGGCCCGCACTCGTCGTAGAGGAGCGAGGGGTCGAGCACCCAGTCGTAGGGATGGCACGTGAACCGGTAGGCGGCCGCCACGGGGCAGCCCTCCATCGCGAACTCGGTCAGCGCCTCGAGGCAGATCGGGTCGGCGCCCGTGGCGATCTCTCGGCGGCAACGGTCGAATCGCTCTCGAAGCTGAGGCGGCGCGTTCATCTCGGGACGCACGCGCCCTCTGCTGACGATCAGCTGGACCTCCGAGGCCTCGCCTTGGAGGAACCAAGCCAGCGCCCACACCACCTCGGCCGGAAGACCAGGGGCCACCCAGAGGGCGACCGGTGTCTTGCGGTCCTGGCCCGCCCGCCCTCGCGAGAGCGCGTGCGCATACCTCGCCGCCCAGGCGTAGCCCGGGTCGTCGTCGAGCGACACGGCGTTCTCGAAGACGAGGTGACGATCGGAGTCGAGCGTCAAGAGCTGAGGTCGCTCCCTCAGGTCATCGCCGTATCGGTGGCCTCGGCCCGACGGCGGTCGCCAATCGGGACCGTCGAGGCGGTCGAGGCCCGCCTCTCGGAGTCGGCCGACGGCCGCCTCCACGCGCGGATCTCGGCTCGGAGGTGGCGCCACGCGCGGGTGTCGAGCCAGGAGGCGCTCACGCAACGACTGCTGCTGCGCTTCCTCGACGTCCGCCGTCGTGAGGCCACCGGTGGGCGGCTGCGCCGCGCCCACTGGGGCGATCACCAGTGCGAGCACGATGAATGGCGTGAAGCGAGCCATCAGTCGACCGCCACTTCGTAGCGGCGCACATGAGGAGCGACCTCTTCGAAAGTCCGCCGCTGGAACTCCGCGAGCGCCTCCTCGCGAAGCTCGTTCAGATTGACCCCGAACTCCTCGAGGGTGGCCGCGTCTGGCTCGCCGCTCGGGTCGAGTCCGCGCGTATGCTGGAAGTCCCGGAGCGCCTGACGAGTCTCCGCGTCCGGTCGCCCATGCTCGGGGAGCTGGGCACCGGAGTAGAACTGGTTCAGGAGCTGCTGGGCTTGGAGGTGTGGGCTGGGCGCGGAGGTCGGACGGGTCTCCTCGGAGACGCCTCTGGCCTGCGCCGATGCCTCGATGGCTCGGGTGGTCATGGCCGCCTCTTCGGCGACTCGCCTCGTCGATTGCGTACGGCGCGACGATTTCGCTCCGCCGACGCTAGATCTTTTCACCACGCAACTGGGGCGCTCAATGCCCGAACACCTTGCCAATGATCGACGCTTCTCGTACGCATCTGCCCATGCGCAGCTTCGTTGGCTTCCTCGTCCTTTGCGGGGCGATATCGACGCCGGCGGCAGCCCAACCGGGGGGGACGACCGGACGGGGTGACGCCTGGGTCGTGGTCCCCGTCGAACCTGGCGAGGCCGAAGACCCCCAGGCCACCGCGCTCGCCGTTCGCCTTCGCGAGGCGCTGGCCGAGCTCGGTACGCCCGTGCTCGACGACACCCAGGCCAGCGAGCTGGTAGAGGAGCGGGTCTCCGCGCCGGTCTCAGAGCTGAGCGAGAGCGACATCACCACGTGGGCCTCGAGCTCACAGGCTGCGCTACGCGCGCTGGCTCGCGCCGACTACGACAACGCCCGTGAGGCGCTCGTGGCCGCGCAGGAGGTCGCCCAGCGAGCCGCCGAGGAGCTCAACCGCGAAGCCGAGCGTGCGCGCGAGGTGCTCGACACCTGCCTCTTCACGGCGCGCGTGTTCCTCGAGACGCACCAGCGCACCGAAGCCGAGCGCCAGGTGCGCAGCTGTCGCGTGCTCGTCCCCGAAGTCGAGCCGCGCCGCCATCGCCATCCCCCCGAGGTGCACGCGCTCCTCGATCGCATCGATGCCGAGGAGACGAACGGCGGCCTTCGCGTCACCTCGAGCCCGACCGGCTGCACGGTCCGCGTCAACGGCGTGCCGCAGGGGGAGACCCCGTTCGCCGTCGAGCAGCTCGCGCGCGGCGACTACCGGCTGCAGGTCGAGTGCTCGGCGGAGGAGCGCGGCCGCGTCCACCTCGTCCGCATCGACGAGGGCATGACCGAAGTGCACGTCGACGTGGGCTTCGACCGTGCGCTCGCGTCGCGCCCGTTTCCCCGCCTGACCCAGCCCGACGAACGACTCGCCCACGGCCGAATTCTCGCGGCCGCGCTGAACACCACCGTCATCGTGGTGGCGGCTCCCAACGCGGCCCACTTGCTCCGCGTCGACCCCGATGGGTCGGCGAGCCAGGTGTGGATGCGGGCCGACGGCGACGTGACCGCTGCGGCCGAACCGCTGAGGGCCGACCGCTCGGTGGATCTGCGCAGCGGCGAGCCAGAGTCCATCGACCGCCCCGGAGAGGGCGATCTGCGACCTCGCGTCGCCGCGGATTTTGAGGTCGCGCCCGACCATGGTTCATCGGACCCAGGCGATTCCCTGCCCTCGTGGCGACTCGGCGCAGGACTGGCCCTGTTGGGGGCTGGAGCCGCAACGTTTGCGGTCTCTTCCTTCCTCGCTGCGAAGCAGGGCAGCCGCGGCAGGAACTACCAGGTAATCACCGACCCCGAATACGTCAGCCCCGAGGGCGACGACGGGTTCCTGATTCGGCAGCAGGCCTGGCGCGACACCCGCACCCCCTTGCTGACGACGGCGTTTCTTGGAGGGGCACTGCTCGCCATCGGCGCCGGCATGGTCACCCCCGAACGCGAGGGAGTGCCGTGGTGGGGATGGCTGAGTGGTGGCGTCGGTCTGGTGCTCGCGGGTGTCTCCGTCGCCCTCACCGCCACCGCGAACGAGTGCGTCTCCGAGGTTCCCCTCGCGATGGACGACCCGAACTACGATCAGTTCGCGGTCCACAAGTGCGTCGACCACCGCCAAGACCGAGCGACGGCCCTGCTTCTCGGCATGTCCTCGTTGCCCTTCATCGCGGTCCCCATCTCCGCGCTCTTGCAGAGCCCTGACAGCGACACACAGGTCTCCATCGTCCCTCGCCGGGGCGGAGCCGGCCTGCACGTGGGAGGCAGCTTCTGATGCGATCGACCTCACTCGCCGCGATGGCGAGCGTCCTCCTCCTCGCGGGTCAAGCGAGAGCCCAAGAGGACGCGCTCGAGCTCCCTGACCGGGTCCTCATCTTCCTCAACCAGATGAGCTCTGCCGACGAAGAGCAGCAGCAGACCGCGCTCCTCGAGGTCGGCAACGTCCTCCGTGAGCGCGGCATCGAGTTCGAGGTCGAGGCCGACTCCACCTGCACCGGCACGAGCGACGGCTGTCTCCGCCTCGCGCAGGACGACGACCGCGCCGACGCCGTCCTCATCCTTAGCGTCTACCACCGCGGCGACGAGGGCAGCGTGGACCTCCAGGTCTTCGATGGCGCGATGAGCGGCGAAGGCACCCAGGCCTGGGTCGGCGACCCCGCCGCGGCCGCGGGTCAGGCCGCCCGTACCGCCCTCGACAGCTTCCGCCCCGAGACCGTCACCGTCACCGTCGCCGGCACCCCCGAAGGCGCCACCGTCTGGCTCGGCCGCCGCACCGGCACCCTTCCCCTCATCACCACCATCACCCCAGGCGAGCACCGCCTCCGCGTGAGCGCCGACGGCTTCATCACGCACACCGAGACCGTCACGATCCCGGCCACCGACACCGAGTGGAGTCATCGGGTCGCGCTCGAAGAGGGCGACGACCCCGACGTGATGGATGACATCGATGACTCGAGCTCGGGTGGTTCCGGCCGTGGCGCGCTCATCGGTCTGGGCGCCACCGCGCTCGTGGGGGGAGCCGCGACCGCCGTCATCGGCGCCATCCTCCTCGCGCGCCACGGCGACTGCGGAGACGACGGGTGCGTCGCCGAGGATGGGACTATCCTTGCCGGTCGCAACACTCGACCTGCCGGGGCGGCTCTTCTCGTCATCGGCGCAGCACTGGCCGCGACCGGCCTGGGCCTGACCATCCGCGGCGCCCGAATCACCCCGACCGCCTCCCCTGACGGCGCCCAACTGCATCTGCACACCCGTTTCTGACCGGAGCCTCCATGACCCGCTTCATTTCACTCACGCTCGCCGTCCTGGTTCTCATCGCTGCCTGCGGAGACGATGACAACGTCGGAGAGAATTGCTTCGAGTCGCCCGAGCTTCCCGAGTGTGTGGAAGCATGTCGGGAGGACCCAACCCGAGCCTTCTGCGGAGACATGGGCATCCCTGGCGACATGCCGGATACCGGCGACATGGGCCCCTGCGGCGACTGCGGAGACCAGCTCTGCGACACCGAGAGCAGCATGTGCGTGGACTGCCTAAGCGAGTCCGAGTGCACCACCGCGGAGGCGAGCGCGTGCGGCAGCGACGGCAGCTGTGAGGCATGTGCCACCGATGACGACTGCGACCACGACGACCTCCCGCCGGTGTGCGTGACGGGCGAAGGTTGCTTCGAGTGCGGTGACTCGAACGTCGAGAGCGACGACTGCAGTGGCGCGACCCCGGTCTGTGACGGGACCGAGCGCAGCTGTCGGGCGTGCGCCGAGCACGCCGAGTGCGCAGCCGGCCTCTGCGTGGACGGCGCCTGCCCGCCCGCGAGCGATATCGTCTGGGTCGATGGGGATGACAGCGCCTGCGATGACGGCGGAACGGGCACGAGCGCGGTCCCCTTCTGTGAGATTCAGGCCGGCCTCGATGCTGGCGCGGAGTTCGTCGCGGTGCGCGACTCGACGACAAACTATGCGTGGTTCCAGTGGGACACCGGCGAACGCGCGACCATCGTCGGCGTCGGCGACCGCTCCGACATCAACATTCGGCGGACCGAAGCTGGCGAAGACACCGTCCGCTGCGTGAGCGGCTCCACCCTCTCACTGCGGGGACTCTCCGTTCTCGGACAGCAGACCGCCCCCACCACCGGAGCCGGCGTCTTCGCATCCGACTGCACCCTCACGCTGACGGACGTCAGCGTCTCCGGCAACGGCCAGGCGGGCGTCAGCGCGACGGGGGGAACCGTGACGCTGACGGACGTCAGCGTCTCCGGCAACGGCGGCGTCGGCATCGCCGCCTCCGCCGCCGCTGACGTGACCATTCGACGTTCAACCATCCAGGACAACCGCGATGGTGGGCTTGAGCTCGAGAGTGTGCGCTTCGATGTCGAGAACTGCGTCATCGGAGGCCTTGGAACGGACGCCAACGGGAGCGCTGACGCTGACTTCGGCGGCGTACGAATCACATCGCCCATGGCTGGCTCGCGGTTCGTGAACAACTCCGTGCTGAACAACGTAGCGCCGCTCGCCCTCTCGGCCGGCGTTCTGTGCGGCGCTCCATTCGACATCAAGAACTCGCTCGTTCACGGCCACGGAGCCACGAACCTCTCGCCAATGTGCACGAGTAGTGACTCCCATGTCTCCGGCGCGGATCCCAGCTTGGACACGGATGGCATCCACCTCACCGCCTCCTCCGGTTGCTGCCTCGACATGGCCGACGACGCCGAGGCCCCCGCCGACGACATCGAGGGCGACGAGCGCCCCTGCGGTGCTGGCGCCGACATTGGCGCCGACGAACACTGCCCGTAGCGCCCGCGATGCCCGCCGAGTTCGAGAATCCGCGCAACTGAGAGGAGCTGCGGCCGATGAGCCCTCGTCACAAGAGGACATGGAGGACTCATGCTCGGAACGCACGCTCGAACAGACACAGCCAA
The DNA here is from genome assembly GCA_017644045.1 of Deltaproteobacteria bacterium. Lineage (GTDB taxonomy): Bacteria > Myxococcota_A > Polyangia > Polyangiales > Houyiibacteriaceae > UBA1660. The sequence goes on from JAEPMI010000010.1 coordinate 443,802, forward strand.
CACCCGAACTCGGCAGGCTTTACCCCGCACCAAGGCTGGTACCGGGAGACCGTCGCAGATGCGCATGGTGGTGGTTTGCGGCCTCTTGGCGGTGACCAACGCAATCGGATGTGGGGACGACGACACCGGCTCCTGCCCGCCGGGGTTCATGTCCGCAGGAGCTGCCTGCATCCGCTCGGATGGCGGCGCCGAATGCATGGACGAAGAGATCTGTGATGGCTTCGACAACGACTGTGACGGTGAATTCGACGAGCACGTGACGCGCGCCTGCGGCGCAGCGATGGGCATTTGCACGGTCGGCCAGGAGGTGTGCGTCGACGGGGAGTACGGCGAATGCACCGGGATCGCACCGCTGGACGAAGACTGTCTTCGTGATGGCGACGAGGACTGCGACGGCACGGTCGACGAAGGCTGCGGGCCCTGCACTGAGGGCTCGACCCGAGTCTGCGGGAACGACGTTGGCGCGTGCAGCTTTGGAACTCAGCTCTGCCGAGCCGATGGAAGTTGGGCGAGCGAGTGCAGCGGCGGAACGGCCCCTGGAGTCGAACTGTGCAACGGCATCGATGACGACTGTGACGGGACGACCGACGAGGGCACTGGGGGCGCGGCCTGCGGGCTAGAGACCGGCGCATGCTCGGCGGGAATGGAGTTCTGCGTGGCCGGGACCCTCGCCTGCGAGGGCGGAGTGGGACCAGCAGACGAGAGCTGCAACGATGTCGATGACGACTGTGACGGATCTGCCGACGAAGGCGTCCTGACGGCGTTCTATCCTGACGTCGACGGCGATGGGTTCGGAGATTCCGAGGCGACACCAATGCATGCCTGCACTTCCCCTGTGGGCTTCGTGAACAACGCGATGGACTGCGACGACGGGTGTGACGTCTGCTGGACGGGCGCGAGCGAGATGTGTGACGGCGAGGACAACGACTGCAGCGGGACCGCGGACGTGGACGAGTTTGCATGCGAGCAGTCGGCGCCGACCGACTGTCCGACGACCTGCGACTCGGTCGGGACGGGAACCTGCTCTACGGCCTGCCAGCTACCCACGGGCACCGAGTGCGCCCCTCCCGCGGAATCGTGCGACTACGCCGACAGCGACTGCGACGGGGTCGTCGATGAGGGGACCCTCGCCTTCGGCGCGGCCCGGTCCCCGTCGGGAACGGACGTGGACGATGTTCGACTCCTGCCAACCGCTACGGGCTTCGCGCTCTTCATGCTGGATGGCGGCCGAACGCTCGTACAGCGGCTGGACTCGGACGGCGCCCCGCAGGGGGCCGCGGAGACCATCGACACGAGCGGAACCAACGCCATGGATGTGGCCGCCATCAGCAGCGACGTGTTCGTCGTCGTCCGCCGCGAATCGTCCTCGGTCTACGCCCGACGCGTCACCATCAGCGGCTCGTCGATCGACCCGAATCCGGGAGGTCGTACTCTGATCAGCAGCACGGCCAACGCCCTGGTTAGCGTCGCAGTGGCCGCGAGCTCGTCCGCAATCTGGATCGCGTTTGCCGAGACCGACGGTGACCTGTTCCTGGCACGGAGCAACCAGAACCTCGGCGCGTTGGTGGAGCAAGAGGTGATCAGCCCTTCCCGCATCGCGATCGATGTCGGAGGCAGCAACCGCCAACTCGAGCTCAACGAAAGCAGCGGAGCATTCACCATTGCATGGGAAGACGACGACGGGAGGCTTCGCTTCGGGCGGCTCGACGATGGATTCGGCCTGAGCGTACAGGACCGAGGGGTACTCGATTCTTCGGGGCACGACCCCCTCATCGCAGACGACGGCGCTGGCAACCGTGTCGTCGCATTCGTCAGCGGTGGCAGCCTCCGCACCTGGTATCTGGATGCTGGGAGCTGGGGGCTACGCGGTGGGCGGAGCGCGCCCCCTCCCTTCGGACTCGCGATTCCGTACGAGGTTTCAACCGCCGACGTTGGGACCTTTCAGCGGGTGGACGCGGCCCACTCCGGCGGCCGATGGCTCTTCGCGAGCCACTCGGGCTCGACCGTCCGGCTCACAGAGGTCGACGACAGCGGAAGTCTGCTGGGAAGTGACACCGTCACCTCATCGGGACTGCAGGCCTTGGCCCTCGCCTCTCGATCGGACGCACGGACAGCCCTGGCGGTGGGTCGCGCGGCAGGAACTCAGAGCTACCTGGTCGGCTGCCCATGACCGCAGCGCCCTGGAGCCGTGGGGTTACCCGCGACTCCAGGGTGTGAGCGGCGATGACCGAGGCCTTGCGATTGACACTTTCTGGGTTCAGGGTCGAACCACTTGGGCAGCCGAGCGGACTCGGCTCAGGGAGGGTTTCGTGCAGCGTTCTTCGTTGGTTTCTTGCTGTCTCGTCATGGCCGTCGTTGCGTTCGGATGTGGTGACGACGGTGGCTCGTGCCCGCCGGGCTTCATGTCCGCCGGCGCGGCCTGCGTCAGGGCAGACGGAGGTGAATGCGTCGAGTCGGAAGAGATCTGCGACGGCTTCGACAATGACTGCGACGGAGAGTTCGACGAACATGTGACACGCGAGTGTGGCGCAGCGATGGGCGTTTGCACCGTGGGGCAGGAGGTCTGCGTCGACGGAGAGTTCGGCGAGTGCACAGGGATCGCGCCGGTGGACGAAGACTGTCTTCGTGATGGCGACGAAGACTGTGATGGCGAAGTCGACGAAGGCTGCGGTCCCTGCACCGAAGGCTCGAGTCGTATGTGTGGTAGCGACGTTGGCGCCTGCAGCTTCGGGACCCAGCTGTGCCAGGCCGACGGAACCTGGGCGAGTGATTGCACAGGCGGAACGGCCGCCGGGATCGAGATGTGCAACGGCGCGGACGACGACTGTGACGGCACGACAGACGAGGACACGGGCGGCGCCGCTTGCGGGGTCGACGTCGGCGCTTGCTCAGCTGGGACCGAGTTCTGCGTTGCTGGCGCGCTGACCTGCGAAGACGGCGTGGGGCCAGTCGACGAGACCTGCAACGACATCGACGACGACTGCGATGGGATGACGGATGAGGAGGTGCTCGACGCCTGGTACCCCGACGTCGACATGGACGGCTTCGGCGATGCCGATGCCACACCGATGATGGCGTGTACCCAGCCGGCGGGCTTCGTCGCCAACGCCGATGACTGCGACGACGCATGCGACGTGTGCTCGTCCGGCGCGACCGAGGTGTGCGACGGCGAAGACAACGACTGTAGCGGCATGGCCGATATCGACGAGTTCGCTTGCGAGCAGGCCAGTTCGACCGCGTGCACGACCTCCTGTGGGTCCACTGGCTCGGGCACCTGCTCCGACTCGTGCATGGTTCCGAGCGCCGCGTCGTGCTCGCCCCCTGCGGAGTTCTGCGACTATTCCGACAGCGACTGCGACGGGCTCGTGGACGAGGGCACACTCCAGTTTGGCAGCGCACAGTCGCCGGCAGGTAGCGATGTCGACGATGTCCGAATCGTTCCGACGAGCTCTGGGTTCGCACTGTTCACTCTTCGCGCGGGTGGAATCAGGGCACAGCGACTGGACTCGGACGGCGTCCCTCAAGGCTCCACTGTCACCATCGACAGCGCGGGCGTGAACGCCTTCGACGTGGCCACTGTCCGGCCTGGGGACTTCGTCGTCATGTGGCGTGAGCTGAACACGGTGCGGGCGCGGCTCGTCACCATCGCCGGAACGTCGATTTCGCCTGGCACCAGTCTGACGATCTACGACAGTGCGAACTCTCTGGTCGGAGTCGCTGTTGCGGCCAGCCAAACAGAGATCTTCTATGCCATGGCGGACCCGCAGGGGGACCTCTACCTAGCGCGCACCTCCGACAGTCTGGGCTCCCTCATCAGCCAAGAGGTGATCACCCCCGCCCGAATCGACATCGCTACTGGTTCGAGCCTTCGACAGCTCGAGATGAACGAGAGTGGTGGCGAAATGGTGCTCGCCTGGGAAGCCGACGACGGCGCAGTGAGGTGGGGCCGAGTCGACGATGGGTTCGGGCTCACCATCCAAGGCATCCTGACGGTTGCCGCGACCGGGTCGGAACCCATTCTCGCAGACGACGGCCTCGGTGACCGGGTGGTCGGCTACGTCTCGGGATCAGGACGACTGCGCCTTTATTATCTCGACAGCGGAGCTTCGACTCTGCGGGGGACAGCCGGAGGCTACGACCTTGGAGCTGCTGACACGGGTACCTGGCAGCATGCCGCGGCGACTCACTCCAACGGGCTCTGGCTCTTCGCGAGCCACTCCGGCAGTACCGTGCGGGTGCGCGAGGTTGACGGTGCCGGCAGGATAGTCGGCAACGAAGCGGTGACTGCATCGGGCGTGCAAGCCCTAGGCATCGCTGCACGAAGCGACGGGCGGCACGCCGTAGCCTTCGGCAGAGGCGCCGCAACCCAGAGCTACTTGTACGGCTGTCCATAGTGCGACCTGGAAGACGATGAGACTGAGATGCGAACGCTCATGAGAACGCAGAACTCGAAGAGAGCCCAGATGGCGGCACTCCTCACCGCGGTGATGGGGATGTCCGCCTGTGGAGATGATGGCTCATGCCCCGAGGGGATGGTGCTGGCCATGGGCGTCTGTGTGCCGGATGAGGACATGGGAGGCGACCTCGGACCTTCTTGTACCCCCACCGGAGAGGAGAGGTGCAACGGATCCGACGATGACTGCGATGGAGACGTTGATGAAGGTCTCTCGACGGCTCTCCTATTCGAGGACGGGGACGCCGACGGTTTCGGGGGAGTCGAAGTCGAAGCATGTGGCCCCGGGAGCGGCATCGTGGAGGTGGGCGGTGACTGCGATGACTCGGATGGAGACATAAACCCGGGGGCAACCGAGACATGCAACGGTGAGGACGACGACTGCGACGGAGCCACCGACGAGGGAGTGCTCACCACGTTAGGAACACCGCAGCGACTCATGCTCGACAACCTCTCGTCGTCCGACATCGCGCTGGTGGCGACTGGCGAGGACCTCATCGTTGCCTACCGGGATGACGGAGGTGCGCTGCAGTGGGTGGTGGTGAACCCAGACGGCACCCTCGTAAGCGGCCCTCACCTCGCCCGGACGGCGACGGGAGCCCCGAATGACCCGGTCATGGCGGTTGGCCTGGATGGAAGAGTGCTGCTCGCCTGGTCCGAGGAAACCGGCGGAACTCGAGACGCGATGATGCGCTATCTGAATCTCGATACGCCATCCAGTCCTGGGCCGGTGGTCCCTGCCGTGGAGGACCGGCTTCCCAACGACCTCGTATTTTTCGGGGATCGAGTGTTTCTGTTCGTGGCGGGGGACACACGACTCGACGTCCGGTCGTTCCTCGCCAGCGACCTCTCGAGCCCGTCGTCGCAGGTCTTCATCAAGAGCGGCTACTCGATTCGAGCGGTCGCTACTCCAGCGGGGTTCCTCCAGGCTGCCTACGAGGACTACACCGACTCGGTCGCGGCCATCGACCTCGATCGGGTCGTGGCTGACCCGCTGGGCCTGGAGAACGTGCCGTCGGAACTCACGGCCGATCCAGGCTTCTACGATATCGCGCTCGTGGAGCGGGGCGACGACACCCGAGTGCTGGCGGTGACCTCCGATGAAGGGACGAAGCGAATGTTCATGTTCGATGCAGGCTCGCTGGGGTCACCACCCACCCCGGCAGAGATTGGGTCGCCGGGTGACTCGCCAGCGGAGGCCCAGAGCGTCGACGTGGAGTCCTTCGACGGATCGTTCGATGTCGTGCTCTGCGGCGAGCCCGGCTACCAATGCTCGTACCGGAACGTCGCACTGGATGGCACCCAAAGTGAGCCCGTGGTCTTCAGCATGGCGAACTACATTCCCGACGGAGAAGTAGCCCGCGTGGCCCCGAACCGTGGGGCCGTGGTCTACTCTGGAGGAATTCCAAGCGGAACGACCGAGCACGATCTGTACGTGCAGCCCATCGGTTGCCGCTAATCCCTCTGTGGGCTCCGGAGCGTCGTTGGGCGGTCGATGGAGAAAAAACGAATTGGTGAACACGTGTAGCCTCTTGGACGTCACCCAAGGGTATGGCTAGACTCGCGGTCCGAGGGGTCCATGCCGAGTCCTCGGCCGTCTGACGCGTTCATGCTTCTTCCGTCCCAACCTCCGAGCTGCCCCGAGAGCCGATGGCGCTGACCTGCGAACGCTGCCAGCACGAGAACTCGGACGAGGCCCGGTTCTGCCTGCAGTGCGGCGCGATGCTGGAGGCCCAGGGCGAGCCCGCCGAGGGCGAAGACGCCATGCTCGGGCGGATCCTGCTCGGTCGCTACCGGGTCGTGAAGGTCCTGGGCGAAGGCGGCATGGGCAAGGTCTACCTGGCCGAGCAGAAGATGGGCACCGCGACCCGGAAGGTCGCGATCAAGACCCTCCACCCCGAGCTCAGCGGCGACCCGCAGCTCGTGGCCCGCTTCCACCGAGAGTGTGAAACGGTGATTCAGCTGCACCATCCGAACACGGTGCAGTTCTATGACTTCGGCGATCTCGAGGACAACACCCTCTTCATCGTCATGGAGTTCATCGAGGGCGAAGACCTCTCCAAGCGCCTCGAGCGCGACCGCCGACTCGACCCGGCGATGGTCGACAAGCTCCTCATCCAGATCTGCGGCTCGCTCGCCGAAGCGCACGAGCGCGGCGTGGTCCACCGCGACCTGAAGCCAGAGAACGTCCTGCTCACCACCCGCGGTGGCCAGGTCGACTTCGTGAAGCTGCTCGACTTCGGCATCGCCAAGCGCAGCGAGGCCGAAGACGAGAAGTCCGCCAAGCTGACCAAGCAGGGCATGGTGCTCGGCACGCCGCCCTACATGAGCCCGGAGCAGTTCAGCGGGCAGCAGCTCGACCTGCGCAGCGACATCTACTCCCTGGCGATCATGACCTACGAGATGATCACCGGGCAGCTCCCCTTCGAGGCGCGCACGCCGTGGGAGTGGGCCACCAAGCACCTCACCGCGCAGCCGGTGCCCATCCAGCAGCAGCCGGGTGGCGCGGGGCTGGCCGATCACAAGGCGGCGGCGATCATGCGCGGCATGAGCAAGGACCGCGAAGCCCGCCAGGGCAGCGCGCTCCAGTTCATGCACGAGCTCACCGGCATCGGCGACGCCCAGGCGGCGTGGACGATGGCCACCAGCACCGGCGTCGGCTCGCAGACCGGTGGCGCCTCCTCGAGCGTGCCCCACACCCAGGCGAGCCCGACCTACGACACAGGCGGCCAGCAGCGCGCCGGCACGCCCGGGCCGATGCCGCGGCACGCCACGCCGAGCGGGCCCTTCCAGCCGCAGGGCCAGAGCCACCCCTACCCGACCCCGGGGCCGCACCCGCAGCACCCGATGCACACGCCGACCCCGGGCCCGACGGAGTTCCCGTCCGGCCCGATGCAGGTGCCCGGATCGGGCGGCGCCGGCAAGTGGGTGGCCATCGTGGTCATCGCCTTCATGGTCCTCGGCGGCGGCGCCGGCGGCCTCTGGTGGTTCCTGAACCGGGAGCCGGAGCCCGTCGCGGTCACCGAGAACCCGACCACGAACCAGCTCCCGACCCCTCAGCCGGTCGCCTCCCAGATGAACACCGAGCCGGTCATCAACATGGAGCCGTCCCAGGTCACGATGACCGAGCCGACCATGGAAGCCGAGATGGTCGAGCCGGCCATGGTCGAGCCCGCGATGGTCGAGCCCGGCATGGTGGAGATGGAGGAAGAGCCCGAGATGACCTCGATGGGGTCGAGCGGGCCGTCCTCGGCGGACCTCGCCCGGGCCCGTGCCGCGGTCTCGCAGGGCGAAGCAGCCCTCGGCCGAAACGACATCGACGGCGCGATCACCGCCGTGATCGCCGCCCAGCGCGCGACCACCCGGAACCACGCCTCTCACCGCTCCCTCCGCGGCGACCTCGGCCGCCGAGCGAGCAACACGGTCGGAATCCTGATGCAGCAGGGCAAGTGCCGAGAGGCCCAGGCCCTCTTCCGGAAGCTCCGCCAGGTCCGGGCCGACGGCCCCTCCCGCCAGCATTTCTCGCCCGATTGGTGTCCCCAGCCCTGACCCGGCCCAGGGGCGCTCGACGCCCCTGTGACAGCCGGGTGAACACGGTCTGGGGAAAGTCAAATCGACCTCTGCGCGACCTCATCCGAGCCGCTTGAGATGAGGCCCGGGGATGAGGATGATCTCCCCCACGACGCGGTGACGCACCGCGCCATAACCAACCGTACGCAGTACCTATCGAGCCAGGCCCTTCGGCCAGCGCCCTCCCCCCGGAGCAGAGCTCCAAGGCGCCCGTGTTCGGTAGAACGTCCCGAGGATTGCCGTGGGCATCGACCTACCGCGAATGACCAAGAACGCTTCGAAGGAAGGCCTCATGGCCTGGCTCCGGCCCAGCCGTCCCGCCTCCGAGAGCGATGACTTCCCCCTGCCCGGTGAGGCGCTCCCGCGCCTCCGCTGGGAGCAGATCTGCCGCCGTCCCGATTGCCGGGGCCGCTGGGTCGCGCTCCACGAGTGCACCTACGACCGGCGGACGGGCAAGGCCACGGACGGCGAGCTCGTCGACGTGGACGACGACCTGGCCAGCCTCTGCAACCGGGTGCGCGACTCCCACTGGAAGGACTGCGCGATCCTCTACTGCGAGGACTGGGCCTCCTGAGCTCTGGCCCTCGAACGAGGGCCCCAAACGCACGAAGGGCGCGCCAATCGGCGCGCCCTTCGTCAATTCTGGGCTCGAGAGCCCGGGGGGCTCACTCGATGGGCGGGCCGACCTCGATCCGCGGGGGGATGAGGAAGAAGACCTTCCGGCTATCGAGCGGCGAGCCGTCGCCGTAGACCGTCAGGCGGGCCTCGTAGACCAGCGGGCCTGTGCCGGGCTCCTGGATGTCGTTCATGATGGGCACGACGTCCCAGCAGACACCCGTGCCTGGCGTGAGCGAGGGGAACGCGTCGTCATGGCCGTCACTCTCGGAACCGGCCACACCCCAGCCTGCGTCCTCGGTGGTCGCGACCGCGGTGCAGGCGCCGGTGCCGCTGGTGTTCACCTCGAGGTAGTCGATGAAGCGGAGCGCGTCCCCGTCGTCGCCGTCCTCCTCGGTGGCCTCGATGGTCACACGGAGGGGCACGCCCTGCACGACCTCGCGGATGGCCGGGGTGATCAGGCTGGCGGTCGAGGCATCCATCCCGTTGAACACCAGCGGGGACCCACTGCTGTCGAGCGAACCAGAGTCTCGTGCGAGATCCACCACGTCGTCCCGCTGATCGCTGCCTGTGCTGCCGCTCCAGACGCCGATGAAGGTGATGTCCTCACGGACCAGCGCACCCGCAGCCCCGGCGAGCGAGCCCGCGTCGCTGTCCTCGTCCGTGAAGGTGACCAGGATGCGGACCGCCTCCGGGCGGTAGCCTGGGCAGCCAATCCCGGAGCTGGAGCAGCCGCCAGTGCAGCTGCCGCCGTCGGCCACGCACTGGACCGCCCGGTAGAGGTTCTCGGTGCCGCTCGAGTCGTTGGTCAGGAAGGCGCCCGAGGTGGTCGCCGGGTCCGGCTGGAGGCTCAGGGCATGCTCGAGGTTGATGCGGTACCCGCCGGTGCCGGTCCAGAAGTTCGGCACACAGCCGGCCACGACCGGATCCTCGACGCAGACGCCCTCGATGGAGCAGACGCCCGCGGCGCAGTCGGTGTCCTCCATGCAGGCGCCGCCCCCGGTCGGGTCACAGGTGAGGTCGTCCATGACCATCTGCACGCCGGTCCGCATGCTCGCGATCTCATCGTCCATCGAGCCCGAGAGGTCGAAGAGGAAGTAGACGTCCGCGAACTGGATGGAGGTCTTGAACTCGAGGGTGTCGCGCTCGGGCATCGGCGCTTCCTCGAAAGGGATCACGAAGACGAAGTCGCCGCGGGTGCGGGGGCTGTCCGTGCCGTCGAGCGGGTCGGTGCCGGCGCCGACCTCGATGAGGTCACTGATGCCGTCGCCGTCGGTGTCGCTCAGGGTCCGGTCCGTGCCCTCGACGCGCTCCTGCGCGTCGCTGATGCCGTCGTTGTCGCTGTCCGGATCCTGGAAGTCGGGGATGCCATCCTCGTCGGTGTCCGCGGCCGGCGTGAAGACGTCGGTGTCACCCGCCTCGTCGGCGTCGGACCAGCCATCGGCGTCGCTGTCGAGGTCCTCCCAGTCCGGGATGCCGTCCTCGTCGGTGTCGATGCTGCTCTCCTCGCCGTCGCGAATGGTGTCGTCGTCGCGGTCCGGATCCTTGAAGTCGACCAGGCCGTCGCCGTCGGTGTCGCGGCTCGGGCCGCCGCTCTCGAGCTCCTGGAGGTCTCGCGCGAGGTCGTTGTCGTCGTCGATGTCCTGGAAGTCGGGGATGCCGTCGCCGTCGGTGTCGTCGAGCGACTCGTCCGCGTCGGGGATGCCGTTGTCGTCCGAGTCCAGGTCCTGGAAGTCGGGCGCGTCGCGACCGTCGGAGTTGCGCGGCGGTGTGCTCGGATCGTCGTCGCCGGCCTCGACGGAGTCGGGGATCCCGTCATTGTCCGAGTCGAGGTCCTGGTAGTCCGGGGTGCCGTCGCCGTCGGTGTCCAGGCGCTCGGCCCGGCCCTCGCTGACGTCGGCGATGCCGTCGCCGTCGGTGTCCCGGGTGTCGGTGACCATGCCGTCGACGCTTCCGTCGCGGACCGGACCGTCCGAGCCTCCTCCGGCGTCACAGCCGAAGAAGGAGAGAATCAAAAGGGAAGAACCGAGGTACGACCACACCCGCATATCGCGCGAAAGATAGCGGGAAGATCCCCTTTTGGGGAGAGCGCGAAGTGAATTCTCGTGCGCGAATGCGTGACGAGGCTCAGGCGAAGCGCCCCGCGAGCCTCAGCTCGATGGCCATCGCGAGCGCCTCGAGGGCGTCTCGCTGGTCGAGCGGACCGCCGGAGCGGGCGCGCCGAACGACCCTGCGGTAGGTCAGCCATCGAGCGCCACCGACGCCCAGGAGCGGGAGCGAGAGCACCGGATCGGTGGCGGCGCCGAGGGCGGTCGAGACCCGCGAGAGGAGCCCGTCGACGAGCTGCTCGGTGCGGGTGATGGCCTCCGCGAGGCTGCCGTCGGCCATGGCGCGTTCGATGGAGCGGACCAGCGCCTGGTCGTCGGTGTCGAAGAGCGGTGCCCAGCTGGGTGCGCCGCCAACGAGCTCCGTCGGGGGGAAGGTCTCGATGGTGGTGCGTGCGCGCCGGGGCGCCTCGCTCGGCGGCACGACCGGCGTGCTCGGCGTGGTCGGGGCCTCGCTCTCGAACTCGGAGGCCATGTCGGCGTCCACGCTCTTGGCGACGCTGGCCCGCCAGATGGCCTCGCTGGCGGCGCCGATCTGCGACTCGAGGGACCGGCCCTCGCTCTCGAACTCGGGCGGCGCCGAGACCCGGCCCTCCTCGCCGAAGGTGCCGCGGGCCTCGAGGTCCTCGAGGGTGAGCCGCACCAGGGTGTCGAGCGCCTCCATGACGCCCTCACCGGAGGTCGCGATGGTCTCGATGGCGGGGCGACCATAGACGTTGAGCGAGCGCTCGAGCTCCTCGACGGCCATCGCGGTGGGGAGGTCGCGCTTGTTGAGCTGGAGCACCCAGGGGATCTCGTCGAGCGCCCTGCCCTGCTCCTCGAGGTTGTCGACCAGGTTCTCGAGACTCTCGAGGTTGGCGTCGTGGCGCTCGCGCTGGGAGTCGGCGACGAAGACGATGCCGTCGACGCCGGTGAGCACCAGCTTCCGGGTGGCGTTGAAGTAGACCTGCCCCGGCACGGTGAAGAGCTGGAGCCGCACGTGATAGTCGCGGACGATGTAGCCCGCGGCCGCCGGCGCCCTCAGCGGGAGGAAGTCGAAGTAGAGCGTGCGGTCGACCGGCGTGGCCAGCGACACGAGCTGCCCGCGAGTCTCCGCGGGCGAGCTCTGGTGCACGTGCTGCAGCGACGTGGTCTTACCGCCCAAGCCAGGGCCGTAATAGACGAGCTTGACGAGAAGCTCGCGGGTGAGCGGATTGACCTGGGCCACGTTATTTCAGGAGGCGGTCGATGGCGTGCGGATGCCACGGGGGCGACTGCTCGAGCCGGCAGGAACCGCGAGGGCCTCGTCGATTCACCCGAGCTCCCCCGCCCATGGCGTCGGAGCCGCCATCAGATTTGGTCGAGGCCCTCCAGGTCCTCCTCGTAGTCCCCGGAATCGCCGTCGTCGTAGTCGCCGTCGTCCGAGCTGCCGCCGCCGTCGTCGTAGCCGTCGTCGTCGCCGTAGTCGTCGTCACCGTACTCGTCATCGCCGCCGCCGCCGCCGCCGCTGCCGGAGCAGCGGTCGGGCGAGCCTCGGCGCATCTTCACGCCGTTCCACGGTCCGCCTCCGGTCTCGGAGTCGTCGTGGCCCCACTCGCCCTCGAAGTACTGGTCGTTGTCCTGGCCGATCTTCAGCCGGAACCAGCCACGACCACGGGTGACGGTCGGACGCCCGACGACCATCTCGCGCTTCTCTTCCCACTGGAAGCGAAGCACGTCGCCGTTGATCGTCCCCTGGATGGTCCCTCGGCGCTCGTCCTTCTGGTAGTCGCCGACCACGTGGCTGCCGGTGACGCAGAGGTGGATGTTCCCGTACTGCGGGGACTGCCAGACGCCGTGGTAGCTACCACCTTGGGGCATCTCGCCCACGCGGATGTTGGCGCTGCCGCCGCCACAGGCGATGAGGAGCGGGAGGGCGAATCGGATCGCGGTTCTCAGCATCGGGCGGACGATACTTCGCGGGCGCAGGCGCCTGCAACGCCCATCCGTACTAACGGATGCGTGGAAGACCGAAGGCGAAGGGCATCACGCGCTGGCCGGAGCGGACCAGCTCCAGCAGCGCGGCGGCGTCCGGGTCCACCGTCTCGAGGAGCGCACGCTCGACGCCGGCCGCCAGCTGCGCGACCGGCTGGGAGAGCGGCTCGGCCGGGGGCAGGTCCAGCCGGCGTGGCTCGAGGAGCGCCGGCTTCAGGGTCGGGCCGCCGGCCTTCTCCCTCAGAAGATCGAGCGCGACCTCGAAGCCGCCGAGCCGGTCGACCAGGCCCCGCTCGTGGGCGTCCCGACCGGACCAGACCCGGCCCCGGGCCAACTTCTCGACGGCGTCCACGTCCATGGAGCGGCCCTCGGCGACGAGCTTCACGAAGCCCTCGTAGAACCCCTGGACCTCGCGATCGAGGATGGCCCGCTCGGCGTCGTCGAGCGGCCGCGACGGCGAGAGCATGTCGGCGTGCGGGGCCTTCCGGACGACCTCGGTGCGGACACCGATGCCCTCGAAGAGCTCGTCGGCGACCAGCCGGGCCATGATCACGCCGATGGAGCCGGTGATGGTCAGCGGTTGGGCCACGATGGCGTCGGCGCCGACCCCGACGTAGTAGCCGCCGCTCGCCGCCACGTCGCCGAAGTACGCCACCACCGGCTTCTTCTCCTTGAGCCGGATGATCTCGCGGTGGATCGAGTCGCTGACGGTCGCCGAGCCTCCGGGCGAGCTCACGTGCAGGAGCACGCCCTTCACGCGGTTGTCGCTGCGGGCGGTGCGGAGCGCGGCGATGACCGACTTGGCGGCGCGACCGCCGCCGATGGCGCCGGTGAGCTCGACCACCGCGATGTGCGGCGCCCGCCAGAAGACGCGCCAGAAGCGGGCGTCGTGGAAGGCGAGGTAGCGGGCCGCCGGAAAGAGAGGCTTGGCGTCGCCGCTGCCGTCGCGGACGACCCGCGGGAGCTCGTCCTCGTAGGCCACGGCGTCGATGAGGCCAGCCTCGATGGCTTCCTCGCCACGCAGCAGGCCCATCTCGAAGAGCGCCGCCACCTTGGCCTCGTCCATCCGCGGGCGGGCGGCCAAGGCGGCCCGGAGCTCGGCGTCGAAGGTGGTCAGCAGCGCGTCGAGCTGCTCCCGCTGAGGCTCGCTCATGTCCTCGCGGACCGCAGCCTCCAGGGCCGTCTTGTACTCGGCGCGGGCGAAGACCTCGAAGCGGACTCCGAGCTTCTCGAGCAAGGGGCGGATGTAGCGGCTCTCGGCGGCCAGGCCGACCGTCATCACCGCGGCCTGTGGGGCCATCGTGAAGCGGTCCGCGGCGGCGGCGACGTAGATCTCCTTGTTCCCGCCCCCATCGGGCAGGTGCACCGCGACCGACTTGCCCTTCGACTGCAGGATCGCGAAGACGTCCCGAAGAGCCTGGGCGCCGGCCCAGCCGGTCATGAGCGGCGGCACGACGAATGCCACCCCCCGCACGTTGGGGTCGTCGCCGGCCAGCCGAGCCAGTCGGCGAAGTGCGCTCAGCGAGGTGGGTACGTTCTCCCGGAGCGCTGGGAAGAGGCGCATCCATGCCTTCTTGGCGCTGACCACCTCGACCAGCCGGGGGCGGACCTTCACGACGAGCCAGTCGGCCCGCGGGCGCGCGGCCACGCGGCCGAGGATCCAGAGCGGTAGGAAAGGCAGCTTCAGGAGGGCGCCCACCAGACGCCAGCCGACCCGCGCGAGACGGAAGACCATCGACGCCACTCTAGCGCCCAGGGCCCGGGGCGGCGAATGCGCCCTTTCGGGGGTCCTAGAGGTCCGATGACGCCGGTCTGTGCTTTACCCAATCGGCCGGCTCTGGTACCACCGGAAGCCATGAATGGCCCCGAAGCTGCGGGCTACGCGACTTGGCTCGCCCATGCTCCCTGCATGGAGAACCCTTTCGCGCGGAGGAGTGAATGACGAACCCGCAGATGGTGATGTACGAGGAGGAGTTCAACCAGATCCAGACGATCGTCGATCGGGTGGTTCGGGAGGCGAACGCCCAGGTCGTGTTCATCATCGACAAGAACGGTCAGCTCATCGCAGCCGCTGGTGAGACGGACCAACTGGACACCACCTCGCTCGCCTCTCTCACCGCCGGCAACATCGCCGCGACGGGCGGGATCGCGAAGCTGCTCCGCGAGAACGAGTTCTCGACGCAGTTTCACGAGGGCGAGCGCGCCAACATCCACATCCAGCTCGTCGGTAACCGAGTCATCCTGGTCGTCATCTTCGACAACAAGACCAGCCTCGGCCTGGTGCGGCTGCGCGTGAAGAAGGCGAGCGAAGAGCTGAACTCCATCTTCGAAGCGCTGCTGTCGAAGGTGCAGGACCCACAACAGTCCACACCTTTCGCAGAGATCACCGACGACGACATCGACAACCTCTTCAACGACTGAAAGAAGAACTAGCCGATGTCGTTCATCAACTACCTCTCTCGCGAAATCAACTGCAAGATCGTCTATTACGGGCCGGGTCTCTGCGGCAAGACGACCAACCTGCAGTACATCTACAACAAGACGAATCCCGAGGCGAAGGGCAAGATGATCTCCCTCGCCACGGAGACCGAGCGGACGCTCTTCTTCGATTTCCTCCCGCTCGCGCTCGGTGAGATTCGCGGCTTCAAGACTCGCTTCCACCTCTACACGGTGCCGGGCCAGGTCTTCTACGACGCCAGCCGAAAGCTCATCCTCAAGGGTGTGGACGGCGTGGTCTTCGTGGCCGATTCCCAGATTGCGCGAATGGAAGCCAACCTGGAGTCGATGGAGAACCTACGGACGAACCTCGCCGAGCAGGGTTACAGCCTCGACAAGCTCCCGCACGTCATCCAGTACAACAAGCGGGACATGCCCTCGGTGGCGCCCGTGGAAGAGCTGCGCTCGCTGCTCAACCCGAACGGGATGCCCGACTTCGGAGCCATCGCCACCACCGGTGACGGGGTCTTCGACACGCTGAAGGCGGTCGCGAAGCTGGTCCTCACCGAGCTCAAGCGCGGTGGCGCCGGCGGCTGATACGCTGGTGCCATGAGCATCCCGCGTTCCGCACTGCTCCTCTTCTTCGCCCTGGCCCTCGGGGGCTGTGGCGACGCTCCGCCCACCGAGGAGCGAACGGTGGCCGGTTTCGTGACCGACAACGCCGACATGCGGGGCATCCGCGGCGTCGACGTCGTCTTCACGAGCGACACTCGGTACACCGCGTCCGCGCGGACCAACGGCGACGGGTTCTACGAGATCCGGGTCGAGACCGATTCGGACTTCGGGCAGGTCGTGGCGACCCACCCGGAGTATCAGTCGGCCGAGGGCACCGTCTTCTTCGACACCGAAGAGCGGCGGCTCGACCTCGTCCTGCGGCGCTGAAGCAGCAGTAGACCGAAGGCCGCGAGCCAGAGCGGCGCGGAGCTCTCGTCTGCCGGTGTGACCACGCGGCAGCCGCAGCCGCCGTCATCGTCATCATCTCCGTCGCCTTCCATCGATCCATCGCCTACGCCGCCGTCCATCGCGACGCCCATGTCGGGCGCGGGCGGCTCCGGGCACTCGGCGCTCGGATCGCCACTGGTCTCGAGGTCCGAGTAGAGCGTGTAGACGTTCTCGCCGCGGCTCATCAGGTCCGTCGAGACGATGGCGAGGTAGAGCGTGCTGCAGCGGGGGAGCGGGAAGTCGGCGTCGCCCTCGGTGAAGGTCACCTCGGTGAAGCCGGGGGCCGCGAAGTCGTGGACCAGCGGCGGGGTGCGGCCGGTCCGGTACTGGGGCGGCGTGTCGACTCGGAAGTAGACGTCCCACTGACCCGCGAGGGTCAGGCGGCTCATCTGGAACTTGAGCGAGGTGGCGTCCGCAGGGACGTCGACGCGGAACATGAGCGGCGCGACCCCGCCGCCGAGGCTGCCGGTGATCTGGCCGTTGCCGCTGAACCCGAGGTGCGAGACCTCGTCCTCGAGCGGGACGATGGGCTCGCAGTCGCTCAGACCGCGACGGTCGAGCTCGGCCCCGACGGCTTCGACGTCGGCGGCGTCGAGAACGGGCAGGCTCTCGGCGGTGGTGAGCAGGACCTCGCTCGCCTCGGCGAAGTCGGCGTCGCTCGGGACCGCGTTGAGCCAGGCGAAGGCGAGCGCGTCGGTCTTGTCCGCACCGATGGCCTCACGGATGGACCAGAGCGCCTGACCCCAGATGATGCCGTCCTGATGAATCTCGCCGAAGAGGTCGTCGGGACAGCGAAGGTCCCCGGCGAGGTTCCGGAGCGCGCCCTCCCCCGAGCCGATGCCGCCCCCCTCGAAGTAGTCCGCGAGGTTCGGGTCGTCCCCGAGGGTCGCGGAGAAGTAGTCCGAGATGGCCTCGTTGAGGGCGCCCGGGTCGTACTTCACGCCCCGACGTGGGTCGAGGATGAAGATGGTGAACTCGCTGGTGACGTCGACGATGCCGTGGCCGTACTCGTGGTAGACGATGTCGCCGTCGTAGCCGAAGTCCCTCTCGTTGCCCTGCCCGAACGCCATGGTCGCGCAGATGCCGCGGCTGCACTGCGGCGGTGAGAAGAAGGCGTTGGCATAACCCTCGCCCCGGCTCTCGACGTAGTTCGCGATGACGTCGATGATCGAGCTGGTGTCGCAGCAGGACCACTCGAGGCCGTGCGTGTCTCGGAAGTACGCCGCGACCTTGTCGGCGTGGTGGTAGATGTTCACCTCCGCGAACTCGTCGTCGAACGAAGGGTCGACCGGGTCGTAGAGGAAGTCGCCGTCGACGTTGGCCTCGGCACGCTGGATGGGGTTGCAGCTTCCGGCGTCGGGGTCGCAGCTCGAGGCGCGCACGTAGCGGCCGGTGAGGAAGCGGGCAGAGGTGAGGTGCAGCAGCTCGACGTCGGTGGTCATGTCGTCGGCGAGCACCGGGTTGGGCTCCCAGACGCGGCCGAGCCCGTGGAGGATCTGGGTGTGGGCGACGAGGACGCCATCGCCGTCGAGGTAGACGCGGAACCGCTCGTGGCGCTCGCGCGCCAGGTCGAGCTCGCGGACGCGGAGGAGCTCGCCGCCGAGGTCGAGGGCGACCTCGCGCTGCTCGAGGAGCTGCACGCCGGCGGTGTCGTCGCCGAAAGCGGCTTCGATGGCGAGGGCGTCGTTCTCGGCGACCGCGGGCTGCGGGGCGATGTCGCGGGGGCCGGAGTGGTCGACCACGAAGCGGACGCGGCCGGACCCGTCGAGGGCCACGATGAGGCTGCCGTTGCGGACCGGGAGCGTCGTGTCACCGGCGTCGACCACGCGGCCGAAGCGGACCATCGTCAGGCCGTGCGCGTCGCGGACGCGGACGGGAACCAGCCGGTCGCGGTCGACTTCGATCGCCGGGAGCTGACGGAGACCGTCGAGCGCGCGCAGGATCGGCGTCTCGCCTCGGGTGGGGAGCTGGAGCTCATCGACCAGCCAGGCGCGCCCCTCGGTGTCGCGGTGGACGTCGCCCTGCACGCTGGGAACCAGCTGCGCCATCGCCGGAGAGGCGATCGCGACGAGGGCCAAGAGGGTCAGGAACGAACGAATACTTCCAAGCACGGACAACCTCTTCCTACACACGCACCCGAATCCACCCGGCTGGATAGCCCAGCAGTCGCACGCTGTCAGGGTGCGTACTCACACGGAACCGACGAACTCCATTCGCCCCGCGCTGTACTTCTGCAGGCGAGGGACGCTCTTGAGTTCTGACTCCTGAGAAGAAACCCCGGCGGGGATCGCCATCGGTATCGCGGGATGCGATCA
>JAEPMI010000011.1 GCA_017644045.1 Deltaproteobacteria bacterium
TCTTCCGAAACACGCCCGATGATCGCATCCCGCGATACCGATGGCGATCCCCGCCGGGGTTTCTTCTCAGGAGTCAGTTCTTTCGTTATTGTTTGTGATTCGTTGGCTGCTCGTCGACTGATGGAATAACAAAAGAACTCAAGATCGTCCCTGGTTTGCGCGAGCTGGTCGACAACCGCTCGCCGCCTACCGCAGCGTTCCCGTCGCGTGCCGCAGCCGCGCCCGCGCCAGCTGCGCCTCTGCGCTCGCGTCGACCAGCGCCAACCGCGCCCGGGCCACGACCGCTTGAGCGTCGAGCACGTCCGTCGTCGTGGCTCGACCCACCTCGCGCTCGCGCTCACGCAAGCGGCGCGCCTCTTCCGCGGCTGCGACGAGCGCACGCGCATGCGCCACGCGTGCGGCGGCTGCCGAGTCTCGCGCGTACTGCCCCGCGACCTCCGCGCGCAGTCCGTCTTCGAAGCGCTGGAGCTCGGCGTCCATGCGCGCGGCGGCGGCGCGTGCGGCGTCCGCGTTGGCGCCACCAGCGATGGTGTCGTTCGGAGACCACGCGAGGATCACGCTGACGTCCCACGTCGTGTCGAAGCGGTCGCGTTGCGGCACGTAGCGCGGGTTCGGGTTGGCGAGCTGCGCGCCCGCGCCGAGTCGAAGAGCGGGGTAGCGCGAGCCCTCGGCGGCTCGCGCGCGTCGCTCGTGGACTCCCCGCCACTGGCGGATGGCGACGGATTCCGGTCGCTGAGACTGCGCGACCGCGAGCGCTCGAGCCAGCGTCATTCCGTGCTCCGCCGGCGGATCCTCGGACGGCTCCGCAACGCTCAGCGGCTCGCCGACCGGAAGCCCGAGTAGGGCGCGAAGGCCTTCGGCGGCGGCGTCACGTGCGGCGGTCGCTTCGATGCGCGCCGCCTCCGCCGCTTCCACCTGTGCCTGCGCGCCGAGCACCTCGGAGCGTCGCGCCACCCCGGCCTCGAGCGCAGCCTCGGCGCTGGCGAGCTGCTCGCGCGCGTCGGTCAGCGATGCCTCGGTCATCACGACCATCGCTCGCGCTCGGACGTACTGGTTGAAGGCTTCGTGGGCACGCAGACGAAGCGCGGCTTCGGTGACCGCGCGCTCGGCGCGGCGCGCCTCGACCGCGCCTCGGCTCGCGCGCAGCGCGGGCATCAGCGTGGTGAAGATCTCGCTGAGCGGGACCTGCACGGTCGCCTCGACGGCGTACTGGTTCGGGAAGAAGGGGACGGCGCTGTTGTCGCCCAGGTTGCGCTGCTGGGTGACGGTGCCAGCCCAGAGCAAGCGCGCCTCGGGGTCGTCGACGCCAGCGATGAGCGCGTCGACCTCGCTCCCACCGCCCAGGCCGGTCACGAGCGGGTCGTTGGTGATGTTCTTCAGACGGGTGTAGCGCGCCCCCACGTTCACGCGCGGAAGGAGCTGCGCCCACACCGCGCGGACGCTGGCTTCGGCGTCGTCGATCGCGGCGTCGGCCACGTCCAGCGACGCCCCGCGCTCGACCGCGCGGTCGGCGACGCGCTCCGCGGTCCAGGGTTGGGCCATGGCGGGCGCGGCGAGCCACGCGACGACGATGATGGAGACGAGGCGAGTCATGACGAGACCTCCGCGGTGGGCAGCGACGTCGACTCACGGAAGAAGAGCCGGTAGAGGGCGGGCACGGCGACCAGCGTCAGCAGCGTCGCCACCACGAGACCGCTGATCATCGCGGCGGCCATCGGCGGCCAGAGCGTCGACTCGCTGAAGAGCAGCGGCGTGAGCCCGGCGACGGTGGTTGCGGCGGTCAGGAGGATCGGTCGGGTGCGTCGGCCGATGGCCTCCACGAGCGCTTCGTCGCGGGTCGCGCCTTCGGCGATGCGTCGGTCCGCGAGGTCGATCAACACGATGCCCCCGTTGACCACGATACCGATGAGGGCGATGGCGCCGAGCAGCGCGACGAAGCCGAAGGGCAGGTCGAGCGCCAGCAGGCCGGGCCAGATGCCCATCATCGCCAGCGGCGCGGTGACCATGACGATGGCGACCTTCCGGAACGAGTCGAACTGCGCGAGCAGCACGGCGAGGAGCAGGAGCACGCCGAAGGGCGCGCGGCTGCCGAGCGCTTCGTTCGCGGTGGCCGAGGATTCGACCGCGCCGCCCTGCTCGAGGCGCACCGAGCGCGGGAGGTCGAGCGCCGCGAGGGTGGGCGCCACGTCCGCGACGATGGCGGCGTAGGTCTCCCCGTCCTCGACCTCGGCGAGCACGGAGACGAAGCGTTCGCGGTTCCGCCGATGGATGACCGCGGGCCCGAACTCGGTGGTGGCGGTGGCGAGCTCGGCGACGGAGACCCATCCGTCACCGGCGGGGAGATCGATGGCCGTGAGCGCCGAGGGGTCGGCCCGCTCCCCTTCCGGCGAGCGGATCACGATGGGTGTCGGGTCGTCACCGCCGCGGAAGTCACCGGCGCGGTGGCCGTGCGTTCGCGCCAGCAGTGCGCTCGCCACGTGCACGCGGCCGAGGCCGTTGCGGTTGGTGGCCGCGTCGTCGATCGCGAGCGCGATGCTCGGGCTGCCGGGCCCGTGGTCGGCGCGCACCGTGTGGGTGCGCGGGTCGTTGCGGAGCACGCGGCGCACTTCATCGGCGGCCAGGTGGAGCTCGTGCAGGTCCTCACCGAGCAAGCGCACCTGGATGGGCGCGGGGACCGGCGGCCCTTGCTCGAGGCGGCGCGCGACCACCACCGCGTCCGGGAGCTGCTCGCGGGCGAGCTGGCGAACCCGCGCCTGGATGGCGTGCACGTCCGCGGGCGTTCGCGTCGCCACGACGATCTGTCCGAGGTGCGAGGCCGAGGGGCGGCGCGGGATGTTGTAGTAGAAGGGCGGCGCGCTGCGACCGACCACGCTCGTGACCGCGAGCACCTCGGGCCGCTCGGTGAGCGCCCGCTCGAGCATGCGCGTCGCGTCGTCGGTGCTCTGCAGGTGCGTGCCCTCCGGCATGGCGATGGACACGACCAGCTGCGATCGGTCCGACGCCGGGAAGAAGTCCTTCTGGACCATCGAGGCCGTGCTCGCGCTCGCGCCGACGAGGAGCACCACGACGAGCAGCGCGCGCGCTGGGTGGGCGACCGCCACGGTCGCGACCTTCCGCGCCATCCGCTCGACGAGGCCCATGCCCTTCTTCTTGCTCGGCCGCAGCGTGAGTCGCGCGAGGATCGGGGTCACCGCGATCGCATAGCCGTAGCTGACGACCAGCGTGAGCATCACGACGATGGGGATGGCGCGCGTGAAGTCGCCGACCGTTCCTGGCGCCAGGAGCATCGGCACGAACGACGCGAGCGTCGTCGCCGTCGCGGACGCGAGCGGGATCGCCAGGTCCTTCAGCGCGTCCCGCGCGGCATCCGTCGCGGTGGCTCCCTCGTCGAGCGCGCGTTGGATCGCTTCCGCCATGACGATGGCGTTGTCGACCAAGAGACCCAGCGAGACGACCAACGCGGCGACCGCCATCTGGTGGAGCACGCCACCACCGACCGCGTACACGGCGAGGCTCGCCAGCGTGACCAGCGGCACGATGGCGGCGACCATCAGCCCGAGCCGCGCACCCATCGTCAGCAGCAACACCAGCGCGACGATCGCCACGCCGATCGCGAGCGAGAGGCCGAGCTCCGAGAGGCGACCCTCGACCTGTGCAGGCTGGAACGCGATCTCGTCGAGCGTGAGACCCTCCGTCGGCGCGAACGACGCGACCGCTGCGCGTACGTCTTCGCCGAGCTGCACCGCGTCGATCGCCTCGCGGCCGATCACGCCGACCATCACGGCCGGTTCGGAGCGGTGGCGGGCGAGCTCGCGTGCCGGCTCGGCGATCGTGCGCCGCACTTCCGCGATGCGACCGAGGGGCACGGCGGTGCCATCGGCGAGAGGGATCGGCGTGCGCGCGAGCTCCTCGACGGTCTCGAGCTCCGCGTTCGGCTGCAGCGTGAGCTGACGGTCGCCCACCTGCAGCGAGCCACCGGGGAGGGCGACGTTGCGCGACTCGATGAGCGCGGCGAGCCGCTCGGGCGTCAGCCCGAGACCGCGCGCCGTGGCGTCGTCCAGCAAGATGGAGATCTGCTCCGCCGGGTCGCCACTGATGACGACCTCGGAGACGTCGTCGACCGTGAGCAGGTGGTCTCGGAGGCGGTCGGCCTCGTCGGCGAGCACCAGGCGGTCGGAGCTGCCGGTGATGGCGAGCAGCACCGCCTCCGTGTTCATCATGTCGTGCTGGAAGCGCGGCTGGAGCGCCGCGGCGGGCAGGTCCAGCGAGCCCTTCTCGATGGCCTCGTCGACCGCGTCCCACGCGGTCTCGGTGTCGGTGACCGAGCCGAGCAGCTCGAGCCGGAAGACGGCCACCGACGTGCGGATGTCGACCTCGACGGTTTTGAGCTCGTCGACCTGGGCGAGCTCGTCCTCGATCGGCTCGACCACGAGCCGCTCGATCTGCTCGGCGTCCGCGCCGGGGAAGGGCACGACGATCTGACCGATGCGATCGGAGAGGCGCGGGTCTTCTTCGCGCGGCATGCCCGTCCAGGCGAGCACTCCGGCGCCGCTCAGCAGAATCGCGACGCCCAGCACCAGCCGAGTGCGTCCGAGGAGGGCCATCATCGGACCGCTCCCTCGAGGGCGTCACCCGGGAGGAGACGGGTGTGACCGGCGACCACGACGGAGGTGCCCGCCGCGAGCCCGTCGAGCACGACGACGCGGTCGCCTTGCAGCGCGCCGAGTCGGATGGCGGCCCGGGAGGCACGGCCCTCGTCGTCGACCCACACGAAGGGGTGCGTACCCGAGGGGTCCTGGACCGCGCCCAGCGGAACGGTGGCCACCTCGCGCGGCGCACCGGCGAGCTCGACGACCACGCCCTGTCCGGCGGCGATGCCCTCGGTGCGGTCGATCGCGATGCGCACCGGGTGCATCCCGCCGAGCGCGGACGCGCCCGCGACGCTCACGATGCGACCCTCGACCGTCTCGCGCGCGAGTGGGTTGGTCGGATCGCCGACCGCGATCCGTACCGGCGCGCTGGCGCCGGGCTCGAGCTCGGCCGCCAGCTCGGCGGTGACGCGGACGATCACCTCGAGGCCGCCTTCGCCCACGAGTCGAATCACCGGCTGACCGGGCCCGAGGAGCTCGCCCGGGTCGGCCAGCACGTCGGTCACCACGCCGGAGAAGGGGGCGCGCACCACCGTCTCGGCCCGTCGGCGCCGGGTCTCGCCGAGCTGCGCCCGCGCGCCTTCGAGCGCCGACCGGGTCCGCGCGAGACCGCTCTCGACGCGCTCGAGCTCCTCGTTCGTGGCGACGCCCTCGCGAGCCAGCGTCGCGCTCCGTTCGCGGTCGCGCTCGAGCTGGGCCAGCCGCTCCTCGAGCTCCGCGACACTCGCCTGGGCACCGCGAACGGCGTTGCGGGTGCCGGGGTCGTCGAGGCGGGCGACCACGTCGCCCACGGTCACCCGCTGGCCGACCTCCACCGGTCGCTCGGCGAGGCGGCCGCCCTCGAGGAAGGCGACCATCGCCGCGTCACCTGCTCGGAGCACGCCGTGCGCCTGGTGCACCGGTCGCAGCTCGGTCGGCGTGACCGTCTCCAGCCGGATCGGCGCCGGCGGCTCCACGGGCGGGACGTCCTGGGCTCCGGCGCCCGTACAGGCGGCGAGGAAGAGGGCGCTCAGGGCCCACAGGTCAGTTCGAATCATCGGCTTGCTCCGTCTAATCGATGTTCAGATTGGACTGAGCAATGCTTAGTTACAGCCTCCGAGCCCGTCAAGGACAAATTTGAGCAGCGCTTAGACCGAGTCGGCCTTATATGCTGTGCCCGTGCCTCCGCCGGTCACCACGAAGAAGGGCTCCTACCACCACGGGGATCTGCGCGAAGCGTTGCTCCGGGCGAGCCTCGAGCTGATCGAGGAGGGCGGGGTCCAGGCTCTCTCGCTGCGCAAGGCGGCCCGCCGGGCCGGGGTCAGCTCCGGCGCGCCCTATCATCACTTCGAGAACCGCGAGGTGCTCCTCGCCGCGCTGGCGACCGAGGGGTTCGAGCGTCTCGGGCAGATGATGGACGAGGCGACGAGCGCCGCGGACCCCGCGCCCGTGGCGCAGCTGCAGGCGTGCGGTGAGGCCTACGTCCGCTTCGCCCGCCAGCACACGGCGTACTTCCGGGTGATGTTCCGACCGGAGCTCGCGGGGCCGGACGCCTACCCGGGGGATGATCCGCCCGGCGGCTGCGTCTTCGAGCGGCTCGTGGGGCGGGTCATCGCGGCGCAGGAGGCAGGCCACGCGCCGGCCGGCGACCCGGAGCGGATGATCCTCCTCGCCTGGAGCGTCGCCCATGGCCTGAGCTCGCTGCTCGTCGATGGGCCGCTCCAGACCGGGAAGAAGATGATCCAGATGGACCGGGACGACATGGGGGAGGCGGTGATGCGGACCTTCTCCACGATCCTGCTCGGCGACCATCTGCGCTGAATCTGCGCGGCCCTCGAAGGCTGCGCAGGGCTTGCGCTCAGCGAACGACGAATACGGGGCACGCCGCGAGGCGAACGACCTTCTCCGCGACGCTCCCGAGGAGCAGTCGCTTGAAGCCGGTCCGTCCATGAGAGCCGACCACGATGAGGTCCGCGCCTCGGTCCTTGGCGAAATCGGCGATGGCCTGGGCGGCTCCGCTCTCTCGGATCACCGCCACGTCGGTGGTGCTGGGATCGAGCCTCTCGTCGCGGACCTTCTCGAGCTGCGTCTTCAGGGTCGCCTCGGCATCGTCGATGAATTGTGCCCACGTGTCCGCGCCGCCCTCGAGGTCGACCGCGGCCACGTAGGGGACCGGATCGAGCACGGTGACGAGGAGCACGTCGGCGTCGAGCGCCTTCGCGAGGGCGGCTCCCGTGCCGACGGCTTCGAGGCTGGCGTCGGAGAGATCGGTGGCGATGAGGATTCGCTTGGGCAGTTCCATGGGGGCTCCTTCGGCGGTTGGTCCGCCGTTTGCTGTGGAGTCTCTCCGAATGCAAGAGCGAGCCCAACCGTGGGCCGCTCGAACCGGAGGAAGCCCCATGGAGAGCCTCAACATCATCGTCGGCGTCGACGACACCCCCGAGGGCGAGCGTGCTCTCGGCACCGCGCTGCGTCTCGCCAAGCAGATGGGCGCGTCCGTTCACATCGCGCACGCGCTCACCCGCGACGAGCTCGCGAGCCCCGGCGATGCGATGGAGCGTCAGGACGCCGCCCTCGGTCGTGTGCCCCGCGCGATCTGGAAGACCGTCGAGCGTGTCCTCGGTCGCGAGCAGATGGCCATCGACGAGGTCGACGTCTGGCAACACGTCCGCCTCGGCTCGCCGGTCGACGTCATCCGACAGGTGGCGGTCGACTACTCCGCGACCCTCGTGGTCGTCGGGACCCGCGGCAACAAAGGCCTCAAGAAGCTCGTGCTCGGATCGGTCGCGGACTCGCTCGTGCACGACGGCCGCTTCCCGGTGCTGGTCGCGCACCCGAACCTGCTGGCCGAGCTGCCGAAGACCGAGCTCCCCGACGAGCCGCACGCGGAGGACGCGGACATGAAGGCTCGTCCGGAGGGCGCGCACCTCTACCGCTCCTCGCTCATCTCCGCGTGGAAGGGCCTCGGGCGACCGAGCAGCCCCGACTTCAGCTGAGCCATGCTCGCACCCGTCCTCGCAGGTGCCGCCGCTGGTCTGGCGAGCCTCCCCCACTGCGCGGCGATGTGTGGACCTCTCGCTGCCTACGGCGGCGGGGGGCGCCGCGCGGTCGCGTTCCAGGGATCGCGCTTCGCCGCCTACCTGGTGCTCGGCGCGGTGGTGGGCTCCGTCGGTCACGGCCTGCGCGCGCTCTTCGACGACGCGCGCCTCGTTCACGTGCTCCTCGCGGGCTCGCTCGCGCTGGGTCTCGGCTACGCGGCCTGGCGCCTCTGGCGTGAGACGTCGGCCGCCCCGGCGGAGCCTCCGCTCGTGCAGCTGGGCCGCAAGGGATCGCGCCGCCGGCTGATGAAGAGCGCGCTGCTCGGCGCCTCGACCGCGTGCCTTCCGTGCGGTGCGCTCCTGGCCGGCGCGCTCGTCGCAGCGAGCGCCGGATCGGTGCTCGGCGGGACGCTCTCGATGGGCGCGTTCGCCCTCGCCAGCGCGCCCGGACTGCTCCTCGCAGGCTTCGCGGGCTCGCGCCTTCGCTCGCTCTCGCTCACGGGGCGGCGGACTCTCTCCGTCGTCCTCGCGCTGGGCGCGCTGGTCGTCGCGTTCCGAGCCGTCGACGCGTACCGCGCAGAGCCGCCCTGCTGCCACGCGATGGCCGAGGTCTCGTGACCCGTTGCGAGCACTGCGAGCTCCCGCTCGGTTCGGGCCAGGAGCGCTTCTGTTGCGCAGGGTGCGCGCGGGTCCATGCGCTGCTCCACGAGGAAGGGCTCGGCCGCTACTACGAGCTGCGCCGCGGCCCCGGCGTCGCCGTGGACGATGGCGCGCCCACCCTCGAAGGGGCCGACTGGATCGACCGCGTCGATGCCGGCGAGAACCTCGACCTCGACGTGCAGGGGCTCCACTGCGCGGCCTGCGTCTGGTTGCTCGAGTCGCTCTATGAACGCCACGGCGCGGGCGAGCTCGAGGTCAGCTCGGCGCTCGGGCGCGCGTCGCTGCGGGCCGCGCCCGGCGACGACGTGCGCGGGTTCGTGAGCGACGTCGAACGGTTCGGCTACCGCGTTCGCCCCGCGGGAGACGCCGACCGCGGCGCGACCGATGGCCTGCTCCTTCGGCTCGGCGTGTCCGTGGCGCTCGCTGGCAATGGGATGATGTACGCCCTCGCGACCTACGTCGGCCTCGAGAGCGGCCCCGTGCACCGCTTCTTCGCGCAGCTCGGCATGGCGGCAGCCACCCTCTCGGTGCTGGTCGGCGGGTCGTACTTCATCGGACGGTCCGGTCGCGCGCTACTGCGTCGGCAGGTGAGCCTCGATCTCCCGATCGCGCTCGGCATCCTGCTCGCGTACGCCGGCGCGCTCTTCAGCTTCTTCGTGCGCGGTGAAGCGCGCTACGCGGACACGCTCTCGATCTTCGTCGCGCTGATGCTCGGCGGCCGCTGGCTCCGAGAGCGGGCGCTCGAGCGCGACCGGGCGAGGGCGTCGCAGACCGATGGCGCCGAGCACCTCGAGGTCCGGCTCGCCGAGCATCGCACCATCGGCGTTCGCCAGTTGCGCCCCGGCATGCGGGTTTGGCTCGAGCGCGGCGGGCTGGTCCCGGTCGCGTCGGTGCTCGAGGAAGGGCCCGCGCGCTTCCGGCTCGACTGGATCGACGGCGAGGCCGAGCCCCGCACCTTCGCGGCGGGCGAGCTGGTGCCCGCGGGCGCCTTCCTCGCGGAGGGCCGCGCGCACGTGGTTCGTGCCGAGGAGACGTTCGAAGACTCGGCTCTCTCTCGTTTGCTCACCCGACCGGTGCACCGCGCCACCGGTGGCAGCCGCTTCTGGTCGCGCGCCGCGCTGCTCCTCGTGGCCGTGGTGCTCCTGTCGGCCACCGTCGGCGGTGTCGTGTGGGTGTTCGTCGGCGGACCCGCGATGGCGCTGGAGGTCGCGACCGCGATCCTCGTCGTCTCCTGCCCCTGCGCGTTCGGCCTCGCCGCGCCGATGGCGCACGAGCTCGCGGCGGCGCGGCTGCGTCGACGCGGGCTCTTCGTGCGCTCGGCGGACCTCTTCGATCGTGCGCTCCGCGTGCGGCGCGTGGTCCTCGACAAGACCGGGACGTTGACCACCGGCGCGCCGACGTTGCGTGAACCGAGCACCCTCGACGCATTGGATGCGTCAGCGGCGCGGACGCTCGCCACGCTGGCCGCAGCGAGCTCGCACCCGAAGGCACGCGCCGTCCGAGAGGCGCTCGAGGCCCGCGGCGTTCGCCCCGACCCCGAAGCGCGTCCGGAAGAGGTGCTCGGCCACGGGATGCAGCTCGGTGGCGCGCGGCTCGGAGCGCCCGCGTGGGTCGGCGTCGAGGGCGGCGATCTCGCCTTCGCCGACGGGACCACGACCCTCGAGCTCCCGATCGGCGAGACGGTCCGCCCGGACGTGGCAGCGGAGCTGACGCGACTGCGCGACATGGGCCTCGGCATCACGATCCTCAGTGGAGATCGACCGGATCGCGTGAGCGCAGTGGCAGGACCGCTCGGCATCTCCGAGGCCTTCGGCGACCAGCGGCCGGAGGCGAAGGCCGCGTGGATCGATGCCCACGACCCGGAGCACACCCTCTTCCTGGGGGACGGCCTCAACGACGCGCCGGCGGCCGACGCCGCGGGCGTCAGCGGGTGTGCGGCCCTCGACCGCCCCTTCATGGCCGCGCGCACCGACTTCTTCGTCACGGGTGCGGGTCTCGCGCCGCTGCAGGACCTGCTGCTCACCGCGCGCGAGCTCCGGCACACGCTTCGAGTCGTCTACGTCTTCGCGCTGACCTACAACCTCGGCGCGATCGCGGTCGCCGCCGCGGGCCTCATGGCTCCGTGGCTCGCAGCGGTCGTGATGCCGATCAGCTCCCTCGCCACGCTGACCTACGTCGGTTGGCGCCTCGGCCCGCGCACGTTGCGCGCGTCGTCACCCCGGCGCGCCGTCGGTGCGCTCGTGGAAGGAACTCCATGATCGTTCTCGCCCTCCTCGCCTTCGTCAGCGCGGTGCTCGTCGCGCTCGCCGTGGGCCTCTTCGCGTGGACGGTGCGGCAGCGCACCTTCGACCACGGCGACCACCTCTCGCTCCTTCCCTTGCGCGGTGACGCAGGACCTTCGTCCGCGCGCACTCGTCGCGCACCCGATGCGCAGGATGCGGACCCGATGCGCGTCGCTTCGCGGAGCGGAAGCGTTGGCACGGAACATGGATTCGAGGTCGGCCAATCATGACTTCCAGCGACTCCCCCCCCGCGAGCGAAGCCACCGAGACCGACGGCGCGACCGAGACAATCGTCTACGACGACCAGGTCACCCGCTGGTTCATCTGGGCTTCCATCGTCTTCGGCATCGTCGGCATGTCGGTCGGTGCTCTGGTGGCGCTCCAGCTGGCCTTCTGGCCTGCGAACCTGGAGCCCTACCTGACGTTCGGCCGACTGCGTCCGCTCCACACCAACGCGGTGATCTTCGCGTTCGTCGGCAACATGCTCTTCGCCGGCGTCTACTATTCGACGCAGCGCCTCTGCAAGACGCGCATGGCCAGCGACAAGCTGAGCAAGTTCCACTTCTGGGGCTGGCAGCTGATCATCGTCGCGGCTGCCGTCTCGCTCCCGCTCGGGTTCACCCAGGGCAAGGAGTATGCGGAGCTCGAGTGGCCCATCGACATCGCCATCGCGGTGGTCTGGTTGGCGTTCGCGGCGAACTTCTTCCTCACGCTCGAGCGGCGGCGCGAGAAGCACCTCTACGTCGCGCTCTGGTTCTACATCGCGACCATCGTGACCATCACGGTCCTCCACGTGGTCAACAGCCTGGCGATCCCGGTCGGTGGGATGAAGAGCTACTCGATCTTCGGCGGCGTCCAGGACGCGCTGGTGCAGTGGTGGTACGGCCACAACGCGGTCGCCTTCTTCCTGACCACGCCGATCCTCGGGATCATGTACTACTTCCTCCCGAAGGCGGCGGATCGCCCGGTCTTCTCGTACCGGCTCTCGATCATCCACTTCTGGTCGCTGGTCTTCATCTACATCTGGGCGGGCCCGCACCACCTGCTCTACACGGCACTGCCGGACTGGGCGCAGACCCTCGGCATGATCTTCTCGCTCATGCTCTGGGCGCCGAGCTGGGGAGGCATGCTCAACGGCCTGCTCACGCTTCGCGGCGCGTGGGACAAGCTCCGCACCGATCCGGTGCTGAAGTTCTTCGCGGTCGGCGTCACGGCCTACGGCATGGCGACCTTCGAGGGCCCGCTGCTCTCCATCAAGAGCGTCTCCGGTCTCGCGCACTACACCGACTGGATCATCGGCCACGTGCACGGCGGTGGCCTCGGCTGGAACGGCTTCATGGCCGCCGGCATGTTCTACTACCTGATCCCGAAGCTCTACGGGAAGAAGCTCCACAGCACCAAGGCAGCGAACGCTCACTTCTGGATCGGCACGCTCGGGATCCTCGTCTACATGGTCTCGATGTACGTCGCCGGCATCACCCAGGGGTTGATGTGGCGCGCGGAGAACGAGGGCGGCGGGCTCATGTACCCGCAGTTCGTCGAGACCTACCTCGCGATTCGCCCACTCTACTGGGCCCGTCTCCTCGGCGGCTCGGCCTACCTCTTCGGCTTCGTCCTGATGGCCTGGAACCTCTGGAAGACGGCCCGCGCCGGTGAGCCGGTCGAGACCTCGGTCGAGGTCGCCAAGCGGCCCGAGAAGAAGGCGGCCGAGGTGCCCTGGAAGGAGATCGTGTTCGCTCCCCCGGTCATGGTCGGAGTGGTGGCGCTCGGTGTCTTCGCGCTCGTCGCCATCTCGCAGGCCATCGCCAGCATCATCTTCATCACCATCGGCGTCGTACTGCTCTTCGGAGCGCTGCTCGCGTGGCAGCTCTCGCGTCGGAGCGGGCAGCCGGCGTGGCACCACCTGCTCGAAGGGCGCGCGATGATCTTCACGGTTCTGACGGTCCTGGCGATGCTCGTCGGCGGCGCCGCCGAGCTCTTGCCGAGCATTCTCGCGACGCCCGAGCAGCTGAGCAGCACTCACGAGGTGCCGTACACGCCGCTCGAGATCGAGGGCCGCGACGTCTACCTGCAGGAGGGTTGCTACACCTGCCACAGCCAGATGATCCGGCCCTTCACCTGGGAGACCGCCCGCTACGGCGCGGTGTCCGAGCCGGACCGCTCGATCTACGACCACCCGTTCCAGTGGGGCTCGCGCCGCATCGGTCCGGACCTGGCTCGGGTCGGTGGCAAGTACTCCAACACCTGGCACTACCGGCACATGATCGACCCGCGGGAGGTCACCCCCGGGTCGAACATGCCCATCTACGCACCGCTCGCGTCCCGCGCCGTCGACTTCGGCGGCACGGACGTGAAGCTGCGCGCGATGCGGACGGTCGGCGTGCCCTACGAGGCGGACGAGATCGCGACCGCGGAGGAAGCGGCCTGGACCCAGGCGCGCGCCATCGCGGAGAGCCTCCGGGACGACGCCGGCGTTCGCATCTGCGAGGGCGAGGTCAGCGGCGACTGCGACCTGCGGGTCGACGGTCAGCTCGTCGCCCTCATCAGCTACCTGCAGCGCCTCGGCAACCGACCGGCGGCTCCCGCCGGCGACGAGTCGCTCGTCTCCCAGAACGACGAAGGAGAGGTCCAGTGACTGGCTTCATGGCACGTGAGTTCTTCGGGCAGAGCCCGCTGCTGATCCTGCCGATCGTCGCCCTCATCCTCTTCGCCGGTGTGTTCTTCGCGGTCGCTCTCCGGGCGATGCGCATGGACCGCGGCGAGGTGGACGAGCGCGCACACCTCGCCCTCGAGGGCGACGAGGAGGTGAGCCATGGCTGATGCCGAACGCCGGGTCGATCCCATCCAGGGCGAGATCCTCCACGTCTACGACGGCATCGAGGAGGCCGACAACCAGCTCCCGCTCTGGTGGCTCTGGACCTTCTATCTCGCCATCGCGTTCGCGGTCCTCTATTGGATTGGCTATCACGAGCTGAAGGTCGCACCGCTCCCCATGGAGGCGTACTCCAAGGCATTGCAGGAGCGCGCCTCCGGCGGCGAGGTCTCCGAAGAGCTGCTCACCGCGCTGGTCGCGGACCCGGACGTGGTCGGCGAAGGGCAGACGCTCTTCAACGACAACTGCGTGGTCTGCCACGAGGCTCGCGGGCAGGGGAACATCGGCCCCAACCTGACCGACGAGTATTGGATTCACGGCGGCGGTCCGCTCGACATCCACCGCACCATCAGCGAGGGCGTGCTCGACAGCGGCATGCCCGCGTGGGGGGGCACGCTCGGCGCGGACGCGGTGCAGAAGCTCGCGGCCTTCGTGTTGAGCATTCGCGATACGAACGTCGAGGGGAAGGAGCCGCAGGGCGAGGTCTGGACCGGCGGTTCGGGCGGGAGCGATGCCGAGGGCCGCGACGATGCCCCGGAAGAGGCCCTCGAGGCCGAGGACGCTCCCGAAGACGTGCAGGACGCCACCGGCACGGGAGACTAGCGATGAGCTCTGGACCGAAGAAGCAGCTGCCGGTCCTGGACGTGCCCGTCGGATCCCTCAACTCCGACGGGTCTCGCAACTTCGTTCATCCGGCGGACGTGCGTGGGCGCTTCCAGCGGGTTCGCTGGGTCGTCTTCGCGGCCCTGATGGTGGTCTACGTCGCGCTTCCCTTCATCCGGATTGGCGGGGAGCCGGCGGTCTTCTTGGACATCGTCCGCCGACGCTTCTACCTCTTCGGGGCGACCTTCAACGCGCAGGACTTCTGGATGGTCTTCCTGCTGCTCTTCGGGATCCTCCTCGCGTTGGTCATCGTGACCACGCTCTGGGGCCGGATCTGGTGCGGCTACGCGTGCCCCCAGACGGTCTTTCTCGAGGGCATCTATCGGCAGGTGGAGCGGCGCATCGAAGGACCTCGGAACGTTCGACTGCGCCGCAACGCCGGTCCGTGGCGCTGGGACAAGGTGTGGCGAAAAGTGCTCAAGCACGGGCTCTTCCTCTTCGCGTCGTTCCTGATCGCCCATGTCTTCCTGAGCTACTTCGTCTCGCTGCCTTCCCTCTGGACGATGATGGGGGGCTCGCCGGCGGACCATCCGGTCGCCTTCGCGTGGTCGATGGGGATGACCCTGGTCCTCTACCTGAACTTCGCGTGGTTTCGGGAGCAGCTCTGCCTGATCGTGTGTCCCTACGGGCGACTCCAGTCGGCACTGACGGACGAGGACACCATGGTGATCGGCTACGACGTCGGCCGTGGTGAGCCGCGCGGGAAGATCAAGAAGCAGCAGACCGGAGAACGCGGAGATTGCATCGACTGCCACCGCTGCGTGGTCGTCTGCCCGACGGGCATCGACATCCGCAACGGGTTGCAGATGGAGTGCATCGGCTGCGCCGCCTGTGTCGACGCCTGTGACGAGATCATGGAGAAGGTGGACCGCCCGAAGGGGCTGATCCGCTACGACTCGCAGCGCGGACTCCGTGGCGACGAAAAACGCTCCACCCGCGGGCGGCTGGTGCTCTATGGGATCGCGGTGCTCGCGTGGGCGGTGGGGATGATCTTTGCGTTCCAGACCCACGAGCCTTTCGAGGCCAACCTGCTCCGTCCACCGGGCGGTACGCCTTTCGTCGTCTCGGACGGAGTCGTGCAGAACACGCTGCAGGTCCATCTCGTCAACAAGGCGGACGAGTCGCAGACCTACGTGCTCGAGGCCCAAGGCGACGACGTCGCTCTCGTGCTGCCGCAGCCCGAGGTGACGCTCGAGCCGGGCGCGGACCGCCACGTCGTGGTCCTCGCGCGTGTGCCCGAGGCTGAGATGAGGGCGGGCCTGAAGGCCCGAGTCGAGGTTCGCCTCGAGGGGGGCTCCGAGGAGGAGCGGGTGACCCTCGAGGCGCCGGTGTTGGGACCGGTCGCAGGAGTTGGAGGGGACCAGTGATGAGCTTCCTCGTCACGGAGGACCACCGGGCGCGCAGCCTGGAGACGGTCCCGGTGTGTGTGCGTCGAAAGTTGGCGGAGTGTGGCCTCGAGCTAGGCGCGGAGCAGTGGGCGGGACTGCCGATCGCTGCACGTCGTCGAATGTTCGACATGCGGGTGGAGTCCGCGCGGGAGCGGCGCTCGTTCGCCAACCTCGTTCGATGGCTCTGCGGCACGTTCCTGGAGGCCCCACCGGCCCAGCAGGAAGGCGTGCCCGCGCCGTGGCGTGCGAGCGAGCCGCCGCGGGACAGCGAGCTCTCGCCGAGCGAGTGGCGAGCGCTCTCCATCGATGGGCGCTTCGCCGTCGTGGAGGCGCCGACCCGCGAGGCGCGGCACCGATTGCTCTCCGCCTTGACGGATCCGCCACCGAACCAGTAGCGCTATGCCATGAGCCCACCCTCCCTCGTGGACGAGCTCTCTTCCGACCTCGGGTTCGGGCCCGAGGACATGGAATGTCTGAGCCGGCTCCGCCCGCTCATGACGTCGGAGCTCCCGGCGGTGGTGGATCGCTTCTACGAGGTCATCGCCGCCAACCCCCGGATGCGCGCGGTCTTCGACGACGACGCGCAGATCGACCGGCAGAAGGCCCACCTCCTCGACTGGCTCGAGGGGGTCTTCTCCGGGACCTACGACGACGCCTACTGGAAGCACCGCGAGCGGATCGGGCGGACCCACGTTCGCATCGGCCTCGACCAGCACTACATGGTCGCGATGATGGGAATCATCCGCGCGGAGCTCGACGCTCGGCTCCGAAGCGCTGCGGTGGCCCACGACTGGTCGCCCGAACGACGCCGAGGCTGTTGGTCGGCGATCACGAAGCTCCTCGACCTCGAGCTCGCCGTGATGCTCTCCACCTACGAGGAAGCGTTCGTTCGTCGAGCGCGTGCGGGCGAGCGGCTCGCCACGATCGGACAGGTGGCCGCGACGATCGGGCACGAGCTGCGGAACCCGTTGGCGGTGATCGATTCCTCCCTGGCGTTGCTTCGACGTCGGACGCCGGACGAGCCGAGAGTGGCCAAGCACCTGGACCGAATCGGCGAACAGGTCCGCATCGCCGACGGGATCATCACGAACCTGCTCGCGATGGTGCGCGACCAGCCGCCGGTGCGGGTGCGCGTGGATCTGGCCGCTCAGCTCCGAGACGCGTGGGAGCTCCTTCGCGACCGAGAGGGAGCCGTGCTCGAGACCGACCTCGAGGTCTCGGAGGGTTGGCTCGACGCCGGACTCATCCGACAGCTGGTCATCAACCTCCTCCAGAACGCGATCGACGCGGGCGCGACTCGTGTCCGCGCGGTGACCCGTGTTCGGAATGGGGAGCTCGAGCTCGTGATCGAGGACGACGGCAAGGGCCTGCCGGAGGATGCGGAAGGGTGGCTCTTCGAGCCGCTCGCCACGTCCCGCCAACAGGGCTCCGGCCTGGGCCTGGCCCTGTGCCGGCGAATCGTCGACAAGCACGACGGCTCGATCACGGCGGAGCGACTCGAACGGGGCACGCGGCTCCGGGCTCGCTTCGGGGCGGCGCTCGAAGCGCCGGAGGCCGTCCAGTGAACGTCCTCATCGTCGACGACAATCGGGCGCTGGCCGAGAACCTGGGAGAGCTCCTCGAGGACGAAGGGCACGAGGTCTGCCTCGCGGATGGGGCGTCGGCGGCGATGGCCCTCGTCGGCCACGAGCGCACGAGCTTCGACTTCGCGCTCATCGACATCTGCCTCGGAGACGACGACGGCGTGGCGCTGGCCGAGGACCTGCGTCGGGTCATCCCCGAGCTGCGTTTCGCCCTGATGACCGCGTTCAGCTCCGAGCGGCGAACGAGCCGCGCCGAGTCCCTCGATCTCGGACCCATCCTCCCCAAGCCGGTGCCTCTCGAGGCGTTGGTCGAGCTGCTCTCGCCGTGAGCGTGCGACCCGATCGCGACGCGCGTCCGCGCGTGCTCGTCGTCGACGACAACCGTCCGCTGGCCGAGAACCTGGTCGAGCTCTTCGAGGAGCTCGACGTGGAGGGCGTCATCGCGACGAGCGCGGCAGAGGCCCGCGTCGCGATCGAGCAGCGGACGGCCCTCGCTGTGGTCGACGTCGGGCTGCCGGACGCGAGCGGGCTCGAGCTCCTCGGCCAGCTCCGCGCGGCCAACCCGAACGGCGAGGTCATTCTCATGACCGGCCAGGGCAGCCTCGAGTCGGCCATCGCCGCCGTTCGCCATGGCGCCTACGCGTATCTACTGAAGCCGGTCGACGTGGAGGAGCTGCTGACCCTCGTCGAGCGCGCGCTGGCGCAAGTTCATCTGCGCGAGGAGCGCACGGCCCTCGCTCGCGCGCTCGCGGCGTCCGAAGCGCTCTATCGCGGCGTGGTCGACCACGTCGAGGCGTGGATCGTCGGGTTCGACGCCGACGACCAGGTGGCGCTCATCAACCGCCAGGCGGCGGAGGCCCTCGACGCGGTGGGACTCCGAGCGGACGGTACCGTGCCCGCTTCGATGCTCTTCGGTGACGACTTCGCGGCGTCGTTCGACGCCGCGCGGGCGGGTGAGAGTGCCCCCTTCGAGCACACCCTCGGTGAAGGGACGGAGCGCCGCGTGGTGCGCTGGCAGCTGACGCCCGTGAAGGAAGCGCGAAGCGCGGTCGACCTGCTCGCGCTCGGTCTCGACGTCACCGAGCAGCGGACCCTCGAGCGCCGCAGCGCACGCGCGGAAGCGATGGCGGCCATCGGTGTGCTCACCACCGGGCTGGCGCACGAGATTCGGAACCCGCTCAACGCGGCCGGACTCCAGCTCCAGCTCCTCTCTCGCCGACTGGCGAAGAGCGAGCTCGCGGCGGAGGCGCGCGAACGGCTGGGCGAGCCGGTCGCGTTGGTGCGTCGCGAGCTGAAGCGCCTCTCGTCGCTCCTCGACGACTTCCTGGGGCTGGCGCGACCCACCGCGCTGCAGGCCGAGCGGGTCGACCTCGGTGAGCTGGTCGGCCACGTGGTCCGGCTCCAGGCGCCGCTCTGTGCCGAGCGTGGCGTGAGCCTCGAGTCGAGCGTGCCGTCGAGCGATCTCGTCGCTCGGGTCGAACGGGGTCGCATCGAGCAGGTGCTCACCAACCTCGTGGCCAACGCGTGCGACGCGCTCGATGGAGAAGGCACCATCCGGGTGACGCTCGGCACCGAAGCCGACTGCGTGGAGCTCGTCGTGGGCGACAGCGGTCCGGGGTTCGAGGAGGCGCCCGAGCAGCTGCTGCAGCCCTTCTTCACCACCAAGGCGGCGGGAACCGGGCTGGGGCTCACGATCGTGCGACGGATCGTCGAGATGCATGGCGGCGAGCTCAGTCTCGGGAAGAGCTCGCTCGGCGGGGCCGAGGTGCGGGTGCGGCTCCCCCGACCCGGTTGACGCTCACTCGTCGTCAGGATCCGGCGAGCCGCCCTCGTCCTCGTTCGCCCACTCCTTGAGGCGGTACTGGATCTTGCGACGGCTGATCCCGAGCATGTCGGCCGCCCTCGCCGTCGAGCCGCCGACGGCTTCCAGGGTCTTCTCCACGGCGACCCGCTCGATCTCCGCCATGGTCGCGCCCGGGATCATCAACCCGAGCTCGCCCTCGGCGCCGCGCGGGATGCCGACCGCCGAGGCCTCGAGCAGGTGCTCGGGGCCGACCTTCGCGCCTTCGCAGAGCACGACGGCACGCTCGACCGCGTTCTGCAGCTCGCGCACGTTGCCCGGCCAGGCGTAGGCGAGGAGGGCCTGGATGGCCTCGTCGGTGAAGCCGTCGACCTCGATGCCGTTGTCCTTCGCCGCGCGGTGCAGGAACGCCTGCGCGAGCACCGGTACGTCCGTTCGGCGGGCGCGGAGCGGCGGCAGATCGATCTGCACCACGTTCAGTCGGTAGTAGAGGTCTTCGCGAAACGTTCCCTCGGCCGCCATCTCCCGCAGGTCGCGGTTGGTCGCCGCGACCACGCGGGTGTCCACCGAGATCGTCTCGTTGCTACCGACTCGCTCGAGCTCCCGCTCTTGGAGGAAGCGCAGGAGCTTCACCTGCGTCGGCATCGGGATCTCGCTGACCTCGTCGAGGAAGAGCGTGCCACCGTGGGCTTCTTCGAGCCGACCCTTGCGGCGCCCGACGGCCCCGGTGAAGGACCCGCGCTCGTGGCCGAAGAGCTCACTCTCGAGCAGGCTGTCGGCGAGCGCGGCGCAGTTCAGTCGCACGAAGGGGCCATCCCGTCGGCCGCCGTGGTGGTGGATCGCCGACGCGATCAGCTCCTTGCCGGTGCCGGTCTCGCCGTGGACCAACACCGTGGCGCGGGTGGGCGCCACGCGAGCGACACGCTTGAGCACGCGCTGCATCGAGGGGTGGTCGCCGAGGATGCCCCGGAAGGAGAGCTTGTCGTCGATCCGCTCGCGCAGCCGGCGAACCTCGGCCGCCGTCCGGGCGCTCTCCATCGCGCGGCCGACCAGCGCCGAGACGGCGTCCATGTCGAGCGGCTTGGTCAGGTAGTTGTCGGCGCCGCGCTTGATCGCTTCGACCGCGGTCTCGATCGAGCCGAACGCGGTCATGACGACGAAGGCGACCGCGGGCCAGCCTTCCTTGCCCCGGCGGACCAGCTCGAGCCCATCCAGGCGAGGCATCTTGAGGTCGGTCAGCACGACGTCCGGCTCGAAGCTCTCCATCGCTTCGAGCGCGGCCAAGCCGTCCGCGGCCTCTCGAGTCTCGTAGCCCTCGTCCTCGAGCATCGCCGCGAGGGCGCTGCGTGCGTTGGCCTCGTCGTCGACGACGAGCACTCGTCCCTCGGCGGTCATCTCGGCCGCGACTCTGGCATGGGTGCGCACGGGTGCGTCAACCGATGAAGCCCGTGGTGACCAGGTCGTCCTTCAAGAGGTTCGGGCTCAGGTAGGTGGCCTCCTCTTCGTCCATGTCGTCGAGAATCCGCTGCACCAGTCCTTCGACGCCGTCGGCGAGGGCGTCGGCCTCCTTGGCCGCCTTCAGCTCGTCGAGCGTCGCCGACATCTCCTCGGCTTGGGCCGCGTGCTCCTCGCGGAGCGCGTCCACCCGGGCGGGGCCGAAGCCGTCGGCTTCTCGGAGTGCGGGCAGGAGCCAACGCTCCTCGTCCTTCACGTGGGCGCGCAGGAGCGCCAGGGTCTCCCAGGCCAAGATCCGCAGATCCTCGACCGGTAGCTTCCCGGCGCGGAGCCGATCGACCCCCTGGGCGAGGCCCTGCAGGCGTAGGCGAAGGAGGTCGTGTTGGGCGAGCACGCGCTCGCGGATCTGGCTGGGGGTCTCGGGCTCCATCGGCATCTCCTCGGTCGATCCCGGAGCAAGACCCATACCTGCGCGCTGGACGGAAGGGTGCGAAACGCCGCGCACGCCCTGCGCGACGACTCGAACGGGCGCGCAGAAGCTGCGCTCGACCCGTCAGGAGAAGAGGTAGACGAGCTGAGCGACGCCGGCGACACAGCCGAGCACGGCGCCCGCCAGGATGAGCTTCCACTCGTCCTGCTGGAACGCCGGCCGAAGCACGCCCTCGAACTCGTCGGGCGGGAGCTCCTTCATGCGGTCGCCGATCGAGTTCTCGATGTCGACGGACTTTCCGGCGAAGGTGTGGAGCAGGCCACCCTCCTTGGGCAGCTCCGCTCGGATGCGCTCCACGAGCTCGTTCTCGAGCTCTTCCCGCTGGTCGGGGGGCACGAGCATCGCGGCCATCGGGTGCTGCATGTACTCCTCGATGAGCGCGCGGACGTGCTTCTCGACGATGGCGAAGATCTTCTCGGCGGTCTCGCCGCCGAGCACCGTCTTGGTGATGTTGTCCGCGTTGAGGACCTTGCCGGCCGTGAGCTTCGAGAACTCCGCGGTCACCTCGAGCTGCCGCTTGTGGAAGAGGCCGTGAATGACGAAGGGGCCCACCTTCTTCGGCTCGCGCGGGTTGAAGATGAGCTTCAGCGCCAGCCAGTTGGTGGCGTATCCGACGAAGAAGCCGGCGGCGGGGAGAACCCAGTCGGCGGGCGTGTAGACCCAGATGGTCATCTGGATGAGGCCGAAGATGAAGCCGAACCAGATGCCGCTGCGCTCGATGAACTTGAACTCGGCCTCGCCGACCTGGAGGAACATCATGCTCATCAGCGTCTTGTCCTCCATCACCGCTTCCACGACGACCTTCTCCAGGTCGAGGATGTCGGTGATGTTGGCGCTGAAGTCGTCGACGATCTTGATCGCTGTCTCGCGAACCTTCTCTTTGATCTGCTCGCGGATCTGGTTCTGCATGAACTCGCCGGCGTTCTCCCACATCTGGGGAGCGCGCTTGGTGGCGACCTCGTCGATGATCTGCTGGGTGATGTCCTCGACGACGGGCTCGATCTCTTCTGCGAAGGCGTCGCCCTTGAAGCTCGCGAAGAGCTCCTCGAGGCTGAGCAGCTTCTCGAGGATCAGCTGCGTCGACATCTTCGCGAGCCGGTGGGCGTTCGCCGGGACGATGCCCTGCCAGCCGAACCACGGCGGCTTCCCCAGCGGTTCGGTGGGGTAGAACATCATCTTGATGGCGACGACGTTGGTGAACCAACCCACGAACGCGCTGAAGACCGGGATCAGTAGAACGAGCCAATCCGCAGCGATTCGGTCGAAGAAGCCCACAGCGCGCCGATATCTGGCCTTTGGGACGCCAAAAGTCAATCGATCCGTGCATCTGGCGCCCCGCCAGGGGCTATCCTGAAGGCCGATGGACCCCGCACACGACGGGGCGCTCCTCCTCCGTGGCGCCCGCCTGGACCCGCCGGGCCTCCGACGGCTGATGGATCACGTCTTCGAGACCAACCTCGAGACCCAGGCCACCGGTGGCCTCGGGACCCCGCTGTGCATCTGGGGCGTCCACGGGGTCGGGAAGACCGCCATCGTCGAGCAATACGCCCGTGAGCGAGGCTGGGCCTTCGCCTACTGCGCGCCCGCGCAGTTCGAGGAGATGGGTGACCTCCACGGACTGCCGACGATCGAGGGGGAGGGCGAGGAGGCGCGCACCCACTTCGCGCCGCCGGCCTGGGTACCCACGGGCGAGGGGCCGGGCATCCTGCTCCTGGACGACCTCAACCGCGCCGACGACCGGATCCTCCGCGGGTTGATGCAGCTGCTCCAGACCCGGCGGATGTTCTCCTGGGGCCTGCCTCCCCGTTGGCAGATCGTGTGCACCGCGAACCCGGAGGGCGGCGACTACTCGGTCACGCCGCTCGATGACGCGATGCTGACCCGCCTCTTGCACGCGAGCCTGGTCTTCGAGCCGAAGGCGTGGGCCGCA
The DNA here is from genome assembly GCA_017644045.1 of Deltaproteobacteria bacterium. Lineage (GTDB taxonomy): Bacteria > Myxococcota_A > Polyangia > Polyangiales > Houyiibacteriaceae > UBA1660. Next base: position 22,791 of record JAEPMI010000011.1, read on the forward strand.
TGGGCCACGGACGCCGGCGTGGACCCGCGCGGGATCGCGTTCGTGCTGACCTATCCGGAGGTGCTCGCGCAGACCGGCACGACCGCCCGGTCGCTGACCCAGCTCTTCGAGCAGCTGAAGCCCATCGCCGACCTGCGCGCGTCGCTCGAGCTGGTGGAGTCGCTCGCGCGCTCGTCGCTCGACGACGTGACCGTCGCCGCCTTCAGCGCCTTCGTGCTCGATGGGCTCGAGGCGCTGGTCGAGCCCATCGCGATCCTCGACGCCGGCGACTTCGCCCCGGTGGCCGACCGGCTCACCGAGCTGGCGGAAGGGGAGGGCGACGCCAAGCGGGTGGATCGCCTCGCGACCATCGCCTCGCGCCTCTTCCTCCACGTGACCCGCGACGGCTACGAGCCCACCGACCGTCACCGCGCGAACCTCGTGGCGTTCCTCCTACACGATTCGCTCCCCGACGACCTGCGGGTCGGCCTCCATCGCGATCTCGCGGCGCACCCCACGGCGCGCGAGCTGGTGCGCGATCCGGCGCTCGCGGCCGCGCTCTTGGACGCGATGTGAGCGACGCGCAGCGCGAGCTCTCGCGAGCGATCACCCGACTGCTGCTCGACGAGCCCTTCTTCGCGCACCTGCTCGGCGGGCTCGTCCGCCGGGTGTCGGACGAGCGGCACGGGGCGGGCGTCGGCGTTCGTGACGGACGGCTCGAGCTGCGAGTGAACCCACGCTTCTTCTGCGACGAGCTGCGCACCGCGGGCGAGCGCGCCGCGGTGGTGAAACACGAGGCGCTCCACCTGCTCTTCGGGCACGCGGTGCGTGGCCGGCGGCGCGGCGCGGACCCGAAGCTCTGGGACGTCGCGACCGACCTCGTGGTGAACCAGTACGTCTCGCCGCCACCGCCCGGCGCGATCACGCTGCGCGCGTTCCCGGATCTCGGGCTCCAGCCCCATCGCAGCGCCGACCACTACTACGCGGCCCTCGAGAGGCTCGCGGAGGACTCCGACGCGGGGGACGGCGCTGGTGGAGCGGTCGCTGCGCCGCGAAGCGCGAAGGCGCTGGCGGCGTTGGACCGCTGGCACAGCGACCACGAGGGCTGGGCCAGCCCAGCGGCGGGCGCGGTCGAGCGCGCGGGGCGAGCGCTGGCCGACGCGCGCATCGCCGAGGCCGTGGCACGGAGCGGCGATCGTGGGGTCGGTGCGCTCCCGGGGCCGCTGCGTCGGCTCGTCGCGGCGAGCCTCGAGCGTCGCCGTCCACGCGTGGACTGGCGCCGGGTCGTTCGGCTCTTCGCGACCTCCTCCAACCGCACCCGGATCGGCTCCACGCTGCGGCGCCCGAGCCGCCGCTACGGGACCTTCCCGGGGCTGCGGGTCGAGCGGCGGGTACGACTCGCAGCGGCCGTCGACACCTCCGGCTCGGTCTCCACCGAGGCGCTCCAGTCGCTCTTCGCCGAAGTGCACGGCCTGTGGCGGCGGGGCGTGGAGGTCCACGTCTTCGAGTGCGACGCCGCCGTCCAGCGTCGCTACGAGTACCGCGGGCAGCTCCCGGATCGCGTCGCCGGGCGTGGCGGTACCGCCTTCGACCCGGTCTTCCGCGCCCTCCGCGCCGACCGCCTCGAGCGCTGGGACGGCTGCCTCTATCTCACCGACGGTCGCGCGGACGCCCCGACCGTGAAGCCGCCGTGTCCACTGCTCTGGGTACTCCCAGCAGGGGGGCAAAGGGGACCTCACCTTCGCTTCGGTCGTGCCGTGACGATCGCGAAGTGACACCCGTCCGACCCTTGGGTGAATCCTGCTCTTGAGTCTCGCTCGCAGAGGCGACTATCGTCGACTCATCGATGCGAGTCTCCCAACCCCTTGCCGCCCTGATCGTCTTTGGTTCGTTGTCTGTCGCGGGGGCCACTGCCGCTCAAGATTCCGGGGAAGGGAACGGCGACGCGGGTAGTGACGCCGCGCCCAGCGAGCCGGTCCCGCAGCACGTGGTGCTCGACGAGGCCGAAGCACGCGCGCTCTTCGAGGCAGGGCTCTTCGCGTTCCAGAGCAGCCGCTTCGAGGACGCCCTCCAGCGGTTCACACGGGCTTTCGAGCTCTCGGGTCGAGTCGAGTTGCTCTTCAACGTCGGCCTCGCGGCGGACCGACTTCGTCGCGATGCGATCGCGATCGACGCCTTCGAGCGCTTCCTGCGGGACGCTCCCCCATCGACTCACCATTCACAGGCGCGGGAGCGACTCGCGTTCCTCCGTGGTCAGGTCGCCGCCCAGGAGGCGACGGCATCGGAGGAGGAGGAAGAGTCGGCTTCCAGCGCGCAGAGTGACGCGGACGCCGGCGAGCCGGAGTCCGCGCCGGCCCCTGCGGCCGCACCGCCGCTCGACCCGCCGGAAGACTCGAGCGCCAACGTCGGTGCTTGGGCACTCGGGGGTGCTGGGCTCGGTCTGACGCTCGTGGGCGTGGGATTGCTCGGGGGCGCCATCGCCGCGTCGAACGCGGTCACGGACCCGAGCGACGGCACCCGTTGGGAGGACGTGAGCGGCCGGGCCAGCCGAGGGCCGGTGCTCGAAGGGCTCGGCTGGGCGTCGCTGGGACTCGGCGTGGCGGGAATGGTCGGCGCCATCGTCTGGCTTGTCGCCGGTCAGCCGGACGAGGACTCGAGTGTCGCTCTCACTCCGAACGGCGTGCGCGTTCGCTGGGGGGTGCTGTGATGCGGCCGTCGTCTCTTCTCTCGCTCGCCGTTCTGCTGCTGACCGGTTGCCTGAGCTTCGATCCACCCGCGGGTCGCCTCGAGTGCTCCAGTGACTCGGAGTGCCCGAACGACTGGGGCTGTCGATCCGACGGTCGTTGTCACCCTCCGGGCGAGCTCGACGCTGGGAACCCCGACGCTGGGCTCGGGGACGCGGGCCCCGCCGATGGAGGGGAGCCGGATGCCGCGGTCTGCGAGGAGCCCTGCCGCCTGATCGCTCCACAGTGTGGCTGCCCGTCCGGTCGCGGCTGCTACCCGAACGGCGACCTGACCGCGGTCAGCTGTGAGGCCGCCGGAACGACGCCGGAGCGGGAGGTCTGCACGGGTGCGGTCAACTCCTGCGAGCCCGGGATGGGCTGCGTGGTGTATCCGACGGCGAACCTCTGCATCCGCTTCTGCGAGAACGATGCGGATTGCACGGGCGGACCCGGTTCGTTCTGCGCGCGAGTGCTGTCGGGCGGCGGACAAGAGGCGTGCACGTTCTCTTGTGACCTCACCGAGCAGAACTGCCCGAGTGGCTTCCGGTGTGAGCCGGGGACGATTCCTCCGGCGACGGCGCGGACGGCCACGGACTGTATCGAGGTCGAGGGGAGCGCATCGGGAGGTGCCGGTGATTCGTGCTCCTCGTTCCGCGACTGTCTTCCCGGGTTCACCTGTGCGAGCGGTCAGTGCCTCGAGTTCTGTCGCTTCGGGACGAGCTGCCCCTCGGGTGGCCCGTGTTCGGAGCTGTCCCCGGCCATCGTGATCGGCGACCAGGAGTTCGGGGCATGCCCGCCTTGAGACGAGGACCGGTGCGTTCGCTCGGCGCGGGGATGGCTCCTCGGTGACCGTGTACAGCGGACACGTGGGGCCCTGCGCGTGGTCGGTCGTCCAGGGGGCGCTGGACGACGCGACCATCGAAGGGTTCCTTTCCTACCTCCGTGGGGTCGCGGACGACGCGGCCCCCGGGCAGCTCGTGCTCGACATGTGTCACGACCTGCCGATGCCGACCCCCGTCCAGCGGCGACGCATCATCGAGGTGCTCAACGGGTCGAAGAAGCTGGACCTCGTCGCCGGTCACGCGCTGGTGGTGAACTCCACCATCGGTCGTGGTTTGCTCACCGCCATCAACTGGGTGGTGACGCCGCGCTTCGAGGAGAAGCTCTTCGCCCGACCCGACCAGGCGTTCGAATGGCTGGCGGAGCGAAACCCGGCCTTCGACGCCGACGCGCTCCTCGCCGCGGTGCGAGCGGCTCATCCGGGCTTCGACCAGCTCCGCTGGTGAGCGTCGCGCTTGCGGGCGGGGCGCGACGCCCCAAGACTTGAGCCCGATGCTTCGCTCCCTCTGGTTGAAGGTGCCGACCGTGGTGTTGTCCATCGCCGCGTTCTGGTGGCTCGACGGTCCGCTCGCCGTCGTCGCGGCCGCGGGCATCTTCGTCACCGGGAGCGCCATCCTCATGGCGCTGGTGCTCCACCCGAACGCGAGCCTCTGGGCGGCGACCCTCTCGCGCGGCCGCCCGGAGACGGGCGCCGTCTCCCTGACATTCGACGATGGCCCCGACCCGGCGTCGACGCGCGAGGTCGCGCGGGTGCTCGCGGAGCACGGCGTGAAGGCGACCTTCTTCGTCGTCGGTGAGCGAGTGGAGGCTCACCCCGACATCGTCCGTGAGCTGCACGAGGCCGGACACCTGGTCTGCAATCACACGCACACCCACGCGGTCGCCGTGCACTTCTCGCTCTGGTCCCGGGCGCGCCGCGAGCTCCGAGCCTGCAACGCGGCCATCGCCGCCGTGCTCGGGAAGGAGCCGACCCTCTTTCGCTCGCCGCAGGGTATCAAGAACCCGGCCCTCGGCGACGTGATCGGCGAGCTCGACATGACCGCGATCGGCTGGGACGTGCGCGGCCTCGACTCGATGAGCGATGACGCGGACGCCATCGAGCGGCGAGTGCTGCGGGGCGCGCGCCCCGGGAGCGTGATCATGCTCCACGACGGGACGGGACTCGGCGGTCGCGACGACCGGAGCGCGACCATCGAGGCGCTGCCGCGCATCATCGAAGCGCTCCGCGCGCGGGACCTCCGCTTCGTCCGCCTCGACGAGCTGCTCGAGGTGGAGCCGTACCGCGAGCCGGCGTCGAGCGAGACGCCCCGCGCGCTGGCCACGGCATGACGACCGGGGCGGTGGAGGCACCGGTCTCTGGCGACGTACGGCTCGTGGTCGCGACCGAGCTCGACGTGGAGGCCCACGCCGCGCTCCAGCAGCGCGTCTTCGGTCACGTCCTCGAGGAGAACGGCATTCCCCTCGAGCGCCTGGGGCCGGCGGTGTTCCGATGGAAGCTCGCCCCGCCTGCGGGGCCCGCCCGCGTTGCCGTCGTCATGAAGGATGGGGCGATGCTCGCGAGCTGCAGCGCCTTTCCGCTCTCGTTCGCGCGCGGTGACGAGCGGGTCCGTGCCTGGCATCTCTGCGACGCGGCGACGGCGCCGGAGGCGCGCGGGCAGGGGCACTTCGGGCGTGTCATGGACGCGTTCATCGCGGAGCTGCCGGCGGAGGATTGGCTCTTCGCCTTCCCGAACGGCCAGTCGCGGCCTGCCTTCGAGCGGCGCGAGTACGAGATGCTCCAGAAGGTGCCGCTCTGGTTCCGACCCGCCCGAGGGCGGGCTCGACCGAGCGAGCGGGTCCAGGCGATCGAGGCCTTCGGCGCCGAGCACGACGCGCTGGCGGAGCGGCTCGCGGCGACGCAGGGGCTGACGGCCTTGCGCTCGGCGGCCTACCTGGGCTGGCGCTACGGCGCGCATCCCTACTTCGACTACCAGTGCCTCGAGCTGCGTCGCGACGATCGGCTCGACGGGCTCCTCGTGTTGAACCGCATGGAGGCGCGTGGCCGCACCACGCTGTGGGTGATGGAGCTGCTCGGCGTCGACGCCGATGCGCGCAAGGAGCTGGCGATCACCGCGCGCGCGCTCGGCAAGGAGCAGGGGTGCGACGCATTGATCGCGGCGTCGAACGTCAAGCTGCCGGGCGGGGTCCGCGTGCCGCCCTGCTTCCTGCCGAAGCAGCACGTGCTCATGGTCCGCGGCGCCGGTGACCCGACCCGCCTCGCTGGCGACTGGGAGGTGCAGACCGGCGATTGGGACACCTTCTGACCCGTCGTGGTCGAGCGCGGCGAGTCGTGGAATCCTGGGCCGCATGAAGAGGCTTCTCTTGGTGGCGCTCGCGCTCGCAGTGCTGTGTGCGGGCTGCGGCGACTGTCCGGCCACGAGCCCACCCTCCGGCGCCGAGTGCGCCGACGGCGCGGGCGGACGCGGCTGTCGCTATCCGATCGAGGTGATGAACGCTCCCGTCGACGCGGTCCCGCAGTTCACCTGCTCCAGCTCCGAGGACTGGTACGATCAGTACTGCAACGGCCCCGATGGAACGCCGCCGTTCGAGGTCGCCGGGGGCACGAGCTGGCCCATCCTGCTGCACGGCTGGGGCTACTTCCTCTCGTTCGATCAGGAGGGCGACGGGGCCCGCTTCTGCCGCTCCTACGGCACCGACACCGACCACGAGGGCTGTCTTCCGGCCTACGAGTGCGCGAGGTCGGGGACGCTCACTTTCGACCCCGACGATCCGAGCGGCCGCGCGGAGCTGGACGTGGTCTTTCCCGGCGACCAGACGGTGTACGTGGTCTGGTGACCCTCGCTGGATCGGCTCTTGCTCTCCTGCTCGAGCCACATGACTTCTGGCACAGCTCTGCACGCTCTGGTGCTCGTCGCGCTCGCGGGCTGCGGGGCGCGCTCCGACCTCCTCGCTCGCGAAGCCGCCGAGGGAGAACCCGCGCCACTCCCGCGGGACGCCGCGCCGTTGCCCTTGGACGCGGGCCCCGATCTCGCGCCGCCCGCCGACGCCTTCGTGCCCGCCCGGCGCTGTGCGCTCGAGCCGATCATCGGCGAGCCGCAGACGATCATGCGCGAGCGCACCGGCTTCTTCGACGGTCCGGCGACGGTCGCGCGCGGTGGGACCTTCGACCTGCTCGCCACCTTCTTTCCCTTCGACGATCTGCGCACGCCGCTCTCGTACGGCAGCCGCTTCGATGACGCGCTCGGTCCCGCGGGCAGCCTCGCAGGCGGCGGGAACCCGAGCACGACGATGCGCGCGGCGAGCCGTGGCGACCGGCTCGGGCTCTGCTTCCGCGGTCTGACCAGCGGCCGCGCCCAGCTCACCAGCTTCGATGGCGATACCGGCGAGTGGACCGAAGCCCTCGAGGGCGACCAGTGCGAAGACCTCGCCGGGAGTGGTGGGCAGTGGCTGGCGGCGATCCGACAGCTCGACGGCTCGGTCCTCGGCTTCGTGCTCGACGAGAGTGGCGCGGTCGTTCGCGATCCGATCCCGATGGGCGTCTCGGTCGACCCCTGGACGTCGGCGACGCGGGTGACGGCCACCGACCGCGGCTTCGGGTGGGTCGAGTGGCCGAACCGCGGCCGCGAGATCCGCGTGCGGCGTCTCGACCGCGCCAGCCGCGAGGTGCAGACCTTCGTGATGGAGGAGCCGGTCTTCGGATCGGTGCCCGCGATCGCTCCATGGCCCTTCGATCCCACCGCGCTCGCGGTCGCGTTCCACGGTCCCGGTGGCGTGCAGGTGGTGGTCGTCGACCCGGTGCGCGGCGAGCTGCTGCGCACCGAGCCGCTCGCCTTCTCGATGGGCGGGGACGTGACCCCGGCGCTGGTGCCGGTCGAGGACGGCCTGGTGGTCGCGATGGCGAACTACGGCGACTTCGACCCCACCGCCGGATCGGTGGAGATCACCGTGGTCGGCTCCGACGGCGCACCGGCCCCCCTCTTCACCATCCCCACGCGGCGCGGCTGGGACCTCGCCCGCGGCGGCATCGACGCGGACACGGACGGCGTGACCATCGTCGTCCACTGGGCCGCGGCGCTCGAGGATGGCTCGGGCGAGCCGGAGCCGGTGACCCAGGCGCTCACCTTCCGCTGCGACTGAGTCGCCCAGCGGACATCACAGCTAGTCCGACGTGCCGTCGGTGCGAGTCGCCTCGCCCTCGAGGGGCTCGAGCTCCTCGAGGATCTCGTCGATCGACCCGGAGGGATCCGAGTCGACGGTCTCGTCCGTGAAGTCGAGATCGTCGGTGGTGCCCTTGCCGGGCGGGACCGAGAGGAGCTTCTCTGCGAGGTCTTTGGTGTACATCGCGGTCGGCTCGTCGAAGTGCAGCGAGTCCGAGGGCAGTCCCGACGACTCCGGCGGACCATCGGCGAGCGCCTTGAGGATGTCGTCCTCGGAGTAGTTGGCGGTCGGGTCCTCGAAGTCCAGCTGGGCTCGCGCCTCGGCGCTCTTCGCCAGTTCTTCCGCGCGCACCGAGAAGTCGCCGGTGGACTCGCCGTCGATCGGCTCCGGTCCGGGGTCGGTCAGCGGTGCGCGCCCGGGCGGCGGCGAAGGGCGCTCGGCCGTGGAGGAGTCGTGCTCCACCACCGGCACCGCCGACACCTCGTCTTCGAAGGGGTTCGCGTCACTCGGCACCTTCGGCGCCGTGAGCACCTGCATGACGGCTTCGTCCGCTTCGAGGAGCACGTTGGTCGAGTCGCCGAACTCGCCCTCGGACACCGCGCCGCTCGGGGCGGGGATGGTGTCGCGCGGTACCGACTCGTCGGTCTCTTCCTCGTCGCCGATGCCGGGGATCTCGCGGGTGTGCTTGCTGGCGGCGGCCGGGACGGGCGGCGGCTGCGGCGGCGCCGGCGCCAGCTGCGGCTGCGACGGTCGCTCGACCTCGTCGGGGTAGAGCCCGGCGAGCACCTCGACCAGGCGGCGACGACGGACCGGCATGCCCGCCTCCATCGCGAAGGTCATCAGCTCTTCCTGCATTTCGCCCGCCGTCTGGTAGCGGTTGCGTGGGTCGGGCTGCAGCGCCCGGCGCACCACCCGGTCGAGCGCCTGGGGGAGCTCGGGTCGGATCGCGCGAAGCGGCGGCACCTCCGAACGCTGCACTGCCATGACGGTGTCGGCGTCGGTGCGGCGGAGGAAGAGCCGCTGGCCAGTGAGCCACTCGTAGAAGCAGGTGCCGAGGCTGTAGATGTCGCTCCGGCTGTCGACGTTCTCGCCGCGGGCCTGCTCGGCGGAGAGATACGCCAGCTTGCCCTTCACCACGCCGGCCTGGGTCTGGACCAGCCGACCGGCGGCCTTGGCCAGCCCGAAGTCCACGACCTTCACTGCCCCCTCGTAGGACACGAGGATGTTCTGAGGGGTGATGTCCCGGTGGATCAGGTTGAGCTTCTGTCCGAACGAGCCCTTGGCGGCGTGGGCGTAGTTCAGGGCCTCGCAGACCTTGATGACCACCTGCACCACGAACGAGAGCGGCAGGGTCCGGTCGTTCAGCTCGGCCTGCCGCTCGATGATCGTCGACATGTCGCGCCCCTGGACGTACTCCATCGCGATGAAGAGCGACTCGCCCTCCCGCCCGAGGTCGTAGATCTGAGCGATGTTCGGGTGCTGCAGCTGCACCGCGATCTTCGCCTCGTCGATGAACATCTTCTCGAAGTCCGGGTCGGCGCTCAGGTTCGGGAGGATGCGCTTGACGGCGACGAGGCGCTCGAAGCCTTCCTCCCCCGACTGGGATGCCTTGAAGACCTCCGCCATGCCGCCCATCCCGATGCGCTCGATGAGCTCGTAGGGGCCGACTTGGGACACGCCGGGAGCATCTACCAACCGCTGCTGAGGGTCAAACCTCGATTTCACCGGGCTGGTGAGGAGTGGCGAGCGGTCTCCGTCCACGGGTGAGGCGTCGACAGGGACGCCCCACCCGAGGGGGTGCACACTTCGTACGTCAGCTGGCGCTGGCGGAGGCCGAGACCTCCACCGTCACCGACACGCTGATCTCGAGGCTGGCGGCGGCGTTGACCGCCGCGTTGGCGGCTGCTCCGAGGCAGATCCCGGCAGCCACGCTCACGTCGGAGAGCTCGTTGACGGCGGTCACCACGTCGGCGCCCGCGGCCACGGCGGCCTCGATCTGGGCGGTCAGCGAGAGGAAACGCGGCCAGTGGAGCTGGAGCGCGCGCGCCAGGTCGGCCACGCGGCCGGTGCCGTCGCCCACGATGTCCACGCTCACGCGCGGCTCGGTGCACTCGAGCTCGGCGTTGAGCTCGGCGTCACAGGCGGCCTCGCACTCGACGCTGGCGTTCACGTCCGCCTCGCCGCTGCAGCGGGGCGCCACGAAGTCGACGTCGCAGGAGCCGGTGCAGGTGCCCTCGCAGCTGCCCTCGACCTCGGCGGTGCAGGAGCCCGAGCAGGAGCCCTCGCAGGTCGCGCTACAGCTGCCCATGCAAGTGCCGTCGCAGGTGCCGACACAATTGCCATCTTCGTCGGTCACCGAGCAGGTGCCGTCGCACTCGCCGGTGCAGGTGCCCGAGCAGCTACCGGAGCAGGTGCCGCTGCACTCGCCGGTGCAGCTCGCCGAGCCCTCGACGGTGCAGCTTCCGCTGCACATGCCGGAGCACGAGCCGCTGAGCTCGCCGCCCGTGCAGGTCACCTCGGCCGTCGCGTCGACGTCGACGTCGCACTCGGCGGCGCACATCGCGTAGGCGTCGACCGAGACGCTGCAGACCGCGGGCTCGTACACGATGGTGACGGTGGCGCTCGCCTCGGTGAGAATGGTCTCGATCTCCGCGGCCACCGCGGCGCAGGTGGCCTCACGAGTGGTCTGGTCGTCGGTGGGCGCGGGCGGCGTGATGCCGAGCTCCGCCGCGAGATCGTCGCACACGGCCTCGAGGCCGGTGGCGAGGGCGTCCGCCTGGAGGGTCAGATCGTTGACCGCGGCGATCACGGCCGAGGCCTTCTGGGCGGGCCCGTCGGTCCCGAGGTCTTCGCAGCCGGCGGGAATGGTCCCGTCCTCGGTGCAGGCCACAGCGGCGCCGATCATCAGCGCCAGCTGAACAGTCCAAGTCATTCTTCTCATGTCGTCTCCTGAGAGTCGGCCGAAGGCTCGGCCGGGCGATCGACGAATTTGGGTCCGCCGGTATTCGAGCGGGAGGCCCAAAGTGCCATCAGCAGCAAAAAGAGTCCGCCCAGAGCGTAGCCCACGGCCCATCGCCAGCCGGTGCCCAGGCCGATGTCGGGGACCACGCCGGCGGGGCCCATCGCTCCTGCGTGGACCAGCCCGAAGAACGCGAGCGCGCCACCGGTGAAGAGCCACGCGCCCGCGCGAGCGAAGCGGCGGTCGATGATCTCGGCGCTGGCCGACGCCCAGACCATGCAGGTGAACATGAACCCCTGCGCGAGCGCGGTGAGCCCTTCGAGCCGGAGCCCGGAGAGCTCGAACGCCTGTGGCTGCTCGAGCGCCGTGGTGGCCAGGCTCGGATCGCCCGCGGCGATCCCCGCGGCGCCGAGCGTCTGGGTCACGATCATCGCACCGAAGGCCGCGATCGCCGGGAAGAGCCCGACCGCCACGGCGGGCGCGTGCTCGGCGGGCGTGGTCCGGAACGCCTGGGCGGTGATCACCAGCCCGATCCAGAGCACGATCGCCATGCCCGCCTCGAGCGGGACCAGCGCGGCCAGGAGCCCGGTGAGACCGCCGATCGTCACCACCGTGAAGAAGACGCCGTTGAGGATCGAGTAGCCCGCGCGCGCCCCGAGCGCCTTCCAGCCCGGGTGGCCGATGTAGATGGTCGTCGGGAAGCACGAGCCGAAGATCGCGGCCACGACCGATCCGGCCCCGTTGACCGCGAGGCTCGGGGCGGTGGGGTAGGCGTCCCCGCCGGCCTCCGCCGACTCGATGTTCTGGAGCGAGCCGAGGATGTTGAAGAGACCCATCGGCAACATCACGGGCACGAAGAAGCTGGCGAAGAGCGGATGGGAGAAGCCCGCGATCAGGTCGCCGACCACCGGGATGGGCAGGTGGAGGGCGACGGACTCGGTCGCGGCGCCGACCGCTTCGGCGGAGACCGGCGAGGGCTGGCCGCTCGCAGCGAGGATCCAAGCGGCCGCGCTTCCCAGCAGCACCGCCCATGCGCCGCCGGGGATTCGCAGCGGCATCGGCATCTCGGAGAAGTAGGTCGCGAGCACCACTGCCAACGGCAGGATGGCCAAGAGCGGCGCTTCGAAGGTGCGAATGGCGAAGTCCATCGCGATGAACGCGATGGCGATGCCGGCGAGGGTCGAGAGGAGCGCGGCGCGTGGGGTGATCTGCCGGAGCTTCTCCGCCACCAGCGCGCCGACGGTCTCGAGCACGCCGCTCACCAGACACGCGGCGAGCCCGACCTGCCACGCGACGGTCGCGGCCTCGTCCGGTGCGGCGCCGCCAGCCTCGGCCGCGAGCTTCACCGGCATCATCACCAGGAAGACGTAGGCGAAGAGCGAGACCGTGTTGATGCCGTAGGGGAGGGCCGTGACGTCGTCGCGCCCTTCCTTCGCGGAGAGTCGCTGGGCCTGCCACGCATAGAAGAGGTTGCCGACCAGGATCGAGAGCGCTGCGCCCGGGAGGATCGTCCCGAGCACCAGCTCGGCCGGAAAGCCGAGCACGCCCTGGCAGAGCCCGAGCACCAGGAGGAACTGGACCAGCGTGTCGACGGCCAAGCCGAAGAACCCGTCGAGGTCTCCCGCCACGAAGAGCTTCTGAGGAGCATGCAGATCCGCCATGGGTGGGCGCTCGCTCGCCGCCGTGCCTCAGCGGCACTCCTGGACCAGATCGAAGCAGTTGCTACCGCACCCGCTCGAGTCCCCTTCACAGCCATCGCAGGCTCGGGCTGTCTCGCCGCAGGCGGGCGGAGCGCCGAACTGCCACCCTCGGTTGCAGCTGGACGCGCAGTAGCAGGCCCCGCCGACGTTCACTCCACAGGCCGGGTTCCCGTTGGCAGTGAGTCGCTGTCGCTCGGCGCCGTCGCAGTCGTAGTCGTAGTCGCCGCAGGAGGTAGGCTCGGCAAACCAGTCGCCGGCACCCAGGGTTCGCGGGCGCGCGTCGGCGTCGGTGTCACAACAATCCGCGGGCCTGTCCGCCGGGGTGAAACCCGCCGGGCATCCGAAACGTGGCGCGGCGAGGGCCGCGGCGTCCGAGCACACGTCGCGACGATCGTCGCTGGTCGCGTCTCCGTATCCGTCCCGATCCACGTCAGGGATGCAGATGATCCGCAACCCCTCGTCGACCTCGCCATTGCAGTTCTCGTCGAGGTTGTCACAGCGGTACTCCTCTTCAGTCGCGAGCACCCCCGTGCATGCGGTCCAGGTACCACTCTCGCATGTCTGCTCTCCCGCTCGGCACTCGCCCGGCCCGTCCATGCCGCAAGAGCGGGTCGCGCCTGGCTCCGTGCATCCACAACCCTCGTCGATGTCGAGGTCGCAATCGTCGTCGTAGCCATTGCAGACCTCGGGCACGACTGGGTTCACGCCCTGGACCGCGTCGTCACAATCCAGGCCGCAGACCTCCGTTCCGCCGACCGAGTTGCAGCATGCCTGGTCGATGAACCGGTCGGCGTCGACGTCGCGCTCTCCAAATGTGGTGCCGTCACAGTCCTCATCGTGGCCCGCGTCGTCGCATACTTCGGTGTTCCCGGGGTAGCGGTTCGCGTCCGAGTCGTCACAGTCCACACCGCCGCACTCGATGTCTTGGAAGCCGTCTCCATCCGCGTCGGGACATTCCGGTGCACAAGTCGCCTCCGCTTCGAAGCACTCCCGTCCATCGCAAGGGGCTTCGCCGGTGACACAACCGAACCGGTTGGCGAACTCCGACGTGGGGTCACAGCTCTCTTCCCCGTTGCAAAAGCGGTCGTCGCTGCAGTCGGAATCGCTGACGCAGCCGGTTGGAGTGAACGCGTCCTCGGGGGACGAGCCCGAGGAGCCACAGGCCGCCGTCGCGGCGAGGGTCAGGAGCAGCGACATGCGGTAGGGCGTGGTAGTCAAGTCCGAAAGATACACGCAGCTCGGACGAGCGACGCAACTTGTGGTGTTCCGAGGGTCAGCCTTGGGCCAGCTTCTGCTCGAAGTAGGCGATCGTCTTTTTCAGCCCTTCTTCGAGGTCGATGGTCGGCTCGAAGCCGAGCTGACGCATGGCCATCGAGATGTCGGGCTTGCGCTGACGCGGGTCGTCGGCAGGCATCGGCTTCTCGACGATCTGGTTGCCCTTGCCGATGAAGCGGATGCAGAGCTCGGCGAGCTGGCGGATGGTGAACTCGCCCGGGTTGCCGAGGTTCACCGGGCCGCTCTCCTCGGGGTGCTCCATCAGCGCGACGAAGCCGTCGATGAGGTCGTCGACGTAGCAGAAGGAGCGGGTCTGCTGGCCCGAGCCGTAGACCGTGAGGTCCTCGCCGCGAAGGGCCTGCACGATGAAGTTGCTGACCACGCGCCCGTCGTCGATGGCCATCCGCGGGCCATAGGTGTTGAAGATGCGCGCGACGCGGACCTCCACGCCGGCCTGGCGATGGAAGTCGAAGCAGAGCGTCTCGCCGCAGCGCTTGCCCTCGTCGTAGCAGGCGCGGGGACCGATCGGGTTCACGTTGCCGGTGTAGCTCTCCGGCTGCGGGTGGATGTCCGGATCGCCGTAGACCTCGCTGGTCGACGCCTGGAAGAAGCGCGCGCCGGTCCGCTCGGCGAGGCGCAGCCCGTTGAGCGTGCCCTCGACGTTCGTGACGACGGTCTTGATGGGATCGCGCTGGTAGTGGATCGGGCTCGCCGGGCAGGCGAGATTGTAGATGCGGTCCGCCGGCGCGAAGTAGCGGTCGGTCACGTCGTGCTCCATCACGAAGAAGCGCTCGTGCCCTTCCAGGTGCGCGATGTTGGCGCGCGACCCGGTCGAGAAGTCGTCGATGCAGAGCACCTCGTGACCGTCGGCCAGGAGCCGATCGCAGAGGTGGGACCCGAGGAAACCGGCGCCCCCGGTGACCAGACAGCGAAGCATCGTCGCGTCTTAGCGCATCCCATCCACGGTGGCGAGCGTGCCTCCCAGTGGCGCGCTACGCTGTGCCCGTGCGTTCGCTGACCCTCGCTCCGCTGCTCCTCTTGCTGCTCTCGCCCGCGTCCGCCCAGGACGGACCGGAGGCTCGCTTACAGGGCGCCTGGACCTGCACCTCGGTGAGCACCGCTCGCCAGGGGCGGGACCGCGCCATCGACTCGGCGACCGACGACATGAGCATCCTGATCCGCGGGATCGCTCGGCGGCGCCTCCGCGACGAGATGCCCATCGCGTCGCGGATCCAGGTCTCGGGCTCGGGGTCGTCCTTCCGCGCCCACGTCGGCGCCTACCACCTCGACTTCGCCGCCGACGGTCGCAGCCACCCTTTCACGGACCCCTTCGACAACGAGATGCGGGCGAAGCAGCGTTTCCGCTCCGGCAAGCTCGTGCAGACGATGACCAGCGACGACGCGACGCTGACCCATTCGCTCTCGCTCTCGGACGACGGAGCGACCCTGACGCTCACCGTGAAGATCGAGAGCCACCACCTGCCCGGCGACGTGCTCTTCCACGTCCGCTACCGCCGCGCGTGAGCGCCGCGAGAGCCCGGAACCCCATTTTCTCGACTCGCGACGGCCACGCTGTCATGTTCGAAGGGTGAGGCGCGTCGCGCAGTCCCCCCTGGCCATCGTCTTCCTGGGCGCGGTGGCGGCATTCGCCTGGAACGCAGGCTATGACGCAGCGACCGGAGACGGACAGGCCGCCGCCGACGGCCCGACCGATCAGGACGACCAACGCCTGACCCCGATCGTCGAGGGCGTTCGACCGCCCACACGAGAGCCGGAGCCGCCGATCGTGCGCGAGGGACCGCGGGTCCTGCGCGAGCCGGCCGAGGACGAGCTGGGCTTCGACATCTCCATCGAGGACCGCGATGGCCACTCGATGGATGCGCTTCATCGGGCGCTCCGGCGCGCCGAGCGCGGCGAGGGCCAGGCCCGGCTGATGTTCTACGGCGCGAGCCACGTCGCGAGCGACCTCTTCACGGGCTACATCCGCCGTGAGCTCCAGCGGCGCTTCGGCGACGCTGGCCACGGGATCATCCTCCCGGCGCATCCGTGGCCGAGCTACCGCCACCGCGACATCGACATGGACTCGTCGCGCCGCCGCTGGGATTCGGAGCGGGTCCGCGCGAGCACCCGCGAGGTCGACCACTACGGCGTCGCCGGCACCTACGTCGAGACCGACCGCGCCGGCGCGTGGGGTCGGGTCTCGACCGAAGACGGCGAGCTCGGCGCCAACGCCTCGCTCTTCGATCTCTACTACCTGGAGCAGCCCGAGGGCGGCTCCTTCGACGTCTTCCTCGACGGCCGTCCGGTCCAGCGCGTCAGCACCGCGGGCGAGGGGACCCAGGGTGGGTACGCCACCTTCCGCGTCCCCGACGGCGCCCATCAGATGGAGCTCCGCACGATCGGTGACGGGATGGTCCGCCTCTTCGGCGTGGCCGTCGAGCGCGAGACGCCGGGCGTGATCGTCGACACCCTCGGCATCAACGGCGCGCGGGCCCGCTACCACCTCAAGTGGGACGACACGCTCTACCGAGAGCACCTGCGCCGCCGTCAGCCCGATCTGGTCGTGGTCGCCTACGGCACCAACGAGAGCGGCGACGAGGTGCCCATCGAGCGCTACGAGGCGCGCGTTCGGCAGGTGATGGCGCGCATCCGCGAGACCGTGCCCGACGCGAGCTGCCTGCTCGTCGGACCCTCCGATCGCCCCGTGCGGCTCGATGACGGGACCTTCGAGGACCGCCCTCGGACCCACGAGCTCATCGCTTCCCAGCATCGCGTCGCGGTCGAGCTCGGCTGCGGCTTCTTCGACCTGGTCTCCTTCAGCGGCGGCCCGCTCTCGATGGTGGAGTGGGCGGCGGCCGATCCCTCCTACGGCTCCGGCGACCACGTGCACTACACGCGCCGCGGCTACGAGCGCCTCGGCGAGTCCCTGCTCGCCGCGCTCCTCGAGGGCTACACCAGCCCGACGACCGCGCCCGACCCCGAGTAGTCAGCAGCCGTCGGGGCCGCAGGCGGCGCCCTCGACGATCTCGAGGGGCGCCATCTCCTGGTGGGCCTTGCGGAGCACGGAGAGGACCGTGTCGGCGTTCTGGGCGCCCTGGATGGCGTAGCGGCGGTCGAGGACGAAGAAGGGCACCCCGCGAATCCCGAGCTGCGCCGCCTGCTGCTCGTCGAGGCGCACGTCTTCCGCGAAGGCGTCCGACTGGAGCACGCCCTGGACCTCGTCGGCGTCGAGACCGGTGGCGACCGCGACCTTCGCGATGGCTTCGTGGTCACCGATGGCGACGCCCTGCTCGAGGTAGGCGCTGAAGAAGGCCTCCTTCATCGCGTCCTGCTTCCCGTGCTCGGCGGCGAGGTGCACCAGCCGGTGGGCGTCGAAGGTGTTCCCGGGCTGGATGCGATCGAAGTCGAAGGAGAGCCCGTCGGCCGCGGCGGTCTCGGTCATCTGGTCGACCATGGCGCGGGCTCGCTCCGCGGTGGCGCCGTACTTCTTGGCGAGGCGGTCGATGTAGGAGACCTCTTCGGTGGAGATCTCCCGAGGCGCCGAGGGGTCGAGCTCGAAGGAGCGCCAGTGGAGCTCGACGTCGGCGCGGTGCTCGAAGCGCTCCAGGGCGGCTTCGAAGCGGCGCTTGCCCACGTAACACCAGGGGCAGGCGATGTCGGACCAGACGTCGATGCGGAGGGTGGCCATGCACCGCACTCTGGGGCCCCGCCTCCCGATGTCGAGTGGCGCGTGAGACAGAACGGTCGAAGGGCGCTACGCGCCCTGAGCACGCCCGCTGCGGTCGTCCCCTTACGCTCGAAGATACTTCGGCATCTCCTCGGTGCGCGGACACCCCATCGAACCCACCCAGACCACGGATCACCCGCCAACCGTTCTGACTCACGCGCTAGCCGCACTGGAGCTGGAACCAGGCCTGGTCCCAGGCGCCGGCGGCGATGTCGGCCTCGCGCATCCAGAAGTAGAGGTTCCCGAGGTCGCCCCACATCCAGTCGAGGTCGTCGTCGCTCGCGAGCTGCAGCAGGAGTCGCCACTCGCCATGGCTGCTGGCGAGGCGCTCGAGCTCCTCCTCGTCTACGTCGGGCGGTCGGCCGAGGTACACGCCCTGGGTCACGAGCGCGCAGCTCCGCGCCATGTCGCCCTGAACCTGATCGGGGTGCCCGCCGATCTGGTGGGCAGCGATCTCCTCTTCCGGCTCGAGGGCGTCGCCGAGATCGAGGTAGGCGTCCCAGTCGTCCATGTCCTCTGGCCACACGGGCAGGGTCTGGACCGCCTCGAAGCGAACGGCGCCCTCCTTCAGGACGTGCTCGGCCGGCAGGTCCGCCGGCGGCGGCCGACGCTCGAGCGTCGATCCTGCGGGGACGTGGAGCACGCGGAAGCTGCGGCGGTGCGAGTCGCAGTAGCCCCAGGGCTGTTCGGCGAGGTCGTCGAAGAAGAGCAAGAGCCCCGAGCTCGGGAGCGGCAGGCCGTGCGGCAGCCCCTCGAGCTCGCTCAGATCGAGCTGCGCCAGGAACGCGAGCGGGACCTCGCGCTCCTGCTGCTTCAGCATCGCTTCGATGCGCGCCGTGACGTGCTCCGTCTGCGGCTTCGCGCGGAGGTCGGCGATCTCGTTGCGGTTGTAGTCCGACATCGCCCATCGCGGCCAAGGCACGTAGGCGGGCAGGTCGGGCAGACCGCCCAACTTCGATGCGCCGACGCGCGCGTCTCCAACGGTGACGCGCAGCCGAACGGCGGGAGCCAATCGGGCGGCGGTGGCGTCGGGGTCCAGCCCCACCGCGGCGCAGGCCTCGGGGATACGTGAGGGGTCGATCTGGTTCGGCATCCCCGGGAGGGTAGCCCGTCAGCCCACCAGCGCGGAGAGGGCACCGAAGAGGAGCGTGACCATCAGCGGCGTGTACACGCGATCGTCGAGCCGGGCGAACGCGGTCGAGCGCCGGCGCTTCGTGAAACCGACCTGCCTTCCATCCCCGATCGCTCGCGCCGTGAGCAGGACCGCGGCGAGACCGGTGGCGGCGCGGACCCACCACGGCGGCGTGGCGAGCAGCGACCACGAGAGGAGCGCGACGAACGCCAGGAGCGCCGCGACCACGCCGAGGCACGCGAGCGGTCCCGGCTCGAAGCGCGGACCTCCGTCCTCCCGCGCGGGGACCGCTGCGGCGAACCAGCGCCTTCCGCCCGCCGCCCAGTAGGCGTGCAGGAGGGCCGCGGCGATCGCGACGACGATCGCGGCGCTCGCCACGGCCGGGAGACCCCAGGCCGGCACGCGGCCCTCGTGGAGGAGCGCGGCGGCGCCCGCGAGCAGGAAGAGGGGCCAGGCCAGGTGGCCACGGAGCCAGACGAGCCCTGCCGCGCCCGAGACCAGGCACACGCCCGCCATCGCCAGCGCGGGCGAGGCCCCGCACATGACCGCGGCGAGGCCCAGCCACGCCAGGGTGGTCAGGTGCCACGCGCCCCGCAGGAGGATCTCGCTCGGCCGCCGCCCGAGGCGGAGGGACCAGCCCTCGGATGCCAGGAGCGGACCGACCACCAGCCGCTCACCGAGGAACGAGTGAGCGAACCCGATCAGTCCGAGTACGCCCGCCGACACCCATGCTGCACCTTCCATGTCTGCCTCCTTGGACCATACGGGTCCGTATGTTGAAGGGATAGCATACGGTGGCGTATGGTCAACGGATGGCACGATTGACGCGTGACGACTGGGTGCGCGCGGCGATGCGGGAGATGGCCGCCCACGGCGCGGACGCCGTGAAGGTCGAAGCTCTGGCGCGGGCGCTCGAGGTCTCGAAGGGCAGCTTCTACCACCACTTCGGCAAGCGCTCGGACCTGCTCGAGGCCCTGCTCGAGCACTGGGAAGCGCAGGGGACCGAGGACGTCATCCGCGGCGTCGAGTCGGCCGCGACCGATCCGGCGGGTCGCCTGCGTGCGCTCATGCAGCGGGTCTTCGGTGCCGAGCTCGAGTACGACGTCTTCGAGTCGCAGCTTCGCGCCTGGGCTCGCCGCGACCCGATCGCTCAGGCGGTGGTCGCGCGGGTCGACGAGCGCCGCGTCGGCTTCGTGACCGACCTGCTCGTAGCGCACGGGTTGAAGCGGAAGGCCGCGCGCGAGCGCTCGCGGATCCTCTACCGCGCGCTCGTCGGCGACTTCGTGATCCGCAGCCACGGTGGCGACGCGCTCGGCAAGCGTGAGCTCGACACGCTCTTTCAGCTCCTGATCGGCTAGAGCGCATCTCAGAACCCATCGCCAGTTGATCCGTGGACTCGGTGCGTGAGGCGGAGCGTCCGCGAACCGAGGAAATGCCAAAGCATTTTCGAGTGTGAGGGGACGGCTGCGAGTTGCGTGCTGAGGCCGCGTAGCGGCGGCGAGGGGGTTTGAGATGCGCTCTAGCGAGGACCCTGGCCCGAGAGCACGCGGTACACGGCCATCAAGCGGTGGGCGGCGTCGTCCGGCATCGTCGTCCCACGGATCGCGAGCACGACCTGCAGGAGCCCGGGGCGCAGCGCGGGGTCGCTCGGCTCGCGCATCAGTCGCTCGACGAGGGTCACGATCGCCACCCGGGTCTGCGTCGGCAGGTCGCGGGCGACCCGCGCGAGCGCCTCGAGCTGCGCGCTCGAGGGCCGGTTCTCCGAGAGCGCGTCGAGGGCGGCGCGCTGCACCAGCGGGTCCTCGTCGTCGACCATGGCCACGAGCTGGTCGGCGCTCGTCTCGTCCTCGAAGTGCCCCAGCGCGCGCGCGGCGACTCGACGCAGCTCCGAGTCCTCCGTCGAGCGCGCCGCGCCGAGCAGGTCGTCGCGAGCCTCCGGCGCGCCGGTGTTTCCGAGCGCCATGACGAGCGCCTGGCGGTCGGCGGGATCGGTCGCCGCACCGAACGACTCCTGCAGTCGGCGAACGGCCTCGGCGCCGCGAGCCGGATCCTGCGTCCGCGCGTGGCCCACCGCGCCGCCCGCCGCCACGAAGCTGGCGCGCGACGACGGCCCCGAGAGCTCCTCGCCCTGTCGCGTGAGCAGGTCGATGGTCTCGTCTTCGGGGTCGCGCAGGAGCGCCGAGCGCTGGACCAGCCGTGGGTAGTCGTCCCCCGAGGCCACCGATGGATCCGCGAGCACGCGACGCAGGGCGCGCTGCGCGGCAGGGTCGCCCACGTTCGCGAGGAGCTCGAGCGCGACCTGCCGCGGTCGCCCTTCCAGGGTTCCGTCGAGACAGGCGTCCGCCAGGCGCATCGCGGCGGTGGGGTCGAGCTGCAGCAGGCCCGTCGCGCGCCAGAGCCAGCGGTCGTGGTCCGGCAGCCGCCCGCCGAGCGCTGCCGCGAGGTCCGCGAGCATCCGTTCGACCGTGAGATCGCCGACCCGCTGCTGGAGACCGCGCTCCCTGGCGTCACCCACGAGATCCGCGACCGACACGCGGCTCCCTCGAAGCCGTGCCCTCGGCAGCGCGTCCGGGAGCTCGGCGCGAGTCAGGTGCAGGTGCACGGTGCGCTCGCCGAGTCGCCGCCCGTTCGCGCCGCTGACTCGCTCCGTCTCGTTCAGGTCCACCTCGTGGAGCTCGCCCTCGCGGAACGCCACCTGTCGAAGGCCTCGACCCGTGGCCGACTCGCCGTGACTCAAGGAGAGGTAGTCGCTGCCCTGGTAGCTCGCGTCGAACGAGCAGGGCGCCGCAGGACACTCCGCGTCCGTCTCGAACCCCGCCGTCACCACGCCGAAGGGGGTGCGCACGTCGCTCTCGAAGGTCTCGCCGGGCCCGCCGTGCTCGCGATGGAGCCCGAGCGCCATGGTCTCGAGCACCCGCGCGACCGGCGCCGCCAGCTCGTCGTCGGCCTCGACGGACTCCACGCGACCGTCGGACCCGTGTCGAACGTAGACCTCTGCGCCGGCGAAGCGCTCCGCCGCGTCGGGCATCGCCTGCTCGTTCATCGTCCACTCGGCCTCGTCGATCGCGTGGACCACCAGCACGCTCCACGATGGGTGCGAGGGAACCGGCAGGAGCAGCACCGTGCCCTTCCACGAGAGCTTGGCGCGCGTGCCCGCTCCGTCCTCGCCCGGTGTCTCGACCACGCCCTCGTCCACCAGCTCCACGCGGAAGGCGGCGTTCGAGGTGTCGGCCGAGCGCTCCTCCGGTTCGTCGGCCTCGGGCGGCGTGTCGACGCCCCCCGCGCCGAGCCACCACGCGAGCGCGGCGACGAGCACGAGCCCCGCGCCGATCGCCAGTCGGACCTTCACGGGGACGCGGTCCTCTGCGCCGCGCCGTGCCTCACTCGCAGGCGCTGGGGTTGATGTCGCAGAAGGTCACGAGCGGACCGAGCGGGTACGCCCAGTCCTTGTGGAAGATCGGGACCTCCCAGCTCGGGCCGTTCCACCGGAAGAGCGTCGTCTTGTAGGTCTTCCACCACGTGTCCGCGTAGGCGTACACGCGACCGCTCAAGAGCTCCAGCTCGAGATCGGCGTGCGCCGCCACTCGGAGGTTCGTGTCGCGCAGCGGTCCGTCGGTCTGGAAGCCGAGCGAAGTGGTCACCGGCAACGCGAGCTCGATCACCTCGAGCGACGCGCCGACCCCGAGCTCGACGATGAAGAGGTCGATCCCCAGCTCGGCGAATCCGCTGAGCACGCCGAAGGGTCGGGCGGTCGCCTCCAGGTCGATGTGACCACCGGGGCCGCAGTCGCCGCTCGTGTCGAGAGCCATCGCGAGACCGCCTCCGATGTCGAGGCCCACGCGGCCGGCCGCGCCGATGCGAACCACCACGTCGAAGCCCGCGAGGGAGAAGACCGGGGCCTCGACGGAGGCGTCGAAGCCCTCGTCGGCCACGTCCTGCTCGAAGACGACGTTGTAGTCGTACTCACGGTCGACCGCGTCGATGGCGCCGGCGCCGCTGAGGTCCTCGTCCCAGATGTCGACCCCGAGCACGCTGAGGTGGGTGCTGAAGCGAGGGTCTGCGGCCCCGGTCGCGTCGCGCATGGCGACATCGATGCCCCCGTCGATGGCGTGGAAGCGAATCGTCGCCAGGTCGACCCAGGCTTGCATGTGCACCTCGGCGCCCGCGTCGATCTGGCAGAGATCGGGGTCACCGGTGGTCGGGTGCGGCGGGAAGTCGAGGAACCAGCTCGCGCCCGCGTCGTAGCCGGCGCCGAACCATTCCGGGATGCCGATGGTGTCCCCGACGCCGTAGCTCTCGCCGTAGGTCGGTGCGCGCTCCGGGTTCTCCGTGTCGAACCCGTCGTCGAGGTTCGCGTAGGTGTACTCCTGCCGGTTCAGGTACGTCTGGAACGCGATCGACCCGAGCGTGGGGTCCGCGGTCTCGGTTCGGAAGGTGGTCCCGGACAGATAGGTGTAGCCCATCGAGAGGCTCGAGAAGTCGGCGGGCGCCAGCTGCTCGCAGCGCTCGAGCTCCCGCTCCATGCCGACCTCGAACATCGCTTGCACGTCTTCGACGAAGTCCTGCGGCGCCCAGTCGCAGGCGTGCGGGATGACCTCGCCGGAGGCATCGCGCGTGAGGTTGAAGCAGCCGCGTTCGTTGGCCTTCTTCAGGAGCTCGTGAATGTCCTTGTCGATCGCGAGGATGTCCGCGCGGATGCGATCACCGATCGGGTCCATGCCGCCGATGACGACTCGCACCTCGTCGCGCTGGGCGACGAGCACTCGGCGCTCGTCCATGAGCTGGTTGAACTGATCGCGCAGGCCCCAGTTGAAGGAGAGGACCTCGTCGCTCACCCCGCGCGCGCCGTAGGCGTCGCTCATGTCGAGGTGGTGGTGCCAACCGTCGTCGGGCCCGCGAACGGTGCGCGTGAGGTACGTGAGCTCCTGGCCGGCCAGCTTGTCGAGGATCGTCTGGTTGCGCGCCTCGGCCATCGGGTCGAGCGCGTTCTCGAACGTCGTCAGGTGGTCCGAGATGTTGAGGAGCACGTCGCGGATCTCGGCGTTCTGCGTCCACATCAGTCGGTAGAAGTCGTTCTTCGGCGTCCAGCCGCCGTCCCTGCCGAGCGCGAAGTCGCCAGGGAGCACGCCGCCGCCGTAGTGCGTGAAGGGCTGACCGATGGTGAGCGCCCGATGGCCGATGGCGACGTCGAGGTGCGCGTCGTCTTCCGAGTAGGCGAGCTGGTGGACGCGTCGCGCGTCGTCGTAGAAGCGCTCGGTGTAGGCCCGGAAGACGTTGTAGGTGTGGAAGCGCTGCTCGACGTACTCCTGGCAGCTACCCACGGCGACGGTTCCGAGATCGCGCTCGTAGAGCGTGGTGTCCGCGTCGGCGAGCGTGTACTCGAGGGGCGTCGCGTCGAACGAGACCAGCGCCGCCGGAGCCGGCTCGTAGGCATAGATCGGGCAGTCGTGCCGCGCGGGATCGGAGACGCTGTCGGTGCGGTTCACGAAGTCACCGCCGGAGTCGACCCGCGTGGTCTCGCTCGGGCAGCCCCCGGCGCTCGTGTAGGTGGTCTGCGCCTGCGCCGCGACCTCGCCCCGGCACTGGAGCTCGAGCCAGTCGTGGCATTCGACCGGGAAGCGCGACGTGAGGACCCCATACGACTCGGTGCAGAGCTCCGGGGTGATCGTCTGCGGAGTCGTGTCGGGGCAGAGCCGGTCTTCCCAGCCCGCGCAACGAGTCATCAGGTAGTCGGTGCACACGGGGTGCCGACCGGCCAGCGCGGTGGCCGTGTCGCTGCAGGTCTCGGTCGTCACGCTCGGGCAGCTGGTGGAGATGACGCTAGGGCAGCGGCCGCTCAGGTACCAGCTGCATCCCGCGGGTGCGGTGCCGCTCGTCTCGTAGGCGGCGCACGCGTCGATGTCGCTCGGGCACATGTCCCGCGCGAGGCTCTCGCAGCGCCCCTCGACGGGCGTGCGGCACGCGGGGGTGTAGAGCGGCGCTCGCTGGTACCGGAAGGTGGGGCTGCCGCACATGGTCAGGTCGAAGTCGCTCGGGCAGTCCTCGTAGAGAACGGTGCGGCAGACGAGCACCCCGGGATTGCTGCAGACGGCTGGCGCGTCGAGCACGTCCTCGCAGCTGGCGAGGTCCCAGTAGGGACACGGCGCGCATGCGATCGAGAAGTACTCCCAGCACGGATAGGAGGGACCGATTCGGTAGCGCCCGCGGATCATCGGGTTGAACTCGCTCCACGACTCCCTGAGGAACTCGTCACAGAGCGCCGGGGTCGCCGTCGTGCAGGCGTCGTAGGGCATGTCGTCCGCGTCGTACGCGACCGGTACCGGCGGGTCGCCGACGTTGTTCCACCGACAGAAGCGCGGGTTGCAGTTCGGGCCACCATCACACTGCTCGCGGTGGTCCACGATGCCGTCGCCACACCGAGGCAGCGTGCAGTTCGTGCGGCAGGTGTCGTTGCGGTTCGCGTTCTCCGTGCCGTCGTCGCACTGCTCGCCCTCGTCGAGTGCGCCGTCTCCGCAGGTCGAGTTGGTGCAGTCGAGGCGACAGGCCAGCGGCTCGGTGTCCGAGCGGTCCGCGCCGGTGTCGCACTCCTCTCCGGTGTCCACGGCGCCGTCACCACACGTCGGGAGCTGACAGGTCGTGCGGCACGCGTTCGGCCGGTGGTCCGAGTTCATCAACCCGGTGTCGCAGGCCTCGCCGCTGTCCACGATCGCGTCCCCGCAGCGGGGTAGGGTGCAGTCCGTCCGGCAGAGGTCGGGGAGCACGTCGGACCGCATCGGACCGGTGTCGCACTCCTCGCCGCTGTCCTCGACGCCGTCGCCGCAGCGCGATCGGGTGCAGTCGGTGCGGCAGGCGTTCGCGGCGGTGTCGCTGTTGTCCTCGCCCTCGTCGCACTCCTCGCCGTCGTCCACGGTTCCGTCGCCGCAGTAGGGCAGCCCCCCGTCGCCGTCCTCGCCGCCGTCGAGCGCGGCGTCGAGGAACGCGTCCAGCAGACCTCCGTCGTCGGGCGGCGAGCCATCGGGCGCGACCTCCCCGCCGTCGCTCACCCCGGCATCTGCCTCTCCGTCCGACGAGTCGTCGCCGCAGCCCAGCGCCAGTGAGACGAGCCCGAGCGCGAGCCAGGTTCGCCAAGTCGCGCGGAGGGATCCGCAATTCCCACGCCTACGGCTCATTGCAGCAGGACTGTATCCCAATCGTACCGTGGTGGGGAGACTCACCACGGTGGGAGGGTCGCGCGGGTCAGCGTTCGGGTGCGTCGCCGAGGTCGCGGTCCGACAGGTAGTCGCCGATCAACGACTCGCGGATCCAGCCCGCCTCCGGCACCGGGGCCTCCGCCTCCAGCACGGGCCCCGCCATCCGGACCCGAAGCGACCGAAGCGCGTCGGGGCGGTTGGTCCAGAAGTGCCCTCGCGGCGTGAACGCGTAGAGCAACGGCTGCCGGAGCAGGTACATCCCGACGATCAGGTGCTCGGCGTCCGAGAGGCGCACCACGTGCGCCCGAGACCCTTCGACCCACCACACCCGCTCGTCGTCGAAGACGATCTCGCGCGCATCCAGCGGGCACGCGCCGAGGTCCTCGCTCTCCTCGGGGCTCGCGAGCGTGACGTGGCGCAATCGGTCGTCGGCGCAGGTCAGCGCGTGCGTGCGATCGGCGTCGATGGCCAGGATGGAGTCGAGCTCCACCTTTCGGGCCTCGCTCCCGTCGTCGAGCCGGTACCAGAGGAACGCGCCCTGCACGCGCACCTGCACGAGGTCATCCACGAAGATCGGCGAGCTGGCCGCGCGTGAGGGCAACGTGATGACGTGCTTCCGTTCGTTGGTCTCGACGTCGTGGATCGCGAGCGCTGCGCCGCGCACCGCGGCCACCCAGCGCTGGTCGTCGCTGATCGTGGCGAAGGCGGTCATCCGCTCGCGGGCGCGGAAGAGCACGCCGCTCTGCCGGAGGTCCTTGCCCGCGAGGAAGAGCGCGCCGTTCGGCGTGTGGACCAGCGCTTGCTCGTCGCCCACGAAGCGGACCCAGCGCACCGCTCCGGTCGTGCCGAGGCGGCGACCGCTCACGTCGAAGGACGCGGTCGCCTCGCCGCCGCCGACCACGAACCACTCGCCGGTCGGCGCGAACTCCGCGGTCTTGTCGCAGAAGTACGTCTCTTCGCCGTACTCCTCGTCGTAGTCCAGGCCGCAGTAGATGCCGAAGCCTTCTCCTGGCGGCTCCCGGAGCGCGATCGGATCGCTGCCTTCGTTCACGAGGAAGGGCTTCGCGTCGCCGGTCGGATCGACCAGCGCCACGCGCCGCTTTCCGTCGCTCGAGCTCGCCATCGTCTCGACCCAAGGTTGGCGTTCGTAGCCCGGGAAGCTCGGCATCGGTGCTTCGTCGACGACGGCTTCGGTCGACTCTTCGCTCTCGGCAGCCGGCTCTCCGAAGCGCTGGCTCCAGCCGCGCCCACGCAGTGTGATCGCGGCATCATCGACGTTCGCGTTCCAGGCGGATCGCTCGCCGGAGCCGCCCCGCACCAGTCGGCGCGTGCGCCGCCGCTCCACGTTCGCGATGTGAACGTCGCCCTGGTTGCCGTAGAGGAACCAGCCGGCGCGAGGCGGGAATGCCACGCCCTGGTGGATCTCGGGCTCCAGCTCGATCGGGTCGCCTCCGTCGACCGGTGTGTAGACCAGCTTGCCGTGGGCGTTGACCAGCGCGGCCGGCGTGTCGCTGACCAAGTCCATGTGGGTGCGCCGGGGGCTCTCGAAGTCCTGGGTCGTGCTCCAGTCGTCGCCGCTGAAGACTCGTCCACGACGCCCGTGCACCGCGAGTCGGCTCCCGTCCGGGGACCACTCGAGCCAGCGCAACCGATCGGGCGCCGTGAGCTCGGCCTTCTCCGAGCCGTCCTCGAGCGAATGGATGGCGACGTTCGTCGACCCCGCCAGCGCGACGAGATCCTCCGACGGGTGTCGGGCGGCGATGCGTCCCGACACCGGCCACGGCTCCCCTCGCGGTCGCAGGCCGGGCACACCCAAGCGCAGCAGCTTCCCGTCGCCGACCACGAAGAGAGTGCGCGAGTCGCGCGCGAAGAAGACGTCGCCGACCGTGTCGTCGAGGCGGCGCGTGCGCACCTCACCCCAGACCTCCGCGAGCT
This sequence comes from Deltaproteobacteria bacterium, assembly GCA_017644045.1. GTDB lineage: Bacteria > Myxococcota_A > Polyangia > Polyangiales > Houyiibacteriaceae > UBA1660. Next base: position 50,409 of record JAEPMI010000011.1, read on the forward strand.
GCAGCTCCGCTGGCTCGTCGCCGCTCTGCGCGGGGATCGTGGCGATCCACCGACCGTCGGGGGACATCGCGCGGATGTACGAGTAGTCGTTCGGCACCGGCCAGACGCGATCGACCTCGAGGTCCCACACCACCGCCTCGACCGGCGACTCGTCTTCGCCCGTGCCCGAACCGAGGGCGAGGATGCGCTTGCGGTCGTCGCTCACCCGGAGCTCGCCGACGGCGCCGAAGAAGAGCCGGCGCGCCGCTCGGACGTGACCCGAGGGGACGTCGAAGATCGTGACCATGCCCCGAGCCGTCCCCGCTGCGGCGTGGCGACCGAAGATGGTGATCGTCGTGACCGAGCGGCGGTGCATCCGCTGCGGCACCACCTGGAAGCCCGCGCGGACCGGACCGGCGGAGCGGTTCGGGCGTGGCGCCTCCGCGGCGCTCGCCTCTTCTCCGGCTTGCCCGGCTGCGCTGTGCTCCGGCGAGGCTTCGGTCTCGGCCGAGCTCTCGCTCTCCTCTTCCGACGCCGCCTCGTCGGCCCCACAGGCGATCAACAGAGCCAGGCACAACACACGCGTCATCGCGACCCCCCCGGTGCCGCGAAACGACGCGGCGCAGATTCAGAACGCGACGGACATCTGCATGCCGCCACCGCTGCGCGAGGCGAGGGGGGTCACGCGGATGTTCGAGTCGCCGTACCAGGTGACGTACTTGGCCTTCAGGGTCGCGCCGAGCACCAGCATGGTCATGCCGCCGATCTGCAGCAGCGCGTCGAAGCCCAACAGCAGTCGTCCGGACTCGGATGCGTCGGGCATGAGGAAGAAGGGACCGATGAGCGGAATCAGCATCGTGGCGGGCGGGTCGCCGCTGAAGCCATCGATGAACGAGTAGGTGAAGACCATCGAGATGTAGCCGCCGACGAACATCGCGATGCCCGGCACCAGCAGACCCGTGCGCACGCGCGAGACGACCTGCGCGTTCGGCGGCAACGTCATGCCCTCCACGTAGGGCTCGCGGTGGTAGCGCGCGCCTTGGTAGCCGTACGGCTGCTGCTGCCCATACGCGGGTTGTTGCCCGTAGCCGGGCTGCTGCTGTCCATAGGTCGGAGCCGGTTGCTGTTGCGGCTGCGGAACCGGGGTCAGCGCCTGGTCGTCGTAGCCCGGCGGCGGCGGCGGGTCTTCCTGTTCGACGATGACCACGCCGGGATGCTCGCCCTCGACGACCGGCACACCGTCTTCACCCTCGCTCTCCTCCGCCTGCGCGTGGACGGTGCTCACGACACCCAACCCGACGACCAGCGCCACCCCCAGAGAAAGTCTCATGCGCAGAGAGTCTCCCATCGCGGCCCCGGCCGCAAAGTCCGAACTACCTAGTTCCACTCGCTCGGATCGATCTGAATGTCCGGATCCGTCGGCGGTCGATCGGGAATGGCGCTCGGCGCGAGCGGCGCCGCGTGGTGGTGCACCAGTCGCCAGTGCCCATCCTCGCGGACGAACACGTTGGTGGCGATCAGTCGCGCGCGCTTTCCTTTCTGTCCCTCGAGGCAGGTGACGAACGCGCTGGTGCCGAGCAAGTGCACCGTCACCTTCGAGCAGGAGAGACTGGGCGCGCCCGGGTGCCGCAGGATGCCGCGCCAGCTCGCGAGCACGGCCTCGCGACCACTGACGACGCCCATGCCCGGATGCATGCACGCGACCGGCGCCTCTTGGGCCCAGAGGCGCTCCATGGCGTCGACGTCACGCTCGCGAAACGCGAGATAGAAAGCTTCGTTGGCGGCCCGGACCTCGGCTTCGAGGGCCGGGGCCATCAGCCATCGCCTTCAGCGATCGGGTCGGCTCCGAGAATGTCGGCGACCACGGGCTGAAGCTCACGACCGGAGACGGCCTTCGGTCGAGCGCGCCAACGGATGACGCGGAACGCGTCGAGCAGCGTCGCGAGCTCGAAGGGCTTCTCCAGCACGTCGAGGAAGGGCTTCTTGTCTTCGTCGTCCAGCTCCTCGGCGCGCGCGGTCAGGAGGATGCCGGGCATCTCCTCGCCGAGTCGTTCCTTGAGCATCTCGAAGAGCTGACCACCATGACCGTCCCCGAGATCCCAATCCGTCACGACGCCGATCGGCAGGACCTCGTGCGCACGGACGAGCGCGGCGTTCATTGAACCCGCTTCGAAGGGCTCCAGCCCGGCGTGTTTCGCCGCGCGACAGAGCAGGGCTCGCATGCCCGGGTCGTCATCGACCACAAGTACCCTTCGACTCGACATGGCTACAGTCTGCCGGGCTTTTTCCTGAATGTCGATGGTCCTTTCCACGCCACCGACACCCCAATACCTGGAGGGGGGACACCCGTGGGGGGCCCCTGGAATGGGACTTACAGCCCCACTGTTCCGCCGGGGACCCAGAGATCCGCCCCCGAGCTGCGTCGGACCATGGACAGAACCTTTCCTCGTCCCGATGGTCGTGCTCCCCCGAGCCGTGTAAGACAGGCCCATCGGCCGCGCGAACCCCATGACCGAGCCCGCCCCCGCCGCTGAACCTCCCTCACGAGCCGCCCGCCTTCGAGCGTTCGGCCGTCGGATGGCGGACCGCTTCCCCTGGACGCTGCTGGGTCTGCTCGGTGTGGCCGTGGCCACGATCGCCCTCGGCGCGAGCTACCAGATGGTCGATCTGACCCTGCTCGTGGTCGGCTGGGTCACGGTCGGGCTCGTCTCGCTCTCGACAGCGGCGGTCCTCGCCGGGGCGCTCCTCATCGGCCTTCGCGTCCGAAAGCGCCGTCGCGCTCGCGAGGAGGGGGAGCGCTGGCTCGAGCTGGAGACCGAACGCCCGCAGCCGAGCGGCTTCGAGCTCCCGCGTGACGGGTGGATCCCGCTGCTCCAATCCGACTGGGAGCTGGAAGCACCGGCGGACGTCTCGCTCGACGTCGAGGAGCGGCTCGGCAAGCGCTTCGAGCGGCTGATCGCCCACCGTCGCGGGGAGCGCGCGGGTCTTCGCCGTCGCTTCCGGGTTCGCGACGCCTTCCGTCTCGCCGGCCTCGGCCTGCGGGACGAGGATTCGCTCAAGCTCCGGATCCTTCCGCACAAGGGAAAGCTGACCCGACTCCCGGTCCTGACCTCGTTCGCCGGTGGCGAAGACTGGCCGCACCCGATGGGCGTCGCCGAGGGCGACCGCACCGAGCTCCGACGCTACGCACCCGGCGATCCCGCGCGCTTCATCCACTGGAAGGTGTTCGCGCGCACGAAGAAGCTGGTCGTGCGCATGCCGGAGCGCGCCCTCACTCGCGCCCGTCGGACCGTCGCCTATCTCGTCAGCGGGAGCGCCGACGAAGCGAGCGCCGGCGCGGCCCGCGTCGCGATCGAGAGCGTGTCGCTCGGAGAGGAGTGGTCCTTCGGCGCCGATGGACACCCCGATCCCACGAGCTCGATGGGCGAGGCCCTCGACGCGATCGTCCGCTCCGCCGCGACGCCCTTCGCGGACGGCGCCGCGCACCTCGAGCCCTTCCTTCGACGCGCCGAGAAGCGCGGCCCCGCGTCGCTGGTGGTCTTCGTTCCCGCGGAGCCGGGGCCCTGGCTCGAGCGCACGGTCGCCGCCCTTCGACCGCGGGCGGGCCGCGTTCGGATCGTCGTCGGAGTGGACGGGCTCGCGGTGTCGAAGAGCCGCTCGGCGCTCCGCCGCCTCTTCACCGAAGCGGCGCCGCTCGACGCCAGCGATGCAGCGGCCCTGGACGAGGTGCTCGCCGCCCTCGCGCCCCTGCGCGCCGAGGTGCTGGTCCTCGATCGCAAGTCCGGGCGCGTGCTCTCCGAAGCCCACCGCCGCGCGGCGCGTGGCGCGAAGGGCGAAGAGAAGAAGCCGAAGAAGGCGGAGGCCGCGTGAGCGCCGTTCTACCCGGACCCAAGGCGGCAGCGCTCCCCGAGCCGGAGCCGAAGCTCGCGATCGCCGCGCGCCTGCTGGTCCACGCGCTCGGCGCGGCGGTCTTCGCCGCGCCCCTCGTTCGTGGTGAAGCGACGGCGCTCGCCGCGCTCGGCGCGGCGATCGGCGCCGGGGTCGCTCCGACCATCGCGCGGCGGTCGCTGAGGACGGGCGCCCTGCTCACCATCGCGACGGCGCTCGTCGTCCTCGGTTTCGCCGGACGAGCGCTCCTCGTCGACACACCGCTCCTCGTCGGCGCGCTCGGACCCTCGACGGCGCTCCGCTCGGGCGACGCCTGGCTCTTCGCGTTCGCGTGCGGTGGCGTGTCCTTCGGCTTTCGTTGCCTCAGCGCGCGCCGCCGCAGCCTCGCCGCGCTCGAGGTGGTGGCCGTGGCCGCCGCCTTCATGCAGCTGGTCGTCGCGCACCGCCACGGCGCGATCAACCGACCCTTCGAGATCGCGGATCCGATCATCGCGGCCGGCGGTGACCCGAGTCACGTGTTCTACGCCATCGGTGGTCTCGCGGCCGTCGCGGTCGTGCTCCTGCTCCTCGCGGAGCGGAGCGTATGGCGCTCGCTGCTCCACCTGCTCGCCGTCGCGCTGGTGCTGGGTCTGGTGCTCGGGACCACCGACGCGCTCGACCCGCCGCCACCGCCCGAGTCGGGCGGCGGCCTCGGTTTGCGCCCGCAGGAGGGCGACGAAGGACAGTCGGGGAACCAGGAGCGCGAGGGGCAGGGCGATCAACGACCGCCCGAGGGCCCGCCGCCGCCCGAGTTCGAGGACGACCACGACACCGAACAGAACCGGATCCCGATCGCGGTGGTCCTCTTCCACCAGGACTACTCCTCGCCGACGGGGGTCTACTACTTCCGACAGGGCGCCTTCAGTCAGTACAACGGCCGCCGGATGATCGGTGCCACCGGCGGCCTCGACCGCGACCTCGGTGACGCCTTCCCGAGCCGGACCTACACGGTGCCCGACCCGCCGCTGCTCAACGTGAACCGGCGCTCCGTCGAGACGACGGTCGCGCTCCTCGCCGAGCACAACCGCCCCTTCGGTCTCGAGGCGCCGGTGCGCTTCGCGCCCGCGGACAACCCGGACCCGCGCCGCTTCGAGCGTCTCTATCGCGTGGAGAGCGCGGTGCTCACCTCGGACTTCTTCGCGATGATCGGCGCACGCGCCGGCGCGAAGGACTGGGGCGCGGACGAGTGGTCCCACTACACCGAGGCGCCGGAGGATCCGCGCTACGGCGAGCTCGCGCGCCGCATCGTCGAGCAGGAGCTGCCCGAGTACCTGCGGGACGATCCCGCGGCGCAGGTCGCCGCGATCACCAGCTGGCTCTCGAAGGAGGGCATCTACTCGTTGCAGTCGCGCCACGCGTCGGCGGACGACCCGACGGCCGACTTTCTCTTCGGCGACAAGACCGGCTACTGCGTCCACTTCGCGCACGCTGGCGCGTATCTCCTTCGGAGCCTCGGCCTCCCCGCGCGCGTGGCGACCGGCTACGCGGTCGACGAGTCACAGCGGGCGGGCGGCAGCGCGCTCCTGATCAGCGGCGAGACTTCGCACGCGTGGCCGGAGGTGCGGCTCGAAGGCTTCGGCTGGGTCGTCGCCGACATCTCGCCGCAGACCGTGCTCACGCCACCCGGTCCCCCCGCCGACCAAGATCTGCAGCGGCTGCTCGGCGAGCTGGCGCGCGGTCTCGAGGCCATGCCCATCGAGCCGGAGGCGCCGCTGCCCGAGCGGATCAAACAGGCCTTCGACCTGCTGAAGCTCGCCGGCTGGGGGCTGCTCTGGTTCGTGGCGCTCGCGTTCCTCGGCCTCGTCGCCGGCAAGCTCTGGCGCCGGCTCGCGCCCGCCTTCGCCGATGACCGCGCTCTGCCTCGGGTCGCCTATCGCGCCGAGCTCGACCGGCTCTCGGAGGTCGGGCTCCGTCGTCAGAAGGGCGAGAGTCGCGAGTCCTTCGCCAAGCGCCTCGCGGAGGCGCTGCCCGCGCTCCTGCCGCTCACCCGCGAGCACGTCGGCGCCGCCTTCGGTAGCAAGCGCGCCGACCCCTCGAAGCTCGCGCCGCACCGCGCGGCGCTCCGCAAGCAGCTCCGGGCCGCCGTGCCCCTCTGGCGCCGACTGCTCGGCGCGATCGATCCCTTCTCCTGGCTCCTCACCCGATGACCGAGACCACCCGATGACCGAGACCCACTCCGCCCCCGTCACCGCGCCCAGCGCCTCCGATCCGGAGAAGGCGCTCGCCGATGCGCATCACGACTTCACGCGGCTCAAGCAGCGACTCCGCGCCGCCGTCGTCGGCCGCGACGAGGTGATCGAGCTCGTTCTGGTCGCGCTGCTCGCCGACGGACACGTGCTCCTCGAGGACTTCCCCGGATCCGGAAAGACCACCCTCGCGCGGGCGCTCGGCTCCGCACTCGAGGAGAAGGACGCCGTCCCGGGGATCGCGCCCTTCCGCCGCATCCAGTTCACGCCGGATCTGCTCCCGAGCGACATCACGGGCACGAACGTCTTCGACGTCGACGCCGGTGGCTTCGACTTCCGTCGGGGACCGATCTTCGCGCACGTCGTCCTCGCCGACGAGATCAACCGGACCTCGCCGAAGGTCCAGTCCGCGATGCTCGAGGCGATGGCCGAGAAGCAGGTCACCGTCGACGACAACACCTACCCGCTCGACGAGCTCTTCTTCGTGATCGCGACGCAGAACCCGCTCGACCTCGCGGGCACCTACCCACTGCCGACGCCGCAGCTCGACCGCTTCCTCTTCAAGCTGGTGATGGAGCACATCGAACGGGACGCCGAGCTCGAGGTGCTCGCCACTTATCCGACGCCTCACCTCGATCAGGCCGCCGAGCATCCCGGCGTCAGCCGCAGCGCGATCCTCTCGGCGCGAAAGGCCAGCCGTCAGCACATTCATCTGGCGCCGGTCTTCCGCGAGGCGCTCGTCGATCTCGCGCGCGCGCTCCGCGCCGACCCGCGGGTGCTGCAGGGCGCGTCCACCCGTTCGCTCGTCCTGGCGATGCCGGCGCTCCAGGCCCGGGCGCTCCTCCACGGTCGCGACTATGTCGCCCCCGAGGATCTGGAAGCGCTCGCGCCGCAGATCTTCCGCCACCGCCTCGAGCTCGCCCCCGGCGTCGAGGATCCGGTCGAGGTGATCGGCGACGCGCTCGGCCCCCAGCTCGAGGTGTTGGCCAAAGCGAGCCTGCGCCGATGACGCCCACCCGCGTCCTCCTGCTCTCGATCGCCAGCGGCCTGACCATGGCCGCGCTGGCGAGCGGTGGCGTGGGTGCGCAGGGCATCGATCCCTTCGCCGTCCAGGCCGAGCCCGGCGCGCCGGGCGAGCCGGACGAGCTCCGCGCGTGGCAGCTCGTCCGCGCGAAGAAGCTCGTCGAGGCACGCGAGGCCGGTGCCGAGATCGTCGCCGAGCGACCGGAGAGCGCGCTCGGCCACTTCGTCCTCGCGCACGCCTACCACTACGGCGAGGCCAACTTCCCGAGGGCGCTGCATCACGCGAAGCGCGCCATCGAGCTCTTCGAGGCCGAGCACGGCGAGTACCCCCCGGACACCGTCAGCCTCTGGCACCGCCGCATGCTCTTCGAGGTGGCGCAGGCCCACGGCGACCTGGACCACTACCAGGACCAGCTCGCCTGGTTCGCCCGCTTCGACGATGCCTACGACCCGGACACCGCCGCCGCGCGCGCCTGGCCGCTGATGAAGCTCCGCCGCTTCGACGAGGCTCGCCAGGCCGCCGCCGAGGGGCTCGACACCGGCCAGGACTACCAGATCGAGATCGCCCTCAACGCCCTGTGCGCGATCGAGTTCGAGGCCGGCGACGACGACGCCAGCTACGCCGCGTGTCGGCGCGCGCTCCAGCACGCGAAGAACTCGCCTGGCGGTGCCAACGCCGTCGATCTCACGAACTTCGCGGAGGCCGCGCGGGCGGCGTTCCGGCTCGACGAAGCCGAGCGCACGCTGCTGGAGGCCACGGAGGCCAGCGCGGCCTGGTACGGCAACCCGTGGCTCGAGCTCGGCGAGCTCTACACTCGGGGCGGTCGCTTCGCGGAGGCGCTCCAGGCGCTGCAGAAGGTGCAGCCCTATCGCGCTGCGCGGCCGCCCCACGTGCAGGACTCCGATCGCAACGAGAGCCGGCGCGCCCTCGCGTCGTTCTATCTGGCCATCGGTCGCTTCGGTGACGCCCGCGGCATCACCGAGAAGGCCCTCGTGATGCCGGACCGCCGTTCGCACAACAGCCGCGACCCCTTCCAGGACCGCGCGGTGGTCGCCCTGGTCGACCGCTCGGCGCAGCGCGGCATGGCGTCGCAGGCCGACGAGGGCGCCGCGGCGCTCGGACTCTGGGAGCGCACGAAGGCGTTCGGCAACGGGCTGACCTTGCGCTTCGGCGGGTGGATGAGCGGGCGCCAGGCGGTTCAGCTCCTCGCGGACGAGGACCGGCTGGTGGGCACCTTCCAGATCGGTACGTCGAAGGCGGCGATCGTCCCGCCGTGGATCGTGGGCGAGCTGGTCGAGGTGGCCGGGGCGGCGGTGGTCGACGAAGCGGCTGCCCGCGCTCGGGCCGGCGACGCGCGCGCGGCCTCGGGCGCCTACTACGATGCCTTCCAGGCCGAGGCGGCGTGGCGTCAGGGCGACGAGGAGAGGGCGCTCGAGCTCGCCGAGCGCGCGAGCGGCGCGCTCGGCGATGGCGAGGCGCTCCTCCGCGCGCGAGTCGACGCCATTCGCGCCGCTGCGCTTCGCGCTCGGGACGGTCGCGAGGCGTCGACGGCGGCGTTCGAGCGGGTGCTCCAGCACGACCCCGGTGTCCTTCGCCGGCTGGACATCCCCTTGCCGGTACGAATCGAGGCCGCCGGCGATTCGCTGAGCGAAGCGGTCGCCGATGGTGTCGGGCGATCGCCCCGCTTCGACGTGGGAGAGGGCGGACTGCTGGTGTCGATCGAGCCGAGTGGTGCGGGGGTGCGTGCCTGCCTGCTCTCGACATCGAGGGCCGTCCTCGGATGCGGTGACCCGGGTACGGTAGATCCAACGGCGTCCGAGGAGGCCCGCGCGCAGACGACCCTCGACAGGCTCCACCAGGCGGCATTCGCTCCCAGAGTCGACCTCAGCCAGGCAGACATCGGCTCCCTGGATGGGAGTCTTCGGACCGTCCGAGATCCGATGGACACCCTTTTGGGGAGGTAAAAGGCCTCCCTCGATTGAGGTATTTTACTTTTTCGATCTGTCCGTCATCCTTTGGGGGCCATGGCGTCGAAGTCTGACCCTCTATTGCCCGCCCTTCCTTCCACCGACCGGATGGAGCAGTCCTCGGGGGTCCACACCCGAGCACGTACTGGCAGGGCGAGCGAGTGGCGGGACGCGATCGCCGAGGCCGACGGCTCGGTCACGCCGATGGTCGACTCGTTGCTCTCCGCCTACGAAGCGCTCGAGCTCCGCTCGCGCTTTTTTGCCGAGCAGGTCCTCGCGGCCCGCGCCGTCCTCGACCGGCTGACCCTCTCGGTCCACGTCGTGTCGCGGACGGGCGTGGTCTTCGCCAACTCGGCGGGTCGACGCCTCGAGCGTGACGGCGTCCTGATCGACAGCGACGGGCGGCTCGAGTGCGCGGCCTACGAGGCCAAGGAACAGTTCGCCGAGGCGTATGCCGCCGCCGAGCGCGCCCTGGATGGCTGCCACCCCTTCGTGCTCGTGCGCGACAGCGGGCCCCGGCTCCTCGGCCTCGCCGTGTCGGCCGGTCGCTCGCTCCCGGGCGCGGTGATCGTGGTCGTTCGCGACCCCGAGGCAGAAGAGTCGGTCGATGCCGAGGTCTTCGCTCAGCACTTCGGGCTCACTCCGGCCGAGGCCCGGGTCGCGGTGTGTCTCGCTGCCGGCGAGACCGCCCGCCAGGCCGCCGACTCGCTCGGCATCGGCGTCGAGACCGTGCGGACGCACGTGAAGAGCATCCTCCGGAAGATGGGCACCAACCGTCAGGTGGACGCGGTGCGCATGCTCGTGACCGGTCCGCTGCTCGTCAGCTGAGCAGCGGAACCAGCCAGAGCACGTAGCCGACCGCCAGCAGGATCTGCAGGAGCGCGAACAGCGCCGCGCTCTTCACGAACTGCCCGAAGGTCATCGGCAGCCCGTACTTGTGCATCAGGGTGACCGCGACGACCGTCGACGCGGAGCCGATCGGCGTGAGGTTGCCGCCCAGGTTCGCGCCGAAGACGACGGCCCACCACAGCCGGGGATCCTCCAGTGGCGCCATCCCGCTCAGGATCTTCGCGAGCATCGCCGCGAGCGGGATGTTGTCGGTCACGGCGCTGAACCCGGCGCTGCTGACCAACGTCGCGGCCGTGCCTGCGCCATCCATCTGCTCGTTGAGCCCGATCACCTGGGCGAGCCCGTCGCCGATCAACCCCAGGACCTGCGCGTGCTCCATCACGTCGATGACGATGAAGAGGAACGCGAAGAAGAGGAGCAGGTCCCAGTCGACGTCCCGATAGAAGCGGTCGGCGGTGCCCTTGAAGCGGAGCAGCGTGATGATGCCGAAGGCCATCGCCACGAAGCCCATCCCGAGCGGGTACTCGAGCACCGAGGCCGCCGCGATGGAGCCGATGAAGAGGAGGAGCATCACCGACGCGAACCGGAAGAAGCCCACCGACTCGATGCCGTCGGCCTCGTCGAACGACGCGACCTTGGCCGCCGCGTCGGTGCGCTCGACCTGGGTCTTGAGCCGGCGGATGCCGAAGACGCGCGCGCCGAGCAGCAGTGTCGCGACCGTCGCGATGAGTACGTAGGGCGCCGCCACGATGAAGAAGCGCACGAACGAGATGCCGGCCGCGGTGCCGACGATGATGTTGGGCACCGAGGAGATGAGGGTGAGCAACCCGCCGATGTTGGTCAGCAGGCCTTCGATGAGCAGGAAGCCGAGGAGCTGGCCCCGGCGCTCGAGCTTCTCGAGCGAGACCGCGGTGAGCGAACCGACGATGATCATCGCCGTCACGTTGTTCAGCAACGCCGAGAACCCGACGGTGAGCCCGCCATACGCGAGCAGGAGCAGGAGCGGGTCGCCCTTCGACGCCTTGGTGAGCTTGATGGCGATCCAGGTGAAGAGCCCGGACTTGCTCGTCACGTCGACGAAGAGGCTCGAGCCGAGGATGATCGCGATCACCGGCCAGTCGATGCCGAGCACGTAGACGGGGAGCTCGTGGGTGTCTCCCATCGTGTCGCGGAGCGCCCCGAAGGGAAGCACGTCGAGCACGTGGCCGAGGGCGAGGGCGAGCACGGCGAAGACGCCGGTGATCACCGACTTCTTGGCGTGCAGTCGCTCTTCGAGCGCGAGGGAGAGGATCATCCCCACCAGTACGGCGACGAAGATCAGCGTCGTTGCGAGGGTCGGTTCGTGCACGGACTCAGACCATCAGCAGCGGGGTCTGCACCAGCTCGACGGCGAGCGAGTACGCGACTCCGTGGAGGGCGATTCGGTCTTCTTCGAGCGTCGGGAAGACCACCAGGTCCACCTCGTGCGCCTCGATGATCGCGCGGTAGTCGGCGACCCGATGTCCGCGCAGCACGTGCTCGACCACCGTCAGGTCCTCGCCCGCTTCGGCGAGGGCGGCGCTGGCCGTCGCGATCCATTCCTTCGGCTCGCGCAGCAGCTGCTGCAGTAGCGTCTCGCGCGCGGTCTCCGTGTCGATCTCGGGGATCTTCGAGATCGCGGTCATGTAGCGCTCGAAGATCTCGTCGTGCTCCATGTGGGTCAGGTGGAGCTTGCCGCCTTCGCGGGTGGCTCGCGCGGCCCAGCTCACCAGGAGGTCGTCGCCGACGAGGCTGTCGTTGATCGCCATCACGCTGTCGGTGCGGTTGTGGCGCCACTCCATCGACGGGTAGGCCCGAGGGTTCGGAGTGACGAAGACCGGCAACTGCGTGCCGCGCGTGAGCGCGTTCAGGTAGATGCCCAGGCTGTAGGCCCATTGCCAAGCGTCGCTGTTCAGGTTTCGGTAGGTGACCACCGCGTCGTGGTCGCCCTCCTCGACGAGGCGGAGCACGCCCTCGACCCCCGACCAGCTTCCCGCGCCCCTCACGTCCCACGTCGGCGGCTCGCTCGCAGCGACGGTGATGGGCTCCAGCAGTGCCTTGGACGCTCGCACGTAGTCGGCGAGCGCCTCGCCCTCCAGGTCGGCGATCACCAGCACCTGGCCGACGTCGGGCGGCGCGAAGGCGAACTGCTTCTTGTCCGCCGCCCGAAACACGGACTCGAATTCGTCCACGTTCAACATACGGGCGAGAGCATAGACCACACGGTCGCCGCGTCGACGCCGACGGCCCCGCGGCGTAGGGTGCGCCGGGTGACCGAGGCCGCCGAGAACGACCACCATGAGGACGCCCCCGAGGGCGGTCCGTCCCGGCTTCGGCTGGCGCTGCTCGTGGTCTTCCTGGTCGGCCTCTTCGTCCTGGGCGCGGCCACCGGCTGGACCGACCGCTTCACGCTCGAGGGCATCCGCGAGACGATCGCGGGCGCGGGCCTCTGGGGCTTCGCCATCTTCATCGGCGCCTTCGCGGTCGGCGAGCTCCTGCACGTACCTGGCTTCCTCTTCGTCGCGGCCGCGGTCCTCGCCTATGGGCGTCTCGCCGGCGGGGCGGCGGCCTACGTCGGCGCCGTCGTGAGCGTGGTCGTCAGCTTCGCCGTCGTCCGTGCCGTCGGCGGTCGAGCGCTCGGCGGGCTGAAGAACGCGCGGGTGCGCAAGATCCTCGACCGGCTCGAGGAGCGACCGGTGCGGGTGGTCGCGATCCTGCGACTGCTGCTGTGGATGGCTCCGCCGCTGAACTACGCGCTCGCGCTCTCGCCGGTGCGCTTTCGCGACTACCTGATCGGCAGCGCCGTTGGTCTCGTGGTGCCGATCGCCCTGGCGTCGGCGTTCCTGGACTGGTTCATCCAGTACCTGCTCTGAGCGCTCGGCTGTCGGCGTTCGGCGTTCGGCCCTCGGCGTCCGACTCCGACTACCGACTACCGACTACCGACGACCGACGACCGACGACCGAGCTCCGACTCCGAGAGCCGACTCCGAGAGCCGCGTCCTACTCGACCGGCGACTGCGAGGCGTTCCCCGCACGCCGCTCCTTCAGCACGACCTCGCCGCCCTCGAGCGCGAAGACCAGGTCGAAGCTCCACGACTCGGGCGGAGGCAACCCCTCGGTCGCGGCCTCGAAGCACGCCATCACCGCGGCGTGATCCAGCTGGTGCTCCTGCTCGCACTCGAAGTAGTGGCCCGCCTCGTCTTCGTGCTCGTCGAAGCCACCGGCGACGGAGACCACGAGGTCCCCCTCTTCGAAGCGCACGCCGGTCACCGTTTCGGAGGCCTCGAGCGCGCCGTAGACGTCGCGCGCGTCCGACGAGCAGACCCGGGCCGCTTCCCACCAGCCCGAGTCGTCCTTCAGCACCAACCCGGTGGCCAGCATGGGCTCGTCCGGGAGCTCGCGGCTGATGAACGCGAGCTCCGGCCAGCCGTCGGGGCGAGCCGGGATCTCCACCTCGTCCCGTTGGCACTCGCTCTCGGGGCAGAGCGCTTCGAGGGTCGGTGAACGCTCCTCCTCGGCGTCCACCGCGCCCGCGTCGTCCGCGTCGTCCGCGCTCGATTCGGCGACCTCCGCCGCGGCCTCCAGGGCGTCCAGCTTGCGGCGAACGGTCCCGTTCGGTCGCAGCGAGAGCGACTCTCGCAGCGAGGCGATCGCTGCGTCGATGTCCTGTTCCGCCTCGTCGACGAGGGCGAGGTCGTAGAGGCACGCGGCTCGCCGACGCGGCTGGACCGCGACCGAGAGACCGGCGTCGAGGTGTCGTCGCGCCAGCGCCCATTGACCGAGCTGGATCGCTTGGTAGCCCGCCTCGCAGTGGAGGGTCGCGTCCGGTCCGCCGTCGCCGAGCGCGTCCTCGAACGAGCGGAGGGCCTGTGCGTGGCCACCTGCGCGGCCATGGCGTCGGCCGTCCGCGAGCAGCGTCGCTCGCCGGGAGGCCGCCTCCCGCTCCTCCGGCAACGCGCGCATGTGTGCGGCCGCGCGTCCCGCTGGAGTCGACGCTTGCACCTCCGGCGTGAGCGTTGGCGTGCTGGTGCTCCGTCCGCCGAGATCGGGGGACGACTCCTGCGTGCCGCAGCTGTCGCAGGCCGCCAGGAGCAGGGCGACGCAGGCGGCCGCCCGCGCCGTCATCGCCGCGCGCCCGCCGCTTCGCGGGGCGCCGCGTCGACCGTTCGGAGCCGCTCGATGTCGAGGTGCTCGGTGACCGCGTTGTCGTCGATGACGGCCTGCCGCAGGCGATCGCGCGCCTGCGCGATGCTGCGCGCGATCACGTCGTTGCTGGTCGACTCCGGCGTCATCCGCAGGATGTTCGCCAGCGCCCGCACCATCGAGCGCGCGGAGGAGTAGCGGCGCTCCGGCTCCTTCTGGAGCGCTCGGTGGAGCGCGTCGCAGAGGCTCTGCGGCAGGTCGGGCCGCGACTCCGCGAGCGGCGGCACCTGGGCGTCGCGCACCTTCTGGAGCACGTCGAGCGGCGTGTCGCCCTTGAAGAGCTTCCGTCCGGCGAGCGCCTCCCAGAGCACGATGCCCACGCCGAAGATGTCGGTCTGCACGGAAGGGTCTGCCCCTCGGGTCATCTCGGGGGCGATGTACCCGAGCTTGCCCTTCACCATCTCCGGCTGGGTGGTGCGCGCGCGGTCCATCGCGCGCGCGAGGCCGAAGTCCGCCAGCCGCACGACTCCGTTGGTGCCCATCAGGATGTTCTGGGGCGTCACGTCGCGGTGAAAGACCGGTGAGAGCTTTCCGTCCTCGTTCCGGTGGGTGTGCGCCGAGTTGAGCGCCTTGAGGATCTCGATGCCGATGGCGGCCGCCAGGTGCCACGGCGCGGGCTCTTCGACCGCGCGATGGGCCATCCGCCACTCGTGGAGGTTCAGGCCGTCGACCCACTCCATCACCAGGAAGTAGGCGCCGTCCTCGTCCCGGTCGAAGTCGTGGATCTGGACGATGTTCGGGTGCTGGAGGGCGGCCGTCACGCGCGCCTCCTCGACGAACATCGCGACGAACTTCGGGTCCTCGCTGAGCTCGTCGATGATCCGTTTCACGGCGACCGGCCGCCGGAAGCCCGCCACGCCGTGGGTGGTCGCACGGAAGACCTCGGCCATCCCACCGCGACCGGCGAGGGCGAGAAGCTCGTATTTTCCGCCCAGAAGGCGGCCGATGGCGGGGTGTTTCGACAAGGCGGAGTTGCGGCTGGAGTGCAACGTTACCATCCCCTGGCCCTCCAGGTCAGGCGACGTTCGACCCGCCGTCCCGTCGAAAATTTGACCTCGCGCGCGCGAGCCTCGAATGGTCGGGCATGTCCCGTCGAATCCTCTTGGTGGCCCTCGCGTCCGCGGTCCTCGTGCTCGGGGGCGTCGGCCTCTGGAGCCACCACCAGGACGGCGAGCGGGACGCTCACCTCGAGCGGGGCCGAGCGCTCCTGGCGACTTCGTTCGCCGAGGCTCCCGAGCTGCACGATCTGCCAGCGGGCGACGCCCTCGCGGCCTTCGAAGCCGCCGAGGCCCTCGGAGCCGCCATACCGGCCGAGCGCGCCTCCGCCGAGGCGCTCGCGTTCCTCCAGGCGGGCGACCTGGTCTCCTCCGCCGGCGCACTCCGCGAAGCCAAGCGGCCGGGCTGGACCGCCCGGCTCCGCCTCGTCGCGGCGGCCATCGCCGCGAGCCGGGGGCACGAGGCGGACGCTCGCGAGCACGTGAACGAGGCGCTCATCCTCTCGGCGGACGGGGACGACCCCGCGGACCACCGACGCGCGCTCCTCTTCGCGGGAGACCTCGCGCTCGACGCCTCCGAGTCGCGCTCGGCGCGCGATGCCTTCGCCGAGCTCGCCGAGCTCGAGCCCGAGGTCGCGGCCGTCCACAACCGGCTCGGTTTGGCGCTCGAGGGCCTCGGCGAGTGGGAGCCCGCTCGTGACGCGGTGCGACGGGCGGTGAGCCTCGACCCGGAGCTGACCGACGGGTGGATCAACCGCGGTCGCCAGGCGCGAGCGCTCGGCGAGCTCGACGAGGCCGCCGAAGCGTTCGAACACGCGACCGAGCTGGCCCCCGCGCGGTCCGACGCCTGGCTCGGCTTCGGCCTCAGCGCGCTCGACCGAGGCGACCCCGCCGCGGCGCGCCCGGCGCTCGAGCGAGCGTCGGAGCTGGCGCCGGAGAGCGTGGATGCGTCGCTCGCGCTCGCCGACCTCCTCGCGGCCGAGGGCCGCCTCGACGAGGCCGCCGACGCGTACCGCCTCACGCTCCGCGACAACCTCCACCACGCCGCGGGTTGGGTGAAGCTCGGCAACGTGCTCTTCGCCCTCGGCGAGAAAGCCGATGCGGCCTTCGCGCACCGCCGCGCGCTCGAGCGGGACCCCTCGCTGGCGGCCGCCCACAACGGCCTGGGCGCCGCGCTCATCGGCATCGACGACGACGCCGCTCAGGCGGCGCTCCGCACCGCCGCCGAGCTCGACGCTGCCGACCCCCACCCGCTCATGAACCTCGCGCTCCTGGCCGAGCGCCGCGGCGACCGCGACGCCGCGCGCGACGCCTGGCAGCGCGCCGCCGAGCGCGACCCGGACAGCCTCGTGGTGGCCGAGCGCCTCGCCGCGCTGCGCTGACGCCTCAGACGTCGGCGCCGAGGCCGGTCAGCTCGACCGAGAGATCCCAGAGCCGCGCCGCGGCGGCCGAATCCGTCGCGTGCCGTGCCGGCGTCTCCCGCGTGGGCGTCCCGCGAATGCCGAGCATGCCATCGGGGCCGAAGAAGTCGCCGCCCTGCACACCGGGCGCCGTCGCCGCGTAGAGCGTCGGGAGCGCGCCCGCGTCTGCCTCCTGCGCGACGTACTGGTTGTTCAGCTTCATCAGCCAGGCCTGGAGCTTCGAGCCTTCGAGCTTCGGGCCCACGAACTGGAGGTTCGTGTCCGCGAAGCCCGGGTGGCAGGCCACGGCGATGGCCTTCGCGCCGCGCTTCTCCAGCCGCTTCTGCAGCTCGAGGGTGAAGAGCACGTTCGCCAGCTTCGACTGCCCATACGCGAGCCACTTCTGGTAGCCGCGCTGCCAGTTGGGGTCCTTCCAGCGCATGCGACCGAAGCGGTGGGCCATGCTGCTGACCGTCACGATCCGCGCGTCGTCGGCCTCGAGGAGCTTGCCCAGCAGCCGCACGGTGAGCGCGAAGTGGCCCAGGTGGTTCGTGCCGAGCTGCATCTCGAAGCCGTCGGCCGTGCGACGCAGTGGCAGCGCCATGACCCCCGCGTTGTTGATGAGCCGGTCGAGGGTGGGGTGGTCCCGCTTCACGCCCTCGGCGAAGGCCTCCACCGACGAGAGGTCGGCGAGATCGAGCTGGCGGAGCTCGACGGTGGCCTTCGGGTGCGCGGCTTCGATCGCCTGGAGCGCCTTCCGCCCTCGCTCCTCGCTCCGGCACGCGAGGATGACGTTCGCGCCCTTGCCCGCGAGCACCTTGGCGGCCTCGAAGCCGATGCCGCTGTTGGCGCCGGTGACCACCACTCGGGCGCCCTTCATCGTGGGGACGTCGTCGATGCTCCAACCGCTCATGAGCGGGGCATAGCACGCAGCCGCAGGTGGGCGATCCCCGCGCCGACCCTGCGAAAGGCGATCGCCTTTTGGCGCCGCCGATCGCGTCCCCGCTGTGATTCTCCAGCCTGGGGACAAGTGATCCAAGGCTCCGGAAACACGAGCAAATCGCGAAATTCGCGATCGAGAGGCTCAGTTCCGGTCGGTGCGATCTTGCTTGAACGCCCCGCACCCGCTCGCTAACCGCGAGCCGATGTTGGGCTCCAAAGTGGTGCGTTCGCCCGCGCGCGCAGGGCGGACCCTGCGACGCAGCGCACCCGCTCGGGACACCCTCGAGCTGGCCGCGCGCCTCGATCGGCTGCGCGGCGTCGAGCCCCACCCCGGGCCGCGATCCCCCGTCGAGGTGCTCGCCACCCGGAGCGACCTTGCTGGCAGCGTCGCGGTGGCCGAGGTCCTGTCGAACGACGAGTGGCCGCCGGCCGAGCCAAGGGTCGACGACGGTCGTTGGCTCGCGAACCACGTCCGGGTCCGCCTCGAGAGCAGCGGCCGCTGGCTCGAGAAGACCCTCGCCGACCCCACCCGCGGTCGCAGCCCGCTCCCGGGCGCCGCGCGCGTCCACCGCGCGGTCACCGAGGAGTCGGCCCGGCCCGGCCGCCCCGACGACTGGCTCGTGGCCATCGCCGACAACCTCGGCCGGGTCTGGGCCCATCGTTGCCTGGCAGTGGTGCGCACGCTCCGCCGTGAAGCCGCCCGGCTCCGGAAGGAGTCCGCGGCCGACCTCTTCGCGCTCGGGCCGCAGGCCGCTCGCCTCGAGCGGCTCGACGCCGCCCTGCGCCGAAGCCTGGCGGCCGCCCGTGGTGACGCGGACCAGGCGCTGGCCGACCGCTTCGGCGGGGCGTTCGCCGCGCTCCTCGTGAGCTTCGTCGAAGCCCACGAGGACCCGTCCACGCTGGAGCTCGGTGCCGTCGAGCACTTCCTCCGCGCCGGACCCGCCGCCGAGCTGCGCTCGGACCTGGACGGAGCCCTTCGCGCCGCCTTCCGCGAAGAGCGGGCCCTCCTCGAGTCTCTCGTGCGCGCCTGCATCGACCGCGCATCCACGGCGTCCGAAGAGGCGCACCCCGAACCCGAAGCGGCTCCCGCCGCCGAAAGCCAACCGTCATGACGCGACTCGTTCTTCTCCTCGCCGGCAGCGCCGGTTTCGTGGTCGTCGCGCGCGCCGCTGCGTTCTACGCGGGCGTCGACACCTTCGCCTTCGGCCTGACCATCGTCATGGCGGGCGTCTTCGCCGTCGGACTGGCGGAGCTGGTGCTCCGGGAGCGTCGCGCCGCCGGACTGCGCAAGGCGCTCGACACACTCACCAGCAAGAAGGGCGGACCGGATCTCGACGAGGCTCCGTCCGGTCTTCGCGCGCGCCTTCGCGCACACCTCGAGCGCGATCCGATGCCGGCCGACGTGCCGGTGATCGCGCCCTTCCTCGTGGGCCTGCTCGTGATGCTCGGCCTCCTCGGGACGTTCCTCGGTCTCTTCGAGACGCTCCGCGGCGCGCGCACCGCGCTCGAGGCGAGCGCCGACGTCGACTCCCTCCGCGCTGGTCTCGCCAGCCCGATGGGCGGCCTGATGCGCAGCTTCGGCACCTCCGCCGCGGGCGTGGCCTCCTCGGCGATGCTCGGGCTCGCGATGGTCTTCGTCCGTCGTTCGGGCCGCCGGCTGCAGGAGGCCATTCACGCCGCCTGCGCCGGTCCCCTCGCGCACCTCAGCGCGTCGCGCCGCCAGCTCTCGGCGCTCGAGGAGCTCGCGGAGCAGGGCCGCGCCATGCCGGCCGCCGCCGAGGCGCTCCAGGACGCGGTCCAGGTGCTGCGCACCATCGGCGAGGACGAGCGCGCCCGGGGCGCTCAGGTCGCCGACCGCATCGACGAGCTCCGCGGCGCCTGGCTCGAGGCGCACCGCGAGGCGGTGGGCGAGCTCCGCACGTCGCTCGAGGGCGCGGCCGCCAAGGCCGCCGACGCCGCGGGCGCGGCCCTCGCGCCGGCCACGGCGGAGCTCGTCGGCGCGGTCCGCCAGAGCGCGGCGGAACAGCTCGAGACCACCCAGCAAGTCAGTGCGGCGCAGCTCGCCGCGATCCGCGAGTCGGCCGAAGCACAGCTCGCGGCGCTCCAGAGCTCGATGCTCGAACAGCTCGAGGCGCTCGGAGGCGCTCAGGCGCAGCACGTGGCCGCCCTGCAGGAGACCCTCGCGGAGGAGCGCGCTGCGCGTCGCGAGGAGGACACCGCCGTGGCGGAGCGCCTCCAGGCCGCGGCCATGGCCGTGGCGGCCGATCTCGAAGCCGCCGCGAAGGGCCGGCGCGCCGACCAGGCCGCGCTCGGCGAGCGCTTCACCAAGCACCTCGAGGCGCTTGGCGCGACCGAGGCGGCGCTCGGCGAGCGCTTCGCCGAGCAGCTCGCGGAGCTCCGCGGTGCCGAGGAGGCGCACGCGGCTCGGGTCGGCGACCGACTCGAGGCGCTCGGCGAGCGGTTGACCGAGCAGCTCGGCGCCGTGGTCGCCCGAGAGGACGAGCGCGCGGCGGAGGCCGGCGCGCAGATGGGCGCGATCGTCGATCGCTGGCGTGAGGCGCTCGAGAGCGCGCGCGCCACGGAGCGCGATCACGGCGAGCGGGTCGCGTCGGCGCTCCAGGCCGCCGAGGCCGCCATCCGCACCGGCGCCGAGCGCGTCGGGGCGCTCACCGAGGAGACCGCGCGTCGCGAGTCGGAGCGCGACGAGCGCGCCGAGGGCGTGCTCGCGACCCTCGAGTCGATGGCCGTCGAGCTCGTCGCTGCCCGCGCCGCGCAGACGGAGCAGCTCGGCGAGGTCGAGGCTCGACTGGCGGATCGCCAGGCCGCTCGGGCACGCGACATCGCGGGCGCGCTCGAAGGGCAGGCCGAGCGCCTCGTCGCGCTGCAGGAAGCGCTCGAAGCCAAGCAGGCCGAGAGCGTCGCGACGATCAGCGGCTCGCTGGCCGGTCACGCCGAGAAGCTCGCGGCACTGCAGACGGCGCTCGAGGCGCAGCAGGTCGAGCGGCTGGAAGCCGTCACCGGTGCGCTCTCCGGTCACGCCGAGAAGCTCGCGGGGCTGCAGGAAGCGCTCGAGGCGCGGCACGCCGCGCACGCCGCCGAGCTCGCGGGCGCGCTGGTCGCCGAAGCGGAGCGCCTCGGCAAGGGCCTCGAGGAGACGTCGGCGCTCGTGCGCGACGCCGCCGGTGCGACCGCGGCGGGCGGCGCCGAGCTCGCTGCGGCCGCAGAGCTCTTCACGGCTGCGGTCGAGCGCCACGGCGAGGCGGCGCAGCGCTGGCTCGAGGGCCTCGGTCACGTGGAGCGGGCGGTGGAGGAAGCGGGCGAGGGCGCCGCGGTCGACGTGCTCGGCCAGTACCTCGCGCGCACCCACGAGCTCTTCGACCAGCAGCTCGGGTTCCAGCAGGCCCTCGTGGCTCAGATCGAGAACCAGGGGCCGCTCTTCGGCGCCGCGGTCGGGGCTTCCGTCCCGACCGAGGAAGTCCGCTCCGATGCTTGAAGACGACGACCAGGGCGACGGCGGCGTGTTCTACGCCGCCTTCGGCGACCTGATGGCGTGCCTCTTCGGCATCTTCGTCCTCTTCTTCGCCTGGATGGTCCTCTTCGAGGCCGACTTGAGCCAGGACCTGGCCGAGGTGCGGGCCGAGCACCAGGCCGCGGAGGCGCGGCTCGACGAGCTCGAGAGCGCCCTCGCCGGTCCGCTCGCCAGTGGCCTGATCACGCTCACGAATGGGCGCATCGGCATTCGCGGCTCGGTCCTCTTCGACTCGAGCTCGGCGGAGCTCCGCCCGGAAGGCCAGGACCTGCTGCGTCAGCTCGCGGGGCCGCTCCAGGCCTACCTCCAGCACAGCGGCGAGACCGCGATGGTCAGCGGCTTCACCGACGACCTCCAGCTTCGCCGCAACGGCTCCTTCGCCGACAACTGGGAGCTCAGCGCGGAGCGCGCGCTCACGGTGGTGCGCACGCTGACCGACGCGGGGCTGCCCGCGGGCCACGTGTTCGCCGCCGGCTTCGGCGCGCAGCACCCGATCGCGTCCAACGACGACGAGGACGGCCGCGCGCTCAACCGGCGAGTGGAGATCGCCCCGGTTCCGGCGCCGCTCCTCGAGCGACTCACCTCGGGCGCCGAGCCCGGCCAGGCGGACGGCAAGCAGTGAGCGATCCGCTCGAGGCGCTCCGAGAGCGGCTCGTTCGCGGAGCCGACCAGGGGCTCGCGGACTTCGACCGTCCGCGCGTCCGCTTCGTCGAGCGTCTGCTCGAGCGGGCGGAGGCGGGCCCCGAGGCCGCCACCCGTCGGCTCCTGGCGCGCGCCGAGGAGCGGCTGGCGGCTCTCGAGGAGGACTTCGAGCGGCACCGCACCGAGGCCGAGAACGAGCTCGAGCGGCTCGAATCCGTGGGCGCGGACCCGGCGGGCCTCGCCCGGGCGGCGTTCGAGCGCCACGCCTTCCGCGAGGTCCGGCGCCGGGCGCGGCGCCATCCGCAGCGTGCCCCACGGACCGCGCGTTCGCTCGGCGACGCCCACGCCCGGCGGCTCCACCAGCAGCTCAGCGAGCGCGCTCCCATCGAAGCCGCGCATGCCGCGGCCGAGGGGGAGCTGCTCGAGGTCGCCCAGGCCCTCTACCGCGAGCGCTCCGCCGACGCGGTGGCCCAGCGGACCCTGGCCGACGCCCGCCGCGCGTTGCCCGCCGAGGCCGGCCCGTACCACGCGCTGACGGTGGCGGCGCGGGCCCTCGGGGCCCTCGAGCAGGCCGATCGCTCGCTCCTGCGCGCCTGGATCCACCGCCTCCGCGACATCGAGCTGGCAGGGTAGGGCGCTCGGCCACGAGCGCGTTCTCATCGCCTTGGCTTGCAGGGGGCCCGCAAACCCCCCACTTTTGGCCCCGATGATGCGCTACGGCCCCCTGGCTCTGGCGGTGCTGCTCTTCACCAGCCTCTTCGCGAGCAGCGACGCCCACGCCGACCGCACCTACGTGGTCCGCAACGGAGACACCCTCTCCGGCATCGCCCGGCGCTTCCACGTCACCATCAGCACCCTTCGCCGCGCGAACCGGCTGCGCAGCAGCGACTCGATCCGAGCCGGTGCCCGGCTGACGATCCCTGGGCGCCAGGCGTCCAACCGGGCGGCTCGGCGGGCCGGCTATCACGTGGTCCGGCGCGGCGACACGCTGAGCGGCATCGCGGCCCGCTACCGCGTCCCGATCCGGGCGCTGAAGCGCGCCAACCGGATCCGCGGCGAGAACATCCGCATCGGCGCTCGGCTCCGGATCCCGGGCCGGCGCAGCGAGAACCACCTCCCGCGGGTCGCCGAGCGCGAGCTCCGCCCCGACCAGGAGGAGGCGAAGGCCCGCGCCGAGCGTCTCGGCCTCGGCAGCGTTCGCGTCGCTCACACGCTCCTCGGTGGTCCCGGCCCCGAAGACCGATGGGTCGCCGCCGCTCGGCAGGCACCCTCGCGCATCCCGGCCTACGCCTTCGGCGTCGGCACCCCGATCGTCCCCCGTGAGGACGACGAGGAAGAGGACGCCGAGGAGACGCCCGACGAGGTCGCGCTCGAGGACGACGGGCACGAGGGCGTCGAGGAGACCCCGCCCGAGACCTCGTCGGCGAACGACACCCCGGAGCCCGTCGCCGGCCCCGGCACGCTCCGCTCGCCGCTCGACGAAGCCGTCTACCTACGCGGCTGGGGCTCGGGTGCCGGTGGCTACCACCTCGCCGTGGATCTCTACGCGCCGCCCGGCACGCCGGTGAAGGCCTCCGCGCGCGGCATCGTGGCGTACGAGGGTCACGGCCTCCGCGGCTACGGCCGGATGGTCGTCATCCTCCACCCGAGCGGGCGGGTGACCGCGTACGCGCACAACCGTGAGACCCTCGTCGTCGAGGGCGAGCTGGTGGCCCGCGGGCAGATCATCGCGTTGGTCGGCAACACCGGCATCAGCCGCGGCCCGCACGTGCACTTCATGCTCGTCGACGGCGGCGAGCACTGCGACGCGATGCCGCTCTTCCGCCCCCGCATCCGCTGGCGCAACGGCAACATCGTCGAGACCAATCCGGTCGCCTGGACCGGCGAGCGCCCCGAAGAGGTGCGCTGCCTCCCGAAGTCGTCGCGCCCCCACCCGGGCACCCGCCGCCGTCGCCGTCGGCGCTGACCTCTCCCTGGCGCACGAGTCCCCCCGCGTGCCATACCGGCCGCCCGTGGACGATGGCTTCCGAGGGCGCGCTCCGGGCGCGCGGCTGGCGACGGTGGTCGTGCTGGCCTTCGTCGCGTTCGCCGCGATCCAGGCGTTCCAGATCCGGATCCGCTTCTACGACACCTACGACTACCTGAACGACGCCCGCGCGATCCTCGGCGACGACGGGCCGGGCGCGGCCTACTACCGAGTCCACGCGCCGGTGATGCCGTTGGTCGCCACCCTCGGCGCGCTCGCACACGATCCGAGCGACCCGGCGAACCGGTGGACCTGGCTGGTGCCGCACGCGCTCGCGTTTCTCTGGGTGCTGCTCACCCTCGCGGCGCTGGCCGCGTACCTCGGTCGCCGCCACGGGCGCGGTCCGCCGTGGAACGGTTTCTGGATCTGGGGGCTCGCGCTCTTCGTCGCGACGCCCCTCTTCGTTCGCTACTCGCCGCACCTCCTGGTCGACATCCCGACCGCCGGCGCGGTCGCGGCGAGCCTCTGGCTCTGGGACCGCGTGCGCGTCGATCGCCAGTGGCGCTGGCCGATCCTGCTCGGTATCGCCTGGGGCGTCGCGATGGGGCTCAAGTACTCGCTGCTCCTCTTCCCAGGCGTCTTCGCGGTGGCCGCGGTCCTCGAGACCATCGTCGACCGGAAGCTCTTCACCGGGCGCAACGCTCGGGTCGCGCTCGCCGGCGCGACGGGCCTGGCGACCTTCTTCGGTCTCGTCTCGTTCGTCTATTCGCACGGCACCCCGGAGGGCTTCTCCTTCGAGCAGTGGGTGGCCGACCTCCGCGAAGCGTCCTCGATGGTCCGGCCGATGGAAGGCGATGGCCCCTGGGACAACGTCGTGATGCTCGGCCAGGTGCTCTCGCCGGTCGCGCTCGTGCTCGCGGCGATCGGGCTACCCGCGGCGCTGCACCGCTGGCGTCGCGACCTGCCTGCGGTGCTCTGGCTCGCGTTCTTCGTCGCCATGCTCTCGCTCGGCGTCGGTCACAGCGAGGCCCGCTACCTCTATCCGGTCTTCCCGGTGGTCATGCACCTCGCGGTGCTCGGGCTCCGCACGCTCTGGGGATGGCGCCGAGCGACGCCAGAGCGACGCGCGAAGGCCCAGCGGGCGCTGCGGGTGGTGCTCCCGGTCTCTCTCCTCGCGGCCAGCGTTCCCGGGGTGGCTCAAATGGTCACCGACCGCGACCCCTTCTTCCGTCGACCGACCCACCAGCGCGTCGCACGGCTCATCGTCGACGCGCTCCCCGACGACGGGAAGGTCCACTACTCGGGCCACTTCGTCGTGCTCACGCCGCCGAACAAGGTCACCTACGAGCGGGACGAGTTCTTCGACTTCTTCCACTTCGGTCACCCGGCGATCCACTTCCTCACGCGCCGGCAGGTCCTCGGCAGTCGCGTCGGTCGACCGGAGCTGGCCCTTCGCCGCGAGCGATCGGCAGCGGCGTTCATCGTCGGGCCCTCGCGCTTCCACCACGCGACGGACTACCTGGCCGGGCACGAGCTCCCGACGACCTTCGAGGTCTGGATTCGAACCGCCGACGGGACCATCGAATCGCACGGCTTCCCCAGCGCCGACCCCGGTCCACCGATGCCTGCCGAAGTGAGCGACCCGTAGGCAGCGCTCAGCGGCGGCGCCGCAGTCCGAGCACGACGAGCCCGAGCAGCACGAGGCTGGCGGGCGCCGACCCCGAGCCCGGGGTTCGGCAGCCGCAGCCGTCACCCTCGTCCGAGCCCCCGTCGTCGCTCGAGCCACCATCGCGCCCGGGCTCGCTGCCGCCGTCGCGGGCCGTCGACCCGCCATCCGTCGTGCTCGGACCGCCGTCGGGCAGTGGCATCGCCTCGCCCATCGGCTTGAAGCCTTCCGCGATCGTCCAACCGTCACCGCCGAGCAGGTACGCCCCGATGTCGGCCACGCCCATTCGGTCGGCCCCGTCGAAGTCGATCGCGGTCACGTGGGACGCGTCGCCCGCACCACCGAGCACACCGCCCCCGGTCGGTCGCACGTCCTGGGGCAGCGCGCCGCTGAAGCTCGCGCCCACGAAGTCCGCCCCGATGTCGCCGCCGATCAGCGTCCCCACCGAAGACGACCCTTGGCCGGCGTTGCCGCTGGCGGTGATGCGGCCACTGTCGCCGTTCGCGAAGAACGCGCGTCCCATCGAGTAGAGCGCGTTGTTGGCCACGGTCACCGGGCCGCTCGGGTTCCGCACCGCGAGCGCGTCGCCGTCGTTGATCAACGTGTTGTGCACGATCGTCAGCTCGTCGGGCCCGTTCTCCTGGTGCGGCTGACTCGCGAGCGCGGCTCCGCCCGCGCCGAGGACGATGTTGTTGCGGATGGTCGCGTTGGCCTCCCACTGGATGCCGTTGTCTCCGCAGTTCCAGGCGACGTTGCCTTCGACGACGTTCTCGGCTCCGTTGCCGGCCGTGCTGTAGCCGAGAATGCATGGGTAGTTCGTGTCGTGAATGACGTTGTCGCGGATGACGGTCGCGTAGCTGCCGTCCTTGAGCTCGATGCCGTCGCCCTGGCTCACGTCGCCGGCGTTCGTGTGGTGCACGTAGTTGCCCTCGATGAGGCTCTCGCCGAGGCGGCAGC
The DNA here is from genome assembly GCA_017644045.1 of Deltaproteobacteria bacterium. Lineage (GTDB taxonomy): Bacteria > Myxococcota_A > Polyangia > Polyangiales > Houyiibacteriaceae > UBA1660. Next base: position 76,659 of record JAEPMI010000011.1, read on the forward strand.
CGTCGTCGTTGCATCCGAGGTACATGCCTTCGCCGGTGCCGTGGGTGTCGTGGATATGGTTCCGCAGGATGGAGATCCGAAGGTAGTCCTGCCCACCATCGTTCATCCGCAGGGCGACGTCGGCGGTCTCGAAGATCTCGCACCCCTCGATGGTCACGTCACTGGCCGACTCGAAGCGCAGACCGGCCGAGCCGCCACTGAAGGTGAGCCCGCGGATGATCACGTGCTCGACGCTCAGGTCCCAGATGTTCTGGCTCGCGTCTGGCCGGTGGAAGTGCGGTGTCGCCCCGTCGGCGGCGCGGATCACGATCGGTTCGTCGGCAGTCCCGCTGATCGCGAGGCCGAAGCGCCCGGACAAGGTGTACATCCCGTCCGCCAGAATGGCCTCGTCACCGGGCCCGAGCGCGTTCAGCGCCGCTTCGACGTCATCGCTCGGGCCCAACTCCACCTGCGCCAGGGCGCCGCTCGAGCCGAGCATCAGGACCGTCGTGAGGAGCCAGGGAGCGAATCGTCGATTCCACATGGCCGACAGGCTTCCATTCTCGGGCGGCCGACGAAAGACTGAACCCGGGGGCGGCGCGCCAGACGCGCCAGAAGAAAGTCGGTCACGCTGGGCCAGCTCGTTCGTTGTGCCCACGAAGCGTCGGCGAGGGCCGACAGAAGGAGCGAGGACGATGGTCGAGTTCTTCCAGGCAGGTGGTTTCGTGATGTTCTTCGTGCTGGGCTTCGGTGCCCTGGCGATCGCGGCGGCGGTGTACTTCGCGCGCTCGCCCGACGACCGGCGGCTCGGCATGGTCCGCGCGCTCTCACGGACCACGCTCTTCTCGATGCTCGCCGGCATCGCGACCGACTTCGCCGCCGTCTTCCACAACGTGCCCAACCACCCGGAGTGGCTGGAGGGCACCTCGCTGCCGATGGTGGTCATGACCGGCTTCGCCGAGGCGCTCGCGCCGGCCATTCTCGGCTTCACTCTCCTGGCACTCGCATCCCTGGTGACCGCGGTCGGGATGCGACGCCTGCCGGACCCGCAGGGAGCGTGAGTGCGGACGACAGCGATGACGCTGAGCTCGTCCTGGCCCTCGGCCGGGGCGAGCGCGCCGCGTTCGATGCGATCTACGATCGCCATCGAGCGCGGGTGTTCTCGTTCCTCCTCCGCATGGGTGGCGACCACGCCCTCGCGGAGGATCTGATGCAGGAGACCTTCGTGCGACTGGCCACCAAGTCCCGCTCCCTCGCGCCGGACACGCGGCTCCGCCCGTGGCTCTTCACCGTGGCTCGCAACCTCTTCTTCGACCGCCGACGTCGCTCGGCGCTCGGTCGCGCGCGCCTGAAGACCCTCGGCGCCGAGCCGCCGTCCAGGTCCACCACACCCCTCGAGGCGATGGAGACCAGCGAGCGCGCGAAGGCCGTGACCCGCGCGCTCCAGACCCTGAAGGCCGACCAACGCGAGGCCATCCTCCTCTGCACGGTCGAAGGCTTCTCCCCCGCCGAGGCCGCCGGCCTCGTCGGCGTCGCGCCGGCCGCCATGCGCCAGCGTCTCGCCCGCGCTCGCCGTACCCTCCGTGAACTGCTCGAGAGAACGACCGCATGACCGATCCCACCGACCCGCTCGACGAGGCCCTCGCCGAGCTCGACACCCACGACGTCGATCACTGGCGGCGCGAGCACGTGCGGCTTCGCGCGCACGCCGCCCTCGAGGCGAAGCCCCCGGGCCTCTACACGCGGTGGCTCGAGCCGCTGCTCACCTTCGGCATCTGCGCCGCCCACCTCGCGTGGGCCATCATCCGCGCCGCCGGGATCCTCGTGCCCTGAAAGGCTCAGCCCTTGGTGGGCTCGAGGACGGCTTCGAGCTCGCCCTTCTCGTACATCTCGCGGACGATGTCGCAGCCGCCGACGAACTCGCCGTTCACGTAGAGCTGCGGAATGGTCGGCCAGTTGGTGAACTCCTTGATCCCTTGGCGGATCTCCGGGTCCTTGAGGACGTCCACGTCCTGGAAGTCGGTGACGCCCGAGCGCTTGAGCACCTCCACCACCGTTGCGGAGAAGCCGCAACGCGGGAAGAGCCGAGTGCCCTTCATGAAGAGCACCACCGGCTTCGAGTCCACGATCTGCTGGATCTTGTCGCGCGTTCCGTCGTCCACGTCAGCTCTCCTGCTCGGCGGGGGTGAAGGTCTTGAAGGTCAGGGCGTGAATGGGACCCTGCATCAGCTCACCGAGGGCCGCGAAGACCATCCGCTGGCGTGCCACGCGGTTCTTCCCCTCGAAGGCCGGTGAGACGATGACCGCCTCGTAGTGGTCCTTGGTGCCGGTCAGGTCGGTGACTTCGACGTGCGTGACGCCTTCCACCCCTTCTCGGATTCGCTGCTCGACGACGCTGGGCTCGACCATGTCGAATGGATTGCGCTTCCGGCCGCCCCACGTCAAGTCCCAGAGGCATCTCCCCTGGGGTCGTTGGCTCTCACGGGACGAGGAGCGCCGGGTCTTCCACTGCGGCTGCCGTGCACTCGGCCGGTGCGCTCACCGGGTTGCAGCGGCTGGGGCTCCCACCCGGCATCGCGACGTGTAGCGCCACGTCGTCCCGTGGCTCGGGGACGTCCGTGCTGATGATGTGTGCGCCGGTCGCGAGGACCGAGTCGAGCTCCGACTGGAGCTCGCCTTCGCTCTGCTCGAGCGCGTTCGGCATGCTCACCGCCCGCGAGCGCACGATGAAGCCGGCCTCCACCGCTTCCCGAGCGCTGCTGCCGCCGCCGTTGATGATGCGGAAGGCCGCCCAAGGGTCGTCGGCACGAGCGTCCGCGAAGATCACCCGGCCGGCCAGACCGGCGCCCTCGTTGGCGTAGCGTACGCAGTGGTCTCGGCTGCAGTTGAAGAAGAAGAGCGTCTTGCCGCGCACCTCGCCGAGCGTCGGCCAGCCCGTGGTGGTCACCGCTTCTCGCAGGGTCGCCGCTCTGCCCTGGACCTCGTCCGGGAGCACGAGCAGCTCGTCGTCGAAGACCATGCGAATCTCGGCGTCCAGCTGATCGAAGCGCCAGTCGCCCTCGGCGCCTTCCGGGAACGCGTTCCCCTTGGGCTCGATCTGCACGAAGATGGGGTGGTGTCCCGGATGGGCGTCGGACCACGCGCGAATCGTCGACAGGCAATCGAGGAGGAGGTCGCAGGTGGTCTCCTCGTCGATCGTCGGGATGTGCAGGACCTCCCAGCGAAGCCGCCGCTCGTCCCAGTAGGTGTCGAGCTCGAAGGCGCGGACGCCCTGCGACTCGAGCTGCTCGTCGAGAGGCTCGTTGTCGTAGTCCCAATCGGGGATCACCGGGTCCGGCTCGCGGTGGTAGCTGTTGTGCGTCCCCTCCATCTGGATGTGGTTCAGCCGAAGCGTGTCGTCCTGCGAGTGCGCGGGTGGGTCACCGGCCCGCATGAACGACGCATCGAAGGGATCGGGCTGCGCGTCGACCGGCGCTGGCGGTCCGCCGTCGCTCGGTCCTCCGTCCGCCATCGCTGCGTCGGGCGGGGACCCATCGTCGTCCCCACACCCGGCCGCCAGAACCGTCATCCCCAAGCCACCCAAGAGACACAAACGCCACACGAGGCCAGCATACCGGCTGTGGTCCGCCCCGTCCCACCTTCGTGGCTCCGGCGGGCGGGAAGGCGTCTGGTAGGGTCACGCCGCGGAGTCGGGGGCCGCACGTCGTGGCTCCACCGCAGCGAAGGGAAGCGATGAGCTACTACAAGGAAATCGACGGCAAGAAGTACGACGCGGGTCTGCTCGAGGCAGCCGAGAAGGCCATCGAGGGTCGCGGCGACGGACGCATCGGCCTCGAGGACGCCAAGGCTCTCCTCGTGAAGGTGAAGGATGGCGGGTCGTACACGGACGTGGAGAAGGACACCGTCGCCTACATCCGCGAGAAGATGACGTGGACCGACGACGCAGACGAGTGGTTCCGCACCGAGATCCGGAAGTGGGCCGCCGAGAAGTGACGGGCTGATGCGCGCCGGCTTCGCCACGCAGCCCCTTCCGTTGCCGCCGGGTCGGCGGTCGATGGCGGGCTACGGCCCGATGGCACGCCGCGGCGAAGTCGGCGACGACGTCCTGCGGGCGCGAGCGCTCGTGCTCGTCGACGACGCGAACGACACCCGCGTCGCGCTGGTCGCGCTCGATCTGCTCTCCGGTAGCGCCGCGCTCCACGCCCGCGTTGCAGAGCGACTCGAGCGATTCGCGCTCGACCAGATCGTGCTCGCCGGAACGCACACCCACAGCGCGCCCGGCCGCTTCTTCGGCAACCCCTTCTACGACTTTTTCACGATCGAGCCGGCGATTCTCCCGCGGCGATGGCGCTTCGATGGCGCTTGGGCCGCCGGGCTGTGCCAGACCATCGCGGAGACGATTCGCGCCGCCGAGTCCGCCGCGACCGACGCGGTCGTCGGCATCGGCGTCCACGAGCTGTGGGGTGTGGCCGCGAATCGAAGCGAGCCTGCGTTCGACGCGAACCCTGAAGCCGAGGAGTGGCCCGAGGTGCTCGGCCTGGGGCCGGCTCCGGACCTGCCGCCGCGGCAGCAGAAGGTCGACCCTCGAGTGGTCGTGGTCGGCGCCTTCCCGCGTGACGCCGCGAAACCGTCGGAGGCCCTCGCCCTCTTCGCGACCTTCGGTTGCCACGCCACCGCGCTCGGCGTGGCGCAGGAGACATATGCCCGCGACTGGCCCGGGGTCGCAGTGGACAGGGTGGCCGCGGCGCTCGGCGCGGACCGTCTCGCACTCGGCCTCGGCGGCGCCGGCGACGTGTCTCCGCTGCCGCCCGACCTGCTCGACGCGAGCGACGATCCGACCACCGTGCAGGGGCCGGAGCTCGCGACTCGACGAGGCGCCGCCGTGGCGGACGCCATCGTCGCGGCCGTCCACGAGGCAGCGAGCAATGCCGGCGACGCCGTGCTCCAGACGATCATGACGACCTGGGCGCCTCCGACCGACGTCGCCCAAGGTGGTCTTCCGCTCATCGCCGGCGCCGAGGACGCCCGCTCGAGCCTCCACCCGCGAGTCCACGAAGGCATGACCCGTCGGCGCCCGCGCGCACCGCAGGGCAGCAAGTGGCCGCTTCCGCTCCCGCGCTTCTTCAACCGTCTCTGCCACGCGGCGCCTGTGCATCGTCTCCATCGGATCCACATCGGCGACCACTGCTTCTTCACGGTGCCGGGTGAGCCCACCGCTGCTGCGGGCGCGCGCATCGGCGCTGCCATGTGCGAGTTGCACGGAGTGGAGAGCGCCAGCCCCATCGGCTACGCCAACGACTACGCCGGCTACTTCACGACCCCCGAGGAGTACGCGCTCCAGCACTACGAGGGCGCGAGCACCATGTACGGCACCGAGACCCTCCCGACGCTCATCCGCGATCTGATGCGCGACGGGGACGAGCGCGCGACCGAGCCTACGTCGTTCGTCGTCGACGAAGACGCGCTCGACCAGGCGCTCGCCGAGCTCTCGGCCGTGCTCGACGCGGGCGAGGCCCTACGCCTCGATGACGGAGAAGAAGGGGCGGTCCAGCTCCTCTACGCCGACGACGGGCTCGCGGCCCCGACCCTCACGGTCGATGGCGCCGCGGTCGAGGGGGACTCGATCGTGCTCGAGGGCCCGAGAGGCGAGACCGTTCGTTGGGCGATCTTTCTTCACGATCGGCTGCGCGAAGACTCCGAGGTCCAACTCGAAGTGAGCGAAGAGAGAGTCGCCATCGTCTGCGCCAATTCGCGCTGACTTCCCTCGGTCGTGCGATGGCACGATCATGGGTTGTCGGGTAGAGCGTCGACGTCATGCTTCGTTTGGACCGAGTTGGCAGTCTTGCTCTCACGATCCTCGCTCTATCGCTGTGCGCATCGCGGTCGAGCGCTCAGTCCAGCCCGCACGCCGCCGAGAACGCCGCCGCTCGCACCGACGAAGCAGAGAGCGTCACCTTGCCGCTCCGGCTCACCGAGCGCCCGTTGACCCTTCCCAGAGGGAAGGTGGTGCTCACCTCGGGGGTCGGCCTCGAGCACTACCGGGTCGAGAGCGTCGGCGACGGCTGTATCCTCACCGTCTCCGGGATGGTCTGCTTGGACGCACCCGACAAGAACGGCGAGATCGTGAGCTCGTCGGTCGGGGTGGCCGTTGGCGCCATCGATGCTCTCGAGGTGGGTCTGGTTCCCATTCGCCTCCGGTCGGGGATGGCATGGGATGGGGGGAGAGAATCGCTCCTTCGCGACCCGCTCCTCTACGTCGAAGCCGCAGCGCTTCGACTCGAGCGGTTCCAGCTGGGCTTCGGATATCAAGTCTTGCTCCCGCTGAGGTCGGACACGGTGTGGCTGACCCAGTTGGTCTCGCTGGACCTCCTGGCGCGGAGCCGATTCGTCCGTGGTGAAGCTTCGACGTTCGTTCGCTTCGATTCGCCGATCCGGGAGGATTCCGTGGTGAGAGTGGGAGGACGAGTCATCACCCCAGGTGTCTCCGCTCGAGTCACCACACAGGTCGCAGACCCCTTCGCGGTCTTCTTTGGCTTTCAGAGCCTCTTCTTCGACTCGAGCATCGAAGGTCACGTGACGAACATCAGCACTGGGTTCGTCGGTACCTTTCGTCGTTCCACCGGGGAGCCGGTGGCGGACATCCGTTTCACGTTCGGGGGGCTCGACGTACAGCGCTACGATGAGGGCGGAGTCGTCACGCGCGGTGATACGCGAGGCGGTGACGAGCTTCCCTGCGAGCTGGCGGTTCGCCCCGACGGCCCCTCGGGGGATTGTGGCGTCGTCCCTGGGACGTCCACGCCCGTGCGGCGCTTCACCTTCGAGCTCAGCGCCACGTTCTACTTCCACGACGCGTGGTAGCGAAGCGACCCTGACCCGCTGGTGATACGATGAGGAACGTGCCTCGCCCCCCGTTCTCTCCGCGACATCCAGAGACTCTCCCCCGCCGGCTCGCCTGGCTCGCGCTCGCCGCGCTACTCGTCCAGGCCTGCAGCTGTGACGCTGGCTCGGGCGACGCCGACGACGGAGACGGTCGCGATGCCGCGACCCTCGACGGCGCCACCGGACCGGACGCGAGCACCAACGAGGACGCCGACATTGCCCGCCCCGATGTCCCGCCGACCCCGCCGCCGGACGTGCACGTACTGCTCACCGCGGACAACGCGTATGGATTCGGCTACGGCAGCGCCGACGCGATGACCGACTACTTCATGGGCATCGAGGACGGCGCCGACGACATCTTCGTCTGTAGCGCCGCGTGCGACGACGACACCCCCTGCGCCGACGGCGGAGAGTGCGATCTCTTCGGGACCTGCAACGGCGATCGAAACGGCCCGGAGACCTACATCGTGCCGGGCGAGATGGCCGATCAGGAGGGCTACCTCTACGTCATCACCTGGTCGGACGAGGCGGTGACCCAGGGGTTGATCGGCCAGTTCTCGGCGGCCGACGGGGCCAGCTCGCCCGTCTATACGGGGTCGGAGGCTTGGGAGGTCTGTGCGACCGGCGTGGATATCGATCCCGTGGACGAAGACCCGACGGTCGGCGACATCAACGCGCAGATCGCCAACTGCAACATGGGCGACGAGGGCCCGACCTTCAGCGGTGGGTGGATCGGCAACGAGCTCGGCAACAACCCGAAGGGCGTGATGGAGCTGACCGTGCTGACCGACCCCTCCACCGAGCCACCGCAGTTCAATCCGCTCTGTCAGGCCGAGGACGACGCCGACCCGACGCGCACCGGCGACTCGCTCGACGCCGCCGCGCGCTGGATGTGGTTCGACGACGACAACTCCGCGGCACCGACGGCCTTCCAGTCGAACGGCGACCCGCGCGGCGACTTCCTGATCTTCCGGCTGCCGATCTCGGAGGTCGTGATCTTGATCTGAGGTCGCTGCCCCTCCGAACGAAGGGGCGAGGGTCAGGGTGAGGGGCGCGCCGCGCTACCCCATCCGAATGGCTTTGAGCCGCGTGTTCACGTCGCGGGCCAGGGTCAGCTCCTGATCGCGGGGGAGGGCGGTCGTGGCGCTGAAGAGCGCGAAGGCGGCGAGCTCGTGCAGTGCCTGGTGGAGCGCCTCGAGCGGGTGGTCGCTCTCCACGTCTTGGAGAGCGGTCACCACGCGCTCCGGATCGATGGCGCCGAACTCGTCGACGCCTTCGCCGAAGTACGGTCCGTAACCCGAGCCCTGGATCCAGGCGTCGAGCGTCATCCGGGTCTGGTCGAGACCACCGTAGGTCGCGACGGCCATGAAGATGTCCTGCAGCACGTCGTTGAACTGCACGACCAGTGCGCGCGTCGCGTCCGGGTCGACGTTCGAGGGCGTCCGCAGGTCCACCTGCTTCTGCTGAATCAGATGGTAGACGGCCTTGGTCGTCGCGAACTCGCCGTAGCCGGTCTCGCGCGCGATGTCGTCGATGGTGCGGCGACCGTCGCAGAGCTCGAGCACCCGCGTGGCGGTGGTGTCGAGCTTCTTCGGGTCCGGCGCGTCCGGCCGCTTCTGCGGGCAGAGATCGGCGTGCGGGATCTTGTCCCGGAAGAGCGCCATCTCGTCGATGCGCTGCACGCCCTCCATCAGCAGGCTCTGCACGGGCAGATGGACCGTGGTGCCCTCGTCGTCGGTCTCCACGTCGCCCATCACGAAGACGTAGGAGCCCTCGTCCACGATGAGCGCGTTGAAGAAGACGTCCGTCGCCTGCTTCTGCAGGTACTTGTAGAGCTCGCCGGCGTCGACGTAGCCGCCCTTCACGCAGAGCTCGCCGAAGCGAGAGTCGGGGCCGACCTGCTCGGCGATCTCGCGCACCTGGGCTCGAGACAGAACGCCCGCGCGGAAGAGGACCTCGCCCAGCCGGTCGTCCGGTGAGTTGCTCCGCGCGCCTCGGAGCGCGCCCTGGTCGAAACGCATCGCCCGGTGGTGCTCGCCGATGACGTGCAGCTCACCCCGCCAGGCGGCGGAGGCGATCATGTTGCCGATCTCCATGATCGTCATGCGGGTGAGGATCTCGCCGGCCATCGCGACCTTCGGCCCCTCCTTCTCGAGGAGGAACACCAGGCCGGGCAGGACGGCCGCGAGCTCGAAGTCTCCGGCCCGCCGCCCGAGGCGCAGACGCGCGTCCTCGTCGGCGAGCAGGTTCCCTTCTCGGTCGATGACGATGCGCGGGCGGGAGCTCACGGGCGGAAGAGTATGGCATCCCGAGATGGGGTGCGGAAAGATCTCGTGCCGAACCCCACCCCCGACCGCTTTTCTTCGCGCCCGCGAAGCGATACAAGCCGGCCCATGGCCAAGGTTGCATTCGTCTTCCCCGGACAGGGGAGCCAGAAAGTCGGCATGGGGCGTGAGGTCTTCGAGGGGACCGACGCGGGGCGCGAGGCCTTCGAGCAGGTCGACGCCGCCCTCGAGATGAGCCTCTCGGGGCTCTGCTTCGAGGGGCCCGAGGAGGACCTCAAGCTCACCTCGAACACCCAGCCCGCCATCCTCACGACCTCGATCGCCCTCTATCGAGCGCTCGGCGAGACGCCCGACGTGGCCGCCGGCCATTCGCTCGGCGAGTACAGCGCCCACGTGGCCGCCGGGACCTTCTCCCTGGCCGACGCCGCCCGGACCTGCCGCCAGCGCGGCCTCTTCATGCAGGAGGCGGTACCCGTCGGCGAAGGCGCCATGGCGGCCGTGATGAAGGCCGAGCCGGAGCTCGTGGACCGGATCTGCAAGGAAACCGATGGGATCGTGGAGCCTGCGAACTACAACTCGCCGGGCCAGATCGTCATCGCCGGGGCCAAGGCCTCGGTGGACGCCGCCGCCGCCGCGCTGAAGGAGGCGGGGGCCCGCGCCGTGCCATTGGCCGTGTCCGCGCCCTTCCACTCGTCGCTGATGAAGCCGGCCCAGGATCGGCTCGAGCCCGTCCTCGGAGCGCTGGACCTCTCCGATCCGGCGTTCCCGGTCTACGCGAACGTGGACGCCGCCCCGGTCGCCACCGGCGACGCCGCCCGGGACGCGCTGGTTCGCCAGGTGAGCGGAGCGGTCCGCTGGGACGAGAGCGTTCGGGCCATGATCGCGGACGGCGTCGGGCTCTTCGTGGAGATCGGGGCAGGGAACGTCCTGACCAACCTCCTCAAGCGGATCGACAAGGACGTCGCTCGCTGCACGGTCCAGACCCCCGCGGACTTCGAGGCCGCCCGAGAGGCCATCGCGACCGCCCGCGGCGCCTGAGCGCCGTCACTGAGCAAGAACCGGACAGGTCTTGGAATTCGTTCGGTTTTCACCGGTCCATCGCGGCTGGTGCGCCAATCGCACCGACTCGATTGACGGACGGTGGATATCGGCTACATACGCGCCGCCCCGTGGCGTCCGATCCCGGTCGCCCCTCCATTTTCGTACGGGAAGAGAGAACTTTCGATGATGAACGAGCTCATCTACGCCGCCCCGGCTGCGGGTGTCCTGGCGTTGCTCTACGCCTTCTGGAAGGCCGCCTGGGTCCGCAAGCAGGACGCCGGCGACGACACCATGAAGGAGATCGCCGCCCGCATTCAGGAAGGCGCGATGGCTTTCCTCAAGGCCGAGTACAAGGTGCTCGCCGGCTTCGTCGTGGTCGTGGCCGGCCTCCTGGCCTGGGCGAACTATGGCGGCGAGGGCCGCAGCCCGCTCATCGCGGTGAGCTTCGTGGTCGGCGCGATCTTCTCGGGCATCGCTGGCTGGGCCGGCATGCGCGTCGCCACCAACGCGAACGTGCGCACCACCGCGGCGGCCCGTGACGGCCTCCCGCAGGCGCTCGCGGTCGCGTTCAGCGGCGGCGCCGTGATGGGCATGACCGTGGTCGGTCTGGCCATCATCGGTCTCGGCGGCCTCTACATCGCCTACACGATGGGCGTCTTCGACATCACCGCCGGTGATGCCGCCCAGCAGTACGGCACCCTCGGCACCGTCATCAGCGTGCTGACCGGCTTCTCGATGGGCGCCAGCTCGATCGCGCTCTTCGCGCGCGTCGGCGGCGGCATCTACACCAAGGCGGCCGACGTCGGCGCCGACCTCGTCGGCAAGGTCGAGGCCGGCCTCCCCGAGGACGACCCCCGGAACCCGGCCGTCATCGCCGACAACGTCGGCGACAACGTCGGCGACGTCGCCGGCATGGGCGCGGACCTCTTCGAGTCCTTCGTCGGCGCCATCATCGGCGCGATGGTCCTCGGCCTCGGCTACGACGTGGTCGCCGAGGGCGAGAGCCTCAGCCCGGTGCTGATGCCCCTCGTCATCGCGGCCGCCGGCGTCATCGCCTCCATTCTCGGCACCTTCGTGGTCCGCACCAAGGAAGGCGGGAACCCGCAGCACGCCCTCGACCTCGGCGCCTTCGGCTCCGCGTTCGTGATGGCCGGCGCCACCTTCGGCATCGCCCACTTCATGTGGCCCGCCGCCGGCGCCTCGGTGGGTGACGGCACCGACCCGATCCTCTGGTGGCACGTGGGCGCCGCGACCGTCATCGGTCTCGTCACCGGCGTCGCGATCGGCATGATCACCTCGTACTACTGCTCCATGGACAAGCGCCCGGTCGACAGCATCGCCGAGCAGTCCAAGACCGGTACCGCGACCAACATCATCGCCGGCCTCGGCATGGGCATGGAGTCCACCGCCCTTCCGATCCTCTGCATCTGCTTCGGCGTCGTCGGTGCGGCCTCGGTGGCCGGCCTGTACGGTGTCGCCATCGCCGCCCTCGGCATGCTCTCCACCACGGGCATCCAGCTCGCGGTCGACGCCTACGGTCCGATCGCCGACAACGCCGGCGGCATCGCCGAGATGAGCGAGCAGGACCCGAAGGTCCGCGAGCGCACCGACAAGCTCGACGCCGTCGGCAACACCACCGCCGCCATCGGCAAGGGCTTCGCCATCGGCTCCGCCGCCATGACCGCCCTCGCGCTCTTCGCGGCCTTCGCCCAGACCTCGGGCATCGCCGACCGCGGCATCAACATCAGCAAGCCGGTCGTCATGGCCGGTCTCTTCCTCGGCGGCATGCTGCCCTTCCTCTTCTCCTCGCTCGCGATGCGCGCCGTCGGTGACGCCGCCATGGACATGATCGAGGAGGTTCGCCGTCAGTTCCGCGAGATCGACGGTCTCCTCGAGGGCAAGGCCAAGCCAGACACCGCGCGCTGCGTGGACATCTCGACCAAGGCCTCCATCCGCAAGATGGTCGCCCCCGGTCTGCTCGCCATCATCACCCCGGTCGTCATCGGCCTCGGTGGTGAGGCCATCCAGGACAAGCTCGGCGCCGAGGCCCTCGGCGGTCTCCTCGCCGGCGTCACCGTGACCGGCGTGCTCATGGCCATCTTCATGTCCAACGCCGGCGGCGCCTGGGACAACGCCAAGAAGTCCTTCGAGGGCGGCGGCTACAAGATGAAGGACGGCACCGTCCACCCGAAGGGCTCCGAGGCGCACAACGCGGCCGTCGTCGGCGACACCGTCGGCGACCCCTTCAAGGACACCGCCGGCCCCTCGCTGAACATCCTCGTGAAGCTGATGAGCGTCGTCGCGCTCGTCATCGCGCCGCTGCTCTGAGCGCGGCTCGCTTCCACCGCTGAAAGGCGCCCCTCGGGGCGCCTTTTTGCGTTCCGGGCACCGACACACCGACGACCGAGAACCGACCACGACCGCCGACTCCGAGAACCGCTCAGCGCCCCCGCGCGATCAACCGCGCCTGCACCGGCAGGGCCTCGAGCGCGAAGTTGCTCCAGATCGCCCGACCCTCCTCGGACGCCCGGAGCTCGTCGATCCGCTGCACCGCCGCTGCGCTTCCGTGAACGGCGATCCGGTCCAGCGCGCGCAGCGCCGCGAGCCGGACCTGGATCTCACGGTGACCGAGCTGCGCGACCAGGGCGCTGATCGCGCGCGGATCCAGGCGCCCGAGCTGCCCGATCTGCATGGCGGCCTTTTCGGCGAGCGCCGGGTCGACCGGACCCTGCGTGTGCGTCTGGAACGCCTGGACCCAGCAGGCCAGCTCCGAGCAATGCTCGCCCTCCGCGAGGAGCGGCACGAGCTCGGCGAAGTGTCCGCCGAGCTCCCGGTCTCGGGTGAGCCGACCGAACGCGCGGTCCGCCGTGGACGCCAAGAGCGCGTAGCCGTGGGCGGCCGCGAGTCGCAGGCTCGGATCCAGGTCCGACTGCTGCGCGACGCCGAGCAAGAAGGGCGCGAGCTCGGGGTCGCCGAGCCGCCGGGCCGACGCCAGCAGGTGTGCCTGCTGCTGCACCTCCGTCGCGGCCTCGTAGACCCGCAGGAGCGCTTCTCGAATCGGCTCACCATCCTCGAGCGACGGCCGCAGTGAGACCAGCGCCATCACCGCGCCCAGCCGGAGCGTCGCGTCCTCGTGCCGGCTCACCTCGAGCAGCGGCCGGAGCGTGCTCCGGTGCCCGAGGAGCCCCAGCCCGTAGAGCGCCTCCGCCACTCGAACCTGCTCGGCCGTCGGCCCGCCGCTGGCGCCCAAGCGGGCTTCCACCAGGTCGACGTAGCGCTCCACGAGCTCCGCGACCCCGGGCCGTGTGCCCGCGAGCACTTCGAGCAGCGGCTCCACGGCAGCCTCACCGAGTCGAGCGAGGCCGTTGGCCGCGATGTCGTTCATCCGCATCGCCGGGTTGGCCGCGTCGCTCAGGAAGAGGCCCTCGATCAACACGGGGACGTTCGCTTCCTCGCGTCGCTCCGCCAGGAGCTCGAGCGCCATCCGATTGATGAGGAAGCTCTGGTCGGCGCGCTGCCGTCGCGCGATCACGGTCAGGGGCGCGCGCGCTGCTTCGGCCGCGCTTTCGCCCAGTCCACGGAGCAGCGTGATGCGCAGCCGGTTGTCCGCGCCCGCCGTGCCCTCGATCGTCAACAAGGCGCGGCCCATCGCGCTCGCGATGGCCTCGCGCCGCTCGTCGCTCGCCTCGGCCAGCGACCCACGGACCTCCTCCGCCAGGCTCAGCGCTTCGGTGCGCTCCGCAGCGTCGCCCGCGAGATCGACCAGCGCTTCGACCGTCTCGGCGCCGCTCGTGCCGTCGTCGGCGTCCGCTGGCGGGCCGCCCTGGTCGGGCGACCCACAAGCCAGCAACACGGAGAGGGCGAACGCGCGTCGGTCCATGGACCGACGATACCGCGGCGTCAGCGTCGGCGGCGGAACGCGAAGAGCGCCAGCGCCAGGAAGCCGAACGTGGGTGCCCCATCGCCAGCGGTACGGCACTCGCAACCGCCGTCTCCACGGAACGTGATCCCCGGGTTGGTCTCGCCGCCGCCGTCGGAGTCGTTCGGCCCGGGCCCGAGGTCGTCGCGCGAAGCGGTGCCCAGATCGGCCTCCGGCTCGATCCCTGCGTCGAGGTCCTCCACGCCCGCGTCGGGCACGCAGCCGGCGAGGCGCGTGAGAGGCACGCCCGGCTCATCGCCCTTGTTGCAGATCACGCACGCCGCCGGAGCGTCGCCATCCGCGTAGCAGATTCCGTCTTCGTCGACGCAGTCGCAGATCTCACGGAAGCAACACAGCACGCCGCCGCCCTCCGGATGCGCCTTGGTCACGTTGTCCACCGGCGCACCGCCGCCCTCCGGGAAACACGACCAGCCCGAGTCGATGCTCAGTCCGTCCGCGCAGCCGGTCCGGTTGAAGGTCGCGCACGGGTCCTCGGCTGGCTCGTACGACTGCCGGTTGAAGATCGAGCAGACCGTGCTGGCGAAATCGGTGGGGCAGCCCACCGTACCGCAGCCGACCACCTGAGCGCCTCCGTCGCTCGCGCACATGGCCGTGGCCGCGATGTACACCGCGTTTTCGCTCATGAGCGTCGTGTCCGTGCACCTCACGTCGTCGACGACGTCATCGTCGCCGCAGAGCGACCAACCGAGGCCGCAGAGATCGGCCGCGGTGCACCGCGCGCCCGAGTCCTCCATCTCTTCGATCGAGCTCAGCTCACCGTCGTTCCCCGCGCGCAAGTTGCACGCCGGGTCCACTGGGGTACCGTCGGCTGCGACGATCCCCGGGTCGTTCCAGGCACCTGCGCAGCCCACCACTCGGCCTGCGATCAGCGTCTCTTCGACCGATCCATCCGCGCATTGCGCCGAGGCGCTCGCGCTCATCCAGAGCGCGCCAGAGGCGCACCCCACCACCAACCCACGAATCCAATCCATGGATTCAAGGTATCAGCGCAGCGGCGCCCTCGCCCCTTTGCCTCTCGGAGACCCCGACGGGGGTGGCGATCGTCAGTCGGTCCGGCAGTCGCCGCACAGGCCGTAGAGCTCGTGCACGTGCCGCTTCAGGACGAACCCGTGCTTCGCGGCGAGGTCGTCCTGGAGCTGCTCGATCTCGTCGTTCTCGAACTCGACGATCTTGCCGCAGCTCATGCAGATCAGGTGGTCGTGGTGCTCGTCTTCGAGGGCGACCTCGTAGCGCGAGACTCCGTCGCCGAAGTGGCGCTCGTAGGCCAGCCCGCAGTCCTTGAGGAGCTTCAGCGTGCGGTAGACCGTCGCATACCCGATCTTCGAGTCCTCCTCGCGGACCGTCGCGAGCAGATCCTCGATCGACAGGTGACCCGTGGAGCGGAAGAACGCTTCGCTCACGAGCCGGCGTTGGCTCGTCGACCGAAGGCCGTTCTTCTCCATGTACTTCTCGAGGCGCTCGTGGAGCTCGGCGACGGTCGCGTCGTCCAGCTCACGGCCATCGGCCTCGTGTAGTTCTCCGTCTACGATCTCTTCGCGCATGATTCGGGCCCCCCGTCGCCTGCGGAGGAGGCGACAGGGATAAGCTACCATGTGGTGCTTGTCTACGGACCCGACCGAAAGCGATGACGGAGCATCGGCGCCCGAGCGTCGCGATCGGCTCGTGATGGTCGCGATTCCGGTCGCGGTCGGGCTCATCCTGATCGCCGCGGGCTTCGCTGAGCGGGGGCCGGCGTCCCGCGATCTGCAGCTCGTAGCGCCCCGCTCGGCCCACGCTGGGCAGACGATTCCGGTGCGTGCGTACTTCTTGGATCTCGCCGAGGCAGCGCCAGAGGCGATCGAAGGGGCGACCGTGAGCGTGGTTCTCCGCGGGGTCGAGGGCGAGGATCAGACGACGTCGCTCGCCCAGGCGGAGCTTCGATCGTCCGAGACCCTCGGATACGTGGGGGAGATCGTGCTGCCGCCCGAGGTGCGCGGGACGCGCCAGCTCTTCGCCGTGGCGCATGCACCGAGCGAAGACGCGGACGACCTGGACGAGGCACGGCGCCGGATCACCATCGGATCGGCCGCGGAGCCCCCCGTGCGAAGGGGCCGACTGCAGACGGAGCTCCAACGCTACGAGCTCGGTGCGCGCTCGGGCAGCGCACCGCCAGACGATCTGGAAGCGCGGGTGCTCGGCGGGGACTGCACCAACCACGCGCCCTGTCGGCTGCTCGTCTGGGTCGGCGAGCCGGCCGCCTCCGTTCGCCTCGAAGCCCTCGGAGGAGCGCGCCAACCGCGGTGCGAGGCCGGAGCGACCACCGGTTTCGTGGCCTGCGAGGTCTCGGTCCGTGGCAACGAGGCGAGCGTCGCGGTCGTCGCGATCCGTGACGGCAGCGAGGTGGGGCGTCGCCACTTGCAGCTCCCGATGGGCAGCCCGGCCCCCGCCGTCCAGCGGGAGCGGGCGCTCGTGCCGGTGGGCCATCGCCCGCAGTTGACGGTCGAGGGGCTGGACGAGCGCTACGTCGTGGATCTCTTCCACGAGGGGTTCTGGGTGCGCTCGAGCACTCTGGCCTCCGGTGACGGAGCGCTCGAGCTGCCGTGGGCGCTCGACGCGCCGGGGCTCTGGCGTGCGCAGGTGCGGCGCGATGTGTTCGGCTCCAACAGCGCCGCGGTGGCGGCGTGGTGGGTCAGCGCACCGGACGAGACCCACGAAGCGGCGCTCCGCGCCATCGCGAGCCACCCCCTGCAGAACGAATGGATGGACCCCCTCGCGACGGAGATCCGTGACGGCGAGCTGGCGTGTGCACCTGCTGGACCGAGCTGCGACTCGGACCGGATCGCCGCGTTCATGCTCGCCGCGGGCGAGCTCGAGGTCATCACCTATCCCCGCTCGAGCAGTGGCGCCGAGCAGGCGAGCGTGGGTCTGCGGACCGTCCAGTGGGGCCGGCGGGGGGTCGCCGCCGGCCTGATCTTCCTCGCCGGGCTCTTGATGGCGTTCGTGGTCCATCGCCGCGCCAGCAGCGCGGCTGCCCAGGCGGCACAGATCCTCGAGGCCGGCCGGGAGCCGGACGACGAAGCCGTCACACCCCGAAAGGACCCCGTTCCGGCCGCATCTGCCGCGTTTTTCGTACTGATCTTCGCCGTGGTGGCCGCGATCGTCCTGGCGCGGGGCTGCATCCTCGGCTGACCGGCCCTCGGCGACTCCCACGGAATCCCTCGTGAAGGCGCGGCGTTGCGCCGGTACGAACCCCGGTTTAGGTTCCCACCTCGCCGCGCTCCGGATCGGAGTGGGCCGCTTTTTCAGGGCGGTGAGGCCAGTCACGGGCCCCGGCAAGACGAAGGAAACGGAAGCGAACGCGCATGTTTGGCTGGATGTTGAAGAAGGTCCTCGGCAGCAAGCACGAGCGAGAGATCAAGAAGATCCAGCCGATGGTGGACGCCATCGCGCAACAGGAGAGCAAGATCGCGAAGCTCAGCGACGACGAGCTCCGCGCCCGCACCGCCACCTTCCGCGAGAAGCTCGACAACGGCGCGAGCCTCGACGACCTCCTCATCCCCGCCTTCGCCACCATGCGGGAGGCCGGCAAGCGCGTGCTCGGCATGCGCCACTACGACGTCCAGATGGTCGGCGGCATCGTCCTCCACCAGGGCCGCATCGCCGAGATGCGCACCGGTGAGGGTAAGACCCTCGTCGCGACGCTCCCCTGCTACCTGAACGGTCTCAGCGGCAAGGGCGTCCACGTCGTCACCGTCAACGACTACCTCGCCCGGCGCGATGCCGAGTGGATGGGTCAGGTCCACGCCTTCCTCGGTCTGAGCACCGGGGTCGTGCTCCCGCAGATGTCCAACACCGCGAAGAAGCGCGCGTACGCCGCGGACATCACGTACGGCCAGAACAACGAGTTCGGGTTCGACTACATGCGGGACAACATGAAGTTCAGCATCTACGACTACGTCCAGCGGGATCTGAACTTCGCCATCGTCGACGAGGTCGACTCGATCCTGATCGACGAGGCGCGGACGCCGCTCATCATCAGTGGCCCGGGCAGCACGGCCAGCGAGAAGTACGAGAAGATCAGTGACCTCGTGCCCAAGCTCCGCCGCGACGAGCACTTCGAGCTTGACGAGAAGTCGCGGAACGTCGCCCTCACCGAGGAGGGCATGGAGTACGCGCAGCAGCTCCTCGGCGAAGCCGGCTTGCTCGCGACGAAGGCCAAGGGCGGCTACCGCGAGGCGCCACAGGGCAACCTCTACGACCCGGCGAACCTGGAGACGCTCCACATCCTCCAGCAGTCGCTCCGGGCGCACACGCTCTACCACCGCGACCGGAACTACATGGTCGGGCCGAAGGGGAAGATCCTCATCATCGACGAGTTCACCGGCCGAACGCTGCCGGGTCGTCGCTGGTCCGACGGCCTCCACCAGGCGGTCGAGGCCAAGGAGCGGGTGCCCATTCAGGACGAGAACATCACCCTGGCGACCATCTCCTTCCAGAACCTCTTCCGGCTCTACCGCAAGCTCAGCGGCATGACCGGTACGGCCGACACCGAGGCCACCGAGTTCCACAAGATCTACGAGCTCGACGTCCTGGTCATCCCGACCAACAAGCCCATCGCGCGGCTCGACGAGGAGGACCTCGTCTACAAGTCCGAGCGCGAGAAGTTCGTCGCGGTCGCCGAGGAGATCGAGCGCGTGAACGCGGAGGGTCGACCGATCCTCGTCGGTACCACGAGCGTCGAGAAGTCGGACGCGCTGAGCCGCCTGCTCGCCAAGCGGGGCATCCACCACGAGGTGCTCAACGCCAAGCAGCACGAGCGCGAGGCGTACATCGTCGCCCAGGCCGGCACCGAGGGCGCGGTCACCGTCGCGACCAACATGGCCGGTCGCGGTACCGACATCGTCCTCGGCGGCAACGCCGAGATGCTCGCGCGCATGGACGTGCTCGCGAACGCCGACGACGAGCTCAAGGAGAACAAGGAAGCCTTCGAGCAGGCCGTCGAGGCCGCCGAGGAGCAGTACGAAGAGAAGTGCAAGATCGCCGGCAAGGACATCAAGGACCGCGGCGGTCTCCACATCATCGGCACCGAGCGTCACGAGTCGCGGCGCGTCGACAACCAGCTCCGCGGTCGTGCCGGCCGTCAGGGTGATCCGGGCTCGAGCCGCTTCTTCCTCAGCCTCGAGGACGACCTCATGCGCATCTTCGCGGGCGACCGCGTCCAGCGAATGATGGACACCCTCGGCATGGAAGAGGGCGAGCCCATCGAGCATCGCTGGGTCACCAAGGCCGTCGAGAACGCGCAGAAGAAGGTCGAGGAGCGCAACTTCGACATTCGTAAGCACCTGCTCGAGTACGACGACGTGATGAACCAGCAGCGCAAGTCGGTCTACGAGCTGCGCAAGCAGGTGCTGCAGGGCAAGTACCAGACGGTCCTCACCGACGAAGAGCGCAAGAAGGGCATGGAGCCCGAGCCGCTGGTCGACGAGGTCGACGAGGAGCTGCTCGAGCGCGCGCTCCCCATCCTCGAGCAGATGGTGAAGATCCACGCGGCGGAGCCCCCGCCCGCGGGTTCCACGCCCGAGGAGATCGAGAAGTTCCGCAAGGCCGCCCTCGACGCCGACATGTCGAAGCTCGGCCCGGTGAAGACCTTCCCGCTCGAGCGCGACATCTACTCGTGGTTCGGCACCGTCGTCGACGTTCCCGCGGACGCCCCCGCGTCGGAGGTCCACGAGCTCGTCATCGACGCCGTCGGGCTCGCGCTGACCATGCAGAGGGAGCGCATGCTCGACATGGTCGATGAGCTCATCGGCTCGAGCGTCGAGGCGCACTGCCCGCCTGGCAAGCACCACGAGGACTGGAACATCCAGGCGCTCGAGGACGAGTTCGAGATCCAGTTCGAGATGGACGCCCCCGATCTCAGCGGCTTCGGCACCGCACAGGAGATCGCCGCCAAGCTCTACCAAGACGCCGAGAACGTCCTGCTCAAGAAGATGGAGGACCTCGGGCCGGCCAACTTCCTGCGGCTCTTCCGCAACTTCTACCTGCAGGAGATCGACCAGCAGTGGATCGAGAACCTTCAGGCGATGGACCAGCTCCGCGATGGCATCGGCCTGCGTGGGTACGGCCAGCGCGACCCGAAGCGTGAGTACAAGCGCGAGGGCTTCCGGATGTTCCAGGAGATGATGCGGAGCATCAAGGCGAACGTCGGGACGCGCCTCTACACCGTCGAGCGGGCCCGCGAGGAGGACCTGCAGAAGCTCGAGGCGCAGCGCCGCAAGGCCGCCGAGGAGCGCCAGGCCCAGGCGAACGCCCGCCACGCGGGAGACGAGAACACCGCGGCGCCCGGCGTGCAGACCAGCGGCACCCAGCCCCGTGGCCAGCGCCCGCCCGCGCGCCGTCAGGGCGGCGGCGGTGGCAGCCAGGGTCAGCAGCAGCAGCAGCAGCCGGACCAGAAGCTCAACCGGAAGCAGCGCCGCGCGCTCGCGAAGAAGAAGAAGACGAAGGGCAAGGACGCCCGTCCCTGAGGCTCACCCCTTCGAGCGAATCACTTCGAGCGGCTCCGCGTGGACGTAGCCCGCGAATCGGCCCCAATAGCGAGCCGTCGAGCGCACGAGATCGTCCGCGAGGTACGGTCGCTCCGCCTGACTCTCGTGACACCGGATGAGGTCCATCTTGGCTTCCACCAGGTCGCCGATGTCGACGAAGTGTGACGGGTTGAAGTCGGTGGTGGTCGACGGCGCCTGATAGCAGAAGACGTTGGGGACCCCCCGAGCCGCGACGAGAGTCGCTCGATGCACCGCGCGGTGGTCTTGATGCATGTCGTGCAGGCTGTGGGTGTAGACGGTGGTCGCCTTCGAATCGCGGATCGCCTTCTCGATCAACGCGATGGTCTCGTGACCATCACTGACCGCGGTGTCGGGGAGCTCGCCCATTTGGAGCACGGCCCGGAGTCGGCGCGCCGCGGCCTGAGCCTCGTCGGCTCGACGGAGCGCCGTCCCTCCAGAGCCACCCCCGGTGCACGTCAGGATCGTGATTTGGTGGCCGGCCCGGCGGTGGCGTTCGAGAATGCCGCCGATCCCGATCTCGACGTCGTCCGGGTGCGCTCCGATGGCGAGAATGGACTCGGTCTCCACCGGCTTCAGGAGGTCGTCGAGCCGTGAGAGCAGCTTCCTCTGAGTCAGTGGCTTGGGGAGGAACTCGTCGACCTTGGAGCGAAGCGCTTCCACGGCGAGCCCGAGGTCGCCCTTCGCGGTGACGATGATGCAGGGACGGCGCGGCCACTGACTCTTGCTGCGCTTGGCGACGTCGAGTCCCGAACCGTCCGGTAGCTCGAGGTCGCAGAGGACCGCGTCGTAGTCGGGAGAGCCGACCTGCTCGAGGGCGGCGTGTCGGGAGGAGACGAGCGTGACCGACTTGCCGGAGCGCTCGAGCCAGCGCGTGACGATGGCCGCCTGATCCATGTCGTCCTCGACGAGGAGGACGCGGTGGCCCGAGGGGTACACCGACGGCAAGCCGAGCTTCACCGGAAACTGACTCTCCGAGAGGATCAGCGTCGGGTGGTCGTCCGCAGGTGAGCCGCTGCCACTCCCCTGCATCGGTCGCGCAGGAGGACGGGAGGTGGGCGTCTCGTCACTCTTCGGTCGAGAGGCGACGGGAGATGCAGGGAGCGGCTTGGCGACACCGCGCGCGATCTGATAGCGGCCGGGGCTTCCGTCGGGCATGGCTGGGGATAGAGCAAGAGCCGTGCCCACCCAAGTGCGTGAGGGGTCGGGTGAGCAGCCCCAGAACGGAACGCTCAGGGTCCCGATTCGGGAACCACGAAGTCGCACTGGGACAGCACCCGCCCGTCCGAAAGGCGGACGCGCACCGTCGAGAGGTATTCCTCGAGGGCGGCGATGGCATGGGTCGTTGCGTCGGGATCGCTGGCACGAGCAGCGTCTCCGATGTGAGTCGCGAGCTCCGTGAGCTGCATGAAGCCGTAGGCTCCACCCGAGCCCCGTACCCGGTGGGCGATGGACCGAATCAACTCGTAGTCGCTGGTCTTCTGTGCACCGCGCAGGAGCTGGATCTCAGCGAGTCGACGGCCGAGGAACTCAGGGATCAAGTCTTCGACCTCGGGGGGCGCATCCACGAGCTCACCCGCCTCGGCGTCCCGGGCATCGGGCGGCTCTTCGGGTGTCAACATCTCCGCCACGACCTCGACGAGCGCGGCTCGCTTGAAGGGCTTGGTCAGCAGCCGATCGTACCCGTTGGCGACGCACCGATCCTCCACCTGGGCTCTGGCGTGCCCGGTCACGGCGATCAGAGCGACATCCGGATCGGCGCTCCGGATCCGTCGCGCCAGAGCGTAGCCGTCCATCCCTGGCATTTCGAGATCGCTCAGCACCAGATCGACGCGTCGACTGCCAAAGAGTGCTTCGGCCTCGAGACCGGAGCCGGCTTCCACGATTCGGTGGCCGTCGCGTTCCAGCAGCCGCTTCGTCAGCGCGCGCGATGACGCGTCGTCGTCCACGACCATCACCACGGCGCGCTTGTCCATGATGCCGTGCAGCGACTGGAGGAACGTGTCCGGTCGGAGCGGCTTGCTGACGAAGTCGTCCGCTCCCGCCTCGAGCGCTTCCTGACGCACGAAGGGCAGCGCGTAGGCGGTCAGGACGATGATGGGTGTCCGGTCACGCCCGTTCTCTCGCTCCAGGGTGCGGATGGCCCGGGTCAGCTCGATGCCCGAGAGCCCCGGCATCTCGACGTCGGTCACCACGGCGTCGTACTCGCGCTGGCGCATGCGCTCGAGCGCCGTGGGGCCGTCCGACGCGACGTCGGTCATGAACCCTGCGCGCTGCAGCGTTCGCGAGATCACCGCACGATTGTCCGGGTCGTCCTCCGCGATCAGCACTCGGAGGAGGGTCAGCTCGGAGTACGAGCTCTTCCGCTCGGGTTCGGACCGTCCGAGACAGACCTCGATCGCGGAAAAGAGCTCGCTCCGTCGCAGCGGCGCTCGAACGACGGCCTTGGCTCCGACTTCGTCGCCAATCTGGCGAAGGCTGGAAGATGCGCCCACGAGGATCGTCGGCACCGCGGCATCGATGCCCCCGGCGAGCAGGGCATCTTCTGCCACCACCCGAACGTCTGCGTCCGAGGCGTCGGCGAGATCGGCGATGACGCTCACGTCGGCCCCAGCCGTGTGGAGCAGTCGCGTGAGGGCTTCCCGTCGCTCACTCAGCGGATCGCAGAGCTGAACCCGCGGTTTGGTCTCGAGCGCGGGGGGAAGGGCTTCGCCTGTATCGAGTGGCAGCTGAACTCGCGCGACCGTTCCGCCGCCTGGCCGGTCGAAGAGGGTCACCTCGCCGTGCATCGCGGTGACGAGGCCGCGCACGATGGGAAGACCGAGTCCGGTGCCGGCCACCGAGTCGTCGCCGCGGACGAAGCGGTCGAACGCACGCTGGTGCATCTCCCGGCTCATTCCCACCCCGGTGTCCTCGATCGTCAAGCCGACACCACGGATGGGGCCCCCCGCTTCGACCCGCACGACGACCGACCCCGTCCTCGTGAACTTCACCGCGTTGTCCGCGAGAGCGCTCACCACTCGCGTGAAGCGCTGGAGGTCGCCCAGGACCGGCTTCACCACTCCACCGACGTCGACGATCAGGGTGATGCCTCGTTCACGCGCTCGCTCCGCCAAGCTCTCGGCGACCTCCTCGACGACGTCGGCCGGGTCGAACGGCTGCTTCCGCAGCGCGATCTGTCCTGCATCGATGCGGCTGATGTCCAGGAGGTCCTCCACCAGCGAGAGGAGGTGCTCGCCGGCGCGGTGGACACGCTTGATCATCCCTCGCTGTTCGGCGGAGAGCGAGCTCTCGAGGACGAGCTCGGTCATTCCCAGAATGGCGTTCAACGGAGTCCGCATCTCGTGGCTCATCGCCACGAGGAACTCGGTGTCTTCGCTGAGCTCGTCGCCGCCGGGAGGGCCGGTCATTCCCATCGAGGATAGCGTGTTCACGCGGTCGCGTCCTCACTCCACCGTGACGGACTTGGCGAGGTTGCGGGGCCGATCGACGTCGTTGCCCGCGGCCGTGGCCGCGTGGTGCGCGATGAGCTGCAAGGCCGTGGCGTACGCGAAGGGCTGCGCGAGCGCCGGCACCTGGGGAATCACCAACGCATCGCCGAGCTTCAGCGCCCGGCCGATGCCGTCGGCGTCGGTCAGGATGAAGGGTGCGGCACCGCGAGCGGCGGCTTCCTGGACGTTGGAGAGCGACTTCTCGAAGAGTGCATCGTGTGGTGCGATCGCGATGACGGGTGTGCCTTCTTCGATCAGCGCGAGCGGGCCATGCTTGAGCTCGCCGGCGGCGAAGCCTTCGGCGTGAACGTAGGCGATCTCCTTGAGCTTGAGGGCCCCTTCCATCGCGAGCGGGAAGCTCGGACCGCGGCCGACGAAGATCGCCCGTGGCTGGCTCGCCAGACTCTCGGCGTAGGCCTGCAGGCGGGCGGAGCACGCGATGGTCAGGATGACCGCTTGCGGAATGGTGTGGAGCACCTCGTTGATGAGGCTCTGGACCTCGTCGTCCGCGATCCGGCCGCGCAACCGCCCGAGCTCGATCGCCGAGCAGAGCAGGGCGAAGAGCTGGGCCGTGAACGCCTTCGTCGAGGCCACGCCACGCTCCGTTCCCGCCAAGGTGCCGATGACGAACGAGGCCTCGCGCGCCATGGCGCTCTCTTCGACGTTCACGATCGCGAGCGAACGCATGCCGACGGACTCGACCAGTCGTAGCGCGGCCAAGGTGTCGGCGGTCTCGCCCGACTGGGAGACGAAGATGGCGCCGTGCCGGTCGCTGAGCGCGGGGTTCCGGTAGCGGAGCTCGCTGGCGAGGTCGACCCGGCATGGCATGCCCGCGATCTCTTCGAACCAGTAGCGAGCCAGGAGGCACGCGTAGTAGGAGGTGCCGCAGGCGCTGAGGATCAGCTGGTCCTTGTCCGCCAAGGTCTCGACGGGCAGCCGAATGGCACCGGTCGCACCGTCGACGTAGGCCGCGAGCTGCCGCTCGAGCACCTCGGGCTGCTCGTGGATCTCCTTCATCATGAAGCTCGGGAACTCGCCCATCCCGGCCTCCGCCTCGCTCTCGCGGACGGAGCGGGTGGGTCGCTCGACCTCTCGGTCCCGTTCGTCGAGAACCCGGATGTGGCCCCGCCGAAGCTCCGCCCGGTCGCCGCACTCGAGCACCTGGATGGCATCCACGAAGGGCGCGATGGCCGAGCCATCGGAGGCGAGGTAGGCCGCTCCGGGCTCCTGGGCCACCACGAGCGGGCCGTTTCGGCAGGTGGCGTAGAGGGCGTCGGGGTCGCTCGACACGATCATCCCGATGGCGAAGCTCCCCTCGAGCCGGGTCGAGACCTCGCGCAGCGCCATCATCGGGTCCCCGCAGCTCTCGAGGGCGAGGTCGAGGAGGTGGGCGACGACCTCGGTGTCGGTCTGGCTCTCGAACGTGCGACCGATCGCGAGCAGCTCGTCCCGCAGCTCGTCGTGGTTCTCGATGATGCCGTTGTGGACGACGCCCACGGCGCCGACCACGTGCGGGTGCGCGTTCGCTTCGCTGGGCGCGCCGTGAGTCGCCCACCGGGTGTGCGCGATGCCGGCGTGGCCAGGCAGGGGCACCTGGTCGACCAGGCTTCGTAGCGCGGACACCGGCCCGACCGCTCGGCGTCGCCGGATCTGGCCCCCGTCGACCGTGGCCACGCCCGCGCTGTCGTACCCACGGTACTCGAGGCGCTGAATGCCCGAGACCAGGTCGCTGGCGACCGGGTGTCCGTTGATCATGCCCACGATTCCACACATAGCTGCACCTCTCGAGTTGGAGCGGCCCCAACGACCGCCGATGGCTGAAGTAGCAACTCGTGGGCCAGGGGGCGGCGAGCCTTGCGGCGTAGGGAGTCCGGCGACGCGGCCCACATCGGAACGCAGCCGTCCCGATACGGAAATACTCGGCCCTTCGGCGGCCCGAGCGGCGGCAACGAGGGTTGGTACGGGACGTGCTCAGGTCCTTTGCCATGCGGGAAGACATGCACGTTCACTCCACGTTCTCCGATGGTCGGCACACGGTCGAACAGAACGCCGAGACGGCGGCCTCCCGTGGTCTCACGCGGCTCGGCTGCGTCGACCACGTGCGCCGGGACACCACCTGGCTGCCGGACTTCGTTCGTCACGTCCGCAAGGTCGACGCGACGTCGCCCGTACGCCTGGAGGTCGGTGTGGAGGCGAAGCTCCTCGATGCCCGGGGGACGCTCGACGTCCCGCGCGACCTTCGCGGCGTCGACTGGATCTACGCGGCCGACCACCAGGTCCCCTGGAAGACCGGCGTTCTCCGGCCTCAGGACGTGCGACGGCTGCTCCAGCTGGGGCGACTCGATTCCGCCGACGTCTTCGAGCTCCTCTGTCTGGCGACCCGCGACTCGATGCGTCGGTACACGAAGGTCGTCGTCGCTCACCTCTTCAGCGTTCTTCCCAAGGTGGGTCTCAGCGAAGACCAGGTGCCGCTCGACCTCGTCGACGAGCTCGCGGCGACGGCGGCGGCGCGCGGCGCCGAGATCGAGGTCGACGAGCGCTGGCGTTGCCCATCGCCTCGGGTGGTCGAGCGTTTCGTTCGCCACGGCGTGCCTGTCCGCGCGAGCTCCGACAGTCACCGTCGGGAGACGATCGGCAAGTACCGATACGTGAACCAGGTCTTCTTCGAGCTCGGCCAACTTCGTCAGGAGTCGGGCGCCTACGCGCCTGCGGAGAAGGCCCGTGCTGCGTGAGCACGCCGTCGCCGGACTCTTCGCCGTTCTGGCGGCTTCGAGCGCGAACGCCCAGGAGGTGGACCCGCGAGGGGTCCGCTTCGAGCGGGCGGCGCACTTGATGGCCGAAGGGCAGCGAGAGCAGGCCTATCCGGAGTTGGTCGCCCTCACCGAGGATGGTGCGCCGTTTCCGGAGGCCTACCTCTTTCGAGGGAGCATCGAGCGTGAGCGAGGCGATCTCGCCCAGGCGCAGCGCGCGTTCGAGGCTGGCCTGGCGGTGGCCCCGAGCCATCGCTCCCTCCGCCTCGAGCTCGCGGTCACCCTCTCCTGGAAGGGAGAGACCGAGAAGGCCCTCGCTTCCTACGAGGCCGTCCTCGCCGCCGACCCCGACGACACGGTTGCCGCCGTGGGCCGAGGTCGGATGCTCTTCTGGCTCGGCCGCCACGAAGCCGCGGTCGAGGCCTTCGAGGCGGTGCTCGCGCAGGAACCCGAGAACCTCGAGGCGATGGTGGGCCTGGCCGACGTGCACCGGGCGCGCCTGCGGAGGCGGGACGCGCGTGAGCTCTACGATCGGGCGCTGACCATCGATCCTGCGTTCCAGCCGGCGGTCGAGGGCAAGGCGAAGCTGTCGGAGGCGACCCGCGCGGAGCTTCGTCTCGACCTCGGCCTCTCCCATGGCGACGCCGGCCTGAGCGGGCGCGGGGGGCTGGGCGCGACCGTGTTTCTCACGCCCGAGCTCAGCCTGGTCGCCGGCTTTCGGCAGGACGTGCAACGCAACGAGCTCGAGATGGCTCGCATCGGGACCGTGTCCCTGGTCGCGAGAGTCGGCGAACGACTGGCCATCGAGGCCGGCTACCAGCTCCTGCGTGCCGAAGGAGACCGAATCCACCGCATCCCGCTCGGGCTCTCGTTCCGGGCGACCGACAAGTGGACCTTGCTCCTTTCGACCCGGCCCGGTGTCCGCGAGGATGGGCGATTCGAGCACCTGACCATGCTCGGCTCGCAGCATCAGGTGGGACCCTTTCGCTGGATGTTGCAGGTCTTCCGAGGTGACCACCGCACCCAGCACGAGACGGTGTTCGCGCTCTCGGGCGAGCTCGATTTCGGCGTGTTCGGTGTTCGGGTCGGGGTCGCGGGGGCCGTCGCCGAACAGCACTACGGCACCGTGGGCGCGCAGCTGCGGCTCACTCTCGGCCGTCGCCACGACCTGCTCCTCGGCTACGACCACCTGACCCTCGGTGGTCGCCATGTATCCACCCTCGGCTATCGGGTGCGGCTGTGAATCGTCTCGCCATCCTCGTGCTGACGCTCCTCCAGGCGTCGAGCGCTCTCGCCGCCGACGCGCTGCTCGAACGCCCGGAGACCCTCCGCGGTGCCCACGCCTCCTGGGAGGTGACCTTCGAGGGCAGCGGCAGTCCCCGCGTCGACCTCCGCTACGAAGCGTCCGACTTGCTCTCGCGCCGCTCGCTCCTGACCGTCGAGGTCGATGGCGTGCCGCGGGTGACCCGGCCATTGCGTGCGAGCGGCCGGCTCGTGGCGGCACTCGGTGAGCTCGGCGAGGGCTTTCACCGTCTGACCGTTCGCGCGCGACTGCGCGTCGACGAGGATCCCTGCCTCGATCAGAGCGCCGACGACGCCTGGGTTCGGATCGATTCGGCCGACCTGCATGGCGTCTCCGCCAGCGCGGGCGGGGAGACGCTGCTCGAGTGGCTCGGCGAGCAGAGCGAAGAGTCGATCCGGCTGGAGGTCCCGGACGAGGTGCGCGAGTCGCTGGAGCCCGACTGGGCGAGCGCCGTCCTCGACGCCCACGCGCTCCTGTGGAGTCGCGGCCTGAAGCCCGCCCCGCGGGCGGACCGGGCGCTGCACCTTCGCGTCGGAGCGGTCGACGAGGGCGTCGCCTTCGCAGCGGTCGACGGGGACGACCTGGTGGTGACCGCCGCTGGCCCCGGCGCGCTCGCCGTCGGTCTCCGCGCCCTCGGTGACGAGGGGGTGCTCCAACGCTGCGTCACCGAGGGATGCGAGCTCTCCGAGCTGCGCGAGAGCGCGGAGGTACGGAGCGATCGGACCACCGAGGTCGTGCGCCTCGACGACCTCGGGTTCGCTCGCGGCTGGCGCGCCGCTGGGGAAGGCCGGCATGTCCTCCGCTTCGGCTGGGACCGACCCGCCGACTGGCGGCCGACCGAGTGGCCGCGGGTCGAGATGGCGGTGCGGGTTCCAGCGACGGGGATCGACGTCGAGCGAAGCCGCGCGACGCTCTCGGTCAACGACATCCCCCTCGCGACCTGGGCGCTCGAAGCGGGTGAAGCTCGTTGGCGGGGTCGCGTGCCCGAGGCGGTGTGGACCGAGGGCCGCTGGGAGGTCGAGCTCGCGGTGACCCTGCGCACCCACGAGGACGAGGGCTGCCACGACGAAGACGACGACCTGTGGGTCCACGTGGACGGGTCCAGCTCCCTGACGGTCCCCCGCGAGGAGCTCGCCTTCGCTGGGCTCGCCTCCGCGGTGGATCATTTTCGCGGGGCCCCGCTGGTCTGGAACGAGCGCCTCGGCGTCGACGCGCTCGGTGCCGTTGGCGCCGTGCTCGCCCCGCTGCAGGGAAGCGAGCCCTGGCGCTGGTTGCCGCCCGGTCGGGAGTGTCGAGGGGCCTGCATCCGCATCGCCAGTGGTCGCTGGTGGGAGGACGAGTCCCGGTTGACCCTCGTCGGCGACGTCGGGCGCCGTCGCTGGCGAGACGACTCCGGCGAGCTCGGCATGCCCTTGCTCCCCGCGGAGGACACCCTCCTGCTCGAGCGCCGCGGTCGCGACGAGCTCCTCGTGGTGGCCTTGGGTGCGCCCGAGGAGCTGGCGCCCCCCAGTTGGGTGGGGCTCCTGGGTGAGATCGCGCTCTTCCACGACGGTGCCTGGGACATTCTCGCGGTCGACGACGAGCCCACCGTGGCGAGAGTCGTGGAGGCGCCAGAACCCGAACAGGCGGCTCAGATGTCGGTCGAGGAGGCGCAGGTCCGCTGGGTCGACGTCGGCTTCACCGTCTTGGCCGGCCTCGTGCTCGCCTCGGTCGCGTTCACCTCCTTCCGCCGTCGGCGCCGGAAGGACACCCCTTCAGGAGTCTCGACATGAACCGTCTCGAACACTTGAGGCTCCAAAAACGGCGGGTGCGTGCCATTCGCCGATGGACGCTCCTGCTCCTGGGGCTGGATCTCCTGCTCGCCGCCTCCCTGCTCGGCCACTACGCCCTCTCCCGCTTCGCCGCCTGAACCCCCCGTGACCAACCACTTGCAGCTCGTATCCAGCGAACCGCCGGACCAGGTCTACGAACGGCTTCGTCCCCACCTCACCCAGGGGCTCTTGCCCGCGGACCCGGCCTTGCTCGCCATCATCGTTCCTGGCCTGCCCGAACCGGGGGCGTTGCGCGTGGCGCTCGACCGGCTCGTCGCCAGCGGCCGGCTACGGCGCGTCCTCATCGGCGCCGAAGCGCACCTCCTCGACGGTGCGGGGCCGATGCCCGCGCCGGTTCAGCACGCCCCCGTGCCCATGCCCTCGCAGATGCACGTCCCGCAGATGCAGGTCCCGCAGGTGATTCCACACACCGCTCCCGTCCAGTATCAGGGGCACCCCATGGTCGCACCTCCCGCGACGATGGTGGCGCCGGTGGCACCTTCGCTCGATCCGCAGCCGAAGCCCTCCGAGACCGTGGCTGGCGGAGACATGGACTTCGAGCTGGAGGTCGCCATCGACGTGGAGACCGAGCGCGCCGTCCTCTGGCGGGTGGCGTTGGTGGTGGCGGCCCTCGGCTTGCTGGCCCTCTTGCGCCAGTGGATGCTCATCGGCATCGGAAGCGGCTGAGGAGGACACCCCATGGAGATGAGTCTCGGGTACATGGTGGAGACGGTCGAAGCGCTGGCCACCAAGGGATACGTGGTCGAACGGGCCGAAGAGCCCTACGCGGACGACGGCTCGGTCGTCGGACACCTCTTCACCCTCACCAAGCCGGAGGTCGAGCTCCGCTTGGAGACCGTCGTTCATGCCGAGGACGGCGAGCGCTACTTTCTCGAGATCAAGTCGTACCACGGTCTCTGGTCCCACTCCTTCGAGCTGGACAGCTGGAAGCATCGGCCCGATCGGATCGAGTTCAAGTACCAGCCGAGGCCCGATGGGACCGGTGGGCTCGCGTTCACCCTCGTCTTCGACGAAGCCTGATAGGCTGCCGCGCATGGGAGGAACCATCGTCGTCGTCGAGGACGACATCGACCAGCGCACGCTCGTGTCCCGGTGGCTGGAACAAGAGGGCCACGACGTGGAGCCCGTCGAGACGGCGGAGCAACTGGTGGAGATCCTGGCGACCTCGGTACCGGACTGCGTCTGCCTGGACCTCGAGCTTCCCGGCATGACGGGGATGGAGGCGCTCTCTCGACTGCGAGCGACCCATCCCCAGCTCCCGGTGATCATCGTCACCGCCGAGCGGGAGGTCGATGTCGTGGTCGACGCGATGCAGTCCGGGGCCTACGACTTCCTCCCGAAGCCGCTCGACAAGCTCAAGCTCCTCACGATCGTGAATCGGGCGCTCGAGAAGGTCCGCATGAGTCGGCGCATTCAGGAGCTCGAGCGCGGTAGCGCCGACGAGTACGCCGGCATGATCGGTCGACACGCGACGATGCGGGCGCTCTTTCGCGAGGTCGAGCGCGTCGCCGCCACCGATGTCACCGTGCTCGTTCACGGCGAGTCCGGAACCGGAAAGGAGCTCGTCGCTCGCGCACTCCATTCACAGGGCGCTCGCGCGACGAAGCCCTTCGTGGCCATCAACTGCGCGGCGATTCCCGAGTCGCTCCAGGAGAGCGAGCTCTTCGGCCACGAGCGGGGGGCTTTCACCGGCGCGACCGACCGCCGTCAGGGACGCTTCGAGGAAGCCGACGGTGGCACGCTCTTTCTCGACGAGATCGCCGAGCTGAGCCTGCCGGCACAAGCCAAGCTCCTCCGAGTCCTGCAAGAGCGGACCTTCCGCCGAGTGGGTGGTGATCGCGACCTCCGCAGTGACTTTCGCTTGGTGGCGGCCAGCCACCAGAACCTGCTGGAGCGTGTCGCGGAGCGGACGTTTCGCGAGGACCTCTTCTTTCGGGTCGCCGTCTTCGAGCTCGACGTCCCGCCGCTTCGGGAGCGCGGGAAAGACGTGGAGCTCCTCTCTCGCTTCTTTCTGCGACACCACGACCTCGAGCTGCAGGAGGACGCGCGCTCTCTGCTCACGGCGTACGATTGGCCGGGCAACGTCCGTGAGCTCGAGAACGCCATCCGACGCGCGGTCGTGGTGGCACGTGAGGGTGTGATCGCGGCCGCCGACTTTCCCAAGCGGATTCGCGCGGCCCTCAGCGGGAACCCGAGACCGAATGCGCCCGTCAGCGACGGCGACGGCGGAACGATGGAAGACCTCGAGCGAGCGGCGCTGGCCGACGCCCTCCAACGGCACGGTGGAAACGTCGCTGAGGTGGTGAGGGAGCTCGGCATCGGCCGAACGACCGTCTACCGCAAGCTCAAGAAGTACGGCCTGCGCTGAGCGTCCCACGGCGGTCCGATCCGGGCCGCACGAGTCCCGGAACGGGACAGCCCCCACGAAGTCGGCCGTTTCGAGCGGCCGATTCGTCGGCACGGACCTTGAAAGGGTCCTCGGCATGCTCAGCAACGACAAGCCGCGAGTACTCATCACGGGCGCCGGTGGCGCGGCCGCCTGCGTTCTCCTCTCCCACCTCTCCCCGCATGCTCGGCTGCACGCCGCCGACATCGACCCGCTCGCGGCGGGTCTCTACCTGGCACAGGAGGGGCGCCGGCATCTGATCCCCCGAGGCGACGATGCTCGCCTGGTGCCGGTGCTCCTCCGCCTTTGCAAAGAGCACCGCATCGACGTGCTGGTGCCGACGGTCGACTTCGAGCTGCTCGCGGTGTCCCAGGCGCGGGCCGAGTTCGAGGCGATCGGGACCCAGCTGATGGTCGCATCGCCCGAAACCCTCGAGGTGTGTCTGGACAAGCTCGCGCTGTGTCGACGGCTGGAGCTCATCGCACCACGAAGCGTGCCGCTCGACGGAGACTTCGACCCCACCGATTGGATGTACCCCATCCTGGTGAAGCCGCGTACGGGTGCGGGAGGGCGCGGCATCCGCGTCGTCGAGTCGGCAAAGGACATGCGCGAGCTCATCGGCGCGCCGGGCGACATGGTGCAGGAGTACCTCCCAGGCGAGGAGTACTCGGTCGACGTCCTTCGCCTCGGTCGGGAAGTCCTGGCCACCGTTCCCCGAGCTCGTCTCAAGGTCGACTCGGGCGTCGCGGTCGCTGCTCGCACCGTTCACGACCTGGTGGTGGAAGCGGCGGCGCGCTACGCCGCCGAGGCCATCGACCTCGAGGGCGTCGCCAACGTTCAGCTTCGCCGCTCGCGGGGCGGCACCCCCAAGTTGATGGAGATCAACGCGCGCTTCCCCGGGACCATGTCCATCACGATCGCCGCGGGAGCAGACCTGCCCATGGCGTGGCTCGAATACACGCTCTCCGGTCGTCTTCCCGCTCCCATCGCCTTTCGCGACGTCGCCATGGTGCGCACCTGGCAGGACCACGTCATCGACGCGTTCGTCCGCGAGGCGGACCCCGGCGCAGAAGCCGACGCGGCCTGACGTGCAGCTCGTCGGGGCACTGCTGACCCTCTTGGTCGTGCTCGGGACCCTTCCCGTGCTCGCCGGGGCCTACCAGTTCCTCGTCCTCGCGCTCTCCGTGTTCGCGACGCACCTCGAGAAGACCCGCATCCACCTGCCACGGGTCGCCATCCTCATCCCTGCATGGAACGAGGGAATGGTCATCGGTGCCACCATCGACCGCTTGATGCAGCTCGAGTATCCCCCCGACCGGCTTCGCATCTACGTCATCGACGATGCCTCCACGGACGAGACGCCGGAAGAGACCATTCGCCGCAACAAGAAGTGGCCGAAGAACGTCTTCCACGTGCGGCGCGTAGCGGGCGGTGAGGGCAAGGCCCACACCCTGAACTACGGCCTGGCCCAGCTCTGGCAGAACGACTGGACGGAGGCGGTCCTCATCATGGACGCCGACGTGATCTACACCGCGTCGAGCCTGCGGCGCATGGCGCGACACTTGGTCGACCCCGAGATCGGCGCCGTCACGGCCTACATCAAGGAGGGAAGCCGGTCGCCCAGTCTGGTGCAGCGCTTCATCACCTTCGAGTACATCACGGCGACGGGGGCCTCGCGACGTGCCCAGAACGTCATGGGTTTCCTCGCCTGCCTCTCCGGCGGTGCCCAGCTCCACTCGCGGGAGAACCTGCTCGCCATCGGTGGGGCGATCTTCGACGACACCCTCGCCGAGGACACCTTCACGACGTTCAACACCCAGCTCGAGGGACGCAAGGCCATCTTCGAGCCGAACGCGTTGGTGTATGCCGAGGAACCCGACACGCTCCGCATGCTCTGGAAGCAGCGGCTCCGGTGGGCTCGCGGCAACGTCCAGATCACTCAGGTCTTCGCCAACCTCTGGTTCAACGGGGTCAAGCACGAGTCGCTCGGGAGCACGGCGATGGCCGTGCTCTGGTTCAGCATCTTTCTCATGCCGGTCTTCCAGATCGGCACGGCGATCGGGCTGCTCGGGCTCTACGCGATCGACCCCGCGTGGGCGTGGGAGCTCTTTCGCGCGTACTGGATCGTCGCGAGCCTGGTCTACCTCTTGGTGACCTTCGCCTCCTACGTCATCGACTGGGAGTCGGCGCGCAAGAGCTGGTTCGAGGGGGTGATGTTCCCCGGCGTCATCTCGCTGATCGTGATCGTGTACGCGCTCGTGCCGCCGCTCTTCGACAGCTGGCTCGTGTTCGTGCCGGCCCCGAGCTGGGCCAAGGCGACGCTCGTGCTCTTCCTCTATCTGTGGACCGCGCTCGCCATGCCGGTGAGCTACCTGGCGATGCTCGCCGAGGACCACGGGCACATGAGGCTCTCCAAGGCTCTCCTCTACCTCGCGGGCTACGGCCCGTTCCTGTGCGCGGTCACCTTCGGTGCCTACGTGAAGGAATGGCAGGGGGCGGACAAGACCTGGGACAAGACGGTGAAGACAGGAAAGGTAGGCTGACGATGCGGCAGGGACTCTCGTACACACTGGTGGCGCTGGCCGTGTTGTCCACGAACGGCGCGCATGCACAGTGGCCCTCGTCGGGAGCAGGCGAATCGACGGCGCAGGCCGTGCGACGGCTGGACATGGAGCTCCGCGGCGGTCCCTCTGCGACACAGCGCCGGAACCGGCGCAGGCGCACCTCGAGCGCGACCCCCACGACCAGTCTCACGAGCACCTCGAGCCCCAGCCTTCGAGCGATGGAAGGGCAGACCATGGCGCTCGGGGCGACGTGTGACGGACACCCCACCGGCATCGCGATGACCACGCCCAACGGCCCCCTCGCGCAGGACGACGTC
Source organism: Deltaproteobacteria bacterium (assembly GCA_017644045.1). GTDB lineage: Bacteria > Myxococcota_A > Polyangia > Polyangiales > Houyiibacteriaceae > UBA1660. Next base: position 111,968 of record JAEPMI010000011.1, read on the forward strand.
GCGATCCTCGAGGCCGAGGGATGCTTCGAGCCGGCCACCACCTTCCAATGGCTCGTCCCGTCGAGCGCGACCATCGTCGGAGCCGGACCCCGGGTGAACTTGCTCACCGGTATGGAGACCTCGATGACCGTCGAGGTCTGCGCCGTGGCCAGCGAGACCCACTGCCACAAGCTCGATGTCTCCCTCGGGGCGCAGCGCCCCCGCGTCGAGCTCCACACCATGGTCGAGCTCGCCGACTATGGCTATGGCAAGGTCTGGCGACTCGAGGGGACGACCCACGCCATGCCCGCCGGGGCCACGCTGAAGCTCTTCAAGCACAGCGACGTGCATTACCTCGAGAACGCCGTTCCCGTCTTTGGCCCAGGCGGGTCCTTCGCGTTCGAGGCCTTCGCGCTCAGCTCGGTGGACCGCTTCGTCGTCGAGATGATGGACGACGTCGCCATCAACTCCTACCCCGGATGCGCGTCCAAGTGGTGCCGCGGCTCACTGCACGACGAGTCGGGTCACCACGTACCCATCCCCCCGGACGGGGCGAGCATCTACGCCTTCGCGACGGCATACGTCGATCAGCCGGGAGACCACCCCAATCCCTCCATCGACGCTGCCATCGACCTGCTCGGGGACGCGCTGCCCGGAAACGGTGGCCGGCTGTTGCACACCAGCTGGGAGAGCGACCTCTGCTTCCTCTATGAACAGGCCGTGGCGGTCATCGCCTTCGGCGCCGCGGGCGCACGCACCGAGGCCGAGGGCATCCTGGATGCGCTCGCGGGCCTCCAGCTCGCCGATGGCTCCTGGTACTTCGCGTACTACGACGACGGGACCAGCCCTTTTCCGCAGTCCGGTGATGTCCGCTATTCGGGAGCGGTCGCCTGGGCGGCGCTGGCCTTCGCCTCTCACCGTCACCTTTTTGGTACTACACAATACGACAGTGTCCTGAATTCGGTCATCGCCTATTTGAACGGCACTCGCGCGACGTTTGGTGGAAGCACGGGCCTGCTCTTCAATCCGACCGACTTGTCGAACACGTCCTGGGACGAAACTCAGGTCATGGCTCTCGAGCACAACGCGGACGCGCTCGCGGCGGTCCAGGTGTTGGGGGATCCGGCGAACGACGCTCTCCGGGCCGACCTCGAGCAGACGGTGCTGGCGCGGTGGAACGGGCAGTACTTCCGGCCCGGGGTCCATGAGGTCTACGGTGAGAACTACGTCGAGCTCTACCTCGACCCGCAGACCTGGGGTCTGCTGGCACTCGACGGGACCCAGGCGCTCGCGCACCTCGGGGCGCTCGACTTCGCCTGCGAGCGTTTCACGGAGCCGGCCGGGATGAGCGGCCGGGAGGCAGGAATCTTCGGCATGTTCGACTTCGATCTCACGAACCAGCCGCTCCCGCATGGGCGCTTCGTTTGGACGGAGGGCACCCATGGCGCCGCCCTGGCGCTCGAGCGCGCGCGGGCGTTGACGGGCCAACCCATCCAGTGTGCGGGCCAGACCCCCACGACCATGCGAGCAGAGCTGGGCCGGCTCGCGGCGTTCGGGCTGGCGGGCGTCCCCGACGAGTCCACCCAGGCGCCCGACTCGCCCTACCGGCCGGTTCCGACGGCGGCGTCGGTGCTCTGGCACTACCTGTCCCTCGAGGGGGTAAACCCATTTGAGCGACCGTGAGTTTCGTCTTTGGTTCTGATCTCGTTGTGCTCTTCACAGTGACGCTGGTCGAGGCTAGAGTTCGGCCTGGGGAATGGAGAACAGACCACAGGACGCGAGGCCCCGCTTTGCCGTGATCCGCTGGGACGCGCAGGGCGCCGTCGTGGCGGTCGGTCCGACCCCGAGCTGTTGGCTCGGGTGGTCACCTCACCACACCACGTTGATCCCACCCTCACTGCGCTCGGAAGAGAAGGCCAAGCGTGACCGATTGCTCGCCGGGGAGATCGTGGCGCCCTATCCGAGCGTCCGCCTCGACTCGGAGGAACGCCCCGTCGACGTGATGGTCGCCCTGTCCCTCTGGCTCTCGCCGGATGACGACGCCGTCCTCGGCGTGCAAGAGGTCGTTCGTGCCCGGCCGGCGCCTCCCACGGTGCCGCCGAGCCGGGAGCTCGACGAAGCGGTCACTCAACGGGTGCGCGCACTCCGCGCGGCGCCATCCGACCACGCCTTCATCGTCGACGCCGGGAGCGGACGATTGACGTTCGTCGAGTCGGAGATCGCGGACCGGCTCGGCGTGCCAGGTGGGGAGCTGGTCGGCGAGTCCTTCGCACGACTCTTCACGCCCGAGTGCTCGGTGGATGCCATCGCCGTCGTGGAGGCAACGCTCGCACGCCGCCGGCTGCAGAACGTCACGCTCCGGCTCCGGGACGGGGCGATGGTCACCCTGGCCATGCGAGCGGAGGGCGAAGGTGAGGACGCGACCATTCGCGGATGGCTCCGGGACGTCGGCGAGACGGCTCAGCGCCTCCAGGTGCTGGACCCACTGATGGAGGCACTCCCCTGTGGCGCCGTGCTCACGAGTGGTGACGGCGAGGTCCTGGGGATGAACGCCATCGCTCGCAGCATTCTCATCAGGGGCGACGTGCCGCGCTCCCTGGACGAGCTCCTCCCGGGAGTGAGCGAGATCGGCGCCGGCCAGACCGTGGAGGTGAAGCTCCCGCACGACAGTGTCACTCTCCACGTCAGCCGTGCGCACTTCGAGCTGAGCAGCGGCGTCCGCAACCTCTACACGCTCGTGGACGTCTCTGCGTTGGTCGACGCCGAGCGCGCGCTCTTCGAGAGCAGCGAGCAGTTCCGAGTGGCCCTGGAGACCGGTGACCTCGGGACGTGGACCTACGACCCCGAGGCTCGACGGGTCAGCTGGCGACCGCCGCCTTCGTGGCCGCGCGGCATGGTTCCCCGAGAGGACGACCTGCTCGAACGGCTCGAGAAAGAGGAGCGCCTCGCTCTGTTGGCTTCGCTCGACGAGGGGCTCCGGGAGCAAGTCACGGTCGAGCGTGAGGTCCAGTTGTCTCGGGACATGGAGATGCGCTGGGTCGCTCTGCGCGGCGGCTGTGCCGAGGGCCGCACGGCGCTCGGGGGCGTCTTGAGCGACGTCACCGCGCGGAAGGAGCAGGAACACCAGCGGCTGCAGTCGCAGAAGCTCGAAGCGCTCGGCTCGCTGGCGAGTGGCGTAGCACACGACTTCAACAATCTCCTCTTCGCGATCAGCGGCAACGCCGCCCTCGCTCGGGATGACGTCGCGCCCGGGTCGGGGCTCAGCGAGCTGATGGGCGAGATCGAACAGGCCGCCGACCGGGCATCGGAGCTCGTGCGCCGAATCCTCGCGTTCAGCCGACCGAAGGACGAGGAGCTCCAGGCCACGGCTCTCGCGCCCCTCCTGATGGAGGTGGTGAAGCTGACGCGACCGACGGTGCCGAAGCTGATCGAGCTCGATCTGCGGATCGGCTCGGATGTCGCTCCCGTCGACGCCTATCCGGGCCAGCTCCATCAGGTGTTGGTCAATCTGATCACCAACGCGGCCCACGCGATCGGCGAACGATCGGGCCGCATTCGCATCGGCCTGTCCGACGCGCGGCGCGGGTCGGTTCCGGCCTCGGTCGAGTCGAAGGCTGCTCGCTTCGTCCGGTTGACGGTGGAGGACGACGGCTGCGGCATGCCGCGCTCCGTGCTGGACAAGGTCTTCGACCCCTACTTCACGACCAAGAAGCCGGGCGAGGGGACCGGGCTCGGCTTGGCGGTCGTCGCGGGAATCGTCGAAACCCACGGCGGCGTGCTGGACGTCCACAGCGAAGAGGGGGTGGGCACGTTCTTCGAGATCATCCTTCCAGCGGTCCTCACACCGACGACCGGTCGAACGGAGTCGACGAGAGACGTCCCGAAGGGAGCGGGCCAGCACGTGCTCTTCGTCGACGACGAGGTCGCGATCGCCACCGTGGTCGAGCGGGTGCTCGAGCGGCTCGGCTATCGCGTGCGCGCCTTCACGGACCCGAGAGAAGCGCTGCTCGCGTTCGAGCAGGCACCGGAGGCTTTCGACGTCCTGATCACCGACATCGACATGCCTCGCATGAGCGGACTGACTCTCGTCGCGCGGGTGCGCGGCGTTCGGCCGGACCTGCCCGTCGTGATCGCCACGGGGCATCTACCGGACGAGGAGGGCTTCCTGCGAGGGTTGCCTCGGCTCCAGATCGTGGAGAAGGCGAACATGCGCGCGCAGCTCGGAGCCGCCCTGGAACGAACCTTTGGGGGTGACGGTGCACGGTGAACGCCCAGACGAGGGCCGCCACTACCTGGAACGCGAGCTGTACGAGCGTCTCCAGAGCGACCCGGCGATCTTCGAGTTCCTCCAGGCGGGTTCACTCGACGGCCTCTGGTACTGGGACCTCGTGGACCAGGAGCACGAGTGGCTCAGCCCTCGTTTCAAGGAGGTCTTCGGCTACTCCGTCGACGAGGTCCCGCACACCTCGGACTGGTGGCAGGCGAACATCTTCGAGGAGGACCTCGCGAAGGCCGCCGAACGCTTTCAGCAGCACATCGACGACCCGAGCGTCCCGTACGACCTGATCGTTCGCTACCGCCACAAGAACGGTTCGACCGTCTGGATTCGCTGCCGCGGCATCGCCATCCGCGATGAAGACGGCACGCCCACTCGGATGCTCGGCGCGCACACCGATCTCACGCCGCTGATGATCTCCCGGCAGCGGCTCAGCAGTCTCTTCGAAGGCAGCGCCGATCACGTCGTGACCTTGGACAGCGACCGTCGCTCGATCGTCGACGTGTCCACGCTCTTCGCCGAGTGGGCCTGGGGAGAGCGTCGGCCGCCGATGCCCCTCCCCCTCGAAGAGGTCTTCAGCGCCTCCTCGGTCGAGGCGCTGAGCTCGGCCGAGGACCCAGAGTATCTCGTGTGGCGGGAGCTCACCCACGTCAGCAGCTCGCGGGGTGTCCTCGTGGTGGAACAGGCGAAACGGGAGGACTCCCGGCTCGTCGTGCGAGCGTTCGACGCGAGTCACCTCGAGCGCCTCCAGAACGTCGCGCACCTCTTGCAGCGCCTGCCCACGCCCGCGCTCATCGCCCGCCCGGACGGGACGGTCGTGGCCACCAACCCGGCGCTGCGTTCGCTCAGTCCCGCGTGCGCGGTCAATTGCCCGACGCTGGACCAGGTCGGTGTCGAAGGCCTCGCCGAGTGGTTCGCCGAACCGGACGCTCTGCCAACGGTGTTGACCACGACCGGTACGCCTGCTCGGAGCCTGGCGGTGACACGCTCGGTGGTCGAGGTCGGCCAAGAGCCAGCGATGATCCTCGGCTTCGTGGACATCACCGAGCGAGAGTCGATGGCGAGGCGGCTCCAGGCGACCGAGTCGGAGCTTCGCCGCACCCTCGAGCTCTCACCCGGGGCCTACTTCGCCTTGACGTGGGACGGGGCCGGGAGCGTCTCGATGGCGTCGCGAGGACCGCGGCTCGTCAACACGCTCGGCGAGGTTCCCGCCACCGACCCGTGGCGACACGTCGTCGCTGACCATCGCGATGAGCTGATGCTCAGTCTCGAGGCGGCCGCGCGCGACGGGGAGGTCTGGCACCAGATTTTCCTGGTCGCCCACCCCCAGCGCGGGCAGCGCTGGATCGAAGGCCAAGCGACCCCGGTGCGGGACGGAGCGGCGACCACCTTCTATGGCTTCCTGCTCGACGTGACCGAGCGCGAGACCGCGGGGATCGCGCTGCGTTCTTCGCGCGAGAAGCTGCACACGGCTCTCGAGGCCGGCGGGATGAGCGCGTTCAGTGTCGAGTTCGGCACGGGAGAGGTCGGCTGGGATCACAATGCCAGCGCGGTGCTCGGCCACCCCACCGAGCGCTTGCCTGCCACGATCGACGAGCTTCTGGCCCTGTTCATGCCGGAGAGTGAGCGTGCTGCGCGCGCCAAGCTCGCGCACGTGCTCGAGCATGGGGGAGCGACCTCGTCGGAGCGGGGCATCCGAGATGCCGACGGCAACGAACGCTGGATCGCACTCACGGGTCGTGCGCGGCCGGACGTCAGCGGCTTCGAGGGCGTCGTCTGGGACGTGACCGACCGGCGAAAGGAGGAGGCGAGCCGGGTGCGCTCACAGAACCTCGAGTCGCTCGGCACGCTCGCGGGCGGTATCGCTCACGACTTCAACAACATCCTCTTCGCGATGACCGGCAACCTCGCCATGGCCACCGCCGAGCTGGCCACCGGCCACCCCGCTCAGGAGTATCTGCACGAGCTCAAGCGCGGTGCCGCGCGGGCGAGCGCACTCGTGAAGCGCATCCTGGCGTTCAGTCGGCCCGCAGAGGACCAGAACCACGCCATCCGTTGCCGGCCGATCGTCGTCGAGGCCGTCGAGCTCCTGCGGGCGTCGCTCCCGCGCAAGGTACGTCTGACGCTCTCGGACGGTCCCGTGCTGCCCCTCGTCAACTTCGAGGGGACGGAAGTGCACCAGATCGTCGTGAACCTGGTGACCAACGCGAGCCAGGCGATCGGCGAGGAACGGGGCGAGATCGCGTTGTCCCTGGATCGGGTGCGCGTGCGGCCAGCCCAAGCCGAGCTCCTGGATGGGCTCGACCCGGGCACCTACGTACGCCTCACGGTCCGCGACGACGGTCCCGGGATGCCGCCCTCCGTTCAGAAGCGGATCTTCGATCCCTTCTTCACCACGAAGGGCGAAGGGTCCGGCACGGGCCTCGGCCTCTCCGTGGTCCACGGCCTGGTCCAGTCACGCGGCGGCGCGATCTCGGTCTACTCGGCAGTCGACAAGGGCACCGTCTTCCACGTCTACCTTCCCCTGGCCGAAGCCGACCCCGTTCGTTCCGATGACCCTCCGGTCGGAGCCTCGGCCCGTCGCCTCGTCTACATCGACGACGAGCTGGCGATCGTCCGCGTCGCCCAGCGGGTGCTCGAGCGGCAGGGCTATCAGGTGGATGTGTTCACGGACCCCCTCGCAGCGCTGGCCTCCATCGAGAAGGCCGCACCTGACGCGCTCGTGACGGATCTCTCGATGCCCGAGCTCTCCGGCATCGAGCTGATTCGCGAGGTGCGCAAGGTCCACCCCGATCTGCCGATCGTCCTCACGACCGGGCACTTGCCGCCCTCGTTGGAAGTCCAGGCACGCTCGCTCGGCGTCGAGCACGTGGTGCTGAAGTCCGACATGGTCGAGCAACTCGGGGGGGTCCTGCGGCTCCTCTTCCCCGAGGGCGCTCAGTCCATCCCATGATGGCCCGCCGGGTCCCACCCGTCCCGAAATGGGCCGAAGTGGGATGGTTGGAGCCGAAGAACCGTGTGGCACGCGTCCTGCTTCGTGTCGGGGCATGCGAGACCTCCTGCCCCCCACTCCCGCCTACGGGATTCGGCGCTCCTGGCTTCCGGATGCTGTCCGGTCGCCGTGTGTCCTGATCGTCGACGACGACCCCGACGCTGCCCTGCTCCTCTCCCGCTCCCTCCAGCGTCACCACATCCGGACAGAAGTCGCAGGCTCCTATCTCGAGGCGAAGCGCGCGATGGCCCGCTACCCGATCGAGGTCGTGGTGTGCGACGTCTGGATGCCCGACGGAGAGACCCACTCCAGGGCGGGGATCGCCTTGCTTCGGGAGCTGCGGGAGCAGGGCTCGAACACCGCCGTCGTGCTCGTCACCGGAACCCCCGAGCTGACCGTCGCCTCGGTGGCGCTCGAGCTCGAGGCCACGGCCTACCTCCCGAAGCCGGTCGAGCCCGACGCGCTCGTGGGGGCCGTCCGGAGGGGGCAGCGGAGGGTCCGGGAGCGGGCGGACGGGAACACCATCGCCCAGCGCTTTCTCGCGGAGAAGGAGCTCGCGAGTCGCTGTCGCCACAACGCTGCTCTCGATGGCGCGTTGGGGAGCCTCTGGATGGCCTATCAGCCCATCGTGGACTCCCGCACCGGCGACGTCGCCGGGCATGAGGCGCTGGTGCGGAGCCACAGCCGAGATCTCCCTCATCCCGGGGCCCTGTTCGACTGCGCCGAGCGGACGGAGCGACGCACGGAGCTCAACCGGGCGATCCTCGGGCAGGTGTGCCGAGACCTGCCATCGCTCGTGGGCGATGTCTTCATCAATCTCCACCCCGACGATCTCCTCTCGCCCGAGCTGACCAGTCCGACCTTCGGCCTGGTGCACCAGGCGACTCGATGCGTCCTCGAGGTGACCGAGATGTCTCGTCTCGACGCGCCGGGCGGAGCGCAGCAGCACCTGCGCAACCTCCGTTCGCTCGGCTACCGAATCGCCATCGACGACCTCGGGGCAGGGTTCTCCGCCCTCTCGCGCCTCGCGGCTCTCGAGCCTGACGTCGTGAAAATCGACATGTCCTTGATCCGCAACATCAACGCCCTTCCGCGACTGCAGCGAGTGGTCGGCGCCATCGTCTCCCTCTGCGAACCGGAAGGCGTCGCCCTCGTCGCCGAGGGCATCGAGACGGAAGCGGAGCTGGAGTGTGTCGCAGATCTGGGTTGCAGCCACGCGCAAGGGTTTTTCCTGGGTCGCCCGGCGCCCCTCGCGGAGGTGTCGGCATGAGCGGGCGCGCCGACGGAGATGTCTTCGAGGTCACTCCCGATCCTTGGCTGTCGGACATCGTCGAGCCCTACATCGACATGGTTCGCCTTCGCGTGCTCGACGCCGCGGCGCTGCTCGTGAAGGGCGACTTCCGGTCCATCCGGCGCTTCGCGCACAACACCAAAGGCACGGGAGGAGGCTACGGCCTACCGGAGCTCACCCGTCGCGCCACCGAGCTCGAGCGGGCAGCCATTGCGGCCGACGTCGTCGCCGTCGACCGGGCCCTCGCGTCGATGGACGCCTATCTGGCGGCCGTGCGGATCGTGTCCCCCGACCAGACGGCGGCGTGAGTCCCGCGCCCCGTACCGTGCACGACTGCCAGCGCTGGCCTCGGCCGCCTTGACTGACGTGCCCGAGTCTGGTGCATCGAGGTCATGACTCGAGATCGTGCGCTCGCTCCCGTCGCCGGCTTCCGCTTCGCCGGCATCGCCTCTGGCATCAAGAAGAAGGCAGGCGCGCTGGACCTCGGCGCCATCGTCGCCGACTCGCCCGTGCCGACCGCCGCGGTCTTCACCAAGAACCGAGTGAAGGCCGCGCCCGTGGTGCTCGCCGCCGGCCGCCTTCGCTCCTTGACGGCGCGCGCCGTGCTGGTGAACTCCGGGAACGCGAACGCGGCGACCGGAGCGGCGGGCATGACGGCGGCCGAGAAGACGACCGCGCTCCTCGCCGAGGCCATCGGTTGCGAGCCCGACGACGTGATCCCCTGCTCCACCGGAGTCATCGGGCACGTGCTCCCGGTGGAGCCCTTCTCCCGGTCGATGGCGGACCTCGCCGGCGCGCTGCGTCCCGACGGAGGCGGTGACTTCGCGACGGCGATCCTCACCACCGACAAGGGCCCGAAGGTGGCCGAAGCCAGCTTCGAGTTCGGCGACATCACCTATCGCGTGCTCGCGATGGGGAAGGGCGCCGGCATGATCCACCCGGACATGGCCACCACCCTGGCGTTCGTCGTCACCGACGCTCCGGTCGAGGGCAACGCCCTGCGCGCCGTCCTGCAGTCGGCGACCGACGCGACCTTCAACCGCATCACGGTCGACGGCGACACCAGCACCAACGACGCCATCATCGCCATGGCTTCCGGGCTCGCCGGCGGGAAGCCGCTGACCGGCCCCGGCGAGCGGGCGCTGCTCGGCGCGTTCACCGAGGTGCTCGACACCATCGCTCAAGCGATCGTCGCGGACGGGGAGGGCGCCGAGCACGTCGCGCGGATCCGCACCGAGGGGCTACGCGACTCGAAGAGCGCCCTCGAGATCGCGCGCACCGTCGCGACGTCGCTGCTGGTGAAGACCGCGATGCATGGCAAGGACCCGAACTGGGGTCGGCTGCTCGCCGCGGCTGGTCGCGCTGGCGTGGCCTTCGAGATCGAGAAGGCGCAGGTCTGGCTCGGCGACGTCTGCATCTTCCGCGACGGAGAGTCGCTCCTCAGCGACGAGACCGAGGCCGCGGCCTCGAGGGTCATGGCCCAGCCGCGCTACGAGATTCGCCTCGTGCTCGGCAGCGGGGAAGGACAGGCGCACTACGACACGTGCGACCTCGGCCATTCCTACGTGACCCTCAACGCCGACTACCGGACGTGAGGCTGGCCAGAAACCGGATCCATGGCCGCGCAACCGGTAGCCTCGTCTCGTGCGTCGGCTCTTCCTCGTCCCCTTCCTCCTCGCGCTCGGAGCGTCCGCTCCGGCGATGGCGCAGTGTGCCGAGGAAGACACGCTCGCCGAGGCGGCGCTCGAGCTGGCGCTCGAGCGCGAGCTGACCGGCGCGGCACTGACCCGTGCGCTGCGGACTGCCGGGAGCGATCTGCCGCATGGCTGGGCTCGGCGCTTCCACGATCGGGCGGACGCCGAGGCCTGGCTCCGACAGCTCGACGCGGATGCGCCGCTCGCATGCGGGTGGGCCGAGCGACCTGGTGTGATCACGGTCGTCGCCGGGGCTCGCGCAGGGACGCTCGAGGTCGAGGGCGACTCCGCCCGCGCCACCGTGGTCGATGGTTTCCGCGAGGCCCATCTGGTGGTCCGGGATGGTGACGACCGACTCCATCGGCTCGCCCTCGAGCAGGGCGAGGCGTCGCTGGTGGACCTGGAGCGGCCGCTGGTCGTCCAGCTCGTCGCGACCGGCCCACGTGGGCCGCGCCCGATCGCCGAGCGCCGGAGCGGTGCCCCGGCCACGCCTCAGGTCGCCGGGAGCGGCCCATTTTCCAGTCGTCTCGACGCCCTCCGCTCCGTGCGTGGCGCCTCGCCGCTCCGCCCCAACCGCCTGCTCACCGCGGCCGCCAACCGCCATGCTCGCGCCATCTGCGCCGCCGGGGTCGCCGCTCATCGCCTCGAGCGCTCCGATCCGGAGAGCCGTCTGGCGTCCGAGGGCATCGAGGCCCGCGTCGTCGGTGAGGCCGTCGCGCGCGTCGCGCCAGGGGCCGACGCGCTCCAGGCCCTAGTGGAGAGCCCAGGCCACGCCGCCGCTCTGACCGACCGCCGCTTCACCGACGTCGGCGTGGGCGAAGCGACCGCCCGAGGGCGACGCTGCGTGGTCGTTTCGCTCGCCGCCTGGCCGCGCTTCGTCGGACGCCGCTGACCCCGCCGGACCACGCTCGATCCAATCCGTGTCTTCTCTGCGTCCGCTGCGGCTCCGCGCCTCCGCGCGAGGCAAGCTGGAACGGGACGAACGGCTGACGCGAGAGGGCGCATGGGCTGCCCGGAACCTGATAGCCTCCGCGCCATGCAGACCGTCCACGACCTGCGGGCCTACGCCGACGAGAAGCTCTTCGCCGGTGAGTATCCCCACGCGCTCCATGCCTACGCGCTCTTGGTTCAGCTCCAGCCGAACGCCCTGGACGCGCGTCTGCGACTGGCGGACACGCTGCTCTCCATGGGCGAGGTCCAGGCCGCCGGGCTCATCTACATGAAGCTCGCCCAGCACGCGGCGAACGCGGGCTACCCGCTCCGAGCGCTCGTCTGTCTGCTCATCCTCCGGCAGCTCGAGCCGGAGCTCGGCAAGCACGTCGAAGAGCTCGCCAAGCTCTACGGCAAGGGCTCCGAGCGGCTCGGCAAGAGCGTTCGGATGTCGCTCGCGAGCACCAACATCCAGCTCCCCGGAGACCTGAAGCTCGACACCCCGCCGCCCCTCGAGGAGCTGCTTCCAGCTGCCGCGAAGATCGCCGCCGACCTCTCGAAGATCGCCGCCTACCCGCAGCGGGTCCCGCCGGTCGCGCTCTTCAGCGAGCTGCCCCCGGAGACCTTCGCCAAGGTCCTCGGCGCGGTGAAGCTCCTGCGCAAGCGCCCCGGCGAAGCGGTGCTCACACAGGGCGACGCGGGCACGGCCTTCTACGTCGTCGCGCGCGGCCGCGTGCGGGTCGAGCGAACGCCCGACGAAGGCGGCGATCCGGTCGTCCTCGCGAAGCTCCACGGCGGCGCCATCTTCGGCGAGATGGCGCTCGTGAGCGCCGAGCCTCGGAGCGCGACGGTCATCGCCGAGGACGACTGCGACCTGCTCGAATTCGACAAGGCGGCGCTGGCGGCCGCCGCGAGCGAGGTGGCCACGGTCGCTACCGCCCTCGACAAGTTCACCCGCGAGCGTCTGCTCACCAATCTCCTGGCCACCGCGCCGCTCTTCAAGCCGCTCGACCGCACCCAGCGGCTCGACCTCGCCCGCCGCTTCAAGGCCCTGGACGTCACGCCCGGCACCCCGATCATCCGCGACGGAGATCCCGGCAAGGGCCTCTACGTGGTTCTCAGCGGCGGCGTCGAGGTCTGGAAGACCGACGAGGGTGAGAAGGTCATGCTGGCCAACCTCGGCCCGGGCCAGGTCTTCGGTGAGATCGCGCTCCTCCACGAAGAGGCGGCCACCGCCAACGTGAGCGCCACCAAGCAGAGCACCGTCCTCTTCCTCGCCCGCGAGCTCTTCCAGAAGCTGGTCGACGCCATCGAGGAGATCCGCGAATACGTCGAGAACCTCGGCGACGAGCGCCTCATGGACACCCGCCTGTCCATGGAGAACACGGACGCCGAGGTCCTCTCCGACGACGATCTGCTGTTCATTTAGCCGCCGAAAAAGCAAAGGTGCGCGGGACGGCGAGCGTACTTAGACTGTGTCCCGCATGCGTCGCGCACTCATCCCCGCCCTCATCCTGACCCTCCTGGGGGTCGCTTTCTGGCAGAGCGCTGCCGTTCGAGTCGACGAGGCCGAGCGGGAGAGCCCGACTCTGGCGGCCGATCCGCCCACCGGAGCCCTCCTGCTGGACCTCGATGACGACGTCGATTCGGAGGACCGGAGCCGCATCGGAGCCCTGCTTCAGCGAGCGATCGCGCCCTTCGACTGGTCGGCCAGCGACCTCGGCGAGACCCTCAGCGAGTCCGCCGAGCTGCACCGTTTGACGGTGCCCGAGTCCGAGCTCGACGACATCCGCGAGCTCCTCCGAGGCGACGAGGACATCGAGGCCCTCGAGGTCGAGCGCATGTGGTCGCTCCCCGAGAGCGCCGAGGCCTTCACCTTGGACACCACGGCCGACGACGGCCCCGAGGCCGACCGGGGTCGCTTCAAGCCGGACGACCCCTACTACAAGCATCAGTGGCACTTGGACCAGATTCAGATGCCTGACGCCTGGGCGCGCACCCGGGGCGCGGACGTCGTGGTCGCCGTCATCGACACCGGCGTCCTCGGCACCAGCCGCGGCCGCTTCAAGCAGGCGCCCGACCTGGCGCAGACGCGCTTCGTGCCGGGCTACGACTTCGTCGACGACGACGACCAGCCCGACGACGAGCACGGCCACGGCACCCACGTCGCCGGCACGGTCGCTCAGTCCACCAACAACGGCCTCGGGGTCGCGGGCGTCGCGCCCGCCGCCGCGATCATGCCCATCCGCGTCCTCGACGCCCGCGGCGGTGGCCGCTGGGGCTCGGTCGCCGCGGGCATCCGCTGGGCCGCCGACAACGGGGCCGACGTCATCAACCTCTCGCTCGGTGGCGGCACGCCCTCGAGCGCCATCCGCAACGCCATCGCCCACGCCCACAGCAAGGGAGTGGTCGTCGTGGCCGCTGCCGGAAACACCGGCCGCGGTCGCGTGCAATACCCGGCGGCGCATCGCTTCGCCATCGCCGTCGGCGCCGTCCGCTACGACGAGACCCTCAGCTTCTACTCGTCCTACGGCCGCCACCTCGACGTGGTCGCGCCCGGTGGTGATCTGCGGGTCGACCAGAACGGCGATGGGCTCCCCGACGGCGTCATTCAGAACACCATGGTCCGCGGCAACCCTGGGCGGCACGACTACATCGGCTACCAAGGCACCTCGATGGCCGCTCCCCACGTCGCCGGCGTCGCTGCCCTCATCCGGGCGGCTGGCGTGCGCGACCCGGACGCCGTCGAGCGCATCCTGAAGTCGACCGCCAAGACCAAGTCCGACACCCGGCGCTACGGCTCGGGCCTCATCCAGGCCAATGCCGCTCTCCGTGCCTCCCAGCAAGGTGCCGCCGGTGGCCGCACGGGAGCTGCGCTCGGTCTCGGCCTCCTGGTCCTCTTCGGCCTCCGCCGCCGCAAGAAGCTGGGCGCGGGCATCGTCCCGACCCTGGCCGTGGCCGGGCTCTCCGCCGGCGCGCTGGCCCTCGTTCCCTGGCACCTGATCGGGCTCGGGACGCTCGCGGTCCCCGCGTCGGCGCTCGGCGCCATCGTCTCGCCCTGGCTGCTCGTCGCCCTCGGGGCGGCCATCCCCCTGGTCGGGGCCGGCCTGGTAGCGCGCAAACCCGCCCTGGCGGCGGGCCTGAGCTTCGGCATCGCCGGCGTGCTCATCGCCGAGGCGCTCACCCCGACGGTCGTCGCCGCCGTCTGGCTCGGCCCGGTCCTGGTCGGACTCGCCGCGATCGCCACGCTCATCGGACGCCAGACGGCCCGCAAGGCAGCCTGAGCATCGAGCCGACCGGTCGCACCATGACGCAGATGTCATGGTCGAGCGGATGTGGCCAACGAAAGAGCCGGCTACCGAAGTAGCCGGCTCGTTTCGTTTTTACAGGGAATTCGCCGAATTTGCCTGATGAGCAACCCCTCTCGGGGGCGGCGCCGTCCCAGGGTTGGGGTTGGCACCGTGTTTGCTTTATCTACGGTCGCTTGGTTGAACCCGATGTCGTTGCTGCCCGGCATGAGACGCGGGGACTACACGTACCGCTTGGCTTGAGCACTTTTAATCAGCCCTTGGCTTGATTCCCTTTTCTTTCTTGCTCGCTTTGTGAGTCCGCCTCTTCAGGCGGCGCTGCCGATACTCTAGCTCAGACGCTCGTGAGGGGCATTCGTTTCCTCAGAGCACCGATTCTAGCATACTTGAAAGTATCCAGCCTTACCACGGGTCGTGAGAGTCCTTCTCACGACCCGTTCTTATTCCGTCGTGGGTCCAACTCCGGCCGGGGTCGATCCATTCCAGCGATGCGGAAGGTTCGCGTCGGTTCGCCCGCTCTCGTATGCTCGGCCCGATGAGTCGCCTCGCCCCGCTTCTGCTCTTCGCCCTGTCCCTGGTGGGCTGTGCCCAGCTGAGCGAGGAGATGCGCACGATCGAGACCGGCTACCAGGAAGCGCGCTACGAGGACGTGATCGCCTGGCTCGACGACATCGAGCACGACCTGCCGCACATGGATCCGCCCGAGCGCGCGCGCTTCTACTACCTGCGGGGCATGTCGGCGCACCGCCTCGGCCAGCACGACGACGCGCTCTACTACCTGGCGCTGGCGCGCGAGATGGCCGGTGACGAGGGCCGGGGGCTCCGCGAGCCCTGGAAAGCCCAGCTCCGCGACACCCTCACCGAGCTCACGCCCGAGGGCGCGACCCACCACGCCCGCGTGCCCGCCACCGACGATTCGCCCTGAATTGCCGAAGGGAACCGACCATGGGTCGATTCCCTCCTGCGTTCTTCGGATCCGTCTCAGGCGATCTGGGTCCGCACCTTCGCCATCTCGTCCTTCGCGGCCAGCTTTTCTTTCTTCAGCCGTTTCTCGAGGCGAGCTTCCTGTGGCGTGAGGTACGCGTGACCCGATAGCTCTTCGAGCTGGTTCTCCAGGTCGGCGTGCTTCTTAGCGAGCCGGTCCATGAGAAACTCGGGGCTGGACGTACGACGCTTGCGGCTCATGCGCTTCTCCTCTCGGAGCCCTTCGCCCGGGCTCCTCCGTTCTGATTGTCACTCAGTCCAAGGAAAGCGGCTCCTCGGTCCCGGGGGACGTCTTCGGAGCATTGGACATGCTAAGGGAGGCCGCGGAGGAGATCAACGGACCCGGCGGGGGGAGCTTTGGGTGGCTCGTCCAGGCCCGAGTGAATAGGCTCCCTGCTCCGAACGTTCCTCGCCCGGACCGACATTTCATGAAGCTTCGCCGCATCCTCGTCCTGACCAGCCTCTCCGCCGCCTTCTGCGCGTTGGCGCTCGCGCCCGCGCTGGCGCAAGAGCGGCTCAACGCGCGCCAGGTCGCTGCGCTCGTCCAGTCCTTCTACGACCAGTCGACGAGCTTCACCGCCGACTTCAACCAGCAGCAGTACACCAAGGTCCACGACCGGACCGAGCGTGCGAACGGACGGGTCGTCTTCGAGAAGCCGGGCAAGATGCGCTGGGACTACGCCGCACCCAACGGCCAGGTCTTCGTCAGCGATGGCGAGACTCTCCTCGTGTACCAGCCGCCCGACGAAGGCGAGCGCCACGGCCAGCTCATCGAGCGGGCGATCAACGAGCACCAGCTCCCGCAGGCGTTCAGCTTCCTCACCGGCACCGGCCGACTCGACCGCGACTTCCGCTTTCGTCTGCTCAACGCGCAGCGCGAGGGCTTCCGCAACGGCTACGTCCTCGAGCTCCGCCCCCGGGAGCCCACGCCGCAGTACGAGCGGGTGCTCTTCTTCGTGCGCATCGTGGAGCGCGGCGAGCAGCAGGCGGGCGTGGTCCAGCGGGTCCTGATCATCGACTCGTCGGGCAACCGGAACCGCTTCGACTTCCGCAACATGCGCTTCCCCGGCGACATCCCCGACTCGCGCTTCCGTTACCGCCCGCCCGCCGGCACGCGACGCGTCCGCCCCTAGCGACCCCGAGCGCCGAACTCCGACTCCGAGAACCGAACTCCGACTCCGAGCGCCGAACTCCGACTCCGAGCGCCGAACTCCGACTCCGAGAACCGACTGAGAGAACCGACGACCGTTTGCGAACCCTAGGCGCCGAGCGCCGCTTCGGCGCGCTCGATCAGGGTCGACCACAGCAGCGCCCGGTCGCGCTCGCGCCCCTGGTCAGCGAGACGAGTCGCCAACTCCGGATCGTTCCGCAGTCGCTCCAAGGCGCCGCGCAGCTCCGAGACGCCGTCCGCGAAGAGCCCGTCCACCCCGTCATCGACGCGCTCGAGCAGACCGCCGCTCCGACTCGCCACCACCGGTCGCCCTGCGAGTCGCGCTTCGGTCAGCGCGACTGGCGCACCCTCTTCGCGCCGGCCCAGCGCGCGCGAGGGAAAGACGAAGACGTCGGCCGCCGCCAGGAGCTTCGCCTTTCCCTCGCCGCTCACCGCCCCGAGGAAGCGCGCGCGGACCGAGCGCTCGTGCGCCCGCTTCTCCAGCTGCGCTCGCTCCGGTCCGTCGCCTCCGACGAGGAGCGTCATGTCCGTTCCCGCGCACGCGTCGATGGCGCGGTCGAGCCCCTTGATCGGCACCAGTCGCGCCAGCGCTCCAACGACGAACCCATCCACTCCGAGCTCTCGGCGCGCTTCGTCGCGGTCGACCACCGGAGAAGCCCATGCGCCCATCGGCGAGACGATCGGGTCGGGCAGTCCCAGTCGAGCCGCCGCGCGCGCGGTCACCGTCCAATGGCTTAGACCGTCGCGCGTCGTCCATCCGAGCGCCCGGCTCGGGAGTCGCGCTGCCAGCGCCACGTCCGCCGAGTGCCACACGCACAGGTGCGGCCGACCATCGGCGACCCACTCGCCGATCGCTCCGCAGGGCACTCCGAAGTGGCTCACGATGGCGTCCCACTCGCCGACGCGTCGACGTGCCTCCTTCGCCAACGCGAGCGGACCGGTCACCGCACCGAGCCAAGCCGACGGATGGCGGCGGAGGTTGTCGGGCACACCCGCGCCGTGGAACGTGCGCTCGAGCGGACGGGGCAGGTAGCGGACCCATGTCGGCGGCAGCCGCTGGGCTCCCGTGGGCTCGCGAGGCTCGGGAGCGATGACCTCCACCGAGTGCCCACGCTCCGCGAGCGCGCGCGCGAAGCCTTCGACGAAGCTGCCGCCGACGTCGCCGTCGAAGCGGGGGTAGCTCGTCGTGAGCACCCCGATCCGCATCAGTCGCTCGCGTGGGAGGGCGCGCGGCCCGACGAGGGGCGAAGCGAGAGCCGACGACCGAGCACTCGTGCGAGAACGAAGGGGATGACCAGGAGCGCGTGACGCCAGCCGATACCGCTCGGCTCACCGGCGTAGACCGGCCGGACCGGCACGTCGCGCACTTCGAGGCTCCGAGCGGCGAGCGTACCGAGCAGGTCGTTCGGGTAGCCGTAGCGCGGCCAGAGCGCTTCCAGGTCCATCGCGCGCGCCGCCCGAGCGCTCAGGGCGGTGTAGCCACACTGCGAGTCGTGGACTCGGAGACCGGTCGCCAGTCGGGTCAGCCAGGAGAGCACGTGGTTGCCGACGAAGCGGAGCGTCGGCATCCGGCGCCGGGCCCCAGGCCACGCGAGCCGGTTGCCCTTCGCGTACGCCACGCCGTCCTCGCAGACCGGCGCCAGCAGCGCGATCAGGTCCCGCGGGTCCATCTGGTCGTCGCCCGCCATCACCACGGCGACGTCGGCGCCCGACTCGAACGCCAATCGGTAGCCGGTCGCGATCGCGGCCCCGACCCCGCGGTTGGAGTCGTGGCGGTGCACTCGCACTCGCGGGTCGGGGTGGGCGCCGGCCACCTCCGCGGTGTCGTCGTCGCTCCCGTCGTCGACCACGAAGACGGAGTCGACCAACGCGGGGATCCGCGCCAGCACCCGACCGATGCGCTCCGCCTCGCGATAGGCGGGCACCACGACGGCGATCTCTTGTCCCCGATGCACCGCGGCGGTCTACTCGACGGTCACCGTCTTGGCCAGGTTTCGCGGCTGGTCGACGTCCGTCCCCTTGAAGTCGGCGACGTAGTAGGCGTAGAGCTGCAGCGGCAGGACGGTCAGGAAGGGCGTCAGCGCTTCCGGCACCTCGGGGATCTCGATGAGGTCGTGGCTGACCTCGCGGGCCTTCTCGTCGCCCTCGGTGCCGATCGCGATGACCATCGCCTCGCGGGCCTTGGCCTCTTCGAGGTTGCCGATGCTTCGTTCGTAGCTGCTGTCCTTCGGCGCGAGGACCACGACCGGGACGGTCGAGTCGATCAGCGCGATCGGGCCGTGCTTCATCTCGCCGGCGGCGTAGCCCTCGGCGTGCACGTAGCTGATCTCCTTGAGCTTCAGCGCGCCCTCGAGCGCGATGGGGAAGCTGAGGCCGCGACCGAGGAAGAGCACGTCCCGCGCGTCGACGTAGCGACGCGCCAGGTTGGCGACGAGCTGGCGGGTGCCCTTGAGCGTGTCGCTGACCAGCTGCGGCATCCGCGCGAGGTCCTCGACGAGCTCGGCGAGCGCCTCGTCGCTCATCGCCCCGCGCTGGTGGCCGAGCCACGCGGCGACCATGAGCAGGTTCACCACCTGCGTGGTGAAGCACTTCGTCGACGCCACGCCGATCTCCGGACCCGCGTGGGTGTAGAAGACCGCGTCGGCCATGCGCGGGATCGCGCTGCCGATCACGTTCGCGATGGCGAGCACGGTGGCACCGCCGGCCTTCGCCTCTTTGGCCGCCATCAGGGTGTCGAGCGTCTCGCCGGACTGGCTGACGGCGATGACCAGGTCGCCTTCGCCGATCACCGCCCCACGACCGCGGAACTCGCTGGCGAGCTCCACCACGGTCGGGATCCGCGCCATCGTCTCGATGAAGTAGCGACCCGTCATCGCGGCATGGTGGCTGGTGCCGCACGCGAGCAGGACGACGCGATCGATGGCCTTCGCCTTCTCGGGCGCGAGCCCGATCTCCTCGCCGCGGATCGCGCCGTTCTGGCGATCGAGTCGGCCCCGGAGCGTGTCCTCGAGCGCGCGGGGCTGCTCGAAGATCTCCTTCAGCATGAAGTGCTTGTAGCCGGCCTTCTCGGCCATCACCGGCGACCAGTCGATCTGCGTCTCGGCACGCTCGACCGGCTCGCCCTTCAGCGTGGTGATGCGCGCGCCACCGGCTTCGAGGACCGCCATCTCCTCGTCCTCGAGGAAGACCATCCGCCGCGTGTAGGGGAGCAGCGCGGGCACGTCGCTCGCGCAGTAGGTCTCGCCTTCGGCCAGGCCGATCACCAGCGGGGAGGCGCTCTTGGCGACCACGATGCGCTCGGGCTCGTCGACGCTGAGCACGGCGATGGCGTAGGCGCCCTCGATGGTGTTGAGCACCGCCCGGACGGCGGTCTCGATGTCCTTACCCTGCGCGACCTCGAGGTGGACCAGGTGGGCGACGAGCTCGGTGTCGGTGTCCGAGAGGATCTCGCAGCCCTTCTCGAGGAGCTGGCGGCGCACCTCGAGGTGGTTCTCGATGATGCCGTTGTGGACGACGGCGATGCCTCCGGCGACGTGTGGGTGCGCGTTGACCTCGGACGGCCGGCCGTGGGTGGCCCAGCGGGTGTGGCCGATGCCCACCTGCCCCTCGAGGGGCCGCTCGCGGAGCGCGCCCTCGAGGTTCCGGAGCTTCCCGACCGCTCGGCGAACGTCGATGCTCCCGGCGCCGCCATGGACGGCGAGCCCCGCCGAGTCGTAGCCCCGGTACTCGAGGCGGCGAAGGCCGTCGAGGAGGATGGGGGCGCACGCTTCGGGCCCCACGTAACCGACGATTCCACACATGTTGGCTGAGCTCTCCGTTCGGCGCCGTGCGTGGCGCCCGTTCTTATGTCGCGCGAATCCGTCAGCCGTTCAAATGAACGGCTCGGATGAAGAGAACGCGCGGGACCGGGGGCTCAATCCCCGTCGGGGTCGGACGGGGCGTCGGTCTCGGCCTCGAGCGGCGCGAGGGTCTCCTTCACCTCACCCTGGTCGTCGAGGACGGTGACCTGGCCGTATTGGCGAAGCCCCTCGGCGATCTCCGCCGCGCGACCCACGATGACCACCAGCATCTGGTCCGGATGGACACGGGCCCGGGCCGCCTCGTGCGCGGCTTCGGGGGTCACCTGACCGATCGAGCTGCGGTAGCCATCCCAGTAGTCGTCCGGCAGATCGAAGATCCGGAGGTCGGCGACCATCCCCGCGATCTTGCCCGGCGTGTCGATCGAGAGCGGGAAGGAGTCGCTCAGGAAGTCCCGGGCATGGCCGGTCTCCTCGGCGGTCGGGGCCTCGCTCACCCAGCGCTCGAGGTGTTCGAAGAAGCCGGCGACCGCCTGGTCGGTGACCTCCGTCCGAACCGCACCGAGCGCCACGAAGGGAGCGGTCTGCACTCGCTCGACCACCTGGCTGTAGGCGCCGTAGGTCAGCCCGCGTCGCTCGCGCAGATCCATGAAGAGGCGCGACGCCGCGGAGCCACCGAGGACCTGATTGGAGACCTCCATCTCGACCCAGCCCTCGTCACCGCGCGCCATCGCGAGCTCACCGATGTAGATGGTCGACTGCACGGATCCCGGTCGGTCGACGATGACGACCTCGCGGGCTTCCCGCGTCGGCGGCGCGGGGACCTCGGCGGCTTCGACGGGCCGACCCCGCCAGCGGCCGAACGCACGCTCGGCGGCGGTCTTCACCTGATCGCTGGTCACGTCGCCGACCGCGACGAGGAACGCGTTCGAGGGGACGAAGTACTTCCGGTGCCAGCGCTGCAGGTCGCGCCGGGAGATGCGCCCGAGCGCCGCCTCGCTGGTGTCGACGGTGGCGTAGGGGTGCTCGCCGTAGAGCCGACCGAAGAAGGCTTCGCGCGCGAGGTAGCGCGGCTCTCGACGGCTCAACCCGAGCCGATCCTTCTCGCGCCGCTTGAGCTTCTCGAGCTCCTCGTTGCGGAAGGCCGGGTTCATCGCCACGTCGGCCAGGATGTCCATCGCCTCGTCGAGGTGCTCGGCGAGCGCGCGGAAGACCAGGTGCACGTTCTCCTCGTCGCCGCCGGTCCAGAGATCGGCGCCCAGGAACTCGATCGACTCGGCCAGCTCCTGGCTGCTCTTGCGGCGGGTGCCCTCCTTGAGCATCTGGGCGACGAGGTCGCTCAGACCTTCCTTGCCCTCCGGGTCGGTCTCGGCGCCGCTCTTCACGACCAGCCGCAGGTACACGACCGGCAGCGCGTCGTAGGGCACGACGTTCAGCTCGAGGTCGTTGTCGAGTGATGCACGCTCGACCGGTGGGAAGCGGATGTCCCGGGTCGGGCCGGACTCGGGCGGCGGCTCGCGGGGCGGCGCCTCGGTGGGCGTCTCGTCTCCGGTCGCGACCGGAGTCACGGTCTCCTCGGTCTCGTCCACCTCGGCCGGGCCGCAGGCGAGCACGAACGCGAGCAGCGCGGCAGTTCGATTCATGGGGCGGTTCACTGCTCTTCTCCCTCGGCCTCGGTCGGGACCACGTCGAGGACGGTGCGGTTGGTCGCCGCGAAGTACTCGCCGGCGACGCGCTTCACGTCTTCGGCGGTCACGGCCAGGTAGCGACCGAGCTCGGCTCGGATCAGCTCGGCGTTGCCCCAGTAGAGCTCGAACTCGGCGAGCTGCTTGGCCCGTGAGAGGTTCGATTGGAGCCCGAAGACGAAGTAGGCGTTGAGGCGGTTGCGCGCCTTCTGCAGCTCGCGCTCGGTGATGCCCTCGCTCGCGACCTTCTCGAGGGCGGCGTAGATGGCGGACCGCGCCTCGGCCGGCTCGTGGCCGCTGGCCATGACGCCGAAGAAGCTGAAGAGGTCCGGCCCGCGCCGGTCGTCGGTGCCGACGCTGAGCTGCGAGACGATCTCCTTCTCCTTCACGAGCTCTTGGTAGAGCCGCGAGGAGTCGCCGTCGCCGAGGACCATCCCGAGCACCTCGAGGGCGTAGTGGTCCTCGGTGCGCGACTGCGGGATGTGATAGGCGACGTGGAACGCCGGCAGGTCCGCGAGGGCGTCGGTCATGACCTCGGTGCGCTCGGCCGTCTGCGGCTCGAGCTCACCGGGCTCGTAGGGCGGGATCGGCCCGCGCCCGATGTCGCCGAAGTAGCGGCCCACGAGCTGCATTGCCTCGTCGGGATCGAAGTCGCCGACGATGGCGAGCACGGCGTTGTTCGGCTTGTAGTAGGCGTCGAAGAACTGCTGCACGGCCTCGAGCGGCGCGTCGTCCAGGTCCTGCATGTCGCCGATGGTCGAGTGCGCGTAGGGCCAGTAGTCGCCGTACGCGAGGTCGTTGATGCGGAGCATGCTGTTCGCGTAGGGGCGGTCGTCGTAGCTCTGGCGCCGCTCTTCCTTCACCGTGAGCCGCTGGTTCTCGAAGTTCTCGCCGGTCACCGCGAGCGACTTCATCCGGTCGGCCTCGAGCCAGAGGCCGAGCGCCAGCTCGCTGGAGGGGAGGGTCTCGAAGTAGTTGGTCCGGTCGTGCGACGTCGTCCCGTTCGCGCGACCGCCACGGTTACCGATCAGCACGAAGTGCTCGCCCTTGCCCACGTTCGCCGAGCCCTGGAACATCATGTGCTCGAAGAGGTGAGCGAAGCCGCTGCGGCCGCGGACCTCGTTCCGTGAGCCGACGTCGTAGTAGACGGCCACGGCGACGGTCGGGACCGTGCGGTCGGGGCTCATCACGACCCGCAGGCCGTTGTCGAGCTGGCGTCGGACGATCGGGAGCTGCGCGAGGGGACTGTCCTCGTCGCTCTCGGCCGCTGCTTCGGTGCTCTCGGTCTCGCCTTCCTGAGCGACGGCGATGGCCGTCGCGAGGGCGAGCGCGAGGATCAGGAATGGGATGCGTCTCACGGGGCCTCCGTATCACGAGTGGGGGCGGAATCGAAACGGCCAGAGGCGAACCTGCTTGACCGGGGTGGGGGGGTGCACCATCCTCGCCGGTCCCCATGCCGGCGGCCGTTCTCTCCATCGGTACCGAGCTCACCCGCGGGGAGCTCGTGAACTCGAATGCTTCTTGGATCGCCGAGGAGCTGACGACGCTCGGCTTCGACGTCCAGGCGCACCTCACGGTCGCCGACGATCTGAGCACCATCGCGGAAGAGCTCGCCCGGCTCGGCGAGCGTGCCGAGGTGGTCGTGTGCACGGGCGGGCTCGGGCCGACTTCGGACGACGTCACCAGCGCTGCCGCGGCGAAGGCCGCGGGCGTATCCCTGGACAGGGACGAATCGGTCCTCGCCCATCTCGAGCGGCTCTATGCCTCGAAGGGGCGCCAGCTGCTCGACTCCAACGCCAAGCAGGCGGACTTTCCGCAAGGCGCCACGGTCCTGCCGAACTCCGAGGGCACCGCGCCCGGCTTCGAGGTCGCGGTCGGCAAGGCCCGCTGCTTCTTCCTGCCCGGCGTTCCCCGCGAGATGCGGGCGATGTTCCACAAGAGCGTTCGACCGGCCGTGGGCGATCTGGGCGCGCGGGACACGCACCAGGTCCACATCCGCTCCTTCGGGCTCCCGGAGTCCGAGGTGGCCGAGCTCTTGACCGATCTGGAAGCCGCCCACGAGGGCCTAACGCTCGGCTACCGCGCTCATTTCCCCGAGATCGAGGTCAAGGTCCACGCTCGCGCGGGCTCCGCCTCCGAAGCCGAGGCCAAGGCCGCCGCCGTGGCCGAGATCGTGCGCGACCGGCTCGGCGAGGCCGCGTTCGGCGATCGGGACGACACGTTCGCTTCCATCGTCGGTGAGCGTCTCCGAGCCAAGAAGCTCACGCTCGCCGTCGCCGAGTCCTGCACCGGCGGGATGATCGGCAGCATGATCACCGACGTGCCGGGCAGCAGCGACTACCTGCTCCTCGACGCCGTCACCTACGCCAACTCCGCCAAGACCCAGATCCTCGGCGTCGAGCAGGACGTGCTCCGGGCCTATGGCGCGGTCAGCGCCGAGTGTGCCGGCGCCATGGCCGAAGGGGCCCGTCGCGTCGCCGATTCGGACGTCGCGGTGGCCACCACGGGCATCGCCGGTCCAGGCGGCGGGAGCGACCTCAAGCCGGTCGGAACCGTCTGGTTCGGGCTCGCCCGTCGGGACCAACCGACCCTCATGTTCCGGCACCAGCTCTCCGGCGATCGAGATCGTGTCCGGCGCCGGGCCGCCTACCTCGCCCTCGACCTGGTCCGCCGGGTCGCAGAGGGCTGGGATCTGGGAAAAGGCCCGTCATTCTCGACATGTGAAGAGATCCTCGGCCTCTGAGCCGAAGGTCTGTCACACCCCTGTGTGAGCTTCCTGGGCAGCAAAGGGCTTGCGGCCCGATGGCGCACCGCGTATCAAGGTCGGGCGCCGAGAGACTATACAAGCGTTCAGGAGGTTCGAGATGGCGAGTGATTCCAACCGTGAGAAGGCCCTGGCCCTGGCCCTCGGGTCGATCGAGAAGGCCTATGGCAAGGGTTCGATCATGCGTCTGGGAGAGGGCGCCAAGGTCGACGTGCCGACCATCCCGACCGGCTCGATCTCGCTGGATCTGGCCCTCGGCATCGGCGGCTACGCCCGCGGGCGCATCGTCGAGATCTATGGTCCGGAGTCGAGCGGTAAGACCACGCTGACCCTCCACGCCATCGCCGAGTGCCAGAAGCAGGGCGGGGTGGCCGCGTTCATCGACGCCGAGCACGCCCTCGACCCGACCTACGCCCGGAAGCTCGGGGTGAACGTCGACGAGCTCCTGGTCAGCCAGCCGGACCACGGCGAGCAGGCCCTCGAGATCGCCGACACCCTCGTCCGTTCGGGCGCCGTGGACATCATCGTCATCGACTCGGTCGCGGCGCTCGTGCCCAAGGCGGAGATCGAAGGCGAGATGGGCGACAGCCACGTCGGCCTGCAGGCCCGTCTGATGAGCCAGGCGCTCCGGAAGCTCACGGGCACCGTCCAGAAGAGCAACACCTCGCTCTTCTTCATCAACCAGATCCGCCACAAGATCGGCGTGATGTTCGGCAGCCCCGAGACCACCACCGGTGGTAACGCGCTCAAGTTCTACTGCTCGCAGCGCCTCGACATCCGCCGCATCGGCACGATCAAGGTCGGCGACAAGGCGATCGGCAACCGCGTCCGCGTGAAGGTCGTGAAGAACAAGCTCGCGCCGCCCTTCCAGCTCTGCGAGTTCGACATCCTCTTCGGTCAGGGCATCAGCCGCACCGGTGACGTGCTCGACCTCGGCGTCGAGGCGAAGATCGTGGAGAAGTCGGGCGCCTGGTACAGCTACGGCGAGACCCGCCTCGGTCAGGGGCGCGACAACTCCCGGAACTTCCTCGAGGAGAACCAGGAGCTGCTCGACGAGATCGAGAGCAAGATCCTCGCGGAGCACGGCCTCGCTCGCGGCGGCAAGAAGCTCGAAGCGGCGGATGAAGCCAAGGCCGACGACGAAGAGAAGACCAAGGCCAACGGCAAGAGCAGCAAGCGAAGCCGACCGAACTGATCGACTCGGGTGGCGGCTCCCTCGTCGCTGGCGTAGGAATTCCAGCGATGAGGGGACCGCTCTCAGCGCCCATCGTGGCGCTCTTGGCCATCGGCTGTGGCGCGAGTACGCCGCCAGTCGAAGAGCCGAGCGAACCCGAGCCCACGGTCATCGCGAGACCGCTCGCGGCGCTCTTGCCCGGAGGGGCGCTCTCCGTCGTCATCGCTCGCCCCGACGAGCTGGCGGAGGAGCCCGCCGTGCGTGTCTGGAGCGAGCTCGTCCTCACCGACGAGGCGCTCGAGCGCATCGAGATCCGAACGGGCATCCACCCCTCGGAGCTCTCCGAGCTGGTTCGCGCCGACTACGGCGAGGGTCGGGTGGTCTGGCTGGTGCGGGGCGCGGGCGATCCCGAGGCTCTGGTTCGCGCCGCCGAGATGCGAATGAACACGGTCGCGGAGCGCGGCGAAGAACCGCTACGTCGAACGGGCTTCATCGGGACTCGGCGCCGGACCTGGGCCGCGCTCGCCGACGACTCGCTGCTGGTCGCTGGTGGCCACCTGGAAGCAGAGGTCGCCGCCATCCTGGACGCGGCTGCTCGAGCGCGGCAGCCCGGGCGATCCATCGTCGGAGCTCCAGAAGATCTCGACTGGGCGGTCGATGGTCTCCCGCAGCCCACTACTGGTGGCTATCTGCTCGCGAACACGATGGCGCTCTATCAGGCCCACCGGCAGAGCCCCTTCCTGCTGCTGATGCCGAGCCCCCTCGATCTTCCTCGGGACACCGGTGTCGGCATGCTGCTGGCGCGGCAGGATCAGCTGGCGGCCACCATCGAACCGGAGGGCGAGCTGTTGAAGCTCGGCGTCACGCTCACTGGCGAGTTTCCGCCCGGCGCTCAGTCGAACTTCGAGCAGCTCTTCGTCAGTATCGCGGGCTCCGACCTCGGTCACGTGCTCGGCCTGACCGATGCGCGCGAGTCCTTCTCGATCGACGTCGTCGACGAGACCATCCAGGCCGAGGTACGCTGGCCGGCGTCAGGTCTGGCCCGTGGCGTGGAGCTTCTCGGCACGGACGACCCCTGGGCCCTCATCGAGGGTGGATGAGCCCGAAACCCTCTGTGATTCAGGGGCTTCCGGTGCTGCTGAACCTTTCCAGGCCGGTCTTTTCCCCGCGACGGACGGAGCCGCGCCTGATACCCTGAAGGGAGTGGACGGGGACCTATCCCAGCTTCGCGGATGTTCGACATCGGTCTCGCCCGACGTTCGTTTTCACCGCGTGAGCCGTCGATCCTCGGAGGTGCCATCGGCATGAAGTTCAGTGTCGGCGACAAGGCCGTTCATCCCGCGCATGGGGTGGGCGAAGTGACCAGCATCGAGAAGAAGAAGATCGCTGGCAGCGACAAGCGGTTCTACATCATGAAGATCGTCGATTCGGGGATGACCGTGATGGTTCCGGTCGACGGCGTGGAGCGACTCGGCCTTCGCGAGGTCATCACCAAACGCGAAGCGGGCAAGGTCTACAAGGAGCTCGAAAAGGACGAGGTCGCGGTGACCTCGCAGCCGTGGAACCGGCGCTATCGCGAGTACACCGAGATGCTCAAGAGCGGCTCGCCCATCGAGGTCGCCAAGGTGCTCCGCGACTTGAGCCGCCTGCGTGGCGAGAAGGACTTGAGCTTCGGCGAGCGCCGGCTGCTCGAACAGGCGCGCAACCTCCTCGTCGCCGAGCTCGCCCTCGCGCGTTCGGTCAAGGAGGCGAAGGTGCTCAAGGACTTCGAGAAGCTGCTCGGCGCGCCGGTCTAGCCGAGCGACGTCGAACGCGAAGAGGCGTGGCCCCGAGGGGCCGCGCCTTTTTTCGTTCCGTCCAGCAACTCGCACCGGCGAGGCGCGAAGAGGGGTCCAACGCGGCGGCAGACCCCGCTGGAAGGAACGACCGATGGACCCGAAGCACCCCGAGCAGCCGACCCACGAAGAAGACATCGCCTTTCGCGACGCCGAGCGCGCCATGGGCCGCTCCGCGATGCGGATGATCGAGCTCTTCGAAGGGATGCCCGAGCTCGACTCGCACGACTTCGACGCGAGCGACCTCTTCTGAGCACCTTTTCTTCGGCCCGCGACGCAACTCGCGCCGCCGAGCGCCGAAGAACCGTGCACCCGCGAAGGAGCATCCCGATGAACGAGAAGCAACGCACCCGCCGCATCCGCCACGAGCTCGAGAAGACCCGAGCCGAGCTCGCCCGCCAGGACGCCGAGCTCGAAGCCCTCGAGGCCGAGCTCGACCCGGCCGCCCTCGAAGAGGCGGAGCGCACCTTCGCCCAAGCCCTCCGGCGCGTCGAGCGCCCCGAACCCCAACCGGTGGAGGTCCCGACCTTCGCCCTCCGAGCCTGAAAGAGAGAGACCAATGCCCGAAATCCCTGCAATCCACCCCGGCATCCACTACGACCGGTCCCTGTTCGACTCCGACGAAGCTGACGTTCCCGGCGGCCTCGACTCGGCCATGGTCGACAGGATCCGAACCTTCTCCGGCAACCTGTTCGAGACCCTCGGGGGCGTTTCCTCTGCTGCGCTGACCCCCGAGATGATCCTGCTGATGATGCAGCGGCGACTCGATGACATCGATAGTCAGATCTCGACAGAGATCGCTGGCATCGAGGCGCGTGCAGACCAGGGGCGACAGCTGGCGGAGGACCTCGAGCTCCTGGGGCTGGTGCAGACGGCAGTGTCCGATGCTCAGGGTTCAGCTGAGAACGCGCCCGACTTCTCCGACCTCTCGCTCGAATACAAGGGGGAGACCTACTCGGGTGAGAGCCTCGCGCGCCTGCTCGAGCGGTCCGGGATGACGGACTTCCCTGGCCGCAGTGTCGACTCCCACGGAAACGTCAATTTCGACGACGTTTCGTCTGCGACGATCGGGCACTTCATCTCCACCAAGCAGGCGCTGCAGAAGAAGGTCAACTCTCAGAATGACCTCGCGATGAGTCGCTTGCAGGCGGCTACCGGACTGCGTGGCCAGACCATCCAGCTCGGAAGCAATCTCATCAACCACCTCAACGAGACCGCGATGATGGCGGTCAGGAACATCAAGTGATGGAGCCGGAACAGTCGAAGGCTCCTCCGACTCGTGCGGAGCGCTGTGCAGCCGCCGAGACCCTTTCCGCACGCGCGGAACTTGCCCAACGAGCGGGTCGACACGCGCGCGCGACGGAGATCTTGGAAGCGGCCATGTGGCTCGACCCGTCGCCCGAGCGCATCGCCCGATGGGCGGCCTCTTCCGCCCGAGTCGGTACCGATGCCCAACGAGCAGCGATGAAGGAGGTGGCATCATGGTTCGCGTGAGCTCGAGCCGGTTGGGGTCCCTCCAAGGAACCCAGCAGTCGACCGTTCGCCCGCACGGGAACCAGGAGTCGGCCTCGGCCGTCGCCGCCCGGAGTACCGAGGGAATGGCCCCGTCTACCGCAGCCCTCCCGGAGGTCTCTGATACTCAGATGGCTGCGGCGTTCGCGGTGACGGGGGCTGCCCTCGGAAACCCGATGGTCTTGCTCATGGCCATCCAGACGCACCTTCGGAACAAGAGCTCCGAGAATGACGAGGCCAGCGTTCGGACGGCAGGACAGCGGGAAGAGGCGGCGAGCGCCCGCCGCGTCGAGGAACTCGAGCGAGCCGAGAAGATGGCGAAGAAGGCCGCGAAGCGTGCGCCGCCGTGGGTGAAGAAGCTCATCGGCGCCGTGCTCTCGGCCGTAGGCTCCATTGCTTCCATCGCCGGTGGCGCCGGACTCGCCCTGGTGGCCGTTGGAGCGGCCCTGATCGTTGGGGCCAAGCTGGTCGAGAAGCTCCTGATGCACCTCGCCGAGAAGGGGCTCATCGACGAGAAGAGAGCGGGGATTGCGAGCGCCGTCGTCAAGATCGCCGCTGCCGTCGCTGCCGCAGTCACCGGTCAGGTGGGAAGTCTCGCCAACGCGGCCAAGGCAGCCATGGATGTGGCCTCCACAGCCGTGAAGGTGGTGAAGTCGGTCGTCGACATGGTTCAGGCTGCGGCCGACGTGGCTTTTGCCGGAGTCGACATGCACACATCGGCGCGCACCTACCAGTCTCAGATGGCGACGATCATGGCTGAGCAGTGGGGAATCGAGGCTGAGGGGGCAATCGACGACATGAACAAGGCGGCCGACTGCATTCAAGACGCCTACGAGTCCCACGGTCGGATGGTGCGTACCGCCACCGCGACCCTGGAGCGCGAGAAGCAAGGGCGCATGGCTGCGACCCAAGCCATCGCATGACCACAGAACGAGAAGACTAGACACACAATCAGCAGGACAGGAAGAGAACGATGACCGAGGCAATTTCAAACAGTGGTGCGCCCACGCCCATCACCATGGCGGATATCGAGGGGCCCGTGAGCGGTGGCGTGATCGCCGGCTCAGCCGAGATGGTCGTGGCCGAGGCGGCGGCCGAACTCCAGGACGCCGCAGACCGCAGCCGTGTCGCGAGCCGTTCGATTCGCTCATCCCAGCGGACCATGCAGAGGGCTTCCCTCGACAAGCAGAGAAAGGCTGCGGCTCTGCAGTTGGCAGCGGGGTTGGTGCAGGGCGCGGCTCAGGCCGCACAGGGAGTCGCGAGCTTCGCCAGTGCTTCACAGGACCTGAGTGCGGCGACCGATAGCGCCGCCTCGGACCAGTTCGGTTCCGACCAGACGTTCCTCGAAGCTCAAGACGGTGGACCTTCCGCTGCGAGTGAGCGCGCTGGAGACCTTTCGCGGCACGCCGAACTCGATGCGGCCCAGCACAGTGCAGCGAGCAAGCGTGCGAGCGCGTCCGGAACGATCGCAGGAGGGGTAGGGACGGCAGCAAGCTCGCTGATCGGCTACTTCGGAGAGCGCGCGTCAATCGAGGCCTCGGCGCTGGACCAGGCTGCGGAGGCTGCTGGGGACGCGGCAGATGATGCCGAGGCTGCCCAGGAGAGCGCTGAAGCCGCCGCCAACCGCGCGCTTCAGAAGAACTCGGAGCTGGAGCAGCGTCGGCACCAAGCGACGATGGCCGCGCTCCGCGGCTGAGCCTGCTCGACGGGCGGGGCCCGGTCGCGTACCACGACGTCGATGATCGACGACCTGAAGTGGGACGCGGCGGGGCTCTTGACCGTGGTGGCGCAGGACCGCCGCTCCGGTGAGGTGCGAATGGTCGCGCACGCGAACCGCGAGGCGGTCGAGACGACGCTTTCGAGTGGGAAGGCGACGTTCTGGAGTCGCTCCCGTCAGTCGCTCTGGACGAAGGGCGAGTCGAGCGGGAACACGCTGGCGGTGTTCGAGGTCTGGGCCGACTGCGATGGCGACGCGCTGGTGTACCTGGTCGAGCCCGCGGGGCCGACCTGCCACACGGGCGCGCCCACGTGCTTCTTCCGGCGGATGGATCGCGCGGCGAGCGCGGACGTCGAGCGGGCGCTGCCGGTGCTGGCCCAGCTCGGCGCGACCATCGAGGCGCGCAAGGGCGAGTCGGCCGAAAAGAGCTACACGAAGTCGCTGCTCGTGAAGGGGCCGGAGAAGATCGCGGCGAAGATTCGCGAAGAGGGCGGCGAGCTCGGCGACGCGCTCGAGGGCGAGTCGGACGAGCGCGTGATCTCGGAGAGCGCGGACGTGCTCTACCACCTGATGGTCGGGCTGGCGGCTCGTGGACTCTCGATGGACGACGTCGCTGGCGAGCTCGCGCGGCGCTTCGGGATGTCCGGGCTCGAAGAGAAGGCGTCGCGCGGCTGAGCGGTCAGCCGCCCGTGGCGGTGGTGTCACCGTCGCGGCGGGCTTGCTCCGCGCTCGGTGCGCTCGGCGCCATGGCGCTCGTTGGCTCGGGGGTGGCGCTCATGGTCGCGGGCTCTCGTGCGGCGGGCGCCATCGTCGGGGTGGCCGTCGCGGTGCCGCTCCGCGCAGTGCCGCTCGGCGTCGTCGTCGGTTCCGCGCTCATCGCGCTCGGCGCCATCGCGCTCGGCGTCATCGCGCTCGGCGGACTCATCGGGTCTGCTGCCTCGTCGAGCGGCGAGTCCTCTTCCGGCTCGCCGCCCATCCAGGTGGTGTTTCGGTTTCGCGACGCCAGGTTGGGTGCGCTGTTCGGATCCGGCGGTGCCTCGATGATCTGAATCGGGTCGCTCTCGCCAGCGGCGAGCGGCGCACGCGGGAGCACCGCGAGGTCCTCGGGGATGGTGATGTGGAAGTGGAAGTCGTGCAGGTGGTTGTGCTTCTGCATCGGCCGCCCGAAGGGGTTCTCGTCGAAGCCCTGGGCGTCGTACCACTCGTGGAAGCGCTCGAGCACCACGTCGTCGTTGTAGTAGATGCGCACCGCTCCGTTCGCGCAGGTCGCGAGCTCACGGGCGAGACCCTCGACGCGCTGGCGGGTGGCCTCGATCTCCTCGGGGCTCTTGCCCTCGTGGTTGCTCGGGTAGGCACCGCCACCGGCGTTCTCCACGATCATCGCCCCGGGCAGATAGATGTCCACGTCGACGCCGTTGTCGTGGGTCTGGTGACGTGGTCCCGGCGCGTCGAGGTCACCCACGGCCAGCACCTGGTCCGGGAAGCGCTCGTGGTAGCGATGCGCCGCCGCCATCACGAAGCTGACGAGCGCCGGCCGCCCCCACCAGTGCTCCATGATCGTGTTCCGCCAGCGGCGATAGCGGCCGTCCGAGAGCGTGGCGTGCGGCATCTGCCACTTGCAGTCCGGGTAGCCGCGCCCGCGCACGCATTCGCGTGGACGGGGAATCGGAATCGCGGGGACCTCGCAGGTCGCTCGCTCCGGCTCCGCCTCGTCCTCCCCCTCGGGAGCTTCGGCTCGCTCCTCGGGAGGAGCGTCGTCTTCGCGTTCGACGGGCTCGGGTTCCGCGTGGCGCTCCGGCTCGTCCTCGCTCGGGGCAGGCGAACCCTGACCGCCGCACGCGAGTACGGCGATCGAGGCGACCCAGGCCCAGGAGAATCGGTTCACGACGCGCACGATATCCGACCGCGGCCGAAACGCACGCGGACCGCCGGCCTCTTCCCGGGCATCATCTCCCCCGAGCGTGGTCTTCCCCAGACCGTGCCCTTGGCGCGATCGGCGCTTTGGACTAGCGTCCGCCCGCTATGAGTGAATCCAACGATCTCCTCGCCCTCGACGGGTGGGCCCTCATCCTCGGTGCTTCCAGCGGCTTCGGCGAGCAAGTCGCGCTGACCCTCGCGAAGCAGGGGATGAACATCGCGGGCGTGCACCTGGACCGGCGCGCGGGCCTCAAGCACGTCGAAGAGATCAAGACGGCCATCGAGGGCCACGGCCGCAAGGCGGTCTTCTTCAACGCGAACGCCGCGGACGAGACGAAGCGGCAGGCGACCTGCGACGAGCTGAAGGAGCTGCTCGGCGGCGGGAAGGTGAAGGTGCTCCTGCACTCGCTCGCCTTCGGCACCCTGCTGCCCTACTGGGACGACGAAGGTGGTCCGATGATCACCAAGAAGAACATGGACATGACGCTCGACGTGATGGCCCATTCGCTCCTCTATTGGACGCAGGACCTGCTCAGCCGCGACATGCTCGCGGAGGGCGGCCGGATCTTCGCCATGACCTCCGCCGGCAGCACCACCGTCTGGAAGGGCTACGGTGCCGTCAGCGCCGCCAAGTGCGCCCTCGAGTCGCATTGCCGTCAGCTCGCCGTGGAGCTCGCTCCGAAGGGCATCACCGCCAACGCGATCTGCGCTGGCGTGACCGACACCCCGGCGCTCCGGAAGATCCCTGGCAACGAGGAGATGATCGAGTCCGCGACGAAGCGGAACCCCTTCGGTCGACTCACCACCCCCGACGACGTGGCCGACGCGATCGTCGCGCTCTCGACGCCGGCGGCGCGCTGGATCACCGGCAACACCATCTACGTCGACGGCGGAGAGATCGTCGGCGGCTGAGACGTTCGAGGTTCCCTACCGTCCGCTTCCGGTGTCTCGACTCCCGCCTCGAGCTCCAACAACATGAGATATGCTCAAGCCCGCTTTCTTTCTCCTCCTGGGGGCGACTCTACTCTGCGCGTGCGGTGACGACGGCGGGGGCGACGGCTCGGCGGACGGGGGCTCGACCTGCACCACGAACGCCGACTGCGACGACGGCACGTACTGCAACGGTTCCGAGACCTGCGACCCCTCGGTGAGCACGGTCGCGAGCGGCTGCCTCGCGGGAACACCGCCCTGTCCCTCGGGCGCGACCTGTGACGAGACGGCGAGGACCTGCGACGGGGAGTGCCCCGACGCTGACGGGGACGGGTTCGCCTCCGTCGACTGTGGCGGCACCGACTGCGACGATGGTGACGCCGATGCCTTCCCGGGCAACGTCGAGGTCTGCGACTCCGAGGGGGTCGACGAGGACTGCGACCCCACGACCCTCGGGCCGGACGCCGACGGGGACGGGTACGTGGACGACGAGTGCTGCAACCGGGACTCCAGCGGCGACCTGGAGTGCGGACAGGACTGCAACGATTCGTCCAGCGACATCAACCCCGAGGCCGTGGACGCATGTGGTAGCGGTGACCAGGACTGTGACGGGGACATCGACGAGGAGCCGGAGCTCACCTTCTACCGAGACATCGACGGTGACGGCTTCGGCATCCCCGGTGACACGGTGATGGCTTGTGGTGCCCCCGGTGGCTACGCGCTCCTCGACACCGACTGCAACGACATGGTCGCGATGACCAACCCGGCAGCCACCGAGCGTTGCGATGTGTCGGCGGGTGAGACCCCCGACCCGATGATTCACGACAACGATTGCGACGGAGCCATCGACG
Source organism: Deltaproteobacteria bacterium (assembly GCA_017644045.1). Lineage (GTDB taxonomy): Bacteria > Myxococcota_A > Polyangia > Polyangiales > Houyiibacteriaceae > UBA1660. The sequence continues at coordinate 146,775 of JAEPMI010000011.1, forward strand.
AGGGCTGCGAGTGCATGGAGGGTGAGGACCGCGCCTGTGGCGGCACCGAAGCGATGGCCATGGTCGGCACGTGCCGCCCCGGCACGCAGGCGTGTCAGACCACCGTCGGCGGGACCGAGTGGGGCTCGTGCAGCTCGATCGAACCCGCCGCCTCCGAGGTCTGTGACGGGCAGGACGACGACTGCGACGGCAACACGGACGAGGCCTTCGACTGTCGTCGGAACCAGTCGGTCTCCGGCAGCACGGCCTGCGGAAACCCCGGCACGCGTCGGTGCTCGGGATCCTGCACCTGGTTGGACGCTGGTTTCTACTCGCCCGAGTCGAACGCGACCTGCGACTACTGCGACGACACCGGCACCGGCATCAGCAGCGAGCGCACGACGTACGCGACCAGCATGAAGACGCTGACCATCGACGACACCTCCACGCGCTACGGCGTCGCCAGCACGTTCAGTGGATCGGTGGCGCTCATCTCTGGTGGGACCAACACCGCCGGTGCCGCGGTCACACCCGCACAGGTCTTGGGCCATGGCAATGTGACCTTCGAGGCCCTCCTCGACGTCGTGAAGGGCTCGTCCAGCACCCCCGGCGAAGGCTGGGCACTCTTCGTGGTTCGAGCCACCGCCGGCAACCCCATCGGCAGCAGCGGCTCCGCGCTCGGCGTGCCCCGCAACAAGGACGGCTTCGCGGTCGAGTGGGTGTTCAACGGCAACGGGAGCGACTTCGGTCGGATCCGACACCTGCGCGCGTCGTCGACCAGCGATCCGGTCGTGGACAGCTCGGGTACGTTGAACCCGTCGCTCAACGGCGCGACCTCCGGCTTCATCGACCAGGGCTTCCGTGTCACGGCGACGCCGGACGTTCCGGGGACGGCCGCGAACGAGACGGCCGTGATCGTTCAGCACATCGGATGGATCGGTGAGCCGGTCGTGATGGAGTGCGGCCCGTCCACGACGGCGTGCGGCTTCCGGCTGACGCCGGGCCTGACCTACTACTTCGGCGTGAGCGCGGCGACGAGCTCGAACGTCGCGAACGTGTACACGCGGGTGCCGGACCCGGTGACGATCACGCTCCGCAACCTCTGCGCCGGCGACTGAGCCGAAGCCCGCAGAAGCTCAGCCTTCGCGTGCCCACCAGCGGCCGTCCTGCAACACCAAGCGGGTCGGCCCTGGGAAGGCTCGCTCGCTCACCGGGTGCTTCGAGTCACCGGGGAGGGCGAGCACGAACGTTCCGTCGTCGTCGTGGAACGTCGGCATGATGGTCGGTGGCTTGCGCGACGCTGCATCGGCGAACGCGTCGTTGATCGTGTTCGACGTGGCGAGCACCTGGAGCGTGCGCAGCGTCGGCGGCGGGAGCTGGATCGCGCCATCGTTCATCTTCTCGATCGCTCCGGTCGGCGAGAGCCACTCGCCGGCGGTGGTCTCGATCGCGTCGTGAGTCGCCGTCTGCGCGCGCGGCGCCGGTGCCAGGAAGAAGCGCGTGTCATAGCGACGCGGTTCGACCTCGGGGGTGATCCAACGAGCCTGCGGTTGCAGCTCGCCCACACGCAGCTGCAGGTCGGCCTCGATCACGAAGCGCTCGAAGGAGAACGTTCCCTCGTGGAGCTTCTTGCGAGCGTCCTCGAGCTCGATGGCGTCGGCGCCGTCGGCGAGCAGCACACCGGCCTCTTCGAAGGTCTCCCGGATCGCCGCGACGTGGAGCGCGAGCGCGCGCCGACCGTCGGTCTCGGCGAGGCGCTTCGCGGCGGCGTCGGCGGTCAGCCCGATGCAGCGATCGAGGATGGCGTCGCTGCCGTCCTCCTCGTCCAGCTTGCCACCGGGGAAGACGTGCGCGCCCGCCATGAATCCGCTCTTGCCGTGGCGGCGGACCATGAAGATCTCGAAGGGGTCGTCCCCTTCGCCGGGCCGCAGGACCAAGACGGTCGCGGCGTCCTTCGGGTCGGCAGCGGGGCGGGACACCTGCGGAAAACCTGTGCGATTCCGGAGGCATGAGGCCTCCGGAAAGCCTCAGTCCTCGGAGAGGACCCGGGTGGCCGGAACGCCGATCGCAGTCGCCAGGCGGGACAGCGTCTCGAGCGAGGGCGTGTGCCGACCCGCCTCGACGCGGGCGATGTTCGGGCGATGGATGCCGGTGCGGCGCGCGAGCTCGGCCTGAGTGAGACCGGCCTCGAGACGGAGCTGACGGAGCCGCTTTCCGAGGCGCTCGCCGTCGAGCGGAATCTGACCACCGCCGAGGGTGTCGGTCGGCGCGAGGGCACCAGCGGTCAGCAGCATGGTGACGCCCGACTCGAGCTCGAGGGTCGCGGTCTGGGCGTCTTCGCCGAGCGCGATCGAATCGATCTTCGAGCCGTCGTCGTTGCCGTTGAGCGGACGCTCCAGCAGCACGGAGTGACCGTCGCCGAGGATGGCGAGCACCTCCGAGCCGGCGGGGCTCACGGTCACGAACTCGAAGCGCTTGGCGCGCTCCTTGTCGAGACGACGCTGGAGGTTCGCGATGGCGCGATCGATGTCATCGGAGGTGCGGGTGATGCACCCCTGACAGATCTCCGCGACGACGTCTTCGACCTCCTGGCCGTCGGCGTGCACGAAGGGCAACGCACCACGTGCACGGAGGAAGCCGACTGCGGTCAGCAGCTCGTCTTCGTCGAAGAGGTCACACGCCGCGTCCACGACGCACGCCATGTGCGGTTCTGCTGCAGCCGCGAACTCGTCCGGGCTACAGAGTCGGACCGCGAACCCCTGTTGCTCGAGTGGCCGACGCCAGAGTGGAGCAAAGTTCGCGCGGTCGCTGAAGAGAGTGACGGTGTGGGGCATCATTCCTCCGGCTCGACGCCGACAGCGGGTGTACCGCAACGGACTGACCACTCTCAACCGGTCTCGGTCGACTTTCGATCCCCCCCCGCAGCATCGCTGCACTTTTTCCGATCTCTTCGTCCGAAAGATCGATCGCCGGATGCCCTGACCGCGATCGCCACCCCGTCCGAGGGGGTGTCGTGCGCGATCCTGGAGGGCAATTGGGATCCGGGATGACACCCCCCGTTGACTTGTGAGAGGCGCATTGCTACCCCCGGCCCACGTCGCGTCGGGGCGACGTTTGGAGGAGCCGATGTCGTTCAAGTCGACCTGTGTGTTCTCGGGCAACGCGAACACCGCGCTTGCCGCTGCCATCGCGCAGTACCTCGAGCTGCCGGTTGGTCGCTGCCGCGCGTCTCGTTTCTCCGACGGCGAGTGCTTCGTCGAGATCCAGGAGAACGTTCGCGGCGTCGACGTCTACGTCATCCAACCGACGTGCGCGCCCGTGAACGACAACCTCATGGAGCTGCTCGTGATGATCGACGCGCTCAAGCGTGCGTCGGCCGGATCGATCACCGCGGTGATGCCCTACTACGGCTACGCGCGACAGGATCGGAAGTCGGCACCGCGCACGCCGATCACCGCGAAGCTCGTCGCCGATCTGCTCAGCTCGTCGGGAGTCGATCGCGTCGTCGCGATGGACCTGCACGCGGCGCAGATCCAGGGCTTCTTCAACGTGCCCTTCGATCACCTCTTCGCGATGCCGGTGTTCCTCGATCACCTGCGCCCGCGCTTCGGCTCGGACATGCCGGTCTTCGTTTCGCCCGATGCTGGCGGGGTGGAGCGCACGCGCGCCTACGCGAAGCGGATGGGCGCCGACCTCGCCATCATCGACAAGCGGCGACCGAAGGCAAACATCTCCGAGATCATGCACATCATCGGTGACGTGAAGGATCGCGACTGCGTGTTGCTCGACGACATGATCGACACGGCGGGCACGCTCACCAACGCCGCGCGCGCACTCGAGTCCAAGGGCGCACGCCGGATCTTCGCCGCCGCGACCCATCCGGTGCTCTCCGGTCCCGCCATCGAGCGCATCATCGACTCGCCGCTCGAGCAGGTCATCACGACGGACACGATCCCGCTCCCGGAGTCCGCCGTCGGCCACGACAAGTTCAAGGTGCTCTCGGTCGCCAAGCTCCTCGGCGAAGCGATCAAGCGGATCCACCACTCGGACTCCGTCTCCAGCCTGTTCGTCTGAGCGGCCACCGACGACGAGAGTCGTGCCGAGTTCGACGACCCGCTTGCGTAACCGATGGGTTACCATAAAATGGGCCCATGCCCCGCCCCCGAAGGAACGCACCCACGCGTGCGTTCGACGCACTCGGTAACCCGACCCGTCGCTCGATCGTCCGCATCCTCGGCGCCGGGCCGCGGTCGGTTCAGGAGATCGCCGACGAGCTCCCGGTGAGTCGGCCGGCAGTCTCGAAGCACCTCCGTCTCTTGAGCGACGCGAAGCTCGTCGCGCATCACGCCGACGGAGTGCGCAACGTCTTCCGGTTGGAGCGTGCGGGCTTCGAAGCGGCGCGTCGCTGGCTCGACGCGTTCTGGGACGACGCGCTCTCGCGCTTCGCGATGGTGGCGGAGAACCTCCCGGAGGAAGACGCGTGAACGCGGTCGAGAAGTCCGTGGTGGTCCGCTGCTCCGTCGCGCACGCCTTCCGTGTGTTCACCGATCGGATCGATCTCTGGTGGCCGCCGAGCCACCGGAAGGATCCTGCCTCCGTCTTCTTCCTCGAAGCGGGGGAGGGTGGTCGCTTCGGCGAGCGACTCCCGGCGGGAGACGAACGAGTGCTCGGAGAGGTGCTCGTCTGGGAGCCGCCTGGGCGACTCGTCTACAGCTGGTGGCCGGGAGCGATCGACGCACCGACGCGAGTCGAGGTCCGGTTCACGGCCGAGGCCGAAGCGACCCGAGTGGACGTCCGCCACACGGTCGGTGACTCGGGGCTCGGGGAGGAATGGCCGACACGTGCCGCGATCTTCGTCCGAGCCTGGGATCAGGTACTGCCGGCCTTCGCGGCCGCGACGGAGGAGGGACCATGAAGCGCTATCACGCCGAGACGACCATCGACGCCCCGCCCGAGCGGGTCTGGGCGGTCCTGGTCGACACCGCCCACTGGCCGGAGTGGGATCCATACTGCGAGAAGATCGAGGGCCAGGTCGCGCTGGGCGCGAAGGTGAAGGCCTTCACCAAGCTCAGTCCGGGTCGAGGCTTCGCGGTGAAGGTCAGCGAGCTCGACGAGCCGCGGCAGATGGTCTGGAGTGGGGGGATGCCCCTCGGCCTCTTCAAGGGCGTGAGGACCTACACACTCGAAGCGCGGGAGGACGGAGGCACCGACTTCGCCATGACCGAGGTCTTCAGCGGACCCATGCTCGCCCTGATCGGCGGCACGATCCCCGACATGAGCGAGGCCTTCGAGGCCTTCGTGAAGGGGCTGAAGGGCCGCTCCGAGTCGAAGGGCTGAGCCGCCGGGCTCCTTGACACCCGGGGCCCCGCCGCTCATGTACGCCCGTCCCGAGCCCCGATCCGTCCGATCGAGGCCGGTCATAGGAGAAGAAGAGACATGGAAACGACGAAGCTCGAGGCTGAGGTCCGCGCCCTGCGCGGAAAGGGGCCCGCTCGTCGGCTGCGTTCCGAGGGTAAGCTCCCCGCCGTGTTCTACGGCCCGGAGGTCGACCCCACGCCGCTGACGGTGGATCCCAAGGCCCTCGAAGAGGCGCTCCGGGGTCCCCGCGGCCGGAACACCCTCTTCGAGGTCACGTTCGGGAGCGACTCCCATCTGGCCATGGTCCGTGACCTGGACGTGGAGCCGGTGTCCCGTGCGCTGATCCACGCGGATCTGCTCAAGGTGACCACCGAGACGCCGATCAAGGTCGAGATTCCGTTCAAGACCAAGGGCCGCGCGGCCGGTGTGGTCGCCGGCGGCAAGCTCAACGTGACCCGCCGCACCGTCCCGGTGCGCACCACCCCGGGCAACATCCCGACCGAGATCGTCGTCGACGTGACCGCGCTCGAGATGTTCCAGACCATCTCGGTCAAGGACCTCGTCCTTCCGGAGGGTGTGGAAGCGGCGCTCGCGCCCGAGCTGACCCTCGCGATCGTCCTCGAGGACCGCAAGGCTCAGAAGGAAGCGGCCGAGGCCGCGGCCGCGGAAGCCGCCGCGGCTGCCCCGGCGGCTGCCCCCGAGAGCTGATCCAAGCCGAGCCGCGCGCCTCGTGCGCGCGGCTCGCGCTCGCCTCCGATGGCTCTCATCGTCGGTCTCGGGAACCCTGGCCCGAAGTATGCCGGGAACCGCCACAACGTCGGGTTCATGGTCACCCATCACCTGGCGGAGCGGTGGCGTGCGCCCGCGTGGCGCGAGAAGTTCTCCGGCCTCTTCACCAAGACCACGCTCGGCGGGGAGGACGTCGTCCTCCTCGAGCCGATGACCTACATGAACCTCTCGGGCGAGTCCGTGCAGAAGGCGATGCGCTTCTTCAAGGTCTCCCTCGACCAGGTCGTGGTCGTCCACGACGAGCTGGACCACCCCTTCGGCGAGATGAAGATCAAGGTCGGCGGGGGGACCGCCGGTCACAACGGCCTGAAGAGCATCGTCCAGCACTGCGGCGGCAACGGGTTCACCCGGATCCGCTTCGGGATCGGCCGGCCCCGTCACGGAGCGGTCGACAAGTACGTGCTCAGCGACTTCTCGAGCGAGGAGTCCATCGAGACCGACACGCTCATCGAGCGGGCGGCCGACATGGCCGAAGCCGTCGTCCGCGACGGCACCGAGAAGGCCATGCGCAAATTCCACCGGCGCTGAACGCCGGTTCCGGGCTCTCGTGGCTCCGCTGGCGCCCTCCGCCGGTGGGTGCTAAGAGGCCCGACCTTCCTCGCTCCGGCTTTCGCCGGGGCCACCAGTCCAGGAGGACACATTGGCAGAACGCACACTGGAGCAGCCCGCGAAGAAGTGGGCTCGCAACTACGAAACCATCTACATCCTTCGCCCGAACGTCGAAGCTGACGACGTCGCGAAGGTGGCGACCCGCGTCAAGGACGTGATGGACCGCATGGGCGGCAAGCTCACGAAGGTCGACGTCTGGGGCAAGCGGCGCCTGGCCTACAACATCGGGAACTTCACCCGGGGCATCTTCGTGTACCTCGGGTACAGCGCCCACGGTGACCTGATCGCGGAGCTCGAGCGCAACCTGCGCCTCCTCGACTCGGTCATGCGCTACCAGACCATCGTCGTGGACGAGCGCATCGACCTCGACGAGGTCACGGTCGACGCGTCCGAGGTCGAGTGGGCCGACATCGAGCTCGGCGACGACGACGACGACGAGCCGACCACCGCGGAGCGCCTCGGCATGGAAGAGCGCGCCGAGAAGGCCGAGGCCAAGAGCGACGACGACTCCGACGAGGACTCGGACGACTCCGACTCGGACTCGGACGATGACGACGACGACAGCGACGACGACGACGACGACGCGAAGAACGAGGAAGAATGATGAGCGACGACAACGACGACAACGTGTCCAAGGGCACCGTCATCCGTGAGGGTCGCGCCGACGCGGACCCGCTTGGGATCCGCCGCCGTCGCGGTGGCCGCAAGCGCGCCCCCTCCTTCACCGCCGAGCCGGGCTTCGAGTTCGACTACAAGGACCCGCAGCAGCTGCGCTACTTCATCACCGACCGCGGCAAGATCGTGCCGCGCCGGATCAGTGGCCTGACCGCGCAGCAGCAGCGCTCCCTGACGGTCGCCGTCAAGCGCGCGCGCAACATCGCGCTCCTTCCCTACACCTCGGTGAAGTGAGGAAACGATGGCCAAGCGAAACGTGAACGTCGTCCTGAAGAAGGACGTGAGCACCCTCGGTCTCTCCGGAGACGTGGTGAAGGTCCGCCCGGGCTACGCGCGGAACTTCCTCATCCCCCGTGGGATGGCGGTCATCGCCTCCCGCGCCAACGTGAAGCAGATCGAGCACGAGAAGCAGCTCGCTCTCCAGCGCCTGGAGCAGATGCGCGCCAAGGCCCAGGAGGACGCGAAGCGCTTCGACGGTCTCACCCTCCACGTGGCCAAGCAGGTCGCCGACGTCGAAGAGGGCAAGCTCTTCGGTTCGGTCAGCCTCGCGGACATCATGGAGGCTCTCGAGGTCAAGGGCTTCGAGGACGTCGACAAGAAGCAGGTCGTTCTTCCCGAGGACGCCATCAAGCGCACCGGCAGCTACGAGATCCACATCCGTCTGATGGCGGGCGTGGAGGTCCCGGTGAAGCTCGAGGTCAAGACCGCCGCCTGACGGTCTCGGCTCTTCCAGAAACCGAGCGCGGCTCCGAGAGGGGTCGCGCTCGTTTCGTTCCGTCGTCCTCGATTCCATCGGGAATCACCGAGCCCGCACCGGTTGTCACCCGGGGGCGCTTGCGCGATCGGTGGCCGGGATGGCAGATCCGGAGACCTTCGCCGTCACCCCCCTGTGGCACGCTACACGTACCTCCCACGATACGTGTCGCCGGTCCGCCGTTCGACCGTCCCCCGAAACCGCCATGTCCGAAGAGATGTTCTCGAGACCGCCCTCACGTCCCCGCTCCGGCGGTGGTGGCGTGCCCGGCGGACGTGTACCCCCGAACGCGCTCGAAGCAGAGCGCGCGGTGCTCGGTGGCGTGCTCCTCGAGAACGACGCGATGAACGTCATCACGGAGATCCTCGTTCCCGAGGACTTCTACAGCCAGGCGAACGCGACGCTCTACGAGATCATGCGCGACCTGGCGTCGCGCAGCTCACCGATCGATCAGGTCACGCTCCGCGAGAGCCTGGTCGGCGCGCAGAAGCTGCAGGCCATCGGTGGCGACGACTACCTCTTCCAGCTGACCAACACGATCCCGACCGTCGCCAACATCGAGGCGCACGCGCGCATCGTGAAGGACAAGGCGGTCGTCCGGAAGCTCATCACCGCCTGTCACGAGATCGCGGCCACCGGCTATGGTGACTACGGCGAGCTCGAGCAGTACCTGGACCAGGCGGAGGCGAGCGTCTTCTCCGTCGCCAAGCAGCGCGCGCGAAACCCGTACGAGCACGTCAAGGACGTGGTCATGCGGACCTTCGAGGAGATCCACGAAGCCGCCAAGCGCGGCGACGCGATCACGGGTCTGTCCACCGGCTTCGACCGCCTCGACAAGATGACCGCCGGCATGCACCCCGGTGACCTGATCATCATCGCCGGTCGCCCCGGTATGGGTAAGACCTCGTTCGCGCTGAACGTCGGGCTCCAGGCATGCGTGGCGAGCAACGAAGCGGTCGCCATCTTCAGCCTCGAGATGCCGAAAGAGCAGCTCGTCAAGCGCATGCTCTGCAGCGAGGCGCGCGTCGACGGTACGCGGATGCGTACCGGTCAGCTCCATCGGGACGACTGGCCGAAGCTCGCGAACGCGGCGGGCATCCTCAGCGAGCTCCCCATCTGGATCGACGACACCCCGTCCATCTCCATGCTCGAGCTTCGCGCCAAGGCACGCCGCCTCCAGTCGGAGCACGGCCTCGGGCTCATCGTGGTCGACTACCTCCAGCTGATGCGCTCCGGCTCGAAGAACGACAGCCGTGAGCAGGAGATCTCGGAGATCAGTCGAAACCTGAAGGGCCTGGCCAAGGAGCTCGGCCTCCCGATCATCGCGCTCTCCCAGCTCAACCGCGGTGTCGAGTCACGCGGCAACAAGGACAAGCGGCCACAGCTGAGCGACCTCCGCGAGTCGGGCGCCATCGAGCAGGACGCGGACACCATCTGGTTCATCTACCGGGACGAGGTCTACAACAAGGAGACCGAGGACCGGGGGGTGGCAGAGGTCATCATCGGCAAGCAGCGTGCAGGCCCCACGGGGACCTGCCGGGTGCGCTTCTTCAACGAGTTCACCCGTTTCGACAACCTCGCCGAGGACGACTACTACGGCGCCGCCGCCGGCGGCGGTGCCGACGACTTCATGGACGGCTGAGCCTCCGGCCCGCTATGCTCCGCCCGCTCGGTAGGGTGTGTGCTGGGTGTGGTCTCGCCGAAGGGTGAGCGCCGCCCCGAGTCGGAAAGAGTCGGAACATGCGTCTTGGAATTCTCTCGGTCGGCCTCCTGGTCGGTCTGATGGCGTCGTTGATCGACGCGCCGGTCGCCCACGCGGGCGGCGTCGAGCTGCCTTCCGCGGGCACACGTGCTCTCGGTCGTGGTGGCGCCGCGCAGGCTCGCGCGGACGATCCGATGACGTTGCTCTGGAACCCGGCCGGTCTCGCCCGGACACCCGGCATCCAGCTCTCGCTGCAGACGCACCTCATCCTCTACGACGCCTGCTTCCAGCGCTTCGGCACCTACGGCGAGTACGCCGGGGACATGCCGAGCCGGGACATGATCGACGCGAGCGGCGAGGAGTTCCGTTGGGACCGCGCGGCGAACGGCGGGCGCACCCGTTCGTTGATGGATCCGGAGATCGGCTCTCGCTACGACTCGTCGCCGGTCAGCGACTTGCCGCTTCCGGAGGTCTGCAACTCCGGTCGCCCGCAGGTCGTGCCCAACCTGGTCCTGACCGCCCGGCTCACGCCGGAGTGGGGCTTCGCCTTCGGTCTCGTCGCGCCCGCCGCCGTCGGCAACACCCGCTGGGGCCGCTCCGAGGGTGGCGTCCAGGGAATCGTCAACGGGTTGCCGGCGCCTTCGCGCTACGCGCTGATCGAAGAGGATCTGCTCATCGCCTTCCCGACCATCGGCGTGGCCTACCGCCCGCACCCGGCGGTCAGCATCGGCGCGGCCTTCGGCTGGGGTGTCGCGCCGAGCATCCAGTTCACGACCATCACGCGCGCGGTCCGCGGCGAGGACTTCGCCAACGACGTGCTCACCGAGCTCGACGCGGCGGACTGGTTCGTGCCCCGGGTCACCGCCTCGGTGCATGTCGTGCCGCACGACAACATCGACATCGTCGCCTCGTTCATGTGGCAGGACGATATTCGAGCGGAGGGCGACCTCACGCTCACCACCGGCTACTACCGGCCGGCGGACGACGACTACCCGCTCGACCAGGCCACCGTTCCCGGAGTGACCGTCGACGCGCCGCTGCCGTGGCAGGCGGGCCTCTCGTTCCGCTACGCCGACCGCATCACCCCCCGGCACGACAACCCGGACGCGCAGAGCCGACTGACGAACCGCGTCGAGGACTCGATGCAGAACGAGCGCTGGGACATCGAGCTCGACCTGGTCTACGAGATGAACTCGCGCGTCGACCAGTTCACGGTCCTCCTGCCGCCGTGCCCCTCGACCGCCGCGTGTGACCCCCGCGGTCGCTGGGAGGTCCAGGCCGACAACGGCCTCTTCCAGGGCATCCCGCCGGACATCTCGCTGCAGAAGCAGTGGCGCGACCAGCTCTCGCTGCGCGTGGGTGGCGACTGGAACTTCATCCCCGGCGTGGGCTCGGCCCGCCTCGGCTTCAGCTACGAGACCAAGGGCATCAAGGACGGCTTCGAGCAGCTCGACATCCTGCCGCTCCAGCGCTTCGGCCTCCACCTCGGCCTCACCTTCCGAATCGCCAAGTGGTTCGACATCTCGGTCGCCTACGCGCGCATCTTCCAGAGCACGACCACCGTGAGCGAGGATCGCGCGAGCCTGCACCAGACGACCGCCGAGACCCGCATCGGTGAGATCGAGACCTGCGGCGAGGACCCGGCCCCCGGCACCTGCAGCCGCATGGACCGCCAGGGCACCTTCGGTGAGGGCACGGTCATCAACGCCGGCACCTACAAGAGCCACTTCGACATCCTGTCGCTCGGGCTCACGTACCACTTCCGGTAGCAGGCTTCTCTAGGCCCGCTCCGGCGGGCTCCGTTGAGCCCGCTGGCCCTTGTTCTCGCACAAAGGCACGAAGTGCACGAAGGTGCACAAAGGGGTTGGGGTGATCGCCGGTTGGCGACATGCGTGTCGCCGGCCTGCGTCGCCGAGTCCGGCTGCCGGTCGACGTTCCAACCATCCTTCTTCCTTTGTGGACCTCTGTGCGCTTGGTGCCTTTGTGAGAGAACAAGCTGAACCGCCACCGCTGGGCTCTGGGCTGGGGCGGAGTGGGTGACGAGAGGAGTGAGAAAAGGGGGAGGCTGGTTTCCGCGGGCGCTGGTACGCCTGGGGTATGGCCAAGAAGTACAACGTGCTCGGCGGGGGCCCCGCGGGGCTCTACTTCGCGATCCTCGCCAAGAAGGCCCAGCCGGACCTCGACATCACGGTCTTCGAGCGGAACGCCGCGGACGACACCTTCGGGTGGGGCGTGGTCTTCAGCGACGAGACCTTGGGCAACCTCGAGGAGGCCGACGCGCCGACCTACCAGGCCATCCGGGAGCGCTTCGCCTACTGGGACTCGATCGACATGCACCTGGATGTCGGTGGCATCCGTCACGCGCCCATCCGAACGACCGGCCACGGGTTCTGCGGCATCGGGCGCATGCGACTGCTGCTCCTGCTCCAGGAGCGGGCCCGCGAGCTCGGCGTGACGATGCGCTTCGGCGAAGAGGTCGGCGACATCGAGACCCTCCGGGAGTGCGACCTGCTGGTCGCCGCCGACGGAATCAACAGCAAGACCCGCGACACCTACGCCGACGTCTTCCAGCCCACCATCGTGCACGGCAAGAGCCCCTTCATCTGGCTCGGCACGCACCAGACCTTCGAAGCGTTCACGTTCATCTTCCGCGAGAACGACCACGGCGTGTTCAACGTGCACGCCTACCAGTTCGACCCCGAGACGAGCACCTTCATCGTCGAGACCGACGAGGAGACCTGGACCAAAGCCGGCCTCGACCAGGCCGACGAAACGGCGTCCATCGCGTACTGCCAGGAGCTCTTCGCGCCGGAGCTCGGTGGCCACGAGCTACTCGCCAATCGGTCGGCGTGGATCCGTTTCCGCACCATCAGCTGCGAGAAGTGGCACCACGAGAACGTCGTCCTCCTCGGCGACGCCGTGCACACCGCGCACTTCTCGGTCGGCTCGGGCACGAAGATGGCCATGGAAGACGCCATCGAGCTCGCGAACGCCCTCGAGGCCGAGAGCGACCAGACCGCGGCGCTCGAGCGCTACCAGCGCATCCGCAAGGACCAGGTGGGTCGCACGCAGAAGGCGGCGAGCCAGAGCATCCGCTGGTTCGAAGAGAGCGCGCGTCAGGTGAAGCACCCGCCCCAGCGCGTGAACTTCAGCATGCTCAGCCGCTCGCGCCGCGTGACCCACGAGAACATGCGGCTGCGCGACCCGGCCTACGTCGAGGCGCTCGACCGCTGGTACATGGAGGAGCAGGGCGTCAGCAGCGAGAGCGGCACGATCGTGCCGCCGATGTTCACGCCTTTCCAGCTCCGCGATCTGACCCTCGCCAACCGGGTCGTGGTCTCGCCGATGTGCCAGTACTCGGCCATCGAGGGCGTGCCGAACGACTGGCACATGGTGCACCTCGGCAGCCGCGCGATGGGTGGCGCCGGGCTCGTGTTCACCGAGATGACCAACGTGTCCGCCGAGGGCCGCATCACCCCCGGCTGCACCGGTCTCTACAGCGACGAGCAAGAAGAGGCCTGGACGCGCATCGTCGACTTCGTCCACGGGAACACCGGCGCGAAGATCGCGCTGCAGCTCGGCCACGCCGGCCGCAAGGGCGCGACCAAGCTCATGTGGGAGGGCATCGACCAGCCGCTCGACGAGGGAGGCTGGGACCTGCTCGGTCCCTCACCGATCCCCTGGCGGTCGGAGAACGTCGCGCCCAAGGAGATGACCCGCGCCGACATGGATCGAGTCCGCGAGGAGTTCGTCGCCTCGGCCAAACGCGCGAAGCACTGCGACTTCGACGTTCTCGAGCTGCACTTCGCGCACGGCTACCTGCTCTCGAGCTTCCTGACGCCGGTCAGCAACCAGCGCGCCGACGAGTACGGCGGTGACCTGGCGGCCCGCGCGCGCTTTCCGCTCGAAGTCCTCGACGCCGTGCGCGAGGTGTGGAGCGACCGACCGCTCTCGGTGCGCATCAGCGCGACCGACTGGGTCCCCGGCGGCTTCACCGGCGACGACGCCGTCGAGCTCAGCGCCATGCTGAAGGAGCACGGCGTCGACTTGGTGGACGTCAGCTCGGGCCAGACCAGCCCCGACTCGAAGCCGGTCTACGGCCGCGCGTACCAGACCCCCTTCGCCGAGCGCATCCGGAACGAGGTCGGCATCCCGACCCTGGCCGTCGGCAACATCTACGACCACGACCGCGTCAACACCATCCTCGTCGCCGGCCGCGCCGACCTGGTCGCGCTCGCACGCGCCCACCTCGCCGATCCGTACCTCACGCTCCACGCGGCGGCCGAGCTCGGCTACCAGGGCCAGCCCTGGCCCATCCAGTACCGCTCGGCCGGGCCGGTCATGCGCAAGATGGCCGAAGAGTAGCCATGGCGGGCTGGGCCCCGCCGGAGGGCAGCGCCGTTCGAGACTCGGCGCGGGCGCTCGACCCCTGGGCCATCGCGCCGAAGGCGGGGCTCGCGATGGCGCTCGCGGGTGCGCTCGCCATCGGGTGGGCGCTGGCGGCGCCCTCGTTCGCTGGTGAGCCCGCGCCGGCGCACCTCGCGCGCTTCTACTTCCCGAGCCGCTGGACACCGCTCGGCGGGTTGCTGGCGATCATGGCGCTCGGCGCCAGCAAGCGTTGCTTCGGCTTCGGTTGGCCGACGCTGCTCGGACTCGGGCTCGGCATCGGGCTGCCCCTGCTCCTCGCCGCCCATCTGGGTCCCGAGGTCCTCGCCGGGATGGGCGCGGCGCTCGCGTTGGCGGGCTTCGGACTCCACTCTGCGCTCGCTCGGTTTCGGATCTGGGCGGCCATGGCCGTTGGTTCGCTCGGTGTGACCTTGGTCACCCTCGCCGCCGTGGGATGGACGATGGACCCCGCCCCCTTCGACCCCACCAACACCGCCCAGGCCTACGCGGCCGCGTGGATGGCCGGGGGCTTCGGGGTCACGGCTGGCGCGCTCATCGCGTTCACCGGCCTTCGTGGGCGATCGGATTCTCCGTCGGCCCTCGACTCGGGCGGGCCGCCAAGGTAAAGGCGGGGCCATGTCGGAAAAGAACCTCGACGCCCTCGCCATCGACACCATTCGCGGCCTCTCCATGGACGCGGTCCAGGCCGCCAACTCGGGTCACCCCGGGACGCCCATGGCGCTCGCGCCGCTCGGCTGGCTGCTCTACTCGGACGTCATGCGCCACGACCCGGCCCAGCCCGAGTGGGCCGGTCGCGACCGCTTCATCCTGAGCTGCGGTCACGCGTCGATGCTCCAGTACTCGCTGATGCACCTCAGCGGCTACGAGGCCGTGACACTCGAGCAGGTGAAGAACTTCCGGCAGTGGAAGAGCATGACGCCGGGCCACCCGGAGAACTTCGTCACGCCGGGCGTCGAGACCACCACCGGTCCACTCGGTCAGGGCGTCGCGACCGCGGTCGGCATGGCGATGGCCGCGCGTCACCTCGGCAAGCGCTTCAGCGAGGACCTCTTCGACAACAAGATCTGGGTCATCGCCTCGGACGGTGACCTCATGGAGGGCGTCGCCGCGGAGGCCGCGTCGCTCGCGGGCACCCTCGGCCTCGGCCACCTCAACGTCTTCTGGGACGACAACGAGATCACCATCGACGGCCGCACCGACCTCAGCTTCACCGAGGACGTCGTGAAGCGCTTCGAGTCCTACGGCTGGCACACGCTCTCGGTCGACGACGGCATGGACGTCGAGGCGCTCCGCGCAGCCGCCGAGGCCGCGGCCGCCGAGACCGGCAAGCCCACCTTCATCCGCGTGAAGACCGTCATCGGCTTCCCGGCGCCGAACAAGCAGGACACCTCCGGCGCCCATGGCTCGCCGCTCGGCGAGGACGAGATCGCCAAGACCAAGGAGATCATGGGCTGGCCCGCCGAGCCCTTCCACGTCCCCGAGGAGATGGCCGCCGCGCGGCAGGCGATCCTCGACCGCGGCAAGAAGGCCCGCGAGGCCTGGGAGAAGAAGCGCGCCGACTGGAAGGCCGGCGGCGGCGACGACGCGGCGCTCACCGCGGCGCTCTCCGGCGAGCTCCCGGCCGGCTGGGACGCGCTCCCCGAGTTCCCGGCGGACGCGAAGGGCATGGCCACCCGCGCCGCGAGCGGCAAGGTGCTCGCCGCGCTCGCCGACAACGTCCCCGAGCTCGTCGGCGGCTCCGCCGACCTCGCGGGATCGAACAAGACCCAGCTCGAAGCGGCGGACTTCCGCCCCGGCCAGGAGGGCGTGCCCCGCTACGTCTTCTGGGGCGTCCGCGAGCACGCGATGGGCGCAGCCGTGAACGGCATGGCGCTCTTCGGCGGCGTCGTTCCCTTCGGCGCGACCTTCCTCATCTTCAGCGACTACATGCGCCCGGCGATTCGCCTCGCAGCCCTCATGGGCCTGAAGGCGCGCCACGTCTTCAGCCACGACTCGATCGGTCTCGGCGAGGACGGCCCGACCCATCAGCCCATCGAGCAGCTCGCCTCGCTCCGCGCCATCCCCGGCGTGGCGGTGTTCCGCCCGGCGGACGCCAACGAGACCCGCGAGTCGTGGAAGGCGATGATGACCTACGACGGTCCGGCGGTGATCGCGCTGACCCGCCAGAACGTGCCGACGCTCGACCGCAGCACCCACGGTGACGTGGCCGGCGTGCACAAGGGCGCCTACGTGCTCAAGGCCGCGGACGGCGACGCGCAGGTTCACCTGGTCGCGACCGGCAGCGAGGTCGAGATCGCCCTCGACGCCCAGAAGAAGCTCGCCGAAGGCGGCGTGAAGGCCACCGTCGTCAGCATGCCCTGCTGGGAGCTCTTCGAGGCGCAGGACGCCGCCTACCAGGACTCGGTCCTGCCGCGCGACGGCAAGTTCGTCGTCGTCGAGGCCGGCTGCCGCATGGGCTGGGAGCGCTGGGTCGGCCGCGACGCGGCGTTCGTGACCCTCGAGCACTTCGGCGCCTCGGCTCCGGCGGAGACGCTCTACGAGAAGTTCGGGCTCACGGCGGACAACGTCGCCGCGAAGGCCAAGTCGCTGCTCTGAGCGTCCGCTCCCCGCTACCCACTCCGCCCGCTGCGCTTGGCCTCGCACGGAGTCACGGAGCCACAGAGGAGCACAGAGGAAACGCAGGTTTGGGTTTCGTCGGCGCAGCGCTGGAGGTCCAGGCTGGACCTGCGTGAGTCGCGGGGGTGGAGCCCACCCGATCCCTCCGCGCTCCGGCCGCGATGAGACCCAGGCGGCTCATCGCTCCGCCTCATCTTCAAGAACCTCTGTGAACTCTGTGGCTCCGTGACTCTGTGCGAGGCCAAGGGCTTAGCGGGGTGGCGCGAAGCGGGAGTGGCGGTCAGAGAAGGCCGAGGATGGCGTCGTAGTCGGGCTCTTCGACGATGTCGCCGGTGAACTCCGAGTAGACGACCTCGTCGTTCTCGTCGATGACGACGACGGCGCGGCCGGTGAGGCCCTTGAGCGGGCCGCCCTGCATCTCGACGCCGTAGTCGGTCGCGAAGGTGGAGCGGAAGCTGGAGAGGGTCACGACGTCGTCGAGGCCCTCGGCGCCGCAGAAGCGCTTGAGCGCGAAGGGGAGGTCGGCGCTGACGTAGAGCACGACGGCTCCGTCCTTGCCGGAGATCTTCTCGTTGAAGGCCCGGGCGGTCGCCTGGCAGACGCCGGTGTCGATGCTCGGGTTGATGGTGACGATCTTCTTCTTGCCCGCGAAGTCGCTCAGCGTCTTCTCGGACAGGTCGTCCGCCACGAGGGTGAAGGCCGGTGCCTTCGAACCCACGCTGGGGAGGTCGCCGTTGGTCTCGATGGGGTTGCCCTTGAACTTGATGGTAGCCATGGCCTGCTTCTGACCACGGATCCCCCACCGAGCGCAAGTGGCAACCTCGGGGCGACCAACCCCTATTGACGCAGCTCGATCTCGGGCTCGGTCTTGAAGAAGGCGTTGTGCTCGGGATCCTGGAAGGTCTTGTAGTCGATGTTCCAGGGCTTGATGGTGCTCTCGCCCTTGCCGTCGATCTCGAGAGTCATCGCCTTCGGCGTGACCTTCCGGTAGCTGCTGTTCGCGGGCAGGTCGCCGTTGTCGGCGCCGCCGGCGCTGAAGAGCGTGATCAGGGTGACGTTGTCGTCGTCGTAGGTCCGGTCGAAGCCGTCGATGACCTTCTCGTGGCCGCGCACGAGCGTGTTGCAGCCGAGCTTCTGGAGGAACGCCGCCGCCTGGAGTCGGCCGAAGGGGAAGCGCGCCGACTGCTCCTGCAGCGCGGCGGGGATCACGTCCGCCGAGCTCGGGTCGGACCACATCATCTGGAAGCGCATGTCGGCGTCGTTGAGCGTCGACAGGTCCTGCCACTTCTCCTTGATGAGGCGGTCGCGCGGGATGCCGGCGTGCACGAAGAGCGTCTTCCCGAAGAGCAGGCAGCTCGGCATCTTCTCGAAGAGCTTCATGTAGTGGCGGAAGACGTCGATCGGCAGATGCGGCTTGAGCGTGTTGATCGCCTCGGCCGGCTTCACGCCGCCGTAGATCTGGCCCTTGTACTCCAGGTAGTACTCGTGGTTCCCGCGCAGCACGTACACGTGCTCGGGCGCGCGCACGAACATCTGCAGCGCGGTCCGGAGCACGCCGTTCAGGCTGAAGAGACCGCGGTCGATGTAGTCGCCGAGGAGCACGAGGATGGGCTTCGGCTGGGTCGGGTCCTTCTTGAACGCGGCGACCTTCTCGAAGAACGAGGCCTGCATGACCGCGCCCTTGAGGCAGCTGTAGCAACCGTGCAGGTCGCCCAGCACGGTCACGTCGTAGCGCTGGCCCAACATCCGCGGGTGCACGTAGACGTGCTCGTCGAGGAAGGGCGCCTTGCCCTCGAACTCGTCGACGCTCTGCTTGCCCGTCAGGGTCCCGTTGCCGGCGGCCCGCTGCTTCTCCCAGAGCTCGAGCACCTGGTCGAGCAGCTTGCGGTCCGCGTCGATCTGCTTGGTGATGGTTTCCGAGTCCTTCGAGTAGTGGAACTCGAACTGGTCGAAGAAGGGGTGCTTGTTCGCGGAGACCTCGAGCTCGATCGGCCCGCTGATGGTCGTCTTCGGCCCCTCGCCGTCGTCGATGAGCTCGATGCCGAGGTCGCTCTCGAAGAGCTCCATGAGCTCGCCGCGGAACTTCACCTCGGCAGGGTGGATCTCGCCGTCCGCCTCGATCAGGTCGTCCATCGCCTCGAGGAGCACCTCCTGCGACTGGCGGTCGAAGCCCTGGAAGAGCTCGAAGCAGCGCAGCTTGAGCTTCGCGTGGATGAAGGCGTCCTGGTCCTCGTCCATCGCGACGGCCTCCGTGAAGAGGTCCTGCACGTGCTTGTCGATGCCCTCGAAGACCTCGTGGAAGTGCGTCGTGAAGCGCTCGACCAGCTCGCCTTTGATCTTCTCGTCGGCGTTGGGCATGCCCGTGGTCACGCGCTGCTTCACCAGCTTGCGGATGTAGTCCCGGACGAACTCCTGCTCGGTGACGTCGAACTCGCCATCGATGTACCCGAACGTCGTCAGATAGAAGATGATCGCCTGCATCTGGCGCTCGGCGACTTCCGGGTCCTTCGAGAATTGCAGCATGACGGGATGATACCCGCCGGGCCGCAGGACAAAAGGGGGAAGGGCAGCGACGGACGACCCCCCTCGTTCGCGGCGGCTCGTGCGCTTCCTTGCAGCTGCTATCTTCTCCTACGTGCGGCGGGCAATTCTGCTGGGCGTGTGGTGCGTCCTCGGGCTCCCCAACGTGGTCGACGCTCAGGCGGAGGACGCCGAGATGACCGCGAATGGGGAGGTCCACGACGATCGCCCGGCGGCCACCGCGCACCCGCGCGGGCCGGATCGCGCGCCGCTGACACTCGACCGTGAGGCTCCGCTCGGTCTCTCGCCGGCCTACACCTTCGTCGGCCTCGGCGTGACCGCGTCCCTCGGTGGGGTGCTGGTCTGGTCGCTGGTGAACACGCTCGAGGCGAGCGAGCGCTACAAGGCCAACCCCACGCCGGCACGTTACGACGACGGCCGCCGGCGGGTTCGTCGCACCTGGTTGCTCGGCACGTCGTGCGCCCTCACGGGCATGGCGACGATGCTCATCGCGATCCTGGGCACCGACTGGGGCGAGGACGAGCGGCTCTCGCTCTTGCCCGACGTCGGACCCGACGGCGGCTCGCTCGCGCTCACGGGGCGCTTCTGATGCGCCGGCTCGCGCTGCTCGTGCTCCTCGCCGGGTGCGACCTCTTCCCGCCCGAGCTGCTCGAGCAGGATGGCGGCGCGCCCGACGCTCGCGCTCCCGCCGTGGTCGCCATGAGCGACGAGTGCGGCGACGCGCCGGTACTCGAGCAGGAGGTCGTCAACGCGCCCATCGACCTGCGGGCGCGCACCGATGGTTTCGACGGTGCGCTCTGCGGGCTCGACGCGCCGGGCAACGACGCTTTCTTCGCCATCCCGATGGAGGCCGGCGAGAAGTGGCACGTGCACCTCCACGTCCGCGCGACCCTGGGCTTCGACCCGACGCTCGCGGTGCTCGATGGTTGTGGAACCTGCGCGGCTGCCATCGACCACTGCGCGGTCGATCAGGAAGAGCACCTCACCTTCGTCGCGCCCGCGGACGGCACCTACGTCGTCGCCATCGATGGGCGCCTGAGCGGCGGCGGGGTCTACGACCTGCTGGTCTCCCAACCCGTCTGCGGCGACGGCGGCGTGCCGGAGCACTCCGAGACCTGCGACGACGGGAACACGACCGACGGCGACGGCTGCGACAGCCGGTGTCGCGCCGAGCTCGCGAGCGGCGACGGCGAGGTCGAGCCGAACGACGACCCGACCGGCGCCAACGTGCTCGCGGCCCCGGGCAGCTTCGCTGGCTACATCGGTGGGCGCTGCGACGAAGACCATTTCGTGGTCGCTCACGGCGGCGGCCGGCTCGTGGCCACGTTGGGCGGCCAGGACGGCAGCTGTGCCTCGCCCAGCGCCACCCTCGAGCTCCTCGACGCGGCGGGCACCGTGCTCGCGACCGGAACCCCCGAGGGGGAGCTCTGCGCGCGACTGGAGGCCACCGCGCCGCCGGGCGAGCTCTTGCTCCGGGTGGACGCCGACCCCCAGTCCGACGCCTTTCGCTACGAAGTGTCCGTCCAGTGACATCTCGGGTTGCGCCGGTTGTTGAAAACGATTATCAAAAAGGCGTGACCGTTCTCGGCGACCTCTCCCCCGGTGATCGCGCGCGCGTCCAGAGCGTTCGTTGCGCTCCTGCGGTGCGGCGGCGGCTGCTCGAGATGGGCCTGCTCCCCGGAACGGAGCTCGCGGTCGTCCGGCGCGCCCCCCTCGGTGACCCGATCGAGGTGCGGCTCCGCGGCTACTCGCTCTCGCTTCGGAAGAGCGAAGCCTCCGGAATCACGGTGACGCTCGTGGCGCAGCCGAGCTCGGACCACGCACATGCGTCGGCGCCGCTACCCGCGGAGTAGGTGGCCTTGAGCGAGCTCCCTCAGGTGCTGGTGGCGGGGAACCCCAACGCCGGCAAGACGACCCTCTTCAACCAGCTGGCGGGCACCCGCGCCCGAACGGGCAACTACCCGGGCGTCACCGTCGACCGCCGCTCGGCCCGGATCCGCATCGGCGAGCGCGAGGTCGAGCTGGTCGACGTGCCTGGCACCTACAGCCTCACCGCGAGCTCGCCCGAGGAGCGCATCGCGGTCGACGCCGTCCTCGGCGACGAGGACGGGACGAAGGTGGTCTGCGTCGTCGCCGACGCCACCGCCCTTGCGCGTGGGCTCTACCTGACGCTGCAGGTCCTCGAGTGCGGCTTCCCGACGGTGCTCGCCCTCAACATGATGGACGAGGCCGCGGCCCAGCAGCTCCGCATCGACGCCGACGGGCTCGCGACGGCGCTCGGCTGCCCGGTGGTGCCGATCGAGGCGCGGAACCGCGTGGGGCTCGACGAGCTCCAGACCGCCATCGGCAGCGTGCTCGACGGCGACGGACCGCCGGAACCGGCGCTCGAGTGGGGCTCGGCCGTGGAAGCGGCGGTCGCGACGGTCGCCGAGGCGTACGCCCACGTCGAGGACACCCGCCGCCGCGAGGCGTGGGCTCGCTGGGCGTTGATGAGCCACCTCGAGGGGACCGACCTCGAGCTCCCTGCGAAGGTTCGAGACGCGTGCGCATCCGCGCGCGCCGTGACCGAGGAGGACCTCGACGTCCAGCTCGTGGCAGCGCGCTACGCGGCGGTCGACGAGCTCGTGCGCGACCACGTCGAGGGCGAGGTGAGCGCCGGGTCGTCGCGCCGGGACCGCTTCGACCGCTGGCTGACGCACCCGGTGTTCGGGATGCTGGCCTTCGCGCTCGTGATGCTGGTGGTCTTCGAGGCGCTCTTCAGCTGGTCGGAGCCGCTGATCGGTTGGGTCGAGGAAGGCATCGTCTTCAGCCAGGAGATGCTCCGCGCGACCATGCCGGAGGGCATCTTCACCGATCTGCTCGTCGAGGGCGTGGTCGCCGGCGTGGGCAACGTGCTGGTCTTCGTGCCGCAGATCGCGCTGCTCTTCCTGCTGCTCGGCTTCCTCGAAGACTGCGGCTACCTCGCGCGGGTCGCGTTCGTGATCGACCGGCTGATGAAGGGCGTCGGGCTGCATGGGAAGGCCTTCGTCCCGTTGCTCGGCGGCTTCGCGTGTGCGGTGCCCGCGGTGATGGCGACGCGGACGCTCTCGGACCGGCGCGACCGGCTCGTGACCATGCTGGCGCTGCCGCTGATGAGCTGCAGCGCGCGCTTGCCGGTCTACGTGCTCGTGGTCGCCACGGTCTTCGCGCACCAGGGCGACGTGCTCGGCTTCCTCAGCGTGGGGGCGGTCGCGCTCTTCGCGATGTATGCGCTCAGCCTCGGCGGGACGCTGGCCGCCGCGGCGGTGCTCCGGCGAACCGTGCTCAAGGGTCCGCGGCCGACCATGGTGCTCGAGCTGCCGCCTTACCGGATGCCGCTCGCTCGGAACCTGCTGGTCTCGACCTGGGGTCGGGTGAAGAGCTTCCTGGTCGACGCCGGCACGGTCATTCTCGCGCTGACCATCGTGCTCTGGGCCCTGCTGACCTTTCCGCAGGACTCCGCCGTGACCGAGCGCTTCGACGCCGAGCGCGCGGAGGTGACCGCGACGCTCGAGGGCGAGGAGGAGGCCGACGCGCTCGCCCTGATCGCTCAGGCAGAGGCCTCGGCCCAGCTCGAGCGCTCGGCGGCCGGGCGCCTCGGCAAGGCCATCGAGCCGGCGCTCGAGCCGCTCGGGATGGACTGGCGCCTCGGCATCGGCGTCATCGGCGCGTTCGCAGCGCGCGAGGTCTTCGTCTCCACGCTCGGCATCGTCTTCGGCGTCGGCGACGAGGTCGACGAGGAGAGCGACACCCTGCGCGAAGAGCTGCGCTCCGCCGAGTGGCCGGATGGGCGCAGCCTCATGACGCCGTTGGCCGGCGTGTCGCTGATGGTCTTCTTCGTCTTCGCCTGCCAGTGCATGAGCACCATCGCCGTGGTGCGGCGGGAGTCCGGCTCCTGGAAGTGGCCCATCCTGATGTTCAGCTACATGAGCGTGCTCGCCTACGTGGCGTCGCTCCTCGTCTTCCAAGTCGGCAGCGCCATGGGGTGGGGGACCTAGCGATGGGTGCGCCCTGGCAATGGGTCGCCACCGCGATCGTCGTGGGCGGCGCCGTGGCCTACCTGGTGTGGAAGCTGGGTGTGGCGCCACGCCTCGGATCGAGGCGAAAAGGGCGTGGGCCGGACGTGCCGGTGAAGCGGCTCACCAAGAAGATCCGGCGCTGAGAGCCCGGAAAACGCGGGTTCGACACGATTTCGCGCCGACACGGGTGCGGTGCGAACGGATCGTGCATAATTGCTTCCCCAGTGTCCGCTCTCGAAGACATCGCCGCACGAGCTCTCGAGGACGCGGACGCGGAGCGAGCCCGCCGCAAGCGCTTCCAGCGCGACTGGCGAAAGCAGTTTCGCGTTCGACGCTTCGCGGGACCGCTCGTCCACGAGCAGCAGCTCGACCACCTCCGCATCGCCCACGTGACCGACATTCACGTGGGGCGCGTCACGCCCTTCGAGGCGCAGATGGAGGCGGTGCGCTTGGTCAACGAGGGGAAGCCCGACGCGGTGATGATCACCGGAGACTTCGTCTGTCACTCGACGCTGCACCTGGACCAGCTGCAGGAGATCATCGGCGCCTACGACGCGCCGGTCTTCGCGGTGCTCGGCAACCACGACCACTGGTCCGGCGCCGACGAGGTGCGCTGGACGCTCGACCGCGCGGGCGCGGAGGTGCTCGACAACGTGCACACCACGATCACGCTCCGGCACCAGCGCCTGCAGGTGCTCGGGCTCGACGACGCCTACACCGGTCACGGCCAGTGGCGCGAGGCGACCAAGGGCCTGCGCGACGACCTGCCGACCATCGGGCTCTCGCACATCGCCGAAGAGGCCGACGCGCTCTGGACCAAGGGCGTGCCGCTCGTGCTGAGCGGCCACACCCACGCGGGTCAGATCACCATCGCCAAGCTCCACGAGCTGGCGGTCGGCAAGCTCGCGGGGCATCGCTACGTGCACGGGCTCTACGGGTCCCGCGCGCCGAAGCCGGACGAGAAGCTCGGCGCGGTCTACGTCGGCGCGGGGGTGGGCGCGGCGGTGGTGCCGCTCCGCATTGGTGAGCGCTCACGGCGTGAGGTCACCTTCTTCGAGCTGGGTCACTCCGCGGGCAGCTTCCTCGAGCCGCACCAAGAGCAGCTGGCCCTGCCGGGCCGCAAGCCGTCCGAGAAGACGAAGCAGCGGCGCCAGCGGGCGGTCGCGAAGAAGCGCGCGAAGCGCGAGAAGAAGAAGGCGAAGCTGGCGCGCCGGGCTCCGGCGGATTCCTCCGCCGAGTAGGCGCGCTAGGCTCACATCGCCAGGAAGTGCTCGGCCTCGAGCGCGGCCATGCAGCCGGTGCCGGCGGCGGTGATCGCCTGGCGCCACTTCTTGTCCTGCACGTCGCCGCACGCGAAGACGCCCGGGACGCTGGTCTGAGTCGAGTCCGGCTTGGTGATCAGGTAGCCCTGGTCGTCGGTCTCGAGCTGGCCACCGAGGAAGCTCGTGTTCGGGATGTGGCCGATCGCGAAGAAGAGGCCAGCGACCGGGATGGTCTTCTGCTCGCCGTTCTTGGTCGACTCGACGACGATCTCCTTCAACAGGTCGTCGCCCTTGGCCTCGACCACCTGCGAGCTCCAGAGGAACTCGATCTTCGGGTTGTCGAGCGCGCGCTGCTGCATGATCTTCGACGCACGCAGCTCGTCGCGGCGGTGGACGATGTAGACCTTCGAGCCGTACTTGGTCAGGAAGGTCGCCTCTTCCATGGCCGAGTCGCCGCCGCCGATGACGGCCATCGGGTTGTCGCGGAACATCGGGAGCGCGCCATCACAGACGGCGCAGGCGCTGACGCCTCGCTGCCAGAGCTGCCCGTCGCCGGCGCCGGGGATATCGAGGCGCTTGGCGGTGGCGCCGGTGGCGATGATGACCGCCTTGGCCGTGCCCTCGCGGCCATCGGCCTTGAAGTGGAAGGGGCCCTTCGAGAGGTCGATCTCGTTGACCGTCTCGGTGTGAATGGTGGTGCCGAAGCGGACCGACTGGGCGCGCATCCGATCCATGAGCTCGGGGCCCATGATTCCGTCCGGGAAGCCAGGGAAGTTCTCGACGTCCGTGGTGGTCGTCAGCTGGCCGCCTGCGGCGACGCCCCCGGCCATGAAGCCTTCGTAGAGCACCGGCTTCAGCTCGGCACGGGCTGCGTAGATGGCCGCGGTGTGGGCGGCGGGGCCGGAGCCGATGATCATCAGGTCGTGGACTTCGCTCATGGAGAGCGACTTATTCCCTCGGTCCCCGGCCGTCAATCGGGCGCTCGCGGATCCCTCACCTCTCGCCTTCCCGCGATCTCCGCCCCCGGCCACGGGGACCCTGGTATGAAGGGGGATGAGTGTTTTTCGAGAGGATGCGTTGGCGGGGAAGGTGGCCTTCATCACCGGGGGCGGGAGCGGGATCTGCAAGGGGATCGCTCGAACGCTGATGGCCCACGGGGCCAAGGCGGTCATCACCAGCCGCAATCAGGAGAAGCTCGACGCCGCGGCGAAGGAGCTGAGCGAGGCGACCGGCGGCGAGTGCCTCGGGGTCGCCTGCGACGTGCGCGAGCCGGGGACGGTCGAAAAGGCGCTCGATGCTGCGCTCGAGCGCTTCGGGCAGCTCGACATCGTGGTCAACGGCGCGGCGGGGAACTTCCTCTGTCCGGCTGCACAGCTCTCGTACAACGCGTTTCGGACGGTCATCGAGATCGACACGATCGGGACCTACAACGTGAGCCGAGCGGCCTTCGACAAGGCGCTCAAGAAGAACGGTGGCGTGATCGTGAACATCTCCGCGACGCTCCACTACGGCGCGACGCCGCTGCAGACGCACCCCTCGGCGGCGAAGGCGGCGGTCGACTCGATGACGCGCTCGCTCGCGGCCGAGTGGGGACCGCTCGGGATCCGGGTGGTCGGCATCGCACCGGGCCCGATCGACGACACGGAGGGCATGTCGCGGCTGATGCCGGAGGGGATGCGCGACAAGATCCTGGCCGCGATCCCGCTGAAGCGCATGGGCACGATCGAGGAGATCGGCGACCTGGCGCTCTTCCTGTGCAGCGACGCCGCGCGGCTCATCACCGGCGAGACCGTGGTGGCCGACGGTGGCGCGTGGCTCGGCAACGGAGCGTTCCAACTGTGAAGTGGTGGGTCGGCGCGTTCGCGCTCGCGCTCGCGTGCGGACCAGCGGAGCACGAGGTCGCGGAGTCGGAGTCGGCGGTCGGTGATTCCGAGTCGGAGTCCGGAGCCTCGGAGTCGGAGTCGGAGTCCGGTGACCCGGAGTCGGAGTCCGGTGACTCGGAGTCGGAGTCCGGTGACTCGGAGTCGGAGTCCGGTGACTCGGAGTCGGAGTCGGAGTCAGAGCCCCAACCCCAGCCGCCAGCCGAATGCAGCACCGCCCGCGACTGCACGCTCCTGACCGACAGCTGCGGCAACCCGCACGGCGCACCCAACGGCAGTCCGCCGCTCCCGACACGCGGCCGGATCTGCCCGGCCAACGACGACCCGCCGCGGCAGCCCGTCTGTCGCCACGAC
Organism: Deltaproteobacteria bacterium; assembly: GCA_017644045.1. Taxonomy (GTDB): domain Bacteria; phylum Myxococcota_A; class Polyangia; order Polyangiales; family Houyiibacteriaceae; genus UBA1660. The sequence goes on from JAEPMI010000011.1 coordinate 173,738, forward strand.
CAGTGTCAGACGGAAGAGGCGCCGTACCCCGAGATGCGCACCTGCGAAGCGGACGGTGACTGCACGACGGCCCGTACGGCCTGCGGCTCGCCGATGGCGGTCAACCGCACGATGAAGGCGACCTTCGAGCGCGAGCAGCAGGCGATGGCGGAGCGAGTCCGTTGCCGCCAGCCGGACCCGTGGCCCTCGAACCTCGGGACCACGTGTCTCCTGCAGCTGTGCGTTCTGCGCTGATCGGAGCGGCGCTGGCGGTCGCGCTCGCTCGATGCGCCACGGCATCGGGCGGCGAGCCGGTGAGTCGGGCCCCGGAGACCGACTCCGACTCGGACACCGACTCCGAGAACCGATCGCCGACACCGAGCTCCGACGCCGAGAACCGACCACCGACCGCCGACGCCGACGCCGACGGCCGAGGACCGACCGCCGGGAACCGAGAACCGACCACCGATTCCGAGAGCCGGGAGCCGGGAGCCGACAGCCGGGAGCCGACGTCCGAGAACCGGCCGCCGAGCGCCGGTGCCGAGAGCCGAGATCCGAACGGTTGCCCCGCCGCCATCCCTGCCGAGATGGCCTGCGTCCACGGTGGCACCTTCACGCGCGGCGACGACGACGACCCCGTCTCCGCTCCCGCCGCGCCCGTGACCGTGAGCACGTTCCTCATGGATCGCACCGAGGTCAGCAACGCCCAGTACGCCGAGTGCGTCGCCGCCGAGGTCTGCCAGCCCGCCTTCCCCTTCCGAGGCTTCGGCGAGCCCGAGCTGCCGGTGGTCGCCATGGATTGGGCAGACGCGCACGCCTATTGCGCATGGAAGAACAAGCGCCTCCCGACCGAAGCCGAGTGGGAGCGTGCGGCGCGCGGACCCGACAACACGACCTGGCCCCACGGGAACGAGCGGCTCGGGTGCGAGCGAGTCCACGTCCGCGATCGCCGCGGTCACGGTTGCGGCACGGAGGTGACCCGCGCGGTCGGGACCCTCCCGCCCGGTCACTGGGGACTGCACGACATGGCCGGCAACGTGGACGAGTGGGTCCAGGACTGGTTCAGCGAGTGCTACGCCGGCTGCCCGGGCGAGTGCGGCGAGGCCTGTACGGGCACCGACCCTCGCGGTCCCTGCAGCGGCGCGCTCGAGTGCGAGGGGCGCAACCGGCGGGTGGTGCGCGGCGGGAGCTGGTGGTGGGGCGAGCACTTCGCCACGGGCACGCGTCGTCGCGGCAAGCCACCGGTCAACACCGCTCACCATCGTTATGGCTTCCGCTGCGCCCGGGACGCGTGAGACCGTGCGCGCCGACATGCGCATCGCCCCCATCGTGTTCACGGCGCTCGTCGCCTGCGGTGGATCTCCGACCACTCCGCCGCCCGAGGCGGAGGACGAAGGCTCGGAGGTCGCTGCCGCTCCTGCGCCGGAGCCCTCTGCCGAGACGGAGGCCGAGCCGACCGAAGCCGAGTCCGAGCCCGAGCCCGAGCCGACGGAGGCAGCCGACGCCTCCGGCATCACCCCGCTCACCGACGCTCAGCGCGCCATTCTCGCCGGTCTGCCGCGCGAGACCATCCCGCTGCCGGGCGAGTACTACTACCGCTCGAACGAGCTTCGTCACGACCTGCTCGCCGACGACCTGCGCGGCCGCGGTGGCGCCGTCGTCGGCGTGGGCCCGGACCAGCTCTACACCCTGGCTGCGCTCAGCGGCGCCGAGCTGATCGTCGGCACGGACTACGACGCGCGCGTGCCTGCGCTCCATCGGCTCTACGGCGTGCTCGTGCCGCGCTCGGAGACGGCGGACGACCTCATCGAGCGCTTCTCCGAGGCCAAGGAGGCCGAGACGCTCGCGCTCCTCCGCGCGGAGCTCGAGCCCGGCGACGCGCAGCCGATCCGGATGTTCGAGCGGCTCCGTCAGGATCTCCACGAGTACCTGCAGCGCCAGCACGCGCGCGAGCATCGTGCTGCGCCCACGACCTGGATGGCGGACCCGGCCTACTACGCTCACGTGCGTGACCTCTTCCGAGCCGGCCGCGTCGTGGCCCGTACCGGCGACCTCACCGGCACCACTACCGTCCGAGCCGTCGGCGCGGCGCTCCGCGAGCTCGGCATCCCGGTGCGCATCTTCTACATGAGCAACGCGGACCAGTTCTTCCGCTACACCGACGACTTCATCGCCAACGTCGAGGCGCTGCCCACCGACGAGCGGACCATCGTGGTGCGCTCCATCCGGAACCCCGAGCTCCCGAACGCGCTCCGCGATCGCTGGCACTACATCGTCCAGGAGCACGCCGACTTCATCGAGCGCCTGAAGCTCCGCTACTTCCGGCGCAGCCAGGTGATCGTGCAGGAGCTCATCGACGCAGGGCCGCCGTGGGTGGGGGAGGGCGTCAGCCACATCACCCGCGAGACCCCGCGCCCGCTCCTCGAGCATCGGCAGCGCCGTCAGCGCCGAGGGCAGGCGAGCGAGTGACGTCTCTGCGCTCGGCGGCGCTGGTGATCGCGATCGCGGTCGCGCTGCCGAGCCCGGTCTCCGCGCAGCTCCTTCGGCGCGACGACCGACTGCACCTCGGATTGAGCAGTCTGATCGCGTTCGGCGCCTATGGTGTCGTGGCGCTCGTCGACGAGCGCGAGTGGGTCCGCGTGTCCGTTGGAGGCGCCGTCGCGCTCGCGGCCGGGATCGCCAAGGAGCTCTGGGACCTCAGCGGTCGTGGCGACCCGTCCTGGCGCGACTTCGGCTTCGACGTGATCGGCACCGGCGTCGGGCTGCTCGCGGGTTGGCTCCTGGGTCTGCTGGTGCGCCACGTCCGCGGACCGGACGAACCGGAGCCAACGCCTGCCCCGCTGACCTTCCGCTTCTGATCAGAACCCAACGGGGTCGACGGTGACCTCGGGGAGCTGGGTGCTCAGCGTGATCATCGGTAGCCCCTGCTGGGCTCGGTAGGCCTGGTAGTGCGTCAGCACCCGGCGCACGTAGCGGTGCGTCTGGTCGAAGGGGATGTGCTCGAGGAAGGTGTCGAGCGGCATGTCGCTCGAGTACTCCGCGAGCCAGCGGCGCACGTTGTGCGGGCCGCCGTTGTAGCTGGCGATGGCCAGCGGCAGGTGCCCGTCGAAGCGGTCGATGAGGCTGCGTAGGTACCAGGCGGCGAAGTCGAGGTTCACCTCGGGCTTCAGCAGGTCGGCGGGGGTGAAGTCGTCCATCCCGCGCTCCATCGCGATGAGCGTCCCCGTGCGCGGCATGATCTGGGCGAGGCCGATGGCGCCGGCGTAGGAGACGATCTCCGTCTGGTAGACGCTCTCGACGCGCATCACCGCGAAGAGGAGGTTCGGGTCGAGGCCGTGGGTGCGCGCCGCCTCTTCCACCAACGCGGCGTGAGCGCGCGGGCGTGCCTGCACCTCGTCCCAGCCGCCGAAGCCGGTGGCCGCGCCGGTCTCGCCGATGGCGTAGCTCACCTCGACGAGCGTCTCGAGGTCGGTCGACTTCAGCGCGCGACGCGCCTGCTTCACCTGCCAGCTCGTGAAGCGCCGCGGGCGCTGAGCCCCGCGCGCGACCGACTCGAGGCCGCAGCGGCGAATGGCGCGACCCTTGGCCTCGCGCCAGGCGAGGAAGGTCTCGTAGAGCTGCTGCCGGGCCTCGGAGACCTTGCCGAGCCGGAGGAAGGCCTCGGCGCGCGGTAGCCAGGGGAGGGCTTCGCCGTGCTCGGCGCTGAGCGGTGCGAGTCGTTCGGCGAGCGCGCCGAGCTCGGGCTCCGGCAGGGCCCGCGTGGGCCGGATGGCGGCAGCCGGGAGTCGGCCTTCGCCGAGGCCGCGCGCATCCTCGGCCTCCGGCGGTTCGTAGCCCGGTCGCAGGTTGCAGGTCGCGTTGGCGCCGCAGGCGCCGATCATCGCGCCGCGGACCTGGGCGAGCATCTGCTCGGCCCACATCGCGTAGTAGGGGGTCGCGTCCTGGTCGCGCTCCATCACCTCGAGGAACGCGGCCTCCGCTTCGGCGTGCCGTCCCATCGCCATCAACGCGCGGCCTTCGTGATAGCGACCCATCACTCCGAGCTCACCCGGCCGCTCGCCGAGGCCGTCGAGGAGCCCGAGCAGGTGCCGAGGCTCGCCGACGCCGGCGGCGTGCATGACCACGTCGAGCCGGGTGCGCGGCGGCAGGTTGCGGCCGACGAGGATCTCGAGCGCTTCGTTGGTCTCGTCGACCAGACCCGCGCTCGCGACCCGCTTCAGCATCAGGAAGAGGCGACCGCTGTTGATGCGACCGAGGGCGTTGCGTCCCTTGAACCGGCTCCAGGTGCGCAGGGCGTCCTCGCGCTCGCGCGCCTTCGCGGCCCGCGCCATGTCGGCGGCGCGGTCGGCCCGCCGCTCCTGGTCCTCGGCGTCGCCGACACCCGCGTTGAGCGCGCGACCGCGGCCGAGCAGCGCCTCGGCGTCGTCGAAGCGGCCTTCGTGGCGAGCCATCTTCGCCGCCATGAAGAACACGCGCGCCCGATGGGTCACGCTGCGGGGGAGGTCTTCGAGGAGCGCCGCGATCTCCGTGCGCGCCATCGAGAGCGGCCCACGGCCCACGAGCTTCTCGGTGCGCTCGACGCGCTGGACCTCGCTCAGCGGTCGGACGTTCACGCCGCTCGCGGCGAGCCGCTCGAGCGATGCGCGCGCCTCGGCGGCGGCGGCGGTGCCAGGGTAGCGGAGGTCGAGCACCCGATAGATACGCGCGGCGTCGGTGGGCTCGCCGTCGCGCTCTTCCATCTGCGCGCGCGCGAGGTCGAGCTCGGCGGCTTGCGGCAGGTCGGGGTAGCGGCGGTTGAGGAGCGTCAGCTCCGCTTCGGCGTCGCGATGGCTCGCCGCCAGCAGCGCCCGAACCCGCCCCACGCGGGCCCGGAGCTGGTAGGCGCCGTCGACGCTGTCGACCGCGGCGACGTACGCGCGCTCGGCCTCGGCATGCCGCTCGGCCTGCATGAGCAGGTCACCGCGGCGGAGGTTCACCCAGTCGGCCAGGACCGGGTGCGCCTCTGCGATCACGTCCAGCTGGAGCAGGGCGACCGAGACGTCGGCCGGCCCCTCGGTGGGCTCTTGAGCGCGGGCGAGCGCCTCGCGCGCCAGCAGGTCGCGGCTCTCAGCGACCCCCAGCGCCGAGGCCACCGTGGGCTCCGGCGGGGGACAGAAGAGGGGCGCCGCGGGGTCCGGCAGCGTCGCCGGCTCGGGCATCGACGCCAGCGTGGGACCTTCTTCGAGGGCACAGAGCGGCGCGTCGCTCCAGGCCCTCGCGGAAACCGGGAGACTCATCAAAAGGGCGAACAGCGTCGCTCGAATGAGAACCGGCAAGGTCCCAATAGTGTGCCGTGCCCCGGGAGCGATCGCAAAAAACCAGTGTTTCCGACTACCTGGACCCACATGGGATCAGACGCCCGAAACGCCGGATCCATTCACGATTCCCCGCCAAAGGGGGCTGGTTCGGGCTCCTCGCGGATGAATCGCTCGATGAACGCGCCGTACGCCTCCCGCATGGGAAGCTCGAGGTCCACCTTCAGGCGGCGCCGAGTCGCGGGACGAACCTCGCCCGTCCGAGGGTTCCGCCCAGGCTTCTCGTAGGTCTCCCAGTAGAGCCCGATGCCTCGCTTCTGCCACGCCGGCAGCTCGTTGAAGTTCGTGCCGTGTCGAAAGAGGAGCTCGTTCCTCTCGGCGACCGACGTCCCGTCGAGGCGTTGGGTCGCCTGGCGTTCGGAGGCGCCCTGTCCGCGGAGGAGCCAGTAGCAGTGGCCGCTCAGGGCGTTCCGGTGGGCGTCCTGCTGGCGCCACCGGAAGTAGTCGACGACGTCCTTCTCGGTCGGGAGCTGGCAGATGCGGCAGTCGAACGCCGCCGGCGCGCCGAGCGCGTGCGTGAAGGCGGCGCTCGCTTCGCCTGCGAGGATCGAGTTGTACTTCCGGAGCTTCCGGCCGAACGACTGCTCGTCGCGGCGGAAGAGGAGCGAGATCTCGTCGCTCTGCGTGTATCCGTAGACGACACCGAAGCCGCACTCCATGAGCCGACGGACGGCCGCCACCATGCAGTCGCGAAAGCGCACGTCGTAGGGGGCCTCGAAGTCCTGCAGCTCGCGCGTGAGCCGAGTGAAGGAGCGGCCGTCGATGCGCGCGACCATGAAGATACCGGGCAGGACCGAGTGATCGTGGGCGGTCTCGAAGACGCGCATCCTCGAGTCGAGGTCATCGAATTTCATCGTTCCACTCCTGCACGTCGAAGCCGTTCGCGGTCAGCCGGACGAACGAGAGCTCGTCGAAGCCCTCGGCGAAGGTCGGGCGCTCGAGACGCGCGTAGCAGGCGAGGACGCCCCTCTCGGGTACTCGCTCCAGCTCGCGGCGCGCACCATTGCGACGCAGGGCGTCGGCGATGGACGAGCTGAAGTAGTAGCCGTGCACGCGGAACCCGCGCTCGAGGGCGCGCGGGATGTACCGCTGCCGGTCTTCGGGGGTCGGGTTCGTGTTGTCGATCACGAACGGCTGACCGGTATCGAGGCAGGCCTCGAGAAGGACCCGCTCGCGGTTCCTCGTCCGGACCAGGTCGAGGCTGATGCGCACGTGGGATCGGAAGAAGCGCTCCTTGTAGAAGCTGGACTTCCCGGTGGCTTGAATGCCCATGAACACGACTGCTTCCATCGTTCGACCGGCCACGAAAAAGGCCGCCTCGGAGCTCCGAGACGGCCTGTTCACGACGCACGCGTCACCGCCCCTACGAGATGCCCTCGTAGCGGTGGATGGCGGCGGCGCTGCGGGTGCGACTCATGCGGCCCCGAGGGTGGTTCCGCTCGGAGCGGTGTCAACCCCGACTTCGGCGAACAGCTACTCGTCGTCGTCGGAAGGGGCGTCGACGCTCTCGGACGTCAGCTCTTCTTCGGCGTTCGGGTCGTTCTCGGTGCCCTCGTCCAACGCAGGGATGAGAACCGTGATGACCCCGACGAGCACGACGGCGAGGAAGAGGACGAGGAGGACGACGTTCCGGATCACCGGACGATTGTGAGTCGGCGGCTGCTCGGGCTCCTCGGGGAGCGTCGGCTGGGCCGGGATCGTCACGAGTCGGCTTCTCCGATGACCCGCGTGACCTGCGCGACGATGTCGCCGATCGGATAGAGCTCGGCGTCGCCGCCCGAGCGGAGCTTCATCTCCGCCTGACCCTGATCGAGCGTGCGGCGCCCGAGCGTGACGCGGATGGGGATGCCGATGAGGTCGGCGTCCTTGAACTTCACCCCGGGGCGCTCGTCGCGGTCGTCGAAGAGGGTCTGCACGCCGGCTTCGACCAAGCGGTCGTAGATCTGCTTGGCCTCTTCCTTCACCTCGTCGTCCTTGCCGAGCGCGAGGACGACGGCCTCGAAGGGCGCGATGCTCATCGGCCACTGGATGCCGTCGTCGTCGTGGTGCTGCTCGATGGCGGCGGCCATCAGGCGAGTCACGCCGATGCCGTAGCAACCCATGACGATGGGCTGGGCCTCGCCGTCCTCGCCGAGGAACGTGGCGTTCATCTTCGACGAGTAGTGGGTGCCGAGGATGAAGATGTGGCCGCCCTCGATGCCGCGGTACGCCTCGAGGACGCCGCCGCACTCGGTGCAGCGGTCGCCGGCGACGACCTGACGCAGCGGGGTGACCTCGGCCTCGAAGTCGCGGCCGAGGGCCACGTGCTCATAGTGGTACTGGGTCTTGGCGGCGCCGCAGACGGCGTCGGCCAGCGCGGCGACCGAGGAGTCGGCGACGACGCGACCGTCGAAGGTCGCCTCTTCCTGCGTGATGGGACCGACGTAGCCCGCCTTGCAGCGGAGCACGCGACCGACCTCCTGGTCCGAAGCGAGGCGGACCTCGTCGACGCCGAGGAAGCGCGCGAGCTTGATCTCGTTGACGTCGTGGTCGCCGCGGACGAGCGCCATCGCGAACGTGGGCGAGTCCTCCGGGCCGTGGGCGTAGAGGAGCGACTTGATGGTGCGCTTGGCGGAGAAACTCTCGTCGCGCTTCTGGAAGAAGGCGACCACCTGCTCGATCGTCTTCGCGCCGGGCGTCTCGACGAGCTCGCGCTCGGGGGTCTTGGAGAGGTCGACCTCGCCACCCTCGTCGAGCTTTGCTTCTGCGACCTCGACGTTCGCCGCGTAGTCGCAGTTGGTGCACGCGACGATGGCGTCCTCACCGGACTGGGCGAGCACCTGGAACTCGGCGCTGGTGTCTCCGCCGATGGACCCGCTGTCCGCCTCGACGACGCGGTAGTCGAGCCCGAGCCGATCGAAGATCCGCTTGTAGGTCTCGCGCATCGTCTCGTAGCTGCCGCGCGCCGCCTCGATGTCGGTGTCGAAGGAGTAGGCGTCCTTCATGAGGAACTCGCGACAGCGCAGCAGACCCGCGCGGGGCCGCGGCTCGTCGCGGTACTTCATCTGCACCTGGTAGAGCATCTGCGGCAGCTGCCGGTAGCTCTTCACCTCACGACGGATCATGTCGGTGATGATCTCTTCGTGCGTGGGCCCGAGGTGGTAGTCGCCGCCGCGCCGGTCCTTGAGGCGCATGAGCACGTCGCCGTAGACGTCCCAGCGGCCGGTCTCCTGGAAGTAGCTCGCGGGCAGCAGGGCCGGCATCAGCACCTCCTGGGCGCCGGAGGCGTCGAGCTCCTCGCGGAGGATGTGGGTGATCTTCCGCAAGACTCGCTGGCCGAGCGGGAGCATCTCGTAGATCCCCGAGCCGATCATCCGGATGTAACCCCCACGGAGGAGGAGGATGTGGGACGCATCCACGGCGTCCTTGGGGACCTCCTTGACGGTGGGGATGAAAGCCTGGCTGAAGCGCATGGCGCCACCGATAGCACCAGAGGGCCCGGATGGCGACGCCAACCCGGTGGACCGGGGCAATCTGCGCCAACGGCGTTGACGTTTCGCGGGTCGCGGGCGAAAGCAGGGGCATGAGCGACATCGACGACGCCACCCGCACCGAGATCGAAGCAGCCGCCTTCCGCCGGCTGGTGAAGCACCTGCGCGAGCGGCCCGAGGTCCAGAACATCGACCTGATGAACCTGGCGGACTTCTGCCGGAACTGCCTCAGCCGCTGGTACGCCGAGGCGGCCGCCGAGCGTGGCCACGACCTCGACAAGGCCGCCTCCCGCGAGATCGTCTACGGGATGCCCTACGAGCAGTGGAAGGCGGAACACCAGGCCCCCGCCACGGCGGAGCAGCAGGCCGCCTTCGAGAAGCGCGGCTCCGACTGAGGCTCACTCCGCGGTGGGGCAGGGCGTGCCGAGGGCGGCCGGCGCGGGGATGACCGCGGTGCCGGTTCGGACCTGGGTCTCGAGGAAGCAGCCGTACTGGTACTTCACCTCGTCGAGCTGGACGAAGATGACGTGGGGGTCGCTGAAGCCATCGCCCGCGTACTGGACGACCGCGCCGGTGTAGTCCTCGCCGGTCTCGCTGGTGAGGTTCTGGCTGACCGGGTAGTCGATGGTTCCGTCGAGGCCGGCGAGGGCGAGGGCGTCCTGCATCGAGGGCCAGACCTCCTCGCCCGCCTGCGGGTGGCCGTAGGAGAGCGCGACGGCGTCGTAGACCGCGATGGGGAAGTAGCTGTCGCCCATGCCCACCGGCTCGTAGACCGGTCGCGGCGTGAAGCCTTCGAGCGGCCGGCGGCTCAGCCGCGGCATGTAGACGAAAGGCTCGGCCGCCTCCCAGCCGATGGCGAGCAGATGCATGATCGGGTGCATGAAGCTGAGCTCCTCGCCGCGGACGCGGAGCACGCTGCCGAGCAGGCCGCCGACGCCGGGGATGAGGCTGGTCTCGAGGATGAAGTAGCTCCAGTGACCGCCGGCGCCCGTTGGGACGAGCGCTTCGAAGCGCGGCTCCACCGCGCCGATCATGTTGGTGTACATGCCGCCCATCGACTGTCCGAGCGCCACGAGGCTGTCGGGGTCGAATCGGATCATCGTCTCGCCGGCAGGCAGCTCGGCGCCGTCGCAGCTGATCTCGCTCGGGTCGATCTCGAGCGCGATGAGCGCGTCGAGCATCAGCCGCTGCTCGAGCACGCCCTGACGGAAGGTGTCGCGGAACGCGGCGAGGTTCTCGAGGTTCAGGTACTCGGTAGCCGCGGCGCCGGGCAGTCGGTCCGGGCTGAGCGGGAGCGAGGCGCCGGCGGCCGCGAAGCCGTGCGCGGCGATGACGTGCGCCGGACCCTCGCCGGCGGCGATGCTGCCGTCGCTCGACTGGGTGCCGCGGTCCACGACCTGCGAGGCGATGCCGCCGGAGCCGTGGAAGTAGACCATCAGCGGGTAGCCGGCCTCGGGCATCGGCTCGCGGGGAATGGTCAGGACGAGCTTGGCGGTCTCGGTGCGCTGCTCGATGGGTAGACCGTCGCCGTCGAACTCGAAGGTGCCCTCCTCGTCGAAGGGCGGGGTGCCGCGCTGGAATTGCGGGAAGTCGATCTCCGCGCGGATGTCGCAGTAGCGGTCCTGCGTGCGCGAGAGCGCGGGCGAGTCGATGGTCACGTCGAAGGCGTCGCGTACACGCTCGGAGAGCTCGTAGACCTCGCGTACGACGTCGCCGGTGGTGAACACGGTGGCGGCAGCGACGGTGTCGCGACCGACGCCGAGCGTGTCGAGGGTCTCCCAGAGGGGCGCGTAGAGCGCCTGGGCATCGGCGCCACGCGCGCCGCTCGGGGTCTCACCGGCCGCGAGGGTGGCGAGGTCCTCGTTCACCTCGAGCGGTCGACCGCGCGCGTCCTCGAGCGCGGTGGTGACCACGAACGCGTAGGTGCGGCTCGGCGGCAGCACGAAGCCGGGGCGCGGGCCGACGGAGAGGAAGCCCTCGGTCTGCGTGTAGAAGTCGGGGCGGAAGGTGCGGCCGACCACCGGGTAGAGCTTGCCGCGCTCCGGGCTGTCGGGATCCACGTCGATCAGGAGTAGCGGGCTCGAGGCATCGGCCGGGACGAGGTTGGCCTCCTCGACCGGCGCGATGGGCGCGCTGAAGTGGAACATGCCCACGGGGATCGTCGGCCAGCCCTGCCGCTCCTGCGCGATCGCGAGGAGCGGTGGGATGATCTCGACCGAGCCGGGCACCGGGTATCCCTCGAGGTTCGGCGTCCCGTCCGCGCGCAGTCGCAGGTCCGAGGGAAAGGGGAAGTCGAAGAAGGTCTCGGTCGCGTCGAGCGACCCGTCGAGGTCGAAGCGAACCGTGGCCGGACCCGGATCGACGTCGGCGTCCTCCATCGTGGAGCCGTCGGGCATGTCGGTGTCGCCGCCGTCGTCGTCGCCGCAGGCGAGGGAGAGGGCGAGGAGCGAAGCGAAGAAGGAAGCGAGGTGGGTTCGCATGACGCCGGCAGTCTAGTCCACCCGGGCCCGGAGCACTTACACGCGATGCGCCGTGAGCTTCGGGTGCATGGGATACGATGGGGCCATGGGGCGGCGGTGGATGCTCGGGGTCTTGGCGTTGGCACTCGCCTGTGGCGACGATGACGCGTCCGAGACGGAGCCCGCGGCGACAGCGCCTGCGCCCGAGGCCAGGCCACAGCCACCCACGGCCGAGCCACCTACACCTGAGCCGGAGGCACCGCCCGCACGGATGGTGGTGCTGATCGGGGAGAAGGCGCTCGAGCTGCGGACGATGGCGAACCCGAGCGAGGGCGAGCCCTGGGCGGCGGAACGGGAGCCGGTGGACGGGAGCTTCGTGTTGCTCGGGGCAACGGCGGACCACGTGCTCTTGCAGGAGCCGGTGGTCGATCGGTTGGGGATCGCCTCGCGCTTTCACGTCGTGGTGCGGGGTGGGGCGGCCGCCGAGCCGGTGCAGGCGGGCCGGGCGCTCGTCGCGCCGGACGGCGAGCACTGGCTGGTCGAGCGGAGCTACCAGCGTTTCCGCTGCGGCGGGATGGGGCGCGGGCGGAACCTGTTCGTGCGGACCTTCGGGAGCGACGAGGAGCGGGCGATCGGCGAAGGTTTCGTCGGGTTCGGACCGGAGCAGACGCTGGTGCTCTCGATCACGACGTCCGACTGCGGCCCCGCGGGTGGGCTCCGAAACCATCAGAGCTTCGTGCGGATGGGGAGCTACGGTCCGCCGCCGCCTCCCACCGGCGAGCCAGGCAGGATCGGCGCTGGCGCAGCGGATGACCCGAACGCGCGCCTCGCGTTTCACCCGGCGCCCTGGATCGAGGCGGAGGCGGTTCCGGTGGAGGTGGAGGGCGAGGTCTTCGGGCCGAAGTGCTTCCTGACGCTCGGCGGTGAGCGCACGCAGCTCATGGGGCCAGCGTGTCGGCAACCAGAGTCCGCGGGTTTCTCGGCCGACGGCAGCCACTACGCCTTCGTGATGCACGTGGGACAGCAAGCGGAACTCTGGGTCGTCGAGCGAGCGAGCGGGGACGTTCGCAAGGTGCCGCTGGGCGCGGCGGGGGACGCGGGCGCGATGCCGGGGATCTGTGGTGGCCCCGATGGCGATCGGTGGCTCGTGACCCGGGCCGACGCCGTGGTCGTCGCCGTGAACGGCAGCGAGGTGAGCGAACTCGGCACCGGGCTCTGCCTCGGCACGGCGCCGGGTGGCGAGACCTACGCGGTGCAGCTCGGGGAGCGGATCGAGCTGCGCGATGCGAGCGCCCCGACGGCCGAGGGCACGGTGCTCGAGGGCGTGACCGGGCTGCGTTGGCTGCCGCCGAGCGAGTAGCTCGAGCCCCGAGCAGCCTACCGTCGACGAACAGCGGGGACGATCTCTTGATCTCTTGCATTCGAGCCATCTCATCGGACTCCTCGAAGAGTCACTGCCGAATGCGAAAGATCGAAAGAGCGTCCCCCCTCGGAGCGCGCGGCAGCAGCCCCGCGTCTACGTCTGCGCTGCCCAAGTCGTGCGGCAGCAGCTCGCGTCTACGTCTGCGTTGCCCCAAGTCGCCCGGCAGCAGCCCCGCGTCTACGTCTGCGTTGCCGCAAAGCGCGATGGGCGAGTCGACGCGCGAGCGCTCAGGCCGCCGGGAGCCAGATGCTGAAGCGCGTGCCGCCTTCGTCGCGGGCTTCGCACTCGATGCGGCCGCCGTGGGCCGCGACGATCTGCTGGGTGAGCGGGAGGCCGAGGCCGCTGCCGCGTTCCTTGGTCGTGAAGAAGAGATCGAAGATGCGGGCGCGGCCCTCTTCATCGATGCCTTCGCCGCGGTCTTCGATGTCGATGCGGACACCGTCGGCGTCGGGGCGCGAGGCGACACGGATCCACGGGTCCCGCGCCTGCGCCTCGCGGGCGTTGCGCAGGAGGTTGAGGAGCGCCTGGCGGAGCTGCGCTTCGTCGAAGGCCACGGGGGGGAGCGGCCCCTCGCGGGACACCTCGAGCTCGACGCCGGCGGCGTCCATCTCGCGGCGCACGAACGAGAGCACCGAGGCGAGCGCGTCGCCGACGTCGTCGACCTCGAGCGCCGGCGCCGGGAGGCGGGCGAGGCGGAGGTACTCGTCGGTCAGGCCGCCGAGCCGGTCGATCTCCTTCTGGATCGCCTCGAGGAGCGCGCGTGCTTCGCCGTCCTCGGCGACCTCGTCGCCGAGCATCTCGACGTTGAGCCCGATCGACGAGAGCGGGTTGCGCACCTCGTGGGTGACGTGCGCGGCCATGCGGCCGATGGCTGCGAGGCGCTCGGTCTGGATCAGGCGCGCCTTGGTGTGGAGCGCGTCGGTCACGTCGTCGGCGACCACGAGCACGCTGCCCGCTTCGGCCGCGAAGGGGGCGACGAGCACGTCGACGAAGCGCTCCTTGCCCTCGGCGTTCAGTAGCCGGGCTTCGTGCAGGACCATGGGCTGGCTCGTCTCGCGAACGTCCGCCACGGCCTCGGCCAGTACCGGCAAGCGCTCGGGGAGGTCGGTCTCGCTCAGCGGTTGACCCGCGGCGTCGGCGGTCAGACCCAGCACGGCGCTCGCCGAGGGGTTCACGGTGCGGACCTCGCCACCGCCGCTCACCACGACGATGGCGGCGCGGAGGCTTTCGACGATCTGCGCCTGCATGCGGCGCAGCTCGCGCAGCCGCTCGTCGCGCGCCGCGAGCGCGCCGACCATGGCCTCGAAGTCCTCGGCCAGCCTGCCGAGCTCATCGTCGCGTCGGGGCTCGACGGAGCCCGGGCTCAGGTCGCCCTCGGCGACGGCCGCGACACGCGACTGGAGCGCCGGTAGTGGGCTGAGCAGTCGCTGGGACCAGAAGGTCGCGATGACGCCGACCAGCAGCGCCATCACCACGAGCAGCCCGAGCGTGATCGCGGCCTGTCGCTCGCGTTCGGCGGCCAGCGCGCCGATGGCCTCGGTGCGATCCTGGATGTGGTTGTAGGCGTCCAGGTAGGCGCGGCCGATGGCGAGCTCCTGCCGGCGGAGCGACTCGATCGCCTGCGAGGCGGCCGCGTCGTCGCCGGCTTCGAGCGCGGCGAAGAGCGTGTCGTACTCGTCGTCGGTCTCCTCGAGGTTGCTCCGCACGGACTCGAGCGCCGCGCGGACCGGAGGCAAGGAGAGCGCGTCGCCGCTGGTCGCCGCGAGCCGCTCGGCGCGCTCGAGGTAGTGGTCGAGCTGGCGCTGGGTCGAGGGACGGAGCTGACGGGCGGCGCTGAGGAGTCGGACGGCCTGCGGCGACGAGTCGGCCGAACGCTCGACCTGCCGCCAGTAGCCCTCCTGGTGTGCCTTCGCGAGACCGAGCCGGAGCGCCAGCGGCAGGTAGCCGTCGTTCAGGAGGCGCAGCAGCTCGGCGGTGCGGGCGTGCTGGACGACGCTGGTGATCGCCACGGCCGCGAAGGCCGCGATGACCAGCGCGAACGCGACGAAGATCCGGGTCGGGATCGAGAGCCGCTTGGCACGCCGCGACCGCGGGCGAGCCGCTCGCTCGTCCGCGCCGTCGTCGGTCGCATCGGTCGCAGCTTCGGCCACGGGACAGACCCTATCTATCCGCCGACGATGCTGCGTGCTTCTTCTGCGACGGAGGGATCCGCCTCTCGCGCTTTGTCCGCGGCCTGTCGGGCCTCGTTCCGGTTGCCCGCCTGCATGTGGGCTCGGGCCTGGATCAGGTAGACCCGCGCTGGCTCCGGGTGCTCCGCGATCAGCGCGGTCTCCGCCTCGTAGAGCGCGTCACGGGTGCGGCGCTGCCGCAGGTAGGCCTCGGCGAGCAGCCGGTGGACCTCCGGCTCGTGCGGGTTCGCGTAGAGCCCCATCTCCCCGATGGTGATCGCCTCGGCCCAGGCCTCGGCTTCGACCAGCGCCTTCAAGAGCTCGAGGTTCGTCTCGCGGTCGTGCTCCTCGATCATCGCGAGCGCTCGAAGCGCCCGGAGCCGAAGCGCGGCGTCGTTCTGCTCCTCGCCGATCTTCACCAGGCCGAGCCAGGCCTCGCCGCGCTCGGAGTCGAGGTTCACGGCGGCTTCGAGGTGGGTCTTCGCTTCGGCGGCTTCACCGCGACCGAGCGCCGAGCGAGCGAGCATCAGCCGAAGCTCGTAGCCGTCGCGACCGCCCGAGAGGATCGCGCGCAGGTGCTCTTCGGCGGTCGCGCCGTCGCCCTGCATGAGCGCGAGCCGTGCGAGGACCATTCGAGCGATCGGCTGGCTCGCCTCGATGCCGATGGCGCGGGCGGCGACGGTCTGCGCCTGCTGCGCGTCGCCGCCGACGAGGAGGCCCGCCGCATAGCGCGCTTGAGCAGTGGCGTCCTGCGGGGCGGCTTCGGCGGCCTGCTTCAGCGGGTCGAGCTCGGTGTACTGCTCGAAGGCCACGCTGAAGTCGTCGGCGCGGTTGCGCAGGCGCTGCCGCTCGTGGGCGCGGAACGCGGTGTCGAGCTCCTCGACGCTCACACCGAGCACCTGCTGGATGACCTCCGGGCTGGACTTGCCCGCGGCCCAGGCCTTCAGCATGCGGACGATCTTCGGGAAGCCGTACTCCTCCGCGATGTAGGTCACGATCTTCGTGCTCGCGTAGTAGGCGACCATCATCGCCATCGCGCTCCGCGCGCGGGTGAACGCGCGGTTCATCAGCCGGAGCGGTGGGAGCTGGTCGTTCTCGAGCGCGTCCCAGAGGTGGTGGTCCATCTCGCGCTTCCACTCGGGGCGCGCGATGTTGGTCTCGTACTCGGCGAGCCCCTCGGTGAACCAACGCGGCACGTGGTTCTCGCTGAGCTGGATGTGGAAGACGTGCGCGAGCTCGTGCCAGTCGATCTGGCCCCAGTTGAAGGGACCGCCGCGCGGTGAGATCGCGGTGACGACCTTGCCGAAGCACACGCCCTGCACGCCGAGCGAGGGCAGGCCGGTGGTGCGGAGCGCGAAGTGGCTCGAGCTCGAGTAGAGCTCGATGGCGACGGGGCCCTCCGGCGTGAAGCCATAGCGGCGGACCATGTCCGTCCACGCGCGCTGGAGCGTTCGCGGCACGTAGCGCTCCAGCACCGGCTTCTCGTCGCGGTGCATGCGGAAGCGGAAGGGGCCGGACCCGAAGGTCTCGTACTGCGGGATGATCTCGTCGTAGAGGTTGAGCGTGTTGAAGACCCGGACGTTGTAGCGATCGCGCCGCCAGGCGGAGCGGAGCGCGGTGAGCCCCTCTTCCTCGTCGCCCATGCGCAGCAGGTTCAGGCCGAGGGTCGCGTGGGCGAGCGCGTCGTCGCTGTCGATGGTGACCGCCTCGCGGGCCATCTCGACGATGTCCGGGTAGCGGTGCTCCCACTCCGCGTAATCCGCGATGATGGTGTACATCTCGCTGTAGGTACGGTGGCGCCGGAGCACCTCCTGCTTCGCGCGCCGGAAGCCGGCCTCGTCGTCTGCGAGGTAGCGGATGGCGGCCTTGGTGCTCAGCGCCTCGAGGTCGTTCTCGTCGACCGCCAGCGCCTTGCCGATCTGCTCGTCCGCGCCTTCGATGTCGTTGTCCCGCAGCGCCAGCCCGGCGTTGGTGATGTGCGCCATCACGAGGTTCGGGTTCACCTCGAGCGCGCGCTCGACGTGCTCGGCGGCTGCGGCGAAGTCGAAGCTCTGCTCGATTCGAATGCGCGCCATGAGCGCGTGGCCCACCGGGTGGTTCGGGTTCACCGCCATCGCGTCGCGCACGCACTCCTCCGCGTGGCCGGCGTCGTACTTGGTGAGGAAGACCCGCGCCCACTCGAGCTGGGTCTCGACGTAGCTGCCATCCTTGTCCCCAGAGCGGCCATAGGCGGCGTTCGCCTCCTGGAAGGCGTCGTTGGCGGTGCGGGTGCTCTCGAGGCCCCAGCCGGCCATGCCGACGTAGCCGAGCTCGCGCGCGTCGTTCCGCGTGATGCGCTCGTCGTTGTAGGCGTCGATGAGCTTCATGAACGCCGGGCGTGCCTCCACGCTCTTGCCCTGCCGAGCGAGCAGCCGACCCATGAGAAGGTGCGCCCGGTACGCCTCGGCGTCCGACTGCAGCGGCTGCAGTGTCCGAGCGGCACCCTCGAGGTCGCCCTGGGCGAGCTGGGCCTCGGCTTTCAGCGTGGTGGCCTCCCGACGGAGCGAGGCTTCGCCCGCGGCACGACCCGCGAGCTGGGCCGCCTGCTCGTAGCGGCCGGTCGCGAAGCGGAGCCGAGCCTCGAGCAGGCGGCGTCGACCGTTGTCGGGGAGATCGCCGAGCGCTCCTTCGAGCGCTTCGTAGAAGCCTTCGTCGAGCGCCTTCTCCGCCGCGTCGAGGTCGGCGATGCGGGGCGCCTCGCGCTCCACGCGCGGCACCGAGTGGCTCTCGGGCAGCACCGGCATCGGAATGCCCTCGGCGCTGTGGGTGTCCGAGCCGGGCTGGAGCTCGACCGTGGGCTGCGGGTCGCCCTCGGTCTCGCCTTCGCCTTCGGTGCCACTGCCCGTGGTGCCCGAGCCGTTGCCGGAGCTGCCACAGCTGGCGCCCATCATCAGCGGGACGAGGGCACAGGCGGCGAGCCAGGCCCTCGGGCGGGCCCAGGAGGGGTGTCGGGGATCGGAGATCATCGGGCGAAGCATAGAACGAGGGGGCCCTGGGAGGGACGCCTGGGAACGGAAACCCTTGGATCCGAGCAAAACTTCCGCCGATCCGGTTACCATCGCCGCCGGTCCGTACCCCAGGCCCTGGCTGGGCCCGACGGGCGAGAGAAGGAAGAAGGACGACAGGATGATTCGACCCAGAGCGATGGGATTCGGCGCCGTGCTGCTGATCGTGGCCGGCTCTGCCGCGGCCCAGGAGATGGAAGAAGAAGCTGCGACCATGGGCATGGCGCCCTCGATGGCGGCCATGGGTGGCATGGAGGCGGCCATGGCGCCGACCATGATGGCCGCCACGATGGCTCCGGCGGCCGAGGCCGCTCAGGCTCGTATGCAAGCGCGAGTGGCGGCGATGGCCGGCATGGCGCCCGGCGGTGGGATGGCTCCGGAGGAGCCGCCCGGGCTGGCCCGCGCGGCCGAGGCGCAGGAGGCCAACGCGGCTCGCGCCGCGGCGCGAGCGGCGGCCCGAGCCGACGACCCCGAGGCCGTGGCGGCTCGCCGGCGCGCGCGCTGGAACCGGCTCCGTGGGCAGATCGGTGCTGAGAGCCCGGACGCCATCGGACAGCCGGTGCGCGCCGAGCTGCGCGCGCATGCCCGTCGGGTGGCCAAGCTCGAGCGCATCATCGAGCTGGCGAGCGCGGCGAACGACGCCGACGCGGTGACGCGCGCGCAGACGCTGCTGGCGCGGGCCAACGCCCGCCACGAGCGCCGAATGGCGCAGCTCGCTGGTGGGGGCTCGCTCCCGCGGGCGCCTGCCGTCCCGAGCGAGCCGGCCGAGCCGGCGGTTCCGGCGGAGCCCGCCGCGCCGACGATGGCGCCGAGTCCGATGGCCGCTGGAATCGCGCCGAGCCCGATGGGTATGCGCGCCACGGCGATGACGACCATGGCCGCGGCGATGGCCGCGACCGCGATGGAGGGCGAGTGATGCGAGCGATGATGCGAAGCCTGGCGATCCTGGCGGCGCTCACGGCCTTCGGCTGTGGCGGCGAGGAAGAGGCGGCCGACGAGGAGCCCATGCACGAAACGGAAGGCGCGCTCGCCGAGCACGAGGCGGCGCACGAGCCCGTGGACGAGTGGGCGAGCGTCGGCCCGACGGCGGCTCAGGTCCCGATGCCGGCGGACTTCGCCGGTGAGGCGTCCGCCACCATCAACGAGACCAACTACGGCCAGGCGCTCGACGCGATCGAGGCCGAGCTGGCCGAGTAGGGCGATTGGAGTAGGTTGCGCTCATGGCCCCGGCCGACAAAATCGCTCCCGCCCACGAGTCCTACGACGCGTTCCTGCAGCACGCGCTGCGGCGCTACTGGGACCGAAAGGGCTCGAGCAAGGTCACCTTTCTCGCGCTCCTGCTCGCGACCCGACAGGCCTGGGCGGTCGCCTGGGACAAGGGCGTGAGCGCGGAGTCGGGGAAGAGGGCGCTGACCGGCATCGGCGGCGCCGCGGCCGTGGCGGTCCTGCTCCGGATCTTCATCGGCGGCCCGCTGGGCATCTTGCTCGCGGGCGCGTCGGTGGCCTCGCTCCTCGCGGTCTACGGCAAGAACACCGCCTCGATCGGGAAGAAGGTCGTGCGCTACCGCGCGATGGTCGACGAGTACGAGGAGCGCTACGCGGAGCTGAAGGCCGAGGTCGCCGACGCCAGCGAGTCCCGTCGCGACCTGATGATGGACGGCCTGATGAGCCGCTTCCTCGACGAGCTCGACACCGAGCCCGAGGAAGAGGAGAAGCCGGCGAAGAAGGAGTCCAGCGGCTTCGCCGAGCACGTCGCTCGCGAAGAGGCGAAGGACGACGAGGACTGATCACGCCTCGGCCTCGAGGTCGGCGGCTTCGGTCGCCTCCACCTCGAGCGCTTCGTCGTCTTCCGTGGTCTCGACGCGCGCCTTCACGGCCGGCTCGGGCGCGTGTTCCTTTGCGAGCGCGAGCACCGCTTCGAAGGTCCCGGTGACGTTCGCCTGTTCCTTCTGGACCACGCTGCGAACGAGGCCCACCAGGCCGGCGACGCCGAGTCCGGCGACCAACACCAAGCCGGTGGCCATGACGACCGGAGCCGCGCCGAGCGACGCGAGGATCCCGCCGGCGAACAGGGTCGCCATCATCCCGCCCATCGGCGCACCCACGAACATGCCGTTTCGCCGGTCGGTGTAGGTCGCCTCGAGCCGGATTCGTGTTTGGCCGTCGACCATCGCCAGCTCGAAGTCGATGGTTCCCTGCTTCGCCCGGAGGGTCCGGCCCACCTGGGTCACCTCGAGGCGCAGGCGCTTCCGGAGCACGTCGGCGATGGCCTCGAGCCCTTCCTCGTCGATGAGATGGTCGAGCGTTCGTTCGTGGACCACGGCCAGCGGTGCCCGCAGCACCTTGCTATGAGTGGCGTCGGGCGCGCTGGGCTCGATGTCGCCCTTCAGCCTGGCGATCTCGTCGTCCTTCTGCGCGAGCTCGCCCTCGAGCTCGGCGACCCGTGCGCGGAGCGACGCCTTCTCGTCCCGGTAGCCCATGCCGTCAGGGCACGTGGCCGACCGAACCGCCCTCGGCCAGATGACCGAGGTGCAGGATGCGCGCGCCGGTCGGGGCGACCGGGTTGGTCGCGCGGCCGACCACCACGCCGGCCTCGGGCGCCCGATAGGTCCGCACCTTCTGGCCCCAGGGGTCGAGCAGGTGGGCGATGGGCGCGCCGGCTTCCACGCGATCCGCGAGCTTCGGGAGCACGTCGAGGATGCCGCCGGTGTCCGTGTAGAGCCACTTGCTCCGGTCGCACTCGACCGCCTTGCGCGGCGCGCGCTCGCCGTCCGGGTCGACGACGTCGAGCTCCTCGAGCACGTCCCGCAGACCGACGCGCGACTCCTTCACCTTGCCACGGTCGATGACCTGCGGGTCGCCGATCTCCACCGTCAGCGCGGCGATCCCGCGATCGGCCGCGCACGCGCGAAGCGTTCCGTCCGCGCCTTCGTTGTGCACGATGATCTCCGCGCCGAGCGTCCGCGCCATCATCGCGGTCTTGGCGTCGTTCATGTCGGCGCGGACATAGTAGGAGTTCACCCGGCCGAAGCTCGCCGTGTGCAGATCGAGCAGCACCTCGAAGTGTGCGATCAGCCGCTCGACGAGTCGGAACGCGTACACGTCGGACTCGTTGCCGTTCGGCTTACCCGGGAAGATGCGGTTGAGGTCGCGGTCGTCGGGGAAGAGCCGGTCGTAGCGCAGGTAGCCCGGCACGTTCACGATCGTCGCGCCAACGACGGTCCCGCGGACCTCGGCGGGGTCGAGCCGCTTGAAGAGTCGGTGAATGGTCGGGATGCCGTTCAGCTCGTTGCCGTGGACGGCGGCGGTCAAGCCGACGGTCGGCCCGTCGTGCGCGCCCTGAACCACGATGAGCGGGATGCGCACCGGCGTGGCTGCGCCGTCGTCGATGAGGGTCAGCGCCAGGCGATGGACGCCGGGGGCCAGGTCGCTCAGCACGAGCGCGTCGATCGGTCGCGGGGTCTCCCGCTGGTGGGGCACGATCCAGTCGGTCATTGGGCAGGCTCGTCGGGGGGAACGGGTGGCTCGGTCGACACGACCACCGCCGGGACACTGGCCTTCGTCGGGCGGTGGCGCACCGGCCGCACGATGAACGGCCGCTCGGCGTGCACGCGCGCGCTCGCGTCGGCTTCGGCCTTGGACGCGAGCGAGAGGAACTCCATCTGGCTGCGCACGACCTTCTCGTCGTCGTCCGGTCGCTCGACGCGGACGTAGCTCCCATCGGCCTGGAGCTCGCGCGCCTTCACGTTGTCGCGGAGCGCGGTCTCGAGGATTTCCTTGATGATGCGCAGGCGCGCGTGCTCCGCCTCGATCGGGAACATGACCTCGATGCGGCGCTGGAAGTTGCGCGGCATCCAGTCGGCGCTGGACCCGAAGACGAGCTTCCGGCCGCCGGCCTCGAAGTAGTAGAGCCGGCTGTGCTCGAGGAAGCGGTCGACGATCGAGCGGACCCGGATGTTCTCGCTGATGCCCGGCAGCCCGGGGCGCAGACAGCAGATGCCCCGCACGACCAGGTCGATCTCCACGCCGGCGCGTGAGGCCCGGTAGAGCGCGCGAATGGTGTCCGGGTCCTGGAGCGAGTTCATCTTCGCCAGGATGCGGGCCGGCCTGCCCGCCCGCGCGAACGCGGCCTCGCGCTCGATGAGCCCGAGCACCGACTCGTGCAGCCCGAGGGGCGCGACGATGAGGCGCCGCCACGCCTCGGGCGCGGTGCACGAGGTCAGCAGGTTGAAGAGCGCGGTGGCGTCCTCGCCGACGTCCGGGCGCGAGGTGAAGAGCGACACGTCGGTGTAGAGCCGCGCGGTCGCCGGGTTGTAGTTGCCCGTCCCGAGGTGGACGTAGCGACGGAGCACGCCGCCCTCGCGGCGGACCACCAGCATCGTCTTGCAGTGGGTCTTGAGGCCGACGAGGCCGTAGACCACGTGCACGCCCGCTTCCTCCAGGCGGCGCGCCCAGTGGATGTTGTTCTCCTCGTCGAAGCGCGCCTTGATCTCCACGAGCGCGACGACCTGCTTTCCGTTCTCCGCCGCGCGCATGAGCGCCTTCACGATCGGGCTGTCGCCGCTCGTCCGGTAGAGCGTCTGCTTGATCGCCAGTACCTCCGGGTCGGCCGCCGCGGCTTCGATGAAGCCCACCACCGGATCGAAGCTCTCGTAGGGGTGGTGCAGGACGACGTCGCGCTCGGCGATGACCTCGAAGGGATCGTCGACGCCGATGAACGCGGGACTCTCGGCCGGCGTGAATGGCGCGTCGCGGAGGTCCTCACGATCCTTCAGCGGCGTGGCCAGCGCGGTCATGTCCGGTAGCGAGAGGGGCGCGTCGGTGTGGAAGAGGAACGCCTCGTGCACCTTGAGCGCGCGCTGGAGCACCGCGATCGCCTCGGGCGCGCAGGCGGTCGAGACCTCGAGGGCGACGGTGTTGCCCCGGTCGCGACGACGGACCTCCTCACGGATGGTCTCGAGGAGGTCCTCGGCCTCTTCCTCGTCGATGCTCAGGTCGTGGTTCCGGATCACGCGGAAGGGCCACGCGCCCACCAGCCGGAACCCACGGAAGAGGTCGCCGGCGTGCTCGCCGATCACGTCGTCCAGGAGCACGAAGGCGGAGCGGTCGCTCGCGGTGCGCACCGGGGTGAGCCGGCTCAGGACCGCGGGGACCTGGACCACCGCGAACGCCGGCTCGCCTGGCTCTTCGCCGGCGAGCATCACGATCAGGTGGATGCGTTTGTTCGGGACGTGCGGAAAGGGGTGCCCGGGGTCCAGCGCGAGCGGTGTGAGGATCGGGTAGACCTGCTCCTGGAAGTAGCGGTGCAGCCGCTGCCGCTCCGCGTCCGGGAGGTCGCTCGGGGTGGTCAGCTCGACGCCTTCGGACTCGAGGGTCGGGACGATGAACTCGAGGAACGTCCCCGCGAGGTCGTCGTACATCCGCTCGACGCGCTCGCTGATCGCCGTGAGTTGCTCCGCGGGGGTCATCCCGTCCGCAGGCCGGTCGACGACGCCCTCGAGGAACTGCTCCTGCAGGCCGGCGACGCGGACCATCAGGAACTCGTCGAGGTTCGACTGCGTGATGCTCAGGAACTTCAGCCGCTCGAGGATCGGCACGCTCTCGTCGCGCGCTTCGTCGAGGACGTGCTGGTTGAACTCGAGCCAGGAGAGCTCGCGGTTCAGGTAGAGCTCGGGGCGCTCGAGATCCTCGAGCTCTGCTCCCGTCCCTGAACCCGCGGATCCGTCCACCCCTCCGAGTCTCCACTGCGCTCCGCTGGCGTCAAGCGACATGCGCTCCGCCGAGGGTGTCGGTCTCAGGCGCCTTCGCGGACCAGCTCGATGAAGCGCCGCAGGAGCGCAGGGCCAGCCGGCGTGTCGCGCACGGCGGCTGCGAGCGCGTCCGGGTCCAGCCCCTCGTCGCGGATGATCTCGGCGCGACCCTCGACGTACCAGCGGGAGACGTCGGCATCGATCTCCGGGTGGAACTGCACGCCCCAGGCCCGCTCGCCCACGCGGAAGGACTGGTGCGGGTCGAGCGGCGTGTGGCCGAGGAGGGTGGCGCTCGGGGGCAGCTCGAGCACGGACTCGACGTGCGTCGACTGCATCGAGAGCACCGGACCCTCCAGCGCGCCGAGCAGCTCGTCCGCCTGGCCGGCGTCGGTGAGCGTGACCTCGATGGTGCCGATCTCCCGGCCGTTAGGGTTCTTGCCGACCCTCCCGCCGGTGGCCTCGGCCAGGAGCTGGTGCCCGTAGCAGACCGCGAGGAGGGGGACCTCGGCCTCCAGCACCCGGGGTAGCCAGTCCTTGGTCCGCTCGCTCCAGTCGAGACGCTCGGTGACCATCGACGCGGACCCCGTCACGAGCACGGCGTCCGCTTCGGTCGGGTCCGGGAAGGGGTCGCCTTCGCGAGGGTCCACGTGGACCACGTCCTCCCCCGACGGGTCTCCGAAGAGCCCGCGGAGGAACATCGTGTCGAAGTCACCCTTCTGCTCCGCGATGGCGGGGAGGGTGTTGCCGGTCTGAACGAGGATGAGGCGCACCTGGGGAGCATAGCTCAGGCCGCCCGCGCGACCCCTCGCGCGCGGCGTCGCAGGTCGACGACGATCAGCGCCAGGAAGAGCACGAGCTGGAGTCGACCGTCGCCGAGACCCGAGCCGCATCCGCGGGGCGCGCGGAGCGGCAGGAGCGCGGCATCTCCGGTGCAGGTGTCGCTACCGCCGCCATCGCAGCTGCCGGAGCTGTCGCCCTCGCAGCTGGCCGAGCTGTCGCCTTCGCATCCACCGGACGAGCCGGAGTCGCACCCGCCGCCGCTGCTGCCCCCGTCGCAGGAGGCGCCGTCCGCGTCGCATCCGCTGGTGTCGCAGGAGGTCGAGCCGCCCGACGAAGGGTAGGGGTCGCTCGGCGGGGGCGGGCTCGGCGAGGGGCTCGGCGCAGAGGGGCGCGGGCAGCGGTCGACCCGCCGAACCTCGAGCTCGTCGTCGAGCTCCCAGCTCTCCGGCGCGACGCAGAAGCTCTCGCCGCGCTCGAAGCGACCACGGTCGAGCTGTCGGACCTGATCGTCGTCCGTGCCCCAGAGGCCGTCCATGCCGGAGTCCTCGAAGCGCAGCTGCAGTCGGCCGGTCTCGCAGGTGCAGTCGTCGTCGAGCGCGACCTCCGGCACCTCGACGATGCCGGTCACCGTCTCGCCGACGAAGACCACCTCGCCTCCGACCCGCTCCACGTAGGACACGAGCGGCTCGTCGTCGCCGCGCAGCTCGATCTCCAGGTGGCCCACGCCACCGTCGATGGGGAGCTCCGCGTAGAGCAGGAGATCCTCACGGAGCTCGAGGGAGAGGAAGGCGAAGCCTTCGGTCAGCGGTGGCTGCTCGACCGGCACCGCGATCGGTCCTTCGCTCACGCAGTCGGATTCGTCACAGCGAACCGCGCGATCGAAGCGGTGGGCTTCGATCTGGCCACCGTCGGACGCGCCATGGCAGGAGACGAGCGCGAGGGCGAGGGGGAGCGAACGCTTCAGAAGTGCCATGAGACCGTCGCCCCGAGGTCGACCATGAGACCGGTCGCCTGCGTCTCGCCCACGTGCTCGTGCAGATCTTCGAGTGGGTCGCTCGTGGAGCGGAGCGCGAAGCGCCCGCCGACCGAGAGCTCCTGGGTCACGCGCACCTGGAGGCCCGCCGCCCAGATGAACACGGGCCGCCAGCCCTGGGCGCGGTACTCGCCGAAGGTGCCGCCTTCCAGGCTCGACCACATGTGGCTGCCACCGCCGAGGAAGTCGGTGAAGAGGCGGACCGGCCCCACGACGGGGACGTAGATCCGGAGCCCCGCGATCACGTCGAGGTGGTGACGGGAGTGCTCGTAGCGAAGGCCGTCCCGTTGGTGGGAGCTCGTCACCGAGGCGTGGGCGAGCCCGCCGATCGCGTAGAAGCGGAGGAAGCCACCGGGCCGCCGACCGCCGGCGCCGACCAGCAAGTGGCTCGAGCTGCCGAAGCCGGGTGTGAGCATCAGCCCGGCGCTGGCTTCCGCGAAGAAGTGATGGCCGCTCGACGCGGGCTCCTCCTCGCCCTGGCCGTCGCCCTCGGCGTCTCCGTCGTGGACGGCGACCGCCACGTTCACGTTGACGCGCGCGCGGACCTCGGCGTCGACCGGCTCGCCCTCCGAGTCGACGACCGCCACGACCGTGGCCGGCTCGTCGTCCTTCGGGTCCGGCGCCGGTTCTTCGGATGCGTCGGCGAAGGTGGGCTCGATCGACGCCCACTCGAGCGGCGCGTCCTCGACCTCGGCTTCCTGCGCGTGCGCAGGCGTCGCCAGTAGCCAGGCCAGCGCGGCTCCGATCCCCATTCGACTCCAAGACATACTCGTCCTCCTCGCGCCCGGCGGGCGCACCTCCCCCTTCGCGCTCCAGCCGGAGCACGTCGGGAATCCTCGTTCGTTCGCGTGCGCCTACTCGGGCGCGTCGGTCTCCGGTGAAGACCTCTCGAGCTGCCGCTCGATCCAGGGCCGCGCGGAGCCACTGGGGAAGCGGAGCCGGTACTCGTTCGCGGCGCGCGTGAAGCGCTCGCGGTCGCCGGTCGCGACGAGCGCGCGCAGCGCCAACGCCGACGCGCGCTCGGCGACCGGCGATCCACGCTCGGTCGCGCGAGCCTGCTGGAGCGACCGGAGCGCGCCGTTCGCGTCACCACGGCCCAGGCGGAGCTCGGCCGCGAGATAGCCGGCCTGCGTCGCCTGCGATTCCGTCAGCAGGGTCGCCGCCACGTCGTAGGTGTCGGCGGCGTCGCCGTCTCGGGTGAGACGCTGCGCGTCACCCAGGAGCATGCGCCAGTCACCGCTTCGCGGATGGCGCCGCACCTGAGCTTCCGCGGCACCCCGAGCGCGTTCGGTCTCACCCTCTGCGAGCCAGGTGCGCACCTCGGTGAGCGTAGGCTCCGCGCGTGCGTTCGTCGCGGTCGCCGTCGCGGGCTCGGTCGCTTCGGGCTCGGCTTCCATGCTCGCGGCGTGCGGTCGTCGAGCACGCTCCTCCGCGGCGGCCCGGCCTCGCTCCGCGAGCGCCGAGGTCCATTCGCCGTCACCCGGCGCCCAGCGTTCGCCGGCACGGAGGCGCACCGGTGCGCTGTCGGCGCGGAGGAGCTCGACCTCGCCCTCGAAGACCTCCACTGCGCTCCCACGCTCGTCGACGCGCACCGCGAAGACCGTGCCGATGACCCGCGCGCGCAGGTGCGGAGTCACCACCTCGAACGACTGTCCTTCACCGAGCGGCGCGACCTCGAAGAGCATCTCGCCGCGGGCGAGGCGCACCTCGCGTTGGTCACCGAGCGCCGCCAGCTCGAGCTCGCCTTCACCGAGCCGTGTGAGCCGGTCCCCACTCGGCAGGACGGTGACGCTCTCGCTCGGTGACACGATGACCTCGGGCGCGGTGGCCGGCGTCGATTCCGCCACGGGCGCCTCCGGCTCGGGGCTCCGCGTGAGCGCCCAGGTGCCGGCGCCCGCCGCCAGGAGAGCGATGGCCGCCATCGCCCAGGTGCGCCGCTCCTGCCGTCGTCGCTTTCGGCTCCGCGCCGCCAGGATGGCGGTGGCCACCGGATCCTCGTCGGCTCGCGTCGGCGCGACCGGCTGCTCGCCGGCCGCGCGCGCGAGGGCGCTCAGCGGGTCGTGCTCGGAGTCCACTGGGCGGATCATCGGTCGCTCCCTTCGCGCAGATAGCGCCCGAGCACGGGGTCGTCGGCGAGCCGCTCGTGCAGTTGGGCGCGCGCGCGGTGCAGGCGCTTGCGCAGCGTGTCGAGCTTCACCTTCTCCACCGCGGCCGCCTCGTCGTGCGAGAGCTGCTCGACGTCGCAGAGGATGAACGCGGTGCGGCGCGACTCCGGGAGCTGATCGAGCGCCGCGTAGAGTCGAGCGATGCCCTCCCTCCCGAGGACCACCGACTCCGGCGTGACGGCCGATTCCTTGGGCGCCACCACCTCGAGGGCCGTCGTGCGCCGGCGCCGCTTTCGGTGCTTTCGCGCGTGCCGCAGGGCGACGCGCACACCGATGCGGTGCGCGTAGGTGCTGAGCTTGGAGCGACCCTCGAAGCGATCCAGCGCGTCCGCGAGCTCGATGAGCGCGTCTTGTGTCGCGTCGTCCAGGTCGGGCTCCGGCCCGAGGTGGCGCGCGACCCATCGACGCATGTCGGGGGCGATCGAGCGCAGCACGGTCTCGAGCGCTTGCTCTTCGGATTCGCGGCGGGGGGAGAGCCTCATGGCGTGATCACCATCCCGAACGAGAGCACTGCCTCGGCGGCGATTCTCGGTCCGTCCCGCAGCGCGATGAGCGGCGCGGCCGAGAGGCGCCAGAAGAGCCGTCCACCGATGGGCAGCTTCCGCTGGAGCGCGACGTGGGTCTCGGCGCCGACGCCGATCCGTGCGCCGTTTCCGTCCAGCACGATGTCCTGTGCGTAGCGGAGCGCGGCCCCCACCTCGAGCCAGCGGACGGCGGCCGGTCGCCACACGCGAGTCAGGCCGACCCAGGCGCCGAGCAGGGCGCGTCCGCGCGCGCCGGTGGCGACGACGCCGGCGTCGAGCCGCACGGTCGCGCGCAGATGACGACCGATCGCGAAGAGGGTACCACCACCGCCGTGCCGTTCCTCGAGGTGTCCGAAGGTCCCCGCGCCGCCGAGAAAGACGACGGTGTCCGGGGTGAGCGCTCGGGACGACCGGACCGTCGGCAGCTCGGCTGTCTCCGGGTCGACGGGTTCGGGATCGGCTTCGGGATCAGGATCGTCCACCGGCTCGGTCTCGATCGGATCGCGCTCGCGTTCGTGCGACTCGCTCGGATCCGCGGGCGCGTGGTCCTCCTCGCTCAGCACGGTCGCCGCGGCGATACCGAGCGCTCGTCCGTCGACCGCGTCCAGCGAGCGCGGGATGCGCGAGCGGCGCCGGCGCCCGTCGCCGTGGTGCGCCCACACCCAGACCTCGGCGAGGCTCGCCGAGTCGATGCCCACGGTCCATCCCTGGTGGCTGCAGGCGAGGCTCACCTGGTGACCTCGCGCGACGAGCTCGAGGCGCATCTCGAGCAGGAGGTCGTCCGGGATCCCGTCGGCGCAGAGCGCGATCGGCTCCGCGGCGGCGAGCGCCGGGGTCGCGAGCAAGAGGGCGCACGCCATGGCGCTCTTGCTCAAAAGGCCACTCCCAGCCCGTGCGGGCGGACGCGCGCGGTGGGCGCCGGCGCCAGCCCGCGACGGTACTCGCGCCAGTCGGCTTCTGCGGCGCTCTCGAAGAGACCGCTGACGAGGTAGACCAACCCCGTGATCAGCAGACCGCCCAGGAGGCCATGACCGATGCCCCGACCGCGCTCGCTGCCGACGTCGCTCGTCGCCAGGAGCGGGATGCCGACGCCGCTGGCGAGGGCCAGGCCGAGACCACCGAAGACGGAGCGCCGCCTTCGATCCCGGGCGTTCCGCGCGTCGAGCTCGAGCAGGGCCTCGTAGCGGCCGATCTCCCGCTCGGTGAGCGGTCGCTGCGGGAGCCGCCGGAAGTCCTCCGCCGCCCGGTCCGGCGCGATGAACATCGCGATCCCCTGCGCCAGGCTGAGGAAGCCGATGCCGACCAAACCGACGGCGGCCCACTGGGCTTCGGGCGCGTCGGAGGCGAGCCGGAGAACCGTCGCGGCGCCGAACCCGAGCGCGGCGTTGCCCACCGCGAGCCCGGCGGCCCAGCGTCGACCGCTGCGCTCCGCGCGGACCTCCAGCCACCGCCGGAGACGCTGCTCGTCGTCGGGCTCCTCCTGGAGCACCGCGCGATCCTGCGCCTCCACCGCAGCGGGGGACACCATCAGCCAGCTCGCCATCGCGACCATCACCCCCCTGGTGGCAACCCGCGCGACGAAGTGGGACACCCCCCGCGAACTTTTTCCCCGAATCCCCATCGTCGGACGCCCGGAGCGTAGAGCACGGCGCGCCTCATGGCCCGTGGTCAGAAGAGGTCGTCGAACTCGTCGTCCCAGTCGGTCTGGGTGGGACGGTCCGGCGGCCCGAAGAGATCGAAGCCGCTGGTGGGGACCTCGTTCGTCTCGACCGGGGCCGCGCCTCGCGGATGGTCGATGGTCCGCTCGCTCGCGTCGGTGCCGCGGAAGTGGGAAGCCTCCTGCGGCGGCAGCTCGGGCGGTGGGTCCGCGCCATCGGCCACGAGCCCCTCGGCGAGCGGGCTCAAGAGCGCGCCGCCGTGGACCCGGGCATCCCGTGGGGCCTCGGGGTGCCGCGTCGCGGGGAGGGCGAAGGTGGACGCCGGCGACTTCAGCGCCGGGTCGTTCTCGAGCTCGGAGCGGGCGGCGGCCCACTCCCAGACGTCGCGCCAGTCGGCCGCGTGGACCGGGTGGGCGAGCGGAAGGGTCAGTCGCAGCTTCGGGTGCGAGGGTCGGTGTGACCAGGTCGTGTGAATGATGTGGTACCAGCGCGACCAATCGGCGGAGACCTCGTCGATGCTCACGCCCGAGTCGAAGTCGAGCACCAGGCAGGAGACGTGGATCACCGAGTCCGAGTCGCGGCGCCCGTCTTCCATGTAGAGCGCCGGGGACCAGAGGCGCAGGTCGGTCTTCGCGCGTGCCTTCGCTTTGCGCAGCAGCCGATCGCGGGCGGCCGTCGCGCCCTCCTCGCCGCCCTCGCGGCCGCCGCGCGCGATGTACGAGTAGCGTCGCCCACCGGTCACCTGGCCGGCCGTCCATGCGTCGTACGCATTCTCGATGCGCTCCATGTCCCGGACGATCGCCCGGTGGAGCTTCGGCTTCACGATGAAGCGGGTCAGCCCGGCGGTGAGCTCGTCCAGCGTCACGACGTCGCGCTTCGGCTCGACGTCGAAGACGCGCATGAAGGTCGCGATGGCGAAGTGCGGGACGGCGGGCTGGGTCATCGCCGGCCGCCGCGCTCAGGTCTCGGGGGTGCAGAGGCCGGTGCCATCCGGCGACTGAGCATACGCTACGCAGGTGCCTTCGCCGTCCTCGCAGTCGCCCATCCGCCCCAGTCGGCAGATGCGGGCGCAGGTCCCGTCGAAGGCTCCGACACACGCGAAGCCTGGCGCGCAGTCGTTCGGAGCCTCGCAGGCGGCAGCGGTCTCGCCCGTGCCGGCGCGCAGGCAGCCGGTCTCTTCGGCGCTGATGATGTAGCAGCCCTCACCGGGCTGACAGGCCTCGACCGTCGCGGCGAGCACGTCACACATGCGCGGCTCCTGGCACTCGCCGTAGCCGGTGGCGACGCCGTCGACGAGGATGCCGGTGCCACGGCAGACCTGGCCGACCGTGCAGGTGGTCGGATCGCCTGGGCAGCAGATACGGCCGCAGACACCGCCGGTTCGCCGCTGGAAGCAGGCGTAGCCGGCCGCGCACTGGTCCGCGTCCTCGCAGGGCGTGCCCGCTTCGAGCGTGCCGGTGGTCGCCGCGCAGCGCGGCTCCGCGCCCTCGAGCACACAGGTGGCCGAGGTGTCCGAGCAGCCGTCGATCTCGTCGGGTCGGCAGATGCCGGGACAGACCGGGCCGCTCATGTCGACCTCGGGCACACCGGTGTCGCTCGCGCCGAAGTCCTCGAGCGGACCGTCGACGACCATGATCGCGTCGCGGGGCGCGCCGAAGTCGGTCGGCGCGCCGTCGTCGTCGCCGCAACCGGCCAGCCCGACGACGAGCGTGGCGACCAGCAGCGAAGACGTCGTGCGGGTGGTCATGGTCGGTCGGAAACCGGCCCCGACGAGCGGGGCCGATTCGCGGGTCAGCCTGCGGGGACGCAGACGCCGATCTCGTCGTAGCCGTTCAGCCCACCACAACCGAGATCCGTCCCACACGACGGGTCGGCGATCTCGCAGACCTGGGCGCAGATCGCGGGCATGTCATCCGGCTGGGAGATGCAGAGGAAGCCAGCCGCGCAGCCCGTGTCTCCACACTCCTCGCCCTGCGTGCCCGTGCCGGGGGCCGCGCAGGTGAAGGCGCCCTCGCCGCTCGGGAAGCACGCCTCGCTGCCGTCGCAGCCGGTCTGGGCGATCGGGTCGCAGTCGTCCGGGAGCTGGCAGGCGCCGACGCCCGTCGGGTTCATGTCGGCGTCCACGATGTTGATCAGGCAGAGCTGACCGGTGGTACCGGGGTTGCAGTCGGCGTCGTTGTCACCGCAGCAGATGCGGCGGCACACGCCGGGGTCGCCGACGCAGATGAAGCCTTCCTGGCAAGCGTTCGCGCTGTCGCAGCTCGCGCCGTCGGCGAGCGTGCCGGCGGGGGCGCAGAGCGGCGCGGGGGCCTCGCCGGGCATCGAGGCGGCGAAGTAGCAGCCCTCGCCCGCGGCGCAGCCGGCGTTGGTCACGAGGTCACACACGCCATCGGGGCACATCGACGTCCCACCGCCGCCCATGTCCACCTGGCCCATGTCCACGGGCGGACCGAGGTCGGGACGGGGACCGAGATCCGCACCAGGACCCAGGTCGCGAGGCGTCGTGGTGTCGGTGTCGTCGTCGGTCCGTGTGTCGTCGTCACCGCACGCGATGACCAGGGAACAAGCGAGGATAAGCGTAATCTTCTTCATGGGGAGTCCATCCTTATGGGGGCCCCGAGGGCCGACCGCAATCATAACGGCCAGGGCCCGCGGAGGCCACAAGTGCGCGGGAACGGCTCGACGGGCGAAACCCGAAGGGGATTCACACGACGGCGCTGGCGGACGCGCTCGGCGCTTCCGGCTGCTTTCGCGAGTGCCGGTGGTCGAGGGCAGCCTTCACGAAGTGCCTGAAGAGCGGGTGCGGCTTGTGCGGCTTGCTCTTGAACTCCGGGTGGAACTGACAGGCCACGAAATAGGGGTGGTCGGGCAGCTCGACCATCTCGACCAGCCGCTCGTCCGGGCTGAGGCCGCTGAGGACCAGCCCCTTCTCTTCGAGGGCCGCGCGGTGCGCGTTGTTGACCTCGTAGCGGTGACGGTGGCGCTCGGAGATCTCGCGGGCGCCGTAGACCTTGGCCGCCACCGACCCCTCCTTGAGGACGCAGGGGTAGGCGCCGAGGCGCATCGTCGCGCCCTTGTCCTTCACGCCGCGCTGGTCCGGCATGAGATCGACGAGCAGGTAGGGAGCGTCCGGATCGAACTCGGCGCTGTTCGCGCCCTCGAGCCCACAGACGTGGCGGGCGTACTCGACGACCGCCATCTGCATGCCGAGGCAGATGCCGAAGAAAGGCATGCCGGTCGTTCGCGCGTACTCGATCGCCCGGATCTTCCCCTCGGTGCCCCGGTCGCCGAAGCCGCCCGGGACGAGGATCGCGTCGTGGACGCCGAGGACCTCTTCGAGGTTCGCGTCCTCGAGGTTCTCACTGTCGATGTAGGTCAGCTGCACCCGCGCCTCGTGCGCGATGCCGCCGTGGACGAGCGCCTCGTGGAGCGACTTGTAGCTATCACGGAGGTGCACGTACTTGCCGACCACCGCGATGCTCACCGTCTCGCGGTTCTCGTTCGTGGTGATCTCGCTGACCTTGCGCCAGACGCTCAGGTCGGGCTCGCGGGACCAGATGTTCAGCCGCTCGGCGATGTAGGAGTCCATCCCCTGGTCGTGCAGCACCAGCGGGAGCTCGTAGATCACGCGCACGTCCGGCGCCGCGATGACGGCGTTGACCGGCACGTTGCAGAAGTGCGCGATCTTCTGCCGAAGCGGTTGCGGGAGCTGCGTCTCGGAGCGGCAGATCAGCATCTCCGGCTGGATGCCCAGGCCGAGCAGCTCCTTCACCGAGTGCTGGGTCGGCTTGGTCTTCATCTCGCCGGCCGCCTTGATGTGCGGCACCAGCGTCACGTGGACGCTCATGGCGTTCTCCGAACCGAGCTCGACGCGCATCTGCCGGATCGCCTCGAGGAAGGGCAGGGACTCGATGTCACCGACGGTGCCGCCGACCTCGACGATCGCGACGTCGGCCTTGCGGGTGGCGTCGCGCACGCGGGCGCGGATCTCGTCCGTGATGTGCGGGATGACCTGGATCGTCGCCCCGAGGTACTCGCCGCGCCGCTCCTTCGAGATGACCGCGTCGTAGATCCGGCCGGTGGTGAAGTTGTTCGCCCGGCTCATCGTGGCCGAGGTGAAGCGCTCGTAGTGACCGAGGTCGAGGTCGGTCTCGGCCCCGTCGTCGGTCACGAAGACCTCACCGTGCTGGTACGGCGACATCGTGCCCGGATCCACGTTGATGTACGGGTCGAGCTTGAGGTTGATGACGCGGAGGCCGCGAGCCTCCATGAGCGCGCCCATCGAGGCTGCAGCCAGCCCCTTGCCGATGGAGCTGACGACGCCTCCGGTCACGAAGATGAACTTGGTGCGGCGGGACATGGGCCTGAGAACCTGCGGGGTGAGCGGGGTGGGGAGATGGCGCGGTGGAAGCGAGCCTCGGCCCGCCCGGGCAACCAATGCCCCGGCCTCAGCGCCGGGCCGAACCCTAC
This sequence comes from Deltaproteobacteria bacterium, assembly GCA_017644045.1. Taxonomy (GTDB): domain Bacteria; phylum Myxococcota_A; class Polyangia; order Polyangiales; family Houyiibacteriaceae; genus UBA1660. Next base: position 208,015 of record JAEPMI010000011.1, read on the forward strand.
GGAGCGGGCACCGAGGTGTCAACGCGCCCCGTGAGACCCCGCTATCCTCTCGCGGGGGATCGACGGGACATTTCGGCGCGACGTCGAGATCATGGAGAATTTACTGGGTGTTTACTTGTAACCGGCTGTGAAATGTGGGGCTCTCCCTGGGTTTGTGGGTGAAAGCGCCTTGACGCACCGCGTTGTCAGGGCTTTACTTCACACCGTTCGGTCAGGTTCTTGTGAACCAGTAAATGAATCCTCGGCGTGGACCTCGCCACTCACCCCTCACAGGCGGTGAGGGCACTCGGAGGCCGCCACCGAGGCCAGAAAACCGTTCGGAGGAGAGCCAATGAGCATCGAGAGAGTCGCCGTCATCGGATGTGGTCAGATGGGTCGCGGGATCGTGGAGGTCTGCGCCTCCGCCGGGTTCAGCGTCATCGCCGTGAAGGCGACCGGAGGCGATCTCGGGAAGGTCCGGGCCAGCTTCGAGAAGTCGCTCGACCGGCGCGTCGCCAAGGGCAAGCTCGCCCAGGAAGAGCGCGACGCGATCCTTGGCCGCATCGAGATCGCCGGCACCATCGACGTCGTGAGCGACGTGGACCTGGTCATCGAGTCGGCGCTCGAGGACTTCGGCATCAAGGCCGCCCTCCTGCGCGATCTCGAGGCGCGGATGTCGAAGGGCGCGATCCTGGCGTCCAACACTTCGTCGCTCCCGCTGGTGAAGCTCGCCGAGAGCGTCGAGCGTCCGGAGCAGCTCCTGGCCCTCCACTTCTTCAACCCCGCCGCCATCATGAAGCTGGTCGAGCTCGGCGTGACCGAGAAGACCGCCCCTGGCGTGACCGAGGCGGCCCGCACCTTCTGTCAGCAGATCGGCAAGGTCCCGGTCGAGGTCTCCGCTTCGCCGGGCTACGTCGTCAACCGGCTGCTCGTCCCCTACCTCCTCCACGCGATCGAGACCCTGGAGAGCGGCATCGCCGGCCCCGAGGCGATCGACGAGGCCATGAAGCTCGGCTGCGGTCACCCGATGGGTCCGCTCGCGCTCTCCGATCTCATCGGCCTCGACGTGGTCAGCGCCATGGCGACCACGCTCCAGGCGGAGCTTCGCGACAGCCGCTATCGCGTCCCCTCGCTGCTGCGTCGCCTGGTGAACGCCGGTGAGCTCGGCCGCAAGAGCGGGAAGGGCATCTTCGACTACACCGGTGAGCAGCCGGTCCCGAGCCTCAGCATCCGGCTCCCGAGCCCGATCGCGGACGCCGCCGAGTAGCGCGCGATCCTCCCCCAGAGATCTTCCTCAGAGAGGCCATCCGCTCCGGCGGGTGGCCTTTCGCAATTGGGGTCACTCCGGTGATGTAAACAAATGTAAAAGATCTGTGAGGAAACGTTTAGAGGATCTCGCTTCAATTCGTGATGTCTCGCATGACAGTCTGTCTTCGTGGGGCCCGCGTCGAGACGTGGTGTCGACCACGGCTCTGCAGTCGAGTGGCGTTCGTGCGTGAAGGGATCCGTGTGCGGTTGGCACGAGACGCGCAATGGCGAGTGGTGAAAGCGAGGTTCTCCAATGTCTCTCACCGCCGTGTCCAATCCTCCTGTCCGTTCCGCTGCGAAGCGCCGAGTGCTGGTCGCCGAGGACGACCCCGCCATTCGCCGGATGATGGTCGCGGCCCTTCGCGCCGATGGGGTCGAGGTCGATGAGGTCGCCGACGGCGCCGCCCTGATCGAGCAGCTCGCGTCGCTCCTCCTGCGGAGCGGCCGCCGCGATGGTTACGATCTCCTGGTCGTCGATCTCCGGATGCCTCGCATGGACGGTCTCCAGGTCCTGGCAGGGCTGCGGCGCGGCGGTTGGCGCGCTCCGGTCGTCGTCGTGACCGCGGACCCCCATCCCGGCACCTGCGAACGCGCCGTGCGACTCGGGGCGCGAGCGGTCTTCCGGAAGCCCTTCGACCTCGATGACTTCCGAACTGCCGTGACCCACTTCTCACGCGCGGCCTGAGCACTCGGTCGGCCACGCGAGCGGAGACCACGACGAACCTGCCGGAGACGACGATCGAAGCTCGGGCGCCCGCGATGTGGGCTTGGGGCCTGCCGCTCCGACTGCTATGGCTCGGCGGTGACTCGACGACACCTCTTCGTGGTTCTCGCGCTCTCCATCGCCTGCGGCGGTTCGTCCTCCGATACCGGCGGGGGCGACTCCGTTGGCGGGCAGAGCACAGGTTCCGCGACGCCGGTTGGCGCCATGGACGAGTCCTCGATCCCCGAGTCGGCGCGCCTGCCGCTCACCGAGGTCGAGCTCCTCGAGCCGGGGGAGGGAGAGCGAGTCGCGCTCCGCATTCGGTCGGAGGTCGGCCAGACCGAGACGATGCGGCTCGAGCAGGTGATGACCATGCAGATCCAGCTGGGTGAGCAGCAGGGCCCCACGGTGGAGATGCCGCCCATTCGAATGGACATGGTCATGGAGACCACCCACGTCGGCGACGACGGCGCGATGCGCCACAGCTCGCGCATCTCGAACCTCGAGGTGCTGGGCGACGGGCCCCTCGTGCCGCGGCTCGAGCAGGACCTGGCGCCCCTCCGGGACCTGACCGGTTGGGACGTGGTCGATGCTCGCGGCCGGATGGTCGCCGCCGAGTACGACATCCCCGGCAACGCATCGCCGGAGCTGCGGAACTCGTTGCAGCGTACGCAAGAGGCGCTGCGGCAGCTGATGCCGCCGCTGCCCGAGGAGCCGGTCGCGGTCGGCGCGCGCTGGCAGGCGGTCTCCGACGTCCGCTCCCAGATCGCGTTCCGACAGGTCTCGACCTACACGCTGGAGTCGATGGACGGTGACCGCATCGTCCTCTCGGTGCAGACGGTGCAGACCGCCGACCCGCAGCCGATGGCGTCCGACCAGCCCGGCGTGAGCGCGGAGCTCCTCGCCTTCGGCGGCGAGGCCACCGCGCGCATCGAGCTGAACCTGGTCGGTCTCGCGCCGACCTCCGAGGGCAACGTCGCCGTCGAGCTCACCACGCGGGCGACCGCCGACGGCCAGCCGCCGCAGGAAGTCACGATGAAGATGGCGACCGCGGTCAAAGCCTCCCCCCTCTGAGGTCGTATCCGTATGGTGACCGTAGTCTCACTCTAGATTCTGCTGGTAGTTTCCGCCCTCACCATCGAGGCGCGATGAAACGACAGTGGTTGGTCTGGGTTGGAGCGGTCATCGCTCTGTCTTCTTGTGGAGAGAGCGGAGCACGTAGTTGCGAAGAGGACGTGGATTGTCCCCTTGGGGAACACTGCGCCCTCGGCATCTGTGATCTCGAGTGTCGGGAAGACGTCGACTGCCTGGACCTGCCTGGGGCAGCGTGTGACGAACGGGGTCGCTGCCGGGGCTGTCTGTCCGACGCGGATTGCGATGATGGCGTGTTCTGCAACGGCGTCGAGGAGTGCGCGGGCGCGAGCGCCGGGGCGATCGGCACCTGCAACCCGGGGACACCGCCATGTGTCGGCGCGTGTGACGAGGTCACTCGGACCTGTGACGACACCAGCTGCCCCGACCTGGATATGGATGGATTCGCCGACATTCGCTGCGGTGGCGATGACTGCGATGATGACGACCCGGACGCCTATCCCGGCAACACCGAGGTCTGTGACTCCGAGGGGCACGACGAAGACTGTGACCCGGACACGTTCGGCGCGGACGACGATGAGGACGGCTACCAGTCCGACGAATGCTGCAATGGCGACCGCTGCGGCACCGACTGCGACGACGACCTGGCCGGCCGCAACCCAGGCGCGGTCGATGGCTGTGGCGGTGGTGACGAGGACTGCGATGGCAGCCTGGACGAGGAACCCGACTCGATCTTCTATCGAGACCAGGACAGCGACAACTACGGCGTGACCACCGACACCATCGCCGCTTGTAGCTTGCCGAGCGGCTATGCGGCGGCGAGTGGGGACTGCAGCGACGATCCTTTCGCCGCCTCGAACGCCAACGAGATCAATCCGGGAGCGACCGAGATCTGCGACGAGATCGACAACAACTGCAGCGGCGTCGTCGACGACATCCCAAGTGGTGCCTGTGCATGCACCGTGCCCGACATGGAGCGTGATTGTGGCTTGGTCGATCCGACGAGGGATGGCGTCGGCATCTGCCGGCTCGGACTCCAGACCTGCTCCGACGGAGCGTGGACGACGTGCGTCGACTCGGTTCCGCCAACGACCGAAGACTCGCAGCCCTGCAACTCGATTGACGAGGACTGCGATGGCATGGTCGACGAGGGCGTCGTGACTCGTTGCTACGTGGATACGGACAGCGATGGCTATGCACCGGCGGGTGCTGGCTCGATCGACTCGTGTTCGTGCCCGTCCGGATATACCGCCCGCGCGCCGGTCGGACTCGATGTCGACTGCCGCCCCATGGACCCGAACGCCAGCCCTGCTCGCGGGGAGCAGGAGTTCACGTGCAATGGCGTGGACAATGATTGCGACGGACGGGTGGACGAGACAGCCGGTGGTCCCCCGACCAATGCGGCGACTTGGTACCGCGACGTCGATGGCGATGGTCATGGCACGGACAGCGGCTCTGCTTCGGACCGCGTACGCGCGTGCTCTCGGCCGGCCGGTTACGCGTCCTCGGACGACGACTGTGTCGACACCACCGGCGACGTGTCTCATCTCGTGTATCCGGGGGCGACCACGTTTCACAAGTACGGGCACTGCGACGGCGTCTCGTCCACGAGCAGCGCGTCCTGCATGCTCGGGTCCTTTGACTACAACTGCGACGGCTCCCAAGAGCAGCAGGAAGAGTGCGACCAGACCTCCTCGGGGGGAGTCGCGCTGTGCTCGCCGGGGGGTCGTCGGCCCTGGGAGGGCGAGCTCGATGGGTTCGTGCTCTGCGGCACCATGGTGGAGTACGTCGACTGCGGGGGCTGCTCGAGCTTCTCCTGTCGCTGCAACCCAGCGAACGAGAGGTTGGGTTGTCGATGATCGAAGCCTTTCGGTCGCGGGCTCTCTACCTCGTGCCGCTATTGCTCGCTTGTGGGTCGACCAACGGACCGGAGTGCCAGCTGAACAGCGATTGCGAGGCTGGTTTCTTCTGTGGAGAGGCGCAGACCTGTGAGCAGGAGTGCCAGGTCGACGGAGACTGTTCCGCGGGAGTCTGCGACGCGATCGGCCGATGCCGCCTGGTCGACGCGGGGGGCCCGATGGACGCGGGGCGTGACGGCGGACGGACGGATGCGTTCGTCCTCATGGATGCCGGTGCCGACGCCGGGCCGGCTGATCTCGGTGAGGCCCTGGACTCGGGCAAGTCCGACCTGGGGCCGCCCGATTTGGGACCACCCGATTTGGGACCACCCGATCTCGGGGCGGTCGACATGGGGTCCGCGGGATCGCCCGTGGGCGCGCTCCTCATCAACGAAGTGGACTACGATCAGCCGGATTCGGATGCCCAGGAGTTCATCGAGCTTCTGAACACGGCGACCACGCCGATCTCGCTGGAGGGCGTACGGCTCTTGCTGATCAACGGCTCCACGAACGCCGAGTATGAAACGGTGGACCTCACCGGCACCCTCTCGGCGGGCGGGCGCGTCATCATCGCCGGAGACGAGGCCAACGGGGGCTTGCTCTCCGATAGCGACCTCGCCGGTGCGGAGCAGATCGTTCGGAGCCTACCTGGGACCAACCTGATCCAGAACGGCGGCCCGGATGGGATCCTTCTCTTCCACGTTCCCTCGACCACGCTGATCGACTCGCTCGCCTATGAGGGAACCATGCCCGCGTATTCGACCGGGGGCTCGACCTATCCGATCGGGAGTGGCGCGTCGCCAGTCCCCGACGCGCCGACGGTGGCGCAAAGCTTGTGTCGGCTCCCAGACGGCACCGACACAGGTGACGACGGAGCGGACTTCTCGCTCTGCGCGCTGACCGCCGGCGGCCCGAACGCGAGCCTCTGAGCTCGCGTCAGCCGTCGACGCAGTCGGGCTCGTCGAAGCGCTCGCGGGTCGGCTTCGAGGTCGCCAACTCGAACGAGCGCCGAGCTCGAGGCGGAGACGGTCGCGGTACTGAGCGCCTACGTGCGTTCCCGAAGCGCCTGAGCTGCGAGCTCAGTCGTCGTCGTCGCCGCGGGCGTGGTGATCCAGCAGCCGCCCGCGGGTGAGGCTCTTGCGGCCGAAGCGCTCGCGCAGCTCGCCGGTGAGCGCTTCGATCTGCTCACGGCGTGCGCGCTTCTCGTCTGGGAAGAGCGTCGGCGCGGCCGGGCCTTCGTGCAGGTCGCTGACCGAGACACCGGTCAGTCGTACGCCGCGTGCGATCGGCGGGAAGCGCGGCAAGAGCGACCGAGCGGCGTCGTAGATCGAGTCGGTGTCCGCGATGGGCTCGGGCAGCTTCATCTGCCGCGTCTTGGACGTGTGGTCGTGGTACTTCAGCTTCACCGTCACGCACCGCGCGCGGAGCCCCGAACGGGACAGTCGCGCGGCGACCCGACCGGCCTGATGCAGCAGCGGTCGCTCGAGGGCCTCGACGGTCTTCAGGTCGCTCTCGAAGGTCTCCTCGGCCCCGATGCTCTTGGCGTCGCGGTCCGGGACCACCGGTCGGTCGTCTTCGCCGCGGGCGAGCTCGTGGACCGAGCGCCCCCACGACCCGAGCACCGCCTCGAGTGACTCGACCGGGGTCGCGGCGAGATCGCCGATGGTCTGGAAGCCGCGGGCCCGGAGCTGAGCCGACGCCTTCTTGCCGACGCCCCACATCCGCTCGATCGGAAGCGGCTCGAGGAACTCGCGAACGCTCTCCGGCGCGACGACGACGAGGCCGTCGGGCTTGTCGAGATCGCTGGCGACTTTGGCGACGAACTTCGAGGGCGCGACCCCCGCCGACCCCGTGAGGTCGAGCTCCTCGCGGATGGCGCCCTTGATCTGCTTGGCGATCGCGATGCCGTCACCGAAGAGGCGCTGGGACCCGGTCACGTCGAGAAAGGCCTCGTCGAAGCTCAGCCCCTCCACCAGCGGGGTGAAGCGGTGGAAGATGTCGAAGACCCGCTCGCTCACGTCCGCGTAGTGGCGCATCCGCGGCGGAACCACGATCGCGTTCGGGCAGCGCTGCAGCGCCTCGACCATCGACATCGCCGAGCGCACGCCGAACTTCCGCACCTCGTAGCTCGCCGCCGCGACCACGCCGCGCCGGCTACGGCCGCCGACGATCACCGGCTTCCCTCTCAGCGCCGGGTCGTCCCGTTGCTCCACGGATGCGTAGAAGGCGTCCATGTCGACGTGGAGGATCTGACGCGCGCGCGCTTCCTCCACGACGACCTCACTGCCCTCGGTGGGCCAGCTCGAGCATCTCCGCGGCCGCCTCGCGGGTCCGCTTGGTGATCTTCACACCGCCGACCATCCGCGCGATCTCCTCGAGCCGCTCCTCTTCGCTGAGCCGGGTGATCGCCGAACGGGTCCTTCCGCCCTCGACGTCCTTGCTCACCTGCAGGTGAGCGTCGCCGTAGACCGCGATCTGCGCGAGGTGGGTGATGCAGAGCACCTGGTGGTGCTCGGCGACCTGGCCGAGCTTGCGGCCGATGACCTCGGCCACCGCGCCGCCGACGCCGGTGTCGACCTCGTCGAAGACGTAGAGGCCCGCCGGACCGAGGCCGGTGAGCACCCGCTTGATCGCGAGAAGGGCCCGCGAGAGCTCGCCGCCGCTCGCGACCTTCCGCAGCGGCCGCGCCTCTTCGCCGGTGTTAGGCGCGATCAGGAACTCGCAGCGGTCGATGCCGCTCTCGCTCAGTCGCGCTCCGTCCACCTCGAGCTCGCCGCGGGCGCCCTCGAGCTTCGCGAGGTCCACGTGCACTCGGGCGCCGCCCATCCCGAGGTCGCCGAGCTCGCTCGAGATCTGCTCGCCCAGCGCCTTCGACTTCTTCTTCCGCTTCGCCGAGAGCTTTCGTGCTCGATCGCGCGCGGTCGACAGCGCCTCGTCGCGCGCCTTCTCCGCGGCTGCGACTCGCTCTTCGTGCTGGTCGAGGCTCTCGAGCTCCTCCGCGGCCGCGTTCCGGTGGGCGAGGATGTCCTCGATGCGGTCGCCGTACTTGCGCTGCAGTCGGCGCAGGCGGTCGAGCCGGGTCTCCACCTCGGCGAGCCGCTCCGGGTCCATGTTGACCTCGCGCGCGTAGGCACCGAGCTCGCCGGCCGCGTCTTCGAGAATGGTCAGCGCCTCTTCGAGCTGGCTCGCCGGCCCCGCGAGCGCCGGGTCCACCTCGGCCGCCTCGCGCACCCGCGCGGCGATCTTCCCGAGCTTCTCGGTGATCGATCCGTCGTTCTCGTAGAGGGTCTGCTCCGCGCCACCCGCGGCGCTGACGAGCTTCTCCGCGTGACGAAGCCGCTCTCGCTCCTCGCCCAGCTCTTCGAGCTCGCCCGCCTTCGGGTCGAGCTCGTCGATCTCGGCCACCTGGAAGCGGAGGAGATCTTCGCGGTCCGCGCGGTCACGAATGCGTGCCTTCAGCTCCTCGAGCGCGCGGTCCGCCTCCATGAGTCGGGCGTGCGCCTCGCCGACCTTCGCCCGCTCGTCCTCGAGCCCGGCGAAGGCGTCCAGGTAGTCGAGGTGGACGTGTGGATCGGTCAGCGTGTGGTGCTCGTGCTGGGACGAGATGTCCGCGAGCCCTGCAGCGATCTCCTGCAGCTGGGTCGCGGTGGTCAGCCGGCCGTTGACGTAGGCACGGCTGCGGCCGCTGGCCAACACCACCCGCCGCACCAGCAGCTCGCCGTTCTCTTCCGGGTCGATGCCGCTCGCCTCGAGCCGGGCCCGCAGCGGCGGGTCGTCGCCGACGTCGAAGAGGGCCTCGACCTCGGCGTTCTTGGCGCCCGTCCGGACGAGCTCCGGGCGCCCCCGCGCGCCGAGCACCAGCTGGAGCGCGGACACGAGGATGGACTTGCCGGCCCCGGTTTCGCCGGTGACGACGTTCAGCCCGGGGCCCAGCTCGACTTCGAGGCGGTCGATGATCGCCAGATCGCGTACACGGAGGCAGACCAGCATGCCGGCGGTGTAGCACCTGCCCGTGACGAATCACGGCGGCACGCCGGACCCCACCCTGGATGAACCCGCTTCGTCTCGGCTTCGGTCCGTGGCCCCGTTTGGGGTACAGTGTCGCCCGAATGCCCACACGCGGCCTTCTCGCCATACTCGCACTGCTCCTCTCGAGCCCAGCTCTCGCCCAAGCCCCGGGTGGGACCCGGGTCGCCGTGGAGCGCTTCCGGGGCCCCCAGAGCGGCGGCATCCGAAACGCCCTGATCCAGGACCTCCAGGACAACGGCGTCGACGTCGTGTCGATGGACGAGGTCAGCGAGAAGGCGCGGGAGCTCTTCGGCCGAACCCGGCTCCAGGACGACGACTACCCCCAGGTCGCCCAGGCGCTCGGGCTCACCGCCTTCGTCGATGGCCGCGTCAGCCGGCAGCGGCGCCGCTGGGGCCTGCGGGTCCGGGTGCGCAACGCGGCAGACGGGATGATCCTCGGGACCGCCCGCTGGGGTGGGCGCACCGTCGGCTCCCTCCGGGCCGTGCGCCGCAATGGGCACGGCAAGCTCCAGCAGTACCTGCAGCTCGCCAGCTCCCCGGCACCGCCCCAGCCGGAGCAGCCCCCGCCGCCCGACCCGAACGCCCAGCCCTGGTACCAGAGCGGTGAGGAGCCGGCCGAAGGGGAGGGCGAGCCCGAGGAAGAAGAGGAAGACGACGCGGCTCGGCCGCCGTCCAGTCATGACGGCATCCGCGTCGGCCTGTTGGTCGGCACCCTGAGCCGCTCGATGAGCACGCCGGTCACGGTCGACCCCTCGCTCCGTCCCGGCGCGCCGGCGGGCGTCCCCGTTCAAGAGGTGCGCGAGTACCAGAGCGGCGGCCTCGGCCACATGGAGGTGGGCGTCACCGCGGACCTCTTCCCCGGCGCGTTCCTCGACGAACCCGTCGCCGAGTGGCTCGGGATCAGCTTCAGCTTCCGCAACTCGGTGCTCCTCGAGACCAGCGGACCGGCCTGCGATCCCGCGTTCGAGCCGGTCGACGGCATGCCCGACCGGTGCCAGACGCCGGGTGGCCTGGTGCCCATCGACTCGCTCCAGCGCGAGTTCTACATCGGCGGCAAGGTCGACTACGGCCTGAACACCGGGGCGGCTGGCGGCCCGTGGATCCAGGTCGATCTCGGCTACGGCAACTTCAAGTTCCAGCTGGACACCGACGACCTCGCGCTCCTCGACCGCCCGACCATCGTCGCGCCGATGGACTACTCCTACGTGCACATCGGCGGCGGCGTGAAGCTCGGCCTGCACGAGATGGTCCTGCTCGGCGCCCGCTTCGGCTACCGGCAGGGCTTCAGCATCGGGACCGAGGGCAAGCAGGTCTGGGGCGTCGGCACGTCCGGTTTCCGCGGCTGGCAGATCGGCGCGGACCTCGTCCACCACATGGACTGGGCGAGCGAGCGCGTCTACGCGGCGCTCACCGTCGAGTACTTCCGCTTCCGAACCGAGTTCTCGGGACCGCCGGCCTGCTACGTCGTCGACGGTGAGGGGCTCTGCAACAACGGCTCGCTCTGGGAGCCAGTGACCTTCCAGGAAGCCGTCGACGACAGCTACCTGCGCCTCGGCCTCACCATCGGCTACCACTACTGAGCGCACGGTCTTCTCGATTTGCACGCGGAGCGTGCAGATGAGATGAGTGTGCGGTGCTCCTGCGTTTGATCGTCGCGCTCTTGCTCTGTGCTTGCGGGGCGAAGACCGGCTTGTCGGTGGGGGCTTCCGATCTCGGAGCGCGCGATGGTGGCTGGCTGGACGACCTCGGCGACGGCGGCACCGACGCCGACCCCGGCGTGGACGAACGCCCCGCATGTCTCGAGGCTCTCGAGCCGGGAACGGTGCGTGGTGAGCTCGAGAGCCTCGCCAGTCGGGTGGTCTTCGACCGCTCCGGCAACCTCTTCGGAGTCCGGTCCAATGGTGAGGAGCGCGAGCTGGTTCGGTGGAACCCGTGCCTCGAAGAGACCTGGGCCGTGCCGCTGGCGTCGGCTCCCGCCACCCACACACCGTTCTTGAAGGTGGGAACGGCGGGAGAGATCTACGTGACCATTCCTGGCGGTCTCGCCACCGTCTCCGCCTCCGGCGCCGTTCTCGCGCCGCTGCTTCCGCCTTCACGGCACCTGGTCGACCTCATCGCCACGAGGCCGTACCCCATCGCCCTCTCGGGAACCGGCTTGCCCACGGTCGTGGAGTTGCGGGCGTTCCCCTCGGGGCGTCCGCCCATCGAGGAGGTGGCGGGGGTCGTCGAGGGGATTAGGCCGGATAACGGCGGCTGTCTGGTGGCTCGCGACGTGGTGTCCTGCGGCCACGGCTCGCTGTCCTTCCGCGTGAACGATCTCTCCACCATCTACACGCGCCCTGTCGAGGACCCGAGCTTCGGCACCCGCCTGCCGGCCACGGACGGTGAGCGCCTCTTCGCGTCTGGGCGGCACGACGAGCGCCATGAGCTTCGGGCACACTCGTTGGCGACGGGCGACTTGCTCTGGGTCCGAGACTTGGAGAGCCCATTCAACCTGGATCGGTGGGCGGTCAGCGCGCCCGTCTACGCCCAGGGGCTCGTGTTCGTCCACCACTCTGCGGGAGAGCCGGACGATCTCACGGGTCGCTTGGATGCTTTCGACGTGGGGGGAGCGCTCCGCTGGACTCACGTCGTCCCCAGCTCGCCCGACGACGGTATCCAGTCGCTCAACCGCTCCCATCTGGCCGTGGGCGACACAGGGCTCCTGTACCTGCCGACCGGCAGCGAGCTCCACGCGCTCACGATCATGGGCGAGCTTGAGTGGCGTGCGCCGCTGCCCGCGAACGTCGACGCGCCGCTCCTGAACCTCTCGCCCTTCGGTGATCTCGCGCTCCGCACGGCGGAAGGAAGCACGCTCATCGTCGCTACCGACTGTAGTGGTCCGGCCATCGACGGCTGGCCCATCGCCTCACACGATCCGCAGGCCACCAACGCGTTCGAGCCGTGAGGCGAGCGGCGCTCAGCCGATCGACCAGCCGAACGAGAGCATCGGGACCACGAAGTGGTAGATGCCGTTGTAGAAGCCGCCGATGCGGCTTCGAATGGCGATCTCGCCGCGCTCCTCGCTGCCGAGCGCGACGCCGAGCTCCACGACCGCCGCGCCGCCGATCATCGTGCGGGTGCGCGCGTCGTCGTCCTCCGGTCGTCGGCCGCGCGCGTGCGTCACGTTGATCTGCGGTCCGATGCCGATGAAGAGCGGGAACTTCCAGGTGATCGGTCCGAGGCGGAAGGTGGCGTCCACGCCGACGCCGAACGCCGAGCAGTCCTCGGCGTCGCGGGTGGTCCCCTCGCCTAGGTCGACGATGGTCGAGCAACCGAGCCCCGCACCATAGATCTCCGCTCGCGCCTGGACGCTGGTGAGCCAGCGGAAGGCGTGCCGATAGCCGAATGCGATGCCGCCGTAGAGGCCGAAGTCGACACCGACCGCCTCGGTGCTCAGCGAGGGCGTCTCGACGGCGAGGAGCGCCGCGCCCACGCTCGCGTGGATCATCCACCGGTCGATGCTGCGCACCGCGCGCCGACGCTCTCGCTCGGCGCGCACCTCGGGGCTGGTGCGCCAGCGGGAGTGCGGCTCGGGAACCTGCGGCTGGGGGACGACGACCTCCGTGTCGATGGCGACCTGGGTCTCCGCGGACGCTGGCGGCGGCGGGATGGGTTCCTCGGCGGCGGGCGGGGGTGGGGCGTCGGCCTCCTCCTGGGCCTCCGGCTCCGCATCGGGGTCGGGCGCGCTCGGCGCCGGCTCCACGCCGGGCGCGGCCGGCGCGGGCTCGACCTGAGCACTCGCTCCGGTCCCGACCGACACCATGAGAGCGAGGACGAAGAAGCGCTGCACACTCGGCATGGCCCAGAGCGTCGCGCAGGATCGGCGCGCTGTCAGCTATCCCGTTCCAGGCGCGACGGACGCCACGCCCAGATCAGCGGACCCATGATCAGCAGGTTCGCGGTCGCGCTCAGGAGCAGTCGGTACTCCGGCCAGCGGGTGGCCAGCAGGAACGTGCTGAAAGACCCCACGGCGCCGATCCACAGCACCGGCTCCACGAAGATCGCGAGCGCCGCGATCGCCACGCCCCGCATTCCGTCGTCCTGGATCGCCGCGATCTCGATCGGGAGGTCGGCGAGCCACTGGCCGACGGTGAACACCGCCTCGGCGGCGAAGATGGTCATCGCCACCCCCCAGACCTTTCGGTTGAAGAGGTTGGCGGTGAGCTCCTTCCGCTTCCACGCCAGGAGCACCAAGAGCAGCACGCAGTAGAGCAGCGGCCGGACGATCTCGCGAAACCACGTCAGCTCGGTCTCGAGGATCGACTGGCCGAGCGGTACGGCGCACCACACGGCCGTCAGGATCCACAGGACGATCCAGCGCGGGCGCGTCGCCACGCGGCGGTCGTGGTGGAAGGCGATCCGCTCGAGCTTCGCGCGTCGTGCCGCCTCGGTGGCGCGCGCCTGCTCCACGCGCTCGGTGAGGCTCGCCGGGGGCGTCGTCATCTCGGCGAGGAGCGACGCCGCCACGCCCGCGGCTCCGCGCGCGAGCTCGAGCTCGACCATGGTCTCGATGGCCGTCTCGAGGCCCTCGCGCGCGACGCGCGAGTCCGGGTCGCGCGCGAGCGCCGCGCGGAAGCCGAAGCGACACGCGCCGAAGAGGTCGTAGACCTCGACGCGCTCGTCCTCGTCGCTGTGGTGCGCGACGGCGGCGAGGCTCTCGAGCCGCTCCAGGTCGGTCAGCGCCGCCTGCGCGAGCGCGCGCGCCTCCCGTCGCTCGAGCAGCTCCTGTACGGCTCGGCGGAGCGACTCCGCGTCCTCGAAGCGCTCGCTCGGGTTCCGGGCGAGCGCCTTGCGGATCAGCGCGGCGAGCTCGGGCTCGGTGTCCGCGGGGATCGTCGGGTTGGAGATCAGCACCTTGCGGGCGATCTCCTTGAGGCTCGTGCCGTGGTGCGGGGGCTTGCCCGCGACCAGCTCGTAGAGGAGGCCGCCGAGCAGGTACACGTCGGTGCGAATGGTGGCCTTCCGACCGTCGATCATCTCGGGTGCCATGTAGGGCGGCGTCCCCGCGATCGACGAGCCCTCGCCGGTCGGCAGCATGGCCCCTTCACCGGAGGCCACCGCGATGCCCCAGTCGAGCACGTAGACCTCGCCGTACGCGCCGACCATCACGTTGTCCGGCTTGATGTCGCGATGGATCACGCCCCGGCCGTGGGCGAAGTGGATCGCGTGGCAAACCTGCATGAAGACGTTCAGGTGCCAGGTCATCGCGTCGCTGGCGCCGTAGCGATCCCGCACCCGGTCCGGGTCCTGCATCAGGTCCGTCCAGCGCACGCCCTCGATGCGCTTCATGACCAGCCGCGGTCGCCCCTCCTCGTCGAGCGCGAGGTCGTAGACCGGGACGACGTTCGGGTGCTCGAGCCGTCCGGTGACCCACGCCTCCTGAAGGAGCTCGACGGCCGCGTGCTCGCTCTCGCGCTGGCGCTCCGGCAGCTCCTTGACCGCGACCTCGCGATCCAGCGCCGTCTGCTTCCCGCGGCGCACGACCGACATCCCGCCGACACCGAGCACGTCGCCTTCCAGGACCTCGAGGCGCTCGGCCGGGGTCTGGGCGACCCGCACCGCGGCGAGCGCCTGGCGTCCAGCGGTGGTTCGCAGGTGCTTGGGCGGCACGATGGTCGCCGAGGGGCGCTCGGCGACCGTGGACTCGAGCCCTTCGAGCACGCTCCCTCGGCGGGCCAGGGTCTGATCGATCTCGGCGGCGAGCTCCTCGTCGAGCTCGTCGTCGCTCCAGGGCCGGTCCTCGGGCCAGCCCGCGGTCGGCGCCCCCGCGCCGGCTCTCGGCTCTTCCGCTTCGCTCATCGACCCTTCGGGGTGCGCATTCGGCCCATCGTACCACCCGATGGGGCCAGCTCGCGTCGGGTCGCGCCCGCGTTCGCTCACGGCTGGGCCGTTGCTCCGAGGGGCCGCCCGCGTTAGGTGTCCCGGATGGACTCTCGCGCGATTCGCGACGCTTTCACTGGCTTCTTCGCCGAGCGGGGCCACGCCCCTGTCGACAGCGGACCGCTCGTCCTCCGTGGCGACCCGACGCTCATGTTCGCCAACGCGGGCATGGTGCAGTTCAAGGACGTCTTCACGGGCAAGGACCGGCGCGACTACACCCGCGCGACCACCGCTCAGAAGTGCCTCCGCATCAGCGGCAAGCACAACGACCTCGAGAACGTCGGCGTCACCGCGCGCCACCACACGCTCTTCGAGATGCTCGGCAACTTCTCCTTCGGCGACTACTTCAAGAAGGAAGCCATCGAGTACGCCTGGGAGCTCTTCACGAAGGTCTACGGCCTCGACGCGAACAAGATGGTCGTCACCGTCTTCGGCGGCGAAGAGGGCTACGGCCCGGCCGACGACGAGGCTGCCGCGCTCTGGAAGGACGTGACCGGCTTCGGTGACGACCGGATCATCCGCTGCTCCGCGAAGGACAACTTCTGGCAGATGGGCGAGACCGGGCCCTGCGGTCCGTGCGCCGAGATCCACTACTGCCTGGGCCTCGACGAGGTCGACCCGAGCACCTTCGGCGAAGAGCCGAGCGCCGAGGGGCGCGGCTGGTTCGAGCTCTGGAACCTCGTCTTCATGCAGTACGACCGGCAGCCGGACGGCGTGCTGAAGCCGCTGCCCGCGCCGAGCGTCGACACCGGCGCCGGCCTCGAGCGCATCGCCGTCGTGCTGCAGGACGAGCTCAGCAACTACGACACCGATCTGCTGAAGCCGATCGTGCAGCTCGCCGGTGAGATCGCCGGCAAGAGCTACACGAAGTCGCAGAGCGAGGACGACATCTCGATGCGGGTCATCGCCGACCACGCGCGGGCCACGGCGTTCCTCATCAGCGAGGGCGTCTTCCCGGACAAGAGCGGCGAGAGCTACGTGCTCCGGCGGGTGATGCGCCGCGCGATTCGCCACGGCCACCGCCTCGGCATTCACGAGCCCTTCCTCCACACCTGCGCGGGCAAGGTCGTCGACCTCATGGGCGACGTCTACCCGCAGCTCACCGAGCGCGCGGAGCTCATCGAGCAGGTCAGCCGCGAGGAAGAGGAGCGCTTCCGCCGGACGATGGACCGCGGCCTGCAGATGATCGAGGTCAACGAGGACTGGGCCGAGGTCGCCGGCGAGAAGACGCTTCCCGGCCGGGTCGCCTTCAAGCTCTACGACACCTTCGGCTTCCCGCTCGACCTGCAGGACGTCATCGGGCGCGAGCAGGGCTTCACCGTCGACCACGACGGCTTCGACGAAGAGCTCGAGGCCGCGCGCGAGCGCAGCCAAGGTTCCAAGATCGGCCCCGCTGGTGCTGCAGACGTCTACCCGCCGATTCTCAAGGAGCTCAAGGACGGGCCCGGCGTGGTTCGCTTCGTCGGCTACGAGCGTGAGTCCGCCGAGGGCACCATCGTCGCCCTCATCGAGGACGGCCAGAGCGTCGACTCGCTCGAGGCCCGCAACGAAGAGGACCGGAAGCCCGCCGAGATCGTCGCCACCGTCACCCCCTTCTACGGCGAGAAGGGCGGCCAGGCCGGCGACGCCGGACGCATCCGCGTCGGCGACGCCGTCTTCGTCGTCACCGACACCCAGATCCCGATGGAGGGTCTGGTCACGCACCACGGCTACGTCGAGAAGGGCTCCATCGCGACCGGCGCCGAGGTCACTCTCGAGGTCGACCACGAGCTCCGCGCGTCGACGCGCCGCAACCACAGCGCCACGCACCTGCTCCACTGGGGCCTCCGCGAGGTGCTCGGGCCGACGGCCGCGCAGAAGGGCTCGCTGGTCGGCTCCGACCGGCTGCGCTTCGACTACTCGGGCACCAAGCCGCTGACGGCCGAGGAGATCGCGCGCATCGAGGACATGGTCAACGAGGCCATCGTCGCGAACACGCCGATCACCACCGAGGAGCTCCCGATGGACGAGGCGAAGGATCGCGGCGCCATCGGCATCTTCGAGGAGAAGTACGGCGACGTGGTGCGCATGCTCCGCATCGGTCCCTCGCTCGAGCTCTGCGGCGGCACCCACGCCTCGCGGACCGGTGACATCGGTCTCTTCACCATCCTCAGTGACGCCGGCCTCGCCGCTGGTGTGCGCCGCATCGAGGCGGCCACCGGCATGCGCTCGCTGCAGCACCTGCGCGAGGTGCGCGGCACCGTGGAAGAGGCGGCCGCGCGGCTCAAGGCGTCGCCGAACCAGCTCGTCGAGAAGATCGACCGGCTGAGCGGCAAGGCCAAGGAGCTGCAGAGCGAGGTCGAGAGCCTGCAGAAGGAGCTCGCCAGCGGCGGCGCCGGCAACGACCCGGCGTCCGAGGCGCGCGAGATGAAGGGCATCAAGGTGCTCGGCACGACCATCCCGGTCGGCGACCCGAAGACCATGCGCGAGCTCGCCGACCAGCTCCGCGACCGGCTCGACCCGGCCGTGGTCCTGCTCGGTGCGCCGAGCAAAGACGGCAAGAAGGCCGTGCTCGTCTGCAGCGTCAGCAAGGGCATCACCGATCGCTTCCGCGCGGGTGACATCATCAAGCGCGCCGCCGCGGTCGTTGGTGGTGGCGGCGGCGGCCGACCGGACTTCGCGCAGGCGGGCGGCTCGGATCCGTCGAAGCTCGGCGACGCGGTCGCCGAGGTGTACGAGGTCGTCGGAAGCGCGCCGTGAGCGTCGCGTCGCGCACGCGCGGGGCGCTCGTCCACACCTACCTCCGGATGGGCACCCGCCAGCAGGTCTGGCACAAGCTCCGCCGGAGTGTCTGGAAGGGCACCCCCAAGGTGACCTTCTGGCACCAGGTCGACGATCCGTGGAGCGACCTGCTCGCGCAGGCGCTGCCCCGCTTCCTCGAGGCGTTCCCGCAGGTGCAGCTCGAGGTGGAGATCGTGCCGCCACCGGCAGCCGACGCCGACCCCGAGCCACAGCTCCGGATGACCCACGCGATGCGCGACGCGCGGGACCTGGCGCTGCTCCATCGCGGCATCCGCTTCCCCGAGCATCCGGCGGAGCGGCCGGCCGACCGCGTGCGGCGCGCGAACGCCGCGCTGCTCGGCATCGATGACGGACGCGAGGCGCTCGAAGCCGCGGTTCGGATCGGGCGCGCGCTCTGGAACGACGACGCAGCCGCGCTGCGGGCGGAGGTCGACGCCATCGGCGCGGTGCCCGGCCACCAGATCGACCCGATGCTCGAGGATGCCTACGCGCGCCTCCGCAAGGCCGGCCACTACCAGGGCGCGATGCTCCACTACGGCGGCGAGTGGTTCTGGGGCGTCGACCGGCTTCCGCATCTGGGCCGGCGGCTCGAGAGCGAGCTCGGCCTCGAGGGGGAGCTGCGCGACTTCCTGCCGGAGCCCGAGCCCCTCGCGGCCGGTCTACCCCACGGCAGGCTCGAGGTCTTCTTCTCGTTCCGCAGTCCGTATTCGTACCTCGCGCTCGACCGGCTCCACGCCGAGTACGGCGAGACACCGTCGGTCGAGCTCGTGCTCCGGCCGGTGCTGCCGATGGTGACCCGCGGGCTGCAGGTCCCGGACATCAAGAAGCTCTACATCGCGCGCGACGCCCACCGCGAGGCCAAGGCGCTGGGCGTGCCCTTCGGCCGCATCTACGACCCGCTCGGCGAGGGGGTCGAGCGCTGCCTCCGGCTCTTCCACGTGACACCGGTGCGCGACCAACTGCGGATGGCTCTCGCGGCCTATCGGCTGATCTGGGCGGAGGCCGAGGACCTGACCACCGATGCTGGACTCGCCAAGCTGCTGGATCGAGCGGGTCTCGGGCCGGAGCTGGCCGTCCAGGCGATGGCCACCGAGGGCTGGCGCGATCGGGTCGAGGCCAACCGCGCTTCGCTCAACGAGCTGGGGCTCTGGGGGGTTCCCTGTTTCCGGATGGGTGACGAGGTCGCCTGGGGCCAGGATCGGCTGGATCGGGTCCATCGCTGGCTCCGGACCGGCCGGACCACGGGCGAGCACGCGGTGCTCCCCGACGAGGACGTGTCGAACTCTTGAATGCGGGGCCCAGGGCTGCGACCCTGTGCGGGTGACGGCCCCGGCCCCCATGGAGATCCACTGATGGAAGGCCTCGCGGCGATCGACGAAGAGCTCGAGGCCCTCGGCGAGGGTCGAGACGACGTCGAGGCGATCATCGCCAAGGCGCACGCCGATCTCCCCGATCACTCGACGAGCTTCGAGATCGTGGACGCGATGCTCGAGAACCTCGGTGAGGCGGTGTCGATCCCGACCGTCGAGCCCGTGGGCATCGAGATCCCCAAGCCGGAGCTCCCGGAGATCCAGGCGGTCCCCGAGCCCGTGCTCACGGAGGTCGGTGAGATCTCGGAGCCGGAGATCCCGGACACGAACGTGCATCCGAGCGTTCCTCCCGCCGAGCCTCCCGCGCCGAAGTCCGCGGTGGCGATGGCCGCCGAGGCCGATGCGGGCGTGGACGCGATGCTCGACGACGGCATGGCCTCCGAGAGTGGGCTCGACGCGGACGACCTCTTCGGCGATCTCGATGGCGACGCGCCCATGACGCCGACCGACGACGCCGTCGACCTCTCGGCGGCGCTCGCGCAGGTCCGCGCGATGACCAGCGACATGCCGCCGCCCGGGTCCGAGCCGGCCGCGGAAGCCGCCCCCGCGGCGCCGCCGCAGGCGGATGCCACTGGCGATCGCGACAGCATCGAGGAGCTCGACCTCGACGAGATCATGATCGAGGACGACTTCGAGCTGATGATCGAGGAAGAGGACGGCGACACCTTCGTCGGCGACGCCGACGCGGTCGAAGCGGCCCTCTCGGAGCCGAAGCCGCGCACCGTGCCGCCGCCACCGCCCGCCGAGGCCACCGGTGAGGGGGGCGAGGGCGACGGCGACGACGACGACCCTCGCGAGCAGAGCTTCTTCAAGAAGCTCTTCGGCTGACCCGGCAATCGCCGCTTGCGGTCAGCGACAGATCCGACCGATTCCGATACGGTCGTAGTCATGCACCATCGGACGGCCACCCTCGCGTTCCTGACGTTGCTCGGCATCGGATGTGACGATGGCCCCGGACCGATGTCGGCCGACGCCTCGACGGTGTGCGCTTCGGACATCGACTGTCACGACGGAGTCTTCTGCAACGGACGGGAGCGATGCGCGCCGGAGTCCCCGTCCGCCGACGCGCGCGGGTGCGTCGCCGCCGCGTTGAGGCCCTGTCCCGACGGGGTCGCGTGCAACGAGGATCTCGCCATCTGCGGCTCGGACTGCAGCGTGGAACCGGACCAGGACGGCGATGGCCACGACAGCATCGTCTGCGGCGGTGACGACTGCGACGACTTCGACGCCACGCGCTTTCCCGGCAATCCGGAGGTGTGCGATGCCGAGGGCCACGACGACGACTGCGACCCGCGAACGCTCGGCGACGACATGGACGGTGATGGCTTCGTCGCGGCCGAGTGCTGCAACACCGACGCGGACGGACGGCTCGAGTGCGGCGGCGACTGTGACGACGATCGGTCGGGCATCAACCCCGGCACGCCCGAGACCTGCAACGAGGTCGACGACGACTGCAACGGCCTCGTGGACGACGGCCTGACGCAGGCGTTCTTCGAAGACCGAGACGGCGATGGGTTCGGGGTCGAGAGCAGCATCCTGCGCGCGTGCGTGCGGCCGGAGGGCTATGCGTTCTTCCCGGGCGACTGCAACGACGAGAGCCCGACCGTCTCGCCGGTGGGCGTCGAGCTCTGCGATGGGATCGACAGCAACTGCTCGTCGGGTGGCGGCGTCGACCTCACCGAAGACGCCGATGGGGATGGCTTCGCGCCCCCCGGGGTGGAGCACTGCATCCCGCTCGAGACGGAGCGCGACTGCGCGGACTCGGATGCGCGCGCCTTCCCCGGTCAGACGGAGTTCTTCGCGATCCCGATCTGTGCGGAGGGGCGGCAGGCGTGCCGATGCACGCAGACGCTGACCTGCCACCCCTCCGACGTCGAAGACGTGCACATGAGCTACGTCTGCATCCCTGCGGGCGACAGCTGCGCGGCCGAGAGCCAGGAGTGCCTGGACTACGCGGACCAGATGCCGGCCGATTGGGACTTCGACTGCGACGGCGAAGAGCTCCGCGCCCCGAACCGCACGGCCCCCCAGTGCGCCTCACAACCTCTCGGGTCCTGCAACGAGGGGAGCGGCTACGGCTGGCCGGACGGCTGCAACCCCGCGCAGTGTGGCGACGACGCCGCCGGAATCGACTGCTTTCGAGGGCCGAGCGGATGCAACGCCATCTTGGGTGTCGGCTCGATCCTGCCCTGCCGATAGCGGACGACGGAAAGCCAAGACCCCGGCGGGGCAGGGCCCACCGGGGTCTCGTCATCGCGCTCGCGTCGGTCAGAAGTAGAAGTGCATGCCCACGGTGCCGACGACACCGGCCGAGGTGTTGGTCGTCTGGCCGGTGGCGCGGTCCTCGAACTCCGGGTTGCGGTCACGGTCCTCGTCGATGCGGGTCCGGAGGAAGCCCCGGACGTCGGCGCTGAGGGCGAAGAGGGGCGACAGGCGCCACTCCATGCCGAGGCCGAGCTGACCGCCGATGTAGGCGTAGCGGGTGTCGAACTCGTCCCAGTCGTCGATGAAGTCCGGGTCGGTGTCGACGGCCGCGAAGCTGAACCCGCCGCCGACGAGCATGTAGGCCTGGAAGCGGCTCTGCTTCGGCAGGAAGAACATGAAGTCGAAGGTGACCGGGTGCTCGCGGCGGTCGTTGCCGTTGTAGTCGACACCGGCGTAGGTGCCGAAGCCGAGCTCGACGCCGAAGACGCGGGAGGCGCGGAAGCGGGCGCCGAGCTGGAGGCCGCCCATCTGCACCTGGCTGCTCAGCATGCCGGCGGCTCGCGCGGTGAGACCGAACTTGCGGTTCCAGCGCTGCTGCCGGCGAACGCGGACCTGGTTGGTGGTGCGCGTGACGGTGATGGTGGTCTCACGCTGCGGGGGCGGCGGCGGCGCGACCACGACCGTCTGCGGCGGCGGAGCCTGGGGCGCCGGGCGGACGACCACGACCCGACCACGGCGGCGGGGGTGCACCTGCACGTTCGCGGGCGGGGGCGGCGGCGCGGCGTCGACCTCCACCTCGACGTCGACGATGTTGTCGTCGGAGGGAGGCGGGGGCGGCGGAGCCTGGCGGCGGCCACCGATCGACACGGAGCCTTCGACCTCGATCTCGGCGCAGAACGACGCGCCGTCGGGGCATTGGGCCTCCGCGAGCGAGGGAAGCAGGAGGGCGAGAGAGGGGATGAGCAGAAGAGCGCGATTCATCTTGGTTTCCTTGGGGGCCCGAGCTGGGACGTTCGAGCGCGTCTTTGGATTCGCGATGATTGGTAATGCAACCACGATGCCAGCCTCTCTCTTGGGTCCCAGTTCCCGAGATCACTGGGGATCTTCGGTGATTCGGGCCCCTCATGTGGGCAGTTGAGCGCGATCGGCGGGGTGGGCGTGAAGTCGTGTTCACGGTCTCGAGGGCCCGGATCGGGTCCTGTCGTTCGCGCCTCGCGGCCGTGGACGGGCGCGGCGGGGCTCTGGTAGGAACGCGAGATGGCCCCCTCGCCGAGCGCCACGCTGGCCCCGGCCCGTCGCTTCGCGGACGTGGCGCTCGCGACCGTGATCCTCCTGGTGGTCGGGATGATGATCGTCCCGCTGCCCACCGGGCTGCTCGACGTGCTCATCGCCGGGAACGTCTCGATCGCGGTCCTGATGCTCCTGGTCTCGATGTACATCTCGGGTGGCCTCGAGTTCACGGCCTTCCCGACCATCCTGCTGGTCACGACGCTCTACCGGCTCGCGCTGAACGTCAGCTCGACGCGGCTGATCCTCCTGCAGGCGGACGCCGGTGACGTGATCGCGGCCTTCGGCAACTTCGTCGTCCAGGGCAATTACGTGGTCGGAGCGGTGGTGTTCCTGATCCTCACGCTGATCCAGTTCCTGGTGATCGCGAAGGGGTCGGAGCGCGTCGCCGAGGTGGGCGCGCGCTTCACCCTCGACGCGATGCCCGGTAAGCAGATGAGCATCGACGCGGAGCTCCGGTCCGGCGCGATCTCTCAGGACGAGGCGCGCCGCAAGCGCGCGAGCCTGCAGCGAGAGAGCCAGTTCTACGGTGCCATGGACGGCGCCATGAAGTTCGTGAAGGGCGACGCCATCGCCGGCATCGTCATCACGGTCGTGAACATCCTCGGCGGACTCGCCATCGGCGTCGCGCAGCGCGACATGA
The DNA here is from genome assembly GCA_017644045.1 of Deltaproteobacteria bacterium. Taxonomy (GTDB): domain Bacteria; phylum Myxococcota_A; class Polyangia; order Polyangiales; family Houyiibacteriaceae; genus UBA1660. The sequence continues at coordinate 231,232 of JAEPMI010000011.1, forward strand.
GCGCGGGTGACGCGCTCCAGACCTACGGCCTGCTCACGATCGGTGATGGCCTGGTCAGCCAGATCCCGGCGCTGCTGATCAGCACCGCCGCCGGTCTCGTGGTCACGCGCGTGGCTTCGGAGAACGAGGGCGCGACCTTGGGTGGCGACGTCGCCTCGCAGGTCTTCGGCAACCCGAAGGCGCTCACCATCGCCGCGGCCTTCCTGGCCGTCTTGGCCATCGTGCCCGGTCTGCCGGCGCTTCCCTTCCTGGTCATCGCCATCGTCTTCTTCCTCATCGCGCGCCGCCTCCAGCGCGCGGCGCAACCGGAGGAGGCGACCGCGGTCGTCGCGAAGGAAGAGGCCGCGCGGGAGACCAAGGCGCGCCAGGCGATGGTGCCGCTGGTGGTGCCGGTGTCGATCGAGGTCGGCGCAGCGCTCGCCGAGAGCGTCGCGGGGCCTGGCGGCTCCGGTCCGCTGCTCGAGGACGAGGTGCCGTTGCTTCGCGACCGGCTCTTCTTGGATCTCGGCGTGGCGCTCCCCGGCGTGCGCGCGCGCTCGATGAATCACCTCGAGCCCGAGGGCTACGTGATCGCGATGCAGGAGGTACCGCTCGCCAGTGGGACCATTCGCCCGGACCGAGTGCTCGCGCTCGATTCGGCCGCGGTGCTCGCGAGCCTGGGGGTGGACGCGGAGCCTGCGGTCGACCCCGCCACCGGCGGTCCCGCGGCGTGGGTCGATCCGGCCAGCGATGCGGTCCTGGAAGCCGCCGGGGTCCCGACCCTCGAACCGGCGGCGATCGTGGCGCACCACCTCGGCGCCGTCGTGCGACGACGCGCGGGCCAGCTCCTCGGGCTGCAGGAAGCGCAGTCGATGCTCGACCAGCTCGAACGCGCCTACCCGGCGCTCGTTCGGCACGTCGTACCCAAGCCCGTATCGCTCTCGCTGCTCACCGACGTGCTGCGGCGACTGGTGGAGGAAGGCGTCAGCGTCCGGCCGCTGCGCGAGATCCTCGAGAGCCTCGCTACCCACGCACCCAACGAGCGCGATCCGGTCGCGCTCACCGAGCTGGTGCGTTCGGCGCTGCGGCAGCAGATCACCCATCACCACTCCGTCGACGGAGTGCTCCCGGTGGTCCTGCTCGATCCCTCGATCGAGGAAGCGGTCCGCGACAGCATCCAGCGGACGGCGACGGGCAGCTACCTCGCGCTCCCGCCCGCGGTCGCGCGCGACGTGCTGGAGGCCTTCAAGCAGGAGTGCCCGCCCGACGAGGGCGCCGCCATCGTGCTCACCCAGGCCGACGTGCGTCGTTTCGTGCGGCGGCTGGTCGAGGTGGAGCTGCCGGACGTGACGGTGCTGAGCTACCAGGAGCTCGCGCCGGAGGTCACGGTGCAGCCGCTCGGGCGCGTGCAGATCTGATGCGGGCCGAAGACGCTCCGGAGATCCGCCTGGCGAACGCCTGCCTGCTGACGCTCATCCGCGAGCGGCTCGGGTTGCTGCGGGTGGATGTCGACCGTGGCGCGATCGAGATGACCGAGACGCTCGGCGCATGGCGGCCCTTCACGACCGTGCCCTCGGCGGTGGCCCAGCAGGTGGCCGACCGACTGCGACTGATGGCGATGATCCCGCCGCTACCCGAGCACGAGCCCGTCACGGGGCGGATCACCATCGTGTTGCCCGACGCGCGCCATCGCTTCGAGGCCTTCTCGTTCCACCGAAGCCGAAACCTCGTCGTGGTGCGCTTCCTGTCGGCGGCGCTTCTCGAGCGCACGTGGCCGTGGCCCGATCCGCCTCGGCCCGAGCCGGAACCGCTGGAACGCGGACGGGCTCTCTTCGAGGGGGGTGACCTCGACGGCGCGATGGGGGTCTTGCGCGACTACGCAGCGGAGGCGCCGGCCGGTCCCGAGTCGCTCACCGCGTTCGCGCTGATGGCCGCGGTCGCCAACGAGCAGGGTCACCTGCGGGTGCGCCTGATGATCGACGAGGAACGGCTCGCCCACGCGCGGAAGGTCCCCGGCGCCGCCTATGACGTGATCGAGGGACTGCTCTTCACCGGTGACGTTCGCCGCGAGGAGGGGGACCTCGTCGCTGCCGAGGCGCGGGTGGTCGAAGCGCTCGAGCTCGCCCGCGAGGTCCAGCCGGGGCTGCCGCTGCACCTCGGGTCGCTGGAGTTGCTCGAGGAGATCCGAAAGGCGCGCGGCGACAGTGGAGGTGCTGCCGACGCGGCTCGGGAGCACGAGCGCTGGGAGGAGAGGCTCGTTCGTTGCCCGGCCGAGCCGGACGCCCCGCGGGTGCTGCCCGCGGTGAAGGGCATCGTCCCCGACGACGAATGAACACCTCCGGCGAGGTCGTGCCATGATTCGCCGATGCGCTCATTCCTCGTGTGCTCCGTTCTCGCCCTGACCCTCGTCGCTTGTGGCGACGACGACGATGGTTCTTCCGATGCGATGGCGATGTGCTCGTCGGCTCGCGACTGTGCCGACCCGACCCCGCTCTGCGCGGCCGGCCGGTGCGTGCAATGCGTGGTCGCCGACCAGTGCGACGACGGCGAGCTGTGCCTGGAGTCGGTCTGCGTGCCGGACGACGTCCGATCGTGCACGACCAGCGCGGACTGTCCTTCGGACCGTCCCATCTGCCAAGCCACGGCGACGGGCGGCGTCTGCGTCGGCGGCTGCGAGACCGATGGCGACTGCGTGTCGGGGTCCTGCATCGAAGGGGCCTGCGTCGAGTGCCTGGCGGAGGCGGGCACGGTGCTGCCGACCGACGCCTGCGGTTGTGACGCCGACTGTGCCGGCACGGACGCCGTCTGTGCCGAGGGCGTGTGTACGGCGGACTGCGAGGAGACGGGGTGCCCGGAGGGGTTGCTGTGCGAGGGAGCGCCCGCCGAGTGCGTCACCTGCGAGGCCGACACCCGCGCCGAGGGCGCCACGTGTGGCTGCGATGACCAGTGCGCGGGCGCCCTCGACTGCATCGGCGGCTTCTGCAGCGAGGCCTGCGACTTCGACGAGACCTGCGGCGACGGCGAGTGCGGCCACGAGGTCGCGGTGCCTGCGAGCTGTCGCCCCGCGGACGAGGCCTGCTTCGGCGCCGGGGACGGAGCGCTGGGCGAGGAGTGCAGCTGCAATCGGGACTGCGCGATCGACGCTCCCTTCTGCGTGGGGTTCTTCGCGGGCGGCGATCGGGGCTTCGTCTGCAGTGACGTCTGCGGCGCGGAGGACCCGTGCCCGGCGGGCTTCGAGTGCTGCGGTGCGAGTGGGGCCCGCCACTGCCTCACTGCGACGCTGGCCGAGGCGGCGGGGGTGGCTTGCGATTGATGCGCGCTAGAACGGTCCCTTGTTCGGGGTCGTGCTAGTTTTCCCGTGAGCGATGTTCCGGTTTGGGGCCGGACGGGCTCGGCGAGGTTTCATGCGACGATTCGGCATCGTGCTTGCGGTGATTCTGTTGGGTTGCACCCAGGTGCACGAAGCCGCTCCCGCGGAGCCGGAGCTCAACACCGGTGAGACGCCGACCACGGTCCCCGTGCTGGACCTGCCGGCACCCTATCGGAGCGGCGCCGCGTTCATGACCGGTGAGCGCTGGTACGCCCTCAACTTCGAGAGCGACGAGCTCGTGGTCCACCTGCACGCGACGAACGCCTACGTCGACCGTCCCTCGGATGTAAATCCCGCTGACATCGAGCACGACACCGAGGTCCGGGGCGTCCCCGCCTTCGACACGATGGACGAGGGCATGCGCGTCATCTCGTGGATGGAGAATGGCGCTTCGTACTCGCTGGACGTCACCTGCACCCGCGAGGACGACGAGCGCTGCACCGAGAGCGCCTTCGCCATCGCGCTGGCGAACGGATTGGAGGCACGCCAGTGAGGGCTCTCGCACTGGCCGCCGCCCTCGCGCTCCTCCCGCAGCTCGCGCACGCGCAGTTTCGCTACGAGCCGGCGGGGCGCCTCGAAGGCACCGGCACCGGCCGGGCCGATTCGCGGGTGTGGGCGCCCGGCATGCGCTTCCCACTTCGCGACACGCCTGCTTTCCTCAACTCCCAGATCCATGGGGTCGGCGGCTACATGGGGCCTGCGGGCGGGCAGTGTGACAGCCGGAACTACTCTTACCCGTGGCACGACAACTACTGCGAAGCGCGGCGCTGGCGCATGCCGCTCTGTCCGGCCGGCCGGGGCCATCAGGGCCAGGACATTCGTCCGGCGACCTGCGCCAACGACGCGCATCCGGTCGTGGCGGCGGCGGACGGAACCATCACGAAGACCGGCTACTCGATCAACCTCGCGGCCGACGATGGGACCGTCTACAGCTACCTCCACACGTCGAGCCAGCGGGTGCGGGTCGGCCAGCGCGTGAGCTGCGGCGACGTGCTCGCGAACGTCTCGAACCTCAGTCCGGATGGTCGGCCATACACGACCTACCACCTGCACTACACGATCAAGCAGGCCGTTCGTGGCGTTGGTTCGGTCTACGTGCCGACCTACATGTCGCTCGTCGACTCCTACCAGCGGCTGCTCAGCGGGGACGCCTGCGGTGGCGCGCCGGTGCCGCAGATGGACATGGGCCCGGCGGGTGCCGCCGGGTGCTACTCCTCGACGCTCGGTCGCCGGGTCGAGAGCGGCGAGTGCGTGCAGGTCACGCGCGGTGCGTGCGGCTCCTCCAGCTGCGGGACGTTCCAGTGCGTGGAAGGCCGCTGGGTGTGTCCGATGACCAGCTGCACCGAGACCCACGAGAACGCGATGTGCTCACCGCCGCCGCCGCGGCCGGACCCGGAGAGCTGTCCGAGCACGACCCTCGGTCGGGACGTGGACAGCGGCACCTGCGTCCAGGTCGGCGCGGTCGAGCGTCCGGGTGAGGCGCCTGCCTGCGCCGACGGCTGCGGCTGGTTCCGCTGCGATCGCGGCTCCTGGGCCTGCGTCGACATGGCGATGTGCTCGGGCGAGACCGTCGCCAACGCGGAGTGCACCGATCCCGGGCCGCGGAGCTGTCGCAGCTCGGTGCTCGGCCGCGACGTGCCCGACGGGACCTGCGTCCAGGTCGACGGTCGCCGTCGCGACGGCGAGGCCCCCGAGTGCGAAGCCGGCTGCGGCTGGTACCGCTGCGTCGACGGTCGATGGGCCTGCACGACGACCGACGAGTGTGGCGGCGAGCAGTTCCCGAACGGCGCGTGCAGCGCGGTCGGCGGTCCTTGCATGTCGCACACGCTCGGCATGGAGGTGCCTCACGGCGACTGCGTCCAGGTCACCGACGGCGGCTGCGGGCGTGAGAGCTGCGCTTGGTACGAGTGCACCGACGCCGCGTGGTCCTGTGCCGGCAGCTGCGACGGCACGCTCCACGCGAACGAGACGTGCTTCGTGGGCATGACGGATCCCTGCACGGTTCCGGAGAACGTCGAGTGCGGCACGTGCACCCAGCAGCCCGGCTGCTCCTGGTGTCCGGAGGAGCGCGAGTGCCGGAGCGACGACGCCGCCGGTTGCGACGACTACCGCCCGGAGCGGAGCGCCTGCGAGCCGTGCGACTTCACCGACTGCGCGAGCTGCGCGGACTCGGGCTTCTGCTCTTGGTGCCCCGGCGCGGGCTGCGTGAACGACGCGGCCCCCGACCAGGTCGCCGAGTGCACGGGCGAGCTCATCGCGACCGCCGACGGCTGCTGAGTCCTGCCCCGTAGGGCGGAGCGTCCAGGCCGAGGGTCAGGCGACTGCCGCTCTCGGCGGCGCGTCGAGGCCGAGGACGTGTTCCATCTGGAGGATGAGTCGGCGAACGGCGTCTCTGTCTCCCGAGCTCAGCAGCTTCGCCGAGACGTCCACTGCGTCCAGCCAGGCGATGTAAGTGTGTCCCCCGTTCCCGTCCGAGTCCGTCGTGATTCTCAGGCGGGCTTGCCCGGCGTCCATGGGGTGGGCTCGCCCGTCCGTCATTCGCACCACGAGCTGCGGGGCGCCGCGGCGCCGCTCAACGGAAACGACCCTCGGGCGTCGTGGGATCAGACGGCTGGCGAGGAACCCGATCAGGGCGAACAGCCCGAAGAATGCGGGGAAGACGATGCCCATGAGCCCGATGCCGAGCAGCAGGCCATGAAGATTGGATGGCAATGGAAGGAGGCTCGCCAGCAGCGAGACTCCGCCCACAGCCAGTGTTCCGAAGTACAACCGAAGAACGGACTGGTCGGTGTGGGGCCGGGTGAGCTCGACTCGTCGAAGAGGTGGCTGACTCCCTTCTCGATAGCCACGGCCATCGCCTTGGACGACGCTCACGGTGAGCCATTCGTGGGGCGCCTCGAGCGCGGAGCGGTGGAACCGTCGGTGACGAACGCAGAGCTCGGCCAGGTCTTCCCGAAACGTCTCCGGCGGTGAGCGAAGGGCGTCGGCCAGCTCCGCCACCGTCTTCGGCGCGTCGCGCGTCATCGCGTCCGCATAGCGGATGTCACCTTCGCTTCGCTCGACCCACTCGCCAGTCGGCTCCACGTAACCGTCGCAGGGCTCGCAGCGCTTGAGCATGCTCCAGCCCAGAGTGAGCAGCGGCTCGCGGCAGCGGGGGCAGCGCTCGATCACTCAGATGTCTTTGCGGCCCTCGAGCGCGCGGCCGAGGGTCACCTGGTCGGTGAACTCGAGCTCGCCGCCGTGGGGGACGCCGCTGGCGATGCGGGTGACCCGCACGCCAGCCTCGCCGAGGACCTCGGCGACGTAGAGCGCGGTCGCCTCGCCTTCGACGCTGAGCGGCGTCGCGACGATGATCTCCTCGACCGGATCCGCCTTCGCGCGCTCGACCAGCTTGTCGAGGGGCAGGTCCTCGGGGCCGACTCCGTCGAGCGGCGCGAGCAAGCGGTGCAGCACGTGGTAGCGGCCGCGGAAGGTGCCGCTGCGCTCGATGGCGACCAGGTCGGGCACGCGCGCGACCACGCAGAGCGCGCGCTCCTCGCGGCGCGGGTCCGCGCAGATGCGGCAGACCTCTTCGGCGCCGTAGTTGCCGCAGTGAATGCACTCGAGGACCCGCTCGTGGACGGTCGAGAGCGACTCGCCGAGCGCCCTCGCGTACTCGGCGTCGCCGCCGAGCACGTGGAACGCCAGCCGGGTGGCCGTGCGTTCCCCGATGCTCGGCAGGCGCGCCAAGAGCGCGACCAGCTCGCCGATGGGATCGTCTCCGGAGCCGGGCGAGTACACCACGAGAGTCCTCAGCCGTCCTCAGCCGATGCCGGGGATCTTCAGGCCGCCGGTGACCTTCTCGAGCTCGGCGTCCACGTGCTCACGCGCGTCGGCCAGGGCCTTGTTGGAGGCGGCGACGATCAGGTCCATGACCATCTCCATGCCCTCCTCTTCGATCGCGCCGTCCTTGATGACGACCTGCACGAGATCACCCGCGCCGTCGACGGTGACCTTCACCATGTCGTTGCCGGCCTCGGCCTCGAAGCGCTCTTCCTTGAGCTCCTCGCGCCGCTTCTCGATCTTGCGCTGCATGCGGCTCGCCTGCCGCATGAGCTCGGCCATTCCTCCACGAAACTTCACGTTCGCTGCTCCTTGTCGATGGGGCGGACGCCCTCACTCCTCGTTGAGCCGCACCTGGACGCGGCCACTCGCTTCCGGGAAGACCTGAACGGCTTCCTGGACCGCCGGGTGGCTGAGCGCCTCCCGTCGGCGTTGTTCCTGGCGACCCTTTCGGCGCGATGCCTCGACGGCCGCCACGGTGCGTTCCTGCATCGCTTCGTCGGCCGCGTCGAACCGAATCTCCAGCACGGGCTTGGTGCCCAGTCGCTGGGTCGCGGCCTCCAGGATCGCCTCGCGCGCGGCCGAGGCGTTCACCTGCCGACCGTAGAAGGACCCCTCCTGGAAGGAGAGCACGATCTTCTCCTGGGAGACGACGCGCGGGACGCCGTGCTCGAGCACCGCGGCCAGCGCGGGCTTGCCTTCGCGGAGCAGCTCCACGAGTCCTTCCCACTCCTGGAGCGCGGCGCGGCGCAGGCGCGGCTCGGGTGCGGGCGCCTTGGCGACACCGGGCGCGCTGGGTTCGGGCTCGCGGCGTGGCGCTTCGCGCTTCGGTTCGTCCGGCGGAGGCTCGCGAACCGGGGCAGGCGAAGGCTTGGGAGGCTCTCGTCGCGGCTCCGGCCGTGAGGGAGGAGGCGCCTCACGCTTCGGTCCCGGACCGGAGCGCATGCGCTCGCCCGGCCCGAACTCGGGCATCGGGGCGTCGTCCCACGGCGGCGGTTCGTCTGCGACCTCGGGTCGGTGGTCGCGCCGCGGCTCGGGCCGAGGCTTGGGCTCACGGGCTTCGCGTCGTGGTTCCTCGCGCCGGGGCTCTTCCTTGCGGGCTTCACGTCGCGGCTCTTCCCGCCGAGGCTCGCGTCGTGGTTCTTCCCGGCGCGCTTCTTGTCGAGGCTCCTCGCGTCGGGGTCGCTCCTCGCGGGCTTCGCGTCGGGGCTCCTCGCGTCGGGGTCGCTCCTCGCGGGCTTCGCGTCGGGGCTCCTCGCGTCGCGGTCGCTCCTCACGGGCTTCGCGTCGGGGCTCCTCGCGTCGGGGAGGGGCCTTTCGCGGCTCCTCCCGCCGCGAGCTGGAGCCCCAGCCATCGCCGCTGGCTTCCTTCGGCCCGACGGAGGGAGCCTTCGTCTCCTCGGGGCGCTGCGGCCGCTCCTTCGAGACCGCAGGCGGAGCTGCCTCGGCACGCGGCGCCCGCGTGTCTGGAGACGCCGAGCTCGGACCGGCCTGCGCCGAGGGGCCGCGTCCCCCGCGGCTCGGTCCGCGCCCACGGCGGGGCCCTCCCTGAGGTCCGCTGCCTCCACCGCCTTCGAGCGCTTCGAGCCGGGCGATGAGCTCGCTGACCTGATGCAGGGGAGGGCGGGTCGCGACCCGGACCAGGCCCATCTCCAGAACGAGCCAAGGCGAGCTGGCCTTGGCGACCTCGTCGACGAGCTTGGCGACCGCGGAGAAGCAGCGCTGCAGCTCGAGCGGGTCTTGGCTGCCGACGATGGCCGCGGCGGCCTGCCGCTCTTCCTCGACCAGATCGACGAGGTCGGTGTCGGTCCCGACGACGCGGAGCACGACCAGGTCCCGGAGCAGCTCCACGAGCTGCCGGACGAAGTGAGTGGGGTCGGTGCCGCGCGCGACGATCTGAGCGACGGCGCGAACGACGGCCTCGGCGCGACCCTCGAGGACCGCCGAGAGGAGCTCGTGGAGGCTGCCGCGCGCCGCGATGCCGAGCTGACCCGCGACCCGATCGCCCATGAGCTCTTCGCCGCCGAAGGCCACGAGCTGGTCGAGGAGCGTGAGCGCGTCGCGCATCGAGCCCGCGGCTTCGCGCGCGACGATCGCGACTGCGCCGTCGTCGGCCTTCACCTGCTCGGCCTCGAGCACCTTGCGGACGGCGGTGGCGATCTCGCTCTGAGGGATCAGCCGGAAGTCGTAGCGCTGGCAGCGGGACCGGATGGTCACCGGCACCTTGTGGCTCTCGGTGGTCGCGAAGATGAACTTCACGTGCGGCGGCGGTTCTTCGAGGGTCTTCAGGAACGCGTTGAAGGCGCCCGTCGAGAGCATGTGCACCTCGTCGACGATCACGACCTTGAAGCGGTCGCGCGCGGGCCGGAAGGGCAGCGACTCCTGGAGGCGCCGCACGTCCTCGACGGAGTTGTTGGAGGCGCCGTCGATCTCCTGCACGTCCATGTCGACGCCGCTGGCGATGTCGCGACAGGCGTCGCACTCGTTGCACGGCGTCGGCGTCGGGCCCTTCTCGCAGTTGAGCGCCTTCGCGAGGAGCCGTGCGGTGGTGGTCTTGCCGACGCCGCGGACGCCGGTGAAGAGGAAGGCGTGCGCGACTCGGTCCTGAGTGATCGCGTTGGCCAGGGTGCGAGCGACGTGCTCCTGGCCCACGAGCTCCTCGAAGGTCTGAGGTCGATACTTCCGCGCGAAGACCGTGTACGCCATGGGAGCGCGGAGCGTAGCGCGCAGAAATCACCAGAGTCGAGTCGAGCTTCGTCAGGGTGCCGGAGATGTCGGGTGCTCGGACCGAAGTCGGCCACAGCAGTACTCTACGTACTGCGCGGACCGACGTAGGGAGAACGCCCGGCAGATTCGGTGCACTGGCGGAGCTCGGCCGGCGAGTGGTGATTTCTGCGCGCGCGCAGGTGGGTGTGATTGTCGACGGGCGGTCCCGGCGAGGCCGGAAAACGCCTGTCTATTCGGCTTTTCGGGAGCTCGTGACCTCGTCCCAGGTCTGCTGGCCCTGGTCGTGGGGCACCGTGAGGACACGGAGCTTCAGCACCACGCGTGTCACCGTCGAGGTGGTCACGAAGCCTTTGCGCTCCGTGCGCTCGAAGACCGCTTCGTTGCCTGGGCGAGGGATGGGGTAGCTGATCTCGAGGGCGTCGTCGTGCATCGACTGGCCACCCGCGAGGACGGCGCCGAGGAGATCGTGCGCGACGGCCTTCTCGGTGGCGCGGTCGACGACCTGGACGCACTTGCCGCCCCAGTCGCAGCAGTAGATGCGGTTGCGGGTCCAGACCTCGAGGGCGAGCCAGCGGTTCGAGCTGACCATGCCGGCGCGGCCCGTCTGGTAGACGAGCTCGACTTCGACGAAAGGGGGGAGGGAAGCTGCGGTGTCGTCGCCGAACTGGTTCTCTTCGCCCACGGGCCGGAGTCTATCAGGTGAACCGGGTTCTAGATCCCGGCTTCCTGCATCATCTGCTCGAGGGACTGCACCTCTCCGTCGTCAGCGGAGTCGTCGCCCTCGGAGTCGTCGCCTTCGGCGTCGCCCTCCTCGAGCTCCTGCATCATCTCCTCGAGGGATTGGACTCCGTCGTCGCCGTCGTCGCCCTCGTTGAGCTCGTTCATCATCTCCTCGAGGGACTGGACGCCGTCCGGGGTGTCGGGCTCGTCCTCGAGCGGCTCGTCTTCGAGCGCGCCGCCGCTGGGCGCCAGGGGCTCGATCTCCGCCGGCGCTTCCTCGCCCATGATCGAGCGGCCGAGACCGACGCTGAGCTCGGGCACGTAGGTCACCAGCGCGAGGCCGCCGAGCATCAGGACGATGAAGGGCGCCACCGATCGGATCATGTGACCGAGCGGTTTCTCGAAGAGGGTGCTCGCCACGAAGAGGTTCAGGCCGACCGGCGGGGTCAGGTACCCGATCTCCAGGTTGACGATGAAGATGATGCCGAAGTGGATCGGATCGATCCCCATGGCGTTGGCGATCGGCGCCAAGAGCGGCACGAAGACGAACATCGCGCTGAGGATGTCCATGGCCATGCCGACCAGGAGCAGGACGCCGTTGATCAGCAGCAGGAACTGCCAGGGCTCGAGGTGCATGCCCTCGATCCAGGCGACGAGGGCGTGGGGGACGTCCTTCTGCTCGAGGAACTCCTCGAAGGAGAGGGCGGCGACCATGATGACCAGGAGCGCGCCGAGGAAGACGCCGGTCTCGCGGAAGACCGCCATGACGTCCTTCATGGTCAGCGCGCGGTGGATGAAGACCTCCACGAGCACCGCGTAGACGACGCTGAACGCCGCCGCTTCGACGGCGATGTAGATGCCGCCGTAGATGCCGCCGAGGATCGCGACCGGGAAGATGAGCGCCCAGAAGCCGCGGCCCGACGCCTTGATGACCTCGGTGATCTCGAAGTCGGTCGTCTTCTGGATCACGACCAGATAGACCGCGAACTTCACGGCGACTTCGACGGCGCCGTACACGCCGCTCATGAAGGGATAGAAGACCGCGATGGCCGCGAGCGCGAGCGCGCCGCGGTAGAGGTCCTGGCCGAGGGGCTTGCCCTCCTTGCGGTTCTTGAGGACGCCGACGACGTAACAGGACGCCGCGAAGATCACCGCCATCACGCCACCCGGGCCGAAGCCGGAGGCGAAGAGGGTCTCGACCTGGATGACCGCCGTCTGGTTGACGATCGGGTAGAGGATCATCGGGATCGAGGGCGGGATGAGGATGCCCAGCGATCCGGCGCTGGTGAGCAGACCGTGGGTGAAGCGCTCGCCGTAGCCGGCCTTCACCAGGGTGGGCGCCATCATCGCGCCGATCGCGACGACGGTGGCCGGGCTCGAGCCGCTGATCGCAGCGAAGAAGACGCAGGCGAAGACCGCGCTCATCGCCAGGCCGCCGGGGATCCAGCCGATGCAGGCGCGGGCGAAGCCGATCAGCCGCTGACTGATTTCGCCGCGACCCATGACGGCGCCGCTCATGATGAAGAGCGGAACGGCCAAGAGGGTGGGGTTGTCGCCGAGCCCGCGGCTGCGCTCGATGAGCGGGAACTCGTTGGGCTGGCTCGCGCCCATGTAGACCACGAAGGCGGTCACGGTCAGCAGACCGATGATTCCGAAGAGCGGAACGCCGAGGACCGCGGAGCCGATGACGACGGCGGCGATGATGCCGCCCTTGCCCATGAAGGGCAGGCCGATCGCCAGCAGCGCCAGGATGGCGAAGACGGGGATGTTGCCGCGAGGCTTGGCGGGCGCGGGAGGAGCGGCGCTCATCGGTCGTCCTCCTCGTCTTCGTCGTCATCCGACTCCGACTCCGACTCCGACTCCGACTCCGACTCCGACTCCGACTCCGAGTCTGACTTCGACTCCGACTCCGACTCCGACTTCAGGCTTTCGAGCCCGTCCATTGGCGGATGCCGGTCGTCGCCCTGGATCACCGGGTTGTACGGGCCCTGTCGGGCGGCCTTGGCGGCTGCGAGGTCCTCGTCCTCGGCCGTGCCGTAGGAGCCGCCCATCCAGGTGCTGATCGCCGCGGCGACGAATCGGATGACCGTGAGACCGAAGGCGAGGGGGATGGCGATGGTCGAGAACCAGTCGGGCACGCCCGTCTGCTCGTACACGCCGCCGTACTCCATCGTGGTCTTGGAGTACTCGTAGCCGAGCCAGGCCATGATCCCGCAGAAGAACGCCGCCAACAGGAACCCGAGGGCGCTGATGTGCTTCTCGATCTTCTCGGGGACGACCTTGCTCGCGGCCTCCATCCGGATGTGCTTGCCCTCGTGGGCGCAGATCGAGGCGCCGAGGAAGCCGACCCAGAGGAGCATGATCAGCGAGAGCTCCTTGGACCAGGAGTACTCGTCCGGGAAATAGCTGAGCGCGAAGGCCGCCAAGAGCCCGCCGGCGACCACCAGCCCGACGATGCGCGTGACCCAGCCGTCTTCCTTCTTGCGGAAGAGCTGCACGCTCCAGGGCACGGCGACCAGGCCGTAGAGGAGCAGGTAGAAGTACTTGCTCGGGAAGACCCGCATCCGGCGCTCGAAGCCGAACTCGTCGAGGCCCGGCGCCTTCCACTTCATCAGGAAGCCGAGCCCGGTGATGAGCCCCGCGACCCCCAGGGTGATGAGCACGCTCTTCCCGTCGATCTTCGACTTCTCGCCGCGCGGGCTTCGCGTGGCGGCGACCCCGAAGAAGAGGACCACCAGCCCCACCACCGAGCTCAGGATCGGTGCGACCGTGTGCTCGAGCATGTGGACGGTGCCCTCGTCGGTGACGCCGAAGAGGCGCGCGAGGAGCAGGCCCACCCGGCTGTCGGGGGCGGTCAGCCGCCGGTCGACGAAGTCGAGGAAGACCATGACCGTGATCGCCGAAAGGAAGGTCGCGACGATGGTCTGTTCGACGGCGAAGATCGCGTCGTCGATCTTCCGCAGAAGCCCGAACGGTCCCTCCTTGGGGTCCCCCGAATCGGTCTTCGCCGAAGCTTCTTCCGACCCGTCCCCGTTCGCGGACTCGGCAGTGGCGGCGGTAGCCATGGTCGGCTCACCCTACGCAACTCGCGACGCTCGCATCAAGCGCAAAGGGCGGGCCTTTCCTTCCATCCCCCGCGCGGAGAGCGCGGTACCATCCCGCCGCCATGGTGGTGAAGGACGGAAGCCGGGTTCTGGTGACGCTCGGCGGAGCCGTGCTCGTCGCGGCCGGTCTGTACTTCGCTCGGCCGGTGGTCGGCCCCGTGCTCCTCGCCAGCCTCGTCGCGGCCATCACTGCCCCGCTGGTACGATGGCTGACCGAGCACCGCATCCCGAGCTTCGTGGCGGTCCTGACCGGGCTCTTCGTCGACGGTCTGGTCCTCGCGGCCATCGGAGCCGTCATCGCCAGCGCCGTGGCGGACATCAGCGCCTCCCAGGAGCGCTACACGATGCACCTCGCCGACGCCTTCGAGGCCGTCGAGCAGTGGACGGTCGCGCTCGGGCTCGACCTCGAGGCGGAGGTGATCGAGAGCGCGCTCCAGCCCGACGCTCTCATCGACACCTTCGGGGCCATCCTCCAGCGGCTGCTGGGGGTGTTCTCGCAGCTGGTGCTCCTGCTCCTCCTGGTGGGCTTCATGCTCTCGGAGCTCTCGGAGTGGTCGCGGAAGGTGCGAAGCCTGCTCCACGACCGCGGTGACCTCGAGGCCCTCCGCGAGGCCGGCGCGGAGGTGCGCGGGTTCCTCCGAGTGAAGTTCGCCACGAGCGCGATCACCGGCTTGTTCGCCACCGGCATCTGCTTCGGCTTCGGGATCGATCTCCCGATCCTCTGGGGGCTGACGGCGTTCCTGCTGAACTTCATCCCCAACATCGGCAGCATCATCGCGGCGATCCCTCCCATCGCCATGGCGCTCCTCCTCCACGGGCCGGGCACCGCGGCCCTCGTGGGCGGCTCCTACCTGGTCGTGAACACGGTCATCGGCTCCATCATCGAGCCGAAGATCATGGGCGAGACGCTGGGCCTCTCCGCGCTCGTGGTCTTCGTCGGCCTGCTCTTCTGGGGCTGGCTGCTGGGACCGATCGGCGCGCTGCTCTCGCCGCCACTGATGCTCCTGCTCAAGACCTGGCTCGAGCACACCCAGGACCTGCATTGGGTGGCCGTGTTGCTCGGCTCCGACGTCGACGAGCCGGGTCAGCTACCGCCGGCCCCGGAGCCGGACTCGGCCGCTCCTCAGTAGTGCCAGGGGAACTTGCGGAACTCGAACTCCCGCTTCTCCAGGAACGCATCGCGCCCCTCGACGGCCTCGTCGGTGCCGTAAGCCAGCCGCGTGGCTTCGCCGGCGAAGAGCTGCTGCCCGACCATGCCGTCGTCGACCATGTTGAAGGCCAGCTTGAGCATGCGGATCGCGGTGGGGCTCTTCGCGGTGATCCGCTTCGCCCAGTCGAGGGCGACCTCTTCGAGCCGCTCGTGCTCGACCACCCCGTTGACCATTCCCATCATCGCCGCCTCTTCGGCGGAGTAGTCCCGGCCGAGGAAGAAGATCTCGCGGGCGCGCTTCTGACCGACCATTCGGGCGAGGTAGGCGCTGCCGTAGCCACCGTCGAAGCTGGCGACGTCCGCGTCGGTCTGCTTGAAGACCCCGTGCTCGCGGCTGGCCAGCGTCAGGTCGCACACGACGTGGAGGCTGTGGCCTCCGCCGACGGCCCAACCGGGCACCACGGCGATCACCACTTTGGGCATGAAGCGGATGAGCCGCTGGACCTCGAGGATGTGCAGGCGCCCCAGCTTGGCCGGGTCGACGCTCTCTTTCGTCTCGCCTTCCGCGTACTGATAGCCGTCCCGGCCCCGGATCCGCTGGTCGCCGCCGGCGCAGAACGCCCATCCCCCATCTTTGGGAGACGGGCCGTTTCCGGTCAGCAACACGCAGCCGACGTCGCTCGTCGTTCGCGCGTGCTCGAGCGTCCGGAAGAGCTCGTCCACCGTGTTCGGGCGGAACGCGTTGCGCACCTCCGGCCGGTCGAACGCGATCCGTACCGTTCCCTGGTTCTTGGCCCGGTGGTAGGTGATGTCCTGGAGGTCGTCGAAGCCCGGGACGACGTCCCAACGGCTCGGGTCGAAGATGGTGGAGACCATGACGGCGGAGCTTGGCACTCTGAGAGCCGTCCGCCAGTGGCCGGTCTGCTATCGTTCCTGCAACCCCGTGTCGGAAGTGTCAGACAGTCAGGAGTTTCCCCGAGAGGAGTTGCTCTCCCATTTCGGTGGATACGTCGCGCCGGGGCTCCGCATCGTCCGTTCGCTCGGTGCCGGTGGGCAGGGCCGGGTCGTGCTGGCGGAGGACGAGCGGCTGGCGCGCTCGGTCGCGGTGAAGTTCCTGGGCGACGAGGAGACGGTGAGCGATCCAGACATCGCCGCCCGGGTTCGAGTCGAGGCCCGCACGATGGCCAAGGTGCGTCATCCGGCCGTGGTCCAGGTCTTCGACGTCGGGGACGCCGACGGCCGGCCCTACCTCGTCATGGAGTACATCGAGGGCGAGACCATCGAGGCTCGGCTTCGCGCGCGTGGTCGGCCCTTCGATCTCGCGGAGGCACTCTCGCTGCTCGAGCAGATCGCGCTCGGCCTCCAGGCCGTGCACGAGGCCGGGCTCGCGCACGGCGACCTCCAGCCGGCCAACGTCCTGATCAGCGCCGACCATCGCGCGCGGGTCGTGGACTTCGGCCTCGCCTTCCTCTCCGGGGGCACCGCGCATTACATGGCGCCGGAGCTGCACAGCCCGACCATGCCCTCGCGCGACGTGCGTTCCCGGCAGCGGGCCGACCTCTACGCGCTCGGGGTGGTCGCCTACGAGCTCTTGGTCGGGGAGCGACCCTTCGACGCGCCCGACCGGGCTCGCGTCCTCGCGCAGCACCAGCACAAGGCGCCGCCCGCCCTGCTCGCGCGGCGCCCGGATCTGCCGGCATCGCTCGGGGCGATCGTCGCTTCCTGCCTCGCCAAGGAGCCGGCCGACCGACCGGCGAACGCGGCGGCGGTCGCACAGGAGCTCGGGGACGCCTCCCGTCGTCAGAGCCGTCCGTCGTTCCGGCGGGTGTTGCTGGTCGATGACGACCCTGCCTTCCGGGCTCTGGTTCGAGCGCACGTCGAGAGTGCGTTCGAAGGCGTGCACGTGTCCGAGGCCGCCGGCGGCGCCGACGCCATCGCGGAGTGTGAGCGGGTGCGCTACGACGTGGTGCTCCTCGACCTCCACATGCCCGACGTGAACGGCGTCGAGCTCGCGGGCGCGCTCTGCGCCGAGCCTCACGCGCCGCGGCTCCTGGTCCTCACCGGTCAGGGCTCCGCCCGCGACTGGGCACTGCTACATGGGCTCGGCGTCTCCGCGTTCCTCGCCAAGCCGCTCGAGCCCGATGTGCTCCGAGCCGAGCTCCAGCGCGCGCTCTACGACTAGCGTCGGCCGAGCGTCACGGTGTCGCCGACCCTCAGGGTCCCGGTCGCCAGGTGCACGACGTTGACCCCGAAGAGCACCTTCGAGCCGTCGCGGTGATAGGTCGCGAGCGTGGCGAGCGGCTCCTTGTGGCGGACCGCGTCGTCGTCGACGGTCACCATCGTGCAGCGCTCGCAGCGCTTCACGTTGCGCGCGGGGACGTCGCCGAGTCGGAGGTCGTCCCAGCCGTCTTCCGCGTAGGGCTCGGCGCCCTCGACGACGACGTTGGGTCGAAAGCGTCGCATCGGGACCGGTGCGTCGAGCCGGGCGTTCAAGTCGTCCAGGCTCGCCTGGCCCGCGAGCAGCATGGGATAGGCGTCCGCGAAGGCGACCTTCGCGTCGGGCGCGGAGCTGCCGGCGCTTCGTTCCGCCTCGGGACCGAAGCAGACCAACCGGACCGCGCGGCCGAGGTGCTCGCTCAAGAGGGCCGAGCCTTCGGCGTGCACGCGCGCCGTGACGGGATCGCCCCACACGCTCACCGCCGTCGTCTCGCCCGCGTCCTCCTCGTGGATGGTGACCTCGCCGCCGGCGGTCACCCGCCAGCCGCCATCGCGCGCGGCGAGCTCGACCAGGTTTCAGGCGGGTCTCCTCGCGCTGGGTCACGAAGACACCGCGCTCGTCGACCACCATCCAGCGGCGGTCACCGACCAGCCCACGCTCGTCCAGCGTCGCCTCCGCGACCGTGATCGAGCGACAGCTCTTGATCGGGTGCAGGTGGAGCGACGCGATCCGGATCATCGGCCTTCCTGGCTCGCCGCCGCCGCCTCGCTCTCGAAGCGGGTGGACTCGATCAGCGTCCGGAGCGCCTCTTCCGCCACGCCCACCGGATCGCGCCAGACCTCCGACCGGGTGGGCTGCACGATCAGCAGCCCTTCCGCCTGGAGCTCACGGTCCCGCATCTGCCGGTCACGCGTCGCCTTCGGTCCGAGGTCGGCGCCGATGGTGAGAATGGCCATCGAGCGCTCACGAACGATCTCCTCGAGCGCGTCACCCGCGTAGCTGCGGTGCTGGTAGCGCACGAGGAAGTCCAGGTGCGAGCGCGCGATCTCGGCGCCGCACCGGATGACGAGATCGGGCTCGATGGGCTCACGACCCGGGACGAACGCGAGGTCGCGCGGGTGCCACGCGCTGCCGTCGTGAGCCTCGACGCGGAGCGCACCGATCGGGGTCAGGCGGGCACCGGCGACCACGAGCGCCGGCAGCAGCGTGCGGGCGACCGGGTTCTCGATGAGTCGCATCGCGTGGTGCAGCTTGGCCGCCTCTGCGGAGGCCTGCTGCGTCACCAGATCCCACGCGGCGGACGCGGCGCGCGGGTCGACCGGCTCTTCGCCTTCGCGCGCCCACCGCCACTCTTCGAGCGCCGGGTTGGCGTGGCTCTCGAGCGACGCCTCGAAGCGCTCCGGCCAGCCCTGCGGCTTGCGCTTCACGCGGTGTCTCCGGCCCGCTCCGCGACTCGACGCTTCAGCAGGCGCAGCGAGGGGTAGCCGAAGAGCAGGGTCTGCCACGCCCAGCGGCCGGCGCTCGCCATGCCCTCGCGCTTCGCGAGCTTGTAGGCGTACGTCGCCTCGCCGACGTGGGCCGCGATGGCCGCTGCGGCGATCCCCTGGAGCACTCGGCGCGGGAGCATGGGTCCCACGTTCCTCCGCCAGAACGCGTAGGCCTCCGGGACGAACGCGAGCGCGAAGAGCAGCCCGAGCCCTCCGAGCACGGCCACCTGCCAGCCCACCGCGGGGCGCTCCACATCTTCGCTCGCCATCATCCGTCGCTCCTCGGTCGCCAGGTAGGCGACCCACTCCTGGCATCGGCGGTGTCCTTCTTCCGGCGGGACCTCGGGGCGCCAGCCGAAGTCGCGCGCCGCGCCTTCGATCGAGAAGAAGTGATCGTGTCGGAGCTTGTCCAGCTCCATCGTCGTCAGCGCCGGGCGCGGCCCACCGACCGAGTGCAGGAGCTCGCCGATCCGGGTGATCGGGTCGACCACCGCCGAGGGGACCGAGCGGGTGGGGAAGGGCACCCCGAGCTGATCCATCGTGGGCTTGAAGAAGTAGAAGTAGTTCTGCGGCTGGCCGTCGTTGATGAAGTAGGCCCGGCCACGGTTGGCGGCGTCGGGGTCGCAGAGCGCTTCGGCCGCCATGCGGTGCGCCGAGACGAGGTCGTCGATGTAGACGTTGTCGGCGAGCGCTCGGCCGCCGTCGATGAGCGCGACGACCTGACCGCGGAGCGCGTTCTTCACGATGCGCGGGAAGTGCTGGCCCTCGCCGGGTCCGTAGATCCCACCGGGCCGGAGCGCGCAGGTCGCCAGCTCCTCACCGTCGGCCGCGAGCACGAGCCGCTCGGCTTCCGCCTTCGTCTGTGTGTAGAGGTCGATGCCCTCTTCGCTCGCGTAGGGGACCGACTCGTCGGCGCCGGCGTACGACCGGTCCACGACGACGTTCACCGAGCTGGTGTAGACGACGCGCTCGGTGCCGGCCTCGCGGGCCGCGCGCAGCACGTGCTCGGTGCCGCCGACGTTGACCGTCTCCACCTCGCGGCGCTGATCGTCGGATGCGATGCGCAGCGGGACGATGCGCGCAGCCGTGTGGAAGACGGTGTCGATCCCTTCGCAGGCGGCGCGGACCGCGTCGTAGTCGCGGATGTCACCAACGACCACCTCGACGCCGTCGATCGGCGCGTCCGGAGCCCGCACGTCGAAGACCCGAACCGGGAGCCCGCGCGCGGCGAGGTCCTTGGCGAGCTCGCGACCGAGATAACCGGCCCCGCCGGTGATCAGGCAGCGACCGAGGTTCGCGCCCAGCGGGCGCACGGCGGAAGCGGGAGCGTTCACGAGGCGGAGGGTAGCTCAACCGCCGCCGAGTGCGATCGGTCCGTCGGAACGATCGCTACGGCCGGTCGGACTCGTCGTCCGAGGGCAAGAGCTGCTGCAGGAGCCAGCGCTGTCGGTAGAGATCCTCGTCCGCCTTGGTGAGGCGGTCGTGGATGCCGCCGACCATTCGGACGCTGATGAGCGCGGCCAGAACGCAGCTCACCATCATGAACACGCGCAGCGAGACCTCGTCGAAGGAGAAGACCGGCGAGCTGACCTGGATCGCGTCACCCACCACCGAGTAGCTGGCGGGGAAGAGGCCCATCCACTCGAGGATCCCGGGGATGACGATGGCGAAGACCGACGCGGCCAGGACGAATCGTCGCCCGATCCCGTCGAGGTTGAGCACGACCGCGGGCGCGGAGGCGACGACGATGACGGGCAGCAGGAAGTAGGGGCCGAGCACCAGGCCCACGGGGATGATGCTGAGGATCTGGACGACCGCCGCGAAGCGGAGGACCGACATGGGTACGGGGCGCTGGAGGGAGGCCCAGCTCTGGACGGCGCCGGCGATCATCGCGACGGCGGTGATCAGGATGCCGAGCTTGATGTTGTCGAAGCCGACCCACACCCAGAGCGGCGCGTTGAGCAGCCAGGCGTAGCGACCGAGCGCCAGGAAGCGCATGCCGGCCCGGCGCACGCCGTCCCGCCGATGCTCGAGCGCGCGGCGGGCTTCGGGCGGGAGCTTCGCCGGCGGTTTCGCGATCAGCTCGACCAGAGTGCGGCGAGCGACCTCCGAGTCGGGGTCGAGCGCGACGGCCATGCCGGCGCGCCGCATCGCTTCGCTGTGCGCCTTCGAGGCGTCTGCCTGACCTTCGTAGGCTCGCTGCGCGGCCCGCTCGGCGGCGGCGGCGTGGCGCATCGCGGCGGTCTTGCGACCCTGGTCCCACTGATCGCCGTCGAGGAAGCTCTGGACCGCGGCGTGGAGCTCGCGGGCGGTGCCGAAGCGCTCCTCGCGGTTGGGGGCCGTGGCCAGCCCGCAGATCTCGAGCATGAAGTGGCTGACCGGGTTCGGCTCCTCGAGGGTCTTGTAGCGGCCGTGCACGTCCAGGTCGTGGAGCGTGTCCGTGAGCATCACGTGCGCCTCGGCCTCCGGGATCAGCGCGTGGCCGCTGAGGACCTCGAAGAGGATCGCTCCGAGCGCGAAGACGTCGGCGCGACCGTCGAGGTCGTCGCCCCGGATCTGCTCCGGCGCGAGATAGCCTGGTGTGCCGAGGAGCGACCCGGACATCGTCTGCAGATCCATGATCTCGCGGGTGTCGAGGTGGCCGCCGTCGGCGGCGCCGAGGACACGGGCGATGCCCCAGTCGAGCACGTACACCTCGCCGAAGTCGCCGACCATGATGTTCGAGGGCTTGAGGTCGCGATGGATCACACCGCGCGAGTGGGCGTAGTCCACCGCGAGACAGACCTGCGCGAACGCGTGCAGCAGCCGCTTGACCGGGAACTCCTCCATGGTTCGCAGGTGTCCGCGGCGACGGCGGTAGAGGATGCTCGAGAGGGTGTGGCCGCGGACCCGCTTCATCGTGAAGTAGGGGATGCCGCCCCGGGTCTCGCCGATGTCGTGGACGGGAACGACGCACGGGTGGTCGAGCTGACCTTGGATGCGCGCTTCGCGGAGGAAGCGCATGCGCTTGGTCTCGTTGTCGGCGAACTCCGGCAGGAGGACCTTCATCGCGACTTCGCGACCGACGTGGACGTCGCGGTAGAGCCGAACCTCGCCCATGCCTCCTTCGCCGAGCACCCCGCGACCGCGGTAGCGCTCCGACGCGTCCATCTCGCTGCTCGAGGTGGCGCCGCCGGAGCCGACGATCGTCTCGTCGGAGTCCTGGGTGACCATGGGCGGCGGCGGCATGGTCGAGACCCGGCCGGCGCCGAGGGGGAAGCCGCCCTCGAGCTCCTCCTCGACGTCGGAATGGCTCATGACCTCGGTCTGGTCGCCGGTCTGCGGCACGTGGCGTGGGCGCGGAGTGGTCATCGAGATCCGACCGCTGCGTTCGTCTCTCGGGAGCGGTTCCTGCGAAGCGTCGAGCTCGTCTTCGACCTTCTGGTCATCGGTGCTCAACGTCTTCGCGCCGCTAGTTGGACTCACGATGGATCAGTATAGCTGGCTGACGCATCGCGTCACGTTTCGAATCTGTATCTTCGTGCGATGAACGTAGGACAAACGCCTACCTTTGGCGCCCTTTCACGAGCGATCGTGCTATCTGGCGGGACCATGCGGCGCCACGTCCATCGGCACTTTCTCGCCATCGTCGCGATCGCGGTGCTCGTCCTGCCCGCGGTCGCTCACGCGCAGGGAGTGGAAGCGGCCGCCGAGCCGGACTTCGGGTGGCTGAGTCTGCTGCCTCCGCTGCTCGCCATCGCGCTCGCGTTGGTGTTGCGGCAGGTGCTGCTCGCGCTCGCCGCGGGTGTCTGGCTCGGGGCGCTCTTCGTCGAAGGCTTCGACCCGCTCGCGGCCACGTTGCGCGCCGTCGATCGCTACGCGGTCGAAGCGGCGGCGGACGCGGACCACGCGTCGATCCTGATCTTCAGCCTGGCGCTCGGCGGGATGATCGGCGTCATCACCCGGAGCGGCGGCGCGAGTGGCATCGCGGGCTTGGTCACCAAGCGCGCGAAGACGGCGCCGCGCGGACAGCTCGCGACCTGGTTCCTCGGTCTGCTGGTCTTCTTCGACGACTACGCGAACTCGCTCCTCGTCGGTTCGTCCATGCGACCGATCACCGACCGGCTCCGCATCAGCCGCGAGAAGCTCGCGTTCCTCGTCGACGCCACGGCCGCGCCGGTCTCGTCGATCGCGCTCGTCTCCTCCTGGATCGGCGTCGAGGTCGGCTACATCGGTGAGCAGCTCGCGGCGCGCGACATCGACCTCGATCCCTACCTCGCGTTCCTGCAGACGCTGCCCTACCGATTCTACCCGTGGCTGATGCTCTTCTTCGGGCTCCTGCTCGTGCTCAGCCGCCGTGACTTCGGCGCGATGCGCAAGGCCGAGGAGCGCGCCCGCAAGACCGGTCAGGTGAGCCGCCCCGGCGCGCGCCCCGCGTCCGACTTCGACTCGAGCGCGCTCGAGGAGGCGAGCAAGCCCCGCGCGCTCCTCGCGATCGGTCCCGTCATCACGGTCGTCGCCGTGGCGCTCTTCGGGATGTACTTCGACGGGCGCGCCACCGTGCTCGAGAACGACGGTGTGCTGACGCTCCGCAACATCTTCGGCAGCGCGAGCTCGCTCAAGGGCCTGCTCTGGGCCGCGGTCGCCGGCGGAGCCGTCGCCATCGTGCTCTCGCTCGTCACCCGAGCGCTCACGCTCACCGACGCCATGGACGCATGGGTCGACGGGATGAAGTCGATGCTCCTCGCGTGCATCATCCTCGTGCTCGCCTGGTCGCTCGGACGGATCTGCAAGGAGATCGGTACGGCTCAGTACGTCATCCAGCTGATCGGGGACGGCCTCGCGCCCGGGCTGCTCCCGGCGGTGGTCTTCGTGATCGCTGCGGCGGTCAGCTTCGCGACCGGGACCTCGTGGGGGACGATGGCGATCCTCTTCCCGCTCGTCGTCCCGCTCGCGGATCACCTGGCGCCCGGCGAGATGCACATCCTGCTCGGGGCGATCTCGTCGATCCTCGCGGGCAGCGTCTGGGGTGACCACTGCTCGCCCATCTCGGACACGACCATCATGAGCTCGATGGCCTCGAGCTGCGATCACGTGGACCACGTACGAACACAGCTGCCCTATGCGCTCTCGGTGGGCTTCGCCGCGCTGATCTTCGGTGAGCTCGGAACGGGTCTCGGCCTCTACCCGGCGTGGGTCGGCCTGCTGCTCGGCGCCGGCGCGCTCACGGCGCTGGTCTACGTCCTCGGTCGCCGCGTCGACGGCCCCGACGACCCGCCGCCCGCGGAAGCCGCACCGGAAGCGGAACCCGACGCCGACCCGGCGTAGCCCACGATAGACTTCGGGTGTGCGCGCCGTCCTGCTCATCGCCGTCGCTTCTGCCCTCGGGCTGAGCTGCACGGATCCGGACGACCCCGCGCGCGACAGCCGCGCGCAGTGGGAGCGCGCGCAGAAGGCGTGGGAGCGGGGAGAGGCGGGCGCCTACGGTCTCTGGAAGGACATGGACACGGACACGTCCATCGGCCGCGAGGCACACCGCCGCCTCGCGCAGGCCGACCCGTTCTATCGAGAGGGCGTCGAGCTCCTCCGCGAAGGGGATCCGGACGCGCGCCTGGCCCTCGCCCGAGGGGTCGAGCTGGCGCCGATGGACCCCTCGCTCTACCTGCCGCTCGCCCGCGCGTGCCGCGACCAGGGCCTCTCGCTGCGAGCGGCCGAGTACTACACGAAGTTCCTGACGGCCTTCCCCGAAGGTCGGCGCGCCGACGAGGCCCGCGTCGAGCTCCGGCGGCTCGACCCGCAGCTCGCGGGCGTCTTCGAGAGCCGGACGGTGCTGCCCCGCGCACCTGCCGCGCCGGGTCGCAGCCCATGGCTCCTGGTCCTCGTGGGGGTGTTGCTCGGTGGGGTGCTGACGCTGACCGGCCAGACCGTCGCGCGATTCTTCCGGACCCGGGGAGTCTCGCTCGAGAAGCTCGTCGAGGGCAGCCCCGAGTTCCACCCGGCGATCGCCTACCTGGTCGGGTCACTCCGCCACGAGCTGCTCAAGCACCGCATCGGGGCGGCGGCCGACGCGATCCGCAACACCGCGGACGAAGAGCGCCTCGCCTTCCTCCGCAAGCGCCTCTACGGCGGCCAGCCCCTGGTCGAAGCGTGGGAAGCGCACCTGCTCGCCTTCGAGCGCGCGCTCGGTCACCGCGTCGACCTCCATCGCGACCGTTCGTTTCGCCGCGCCGGCCGGGCCATCCGGCGCATCGCGCGCCTCGAGGAAGGCATCGCCGGTGGCTCGCCCCGGGCGTTGCGCGAGCTGGCGCGCTCTCACACGACCTTGATGGAGCTCGACCGCCAGCTCGCCGATCTGATCGGTGCGCTGATCCGGACGCTGGTGGACGCGACGTTGCTCGAAGAGGTCGCCCACGAGGTGCGGTCCGAGCACAGCGCGGGCGCCGTGGAGCTCGAGACGCTCGCGATCGAGGCGCCCGACGAGCGCGTGGTGCTCGACGTCTTCCGGGTCGACCTGGTGCTCATCCTCAAGAACATCCTCCGGAACGCGATCCTCGCCGTCGGCGAGGACCCGGCGCCCAGGCACGTGCGCCTCGACGCGGTGCTGGAGCTCGAGCCGACGGGTGAAGAGACGGTCCGCATCCGGGTGCACGACTCGAGCAGCAAGGAGCTCGACCCGGAGATCCTCTTCGATCGGCGGGTCGACCGGGGCCTCGGCCTGGTCGCGGCCGCCGTGCATCGTTACGGCGGCACGATCGACGTCGAGCCGGCGGAGGCGCCCTTCGAGAAGCGCGTGGTGATCGCGTTCTTCCGAACCTTCGACGGCGACGACGTTTGAGCGCCTCGGCCTGGTCGAGCGAGACGGGTATCATCCCGCTCGTGTCCCGCCCCGCCCTGCTCGTCATCGAAGACGGCCACGAGTACGAGGAGTTCGCCCAGGCGTTCTTGGGGGAGCGCTACGAGGTGCGCGCCGCTCACTCCGCCGAGGAGGCCCTCGCCGCGCTCGAGGTCCAGATGCCGGAGGCGCTGCTGGTGGACCTGCGCTTCGAGCGAGCGGCCGTGAGCGACCTGATCGGTGACATCGACGGCACCGCCCGACGCCGCTTCGCCGGCGACACCCACCGCGCCATCCGCCACCTGAAGGAGCAGCAGGGCACGCTGGTCCTCGGGGCGCTCCGCGACGCCGGCTGCGACGCGCCCGCGGTCTTCGTGCACGACTTCCCGCCGCGCCGGCTCGCCAACCTCCGTCGGCTCTATGGGAAGGTCCGCGCGGTTCCGGCCTTCGACGCCCGCGCGATCGCGGCGGCCTTCGAGGAGCCGGAGCAATGAGCGTCGACAGGGAGCGCGTGCTGCACGACGTGGGCAAGTACGTCGCGCGCACGGCGATGAATCTGCCGGAGGGCGCGCTGGTCGCGCCCGCGCTGGCCGAGCTCATGCTGCGAGACGTCTACGGCCGCGGCGACGAGCCGCGGATGAGCGAGACCTTCGACGCGCTGGTCGGCGAGACCGACGATCCGGTCCTCGGCGAGTGTCGCGACTGCCTCCAGGAAATCGATGCCCTCGAGGGTGACGCTCGGGCCGGAGACGTGGACGCACTCACCCGGATCGCGACGCTCGCTCGCTCGATCAGCGAACGGCTGAAGGCGTGGGCGCGCGCGTGACCCACCCCACCAAGGTGCTCATCGTCGACGACGGCGATCGCTACGTGGAGCTGCTGCACGCGCTCCTGCGCGACCTCCGCTACGCCACCCGCTGCACGCTGCCGGGACCCTGCTGGGAGTGCCCCCACCGCGTGGGGTGCGAGCTGACCCACGCGCACGACTGGGCCGAAGCGCGCGAGGTCCTCGCGCGCGACTCGAGCGTGGACGCGGTGCTCCTCGACGTGCGCTTCGAGCTCCCGGAGCAGCGCTTGCTCGGGTCCGCGGACGAACCGCTCGAAGAACGGCAGCGACTGCAGGGGCTCCGCATCCTCGACGCGATCCGGCACCTCCGTCCCGACGTCCCGGTGGTCCTGATGACCAGCGAGGAGGCGATCGGGCTCGAACGCGCGGCGCCGCTCGCGGCGGACGAGTACGTCACGCTCGCGGGCGATGACGCCTTCGACGCGCAGAGCCTGGCGTCGCTGGTCTCTCGGTTGGTCGCGCGCCGCCGCCGCTACGACGACGACGACAGCTACGTCTGGGGCCAGAGCAAGGCGATGCGCGCGCTCCGCCACGGCGTGATCACGCGGATCCGAACCGGGTTGCCGCTGCTGGTGCTCGGCGAGACCGGGACCGGCAAGAGCGCGCTCGCCGAGCGCGTGATCCATGCGCAGTCGTCGCGGCGCGCCGGGCCCTTCGTCGGCGTCGATCTCGCCGCGCTCCCCGACACCCTCGTCGCCTCCGAGCTCTTCGGCTCCGTGAAGGGCGCGTTCAGTGGGGCGGTCGATCGACCCGGGCGCTTCGAGCAGGCCCACGGCGGGACGCTCTTCCTCGACGAGATCGGCAACCTCCCGGCGGACGCGCAGCGCATGCTCCTGCTCGCGCTGCAGGACGGGCGGGTGACGCGACTCGGCGACACCCGGCCCCGCGACGTCGACGTGCGGCTCGTGGCCGCCACCCACGTGGACCTCGAGCGCCGGGTCCGGGAAGGCTCGTTCCGCGCCGACCTCTACGCGCGCCTCAACCCGGCCATGGCGTTCGAGCTCCCCGCGCTCCGCGAGCGGCGCGCGGATCTACGGGAGCTCTGCGAGGCGCTGGTGCGACGGCGCTTCGCCGAAGGGACCAACCACGACCGACTCGCGGCGTATCAGAAGGCGGTGGGCATCGGCGGTCCGGTCCTGGCCACCTTCGCGGTCGGCAAGGAGGACCCGCCGGCCGAGGGGGTGGCCTTCGTCTTCACCGAGGAGAGCTGGAAGCGCATGCGGGCTCACCCGTGGCCGGGGAACATGCGCGAGCTCGAGTACTTTCTCGCGTCGGCGAGCTTGATGACGCTCGAGACCGACCTCGACGCCGCGGAGCAGGGGAGGGCGTCGCTGCTCGGCGCGCGCCTCCCGGTGTCGGCCAGCCTGGTGAGCCAGCTGCTCGAGCGATCCTGGGTGGCGCCGGACGCGGAGGGTTCGTCACCGCTCGCGAGCGGGGCCATCGAGCCGAGAGCGCAGCTCAAGGAGGTCGTGCGCGATCTCGAGACGGCGCTCTTCGAGCGGCTCTTCGAGGAGACCGACGGCGACTTCGAGGCGATGGCCGCGCGTCTGCTCGAAGGCGACCCGGCGGAGAACGCGCGGCGGGTGCGGCTGCGGTTCAACCAGCTGGGGCTGCGGGTCCGTGAGCTTCGCCGCTGAGGCGGCGACTCCGACTCCGACGCCGACTCCGACTCCGACGCCGACTCCGGCGCCGACGCCGACTCCGACGCCGACTCCGACTCCGACGCAGACGCCGACTCCGACTCCGACGCCGACTCCGACGCCGACTCCGACGCCGACGCCGACTCCGACGCCGACTCCGACGCCGACGCCGACTCCGACGCCGACTCCGACGCCGACGCCGACTCCGACGCCGACTCCGGCGCCGACGCCGACTCCGCCGCCGACGCAGACTCCGACAGCGACCACCGACCACCGAGAGCCGACTCCCGAGAGCCGACAGCCGACTCCCGAGAGCCGACTCCCGAGAGCCGACCGCCGACAGCCGAGAGCCGACTCCCGAGAACCAACCGACGACTCCGACGCCCGAGTGGACGAGAGCCGACTCTGGCCTGAATCGACGGGCTGGGTGTAGCTTGCGGCCATGACCCGGGCGAGCGTCCTCATCGTCGACGACGAGAAGAACATCCTCTCCACTCTGTCCCGCGCCTTGCGGGTGGAGGACTACGACGTGGACGTGGCCGGCAACGGCGCGCTCGCGCAGCAGCGGATCGGCAGCAAGGCCTACGATCTGCTGCTCCTCGACGTGCAGCTCCCCGACACGGACGGGCTCACGATCCTCCGGCAGCTCCGCGAGCAGGGAAACGACGTCCCCGTCGTCATGATGAGCGGCCACGGGACCATCGAGACGGCGGTCCAGGCGACCCAGCTCGGGGCCTACACCTTCCTCGAGAAGCCGATCGGTACCGAGCAGCTCCTGCTCACGTTGCGCAACGCCCTCGGCATGGCCCAGCTCGAGGCCGAGAACCGCGATCTGCGCGAGCGCAGCGGCGCCACCGACGACCTGCTCGGGGACAGCCGAGTGATGGCGGAGCTGCGCGAGCGGATCGGGCTCGCGGCCAACGCGAACGCCAACGTGCTCGTTCAGGGCGAGCGCGGTACCGGCAAGGAGCTGGTGGCCCGCGCGATCCACCTCGGCAGCAAGCGGGCGGAGCAGTCGTACGAGAAGCTCAACTCCGCCGCGGTGCCGCGCGAGCTGATCGAGAGCGAGCTCTTCGGTCACGAGGCGGGCGCCTTCACCGGGGCGACCAAGCAGCGCCGCGGCAAGTTCGAGCGCGCGCACGGCGGCACGCTCTTCCTCGACGAGGTCGGCGACATGCCCTCCGACATGCAGGCGAAGCTCCTCCGCGTGCTGCAGGAGGGCGAGCTCGAGCGCGTCGGCGGCAGCGAGCTCATCCCCGTGGACGTCCGAGTCGTCGCTGCGACCAACAAGGACCTGAGCCACGAGATCGCCGAGAAGCGCTTCCGCGCCGACCTCTTCGACCGGCTCAACGTGCTTCCCATTCGCGTGCCGCCGTTGCGTGAGCGCATCGAGGACGTGCCCCTGCTGGTCGGTCACTTCCTCCGGCAGGTCTGCGCCGCCAACGACCGCCGCGGCAAGGAGCTCAGCGACGGCGCGCTCGGGCTGCTCTCCGGCTACGACTATCCCGGCAACGTCCGCGAGCTCCGCAACCTGGTCGAGCGGCTGGTCATCCTCACCCCCGGCGACGAGATCACCGAGCGTGACGCACGGGCGCTCCTGCCCATCCGCGGTGGCGGGAGCGCGGGCGGCGGCCACTATCGCCCCGGTGTCCCGCTCAAGGACATGCTCGCCGACGCCGAGCGCGACCTCATCGTGCGGGCCCTCGAGCATCACGACGGACACGTGACCAACACGGCGAACGATCTCGAGGTGGAACGGAGCCACCTCTACAAGAAGATGAAGGCCCTCGACGTCGAGCGTCCGACCCGGGGGAAGGAATGACGCGAGCGCTGGCCCTCGGCCTCTTCGTCTGTCTCGGGTGCGGCGAGGCCGGTGACCCCGACGCGCTGAGCGAGGACACGACCGCGCCGCTCGCTTGGACCGCGGGCGAACGCTTCGCGCTGGTCACCGTGAACCGGCTCACCCGCGACCCGCTTCTCGGCGATCCGGTCTGCTCCATCAACGTGCAGCTCGGCGAGGCGAACGCCGACGGGGCGTTCCCGGCGGCCGACACCGAAGGCGCGTGCGTCGTCGGCGGAGCGCTCCCCGAGCTGCAGAGCGCGAGCTTCACCGCGCTCGACGGAGGCACGATGGACCTGCGGGTTGGCGGCACGGTCGACGCGATCACCGTCGACGACACGAACGTCGGCTCTCCACTGAGCTTCGAGTGCGCGCGGCTCGAGTCCGAGCGCAGCGTCGGGGTGACCAGCCTCGCCGACGAGAGCGCGACCGACGCGCTCGGGGCGTTCGTGGCCGAGATTCCCCTCCAAGCGGCGCCGACCTTCAGTGAGCCCGAGGAGCTCCGCGCGGGCGTGGCCCTCTGGCCGGAGGGCGACATCGAGGTGAGCTGGAACGGCGGCCTGGGGGACTCGGTCGAGCTCGTCCTCATGCCACGCGACGGCAGCGCGCCGATGGTCCGCTGCTTCGCGGACGACGACGGTGACTTCGCCATCCCCGCGCGGCTGGCCGACCCCTATCGCGCGGCCGGCGCGACCCTCGAGGTCGGGCGCGTCGGGGTCGAGGTGCGGGACGTGGACGGCGTCGAGGTGCGCCTCGCCAGCCGCTCCGCCACCCAGCTCTGGCTCGAGCTCCGCTGACCCCTCGATCGAGGGAGGCGGCGCCGCGTCCAACTGCGATAGAATCTTCTGGCCGGGAGCGCGTCGAGCGACACGGCATCGGGAGAGGTGAGCGATGTGGAATCGAGTTGGACCCGCCTTGGTGGTCCTCGGTCTGGTCAGTGGGATGGTGTGGGTGTCGGCCGAGACGGGCGAAGCCCAGCGGCGCGGTCGGCGCGCTCGAAACCAGGGGCCGGTGGCCTTCTTCGCCGGTGCTTCCGAAGAGCAGACCATTCGCGGTGACACCAAGCTCGACTTCCGCGCGGTGTCCGAAGGCTCGACCGGCTGGGACCCGCGCGCGGGTCACTTCACCGTGCCCGCCGATGGTGCGTACCACTTCGATCTGGGCGCTCGGATCACCCACGCGCCGCCCTCGCTCAGTTGCGCCTACACCTTCACTCTGGTGAAGAAGCGCGGCGGGAACACGGTGGCCAGCGTCGAGATGCTGGTGCTCGAGCAGAGCACGGTCGACGTCGGGGACACGGGGCGCGGCAACCCGGTGATGCGACAGACGTCTTGGCGGCTGCGTGACTCTGCGGGCGTGACGCTGCCGCTGAAGGAAGGCGACATTCTCGAGGTGCACGCCGAACCGAGCATTCAGCTCTGCGGCGGACAGGCGCGGCTGACGCCGCTATCGGGCAGCCAGGTGGTGTCGTTCTTCTCGGGCCACCGGGTGCGCTGACGGCGTTCAGTCGTCGTCGCCGGCTGGCGGGATCCGGCCCGCGGGGCCCGGGTCTTCGCGCGTGCCGGCGATGCCCACCTTGAGGCGCTGCATCACGGCGTCGTGCTGACGCGCCTTGTACGCCGCGTGGCTGGCGTCGCCGATCTCGTTGCCCTGGTCGGTCTCGTGGTCGAGGACCTGGAACTCGGTCTGCACGAAGATCACGCGACCGAGCGCCCACGCGGCCGGGGGCGCTTCGCTGAGGAGCTCTTCCGGGAGGCGAACCGGCATGTCCGCCACGAAGTGCACGACCCGGTAGGCCTTGGAGGTGAACATGTTGTCCACCAGCTCGCGGCCTTCGTCCTCGAAGTCGATGCTGAGCTGGAGATCGGGCAGGTGCTTCTTCAGGGCCGGGAGCGACTCGCAGTGGCTCCGGAAGTGCACCAGCGTGTTCGTGGACTCGCAGGGGATCACGTAGTTGAACGGGAAGACCTCGCGCATGAGGTAGTTCAACATGGGGAACACGTCGTCGACGGATCGGGTGACGATGCGGAAGCGCAGCTTGTCGTAGATCTGCGCGGCGCTGACCTCCTGCTTGGAGAGCAGCTTCGTGTAGAGCGAGTCCTTGTTCTTCCGGCCGCCGATGAACTCGACCACCGGGAAGCCGCGGGCGAGGGCGTTGCCGATGACCCGGTAGACCTTCTGCTCCACCAGGTGGAAGACCTCCTCGTCGGAGGTGGGGAGCATGAAGAGCAGCTCCCGCGCTTCCAGGTGATGAATGATGTGCATCACCTTGAGGATCGTGCAGGCGCAGAGCTGGCGGTGGCCCTTGGCGGACGCCAGCTCGAGCAGGCCCGCGACGTCGAGGGCCGCGACCGGCTTCGGGATGGGGAAGTCGAACTTCCGTCGGAGGTAGCTGATGGCGGAGTGCTTCACCGCCTCCGAGCGGGCCCGGTCGACAGGCTCGTTCAGATCGATCTCGTGGGCGTGGAGGAAGCGGTCGACCTCGGCCCGGCTCTTGAAGTTCAGCCGGTGCCAGTCGATGACCGATCCGCCGCGTAGGAGGAGGCGGATGCCCTCCAGCTCCGCGAGCGTGCAGTCGCGAAGCTCGGCCAGCTCGTCCTGGGGGCCTTCGCTCGGTCGAGCCGTCATCCGGCGCGATCGTGCGGGCTCAGGAGCGCCCAGCGGTGGAGGAGGTGGGGGCTTCCGAGCGGGTCGCTTCGGTGCTGCGACCGAGGCGGAGGGTTCCGAAGAAGATGCCGAAGGTCACGCCGAGGACGATCACGTTCCCGACCAGGGCGCCGTTGCAGCCCGTCAGGACCATGGAGCCCACGACCATCGCCATGGTGGAGAGCGCCTTCAGCATTCGTTGGTTCCGTTCATTCGTTGGTCCTCAAAACTGCTCGACCGGGGCCAAGAGCGGCGAAGGATGACCGTCCGCTACGCTCGTGCAAGCCCAGCACTACCTACAGGTAGTACCATGTACGACATGTCGGAGTGAGGTCAAGAATCTGTGAGCCCTCACACCTGCTGGGACGTGGGACCCGAACGCCCATCCACGCCCAGCGACCCGGAGGGGGTATCACGGGCGCACGGATCCGATCCACCACGATTGCTCCGAGCGGGCGCCTTCTCTATCTTCCCCCGCACGCATGCGCGACTCCCTCTTCCCCAACGATCCGCGGCCCGAGCTGCCGATCCTCCCGCTCCGGAATTCGGTGCTCTTTCCGGCCTCCGTGGTGCCCGTCAACGTGGGCCGGCCGCGATCGGTTCGCCTCGTCGAGGAGGTGGTCGGCGAAGGCGCCGATCGTCCCCTGATCGGCGTGGTCGGCCAGAAGCGCCCAGAGACGGAGGACCCCTCGTTCGACGAGATCCACCACGTGGGCACCGTCGCTCGGATCCTGAAGGTCATCCGCCTGAGCTCCGGCAACTACTCGGTGGTCCTCCAGGGCGTGTCCCGGATGAAGCTGCTCGAGGAGGTCGCCCGCCACCCGTGCATCACGGCGCGCATCGAGCGCATTCGTGAGCTCCCGCGGGCGGACGCCGAGATCGACGCCCTCGCGGCGCACCTGCGGACCAAGGCCCGCAAGCTCGTGGACCTGCTCCCGAACCAGCCCCGCGACGCGGCGGCGATCCTCGAGAACGTCCAGGAGGCCGGCGCGCTCGCCGATCTGGTCGCCTCGAACCTGCCGGTGGGCAACGACGCCAAGCAGGCGGTGCTCGAGACCCTGGACGTCCGCGAGCGGATCCGCGCCGTGCTCGACCTCGTCGGTCGGCAGAGCGAGGTCTACCGGGTCAAGCGCGAGATCTCGACGATGGTCCAGGAGGAGATGTCGCGCTCGCAGCGCGAGTACCTGCTCCGCCAGCAGATGAAGGCCATCAAGCGCGAGCTCGGCGAACCCGACGACGACGAGGACGACGTCGAGAACCTGCGCGAGAAGATCGCGATGATCGACATGCCCGCCGAGGCCGAGAAGGCGGCGCGCAAGCAGCTCTCGCGCATGCGGCAGATGAACTCGGCGAGCTCCGAGTTCCACGTCGCGCGCAACTACGTGGAGTGGCTCACCGAGCTGCCGTGGTCGAAGGTGACCGCAGACCGGCTGGACGTGGGCGAGGCGCGCCGGGTCCTCGACGAGGATCACCACGGCCTCGAGAAGCCGAAGCGCCGTATCCTCGAGTACATCGCGGTCCGCCGCCTGCGCCACGACCTCCGTGGCCCGCTGCTCTGCTTCGTCGGTCCCCCTGGCGTCGGCAAGACCTCGCTCGCGCGCTCCATCGCTCGGGCGACCGGTCGAAACTTCGTCCGCGTCGCGCTCGGTGGCGTCAGCGACGAGGCCGAGATCCGCGGCCATCGCCGCACCTACGTCGGGGCCTTCCCCGGCCGCATCGTCGGCGCGCTCAAGAAGGCGGGCAGCCGCAACCCGGTCATGCTCCTCGACGAGGTCGACAAGCTCGGCAGCACCCACCGCGGTGATCCGGCGAGCGCGCTCCTCGAGGTGCTCGACCCGGAGCAGAACAACACCTTCGCGGACCATTACATCGAGGTGCCGGTCGACCTGAGCGGCGTGATGTTCATCGCGACCGCCAACCGGAAGGACACCATCCCCGGTCCGCTCCTCGACCGAATGGAGGTCATCGATCTCCCGGGCTACACCCGCGAAGAGAAGCAGCAGATCGCGAAGTCCTTCCTGGTGCCGCGGCAGCTCTCGGACCACGGGCTCACGCCCGAGCGGCTCGAGTTCACCGACGAGGGCATCGACAAGATCGTCGACGAGTACACCCGCGAGGCGGGCGTTCGTCGGCTCGAGCAGCAGGTCGCCGCGATCTGTCGCGCCGTCGCCGTCCGCTTCGCCGAGGGCGAGGACGTCCACGACGTGGCCACGCCCGAGCTGGTGGAGAAGGTGCTCGGCGCCGGACGGCACCGCCGCGAAGGGCCGGAGCGCAAGGCCAGCGCGGGCGTCGCGACCGGCGTCGCATGGACGCCTTCCGGCGGCGACCTGCTCTTCGTCGAGGCGCGGCGCTTCCCCGGCTCGGGAAAGATCCACCTGACCGGTCAGATGGGCTCGATCATGCAGGAGTCGGCGACCGCCGCCTTCACCTTCGTGCGCACCCGCGCGGCCGACCTCGGTCTACCGGAGGACTTCCTCACGAAGATCGACGTCCACGTGCACCTTCCCGCGGGCGCCGTGCCCAAGGACGGAGCGTCGGCCGGCATCACCATCTTCACCGCGATCGCCTCGATGCTGACGCGCTTGAAGGTGAAGCCGGACATCGCGTCGACCGGTGAGCTGACCCTCCGGGGCAACGTGCTCAAGGTCGGCGGCATCAAGGAGAAGTGCCTCGCGGCTCACCGCGCGGGCATTCACCAGGTGATCATCCCGAAGCAGAACGAGCCGGACCTCGACGAGGTTCCGGACGAGGTGCGGGAGGCGCTCGAGATCCACCTGGTCTCGAAGGTCGACGAAGTGGTGCCGCTGGTGCTCGAGTCGACCGAGTCGCTGCCGGTGACCTCCCGCGCGAGTTGACCGCGGAGCGACAACGGCGGCGGCTTCCGCTGCCTCCCCGCCTGGCTCGCGTCCTGAAGGAGCGGGCCACGCGGGTGTCGCTCGCCCTCGCGCTCCTGCTCGGGCTCGGGCTCAGCTTCAATCGGCTCTCCGGGGTCCCCGGCGTCGAAGGCGCGCTCGCGCTCGGCGTGCCGCTGCCCTTCCTGGCTGCGATCCTCTCGTCGCGCGCCGTGGTGCGCGCGCGAGGTGGCGAGGGGCCGGGCGGGGCGCGCGATCTGATCCTGGACGCAGCGCTCCGCGGCGCGCTGCTCTGGCTGGTGCCGAGCCTGGTGCTGGCGGCGAACATGGTCTGGGTCCGCGTCTGCGAGCCAGGCCTGGGGCTCCTCTTCCTGGTGCTCGGTCCGTTCGTGGGCGTTCAGCTCGCGAGCCTGGCGGCGCTTTGGGTCGCGGTCGTGGTGCCACGCTTCGTGACCTTCGCGGCGATCCTGGTCCCGCTCGGCGGCGTGCTCTGGGGGCTCGGCGAGTTCTGGGCGACCCCTGCCATCTTCGTCTTCTCCCACACCGCTGGCTGGTTCCCGGGGACGCTCTACGACGTCGGCCGCGCGTTCCCCTTCGCGCTCGTGACCTATCGCGCGCTGACGCTCGTGTGGATCGCGGTGGCGGTGCTCGGCGTGTTGGCGGTCCGACCGGACAGCGCGCGCGCGGGCCGGCCGCGTTGGGCGCTGCTCGCGTTCGCGCTCTTGCTCACGGCCTGTGGTGTGGTGGGCTGGGCGAATGGGCCCGAGCTCGGTCACCGCAGCACCGTGGCCGCGATCGACGAGGCGCTCGGCAAGCGGGTGGTGAGCGAGCGCTGCGTGGTGCACCTCCCGCGCGAGGTCTCGCCGCACGATGCGTGGCGGCTCGCCCGCGACTGCGACTTTCGGGTCCACCAGGCCGAGCAGGCGCTCGCGGTGGAGCAGCGCGCCAAGGTGCACGCCTTCTTCTATCGGTCCGCGCAGGAGAAGGAGCGCT
The DNA here is from genome assembly GCA_017644045.1 of Deltaproteobacteria bacterium. Classification (GTDB taxonomy): domain Bacteria; phylum Myxococcota_A; class Polyangia; order Polyangiales; family Houyiibacteriaceae; genus UBA1660. Next base: position 267,438 of record JAEPMI010000011.1, read on the forward strand.
GGATGGGCGCTGGCCGGACCTACATCGCCAAGCCCTGGCGCGACGAGGTCCACTTGCAGCTCTCCGGCTGGCCGCACCCGGTGCTGGCCCACGAGGTCGTGCACGCGGTCGCGGCGCGCGCCGCGCAGGGGCCCTTCCGCGTCTCCGGCCAGCTCGGCGGCTGGCTTCCGGACCCGGGGCTCATCGAGGGCACGGCCGTGGGCATCGACTGGCGCGAGCGCGACGGCATGGACCCGCACATGTGGTCGCGCGCGATGCGCGACCTCGAGCTCCTTCCGCCGCTCGACCGATTGCTGGGCCTGAGCTTTCTGCAGCTCCCGCACAGCGTCGCCTACAGCGGCGCCGGCTCGTTCACCCGCTTCTACCTGGATCGCTACGGCTCGGAGAAGCTGCGGCAGGCCTACCACGACGGCGACTTCGGGGGGCCGGTCGGCAAGACGCTGGAGGAGCTCGACGCCGAGTGGCAGGCGGTGCTCGACGAGCAGGTACTCCCCGAAGGCACGCTCGAGCTGGCGAAGCTCCACTTCGACCGGCCGAGCATCTTCGAGACCACGTGTCCCCACCGGCTCGCTGCGCTGAAGGGCGAGCTCGGTGGCGATCTGGCCGCAGGCGACGATCGGCGCGCCCAGGCCACGTGCGAGGAGATTCTGTCCATCGATCCCGGCAGCGCGACGACGCGCGCGGCGCTCGTCGGCGCGCTCGCGCGCGACGGACAGCAGGATGTCGCGGTCGAGCAGCTGACCCTGCTCGAGGGGGCGCCGCTGACCTTGGTGGCCAGCGCCCGCGCGTCGATGGCCGACGCCAAGTGGCTCGACGGAGACAGCGAAGGCGCCGCCGCGATCTACCGCGAGCTCATGGACGCCCCGCAGTCCGAGGCCTCGCGGCGGCAGCTCCAGGTGAAGCTGCTGGCCATCGAGGCGGGCGGACGGCAGGAAGCGATCCTGCGCGGCCTCTTCCTCGGCACCAGCGGCCGCGGCTCGAGCGTCCCCGCGGTGGTCCACTTCGCGCACCTCCTCGACGGCATCCGGGAGGACGGCCTCGGCAGCTACCTCGCCGCCCGCCAGCTGCTCGACGCCGCATCGCGCCCCGATCTCGCGCTTCCGATGCTCGCGAGGTCACGCGAACGCGGGCTTCCCTCCCCCGAGCTCGAACGGGAGGCGCTTCGCTTTCACGGGCGCGCGGCCTACGGGGCTCATCACTGGGACGAGTCGCGGGAGCTCTGGCAGGAGGCGGTGAGCGATCCGTTGCTGCAGCACGAGGCGGAGGACTGGTTGGCCCGGCTCGACTGGCGCGAGGACTGAGCAGCGCACCGTCGCTCGGGGGCGGCAGTCGGCGTTCGGCGTCGGCGTCGGCGTCGGAGTTCGGCGTTCGGCGTCGGAGTTCGGCGTCGGTGTTCGGCGTCGGTGTTCGGCGTCGGAGTTCGGCGTCGGAGTTCGGCGTCCGTGTCGGACTTCGGTTGTGTAGCCTCGCTTCGCATCGGCTTGCCTTCGGCAAGGGGTGAAGGGGCTGGGCTCGTCCTGCTGATCTGAGGCTGCCCTCGCGGTCGGGGTAAGTAAACCCGGCTCGCTGCGCTCGCCCCGCCTTCGGCGGCTGACGGGGTTGACTGACCCCGCCCGCGAGGGCGGGGGGGCGGGTGCGCAGGACGGCGTGGCGGTCACGTCGTCGCTCGCGCGCCGAAAGGAACCCAATCATGCTTCTCGTTCAGGAACTCTCGTTGGAGCTCGTGGCTCTCGTTCATCGCGATGTCATGCCGAAGGCTCGCGTTGGCGATCCGGACCTCGCGGACCAGCTCGGTCGTGCGGTGCGGTCGACGCCGCTCAACATCGCAGAAGGCGAAGGCTACGGGCGGTCGCGTCGGCGGGCGCATCACTTCAAGACGGCGCTCGGCTCCGGTCGGGAGGTCTTCATCGCACTTCGACTGTTGGTCTCGACCAACGTGGTGCCTGTGGCTCAGGCGGCCGAGAGCGTTGCGCTCAGTGACCGGGTCAACAAGATGCTCTTCGGGCTGATTCGGAAGGGCTGAGGGTCGGGAACGCGGCGAGACCCGCCGGGCAGGCTGCCCGGCGGGTCTCCGTCACGTTCGCGCTACGCGACCTGGTGCCGCGTGAGCTTCCAGAGAATCGCGCAGACGTGATCGAGCCGGTCGAGCGCCTGCTTCACGCCCGCGTTTCGCTTCAGCGCCCGAGTCGCCAATCCGAGCTCGATGCAGGTCTTGCTCTCACGAGCGGACCCGAGCGCGATCTGGAAGTGATTCCGCTGCCGCTTGCCGCCGAGCAGCCCGAGCCCCTCGGAGACATTGAGCGCCACGGACCGAGCCGCACGATGCAGCTGCTGAGCGAGCTCGGCATCGTGAGCCGAGAGCATCGGCATGACGTCTTCATGGACCGCCGAAACAGCGTCGAGCGAGAGAGAATAGATCTTCATTGGAAACCTCCGGTTGTTGCTGCCGTGGACGCCTCGTCCTGGCGCAGCCCCTCCGCCCTCGAGCGCAGGCGGAGTCAACCCCTTGCCGTCGCGAAGCGACGGTGCGGAGGCCAAAGGCCGGAGCAGGGTTGACGCCGCCGAGCACGAGGGCACGGTTGAACGACCAGGACGAGAGCCCCATCACCACTGGCTGAACGTGCCGGGGCGGCTGGGGCTCCCAGTCGGAGCTCGGAGTCGGCCGTCGGAGCTCGGAGCTCGGAGTCGGAGTTCGGAGTTCGGAGTCGGCCGTCGGAGTTCGGAGTTCGGAGTTCGGAGTTCGGAGTTCGGAGTCGGACTCGGAGTTCAGAGTCGGAGTTCGGAGTCGGCGTCGGCGTCGGCGTCGGAGTTCGGAGTTCGGAGTCGGACTCGGAGTTCAGAATCGGAGTTCGGAGTCGGAGTCGGAGTCGGAGTCGGCGTCAGAGTCGGAGTCGGCGTCCGCGTCGGAGTCGGCGTCCGCCGTCGGTGTTGGGAGTCGCGCGCCGGGGTCCCAACGCGGCTCACGGAAGCGCGAAGACGTCGTTCTCCAGCCAGGGGTTCAAGAAGTGCCGGTTCGGGTCCCACGCCTGCCGGACGGCTTTGAAGTCGTTCATCTTCGGGTACATCGTCGGCAGGTCGCCGTAGCGCGAGAAGTGCTTGCCCCAGTGCGGGCGCGCGCCGGGGATGGCCGCCCAGCGGCTCTCGAGCTCGTCGAAGAAGGCCTGGAAGCCCGGGGTGCCGATCGCGGTGGTCGCCTCGATGTAGAGGCTGTGGCGGTCGTAGTTCGGTGCGATGTAGCCGTCGCCCGGACCGACGAAGCGACCGTGGAGCGCGTAGTTGATCGGGTACTTGCCGACGGCCGCGTACGCCGCGACCAGGTCGATCGCTTCCGACCACGCCTGCGACGCGTGGGTCGCAGGGATGCTGTAGGCGATGTCCCAGTTCTTCGAGTAGGCGTCCTGGAAGTGGAAGGCGTCCGAGGCGGGGATGATCTCCTTCTCGACCTCGGTGACGGTTCCACCCGCGAGCTTGGTGAGCACGGGCGTCAGCGATGGCGCGTTCTTCGCGATCCACGGCACCCAGACGTTCGCGGCGCGGCTCTGCACCTGGGTGTTCAGCCACTCCTCGGCCTTCCGCTGGAAGCTCCACTCGTCGGCGTGCGCCTCGGAGGGATCCATCAACAGGAAGTAGAAGGTGTCCGCGCCTGGCATCCAGAACATCTCGACGTATTCGTACGACGCGATGAGGTCGTCGAACTCGGCGAGCGTGCGGTCGACCGCGATGTTCCGCTTGTCGACGTAGACGTTGAACTCCTTCGAGACCTCGAGCTCGATCGAATAGATCATCCCGAGCGACCCGAGCGCGACCTTCGCCGCCGGCATCTCTGCATCGCCTTCGCTCACCGTTCGCACGGCGCCCGTCGCGTCCACGATCTGCAGCTCGGTGATGCTGTCGGAGAAGCAACCACCGCTCTTGCCGACGCCATGCGAGCCGGTCGAGATGGCTCCAGCGATGCTCGGCCAGGGAAAGAGCGTCGGCGAGCGCAGGGTCAGGCCGTTGCCGTGCGTGATGGCGATGAGCTCGCTCATCTTCATGCCGGCTTCGACCTTCACGAAGTGGCGCTCGGTGGGTCCGCTACCGGTCGACCGAATCCCCAGGAGCCGGTTCAGCCCGCTCGTCTCGATGATGCTGTTCCCGCTCGGCAGCGGGATGAGCGGCGTCCAGCTGTAGCCGGTGCCGGCGGGGCGGATCCGCCGGCTGCCGGTCGCAGCGTTCGTGACCGCGGTCTGCAGCTCCGTCAGGCTCGTCGGCGTGTAGACGTCGGCGATGCAGCTCTGGTTGCCGGTCCAGTTCTTCCATTCGCGTGTGGTGGGCATCGGGTCCTCAGATGTTGATGCTGTTGGGGACCCGAGAGGGCCGGTAGAAGGCGCAGTCGCGATAGCGGCTGGCGTCGCGCGCGACGATGGTCGCCTCGACGTTCTTCAGGGCGTCCTGGAAGTCGCGCACGATCGAACGAGTCCGCGGCAGCCAGCCGAGTCGATAGCGCCAGTAGGTCCCGATGCTGTCGAAGTGGAAGTCGCCGAAGGTGCTGTACGTGAAGCGGAGGTTGGCCGCGTCGAAGGGCGGGAGCATCGCGCGCCAGTGTGCTTCCGTGTCATCGGAGGGATCGGCGGGCGGTGGCGCGTAGGCCGACGCCGCGAAGGCCGGCGGATAGCGGTAGTACTCCATCTGCGAGAAGTGCTGCGACGCGTGCCCGGCGGTCGCGGTGTAGACCACCTGTGCCAGGATCCGGACCAGCGTCGCCTTGTTGTCGAGCGCTTCGCCCGGCTTGAAGAGACCGCGGAGGTTCCCTTCGGACGGGTCGGTCAGCTCCGCGACCCACCGCTGCATCTCCCAATCGGCGAGCACCTCGGAATCGTGCGCGTAGTACACGTCGACGTAGCGCTCGACGAAGGTGCGGATGGCGGCCGTGTAGAGCCGCATGTCGTCGCGGTAGGGGTAGACGGCGGGGCCGACGTCGACTCCGCGAGCGCTCACCTCCTCATCGAGCTCGAGCTTCCACAGCTCGTCCTCGTGGTGGGCGATCTTCACGGTCTCCCGGAGCTCCTCGAGCGTGCCCGCGTAGAAGGTGAAGTAGGCATCCGTGCGGTCGACGAAGTTGTTGTACGCCGCCTCGTTCGTCCCGAGCGTGAAGCGCAGGTGGGGCTCGAGAAGGATGTAGACCGGGTGGTTCCGCGCGAGGTTCCGATAGGTCGCCATGCAGAAGGGGTCCATCGTCAGGTGCGTTCGGAGCACGTGACCCACGGCGACGTGGAAGTTCTCGTCGGCCACCTCCACGTAGAGCTTGCCGATGCGCCAGCCCATGCCGTCGGTCGGGTACCAGACGCGGTTCGGCGGGTCGGCGTTCTTCTGGTCGACCTGGATGACCAGGGGGACCAGGTCACAGCCACGCGAGGGATCCGGGTCCTCCCAGAAGACCACGACCGGTGCAGGCAGGTACTTGTTGCGCCAGCGGGTGTCACGATTGGCCGGCGGCCGCAGCGAGCGCTGAAGGATCTCGTAGTCGAGGAAGTAGATCTTCCCCGCCGCGATCTCGGCGTCGAGCGTGGCGCCCCCGAGCTGCGCCTCGATGGCCGGCATCACCGTCGCCGGGTCGAAGAAGCGCCCCTCGAGATCGGCGCGGCTGGGGACCTTTCGCAGGCTGAGCGGGTTCGGTCCGGCGATGCGCCGCCATGCGAAGTCGACGTCCGAGTCGAAGTCGTCCACGTAGTCCGGCACGCGTCCGATGAAGAGGTCCCGGTAGGCCTCGAGCTTGTCGTAGCGAAAGACCGCCTTCTGGAGGAGCGTCAGCCCCTTCTTCGCCGCGCGGTTTGCCTGCGCGAGTCCGTACAGAGGAAGGAACTTCGCGACCCAGGGCAGCCGGATCTTCTCGCTGACGAGCGGGAGCTCGCCGCTCGACATCACCGGGTCGAGCTGGTTCTCGTTCGGCGGCATCACGGCGTAGCGCTTGGCGCGACGAGCGATGAGCGTCTTTCGGAGCGCGGGAAAGCGGGCGTCGAAGGGCAGGGTGGGTTGGAACATCAGCGGGCCTGGACGTTGCGAAGTGAGAGACCGGGAGCCATGGCCCGCGTCCAGCGGGCCGGATCGGCGACGTCGAGCGCGACGAGGAGCTCGTCGATCTCGCGAACCTTGTCGGTGTCGCCGAGGATCTCGGCGGCACGGCGTCGGGAGGTGGCGGCGCGCACGGGCAGCGCAGCGCGCTCGAAGTGCCGCGACGAGAGCGCGAGACGATCGATCGCGCCCTCGTGGTCCCCGTCCTGGAGGACGATCGCGGCTTCCAGTGTCGCTCGGCGGCCGAGCGCGTAGTCGGTCTGGGCACCGCCCAGCCAGCGGCGGAGCATTCGCTTCGCGCGGCCTCGCATGCGGCGTCCACGCAGCCCCCGGGCGCCTTCGCTCACCGCGAGGAGCGCGCCGATGCGAAGCGCGCCGTAGAATTCGCGACCCACGCGCACCATGAAGAGGCCGGCTTTGCGCAGGCCGGGCCAGGCGTCCTCGATGCGCTCGTGGGCGCGCTCCGAGCGGCCGAGGTAGAGCTCCGTCAACGTGTCGATCGTGAGCGACGCGAAGCGCACGTACATCGCGAGGCCGGGCACCTTCTCCCGAGCCGACGCGGTCGAGCGGCGAGCCACGGCCGGGTGGCCCAGCGCCAGCGACGCATAGGCGCCGTCGACCATGGCGGCGGCCTCGGTGTACGGGTTCCCGACCTCCCGCGCGTCCGCGACGATCCGCTTCGTTCGCTCGTCGAGCTCGCGGAAGCGGTCCAGGTAACGGAGCTGAGTGGGGATCTGCATCAACGCCGCATGGCGGACACCGACGGTGTCCTTCACCCGCACGAGCTGCTGATGAGCCGCCTCGAGCTCTTCGAGTGCACGAAGCCAGTCGTCCTCCATGAACGCCTGCAGCCCGCGCGCGTAGGCGGCGGTGCCGAGCGCCTCGGGCGTGTCGACGCGCTTCGCGAGCTCGGTCGCGCGCGCGAGCAGGATTTCGGCGCGCTTCCATCCGAAGTTCGTGAAGAAGCTGCCGAGTACCGCCGTGCCGACGGCGACCGAGTGGGTGTCACCGGCGCGGAGGGCCAGCTCGTACCCCTGGATGTAGTAGTGCAACGCACGCACGAGGTCGGAGAGGGTCAGCGACGGAGCCAGCGTGAAGCACGCGCGAATGCGGAGCGCCTCTTCGGTGGGGATCGACTCCTGCGGTCGCTCGTGAAGCTCCTGGTCGCGGGCCACCAGACGGATCAGACGCGCTGCGGTCTGTAGGTTCATGCGCAGGCGCGAGCTCGCCGGAGGGAGACCGAGTTGCCTGCCGAGTGGCTCGAGCAGCCCGTCGCCTTCGCGGGTCGCGCCGCTGGTGTAGTAGGCCTGTGCGGCCGACAGCTCGAGCTTCGACCGCTCGAGCGGGTCGGCGAATTCCCGGGCGAGCGACTCGTGGAGCCGGGCGCCCTCGCGGCACCGCCCGGCGCGCACCAGCGCCTCCCCGAGCTTGCGCCGCAGCACCCGTCGCTCGCTCATCTGGGGCGGCGTCGCCATCTTGTCGGTCCACTCGAGCGCGCGCTCGTAGAGCTGCACCGCCTCTTCGAACGCGAGGGCGCGCGCAGCGTCGTCCCCGGCGCGCTGTGCGTGCAGCGCTGCGAGAGCCGCTTCGCCCGCCTCGACGAAGTGCGGGAGGAGCGCGCGCGACGGCGCACCCTCCTCGGCCAGCGAGTGACCGATCGCGCGGTGGAGCTCGCGCCGCGCCGGCGCGCTCAGTCCTTCGAGCAGCGTGGAGCGGATGCGGCTGTGGTAGGGCGCCACTCGTTCGACGTCGCCGCTCTGCTGGGTCCGGAGCAGGCGCGCCGCCACCAGCCGATGGACGGTCGTGCGGTCGGCGGGGGTCTCGCTCGCGGCGCGGTGAGCGGCGGTGACGGTGATCGGCACGCCCGCCACGGCGACGACCTCGAGCAAGCGTTGCGATCCGGGCGGGAGCTTGCGCAGGCGGTCGGCGAGCACCTGCGAGAGCAGGAAGCGACGGTCGTCGCTGTCGGGGGTCTCGCCGGAACGGTCGCCGTCCAGATCCCAGGTGCCCGAGTTCCGTGCGTGGCGCGCGAGCTCCTCGACGAAGAGCGGGTGGCCCGCGGCTTCTTTCGCGATGCGCTTGGCAATGGTCGGGTTGTTGGTCGCCAGGATTCGGCCAGCGAGGTCGGCGCTCGCGTCCGCACGGAGCGGCGTGAGCGCGATGCGAGAGACCGGCAGCGACGGGTCGCTCTCGATCCGTTCGAGCAGGGCACGAGGGAAGGGGCTCGACCGCTCTTCGCTGCGCATCGCGAGCAGCCAGAGCACGGGCGGTGCGGCCGCGCCGCGGAGCTGGTCGAGGAGGATCTCCGCGCTCTGAGGGTCGCCCCATTGTACGTCGTCGACGAACGCGACGATCGGCCGGTCGCGGCCCAGCCGGAAGAGCAGCTCGCGGAGCGCGCGGAAGCCGCGCCGACGCGCCGCGACGGGATCGCCGAGCAGCTCCGCGCTCGAGACCTCGGCAGACTGGAGCACGGCCGCGAAGACCGGGAAGAGTCGGGCGAGCTCGGCGGCGTGCGGAGGCAGGAGCGCGCGCAGCTGGGGACCGGCGATGCGACCGAGGTGGTCGCTGAGCTCGTCCACCAACGCGTCCATCGCCTTGTAGGGAACGAAGTCCTGCTCGTAGCAGCGGCCCGGGAGGAGGAGCGCGTCGCGCTGTCCGGCGACGGCGTCGAGGAAGGTCTCGACCAGCGCGGACTTGCCCATGCCGGACTCGCCCTCGAGGAGCACGAGCCGGGGCTCGGCGTGGCGGGTGGTCTCGTCGAACGCCTGATGCAGCGCCTGCAGCTCCTCATCGCGTCCGACCACGGAGAACGCCTGGTGCTTCGGCGTCTTCATCCGCGGCGCGCGGCCGCCGAGCCCACGCGCGACGTGTGCCGCGTCCGGGCGCTGCTTCGGCTGGACCTCGAGGAGCGCGTCGCAGAGCTCGGCGAGCCGCTCCGGGACCCGTGGGTTGAGGTCGCGGACCTTCGGCGCGCCCCCGCGCACCTTGCGCCAGAGCAAGGTCATCAGGTTGGGGTGTTCGTAGGGCAGCCGGCCCGTGAGCACCTCGTAGAGGATCACGCCGAGCGCGTAGAGGTCGCTCGGCGGCCCGACTTCGCGGCCCGTCGCCTGCTCGGGGGCCATGTAGTTCGGGGTGCCGATGACCATGCCGGTGCGTTCGCCGGCGCCGCGCGGGTCGAGCTCCGTCACCAGCCCGAAGTCGAGCACCACCGGGCGACCGGCGCTGCTGACGAGTACGTTGTGCGGCTTCAGATCGCGGTGAAGCATGCCCGCGCCGTGCAACGTCGCGAGCGCGTCGGCGACGTCACCGAAGACGCGCGCGATGTTGGTCCAGTCCAGGTCGACCGGGTTCGGTTCGGGAGGTCCTTCGAGCTCGAGCTCGCCGAGCGTCTGCGCGAGCGCCTTGTCCTCCTCGGTGGCGTCGAGCGGCGTCGGCCTCGGATCGAAGTGGGTGGCGTCGCTCTCGGAGCTGATCGAGTGCTCGGCCAGCCGCTGGTCGGTCGGCAGGATCTCGTCGACCATCATGGTCTGCATGAGGCTCGCGCCCGGCCGGAGCGTCGGTAGCGGGCCGCTCGGACGCAGATGGTCGGTGATCGGGGTGCCCTCGACGAGCTCCATCGCGAGGTACCAGGAGCCGTCCTCCACGAAGAGCTCGTAGAGCGCGACGAGGTTCGGGTGGCTCAGTCGGGCGAGCGACCGGAACTCGCGCTTGAACCGATAGAGTCCGCGAGCGTCCGCGCGGTGGAGCCGCTTGAGCGCGACCTCCGTTCCACGCTCCGTGTCCACGGCGGAGAAGACCTCGCCATAGCTGCCGGAGCCGAGCACTCCTTCGATTCGAAAGCGTCGCCCGACGATCGCTTTCGAAGAGGGGGCCCCCGCCATGAGCGGGACTCTAGCGTCTCGGAGTCGAGCTTGGAACGACTGGATTTACGGGGCGTCCCTGCCTTTGGAGGTCCGGAGACTCCGGCTCCGAGAGCCGACGACCGACCCTGATGTCGAGTACCCTTCGCCGGATGAGTGTGGCTGAGGGGCTGATGACCCGACTGCAGCAGTGGGTTCCTCCCACCGAGCGGCGGTCGCGAGAGGCGATCCTCCGCGCGGGGATGCCGCCGCCCTGGCCAGAGTCGCCGATGCGGCAAGTGCGTCGGTGGGCCTCCGACATGGATGGGCTCCTCGGCGAGGCCGCGGCCACTGGCAGCGCGTGGACCTTCGACTTCTGGCGCCAGGGGCGCATGGCGGTCTTCACCTCGGAGTCCGCTCGCCGCCAGGTGCTGGCGGCGGGTCCCGAAGAGCTCGGCCACGCGAACGATCTCGCCGGGCTCTTCGTCGGCCCGCATTCGCTCCTGCTGCGCAACGGCGAGGACCACGCACGTGCGCGGCGTCGAACCCTCAAGCTGATCGGAGCGGAGCGCCTCTCGGTCTACGGGCAGGCGATGCTCGACGTGACCCGCGAGTGGCTCGCGACGCTCTCCCCCGGCGACGAGATCGAGGTGCTCGACGCCTGCCAGAACATGACCCTCGACATCATCCTGCGGACGGTGCTCGGCGTCCCGCCAGGGCCCGACTACGACGCTCTCCACGCCGCGGCGCGTGCGTTCATGATGAGCGGCCGCTCGGTCGCGGGGAACCTCGCGGCGCTCCTGTTGCCCACGGACGCGCTCCGTGGCGCCGTGCTGGGTCCGGAGGACCCGACCGGCGGCTCGGCGACCCTGGGGGCTCTGGGGCGGTCGCTACCCGGTGCCGTGGAGGGCCGCACGCTCGTCTCGCTCCTTCGCGCCTCGATCGCGCGCCGCCGTGCGAAGCCGGACGGTGACGATGTGCTCGCCAGGCTCGTCCAGGAAGGCGAGCTCGGAGACGCGGCCATCCTCGACGAGATCGCCACCCTCCTGCTCGCGGGCCACGACACCACGGCCGTCACCCTCGGGTGGATGCTCTACCGCATCGGCCGGCGACCGACCCTCTGGACCGAGCTCCGCACGGAGCTCGAGGCCCACACCGAGGGCGAGCCGCTGGACCCGACGAAGCTGCCTCGCCGAGGCCTGCTCGGCGCGTGCGTGATGGAGAGCCTGCGCCTCGACGGACTCACGCTGGGAGTGCTCCGCCGCGCACGGCGCTCCGTGATGATCGACGGCTACCGGATCCCCGCGGGGACCTTGGTCAACGCCCTGGTCCGCCCGCGACACATCGACCCCGAGCGATGGGACGATCCGGAGCGCTTCGCGCCCGAGCGCATGCTCTCCGCGAAGCCCGCGCCCCACGAGTTCGCGCCCTTCGGTGGAGGCTATCGGCGCTGCGTCGGAGCGTCCTTCGCGACCTATGAGATGCAGATCGTGCTCGCAGGGATCGCGGAGGCGATCGAGCTCCACACGCCGCCGGACGTGGTGGTCGATCGGGTTCAGTACGGGCCCTTTCCCGGTCCGAGCAACCGCATCCCGATGCGGGTCGTCGCCCGCCCCTGAGAAGAGTCGCGGACCCAACGAAAGAGGCCACCCCGTCGCCGGAGTGGCCTCGATTCGTAGCGTCGCTTCGCTCAGTCGGGTCCGCCGATGGACCCGGTCTTGTTGGTGACGAAGCGCAGGTTGCTGAACTCGGTCTGGCCGAGCGTGTAGATCACCTCGGACAGGGTCCGGAACGGCGTCCGGGAGTCCGCGACGATCTGCACCTCTCCCTTGAAGGGGCGGGAGGGCGTTCGCTGCTCGATGAGCTTCTGCAGGTCTCGGATGCGCCCCATCTCGCGGAAGAGCGGGGTGATCAGGAACCCGGTGCCGCCGCCCTGCTTCTGGCTGGGGTCGACCAGCCCGTTGCGGAGCTCGAGGATGGTGTTTCCGTCCACGACGATCGCGTTGCGCGAGATCTGGATCGGGGTGGCTTCCCCCATCTCGATCTCGGTGGTGGAGTAGGGGATCCGAAGCTCTTCCGACTGCGTGATCGCGGCCGCCGAGGAGGACGCGAACTGCATGACCATGAAGACGAGGAGAATCGTCATCATGTCCATCATCGGGTAGATGTTGAGACCGTGCCCTTCGGGCTCGGGGTGCTTGGCGATGCGGCGGCGGATCTCCCGCTTCACCGCTCCCATCGACGCTTGTTCTTCTTCTTCGGCCATGGTGTTACCTCACGCCCGCTGAGATGAGCACGTCGGGGAAAAGTTCCTCGCCTTCTTTGTCGCGCACCGCATCCATCGCCGAGACCAGGTCCTGGAACTCGACCAGGTTGTCGGCGGAGACGGTCACGCGAGTCTCGTCGGGGAACTCCTGCTTCACCGTCGACACGCAGTTGCGCAGCCCCTCCCAGTCGTAGTCGTTGCCGCGCTTGGGCACGGTGAGGACGTCGCCGGTCGAGGTGGTGGCGCAACCGGGCGCGAGCTTTCCGCCCGAGCCGGTCACGGTGATGCCGTTCTGCGTCACGAACACGCTCAGGTTGAGCTGAGGCTCGTCCGAGGCTCGCCGCCCCACGCCGCCGCTCGAGTACGTCGGTAGCGACGCTTCGAGCTGCGAGTAGAAGGCGATCGAGCTCGTGATCATGAGCAGGAACATGATCAAGTTCACGACGATGTCGAGGAACGGGATGATGTTCAGCTCGTCATCGGTCTCATCCGGCCCGGGCTCCTCGTACTTGGAGCGCTTCCGGATGTAGGCGCGCTGTTGTGCACTGAATTGCGGCATGGGGCGAGCCCCGTCAGCCCTTCGGGCGGAGCGTCAGCAGGTTCTCGAGCTTGGTCGCCGCCTTCTCCATCTCCGTCTTCTGCTTCTTGGCCATACCGTGCAGCACGAGGTGCGCGGTCATGCAGATGACGGCGATGAGGAGGCCGAGGAAGGTGTTCCACATGGCCTCGGCGATACCGGCCGAGAGGATCTTGGACTTCTCGCCCGGGTCGTCGATGGCACCGACGGCCTTGAAGGCCGTGATGAGGCCCTTGATGGTCCCGAGGAGACCGATGAGCGTCGCGATGTTCGCGAGCGTCCAGAGAGAGCCGATGCGCTTCTCCAGCCGCGGCAGCTCCTCGCCCATCCGCTCGTCCATCGCAGCGATGATCGCCTCCTCACCTCGGTTGACCTGGGTGAGACCAGCCTTGCAGACCTGCAGGAGCGGCAGCGGGGCTGCTTCGCAGAGCTTGATCGCGCGATCGATGTTGCCCGCCTGCACGAGCTTTCGGATCTGCCCCATGAACTCGGTCGTGTTGACCCGGTACTTGGTCAGGATGAACACGAAGCGCTCCGCGATGATCGCGAGCGCGAGGGCCAGCACTCCGATGTTGATGAACGAGAACGGAGCTCCCTCCATCAACGCATGCCAGACTTCTTCCATCAGTAGGCTCCTATGGATGGCTCGGCTCGTCGTGGCCGAGTCGCCGTCCCCCCCGAGGGGCCCAATCGCGCCTGCGATTTGCCTTGGTCGGGCGGAATCCCTTGAAATCGTTGAACTTTCGCGGTTTTTAGGCCGCTTTCTCAGGGGCGACGCTACCGCAGCGCCGCTCGGGTTGTCAACGGAATCGGATGGGCATCCTGAACCCCCCATGAAGAGCACCTCTGGACGAGAGAAAAGGAGGGGCTCCCCAAATGAAGAGAGATGGCCGGGAACTTTTGCTCGCGAGTGGCCTCTCAGCCTCCACGTCAGCGAGGTCCCCGCACGGACATTCAGCCAGCCCGTCGGATCCCCGTTGACTTGTGGGCACCACTCTGTATCATCGCCCTCGCTCGAGCCCAGCCGTCCCAAATTGGTTGGTTTTTCGGGCTCGTTTCAAGATTTCGCAAGGTTCTGACGAGGACCGAGGCGGCACCGCATGGAGCGGGCCGCAGCTCCGGTCCGAGGTTTTCCAGGAGGCAGTCTGACATGTCGGCAATCGCACACCATTTCGACGAAGGCGGATGGGCGATGTACGTCATCCTTTTCTGGCTTGTGATGGCGATTGGTTTCTCCATCGAGCGTGCCGTCTATCTCTATAAGGCGAGCATCAACAAGGATGTGTTCCTCGCGACGATGCAGAAGTGCATCTTGGCCGGTGACATCGGCCGCGCGATCAAGCTCTGCAGCGCCGCCAACGCGCCGCTCGCTCGTATCGTGAAGGCTGGCCTCATGAAGGTGAACCGGCCGGACGCGGAGGTTCAGGCCGCGATGGACGAGGCCGCGCTTCGCGAGCTCCCCAAGATCGAGGCTCGTACCCCGTTCCTCGGTCTCTTCGCCAACCTCGCCATGCTCTCGGGCCTCTTCGGCACCGTTCTCGGTCTCATCGGCGCGTTCGCTGCCGTTGCCGGCGCGGACCAGGCCTCGAAGGCCACCATGCTCGCCAAGGGTATCTCCGAGGCCATGAACTGCACGGCCTTCGGTCTCCTCTCGGCCATCGTCGCTCTCATGAGCATGGCGGTGCTGAACGGTAAGACCCAGGGTCTGCTCGACGACATCAACGCCGCGACCGTCCAGGTGATGAACCTTGTGGTGAACAACCGCTCCAAGGTGAACCTGCAGGGTCTCGAGCAGGGCGCCTGAGGCGCTCGAACACAGGACACCTAGGAGGAACTGAGCCATGGGCGGTATCGACACCGGTGGTGGACACGGCGGAAAGAAGAGCGTGGACCAGGAGATTCCCCTGATCCCGTTCATCGACCTCCTGTTCTGCTGCATCATGTTCCTGCTCGCCACGGCCGTGTGGAACCAGCTGGCCCGCATCGCGGCCAACCAGCAGACCCCCGGCCAGGCGCCCAGCGACGATCAGCCCCCGCCCGAAGAACGGGTGAAGCTCATCCTCCAGGTGCAGAACTCCGGCTACAAGCTGGCGTCCACCGCGGGCGACGACTTGCCGATCCCCAAGAACGGCGACGAGTACGACGTGGAAGAGCTTCGTAACAAGCTGCAGGAGCGCAAGCGCCTCGAGCCCAACCGGCAGGACATCATCGTCGCGCCGGAGGACGGGGTTCGCTACGAGGACGTGGTCACGGCCATGGATCTCGTGGTGGGCGAAGGCTTCCCGCAGATGACCCTCAGTGACGGCGCCACGCTGTAAGGATCGATACTCATGGCCGTACACACCCCCGGACCGGTACTGCTCCACCACATCCCGCTCAAGTTCGTGCGGGACAAGGTGGGTGGCGGAGGCCGAAAGAACGTCGACCAGTCACTGCCGCTGGTTCCGTTCATCGACTTCCTCATCGTTCTCATCGTGTTCCTGATCATGAACTTCGCGGCGTCGGGTGAGCTCCTCGCGCAGAAGGCCTCCATCCGGATGCCCAACGCGTCGAACACCGAGACCCTGGAGATCTCGCCGGTCATCGCCATCGACGATCGCGTCGTCACCCTCGACGGTGACCGCGTGGCCGATGCGAACACCCTGGCGCAGTCTCCGCAGCTCGACCGGATCGAGGCCCTCGTTCAGAACCTCGAGACCCAGAAGCGCAACTGGGGCATCCTCCATCCGGCGGAGCCTTTCCCGGGCGCCATCATCCTTCAGGCCGACGTCGACGTGGACTTCCGCGTCATCAAGAAGGTCATGTTCTCGGCGGCTCAGGCCGGCTACGCGAACGTGAACTTCGCGGTCAACAAGACCGGCGGCGACTGAGCCGACCGGCATTCGAGAAACGAGGCGCGTTCCTTCGGGAGCGCGCCTTCTTTCTTTGTTTCTAGGGGCTGGCACCCAGCCCCTCTCTCCTCGGCGAAGCCTCGTCGATTCACCCGAACTCCCCCGCCCATTGGGTTGCGCCTTTCCTAAGGCCGACCTGTTCGGATATTGCCTGGGGATGCGCTTCCTGCACCCCGAACGCGACGAGCAGCTCGAGCTCGCGCTCGAAGACGTCTTCATCGTTCCCGATCTGTTCGACGGCGGATCGCGCCTCGACGTGGATCTCACGCCCGACGACTTCGGTGGCGCCAGCCACCCGATCGTCTCCGCCAACATGAACGCGGTCACCGGCAAGCGAATGGCCGAGACCATGGCGCGGCTCGGTGGCCTCGGCGTGCTGCCGCAGGACATGACGCTCGCGACGGTTCGCCGGATCGTCGAGCACGTGCATCGGGCGCACGTTCGCTTCGACACCCCGCTGGTGGTCGAACCGGAAGCGACCCTTCGTGACGTCCAGGGGATCATTCACAAGCGGGCCCACGACATGGTCGTGGTGGTCGTCAACGATCGTCCAGTCGGCATCCTGACGCAGGCCGATCTGCAGGACCGCGATCAGTACACCCTGGCCGAGAACGCGATGTCCCGCGACATGGTGACGCTCGGCGCCGATCTCGAGCCGCGCGCGATGTACGAGCGCATGCGGACCAGTCGCGTTCGTTCGGCGCCTGTCGTCGCCGCCGACGGGCGGTTGGTCGGCATCGTCGGTCGGTGGGATCCGGTCCGTCAGTCGATCCTCGAGCCCGCGCTCGGAGGAGCAGGCAAGCTCCAGGTCGCGGGCGCGGTGGGCATCAGCGGCGACAGCGCGGAGCGCGCGGCGGCGCTCGTCGAGTACGGGGTCGACTGCGTGGTGGTCGACACGGCGCATGGTCATCAGCGCCGGATGCTCGCGACCCTCGGTGAGGTGCGCGAGTCCACCGGTGGCAAGGTGCCGATCGTCGCGGGCAACGTGTGCACGGCACCAGGCACGGCGGCGCTCCTCGACGCGGGCGCCGACATCGTGAAGGTGAACGTGGGCCCCGGCGCCATGTGCACCACGCGTATGCAGACCGGCGTCGGTCGCCCGAGCTTCAGCTCCGTGCTCGCCTGCGCGCGCGAGGCCCACTCGCGCGGCGCGAAGGTCTGGGCGGACGGAGGCGTGCGGCACCCGAGGGACGTCGCGCTCTACCTGGCGGCCGGCGCGTCGCGGGTGATGATCGGCACCGCCCTCGCGGGAACCTACGAGAGCCCCGGCGATCTCCGAACGGATCCCGAAGGCCGTCGCTTCAAGGAGAACTACGGCATGGCGTCCGCGCGCGCCGTCAGCGATCGGACCGAGAAGGACGACGCCTTCACGCGCGCGCGGAAGGCCTTCTTCCGTGAGGGCATCAGCACCTCGAAGATCTACCTGCGCTCGGGGTTCGAGAGCGTGGGCGACATCGTGGTCGACATGATCAGCGGGGTGCGCAGCACCTTCACGTACGTGGGCGCGAAGAACCTGCAGGAGCTCCGCGAGAAGGTGGTCGTCGGGGTGCAGACGCCTCACGGCTACGGCGAGGGGACCCCTCACGGCCGCGAGCGCTGAGCGCGTTCAGCAGAGAGGTCGAGCGGAAGCGAAGGGTCGGTGCTCGATCGGCACCCCGGACAGAAACATCCGCCTCACCTGTGTCTCACGCGGTCGCGGGGGCGCCCACGGCCCGAATCCGAGTACCGTGGTGTGCGATTTCTCGCTATGACCGGCCCATGACCTACCGACGCTTCCTCCCACTCTTCGCTCTGCTCCTCGCCGCCTGCGGCAGCGATCCTGCGGACGTCGCGGGCGACTACACCGTGGCGGTCACCAACGGCGCGAACGAGTGCATGCTCGGGATGTGGAACGAGGGTGACACCAACAGCGGCATCGACATGGTCATCAGCCAGTCGGGCAGCTCTGCCAACGCGGACGTGCGTGGGCTGACCGGTGGGTTCCTCGACTTCTGGCTCGGTGCCTCGGTCTTCTCCGGCGACGTCGATGGCGACGAGCTCGACCTGCTGCTGATCGGTACGACCGAGCAGACCGCGCCGGGGTGCACCTACACGATCGACGCGGAGCTGGACGCGACGCTCGATGGAGACGTCCTGCTCGGCACGATCACCTACCGGCCGAACCCGATCGAGGGGACCTGCGGGATCCTCGAGGACTGTCGGAACGTCCAGGACTTCAACGGCACCCGCCCGCCGACGCCCTGAGCCCGGCCGCGGCCCTTGAGTTGGGGCCCAGCACCCCGCACTGTCCCCTCGTTGGCCCCGACCCCCGAGACCCCGGCCGACCGACCTCTCGGTCAGTCGATGGACATGCGCGCCGATCCGCTCGGCTTCCTCGAGCGGATCGCGAGCGAGCACGCCGAGGCGGGCATCGCGCCGCTGCGGCTCGGCCCGGTGGACGGGTACCTGGCCTTCGCTCCCGCGATGGTCGAGCAGGTGCTGCGCTCGTCGATGCGGAGCTTCAACCGGCAGACGCCGGTGTACCAGACCCTCACGCGTTTCCTCGGCAAGGGCATTCTCACCTCCGAGGGCGAGCCGTGGCGCAAGCACCGCCGGGTGGTGCAGCCCGCGTTTCATCGCCGTCGCCTCAGCACCTTCGCGAGCGCGATGGTCCGGCTGGCCGACGAGGCCGTCGACCGCTGGGACGACACCATCGACCTCGGCGCGGAGATGATGCGCCTCACCCTCTCGGTGGTGGGCGAGACGCTCTTCGGGACCGACATGCGCTGGATGGCCAGCGAGCTGACCCCTGCGCTCGACACGGCTCAGCGACACACCGAGCGCGTCATCGCCGGTCTGATCCCCGCGGACGAGTCGAGCACCTCACGCCGCGGGCGACGCTTCGATCGCGCGGTGGAGACGTTGGACGAGCTCGCCTACCGGCTCATCGACGAGCGTCGCGCCGCTGGAGCCGAAGGCGACGACGTCCTCGGGATGCTGCTCGCCGCGACCGACGAGACCGGTGAGATGCTCCCGCGACGGCAGGTTCGAGACGAGGTGCTCACCCTGGTGAGCGCGGGCCACGAGACGACTGCCAACGCCCTGAGCTGGACGCTGCTGGCGCTGAGCCGCCACGCGGACGTGTGGGAGCGTCTGGTGGAAGAGGTCGATGCCGCCGTCGGCGAGCGTGCTCCGACCATCGAGGACGTCGCCCAGCTCACCTACGTCCGCCAGGTGCTCGACGAGTCGATGCGGCTGCGTCCGCCGGTCTGGACCTTGGGTCGCATCGCCGACGAGCCGGTGGACCTCGGTGACGAGGTCACCGTGGCGCCCGGGGAGCTGGTGTTGCTCAGCCCGTGGATCACTCATCGGCTGCCCACGCTATGGCCCGAGCCGGAGCGCTTCCAACCGGAGCGATGGGTGGAAGGCGTCCCAGCCCATCCCTTCGCGTTCTTTCCCTTCGGCGGTGGGGCTCGAAAGTGCGTGGGCGAGGCGTTCGCCTACCTGGAGGCCACGCTGGTGCTCACGCGGATCGCTCAACGGGCCCGGCTCGAGCTGGTGGGCGCGGCGCCGGAGCCGGAGCCCCAGATCACGCTCGGGGTCGGTAGCGGGGTCCAGATGCGGGTGCGCCAGCGCTGACGAGGTCGGCGCTGGCGCAGGCTGGCGTGGTCAGGTGTGAGTCTCAGTCACACATCTGTGGCAAGAGCTTCACGCTGGGTGGGCTTCGGGAGCGCGCCGATCTTGCCGAGATCCTCGAGGGTCGCGCGGGTGCCGCGGCGCTGCCAGATGGCCGCGACGATGAAGACCGCGTTCATCGCGAAGAGGCGGACGTAGAGGTAGACGTCGAGCCGGTCGAAGATCGCGCAGATGGCCATGAGGTAGCTGTGCGGCGCGAGGCTGACGATGGCCCAGAGGCGCATCGGGCCCTGGTTGTGCTTCCGGTAGATCTCGGCGGTCGCTTCGTTCCGCTCGATGTTGTTCCGGTTCTGGACCGCGAGCGGATCGAGGAGCTTGATGATCTTCTGCTGGGTCTGCACGTAGGGCAGGAGGACGTGCTTCACCGCGAAGTGGGTGATGGCGCCCTTCTCCTTCGCGCGCTCGACGAGGCGGGCGACCTGCTCCGGATCCTCACCCTCGCCGCCGCGGTCGAGCCGGGTCCGGCGCAGGTAGTTTTCCTTGTAGAAGTCGTAGAGCCAGAGGTGCACGGCCGTGAGGCCGATGGCCGGAACCATGAGGTAGAGGTGGGTCGGGTTCTGGTCCTTGAACCACAGATGCGCGAAGGCCGGGAAGACGGTGGCGACTGCGACGATCACGTCCGCCGCCCCATCGAGTGCGCGGCCGAACTGCGAGGCCTGGTTCTTCGCTCTCGCGAGGATCCCGTCTGCGCCGTCGAGGATGGCGGCAGTCCAGAGGAGCGCGCCGGCGGCGACCATCGCGGTCGGCGTGCCGGTGAGGAAGAAGGCGCCCGAAGCGATGCCCGCGATGATCGCGAGCAGCGTCACGCCGTTCGGCGTCAGCGGGGTTCGGAAGACCGACCACACGAACGCGTACGCCAGCGGCCGATGGACGCAGATGTTGACCGGGTCCTCCACCTCGGTGGATTTGAGGAGCGACCGGAAAGGGGGGAGTGTCGGTTTCGCCTGCATCGTCACCCTTGTGGAAAGCAAGACCCGGACCGTTGCATTTTCTGGTCGCCGACCCCGGTTTTGGGGCCGATCGGGCCGGATTGAGCGTGAACCGTGGCACCACCCGTTGCCGAAAGGCACCACCAGGTGGCTATCCGAGAAGCCACTGAAGCCGCAAATTCACGGCCCATTCGCGCTCGTTGTCGGGGCTACGGACGGGCCGTAACGCGCATTTCACGAGAACTTCGCGAGTGTGAAGGGGGATCGATGCTCGCCCGACGCCTCGGCGAGGCACGTGGTCTGCATTGGTAACCGCGCATCGGATCCCCCGACGGGACCGAAGAGCCGGACCGCCTCTCATCATGCTGGATTCCAAACCATTCGACCGCAGCCCCTTTCGCGGGACCTTTCTCGACCGGATGCCCACGCATCCACTTCGCACGCTCCGTCGCGCCGCCCTCGCGATGGCGAAGAAAGAGACCCCGCTGCTGACCCAGCTCGTGGTCATCCGGCGCTGCAACCTGACCTGTGGCTACTGCAACGAGTACGACGACCACTCGGACCCGGTGCCCAAGGAGGTCCTCTTCGAGCGGATCGATCACCTGGCGAAGCTCGGGAACCTGATCCTCACGCTCACGGGCGGCGAGCCCTTCATGCACCCGGACCTGCACGAGGTCGTGAAGCGCGCCGTCGACCACGGGATGATCGTGACTTCGATCTCCAACGCCTACCCGGTCACGCGCCGACGCATCGAGCAGATGAACGAGGCGGGACTCACGCTCCTGCAGGTCAGCGTCGACAACATGGAGCCCAACGAGGTCAGCCAGAAGAGCTGGTCGAAGATCAAGAAGCGCCTGCTGGTCATGCAGGAGCACGCGAAGTTCAAGGTCAACGTCAACGCGGTGCTCGGCTCGTCGCCCCCCGACTCGACTCGGAAGCTGATCGACGAGATTCGATCGCTCGGCTTCTACATGACGGTCGGCCTGCTCCATGACCAGAGCGGCGCCATCGACTCCGGGCTGATCGGCGACATCCTCCCGGAGTTCTACGAGGAGATGCGCGAGCTCTGTCGGAAGAGCTTCTTCCACCAGTTCGGCGAGGGCTGGGAGCAGAAGATGCTCCGCGACGGAGAGGCGCCCTGGAAGTGTCGGGCCGGAGCGCGCTACCTCTACGTCGACGAGCATGGGGCGGTGAACTACTGCAGCCAGCGCCGCGGCGAGCCGGGCACGTCGATTCTCGACTACGGGCGCGCGGACCTGAAGCGCGAGCACGGTCGGGCGAAGGGCTGCGAGGACCACTGCACCATCGCGTGCGTCCGACGCGCCTCGAGCTTCGACGAGTGGCGGCCCCAGACGAGCGCTCCGCGTCCACCCAGGGTCACCGTTTCGCGCGACGACGGCCGGGTCGGGCTGCCGGTCGCGGTCTGAGCCGCGCTCACGGCTGGGACTCTTCTCACATCGCACCGCCTCCAGGGGCAACAGGTTCGTGCGTCCATGTGAACCACGTCGTGGGATGATGTAGGCTGCGCCCGTCATGCGCCGTTTGCAGCTTGTCTTTTTGACTTCCCTCGCCCTCGTGGCCCTCGCCGGTTGCGGTCGTTCCGTTCTCAGCACCGACGACTCCTTCGAAGACGGTGGCCCGCCGCGCGACATGATCGACCCCCCGGACCTGCCGGGTGAGGTCTGCGGCAACGGGTTCTGCGCCCCGGGCCTCGAGAGCTGCAACACCTGCGCGGCGGACTGTGGCGAGTGCCCCCGCGAGTGCGGCGACGGCCTCTGCGGTGGTGACGAGGACTGCGCGAGCTGCCCGGCCGACTGTGGCTTCTGCCGCGAGTGCGGCGACGGCTTCTGTGACCCGGACGTCGAGGCTTGCGACAGCTGTCCGGAGGACTGCGGCTCCTGCGCCGGCTGCGGCGACGGTGCCTGCAACGGAGCCGAGACCTGCGCCTCCTGCGCGATCGATTGTGGCGCCTGCGTCCGCTGCGGTGACGGCACCTGTCAGGCGGACCGCGGCGAGAGCTGCGCGACCTGCCCGAGCGACTGCGGCTTCTGCGACACCTGCGGCGACGGCGCGTGCACGGCTGGCGAGAGCTGCTCGAGCTGCCCGCGCGACTGCGGTCTCTGCGAGACCTGCGGCAACGGCCGCTGTGGCGCCGGCGAGGACTGCGCGTCCTGCCCCGACGACTGCGGGTTCTGCGTGACCTGCGGCGACGGCATGTGTGCCGGCAGCGAGAGCTGCTCGAGCTGTCCGGCCGACTGTGGCCGCTGCGAGTTCTGTGGGGACCGCACCTGCGGCACCGGCGAGAGCTGCACCAACTGCCCGGAGGACTGCGGTCTCTGCGAGAGCTGCGGCAACGGCCGTTGCGCGACCAGCGAGAGCTGCTCCACCTGCCCGGTGGACTGCGGTCTCTGCGTCGAGTGCGGCGACGACCGCTGCAGCCCGTCGGAGAGCTGCAACTCCTGCCCCGGTGACTGCGGTGTCTGCGACACCTGCGAGGACGGCTTCTGCCGCCCCGAGGACGGCGAGGACTGCCTCAGCTGTCCGGAGGACTGCGACGCCTGTCCGGCCTGCGGCGACGGCATGTGTGACGCGGGCATCGAGAACTGCTCGACCTGTCCGGCGGACTGCGGGATCTGCCCCGGCTGTGGCGACGGACGCTGTCAGCCGCGGCGCGGTGAGACCTGCGCGAGCTGTGCCCGCGACTGCGGTGCGTGCTCGTTCTGCGGCAACGGGGTCTGCGAGGCGGACGAGTTCGAGAGCTGCACGAACTGTCCCGGCGACTGCGGGACCTGCCCCGGCGTCACCTGCATCGAGGTGGTGACCTGCACCTTCGGCTGCATCGAGCTGATGTCCTCTCCGCCGATGGTGTCGTTCACCTGCATCTCGACATGCGTCGCTCAGGCGTGTGCGGACGTGCAGTTCTTCGTCGATCAAGTCATCAACTGCGCCATTGGTCAGATCGGCACCTGCACCGACATCAGCTGCATCATGAACGAGTGCAGCTCCGAGATCGCGGCCTGCCTGACGGCGCCGCGCTGCCCGATGGGCATGTGAGCCCCGGCCGACGGTGCCGCGCGCGCAGTCGGCCGGGTTGGTGATGGTCCGGGTCGGTTCGCCGACCCGCTATCTCCTCGTTCACCCGGGCGGTCCCTACTTCCGCAAGCGAGAGGACCACGTGTGGTCCATACCCAAGGGCCTGCCCGAAGACGGCGAGTCGTTGCTCGACTGCGCGCGCCGAGAGATGCGCGAAGAGACCGGCTACGAGCCACCACTCGAGGGGTACGTCGAGCTCGGCTTCGTTCGTCAGAGTCGCAAGGACGTCCACGCCTGGGCGTTCCGCGACGACGACTGGGACCCGGCGACGCTGGTGAGTCAGCCCTTCGAGCTGGAGTGGCCCCCGAAGTCCGGCAAACGCGAGTCGTTCCCCGAGGTCGACCGCGGCGCGTTCTTCACCCTCGAGGAAGCAGGCCCTCGGGTCGTGAAGGCCCAGCTGGAGCTACTCGAGCGTGCCGCCGCGCGGCTGGGCGACCTGTAGAGCCGACTGCCGACTCCGACTCCGACAGCCGACTCCGACAGCCGACTCCGACAGCCGACTCCGACAGCCGACTGCCGACTCCGACAGCCGACTCCGACTCCGACTCCGACTCCGACTCCGACTGCCGACTGCCGACAGCCGACAGCCGACAGCCGACAGCCGACAGCCGACAGCCGACAGCCGACTCCGACTGCCGACAGCCGACTCCGACTGCCGACAGCCGACAGCCGACTCCGACTGCCGACGACCGACAGCCGACCACCGACTCCGACGCTGAGACAGCCGACTGCCGACAGCCGACGCCGACGCCGACACCGACACCCGACTCACTCCGCGTCGACGACCGGCCGGTCGATCACCACCGTGACCGACTTCTCCTGCTCGGGGCTCAGCTCCACGACCAGGTGGTGCACGCCTCGCTGCAGGGTCACCTCGAGGTCTTCCTCGCCGCGGGCCGCGCAGGCCATCGGGTCGGCCTCGGCGCCGAGCAGGAACGTGCGCGCCCCTTCGTCGGCGAAGACGTTCACTTCGAGCCGGGTCTCTTCCTCGACCCGAATGCGGTAGACCCGCTCCGCGCCTCCGGAGGGCTCGGCGCCCTCGCACCCGTAGGCCGTCAGGGCGCTTCCTTCGGAGGGAACGAAGCGCTCGCCGAAGGGGACGCGCGTCAGGTGGAGCGGCGCCTCGGCCGTGCCCTCGCCTGCCATCTCGCGGGGCTCCGGGTCGGGGGCGCCTTCGCCGGCGACCACGGTCCGGCGCAACCGATCGAGCAGCTCGAGGGTGCGCAGGTTCCGCTGGTTGCTGCCGTGCTGGAGCCCTTCTTCGCTCATCACGCAGGCGCGGCCACGACCGCCCTCGAGCAGCGTGTTCGGGTGCACTCCGTCTCCGGCGAGCCCGCGCCCCGGGAGGGCGTCCTGGGCGACGTAGAAGTCGAGGTAGGGCACCTGCCAGGCCTGGGCGATGGCACGGCTGATCCGGTTGTAGCGCTTGGCCCAACCGTCCATCTCGGGATCGTCGCCCCGAGGTGAGGTCGCTCCGACGATCGGGATCAGCCCCCGGTCGAGCAGCTGGTCCAGCATTCGCTCCAGTCGCTCGGCGAAGCTCCGGGGGCGGCGCGCCTGGACGTCGTTGCCGCCGAAGAAGACCAGCGCGAAGCGTGCGTCGGTGGCGCGTGCCTCCTGGAGCGCGCGCGACGGGCGGCCCGCGAGCCCCTGACGCAGCGACCAGCCGACCTGGGCGGCGGTGCTCTCGCGCCCAAAGGGGTTGGAGCCGGCGGCGTTGCCGCGACGGAAGAACTCGAGGGTCTCGACGAGCTCGTCGTGGTCCGCGAGGTCCAGGTTGTCGCCGTCGTAGGCGAAACAGTGGAGGAAGGCCCGGCTCTCGACCGACGAGCCCCCGAGCTTGATGAAGACGTCGTCGCGGTGCTCGCGGCCCTCGCGCAGGGCGCGGAGCCGGGCGACCATCGCCGGAGTCAGCGCCGAGTGGATGGCCGGCGCGACCCACGTGAGCGCCGGGTCCGGCGGTGGCTCGGGGATCAGCCGGACCTCTTCGGCCGGCTCCGGCTCGGGGTCCGCCGTCGCCCGTGCCGGCCGCTCGTCGCCGGTGGGCTCGGCCATCTCTGCAGTCTCCGGTTCGGGAGGCGTGGCGCAGGGCGCGAGCGCACTGACGGCCGCGACACTCAGCCCGAGGGCCAACGCTGCGTGCACCGGAGACGACACTCGCTACCGATAGCACGGGACCGGCGTTGGCTCCCCTTTGCCGCAAGCGGGGTGGCGAGGGTCCGGTCGGCGGTCCATCCTCCGCCCGACATGCCCCTCGACGACGCCTTCGTGAAGGACTGCCCCTACGGCCCCGGCGGCCTGCTGATCGACGATCTGCTCGAGGTCGACGAAGAGGCCAGCCGCGTGGTGGTGCGCATGCCCACCCACCCCGAGCTGCCCCTCACCCGAGAGCAGCGGGCTCACCCGGTCTTCCACCCTCGTCACGTCAGCGGCGGGCTGATGGTCCACATGACCGGGATGGTCGGCTTCGTGCACGCATATTACGTGCTGGGCCTCCGCCATTCGGAGGGGTGGATTGGCTACGGCGGCCGCATCTACGACGCCCGCTTTCTCGCGCTCGCCGAGCCCGGCGAGCCGCTCATCCTCGAGGGCGAGGCCACCAAGGTCCGCCGCCGAGCCAAGCAGATCTTCGCTCGCTACCGTTTCCGCTTCACCCAGGGCGACAGCGAGGTCTACGTGAGCGAGCAGGCAGCCATGTGGATGCGGGTCGAGGCCAGCGACCAACCCGAGGCAGGGGCCGCCGCTCTGGAGCACGCCTGATGCACCGTCGGAAGCTCACGATCGCGACGCCGGGGCGGGCGACCCTCGAGATCACCGGCCAGGTCCAGGCGGCCGTCGCCGAGTCCGGGGTAGCGGAGGGGGTCGCGAACGTCTTCGTCCACCACACCAGCTGCTCGCTGATGATCAACGAGAACGCCGATCCCGCCGTTCAGCGGGACCTGGAGGCGTTCCTGGCTCGGCTGGTGCCCGACGGGGACCGGCTCTTCGAGCACACCGCCGAGGGGCCGGACGACATGCCCGCTCATGTCCGGACGGCGCTCACCGCGACCACCCTGACCATCCCCGTCGAGGGAGGGCGCTGCGCCCTTGGAACATGGCAGGGGATTTACCTGTTCGAACACCGACACCGGCCCCATACCCGCAGGGTGACTGTCACCACGTGGGGGTGAAGCGTTAACGCAACGCTCTGTTTTCGTTGAGAAATGTAAAACTCGTCAACATCGCTTGACTCACTTGGGGGCCGGATCCAGTCTTTGTGGACCGAATGGTCCAGAATGACGAAAGGGGTCATCGATGAACCGACCCAACGACGAGAGCACGGCGACGACGAGCGGCACTGCGCCCGCGCGCCTCGACAAAGACCTGGTAGCGGAGCTCGAGCCCACCCTGATGCGCTACGCCCGGCGCCGGGTGGCCACCGAAGAGCAGGCCCGCGACCTCGTGCAGGAGACCTGGCTCGCGGCCCTGGGCGGCATCGACCGCTTCGCCGGCCGATCGAGCCTGCGGACCTGGCTGGTCAGCATCCTCCGACGGAAGATCGTGGACTCCCACCGCCGGAAGCGTCCGAAGGTCACCTTCGAGGAGCACCACACCCCGCCGGTCGATCCGCCCCGCGAGCGTTTCGATGACGCCGCGGCCCTCCAGATGATCCACGAGGAGCTCCCGAGCCTCCCGCGCCGCGAGCGCCAGGCCGTGACCTTCGTCGACGTCGAGGGGCTCTCCCGCGAGGAGGCCGCGAGCCGGATGGGCGTGAAGCGCACCGCGCTCCGCGTCATGCTCCACCGCGGTCGCCGTCGGCTGAACGACAAGCTCAGCGCCGCCGGCCACGCCTTCAGTTAGCGCGTGATGCGCTAGGTAGGCGAGGTCGGACGGCCTCGAAGACGAACTCGACGTCCGGGCGGAGCCCGACGAGCCGCTCTCGTTCACCCTCCGCCAAGGGGACCTCGATCAGGACTACCCGCTGCAACGCGCTCATCGACGCGATGCACGCGGGTAGTCGTGCGATCGGGTTGAAGCTCAGACCGAGGGACACCAGCTGGTCCAGCTGACCGAGCGCCTCCGGAACGCTGGTGAGCTCGTTGTGGTTGAGGGCCAGTCGGGTCAGCGAGGGCAGCTCGAAGAGCGCGGGGTGCCACTCGGTCAGCCCAGCGCGGTTGAGGTGCAGCTGCTGCAATCGCGTGCAGCCCTCCAGACCGGCGAGGTCGAGAGAGTCGATGTCGTTCAGCCGCAGGATCTCGAGCGCGGTGGACCCGAGGCCCTTCGGGAGCGCACCGAGCCGGGTCGCAGCGAGATTCAACGACGTGAGTCGCTCGAGCGATGACAGGTCGCCGATGCGCTCGAGCGGGTTGTCCATCACGCTCAGCCGCTCGAGTCGACGCAGCTGGCCGAGCTCGCTCGGGAGCTCGACGACTCGGTTGTGGTCCAGCTCCAGTCGTTCGAGCTCCGTGAGCGAGAAGAGCTCCACCGGCAGGCGCTCGAGGTGGTTGCTCGAGAGTTGCAGTCGCCGAAGCCGCGTGAGCTCCCCGATCGCCGAGGGGATCTCGCTCAGGTGGTTGTTGCGGAGGTCGAGGTGCTCGGCCTCGGTCGCGGTCCACACCACGTCCGGGATCTTGGCGTTGAGCTGGCGCAGGAGCTTCAGAGCGCGGGTGCCCGGCTCGATCTGGAGTGGAGCCGACACGGTTCGCAGGGACTCCCGTAGCCAGTGCTCGAACCAGTCGAGGAAGGACAGCCGCGCGCCCGTGTCCTCGTCGAAGTGCGGGCACCAGCCGAAGTCGCCCACGGTCCAGACGTCGCCGTGCATCGGCCCCTCGAGGACGACCGCCGTGTACCACCCGCAGCCGAAATGGGAGAGCTCCAGCACGCCGTCGCGGCTCCGCGAGTCGGCGTCCACGAAGTCGCCGATGTCGCGGCCGGAGCGCCGGGCCTCGATGACCGCCTCACCGGCGGCGTGGTCGAGGGGGAAGGGCGCCTGCAGATGGTCACCACTCAGGTGGTCGAGCAGGGTCAGTCCGTAGCCGGGGCCCATTCCACCCGCGCTGACCTCCAGCACGAAGCGTCGGAGCTCCTCGGGGAGGCGCACGCCAGCCTCGCTCTCGAGTGCCTCGACCTCGGCTTCGCTCAGCGGTGGGAGCGCGCGGTGACCGTGCCCGGCCGGCGGCTCGGAACCGTGGATCCGGTAGGCGACGTCGATCCCACGGAGCTCGTCCAGCCCTTCGCGGATCGCGCGCAGGCGCTCGGTCAGGCTCGCGCTCATCAATCGATGATCGCCCGCCGACGAGCAGATGTCGACGCTACTCGATGCGCCAGGTGCGGTGCGGCTCGCCTTGGAAGTCGCGTGGAACGGTCTGGCGAGTGATCTCCTTCACCTCGTGGCCGCGGATCGGATCGAGCTCGAAGTCCCGGGCGTGGGTGGAGAAGAAGAGCGCGCCGCCCGGTGCCAGACACTCGAGCGAGCTCTCGATCAGCTCGGCATGGTCGCGCCGCAGATCGAGCTCGTCGGCTCGGCTCGAGCGGCTGAAGCTCGGCGGCGCCAGCAGGACGGTGTCCCAGCGCTGGCGACCGCGGACGTGTGAGAGGAAGCGGCGAACGTCGAGCGGCTCGAAGACGTGCTCGTTCGGGTCGAGGTCGTTCTGGCGGAAGTTGTCCTCGCCCCACGCCAGGTAGGTCTTCGAGAGGTCGACGCTGGTGACCTTCGCGCCGGCCGCCGCGGCGACGACGCTCGCGGTGCAGGTGTAGGCGAAGAGGTTCAGGAAGCGGCCATCGCCCACCCGCTCGGCGGCCATGGCTCGCAGGTCGCGGTGGTCGAGGAAGAGCCCGGTGTCCAGGTAGTCTTGGAGGTTCACCTCGAAACGGCACGAACCCTCGCGGACCACGTGCCGTTCGCCGGTCGCCTGCCGCTTCTCGTACTGCTGCTCGCCGCGCGCGCGAACCCGGAGGTGCACCTGCTTTTCGTCGAGCTCGAGCACCTCCTGGACGACCAACAGAGTGTCGCGAAGCCGGGCTTCGGCCAGCCCGGGATCGATCTTCCGCGGCCGGTGGTGCTCCTGCACCAACGCGGCGTCGCCGTAACGATCGATCACGACGTTGTACTCGGGGATCTCGGCGTCGTAGATGCGATAGGCGTCGAGGTCGCGCTTCGCGGCCCACTTGCGCAGCCGCTTGAGGTTCTTGCGCAGCCGGTTGACCAGCATCTCCGCCTCCGGCCGGCGGCGGGGCTTGCTCGGCTTGGCGTCTTCCGCGATCGCGTAGCTCGCGAAGGTGCAGCGGATCGGGCCGTTGTAGAGCGTCTGCCGGTCGCGGCTCTTGAGCCCGAGCTGCTTGAGCATGCGCGGCTCGCCGGTGATCACGTGCGCCTCCCAGCCTGGGAAGTGGCGGAAGGTGGTGCCGAGGTCCAGGTGCGCGCGAAGGGCGTCGCCGCTCGCGCCGAGGCGCTCGCCGTAGGGCGGGTTCACCACGAGGTGCCCCGGACCGCTGCCGAAGGGGCGCGCCTCGATCGCGGGGCCCTTCTCCAGCATCACCCCATGCACGCCCGCGCGGCGCAGACTCTCGCCGGCGCGCCGCAGCGACTCCGGGTCGGTGTCGCGGCCGCGGATCGCGATGGCGAGATTCTCGCGTTCCTTGGCGTCGCGCTCGAGCGAGTCCTTGATCGACCGAAAGGCGCGCTCGTCGTGGCCGCGCCAACCCCCGAGCAGGATCGACCGCCCCGGCGGAACGGCCCGCGCCATCAGCGCGGCCTCGACCAGGAGCGTCCCCGAGCCACACATCGGATCGAGCAGTGGCTGCGAGGGCTTCCAGCCCGAGGCGTGGAGAATCGCCGCCGCCAGGGTCTCTTTGAGCGGCGCCTTCGCGCCCTTCGGCCGATAGTGGCGGCGGTGGAGCGAGCGCCCGGCCAGGTCGAGCGCGAGCGTCACCTCGTCGGCGAAGTGGACGTGGAAGGCCACGTCGGGCTCGTCGCGGTCCACGTCCGGTCGCCGGCCCGCGCGATCGCGGAGACGGTCGACCAACGCGTCCTTCACCCGCTGCTGCAGGTACCGGGCGTGGATCTTCTCCTTCGAGCCGATGGCGGTGCGGATCGCGAAGGTGTCGTCGGGCCCGAGGTGCTGCTCCCAGGGGAAGTCCATCAGCAGCGGGTAGAGCGCGTCGGCGTCGAAGACGTCGTCCCAGTGCCCCAGTGGCCAGAGCACCCGCTGGGCGATGCGCGAGCCGAGCATCGCGCGGTACGCCGCCTGGAGTCCGCCGCGCCCTTCGACGGCGCCGACACTGGCCTCGCCATCCACGCCGAGGGCCTCGAGCTCGTTCACCAGGAGCGCCTCGGTGCCCCGGGCGCAGGTGATGGCGAAGGTGTTGGGTCGGGGCGTTCTCATGGGTCGAGCGTCACGATCCAGAGAGCGCTCGGGCCCGTGCGGAGCCCGCGATACTGGTTGTCCACCAGCAGCGCCACCCGATCGTCGTCGAGCCGGGCGATCCCCTCGAAGTTCGGCTGCTGGTCCAGCGAACGGACCCAGTCGTCGAGGTTCACCAGAACCTCCGACCGCACCGAGACCGGCTCGCCCGCGTGGGGCGGTGGCAGCTCGAAGCCCAAGATTCGCGTCACGCCGAAGTGGCGCTCCACCGCGATGACCTCGGCGCTCCCGTCCGGGCTCGCGCGGCAGGTGATGCCGGCCAGCTTGCCGGTCTCCGAGCTGAGGAAGACGCGGTAGGGGCTCCACTCGCCGTTCTCGGTGCGCCAGGCGAGCGGGGCGTAACGACGCCCTCGCACCGAGCCGGTCACCTCCGCGGCGACGATCACCCCTGCGTCGCCGACCGTGCAGAGGCCCTCGAGCCCGCGGTTGCGATCGCTCTGGAGTCCCCAGAGCTCATACGAGCACTCGTAGGACTCCCGGACCCGCGCGACGCTTCCGTCGAAGTCGAGCACGTAGAGGTAGTCGGTCGGGCGGTCGATGCCGTCGGTCTCGGTCCCGACCAGGAATTCGCCGTTCCCGCGGTAGGACAGGGCTTCCGCCTCCACGCCCTCCGGCAGGCCTTCGATCGGGTAGGCGGTGACCGCGCCCGTCTCACGATCGATGCGAAGGAGCTCGCGGCGCTCCTCGGGGATCGCCCAGAGCGATCCGTCGGACCCCAAGGCCAGACCGCTCAGCCCCGGCGCGTCCGTCTCCAGGTGGATGGGATCGTTGGGCAAAGGCCGTGTACAGCCGAGCGCCAGGACCGCCACGAGGGCAGCCGACCGGCCGCGAGGGTGGCGTCGTCGCACCGTCGGATTAACCTCTCGCCAGCCTTCCGGCGCAAGCATCGCGCGATCGCACTGTCACCCGGTGTCCTTTGGGGCCAATGGCCCGATCCGCAACCCGCGACGCAACTCCCGCCGGCCGATGGCGACAACCGCCACATGCTCGAACCCAGCTCCGTGACCGACCCAGCACCCTCCGACGCCGTCCAGCGAGCGCTCGAGGAGCGCTTCGGGCTCGAGGCCTTCCGACCCTGGCAGCGTGAGGCGATCGACGCGCTCCTCGAGGGACCGAAGCGGGTGCTGGTCGTGGCGCCGACGGGTGGTGGAAAGTCGCTGACCTACCAGCTGCCCGCGGTGGTCCTCGAGGGGACCACCGTGGTGGTCTCGCCGCTGATCGCCCTGATGGAGGACCAGGTCCGCGGGCTGCGCGAGCGCGGCATCGAGGCGACCTACCTCGCATCCACGCTCTCGCGCGCCGAGGTCTCGGAGCGCGAGCGGGGCATCGCCCAGGGGCGCTACCAGCTGGTCTATGTGGCGCCGGAGCGGCTGGGGAACCGCTGGCTGGTCGAGCTGCTGCGCAAGGTCGCGCCGCCGCTCATCGCGATCGACGAGGCGCACTGCATCAGCCAGTGGGGCCACGACTTCCGGCCGGACTACCTGCGACTCGGTGAGCTCGTTCGGGAGCTCGACCCGCGCCACGTGCTCGCCTGTACCGCGACCGCCACGCCGCTGGTGCGCGACGAGATCCTCGAGCGGCTGGACCTCGGCTCGGCCGACGTGGTGCTCCGCGGGTTCGCGCGACCGAACCTGCACCTCGAGGCGGCGCCGGTCGACTCCAAGAAGGCCCGGATGCGCGCGCTCCACGATGCGCTGGCGGACGCGATCGGCCCGCCTGGCGAGCCGACGAGCGGAGCCGCGATCGTCTACACGGCCACCCGCAAGGAGACCGAGAAGGTCGCCCAGACCTTGGCCGAGCGTGGCTACGACTGCTCCGCCTATCACGCGGGGCTCCCGAGCGAGGAACGCGCCGAGGTGAACGCGCGCTTCGGCGCCGGCGAGCTGGACGTGGTCGCCGCGACCAACGCCTTCGGCATGGGCATCGACCGACCCGACATTCGTCTGGTCGTGCACGTGCAGGCGCCGGGCAGCATCGAGGCCTACTACCAGGAGGTCGGTCGCGCGGGGCGTGACGGGCTGCCCGCCAAGGGCCTGCTGATGAGCGCCAGCCGCGACCTCGGCCTCCGGCGCTTCCTGATCGAGTCGGGGACCTCCAACACGGAGCACGTCGAGCGGCAGTGGTCGCTCTTCCTCGACCTGATGCGCTACGTGGAGGCCGGGAGCTGTCGGCACGACTTCATCCTCCGCTACTTCGGCGACGAGGAAGAGATCCTCGGCGGCTGCGGCCACTGCGATGTCTGCGCGCGCATGGACGAGGGCGACGCGCCCGCGGTCACGCCGGCGGACGAAGAGCTGGTGCGCAAGGCGCTCGCTGGGGTCGCCCGCACCAAGGGGCGGGTCGGCATGCGCTCGGTCGCCGACATGCTCGCGGGGCGCGGCGGCCAGAAGCTCAGCCGCTGGGGCTTCGACCGCCTCAGCACCTACGGACTGCTCGAGGGCGAGTCGAGCGAGTGGCTCGTGGCGCTGCTACGACGGTTGGTGACGGCGGGCTACGCGACGATCAGCGGTGACCGCTACCCGCTCGTGGGCATGACGCGGCTCGGTTGGGAAGTGATGAAGGGCGAGAAGCCGGTGCGGGTGATCGCGCCGAGCAAGACCCGCCCCCGGCGGAAGAAAGGCAGCCGGCCCGATCGACCCGCGGGCGCCGAGGGCGATCTCTTCGACGCGCTCCGAGAAGCGCGGCGCGCGCTCGCGAAGGAGCACGGCGTACCGGCGTACGTCGTCTGCAGTGACCGCACGCTCCTCGAGATCGCGTCCGTCGCGCCCTCGGACGCGGCGTCGCTCGAGGACGTCTACGGGATGGGTCCCTCGAAGGTCGCGCGCTTCGGCGACGCGCTCCTCGCGGTCGTCGCCCGGCACTCCTGACGCGTCAGCCTGCGGCGTCGAGCTCGGCGCGCGCGGTCTCGAGCTCTTCCTGGACCTCGGTCCAGGTCTCCATGGCCACCTCGAGCTCCGCCTGGGTGCGGGCGAAGTCGCGGCTGAGGTTCGCCTGCTCC
Source organism: Deltaproteobacteria bacterium (assembly GCA_017644045.1). Lineage (GTDB taxonomy): Bacteria > Myxococcota_A > Polyangia > Polyangiales > Houyiibacteriaceae > UBA1660. The sequence continues at coordinate 301,160 of JAEPMI010000011.1, forward strand.
TCGCCTTCGCTCTCGTAGAAGCTCGGGTCGGCCATGGTCTCGCTGCGCGCCGCCTGCTCCTTCTCGAGCTTGGCGATCTTCTTCTCGAGCTCGGAGGCTCGCTTTTCGAGGGGCCGAAGTCGGTTGCGCCGCTCGCGGCGCGCGGCCGCTTCCTTGCGTCGGTCGGCCTTGGACTTGGCGGGCGCCGGCTCGGGCGCGGGCGCTTCCTTCGGACCGCTGGAGCTGTCCCCGCCGGTCGCCCCCGGCGCTCGGCGCAGATCCGCCGCGCCCGCGATGGCGGCCTTCTTCTCCTCGCCCTCGAGGCGGCAGCGCGCGAGGTAGTCGTCCAGCGTGCCGGGGTAGGGCACCACCTTGCCGCCTTCGACGAACCAGAGCTGCTTGGCCAGCTTCCGCACGAAGGATCGGTTGTGGCTGACGAAGAGCAGGGTCCCGCCGAAGGTGCCGAGGGCTTCGGCGAGCCGCTCGCTCGACTGGAGATCCAGGTGGTTGGTCGGCTCGTCCATGAGCAGGACGTTGCCCGGGTCGATGAGCAGCTGCGCGAGGGCGACGCGGGCCCGCTCACCACCGCTGAGCACACCGACGTGCTTGTCGATCTCGCGTTCGCCGAAGAGCATCGCGCCGAGCACGCCTCGGATCTGCTGGTTGCTCGCACCCTTCGAGCACGACGCGACCGCCTCGTAGACCGTCTGCTTCCCGTCGAGCGACTCGGCGTGGTGCTGCGCGTAGTAGCCGACCTTGGTCTTGTGCCCGAACTCGTACACGCCGCCGGTGGGCTCGATCTCTTCCGCGAGGATCCGAAGCAGGGTGGTCTTGCCGGCGCCGTTGACGCCGAGGAGCCCGATGCGCTGACCGCGCATCACCTTCAGGTCGACGCCCTGGAGCACCCGGTGGTCGCCGTAGCTCTTGGTGAGCCCCTCCACCTCGAGCACGACCTTTCCGGTCCGCTCGACCTCGGGGAAGCGGAAGCTCATCACCTGGTGCTCACCGTGGAGCTCGATGGTCTCCATCTTCTCCAGGCGCTTCACGCGGCTCTGCACGGCGGCGGCCTTGCTGGCCTTCGCGCGGAAGCGGCGGACGAACTGCTCGAGGTGCTCCTTTTCCTTCTGGAGGTTCCGCGCGCGGTTCTCGAGCAGGACGCGCTCTTCGTCGCGCTGCCGTTGATACGAGTCGAGGTCACCCTCGTATTGGCGTACGCCCTCGGGCTCGAAAGAGACCACCCGGTTGATCTGCTCGTTGAGGAACTCGCGATCGTGGCTGATGAGGACCAGCCCATAGGACTGCTGGCGGAGGAAGTCCGAGAGCCAAGCCACCGAGGGCATGTCGAGGTGGTTGGTCGGCTCGTCGAGGAGCAGCAGGTCCGGCCGCTGGAAGAGGAGCGAGCAGAGCACGGCGCGCATCTTCCAGCCGCCGCTGAACTCGCCGAGATCTCGCTCGTGGTCGGCGTCCTGGAAGCCGAGACCCGCGAGGATGCGCTGGGCCTCGTGGTCGCCATAGAGTCGGTCGTAGTCCGCGAGGCGCTCGTGGAGCTCGCCGACCCGGCCGCCGAGCTGGATCATGCGCTCTTCGTAGTCGTCCGCGTCGGTGTCCATCCCGGCGTCGGCGAGCGCCTGCTCGGTCTCCTCGATCTCCGCCTCGAGGGCCTTTCGGCCGGGGACGCTCTCACGGATGAAGGTCATCAGCGAGCGACCGCCGCCGACCGTCACGTCCTGCGGCAGGTAAGCGATCCGCGCGCCCTTTCGCGGGCGAACGGCGCCGCCGTCCGGCTGACTCGCTCCGGCGAGGATCCGCATCAGGGTCGTCTTGCCGCTGCCGTTGGGGCCGATGAGCCCGATCCGGTTGTCCTCGGCCAGACGGAGCGAGACGTCGTCGAAGAGGGTCTTCCCTCCGAGGGTGATCGAGATGTTTTCGAGCACGACGACACTCATCGCGTCCGCCGTCTAGCACGAGGTCGCTCCGTTCGCTCACCGACGCGCTTCGGTCGCTGGCTCGTGCTTCTGTCGATCCACGCGCGTCCGTCGATCGGATGCCAGCGTCGACCTCTCGCGGGGCAGGTCAGAAGAGGCGGGTGACGAGAAAGGTGAGCAGCGCCGCGAGACCGGCGGTGACGGGCACGGTCGAGACCCAGCTGAACGCGATCTCCCGGACCACTCGCAGATTGATCGCGCCGATGCTCCGCGAGAGCCCGACGCCGACCACGGCGCCCACGAGCACCTGCGTGGTGCTGACCGGGAGACCGAGCTCGCTGGCCACGACGATGGTGAGCGCGGCGCCGAGCTCCGCCGCGAAGCCGTGCGCCGCCGTGAGCTCGGTGATCTCGCGGCCGATGGTCGCCATGACCCGGAAGCCGAAGGTGGCCAGGCCGAGCACGATGCCGACGGCGCCGATCAGCAGGAGGTTCATCGGGACGGCGACGGACTCCGTCAGGTGCCCGCCGAGCGCCGCGAACACGCCGGCCATGGGACCGACGGCGTTGGCGACGTCGTTGCTGCCATGGGCGAGCGCGATGAAGCACGCGGTCACGATCTGGAGCCGGATGAAGAGCCGGTCCGCCGTTCGGTGCCGACCGTCGCGCAGCTCGCGGCCGAGCCAGATGCGCGTCACGATTGCGCCCACGACACCGGCGCCGAGGGCGATGGGGAGCGCGACGGTCCAGTCCTGCCCGAGCGAGAGCGGCGGGCGCGGATCGACCAGGAGCGCGAACGAAGGAACCGCGAGCATCACGAAGACGGCGGCCGGCCCGAGGCCGAGCAGACCGCGCGCGGGCCGCGGGGCCTGGAGCACACGGCGCTGGATCGTCCGAAAGAGGAGCCACGCGACCAGCCCTCCGAGCACCGGCGAGACCACCCAGCCGATGGCGATGGTGCTGACGAGTGACCACTCGACCGCGTCGGGGCCTCCGACGACCAGTCCGAAGCCGAGCACGGAGCCCACGATCGCGTGGGTGGTGCTCACGGGCCAGCCTCGCTGGGTCGCGAAGTGCAGCCACACGGCGGCGCTGATGAGGCAACAGGTCAGGCCCCCGGCCACGGTGCGCGCGTCGAGCGGCAGCGAGGAGACCTCGACGATCCCATCGGCGATGGTCTCGGTGACCGTCGAGCCGAAGAAGACCGCCCCGGCCAGCTCGAAGATCGCGGCCGCCACCAGGGCCTGGCGCAGCGTGAGCGCGCCGGAGCCGACCGAGGTGCCCATCGCGTTGGCGACGTCGTTGGCGCCGATGTTCCACGCCATGTAGAGCGCGCTCACGGCGGCCGCCGCCAACAGTAGGGTGACGAAGTCCATCGGACGTCAGCAGGTCAGCGTGCGACGAAGAGGCGAAACTGGTCGCCCACGTTCTCCGCGTGGTTGGCCATGTCGCCCATCTGCTGCAGGACCTTCGTCCACATGAAGAGGGCGACCGGCGCGAGCTCGGACTCGGCGCGGAAGAGCGCCTTGGCGCACTGGTCCTGGAGCTTGTCCGCTTCGTGCTCGCGTTCGCTGATGACGGTCACGCGCTCCAGCGCCTCCGTCGCGGCCCGCCCGCTGAAGCCCGCCTTGACCAGCGTGTCGAGGGTGTCGACCAGCTCTCGGGCCGCCGCGACCGTGTCCATCACGCCGACCACCAGATCCCGCAGCCCCTCCCGCATCCCATCCGGAACCGTCAGGGGCCGAAGCGTGAAGAGGACCCCGACGTCCTCCGTGCAGTCCGCGATGGCGTCGACCTCGCTGACCAGCCGAAGCAGATCGCGGCGATCGACGGGGAGCAGCAGCCGGGTCGGCAGCTCGTCCCGGACCATGTTCTTCACCTCGTCGGCGCGGCCTTCGAGGATGCTCGTCTCCTTGGCGAGCCGGTCGAGGCCTGCCGAGTCCTCCGCGATCACGGCTTCGACCAGAGGGGGGAGCATGTCGGCGCACGCCTGGACCGCCACCATCAGCTCGCCGATGCGCGGGAGCGGGCTCTTCACGAGCAGGTTGGCCAAGGGGATACGCATGGGCATTCGAGTCTAGCAGCACGGCGCGAAGGCTGAACCGTGAATGAGGGCCGAGTCAGGTCCGTGGGGCAGGCGGCGGGGAGTGTCCAGCGGTCGCTTGATCTCCCGGGCGGGGCCGGGGTATGGCGCACTCATGGCTGACACCGTTCGCGCGTCTCACATCCTCCTCATGTACCAGGGCTCGGCCCGCTCGACCGCCAGCCGGTCGAAGGACGAGGCCCAGACCCAGATCGCTCAGATCAAGCAGCAGCTGGACGGCGGCGCCGACTTCGCCGACCTCGCTCGCCAGCACTCCGACTGCCCGAGCGGGCAGAAGGGCGGCGACCTGGGTGAGTTCGGCAAGGGCCAGATGGTCAAGGCCTTCGAGGACACCACCTACGCCCTGCAGCCCGGTCAGACGAGCGACGTCATCGAGACCGACTTCGGCTACCACATCATTCATCGGACGGGCTGACCCAGTCGCCGGCGGCCCATCGTTCGTCGAAGGTCGCTCGGTCGAAGCTCACGGTCAGGGATGCGGCGCGCTCGAGGATCGCGCGACGCCGAGCCTCGTCTCGGAGGTGCGCCGCCAGGTCCGGCGCGAACGCGTGCACCTGGGGCGCGGGGTCGTGCTCGAAGGGCTGCCCAGCCTCGTCGGTGACCAGCTCCCACTCGAGCGACCAGGCAGCCTGGCTGAGGCTCAGCTCCTCGCGGCCCAGTAGCGCGTCGACGAGCGCGCGATGGCGCGCCGCCGGCTCCCGCTCCACGAAGCTCAGCTCGCGGCTGTAGATCACCGCGTTGTGGAAGTGGTCCGCCACTCCCGCGAGACCGTCGAGCTCGAGTCGCTCGGTGACCCGGTAGAGGACCTCGAGGATCTGCTCGCCCATCCCGAGACCCGGGGCGTCCTGGCCGGGGAGCCGGGGGCGGCTCTCGCTGAAGGGCCGCGCCGGATCGCGCATGGTCAGCCAGTCGAGCGTCAGCACCTCGTGCTCGCGCTCGATGGGGGAGTCCGGCCCCGGGACGAGTCGGTCGCGCCGAACCACCATCTCGATGAGGAGCTGCGGCCCTTCGAGGCCCGGGGTCGTTCCCTCGACGCGCAAGACGTGCCGGGAGTCGTCCGCATCGGTCTCCAGGGTGATGTCGCCGTAGCCCCGCTCTTCCAGCGAGCGCTCGAGCCCGTACTTGCGGAAGCCGAGGCGGAGGCCGTCGGACCCGTAGAAGTCCAGGAAGCGCCGCGGTCCGCGTCGCTCGTCCGGGCCGCCCGAGAGGCCGAGGTCCTCGGGCATGAAGGAGTCGTCCATCGACTGCGCCATCAGCTCGACGGTGCCGAGCTTCCGGGCGATGCGCCGATAGTCTCGCGCGAAGCGGGTCATCCCAGGTCGAGTCTAGGCTCCACGGCGATGGTCACGCTACGCCCCTCGCTTCGGGAGGGGGGCGAGGGTCGTGGCCAGGTCGAGGCATCGGGCTCGCCGCTTCTTCCCGCTCGCCGTGCGCGGCAGCGCGTCCACCACGTACACCTCGCGCACACGGCGGTGCGGCGCGAGGGACTCGTTGGTGCTCGCGATCGCCGCGGCGACGTCGTCCGTGCCGGCCACGACGAGCGCGCTCACGCGCTGACCCCACTCGGGATCGGGCGAGCCGAAGACGGCGGCCTCGGCGATCGCGGGGTGGGCCTCGAGCGCTCGCTCGACCTCCAGCGGGTCCACGTTCTCCCCGCCGGAGAGGATCCGGTCGTCGAGGCGACCCGAGACGTGGAGCCGTCCGTCGTCGTCGAGGTGACCGGCGTCGCCCGTCGCGAACCAACCGCCACCGTCGAAGGGTGGAGGCTCGCCGAGATAGCCGGAGAAGAGCGCCGGGCCTCGGGTCACGATCTCACCTTCGCGAATGGCGACCTCCATGCCGGGCAGCGGGCGGCCGACGCCGGGCTCGGTCCCCGTGGTCGCGGTGGCGAGCTGCGCGCACGTCTCCGTCATCCCGTAGGTCGCGCGGACCGGAACGCCGGCGTCGAGTGCGCGTTCGCGGAGCGTCTCGTCGAGGGGCGCGCCGCCGACCAACACCACCCGGAGGTGCGCCGGTGGTCGCCACCCGCTCTCGAGCAGCCGGTGGAGCATCGTCGGTACCAGCGAGAGGATCGTGATCGACCGTGCCTCGATCGCCGCGATGGCTTCGTTCGGATCGAAGGGCGCGTCGCGCAGCACCATGGCTGCCCGTCCTTGCACGCAGCGCAGTGGGATCGAGAGGCCGCCCACGTGCGCGGGCGGAAGCCAGAGAGCCCAACGGTCGCCATCCACCCAGCCGGTGTGGTGGTCGTGCGCCAGGAGCGCGGAGGCCACGGCGTCGCGGGAGAGCAGAGCGGCCTTCGGATGGCCGGTCGTGCCCGACGTGAAGAGCACGGCGAGCGTGTCTTCGGGGATCGTCGCGCCCTCGACGAGCGAGAGTCGGCGAGTCCGCTCGACGGCGCTGGCGCGCGGGTGGACGAGCACCATGGGGCGGCGAGCGCTGACCGCTGCGAGAAGGGTGACGACGTCCTCCGTTCGCGCTCGTGGGCTGAGCACGAGCGGCCCATCGTCGAGCTCGGCGACGCGCCGCTCCACTCGATCCGCGAGCGCCGCGAACGTCAGTCGATCGCCGTCGCCGATCAGCGCGACCGCGTCCGGCCGTGCGGCGGCGGCTTCCGCCAGCGAGAGCGGATCGCTCACCACGGCGACTCCCAGCGCAGCCCGAGTCCTGGCTGTGTGTTCGGCCGGAGCGTGGCGCCGTCGAAGGCGAGATCGGTCGCGGCAGGCCACACCGCCAGCCCGGCGTGGGGCGCGAGTCCTTGCGCGCCCTGACCGAACGCGAGCGCGAGGGCTCCGACCGCGGCGCGCTCGATGGGCCCACCGAAGGTGTGCGAGAAGAGCACGCGCCCGCCGGCGCCGCGGACCGAGCCCGCGAGACGCGACACCGCGCGGATTCCGCCCACGCACATGGGCTTGATCACGGCCCACTCGGCTTCGCCCGCACGGAGACGAGCGAGCGCGGTCTCGGGGTCGGCCACCAGGCTCTCGTCGATCGCGAGCGGAAAGGGCGACGATGGCCAGGGACCGGCGCTCGGCTCCTCCAGCAGCTCGGCGTCGAGGCGCGCCAACGCACCGAGGGCTCCCTCGAGCTGGTCGCGGGGGAGGGTCCCGTTCGCGTCGAAGCGGAGCACTGCGCCTGCGGCTCGCAGCGAGCGGGCCAGCGCGAGCTCGGCGTCGAGGTCCGCTCCGACCTTCAGCTTGAGGACGGCGAACCCCTCAGCGAGCCGCGCTCGCCCCTCGGTCTCCGAGCGTACGAGCGCCGCGACGGGAAGCTCCGAGCGCGCGGGCTCGGGGAGCTGGCTCGCGAAAGGTCGCCCGGCTCGGCGGCTCGCCCAGTCCAGGAGCGCGACCTCTGCGGCGAAGCCGGCGGACGCGTCGAGCTCGGGGAGCGCGGCGAGCGGGCGCTCCGGGTCCGCGTCGAAGCCGTCGAGGGTTTCGAGCGCGGCGTGTGCCTCGGCGAGGGAGTCGGGTGAGTATCCGGGCAGGGGCGACGCCTCGCCTTCACCGGTGTGCCCCTCGTCGTCGGCGAAGCTCACTCGCAGGCACTCGCGCTCGCCCCAGCTCCGCTTCGCGTTCGCAGCGTCGAACGTGCCACGGACCTCGTCGATCCGAAGGCGCAGCTTCATGGCCAGGTCAGCGCGCGGGCCGCCGCGATGCCCGCGGTGAAGAGGACACCGTGGAGGACCAAGAGGCGCGCGGTCTGCGCGAGCACCGGGTTCAACGCTCGCCCCTCGTCGGTCGCGAGCCGACGCCAGAGACCGACGCCGATGGGGAGCGTCAGGAGCGGCGCGGCGACCGTGGGCGCGTGCTCGAGCACCGCGAGCGCGACCGGCGCTCCGTAGGCCAGAGCGAGGCAGAGCGCGTACTCGATGAGCCCGCCGCGCTTTCCCCAGCGCACGGCGAGCGTGCGCTTGCCGGTCTGCGCGTCGCCGTGGCGGTCTCGGACGTTGTTGACCACCAGGATCGCCGTCGCGAGCGCTCCGACCGGGAGCGCGGCGATCATCGAGGAGAGCGGCACCGCCCCCAGCTGCACGAACGCCGTGCCTCCGACGGCCACGAAGCCGAAGAAGATCATCACGAAGACGTCGCCGAGGCCGTGATAGCCGAGCGGGTAGGGCCCACCGGTGTACGCGATGGCGCTCAAAATCGACGCGACGCCGATGGCGATGATCGCCCAGCCGGCCACCCACGTGAGGTACACGCCCGAGAGGGTGGCGAGGAGAAAGGCGACCGCCATGCCCTGCTTGAGCTGAGCGCCCGTGAGCAGCCCCGCCTGGGCGGCTCGGGTCGGGCCGAGGCGGTCGTCGTCGTCGGTGCCCTTCTCGAAGTCGAAGACGTCGTTCGCGAAGTTCGCCCCGATCTGGAGCAGGAGCGCGCCGGCGAGCGCCGCGAGCGCGGGCAGCCAGCGGACGCCTCCCTCGAGCGCGGCGACGGCGGTGCCGACGGCCACGGGCACGAACGCCGCGGCGAGCGTCGGCGGGCGGGTCGCCATGATCCACGCGCCCATCGAGCCGGGCTGCGGGAGCGTTCGGCTGGCGGCGCTCATGCGGACGCTCCTCGGCTCGCGCCGTCGCCGCCGAGGATTCGGGCGAGCACCTCGGGGGCCTCGAGCGTGACGTCGTGGCCGACGCCGGGCACCACCTCGACGCGTGTGGAGGGGCGGCGATCGCGGAAGCGCTGCGCGATGCCTCGGAACTTCGTGTCCTCACCGCCGACGACGAGGGTGATGGGCATCTGCAGCAGGCTGAGCGACTCCCAGCGTGAGGGCATCACACCGAGACCGAGCACGCGGAGCGCGCGCGCCAGGCCCTTTGGGTCGTGGGCGAGGCGCTTCTCGCGCCGGTCCGCTCGCACGTCTTCGGGCAGCGAGCGCTGCGTGGCGAAGAGCGGGAGCCGCTCCCAGCGATCGACGAAAGGCGCGAGGCCATCGCGCTCGACGGAGCGCGCGAGCAGCTCGTCCGCCTCGCGCCGTGCCTGCGCAGAGGGCTCGTCCTCGAGGCCGGGGTTGACGCCGACCAGGGTGAGCGAGCGAACCAGCTCCGGGCGACGCGCCGCGATGCCGAGCGCGAGCCGCGCGCCCAGCGAGTAGCCGAGCACATCGGACGCGCCGCGGAATCCGAGCGCGAGCCGATCGACCTCGCCGTCGAAGTCGGTCACCCCCGGTGCCTCGGCGCCGTGGCCGAGGATCGTAGGCGTCGCGAAGCGAGCACCGGCCAAGACCTGGGTGCGGTCCCAGCTCTCCGGCCGACCCGTGAAGCCGTGGAGCGCCACGATCATCGTGCCGCCTCCAGGATCGCGTCCGCGAGGGCCGAGTCGGCAACCCGTCCGCCGCTCGCGACCGCGTGGACGACGGTACAGCCCTCGTGCGTCAACGCCGCGTCGAGCGCCGATGCCAGCGAGTCCGGTGACCTCGGAGCGACGTAGCGGTGGCCGAAGGTCTTCGCGGCGGCCTCGACGTCGATGGCGGGCGCCATGGCGAAGAGCGCCTCGAAATCCGCGTCGTCGATGGCCCCGTGGACCGGGAGCCACTCGAAGATCCGACCGCCGCCGTTGTCGACCACCAGGATCACCAGCGGGCGCTCGCAGCGGCGCGCCGCGCTCAGCCCGCCCACGTCGTGGAGGAAGGACACGTCGCCGATCATCGCGAGGGTGGGAGCGCTGGCGCCCACGTTGGCCCCTGCCGCGCCGGCGATCAGTCCATCGATGCCGCTCACCCCGCGCTGGTGCAGCACGGGGACGTTCGTGGGGCGTGCCCACAGGTCCGCGTGCCGTACGGGCAGACTGTTGCCGAGCACCAGCAGCGCCGCCTCGGGCAGCCGGTCGAGCGCGATCCGCGCGACGTGACCCTCGTGAAAGCCGTCGGCGAGCAGAGCCTCGCGGGTGCGCTCCACCGTGTCTGCCAGCCCTCGCCACCGTTCGCTCCACCCTGGGCGCGATCGGCTGGGGGTGTGCTCGGCGAGCGCGCGAAGGCTCTCGTCGAGCGCACCGAACACGAAGCGCTCGGCCGTGGAGCCGGGATCGGGGTGGCCGCGCTCGGCGAGCACCACGCGCGGTCGCTCCGCGAGCCAGCGCTCGATGCGGCTGCCGATGGGCGGCCGACCGATCTGCAGAATGCGGTCGGCGTCCAAGAGCCCCGCCGCGAGGTCGTGTGCTGGAATCGAGCTCGGCAGCTGGCTCGTAGCGTCGGCGAGGAGCGGGGCGTCGAGCGCGGTCGCCAGGCGGAGGACGGCGTCACGGGAGTCGCGCAATCCCGGGTGCGCCGGCCCCGCGATCAGGGCCGGTCGCTCGCCTTCCGACAGCCAATTGGCGACCGATTCGAGCGCGTCACGATCGGCGACCACGCGGGGCAGATCGATCGCTGGCGCTCGGGGGATGGATGCGGAGTGAGCCGCAGGCTCCAGGGGCTTTCGGGCCGGAGCGTTGACGTGCACCGGTCCCGGGTCGGGCCAACGCGCGGCAACCACCGCTTGCGCGCCACGGCGGGCGGCGGCGCGGAGGGTCGCGTCGCTCCCGTCTGCGAGACCGAGATCGAGGTACGCGCGAACGTGTCGACCGAAGAGGTGGCTCTGGTCGATGGTCTGGTTGGCGCCGCTGCCGTGCAGCTCCGGCGGGCGGTCGGCGCCGAGCACGATCAGCCCGAGCCCGGTCGCGCTCGCCTCCATGATCGCCGGCAGGTAGTGCGCGGCGGCCGTGCCCGAGGTGCAGAGGAGCGCGGGCGGCGCGCCCGTGGTGCGCGCGAGTCCGAGCGCGAAGAAGCCAGCTGCCCGCTCGTCGTGGATCGGATGCAGCCGCAGGCCCGCCCGCCGCGCCGCCAGGAGCAGCGCGGTCGAGCGCGAGCCGGGACTCACGACGAGGTCACGCACGCCGCCCGAGGCGAGACCACCGACGAAGGCGTCGGTGAACGCGGTCTGGGCGGCGGCGTTCAACCGTCCAGCACTCCCAGGAAGGGTCGGAGCTTGAGCCGCGTCTCTTCGAGCTCGGCCTCGGGCGACGAGTCCTGCACGATGCCGCCGCCAGCCCAGGCCCACGCCCGGTCACCGCGGACCACGCCGGAGCGCAGCGCGACGACGAAGTCGCCCTCGCCGTGCCGGTCGAAGACACCGAAGGGCCCGGTGTACCAACCGCGCGGCGGCTCGTGCGTGAGGATGTGGTCGATGGCCGCCCGGCGGGGCACGCCGCCGACCGCGGGGGTCGGATGGAGCGCCGCGGCGACCTCGAGCACGTGGGCATCGCCGGTGAGCGTGCCCTCGATGGGCGTTTGCAGGTGGAGCACGTCCGGCAACACCTTCACCCGGGGCTGCTCGGGCAGGTCCACGGCGCCGACGAAGGGCTCGAGGGCGCTGGCGATCGCGTCCACCACGAAGGCGTGCTCCGCCGCGTCCTTGAGGCTCGCCTCGAGTGCCTGCCGATCACCGCGGGGGGCGGTGCCGGCGAGCGCCTCGGTGTGGACGCGCCCGTCTTCCACGGCGACCAGACGCTCGGGCGTGGCGCCGAGGAAGGTGGTGCCCGCGATGCGCATCGCGAAGCGCGTGCACTCCGGGTGGCGGCGCGCGAAGCGTTCGATGAGCGGTCGCGCGGAGGCCGGTCGTTCGAGGCGGACCTCGACGCGACGGGCGGCGACCACCTTCTGTGCTTCGCCGGCGGCGATGCGCTCCGTGATCAGCCGGACTCGCTCCTGGAAGCGCTCCGGTGGCTCTTCGATCATGCCGCGCGGCACCACGCGCTCGTCGGCCGGCCGCGAGTGGGTCAGCCGCGTGCGAAGTCGGTCGTGTTCTTCGAGGAGCCCACGCGCGGACTCACCGGGCGCCAGGCAGAGCTGCAGCGTCGCGCCGCCATCGTGGATGCGATAGGTCCAGCGCGGGAGCACGAAGCGCCCGTCGCCGAAGGCGTCCTTGCCCTTCGCGTCCCAGGGCGCACCCACGGCGCTCCCGGGAGCGAAGGCCAGCCCGCCGACGAAGCGAGGCTCCTCGACGCACTCGAGCGACCCGTGCGTCCAGAAGACCATCGCGTCGAAGATGGCGCGAGCCTGGGTCTCTGCGTCGGCGAAGCGACGCTTCCCACGCGGCTCGATGGCGTACGCGACGCCGAGGCCGGCCATCGGTGCGCTGCCCTCGCCGGGCGGCGCGAAGAGCACGGCGTCGCTCGCCTCGTCCCAGATGGCGACCACGTCGTGGGCGACCGGGGCGGGGAGGGTGACCACCAGCGGGCGGGTCGCATCCCGCTCCGTCAGGGCCGCGTGCAAGAAGGCGCTCGGTCCGCGGACGCGAGGCGACTCGGTGCGGAAGGCTTCTCTCACGACGGCACCCTCCCGACGTAGAGGGTGACGACGCCGAAGGTCAGCGGTCGAACGTCGAGGACCTCGAGGCCCGCCGAGCGCATCACGCCGGCGAACCGCTCCGGCGGCGGGAACGCCTGGATGGAGGCCTGCAGGTAGCGGTACTCCTTGGCGCCACTGAGCCAGGCGCCGATCCAGGGCACGACCACACGGATGTAGAAGCGCGCGCCGTAGGCGAGCAGACCGCGCTCGGGCTCGGCGAGCTCGAGGATCGCGATGCGGCCGCCGGGGCGGACGACCCGCGCCATCTCCTGCAGCGCCTTCTTGCGATCCGGCACGTTCCGGATCCCGAAGGCCATGCAGCAGGCGTCGAACGAGTCGTCGGGATGCTCGATCGACTGGGCGTCTCCGACCTCGAGGTGGACCCGCTGGCCGAGCCCCGCTCCGGCGACCTTTCCGTCACCGATGGCGAGCATCTTCTCCGAGGGGTCGGAGCCGACGATGCGGGTGTCGGTGCTGCCGGCGGCGACGGCGAGCGCGAGGTCTCCAGTGCCGGTGGCGAGGTCGAGCACCCGAGCGCCGGGCTCGAGCACCATCGCTTCGACGGTCGCCCGCCGCCATCGCTGGTCGAGACCCAGGCTGAGGATCCGGTTGAGCCGGTCGTAGCGCGCGGCGATCGCGTCGAACATCTTGCCCGAGCCGAGCTCCGTGGCGTTGTCGTTCGCGGCGGTCGCGTTCGAGGTGGGTTCAGCGATCATGGGCTCTCCTCCGAATCGAGGGCAGCTCGGCCTTCCGCGCGTGCAGCCGCATGTGACCCTTTTGAATGCCTTCGCCCGCGAGCGCGCGGAGGGCGGCGAGGTTCGAGGCGAGCCCGGCGCTGGCCATCACCAGCGCGAGCTCTCGGGCGTCGGTGACGCCGAGGATGGCGAACGCGGCGCGGACGCCCGGGTGGACGCCGGTGGAGCCACCGACCGTCGCGACGGCGAGCGGCATCTCGAGGCGACCCTCGAGGTGACCGGCCGCGTGACGCCAGGTGGCGAGCGGCTTGTAGCCGTCACCGAGCGCCGCGAAGGCGTGGGCGCCGGCCTCGATGGAGCGCCAGTCCTGCCCGAGGGCGAGGGCGACCGCGTCGACGCCGTTCATGATGCCCTTGTTGTGCGTGACCGCGCGGAACGGGTCGGCCTCGGCGAAGCGGCTGGCGCGCTCGATGGCGGCCGCGAGCTCGGCGCCGCCGATGGCCTCCTCGCTGACCCGGCAGGTCACGCGGACCGTGCGGCGCAGCGGGAGGTTGCTGAGGATGCGCAGCCCGACCTCGCCCCCGAGGAGCTCGGCCACCGCGGGGGCGACCGCCTCGGCGACCGTGTCGACCACGTTGGCGCCCATGGCGTCGCCGACGTCGACGTAGAAGTGGAGCACGACCAGGCCGCTCGCAGCGTCGAGCACGCGGGCGTCCACGTCGCGGCAGCCGCCACCGCGGGCGACCATGCGGGGGATCGACTGGTTCGCGGCGGCGATCAGGCCGTCGCGCGCGCCGGCGACCCGCTCGGCGACTCGCTCGGTCTCGGGGACGCCGTCGAGCTGCACCTGGGCGGTCATGATGGAGGCGTCGGCGTCGCCGTCGAAGCCACCGCCGAGCCGCACCATGCGCGCGGCGTTGCTGGCCGCGGCGACCACCGAGGGCTCCTCGACGCTCATCGGGACGAGCACGTCGCGGCCGCAGACGCGGAAGTTGGTCGCGACCGAGAGCGGCAGCCCGTGGATCGCGATCACGTTCTCGCTCATGCGGTCGGCGACCTCGAGCGGGAGCACGTCGCCGCTGGCGAGGTGCGCCTGCAGCTCGTCCGCCAAGCGCTCCGCGACCAGGTCGCGGCGCTCCTCGAGCGGCTTGCGGTGGAAGCCGGGGATCCGGCTGCTCACCTTGGTCTTCACGTCGTCGCCCATCTCAGCGCTCCCGGTGGACGGTGGCGCGGGCGACCGTGATGAGCGCGGTCTTCGCCGGCCCATCGGTGAAGGGCTCGAGCGCTTCGACCGCGAGGCGCGCGTGCTCTCCCGCGAGCGCGCGGCAGTCGTCGATGGCGCCGCAGCCTTCGATGGCTGCGGCGAGGAGCGCGTGGGCCTCGGCGAGGGCGGCGTCGTCGCCGTCGTTCTCGAGCACGGTGCGGACCAGCCCCTCGACCTGTGGGTCCCGCTCGCGCGCGAGGATGAGCGGGTGGGTGGCCTTTCCTTCGCGCAGATCCGCGAAGAGGGCCTTGCCCGTCGTGTCGGCGTCGCCGCCGTAGTCGAGGAGGTCGTCGACGAGCTGGAACGCGACGCCGAGGTGGTCGCCGTAGCTCTCGAGCGCCTTTGCCTCGGTTTCGGTGGCGCCGCCGGCCTTCGCGCCGGCGTACATCGCCCAGCGGAAGAGCGCGGCGGTCTTGCCCTCGACCACGGCGAAGTAGCGCTCCGCCCCGAGGTCGAGCTGGCCGCGGCTCTCGAGCTGGAGCGATTCCGCGGCGATCATCTCGTCGATGATCGTGAGCAGTCGGTCGAGCGTTCCGTCGATGCCGGTGCGGCGCACGCGCTGGAGCGCGTGGACCAGGAGCCAGTCGCCGGCGAAGATCGACGCCGCGTTGCCGTAGATGGTGCGCGCGGCCGGGGCGCCGCGGCGCTGCTCGCCGTCGTCGACCACGTCGTCGTGGAGGAGGGTCGCGCAGTGCACGAGCTCGACCGCGACGCCGAGCTCACGCGCGGCCTCACTGAAGCCGGTGCCCATTCGGGCCGCGAGGGCGACGCAGAGAGGGCGCAGCCGCTTGCCGCCCTGGTCGAGGAGGTGGTGGGCGCCTCGGTGAACGGCGCGCTCGCTGCGAGGGAGCGAGCGGAGGGCGGTCTCGACCTCGGCCATGTCCCAGCGGACGAGCTCGGCGAGATCGCCGATCCGCTCGGCCAGGCTGCCGAGACCGCGTCGTCGGCAGAGCGCTTCGAGGCTTCGGAGAACCGCGGGATCGGGCTCGGTGCTGGAGCGCCGCGCAGCGCCGGTGCTGGGAGCAGACCGGGCTTGCAGGGGCCCACCGATCGCAGTGGACGTGGACATGAGCGACTCCTTCCCAGCCAAATGGACCCCTCTAGGGGTTGTTTTGGCCTTGGACACACCCTGTGAAGCGTTTTGTCTCCACAGCTTTCAAAGTTCTTTGAAAGTTCATAGGCCTGCAATGAAGGCCGGTCAAGGTGGATCGTCGGCCGGGGAACCGATTGAAAGCGGGGTGAGGGAGAGGGCGTGGGGGCGGGTGAGGAGCCGTCGGCTTCCTTCCCCGCAATGGGCACCAGGCCGTCACCGAGCTGTCACCTTGCGGGGCCATCAGTTCGGCCATGGCACGCAAGAAGCTCCCCGAGCGCCCCGCGGCTCCCTCCGAGCCCCGCTCGTTCCTGCTCCCCGTCAGCGCTCTGCTCGCGGCGTTGTTCGCCGCGGTCGCCTGGCCCGCGCTCAGCGCGGCCGAGGAAGAGCCGGAGGCCGAGACCGAGGCGGCGAGCGACGAGCCGGAGCTCGCGACGCTGACCGTCCGGACCGTGCCCGAGGGCGCGACCGTGACCGCCGGCGACGAGGAGTGCACCTCGCCCTGCGATCTGGAGCTGCCCGCCGGTGAGGAGCTCACCGTCCGCGTGACCAAGGAGGGCTTCAAGGTCAGCAGCCAGGAGCTCACCCCGGAGGCCGGCATGGAGCCGGTCGACCTCGAGCTCGAGGCCGCGCCCTTCGTGCTCTCGATCTCCGCCCCCGAGGGCGCCACCGTCACCGTGAACGGCGAAGCAGTCGAGGACGCCAGCGCCATCGAGCTCGGTGAGACCCTGGATAGCGCCGTCGCCGTCGAGGTTCGCCAGCGCGGTTTCCGCCCCTTCACCGCGGAGGTCAACACCGACGCCTTCGAGGCCGAGGACGAGCGCCGCTTCCACCAGCTCGAGGTCGGCGAGCTCGAGCGCGCCGGTCGCGGCAGCGCCCGCCCGCGCCCCGCGTCGATGCAGGCCGCTCCGGCCGCCGCCGAGCCGAGCAGCCCGGTTCCCGACAACCCCTTCGGCTGAGTCGAGAGATACCGTCCGCACCACCCATTCCGTGTGGTGCTGACGCGGGGGCAGAGATCGTGCGTCGGACTCGATATAGTCCGGCTTGTGACGATTCGTCACGAGAGCGGCGTGCCCCCGGAGCTCGCCACCCTGCTGGAGCGCACGAGCGACCTAGTGTGGTCGGCGACGCCGGATGGTCGGCTTCTCTATCTGAACCTCGGCGGTCGCCGGCTCCTGGGTTGGGCCAGCCAGGCGTCGGTCGAGGGCAAACGACTCTCGGATCTGCATCCAGCGTGGGCAATCGAGCGCTTCTCCGAGCTCGCTCTTCCCCACGCGCTCGAGCACGGCTCGTGGTCCGGCGAGTCTGCGGTGCTCTCGAGTGGTGGCGTGGAGATCCCCGTCTCACAGGTGCTGGTGGTGCACCGCGGTACGTCGGGAGAGCCGACTCGCGTCTCCGGCATCGCGCGTGACATCCGCGAGCTGAAAGCCGTCGAGGCACGACTCTGCGAGTCCACCAAGATGTTCCAGCTGGTGATGGACTACATCCCCCAGCACGTCTTCTGGAAGGACCAGAACTCGGTCTTCCTCGGGTGCAACGCGAACTTCGCCAGGGTCGCCGGCATGGCTTCGCCCGCCGACATCGTCGGCAAGACCGACTTCGACCTCGCGTGGAAGCCGGAGGAGTCGGCGTTCTTCCAGGAGGTCGATCGTCGGGTGATGAGCAACGACCAGCCGGAGCTGCACATCATCGAGCCGCAGCTTCAGGCCGATGGCAAGCAGGCGTGGCTCGACACGAGCAAGATCCCTCTCCACGACGAGAGCGGTCGGGTCGTGGGCTTGCTCGGGACGTTCGAAGACATCACCGAGCGGAAGGAAGCCGAGAACGAGATGGTGGAGCGCGAGGAGAAGCTGCGCACCATCCTGGACTCGATCGGTGATGCGGTGATCGCGACCGACGCGCGCGGCAACGTGACCCGAATGAACCCGGTCGCGGAGCAGCTCACCGGATGGTCGGGTGAGGAGGCGCAGGGCGAGCGGCTGGACCTCGTGTTCGCGGTCCATCCGTCGGAGACTTCGGAGCCACTCACGCGACCTTTCGAGAAGCTGCTCGAGGTCGGTCGACTGGCGAAGCCGAGCGAGGCTCTCACGCTGCGCACACGCGAGGGGCGCGAGTGCCTCATCAGCGAGCGCGCGACCCCGATGCGCGACCAAGCGGGCGAGCTCACCGGTCTCGTGGTGGTCTTCCGAGACGTCACGGAGCAGCGGGCCCTCGAGGAGCAGCTTCGTCATGCCCGGAAGATGGAGTCGATCGGTCGTCTCGCCGGTGGCGTGGCGCACGACTTCAACAACATGCTGGCGGCCATCGCCGGGTTCGCCGAGCTCGTCCGGCGCAAGGGAAGCGATCCAGACATCGCGCACTACGCCGCGAACATCATCGATGTCTCGGAGAACGCCGCGGCGCTCACCCAGAAGCTCCTCGACTTCTCGCGCAAGGGCGTCCACCACCGACGACCCTACGCGGTCCACGGCGCCGTCGAGGCCGTGCGAGCCCTCCTCGCGCGAACGATCGATCGTCGAATCGCGATCGAGCTGGACCTCGACGCCACCCATCACTGGGTGGTGGGCGACCCGGCCCAGCTACAGAACGCTCTTCTGAACCTCGGGCTCAACGCCCGAGACGCCATGCCCGAGGGCGGAACCATCGCGATTCGGACGGCCGACGTTCAGCTCGATCCGGCCGCGTGCGACGGCAGCGCGTTCGAGCTCGTGCCGGGCCCGCACCTCGAGCTCACCCTCTCCGACACGGGCACCGGAATGGAGGAAGCGGTGCTTCGTCGGGCGTTCGAGCCCTACTTCACCACGAAGGGGCCAGGCGCCGGCACGGGGCTGGGGTTGCCGAGCGTCTACAACGCGGTGCTCGACCACGGTGGAGCGATTCACGCAGCGAGTCGACCTGGGGAGGGGACCGAGTTCCGGCTCCTGCTCCCGGTGAGCGCGGACGAGAGCGACGAATCGCGTGACGACTCGCAGGCCGAGGAGATCGTCATGGGCTCCGGGACGCTGATGCTCGTCGATGACGAGCCGGCGGTTCGCGGATCCGTCGCGGAGCTACTGCAGCGGTTGGGATACGACGTGGTCGACTTCGCCGATGGGGCACCCGCCGTGGAGTACCTGCGGCAGAGGCCGGGGAGCATCGACCTCGCGATCCTCGACATGGTGACGCCCGGCCTCGGCGGGCGTGCGCTCCTGGCGGCGCTCCGCGAGGTCGAGCCGGGTCTCCCGGTCGTCTTCACCTCGGGGTTCACCCGCGAGGAAGGAGCCTTCGACGACACGGGGGTCGTCGGCTTCCTCAAGAAGCCCTTTCGGGTGACCGAGCTCGCTTCGGTCGTGGCTCGGGCCATCGCATCGAGGGCTGACCGTTCGTAGCGGATGGCGCTCACGGCGCGAGCGGTTCATCCTCCGCGGCGATGAGCGACCGCAAGCTGAACGCGACGAGCGCCCGCCTCACCGAGGTGGACTCCCAGGGAGCCTCGCAGGCGATGCTCCACGCCACGGGGCTGACCGACGACGACCTGCGCAAGCCGCAGATCGGCATCGCGAGCGTCTGGTACGACGGCAACCCCTGCAACATGCACCTCGGTGACCTCGCCGCGGTGGTGCGGGAGTCAGTGCGCGCCGACGGCATGGTCGGGATGCGCTTCAACACGGTGGGCGTGTCCGACGGCATCTCGATGGGGACCGACGGGATGAGCTACTCGTTGCCGTCGCGCGAGTTGATCGCGGACTCCATCGAGACGGCCATGGGCGCGCATTTCTACGACGCGCTGATCGCGGTGCCGGGCTGCGACAAGAACATGCCCGGCTGCCTGATGGCGATGGGTCGTCTGAACCGACCGGCGCTCATGGTCTACGGCGGCACCATTCGGGCTGGCGAGCGCGTGGACGCGAGCGGCCAGAAGGTGAAGCTCGACGTCGTCAGCGCCTTCCAGAGCTACGGCGAGAAGATCGCGGGGACCATCGACGAGGCGACGCGGAAGGACATCGTCGCGAAGGCCTGTCCTGGCGCCGGAGCGTGCGGCGGCATGTACACCGCGAACACGATGGCCAGCGCGATCGAGGCACTCGGCATGAGTCTGCCCTACAGCTCGTCGACCCCGGCGGTCGACCCGGCGAAGCAGGACGAGTGCAAGCGCGCGGCGGCGGCGGTTCGGCACCTGCTCGAGATCGATCTGAAGCCGCGGGACATTCTCACGCGCGAGGCGTTCGAGAACGCGATGGTGGTCGTCACCGCGCTCGGTGGGTCCACCAACGCGGTGCTCCATCTGCTGGCGATGGCGCGTACCGTCGACATCGAGCTCACCCTCGAAGACTTCCAGGCGGTCAGCGATCGCGTGCCCTTTCTCGCGGACCTCAAGCCGAGCGGGCGCTTCGTGATGGAGGATCTGCACCGCGTCGGCGGCGTGCCGGCGGTGATGAAGATGCTCCTCGCGAAGGGCGCGCTGCACGGCGACCAGATGACGGTCACCGGCAAGACGATCGCCGAGAACCTCGCGGACGTGGCCGACCTCACCGACGGGCAGGAGGTGATCCTCCCCTGGGACCAGCCGATCAAGTCGACCGGCCACATCACCGTCCTGAAGGGCTCGCTCGCGCCGGACGGCGCGGTGGCGAAGATCACCGGCAAGGAGGGGCTGCGCTTCGAGGGCAAGGCCAAGGTCTTCGACCGCGAGGAGGACATGCTCGCCGCCGCCGAGCAGGGCGCCATCGAGAAGGGCCACGTCGTCGTGATCCGCTACGAGGGGCCGCGCGGCGGTCCCGGCATGCCCGAGATGCTCGGGCCGACCTCGGTGATCATGGGCGCCGGCCTCGGCCAGGACGTCGCGCTCATCACCGATGGTCGCTTCAGCGGCGGCTCGCACGGCTTCATCGTCGGTCACGTCACCCCCGAGGCCTTCGTCGGCGGACCGATCGCGCTCGTCGAGGACGGCGATCCGATCGTGATCGACGCGACCACCCGCGAGATCACCCTCGGCGTCGACGAGGCGACCATGGTCGAGCGTCGCCAGGGATGGAGCGCCCCCGAGCCGCGCGTGACCCGCGGCTACCTCCGCAAGTACGCGCTGCAAGTGAGCAGCGCATCCGAAGGCTGCGTCACGGACCGCTGAGTCTCGATCTGACGTCGTCGGCAGAGCTCGGAACCTCCGGAGCCCGGAGCTGTCGGTGTGCCGTGGCTTCGAGCGATGACGAGCGACGGGCGCAGCGTGTGGACCGGCTACAGATTCCGAAGCCGTGCCCCGAGTCGTGGGACGCGATGGAGGGCGACGACGCGGAGAGGCACTGCGAGCGCTGTGACTCGACGGTCCACGACATCGCGAGCCTGACCCCGTCCGAGGTGCTCTCCTTGATGGACGGGCCGGCCAAGACGTGCGTTCGCCTGCATCGGCGGGCCGATGGAAGCGTTCGAACGGCATCGCCCAGGCGCCGGCGACTTCGAGTGCTGGGCGCCGCCGCAGGGGTCGCGCTGAGCGGCGCTGCCGCGTGGACCGCCACCACTTGGCCGGATGCCACGCTGCTCTCGCCTGACCGAATCGCTTCGCCGTACCAGGGCCAAATGTTGCTGGGACTGGTGTTCGAGTCGCCCGAGCCCGAGCCGCGGGTCTGGAGTCCCAGCGGCGAGGATCTCGCCGTTCGGCCAGGGGACTGGAGTCCTTCCAAGAAGGACTCCGACGCCTTGGTCAGCGAAGCGCGCTCGCGGACCGAGAGCCTCGACGAGCTCCTCCAAGGGAGCGTGTCGGGTCCCGAGATTCGCGCGGAGGAGACGGACCTAGATCCACATGGATCCGAGGACCCCGAGTAGGCTGCCGACGACGAGCGCACTGCACCCGAGGAGGACTCTCCAGAGCATCCGGCCGAGAATGCGCCAGGCGCGTCGACGCAGCGCGAGGGAGGCGGCGGCTCGGTCGGCCGGACCGAGGAAGCCGAGGTCATCTCGGTAGGGCCCTGCGCTGGCTCCCCACCAGTGCGTGGCCTCGCGTCGCCACAGCCACGACGGTCGCACGGGTGCCCATCCGTACGGCCGATCCACCGGCTCTCGCCGCCCGCGCAACGGCGCGAGATCCCGCGCGACACTCCGCTGCGCGAAGAGCAGCGCGGCGGCGAGCCCGAGGAGCGCTCCGATCAGCAACGGGAAGGGGCGGCGCGGCTCCCGGCGGTGCCACCGGGGGAGGTCGCCGAGGGGCGCGAGTGGTGTGGCGGTCGTGACGTCGACGTCAGCGGGCTCCAGCATGCAGATCGAGGGCCGGCGCGTGAGGTGGGTCGCGACCGTCTCACCTGGCTCGGCGGACGGACAGGGGACCGGCGGCTCGGTCGTGCGAGAGTCGTGCTCATCGTTTCGGATGGCGCGCTGGAACCCGACGCGAGGGACCATCGTCGCTGCGAATGGATAGCGCAACCGGGCCGCGGTGCCGGGTAGGGGCAGGTGTCGCACGTCCGT
Organism: Deltaproteobacteria bacterium; assembly: GCA_017644045.1. Taxonomy (GTDB): domain Bacteria; phylum Myxococcota_A; class Polyangia; order Polyangiales; family Houyiibacteriaceae; genus UBA1660. Next base: position 322,967 of record JAEPMI010000011.1, read on the forward strand.
CCGCCGGACTGCGACCCATACTTCGGGAACCTGTCGCAGCAGACGACGAAGGGTTCGTTCGAGGGCCTCCGCTGGAGCCCGGCCGTCGGGGTAGACCTGGGCTCTGGCGAGCGGCGCGAAGCGCAGCTCGCTCACCGGTTCGCGGCCGTAGTAGGAGAACGCCCGGCCATCTCGTTCGACCACGATCGCCTGGGTGCCCATCGGATGCTGAGCAGGCCAACGTGGACGCGTGTAGTAGAACTGAGTCTCCCTCAATTCGTCATGGTCCGCCTCCGCGAGCGGCACGGGTCCAGGAGCCGGGAGCGGTGCACGAACTGGCGATTGGGCGGCGAAGGCGACCCATGCCGCGAGCACCAACGCTGGGACCGTGCCGCGCGAGTCGAAGCGTGCGCGCCGATGCGCCACTCGAAGCAGTCGGGTCACGGCTAGGAAGACCAGCACCGCCATCAGCGCGGCTTCGACCAGCGTGGCCGTCCATGCGAGCTCGTCGATGGACCACGTCACGGGAAGAACGCCGTTGCTTCCAGCGCCCGTCACCACCTGACGAGCAGCGATCGTACCCAGGAGTTCCAGTCCCCCCGCACCGAGCGCGAGCGACAGGCCTGCCGTCGCGGGCCAGCGTGTGGGCCGACTCCCCAGAGCGGACGCGAATCCGATCAGCGCAGCCGCCAATGGAATGCGCTGCAGCCAATAGGAGTGAGCAAAGGCGCGAGCCACGTCGTACGACAGAGGATGTCCGCCGGTGAAGTGGACGTCCTCGAGCGTTCCCACGCAGACGACGCTCCCGAGCATCAAGGCGCTCACCCGGATCCGTGCCGATGGGCTACCAGCGCCGATCACGAAGGCCACGACCATCACGATCACGCACCCGAGTACCCCGTTTTCGGTGGGGCGGCCCCACCGTTCGATGATCAGGGCCAGCGGCAGTAGCGCGGCAGCGAAGCGAAACCATGCGCCGCGGCCGCGATCGGAGACCATGGAGAGCTCTGCCACGACGGCGAGTGCGCTCAGGCCCATGGCGCAGCGGACAAGCGCGACCTCGGTTCTCCAGTGGTCCTCCATGAGGCCGAGGTCCCACGCATGGAGTCGGAGGAGCGGGAGCAGCCAGGCGATGAGCGCCGCTACGGTGGCCTTCTTCGCGACCCACCGGGCCCTTCGCTCCGCTCGCATCGATGCCCACGCCACTCCGGGCCGACGCCAGGGAGGAGAGGAAGTTCCCCGCCCGGTCAGTCGTCGTCGAGATCGACGTCGGGGAGCACGTTCGTGATGCAGTCCGCATGCGCGCAAGCGTCGATGAGGTCTCGGAGCGCACCGTCATCCGGGAAGACCGCCACGTCGACGGTGGCGTACGGGTCTCGTTCTGGACCGGGGTGGCCATGAAGAAAGGTGTCTGCGTCGAAGATCTCGTCGGGCGCCGGTGAAGCCCTTCCGTGGCTGATCAGGACGTCGGGAAGCGGCGGGGTCTCGCTATCGGGAAACATGGGTGCGCTCTCGGGCCATGAGGCGGCGGTCAGAGCGGTCGCGCCGCTGAGCACGGCGATTGCCGCGGTGGCGCCGAGCACGCGGAGTCGTCGGTGACGCTTGCGTCGCGGACCCATCCGACAGTCGGCGGTCTGCACCTTGCCGTCCGCACGGCGGTAGAGGCGAACACAGGCCGAGCCCTCGGCCTCGGTGATCAGCTGCAGGCCCTCGAGAGCCGTCAGCTGGGACAGGTCGTGGACCCGCTCGTCGCAGAGGCCGCACATGCGAGAGCGCTCGTCGCCAGCCATCGCATCCCACGACGCGGGGCAGGGGGATGCGATCTGGATGCGCGAGAGAAGGCGTTGCGCGCGCCGGGAGTCTTCGTCGTCGCGGTAGCTCATGCCGCGACCGACAGCGGCGTGCGGCGAGAGTTCCCCGATAGGTCAGCCCATGAGCTCGGGGAGGATGCCGCCGGCGAGGCGGGCGCCGGGATCGCCGAAGCCGGCGAGGGATCCGTCGCGGCCGGCGGGGCCTTCAGCGAGGGTGATGCCGTAGGTGCTCCACAGGTTCACCAGCTCGCGGCGGCCGCCTTCGCCCGTGCGGACGTCGGGGTAGAAGAGGGCGCGGTTGCCGGTGGCGACGCCGAGGCTTCCGCCGCCGACGATGAGTAGTGGGTAGTCGCGCGCCGACGCATGGTGGCCCACGCCGTTGTCGGCGACGTAGGTGATGACGGTGTGGTCGAGCATGCTGCCATCGCCGCCGGGCTCCGGCAGGTCGCGGAGCTTGGCCGCGAGCGACGCGACGGCGTCGAGCTCCTGGGACCAGGCCTCGCGGAGCTCGCTGCGGCGCTGGCGCTTCTCGTCGGCCTCGCCGCTCGACTCTCCGGCGCCGGAGTAGGGGTGGTAGAGCGTGCCGTGGCTCGAGTCCGCGGTGGTCACCGGGCCGAGCTCGTAGGGGAAGCTCCAGCCGCCGTTGCCCGCGCCGAGCGACACGACCGCGACGCGCGTGAGGTCCGCCTGCATGGCGGCGGCGACCACGTCGAGCTGGAACTGCTTGAGTTCGGCCGGGGTCATCACCTCCGGTGGCGCGGCAGGGGCGAGCGAGAGCCGGCCACCCCAGGTCTCGGTGCGCTCGCGGAGGATGGCCAGATCGTCGAGCTGACCGCCCGCGGCGGCCGCCATGGCGGCGGCTTGTGCGCCCCGACCACCGAGCTCGTCCTGCGCCCGGACCGCGTCGGCCTGCGCGAACTCGAGGAGCCGTCGGCGATACTCGAGGGCCTCGAGTCCCGCCGAGTCCACGAAGGGCCGGATGTAGGCGTTCCAGACGGAGGTCGGCGAGTAGAGGACCGGCACGGCCGCGCCGCGACCGGCCGCGCACATGCCGTAGCCGATGCCGCCCCTTCCGGAGCCCGCCCCGATGCGAATCGCGGAGAGCGGCGCGCGGCCGTCACCGACGCCACGCACCCCTTCGAGCCGCGCGAGGTAGTGGTCGATGGTCTCGCCGCCCGGGCGGCCGGCGATGGTCCGCGCGGACGCGAGGACGCCGTGGCCTGCGGAGTGACCGCCGCCGGTCACCATCGAGGAGAGCCCGTAGATCATCGCGCATTGGTCGAGGAGCCCCTCGGCTTCGAAGGCGCGCAGGCCGGGCGCGCCGCTGAGCGCGCCGCTGAGGACGTAGGGCTCGGTCCGGTCTTCGGCGTAGTAGCCCTCGCTGTAGCCCGAGCCCCACCACCAGTCGTCGCTGACCGCGTAGCCGCGGCTGTCTGCGATCCACGCCTTGGTCGCGTCCGACATGGTGATGTTCGCGTCGTAGCCGTTGCCGGAGAGGACGAAGACGAAGCGCTTGCCGGTGGTGGACTGCGCGCGCGCTCGCCAGGCGCGGCCGCCGAGCGTCGCTGCGAGCGCGGTCGCGCCGATGCCGGTGAGGAACCCTCGTCGATCGATCTTGCTCATCGGTCGCCTCCGTCTCGGACCATGAAGCTCTCGTGGGTGAGGAGCGCCTCGAGCGCGGCGAGGAACGAGCCCTCGGCGAAGGCGGACTCCATGTCGGCGAGCACGCACGCGTCGGCGGGCGTCTCGTAGCGGCGCGCGAAGAAGCGGAAGACGTGGCGCAAGAAGCAGCGCCGCGCGTAGGGGTCCTCGGCGAGGAGCTCGGTCAGCTCCACGGCGGAGTCGACCGCGACGGGCCCACTGCCGCCGGGCCAGTTGCGTATGTACGCGCTCCCGTCCGGTGGCTGTCCGTGGTCGTCGTCGCGCAGGAAGCCGGCGTGGTTGAAGACCTCGAAGCTCAAGCCGAGCTCGTTCATGCGGCCGTGGCAGGCTGCGTTCGCGCAGAGCGGGTTGGGCGCGGTCCGATCGTCGGGTGGGAGCGAGAGGTCACCGAAGGTCGCGACCATCCGATCGCGGGCACGGTCGTTCTCCTCGGCCGGCGCCAGCTGTGCTTCGAGGTTCACCAGGTCGAGGCCGGCGACGTCTTGGCAGAAGAGGTGCTCACGGATCCAATGGCCGCGCAGGACCGCGCTCGGCCCGTCCTCGCCGTTGCCGCCGTGGGCCGTGAGCCACGCCGGGTGCGTGAGCACGCCGGCGCGCTGACCTTCGGGCATCGTGACCCAGCGCGCTTCGGCGGCGGGATCCATGGCGATGGCGGCGTCGTCGCCGACGGCCATCGACGCGGCCTCGCTCTCCTCGATGGGGTTCACGTCGTAGACGCTCGCCATGAAGTGGAAGAGCCGGAACGAGAGGCCCATGCAGCCGCCGAGCGGCGTTCCGTCGGGCGCGAAGCCGACCATCGCGCAGGAGTGCCCGTCCGTGTCGCAGCAGTTGGCGTCGCCCTCGTCCTGGCAGACCGTGGGGTCGCAGGCCTGCGACGAGCGCACGCCGCGGCCCTGAAAACCCTCGGTCGCGGTCAGCGAGGCCGGCACGCGATAGGTGCGCGCGGTGAGCAGATCCTGGAAGACGTCGCGCCCCGCACGCTCCGCGTCGACCACCACCCGCGCGATGAAGTCGTCGAGCTGGTCGACCATCGGGGGCTCGCCGTGTGCCGGCCGGTTGGGGTTCGCCCCGTCGCGCTCGAGCGTGTAGCCGTCGTTGACCGGTCCGGTCATGAAGCGGCTCATCCACTCTGCGTCCCAGCGACTCGTCGCCGCGGGATCGTCTTTCGCGATCGTCGGTGCCTTCGCGTAGTCGAAGTACTCGCGGAAGAAGCGCGCGATCTGCGGCGCGAGCCAGTAGCGTCCACGTCGCGGCCGGCGCCAATCACCGCGGGTCCGTTCGTCGTAGTAGATGTCGGGGCGCGCCGTCTCGGCGCTCGCCGCGTGCTCACCACCGACATATCCGGCGTCGATCGAGAGCACCTCGCCGATGTACGCGGTGGCATCCGACAGCGTGGCGAGCTCGCCGTCGTCGCGGCGCTGGCGGTAGTCGCCGACCCAGCCGAGCTCGGGCCGCTCCACGGTGTCGATCTCCGCTCCGTTCAGCGGCGCGGTACCCAGGGCGGACGCGAGCTCGTGAGACCACTCGTCCGGCGTGAGCTGACCGTCGTCACCGCCGAGCAGGGAGCGATGCAGGGCGCCGAACATCATCATCGAGGCTTCCGTGACGCGGTCCTGCGTTCGGATGCGATGAGACGGGTCCGATTCGCTGCCCAGCTCCACGTCGAGGAAGCTCACGAGCTGGTCGATCTCCGTCTCGGTCGCGCGCCGCTGCATCGCGTGGCGCTCGAGCAGGAGTCCGACGAACTCGCGCTTGCACGCTCCGTCGGCGAGCACCTCGCTCCCAGCGCGACCCGAGTCCGTCAGGCACTCGAGGCGGGTCCGCTCTGCGTCCGTGAGGCCCTTCATCCAGACGCGGTTCGGCTCGTTCTCACCGCGGCGGTCTCGTGTGTCGCCGGCCGTCGTTCGATCGCTCTGGCGGAACCCACGGGAGGTGTCGAGCACGTCGAGGTGCAGCCCGAGCAGGGTCGAGTCGAGCGAGTCACCGAGCGTGCCGGTCGAGAAGGGACGGGCGTCCGAGGGCAGCGGCGAGCCCGCGAGCTCGGGATCTTGGAGGTAGCCGCCCGCGCGATGGATGAACTCGTTCCGGCTCATCAGCGCGTGGGTCGGCGCGAAGCTCGTGGGGGTGTCGCAGGTGAAGAGCTCGTCCTGCGGGTAGGAGTTGGGCGCCGTCTCCGGGAGCGGCGGCAGCTCGACGCAGTCCGTGCGCGCGCCGAGCTCGATCCACTGCTCGAGCATGGCGATCGCCTCGGGTGGGTTGGCGAGGCGGGTGGGCGGCATGATGTCGTGCGGGTCGGCCGGATCGATGCGCTCCATCGCGCCAGCTTCGGGATCGCCGGGCACGAACCAGTTGTTCGCGATCAGCTCCGGGAGGGTGCCGGCGGCGATGTCCGGACGACGCGCGCCCACCGGGCCGTGGCAGCCGGCGTGACTGCACGTGGTCTCGAGCCAGTTGCCGACCTGCTCCTGGAGAAGAGTCTGCTCCTCGGTGCACGGCGTGCTCGGACCTCCATCCACACCCGGGGTGTCGTCGGAGCCCCCGATCTCCCCCTTGCATCCGAGGAGAGCCAACAAACCCAGACCGATCGCCCACGATCGACCACCCACGAGAGAGCGCGTCACGCGGGTAGGAGCCACGGGGCGCGCGAACCGGTTCAGCCGGACCTTGCGTCCGGTGCGTCCGTCCGCGCGCACGGAACGAAAGAGCGATCGCGAGCCACTTCGCGGGGGTCGTGGCTCCTACCGCCGCCGATGCCCACACGATGCCTCTTCCTCGCTCTCGCGCTCACCCTCACCGCTTGCGGCGACGACGACGGTACGCCGACCGACGACGCGCCCGAGCGGGACGGTGGACCGACGCCCACGGTGGACGCGGCAGCGGACGATGCCGGCGGGGTCGACGCGGGCGCCGTCGATGGAGGGGCCGCACCGGGGGACTTCGTCTTCGCGCCGCTCGAGCCCGAGCCGACCCCGGCTGGCAAGGTGCGCGTCGCCATCGGTCTGGCGCACGGGCGTGTGGTCACCAGCTGCGATGGGCTCGAGAGCATCGTGCACGACGAGGTCTTCTCACCGGACGCGAACGACCACCACGAGCACGCGTTGAAGGGGGCGGCTTACGGTGATGGGGTCTTCCTCTTCAACACCGGGCACGGCGCGCCCGGTCACGTCTTCCGCTCCACCGACGGGATCGCGTGGGAGCAGCTCCCGGGCGAGCGCTTCCACTACGCCGACGGAACCACCGGGCCGCTGACGGGTGGCACCCGCGGCATCTTCTGGGACGGCGAGGTCTTCGTGCTCATCCGAGGGCGGTCGCCGCGGATGACCTCGACCGACGGACTCGACTGGGTCGAGGACGAGGGCGAGGCCATCGACCGAAAGTACTTCCACTTCCGCTCGCTCTCCTACCACCCCTCGCTCGGGCGCCTCTTCATGGACGGAACCGACTCGCCGAAGGAGGTCCACTGGCTGCTGAGCAGCGTGGACTCCGCGCAAAGCTACGCCGAGGTGGAAGGTGGCTTCGCCGACGAGTGCAACGCCTGGATGACCTTGGCTCATGGCGGTCTCGTGGCCCCCGGCGGCGACCTGATGTGCCTCTCCTTCGACGGCGGCGACACGTGGCGCGTCGAGGAGGTCCCCGATGGCTTCGGGACCTACCTGCCGACCGACGACGGCTTCATCGCGTTCGCGGGGTGGCGCCGCGGTCCGCAGCGCTGGGATGGAGAGAGCTGGACCGAAGAGACGATCGACAACGGCGTGCGCATCGCGGCGGCCGGTCGCGCTCCCTGGGGGACCTACTGGGCGGCGAGCCGCCAGGGGACCGAGCACTGGACGAGCCAGGACTCGGTCACCTGGGAGCCGATGGCGCACGAGGGCTCGGGGAACCCGCTGCGCATGATGCTCTTCGGCTACGCCGATCCCTCGGAGAGCTGTCCGCTTGCGGAGTGATCCGCCGCCGAAGGCGGCCCTCGCCCTGACCCTCGCCCTCTCATGAAGGGAGAGGGTCAGGGCGAGGGCTAGGGTGAGGGTGACGACGCGCCGTTGGCGCAGTCGTCAGCGGGGGCCGCAGTCGCCGCAGTCGGTGCCGTACTCGCAGACGTCGTAGGCCGAGCCCGGGCCGCCGTCGTCGCAGTCGCCGTCGTTCGCGCTGTCGCAGGTGTTGGTGCAGCCAGCCTCGCCGCCGCCGCCGCCGCTGCTCGCGCCGCCACCGCCGCCGCCGCTCGCGCCGTCGAGGTATGCGCAGGGGAGGGGGAGCTGCGTGCTGACGCCGCCGAAGACCACGTTGCCGTCGAAGCCGGAGCCGTCATGGCCCTCGTTGAAGCCGAAGGCCTGCATGGTGCAGTGGCCGTCGTCCCAGCGCGCGAACCCGACGCCCTGGTGATTGCGCCCGAGGATGATCCCCGTGCGCTGGTTCCGGTTCACGTTCCAGTCGTTGATCGCCCAGGTCTTCTCGAAGGACTCGGTCCAGCCCGCCTGCTGCGCGTGGTTCGTCAGGACGTCGTGGAAGGTCGAGGACAGCGACGAGTCGCTCTCGGTGAAGAAGACCCAGTCCGAGATGTCGCGCGGGTTGAGGGCGAGCGTATCGAACGCACCCTCGGGCTCGTCACCCGCGTCGTGGAGCACGAGCGTGCTCTCGGTCCAGTCCGGCGGGTACTCGGAGTCGCCGATCGCCGTGCCGTAGAAGTTCATCGGGTGCCCGTAGAGGGTCCGCGCGCCGCCGCACTCGGTGATGATCATCCGAACCGGCTTGTCCGCGATCGAGAGCGTGGTGCTACCGCCGCTGGCGAGGTCGACGTCCTCCGCGATGCGGTTGTCGCCGTCCATGTCGAGGCGGATCCGGCAGATGTCGTAGGAGCTCCGGTTCTCCACCGTGAGCTCGCCGCGGAACCCGTCGCCGTCGCCGCCGCTGCTGCTGCCGCGGCTCTGTCCGCCGCCACAGGCCAGCACGAGGGCCGCTCCCACAGAGGTCGCGCCCACCAGCGCCATGCCCACCAATCGCGATCGTGTCATCCCACTCAGCCTTCCGAGCAATTGCGCCCGTACGAGAAAAATCAGATATGAATGTGTCCTTGTACGCGGAGACCGGCCGCCGATGCAAGGCAAAGCCGAACGCGTCCGTCAGACGACGAGCTACGAAGCTAGCGCGTGTGCACTGGCATTCATGGGGCAATAATTGCCAAGGGATCCGGTGAAGATCCGCGCCCGGTTCAGTCGACCGAACGGATCCCGATCGTGTGCTTCAGAGGCACGACGCGAGTCGCTCGAGGCGCGCGTCCCAGAGGGCCGCGTGCGCGTCTCGATCGGCGTCGTCCTCGAACCGGGTATGGAGCACCTGCAGCTGCGTGCCATCCATCGGCGACGGACCGCCGGGCGAGAGCACGAGCATCGCGCGGGTGGCGGTCCCGCGGACGTCGATCGTCAGCGTGAGCCGTTCTCCGGGGACGTGCTTGGCGACCGCCCCGCCCGCGCCTTCACCCCACCACTCGTCGCGCCGTTCGAGCGCGGCGAAGAGAGTGTCGGCGTCGCAGTGGAAGGTGCGCGCGAGCGAGGCGACCGGGTTCATCGAGCTCAGCGCAGGTTGGGCGGCAGCTGATCGCCGTAGACGGTCCGCAGCTGGGACAGCGCCTGGCGACGGGAGGTCAGGTACTGCGCGATCGACGCGACCAAGCGCTCGGTCTCGTCGCGGATGTCGTTCTGGGCCTTCTCGAGATCCTCGTCCGTCAGCCCGATGCGGTCGCAGATCCGATGCACCTGGTTCGAGAGCGCTGGGATCTGCGCCTGGGCGGTCCGCAGGGTCCACTGGGTCGTCGCCAGCCGCGCCCAGATCGCGTCGTGGCATGGGAACCGGCTGCGCGAGCGACGCATGACCGCGCGGACCCGGTTCAGCTCTCCCATGGCGCGGCGCGCGTCCGGGAGGGTCTGCGGCGTCTTCGAACCGTAGGCGTTTCGGCAGCTGGCGCTGTACGGCCCCGGCTGAACGCAGGCGATGATCTCGGTGAGCCAACCGTCGATGCGCTCGAGCCGGGAGTTGAACTCGGTGAACATCAGCTGGATGTTCTCGGGCGGACTCTCCCAGGTCTCGAACGGCTCGCAGAGCTCCGTGAGATCCGAGGCGAGGCTGCGTGCGTATCCCTGGACGAGCTGAGCGCCGGAGCGCACGAGCGTGCGCAGCTCCTCGCGCGTATTCGACTCGCAGATCGGCGGCTTGCGTCGGTTGCGGATCACCGAGCCCCGCTGGATGCGGATGACGATCGGGCGGAAAGCCTCGAGCGATTCGACCTCTTCCTTCAGCCGCAGGATGCTCTCGACCACCTGTGGCGTGAGCTGGGGCCGGAAGGACGCCGGGTTCGCCGCGGCCGTGCCCTGCGCCATGGCGACCTGTCCCCGCTGCGTCAGGCCGCGGGCCCACGTGGATCGGGCCTCCTCGTCTGCTGCCCGCGCCAGCTGCTGGAGCTCGTCGTCCGCCCAGGCGGTCATCCGCTGGAGGGTCGCGTCCTCGAGAGCGCAGGCGTTCCACTCGAGGCACGCCGCACGTCGCCTGAGCTTCAGCGCGTCCACGCCGGCCTTCACCGGGTCGCTCAGGTTCTGCAAGCGCCGGGCGCGGGCCTCGAAGGCGCGGGCTTCGGCGTCGCAGTCGCGCGGCAGCCGATCGCACGTCTGTGCCTCGGCCGGCGCAGCGAGCGCGGTCAGGGCGGCGAGAACGACGACGGACGAGAGCAGGCGCATGGGGCAACGGCGTTATACGTCGCCAGAGCCCCAGTGTTCACCCCGAGGCGTGATTCACCACTCACTGGGCGACGAGGCGCGCCGCGGTCAGCGAGCGCTGGACCGATGTCTCGTGGGCGTGGATCTGCCCCTCCGCGGTGTCGAGCTGGCCCGAGAGGCGCTCCGCGAGCTCGCTCGCCTGCACGCTCGTGAGTCCGCCGGTCTCGCGGCAGATGTCCTGCCGGAGCCGGGTCACGCGCTGGGCGGCGGCGCCGGACCACTGGTTTCCCTGGCGCTGTAGCCTGCTGAGCCGGGTGAAGACCCCAGCGTCGCAGGGGAAGGGTCGGCTGCCATCCTCGACACCCCGAAGCAGCGTGCGGGTCTCCCGGACGGCGGCGAGCACCTGGTCGGCCACGTCCACGGGGACGTTCGAGGAGATCGTGCGGTCCGCGGCCATCTCTTCGGCGCGGTCGAGGGTCGACGGGATCCGCTGCAGCTTGCGGAGCAGATCGGCGTCCGGCGGTCCCGATTGCTCGTAGGGCTCGCAGGCCTGGCCGCGGATGCGGCGGAGCTGCTGGACGGTGGACACGACGGTGCCGTCCTCCGAGCCGGTCACGAGCCCACTCGCGCGCCCGCAGAACGAGGGCTTGTCGTTGTCGGCGAGGCTGCGGAGTCCGCGGCGGGTGGCGGCGACCGCGGCCACCGTCCGCTGGACCTCCTCGAGCGAAGCCTCGAGCCGGCGGACCTCGGCGGCGTAGGGGTTCGCATTGGTGACCGCCGCCGACGGTCCGGTGCTCATCGACGACTCCATCGCGCTCGCCATCGTCGTCGCCTGACCGCGCCGTGAGCGCATTTGGCTCGGCTCGGGACGCATGGTCGGGTTCGCCTCGAGCGGCTCCTCGGGAAACTCCGTCGGCGGAGCTCCGAGCTCGTTGCCGGCGTCCGTCTGCGTGGGCGTCTCGTCCGGCTCTTCGATCGCCTCGTCGCGGTGATCGATGGGTGCCAGATCGACCTGCGTCGGGGCCGTCGCGGTGACGGCGTTGGTCGGCTCGCGGAGCGCGAAGAAGAGCCCCACGCCGGCCGCCGCCAGCAGGGCGACGCCACCGATGGCGACCGGGCCCACCCAGCTCTTCGACTCGCCAGGCCGCAGCCCGGACGAGAGCGCGCGCGCCTCCCGCGTCGCGGGCGGCGAACCCGAGGGGGCCCGGAGCAGCCGCGTCATCGGGACGCTCTTCGCCCCCTCCTTCAGTGCCTTCCGGAACGCACCGACGTGTTGGAAACGCTCGTCCTGGTTCTTCGCGAGGGCCGTGCGGATCGCGGTCTCCACCGCCACGGGCACGCCGAGATCCGGCGCCATCGCCGGCGGTGGCGTGGTCAGCATCTTCATCAGGATGGCCGTCGGCGTGTTGCCCTCGAAGGGCGCCTCGCCGGTGAGCATCTCGTAGAGGATGCAGCCGAGCGCGTAGACGTCAGCGCGCCGATCGACCTTCTCGCCGGTGGCCTGCTCGGGCGCCATGTACTGCGGGGTGCCGAGGACCATGCCGGTGGCGGTCAGGCTCTCCTCCGAGCCCTCGACCATCTTGGCGAGGCCGAAGTCGAGGACGATGGGGTCGACGCCGCCTTCGTCGTTCGTGCGCAGGAAGACGTTGGCCGGCTTCAGGTCCCGGTGAGCGAAGCCCTGCTCGTGGGCGTACTCGACCGCCTCCGCCATCCCGTCGAAGAGGGCCAGCGCGTCGGGCACCGGGATGCGGCGCCGCCGATGGAGGTGGTCCGCCAGGTCCTCGCCCTCGAGGAGATCCATGACGAGGTACTCGAGCCCCTCGTCGCTGGTGCCGTGGGCGTGAATGGCCACGATCCGCGGGTGGCGCAGCGACACGAGCGCCTGGGCCTCACGTCGGAAGCGCGTGCGGGCGTCGGCCGAGAGCGCCGCGCGGTCCACGCGGAGCACCTTGGCCGCGACTTTCTCGCCGGTCTTCGGATCGGTCGCGGCGTAGACCGCGCCGAAGCCGCCGCCACCCAGGCGCTTCTCGAGCACGTAGCCCTCGCCGAGGACGCGTCCGACGAGCGGATCCTCTTCGTCGCCCTCCTCGGGGCCAAACGCCTCCTCGGCCACGGCCGATCCTAGTAGTGGAAACACGACAGAGGCAAACGGATGGGGCCTGCGGGGGGCACTTTGGGTTCCACTGCTATTTTTCCGGACCGGAGGGAACCTTTCCGCTCCCTCGCACGTCCCCAGAGAACGTCGTGGTCCGTCTGTCCTTCATCCTGCTGGTCCTCGTGCTCCCGCTCACCGCGGCGGCCGACGGTGGGTCGTACTTCTCGTTCTTCAACGGTTGGCCGCACGACCATCATTCGCTCGACGCCACCCCACGCTTCCTCGAGCAGGGCGAAAGAATGGATCGCTGTCCCACGGACACCCTGGTTCACCGGCGCGGCGAGGCCTTCCGATACAACGTTCGAGTCCACCCGGAGTTCGGCGAGCGGCTCGAGCGTTTCGAGCAGGTGGTGGTCGATCTGGCGACCACCCACTACGGCCGTCCACCCACCCGGATGGTCCACGGCGGGACCTACAACTGCCGCCGGGCGCGCGGTCGCCGGGGTCGCATCAGCGAGCACGCCTTCGGCAACGCCATCGACCTCGAGGGCTTCGACTTCGGTCGGCTGCCGCGGGACGCGGAGCTCCCGGTGGGCGTCCACCGTCGCTTCCGCCGCCCCTTCCGGCTCCGGATCGGCCAGCACTGGGGGCCGCGCCGCCAGCGCGACGCCCATCACGCCGAGTTCCTCCACGGCCTCGCCGAGAAGCTCCGGCGCCGCCCCGACATCTTCCGCGGGATCGTCGGTCCGCCGCGACCGCGCCATCACAACCACCTGCACCTCGACGCATCGCCGTGGCGCTACGCGATGTTCTCGTACGAGGACCCCACGGAGTAGACGCTCCTGGGCACCGTCTGGCAGCGTGCGCACATGCGACCTCTCCCGGTGCTCCTCCTGCTCGTCCTCGGCTGTCCCTCCAGCCCGCCGCCGCAGGAGACCACGCCCGATCCCGAACCGGAGCCGGGGATCGCGCTCGACGGACAGGTGCTCTACGCGTCACCGATCGAGTCGGCGCCCGAGTCGATCCGCCAAGCGCAGTCGACGTTCGAGGGCGCATGGGCCAGCGAGCCACCGATGCCGCCGGCCGACGCCGGCCCCGACGAGTACCGCACCTTCGCCACCCAGCTCTTCGCGCCCTACGTCGACCAGCAGGTCTCGGCCGCCTCGCAGCTCCTCGACCTCTGGGAGGGAGCGAGCGAACCGAGCGAGAAGCTCATCCACGCGGTCCTCGCCGCGCGCCTGCTCCACCGCTCCGCGAGCTGGATGTGGACCCTGCCGCTCCCGGACGTCGGCGACGTCAACGAGCAGGCGCGCGCTTCCCTCGAGCGGTCCATTCGCGGCGCCGCGCAGAACTTCGCCCAGTACGCCGCCGCCGCCTTCGGCAAGTGCGTCGAAGCCGCGGCCGACACCCCCGAGTTCGAGCCCTGGCGCGCCGACTGCGTTCGCCGCGCCGAGTCGATCGAGCCCATCCGCACCGCCCAGATCGGCCCGCCACCCCCCACGTCGATGCCCGAGGGCTGTGAGGGGACGATCGATCCAATGTTTGCCGCGCCGGGGCACGACGCGGACGCTCGTCCGCAACTCTTGGTCCTGGTCGAAGCGGAGACCGAGGGGGTCGATGTGGCCGCCGTGCAGCAGGCGGTGGAGCGCTGGGCCCGGAGCGAGCACGACCTTCGCGCGGTGCCCGCCAACCGACGGCGCGCGGCCGAGCGGCTCATCGAAGCGGGCAAGACTAGCAGCCGCGGCCCGGTGTGCGCGGCGCCGCCATCTCTGACCTGGGTGCTCGGGTCTCAGGTGCCGAACTTGGTCGTCGCGAAGGTCGATCAGAGCTGCCACGACGCCACGCCGATCGACGAGAACATGCAGCCCACCGGACCGGCAGAGACGGTCTGCGACCTGATCATCTCCTGGCGCCGCGCCGGCAGCCTCAGCGACGAAGGGCTGCCTCCGTTGTTCCGGCGGACACTTCCCGCGAGCCCGACGACGGAAGCCATGGTCGCGACCCTGACCGCCGACCCGCCCCGTGACTCTGCCATCTTCGGCGCCCTCGGAGGGCTCGGCGGCAGCGGCGCGCGCATGTCGGTCGGTGCCATCGACGGTGACCCCGGCTACCGCATTCGCGCCGCTCTCGAAGCCCTCGAAATCAACGGCTGCCAGACCGAACGCGGCGCGAGCCGACTCGAGCTCGCCTGGACCGTCACCCCCACCGGTGTCGTCGAGTCAGTGGCGGTCGAGGGCGGCGACGACACGGTGAACACCTGCGTGAAGGCGAAGCTCGAACAGCTCACTCTCACCTGCACGCCGAGCGGCGACCCCATCCCCATGCAGACCACCCTCTGCCTGGCGAACTAGCCCAACCTTCGTTCTCCCTGCGACCTCTGCGGCTCCGCGACTCTGCGCGAGGCAAGGACCCAACGGGCCCATCGAAGCCCGGAGCGCCTAAGGCTCGAACCCAAAACGCGAGAAGACATCCCGAAGGTTCTCGTAGACCTCCTCCTTGCTGAGCCCGTACTCCTCGAGCGAGTACTCGTGCGAGCTCTTGTACCGCTTCTGCCGCCTCGTGACCTCTTCGAGCTTCGCGCGGTACGCCGGGCTCATCTCGAGCTCCATCCAGCCGTAGACCTCTTCGACGACGCGCTTGGGGTCCTTGATGAGGTCCTTGTAGCGGACGAGGTGGAAGCGCTCCTTCGGGAGCGTGTCCATCAGCTCGAGGGCGACCCGGTAGTAGGCGTAGCCCAGCTCGACGAGCTCGCGCGCCGCCGGTGACTCCTTCGGCAGCTCCGGCGAGTGGGTGATCCACTTCTCGTAGAACATGTTGAGGAAGCTCGGCAGCGCCTTGTACGGGTGCCGCACCAGGTAGAGCAGCCGCGCGTCGGGAAAGCGTTGGAGCAGCGTGCGCACCCGCGGGTGCAGGAAGACGTTCTTCGTGATGAAGCGTCGGTCGCCGCCGACGCTGAAGAGGTGCTTCTTCAGCGACGCCTCGTAGTGGTCCATGAAGGCCCGACGGGACTCGTCGTCCTGCATGTCGAGCCAGGCCATCTCGCCGTAGCCCTCGAGGTAGGGGTTGAGCAGCGAGACCGTCGGCGACTCGAGGGCGTAGACGAAGAGGGCCTCGTCCTCTTCCTCCTTGTCGATGCCCATCTCGTGAATGCCTTCCCAGCCGCTGAAGAAGGTGTCGTTGATCAGGTCGACGCCCTTGCGTGCGATCGGACCGAGGGGACCCTCGCCGATCGCTTCGATGAGCCGCTGGTACGAGACCGCGTTGAACATCGACTGGTAGAGCTTGAAGCCCGCGAAGTGCTCCTCGTCATAGGAGAGCAGCCGGTGGAGCATGGTCGTGCCGCTCCGGCCGTTGGCGAAGATGAAGACCGGCTGCTCGACGCGCTGGTCCTTCCACGCGGGGTAGAGCACGTCGTCGATCCGGCGGCCGACCTGGAGCAGGCCACGAATGGTCATCCACGCACCGGCGAACCCGGCCCAGGTCCACGCGCGGCGTGGGCTGAGGTTCTCGGCGGCGGCGCGCGTGATCTGCCGCAGCGCGTCACGATTTATGGGTATGCGGCTCAAGGCCGAGCGAGCCTTGCCCGCCGGGCGCGAGGCCGCAAGCCAATGGCCGGAACCCGGTTCAGCGCGGTTTGTGGGCCAACCGGCTCTCCTGCTATGGAGCCCAGATGCGCGCTTCGACTTCCTTGCTGACGCTCTCCCTGTGCCTCGGCCTCACCGCGTGTGGTGATGACGACACGGACACCACGACCGACGCCGCGGTGCCGACGGACGCCGCCACCGACATGGGCCCGGCCTGCGAGCCGACCGGGATGATCCCCACCTCGCGCGGCGAGCACGGCGCGGTCCTCGACGCGGAGCGCAACCGGATCCTCGTCTACGGCGGCAACCTCGCGTTCCCGATCGAGTGTCGGCCGATGACCGACATCACCGACGAGATCTGGGCCTTCGACCTCGCCTGCCAGACGTGGACCCAGCTCACCGCCACCGGCGGCCCCGGGCTGCGCGCGCGCCACGGCATGGTCACCTCGGCGGACGGCGCCAGCGCCTACCTCTTCGGCGGTCGGGTCACGGCCGGCGGCGGCAACTACACGAACTTCGCCGACGTCTGGCAGCTCGACTTCGCGACCCTCACCTGGACCGAGATCGCCACCACCGGCACCGGGCCCGATCCCCGCAGCCATGCGGCCGTCGCTCACGATGCCGCGCGCAACCGGCTCGTCATCTTCGGCGGCAACACCTCGACCAGTGGTCTGAGCATCGTCGGGACCGACGACACCTGGGCCCTCGATCTGACCTCGGGCGCGTGGACCCGCATCGCGGAGGCCTCGGCGCCGCCTCCCCGCTATGCCCACGCCTTCGCCCACCACGGCGATCGCTTCTTCGTCTTCGGTGGCAGCCCGGACTTCGACGGCCCCTTCGGCAACGACGCCTGGTCCCTCGATCTGACCACCGACACCTGGACCCAGGTCGCCTTCGGCGGGCCCGACGCGCCGATCGGCCGCTTCGGCTCCGGCCTCTTCGCGACCGACACCCAGCTCATCATGGTCGCCGGGCACGACAGCGCCGCGCTCGGCAACGTCAACGACATCTGGACCGTGGACCTCGCCACCAGCACCTGGACCGAGGTGGTCCGCGGCGACGAGCTGAACAACTCCGATGTCGGGTTCTGCATGTTCCCGGCCGACTTCACCACGCCGGACACCGAGGCCCCGGAGCGTCGGCACTACTTCGGCACCGTCCAGGGGGCGGGCGCTGGCTACGTGGTCATGGGCAAGACCGACTGCGGCAATGCCAACGACGTGTGGCGAATCGACCTGGCGAGCCCCTCGTGGGAGCTCTTCGGTCAGGCATCGACCAGCGGAGAGGCCTGCAACCGCTCCGGCGCGACGGCCTGCACCGAGCTCTGCTTCTGAAGCGTCCGAAAATCGGACATTGACGGAACTTTCCGTTGGCAAGAGATTGGGGGCATTCAGCCCAACTGCCCCTGGGGGCCAACGTGACCGCTTCCGCCGCCACCCTCGACGAGCAGCTCGTGCAGCTCGTGCATGACGCTCGTTCCTTCGACATCCGTAGCTTCGAATCCACCAGCGCCGCCAACGCCATGGGTGGTCTCGCGCTGGGCGTGGAGCAGCTCGTCACCAAGGCGATCGCGCTCGCGGACCAGGTGCTGGACCACTACGAGGGCGACATCAGCGAGCCCGACGTGGACGATTTCCCCTTCGCCAAGCCCACGGCGGGCGCCAGCTCGAACGAGAGCATGACGTTCTACCAAGGCATCGATGAGCTGATGAGCAACCACGGGGAGGCGAGGGTGGCCGACATCGCCTTCCTCGCCTCCACGGAGCTGCACCAGAAGCTCGCGACCCTTCGTCGCCTTCATGAGGGGATGGTCGGATGGGAGGTCGTCGGCGAGTGTGGCAGCGCGCTGCGGCGGGTGGTCAACTCGCTCACGGCCCTCGAGGTCGTGCTCTGCGAGGTGGAGGGGCTCGAGCCTCGGCTCACGTACGCGACCGAGCTCTCTCGCTCGCTCCAGGTGCGTCGGCAGTATCGCCTCCTGCGGCAGGCCATCGGTGACGAGCCGGCGGAACACGAGATCCGCCGGCGGCTGCGGCGCATCGGCACCCGCATCGCGATGCTCATCGGTCACGAGATCTATCCGAACCTGCGGGTTCACGACCGGAGTCAGATCCGCAAGCTGCAGGAGCGCATCCTCGACTGGCTGATGTGCGACGGCGAGACCGGAGCGTGCCTGCTCGAGGGGCAGAGGCTCTGGCAGGACTTCGATGGATTCGCCGGGCTGATTCACCAGGTCAGCCGTCGACAGGAGCTGGAGGAGCACGACAGCGTTCTGCTGACCCGCTTGATGAGTCGGCCGCAGGAGGCCCTCGCGGACGCGTTCCGCGAGGAGGGGGCGGCGCTCGAGGGCCTCGATGACGAGCTCGACACCCTCATCGACCAGAGCGCGCCCGACCCCGCGGAGCTCCGGCGCGTGTTGGAGCGTGTCCTCGCGAGCTTCTCGCCCCGCTCGGGGTCGATGGAGTCCACCCTGCCCGCGTGGTGACCCCGGGCTGAGCCCCGCGCTAGAGTCGCGCGATGCGTATCGCGAGCTTGGTCCCCTCCGGCACGGACATCGTCGCCAGCCTCGGGTTGGGCGATCGGCTCGTCGGCATCTCTCACGAATGCGATCACCCCGCGGCCGCCGGCCTGCCCGTGCTCACCCGCAGCCGCGTCCCGAGCGCGCCCGATCGCGCCCCCGCGGAGGTCGGACGCGGCGGTGAGCGCCGCGATGGCCGATGGCGCGGCCCTCTACGTCACGGACCGAGAACGACTCGCCGAGCTCGCGCCGGACCTCGTGCTCACGCAGGATATCTGCGACGTCTGCGCGGTACGTGGCCGGGACGCACGAGACGCGCTTCCGGAGGGCGCCACGCTCGTCACCCTTTCGGCGACCTCGGTCGCCACGCTCGCCGACGACCTCCGGGCCGTCGGCCGAGCTGCTGGCATCGACCCCGAGCCGGCGATCGGTCGGTGGCGCGCGGCGGTCGACGCGGTCGAGCCGGCCGAGGGCCGACCACGGGTGCTCAGCCTCGAATGGAGCGACCCGCCCTTTCTCGGCGGGCACTGGGTCCCGGAGCTGGTGGAGCGCGCGGGGGGCGTGAACGTGCTCGCGGAAGCCGGGACCGCATCTCGGCGCGCGACGCCGGACGAGCTCGCCGAGGCAGCGATCGACGTGACGCTCTTCCTGCCGTGTGGCTACGACCTGGCCGCGGCGACGGAGGAAGCCCACTCCTTGCCCGAAGAGCTCGCGCCGCTCTGGGCCTGCGACGCGAACCGGCTCTTCTCCCGCTGCACGCCGGGTTCGCTGCTCGATGGCCTTCGGTCGATCGCCGCCATCCTCCGAGGGACTCCGGTCGATCCGGCGGACGCCCGGTTGGTTCGCTAGCAGGTCGCTCGCGAAATAGCCGGTCCGTCGACGGTGTGACCGGCGCCTTCCATGCTCGTGCCATGGACGACGACGAGTGGGTGGGCGTGGCCGCGGGATTGGCGGTCGGCGAATCGAAGACGGTCAAGAAGGGGAAGCGGCAGCTCGCCGTCTTCCGGCTCGCGGAGGATCGCGCGTGTGTGATCGACAACCGCTGCCCACACGAGGGCTATCCCCTCTCGGGCGGGGCGGTGAGTGGGCAAGACGGCGACGCGGTGCTGACCTGTGCCTGGCACAACTGGAAGTTCCGCCTCGCGGACGGGGCGTGCATCGTCGGCGGAGAGGGCGTTCGTCGATACGACACGCGCGTCCGTGGCGACGTCGTCGAGGCTCGGCTGGTGGATCCGCCCCGAGGCGAACGCCTCGCTGCGCTCCGGCGGACCCTCGTCGAGGCGATCGACGATCGGGATCCCGGCCAGTGCGCGCGAACGATCGAACGGATGCTGGCGCTCGATGAACCGGCGCTGGCCATCCTCGGGTGGATGAGTCGGATGGCCGCCCGGCGACTGGAGTGGGGCTTCCACCATGGTCTCGCTGCCAGCGCGGACCTCGCGGCGCTCCTCGAAGCGGGCACGCTCGAGCCGGGGGTGGTGCTCCTGCAGGCGCTCGACCTGCTCTTCGACGATCTCGAGCGCCGTCCAGAGCAGTCCTTCCCGAATCCAGCCGAGCCCGGCGAGGCGCTGCCACAGCTGATCGCCGCGGAGGCACTCGAACGGGCGGAGGCGAGCGTGCGCGCGGCCGACGACCGTGAGGCGCTGCTCGACGATCTCGCCACGGCGGCCAGCGACGGGTTCCTGGACTTCGGCCACAGCGTCATCTTCACGGCCAAGGCCGAAGAGCTGATGGAGCGCGTCGGCGAGGAGGCCGCGCACCCGATCCTCACCGTGCTCGCGCGGAGCCTGGTCTACGCGACGCGCGAGCACACCCTGCCGCCGATGCGTCGCTTCGTTCGCGAGGTCGGCGCTCGAGCGCCCCTCCGGCTCGGGGCCGGCGATGCGCGCTTCGATCCCGCGCCCTTCTTCGAGCGCGTCCTCGATGGGTCGCTCACCGAGGCGCTCGACGCCGTGGACGAACCGATCCTCGCCGGCGTCGCGCCCGACCGCGTGGCGCTCGCCCTCGCGCTCGCGGCGGGGGAGCGGCTGCGCCGCTTCGACCCGCGGCACGAGCCCGATCTCGCCGTGGCCGAGACCTGGCTCCACGTGACGCACGCGCTGACCTATGCCGAGGCCACCCGCGCGCTGCTCCTTCGACGCCCGAGCGAGGCTTTGCTGCGCTGTCTGAGGATCGGCGCCCGCTTCGTGCAGCACCTGGCGCCGCTCGATGGTCCGGCTGCGGATGACGGCGACGCGCTGGGCTCCCTCGTGGAGGCGATGGACGCTCGGGACGAAGGCCGCGCCATGGCGTTGGCTCGCACTCGGCCGCTCGCCGAGCTGAGCCCCGAGCTCCACCGGGACGTCGTCTCCGATCGCCTCACGCGACCGATCTTCGTGGCGCACCACGTGAAGGCCGTCGTCGCCGCGCTCCGGGTCTCCGCGGCGGCCGAGGCGGACCGGGACCTGAGCCCCCACGCGCGGCTGGCGCTCGAGGGCACCGTCCGGTGGCTCTGCCACCCCACGCGGGAGCGTCGGCTCGGCCGCAACGCGCACGTCGCCCGTCGCTTCGTCCGGGAAGGAAGGCGTCCACGGGAGCTCGCCCAGTAACGGGGGACGTGCTGGCACCGTCAGCGGGGGGTAGGTTGCCCACCGTGCGTGCCCTCTCCCTGCTCTCGATCCTCCTCTGTGCCGCGAGCGCGTCCGCGGACGATCGTTGGCGGGCCACCGCAGCGGAGGAAGCGGGCGATCCTCGAGTGGAGCTCGAGCTCCTCGCCGACCGCTCGTCGGTGGCGCCCGGTGAGCGCTTTCGGGTCGGCGTCCGCTTCGTGCTCGACCCGCACTGGCACGTCTACTTCCGAAACCCGGGGGAGGCGGCGATCGGCACGGAGGTCCTCTACGAGGCCGAGGGTGGGGAGGTCGGCGAGCTCCGTTGGCCGACCCCCGCGCGATTGCTCGACCCCTCGGGGACGATCACGACCTTCGGCTACGAGGAGGCGGTGCTGCTCGGCGCGGCGGTGGCGGCGACGGGCGAGGGCGAGGTCACCGTTCGTGCCTCCGCGGACTTCCTCGTCTGCAAGATCGACTGCATCCCCGGCCGGGTCGACCTCGAGCGGACGATCCCGGTGGGCGAGTCGGTGCCGAGCGAGGCGCTCGCGACCTTCGACGAGACCTGGAGCCGGCTGCCGCGAGCCGTCGGTGATACCGATTTCGAGGTGGCGTACGCCGAGCCGCCGGAGCCGATCGGCCCGAGCGCGAGCGCCGAGCTGACGATCGACGTGAGCGGTGGCGCGCTCTCGGCCCCGACCGACCCGCGCGCTGCCTTCTTCCCGGACCGCGTTCGCGGCGTGACGCTCGAGGTCTCCGAGGTTCGGAGCCGCGACGACGGCGCGACCCTCGTCCTGAGCGTGACCACCGGACCCGACGAGCAGCCCGACCAGCGCCTGTGCGGGATCGTGAACCTGGTCGGCGACGAGGGGCCGGTGACCCTCGAGATCGACCTCCCGCTGCCGCGGGGACCGGAGACCGCCGTGGTGGCATCGGTCGCTGCGGCGCCATCCACGCCCCCGAGCTTCGCGTGGATCCTGCTGCTGGCCTTCGTCGGCGGCTTGATCCTGAACGCGATGCCCTGCGTGCTCCCGGTGCTCGCCATCAAGGTGGTCGCGCTCGGGCAGCTCGCGCACCAGGAAGGCCGCGCCCGCTGGCAGCACGTGGCGGCGTACACCGCGGGCATCGTGCTCTCGATGCTGGCGCTGGCCGGTGTGGTCCTCGGGCTGCGCGCGGCCGGGACGGAAGTCGGCTGGGGCTTCCAGCTCCAAGATCCGATCTTCGCCACCGTGCTCGCGGGAGCGCTCGTGGTCTTCGCGATGGGGCTCTTCGGCGTCTACGCGCTCGGGGTCGACGCGGGCTCGCTCGGTGAGCGGGTCGACCGCGCGCACGGTCTGCGGCGCTCGGTCGGGGAGGGTGTGCTCGCGGTGGTGCTCGCGACACCGTGCTCCGCGCCCTTTCTCGGGACCGCGGTCGGGTTCGCCTTCGCCGGGAGCGCGGCGACCATTCTCGGTGTCTTCCTGGCGATCGGGCTCGGCCTGGCGCTTCCCTTCGCGCTGGTCGCGCTGGTGCCTGGAGCCCGCCGGCTCGTGCCGCGCCCGGGCGGGTGGATGGAGGTCCTGCAGCGCGCGCTCGGGTTCCTGCTCCTCGCGACCGCGGTCTGGCTGCTGTGGTTGGTCGGCCAACTCAGCGGCACGGACGGGATGGCCCAGGCGCTCGCCTTCCTGGTCGCGCTCGCGGCAGCGGTGTGGATGGTCGCGCGCGCGCAGCGCCGGCTGGTCGGCGTGGCGCTCGCGGCGGCGCTGCTCGTGCCGGCGGGGCTGTGGGCGTTCCCGCTGCCCGAACCCGAGCCGGCCGCAACGTCGGCGGACGACGCCTGGAGCCCGGAGGCGGTGGAGGCGACCCTCGCCGACGGGCAGCCGGTGTTCGTCGACTTCACCGCGGATTGGTGCATCACCTGTCGCGCGAACGAGCGGCTGGTGCTCCAGAGCGATGCCGTGCGGCAGGCCTTCGAAGAGACCGGCGCGCGGTTGCTCGTCGCGGATTGGACCCGCCGGGACGAGACCATTCGCCAGGTGCTCGCCGAGCACGGCAAGGCGGGGGTGCCCCTCTACCTGGTCTACCGCCCGGGCGAAACGGCCCCAGAAGTGTTGCCAGAGCTGCTGACCGAGGCGATCGTCACCGACGCGCTGCGTCGGGCGAGCGCCCGAACGAACGAACACGGAGAAGAGAGCTGATGCGTACGACGACCCTGATTCCCGCGCTGCTGTTGGCGCTGACCGGCTTCGCCTGCGACGAGGGCGAGCCGGAGGCCGAGACCGCGTCCACCGAGAGCGCCGCGACCGAGACGCCGGAGGCCGAAACACCCGAAGCGGAAGAGCCCGAGACGGAGGAGCCCGCGGCCGAAGCGCCGGCGACTGCCACGGTCGGTCAGCCCGCGCCGGACTTCACCCTCACCGACCAGGCTGGGGTGGAGCACACCCTCGCGGACCTGCGCGGCAAGATCGTGGTCCTCGAGTGGATCAACCCGCAGTGCCCCTTCGTGCAGCGGCACTACACCGCCGGCACGATGACCGGCCTCGACGGCGAGTTCCCGGACGACGAGGTCACCTGGCTCGCGATCGACAGCTCGCACTTCGTGGAGGCCGCGGACGCCGAAGCGTGGCGGCAGGAGCACGAGATCGCCTACCCGATCCTCCTCGACAACTCCGGTGAGGTCGGCCACGCGTACGACGCGACGACGACGCCGAACATGTTCGTCATCGACGCCGAGGGCGTGCTCCGCTACTCGGGGGCCATCGACGACGACCCGCGCGGTCGCAACGAGTCGCCGACGAACTACGTGAACCAGGCGGTGCAGGCGCTCCGCAACGGCACGCCGATCGAGACCGCGCAGACCGAGCCCTACGGTTGCTCGGTCAAGTACGAGAACAGCTGAGCCGGTCGGGGGCGCGCGCTCAGGGGCGCGCGCTCTTGCGCTCCGCCGCCGGCATGGGCCTCGCGCCCGGCCGGGGGGCGCGCGCCAGCTCGAGCGCGCTGTCGCGCAGCGGCGCGTGCTCGAGCCACGCGCGGTCGAGCGCGTAGTTCTGGTAGAGCTTCCACGGCGCTCGATCGCCCTGTCGCGGGAGGATGTCCCGCGCGCGATTGATGTACCCGGAGTCGAGCGGGAGCGCGCTCTCCTCGCCGAGGTCGGCCGGCACCCGTGGGGTCGCGTGGGTGTAGCCGTGTGCGTCCAGGTGGTTGATGAGCCGGCAGAAGTACGCGCAGCAGAGGTCGCACTTCAAGGTCCACGAGGCGTTGGTGTAGCCGATGGCGAACCCGAAGTTCGGGACGTCGCTCAGCATGGTGCCCTTGTACATGGTGACGTCCGACGGCTTCACCGAGCGCCCGTCGATGTCGAAGGCCATGCCGCCCATCATCTTCAGCTTCAGCCCGGTGGCGGTGACGATCATGTCCGCTTCGAGCTCGGCGCCGGACTCGAGACGGATCCCCTTCTTCGTGAAGCGCTCGATGTGGTCGGTGACCACCGAGGCCTTCCCCGCCTTGATCGCCTCGAACAAGTCCGAGTCGGGCACGAAGCAGAGGCGCTGGTCCCACGGGTCGTAGGTCGGCGTGAAGTGCGGATCGAGGTCGGTGGCACCGTCCAGCGCGGCCTCGACGTTCTTCAGGATCCACTTGCGCGCGCGTTCCGGAAAGCGGCGTGCCCACTTGTAGAAGCCGATGGCGAAGAAGATGTTCTTCCAGCGGATGGCCGGGTCCGCGAAGCGACCCGGCAGCCGCCGCCGGAGGAGCGCTGCGATGGGGTCGTCGCCCGGGATGGAGAGCACGTAGGTCGGCGAGCGCTGGAGCATGGTCACGTGCGCGGCCTGGTCGGTCATCGCGGGCACCAGCGTGACCGCGGTCGCCCCAGAGCCGATGACGATGACCTTCTTGCCGGCGTAGTGGACGTCGTCGCCCCAGAACTGTGGGTGGACGATCTCTCCCTCGAAGTCCTCGCGGCCCTCGAACTCGGGCGTGTAGCCCTGGTCGTAATCGTAGTAGCCGGAGCACAGGAAGAGGAAGCGGGAGCGCACCTCGGTGACCGTGTCGGTGGCCGTGTTCCGAACGCTCACGGTCCAGGTGGCGGTCTCGCTCGACCAGCGCGCGGCCTCGACCTTCTGCTGGTAGTGGATGTGCTCGTCGATGCCGAACTCGGCGGCGGTCTCCTCGATGTACTTCAGGATCGAGGGCCCATCCGCGAGCGCGACCGAGTCGGTCCACGGCCGGAAGCCGTAGCCGAGCGTGTGCATGTCCGAGTCGGAGCGCACGCCCGGGTAGCGGAAGAGGTCCCAGGTGCCGCCCATGCGGTCGCGCATCTCGAGGATCGCGTAGGACTTGTTCGGACACTTGTCCTGGAGGTGGTAGCCGGCGGCGATGCCGCTCAGACCGGCTCCGACGACGAGGACGTCGACGTCGGTGGGCGGCGCGTTTCGGGTGCTCGGGGCCATCGCTCGATTCTCGGCGCTCGGCCAGCCCTTTGTCGAGTCGGCCGGGTCAGCGACGACCGCGGCGGCCGCCACGGCGCTGTCGTCCGCCCCCACCGCTGCGTCGTCGACGCCCACCGCCACCGCCGCCCGAGCGCTTCTTGCCGCTGGCGCGGCTCTCGAGGTCGGTCGCCTTGGGGAGCGGCTGGCTGGGCGGGAAGGCGTGGTCGGTGATCCGCGGGACGTGCTGCTTGATGAGGCGCTCGATGTCCGCGAGGTAGGGGCGCTCCTCGACGTCGCAGAACGAGTAGGCGACGCCGCTGGCTCCGGCGCGAGCGGTGCGGCCGATGCGGTGCACGTAGGTCTCGGGCACGTTCGGCAGGTCGAAGTTCACCACGTGGCTGATGCCGTCGATGTCGATGCCGCGGGCCGCGATGTCGGTGGCGACGAGGAGCCGGAGGTCGCCCGACTTGAAGCCGCCGAGCGCGCGCTCGCGGGCGTTCTGCGACTTGTTGCCGTGAATCGCGGCCGCCTCGATGCCGGCCTTGCCGAGCTTCTTCACGAGTCGGTTCGCGCCGTGCTTGGTGCGCGTGAAGACCAGGGTCTGCTCGATGGAGTCGTCGCTCTCGAGCAGGTCCACGAGCAGGTCGGTCTTGTTCCCCTTGTCGACGAAGAAGACGTGCTGGTCGATGCGCTCGGCGGTGGTCGAGATCGGCGCGACCGACACGCTGGCGGGATCGATGAGGAGCTCGTTCGCGAGGGCGCGGATGTCGGGCGGCATCGTGGCCGAGAAGAAGAACGTCTGACGCTTCTTCGGGAGCGCGGCGATGACTCGCTTCACGTCCGGGAGGAAGCCCATGTCGAGCATCCGGTCGGCCTCGTCGAGGACGAAGATCTCGATGCCGCTCAGGTCGATGTGACCCTGGCCCATGAGGTCGAGGAGGCGGCCGGGGGTCGCGACGAGGACGTCGACGCCGTCCTTCAGCTCACGCACCTGACGGCCCTGCTTCACGCCGCCGAAGATGACGGTGTGCCAGAGATCGACGTGCTTGCCGTAGGTCGCGAAGCTCTCGCCGATCTGGCTGGCGAGCTCGCGGGTCGGGGTGAGCACGAGCGCGCGAAGGGTCGCCTCTTCGACGAAGGTCTCGTCGAGCCGCTGGATCATCGGCAGGGTGAACGCCGCGGTCTTGCCAGTGCCGGTCTGTGCGCAGCCGAGGACGTCGCGGCCCTCGAGGGCGGGGGGAATCGCGGCTGCCTGGATCGGCGTGGGGGAGGTGTAGCCGGCGTCGCTCACGGCCTTCAGGAGAGGCTTGGCGAGGGCGAGATCGGAGAAGGTGGGGTCGTTTACAGCGGGGATCACCGGGGCTCTGTGGATGATTCGGGGGCGATTTCAACCCGAATCTCTCTCGTTGGGGCAGCGTTGGTCACGGCCGGCAGGGGGACAGGCCTCCCAGGTCGTCGCTCGGGGGCGTCCCCTCGCTCCGCGTTGCAGCCCCGTAACCGATCCCCCGCTGGTCCGTCCGCACTTCGATGGCCAAGCGCGACGACCACACCGTGACGATCGAACGACCGGACGCACCACCCCTCGCGGCGGTGCTCCATCGACCGCCGGGGCCGCTGCGGGGCGTGGCGCTCTTCGCGCACTGCTTCACGTGCAGCAAGGACCTCAGGGCGGCGCGCGCGATCAGCGGCTCGCTCGCGTCGCGCGGCATCGCGACGCTGCGCTTCGACTTCACCGGGCTCGGTGAGAGCGCGGGGGACTTCTCGGAGACGACCTTCTCCACGAACCTCGACGACCTGGTCGCGGCCGCGGACTGGCTCCGCTCGAACCTCGCTGCGCCTTCCATCTTGGTCGGCCACAGTCTGGGCGGCGCGGCGGTGCTCGCCGCCGCGCACCGCATCGACGAGGTGAAGGCGGTGGCGACCATCGGTGCGCCCTCCGATCCGGACCACATCACCAAGCTCTTCGGTGACTCGATCGAGGCCATCGACAGCGAAGGGCAGGCCGAGGTCCGGCTCGCGGGGCGCTCGTTCGTGATCAAGAAGGCGCTGCTCGACGACCTCGGCGAGCACTGCACGGACGAGCGCATCGGTTCACTCCGTCGGGCGCTGCTGATCTTCCACTCGCCCCAGGACGACACCGTCGGCATCGAGAACGCCACGCGCATCTTCCAGGCGGCGCGCCATCCGAAGAGCTTCGTGAGCCTCGACGGCGCCGACCACCTCCTGGCGAAGCCCGCCGACGCTCGCTACGTCGGCGAGACCATCGCCACCTGGGCCAGCCGCTACGTCGAGCCGGACACCACGGACGTGCCGCGGGGTGAGGTGGTGGTCGAAGGACGGACGGGGTTCTGGACCCACGTGCAGGCGGGGCCGCACGGGTTCGTCGCGGACGAGCCACCGAAGATGGGCGGGACCGACGAGGGGCCCACGCCCTACGACTTCCTGCTCGCCGCGCTCGGGACCTGCACGAGCATGACGTTGCGGATGTACGCGGACCGGAAGGAGCTTCCGCTCGAACGGGTCCGGGTGACGCTGAGCCACGACCGGGTGCACGCCGAGGACTGCGAGGGCGTCGAGACGAAGGAGGGGCGGGTGGACCTCATCCGCCGGACCATCGAGCTGCAGGGCGACCTGAGCGATGCGCAGCGTGCCCGAGTACTCGAGATCGCCGACCGCTGCCCGGTCCACCGGACCCTCGAGAACGAAATCGTCATCCGAACGGCCGAAGCCCCCTGAAATCGTTCAGGGAGAGTAGCTTTGTGACAGCAATGTGTCATGCTAGTGACAGCTGTGACACGCGCGTCCGAAAGCGAAGTGATTCCGGGCGACAGAGCATCCTCGATGCCCTCGCCCGACCCGACCGTCACGGTGGCGGCCGATCCCGCGATCTGGCCGTCGTCGGGATGGCAGGAAGACGTGGGCGCCCCGGGCGAGTGGGCGTCGCTGCTCGGCGACCTCACCGACGAGGGCGCTCGCGAGCCTCGCTGGCGTGTCCACGACCGCACCCACCTCGAGCTGGCGGTCGAGTACCCCCTCGGTGACGAGAAGGAGGAGGGAAAGGAGAAGGCCAAGCGGACCTACGTGTGGGAGGCCTATTTCTACATTCCTCGGAGCCTTCGGGTCGGACCGGACAGCTACTCGAAAGAGCACATGCTTCGGGACCTGCAGTCCTACGTGCGCTTCGCGGTGCCGCCGCTCTCGCTCGAGGAGCTGGCGGCGATCCCCGAGGAGCGGCTGCGACCCGCGCTGGCCGGATGGGGGCACACCTCCAGCGACGGAGCCCCGGACGAGGAAGCGACCGAGCGTGCCGTTCGCGAGCTCCGGCTCTTCGCGTGTCACATTCGAGCGTCGGCCATCTCCGCGCGCCGCACCCTCCAGCGGATGGCGCAGCGCTCGGACCGGGCCACCGTCGAGATGGGGGTGCGCACGCTGCTCGTCCGCCTCGACCGGGTGCTCTCGTCGTTCCGCGCGGTGATCGGTGAGGCCACCGACTCGTCCGCGCAGGTGACGGCGCGCTGGGTCGACGAGGACGTCTCGCGCGTCGTGGAGACCATTCTCTCGACGCTCTCGATCAAGCTCCGCGAGGACGGCTTCGAGTCGGCCGCGACGCTCCTCGCCGGCGGCGCGGTCGCCGAGGCGCGGTACCGCGCGTTGCACGGACACGACGGCGTCGGGCGCGAGGGGGCCAGCAAGCGAGCGGTCGAGCACCTCGAGTTCCGCCGACACATGCTCAAGCGCTTCACCTCGTCGGTGCTCTGGCTTCGTCGCCAGGTGTCGGAGGGCGGCAAGTGGACGCTCCACGTGCTCTACGCGATCGCGGCCTCCGCAGCGATGGCCTTCGCGATCGTCGCGGCGCTCTATCACGGGCCGAACTTCCAGGTCATCGGCGACCTCTGGACCTGGGCCGTCGTCGTGATGCTCGCGTACGCCGGCAAGGACCGCATCAAGGCGACGCTGCAGGGCGTGTTCTCCAAGTGGGTTCGCAAGCACCTGCCCGACCGCCGCTGGCGGCTGCTCGACCGCGCCGAAGGGCGCCGGGTCGGCACCGTGCAGGAGCGCTCGGCGTTCGTGGCCAACGACGACGTGCCCGCCGGTGTTCGCGCCGCGCGGAACTCCACGCGTCAGCATCACCTCGAGGAGCAGGCGCGGCCGGAGCGGGTGCTCTGGCACCAGAAGATCTGCACGCTTCGCTCCGCGGAGGCGCACGCGATCGACCCGCGCTTCGCGTCGATCACGGAGATCTTCCGCCTCGATCTGCGTCGCTGGCTCGCGCACACCGACGACCCCAAGCAGCGCATCTACTTCGCCGACCCGGAGACCCAGCAGGTCACCAGCGCGATGGCGCCGCGGGTCTACAACATCGGAATCGTCTACCGCGTTCGCCCGAAGGACGAGCCCAACACGCCCTGGAAGCGCGTGCGCGTGGTCGTGGGCCGCAAGGGCATCAAGCGCATCGAAGCGGTCGAGTAGTCCGATTGGCGGGGTACGCTCCCGCGGATGGACGAGATCGAGAACGCGCTGCGGGCGGCGGGGCGAGAACTGACGCTGGGCGGCATTCGCTGCGAGCCGTACTCGCCGTACTGAGGGCGCTGAAACGCATCGAGCCGGTCGACTGGTGTCGATCGGCTCGATGGGGCCCCAACGGAGGGTGAGGGGTAGGGCGAGGGTGAGGGCGAGGCAGCGCCTGCGGCGCTGTTACTCCGGCACCTTTGCCAGCACGAAGTACATCGGGGTGAAGATCTTGCGCTCGCCGCCTGCGACGAGGGCGTCGGCCGCGGCGTTGAGGAAGTCGCTGACCTGCTTGGTGCCTTCAGGGACGAGCTTGAGCTTCTCCGCGATGGCCAGGGTGCCGTTGGTCAGCGTTCGGCCGATCGGGGTGCGGGGGAGCGAGCTCAGGCTCATGTCGCCGCCGGTGAGCGAGAGGTACCAGGGGGTCTCGGGGTCGCCGTCGCCAGCGAGGTCGCGAGTCTCGACGACCTCGAAGCCGGCGTCGACGAAGGCCTGGTCGACCTCGGAGGTGTGCGCGAGGTCGGGGAGGCCGTCGCCTTCCTCGATCTCCTTCTTGATGCGGCGGTGCTCCGCGTCTGACGCCACGTAGTTGTCGGTGAGGCACCACTCGTAGACGGCGAAGTAGGCGCCAGGCTTGAGCACGCGCTTCACGCCTTCGAAGAGCGCGACGCGGTCGGGCGCGTGACAGGTGGCCTCGATGCCGTAGGCGGCGTCGAAGCTGTTCTCCTCGAAGGGCAGCGCCATGAAGTCGGACTCGACGAACTCGCAGCGGTGGCTGAGGCCGGCCTTTTCGTTGTGCTTGCGGCCCTTGCTGATCTGGTAGCCGTTCGCGTTCACGCCGGTCACGTGCGCGCCGGTGTGCGACGCGATGTAGCGCATCGGGCCACCGACGCCGCAGCCGAGGTCCATCGCCTTCATGCCCGGGTAGAGCCGGAGCTTGCGGGCGAGGAAGCGCTCATGGCGCTTGAGCGAGTCGCGGAACTTCTCGTGCTTGAAGCGCGGCGCGAAGTGGAAGCTGTCGCCCCAGCCGAACTCGTAGAAGTCCGTGACCAGGTCGTAGTACTGGTTCACCAGCGTGCTGTAGGCGCCCTTGCGCTCGTCGCTGGAGGTCTCGCCGTCGTCGTGGAGCTTGCGGTAGTGCTTGACGGTGTCGGAGAAGGCGTCGCGGGAGAGTCCGGTCATGGATTCAGTCTCGTTTGGGTGGTGTCGGTGCGCTGGCGCTGGGCCCTCGGGAGCCCGGCTTCGCGGGCCCGCCAGCGCTCGTAGCACGCGAGGGCCTGCACCGGAAAGATGCGCCGGTATAGCCGGTAATCGAGGAGCGCGGTACGGAAGAAGACCCCCGCCATGATGGGGGAGGGCCAGTCGCCGTTCGGAAGCTGGGCGTTCGCGAGCCACTTTGCCGCCCGATCGAGGGCGGTGGCGACCCGGGGATCGCGGCTGCCGCTGTGCGCAGCACGGTCTTGGGCGGCGGAGTTCGGGTGAATCGAGGAGGCTTTGCCGACGAGAGAGGGTTTGGGTGCCAAACCCTGAGAAAGAAGCAGCGCGCTCATCGCCCAGGCGGTCTGGGTCGGGTGGCCCTCGCCGAGGTCGATGTAGCGCTCGGCGGACTCGTCGGTGAGCAGCGCGCTCTTCCAGTGCTCGCCCCAGGAACCGTCGGCGCGCTGGTGGCGCAGCAGGAACTCGACGGCGTTCGTGAGCGCGGGGTCGCCCTCGCCCGCGCCGGCGGCGCGGAGACCGCGGAGCGCGAAGAGGGTGCCGTAGATGGCGGCGACGCCCCACACGCCTTCCCAGCTGCCCTCGGGGCGCTGGCGCTCGCGGAGCAGCAAGGCGCCCTTGGCGATGGCGCGATCGACCTTGGCGCGAAGCAGGTCCGGGTAGGCCTCGCGGACCGCGGCGAGCGCGGACACGTTGCTCGCGGTGCACTCGACGTAGCTGAGCTCGGTCATCGAGTCGCCGAACATCTCGGCGGGGTTCATCCACTCGAGCTCGAAGGGCGACTTGCGCGCCTCGTAGCTCCCGAAGCCGCCGTCGGCGTTCTGCGCCTGGAGCAGGAAACGGACGGCGCTCTCGACGACGCGGCGTGGTGCTCGGTGAATGGTGTCGGGCGCGTGGAGGAACGCCTCGAGCGCTTCGGCGGTGCAGTCGCTGACCGGCCACCCGTGCCAGACGCCGGCGAAGCAGAAGCCGCCGGTCGGGTCGACGCGGTCGTGGGCGCGGTAGTCGGCGACGGTGCCGTGCGGCGGCGCGGCGATCTGCTGGGTCTCGAGCCAGCGGAGGCCGAGCGCGACCGCTTCGTGGATCGAACGCTCGCCGGTCTGGTCGGCGGCGACCTCCAGGGCCTGCAGCGCGAAGGCGCTGTCCCAGGTGGCGCTGCGGGCGCCGGCGACGCGGAAGCCTTCCTCATCGTCCTCCCAGACCCAGCCCTCGAAGCGCTCGATCTGGCGGGCCAGGTCCGGGTCGCTCGGGTCGTGGTCCCAGAGGCTGAGCATGAAGAGCAGCCCGTTGACCGGCGAGAGGCAGGTGCCGTCGGTGGTGCGGATCTCGAACTTCATCGGCTCGATGAAGGAGTCGAGCACGCGCTGGCGCAGCGGACCGGGGTGCACCTTCTCGAAGACGTTCACCGCCTCGTAGAGTGCGACGAGCGACTTGTTGGGCGCCTCCCAGAGATCGCCCTCGCGGAGTCGATGGCGCGCGCCGCGGAAGTCGAGCGCCTCGAAGTCGCGGCCGGGGTAGAGCTCGGTGCGGATCGCGCGGACGGTGTCGCCGTGGGCGCCACCGAGATCGATGGAGAGCTTGCGACCGAAGACGCTCGCCATGCCCATGTAGATGAGCCGCGTGTGGCAGTAGTAGTTCGCCGGGTGGAGCGGGAAGCGCTTCGGCAGGAGCCACGCCTCGGGTGGGACGGCGTTGACGCCCTCCCAGCGGTAGCAGCCGGCGAGGGAGAGCCAGATCTTGCCCCAGGTCGGGATCGCGAGGACGTCCTCGCGCTCGAAGAGACGGCGCGCGCCGCTCAGCAGCGGGTCGTCGGCGCTGACGCCCTGCAGACGCGCGGCGACGTACGAGAGGGTCGTGACGAAGAGCGAGGTCTCGCCGTGGACGTGCATGCCCCACGTGCCGTCGGCGAGCTGCTGGCTCTCGAGCTGCTTGCGGAAGGTCGCGCGGCGGGCGTCGCCCACGTCGCGACCCATGACCGCCATGGCGATCATGGTCTGGCTCGGCAGCATCGGGTTCCAGACGGTCTCGCCTTCCCACGAGCCGTCGGCCGCCTGCAGCTCGATCAGATGACGCGCTCCCTTCGAGAGCGCGTCACCAGCGTCGAAGGGCTGAGCCACGTCAGCCGACCTTGCGGCGGGTCCGGAGCAGCTGCTGGGCGACGTCGAGCTTGACGGTGCCGAGCTCGACGAGGGCGTCGGCGATGGCCTGCACCTCGTGCTCGTCCGCGCCGGCCGCGAGCGCGACGGAGCGGGCGTGGAGGCTCATGTGACCGCGCTGGATGCCCTCGGTCGCGAGGGCACGGAGCGCGCCCATGTTCTGCGCGAGACCGACCGCGGCGGTGACCATGCCGAGCTCCGCGGCGCTCTCGACGCCGAGGATCTTCCGCATGACCGCGATGGTCGGGTGCACCCGGGTGGAGCCGCCGACGACGCCGACGGCCATCGGGAGCTCGATGCGGCCGTGGAGGTGTCCGTCCTCGCGCCACCACTCGGTGAGCGAGGTGTAGTGGCCGTGGCGCGCCGCGAAGGCGTGGGCGCCGGCCTCCATCGCGCGCCAGTCGTTGCCGGTGGCGATCGCGACGGCGTCGATGCCGTTCATGATGCCCTTGTTGTGCGTGGCGGCGCGGTAGGGGTCGACGGCCGCGAAGCGGTACGCCTGGACGATGCCCTCGGCGACCTCGGGGCCGGTGAAGCCGTTGCCGGCGAGGAGCATCTCGGGGACCTTCAGCGAGGCCCGAGCGCAGCGCCGGTCGGCGAGGTTGCTCAGGATGCGCAGGTTCACCTGGCCGCCGGTGAGTCGCTCGACGAGCGGGGCGATGCCCTCGGCCATCGCGTTGATGGCGTTCGCGCCCATGGCCTCACCGCAGTCGATGAGGAGGTGGAGCACGACCATCGGGTAGGGCTCCTCGAAGGAGCGGACCTCGATGTCGCGCGCGCCGCCGCCGCGGCGCCGCATGTTCGGGTGGACGGCGTTGGCCTTCTCGAGGAGCGCCGCGCGGTTCTCGCGGAGCGCCTTGATGGCCGCGTCGTGGTCGGGCGCGCCGAGGACCTGCACCTGGCCGATCATCACGGAGGGATCGGCGTCCGCCTTGAAGCCGCCGCCCTGGCGAACGGTGCGCGCCATGTTGCTCACCGCGGCGACCACGCTCGGCTCCTCGACGACCATCGGCACCGCGTACTCGCGGCCGTTGACGACGAAGTTCAGCCCGAGGCCGATGGGGAGCCCGAAGACGCCCACGCAGTTCTCGACCATCTTGTCGGCGCGGTCGACGCAGAGGCGCCCGCCGTCGCGGAGGATGTCGAGGTCTTCGGTGTCGAGGCCGAAGCGCTTCGCCAGCTCTTCGTGGCGTTCGGTCACGTCCAGCCGGTAGAAGCCCGGGATGCGCGAGGTGCGGGTCGGGGCAAGCTCTTCGTTCTGCTGGCTCATGCGCTCTCCATGGTGGGCTGGGTGCTCTTCGTCTTGGCGCTCTTCTTCGTCACCTGCGTGAGACCGCGGGTCTCGGCGAGGTGCTCCTCCCACTTACGGATCGTCAGATCCTGGAAGGCCTTCACCACCGGGTTCAGCTCCGCGAGGGGCGCGTCCCAGTGCATCTCGTAACCCTCCTGCTCCGCTTCGACGGCCACCCGGTCCTCGTCGAGGATCTTCCCGACGAGGAGCTTGTTGGCCACGTGCATGAAGGGCGTCATCACCCGGCGGGGGATGCGGAAAGGCGTGAAGGGGACCTTCAGCGCCTTGAAGTAGAAGAGGTAGAACGAGCGGGTGGTGCGCTCGTCGATGGGCAGCACGAAGAGCCAGTGCTTGATCTGGTCGTCCGTGTTGGAGCGCTGGTACGGGTACTCGTACGCGAGCGTCATGCTGCTCGTGTCGACCGACTTCCGGTCGACGAAGAGGCTGGCGATCTTCCCGGCGCCGACCTTGGTGTCGTACTCGAGCTCGACGGTGTCGCCGTCGACCTCGTAGGAGAGGAGCTCGGAGTCGGTGAAGGGCTCGTAGCGACGGTGCAGGTAGGCGTGGGTGAAGTCGCTGACGTTGTCGATGATCATCGAGTGGTGCGCCGACCAGGTCGCGTCGACGGGGACGCAGGTCCAGCGGTCCGGCCCTTCGATCTCGGGGATCTCCGGGATGGACGCCTCGTGCTGCCGCGCGGGGTCACCGAAGAAGATCCACACCAGGCCGTAGCGGACCTGGACCGGCATCGAGGGCACCTTGAACTTCGGGAACTTCCGCCCGAAGAGGCTGTGCGGGATGTCGACGACCTTGCCTTCGCCGTCGTACGCCCAGCCGTGGTACGGGCACACGAGGTTGCAGCCCTCGACGTGGCCGGTGGTGAGCTTGAGCTGGCGGTGGGCGCAGCGGTTCTCGATGGCGTGGAGCTCGCCGTTCGCGTCCCGGAAGAGCGCGATGGAGCGCTTCCAGAAGACGACCTCGACGACCTCTTCCTTGCCGACGTTCGAGTCGAGCTCGACCGCGTACCAGTAGTTCGGGTTCATGCCGGCGGCGCGAACCTTCTGCCGCGAGTTCTTCGACTCCTCGAAGGAGGGAGGCGGTCCGGCGGACTCGTAGGGATCTCGCTTGCTCATTATGCGTGCACCTGAACGGCAGGCCGCGCGACGCGCGGCGCTTCAGTAGGGACGGCCGGAGCCTTCGCCTGCGGATGGGTGATGGCCCCCCGCTCCCAGTGGAACGCGTAGGCCTCGGCGAAGGCTTCCTCGATCGGGCTGGGGCGGAAGCCGAGCTCGTTCCGGGCCTTGGATGTGTCGGCGTGGCGGCGAAGCTGCAGCCGTCGGATGGCGCCGGGAGTGAGGAGCTGTGGCTTGTTCGGCGCGAGCCGCGTCATGAGCCAGCTGCCGGCCTCGGCGAGGGGCAGGAGGATCTCGGCCGGGACCTTCAGCCGCGGGCGCGGCTGGCCGATCATGGTCTCCCAGATGTCGAAGATGTCGTCGAGGGTCATGAACTGCGTCGCGATGACGTACTTCTGACCGACGCGGCCGCGGTCGAGCGCGAGCAGGTGACCGGCGACGATGTCCTTGGCGGCGACGAACTCGAAGCCGCCGGGCACGTAGGCGCTCAGGTCCTGGTTCGCGAAGCGGCACATCGTGCGCCCCATCCGCGAGGGGAAGTAGTCGTGACCGCCGACGACCGCGCAGCTGGTGAGCATCAGCGCGTCCTGGCCGTTCGCGACCGCCTTCAGCACCTCGTGCTCCTGGAGCACCTTGGAGCGCTCGTAGGGCATCGCGCGGTGGTAGGGGTAGAAGCCCCACTCCTCGGTGGCCGGCAGGTCCGGCTGGTCGAGGTCGTAGCCGACGGCGCTGAAGCTGCCGGTCACGATGGTGCGGCCGACGCCGGCGGCTTCCGCCTGCCGGAGCAGGTAACGGGTGCCGAGGACGTTGGTCTCGTAGATCTGACGGCGGTGCGCCGCGGTGCCGTCGATGGTCGAGACCATCGACGCGACGTGGAAGATCGCGCGGACGTCTTCCACGGCGGGCTTCAGCGACTCTTCGTCGCGGAGATCGCCATAGACCTTCTCGACGTCGATGTGCTCGAACCCGGTCTCCGGCTCGCCGTTGCGGAGCAGGACCCGGACGCGCTCGCCGTTCGATACGAGCTGATGGACGAGGTTGGCCCCGACGTGACCGGCGGCGCCGGTGACGAGGATGGGGGCGTCCTTCGCGTGCTTCTTCTTGGCCATGGTGTGTTCCTCAGCTCGCGCTCAGGTTGGGCAGCTCCGAGCCGGCCGACAGGCCAGGCGCGCGCCACAGGTGGTCGTAGTGGGTGCGGAGGGCGTCGTCGTCGCTCGCGCTGGCGAGGCAGTCGGCGATGAGCTTCTCCACCTCGCTGCGCGCGATCTTCACCGGCTCGCCGGCCGTGAACATCGCGTCGTTGCCGCGGGCGTGGACGAGGGTGCGCACGGCCATCCAGAGCGGGAGCAGGCAGAAGAGCCGCACCGCGGTGTGCTCCGCCGGGACCGCCAGCGTGTACTCGAGCGCCTGGTCGAGGTGCTCCTGCGCGCGATCGAAGAGCGGCGCGACGGCGGCGTGCGCGGCTTCGCGGTGCGAGGGATCGACGAGGACCTCGAGGTCGATGCCGGCCTTCGCGGCGTTGGTGCGCGGGACGTAGGAGACGTCGCGGGCGCGGTCGTCGGTGACGTCCTTGAGGATGTTCACGAGCTGCAGCCCGAGGCCGAAGCTCTCGCAGCGCTCGCGGAGCGCCATCTCGGTCGCGCCGCCGACGTCGTCGATGGACTCGACGAAGAGGTCGGTGAGCATGTGACCAACGGTGCCGGCCACGAAGTAGCAGTAGCGCTCGAGATCGCTGAGCGTGTAGACGGCGGTGAGCCCGTCGTCCCCGACCGCGCGGTGCGAGTAGATCTGCATGCCGCGGGTCATCTCGGCGACCCAGCGCTGGGTCTTGACCTGCATGCCTTCGGGCAGGGCGCGGAACACGCGAAGCACACGGCTGAGGTTGCGGCAGAGCTCGAGCTCGGCCGGCACGCCGTCGACGTCGCGGAAGAGCGCCTCGAAGGCCTGGACCTCGGGGGCGTCCGCCGGGCCCTCGAGGGCGGCGAGGAACGCGGCGTAGCGCTCGTCGCGCTCGGGGATGGTGAAGAACTCGTTGTCCTCGACCGTGTCCGCGATGCGGCAGAGCAGGTAACCGCAGGTCACCGCGGTACCGAGGTCGCCGGGCAGCATCTCGATCGGGCGCGCGAAGGTGCGCGACACGGCCAGGAGGCTCTCACGGCAGAAGCCACGATCCTGCTCGCTGACCTTGGCCGCGCCCCGGCGGCGTCGGGTCTGCAGCCGCGCGGCGCGGACGTCGCGGTACGCGCGGAGCGCGTCGGTGGCCTCGGGCCCGAGGAGGACCGCTTGTTCCAGCGAAGCGAGGGCGCGCTCGGCGAGATCGACGTGCGGGGCCCCGGTGGTCAGGATCGCGCGGGCGACGATCGCCGTCGTGCGCGGGTCGCCGATGCGGCCGTCCTCGCCCTCGGCGTCCACCAGGACGCGGCGGGCACGGCGGAGCGCGGCGTGGAAGATCGGGAGGCCGCTGGCATGGAGCGCCTCGAGGACGAGGGCGGTGTCGTGCGCGTCGCCGAAGGAGCCGTCGTCCGACTGTGCCGCGAGGAGCGCGTCGCGGAGGCCGTCGAGGATCAGCCGCGGGCGACCGCCGGCGAGACCGGGCGCGTGCTCGAGGCCAGCCGCCAGAGCGATGGCGAGCTCGCGCGCGAGGTCGGGCTCGAGCCCGTGGCCGAGCTCCGCGTCGCGGCCCATCGCCGGGACGAGCGCCGCGGCCGAGCCGAGCTCGCCGGCGCGGACGTGCGCGGCGTAGCTCTGGGCGCGGGCGATGCGGAGATCGGTCGGGGCCAGGTCGGCGGCGTCGGTGACGCGCGCCAGCAGTCCGTCGACGTCCACCTCGGCACCCCGCGGCGTCGCTTGCCGGGGCTCGCGCTCACGCTCCGCACCGAAGGGCGCGGTGGTGGTGCTGCGCGCCCGGAAGCGAGCGCGGAGAGCGCTCGGCGTCAGACTGGCGAGCGGCCAGCGGGCCCACTCGGTGAGCCGGGGGAGGGCGCCCGGCTCGTTCTTGGCGGTGTCGCGGGCGGCTTCGAGGGCGACCTGCACGAACGCGCCGCCGAACTGCGGCAGGCGGAGCTCGTCGCCCGCGAGGAGCTTCATGGTGCGGCGGCGCTCTTCGGGGCGCTCGCGCCAGACCTTGTAGACCGCCTGGCGGATCGAGTCGGCGCTCGCGTCGTCGCGCGTGAAGACCTGGAAGAGGGCGTTCGCGAGGAGCTCGGGGACGTAGGAGCGCGGCTCGCGCGTGCGGCCGTAGGCCTCGACGCTCTCGGTCTGCAGGAGGGCCTCGACGTCCTTGAACGCGATGGTGATGCCGCTCGCGGTGAGCGGGTGATAGAAGCCGACCGCGTCGCCGATGAGCGCGATGTGGCCCTCGCCATAGCCGGCGCGCGGCAGGAAGCGGTTGGTGGCCCAGAGCAGCTTGTCCTGCTCGAGGGTCGCGCGGAATGCCGGGCGGATCGCCTCGGGCATCCGGACGCCGAAGGCTTCCCAGAGGTAGCGCGCGTCCCGGCGGGCGCTGGGGGTGCCGGCAGGGATGTCGATGCAGGCACGAACCGTATCGGGGCCGATACGATAGAGCAGCACGGGGCCGGGGCCGCCGAGGAGGACGTGGCCATGGCCCTCGAAGGGGAGCTCGACGCCGTGGAGCTCCACGCCGGCCATGTGGGAGACCAGATCGGCTTCGCGCTCGCCGTAGAGGTGGCGGCGGACGATCGAGGAGCGGCCGTCGGCGCCCACGATCCGCTCGGCTCGGACGATGGTCTCGGCGCCCTGCTCGTCGCGGAGGGTGACGTCGTGGCCGTCGATCGCGACCACGCGGGTGAAGGGGCGGTAATCGACCCCGGCGATCGCCGTGGCCTGGTCGCGGAGCGATCCGACGAGGGCGTCGTGCTCGCAGGTGAAGCCGCGGGCGCCGTCCACGTAGGCGAGGGGGATCGCGTCGGTGCCGTCGTCGGGGAAGACCGCGAAGCCACGACAGGCGTGGTGGTGCGCGGTGGCGGCGACCGGGGACAGGCCGTGGCGCTCGAGGATCTGCGCGCCCGCCGGGTGAATCCACTCACCGGCGAAGCGGCGGGCGGCCCGGGGATTGGCCTCCACCAAGAGGACCCGAGCGCCGGCTCGGGCATGCGCCGCGGCGGCCAGCGAGCCCGCAGGCCCTGCTCCTACCACTACGACATCGGTCGTTTCGCTCGCTCGGCTCGTCATCCCTCAAAGCTCCTGCGGGCCGTGCGCGCGATGGTCCCCTCCCTCGTGCTCGTCCCGCGACCGTCGAGCTAGCAGTCCCCAAGGGGGTGTCCGAACACCTTTCGGGCGAGCCGTCGTGAGAGCCCGCGAACCGTCAGTGACTCCTCGTGAACGTGTTCCATTCCAGGGGCATCGCCCAGGTGATCAATGTTTCCGATAGGTTACGCTGTCTCGCGAGTGACTCTTTCGAGGCGAATCGCCCCGCTCGAAGGGCCGAAGCGGGCCCAAACGCCCCTGACGGGTGGTGCGCGGGTGGCCACTTGGCCCCGACATCGCGTAGGGTGTGGGGGTCATGTCCGATGACGAATGGGAAGAGGCTCTGCCGACCTTCGAGAAGGATGCGGCCGGAGCATTGAGCCCCGAGCACCGCGAGGTCTCGGAGCGCGCGTTGCGAAACGCCGACGATGGTGGGGCGCAGAGCGCCTCCCAGCGTGGCGCCCAGCACTGCTCGCACGGGTCTCATGGCTCGCACGGGTCCCACGGATCGCACGGGTCTCATGGCTCGCACGGGTCCCACGGATCGCATGGCTCGCACGGGTCCCACGGATCCCACGGATCTTGGTGATGCGCCGAGGTGACAGCCCGAGGGAATCCGGGCTAGAATGCGTTCGTCGTGTCGGATGACGAATGGGAAGAGTCGCTGCCGTCTTTCGAGAAGGACGCGGCCGGAGCACTGAGCCCCGAGCACCGCGAAGTCTCGGAGCGAGCACGCCGCAACGCTGACGAGGGCACCGCCTTCGGTGGCGCGCAGCGCGGTGCGCAGCACTGCTCGCACGGGTCCCACGGCTCGCATGGATCCCACGGCTCGCATGGCTCGCACGGATCCCATGGGTCGCATGGCTCGCACGGATCCCATGGGTCGCATGGCTCGCACGGATCCCATGGGTCGCACGGTTCGCACGGGTCCCACGGATCCCACGGCAGCTGGTGAGATGAGCGGCGCCTCCAAGCGCCGCCTGCCGCTCGCTCCGAGCGACCCCTCGTTCTCCGAACGAGTCGCCGCGAAGCGTGAGCGCATCCACGTGCTGACCGGCGAGGTCTGCAACAACAACTGCATCTTCTGCATGGAAGAGGATCGCGAGGGTCGGCGCGTGGTCAACGGCACCACCGACGACGCGCTCCTCGATTGGATCCTCGAGCAGAACCCGAACGCCGAAGAGATCTGTTTCACCAGCGGCGAGCCCACGACCCGCAAGGAGCTGCCACGCTGGGTGAAGAAGGCGAAGGCCGCGGGGGTCGAGCGCATCAGCATCATGACGAACGCGCGAGCGCTCGCCTACGACCGCTTCGCCAAGGGCCTCGTGGCGGCGGGGATCTCACGCTTCTACGTGAGCATTCACGGCCACACCGCGAAGCTCCACGATTCGCTCGTGCGCACGCCGGGCGCGTTCGAGCAGACGACCGAGGGCATCCGCAACCTCGCGGCGCTCAAGCGCTACGGCGTCGAGCTGCACACGAGCACGGTGCTGACCAAGCGAAACCTGCCGCACCTGGCGTGCATCTATCGCTTCCTCCGCGAGCTGGGCATCGACCAGGTGGTCTTCAACGTGATGCAGGCGAACGGTCGCGCGAACACCTTCTTCGAGCGGATCTTCCCGACCTACACGGAGACGGGCGCGGCGTTCCGAGACTTCGTCCTCGCGGAGCAGGCGCGCGAGCCGAACGGTCAGGTGATGGCCTTCCTGGTCGACATTCCGCCGTGTACGACCGAGGGCGTCCCGGACTTCAACCGTGGCTTCGTCGAGTCCTATTTGCACTACGAGCCCACGGCGATCGAGAGCCACGACGTCGAGCTCCCACACGTCGACCTCGGTCACGGGCCGCAGGGCGACCTCGCGGCGGTGCGCCGCAGCGATCTCGACGACGCCGTTCGTCAGAAGCGCGAGGAGTGCCGTCGCTGCCGCTACGACAAGGTCTGCGAGGGGGTCTGGCTGAACTACCTCCACCGGCACGGGTGGGACGAGATGCAGCCGATCCTGTTAGAGGACGCGTAGCGCCGCGGGAAGGAGCGGGTCGGCCCGCGGACCGATCGCACCCGGCGGTCGAGGACGG
Organism: Deltaproteobacteria bacterium; assembly: GCA_017644045.1. Lineage (GTDB taxonomy): Bacteria > Myxococcota_A > Polyangia > Polyangiales > Houyiibacteriaceae > UBA1660. The sequence continues at coordinate 364,891 of JAEPMI010000011.1, forward strand.
AGCTCGTCGCCGGCAAAGCGCTCGAGGTAGCGAACGTCGACCCCGGGGCACGCGGCGCGAGCGGCGCATGGACCGCAGCGCTCGGCGAAGGAGCGGCCTTCCTCGTCCAGCACCTGGCTCGCGTGCGGCCCCACGAGGCAGAGCGGGGCACCATGGAGGAAGGCTCGCTCGCCCCAGCGGGTCGCCGCTCGCAGCGCCCAGGGGAGGGCCATCGCGAGCCGTGGTCCGAGCGCGTCGGCGCGCGGGCCGCTGACCTCCGGAAAGGTGAGCACCCAGGCGTCGGCGTCTCGGATGGAGGCGCCGATCGCTTCGAGGCTCCGCTGATTCGAGCGAGTGACCCGAGTGACGACGGTCACCGGGAGCTCGGCATGACGGAGGGTCGCGAGCGCTTCGCTCCACGAGTCGCCCGGATCGTCCTCGCCGCGGGCGAAGCCGTGCTCGAGCGCCGTGGCGCCATCGACGGCCAGTGCCCATCGGTCCGGCGACTCACCGGGCCCGCGGGCCCACTGGCCCGCGTGGCGATGCCAGAGCGACTCCAAGGGGCGTTCAGCGGCCGTTGGAGAGCGTGAGCACGAACTGCTCGCAGGTCGGCGCCGCCGCTCCGTCGCGGGTGACCCGGACGTAGTAGGTCGAACCGTAGTTCTCGCAGTTCGGAACGTTCGCGGCCGGCTCGCCCGCCGCGGAGTGGCACGGACAGGTCCCGGTCAGCACTCCGCCGATGCTCATGCGGAAGTCGGCGTTCCATTGGTACTCGGTGAACTCGCCGGGGCAGTCGGCGCTGACGCCGCAGCTGCCGCGGAGGACGCTGATGCGGTAGGCGTTGCCCGGGTTGGTCGTGAGCCGGGCTTCGACGTCGTAGGTCTCGCAGGTGCCGTCTGCGCCGTCGTTGCCGGTGAAGCGGTACCAGACGGCGCGGCCGTCGGGCAGGACGTTGCCGCTGACCGTGGTGGACTCGCCGCTGTCGTCGAGGCTGCCGAGGTCGATCGCTCCACCACACGCGGCGGCGGTGGCAGCGCCCGGCACGGCCTGGCACTCGCAGCCGTTGCCGGCCATCCCGTCGAGGTCGTAGAAGTCGGCGGGGCACTCACAGATGCCGCCGGGCTGACACTCGCCCTGCTGGAGCGCGTTCTCGCAGAGGATGCCGGGGTTGCCCTCGTCGACGGTCATGTCGCAGTCCTCGTCGACGTCGTCGCAGCTCTCCTCGTTGCCGGGGAAGCGGTCGGGGTTGCCCTCGTCGCAGTCGTCGTCCGCGGTCACTCCATCCCCGTCGGGGTCGTCGGTGGGCGGGATGCAGCGGCGGTTCCGGCAGATGGCTCCGTCGAGGCACTCGTCGGAGGTGAGGCAGCCCGGGTAGGGTTCGCACATCAGCATCGCGTTGCAGAACTCGAAGGCTTCGCAGAAGGCACCGCCGCAACCGGGACCGGCGTCGATGCCGAAGTCCACGCCCTGGTCGACGCCCTGGTCGACGCCGAGGTCCGGCGGGCCGAGGTCCATGTCGGTCGGGCGGTCGGTGCAGCCGAGCTCCTCGTCGCAGTAGCGACCGCCACCACAGCTGCCGTCGTCGCCGTAGAGGCAGGTGCCGAAGATGCACTGGGCGGCCTGGCAGTCCTGTCTCGCGGTCGGGCAGTCGTCGGACGTGGTGCATTCGTCGACCGGACAGTTCTCGGGGGTCTCCGGCGTGCAGGTCGGGTCGATGCAACGACCGCCGAGGCACGCCGTCGCGCTCGCGTCGCCGGCGCCAGGGCAGGAGACGCCGTTGCAGTCGCGCGTGAGGATGACGGTGATGGCCAGGTCGCCACTGAGGGTGACCGGCACCGAGCGCTCCGCGACCACCTCGCCGCGCTCGACGAGCTGGACGTTGATCTCCTGGCGGCCGTTGCTGAGGTTCGACAGCTCGGCCACTCGCACGCCGCGGACGAAGTCCTGGCTGAAGTTGACCGTGGTCGACTCCGGCGTGCCCGCGTTGGCACGGACGAGGACCGTGTCGAACTCGACGGCGGGGATCCAGTCGGTTCGGACGTCCACGCTGACTTCGTTACCGTCCGACCCAGCGCACGCGGCGAGGGCGAAGAGGCAGATGCACAGGAAGCGGCGACCGAACGGGATCACGGCCGCTGCAGGATAACGGATCCCGCGGCCGATCGCCTTACTCCTGCGACTTTTCCCCCCGCGCATGTGGGTGTGGCGCCTACCAGCTGCCCTTGTAGCCCATCATGTCTTTGACGGCCTGCTCGCTCATCTCGGCGATTTCGGCCTCTTCCTCGGCCAATTCCAGGCAATCCTCGCAGAGCTTCTTGCGCTTGCCGTGGATCTTGGCGCTGTGGAGCTCGTCGACCTCTTCTTCGCAGCTGGGGCAGGTGGGCATCGGTCCTCCGGAGGGGCGCAGGATACCATCCACGGCCGGGCCCGGTAGAGTGCACGTGCGTGCTCCTCGACCTCGTCCTCGACTACGACTGCAACCTGGCGTGTGACTACTGCACGATCACGCCAGCCATGCGGGCGCGGTCGCTCCCGACCGGGGCCGTGGTGCGGCAGCTCCGGGCGGCGCGTGACGAGGGCTTCGGGCGGGTGTCGTTCACCGGCGGAGAGCCGACCATCCGGCGCGACCTGCTGCCGCTGGTCCGTGAGGCGCGGCGGCTCGGGTACGACGACATCAAGGTCCAGTCGAACGGCCTCCTGTACGCGGAGGCGGCCAACGTCGACCGGCTGATGCAGGCCGGGGTGACCCGCTGGCACGTGTCGATTCACAGCCACCGGGCGGATGCCTACGAGGCGATGGTCCAGCGCGAAGGGACGCACCCGCTGATGGAGCGGGGGCTTCGTCACCTGGTGGAGCGAGGCCTCGATCCCATCGCCGACCAAATCGTGATGCGCGACACCCACGCGCACCTCGCGGCCGCGATCGACTGGCTCGCGGATCGCGGCGTGCGTCGGTCGCAGCTCTGGCTGGTCTCGCTCACCGATGGGAACGCCGCGAACGTGGCGTCGTTGCCGCCGCTGCGCGACCTGCTGCCCTCCGTCTTCGAGGCCTTCGACCGCGCCGATGAACGTGGCGTCGACCTCCGCTCCCTGCACCTCCCGCACTGCCTGCTCGGCGCGCGAAAGGACCGAGCCATCGACCCTGCGGCGGGCGGAGTCCGCGTGGTCACTCCCGACGCCGTGCTCGATCTGCGCGAGGCGAAGCTGACGCCCCGGCGCTACGTCGCGGCGTGCGAGGGCTGCCCGGAGCGCGGGGCCTGCCCCGGCGTTCGGCCGGACTACCTCGAGCGCCATGGCGATGCCGAGATCGCCGCCGCGCGCGGTGTGGAGCCGCAGCTCGAGGGTGCCGTTCGCCTGCCCGTCGTGTGACACCGTTGGCGTGGCGCACGGGTCACCCTATCCTCGATCCCCATGGCCCATCCCACCCCCGAGCTGGTGGTGGCGCTGCGACGCACCGCCGCCCGACTGAAGGACGGAGTCCGCTACCGCTGGTCGCACTTCGCGGTCTGCAACTGCGGCAACCTCGCGCAGACCATCACCGAGCTCTCGCCGGACGCGATCTACGAAGCCGCCATGCAGCGTCCGGGCGACTGGGGCGAGCAGGCACGCGAGTACTGCCCGAGCAGCGGCCTGGCGATGGACGCCATCGTAGGTTCGATCCTCGACCTCGGCATGGAGAAGGAAGACGTTCGCCACCTCGAGCGGCTGACCCACCCGCACGTGCTCCGCGCCCTCCCGAAGGAGCGGCTGCCGCTGAAGCACACGCGCCGCGAGGACACCGTGCTCTTCATGGAGACCTGGGCGGACCTGCTCGAGGCGAAGCTCGACGACGTCGGTCGCCGACGAGTCGTGGCGCTCGCGGAGGCGCACGACGAGGACGCGCGGGGCGAGGGCGCCGCCGCATGACCCCTACCGCTCTGGTCGACCTCCTGGAGGCGCTCGACCCGCTCTCCGAGCTGCCGCGCACCGGCTGGGTCCTGCGCGGAGTGAGCTCGCCGGAGTCGATCGCTGCGCACAGCTACGGTGTGGCCGTGGCCGCGATGGCCATCGTCGACGCGCTGCGAGCCGAGGGCGCGAGCATCGACGGCGAGCGCGTGCTCCGGATGGCCCTCCTGCACGACGCCGCCGAGGCGAAGACGGGCGACATTCCCATGCCGAGCAAGACCCCGGCCCTGGCCGACGCGCTCCACGCGATGGAGGCCTCGGTGGTCGGGGACATGCTCCCCGAGCCCTACCAGGCCCTGTGGACCGAGGCGGAGGCCAAGGACACCCTCGAGTCCCGCATCGTCAAGGCGGCCGACAAGGTCCAGATGATGGTGAAGCTGCGCGTCTACGAGAAGCAGCAGCGGGGTCGGCTCGACGAGTTCTGGGCCAACCCGAAGAACGAGCGAACGATGGGCTTCGCGTTCGTCGAGCAGGTCTACGCCGAGATCCGCCGCCGCGCGGGACGCTGACTCAGCCGCGGAGGGCGTCGCGGTAGTCGCGCATCGCCTGCGACGTCGTGTCGCGGTCGAGAAAGGACACGAGCTGCGCCAGATCGATGCCCGGCAGGACCTCGCTCGCGTCGATCGGCTCGTAGCGCTCGCCACGGAGGGCGTAGGGCTGAAGCGCCCCATCGCGCCAGTACCACACCTCGCGGATGCCGAGCTTCCGATAGACCTCGAGCTTGTCGATCCGCCCGTGGGTCCACACCACCTCGATGGCCAGATCGGGCCAGCGGTCCTCGTCGGGGCTCGGTCCGAAGACGTAGCTCTCGTCGGCTTCCGCGCCGCGGTCATCCTTGCGGCGTTTGAGCGTCCACGCGCCGACGGTGGTGAACTCGACGTCGTTCTCCATGCACCAGACCTCGACCAGGCGGCCGATGAACGACTTGATGCTCTCGTGCGAGCGCGAGGGAGCCATGATCTCGACCAGCCCTTCCAGGTAGGTGATCCGTGGCGCCGAGTGGTCGCCGCGCATCACGAGGAGCCGCTCGTAGTCCTCCCAGGAGACCCCATCGAAATGGATGATGCTGTCTTCGTCGGAGAACGGCTGGCTACGCTGGAAGGCCTTGGCAGGAAAGCCCATGGCGAGAGTGTAACCCGACCGCGGCATGCGGACCTCCTCGGTCCGTCGCCGCGCGAGTTGCGTCAGCGGGCGTCGAGCTCGGGGCGGGTCTTCTTCGTGAGTGACTCGGCGGTGACGATCCACGGGGGCTCGGGCACGTCGTCGAGCTCGTAGAAGCCTCCGCAGAAGCAGGAGTGCGGGCAGGTCTCGCAGACCGGCTTTCGCACCCGGCGCTCGGCGAGGTAGTCGGCCAGGTTCACGGTCTCGTTGTTCACGAAGACCATGTGGCGAGCGAGCTTGCTCGCGTCGCCGGAGACGTGCGCCTCGTGCTTCGGCAGGAAGCACCAGGGGAGGTTGATGACCTGGATCTTCATCCGGTCGGCCCACTCGTCGATCACCGCAGCGGTGACCTCGGCGGCCTCGGCGGTGTCCGGGGCGTGGCGCTTGGTGGCGCGGCCGAAGGGGGTGAGGAACTGGATGTTCAGCCAGCGGAGCCCCAGGTCCCAGGCGAGCTGCGCGAGCCCGGGCAGCTTGCGGAAGTTGGTCTTGGTCAGCGTGACGTTCATGCCGAGGTCGACGCCTTCGGGCGCATGGGTCACGCAGTGGCGAATGCCGTCGGTGGTCTGCTGGAAGGCCTCGGCGACGCCGACCTCGCGCGCGTGGCTGGCGAGGTCCGGCCCGTGCACCGAGAACGCGATCGAGCTCACGCCGCTCTGAACCAGCTTCCTGGCGAAATCCTCGTACGCGCAGAGCCGCCCGTTCGTCGTCACGTGGATCCGCTCGTAGCCCACGCGCTTGGCGTGACGGATCAGCGGCACGAGCTCGGGGTTCAGGGTCGGCTCGCCGCCGTCGAAGTCGACCAGGCGCACGCCGTGCCGTCGGTACTTGTCGAGGATCTCACGCTGCCGGGTCGGGTGTCCGTCGACCTGCGTCCGCGTGCCCACCGCGCAGAAGGTGCAGTGGTTGTTGCACACGTAGGTCACGTTCATGATGAGCTTCTGCGGACCGCGGCTGGCGTCCATGCGCCGCTCGAAGGTCCGCATGAAGGTCTCGAGGAGCGCCGGGTCGACCACGCCGTGGCTCTCGTGGCTGGGCACCTTCTGAAAGCGCGGGCCCCAGTCGTCGACGTCGACCACCGGGAGCTGGACCTTGTCGGCGAGCTCGGTGCCGGGGAGCGGCGTCGCGTACTGCACGGCGGGTTCGGCGCCGAAGCGATCGAAGAGGTCGAGGGCGAAGGCCAGGGTCTCGTTGACCTCGGCCGCGCTCTCGCCGGGCAGCCCGATCATGTAGTGCACGAGCAGCGGCACTCCGGCCCGCTGGGCGTCCCGTGCGGCGCGCTCGATGGTGCTCAGGTCGAGCTCCTTGCCGACCACGTCGCGGACGACTCGCTCCGAGCCGCTCTCGGCGCTGACGCTCACGGTGGTCACTCGCCCGCGCATGCGTCCGAAGAGGGCCTGGTCGAGGTAGTCCGCGCGGAAGCCGTTCGGGACCTCGAAGCGCAGGTCCTCGGCCTCGATGGCGTCGAGGAACGCGCGGTAGTGGCTCTTGCGGACGTTGATGAGCTCGTCGAGCACGTAGAGCGTGTCGACCCCGAGCGCCTTCAGCGCGGCGCTCTGCCCGGCGACCTTCGCTTCGGGGAGCCGCCGCTGGGTCTTCGGCGCGCCCGGCTCGAGGCCCGGGTTGCTGCTGCAGTGGATGCAGCGGAAGGGGCAGCCGCGCGTGGTCAGCAGTGGCAGCGTGCGAGCGCCCATCGGGAACGCCCAGCGAGGGCGACCGAGCCCGCGGACGAAGCGCGCATGAAAGGCCCAGAGCGCCTCGAGGTCGACCAGGTCCCATGCGGGCGCGGCCAGCGTCGCGAGGTCGGGGCTCTCGCCGTCGAACACCCCCGCGTCCCCGCTTTCGAGCAGCGCCGGGACCGTGACCTCGGCCTCGTAGCGGGTGTAGCTCTCGGCCATCGGGTAGCGCTCGAGCATTCCCGGGCTCTGCACGTAGTGCTGGCCCGACTGGTAGCCGTCGGCGAGCAGGATGCGGCAGCCCGTCTCGGCCAATCCCTCCAGGAAGGGCCGCACCTCGTCGTCGTCGCGCCAGGGCCGGTGGAAGGGCGTGAGCACCACGACAGCCGCGTCGACCTCACCGACGGCCTCGAGGACCGCCGCCGTCGAGGCGCCGAGCCGCGCCCGGCCGTCCTCGCGCCACTCCAGGTCCGCGCCGGCCATGGCGAAGCAGTCCACCAGCCGGACCTCGTGGCCCGCCGCGCGGACGGCGGCCGCCACCTGTACGGCGCCGAGGTCGGCGACGTAGGGGTAATCGATGAAATCCTCCGCGATGGTCAGCGGCGGATGGACGACGGCCACACGCACGAGCGAGAGGATAGCCCGGGCTGCTATGTTCTGCTCGCATGCTCGAAGAGCTCAGAGCCTTGGCCGACGGCGGCGCGTGGACCGAGGAGTCGAAAGGGAGCGTCGACGTCGACGTTCACGAGGCGGCGGCCCACCAGAAACGGAACTGGGTGCGGCTCACGTTCGACTGCAACGACAAGTGCATCTTCTGCCTGGACTCGGACGTTCACGATGGCCGGATGCGCTCCGTGGAGGACATCAAGGCGCAGATCCTCGACGGCCGGCGCAAGGGGGCCGAGCGGCTGATCCTCAGCGGCGGCGAGCCGACCATTCACCCGCGCTACGTCGACTTCATCACGCTCGGGCGCCTGGCCGGCTACGACCGGATCCAGACCGTCAGCAACGCGCGAATGTTCGCCTACCCGGAGTTCCTGAACCGCTGCCTCGACGCTGGGCTCCAGGAGATCACCGTCTCCGTGCACGGCCACAACGCGCGGATCCACGACGCGCTGGTCGGCACCAAGGGCGCCTTCGAGCAGACCCTGGCCGGGCTGAAGAACGCGCTCGCCGACGGTCGGCCGATCGTGAACGTCGACGTCTGCGTCAACCGCGGGAACATCAAGGTGCTCCCGGAGATGATGGCCTTCTTCGACGAGATCGGCGTGCGCGAGGTCGACCTCCTGCACGTGATCCCCTTCGGGAACGCGTGGCGCGACGGCAAGGAGGTCCTCTTCTACGACCTCCGCGAGAACCACGACAAGCTCCAGCAGGCTTTCGCCTATGCCCACAAGCCGGGCTGGCACCTCTGGCTGAACCGTTACCCGGTGCCGCACTGCGAGGGCTTCGAGGAGCTCATCCAGGACCCCTACAAGCTCAACGACGAGATCCGCGGCCGGAAAGAGGAGTTCGGTCATTGGATCCAGCACGGCGAGCCCCTCGACTGTCGCGAGCCGCAGCGCTGCAAGCACTGCTACCTCGAGGACGTCTGCGGCCACTTCGAGGGGCTCCTCGAGCAGGTGCACGCCAAGCAGCCGTGGTCGGTCCTTCGCGTCGACACCGAGCTGAGCGTCGGCGAGCCGAAGGTCTACGGTGGCGATCCGGCGAGCGCCGAACGGGCGCGGGACAAGAAGCGTCTGCCGCTGGTGCAGCAGACCTATCCGGCGCTGACGACCCAGGCGACGAAGGCGGAGGTGGTGCGCGTCGCGAGCGCGAACGCCGCGCACGCCCGCCGGTGGCTCGCCGAGACCGGGCTCGACGCCTCGGCGATCGACCTCGAGCTCGCCGATGCGTCCGACCTGGACCCGGCGTCGTTCCCGGGACTGCGTCGGATCCTCGTGTGCCGTCTGGCCGACGCGGCGCGCTTGCTCGACCTCGGCACCCACGAAGTGGTCGTGACCCTCACGCGTGAGACCGCGCCTTCGCTCATCGAATGGCAACACAGTCACCCAGCACGACTCGAACGGCTCGCGCTGGTGCAGCCCTCCTGGGAGCGGCTCACCGAGTCGCGTGACCACGACGTCGATCTGCGCGCCTTCTTCGAGGCCTTCACCGCCGAGGTCCCCGTCGAGGATGTCCCGGCGTGCATTCTCGGCCGCGAGCCCCGCCCGCGCGAGCCGATGCTCGACGGCAGCATGCTCGCCGACGACGGCACTCCCGAGCCCTTCCGCTTCGTCCGCCGCTACGTCGACGACGCCTACCGCGTGAAGTCGCTCCGCTGCGAGACCTGTGTTCACGAGGCCGAGTGCACCGGCCTGCACGTGAACCACGTGCGCGCTCACGGCTTCGCTGCCATGCAGCCCGTCGAGTCGGACTGACGATCACAGCTCGATCACCACTCCATCTTCGTGGAGGGGTCGATGCGCGCCGCCCGTCTACCCCCTTTCGGGCGGTTGCGCAGAGGCGTGCAACCGATGGTAGCTTCGCGCCGTGTCCGACGAGGTCAACGCAGCGAAGGGTCCGGTCGTCAATTCGTGGAACGAGTGGGATCCACTCGAGGAGGTCATCGTGGGAATCCTCGATGGCGCCGCCGCGCTCACGTGGGAGGTCGCGTTCGAGGCGGTCACCGCGAAGGAGCACCTCGACCGCTCTCGCAAGTATCACCGCGCCCACGGTGGCAAGCGGATCGAGAAGCTCCACACCGCTCCGGCGCTCCGTGAGCTGAAGGAGCTGGTCGCGATCCTCGAAGGCGAGGGAGTGGAGGTCCGCCGTCCCGACCCCATCGACCACGCGCGACCGCTGGTCACTCCCCTGTGGGCGACGCAGGGGGGCAACTGTCAGGCGAACCCGCGCGACGTGCTCATCGTGCTCGGCAACGAGATCCTCGAGGCGCCGATGGCCTGGCGTTCGCGCTACTTCGAGTTCCTCGCGTATCGGAAGCTCTGCAAGGAGTACTTCCGGAAAGGGGCACGTTGGCGTGCGGCGCCCAAACCGGCGATGAGCGAGCGGGCGTACGACTACGACTGGAAGCCCGGCGAGACCTACGTCACCACCGAGTTCGAGCCGCTCTTCGACGCGGCCGACATGGCCCGTTGTGGGAAGGACATCTTCATTCAGCGGAGCCACGTGACGAACGACTTCGGCATCGAGTGGCTGCGCGCCCACTACGGCGATCAGTTCACCTTCCACCGTCTCGAATTCGACGACTACCGGGCGATCCACATCGACGCGACGTTCGTTCCTCTGCGCCCGGGGCTCGCCCTGACGAACCCCGATCGTCCGATGAAGGAGGTCCCGGATGTGCTGAAGAAGGGGGGATGGGATCTCGTGGAGGCCCCGCGCTCCACGCTTCCGGAGAGTCACCCCTGGTATCACTCCTTCCGCTGGCTCTCGATGAACATGCTGAACATCGACGAGAAGCGAATCATCGTCGAAGCGAGCGAAGAGCCGACCATCGCCTTCTTGAAGGACCACGGCTTCGAGCCGATCCCCTGCCGCTTCCGCAACAACTACAAGTTCGGCGGAAGCTTTCACTGCGCGACGGTCGATGTGCGCCGCCGCGGAACTCTGCAATCCTACTTTTGATGGGGATCTTGAAGACACTCCGCGCCGACTGGCGAAGGCACGCGGCCTCGGCGTCTCAGCGCTCGATGGCCGCGGTCGCGACCTACCGATTCGGCCGCTGGGTACGCGAGCAGCCGAAGCCGATCGCGAAGGTCGGCGGCAAGGTCTACGGCGCGGCGTTGCTCGCTGCCGAGGTCGTATCCGGAGTCTTCCTCGATCGCGACACCGAGATCGGTGAGGACTTCCACCTCGTGCATGCCGGGGGCATCAACATCCATCCGGACGTGGTGATCGGCGACCGCGTCGGACTGATGCACGGGGTCACGCTCGGCACGGGGCCCGATGGTGGCGCGCCGGTCATCGGCGACGACGTCTTCATCGGCGCCAACGCGACCGTTCTGGGAGCGGTGACGATCGGCGCCGGAGCCCGTGTCGCGGCGAACTCGCTCGTGATTCGAGACGTGCCCGAAGGCGCGTTGGCCATCGGGGTCCCGGCGAAGAACCTGCCGCAGCTCCAGACGCGATTGCGGTCGCCGAAGAAGGCCGCGGGCGGCTAGCCCCGGCGGTCGTCGATCAGCGTCGCGATGCCGCGGGTCGTGCCGAACGTCTCTTCGGTGAGATCGTCCATGTCGAGCTCGACCTCGAACCGGTCCTGGAGCTTCGCGAAGAGCTGGAGCACCGTGAGCGAGTCGAGGTAGCCCTCGTCGATCAACGCGGTCTCGGGCGTGAGCTCCACCGTCAGACCCGTGCTCTCTTCGATCGTCGCGGCGACCACCTCGGTCACCTCTGTCTCCAGCGCACTCATGTCCCCTCCTCGACTTCCACCCTCGCTCGCGCCGCCGTGCGGTCCGGCTTGCCCGACGGTGTGCGTGGGATCGTATCCACCAGGTGGATTCTCTGCGGAACCTTGTAGCTGGTCAATCGCGCTCGACAATGGCGGATCAGCACGTTCGCCGCGAGCTCCCCGACCGGCTCGACCAGCGCGACGATTCGCTGGCCCTGCACGGGGTCGGTCACCCCGAGCACGACGGCCTCCCGGACCGATGCGTGGCCGACGAGGACCTGCTCGATCTCGCCCGGATCGATCCGGTGACCCTGGCGCTTGATGAACTGGGTCCGGCGACCCCGGAGGTGGAGGCCGCGCGGATCGACGTGGCCGACGTCGCCGGTGCGCAGCCAGCCGTCGGACGTGAGCGGCACGAGCGCCTCGTCCCAACGACCGAGCGCGACGCTGGGGGCTCGGGCCTCCACCTCGTCGCTCACCATGCGGAGCTCGACCTCGGGGAGCGCGCGACCCACCAACCCCCGGGGCGGGAGCTCGTCGTCAGGGGCGATGTCGAGCCGGGTCAGCGCACCGAACGCCTCGGAGAGTCCGTAGCGAAGGCGTAGCGTGAGGGTCGGATCCGCTCGGCGGAGCGAGGCCAGGAGCTCGCCGTTCGCGCTGGCGCTTCCGAGCACGACCGACTCGAGCGCGGGAAGGCCGTCACCGTCGAAGAGGCCGAGCTGGAGGAGCATGCGGAAGTAGCTCGGGCTCCCGACCAGACACCGCACCTCGTGCTCGACCATTCTCCGCCGGTCATCGCCGGGGACGAAGCGGTTCGCGACCAACACGCTGGCGCCGGCCACCAGGTGCTCGAGGACGGTCGCGCCGCCCATCGCGTGGAACTGCGGCATCGGCGAGAAGACGGCGTGACCCGCGAGCGGCGCGGTCGCGGTCGCGTTCGCCCGCGTGCCGGCTTCCAGCGCGGCGCGATCGAGAACGATCGGTTTGGGGCGCCCGGTGCTCCCCGAGGTCAGCTGCACCATCGCGACGTCGGCGGGGAGGACGCGAGGAGTCGCGGGCAGCGAGACCGGCGCGGCGGGGTCGACGAGGTGCGTGTCGAGACCCGCCGCCTCGAGCGCTTCTCGAACGGCGCCGGCGTCGTCTGCTCGTGCCACGATCGCGTCGGGCCTCAGGGTCGTCAGCGAGGAGCGGTGCTCGTGCGCCTTGGCCCTCAGCGGCAGCGGAAAGAAGACGGCGCCCGCCTGCCAACAACCGAGCTGCAACGCGGTGAGCTCGGGCCCGCTGGGCAGCACCGATGCGATCACCGAGCCCTCCCGAAGCGACCGAGCCCACTCGTCCGCGCGCGTCACGAGCTGCCGAAAGGTCCACGCCGCCTTGGCGTTCGCCACCGCGATGCGGTCCGGAGCCTCGCGGCTCCATCGATGGAGCGGCTCGAGCATCACTCGCCCGGGAGCCGCTGGCCACGGAGCGCATCCTCGGGGCGCCCACCCTCGCGAATGACGTGGACGTCGTCGCCATCGACGAGGAGCTCGGGTGGGGTGGGGTGGCCGAGGAAGAGGACGTTGCTGAAGGTCAACCCGTAGGCACCGGAGGAGAGGAAGGCGACGAGCTCGCCGGCCGCGACGTCGCCCAGACCCGCCGCGGTCGGAAAGACGTCGGCCGGCGTGCAGAGTGGGCCACCGAGCACGCACTCGCTCTCGCTCGGTGCGGCGTCGAGCTGGCTCGCGCGGACCATCGGGAAGGGGCGGCGAATGACCGTGCCCATCCCCGCCGCAGCGGCGTGCTGGTGCATGCCGCCGTCGAGAATCGCGAAGCGCTTCCCGTGCGACTCCTTCACGTAGGTCACGCGCGTCAGGTAGACGCCGGCTTCCGCCACCAGGTACCGCCCGAGCTCCACGAAGTGCCGACGCTCGCTTTCGGCGATGAGCTCCTGGAGACCCCGTCCGGCGGCTTCGAGATCGAACTCGGCGTCCTTGTCGAACACGGGGACACCGAAGCCGCCGCCGAAGTTGAGGCTGGTCAGCGGGCGGCCCAACGACGCCTCCACGGCCTCTGCCTGCTCGATCAGGAAACGAGCGTTCGCCAGCCAACCCTCGTGGTCGAAGGTCTGCGTGCCCGCGTAGGTGTGGAGTCCTTCCAGCCGCACCGAGTCCATCGACTCTGCCGTTCGTGCGACCTCCTCCAACACCTCGGCGTCGATGCCGAACTTCGCGCTGCCACCGCTCATCCGCATGCGCGAGCCCGTCAGCGAGGCGGGCGGATTTACCCGAAGCGCCACTCGCGCCTGCGTGCCCCCCTCGACGGCGGCGGCGTTTACCGCACGGAGCTCCGCGAGGGACTCGACGTTGAGCAAGACGCCGTGCTCGAGGGCGATGGCGAGCTCTTCCGCGTCCTTGCCGGGACCCGCGAACTGCATCTGGTCCCCCGGGACGCCCGCGCGTCGGGCGATCAGGATTTCTCCGCCCGACGCCACCTCCGCGCCGGCGCCACCCTGGTGCAGGAGCTGGGCGATGGCCGCGTTCGGGTTCGCCTTGAGCGCGAAGAGGACACCCACTCGCTCGCCGAGCGCCGCGCGCACCGCAGCGATGCGCTCACGCAGGATCGCCGCGTCGAAGACGTAGCAGGGAGTGCCGAAGCGCTCGGCGAGCATGCTCGTCGACAGCGAGCCGACCACGAGTTCGCGCTCGCTCTTCGGGAAACGTCGGCTCAGCAGCCGTCCCGCGAGGTTCCCTCCCATGACGCGAGGTCTACCTCGCGCGTCGAGGGGGTCAAACGCCAAATGGGGACACTTCTGCGTGGTGAAACCGAGCCGATACTCAGCGGCGAGATCTCGAAGTCGGCGTGCAGGGGGGGCCGATCAAGACAGCAACGTCGGGAGATCGAGCGCCGCGAGCTCGCCGGCCACCCGCAACGGGGGTCTCCGCCGGAGCCCGAAATGCAGCCATCGACGGCTGAAGCTCAACCGCCCGTAGCGTCGGTCGCGCAGAGGCTGTACGCGAGGTCTTCGTCGTTGCAGCTCTCCGTGCAGGAGTCCGCGTCCACGAAAGGGATCGCGGCGAGGCATCGCGCGGCCGTCTCGAAGAGCTCGCGGCAAGGCTCGTAGACCGACGAGGTGAAGACCTCGCGGCAGTACGCGTAGTCGCCCTCGTAGGTGCGATCGAGGCACCCTTCGTCGAGCTCGAAGTAGAGCTCGGCGCACGGGTCGTCGTCGGGAAGGCCACAGGCCAGCAGGGCGTCGGTCTCGGACACGCATTCCATGCAGGCGTCGGTGTCTGGCGATTGACCGACCAGGCAATCGTCGTGGGCCATCAGCTCGAACCCGCAGCCGGCGGTCAGCGCCTCGTCGTGTGCGCCCTCGCAAGTCGCGACCGAGCCGTAGCGATCCGCGATGCACCCGCGGTCCTCGGCGAAGAGGCGTTCGCACTCGGTCTCGTCGGCGGTCTCGCCGCAGCCGGAACCGATGGCCACGAAGAGGGTGAGTAGGGCGAATTGAAAGAGACGCATCGCGGGAGCAGACCACGTCCCCGATAGGAGCGGAAGGCAGGTTCTCTCTAACGCCGCGCGCGTCGCCAAGCGGCGGGAGTGACCCCGTGCACCTTGCGGAACTGCCGGATGAAGTGGGTCTTGTCACGCCAGCCGACTCGTTCGGCGATCGCGTCGAGGCTCTCGTCGGTATGCGCGAGCCACGTCGCGGCCTCCGCGACTCGGGCCGATCGGATCCAGTCGCCGACCGTATGGCCGGTGGCCTCCTTGACCGCCGACGCGACGTGCGAGGGAGTGCGGTGCACGGCCTTGGCGACATCGCGAAGCGAGACCCCCTCGAGCGCGTGTCGCTGCACGAAGCGCAGGGCGTCGCCGACGAGCCCGGTGGCTGCGAACTCGTCGGCGTCGCTCGGGCGGGCCCGGCAGAGCTCCCCGAGCAGCAGCAGCAACAAGCTCTTCGCGAGCTCCGGCGCTTCGGGGGCGTCGCGCTCGTGCTCCTCGGAGAGCTCTCGGAAGAGCCGCCGGACGCGTGCGCGCCGTCCCTTCGCGACCGGCATCACCGGGACGGCTCCGGCGCGGACCTCGTGGAACGGGCGCATCAACCGTTGGCTCTCGTCGAGCTTCAGGCACGAGGCGCAGAAGCCGACCATCCACCACTCCCCCTCGCCGCCGAGTGCGTGGTGAGGCACACCCGCGGGTACGACGGCCAGCATGCCCGCGACAGCGGTGATCTCGCTACCGTGGTTCATCCGCAGCTCCCCGGTCTCGATGAAGGCCAGGACGTGCTCCGAGTGGGCGACGGCGCCGTGGGGTTCCAGTCGGCCGGAGCGCCGGCCCACCATCATCGGGCTCCCGTGCGCCAGGAAGGTCGGTGTGTCGCGCCATGGTCGCTCGGCCACGCGGCCAGTATGGCAGAGATCCCAAGATCGGCCGATCGAAGCCCAAGGGGCGCTCTGGGCGAGGCACGCCGAGCGGCGCACGATGGCGCCATGGAACAGACATCCCTCCTCATCGTCGGCGGCGGACCCGCCGGCCTCTCGGCGGCCCTGGTCGCGGGACGCGCGCGCCTCCAGACCGTTCTGGTCGATGCCGGCGAACCCCGAAACGCCGTCACCGGTGCCTCTCACGGGTTCCTGACCCGCGATGGCGTCCACCCGCTGGAGCTCCAGGCGATCGGCCGGGCTCAGCTCGAACCCTACCGCTCGGTCACACTTCATC
The DNA here is from genome assembly GCA_017644045.1 of Deltaproteobacteria bacterium. Classification (GTDB taxonomy): domain Bacteria; phylum Myxococcota_A; class Polyangia; order Polyangiales; family Houyiibacteriaceae; genus UBA1660. Next base: position 380,740 of record JAEPMI010000011.1, read on the forward strand.
GCGGCCGGGTGGTGGACGCCGAGCTCCGACCGGGCGGTGTGCTCGTGCGCGCCGACGACGGCACCGAGTGGCTGGCCGAGCGGGTGATCTTCGCGACCGGACAACGGACCCGGCTCGACCTCGTCGGCATCCCGGGCATCGAGGAGGTCTACGGCCGGAGCGTCTTTCCCTGTCCCTTCTGTGATGGCTTCGAGCACGCCGACCTCCCCCTGGCGGTCTTCGCGCCCGACGCTCACCTCGCGACGATGGTGCGGATGTGGTCGGACGACGTCGTCCTCTTCACGAACGGCGGGCCCGGCGACGACGCGGAGCATCGCGAGCTCCACGAGCGAGGCATTCGCGTCGAGCGCTCGCCCATCGTGGCGCTGACCCACGACCAGGGGCAGCTGCTCTCCGTGGCGCTCGAGAGTGGCGCGATCGTCGAGCGCCGGGCGGGCTTCCTCGGCGAAGAACACTGGGCGCCGGCGACCGACCTGCCGACGAAGCTCGGTGTCCCGATGGGCACGAACCCCATGGGCATGGCCCACTACGTCGCGGACCCCTTCGGCAAGACGGAGGTCGAGGGGGTCTACGTGATCGGCGACCTCGCGCAGGTCTTCGCGAGCGTGATCGGAGCGGCCAGCCAGGGCCACGCCTGCGCGGCCGGCATCGTTCGCGAGCTCGCGTTCGGCTGAGCCGCCTACTCGTTCTTGCGCGCCAGCTCGACGGCGCGGGCAACGCCCTGGGCGAAGCGCTCCTCCTCGTTTCGGCGCTCGTCCTCGTGCCTGCGGAGCGCGTGCAGCACGGACTCCTCGACCAGCTGCTGCACGTCCTCGCGCTCCGGGAAGCGGCGGCCGAGCTCTTCGATGATCTCGTGCGTCGCTTCCGCGAGGCGGACCTCGAAGCGTTCGGCGACGCGCCGCTCGACGTGCTCGGCCACGAGTCCGACGATCAGGTCGACGATGCGCTTCTCGCCAGCGGCGAACCCCTGGAGCGCCTTCTCGATGTTCTTCAGCCGCTTCTTGATGCTCGCCATGGCCTCATCCTACACCCGAGCGAGCTCGCCGGCTCACTCGGGTGGTTCGGGGGCGGCGCCCCAGTCGACCGCACTCGGATCGGCCGGCTCGCTCGGCGCGGCCGCGCGCCGCTCCGCGCGCTCGCGGGCGTCGGCGGCTGCGCGGGCCTCGGCCACGGCGCGGTGCCGCGCAGCGATGGCGTCCGCCAGTGACTCTTCGAGGTCGTCGGCGCGGGCGTCCGCGGCGGCCAGGCGAGCCCGAGCACCGGCGAGAGCCGCTTCCTTCTGGCCGAGCGTCGCGGCCAGCTCGGTGGCCTCGTTCTGAGCCTCTGCCCTGAGCCGGCGCTCGCCGGCCAGCTGACCCTCGAGCCGCTCGCGCTCCGCGGTGCGAGCCGCCTCGGTCTCGGCGATGGTCACGCGAAGCTCGTCGGCGATGCGCCGGGTCTCCCCGAGCTCCTGGTCGAGGGCCTCGATGCGCTCCTCCGCGGTGCGCAGCTGCCGCGCCCGCTGCTCCTCGAGGGTCTCGGCGCGTCGCGCGAGCGCCTCGCGCTCCGCCTGCAGTCGTTCGCTCTCGGAGCGCTCCGCACCGAGCAGCTCCTCGGCCCGACGGCGCTCTTCGCCCTCGAGCTCGAGCACCGAGCGCACCTCTTGCAGCTGTCCCGCGGCGTGGTCGCGGAGCTCGGCCGCGCGTTCCTCGAAGTGCCACACGGTGGCGGCGAAGGCACCGCCCACGAGCGCGAAGAGCGGGAGCGCGAAGCGCAGCAGTCGACCTCGGCGCTCACGTCGGCGTTCCGGTCGCATCAAGACCTCGAGCTCCTCGGCGAGCTCACCGGCGGTCGGCCGTTCGTGCGGGTCGAGCGAGAACCAGCGGTCGAAGGTCGACTCGAGGAAGCGGAGCTTGCGGTTCGTGAAGCGCGGCGGCCGCTCGCGGGCCCGGGTCTCGATGAAGGCGTCGACCGCGCCCGCCGGGACGTCTTCCTGAGTCTCCGGCTCGAGCGCGTTCCGCAGCGAGAGCGCGAGCGAGAAGACGTCGGCGGGGAACGACACCCGCGGCTTGTGGTCCACGGTCGCGAACTGCGCCGCGACCTCGGGCGCGAAGTAGGTCGGCGTCCCGGCCACCAGGCGCTCGGCTTCGGTCGCGGCGACGCCGAGGTCGATCAGCACCGGGAGCACCTCGGGGGCTTCGCCGTCGACGGCGGAGCCGTGGGCCAGCTCGGCGAGGAAGATGTTGTCCGGCTTCACGTCCTGGTGGCGGATGCCGGCGGCGTGCATCGCCTCGAGCGCGCGAGCGAGGGGCGTGAAGATCTGCAGCGCCTCTTCGCGGCTCAGCGGCGCACGGTTGAGCCGGGACTCGAGCGTCTCGCCCTCGTACCAGGGCATGACGAACCAGAGCCGGTCGCGATGCCAGCCGTGGTCCTTGAACTGGACGACGCTCGGGTGAAAGACGCTGGCGATCAGCCGCAGCTCACGGAGCGCGGACTGCCGCGCCTCGTCGGAGTAGGCCGGCTGGTGGAGCAGCTTGAGCGCGACGACGTGACCGGGGACCTCGGCATCCGTCGCGCGGTAGACGTCGCCGAAGGCGCCGGTGCCCACGCGCGCCTGGACCACGTAGCGGCCGGCGACCAGCGAGCCGGGTTGCAGCTCCTCGCTCTCGCCGACCCACTCCCGGTCCTGCTCGACGGCGCTCATCGTCTGCAGCGCGAACGCCTCGAGGAGCAGCCGGCGCATCGGTTGTCCGTCGCGCTTGCGAAGCATGCGGCGGGCCTTCTCCGTGGCGAGCTCGAGCCGCTCCATGACCGCCTCGACGGGCTCGCTCAGGACGAAGGCGATCTCTCGGGGCCGGAGCTCTCGCGCGTGACGGAGCTCGAGGACCTCGGAGTCCACGTCGCTCAGCCCGTCGCGAATGGCCGCGAGGTGGAGCGCCTTCTCGGTGCCGCCGGTGCCGCGCCAGGGGAGGGCGCCTTCGCGCCGCGGGTCGCGCTCGAGCTCCCGCATGGCGATCTCCCGGCCGAGCCCGAAGAGTCGCGCGCGCACGCCGGGCGCCTGCGCGAGCGCCTCGCTCCCGCGGGCTGCGACCACGGCGCGCACCTTCTGAAGCGCGGCTTCGGCGCGGTCCATGTCGCCGAGCCGGATGGCCAGGTACTGGCGGAGGCTCTCGATGAACGGGCGGAGCGCGCGTCCGTGGAGCACGTCGACGATCGTGTGCCGTCGCCCGCCCTGCTCGGCGATGATGGACGCCATCGCCCGGTCAAGCGGGCCATCGGCCTGCTGCCACGAGGGTTCGGGGGGACCGTCGACCGCCACCGTCGCGATGGTGGCGGGCTTGGCGAGCTCGATCGGAATGGAGTCCATGCGCCGCGCGAGGATCGCGCGGTGGCCGGATCCGGGCCAGAAACTGGCGCCTGGGAGCGCGGGAGCCTCGTGGTCGAGACCCCAACGGAGGACGACAGTCGGCTGAGAAATTCACGGCAGCGAACACCGGACCACTGATTCCGGAGATCTTGGGTAGGAAACCAGACTCAGTTGGCCTATACCCAGACTCATGAGCGTGTCCCCCGAAGATCTGAAGTCCCTTCTCGAGAGCCGTGGCTGGCAGGCCAAGATCGACGAGTCCCCGAAGGACATCGTCAAGATCAAGAGCAAGCACATCATGAAGTGTGTCGACGGCCGCGGTTCCGACCAGCCCGACATGCAGGGCCCGAAGACCCTCGGTGGCGTGTACGCCATCGCCTCGGTGCGCGGCGTTCGCACGAAGGCAGGCCTCAAGAAGATCGTCAAGGAGGTCCAGGCGAAGGGCTACGGCGCCTCGGTTCACGGCGACACCTGCGGAACGATGGGCTGCGGCTACTTCAAGCTGTGGAAGACCGGCCAGCTCCCCGCGCTCACGCCCCCGAAGTACGACGGCGACGACGGCCGCATCGCGGTGCTCGAGGAGAAGGGCACCTACGAGTGGCTCGTGGGCGGCCACGAAGAGACGCACACGATCATCAACTTCCGGAAGGGCTGGACCTTCGAGCCCAAGCCGAAGGCGCAGCGCTTCGTGCTCGACGCCTGGGTGGCCGACGAGTTCAAGCTCGACCTCGTCCGCTACCTCACGCTGGCGGCGGAGACCGTCGAGCGACTGCGCCCGGCGGCCATGGTCGCCCACATCGTCCCCGCGAAGTGAGCTGCGAGCTCCGGGTCTTCGGGCTCAGAGCACGATGGCGACCGCAGTGACGGTCACGGCGCCCAGCGCCAGCCAGGTACGCCAGATCGCGCGCTGGATGCGCGCCTCCATCAGGTCGGCGATCCGCCCGCGACGCAGCTGCGCGCCTTCGGGCCAGGGCTGGTCCGCGCCTTCGCGGAAGCTCTCGCGGTACGCACCGAAGTCTCCGACGAGCGTGTAGGTCTCGTCCTCGAAGAGCGCCGCGACCTTCGCCGCGGGCACACGGAAGACCACGCCCGCGTCGGTCCGCAGGCGCCCGGCTTCGACCACCCCCTCGATCGCGCGGCGTCCGGGTGCTCGGATGTCGCCGCGCGCGAGCCTCCCCATTCGATGGGCGCCGACGTACCCCGTGAAGCAGAGCGCGCTCACGAACCACGCCACGCCGAGCGCGACGTTCGTGACGAGGGTTCCCTCGAGCAACGCGAAGACGGAGAACGTCGCCGCGACCGATCCGAAGAGGATCAGCAGCCCCGGCACGTGGAGCACCCGCACCTCGTCGCTGCTCAGCTCGTCACGCACGGCGGCGTAGCGGGAGACCAGGAGCGCACTCAGGATCGGGAGAGGCACGGCCCAAGAGCCGAAGATCACCAGCAGCATCTCCGGATCGTCGAGGACCAGGAAGAGCGCGAGCGGTCCGACGAGCACGACGCCCGAGACCGCGATCGCCGCGAGACGCGCCCCCACGGACAGTCGAAACGTCGCGCGGAGCGCGCGGGTCATTCGGTCCGGCCAGCTCCTCGGCGCGCTGGGATCGCAGGCGATGACTGCGATGAAGAGCACCGGCGTGAGCAGCCAACCGCAGACCAGGTAGAGCACGACCAGGCCGCCGGCCAGCACCTGGTCGCGATCGAGGAAGGGAACGAGCGGCTCGACACCGACGACGTCGTAGCTCGGCCAGAGCTGGTCGAGCATCACGGCCCACGAGCCGGCCACCAGGGCGGCCAAGACGAGCGAGCCGATCGCCACGCCCATCGGCGCGCCCCAGTCCTTGCGGGCGGTCCCGAACGCCGTCTGCACGTGACGGTGGAGCATCTGCGCCGCCGCGACACCGAAGAGCAGCACGCCGACCAGGAGGATGGAGAGCGCCATCGACAGGGCGGTCAGCAAGCAGGTCACGGCCGCCGTCCGCCAATCGGCTCTCAGCAGAGACCACGCGCTCACCAGTGTCGTCGGCCCACTCACCGCGAAGAGAACCGAAGGAGCGCCGATCGCATTCCACTGCTTCCCCCGACCGGGGGAGGCGAAGACTTCCGATCGGGTCTAGGATGTCGCCCATGCGGGGGGTCCTCCTTTCGGTCGTGATCGTGTGCGTCGGGTGTTTCGACACCCTCGACGGGCCGCTCGACGGCGGCGAAGCGGACGGCTTCTGGAGCCCGGGGCCCGAGCCGGACCACGGCATTCGTCCCGACCTCGGGCGGGACGGCGGCCGCGACCTCGGGAGCCCGAGCGACGGCGGTCGTGACCTCGGCTTCGATGGCAGCGCGTGCCTGCCCGCGGAGGAGATGTGCACGAGCTTCCTCGACCTGGACTGCGACGGGCGCATCGGCTGCCGCGACGACTGCGACTGTTGGCCTTCGTCGATCGGTCCATGCGGCGCAGCCGACCCCGGTGACGAGCTCGATTGTGCGAACGGCGTCAGCGACGACTTCGACATGCTCGTCGACTGCGCGGACCCCGACTGCGTCGACGCGACCGCGTGCGGTGGACCCGGTCGCTGTGCGTTCCAGGATCTCGGGAGTCGTTACCCGGTTCGGATGATGGTGCTCTTCCCGGTCATCGACGACGCCGTGGCACCGAGTTGTGCCGCCAACCCGTCCTCCGAATCGACCTATCGCTGGGTGGCTCCGCGCTCGGACCGGTTCCGCTTCTCGGTGAACACGGGCACCGTCGCCGTCTTCGCCGCGACCTGCGCCGGTCCCGAGCTCGGGTGCGGGGATCGCTCGGTCGAGGTCTCGCTCGTCGAGGGTCAGTCGGTGATCGTCGCGGTCTCGCACCGCGGCTGCGTCGAGCTCGGGATCGAGTGACCGTCAGTCGTCCGCGGTGACGTTCCGCGTGTCGCTCTCTTCGATCGCGTCCGCGGGCTCGGGACCCGGAGCCGCGAGGGAACGAGTGAGCTCCTCGGGCGCCTGACCGAGGTCGACCAGCTCCCAGCTCTCGTGCTCCTCGAGCGCTTCGGGCGTCACGCTCAGTCCGATGATGCCGACGTTGCGGCAGACCCTGAGGTGTCGGCTCGCGTCGCCCTCGCGGCGCTCGAGATCCACGCAGTGCTCCATGCGGACCGGCCCCTCGATGCGGGGCATCGCGTCCGCGAGCCGCCAGCCTTCGACGGGGTCGTTCTGGAAGGCGCGGGTCTCCAGCTCGAGCCAGCGCTTGGGCACCCGCCAGGCGATGTTGCTCTCCGCCTCGGTCACCAGCGCGCCGCTCGCGTCGATGGGCACGAAGCCCGGCTCACCGAGCGACACGTGCGGCTCGAGGCCCACGAGCCCGTCGCCGTCGGCGACCATCCACGCGATGAAGAGCTGACCGGCTTCACCCGGCACCCCGACCGGCGTCAGCTTCACGGCCCGTGAGCCTCCGCGGTCGACGACGCTCGCGATCCGAACGTGCGCCTCTTCCTCGTGCGCGTTGCCGAGCCGGACCAGGTAGGTGAGGTGGTCGTCCACGTGGAGGTCGGCCAGCGGAGGGCGCTCGCCCTCGGGCGTCTCCGCGGCCTCACCCATCTCAGCGACATCGCCACCGGTGTCGCCTTCGGCGGTCGCGGTGGTCGTGGAGCTCTCGGTCGTGTCGCTGGTCCCGCCGCTGCAGGCCAATCCCCCACAAGCCACCATCGAGAGCAGAAGGGCTTGGGTGCGTTTCATCACACCTAGCGTATCATCCCCAGGTCGCGATCAAACAGGCCCCATCGAGGGTGCGGTGGCTCTCCACGCGCACGGTCTTGCGTCCGGCGCAGGTCAGCACGGCCTCGATTGCGGCAGCAATTCCGTTGATTTGCAGCTCCGACACGCGGGCCCAACCGGTCAACCGAATCTCGGCTTTCCCCGCCCCGACCATCTTCGCCTCGAGCTTCCCTTTGCTCAGGCCCCGGTTGAAGAAGAGCGGCGTGCGGCGGACCAACGCCTCGTCACCGGTGAAGCGCAGCAGCACCCGCCAGATGCTCTTGAGCGCCTGCTCGACCCCCATGCGCACGACGTCGCGGTGCATGCGGAAGACGTCACGGCCGGCCTGCTCGGCGACCGCCTCGTACACCCGCTCGACGGTGTCGGTGGGGATCTTCGTCAGCGGCGTGATCGCCTCGTACTCGTCGCGGATCTCGGGGGGCAGCTTGGCGAGCGCCAGCCGAACCGTCCCGTTTCCCACCAGCTCCTCGAGGACCTTGCGTTCCTTGGCGATCAACGCCCCCGAGGCCCTCGGGATCTCGCTCTCGCTGTTCATCCGGACGCGGCGGATCCTACCGCTCCGCGCAGCGCCACGTCGAGCGCGACGTTGCTCGCCCAATGGAAGAGCACGGCCCACCACGCGCTGCCGAGGCGGAGCGCCAGCGCTCCCACGGCGAGCCCCCAGAACCCCGCCATCCACATCTCGGCGGCGGGCTTGTGCAGGTGCCAGATCAGCTGCGGGATGGCGGCCAGGATGACCGCGGCGGCGCCGCTGCCGGTCCATCGACGGAGCCCGAAGAGCAGGATGCCGCGCATGCCGAGCTCGTTCGCCATGAAGAAGAGCAAGTACGCCGCCTCGTAGGCGATGAAGAGGCCGAGCGCGGGGTGGTCGTCGCCGTAGAGCGGGTACTCAGCCTCGAGCGCCGGATCGCCGGGGCCCATGAACGTCATTCCGAGCCCGAGCGCGAGACCGAGCCCCAGCGCCAGTGGGAGCCCCAGCTTCCAGTCGCCGAGGCCGAGACCCCAGTCCTTCGGCGCTCGGGACTCGTCGGTCTGCCAGAAGCGCAACACCAACACCGGGAGCCCGACCATCACGAGGGCGGCGACCCCGAAGCGGATCATCCAGGCGATCACGGGGTCGAGACCGGCGAGCACCGGATCGAGCACGGGCACCCGTCCGTGCGGTCCCCAGAGCAGAAAGCCGACGAAGAGCGCGAGGCTCACCGACACGCTCGCCTTCCGGCGCTCGGCCCAGCCCGTGCTCAGGCCCGCCTTCAGCCCGCTCATGCGCGGGCTCCGGGAGCGCTCAGATCCAACCGTAGAGAGGCAGCAGCAGCCACAGCACGAGCACGATCACCAACCCGCACGCCAGGTTCAACCAGAACCCGGTCTTCATCATCTCTGGCAGCGTCACCTTGCCGCTGCCGTAGACGATGGCGTTCGGCCCCGTCGCGATGGGCAGCATGAACGCGCAGCTCGCCGCCAGGCCGACCGCGAGCGCCGGCGGCAGCGGCGAGACGCCGGCCTCGGCGGCGATCGCGATCACGATCGGCACCAGGATGTTCGCTGACGCCGTGTTCGAGCAGACCTCGGTGAAGAAGATCGTGCCGACCGCGATCAAGATGGTGAGCGCCCACAGATCGGTGATCCCGGTCGAGCTGACGAACGCGCGGGCGACCGCGTCGGCGAGGCCCGTGTCCGCCATCTGCTGACCGAGCGAGAGCCCGCCACCGAAGAGCATGATGATGCCCCAGTCGATCCGACCGGCTTCGCGCCAGGGCAGCACCAGCTCGCCCCTCCGGTCGCGGAAGACGAAGAGCACGCTCGACGCGAAGAGGGCGACCACGCCGCCGGGGAGGGCCCTCGAGAGGGTGGTGCCGAGCTCCGTTCCGGCGGACTTGAGAATGCCCGGCACCATCCAGCCCACGACGGCGAGCGCGAAGCTCAGGAGCACCACCTTCTCGCCCCGCGTCCACCGAGCCGCAGGCGGCTCGGCGAGCTCGACCTCTTCCTCGTCTTCCATCGGCGGGCGCTCCCCGGGAGGCGAGAGCTTGCGGGTGACCAGGAACACGAGCGCGAGGCAGACGATCGCGGTCGGGACGCCGATCATCATCCACTCCACGAACTCGAAGGGATGACCGGCGTTGGTCAGGAGCCGCGCGGTGATCCCGTTCGGCGGGCTGCCCACCAGGGTGCCGAGCCCACCGATGCTGCAGGCGTAGGCGACCGCGAGCAGACTGCCCGATTGACGCTGACCGCTGGCGAACGTCCCGAGGAGGATCGGTACCAGGATCGCGGTGGTGGCCGTGTTGCTGATCCACATCGAGAGCAGCGCACCGGTGACCATGAAGGCCGCGCGAATGCGCAGCGGGCTGTTCCCCACCGCCTTCAGGCTGACGAGCGACGAGGCGATGCGCCGGTCGAGCCCGTGCCGGGCCATCGCACGCGCGATGAAGAAGCCGCCGACGAAGAGGAAGAGGAGTGGGTCCGCGTAGGGAGCGAAGGCCGTCTTCGCGTCGGCGACGCCGGTCGCGACGATCAGCGGCGCGATCAGAAGGGCGGTGGCGGCGATCGGCAGCGCCTCGGTCACCCAGAGGATGACCACCGCTCCGAACACGGCCGCCAGCCGATGCGAGGCCTGGTCGAGCCCGATCGGCAGGAACCACACCGCCACGAAGACGAGCGGCGCGAGGGCCAGCCCGATCTTCTTGCCGAGGTGTCGCCGCTCGGTGCTTCCCGGATCGGCCGGGTCCGTGGAGCTCACGGGAGGTGGAAGTTGCCCCGCGGGTGAGCCGCATGACGCTGGGTCAGGGTCTGCACCTGCAGGGGAGCCTCACGGCTCTCTCGGCCGCGGAGCCACTCGGCGACGTCCATCAGCGCGAGGCCGTGTCGTTCGTGGGTGGCCTGACGGCCGTCGCCACGGTTCGCCAGGAAGAGCGCGTAGCGGCTGGTCTCCGCCACACCGCGGACGTCACCGCGGGCGAGGATGTCGATCTGGAACGCCCCCTCGGGGCTGGCCAGCACGATCGCAGCGCCACCGAGGTGCTCCGGCGAGACTCGCTCCACCCGGCAGCCGCGGAATTCGCGACCGACCAGCGCGTCCAGGAAGGACGGGGTCGGCGCGGCCTCCGGCTCCGGTTCGGGCATCGCCTGCGCCGACCCGAGATCGGGTTCGGCGGCGGCTGACTCGTCCGGTCGTCGGAGCGGGCGGGCGTCTGCCTGCGCCAGCGGTGCTCGGATGAAACCGAGCGCCACCATGACCTGCATGGAACGAGTGACGAACCAGCGGCGCCCCGCGGGCTCGTCCCGTCGCACCGATTCGACTTCCCCGGTGTCCATCATTCGGCGCTCAGCGTATCACCCCTTTGGCGAGCCACCCACTATCACGTGTCGCGCGGGACACGGCTTCGCGGGTCGCCGCACTCGGCCACTGGCCGAAAACCCAATGATGACGGCCGATTGTGCCGAGGGCTGGCGACTTGGCCTCCGTCCTGCAAAGTACCGCCGCGTGACCCATGGCGAAAACTTGCGAGGACCAGGGCGATGACCAAAGTTGAAGGCCACGTGCGACTTCTATTCGCTGCGCTCCTCTCCACGACCCTACTGATCGGCTGCGACGACGAGCCCGAGGCTCCGTCCGAGCCGGAGGCGCCCTCCGTGCCGGAGGCTCCGTCCGAGCCCATCGAAGAGCCGATCCCCGAGCCCGAGCTCGAGCAGCCCGTCGCCCTCTGGGAGGGCGGCGAGACCGCTCGGGAGGTCGAGGGCGTGAGCGCGCGCCGCGAGGGCTTCGTGCTCCTCGACCTCGGCGAGGGGTGGACCCCCTACATCCTCACCGAGCACGATCCACGCACCGGCGAGCACCAGAGCAACGCCTACCGCGAGACCTACCTCGCGCTCGCCCGCGGCGAGTTCCCCGACGACCACCACGGCGAGCGTGCCGAGCGGGACAAGTACCTCGAGCTCTACGGCATCCTCCCGACCTTCGGCGTGCTGCGCGAGCGCCTGCGGCAGCGGATGAGCCTCGCATGCACCGCCGAGCTCGATTACTCGGCGCTCGAGTCCTACGAGGGCTTCATCGCGTACCGGAACAACGACCGCGCCCAGCGCGACGCGCGTCGCTTCGTCGTGCTCGAGCGACAGGTCGCGGAGATGGTGGAAGAGGCCGGCGTCGAGTCGTACGAGCAGCTCGAGGACTCGAACCTCTCGGACCGCGAGCGGGCGCGGCTGCGTTCCTACCGCGAGCAGGTGGCGGACGTCGAAGCGCTCCGCGCGGCGCAGGCCCGCCTCGAGTGCAGCGGCTTCTTCGAGGGCAAGGGCCGCTACGTCCGCGGCGCGATGGACTGGCCGACCCACGAGGCGCTGGCCGAGTTCGAGCGTCGCCACCGCATCTACGGCTGGGGCTTCCTCGGCCGCGACACGCTCCCCATGCTCCAGATGTCGCCCGCCGAGGTCGAGCGCGAGGCGGTCATTCGCGTGCTCACCGAGCGCGCGATGCACGCGGCGTCGGTCATCGAGGACGGCAGCCGGTCGATGGTCCGCGAGGGCGAGCCCCGCACCTTCGAGGGCGCGGACGGAGAGCGCCACCCCATCCCGAACCTCGAGGCCGAGCTCCGCGAGCTCGTGATCGAGGCGTTCGGCCTGCAGACTCCGGAGTCCACGCTGGCCTTCCTCGACGGCCTCGGTGACCTCCCCGCCGGCGAGCACCAGATGGTCGCCTTCCAGGGCCCGGAGCTGCCGGAGTACTACGGCCCGCAGATGGAGCTCTCGGTCGAGATCGACCGCGGCGACATCTGGTACGAGTTCCCCTACGACGAAGAGGGACGCGAGCGCGCGCAGCCCGTGCAGCGCCGTCCGCGGCTGACCATCTTCACGAACTACCGCGGCCAGAAGATCCCCCTGGCGCGCTTCGGCACCACCGTCGGCGGTTGGCGCAGCGAGAGCGTCGATGGGACCGTGATGTGGAAGTACAAGATGTCCGAGATCGGCCCGCGGGTCTGGCATCGGATCATCGCGTCGCCCGTCTGGCTGCCGCCGGAGAGCACGCCCGCGCGCGAGCTCCTCAAGCGCAACCCCCACTTCCGCCGCGACGGACAGCGCTACGCGCCGAATCGCCACGAGACCGGCCCGAGCTACGCTTCGGCCTATGGCTTGGTCGCGGCCTACCACCAGCGCTTCCAGCGCACGAACGAAGGCATCCGCCTCGGCGGCGACGAGGGCATCCGCACACACGGCTCGGTCGACTACATGTCGATCATGCGTCGCCACTCGCACGGCTGTCACCGGCTGCACAACCACATCGCGGTTCGCCTGATGTCGTTCGTGCTCAAGCACCGGCCGCACACCCGGCAGGGTCAGCAGCGCCTGAGCTTCCGGCGCGAGCTCGAGCACGATGGCGAGACCTACTTGATGGCCATCGACGAGGGCGGCTTCGTCTTCGAGCTCGACGAGCCTCTCCCCGTCACCGTGCACGAGGGCCGCATCCGCGGTCGTCGCCAGACCCCGATCACCACCCCGCTCCCGAAGTGGAACGAGGAGGTCGGCGCCTACGTGATGCCGGACGGTCAGACGGTGACCGTCGACCGGATGGGCACCATCACTCCCATCACCCTGCCGGACGCGGGTGTCGACGCCGGCGTCCCGGACGGTGGCCTGACCACCTCGGAGCTGGTCGACCTGCTCCCGATGTGACGGCGTGAGCGACCCCGAACAGCTGCACCCGGAGTCGGGTGCCCGGCTCCTCTTCGAGCTGCGCGAAGGCGGCAGCGAGGACGCGCGCTACGCCATCGCGGCGCTCATGCCAGAGGCGGTCCGCCACGATGGCGAGGGTCACGTGGTCCTGGGCACCGAGCAGGTCGAGGTCGCCGGCCTCGATGACGCACCGGACTGGGTCCAGACCCTGGCCCAGCGTTTCCTCCGACAGATCGCCGCCGGTCAGAGGAAGAAGAGCGAGCCCCGCTGGCCGCGGCGCCTGCTCCGCTGGCGCGAGAAGTAGTACGACGACCCGGGGAACCTCGGCGGCGCGTCGTGGTCCATCGGGCCATGCCGCACTTCACCGCCGCTCAGCGGCGCCGCATCCGTCGGGCCACCCGCATCGAGGAGCCCCCGCCGGGCGACGACGAGCTCAACATCGTCCCCTTCCTCGACGTGGTCGTGAACCTGATCATGTTCCTGCTCCTCACCATGACGGCCTCCCTGGCTGCCCGTGAGGTCCATGCGCAGCTACCCACGACCGACCCGAGCCCGGCACGGGGCGAGCCGGTCTTCCGACCGACGATCGTGCTGACCGAGGGTGGGGTCTTCGTCTCGAGCGCAGCCGGACACCATGGCCCGGGCTGCGAGGCGGGCGGCGAGGGGCCAGCGGTGCGCATCGTCGGTGGGGAGCCCGACTGGCTCGCCCTCCGTGCCTGCGCCGAGCGCATGAAGGCCGCGCACCCCGACGCCCACTCCGCGACGCTCACCGCGGACCCGGGCATCGAGGTGCAGTGGCTCATCGCAGCCATGGACGCGGTCCGAGGACCAGGCGACTCGCTCTTCGACGACATCGCCCTCGCGGCTGGGATTCGCTAGTCCTTCGGGGGGATTTGCCAAATCCCCCCACTCGTCGCGAGTGAATCGCTCCTCGTTCCCCCAAAACCTGAAGGTCTCGCGGTGCAGCCGCTCGGTGCGTCCTCCGCGCTGCGCGCGACGTCCTCCGCTATCCGAGCAGAACGACCACTGCCGCGGCGGCACCTGCGCCGCACACGAGGCCCAGCACGAAGGGGAGCGGGTCTCGTCGGGCGGGCTTGCGGCCGTGCACGCCCGGGAAGCCCACCGCGTGGATCTCGCCGCGCTCGGTATCGACCAGGAGGACCCCGGCGACCTCGGGAAAGGCGAGCGCGTACTCCAGTAGTTGGCGGCGCGTCCCGCGCTTGCCGAGGTCGGTCGCGTCGACCCCCGCCTTGGCGTCCGCGACGTACCGATGCCTGCCGCGACGCACCAAGAAGTCTGGCCGGAGCACGGCTTCGCGTGGCTGGCCGTCGACCTCGTAGTCGAGTCGGCCGGTCGGCTGCTCCCGCTCGATCCGGTACTTCCCCTTCTTCAGCAGGCGCTTGGCGTCGCGCTCGCCCCTCTTGCCGAGGGTCCGAGCCCGCTTGGCGCGGCGCGCCTCCACCCGCCCTCGTTGCCAGAGTCGGAAGCTCTGAAGCAGCAGCAGCGCCGTTGCTGCGAGCAGCAGGAGGGCGAGGATGGCGCTTTGATCGGGAGGCCAGCGCATGGCCCAGGCTCCGGCAACGAGCGGGTGACGGTCAAGAAAAGCTCCGATGCCCCGCCGAGATGTTCAAACAATATTGTTGGTTGATACTCAAACGAATTCAATGGCAGACAAAGATGTCCTGACGCGGCGCGTCGAAGAGGGGTACGGTGGCGTGCCGTGGATAAAATCCCGTGTTTATCGAGGAATTGTGGAAAACCTGTGGGAAGCCCGCGGCGTGCTGTGGATAAAAAAATCGCATTGATGCGCCACTTTTTTCTTGCACTGAGACGAGGGTCGGTATAGAACATCTCTCGAAGGTCGCGGAACACGAACCGCGGGTCTTCGAAACGCAGAAGCCCTGGGGGGCACGCCTCGAAAGAGGGTGGCTGGCTCATCGATAGGTGAGCAGGAGTCGAGCTCGCTCGACTGCTTCAGGGTGGAAACGCTCGGCTTCGCGAAGGGGTGAGCAATCCAGCTCGGCGCGGAGTGCGAACGGTGGGAGGGCGAAGAGGTCCGAACCTCTTCGAACGAACATCGGGGAAAGGGCGGGGGTGCCAACGATACGAGGGTGACTTCGGTTCCTCGGATCGGGACGCATCAGCTGGCGGAGACGCCACCGGCAAGACCGGGTTTCGGAGCTCTCGGAGCAGGTGCTCGGAGGCCACGTTCGTTGCAAATCGAAATCGAGAGGGAGTCACCCATCGTGGTGGATGGCTTCCCGGTACGGAGGAGCGCTGGCTGAGCCAGGGCGAGACCGGACCGACCCAACGCCGGAGGAGGCGGAGTCGAGCTTGCTCGACCCTGTCCGAGGACGAGCGGAGGGCTCGAATAGAGCAGGCCGTCCGGATGGACGATCGCTCATCAGGTCACGACCTCCGTAGCGGCTCACGCTGCCCGGAGGACCTGGAGAGTCGGTCCCATCTCGACTCGCCGGGAGCTCGTGTCGATCGAAGTCTCGCTTCGGTCGGGCGGCTCGCGCGAGTGACGGAGGGTCAGCGGGGAGAACGTCCCTGCTCAGGTGGCGAGAGTCACAGGAGCCGGGCTCGATCAGGGCTCGAGAGAGGGCGCGTTCGAACCAAAGCGAGGCCGTCGTGTCGTGACGCGCGGCTTCACCCGACCTCCACGAGAGGATCGGGTCGCGAGCGGGGCACCAACCGGGTGCACGTCTTTGAAAATCGAAAGAAGGTAGGCTGCAAACGTCCGAGACCGACGCGTCTCGTGATGCATCGCGGTGAGGGCTCGGAGAGCCGTCGTCGGAGACTTTCGGGTCTTCCGCGGCGAGGAACCGAGTCCGAGGGTCTGGCCGACCGCACGAGCAATCGTGGGGCGGTGGGATCAGGGTCCTCGCCAGTCATGGATCGTCACTCTCACGAGTGGCCCCGAGGCTGGTCGAATCGCACCCGCCCAGATGCATCTGGTGGCAACGAAGGGAGCCCCGCCGCGAGGCGAGGCCACATCGTCACTGTCTCGAGCTTCCCCTCATGTCTTCGGTGACAGGGGACCAGAAGCACGAGCTCCAGCGTCGATGCCCATCGAAAGTCTCGAATCGACGGAAGCGCACCATCCGTGCTTGCACGGGTGATGCGACGAAATCGACTTCGGAGCTTCGGCCACGAGAGGGGCGCGCCAAGGGATGCACGTGACGGCTACGTCATGTGGACACCGACGGAGAACGTCCGGCCAGCACGAACCACGATGGGTGACCAGCGTGGACTGTGGATGACACGCTTTCGAGCTGTCATCCGGAGCGTGCCGACCGGCTTCGATGCGGCAGGAGCTTTTTCGCCCCTGCTCATCTCTTGGAGACACACTCGAAAGTACTCGGAACGATTCATCGGCATCACGAGAGCATGGGGGCGACCCCAGAAGATCGAGATGCTGGCCGCGGAGGTCTCTCCCCACCCACCGTTCGACGTTCGCGTCGCGCGGAGACGGACGGAGAGCGAGCGACGAGAGGCGCCATCGGGGCGTGCTCGGTCGACCACCGAGGCGAGAGCACGGAGGACTCGTTCCTTCGGCGACGATGAAAGATGCGACACACGTGATGGCAGGGGCTGTACTCAGCGAACCGCGCACGGCGAAGGACCACGAATCCTTCACCAGGCAACGAAAGCGGGGAGCGCAGACGGTCTGCGAAAGCGAAGAACACGCCGCTCTCGACACTTCGGCGGAGCTTGCTCCAAGAAGTGATGAGAACGACACAACGGGATCCCAGGATCCGATGTTCCCGCCGAACACCATTCGTCAGTGCGTGGAAGCCATGGCGCGGAGCGCGTCGCTCGGTCTCTGACCAGCGCGCGTTTCATTCGAGCGCCATCGCCGTGCGCGTCCCAGCGAGGGACGCCCGGTTCGGGTTCGCCCGGATCGGAACCTCTTCGCTCTTCGGAGCGGATGGGCGGCACGTGACGAGCGTGCGTGGAATGATCACCACCACCTCCGAGCGTGACGAGCGCGGAGCCTACCCGAAGACGTCGTGCGATCCGGAAGCGTAAGCCGGATCGGACGTCGCCGAGCCGGCCGGGGCGAACCCGGGCGGAACGGTCTCGAGCCAGCTGGCTCACACGATTGGGGTAACCCAGTCGCGGAACGAGACCCTCGGCGAAAGTGACCTTCGAAAGGCGGATCAGGGCAACCTGGTCCGCCTTTCTTTTTTCCGTCGGACGCAACCGTGAGCGGCGGCGGCCGAGACGGGGGCCATGGCCGACCTGCCGAAGCTGCCTCCGATTCCGTCGAGTCAGCCCGACGAGCTCACCGGGCCCAGTCTCCTCGGACACCCGAGGCTGCGGCCGCTGGCGGACCTGCCCGATCCGCCCGATCGGCTCTTCGTGGCTGGGACGATTCCGGAGCGAATGGTGGGCATCGTGGGGACCCGGCGTTCAGATCCGGGAGCGGAGCGCTTTGCGTTCGAGCTCGCGAAGGCGCTCGGCGGCCACGGAATCGGGGTCGTGAGCGGCGGTGCCCGTGGGATCGACGGTGCGGCGCATCGTGGTTCGCTCGACGCGGGTGCCCCGACCGCCGCGATCTTGGCCACTCATCCGCGCTGGGCGTATCCCAAACGACACCTTTCGCTCTTCGAACGGGTGCTCGAGACGGGGGCATTGGTCGGCGAGACCGACGATCACAAGCCGCTGAAGGGCTACTTCCTGCAGCGGAACCGGCTGATCGCCGCGCTCGGGGAGGTGCTGGTGGTCATCCAAGCTCCCCTGCGGAGCGGATCGCTCTCGACCGCGCGGGTCGCTTTGACGTTGGGGCGGCCGGTCTTCGCGGTTCCTGCGAGTCCGTGGGACCCGCGCGGCGCGGGGAACCGGTGGCTGCTCGAGAACGGGGCGACGCCTTGCTGGGGCGTCGAGTCGTTGAACGAGGTGCTTCGGCTGGTTCCGCGGCAGGTGGCGATCGAGGAGGTGCTTCCGCCAGCGGTGGCGGAGGGCGCCTTGGCCATTTGGCGCGAGCTTGGTGCGTCGCCTCGGCATGCGGATGAGCTGGCGGTCGCGGTGGGGGCCCCGGTGGCGGAGGTCCAGCGGGGGTTGATGGAGCTCGTCGTGGCCGGCGCCGCGAAGCCGGTGGCGGGGAGTCGCTTCGTGCGGGGGTGAGGCCGATCGTGCACGTGCACGTGCACGAGTACGAGGACGTGCACGAGTGTTCGGCTCGCTGCGCATCGCCGGGGGCGCTATGTCCACGCCATGTCGGAAACGGTGACGGTGGTCGGTGCGGGGCTCGCGGGCAGCGAGTGTGCGTGGCAGCTCGCTGAGCGCGGGGTGCAGGTGCGGCTCGTCGAGCAGAAGCCGGTGGCGAAGACGCCGGCGCAGCAGCACGACTTCTTCGCGGAGCTCGTCTGCTCGAACTCGCTCCGCGGCAACGCCCTGGCGAACGCGGTCGGGCTCATCAAGGAGGAGATGCGCCGGGCGGGTTCGCTCATCCTCGACGAGGCCGAGAAGAACCGGGTCCCCGCCGGTGGCGCGCTCGCCGTCGATCGAGAGCTCTTCGGGCGCTCGATCACCGCGCGGCTGCACGGCCATCCGAACATCACCGTGGTCTGCGAGGAGATGAAGGCGGTGCCGACCGAGGGGCGCACGATCCTGGCGACCGGACCGCTCACCGCCGACGCGCTCGCCGCAGACCTCGAGTCGATCGTCGGCGTCGGCCACCTCGCCTACTACGACGCCATCGCCCCGGTGGTGCTCACCGAGAGCATCGACTGGGACGTGGTGTTCAAGGCGAGCCGCTACGACAAGGGCGGTGACGCGGCCTACGGCAACTCGCCGCTGACCGAGGAGGAGTACGACCGCTTCCTGCAGGCCGTGCTCGAGGCCGAGAAGGTCGAGGCGCACGAGTTCGAGGACGTCCGCTACTTCGAGGGCTGCCTCCCGCTCGAGGTCATGGCCGAGCGCGGTCGGCTCACGCTGGCCTACGGACCGATGAAGCCGGTCGGGCTCGCCGACCCACGCACCGGCGAGCGCCCCTTCGCGGTCGTGCAGCTCCGCCAGGAGAACGCGGACGCCACCGCCTACAACCTGGTCGGCTTCCAGACTCGCATGAAGTGGCCGGAGCAGAAGCGAGTCTTCCGCCTGCTCCCCGGTCTCGAGAACGCCGAGTTCCAGCGGCTCGGGTCGGTGCACCGGAACACCTTCGTGAACTCGCCGGTCGCGCTCGACGACGACCTCTCACTCAAGAACCGCCCGAACGTGCACCTCGCCGGTCAGATCACCGGCGTCGAGGGCTACGTCGAGTCGTCCGCCTGCGGGCTGATGCTCGGCGCGGTCCTCGGCGAGCGTCTCCGCGGCAACGCGGTCGAGTTCCCGCCGGAGACCACCGCGCTCGGCGGGCTCTACCGCCACATCCGCACGCCGCGTGAGGACTTCCAGCCCTCGAACGTCGTGTGGAGCATGGTGCCCCGCATGCCGGGCAAGAAGATCCGCAAGCGCCGGCTCCGCCGCGAGAAGCTGGCGGAGCGCGCGCTGAAGGACCTGAACGCTTGGCTTCCCTCGATCGGCCTCGAGCCGGTTCAGACGCCGGCGCCCTTGCCGAAGGCGATGGGCGCCGCGAGCGACGTCTCCGGGATCCCGAACGCCTCGACGTAGGCGAGGGCGTCCTCTGCGACGCTGTCGCAGAGCTTCTGCACCTGCTCGCGCACGCCGCTGGCGCGGCTCGGCTCGGCGACGCCGTTCTCCATGAACCAGCCGAGGTCTTCCTCGATGCGCCAGAGCGACCAGAGATCGAGCAGCCGGTCGAGCGCTTCCTTGGCGTCGCCCTCCGCTCCGTCGACCGCGGTGGCGAAGGCGTCGAAGACCACGCGTTCGACGTGGGCCTTTGCCATCGCGACCAGGTGCGATTGGATGTCGGTGAACGCCTCGTGCGGCTTCATGCCCTGGCCGATCCGTTTCTGAATCCGGCGCGCGGCCGCCTCGACGAGGTGGCTCTCGCGGAACTCGAAGAGACCGCGGAGCGTGTCGCGGTCCCGGAGGTGCTCTTCCGAGCTCAGCCGGCTGGTGATCGGGTTCGCCTCCTTGGCCACCCGCGCGATCTTCTTCCCGACATAGCGGATGAGCCCGAAGACGCGGTCGTCGGTGAGCTCCTTCCGGAAGTCGGTGAGCGCCGCCTTCGCCACCAGCTGGAGCAGCACGGTGTTGTCGCCCTCGAACGTGGTGAAGACGTCGGTGTCGCTCTTGAGCGGCCCGATGCGGTTCGCGCTCAGGTAGCCCTGCCCACCACAGCACTCGCGGCACTTCTGCAGCGCGAAGGTCGCGTGGTCGGTCGCGAACGCCTTGATGCCGGCGGCCAGCGCTTCCACGGCGCGCCGCTCTTCCTCGCCGTCGGCCTCGACGTAGGTGCGCCGCACGTGCTCGATGGCGAAGCTCGCCGCGTAGGTCTGCGCGAGCGCGGGCATCAGGCGCCGACGGTGGATCGGATAGTCGATGAGCCGGTTCTCGGGCACGCCGGGCGCGCCGAACTGCCGCCGGTGAAAGGCGTAGCGGGTCGCGATGGCGAGGCCGACCTTCGAGGCGCTCACGCCACCGGAGCCGACCGATACGCGACCCGCGACCAGGGTGCCGAGCATGGTGAAGAAGCGCTTGTTCGGGCTGGCGATCGGTGAGGTGTACTCGCCGCTCTCGGTGATCGACGCGAAGCGGCCGAGCAGGTGGTCGCGCGGGACCTTCACCTGGTCGAACCAGATGCGCCCATTGTCGACGCCGTTGAGCCCGAGCTTGTGCCCGCAGTCGCCGAGCCGGACGCCGGGGAGCGCTTCGCCCTTCTCGTCGCGGATGGGGACCAGCACCGCGTGCACGCCGTGGTCCTGACCACCGACGCTGAGCTGGGCGAAGACCGTGGCCATTCGCGCGTGGGCCGCGGCGTTGCCGATCCACTCCTTGCGCGCGCTCTCGTCGGGCGTGTGCACGACGATCGAGTCCGACTCCGGGTCGTAGGTCGCGGTCGTCTTCAGTCCCATCACGTTCGAGCCGTGGCCGAGCTCGGTCATCGCGAAGCAGCCGAGCAGCTCGGCCTTCGCCGTGTCCGGGAGGAAGCGCTTCCGCTGCTCCTCGGTGCCGAGGAAGTAGATGCTCCCGCCGAAGAGCCCGAACTGGACGCCGAACTTCACCAGCACCGAGAGGTCGCCGAAGCCGAGCATCTCGAAGGCGGTCATGAAGCCCTCGAGGGTCTCGCCGTCGGTGGTGACGCCCGGATAGGCCAGGTCGCCGAAGCCTTCGTCGGCCAGTCGCTTCACGACCGTGAGCACGGCTTCGCGCGACTCGGCCTTCGACTGGTCGCGCTCGATGCGAACGTCGGCGTCGGCGAGCAGCGCGCGGACCTTCGCGCGCACGTCCTTGCACCGCGGCTCGAGCACCGCGCGCACGGCTTCGGGGTCGAACGAGGTCTTCGTCTCCGCCGGGGCCTCGGCCGCGGGTCGCCCCCCGAGCAGCGCACGACCCGCTTCGGCGCCGTCGATGGAGAGCGCGGCGAGCAGGGTCTCCACCGCTTCCTCCACGTTCGGGTCGTCGCTCGCGAGCGCTGCGCCGAGTCGCGCGAGGTGCAGCCGCCGGTCGTCGTCGAGGTTGCCCGCCGCCTCACGCACCGTGGTCAGCACGCGCCGGAGCGTCTCGGCCGAGGGCGGCGCCTTCGGGTCGAGCAGCCGGTCGAGGGTCTTGCGCGCGCCGGCGTGCACCCAGGGCATCTCGTCGAGCTGACCCCGGATCGTCCGGATCTCTTCGTCGGTCAGCTCCCCGTCCGCCCACGCCACGTAGAGCATCGGCAGGAATGCCCGCACGTGCGGTGCGTCCAGGGCGGCCTCGCTGAGCACTTCGTCGTTCCCATCGGTCATGGCCGGAGGCTACCCGATCGCGGGTTCAGTCGTCGTCGAGGGCCCGGAGGTGTTTCCAGAACGACCCCGGGCTCGCGAGAATGTCCCGCGTCAGCCGGTAGTGTTCGGTCTCCTCGAGCGTCACCACCTTCGGTCGTCCCTCGTCGAGCGAGAGCAGCGTCGCGCCGGGGAAGGTCATCAGGATCGGCGAGTGGGTCGCCGCCACGACCTGGGTGCGTCCCGAGCGAACGCGGCGCCACAGCAGCGCGAGCAGCTCCAGCTGCCGGCTCGGGGAGAGGGCGGCTTCGGGCTCGTCGAAGACCAGCAGTCCGTCTCCTGCTCCGCGCAGGATCTCCATGTAGGACTCGCCGTGGGAGACTTGCTGGAGGGACTGGCCGCCGTAGCGCGCGTAGGGGGCGCCCAGGAAGTCTTCGTCCGCCTCTCGGCGGACGAGGAGCTCGCCGAAGTGGGCGGTGTGCTCCGAGCGGAAGAAGTAGCCCCAGCGTGGTCGCTTCGTGAAGACCGGGCGGAGCAGCGCACCGAGCCGCGTGTGGTCCTTCGGACCGGTGTAGTCCGGAAGCTCGTTCTTGCTCCCACCCGACGCCGGGAGCCCCACAACTTCTGCGATGGCTTCGATCAGGGTCGACTTCCCCGAGCCGTTCTCGCCGACGAGGAACGTCACCGCGGTCGGGAAGGTCAGGTTCAGGTCCGCGACGCAAGGGAGGTCGAACGGGAATCCTCCTTCCGGCGGCACGCGCTCCGGTGGCAGGCGTACCCCTCGCAGGTAGGGCGGCTCGAGCGCGTCGGGGTCGGTCACGGGGGCAGGGTAGCAACGGCGGGAACTGGACGGATGGCGGGGATCGGGCGATCAAGAG
This sequence comes from Deltaproteobacteria bacterium, assembly GCA_017644045.1. Taxonomy (GTDB): domain Bacteria; phylum Myxococcota_A; class Polyangia; order Polyangiales; family Houyiibacteriaceae; genus UBA1660. The sequence goes on from JAEPMI010000011.1 coordinate 403,215, forward strand.
GATCGTGGAATCGCCGACCGCCCTCGACGAGCAGATCGAGACCTTCCTCCGCTGGGGCAGGGACGAGCGGCGGCTCGCGGCGTCGACGCTCGACGCGTACCAGCGCGACCTCGAGCAGCTTCGGGACTTCGTGGCGAAGTCGGGCGGCCCGGTCGACGCGAAGGCCATCGACGTGCTCGTGCTCCGCATGTTCCTGGCCGAGCTGCACCGAACGCTCTCGGCGAGCACCATCGCAAGGCGCATCTCCACGCTGCGGAGCTTCTGGCGCTTCCTGCGCAAGCGACGGCTGGTCGACAAGAACCCGGCCGCGGTGCTGAGCGCGCCCAAGGCGAGCAAGGAGCTGCCGCGCTTCCTCACGGTCGAGGACGCCTTTCGCGTGGTCGACGCACCGAAGAGCGACGCCGACCGCGACGAGCGACTCGTCCGGCGCGACAGCGCGATGCTCGAGCTGCTCTACGGCGGCGGCCTGCGCGTCAGCGAGCTGTCCGGGCTCACCCTCGACCGGATCGATCTGAGCGCCCGCGAGCTGCGGGTGATCGGCAAGGGCAACAAGGAGCGCGTGGTGCCCATCGGCAAGGAAGCGATGAGCGCGCTGCGCGCCTACCTCGAGGTGCGCGGCCAGCTGCGGACCAAGGAGCGGGCGCCCCATCCCGACGCGGTCTTCCTCGGCATTCGCGGCACGCCACTGACGTCGCGACAGGTGCAGAACGTGGTGCGCCGCTACGGGACCGCGGGCGCCGGTCGGTCGGACCTGCATCCGCACGCGCTCCGCCACAGCTGCGCGACCCACTTGCTCGATGCGGGCGCGGACCTGCGGACCATCCAGGAGCTGCTCGGCCACGCGAGCCTCTCGACCACGCAGCGCTACACGCAGATCAGCGTGGACCGACTGATGGCCGCCTACGACGCGGCCCACCCATTGGCCAAAGCCAGCGGCGACGACGACTGACTACTCCGAGTGCGCGAAGAGCCACTCGAGCACCGCGGGGATGGCCCCGTCGGTGAAGGTGGGCGTGTGGGCGCCACCCTCGATGGTCCAGAGCGCGTAGTCGCGACCTGCGGCGCAGTCGGTCCACTGCTCGCGTATCGTCTCGGCGCCGTCGAGGGTCGAGTCGAGGTCGAAGGGCTCGATGGTCTCCATGCCGGTGCAGCCCGCGCGTTCGGCGAATCGAGTCACGCTCTCGCGGGCGCCGGGATAGGGGTTCCCTCGAATCTCACCGCCCTCGTAGAGCACCGCGGTGTCGTCGGTGCCGTGGAACTGGAGCACGCTCGTCGGCTCGCTCGGAGCGCCGCAGTTGGCGGGGTCGTTCCAGGTCGCGCCGTTCAGCGTCGCGATGGCGGTGATCGTCTCCGGTGCGTCGCAGGCCATGCGGTAGGCCATGAAGCCGCCGGTCGAGTGCCCGAGCAGGTAGACCCGCGCCGGATCCACGGCGAGCGCCTCGGTGGCTTCGTCGATGAGGTCGGTCAGGTAGCCGACGTCGTCGCTCCCGGTGTCGTCGTAGTCGCAGCAGGCGTCGGTGGCGTTCCACTGCTGCTGGCGCTCCGCGTCGGTGAAGCCCTCGGCGGCGAGCGCGATGAAGCCGGTCTCCCGCGCGAGCCCGGGGATCCCGAAGTAGGCGGCCTCGATCACGCCGCTGGTCCCCGAGCCGTGGAGCACGATGACCAGCGGGTAGCTCCCGCTCGCGTCGTAGTCGGTGGGGAGGTGGACGCGCGCCTGGCGCCCTTCCGGTCCGAGCCGCGAGGGCGGACCCGCCGGCATGTCGACCACGGGCATGTCCACGGGCGCCGGACCCATGTCATCCATGCCCGAGTCGTCGCCACAGGCGGCGAGGAGCAGTGTCACGAGGCAGAGGAGTCGCACCCGTTCAAGCTATCAGACCGCGAGGAGGGATCGTGCACGGCTCGCCGTCAGTCGACTGACGGCGCCGGGGTTCAGGACCGCCATATGACCGGGACTTTGCCGGCACATCGCTTGCTTCGGACAAGCGCATGGCTCCGCACGTGGCGATTCGGTTCCTGGTGATGGGTTTGCTCGTTGTGTCCATCGGGTGCGACGAGGAGCCTCGGCCGTGCCTCGCCTCGGCGCCGCTGAGCGCGCGGATCTACTACGACAAGCTGGAGCTCATCGGTGAGTGGGAGCATTCGGCGACGATGGTCGAAGCCACGCGACCGGGCTGGGCGGTCGGAGCCGTGACGGATCCTCGGCTCGTTTCCTGGGCGGTGGCCGAGGAGTACCTGTGGGCTGTGGAGGACGGAGAAGCCGTTGCCGTGTTCCCGATCGCCGAGCACGTGACCACCGGCTATCGGCCCGATGGCTCCGAGTGCCTCGCGATGGATGAGCGCCCCTGGTACGAGCGTCGCCACGCCAGCATCGCGTGGTCCGACACGCTGGCGCGAGCGGACGTGCTACCCCTCGAGTCCGAGGTCACTGGAGTCGAGGAGAGCGGGCTGTTCGGCGACGACTTCCTCGATGAGGACGGCCGCGTCTTTCCAGGCTTCGAGCGGGACGCCGGTGGGCGACTCGTTGCCATCGCCACCCGTGCTCGATACCTGGTGACCTGCCCGGACTGCGAGGTGGACACCGTGCTGGTCGAACACCGCTTCGAGCGTGTCGACTGATCAGCGCGTGATCATGGTGCCGATGCCCTCGTCGGTGAAGAGCTCGAGCAGGGCGGCGTGGCGGGTGCGTCCGTCGATGATGTGCGCCTTGCCGACGCCGCCGGCGATGGCGTCGAGGGCGCACTGGACCTTGGGGATCATGCCGCCGCTGATCGTGCCGTCTTCGATGAGGTGCTCGACCTCGGCAGAGTCGATCTTGCTGAGGACCTGGCCGGCGGCGTTCTTCACGCCTTCGATGTCGGTCATGAGCACGAGCTTCCGGGCCTCGAGGGCTTCGGCGACCTTGCCGGCGACGGTGTCGGCGTTGACGTTGAGGGCGCGTCCGTCGGCGTCGACGGCGACGGGCGCGATGACCGGGATGAAGCCGCCGAGCGCGAGGCGGCGAGGGAGGTCCGGGTTCACGTGCGTGACGCGACCGACGCGGCCGGGGTCGACCTCACGGCCGGAGCGAGTCTCCATGCGCTCGATCTTTTCGGCGCGGACGAAGTGGTCGTCGCGGCCGGTGACACCGACGGCGCGGCCGCCGTGGTTGCCGATGAGCGAGACGATCTCCTTGTTGAGGCGCGCGCCGAGGACCATCTCGACGACCTTCATGGTGCGCTCGTCGGTGACGCGGAGGCCGTCGAGGCGCTCGGACTCGACGCCGAACTCGGCGAGCGTCTCGTCGATCTGCGGACCGCCGCCGTGGACGACGACCGGGTGGAAGCCGACGTACTTCATCAGCACGACGTCCTTGGCGAAGCTGTCGCGGAGCTCGTCCGAGACCATCGCGTTCCCGCCGTACTTGATGACCAGGATCTCGCCGTGGAAGCGGCGGATGTAGGGCAGGGCCTCTTGGAGCGTGGCCGCCTTGTCGACGAGGTTCTTCATCGTGGCGGCGGACTTAGCACGCGGGACGTGCCGGAGCGATCGGGGCGGTCGCGCTCGCGCGCGCGACGCGGCCGACCAAGAAGTCCACGACCCGCTCGAAGGGCTCGATGTCGAAGTGCGCGGCGACGCTCGGGCGGAGGTTGCTGTTGGCGTTGACGTCGTAGAAGACCAGGCGTCCGTCGGGGGTCTCGAGGTACTCGACGCCGCCCACGTCGATGTTCGCGGCGCCGAGGATTCGGCGCGCGGCGTCCACCGCGTGCTCGGGCACGTCCGGGTAGGGGTAGAACTCGACCGGGGTCGGGCTCGCGGGCAGCTCGCACAGGCTCTCGCCCTCGCCTTCACCGGGGTTGCAGACCGGCGAGGGGCAGAGGTTGAACTTGCCGTGGGTCACGACGCGCATCGGGTAGAGCAGCTCGCCGCCGAGGAACTCGAGGCGCACGATGCCGTGCTCCGGATCGTGGGGCAGGTACTCCTGCAGGAGGAAGAGGTTGTCCGGCGCCCAGATGGCGGGATCGGAGAAGGCCGCGCGCAGCTCCTCGGCGGACTCGACCACCTGGATGCGCGCGCCGCTGCCGCCGAGGTCGGGCTTGATGAGCCGCGGCCATGTGTCGTTCTTCGCGATGGCGGCCTCGACGTCGTTGAAGACGATGGACGCCGGGTGGTCGATGGCGAGCTCACGGCAGAGCGCGACCTGCGCGGCCTTCGAGAGCTCCATCAGGAACGCGTCGGGACCGTTGACGACGTCGCAGCCGAGGCGCTGGAGGTGGCGCATGAACGCCAGGCACTGGGGGACGGCACGCTCGTGGCCACGGACGTAGGCGCTCGGGCTCGCCTGGTTGAACACCACCTTGGCGGGGCGCTCGTCGTGGCTCCCGTAGGCGGCGTTCTTGAGGTCGACTCTGACGTAGTCGACGCCGCGCGCGTCGAGCGCGGCGAAGAGGGGCTCTTGCCAGAGGGGGTGCTCGAAGAGCACGGCGAGGTCATGCATGGGGCGGTTATGCCGCCAGGCCCGCGTCCGCGCCAGACGCCTGCTACGCGTCGAGAATCGGGAGGGCCGTGCGCTTCTTGTCCTTCCGGGTCTCGGAGTGGTTCTCGAGCTTGAGTACGCCGCGGGGGCAGACGTGGGCGCAGGCACCGCAGCCGACGCATGCCGCGCGGGTGAAGGACTGGTTGGTCTGGGCGTAGGACCGGACGTCGATGCCCATCTCGCAATAGGTCGTGCAGTTGCCGCAGGAGATGCACATGTCCGGCTTCACCTTGATGCGGAAGCGGCCGGCCTTCTGGATGAGGCCGAGCATGGCGGCCATCGGGCAGAAGTTGCGGCACCAGACCCGCGGGCCGAGGAGCGGGTAGAGCCCGACGCCGATGACGCCGGCGAGGATGGAACCGACGATCAGGCCGTAGAGGCTCCGGAGCTCACCGACGACCGAGTGGTAGCGCGGCATCGAGTCGCCCGCGAACAGGTCGACGGCGACGAGCACGGTCAGCACCACGGCCACCACCATCACCGTGTGGACCGTGCCCTTCTCGAGCTTCCAGGAGCGGGTCGAGGTCGAGGTCAGGTGACGCCAGGGATCGCCGAAGGTGTTCGCCAGGCCGCCGCAGCCGCAGACCCAGGAGCAGTACCATCGCTTGCCCACCCTGAGCGCCAGGATGGGCATCGCCACCAGCGACGCGAGGATCGAGTAGATCGCGACGTAGACCGGGAACTTCGCCAACGTGTCCGGATACAGGTAGTCGATCTTCAGCGGCCACAAGTAGCTCAGGTAGAAGTCCTTGTTCGCGAAGATGAACATCACGAAGGGAAGGGTGAACGCGAGCACGATCTGAACGAACAGGTTCACCCCGATGCGGATCCGGTTGTAGCGGCTGTTTCCGTGGCGCCGGAGGTAGTACACGGCGCCGCCGGTCATCGCGACGCAGTAGAGGAGGCCGTACAGGTACCAGCGGTTCTCCAGACCCAGCGATGCCGCGAACGGGTCCATCTGCTTCAGCGCCACCGGGAACCATTCGCGGTCCTCGAAGTAGAGCCACAAGTAGAAGCCGGTGAGCACGATCGCGATCAGCCAAGCGCTGAGCCGTCGAGCACGCCAGCCCTCGCGGAACGTGGAGAGCAGCCCGTTCTGTCCTTGCTGATCCATGTCAGGCCGCCGGCGGGCGGACGGGCTCCGCGTTGAGGCTGAAGGCGGGACCAGCGAGCTCCCCGGCGCGGCTCGGTAGCACGAGCGGCGGCACGAACTCGGTGTCGAAGGCGGCCTCGTTCAGGTGTGTGAGGACATGGTCGAGTGAGCGCTGCTCCTCGATGAAGCGGATGAGCACGCTGTGGTCCCAGCGCCGGCCGAGCATGTTGAAGCCGACGACGCGGTCGCCGCTGAGCACGATGCGCGTGGTGCTGCGCACCTTGCCGCGCTCCTCGTGGAAGAAGTTCTTCTCGCCTTCCACGTTCATGTTCACGAGCCCGGCGGTCGTGTACTCGATGTCCATCAGCTTGGCCGAGTTGTACCAGTGGCCGCGGTTGTACTCGGCGACCGAGTCGCCCAGCAGACCGCGGCCCGCGACGCGTCCCTGGTCCCGCGCCGTGTACCAGAGCTGCTCCGGCCGCCGGCTGCCATCGAACCACGTCACCGCCGCGCAGTCCCCGGCCGCGAAGACGTTCGGGTCGCTGGTCCGCAGGTGCTCGTCGACGACGATGCCGCCGCCCCGCTCTTGCAACTCGAGCCCGCTCTCGGCGAGCCACTCGGTGTTGGGCACGACGCCGATCGCGACGACCACCAGGTCCGTGTCCTCTTCTTCGCCGCCGCCGGTGACGAGCTTCTCCACTCGGTCCTTCCCCGCGAACGACGCGACCTCTTCACCGAGCCGCATCTCGACGCCATGGCTGCTCATCCGATCGGCGATCCACCGCGACTCACGCTCGTCGAGCGCCATCGGCCAGAACCAGTCCTCGCGGATGAAGAAGCGCACCGGCACCTTCGCGTGCGCGAGCACCTCCACCGCCTCGATGCCGATCAGTCCGCCGCCGATCACGGCCGCGCACGTCGGCGCGCCGCCGCGCGCATCGCGCACGCTCGGCCGCCGCCAGTAAGGCGAGGAAGCGTCCGACCCCGCGAGGTGCTCGTCCGCGCGCGGTGGCCCACCCGGGTGACTGCTGCCACCGTGGATCTCCCGCTCGAGCCACTCGCAGTCCTGGAGCGTCACGAAGCTGCCGATGCCGTCGAGCTCCGAGCCCTTCCAGGGCGCGGGCCGCGGCCGGGACCCGCAGGCGATCAACAACCGGTCGTAGCTCACCGGCTCACCGGAGCCGAGCCGCACCTGCTGCTTCTCGAGGTCGAGGCCCACCGCGCGAGCTCGGACCCGCTGGAGGTTCAGCCGCTCGTAGAGATCCCGCTCGTGAGGCTCGATGCACTGGTGGCTCAGCTGGCCGGTCACCACCCACATGAGCGCGGTCCGGCTGAAGAAGTGGTCGGATTCCTCGCTGATCAGCGTGATGCGCCAGTCCGGCTCTTTCGCTCGGACGGCGAGCGCGGCCTCGATGCCGGCGACGCCGTTTCCGATGATGACGATGTGCATGTGGCTCCTCGTGTCCCCCGGTGGCCATTCGTATGGGGTGGTGGCCCGACCGTTACGGCGTGGCCGATTCTCTCACGCCAGGACGGAACGCGAACGCCCGCGACCAGGGGGCCGCGGGCGTTCGTCGACCGTGACCTCTGGTCAGGGCATCGGTCGAACGCCGACGCACATTCCCGTGCGGCAGCGCTCCGCGCGAGCACACTCGTTCCCGCAGGCGCCGCAGTTCCGAGGATCGACGTCGGTGTCCACGCAGCTCCGGTCGCAGAGCGTGGTCGTGCCCGGGCACATGAAGGTCGCCTCGCAGCTCCCTCCCCGGCAGACCTCGTCGTCGGCGCACGCGTTGCCGCAGGAGCCGCAGTTGTCCGGGTCGAAGTCGGTGTTCGTGCAGCTGCCCGCGCAGGCCGTGCCGAACGAGCAGTCCGCCTGGCAGGTCCCGAAGGAGCAGACTTCGTCCCCGGCGCACGCGGTCCCGCAGCCACCGCAGTTCATCGGGTCGTCGAGCACCGTGGTGCACATCCCGTCGCAGAAGAGCTGGCCGCGCCCGCAGGTGGGCGTGACGCACGAACCGGCTTCGCACGCTTCGGTGTCCGCGCAGGCGGTGCCGCACCCGCCGCAGTTCGCGCGGTCGGTGTCGGTGTCGACACAGGCTCCACCGCACTCGGTCAGGTCGCCGCAGTCGCTGCCGCACGTGCCCGCCGAGCAGAACTCTCCGGCAGCGCAGGCCGTGCCGCAGGCACCGCAGTTCGTGGGGTCGGAGCTCGTGTCGGTGCAGGTTCCGTCGCACGCGACGCCGCCGGCCGGGCAGCCGCAGCCGCCCTCGACGCAAGACTCGCCCGCCGCACAGGCGTTGCCGCAGTCGCCGCAGTTCGCCAGGTTGGTCGCCGTGTCCACGCACGCCGCGTCGCAGTCGGTCAGTCCGTCGGCGCACATGCCCGCGCACGACCCCTCGCTGCAGACCTCGTCAGCGCCGCAGACCTCGCCGCAGTCGCCACAGTTCGCTGGGTCGCTGTCGGTGTCGACGCAGTCGTCCCCACACATCGTCAGTTCGCAGGTCGACACCGACATGTCGACCGGGTCTTCGCCCATGTCGACCGGGTCTTCGCCCATGTCGACCGGGTCGCCCATCCCCATGTCGTCGGTGTCGCCGCCGTCTTCGACGTCATCGGTGACGTCCGTTCCATCATCGTCGCCACACGCGACGAGGCTCAGCATGGCCGCCATCGCGAGCCAGCTCGTCCGCTTGCCCATCATCCACCTCCAAGGAGCCCCAACCCCAGGGCCACTGACGATCCTAACGGAATCTGTGGATGAGCCGCAAACCACTCGTCCGCGAGCGGCGACGGTCGGGTCCCGGGTTCCCCGAGATTTCCGGGGGTGCCGGCCTCGTGGCTCAGGCGGCGGTCGAGACCGCAGGCGGAGGCGCGGCGAGCTCGTCCGCCTCCGCGAAGGGCGCCGGGCCGCTGCCGGAGATCCACCGGCGGAGCTCGGCGATGAACTCCTTGCCGGCGGCTTTCAGCACCAGGTGGGTGCGCGGCGGGTCCGCGGCGACGCCGTCGAGGTCGTCGACGCCCCAGTGACCGAGGTTCACGTAGGTCGCCCCGTCGCCGAGCTCTTCGACGCAGGGGTGGTGGGTGTGGCCCATGACGACGAAGCGGCTGGGCATGAGCTTGGAGACCTTCCGCGCGCCCTGCTTCATCATCTCTTCGGGGTTCACCTCCCGCTCGCGGATCTTGCCCGCGCCGCGGAAGTAGAAGAAGAGCGCGACGCTCGCCGCGGCGGTCACGCCGCCGAGGAGCCAGAGCGGAGCGCCGGCCATGGCCAGCACGCCGACGAGGAGCGCGGCGAGCGCGACCCCGACCACTCGGTCCATGAAGACGCTGCGGAGCACCGAGAGCGCGCCGCGGGTCACGGGCGCCGGCCAGAGCGCGGCCACCTTCCGGAGCTGGTCGAGCGGGGTGCGGAAGCGCGTGGCCAGCCTCTCCATTGCCTTGTCGTGCTGACCCTTGATCTTGTCCGCCGCGTCGCCGAGCCGCTCGCGGCCGGTGCGGATGCCCGCGCCGATGGCGCGGACGAAGCGGTAGCCGAGCCTCAACATGCCCACGAGGCCGACCGAGCGGGCGAAGGCCCAGTACTCGCCCATGCCCTTGTTCTGGTGTCCGTCGGCGCCCAGGCCCGGGGTGGGGCGGGCGACCGTGCGGAGGAGCCAGTCGCTGAAGGACCACTCGAGGCGTTCGGGGTCGTCGGGCCGAACGGGCGCGAGCAGGTTCGGGTAGTTGCACATCGCGTCGTACTGGTGGCCGTGCTCCACGAAGAGCAGCCCCTCGACGTAGTAGAACCAGGCGTGGAACTCGACCCTGGACCGCAGGTCCTCGAGGTCCGAGCCGCTCCGCTTGGCCATGGCGGCGATGAAGGCGTCCTGGGCGGCCTCCCAGTGAAAGTCGAGGTCGTGGTTGCCTCGAACGACGACCAGCGAGTGGCCCGCGGCGACGAAGCGGCCGAGCGCGGCGAAGACCGCCGGGTGACGCTGGGCCGTCGCGCGGACCTTGGCCGCGGCGTGGTCCTTGGCGCTGCCGAGGCCGTGCTCGTGCTCCTCGGCGGTCAGGGTGGTCTCCACGCCCGCCGAGTCCGCGATGGAGAGGTTCATCCCGATGAAGTCGACCAGGTCGCCAGCGATGATGGCGGTCCAGCGCTCGTCGGCGGCGACCCCCTCGCGGTAGTGATCGAGCATCGCCGCCAGGTCCTTGTCGACGCCCGGATCCCCGCGACCCTCGGCTCGCTTCCAGGGGCGAACGTGATCCACGAGGTCGGCACCCAGATGGATGTCGCTGAAGAGGAGGAAGCTCCGCTTGCCGGCGACGGTGGCCGGGTCGGGCGGAACGACACTCGAGCGGGCGGGGGGTGGCTGGCTCGGAGACATGGGCGGAGGAAGAGAAGGGGCGGACATGGCGTATGGAACACCGCAAAAAAGCTGCGCCTTCCAAGGTATGGGTCCATGGACGACCCCCGCAACTGACCCGACATTTCACGACAAATCTTTTACAAACCGCAGACCTCGTCACCGTGCTCATCCGCAGGGATCGGGTAGAGTGGCTCCCCCGGCGGCCTCACGATGAGAAAACTCTGGCACACCCCTTGGCGCTTCATGTTGATGATGGGGACCTTCGTTCCCCTCTACATGGGCTACCTCTGGCTCTGGATTCGCCACAGCAAGTTCGGGTGGAAGGTCTCCGCCGAGAAGTGGAGCAAGACCCACGTCAAGAACGCGCGGCGCTTCTACAAGCTCGCCGTTCGGATGAAGGGCGGGCTGATCAAGGTCGGTCAGATCATCTCCACGCGCGTCGACATCATGCCCAAGGAGTTCATCGCCGAGCTCGAGGGGCTGCAGGACCGCGTCGACCCGCTGCCGTGGAAGAAGATCGACAAGCACCTCACCAAGGAGCTGGGCGCGCCGCCGGACGAGATCTTCGAGGAGATCAGCCACGAGGCCGTGGCCGCCGCGAGCTTCGGCCAGGTCCACCGCGCGAAGACGAAGGACGGTCAGGACGTCGCGCTGAAGGTGAAGTACGCGGACATCGACATGAAGCTCGCGTGCGACCTCTTCGTGTTCAAGTGCGCGGTCCCGCTCTTCAACATCTTCGTGCCCAAGGTCGACCTGAAGGTCATCCACCGTGAGGTCGCGCAGGCGCTGGTCACCGAGCTCGACTACCGCCAGGAGGCGGAGCACACCCGGATGATCGGCGAGAACCTGAAGGCCGTGCCCGGCATCATCGTTCCCGAGGTCATCGACGAATACACGACCGAGAGCGTCATCTGCACGACGTACTTCGAGGGCATCAAGATCACGAACACCGAGGAGCGGCGCGCGGCCGGCCTCGAAGAGAAGCCGATCATCCAGAAGATCATCGAGGCCTACGCCCACATGTTCTTCATCGACGGCGTGTTCCAGTCGGACCCGCACCCCGGCAACCTCTTCGTCCGCAAGGGCGACGACGGCCCCGAGATCTGCATCCTCGACTTCGGCCAGGTGAAGATCCTGCCGAAGGACTTCCAGCGGAAGCTGATCATGGCGTCCATCGCCTTCATGGGCCGCGACATCGACAACTTCTCGAAGGCCATCGTCGACATGGACGTGCTCAGCGAGAAGGACGTCGAGACCGCCAAGCCGCTGCTCACCGAGTTCTTCGAAGAGCTCTACGAGCTGAGCCCCGCGGAGCTGAAGGAGCTCGACCCGGAGGCGATGAAGGAGAAGATCATGGCCGTCGTCGACCGCATCGACGGCGTGACCATCCCACAGGACATCGTGCTCTACGGTCGCGCCTTCGGACTCCTCGCCGGCGTCATCGCGGCGCTCGATCCCGAGGTCAACGGCATCATCGTCGCCAAGCCGATGATCATGCAGGCGCTCATGCGCCCCGAGAACTTCATGCCGCTGCCCGAGCCCGAGAAGCCGAGCGCCGACGTGGGCGCTGCCGTCCCGGCGTGAGAGGTGGTCAGCTCCTCCTGCTGCTGGGGCTGGCGTCTTGCCAGTGCGGCCCCCAGGACCGTGACGTGGTCGAGTCCGACGTGACCGAGTCCGCTCATCCCGATCCGGCCGTCCCCGGTGTCGACGCCGACGAGGCCCTCGTCGCGCGGCTCACGGAGGCCCTCGAGGCCAAGGGGGAGGACTACGAGCCGCGCACCGAGCACCTCGAAGCGGATGGCTCGCCGACCTACACCAACCGCCTGATCCTCGAGGGCAGCCCCTACCTGCTCCAGCACGCGCACAACCCGGTGAACTGGTTCGCCTGGGGCGACGAGGCCTTCGAGCGGGCGAAGGCGCTCGATCGACCGGTGTTCCTGAGCGTCGGCTACTCGACCTGTCACTGGTGCCACGTGATGGAGCGCGAGTCCTTCGAGGACGAGGAGATCGCGCGCTTCATCAACGAGCATTTCGTGCCGATCAAGGTCGACCGCGAGGAGCGGCCGGACGTGGACTCGCTCTACATGACCGCGGTGCAACTGCTCACCCGTCGCGGTGGCTGGCCGATGACGGTGGTGATGACCCCGGAGGGCGAGCCCTTCTTCGGCGGCACCTATTTCCCGGCGCGCGATGGTGACCGCGGTGCGCACCGTGGCTTCCTCAGCATCCTGCGCCAGCTCTCGACCGCCTACGCCGAGAACCGCGACGAAGTCCTCGAGGACGCGGCTCGGGTCAGTCAGCGCATGCAGGAGGTGTCGCGGCCACGGCCGCCTGCCGACGTGCCGGGCGAGGCGCTGATCGCGCAGACCTCGCGCCAGCTCATGCGCGGCTTCGACCCGCGGCATGGTGGCTGGGGCCGGGCGCCGAAGTTCCCGCAGCCGAGTCGGCTCGGGCTGCTTCTTCGCTTCGCGCGCCGCAGCGGCGACGCGGACGCCCGCGAGCAGGTCACCAAGACCCTGCACGCGATGGCCGACGGCGGCCTCCGCGACCACGTGGGCGGCGGCTTCCACCGCTACTCGACCGACGCCCACTGGCTGGTGCCCCACTTCGAGAAGATGCTCTACGACAACGCGCAGCTCGTCGTGGCCTACCTCGAGGGCTGGCAGCTCACCGGCGAGGCACGCTTCCGCGAGGTCGCGCTCGAGACCCTCCGCTACCTGCTCCGAGAGATGCAGGCGCCGGCCGGCGGTTTCTACTCGGCGACCGACGCGGACAGCCCCACCCCGAGCGGCGAGCGCGAGGAGGGCTGGTTCTTCACGTGGACCCCCGACGAGCTCGCGGCCGTGCTCCCCGCCGAGGACGCGGAGTGGCTCGGCGAGGTCCATGGCGTGACCCCTCGGGGCAACTTCGAAGGGCGCAGCATCCTCTTCCTGCCGAACGGCCCGACGGACGACCCCGCGCGACTCGAGGCTGCTCACCAGAAGCTCTACGCTGCGCGCGCCGATCGGCCGCCGCCCCTGCGAGACGACAAGGTGGTGACGTCCTGGAACGGCCTGACGATCAGCGCCTTCGCCCGCGGTGCCCTTGCCACGGGCGACGACTCGCTGGCGGCCGTCGGCATTCGCGCCGCCGACCACGCGCTGCGGGTCGCGGTCGACGCGGACGGACGGCTGGTGCGTCGCGTGCTCGGAGGCGACGCGCGGCAGCGCGCGTTCCTCGAAGACTACGCCTTCCTGATCCGCGGGCTCCTCGACCTGCACGAGGCGACGGGTGAGACCCGCTGGCTCACGGAGGCGCGGCGACTCCAGGCCGAGCAGGACCGGCTCTTCGGCGACGAGGCGGGCGGCTATTGGCGGAGTCCCTCGGATGGCGAGGCGCTATTGCTGCGCGACAAGCCCGGGGACGACGGGGCCATCCCCTCGGGCAACGCCATCGCCGCCGACAACCTCCTGCGCCTCGCCGCCCTCGGCGAGGACGCGGAGCTCCAGCAACGCGCCGAGCGACTCTTCGCGGCCTTCGGGGCCGACCTCACCGAACGGGCGCTCGGCGCGACCCGAATGCTGCAGTCGCTCGATCGCTTGCACGACACCGCGCGTGAGGTGGTCATCGTCCACGAGGGCGACCGCTCGAAGGCCGAGCCGCTGCTCGCGGTGCTTCGCCGGACCTTCTTGCCCAATAGGGTGCTCCTCGTGGTCTCGGAGAGCGAAGCCACCGCGCTCGCGGCATCGGTTCCCCTGCTCGAGGGCAAGCGGGTGATGGGCGAGGGCGCGACCGCGTACGTCTGCGAGCGTGGCCGTTGCGAACGACCGACGAACGACCCGGCGGTCTTCGCCGAGCAGCTCGCACAGGTCCGGCCGCTCTGACCCCGAAGTGGCAAGCGCCGCGGGGGACCGCTAGAACGGATCGCATGGGCGATCGACCACGGCTCTTCCGGACCCGGCGCGTGGCCGTCGAGGTGGCGGCGGGGGTCGTCCTGGCGATCGGTCTGCTCATTTCGGGCTACGCGCTCGGCGGCGCGATCATCGAGGGCATCCCGCGGAGCGAGAGCGTTCAGCTCGTGCTGATGGGTCCCAACGATCTCGTGATCGCCAAGCTGAAGCTCGGCGCGGTGATGGCCCTCGCGCCCCTGCTTTCGTTGGTGGCGCTCCAGCTCCACCGGCTCGGCGCGCGGGCCCACCCCAGCTGGCGTGCCACGCTCATCCACGTTGCCGTGCCCATCCTCGCCGTGGCCTTCGGCGTCGGCGCGCAGATCCACGCGCTCCACACCGTGGCCATCGTCGACCCGATGATGAGCGGCCAGCCCTTCATGATCGCCATCCGCGATACGCTCCCCGGGTACCTGACCGGGAACCTGCTCGTGCTCACGGCCCTCGTGCTCTGGACCGCGGCCTTCGCGACCGCGCGCGCTCGCAGGACGGTGAAGGCGCGCGAGCCAGAGACCTTCTAAACCAGAGTTCGTGATTCTGGATATGGGACCGGGCGAGGCATCCGGCTTCGCAATTCGTGATCCGCGGCAACGAAGGACGGCCCGTAGGCCATTCGAGGCGCTCGGGCGCGGAGTGCGGCGTCGGGGACCGGCGAGGGCGTATCCAGAATCACGAACTCTGGTTTTAGGGGCGGCGGCCGAAGAGGACGCGCACCGAGAGCGCCGAGAGCACGAAGGTCGCCGCCGTCAGCCCGACGAGCATCGGGATCGACGAGGGCTTGGGCAGCGCGATCTGCCAGACCGCGACCACGAAGGGCGAGAGCAGCCCCCCGAACCAGCACCGGATGCCGGTCGGGAGCGCGCGGAACTTGGAGCGGAGGAGCGCGACGTCCACCGCGACGAGCGCCACGGCCAGGGTGCTCGCCCAGAAGCTGCCGAGGAGCATGGCCAGCCACCACTCGTCGGTGAAGCGACCGGCGAGCCCGACCCAGTCGGCGAGCGCATCGAGCGACTCGGTGCCGGCGGCGAGGGTGATCAGGATCCAGATGGTGACCATCGGGCCGAGGAGGGTGCCGCGTGCCCAGCGGCTGAGGGTGACCGAGCGCAGCTCCATGCCGGGAGCTTAGCAGCCCGGCGCCCGGAAGCCCGGGCCGGGCTATCCTCGGCCCATGGTGGCCCCGGCCCCGAGTGACGACCCCGCGCGCGATGCGATCGCCGGCAATATCGATGCGCTCTGGGCGCTCATGGACCTCGACAGCTCGTCCGACGCCGACCGCCAGGCCTACAAGTGGCTCTGCGTGGCGAGCGACTTCGGCCACCGTGAGGCGGACGAGCGCATCGGCGACGTGCTCGAGGTCAGCTCGCTCCGCTACGACGACGACGGCTACGAGCAGGCCTCGGCGCACTTCGAGCTCGGGCTGGCCTACCTCGAGGGTGGAGAGGGGCTGCCGGAAGACCTCCGGCTGGCGCGTCAGCACCTGGAGGAGGCGTTCGACGCCCACACCATCGAGCAGATCATGGCGGGGACGGCTCGCCACTACGACATGGACGCGATCCGCGCGCGCCTCGACGAGTGGTCGCTCGCCGAGCTCGAGCGAGCCCTCACGTTTCCCACCGACCCCTACCGGGCCGTTGGTCGGCATGCGGATCGACTCCGACGCCTTCGAGAGCTGAACGCGCCAGCGGTCATTCGCCAGCACGAAGCGGCGATGTTGCGCGAAGCGGTCGACGCCGTGCTCGCGCTCGACGAGGACTGATCAGCGCTTGGTCGCGACCACCCGGACCAGCCGATCGAAGGGTGGCTCGAAGGGGTGGTCGGCCTCGACGTCGAAGCCCGCCGCCTGGAGAAGCGCTCGCGCGCGGGGGAGCTCGAAGGTCAGGTAGAACATGATGAAGGGCGGCCGCCAGAGGGCGTTGCGCACGTGCATGACGCCGTTGAAGGCGCGGGCCATGGCGCGGCCGACGAAGCGCCCCTGCGACGGGTCGGTGGTGGCGAAGACGAAGCGCCCGCCGGGCCTCAAGAGCCGGTGGGTGGCGGCGACGAAGGTTGGCTCGTCGGTGGGCCGGATGTGACCGAAGGCGCCGAAGCAGGTCGCGACGTCGAAGGCCCCCTCGAGCTCGGGCGGCGGCGCGAGGGCGTCGCCCTGGAGCAGCTCGGCGTTCGGCAGTCGGTGCCGCGCCTGTTCGAGCATGCCCGCGCTCCGGTCGATGCCGACGACCCGATCGGCGTTGCCGGCCAGCACACCGAGGGCGGCGCCAGTGCCGCAGCAGAGATCGATGGCCGCCGGAACGCGCTCGACCCCGTCGAGGGCTCGGCGGACGATCGGATCGGGGGTGCGGAAGGGCGTCGCGTCGAAGCGGGGCGCGAGCCGGTCGTAGCCGCCGTCCGTGGAGGATAGGGCCTGGACCGTCAGCTCCCACCAGCTGGGTCCGCTCGGTCCGAAGGGGCGCCAGCGCACGAAGGTTGAATAGCAGATCGCGGCGGCGCCCGTGGTGGGCTATGGAGGCACGTGCTCTGGCTGCGCTTCGCGAAGCTCCTCGGGGTGCTGGTTCTGGTGGCCGGCACGGTGGGAGCGGTCTTTCCGGGGCTCGATGGGCCGGTGCGGAAGCGCTTCGCCTATCTCGTCGCGGGGCTCGGCTTCGGCGCGACCTGGACCGCCGGACTCCTGCTCCTGCACTGGCGTGGATACTCGATGCTCTCCACCTGGGTGGTGGCCTCGATGGCGGCCTCGCTGGTGAGCCTGCAGGGGGTCCTCTTCGCGGCCGGGCGAGAGCGAACCAGTCTCACCATCGCGGGGGTGGCCTTGCTCCCTCTCGTTCTCGTGCTCGCCCTGATGGTCTGGCGCCCCGCCTGACTGCTGGACGTAGTTTTCCGGTGTGAGCGCGAGCGCTGGCGGCTTCCGGCGGTACGAGTACGATGCGCGGCGATATGTCGCCCAACGTGCGCTCCCTCGTCCGGCTCGCGGCGCTCCTCGCGCTGGCCCTCCCCACCGCCGCCACGGCGCAGTTCGACGACGAATTCGACGACGAGTTCGAAGAGGAGCCGGCAGAGGAGGCTCCCGCCGAGCAGCCCCCGAGCTCCGGTGGTGGCTTCGACGACGAGTTCGCCGACGACGCGTTCCCCGAAGAGTCGGAGTCGGAGTCGGCGTCGGAGTCAGCGTCGGAGTCGGAGTCGGAGTCGGAGTCAGCGTCGGAGTCGGAGTCGGAGTCGGAGGACGAGGGCCCGATCATGACGGCCGAAGAGGTCCAGGCCGCGATCGCCGACTGGGAGCCGCCGCCCCCCGACCCGGCAGACGAGCGGCGCCTCCGGTTGATGCCGACCCTCGCCGGCGCGAGCGGAGGCTTCCGCCTCGCCGACGCGCGGCCGGGCGCGGCCGGCACCTGGCGGATGCAGCTCGCGGTCGGCTACTTCAAGAAGGACGGCTTCCTCGAAGAGGGCGACGACCACGACACCGTCAACGCGTCGCTGAGCGCCGCGTGGTCGCCGATCGACCTGCTCGAGCTCTACCTGGGCATCCACAGCCAGGCCGCGTTCAACCGCGCGGACTTCCCGCCGCTCATCATGGCGCTCGGCGACTTCACCCTGGGCGCGAAGGTCGGCGCCGAGCTGAGCCCGATCTTCAGCGTTGGTGGTGACGTGCGCTTCGAGCTCCCCACCGGTGGCGGTGTCGGTGTCGGCTTCGAGGGCATGGGCGTCGGACTACGCGCGATGGGTACCGCCGACCTGCGCGGCCGCGACGAGCCGCTGCCGCTCGTGTTCCGTGGTGTGCTCGGCTACACCTTCGACCGCACCGAGCGACTCATCGACGGAGTGGAGCAGCGTCGCTACGACGCCCTCGGCGACGACGCGCTCCCGATCGAGCAGGAGTCGCGTCACCTGATCAACCGGGTGGAGCGCTTCGGTCTCGGGGTGAACCGCACCGACTTCCTCCACATCGGTCTCGGCATGGAGGCGCCGATCGAGCTCCCCAAGGAGACCACCCTCGCGCCGCTCCTCGAGTACCGCTGGGACATCCCGGTGAACCGGCAGGGCTACGTCTGTCCGTTCGTGGATGCCGAGGGCGAGGACTCCTGCCTGGACCAGCAGGGGGCCTCCTCGCACCCGATGAGCCTGACGCTCGGCGCGCGGGCGCGAATGCCCTCGAGCGGCGTCCAGGCGACGTTCGCGATCGACATCGGCATGACCGGCCGCAAGGCGTCGCAGGTCGTCCGCGAGCTCGCGGCCAACGCCCCTTGGCGCATCTGGCTCGGCGTCGGCTACACCTTCGACCCGCGCGACCCCCCGCCGGCGCCCGTCTTCCGCCAGGCGCGTGACGTCGAGGTCGAGGTCGGGCCGGAGCCGCCCGTCGAAGGCCGCGTGATCGGCCGCCTGCTCGAGCGCGGGACCACGTACCCGGTGCCGAACGGCATCGTGAACTTCGTCGACCGGACCGAGACCTCGCTCCGCGCGACCGAGCAGGGCACCTTCACCTCCTACCGCTTCACGCCGGGTCCCGTGACGATGCTGGCGCTCGCGCCCGGCTTCATGCCCGCGAACTGCGAGACCGCCATCCCCGAGGAAGGCGGCGACGTCGAGGTCGTCTGCGAGCTCCAGCGTGCGCTCGTCGAGGTCGAGGAGGATCGCGTCGTCATCCTGGAGAAGATCCAGTTCGCCCACGACTCCGCCGAGATCCTCGAGGCCTCGTTCGGACTGATGCAGCAGATCGCCGACGCGCTCCGCGACAACCCGGACATCGCGGTGGTCGAGATCCAGGGCCACACCGACGACACCGGCACCCACGCCTACAACGCGCAGCTCAGCCAGCAGCGCGCCGAGTCGGTCGAGGCCTGGCTCACCGAGCACGGCATCGCGGAATCGCGGCTGCGGGCTCGGGGTTATGGCGAGACCGTGCCACTGGTGAACGAGCCCACGGACGAAGCTCGGGCTCGCAATCGCCGGGTGGAGTTCCGTATCCTCCAGCACAGCGGCCGCTGAGCCGAGACGAGACGATGAGGGAGAGCGACCCCAAGCCCAGCACCATGTCCCCGAAGGAACGAAAGCGGTTCCGGATCCGGGTGGTGCTCGCCACCGTGGCCACGGTCGTGGTCGTCGGCGGAGGTGCGTCCATGCTCGCCCACTGCGCCCGCGGCGGCCCCGGCGCCAGCAACGGCGGCGACGCCGAGTACGCCGAGGCGCGCCAGCTCTACCGGACCTACTGCGGCCTCTGCCACGGCGACGAAGGCGAAGGCTACGCGGCGGATGACGCAAACGCGCTCAACAACCAGGACTTCCTGGTCAGCGTCTCGAACGAGTTCCTCCGGGTCGCCATCGCCGAGGGTCACCCCGGCACGGCGATGGCCGCGTACCACGAGAGCCGTGGCGGCCCGCTCGACGACTCGGAGATCGACGCGCTCATCCAGCTGATGCGGAGCTGGCAGGAAGAGGACATGGTCGCCGTCGACGACGTGGTCGTGAACGGCGACGCGCTCCGCGGCGCCGAGGTCTTCGCGCGGGAGTGCGCTCGCTGTCATGGCGACCGGGGCCAGGGCGACAGCGCCATCTCGCTCAACCACCCGGTCTACCTGCGCACGGCCAGCGACGGTCAGATCCGCTACGCGATCGCCAAGGGGCGTCGAGGCACGCCGATGCCTGCCTTCGAGGGTGAGCTCTCCGAGCAGAGCATCGACGACCTCGTCGCGCTCATCCGTAGCTGGGAGCCCGAGGACAACGAGGCCGAGGAGGCCGAGGGCCCGAACGTCGCGGCCATGGACGGCCCGGTCATCGTCAACCCCGACGGCGAGGCGCCGGACTTCCCGGCGCTCCGGGAGGGTCGCTACATCTCCTCTCAGGCGGTCGCCGACGCGCTGCAGTCCGGGCGCCGGATGGTGATCCTCGACGCGCGCGCTGCGTCCGACTACGCGCGCTTCCACCTCCCGGGCGCCATCCCCTCGCCCTACTACGAGGTGGAGACGGTGATGGAGCGGATCCCGAACGACGGCACCTGGGTCATCGCCTACTGCGCTTGCCCGCACGCGGCATCCGGTCGAGTGATGGACTTCCTGCGCGAACACGACTTCCAGAACACCGCGGTGCTCGACGAGGGCGTCCTCCACTGGCGTGACGAGGGCTTTCCCGTGGTCGTCGGTGACGAGCCGGGCACCCTGGCCGACGCGGAGTAGCGGATGGCCTCCGAACGCGTCGTCCTGATCGATGGGACCGCGCTGATCTTCCGGGCGTTCTTCGCCATCCCCGGGACGTTCCGCACCACGACGGGCATCCCGACCAACGCGACCTACGGCTTCGCGTTGATGTTCCGCAAGCTCCTCGAAGGGAAGACGCCGGCGTACGGCGCCGTCATCTTCGACGCGCCGGGGCGGACCTTTCGCGACGAGCGCTACCCCCAGTACAAGGCACAGCGGCCGCGCATGCAGCCGGACATGCGCACGCAGATCCCCTGGATCCACAAGGTGGTCGAAGCGCACGACTATCCGCTCATCGAGGTGAGCGGCTACGAGGCCGACGACGTGATCGGCACGCTCGCGCGCGAGGCCGTGGAGGCCGGTCACGAAGTCCACATCATCTCCGGCGACAAGGACTTCGCCCAGCTCGTCGGCCCCAAGGTCCGCATGGTCGATACGGTCAAGGACGTCAGCTACGACTCCGAGCTCGTCCGGAAGAAGTGGGGCGTCACGCCCGACAAGTTCATCGACTACCTCGCGCTCATCGGGGACAAGTCGGACAACATCCCCGGGGTCCCCGGCATCGGGCCGAAGAGCGCGAAGAAGCTGCTGGAGACCTACGGCGACCTCGAGGGCGTGCTCGCCCACACCGACGAGCTGAAGGGGAAGCAGAAGGAGCGGCTCGTCGAGCACGCGGACGACGCCCGCTTGAGCAAGGAGCTCGCGACGATCGACCAGCACGTGCCGATGGACTTCGGGCTCGAGGCGATCGAGAGCCAGCCGGTCGACATCGCGAGGGTGGATGCGCTCTACCGGGAGCTCGAGTTCTTCTCTCTCCTGAGCGGCGACGATGCTCAGGAGCTCGCCAAGGAAGGCGACCTCGGCGCGCTCGAGTCGATGGATGACGCCAAGGCCTTCGTCACGGACCTCGTACCGCCGGTGGCGGTGTTCCCGATCGCGGCCGGGCCTTCGGTGGTGCACGGGACACTCGTCGGTTGCGCGCTCGCTTCGGTGCCGGCCGAGGGAGACGAGGTGGTCGCGCGCTACCTGCCGATCGCGGGGGAGGGCGGTCTCGGCGAGCCGGCGAAGGAGCTCTTGAAGGGGCTGCTCGAGGACGACTCGGTGCCGAAGGTCACCCACGACCTGCGCGAGGTGGACTGCATCTTCCGCGGCGCGGGCATCGCGATCACACGGGTGGTCGGTGACACGCGCCTGGCGTCGTTCCTGGTGGACCCGACCCGCGACATCCCGCACCGGCTCGACCAGATCACGCGGACGTGGCTGCACCGAACGCTCCTGCCCATCGAGGACCTGCTCGGGTCGGGCAAGAAGCGGAAGGCGTTGACCGAGGTCCCGCTCGACGAGCTCGGGGTGCACGCCGCGCATCTCGTGGCCGCGGCGGCGGAGGCGTGGCCCGTGTTGGCGGAGGCGCTCGAGGACGAAGGCCACACGGCCACGCTCGCGGACGTGTCGATGCCGTTGGCCTACGTGCTGGCGCGGATGCAACGGGTCGGCGTGCGCGTGGACCCGGAGCTCCTCGGGGAGCTCGAGGCGGACTTCGTGACGCGTCGCGACGACGTCGAGGCCGAGGTTCACGAGCTCGCGGGCGGGGAGTTCAACCTCGGGAGCTCGAAGCAGCTCGGCGCGGTGCTCTTCGACGAGCTCGAGCTGCCCGTGCTCAAGAAGACCAAGACCGGCTACTCGACCGCCGCGGGCGTGCTCGAGCGGCTGGCGCCGAAGCACCCGATCGCGGAGAAGGTGCTCGATTGGCGGGCGCTCGCGAAGCTCGTGAACACGTACACGCGCGTGCTCCGGGAGGCGATCGCGCCCGAGGACGAGCGGGTGCACGCGACCTTCCAGCAGACGGTCGGCGCGTCGGGCCGGCTGATCACCACCGACCCGGACATCCAGCGGACGCCGATCCGGACCAAGGACGGCAAGCGCATCCGGGAGGCCTTCGTCCCACGTGAGGGCTGGGTGATGGTCAGCGCCGACTGGAGCCAGATCGAGCTACGGCTGGTCGCCCACGTGACCGGCGACGAGCGACTCGCCGAGTCCTTCCGACTCGGCGAGGACGTTCACCGCCGCACGGCGGCGGGCATTTACGACATCGCGCCCGAGGACGTCGACGCCACACAGCGAAACGTCGGCAAGACCGTGAACTTCGCGACCATCTACGGCCAGGGCGCGACCGCGCTCGGCCAGAGCCTCGACATCTCCCGCAAGGAGGCGAAGGCGCTCATCGATCGCTACTTCGAGGTCTACTCGGGCGTGCGCACCTGGCTCGACGAGACCGTCGCGCAGGCGCACGAGGACGGCTTCGTCGAGACCATGCTCGGCCGGCGGCGCTACATCCCCGAGCTCTCGTCCAACAACTTCACCGACCGCGCATACGGCGAGCGCATCGCCACCAACACGCCCATCCAGGGCTCGGCGGCGGATCTCTGCAAGCTGGCGATGCTGGCCATCGCGACGGACATCGAGGGCATGGAGGCCGAGATGCTCCTCCAGATCCACGACGAGCTCATCTTCGAGTGCCCGCCCGCCGAGGTCGAGGCGCTCACCGAGCTCGTGAAGCGCCACATGGAGACCGTGGTCGAGCTCGACGTCCCCCTCGTCGCCGACGTCGGCCACGGCGCCAGCTGGGCCGAGGCCCACTGATCTTCTGGGGGGTCGATGCAACCCCCCGGCTTGCTCGGGCGGAGCCCGAGACTGCGCCTCCCCCGACTCCGGGCGCGTTACGCCCGCCCTCGCTTCGCTCGGGCACTCGGCCTTCGGCCTCGTGGTGCGTTCTCGCGGCACCCGGGCTCGGCCGCGTGTCGCTTGGCTCGTCAGAGCAGCGGGAGCTGCGGGGGCGCGAGGGCTTCGAGGACGTGGGCCTCGACGCGGGCGACCCAGCCTTCGCGGTCGTCGGGGTCGAGGAACATCGCGCCCAGCTCGCGGCGCTCGAGCTCCTTGCGCACGCCGGAGTCGACGGCGGCCTGGAAGCTCGGGTCGGTGGCGCGTAGCCCGTCCGGGCTCGGCGTGTCGATGATGGGCACCATCACGAGCAGGTCGTAGGTGGCCATCCACGCGCCCACCATGCCGTCGAGCGCCGGCTGCCGACCGGCGCGGAGCATCATGTAGACGTAGTTGTCCAGCGCGCTTCGGTCGCAGATCACGACGGGATGGCGCTCCGACGCGACGAGCTCGGCGGCAATCTGGCTGTGCAGGATCCACGACTGCGCCGCGACGCTGGTCTCTTCGTTGATCGGCAAGGGGCAGAGCCGCGCGACCTCGTGCACGACCTCGAGAGAGACGTCCCGCGCCTTCAGGCGCGCCGCGAGCCCATAGCACAACGTCGTCTTCCCCACGCCGTGCGTTCCGATGAACGCCAGCTTGAACCGCTCGGACTGCACGGCGAGAGTCTACCCGAGCTCGGTCAGTCGGTGGCTTCGGCGGCCTGCTTGGCCTTCCAGAGCATGAGCGTGCCGCCCAGCAGGAGCAGCATGCCGAGGCCGAGGCCGGCGAGCGCGGGGCAGACCGTCGCCGAGGCCGGCGTGTCGGGAGGTGCGTCGCTCGCCAGCGAGAACGCGAAGCTGACCAGCCGACCGAGCGTGAAGGTCACGAGCACCGTCCCGAGGACGGCGAAGAAGATGCCGCCGAGGCGCATCAGTAGGCGACGTGGTCCTGGTGGACCTCGATGCCGTCCATCCGGGGCCGCAGGATCGTGAAGTGGGCGTTTCGCCCCTCGGGCGCCTCGCCGACCGAACCGACGTTGAGGACCGTCCACTCCGCGACGTCGCGCCGGAAGGGCGTGTGGCTCGCGCCACAGACGATTAGGTCGGCCGGGTCGTCGTCGAGCCGCGCCTCGAGCTCGTCGTCGTCGAGGTCGTGGGTGAGCTCCACGGTCGGGTCGGCGGGTGAGCCGTGGACCACGAGCAGCTCGCGCCCGTCGATGAGCGGTACGCGGATGGACTCCGGGAGTTGGCCGAGCTGCTTGCGGACGAGCTCGCCGATCGCCTCCTGAGCCGCCCGAAAGGTCTCGAGCCGCGCCTCTTCCTCATCGGTCGACGCCGTGAGCCGCTTCCCGTCGACCTCGGCGAGCGCCCGGTCGCCGACCCCCCGGGTGCAGCGCGCCTCGACCTCGCGGAGGCGGCGCCAGACCCCGAGCGGGTCGTCGCCCCCGAGCAGGTGGTCACCGCACGCGAAGATCGTGGTGATCTCCCGCTGCTTCAGCACCTTCAGCACGGCGTCCAGCGCCGTGAGGTTGCCGTGGATGTCCGAGAGGAACGCCATCGGCGTGGCCACCGGCCCGATGCTGGGGAGATCCATGGGTCACGACCGTGACCCACTCGGCGCCCTCGCACAACGTCCCCGGCCCCACTTCGATGAACCCACTGTGCCCTTTGCCTCGCACAGAGTCACGGAGCCACAGAGGTCACGGAGAGTGAAGGATCAACCCGCACGCCGACGTGATGTCGGACGCAACCGCCTCGAGCGACGCACGACGGGGTGGACCGGCACCCCATTCTCGTTCCTCTGTGAGACTCTGTGGCTCCGTGACTCCGTGCGAGGCCTTGGAGCCCCTCGGGTGGAACGAAGCCCGAGGCTACTTCTTGAGCCCGGCGAGGAGGTCGCCGAGGGTGCCCATGCTCTTGCTGCTCTGGGTCGCCTTGTAGCTCTCGACCTCGCGGCGGGCCTCGTCCTCGGCGATGGCCTTGATGCTCAGCGCGAGCTTGCCCGTCGCCGTGACCTTCGCGTCCACGACCGCCCCGATGGGGAACGCCTTCTTCACGTCCACGCCGTGGCTCAGGCCGAGCTCCTTCTCGTGAATGAGCCCCCGGCCCGCGCGGCCGGGGAGGCCCTCGATCTGCACGAAGACGCCGTAGCGCTCGTGCTGGCTGACGGTCACCTTCACGATGTCGCCCACCTGCGGCTGGTTTCCGTCGACGCGCTGGCCGGCGGTGGCGCCCTTCGGTGCCGGCGCGAGCGAGATGCGCTTCCGGTCGCGGTCGATCGACTGCACCGTGACCAGCAGCGGCTGGCCGACGTTGAACTGGGAGTTCGGGTGGCGGTCGCCGCCCCCGAGCTCGCTCACGTGGAGCAGGCCTTCGATGCCGGGGGCGAGCTCCACGAAGACGCCGAAGTCCATCACCTTGCGGACGACCCCCTGCGCGACCGCGCCGGGCGCGGCCACGCGCTCGAGCGAGTCCCACGGGTCGTCGCCCATCGCCTTGAGCGAGAGCGAGATGCGGAGGTCGTCGCCCTTGCGGGTGATCTCCTGGATCTTCACCTCGACCGACTGGCCGGTGTGCACGACCTGGTCTGCGCGGCGGCGGTCGTGGCTGATCTCCCGGTTCGGGATGAGCCCATCGATGCCCGGTGCGAGCTCCACGAACGCGCCGAAGTCACGGACCCGCACGATGGTGCCGGTGCGGATGTCGCCGACGTTCATCTCCGAGAGGAGGGCGTCGCGGTTCGCCTGCGCCTCGGCTTCGAGGATCACCTTCCGCGAGAGCACGACGTCCTTCTTCGCCTGGTCCACCTGGGTGACGACGAAGCGGAGGGTCTTCTGCAGGAACACGCTCGCGTCCGCGACGTAGACGCGGTCGAGCTGGCTGATGGGACAGAACGCGCGCACGCCGCCGAGGTCCACGGAGACCCCACCCTTGTTGACGCCGACGACCTTGCCCTCGACCTGGATCCCCTCGACCCGCGCCGTCTCGAGCTCGTCGAGGCTCATGCCCTTGCCGAGTCGGCGGCCGAGCTCCGGGGTCCCGTCGTCGCCGATACGGACCACGTGACCGCGGATCACGTCACCCACGGCGACCGTGAGCTTCCCCTTCGCGTCGAGGAGCTCGGCGCGGGGGTAGAACGCCTGCTGGTGACCGCCCGCGTCCACGAAGATGCCGTCCGCGCCGACCTGGATGACCGGCCCCTCGACCGCGTCGCCCACCGCGAGCTTGGCGGTGGCCGGGACACTCGCCCCGTCGAAGAGGTCGGCGAAGGACGCCTGCGGCTCCGCGGGCTTCGCCGGCTCGGCCTTCGGAGCCTCCGGAGCCGCCTCGACCTTCGGGGCTTCGAGCTCCGGCGCCGGGGCGGGCTCGGCCTTCTCCGCGGCCAGCTCGCGCTTCGCCTCTTCGGCGGCGGCGGCCACGATGGCGGAGTGGCGACCCGGGACCGTCTGCTTCATCGACGGATCCTCGCTGGTCTCGGTCTCGCTCTGGGATTCCGCCGGGCGGCGGCGTCGCTCCACGTGCTCGTGCTTCGTCGGGAGGACAGCGCCCTTGTCGTCTTCGGCCATCCGCTCCGCATAGCAGAGGGAGCGGGCGGAGCACAGGACCCTAACGGAGTCGTTCGCGGGCGAGCTCCGCCCAGGCGCTGTCGGGCTCGAGCTCCACGTAGATCTGCCAGTGGTGGCGAGCCTCGGCGCCGCGGCCGGTCTGGTCCAGCACCGACGCGAGGTTGAAGTGGGCGTCGGCGAAGCCGGGGTCGAGAGCGACCGCCTTCTCGAAGTAGGGCAGGGCGGTGCTCAGGTGCCCCTTCTCGAACTCGATGAAGCCGAGGTTGTAGTGGGCCTCGGGCTGGTCGGGGTCGAGCGCGAGCGCCTTCTGGTAGAGCAGGATGGCCCCTGCCTCGTCGCCGAGTCGGTAGCGCAGGTTCCCCAGGTTCGTCATCGCGCTGACGAAGGTCGGGTCCAGGCGAAGCGCCTCGCGGTAGGCGACCTCCGCGTCCGCGTAGGTCGCCTCGTCCTCGTCCAGCCGGCAGCCCTCGAGGTAGGCGACGTAGGCGTTCCGACGGGCGGCGTCCGTGGGCGCCGGCCGCAGTCGCTCGACGACGTCGGCGCGGAGGGCGTCCACCCGGAAGTCGATGACCCGCTGACCGGTCAACGGCTCGAAGCCGCCGTGCTCGTCGTGCACCACCATGGCGCGCCCTTCGGCGACCACGCGCAGCTCCGCGAGCGGACGGATCACTTTGGGGAGCGCGTCGCGGATCGCCGACACGCTGAGCTTCACGTCCCGCGCAGGCACACCCGCGTCGAGCAGGCCCTTCGCGACCCGGACCCCGATGAGGTCCTGGAACGTGTAGAAGCGCCGCCGTCCGCGCTTCACCGAGGGCGCCAGGAAGTCCTGCCGAGCCCAGGTGCGAAGGCGGCTCTCGGTGAGCTCGAAGAGGCGCGCGACCTCGGCCGTCGTATAGAGGTCGGCCAGCGGGTCGCCGGAGCGCGACTCGACTTGCACCGGCGGCGCCGGGGCTTCGTCGTTCGGACCCGCCGGGGTGGAGATGCGATACCCACCGTCGGACCCGAAGACGACGTGGATCACGTTGTCCGATTCGTCGGTCACGGCTCTTCTGGAGCGTGCCCGCCCGCGAGGGCCAAGTCGAGGGGCACCTCGACGTCCACGTCGATATGGAGGCGGTCTTCCACCTGGGTGATACGGGTCTCGACGATCGCCGTCCCGAGCGGCTCCGAGGGCGCTCGGTGGGCGGCATCGGCGCAGGCCAAGCGCATGGCGCGAAGGCGCACCCGGACCGAGCCCGCGATGGCCTCGCGGAGCACCGAGAGGTCGAGATGGCCCCGCCAGCGGGGCGCCAGGTCGTGGGCATGGACCGTCAGCATGGTGCTGCCGTAGTACGCGCGGCCGCCGCGGGTCTGGCGGATCTCGCCCTCGCTCATCCGCTCCGCGAGAGCGAAGAGCAGCTCCTCCGCCTCTCGCGTCAGAGCGCCACGCTTGAGGCAGGCGCCTCGACGCGCCTTCGATAGCCCGGGTCCCCGCGACATGGCCGAAGCATACCTTTGACTACATGTAGGACAAACTTCCGGCACACCTTCGTGCCGTGGGTCGATCCTCACCCGAGATCGGTCCGAGCGCGAGCCACGCCGGAACGGTCAGTCGTCGGTCGGCGGAGGAGGCGGCGGCAGCGAGCCGGGCGGGGGCGGCGGCATCGACGTCTTGCCCGGCGGGGGCGGGGGCATCGAGGGCGCGGCCTGGATCTCCTCGACCTCGAGCTCGTCGAGATCGAGCTCCTCGGCGGCGTCGATGTCCTCGACCAGGTCCTCCAGGTCGTCCAGCTCCTGCGTGGAGGCGTCGAGCAAGGGAGCCGGCTCGACCTCCTCGACGAGAGCCTCGAGATCGTCGAGCTCCTGAGTGGAGGCGTCGAGCAGCGGCTTCACCGCCGGCGCCTGGTCGGTGAGGATCTCGTCGCCGGGCTCGTCGGTGAGCACCTGCTCCGCGAGCACGTCCTCGACGGCCGGGCCGCGGCTCGTGTCGGCGGCGTCGCCGACCCAGCCTTCCTCGACCCAGTCCTCCTCGACGGACATCACGTCGGCGTCGTCGGCGCTCTCGAGGTCGCTCACGTCCAGCTCGCCCGTCGCGTCGGCCTCCGGCGCTGCCTCGATGGCCTCGTCCTCGGGCGACGCCTCGATGAGCTCGTCCAGATCGGCGTCGGCGTCGCTCGCCGCGAAGAGGGGCGGGGGCGCCGCCACCTCGCCGGTCTCCGGCTCGACGACGTCTTCGAAGGGATCGCCCTCGCTCTGCTCGTCGTCGCCGAAGGGATCGGCCTCGTCCATCGGTACGCCGAGCTCCGCGCCCTCGTCGACCGCTTCGACGGCATCCAGGAGCGCTGCGTCCTCGACCGCTTCGATCGTCCCTTCGTCATCGGCGAGGAGTGCGTCCAGCTCGGCCTCGGCGGACGCGAGCGCGCCCGCCTGCTCCGGCGCGAGCTCCGGGGCCTCGGCGTCCTCGACCGGCGCCTCGTCCAGGGCGAGGAGCTCGCTGGTCGACGGCTCCTCGTGACCCTTACTGCTCTCCTCGAGCCGCGCGATGGCCTCGTTGGGCTCCGGGTCCTCGGGGTCGAGCTTCCGGATCTTCTTCCAGACGTCGATCGCTTCCCAGGCGTTCCCGAGCTGCTCCTCCCAGAGGGTGGCCTCTTCCCGGAGGAGGGCGCCGCGGCGCTCCGGGCGCTTGCGTGCGCGGAGCGACTCGCGCTGCAACGCGCTCAGCAGGTCCTGCCAGCGCTTGGCGGCGCGCAGGCAACGGAGCCACTTGTCGGCGGCGGCGTCGGTCGCGTCGTCCCCGCGCGCGATCGTGGTGAGCTTCGCGTAGACCTCGGCGGCGGCGCTCGGCTTCTCCAGCCCCTCCTCGAGCAGTCGACCGCGTCGCTCGAGGAGCAGCGACGCCGACTTCTGGTCGATGGCCTCGTCCACGAGCTCCGCGTAGTGCGGGTCGAGCTGCGCCTGCAGCCCCTGTCGCTCGGCGAGGGCCTCGAGCGGGTCGAGGATCTCCGCGACCGGCGCGCGCGAGGACGCGGTACGCAGCACGACGAAGGCCTTCGTCGCCTGGTCGAGCTCGTGCTCGTAGAGGCGCGCGGCCCGTCGCATGAGCTCACCGCTCGCGCGGGGATCTCCGTCGGACTCGTCGCCGAGCAACACGTAGAGCTTCGCGAGTCGCTCCCGGGCATCGGTAGGGCTCGGATCGGGGCGCTTGATGTCGAGCTCCTCGACCAGCTCCTCGAGCGTCTCGTGGACCGCCTCCGACTTGAGCGAGAGGGCCACGCCCTGCGCGATGAAACGGAAGGCGTGCTCGCGGTCGTTCATCACCAGGTCACAGAGCCGCACCGCCCGACCGAGCGCTTCCATCCGGTCTTCGTGGTTGTCGGCCTTCGCCTTCCGGACTTCGTAGACGTGGAGCATCTCTTCGGCGCGACCGGCGCGCGGCGCCATCGCCTCGGCGAGCGCGAGGATCTCGTCGTCGCCCGGCGCGAGCGAGCACGCGCGGAGCAGCCGGTCGAGCGCGCCGCTGAAGTCGTTCGCGTCTTCCAGGATGCGCGCGTGGCGCACCAGCAGCGTGACCTTCTGCTCGGGCTCCGCGTCGCGGATGAGCTTCTCGTAGACCTGCGCCAGCCGGTCCCAGGCGTCGGCGAGACCCGCGCGGCGCTCGACCACCTCGAGCATCTCCTCGTCGCTCAGGTCGAGCGCGTACGCGCGCAGGGTGGCCTCGAGCGCGTGGGCCGTGTTCTGCAGCCGCTCTTCGTAGACGGTCGCCGCGTCGAGCCAGCGCTTCTTCTGCGCGTCGACGCCTTCGAGCGTCTTGGCGCGCGCGACGTAGAGCTCCGCCAGCGCTTCGTCGCGCTCATGGGCGCCGGCGAGCGCGGAGAGTTGCTCGTCGGACGCCGGGTCGATGTCGATCCGCGGCGCGAGCCGGTTCCACGCGGCGTCGACGTTCTCGAGCTTCTCGGCCGAGATCGTCGCCGCGCGCCGGACCGCTTCGCCGCTCGCCTCGGGGTCGGTCTCGAGGTGCGCCACGGCGTCGAGCGCCGCGACCAGCTCCTGGTAGCGCTTCTCGGCGCCGAGGTGATCCACGAGCCGCTTCTGCGGCTCGAGATCGGTCCCGTCCGCCTCGACCCATGCGTAGAGCGCAGCGATGGCCTTGGTCCGGTCGTCGAGCGGACCGTCGTAGAGGTCGGCGAGCTTGCGCGCGATCGGCAGCCGGAGCCCGGCGTCTTCGAGCAGCCCCATCTGTCGCTCGAGGGCGTCGGCGAGGCCGCTGGTGTCTTCGTCCGCCTCGCAGAGCTGCGCGAGGAGCTGGAGCGTGGGCAGGTGCTGCGGGGCCAGCTCGTCGGCGACGCCGCGAACCACCTCGATCGCCTCGGAGCGGCGGTCGAGGCGCTCGAGGATCTGTGCGCGCTCGACCCGGAGGTCGCGCTTCTCCGACGGGTCCTCGACCACCGCCGCCAACCGCTCGAGCAGCGTTTCGAGACCGGGCTCGTCACCCGCGGCCCGCCGCCGCTCGGCCAGCGCACGCAGCGCCTCTTCGTCGTCGCCGGCCTCGAGCACGCGCTCCCAGGCCTCGGCGGCAGCGTCGAGGTTGCCCACGCGGTTGCCCAGAGTGCGCGCGATGCGCCGGTAGAGCTCCGAGCGCGCGGCCGGATCCTCTTCGACCTTCGCGCGCTCGCGGAGCATCACGACCAGGTCCTTGTAGCGCTTCGAACGGTCGTAGACCTCGCAGAGCGCATCGAGCACCGTCGGGTTGCCCGGCGCGGCGTCGAGCGCCTGCTGGTAGTAGTCGGCGGCGCGCTCGAGGTCGCCGAGCCGCTGGTCGACGATGTCCGCGATGCGCGCGAGCACCTCGGCGCGCTCGTCGCCTTCGAGCACCTCGGCGCGGTAGGCGAGGGTCTCGACGAGACGGGCCTGGTTGCCGGTCTGCTCGTCGATGCGCTCCATGCGGTCGAGGGCACCGAAGTTCGCCGGGTCTTCGTCGAGCAGACGGGCGGACGCGTGGAAGGCGCCATCGAAGTCCTGCGCCTGCGTCTCGAGGGTCGAGGCGAGGAGCTCGAGGAGCCGGACGCGATCGTCGCGCTCGGTGGCGGTGTCGATGCGCTGCTCGAGCAGCGGGAGCGCGGCGTTGACGTCACCGGTCTGGAGCAGCGCGTCGCAGAGCGCGGCGGCCGCCTCCATGTCGTCCACCCGGAGCTCGCGAATGCTGTGGAGCGTCGCGATGGTCGAGTGCAGGTCCTGCCGCTGGTCGCGGTGGATGGTGACCAGCCGCCAGAGGATCTCGACCTTCGCGTCGAGGTCCGTGGTGGTGATGTTCTGTTGCTGGAGCACCTGGACGAGCTCGTCCCAGCGCTGGCCGGCCTCGAGCAGGCGCGCGAGCTCGCGGGGCGCGTCGGCGTGCCCGGGCGCGAGGTGCCAGAGCGTGCCCCAGGCGCGAATGGCGCCCTCGGTGTCGCCCAGCTCGTGCTCGGAGAGCGCCGCGGCTTCCTCGAGCCGCGGGATCTTCGACTCGACGGGCGGCCCATGGACCTGCGCGAAGCCGAAGGCGAGATCGCGCAGCTGCAGGTGGTCCTCGTCCTTGCGGAGCCGACCCTCGAGGTAGGTCAGCGCTTCCTCGTGGCCGGCGTCGATCGACAGGATCTCGCGCGCGCGGGCCATCGCGCCGTCGTGGTCTCCCTGAGCCTGGAGCGCGCGCTGGATCTCCTCGAGGCGCGGCAGCCGCTCACCCATCGGCAGCGACTCGACCGCGAGGCTCATCGCGCGCAGCGCGTCCTGGTCCCGGCCCTGCTCGCGGTAGAGCTCGACCAGCGCGTTGGCGGCCTCCGGATCGCCGAGCTCGAGGAGCGGCTCGAGGCAGACGATGGCGTCGCCGGTCTGACCGGCGTCCACATAGGCGAGGCCGAGCTTCTTCCGGCGGTCGTTCGTGCCGGGGCCGTCCGAGGCGACCTGCAGGTAGGCCACCCAGCGCGCGGGAAGCCGCTCCTCCTGCGAGGTCTCGCGCGCGAGGTGCTCGAGGAGCCCCATCGCGTGCTCGTGGCCGGGCCACGCATCGAGCGCGGACTCGCAGTAGGCGATGGCGTGGTCCGGCGGCACCTGGTCGGCGATGCGCGCGAGCAGGTCCGCGGCCTTGTGCCGGTCGTCCGCGGCGGCCTGACCCTTGCCGCGCTTCTCGGCGCGCTGGAGCAACACCGTCGCGAGCTCGTGCAGCACGCCGAGGTCGTGCCCCGCCTCGCGCTCCGCGCGCGAGAGCGCGTCGATCGCGCCGGCGATGTCGTTGAGCTGGTTCTGTCGCGTGTGGGCGAGCTCGCGCAGCAGCGCGACCCGGCGCTCCTGGCTCTGCTCGGCCTTGATCTCGAGCTCGAAGAGCGTGGCGGCCGCCTTGTGGTTGCCCGCCTTTCGGTAGATCTCGCGTGCGGCGTAGATTGCCGGCACCAGCGCTGGGTCGGCCTCGAAGGCCTTCCGGTAGTGCGCGATGGCCTTGTCCGGCCGCGCGTAGTCGTGCTCGTAGAGGTGACCGATGCGGTACTCGGTGTCGGCCAGGCCGCGGTGGTCGCCACGATGCTGCTGAAGCGATCCGCGGCGCCGGAGCAGGTCGAGCGTGGCCGCTGGATCCTGGCCCTCGACCATCGCCAGCATTCCGTCGAGCGCTCCCTCCGCGTGGGGATCGCGCGCGAGCGCTTGCTCGAAGAGGCTGCGTGCGCGGCCGGGATCGCCGAGCTGGCCCGACACGATCTCGCCGGCCTGGATGAACCCCTTCGCTGCGAGCTGCGGATCCGTCGCTCGGCCGGCCCATCCCTCGAGGAGGTTGGCCAGCGACGCGAAGTCCCCGAGCTGCCGATAGTGGTCCCCCAGTGCGCGAAATGCTGCGTCATCGTCGGGGTTTCGACGAAGGCGCCCTATCAGTTCGTCCGCCCGGGGGTCCATGTCGGCGTGGGACGCTATCACACATCCTGGGCCCAAGAATATCGGCGCGCGGGCTGATAGAGCCGGGCCCGACCGTGGATCGGGTTCACCCTCCGATGTGGACGCCTCAGGGCGAGAGTCGGCGGCCTGCCCAGCCGCTCTCCGAGCGCTGGAACTCGAAGCGATCGTGGAGGCGGTGTGCTCCGTTGACCCAGATCTCGATCTGACTCGGGCGAAGGCGATAGCCACCCCAGCTCGGCGGCCGAGGCACGTCGGAGCCCTCGAAGCGCCTCTCGACCTCCGCGAGCTGGGCCTCGAGAACGGCCCGGCTCTCGAGCGGCTGGCTCTGATCGGAGGCCCAGGCGCCGAGCTGGCTGCCACGGCTACGGCTCGCGAAGTAGGCGTCGGACTCGGCGTCGCTCAGTCGCTCCACCGATCCTCGGGTGCGCACCTGCACCCCCGTGCTCCACCAGTGAAGGGCGAGCGCGGCGTGCGGGTTCGCGTCGAGCTCGGCGGCCTTCGCGCTGCCGTAGTTCGTGTAGAAGACGAACCCCTCCGGCCCGAACCCCTTGAGGAGCACGTAGCGCACGGAGGGGCGCCCCTCGGCGTCCGCGGTCGCCAGCGCGACCCGCATGGGGTCCCGCTCGGGATGACCGCCTTCGGCGGCCTCCGCGGCTTCGAGGATCTCGGCGACCCAGGCGATGGGGTCGCGCTCGGCGTTGGCTTCGCTCACCCCGGGCTTCCTAGTACCGGGGGCGGGCGGAGCCAAGCGCGCTCAGAACGTGACCTGCTCGGCGAACTGGCCGCGCGGACCCCGCTTCAGCAGGAAGCGGACCTCTTGGCCCTGCTTCAGCGTGCGGTATCCGTCGCCGTCGATCTGCGAGTAGTGGACGAAGACGTCCGAGCCGTCCTGACGGCTGATGAACCCCCATCCCTTGGCGTTGTTGAACCACTTCACCACACCGATCTCGAGCGGCCCGTCCCCCGACACGCCCTCCAAGTGGTGCAGCGCCCCCATGGCCTCTGGAGTTTCGACCTTCGCGACATCCATATGCCGACCCCTCCTCTGAACACATTGCTCAGCGCACGACAGGTGCGCTCCTCGGCGATGCCGAGGCAGACGAGAGCACACACTCTCTCGCCGATTGCCCGATCTATCGGGCGTCGGCGTGGAGTCAAGAGGAATGTGTGAGAAGGTACGCGGTGTAGGTGTGCAACCTTCGTGCACCCACGGAGGAACCTACTCGGCGGAGACGTACTTCTCGACGCTCAGCGCCCAGCGAACCTCGTCCACGAGCTGCTCCGGATCGGTGGCCTTCTCGTAGACGACCTCGTGCCAGACATCGAGCACGCGGGCGTCGTCGACCGGGTCCTTCACCTCGCGAACGGCCGTCTCGGTCTCCTCGTAGCCGCGCTCGGTCGCGCGTGCTCCGACGTCCTCGCGGACCCGGGAGAAGAGCGCCGTGGAGTCGGCGTTGGGGAAGTCGGAGCGCTGGGAGCGCGCCGTGAAACGAACGCGCAGCTCGCCCTCCGCGAGGACCCGCACGCCCGAATCCATGATGTGGAGTCGGACTCGTTCGGCGACGTGCACTTCTTCCGCGGTGGAGCGGTAGATCTCGATGCCCGCGTTCTCGAGCGCCTCTTTGATCGACGCGTCGTTCGACATACTCACTGGGTGGTTTTCCTCGGTTCCCCCCCTGGAGTTCCCGAATGAGGAGCCTACCCCGAAGGTGCCGTGGCTTCAATCTCGGAGTGCCCTCGTCGTGACCGATGGGTCCGCTTTCGCTCGCGGTCCATCACGCACTAGGCTCAGCGGTGTGATTTCGGTGGTCGACGCCCTGGGGCGCACGGTGGAGCTCGCTCGGGCTCCACGGCGGATCGTCTCGCTGGTTCCGAGCGAGACCTCGTCGGTGGCGTGGCTCGGCGGGCTCGACCGATTGGTGGGGCGCACGCGCTACTGCGTGGAGCCGGAAGGGGTCTTCGCCGTACCGGAGGTCGGCGGCACCAAGGACACGGACGTCGAGGTCGTTCGCGCACTCGAGCCGGACCTGGTGCTCACCAACCAGGAAGAGAACGCGCGCCACGGCGTGGAGGCGATGATCGCCGCGGGGCTCCCGGTGCACGTCAGCTTCCCACGGACGGTCGGCCAGTCGACCGAGTACCTGCGGACGCTCGCCACGCTGATGGACGTGCCCGTGGACGTCTCGCCGATCGAGGCGGCCATCGGGCGCTGCTCGCCGGACGCGCCGGTCCGGGTCTTCGTACCGATCTGGCGGGACCCCTGGATGACCTTCGACGGCGGCGCCTTCGCGAGCGACCTGCTCGATCTGGTCGGCGCCGTGAACGTCTTCGCCGACCGACCGCGGCGCTACCCGCTGGCGGCGGACTTGGGGAAGCGCGCCCCGCTGACCGGAGAGCGCGTGAAGGACCGCGACACGCGCTACCCGCGCATCACCCTCGACGAGGTCGTCGCGCGAGGGCCCGAGCTCGTCCTCCTCCCGGACGAGCCCTACGAGTTCGGCGACGCCGACGCCGACGCGCTGCGATCCGCAGGAGTCGGCGCCACCATCGTGCCGGTCAACGGCCGCGACCTCTTCTGGTACGGCGCCCGAACGACGAAGGGCGTCGACGCGCTCCGAGAGCTCGTCGACGCCCATCGTTGAGCCGAGAGGCTCGGGCGCTCAGGGAGCGCAGGCGGGGTTGCCGAGGTGGTCGAACGTGTCGACCGGGAACTGCGCCCAGTGGACGCTCGGGTCGTAGGCGTCGCTCAGATCCGTGTCCGCGGCCGCCGCGCAGAGGCGGCGCAGGGTCTGGTTCTGGGTGTTGACGCCGCCGCCGGTCCACGACTCGCCGGGGTCGCCCATCGTCGAGCCGATGGTGTCGATGATCATGGTGGCGCAGGTGAGGTCGTACGCGTCGTCACCGTTGTGGTTGATGACGCCGTCCGTCATGTCGCAGTTGGCCATGAGCGCCGCGTTCGAGGCGCCGTTGCAGAGCACCAGGGTCTCGCCCGCCGCCAGCGTGCCGGCGAGGTTCGTGGTGGCGCTGGAGCCGGTCCCACCGTTGGTGTGGCGGGTCAGCGTGCAGACGCTCAGGTCGATGGGCGAAGCCGAGAGGTTCGAGATCTCGAGCGCCTTGTTGTTGCTCGTGCCCTCGACGTACTCGGTGAAGAGCAGGCCGTCGCCCATCGGCTCGATGACGTTGATCGCGACGTCGCGCATCAGTCCCCCATAGCTGATCGTGATCATGCCGGAGCCTGCCGTGGAACGCGCGGTATAGGTCCCAGTAACGAAGTTTGAGCCCTCAGGGATGACGAGAGGCGCCGGGCCGGCGACCAGGTCGCTGGGGGTCACTGTGACGGTGACGTTCTCTCCGCCGGGCCCTGCCGCCAGCGGAACCGAGACCGTGAGATCGAAGGTCCCGTCGACAACCACGGTCGCGCTCGCTGGGCTGACCCGCAGCCCGCCGAAGAGGATGTCGCCGGGGCTGCGCGGTCGGATCTTCGAGGTGCCGAAGCTGAAGGCTAGCGGTCCCTGGACGGAGTTGATCACTTCCCCGAATGAGGGGAAGGGGTCGACCAGGTAGATCTCGTCGTCTACCCGTAGGCACGGTGCCGCCGGAGTGCACTCGGCGCCCCCGCTAGTTACCGAGAACTCGCCGAAGCCCAGCGTTTCGTCGTCGACGATAACAGTCTCGACGCGCACGAGGACGCTCTCCAGCGCCTCCTGCCGGCTGCCGGAGCTCATCTCGTTGGTGGCCAGCGTCTTCGGGTCCGCGACCAGGACCGGGTCGGGCACCGTGGCGGTGCCGGTGACCGTGACGGTCGCCGTGCTGAGCTGCATCTGGCTGAAGCGATCCTCGACCTCACCGGTCGCGTCGACGAGGTCGCCGATGCTGACGGTGGGGGCCGCGCCGGTGGAGATGAAGATGCCGCTGAAGTCGACGCCGTCGTAGTCGGCGCTCGCGGGATCCTGCTGGGCGTAGAAGCCCTGGTCGCTGCCGCTCGGGATGATCGCGGTGACGATCAGGTCGGAGAGGGCGACGGTACCGGTGAGCGAGCCCATGCGGACGGCGTAGACGTTGCCGGGGCAAGCGGCGCCGCCGGGGTTGGCGTCCATCGGGCAGGCGTCGCAGGCGTCGCCGATGCCGTCGTCGTCCGTGTCTTCCTGCCCGGCGTTCGGGACGGTCGGGCAGTTGTCCTCGGCGGTCGGGATGCCGTCGCCGTCGCGGTCGGTCGGGTCGACGTCGACGCAGGTGCTCGGGTCGTCGTCGCCGCCGAGTGGGCAGACGTCGCACTCGTCGCCGATGCCGTCCATGTCGAAGTCGGCCTGGGCGCCGTTGTCCATCGGACGGATCGGGTTGAACATCGTCGGGCAGTTGTCGTCGGCGTCCATGATGCCGTCGCCGTCGGGATCGCCCGCCATGCTCATGCCGGTGTAGACGTTCGAGCCGTTGATCATCGGACCCGGGCCGTCGTCGGTCGGGACGCGGGCCGGGAGACAGCTCGGCTCGAAGTCCGGCTCGCCGCAGAAGAAGAGCGGGTAGAGGGGCAGGTCGACCTGGTCGTTGCCCTCGGCGTACATGACGGCCTCGGCCTCGAACTGCGCGAAGGTCTGGCCGCGCTCGCCGAGGCAGATCGACATCGAGCGACCGCAGGTGTCGCCGAAGTCGCTGCAGTCGGAGCGGAGACCGCTGACGATCGCGGTGTCGCCGAACATCGCCTCGCCGGCGCGCATCACGAGGAGCACGTCGTCGGGGTTGGCGGCGATGACCGCACGGTGCAGGGCGTTGGTGCGGCCGTCGTAGAGCGCGAGGTCGGCCACGTAGCCGGGGGCGATGGTGCCGATCTGGTCACCGAAGCCGAGGGCGGTCGCGGTGTTGCGGGTCGCCATGAGCCAGAGCTGCTCATCGGGGAAGAAGCCGCCGAGGTGGTTCTGGTTGAAGCTGTCGGCGCAGGCGAGCTCGCGGAGCATGTTCATCGAGCCGCTGCGGAGCCAGTCCGTGCCGATGCCGATGGTCGCGCCGAGGCGCGCGTAGGTGCTCACGCGGGCGGTGTCGCCGTAGAGCGTGATGTTTGTGCGGGGCGACCAGATGAGCTCCACGCCCGAGCCGGCCATCTCGGCGATGTCGGCCGCGTTGAGGCCGACGCCATGAATGAACGCCGCGCCCGGCTCGACGATGTCGCTGTCTCCGTCACGCATGCAGAGGTACTCGTTGCGCGCGGCCTGGCTGATGCCCTCGGCGACGTGCGGGACGTACTCGTTGTCGCCCATCACGTTCGCGCTGTCGGCGCTGTCCTGGTAGTCGCAGCCCTCGGTCACCTGGACGTTGTTGGTGCCGCTGCCGAGCGGGAAGGTGTCGTCCTGGAGCGCGGGGCCGGTCAGGCCGATGAGGTGCGCCGAGGAGTCGAGGTTGCGCATCAGGCCGTCACCGACGCTGCTGCCCGCGGAGAGCGAGCTGGTGGTGCCGGTGATGAGGTGCCGGACCTCGGCGCGGGCGCGCATGATCTCGCCGATGGCGGGGTTGGCGCCGGCGGGTACGCGGGTGTGGCCGTTCTCCGGACCGCGCCACTCGTGCCGGTGCTCGTAGCGCTCGTCCGTCAGCAGATCGTCCGCGCCGTAGGGGTAGGCGGTGTTGAAGGCCAGGTGGTCGTGGCCATTGACCAGACCGGGCGAGAGCACGGCCTCCGGGCAGTAGAGCTCGGTGGCGTCACCGACCTCGCAGTCGCAACCGACACACATGATCTGGCCGCTGGCGTCCACGAGGACCTTGCCGTCGCGGTACACGGTGCCGGGGGTCAGGATGTCGGCCGTGATCAGCGTGCCGCTGGTGCCGGCGGTGACCTCACAGAGGTCGGCGGGGATGCCGCGGGGATCCGCCGGGCAGTCCATGATCACCGGGGGCGGGAAGAGGTCGCCGGGGTCCACCATTCCGTCGGGCGTGAAGCCATCGGGCGGGATGCCCATGTCTCCATCCGGCACGTCACCGTCGAAGGGGACGTCGTCGGGGCCGTCGTCGTCGCCACAGGCGACCAGGACGGAGAGGCTCAACAGAAGAGTGAAGGAAGCTCGGCGTTGGAACATTGGGGCAGCATGCCCGCCCCAGGGTGAGGGTCAACTCGCCATGTGAAAATTCACCAGTGTGACCCGCCCCTGTGACAGCCGGGCGTCGAGGGCCCTCAGATGCTCTGGATCGACCGTAGGAGCTCGGGCAGGAGGTTCGTGCGTGGGCGGATGAAGGAACGGCGGGCGGGGTGACAGCGACGCGGGCACACCAGTCCGTGCCGCCAGCTCCTTGGCTCGCCCACTTCCTCGGCGTCGGTGAGCGCGTGCTCTGCCCCGAGGCCCTCGTCCTGGGCGCCCGCAGGTTCGGCAGAGGCGAACGCCAGCAGGACGATCGCGGTCCTCACCGGGGCGCTCACATGTCTTCGACGGACTTCATCAACTGGTCGACGAAGTTGGTGCGCGGGCGGACGAGCGACCGCCGAGGGATGCGAAGGTTTCGTGAGCTGAGACGCTCACCCCAGGGTGTGTTTCGGCCACCCTCGACGTCGTCGGCGTCATCGAACGTGTGTTCGGTCACGTCCTCGTTGTCGTTCTGGGCGGCGGCGGGCGCGGCGAACGCGAGCGCCAGCATCAAGATCGTGGTCCTCATCGGTTCCTCTCCTCGTGAGTGGGGGTCAGGGCTCCGACGCACGAGTCACCAAAAGGGTCTACGCAGGATCCCGACCTTTCACCTAGGGGGCAGAACACCCCTGGATCTGCGCGTTTCACGCCCTGCGGTGGTACCTTTCGCGCGGGATGCGCACCTGTCCGCAGTGCCGGCGCCGCTACGCCGATGGGGAGGCGTTCTGCCCCTACGATGGCGCGCGCCTGCGCGATGGCCCAAGGGACCCCACTCGGCAGCCCGATCTCGACGATCCCCTGGTGGGCATTCGACTCGACGGTCGCTACGAGCTGCAGCGCGTGCTGGGCAAAGGCGGCATGGGCACCGTGTACGCGGGCCGGCAGCTCGCGATCCAGAAGCCGGTCGCGATCAAGGTGTTGCGCGCCGTCGACGACGATGGGCAGGCCATGGGGCGCTTCGAGCGGGAGGCGCGGAGCGCGTCGAAGCTCGGCCACGCGCACATCGTGGACATCTTCGATTTCGGCCGGACGCCGAGCCCGCTCGGTGGGCCCGACGCGCTCGCGTACCTGGTCATGGAGCTCCTCGACGGTGAGGATCTCGGCGCGCGACTCGAGCGCGGCCCGCTCACGTTGGATCGTGCGCTGACGGTCATCATCCAGTGCTGCAGCGCGCTCGGTGCCGCGCATGCGGCGGGCATCGTCCATCGCGATCTGAAGCCGGAGAACATCTTCCTCATCACCGATCCCGCGACCGGCTCACCGGACTTCGCGAAGGTCGTGGACTTCGGCCTCGCAAAGATCACCGAGACCGAGATGGAGGGCGAGCCGGGGCGGAAGCTCACGCAGACCGGCATGGTCTTCGGCACGCCACACTACATGCCGCCGGAGCAGTGCACCGGGCAGCCGACCGACCCGCGAGCGGACGTCTACTCGCTCGGGATCATCCTCTTCGAGGCGCTGACCGGTAGGCCGCCCTTCGACGGCAACACGTTCATGTCGGTGATCAACCAGCACCTGCTGGACCCGCCGCCGCCGCTCGCGGATCTGCACCCTACGGTGGACGTGCCACCGGGCATCGAGGCGGCCATCCGACACGCGATGGGAAAGATGGCGGCGGACCGGCCGGCGTCGATGAGGGCGTTCGCCGACGAGCTCCTCGCGGCCGTCGTCGGTACCAAGTGGGCGTACCTGGCGGAGCAGCTGCGGCAGTCGGTCGTGGTGCCCGGCAGCTCTTCGGTCCCGGTGCAACCGCACGAGATCAGCCCGGACGCGTTCGCGCAGACCCCGGCGGTGCACGCGGTCGTCGACCTGGACGCCGCCTCCCTCGCGCGGGGGAGTCAGACGCCGATCCTCCTCGAGAACCCGAAGCCGCCGGCCGAGCCTTCGGCGCCGCGCCAGCTCCATCCGCCGGCGGAGCCTTCCGCGCCGCGGCAGCTGCACCCGCCGGCCGAGCCTTCGGGGTCGCGGCAGCTTCACCCGCCCGCCGAGCCATCGGGGTCGCGTCAGCTCATTCCCGCGACGCGACGCGCGATCGATCCGGTTCCGCCCGTGGCGCCGGAAGCGGATTCGGCCCCTCGGCCGCGTTTCTCGGCGCCGTCGTCGACGCCCCCGCCGCGGGCGCCCGCGCTGCATCCGTCGTCGACGCCGGCGCCCCGTGCGCATCCCTCGAGCGAGGCGCCAGCCCCGCCGGTGAATGCCGGCACGCGCGCGCTGGGGTGGGTCCTCGGCGCCGTGATCCTGCTGCTGCTCGGTGGCGCGCTTGGCTACGGCGCGTTGCTGTTGGCGCGCTGATCCATGTTCGCGCTCCGCGCCATCCGTTCGAGGATCGCGCCGAGCTCTTCGAGCGCTTCGCCGTAGGTGGCCCAGTCGCCCGCGCGCTGTGCGGCGGTGGCTCGATCGAACGCGTCCTTCGCGGCGGCGGCCGAGTCGGTGGGAGTGGCCACCGAGTCCAGGGCGGCCGCTTCGGTGGGGACTTCGTCAGGGGGGTCGGGGGCGTCGGTCGACGGAGCCTCGGCTTCGGCGACTTCGGCTGCGCTCTCGTCTTCACCGAAGATCGCGCGGACCGCGCCATCGAGGGTGGGCTCCATCGAGATCTGGCTCTCGTAGACCACGATCACGCGTTTGAGCTCGGGGATGCGCCCGCTCTCGGAGCGCAGGTAGAGCGGCGCGACGTAGAGCAGCGACTCTTCGACCGGGATCACCAGGAGCGTGCCGAAGATGGCTTGCGAGCCGCGCTGGTCCCAGAGCGACACCTGCCGCGAGATCTCCGCGTCCTGGTGGATGCGGTTCATGATCTGTTGCGGACCGAAGACCAGCCGATCCTTCGGGAAGCGATAGACCACCAGCTCGCCGCGGTGGTCGCCGTCGTTGCGGGCGACCATCCAGGCCGCGAGGTTGGCCTTCGACTTCGGCGTGTAGGGGATCATCAGGACGAGCTCGGCTTCGTCCTCTTCGGGGAGCCGCATCACCGTGTAGTAGGGCTCCATGCGGCGGCGGCCGTCTTCGCCGGCGAGCGCCGGGACCTCCCACTGGTCCTCACGGTCGTAGACGTCCTGCGGATCGCCCATGTGGTAGACCGTGAACATCTCGGTCTGGGCGTGGAAGAGATCCTCCGGGTAGCGCAGGTGGCGGCGCAGATCGGCCGGCATCGTCTCGATGTCTTCGAAGAGCGTCGGGAAGATGCTCGTCCACGTGTGGATGAGCGGGTCGTCGGGGTCGGCGACGTAGAACGTGACCTTCCCGTGGTAGGCGTCGATGACGACCTTCACGGAGTTGCGCACGTAGTTGATGCCGCGCTCGTCCGGCTGCGAGTAGGGGTAGCGCGACGTCTCCGTGTAGGCGTCTTGGATCCACACCAGCGAGCCGTCGTCGCGCACGACCATGTAGGGGTCGCGGTCGTAGCGGAGGAAAGGAGCGAGCGTGCGGACGCGCTCCTGAATGCCGCGGTGGAGGAGCACGCGGGAGTCGTCGTCGATCTCGTCGGAGAGCAGGAGCTTGAAGCTGCCGGAGTCCATCGCGAACGCCGCGCGGGTCAGGGCCGAGTCGAGTCGGACGCCGCCGGAGCCTTCGTACGTCGCGTAGACGTTCTCGTCGCCCGAGGGGTGGTCGAACTCGCGGGCGCCGGTGCGCACGAAGACGTGATCGTTGGAGAGCTCGCCGTAGTAGATCTCGGGGCGGCTCACCTCGAGGTCGGGGCTCGTGGACTCGGGCGGGATGTCCTGTACGTAGAGCAGCGGCAGGCCTTCGGGCGTGGCCTGGTTCACCGGACCGAGCGTCAGGCCGTAGCCGTGCGTGAACGTGAAGCGCTCGTTGATCCACGTGCGGTTCGGGAGGCTCTCGGTCGCGAGCTCGCGGGGCGAGAGCATGATCTGGCGGAGCT
This sequence comes from Deltaproteobacteria bacterium, assembly GCA_017644045.1. Classification (GTDB taxonomy): domain Bacteria; phylum Myxococcota_A; class Polyangia; order Polyangiales; family Houyiibacteriaceae; genus UBA1660. Next base: position 446,424 of record JAEPMI010000011.1, read on the forward strand.
CGCCGTCGATCATGTAGCGGTCGTTGTCGACGCTCGCGAACTCGTAGTAGGTCCGGATCTCCTGGATCTGCGCGAACGTGTCGAGCAGCGGACGGTGATCCCAGAGGCGGATGTTGTCGATCGTCGCGTGGTTGGATTCGATGTCGGCGAGCGTCAGTGGGTCGGTCGCGTCGAGGTCGCGCTCGAGGACCGCATCGAGGCCCCAGCCGGCGCGCGTGGCCTCGATGTTGCGCTCGATGTAGGGGCCCTCTTTCTGCGCCTCGTTCGGGAGGACGCTGAGGCGGTGGACGAGGGACGGGTAGAGGCCGACGCCGAGCAGGTCGACGCCGAAGTAGAGGACGAGCGCGGCGCCGATGAGGATGGCGCGCTTGCGGGTCGCGGCGATGCCGACGAGGAGCGCGGCGAGCACGCCGACGGCGACCTTCACCTGGAGCATCGGGAGGCGCGCGGTGGCGTCGGCGTAGCTCGCGCCGGCGACCGGGCCCATGCCCGAGAAGAGGAGCTCGGGGATCGCGAGCCAGGCGTCCATCGTGAGCGCCAGGAGGAGCAGGGCGCCGACCACGCAGAGGTGGGCGCGGGCTTGGCGGGTCGCCTGCGGACGAGGGGGCGGGGCGTCGGACGGGGGACGGTCGCCGACGATGCGTGGTCCGCGGCGTTGGGCCAGCTGTGCGACGGTGATGCCGCCGGTGAGGACGTGGAGGGCGCCGGAGAGGACGAGGGAGAGACCGAAGCCCCAGACCAGGAGCGTGCGGATGCCTTCGAGGAATGGGAGCGTGTAGACGTAGAACGCGATGTCGCGGCCGAGGAGGGGGTCGGACTCGCCGAAGGGTGTGGCGTGGGCCCACTGCAGGTAGGTGAGGTGCTCGTCGGAGGCGGCGAGGCCGGCGACCATGCCGAGGCCGAGGGCCGCGATGGGGACGGCGCGACGGAGGCCGGAGCGGATGGCTTTGCGGGCGCGGACCAGCTCGGGCGGGCCGAGCTGAGAGACCTCGGGGGCGAGCTTGAGGGCCAGCTTGCCGTTGGCGTAGAGGAGGAGGGCGAAGCCGATGCCGACCGCGAGGAAGAGGCTCAGCTGGGTGCGGACGACCGTCGTGAAGACGGCGTCGAAGCCGAGGCTGCGGAAGAAGCGCAGATCGATGTAGAAGCCGGCGAGCGCGGGGAGGGCGACCAGGAAGAGGAGGCCCAGGGTCGCGATCGTGAGGCCGATCTTGAGCCGGGTGGTGGACGGTGGGCGGCGGTCGGGCTCCGGCATCCCGCCCGTTGTAAGCGCCCGTGGCGGCGGCGTCGAGGGGTCAGGCCGTGGGGTGTGCGGGGCCGAGGTGCCGGGGCATCTGGGGGCCGGCGCGCTCGGGGCCGGTCTCGATGGCGTCGTTGTTCTCGTTGCAGAGGACGACCTTGGGGACGTGGGCGCGGGCTTCCTCGTCGCTCATGTCGCCGAAGCTGGCGATGATGGCGGTGTCGCCGACGTTCATGAGGTGGGCGGCGGCGCCGTTGACGCAGATGACTTTGGAGCCACTGGGGCCGGCGAGCGCGTAGGTCACGAGGCGAGTGCCGCGAGTCACGTTCCAGATGTGGACCTCTTCGTGCTCGAGGATCCCGGAGGCTTCCATGAGGTCGGCGTCGATGGTCACGCTGCCCTCGTATTCGAGGTCGGCGTGGGTGATTCGGCAACGATGGATCTTGCCCAGGAACATCCGACGGCGCATGGCAGTGTCCTCTCCGCGACCGGTGGCCGCGATGTCTGGCTTGTCTGAAACGTGGCGGCCTCGAGAGTGAGGTACGCCCGTGACCGCACGGTAGCGGCGACCCTCGATGCACGCAACCAGCTGGGCCGTCCGAGGTGCGGAGAAGTTTGCGTCCCCCAGTGAGCCGTCCCCCCAGTGAGCCGTCCGAGGTGCGGAAAAGTCTGTGCAGCGGCCTGACGTGTTGTTGGGTGGCGGCCGCCGGCGGGTTCGCGTCCCCCAGTGAGCCGTCCGAGGTGCGGAAAAGTCTGTGTAGCGGCCTGACGTCGCTCGGTTGTTGGGTGGCGGCCGGCGGCGGGCTCGCCATCCGCCGCCGGCGGAGGACGGCGTTTTTCCGCGCTTGGTGCCTTGGAGCTGTCGGCACGAAGGATGAAGTGCTGGTGCTCGGTGACCCAGCCGTACATCCACGTCCGCGGAGCGACCACGTCGATCTGCCGACCCTGTGTGCCAACGTCACGTGAGACAGCCCTCGCTGGCTTTCTCTTACCGAAGGGCGGAGAATGGAATCCGCACTG
>JAEPMI010000012.1:0-255567 GCA_017644045.1 Deltaproteobacteria bacterium
AAACACGCCCGATGATCGCATCCCGCGATACCGATGGCGATCCCCGCCGGGGTTTCTTCTCAGGAGTCAGTTCTTTCCGAGTTCACAAAACCCGATGTTCTGTGAACTCGGAAAGAACTCAAGAGCGTCCCTGAGGTGTACGTGTACGTGTTCACTGGAGGGCGGCGCCGATGGTGTCCGAGAGGAAGTCCGCCACGGCGCGGACGTGCGGCGCGCGGCGTAGGTCCTCGTGCAGCACGACCCAGATGTGTCGCGGCTGGACGCCCTCGGGTTCGACGATCTCGACCAAGCCCTCGCCCAGAAAGGTGGGCAAGACACCGATCGCGGCGCCGCTTCGGATCACCGCGGCCATGGAGGCGGCGGTCGACACCCGCACGACGGGGCGGGTCCCGTACATGCGCTCCGCGAGCCAGCTCATCTCTGGAGTCCGGTCCCAGGGCTCAGCGTACATGACGACCGGTCGGCCAGAGAGATCGTCGACCGACCCGATGGGCGCCTCCTCGAGGTAACTCCGCGCGGCGTAGAGCGCGAAGGGCACGGTCCCGACGCGCTTGCCAACGACGCGCGGCTCGTGGGGTCGCACCACGCGGACGGCGACGTCCGCGACGCGGCGATCGAGCCGCACGATGCGCGGGTCCGCGCGGAACACGAGGTCGATGCCCGGGTGCGCTGAACGAAACGCCGGCAGCTCGGGCGCGAGAATGTGCTCGATCACGATCTCCAGCGTCGAGACGGTGACCGTGGCTTCGTCGGTGTCGAGGCGCGCGGCGACACGCAGGAAGTCGTCGACGCGGTCGGCGACCTCGCCCGCCCGCTCGAGCAGCTCCGCCGCCTCGGGGGTCGGCGTGAGGCCTCCGGGATGGCGATGGAAGAGTCGGCGATCGAGCAACGCCTCGAGCCGGTCGAGGCGTCGACCGACGGTGGGCACCGAGACCTTCAGCCGCCGGGCGACCTCGGAGAGCGAGCTGGCGCTCGCAGCGACCGAGAGGACCTGGAGGTCGTCCCAGGCGATGCCGATCGAGTCTTTCATTTACGTTAATCCATATCACGACATTGGCGCTTTCCCCTGCGCCAGTCGCGCCGAAAGCTGTGAAGCATGGGCAACATTGCTATGAGCGGCGTTCCGGCCGTTACACCCACGAAAGACGTCGCGCCCCAGCTCGGGGTCGACGTGCAGGTCCCCGCGCTGGACGGCGTCCGGCTGGCGGGCACCTTCTTCGAACCGAAGGGTCGCATCCGGGGCTCGGTGCTCCTGCTCTCGGGCACCGGGATCCCTCGCCACTTCTACGCCTCCTTCGCCGACCACCTCGCCAGCCGCGGGCTCGCCACCCTGACGCTCGACTACCGAGGCATCGGCGAGTCCCGTCCGAAGCGCTGGCGCGGGTTCGAGGCCACCAAGCAGGACTGGGCGAGGAAGGACTTCTCTGGCGGCTTCGAATGGTTGGAGCAGCGAGTGCCGCACGGACCGCGGCTCGTCTTCGGCCACAGCGTCGGTGGTCAGCTGCTCGGTCTGATGGATCGCCCCGAGGCCATCGACGGGGTGGTGACCTTCGGCACCTCGTTCGGCTACTGGCGGCAGATGGACGGCCCCTACGGCTGGTTCGTCGGCGGCCTCTGGTACGTGGGCATCCCCCTGCTCACTCGACTCTTCGGCTACATGCCCGCGTCCACCTTCGGGCTCGGTGAAGACCTACCCGCGGGCGTCGCCCAGGAGTGGGCACGCTGGGGTCGCCGGGCCGACTACTTCACTACCGAGCTCGGCGACAGCCCCGGCTTCTCCTCACTGCGCGCCCCCTGGCTCGCCCTCTACGCGACCGACGACGCGATCGCGACGCCGGCGAACGCCCAGCCGATGCTCGCGCTCTACCCAAACGCCTCGACGCGCGTGGAGAACCTCGAGCCCGCCGAGCATGGTCACCGCTCGATCGGCCACCTCAGCTTCTTCTCGCGGAAGAAGAGCGACCTGTGGCCGCTGGCGAGCGACTGGCTGGTGGCCCGAACATGATCGGCGCGGCCTTCGATCGGGCGCGACTCCGGCGAGCCCGTCCCGTGCCGACCGAAGCCCTCGGTCGTGGTCGAGCACTCGGCCTCGACGGTGGCGGATACGAGCTCCGCGCCTGGCTTGGCGGCGCGGCGGACGCTTCGCTCACGGTCGTCGTCGTGCCCGATCCGCCGAACGTGCTCGAGCATCACGTGGCACAACTCGACGGACTCGCCGCGAGCGCACGCGTGCTCGGCCTCGAGCTCCCCGGCTTCGGTCGCTCCGGGGTGCCCGCCGACTTCGACTTCACGATCGAGAGCTACGCACGGACGATGAGCGGTGCGCTCGACCAGCATACGGATGGACCACTGCTGCTGGTCTTCTCGTGCCTCGCGGGCCTGATCGCGACGGAGATCGCCTCACGAAACGAGCGCGTGGTCGGGCTGCTCCTGGTGCAGACGCCGTCGCTCGAAGACGCGCGCGGCTGGGCAGAGCGCGTCGACCCGGGCGGCCTGCTCGCGAAGCCGCTGCTCGGGCAAGTGATCGTTCGTGCGGCCCGGCGCCGGCTCGCCAAGACCTGGTACGACGCCGCCCTCCCCCGCGGGACCGCGCGCGAGCCCTACCTCCAAAGCGCGCTCGAGGCCTACGACGCGGGCGCCGACTACTGCCTCGCGTCCGCGGTTCAGTCGCTCGGTTCTGCAGCGCGTGTCCCTACCGTCGGCGTCCCGACGACCGTGCTGTGGGGTGACTCCGACCGGACCCACCGGCCCTCGGACCCGACGCGTCTGCGGCCGTCGATTCCAGGGCTGCGCGTGCGGACGGTCGAGGGCGCCGGGCACTTCCCGGACCTCGAAGCACCCGAAGCGTTCGAAGCCGAGGCTCGGGAGCTGCGCGCGCGCGTCGCCTGATACGCTCGCGTCGTGGGGTTTCGCGACGATCAGCTGGCGGACAAGGAGCGCGTGCGCGCTCTCGAGGGCGAGGTCGCGCGTCTGCAGGCGGAGAACGCGGCGCTGAAGGCCCCGGCGCCGCAGCCGAAGGCTCGCCAGCCGCAGCTCCAGAAGGCGTACCTGCCCCTGGGATTGGCCGCGCTCGCGTGCGGTGTCGGCGCCGCGTTGCTCCCCCTGCCGCCGGCCCTCCGAATGGTCCTCGTGATGTCGGCGACGCTCGCGTTCTCGCTGGCGATGATGCTGCTGGTCATGCGTCGAACGCTGCTGGTGGTCGAACCGGGCGAGTGGCTCGTCCTCAGCGGTCGGCCCCATCGAGGCCCCGACGGGCAGGTCCGCGGCTATCGCGTGGTGACCAGCGGTCGGGTGCTGCGCATGCCGCTCCTCGAGAGCGCGGCGTGGATGGCCGTCGGCCCCTTCCCCTTCGAGGTATCGCTGAGCAACGCCTACAGCCGAGGGAGCCGGGTCGTGCACTTGCGGGCGAGCGCGGCCATCGCGCTGAGCTCGGATCCGCTCTACCAGCCGAACGCGATCGAGCGATTCCTCGGCCGCGCCCCGGGCGAAGTCGTGGAGGTCGCGCGGCAGACGATCGAAGGGGCGCTTCGCTCGGTGGTCGCGGAGCTGAGCGTCGACGAGCTCCAACAGGACACGCCGAAGGTGCGCGAGAAGGTGCTCGCCGAGCTCGAGTACGACCTCGAGCAGCTCGGGCTCTCGCTCGTCAGCTTCGCGATCGACGACGTCGCGGCCTAAACCAGAGTTCGGTTGCGTTCGACGATCTGCGCGCGACGCGGCATCGAGAGGGGCTCCGGCCCAATTCGCTCGAGCGCGCGAAGCGCAGACTGCGCCGCGTGGTAGCCGCACATGCCGTGCACGCCACCGCCGGGCGGCGTGGACGCGGAGCAGAGGAAGAGGCGCGGGTTCGGCGTCGAGTAGGGGTCGATGCGCGCGACCGGCCGCGTGAAGAGCTGCGCGATGTCCGTGCTACCCCCGGTGATCGCGCCACCGACCCACGCCGGGTTGTAGGCCTCGAAGTCCGCGGCGTGCATCGTGTGGCGCGCGAGGATCACGTCGCGGAAGCCGGGTGCGAAACGCTCGACCTGAGTCTCGATCGCGTCGGTCATGTCGACCGTGGAGCCGCTCGGCACGTGGCAGTAGGCGTAGCCCGTGTGCTTGCCTTCCGGTGCCCGGCTCGGGTCGAAGTGGCTCTGCTGACAGAGAAGGATGAAGGGGCGGTCCGAGTGCTCGCCTGCGTACATGGCGCGCTCGCTCGCCGCGACCTCCTCCAGGGTGCCGCCGACGTGCACCGTCGAGGCTCTCGCCACCTCGGGATCGCTCCAGGGGATCGGCCCGTCGAGCGCCCAGTCGACCTTGAAGACTCCCGGGCCATAGCGGAACCGCCCCAGTCGGCGGAGGTAGCCGTCCGGCAGGAGCGAACCCGCGACGGCAGCCATGACCGCCGGGCTCGTGTCGAAGAGCACCACGCGCGCCTGGGGCAGGTCGGCGAGCGAGCGGACCCACCGGCCCGTGGTCACGCGCCCGCCCTCGCTCTCGAGGAGCGAGATCAGCGCGCGGTGAATGGCCGCCGAGCCGCCTTCGGCGACCGGCCACTCCTCGACGTGGCCGCACATCGCGAACACCAGACCCATCGCCGCGGTGAAGGGCGTCTCGAGCGGCAGGATCGAGTGGGCGGCGCAGCCGGCGAAGAACGCGCGAGCGCGGTCGCCACGAAACGTCGAGCGCGCCAAGCCCGCCGCGGAACGCATCGCGCTCAGACCGAAGCGCGCCATGCGGATCGGGTGACTCGGGATCCCCAGCGGCGCGAGCAAGTCGCCGAGCAGCCCGTGCGGGTCGGCGAGGTGCGGCTCGATCAGCCGTCGGTAGCGTGGACCATCGGCGCCGAGTCCCTCGGCCATCTCCGTGAGGTCCTTCGGGAAGAGCACCGCGGGCTCGCCATCGAGCGGGTGCGCGACCGAGAGCTCGGGCTGCGCCCAGCGCAGGCCGTGCTCCTCGAGGGGGAGCTCGCGAAAGTAGGGCGAGAGGATCCCCATCGGGTGGCACGCCGAACACACGTCATGGTGGAAGCCCGGCAAGGTGAGCTCGGCGGTCCGGGTCCCGCCACCGGGCGAAGCGCGGCCCTCGATCACCTCGACGCTCGCGCCGGCCCGGGCCAGCGCCACGGCGGCCGCGAGCCCGTTGGGGCCGGAGCCGACGACCACCGCGTCGAGCGTCACGCGGCGGTCTCCTCCGCCACCGCGCTCCACGGTTGTCGACTGCGGAGCTCGTCGACCGAGAGCTCGCCGCGTTCGATCTCGCCGGTCGCGGCGTCGACGATCCGGTAGCGCAGCGACTTGCGGAAGAGCGGCTGCGACTCGACGAAGATGCAGCGCACCTCGCCCGGCTCGAAGCCGCACTGCGCCTGGAGCGACTCGAGCAGCTGCTCGTGGTGCAGGTGACCGTCGCCGAAGTTCCAGCCGAGCGCGAGCCCCGCGACCAGCTCGCCATCGAGCCACTCGTAGTCCTCGAGCCGGTCGACGGCCTTGGGCACCAGCAGCGGCAAGGCGCGACCGTGCAGGTGCATGAGCCGGAAGCCCAGCACCTTGCCGACCAGCCCGACCGAGGTGCCGTGGTCGTAGAAGCGCGCGAGCTGATCGTAGACCCAGTCGGCGCTCGTGGTGAGCTTCTCGAGCTTGCGGTACGACTCGCCCTCGAAGAGCCACACGGAGTAGGCCCAGTTGCCGGCGTAGTAGCGCATCGAGAGCAGGAAGCTGATCCTCTCGGGGAAGAGGTTGCCGAGGATGGGCACGCCGACACTCGCGGTGAGCACGAAGGCCAGCACCGCCGGGTCCGCGGTCCAGGGTGAGATGTCCGGGTGCGCCCAGAAGAGCGCGAAGCCGGCGTAGACGACCATCACGTTCCACTCGATGGGGACGCCCATCGGGACGTTGCTGGTGATGTACCCATGGAGCGCGAGCATCAGCAGGATGGCGACGAGCGGCTCTTGCCCGAGGGGCGTGAGCAGGAACGCGATGGGCACGCCGAGCTCGAGCGCGGTGCCGATGTGGGCGAGCACCGTGGCCACGCGCGAGGGCCGCATGTCCTTCGGGTAGTCGCGGTACATCGCGCGGCGCATCCAACCGAAGCGCGTGAAGGGCCCGTTGCTGGTCATCACGCAGACGACCGCCGGGAAGTGGTGGTTGAGCTTCGAGACCCCGGCGAAGAACCAGAGCGCGAGCTGCACCACCATCGCACCGGCGATCCACTGCGGCTCCCCGCTGGCCGCGGCGAAGACCAGGATGGTCACCCAGTAGTGCTCGCCGCGGGCGGCCAGGAAGAGGGTCTTGTCGAGCAGCCCACAGACCGGAAGCAGGACCGCCAGCGCCAGGAAGGGCTCCCAGGCGGGCGCGACCAGCGCCCAGATCGCGCAACCGACGAGCCCACCGTAGGCCAGCACGTCGAGCAGGTTCCGGGTCCGCCCGCCGACGAGCGGCGCGCCCTTCAGGAGGGGGAGCTTGGTGGTGCCGGGCCGGAGGAAGTAGAGGAACCCGCCGACCGGTGGGAAGTAGCGCCCGGTGAGCGGACCGCTCCCGCACCCGAAGCCGAGCACCTCGAAGAGCATGCTCCACACGATCGCGAGCTGGAACGCCAGCGGATGGAGCCACCACTCGCCGATGGTCGAGAGCGAACCGAGCTCGGGCTGCATCGTGCAGAAGAGCGCCCAGCCGAGGCCGTAGAGACCGACCTTGATCGCGTAGACCAGGTAGACGGCGGGCGGGGTGCCGTAACCCTGAAGGCCCCACGCCTCGCAGACCATCCGCCCACGCTCGGGCAGCGGCTTCTGGACCCACTCGAGAGGGTCGTAGGGCGTCGGCGTGGGGTCGAGGAGGCCCATCCGAGGACCAAGCTACACCAAGGGGCCGTCGCGGTCGTGGGAAGCTGACGACCGCCATCCCGTACGATGGGCCCATGCGCCGCGTTCGATCGATCCTCGCCTTCACCCTCCTGGCCTGCTGGGCCACCGTCGCGCTCGCGCAGGGTGATGGTCCCAAGCGGGTCCGCAACGCGGCCGCCGCCATCGCGCTCGGCGCGAGCTCGAGCGACATGCGCTACATGTGTCGGCACGACTGCGGTTCGGTCTCGAACTCGGACGCGCGCTACTTCTGCCGAGAGGACTGCGGGTCGATCTCCCATAGCGACGCTCGCTATCTCTGTCGCCACGACTGCGGCTCCATCGGCAACAGCGACCTCCGCTACCTCTGCAACAACGACTGCGGATCGATCGCCAACAGCGACCTCCGCTACCTGTGCCGGCACGACTGTGGGTCGATCTCGGACAGCAAGCTCCGCTACTTCTGCCGGGCAGACTGCGGCTCGATCTGACGCTGGCTCAGTCGCCTTCGTCGGGGGGCGGCACGTAGCGCTCGAGGCAGTCCTCGGGGATGGGGAACTCCCAATCCTCGCCGAACTTCACCATGATCATGCCGTCCTCGGTGTGACCGACCACCACGCCGCGGTTGGTCCGCGCGTAGGCGGGCAGCGTGTGAGGGCAATCCGGGAGCACCCGCACCCCCGTGCCAACCCGCAAGAAGTCATCGTCCACGCCCCCATCATGCCCCACGGGGGGCATCGGGTCAGAAAAGTTGCAGGCGTGCGGGAACGGCCCTCTTGCCCCATGATCGCCCGGCCATGGTCTCCATGCCCTTCCGGTCCATCCAGCGCGTCTACTTCGACGACCTCGACGCGCTCAACATCCTCCACAACGTGCGCTACCTGCTCTTCATCGAGCGCGCGCGTGGCGAGCTGCTGCAGACCCTGGGCTTCCGCTGGGAGGACGACCTCGCGGTCAACCCCGACAAGTTCCACGTCGTCGCGGCCCACGAGATCGAGTACCTCGCGCCCGTCCGCGGCGAAGGCGAGCTCACGGTCGAGCTCCGCCTGCCGAAGCTCGGCAACTCGAGCCTGATCGTCGCGGCCAAGGTGAAGGGGCGCCACGGCGACGTGGTGCACGCGACCTCGAGCACGCGGCTGGTCCGGCTGGACCCCGAGACGAACGCGCCCTGCTCCTGGAGCGATCGCTTCCGGTCCATCGTGAGCCCGCTGATCGGGCACTGAATCGACGGAAGGCTCAGGCTGGCGACCCGAGCGCGGCACGTGTTCGAGGCGCGAGCTCGTTGAGCCGGAGCGCCTCGCCGACCAGATGACCGACGATCGGGTCCCGTCCCATCTCCCGGGCCGCGGCCAAGGCCTCGGCGAGACGGCCGAGCGCCTCGAAGGCATGGATGCGGTACACCGCGAACATCATGCGGTACTGGTGGGCTTCCGGGACCTCGCCGGATCGAGCGCCGACGACGTCGAGGGCCGCGGCGTGCTCGCCCGAGCACGCGAGCACTCCGGCGAGGCCGATGCGGTAGCCGCTGTCGAGCACGATGTCCTCAGCGCTCGGATCGCACTTGGCGATCCACTCGCGCGCAGCGTCGAGCTCCCCAAACCGCGCCGCGGCCCCGGCGAGGTTCACGAACAAGAGGTGCCGAAAACCAGGGTCGCTCACCTCTTCGATCGCACGCTCGAGCACGCCCCGGCGCGACCGGTGCTCGCCGTGCATGCCGTAGCCCTGATTGAGCTGCGTGGCGCACCACCAGAGCAACCGCTGGTGGTCGAAGGTCGGCTGCACGCGGACGAGCGCGACGGCTTCGCGAAACCGCTGCGCCAGCTGGTCGAGGACGGGTCGCAGACCCGCCTGAGTCAGCCCCTCGCAACCCGGCGGCGGGGTGACGGTCGAGTACGGGTTCTCCGGCAGTGGCCGTCCGCTCGCCATCCGGAGCTTCGCGATGCGGGCCGGCCCCTCGAGCGCGTGAGCGGGCCGAACGGCGGCGAGCCGCCGCTCGCCGACGACCATCACCACGCCGCAGTACGAGCACGCGACCGAGCCCCCGTCCGGCGGCGCGTCGAAGGGGGCGCCGCACTTCTCGCAGCTCAGGACACGAAGCTCGATGTCGAAGGTCGCCGTCACCGTGGTGAGACTACCAGCCCATCCGGCCCAACGGACTCGAGTGGCACGTCAGTGCACCCACTCGAGCGACCAGCCGCTCGGCGGCTGGCCATGAGGTCGAGGCAACTTGCCTCGTTGACGAGCTCTTCGAGAACCCCAGAAGGGATCTCCCCAAAGGAGGTGTGTGAAGTGGCGAGTGACAAGAAGACCCGGCGCCTGCGAAAGCCCAAAGCGAAGAAGCAACAGGTCGGGAACGGCGGTGAGACGCATCAGCAGGCCAAGCGGCGTGAAGACGCACTGACCACCGATCAGGGGGTGCCGATCGCCGACAACCAGAGCTCGTTGAAGGCTGGTCCCCGCGGACCCTCGCTACTGGAGGACTTCATCCTCCGCGAGAAGATCACTCACTTCGACCACGAGCGGATTCCCGAGCGGGTGGTGCACGCGCGGGGCTATGGCGCGCACGGCTTCTTCCAGGCCTACCCCGCAGCCAAGAAGCTATCGAAGGCCGCGTTCCTGCAGGACAGCGACGCGAAGACTCCGGTCTTCGTGCGTTTCTCGACCGTCGCCGGTAGCAAGGGTTCCCCGGATCTGGCCCGAGATGTCCGCGGCTTCGCCGTGAAGTTCTACACGGACGATGGGATCTTCGACCTCGTCGGCAACAACATCCCCGTCTTCTTCATTCAGGACGCCATCAAGTTCCCGGACCTGATTCATTCGGTGAAGCCCGAGCGAGACCGAGGCTTCCCTCAGGCTCAATCCGCGCACGACACCTTCTGGGACTTCGTCGGACTGACCCCCGAGAGCCTGCACATGCTGATGTGGGCGATGAGCGACCGCGCGATCCCGCGGTCGTTTCGGATGATGGACGGGTTTGGTGTCCACACCTTCCGCTTCATCGACAAGAAGGGGAAGTCGACCTTCGTGAAGTTCCACTGGCGGGCCATGCTCGGGAGCCAAGCGGTGATGTGGGACGAGGCGCTGAAGATCAACGGCGCGGACCCCGACTTCCACCGAAAGGACCTGTGGAACGCCATCGAGAACGGCGACTACCCGGAGTGGGAGCTCTCGGTGCAGGCGTTCGACGAGGAGCAAGCGGACGCCTTCGACTTCGACATCCTCGACGCGAGCAAGCTGATTCCGGAGGAGCTGGTCCCACTGACACCCATCGGCAAGATGACCCTCGACCGCAACGTGGACGAGTTCTTCGCCGAGACCGAGCAGGTGGCCTTCTGTCCCTCGCACCTGGTCCCCGGCATCGACTTCACGAACGACCCGCTCTTGCAGGGTCGGCTCTTCTCCTACCTGGACACGCAGCTGAGCCGGCTCGGAGGCCCGAACTTCCACCAGATCCCGATCAACGCGCCGAAGTGCCCCGTCCACAACTTCCATCGGGGCGGTCACATGCAGATGCACGTACCGAAACGTGGCCGGGTGTCCTACGACCCCAACAGCCTGCCCGATGCGGTGAAGGCCGAGCACCCGAGCGGCTTCACCAGCTACCCGGAAGCGATGGAGGGGGACAAACGGCGCCTCCGCCCAGAGAGCTTCGGCGACCACTACTCGCAGGCGAGACTGTTCTGGAAGTCGATGACCGAACCGGAGCAGCGGCACATCGTGAACGCCTTCGCTTTCGAGCTCGGCAACTGTGAGGCGGAGCACATTCGCCGACGGATGCTCGGACACTTGGTGCACGTCGACGAGTCGCTCGCCGAGCGTGTGGCGGACGCGCTGGGGATGGAAGGAAAGGCGGAGACGATCGAGCCGACCGTGCCGCCCCGGGACCCCGATCCGTCCCCGGCCCTGAGCATGGTCGCCAATCTGCCGGAGACGCTGCAGGGGCGGAAGCTCGCCGTGCTCGTCGCCGACGGGAGCGACCCGGCGCTCGTGGACGCGCTTCGCCGACGGGGGAAGAAGGAGGGGGCGAACGTCGTCGTCGTCGCACCGAAGATCGGTGGTGCGAAGGGCAAGGGCGGGAAGAAGATCGGCGCCGACGCCAGCCTCGGGGCGGCCCCGTCGGTGCTCTTCGACGCCGTGGTCGTCGCGCTCGTTGGCCACGGAGCCGAGTCCATCGCGAAGGAGGCAGACGCCAAGGATTTCCTCAGCGACGCCTATCGACACTGCAAGATCATCGGGCGCGTCGAAGGCTCCGACCCGCTCTTCGAGGCGGCAGGCGTTCCCATCGATGCCGACGAGGGACTGGTCAAGGTCGCCGAGCGAAAGCTGAAGCCCTTCTTCGAAGCGGCGAAGCGACACCGTATCTGGGAGCGCGAAACCGAAGTCACGTCGGCGGGCTGACCTCATGCCGGCTTGGAACGACTGGCTCCGAGAGTGGATGGGGACCGCCTGGTACGAGGGCGTCCTCATCCTGCTCTCGGTCGTCGGGGTCTACGTCGCGGTGATCCTGCTCACCCGAATCTTCGGGCTGCGCAGCTTCTCGAAGATGTCGAGCTTCGACTTCGCCGCGACCGTCGCGGTGGGATCGGTGATGGCCTCGACGGTCACCTCGCGTCAGCCCTCGCTCGCCCACGGGGCGCTGGCGCTCTTCGGGCTCTATCTCGTCCAATGGGTCACGGCGCGCCTGCGGCTCCGGCTCCCGGGCGTGAGCAAGCCGGTCGACAACACCCCCGTCGTGCTGATGGCAGACGGCCACTTCTGCGAGAACGCGATGCTCGCCGCTCAGGTGTCGCGTGGCGATGTCTACGCCAAGCTGCGATCGGCGAACGTCTTCCGGCTACGAGAGGTCCGTGCGGTGGTGCTGGAGACCACCGGAGACATCTCCGTGCTGCACGGTGACGCCGACCGGCCACTCGACGCAGAGCTCCTCGAAGGCGTCGAGGGGTCGGACGCGGTGCGAAAGGATGATTCGACCGCCCCGCGGACTTGACTCTACCGACCCCTCCCGGAGGATCGACTCATGCCTCTCAATGACTGGTTTTCGGGCCGCTATACCCTGGCGCGACAGGAGCTGGAGGCCCGGCTCACCGCCGCCCCGGACCCCCTGATCATTCGCGTTGGTCCGGAGCTGATGTACTGGCATCACGGCCGTCGCCGAACGGCGCGGCTGATGACCGATCCCTACGAGCGGGCCAAGGCGGTCAGCCACGCGCCGGCCGCGATCTTCCTCGCCCTCCGCGGGCGGGTCGGCGTCGCGCTGACCGCGGACGAGCTCTCGGTGCTGCGCGACCTCGATCGGGACCTGCTGGACGAGCAGACGGAAGACGACTCCATGGCAGCGCAGCGAATGCTGGCCGGATGCCACGACTTCCTCGAAGGGGTCATCACGGAGGAGTCGGTGGGAGTCGACGCGATGAGTGCCTTCGCCGCCGCGGTTCTCGAACCGATGAGCAGCCTCATCCACGAAGGCACGCGCGCGTACCTCGAGGCTCTCCACGACACCGTGTCGGAGTGGACGGAACGATGGGACGAGCAGACCTGGGCCCAACTGCTCGTGGTCATCTGCGCCGGGCATGCGCCTCGCTACAAGGAGTCCACCCGCACCTACTTCACTCGGCTTCTCGGTGAGACCCATGGGCTCGGCGCACGGGGCGAGGCGCAGGTGGTGTATGCAGAAGCGATCGACAGCGAGGATGACGCGATCCGTCTCGCTGGGGAGCACCTCCTCAACCGGGAGCTCGGGCGCTTCTTCATGAACAGCTCGGTCGCACTCCAAGAAGATGTGCTCGGCGACGCGACGCGCGTGATCCTGGACGAGGTTCTGCAATCCCGCTCCCCGTGACAGCGTACTAGGTGTGCATCGCGGGTCGCTCTCCGGGCGCTCGCTGCGGTGAAACCCGGGAACGCCGAGGCATGGGGCCCGTCACGTCGGGCGCGTCGCCAAAGAGGAGGCCCGCCGCGCGCGACCAGGCGGGGAGCTTCGCGGGGTCCTCTGGGTAGCGCCGGTAGAGCGCCTTGGCCAGCTCCATCTTGGCGATGGTTCCGACCACGCGCGCGCCGAGGCCGCGGGCCTGCACGAGCCCGCGGAGCTTCGCCGGCAACACCTCGGGCGGAAAGTCCGGCGCCACCTGGAGCTTGGCCGCCTTGGCGGTGATCTGATCCATGAGCCCGGTGCGGAGCAGCGTGCCGAGCTCCGCCTCGCCCATCCGCTGCGTGAACCGGCGGAAGACGTCGTAGGCGGCGAACTTCCCGCCCTCGGTTCGCATCCAGTCGGCCGCGAATGCGTGCGCGCCGCGACCGTCCGCCAGGGCGTCCGCGAGCTTTCGCGCAGCGATCATCCCGGCCCCGATCCCCGAACCGTGCGCCGGGAAGACCTGCGACGCGGCATCGCCGATGGCGATCACTCGCCCGTCGGTGAGCCGGTCGAAGGGCCGTCGCACCGGGATGGCGCGGGAGCCGGTGTGGATCTCCTCGCCGATCCACTCGTGCCGGTCGGCGAAGCTGCGAAGGAGGGCCGTGCCCGAGGGGTTGCCCTCCCCTGGGATCGTGCCCGTGAGGATGCCGACCTCGTCCCCGTGCACGTGGACGTTGAGGATCGAGTAGCCCCCCGCGACGCCGGCGAAGCACAGGTTGTCGCCGAAGCTCGCGTCGTGCTGCGCCCAGAACGCCCGCGCTGCGACCTCGTCGGCCAGGCGGAAGGTGGACTGGCTCGCGGAGCAGAGGTCGCGGGCCGAGACCTTCGGCGGCTCGAGCAGCCGCAACCCCGCGAGGCCCGAGGCGTCCACGACCCAGCGAGAGCGGACCGACCCCGCGGCGGTGTGCACGTGTTGGTCGTCGACCGCGTCCACGCGAACGCCACCGACGAGCGTCGCGCCCACACCCGCGGCGAGCCCCTGCAGCCGCGCGACGAGCTTCCGCATGTCGAGCTCGGGCGCGCCGTAGCTGTCGAGCTCGATGCGCCGCGGCCCCCACCCGGCGAAGAGGTAGAAGGGGCGATTGCCGCCCACGATCTCGTCGCCCTGGGGCAGCGGGATGTCGGCCGCCTCGAAGAGGTTTTCGGCCACGCTGTTGACCCAGTGCGCACCCGCGCCATCGAGAGGGCGGCGGTCGAGGCAGAGTGCACTCATCCCGCGACGCGCGAGCTGGTAGGCGGCGGCGGCGCCGGCGGTGCCAGCTCCGATGATGACGACGTCGACCCGGTCGGGGAGCGAGCTCATCTCGACCCCATAGCCCAACCCGAGCACAAGTGCGACCAGTCGGTCACACTTGGGCTCTGAAACGAGGGCTCAGCGCAGGAGGAGCCAGGCGACCACGGCCACCACAACCAACGTCCAGAAGCCGATGATGAGCCGCAGCCCACGGACACCGTTGTCGACCGGAGCCTCTCCGATCTCGGGGCTCGACGCCCTGCCCTGGTGAGCGGCCACCCTCACGCGGCTCGTTCGGCGGATGCCGGACGGCCGTTCATCGGGGTCCGCGTCGTTGCTCCCTGCGTCGCGAGGATCGATTTCCGGTGCTGCGCTCATGGGCTCCTCTCGAGCGACGGCATTTGCCATCGAAGCTCCATTCTTTGGGCCGTTCGTACTGGAACGCCAGAGATTTCAATGTCGCGGGAAAACGACGGTGCGGTGTTCGAGCGGCCGACCGGGTCAGAAGCGGAACTTGTCCGTCGCCGCGACCAGAGCCTCGGCGGTGCCCTCCTCGAGCGCAGAGTGCCCAGCCGCGCCGATGAGGTGGAGCTCCGCTTCCGGCCAGGCGCGGTGCAGATCCCAGGCGCTCTTCGGCGGACAGACCACGTCGTAGCGGCCCTGGACGATCACGCCGGGGATGTGGCGGATCCGGCCGACGTCGCGCAGGAGCTGCCCTTCCTCGATGAAGCCCTCGTGGACGAAGTAGTGGCACTCGATGCGCGCGAAGGCCTCGGCGAAGCGCGGCTCACTGGTGCGCGCGACGAGCGCGGGGTCGACCTGCAGTCGGCTCGTGGAGCCCTCCCACATGCTCCACGCCCGCGCGGCGGCGAGGCGAATCGACTCGTCCTCGCTGGTCAAGCGTTGGTGGTAGGCGGTGACGAGGTCGTCCCGCTCGTCTTCGGGGATCGGCGCGAGGAAGCTCTCCCACGCGTCCGGGAAGAACCGGCTGGCGCCGCTCTGGTAGTACCAGCGCACCTCTTCGCGCCGCACCAGGAAGATGCCGCGCAGGATGATCTCGGTGACCCGCTCGGGGTGTGCCTGCGCGTACGCGAGCGAGAGGGTGCTGCCCCAGCTGCCGCCGAAGAGCTGCCAGCGCTCGATGCCGAGATGCGCTCGCAGCCTCTCCATGTCCGCGATCAGGTGCGGCGTGGTGTTGTTCTCGAGGCTCGCGTGGGGGCTCGACTTACCGCAGCCCCGCTGGTCGAAGAGCACGATCCGGTAGGCCGCTGGATCCCAGAAGCGCCGCTGCGAGGGATCGGTGCCGCCGCCCGGCCCGCCGTGGACGAAGACCGCTGGCTTCCCGTCGGGGTTGCCGCACTGCTCGTAGTAGATGGAGTGACCATCCCCCACGTCGAGGTGCCCATCGTCGTAGGCGTCGATCGGGGGATAGAGGGAAACGGGAACCGCCATCGCCAGGAGGTTAGGCCCCCATCCCGTGGGGGGCCAGCGCGGACGCACACGTCGGCTGGGGCGATCGGGTCATTCGTGTCATCATCGCGCCTTGATGACGGCAGCTCTTGCCCAGGCGTCCCGCCCCTTGATGGTGGATCTTCACGCGGCCCTGCGAAACCTGGACCCCGCCCGCTGGCGTGCCGAGAAGGCAGCCCAGGTGCGGGCCCAGCTCGAGCGGATCACGGAGGGGCTGAGCGCCCTCGCAGAGCGCGCCGCCCCCGAGGCCGACAAGACCCTCGTGGAGCGGCTCCAGGCCTTCGCCGCCCTCCTCCGGGCAAAGCTACCTCACCTGCCCGAGGCGAGCGCCGCCGAGCCGTGGGTCGAGGTCCGCCAGGAGCTGCAGCCCGCGTACGAGGATCTGGTGCAGGCCCTCCGCGAGCAGGCGGTGCACGTGCCCAGCCTGCGACCGACGAACTACGTCCGGAACGTCTTCCACGTCCTGAACTCGGTGCTGGTCATCGCGCTCATCGAGCTGGTGCCCTTCGAGTACATCATGTGGCCCGCGAGCTGCGCGCTCGGGCTCGTGCTCTTCCTGGAGATCTCGCGGCGCTTCAGCCCGGCCTGGAACGACAAGATCATGGCCCTCTTCGGGCCGGTCGCGCACCCCTACGAGAACCACCGGGTCAACTCCGGGACGTGGTTCGTGATCGCGCTCTTCTTCCTCGCGCTCACGGGTCGCCCAGAGCTGGGGGCGATGGGTGTCGCCGTGCTCGGCTTCGCCGATCCGGCGGCCGCGCTCATCGGTCGTCGCTTCGGCAAACACCCGCTGGTGAACGGCCGGACCCTCGAGGGCAGCGGCGCGTTCTTCGTCGTCGCCGTGATCGCCATCCTGACGGTGCTGCTCACCCTGCACCCCGGACTGGTCACCGGCTGGCGCCTGCCCCTGGTCGCCGTCGGAGCGGGCCTCGCAGGCACCCTCTTCGAGCTCTTCAGCTTCCGGATCGACGACAACCTCTCGATCCCCCTCGGCACCGCGGGCGTCGCCGCGGCGCTCCTGCTCATCTAGCTCAGGGGTGCAGCGTGGTGCCGACCGCGTAGTGGTCGCTGAGCGCGAGCTTGCCGGTCTGGAAAGGCTCGACGGCGGCCGCCTTGCAGTGGAGCTTCTTCAGCCGCGAGAGCTCCGCGTGCGGGTCGTCCTCCGGGACGAAGTCGTAGGCGAACGCGTAGTCGATGCGCATCGCGCGCCGATCGTTGCCGCGGATCATCCGCGGGTTGGCGTGACCGTCCCAGGTGGCGCCGAGGGCGTTGCCGTTGAGCTCGCGGAAGAGATCGCGCGGGTGGTCGAGGATCGACATCATCGCGCGGTACTCGCCGGTGGTGGTGAGCCCCTGACAGCCGGTGCAGACCTCCTCGGCGCGCACGTTCATGTCGCCGACGAGGATCGCCGAGACGGCGCTCTTCTTGCCGACCGGGTGGAGCATGCCGCGGACGAAGCGCTGCAGCTGCCGGAGCTGGTGGCGGCGGGTGTGGTCGCCGCTCGCCTGCAGGTGGGCCGCGAAGAGGTAGAGCTGGTGCGGCTTGGCCTTCCAGGCCTTCGGTGCCTTCAGGCACACACCGAGCACGCCCTTGTCGGCCAGCGCGTCGGAGCCCTCCTTGGCGGCGAACTCCTCGAAGCGGTGGTGAACGATCTTCAGCTTCGACGCGATGAAGAGGCCGCTGTCCTCGTTGAGCAGGTCTCCAGCGTGGGCCTTGTCGATGACGTCATATCCAGCCTTCTCGAAGCCCCGCCGCAGCACCGCACGATTGGGCTCCTGGAACACCTCCTGGAGGCACACGACGTCCCAGCCTCCCGCGAGGATGGCGGCGAGGATCGCCTTCGTTCGAGCGTCGTCGGGGGTCGCATGCTTGCCCCGCTCCCAGAAGCCGATCGGCAGCCCCTTCGGGGCGACGCCCAGCTTCACGTGCGGCGGCAGGAGCTTGATGTTGTAGGTGAGGACACGGAGCTCGCTCATGGATCGCGATGTTAGGGAATCGTGACCGTGTGACCCCAATTCGCGGCTTGCCGGAGCCGGGGATTCTGCCATCACGAATGGCGTGAAGGTCCGCGAACGCATCCACACGATCACCGAGCTCCTCTGCGCCGCCATCTACTCCGATGGGACGATGATGGGTGAGGAGGACGAGGAAGCTCGGCGGGTGCTCGCCGACCTCTTGTTGACCACTCCAGACGAGCTACCCGCGGAGGTGGATCAGCACATCCGCGAGTTCAGCATCATCGAGTTCGACATGGCCGACGCCGTTCGCGACTTCATGTCGGACCCGCCGATGCAGAAGCGCCGGCTGCTCGAGCTCGTGACCAAGATGGTGGACGCCGACGGCGAGGTGGATCTGCGCGAGGACCAGTTCGTGCGCGATCTCGCCAAGACCCTCGAGATGGACCCCTCGGAGTACGACGACCTGGTCCTCGAGATCGAGGTCATCCAGCCGAAGGAGCGGATGCGCCGAAAGCGCGAGAGCTTCACCGGCCTGGTCGCCGTGCCGCCGCCCGTTCCCTCCGACGCCAAGTAGTCTTCCCCGAGGGGTAGCCCCCGCCGCCTTTCGTTGCTACATCGCGCCACCCCATGGCCCGCGACTACGAAAAGCGGCGCACCTTCGCGATCATCAGCCATCCGGACGCGGGCAAGACCACGCTGACGGAGAAGCTCCTGCTCTACGGTGGCGCCATTCACATGGCCGGCTCCGTCAAGAGCCGGAAGGCGAAGCGATCCGCCACGAGCGACTGGATGGCGCTCGAGAAGCAGCGCGGCATCTCGGTGACCTCGTCGGTGCTGCAGTTCGAATACGACGAGCTGCGATGGAACCTGCTGGACACACCGGGCCACAACGACTTCTCCGAGGACACCTATCGGACGCTCACCGCGGCCGACTGCGCGATCATGATCCTCGACGCGGCCAAGGGCGTGGAGCCGCAGACGCGGAAGCTCTTCCACGTGTGCCGGATGCGCGGCATCCCGATCGTCACCTTCATCAACAAGCTCGACCGCCCGGCGCGCGACCCCTTCGATCTCACCTCGCAGGTCGAGGACGTGCTCGGCATCGAGAGCTTCCCCTTCACCTGGCCGGTGGGCAGCGGTGACCTCTTCCAGGGGGTCTACGACCGCCGGAATCGGCGCTTCCTGCGCTTCCAGAAGGAGAAGGGCGGCTCCACCAAAGTGAAGGCCACCGAGGTCGCGATCGACGACCCGAAGCTGAGCGAGATGCTCGGCGCGGAGGCCGCCGAGGAGCTGCAGGACCACGTCGAGCTGCTCGATGGCGCTGGTGAGGAGTGGGACCGCGAGCGCTTCCTGAAAGGCGAGCTCACGCCGGTCTTCTTCGGCAGCGCGCTGACCAACTTCGGCGTCGAGGCCTTCCTCCACGCCTTCGGTGCGCTCTGCCCTCCCCCACAGCCGCGGGAAGCCGACGGCAACACCATCGCGCCGGACGACGACCGCTTCACCGCGTTCATCTTCAAGGTCCAGGCGAACATGGACCCCTCGCACCGCGACCGGATCGCCTTCGCGCGCGTCTGCAGCGGCCGCTTCGAGGGCGGCATGAAGGTGAACCACTTCCGGCTCGGCAAGGAGATCCGCCTGAACCGCGCGGAGCAGTTCTTCGCGCAGGAGCGCGAGACCGTGATGGAAGCCTACGCGGGCGACATCCTCGGTCTCTACGACCCGGGCCTCTTCCGCATCGGCGACACCCTCTCGAGCGAAGCCGGACTGGTCCTCGAGGCGGTGCCCCGCTTCTCGCCGGAGCACTTCGGCCGACTGCAGCTGCTCGATCCGCTCAAGCGCAAGCAGCTGCAGAAGGGCATCCACCAGCTCGCCGAGGAAGGCACCGTGCAGCTCTTCACGGAGACCGGCCGCGAGAAGGATCCGATCTGCGGGGTCGTCGGCCAGCTCCAGTTCGAGGTGCTCATCTACCGGCTCCAGCACGAGTACGGCGCGAAGATCACCTTCGACAAGCTCCCCTTCGAGTACGCCCGCTGGGTCGAGGGACCGACCACCACCGAAGAGGTGGAGGCGAGGCGCATCCCGCTCGCGGTCACCGACGTCGATGGCGGCGTGGTCGCGCTCTTCCGGAACGACTGGGAGCTCGAGCGGGCCGTCGGCGAGAACGACGACTGGGTCTTCCACGAGACCAAGCCCATCCGCGCCGCCGAGGGCTGATTCGCTCCACGCGCTCGAGCGTGACTCAGACTCACACAGTGGGCGTGTTCTTGGCACACGAAGGCCCACCGACAGGACGAATTTCAGTCCAAAAACCAGGCACGGCAATTGCTCGTAGCGTTGTCGATGATGCCTCTCTTCAAAAGACATTTCTTCGGCGCGTTCCTCCTTCCCGTTCTCCTCGTCGGTTGCCCGGAGTCTTTTCCTCCCGTCGATCCGGAGCCTGCGGATGCGTCGACGACTCGCAGCGACGGGTCGACCATCGACCCGGACGATCCCAGGGCCGGGCTCCCGGACAGCTGCTGGAGCGGCACCGCTGCTCCCTGCACCTGCCCCGACGGTCGACCCGGGCTGATCTACTGCGAGAGCGCCGAATGGCTGACTGAATGCGAGTGCGCACCGGCCCCGAGCGGACCGGACGGCGGCACGCCAGACCTCGATGGCTCGGTTGCACCTCTCGACGGTTCCGTGGGAGACGCTGGTGTCCCGGGCATGGGCTGCGTGGAGGGGGACTACGACTGGTGCGATGGTCGGGACAACGACTGCGACGGAATCATCGACGAAGGCCATCCCTGTCCGAGTGCCGATGTCTCCAACACGCTGCCCGTCACCGGCGTCGTCATGGCCGTAATCCCCGAGCCTACGGACGAAGATCGCATCGCTCTGCGACGGATCTGGCCGGATCGTAGCGACACGGTCGGCGACTTCGATCACGACTCCTCCGGCTCGGTCAGCCCGGCTGGACCAGGCCGATATACATACCGCTCCCGGTCGAACGCGCTCTACGAATGGAGAATGGGCGCGGACGTGGAGGTCGACACGCCTCCGTGCTTCTACGAGCGTGAATGGTTCTTCGACTACGACGGAGCTGGCACGATCTACTACGTCTGTGATGGGACGCTCCGCCGAGGCCTGGGTGAGCTCGTCGTCCCGAGCTTCCCCGGCGAGGGCACGGTCTACCGGGTCACCGAGAGCGGGCGGGCGTTGTTCCGCGAAGTCTCACGCCCGTACGAACCGACGTGGTTGGGTACGGCCGGAGTCCACACTGCCATCGACTTCGGTCAGTGGTCGGGTCGCTTCTGGCATGCCGTAGTGCACCCAACCGTGGTGGGCGACTCCGTCTTCCACGTAATGCATCGGGACTTCCGAGGAACTTCACGGCACGAAAAGGTCATCTTCCGGCTCGATGCAGGCGAGGAAACCGCACTGCTGGTGCGTCGCGTACCGGCACTCGACTTCAGCAATCAACGGGTGATGGCTCTTCCAGACGGCACGCTGCTGATGTGGTGGCCTAGGGGCGAGCGTCCCAACCAGAACGTGCTGGCCATTCCCACCGATGGTCCCGCGTACAAGCTGTACGAAGGACCGCTTCGCGACGTGATCTACGTACCGGCGCCGTGAGTGCATCGAACGCACACCATGGCTCGAACGGTAGGAGCTCGAGCCGACCCGCGATGACGTGAGCCTTCGGCTCATCGGTTCGCGACCGTTCGTCGCAGCAGGCGTGAACCGAAGGTCACGAGAGTGTTCATCCGGCCGCTCTTTCTCCGAGGTATGGTGCTTGCTTTCGGGCGGGGCGATGAGACTACGAACGATTCTGATCGGCGGAGCGTTGGCGTTCGGGTGCGAGGGGAGCGCGGAGCGGGAGACCGAGTCGGCGGAGCCGACGGTGGAGGAGCGCGCCGAACACGCCGAGCCGGAGGTCGAGGCGGTGGAACCGTTCGATCTCTTGCCGACGGCGGCGGAGGCGTTGGCGGTGTCGTCGACGACGCCCTCGCTCCGCTCGGGGCCTCGCTTCCTGGTGGACGGATCGATGGAGACGCCGTGGGCGAGCCGAACGGGAGACGACGCGGCGTTCGTCGAGGTCCGCGTGCCGGCGGGGAGCGAGGTGCACGCGGTGGCGCTCACCTCGGGCTTCACCAAGGTCGATGGCGACATGGACCTCTTCACGATGAACCTGCGCATCGCGAAGGTCCGGCTGCTGGCCGAAGGCGAAGAGGTCGGGCGCTGGGACGTCGACACGGAGTCGCGCGAGCTCCAGCGCTTCGAGCTCGACGCACCGACCGCCGGTCGCGAGTGGAAGCTCGAGATCCTGGAGACGATCCCCGGCACGCGGCGCGGCTGGCGGGAGGTCTGCATCAGCGAGCTGCGACTCTTCGGGACTTCGCCGGTGACCGAGGGCGCCGGTCTCGCGTTGCTCACGGGCGGGCTCGATGGCCTTCGCATCGACGCCATCTCCCAGGCGCGCATCGATCTGGGGAACGCACCGACGGAGCGCCCGGCCTCGATCGACGACTGGTGGACCCGAGTCACGGTCGGGCTCCGGGCCTACCCGATGCGCTGCGCGTTCCCGCGGGTCCGTCGCCAGCTGGCGGAAGCCGTGACCGCCGTGCGCGTCGCCGAGGACGCGACGCTCGACGCCCAGGTCACCCTGGACGAGGTCGCGTGTCCCGGCGAGGGGCTCAGCGACGAGGCCTACGACGAGATCGACGACATCCGGACCCAGGCTCGCGACGCGCTCGCGGACAGCGAGTGGGACCGCGAAGACGCGCAGGACCGGGCGCTCGTGCTGCTCGACGAATGGTTCTTTCACTGCGAGCAGAAGCTCCGGGGGGAGGAGCAGGAAGTCTTCCGCGACTGGGGCCTCCCGCTTCTCGAGGGGCCCCTCGTCGCCCCCTGATCCACCCATTCGACCCGCTGAGCTCTTGTTCTCGCACGAAGGCACCAAGAGCACGAAGGTTCACAAAGGGGTTGGATCGTGGGTCGACGCGCGGGTTCGTCGGTCGCCGCCGAATCGCTTCGTGAGTCACGTTCCCAACCGGCGTCGATCCTCCCCTCTTCGTGAACCTCTGAGTTCTTCGTGTCTTTGTGCGAGAACAAGCTGAAAGCGCCAGGACTGGGAGACGAATGGGGGGAACGCAGGCCGGCTGCTAGAAT
The DNA here is from genome assembly GCA_017644045.1 of Deltaproteobacteria bacterium. GTDB lineage: Bacteria > Myxococcota_A > Polyangia > Polyangiales > Houyiibacteriaceae > UBA1660. Next base: position 22,536 of record JAEPMI010000012.1, read on the forward strand.
GCACCACGGTGAGCGAACCGCGAAGCCAGGTCGAGATTCAGCTCGGCCACATGTGCAACAACCGCTGCGTCTTCTGCGTGAGCGGGCAGCGCACCGATCGGGGCGAGGCGAAGCCGATGGAGGCGTCGCCGCTGCTCGAGCGCATCGAGGACGCGGCGCGAGCGGGGCACAAGAAGATCACGCTGCTCGGCGGTGAGCCGACGCTGCAGCCCGCGTTCCTCGACGTGGTGCGGCGCTGTGGGGAGCTCGGCTTCGAGGAGGTCGTGGTCTTCACCAACGGCGTGAAGACGGCCCGTGAGCAGGTCATCGACGCGACGCGCGAGGCGCTCGGCCCGAACGCGCACCTCATCTGGCGGATCTCGATCCAGGGCGCGACCGAGGCGTCGCACGTGCGCACCACGCAGCGGCCCAACTCGTTCAAGCGAATCCTGCGGACCCTCGACCACCTGAAGGCGCGCGGCGAGGACATCACGGTCAACATGTGCGTGGTGCGCTCGAACCACGCGGACCTCGAGCACTTCGCGGAGCTGCTCCTGCCCTACGGCGCTCGGCAGCTGCACCTCGACATGGTCCGGCCGCTCGACGCGGGCGACCGGACCGAGGCCGAGATGGAAGAGATGCTGGTCCGCTACACGGACCTCGCCGAGCCGATGCGCCGGATGGTGGCCGCGTTCGAGGAGCGCGCCCCGGGCTTCGACGTGAACATCGGCAACCTCCCCTACTGCGTCGCGCCGGATCTGATCCGCTGGATCCACCACGACGGCGAGCACACAGAGACGGTCGCCATCGACCACGACGACCAGCTCAGCGAGCCCTGGGACAAGTACGAGGTCAAACGGCGCGACAAGCTCAAGGCGCCGGGCTGCGCGGAGTGCGTCATGAACGCCGAGTGCAACGGCGTCTTCGAGACCTACGCCCGCTTCCACGGCCTCGACGAGCTCCGGCCTCTGAGCGCGGACGACGTGCCCGCCGATCGGATCGCGCTCGCCCCTTCGGTCGCCGCCCGGCTGGAGCGCCTCCGCCGCGCGGCGCCCTTCGGCCGCCTCGAGTGGGTCGGCACGCGGCGCACCGACGACGGAGTCGAGGTGTCCCTGCAGGGCCCGCAGTCGGAGCGCGCGGTCTTCTTCTTCGAGGAGAAGGCCGGTCGCGCGAGCGGTGGCTACCGGGTCGAAGGCGATCCCACGGACGCCCTTCGCGAGGGCGTCCGCGCAGCGATGGTGGCGCTCAAGCGCCTCCCGCTGGCGTAGAGGTCAGATGATGATGGTCGGGCAGCCGACCACGATCTCGACCTCGGCCGCGCTCATCAGGAGGCGGTCGCAGATCGGACCCTGGATGATGATCGCGTCGTTCTCGGGCGTCGTGTAGTTCCAGCTGTCCATCGATGAGTCGCTCGACTGACGAAGCACCGTGCGGTCCTCGCCGTCGAAGGTGACGCCGACGTTCACGAGGTTCGGGTTGAAGCCGGTGATGCCATCTCGCGGCACCTCGAAGACACAGCTGTCGAGGAAACGGCTCGCGATCTCCTCGAGCGCGTCCTGGAAGTCCGCCTCGAAGCTCGAGCCCTCGGCGTTGTAGTGGCAGCAGTTCGACGGGCCCTCACAGCTCGCGACGGTCCCGATGATCGGCAGCGTGATCGTCTCGCAGGTCTGTCCCGCGGGGCAGTGCGAGTCCATCGTGCACTGGCAGGTGCCCGGCACGGGGATGCCGCCGATGCTCATGTTGTTGCAGGCCTGACCGGCGTCGCACTCGCTCGCGTCGTAGCAGGTCTTCTCCGTGCACTCCGGCATGCAGGTCGGCGTGCGAGGGGTCTCGCCGTTGAACGCGAGCGTGGAGAGGAAGTTGTTGCTCTCGTCGAGGCCCACCGCGTAGGTCAGGTACCCGTTCGACGAGTTCTGGTCCGCCGCCATCGCCAACACCGCGTTGCGCTCGGACTGGGAGGTCTCGCAGGTCTCGGCGCCGTCCGTGACCATGATGAGGCCCTTCTGACCACGCCCCTCGACGTCGCCGAGCTGCGCCCAGCCGGCTCGGAGGGCGCTGGCGATGGGCGTGTTGCCGCCACCGGCGCTCGCGCTCGAGAGGGCCGACGAGATCATGCTCCGAGTCGAGCCGAGCGGACCGACGGCGACCCGCATGGCGTCGCTACCGACCGAGCACTCGTCGCCGCTCGTGTGCGGGAAGAGCATCAGGCCCATGTTCAGGTCGTCCGAGACACCGCTGAGCGCGTTGTTGATCGCGCTGGTCGCCAGGTCCCACTTGGTGGGGCCGGAGTCACCGCTCGCCGGGTTGTCCATGCTGCCCGAGCGGTCGAAGACCAGGATGAGGCTGCCGGGCACGCGCTCGGTGGGCACCGTCGAGGAGCCACAGCCCGCGTCGGGGTCGAAGGGGTCGAACATCCCGAAGTCGCGCGGCATCGACATCATGTCCGTGCCGGTCGTCATGTCGGGATCGACCATCCCCATGTCTCGCGTGGGGCTATCCCCGGGGACGCGGGTGTCGTCGCAGGAACAGGCGGTGAGGAGGGCGAGGAGGAGGAAGCGAAGAGTTCTCATGGTCGGGTACTGCTCACGTGAAAGGCCGTCACGGAACCGAAATGCTAACGGAAAGGCACGCCTCCGCCCGAATCCGGGGCCTTTCAGTTCGCGCAGCCGTGAGCCAACTCTCCCGTGAGCCCACCGCGCCGCCGCTCAGAGCAGGCTGCCGGTGATCCGCACCCGCATGCTGACGGCGACGTCGAGCTCACCCTGCGGGAAGGGCCCGCCGGGCATCAGATCGGTGCCGGTGCGGATGAAGAAGCGGTACCGGTGCTCGACGTTCTCGTAGTACTCGGTGAACGCTGCCGCCCCGGCGGCGTCGAGCATCACGTCGCCCTCGCCGGTCGTGCCGACCAGGATCGAAGGCACGACGCCGAGTCGCTGGACGCCGGCGGAGTCCACGCTCGCGGCGCCGGCAGGACCCCAGAAGATCTCGACCTCTTCGACCGGGATCGTGAGGGTGTTGCGCTGGACCTGGTACCGGATCTCGAGAATCTCGAGCGAGTCGATCTCGCCGATGACGTCGTCGAGGTCGCCAGCGAGCTCATCGAGATCGACGGGGTCGCCGACCGGCGCCGAGATGGTGAGGGGCTCCGGGTCGCAGGTGCCGGACACGCAGGTGACGGGTGCTTCCATGGTGGAGGGGCAGGCGACGGCGTCGCACGGCACCGAGCGCACCACGGGGCCGGTGGCGGTGTCTTCGCGCAGCTCGTCGGGAACCGGGAAGTCGGCGGTGGTGAGGCTCGCCTCGAGGCCGACCGAGAAGGTCGCCGTGGTCGTCTGCTCACAACCGGCCGCCGCGAGCAGGCCCACAAAGAAAGCGATTCTCGAGATTCGTCTCGTCACACTGCAATCCTAGTGCACACGCACGTCGGGGGCACCCCAACGGGCAAAGGTCATCGAACGGTCACTCGGGGCGGCGACGCCTGGAGATCGGCGAAGAGCGCGAGGTCGTCGCCTGGCTCCAGCGTGATGGTGTGGTCGACCTCGACGCCCAGCGGAGGACACGAGAGGTGGACCCGGTGGGTCCCTGGCGGGACGCTCACCCGCCGAACGGGGGTGGAGCCGAGCGCCCGACGGTCCAGCCGAACCTCGGCCCATGGGCTGGCGGAGATCCGGAGCGACGCACGAGCCGCGGGCGCGACGGCCATCGTCGCTTCCATGGTCTCGGCCATCGTCGCTTCCATCGTGGGCTCGGCCTCCATGGTCGGCTCGTCCATCGCCGTCTCGACGGGCGGGTCGGGCTGCGTCGGAGGCTCGGGCACCTCGGGCTCGACGGGAGGGTCGGCGACCTCGGTCGATGGGTCGGGGTCGGCGGACTCCGGGGAGCGGAGGCCGAACGCGAGGGCAACGGCGAGGGCGGCCACGAGGAGCGCGGCGATGGCCCACCGCCCCGCGGGGGATGAGGACTCCGACGACCGAGCGCCGACGTCCGACTCCGGCGACCGAGCGCCGACGTCCGACTCCGGCGACCGAGCGCCGACGTCCGACTCCGGCGACCGAGCGCCGACGTCCGACTCCGGCGACCGATCGCCGACGTCGGACTCAGACGACCGAGCGCCGACGTCCGACTCCGACTCGTCTGCGGCTCGGCCTCGGCGCCCGGCGATCTGGGCGGTCGCCTCTTCCGGCTCGGCCGGGATGGGCTCGCTCGGACGAACGTCTTCGAGGATGGCGCTCGTGGCGAGCGTCCGGACCTTGCCCACGGCGGCCGTACTCTCGCCGGTCGTGACCACGTCCGGGGTGGACTCCTTCACGCGACGCGCGCGCTCGGCCGCCTGAGCCGCCACGCCCGCAGGGTGCGCGCCGGCGAGCCAGGTCCGGAGGCTCCGAGCGACCTCGGCGGCGCTCGGCCGCTCGGCGGGGTCGGTCGCGAGCATGGCCCCGATCGTGGCCGCGAGTGCGTCGGGGAGCTCGCTCAGGTCCGGTTTCTCACCTGCGAGGAGCCTCTCGCGGCCCTCGTCGCCGTTGTACGGTGCCTCGCCGGTCATCGCGCGTGCGAGCACGCAGCCGAGCGAGAAGACGTCGCTCTTCGGGCCGACGTCCTGGGCGCGCGCCTGCTCGGGCGACAGGTAGCCGGGCGTCCCGAAGACGTCACCGCCGCTCCCCTCCGCGGGCGTCGCGATGCCGAAATCCAGCAGCCGCGCGTGGCCGCCCTCGTCGACCATCACGTTGCGCGGCGTGACGTCGCGATGGACCAGGGAGTGCCGGTCGTGCGCGTGGTGCAGCGCCTCAGCGACCTGGATGCCGAGGTGGGCGGCCGGCCCGGCCTCCAACGGGCCTTCGGTGAGCAGGCCCTCGAGGGTGGCGCCCTCGATGTGCTCCATCGCGATGAAGTAGACCCCGTCGACGACGCCCAACTCGTAGATGGGGACGATGTGCGGGTGGACCAGCCGCACGAGCGCCTTGGCCTCGCTGGCGAACATCTCGACGAAGCGCGGCTGCCGCGCGAGCTCCGGCCGGACCTGCTTGACCACCAGCGGCTTCTCGAAGCCGAGCGCGCCACGCAGGCGCGCACGATAGACCCGCGCCATCCCGCCTTCCGCGATCGGCGCGTCCAGCAGGTAGGGCCCGAAGGGTGTCGGCGCACGTTCGCTCTTCTTGGGCAGGGGCATCAGCCAGCCCCCGCTCGGGCGAACCATGGGTAGAGGTCGAGCATTTCCGGTGGCGCATCGGCGGCGCCTCGCCTGCTAGCATAGCCCGTGATGCGGCTTGCGGCGGCCTTCCTGCTCCTGCTCGGTGCCTGCGGCGACCGGGTCGAGCGCCAGACGCTCCAGGTCGAGCTGCGCGTGCCGGAGACCGGCCCGTGCCGCCCGGAGGGGGCCCCGAGCGACCTGGTGATCGAGGCACTCGGCGATTTCCCCGCGAGCGACGAGCGGACCATCGACGTGCTCCGGCCTGGTGGTCCCGGAGTCATCGACCGTTTCCCCACCGGTACCCAGGTGGTGACGGTTCGTGCGCTGGGAGATCGCTGGACCGGTTTCGGCGCGGCCCTGTTGCCCGAGTTCGAGCCGAGCGAGCACGCCCTGACCATGCTCCTCCTCCCGCCCGACGAGTCCTGCCCGCTCCCCGACCCCGCGCTGGCCGACACGGGTGGCGCGGTGGTCCCGACCAACGACGGCAGCCTCGTGTTCGTCGGCGGGCGTGAGGGCGAGGTCGGCTCGCGACGGCTGATCCACTGGCGGACGGGCGAAGTGACCGCGGAGGTCATCGACCCCGGGCTCCAGGTCCGGCGGAGCGGTGTGGCGGCGGTCCGGAGCGGAGCGCTCGTCTTCGCGCTCGGCGGCGCGCTCGGAGACGAAGGGCCGGCCCACGACACCTTCGAGGTCTACGACGCAGCCGCGGGCGTGATGGACGAAGGACTCCACACGCTGCTCGAGCCACGGCGCGACGCCGGCGCGCTCCGGTTGCCGAACGGCTCGATCCTGCTCGTCGGCGGTCGCGCGACGGGCAACGGCGAGCCCCTCGCCAGCGCCGAGGTGATCGACCCCAACACCCGCAGCGCCACCGCGACCGGCGAGCTCCCCACGGCGCGCGCGCTTCCCTTCGTCCGTGGACTGGACGACGGCTCGGTGCTGGTCGTGGGCGGCGTCGGCACCGGCGGCGGTCCGCTCCGCGAGCTGGTCGCCTTCGACCCGCGCAGCGGCACCTTCGTGGCACTCGGCGTCGACCTCCCCAGCGAGGCAGCGGCCGCGGTTCCGCTCCCGGGCGGTCGGCTGCTCGTGGTCGGTGTCGACGGATCGCTCAGCTCTTACCGCAACGCCCCGCCGATTCTCGGTCCGGTGCCCGGCCTGGTCGAGAGCGCTGTCGACGTGACGCTTCCACCGCTCGTCGACATCACCGCCACGGCGCTCATCGACGGCCGAGTCCTGGTCAGCGGCATGAGCGCGCTCGACGACATCCGGCGAGAGTTCGTGGTCGACATCGGCAGCTCCAGCCTGACCGAGCTGCCACCCCCGCGCGCGCACGGCCGCCTCGTCACACTCAGCGACGGCGCCACGGTGGCGCTCGACGACATGGGGGCCGCGATCCGACGGGTGAGCGAGCGCTCGCCCTTCGGCAACCCGCCGGCCTCGCTCCTGGCGGAGGACCTGGCGCTCGACGCGCCCGGTCGCTGGCGCTCCGAGGGTGCGTCGCTGGTGTCGGAGGCAGCCGACGCGCGTGCCGACCTCGCGGGGCTTCGCTTCGCCGACGTGGCGATCGAGCTCGAGACCGCTGGCTCCGTCGAGGTCCTCTTCCAGCCCGATGGTGCCCCCGCGACCTCGGTCCAGGTCGACGACGACGAGGTCGGCCCCACCCTCTGCACCCTCGACGGCTCGGGTGAGGTGCTCCTCGAGCGACGCGGCGAGTCGCTCCGGATCGTGCGCGGGGGCGAAGAGCGCACATGTCGCTTGGATGGGCTCCGCGACCGCGTGTCGCTGGCCGTTCGCGCGCGCTCCGGTGCGCGCTTCGACCGGATCGAGGTCCGACGTTTGGAGGCCGAATGAGAGTCCTGGTGACCGGCGCCACGGGGTTCGTGGGGAGCCATCTGCTCGCCCAGCTCCGAGACGCGGGGATCGTCGTGCGCGCGTTCGCGCGACCCACGAGCCACACCAGTCGCGCCGAGGCGCTCGGTGCCGAGGTCGTTCGAGGCTCGCTCCTCGACGCCGACGACGTGCGCCGCGCATACGAGGACGTCGACGCGGTCGTCCATGCCGCCGGCGGCGGGCTCGCGCTCGAACCCTCGGCGATCTTTCGCGCGAACACCGAGACCACGGCCACGCTGGTCCGGTGCGCGCCTCCGACGCTCCGACGCTTCGTGCTGGTCTCCAGCCTCGCGGCGCACGGCCCATCCAGGCCGGGCAAGCCGGCCACCGAGGAGGAGCCCGACGCGCCGCGCTCGGTCTACGGCGAGAGCAAGCTGGAGGCCGAGCGCCACGCCGACGCATTGAGCTGCCCGGTGACGATCCTGAGGCCGCCCGCGCTCTACGGTGAGGGCGAGCACCGCATGGATCCGCTGCTGGATGCCGCTCGGCGTGGGGTCATCCCGATGGTGCACCCGGGCGGGACGATGTCGCTGCTCAGCGGCCCGGACTGCGCGGCGGCCATCGTGAAGGCACTGACCACCGAGCACCCGAGCGGGCGCTACTACGTCGCCGAGCCCGCGCCCATCACTCGGGCGACCATGGCGCGGACCCTCGGCAGGCGGGTCGGTCGGCCGGACGTGCGCGTGATCGCGCTGCCACCGGCGACCTTGCGCGCGGCCGCCGCGCTCGCCGAGCTGCGAGCGCGGATGGGCGCACCGCTGGTGCTGACGCGGGACAAGGTCCGCGACGTGCTCTGCCGCCATCAGGCCTGCGACCCGAGCCGCGCGATGCGGGAGCTGGACTGGCACCCCAAGGACTCGTTCATCGCGACCGGACGGCCGGACCGTAACCAGGAGGGCGCAGCCGAGTAAGCTCGGGCATGCGCATCGCCCTCCCCGCCCTCGCCCTGCTCGCTCTCACCTTCGTCCCGCACGAATCGGCGGGAGCGCAGAACACCCAAGGGGTGCTCGGGCCCGGGCTCTACGTGTTCCAGACCCGCCTGGACGAAGCGACCTGCGAAGCCGACAGCAACAGCGGCTTCGTGACCTCCTACTTCGCCGCGATCGACGGAGTGCCAGGCAGCACCACGATGACGATGAAGCTCCAGAACTCGCAGTTCTGGCCGGAGTGGCAGCTGAACATCGCCTCGGACGGGACCATCCGCGCGACGGCCCGCAACGGGGCGCTCGAGCAGAGCGCGACGATGCGGCCCAACGGCTCGCGGTTCACCGGTCGAGGCTTCCGGACCTACGACCAGACCGTACGTGGGCAGCGGCGGCGCTGTCGCATGGAGTACGACGCGCTGCTGCGGAAGCTCCACGAGTGACCCGGCCTTAAGTCGCCGCTTAAGCGGTACGGGCACACGGTCGACGGGTGCGAGTCACCATCACCTGTGCCCTCCTCCTGTCCTTCGGCTGCTTCGCGAGCCACGAACCCGAGCTCGAACCGAGCGATCTCGAAGTGCCCGATGCCGCCATCGACTGTCGCGGTCCGATCGACCCGTGGGCGATCGTCGGTCGGGAATGGCGCGTCGGTCAGCCGAGCTGCGGCCCGGCCCAGGACGTCACGATGAGCTTCGTGGGCCGTGGCTCGGGACGGGTCGATCTCCGCGATCCCGAGCCGGAGCTCCGGCGCGCGCTGCGCATCGAAGCCCGGCCGGTGGAGCCGTCCCGGCTCACCTGCTGGATCGACGCGTCGAGCCGCTTTCGGGTCTCGGACGGCGACGCGGTCGAGATCGGCATGCGGTGCGACGACGGCGTCGATCGCCAGGCCGAGCTCACCCTTCGCGGGTGCCGTGGGCTGACACCCGAGATCGCCGTCTCCCCTTCGGATCACTGGGACGAGTGGACCCTCGGCTGCGGGCCGGCGCTCTGGCTCCCCCGCTGATCGCGGCGGATCAGTAGTCGACCTTCTTGCGGCCCTGCTTCTTCTCGGAGGTCATGCGCTTGGCCTTCAGGCGGCGGCGCTTGGCGCCCCTGCTCGGCTTGGTGGCGCGCCGACGCTTCGGGCGCACCATCGCCGCGAGGATCTTCTCGCGGAGCCGTTCGCGCGCGTCTTCGAGATTCGCCGCCTGCGAACGGGTCGCCGAGCTCATGATCACGAGCTGGCCCTCCGCGTCGAGGAGCACACCGGGCTGCTTGCGCAGCCGTGCCTTCACCGCCGGATGGAGCGCGGTCGTGCCCGCGAGATCGAAGCGGAGGTCGACCTTCGTGGACGTCTTGTTGACGTTCTGACCCCCCGGCCCGCCGGAGCGGCTCGCGCTCCAGTCGAGATCGGACGCGGGGATCACCACGTCGTCCTGAATGGGTAGGTCGTCCATGACGCCCGACGATTAAGTCGGGCGCGCCGGAACCGCAAGGGTGGAGCCGGTCACAGACAGGAGAACCCGAGGCACTCCTCGCCGAAGCCGCAGTCGTCGCTCGAGAGGCATTCGACGCCGAGACAGCCGGTGACCGAGACGCATGAGACGTCTCCGCAGTTGGCGATGGCGCGCTGCTGGTCGGCGGTCAGGCCACCGCAGTCGCTGCGACACTGCGCGGTCTCCCCGGCGGCGAGGCCGCACGTCTGGAAGTGGTCGCAGGCGGCCTGACAGGCGGCGAGTGAGTCGACCGGCGGTGGGCCGCCGTCGGTCATCATCGGCGGGGCTTCGCGGTTCTGACACGTCGGATTGAAGGCCTCGGTGTCGCAGTACTGGTTCGCGAGGCAGTTCGCGTCGGAGAGGCAACCGTCGGTGCAATCGGAGAAGCGCGAGTCGGCGCAGTACTGGCCGGGCACGCACGTCACCCCACCGCAGGCGGTGTATCCCTGCTCGTCGGTTCCGCCACCGCCATCGTCGCCACAGGCGAGTCCGAAGGTGGAGAGCAGGAGAGAGAGCACGAGAGTCGAACGAAGAGTCATCACATCCTCCAGGCCGAAGCCACTGGGTTTCGACCCGAGGACGCAGAGCGCTCGATCCCGTCGCACACTTTCTCGCGCTCATGGCCAGACCGGGACGGTTCGTCGATGTCGCGCGACCTTCTCAGATGACTAGGTGCCGCCTCCTTCTACGGTCCGGCCGACGCGAGCAGCGCGCACATGGCGTCGGATCGGTCCACGACCGGTGATTGACCACCCTGGGGGGCGCTGCAAGGGTCCGCCCATGAGCACGATTCGCTGGATGGTCGCTTCCGTAGCACTCCTCGCCGTCGCCTGTGGCGACGACGGACGCACCGGCACGAGCCCGGGCATCGACGGCGGCGGTGGCCCGGGCGCCGATTCCGGCGCCCCGACGGGCGACCCACGATGCGTTGCGCTCTGCACCGACGATGCAGCACCGACCGACGACTACTGCTCGCCGACGAGCGTGTCGCAGTGCTCGTCGCTCTGCGAGACCCGCATCGCGGGCGTGTCCAACCTCTGTGCGGAGTGCCTCCTCGAGGACTCGGACTTCCTCTACAGCAACGTAATCGCCCTCCCCGATGAGTGCGTGAGTGACTCCAGCTGCGCGAGCGGTCAACGGTGCGACCGTCGGGGTTGCGAGTACTGTGAAGGGGACAGCGCCGCGTGGGCCAGCTGCCGTGAATCCACCCGAGAGGCGGTCCGCTGCACCACCGACTTCCAGGACGTCAGCGAGTGCGCCGACCTCTGCAGCTGAGCTAGCGCCCTAGTCGCAAGTGGCGCCGGCGTGGGCGGCGCGCTGGTCGCGGACGAAGACCTCGGCCTCCGCCAGGAAGGCTTCGCTCATCCCGGCGCCCTCGACGTGCTCGACGGCGATGAGCGCAGGCCCATCGAAGCCATCGACGCGAGCAAACTCGTAGTGGCCGGCGACGTCGTACTCCATCTGCGCGGGGTGCTCGCAACGGTCGTCGATGCACTCGAAGAGCGGCTCGCGGATCGGCTCGCGCATGCGGCGCGCCAGGTCCCGCTGGAGTCGGTCGACGTTGTCGTCGAGCCGCTCCCCCGGGCACCAGTGCTCGGCCAGCCGGATCATCCCGTCGTCGTCCGCGCGGGGGTCCTCACCGGACGCGTCCGTCGCGTAGAGGATGTAGACCACGCCTCGGCCCGGAGCGACGAGCTCGCGGAGCGGCCGATGCCCCTCGGCGACGCGAGTCATCGCGTCGGCGTCCATGAGCGGACCGGTCGGCTCCGGCTCGCTCGGGTCGACCGGCGTCTCACCGCCGGCGGGCTCCACCGGCTCGGGTTCGGGCTCTGGCTCGGGGGCCGGACAGGCCACCAGGAGCACGAGCGCGATGGGGAGGAGGGTCCTCAGACGTTGAACGAGGCGCCGCATCCGCAGTCGCCCTTGGCGTTCGGGTTCTGCCACGTGAACCCATATCCCATGAGCCGCTGCTCCCAGTCGAGCGTTCCGCCCTCCAGGAGCGCCAAGCTGCGGTCGTCCACCACGACCCGCAGGCCACCGAAGTCCCAGACCTTGTCGCGCTTCCGGACCTTCTTGGCGAGCTCGTAGACGTAGTAGTAGCCGGAGCAGCCGCCGCCCTTGACGCCGATGCGCAGGCCCAGGGAGGGCTCACCGGCCTCGGCCAGCTGCTTCTTGCCCATCTCCACCGCCTTGGGGGTCAGGGTGATGGTCGGCTCGCCCGGGGTCACCGGGGGCGGGGCCCAATCGTCCAGCTCGGTCAGCTCTCGCATGGTCTCTTCCGTGTGGTCTCCGTCTCTCGGGACGCTCTGATAGCTCTAACGCCGAATGGGCGGGTTCACCACCCCTGCCCTCTTCGTCGCCCGAGGCCCCGACACGCTACCAATCGATGGATTGGCCGCGCTGCCGCCAGAGCGGGGACTGCTCACGGAGTCGCGCGACGGTCTCGACGACGTGGTCCGCGACGGCGTCGATCTGGGCCTCGTCGGTGTGGCGCCCGAGGCCGAAGCGGATCGAGGTCCCGGCCCGGTCGGCGTCCAGGCCCATGGCGCGCAGCACGTAGCTCGGCTCGGTCGACGCGCTCGTGCACGCCGCTCCGCTGGAGACGGCCACCACCTTCGAGAGCGCCAGCAGCAGGCCCTCCCCGTCGATGCCGGCGAAGGAGACGTTGAGATTCCCCGGGTGGCGCGGCCCGTCCAGCGGTGGGCCGTTGAGGTCGGTCGCCTCCACCGCCAGCACGCGCTCGGCCAGCCGGTCGCGGAGGCCACGCAGACGCTCGGCCTCTGCGGCACCTTCGGTCCGCTGGATGGCCGCGGCGGCGCCGAAGCCGACGATGCCCGGGACGTTCGCGGTGCCGGCGCGCATCCCGTGCTCCTGGCCACCGCCGTCGGCCTCGGCCACCAAACGGACCCGCGGACCGCTCCGGCGCACGTAGAGAGCGCCAACGCCCTTCGGGCCGTAGAGCTTGTGCGCGTTGAAGGACGCGAGGTCCACGTTCATCGCGTCGACGTCGAAGTCGAGGTAGCCGAGGCCCTGGCTCGCGTCGCAGTGGAGGAGCACGCCTTTCTCGCGGGTGATCGCGCCGATGGCCGCGATGTCCTGGACCGTGCCGACCTCGTTGTTGCAGAGCATCACCGAGACCAGGACCGTCTTCTCTTCGATCGCTGCGGCGATGGCTGCGGGATCGACGCGGCCCGTCTCGTTGACCGGGACCCGCGTGACGCGAAAGCCCTCGCGCTCCAGATGGGTCGCGGAGTCGAGCACCGCCTTGTGCTCGGTGACCGGGACGATCAGGTGGTCGCCCTGGTCCCGGTAGGCGTGCATCACGCCCTTGAGCGCGAGGTTGTCGCTCTCGGTCGCTCCGGACGTGAAGACGAGGGTTCGCGCGGGGGCGCCGACCAGCTCGGCCACCTGTCGTCGCCCCTCCTCGACGGCGTCGGCCGCGCGGTGCCCGAAGGGGTGGGCGCGGCTCGCCGCGTTGCCGAAGTGCTCGCTGAAGTAGGGGAGCATCGCCTCCAGCACCCGCGGGTCGACCGGAGTCGTGGCGTGGTGGTCGAGGTAGATGAGCTCCGTCATCGCGAATCCGTCAGAGGAGCCCGAGCTCGAGGAGCGCTTCCTCGGTCATCCGGTCCTTGGTCCAGGGCGGGTCCCACACCAGCTTCACGTGCGAGCGGCGCACGCCCTCGGTGGCTCCGACGCGCTCGGCGACGTCCTTCACGATCTGCCCGGCCACCGGACAAGCGGGGGCGGTGAGAGTCATCCGGACCTCGACGTCGCCCTCGTCGGTGATGTCGAGCCCGTAGATCAGCCCGAGGTCATAGACGTTGAGCGGGATCTCGGGGTCGAAGATGGACTTGAGGGTCTCGACGACGCGGGGCTCGAGCTCGGCGGGGTCGACCGCGACCGTTCGCGCTTCGTCGCCGCCGAACGCCTCGTCGATGTCGTCGGCGGGGCTCGGCGCCGGGCCGTTCCCCGCGATGGCGAGGTGGCGCCGACCGTCCTTGCGCTGGACGATCTTGTGGACCTTCAGGTCCTCGACGTCGAATTCGTCGCTCACGAGCGTCCCATAGCACGGGTGCTCTCGCCCCGCCCAGGGATGGAAGCACTGCGCCTCTGACCCCAGAGCCACGGGTCATGCGGACCCTCCACCTCGTGCTCGGCGACCAGCTCGACGCCGGCAGCGCCTTCTTCGAGGAGGTCGGCGACGAGCCCGTGCTCCTGATGGAGCTGGACGCGGAGGCCACCTTCGTTCGCCAGCACAAGCTTCGGCTGGTGCTCTTCTTCTCGGCGATGCGCCACTTCCGCGACGCGCTGGTGGAGCGCGGCTTCCAGGTCCGCTACTCGACCGTCGACGACCCGGAAAACGCGGGCGACTTCGAGCACGAGCTGGCGCGCTGGATCGGCGTGCTCGAGGTAGACACCGTTCGCGTGCGCGAGCCCGGGGACTGGCGGGTCCGCGACGCGCTGGTCGCCGGCTGCGCGAGCGCGGGCGCCTCGCTCCGGATCGTCCCGGACGACCACTTCCTCTGCTCGACGAAGGAGTTCGCCCACTGGCGGCGTGGTCGAAAGCAGCTGGTCATGGAGCACTTCTACCGCTCGCTGCGAAAGCGCGAGGGCGTGCTCATGAACGGCGGCGAGCCCGAGGGCGGCCAGTGGAACTTCGACGAGGACAACCGCGCGAGCTTCGGAAAGAAGGGTCCACCGGATTACCCGGAGCCGCCCACCCATCGTGCGGACGCCATCACCGAGGAGGTGATCGCGCTCGTCGACGAGCGCTACCCCGACCACCCGGGCGACACCGCGACCTTCGCCCTCCCGGTGACCCGCCGGCAGGCCCGCTACGCGCTCCGGCGATTCATCGAGGACCGGCTGCCGACCTTCGGCAGACACCAGGACGCGATGGCGACCGGGCGCCCCTTTCTTTCGCACTCGGTGCTGAGCACCGCGATCAACCTGCAGCTCCTGCACCCGCGCGAGGTCGTGCGCGCGGCGGAGGCCGCCTACGCCGAGGGGCACGCACCCATCGCCGCCGTCGAGGGCTTCATCCGGCAGGTGCTGGGCTGGCGCGAGTTCGTGCGGGGCATCTACATGACCGAGATGCCGGCCTACGCCGAGCGCAACGCGCTCGAGGCGGAGGGCTCGCTGCCCGAGAGCTACTGGACGGGCGAGACGGAGATGGTCTGCGTGCGCGAGTGCATGAGCGCAGTGCTCACCCATGGGTACGCCCACCACATCCAGCGGCTGATGGTGCTCGGGCTCTACGCCATGCTCCTGGGGGTCGACCCCTACGAGGTCCACGAGTGGCACCTGGCCATGTACTCGGACGCGATCGACTGGGTGTCGCTCCCGAACGTGCTGGGCATGAGCCAGTTCGGCGACGGCGGCCTGGTCGGCACCAAGCCCTACGCCGCCAGCGGCGCCTACGTGAGCCGGATGAGCGACTACTGCGGGAGCTGCCGCTTCGATCCGAAGCAGGCCACCGGCGACGACGCCTGCCCGATGACCACGCTCTACTGGGACTTCCTCCGGCGGCATCGGGATCGGCTCTCGAGCAACCACCGGATGGGCTTCCAGCTCGAGAACCTCGCCCGAAAGGACGACGATGAGCTGGTCGCCATCCGGAAGCGCGCCGACCGTTTGCGGGCCGATCCGGTCTGAGCCGGAAGGCTCTGGGCGCCTCGCGCGTTGCGGGGTACACCCCTCCGATGCGCTCGCCCACCACCCTCGCCGCCCTCGGCACCGTGCTCGCTCTGATGACCGTCGCCGGGTGCCCCGAAACCACCCCCCCGGACCCGGACCCGGAGCCCGACAACGGTCCGGCTGCGAGCGGCGGCGAAAGCGCTACGCTCCCTCCGCCCATGGCCAAGCGAGTCCCACACGAGCACCGCACCCACGACCACGTCCGCGAGGACCCCTACTTCTGGTTGCGCGACGACGACCGCGAGGATCCGGAGATCCTCGCCTACCTCGAGGCGGAGAACGCCTACACCGAGCAGCAGCTCGCGCCCCAGGCGGAGTTCCGCGAGGCGCTCTTCCAGGAGATCGTCGGTCGCATCCCGCAGGACGACGCGAGCGTCCCGGTGAAGGTCGACGGCTGGTGGCGCTACGTGCGCAACGAGACCGGCAAGGAGTACGACATCCACTGCCGCCTCCCCGCGAGCGCGCCCGAGCCCGACCCCGAAGCCGGCCCAGCGGATGGCGAGCAGATCATCTTCGACGAGAACGCGCGGGCCGAGGGTCACGACTACTACGCGGCGGTGGGCCCGGCCGTGAGCATCGACGGCAAGACGATGGCGTTCGGCGAGGACACCCTCAGCCGCCGCATCTACACCCTGCGCTTCAAGGACCTCGAGAGCGGCGAGCTGCTCGAGGACACCATCGAGGGCACGACCGGCGGCGCCGTCTGGGCGCTCGACCACAGGACCGTCTTCTACGTGAAGCGCGAAGAGGGAACCCTCCGCGCCTACCAGGTCTGGCGCCACACCCTCGGCGAGAGCGAGGACACGCTCGTCTTCGAAGAGACCGACGACGAGTTTTACGTCTCCGTCGGCCGCAGCCGCTCGCGGGACTACATCCTCATCGCCTCGAGCCAGACCGTGAGCAGCGAGTACCGCGTGGTGGATGCGCGGCACCCGGACCGCGAGCCGCAGATGGTCCTGCCACGCGAGCGCAACCACGAGTACGACGTGGACCACCTCAACGGGCGCTTCTACATCCGCACCAACTGGGAGGCGAAGGACTTCCGGCTGATGAGCGTCCGGCCCCGTGAGAGTGCCGACAAGAGCAAGTGGCGCGTCGAGATCCCCGCGCGCGAGGGCGTACTCTTCCGTGGCTTCGAGCTCTTCGAGGACTACCTGGTCGCCTCCGAGCGGCAGAACGGCATCGCCGGCCTGCGCGTGCTCAAGTGGGCCCGCGGCGGGCGCGTCGATGCGGACGCGGGCCACGCCATCGCCTTCGAGGAGCCCGTCTACTTCGCGACCATCGGCACCAACCCGGAGGTCGAGTCGAGCACGCTCCGGCTGCACTACACGTCGATGACGACGCCGTGGTCGACCATCGACTACGACATGGGCGCGCGCGAGCGCGAGGTGAAGAAGGTCCAGCGGGTGCTCGGCGACTTCGACCAGCACGCGTACGCGACCGAGCGCGTGACGGTCACCGCCCGCGACGGAACCCAGGTCCCCGTCTCGATCGTCCACCGCAGGGACCTGGACCGCAGCCGGCCGCAGCCGCTGCTCCTCTACGCCTACGGCTCGTACGGCCACTCGATGGACCCGACCTTCAGCTCGGTGCGGCTGAGCCTGCTCGACCGCGGCGTCATCTACGCCATCGCCCACGTGCGTGGCGGCCAGGAGATGGGCCGCGGCTGGTACGAAGACGGCAAGCTGATGAACAAGAAGAACACCTTCTTCGACTTCATCGACTGCGCGAAGCACCTCATCGACGCGGGCTGGACCTCCGCCGACCGGCTCTTCGGTCACGGCGGCAGCGCCGGCGGTCTGTTGATCGGCGCGGTGGCGAACATGGCGCCCGAGCTCTTCGAGGGACTCGTCGCCGACGTTCCCTTCGTCGACGTCGTGACCACCATGCTCGACGAGTCGATCCCGCTGACCACCTTCGAGTACGACGAATGGGGCAACCCCAACGAGCAGGAAGCCTACGAGTACATGCTCAGCTACTCGCCTTACGACAACGTCACGGCGCAGGACTACCCGAACATGCTCGTCATCAGTGGTCTGCACGACTCGCAGGTGCAGTTCTGGGAACCGGCCAAGTGGGTCGCTCGGCTCCGGCATCGCAAGACCGACGACAACCAGCTCCTGATGCACATGAACCTCGAGGCCGGCCACGGCGGCGCCTCGGGGCGCTTCCGCCGGCACCGCGAGACCGCGATGACCTACGCCTTCCTGCTCTCGCTCGTCGACATCACCGAATAGGGCGTCACCGAGCGTTCTCACGGTCGCCACCACCGCTGACCCCGTCCATGGGAAGGTTCCCCCTCTGTCACCGTAGGGGGATGCATGGGATCACTGGATGGGAAGAAGGTCTGCGTCACGGGGAAGCTCTCGGAGAGCCGCTCGGCGATCGAGAGCAAGCTGAAGGAGCTCGGCGCGAGCATCGCCAAGGGCGTGACGAAGACGACCGACCTCCTGGTCGCCGGAGAGAAGGCCGGGAGCAAGCTCGCCAAGGCCGAGAAGGAAGGCATCCCGGTCATCGACCAGGCGGGCCTCGACGCGCTCCTCGGCGGCAAGAGCCTCGACGAGGTACTCGGCGGGAGCGCGCCGGCGAAGACTCCAGCGAAGACCCCGGCAAAGGCCGCCCCGAAGGCGGCACCCGCGAAAGCAGCCGCGCCGAGTGGCAAGCCGCACGAAGGGCAGGTCTTCGTGCTCACCGGCGAGCTCGACATCGACCGCGGGGACGCGAAGCGGCAGCTGGTGGCGCTCGGCGCGCGGGTGACCGGGAGCGTCTCCGGCAAGACGACTGCGCTCCTTTGCGGTGACGAGCCCGGCGGGTCGAAGATCAGCAAGGCCGAATCGAAGGGCATCCCCGTGGTCGACAAGGCGGGCGTCGAGCGATTGCTCGCGGGCCAGCCCCTCGAGGCCCTCTCGGGCCCAGCGCCTGCGAAGGCCGAGGCTCCCGCGACCGAGCGCACGCCACTGCCGGCCATCCCGGAGCGCAAGGACGGGCCGTACGCGAGCAAGCACCCCGGCTCCGACCAGGTCGAGTACGAAGGCCAGTTCGAGAACGGCCAGATGGTCGGCACCTGGAAGCGCTACTGGCCGAACGGGACACTGCAGTGGCAGGTCGGCTGGGTTCTGGGGCAGCGCCAGGGGCCCATCGAGGCGTGGCACGAGAACGGCGAGAAGCACTACACCGGCGAGTACGTCGACGACCAACAGTCTGGTGAGTGGACGTACTGGTATGACGACGGCGCGTACTTCCAGACCTACTTCTTCGAGAAGGGCCTGAAGACCGGCGACTACACGTGCGACGAGCGCGATGGCTCGCCGCGTGCGCGCGGTCAGTTCGTGGAGGGGAAGCTCCACGGCCAGTGGGAGTGGCGGAACCAGAAAGACCACGAGCGGGTCAAGCGCGGCTACGAGCGGGGCGCGTTCACCGGCATGAGCGAGGCCTGGTACTACGGCGGCCAGCTCGCGTACCGGAAGGAGTACCGCGGTGGCGGTCTCTGCGGTGTCTTCGAGGAGTACTACCCGGACGGCAAGCCGAAGAAGATCGGCGAGTACTCGCAGGAGCGCACCGGTCTCATCCGGATGGAGACCTACGCCGAGGACGGGACGAAGACCGTCGAGGAAGGCAGCGAGAAGAAGCTCCCGGAGAAGTTGCTGAAGGACGAGAAGAAGCTCGCCAAGCTCGCGGAGCGGCTGAAGAAGGCCAAGGACGAATACAAGAAGGACGACATCCTCGAGAAGGCCGCGGGCGAGTGGTCACTGAAGTACCCGCTGCTGCTGCATCTCTTCCGCGAAGACATCTACGATCTCGGCGCAGACTGGGAGCTCTGGCGCTTCCTCGCCGAGAACACGCACCTGGTGACGGGCGAGGACGTCGCGAAGCTGCTGCGCACGGCCAAGCCGAAGAAGGACATGCACAGCCCGCACATCCCGGGCTGGCCCGGCTCGCTCGACGAGATGGTGATGCGCGTCTACGCGAAGGACCCGGAGCCCATCGACGCCGTGCTCCCGGAGCTGAAGGGCAAGCTCGCCACCGGCGTGAAGTTCTGCCTGGCGCGCTTCGGCAAGGACGTGAAGGTCGGCGATCATGCCAAGGGCCTCGCCAAGAAGATGGTCGACGACTACGGCATCGGTGAGCGCATCCTCTGGCCGACCGGCGACGGCGACGTCGACTGGCGCGATCTCTTCCATGGCCATCGGCGTGACGAGCCGACCGAGCATTTCGCGCCCTTCCTCGAGCTGCTGACGGACAGCGACTCCTACGAAGAGGCCGTGCTCGAGGCCGTGATGCAGCGGCTCGAGAAGGAGTACAGCAACGAGATCGGGCTACCCCGCGTGATCCCGGCGATTCGGCGGGCGACCCCCGAGCAGCTGCAGAAGATCCTCGACAAGGCGACGCTCGGCGACGAGACGGTCGAGATGACCCGCAAGACCTTCTTCGAGCTGCGGGACGACGACGCCGATACCGTCACGAAGGTCGCGCTGGGCTCCGAGGAGAAGGGCCTTCGGCGCTGGCCGATGGTCGCGTGCGCGATTCTGAAGCGGAAGGCCGAGGGGCTCGACATCCCCAAGGAGCTCATCGACGCGCTCCCCATCGAGGGCGTGAGCATCGCCACCTCGTGGATCGACCAGGCGATCCGCGCGGAGCTCGGCACCGACCACAACAAGCACTTCGATCTCCACGGGCTCGCGAGGGCGGTGCGCTACGCGGACCGGGACTCGCCAGGCAACCCGCGCAACGACTTGCTCGTCGAGGCGCTCCGCGCGCTGAGTGAAGAGCAGCTCCGTGCGCGCCTCGAGCAGCAGCTCGAAGAGAAGTACGCCAAGCAGAACGTCGCGCCCTATCTCTTCCTCGTCGACGACGAAGACTTCTGGAAGTCGGCCATCGAGACCATCGCCGAGAGCGAGTACGGCGGCGGACACACGATCGGCTTCGGCCTCGGGCTCCTCCCACTGAAGGCGCTCCCGCTGATCCTCGCGGGCAAGAAGAAGGCGCAGAAGAAGAACCAGGACGCCTACGACACGGCGGCGCTGCTCTGCGTGACCCGGGCGGCGGAACGCGGAGAGGCGCTCGACGCCACGGCGGTGAAGTGCATCCGCTTCGACGTCGGCGGAAAGTACGACTGGAACTACGTGATGCCGATGTTGCGGAAGGTGATCACCATCCTGCCGCGCGAGCACGGCGAGACGGTGCTCCTCGAGGGGCTGAAGAGCTCGAACGTGACAACGTTCGCGCGGGCCTTCCGCTTCATCGGGGCCCACCCGAGCAAGACCGTCCTCGAGACGGCGATGACCAAGCTCCTCGAAGTCGAGACCAAGCTGAAGAGCGAGGGCGAGCGCGACGTCGAGGCCGGGCTCAAGTCGCTGCCGACGATGTACATGAACGAGCGGCGCGCCTATGTGAAGTGGCTCATGGAGAACGGCGGCGGCGCGAAGCTCAAGAACGCCTTCAAGAACGCCATCGGCAACCACAAGGACTTCGATGCGCTCGAGAAGGAGCTCGCGGAAGGTGGCAAGGAGGTCGCCAAGGAGCTCGACAAGGTCGACAAGGCGGTGCTGCTCGCGGAGCGAGCGCGGAAGGCGTCGAAGGGAGGCACCGAGGTCATCTACGCCTTCCGAAAGCTGCAGAAGGCACCGGCGACGCCCACGCTCAACCTCACCGGCGGCAAGCCCCCCGGCATCGACGCCGAGAGCTGGCCCGTCAAGGACGACGAGCCGATGGTCCACCTCTTCACGCTCGACCTCGAGACCATGCCCGAGCTGAAGAACCCGAAGACCGACACGCGCTCGGTGTCCTTCTTCTGCTGGTCGCCCAGCTACAACGAGGCGTGGGAAGCCGGCAACGACCAGACCGCGCTCCTCAAGGCCACGAGCGACCAGGTGGGGACCGAGCACGAGCCGCCAGAAGAGGCCGAGCTGCGAACCCAGGGACACTTCGAGGCCATCCGGATCGAGGTCCCGAGCAACGTGTGGTTCGCGGAGGGCGGCGTCCTCGGTGAGCTCCGGGGCGCCATCTACTCGCTGGGGGCGCGCGCCCTGGGTGAGCCGCTCTGGCTCCAGGGCGACGAGGGCGGCGGCTACGGCTACGTGATGCAGTTCGACGAGTCCTTCGTCGACGTCAACCTGGGTGACATGGGCATCATGTACGTCTTCTCGGACGGCGGCTTCTGGCAGTGCCACTGAAGGGATAGGCTCCGGGTATGGAGCCGTCCCCCGAGCTCGACCACGCGCTCGCCCTGGTCCGGCGCTGGCACGACCAGCGCCCGGGTCGGCGGCGCATGCTCGACCGCGACGAGATCCGCTCCGTTCGGGTGCTGGGACCGGTGCAGGTCCGGCTGCGCACCCTGCACGAGGACCGCTTCTACGACTTCGAGGAGGGACCCGCGCCCGAGGACGACTCGCCCGTCGAAGCGGAGCCCGAAGACCCGTGGGGAGTCACGCTCGACGACGTCGAGCTCTCCGCGATGGTCCAGGACGCCGAGGAGCAGCGCACGCGCTGGCCGGAGCTCCCGGCGATCGTCCGCCCGTGCAGCCATTGCGAGGGTGAGGGCACGGTCCGCTGCCACACCTGCGGCGGCGACGGGATCGTGGACATCGCGGGCTGCGGCGAATGCGGCGGCGGTGGCAAGGTCCCCTGCCGCGACTGCCGAGGCACCGCGCGCCGAAAGGTCCGCGTCCGGATCCGCCGGCGCTTCCGCTTCGACGAAGCCACGCGCATCCACGAAGACGAGTCCGACGAGGTCGGCCCCCACGTGCTGCTCCACCTGGTCGACCACCCCACCCCCGGCGAGGTCTTTCACGAGCAGGACGCGCCGCGGATCCAGCGCTACGCCGGCAAGGGCTCGGGCACCAGCTACCGCGAGGCGGCGACACCGATGGCGGCGACCATCGAGAAGCTGCTGAAGGACGCCCAGCCCGAGCAGGGAGAGCACATCGCACACCAGTGGCTGAGCGTGACGCGCATCCCGGTGTACGCCCTCGAGCTCTCCCGTGGCCGAACCGCGTACGTCTACGGCGACCCGCCGAAGGTCTCGCCGCCCGGGCTGCTCCGACCGAGCTGGTTGGTGCTCGTGCCACTGTTGGCGGCCATGGCACTCCTCGCGGGCGCGGCGTTCACCTTCTTCTGGCTCGTCGCCCGCGCGAAGGGTCAGTAGCTCAGCGGATCAGCGCGACGGTCACGCAGAGCACCGCCGCCGCCAGCGCGGCCACGAGCGCCCCGATCATCCAGCGCGGCGCCCGCTCTGCTGGCTCGCGGCGAGTCTCGAGCACCACCGCGACGACCAACCACACCCAGGGCGCGCCGTGGAGCACCAGGTCGAACCAGTCCATCGGACCCATGCCGACGGCCCCGCCGGCGACCCAACGGATCTTGCCGAGCAGGTGCGGCTCCGGGAAGAAGGGCGCGAGCCCGAGGGTGAGCGCCGCGCCGAGCGGGAACGCGAGTCGTTGCAGGGAGCTCACCAGTCCGTGGGTAGCTCACCGCGCTGGATGAGGCTCGCCACGTCCATGCTCACGGCCACCGAGACGTGAACCAGGAAGCCGGCCCAGATGGACCGGTAGCGCAGAGCCAGGGTGCCGAGCGCGAGGCCCGCGACGATCGCGCCGACCGTCTCGGGCCACGGCTTGCCGAAGTGAATCAGGCAGTAGGGGACCATCATCGCCCAGATGGCCTGGCTTCCCATCGTGCGCTCGAGCACGTGCAGCCAGTGGCCGCGGAAGAAGAACTCGAGCGAGAAGAACTGCAGCGCGTAGAGCGCTTCCCACCACAGCAGGTCCGATACGCTGCGACCGGCGAACGCGTACATGGGGTACTTGTTCTGGAAGGTGGCGTCGTAGCTGACGAGCGCGACCAGCGGCAGCACGACCATCAGGCAGGCGCCGTAGATGGCGAGGTGACTGCGGAACCCCTCCGTGGTGAGGCCGTGATCGCGCAGCCGCTCCTTCAGCACGAGCTTGATGAAGATCGCCGGCAGCACGAGGTAGCCGCCGATGCGCCACAGGGTCCACCAGAGCTTCTCGTTCGCCTGGTAGATCGGCGACATCCGGTCGCTGGCCCAGTCCGCGTCGACGAAGTGCTCGACGTAGGCGTCGAAGCCCTGGCCCTTCCCCGCGTAGTGGAGCGCGGTGAGGATCAGCGCGCCGAGCATCAGCGTCACCATCGGCCGCCAGTCGGGACCGAGGCCCTTCTCGGCGCGCTCCTGCCGGTAGGCCAGCGCGCGCGCGTCGGCGGCCTTCCAGGTGCCGACGGTCACCCAACGCAGGTAGCCACCGAAGCCGGGCTGGCGCACCTCGTCCGCGCTTCCCGCGGCAGGCGCCTCGGGCTCGGCGGCGGGGCTACGCTTCTTCTTGCGCTTCTTCGCCATCGCTCCGAAACGCCGCCAGCAGCTCGCGGGCGGCGGCAGCAGCGGTCCGCTCGCCTGCACGCACCGCGGCCTCCTGCGCAGCCCAGGCGCGACCCACCACCGGGTGCGCCCTCAGCTCGCGAAGCAGGGTCTCTTCCACCAGCTGCCGCATCCAGCGAGCGGCCTGATCCTCGCGACGCCGATGGAAGATCCCACTGGCCTTCTCGCGCTCGGTGAGCGCCTGCAGCGCCTCCCAGAGCTCGGCCAGTCCGGTGCCCTCCTTCGCGCTGATCAGATGCACCGGCGGGGCCGCCTTGCCGCGCATCAGCTTCAGCGCCGACCGGAGCTCCGACGCGCGACGTTCGGCCGCGGCGAGGTTCGGTCCGTCGGCCTTGTTGACCGCGAGCACGTCGGCGACCTCGAGGATGCCCCGCTTGATGCCCTGCAGCTCGTCACCAGCACCCGAGAGCATCAGAACCACGAAGTGGTCCACCATCTCGCGGACCATGACCTCGGATTGACCGACGCCTACGGTCTCCACGAGGACCACGTCGTGGCCGGCGGCCTCGCAGAGGAGCGCGCTCTCGCGGGTCTTGCGGGCCACGCCGCCGAGGTTGCCGCTGGTCGGCGACGGCCGGATGTACGCACGCTCGTCGCGGCTGAGCTTCGCCATCCGGGTCTTGTCGCCGAGGATGGAACCGCCGCTGAGCACGCTCGAAGGATCGATCGCGAGCACCGCCACGCGATGGCCCGCCTCGACGAGCTCGACCCCGAAGCGGTCGATGAAGGTGCTCTTGCCGACGCCGGGCACACCGCTGATGCCCAGCCGCACGGCCCCGCCGGTCGCCGGGAGGATCGCCTGGAGGAGCGCTTCGGAGTCGTCGCGATGCGCGGGGAGCTCGCTCTCGACCAAGGTGATCGCACGGGCGAGCATGGCCCGATCGCCAGCCTTCACGCCCGCGGCGAGCTCCTCCGGTGAAGGGCGCGCCACGCCGAACGTCTCAGCCCGCCTCGAGCGAGGCTTCGAGTCGGTCGAGCAACTCGACGGCCGCGTCGCCGATGACGGTGCCCGGCCCGAAGATCGCCGCGGCGCCGGCCTCGAGCAGGGCCTCGTGGTCCTGGGGCGGAATCACGCCGCCACAGACGATCAGGATGTCCCCGCGGCCGGCCTTCTCGAGCTCCTCGCGGAGCTCCGGTACCAGGGTCAGGTGGCCCGCGGCGAGCGAGCTGACGCCGACCACGTGCACGTCGTTCTCGACGGCCTGGCGCGCGGTCTCCGCTGGCGTCTGGAAGAGCGGACCGACGTCCACGTCGAAGCCGAGGTCGGCGAAGGCGGTGGCGATGACCTTCTGCCCGCGGTCGTGGCCGTCCTGGCCCATCTTGGCGACGAGGATGCGTGGCCGGCGCCCCTGGCTCTCCTGGAACGCCTGTGCCCGCTCGCGTGCCCGCTGCGTCTTGTCGTGATCGCCCGCTTCGCTCTCGTACACGCCTTGCACGCTCCGGATGGTCGCCTCGTAGCGCCCGTAGACCTTCTCGAGGGCCAGCGACATCTCGCCGACCGTGGCCTTCGCCCGCGCCGCGGCGATGCCGCGCTCGAGCAGGTTGCCCTCCCCCGTCTCGGCGCACTTCGTCAGCGCGGCGAGCGCCTCGTCCACCGCCGACGGGTCGCGGCTCGCCTTGAGCTCCTTCAACCGGGCGAGCTGAGCCTCGCGCACCTCGCGGTTGTCGACCTTGAGAATGGGGATGTCGTCGGGGGTATCCGGCGCCAGCCGGTTGATGCCGATGATCGGCTGCTGGCCACTGTCGATGCGGGCCTGGGTGCGGGCGGCGGCTTCCTCGATGCGGAGCTTCGGCAGCCCCTCTTCGATGGCCTTGGTCATCCCGCCGAGCGACTCGATCTCCTGGATGTGGGCCCAGGCGCGTTCCGCGAGCTGGCGAGTGAGCCGCTCGACGTAGTAGCTGCCGGCCCACGGGTCCACCGTGTCGCGGGTGCCCGCCTCCATCTGGAGGAAGAGCTGGGTGTTGCGCGCGATGCGCGCGGAGAAGTCGGTCGGCAGCGCCAATGCCTCGTCGAGGCTGTTGGTGTGCAGGCTCTGAGTGTGGCCCTGCGTCGCGGCCATCGCCTCGATCGCCGTGCGCGCGACGTTGTTGTAGACGTCCTGCGCGGTCAGCGACCAGCCCGAGGTCTGGCAGTGCGTGCGCAGCGCCATCGACTTCGGGTTCTCCGGCTCGAACTGGCGAACGATGGTCGCCCAGAGCAGACGAGCCGCACGGAGCTTGGCGACCTCCATGAAGAAGCTCTTGCCGATGGCGAAGAAGAAGCTGAGGCGTGGCGCGAAGGCGTCGATCGCGAGGCCGGCGTCGAGGCCGGTGCGGATGTACTCGAGGCCGTCGGCGAGGGTGTAGCCGAGCTCCAGGTCCTGCGTCGCTCCCGCCTCCTGCATGTGATAGCCGCTGATCGAGATCGAGTTGAAGCGGGGCATGTGCTTCGAGGTGTGCTCGAAGATGTCCGCGACGATCCGCATCGAGGGCTTGGGCGGGTAGATGTAGGTGTTCCGGACCATGAACTCCTTGAGGATGTCGTTCTGGATGGTCCCGGTGAGCTTCTTCTGATCGACGCCCTGCTCCTCGGCGGCGACGACGTAGAGGGCCATGATCGGGAGCACGGCCCCGTTCATGGTCATCGACACGCTCATCTGGTCGAGGGGGATGCCCTCGAAGAGCAGGCGCATGTCGAGAATGGAGTCGATGGCCACGCCGGCCATGCCGACGTCGCCGGTGACCCGCTCGTGGTCCGAGTCGTAGCCGCGGTGCGTCGCGAGATCGAAGGCGATGCTGAGGCCCTTCTGACCGGCGGCGAGGTTGCGGCGGTAGAAGGCGTTGGACTGCTCGGCGGTGGAGAAGCCGGCGTACTGCCGGACCGTCCACGGGCGCGAGACGTACATCGTGGAGTACGGGCCGCGGACGTAGGGCGCGAAGCCGGGGTAGCCGCCGAGGTGCTGCAGGCCGTCGAGGGCGTCCGGTCCGAAGCGCGCGGGCACCTCGATCCCTTCCGGCGTCTTCCACATGGGCCGCTCGGCAACGGGCGCCTCCGCGGTCTCGACCGCGTCGAACTCGAGCGAGGAGAAGTCGGGGAAGTCCATCAGCCGTCCTCCTCGACGAGACGAAGGGTCGCCCCACCCTGCACGATGCCGATGCCCTCGAGAATGGCTGCGAGCTCGTGGACCAGGTCCTTGCCCGCGAAGACGAAGGCGTCGACGCCGCGCTTCACGAGCTCTTCCTGTTGGTCCTTCGGACGACCGGCGAGGAGCACCATCTTGGCGCCCTTGGCCTTCACCTTGGCCGCCAGCTCCAGCGCGACCTCGACGTTCCGCTCGTCGGACGAGCAGACGGCCACCACCGGCTGACCGGCGAAGGCGGCGAGCGCCGCGTCCGCGTCCGCGTAGCCCTCGTCGGACGCCACGGTCGCGAGGCCCGCGGCGGCGAAGAGGTTCGTCGTCCAGGTCAGCCGGGCCGAGTGCTCGGCGAGCGGACCGACGTTCGCGATGAAGACGGTGGGGCGCTGGTCGTGGCGAGCGGCCCAGGCGTCGACCTTGTCGCGGAGCGTCTCCCACGGCGCGGCCTGCGGGATGCGCCGGACCGGCGCCACGTGCAGGGACGCGCGGCCGGTGCGCAGGAGGGTCCCCACGCTGTAGAGATCGACGCCCAGCCCGATGCACTTGCGGACCGCGTCGTCGACCGGGTCCCCGCCGGCGCGGAAGGCGCGCACGGCCTCCGCCAGCTGCAGCAGGCTCTCGTGCCGCTCGTCGGAGCTCACCTCGGCGAGCTCGTTGCCCAGCTCCACCTCGACGTCGCGCATCCGCGTGACCTCGCGCTCGAGCGGCTGCTCCTCGAGGTCGGGAAACACGCTCACGCCGACGACCGCGCGCTTGCGGTTGGCGACCGAGTCGAGGATGCGCTGCTGGAAGGAGGTGATGGAGCGCGCGACGCGACCGTCGAGCAGGGCCTTGGCCATGCCTCCGTCGCCCTCGATGTCCTGGAGCTCGGCCCACGCCTCGCGGGCGATGCCGTCGGTGAGCTGCTCGAAGGCGAAGCTGCCCGCCGCGGGGTCGTCGACCCGGTCGAGGTAGCTCTCTTCGCGGAGGACGTGCTGAGTGTTGCGGGCGATGCGCCGCGCCAACGCGTCGCTCTCGCCGACCGCCTCGTCGAAGGGGACCACGCTGATGGTGTCGGCCCCCCCGATCGCGGCCGCGAAGGTCTCGGCGGTGCCGCGCAGCATGTTCACCCAGGGGTCGCGCTTGCTGCGGCTCGACCGGTCGCTGTCCGCGTGGAGCGCCATCCGCTGGTCGTCGGCATCGCCGCCGAGCGCGGCCACGACCTTGGCCCAGACCCAGCGCAGCGCGCGAAGCTTCGCGATCTCGGCGTAGACGTGGCTCGAGACGCCGACCGTGAACCGGAGCGCGCGGCAGGCGTCGGAGAGCGAGAACCCGGCCTCATCCAGCTGGCGGAGGTAGGCCAGTCCGGTGGCCGCGGCCCAGGCGACCTCGGCGGAGACCGACGCGCCCGCCGACTGGTAGCGGCGGGTGTCGACGAGCACCGCCCGCATCTTCGGGGCGTGGTCCCGGGCGAGCCGCGCGACCGCCGCGAGCTCCTCGCGAGCGGTCCGCAGACCCCCGGGGAGCGAGCCGCTGCGAACCAGGATCCCGAGCGGGTCGGCGCCGAAGCCACCTTCGAGCGAGCCGGTCTCGACCCCGCGGTGCTCGGCCAGGGTCAGCAGCGCGGCGGCTGCCGGGAGCGCGTCGATGCGGGCCTCGAGCTGGAGGGGCATCTCGCCGAGCGGGAAGTGCTCGAGGGCGACGCCGAGGTCTCCCGCGGTCAGCGTGCGGGTGCCATGGTCGAGGCCGGCGCGCAGCCAGATGCCCTCGACGCCCCCGGCGACCTCCGCGCGGATGGCCTCGGCCGCCTGGTGCATGTGCGGATCGGAGACGACCTGCCAGATCGACCAACCCCGGGTCGGCCGGATGCCCTCGGGCAGCGTCCGGGGTGCGTCGGTGTAGAGCGCCTCGATCCACACCTCGCTGGTCAGATCGCGGGCGAGCGCCTCCGGCGTCTTCCCTCCGAGATCGGCGCCGACCTTCGCCTTCCAGGCGTCGGCCGTCACGGGCTCGAAGGCGCCCCCGAAACGCGTCTCCTCGTCCTCTGCCACCGTGTGCCGGTCTTAGCCGCGCGGCCGCGCTACTGCAACAGTATCCGACCAAACGATTCGCGGGGCGTGCCCCCATCGATACGTCTGGAGCGGCCGCCCGATGACCGACGGATCCGTCGCGAAGGCCGCCGACCAGGTGTCCATGGCGCGAAATGGACCCCTTTCGGCGCTTTTTCCCCCTTGCGTCCGAGTGTTGCTCGCGCGGCCCCCGATCGCGTGTCAGCGTCGGGCGGTCATGAGGGGGCCCATTCTCATCGTCGATGACGACCCGACGCTGCGGGAGGCGCTCGGCCGCATCCTGCGCGCCGAAGGGCACGAAGTGCTCGAGGCGGCGAGCGGCGACGAGGCGGTCGTGGCCGCGCGCCGAGAGCGGCCGGCGCTCATGGTCGTCGACTACGCGATGCCCGGCATGGATGGTGAGATGGTCCTCGACGCGCTCCGGTCCGAGCTCGACGGCACGCCCACGGTCCTGCTCACGACGACCGACCAGCAGCAGCTCCGTGCCGAGCGCCTCGGCGCGCTCGGCCTCTGCAAGCCCTTCCAGGTCGAAGAGCTCCTCGCTGCGGTCGATCGCCACCAGCAGCTCGCGGACTGACCGCTACCAGCTGAGGACGAGGACCACCGCTGTCACGCCCTGAGCTGCGGTGACGGCGCCGAAGAGAATGGCCAGTCGCCGCCCGGCGGCGCGGGAGAGCCGCTCGGCAGCCTCGCGCCGACCGCCAGGCACCAGCACGCCGTCCTCGGGCCAAGGGGCGGGCCCCTGGCGCAGCCCATCGCTGATCAGGGTCTGGAAGTGCCCGACCACCGCCACCCGCGACCCATCGGCCAGCGTCGCCTGCTCCGACCCGAGGACCGGTCCTTCCGCCGGAAGGGTGATGCGGAGTGGCCCTCCCGAGATCTGTGCGGACCCGGCGCTGCGGAACCGGCCCCCACCGACCTCGACGCCAGCCTCCGCATGGAGCGTCCCTTCGAGCGCCCGGAGGCCGGGCCCTCGGTCGAGCTCGTCGGTCCGGGCGAGCGATCGCAGATGACGGACGCGCTGAAACGCACGCCAAGGGCCACCGAAGCTGAGCGCCCACAGCAGCAGACTCACGGCGAGCAGGGCGTAGCACCAGCCGCTGATGCGGGCGCCGATCCGGTGAGTGAACGAGTCGTCGAGCCGAACCCCGCCCGCGTCGACGCGCATCTCGACCACGCCACCGAACCCGCTCTCGCACGTGGCCACGATGCGGTACGAATGGTCGACCTCCACGACCGCGACGCGACCGATCGCGCCACAGCCGGACGCGACGAAGCCGACGCCGCCCCCATCACGCGCGGCGACGGTCACGCCTCCCTCCGCGCTCCGGACGAAGACCTGCCCATCACCGACCCGGATGGGCTCGGTCTGCGGCACCGGGGAGAGCGGATCGAGGTCGGGCGGCACCGAGGTCATCGGGAGCGGCACGAGCAGCGCCTGCGCGAAGAGGAAGAGGAGGACGCCAGCGGAGAGAGCTGCCGAGACCCCGGCGGCTCGGAGTGCCGGTGGCACCGCGACGGGGTCGTCTTCGAGTGGGTCGCTCTCGAGCTCCTCGCGGACGGTGGCGTAGGCCGCGACGTAGTGCGCCGTCCCGATCGGCACGAGGACGGCGTAGGCCAGGAGCGACGCGCCGACCGCGTCGAGCAGCGTCTCCGGCCCTTCGAGGAAGGTGAAGAGGGCGTAGGGAATCACCTGGACCGTGAGCGGCACGAAGACCAACGCGATCCGCCGCGCGAGCGGCAAGCGTGTGATCCCCTGGGCGGAGACCACGAAGGCGTGGCCGCCGACGCCGGACGGAACCGCCTCGTCACGAAGGACCAACGGAACGAACGAATAGGGAAGCAGGATGGCGAAGGCGACCCCGAGCGCCACGACCACCCCGAGGAGGCTGCGCGGGTCGTCGGCCACGGTCGGCAGGAGCATCTTGGCGGCGGTCGCCCCTCCGACCGCCGCGAAGACGACGACGGCGACGAAGAGGAAGACGAAGAGACCGCCGCGGAACTTCGACTCCCGTTCGCGCGCTCGACCGACGAGAGCGCCGTCGAGCTGCCGGCCGACCAGGACGACCAGCGCGAGCGTCGTCGGGATCCCCAGCAGACAGAAGAAGACCAACGACGAGGCGAAGAGCAGCCCGTAGCCCACCGACGCGCCAGGCGAGCGTCGCAGCACCTCGAGGGTCGTCACGGCCACCTCAGCTGCATATCACGAGAGCGCACCATGGGCGTTTCGCCCCTCGCCTGCTAACAGCCCGTTGAAGAACTGGCGCGGGCGCTTCGCGCCCTGAGCACGCACCCTGCCGCCATCCACTCACGCTCAAAGATGCTCGGCATCTCTTCGGCTCGCGGACGCACCATGGCACCCACCCAGACCACGAAACCACCTCACGCCAGTGCTTCACCGGGCTGTTCGGGGGTGACCGTGCGCCAGCGTCTCCTCGCGACCTGGGGTGTGCTCTGGGTGCTCGCGCTCCTCGCGAACGCCCTCTACCGCCTGACCCCCCTGGCCCTCGAGCCCTGGCTCGATGGGAGCATGAGCGCGTGGCAGATGGGCCTCTACGTCGGCTGGGCCATCATCAACGCCTACACCGAGGGCTGGCGCGGGTTCCACCTGCGCTTCAGCCCGCGAGTGGTCGGCCGCGCGTTCTACCTGAGCCGCAACCCCCGCCCGGTGGACTTCATCTTCGCCCTCCCCTTCGTGATGAGCCTCTATCACGCCCAGCGGCGGCAGAAGATCGTGAGCTACACCTTCATCGTGGTGCTCACCGCGGTGATCCTCGCGGTCCGGGCGCTCCCTCAGCCGTGGCGGGGAATCATCGATGGCGGCGTGGTCGTCGGGCTGGGCCTCGGAGCGCTCTCGATCCTCTACTTCTGGGTCCGCGGGCTCCGCGGTGACCCGCCCCCGGCGCCGGATCTCCCGGAGACGGCGGAAACGGCCCCCGTCCCAGGCGTCGAACCGATCTAGCGCTGGCCCACGCGCGCGCGGACGAAGCCGATCAGCCGCTCCCGGGCGACCGCGGGAATGGTGTGACCGCCGGCGAAGGGCACCAGGGTCGTGGTCACCTGGTGCTCTGCCAATAGCTGACGGAGCGCGTCGGCCCGGTTGAAGGTCAGGAGCGAGTCGTCACGACCATGGGTCATCAGCACGGGCGGCGGCGCGCCGCGCTCGATGGCGGCGACCCAGCGGGACCGGGCGATCAAGGTCCCGGAGAGCACCCCGATGCCGCCGAGCGGCCGCTCCGCGCTCAGGCCGGCGTCGAGCGCGAGAATGGCGCCCTGGGAGAAGCCCGCGAGCACCACCCGGTCGGGCGGAATGCCCCGAGCGCCCAGAGTCCGCACCACGCCTTGAACCCGGCGGCTGGCTTCCTCGAGCCCCGCCGGGACCTGGTCACTGAGGTCTTCCCCGGCGGCCCGTCGGCGGCGCCAGTCGTCCAGCGACCACCACTGTCGACCGCCGGCCGCAGGCTCCGGGCCCGCTGGCATCACCGCGAGGCACCCGGTGGCCCGCGAGACCGTCGCGCCGAGCGGGACGAGATCGTCGGCCGGCGCTCCGTAGCCATGGAGCAGGATCACCGCGCAGGGTGCCTCATCGTCGCCTCGGCGCTCGACCTCGAGCCCACCCCAGCCGTCCGTTCGGCCTTCTGCCGCAGGGGTCGCGGGCGAGCTCGGAGCGGCCGGCTCCGAGGTACAGGCGAGGAGGAACAGGCAGCTTACGCATGCTGCCGCTTCACGGGAGAGGCGCACGAAAGCACTGTAGGCTGTGCGCGCCCCATGCGCTTCCTTCAGCACACCCTCACCGCCCTGCTCGTCTTCGCCCTCGCGTGTAGTGACGACGACGGCGACGACACGTCCATCGACGGCGGCCAGGACGCGGACGCTCCCGAGGAGGACGCCGGAGCCACCGACGCCGGCCCCGCGCCCTACCTCGAGCTCTGCGATCCGGCCGTCGACCCCGGCGCCTTCCCGGCCCCTGACGCGTGGGGCCCGAACTCGGGTCCGGGCGGCCCGGCGGTCACCTTCACCGAGGACGACCGCTACGAGACCTGCGCATACCTGGACGGCGGCGAGCTCGACACCACCGAGCACCACAACCTCGTCACGATGTACGACGGGTACCTGCTGATGCCGTGGGCGCCCGAGTCCGGCAACGGCGGGCTGACCTTCTGGGACTTCTCCGACCCGTGCGCCCCGGTCGTTCGAGGCACCGGCCATTCGCCGACGATGCGCGAGTCCCACTCGATCGGCTTCAGCTCGATCGGCGGCCAGTGGGCCGTGGTCGACTCGGTCGAGGCCTACCTGATGTTCGGTGGCGGCGGCATCCAGTTCTGGGACGTCAGCGACACGTCCGCGCCGG
Source organism: Deltaproteobacteria bacterium (assembly GCA_017644045.1). Taxonomy (GTDB): domain Bacteria; phylum Myxococcota_A; class Polyangia; order Polyangiales; family Houyiibacteriaceae; genus UBA1660. Next base: position 55,595 of record JAEPMI010000012.1, read on the forward strand.
AGCCCGTGGCGAACCTGAACCTCGAGGGCTTCTTCTACCCGGACGCCTACGCACGCGTCGCGCTGAGCGTGTTCTGGCAGGCGCCCTTCGTCTACGTCGGCGCCGCGGACAACGGTGTGTACATCGTGGACGCCACCGACCCGATGAACGCGCGCGTCGTGGGCCAGTACAGCTGGGAGCCGACCTTACGCGTCGGCCAGGTGCAGGTGGTGGGCAACCTGCTGATCGCGACCGCCGCCGAGGGGCCGCGGACCGCGCTCCTCGACGTGTCCGACCCGCTGAACCCACAGCCGATCCCCGGCGGCGACTTCCTCGCCCGCGACTCCTCCGGCGAACCCCGCGGTGCCTACTTCACCAACTTCACCGGCGGGAAGGTCTACTACGCCAACAAGGACGGCGGCGGCGGCGTCATGGTCTACGACGTCAGCGACCCGGAGAACCCGACCTTCCTCGGCGAGAACATCAGCGACGGCAACGGCGGCTATGTCTTCGTGAAGGACGACCTCGCCTTCGTGGGCGAGAGCAGCTTCGCGGCCATCTACGACCTGACCGGCATGCCGGACATCGCCGAGGTCACCCGCCTGGACCTCGAAGGTGACCTCGACACGATCACTCCCATCGGGAACGTCGCCGTGCTCAGCGTCGACGCCGACGCCATCGAGGACCAGGGCAGCTCGGTGATCCCCTACGAGCTCGAGCCGGACACCGCCTCGCCGAGCGTGACGTTCGTGTGGCCGGCAGACGGCGCGTCCGCGGTGCCGGTCACCAGCCGGGTCGGCGTGACCTTCGGCGAGTTCGTGGACGTGAAGAGTGCCTTCGAGGGGAGCGTGCGCCTCACCGAAACCGACTCCGGCGATCGGGTACCGGGTGTCGTCTCGGCCCAGGAGACCATCGTGAACTTCCACCCCTACTGCCCGCTGGCGTCGGGGACCTCGTACACCCTCGAGATTCCCGCCGGCGGCATCGTCGACTTCAACGGCAACGCCACCACCGAAGCCTTCACCACGACCTTCACGACCGAGTGAGGGCGCTGACCGTCTCGATGCGAGCTCGTCTCTTCTTCCTGTCGGTCGTCGCACTCGCGGCTTGTGGCGACGACACCCCGACCCCGATGGACGCAGGGCCGCGCGACTTCGGTCCCGAGCCGCTCTCCGCGAGCCTCTCGGCGCCCGCCGCGGCCGACGTCGGGATGCGCGTGCTCCTCGACGCGACCGCTTCCACCGGCGGTGTCCGCTACCGCTTCGACCTCGGCGACGGTCGCGAGATCGAGGACGACGACGGAGCGCTGGACGCCACCTGGGACACGCCAGGCCGCTACTCGGTGGTGGTCACGGTCGAAGGCGCCGAGGGCGGCTCGCGCACGGCCGGGGCCGTGGTCGCGATCACCGAGCGACCGACCCACGCGCCTCGTCAGAGCGGCACGATCGCGCGGCTCGAGAGCGGGCACTTCGCCGTGGTCGAGCCGGACGCCGACGCCGTCACCATCGCCGCGCTGAGCGTGAACGGCGAGCTGACCCTGGAGACTCGCTTCTCACCGTGCGAGCAGCCCCGCACCGTGAGCACCTACCGCTGGAACGACCGAGAAGAGCTGGCGATCACCTGCGCGGATTCGGTGGTGCTGACCACGCCAGACGGCGGCGACTCGTTCACGATCGCCATGCCGGCCAACACCCGACCGCACGCCGCCCTCGGGCTGGCGGAGTCGGTCTGGGTCTCGCTCCAGGGCACGGGTGAGCTCGCGGAGGTCGCGCTGGCGACCCGCACGCTCGTTCGGCGGGTCCCGGTGATCGCCGATGCCCGGGCGCTCGCGCTCCTCCCCGGCGATCGCGTCGCGGTCAGCCGTTGGCGTTCGCCCGACTCGGGCGCAGAGATCGCGCTCTTCGATCCCGCGACCGACGCGGTAGAGGTCGTGACCCTCCAGGTCGACCCGCAGGCCGGCTCGGACACGGAGAACGGCGGGGTGCCTTCGTACCTCGACGCGATCCTGGTCTCGCCCATCGGCGATCGGATCCTGATCCCCTCGCTGCAGGCCAACTACGCCGAGGGCCGCTTCCTGACCGGAACCGACCTGCGCTCGGAGACCACCGTCCGCGCCGTGATCAGCGTGCTCGAGCTCGTCGATGGCACCTGGACCGAGCGCTTCGAGTCCCGGCGCCAGCTCGACAACCGCGGTCTGCTCTCCAGCGGAGTCCTCTCGGCGCGCGGCGACACGCTCTTCGTGGCGGCGCGCGGCGCACGAGTGGTCGAGCGCATCGACGAGCTGGGGAGCTCGGCGGCCGGGACGATCCTCGGCATCGGCCACGCCCCCGACGGAGTCGCCCTGGACGTGAGCGGCCGGTTCCTGGTGGTCCACGCGAGCCTCGACCGCCGGCTCGAGGTCTACGACGTGAGCGACTTCAGCGGGCTGCCCATCGTGCTGTCGACCCTCGCCACCGTCGAGAGCGAACCGCTCGACGAACAGGTGCTCGAGGGCAAGCGGCTCTTCAACGACTCCGCGGACCCGCGGCTCGGCCGCGACGGCTACATGGCCTGCGCGCACTGCCACCTCGAGGGCGACTCGGACCATCGCGTGTGGGACTTCACGCAGCGCGGCGAGGGGCTCCGCCGGACGCCGCCGCTCTTCGGACGCATGGGCGCGGGGCCCTTCCACTGGACGGCGAACTTCGACGAGCTGCACGACTTCGAGAACGACATCCGCACTCACTTCGATGGCACCGGCCTGATGAGCAACGCGGACTTCGCCGCGACCGAGGACCCGCTCGGCGAACCGAAGGCCGGACTCTCGGAGCCGCTCGACGCGATGGTCGCGTACCTCGAGACGCTCGACACGCACCTGCCCAGCCCGGAGCTCGAAGACGGCGCCCTCTCCGACGCAGCGACCCGCGGCGAGGCCATCTTCGCGAGCGCCGGCTGCCCCAGCTGCCACGCGGCGCCGACCTTCACCGACAGCGAAATGGTCGATGGCGAACCCGTCCTCCACGACGTCGGCACCCAGAGCGAGGCCAGCGGCTCCCGCATCGGCGAGCCACTCACCGGCCTCGACACCCCCACCCTGCGCGGCCTGTGGCACCAGCCCCGCTACCTCCACGACGGCAGCGCGAGCTCGCTCGAAGAAGTCCTCACCACCCGCAACCCCGCCGACACCCACGGCACCACCAGCACCCTGACCCCCGACGAACTCACCGACCTCGTCGCCTACCTCCGCGCCCTCTGACCCGGGGACGATCGTCTTCTTGTTCGTCTTTTCGTTGGCCTGACCGCTCGCGATGCGAGAATCCCTCGTCCATTCAGGGACACCCCACACACCCCCCAATGGGGACCGCGGGACGATCGTCTTCTTTGTCTTCGTTTGACGGCGAAGAAACGAATACAAAGAAGACGATCGTCCCCGGTGGCACTGGGTGTCGTCTTGCGGTGGAAGCGCGTCGGGGCCACGGTTCGGTATGGACTACGAAGCGACGGGGACGCGGGCGCGAGTTCGGGAGTGGCAGTACCTGACGGGGGCCGACTTCGCGGCGATGGATCGAGCGAGGACGGTGGTGACGGTGAGCTGCTCGCCGCTCGAGGTCCACGGGCCGCACCTGCCGGTCGTCGCAGACAACCACGAGGCCGAAGGGATCACGCTCAGGGCGCTCGAGCTGCTCTGCGAACGCGACCCGGAGATCGAGTTCGTGCACCTGCCGCCCATCTACGTCGCCACCGACGTCGTGCCGCAACCGGGCTCGGTCGCGTTCCGCGGCTCCACCATCCGCGCGGTGCTCGAAGACCTCGGGCGCTCGCTCGCGAAGCAGGGATTCCGCCACGTCTGGGTCGGCAGCTTCCACGGTGGCCCGCGCCACTTCGTGAACATCGAGCAGGCGTGCGCCAACGTGAACCGCGACCACGGCATCCGCATGGTCAGCATCTTCTCGCTGCTGATCGCGAAGCTCACCGACGGAAGCACCAGCCTGGAGACGGTGCTCGGCGAGCTCGAGGGCACGAGCTCCGACAAGCTCCGCGGCGACACCCACGGCGGCGCGGTCGAGACCTCGCTGCTGCTCCACCTGCTCGGGGAGAAGGTGCGCGAGCATCGCGAGCTGCCGCAGCGCACGGTCGAGAAGGACCTCGAGGAGCGCAACGCGCCGCCGCTGCGCGAGACGAACATTCTCGGCATCGTCCGCGGCTTCCGCGAGAAGCTGCAGTACTTCATGCGCGAGAGCTACGCCGGCGACCCGGCCCACGCGACCCCCGAGCTCGGCGCGCAGATGCTCGAAGTGCTCGCCGGCCACGCGGCCGACGCGCTCCAGGCCCTCTGGGAGGAGCGGCTCGACCCTGCCGAGTGCCACTCGCCGCTCTGGAAGCTCCGCTGGGTCTTCACGGTCCCGGCCATCGGCGCCGCCTTCGAGCGCGCGATCGGCTACCGCAGCCAGGTGTTCTAGAACCCGCTACGGCAGCTTCGCGAGGCGCGCGTCGAGCGTCGCTTCGTCTTCCGCGGTCACCGTGACGTGGGCGATCTTCCGGCCCGGCTTCGGCGCCTTCGCGTAGTCGTGCAGGTGGGCGCCCGGTACCGCGAGGATCGCCTCGGTCGGCGGCATCTCGCCGAGGAAGTTCCGCATCTCGCACACGCCGCGCGCCGCACAGGACCCGAGCGGGAGCCCCATGACCGCGCGCACGTGGTTCTCGAACTGGCTTGTCTCGGCCCCTTCGATCGTCCAGTGCCCCGAGTTGTGCACCCGCGGCGCGACCTCGTTGGCCACCAGCCCACCCGGGGTGTCGAAGAGCTCGACCGCGAAGACACCCACGTAGTCGAGGTCCTCCGCGAGCAGCCGCGCGATTTCGTGGGCCCGCGCAGTGGTGTTCGCGTCCACCTCAGCCGGCGCCCGGGACGCGACCAGCACGCCGCTCTCGTGGCGGTTGTCCGGCAGCGGGTAGGCGTCGAAAGTGCCGTCGACCGCGCGCACGCCGATCACGCTCAGCTCGCGCCGGAAGGGAACGAAGCCCTCGAGGATCATCGGGCGGTCGATGGGACCGACCGCGGCCACGTCGCTCGGCTCGCGCAGCAGCCACTGGCCCTTGCCGTCGTAGCCGAAGCGGCGCGTCTTGAGGATCGAGGGCAGCCCCAGCTCCGCGACCGCCGCCTTCAAGCTCGCCTCGTCGTCCACCGCGACGAAGGGCGCCGTCTCGACCCCGAGCGCGTTGAGCGCCCGCTTCTCGGTGAGCCGGTCCGAGCTCATCGCCAGCGCGCTCACGGTCGGCCGAACCGGCGCGTGCTTCGCCAGCGCCTCGGTGGTCGCGACCGGAACGTTCTCGAACTCGTAGGTGACCACGTCCGCGAACTCCGCGAGCCGTGCGATGGCCGCGGGGTCGTCGTAGGCCGCGGAGACGTGCTCGGTGACGTCACCGGCCGGGCAACGCTCCTTGGGATCGATCACCAGGGTCTCGATGCCGAGCGGGTGGGCGGCGAGCGCGAGCATGCGCCCGAGCTGTCCTCCACCGAGAATGCCGAGCTTCATGACGCGCCTCCAGCCCCTAGAGCGGGGGCAGCTCTCCGTTGGCGAGGACCTCGTCGGTGCGACCCTGGCGCCACGCGCGCAGTCGCTCGCGGATCGCGGGGTGCTTGGCGCCGAGCATCGAGGCCGCGAGCAGCCCCGCGTTCATCGCCCCCGCCGCGCCGATGGCGAGGGTCCCGACCGGAATGCCGCGGGGCATCTGCACGATCGAGAGCAGCGAATCCATCCCGCTGAGCGCGCGAGACTTCACCGGCACACCGAGCACCGGGAGCACCGTCATGCTGGCGACCATGCCCGGAAGGTGAGCCGCCCCACCCGCGCCGGCGATCAGCACCTCGAGCCCGCGTGCCTCCGCGCCCTTGGCGTACTCGACCAGCAGGTCGGGCGTCCGGTGCGCGCTGACCACGCGCCGCTCGTTGGGCACCTCGAGCGCCTCGAGGATCTCGATGCACCCCTTCATGGTCTCCCAGTCGGACTGGCTTCCCATGACCACGCCGACCAGCGGCTGCACGGCTTCACTCACGGCTCATGGCTCCCGTCGGTGTCGTCGCTCTCGGCACAGGCACGGCCATTGATCGACGAGGGGTCCCTCGTCAAGGAACATCGCGGGTTCATCCCCCGCCGTGGACCGCCACGAGCGCGAGGCCCACGTGGGCAATGACCCCACGCATCCGCGCCTCGACGTTGCCCTCGAGGTACGCCGCCAGCGCCGGCTCGGCCTCCGTGAGCCGACCCATCGGGTCCACTCCGGAGGTCTCGTCGAGCCTCGCGAAGGACACGGTCTTGTCGGTCCCGTGGTGCGTTCGGATGCACTCCGCCAGCACTTCGGCGTGGAAAACGGCGTGGATCACCGCTTCACCGCCGCCCAGGCGCTCCATCTTCGCGGTGAGGAACTTGCTCACCTGGGGCTGGGACTGGACGAAGCTCCCGACCGCCAGCTGGGCGTAGGTGGGGTCCTTCATCCGCTCCGACACCGCCGCCACGACCTCGGCGACCTCGCTTTCGGGAATGGCCACGGCCCGGAGGCTACCACTCCTGGGTCCGGGTGCCGGTCGCAAGGTGGCGCTTCGCAGGAAGGGCGATTCCTGTATCCTCCCTCTCATGCCGGTCAGCGCTCTCTCCGACTCCGACGTCCCCCTCCGCAAGCACACGTCCGCCTGAGCGGAGCGAAGCGTAGCGATGAACCAGCTGAGATGGACGAGCGGCCGCAGCGCCGTTCTGGTCGTCATGCTCTGCCTCGGTAGCCTCACGGGGCGCGCCGAGGCGCAGGACCGCGAGGAGTTCCAGCTCTGGAGCGCCTTGCTCGGCACGGCGGCGACGACGCCGGAGACGCCCGGACTCTCCTTCTGGCTCGACGTCCACGGTCGCCGGGCCGGCAACGGCACGGTGGTGATCGTGCGCCCCGCGGTCGGCGCGTCGATCACGCCATGGCTCTCGGTCTGGGCCGGCTACGCCTGGGTACCGGTGTTCGACGACGCGACCAGCAACCGCACCGACGAGCACCGCATCTGGCAGCAGGTGATCCTCGCCCCCAAACTGCCGGAGCTCGGCCTGAGCTTTCAGTCCCGGACGCGCTTCGAGCAACGCTTCGGCGAGAACGGGGACGACGTGGGGTTTCGGCTGCGGCAGTTCGTTCGCGCCAACTGGCAGCCCGACGAGTCCTTCCCCATGGGCGTGGCGGTCTGGGACGAGATCTTCATCGGACTGAACGACACGGACTGGGGGGCGCCCAAGGGGTTCGACCAGAACCGCCTCTTCATCGGTCCCTTCCTCAAGCTCTCCCCCTGGGCACGGCTCGAGGCGGGCTACCTCTACGTGGTCGTGAACCGAGACTCGGGCGACCTCACCGCCCACACGCTGGCGATCAACCTCTTCTGGTCGTTCACGCCGAGCGCTCCCCCGCCCGCAGCGGAGTGACGCGGCCACCGAGCACCCGCGCAAAACCGGCTGATCGGCCGGCGCCCTCGGCGTGACAGGGGCCTCGGCGGGTGGCAGGCTCCGCCCGAAATGACCAGCACGCAGGAACAGATCGAAGTCTCGTACGACGTCTCCAACGAGTTCTTCGAGCTCTGGCTCGACGAGAACATGCACTACACGTCGGCCAGCTATCTGACCGGCGACGAGACCCTCGAGCAGGCTCAGATCCAGAAGTGCCGGATCCTCGCGGACTACGCCGAGGTCACCCCGGACAGCCTGGTGCTGGACATCGGCTGCGGCTGGGGCTCGAACCTCGAGTTCCTGGTCCGCGAGCGCGGCGTGAAGCGTGCCCACGGCATCACCCTCAGCACTGCCCAGTGCGAGTGGATCCACGCCAAGGAGCTCGACGGCGTGAAGGCGATCGTCAAGGACTACGCCGAGTACGAGCCCACCGAGAAGTACGACGCCCTCGTCTCCATCGAGATGATCGACCACCTCTGCTCGCCGGCCCAGTCCCACAAGGGCATGGCCATCGAGCTCTACCGTAAGTACTTCGCGAAGTGCGCGAGCTGGGTCGAGTCCGGCTCCTGCTTCGGTTTCCAGGCGATTCTCCGCAACCGCGTGCCCCGCAACCGCAAGGACCTCGCCGACCTGAAGTTCACCGCCGATGTCATCTTCCCCGGCGGCCTCAACCCGCGCCTCGAGGAGCTCACCGCCGCGGTGAACCCGCACTGGGAGATCCTCGAGACGCGCACGCAGCGGACCAGCTACGGCAAGACCACCGGCGAGTGGCTCCGCCGCCTCCGCGCCAACGAGGCCACGATCCGCGAGAAGTGGGGCGACCAGGTCTTCATCGACTACGAGCGCTACCTCGACACCTGCGTACGCGCCTTCGACGCCCACTGGTCGAGCGACGTGCAGATGAAGCTCCGCAAGATCTGAGCTCCGCTCGGAGGACGAAGCTCATCCAGCCCCGGCTCACCCTGGTCGTCATTCGGTCACGCGACCTCGGCGCGGCCGAGCGCTTCTATGTGGCGCTCGGTCTTCGCTTCGAGCGCGAGCGTCACGGCGACGGACCGGAGCACCTGTGTGCCAAGTCCGGTGAGCTGGTTTTCGAGGTCTACCCGTCGCGCGACGAGACCGAGCCCCACACCAGACTGGGCTTCGAAGTCGACGACATCGACCGAGTCGTCCGCGACATCGAGCAGGTCGGTGGACGGGTGGTGAAGGCACCGAGTGCGTCGCCGTGGGGGATACGAGCCGTGGTCGAAGACCCGGACGGCCATCGAGTGGAGCTGACTCAGCCGGGCTCCCGGGACTGAGCCTCGCTCAGAGCAGACTCTCGCAGGTCCCGTCGCCGATCTGTGCGGGCCGACCCGCGCGTGCGGCTTCGACGTGACATCGACGCCGCTCGTCACTCATCGTGTCCCACTGGGAGCCGAGGCGCTCACGAGTCTCGCGCACGACCGGGTCCTCGGGCGGCGGCTGGTACCAGAGCTCGCGATCGGGTCGCTCACAGCCGGTGCACTGGTCGATGCAGGCGCTCGGACCGCGGCGGCGGGCGCGGCAGTGCTCGGCGCAGGCCATGCCCGCGGGTCCGAGTGGCCGAAGCACGAGCACCGGTCCGTCGGGAGTGCTGTCCTCGGTGACTTCGTGGTCCAGACCGCAGGTCGAGCCTGCCTCGCCGTGCACGCGAGCGCCGACGGTGGCGCCCGTGACTCGTGTGCAACCGATGGGGCAGCCGCAGAGCTCGACGGGAAGGCAGCGCGACTCCGACGGCGGCGACGGCGAGCCCGACCCGAATGACGACCCCGCCCCGGACGCTGACTCGGACGACCGATCACCGACCTCCGACGACCGATCACCGACCTCCGACGACCGATCGCCGCCCTGCGACTCCGCCTCCGATCCGCAGGCCCCGAGGGCGAGGGTCAGGGCGTAGGTCAGGGCGAGGGATTCGAGTCGTGCTCGCGTCGGCAGCAACGTCCGCATGTCCCACTCTACGTGCGGGGCCACACGCGTCTCCCACAGGTCGTGAATGTTCCTCACCCGAGCTCAACTGACCCGGCCGTGAGGGAGACGCTTTTCATCGCGCTCCTCCTCGTCGCCTGTGGCGACGACGAGGCGCGTCCAGGGACCGATGCGTCCGTCGCTCGCCAGGACATGGCGGGCGACGACGCATCCACGACCGACGACGGGTTCGTCGCGCCGACCGACGGAGGCGGCACCGACGCCCGACCGCCGGATGCGGCTCGCGCCGTCGAGGACTGCTCGACCGACCTCGACGAGGATGGCGATACACACGCGGGCTGTGCGGACCCCGACTGCCTCGACGAGAGCCGCTGCATCGAGGCCGATCTCACCGACCGAGGGCTCGGCGACTGGACCGTCTGCCAGTCGCTGAGCTTCGACGAGGCCGCCACGCGCGAACGATGCGAGGAGGGTCTGCCCGCGTGGGTCGAGAGCAGCCGCGAGCTCCGGTGCGACCTCGTGCCGACGCTGGTGCAGGTCGACGTCTACTGCCCACCGGAGGGCTCCACCGAAGAAGTGGTCGAGGTCCGGTGGCGCGTCGCGATGGATACGACCGGCTCCGACCGCATGCTCGGGCCGAGCACCTACGAGAGCACGAGCTACATGGCAGAGCTCTTCCTCTCGAACACCGTGACGGAGTTCGGTCCCGGCGGCTCGAGCGGCGAGGCGCTCTACACCACCGCCGAGACGTGGTGGCCGGACTACCGCGCCGTCGGCTGGCGACAGCTCCCGCGCGGTGCGCGGCTCGTCGCCTTCACGACCATCTCGGTCGACGTGTCGACCTTCCACCTCTACGACGGCGGCGTGAACGTCTCGAGCACCGGGCCATCGTACGCCCACAACGCCGCGTTCGAGATCCCGAGCGCGGGCATCGAGTAACTCAGGCGCCGGCGGCGAGCGCCGCCCGCACCATCGCGAGCACCGGCGCGGGCGTCTTGTCGACCGAGCCTCCGTCGAAGGGTGGCTGCGGGTCGTACTCGACGCCGAGCTGAATGCCCCGCGCCAGGTCCTCTCCGGCGATGCGCGCGACGAGCGCGAGCCCCAGATCGATGCCCGCCGACACACCCGCGGCGATGGCCAGGCGGTCACCGGCGAAGACGTAGCGCGCCTGCGTCGGTGTGGCGCCGTGCTCGGCGAGCTCCTCGAGCCGCGACCAATGCGTGGTCGCTTCCTTGCCCTCGAGAAGGCCTGCGGCCGCCAGGATCATGGAGCCGGTACACACCGAGACGGTCCACTTGGTGGTGGCGTGCACCTTCCGGATCCACTCGAGCGTCGCGGGGTCCGCCTCGAGCGCACGAGTGCCCTTCCCACCGGGCACCACGAGGATGTCGCAGCGCTCGACGTCGTCGCGGCGCCCATCGGCCTGGACGCCGAGGAAGCCGTTGTCGGTACGAATCACGCCTGGCTCGGCGGCCACGAAGCGCACCTTGGCGCCCGGCAGTCGCGAGAGGACCTCGTAGGGACCGATGGCGTCGAGCGCGGTGAAGCGGTCGAAGAGGAGGAAGACGATGTCCATGACTGAGCTCCTGTCGTTCAGGCCGCGAAGCGGTCCCGGTAGGTTCGAGGGCCGACGCCGAGGCGTCGGCGAAACACCCGGCGGAAGGTCGGCGCGCTGCCGAAGCCGGCGGCCTCGCCGACACGCTCCACCGGCAGGCCCGTGGTCTCGAGCAACGAGCGAGCGACCTCCACGCGCGCGAGCTCCACGAAGGCGCCGGGCGTCTCACCGACCTCCTCGCGAAACACCCGGGCGAAGTGCCGCGGCGACATCGCGACGCGGCGCGCGAGCGCAGGCACGGAGAGGTCGTCGTCCACGTGCTCGAGGATCCACGTCTGGAGCTCGCGGATCGGGTCGCGCTCCGCGAGCTGGCGTTCGAGGAGCGGGCTGAACTGGCTCTGGCCGCCGCCGCGCCGCGCGAAGAGCACGAGCTGCCGCGCGGTCTCGAGCGAGACGTCACGGCCCAGGTCGTCCTCCACGAGCGCGAGCGCGAGGTCCATCCCGGCGGTCACGCCGGCGGAGCTCCACACACGCCCGTCACGCACGAAGATGGGGTCGTCCTCGACGGTGACCTTCGGGAAGCGGCTCGCCAGCTCCTCGCAGCTGCTCCAGTGCGTCGCCGCGCGCTTCCCGTCGAGCAAGCCAGCGGCGGCGAGAACGAACGCCCCCGAGCAGACCGAGGCCACGCGTCGCGCCCGTTCGGCCAAGCGCGCGACCGCCCGGACGAGCACCTCGTTGCGGGAGGCGGACCGAGAGCCGATCCCGCCGACCACGACCAGCGTGTCGATGGGCCGGCGCAGCCGCTCGACGGCTGCGTCCGCCTCCATGCGAACGCCGCTGGTCGACCGAACGCTCCGGCCACCGACGCTCGCGATACAGAGCGCGTAACTCTCGTTTCGCAGCGGGTCCTGGGCCGCCACACGACCGGCGGTGTCGAACACGTCCACCGGGCCGACGAGGTCGAGGGTGGTGATCTCGTCGTAGGCGACGAAGACGACGTTCCGAAGCGACACGAGGACACCCTATCCGCTCGAGCGCCTGTCTCAAATGACCCTGACCGCTCGATTTCTGCCATCGAGCGAGGACGTCCTCAGAGCGGCGCGCGACGGACGCTCTCGACGATGCGCCGGACGAAGCTGGAGCGCAGGTCGGTCACCTCGTACCCGAGGGACGAACGATGGAGGACGTAGAAGGCGGCAGGCTGCTGACGGCGACCGACCACGTCGATGGGGTCGATCTCGATGACCCGCGGCCGAGGCTCGGGGTCCTGAGCCCGGGCGAGCGGTGCGGCGGAGGCGACGAGAACGAGCGCGGCGAGGAGTCGGGTGAGCATGGGGTCCCTTTCACCAGGCAAGTGTCCGCAAGCCCGAGGCGCGGTTCAGGGCCGGGGACTGGATCTGGAGCCGCCGACATACAAAGGTCCCGCGGATGCCCTTCGCGGAGCACTTCCCCGAGATCCTCCCGGTCACCGCCGAGACCCTGGCCCACGCCACCCTCTGGGTGAGCGGGTTCATCATCGCGCTCTTCGTGGGCTCGATCCTCCTGCCCGCCCCGCGCTGGATGGGCTTCGAGCAGCCGAGCGGCGCCCGCAAGGAATACAAGCTCAGCGGGCTGCCACTCTTCCTGATCACCCACGTGGTGCTCGGCGCCGGAGTGGCCTTCTTCGGTTGGTCGCTCGCGCCGCTGGTGAGCCACTTCTGGTCGCTCTTCATCGTGATGAACGTCTGGTCGCTCGTCTTCACGCTCTACCTCTTCGTGGTCGGGCGGGCGAAGGGCGCGACACACACGAAAGAGGAGTCGCCGCTGCCGCCGCTGCTCGCGGACCTCTGGTTCGGACCCGAGCTCAACCCGACCCTGCTCGGCGTCGACCTGAAGATGTTCATGTACCACCCGAGCTTGATCGGCCTCGCGGTGATGAACGCGGCCTTCGCTCACGCGCAGTACGAGACCTTCGGCGCCATCACCCTCGAGATGTGGCTCTACCAGGCATTCACCTGGGCGTACCTCTTCACGCACTACGCGCGCGAAGACTTCATGCTCTCCACTTGGGACATCATCGCCGAGCGCTTCGGCTTCATGCTGGTCTGGGGTGACCTGGTCTACGTGCCCTTCCTCTACAGCCTCGTCGGCTGGTGGGTCTTTGGCCACGGCTGGACCGACACGCCGGAGGGCTGGGTCCACGAGGGCTTCCCGCTCTGGGGCGCCGCTGTGCTGGTCGCCTTCCACGCGCTCAGCCACGCGGTCTTCCGCGGCGCCAACTGGCAGAAGGACCGGTTCAAGCGCGACCCGGAGGCACACATCTGGGGCAAGACGCCCGAGACGATCGACGGTCGGCTCTTGATCAGCGGTTGGTGGGGCGTCGGCCGCAAGATCAACTACACGGGCGAGATCGGCGTCTACATCAGCTTCGCGCTCTGCGCCGGCTTCACGTCGCCCTTCCCCTACATCCTCCCGCTCACGCTGATCATCCTGCTCACCCAGCGCGCGGGGCGCGACGACAAGCGCTGCCGAGCCAAGTACGGCGAGCTCTGGGAGCAGTACTGCCGCAAGGCGCGCTTCCGCATCATTCCCTTCGTGTATTGAGCCCGGCGGGTCCCTACTCGTGGACACTCGCTTCGCGGGCGCGCCTTGGATAGGCTCGACTGATGCCGGAGCCCGAGCCGCGCATTCAAGCGCTCGTCGACGAGAACGCGAAGCTGATGCGGGAGGTCGCCTGGCTTCGAGAAGCTCTCGACGCACGCACCGGGCGCGCGCCGGAAGGTAGAGCGAACACCGAGCCACCGGGTGCCGCTTCGTCCGAGGACCGCTTCCGTCACCTGTTCGAGAACATGCACGCGGGCTTCGTCCTCTTCGAGGCGGTGTTCGACGGAGACGGCGAGCCGAACGACTTGCTCATCGTCGCGGCGAACGACGGGTTCGCCGAGGCTACTGGTCTGGTGATCGCCGAGGTGGTCGGTCGTTGCCTGACGGAGGTCCTCCCCGGTATCGAGGACGACGACGCCGACTGGATCGGCGCCTACGGACGGGTCGCCGAGACCGGAGAATCGCTCCGGCTCGATCACTGGTCCGAGCTCCTCGGCCGTTGCTACTCCGTGTCAGCGTTTCAGTCCGACCCGGGCTTTTGCGCGGTGACCTTCATCGATGTCACGGAACGCCGACAGGCCGAGGAGTCACTCCGAGCGTCGGAGGAGCGGTTCTCTAAGAGCTTCCACGTCAGCCCCGTCGGTCTGGCGATCACCTCCACCGGCAGTGGCGAGTTCGTGGAGGTCAACCAGTCCTTCCTGGACCTCTTCGGCTACGTCCGGGAAGAGGTCATCGGCCGTCGAGCCACCGACCTGGGCATGCTCAGCCCGTCCGAACGAAATCGCGCCGTGGCAGCCCATGAGAAGACCGGAGGCGTACAAGCCCACGAGCTCGAGGCGACACGACGAGACGGAGCGACGCTCGACCTGCTCGCGTACTCGGGTCGGGTGGTGGTCGGCGGAGTCACCCACGACCTCACGCACTTCGTCGACATCACGGAGCGATACCGACAGGAAGATGCCCTTCGAGCCAGCGAGGCGCGTTATCGCACCCTCCTCCACCAAGCGCCCGACGCCATCGTGATCGTGCGGCACGACGAAACCATCAGTGAAGCCAACGCCATGGCGGTCGAGCTCTTCGGCCACTCACTCGCAGAGCTCTCCGGCGGAATGACCCTGGGGGACCTCCTCGCCGAAGGAGAGCTGCAGGCACCCGAATCGCGCATCACGGCACGTCGGACGTTTCGGCGCAAGGATGGGCGCACCTTCCCAGGTGAAGTCATCGCGTCCACCATCGACGGCACGCAGTTCCTGGCCATCCTCCGGGACCTCACGGAGACGGAGGAAGCCGAGGCGAAGAGGCGCAGACTCCAGGAACAACTCGAGGCGTCACGACGGCTCGAGGCGATCGGGCTCCTGGCCGGGGGCGTCGCCCACGACTTCAACAATCTCCTCTCGGTCATCCTGAGCTACTCCGACCTGGCGGCCGATGCACTGCCGACTGGCGACCCGGTACGCGACGACATCGAGGAGGTGCTGAGGGCAGGCCATCGTGCCGCTGGCCTCACCCGACAGCTCCTAGCGTTCAGCCGGCGGCAGCTGCTGAAGCCATCGGCGCTGGACCTCAACGCGGTTGCACGAGATCTCGAGAGCATGCTCCACCGCGTGATCGGGGCAGACGTCGAGCTCTCGCTCCTGCTGGCGGACGACCTCGACTCCGTCGTGGTCGACCAGGGCCAGATCGAACAGGTGATCCTGAACCTCATGGTCAACGCACGGGACGCGATGCCAACGGGCGGACAGATCACGTTGCAGACGGCGAACGCGGTCGTCGACGACGCAGACATGGTCCGCGGCGACATTGCTCCCGGCCGGTACGTGGTCCTCGCCGTCACAGACAGCGGTTTGGGCATGGACGAAGACACCGTTTCGCGCATGTTCGAACCGTTCTTCTCGACGAAAGAAGTCGGCAAAGGGACTGGGCTCGGGCTCGCGACCGTCCACGGCATCATTTCTCAGAGTGGTGGCACGATCACGGTCGACAGCGAGCTTGGGCGCGGGACCACGCTCCGAGTGTTCTTGCCCGCGGGCTCGTCGGTTGCCCTGCGACCCCAGGCCGCACGCGAGCCGGTCACCGCCACGACTGGCACCGAGACCATCCTCGTGGTCGAAGACGAGGAGGCGCTTCGACGTGTGGTCGTCCGAACGCTCGAACGCGTGGGATACCGGGTCTTGCAGGCTCCGAACGGGCAGGCGGCGCTCACGCTCGCTTCCGAACACTCGGGTGATATTCACCTGCTACTCACCGACATGATCATGCCCAAGGTGAGTGGTCGCGGGCTCGCGGACGATCTCAGGAAGCGCCGACCCAGCCTCCAAATCCTCTACATGTCTGGCTACGCGAACAACGTTCTGGCTGAACGAGGCATCCTCGAGCCGGACGCCCAGTTCCTGAACAAGCCGTTCACCGGCGATCAGCTGGCTCGAATGGTCCGTCTCGTTCTCGATGGGATGAACGAGTCCCGAGAGTGATCGGCTTCCCTCCTCGACTACCCTCGTTCACGCCGCGAGGGGCATGGTCGAAGGACGGATGACCTCGACCGTCGGCGGCGCATCCTCGAGAGGAAAGCGGGCTCGAATCTCGGTTACGCACGACCACGCAAAGGCGACTGGCGAGATCCCGAGCTCGCGGAAGAGCGTGCGTTGATCCACGGCCACCGTGAGCACCGCACAAGCCACGGCGGCACCAAAGAAGGAGGCGGCGCCGAGCGCGAGCCACCGTCGGCCGGCCGTTGTGGCAGCCGCGAGGTAGGCCCGGGTGTAGGCCGCTTGAAAGTCGAGGTGCGCGGCCTCGTCCTCGGCGATCTCGGTGGCCATCGATTGGATGGCGGGCGACGGCACCCGCTCCGCGAGCAGGCGGTAATAGACCACCCCCACCACCTCGGCAGCGGCGATGACGAGCATCTTGGCTCGGAGGCCCGCGATACTCTTCCGGCCGACACCCAAGGTCCGCCTCCCCAAGCGAAAGAGGTCCTCGGCGAGCGCGCGACGCAGGGGTCGGGCACCGAGCGCCTTCAGCGCCCCGACCAGGATCCGCGCGTGTCGGCCCTCTTCCTTCACGTAGAGGTCGACGCAGCGGACGAGCGCGTCGTCCAGCACCGGGTCGCCGACCTCGGCCGCCTCGCGAGCGACGCGCCCCTCCCCACTCTCCCCGAGGTGGAACCGCTGCAGGCTGTGCACGAGCGCCTCGCGCAGGGCCGGCTCGAGCGCGATCGGGTCGAGCGTGCCGCGAACCGGCCGGAGCGCGTTGGCCCGGAAGTACGCGAGCCATCGTGATGAGTCCATGGAGTCCCCTTCCTGCTGAGGAGGACGGCCAGGAGTGGAGCGGCATTCCCGCCCCAACCGAACGCTCAGCGAGCCTCGCCCGCCGAGGGGTAGTCGACGTAGCCCTCGGGTCCGGGGGAGTAGAAGGTCGACGGGTCCGGCTCCGCGAGCGGGTCCCCCGAGCGGAATCGGGCCACCAGGTCCGGGTTCGCGATGAAGGGTCGGCCGAACGCGACGAGGTCCGCGTCGCCCGCAGCGAGTGTCGCTTCCGCCCGCTCCCGATCGAATCCGCCGTTGAGGATCACGGTGCCGCCAAAGGCCTCCGCCACGCGGCGCGCGGTGCTCGGCGCGCGCTCGTCGGGCGTGAGGACCAGGTGGACATAGAGCAGACCGATCTCGCCGAGCGCCTTCGCGAGGGCGACGTACGTCGAGTCCACGTCGTCGTAGAGGCGCATGTCGTTGAACGTGTTGTAGGGGGAGAGCCGGATCCCGACGCGGTCGGCGCCGATCGCTGCCGCGGTGCGCTTCGCGGTCTCGACGACGAAGCGGATGCGGCCCTCGATGTCGCCGCCGTAGTCGTCGTCTCGACGGTTGGTGTGGGGCGAGAGGAACTGCTCCAGGAGGTAGCCGTTGGCGGCGTGGAGCTCGATGGCGTCGAAGCCGGCCTGACGCGCGTGCCGAGCGGCTCGAACGAAGCCGTCGATGGCCTCCTCCACGGCAGCGGCATCGAGCGCGACCGGCTCGCCGTGCGGCTGCGGTCCCTTCTCGTCGGTGTACATCTGACCGGCGGCGGTGACGGCGCTGGGTGCCACGATCCGCGCGCCCTCCGGCAGGTTGAGCTCGTGGGCGATGCGACCGACGTGCATCAGCTGCGCTGCGATGCGTCCGCCCGCGGCGTGGACGGCGTCGGTGACCCTTCGCCAACCCTCGACCTGTTCGTCCGACCAGAGGCCGGGGATCCGCGCGTAGCCGAGGCCGTCGGGGACGGGGGCGACACCTTCGGTCACGATGAGCCCGGCCGAGGCGCGCTGGGCGTAGTAGGTCGCCATCACGTCGTTGGGGACGCCGCCGATGGCTCGGCTGCGTGTCATCGGTGCCATGACGATGCGGCTGGGTAGCGCGAGCGCGCCGGTTTCGAGGGGGGAGAAGAGCGTGTCCATCGTGGTTCCTCCGTGGGGGTAGGAAGGGAATCTACGCAGGCCGGACGAACGGACAATGAGACGAATGTCGGACATACTGTCCGGCCATGCGGACAGACATGGATCTCGACGTACGCCCGACCCTCGCGTTCCTCGCCGTGGTCGAGCACGGCTCCTTTCGCGGCGCCTCGCGGGCGCTGGGCGTGCCTCGCTCGACCTTGAGTCAGCGGGTCGCCGTGTTGGAAGAGCGACTGGGCGTCCAGCTCCTGGACCGGACCACGCGGAGCGTGCGGCTGACCGACGCTGGTGCGCTTTATCGGGCGGAGGTCACGCCGGCGGTCGACGCGCTGAGCGACGCGGAGGCGCGCGTCAGCGATCGGACGCGCGAACCGAGCGGCCAGCTCCGCATGACCGCCCCCTACGAGCTCGGCCAAGATCTGCTCGGCCCGGTCATCGCCGAATACACGGCTCGCCACCCCGAGGTGCGCGTGGTCGCCGACCTCCTCGACCGACAGGTCAGCCTCATCGAGGAGGGGTACGACCTCGCCGTGCGCGTCGGCCCGCTGGCGGACTCTCAGCTGGTGGCGAAGCGCCTCGGCGAGCCACAGCGCGTCGGTCTCTTCGCGAGCGAGAGCTACCTCGAACGGGAAGGTCGACCGACGACCCCGAACGACCTCGCTCGCCACCGATGCCTCGTCATGACGGGTGCGCTCGACCCGAGCCGCTGGAGCTTCCGCGAGGGCCGGACGACGACCGTGAAGCCCACCATCGCCGTGAACAGCTACGTGGTGCTCACCCACCTCGCCGAGGCGGGAGCAGGGATCGCGCGTCTTCCGGTGCGCTATACCGCGGGCACGTCGCTCGAGGAGCTACTGACCGAGCTCGCGGAGCCGGGCCGTGCCCTCTTCGCGCTCTATCCGAAGCGCCGCCATCCGTCCGCCGCCGTGCGCGCGATGATCGAGCTCCTCGGCGAGACGCTCACTGGACGCGCGTGACTACTCGGCGGCTTCGATGTCCTTGGCGGCCTTCGCGGCCCTCCGCTCGGCGGCGGCAGCGGCGACCAGCTCCTGACGGCTCACGTCGAGGCGCTTGAGGAGCGGGAAGTAGACCTTCTTCAGGAAGACGTCTCGGTCCATTTTGCCCTCGTCGCGCATCACCTCGATGCGCTGGTCGTAGTCGGGCACGAGGCCCACGCCGGGCATGGCGAAGTTCTTCGCGACGTGCGCGAGGTCGGCGACGGTGCCCTCGCGGTCCTCTTCCAGGTACACGCGGGTCACGTCCTCGTAGAAGCGGGCGTGGGCGATCTCGTCGCGCGCGTTGAAGCGGTACACCGCCGCGAGCGCCTTGTCGTTGTGGTCCTTGGCGAGCTTCTCGTGGCGCACGTAGATGACGAAGGTCGCCATCTCCTGGAACATGCCGTAGATGCTCATCTTCCGGCTGGTGTCGAAGGGGCGTTCCCACTCCTCCTCCATCAGCTTCGCCTGGAAGTCGAACATCTGCTCCTCGGTGCGCTTGCCCGAACGGAGCAGGTACTCGGTCAGGGCCATCGAGTGCTTCAGCTCCTCGTAGCCCCAGTTCGCCGTGAACCAGCGCTGGGCGAGGGAGCTCGCGCGCACGGCCTCGAGGCCGCCGCGGATGTAGTCGGGCAGGTAGCTCTCGACCCCGAGAAAGGTCTCCGCGCAGAGCGCGAGGCTCTCCGGAGCGTCGGGGTTGAGGTCACTCCAAGGGATGTCCTCGACGGGGTTCCACCGGCGCTTCTTCTCCGCCTCCTGAAAGAAGGTCTGGAACTTCCGGTAGAGCTTTACGTGGAACTCGTCGGTCGCCATGACGGCCCCCCTTCAGGCGCCTGCGACGCGCTTCTCGACGACGTCGAGGAGCTGAGACACGGTCTCGATCCCGACGAGGTTGTCGTCCGGGATCTGCACCTCCAGCTCGCGCTCCATCTCACCGACGACCTCGAGCATCGCCAGCGAGTCGACGCCCATGTCGGCGATCACGCTCGACTCTTCGAGCGCGCTGAAGTCCTTCTCGGCGACCTCGGAGGCCTTGGCCTTGAACATTTCCATGAGCTGGGTGCGTTCCATCGTCCTATCCAATCTACGCGAGGTGCCGCGCGGTTCGCGGCGCTCCTCCGAAGGGGCCGGGTGTACCCCGACTCCAGTGGTGCGGCAACGAAGGGGTTTGACCGAGCGCACCGCCACCGCAACCGGCCAACCGGCCGGAAAATCAACGAAAGCCGGCCGCGAGGGCTCCTCACTAGATGGCGGCGAACGCCCGTTCCGCCTACGCTGGGCCCTTGTTTCGCTGGCCGACGACCATCGCCCTCGCCCTCGCAGGGGTCGCCATCGCCGGGATCCTCGTGCGGGTGGAGGGGCAGCGAATGCCTGCTGGCCCGGCAATCGCGACCGAAACGCGCAGTCGCAGCATCGGGTACACCAACCGCGGACGGCTCCTGAACTCCGTCGAGCTCGAGCCCTCGGACCTGATTCGCCTCAAGAATCCGAACGCCAACTACGGCACCCAGGAGATGGTCGATCTGATTCGGTGGGCCGCTCGGGAGGTCGAACGACACCACCCTGGCTCGTCGCTCCTGGTGGGGGACATCTCACGCACGCGAGGTGGCCGGCTGCGCCCGCACCGATCGCACCGAGCCGGCCGCGACGCCGACATCGGCTTCTACCTGACCGACGAGGAAGGCGCGCCGGCGACGGTGCCCCGCTTCGTGCGCCTTGCTCGGACGGGCAAGGGAACGACCCACCGCGACGAGACGGTCTACGAGTTCGACGACGTCCGGAACTGGGCCTTCGTCTCCGCGCTGATGGGTCAGGACGCGGTGCCGGTCCAATACATCATGGCCATCGCCCCGCTGAAGACCCGATTGATGGAGGAAGGCCGGCGGCAGAACGCCCCCCAGTGGCTCCTCGACCGGGTCGAGCAGGCGGTGGGTCCTCGCCACACCCGCGGCCGCGGACGCCGGCGGAGCTACGGCACCCACGACTCCCATTTCCACATCCGGATCTACTGCACCGGCGAGGACCGCCCGCGATGCCGCGACCAGCCGCCCTTCTGGCCCTGGGTCAACTACCCCGCCGCCGAAGACGATTCGGCCTCACGCATGCGTCGGCGTCGATCGCGCGCCCGACGGCGAATGAGGCCACGCCGAGGCATGCGAGGCTCGTCGATGCGGCGATGAGGAAGAGGATCAAGAGCTGGTACTTCACCGCCTCGATCGGCTCCGCGCCAGCGAGGATCTGACCGGTCATCATCCCCGGCAGCGACACGATGCCCGCGACCATCATCGCGTTGACGATGGGGATGATCCCGCGCCGCACCGCGCGCTGAATCGGCTCGCGGGCCGCCTCGCCACGGCTCGCACCGAGGGCGAGCTCGACCTCGATCAGTTCCGCGTCTTCGGCGAGCGCCCCGAGCAAGCTGTCGAGGCAGAGCGAGAGCCCCGTCAGTCCGTTCCCGAGCAGCATGCCGAGGAGCGGCAACGCATAGCGTGGGTGGTACCAGGGGTCGGCACCCACGAAGACGGCGGAACCGACGAGGGCCGTCAGCCCGGCCGTGAGCACCAACGTTCCGAACGCCCCGATGAAGCCGCCCTCGAGGGACCAGCCCGCGCGGGCGAGCGCTGCGCGAGTCGCGGCGAGGATCATGACGACCATCGCCAGCGCCGTCAGCCACAGCGCGGGGTGGTCGAAGATCCACGTCAGCGCATAGCCGACCGCAAGGAGCTGCACCGTGGCGCGCAGTACGCCGAGCGCGAGCGAGCCCTCGAGCTTCAACTTCAGACCCAGGCTGACCAACCCGGCAATCAGCACGAGCGCCCCCGCGCCGGCGACGTCGAACAGCGAGAGAGCGAGCGCGTCATCAGGCACGGAACAGCTCCAGGTTCACGCTCGCCGCCTCGACCAGGCCCTCGTCGTGGCTGACCAGCACGAGGCCCACCCCTGCCGCGCGCTCGCGCTCCAGGAGCGTGGAGACCGCCTCTCGTGACTCCGGGTCGAGCGCGCTCGTCGGCTCGTCCAAGAGCGCGAAGGCCGGGCGATGGAGGAGCCCGCGCACCAGACAGACCCGCTGCTGCTCACCGACCGACAGCGTCCGCGCCTCTCGGCTCATCACGTCGGAGGGCAGATCCAGGGCGGCGAGCATCGCGCGAGCCCGCTCGAGATCGAACACGGAATCGGCGCTCGCGTACGCGAAAGGGCGGCGCAGGTTCGCCTCGACGTCGCCACCGAAGACGCGCGGTCGTTGCGCGATGAGCGTCACACGTCGGCGCCAGCGCGGACGACCGAGGGTGCCGGGGCTCTCGGTGCCGAGCGCGATCGTCCCGTCGGCGGGGTGAAGGGCCGCCAAGGCGCGCATCAGCGTGGTCTTGCCGAGGCCCGACCGTCCGAGCAATCGAGTGGCGCCCCCGGAGGGGACCTCGAACGACACCCGCGCGAGCAGCGCGTTGCCATCATAGCTCCGAAGCGAGAGGTCCCGCACACCGAGGCCCGAGTCCATGCCTCGCGATAGCACGGTGACGACCGTCGTGGTGCTCGCGGACCGGTCAATCCGGTCCGTGATCTCCGTCCTTGGCGGCACCCAGGGCTCATGGCAGATGGCGGGCATGGGCCGAAAGCCGACCACCTACTGGGAGTACATCAAGACCGAAGAGCTGCTCAGCCTGCAGTCGGGCCTCGCCGACGACGACGCCGGGCTGAGCAACGACGAGGTCCTCTTCATCACGGTGCACCAGATCGACGAGCTCTGGTTCAAGCTCGTGCTCCGCGAGCTGGTGTCGGTCCGCGATCTCTTCGCCGTCGCCCCCGTTCCCGAGCAGGCGCTCGCGAGCGCCACCCGCGGGCTCCATCGCATCGAGCTCCTCTTCAAGCAGCTCGCCTCGCACTTCGAGCTGATGGAGACGATGACCACCCGCGACTACCTCGCGTTCCGGGAGAAGCTCAGCCCGGCGAGCGGCTTCCAGTCCGTGCAGATGCGCGAGATGGAGGTGCTGCTCGGGCTCGACGAGAAGAAGCGCATCGCGCTCGGCCACGAGGGCTCGTACAAGCGCGCGCTCCATCACCCGGACGGCAGCCCGACCAAGTCATCGAAGCAGCTCGAGAAGCGACTCGCCGACACCCCGAGCCTGCGCGACGCCATCGACGACTGGCTCCACCGCACGCCCATCCAGGGTTCGACGCCGAGCGACCAGGGAGACGAAGCCGTCGTTCGCTCCTTCCTCGAGGCGTACCTCGACGCGCACGCCTCGGAGACGGACCGCGCCAGCACCTACGCCCAGCACGACGCGCTCGACGAGAAGGACGTCGCGCGCCTCGCCGAACGCTACGAGAAGGAGCGCGCGTCGGCTCGCCACTTCCTCTTCGCCGAAGCGATCGAAGACCCGGCCGAGCGCACGCGCCGGAGCCGCATCCGCGCGGCGTTGGTCTTCCTCGAGAGCTACCGCGAGCTTCCGCTCCTCGCCTGGCCGCGCGAGATCGTCGACGCTCTCGTCTCCCTCGAGCAAGCCATGCTCATCTTCCGCCAACGGCACGCCCGCATGGTCGAGCGCGTCATCGGCCGCCGCACCGGCACCGGCGGCAGCGCAGGCGTCGACTACCTCGACCGCACCGCCCTCACCTACCGCGTCTTCGACGACATCTGGGCGGTCCGCACGCTGCAGCTCCGTGAAGCCGCGCTGCCCCCGCTCGAGAACGCGAGCTTCTACGGCCTCGTCGCCGAGACCTGAAGATTCAGTCGCGGAGATCGGCGGCACGCACGCACGAGGGGATGAACGGGTGCCCCTCGGCGTCGACACCCGTCGGCGGCTCGTACCCGTCCGCGTCCGAGGCGACGACGATCTCGTCGACCCAGAGCTCGCTTCGACCCGGCTCCCCGTCGGTCCACGGCACGCCGTTCCAGTAGTCACCGAGGCCCCACTCCACGAGCGATGCTCCCTCGACGGTGGTCGGGCCGACGACTTCACCCAGGTACTCGTCGTCCAGCCAGGCGCGAATGAAGCCGTCGTCACCGGACGAGACGTGAACCGCCATCTGCAACGAGAACCAACGATCGCGTGGAAGGTCCACGCCGAAGTCTCCGGGACGGTGGAGCGCCTCGCTGATGATCCGAATCCTCGGGTTGTCGTTGACCAGCGCCCGACGAGCCGCGGTGGGCATCAGGTAGACGCGAGCCGTGCCGATGTCTGGCGCGAAGACGAGCCACTTGAGCCAGAGGTTTCCGTCGGCCGAGCGGCCGCAGGCGCTGGCTTCGTCCCGATCGCTCGACCCTCCGTACTTGTAGCCGAAGCTGAACGTGCTCGGGATGTAGTGGTACATGCGGAACCAGACGGTCCGGCCCTGCGGAACGGGCGCGGGCAGGTCTCGCCGACCCCCGAAGAAGTGGCCGCCGGAGCACGCGGGGAGAAGCTCCTCGCCCGGGTTCACCCGCACGTGGATGGCCTGGCCGTGGCTGACGCTGTGGGTTCCGTCCACGATCGAGCGCGCGAAGATCGAGTCCTCTCCGAGGGAGGCGGCGCCGAAGTCGTACGCGCGCATCGGACGGAAGGGCGCCGCGCACTCGGCACCGAGGTCCGGCGCGACGAACGCATCCCCGGCATCCGCGCCCACGGAGAGATCCTCGACCCGTGAGCCCCCGTCGGTGCCTCCGTCGAGCTCCTCCTCTTGCGAGGGGGAACCGCACGCCACTGCAAGAGCGAGGCAGAGCAGGGAACACTGGGGCTTCGTCATGGGCGGAGCGTAGCCCGCGATCGCACGAGCCCGGAGCGGACCGAGGGACAAATTAGTCGAGATCAGCGCCGAGGCTCAGGAGCAGGCGAGGAACTCCTCGAGGTTCGTCCAGCCGTCGCCGTCGCGATCGGCCCAGGCGTCCGACGCGTCGTCGGGGTCGAGGCCCCGCTCGGCCTCCCAGGCGTCGGGCAGTCCGTCACGGTCGGCATCGGCGGGCGCCTCGCCGGGCGCCAACGCCGGCCAGCCACCGACCTCGTCCGGATGGTCGATGAGGCCGCCCGTGCCAGCGACGACGTCCTCGACGATACGGGCGTCGACGGCATCACGCGCGGGTCGCGAAGCGCCCACGACCGGGAGCATCCGGTCGACGAGCCCCTCGCTCGATGACGGCTCGACGGGGTACGCGCTCATGGGGAACGCGGTATCTGCGCGAACGCTCTCCGGCAGGGGCGAGCCGTTGTAGTCGCCACCGTGGACCCCACCCCACCCCATGACGGCCCAGTCGTCTTCGGGGTCGGTGCGAGGGCTCAGGTTGTCGGCCGCGAAGATCGCGCCGTCCAGCAGCGGCATGTCATCCGCGCCAGCCACGATGATCTGGTAACGCGAGGGTCGGTAGTCCGGGCCCGGCAGGTAGACGTTGCCGATGAGGTTCACCTGCGCGCCGTCTCGCAGTCCGAGGCTCGTCCCGACCTGGTACCCATCGTAGACGACGTTGTTGACGATCTCGTAGGGGGCCGCCGAGCCCACCAGCGGGTTCCGGTCGTCGTTGAAGGCGAAGAGGTTCCCGACGATCGTCATCCGCGCGTTGTCGGGGCCGGCGATGAAGCCCTTCGAGTGCGCGGTGCCGTAGGTGTGCGTGGAGTTCATCAGCCCTTCCGAGATGATGTTGTCCTGCACGGTCACGTCCGACGCGTCGTACCAGAGGTTCACGTTCTCGTCGGTCGACCAGCTGAAGCTGTTGTTGGCCAGCACGATTCGTTCGCCGGCCGTCACCGTGATCGCGTCCACCGAGTTGGACGGCTCGTCCGAAGGGCCCGGCCGCACCCGCAGGTGTCGGATGACCACGTCGCTCGCGCTCGAGAGGATCGTCGGCGTGGTCACGCTCGGATCGGTCCGGAGCGCGATACCGCCGCCCGGTGCGCTCTCGCCCGCGATGGTGATCTCACCGTTGGTGATGCGGAGCGAATCGAGGAGCGTGATCGTCCCGGTCACGCGGAAGAGGACGGTGCGCGGGCCGCTCGCCTCGATGGCTTCACGGAGCGAGCCCGGGCCCGAGTCGTCGAGGTTGTCCACGATGAGGATGTCGCCGCCCCGCCCACCGACGGTCCCGGCGCCATAGCCCACCGCACCGGGAAAGGCGCGAACCGGGCCGAGGTCGCGACAGGCGGCGGTCGTACCGCCACCGTCGTTCGGCACGAAGCCGTCCGGAGGCACCGCTGCGTCGCGCGGACCCGCGTCGTCCTCCGGGGCGCAAGTGCATCCCTGGAGCTCGCCGTCCACACAGAGTGCCTCGCCGCGGCCTCCTCCCGGACAGTCACAGGCGACGAGGTTGCCATCCACACACTCGGGATCGGCCGGATCCGAGCACCCGAGGACCATCGCGATCGCACCCCACCCCAACCGACGCCACATCATGCAGCGCACTCTAGGCCCAGGGCCTTCGACCCGCCCTCGGTGGAATCGGACGGTGAATGGTTCCGTGGACCTACCCCTTCTTCAAGCTAGCCCGGGGCGAGCGCGACCACGCTGAACGCCGTTGCGCGTTTGCGGCCGGGGTTCCGGTAGCTGTGCTTCTGGTCCCCACGGAAGACGACCACGTCGCCTTCCTTCAGGGTCCAGCTCTGACCGCTCGCGGTCAGGAGCACCTCGCCGCGCTCGCAACAGAGGTACTCGCGGGTACCGGGGGTATGGGGGATGCCGGTCATCCCCGCGCCGGGAGGAAAGGTCATCCGCTCGAGCTGCAGGCCAGGCACCGGCTCGGGCAGGAGGATCTCGACGGTGACCTGACCGCGGCGCTTCGAGCGGAGCGAGCCGGCCGGAAAGTGCCGGGCCGTCGCCCGAGGAGGCGCGACGAGCTCCTCGATCGACACCTGCAGTGCCGTGGCCGCTTTGAGCAGCACCGCGAGCGTCGGGTTCCCGTCGCCACGCTCGAGAGTGCTCCAGGTCGGCCGCGGGATGCCTGCGAGCTTCGCGATCTGCCCCTGGCTCAGGCCGCGCGCCTCACGGAGCTGCCGGATGTTCTCGGCGAGGTTCGCCCCCGCCTCGTGAAGCTCGTCGGACGACCGTTTGGATGGTTTGCTAGCCACCTGCTCATGAAGCAACGGATCGGGTGCTTCTGCAACCCCTGCGGCCAACCGTGGTGTCACAGGAGGACACCATGACCCGACCGAATCCCCAACGAGCCCTCATCACCGGCGCCAGCCGCGGCCTCGGCCTCGCGCTCGCCACCATCCTGCGCGAGCGTGGCGCCCAGGTCGTGGGCATCGCCCGCGACGAACGGCGACTGCACGCGGCGCTCGCGCCGATCGGCGCGCATCCGCTCGCTGCGGACGTCGGGGACACCGACGCCGACGCGCTCGTCGCCCGCGCGAGCAGCCTGGCCGGTGGTCCCTTCGACCTCTTCGTCCACGCCGCCAGCACCCTCGGTCCGCTCGGCGACGACTCCGAGGACCCGATGCCCCGCCTGGCCGACGTGAGCGCGGATGCGCTGCAGCGCACCTTCGCGGTCAACACCCTCGGCCCAGCGCTGCTCGTCCGGGCGCTCCACCGCACCATGCGTCGGGAGGGCGGCACCGTCGTGGTCATCAGCAGCGACGCGGCCATCGAGCGCTACCCCGGCTGGGGCCCCTACGGTGCGTCCAAGACCGCCCTCGACCACCTCGTCGGCGTCTGGGCGGCCGAGGACGCCGCGCTGCGCTTCCTCGCGTTCGACCCGGGCGAGATGGACACCGCCATGCACGCCGCGGCCATGCCGACCGCCGACCGCGACGCCCTCGCGGATCCCGGCACGGTGGCCGCCGCCATCCTCGCCCGCCTCGACGCCACCAGCGGGACCCGAGCCGTCATCGAGGCCGCGTGATGGGGATGCCGATCGCCCACCCTCCCGCGCTCCGACCGGGCACCGACCCCGAGCGACCGCTCGACGCCACCCGGCTCCTCTCGGTCCGTGGCGACACCATCGCCCACCGCCGGATCGGTGCCCTGCCTGCCGAGCTCACGCCCGGTGACCTGCTCGTGTTGAACGACGCCGCCACCCTGCCCGCGAGTCTGCGCGGGGAGCTCCGAGGCGAGCCCATCGAGGTTCGCATCGCCGCCGGCGTCGGCCCCGACGACTTCCCGCTGGACATGTGGGTCGTCCTCTTCGGGGCCGGCGACTGGCGCATGGACACCGACGCTCGACCGGCGCCGCCACCCGCGCCGGAGGGTGCACGCCTGCGCTTCGACGGCCTCGAGGCGACGGTCACCGAGCGCTCGTCGATCTCCCCGCGGCTCGTGCGCGTCCGCTGGAGCTGTCAGGGCGACGCGCTGGCGTCGGCACTCTACCGGCTCGGGGCCGTCGTCCAGTATCGGCACCTGCACTCCGCCCTCTCGCTCGCCGCCGTGCAGACGCCCTACGCCGCCCGACCCTGGGCAGTCGAGATGCCCTCGACCGGCAGGCCACTCTCGTGGCGCCTGCTCGACGCGCTTCGCAACCACGGGATCGACCACGCATTCCTCACCCACGCCGCCGGTCTCTCCGCGACGGGAGACCCGGCGCTCGACCGCGCGCTGCCCCTCCCGGAGCGCTACGAGATCCCGGCCGCCACCCTGACCACGGTGCTCGAGACCCGCGCCCGCGGCGGTCGCGTCATCGCCGTCGGAACGACGGTCGCCCGAGCCCTCGAGAGCGCCGCGCTCGAAGGCTCCCGTCCCGGCGCCGGCACGGCGACCCTTCGCATCGGCCCGCATCACGAGCGACGGCTGGTCGACGGAATCCTCACGGGCATTCACGCGCCCGGCGAGAGCCACTTCGAGCTACTCGGCGCCTTCGCGACTCGGCAGACCCTGGAGCGAGCCCACGCGGCCGCGCTCTGGGGCGGGTATCTGGCCCATGAGCTCGGCGACCTCATGCTCCTGCTCCCGAGCAACGACGGGCGGGGACTCGCTGAGTGAGGGCAGCACCGAGATCCGCGGCTGGCGTCCCCACGTTCGCACGCCGGGAAGCATCCGGTAGAGCAGGCCGTGGTAGACGCTGCGCGGGAGCAGGCGCCGGAGGTAGTAGAAGAAGCGCGCGTCCCAGGTCGCCGGGATGCGCAGCTTCGGCCGCCGCTGATGCATCACCCGCACGACGACCTTGGCCACCTTCTCCGGCGTGGTCGGCGTTCGCGTCATCAGCCGCCGGATGAAGGGCGCCATGAACCCGTAGTGCGGGTGGTAGGCGTCGTCGGGATCCTCCGTCGCGTGCTCGCTCAGGGGCGTCATCCGCACCTTGGTGAACCCATCCGAGTGGATGAAGCCCGGCTGGACCAGGCTCACTCGGATGCCGAAGGGCTTCACCTCGTACCAGAGCGACTCGCTCGCTCCCTCGAGCGCGAACTTCGACGCGGTGTAGAGCCCCATCGTCGGCATCGCCATCATGCCGGACACGGACGAGACGTTGATGATCCGGCCGTAGCCGTTCTCCCGCATCGCAGGCAGGACCAACCGGATCAGCTCCATCGGGCCGTGGAAGTTGATCCCCATCTGGTCCAGGACCTCGCTCTCCTCGGCGTGCTCGAGGACCGAGCGGTAGCTGATGCCGGCGTTGTTCACGAGCACGTCGACGCCGCCGAAGCGCTGCTCCAGCTCGCGGACCAGACCGCGGCGCTGGTCGCCGCGGACCACGTCGAGGGGCCGGATGAGCACCCGCGCCGACTCCGTGATGCCCTCCTCGGCGAAGCGCCCGAGCGAGCTCTCGCGCGCCGTCAGCACCAGGCGGTGCTCGGTCTTCTCCAGGAGACGCTGGGCGATGGCCAGGCCGAGCCCGACGCTGGCCCCGGTGACCAGGACCGTTTGCGTCGTCGACCGATGGGTCGACCTCGGTGTCGACACCCCCATGGCGATCAGTATCGCCCCGGGATCGGGTGTCGTCGAGTTGGGCCCTGTTACTCCGCTGGCGCGGGTGCGATCTGGGGCTGCTCTTGCCGACCAAAGATGCGCTCGCGCATCGAGGAGAGCGCGGCGTACATGGTCGGGACCACGACCAGGGTGAGGATGGTCGCGACGAAGAGTCCGAAGATGATGGCGATGGCCATCGGTCCCCAGAACGCGGAGTTGGCCGAGCCGACGATGAGCTTGAGCTCGATGAAGTCGATGCTGACCCCGACCGCCATCGGGACGAGGCCGAGCACGGTCGTGATGGCGGTCAGCATGACCGGGCGGAAACGGGTGAGGCCCGCCTGCACCAGCGCCTCGTCGCGCGGCACGCCCTTGGCGATCAGCTGCTCCACATAGTCGAGGAGCACGATCGCGTTGTTCACGACGATGCCTGCCAGCGATATGACACCTAGACCGGTCATCATGATGCCGAAGGGCGTGCCGGTGATGATGAGTCCCCAGAGGACGCCGATCAGCGAGAGCACCACCGAGAAGACGATGATGAGGGGCGTCGAGAGGCTGTTGAACTGCCAGACCAGCACGCCGAGGATGAGCACGACGCCGATGGCGAGCGCCTTCGCGAGGAAGATGCCGGTCTCCTCCTGCTCGTCGTTGCTGCCCCCGAGCTCGAGGTTGTAGCCGGGGGGGAGCTCGGCTTCGGCGATGTACTTCAGCACCGCCTGCTGGACGACGTTGGGCTGCACACCCTCTTGAACGTCGCCCGTGATGCTGACGACTCGATCCTGGTCGAGGTGGTGGATGGCTCCCGTGCCGCCCGCCAGCTCGTAGCGAGCGACGGTCGAGAGCGGGACCGGGAAGGTGTCGGGGCTGGTGTCCTCGCGACCGTCGATGCGGAGCGCGAGGACCTGCTCGAGGTCCTCACGGAACTCCGGGGCGAGCTCGACGACGATGTCGTACTCGTCCTCGCCATCACGGAGCGCGCTGGCCTTCTGGCCCGCGACGGCCGCGCGGACGATGCCGGCGACCGCGCGGGTGCTCGCGCCGACCCGCTTGGCGGCGCCGCGGTTGATTCGCAGGCGCATCTCCGGGCGACCCACGCGGTAGTCGTCGGTGAGGCCCGTAGTGCCCTCGATCTCGCGGAAGTCGCGCCGCACACGCGCGGCGATCTCGCCGAGCCGGTGGACGTCGTCGCCGGTCACCTTCACGTCGATCGGCTTGCCGACGGGCGGGCCCATCAGCTCCTTCTCCACGCGGATCTCGGCACCCGGGATGGCGGCGACAGCGGCGCGGAGAGCGTCGATGGTGTCGGTGGTCGGCTCCACCCGTACCTTTTCGCCTTCCTTGGCCGTGTTGCGGTCCGGGAGGAAGTCGACCGTGATGCGCGCCATGTTGGCGGCCGCCTGGCTGGCCGCCATCGGGTCCTGACCGCCGCCGGCGACACCGACCTCGGCGACGAAGGTGTCGACGTTCTCGGTCGCGGCCAGGATGGCCTCGATCTGCCGAACGATGCGGTCGGTCGTCTCCAGCTCGGTCCCGATCGGCGCGCGGACCGTGATCGTGCCTCGCTGTGGCTCCGTCTCCGGGAAGAACTCCACGCCGTGGTTCATCCCGCAGTAGAGGAAGAAGGTCGCGAAGAGCGCCACGAAGCCCATGGCCACCGTGAGCCACTTCCGGCGAATGGTCCCCTCGAGGAAGCGCTTGTAGGTCCGCATCAGCGGGTTCAGCTCTTCCGCCTCGCTCACGTCGCGCTCGGTCTTGGCCTTTCGCGCGAGCTTGGCGAGGAAGACCGGCAGGATGGCCACGGCGACCGCGAGCGAGCAGATCAGGACGATGACGATCGTCTTGGGCAGGTAGCCCATGAACTGGCCGATGATGCCGGTCCAGAAGAGCAGCGGCGCGAAAGCGGCGACCGTCGTGGCGGTCGACGCGGCGACGGCGCCGGCGACCTCCTGCGTACCGACGATGGCCGCCTCCATCTTCCCCTTCCCCTCTTCGAGGTGACGGAAGACGTTCTCGACGATCACGATGGCGTTGTCGACGAGCATGCCCAGCGCCATGATCAGCGCGAAGAGCACGATCATGTTCAGGGTCATCCCGAACATCTCGATGAAGAGGAACGCCATCAGCATCGAGAGCGGAATCGCGACCGCCACGAAGAACGAGTTGCGCACGCCCATGAAGAAGAGCAGCACGCCGAGGACCAGGAGCAGGCCGGTGATGATGCCGTTCTCGAGCTCGCTGACCATGTCGTTGACGAACTTCGACTGGTCACCGAGCACCTCGAAGCGCACGCCCTCCGGCCACTCCGCCATGTGCTCGGCGGCGAGGGCCTTCACGGCCGTCGCGACCTCGAGGATGTTGGCGCCGGAGCGCTTCGACACCGCGACCGACACCGCGGTGCGTCCGTTCATCCGAGCGTAGGTCGTTCGGTCCGCGAACCCGTCGACCACGCGCGCGACGTCGCGGACGAAGACCGGCCGGTCGCCCACGCGCTTGATCGCGATGCCCTCGATCTCCGCGGGGTCCTCGATCTCGCCCGGAACGCGAAGCAGGTAGCTGGCCTCGCCGGCGCGGACGTCTCCGCCCGGCACGTTGACGTTCTCATCGGCGATGGCGCCGATGACGTCGTTCATCGAGAGGCCGTAGTGGGAGAGCCTTTGGGGATCGATCTGAACGCGGATCTCGCGCTCGCGGCCGCCGCTCAGGTTCGCGTCGAGCACGCCATCGATGCGGCGCACGTCTTCCTCGAAGCGCTCCCCGAGCGCCTTGAGCTCGATCTCCGACACGTTGCCGGCGATCGTGACGATCATGACCGGCAGGTCGGAGAAGGAGATCTCCTGGACCTCGGTGTCCTCCGCGTCTTCCGGCAGCTTGGGGGTGGCTCGGGAGACTCGGTCCCGCACACGCTGGAGCGCGTCGCTGACGACCACCTCCGGCTCGAACTCGAGGACGATGGCGCTCATCCCCTCGTACGAGGTGCTCGTCATCTTCTTGAGGTCCTTGATGCCCGCGAGCTCGTTCTCGATCGGGTTCGTCACCAAGGACTCGATGTCCTCCGGAGAGACGCCGATGTACGGCGTCGTCACCGTGATGACCGGGATGGTCACGTCCGGGTTCGCTTCCCGCGGCAGCAGGAACGCGTAGGTGATCGCCCCACCCACGATGAGGAAGAACGTCGCGAGGTAGACGATGGCCCGGCGACGAACGATCGCCTCGATCATCCCTCTTCCTCGCTCGCGCCGTCGGTGTCCGCCGCCTGGGTCTCGGTGACCGCGGGACCGGTCCCACCGAAGGTGACCCGGCCGCCGGTGCAGCACTCGCCTTCGCGGGTGACCATGACCTCATCGCCGTCCGCGAGCTCGCGGTGACCCGTGACGATGACCCGCTCGCCGGCTTCGAGCCCGCCCAGCACCACGACCTGGTCACGCATGACCGAGCCGACCTCGATGGAGCGCCAACGCGCCACGCCGTCCTCTTCCACGAAGACGCCGTTGCCGTCGAGGCGCGTGACCAGAACGTACTGCGGAAGCACCACACGCTCGGGCGCCGTGTCCTCGCCACCGACGATCTGGACCTGGGCGATCATGCCGGGAAGGAGGCGACCGTTCTCGTTCGGCACCTCGACGGTGACCTCGAACGCGCGGGTCTGCAGATCCGCCGCCGGGCTCACGTGCGTGATGACGCCCTCCACGGGCGTCGGCGTCGCGCCGGTCGTGACCGACACGGTCATACCGCGGCGAAGCGCGACGACGTCGCGGTCGGGAACCGCCAGCGAGACGTGGACCGGGTCGAGCTGCACCAGGCGAACCATGGGCGCACCCGGCGCAGCGACTTCGCCCTGCTCGACTCCGACCTGCGCGATGGTGCCCGCGAAGGGCGCCCGAATGGTGCCGCGTGACGCGGTCACGCGCGCGGCCTGGAGGGCGGCGCGGGCGGCGGCCACGCGGTTCTCGGCGGCGTGGAGCTGCTGCTGGCTGATGGCGCCGGTCAGCCGCTCGGCCCGCTCCAGCTCGCGCTCGGCGGCTTCGAGCTCGACCCGGGCCTGCGCGGCCCGAGCGCCGTGGCTCGCCGTGTCGACCCGAGCCAGGACCTGGTTGCGGGTGACGGTCTCGCCCTCGTCGACCATCACGCGCTCGATGTAGCCGCCGAGCGCGGCGGCCAGGAGTGCGTCGCGGCTGCCCTCGATCTCACCGGGGAGCTGGAACGACACCGACGCACGGGTGGTGCTGGTCGTGGCGACCTCGACGCGGGTCGCCGTGGCCGAGGGCGGATCGGCGGGGGCACGCTCGGTGGGCGCCGAGGAGGTCTCCTCCTGGCCGCTGGCCGAGCCGCAGGCGACGAGCAGGATGAGCAAGGGAACGCGGCGGATCATGGGGTACCGACTCCGTGAAGGAAGAGGTGAACGATTCGTTCGGGGAGGTCGTGGTCGAGGGGCTCGCCGTGGAGCCAGAGCTGAAGGCGCTGGTCGATCATGCCGCTCAGGGCATGCGCCATGTCGTCGAGGTCGACGTCGCCACGTAACTCGCCGCGGCGCACACCGCGGGCGAGGAGCGTACGGATGTATTCGTGGTGCTTGTCGCGCAAGGAGGCGAAGTCGAAGACCGGCTGATTCGGCTCCGGCCGGAGCTCGGCCCGGGTCACCAGGCGCATCCCCGTGGGGGAGCGCTCGAGGTGCGCGAAGAAGTCCCGCAGGCCGCCGACGAGGCGCGTGGCCACCGAGACGTCACCGACCTCGTCTTCGACGTGGTCGGCGATCAAAGCCGTCAGCGCATCCGTCTCCGAACGGATACACGCCGTGAAGAGCGCTTCCTTGTTCCCCCAGTGGTAGTAGAGCGCCGGCTTGGTGCAGCCGGCCGCCTCGGCGATCTCCCGCAACGACGTCGCGGCCCAGCCGCGCTCGGCGAAGAGCCGTGACGCGTGGCGCAGGATCCGGTCCGCCAGGCTGGCGTCGGAGTCGATGGGAGCGAGGGAGGACATCGAGGGACCTACCGGCCGGTAGGGGCGACTTACCGCACGGTAAATAGCACGACTGAAAAGGTCTGCAATTCCCGTTGAGGGAAGGCGAATCCGATCGGCTCGGGCGGGACCATGGAGTCGATTCGCCCCACGTGCTAGTGCCGGCGAGTGCAAGGCCACTACTGGACCCTACGGCCCTTCGTCCGGCATCTATGTCAGCCCGACACGCCGCCCCCCTCTCGCCACTTCCGGGCGCCGCTCCACGATCCGGTCGCTGGCGACATCGAGCTGACCGGGAGACTCCATGAACATGGCTCCAAGGACCTCGTGCTGGTCGTCCATGGCCTGGGAGGGAGCTTCTCGTCCAACTACGCCATCGCGATGGCGGAAGCCTGCGCGGCGGCCGGTGTCGACTGCCTCCGCATCTGCCTCCGGGGTGCGGATCGGCGGGGAGCCGACGTCTACCACGCAGGGCTGATCACCGACCTCGAGGCCGTCTTCGCGGCCCCGGACCTGGATCGCTACGAGTCCGTTCGGCTCATTGGCTATTCGATGGGCGGCCACGTCTCGCTCCGCTACGCCTCGAGCGACCCCGACCCGCGGCTTGCCTGCGTGGCCACGGTCTGCGCCCCGCTGGACCTGGAGGCGGGCATTCAGGAGATCGACCGCCCGCGGCGCGCGCTCTACCGGCGGAACGTGCTCCGCGGCTTGAAGGAGATCTACGCGGCCGTCGTCGAGCAAGGCGGCCCGCAGCCAGCACCGCTCTCGCAGGTGAAAGCGCTGGTGAAGATCGAGGACTGGGACGAGGTGGTCGTGGCCAAACGCTTCGGTTTCGCGGATGCTCGGGACTACTGGCGCACGCAGAGCGCGGGGCCGAGGCTCGGTGAGCTGAAGGTCCCCACGCTCTCGCTGGTGACCCGCCACGATCCCATGGTCGTCTTCCACACCCTCGAACCCTTCCTCGACGCGAACCCCCACGTTGAGCGCATCGTGCTGGAACGCGGTGGCCACGTGGGGTTCCCGCCCGACACCGATCTCGGCCTTCGACCCGCGCGTGGCGGCACCAACGTCTCGTCCCAGCTGCTCGGCTGGATGCAGAGGCAAGGATGAGACGCGCGCTGTCGGCACTCGCCGTCCTCGTCGGGCTGGCGTCGCTGCCCGCCCCCGCCGCCGCCGGTGGCTGGGTGCAGAAGGAGGGGGGCTTCTACGGGAAGCTCACCAGCCGCCTCCTGATCGGGAGCGCCGCATACGGCGCGGGCGGCGAGAGCGTGTCCGTACCGAGCTACCTCGATTCGCAGCTGAACCTCTACCTCGAGGTGGGCGTCCACGAGCGGGTCACGGTGGTCGGTCTGCTCACCCCCTACGGCCGAGCGCGCGTCGACGGCGAAGACTCCGCGCACTACCTCGGGCCCTTCGTCGCGGGCGCCCGCGTCGGCCTGCTCACCGAGGGACCGACGCGCGTCGCGGTCGAGGCCCACTACGGCTATGCG
The DNA here is from genome assembly GCA_017644045.1 of Deltaproteobacteria bacterium. Lineage (GTDB taxonomy): Bacteria > Myxococcota_A > Polyangia > Polyangiales > Houyiibacteriaceae > UBA1660. The sequence continues at coordinate 91,768 of JAEPMI010000012.1, forward strand.
CCATCGGCGATCGGAACCGACCGCCTCCTCGACGCAGACTTCACCGCCGACGACGGCACCGATCTGCAGGTGGTCTACCGACCCGCCGTGGAGACCCACCGCGTGGAGCTCCAGGGTCAGGTCGGCCGTGGCTTCGCCATCCGCGACACCCCCGCCTGGGTCACCGGCATGCTGGGGGTCCGCCTCAACACCGGGTTCGAACACGCGCTCACCGGCTACGGCCAGGTCGGCGTTCAGCCCTGGCGCTTCCGCTTCGACTTTCACGTGTCGCTCTACGAGCCCTTCTTCCAGACCGTCGAGCTCACCAACGTCTCCGGCGTCGGCAACACCCGATACCTCGGCGCCGGGTTCGGCATCGCGTTCGCCCTCTCCGACAACGTCGGCCTGACGCTCGACGCCGACGGAGTCTTCTACGCGCAGAGCAACGCGCGAACGCCTTCCTTCGCGTTCGGCATCGAGGGTCGACTCTGACACCGTCCGAGACCGCCGGAACAACGTTCCTCGAAAAAGAAGCTGGAAGTAGTGTAAGTCGTCCCGCCTGAGGACGTTCACCGCCCATGAAGACCAACTTCCGACTCTCCTTCTTCCTCCTCCTCTCGCTCTCGGCCTGCGCCGGCAACACTCCTCGCAGCACGACCGGTCAGCCGGATGCCCCCGCCTGTACGGACGAAGCCATGGAATGCCCCGACGGCAGCTTCGTGTCCCGCGCCGGTCCCAACTGTGAGTTCGCCGCCTGCCCCGGTGAGGACGCGAGTGGCTCCGACGGCGCCGCACCGGGCCCGGTGGCCTGCACCGAAGAAGCCCGTGAGTGCGCCGACGGCAGCTTCGTGTCCCGCACCGGGCCGAACTGCGAGTTCGCCCCCTGCCCCGGCGAGGGAAGCGAAGGCGAGGCGGCGCCAGGCGCCGTGGTCTGCCCGCAGGACGCAAAAGAGTGTCCGGACGGCAGCTTCGTGTCGCGCACGGGCCCGAGCTGCGAGTTCGCCCCCTGCCCCTGAGCCGGGGTCGCGTCGAGTGCTAGAACGTCGGTGGGATGCCGCCGACGATTCGCCCCTTCCAGGCCTCGGATCTCATCGAGGTGACCGAGCTCGTGTACGCGGCGGTCCACGGCCTCGGTGACCAGGTCTACTCCGCCGCGCAGCGCGAAGCGTGGGCGCCCTCCCCGCCCGACCCGCGCGTATGGGCGGAGCGCTTCGAGGCTATCCCACCCGCGCTCGCGGTCATCGGCGGGGACATCGCTGGGATGATGTCGATGACGAACACCGGCCACATCGACATGGCCTACGTGCACCCGGACCACCAGGGCCACGGAATCGCCAGCGCGCTCCACGCGCACCTCGAGGCCATCGCCCGCGCCGAGCGGCTCGGGCGTCTCACCACCTTCGCCTCCAACGCGGCGCGGTCCTTCTTCGAGCGCCACGGCTACCGGGTCATCCGCGGCAACCAGGTGGAGCGCAATGGCGAGGTCCTTGGCAACTGGACGATGGACAAGCGCCTGATCGCACTGAACGAGCGAGCCCGGATCTTCGTCATCGGGAACTCTGGCTCGGGCAAGACCACCTTCGCGCGGAGGCTCGCGGCACGGCTCGATCGGGCCCACGTCGATCTGGACGAGGTCGCGTTCGCCGATCAGGCGGGCCATCGCCGGCCGATCGCGGAATCGATGGCCATGCTCGCCGGACGCGACGGTCTGCAAGGTGCGGTCGTCGATGGGTGCTACGCCGACCTCATCGGGGCGCTGGCGACCGAGGACGACCACCTCGTCTGGCTCGCCCTCGATGTCGGCGCGTGCGTCGCCAATGCCCAGCAACGGCCATGGGAGCCTCACAAGTGGCCGTCCGCGAAGCAGCAGCACGACGCGCTGCCGATGCTCCTCGATTTCATCGCGACCTACGAAGACCGAACGGACCCCACGGGGCTGGCGGCCCACCGGGCGCTCTTCGCTTCGTTCGCGGGCACCCGCGAGAAGCACCGCGAGCGCCCGATCTAGGTGTACTGCCAGAACACCGCGGCGGCCTTCTCGTCCTTTCGGACGACTACGTAGACGCAGCCGAAGAGCCCGGCGTCTGCCCACGCGCCCTCGAGGGAAAGACCATCGAAGTCGAGCTGCGCCACGAGCACCCAGTCGTCGCCGAGCTCCCCGTCCTGGACCCAGGCGGGCGCGCCGCCGACCTTGCTCCATGGCGTCTCGTCGTGAACCCGCGAGCTCGACTGCAGCTCGTCGAAGCGCGCACCGAGCTCCGGGTCGTCCGCGGCCAGCTCCTGCACGCGCTCCTCGAGCACCTCGAGCTTCGGCTTCCCGAGCTTCAAGGGGCGCACCTTCAGCACCGGCACGTCCGGCGCGGCTCCGGGCGCCTTCGTCCATTGCGACGGCGTCAGCAGCACCACGGCGTTGAGGTCCTCGTCCTCGGTCGCCGTTCCGTCGGTCACGCAGAAGACCGCGACGCCTGCGTGCTTCGTGAGGATGCCATCGGTGCCGATCTGGAAGAGGAAGCCCATCGGCGTTCCGTCGTCGGCCTTCGGCCACTTCTTCTTCGACACGCCGGAGGGCAGACCACCGATGCGATCGATGCTGAGGTCGGCCGGCACCTTCTTCTTCGCCCTGCCCACCGTGATGCCACGGCTCGCTACGGCGCCGAGGCTCGCGATGGCGTCGAGCGAGAGAGCGCTCGCGTCGACGTACCCGTCGGCGCGCTTCTTCGCGATGAGCTTGGCGGCCGCTTCCTGCGCCTGGGCCGGACTCTTCTTCTTCTCCTTCTTCGTACTCTGCTTGCCGTCGATGCGGCCCCACCGCCGGAGCACGTGCGAGCCCTCGACGTCGCAGTACCAGAGTTTCCGTGAGCTCTCGTCGATCACGTAGAGCCGCGCGCTCGTCTCCCCCGCGTCCGCCGCCGATGCGGCGTCCTTCTTCTTCGACTTCTTGCCGCTGGCCTTCTTCGCCGGGGCTGGCGTCGGCTCTGGCGCCGACTCGAGCAGCGTGCGCGGGCCGAGCTTCGCCGCCGCCTCGAACGCCGGACCGAGGTCCCAAGCGTACTGCGCCCACTTGTCCTCCTTGAACTGCGCGCGGAGGGTGCGGGTCGCCGGCTCGTACCAGAGGTCGTCTTCGAGCTTCGACCAGGTCTGGGTGTCGTGCTGGCGCTCCGGTCCGATCTCGTCGTGGGGCAGGGACAAGGTCCCGACGCCGACACAGCGATCGAGATCGAAGCGCGCCACCGTCTCGGCGTGCAGGTTCACGAGCAGGGTCTCGCCCGTGACCGGGTCGTGCACTGGCAAGTGCGCCGAGCGCCGCGCGCCCGCGTGCTCCTTGAAGTCCTTCGGCTCCCAGGCCTTCCACACCTCGCCCTCGAGCGTGAAGCACTCGTCCCAGCCGATGCGCAGCACCCGCTGCAGCGCCGAGTCCCACAACGTGTCGAAGTCCACGTAGGGCCCGTGCTCGTGCCCGAAGTCCTTCGGTCGCGGTGACGCCTTCTTGTGCTTCCGCCAGCTCCCATCGTCGTCACGGAAGAAGGAGTCGTTGGACTTCCGATTCTTCACGTCGCCACCCCAGAGGACCAGCCGTTCGGTCTCGCCCACGCGCGTCAGCGTGAAGAACCGGCGCTCCTTGAAGTCGGGGATCGCCTCCTTCGTCCGCGTCCAGCTGGAACCGTCGAAGCGACAGACGCTTCCGTCGGTCAGCACCGCGAGCGCATGGTCGCCCATCCCGACGACGGCCCCCACGTGCTGCTGTCCGACCACCGAGTTGCCGGTCTTCTCGTCGACGACCTCCACCCAGGCGTCGCCCTTCCAGCCATAGGTCTGCAGCCCGCGCAGGGTCACGACGTAGGGCGTGCCTTCGCAGACGAAATAGAGGTGCTTCCCGTAGAGGTCCTCCACGGGGCTGTCCTCCATCTTCACGCCGAGCGTCTTCCAGGCCCCGTTCCGGTGCTCGAAGAACACCTGCTGCAGCTCGCGCCCGCCGCCGTCGCCCTCGTGGTACCCGGGCCCGAGCACCAACGCGTCGCGCGTCGGGTCGTACGCCACGTGCCCGGACTGCATGCGCGGCGGCGGGCTCTCGGCCGCCGGCAGCGTGGACCACGCCTTCCCGTCGAAGCGCCAGAGCTGCGCTCCGTCCACGAGCACCACGCCGTGCTCCGGGTGGCCGCAGAAGCACGCGGAGGGATCGAAGAGCCCGATGTGGAACGCGCGGACGCCCTCTTCCTCGGTCGGCAGCCCGGTCGTCGGCGCCGGCGTCAGCGCCTTCCCATCCCAGTCGAAGAAGACGTGCGTGTACTCGTCCCCTTCGTAGATCCAGAACACGACCACCTCGCGGACCGGATCCCAGACCGCCCCGCAGGCGTCCTTCCACTCCGCGGGCACGTCGCCTGGCTCGAGCGCCGTGGCCTTCGACCACGCCCCCTTCGAATCGAGCTCCCACACGCCGGTCGGCGTGAGGCAAACGCCGACCTCTCGTTTCCGGTCGTAGCCGATCGCGCCCCGCACGTCTCCGAAGCCATCGATGCCGACCGGCAGCTCGCCGCTGACCACGAGCGGCTCGGCCCCCTTGGCGGTGACCCGCATCCCGTTGGGCACGTACTGCTCGTCGTCGTAGCCGAATCGGAAGGCGACCATCCCCTTCCGGACCGGGTCGTAGTAGCCCTGATAGAACCCCTCGCCGTCGAGGTTGAGCTTCGACTCGTGCAGCTGCTTCCAGCGCTCGCCGTTCCAGCTCCACGCCTCGCCGAAGCCGTCGTAGCCGGCCCCAGTGAGGAACACGACCTCCCCGACCGTCGCGTCGAAGTCCATCACGTAGCCGTTGAGCCGCATCGGCACCGGCGGCAGCTCGATGCGCTCCGGCCGCTCCGGCCCGACGCGCGTCCAGTCGATCTTCATGTCGCCCCCTTCGAGAGGCGGAGCCTACCACCCGTGAGTCCACGCTCGACAGACCGCGGGGAGCTGGATCAGAGGCAGGGGTCCGCGGCCATCGGGATCCACTCCACCGGGCCAACGAGCGCCTGGATGGAGGTGCAGCGCAAGCTCTCGGTGCAGGACAACTCGCCAGCGTCGTTGGAGATGCAGAACCCGGAGCGCGCAATCTGGAAGAACCCGGATGCACCGGTTGCGAAGACCTCCTTTGGCGGCCCCGAGCGATGACCGTCGCGCCCCACCTCGGCACCTACCCGGTCCCAGCAAACCACGCGTCCGTCGGCCCCCGTCAGAGCGCATACACCGGGAAGCAACGCCTTCACGCCGCTGAGCCCAACGTCCTCGGGCGGTGTCGCGGCACGCCCCGCCACCCCACCGCTGGAGCACTCAACGCGTCCATCGACCGTTCGCCCGCAGAACCCTCCACTGCTCGAAGGCACGAGCTCCTCGTAGACGAACGGCCCCTCCCAGCGCACTTCCGCTCCCGAGGACGAGTCCACCAGCAGCAAGTCACGATTCCCCGTGAGGAACACCAGACCGGACGGAGAGACTTCCACCACATCCATCACGTCCGCCATCGAGTCCGCTTCCCATCCCGACCCCGGATGCCATGTCAGCAACTCGCCGAACTCGGACACCATCGTTCGATGCGTCAGCCTCCGTACCGGACGATCCCACACCTTCTCGGGAGAGTCGGGGCAGGACTCGGTGCAACCACGGGACGTTCTGCACCGATAGCATCCCCAGCAGTAGCCGCCGGCTTCCGTGGCTGCACAGACGCCTCTGCCAACAGTCTCGACCGCGACGACAGCCTCCGGCAGAACGAATTCGGAGACAGACGCCCCCTGCTGCGCAGACACCGAGGCGCAGCGGACGGTCGGGCCAGATGCAACGCACATCGAAGGCCCAAACTCAGCCGTCGCCATGTGTCGAAGCTGGTCTTCACTTGTGAACTCGAGGAATCTCCGTGGGCCAAGCTGCTCGCGACCAGTGGTGGCTGTGTACGGAGCTTCGACATTGTCGGATCCTGACTCTCCAGCACAGCCATGGACAGCCCCTGCCACGAGGATCCAGAGCAGTCTGTGCATGACTCGGCCCAACACGCTACTGACTCCGAGCCGAGGGTGGCGGCGTCGACGGAGGCATGTACCGTCTGCTCTGGCTCGGGCCGCGACGCCTACCTCCCTCTGCTGGGGCCGCGTATACCTCCCTCGCGTAGGTTCCATCGGAAACGCTCGCCCCGTTGAACCCGACTCCATAGTACCCCCGATATGCGGTTACCGACACCTCGCGACCTTCGATGGTGAGGAAAGCATCGACGGAGTTCAGGAAGCTCTGGTCCTGACCAGTGTAGCAGGTGAGCAGCATTACTCTCATTGGGCCGTCGGTCGTTGCGTGCTCACGAACCGCATCCCAGAACATCGCCGACATCGGGTCGGTCGTTTGGTCTGGGGGTCGGAGAGAACTCGAGCTTGACCACGTCACTGTCCCGGACCCATCAGCCGCGTCGCCGTGCCCGAGGATGATCAGGTTCTGAATCTCGACATTGTCGCCCAGAGCCCGGATCGTCGCCGTCGCCCAAGATGTTGAGAACATTCCACCGCGGACCCGAGAGTTGGAATAGCCTCGTGCCACCTCGCGAGCATGCGGGCCCCACGCTCCCGCTTCATTCGGCTGGCCTGTAACGCGCATGAGTACCCGCCGAGCTCGCCTCCTGTGCATCCTTCGGTCGCTCGCGGGGATGTCCTCGCCGGTGGTGACCAAGATCAGCGTAATCCTCTCAATGTCGGGACTCGTTGTGTCAGCCGTGCGCTCACCCCCGTCCCCCTCGGGACGGGCAGGTCCAGACTCGGTTGCTGGGTTCGGGTCGCCCCCCCCCGCATCTGCTCCCACCCGCGGGCCTCGACCCGGCGCAGGAGACGGAGGTGGGTCGAGATTCTCGCCGCTCTCGACGTCGAAAGGGGAGTCCAGCCCCTCGCCAGATTCGACAACCCCAGTTGGTCCTTGTGGCGTCAGCCCGAGCGGGTCCACGAAGTTCCGCGGCTGGTTCCACACGTACGAGTACGGGTGCCGGCCCTGGATGCCCAGCGGCCGAGCGATGATCGGATCGGGGCTAAGCATGTGCTTGGTCCCGACCGCGTAATCGCGGCCACCCATCTCGACGATGCCCAACTTGCCCGTCTCGCGGTGGCCAGTCAGCCCTCGCTCACCGGGCACGGTCGAGTCTGTGATGGGCGTGGACCAGGAGACCCCATAGTCGTCGCCGTAGGGCGCGCGGACCCGCTCTTCGATGACGTCTCCGGACTCGTTCGTCATCACACGCGCCGAGCCGATGTCGTCGGTGTGGTTGTAGACCAGTGTCATCTCGGGCTCGCCGGACTTGCGTGCGCCGGTCGCGATGACTCTGCCGCCCGCACGAATGACGATCGACTCGTCCAAGTCCTTCGTCATCTCGTAGTCGTCGAAGCGGTAGGTGTGGCCCTCGGGCGTGACCTCGAGCCGACGGTTGCCCAGCGCGTCGTAGTGGTACTGCGCCTCCACGCCGTCTGGGTTCTTCACCTTGCGGATCGCGCCGAACGCCGTCCACTCGACCGACCAGTGGACGCCAGAGACCATTCTGAGCATCGATCGAGAACCGTGACGGAATATTCCAACCCAACGCCATCGGTCGCCCGAGCCGGCGGCGCTCACTCGCGCAGGTACTTCTCCCACCAGGTGAACGGAACCTGGTACGCGGCCGGGGTGTTGTCTCCGGCGTGCGAGGCGAGCCCGTTCCGTCCGACGTAGTAGTCGGCGACCTGGTTGCGGGCTCCGCTCGAGAGATCCGTATCTCCCACCGCGATCGCGTGGATGTGATCGGGCCATGGGCCCTGACTGGCCGTGCGGAGCCAAGCGGCGAAGCCCACCCTCCGCATCGCCCGCACGGTCTCCCACCGTTGGGTCGTCGACAGGTCGCGCACGCTCACGTCGACCGAGCCGCCACCATCGTGGGTGCCTGCGGACGCCGCCACGCCACCGGCATTGTACGAGCCCTGGGTGACCCGGATGTCGTGGTCGAGCATCGACCGGGCCTCGTCGAGCATGTCCCGCGTCCGCTGGTTGACCGTGCTCCCCGAGTGCGTCGTGCGACCCCCGACCATCACGGGGCGCTCGACGATGAATCGTCCCTCGCCCAGCGCTCGGAGCGACGTCGGACCGGGGATGCCGTTGGCGTCGAGTCCCGAGTAGCCGAGGCGCTCCTGCCAACCGGAATAGGCGGCGGCGGTCTCGTTGCCGAACCAGCCGTCCACGGTCACGTCGAAGCCCTCGTCGGCGAGGGCCTGCTGCACCCGCTCGACGGCGGCGTCGCCCGGGAGCGAGGGCTGATCGCCCCGGAAGGGCTCCACCTGCGACTGCACCACGAGCCGGTCCATGAGGATCGTCGGGAGCGCGTCGACGCCGCCGTCCTCCGGGACCAGCGGTCCGGCGTCCCACCCTCCGTCGTCCGGGGCGGAGGCATCTCGCGCCACCTCGCCGGCGTCGGATGTGGCCGCAGCGTCCGCCGAGGCGTCGGGCGCCAGGTCGTCGCCCGCCGTGGAGCCGCAGGCGGACAGGAGGAGCAACGCGAGCCAGGGGCCCTTGGTTCTCGACGCGTGGGGAAGCATGGCTGCGGAATCTGCAACCGACGTTCCAGCGGGAGCTCCCCCTCGAACACCCACGTTCTCCCCACGATGCGCCCCCCGCTGCTGCGCACCAACGCGCGGTCCCGGGCGGCGGCGACCAACAACTGATCACGACTGCTCACCGGAGTTCGCTTGAAAACACGGCGCGTAAATGGGATGCAAACCGCTTCCCCCGGCGCACGCCGCCGGGGCGATGGTGCGGGGTGGCGCCTTCGATGCCTCCCCGACCGAGACACGAGGACAGCGACCCGATGAGCGACACCACCGCCGCCAAGCCCAAGAAGAAGCGCCTGAAGCACATCCGGCTGACCACCCATCCGGGTGCGTCGCCCAGGCCGCGGAAGATCCACTGGGGCGCGGCGGATCCGGCGGAGCGCGGTCCGGTCATCGGGACCACCTCGAACCCGAGCGCTCGGAACGTCATCGGCACGCACTCCGGCTCCTACGGCGTCTATCGCGCGCTCTCGGTCGCCGCCGGGACTCTCGCGCCGGACCACAAGGCGGACCTGACCAACACCGCGCCGACCCATCGCATCGGGCCGCACGACTCCTGGAAGGACCCGGAGAAGATCGTGTCGATCGATCCCTGGGGCGCCGACGTCGCCGACGTCTTCTCCAAGGAACTGGGCGAGGGCATCGACATCCGCCCGACGATCGCCGTCACCCAGGCACACCTGCACATCCCCGAGCTGATGCACGCGGTCGAGAACGGCCGAGTGAAGCCCGACGGCAAGGTCCTCAAGGACAACGGCACCGTGCTGGTGACCAAGGCGGCCGTCGAGCCCGTGTGGTACCTGCCGGGCATCGCCAAGCGCTTCGGCGTCACCGAAGCGGAGCTGCGACGCGCGCTCTTCGAGCAGACCGGAGGGATGTACCCCGAGCTCGTCACCCGCGGCGACCTCGAGGTCTTCCTCCCGCCGATCGGTGGCCACACGATCTACATCTTCGGGCCGCCCGAGCGGCTCGGCGACACCGCCTTCAACCTGACCTGTCGGGTCCACGACGAGTGCAACGGCTCGGACGTCTTCGGCTCCGACATCTGCACCTGCCGGCCCTACCTCATCCACGGGATCGAGGAGTGCATCAAGGGCGTCCAGGAAGGCGGCTCGGGACTCATCGTCTACAACCGCAAGGAAGGCCGCGCCCTCGGTGAGGTCACGAAGTTCCTCGTCTACAACGCCCGCAAGCGGCAAGAGGGCGGCGACAGCGCCGACGCCTACTTCCTCCGTACCGAGTGCGTCGCCGGCGTGCAGGACGCGCGCTTCCAGGAGCTCATGCCCGACTGCCTGCACTGGCTGGGCGTGAAGCGCATCGACCGCTTCATCTCCATGAGCAACATGAAGCACGACAACGTCACCGCGGGCGGCATCGCGATCGGCGAGCGCGTGGAGATCCCGGACGAGCTCGTCCCCGAGGACGCCAAGGTGGAGATCGAGGCCAAGATGGCCGCCGGCTACTTCACCGTGGGCCCGGTCGCCGACGCCGACGCGCTCAAGGAGACCAAGGGCCGGAAGCTCGAGGACGTATGAGCACCCCGCACACGGCGCGTTTCCTGCTGGAGCCCGCCGCCATTCGAGAGCGCTGCAACGACGTGCTCGCCGCCGGTCTCGACGGGCAGCTCGAGCACTTCGCGGTCGACCTGGACGCGCTCTCGTCGGTGGCCACCCGGGTGGTCGAGACCACGAAGAGCCGCTACCCGGACCTCGCGATCCCCTACCACAGTCGGTGGGGCCACTTTCGCGTGGGCGGCATCGATCGCGTCGCCGACTTCGAGAAGCGCATCGGCCACCTCGACGAGCGCGAGAAGGGGCGCAAACGTTTCGCGCTGGTGATCACGAGCGTGCTGCTCGACGCCGGCGCCGGCCCCGACTGGAGCTACCGGGAAGGCCGCGCGACCTACGCGCGCTCGGAGGGGCTCGCGGTCGCGAGCTACCACATGTTCGTGGAGGGCGCGTTCTCGGCGATGAAGGCCGACGCGCTGCGCGCCGACGCCGACGAGCTCGTGGACATGGACGAGGAGATCGCCACCGGCTTCCAGGTCCGGGACGACAACCCCCTCGTCGGTCTCGAAGGGCGCTCGGAGCTGATGCGTCAGCTCGGCGCCGCCATCGTGGCCCGCCCCGACATCTTCGGCGACGAGGGTCGCCTCGGCGGTCTCTTCGACCACCTCATGGGTCAGGTCGAGGGCGAGCGCATCGCCGCGCCGACGATCCTCTCGGCCGTCCTCGAGGGGCTGGGCTCCGTCTGGCCCGGCCGCATCGAGCGCGACGGACTCTCGCTCGGTGACACCTGGCCGCACCCCGCCGCGGGCGCCGCAGACGAGAACGAGGACACGCGCGGGCTGGTGCCCTTCCACAAGCTCAGCCAGTGGTTGACCTACTCGCTCCTCGAGCCGCTCGAGGCGGCGGGCGTGACCGTGACCGACCTGGACCAGCTCACCGGCCTCGCCGAGTACCGCAACGGCGGGCTCTTCGTGGACGGTGGCGTGCTGGTGCCGAAACACGAGTCGGTCATCGCCGAGGCGCACGCACCGAGCTCCGAGATCGTCGTGGAGTGGCGCGCGCTGACGATCGCCCTGCTCGACCGACTCGCCGTCGACGTCCGTGCGCAGATCGGCCTCGACGCGGCGCTCTTCCCCCTCGCGAAGGTCCTCGAGGGCGGCACGTGGCACGCCGGCCGCGAGATCGCGCGCGAGCTGCGCGCGGACGGGACGCCCCCCATCCGCATCGAGTCCGACGGAACGGTCTTCTAGCTACGACTCCCAGGAGCAGAGCGCCGCGGCGAAGTCGGCGGCGCTCTTCAGCTCCGGCCGGCCGAGCAGCCCCATGCGCGGGGCGAGCGCGCTGGAGGGCGCCGTGCCGGCGAACCAGCCGCGCATGGACGCCTGGTGTGCGAGGCTGTCCCGCCAGCCCTCGAGGAAGGCCCGAGTCTTCGGCTCCCTCCGGCGTGTCACCCAGCAGGTCTCCGCCACGACCGAGAGCGGTAGCTCGGTCACCGGGTCGACGAACGCGAACACCAGCTCGATGTGGACGCCGCCAAGCCAGCCGCCGGTGAAGGCACCGCTCCCCCTGTCCACCAGCCCATCCCCGAAACGGTGCGGGAGCAGCTCATCGAGAATCGTTCCCAGCAACTCCTGCTCGGCCGGCGGAAGCGCCACCATCGGACCGCCATTCGGCAAGGTGGGCATCGCTCGCCGAATCGCATCCGCGAGCTCGGTGCGCGAGGAGGACGCCAGCAGTCCACCCGTCGGACGGGGTCGTTCCAGGTCGAGCGCTCCGACCCCCATCGCGCTCAGCATGGCTCGCATCGCCATCGGGTCCTCGCTGGCGGCCCAAGCGGCCTCGAGCCCCTGGCGCGCCGGTCCCCATCGTTCTTCCCAAGCGGGCGACGGAGCCCCATCGCGACGGACCTCGAAGAGCAAGCGCGCCAAGGGGTCGAGGGCGTCGACGTGTCGCTCGATGGCTTCCTCCCACTGCGCCGCGCTCGGGAGCTCGGGGACGGCCTCTCGGAGGCGCGCCGGCTCGTCCGGGCCCACGTCCACGCGTACCCAGACTCCGTCGTGCCGACGCGCCCGAAAGCGCCAGCGCGTCACGCGTCCCTCACGCTCCTCGGTCTCGATCGGATCGAGCGTCATCAATCCGAGACGCCCGGCGTGGCGGAGGACCTCGATCATCGAGGCCACATCGTCGGCGGCGTCCCACGCCGACGGGTCTTCGGGCGGCAACCCTCCGTCGAGTCGGCTCAGCTGAAGGGCGATCCGCGAGCTCATCACCCAGCGTACGCCACGGACGCCAGGAAGCTTCCGTGCGCCCGGCTCAGCTCGCGAGGGCTTCGCGGCGCTCCTGTTGCGCCCGGTAGAGCGGGAGCTCGTCGGCGACCGCCCGTGCGACGCTCGGGCGCTTCGCGAGCCGGGCGTGATAGGCGGCGAGCAGGGGCCAATCCGAGAGCTCGATCGGCGTCGCCACCGTCCACTGAAGGGTGGTGAAGAGGTAGCAGTCGGCGACGCTGAAGTCGCTCAGCAGGAAGTCGTGTTCGGCGAGGCGTCGCTCGACGTGCGGGAAGCGCGCGCGAGCCCGGCTCCGGGCGTAGACCTTCACCACCTCGTCGGAGGTGGGGTCGAAGTGCGGGTAGAAGACCCCCTTGTGGATCTCGCTGCCGACGAAGCTGAGCCACTGGCGCACTTCGTCGCGCTCGCCCTGCGGGGCGAGGCCCGCGTCCGGATAGGCATCGGCGATGTGGAGCAGGACCGCGGCGTTCTCGGTGAGAACCCGCCCGTCGTCCCGGCGGAGCGCGGGAACGGTCCCGATGGGATGGATCTCGCGGTAGTCGCCGCCACCGACGATCTCCTTGGTGAGCCGATCGACCTCGATGGCCTCGAAGTCGGCACCGGCCTCGTAGAGCGCGATGCGGCAGGCGAGCGAACAGGTGAGCGGGGCGAAGTAGAGCTGCATGGACGATTCCTCCTGCCCGACGGAGTCACCCGATTCACCGTATGCGTCCAACGCATTTTGATCATATGATCGATGCGTCATGCGCATTCCATCGCCGAACCTCGACGTCCGTGACCTCCGCGTGGTGCTCGCGCTCCGCGAGGCGGGCACCACGGCATCGGCCGCCGAGGCCCTCCACCTGTCACAGTCGGCGGTGAGCAGGGCGCTCGCCGTCGCGGAGGACCGCGCCGGTGTCGCGCTCTTCACGCGGACGCCGAACGGGCTGGTACCGACGGACGCCGGCGAGATGCTCGCGAGCCGCGCGCCCTCCATGCTCGCCGCGATCTCGAGCCTGGAGCGTCAGCTCCGAGAGCCTGCACCGAAACCACGCGTCGTGCGCTTCGCCGCCGAGTGCCACATGTGTTACCCGTGGCTCACGAAGGTGGTGGTCGAGCTGAAGCGCTCGGCACCGCACTTGGACCTACGGCTCCCAGCCGAGCACGTCCACGATACCCGCGGCGCCCTCGAGCGGGGCGACGTGGACGCGGCGATGCTCATGGGCCGCGCGCCGAAGGGCACCCGCTCGCGCGCGCTCTTCGAAGACGAGCTCGTGTTCCTCATGGCGGCGGACCACCCCGCCGCCGAAGGGCTCACCAAAGCCGCGCTGCGCTCGCACCCGATCCTGTGCAGCACCGCGCGCAACGGCGACCACTGGTTCGTCCGAACGATCTTCGGTTCCAAGGTCCCGCGACTCCGAGTCCAACGTTTCGCGGTCACCGAGGCCATCGTGGAGTTCGCGCGCGCCGGCCTCGGAATCGGGGTGTTGAGCGAATGGGTCACGGAGGCGTACCTGGGTCCGGGCACGGGCCTCGTGACTCGGCGCCTTCCGAAGGGTCCGCTCCTCCGCTCCTGGCGGCTGGCCCATCGGCCCGAAGCGACGCCCTTCGTCGAGCCGCTGGCCAGCGCCATCGCGGCCGCCCTCCCCCGCCGACGAGCCGTCGACTTTTTCGGGAGCCGGTGATAGGGACGGCGGATGGCTGACGTCACCGTCATCGACCACCCGCTGGTCCAGCACAAGCTCACCCTCATGCGCCGCAAGGAGACACCCACCAACGTCTTCCGGCAGCTGCTCGAAGAGATCAGCATGCTCATGGGCTACGAGGTCACCCGCGACCTGCCGCTCTCGAAGGAGCGCATCGAGACCCCGCTGACCGAGATGGACGCGCCGGTGCTCGCCGGCAAGAAGGTCGTCCTCGTGTCCATCCTCCGCGCGGGCGACGGCATCCTCAGCGGCTGCCTCAAGCTCTTGCCCTCCGCGCGCGTCGGCCACATCGGCCTCTACCGGGACCCCAAGACGCTGGTCGCGGTCGAGTACTACTTCAAGATCCCGGAGGAGATCGAAGACCGCGACGTGATCGTGGTCGATCCGATGCTCGCCACCGGCAACTCCGCGATCGCCGCCGTCGAGCGCATCGCGGAGCTGAAGCCGAAGTCGCTCAAGTTCCTCTGCCTCCTCGCGGCGCCGGAGGGCATCGCCGAGTTCCACGACGCCCACCCGAACGTGCCCATCTACACGGCCTCGGTCGACGAGAAGCTCAACGAGAAGGGCTACATCCTCCCGGGCCTGGGCGACGCCGGCGACCGCCTCTTCGGCACGAAGTAGGGCCACGGAGTTGCCGCGAAGCGGCCTACTTCTTCCCGTGCCCTTGCCCTCGCCCTCGAGAGTGCCCGACGATGAGGCATGGGGACACGGGGAACATCGAGCACCTTCACCGAGCTCAAGGGCCGCGCCATGCGCGAGGCCTACCGCCGCGAGCTGATCCCGGTCGCGCTCCTCTGGCCGCAGGCCGCCGCCGGCGTCCACGACTGGGCCCGCGGCATCGCCAAAGAGCTCGAACCACACTTGGGCGAGCGTGCGCGCCCGGCGGTCGCCGAGCTCATGGCCGCCGTCTATCGGCGTCGCTACGACGTCCTCCGCGGACGGCACGACTGGCTCCCCGAGCGAGACGACGACGCCGTCCGCGATCTCTTCGCCGCGCTGACCCTCGTCTCCAAGCGCAACCACTGGCTCTTCGCAGCCCTCGGCGGCCCGCCCTCGGCGGTCGGAAAGGCGCGGGGCGCGGCGTGGGTCCTCCGCTTCGGCATGAAGGAGCGCTGGGTCGAGTGCGCCACCCACCTCGGCGAGCTGCTCATCACACTGACCGACGTCCTGCCGAAGGAGCTCCCTCGAGCCCGCGGCATCGTCGCCTCGATCTGCTTCGCGATGGGCGAGCGCTACGCGAAGCGCGTCCACCGCGCGTTCGGACTGCCCAGCGTCGAGAGCGGCGGCGACCCGGTCGAGCTCGCGATCGAGATCCTCCGGGTCGGCGAGTACGTCTTCCACGTGAACCCCGACCACTGGTCGGGGAACGACACCGCGACCCATGAAGGCTACCTCGAGGGCGACGCCTGTCTGTGGTGGAGCCGCCCGGGCTGGACCCGCGGCCATTGCGGCATCTTCGGCCAGTTCCAGGCAGGCGTGTGCTCGGTCTTCGGCCTCAAGTACCTGCTCGCCAAGACCATCCCCAAACACGGTGGGGACACCTGCCGCGTCACCCTGACCCCGCTCAAGCGGAGCCGCGAGGGGCTCCCCGTCCACGCATGCTAGCGTCGCGACCATGGCGGTGACGGCCCTCGAGTGCCCCGGCTGCGGGGCGAAGCTCAGCGCGAGCCCTGGCCAGCAGACGGTCACCTGCTCGTACTGCTCGACCACCTGCCAGGTGCAGCAGCAGCCCCATGGTGCATCGCCGTGGAACCAGCACGCGCACGCCCAGGCCGCGCAAGCGGCGGAGATGGGCACGCGTGCCCAGAAGATCGTCCTCGTCACGACCCTGGGCACCACGGTGGCCGGCATCGCGATGGCGGGCGTGTTCGCAGTCTCGGCGCCGGACCCGCAGCCCTCGGCGCCCGTGGCGGTACCCACGACATCGATGCCCGCCATCCCGGCGACCCCCAACGTCCCCGCCCCCGCGGCGACGGCGATGGATCCGGCGATCGCGGCCGACGCCGCGCTCATGGGCCGGCTGAGCGCGTACGTCAGCGAGTGCATCAACACGCTCGACGACCGGATCCTCTCCAGCCGTGCGCGCTACCGCGACTGGGTCGACGACGACGATGGTCCGCGCCCGAATAGCCGCCACGTCTACGGCCTCTACACCTTCCGCGACCCGAGCGATTGCGCCGAGTCCGTCGCCGCCGCGTCGGCGCTGAGCCCGCGCAAGCCCGAGATGGACGCGGCCGCTCAGGCCTACGTGACGGCGGTCACCAACCTGCACGGGGTCGTGGAGGAGGCCGAGCGCTACTACGACCGCAACGATTACCAGGACGACCACATGGCGCGCGGCCAGGAGCTGCACGGTCCGCTCATGGCCAACTTCAACGCCTTCATGGTCGCCCGGGAGGCATTGATCGCCCACGTCGACGCGGCGTTCGAAGAGGCGCTGACCAAGCGCGAACAGGCAGTGGCCCCCGGCGACACCCGCCATCGCCTCCTCTACGACACCATGCGGAACGCCGCCGAGATCGCCCGAACCGCGAACGTCCACTGGCGCGAAGTCGGCTCCATCGACCACGACAGCTTCTTCGCGAAGGCCGACGGCTACCAGCGCCAGGTCGACGAGCTCGAGGCCGCGCTCGGCGACGTCTCGGAAGCGGAGCGCAACGCCGAGATGGGCCGCACCTTCCGCGCGCTCCAGAGCTATGTCCAGACCAGCCAGTCCTTTGCCCAGGCGGCCAAGTCCCTCGCGCGCCGCGTGGAGCGCGGGGGCGGCTGGAGCACCGGCGAGCGCATGACCCTCCGCGCCGGCGCCGGCTCCCACTGGATGGTCGGCGGCTCGCCTGGCGCCGCGCTCGCCAAGTACAACGAGCTCCTTCGCGCCGACGTCTCACCGCCGCTGCGCTACATCGCGCCCACCGCCCTCCTCAGCGACGGCTACTGAGACTCTCCGCGCGCTCCCAGTCGCAGCCACGCCGGACAGCTACAACTCAGGGACGCTCTTGAGTTCAGTTCTTTCTGAGTTCACAGAGCGAATGTGAACTCGGAAAGAACTCAAGAGCGTCCCTCTCCTGTAGTCGTGCAGCGAAATCGTACGTGGGTGAGCCGGTTTCGCGCGCTCGTGGCTCCTACGCGCGATGAGACGACCTCGGCTTCTCGCCTTCCTGGGCGCGACCCTCTCGATCCTCGGCTGCGAGGGCACCATCGGGGGGAGCACCTGGACTCCCCCCGACGACGAGTTCCGCCCTGGGGATGTGGACTTCACCTGCGACGAGAGCGCCGAAGAGACGCCCTCGGTGATGCGCAGGCTGGCCCGGAGCCAGCTGCAGCACACGGTCGAGGACACCATCCGCCGCCTGCTGCCGGCCGCCGAGGCGAACGCCCTGCTGACCGGCATCGCCGACGATCTGGCGGCCATTCCACAGGACCTGCGGGCCGAGAGCCACGTGCAGGAAGGTCAGAAGCTCTTCTTCCGCTCGGACACGACGGTCGGCGAGAGCGCAGTCTCCGCGCACCACCGCCTCAGCACCGCGATCGGCGAAGCGCTGGCCCAGCCGGCCACGCTCGACGCCATGGGCGCCAGCTGCGCGACCGACGCGGACACCGCCAACGACGCGGCCTGTGTCGACGAGCTCCTCGAGCGCGTCGGGCGCCTCACCCACCGGCGCCCGATGGATGACGCCGAGCGCACTTTCTACCGGGACGAGGTCTACGACGCTGGCGATGCCATCGATCTGCCGGCGCTCGAAGACATGTTCGTGGTGCTCTTCGCCCAGCCGAGCTTCCTCTTCCACATCGAGGGGACCGGGCCGCTCACCGCGTACGAGGCCGCCTCTCGGCTCAGCTACCACTTCTGGGACACGATGCCGGACGAGGAGCTCTCCGCGGCGGCCGACTCCGGCGAGCTCCTGACCGACGAGGGCTGGCAGGCCCAGGTCGAGCGGGTCCTCGGAGACGATCGCGCCCGCCAGAGCCTGCAGGTCTTCGTCGAAGAGTGGCTGCGCTTCGACCAGCTGAACCCGGCGAGCAGCGGCTCCGGCGCCGACTTCGCGTACATCGCCGGAGACCTCGGCCTCGACGGGAGCTTCGACGACGCGGTCCGCGCCGAGCCGGTCGATCTGCTGCACCACACCCTGCGCACCGGCGGCACCTTCCGGGACTTCTTCCTGAGCGACGTGACCACCACGCAGGACCCGCGTCTCGCCGCCATCTACGGCGTCGAGCCCGCCGCCGACGGCGAGACGGTGGCGCTCCCGCCCGAACGCCGCAGCGTGCTCTCCCGCGTGGGTCTTCTGCTCGCCCGAGCCGACGTGGCGCTACCCAACATCAACTCCATCACCCACCCGATCCTGCGCGGCGTCTTCATCCGCCGGCAGATCACCTGCGACTACCTGCCCGCCGCCCCCGGCGGCGCGATGGACGACCTGCCCGTCGTCGACCGCTCCGTCACCGGCTCGCGCGAAGCGACCGAGATCCTCACCGGCGCCACCGGCTGCAGCGGCTGCCACGGCCGCATCAACCCGACCGGCTACGCCCTCGAGGGCTTCGACGCGATCGGGCAGCGACGCGAGAACGAGCCGCTCTTCGACGCCTCCGGTGGCGTCACCGCGGAGCTCGAGATCGACGACAGCGCCACGATCCCCGAGTCCGATGGGCCGGTGGCCGGGGCGCCCGCGCTCGCGGAGAGCCTCTACGAGAGCGAGAAGGTCGGCGCCTGCTTCGCTCGCCACTACCTGCGCTTCGCCCTCGCCCGGGCCGAAGACCCCGAACGCGATGGCTGCCTGCTCGCCGAGCTCGACGAAGCCATCGACGACGATCGCCCCCTCACCGAGGTCCTCTCCGCCGTGGTCCTCGCCCCCTCCTTCCGCGTCCGCGCTGCCAACTAGGAACCGACTGATGACCGTACGAAAGATCGGACGACGCTTCTTCCTCATCGGCGCGGGCGGTGCCGCTCTCGCCATCCCCGCGCTGCCCAGCCTGCTGCGCGGCACGCGGGCCGAGGCTCAGGACCCGGCGGGCCCCAAGCGCATGGTCGCCATCATGTCGGAGCACGGCGGGGTCTGGCAGGAGCACATGTTCCCCGACGCCGCCGACGCCGCCGAGAGCTTCGAGCACCTCCACACCTGCCACCACGGGCTGCTCGCCTCACGGATGGAGGGCAGCGACCGCGTGGTGAGCGACGTGCTCCGCGCGCCCGCCGACCGCCTCACGGAGTCGCTCGTCCAGAAGATGAACGTCATCCGAGGCCTCGACGTGCCCTTCTATTACGGCCACGCGCGCCACGTGCTCGGGAACTACGGCGACATGTCGAACAACCACGACGATCCGACACCGGAGCAGGCCACCGTCGACGTGGTCATGGGCTACTCGTCGTCGTTCTACGAGTCCGTGCCCCGACGCCGCATGATGAATTTCGGCCGCGACGCCCTGAGCGTGGAGTGGGTCGACCCGGTCGGCCGCTCCGGCGGCTTCCAGCCGGTCCCGACCGACGGCGCGGCGACCCTCTTCGACCTGCTCTACGTCGAGCCGGAGACCGGCGAGGAGCGACCGCCGCCCCTGAACCAGGTGATGGAGAGCTACCGCCGCCTCGAGAGCGGCGCCCATGGCCCCGGCGCGCGCCTCGGCTCCGCCGATCGCGCCGCGCTCCGCCAGTACATGGATCGCCTCAGCGATCTCCAGAGCTCGCTGAACACCCCGACCGGCGCCCACTGCGGCTCGGTGGTCCGCCCCGAGGGCGTCGGCAACAGCCTCTGGAACTGGAACCCGAGCAACTACCAGATCCTCAACGACGTCATCATGGCCGGCTTCATGTGCGACAGCAGCCGCATCGCCGTGATCCGAACCACCGACCCCTGGCACGGCGGCATGGACGCCGACGGCGGCTACCACGAGGTCGCCCACAACGCGGCCGGCGGCGGCGGGTCGGTCACCGACGGAGCCACCCTCACTCGCCTCGAGGGCCTGCTCACCGAGGGCAACAACGCGCTCTTCCGCGACGGGATGCTCGACCTGGTGAACAAGCTGGAGGCGCTCCCCGAGGGCGAGGGCTCGATGCTCGACTCCACGGTGGTCTGGTGGGCCCACGAGGCCGGCGCCTCGACGCACAACGGCGACTCGATCCCGATCGTGTCGATCGGCGGCGGCAACATGTTGAACACCGGCCACTACCTCGACATGCGCGATCGGAACGCGAACCCGTTCCGCGAGGACGATCGCGTCTTCAAGAACGTCCAGCGCCGCCGCGGCGCGTGCTTCTTCCAGTGGCACACCACGATCCTCGACGCGATGGGCATCCCGCGCAGCGAGTGGCAGGTCGACGGACGCACGGCGTTCTCGGGATCGGTCGAGCAGCCCGGCTGGATGACGATGCAGTACGACCAGGACGCGCTCTTCGCGAGCTGCGACGACCCGCTCCCCTACATTCTCGGCTGAGGTCAGCTTCCGGGACGGAACGACGAAGGGCGCCGGCGGTCTCCCGCGGCGCCCTTTCGTGCGTGGTCGGACGAGGTCAGTTGGCGACGGCGGCGGCCGCGTCGAGGCGGGCCTGGGCCCACTCGACGGCGCGCTGCAGCTCGCCGTACTCGGCGTCCTTGGCGTGGCCCTCGTAGGCCTTCAGCGCCTTGTCGGCCTCCTCGCGCTCCTTGCGGACCTCGTCGGTGTCGATGTCTGCGGGGCGGGCGAAGAGATCGGTGAGGACCTGGACGCTCGAGGGCTCGGCCTCGACGAAGCCGGGACCGATGGCCGCGACCTCGACGGTGCCGTCGCCGCGCTTCCAGCGGAGAACGCCGGAGCGGAGCGCAGCGAGAACGGGGATGTGGCCGGGAAGGACACCGAACTCACCGAGGGTGCTCGGCGCCTGCACCGAGTCGGCCTCGGTGCGCAGCGCCAGCCCCTTCGGGGTGGCGACTTCCAGCTTCAGGACGGTGTCGAGGGCCATGCTCAGGACTCCGCGCGCTTGGCGAAGGCCTCACGGACCTCGTCGATGCCGCCCTTGTACTGGAAGTCCTGCTCGGGGATCTCGTCACACTTGCCCTCGAGGATCTCCTCGAAGCCGGTGATGGTGTCCTCGAGGCTGACGAACTTGCCTTCCATGCCCGTGAACTGCTGGGCGACGAAGAAGGGCTGCGACAGGAACTTCTGGATCTTGCGGGCGCGGTCGACCGTGGCGCGGTCGTCCTCGCTCAGCTCGTCCATGCCGAGAATCGCGATGATGTCCTGCAGGTCCTTGTAGCGCTGCAGGGTCTCCTGCACGCCGGTGGCGACCTTGTAGTGGCGCTCACCGAGGACGTTCGGGTCGAGCATCGTGGAGCTCGAGTCGAGCGGGTCCACGGCCGGGTAGATGCCGAGCGAGGCGATCTCACGGCTGAGCACCGTGGTGGCGTCCAAGTGGGCGAAGGTGGTCGCCGGCGCCGGGTCGGTGAGGTCATCGGCCGGCACGTACACGGCCTGCACCGAGGTGATGGACCCCTTGGAGGTCGAGGTGATCCGCTCCTGCAGGTTGCCCATCTCCGTGGCGAGCGTCGGCTGGTAGCCGACGGCGCTGGGGATACGACCGAGGAGCGCCGACACCTCGGAACCCGCCTGGGTGAAGCGGAAGATGTTGTCCACGAAGAGGAGCACGTCCTGGTTCTTCACGTCGCGGAAGTACTCGGCGACGGTCAGGGCGCTCAGAGCGACGCGAGCGCGGGCGCCGGGCGGCTCGTTCATCTGGCCGTAGACCAGAGCGGCCTTCGAGAAGACCGGCTCGCCGCTGTCGAGCTTGGACTCGATCATCTCCCACATGAGGTCGTTGCCCTCACGGGTCCGCTCACCGACGCCGGCAAAGCAGGACACACCACCGTGCGACACGGCGACGTTGTTGATGAGCTCCATGATGAGAACGGTCTTGCCGACGCCAGCGCCGCCGAAGAGGCCGATCTTGCCGCCCTTACGGTAGGGCGCGAGGAGGTCGATGACCTTGATGCCGGTCGCGAAGATCTCGACCGAGGTGCTCTGCTCCACGAAGGGAGGCGGCTCGCGGTGGATGGGCATCGAGACCTCGGCCTCGATCGGGCCGGCCTCGTCCACCGGCTGACCGATGACGTTCATGATGCGGCCGAGGCAGGCCTCGCCCACCGGGACGGTGATCGGCGCGCCGAGCGGCTTGACCTCCATGCCGCGGACGAGACCGTCCGTGGTGTCCATCGCGATGGCGCGAACGGTGCCCTGACCGAGGTGCTGGGCGACCTCCAGGGTGAGGTTCCACTTCGCGTCCGAGATGCCGGGGTTCGAGACGTGGAGCGCCGACAGGATGGCGGGGAGATCGCCGGCCGGGAACTCGACGTCGACGACCGGGCCGATGACCTGGGTGATGCGTCCGTTCTGAAGGTCTGCCATGTGTCCTCTTCTGGTGTCGACGCCATCTGCGCGCCGAGGATCGGGCGCTCGCCGTTTCGGGAGCGGCCCTGGGGGGTGAAGGAGGCGGATTCGATCCGCGAAATCGGCGGTCGCTTAGCATGGCCCCAGGGGTGAGGCAATGGAGGGTCTGGGGGCGATTCGACCCTCGCTCAAGCGTCTGTGATCACTCACAAATCCGCGGGCCAGAAACACCCTGGGTGCAAAAATCCACATTTCAAAAACGAAATGAGAGCCAAGGTCGCTGTGGCGGAATGCGTCAGAATCGCTACGGAGCACTTGCCCCGGCCCCAGGTTTTGGGGAAAACTACCAACTGCAAGCCTCTCGGACAGCGTTCAAGAGGGGGCGGGTCAGATGTCAGACGCTGCTGGAGACCGAATGGGTGAACCACAAAGAGCCGCTGAGCCTTCGGCGTCTCCGAAAAAGGACGGGCTGATTGGACGGGTCATCAACGACCGGTTCAAGATCCTCG
Organism: Deltaproteobacteria bacterium; assembly: GCA_017644045.1. Classification (GTDB taxonomy): domain Bacteria; phylum Myxococcota_A; class Polyangia; order Polyangiales; family Houyiibacteriaceae; genus UBA1660. The sequence goes on from JAEPMI010000012.1 coordinate 114,659, forward strand.
AGCTGATCGCTCGGGGCGGTATGGGCCGTGTCTATCGGGCTCGCCAGGAACCACTCGGCCGCGAGGTCGCGCTGAAGGTGCTCGACCCGCGCTACAAGGGCGACGAGGATCCGGAGTTCCAGGCACGTTTCTTCCTCGAGGCCTCCACCGCCGCGAAGCTCTCGCATCCGAACACCGTCACCGTCTTCGACTACGGTAAGACGAGCGACGACATCTACTTCATCGTCATGGAGCTCGTGGAGGGTCGAACCCTCTCCTCCATGCTCAAGTCCATGGGGGCCCTCCCCCCGCAACGCGCGATCCACATCGCCCTGCAGATGGCTCGCTCGGTTCGTGAGGCCCATGGCCTCGGCGTCATCCACCGCGATCTGAAGCCCGCGAACGTGCTCATCACCACGCACGCCGATGAAGAGGACTTCGTGAAGGTCCTCGACTTCGGTCTGGTGAAGGACCTCGAGGACAACCAGGAGCTGACCCAGCAGGGCCTCTTCATGGGCTCGCCCAAGTACATGTCGCCCGAGCAGATCCAGGGCGGCCGGGTCGACGCCCGTACGGACGTCTACTCGCTGGGCGTGATCATCTACTACATGCTGACCGGCAAGGTCCCCTTCGAGGGCGCCACGCAGGTCCAGACCCTGATGGCGCACGTGAAGAACCAGGTGCCCCCGATGGAGCGCGAGGATGGTGTGCCCATCCCGCAGGAGCTCCAGAACGTGGTGCTGCGGACGCTCTCGAAGGACATCGAGATCCGCTACCCGTCGATGAACGACCTCATCCTCGCCCTCAAGCAGGCCAGCGGGATGATGGGCGCGCCGATGTCGTCGAGTCAGTCGATCTCGATCAGCGGTGAGTACGAGACCGGCGCCATCGGTACCCCGAGCGGTGGCATGCCTCAGCTCATCGGCACGCCGAGCGGCGGCATCGCCACCCAACTCGACGACGCGCTCGACGTCGAGGTCGAGGGCGAAGGCGGCGGCAGCGGCAAGAAGTGGATCTTCGCGGCGGTCGCGGCGGCCGTGATCGGCGCGGGCGTCTACTTCGTGACCCAGAACACCGGCACCGAGCCCGAGGTCGCGAACGACACGACCCAGGAGACCGAGCAGGAAGAGACGTCCGAGCCGACCGAAGCGGTCGGGGCGCAGGCGGAAGCCGCGGGCTCTCAGGAAGCCGAGACCGAGGCCGAGAACACGGTCCCGGCCGAAGAGGCCGCGCCGGCTCGCTGCCAGGTCACCATCACGTCGACCCCGACGGGCGCCGAGGTCTTCGTCGGCGAGCGCAGCTATGGCACCACGCCCGCCCGCATCGTGTGGGTCGGCGAGTCCGCCGAGCCCGGCCGCGAGGTCACCTTCCGCTTCGAGAAGAACGGCTATCGCTCGGAGTCGGTGACCCGCACCGTCGAAGGCGAGACGTTGGCGGTCGAGGCCGAGCTTCGCCGCCGCTTCATCCCGCGCCGCGGTGGCCCGAGCATGACGACGACCACCTCGATGATGGACGACGATCCGGGCTTCACGAACAGCGGCAGCAACTACCGCGACAACCCGTACTGACGAGCGAACGCTCGAAGGCCGAACGCCGAGCCCCCGGGCTCGGCGTTTCGCGTTCCGTCGTCGGCGGCGTTTCGGCGTCGGCGGTCGGTCGTCGGCGGTCGGTCGTCGGCGTTTCGGCGTCGGCGTTCGGCAGTCGGCGTCCGGAGTCGGAGTCGGAGTCGGAGTCGGAGTCGGGAGACGGAACGAAAAACGCCGAGCCTCTCGGCTCGGCGTCGTTCGCTGGAAGAGCGCCCTGCCCTACTTGATGGCCTCGGCGCCGCCGATGATCTCCATCAGCTCCTTGGTGATCGCGGCCTGACGCGCCCGGTTGTACTGGAGCGTCAGCTTGTCGATCATCTCGCTCGCGTTGTTGGTCGCCGCATCCATCGCGGTCATTCGAGCGCCGTGCTCGGAAGCCACGGACTCGAGGAGCGCACGGAAGGTCTCGACCTCGATGTACATCGGCAGGAGCCGATCGAGGAGGATCGCCTTGCTGGGCTCGTAGTCGAAGTCGCCGAGCGAGTTCTCATCGAGCTCCTTCGGGACGATCGGGAGCAGCTGCTCCACGACGACCTCCTGGCTGATGGCGCTCTTGAACTCGTTGTAGACCAGGTACACGGCGTCGAGCAGCCCCTTCGGGTGCTCGTACTCGTGAACGACCGCCCGGCCGATCTCGCCGGCCTTCTCGAGGCTGAGCTCTTCGAAGACGCCGGTGAAGTCGTGGACGATGTTGGCGTCGCGACGCTTGAAGTAGTCGCGGCCCTTGCGCCCGATGACCGTGAACTGGACGGTGACGCCTTCGGCCTCGAGCGCCTTCCACTTCTCGTGCGCGGCCTTGCAGATCGCGGAGTTGAACGCGCCGGCGAGGCCACGGTCGCTGGTCAGGACGACCAGCATGGCGTGGTCGGGATCCCGAACCTCGAGCAGCGGGTGGAGCTCCTCGGGGTTGTCTTCCTTCGCGCGGGCCGCGACGTTGCTGAGCACGTCGAGGGTCTTGAGCGCGTAGGGACGGAGCTCGGTGATCTCCTGCTGCGCGCGCCGCAGACGCGCGGCGGCGACCAGCTTCATGGCGCGGGTGATCTTCTGCGTGTTCTTGACGCTTCCGATCCGCTTGCGGATGTCTTTCAGGCTCGGCATCGCCGGGTTCCTTCAGTCAGAGGAGAGGGAATCGCTTCAGGCCTGGGCCTTGGGCTCGAAGACCTTGGCGAACTCTTCGCAGGCCTTCTTGAGGTCGTCGCCGAGGCCCTTCTTGAGGGTCTTCTTCTCGACGATGCCCTTCATGAGGTCGGCCTTCTCCGCCTTGAGCCAGGAGATGAGCTCCTTCTCGTAGCGGAGGATCTCGCCGGCGGGGATCTCGTCGACGAAGCCGTTCGTGGCGGCGTAGATGATGGCGATCTGCTCTTCGACGGCGATGGGCGCGTACTGGCCCTGCTTGAGCACCTCGACGAGGCGGGCACCGCGCGCGAGCTGCTGCTGGGTCGCCTTGTCGAGGTCCGACGCGAACTGCGCGAAGGCCTGCATGGCGCGGAACTGCGCGAGCTCGAGGCGGAGCGTACCGGCGACCTCCTTCATGGCCTTGATCTGCGCGTTACCACCGACTCGCGACACCGAGATGCCGACGTTGATGGCCGGGCGGACGCCGGAGAAGAAGAGGTCCGACTCCAAGAAGATCTGACCGTCCGTGATCGAGATGACGTTCGTCGGGATGTACGCCGAGACGTCACCGGCCTGGGTCTCGATGACCGGCAGCGCCGTCAGCGAGCCGCCCGAGTCCGGGAGCATCTTGGCCTCGTACCCGTCGCCCTTCTTCTCGGCGGCTTCCTTCGACTCGTGAGCCGCTTCCTTGCCGAGGAAGATCTCGACGCCCTCGCCGCGCTTGGGCTCTTCGCCCTTCTTCACGACGACCCACTCCTCGGCCATCTTGGCGGCGCGCTCGAGCAGGCGGCTGTGCAGGTAGAAGACGTCGCCGGGGAAGGCCTCACGGCCGGGCGGACGACGAAGCAGAAGAGAAAGCTGGCGGTAGGCGACGGCCTGCTTGGAGAGGTCGTCGTAGATGCAGAGGGCGTGGCCGCCGCTGTCGCGGAAGTACTCGCCCATGGCGCAGCCGGTGTACGGCGCGATGAACTGCAGCGGGGCGGGCTCCGAGGCGCCGGCGATGACGACGGTCGTGTATTCCATCGCGCCGTTCTTGGCGAGACGGTCGACGACCTGGGCGACGGTCGACTGCTTCTGGCCGATGGCCACGTAGAAGCAGTGAACGTTCTGGCCCTTCTGGTTGATGATCGTGTCGATCGCAACGGCGGTCTTACCGGTCTGGCGGTCGCCGATGATGAGCTCGCGCTGACCGCGACCGATGGGGATCATCGCGTCGATGGCCTTGAGGCCGGTCTGCAGCGGCTCCTCGACCGGCTGGCGGCCGATGATGCCGGGCGCCTTGAGCTCGACGCGGCGGGTGAACTCGCTCTCGATCGGGCCCTTGCCGTCGACCGGCTGACCGAGCGCGTTGACCACGCGACCGATGAGCGCCGGACCCACGGGGACCTCGACGATGCGGCCGGTCCGCTTGACCGTGTCGCCTTCCTTGATGCCGGTGTCCGACCCGAAGAGCGCCACACCGACGTTGTCCTCCTCGAGGTTGAGGACCATCCCGAAGATGCCGCCGGGGAACTCGACGAGCTCGCCGGCCATGGCGCTGTCGAGGCCGTAGAGGCGTGCGATGCCGTCACCGACGGTGAGGACGGTGCCCGTCTCCATGACGTCGACCGCCTGGTCGTAACCGGCGATCTGCTGCTTGATGATGTTGGAAATCTCTTCGGCGCGAAGCTGCATCGCTCTTTCCTTTGCTGGCCTCGGGGACCTGCTCGGTCGCCGCGGCGCGGCGGGATACTCTGGCTGGGGTGAAAGCGCCGCTCGGCGGCGCGAAGTCTGGGGAGCGCCGCTCAGCGAGCGGCGAGCTGCTCCTGGATCTGACGGAGCCGGTGACGGACGCTGCCGTCGAAGACCTTGTCGCCCACGCGGGTGACCACGCCGGCGATGAGATCCGGGTCCTGCTTCTCGACCATGACGACCTTTTTGCCGATGGCCTTCTCGAGCTCCGCCTGGAGCTGGGTCTTGAAGGTCGCGGTCAGCGGCGCGGCGCTGGTGACCTCGGCGACGACGCGGCCCTCGCTCGCCTCGGCGAGCTCGATGAACGCCTCGGCGACCTCCGGGAGGTGCCGGAAGCGGCGGCGGTCGGCGAGGATCTTGAGCAGGTTGATGGTCTCGCTGGAGAGCATCATCCGCTTGCCGAGCGCATCGACGATGTTGCGCCGCCCCTCGGACCCGATGGCCGGGTTCTCGAAGACCGACTGCAGCTCGGTGCTGCCGTTCCACGTCTCGACGAGGCCCTCGAGGTCCTTGCGGATCTTCGGGACGGTGTTGTTCTCGGTGGCGAGCTCGAGGAGCGCGCGGCCGTAGCGACGACCGATGGGGGAGGCCTTCACGCCTGGGTCTCCTTCGACCCGGCCGCGGCGGCCAGGCCCTTCAGGTACTCGTCGGCGAGACGCTGCTGGTCCGCCGGCTTGGTCTGCTCGCGGAGCACCTCTTCGGCAGCGGTGACCGCCGCGCTGGCCATCTCGGCCGTGAGGTCTTCGCGGAGCTGCTTCATCCGCTGCTGGATGGTGAACTCGACGTCCTTGCGGATGGCGGCGGCCTTGGACTCGGCCTCGGCCACGATCCGGTCGCGCTCCTGCTCACCGGCGCGGACCATTTCGCCACGCAGGCTCTCGAGCTGCCCGTCGAGGGCTTCGAGGCGCTCGGCGTACTCTGCCTTCTTGGCCTCGGCCTCGGCCTTGAGGCGCTGCGCCTCGGCGAGGTGCTCCTCGATCTCGCGGCGACGCGCCTCGAGCGCCTTGGGCACCGCCTTCCCCTTCCTGAAGAGGAACCAGTAGAAGAGGAAGATCAGGCAGAGGAACGTGATGGCCGACGCCTGGAAGGCGCGATCGGAGAAGATGGCACCAACGGAGACGTGACCACCGTGATGCTCTTCGTGGCCCTCGGCGTGCTCACCCTCGAGCTCGCTCTCCTCGATGAGCGCCAGCAGGTCGGCGTCTTCCTCACCCGGGTCGAGCGCCTCTTCCTCCGCGAAGTCCTCGCCCTCGAGGTTCTCCTCGGCGGCCATGGCTTCGAGCTCCGCCTCGGAGGTCTCGAGCGCGACCTCGTCGGCGCTCGGTGCGATCTCCGGGGACTCCAGCTCGGTGGCGGCCTCGGCGGCGGCAGCGGCCTCCGCAGCGGCGGCTTCCGCGGCAGCCTCGGCCTCGGCGGCAGCGGCAGCGGCCTCGCGGGCCTCACGAGCCGCAGCCAGGCGCTCACGACGCTCGGCGAGCTCGGCGGCGGTCGGGCCGGTCATCGCGCTGGGCGCCTCCATGGTGGCCGCGGCCTCCATGGTCGGGGCGGCCTCCATCGCGGCGGCCATCGTCGGAGCCGCTTCCATGGTGGGCGCGGCTTCCATCGCGGCGGCCATGGTCGGCTGCTCTTCCTCGGGCTGCTGCGCGAGGGCGAAGGCGGGGACGAGGCTGGCCGCAAGGACCAGCATCAGGCTCTTGGTCGGGGCGGTCATGTCAGGCGACCTCTCGCTCGAGGAGCTTGCTGGCGATCTGCTTGGCGAGAACCGGCGTCTGCGCCTCGAGCTCGGCGCGGACCTTGGCCGCCTCCTTGTCGAGGGTGGCCTCGGCCTCGGCGAGCTGCTTGGCGGTCTGCTCACGGACCTTCTCGAGCACCTGCGCCTCGAGGCGCTTGCCCTCGGCGCGGAGCTTCTCGCGCTCTTCACCGGCCTTGAGGCGCGCGGCGCGCATCTCGGAGGCGAGCTTGTCTTCGGCGCTCGAGGCGTCCGCCTGGAGCTCCTTGGCCTGCTTCTTCGCGCCGTCGATCATCTCGTCGCGCTTCTCGATGAGGCGGATGACCGGCCCGAACACGAGGGCCTTGAGGATGAGGAAGGCGACGAAGAAGATCCCCATCTGGATGAAGAACGTTCCATCCAGGTCGATGAGGCTGCCTTCGGAGAGGAGAGCGCTGAGGAGGTGCATGCGATTCTCGGAGTGCTTTGGGCCCGTTGGGCGCTTCCGAACGGAGAGCTAGGGCCGCGGGTGCCGATTGCCCATCCTCGGGCTGGCCGGGGGCCTCGGCGCGCGCGGAATAGCATGGAGAATGGCCCCGTCAACCGTTGCGGGACCCAGGCCAGCGTGTCCCTCGTGCTCACCCTCGCCCCGACCCTCTCCCTTCATCTCTCGGCGAGAGATGAAGTCGAGCTTTGCCCAGTGATCCCGAGCTCTTCTGGATGGCGAGGGCGAGGGCGAGGGTCAGGGTGAGGGAGAAAGCGCACCCAGGCGCCGGCTCAGAGCTCGACGCGCTCGTCGCCGATCGCGTAACGCTCGCCGTCCCAGTGGCCTCGGCGAGCGAACGCGCCGTCCGGGCTCACGTCGTAGACCCAGAGACCCTCGGCGCCCTCCTGGGTCGTGCTGCCCGCGCCGAACAGCGTCATCGACGTCTCGGGCACGGTCACCGAGTAGCACTTGTGGACGTGCCCATGGACGATCGCACCTCGCTCGACCGACCCGCAGATCGCCAACAGCTCGTCGGCGTTCTCGAGCCCATGGTTCGGCGTGTCCGGTCGGCCGCTCTTCAATCGGGGCGCGTAGTGGGTCATCACGAAGACGAAGCGCCCGGCGACCTTGGGGTGGGCGAGCGCGTCCTTGAGCCCATCCATCTGCGCATCGGGAATCCGGCCGCTCGAGCGCATGATCGGCGGGTTCGGGCGCGCGCTGTTGACCGTGATGACCGCGACGTGGTCGCCGAAGAGTCGAACCTGCGGCCAGACCTCGTCCCGGACGAGCTCGGGCAGATCGGTCGCGAGGACGTCGGCGAAGTGGTTCTCGAAGACCCCGAGCGCGTCGGGCAGGTAGACGTCGTGGTTGCCCGGGACGGTGACGAAGCCCGTGGCCGCCTCGCGGATGGGCTCGATCGCCTTCCGCGCGTAGGCGATCTCGGGCTCGGTCCCGAGCGCGGTGTAGTCGCCGCTGCAGAGCGCCACGTCGATGCCCTCGGCCTCGACCAGGTCGGCGAGCGCCCGGACCTTCGCCGGTGCCTCGCGGTAGTGCTTCGCGCGGCGGAGCCGCAGATTCATCCAGCCGATGAAGCGCTTATTGAAGAACTTACGGCTCGACACCTCCTTGAACCCCTGTTCGAGGTGGATGTCGCTGAAGTGGAGGAAGCGCACGAGTTCGTTGTAGGTGGACCGCCGGCTCAGGGCCAGGCGGCGGGCTGCTCGAGGCCCATGCCCTCCGGGAGATCGAAGCGGACGTTCGCTGCCTGGATCGCCTGGCCGGCAGCGCCCTTCACCAGGTTGTCGACCGTGCCCATCGCGATGACCTTGCCGGAGCGCTGGTCGAGGGCGTAGCCGAGGTGAACGCGGTTGCTGCCGCGAATCCACAGGGTGTCCGGCGCCTGGCCGGGGTCGAGCACGACCACCGACGGCGATCCGGCATAGCGTTCCCGTGCGGCGGCCGTCAGCGACTCGACGGTCGCACCCTCGGCGGCGTCGGCGTAGGCGGTGATGAGGATGCCGCGGGTCATCGGGACGAGGTGCGGCGTGAAGAGGACCTTCAACGGAGTCCCCGCCGCGCGCCCGAGCTCCTGGTCGATCTCGGGGGTGTGGCGATGGGACCCGACCTTGTACGCGCGGATCCCCTCCGCAGCCTCCGGCAGGTGAGTCTTCGGCGAGGGCTTGCGCCCTGCACCGGACACGCCGCTCTTGGCGTCGATGACGATGCCCGCCGGCTTGGCGAGCCCGGCCTCGAGGATCGGTGCGAGCGCGAGGATCGCCGCGGTCGGGTAACAACCGGGGACCGCGACCAGATCGGCCGAGGCGATCGCCTCGCGGTTGAGCTCCACGAGCCCGTACACCCGCTCCGGATGCCGATGGGGCGCGCCGTGCTCGCCGTACCACTCGGCGTAGACGTCGAGATCGGCCAGCCGGAAGTCCGCGCTCAGGTCGAAGACGACGAGCCCCTTCTGACGAAGCGCGTCGACCGACGGGGCGCTCGCGCCATGCGGCAGCGCGCAGAAGGCCACGTCGGCGCGTTCGGCGATCGCCTCGGCGTCGAAGGGCTCCACCACTCCGTCGAGGATCCCGAGAAAGCTCGGGAGGACCTGCGCGATCGGCTCGCCCGCGGTCGAGTGACCGGCGACGTAGCCGATCGAGAAGCGCGGATGGCCGTGGAGGAGCCGGAGGAGCTCGGCGCCGGTGTAGCCGGTGGCGCCGATGACTGCGGCTCGGATGTCAGACTGCGTGCTCATTCTTGCTCCCGCTCTTGCGGATCATCGCGAAGCCAACCGCCGTAGCCACCGACGTACGCCGCTCTGTTGCCGCACCCCTCAACACCGATGTGAGACGCATGGCGACCAACCTTCCCAAACAGGCGGTAGCTCAACTGGTCCGTCGGACAGTCCAGGTCGAAGCTCGCTCGCTCCTCGAGACTCTCGACCGCGCGCTGCCAGTAGGATTCGTGGATGGAGATTCCCGTGACCACGATCTTCTTTCGGCACCCGCCAACCAGACTCACCAACATGAACGAGAGCATCAGTAGTCGGGTCATGGAGCCGTTTATCACGACAGCGGGGGGTGCACACCAAACGCGAAAGGCCGCGGGCGAAATCGCCAGCGGCCCTTCGAGCGCAGGAAGCGAAGCTCAGCGCTTCGAGTACTGGAACTTCTTGCGGGCGCCCGGCTGACCGGGCTTCTTGCGCTCCTTCTCACGCGCGTCGCGGGTCAGGAGACCGGCGCGCTTGAGGGGCGGCTTGAGCGCGTCGTCGTACGCGACGAGGGCGCGGGAGATGCCGTGCCGGACCGCCTCGGCCTGGGAAGCGACGCCGCCACCCTGGACCGTGACCTCGACATCGAACGACTCGCGCTTCGACGTGGCGTCGAAGGGCTGCTCGATGATCATCCGGAGGACGTCGCGCGGGAAGTAGTCCTCGAACGCGCGACCGTTGATCTTGTACTGACCGGAGCCGTTCTCGGAGAGAAACACGCGGGCAACCGCGTTCTTGCGCTTACCGGTGCCGTAGAAGCGGCCATCGATGACCTTGGGCCTTGCCATCTCTAATACCTCAGAACTTGAAGGGCTCGGGCTTCTGAGCCGAATGGGGGTGCTTGTCGCCGGCGTAGACCTTGAGCTTCTTCGCCTGACGGCGACCCAAGCTGGTCTTGGGCAGCATGCCCTTGACGGCCTTCTCGATCACGAACTCCGGACGACGGCCGATGAGGTCGCGGTAACGCTCCTCCTTGAGGCCACCCGGGTAGTGGGAGTGGTGGTACCAGCGCTTCTGGTCGAGCTTGCCGCCCGTGAGCTTCACCTTCTCCGCGTTGACGACGACCACGAAGTCGCCGTTGTCGGCGTGAGGGGAGAAGTCCGCGCGGTGCTTACCGCGAAGGACGCTGGCGACTCGGGACGCGAGGCGCCCGAGAGGGATGTCGGAAGCGTCCAGGACATACCAGGACCGCTCGGTGTCGTTGTTGGAAGCGCTATCGGTGCGCATGGCTGCCTCGTAGAGTCCTCGGCGGGAAAAGAGCCCCGGCGTCGAGGGGGCGCGTCTAGTAGCGGGCCCTGGGGGCCGTGTCAAGGCGGGGGCGCCCTTCCCTGCCAACGGAAATGAATGAAGTCGAACGCGGGGTCGTCGATAATGGCGAGCAGGAGCAAAACCCCTGCACCCCCCGAAAACGGGAGATTCCCCATGAACACCGCCCTCTTCCTGTCACTCTTCACGCTCTTCGGCAACCCGCTCGGCCCGACCACCACGGTGCGCCAAGCGGCGATCGCCCCCGCGCTGCAGGTCCGGGCCACCACCTCCCCGACCGTGCGGGTGCAGCCCTCGGCCTCCCCGACCCAGGTCACCCCGATTCGCCGGCCGCGAACCCGCGTCCCGGTCCGCAACCCTCGCCTCGAGCGGGAGCCCCAGGAGCCTCAGGAGCCGCAGGGCACCGGCGCCTACACCTGCACCGTCCTGGAAAACGGGGCGGCCGGCGCGGCCTCCTACCGGGTCGTGAAGGGCTCTCAGACCGTGGCCACCGGGCGCTGCGGCAGCCCCGCCGCCAGCATCGCGGCCGGTGACTACCGGATCATCGTCACCCTCGACGGGATGGCCGATGGCGCCAACCGCAACATGCCCCTGACCATCCGGAACGGCCGCACCTCGAGCGTCCGGGCCGTCTTCGAGACCTCCCGCCTGACCGTCACCACCATGCACGACGGTCGGCGGATCCCGGGCCGGGCCGTGCTCAAGAAGAACGGCCGGGTCGTCGCCTCCCTCGGTAGCGGCGTGTACTCGAAGGTCAGCTCCGGCACCTATCAGGTCGAGGTCACCGTCAACTACGGCTCGGTCCGTGGCAGCCGGACGATCGACCTCGAGCTCTCCCCCGGCCAGGTCCGGGCCCTGAACGTCCCCTTCTGACGCCGCTCGTCGGCTCCATCCTCTCCATCCACCCGGCGCCACCACCCCTGCAAGGGGTCGGTGGCGCCACCCTTTTGGCGATCTCGGCTGGTCGGCCGGCGCCGGAGGGTTGCAGGCCGTTGAAGAACTGGCGTGAGGTGATTTGTGGTCTGGGTGTGTGCCATGGTGCGTCCGCGAGCCGAGGAAATGCCAAGTATTTTTGAGCGCGAGTGGACGGCGGCAGGGTGCGTGCTCAGGGCGCGAAGCGCCCGCGCCAGTTCTTCAACGGGCTGCTAGCATCGCTGAGTGGAGACCGAGCCACAGCGGCCCATCGAGCCCCCTCCGCCGCCGCCCGCCGAGGGTGAGAGCAGCGGGGAGATCGTGCGTTCGGACCCTCCCGAGCCGCCCAGTGAACAGGCGCTCGAGCGCTCGAAGCCGTACCAGCCCGGTCCCTTCATGCGCTGGCTCTACCGGCGCTTCTTCCGCCACATCGAGGTGGACGAGGCCTGGTCGGACGAGGTCCGAGCGGCCGCGAAGAAGGGCGTGGTGGTCTATGTGGCCCGCTCCATCTCCTTCCTGGACTTCCTCTGCCTCGATTTCCTGGTGAAGCGCTTCGGGCTGCCGCTCGTCCGCTTCGTCAACGATCTGGGCCTCTGGATCCTCGAGCCCTTCGGCCGCGGTGAGCGCCGGCTGCGCTTTCGTCGCCAGGTCCCGGAAGAAGAAGCCCTCACGACCGTCGTCCGCGATCGCTTCAGCGCCCTGCTCTTCCTCCGCAAGCCGCCAAAGGTCGGCTCACGCGCACGACGCGGCCGGAAGACCGAGGCGGATCTGATCCGGACGCTGGTCGAGACCCAGCGAAAGATCGACCAGCCGATCCTCTTGGTCCCGCAGACCTTCATTTGGAACATCCGACCGCCCCAACAGAAGCGGGGCCTGGTCGATCTCTTCTTCGGCCCGGTGGAGTGGCCGGGGAAGGTGCGCGTCTTCTTCCAGTTCCTCTTCAACTACCGGAACGCTCGGCTGCGCTCGGGGGCCGCCTTCGATCTGCGGGCCTTCATCGAGGACCACCAGGACCTCACCGACCACGAGATCGCCGACAAGGTCCGCTACGCGCTGCTCCGCCGCATCGAGCGTGAGCGGCGGCTGGTCCAGGGACCGACCAAGAAGACCACCGGGCGCATCCAAGAAGAGCTGCTCCGCAGCCCACGCGTGAGGCGCCACATCCAGGCGCACGCTCAGAGCACGGGCAAGAGCGTCGCGAAGGTCGAGAAGGAAGCGCGAAAGATGCTCGAGCAGCTGGCCGCGAACCAGCAGCCCTGGGCGATCCGGCTCTTCTTGCGCGTGCTGACCTGGGTCTTCCGGAAGATCTACGACGGGCTCGAGGTCGATCAGGAAGGCGTGGAGCGGGTGCGCGAGGCGGCGCGCCACGGGCCCCTCGTCTACCTGCCGAGCCACAAGAGCCACGTCGACTACCTGGTGCTCAGCTACCTGCTGCAGCGGCAGGCGCTGCAGCCGCCGCTCATCGCCGCCGGCGAGAACCTCTCGTTCTTCCCCTTGGGTTTCTTCCTCCGGCGTGGCGGCGCGTTCTTCATCAAGCGCTCGTTCAAGGGGAAGAAGCTCTACCCGGCGCTGGTCGATGCCTACATGCGGAAGCTGCTGGTCGAGGGTTTCCCCATCGAGTTCTTCCTCGAGGGCGGTCGGTCGCGCACCGGCAAGCTCCTCTCCCCGAAGTTCGGGCTGCTCTCCATGGTCGTCGACGCGGCGACACGCGCGCACCTCCCCAACGTCTCGTTCGTCCCCGTGTCCATCGGCTACGAGCGGATCGTCGAGGAGCGCTCCTACGTGCACGAGCTCGGCGGAGGCGAGAAGCAGAAGGAGAGCCTCGGTGGGTTGATGGGCACCCCGAAGCTGCTGCGCTCGAAGTACGGGCGACTCTACGTCCATTTCGGCGAGGTCCTCACCCTCGGCGAAGCGCTCGGCGATCTGTCCACCGAGGATCTGACGCCTCCGAAGCGACGACGGCTCGTCCAGAACATCGCCCACGAGACGCTGCGCCGGATCGACAAGGTCACCGTCGTCACGCCGGCCGCCATGGTCGCGACCGCGCTGCTCGTCCATCGCCGTCGTGGCATCCGCGTCGGCGAGCTGCGCGAGCGCATCGAGATGCTCTTCGAGTCACTGGCCGCCGCGGGCGCGCACATCGCCGGGCCGTTGACGGACGCCGAGGGCGCGCTCCGACAGGACACCCTCGAGGAGACGCTCGCGCTCTTCGTCGACGCCGGCCTGGTGGAGGAGCACGAGACCGGCGGCGAGACCATCTACCGCGTGCCCGGGCGGCGGCGGATGGCGCTCGAGTACTACAAGAACAACGTGCTGCACTTCTTCGTCCCGGCGGCGCTCGTGGCCAACGCCATCCGGGTCGGCGACGAGCCGGTCGCCGTGGCGAGCGTGAAGGAGCGCGTCGCCAAGCTGGCGAAGCTCTTCGAGCACGAGCTCCCCACGCCGAAGGACACGGACGCGATGGTCGACGAGGCGCTCTCCGCGATGGAGAAGGCCGGCGAGATCGAGCGGATGGCGGACCACGTGCGTGCGGCCGATGGCGCCGCCGGCCGAAACCTCTCGACCTACGGCGACATGCTCCGTAGCTACTTCGAGGCGTACCTGCTCGCCGTTCGCTCGGTCAGCGGTCTCCCGCGCAAGGACGACGACGAGGACAAGCCGACCCGCAAGGAGTGGGTGAAGCGAACGCTCGAGCTCGGCCAGCGCATGTACCTCGCGGGCGAGATCGAGCACCGCGAGTCGATCTCCAAGCCCAAGCTGGAGACCGCCATTCGGGCGCTCAAGGAACACGAGCTGCTGACCTACGGACCGATGGACACGCTCGTCGCCGGCGAGGCGGACGCCGAAGACTTCGAGCGCCTACAGCAGCAGCTCGGCGCCTTCCTGCGTTGAGTCGTCAGCCAGCGCGGTACGCGCGGCACACCGGACGGAGGACGCACGGCTTGCACTTCACGGGATCGCGGCGGCTCGGGCAGTCGCGGCTGACGCCCATGTGGCAGAGCGCGAAGTCGTAGCGGACCGGATCGGAGCGATCGATCACGCGCAGGGCGTCGGTGATCTCCTCGGCGGTGCGCCAGCTCGCGTCGTTCCGATCGGTCAGACCGAGGTTCTTGCCGATCCGGTGGATGTGCGTGTCCACGGGGATCACCAGATGCGAGGGATCGAGCGGCCACAAGCCGAGGTCGACTCCGTCCGCCGGGCGCACCATCCAGCGCACGTAGAGCAGCAGACGTTTGCACGCGGAACCGGCACGCGGGTCGGGAACGAGGTGGCGCAGCGAGCGGTCCGCGTTCGGCCCACGGAGCTCGTCGGCGAAGCGCGCCAGACCCTCGCGGAGATCGCCGCTGGTCTCCACGTGGTCGGTGAAGCGCTGGCCGAGTGACCCGTGCGACCGCCGGATCGCCCCAGCGTTCGCGAGCATCGCCGCCACGTGCTCGCCCTTCCAGACGCGATGAACGAAGCCCTTCAGGTCGCGGCGCAGTCGCGCGGGGGTTCGCTCGTCGACCGCGGCGGCCGGCGACGGCCCGAGCGTGTCGAGCACACGCTGCACGCTCCGGCGAATCGCGACCACGTTCCCGAAGGCGAGCCCCGCCGCGACCAGCCCCACCACCTCCTTGTCGGCGGGATCGGCGTAGCGGTGGACGAAGCCGACCGGGTCGGCCTCGCGTCGCGCCGCGTGATCGGTCGACGCCACGAGCTGGTCGAGACGTCGTTTCATCGCCGCGCTGGGTCGCCGGGCCACGCGGCTTCATAGAACGGCGCTGCACCGGCCTGCAACGCCCACCGAAACACGCTGAAACGCTCGGCCGGCCGCGGACCCGCGCGATGACCGCGGGAAGGCGCGTGGCACGGGCGCTGCACCACGGAGGATCATGGCCTCCACGATCCGCGTTGCCTTCGCCCTGACCCTTCTCGCGGCCTGCTCGCCCGCTGGCTCGACCGATGAGGCCAACCCGAGCGCCGAGGAGAGCGCGTGCGATCCACACGCGGAGCTCTCGAGCGACCTGCTCGCCTTCCATGCCTCCCCGGGCGGCGTCCCCGAGGTCACGGTGGATTGGGTTCGGACCCACGGCTGCCACGTGCGCGTGGTGGACGTCCGGGAGCCCGAGGAGCTCTCCTCCGGGGTCATCGAAGGCGCCGCGCACGTGCCGCTCGGCGCTCTCGGTCGCGAAGCGCACGACTGGGACCCACACGAGCCGGTGGTCCTCGTCTGCCGCTCCGGTCGACGCTCGGCGCGCGGCGCCCAGCTGCTGGAAGGCATGGGCTTCGACCAGGTCGCCTCGATGACCGGCGGCATGCTGGCGTGGGGCTCGGCGGACCACCCGACGGCGAACGCTCCCGCACCGCCCGAGGCGGCTCCGGTTCGGAGCGACACCCCCACCGCGTCGAGCCTGCAGACCTACCTCGGCGAGCTGCCGATTCGTCACGTGCGCGCCGCGGCGCTCTTGCTCGAGGGAACCGAATCGTGTGTGGACGGTCGAGAGGAGCATGCGGTCCTCGGGACACCGGGCGGTGATGCCGGCGAGCTCCTGCTCGCGCTCTCCACGCTGGAAGAGCTGACGGACCGAGAGCTGACCCGCGACGAGGTCCAGCACTTCTTCGAGGCGTACGTCGAGGGCTTCGGACGATTCTACATCCACACGGACGACCACGCGCTCGAGGCGTTGGCGGCCACGCTGGCCGCGGACCCCCGCTTCCGCGACGCGCACCCCGACCCCGAGCTGGCGCCCGTCGCGAGTCGCGGCGCGGACTGGGCCGAAGCGCTCGTCCGCCACCCGCCGCAGGCGCTGCGCGCGCCGCTGCTCGAAGCGCTCACCCAGCCCGACCACATCGGTTGCGGCCACCTTCGGCTGGTGGCGCTCCATCCGGAGGAATACGACGTCCGGCCCGGGCTCACCTCGCTTCTGCTCGAAGTCACGTTCCGGACGCTCTGGCATGCCCCCGAAGCGATCGACTTCGCAGTCCTCCACGGCGACCACGTGGAGGAGGCGGTGGTGAACGTGCGCCTCGACCATGGGGTCCACGCCTTCACCAACGTGCCCGCGGTCCCTCCGAAGCTCGGCGACCACTCCGTCTTCGTGAACCACCCGGAGGTCGCCGCGTTCATCCGATCGCAGCACGCCGCCTTCCTCCTCGAGCAGGCCGGTCCACTGGCCGATGGGATCTCCCTCGAGGCGCTGCGTGACGCGCTCGCCCGGCGCGCGACGCTCCAGCTGAACGCGACGGTCGCGCACCTCGCGCCGGAGCTTCCCGTCTTCGACGTGACGGTCGACGAACGGGTCCGGGTCGAACGGGTGCGATGAGACCGTTCGTGCTCATCCTGGTGCTCGCCGCCACGTCGGTGGCGCACGCCGACCTGCCAGACTCGGTGGGGTCGGCGACGTTCCGTGGCGAGAACGCGGCGCTGACGCTCGGCTTCGGTGCGCAGATCCGGACGACGAGCGTCGAAGGAGACTCGGCGCTCACGCTCCACCGCGCGCGCCCCGCGTTCTTGGCGCGCTTCCTCGACGACCGGCTCCGCTTCCGCCTCCATCTCGACGTCGCGCCGCGAGCGCTCGAGCTCCTCGACCTCTTCGTGGAAGGCGAGCCCTCCTCGTCGCTCCGGGTGCGCTTCGGCATCGCGAAGATCCCCTTCACCCTCCACTGGGACCAGGGCTACCTCGCGATCCCCTTCGTGGACTGGGCCCCCACCACTCGCTGGATCACCGGTCGGCAGCTCGGGCTGACCGTCTTCGGCGACACGGGTCACTGGCGCTGGGCCGCGGGGCTCCATCACGGGGCGACGCTTCGACCGGCCAACGGACAGCGACTGCCGCGGGTCTACGGCGAAGCGCCCCTCCACCGCCTGGACCTCCGAGACCCCGCGCCGCTCGGTCGCCTGCGTCCCGAGGTGGTCGCCCGGGTGAGCCACCACGCCGGCCCGGCGGCCGTCGCGCTGAGTGGTGCGCTCGACCTGGCGCCGCACCGAATCCGCGACGAACGGCTCCGTGTCGCGCTCGACGGGCACCTCCACTGGCCGGCCCTGGACGTGTGGGCCGTCGGCGCGCTCGCGCTCACGGAGAACGGGGACGGCGACGCGATCCTCGGCTACGGGACGGCGCTCCTCGAAGCCGAGCTTCGGCCGCACCCACGTTTCGGAGTCGCTCTGCGGCACTCCGTCGTGGTCCGCTCGAACGCGCTGCGACGCGACGCCCGGCGATGGGCGATGGAGCAGATCGCGACCACGGACCGATCGCGGGAGCGCTACGCATCCGTCGGACACACCCGAGCGGAGCACGAGGCCACGGTCGCCGTGAACGCCTACGTCATCGGGAGCGATCTGAAGCTCCAGGCCGACGCGAGCTGGCTGCGGACGAGGGGGGACGCGCCGACCGACGGGTGGCGCGTTCGCGTGCAGGCGAACCTCGGCTTCTGACCGGTCACGCGAACGCCCCGTTCTCGTGGTAAGCCTCGCTTCGCGATGGGACGGCTGACGCTGCTGGTGCTCCTGTGCGTGCCCGTGACGGCCTCCGCTCAGCGGATCGTGAAAGGGCCTTGGGCCCTCGAAGTCGGCGAGAGCGACGCACGGATCCGAATCGAAACCGACACGCCGACCGACTTCGAGGTCGAGCTCGAGGTCATCGGCGGTACGGCGCATCACGACCTGGTCTTCGGTGGCCGCACCGCAGCGCACGCCGACGACGCGGCCGTCGGCACCGCGCGGCTGCGCGAGCTCGAGCCGAACACCCGCTACACGTACACGGTCCGCGCGGGCAGCGCGGAGGAGCACGGTGAGCTCTGGACCGCACCGCCTCGAGGTGAGCCGTTCACCTTTCTCGTGTACGGCGACGACCGCACCATGCACGACGACCACCGCGCGGTGATCGAGCGGATGCTCGAGGAGACCGACGCGCGGATGCTGCTGCACACCGGCGACTACGTGGAGATGGGCGGTCGACCGGCGGACTGGGAGACCTTCTTCGAGATCGCCGGCCCGCTGCTGAGGCGCGCCGCGATCTACCCCTGCCTCGGCAACCACGAGCTCTACGGCCCGGGTGGTCTCGCGCGCTATCACCGCTACCTGACGCGAGCCGACACGCGAGAGACCTGGTTCCGGCAGGACTACGGCGACGTGGTCCTGCTCTCACTCGACTCGAACGTGGATTGGGAGCCCGGAGTCGCCCAGCACGACTGGCTGACCGCGACGCTCGCGGAGCTCGACGGAGAGCGCTTCGTGATCGCGTTCGTCCACCACGGGCCCTACTCGAGCGGGCGCCATGGGGGTCACGAGGGGATGCTCGCGATGGGCTTGCCGGAACAGCTCCGCGACGGGGGGGTGGATCTGATCCTCAGCGGTCACGACCACATGTACGAGCGGGGCGACGCCGAGGGACTCAAGTACGTGGTGACCGGCGGCGGGGGTGCGCCGCTCTACCGGGTCAACGACCCGGTTCCCTACCAGCTGGCCTTCGAGCCGGTGCACCACTACCTCCGCATGCGGGTCGAAGGCGGACGACTGCAGATGAACGTCATCCGCAAGGATGGCTCGCTCCTCGAGGAGTGCAGCTTCGCCAAGGGGGAGCCCTGGCAGTGCGAGGGTGGTGGGGCGCAGGGCCCGGTCGGTGCGGGCATCAGCCGCGAGGAGGACTTCATCAAGCTCTTCCTCAAGCGATACTCGTTCTACTTGCTCGGGATACCGGTGGTGATCGGGGTGTTCGTCTGGTGGCGTCGGCGACTGCGGGGCCGGACCAAGAAGGCCGAGTGATTCCCGACTGGAGCCCGCGGTTGCGATTGCGTAGGCTTCCCGGCGATGAGCTCCGAGAGCGATCCGGTCGAGCGCGATCTCGACGGCCGATGCGGGACGTGCGGCTTCTACATGAAGCTCCGCACCGACGAGAAAGGCATCGGCTGGGGCGACTGCCGCCTCGGGTGCTGGCCCTCACCGCTGCGTGATTCGGCGACGTGCTCGTCCTACAAACGAATCGGCGAATCCTTCGAGGGCTCGCTGAAGCGCAAGAAGGCCGCGGGGACCCCCCGCCGCTATCGAGAGAACGACGACGCGCCGCCGCCGCGAAAGGCCATTCCACAGGAGCTGGGAATCGACATGGACCAAGATGAGTTTCGACAGGTGCTGCGGGAGGTCCTTCTCGACGAGCTGGGCATCCGCGACGTGGCCATCGGTGACCGATGGCATGGCGGCGAGCTGGTGATGAAGCCGGGACGTGAGGGCACTTCGGAGAAGAGCATCCCCCTCGACATCTTCTTCAAGAAGATCGTCCAGGTCCGCGACAAGCTCCGCGTGCTCGAGCAGAAGGTGAACGGCCACAAGGGCCTCTCGAACGACGAGAAGGTCCAGATGCAGCAGTACATCACCGCCTGCTACGGCTCGCTGACCACCTTCAATGTCCTCTTCAAGGAGAAGTCGGACCATTTCGTGGGTCAGAAGAAGTAGCGCCGCGCTCGCGCTGGCGCTCGCGAGCTGCGGAGGCTCGTCGCAGCAGCTCGACGACGGCGTCGGTACCAGCCGCGCGGAGGGGAACGTCCGCCCGATCGAGCTGACGCTCCGCGGCACCGGCGGCGAGTGGATCCACCTCGGCGACCTGCGGGGCAAGCCCGTGCTGCTCTTCTTGATGGCGACGTTCGACGGGGTGAGCCAGGCAGCGCTGCGCCCCACCTCGCGCTTCGTGCGGCACCACGCCGGCGAGCTCCATGTGATCGGCGTGGCCGTGCAGCCCAACCCGCAGCCGCTGCTCGTCCCCTACGTCGACGCGCTGCAGCCGGGGTTCCCCTTCGCCTACCAGATGGAGGGCACGATCGGGGAAGGCACCAGCGCGCTCGGCCAGCTCGAAGCGATCCCGACCTACGTGATGCTCGACGCCCGGGGCGTCGAGGTCGACCGCCACGTCGGCTTTCCCAACACCAGCACTCTCGACCTCATGCTGGAGAAGGCCATCGCCCGCGGCGGCATCACCGAAGACGGCAGCCCCCCTCCCCTCATCGGCCACACCCCCGACTGACGGGGACAGGATCACCCCCCGGATCCCCCTACGTTTGCGTGGGATCCGGACACGAAATGCATTCTGCTTCGAAGCGGGGCTCAGCCGCTCGGCAGGGCCGCCTTCGCACCCGAGGGCAGCCGCTTCGGCGCCCGCAGGCCCGCGAACCGGCGCATGATCGCGTCGAGCCACGAGGTCGGCACCAGGGCCGCGAGCCACGGTCCGAAGCTGTTGATCCAGGGCGCCACGTAGCGCGCCCGAGGACGACGCCGGGTGATCGCCTTCTCGATGGCCCGGGTGACCGCCTTGGGCGTCGCCGCGAAGCGCTCGATGGAGCGCTCGACGTCACCGGCGCGGGCGAAGGCCTCGGCGTAGGGGGTGTTCTCGCCGTCATAGCGGTCGAGGTGCGAGAGCGTGGTCGAGGTGAACCCGGTATCGATGTAGCCAGGCTCGATGAGCGACACCTTGATGCCGAAAGCGGCCAGCTCCATCCGCAGGGCGTCGCTCATCGACTCGACGGCGTACTTGGTCGCGGTGTAGGCGCCCGCGAGCGGGAAGGTCATCCGGCCGCCGACACTGCTGACGTTGATGATCCGGCCCCACCCCCTCTCGCGCATCTGCGGCAGGAACGCGCGAGTCACGGCGAGCAGCCCGAAGACGTTGGTCTCGAACTGCTGGCGGACGTCGTCTTCCGTGAGCACCTCGAGGGGCCCGAAGAGGCCGTAGCCGGCGTTGTTCACGAGCACGTCCAAGCCGGCGCCGTCGGTGAGCTCGTCGATGGTGCGCTTGGCCGCGGCGATCGAGGCGGCGTCGGTGACGTCGAGTCGAAAGGCGTGGAGGCCCATGACGTTCAGCTCGGCGATCGCGGCCTCGTTTCGGCCGGTCGCGAAGACCCGGTGGCCCTGCTCGTGGAGGTGGATGGCGGCGTGGCGGCCGATGCCGGAAGTCGCGCCGGTGATGAGAATGCTTCGCTTGGTCTTGGTCATGTCGTCCCTCGTGGTCGTTGGTGGCGCCCTCCGCGCCGGTGTCGCCTCTTATGTGGAATGAATGTTCGTTCCGTTACTCGAGAAAAATGAAGGGCCGCGCCGAGCCGGTCGACGGGCGGAACACTCCGGTGGTCAGACCCGGACGGCCTGCCAGAGCACGTTCTCGAGCTGCGCGAGGATCTCCTCGGTGAGCTCGAGGTGGCCATCCCAGACCTGGCGTAGCAGCCGCGCCACCCCACCCCAGACGACCGAGATGATCACCTGCGGCTCGACGTCCTTGGTCACCTGCCGCTCGGCGCTGACCCGGAGAAACGACTCGGCGAGCTCCATGGTGCGGGCCTCGAGCGCGAGGCTCTCGGCGTCCAGGTAGCCGCCGTGGTGGTGGTGCTCCATGAAACACACGGAATCCTTGTGCTTCAGGGCGTAGTCGATCGCCTTTCGGAAGAGATGCGCGAACTGGGCTCGGGCAGGGACGTCGGTCGGGAAGCCCTTCATCGCCTCGTCCATCGCAGCCAGCTTCTCTCGCTGGTAGAGCGCGTTGACCAGCACCTCTTTGGACTCGAAGTAGCGGTAGATGGTCCCCGCGCCGACGCCCGCCTCTCGGGCGATCTCCGGCACGGCGGTCCCATCGAAGCCCTTCTCGGCGAAGAGCCTCAGGGCGGCGGCGAGCACGCGCTCGCGCTTGTCGGCCATGCGTTCTTCGAGTCTGGTGGTGGACATGGGCTCCGCTCACTCCAAGGAATGAACGATCATTCCGTACCTCATCCGGCAGCGGGGTGCAAGCGGGCGCCGGGGGGAGTTTGCATTTGGGGTCCGGATCCCCCGCATTTGCAGGGGGATCCGAGGGGTGATCCTGTCCCCGCTACTGAACGACGATGGCGCCGTCGTACATGTCCATGCCGCAGGTGAAGCGGAGCTCGCCGGCTTCGGTGGGCGTGAAGGTCACGGCGACCTCTTCGTTGAGCGGGAGGTCGCGGCGGATGTCCTGGGAGGGGATGACGAGGACGTCGCCGCAGCCTTCGTCGGTGGTGCGCTCGAACACCATGGTGAGGGGCTTGCCGGCCTCGGCGGTCACACTGGCCGGGGTGTAGCCGTGAGAGCCGACCTCGATGGCGATGCGGGTGCCTTCGTCGGACGACTGAGCGGATGCGGCTTCCTCCTCGGCTCCGCAGGCGAAAGAGACCGCGAGTGTGAGGGCGAGTAGAACGATGAGATGTCGCATGGGGTTTCCTTGGTTTCGGGAGGTTAGCGGATCGACCCCGTCCGCAGGCGGCGCTCGGCGCGCCAGGACCAGAGTGCGGGGACGACGAAGAGGGTCAGGAGCTCGAAGAGCATCCCGCCGAAGATGGGCAAGGCCATGGGGCGCATGACGTCGCCGCCGCGACCGGACGCGGTCAGCACGGGCAGAAGGGCCAAGAGCGTGGTCGCCGTGGTCATCAGGCAGGGGCGAATCCGGCGGCGCCCCGCCTCGAGCACGGCGGCTCGGACCTCGCGCGGGGTGGTCGGTGGCCGGTCTCGGAATCGCTGATCGAGGTAAGTCGCCATCACGACACCGTCGTCGACCGCGATGCCGGCGAGGGCGATGAAGCCCACCCACACCGCGACCGTGAGCGGGACCGGCCCGAGGCCGAAGACCTGCCCCAGCCCGGTCGCCGCCAAGCCGGGCGAGAGACCCCAGAGCCAGAGCACGACGAAGCCCCCCGCGCCAGCCACCAGCACGCCCGCACCGATGGCGAACGCCGCGAAGAGCGAGCGGAACTGCAGATAGATCAGCATCAGGATGATGAGCAGCGCGAGCGGGCCGAGGAGCATCAGCGATCGCGAGGCGCGGATCTGGTTCCGGTAGGTGCCGTCGAAGCGCCAGCGAACGCCCTCCGGCACGACCAGCGAGCCGTCCTCGACCAACGCGTCGAGGTGCGCCTCTGCCGCCCCGACCGCGTCGACGTCGGTGACGTCCTTGCGCGGATCGAAGAGGACGTAGCTCGTGAGGAAGGTGTCCTCCGCGCGGATCATCTGCGGTCCGCGCACGTAGCGGAGGCTCGCGACCTCGCCGATCGGAACGGGCCCGCTCGGCGACATCGCCGTCAGCTCGAGGAGTGCCTCGGGCTCGTGTCGCTCCTCGCGCGGATAGCGCACCACGACCTTTCGCCGCGCCCTCCCCTCGATCGCGAAGCCGACCTGCCGACCACCGATGGCGGTGGCGAACTCGCTCTGCACGTGGTCGACGGTGAGCCCACGCGCCGCGAGCGCGTCGCGATCGAGCACGAGCTCGAGGTAGGGCTTGCCCATGGTCCGCTCGGCTTGGACGGACTCCGGTCGCAGCTCCGGCACGTTCCGCAGCGCCTCCTCCAGCCGGACGCCGAACGTCTCCAGGGTCTCCTCGTCCGGTCCGTGGACCTTGAGGCCGACACGGCCGCGCATGCCCGTCTGGTTCATGATGATGCGCGTCGAGATCGGCTGGAGCACCGGGGCATCCGTCACGCCCGGGAGGTCGGCAGCGCGGGTGATCGCCTCCCAGATGTCGTGGGGCGTGCGCACGTCGTCCCGCCACTGACGCACCGGCTCTCCGTCCGGACCTGGGGCGTACTCGGGCCGGTAGAAGATCATCGTCTCGAACATCGAGATGGGCGCCGGGTCGAGCGGTGTGTCCGCGCGGCCGAGCTTGCCCACCACGCGATCGACCTCGGGGACCTCCGCGATGGCCGCGTCCATACGCTGGAGGAGCTCGAGCGCTTCGCCGAACGACGCGTGGGGCATCGTAGTCGGCATGTAGAGGAAGGCCCCCTCGTCGAAGGGCGGCACGTCTGCCGGACGCAGCCCCGGAAAGAGTCGCGCCGCGCTCTCACCGAAGACGGTCTTGGGTGCGCCCAGCCAGCTGAAGGCACCGAGGACGATCAACGCGACGGGGAAGACCGCAAACGCGCCCTTGTTGATCAGCACGAAGCGTAGAACCGCGGGGTACACGCGACGGAAGAGCTCTGCGCCGCCGACGAGGATGGCCACGGACGCGGCCACGAAGGCCAGCTGACCGACGGTCGAGCCCGTCGGTCCGAGCGGCGCCCAGCCGATCGCGAGCGCGACCGCGGCGGCCGCGGCGACGAGGATCACGGCCGCCCTACCCAGGATGCGCCGGCCCGACTCCGACTCCGACTCCGACTCCGACTCCGACTCCGACTCCGACTCCGACTCCGACTCCGACTCCGACTCCGACCTCTGTCGACCACGGGCGAGGAGCAGATGGGCGGCGGGGGGAACGACCACGAGCGCCACGACGAACGCGCCGATCATCGCCAGCGTCTTGGTCCAGGCGAGCGGCCCGAAGAGCTTCCCCTCGGCGCCCGTGAGACCGAAGACCGGCAGGAACGCGACCACCGTCGTGAGCACCGAGACCAGAACCGCGGGCGCGACCTCGGCTGCGGCTCGAATCACGGTCGGCCGACGGGGAGTCCCGAAGGGTCTGCGTCGCAGTGACGCGGTCACGTTCTCCGTGAAGACGATGCCGACGTCGACCATCGTTCCGATCGCGATGGCCACGCCGGCCAGCGCCATCACGTTCGCCTGCACCCCGAACGCCTTCATTCCGACGAACGCGAAGAGAACGCCGAGCGGCGGCAAGAGCGACACGAGCAGACCGCTCCCGAGCGAACGGAGCATCAGGAGCACCACCACCAACGTCACCAGGAGCTGCTGCCAGAGGGCACCGGTCAGCGTCGACTGCACCTCGCGGATGAGCTCCGACCGGTCGTAGAAGGGCACCAGCGTGACCTGCGCCTCCGTCCCGTCGTCGAGCGTACGCCGAGGGAGGCCCGGCGCGATCTCCCCGATGGCATCGCGCACTCGACCGAGCACCTCGAAAGGGTCCTCACCGAATCGAACCGTCACCACGCCACCGACGACCTCCGCGCCAGCGTCGTCGAGCGCCCCCCGACGGGTCGCCGGACCGAGACCGATGCGCGCCACGTCGCCCAGCCGAATCGGCGTGTCGTCGCGGACCACCACGACCGCGTTCTCGAGATCGTCCGGATCGCGAAGCCGCCCGAGGCCACGGACGACGTACTCCACGTCGTTGAGCTCGAGCGTTCGTGCACCCACGTCCGAGTTCGCGTTCCGCGCGGCGTTCGCCACCTGTCCGAGCGTGAGTCCCAGCGAGCGGAGCTGCTCCGGGTCCACTTCGATCTGGTACTCGACGACGTGCCCGCCGACCGACGCGACCTCGGACACCCCCGGCACGGCCTGCAGCGCCGGTCGCACGGTGAAGTCCTGCAGCGTCCGGAGCTCGTGCAGGTCGAAACCACCGACCGTGTTCCCGTCGGCGTCGCGTCCCTCGAGCGTGTACCAGTAGACCTGCCCCAGCGAGGTCGCGTCGGGGCCCATCGTCGGCGCGACGTCGGGCGGGAGCAGGTCTGGCGGGAGCGACGCGAGCTTCTCGAGCAGACGCGTCCGCGAGTCGTAGAAGCCGATGCCCTCCTCGAAGACCACGTAGAGCGTGGCGAAGCCGAAGCTCGAGGTGCTCCGAACCGTGCGCACGCCCTGCAACCCCAGCAGCGCGGTGGTCAGCGGATAGGTGACCTGGTCCTCGACGTCCCGTGGCGCTTGCCCGGCCCACTCCACGAAGACGACCTGCTGGTTGTCGCCGAGGTCCGGGATGGCATCCACCGAGACCGGCGCGCGAGGCAGGTGCTCCCCATCGATGCCGAGCTCCTCGAGGTCGAGGGGCGCCACGATCAGTCCGCCGATCACGAGCAACGCGACCAGCAGGAACACGACGACCTTCGAGTCGACGAGGAACGCGACGATAGCGGACCAGAAGCCGCGAGGCTCGCGCTCGTCGCTCACGGGTGACCTCCGTGGCCGCTCGGCGCTTCACCGACGAGGTGGCCCGCGGGCGGAACGCGCGCCTCGAAGGACCCACAGGTCAACATCTCCTGACCGCGGTAGGCGTTCGCGATCGTGTCGCCCGACTGCAGCCAGCGGGCGCTCTGCCCCCGGCCGAAGGCCATTGGACACTCCGCCACGCGCACGGTCCCATCCGTCGGGTTCCCGAACGCCCGCAGCAACCCTTCGATGGCCGCCTCGACCGCCGGCAGCGCCCGTCGCGTCGCCTCGAGGTCCTCGGCGAGCCCGAGGCCACGCACGGCGTCCTCGAGACCGAGCGCACGCCAGGCCTCGGCGACCGCCTGCTCCTCCGCCGCGACCGACACCTCGGCCACCGCGGAGGTCAGCGCGTCGACGGATCGCTCGGTCGCGGTCTCGTCATCGGCCGCCAGGTGCGCGCCGAGGTGCAGCATCTCGGTCACCACCACCGCGAGCCGATCGTGCATCGCCGGGCTCACCTCGAGGCGCGTGGTGTCGTCGCCCTGGGCCATCATCCCCTGCCCGCCCCGCAGCTGCTGCTCGGCGTCGAGCGCGAACGCGCCATGCGTCACGACGTGCTCCCCCTCGGTCAGACCGGCGAGCACCGGGAACTGCTCGCCGATGCGCGGACCGAGCGACACCGAGCGCGCCTCGTACGCCGGCCTGCCCGGCTCGGAGACCTCCACGTAGACCACCGCACGCCGGCCGGTGAAGAGCGGCGCGGTCGCTGGGATCATCAACGTCGGCTCGTCGCTCGCCTCGTCGCTCACGTCCACCGCGAGCTGCCCTTGCGCCACCATGCCCGGCCGCAGGGTGCCGTCGGTGTTGGGCACCTCGACCCGAACGTGCGTCGCGCCGGTCCGCGGATCCACGACCGGGTCGACGAAGCTCACTTCGCCCTCGACCGGGCGACCCGGCAGGGCCTCGAACGCGAGCTCGACTCGGACACCCGGCGTGAGCAGCGGGAGGTCGGACTCGTAGGCGTCGAGCTCCACCCAGACGGCGCCGAGATCGGCCACCTTGAAGAGCGGCGTTCCCGCGCGAACGTACTCACCCTCGCTGACCAGGCGCTCGAGCACGGTGCCACCGAAGGGGCTCCGAATCCGAACCGATCGCGTCGGCGCGTCCGCGCGCTCCAGGGCCTGCAGCTCGGCACCGTCGATGCCGAGAAGGCGCAGTCGGTCGCGCGACGCTTCGAGCCCGGCCTCTGCGGCGGAGCGCACGGCCTCGTTGGCGCCGGCCAACCGCTGGACCTGGCGGGCGGCGCTGAGGAGATCTTGATGCGCGGCATAGACCTCGGGGCTGTAGACCGTCGCCAACACACGGCCGCGACCGACTCGAGTGCCGGTCGTCCGCACGCGCAGACGATCGATGCGGCCATCGATCCAGCTCGTCACCGTGCGCTGACGTGACTCGTCGGGCCGAACGCGACCGCTGAGTCGACGCGCACCCACCGCGCCCGCGACGGCGCGGACGGGCGTCGTTCGGATCCGCGCGAGCGCGGCCGCACGCGGCGAGAGGCTGACCGTGTTGCCGCCGGCCTCCTGGGCCTCGGCGACCGGCACGAGATCCATCGCGCACTTCGGACAGATGCCGGGCTGGTCCGAGCGTACCTCCGGGTGCATCGCGCACGTGTAGACCGCGTCCCCGGTCGCGTGCGCATCCTCCGTGGGCAGCGCGCTCATGCGACCGCCCAGGAAGGCGCCGAGGACTCCGATCACCAGCGCCAGCGCAGCGAGAATCCACCGCAGCCGCGCTCGCTCGACGTCCGGCTCCGCCGGCTTCACGCTCTCATCGGTCATCGGTCGACCCCTCCATCGCGGCGCCCTCGCCTCGAGATTGCACCGGGCGACCGACAGCCCGTTCGAGGGCTGCCCAGGCGACGGCGTGCTGGGCCAGCGCGTCGACGTGCCCGAGCCGGACCTCGAGCAGCTCTCGCAGGGCGAGCAGAGTCAGCGTCACGTCGCCCTCGGTCGCCATTCGCGCGTTGGCGGACTCGAACGCCGCGATCGCCTGGGGCTCGAGCGTCGTCTCGTGGAGCTCGGCCCGCCGCGCGGTGTTCTGGACCTCCGCGAGCGCGGCGAGCACCTCGAGCCGAGCCTCCCGCGCCACCTGTTCGCCGCTGGCTTCGGCGGCGCGAGCGTCCGCCTCGGCCGCGCGCTCGGCGGCTCGGTCGGTGCCGACGTCGAAGGGCAACGCCACGGTCAGCCCGAGCGCGAGCGCGTCGTCCCCATCGTTCGGCGATCCCGCCATCACGGCGGGGCCGACCTCGGACCACTCCAAGCGGAAGGTGGCCTGCGGTCGCCGCCGCGCCGAGTGCACCGCCGCCTCCTCGCGGAACGACGCCGCGCGCGCGAGCTCTGCCGAGACCTTCGGTCGCACGGCCGCCGACTCCAAGAGCGCAGCCGCCGACTCCGCGGGCCACCGAATGGCCGGCGGCGTCTCGGCGAGCTCGGGCATGCCCTCGAGCTCCACCAGCTCCGCGAGGTGGTCCGCGTGGTGGGCCTGGTGGGAGCGCATCGAGTCGAGCGCGTCACCGAGCCGCGCCCGACGCAGCTCGAGCTGTTGGATGGCCGCGAGGCTCGTCGCGCCCGTCGCGAGGCGCGCGCGGAGCACCTCCGCGACCGTGAGCAGCTGCTCTGCCTGCAGCTCGAGGACGGCGGCGCGCGCCTTCGCGCCCCAGAGCGACCAGTAGGCTTCGGCGACCTGTGCGCGGACGGTGAGCGCCACGGCGGCGAATCCGTGCGAGGCCGTCACCACGCGGCTCTCCGCGGCGTTCTCGGCCGCCGAGAGCGCGCCGAACTGGGGCAGCGGCCACGCGAAACTGACCTTCTGCCGCATGGGCCCGGCGCGTGTGTGCACCGGCCGAACCAGAGCCGTGTACCCGAGCGTCGGCCGAGGCCATCGACGGCTCGCCCGAACTCGCTCGTGTGCCGCCTCCCAGTGCGCGAGCGCCGCCCGAGCCGCGGGACTCCGTTCGATGGCGCGGGCCACATAGCCGTCCACGTCGGTCGGTGGCGGTCCCTCGTCGCGCGCGGTGACGGACGCGCGCGCGTCGCTCAACGTCGGCGCTTCGGGCAGGGTGGTCTCGTGTCGGGGGCTCGAGCTCGCGCACGCCAGCAACAAGCTGGCGCTCGACGCGAGGATCCCGAGCCGTCGGATGGGCTCTCTTCGCATGGACTCTCTCGTGTGCGTTGGGGAACGACGCGCGGATGCGCGGTCCTCGCCTCACCGGTCTGCGGTCGCAGATCGGCCGGCGAGCCCAGGGCTCACAGGAGGAGTCGGACGGTGTCGGTCGGTCGCCAGAGCGGTGGCGGCGGAGCGCGCGCTCGATGGCGGGTGACCACTCGGGCCCGGGCCGGCGGCACGAGCAGGGGCGCGTGCGTCCCGATCGCGACCATGGCGGGCGGCACCTCGACGGCGACCTGCGAGCCGAGCGCGTCCTCGGTGGCGCCGAGGGTCAGCGTCTTGCAGCAGTCGCCACCTTCGCGCGTGATCCGCTCGACTCCCGCGAGGGCACAGCAACCTTTCCGCTCGGCGGCGGGGCGCATCACCATCGCGCACTCGTCCACCTTCTGCAGGAACGCGGCGCCGCTCGAGACGGTCGCCAGCGCGAGCAGCGCGAGCACGGGGATCGATGCGCGACGCACGGAGGTCACGGCACAACGGTGCGGAATGCAGCCGCTCGGGTCAAGGGCTCGTGCGCCAGCGAGGCCCCCGGGCCTCAATCCTCGTCCTCGTCCTCGGCGGCCGGTGACGCCTCCTCCGCAGGCTTCTTCGGCTTCTTCTGCAGGTAGAAGCCGAGGGTGGTCTCGAGGGCCACGTCCAATCGCTGGAGGGCCGTCGGCGGACGGCTGTCGAAGCGGAGCCTGAGCCCGAGGCTCAGCGAGAGGCCCGTCTCGTGGGAGAGCGTCATCGCCACCTCCTCGGCCACCCGGTAGTCCGAGAAGTCGTCGAAGCGCGGCTGCACGTAGATGGTGTTCGTGAACGAGAGGAGGTCGTCGGCCTTCACGGTGAAGGTCAGGTAGTTGGTCCAGCGGTGGTTGGTCGTGATCCTCGGATGCGGCTCGTCCTCCGGGATGACGCTCTGCTGGAAGACCTCGCGCTCGATCATGTAGCCGGTGGCGGCGTACGCGGTGAACGCGTCCGAGTCGAACAACGTCACCCGCCCACCGGCCCCGGCGACCGCCCGCACCTTCAGAAAGAGGATCCGGTCGTACTGATCCTGCAGGAAGACCTCGGACGCGAGACGCTCGTGCCACTCGGCCGTCCAACGCAGGTGGGCGAAGGCCCGCCCCAGATACGCCTCGCCGCCGAATTCCGCGTAGCTCGCCGCCATGTGAGCGAGCAGATGGTGTTTGCCGCGGTTGAAGCCGGTGGCGATGTTCGTCCCCACCTCGAGGTAGTCCACGTTGCCGCGCATCCAGCCGACCGACCCATCGATCCGCAGGAAGGGCCCTTCGGTGGTAAGGGTCTGCCGCAACCGCTCGGTGTTGACCTGCGCGGACGCGAGCGTGGGGAGCGCAGCGACCACGAGCGCGGCGAGCAGCGAGCGACGCATCCGCGAATGCTAGCGCGGGGCTCAGCCCGGTTGAAGGGCGCTACGCGCCCTGAGCACGCCCCCTGCGGTCGTCCCCTCACGCTCGAAAATACTTCGGCATTTCCTCGGTTAACGTCGCAAGCTCGTTGTCAGACCTGTACCCGTTCAGCTCCGTGGACTGCGTCCACTACGCCATGCACGGCTACAGGTATGTTCGCGGACACCCCAGGGAACCCACCCAGACCACGGATCTCCCGTCAACCGTTCTGAGCCCCGCGCTAGAGAGCCGTGGCCCAGGGACCGAAAAAGACGCGCACCCGGCGAAACCGCGATCGGGCTATCGTCCCCCGCGTGACCGACGGGAACACGCTGGACCACACCGCACCGATGCCCGCTCGCGGCAGCTACGCCGAAGGCTATGGGCCGGTCGCGCGGACCTTCGCCGCCCAGCTCGCGAGCGGTGCGGAGACCGGCGCCGCCCTGAGCATCTACCGGGATGGGAAGCGCGTGGTCGATCTCTGGGGTGGGCTGGCCGATCGCGAAACCGAGCGGCCCTGGGAGCGCGACACCCGCATCGTGGTCTTCTCGGTGACCAAGGGCTTCGCCGCGATGGCGATGGCGCTGCTGATCGATCGTGGGCTCCTCGACCTGGACGCCCGGGTTGGCGAGTACTGGCCCGGCTTCGCCCGCGAGGGCAAGGAGGGCATCGATGTCCGCACCCTCCTCGGCCACAGCGCCGGGCTCCCCTACCTCGACGCCAAGCTGACCCTCGACGACTGCGTGGACCCATCCCGCCGATCGGTGGTGGTCGACGCGATGGAGCAGCAGCGCCCCGCCTGGGCGCCCGGCGAGAAGCAGGGCTATCACGCCCTCACCTACGGCCTCTTCGTGGCCGAGCTCTTCGAGCGCATCGCCGGCGAGCCGATGGGCCCCTTCCTGAGGCGGGAGCTGCTCGAGCCGCTCGGGTCCGACGTCTACCTCGGCGCACCGCCCGAGCTCGACGCGCTCAACGCGACCCTCTACCCGGTCGCCCTCCCCGCGCGGCTCCGCCACATGGCGCTCGCGGCGTTTCGGCACCCGGACTCGACGGAGGGACGGGCCACGCGCGCCCTGGTGGCGCGTGACTCGATCGCGCGGCGCGCCTTCACCAACCCGGCGATGGGCAAGGAGGGCATTCAGGCCTACGCGAAGCCGCCCGTGCGACGCGCGAACTTGGCGTGGGCCTCCGCCACCGCGAGCGCCGAAGGGATCGCGCGCGCCTATCTCCCCTTCGCGAGCGGCGGAACACACGACGGCCGCCGCTACCTCGCCGAGTCGACCCTCGCCCCGATCCACCGTCGCCAGTCCTGGTCGGAGCGCGACGTGATCCTCCAGAAGCCGGTCGGGTGGTCGCAGGGCTTCCTGAAAGAGGAGCGTCACCTCTTCTCGCCCAACCCGGAGTCCTTCGGCCACGCGGGCATCGGTGGACCGCTCGGCTGGGCCGACCCGGTGGACCGCATCGCCTTCGGCTACACGCTCAACCGCTCGGACTGGCGCATCCGCTCGCCGCGCGCCATCGCGCTGTGTCGAGCCCTCTACGAGTCGCCCGCGCTCCTCGCGCGCTGACGGTGCCCCGGACCGGGAGTCGTTGCGAAAATCGGCGAGTCATCGGACCGTGAATCAAGGAACGACGACGAGGAATACTTTACGTATTTCGAGGAGGAGTGACGCAGAGTCGCGGTTCGAGGGCCGTCGAGTTTTGTGACGAATTCCCGAGACGGGACACTAGGCGTCGACCTCACGCCAGAGCTGCCCGAGCGGCTCGCCGCAGCGCTCGCGGACCAACGCCGCGACCGCCTGCGCGTCGTCGGCGTCGCAGGCCTCCGCCGCCAGTTTCTCGAGCTCGCCGAGGTCGAGCTGGCGAACGACCTCGAGCACCAGTGGGAGTGAGCCGACCGCGACCGAGAGCGAGCGGTAGCCGAGCCCCAGCACGAGTGGCAGCGCCAGCGGATCGGACGCCATGTCGCCGCACATGGAGAGCGCCGTCCCCTCCGCCCCGCGAGCGATCTGACCGAGCAGCGTGAGCACGGCGGGATCGAGCGGCGAGGCGACCTCGGCCACCTCGGGATCGGTGCGGTCGGCCGCGAGCGTGTACTGGACCAAGTCGTTGGTGCCGACGCTGAGGAAGTCGGTCTCCGCGGCCAGCCGCGAGACCCGCAACGCGGCCGCGGGGACCTCCACCATACAGCCGAGCGGCGGCACGCGATGCTCGACGCCCTCGCTCTCGAGCTCGTCGGCGCACTGCCGCACGAAGGCCTTCGCCTCGCGCAGGTCCGCTAGCCCCGCGATCATCGGGAACATCACCCGAAGGTCGCCCGCGCTCGCCGCACGCAGGAGCGCCCGGACCTGTGTCCGCAGCAGCTCGGGCCGGCGGCGGAGCAGCCGCATGGCCCGCAGCCCCATCGCGGGGTTCGGCCCGCGCGTCAGGCGCTGGCCCGGCGGCAACTTGTCGCCACCGAGATCGAAGATGCGGAACACCACGGGCGCCGGCGCCATCTCCTCGGTGACCTCGCGATAGAGCGCGACCTGCGCGCCCTCGTCCGGCGCCGCGCCGCGATGGAGCAGGAGGAACTCCGTACGATAGAGCCCGACCCCGCGGGCGCCGTGCGTCTGGGCGAGCTCGATCTCCTCCGGCAGCTCGAGGTTCGCCCGGACGGTGATCTCCACCCCGTCCTTGGTGGCCACGGGCTCCGCGCGTCGCTCCAGGAGTCCGCGCGCGAACGCTCGGTACCGCCCGGCGCGATCGTCGGCGCTCTGTCGTTCTTCCTCGTCCGGGCCGATCAGCACCCGGCCCCGGATGCCGTCCACCACGACCTCGTCACCGGAGAGCACCCGGTCGAGCGCTCCCCGTGCCCCGACGACCGCAGGCACCTCGAGCGCCCGCGCCAAGAGCGCGGTGTGGCTGGTGGCGCTGCCCGCCTCGAGCACGACGCCGATGAGGCCCGACTCCGCGAAGACGCGCGCCGCCTCGGCGGGACTGAGATCGGCGGCGAAGAGCACCACCTCGCGCGAGGTCGGCAGGGTCAGCTCACCGTCCCCACGGAGATGTCGGAGCAGGTGGCGTCCGACGTGTGCGACGTCCTCCGCGCGCTCTCGGAAATAGCGCGCCGTCGACGCGCGAAGCGGCGCGCTGAGGGTCTCGACGGTCTGCTCCACCGCCCACTCGGCGCCGACGCCGCTCTCGCGGATGAGCTGGTAGGCCGCGTCCGCGAGCATGGCGTCCGAGTGCAACAAGAGCTGGGCGTCGAGGACGAGCGACACCTCCGACTCCCCGACCAGCGCGTCGCGCGCCCGTTCGATCTCCTCGCGCCCTTCTTCGATGGCCTTCCGCAGCCGCTCCACCTCGGCCTCGCGATCCGAGACGTGGCGTCGCAGCGCCCGGCCGGGACGCGGCACCACGAAGCTTCGACCGACACCGACACCGAGCGACGCAGGGATGCCGAGAATGGTCTCTCGGCTCACCGATCTTCCCCGAAGCGGTCCGCGATCAGCTCGCCGATGGCGGCCACCGCGTCGCGCGCGTCGTCCCCGACCGCGCGCACTCGTACCTTCGCGCCCTTCTCCCCGCAGAGCAGGAGCACGCCCATGATGCTCTTGGCGTCGGCGCTCTGACCGTCCTTGGCGACCTCCACCCTGCTGCGGAAGCCGCCCGCGATCCGGACGAGCTTCGCGGCGGCGCGGGCGTGCAGGCCGAGCTCGTTGACGATCTCGAACTCGGCCTCGGCTTCTTGGTCGCCGTCCTCGTTCATCGACTCTTCTTCCGGTCCGCGTCGCGGTGGTGCAGCGCGACCTCCCAGTCGCCGCGCAGCCGCTTCACCAGCTCCTCGCTCACCGCGACGGACCGATGGCGACCGCCGGTGCAGCCGATGGCCACCGTGAGGTACGCCTTCC
Organism: Deltaproteobacteria bacterium; assembly: GCA_017644045.1. Lineage (GTDB taxonomy): Bacteria > Myxococcota_A > Polyangia > Polyangiales > Houyiibacteriaceae > UBA1660. Next base: position 148,995 of record JAEPMI010000012.1, read on the forward strand.
CCTCCTGCTGGTACCGGGGGAGCGTGTGCTCGAAGAACTGGCCGAGGTCCGCGAGCAGCTCCTCGGTCTCCGGTCGCTGGAGCACGTAGTCGGAGACGTCCTTCTCGCGCCCGGTCTTCGGCCGAAGCTCCGGCACGAAGTGCGGGTTGGGCAGGAAGCGGAGGTCGAAGACCAGGTCCGCGTCGATCGGCAGCCCGTACTTGAACCCGAACGACACGAAACGAACCACCATCTGGCGGCCGTCGCCGCCGCGCGCGAGCTCGTCGACGAGAACCCGCTTGAGGTCGTGGACGGTCAGCTCGGAGGTGTCGATGGTCCGGTTGGCGATCGCACGCAGACCCGCGAGCCGCTCACGCTCGAGCGCGATCGCGGCCTGCACGTCACCGCCGAGCGCGAGCGGATGCGGTCTCCGAGTCTCGCTGTAGCGGCGAATCAGCACCTCGTCGGTCGCGTCGAGAAAGAGCACGTCGAGCTCGTGGCCGGCCTCGCGCAGCCCCTCGATCGTGCTCCCCGCGCCTTCGAGAAAGGCCACGGTGCGCACGTCCACGCCGAGGCCGAGACGCTCGACCCGCTCCTTCTCGCTGCGGTCACTGCTCTCGGCGAGCTCGAGCAGCGAAGACGCCAGCGCCGGCGGGATGTTGTCGACGCAGTAGAAGCCCAGATCCTCGAGGACGTGCAGCGCGGTGCTCCGTCCGGCGCCGCTCATGCCGGTGACGACGACGACGTGACTCATTCACTCTCTCCCGACGTGACGCTGGGGACTTTCGGCGGCGCGAGGTCGCCCGACGAGGTGCCCAGCGAGCGCTCGATGCGGTCCACGAACGCCCGCGCGGCGTGGTGTCCGGCGCGCTTGAGGAGCTGGTTCCGGGCCGCCACCTCGAGCAGCACGGCCATGTTGCGACCCGGCTGAACCGGGATGGAGAGGTGCGGGAGATCGACCCCCAGGATCGCCATGGTCTGGTCGTCGAGGCCGAGCCGGTCGATCGGCTCGCCCGCGCCCACCGGCTGCAGCTCGATCACCAGCTGAACCACCTTCTGGTCGCGCACCGACGTGGCGCCGAAGAGGTCCCGCACGTTGAGGATGCCGACCCCGCGGAGCTCGAGGTGGTGCCGCAGGAGCGGCGGCGGCCGGCCGATCAGGTTCCCATCGGGCGTGCGCCGGAGGGTCACCTGATCGTCCGCGACCAGGCGGTGGCCGCGATCGAGCAGGAAGAGCGCGCACTCGCTCTTGCCGATGCCGCTCGGGCCGACCAGCAGCGTGCCGATTCCGTGGATGTCGATGAGCACTCCGTGCCGCGTCTCGGTCGGTGCGAGCAGTCGGTCGAGGACCGCGTGAATGATCTGGATGGAGCGGCTCGAGCGTGGCTCGGCGATCACGAGCGGCGTCTGCTGGGCGCGCGCGGCGTCGACGAGCTCCGCGGGCGGCTCGACCCCGCGCGACACGAGCACCAGCGAGAGGGCGCGCTCGAAGAACGCGGCACAGCGCTCGGCGCGCTCCGCCGAGTCGAGCGACTCGAGATACGAGAGCTCGGTCTCACCGAGCACCTGCACGCGGGTCGGTACGAGACCGACCATGTGGCCGACGAGGACCAACCCGGACTTCTGAATCCGCGGGTGATCGATGATCCGGTCGAGCGACTCGCTCCCCGCGACCAGCCGGACCATGTCCGCGACCGCCGGATCGTTCAGGAGCGCCCGAACGCTGGTGGCGAAACCGGGGGGGTGGCTCTGGGGCGACTCCATCGCGCTCCTCATACTACGGCACGACGGGCACGCGCGAGGTGTGGGACGATCGCGAGGTGCTGCGCCCCGCCCTGCCCGCTCTGCTGACGCTCTTCGCGTGCGCCGCGTACGACTGTGGGGGAAGCGAGCCCGCACCGGTCGCGCCCGAGCCACCGGCCGAGCCGGTGCCTGCGCTCACGCCGCCGGCGGCAGCGGCGATCGTGAGCGTCCGGGTTCCCGAGCCCAGCCACCCGGTGCCCGAGGCTGCCCCACACGCGCTCGTGCGCGTGCCGGAGGGCTTCCGGAAGGACGACCCCTGGGATCTGGTGATCTTCCTCCACGGCTGGAACGGCTGCGTGAACGTGCTCATGCGCTCGGGCACGGTGCGTTGCGTCGACGGCGAGGGCGCCGTTCACGAGGGATGGGATCTCGCGACCACCTTCGACGAGGCAGGCAACAACGCGCTCTTCCTGATGCCGCAGCTCGCGTTCCGTGAGCGCGAGGGCAGCGCCGGACGCTTCTCCGAGGAAGGGTTCGTGCGGGGCTTCGTCGACGCGGTCGCCGCCCAGGTCGACCCATGGCCCGATTCGCGACCGCGGCGGATCGTGCTCACGGCTCACAGCGCGGGCTTCGAGACCGCGCTCGCCTGGCTTCGCGACGACCCGCTTCCCGTCGACGAGGTGGTCCTCTTCGACGCGCTCTACGCCGGGACGGAGGTCTTCGCGCGCTGGGTGGGCGAAGCCGATGGGCGGCGGCTGGTCTCGATCCACGGTGGTCGAGGGAGCACGGCGCGCCAATCGCGGCGGCTCGGTCGCCTGGCCGAACGCTTCGAGCGAGCGGTTGGCACCGATCTCTCGAGCATCGCCCCAGTGATCGTGATGGAGACCGAAGCGCCCCACCGCGACGTCCCTCGCGCCCACCTGGTGGAGGTGCTCCGGTCGCCGGATCCTGCGCCGGCTAGCCCCACTGAAATCCAATGATATCGCTGTAATAGCGCCCATGTGCGACGCTGCGCACCTTGACAGTCCCGGGGCCCCGCTTTCCAATCGTCGCTCGAGGGGAAGGTTGGATGACGCAATGAATCGACCGCATGCGTGGACGGTCCTGGTGATCGTGGCAGGGCTCGCTGGGCTCTTCTTCGCCGGGTTCTCGACCTACGACTTCGTGCAGCACCTGGACCGGCAGGTCCACGGTATCCACTGCTCGTTCATTCCGGGGATCGAGGACACCGACGCCAGCGGGGCGACCGGCTGTCACGTGACCCTGATGAGCCCCTACTCCTCCGTGATGCGGGCGAGCATCTGGGGAGGGTTGCCCATCTCGCTTCCCGCGATGAGCGTGTTCGCCTTCCTGATCTTCTTCGCCGCCTCGCTCCCGGTGCTCGGGCGGCAGCGGGATCCCCGCGCGGCCCTCTTCCTGCTGCTGGCGACGCTGCTGCCGGTCGGCGCGTCGCTGGTGATGGGCTACCTCTCGCTGGTCACGCTCGATGCCGCATGCAAGCTCTGCATCGGCATCTACACCTCGAGCGCGCTCGCGTTCTTCGGGGCGCTGATGCTCTACCTACGCGCCCGCAAGGGCGACGACGGAGCCGACGAGGGGGCGGACGAGCCCGTCGGCTGGGGCCGCCTCGGCATCGCCTTCGCGGTCGGCGTGGTCTTCGTCGCCCTACCCTCCGCGGTCTACGCCGCGGGCTCGCCCGAGTTCGATCGCTACATCGGCGAGTGCGGTGAGCTGGCGGAGATGCCGAGCCCGGACTTGCTCGTGCCCCTCGGACCGCAGAACCAATCGGTGAACGTGGTCGAGGTCTTCGACCCGCTCTGCCCGGCCTGCAAGGGCTTCGAGGAGCGCTTCGACGCTCAGGACGGCAGCACCGAGGTGAACCGCCGCGTGCTGCTCTTCCCGCTCGACGACGAGTGCAATTGGATGGTCGACGACGCCATTCACGCCGGCGCCTGCGCCATCAGCGAAGCGGTGCTCTGTGCCCGCGACACCTCGGGGGTGGAGCCCGAGGCCGTGATCGACTGGGCCTTCGAGAACCAGGTCTCGATCCGCGAGGGCGCCGAGGCCGACCCGGGTTCCGCCGCCGAGCGAGCGAAGGCCGAGTTCCCGGCGCTCGCCGAGTGCATCGGGAGCCCGCAGGCGCGCGCCCAACTGAACAACGGCCTTCGCTTCGCGGTGGCCAACCAGATGCCGATCATCACGCCCCAGGTGTTCGTGAACGGCCTGCGGATGTGCGACGAGGACACCGACCTCGGTATGGACTTCGCGCTGCGACGACTCATCGACCGCGCGGACACCGATGGCATTCGCGCGTGGAGCGAGCCGGGCGAGTCGATCGCCGCGCCCGAGCCGCCACCGCGAGCACCGACCCGTCGGGGTCGTCCGACCATTCAGCTGCGACCGAACACCGAGGGACCGAGCGCGTCGGCCATGGCGCCGGAGGCGGCCGAGACCGACGACTGGGCAACGGACACCGAAGCGACCGCGATGGCCGACGAGCTGCCGCCGAACGACACCGAGGGCGGAGACGACACGACGCCGGAGGCGCCGGTGGAGGAGCCCACGCCGAGCGAGCCCGCGCCGCCCGAGGGCGACGAGGGCACGGAGCTACCGCCGCCCAGCACCATGGGTCCGAGCGCCATGGCCGCGCCGGCCGCGACGATGAACGCCACCGAGGAGGTCGCCCAATGAAGTCCGCCATCGCCATCGTCGCCGTCATCGGCGGGGCGCTCCTGCTCCTGCCGGCGATCCTCGTGACCACCTGGACCAGCTCGGCCGAAGCCCGGCTGGAAGAGGCCGAGAAGGCCGCCGAGGCCGAGCCCCAGCAGGTCGCCGTCGCGGCCGCGGCCAACGAGGAGTACTGCACGCCGCAGCTCAAGCAGATCCTCCGACGGGTGCTCCAGAGCTGTGGCCTGATCGAGGGCGGCGGCCGCGGCTGTCAGCCGGTTCAGGCGCGCAACGTCGCGACCATGGACGACGCCGACTTCAACGCGCTCTTCGTCCCGATGAAGGAACGCGGCGGCATCCTCCAGTACGAGCAGGCCTCGGCCGAGCTCGACGACGAGGACCGCGCGATGATCGACCGCGTGTTCGCCGAGCGCCGAGGCGCCAGCTACTTCTTCGTGGTCGCTCGGGCCAGCCCGGAGGGCTCCGAGGAGGTGAACCGCGAGCTGAGCCGTGGTCGCGCCGAGGCCGTGCTGACGCACCTCCAGGAGGCGTTCCCGAACCCCGATCTGCAAGACGAAGTCGGGCTGCTCTGGCTCGGCGAGGAGTACGCCCAGCTCGATGGTAGCTTCTGCGACTGGGACCGCAGCGGTGATGCCGCCAGCTGCGAGCCCGAAGACCTCAACCGGAGTGCCTTCGTCGCATGGATCGACTGCCGACTCTGATCGTTCTGCTCTCGCTCGTGGCCTGTGGTGACGACGGTGGAGGCGCGGAAGCGCCCACCTCACCGGGTCGGGTGGTCACGCTCCCCGCCGAGGCGCAGAACGCCGAGGACCTCGCGACCTTCTGCGAAGTCCACCCCGAGGGCTCCGATGCGCCCACGTTCGCCTGGCCCGAAGGGATGGAAGGCGACGCGCCTGCGTCGGCGGAGGGGTGGCAGTGGGTCAACGTCTGGGCCACCTGGTGCCGCCCGTGCGTCGAGGAGATGCCGCGGCTGAAGACCTTCGAGAGCGAGCTCGCCGAGGACGGCGCACCGGTCCAGATCGCCTTCCTCAGCGCGGACGCGGAGGCCGAGGCGGTCGCCGCCTTCCACGAGGAGCACCCGGGCCACCCGACCGGACCACGGGTCGCGGACACGGACGCCCTGCGCGCCTGGCTGGGCGGCTTCGGTCTCGACGAGGGCGCGCCGCTACCGATCCACCTCTTCGTCGACCCCGCCGGCAAGGTGCGCTGCGCGCGCACCGCGGCGATCGGCGACGACGACTACGAGTCGGTGAAGGCGCTCCTCTCGGGCGGCTGAAGGATCAGCGGAGCAGCTCGAGCGCCGACTCGGGGCTCGCCGCCTGGATCAGACCGGCCCGCACCGGCGGACGGCGGAGCAGCCGCGACACGTCCGCCAGGACCTTGAGGTGCTGGCTCGGCCGGTCCTTGGGCGCGATGATCGCCACCAGGATGTGGACCGGCTGCCCGTCCACCGCGTCGAAGTCCACGCCGCCGGGGACGATGGCCATCGCCGCCCGGATCTCGTCGAGCCCGCCCACCCGGCCGTGAGGGATGGCGACCGAGCTCCCGACACCGGTGCTCGCCAGCTGCTCGCGCGCCAGGAGGACCTCCAAGACCGCGGCCTCGCCGAGGGTGTCGTCGCCCTCGACCAGCAGTCTGGCGAGCACGCGCAGAGCGGCCGCCTTGCTGCCGGCTTCGACGGCCGTCGCGATTCGATTCGGCTGGAGATACTGCGCGAGACCCACGGCCGGCGAATACCGGTCCCTCCGTCACGACGCAAGGGGGTTCGTGGACGAACGGAGAAAGTGTCGCGTCAGCGTTGCGGAGCTATTGGCGGCGGCGGCCGGTCGCGGTCGCCTTGGCATTCCGCACCTGGCGATCGAGCTTGTCGAGGCAGAGGTCGATGGAGGCGTACATGTCCTCGGACTCGTCGTGGCCGTCGTAGCGCTTGCCGTCCGCGGTCAGGTGAACGTCGACCATGTGCAGGTGCCGCTCCTTGGAGAGCGTGACTTCACAGTCGAGGGGGGCGCGCAGGTACTTCTGGAGCCGGGCGATCTTCTCGGAGGCGTAGTCCTTGACCCCGTCCGACGACGGGACGTTCCGAAAAGTGAAGTTGATACGCATCCGTTCTCCTCACACCGCGTACGCGGCACCCGATTTTTTTCACCAAACCAACACCCCCGGCTGTCGCCGGCGGCATGCATCCAACCTCCACTCAGAAGTATTTCTTCCGTTTGGTGGAGCTGAGGATGCCCAACATCTCACGGTATTTCGCCACCGTACGGCGGGCGATACGGATGTCCCGATCGCGCAGGATCTCGACGATCTTCTGATCGCTGTGCGGGCTCTGCGGATCCTCCGCGGCCACGATCTTCTTGATCGCCTGCTTCACGCTCTCCGACGCGATGTCCTCCTTGTTGTCGCGACGGATGGCGCTGTTGAAGAAGAACTTGAGCTCGAAGAGCCCGCGGGGGGTGTGAACGTACTTGTTCGAGGTCACGCGCGAGATGGTGCTCTCGTGCATCTCGACCGCCTCGGCGATGTCGCGGAGGATCATCGGCTTGAGGAACTCGATGCCCTTGTCGAAGAAGTCGCGCTGCTTCTCGACGATGCACTCGGTGACCTTGATGATCGTCTTCCGACGCTGGTCGATGCTCCGGATCAGCCACTGAGCCGAGCGCAGCTTGGTCTGGATGTACTCCTTGGCCTTCGGGTCGTCGGCCATCGCTGCGCGATAGAAGCCGCTGATCTTGAGCTTCGGCATCCCGTCGTCGTTCGCGACGACGTAGTACTCGTCCCCCACCCGGTGGACGTACACGTCCGGGGTGATGTAGCGGGGCTCTTCGCTCGCGTAGTTGCGACCCGGGCGCGGCTCGAGGTCGCCGATCACCTGCGCGATGTCGTAGACCTCTTCGACGGGGACATCGAGGGCCTTGGCGATCTTGTTGTAGTTCCGCTTCTCCAGATCGGGGATGTGGTCCTGCAGGACGCGCATCACGAGCTCGTCCATGCCGAAGCTCTCGGCCTGGATCAGCAGGCTCTCCTGGAGCGAGCGGGCGCAACAGCCGACCGGGTCGAACTGCTGCATCATCTTGAGGACCTCTTCGGCATCCTCGGGGTGCAGGCCCGCCTCGGCGGCGAAGCGGGGGACGATCTCCTCGGCCGGGGTGCCGTCCATCTTCAAGAAGCCGTGCGCGTCCAACTGCGCGAGGACGAGGGCGCCGAACTTCTGCTCGTCCTCCATGAACTCGCCCATGCGCAGCTGCCAGGCGAGGTGATCGACGAGGTCTTCGCCGACCGAGAGGGTCTGGTCGACCCCGGGCATGTCCTCGTCCCGCCCGCGGCGGAACGTGGGCATCGGCTGCTGGAGCGCGTGGTTCTCCAGGTAGCGCTCCCAGTCGATGTCCTCTTTCTTGTCCTTGTCGGCGGAGTCGGTGAGCTGCTTGTCGTCGCGCTCGATCTGCTTGTCGATGGTGGGCGACTCGTCGACCGTCCCCGAGGCGACTTCCCGGGCGTCCCCGCCTTCGAGCGTGTCTTCGAGGACCGGGTTCTCGAGGAGCTCTTCCTGGACGAGCTCCGCGAGCTCCATCCGCGACATCTGCAGCAGCTTGATCGCCTGCTGCAGCTGCGGGGTCATCACGAGCTGCTGCGAGAGCCGGAGCTGCTGCTTGATCTCCATCGATTCCGTTTCTGCCCCTGGGGCGCGCTCCCCAGTATATGTCCCCGAGGACGGAGAACGGAAGGGGGACCGGGTGCTTTTGCACGTTTCGGACCATTTTCTGATCCGACCGATTCACCACCCGAGTTTCGTTACTCGATGACCCGGGGCCACACGTCCCATGACAGGGCTACCGGACCGATCGTTTCGACGCTACCGGCGAGCGATCTCGGACAGAACGTCACTCAACGCGTGGAGCGGCGCGACCAGCCGCCAGGACCGATCGGCCTCGGCCTGCCGATGGGTCTGCACGGCCCCGCCGAGCTCGTCGTCGAGAGCCCGCTGGAGGTCCGCCACCGCCGAGAGCAGGGGCGCGCGGAGCTCTTCGTTGGCGTTCGCCCGAGCCTTGCCCAGGGCCCCCGCGATGGGCCCCCGACTGAGCTGCACCTCGGGCAGCACATCGTCGAAGAATCGCTGGAGCGCCCCGCCCTCGAGCAACCCTCGCTGGAACCCCCAGTAGGCCGCGAGCGGCGGTCGGACGAACGCACGGATCGACGCGCCGAGCTCGTCGGGCTGGAGCACGGCCTCGACCAGAAGTCCCTTGAGTCGCGCGGCCAGGCGCGCCTCGCAGTGGTCCACCGCCTGGCGCAGCCGCCGCTCGAGCACGTCCGCGAGGAACGCGCGGTCTTCGGGGTCGGCCCCCTGCCGTGCGAAGCGACTCCGGCGCGGGCGGACGAAGGCCAGCACCTCGTCGGCCGCGGCGTCGAAGGCTTCGTCGACCTCCTTGTCGAAGGCCCGGACGGCGTCCGTCACGGCGAGCTGCAGCTCGGCGCCGATCTCCCCGAGCACCTTCCGGCGCGACAACAGCCGGGCGCGCTCGGTCGCACGCTCCTCGGCGTTCGCGGCCTCGCGCTCCAGCGCGATCTCGAGGCTTCGGCTGAGGCGACCGGCACACGCCCCCTGTTTCAGCGTCCGTGAGCGAGCGAAGATGCGCTCCTCGAGCGCGGCCAGGAAGGCGGGGAAGCCGCTGGCAACCAGCGCCTCCTCGTCCTCGACCAGCCGCGCCTTGAGCGCCCGCTTGGCCGAGAGCGGGATCGGGGCGCTGCCGAAGCTGGCTTCGACCACGCCACTGACCCGAGCGAGCTCGCCCTCTTTCAGGCGGTCGCACTTGTTGAGCACCGGCACGATGACCCGGCCCTCCGCGCGGAGCGCGTCGAGCATCTTGGACTCGGTCGCCTTGCCCGCCTGAGCCGCGTCGAAGATCCAGAGCACGGCGTCCGCACGCCTTGCCGCTTCCCGAGCGAGGCGCTCGTGCTCTTCGTCCAGGGCGTTGGTCCCCGGTGCGTCGAGGATCCAGGTGCGCTCGAGCATCTCGCTCGGGAGCACGATCTCCACTCGGTCCACGCGCGCGGCGCCCTCGGCGTCACTGCCGATCGCCTCCGCCTCCTCGAGCATGCCGCCGAGCGCCTCGTACTCGCCCTCGCGCGTGTGTCCGTCGGCGAAGACCACTCGGACTCTGCGCGCGGCGCCGCTGCGTAGCACGTTGAGCGTCGCGGTCGTCGGGACGATGCCGGTGGGCGCGACGTCGGCGCCGATGAAGGCGTTGATCAGCGTGGACTTGCCCGCGTTGAACTCCCCGAGCACCGCGAGCAGCAGCGGTCGGTCGAGCTCGTCGCGAAGCTGGCGGGCGCGCCGCTCGACCTCGTCGAGGCGGTGATCCCCGGCGAAGCGAGCGACCGCGTCGATGGCCGCCGCCAAGTCCACCTCGCCGCCGTCGAGCCAGAGCGCCCGAAGCGTTCGCTCGCGGAGCTGGCGCTCGAGCGCCTCGTCGGCCGACCACGGAGTCACCCGCTGGGCGCGGACCTCGTCGTGCCGTTCGAGCAGCGCCCGGGCGGCGGCCGGGTCTCCGGCGTCGAGCGAGGCGAGGACGTGCGCCAGGTACTCCCGACTCTCTGCGTCGGCTCCGAGCCCGGGCACCGGCTCGGCGCGCTCGAGGGCCGCCCATGCGCGAGCAGACCTGGCGGCCGGGTCTCCGGGGGCCAGCTTCTCGAGCGCATCGGCGAAGGCGTTCAACGAGGGCACGTCCGTGACGGGAACCGCACGAAGAGCCGCCCGCCACAGCTCGGGATCCCCCGTCGCACCGGCCGCGGCGGCGAAGGCCTCGGCAGCGCCCGCGAAACGTCCGCCCTGGGCGAGGACGGTCGCGAGCGTCACCAGCGCCTGCGGTCCGACGCCCTTGGCCACGGCCTCGCGGGCCAAGGTCTCGGCCCGGTCTGGCGCTCCGGCGCTCATCGCCCCCTCCGCGAGCAGCAGGAGGGCCTCGGCCCGACCGCCGGCGGCCGCCGCCTCGAGGAACTGGGCCGCCGCCTCCGTCGCACCGATCCGCGCGAGCGCCCGACCGGCGCGGAGAGCGCCATCGGGCCCGAGCCCTCGGGGCTCGAGACCATGCGCGGCGCTCCGAGCCGGCGCGAGCTCGCCGGCGTCGACCAGAGCCTCGACCAGGGCCAACCGGAGCTCGTCGGTCGGGCGGATGGCCAACGCTTTGCGGAGCTCCCGCGCCGCCCGATCCGGCCGGCCGTTCTTCCACTCGGCCCACGCGAGGGTCGCGCAGGCATCCGCGAGCCGCCCTCCCCCTTCACTGGCGAACGAACGCGCGGCCGCTCGGCTCGCGGAGGCCGCCAGCGCGCCATCGCCGAGCTCGAGGGCGAGCCGCGCCGTCCAGAGCGCGACCTCGCCGTCTTCGGGGATCAGCTCTCGGGCATCCTTCAGCGCGGCGAGGGTCCCCTCGCGGTCGCCGAGGCCGTGGCGAGCGTGAGCGAGGCCGAGCGCCGCCCGGGCCAGCTGCGGTCGCTCGGAGAGGACCGCCAGAAAGAGCTGCTCCGCCTCCGCGTGCGCGCCGGCGTCGATCGCCGCGTCCGCGGCTTCCAGATCGGCCCTCAGATCGTCGGGCAGGAGAACGACGTCGTCGAGGAAACGCTCGAAGCGATCGAGGAAACCCACGACCGACCATGTACCATGACGGCGTGTCGGAGGAAGAGTCGGTAGCCGTGAGACCGCCCGGGCGGGTGTTGGTCGTCGAGGACGACCGCGTCACGCGTGAGTTCGTCGCCGGGCTCCTCCGCGGCGCGGGTTTCGAGGTCCAGACCCTCGAGACCGGCTCTCCGGCGGTCGACATGGCCCGCAGCGGGAAGGTCGATCTCGTCCTCCTCGACGTGGTGATGCCCGGCGTCAGCGGCATCGACGTGTGCCGGATGATCAAGTCGGTCACCGGCGATGCGTTCGTCCCGGTGATCCTGGTGACGGCCAAGTCGGACACGGCCAGCCGGGTCGAAGGCCTCCGCATCGGCGCGGACGACTACGTCTGCAAGCCCTTCGACGAGCGGGAGCTGCTCGCGCGCGTGGAGGGGATGCTCCGCATCAAGCAGATGCACGACGAGGTCACCACGGCGAAGGCGCGCCTCCAGGAGCTGGCGGTCCGGGACGACCTCACCGGTCTCTTCAACTTCCGCTACCTGCACACCCGGCTGCACGAAGAGTTCAAGCGCGCGGAGCGCTACCGCGAGCCGTTGGCGTGCGCGATGGTCGACGTCGACGGGTTCAAGAGCTTCAACGACCAATACGGCCACGAGGTCGGCGACATCGTCATCAAGGGGGTCGCGGAGCGACTCACCGCAGCGCTCCGCGAGATCGACGTCGTCGCGCGCTACGGCGGCGACGAGTTCCTGATCATCCTGCCCAGCACCCACTTCTCCGGTGCGCTCACCGTCGCGGATCGCACCTGGCGCTCCTTGGGCGACGAGCCGTTCGAGGTGAACGGACGAGAGCTCCACGTGACCTGCTCGATCGGCGTGGCGCTCTATCCGAGCCGCGACGTCGGCAGCAAGGACGAGCTCCTACGCGCCGCGGACGCGGCGCTCTACCAGGCGAAGGACGACGGTCGGAACCGCATCTGCGTGTTCCAGCACCAAGGGTACATCTACAACCCCATCGGCGAGTAGGCGACGAGCGTCCCCTATCTAGACCGCTGGCGCCGTCGGATGAGCAGCCCGACGGCGAGCAGCATCGGCCAGCCGACGCTCCCCGACCCGCCTGCCGCGCACGAGCCGCAGCCACCGCCGGGCTCGGCCGCCGGGGGCTGCTCGGTCACCGATGGCGCAGGTTCGGGCTCTCGCACCGGCTCCGGGGCACGCGCCGCGGCAATCGACAGCTCGGGCAGATCGGTGATGAGGAGAGACGCGAGCTGGCTGGCCGCCCCGCCTCCGACGGCGCCCGAGACGGACCGAGGCGGGACCGACGGTGGCGGCGCACCACCACCGGGCGGCCCGCCCCAGACGCCGCGCCGGGGATTCTCGCACTCGATGGGGCCCTCCCACTCGTGGCGGATGATGTAGCGCCCCTGGAAGTTGTTGGTCGCAGACGGGCTCGCGCCATTGGGGTCGGGCGGCTCGGCGTCCGCCGCGGAGCCGTAGCCGAAGCCTCCGCCCATGTGCTCGCGACCGCCGACGATCGGATCGGCGGCGGTGAACACGAGGTCGCTGTCCAGGTCGTCACTGCCGTAGCGCGTGTGCAGGCGCGTGAGGACGTAGTTGTCGTAGGAGCCGCCGCGCGCCGCGACCACGGGGTAGTGGATGGTGAGCTTCGTCGCGGCGTCCTGCGTGGGGTAGCGATAGCGACGAACGGCCGCCGTCAGGCACTCGGCGTTGGCCGCGTTCGGTGGGTCGACGGCCTCGGCCGAGGCGACGCTCCCGTCGGCGTTCACGGTGACGTCGAGGCGGAAGACCGAGCCGACCGGCGTCCCCGCGCCGACGCAGCGCCGCGCCACGTTGAAGCCACGGCGAAGGATCCGTCGGGCCAGCTCGGGGTTCATGGGTCCGTCGGCCTGCACCGATGGCGAGCCGAGCGCTCCCGGCTCCCCAGCCGTGTCCTCCGCGAGGTTGGCCCCGAAGGTCAGCAGGTCCGACGTCGAGAGGACCGGCCCCGGACACGGGTCGCAGCCATTCGCCTGCCAGGCGTACTCCGTCACGACCACCGTGGGGTCGGCGCTGCGGACCTCACTGAAGAGTGCGTCGTAGAAGCCGCCGAAGTTCTCGCGCGTGGAGTCCGCGACCTGCAGGTTGGTCGGGATGGTCACGTTCGGCCGGTTGGCGACCTCGTAGCGCTGGTCGTTCGCCAGGATGTGCACGATGAGGTCCTGAGTGCCGGACGAGCTGAGCTGACCGAGACGGATCGGCAGCTGGAACTGCTCCTCGTCGTAGTGGACCCGGAGCGGCGAGAGGACGGCGCGGCCCTCCTCGAAGCGCACCTTGGTCGCGTCGACCTTCGCCACGAAGAACTTCATCCCTCGGGAGACGTAGGGTCGGAGCGCCGCCGAGGCTCCGTCCGGGATGTGGTAGCCGTTCTGTCGCAGCCAGACCTCGAGATCCGACGAGTCCTCGGCGCCGAGGATCACGATCTCGTACTCGCCGACGGTGAACTCCGCCTCGACGGTGACCCGCAGCCCGCCGGCGCCGCGCCCGTAGCCGCTGCCCGTCCCGCCGCCGCCGCCGTGACCGATGGTGCCCAGATTGCCGAGCCCGATGGTCCCCTGCTGACAAGGGTCCTGCTCCCAGTACTCGACCAGCCTCGGCGACGCGAGCGTGTCGACGCGCTCGAAGATGTCGTGCTCGAGCGTCTTGACCCGATCCTCGTCGAGGACGATGGGCACGGGCACCACCACCGCGAAGTCCTCGAGCGGACCGCGATAGGCGTTCTGCATCGAGAGCACCGTGGTCGTGCCGACCCGAAGCAGCACGACCTGTGTCGCGTCGCTGTAGAGCGGGCCGTCGTCCGCCGCGACGTAGAACCCGCAGAACGCGTGCGCGCTCGCTGGGAGGACGAAGGGGGCGACGAGCGCCGCGAGGAGGAGGGATCGGAGGTGGGTCATGGGCTCTTCGACACGGAGGAGCACCTTCCGTTCCCGGAGCCCCTCCCTCGGGCGAGAGCCTACCCGATCGAGCGCTCAGCCAGCGCCGGCCTGCTCGATGGTCTGCAGGAACGCGCGCTCCAGCGTCTTCTTCAGGGGCGCGAGGTGCCGCACCTGGTGGCCACCCTCGATCGCGACCTGGAGCACGTAGCGCGGTCCCTCGCCCTCGGGGACCTTCACCTCGAGGGTGCCGCCCTGGACCTGAACGACGCAGCGGGCCAACTCGAGCGCTTGCCGCAGTCCGGAGGGGTCGCCCTTGGAGCGCACCTCGTAGGTGCCCTCTTCACTGGTGACGAGGGGCGCGAGAGCGCCGGCGTAGAGCACCTTGCCGCGAGCGAGCACGATGACCTGGTCACAGGTCTTCTCGACGTCGGGCAGGATGTGGGTCGAGAGCAGCACGCTCGTCCCGGTGCGCTCGGGGATGTCGAGGATGAGCTGGAGCATCTCCTCACGGCCGCGCGGGTCGAGGCCGCTGGTGGGCTCGTCGAGGAGCAGGAGCTTGGGGTCCCCCACGAGCGCCTGGGCGAGGCGGGCCCGCTGCTTCATACCCGTGGAGAAGCTGCCGAGGCGGCGGTAGCGGGCTTCACCGAGCCCCACGTAGTGGAGGACCTGGTGTGCCCGCGCGACCGCTTCGGGCCGAGGGAGGCCCGAGAGCTCACCGGCGAAGGCGGTGTACTCGAGCGCGGTCAGCTCCGGCATGACCGCATCGCCCTCCGGCATGTAGCCGATGCGCGCCCGGATCTGGAACGGGTCGCGCTTCACCTCTTCGCCGAAGACTTTCACCACGCCGGAGTCGTGCTCGACCAGGCCGAGGAGGGTCTTGAGCATGGTGCTCTTGCCCGCGCCGTTCGGTCCCAGCAGGCCGATGCGGCCCTCGTCGAGCTCGAGGTCGACGGCGTCCAGAGCCTGCAGCTCCCCATAGGTCTTGGACACTCCCGAGAGCTCGATCAGCCGATCCATGGCGCGCACGTTAGTCTCAAGGGGGGCTTTTGCAAAAGCCCCCCGGTCGTCGCGAGTGAATCGCTCCTCCCTCCCCCGAAAACCTGAAGACCTCGCGGCGAGCCGCTCGGTGCGTCCTCGCTTCGCTCGTCCTCCGCCGGGCTGCTCAGAGCCCCCCGGTCGTCGCGAGTGAATCGCTCCTCCCTCCCCCGAAAACCTGAAGCTCTCGCGGCGAGCCGCTCGGTGCGTCCTCGCTTCGCTCGTCCTCCGCCGCCGGGACGGCCGGGTGGTCAGAGGTCTCGCTCGAAGACCATGCGGGAGCGGCCGGGGCCGGCATAGTCGGCGACCTCGCGAGCCGTGAAGCCGAGGGCCTCGTGGAACTCCGTGGAGCCGTCGTTGCCCACCGCCGCGATCGCCTTCAGGCGCCGAGCGCCAGCCTCACGGCAGCGCTGCTCGAAACGCGCATAGAGCTCGTGACCCACGCCCTTGCGGCGGTGGTGCGGGTCGATGCCGACCAGATGGACGTAGCCGATCGGCTCGGACACGCGGGCCACGAAACCCAGCAGGAAGCCGACGACCTTGCCCTCGACCTCGGCGACGAGGGCCTCCTGCCCGAGCTCGTAGAAGAAGAAGGGATCGGCGCGCTGGCCGGCGGGGCCACCCCACCAACGATCGAGGACGGAGACCACGTAGTCATAGTCCTCTTTGGTGATGCCGCGAATCTGCAGCTCGCCCTCGCCCGACATGCTCTTCAGCATACACCATCGGGGGCGGTCGGATGGGGGCTCCCGCCGTGCTATGCGAGTGGGGATGGCGACGCGCCCCGCAGCCGACCCCGGGCCCCCGCTCTTCTGCCCCTTTTGCGAGGAGTGCTTCGAAGGGGAGGCTCGCTGCCCCGAGCACGACATCCCGCTCGTGCCCTTCGAGGATCTCGCGGCCGCTCGCGGGCGCGACCTCCCGCAGGACGGAGACGACGTCGCGGGCCTCGACCCTCGCTTCGGCCGGCTGCCCCTCGCGCTCGGGGCCCTGACCGTGCTGGTCGGGTTCTTCCTGCCCTTCCTCCGCACCGACTTCCCCGACGGGACGGTGTCCGCGGGGACCGGTCTCGAGACGGCGTCGAACGTCGCGCTCAACCTCTGGATCGTCCCGGCGGTCGCGGGGACGCTGGTCTCGATCCTGGTGCGACGGCGAAGCCCGATGAAAATGCGCGGCGCCCGGCTGGCCGTGATCCTGCTGGCCCTCGTGGGTGTGTCGAGCCTGATCTACACCGTATCGCGCGTGTACCTCGGTGCCGATCGCGTCCACGCCGCGTACGGACAGAGCGTCGAGGTCACGCTCCAGATCGGCCTCTACCTGATGAGCGCGGGGCTCGTCATGGTGGTCGCCGCCGCGCCCTTCTTCGGGCGCGTGCGACAGACCGGACCTCGCTACCGCGTCGACTGACGCGCGAGCCTGGCGAGCCACCTCACCCTGGTGCTCGCCCTCGACATCCTCGTCCCGAGGCGAACGAGGAAGGTGTCGCTCAGTGCGGGTAGCGGTTGACGATCGCCTTCTCGGGGCGCTTGATCGCGATGACCGCGCTGGTCACGAGGTCGCGGCCGGCGCTGCAGAAGAAGAGCGACTCGCCGACGTTCGGCGTGCCGTCGTTCGGGGTGATCCCGCCCGACTCGTGGAATCGCAGGCCGCCCGAGACCTGGCTCGCGAGCGCGAGGTGGCCCTGGACCCAGTCGCCGGTGCGGCGGTCGCGAACCGCGACGCAGCGGTCCTTACGCACGTGGTATTCCGTGTTGCGGGTCACGAAGACTCGGTGGATTCGGCGTTCACTTCCAACGTAGCGCATCAGTTACCTCCCGGGTCCGCCCTCGACTTCTCGGGTCACGACCCGAAGTGAACCTACATGTCGGACAAAGACTCACCAAGAAATCGGCCGGTCGTTCTCCGGCCCGACAATTTCACCCCGCCGGAGCGCACGCCGTGGGGCGGGGAGCGCATCCTGGCGTCGTACAAGGACGGGCTGCGGCTCGAGGCCAGCGGCGTCGTCGGCGAGAGCTGGGAAGTCTCGGTGGAGCCGGACTTCCCCGCGGTCGTCGATGGGGCCGCGAGCGAGGCTCCCTCGCTCGAAGGGGCGCCGCTCGCCGACGTGATCGCCCGTGACCCCGCTGGTTGGCTCGGGGCCGAGGCGGCCCTCGGCGGGTCGCCGCTGCTGGTGAAGCTTCTCGACGCGGCCACGCCCCTCTCCGTGCAGATCCACCCAGCCGACGACGACCCCGCGCTCGGACCGGGCGAGAGCGGCAAACCGGAGAGCTGGTTGGTCGTCGAGGCCGACGAGGGCGCCGGGCTCTACCTGGGCCTGCAGCCAGGGGTCGACGAAGGCTCGATGCGGCGGGCGATCGAGGCCGGCGACGACGTCTCGGCCCTTCTGCCCTTCGTCCCGGTGGCGCCGGGTGACTTCTTCCTCATCGAGGCCGGGACCCCACACGCCATCGGAGGCGGCGTGACGCTGGTCGAGCCGCAGCGAGTGCTGCCGGGCAAGCGTGGGCTGACCTACCGCTACTGGGACTGGAACCGCCGCTACGATGAACAGGGCCAGCCCGACGAGGCCGGCGACCCGCGCGAGCTGCACGTCGACGCCGCGCTCCGCGTGACTCGTTGGTCGTTGGCGCGCGGCGACGCGCTCCTCCCCGAGGTCCGTGTCCGTTCCGGGGCTCCGGCGCTCGAGGAGCCGGCCACGCTCCAGCGGCTCTGTGGCCCCACCGACGCCGCGCTGACCTCGGAGACCCTCGAAGTCGGTGTCCTGGCCGGCACGGGTCCGCTGATCCTCGGCGCCAGCGAGGGCTTCCGTGCGCTCACGGTCATCGCCGGCGCACTCACCATCGACGGCCTCCGGCTCGAACGCGGTCGTTCCGCCGCCCTCCCCGCCGATCGAGCCCACCAGCTCCAGCTCGATCGAGCCTGGGGGGTGGTCTCGCGCGCGATGGCCGGCTCGTGACGGAACGCGCTTTGCTGCCACACTGGGGCATGCGCCACGTCGTGCCAGCCCTCGCGCTCGTCCTCCTCGCCGCTTGCTCGGAGAGTCACGAGGACGACGGAATGGGCGACGCCTTCGTGCCCGCCGACGCCGCGAGCGCCGACCTCGGCGCGATGGACGCGGGTCGGATCGCCTGTGACACCGTGTCGGAGGACGAGCCCTGCGCGCCGGAGGGCAGCTACTGCGAGACGGAGTGCGACCCGTGCTCCTTCTGCAACGTGCTCACCTGCACCGGCGGCGTCTGGACGCGCGTCGAGGCCTTCCCGCCGCCGCCGGAGGCGTGCTTCGACTGCTCGCCCGGTGGGCTCCGTTGCTTGCGCGGCTCGGCCTACTGCTCGGTGCAGATCAGCGACGTGGGCGGCGTGCCGGACGACTACTCCTGCGAGGATGTCCCCATGGACTGCTCACCCGTCACCTGTGGATGCTTCGAAGGCCCCGAGTTCTCGATCGCGACCTGTGACGACGCCGAGGGAATGAACGCCGTCACTTTGACCTTCCCCGGCGGATGAGCCGCCGTCGGACGTCGCGCCGCTTGACCCTCGCCACCAACCCTGCCATCTCGCGTCCGCGATGAGCGATCAGCCCAGCGACCGCCCCGCCGAACCGCGGGTGTCGATCATCATCCCCATCTACAACGAGGAAGCGATCCTCCAGGCCGCGGTCGTCGACCTCATCGACCGCTTCCAGGAGCTGGACGAGCCCTACGAGCTCATCCTCGCCGAGAACGGGTCGACGGACGACACGATCAAGATCGCGAACGACCTCGCCAAGCGCTTCCCGCAGGTGATCGTTCGCTCGCTCGGTCAGCCCAACTATGGCGAGGCGCTCAAGCAGGGGATCCTCGAGGCCCGCGGCGAGTTCGTCCTCTGCGACGAGATCGATCTCTGCGACACCGACTTCCATCGCCGCGCCCTCGCCCTCCTCGAGACCGGCGAGGCCGACTTCGTGGTCGGCTCGAAGACCATGGCGGGCGCCAGCGACGAGCGGCCGGTGATGCGCCACGCGGCCACGCTGGTCATGAACGGCCTGCTGCGGGTCGCCACCGGCTTCAAGGGCACCGACACGCACGGCCTCAAGGCCTTCCGCCGCGCGCCGGTGGTCGAGATCGCGCGCCAGTGCCTCATCGACCGCGACCTCTTCGCGTCCGAGCTGGTGATTCGCGCCGAGCGCGCGGGCGTCCGCATGAAGGAGATCCCGGTGCGGGTCCTCGAGAAGCGCCCGCCGAGCATCCACCTCTTCCGCCGCGTGCCGAACGTGCTGAAGGGCGTCGCGAAGCTCTTCGTGGCCATCCGCGTGAAGGGGTGAGCATGGGGCGCGCGGGGCAACGGCTCGCGGCGATCTCCATCGACCTCGACGAGGTCCACTGCTACTCGGCCATTCACGGCCTGGAGCCCCTCGAGGGACCGGCCGCGAACGCCATCTACGCCAAGGCGGTGCCGCGCTTCGAGGAGCTCTTCGACGAGCTCGACATCCCGGCGACCTTCTTCGCCATCGCAGCGGACACGGCCACGCCGGTGGCCGTCGACGCGCTGCGCCGACTGGCGGCCGCCGGTCACGAGATCGCGAGCCACTCGCTCGACCACCTCTACGATCTCACCCGCCGCGACCGCGCCACCCAAACGCGGCAGGTCGTGGAGTCCCTCGACCGACTGCAGGCCGTGACGGGTGCGCGTCCGGTGGGGTTCCGGGCACCGGGCTACACCATCACCGACGCGCTGCTCGAGGTGATCGCCGAGGCCGGCCTCCGCTACGACTCGAGCGTGTTCCCCTGCCCGCCCTATTACGGCGCGAAGGCCGCCGCGATCGGCGCGATTCGTGTCCGCGCGGCGCTCGGTCGCGGCAAGCCGAGTCACTCGATCGTCGACGACCCCCGCGTGCTGACGGCCCCCGCCGACCCCTACCGGATCGGCCGACCCTATTGGCGGCGCGGAGACGGCCTGCTCGAGCTCCCCATCGGCGTGAGCCGCGGGCCGCGGCTGCCCTACATCGGGACGAGCGTGGTGCTCGCCGGGACACGCGGCGCCGACTGGCTCACGCGGTCGATGATCGGTCGGCCACTCGTGAACCTCGAGCTGCACGGCATCGACCTGGCGGACGCCGCCATGGACGGACTCCAGTCGCTCGCGCCCTACCAGCCCGACCTACGGGTCGACGCGGCGGGCAAGGAAGCGGCGCTGCGCGCGGCGGTCCATCGGCTCCAGGCCGAGGGCTATCGCTTCGTTCGGCTCGCGGACGCGGCCGACGCGTTTAGTTAGTAGGAGCGCTCTTCGGGATCGAGATCGGCGCGCTGGCTCACGGCCGCGACCGCGAGCTCGTCGGCGACCTCGTTGAGCTCCACGCCCGCGTGGCCGGGCACGTAGACGAAGTCGGTGTCGGGGCGCTCGTCGAGGGCCGCCCGGAGGTCCGCGACGAGCTCCTTGTTCTTCTTCGGCTTCCAGTTCTTGGTCAGCAGACCGATCGCGTAGCTGGAGTCGGTGTAGATGGTCAGCGGCCCTTCCGGCGCCTCCTGGAGCACGCGGAGGATCGCCGTGAGCTCGGCGATGTTGTTGGTTCCCTTGCCGAGGAACTCGCCGAGGCGGAGCTCCTTGCCGGCGTGGCGGATGACCGCGCCGAGCCCGGCGGGTCCGGGGTTGCCGCTGCAGGCGCCGTCACAGTAGGCGATGATCGCTCCGTCGGCGGGCGTCACCGGGAAGCTCGAGGGCGCGGGCTTGGCCTTCTTGCCCTTGCTCTTGCTCTTGCCGCCCTTGCCCTTCTTCGAGTCGTCGGGGCGCACGGCCGGACCGCAGTGGTCGTCGGGCAGCACGGTCGGATCCATGCTCGGCTCGAGGTTGCCGACCCCGGCCATGTACGCGCGCCCGTCGTGCGGCTTGTAGCGGATCTCCACGCGCCCACCCTCGGGGCGGAGCTCGCCCCGCTCATCGCATCGAACGAAGACGCTCTTCCCCCGCAGGAGCATGGTTCGCCACGGCATGGGCCCCTTCTGCCACGCTGGCCTCGCCACGCAAGGTAGACTCCGCGCGTGCCGTCGAGACGGAAGACACGGCGTACCTGGCCGGTGCTCCTGTTGCTCCTCGCGGGAGCGGCGGCTGGCGCCTACTTCGTGCTCCGCCCGCCGGAGCTGAAGCCGGCGCCGCTGGCCAACGTCCCCGCGAACGCGAGCGCCGTGCTTCACGTCGACGTCCCCGCGCTGCGTGACGGAACGATCTGGCGCCGGCTGGTGGTCGGCCGCGGCGCGGACGCGGGCCTTCGAAGGCTCGAGGATCGGTGCGGCTTCGATCCCGTGGGCGATCTCGAGACGGTCACGGTCTTCGTGTCCGGCGACGAGCCGTTTGCGTTGGATCACGTGGCGGCGGTCATCGCGGGCCCCGTCCAGCACGAGAAGCTCGGGGAGTGTCTCGGCGACGCCGCGGAGCAGACCGGCGCGCGACTGCGGCGCACGGACGTCGAGGGACTGCCCGCCGTCGCCGGCGAGCGCGGTGACAGCCGAGCGGTCTTCGTCGGCCGGAGAGGCATCGTCTTCGGTCCCGAGCCCACGGTCGTCCAGACGATTCACACGATCCGCGACGGCGAGGCATCGGCCGACGCGGGAGCGCTGGGGCTCATCTTCCGCGACGTCGCGGGCCGGGACGTGACTTTCGCCGCACGCGTCCCGCCGCAGTGGCGGGAGCAGGCCGCCCGCTACGTCGACAGTCGAGCGATGGAGACGTTGGCCAAGCTCGACACCATCGCGATCGGCGCCCGGGTACGACGCGGCCTGAGCGCGTCGATCCGGCTGGTGATGCAGGACAACGAGTCCGCGGCCGCGCTCGCGGCCCGGGTGACCGAGCTCGTTCAGGGCGTGCTCGACGCGCCGCTGGTCGGCTTCACGCCGCTCGCTGGCGCGCTCCGCCAGGTCTCGGTCACGGCCGAGGGCACCACCGTGCTCGTGGCCTTCGACTGGAGCGAGGAGCGAGTGAGTCGGTTGCTCGATCTGGCCGGCGAGATCGAGGACCGCCCCGGCGGCATCAGCGCCGCCCTGCAGGAGCTGCTCGCCGCGCCGCAGGAGTGAGCGGCGGGCTGCGGCAGCAGGTCCCCCAGGGAACTACCTCGCGACGCGCTCGCGGAGCTCGCCGACGAAGGCCTCGGCGCTCGCCTCGGGGACCGAGGTCAGCTGGAGCCGACGCTTGGGCAAGACCGAGAGCTCGACGGCGACCTTCTTCTTGCGCGCGGGCCAGAGGATGGAGATCCCGAGGTCGAGCCCGCCGCCGATCACGATGACGCCGGCAGCCGCCAGCAGCAGCACGGTCTCGCCGCTCCGGAGCCCTTCGAAGAGCCACAGGCCGCCGACGATCACACCCACCGCGAACGCGAGCGCGCCGACGACGAGGGGCAACGCGGGCCAGCGCGAGGTGCGGCCGACCGAGGCGATGGCCGCCATCGTGTAGGTCTCCTCGCCTTCCCGGACGACGCGGCCGAGGAGCTCCACGCGCTTGCGGAGCTTGAGGCCACCCCGCACGAAGCGGAGCTTCGCGGAGCGGCGCACGCCGAACGCGAAGAGCAGCGCCCGCAAGACCCACTCGAGCGCCGCGAAACCGCTGACCAGACGCAGCACACCGCGGAAGCCCGTCGGCGGAATGCGGCCGATGCGCCCTTCGACCGACGGCTCGTCGCCGTCGTCGTCGACGTCGCCCGCCGGCACCGCCCCGTGGGCGCGGGCCGCAGCTTGAACCAGCGGGTCGGAGTCCGCCGCCAGCTTCGCCAGCATCTCCCCCGCGACCTCGTTGCCGCTGGCGGCCAGCGCGGCGGCGCGCAGCGATCGACGCGCTGCGCTCGCGGGGCTCTTCGCCTCGGAGGGAAGCGCGGCCACCGCCTTCCAGACGGCGCCAGCGTCGCCCTCGAGGACGACGTCGACGAACGCGTAGGGCGCGTAGTCGGTGGAGAGCTCGAGCCAGTCCGCGTGCCGCGCGAAGCGCTCGAGCCGATCGGCGTCGTCGAGGTGCGCGCGCAGCCCTTCGATCATGAGGGCGGCGACGACCGCGCGCTGCCGCTCGGACTCCGGGCCGCGCTCCAGGAGCGCGAGCACGTCCTCACCGGCGACCTCGGCCGCCTCGACCGAGTGGGCCTCGGCCTTCTTCGCGACGTGCTCCTTGCCCGCAAAGAGGAGCTTCCCCTCCGCCTGCCGGGAGAGGACGTCCAGCACGAGCGCCGCGACCGATGCGGGCGCCTCGCGCGCCGCCTCGCTGGCCGCTCGGACCTGTGCGGAGGGAGCCGAGGATGTCGCCTTGGGAGCCACGGCGTGGCTATAGCTCGGAACCGGCGGTCCGCACGCCGTCGACCGACAGGGCCTACTTCAGCGACTTCTTCAGGGCTTCGAGCTCGGCCTCGATCCGCTCGTCCAGGGTCGGCTCGTCCGGCTTCGGCGGCTCTTCGGGCGGGTTGGCGTCCTCGGGATCGCCCCCGGCCGTCCGAATCAGGCGATCCCCGAGCTCCTTCTCGGTGGGGAGCCACTCGATCCCGTCGGGCAACCCCTCGGGCCTCGGCGGCTCTGCGGTCCCGGCCGCGAGCTCCCGCGCCTTCTCGAGAAGCCGGGCCGCGGCGGCTCCCGCCTCGAGCGCCGCCGCCGCCTTCGCGAGCTCGTCGCTGCGCCCGAGCGCCTCGTCCAGGGCCACCGAGAGCATGGCCGCGCTCGGCGCCAGCACCGCGGCGCCCGTCGCGCTGAGCGCCTCGCTCGCCAGACCAGGCTCGACCGCGACCACCGGCGTGCCAGCTGCGAGAGCGGCGGTGAGCGCCACATCACCTCCGGTCCCGACCACGACGTCCGCGCGGCGGAAGAGCGCGCGCTGCCGATCGCTCGGGAAGAGCCCGACGCGGCTCTCCTCCCCGAGGTGGCCGGAGCCAAACGTGCGCAGCGCCTCGGCGAGCTCCACGTCCCGGCCCACGTCGAAGAGGAAGGTAGCCGGCGCACCGACGAGGCTCAGCTGCACGAAGATGGGGGTGGGTCCCTGCGCCATCACGGCGCTCGGGAGCACGACGACGACCGCACCCTCGAGCTCCGGTGTCGTGTCGGGCTCCGCGTCGAAGCCCGGCGCTGCGACGGGCCCCACCACGTGCGCGTGCCGCCGCGCGCGCGCCCCGAGCCGAGAGGCGATCGCCTCGTGGGCGACGAAGACGGCGTCGGCGACCGGGTCGAGCCAGTCGGTGCGATAGGCAGGAAGCACCGCCACGCGGAAGGCGCCGGCGGGCGCGCGCTCGAGCGACGCCGGGTCCATCGCGAAGGCAATCGCCGCCGCAGGGCTGGGCTCGCCGGGCCCGACGAGCGTGGCCTGGACCTCGGCGGCCTCGGCGGCAGCCATCAGCGCGCCCGCGACGTCGTCGCAGGGCTCGGGATCGGTCTCGGAGACGAGGACGACGATGGCGTCGGTCATGGCTTCTCCCCTTCGTCTTCGTCGTCTGCTTCGGAGTCGGCCGTCGGCTTTCGGTCGTCGGCCGTCGGTTCTCGGTCGTCGGACGTCGGTTCTCGGTCGTCGGCGCTCGGCTCTCGGCTCTCGGTCGTCGGTGCTCGGTCGTCGGCGTCGGACGTCGGCTCTCGGTCGTCGGAGTCGGCGTCGGACGTCAGTGCTCGGTCGTCGGAGTCGGCGGTCGGCTCTCGGTCGTCGGAGTCGGAGTCGGCGGTCGGCTCTCGGTCGTCGGAGTCGGCGGTCGGCTCTCGGTCGTCGGAGTCGGAGTCGGCGGTCGGCTCTCGGTCGTCGGAGTCGGCGGTCGGCTCTCGGTCGTCGGAGTCGGAGTCGGAGTCCGCATCACTCAACGTGTCCGCCGCTTCGGGCACCTCGTCCCCCGGCCCGAAGATCTCGCTGCCCCGGTACCAGCCGAGTCCGCGACTCACGAAGATCTTCACCACGGCCGCCACCGGCACCGCGAGCAGGACTCCGAGGAACCCGAAGAGCTCGCCGCCGATCATGAGGGCGAGCAGCACCCAGAGCGACGAGAGGCCCACCTTGTCGCCGAGGATCTTCGGCGTGATGACGAAGCCCTCGAGGAGCTGCACCACCCCATAGACGACGCAGACGCCGATCACCTGGTGCCACCCTTCGAAGTGCAGCCCGCACATCGCGAGCGCCAGCCCGACGCCGAGGACCGCGCCCACATAGGGGATGAACGAGAGCAGGCCCGCGAGGATCCCGATCGGCACCGCCAGCCGGATCCCGACGATCGTGTAGCCGGTCGCGTAGAGCGCCGCGAGAATGGTCATCACGGCCAGCTGACCGCGCACGAAGAGACCGATGGTCGCGTCGACCTCCCGCGCCAGCTCCCGCACGTACGACCGATGGCGAGGCGGCACGAGCCCGTCCGCGTACGCGACGATTCGGTCGAAATCGTAGAGCAGGTAGAACGCGAAGATCGGGATCATCAGGAGCCCGAGCACGGCGCCGACCACGCTCGCGGTCCCACCGACGACCCACTGCAGCGCCTGCATCGCGGGACCCGCCGCGCGGCCGGCCACGTCCTGAGCGTCGACGCTCAGCTGCTCCGTCGCCTCGGAGAGACTGTGGGGCACCGGGATGCCGCGCTCGGCGAGCACCGGCTCCCAGGCGTCGAAGAGCTCCCTGAGCTTGGCGGGCACGTCCTTGGCGACTTCGGCCACGTCGCCAGCGAACGCCGGCACGAAGAGGAGCAAGAAGATCCCCGTGGCCGCGAGGAACACGACGAGGATCACGGTGATCGCCAGGCCCCGAGGCAAGCGCCACTCCTCGAGGCGGTCGACCAGCGGGTCGAGCAGGTAGGCGATCAGGAACCCGAAGAAGACTGGCGTGAAGACCGCCCGCAGCGCGTAGAGCAAGAGCCCCGCCACCACCACGGCGGCCGCGATGACGATCCACCGCGGGATCGGCCGTCCCCCCTCCGGATCGCTCACGTCGGTCGCGTCCATCGGCGTCGATCTCTACCACGGGGAGCCGGCGAAGGATCAGATGCGCTCGATCACCCAGACGATCGCCAACGCCCCGATAGCGGCGGAGAGCACCCGCACCACGAGCGGGTAGCGCTCGAAGCGCGCGGCCCACGCGATGGGCCCGAGGACCACGGCGACGAACGCGAGCTGCGCGACCTCGATGCCCACGTTGAAGGCCACCAGCGCCAGCACGCGATGTCCTGCCGGCAGTCCCACCTCGGCCAGCACCGCCGAGAACCCGAAGCCGTGCACCAGCCCGAAGGCGAACGCCACCCACGGCATCGGCGCGCGCATCTCCGGTTTGGCGATGTTCCAACCGGCGACCGCGACGATGCTCGCGGCGATGATCACCTCGACCGGTCGGATGGGCAGCACCACCACCTCGAGCGCCGCGGAGACCAGCGTGATGCTGTGGCCGATCGTGAACGCCGTCACGAGCCAGGCCACGTGCTTCAGGGCCTCCCGGGTCGACTTCCGGCGGCTCACGAAGCCAGCCGCCAGCACCAACGAGAGCAAGAAGAGCACGTGGTCGTAGCCCGTCGCGAAGTGCAGCACGCCCTCCCAGAGGAAGACCCCGAAGAGGCTGGCCGAGCTCTGCGGATCCCCGAGCTCGAGCTCCTGGCGCCCCTTGCGGAGGATCCTCGCCTCCTGTCCGTAGCCGGTCAGCACCACCGACTCGTGTCGGCGATCCGCCTCGAAGACCGTCTCGTCTCGGAAGACCAGGTCGTCCGTGCCCTCGCAGCGGTACTGGATGTGCACGCGCAGGTAGCGCATGTCTTCGCGCTCGAAGGGCTCGGGCGCGCCGACGTCCGGGGTGCAGGGCTGACCACCCGCCGTGACCGTGAGCCCGGCCTCGAGCCACAGCCGGACCTGCGGCGAGCGCGCCTCCAGGGCGTCGTCCTCGAAGTCCTCGCCGAGACCGAGCTCCATGGCCGCGTCGACCGCCTCGATCTCCACGTTCAGCTCCGGCCCCGCCTCGCGGTGGGTGACCCGAACGACTTTCTTGCTGCCCAGATGGGCGAGCGCCGGCGACGCCGCGAGAGCGACCAGCCCGAGCGCGAGCGCCAGCTGCCCGACTCGCAACGCTCGCGTCAGAAGCACGCGCCGTATTCGACCGAGTTGAAGACCAGCGCCGGATCGAAGCCGATGCACGTCTGGCCGGGCGCGCACTCGCCGCCGGCGGGGCTCCGGCGACACCAACGCATGCACTGGTTGCCGGTGCCGGGGTTCGCGCAGGTGAAGCCCTTCTGACAGTTCTCCGTGCCCACGCACGACGCGCCCTGACCGCCCGTGCCCACCGGACCCGAGCAGTCGGTCAGCCGGCGCCCGGTGGCGGTCTCCGTGAAAAGGCCGCAGAAGCTGTTCGCGGGGCAGCCGAGCTGAGATGCCGGATCACAGTTCGAGCTGCAGACGTTCTGACCGGTGGTGCCGAGCTCCGCGATGCAGACGGACCCCGGTCCGCCCGTGCAGTCGGCGTCCGAGTCGCAGTAGCGCTTGCACACCGGGACGTTGGTCGCGGTGAGGCTCACGTTCACGCAAGCGGTGCCCGCGACACAGCCGCCGGTGTCGCAGCGCGCGCTCTCGGCGTTGGTTCCGTCGGCGACGCAGGCCCGCGACGCGTCGCCGGCGATCTGACAGGCCTGCCCGGTCGGACAGCCGCACTGCGGAGCGACCAGGCGGCACGGCGACTCCGCGCACGAGGTGTCGACGCAGCCCAGCCCGGGGTCACAGGTCAGGCTGCCCGCACAGAGGGTGTCGTCCGGCGTGTGCGTGCAGGTACCGCTCGCACAGCCGTCGACGGTGCAGGGCACGCCATCGCCGCAGAGCATCGGCGTCCCGGCGAAGCAGGTCCCCTCGCTGCAGGTCTCGAATCCGTTGCAGCTCTCTCCATCGTCGCAGTCGGAGTCGATCGTGCACTCCACCGTGCCCATGTCGACGCGGAACCCATCGGGCGATCCGCCGTCCATCGGCGACGCCATGTCCGGCTCGTCCACGAACGCGTCGTCGGAGACGGCGCCGTCCTCGGTCGCCACGAACGCGTCTTCCATGGGCACGTGGGAATCCACGTCCGCCACCCGAGCGTCCACTCCTCCACCACCCAGGTCCGCGACGCCGAAATCCCGCCGGCCCTCGTCGCCGCCCGAACCTGCGGCACAGCCGACGGAGACCCCCATGATCCAGATGGCGCTGAAGCGCAGTGATGAGCGCATGACTCGACTCCCGTTCCCCCGAAAAGCGATACCTCACCTTAGTCGGCCGCTGGATCCGGGCAACGCGGCAACATTCCGTTGGCTTTCCGCACGTGGCCGACCACACTAGCCAACCCGTGGCCCGCTTGCTCAAACGCGTCGATTCGCTGGTCCCGCGTCGAGCGGCCGCCTACGGCGGAAAGGCCAAGGGTCTCGCGGCCCTGGCGCGCGGTGGCTTCCCGGTCCCGCGGGCCTACGCGCTGCCTGTCGACGCCTTCGAACGACACTGCGCCGCGCACCTCCCGGCCGACGCCTTACCCGACCGTCTCCTTCGGCAACCGCAGCCCTCGAACGAGCGACTCGACGAGTACGCGAAGGCCGTACGTGAGGCGCCGGTGGCACCGGAGCTCGCCGACGAGCTCCGGGAGACCTTCCGCTACCTCATCCGCGATGGCGCTCGATCGGTGGCCGTGCGCTCTTCCTCGAGCAGCGAAGACGGGAGCGATCAATCGGCGGCCGGCATGCACGCGACCCTGCTCCATGTCGGTGACGAGGCGGGCGTGCTCGACGCGGTCCGCGAATGCTGGGCCAGCTTCTTCTCTCCGGGCGTCCAGTCCTACCTCCGCAAGGTGGGGATCGAGCACGCGGCGGTCGGCGTGGTGATCCAGGCGATGGTGCCCGCCGAGGTCGCTGGCGTTCTCTTCACGGTGAACCCGCTCACGGGTGACGCGGGCGAGGTGGTCATCGACGCCGCCTACGGACTCGGGAGCGTGGTGGTCGACGGCGCGGTCTCGCCGGACACCATCCGCATGGACAAGGCGGCGGGCCTGCCTCGCGATCAGATCATCGGCGGCAAGGCACGCCGCCGCGTGGTCGGCGAAGGCGCGGTCCTCGAGGAGGACGTGCCGGTCGCCGAGCGCGAGGTGCTCGCCCTCGACGAGACGCGGCTCGGCGCCTTGCTCCAGCTCGCGCTCCGCATCGAGAAGACCTTCGGCGAAGCGCGGGACGTCGAGTGGGCCTTCGTCGGCGATCAGCTCTTCGTGCTGCAGTCGCGACCCGTCACGGCGACCCTGCAGCCGAGCACCAAGCGCTGGCAGAAGAAGCGCGACGTCGATCGCGCGAGCCTGGTCTGGTCCAACGTCAACGTCGGCGAGGCCTTGCCGGGCGTCGCGACGCCGCTGACCTGGTCGATCCTCAGCCGCTTCAGCGAGCTCGGCTTCCGGCGCGCGTTCGGCTCGCTCGGATGCACCGTGCCGAAGGACGCCGAGCTCGTCGGTAACTTCCGCGGACGCATCTACCTCAACATGACGGAGTTCATGAGCATCCTGACGCAGGTGCCCGGGCTGCGTCCCAAGATGCTCCTCGCGCTCGGTGGTGGCGGCGAAGGCGATCGCCTCGAGCAGGACGTCGAGCGGCGGAGCTCGCTCGGGTTCCTTCGACGGCTACCGCTCACCGCGACCCGCTTCGCACGCGAGAACCTCGCGATGAACGAGCGGCTCGAGGAGTTCGAGCAGCTCTTCGATCTGGAGCGCGCCCGGCTCGGCCAGGTGGACCCACGCATCCTCCCCGCGCCCGCCCTCGCCAAGATGCTGGAGGACGTCGAGCGCATGCTCGACCAGAGCGGCGCCATCATGCTGACGGTCTACGGCAACCTCCTCGCGAGCGCCGTGCTGCTGACCACCGGGCTCCGACTCGTCGCCCGCGATCGCGCCGAAGCGCTCCAGCGGGATCTGCTCACGGGCATCGCCGATCTGGACAGCGCCGCGCCGGGCATCGCGCTCTGGCACATCGCCGAGGCCGCCCGCGAAGAACCGGAAGCCCGCAGCGCGCTGCTCGAAGGCGACGCCAGCCTGCTCCGCCTCCGAGACTTGCCGGAAGGTCGTACGCGCCGGTCGCTCGCCCGCTTCCTCAAGGCCTACGGTCACCGCGGCACTCGTGAGGCCGAGATCATGGCGCCGCGTTGGCGGGAAGATCCGACGCTGCTCTTCGCGACGCTGCAGGCGCACCTCCGGCGAGAAGGCGGACCACGGCCCATCGACCTCGAGCGCACGCAGCGCGCGGCACGAGACCGCGCCGACGCCGAGCTCGACAAGCGCGTGCCCGGCCCGTTCCGCCCCGCGTTCCGGCACCTGCTCACGCAGGTGCAGCGCTTCATGCGCCTCCGAGAACGGCTCCGCGGAACGGTCACCGAGGTGCTCGGCTTCTACCGGATCGTCGCCCTCGATGCCTCGAGGCGCATCGCGCTCCGCGAGCCGGAGGCCGGTGAGGACGCGGCCTTCTACCTCACCGAGACGGAGCTGCATCGGGCACTCCGTGCCGACCTCTCCGTCGCGACGCGTGTCCGTCAGCGGCGCCGCCAGCACGAGCGCGATCTCTCGCTGCCCGATCCGCCCGACTCCTTCGTCGGCTATCCGCCGCCCGTGCCGGAGCCGGTCGCCACCACCGGCGCCATGCAGGGGCTGGCAG
Organism: Deltaproteobacteria bacterium; assembly: GCA_017644045.1. Taxonomy (GTDB): domain Bacteria; phylum Myxococcota_A; class Polyangia; order Polyangiales; family Houyiibacteriaceae; genus UBA1660. Next base: position 179,553 of record JAEPMI010000012.1, read on the forward strand.
CCAGCTCGGGGCGCGCCGTCGGGCGCGCGCGGCTCCTCGAGACCCCCGCCGACGCCGCTCACTTCGAGGCCGGGGAGATCCTGGTCTGCGGCTCGGCCGATGTCGGCTGGGCGCCGCTCTTCCTGGTCGCAGGCGGCGTGGTCACCGACCTGGGTGGGCCGCTCTCGCACGCGTCGATCGTGCTCCGTGAGTACGGCGTCCCGGCTGTCGTGAACGTGAAGGTCGGCACACGACGGATCCAGACCGGCGACCGCATCCTCGTCGACGCCGACCGAGGCGAGGTGCGCATTCTGGAGCGCGCCGAAGCCTCGACGGCCGCGAGCGAACGCGCGGAAACCCGGTGAGCGCGGGCGACGTCCGCGTCGTGCATCGCGACGCGCACCTGCTCGTGCTCTTCAAGCCGTCGCGTCTGCCCACGACCCACCCGACCGGCGGCGATTGCCTCGTCGCCCGCGCCGCCGTCATCGACCCCGACGCCCCGCACCTCCACGCGACCTCACGCCTCGACGCGGAGGTCACGGGGATGGTCACCTTCGCGCGGACCAAGCACGCGAACGATGTCCTCCGAGCCGCTCGAAGGGAACACCGTTACCACCGGCTCTACCTCGCGCTCACCGCTCACGGAGGTCTCGACGAGCCAGCGGTCTGGGACGACGCCATCGGCATCGACCCGAACGATCCGCGACGGCGAGTCATCTCCACGTCGCCGAGCGCGAAGGGCGCGCGCACCCGAGCTGTGGGCCGTGCGAGCGCGGGCCCGCTGAGTCTGCTCGAGCTCCGTCCCGAGACCGGCCGCACCCACCAGCTCCGAGTGCACGCCGCCCAGCACGGGCTCGCCCTCTTCGGCGACGTCCACTACGGCGGGGAGAAGCGCGCCGTGCTCGCGAACGGGCGGGTGCTGACGGCCCGCCGCACCATGCTCCACTGTGCTGCCCTCGAGCTGCCGGACATCGCCGGGGACGGCCGCCTCGATCTCCGTTGCGAGCCCCCACGGGACTTCGCCCGCTCGTGGAGCGGCGCGGGCGGAGCGCCCGAAGCCCTCGAGCCGGGGCCTGCTCAGCCGAAGTAGTGGTCGAGCTCTTCGGCGAGCATCGCCCGAAGGAGTGGGTCGGTCGCCGCGAGCGACACGAGGCCGTGCTCGACGTTGCGCTGGTAGACCATGACCCGGACGAGGGTCTCGCCCTTCCCGAGGTCGATGCGGTCGACGAGCACGGGCGCGTAGGGATCGAACCCTTCGCTCACGATCTCGATGCCAGGGAGCTCCTCCACGAGGACGAGCGCCCCTTCGACGTGCTCCATCAAGCCGTCGGGGAGACTCTCGAGCGCCTCGTAGACCCGCGCCGTGAAGCGCTCTTTCGGTTCGGCCCACGACGGACGGGGCGCCTTGTCCATGAGCTGCCGGGCGGTGAGGTAGGCCGCGGTCGATCCCTTGCGGTCACCGTCGGCCTCCAAGAGGCGCCCGAGCAGGTACTGGGCCTCCGGGTCGCCGACCAGGGCGGCGGCCGCCGGCACGATGTGCTCCCGCGCCTCCTCGCGGTCGCCATGGTCGAGCTTCATCGCGCCGACCTCGAGGGCCAGGGCGGGCGACTCGAAGGGCCCCTCCGGCAGCTCCGCCACCAGCGCGCGCACCTCGTCGTCCCGACCGACGGAGTCGTTCGCGTCGACCAACGCGAGCAGCGCGCACGCGACTTCGTCGGCCCCCTCGGCGATGTCGAGCGCGTGGCTCGCGTCGTGGACCGCGCCGTGGACGTCACCGAGCTGGAGCCGGAGGTTCGCCGCGTTGAGCAACGCCTCGAAGAACTCCTCGTCCGCCGCGATCGCCTCGTCGTAGTGGACCAAGGCTTCATCGAGCTCGCCCTCGAGCGAGAGCACGTAGGCGAGCGCGTGGTGGGCCTCCGGGGAGTCGTCGGCGGCGATCGCCGCGTCCGCGGCCGCGCGGGCCGCGACCAGATCCCCCTCCTCGACCAAGTCCCACACGCGGGTGAGCTCGGTGGGTTCCTCGTCACCAATCTTGGATCGCTCGTCGCTCATGTCGGAAGCGCTGGCGGAACCAGCGCGAAGGACCGAAACTACGACCTGTGCGAGGTGCGTCAAGCCGACCGGCTCGGACTCCGAGCCATGGGTCACGGATGGCCCGAGCCCCCATCACGACGGGACTCTTGCTGCTGGTGCTCGGCTGCGCACCGGCCGTGGCCCCCGGCACGTCGGTCTCCGTGGGCAAGTCGAACGACGGCTGGCTCCTGCGGGGTGTCCCGATGCCCGACCGGGGCATCGGCTACGTCCGTGCGCGACCGGGCGAAGAGACCCGCTACGGCATCCCGCGGCTCGTCCAGGTCATCGAGCGAGCGGCCGCCTCCGTGGACGCCGCCTTCCCCGGCACGCCGCCGCTCCGGGTCGGAGACCTCTCGTACCCTCGAGGCGGTCGGCACCCCAGGCACGGCAGCCATCGCTCGGGGCGGGACGTCGATCTCATCTACTACGCGACCACCCCCACCGGCCGGCCGGTCCAGGGGCGAGGCTGGGTCGCGTACGATCGCTTCGGGATGGGGCGCGAGCCCGACGAGCACGGGGGCGCCCACATGGCCCTCGACGTGGCCCGCAACTGGCACCTCGTGCGTACCCTGCTCGCCGACGAGGACGCCCAGGTCCAGTGGATCTTCTGCTCGGCCGGCGTGAAGGCGCGGCTTCTCGAGCACGCCATCGCCAACGAGCCCTCCCGCGCGATCGTCTTTCGGGCCGCGTGGGTGCTCCACCAGCCCCGTCGGGCCCATCCGCACGACGATCACTTCCACATCCGGATCGGGTGCGGCGCGGAGCAGCGCGCGCTCGGCTGCCAGGACCGCGGACCGATCTGGCCGTGGTGGACCGACGAAGCCATCAAGAACGAGACCAACGAAGCGCTGGACGACGCCGCGTTGGTCCACGCGCTCCTCGACCCGGTGGATCCGGCCGTGGCCTCGGCACCCGCTGGCGGTTCCTGAGAGCGGCGCGCCGGCCCTCCCCCTGCTACACCGCGCCGCATGTGGGTGACCGGCGTCGACGAGAACGGCATGGGGCCGATGCTCGGTCCGCTCGTGGCCACGGCCGTGACGCTCGACGTGAAGCGCTACGACCGAGCTCGCCTCCGGCGTCGCGGCCTCGACCTGGGCGTGGGCGACAGCAAGCAGACCAGCGCGTTCGGCAAGATGGCCCACGCCGAGTCGCTCGCGCTGGCACTCGCCGAGCGCTTCCTGGGTCGGGCACCGACGGAGGCCGACGCCCTCCTCGAGGCGTTCTCGCTCGAAGGGCTCCTCGCGCTCCGTGGCCGCTGCCCGGACGACAGCAGCCGGGCCCAGTGCTGGAGCGAGCCGATCCCCCTACCCGCGTTCGGCGGCGATCTCTTGGAGGGCCGAGCGCTCCTGAAGCGACTCGAGGGGCGCGCGCTGAAGATCCGGCGAGTGCGGAGCGCGGTGCTGTGTGCGGGCGCGCTCAACGAAGCGGTCGACGGCGGGAGCACCAAGGTCCGTGAGGACCTCCGCCTCTTCGAGCAGCTCATCCTGGACGCCCGGGCCGCGGCGCCCGCCGACCTCGAAGCGATCTGCGGGCAGGTCTCCGGCATCCGCCGCTACCCCGAGTACTTCACGCATTTCCAGAGCACGGAAGAGCTCGAGGGCGGCGCTTACGCCATCCCCGGCGTCGGCGAGGTCCGCTTCGAGGTGAAGGCGGACGACCGACACCTGCCCGTGGGGCTCGCCTCGATGGTCGGCAAGCTCGTTCGGGAGCTGGCCATGCACCGCCTCAGCGCGTTCTACCAGCGGCACGATCCGGCGCTCGAAAAGGTCTCCGGCTACCACGACCCGCGCACCCGCCGCTTCGCGGACCAGAGCGACGCACTCCGCCGCCGCCTCGCGGTCGCCCCCGACTGCTTCCAGCGCCGCTGCTGACCGGTCTCTTTGCGTGACATCCGGCAAGACGGATGTGACGTCGGGCCGAGGTGGCCCTAACCTGATCCGACATGGCCGCCGTCTCCGCGTCCATCTTCGGTTCGTTCTGGGTCGCCCTCGGGTTGATCATCCTGCTCGCGGACGTCCGCGCGTTCCGCCGCGCCGGTCCGCTGCGCCGAAAGCGGACGAAGGTGGCGGACCTCGAGGACGGGCGACCGGCGAAGCTCGTCGGGATCGTTCGCCTCGGCAGCGAGACGTTGAAGGCCCCTCTCAGCGGCCGCTCCTGCGCCGGTTGGCAGGTCGCCACGGCCGCCCGCCGTCTCTTCCGATGGCGCCCCGTGGGAACCTCTCGGGGAACGGCCGGGTTCTACCTCGACGACGGCACCGGCGAGGTCTTCGTGCCGCTCGACGGCGACGTCGCGATGGACCTCGCGGTCGGCGCCCGCGCTCACAAGCGCAAAGGTGCCCGCCTGTCGAGCAAGCTCGGGCCACTGATCGGTGAGCTCGTCCATGCCGACGACCGGCCGCGCACCTATCGGTGCGACGAGCACACCATCACCGACGGCATGCGCGTAGCGGTCTACGGGGTCTTCCGCTCCCTACCCGACCAACGGCCGGAGTCGGCGCGCTCCTACCGAGGCCGCAGCTACTGCTTCGTCGCCCAGACCGACGCCACCGAGCGCGTCCACGTCAGCGACGACCGCGCCACCCTCGGCTGAGCCGGAGGACGGAGGACCCCGAAGCTCGCTCCGGAGGACGCAGCGCGAAGCGCGAGGGCGTGCGGCGTCGCCCGAGACCTTCAGCTTCTTGGGGAGACGAGGAGCGACTCGTCGAGCGGAGGACGCAGCGCGAAGCGCGAGGACGCACCGAGCGGCGACGCCGCGAGAGCTTCAGCTTTTTGGGGAGACGAGGAGCGATTCACTCGCGACGAGTCGGGGGATTTTTCAAAATCCCCCAAGAAACTACGTTCCACCGTCGCAGGGCTGGGTGCGGGATGGGTCTTCTTCGCAGACCTCGGCCACACAGGCGTAGATGACGCCACACGGTGCGTCGGGCCGAACGCAGTCGGCGGTGGTCACGCAGGGGTCTCCGGGAGGCGGATCGGGCTCGCTCACCTCGGGCGGGCAGCCGGCGAGGGCGAAGCTGAAGGCGATCATCGCGACGCGAAAGCTCATGAGAGGATGTCGTGCTCCTTGAGACGACGGTAGAACGTCCGGCGCGGGATGCCCAGTGCACGGGCCGTCTTCGCTCGGTTCCAGTCGTTGGCTTCGAGGGCCGCGAGGATCTTCTGCTTCTCGGCGTCCTTGAAGTCTTCGAAGGTCTGCGGGGGAGGCTCCGCCGGCGCCGACGGTGTGGTCGGCACGACGATGTCGTTCGCGGCCACTTCGTCTCCGAGCGCCAGGTCGCTCGCCTGGAGGACCGGCCCCTCGCCCATCACCGACGCGTTGAGCAGGATGTGCTCGAGCTGGCGAACGTTGCCCGGGAGCGGGTGCGCCTGAAGCCGTGCCAGCGCCTCCCTGGAGAGCCGCAGGCGCCGGTCGCCCTTGTCGGCGATGCGAGCCAGGAAGTGGTCACAGAGCAGCGGGACGTCGTCGCGGCGCTCACGCAGAGGCGGCAATCGAACCTCGACCACGTTGAGCCGATAGTAGAGGTCCTCGCGGAACTCCCCCTTGTCGACCAGGGCGCGGAGGGACTTGTTCGACGCGCAGACATAGCGAACGTCCACGAGCTCTTCCGCGTCACCGCCGATCGGCCGCACCTTGTGGTCCTGGAGCACGCGGAGCAGGTCGACCTGCATCTTCATCGGCATGTCGCCGACCTCGTCGAGGAAGAGCGTGCCGCCGGAGGCGCGACTCAACACGCCCTTGCGATCCCGGTCCGCGCCGGTGAAGGCACCGCGGACGTGACCGAAGAGCTCGGACTCGAGCAAGGCCTCGGGGACCGCTGCACAGTTGAGCGCGATGAAGGGCTTCTTGGCCCGGTTCCCCGAGTAGTGGATGGCCCGCGCCACGAGCTCCTTCCCGGTCCCGCTCTCCCCCTGAATGACCACGGGGACGTCATTCTCCCGAACGCGGTCGATCACGGCGAAGACGCGCCGCATCGGCTCGCTCCGGCCGATGATCCCCTGTCGGTCGTAGCGACCGCGGAGCTCGTCTCGGGTCGACTCGAGCTCGCGCTTGGTCTGCTCGAGCTCGTCGGTCCGGAGCGCGAGCACTCGCTCGACCTCGGCCTTCGCGTCCGCGATCTCCTGGTTGGCCTCCTCGAGCTCCGCCTTCCGCCGCTCGAGCTCGCTGACCATCTGGGCGTTCTCGAGCGCGATGGCGACCTGGTCGGCGAAGGCCATCAGCAGATCGAGCGCCTCCTCGCGGAAGCGTCCCTTGCGCATCCGGTGCTCCAGGTAGAGAACTCCGTTCGTGCCCGAACGGCCGCGAACGGGAAGGCAGGCCACGGAGCGAAGCATCAGCTTGTGCACCGAGAGGTACTCGCTGAGCCGGCGGTCTCCGGCGGCGTCCACGGTCAGGATGGGCTCGCCGTCGATGAGCACCGCCTCGGCGATCGAGCGGGAGAACGCCACGCTCGGATCGCCCTCGGCGGTGCCGGCCGAGCGAACCAAGCGCGGGGTGAGGTCCCCCGTCGCCTCGTCCGGCAAGAGGAGGAAGCCTCGCTCGGCGCCCGATAGCGCCACCGCCGCGTCGGTGATGCGCTCGAGCAGGCGATCGACGTCGTGCTCGCGGGCCAGGCGCTTGATGACCTCGAGGAGGCGGGTGGCGGCCGGGTCGAGGGACGCCCCATCGGTGCTGCCCCCACTCGCTCGGCGGTCGGTGCTCGCGCTGGCGCGCAGTCGGAGGGCGCGGCGTGCCGGGTCGCGCCAGAAGCTCTCGCGCCGGTCCCTCGGGAGCTTGACCACGATCGACTCGAGCACCTCCATCGCGGCCTGCTCGTGCCGGCGCGCCACGAAGTCCGAGCCACGCTGGTGCTCCAGGGTCGCGAGCGTGTCGAGCGCCCGCCAGCGGATGTCGGAGCGCCCCTCCGTCTTCGCCGTCTCCGCGACCTCCTTGGCGTCCTCCACCCCTCCGTCGAGGTCACCGGTGGACGCGCGAGCTCGCGCGAGCTGGAGGCGAAGCTCGAGCGTCCAAGGTTCGAGCGCGTCGTCGTCCTCGACCAGCGTCCGCGCATCGGCGAGCTTGCCGACCGCGGCCGACGAGTCGGCCGGCCCGTCCCGGTCGAGCAACACCCGAGCGCCCGCGAGCAGCGCCGTCACCGCATCGCGACCGTCGTTGCGCGCCCGCGCCCGCGCGAGGGAATCGTCGAAGCGGAGGAGCCCGGTCTCGATCTCCCCCCGAGCCACAGCCACCGTGCCGAGCACGAGGATGGCGGTGGACGCCAGATCGTCCACTCCCGACGCGAGCGCCGCCTCCGCACGCTCGATCGCCGCGTCGTGCTCTCCCAGCTCGACCTCGACACGGGCCGAGAGCGCATGGCCGAGCGGCCCCTCGACTCCGCCGAGGGCGTCGAGCGCATCCCCCCACCGTCCATGGTCGAGGTGCGAACGAACCCCTCCTACCGCGCCGTCCTGTGCCACGCGGCCCATCCTAGAGGCACGATGGCGGCTCAGCAACGCACAGTTCGACACGCACCCCAGAATGGGGGCATGGCTCGCCAGAGCTAGTCCGGCTCGTCTTCTTCGGCGAGTCGCCGTTCCAGCTGCGCGAGGTAGTCGGACTCCTCGCTGGCGTCTCCGTCCTTCTTCTTCGCGTCCAGGAGCACGACCGGGCGGTCACCGCTCGCCGTCATCTCGTCCTCGAAGCCCGCGAAGGGCTCTGGCGGGAGGGTGTCACTGGCGGCCGGGAGCTCCATCGAGTCGGGGGGGAGGAGCTCGTCGAGATCGACTTCGTCGAAGGCGTCGGGCGGCACCGAGGGGAGCGCGTCCGGATCCATGGGCTCACGCCCGGGTTCGTCCCATGCGGCGTCGATCTCCTCCGCGTCTCCGAGCGGCATGCTCCAGTCGCCCTGCTCCGGCGCAGGGACCGGCTGCTCCACCGGCTCGTCCACCAGCGCGAGGTCGTGCTCGGGGAGCCGCTCGCCCGGAAAGAGATCGTACACATAGGCGGCGATCGTCCGAGGACCGACCATCATCCCGTGGCGCATCGCGAAGTGCTCGAGGTGGAGCGCGAGGTCCGCCGCACTCTGGATCCGCGACTCGCGATCCCGCCGAAGGCAGGCGAGCACGATCTCCTCGAGGTCCGCCGGATAGTCCGGCCGCCGCTGGGAGGGCGGCGGCGCGTCGGTCTCCACCACCGCCTGCATGACCTGCATGTCGTTTCCGCGGTACAGGCGGTTACCGGTCGTGAGCTCGTAGAGGATCACGCCGAGGGAGAACACGTCCGCGCGTCGATCGACCCGCTTTCCGCGGACCTGCTCCGGCGACATGTAGGAGAAGGTTCCCTTCACCGCGCCCGCCTCGGTCTCCATCCGGGCATCGGTCTTGGCCACGCCGAAGTCCATTAGCTTCGCCACGCCGTCGGGCGTGACCATCACGTTGTGGGGAGTCACGTCGCGGTGGACGATGCGAAGCCAGCGACCGGCGCGATCGCGCGCGCCGTGGGCGTGCTGGAGGGCCTCGCAGACCTGCATGATCAGGCCGAGCGTGACCGGGAGTGGCATCATCTGGCCCTGCCTGGCACCCGCGCGCCAGACGTCGGTGACCGTCCACCCCTGGACGTGCTCCATGGCGATGTACCAGGTCCCCTCCGCGAACCCGAGGTCCATGACCTGCGGGATGTTCGGGTGACTCAGGTGAGCGAGGAGCCGCGCTTCGTACTGGAACATCCGAAGCGCCGACTCGTGCTCCGCGAGGTTCGAGAAGAGGCGCTTGATGACGACATCGCGGAAGAACCCGCCCTCGCCCCATTGGCGAGCGAGGAAGATCTCGGCCATGCCTCCAGCCGCGATCTTTCGCAGGAGCTCGTACTTCCCGTAGGGAACCTCGCTCACGTCACACCCCGCCTTTGGGGGCGCGATCGAAGGAGACTTCCCAGGGGCGCAACACCATCGCTCGCGTATACTGCATGCCGTCTTCCGTGAACAACCACCCCCGCCTACGCTTTCCCTTCCTTTTCCTCTGTCTCTCCGCGGCGCTCGTCAGCTGCGGTGAGAGCTCGACCGTCCCGGAGTACGGCGACGGCTGCACGGGCATGTGCCCCACGCTGACCTGCCTGGAGGATACCTTCTTTCCAGGCGGACTCTGCACCGAGTCGTGCGACGATGGCGAGTGCGGCACTGGCGGACTCTGCGACGATCGCTGGGGCACCGCCCTGTGCCTCGCCGAGTGCGCGGACGACTCCGAGTGCCGCGAGGGCTGGGGCTGCTGGCGCGGAGGCTGTCAGCCCGATTGCTCGAGCGACGGTGAGTGTGGCGAAGGTGGGTTCTGCACCGACGGGGTGTGCGGCGGCACCGAGTGCACCACGGACGAACACTGTCCCGGTGGACGGTGCGCCAGCGGCTCGTGCGTCCCCCTCGGACCCATCGACATGGGCCCGCCACCGGAGTGCGAGGACAGCTGCGAGGGCGTCTGCCTGACGGAGGGCTTCGGCGGCGGCTGTGCGTCGCGTTGCGAGGACCTCGCGGGCTGCCCGAGCGGGACGAACTGCGTCCCCGTTCCGAGCGACACGAACGGCGATGGCGCGATCGACCTCGTCGAGGCGGCGTGCGTGCCCTTCGGCGACGGACGATTCGCCGGGGGAACGTGCGGAGGAACCGAGGCGCCCTCGGCCGCGTGCGACTCGCGGGTGTGTTTCCAGGCCCAGTGCATCATCGCGTGCAACGACGACTCCGACTGCCTGCTCGGTCAGAGCTGCCAGGACGTCGCGTGGGACGACACGACGTTCCGCACGTGCTTCGACCTGCCCGGTCTCGCGGACGGCGAGCTCGACCTGCGACGCGCCAACCTGCCGACGGGCACGCTCAGCGAGGTGACGTTCGCGGCCCCGCGCAACGCCACGAGCATGACGCTGCTCCTGCAACAGCACGACGGGACGGATCTCCCGCTGACCTTCGTCAGCGTCATCGATCCGCGCGAGCAGAGCATCTTCGATCTCGACGTCATCGCGATGCTCGAGGACCAGCCCATCCGGTGGCTGCCGATCGGCACCAACGAGTCGGCCGCGATGCTCGTCCCGAACTCCACGGCGGACCGCGTGCGCTATCGGCACGGACGCCACCGCGTCGGGTACGCGGCGTTCGAAGGCGGGGGCGCCAGCGGCGACGTCAGCCTCGTCGCTCGCTTCGCCAGCGGTCAGGGCCGCACCCTCCGCCTCCACTTCCACATCGCGCCCGGCGTCGGCATCAACGCAGGCAACGCCGCGAGCGACAGCCGGCTCCAGAACGCCATCGCGGCGATGGCCAGCACCTACGCCGCGGCGAACATCACCGTCGAGGTGGATGGGTACTCGAACATCAGTGGCTCGCAGTTCACCGTCATCGACTCCACCGACGGGCCGACCAGTGAGATGGCCCAGCTCTTCTCCCGCGGGAACGCGACTGGCGACGTCCTCGACGTGTTCCTCGTGCGCGCCATCGACACCGGGGACGGCTCGCCGCTCGGCGTCGCCGGTGGCATCCCGGGTCCGCCGGCGATCCACGGAACCCTGAACTCGGGCGTGGTCGCGGCCTACGATTCGAGCGTCGTGGGCGGGAGCGCCAACCTCGGTCAGATCTTCGCGCACGAGTGTGGTCACTACCTCGGGCTCTTCCACAGCACCGAGAACGGTCGGCCCTGCAACCCCGGCGAGACCGACGGGTGCGCGCCCTTCGGCGGCGGCGACCCCATCGCCGACACGACTCGCGGCGACAATCGCAACATGATGTTCTGGGCGCTGCAGACCTTCGGAGGCGGGACGACCAACAATCGCATCTCCGACGGCCAGGAGTTCGTCCTCCGGCGCAACCCCGTCGTCATCCGATGAGCGCGCTCGAGGGGCGAACGATCGTGATCACCGGCGCCGCCGGTGGCCTGGGGCGAGCCGTGTGCTCGGCCTGCCTGAAACAGGGTGCGTCCGTCTTCGCCGTGGACGCCGGCACCGACCCCGATGGCTCCGGGCGCGATCCCTCCGTGGTCGAGGAGCTGGTCTCCGCGCTCGTCCAGGAGGGGCACCCTCGCGCTCGAGTGGCGGCCGTCCCCGTCGACGTCCTCGCCGACGATGGACCCGACCAGGTCTTCGACGCCGCCGAGGAAGCCTTCGGGACCGTGGACGGGCTCGTCTTCGCCGCCGGTGCTCGCCACCGCCGCGGCATCCTCAAGCTCGACGCCGGCACCCTCACCGCCCCGATCCGGCTGGGACTCGAGGCCCCGCTCGCCTGGCTCGGGGCCCTGTCCCGCCGGTGGGTATCGGCCAAGCGCCCCGGTTCCGTCGTCCTCTTCACCAGCCCCAGCGCGTTCTTCGGCGCCCAGCGCCAAGGGGCCGAGGCCGCAGCCGCCGCTGGCATCGTCGCGGCGACGCGCTCGGCTGCGCTGGAGCTGCGCCGGCACGGCGTTCGGGTGAACGCGGTCGCGGCGACGGCCCACACCCGGCTCACGGAGGACCTGCCCCTCTTCAAGAACGTGAAGCAGGGGTCACTGGCCGCGGAACACGTGGCACCGCTGGTGGTCCATCTCCTCTCCGATGCTGGAGAGGCGATTCACGGAGAGGTGCTCGGCGTGGCCGGCACCCGCATCTACGCGCTCCACGCCCGCGAGACCACGGGGGCCTTCGCCGATGCGGAGCGCTTCACCGTCGCCGAGATCGAGCGACGTTGGGCCGAGATCACCCGCGCCGCGCGCGGGCGATGAGCCGACGAATCACATCAGATCGATGACCACGACACCGCGGTCGTCATCGTCCTGGCCGTGCTCGGCCAGGGGCTGCGGGGGAATCGGGAGCTCTACGCGCGGCTGCGGCCGCGGAGCCTCTTCTTCTTCCCGTTTCCGGATTTGGTCGATGATGAACGGAGGGAGCATTGGGGGGACCTCCCGGTGAGTGGTGTGTGTACTATAACAAGCACCCTGCGCCGTACAAGAACCCTGGATGTCACGGCGCCGAGTACGGTCGATTTGACGCAAGAAGCGCGCCGACGATTCATCCCCCGTGTCCTGGGACTCATGGTCCTGCTGGGCGGCACCGTCGTCTCGAGCCCTGGAGGCGCTCAACGCGATTTCGACCCGGGATCGACCGCGTGGAATGGCTTGTCGGGCCTGGTGGAGGCCGCCGCGGACGCGAACGTCCGGCTGGATACCCCCGAGCGTCTGGATGTGGCGGACCTGTCGCCGACGGACGCAATTGTCCTGGTCCACCCCGATCGCGAGCTCCCCGTTCCGAGTCTCTCGGCCTTCCTGCGCGCGGGCGGAAGGGTGGTGCTGGCGGACGATTTTGGTGGCGGCGGACGATTCCTGGAGTCCTTCGGCATCGTCCGGATGCCCCCGAACGACCCGCCCCGAACGATTCGGGGCAACCCGGACCTCCCCGTAGCCCACGTGGTGGGTCGCCACCCCCTCACCGACGGCATCTCGATGACCGTCGCCAACCACGCGCAGACCCTGCGCCACCCCGAGCTGACACCGCTCCTGGCCTTCGACGACGCGGGATCCCAGGGGCTCGTGCTGACCGGGGCCGTCGAGCGGGGCCGGCTCGTGGCGATCGGCGACTCGAGCGTGCTGATCAACAACATGCTGCAGTTCGAGGGGAACCGGCGGCTCGCGACCAACCTGATGCGCTACCTGGGCGAGGGCCGCTCGGGGCGGGTCTATCTGATCACCCCCGGCACCCCTTTGGTCGGGCGCTACGGTGGAGCTTCCGGGGCGCCCGTGGAGCGACTCGGCGACGCGCTCCGCGATCTGGCCAGCGCCGAGCTGCCGCCAACCGCGCTGACGCTGCTCGCTCTCGTCCTCGTGGCGATCCTCGCGGTCTTCGCCGTCTCGTCGCTCCCGCGCCGCTCCCCCTACACCGCGGACCGACTCTGGGGCCCGGAGCCGGTCGGTGGCGGTTTCGCCGGGCGCGTCGCCTTCTTCCTCCGACGAAAGAAGCAGCTCGTTCACCCAGCGCTCGTCTATGGGTACGAGGTCGAGGCAGCCATCCGTCGCACCCTCTTCGGCGAGCGCGCGTCCGCCGAGCGAACGATCGCCGAGGTCGTCGGCGCAGCCCGCGAGCGCGGCCTCGGCGCCGACGACGCGAAGGAGCTGCGAGCCCTCCTCGGCCAGTTCGCCACCCTCCGTCAACGAGCCGACGAGCCCGGTGGACCACCCCGCGTGCCCCCCGCCCGGCTCCATCACATGGTAGACAGCGGCGAGCGCTTGATCGCGCGCCTGGAAGAGAAAGCCCAAGCGTGAGCCAACCTGCCGCCGCCCTACCCGACCGCTCCCTCGAAGACGCCGCCAACCTCAGCGCGCGGGTCATCGATCAGATCCAGTCGGTCTATGTCGGCCCTCGGGCCGTGCCGGAGCTCCTCCTGGTGTCGCTGCTCGCGCGCGGTCACGTGCTCCTCGAGGGGGTCCCCGGAGTCGCGAAGACCACGCTGGTGAAGGCCTTCGCGGCGACGCTCGGGTGCTCTTTCCGACGGATCCAGTTCACGCCGGATCTGCTCCCGGCGGACATCACGGGCACCTTCGTCCTCTCGCCCCGCGACGGGACATTCTCCCTACGCGAGGGCCCCATCTTCGCCAACGTGGTGCTGGGCGACGAGATCAACCGCGCGCCCGCCAAGACGCAGTCGGCCCTTCTCGAAGCGATGCAGGAGAAGCAGGTGACCATCGAGGGCGAGACCCGTGGGCTGCCTTCGCCCTTCCTGGTGCTCGCCACCCAGAACCCGGTCGAGCAGGCGGGCACCTATCCGTTGCCCGAGGCCCAGATCGACCGTTTCCTCGTCCGCTTGATGATCGGTTATCCGAGCGCCGACGAGGAGCGTGGGATCTTGCGTCGCTTCCTGGGACGCTCGCCGACCCCCCAACCGGTCCTGCAGCCGGAGACGATCCGCACGCTCCAGGAGCAGGTGCTCGCGATCCACGCCGAGGACGAGGTCCTGGACTACGTGGTCCGGCTGGTCGGATACACCCGGGAGCACGGCCGGCTCTTCCTCGGCGCATCGCCCCGAGCGTCGTTGGCCCTGATGCACGCGGCGCGCGCCCGGGCTCTGATGCACGCTCGCCCCTACGCGCTCCCGGACGACGTCCAGGCGCTCGCCGTTCCGGTTCTCGCGCACCGACTCGTGCTGACCGCCGAGGCGGAGATGGAAGGCACCCGCACCGAGTCGATCATCCAGCAGGCGCTCGAGCGGGTGCCCCCCCGGCGCGGCTGATGCTCCCCCTGCCGACGGCTCCCGCGATCGTCACCTTCGCCGGGTTGATGATCGCGCTCGTGATCGGCGTGGTCGGCCGCTCCCCGGAGACCGTCACGCTCGCCGCCGTGGGGCTGGTCGGGCTCGGGTGGGCGCTGGCCGCCACGATGCCCCTCGCGCGACGGCTGCGTCGGCAGCGCCTCGAGCTCGGCTGGTGGCTCGACCACGGCACGGGGGCGGCGGGTGGCGCCGTGGTGCCCGGGGTCCCCTTCGACGTCCGCTGCTACCTCCGCCACCGTGGCCGCGCCTCGCTGGAAGTGACCCGGGTCGAGCCGGTGGTGGGACGCGGCGTGGAGGTCGTACAAGCGCGGCCGTGGCGCGTGGCGCCTCGGGCTCGGACGGAGGCCACGCTGACCTTGGTCGCCCCGGCCGCCGGCAGGGTCGTCCTCCAGGGGCTGGCGCTGCGCGTCGCCGGGCCTTTCGGCTTCTTCGAGAGCGCGCTCTACTTCCCCAACCCGCTGGTCATCAAGGTGCTCCCCCGATCGGTCGCCGGGCCGACGCTGCACGGGACCACGGTCCCGCTCGCGGCGGCCGAGGCCCGCAGTGGTCGCACGGCGGTCCGCCGACGGGGCGGCGGCACGGAGCTGCACGAGCTGCGGGAGCTGGTGCCGGGCGATCCCTTCAAGTCCATCGCTTGGAAGGCCAGCGCGCGTCGGGGTCGCCTGATGGTGAAGGAGGTCGAGCAGGAGGTGCAGCGCACCCGCTGGCTCATCCTGGACGTGAGCGGATCGATGCGCGGTGGCGACCCGGGCAAACGGAAGATGGACGCCGCGCTGGAGGTCGCCGCGGGGCTGTGTCGACAGGCGCTCGAGGGCGGCGACCGCGTCGGCCTGCTCGCCTTCGACGCCCGGGTGGTCGCGTCGGTCGCTCCGGGCGAGGGCAAGGCTCACCGGATCCGGCTCTACGAGGCGCTGCTGAGTACCACCGAGCTCGTCGACGACGACGTAACGGACTTGAGCGAGGCCGAGCTCGTCCGGCTGGTCGCGCGCTACGTGCGGCAGCAGGACGGCGTCGACTATCGTCGGAAGGGCAAGGTCGACATCGGCGCGCTCGTCCGCCACGCGCGACGGGCGTTGCACGATCCGGACGCCCGCGACGTGCGGGCACCGGACGCCACCTCCCGCGTGCTGCGCGCGTACTGCCGGGACCGAGGGCTCCCGCTGCCCCATCGCCCGGACCCCGGCGAGCTCGCCAAGACCCGTGCGCTCACCGAAGCGCTGAAGCAGGTCGGCGGCCGACGACGCGACGCAGCCGCCATCACGGTGCTGACCGACCTGGACGGCATCTTCCTGGACGGTGCGCTGGAGCAAGCGCTCAAGCTGATGCGGGCGCACGGCCACGAGGTGACCTTCGCGCTGATGGACGCGGACCGGAGCGAACGGGACCACGCGCCGCTGGAGAGCGACCTCCGAACGATCTACGGGCGAATGGAAGACCGCCGTCTGCGGGATGGGCGGAACCGCCTGCTCGCGCTCGGCGCGCGGGTGTCCCACGTGCGTCCGCACCGGCGCCCCGAGCGGAGCGCGGCGTGATCGACGCGCCGCCCTGGGAGGACCCGCGCAAGGTGCTCGCCCGTCATGGGGAGCGACCGTCGCGTCGCTACTCGCAGAACTTCCTCGTCGCCGAATCCGTGGTCGAGCGAATCGCCGCAGTCGTCGCGCCGAGCGAGGGCGAGCGCATCATCGAGATCGGGCCGGGGGTCGGGACGCTGACGACGGCGCTCTTGCGACGCGGTGCCCGGGTCGAAGCGATCGAGAAGGACCCGCGGATGCGCGCGATCCTCGAGGCGGAGCTGGGGCCGACCGAGCGCTTCTCGCTGGTCGGCGAGGACGCCATGGCGCTGGACCTCGCGGCGATGGCCCCGGAGGGCAGGGTCGCGGTGGTCGGCAACCTCCCCTACGCGATCACGGGCGCCATCTTCCGGCAGCTGGTCAGCGGGCACGCGCACGTCGACCGCGCGGTCCTCATGACTCAGCGCGAGGTGGCCACGCGGCTCGTCGCCGAGCCGGGAACGAAGGCCTACGGTCCGCTCGGCGTGTTCGTGGGGGTGGTCTTCGAGGTGACCAAGGTGCTCGACGTGAGCCCGGGCTCCTTCCACCCCGCGCCGAAGGTCCGCTCCGCCGTGTCCCTACTGACCCCGCGCACGCAGCCGCTGGCCGATCCCGACGAGGCGGTGTTCACGGAGGTCGTCCGCGGGGCGTTCGGCCAACGCCGCAAGACCCTCAGGAACTCGCTGCGCAAGGTCGAAGGAGCGGTGGCGGCGATGGAGGAGCTCGGGATCGACAGCGGTCGGCGCGCGGAGACCCTGAGCCTGGAAGAGCTGGTGGCGATCGCGGACGCTACTCGGTCGGCGCCGGAACGCCCCTGAGCCCCTCGAGGACCTGGGCCACGCGGGCACCGATGCCACGAAGGTCCGCGCGGGCGCTCTCGTCGTCGGCGAGGCCGCGCCATGGCGAGGGGTCCAAGACCGCGAGGTCGGCCTCCCGAGCCTGCAGATCGTCGTGGCGGAGCAGTTCGGCAATCTGGCCAGCGGCGCGCGCGGCTGCGGGCGCGAGGTCCGGGTCGTCCCCCGCCGCCAGCCCCGCGAGCGTCGGGAGGGCACGCTCCGGCTCCTCGAGCCAGCGGGCAGCGCGAAGGGCCCCCAGCCGGACGTCGAGCCGCTCGGCGTCGAGGGCGGCGAGCACCGCGTCGTCTCCCATCGCCTCGACCTCACGGTCGAGCTCGAGGGCATCTCCGAGGGTGGCCAGGGTCACATCGCCCTCCGGCTGAGCAGGCGCGGGCGACGCGAAGGCGAGCGCCGCCGCGATCGCCGCGAGCGACGTGGGCCAAGGACGAACTCGGGTGACTCGGTCCATGGACCCACCCTGCCGGGGGCCGAAGCAGGGGGCAACCGCTCACGTCGGTTGATCGTGGGGCCGTCGCGGGATACCACCGCGCGCGGAGGAAGGGGCCATGCGGATGAAGACCATCACCCACCACGCGACCGGAGCGACGCTCCTCGCGCTCGCGGCGCTCACCATGAGCGCGCCCGTCAGCGCGCAGGAGATGCGCTTCGACGAGGCCGTCGAGCTCGTGCAGAGCTCCGACCCGGACTCGATCCGGCTGGGGCTCGAGACGCTGGGCGCCCGAGCCGAGGCTCGCGCGGTCGCGCCCATCGCGGCCCGGATCCGGAGCGGGCTGCCCGCCGAGCTGACCGAGCTGGCGGTGACGACGCTGGCCGTCATGGAACGGCCGGAGGCCGGGCCGGTCCTCATCGAGCTGCTCTCGCACCGCCGCCCCAGCGTCCGGCTGGCGGCCATCGAGGCGATCGCCGCCACGAAGCCCCGTCAGGGCGGGGAGGCGCTGATGCGGGCCCTCGACGACATGACCCCTTCGGTCCGGGCCGCCGCAGCGCTCGCCCTCGGGCAGATCGGCCACCGCGCGGCGATCGACACCCTCTTCACCGCGCTCGAGCGAGACGTGTTGGAGGCGGCGCAGGCCATCGGTCAGCTCGCGCTCCCCACGCACATGGACCGGCTCTTCGACCACGTCGGGCAGATGCCCTTCGACGTGCTCACGCCGGCGTTCAACGAGCTCTTCGCGCGAAGCGACTTCCCCGATCGAGCGAAGATCGACCTCATCGGCCGCCTCGCGGAGCTCGCGACGCCGCAGGTGAAGACCTACCTGACCGAGCTCGCGGACCAACTCCCGAGCGGCCGGGTGAAGTCGGCGGCGACCGAAGCCGCGGAAAGGATCCCGGGCTGATGACTCTTCGACTCACCACGCTCGCCCTCCTGCTCGCCGCCTGTGGCGGTGGAGCCTCGGGCTCGTTCGGGCCCATGTACCCGGACAACCAGCAGAGCTCGATCGACTCCGTCCTCGGCCGACTGCAGGCCAACCCGGCACCCAGCCCCACCGCGGTCGCGGTCGGCCTCACGGGTGCCCCCCACCAGCTCTACGCCGTGGACCTCGAGACCGGCGCCATCTCCTGGAAGGTACCGGTCGACACCCCGGCCAGCGGCCCGCAGATCGGCGGGGACCTGGTCTTCCTCCACGAGACCCGCGGCGTGGTGGCCCGGGACCTCGCGAGCGGAGCGGAACGCTTCGTGGTCGAGGACGACGCGCTGCACCTGGCGGGCGCCGGTGGCGAAGGCGACTGGTCCGTGCTCGCGCTGACCACCGGCGGCGGCGTCGGCGCGCGCTCCAAGCTCGTGATCGCACGTCGTGGGTCGGTGAAGCACGACCTCGAGATCCCGCACGCGCTCGGCGCTCCGACGGTCGCGGCGGGCATGGTGTTCGTCCCCTGGGCGACCCAGAACCTGACCGTGCTCGACGCGGTCACCGCGGACGAGATCGCCCGCGTTCGGGTGACGGACACATCGCTGGCGCGCGCGTTCCGCGTGGGCAACGACCTCTACTTCGGCCAGCGCGGCGTCTTCCGCCTCACCCCGAGCATCGTGAGCGGTGCGCGCGCGGAGTCGGCGTACTTCGAGCCGATGGCTCGGGAGATTCCGGGCAACCCCACGCTGATGGTGGACCCCTACCGCCCTGCGCCGACCCCCGACAGCGCGGTGCACAGCATCCGCTTCGCGTGGCGACCGGCGGGTAGCGGCGAGACGCTCCACTTCGCCGACGAGACCGTCTACGCGGTCTTCTACCGCTTCGTCTTCGCCCTCGATCCGAACGCCGACGCGGTTCGCTGGGTGTACGCGCACCCCGAGGACATCGTCGGGGCGGTCGCACAAGACGGCGGCCTGACCGTGGCCGACGAAGCGGGCGGGCTCGCGTTCCTGGGTGCCCAGGACGGACTTCGCCGCTGGTCGGCCTCGGTCGACGCCACCCCGACGGTGGTCGCGATCCGACCGGGCGATCATGTCCCCACCGGCGCGCCGGAGGGTGAAGCGATGTCCCTTCACGACCAGCTCCTCGCGGCCGCGCAGAACACCGACGCCCGACTGGTACCCGCGCGGAAGATGGCCGTCCACATGCTCCACGCGCTGGAGGAGCCGGACGTGACCGCGCACCTGATCACCCTCTGTGACGATCAGCGCGCCCCGGCGCCGGTCCGGACCGAGGCGTGTGGACGGCTCGCGGAGCGGACCACGGGCGCGGAGCACGTGATCGCTGCGCTCGAGCGGCACGATCGCTACCTGACGAACACCGAGGCCGGTCCCATCGGCGCGCTGGCGCAAGCTGCGGTCGCCATGGAGGCGACCGAGGCGGCGCCGTCCCTCATCGCTCACCTCGTCGACCCGTCGACGCCGGCGGCCGCGCTCGCCCCCCTGCTCGATTCGCTGCGGGCCCTCGAAGCCGCGGACGCGGCGGAGCCGGTGCGGAACTTCCTCCGGCTCTACCACGCGGAGGTCGAGGGCGACGCGATGCTGGCCGCGATGAGCGCTGCCGCCCAGACGGCGCTCGCGCTCGACGCGGACCCCGCGGTCGAGCTGCTCGAGACGCTGAGCGCGGACTCGCTGGCCCCCGGCCCGGTCCGTGGAAAGCTCACCGACGCGCTCGAGGCCTATCGCGCCGCGCAGGCCGAAGCCGAGGCTGCGGAAGGCGAGGAGGAGACCGAAGAGGCCGAGGAAGGCGAAGAGGCCGAGGAAGAGGAGGCGAGCGACGAGCCGCCGCCGATCCCCGAGCGGGTCACGCTTCCGATGGTCCAGGCAGCGCTCGAGGACGTGAGGACCCCGATGGCCGCCTGCCTCGCGAACGACTCGCAGCACCCGCGGTCCGCCCGGATCGTCTTGGTGCTCGCGGGCGACGGCAGCGTCCAGCTGGTCACCATCAACCCTCAGAGCGTCCAGCAGTGTCTGGAGCCGCTGATTCGCAGCGCGGACTTCCCTGCGAACAGCAACGACGCGCGGCAGCAGCTCACCTACACCTTCCGGCGATGAGCGGAGCTTCCGGAAGAGAGCCGGACACGCGGAGCGTTTGCTCCGTGTGGTCCGGTTCTCCAGAAATTTGCCCTGCGCTCGGGGGTTTGGCACGGCTCGTACGATGTCCCCATGCCTCGCTGCGACGGGACCCGTCCCGATGAGCGCGCCCACCCCTCGCGCCGCCACCCTCGCCTTCGCGCTGGCGCTGGCCGTCACGATGGTCGCCGGGTGCCCGAAGAAGCCGACCGAGACCACGCTCCCCCTCGTCACGACCGACGACCCGGTCGCCGAGGCGGATCTGGAAGAGGCACGCGAGCGCGCGGCGAACGGCGACGCCCCGGGTGCCCGCTCGGGCTACGAAGGCTTCCTGCGCGACCACCCCGAGGACCCGCTGGTCCCGATCGCTCAGCTCGAGCTCGGGCAGCTCCTCCTCGCCGAAGGCCGCTACGAGGAGGCCCGCGCGCAGTTCGCGCCCGTCGCCGAGCACGAGGACGAGGCGGTGGCCGAGCGCGGGTCCTTCTACCTCGGCGTGGCGATGCACCTCCTCGGCGACAGCACGGGCGCCATCGAGCGGCTGAGGCCGATGGTCGGCCGGACCGTCGACCCGCGCGAGACCGCGCTGCTCCTGCAGACGCTCGGCGCCGCAGCGGAACAGACGGGCGACCGCATCGGCGCGGTCGAAGCCTACGACACGCTTCTCTCCGAGGCGGTCCCGGAGGACGACAAGCACCAGGCGCGCGAACGACTCGCGCAGGTCATCAGCCGCCTCGAGGCGCAGGAGGCCTACGTACTCTTCGGCCGACTCAACCGCGAGGGAGAGACCTGGCCCTCCGTCACGCGCCGCGCGGCGCAGGAGGCCTTCACCGGGGGTGACCTCGGGCGGGTGGCCGAGCTCATCCACGCGCTCGAGGAAGCGGACGTCCCCCTCGACGAGGAGCTCCGCGCGATGGCGCTCCGCGCCGGCCGGACGGGGCAGGTGCACGCGCAGGCGATCGGAGCGATCCTCCCGCTCTCCGGTCGGGGTCGCGAGGTCGGCCAGAACGCCCTGCACGGGCTGATGATCGCCGCCGGGATGCCGCTCCAGGGGCCGCCCTCTCGCAACACGCCGAGGCTGCACTTCCGGGACTCGGGCGGAGACCCGGAGCGCGCGCGAGCGGCGGTGGACGACCTGGCCACGCTCCATCAGGTCGTGGCCATCATCGGGCCCGTCAGTGGCGAAGCCGCGGTCGCAGCCGCCGAGCGCGCCGAAGAGCTGGGCGTGCCGCTACTCTCCCTGGCGCCGGACGGACGGCTGGTGGACCGGGGCGAGCACGTCTTCCGAATCTTCAGCGGCCCGACCGAGGAAGCGGCCGCGCTAGTGCGTGCGGCGCGCGCTCGAGGGGCGACGCGCTTCGCGTCCCTTCACCCGGCCCACGGCTACGGCCGTGCGATGACCCGCGCGCTCCGGGAGGCCGCGGAGGCCGCCGGTGCACAGTGGGCGGGCGCGGTCTCCTACGACCCCGCGGCCACGAGCTTCGGCGAACCCATCGACCAGCTCGCAGCGCTGTCCTTCGACGCGCTCCTGGTGCCCGACGCCGGTCGACGGATCGCGCTGGTCGCCCCCGCGCTCGCCGCCAAGGGCCTGTGGTCCGGAAGCGCGCCGCAGGGCGGGCGCGTGGTTCAGCTCCTGCTGCCCAGCCCCGCGGTCGACCGGGCGTTGGTCCAGAACGCCGCGCGTTACGTCCAGGGTGCGCTCTTCGCGAGCCAGTTCCACGCCGCGAGCGCCACCGGCGAGAGCGCGGGCTTCGTCAGTGCCTTCCGCGACCGATTCGGGAGCGAGCCGGACGCGTACGCGGCCGCGGCGTACGACGGCTTCCGCCTGGTCGCGCGCGCGGTGGCGACGACCCGCCGTGGCGACGAGGTCGACCGGGGCCGCGTCACCCGCTGGCTCGCCCAGAGCGGTGGCTTCGCGACGGCAGGCTCCAGCGGAGGTCTCGGTGCGACCCGCGGCCCCGCGCAGCTCCCCCGCGTCCTCGAGCTCCGCGACGGCGTGTTCACCCCGCTGCGGTGAGCGTCAGTCCTGTGTGTGGACGTGGACGCGCCGCTGCGGCTGCGGACGCTCCACCCCGCGACGGCGTTCGGCGAGGTACTCGACCCGCGACGTGACGTCCTCGGTGTGTGGTGACAGATGCCAGCGCGCGCGCACCTCGGCGCCGGGCTCCGACTGCTCCCACTTCAGGAAGAGCACGAGCTCCTGGTCGAGGATTCGGTTCTCGTTGCCGTCGATCGTGGAGAAGCCGCCGTCGCCTTCGAGGCTGGCGAGCGCGAGATCGTCCGGGAGGTCACCGACGATGCCGTCCACCTCGTCGATCAGGAGGCGGTAGGTGGTCCGGCGCTCGAGGTCCATGTCGGTCCGGAGCGCGTGGACGCGAATGTAGGACACGATGTCTGCGTTCGTGACTCGCTCGTCGAGCTCCCGGGACCAGTCGTCCCGCCAACGACCCTCGAGGACCGAAGGGTCACCGACGAAGTCGACGCCATCGTCGAAGAGGACCCGATCCTCCGCCGTCAGGGGGGTGCCGGTGGTGGGCGTGGCGTTGGTGGAGGTGGTGGCGCACGCTGCCACGAGGGCGAGGAAGAGGACACGCGGGGTTCGGGACATCGGTGGGTACTTAGCGTTGGGACCGCCTCGGTTCAACGGGCGGAGGGGTCGGCCTGTGTGTCCGGTGGCGCCAGGAGCGCTTCGAAGTCCACCTGAGCCTCGCCGGCCAGCGCAGCGCCCGGAGCCGCCCAGAGCCGCTGAAGGTCCCATGGGAGGGGCGATTCCATCTGCAGGGGCTCGCCGGTCGCCGGGTGTGGGACCTCGAGCCAGCTCGCATGCAACGCCTGCCGCGGGTGTCCGAGCCGTGCGAGGAGGTCGGCCGACGTCCCCTCGTCGATGGCCTCGATGAACGGCGCGGTGCCCTCCGGACCGTAGAGCTTGTCCCCGATGATCGGATGCCCGAGCGCCATCAGATGCACTCGGAGCTGGTGCTGGCGTCCGGTGATCGGCTTCAGCGAGACCAGCGAGGCGCCCTCCCGCCGCTCGAGCACCTGGTAGTGGGTCTTGGCGGGCTGCCCGTCGTCCGCGAGGACCATCCGCACGTGGAGTCCCTCGCGTGCGCTGCGGATGGGACGCTCGATGACGCCCTCCTCGGAGGCGACCAGGCCGCGCACGATGGCGAGGTAGCGCTTTCGGGTCTTCCGAGCCTCGAAGGCCTTCTTCAGCGCCACCTCGGCCTCGAGCGAACGGCCGCAGACCACCACCCCGCTGGTTTCGCGGTCCAGCCGATGAGCGAACTGCGGCGCATCCTCGCCGTAGCGCTCGTAGAGGAGCCAGGTGAGCGTGTGCTTGTGGTACGTGGCGGTGGGGTGCATCGGCAGCCCCGACGGCTTGTCCACCGCCAGCACGTCGTCGTCCTCGTGGAGCACCCCGAAATGCTGCGGCGTCGGGGGCTCGTTCATCGGCGGCCGCACGATGATCACCGTCTCGCCCGCCTTCACCCGCTCGCTCGCGCGACGCTTCGTGCCGT
This sequence comes from Deltaproteobacteria bacterium, assembly GCA_017644045.1. Classification (GTDB taxonomy): domain Bacteria; phylum Myxococcota_A; class Polyangia; order Polyangiales; family Houyiibacteriaceae; genus UBA1660. The sequence continues at coordinate 203,247 of JAEPMI010000012.1, forward strand.
CGGCGCGGTACGCGCACTTCTTCACGATGGCCTGCGCTCGGGTCCGGCTGATCCGTGGGATGCGCGTCTGGAGGAACCGGTCGAGGCGCAACCCTGCCTGTTCCCGAGCGACCGGGAAGGTGAGGACGATGGAGCGAGGATCGCAGCCCGGCGGTGGTTTCCGCATGCCGAGAAGGGCGCTGCTACCATTGGGCCCCAGCCCGAGCAAGCGGCGCCACGGCCGCATCCCTCGCCTCTCGCATGGCTTCTGACGCCCCGCCCCCATCGCCGCGACGCGACCCACCGGCTCCGCCGCCGCGCGACAGCGCGGGTTGGCTCGGCACTCTCGTGGGCCTCGTGGCCCTCGCGCTGACGCCGCTGGCCCTCGAACGCATCGAGGCGCCGACCGCCCACGCGGCGCCTCGTGGTGACCAGGAGGTCGCCAGTCTCCTGATCATGGCCGCCGGTCGACCGGTGGCCGGAGCGAGGGTCACGGACGAGGCTGGCCAGCGCCGTTTCGCCGGCTCGGACGGAGTCGTCCGCGTGCCCGTCGGGCAGCGCTATCGGATCGATGGCGAAGGGTTTGCTCGCACGCTGGTGGGTCCGGTGACCGAAGACCGAGTGATCCGGCTGGAGCGTGCGGCGCCGCTCGAGGGGTACGTGCGAGACACCAGCGGCGCACCGCTGGACGAAGCGACGGTGCATGCGTGGCTCCTCGACGCCGCCGGCCAGGTGCTCGATGACGTCCCGCACGAGCTCGTCACGGGACCGGACGGTCGCTTTCGCTTCGTCGACGTCGGTGACGGACCGGTCCGCATCTCAGCGTCGGCGCCGGGTCACGCACCGCTGACCCGGCCGGTCGATGCGAACGCGCGGATGGGGATCGAGCTCCGCCTCGAACCGGCGGCGACGCTCGCCGGGACGGTGTACGACGCGCGAGGGGCGCCCGCGGTGGACGCCGAGGTGATCCTGGTCGGGAGCGGCGTGTGGCCGCCGGAGATCCGACGCACGGACACGTCGGGGCGCTACCGGTTCATCGGCGTGCCACCGGGGCTCTACGAGCTCCACGCGCGCCAGGGCATGCAGGTCGCTCCGCCGCGCTCCGGCATCTCGCTCGGCGCAGGGGAACACCTCTTCGTCCCACTCCGCATGGAGCGGGGCGAGCGGATCGAGGGTCACGTGCGCACCGAGGGAGGCGAGCCGATCGAAGGGGCCGAGGTGCTGCTCACGGGCATCGGCCTCTCGCTCTTGCCCCGGAGCACGACGACGAGCGCCGACGGGCACTTCCGCTTCGATGCGCTGCTGCCGGGCCCCCAGCGCCTCCTCGCGCGGGCGACGCACTTCGTGCCCGCGGAGGAAGAGGCGCTGGCTGGCGATCGGGCGGTCGAGATCGTCCTGCTGCGCGGCGCCACGATTCGCGGTCGGGTGCTCGACGCACGGGACCGTCCGGTGGCTGGCGCCGCCGTCCAGTGGCTCGGCCAGCGCGCCGACATCGAGGCCCCTTCGCTTCCGACCTCACCGACCAACCTCGGAGTCACCGCGGGACCGGTGCCGCCCATCCCGCTGAGCCCCGGAATGGGTCCCGCGTTCGCCAACGCGCTCGGGGACACGGTCTTCGGTGACACCGTGACCGACCGCGAGGGTCGCTTCGAGCTCACCGGGTTGATCCCGGGCGCGGGCCAGTTGCACGTCTCGCACCCGGGCCACGCGCCCTACCTCGGACCGGGGCGCCGCGTGGACGCCGGCGCCGTGGTCGACGACCTCCTGATCGTTCTCCGCGACGGGGCGATCATCGAAGGGCGCGTCGTCGACGCGCGTGGCTTCCCCATCGCCGACGTGCCCGTGGAACTGCGTGCCGATCGAGAGCTGGTCCCCCGCTCGACGATGGCGGGAGAAGATGGCTTCTTCCGCTTCGACGGAGCGCTCGGGACGGTCGTGCTGACCGCCCGCCCCTTCACCCTCCCCGCCGTTCGCGAGCGGGTGATGGCGCGCGAGGGCGAGCGACTGCAGGTGCGTCTCGTGGTCGACGACCAGGTCGTCACGCTCGAAGGCCGGGTCGTGGACGATCGTGGCTACGGCGTGCCGGGTGCGGCGCTCCTCCTCGAGAGCCGCGCGGTCGAGACCCCCTTCGAGCGCATCGGGGTCAGCTCGGACGACGGGACCTTCGACTTCGCCGCGCTTCCCGCACCGCCCTGGTCGCTCACCATCGACCACCCGGACTACGCGCCGATGACCCTCCCGATCGAGTCGCTCGGCACGGCGCCGATGAACGTGACGCTCCTCGCCGGCGGCACGCTGACCGGACGGGTGCGCGACGGCTGGCTCGGAGAGCCTCTCGGCGGCGCGCGCGTCGTCCTTCGCGGCAACGACCGAGAGGACAGCCGCGTGACGGACGCGACGGGGACGTACCGCTGGGAACGGTTGCCGATGGGGCGCTACGCGCTCGAAGCGCACGCGATCGGACGGCTCTCGGCGACCGCCGAGGTCGACGTCGCGCGGGCGCTGGTGGAGGTCCCCACGCTCGAGCTCGCCGCCGCCGGGGCCATCTACGGCGTGGTGGTCGACGCGCTCGGTGAGCCGGCCGCCGCCGCGAAGGTGGTCTCGGGCGACCTGGAGGTGCTCGCAGGCGACGACGGGAGCTTCCGTCTCGCGCCGCTTCCACCCGGACTCCACGAAGTCTACGCCGAGCACAGCGGCGGCGGCCGGGCCGACGGGCAGCGCGTGCGGGTGGACGCGGAAGGCAGCACCGAGATCCGATTCGTGCTCCCCGAACGCATCACCACGACCCGCGAAGCCAGCGCGCCGAGCTTCACGACGGGCGTCCCCATCACCGTCACGCGCCGCGGCGGATCCATCTTCGTGGAGAGCACCGTGGCCGGAACGCGTGCGGCTCGGCTGCTGCGGGCGGGAGACCGGATCGTGACCATCGACGGCGAGCCGGTGCTCTCGGAGGGGCAGGCCCGCGGGATGCTTCGCGGCCCTGCCGGCGAGTCGGCGCAGCTGGTGGTGGAGCGCAACGGGCAGGCGCTCCGCCGCGCGGTGCCGAGGCAGCGCTACGCGCGCCCGTAGACGTCAGGGCGGCGAGCCGACTTGCGTCGGCTCGGGTACGGGGGCGTCCGGGTTTGCCGCGGGCGCGAGGGTCTCGGTCGCGCCGTTCGGATAGATGGCCACCGCCCATCGTTCGGGCTCGTACGCACCGCCCGGGACGCCGGCGTTCCAGTCCAGGTTGAGCCACACACCGCACTCGTCCGGCGAGACGGGGACCTCGTTCCCTTCCGGCGCCGGGTGACTCATGCCTGGCCGGTAGTGGATGGAACGCACGCTCTGCCCACCGATGTTGGTGTCCGGGTGCCGTCGATAGTGCGTCGAGAGCCGGGTCCGCACCGTGTCGGAGTCCTCCGGCAGACAGACTTCGGCATAGGCGTGACCGCCCTGCGGCCCGTCCATCATCACCAGCCGCGCGTTGCCACCGATCGCGGTGACCATGGACACCAGCACGATGGCGAAGTCGTCGCAGTCGCCGATGTACTCGTTGTCGATCGTCTCGCTGGCCTTGGCGAAGTACTCGTCCCCTCGCGGATCGTTCACGTAGCGCCAGCTGCCGCGCACGTGGCTCCAGATGCGGGCCACCTGCTCCACACGAAACGGCCCCTCGTCGTCCGCGGCGATGCGCGCCGCGGTCGTTCGAGTGGTCCGGTCCGTGGCATCGAGCGCGGCGAGCACCTTGGGGAGGGTGTGCACCCGAATGGACGCCTCCTGCGGGCTCCCCGCGCGGCTGGCTTCCGGGTGCGGGATGCCGAGTCGCTCGGCGGCGGTCCGGAGGGTGCCGTCGTCGATCTTCTTCCAGAGGAGGAAGGCGCCCACGCCGAGGAGGGCGAGCGTCAGCATGGTGCCGACCGCGCGACCCCAGCCCGACTTCGGCTTGGACACCGTGAGCCGTTGACCGCAGGCGCCGCACCGGAGCACCCCGCCGTCGAAACCGGACGGCATCAGGCCGCGCGTGCCGCAGGAGCCGCAGATGAAGCGCCGCCCAGGGATCGAGACCCCGAGCACGGTGTCGCTGGCGCCCTTCCGCAGGAACTCCCGAACGGCCTTCGCGCTCCATGGAAAGGGTTGCCGGCCGAAGCGGAGGTCGGCGCCTGGCCGGATCTCCTTGGTCTCGATGCGGTCGCCGTCGACGAAGGTCCCGTTCGCGCTGCCGAGGTCCTGGACCAGGATGTTGCGTCCTCGCCACTCGAGCCGTGCATGCCGCCCCGAGACCGTCGGGTCGTCGAGATGCAGATCGCAGTCGCGGGATCGGCCCACGACGATGTAGGTCTTTGCCGCCACGCGTCGCTTCTGGGACAAGCATACCCTTCCTGGGCTTGGGCGCCCGCGACGTTTCGGGTGAAACCACGAATTGACCGTGTGACTGCCCCCGGGTGGGTGAATGTCGTAGGGTCCGCCCCATGGAGTGGCTGGCGGGCATCGGTCGCGGCGCCATGGGAGCGGGTTCTTACCTCGCTCGCCTGGGCAGCCTCGGCTGGCGCACGGCCGCTGCCGCGTTCGCCCCCACCGGCCGACCGGTGGTCCGACGTCTGATCATGCTCCAGCTGGTCTACACCGGGGTGCAGGCGCTTCTGCCGCTGACGGTCGCGGCGATCGCCATCGGGTTGCTGGTCTTCTCGTTCAGTCTGGAGCACCTGCCGGTGGACCTGGTCCAATCGGTAGCCTCCACCGTGATCGTGCTCGAGGTGATCCCGCTCCTGCTGATCTTCCTCATCATCGGACGCTCGGGCACCGCGATCACGATCGACGTCGCCTCGATGAAGCTCAACGACGAGCTCCGGGCGCTGCAGGTGATGGGGATCGATCCCGTTCGCTACGTCGCGCTGCCGCGGGTGATCGGCGTGACGATGGCGTTCGTCGTCCTGCAGATCTACGGCCAGCTCGCCGCCATCTTCGGCGGGTACTGGGGCGCGCTCCTGCTCGATCTCGAGCTGCCGGCCTACCCGATCGAGGACCTGCTGGCGGGCATCGCGTACTCGGACGTGCTGTTGAGCACGTTCAAGATGCTCCTCTTCGGACCGGTGGTCGCGCTCACCGCGATCCTGCACGGGGCGTCGGTGCAGCGCTCCCGCCGGGAGATCCCGATCGTGACCTCGCGGGCGGTCGTGCGGTCGCTGCTCTTCTGCTTCCTGCTGAACACCGCGGTCTCGCTGATGGGAGAATGAGGTGAGCGAAGCGATACCGCTGCTGCAGCTGGAAGGCGTGACCGTGCGCGAGGGTGCGCGCGTCGTGCTCGACGACATCGATCTCGAGGTCCGGGCCGGTGAGATCGTCGGACTGAGCTTCGCGCAGGCGCACGGGGGGAAGACCACGCTGCTCTACACCGCGGCGGGCCTGCGCGAGCCCGACTCGGGGAGCGTTCGCTTCGAAGGGAAACGGCTCGAGCGCGCGACGCCACCCTACCCGGCGATCGGCATGGTCTTCCGCGACGACGGCGGGCTCTTCCCGAACATGACGATCGAGGAGAACGTCGCGCTCCCGCTGCGCTACCACGAAGGCGATGGGGCCGAAGAGCGCGCCCGCGAGATGCTCGAGCGGGTCGGCATCGGCGGGAGTAGCGAGCGCTTCCCGTGGGAGCTCACCCGCGAGCGCATGCGACTCGCGGCGCTCGCCCGCGCGTTGGTCTATCGCCCGAAGTTGGTCCTCATCGACGACTTCTACGCCGGCGCGGACGACCGCGCGTTCGCCAGCGCTCAGGACGCGATCGTCGCGCACAACGAGGAACACGGGACGGCGTTCCTGATCGTCGTCGAGCCCGAGCTGGTGTGGGCGCCGATGCGACGGGAAACCGTCGACCGCGGCCACGTGGTCGGTACGTGAGTCACTCGGCGGGCGTCTCGTTCGCTTCGAGGACCCGCAGCACGTTCTCTCCGAAGACCGCGCGGACGGGGATGTCCCGCTTCTCGAGCTCCTCCCGGAGGACGCCGAGATCGCTGACGTCCTCCATCCCGACGGGGAGCTCCGGCACCCCGTCGTAGTCGGATCCGAGACAGGCCGCCTCGGGGCCGCCCACCTCGACCACGTGCGCGATGTGATCCGCGATGGTCACGACGGTCGGCGGCTCGAGCTCCGGGTCCAGCTCGCGGGCGAGCGCGAACGCCCGGGTGCCGCGATCGACCCAGCTGCCTTCCTCGCTCTCCTCGATGGCGCCGAAGCGCGCGCGCTCACGCCACTCGAGGGTCGCTCGGCGTCGGGCATAGGCTCCGTCGATGTAGCGCGTGTAGAAGTTGATGCAGATCGATCCGCCGCCCTCGGCCACCTTCCGGATCATCGGGTCGGTCATGTTGCGCGGGTGCTGCGCCAGCGCACGCGCCGACGAGTGACTCGCGAGGACCGGACGCTCGGCGACCTCCATGATGTCCCAGAAGGTCCGGTCGCTCGCGTGTGAGACGTCGACGATCATCCCGAGTCGATTCATCTCGCGGACCACCCGCCGACCGAGCTCGGTCAGCCCCTTCTCGTCGTCCTCGGCGTTGTCGTCCATCGACGCGAAGCCGAGCGGGTTGTCGGTCGACCAGGTGATCGTCAGGTAGCGGTTCCCGAGCCGGTGCAGCTCACGCAGCCGTTCGATGACGAGGTCCGGGTCGTCGGTGCCGAAGGCCTGCGCACCCTCGACGCCCATGAGGACCGCGACCTTCCCGGCGCTCGCCGCCGCGCGCACCTCCCCCGCGGTCGTGCAGAGCGCCGCGTCGTCGGGGTGCTCGTCCACGAAGGTTCGAATGGCACGGGTCAGCGCCAGCGCGCGCTGCCAGCGCGCCTCACCGGCGTACTTCCGCGGGTTCACGAACACGCTGAAGAACGCACCGGTGAGTCCGCCCTCCCGCATGCGGGGAAAGTCCAGGTGCCCGCCCTCGAGCGCGCCGCTCGGGTCGTCCCCGTCGTCGAGCATCCGCTGCGGCGTGTCGACGTGGGTGTCGATCGCGATGACCGGCCCCTCGGGCGCTTCCTCGTTCTCCGGCTCGGGCTCCGCCTCGGGCTCCTCTTCGGCCGTCGTCTCGGTCTCGGGCTCGACCTCCGGCTCCGGATCGGCCCCGCAGCCGTCACAGCCCCAGGAGGGCAGCGAAAAGGCGCACAAACACGCGACGAGGGCGGGAACGCGAATCAACGGTCGACGACTCACCGGGTTTCGATACCATGCGCGCCCGTGCCGACGCTCCCGCTCCGCACCCTGATCGCGATCGAGACCCTCTCGAGCGGTCGGGTGCTCGCCTACCCCGTGGTGGCACCCGAGCACGGATCGGTGGGTCCGCTGGACCACGTCCTGGTGGAGCTGGACCTCTTCCTGACCGAGCTCCTCCCGCGGCAACCCCCGCACGTGGTGTCGCGCTTCGCGCTCCCAGAGCTGGACCTGGACGAGGCACGGCTGACCATCGAGCTGCAGCTCGAAGACCGTACCCTCCCGGAGCGGCTGCGATCCCAGGCGGCGTTCGAGGCTCACTGCGTGGTCGTCCCTCACCACGACGGCCGATGGGTCTTGGTGCCCGCGCTCCGGCAGACGGTCTACGTGGCCGAGGGGGAGGACCTGGCCGAGACCGTCCAGCACGAGGTCCAGGCGCGACTCGACGCGCACGACGCGCCGCTGCGTCAACAGCTGGCCTGGCTCCCCCCGTCGCAGCTCGAGCTCGAGTGGCTGGAGCTCGAGCTCCCCGAGACGACCGAGGCACCCGCGGGCGGGACCCGCGGCATCGCCCGCCGCCTCGAGGAGGCGCAGCGCCGCCGCTATGCATGGAAGGTCCTCTCGGAGGTCGGCCGGGACGTGCTCGGCCACGAGGAAGGTCACCCGCCGGTCCGCGGGCGCGACCGGGCGCTCGCAGACCTCGACGCGCTGCTGACGGGCGAGGCACGGCAGAGCGTGCTGCTCGTCGGCGAACCGGGCGTGGGCAAGAGCGCCATCGTGGCGGGCTGGCTGGCCCAGCGGCGGGAGAAGGAAGACGACGCCGGGCCCCCGGTCTTCCAGACGAGCGGCGCCCAGCTCATCGCCGGCATGAGCGGCATGGGCCAGTGGCAGGCGCGGCTCGCGCGGGTGATCGACGCCTGCGACGTGCTCGACGCGGTGCTCTACCTGGACGATCTCGGCGACCTCTTCGACGCACGCGGAGAGGCCAAGGTCGACCTCTCGTCGCCGCTCGCCCGCGCGATGGAGGAAGGCAAGCTGCGACTGCTCGGCGAGCTCGACGCCGATCGCTTCGGCGACCTCGAGCGCTCGCGCGAAGCGTTCTTCCGAAACCTCCAGACGCTTCGGGTCGAACCGGTGTCCACGGCCACGGCCAGAGCGGTGCTCGACGCTCGACGCGACGCGCTCGCGGAGGAGCTGCGGGTCACCGACGACGCGCTCGACGCGATGATCTCGATCGGGGAGCGCTTCCTCCCCTACCGCCCCCAGCCGGGGAAGGTGGCCGACCTCTTCGATGGGGTGGTCCGCGCCGCGCGCGACCCGATGACCGAGCTACCGGAGGTCCGCGCGCGAGACGTCCACCGGCTCTTCGGCGCCGAGAGCGGTGTGCCCGAGGTGCTGCTGCGTGAGGATCGAGCGCTCGACGCCGCCGAGCTGCGAGCTCACTTCGAGAAGCACCTCATCGGCCAGAGCGCAGCGGTCGAGGCGGTCGTGGACACGCTCTGCGTGGCCAAGGCGGGCCTGCAGGCGGGCGACAAGCCCCTCGCCACCTTCCTCTTCGCCGGCCCCACGGGCGTGGGCAAGACCGAGCTGGCGCGGGCGCTCGCCCGCTTCCTCTACGGGTCCGCCGAGCGCTTGCTCCGCTTCGACATGAGCGAGTTCGCGGATCCGTACGCGGCCGAGCGCCTCATCCGCGGCACCGCCGGCGAAGAAGGCGAGCTCACGCGGCGCATCCGGCAGCAGCCCTTCGCCGTGGTCCTGCTCGACGAGATCGAGAAGGCCCACCCCACCCTCTTCGACCTGCTCCTGCAGGTCACGGGCGAAGGGCGGCTCACCGACGCTCGTGGTCGTACCGCGTACTTCCACGACGCGATCATCGTGATGACCAGCAACGTGGGGGCGGTCGAACGCCGCAACCCGATCGGCCCACAGGTGAGCGAGCCCTCGGCCGACCTCGCGCGCCACTACGAGGGAGCCGTGCGGCGGCTCTTCCGGCCGGAGCTGGTCGGACGGATCGACCGCATCATCCCCTTCGCACCGCTGGCGCACGACCAGGTGCGCGCGATCGCCGATCTGCAGGTCGCGCGCATCGCGGACCGACGCGGGCTGCGCAGTCGCGCGCTGCGATTGGAGGTGGCCGAGGACGCCATCGACCGGCTGGTGGAGGAGGGGCACGACCCCCGCTATGGCGCGCGCGCGCTGCGACGTGAGCTCGAGGAGCGGGTGGTGGTCCCGGTCGCCGAGCTCATCGCCAGCGACCCGAAGAAGACCAAGGAGGGCACCCTCCGTGTGGGGCTCGCAGAGAACATCGACGCCGCGCCCGGGCGGGTCGAACGGGATGGGCTCGCCATCCTCTTCGACCCGGACGCCAAGGAGGCGAAGGAAGAGACCGACGTCCTGGTCGGGACCCAGGCCCTCCGAAGGGACGTGGACGAGCTCGATCAGCTCCCGTCCGTGGTCGGGGCCCGCGAGCGGCAAGCGTTCCTGCTGGCGGAGATGACCCTCATCGCCACCCGGGCCGATCAGAGCAACCGCGACATCGGAGTCCTCCAGCAGGAGCACCACATGCTGCGGGAGCGGCTCACCGCCATGGATCAGGAGGGCGAAGCCGCGCGGGCGCTCGAGGAGATGGCGTTCATCGCCACCCTCCGCGGCGAGCGGCTGCCGGCCATCGGTGACGAGTGGGACGCGATCCGTCATCGGCATCGAATGGCCACGCTCGGGCTCTTTCTCGACTTGGAGCCACGGCACGAGATCACGGTGCTCTGTCAGGAGCTCGACCGCGGCCGGACTCTCGACATCTGGCTGGGCTCGCTGCTCCGCTTCCTCGAGCCGCGCGGCTGGCACGCAGAGCTCCACTTCTTCAAGGACCGGACGCCCGGCGAAGGCACCTGGCCACAACAGCGCGACTTCGGCCCGCCGCGCAGCCCGGAGTGGGCGCTCGCATACCTCGAGCGGGAGGATCGCGACCGCCTCACCTGCGTGGTCCGGCTGCGCGGACCGAACGTGGGCACGCTGGTCGGCATCGAGTGCGGTCTCCACCGCTTCTTCGGCGTCCCTGGTCCTTCGGACGTCACCCACCACCAGACCCGGCTGATGGCCATGCGCTTCCAGCTCCGCGACCGCGACTGGGAACACTCGGCGCTGAAGCCCATCCAGCCCCCGGCCCCTCGCGACGCGGCCCGCATGGGCTGCATCCGGTACACCGACGAGCGCCCCAACCGCACGCTCCCGCCGGGATACGTGGACGTTCCCCTCGACCAGTACTGGGCCGCGGAGAACAGCGACGAGCTCGCCCTGCGCACGCTGATCGCCTACGACACGCGCGGCTCCGATCGTTCGGTGCTCTTCCACGGCGAGCTCGAGAAGCCCGACCCCGAGAACGCGGAGGGCGAACGATGAGGATCTGGCTCCCGCTCTACGCCCGCCGCGAGGACGGTCTGCATGCGTTCCGCACCCTGGGGCTCGGCGCGCTCAACGGGTCGGCGCGCGCGAGACATGCGGGGCGGGCCAAGCGTGACATCGCCGAACGGCTCCAGCGACAGCTCCGTCAACACCCGGCGGAGGTGGTGAAGCTCCTGGAGCGCCGCCCTGGGATGAAGCTCGAGCGGCTTCGGATGGAGCTCCGTGTCGGTCGAGGTCGCCGACGCTCGGGGATGTTCCCGCTGATCCTGGAGCCCATCGCGACGGTCGGGGAGCCCGCGCGGATCATCGTCTATCACCCCTACCGGCAGACCGACGCGCTCCTCACCACCGCAGCGGAGCTCCGTGACGAGGCCCCGCGCTTCTTCGCGCACGCCTGGGGCGCGCTGGCCGACGAGGCGCTCGAGGCGCTCCAGACCGACGGTAAGGATCGGCTCGAGGCCTTCGCGACCAACCTGCACCCGCAGGACCTGCTCGATCGGCTGCCGGAGAAGGAGCGGAGCGTCTTCGCCGACCTCGAGGCCAAGCCACGGCAACGAGGCGCGAGCGAGAAGCGAGAGCGGCGGCGCGGCGTGCCCAAGATCCTCCAGGACCTCGGCGAGGACTGGACCGCGCTCGCCGCCGACGAGATGCTCCCCCTCGGTCGTCCCCGCGACCGCTGGCGAACGCGCCTCGCCCAGCTGCTGTGCGTCGACCACCCGAGGCCGCTCGTGCTCATCGGCGACGTGGGCTGCGGCAAGCGCACGCTGCTGCGGCGCGCGACCGACGACCTGCTCCGGCACGATGGCTTCGACACGCACCGCAACATCGACGAGGTGCGCCACGTCATCGAGCTCGCGGCGAGCCGACTCATCGCGGGCATGTCGTACGTCGGCGACTGGGAGCAGCGCTGCTCCCAGATCCTCGACGCGACTCAGAAGGGGCGCTTCTTGCTCGCGTTCCAGGACCTGCACACGCTCGGGCGCGTGGGGCAGAGCCGCGACTCGAGTCGGTCGGTGGCCGACTTCTTCCGCGGCCCGCTCGGTCGACGCGAGGTGGTGCTGCTCGGGACCGCGACCGACTCGCAGTGGCGACGGCTCGAGGAAGACGCGCCGAGCTTCGCGGCCGCCTTCACCGTGTTGCGCATCGACCCCGCGACGCGCGAGGAGACGATGGGGATGATGCTCCACGAGGTCGGGCGGGTGGAGCGAGAGCGCCACCTGGCGCACACACCGCAGGCGCTCTTCGACATCCTGGACATCGGCGCGCCGCTCCTCGACACGGCGCTCCCCGGCGGTGCGCTCGACCTGCTGCAGGAGGCATCGCGCGGACTGAGCGGCGGCACCGCCTCGCAGCCGACGGAGATCGACAGCGAGATGGTCTTGAGCGCCATCGCGCAGCGCACGGGCCTCGCCGTGGACCTCATCGACAACGAGCTCGAGCTCCCTCGCGACGAAGCCCTCGAGTTCCTGGAGGCGCGGGTGATGGGTCAGTCCGCCACCGAGGCGGTCGCCGACCTCATCCTCCGCATCCGCAGCTCGATGACCGATCCCGCCCGACCGATGGGGACCTACCTCTTCACCGGCCCGACGGGCACGGGCAAGACCGAGCTCGCCAAGGCCCTCGCCGCGTTCCTCTATCCCGACGACGACGGCGAGCGGCTCGTTCGCTTCGACATGGGCGAGCTCTCCGGTCCCGACGCCCCCGCGCGCCTGGTCGGCGACCGCTTCGAGCCCCGAGGTCTGCTCACCGAAGCGGTGCGGCGCCGCCCCTTCTGCGTGCTGCTCCTCGACGAGATCGAGAAGGCCCACCCCTCGGTGCTCCACCTCCTCCTCCAGATCCTGGAGGACGGGCGCTTGACCGACGCCGCTGGTGACCGCGCGGACTTCCGCCACGCGGTCATCGTCCTGACCTCGAACCTCGGAGCGAAGACCCGACCCTCCGTCGGCTTCGGCGAGTCCGCACGCTCCGATGCGCTCGACGTGGCCCGGGCCGTCCGCGACTTCTTCCCGCCGGAGCTCTTCAACCGCATCGAGCGCATCGTCCCCTTCTCGCCGCTCGACGAAGAGACCGCCGAGAAGATCGCGGTGAAGGAGCTCGCGCTCCTCCTCGGGCGGCGCGGCCTCACCGACCGCAACGTCTTCGTCTCCGCGAGTCCGAGCGCGGTGGAGCAGATGGCGCACGCGGCGTTCGACAGTCGGGCCGGCGCGCGCTCCGTACGTCGCTATCTCGAGAAGGAGATCGCGCCGGTGCTCGCCGACCACCTCGCGTCGACGGCCCGACCCGAGCTCGAGCTCGTGCGCATCCGGCACGCGGGCGACGGGTACGCGCTGACCAGCGACCCGTTGGTGGAGGCCGAGGCGCTCCCGGGCCGCAGCCCGCTCACCCCTCTGCTCGACGCACATCCGGTGACGATCGCCAAGGAGCTCCCGCAGGCGCTGGCCTGGCTCGAGGAGGTCGAGAGCCAGGGCGAGCTCGAGCGGCTCTCGGAGAAGATCTCGAGCCACCTCGCGCGCTTCGACGCCGAGGGTCGCGCCAGCGACGCGGACGCCGTGGTGCATCTCAGCGGGCTGCGCGACGAGCTCGCCCGCTTTCGTGAGCACCTCGAAGCGTTCGTGCACTACGACGAGCAGCGAGCGATGGCCGAGTACGAGCTCGCCGTGGCGAGCCACGACGAGCGGGTGACCGAAGGGGACCTTCAGCGCGTTCGGTTGCTCCATCCGCGCTGGCTCCTCCCGCCCATGCCGCGACAGGAGCCGAAGGAGATGCTCGCGGCGTTGGCCGAGGTGGGCTTCGTTCGGCGGCTGCTCTCCGAGCCGTTGGCTGGGTCGATGAAGATCACGATCGAGCTGACGGGCATCGGAAGTCACCGCGGCCGCCGGCTGGGGCTCGCCGGCCAGTTGGCCGAGCTCTACCGGGCGCAGCGCGGGGAGCTGACGCAGCTCACCGCGATCGTCGATGGCGAGGTGCGCGAGCTTCCACTCGACACACAGCTCTTCTCGAGCGAGCTGGCGCTCACGCTCGTCGGGCCCGGCCTCGAATCGCTCTGGGCCGCGGAGGACGGGTGCCACGTCTGGACGCGCTCGGATGGGGCGAGCGAGGTCGTGCGCGTGCGGATCCACCCGGGCCGGGACGCGACCGAGGTGCTGCAGGCGAGGCTCGACGCTCAGGCGGCCGTGGCGCGAGGCGAGGACCAGGAACCGGTGGACTCGCTCGGACAGGCGGTTCGGCGCATCAAGTACGACGGCGGACGCGGCGACAGCCGCTCGCACCTGCTGGTGATCGAGGACTTCCGGCTCGGTGAGGTCTTCCAGCGGCACACGTCGAAGCTTCGGGACGGCCTGGAGTCGCTGCTCTGGCTGCGGATGACCTGGCGTGACGAGGAGCCGACCGATGGCGCGTGAAGATCGGTCGCTGCGCGTCTACTTCGTCGAGCACCCCGGCGGTCGCTTGTCCGGCTACCTCATGCGGAAGCGCTCCTGGCTCTTCGACCGCCCTCCCCCTGCCGCGTTCGGCGGCTCGGAAGAGCAGGTGTTGATGCAGCTCGAGGTGCAGCTGCAGGAGCGACTCGTCCGGAACGAGGAGGATCTCGACCGCTACCTCTGGGAGGAACGCTTCGCGACCCGGCGAGTGAAGGTCGCGATCCACCCGGCGACGCGCGTGGACAAGCAGCCCGTGGTCGGTCGCCGCGAGCTCCCGCTGCGGATCAGCTATGCGTGGACCAAGACGAGCGCCGGGTCGTTCCGAGTCATGCTGCCGCGCTTCGACTGGTGGATCCTGCTCGAGGATCTCGACACCGCGGGCGCGGCGCTCTCCGCGGCGATCACGGGCGCGCTCTTGGGCTCGGAGCCGAAGGGCCTCTACGACTTCCGCGACGACGGTCGTGAGCGGGTCAGCGAGCACGCACCGCGCTTCGTGCGCACCGCTGCCAAGGCGGAGCCGAGCGCACGCGAAGAGCCACCGCCGCCCACGCTCAGCGCCGTGAGCGACGACTGGATCCGCGCGGCGGCTCGCAAGAAGCTCCCGCGCGTGGTCGGCGGTCCGCGGCTACCCGGGTTGATGTCCTTGGTTCAGCGCTGGCCGCGGCCCTCGGTGCTGCTCGTCGGCGAAGGCGGCGTGGGCAAGACCACGGAGGTGCAGCAGCTCGCCCGCAGTCTGATGCGCGCGCGTCGCGAGAAACGATCGAACGCGCCGCGGTTGTGGGCCACCAGCGCAGAACGGCTGCTCGCCGGCATGGTGTACGTCGGCATGTGGCAGGAGCGAGCTCTCAAGGTCGTGGACGAGGCCTCGCGGCTCGGAGACGTCGTCTACGTCGACCGGCTCTTGCCGTTGATCCGCCCACAGTCGTCGGGCTCGAGCCTGATGGACCTCTTCCTCCCCGCGCTCCGCCGTGGAGACCTCTCGCTCGTCGCGGAGTGCACCCCCGCGGAGCTCTCGCAGGCTCGCCGCATCCAGCCCGAAGCCATCGACCGCTTCACCCAGCTCCATCTCGGCGCCCCGGCGATGGAGGAGATGCTGCCCTTGCTCGAGGCGTACGCGCAGCGTGGACCGCGCCGCTTCCACACGCGCGCCCTCCGACGGCTCGTGCAGCTGCAGGGCACCTATCGCCGCGACCGGAGCTTCCCGGGGAAAGCGTTCCGCTTCCTCGACTGGGCCCGGACCGCACCCGAGCTGCCCGCCGCCCTCGATCCCGCGGAGGTGGAGAAGGCCTTCGCGCGACGCACGGGGCTGCCGCTCGAGATCATCAGCGACGCCCGCCCCGCGAGCGCCAGCACCATCGCGAGCCGACTCCGGGAAGAGGTGATCGGTCAGGACATGGCGTGCGACGCGGCCGGCCGAGTGCTCGCGGCGTTCAAGGCGGGGCTCAACCCGCCGGACCGCCCGGTGGGGACGCTGCTCTTCGTCGGACCGACGGGGGTGGGAAAGACCCAGCTCGCGAAGCGCATCGCGGCGTACCTCTTCGGCTCACCGGACCGACTCGTGCGCGTGGACATGAGCGAGTACTCGGTCCGCGGTGCGTCCGCGCGCCTGCTCCGGACCGGCCGAGGCGTGCAGAGCCTCGCGACGCGCGTTCGGCGCGAGCCGCTCTCGGTAGTGCTCCTCGACGAGCTGGAGAAGGCCGCCGGCGACACCTACGACCTGATGCTCGGCGTGCTCGGCGAAGGCCGGCTGACCGACGACACCGGTCGGCCGGTCGACTTCCGCCAATCGCTGGTGCTGCTGACCTCCAACCTCGGCGTGCGGGACCGGCCGCCCGTCGGCTTCGACGCCGAGCGGGACGCCCACGACTACGCGCGCGCCGTGCGCGAACACTTCCGACCGGAGCTCGTCGGGCGCATCGACCAGATCGTCCCCTTCCGCTCCCTCGCACACGAAGACGTTCGGCGCATCGTGGACCTCGAGCTCACCAAGATCGCCAAGCGCGAGGGGCTCGTGCGCCGTGGCATCACCCTCGAGGTGCCCGACGCGGTGAAGGACCAGCTCGCCGAGGCGGGCCACGACCCGACGTACGGCGCCCGCCCGCTCCGGCGCGTGCTCGAGAGCGCGCTCGTCACGCCGCTCGCGGTCCGGCTCGCGAAAGAGCCCACGCTACGCGACGTGACCTTCGTCGCGACGGGCGACCCCGACTCGCCGCTCGCTCTCCGCTAGCAAGCTTCTTGGTACCCGTTGTCTCCTTGTTCTCGCACAGAGGCACCAAGGTCACGAAGTCTCACAAAGAACGAAGTAGGTGGGACGCCCGCGTCAGGCCCCTGCTCGGACGTAGGACGTCGGCGTGAATGATCCGCGACGCCTCATCCAACTCCCCTCTGTGGACCTTCGTGCTCTTGGTGCCTTTGTGCGAGAACAAGAGCCCAGCGAGAACAGCGAAGCCTGGCTCAGGGATCGAGGTCGGCTGGGGTCTGCCCATCGCTCGGATGGATGGCCCCGCGCTCGGTGTAGATGGCCTTCACGTAGCGGGCGGGCGTGACGTCGAACGCCGGGTGCCGGCAACCGATGCCGTCGGCCACCAGTACCTTGTCGCCGACCTTGGCGACCTCGTCGCGCGGGCGCTCTTCGATCGGGATGCCGGAGCCGTCGGGCATCGCCATGTCGACCGTGCTCCAGGGCGCGGCGACCGTGAAGGGCACGCCGTGCTCCTTGGCGAGGACCGCGACCGAGTAGGTGCCGATCTTGTTCGCCACGTCGCCGTTGGCGGCGATGCGGTCGCTGCCGACCACGACGAAGTCGATCTCGCCCTTCTGGAAGAAGTGGCCGGCCATGTTGTCGCTGATCACCTCGACGTCGATCCCGTCGACGTGGAGCTCCCAGCTCGTGAGCCGCGCGCCCTGCAGGTAGGGGCGCGTCTCGTCCGCGAGCACCCGAATGGTCTTGCCGGCTTCCTTCGCCGCACGGATCACACCGAGCGCGGTGCCGTAGCCGCCGGTGGCCAGCGCGCCGGCGTTGCAGTGGGTCAGGATGGTCGCGCCGTCCGGCACGTCTTCGGCGCCGAGCTTGCCCATCGCGCGACAGCTCTCGACGTCTTCTCGATGGATGGCGTCCGCCTCCGCGAGCATGGCCTCGTAGCGCGCCCGCGGGTCGAGCTTGGCCACGTCGGCGGCCTTGCGGCTCATCCGCGCGATCGCCCAGGCGAGGTTCACCGCCGTCGGTCGGGTCGCGTTGAGGACGCGGCTCGCGGCGCCGTTGGCGACGAGGAAGCTCGCGGCTTCGCCCTCTTCGGCGCGCGCGACCATCACGAGCGCGTAGGCCGCGCTGATCCCGATCGCCGGAGCGCCCCGGACCACCATGTCGCGGATGCCGTCGGCGACCTGATCCGGCTTCGTGTAGCGGTAGTAGACCACCTCGGTCGGCAGGCGCCGCTGGTCGAGCATCACCACCTCGCCGGTGGCCGGGTCGTACTCGACCGCGAAGAAGGCCTGCGGTCCCGCGCAGAAGGTGATCGGGGTGCGGGAGAGCTCGGGGATGTCGATGGTCTGACTCATGTCTTCCTTCAGTTCGGCTCGAGGAGCCGCTCCGCGATCGCCTTGACCGCCTTGGGGTTCGCCTTGCCCTTCGAGGCCTTCATCACCTGTCCGACGAAGAAGCCGATCATCTTCGTCTTGCCCTCACGGTACTGCGCGACCTGATCCGGGTGAGCCTCGAGCACGGCGCGAACGCTCGCCTCGATCGCTCCCTCGTCGGTCTCCTGGGCCAGCCCCTCGCGCTGGACGAGCGCCTTCGCGCCGAGCCCCTCCTCGACCATCAGGCCGAAGACCTTCTTGGCCGCCTGGCCGTGAATCGTGTCGGCGTCGAGCAGGTCCAGCAGCTCCGCGAGCGCGTCGGCCGGCACCGGCAGCGTCGCATCGAGGCCGTCGGTCGCGATGTGGCCGAGCACCTCGGACTGGATGAAGTTGGCCACCTTCTTCGCGCTCATGGCGCTCGCGGCGCAGACCGCGTCGAAGTAGGCCGCCGTCGCCGGATGCTGCCCGAGCACGCCCGCGTCGTAGTCCGTGAGACCGGCATCGAGCCATCGCCGATGGCGCGCTGCCGGCAGCTCGGGCATCGCGTCGCGCCACGCTTCGACCTGCGCGTCGGTGAGCGCGATCGCGGGCAGGTCCGGGTCCGGGAAGTAGCGGTAGTCCGCTGCCGCTTCCTTGCCGCGCATCGCGACGGTCTTCTGGCTACTCTCGTCCCAGCTGCGCGTCTCGCGCTCGACGGTTCCGCCGCTTCCGAGGACCACCTTCTGGCGCGCGATCTCCGCCTCGAGCGCGAGGCGCACGAAGCGGAACGAGTTCACGTTCTTGATCTCCACGCGCGTGCCGAAGGTCTCGCTGCCCACGGGCCGGAGCGAGATGTTCGCGTCGCAGCGAAACGACCCTTCCTCGAGGTTGCCGTCGTTGACGCCGATGGTCATCAAGACGAGCCGCAGCTCGCGCAGGTAGGCCTCGGCCTCCGCGGGGCTGCGGAGCTCCGGCTTGCTGACGATCTCGAGGAGCGGCACGCCGCCGCGGTTGAAGTCGACGCGCGTCTGGCTCCCGACGTGCTGACTCTTCGCGGCGTCCTCTTCGAGGTGGGCGCGCTCGAGCCCGATCACGCGCTCGCCGACCCGGAGCTCACCGCCCTCGTTGATCGGCAGGTCGAGCTGCGAGATCTGATAGCCCTTCGGCAGGTCCGGATAGAAGTAGCTCTTCCGGTCGAAGCGGCTCGCGCGTCCGATGGTGCAACCCAGCGCGAGGCCGGCGCGCACCGCCAGCTCGATGGCCTGCTCGTTCGGTACCGGGAGCGCCCCCGGGTAGCCGAGGCAGATGGGACAGACCTGCGTGTTCGGCGGCGCGCCATAGCGCGTCTCGCATCCGCAGAAGAGCTTGGTGCGGGTCGCGAGCTGCGCGTGCACCTCGAGCCCGATGACCGGTTCGAGCGCGCTCATGACGAGAGCACCTCCATCGCGCGGACGAGGGTGGTGTCCTCGAAGCGTCGACCGATGAGCTGAGCGCCGACCGGCAACCCGTCGACCTCGCCCACCGGGGAGCTGCTCGCGGGGAGCCCCGCGAGGCTGGCCGGGACGGTGAACACGTCCGCCGCGTACATCGCCACCGGATCGTCGGTCTTCTCGCCGAGCGCGAAGGCCACGGTGGGTGCCGTCGGCAGGAGCAGGAGGTCGACCCCCTCGAAGACCGAGTCGAACGCGCGGCAGATGGCGGTCCGCGCCCGCGACGCGCGAACGTAGGCCTCGTCCGCGTAGCCCTCCGAGAGCGCGTAGGTGCCGAGCACGATCCGGCGAATCACCTCTCGCCCGAAGCGAGCGCGGGTGGCGCGATAGGTCTCGGCCAGGTCCCTGCCTTCCACGCGCAGCCCGTAGCGCGCTCCGTCGAAGCGCGAGAGGTTGCTCGCCGCCTCGGCGGGGGCGATCAGGTAGTAGGCCGAGAGAGCGAGATCGAGGTGCTCGACGCCCACGTCCACCAAGGTCGCGCCCGCGCTCTCGAGACGTTCGGCCGCACCCTCGACCGCTGCGGCGACCGGCGCATCGGCTTGCTCGAGGCACGAGCGCACCACGCCGATGCGCAGACCGGCGACGCCCGCGCCGAGCACCTCCATCGCCGAGGGTGCCGGCTGGTCGGCGCTGGTCGCGTCGCCGGCGTCGGGTCCCGCGATCACGTCGTAGACCTGCGCGATGTCGGCGACCGTCGCGCCGAAGGGCCCGACCTGGTCGAGGCTCGACGCGAACGCGACGAGGCCGCGGCGGGACACCCGGCCGTAGGTCGGCTTCAGGGCGTGCACGCCGCAGTAGGCCGCCGGCTGCCGGACCGAGCCGCCGGTGTCGCTCCCGAGGGACGCTGCCACGTGTCCCGCGGCGACCGTCGCTGCGGAGCCGCCGCTCGAGCCCCCGGGTACGCGTGAGGGGTCCCGCGGGTTCGAGGTCGGACCGAAGGCGCTGTTCTCGGTCGAGGAACCCATCGCGAACTCGTCGAGGTTCGTCTTCCCGAAGAGGAGCGCGCCCGCGGCGCGAAGTCGCTCGACGACGGTCGCGTCGTAGGGCGCGACCCAGTCTTCGAGCAGCCGGCTCCCGCACGTCGTCCGCGTGCCTCGCTGGCAGAGGTTGTCCTTGATGGCGATCGGAGCGCCCGCGAGCGGCAGCGACTCTCCGGCCGCGAGGCGCGCGTCGAGCTGCTCCGCGTCGGCGAGGATCCAGTCGCGGTCCAGGCTCAGGAACGCGCGATGTGGATCGTCCCCGACGCGATCGAGCGCCGCCTCCGCGCGCTCCCGAACCGACGCGCCGCCAGCCACGGCGGCGATGTGCTCGGCGATCGTCACGAGTCCTTGCTCCGCCCCATCGCGCTGGGCATCACGAAGTGGTCGTCGGCGCTCTGTGGCGCGCCCGCCAGCGCCTCCGCGCGGTCGAGGCTCGGCACCGGCTCGTCCGCCCGCGTGCGCGTCCCGGTCGAGACCCCATAAGTCGGCGGGAGGTCGTCGACCGGGGCGTCGGCGATCGCCGTGATTGACTCGAGCACGCGACCCAGGTCCCGTCGCAAGGACTCGCGTTCATCGTCGGAGACGGCTACCGCGGCCAGATCGAGCATGCGCTCGAACGTCGCGTCGTCGATGGCATCCACGCCGCCCTCTTACTACGCAGGGCGGCGGCGTGCAGCCACCGCCGTCAGGCGGGGACGCAACCGAAGAAGGGGACGCACTCGAAGAGGCACTCCGCGCCCCCCTGACAACGACAGTTCGCGTCCACACACTCGTCCGCGGTGCTGCCGCAGGCGCGACCGCAAGAGCCGCAGTGATCGATGTTCGTGCGCAGGTTCCGGCAGCCACCGGAGCAGCAGCCCTCGTCGGGGCCGCAGGCGCGACCACAGGAGCCGCAGTTGGCGGCGTCGCTGCTCGTGTTGATGCATGTGCCGCTGCAGCACGACTGGCCGGCGCCACACGCGGGCCCGGAGCCACAGCCGCACACGCCCGCGTTGCAGGTCAGCCCCGGGCCACACGGCGGGTCACAGGGCACGGCGCCGCAACCGCCCTCGGTGCACACCTCGCCCGCGGGACAAGCGACACCGCAGCCGCCGCAGTTCGCGGGATCGGTCTGGGTGTCCTGGCAACCATCGGAGCAGCAGACGTCCCCGGCCGTGCACGCCGCGCCACCGGCGCACTGGCAGGTCGAGGTGCCCACGTCGCACACCTCGCCCGCAGCGCAGGCCGGATCGCAAGGCAGGTCCTCGCAGGAACCCGCGATGCATCCTTGGCCGGCCGGGCACACCACCCCGCAGCCGCCGCAGTTCGCATCGTCGTTCATGGTGTCCGCGCACCCCTCGGGGCAGCAGGTCGAGCCCTCTTCGCACTGCGGGAGGTCGTTGCATCGGCACTGGCTGCTGGTGCAACGGTTGGCGCGTCCCTCACAGACTCGGCCGCAGGCGCCGCAGTTGTTCGGATCGCCCGGCAGAGAGGCACAGGTGCCGTCGCAACAGCTCTCGCCGATCGGACACATCGAATCGGGGCCACAGCCAGCGGCGGGCATGCACATCCCGTCGCGGCACTCCTGCCCGTCCGGGCAGGTCATCGGGCAACCGCCCGCGTCGCCGCCCATGTCGAGCGAGCCCGGGCCGAGATCACGATCTCGATCGTCTCCGCCTGCACCCTGTGCGCAACCGGCGAGAAGGCCGGCGAGGAGGCAGCCCATCAGGGCGCAACGAATGCGGGCAGGATCAGACAAAGCAGTTGACCTCCATAAGGGGGTGCGTCAGAGGGGCCGCAGCGGCCCTGAAATCATGCACCAGACACATAGTGTAGAGACCTTGCGTGGCGTGCGCCCTTTTCCGTCCGACATCCCCATCGTAGGGTGTCGGGCAGAACGCCCAGTGACCCGTCGGCAGAGAGCGACGGAGCCGTACGAACATTACCCAGTCCGGGTTGTTCCGCCCATGTGACAACGCACGAGCGGTGCACGAAGAGGTTTGAACTCCATTCGCCGCTCAAGTACCTTCCGTCGCCGACGAATCATTTTGATGTCACTCGATGTACTCCAGTGGTTGGCCGAGCGGGCCGGATGGGCATGGCTCATCGAAACGCAGGGCGAGGTGCGCATGAACGAGCGCGCACGCTCGATGCTGGATAGCGAGGCAACGACCTTCGACGACCTGGCGGCAGCTCTCGCCGACCTATCCCCAGCTGCGGTCTCCGCGGCCGTCGATCGTACCGAGCTGGCCGGCCGGGATGGCCGACGCGCCCGCTGGGTGATCACCGACGAGGGACGAATCCTGATGGTCGCGCCCCCGATCGAGCGATCTGCTCCCTCCGAGCCGGACGACGGGCTGGCCCGTGCGGTCGGCCACGAGCTGGGCAACGCGCTCGGCGCCGTGGTCGGCTGGATCGGGATGCTGCGCGAGCACCCCGAGACGCTGACCGACGACTCCCTCGAACGACTGGAGCGAGCGGCGACGACCGCACGTCGTGCGGCGCGGACCTTGGTCGGCGGAGCGGACGACTCCGAGTCCGAGGTGGGCGAGCTCCTCCAAGATGTCGCCCGCCTGCTCGAGCCGACCGCTCGCCAGCGGGGAACGACGATCGAAGTGAACGTGCCCGATCGGATGGAGACCACGCATCCCCGCGGCGAGCTCTTCCGCATCATCTGGAACCTCGCGTTGAACGCCGTGCAGGTGACCGACGAGGGGACGGTGCGACTCGACGCGACCTCGAACGGCGGTCGCATCGTCCTCGGGATCGAGGACGACGGGCCGGGCATGGACAAGGACGTTCGCGCGCGAATCTTCGAGCCGGGCTTCGGCCGCCGGAAGGGCGGGACCGGCCTCGGTCTCGCGCTCGTGGCGCGGACGGTCCGCGAGCTCCGCGGGAACGTTCGGGTCCGTTCGGAGCTCGGCACCGGGACCCGCTTCGAGGTTCGACTCCCGGCGTCCCCCCGGAACAGCGCCGTGATGCCCCGCACGATGACCCCCAGCCGCGTGCTCGTGGTCGAAGACGACGCGGGCATTCGTGAGCTCGTTCAGACCACCCTGACGCTCCGTGACATCGACGCGGTCGTGGTCGAGACCGTCGCGGAGGCGATGGCGGCCGGCGGTGACCCCTTCGATTTGGCCCTCGCGGACCTCACCCTCCCGGACGGCCGTGGGGACGAGCTGCTGGCGGCGCTCAAGAGCTCCGGCCGCGCGCGCCGTACCCTCCTGATGTCCGGACACGTGGATCCGGGGAAGCTCGCGGGCCCACCGGACGGCTGGCTGGGCAAGCCTTTCGACGTCCCCGAGCTGGTGGCCGCCATCGAGGGACGCGCGGCCGACCGCGACGCCCGAGCGAGCTGAACCTCACTCCAACGCTCGGCTCGTCTCCGCCTTGTGATACGCTGCCCGTCCCGATGGACCCCGAGCAGCGGCAGGGCTGGACGACGGCCTCCGTCGAAGCGGTGCCGCGCCTCGATGCCACGACCGACCCCACGCCGGGGCTGGTCCTGATCTACAGCCGGCTCCACGCGCATCTCCCGTCCGTCGTTCCCTTCGCCACCGACGCGACCACGCTCGGGCGCGAGGCCGACAACACCCTCTCCATCCCCGAGGCGGCGGTGTCTCGCCATCACGCCCTGGTGGAGCGTCGCTCCGACGGGTACTGGATCGTCGACAACGGCTCGACGAACGGCACGGTGGTGAACGGCGAGCGGGTCAAGGCGCACCGGCTGCAGGACCAAGACGTGATCCGGGTCGGCGACACCGTCTTCCGCCACGCGAGCAGCGGGATCTACCCCTTCGGCGCGTACCGACTGGACGGCGAAGTCGTCGACGCCGCCCGCCCCTTCGAGCACGGCGTGACCGACTCGCCCCTCGTGGGCGGGTACCAGATGGACGCGATCCTCGACCGGCTGGCCCGGGTGGCGGTCACGCTCATCTCCGTGGTCATCCAGGGCGAGAGCGGCACCGGCAAAGAGCTGGTCGCCCGGGAGATCCACCGACTGAGCGGCCGCAGCGGTCCGCTCCAGGCGATCAACTGCGCCGCCCTCCCGGCCAACCTGCTCGAGAGTGAGCTCTTCGGCTACAAGAAGGGCGCCTTCACCGGTGCGAGCAGCGACAAGACGGGTCTGGTGCGCGCCGCTCACAAGGGCACGCTCTTCCTCGACGAGATCGGCGACATGCCGCTCGAGGCCCAGGCGAAGCTGCTCCGAGTGCTCCAGGAGCGAGAGGTGGTCCCATTGGGCAGCACCGTCGCGCAGCCCGTCGACGTCCGGGTGGTGTGCGCGACCCACCGCGACCTCGAACAGAAGGTCGCCGAGGGCACCTTCCGGGGCGACCTGCTCGCCCGATTGCGCGAGCTGCAGGTGGAGCTGCCCGCGCTTCGCGACCGACGCGAGGACCTGCACGTGCTGGTTCGTCACTTCCTCGCGGCCGCACGCCGGCCGAAGACGAAGGTCACCTTCCCGTTCATGCTCGCGGTCGCGCACTACGACTGGCCGTACAACGTTCGCGAGCTCGAGAGCGCCGTGAAGCTGGGGCTCGCGCTCGCCGACGGCGGTGAGCTCGACCTCGCGCACCTGCCGACACCGGTCCAGCGAGCCCTCGATGGACACGGGCGGGTCTCGTCGGCGCCCGCGGGGAGCATGCGACCGGAAGCCTCCGCGTCCCCGGCCCCGAAGGCGGCGCCAGGCGGCCGGAGCCAGGCGCCGGCCGAGCACGAGCTTCGAGAGCTCCTCCGGCAGCACGCCGGCAACATCGCCGCCGTCGGGCGTTCGCTCGGCAAGGAGCGGATGCAGGTCCACCGCTGGCTCAAGCACCACGGCATCGACCCCGACGACTACCGCTGAGCCCGGCCGCGTGAGTTCCCGCACTCGCCCGCGGATGAGGGTGCCGTGCGCTTGGAATCGGGCCACCGTCAGAAAATGAACGGTGGGGCCCAGATCCATGCGTGAAATCCCCTCGCAAGGCGGGCATGCCCCTTGCTTAACGGTCTCCCGTGCGGTCCTACGCCCATCGGGAGGAAGGCGTCTGCCTTGAAAGTGGTCCTACCTCCTCTTACCCTGGCGCGCCTGGACGGGTGACGTTTGGCCCGTCCGTGGAGCTGCCTATGCCGCACGGCGCCGTACCTTCCCAACCTGGCCGCCGTCCCGACGCCGGAGAACCTCTCTGCGTGGGGCGGGAAAATGAGCTGGCCCAACTGGCCGGACTCTATCGAGACGCCCGCGAGCGCGAGCGGCTGGCCCTGCTGGAAGGCCCGAGCGGGAGCGGCAAGTCACGCATCCTCCAAGAGCTGAGCCGACGCATCCGGCTCGAGGGCGGCGTCGTCCTCGAGGGCCGCTGCGAGCACGGCCACGCCTTCGGCCCCTTCGCGACGGTCGTCGATCGCGCCCTCTCCTTCCTGGGCGACATGTCGCTCAAGCCCACCATCGACCTGGCGGACCTCGGCTGCTTCGAGGGCTGTCACCCGCTCTGGCACCAGCACGAGCTGAGCCACGCCGATGCGCCGGACCAGGCGTCCCGTGAGGCGCGCGAGAAGCGGCTCCGCTTCTTCGACGCGATCCGCGGCCTGCTCCGCGACGTCGCGCGGCTCCGTCCACCGCTCGTCATCCTCCACGACCTGGAGCGCTGCGACGAGGGCACCCTCCAGCTCCTCGACTTCCTCTTCGAGGGCGCGGGGCCGTGGACCAGCGGAGTCTCCACCGAGCCGCTCCGAGCGCTCGTCGTCGCCAGCGTGCGCGACGACATGCCTGCGGAGGACCGGCTCCAGAGCCTGCGCCAGCACGAGGCGACCGCGGTCGTCGAGGTCGGCGAGCTGGATGCGGAAGGCGTCCGCCAGCTCCTCCAGAGCGACGCCACCGTTCGGCGGATCCTCGAGCGGACCGGCGGCATGCCGGACGCCATCGAGCTCCTGCTCGAGGCCGAGCCTCTGCTCCCGAAGGACCTGCTCGTCCGCCGTCTCGACTCCCTGACGGCCACCGCGCGTTCGCTCGTCGAGACCCTGGCGGTGCTCGGCCGTCCGGCCGACCTGGAGCTCCTCTCGGCCCTCTCCGACATCAAGCTCAGCCGCGACGACCGCGAGCTGCTCGAGCAGACCCAGCTCCTCGACCGCTCCATCCTGGATGGGCGGATCCTCCTCGGCTTCGCCCGAGCCCGCGACAGGGAGCTCACCTACGACCGCATCGACGACGGCCGTCGAGTCACGCTCCACACGCGCTGCGCCGATCGCTTCGAGTCCGAGGGCCAAGGCCCGGCCGCGCACCACGCGCTGGCCGCCGGCGACCTCGCGCGAGCCGTCCCGCTCGCCATGGACGAAGCCCACGCGCTGGCGGCACGCCATGCACAGGCCGAGGCTGCGGCCCTTCTCGAGCGCGTCCTGGAGAGCGCCGGCGACGCCGAGGTCCCGGTCGAGCTCCGCCGCTACCTGGCCGAGCTCTACCGAGTGGCCGGTGACTATCGAAAGGCCCTCGTGCACGCGGAGGCCGTGTGCGCCGCGCGGCCGGAGAGCCCGGAGGCGGCCCATCGCGTCGGTCGGCTGCTGACCCTCGCGGGCGAGCTCGGTCCGGCCGCCCACCGCCTCAAGGCCGCTCACGCCCTGGCGGACGCGCACGAAGACGAGCGCACCCGAACCACGGTCGAGACGCTCCTGGCCGAGCTCGAGTACCAGCGAGCGCGCTACGACGAGGCCGAGTCCTGGGCGGAAGGCGCCGTCTCCAAGGCCAGCGAGCTCGGCGAGCTCACGGTCGAGATCCACGCGCGGAACACGCTCGGCAAGGTCGCCCTCGCGCGCAAGGAGGCCGCGACGGCCGCCGCGCTCTTCGAGGCGAACCGCGCAGCCGCCGAAGCCGCTCGGCTGGGCCACCAGGAAGCGCAGGCCCTGACCAACCTCGGGGTCGCCCGCCTCCGCCAGCAGAAGCTCGGCGAAGCACGGGAGTGCTTCGAGCGGGCGATCACCGTCGCGTCCGAGGTGAACGACTCGCGCGACACCGCCATCGCGACGGAGAACCTCGCGGTCCTCGCGCACCTCCGCCACGACTACACGGAGGCGCTCGAGCACTACCACCGCGCGGTCTCGCTGCTGAAGCGGCTCGGCAACCGCCCGATGCTGACCCGCGTCGGCATCAACCTCGGTGAGCTCTACCTGAGCATGGGCGACCCGAGCCGGGCGCGCTCGCTCTGCAACTTCGCCCAGCACATGGGCGGCGCGAACCTACCGGCGTCGTTCGCGGCCGAGTGCATGAAGCTCCGCGGCCGCATCGATCTGGCCGAGGGCAACCTCGCGCTGGGCCGGGCCACGCTCGCCTCCGCGATGGAGACCATGAACCAGCTCGGCGCCAACCAGGCGATGGAGCTGGTCATCGAGCTCGCGCGCCTCGAGCTGCGTGAGGGCCAGGTCGCCGAAGCGCGTCAGCTCCTCGCGGAAGCTCCCGCCACCGACGCCCCCCGCCACGCGGCGCAGCTCGCGCTGGTCGCGGTGGACCTCGAGCGGGCGGCTGGCGGCGAGGTGCTTCAGGCCGCGCGGCGCGCCTGCCGTCTCGCCGAGGAGACCGACGACGAGGTCATCCGCCTCGAAGCCGAGCTCCGGCTCGCCCGCGCGCTCGCCGAGGCAGACGACGCCGAAGGCGCCCACCGCGCGATGGAAGCGGTCGAAGCCCTCGAGGAAGCGCTCACCTCGCGCGTGCCCGAAGAGAGCTTGGCCAGCTGGGTCTCCCGCGACTGCCGCCAGCGCCTGAACGAAGTGGCCGCGCAGGTCTCCACGCTCGCCCCTCGGCGGCAGCGGGTCTCCACCCTGCCGGACGCCCCGACGCGGGTGGTCCGCTCGCCCGAGCTGATGCGCCGCTACCCCGACATCGCCGGTAGCTCGGCGGCGACCGTTCGTCTCCTCGAGGTGATCGACAAGGTCGCCCCCAGCGACGCGACCGTGCTCGTTCGCGGTGAGAGCGGCACGGGCAAGGAGCTCGTCGCCGAGGCGCTCCATCGCCACTCGAAGCGCGCGGACAAGCCGCTCGTGAAGGTGAACTGCGCGGCGCTGGTCGAGACCCTGCTGCTCAGCGAGCTCTTCGGTCACGAGCGCGGCGCCTTCACCGGCGCGAGCGCCCGAAAG
Organism: Deltaproteobacteria bacterium; assembly: GCA_017644045.1. GTDB lineage: Bacteria > Myxococcota_A > Polyangia > Polyangiales > Houyiibacteriaceae > UBA1660. The sequence continues at coordinate 231,316 of JAEPMI010000012.1, forward strand.
AAGGGCCGGTTCGAGCTCGCCGACGGCGGCACCCTCTTCCTCGACGAGATCGGCGACATCTCGCCCAAGACCCAGGTCGCGCTCCTCCGCGTGCTGCAGGAGCGCGAGTTCGAGCGCGTCGGCGGCACCCAGCCGATTCGGGTCGATGTCCGCATCGTGGCGGCCACCCATCGCGACCTCGAGAAGATGGTCGCCGAGGGCACCTTCCGCGAGGACCTCTACTACCGGCTCCGTGGCGTCGCCATCGATGTCCCCGCGCTGCGGGAGCGCACCGACGATCTCCGCGAGCTCAGCGAGTGCCTGCTCCGCCGGATCGGCGAGGAGCGAGGCGAGCCTCCCAAGATGGTGAGTGCCGACGTGCTCCACAAGCTGAGCCACCACCGTTGGCCCGGCAACGTTCGGGAGCTCCAGAACGTGCTCCGGAGCGCCAGCCTCTTCTGCGACGGCAACATGCTACGTGCTGAAGATTTCTCGGCTTTTTCCGAGACCTTCGCCGCCGCCGAGGCCGCCGAGGCCCAGGGAGAGGGCAGCGATCGAGGCTCGATTCTGCCCCCGCCGCCCCTGGAAGAAGCCATCTACGAGCGAATCCGCGAGGGGGACAACTCGTTGCTCGAGATGAAGAAGGTCATCGAACGAGAATGCATCGTTCGTGCTTTGTCGGAGACAGACGGTAATATTACCCGTGCAGCAGAGCTGCTCGGAATGAAGCGCCCCCGGCTATCACAACTCGTCAAGCAGCACGGCCTCGGCTCGTGCAAGCGGGGTAAGTCGAAGGGTGCCAGGTCATGAAGCTGGGTCGAATCATGAAGGCTAGGAACGAAGACGGGCGGGGAACCGTTCGGACCGCTGCGTTGCGTCGGTGGACTCTCGTGCTGATGGCAGCCCTCGCGCTGGGTGGCTGTGCCGGCGACGACGAGCTCATCGGAGCGACCACCGCTGGAGCCACCACGGGCGCGAGCCCCTTGGTGGAGATCGAGCGCGACGTGTGGACGTCTGCGCCCGCTGGCTGCGAGGGCATGCTCGACGGGCTCGAATGGAACTTCGGCGTCGCCGCCGGAGCGCCCGAGCTGGTGGTCGTCCTCGACCCCTACGGCGGGGCCGCGGTGTGCACCGACACCTACTCGGCGGTCGACGCCGAGCTGCGCTCCACGGGCTCGCACGAGGTGGACAGCCTCTGGCTGAGCTACGTCAACACCCTCCAGGAGCTGGAGGTCTACTCGGGAATGACCCACTCGAACGAGACCACCCACCACGACGGCTCGGTCGTCGGTGGCGCCAACGCCCCTCTGATGGGTGAGCCGAACCCGCAGCCGAACCGGCCCGGGACCTCGGTGCCGCACATCGACGTCGTCGAGAACGATCCCAACCCGCAGCCCAACATGCCGGGCGGCGACGAGGGCGGCAGCTCCTCCGACAGCTCCACGTCGAGCAACAGCGGCAGCGCATCCGCTCCCTTCCGGCCGAACACCGACGAGCCGACCCAAGCGGTCGCCGGGACCCGCGAAGCCGGCGGGCTCTGAGGTCCGGCTCGGTCCCGAGCTGCGCGGCTGTCGCCTCGGGCGTCAGCCGCGCAAACGCGTGACGAGCGCAGCGAGGTGCGCCGGCCCGGTCCCGCAGCAGCCACCGACCACGCTCGCCCCGAGCTCGACCCAGCCCTCGGCCAGCGCTGCGTAGCGTTCCGCTCCGAACCCGGCATCGCTCGACCAGCCGATGCGATCGTCCGCGCTGCCCGCGTTGCCGTAGGCGCCGAAGGGCACGCCGACGATGCTCAGCTCGCGGAGGTAGTCGCGCATCCGCGGCGCGGGGATGCAGTTGGCGAGCACGGTGGAGGCGCCCGCGTCGGCCAGGCGCTCGGCTCCGCGTGCCAGCTCGATCGGGCTGAGCAGGTCGGCGTCGGGACCGGCGGTCAGGCTTCCCCACACCTCCATCGCTCCTGCGTCGAGCGCGGCACGCACCGCGGCGAGGGCCTCCGCCGGCTCCGGGAAGGTCTCGCAGAGCACCAGGTCGACGCCCCCGTCCACGAGCGCGCGCGCCATCTGGAGGTGCGCATCGAAGGCGCCCTCCCCTGGGCTCAGGTCGGGCCGGTAGCAGTCGGCGACCGGTGCGATCGAGCCGGCCACTCGATGCGGTCCCACTCCCTCGCGAGCGAGCGCCACGGCCGCGAGGGTGAGCTCCCGCCACCGCTCGCCCACGTCGCTCTGGCGGGTTCGAAAGGTGTTGGTGGTGTGAACCGTCGCTCCTGCGGCGGCATAGTCGCGATGGATCGCGACCACCGCATCCGGCTCGCTCTCGATCGCGCCAGCGCTCCACGTGGGCAAGGGCGTGGCCACGCCGCGTGCGGCGAGCTCGGTCCCCATCGGTCCGTCGAGGAAGGTGATCAACGCGCACAAGCTACAGAGCGCCGAGACGTGGCGCACGCTGACGGGATGGGCCCGTCAGCGTCCGCTGCCGAGGAAGCTCAGGCCGCGCGGCGGGCGCCCGCCTTGGCGGCGAGCTGCTCGGCGGCGCGGAAGACCACGGTCATGATCGCGTGCTGCGGGTTCACGCCCATGTTGGTCGGGAAGACGCTCGCGTCCATGACGTAGAGACCATCGACCTCGTGGCTCTGCAGGTCGGGGCCGACCACGCTCCGGCTCGGGTCCGCACCCGCGACGGCGGTCCCGAAGAGGTGGGACGCGACCAGGTGGACCTGGGTCCGCTTCCACGGCGTGGCCGCCAGGGCCTCGAGCTCGTCGACCGAGCGGAGTACCTCGGGGCAACCGTCGATGCCCGGATAGACCTCCCTGGCACCGACCGCGAAGAGCATCCGGCCGATCGTGATGGCCGCGTCCTGCATCTTCGCGATGTCTTCCGTGAGGGGCGCGTAGGAGATGGAGGGTCCGAGGAGACCGGGCCGGATACGACCGTGGGCCTTCATCCGAACCTGCGCGCACCACTGCGCGTAGTGGTCGAGGTGCGCCATGCGCTCCTGCCACTCGGCGCCGACGCCGGGCAGTCGCGCCGCGAGCATCTCGGGCGGTAGCGAGAGCGACTCGATCTTGAAGCCGCGCTCGCGCATCGGGATCTCGTAGCCCTGCGTCGCGCCGTAGCTCATGCGGACCGGCTCATCGAAGCGGCCGAGCATCGCGGCACCGGGGTGCGCCTGGAAGCGATCGCCGACCAGCCCGCCGAGACCACTCTTGCGAAGGATGATCGGCGTATGGACCACACCGGCGGCCACGACGACGTTCTCGGCGCGGACCTGGAAGCGGCCGATGGGCTTGCGGGTCTCCGGGTGCAGCGCCTGACCGATGACGCCGACGGCACGACCACCCTCGATCCACACACGATCCACGCGGGCGTGGGTGCGCAGCCGCGCGCCGTCGCCAATCGCCTTGGGCACGTAGGAGGTGTCCATCGACTGGCGGTTCTCACCGGGGCAGCCCTGGAGGCACTCGCCCGACGCCTCGCAGCGCGCGGCGTTCCGAGTGATGGGCTTGCCGGGTAGACCGAGGGCCGCGCTGGCCTTCGCCATCAGCGCCGAGTTGCCGCCGAGGACGCGCTCGCCGGTCTCCTCGATCTCGAGCTCCTCTTCGATCGTCTCGTAGATCCGGTCCATCTCACCGGCGTCGACGAGCTCGGCGAGGCCGTGGTTCGCGATCCAGTCCTCGCGGACGTCCTCCGGCATCCGCCAGATGATCCCGCTGTTGATCGCGGTGCTGCCGCCGACGCAGCGGCCCTGGAGCACGACCAGCGGCGAGAGGTCACCGCTCGCCTGAGTGCCGCCTTCGCGCATGGTGGTCGCGAGCGCGCCGGGAACGTCGCGCGGACGCTCGGAGGTCACCAGCTTGGCGCCCTCCTCGAGCATCAGGACGTCGACGCCCTGCGCCGCGAGCACGCGCGCCGCGGTCGCGCCGCCCGCGCCGGTGCCGACGATCACGGTGTGCGCTCGGTCTTCCCAGACCGGCTTGGCCAGGATCGAGGTGAACAAGTCCTTGAGAGCCATCACGCCACCTCCTGAACGCTCGGGACGCTCTTCTTCAGCCGAAGGCGGACCGGAGTCCCCTCGGCGCGGCCCGCGTCGTACTGCGAGCGGGCTCGGATGGTCGGCTCACGGAGGAGCGCCATCGAGGTCTGCACCTTCATCAGCAGGGTCAGCTCGCGGACGATCTGCAGCGGGTGCTCGAGGAGATCCTCGAGCAGCGCGATGCGCTCGCCCTCGTTCAGCCCATCGATGAACGTGGGTCGAAGCTGGGTCCACAGCGGCGACGACGCGACGAGCATCATCGCGGCGCGAATGCCGTAGCGAACCTTCGGTCCACCCGCACCGTTGAGCAGCTCGAAGGTCCCGACGTAGTCGGCCTCACCGGGTTCGGGTGCGAGGTGGTCTGCGTCGCCCGAGCCGGGGGGCGCGAAGCCCTCCATGATGGCCTCGAGCCAGCGTCGCTCGATGTTGGTCAGCTTCATGATTCCTCCACTGCATCTGCAGGGGCCGGGGCGGATCCGCCGGCCATGACACGAGAGAGCGCCCCGAGCCGGTCCAGGGTCTTCCGGTCGAGGGGTTCGAGAAAGCGGGCCGCCGCCTTGCGGATTCGGGCCGGATCGCGCGTCTCGAGGAGATCGAGGAGCGCGTCGTAGGTGGCGATGGTGTCGCGCGCGTTGACGAGGAAGGCGGCTTCGAAGCCGGGGCTCCCCGTGATGATCCGCTGCACGGTGTTGTAGAGCAGCTCGAGCGCGAGGTTGTGGGTGGCGCGCACGAGGATGCGGGCGAAATGCAGGTCCTCCCGCATGAACGCCTCCCCGTCGTCGAGGAGCTCGCCGAGCACCTCGCGCTGGTCGCGCAGCGCCCGGAGCTCGGAAGGGGTTCCGCGCTCCGCGGCCACCGCCATCACCTGAGTCGCGACCAGCCGGCGGAACTCGAGGAGGTCCCCGAGAAGGCGGAGCGGCATCTCGCCGCCTTCGATGGCGTAGCGCGCGAGGTGCGCGATGAGGTCGACGCCCCCGTGCTCGCGGAAGTCCAGCACCCGATTGCCGGCGCCGTGCACCTTCTCGACGAGCCCCTCGGACTGGAGCGTCGCGAGGGCAGAGCGGATGGTCACGCGACTCACGCCGAGGTTCTCGGCGAGCTCGCGTTCGCCGGGGAGCAGCGAGCCCGGCTCGGCGTCGCCCATGAGGATGCGGCGGCGGAGCTCGTGGGCGGCGCTCTCGGCGGCGTTCGGCTTGGATGTGTTCGACTTGGCCACTGGTATTACCAATCCAAGTGGTATTACCAGTGCCCGACCGCCGCAAGATCTATTTTCGACTTGGCGCTCAGTCCTCCGGGATCGTTGAGCTATTCCCCCAAACAAATTTCGGCCGACGGGTCGGTTTGACCCGTCGGCCGATCGGAGGAGGTCGGTTCGAGCTCAGTCGAGGCGGCGGTAGACCCCCACTACCACGCCGAGGATCTGGGTCTCTCGCCAGTCGTTCTTGGGCACCAGGATGGGCGCCATGGAGGAGTTCTCCGGCTGGAGCCGGATGTGGTCCTTCTCCGGGTAGAAGGTCTTGCAGGTGGCCTCGTCGTGGACGAGGGCGATGACGATGTCGCCGCGCTTCGCCTGGATCTGCTTTCGGACGAAGACGTAGTCCCGGTCGTGGATCCCGGCCTCGATCATCGATTCGCCGCTGATGCGGAGACCGAAGACGTCCTTGCCCTTCCCCACCAGCATCCGGTCGATCCGGACGGTGTCCTCCGGCTCCTGCAGCGCCTCGCTGAGGGCGCCGGCGGCCACCCGGCCGAGGATGGGGATGTCGATCATGTCCGCGTCGCTCGAGGGGGTGTTGTGGTCGATGGGGTCCCCATCGGGCGTCCGAACCAGCCGCAGGGTCCGCGACTTCATGTCCTCGCGGGTCAGGTAGCCCTTTCGCTCGAGCGCGCGGAGGTGGTCGTTGACCCCGTTCGTGCTCCGAATTCCCAAGTGATTCCCGATCTCCCGAAGCGTGGGAGGGTAACCGCGGTCGGAGATGGAGTCGGAGATGAACTCGAGCACGGCGCGCTGGCGATCGGTGAGCTTCTGCATGGGGACCTCGGTGGGGAACAATGGATCAGGACTGATGACCTGAACAGGTATCGACCCCCGGACGCTACGGCCCCGCGAGTACCTTGTCAAAGTTTCAGTAGATCGCCGCCCCCAGAGGTTGCCGTTCCCCGTGTACGTCCTCGTACTCGTGCACGTGCACGTGCACGAAATTGCGTCGATTTCGGGCGCCCCCTACCCGCGACGCCGCCGAATCCCCACCAGCACGAGCGCCACGAGCACCACCGCTCCCGCGCCGCCGCCGCCGCTCGCGGCGCAGTGACCGCACCCGGAAGCCCCCGGAAGCTCCGGCGGGGGAGGTGCGGACACGTCCCCCGACGGTAGCGTGTCCGTCGAGCGCCCGAGCTCCGGTGCCGGCCCGGCCAGCAGCGTGTCGAGCGAGCTGGCGACCGGCGTCGCGAACGCGAGCCCCGCCGCCGCCATCGGCGCCGACGTGCCCTGAACGGTGGAGGGAGGTCCACCCCACACCCCACGCCGCGGGTTCGGGCACTCGAGCTCGCCCTCCCACTCGTGGAGGATCGCGTAGCGCCCCTGGAAGTTGTTGAGCGAGTAGGCGCGAACCCCCTGGCTCATCTCGCCATCGACCCCGGGCGTCCCGCGGCCGCCTTCGATCGGCGGCGCGGCGCGGAAGAAGAGGTCCTCGCCGATGCTCTGCTCCGAGTAGCGGAGGTGCAGCCGCGTCACGACGAAGTCGCGCTCGAAGCCGGTCTGGACGCGCCCGCGGGCGATGGCCTGCTCGTAGGTCGGGATCACGTCGGCGCCGAGGAGCACCAGATCCTCCGCCGTGAGCGTCGGACCCGGGCAGGGATCGCACGAGCCGGTCTCCCACGCGTACTCGGTGATCACGGCGCGCGGGTGCATCTCGGTCATGCGCTCGAAGAGCGCGTCGTAGAACGACGGGAACGCCTCGCGGACGGCATCGGTGACCCGCAGATTCGTGGGGATCGCGTAGTTGTCGTAGTTGCTCACCTCGTAGCGGAGGCCCCGAGCCAGCACGTGGACGATCACGTCTTGGGAGCCGTTGGCGTTGAGCAGACCGAGGCGGATCGGCAAGAAGAGCTGCTCCGACTCGTAGTGGAAGCGCAAGGGGCTGAGCACCACGCCGCCGTTCGGGTCGAAGGTCACGCGCTCGGCGGCGACCTTCGCCACGAAGAACTTCATGTCCTGCTCGACGTAGGCGCGGAGCACGCGCTCGGCGCCGTCGGGGATGGCGTAGCCGTTGCGGCGGAGCCATGTGTCGAGGCCGGCCGAATCGCGCGCGCCGAGAATGAGGATGTCGTACTCGCCGACGGCGTACTCGGCTTCGACGGTCACACCGAGGTCCTCGGGCTCTTCCCAGTCGTCGTCGTCGCCCGAGTCGGACTCCAAACGCTCCTCGACCGATCCCGGCATGGGCTCGTCGTAGTAGACCGGCTCGTAGCAGGGGTCCTGCTCCCAGTACTCGACCAGTCGCGGCGCGGTCAGCGTGTCGAGGCGCGCGAAGACCGCCTTCTCCAGCGTCCGCACCTGCCCCTCCTCGAGCACCTCCGGCACCGGGATCACCAGCGCGAAGTCCTCGGGCGGTCCGGCGTAGTCGTTCTGCATCGCGACCACCGTTCGGGATCCGTCGCGCATCAGCGCGACCATGCTGCCCTTGTTGGTCGGTGTGTCCGCGCCGCTCGAGACCATGAAGCCGCAGAAGGCGGCCGCCGGGGCGGGCGCGAGGGCCCCCAGAAGAAATGTGCCCAGGGCACCCAAGGCCACCGCTCGGGCCGGTGTTCCATGCTCGCGATCGAGTCGTCCGTGCATCCGTTCGTCCTCCGAGCGGGCCCCGACGTACGAGCGCGGGGATGGATCTATCGGCACCGGGATCGGAGTCGACCCCACCGCTCGCTTGTACTACGAACGACGCATGCGATTGATGCTCCTCGCCCTCCTGCTGGCCTTCGGCTGCGCCGAGTCCACCGAGCCCGCCAACGAGAACACCACCCCCGTCGTGACCGATCCCGGCCCCGACGACCCGGGCGAGGAGTCCACCGGCAACGAAGAGACCGCTGGCGAGGACGACGACCTGGTGATCGGCGAGGACGCCTGCACGACCGACGCGGACTGCGTGCCCGCCGGGTGCTGCCACGCGGCCGCCTGCGTCGCGGAGGCGAACCGACCGGACTGCAGCGACGTGATGTGCACGGCCGACTGCCAGTTTGGAACGCTCGACTGCGGGGGCGCGTGCCTCTGCCACGAGGGCCACTGCGCCGCGCGCTTGAGCCGGCCGCCGGAGGGGCTGGAGTCCATCGAATGAGCGCCCCGGCGCCCTTTCGAGCCAGCCCGCGCGTGCTGATGGGGCCCGGCCCCTCGGACGTGCCCCCCGAGGTGCTCCGAGCCCAGGGCGCGCCGACCATCGGTCACCTGGACCCCGACTTCCTCCGGTGCATGGACGAGGTGCGCGCGATGATCCGGACGGTCTTCGGGACCGACAACCGGATGACCCTGCCGATCAGCGGCACCGGCTCCGCCGGCATGGAGACCCTCTTCGCGAACCTCCTCGAGCCGGGCGACGCCGCGCTCATCGCCACCCACGGCGTGTTCGGCGGCCGAATGGCCGAGGTCGCCCGCCGCCAGGGGGCGGAGGTGGTGGAGCTGCAGACCGAGTGGGGCCAGCCCATCGATCCGGCCGCCCTCGCCGAGGCCGGCGCGGGGCGCCCGTTCCGAGTGCTCGCGTTGGTGCACGCGGAGACCTCGACCGGCGTGCTCCAGGACCTGGCGCCCTTCCGAGCCATCGCCGATCAGCACGGCGCGCTCCTCGTCACCGACTGCGTGACCAGCTTCGCCGGCGTCCCCATCCAGCTCGACCGGCACGGCGTGGACGCGGCCTACAGCGGCACCCAGAAGTGCCTCAGCTGCCCGCCCGGCTTGGCGCCGGTCTCGCTGAGCGATCGCGCGATGGAGCGGGTGCGTAGCCGCGAGAGCGACGTGCGCAGCTGGTACCTCGATCTGCGACTCCTGGCTCGCTATTGGGGTGACGAACGCGCCTACCACCACACCGCGCCGGTGAACGCCATCTTCGGCCTCCACGAAGCGCTGCGACTGGTCCTCGACGAAGGCCTCGAGGCTCGCTTCGCTCGCCACCTACGCCTGTCCGCCGCGCTCCGCGCCGGCCTCGAGGCGATGGGGCTCTCGCTCCCGGTGCCGAGCGACGCGCGCCTACCGCCGCTGACGCTGGTCGCCATCCCCGACGGCGTCGACGACAAGGCGGTCCGCGGGAAGCTGCTGAAGCGCTACGGCCTCGAGATCGGCGGGGGCCTCGGCAAGTTCGCCGGCAAGGCCTGGCGCATCGGTCTGATGGGTGCGTCGTGCACCGAGCGGCACCTCGCGCTCTGTCTCACGGGCCTCGGCGAGGCGCTCCGGGAAGAGGGCTTCACGCCCGCCGCCGACGGCCTGGCCGCCGCCCGCGCGGCGCTCTGACCACCCTCAGCGCGACGCGGACGCCGACACCGAGCCGGCGTTCGCGCGCGCGGACTCGAGCAGCTGGTCGAGCAGCCCCTCGGAGACCTGGCGACGCTCGGCCACCAGGGCTCGCGCTTCCTCCCAGGTCGCGATCACCTTGGTCTCGTAGCTGCGAGGGGCGAGCCACGAGATGGCGGTCACGACGCCGCGCGTGAGCCGTGATCCACCGACGAAGAGAAAGAGCGTCTGCGGCGGAACCCCACGGCTCGCCTCGGCGATCTTCTTGCGCCACGCGGCGCCGGGGCTCGCGTTGTCCGGCTCCACGACGAGCAGATAGACCGGGGCCTCGGCGTCCGCGAAGCGCTTCACGCACTCGACGATCTCGCTGACGTAGCGCTCATAGTCCTGGTCGGTGTTCTCGAGCCCCGAGAAGAGGCCGACGCCGATCGCCCGGACCGAATCCAGCGTGGACGAAAACATCCGATAGGCTAGCGCCAGTCAGGGACGCGCGCGAGCCGGCGTCCGCTCAGTTCCGCGACTCGAAGAGCTGGAAGGCGAAGCCCCCGTAGCCGTTCTCGGCCTTGAGCTCGGCGCGGTAGGTCCCGCCGGTCGTGGGGCAGAAGCGGGCCGAGGGTCGGGGCTCCTCGCCGCTGTCGGCCCGCTCCGAGCCGAAGCGGTCGAGGATGCGGACGCGCAGCGCCCGCACCGAGGGCATCCCGACCGCGATGGCCCGGTAGCAGCGACCGGCCGTCGCACGGAACTCGAAGCGCTGGGTCTGGCTCCGTTGGAGCGTGCCGGTCTCGACGGGCGCCAACGTGAGCATGCCTTCACCGACCTGCCCGTGCCGCTCGCGGAGCGCGCGCGCGACGAAGCCGGTTCCGCTGCCGCCCACCGGCGGTCGCGGTCGAGCCGCTGCGGCGGCCGCGGCGCGTTCGGCGGCCGCGGCGCGGAAGATCTGCCAGCTCACGTCACCGGCCCCGCGGACGGCGATGGTCAACGTGTAGCGAGCGGTGCGAATCGGACAGAGCGGGGAGAGCACGCCGAGGGTCGCCTCCGGCCCGGTGTGGTGCTCCTCCTGGAGCGCGGCGCCTCGCGCCGGTCCGAGCTTGAGCGCGACGTCGCTCACGCCCGGGCCGCCGCCGGCGAGCACGCGATAGCAGGTGCCCCCCACGAGGGAGACCGGCCGCTCGACGCTGCCCTCGTCGAGCAGCGCCTCGTTGCCCGCGGGACTGGCGGGGACGTAGCCCGCGCCGGCGTGGCGCTCCTTCAGCTCGGCCAGCACCTCGTGGGCGGTCGCCCCGGAAGGAGGAGCCGCGGCCGCCTCCGACTCCACGCGGTAGGCCCCGGCAGCGAAGGCACCCGAACCGCCCACCGCGCGAACCTCGAGGCGAGCCCGGAGCGCGCGACCTTCGTGGCAGTGAACGACCTGCGCGGCCGGAGCGCCCTCCGCTCGCGCGAGCGTTCGACCGCCCGCGGTCAGGGCCACCGTGATCTTGTCGGGGCCCCGCGCCTCGGCGGTGACGAGGACGCAGGCGCCGGCGGGAACCGAGACCGGAAAGCGTCGACGCTGTCCCGCGCGCAGCGACCCCGACTCGACGCCGATCAGCGGGGTCCCGCCGGCGTCCGCCTCGCCGCGGGCGCTGATGGAGAGCACGAGCGCGGCCTGCCGGCTCGCGTCGTCCTGAGCCAGGGCGGAGGTGGAGAGCAAGAGACAGAGGGCGGGCGAGACGAGGCGCATCACGGAGCCATGGTACGTGCCCCGGCCCCCGATTGTTCAACGACCCGTCGCCCCCTCGGCGATCTCACGGCCCACCCTTTGGCGCGAGCGAGGTCCGTAGTAGGGATGCGCCCATGGCCGAACCCAAGCAGCCCACCCTCCAGAGCCCTGGTGACTTCCTCGATGGAGCGTTCGTCGTACCCGAGCAGCCGGACGGAGAGCTCCGTACGCTGAGCCCCGGCGACCTGGAGGACCTGGTCGGAGTGCACCCGACCGCGGTCGGTCACGTGGACCGAGCCGTGAAGGCCGCCCGCGCGGCGTTCCCCGCGTGGCGGCGACTGGGAGAGCCGGCCCGCCGCAAGCTCCTCCGCAAGTACCAGGAGGTGGTCCGCAAGCACGAGGACGCCATCGCCGAGACCATCGCGCGCGAGGTCGGCAAGCCCATCTGGGACGCGCGCGGCGAAGCGCGGGCGTTGGCCGGCAAGGTGGACCTGATGCTCGGCGAGGGCGCCCGCTTCACGCGGGACGAGGTGCTCGAGGATCTGCCGGGGGCGATCCGCCATCGACCGCACGGCGTGGTGAGCGTGATCGGCCCCTTCAACTTCCCGGCGCATCTCCCGAACGGGCAGATCGTGCCCGCCCTCCTCCACGGCAACACGGTCGTCTTCAAGCCCAGCGAGAAGACCCCCAACGCCGCCGTGTGGATGGCGCGCTGCTTCGAGGAAGCAGGCTTCCCGCCCGGCGTCGTCAACGTGGTCCAGGGCGGCGCCGAGGCCGCCAAGGCGCTCGTCGGCCACGACGACGTGGACGGCATCCTCTTCACCGGATCCGTCGCGGTCGGTCGCTCGATCGTCGCGGCGAACGCGCACCGCCCCGGTCGGCTCATCGCGCTCGAGCTCGGCGGCAAGAACGCTTCGATCGTCTTGGACGACGCGGACGTCGAGCGCGCTGCCCGACAGATCGCCTTCGCAGCGTACGCGAGCGCGGGGCAGCGCTGCACCGCCACCAGCCGGGTCTACGCCACGCCGGGCATCATCGAGGCGCTGCAGGAACGGCTCGCCGAGGCCGCCCAGGCCGTGACGGTCGGCTACCCGCTCGACGAGGGCGTGTTCATGGGCCCGCTGATCGACTCCGGCTCACGCGAGCGGCTCGTCGCGGCGCAGGCGCGCGCGCGGAAGGCCGGGTTCGACGCCATCGTCGCGGGCGAGGCGCTCGAGAGCGTCGATGGGCACCGCGGCTGGTACGTGCAGCCATCGCTCCACCGCGCGCCGAACGCCGAGATCGTGGTCGACGGCTACACCCACGACGAGCTCTTCGGACCCGACGTCGCCCTCTACGAGGTCGCGGACCTCGAGCAGGCCTGCGCGCTCGCCAATGGCACCGTCTACGGGCTGGCCGCGGCGGTCTTCACCGAGAGCGAGGAGTCGTTCGAGGCGGCGGCGGACGAGCTCCGGGTGGGGGTGCTCCACTGGAACCAGTCGAGCGCGGGCGCGAGCGGGCGACTTCCGTTCGGAGGGGTCGGCGAGTCGGGCAACCATCGGCCCGCAGGCATCCTGGCCGGCGCCTTCTGCGCCTGGCCCCAGGCCGTTCGCTTCTCGCCGCCGGCGGACGCGCCGCTCCCCTCCTGGCCCGGCCTCTTCCAGGAAGACTGAGCCCGTCGGGGGCGAGCCCAACGGATTTCGAAACGTGGTAGACCCGGGCTGATGTCGGAACTGCAGCTACCGCTGCCCGCCGAGGCGCTCCCCGCGAAGGTCCGCAGGTTCGGTGATCCGAACGCGCCGACGCCGGCGAAGACCATGGCCGCCAAGGGCCTGGTCCCCGTGCGAGGCGCGGACCTCGTCACGCTGCTGACTCAGCTCGGCGCCGACGAGGAGCAGACCGTCGCCGAGGCGGCGCGTTCGTCGCTCTCGGAGATGCCGGATGACGTGCTGCTGCCGATCCTCGAGGGCGGCGAGCTCCACCCGGCGATCCTCCACGGCCTCGCGACCACACTCTACAAGAACGACGAGGTCCTCGAGCGCATCATCGAGCACCCGGCGGTCCACTCCGAGACGGTCGAGCGCATCGCGCGCCACTGCTCGGAGCGCGTCACCGAGGTGATCGCGACGAACCAGATCCGGCTGCTCGAGGCGCCCGAGATCGTCGAGTCGCTCTACAAGAACAAGCACGCGCGCATGTCGACCATCGACCGGCTGGTCGAGCTCTGCGCCCGCAACGACGTCCGGCTCGAGGGCATCCCCAGCTTCGACGCGCACGTCAAAGCGATCCAGGGCCAGCTGATCCCCGAGCCCACCGACGAGCCGCTCCCGACCGACACCTTCTTCCAGGAGGCGCTCGAGGAGGACGACGGCGAGGGTGCGGTCGACATCGACAAGGTCGATGGCACCGAAGAGCTCCGCGAGAAGTCGAAGCCGCTCAGCTTCCGCATCAAGCAGATGAGCCTCTCGGAGAAGATCCGGATGGCGGTGGTCGGCGACGCCGCCGCGCGCTCGATCCTCATCCGCGACCCGAACCGGATGGTCTCGCACGCGGCGATCAGCTCGCCCAGCATGAGCGAGCCGGAGGCTGCCGCGATCGCGCACAGCAAGGAGGTCTCGGAAGACATCCTGCGCTACATCGGCAACCGCAAAGAGTGGCTGCGCAGCTACGAGGTGAAGCGCGCGCTGGTCTTCAACCCGAAGACGCCGGTCGGCATCTCGATGCGCTTTCTCGGACACCTACGGAACAACGATCTCAAGCTCCTGAGCAAGAGCCGCGGCGTGCCCAACCCGCTCAAGACGGCGGCGCGCCAACGGCTCGAGAAGAAGACACGCGGACGAAGCTGATGGGCCTCTTCGGAAAGATCTTCGGCGGCAAGAGCGCCGCCGACCATGCCGCTCGCGGCGACGAGCTCCTCGACCAGGACGACCCTGGGGGCGCGAAGCTCGCCTACGAGAAGGCGCTCGACAAGGCCGACACCGACGCCGAGCGCGAGACTTACCGCGCGAAGATCGACGAGGCGCGCGACGGCATCGCGCTCCGCCGGCTCGACGAGGCCGAGCGCCTGCTCGAACAGGGCGACCTGGATCTCGCGCGCGAGGAGCTCGCCGGTGCGCTCGAGGTCGCGGTCGGCGACGAGGCGCGCGAGGAGATCCAGGACCGCATCGACTCGCTCGAGCGCGACGACGCCATCGCCGCGGCGACCACCAGCGAAGAGATCGGTGACGAGGACAAGTGGGCGGTCATCGTCGGTCGCTGGGAGGACGCCCAGGCCGAGGAGCTCGATCAGTACGGCGATGCGCTGCGCGACGCGCTTCTGCTCCTCCACGATGGGAAGGCGGAGGAGGCCGCCGAGCTGCTCGAGGCGCTGCTCGACGAGGCCGATGCGCCTCGCTTCCTCTGGGGCGAGGTCGCGCGGGCGCGACTGGCGACCGGCGACGACGCAGGGGGCCGTGAGGCGCTCGAAGAGCTGGTCGACAGCATCGCGGTCGAGGAGATCGGCGAGGTCTGGCTCGGCGCGCAGATCACCCTCGCGAGCCTCGCCGACGAAGCGGACGACTTCGAGGAAGCGATGGAGCGCTATCAGAAGGCGGTCGAGGTCTTCGACGACGACCACCGGTCGTTCTTCGCGATGGGGCGCTTCCTCCGGACCAAGGATCTCCCGGAGGAGGCCATCGAGGTGCTCGAGGCGGCGTCCGGTCTGCTCGACGACATTCGGCCCGACTGGCAGGTGCTCGAGGAGCTCGGCCTCGCGTACGCCGACGCGGAGCGCGAGGACGAGGCCATCGCCACGCTCGAGCGGGTGATCGCGTTCTTCACGGACCGGAAGCTCGTCGACTTCCCGATCCGGACCGCCCGCACGCTGGCCGAGCTCCACGAGGAGCAAGGGAAGCTCGAGCGCGCCGCCGATCTCTACGCCTCGCTGGCGCGCGGGAGCGACCGCCAGAACCACGCCGAGTACCACCGCGAGGCCGGACGGCTCCTCGGCGAAGTGGGCCTGACCGACGAAGCCCGCCGGATGCTCAAGCGCGCCATCGCCCTCGCCGACGAAGGCAGCGAAGACCGAGAAGAGGCCGAAGCCCTCCTGGCCGACCTCGACGATTGAGCCCTTGCGGGGCGCCCCACCTCCTCTTACGCTCCAAGAGTCCAGGGCGCGGACCGGGATTCTCTCGGCCGCGACCGTCGAAAAGCTGGACGAAGTGAGATCCAACATGACCGATGCCGCGCGCAAGCCGGTGACGCTGCCCACCCTCCGTCGAATGAAGGCGAAGGGAGAGAAGATCACCATGGTGACCGCCTACGACGCGACCTTCGCCCGTATGATCGACGAGGCGGGAGCAGACATCCTGCTCGTGGGTGACTCGCTCGGGATGGTCGTCCAGGGCCTCGACACGACGCTCCCGGTGACGGTCGACGAGATCATCTATCACTGTCGGGCCGTCGCTCGCGGCACGCGTCGCGCGCACATCGTCGGCGACATGCCCTTCCTGAGCCACCAGATCAGCCCCGAGGACGCCCTGCGCAACGCAGGCCGATTCCTCTCCGAGGGCGGCGCCCACTCGGTGAAGCTCGAGGGCGGCCAGGCCTCCGCGCCCACCATCAAGCGCCTGGTCCAGGCCGGCATCCCGGTCATGGGCCACGTCGGCCTGACGCCGCAGAGCGTCCACGCGATGGGCGGCTTCCGCGTCCAGGGCAAGACCGAGGAGGCCGCCGAGCGAGTCCTCGCGGACGCCCGCGCGGTCGCCGAGGCCGGCGCGTACGCGGTCGTGCTCGAGGGCATCCCGTCCGACCTCGCGGCCGAGGTGACCGCCTCGTTGCCCGTCCCGACGATCGGCATCGGCGCGGGCCCCGCGTGCGATGGTCAGGTGCTGGTCTGCTACGACCTGCTCGGCCTGACCCCCGATCTGAAGCCGCGCTTCGTGAAGCGCTACGCCGAGCTCTTCGAAGCCGGCAAGGAAGCGGTGGCGAGCTACTGCGAAGAGGTTCGCGCCGGCGCCTTCCCGACCGAGGCCCACGGCTTCGGAAGCGTGAAGCGCCCGATGGAGCGCCCCGAGCCGAACCCGCCGCAGGACGATCGGCGCCCGCTCTTCGGCAGCTACGGCCCGCAGGCCTGAGTCCCGCATGGTCCAGGTGGTGCACGACCCGAAGGCGTTTCGCGACGCCTGCGACCAGCTCCGTTCGCAGGGCGAGCGGATCGGGCTCGTGCCCACGATGGGCGCGCTCCACGAGGGCCACCTCGCGCTGATCGACGAGGCCAAGGCGCGCGGCGCCTCCCGCGTCGTCGTGACCATCTTCGTGAACCCGAAGCAGTTCGACCGGGCCGACGACCTCGCCGCCTATCCACGCGACCTGGACACCGACCTCGACGCCTGCGAGGCCCGCGGCGTGTCGCTCGTGTTCGCCCCGAAGGACCGCGCGATGTACCCGGAGGGTTACCAGACCCACGTCCAAGTCGGCGCGCTGGCCGAGGAGCTCGAGGGCGAATACCGCCCGGGCCACTTCCTCGGGATGACCACGATCGTGGCCAAGCTCCTGATCCTCACGGGCCCCTGCATCGCGGTGTTCGGTCGCAAGGACTACCAGCAGTGGCGCATCGTCGATCGGATGACGCGGGACCTCGGCCTCCCGGTCGAGATCGTGGGGCACCCGATCGTGCGCGAGCCGGACGGACTCGCGCTCTCGTCGCGCAACCGGCTGCTGACGCCCGAGGACCGCACCCGCGCGCTCGCGATCGCCCGCGGCTTGAGGGCAGCGGCGGAGGCGTGGCAGGCCGGCGAGCGCTCGGCGGAGACGCTGACCGGCCTCGCGCGCGCGCCCATCGCCGACGCCTTCGACCGCATCGACTACGTGAAGGTCATCGACCCCGAGAGCCTGCGAGCTCGCGAAGGCATCGTGGACCGAGCGTCGATCGTCGTCGCGGCCCACCTCGGCTCGGTACGGCTGATCGACAACCTCGAGCTCGGCGTCGATCCGGCCCCCTCCGTCTGACCAGTCAGGGGGAGAGGACGATCCGGCCGGTGTCGTGGGCGATGGTTCGGGTCTCCCGCACCTCCCGTCCATCGACGCGCGCTCGCAGACGCAGCTCCTGCCCGACGGGCCGACCCGGCAGCTCGACCGGCGCCTGGCCGTGGTCGACGCCATCGACCCAGACATGACCGCCGGGGGGATCGGTCTGAATGGTCACGTCCACGCGGATCGGGACGAGCACCGCGATCTGGCTGATGCTGCCCGGCTGCGCGTCGTAGGTGCTGCTCCACGCCTCGTAGCCGTCGAGCTGCACCTGCACGGGGTAGAGCTGGCCGATCTCGAGCCCCTGGTGGATCACCAGCGGCGTCTCGCCGGGCAGCGCCTCGCCGTCGAAGAACACGCGGGCGCCGGGAGGAACCGAGCGCACCTCGAGCCGTGGGGCGGCGACGGGTTCGGAGCGGGTGGCCCGAATGATGAGGAAGAGCGCCACGGCCAGCAGGACGGCGAGCCCGCCGAGGAGGAGCTTCCGCCGTCCCTTGGCCTTCGCGGCTTCCGTCATGGCGGCGAGCTGATGGGTGTCGAAACTCTCGCCGCTGAGCGCGGCGGGTCGCTGCCCGACCGCGGGACGAACCTCGGACGAGGCGTCGCGCCAGCCGCTGAGGTCCGGCAGACCCGGGCCGGGATCCGGCACCGCCTCTTCGGTCGGCCCCTCGGGGGGCCAGGAGGCGATGGCCGGCGCGGCCCCCGAGCGCGGCGGGGGCGGGGGCTTCGAGCGAGCGGCCGCCACGGCGCGCGGCATCGGAGGCGGCGGCGGCGCCGATGGAGGGGCCGCCTTGGGCCTCCCGGCGAGCGCGGCCTCGGCCTTGGCGCGAATCGCCGGGGGAAGCTTGGCCCGGTCGAAGGGGAGCGTGCGGTCCTCCGATGGCGGGGGACCCTGGCGGTTGCGCTCGGCGACCTGTCGCTCGATCAGGTCGCGCATCTTCTCCATGAGCCCCTCGGAGTCGTCGACGACGGTCGCGTCCTCCCAGGTCTCGTCGTCGTCGCCGGTGCGGACGTCGGTGGTGTCCTCCCCAGGGTCCGGCTTGGCCGCTGGCCGCGCGCCGGCGGTGGGATCGTCCCACACCTCGAAGGACGCCTCCTTCTCCTTCGCCGCCATCCGGCGTGCCGCGATGGCTTTCGGGATCTGGTTGCTGGTCTCCTCGTCGCCGAAGTCCTCGCCCAGATCGAAGATCACGCTCTTCTTCGGGTCCGGTCGGAACTCCTCCGCTCGCATGGGCCCCACCCCGCCCGAGGTCGTCTCCTCGCTCGAGTCCTGAGTGTGAATGGACGAGAGCACCTTCTGCTGCCCGCTCGGGAGCTGCAGGCCCCCGCTCGAGGCCTCGATCTCGCTCGGGAAGAGCTGCCCCATCATCCCCGCCAGCCGTGAGGGCGTGAACGAGGGCAGATGGCCGTAGAGGAACTGCGTGAGGGCCTGACCGAAGTCGTGCGCCGACTGGTAGCGCTCCTCCGGATGCTTGTGCAGCGCCTTCATGACGATCTCGTCGAGCTCGAGCGGGACGTCGGGTCGGAGCCGGGAGGGCGGCGCGATGTCTGCCTTTCGCACTCGGTCGAGGAGGTTCGGGAGGTTGTCCTCCTTGTAGACCATGTCGCCGGTCAGGAGCTCGTGGAGGACGATCCCGGTCGAGAAGATGTCGCTGCGTGAATCGATGGGGTCGGCCCACGCCTGCTCCGGGGACATGTAGTAGTACTTGCCCTTGATGACCCCGACCTCGGTGTTGCCGCTGCGGAGCGCAGCCTTGGCGATGCCGAAGTCGACGATCTTCACCTCGCCCGCGAACGAGATGAGCACGTTCTGCGGCGAGATGTCCCGATGCACGATCGAGAGCGGGGCGCCCGTCATGTCGCGCTTGCGGTGGGCGTAGTCGAGCCCCTGGCACATCTCGGCGGCGACATAGGCGGCGATGTCGATCGGGATCTTCGCCGGGCGCTCGGCGGCGCGCTTGAGGAGCTTGTAGGCGTCGGCGCCTTCGACCAGCTCCATCACGATGTAGTAGGTCTCCTCGTGGCAGCCGAGGTCGAAGGTCTGGGCGATGTTCACGTGGGTCAGGAGGACCGAGAGCTTCGCCTCCTCGACCAACATCGTGACGAAGTGGTCATCTTCCGAGTAGCGCGGGTGGATGACCTTGATCGCGACGAGCTTCTCGAAGCCGCCGATGCCCCGCGCCTTCGCGATGTACACCTCCGCCATCCCGCCCACGGCCAGCCGCCGCAGGAGGGTGTAGGGCCCGAAGGGCCGCGGTAGATCCATGGTGTCGCTCAGCGCCACGAGAGGATGACGCCGAGCGCGAGCCTGGACTCGCAGGTGGGAGGATGACGGAGAACACCCGAGGATACCGGCCCGGGGTCCCCGGGCCAAGATCGAGACGGGAGCTGCGTGGGGCTATCGACGGCGCTTGGCGACGTACTCGTCGCTCACGGCGGTCACGAGCTGAGCGACGATGCCATCGGCCACGCGGAGTCGCCGCGAGAGCTCGCGGGCGATGTTCATCAGGAAGAGCGAGTAGGTCTTCAGGTCTCGGCGATAGAGGAGCTGGTCGACGTGCTCGTTGGTGATCTTCACCAGCATCGTGGGCGCGACGGCGCGCACCGTCGCGGAGCGCGGCGCGGGCTCGAGGATCGACATCTCGCCGAACCAGTCGCCGGGACCGAAGAGCGCCACCCGGGCCTCGCCGCCGCTTCGGCTCTCCTTGACCACCTCGAGCTCGCCGCCGACCACGACGAACATCTCTCGCGAGGTGCCGCCCTCTTCGACCACGACCTCGCCGGTCTCCACGTGGACCGTCGGGAGCTCGCGGGCGAGCAAGCCGAGGGTCTCGTCGTCGAGGCCGCCGAAGACGCCCACGTCGCCCAGCATCGAGGCGGTGATCCGGGGGCCTCGCGGCCGATCGCTCTCGGCCTTCGCACCGCTCTTGGAATCGCTCATCGTCGTGTGCTCCCTCGACGGAGTTCTAACACGGCGACGCCCACGGGGGGCAACGAGGAAGGGCTCGGGCGCCGTTCAGAGCACGCGTTCGGGAATCCAGGTTCCCTTGTTCTCCTCGCGCTCCTTGTAAGCCTCGAGGATGATGGTCGCGGTCTCTTCGATCGCCCGGTTGCTCACGTTCACGACCATCCAGCCCGGATGCTCGCGGAAGAGGCCGTGGGCGAAGTCGAGCTCGGCCTTCACGTGCTCGCGCATGCCGTAGTTGGCGTCGACGGGCATGCCGAGCTGCTTGAGCCGCTCCTTGCGGATCTCGAGGAGCAGATCGACGTCGATCGTCAGGGCCACGACGCGATGCTCGGGGACCTCGTAGAGCTCCTTGGGCGGGTCGACGCCGTAGACCAGCGGCACGTTGGCCACCTTCAGCCCGCGGCCCGCGAGGTAGGTGGAGAGCGGCGTCTTGCTGGTCCGGCTCACCCCGGTGAGCACCAGGTCGGCCTTCCGCAGGTTCCGCGGCTCCTTGCCGTCGTCGCTCTTCACCGCGAACTCGATCGCCTCGACCCGGCGGAAGTACTCCTCCGAGAGGGACATCTGAGCCGTCGGGATGTTGAGCGGCGTGGCCTCCAGGAAGCCCGCGACCTTGTGGATGAGCGAGCCGATGACGTCGACGACCTCGACCTGCTTTTGGCGCGCCTGCTCGAAGAAGTAGTCCCGGAGCTCGGGACGGACGAGCGTGAAGACGATCATCGCCTCGGCCTCCTTGGCCTTGGCGAGAACGTCGCGCACCGACGACTGGTCGCGGACGCGCGTGAAGAGGCGCACCCGGACCCGCTGGTCGGGGAACTGGAGCAACGCGGCGCGAACGACTCGCTCGGCGGTCTCGCCGGTCGAGTCGCTGACGACGTAGATGGGTCGCCGCAGCGTCTCCGTCACAGAGAGCTCAGCCGTTGCGCTTGAGCTTGCGGCCGAGCGCGCGCTTGTGCATCCGGTTCACCCGGCGGCGGTTCTTCGCCTTGTTCTTGGCGTTGCGACGCGCGGTCTTGTTGCGCTTCCCGATGCGGGACTTGGATCCGATAGGCAGGTACATGGTGACCGGCTCGATACCCGACGGAGGGGTGTGGGGCAAGCGGATCCGGCCTTCTTTTCCCGGTTTCTTGTCGGCTCCGAGCCGCAAACGGAGGACGCAGCGCGAAGCGCGAGGACGCACCGAGCGGCTCCGCCGCGAGACCTTCGGGTTTTTGGGGAGACGAGGAGCGATTCACTCGTGACGAGTCGGGGGATTTCTCAAAATCCCCCAACAACAAAGAAAAGAGCCCTCGCCGCGAACGGCGAGGGCTCTCTCTCGGTCGACCGGCTCAGCCGGTCATCACGACCTCACTCCGGGACGCAGGCGGCGTCGGCGGTACCGGCCATGGAGCAGCGCTCGGTCGAGCGGCAGTCCGCGTCGGTGGCGCAGCCGGGCCAGCAGGCCTTGGAGTCGGTGGTGAAGTCGACGCAGCCGAGGCCATCGCCGCACTCGTCGGCGCTGGTGCACTCCTGCACGCAGAGGGCGAAGGTCGGGTCCTCTTCGTCGAAGCCGACGCAGATGCCGCTGTCGCCACAGACGTTCTGGTCCTCGGGGGTGCCCTCGGTGAACCACGGCGCGGCGCAGTTGCGCACCGAGCAGTAGCCGTCCGGGAAGGCGTCGCTGGTGATGCAGAAGCCGTTGCCGAGCGGCGAGAAGCAGTCCGAGTCGTCGGTGCAGCTCGAGCCGGTGTTCGGCACGGTCACGGCCTCGCTGTACTCGATCGGGAGGCAGACGCCGTTGTCGGCGGTGCCACCGGCGGCGGTGCCGCCCCAGAAGCAGCCGTAGCCGTCACGGCACTCGGCCTGCGCGACGCCATCGACGACCCAGGTGGCCGGGTCGCTGGTGGTGTCGAGCCCACCGACGGTGCAGCCCTGGAAGCAGGCGAAGACGCCCACGCCGGCCTCCTGACAGACGCCGTCGTTCGCGCACTCGTTGCCCGCCAGGTCGCAGCGGAACTTGGTGCAGGAGCCGCCGGCCCAGGAGCCGTCGTCCGGATCCTCGGCGATGCAGAAGCCCTCGGCCTCACAGTCGGAGTCCGTGGTGCAGGTGTCGCCGCCCGACGCGGTCGGGGTGCTCGGCGCGCCCGAGCAGCGGCTGGCCGCGTTGCAGACCGCCTCGGAGGAGGTGTCGTACACGAGGTTGTCGAAGTTCTCGCCGGGGTTGTCGCAGGCGTCGGGGTCGGCCGGGGAGGCCTCGCCGCAGTCGTCCGGGGTACAGGCCGACGCGTCGTCCTCACAGTCGGCGGGGGTCTGGATGCCTTCGACGCCGTTGTTGTCCTCGCGGGACACGCGGCACTGCGCGTCGCTGGTGCAGCCGATGAAGCAGACTTCCTGCGTCAGGAGGCACTCGTAGCCGTCGCGGCACTCGTTGCTGTCGAGGCTCGGCGCGCAGTTCTGAAGGCACATGCCCGGGATGAAGGTCGCGGGGTTGTCCGCGGTGTCCTCACCGAAGATGTCCACGCAGGTCGCGCAGCCGGTGCAGACCGGGTCGACCTCGTCGTCGCCGCGCAGGTTGCACTGCGACGGCGTGATGCCGTCCTGCGGGAACGAGGTGGTGCAGTAACCGCCGACGAAGATCGGGGTGTCGATGGGGGTGTCCTCACCATCGGGGTTGTTCAGGATCGGGTCGTCGGCGCCACCGGTGGTGCTGCCGAAGGCCGAGGACTCGAGGCAGAAGGCCGCCGCCGAGCGGCAGCCGCGCGCCGCGGTGCACTCTTCGCCGCTGGAGCAGGTGCCGGGGTCGACGAACATGTCGGGAGTGCCGGTGTCCGGCACATCGCCGCCCATGTCCTCGGGCATGAACATGTCATCGATCATGATGGTGTCCGAATCACCATCGTCGTCACCACAACCGAAACCCGCGATCGCGAGCACGGCCGTCAAGCCAATCATCCGCTTCATTCTGTGTTCCTCCGAACCTTCGCCGCCGAAACGGCCCAAGTTTTGGCCCATCGGCGAGCGATGGATGCCTCCTGACGAGGGGGCGTCAGGAATCGGCGCAACGTAGCGGGGGGCCTGGGGAGCGTCAAGCAGCCCACATGTGTGCAACGGGTGCGTTCCATCGTACCCCACCCCCGGCCTTCGTGCGGCCTCGCACACAGCGGCGAATGGCTGTCTTCGGCTTCCCCTGACAGCGGTTCACGGCGTGTGATCCGTCACGGATTCGGGGATCTCGGGCGTTCCCCCGGACGGCCGCCGAACGGAGGCCGCGCGCCGGGAGGCGGACCGAAGCGGACCTCGACGTGCACCTCCGTGTTCGGTCGAGGGACCTCCGCGGTGGTCCACGCCTCCGTGAAGCACTCCGCGTACCCCTCGGGAGGGGGCGGATCGAGCACGAGCGTGTCGGGGTCGAGGCTTCCCTCGGGGTCGACCTCGAACGAGACGGTCGGCGCCCTCCGCCCGCCTGGTCCCGCGTCGGGCGCCGCTCGCCTCGCCGCCGCCCAGAACTCGCGCCAGCCGCCCTTCCCTTCCACGCATTGGTGAATGGCACCGCCGACCTCGCGGATCGGCCCCATGAGGTCGACCGGCTCGAGGTCCGCTGGGGTGCCGTCGAGGGAGCGGATGGTCACCATCCGCTCCGCGCGCTCGGCCATTCGCCGCTGCCGCTCCTCGGGGCTGAGCGCCATCCACTCCTCGCGCATCCGCCGCATCCGCTCCCGCCACTCGCGAGCCTGCTCCGGCGATGGACGCTTCCCCCACTCCCAAGGCGCCATGGACGCCTCCCCGAGAGGCTCGTCGAGCTCTGCGGGGGGCTCTTCCGACGGCTCGTCGACACCGCCATCCACGGTCCCGAGGTCTGGGCGCTCGCTCGCCGCCGGAGGCAGGAGGAACCACACCAGCACGCCGACCAGGAGCAAGAGGACCAGCAAGCCGAGCTGCTTCACGGCCGGCAGCATAGCGGCATCGCGGTCGCGGCTGCCGCGCGCTTCGCGGAGGGGCGAGGAAAGACGCTAGAGGATTCGAACCTCTGACCTCCGCCGCGAGTGGCCTGCGTGGAAGCCTCGCGAGCGGGGTCTCTTGGCAGACGCTAGAGGATTCGAACCTCTGACCTCCGCCGCGAG
>JAEPMI010000012.1:255665-448040 GCA_017644045.1 Deltaproteobacteria bacterium
CACTTGGCAGACGCTAGAGGATTCGAACCTCTGACCTCCGCCGCGAGAGGCCTGCGTGGTTCGACTTGGCAGACGCTAGAGGATTCGAACCTCTGACCTCCGCCTCCGGAGGGCGGCGCTCTATCCAGCTGAGCTAAGCGTCCGTGAGCGGCACTTGTACGACGTGACCGTTGCCGGGGCAACCCCGGATCTCGGTGGCGGGCGCCGGTGGATCGGCGGGCACCCGCCGGCGGGTGCCCATGGAACGCGAGGCAGTGACTCGCCCCGATGGCGGAACGCAGATTGCGTGGGTCGGACCGATGCTCGTCGCTGCCGCCTGTCTCTTCTCTCTCGGGCTCGTGCTCGCGCCCCACTTGCCATCGCTCCGCTGGCCCGCCGGGCTGGCGCTGGGGCTGGCCGTGCTCCTCGGCTACGTGGGCCGACGGGCCCGGGCTCGCTCGTGGGCCGCACCGCTGGTGGTCGCCTCGTTCGCCGCAGGGCTGGCCGCCGGGCCGAGAGCCGTCGAGCGCTCGCTCCCCCGAGGCACGGCTCGGCTCGAGGGTCGAGTGGTCTCGGTTCGACTCGACCGCGACGCCGACGTCGTCGTGGACCGCGGCCGACTGCTGGAGTCGGGCGGCGGCCTTCCGGGAGGTGCGAGGGTGCGGGTGGAGGGGCTCGGCGCCGCTCCCGGGGACAGGGTTCGGCTGCTGGTGTCGCTCGGCCCGATGGAGCGCTTCCACAACCCCACGCCCCACCCCGACTGGGAGGACGGACGGAACGTCGATGGGCTGGCTCGTCTCCTCGCCCCACCGCACGTCGTCGACGACGCCACCCTCGGCGGCGCGCTGCACGACGCGCGGCAGGGCCTGCGGCGGCGGCTGGACGCGACCCTGCCCCCGCGTTCGGCGGGGATCGCTCGGGCGCTCCTCCTCGGCGACGGGGCGGCGGTCGCCCGCCAGGATCGCGACGCGGTCCAACGGGCCGGGCTGGCTCACTTGCTCGCCGTCTCCGGGCTCCACGTGGCGCTCGTCGTCGGCGCGTTCTTCCTGGGGTGTCGAGGCTGGCTCCGGCGCCGTGGACGTCGAGAGCCCGAGCGCCTGGCGGCCCTCACGGCGATCCCGGTCGCCTTCGGCTTCGCCCTCATGGCTGGTGGCGCGCCGAGCGCCTGGCGAGCCGCTGGGATGGCCGCCATCGGCCTACTCGCGATCGTGATGCGCCGAAGACCTCGCGGCGGCGCGGTCGCAGCGCTGACCGTGATCGTCTACGCGCTGGTGCGTCCCGAGGACGGGGCACGGCCCGGCTTCTTGCTCTCCGTGCTCGCCACCGCCGCCATCGTCGCGTTCCCCATCCCAAAGGAGGGCCTCCGGGCCGCGGCCGTGGTGAGCGCGCGAACGACCCTGGCCACCGCCCCGCTGGTGGTCTGGTGCTTCGGCTCGCTGCCACCGCTCGGCGTGCTCGCGAACGTCGTGCTCGTGCCCGTCGCCGTGCTCCTCTTGGTCCCGCTCGCGTTCGTCCATGCGCTGCTCGCTGGCATCGGCGCGGGCGCGGTCAGCGCGCCGCTCTTCACGACCGCCTGCGATGGGCTGCTCGGGGCGGCGGCCCTCTTCGGCGCCGGGAGCGATCCCATCCCGCCACCGAGCGTCGCGCAGGGCGTGCTCATCGCGCTGCTCTGCTTCGGTCTGCTCGCCGCCCGAAGCTGGCGCGGCCGGGTCGCCTTGGTCGTCGCGGGTCTCCTCGGACTCGCGGGCGCGGAGTGGCACCTGCGCGCTCGCGAGCAGCCGACCGATCGACTCCGCATCACCATGCTCGACGTCGGCCAAGGCGACGGCGCGCTCGTGGACCTGCCGAATGGCGAGCTCCTCTTGATCGACGCGGGTGGGGGTCGACCCGACCCCGGCGCCCGAGCGCTGGTTCCCCTGCTGCACGCACGGCGACGCCACGAGGTCGCGCTGGCGATCCTCACGCACCCGCACCCCGACCACTTCGGAGGCCTCCGCGCCGTTCACGACGCGTTCCCGGTCCGCGAGCTCTGGGACTCCGGCCAGGCCGAAGCCGAGACTCCCCACGGTCCCGTGGCGCGCCTGCTTCGCTCGGCCCGGCGCTCCAGCGAGCGGGTTCGGCTCGCGGCCTCCGTCTGTGGTCGCCCGCGCCGCTTCGGCGACGCGGAGCTCGAGGTGCTCTGGCCCTGCCCTGGCTACGACCCCGGCTACGATCCGAACGACAACTCGATCGTCGTCCGGCTGAGCTACGGCGAGCGACGTTTCCTCTTCACCGGCGACGTCGAGACACTCGCCGAGCGAGCGCTCGTCGAGTCGGGCACGGACCTCCGCGCCGACTGGCTCAAGGTGCCCCACCACGGGTCCCGGACCTCCTCCACCGATGCCTTCCTCGACGCCGTCCGGCCACGGCTCGCCGCCGTGAGCTGCGGTCGCCTCAACCGCTTCGGCCACCCCCACCCGGAAGTCGCCGCGCGCTACGACGCGCGAGGCATCCCCCTCTACCGAACCGACACGGAGGGCGGCCTGATTTTCGAGTCCGACGGCCGGACCATTCGCGCCCTACCGACGCGGTGATCAGTCGACGGTGCAGCCGGTGAAGCGGAGCTGCGCCCTGACCAGCGCCGGGCGCCCGTCCGCTGACCGATACTCGCAGTCGATGTCGACCTCGACCGACCGCTCGGCGGGATCCTGGACGACGGCTCCTCGAAAGCGGCATTCGGAGCCGGGGCATGCGCTGTACTCGACTCCGCCCGGCCGCACGACGCTACACAGGCCGGTCACCGGCGACTCCAGTGCACGAAATCGGGTCAGTTGCGTCGCGTCACTCCCCTCGTCGGCGACCTGCAGCGACACCGCGGGAGCACCATCGATGCCGGTGTCGATGATGCAGCTGCCCGCCATCCCGTCCCCCAGCGCTTCATGGGTGATGTCGGTGACTGCGGTGGGCTCGGAGAAGACCAAGGCCGATCGCGTTCCCTCGGCGTCGACGAAGACCTCTCCGGAGACCATCAGCGCGTCCCCGCACCCGATGAGCATGACCAGACCCCCGACGAGCGCGACACGCATGGGGAGCCAGTATAGAAGAGCCCGGGCTACTCGACGATGCAGCCTTCGATCTCGAAGTCGGCGGTGAGCGTGGCCGTCGCCGAGTCCGGGCCCTCGAGCTCGCACTGGACCGAGAGCTCGACCTCCGAGCCGCCGTCTTCTCGCTCGAGGACGTCCGCGGTACAGCCGGCGCCGAGCGCCGCCGCGTACTCGTCCGAGCCGAGCTGTGCGATGGCGTAACCGCTCGCCCCCTCGGCGGGAATGGAGAGCTCGACCCGGTGGAGTCCGAGGCCTTCCGGGGGTTCGCCGGGTGCGCGGACCATGAGCTCGATGTCGTCGCCGGTGACGCGGCAGAGACCGGCCATCTGAGATCCGGTGTCTTCCTCGGTCGCGAGGTCGATCAAGCGGGTCTCCTCCGGGAAGGGGAAGCCGGTGGTGGCTCCGTCGGCCTCTACCTGGAACGAGCCGGAGATGGTGAGTCCTTCGTCGTCGCCACAGGCGACGGCGAGGAGGAGCGAGGCGAAGAGGGCGAGTCGCATGCCCAAGGATACAGCGAAGACCGTGCCAGCGAATTAGCTCAATGATTTCGGAGCCACGCTCCGGCCACCCGCGAACTTTCGTTCACGAGAGCGGGTCACATCGCCGCGAGATGGGCGCCGATGCGGGCGAGCACGACGTTGCCGATGGCCAGGACGAGGATGGCGATCCCGAAGACGCGGAGGCTCTTCGTCGAGACCTCTTCGCCGGCGGCGGCCTTTCGGAGCCGGCCGCTCAACACGCCGGTGAGCGCCGCGACGACGAGCCCGATGGTGATCTTCGCGTGCATCCAACCCTGGGTGAGGTAGCCGTCGAGGCTGAGCGCGAACATCGTGAGTCCGCCGATCCAGGCGAGGATCATTCCCGGCGTCGCCACCCGGAGCGCGACCCGGCGAGACACGGTGGCGAGCGAACGCTTCGCCTCGCCTTCGGCCGAGGCCGCCACGAGCGCCACGCTGAGCGCGCCGCCGATCCAGAGCATCACGCCGATGACGTGCACGATCCGGAGCCAGGTGTTCGGGTCGTTCATTGGGCTGCCTCACCGATGGGCGTCTCGTAGATCCGATAGGTCTTGTAGACCTTCCCGCGCATCGCCTTGATGCCGAGGTTGATGGGGCGGTTGTCCTCGAGGGTCCAGCTGAGCTCGGCCCACTCGTAGCCGTGCTCGATGCCGCGATACGCCAGCTCGGCGTACATCGCGGTCGAGAGACCGCCGTAGCGCTTGATGCCACGCATCTTGTTCTTGATGCCGAGGAGCATGAGCCGGGCCGACTTCGGCCCCTGCACCTTCAGCCGCCAGAGCAGCTTGGCCCAGCCGAACGGGAGCATCCTGCCGTTGAGGTCGTGGGTCATCGCGTAGAGGTTGGGCAGGCAGACCACCATCCCGACGGGCTCCCCCTTCACCTCGACGAAGTATGCGAGCCGTTCGTCGATGATGAGCTTCATGTCCTCGGCCATCTTGTCGACCTCGGCCTCGGTGGTCGGGACGAAGCCCCAGTTGTGCGCCCAGGCGTCGTTGAAGATCTCGAGCAGGATGTCGAGCTCCTGGCGCATCCGGCTCTTGTCGACGCTGCGAAAGCGGACCTCGGGGAGCTCCATGATTCGCGCGTGCGCCCGAGCGGCGCGCGGAGGCGGATCGTCGACGAGGTACTTCCAGGCCCACAGATCCTTCTTCTTCGTGAGCCCCGCGCCTTCGACCAGCTTCTGCTGGTACTCGCGGTGGTGTCCCATCGCGAGCGCCGGCGGCGTGTCGAAGCCATCGACGAGCATGCCCGCCTCTTCCCAGATGTAGAGGCTGAGCGGGCCGCGCATCGCGGTCATCCCACGCTTCTCGAGCCAGCGGCGCGCGCGATCGAGGAGCGCGTCGGCCACCTCCTGATCGTCGATGGTGTCGAAGAACCCGAAGAAGCCCGCGCCGTCGTCGTGGACCCGCAGGTGCTCGCGATCGATCTGCGCGCTGATCCGGCCGACCAGCTCCCCGTCCCGCCAGGCGGTGAAGAGCGCGCCCTCGGCGTGCTCCCAGAACGGGTTCTTCCCGGGCGTGAGCCGATCCTTCAGCTCCATCATCAGCGGCGGCACGTAGTGGGGGTCATCCGCGAAGACGAGCTCCTGCACGCGGATGAAGTCCTTCAGATCCGCGCCCGGCGCGTGCTGCCGAATCTCGATGCTCATTCAGGGTTCCTGGGGCGTCGGCGAGGTCATGTCGATGGGCTTCACCGCCGCGTCGAACTCCTCGGCGCTCATGAAGCCGAGCTCGACGATCGACTCGCGGAGAGTGGTGCCCTTCTCGAAGGCGTTCTTGGCGACCTTCGCGGCCTTGTCGTAGCCGATGTGCGGGTTGAGCGCGGTGACCAGCATCAGCGAGCCGTGCAGGTTCTTG
This sequence comes from Deltaproteobacteria bacterium, assembly GCA_017644045.1. GTDB lineage: Bacteria > Myxococcota_A > Polyangia > Polyangiales > Houyiibacteriaceae > UBA1660. The sequence continues at coordinate 261,105 of JAEPMI010000012.1, forward strand.
TCGATGTTGGCCTTCACCGGCTCGATGCCCTGGGCGCAGCGCTCGTCGAAGCTCGCGCAGGCGTCGCCGAGGAGGCGCAGGGACTGGAGCAGCGCCTTGGCCATCACCGGCTTGAAGACGTTGAGCTCGAAGTTGCCCTGGCTGCCGGCGAAGCCGACGGTCGCGTCGTTCCCGAAGACCTGACAGCAGACCATGGTCATGGCCTCGCACTGGGTCGGGTTCACCTTGCCGGGCATGATCGAGCTGCCGGGCTCGTTGGCGGGGATCGCGATCTCGCCGATGCCGCAGCGCGGTCCGCTCGCGAGCCAGCGAACGTCGTTGGCGATCTTCATGCACGCCGCCGCGAGCTGCTTCACGGCGCCATGAGTGCCGATGAAGGCGTCGTGGGCGGCGAGCGCCGCGAACTTGTTCGGCGCGGTCACGAAGGACTCGCCGGTGAGCTCACCGATGACCTGGGCGACCCGCTCCGCGTAGCCCTCGACCGTGTTCAGGCCGGTGCCGACCGCGGTTCCGCCGAGCGCGAGCTCGTGGAGCTGCGGGATGGTCTTGGAGATGGCGTCCATCGCGTGGTCGAGCTGAGCGACCCAGCCGCTGATCTCCTGCCCGAGGGTGAGCGGGGTGGCGTCCTGCAGGTGCGTGCGGCCGATCTTCACCACGTCGGCGAAGGCCTCGGCCTTGTCGTCGAGGGTGTCGCGGAGCTGCTTGACCTTCGGGAGGCACTCGCGGACCGCCTTGACCGCCGCGATGTGCATCGCGGTCGGGAAGGTGTCGTTGCTCGACTGCGAGCGGTTCACGTGGTCGTTCGGGTGCACGGGCGTCTTCGAGCCGAGCTCGCCCCCGGCCAGCTCGATGGCGCGGTTCGAGATCACCTCGTTGACGTTCATGTTCGACTGGGTGCCGGAGCCGGTCTGCCAAACGACGAGGGGGAAGTGGTCGTCCAGCTTGCCGCCGATGACCTCGTCCGCGGCCTTCACGATCAGGTCGCAGAGCTCGGGCTCGAGGTTGCCGAGCTCGCGGTTGGTCATGGCGGCGGCCTTCTTGAGCACGCCGAAGGCTCGAATCACCTCGGTGGGCATCCGATCCTCCCCGATGGGGAAGTTCATCTTCGAGCGGGCCGTTTGCGCCCCGTAGTACCGGTCCGCCGGCACCTCGATCTCGCCCATGGAGTCCTTCTCGATCCGTACGTCGCTCATCGCTTGGCTGACCTCCGACCCGCGGCTTACCGCAAGCGGCCGCCGGGATCTACCGGATGGGTGGAAGGGGGCGAAATCCCGCAGGATGTTCGACATCGGCCGCCGTTGTTCTATCCCTGGGCCCATGGTGCCCACCTTCCGCGCCGTCACGGCCGCCCTCGTCGGACTCCTGGCCCTCACCGGCACGGCGGAGGCCCAGGGCGACCCGCGCGCCCAGCTCGCCGCCCTCCGGGCCAACACGCCCGAAGGCATCCCGGAGGGAACGCTGACCTCGATCGAGCACCTGCTCGATACGGCCGACCGCATCGAGCCGCGGGACTTCGAGACCGAAGCCGAGGCCTGGCGCCAGCGCGCCCGCCGCTACCTCCGAATGGCCGCCGAGGGCACCGACCCCTACCCACTCGCCAAGAACGAGATCGTCAACCGGGGCTACCGCTCGGAGATCTCCCAGCGACTGCAGGGCTACGCGATCTACGTCCCGCCCGACTACGACCCGACCAAGAGCTACCCGCTCTACATCGCCCTCCACGGTGGCTCGTCGAACGGCAACCTCTTCCTGGGCGTGGTGCTCGGGAACAACATGGACTGGCTCACCTACGACGAGCACCTCTACGACGACTACACCCCGCGCTGGTCGCCCGAGTGGATCGTCGTCGCGCCGACCGGTTACGGCCAGATCATGTGGCGATGGATGGGTGAGCAGGACGTGCTCGACGTCATCGACGACGTGCAGAAGCACTACGCGGTCGACCCGAACCGGGTGGTGCTCGGTGGGCTCTCGAACGGCGGCGTCGGTGCCTACGCGATCGGCATGCGCCACAGCTGGCGCTTCGCGATGGTCCAGGCGATGGCCGGCGCGCCGAGCTGGGAGCAGTACCTCGGCGGGCGAATGGAGTCGGCCGAGCGTCGCGTGGTCCGGCCGTGGAGCGGCATGCACCTCGCCGAGAACTCGGTGAACACGAGCTTCCACTACTACCACGGCCGCACCGACACCGGCCCGATGCGGCCCCGCTACGTGGAGGAGTTCACCCGCCACCTGCGCACGCTGGACGGCGTGCCGGTGAACGAGACCTGGTTCGACGCGGGTCACGACATCCTCTACCGGGTCCATCGGCACGGCCGCGTCTACGACCGCCTCGACCAGACCCGCGATCCGCGGCCGACCTCCGTGCGCGTGGTGACCGGCGACTACCGCGCGGCCCGCCAGCACTGGCTGAGCGTGACGCGGATCCGGAGCTACCCGCGCATGGCCGAGGCGCGCGGTGCGGTGGCGGACGGCACGCTGACGCTGACGCCGGACGAGAACGTCGACGCGATGGCGCTCCACGTGGCGGACGTGCCCTTCGGAGACGGCGAGGCGCGAATCGTGGTCGGCAGTGACGAGGTCTTCCGGGGCGCGGTCGCGTCGCTCGGCACCACGCTCCACCTGGTCCGCGGTTCCGACGGATGGCGCACGGGGTTCCCCGCCAGCGACGGGCTCCGCAAGCGCCCCGGGCTCAGTGGTCCGATCGCCGACGCCTACTTCGGCCGGATGATCCACGTCTACGGCACCCGGAACGCCGACCACTCCGAGGATCTGCTCGAGGCCGCTCAGCGCGGCGCACGCGGTTGGCCGCTCTGGTCGTGGGACCTCTCGCAGGAGGTCATCGCCGACAGCGAGCTCACCGACGCCATGATGAAGGACGCGCACGTCGTCCTCTACGGCTCGCCGGGCGACAACGCGGTCCTCGAGCGGGTCGCGGGCGCGCTGCCCATTCGCGTGGAGGAAGGCGCCGTGGTCGTGGGCGGCGAGCGCTACGCGGGCGACGACGTCGGCGTCCGTTTCGTCTACCCGAACCCGCTCGCGCCCGAGCGCTACCTCATCGTCCAGGCGGGCGTGACCCCGCGCGCGGTGAAGAAGGGCAACGAGCTGCCCGAGTTCGTGCCGGACTACATGGTCTACGACGACGACACCGTCAGCGGCCCGCAGCGCCGAACCACCGGACCGAAGCCGGTGCGCGCGATGGGCTTCTTCGACGACCGCTGGCAGCTCCCGGGAGCGAGCGAGGAGACCGCGGAGGGCGCAGGCCCCGACCAGAACGACGTGACCGCGGACGCGGAAGAAGAGGAGCCCTCGCTGCCCGTCCCACCCGCGCCGGCCGTGCCCGGCCCGCCTCGTCGCTTCGACGCTCCCCGAACGGACCAGGCCGGGCAGGCCGCTCGCCGCATCGCGCGACTGGTGCCCACCTTCGAGAACTACCGCGCCATGATCGGCGGCGCCGACTGGCGGATCCACCGGCCGGCCGTCTGGTCGATCGGTCCGACGGAGCCCTGCCTCGAGTCGCTCCGCGAGCTCGGCGTCGAAGCCCGGCCGCGCCCCGAGCCACATCCGCTCACGCCGAACCCGGTCGAGGTCCTCGGCCCGGTCGATGGCGTTTGGTTCCGCATGACGCACGAGGAGCAACCGCTCGTCATCAGCTGCGAGATGGCGAAGCGGCTCCCCGCGATCATCCGCGTCCTGAAGGAGCACGGCATCCACGGGGTCGAGATCCTCAGCGCGCACCGCGACTTCCCACGAACCAGCTTCCATCGAATGGGCCTCGCGCTCGATCTGATGCGCTTCTGGACGGACGACGGCTGGCTCTCGGTCGAGGACCACTACGAGGCCACGCCGATGCAGAAAACCTGCGGCGGGCCGCGCCCGCGAGACCGGCGCGCCCGTTCGCTGCGGGCGATCGCGTGCTCGCTCTGGGAGACCGAACTCTTCTCGAGCGTCCTGACGCCCAACTACAACGAGGGCCACCGGGACCACTTCCACATCGACGCCCGACCCGACGATCCCCGACTCTTTCTGCGGTAACCGTTGCGTCCGAGGCCGCGGCGAGTACAACGGCCGCGATGCATGACGAGACCCGCGCCGCCCTCGAGGCGCTGCAGACCGCGCTCGGCGTGAGCGGAGCCCTGGCCGAGGATCCGATCGAGGCGCTCGAGGCCCTCGCCGAGGCGGCCGAGCCCCTGACCAAGCGCACCTTCGACGGCGACCCCTACCCGCCGCTGGTCCTGGCCCTCGCCCCCGCGCCGGCGGAGCTCGAGGTGGCGACGCGCGTCAGTGACCTGGTCGCCTTCGAGACCCGCTGGTGGCAGCACGTCGGCTTCTACGTCGACCGACAGGAAGACCCGGACGGTCGCCACCGCGTGTACATCCGCGACGAGGAATCGCTCCCGGGTCAGCCGTGGCACTCGCTCCCCTCCATCGCCGCGCTGGCCGAAGGCTGGACGCAGGCGGCGGGCGGCGACACCGAGGTCGACTGGCGCGAGCTCGACGACGACCAGTGGGAAGGCGGCCCGACCTCCGGGGCCTTCGTGCTGGAGACGATGATGCACGGCTCGCTCGCCGCGCAGTGGGCGCTGGCGGGCATCGGCGCCTACCTGCCGCAGCGCCCCGAGCTGGCCGAGCAGCCGCTGCCGGTCGACGCCGACGCGAGCGGTCGCGAGCTCTGCCTGCACGCGCTGCGGGTGCTTCGGCTCGCTGGGAGCTTCCAGCTCCCGGAAGAGATGCCGGAGCTCAGCGAGGACCAGCAGGCGTACATCGAGCACCTGCGCGATCTCGAGGACGCCTTCGCGGGCCGCGAGCCGGCGGTGGTCACCGACACAGCCGCGGAGAAGGGGCCGCTCCGCAAGGAAGCGAAGACCTGGCTCAAGGGCTTCGCCGACGCGGCAGAGCCGGCCGACCCGCTGGCGGGCCTCGGAGCCCTCCTCGGGGAGCCGGAGCCGGAACCCGAGCCCGAGCCGCTCACGACCTTCGAGAAGAAACTCCGCGCGGGCGTCGACTCGGTGATCACCAAGCTCGTGGACTCGGGCGACCTCGAGGTGCTCCAGCACGAGATGCTCATCGACGAGCTCACCCGCGTGGCGGAGGACGCGCGCAGCCCGAAGCACCTGCTGAAGAAGCTCGTGCGGGCGACCGTGGACTCGGAAGCCGTGGAAGAGATCTACGCGAGCGACGACGACCTCCACGAGGCGTTCAAGAAGGGCCTGGGCTTCGTGTGAGCGAAGGCCCACCAGCTCGCGAAAACCAGGGACGATCTTGAGTTCTTTTGTTTTTCCATCAGCCGGCGAACAGCCCACCTGATCCAAGCAAAAACGAAAGAACTCGAGATCGTCCCTCCCCGAAGCGCGCGGCAGCAGCCCAGCGTCTTCCGCCACTCCGAACTCGGGCACGGGCACGGGCATGGGCACGGGCACGGGAGGCCGCTTCGCGGCCTGTAGAAAACTTGGGGCACACGCCTTCGGCGTGGCACGGCCGAGGTATGCGTCGTGTCATCGTCGGCCTCGCCGTCCTCTCCGTTCCGCTCTTCGCCGCCTGCGAGGATCCGGCGCCGGGAGACGTCGATGCGCAGCCGGTCGGGCGGGTCACGGCCATCCCCGCGGTGCCTTCGACTCCGCCCGAAGAGGGCGTCGCAGAGGCGCCGACCGAGGCCGACCCCGAGCCCGTGCACCACGAGCCGGCGCCCGAGGCCGTCGATCCCCGGGCGGCGTTCGACGCCCGTTTCCCGAACCACGGCATCACCTTCCACTTCCTCGCCCGCGTGCGCGCCGAGCCGAACCAGTCGGCGCCGGTGATCGGCTACATGCGTCGCGGCGCGCGCTTCCGCGCCAGCGAGCGAGTCCCGGGTGTGGGCTGCGCGCGCGGCTGGTTCGAGGTGCCCGGCGACGGCTTCGTCTGTCGCGGCGAAGGCTTCCTGATCGGTGAGCTCCCGCCCTCCTTCGAGCCGACGCCGGTGCCCCCCGCGCTCGATGACGCCCTCCCCTACGCCTACGCCTGGGTCCCACGCGACGACATCGCGCAGTACTGGCACCTCCCGACCGAGGGCGAAGAGGCGCGGGTCGGAGAGATCTTCGCGGGCCTCCGCCGCCGCGCCGAAGCGGCGGCCGCCGTTCCCGCGCCCGAGCCCGAGGCGGCCGAAGAGCCGGAGACCGTCGAGCAGGCCGCGGTCGACGAGACCACCATCGAGGCCCCGCCGCCTCCCGGCAGCGCCGACGACGACACGGTCGAAGAGGAAGCACCGGCCGTGAACACGAGCCTCGCTCCAGTCGAACCGCCGAGCGTCGACCCGCTCGAGATCCCGGACTTCGTCCGGCTGCGCATGCGTCGTGGCTTCTACGTCAGCCTCGACCGCGAAGAGCGCGACGGGCCCCGCCACTTCTACCGAACCGTTCGCGGCGCCTACGTTCGCGCCGACGCGGTGGCCCCCAACGAGCCGCCCGATCACCGGGGCGTCACCCTCGGCGGCCAGTGGCAGCTGCCGGTCGCCTTCGTGTACCGGGGCAACACCAGTCAGCTCCGCCGGGTCGGCACGTCCAACCGCTTTCGTGAGGTCGGCCGCCTCGACAAGCACACCCCGCTGCGCGTGCTCGACACCCTCGAGCGCCTCGGTCAGCGCTACGCCGTCACCCGAGGGGGCGACCTCGTGCGCGGCACGTCCCTGCGGTGGGCCGAGCCGGTCGAGCGGCCGGCGGAGATCGGCGAGGACGAGCGCTGGGTGCACGTCCGGCTCTCGCAGCAGGTCCTCGTCGCCTACGAGGGCGACACGCCGGTCTTCGCGACGACCGTCAGCACCGGCCGCCAGGGCTTCGAGACGCCGACCGGTGTCTTCCGGATCCAGTCGAAGCACGTGTCGACCACGATGGACGACCTCACGAACCCCGACGAGGCCTACCTCATCGAGGACGTGCCCTGGACCATGTACTTCGAGGGCAACTACGCCCTGCACGCAGCGTTCTGGCACGACGGCTTCGGCCGGCCGCGCAGCCACGGATGCGTGAACCTCGCCCCGACCGACGCCCGCTGGCTCTTCCGCTGGGCCGGACCCGAGCTCCCGGCCTCGTGGCACGGCGTGTTCGCGACCCGGACCCATCCGGGCACCGCGGTCTACGTGACCGAGTGAGTTTGACGGGGCCACGGCCCCGGCCTACTTGCCCCCGGTGCACCCCGCGCGCCCACAGCTACCGAGCCGTCCCTGCCCCGCGTGTGGGCAGCTGGTCGATCCGCTGCGCGCGCCGCGGGTCGTCGTGGTCCCCGACGGGCCGCGCTACCTCTGCAGCGACGACTGCCGCGGGGAGTTCCTCTCCTCGGTCCGCACCCACCAGCTCCAGCAGCGCTCACGGCCCGCGCCGGTCACGGTTCCCCAGCGAGTGCGCGACGCGACGCGGCCCTCGATCATCCTGCCCGCCCCCGGGGATGCGAGCGCGTCCACGAGCCGGCGTCCGGCGCTGCTCGACGTCGGCGAGGAGCCGGTTCCGTGGCCGAGCCTGGTCGCGGCCGTCGGGGCCGTGGTCGTCGCGGCGGTCGCACGCTCACCGCTGACCGGCGGCCTCGCCGCCCTGCTGGTCACCGCGTCGGCGGCGCTCACGCTCCGGCACCACGCGAGCGCCCGCAAGGACATCGGGTATCTGGCCTGGGCGGCCGGCCCGCTCGGCGCCGTGCTCGCGGCGGCCGGCGGCTGGGTCGCGCTCGCCGACGATCCCACCCGCTGGTTCGGCCTCGCCGGCGCTGGCGTCGCCGCGGCCGCCATGGCGGTGCGCGCCCACCTCGACGCGCGCGGTCGCGCGCCAGTCGCCGACGCCGTTCGCGCGCTCCTCGCCCAGCTCCCGACCCGGGCCCGCGTCCCCGCCCGCGACGCGGGCGAAGGCACCCGCTACGACGAGGTCCACGCCACCGAGGTGCGCGCCGGCGAGGTGGTCCTGGTGGTCGAGGGCGAGACGCTCGGGGTGGACGGTGTCGTCCAGGCCGGTGAAGCGCAGGCGCTCCTCCATCCGGGCGCCCAGACGCCGCACTCGCGCGGCCCCGGAGACCCCCTGCTCGCTGGCGCGAGGATCACCAGCGGGGCGCTACGCGTCCGCGCGAGCCGGGTCGGTGGCGAGCGCGCGCTCCTGCGCATCCCGCGCTTCGGGCTCGTCACCGGTCGCCGCGCCGCGGGCATGCCCCGGCTGGCCGATCGGATCCGCACCATCGGTGGCCTCGTGGCCGTCGTCGGCGCCGGCGCCGGTGTTCTCCTCACCGACGCGCCCGGCCTCGCTGGGGCGCTGGCCGCGGCCGGCGCCGTGCTCCTCGCCGCGCCGCTCCTCGCCGCTCGCCGCGCGGCGGAGGCACCCTTCGTCGCCGCCGCGGCCAGCGCCGCGAGCCGCGGCATCGTCTTCAGCGATGCCCGCACGCTCGACGCGGCCGGCCGCGTGAACACCGCCGCCCTCTGCACCACCGGCACGGTCACCGTGGCCGAGCCCGAGGTGGTCGAGGTGACGCCCCTCGGCGACGTGCACGTCGACGACCTGCTCGGCATGGTCTCGGGCGCGTGTGCGTCGGTGGACGTCCCGCTCGCGCACGGCATCGAGCGCTACGTCCGCGCTCACGGCATCGCCCCGCAGATGGTCCGCCGCGTGGTGCACCAACCCGGCCGCGGCCTGACCGCGTTCGTGCCCGGACGCGAGGCGCTCGTCGTCGGCAACCGACAGCTCCTGCTCGACGAAGGCATCAGCGTGGCCGTGGCAGACACCGCCGCGGCACGCGCCGAGGAGCGCGGCGAGACGGCCGTCTTCGTCGGCCTCGGGGGTCGGGTGCGCGCGGTGCTCGCGCTGCGCGACGAGGTGCGCCCCGGTGCCCGCGCGGCCGTCCAGCGCATGTTCGACCAGGACATCGAGGTGGTGCTCATCTCCGGCGACCACCGCGCGACCGTCGAGGCGCTCGCGAGCACCCTCGACGTTCAGAACGTGAAGGCCGAGCTCGTGCCCGAAGAGCAGGGCGAAGCGGTCGAGGCGCTCGGTGGCTCGGGCGGCAACGTCGCGGCGGTCGGCTTCGATCGGCGCGACGGCCGGGTGCTCGCGGCAGCCGACGTGCCGATCTTCCTCGACGCTGCCGGCGGGGCGCAGGGTGAGCGGGGCATCGCGCTGGCCACCGATGACGTCCGCGACGCGGCGGCGGCTCTGTGGATCGCTCGGGCCGCACGCGGCGAAGCGTGGAGCGGCGTGCTCCTCGCCGCGAGCGCGGGTGGGCTGCTCATGGCCGGCGCGGCGCTCGGCTGGGTGGCGCCCGCGGCGGCGGCCATCGGCGCGCTGCTCATCGACGGGCGCGCGCTCCTCGGCGGGGCGCGCTTGCTCCACCGCGTGGCGCTTCGAATCCCACTGCGCTGACGCCGCGGGCGGATCGCCGCACGCGAGGGTCACTGCGTGCACGAGGACGAGCACGAACCGTGGCGCGCCTGCCCCTCCGAGCGCTGGCGTGCTAGCACCGCGGCGATGGCCGAGGACAACCCCGAAGCCCCCGCGTCGACCTCGTCGACCTGGGGAGGGCGTTTCGAAGAACCGATGGACGCGGTGGCGCTTCGCTACAGCGCCAGCGTCGACGTGGACAAGCGGCTCGCGGAGCAGGACATCGAGGGCTCGATCGCCCACGTGACCATGCTCGCGAAGGTCGGCGTGGTCACCGGTGACGAGGCGGCGACCATTCGCGCTGGCCTGGAGAAGGTCCGCGAGACCATTCGCGCCGGCAAGATGGCCTGGAGCGACGAGCGCGAGGACGTCCACATGAACGTCGAGAGCGCGCTCACCGAGGACGTCGGCGACGTCGGCGGCAAGCTCCACACCGGCCGGAGCCGCAACGACCAGGTCGCGACCGACATGCGGCTCTGGACCCGCGAGGCCTGCAAGCGCACCGCGGCGCGCATCGACCGGCTCATGGGCATCCTGGCGCTCCGCGCCGAGGGCACCGTCGACGTGCTCCTCCCCGGCTACACCCACCTGCAGCGCGCGCAGCCGGTGCGGCTCGCGCACCACCTGCTCGCCTGGGCGGAGATGCTGGAACGAGACCGTGGTCGACTGCTCGACGCCGCCAAGCGCATGAACGAGTCGCCGCTCGGCTGCGCGGCGCTCGCCTCGACCACCTTCCCCCTCGACCGCGAGATGACGGCGAAGGCCCTCGGCTTCGACCGACCGATGCGCAACAGCCTCGACGCGGTCGGCGACCGTGACTTCCTGGTGGAGGCCGTCGGCGCGCTCGCGTGCGCGGCGGTGCACCTGAGCCGCATCGCCGAAGAGCTGGTGCTCTGGTCGACGCAGGAGTTCGGCTTCGTGGTGATGAGCGACGCCTTCACCACCGGCTCGTCGATCATGCCGCAGAAGAAGAACCCGGACATGGCCGAGCTCGCGCGCGGCAAGACCGGCCGGGTCATCGGCGACCTGGTGAACCTGCTGGTCACCCTCAAGGGTCTGCCGCTCGCGTACAACCGCGACCTGCAGGAGGACAAGGCGCCGGTCTTCGACGCCTTCGACACCGTGGACGACACCCTCGATGTGCTCAGCGGCGCCATCGCCGCGGCCGCGTTCCAGCCCGAGAAGATGAAGGCCGCGTTGCGCGAGGGCTTCCTGGACGCGACCGAGCTCGCCGATTGGCTGGCGGCGCGAGGCGTGCCCTTCCGCGACGCGCACCACGTGGTCGGCCACCTGGTCGCCAAGGCCCACGCCTCGCAGCGCACGCTCGGCGAGCTCACGCTCGACGAGCTGAAGGCCGAGCACGACGCCTTCGACGAAAGCGCGTTCGACGCGCTCGACATGGAGACGGCCGTCGAGCGCCGCGACCTGCCTGGCGGTCCCGCCAAGGGTCGCGTCGGAGCCGCCATCGCCGAGCTGCGCGAGCGCGTCGGCGGGCGAGGCATCGATCTGACGGCGCTAGCCAACGACACCCGGAGCGAACCGTGACCCTGCCCAGCAAAGCCTTCGCCTACGAGGCCGGCACCCTCACCGCGAGCGGAGTCGATCTGCGCACCGTCGCCGACGCCCACGGAACGCCCACCTGGGTCTACGCCGCCGAGCGGGTCGACGCGGCCTATCGCTCGATCGAAGCGGCGATGAAGCGCGCCGAGCGTGGCGGCACCGAGACGCTCATCGCCTACGCCATCAAGGCCAACGGGAACCTCGCGCTGTTGAAGCGCCTCGCGAGCCTCGGCTGCGGCGCCGACATCGTCAGCGGCGGCGAGCTCCTGCGCGCCCTGAAGGCCGGAGTGCCGGCGAGCAAGATCGTCTACAGCGGCGTCGGTAAGTCGCGGCCCGAGCTGAAGCTCGCGCTCGAGTCGGAGATCCGAGCGGTCCACGTCGAGAGCGAGAGCGAGCTGAAGCTCCTCGGCGAGGTCGCGGCCGACCTCGGTAGGAAGGCGACCATCGCCCTTCGGGTGAACCCGAACGTCGACGCCGAGACCCACCCCTACATCGCCACCGGGCTGCACTCGACGAAGTTCGGTCTGGAGATCGACGTGGCGCGCGAGCTCGTCCCCGCCATCGTGAAGGACGAGCGCTTCCACCTCGACGGCGTCAGCTGCCACATCGGCTCGCAGCTCGGCACCGTCGAGCCGCTCCGAGAAGCGGTCACCCTCCTCGCGCGCTTCGCCCTCGAGTGCCGCGAGCTCGGCGCGCCCATCCGCTCCCTCGACGTGGGCGGCGGCTGGCCGCTGACCTACGGCAACGAGAAGGCGCCCTACCCGAGCGACGCCGCCTTCGGCGACGCCATCGGCGAGGGCCTCGACGAGGCCGGCGCGAACGACTTCGATCTGATCACCGAGCCGGGCCGCTCGCTCGTCGGCGACGCCGGTGCGCTGCTCACGCGCGTGCTCACCGTGAAGGACCAGGGCGGCAAGCGCTTCGTCATCCTCGACGGCGCGATGACCGAGCTCATCCGCCCGGCGCTCTACCAGGCCTACCACGCGATCGTTCCGGTCGTGGCGACCGACGCCGAGACCCACGACACCGACCTGGTCGGCCCGGTCTGCGAGTCCGGCGACTTCTTCGCCCGCGGCCGCGCGTTCCCGAGCGTCAGCGAAGGCGACCTCGTCGCCATCCTCGGCGCTGGCGCCTACGGCCGCGAGATGGCGAGCACCTACAACGCCCGTCCCCGCGCCGCCGAGGTCCTCGTCGAAGCCGGCGAGACCCGCCTGGTCCGTGAGCGCGGCGACGCCGAGTCCCTCTGGGCCGGCGAGCGCCTCTGATTTCGCGCACGCGCCGCCGTTCGGCTACAGTGGCTTCGTGATCTCGGAAGTTCACATCCGGAACTACCGGAGCCTGTGGGACCTCAAGATTCGTCTCACGCCGCTGACAGTGGTCGTCGGCGCGAATGGGGCAGGCAAGAGCAGCCTGCTGCGTGCATTGGCGAAAGGTGGCTCGCTTCCACAAGACCCGACGTTCGGCCACTCCGCGGGGAGCACCCGAAGGATCGTCACGGCCGCAGGGCATGAACTAGCCAAGATGCCCGAGAAGTTCCACGGGCAGCTGCTGGACCTCCGACTGGACCAACTGCGGAAGGAGAACAGGGTCGGCGAGGCGAACCTGCTGAGCAGCAATGGCGACAACTTCGCTAACCTCCTCTCGTCTCTCGGCCGACGCCAACTCGAGTCACTCGCGCGCGAGTTCACCGCAGTTGTCCCCCTATTTTCAGACGTCGACGTGCGTCCCACTCATGGTGGCCATCACGAGGTCCGTTTCCAAGATCGTTGGAAGCAAGGCATCTGGTATGGGCCCAAGGAAGTGTCGGACGGGTCGTTCTTGGCGCTCTGCCTCCTAGCGCTCCGGTATCAAGAGCCGGTTCCTTCGCTGCTGGCCATCGAGGATCCCGACAGGGGACTGCATCCGTACCTCTACGAGCAGCTGATCAATCGTTTGAGGGACTTTGCCGGCAACGGGGAACGTACCAAGGTCGTCATCAGCACCCACAACCCCAGCCTCCTGGACTGCGTCGAACTCGACGAGGTTCGGTTCATTCGGCGCAACCCCACATCCGGCTACACCGAGCTGACAGAGGTCGTCGGCAGCGACGACTGGAGGGAGTTCTTCCGAGTGCACGACGACCGGCTGGGCGACGCGTGGCTCACCGGCGCACTGGGGGGCGTGCCAGTCGGACCCACTCCAGACACGGAAGCCGCCGAGGAGTAAGTTCCCTGAAGGTCGTCATCTACGCGGAGGGCCCGGCAGACGACTACAGTGTGGGGACCGAACCAGATCGGCTCCTGCGCCCCGGGGAGTTTGGCGCTGTTCACGTTCTGGTCAGCCGTCTTCTCACGGAGCGATGCGGCATGCCGCAGGTGTCACTTCACACTGGCCTGCACCTGCCCCGCTCGAGGCAGCCACGCGGGAGCGATCTCATTGGACCGCTCCTGAAGAAGCTGCTCGTTTGGCCCCCGTCGCTAGCGAGACCGGACCTCGCGGTGGTCTGTGTCGATCAAGATGGCGACAAGGACAGGCGGCGATTGCTGAAGGGACGTGTCAAGCGAGAGTCGTCCTGCCCGACCGTGGTGGCCGTTCCGAAGCCGGAACTGGAGGCCTGGCTCATGGCAGACATCGGTGCTCTCGGAACGGTACTCTCTGTCACGGAGCAACCGCCCAAGCCGGAGACGCTGAAGCCCGGTGCAGCCAAGCTCTGGCTCGGCAACCAGATCGGTCGAGCACACGACAGGCCGGATGGGGCCGCGAAGGCACAGGTCCGGCGCGATCTGGCACTGGCCACTGACCTCGACATTGCCATCAAGCGGTGCCGGACGCTCAAGCTGTTTGCCGACGACCTGCGGGACGCGCTGGCAAGATAGGGACGCAAGCGACCGACCGGCCATGCCGAACCCCGTCCCCCGACGCCATTCGGGGACGGGGTTCGTCGTTTCCGTCGTCTCGTGCGCTTTTTGGGTTGCGCCTGGCCGCTCGCGACCCAAGACTTTGAACACGTTCGAAATTGAACTCGTTCAAAGTCAGGAACCCGTCATGGATACCCCGTCCCTTCTTCCCATCGTCTACGGCGTCTACGCCATCGCGAGCCTCGTGCTCACCATCGTCCTCGCCCGAGTGCTCTTCCGGCACGGCGAGGTACTGCTCGCCGACGTCTTCGCCGACCGGCCCGAGCTCGCCAAGGCCGTGAACCAGCTCCTGGTGGTCGGCTTCTACCTGGTGAACTTCGGCTACGCGCTCTTCATGCTGCGGGGCGGCCACGCGCACGACGCGGTCACCGCGATCGAGGCCCTCGCATCCAAGCTCGGCACCCTGCTGCTGAGCCTCGCCGCGATGCACTTCGTGAACCTCTTCTTCTTCCACCGCATGCGGCGGAAGGCGCGGCTGGCGGACATGCCCCCGCCCGTTCGCGAGCACGGCTACCTGCAGGGACAGGCCGCGTGACCGAGCTGACGGTCTTCTACGACGCGCACTGCCCGTTCTGCGTGCGCTGTCGTGACTGGCTCGCCGCCGAGCCAGCGCACGTGCCCCTCCGCCTGGTCCCCGCGGACTCGGCGGAGGCGGCGGCCCGCTGCGGGCCGCTCACCGGCCTCGGCGCGCACCTGGTGGTCGCCGACGAGCGCGGCCGCTTCTGGATGGGCGCGGCGGCCTTCGTGGTCTGTCTCTGGGCGCTGAAGTCGTTCCGAGGTTGGGCCTTCGCGCTCACCCATCCGTGGCTCCGGGGCGTCGCGGCCTTCGCCTTCGACTGCCTCAGCGCGAGTCGCGGGTGGCTCTCGCTCCTGGTCGCCGGCAAGCGCTGTGAGGGTGCCTGCGGGCGACCGCCGAGAGCGGCCTACCGCTGACCCGTGGTATGCGAGGGACCTTGCGAGCCGACGGCGAACGAAAGCGGGCGCTCATCTACGACACCGCGCTGGCGCTCTTCCGCGAGAAGGGCTTCGACGCGACGACGATGCGCGACATCGCCAAGAGCGCCGGCATCTCGCTCGGCAGCGCGTACCACTACTTCCCGTCGAAGGTCGCGATCGTCTTCGCGTACTACGAAGAGGTGCAGGACGCGCACGAGGAGCGCGTCCGGAAGAAGCTCCCGAGGACGGACGGGCTGCTGGAGCGCCTGACGCTGGTCTTCGAGACCAAGCTCGAGCTCGTGCGGCGCGACCGGCAGCTCCTCGGGGCCATCGGCGCCACTCTGGTGCAGCCCGGCAACGAGCTCTCCGCGTTCAGCGTCGAAGGACGTGATTTCCTCCAGCGGAGCGTGGCGCTCTTCGACGCGGCGCTCGAGCCGCTCGCCACCACACCCGAGGCCCGCCGCACGATGGCTCTCCTCCTGTGGACCGCTCACCTCGGCATGATGCTGCGGCTCGTCCACGACGACTCCCGCGGCCAGAAGCGCACCAAGTCGTTGGTCTCCCGCGCGCTGACCATGGCGGTCCCCCTGCTCCAGCTCGCCGCGACACCGATGGGCGCCGGCCTGCTCGCTCAGCTGCGCTCGCTCCTCGAGGAGAACGGCTTGATGCCGCTCCCCGAAGAGACGCTCAGCGAAGGATGAAGCACTCGATCGAGGTCTCGATCCGGAAGTTGCTCTCGTTCGTGTGGCGCTCGGCGTGGAACACATCGAAGTCGTAGCGGTTGCCCGTCTCGATCCCGAGCATCGCCGCCTGCGCGTCGAAGTCGATGGTGCCTTCCACCGCCGGGTGCAGCCCGCCGAGGTCGAGGGCCAGCTGACCGTTCACGAAGACCCAGACGTCGTCATCGCCGCGGAAGGTGAAGGTCTCGCCGCCGCGGTACTCGAAAGTCGCGTGGATCTCCGTCGTGAAGTGGAAGTTGTGGCCGTCGCTCGTCTCGGGGAAGCCCATCCCGTCGAGCGGGAAGAAGCTCGAGTCGTCGAAGACGAACACGCCGGGGGAGGTCTCCATCAGGGGCAGGCCGATGGTGAAGGCCTGATTCACGCCGTCGACGTCGTTGTACCACTGGGCGAAGTTCTCCGGCCCGGTGGTCTGACTGGTCGGGCCGTCGGCCGCGTGGACGGGCTTGTCGTCCGCGCCGAGCATGGCCTCCACCAGCCGGTGGTCGCCCCACTCCCGCTGAACGACTCGAAGTCCGGGTGGTCGGAGCGGAAGTCGCGAATGGTCGCCTCGAGGTCGTCGCACGTGTCGGGCAGGCCGAAGTCGCGCGGCGGACCGAAGTCGCGGGGCGGACCGAAGTCGCGGCCACCGCTCGGCCCCATGTCGTCGCCGCCCTCGCCGCCGCCGTCGCGACCGAGCCCGTCCCCCAGCTCTCCGTCGCAATCACAGGCGCCCAGGGCGAGGAGAGAGGCGATCACGAGGGCCGAGGGTGTGCGCATGCCCACAGCTTCGTCGGTCGAGCGCCGGCCCGCAACAACGGTGTGGTCGCGGATCGGCCCTAGATCTCAGGGGGATTGGAAGAATGCAGCCAGGCGCTCAGCCGGGCTCAGGCGTCGGCGGGATCGGCGCCGTTGCCGTTCGATGCCGGCTCGTCGCTCCAGAGGCCGGTCCGCATGGTCTGCATCCGGCCTTCGACCTCGACGAGACGCGCCAGGGTCATGCCCACGTCGCCCTCGAGCTTGGTCTGGGCCTGCGCGCCCTGCCCCTTCGCCTCACGCGCCATCCGGACGAGCTCCGCGATGCTGCGGGTCATCTCCTCGTTGGCGCGGGTGACGAACTCGATGAGCCGCACGCCGAACTCGTCGATGCGCTCGTCGAAGGCGTCCGACATCTTGTTCGCTGCCTCGAGCACCAGCTTCGGTGCCTCTTCCTTGGCGCGCTCCTTCACCTGCTTGTCGGCCCGGCCGCGGAAGACCAGCGCGAGCACCGGCGCCGCGAGCGCCAGCGCGCCACCGACGAGCACGTTGGAGAGCACCATCAGGGTCACGCCGAAGGCGCCGACCGCGAACACGCCCACGTCGTAGGCGAAGGTGTTCACGTCGAGGTCGAGCTCGGTCGCGTCGTCGCCGAGCACGGCCCGCAGATGTTCCGCGCGCGCGCTCGCGTCCTCGGTCACGAAGGCGATGGCCTCTTCGGCCACCTTCTCGAGCCGCACCGCGATGGCCTCGGCCTGCTGCTCGGCGAGGTCCTTGAACTTCTCCTCGATGAAGCCCGCGAGGTGCTTGCGGAGGTCCTTGGCGTCGCTCTGATCGATCTCGCCCGGGAGCTGGTCGGCGAAGCGGCGCGCGAAGCCCTCGACGTCGGCACGGACGACGGCCTTCACCGCGCTCACCGACTCCTTGATCCGCGCCTTGCGCTCGGCCATCCGCTCGGCGCTCTGCTCGAGATCCTCCTCGAGGGTCTTGAGCCGGCGGTCGAGCTCGGCCTGGTCCATCGCGAGCGCGCGCTTCTGGACCTCGATGCCCGTCTTCAACGTCGCGGCCGTGCGAATGCCGTCGCCGAGCGCGTTGTCGAGGAGCACCCGCCCGCGCTCGTCGCGCAGGAAGGTCTTCAGGTGGTCCGTCAGCGCGTCCATCCCGCTGGTCGACCGGTCGCCTTCGAGGGCCTGCTCGGCGCTCACGCCGAAGACGATCGGATCGTCCATCAGCTTGCCGAGGTTGAGCCGCGCGTAGGCCAGCGCCTCCTCGCGCTCCTCGTCGTCGAGAATGTCCATCTTGTTCACGACGAAGATGACCTTGTCGCGCGACTGGGCGAGGAGCTTGCTCGCGACGAAGGAGCGCTCCGATTCCTTCAGGATCTGCCCCGCGTCGAGCAGGAAGAGAATGGCGTCGCTGCGCGGGATGTAGCCGTAGGTGATCTCCGCGCGCGCCTCGTTGATGTCGTTCACGCCCGGCGTGTCGACCAGCACCACGCCCTCTTCGAGGAAGGGCGCCGGGTAGAGCACGTCGAGGTGCTTGACCGCGTCGGCGACCGCCGAGCCGCCGACCTCGTACTGCTCGAGGTCCGCGATGGCGAGCTCCTTCTCGGTGCCGTCGCCGACGGCCTTGGCCTTCTTGTCGGTGCCGTGCGCCACGTGGTGGATGACCGCGGTCGTCGGGGTCACGCCCATCGGGAGCAACGGCGCGCCGAGGAGCGCGTTCACGAAGGTCGTCTTGCCGTGGTTGAACTCGCCGAGGACGACCAGGTGGAAGCGCTCGTCACGCAACCGAGGGATGCGGTCGTCGCGGAGCTTGCGCGCCAGCGACTTGGCGCCGGCTTCGTCGGCCAGGGCGGCCACGTCCCGAAGGCTGCGCAGCGCCTCCTTCTTGAGATCTCCGTAGGCGTTCTCGCTCATCGTCTTCCCTTCGTGCGCCTCAGCGGCGGGCGCCGGCGATCTTTACGATCTCGGTGGTCCGTTCGTCGACCGTCTTCATGTCCAGCCCATCGTCTCCGAGGCCCATGGCCTTCCGGTAGTAGGCGCTCTCCGCGAAGACCCGCAGCGCGGCGACGCGCTTGGGCAGCAGCGGGTGCGAGTCGAAGACCTCGGTGAAGCGACCGACTCCCTTCTGGCTCTCCTCGAGCTGGTCCATGTAGGCCTCGACGTCGATGTCCTCGTAGTGCTTGGTCGACCCGGAAGCCATCTTCACGAACGTCCGTTCGGCGACCTCGAGGTCCCGGCAGCAGAGCATGCCCGCACGGTCGCAGGTCAGCTCCGCGCGCCGCGACCAGGTCCGCAGCGCGGCGGTGACCACCGGCTGGAGCGGCCGCAGGATCGCCGGGAGCTGACTGAGCAGCATCATGGTCGTCAGGTAGACCACGTGCTTGTTCTGGATGTGGCCCATCTCGTGACCGATGACGAAGCGGAGCTCGTCGTCGGAGAAGTGATCCACCAGCTGGGAGTGGACGACGATGAAGGAGTCGTCCTGGGTCCCGAAGGTGAAGGCGTTCATGACCGGGCTGTTGGTCAGGTAGAGCGCCGGCATCGTGATGCCCAGCGTCTCGGCGCACTCCTTGGCGATCGCGTGGATCCTCGGGAGCTGCTTGGGGCCGACCTTCAATGAGCGCCCGATGTACTTGTGCTGGATCAGGTGCTTCTGCCCTCGTACCAGCGAGGCGACCACCAGCTCGAGGGGGCGGAAGTTCTTGAACCCCCGCAGCATCTTGAGGTCGGGCCCGAAGGCGTAGCGGTCGTCTTCCTCGATGCCACCGAGGGCGCCGCTCTCACGCTTCGATATGTACTCATTGAAGCTGAACTCGCTCAAAGGACCTCCAATGGGCCACTGAGGCCGCCCGGCCACACTAAGACCACCGTCGACCGGTGACAACGCTGCACGATCCTCCAACCCCCCGGGCCCCCACCCCATTCCGCCCGTGAGCAGCTCCAGTGACTCCCGGGGCCGCTTCTGATAGGGGCTCTCCCCTCATGGGAATCACCATCATCGGTACCGGCCGCTACGTGCCTGGAGTCCCCGTCACCAACGATCAGCTCTCGAAGGTGATGGAGACGAGCGACGAGTGGATCTACCCGCGCACGGGCATTCGCCAGCGTCACTTCGTGGAAGAGGGCGAAGGGGTCAGCGACCTCGCGCTCAAGGCCTGCCAGAAGGCGATCGCCGACGCCGGCATCGAGCCGGAGGACATCGACTTCATCGTCTTCGCGACGATGACGCCGGAGTTCATCTTCCCGGGGTCCGGCGGCCTGCTCGGCGCGAAGCTCGGGATCCCTCGGGTGCCGGCGCTCGACATCCGGCAGCAGTGCGCGGCGATGCCCTACGGGCTCCAGGTGGCCAACGGCCTCGTCGTCAGCGGGGCGGCCAAGACGGTGCTCCTGGTCGGCGCCGATGCCCACGCCGGGTTCATGCCCTGGGAGGACTGGGACGTCCTGAGCGGCGAGTCCGACCGCGAGGTCAGCGAAGAGGCCTTCGACCGGGGCACCCGCCACCGCGGGCTCGCCGTGCTCTTCGGCGACGGCGCGGCGGCGATGGTCCTGCGGGACGCCGGCGAGGGCAAAGGCTTCCTCGGCGCGGACCTGCACACCGATGGCCGACTCTACGACCGCATCTACATCGCCTCCGGCGGCTTTCGCAGCCGGCCCTACTTCACGCCCGAGATGTACGAGCGCGAAGAGCACATCCCGCGGATGCAGGGCCGCGATCTCTTCAAGGTCGCCGTCACCGAGCTCAGCCGATCGGTGCGGACCATCTGCGAGGACTGCGGGGTGACCCTCGACGACGTGGACTGGTTCATCGCCCACCAGGCGAACGACCGGATCAACGGCGCGGTGGCCAAGGCGCTCAAGCTCCCGCCGGAGAAGGTGCCGTCGAACATCGCGAAGTACGGCAACACCTCGGCGGCGACCATCGGCATCCTGCTCGACGAGCTCCGGCGCGACGGGAAGGTGAAGGAGGGCGATCTCTGCTGCTTCCTCGCCCTCGGCTCGGGCCTCAACTGGGGTGCGTCGCTCGTCCAGCTCTGAGCGGCATGCGCGCCTTCGCCTTTCGATCGGCGTAGGGCACGTAGTGGACGTCCTGGCCGCCGCCGAGCTCGGTGATCACTCGCCGCTGGAGCCGTAGTCCGCGCCACTCGGCGAGCGGGGTCGCCCCCGGCAGATGGGTGCGCACGGTCTCGAGGCCGAAGCGCACCGCGCTCAGCCCCCAGAGCAAGCGATGCTCCGGCGCCGGCGGGAGCCCGATGTCGTCGACCGCCTCGTCGCCGAGGGTCATGCGCGAGACGCAGACGCGGTAGCGCATCAACATCCGCGCGAGCAGCTTCTGCGCGGGCCCCACCGCGAGCCGTTCGGGCAGCTCGTGGAGCGCCTTGGCGAGCGCACGGCTGTCGTCGTCGGCGTGCGGGTTCGTCAGGCCGTGGATCAGCATCTGCCGCACGCCGGCGCGATAGTCGTGCGCGAGCAGCGCGTCGTCGGCGCCCATGATCACACCGACGTAGCGCCAGAGGTGCATGACCGCGTCGCGCTCCTCGGGTGTGAAGCGGAAGCCGAGCACCATGAGCCCCGAGAGGTAGATCGCGGAGAACTCGAGCTGGGTCGCGGCCATGTCCGTCTGGTTGATGGGCATGCCCCACGCCTCGAAGTCCCAGTCGTCGCGCCGCTTCAGGCTCCGCCGCACCATCGCGTGCATCAGCCGCACGCGGCAGGCGCTCTCGAAGCCCGGCGAGAAGCGCCCGAGCCCGTCGGACTCGATCACGTCGAGCACGAAGCGGGAGGTCTCGGCGATTCGGCGTACGACCATCTTGTCGAGCGCCCCGGTCATCGCGAGCGGCTTCACGGCGGCGCTGCTCCGGTAGCCGCCCATGAGCGCCATGGCGGTCAGGATGGTGCCGGCGGCGGCCCCACCGCGATGCATGACCCGACGAGCCAGCCGGATCGCGTCGTGGTCCAACCACTCCGGCTCGCTCTCGAGCGGCGCGAACCAGCGCACCAGCGCCTCGGGGGCGTCGGGTGCGGCCACCAGCCCACGCTCGACCACGCGGTCGAAGAGCTCGCGCGCTCTGCGGGGGTCCGTGGCCGCCCACTCCACGAAGGCGTCGGCGACCGGGTCGCCGCGGGTGAGTCCCTCCCGTAGGCCGACCACGTCGGCGTCGTCTGGCTGGATGTCGATCTTCAGGAAGCGGCTCAGCCGGCGATAGGGCCGGTCCTCCCGAACCAGCCGGTGACCCTGCCAACGAGTGGGGACGAGGCTCGTGTCGCTCATGGGCCCATGCTAACCTGAGCAATCGCTCGGTTTTACTCGGATTCGGGAGAACCGGACCCGGGCAGCGACCCCGAGAGTACGAAATGCGCAGTGATTACGAACCCAAGAAGGTCCCCAAGCAGGCTCGCTCGCGAGCCACCTTCGACGCGATCGTCGAGGCGGGTGCTCGGCTTTTGGTCGAGCGTGGCTACGCGGGGGTGACCACCAACCACGTGGCCGAGACCGCCGGCGTGTCGATCGGCTCCCTCTACGAGTACTTCGCGGACAAGGAGGCGGTGGTCTACGAGGTCGTCCGTCGCGCGGCCCAGGGCTTCAGCGAGGACGCGGCGCGACCGCTGCCTGCCCTCGAGGGTGCGCCGATCGACGAGGGGATTCGCCGCTGGCTCGACGCGCTGCTGAGCGCGATGCGGTCCCGCGAGGCGCTGCTGCGCGCCATCGACTCGGACGTGCCGCTCGAGCTGCGCGAGCCCCATCGTCGACAGGCCTGGGCACGCCACCTCGCGCTCGCCCGGGCGGCCTACCGGATGGCCGGCGACCAGGTGCGCCAGGACCGGGAGAACGAGGTCTCGTTCCTCGTGGTGACCCTGGTGGACGCCACCCTGACCCGGCTGGTGCTGGACCCACCCCGGGACGTCTGCCCCGACACCCTCCTCGACGAGCTCACCGAACGCGTCGTCGAGTGGGTCGCCCCGAGCTGATTGTCAGACGGAGAACGAAGGCACCGAAAGCGCGTGCAGCGCGAAGCTCGTACGGCCCGAAGCGCGGGCGGAGGACGCAGGGCGAAGCCCGAGGACGCACCGAGCGCGAAGCGCGAGACCTTCAGGTTTTCGGGGAGACGAGGAGGGATTCACTCCCGACGAGTCGGGGGATTTCTGCAAAATCCCCCCAAGAATCAATCGTCGTCGTCGGTGCGGGCTTCCCAGCGCTTTCGCTGGTTGGGGGTGCCGAGCCCGTGCTCGAGGAGCCAGTCGACCAGGTCGTCGTCGATGAGGTCGATGACGGTGTCCGAGCGCTCGATGACGGCCGCAGCGACGGCGTCCATGCCGAGGTCCTCTTCGACGTCGAAGTCGGAGTGGATCAGCAGGAGCCCGCGGTCGTCGAGACCGACCTTCACGTCCCAGTAGCGGGCGTTCATCGCGAGGCACCAGAGCAAGAACGAACGGCCCGTCCCGGCGGGCGGTGGGACGGCCGCGCTGACCCGGAGCATCTCGGCGTCAGGGTCGTGATCGACGGCGACGGTCACCTCACCGAAGCGTCCATCGACGATCGCCCGGAGCCCATCGGGGGTGAGGGTCACCCCGTCCAGATCCTCCTCCACCCGATCGAAGAGCTCGCCCATCAAGTCGCGCATCGCCGCGATGATGGGGCACGGAACCCCGGGACGCCAGGGCGGACCACGTGTCACACAAAGTGTCACACGGAACCCTTGCCGTCCTAACACGATGTGATACAAATGCTCGCATGACGGACGACGAGTCCCGCGATCCCGAGCTCGAAGACGACGACGAAGGCGAGGACGAGGCCCCGTCGAAGGGCCGCAAGCGCCGACCGAAGAAGGACAAGGTGCTGCACACCCGCGTGCCGCAGGTCCTCGAGGAGGAGCTGAAGGCGTTGGCCACCTCGTGGCGGGTCCCGGTCTCGAACGTCGTGCGCACCCTGCTCGAGGACGCCATCGACGTGATGAGCGCCGCCGAGAAGCGAGCGCAATCGGAGCTGCGAAGCCTGACGGACCGGCTCGGGCCTTCGCCTCGGCGCGCCGCTCCCGCGGCCCCGGCTCCCTCCGCGCCTCTCGAAGGCGCCCTCGGTGTGACCGAGCTGACCCTGGTCTCCGACTCCGAGTGCGGCGTCACCGGCCAGGCCCTGAAGGAAGGCGAGCCCGCCCTCCTCGTGCACTTCGCCGACGGGCGCCCACCGCTGGTGGTCTCCCCCGCCTGTCGCGCTCTGCTCGACAAGAGCTGAGCCCCACCCAGCGATCGCTTCTCTCACGGACTCCGCAAGGCGCCCGAAGGGAGCCCCTCACCCTCCGACCCCGAACGAAAGGCAGACCCATGAACATCACCCCGTCCAACGAACCCAAGAACACCGACGAGCTTCTCGAGGAAGCCGAGAGCGCCGCCGCCGAGCTGGTGGGCACCGTCTTCCACGTCGGCCGCCTCTGGGCGACGCACGGTCTCACCGTCGCGGATCGCACGCTCAAGGCCGCCGCCGACTCGCTCCAGGCGACCGCGAAGACCCTCGCGGACCTCAGCCGTCGCATCGACGGCGAGAGCGCCATCGACCGCTGATCAACCCACCGCGATCCAGCCGGTCGCGGTCCGCTCGGCGCGTCCCTGCTTCTCCAGATGGAGCAGGTGCGCTTCGACGCTCAGACGCGCCAAGGGCCACACGGCCTTTGGCGCGTCGTCGTATGCGATCGGGACCAACCCGCCGACCGGACCCGGTGCCTGCTCGAGCGCGGCGTAGACCTTCTCTTCGCGCATGCGGCGATGGAGCGCGTAGCGACGAAAGACCTCGCCGCCGACCAAGAGACCACCGTGCGCGGGGAGCACCTTGCGCAGCTCGAGGGACGCGAGTCGCTCGAGGCCGTCGAGGTACAGCCCCATGTCGCCCTCCCCCGGCTCCACCAGGATCGTGCCGACGCCCGCGACCATGTCGCCGACGATGCCGGTCCCTGCGGACTCGTCGATCAGGCAGAGGTGACCCGGGGCGTGCCCTGGCGTGTGCATCGCTCGCCACGAGCGAGACCCCACGGCGATGGTCTCGCCGTCTTCGACGTGCTGGAAGCGAGCACCGCGCAGACGACTCGCGGTGGACGGATGCGCGAGCACCGGCGCGTCGAGCCGCTCGGCGAGCTCGCCGAGCCCACCCACGTGATCGGGGTGGTGGTGCGTCACGAAGATGCGATCGACCCCCTGCGCCCAGCGCGCGAGGCGATCGATCTCGGATGGGTCCGTCGGCGCCGGCTCGACGAGCACCGAGGGCCGCCCCGCGTCCGTGAGCAGGTACGAGTTCGTGTGCGTCGCGGGCAGCAGGGTCGGCGTCCGGAAGGGGGCCATGCGAACGCCCGGCGCGACCTCCCAGTCAGCTTCCGGCTCGGCGTCGCGGAGGGCGACCAGCACCTCGGGGGCCGCGTGGAGCGCTCCCGACCCGAACGCGGCGAGCAGCTCGCTCACGTCCTCGAGGCGCTCGTCGGCCGGATCGGCGGCTTCGCGCACGAGCGACCACGGGCCGGCCTCCACGTCGCCGACGCGCTCGACGATGGCTTCGCCCGGAGACCCCGAGCGCTCGGGGAGTGACACGATCTCGGCGCCGTGCGCACAGGCACGCGCCCGGCGTTCGACCACCAGGCGACCCCCATCGGTCGCTGCGACGAAGACGCGCACTACTCCTCGAGCTGCGGGACCGGGGCGGGCTTCGGGATCGCGATGTCGACTCGCTCCCCTTCGAGCCCACGGAAGAGCGACGCGCGCTTCCCCGGGAGGATCGACGGGGACCGCCCGCCCGGCATCCGCTCCGGATCCTTCACGAGCCGCAGGCAGCCCTTCGTGATCGTACGCAGCGTCTCGAGCACGCCCTTGCCCTCGACCGCGCTCGCTTCGATCTGGGTGACGCCCTCGGGCACGCCGAGCGCCAGAGCGAGCTCTCGGGTGCCGTGGATGTCGGGCAGGTCGCGCTTGTTGTACTGGACCACGAGCGGCATGCGGTCGGGGTCGTCGCCCTGCAGCCGGAGGTTGTCGTAGAGGTTTCGGATCGACTCGACGTTCTGGTCGATGCGGCCCTTCTGCGAGTCGACGACGAAGACGATTCCGTCGACGTGGCGGAGGACCAGCTTGCGGGTTTCGTCGAGCGCAATCTGGCCCGGAACGGTGCAGAGATGGACCCGCACGTCGTAGCCCTTGTAGCGGCCCAGATCCATCGGCAGGAGATCGAAGAAGAGCGTCCGCTCGGACTCCGTGTTCAGGGAGATGAGCTTCCCCCGCCGCTCCGGTTTCGTTTTCGAGTGAATGTACTCGAGGTTCGTGGTCTTCCCGCCGAGGCCCGGTCCGTAGTAGACGACCTTCACATGGAGCTCGCGCCCGGCGTGGTTGACCATCGGCATGGCAGAGGTTTGGGGTACACATCTACCGTGCCCCCGTCAATCGAGGTCGAACGCGAACGACCGTCGGACGGCAGCGGATGGCACCGGCGAGCCCGCGCTGCTAACCGGTCACGGGTGTTGGTTTCGTCCATGGTTCGCGCGTCCCTGCTGACCCTGGCCCTGGGCCTCGGGCTCGGGTCGTGCGCGTCGAGCGAGCCCCCGCCCCCGGCCACGGCCGCCCACTTCGACGCCATCCAGCGCCAGGAGGCGATCCAGGACGAGGTGCGGGTGGCGGTGCTGGAGCCGACGACCGAGTGCCCGAGCGTGTGCACCGGCACCGCCCGCGGCTGCGAGGCGGCCGAGCGCATCTGCTCCATCGCGGCCTCGGTCACCGATGCCGACGCGCAGTCGCGCTGCGACCTCGCCACCGACCGCTGCACGCAGTACCGAACGGCGGCGACTCGCTGTGAGTGCCCCTGAGGACGCGGCCGTGACGGCCGAGCTGAGGGGCCACCGTCCACCGCTGCTCCGGGGCGAAGGCTGGCGTGGGCTCGTGTACCCGCTGCTCGCGGTGGGCTTGGTCGTGGTCGCCTTCGATCGGGAGAGCAGCATGAAGGCCGCGCTCGACCCGGTGGCGCTCGGGCTCCGGGCCATCGCCATCGCTCTCGCCCTGCGGAGCCTGCCCGCCCTGCGAGCGCTCGGGCGGCGGCTGCGGCTGGCCGCGAAGGCGAGCGCCCACACCCTTCGGCTGGACGAGGACGCCCTGGTGTGGACCGGCCCGGACGGCGAGCACCGCATCGAGCGCGACGCGCTGGTGCGCGTGCACGTGGGCGATGGGCACCTCGAGCTCCCGCGGGTCTGGCTGGTCCATCGGCCGGTGGACGGCGTCGCCCTGACGGGGCTGCCGCCCCTCTTCGACGACTCGGCAGAGGCGCTCGGCAAGCGAATCGAGCAATGGCGCGGCGAGATCGAAGCGCCGGCGACGGTCGAGCACCCGAAACCCGCCCGCGAGGGCAGCAAGGTCTACGACGCCGCGGCCGACGGATCGGTCGCGCCGGGCGCCGCGGTGATCCGCCACGGGCTCGGCTGGCTCCGTCGCGTGCCCTTCGCGGCCGTGCTGGCCGCGGGCGTGTTCTTGGATGGCGCGTTCCGCACGCCCTCGCTCCAGCTCGGCTACCTCGGGCTCCTCCCCATCGTCGGCGTCGTGGTCTGCACGGCCATCCCGTTCGGTTGGATCCTGGTCGCGCTCCGGCACGTTCGACCCCGCCGTGGCTTGGCGCTCGTCGCCACCCCGGTGGAGATTCTGATGCGGACCCGCGACGGGATCCTCCGCGCGTCCTGGGCGCACCTCGAGTCGATCAGC
This sequence comes from Deltaproteobacteria bacterium, assembly GCA_017644045.1. Classification (GTDB taxonomy): domain Bacteria; phylum Myxococcota_A; class Polyangia; order Polyangiales; family Houyiibacteriaceae; genus UBA1660. Next base: position 288,062 of record JAEPMI010000012.1, read on the forward strand.
ATCCGACGCGAGCCGGCGCTCACCATCCTGGAGGGCTGGACCCAGCGGCGCCGAGTGATCCTGAAGCGCGACGGCGAGCGCAACCCGATCCGCTACGACGAGGCGTTCCTCGGCGTCCCCGCGGACGCCGCGGTGGCGCTGCTCGAGAGCTACCGCGCGGGGCTCATTCGTTGAGCTCGGACTCGGGCGCCGACTCTTCCTCGGCGCCCTCTTCTTCCCAGGGCTCGGGCGGCGGCGGCGGGACCTCTTCGCTCTTCGGCACGACGGCGACGGCGACGACGGAGGCCTGACCGAGCATCGGGAAGCGCCGCTCCGTTCCCTCGGGGGCATCGACCCGGAGCTCGCTGCAGCCGCTGGTCAGCGTGAAGGCCTCGCCGCCGATCCGGAACGGGCCAGGCTGGTCGGTGCACACCCGCACCACCGCCTGAGCGGGGTCTCCGGGCGCCGCCCGCTCGGGCAGGACGATCGCCGCGTCGGCCCCCGGGCGGCATCCGGCGTCGTCGCACTCCCACATGCCTTCGCGCGCGCGCTCGGCGCTGACGAGTGCCCCGACGCCGCTCGGAGGTCGCAGCGCCCCCGCCTCCGCGAGCAGCGCCACGCCGTTGGGCAGCGGACGGTCGACGCCGAGGAAGCGCCGAATCAGCGGCACCGCGCGCCCGTCGTTCATGCGGATCAACGCGCGTGCCTCGGCCTCACGAGCGGGAAGGTAGCGCTCGTTCGAGAGCGAGAGTGCGAGGGCGTCGGCGGCGACCTCACCGCCGATCGCGCCGAGCGCCGTGGCTGCGTCCGGCCGGAGTCGAACGTCGTCGAGCAGCTCGATCAGGAGATCGCGGCTGCGGGTGTCGCGCGCGACGCCGAGGGCCTGCACGGCGGCTCGTCGATCCTGCTCGGCCGCCTCCGTGTCCATCACGAGCGAGCGCAGCGGCGCCGCCACCACCAGGTCGTGCGCCGTCAGGATCACGGCAGCCCGCCGGGTCCACTCCGCGTCCGGCGGCTGGGTCCGAGCCATCTCGGCCACGCGAGGGGCCAGCGCAGTCTCGCCGAGCGCCAGCGCCGCGAGCGCGGCTTCTCGGCGCACCTCTTCGTTCTCGTCGGCCTCGCTCAGGCGAGCGAGGGCGGCCTGCGCCGGCCGGTGCTCCAGTCGCGCCAAGGCCTGGGCGGCGGCGATGCGAATCGGCGGCCGATCGTCACCCAGCAGCGGCACGACGTCCGGGGCAGCCGACGAGTCCCCGAGCTCTGCCCGCGCGAGCGCGTCCGGCCACCCGACCTCTCCGGCCATCGCCATCGCCTCGACGCGTGGGATGGAGCCGACGAAGGCGCCGAGCGCCGCGCGCATCGCCGCGGTTCGCTCGGGCTCGTCCTCGGCGAGGTCGGCGCGCTCGAGCGGGTCGTCGACCAGGTCGTGGAGGCGACAGCGTCCCTGCGGATCGCACAAGAGCTTGTAGCGCCCGTCGGTCGCCATCCGCTCGGTGTCGATCGAGGCGAACGCGAAGGCGGGGGTCTCGAGCTCGGCGCCGGCCAGGTGAGGCCCGAGGTCGTCGCCGCGCATCCGCACGTCGCGAGGGATGCCCGCGGTCGAGAGGATGGTGGTGGCGATGTCGAGGATCTCCACCGGTCGGGTCACGCGGCCCGGGTTCGCGATCCCGGGGGACGACCAGATCAGAGGCACCCGCACCTGCTCTTCGTAGAGCGTCGAGCCGTGGTACCAGCCGCCGTGGTCGCCGAGCTCTTCGCCGTGATCGGCGCTCAGGATGACGGTGGCGCCGGGCCGATGCTCGCGGAAGGTCCGGACGAGATCGCCGACCGCGGAGTCCGCCGCGGCGATTTCGCCCTCGTAGCGCTCGATGGTCCCACCGCCCCGCGCGAAGGCGGGCGGCGGGTCGTAGGGCTCGTGCGGCTCGAAGAGGTGGACCCAGACGAAGAGCGGATGACCCGGCTCGACCTCGCCGAGGTAGGTCTGCAGCTGCCCCACCCGATCGGCGGCCTTGGCGAACATCGCCTTGCGGTACTCGAAGCCGAAGCCGTTCGCCGCGAGCGCCTCGAAGCGCGCTCGGTCGACGAAGAAGATCGCCGGCGGATAGAAGGCCGCGGTCCGGTAGCCGTAGTCCCGTAGCAGCTGCGGCAGCGCGACCGCCGGCGCCGTCTCCTGCGGGGAGCGCTCGAGCTCGAGCACCTCGCGCATGAACTTGCCGGTGAGGAGGCTCGTCAGCGCGTAGGAGGTGTGGGGGGTCGGTGTGTACGCGTGCTCGAAGACCACGCCCTCCTCGGCGAGCGCGTCCATGGCCGGCGTCAGCCCGGACTCACCGCCGTACGCGCCCAGCCGGTCCGCTCGGAGCGCGTCGACGGTGATGAGGAGGATGTCCTGGTCGCGCAGGTCGATGCCCTCCGCGTGGACCGCTTCAGCCTCGGGGGGCGCTTCGGTCTCGGCGATCGCGTCGGGCTGGAACCAGAGGCGGTCGAAACCGTGCATCACCTTCCCCGAGAGCGGAGCGCGGGTCTCGGTCGCGTGACGTGCGCTCGGTGCGTTCTCGAGCGCCGAGATGGCGAGCACCGCGAGCGCGATGGTCGCCAGGCTCAGGAGCGCGGAGCTCCAGCGGGTGGACGGGATCGCGTCGAGCCGCTGGAGCGGCAGCTGGGTGCCGGCCGCGGCCGCCAGCGTGACGGCCACCACGCCGAGGCCCAGGTGGAACGCCCCGTAGAGCCGCGCCAGCACCAGCTGGTCGACGACGAGCGCCGCCAGCGCGCCGAGCATCATCCAACCGGGCACGCCCCAGCCCTTCGGCGAACGCCGATGGCAGAAGCGCACGAGCACGATGGCGGCCGCCGCCGCCGCGACGGCGAAGAGCAGGACTCCGAGCTCACGCCAGCTGGCGTCGCGGACCCGGCGCCCCTCCGTGAGCGCCCAGCCGAGGAGCCCCGCGCCGGCAGCAGCGACCGCGCCCGTCCAGCGCCCGATCTGTCGCTCCGGGTCCTCGAAGCGCTCCGCCAGGCGGGCCGGTGCCTCGCCGAGGACGCGAACGAGCACCACGAGCGCCGGGATGGCGGTCAGGGCGACCGCGACGTAGCGGAGCCGTTCGAAGATGCTGAGAAAGGCGCCCCAGGAGAGACCGAGGACGAGCACGACCTCGAAGATCGCGAGCCACAGCCCGGCCACCAGCGGGCGGCGAAGGTCGAGCTTGGCGTCGGAGGAGGCAGGCATCGGATCCTACCGGAGTCGCGCGCGACCCCTGGTCATTCCCAGCTGACGTCGACGATCTCGTACTCGCGGAGGCCGCCCGGGGTCTTGACCTTGACCTCGTCGCCGACCTCGCGACCGATGAGCGCCTTCGCGACCGGTGAGGTGACGCTGATCGTGCCGTTGTTCACGTCGGCCTCTTCCTGACCGACGATCCGGTACTTCACGACCTCGCCTTCGAAGGACTCCAGCTCCACGTAGGCGCCGAACTTCACCCGCTCGCCCGAGAGCTTGCTGGTGTCGATGACCTCGGCCCGCGCGAGCTTGTCCTCGATCTCCGAGATGCGCGCGTGGACGAGCCCCTGCTTCTCCTTGGCCGCGTGGTACTCGGCGTTCTCCTTGAGGTCGCCATGCTCCCGCGCGACGCCGATCTCCTGAGAGATCTTCGGCATCTCGGCCTTCAGCCTGGCGAGCTCGTCCTTGAGGGCCTGGTGCCCTTCCGGCGTCATCGGTACCCGATCCATCCCACGGGCTTAGAGAATCCGTCGCCCGGGAGCAAGTCCCGGGCGAACGCGAGTCAGCGCGGGGGTCGGGGGAGTAGCACCCCGCGGGCCGCCAGCTCCTCGTACTCCGGCCGCCGGGCGCGGTGGCGCCCCTCGATCATCGGGAGGCTCACGAAGACGAACATCACGGTGATCGCGAGCGCGCCGCTCGCCCGCCACCACTCCGCGCCGACGGCGACGGCGAAGAGCGCGAGGCCCCACCAGAACCCCATCTCGCCGAGGTAGTTCGGGTGCCGCGACCAGGCCCAGAGGCCGGTGTTGAGCACGGGGCTCGCCTCCCCGCGGGCCTTGCGGAGCCGGTACTCGTGGAGCTGCCGGTCGGCGACCTGTTCGGTGAGAATGGCGGCCGCGGCGACCAGCGCGGCGACGACGTCCACGACGCCGAAGGGCGCCGTGCTCGAGGCGACCGCGTGCACCGGGAGCATGCCGAGAAAGACCTGCACCGTGGGGAAGAGGTGAATGCCCAGCAGGTTCACCGCCGGGTAGAAGACGCCGGTCTTCGCCCGCAGGTCGCGGTAGCGGAAGTCCTCGTGGTGGAGCCCGGGCCAGCCGCGCGCCCAGCTGTAGGTGAGGCGCCACCCCCACCAGCCGACGAGCGCGGCCACGACCGCGAGCCGCGCCGGGTTCGCGACGGAGAGCTGCGGCACGAACCAGTAGAAGACCAGCGCGATCGGCGCGACGGACCAGTAGGCGTCGTAGGTGCTGGCGTTCTTCAGGACGAGGCTGAAGCCGAAGACGATGACCGTCGCGGCGAGGTCGAGCGCGAACCCGAGCGCGAGCGCCGGGTCGAGCCCCCACGACCCGGCGAGCGCCGCCACCGGCGCGGTGAACGCGTCCAGGTGCGCCAGCCCGACCACCGCGCCGAGCGTGGCGAGATAGGCCGCGGCGACGACGGCGAGGTCACGCCCCTTCGTCGGCGCGCTCACTCAGCCGTTGTATTCCTGGAGCGACTTCACCGTGGTCAGCGCGTCCGACTCCCGGCGCGCCTCGATGGCGGCCACGGCGGCGGTCGCGGCGGCGATGGTGGTGAAGTAGGGGATGCCCGCGAGCAGGGTCTGCCGGCGGAGCGAGCGGCTGTCACGGATGGCGGCGGCGCCCTCGGTCGTGTTGATGACCATGTCGATGTCGCCATCGCGGAGACGGTCGACGATGTGCGGGCGGCCCTGGCTGGCCTTGTTGACCACCTCGGACTTCACGCCGTTGCGCTCGAGGGCACGCGCGGTGCCGCGGGTGGCGATGATCTGGAAGCCCTGGTCCACGAGCCGGTGCGCGAGATCGGCGACCGCGGGCTTGTCGGCGTCGCGAACGCTGAGGAAGACCAGGCCCGTGTCCGGCACCGTGGCGCCAGCAGCGACGAGCGCCTTGAGGAACGCGGCGGGGAAGCTGTCCGCGATGCCCATCACCTCGCCGGTGGAGCGCATCTCCGGACCGAGAATGGTGTCGACCCCGGGGAACTTGTTGAAGGGGAAGACCGACTCCTTCACCGCCACGTGCTCGGGCACGACCTCGCGGGTGAGCCCGAGGTCGGTGAGCTTCTCGCCGACCATGATCTTCGCCGCGATCTTCGCGAGTGGAACGCCGGTCGCCTTGCTGATGAAGGGCACGGTGCGCGAGGCGCGCGGGTTGACCTCGATGACGTACACGCGACTGCCGCGGACGGCGTACTGCACGTTCATCAGACCCTTCACGCCGAGCTCGAGCGCGAGCGCCCGGGTCGCCGAGCGGATGGTGCCGACCACCTCGGGCGGGAGCGCGTGCGCCGGGAGCACCATCGACGAGTCACCGGAGTGCACGCCGGCCTCTTCGATGTGCTGCATGATGCCGCCGATGACGACGCGCTCGCCGTCGCTGATGGCGTCGACGTCGACCTCGATCGCGTCCTCGAGGAACTCGTCGACGAGGATGGTCTGAGCGGTCTCGCGGTCGAGGGCCTCGAGCGCCTTGGCCATGTACTCGGCGAGGTCGACGCGCGAGTGGACGATCTCCATCGCGCGACCGCCGAGCACGTAGCTCGGGCGGACGACGACGGGGAAGCCGATCCGCTCGGCGACCTCGTGGGCCTGCTCGGCGCTGGTGGCGATGCCGCCCTGCGGGCGGCGCAGGTCGAGCTCGGTCAGCAGCGCGTCGAAGCGCTCACGGTCCTCGGCCCGGTCGATCGCGTCGGCGCTGGTGCCGAGAATGGGCACGCCGGCTTCGTGGAGCGCGACCGCGAGCCGCAGCGGCGTCTGACCGCCGAACTGCACGATGACTCCGTCCGGCTTCTCTTCCCGAACGATGGCCATCACGTCTTCGAAGGTGAGCGGCTCGAAGTAGAGCCGGTCGGAGGTGTCGTAGTCGGTGCTGACGGTCTCCGGGTTGCAGTTGACCATGATGGTCTCGAACCCGAGCTCCTTCAGCGCGAAGGACGCGTGGACGCAGCAGTAGTCGAACTCGATGCCCTGGCCGATGCGGTTGGGACCGCCGCCGAGGATCATCACCTTCTTCTCGCTCGAGGGCTTGGCCTCCGACTCGCGACCCCACGTCGAGTAGAGGTAGGGCGTCTTGGCGACGAACTCGGCCGCGCAGGTGTCGACCCGCGCGAAGATCGGCTCGACCGAGCCCTCGCGGGCGCCACGCACGTCGCGGGCTTCGCCGCCGCGCAGGTCGGCGATGCGTCGGTCGGTGATGCCGTGTTCCTTGGCCTCGCGCAGCAGCTCGACGCTCAGCTCGCCTTCGTGCGCCTTCAGCCGCTGCTCCATGTCGATGATCTGCTGGAACTGCACCAGGAACCAGCGGTCGATGAAGGTCGCCTCGTGCAGCTGCTCGACGGTCAGCCCGACGCGGAAGCCGTCGGCGATGTACCAGAGCCGGTCGGAGAGCGGCGTCTGGACCACCTCGAGGATCGACTCCTGGAGCTCCTCGGTGGTCGCCGGCGGCAGCTGCTGCAGCGGCCGATGCAGGTTCATCGCCTCGCCGGTGTTCTTGAGCCGGCGGAGCTGCGCAGCGAGGTCGCGGTAGTCGATGTCGTCCAGCAACGAGACCAGACCGTCGCGCCCGGTCTCGAGGCTGCGGGCGGCCTTCTGGAACGACTCCTTGAAGGTCTTGCCGATCGACATCGCCTCGCCGACCGACTTCATCTGGGTGGTCAGTCGCGGGTCGGCGCCCTTGAACTTCTCGAACGCGAAGCGCGGCCACTTGGTGACCACGTAGTCGATGGTCGGCTCGAACGCGGCGCTGGTGCCGGTGATGTCGTTCCGCAGCTCGTCGAGCGTGTACCCCACGGCGAGCTTCGCGGCGATCTTGGCGATGGGGTAGCCGGTCGCCTTGGACGCGAGCGCGCTCGAGCGCGAGACGCGCGGGTTCATCTCGATGACGATGAGCTCGCCATCCGCGGGGTTGACCGCGAACTGGATGTTCGAGCCGCCGGTGTCGACGCCGATCTCGGTGATGATCTTCCGGCCCGCGTCGCGCATCCGCTGGTACTCGCGGTCCGTCAGCGTGAGCGCCGGGGCCACCGTCACCGAGTCGCCGGTGTGCACGCCCATCGGATCGATGTTCTCGATGGTGCAGATGACCGCGAAGTTGTCCGCCTTGTCGCGGATGACCTCGAGCTCGTATTCCTTCCAGCCGAGAATGCTCTGCTCGACCAGGCACTCGTGGACGGGGCTCTGCTGGTAGGCCCAGCGGATCGCCACCTCGAGCTCTTCCATGTTGTAGGCGATGCCGCCGCCGGCGCCGCCCATGGTGAGCGAGGGCCGGAGGATGATCGGGAAGCCGATCTCGCGGGCGGTGTCGAGCGCCGCTTCGACGGTGGTACAGGTGCGCGAAGCGGCGCACTTCAGACCGATCTTCTCCATCGCCTGCTTGAAGAGCTCGCGCTCCTCCGCCTTGCGGATGGCCTCGGTGTTCGCGCCGATGAGCTCGACGCCGTGCTCCTCGAGCACGCCGCGGCGATCCAGCTCGAGCGCCAGGTTCAGCGCGGTCTGGCCACCGAGGGTGGGCAGGAGCGCGTCCGGCTTCTCGCGCGCGATGATCGCGGCGACCACGTCCGGATCGAGCGGCTCCACGTAGGTCCGATCCGCCATCTCCGGATCGGTCATGATCGTGGCCGGGTTGGAGTTGACGAGGACCACCTCGTAACCCTCTTCCCGGAGCGCCTTCGCGCCCTGGGTCCCGGAGTAGTCGAACTCACAGGCCTGCCCGATCACGATCGGCCCTGACCCGATCAGCAGGACCTTCTCGATGTCGTCGCGACGCGGCATGTACTGTGTGCGCTTTCGGGCTGTGGCTCAGCGTGCCGCCGAGCGACACGCACCTATCAGAGCGATTCCGATCGAGCAAGGTCGCTCGCGGAACCCATGACCGAGCCGACGGCGGCGATCGGCCGGATCCCCCGTCGAGGCTTGGGTGCGGCTCCCGATCGGCGGTTTCGATCGATTCTCACCGCAGCGAGTCGAGCGCCCCGACGAGCGATCGCCCATGCTCGGAGAGGGGTTCGAACGAGACTTCTCGCTCGCTCTCGCCCGTCGCGTGAAGCCGAATCACCAGGTCGGGCGAGCCCAGCGCGTCGCTCAGGGCGAGGCCCCATTCGATGGCCGCCACCCAGGGGGTGACCCCCAGCCGCTCGGCGATGTCGAGGTAGAGGAGCTCGTCGGGGTCACCGAGCCGATAGAGGTCGGCGTGGAGCAGGGGCAACCGGGTCTCGGGGTACTCGTGGACCAGGGCGAAGGTCGGGCTCGTGACCGGGATCGACTCGTCGAGACCGAGCGCCCGGGCGAGCGCGCGGACGAAGAAGGTCTTCCCCGCGCCCAGGTCCCCCTCCAGGAGGATCACCTCGCCCCCCACCAGTCGGTCGGCGAGGGCTTGGGCGACGGCGACGGTGGCCGCTTCATCGGGGCAGTGCAGCGACTCGGGCACGGTGTGCTCTACCCCATGAGCTACCATCGCGCCCGTGCTGCCTCGCCGGCCACTCTCCCGTTTCGCGGCGGCCCTCGCGCTCGCGCTCCTCGGCCCCGCCACCGCCGCCGCGGATCTGCCCGACGACGCGCCACCGCACCACTACGAGGTGATCGCCACCCTCGACCCCGAGGCCCACACCATCGTCGGCAGCGTGACGATTCGTTTCACGAACACGTCGCGCGTGCCGCTCACCGAGCTCCGATTCCACCTCTACATGAACGCCTTCGAGAGCGAGGAGACGGTCTTCATGAAGGAGAGCCGGAGCTCGCTTCGGGGCGTCCGGGCCCGCGGCGAAGGCTCCATCGAGCTCGAGACCTTGCGCGTGGAGGGCGTGGACCGACTCGGGCGGGCCGACGACGAGCTCGTCGAGAACGACCACACCCAGCTCAGCGTGCCGCTCACGACGGCGGTCGAACCGGGTGCGCAGATCGCGATCGACGCGACCTTCACCACGCACCTGCCACCGCTCTTCGCCCGGGCCGGCTACAGCCGGGACTTCCACGTCGGCGCTCAGTTCTTCCCGAAGCTGGCGAAGCTCGAGGACGACGGCACGTGGGCGAGCTTCCCCTATCACGGCAACGGCGAATTCTACTCGGACTTCGCGCGCTACGAGCTGGTGGTCGACGTCCCGGAGGGTTGGGTCGTCGGCGCGACCGGCGCCCGGACCTCGGACCGCTCCGAGGGGAGCCGGCGCGTGATGCGCTTCGAGCAGGCGTGGGTCCACGACACCGTCTTCGTGGCGGCGCCGTGGCTCGAGGAGCTGCTGGGCCGCGAAGGCGACGTCGCCATCCGCGTGCTCCACCCGCCGGGGTACGGGAGCGCAGCGGAACGCCACCTCGAGGTCACGCGCGCCGGGCTCCGCCACTTCGGCGAGGTGCTCGGCGAGTACCCCTACGCGCAGCTCACGGTCATCGTCCCGCCCCGCGGCGCCGAGGGCGGCGCTGGCATGGAGTACCCCACCCTCTTTCTCACCGCCGGTCCTTGGCTCGCCATGCCGCGGCTCCCCTTCATCGCCCAGGACGAGGTCACCGCGCACGAGCTCGGCCATCAGTGGTTCCAGGGGATCGTGGCGACCAACGAGGTCGCTCACCCGATGCTCGACGAGGGGCTCACCGAATGGATCACCGGCGACCTCCTCCACGAGCTCCACGGACGGGACCGCTCGGGCGTGGACCTACCCTTCCTGCGCCTCGATGGCTTCGCGATCCGCCGCGCCTGGTCGCTCGGCGACGACGAGCCGGCCAGCCCGCCGGCGACGGCCGTCGGCGACTTCCGCTCGTCGATGGACTACGGGCGCTCGGTCTACGCGCGGACCTCGACGGTGCTCGAGACCGTGGCTCGGAGCTGGGGTCGGGAGAAGCTCCGGCGCACCCTCGGCGACTACGCGCGCCGGCATCGGTTCGGCCACCCGGAGCCCGCGGACCTCTACGCCAGCTTCGACCGCAGCTACGGCCCGTGGATGAGCGCTCGGGTCCTTCGCCCCGCGCTCGAAGACGGCGAGCTGGCAGCGTTCCGGGTCATGCGCTTCGAACCGGGAGACGAGGGCGCCCGGGTCACGGTCCAGCGCGCGGGCTCGCTGCCGATCCCGACGCAGCTCCGCGTCGTGCGGGGTGACGGTTCGGTGGAGTGGATCCCGCTCTCCGGTCGGCCTCGCTTCGACGGGACCATCGAGGGCGACGTCCGGAGCGTGCGGGTCGATGCGGCGCGCAACGCGCTGCTCGACCGGAGCCGGCTGGACGATGGCGCTGGCGACCGACCGAGCACCGGCCTCCTCGCGCGGGCGCTGCATTTCGCCCAATCGCTCCTGGGGGTGTTCGGGCCATGAGCGCGACCGACCCGTCCCCCTCCAGCGGCACGCTCAGCCTGCGACCGAGCTTCTGGCCGAGGCCCCCGGCGAGCGATCCGGAGATGGAGAAGTCGTATCGCCGCTCGGCATGGAAGGACGCCTGGGACGCGCGAGCCGCGACCTTCGTCGTCCACCTGATCACCCTGGCCCTCGCCGCGTGGCCCGCTGCGGTCTGGCGCTCCACGATGGCCGCGGCCGCCGGCCCGGCCCCGCTCGAGCAGGACGTGCTCCTCGACATCGTGCGGGAGGGAGAGTCGCTGGGCCTCGGGGGCGCCCTGCTGGCCTTCGTCTTCGCGTCGGTGCTCGCGATGCTCCTCTCGGTCCCCGTTCAGCTCGCGTGGATCGCGGCGCTCGCGGGGCGGGATCGTCGCCAATGCCTCGAGCTCGCGCTCCGCCGATGGCCGCGAGCCATCGCGGTGACGCTCCTCATCGGGGTCATCGCCGCGCTCGTGCTCGCGCTCGCCTGTCTGCCTGCCTACTTCCTGCACACCAGCTACACCGGGGAGCCGAACGCGCGGACCCACGATCTGCTCGTGCTGGCTGGGCTCGTCGTCCCCCTGCTGGTGGTCATGACCGCCTGCGCGTGGCTCGACCTCGCTCGCGCGGCCTGCATTCGGCAGTCGGTCGGCGAGAGCCTCAAGCGGGGTTGGTGGGCCCTCAAAGGCTCGAGCGGCACCTACACGTGGGTGACGGTGGCACGGGTAGGCCTGGGTTTGCCCCTGCTCATGCTCCCGCTGCCGCCGATCGCGCTCCTGATCGTCCTGCAATCGTCGGCGCTTCTGGCCACGTTCCTCCGCTCGCGGTGGCTGGCGGAGGCCTGGCGACACGTCGCTGCGAGGGTGTCCGAAATTCCCTCAGACTCGTGAGCAGCCTCACTGTTCGCATTGGTGACAGGCCCGAAACGAGGGACAACGCGGCCGGGTTGCCCGCACCGACGGGCGCAAGGGTAGGAAAGAAACAGGCGGTACGATGAACAAGCTTACGATCTCTTCGATGATTTTCGCGTTGGCCCTCGGCGGTTGCGGTGACGACGACCGACCCGGCGACATCACCATCCCGGACAGCGGCCCCGGCGCGGACATGGGCGGCGGCGGTACCGACATGGGCCCGGTGTCCACCGACATGGGTCCGACCGGTGAGTGCGCGGCCTCCGTCATGGCCCTCCCCGCCGACTTCACCCCGCGCTGCTCGATGGAGACCGCCACCTGCGCCGAGGGTGCGACCACCAACGACGAGTTCTTCGCCTGCCTCGACGCCGACACGACCGCTCCGTACATGGACATGGCCGGCCTCGACTGCAGTTTCTGCCTCAACTACCAGAGCATCCAGTGCGCCGACGCCAATGGCTGCCACGGTGAGTGGGCCGCGTTCAACTGCTGCGCGGAGGCCAACGGTTGCGAGGACAACGCGTGCGTTCAGGCGAACTGCGGTCCCGAGATCACCGCGTTCCAGAACTGCGAGCCGTCGATCGACTGCAACGCGCAGATCTTCTCCTGCTTCCCCTCCGGCGGCTGAGCCCACTCGGCTCCCCGAGCGACGGGCGCGCACTTCGGTGCGTGCCCGTTCTCAATTGGGGTCGACCCGTTGCGCGGCGGCCCGGCTCTCCCCATACCCAGCGCCATGCGCCACGTGGTGGTCGGAGACGTGCACGGCTGCCGAGCCGAGCTCGAAGCGCTGCTCGACGAGCTCGACTTCGACCCCGCCACGGACGTGCTGGTACCCGTCGGCGATCTGGTCGCGAAGGGCCCGGACGCTCGCGGCGTGGTGCGGCTCTGTCGTGAGCTCGGCGCGCTGGCCGTCCGCGGCAACCACGACGAGCACTGCCTGCAGTGGCTTCGAGCCCGTGAGAGCGGCGAGCCACTGCCCGAGCTCCGTCCAACTCACCAGCGGGTGGTCGACGCTCTCGACGAAGAGGACTGGGCCTACCTCCGCGCGCAGCCGCTGCACCGACGCTTCGAGGGTCTGCGGGACGGCAGGGACGACGTGCTGGTGGTCCACGCCGGGCTGGTCCCCTTCCTGCCGCTGGACGAGCAGAAGCCCAAGTGGCTGATGAACCTGCGCTCGATCGCCGCGAGCGGCGAGCCCTCCAAGCGCGCGCACGACGGGGTGCCCTGGGCGTCGCGCTGGCCGGGGCCCGAGCTCGTGGTGTTCGGGCACGACGCGATCCGCGGCCTGCAGAAACACCCCAACGCCCTGGGCCTGGACACCGGCTGCTGCTACGGCGGTCACCTGACGGCGGCGGTGTTCGCCGACGGTGGCCACGAGTTGGTCCGTGTCCCGGCCGCCCGCCAGTATGCTCCCATCGAGTGACCCCGTGAGTGACGTGAAGACCATCGAGCCGAAGGCCGGGGACGCGATCCTCGTCTACCTGAACCCCGACGAACGCGGCCGACCCCGAGAGGCGGTGGTGGTCGTCGCCGACGACGGGAAGCCGCGCGTGTACCTCAACGAGTGCAAGCACATCCCCATCCCGCTCGATGCGGGGACCGCACAGCTCCTCGACGACGAGACCGGGATGCTCTTCTGCGGTACGCACGGCGCGCTCTACCGACTCGAGGACGGCTACTGCACGGCCGGCCCTTGCATGGGCGAGACGCTCGACCCCCTCCCCTTCGAGGTGGACGAGAACGGGAACGTGCTGCTCTCCCCCGACGCCGAGCCGGCCGCGACCTGATCCGGAGGACGTAGCGCGAAGCGCGAGGACGCACCGAGCGGCTCGCCGCGAGACCTTTAGGTTTTTGGGGGAAAGGAGGAGCGATTCACTCGCGACCTGGGGGGATTTTCTCAAAATCCCCCGCCCAAGACGGAGTCTTGGGCAGGAAGAAGCTGAGCTCTACTTCGCCTGGCGGGCTTCGAACGCCGCGGGCGCCGAGAGCGGGCCGACGTCGGCCCAGGGCAGATCTTCCGAGTGCTTCACCACCGCCGGGCGGCGCGTGAGCACCTCGGCGCCGGTGCGCGTCACGGCGAGGCTGTGCTCGAACTGGGCGCTGAGCTTCCGGTCCGCGGTGAGCACCGTCCAGTCGTCGTCCTGGAGCTCGGTCTCGTAGGTCCCGAGGTTGATCATCGGCTCGATGGTGAAGACCATGCCTTCCTTCATCCGCCGGTTCTTGAGGCCCTCGAAGAGGCCTGCGCGCTTCTCCGGGAGGTAGTGCGGGATCTGAGGCTCCATGTGGAAGTCCTTGCCCACGCCGTGGCCGACGTAGTCGCGGACGACCGAGCAGCCCTGCGCTTCCGCGAACTCCTGGATGGCCGCGCCGATGTCCCAGATCCGAGCGCCGTGCTTCACCTGCTCGATGCCGATCTCCAGAGCGCGGCGGGCGGTCTCCACCACCTTCTTGGCCTCTTCGCTGGGCTCACCGACGTAGAAGGTCACGCTGGTGTCCCCGTGAAAGCCCTTCCGCTTCTCCTTCGGGAAGTAGGTCGTGACGTCGACGTTGACGATGTCGCCATCCTTCAGCACGTCCGCGCCCGGGATCCCGTGGCAGATGACGTCGTTGATGCTGGTGCAGACGCTCTTGGGGAAACCCTTGTAATTCAGCGGGGCTGGATACGCGTCGTGCTCCACGCAGAACTGGTGGACCAGCGTGTTGATCTCTTCGGTCGTGATCCCCGGCCGGATGTGCTCGCCGACCATCACCAGACAGCGAGCCGCCAGCTGGCAGCTCTCCCGCATCCGGTCGAGCATCTTCGGGGTCATCAGCTCTACGCCCTTGGCCATCCCCTTCGGTACCGCGCGGGGGGCCCCCGCGCAAGACCGCCAAGGCCTCGAACCCCGTTGACGACGGCCCGTTCTGCGGCTAACACCCGTCTCGAAATGGCCGATTCCAAGACCAAGTCCGACGCGGACCGCGTCCCGGATTTCACGAACATCCCGATGACCGATGAAGAGCACAAGGCCTTCATGGAGCAGGACGCCAAGTGGAGCGGCCCGAAGCTCATCGTCACCGCGTTCGCGACCCTGGCCTTCGCCTTCCTGATCCTCGGCCTCTCGGCCTGGCAGAAGATCGGCCCGAGCTTCGGCGACGGCCGCCCGCCCGTCGAAGCCTCCGCCGACGCCCACTAGCCTCCGCCGACGCCCACTAGACTCACCGCACCACGAAGCGGATATGGCGCGCGAACGCGCGCCCGTTTGGGAGGGAGCGAGTCCGAGGCCTAGCCGAGGCGAAGCGGGAGGGTCTTTCGAAGACCCTCCTAGGAGGAAAACCGCATGCGACGGAGGATCTCGTCGAGGACCTCGAAGTCGGTGAACTTCACCACCAGTGAGCCCTTCTCGACCGAGACCGGCGCTCCGAGGTGCTCGCTGAGGCGGCGCTCGAGATCGCGAACGTTGGCGCTCTTGCCCTCGGGCTGAGCGCCTTTCGTCTTCTTGGAGCTCCCACCCGTCCGGGCGCGGCGCTCGACCTCGCGGACGCTGAGGCGCTTCTGGCTGGCCGTCCGGGCGAGCTTGCGCATCGCGTCCACGCTCTCGCAGCTGAGCAGCGCGCGGCCGTGGCCCTCGCTGAGCTGGCCGTGCTCGACCATGTCGAGGACGTCGTCCGGGAGCTTCAGCAGACGCATCGAGTTGGCGACCGTGGAGCGGTCTTTGCCGACCTTCTGCGCGATGTCTTCCTGTGTGTGCCCGAACTCTTCGGCGAGCCGCTGGAAGGCGCGTGCGGTCTCGATGGGGTTCAGGTCCTCGCGCTGGAGGTTCTCGACCAGCGCCGCCTCGAAGGCCGCCGCGTCCGAAAGCTCCCGGACGAAGATGGGCACCTCTTTGAGGCCCGCGCGCTGTGACGCGCGCCAGCGGCGCTCGCCCGCGATGATCTCGAAGCCGTCGCCCTTGGGCCGCTTCCGCACCAGGATGGGCTCGAGCACGCCGTGCTCCGCGATGGACGCAGCGAGCTCGCCGAGGGCGTCGTCGTCGAAGGTCCGCCGCGGCTGATCGCGGTTCGGGTGCAGCTCCTCGATGCGGGCCGTCGACGTGCCCTTCGGAGCGACGCTGTCCTTGGGAGGAACGGCCGGCAGCAGGCCGTCGAGACCCCGGCCGAGGCGCTTCTTCTTGCTCACGCGGCGGCTTCCGGAAGGGCGTCGAGGATCTCCCGCGCCAGGCTCAGGTAGCCGTAGGACCCACGGCTCGCGGCGTCGTAGAGGATCACCGGCTGCCCGTGGGACGGCGCCTCCGCGAGGCGGATGTTGCGCGGGATCTTCGTCTCGTAGACGTGGAAGTGCTTCCGGACCTCGGCGGCCACCTCGTTCGCGAGGTTGTTCCGTGCATCGAACATCGTGAGGAGCACGCCGTGGATCCGGAGGTTCGGGTTGAGCGCGTGCTGCACGCGCTCGACCGTGCCGACGAGCTGACTCAGCCCCTCGAGCGCGTAGTACTCGCACTGCAGCGGCACGAGCACGAGGTCCGCGGCGGTGAGTGCGTTGAGCGTCAAGATGCCAAGCGAAGGCGGGCAGTCGACGATCACGAAGTCGTAGTCGTCCTTCACCGGCTCCAGCGCCATCCGGAGACGCAGCGCCTGATCCTCTTCGTCGACCAGCTCGCGCTCGATGGCGACGAGGTCCTGGCTCGCAGGGAGCACGTGGAGGTTGGGCATCTCCGTCTGGAGCGCCTCGTCACGGACGGTCACCTCACTCAGCAAGAGCCGGTAGCTCCCGCGCTCGACGGTGCCGAAGGCGACGCCGACACCCGTGGAGGCGTTCCCCTGCGGATCGACGTCCAGCAGGAGCACCCGCTGCTCGGCCACGGCGAGGCTCGCGGCGAGGTTCACCGCGGTGGTGGTCTTACCGACCCCGCCCTTCTGATTTGCGACCGCGACGACCGTCCCCATGAGCGTGCCTTGCTTACCACCTGACCCCGACATTGACCATCCGGCAGTCGCGATCACCCGGCGCGGACGAGCGCTTCGCATCTTTTTGGACCACACACCTACCCCTGCATACAGTGTCGGAGCATGTAGGACAAGGTGGTCAAGAGGCACACCGCCCTGCACCAAGTCATGAGCCACCGGGTGGGTGGTCAGAAGGAGAGTCGATGAAGCGCTACGGACCGAAGGTCTACCGATCGATGGCCGAGTTCAACCGCGAGGAGATCGCCCCGCACATGAAGGCGGGCTGGTGCCTCGACGACCTCTACGCCGACGCGAAGTTCAACCCCGGCAAGGACGACTCGCTCGACGACGACGATCCCCGGGAGCTCAACTTCGATTTCTAGGGGGGTCTTCGGAAAGACCCCCTCGCATCGCGTCGGCGAAGCCGACGACTTGCTCACCCCCAAACGAGCGGCCTGACGGCCGCAAGAAGTTCGGAGCGAGCCCACCCTCCCGGGACCGCTCCTGACGGGTCTTGCCCAAGGCCCCGTTGCTCCCTGTCGCGTCGCCCCGCGACGAGCAACACCCCCGGACCCGGCAGCGTCGCCCCGCTGCCGGGTCCTTTCTTTTTGCGAGCAGCAAAGCTGCGAGCAAACCCTCACCCTCACCCTCACCCTGGCCCTCACCCTCACCCCCGAGCGAAGTGATAGCCTGCGAGGATGAACGGAAGTCACCATCGCGCGGCACTCGTCATGCTGCTGACCTGCGTGGCTTGCTCCGAGGGGCTCCCCGCGGACGAGGTCATTCGCGCCGGCCCCGACCTGGGTGGGAACACTCGTCTCCCGGACGGGGCGATCATCGGCCCTGACGGAGAGGTCATCCACGTCGACGGTGGGTTCGGCAGCCTCGATGGGTCGATGGTCCGCTCGGACGGATCGGTCGAAGACCTGGACGGCTCGACCGCTGGGCGCGATGGCTCGATCATCCTCCCGGATGGCGCGATCCCCGATCGGCAGCTGATTCGCTTCGCGCACATGGTCCCCGACGGGCCCTTCCTCCGGCTCTGCCTGGGTCTGCCGGGCTTCCCGACGCCCTTCCCTCCGCTGCCCTCCCAAGAGGAGTCGACGAACGGCGTCGCCTTCCGCGAAGTGGCCGAGTACCGCGACTTCCCGACGACTGGCTTCATGGACATCGAGATCCGCGCGTTCGACGCGGCGGTGTTCGGGGCCAGCGGTGATTGCAGCACCGGCGCCACACCGCTCGCGCGGCTCACGGTGCGCAACGTGTCGAGTCTCGACGGTTCGCACTACACCATCACCGCCATCGGCTTGGCGGAGCCCAACGCAGCGAGCTGCCCGGGGACCGACGGCCCCGAGCCGTGCGGCTCGGCGGAGGGCGTGCGGCTCCAGCTCGTCGAGGACAGCGCAGCCGACCCGGGCAACACTCGGGTGCGCCTGGTCCACGCCGTCCCGAACCTTCGCCAGTCGATCGGGGTCTGCCACGACCCGGACGGCTCGAGCGGCGGCGCGGCCCCGGTCCAGCTCATCGCGCCCGTCGGGCTGGGGACCGCGTCGAGCTACGCGTCGCGCACCAGTCTCACCAGCGGCAGCCTGCGCTTCTTCACCGGAGCGAGCTGCTCCGGGACCCAGCTCCACGAGCTACCGATCCCCACCCCTGGATCGCTCGTGAGCAGCCTCCCCACGGTCGACGTCAACTCCACCTACGGCGCCGGTGAGGTCACGACCCTCTTCGCCGCGGGCATCCGCGGCGCGATCACCGCCCGCGGGGACGCCTACGTGCCCGTCCTCGACATTCCCTGAGTCATGGACGAGCGCCCGCTGGGTCGTCGGGCCTACGGCTCGATTCCCCATCTGCCGGGGTCGGAGCTGGGTGGGGACCGGTATCTGCCGCCCACTCAGGTGAGGTGGCTGGTCGAGCGCGCGCCGAAGGGCTCCGTGCTCACCGTCGAAGAGAAGCTCGATGGGAGCTGCGTGGCGGTCGCCAACGAGGGCGGCCGCATCCTCGCGCTCGGGCGAGAGGGCAAGCTGGCAGCGACGTCCGGCAACGAGGCGCGCCGACTCTTCGCGGACTGGGTCGACCCGCACCGCTTCGACTGGCTCGGGGACGGGGAGCGCGTGGTCGGCGAGTGGCTGGCCCTCGCCCATGGCACTCGCTACGAGCTGTCGCACGAGCCCTTCGTCGCGTTCGACGTCCTGCGCAGCAGCGAGCGACTGCGCCGCGCCGATTGGGTCGACCGCGCTCGAGCCGCCGAGCTCACCCTCCCCTTCACGGTCCACCGCGCCGCCATCGGCGTCGAGGAGGCGCTCGCGCTCCTCGGCGATGGTGGGCACGGCGCGATCGATCCACCCGAAGGTGTGGTCTACCGACTGGAACGGTCGACAGCCCCGACCCTCGTGGCCAAGGTCGTGCGACCCGGCAAGGTCGCCGGCGCGTTGCTCCCGGAGAACAGCGGCCGACCCGCGATCTGGAACTGGCGCCCATGACCCTCTTCATCACACCGAACCAGTACAAGCGCGCCGAGGTGGCGACCCTGCTGCAGGGTCTCGACGTCGAGTGGCGCCGACTCGGCTTGCCCGCCGTGGACGGACCACTGCGCGTGCGGGCGTTCGCCCGAGGGGTGGCGGCCTGGGACGCGGTGGGCGAGCCCTGCTTCGTCGAGGTCGCCGAGCTCGAGGCGGGCGGCGAGGTGCTGACCGGTGCCGCATTCAAGAAGCGGCTCGACGCCGAAGGTCGGGAGTTCTTCGTGAAGCGCGCCGGCCCCGCGCGCGCCGGTCTCGCGGTGGCCCTCGCGACCGGCGCGGACGCCATCGAGGTCTTCGAGGGTCACCTCGAGGGCGAGCTCGTCGCCGAGCCTCGAGGCGAAGGCGGCTTCGGCTGGGACGCGCACTTCGTGCCCGAGGGCACCCCTCGCACGCTCGCCGAGCTCGCCGATCAGAAGGCGTGGGTCGGCTTTCGCGTCCGCCCTTACCTCGAGCTCGCCGAGAGGCTCCGCGGGCGCGAGTACGGCGGCGTCTTCGAGGCGCACATCACCGTGAACGCGGTCGGCGACGAGCGCGGCCGCTTCATCGAGCTCTGCGAAGCGCTCGACGTGAAGGCGATCGTGATCGCGCTCGAGCGTGGGACGACTCCGGTCCAGCCGATGAGCGCGTCCTACCACCGTGGCGCGCTCGCCGAGGTGCAGCTGGAGGTCTTCGAGCTCGCGCGCCGCATCGCCGGCGCGGGCTTCGATGTGTCTCGGGTGAAGATCGAGGCGACCGGCGGCAACCGCGAGCTCCCCGAGACCGACGCGGACGCCGCGGCGCGGCCCGAGCTCTACTTCGAGTTCCACGTGAAGGTCTCGCTCCCGGCGGACGCCGACCACGCGGCGCTGGCCGAGCTCTGCGCGACGCACGACGCGCACCTCTCCCGCAACGCGCGGCGCGTGACGGAGGGGCGACGGGTCCACTTCGTCACGCAGCGTGCGTACGGGCTCGGGCGAGCGAACGCGACCGACCGCTTCCACGCGCTGCATCGAGCGCTCAAGGACGCGGGCTACGAGCTGTCGCACGTGCTCGTCGAGTACACGGTCTACGACTCGAACGTTCACGTCGATCACGGCTGGCTGACGGCCTGATGGCCGAGCTCGACGCGCTGCTCGAGGTGGTGCGCGTGCTCGCGCCGCTGCCGCTGGTGCTGCGCGGCGGGCTGGCCATGCGCCTCGCGGTCCAGCCCGCCGAGCGGCCCGTCGACGACGTGGACGTGCTCAGTGACGAACCGATGGAGGTCGCCCGCGAGCGCGTGCGTGGCGCGCTCGTGGGTGTGCGCTCCGAAGAGGTCATCTGGGCGGAGACCGCGACGCCTGGGGTGCGCTGGCAGCTCGACGGCGGAGTGCAGGTGGATCTCGGCTTCGGCGACCCGCGACCGCTACCGGACGTCCGGCGGGTCTACCCGGGCACGGACGTCGAGGTCACCCTGGTCGCGCCCGAGGTGCACTGGGCGTGGAAGGTGCACGGGCTCTTCGAGCGGGGGCGCGGCAAGTGGCGGCCGAAGGACCTGTGGGATCTCTGGCTGCTGCAGGAGAACGCGCGGCTCGATCGATCGCTGCTGGGCGAGTGCGTGCGCGTGGCGTTCGAGACGCCGGGGGATCCGCTCGTGGAGACGACGGCGCGCTTTCGCGAGGGCGACTGGGGGGAGACGCGCGGGAGCCAGCGGAAGTGGCGGCACCACTTCCTGAAGCGGCGCGGTTGGGCGGAGGCGCCGGACTTCTTCGCGGTGCGTGAAGCGGTGCGGGAGTGGTTGGGCGCCGCGGTGGGGGCTGCCTCCGAAACGCCAACGCCCCCACCCGAAGAAGGGTGAGGGCGAGGGCGAGGGTCAGGGCGAGGGAGGGTTTGGCCGGCCTTTGGCCGCCCTCCCCTACACCTGAATCTGAATGCCCAGGGCTTCGCGGAGGCGGAAGTAGCTCTCGCTGACGCTGAAGAGAACGAGCTCCTTGAGCTTGTCCTTCGGCGGCAGGTCGACCGAGCCTTCGGGGGGGAGCGCCTGGATCATCCGGCGGGCGACGTCGAGGTCGTTGGCGATCAGGAAGCCCGCGCGAACGCCCGTCAGCTCGACCGACTGCATCCACTTCTTGATGTCCGTGCTGCCGCCGGCGTCGATGAACTTCCGACAGACCGCACGCAGGCCGTCCTGCTGCGCCGCGTCCATGTGCTGGGTGAGCTGGCCGGCCCAGGCGTCCACCTGGGGGTCGGCCGGGCCCATGCCGCTGATGCGGAGCGCCGCGAGGAGCAGCATCCGGAGCTCGGTGTGGCTCTTGAAGATGGTCCGGACGAAGTGCTCGCTCAGGTAGTAGCTCTGGAAGCGACCGATCACGAACATCAGGTCCATCGGCGAGTAGCCGCTGAGGAGCGACGACCCGGCGATGACCGCGGGCGGGTTGGAGCCCTCGATGTGCGACAGGCCACCGGGCGTCTGCTGCTGCAGGTAGAGCCGCGGCTGGGTCGGGATGTTCAGGACCTGCTGCACGAAGCCGAAGGTCTTGGCGAAGGTGACCGTCGACGTCGCCGGGTCGACCGGCTTCAGCTTGTCCAGTCGGAGCGCCTTGTCCGACGCCTGCTTCACCCTGAGGACGGCGGGCGCCATGAGCTCCATGATCTTGGAGACGTAGCGGTCCTCGTCCGGGTGCATCAGGTCGTTGAACCAGGCCGCGCGCTCGACGCGCCCACGCGGACGAATCGGGCCCTGGGTCTGGTACTGGCTGTGGAACTGCTGCTGCTCGTTGTCGGCCTTGCCCAGGAAGTTGAGCGTCGCCGCGAGACACCACGCCTTGTCGTAGGCGCGCGCGTCGAAGTAGAGCTTGTAGAGCGCGCGGTACGAGTCGACCCGGTAAGGGTCACGGCGAAGGAGCCACTGGTGCTCCTCGATGGCGTCGCCCACGCGGTCCGGCATCGTCGAGTAGAGCTCGGCGAGGATCTGGTGCTCGGTGGCCGCATCCGGCTTGATCGAGCTCGCGGTCTTGAAGGCCTCGGCCGCGGCCTCGAAGTTCCGCTGCCGGTCTCGGTAGATGATGCCGAGCGTGTGGAAGAGGTTGAACTTCAGGTCCTCGCGCCCGTCCTCCTTGATGATCCGGTGGATCATCTTTCGGTACGCACGCTCGAGCGCCTTCCAGTCCTTCTTCGTGTTGAGGATCTTGTTGACCGCCTCGAACGCCTTGAGGTTGTCGGGGTCGAGATCGAGCGAGTCGTTGAAGCGGTCGAGCGCCCCATCCGGGTCCTTCAGCTCGTCACGAGTGATGACACCGATGGTGTAGATGTACTTCGACTGCGCCTTGGCTCGACCATCCAGGTCGGACACCTGCTGGATGATCTTGATGGCCTCTTCCCACTGCTTCGTGCCCTGGTAGGCGGCGAGCAGCTTGTGGAGCATCCGGTGCTCCTCCGGCTTGAGCAGAGACGCTTCATCCCAGGCCTCGATGGCCTTCTGGGTGTTGTTCTCCTTCTCCTGCCAGAGGGTGCCGACCTGATCGAGGATCTCGTAGCGCTCGTCGTCGTTGTCGAGGGTCTCGAGGATCTGCTTCTTGAAGTGGATGACCTGCGCCCACTGCGACTGCTTCTCGTAGAGACCGATCACGGCGTCGAGGGTCGGCCGATGATGCGGATCCTCCTCGAGGGCCTTGTCGAACATGTTGAGGGCCTTGCGGCGCTCCCCCTGCTCGCGCTTGACCACACCGAGGCGGAAGAAGATGTCGACGATCTCGTCCGGCGCGAGCGAGTCGCGATGGTGGACCAGGAGCATCTGGTAGAACTTGAAGGCGTCGCCCCACTTCTCCGCGGCGAAGGCGGCGCGGGCGATCCCGAGGAGCGTCGGCAGGTGAGTGCCGTCGATGTCCTTGGCCTTCTCGTACGCCTTGATGGCGTCCTCGATCTCGCCGAGCTCCATGGCGGTCTCGCCGAGCTCGAAGGCCAGTCGATGCTGCTCGTCCGACTCACGCTTGCCGGAGCGCTTCACCAGCATCTGGAGCAGCGGGAAGGCGTCCTGGTGACGGCCCGCCTTGCGGTACTCCTCCACCAGCGGCATCGCCGCGTCCTCGTTGTCCGGGTCCTGCTTGAGGGCCGCTTCGTAGGTCTCGACGGCCCGGTCGTGCTCGTCGAGACGCTCGTCGTAGATGCGACCGAGCTCGACCAGGAGCTCCGCGACCAGGCGCGGGTTCTCCTGGTAGCTGGCCTCCTGCTCGGTGAGCTTGGCGGCCGCGAGCCAGTCGCCGGCGTCCACCTGGATGAGTCGCATCGCGCCGAGTGAAGGCACGTGGCTCGGGTCCAGATCGATGGCCATCTGGAACTTGTCGAGGGCCGAGATCCGGTCCCCGAGCTCCTTCTCCAGGATGCGACCCATGCGGAAGAGCAGGTCGACCTGCTGCTGGGGCTCCTGAATCTGCTTGACCAGCTGCTCCATCATCTCGAGGGCGGAGGCGTAGTCCTCACGCTTCTCGTACAGGCGGGTCAGGGCGTCGAGCGATTCGGCGTCGTCCTCGTTGATCGAGAGGACGTTGAGGTGCGCGTCGATCGCGCGGTCCGGGTCGCCGAGGTCGGCGCTGTAGGTGTCACCGAGCGCCTTGTAGATCCGGATGCGCTCGCCGCGGTCCGGCGTGGCCGAGACGTGCCGCTCGTAGGTGTCGATGAGCTCGTCCCACTTCTGCTGCGCCCGGTAGAGCCGCGCGAGGCCGATGAGGGCGTTCACGTGGGTCGGGTCGATCTCGAGCACCTGCTCGAGTCGCGCCGCGGCCTGGTCCGGCTTGAGGAACTCCTCCTCGAGCATCCCAGCGAGCTGGGTGAGGATGGTGATGCGTTCCTTCTCGGTCTGGACGACCTCGTACTGGGTCTCGAGGATCTGGAAGAGATCCTGCCAGCGCTCGGTCTTCGCGTAGAGACGCTCGAGGCCCTTGAGGGCCCGCATGTCCATCTCCTCGATCGCGCGCACCTGGTTGTAGGTGGCGATCGCCTCGTCGGACTGGTTCGTGCGGAGCTCGTAGACCTCGGCGAGCTGGATCAGCGCCTCGATCTTGGCGGCGTCGCCCTCCGAGCCTTCGACCTTCCGCTGGAGGATGTCGACGAGCTTTCGCCAGTTCTGCTCCTCGCGGTAGATGGTGTCGAGCGCGTCGATCGCGCCGAGGTTCCGCGGCGAGATGTCGAGGGCCTTCTGGTAGTAGCCCTTCGACTGCTCCGGGATCCCGAGGTGGGTCGCCGAGAGCTTGCCCATCCGGACGTAGGTGTCCGCCTGGACCGTCGGGTCCTTCGACACGGTCACGATCTGACCCAGGGTCTGGGCCATCGCGTCCCACTGCTGGGTGGTCTCGTAGAGGTCCGCCATCGACACCATGGCCTCCACGCTCGACGGGTCCATCGCGTGGACCTGCTCGAAGTAGGGGATGGCGTACTCGGGGTGACCGAGCTCCTGGCCGTACCAGCGCGCGCACTGGAGGCAGAGCGCGATCTTGACCGCTTCCTCTTCCTCTTCCTGCAGGGCCGCGTTGGCCATCGTGAGGAGCTCGTTCCACTTGCCGGTGTGGCGGGTGGTGACCTCGAGCTGCTCGGCGGTCTTCTTGTCGGTGTAGTCGAGGGACCACGCGACGGTGAGCGCGTCGAAGGCCTGGTCGCCGTCCTCGAGCTTGTTCTCGTAGATGTCACCGACGCGCCGGAGGAGCTCGATGCTCTCCTCGAGGTCCTCGGTGCTCTCCACGCGAACGACGTACTGCTCGACGAGGTGCTCCCAGCGCTCGGCCGCCCGATGCAGGTGGTCGAGGTTCTCGAAGGCGACCTGATGCATCGGGTCGATCTCGAGGATGCGCTCGTAGGCGCTCGTGCCGCCGTCGCGGTTCTCGACCTGCTCGGCCCAGGTGCCGGCGATGGTCAGCAGCTGCTCGATCTTCTTCTCGTCATCCGAGAATGCGAGCACGCGCTTCTCCATCGCGCCGATCGCATCCTCCCACATGTTGTCCTTGCGGTGGATGTGCTCGATGGCGTCGATGGCCAGGAAGTTCCGGTGGTTGACCTCGAGGGCCTTCTCGTACGCCTCGACGGCGTCGACCGGTTGCTCCAGCTCCACGTTGTAGAGGTGCCCGAGCTGCATGTAGACGTCCTCGAGCTGGGCGTCTTCCAGCGTCGCGGCGCCCACCTCGATGATCCGGTGCAGCGTGTCGGCCAGCTCGGTCCACTGCCGACCCGCGCGATAGATCTCGGCGATGTTGAAGAGCGCGACCGTGTTCGCCGGGTCGATGCTGAGCGCGTTCTCCCAGCTGTCGAGGGCGGAGCGGGAGCGCTCGAGCTTCTCGTACCAGATGCGGCCGAGGTCCCCGTAGACCGCGACGCGCATCTCGTCGGTCTCCGCGATGGACGCCTCGCGCTCGAGGATCTCGACGAGGTCCGCCCAGCGCTCCTGGTCCGCGTAGATCTTCCCGAGCGCGTTCAGCGACTCGGGGTCCTCACCGCGAAGGTCGAGCACCTGCTTCCACAGGTCGATCGCCTTCTCGGTGTCGCCGAGGTGGTCCGAGCTCAGTCGGGCCATCTTGGCGAGCACGTCCGCGCGGTTGCTGTCGCCGAAGACGACGTCCAGCTCCTTCTCGAAGGCGGCCAACAGGTTCGGCCAGTCCTCCTTGCGCGTGTAGATGTCCTGCAGCGCCTTGATCGACTCGGCGTGCTCGGGCTCCAGATCCGCGAGCACCTTCTGGTAGACCGCGATGGCCTCGTCGGTGCGCTGCAGATCGTCGGCCAGGATGCGACCGAGGCGGAAGCTCCAGTCGACCTGATCGGCCGGGATGTCGCCGCCCTCGATCCGGCGCCGGAGCACCGTGGCGAGCGCTTCGTGGGCGCCGTTCTCCGCGTAGATGCGGTCCAGGCTCTCGAGGCTCTGCTCGTCGTGCGGCGTCGCCCCGAGGACGAAGCGATGCGCCTCCTCCGCCTTGGCGATGTCGCCGATCTCTTCCTCGTAGACCCGCGCGAGGCGCTTGCCGATGTCCGCACGGACCTGCGGCTCGGTCGCGCCCTGCGCCGCGTCGGCGTAGGTGCTCGCGAGCTGCGGCCAGCCATCGAGCATCTGCCCGAGGCGCTCCACCTCACCGAGGGTGTGGTCGTGCGTCGGGTCCTCGAGGAGCGCGCGCTGCATCCAGACGAAGGCGCGCTCGTGGTCCATCGCCCGCTCCTCGGCGATCTCGGCGATGCGGTGCATCATCGAGACGCGCTCGTAGGCGTCGGGCTGGTAGTTCAGCTGCACCTCATGGACGTTGAGGAGGCGATCCCACGCCTCCTGCATCCGGTAGAGGGGCTCGAGGATCTCGCCGACCTGGAGCGGCCGAACACCCTCGGCGAAGAGCAGCTCGAGCGCGCTCACCGAAGGCGAGTGCTCCGGCGCCGCCGCGAGGATCTCCTGGTACTGGGAGATCGCTCCGTCGACGTCGTTCAGGTACGTCTGCCGCACCTGGCCGAGCCGGAACTGGAGGGTCAGCATGTCGTCCGGCGTCGCCGCGATCAGGACCTCCTTCTGGAGGATGTCCGCGAGCTCGGCCCAGCGCTCGGTCGCCTCGAAGAGACGGTCGAGGGCCTCGATGGCCTGCACGTGCGCCTCGTCGGCCTCCACCACGTAGCGGTAGCGGTCGATCGCGCTGTTCACGTCGCCGAGGTGGACCTCGTAGATCTGCGCGGTCCGGAGCGCCATGTCGATGACGTCCTCCGGCCGCTCCTCGCGGATCCGCTGGATCTCGGTGTCGTAGAGCGCGGTGACCTCGCCCCACTTGTCCGTGTACTCCGCGAGCCGCTCGAGGCTGCCGAGCGTCACGTCGTGGCGGTTGTCGAGGGGGAGCGCTCGCGCGTAGGCCGCGAAGGCATTCGGCGCGTCGTCGAGCTGCATCTCGTAGAGCTCGGCGACCTGGTGGAGGAGCTCCACCTGACGGAGCGGGTCCTCCTCGTGCCTGATCTGCACCTCGTGGACCGCGATGAGCTTCGGCCAGTTGCCGAGCTGCCGGTAGATCGGCTCAAGCACGCTCGCGGACATGACCGCTTCGGTGTTGGACGCGATCAGCTCCTCGAGGGCGTCGAGCGTCGGCTGGTGCTCCGGCTGGACGTCGAGGATGTCGCGGTAGATGTCGACCGCCCGCATCGCGTCGTCGAGCTGGTGGTGGTGCAGGTCGGCGATGCGATAGCGGAAGCCGATGACCTCCATCGGATCGGCCGCCAGATCCGCCTCGCGCTCGAGAACGCTGAGGAGGTCGGGCCAGGCCTCGGTCGCCTGGTAGAGCCGGTCGAGGCGGCTCAGGGCAGCGATGTCGTCCGGGTCGATCTCCAGGATGCGCTGGTAGCTGTCGATGGCCTTCGCGTTGTCCTTGAGCTCCTGCTCGAAGACGGCACCGACCTCGGAGTAGAGGCGCTTCTTCTCTTCCGGATCGAAGACGATCTCGGCCTTCTGGTTGTAGATCTCGAGGAGCGGCTCCCACTGCTCGAGACGGAGGTTCAGCTCGATGAGCTTGTCCATCGAGGGCAGGTCCTCGGGGTCGAGCTCGAGGGCCTGGTGGTAGACCTTGATCGAGTCCTGCGGGCGCTCGAGCAGCTCCTCGTAGAGCGTCGCGGCGCGGTAGAGGTACTGCTTCTGCTCCTCGAGGGAAGGCAGGATCTGAGCCTTCTTCAGGTAGATCTGCGCGAGCTCCTCGTAGCGCTCGTTGAGCTGGAAGAGCCGCTCGAGGGACGTGGCCGCCTCGAGGTGCATCTCGTCGAGCGCGAGCACGCGACGGTAGTGCGCGATGGCGGCGTCGTAGTCCTCGAGCTGGTTCTCGCGGATGCGCGCGGCCTTCATGTGGAGCTGCGCGGCGAGGACGGGATCCTCGACCTCCGCGACCTGCTCCTCGTAGGTCTTCGCGAGCGCCTCGGCGTCGCCCAACATCGGCGTGAGCCGCTCGAGCTGCTGCTGCGTGAGCTCGTTGCTGGGGTCTTCGGCGAGAGCGCGGCTGTAGCTCTCGAAGGCCGACGGGTAGTCGTCCATCGCCACTTCGTAGAGCTCGGCGATCTGGTGGAGGAGCTCGACCCGACGCTCGGGCGCCGACGCGTGCTTGGCCTGGATCTCGTGGACCCCGATGAGCTTCGCCACCGCCTGCGAGTCGCGGTAGATGGGCTCGAGGATCTCGGCGATCAGGACCTGGTGGTCGGCCACCTGGAGCAGCCGCTCGAGCGCCTCGAGGGCCTGCGGCTGCGCGGGGTTGCGCAGGAGGACCTCGCGGTAGATCTCGATGGCGGCCTCGGGCGCGCCCATCCGGGTCTCGCGCAGGTCCGCCAGGCGGATCATCAACGCGGTCTGGGTGTGCTCGTCGGCGGCGAGCTCGAGCTGACGGTCGACGTTGTCGGCCAGCTCGGACCACATCTCCTGGCGAGCGAAGAGGTCGTCGAGGGCACCGAGCGCACGCGGGCTGCCCGGGTCGAGCTCGAGGATCTCGCGGTACACGGTGATGGCCGTCTCCGGGTCCTCGAGGAACTCGTCGTGAATGGCGGCCATCTGGACGAGCAGGTTCTCCTGCTCCTCCGGGTCGTGGGCCTGCTCCGCTCGACGGCGGAGGACCGAGACCAGGTCCTTCCAGCGCTCGGTGCGACGGAAGAGCTCCTCGAGCGCGAGCAGGACCTCGGAGTCCGCCGGCTCGATGTCGAGGATCTTGCGATACGCGGCGACCGCGCCGTCGACGTCCTGGAGCTGGGTGTCCTGGATCATCGCGGTCTTCAGCCAGAGCGAGCGCGCGAGGTCGGGCTCGGAGATGGAGGCCGCGAGGTTCGAGAGGAGCTCCACCAGCTTGGGGAAGCTCTCCTGGCTCATGGCGATCATCTCGAGCTGACCGAGGGTCTGCTCGCTCCGCGGGTACTCGCGGAAGGCCTCGGCGTAGGCATCGAAGGCCTTGTCCTGATCACCGAGCTGCTCGCCGTACACGGCGGCCGTCTTGGTGAGCAGGTCGAGCCGCTCCTGCGGATCGTCGCTGCCGTCGTGGAGCACGCGGAGCGCGCGGATCAGGGGCTCCCACTCGCCCGTCATCTCGTAGATGGGCTCGAGGATGCGAGCCGCGGAGACGCCGACGTCGGCATCGATGAGCAGGCCCTCGAGGGCGCCGCGAGCACCGGCGTGCTCGGGCATGAGCATCTTCACCTCGCGGTAGAGCTCGACCGCCCTCTCCTTCTGCTCGAGGTGCAGCTCGAACGCCCGGCCGAGCCGGAACTTCAGCGCGGCGAGCTCTTCGGTCGACTCGGGTCCGAGGTCGATCCGGCGCTCGAGAGTCTCGGCGAACTCCTGCCAGCGGTGCTCCTGCTCGTAGAGCCGGTCGAGCGCCTTGAAGGCCTCGACCTCACCGAAGCCCCACTCACCGAGGATCTCGTTGTAGGCGTCGATCGCGCGACCGGCGTCTTCGAGCTTCGTCTCGTAGAGGTGCGCCCGACGGTAGGCG
The DNA here is from genome assembly GCA_017644045.1 of Deltaproteobacteria bacterium. GTDB lineage: Bacteria > Myxococcota_A > Polyangia > Polyangiales > Houyiibacteriaceae > UBA1660. The sequence goes on from JAEPMI010000012.1 coordinate 317,334, forward strand.
GTCGTCCGGCGGGTCTCCGGATCGTCCTCGAGCTCCATCTGGCGCTCGGTGACCTCGAGGAGCTCCGCGAACTTCTCCGTCTGCTCGTAGAGCCCCGCCAGCGCGGCGACCGCGCGGCGGTCGTCGGGCTCGGCCTCGTAGACCGCGCGGTAGGCCGCGATGGCCTCCTCGATGCGCTCGACCTTCACGAGCACGCCACCGAGGTTCATGCGGAGCTCGGTCGCGTCTGCCGGATCCGCGTCCGCGATCGCCTTCTGGTAGGCCTCGACGACGGGATCCCAGCTGCCGGTCGCTTCTGCCATCCGCTCGACGTCCTCGCGGACGATCTCCTGGGCGGGCATCACGGCGAAGGCCTCGAGGTAGCGCTCGAAGGCGGTGTCCGGCTTGCGGAGGCGCTCCTCGTAGAGCTGGCCGGTCTCGCGCAGGAGCGCGACGTGCTCCATCGGCTCCATCGGGTGCTGCAGGCGCACTTCGTAGACGCGCGCGAGCTTGCGGGCGTCGCCCGCCTCTTCGTAGATCGGCGAGAGCGCTTCGGCGGCGGCGAGGTTGTTCTCGTCTCCGTCGAGCACCTTCTCGTACGCACGGGCGGCGCGGTCGGGCTTGCCCTCCTGCTCCATCCAGAGGCGCGCGGCGCGGAAGAGGAGATCGACTCGCTCTTCGGGATCGGTCTCCTTGCCGTCGGCCTCGCGCTCGAGCACGCGGATCAGCTCGCTCCACTTGTCCTGCGAGCCGTAGAACTCGGTGAGCTCGTCCCACGCCTTGAGCGAGACGTAGCGTCGCTTCAGCTGCTCCTGCGCGCGGCGGTCGTCCGGGTTGATCGTGAGGAGCTTGGTGAACGCGCGGACGGCGCCCGCGTCGTCGCCGATCTTGTCGGCGTAGATCGACCCGAGCTTGGTGAGCATCTTCGGGTCGGGATCGGCGTCGGTCAGGGTCTCGAGGACCGTCGCGAGCTTCTCCCACTCGCGCGCGCGCTCGTAGAGCTGCGACAGCGCGTCGAGCGCCTCCGGGTGGGACGGCTCGACCGCGAGGACCTTCTCCCAGAGCGGGATGACGGTGTCCGGCTTGCGGATTCGCTTGGTCGCGAGGTCCGCCATCTCGACGTAGCGGATCGGTCGGTCGACCGGATCGAGCATCTGCGCTTCCCGATCCATCACGGCGATCAGGCTCTCCCAATCGCGACGCTTCTCGTACATCTCCTTCAGCTTCTCGATCGCCTCGAGATCCTGCGGGGCGTACTCGAGCACCTGCTCGAAGACCTTGATGGCCTCGGCTTGGTTGCTCGAACGCTCGATGTACATCGTCCCCGCCTCACGCAGCAGGGCGACCTTCTCCTCGTGGTCCTGAACGATGTCGGCCTTCGCCAGGATCGTCCGGATCACGTCCGACCAGCGGCGCTGGCCCTCGTACTTCTCGAGCTCCTCGTCGAGCTCGGCGAGCATCCCTCGCTCCTCGTCGGTCAGCTCACGCGCGGGGGCCGGTCCGGCCGCGGCCTCGGGCTCGCCTGCGTCGTCCGCGCTCGCCTCGGCACCTTCGTCCGCGCTCGCTTCGGCTTCACCCTCGGCTGCCTCCTCGGCACCTTCGGGAGTCTCTTCCGCGCCCTCTTCCGGCATCTCTTCGTTCTCGTCCACGTTCGACTCTTCGTTCTCCGACATCGCCGCTGACCTCTAGCCGTCCTGGTCGAGCACCGCTCGACCGCCACCATTCAATCCGATTCCGAAACCCAGACCCTGTCGAACGAGCGCGCCCGCGGATGCGGCAAACGCGCGCACGGAACCCGTGCGCGCGTTGCGCCGAACCCCCTCCGCCGTGTCTCCGCCGTTCACTCGCGCTCGTCGCCGATCAGTTCAGTTCACACCAAGCTCGCCGAGGCGATCACGCGCGGCCTTCACGTAGTGCGAAGGCGCGTCGCCGCCGGCCACGTCGACGAACTTCTTGAGGAAGCGCCGCGCTTCCTCGCGCTCGTCGGTCATCGAGTACGCCCAGCCGAGCGAGAAGAGCGCGTCCCGCATGCCGGGGACGATCTCGAGCGCGGCCTTGAACTCCTCGATCGCCGCCGTGTAGTTCGGCGGCTCGCCGCCCTGGTACACGGTGCCGAGGAGGTGATGGAGGTTGGCCTCCTCTTCGGTGCCCTGCATGGACACCTCGAGGCCGCTCTGCAGCACCTGGGTGGCCTGATCGAGGTACCCGAGGTCGGCGTAGAGCCGGCCGAGCGCGCTGTACGCCTCGACGAAGCGCGGACCGTGCTCGATGGACTCGGTGTAGCGCTGCAGCGCTTCCTGCGGCTGCTCCATCTTCTCGTGCACCTGCGCGAGCTTGAAGTACGCCTTGAAGAGATCCGGGTCGAGCTCGATGGCCTTCTCGAAGGCCTCCTTCGCGGCCGCCCAGTCCTCGATCTGCATCGCGACGGTGCCCAGCTTCTCGTGGAAGCCGGCGACCTCACCGTTGATGGCGATCGCCTGCTCGAGGTCCTGCTTCGCCCGCTCGAAGGAGCGGAGCTCGATGTGGACCAGCGCGAGGTTGTAGTAGGCCTGATCGTTCGTCGGATCGATGGCCGTCGCGCGCTCGAGAGCCTTGACCGCGTCGATGTGTCGACCGGTCTGGGCGAGCACGACGCCCTCGTTCATCTGAGTCACGGACTCCACCCGCGCGCGGGAGCAGTTGCCACCCGTCGCCAGTGCAAAGATGGTCATTGCCGCAAGTGCGCTCAGCACTCGCTTGGGGGCTGGCTTACGGCTCTTTTCGCTCGTCATTTCCGCCTGTTCTCCTCGCCAAGTCGGCGCCCTGGAGGGCCGCGCGATACTAAGCGAGCGAAGCGTCCGGTTTCAACGATGATCTGGACGTTTTCCACACACCGGCCCACTGGATTCCAGCACCGCCACCCGGGGACCCCACCCTACTCGCCGCCCGGCCCCGGCACACTGCCCGCTCGAACCGATGAGGTCTTGTTCTCGCACAAAGGCACCAAGAGCACAGAGGTTCACAAAGGGGGGGTGGATTGAGCTGGCCGATCGAGTCGCCGCTACGTCCGACGAGGCGCCAGCGCACGACGACGGCCAACTTCCCAATCCTTTGTGCAACTCCGTGAGCTTGGTGCCTTTGTGCGAGAACAGCTGCACGAATGGGGCGGACTGGGGTGAGCGAGCGGGGGACGGAACGGAGAAGGCCGCACCCGAGGGCGCGGCCTTCATCCGTGGGTCCCTTCGAGGGTCAGCCGCCGGCGGCGTTGAGCATGAAGGGATAGTTGACGATGACGATGCCGCCGCCGTCCGGCGCCGGGAAGGTCCAGCGACGAACCGCCGCCGCGATGCAGCCCTCGACGGCCTGGTTGCCCAGGGTCGACTGCTGGACGAGCGCGTTCTGCACCGCGCCGGTCGGCGAGATGATGAAGCGAACCGTCACGCGACCCTCGAGGTCCGGGCGCTGGTTGAGCTGCTGCTCGTAGCAGAACTTGACCTCGTTGATGTGGCGACGAATCACGCGGCGGATGACCTCCTTGGAGAGCGAGCCGCGGACGTCGGCGTTACCGGAGCGGATCCGGGGCACGCGCGCCGCGCGACCGCGGAAGCCACCGGCGCCACGGCCGTAGCCGCTGCCGCTGCCGCCGCCGCCACCGTGACCGATGGTGCCGAGGTTGCCGAGACCGATGGTGCCCTCGCCGGTGCCACCGCCACCGCGACCGGTGCCGCGCAGGCCGAGACCGCCGAAGCCGAAGTTCTCACCGATCTGGTCACCCATGAGCGCACCGAGCGCGCTCATCGGGTCGTTGCCGAGGGCCGTGTCCGCGCCGAAGGGCGAGGTCGGCGAGTTGAAGGAGCCGGTCATCGCCTGGAGGGTGCCGAGAATACCGGCGTTCCGGGCCTGCTCGCGGGCTTCCTCGCGGGCCATGTGCGGGTCCTGGTTGTCCTCGGGACCCTCAATCGCATAGCGGTTGTTGGTCTTCTTGGACTCCTTCTTGCCCATGGCGCCTTCTTCACCCTTGTGGCGCTTGCCCTTACCGCCCTCGTCGTCCTGCTGGTTCTCCTGCTCCATCCACTCGGGAGTCTCTTCCTCCTCGGTGGCGGGCGGCTCCATCAGGTACTGCACGAGGCGCGAGTCGGTGTTCAGGAGGTCCAGGTTCAGACCCCCACCGGCCGGCGGGATGAAGTACATCATCGTGAGCAGGATGCCGAAGACGGCCATGGACCCGAACACGTAGCTGAGCGGGGCCCAGTCGATCTTCATGCCGCCGGCGATCTTCTTGCCGGCCTGCACCTGCTTGGTCACGAAGGTGAAGCCGTTGTGCTTCACCTTCGCGGTCGCGCCCTGCGGCAGACCGTAGATCTCGGCGCCCGGCGCCTCGCCGCTCGCCTGGAGCTTGCCCTGCGCGCGGAGGTCCGCGATGGACATCGACTGGTCACCGACGATGACCTGTCCGGTGGCGCCCTTCGGAATCACCGCGGCGACGCCCGCGCCACCCGCGACCACGACCGGCATGCGGCTGGTCCCGAGGACGTCGGCGCCCATGAGGAAGTCCACCGGCGCGTTGTCGGAGGGCTCACCCACGTAGAAGGGGCGGAAGGGGCTCAGGTGCTCGACGTGGAGGACCTGACGGTCGCCCCACATGACCACGACCTCGACGGCCTGCTCGGGCGCCTCGACCTCGTCGGGCGAGACGGGCGGACCCGAGGCGACGATGCCATACTGGACGTTCTCCGGATCGGACTCGTCGATGTCGTGACCGCCGCTCGGCGCGGAGACCGGAGCGGCGAAGGGGTTGGGCACCCCGGGCGCGGCCGGAGGCGGCTTCACACCCGCCGCGGGCGCGGCGAAGGGGTTGGGCGGCGGAACCGGCGCCTTGGCGGCAGCCGCGGGAGGCGGCGGCGCCGCAGCGGCGGGCTCGTCGGCAGCTTCCTCGGCCTCGGCCTCGGCGTCGTCGCTGGCTCCGGCGGCTCCGATCTCGACGACCACCTTGGTGTCGCCGAGCTGGATCTCGTCCCCGCTCTCGAGCTTGGTCTTGTTGACCTTCTTGCCGTTCACGATGGTGCCGGACGCCGAACCGAGATCGATGATGAAGATCTCGTCCGGTCCGGTCACCTCGATCACCGCGTGCATGCGGGAGACCGTGTCATCGTCGATGCGCAGATGGCTCGACGGATGAACACCGACCTTGATGATCTCCTGCTGCAGCTCTTCCGTCCGGACCAGCTCGTCGCCCTGGTAGATCCGGAACGTCATCGGGATGTTGCTACTCAACTTCGCCTCCAGTAGTCGGACCGACTCTTCGATCCGAGATGGCCTCTCGGCCTACGGTTCTCGTCGATTCAGAGGTCCTCGACCGACTTGAGCATCTCGGGAATGAAGTGCTCGCGAATACGAATCAGGGACTGACGACGGCCTCGCCGGCGGACGCTGAGCATCTCACCGTCCGGGCGAACGAGGTCACCCGACACGAGATCGTCCTCGAAGTCGTACGTCGTTGCATCCCCGCCTCCGGCATCCTGTGCCTCGACCGAGCTCGGGGCGAACCCGAACCCGAAGACCATGGCGCCCGTGAGGGCTCCCGCGACCATGAGTTCCTGCAACTTCTTCACGACTTCCTCCGCACTGATCGACGTCGGTGAGTTTCGCTCCCGACTACCTCACACATGAAGACCCGTCCCTGAATCGAGAAGGGTCACACGGCCGGCGCAGGGTATCCCGCGACGACCGCCCAGGTCAACGGACCCTGGGCCTGAGAACCATTCGAGGGGTTCGACTCACCTCGTCCATCAGCACGGTGCGTCCGACAACGAGGTGGAGTCGAGGTTCCGAGGGAGACTGAAAAAGTTCGGCCTCCCCCGGAAAAGGGGGTCACTCGCCCCCACCCCCACCCTGCTGCTGCTGCTGCATCTGCTCCATCTCGCGCTGCATCTGAGCGGACTGCTCCATGGCGAAGATGAGGTTGTCGATGAGCTGGTTCCGGCCGGGCCGGCACATCCGGTTCCGGTGGCGGACGGCCGCCGAGCGCGGCTCCTTGCTCACGTCCTTGTCGCGACAGTAGCGGGTGATGCCCTCCACGGTCTCTTCCCAGCGGTTGGCGTTGCCAGCCCGCTCCATGAACTCGGCGTAGTACTGCTTCGCCCGGCGGAGCGGCGGGATCGGGTCCTCGACGCTGGCCGACAGGTAGTCGTGGTAGAGCACGCCGAGGTTGAAGTAGGCCTCGGGGCGACGCGCGTCGAGCTGGATGGCCCGCTCGTACTCGGCCTTGGCCTGGTCGAACTGCTGCAGACCGCGGAGCGCGGCGCCGAGACCGAGGTGGGCCTCGTAGTTCTCGTCCTTCAGCTGTACGGCCTTGGCGAAGGCATTCTTGGCGTCCTCGTAGCCGCGGAAGGAGAGCGTGATCTGCGCGAAGTTCATCTGCGCCTCGAACATGTCGGGGTTCAGCTGAATCGCGCGCTCGAAGAAGCGGAGCGCCTCGATGACGTTCCCCTTCTCCATCTTCACCAGGCCCCAGGTGTTGTAGATGGGGGCGTAGTCCCCATCGATGATCTGGGCCTGGCGGCAGACGACCTCGGCCAGGTCGAGCGAGGCGGCGCCTCCGCTCTGCTGACCGCGGTTGTAGTAGAGGAGCGCCATCTGGTTGAACGCCGGCAGGTAGTCCGACTCGATGGCGAGCGCTCGGCGCAGGTTCCGAAGCGCCTCCGCCTCCTGATCGCCGCCCTGCTCACGCTGCATGATCGCGAGGTTCACGTAGCCGGCGGTGCACTGGGGGTCGTCCCGGATCGAGCGGGTGAACGCCGCCCGGGCCTGGCTCTCGTTGCCACCCGCGAGATCGAGCAAGCCGATCGCGACGCGCGCCTTGCACATCTTCTCGTTGTCCTGGAGCGCCTGGTTGTACATCCGGCGCGCCGCGGACTCGTCGCCGCACTTGTGGTGCGTGAGGCCGACCATGTACTTCGCCTCGGCGAAGCCACGGCTGCCCTGCTCGGAGATCGCGGACTCGAAGAGCGCGATCACGCTCGAGCAGCGGTCCGGGTTCCAACCCTGACGATCCGCCTCGGCGTAGGCCGTGCGGCCGCGGTTCCAGTCGTTGAGGGCCTGCTCGCTGACGGCTTCGCCGCCGGCGGTGGTGATGGCGGAGCCATCTTCGCCGCGAGCCACGTCCTCTTCATCGAGCTCGCCGCCACCACAGGCGACGAGCATCACGCACGCCAAGAGCGGCGCGAACCGATCGATCTTTCGGAGTCTCACGACTCACCTCCTTCGCTCTCGCCGCTAGTGTCGCCATCGGAGACGTCACCGGTCTCGAGCTCCTCGTCGTCACCCGCGACGGGCAGCTCGACGGGGCCCGGCTCACCGATGCTGCCGCGCACGTAGTTGGGCTCACCGCGAAGCTCCGCAGCGAGCGGGTACTCGCGGGGGTTCAGCACGTTGAGCTCGGACTCACAGGTACGCGACCACTCGTTGAACCAACGAACGTTCGTGGCCGTACGGAGACAGAACTCGAACTTGTCGATGGCCTGTCGCTGCAGCGGCTCGGACTGCTCGTCGAGCGCGCCGACGTAGATGTCGCGGAGCTCGGGGTCGTTGTCGATCTCCTCCGGGACCGGAGCTTCACGGAACGCATCCACGAACTTTCGATACATCTGACCGATGCGCGCGGCCGCCGCGATCATCCAAGGCGGCGAGGTCAGCGGGGGCAGGCCCTCGCGGACCGTCACCGAGAGGGCGGCGATCTTGTTGTACTCCTCCTCCGCAGCACGGAGGGCAGCCATCTTGCGCTCGACCCACTCCTTGAACTCGTTCTGAGCCCAGCGGTTGACCCGCTCCATGGAGCGACCGCCGCTGTAGCGCGGGAAGCGCACGGCCTCGAACTCGGTGTACTTCTCCTCGGCGAGGTTGAAGTACGCCTCCGCGGCCGCGTCGAGCGCCTCCTTCAGGTAGAGGATCTTGTCGGCGTCCGACACGTCGTCGAGGCGGTTGATGGCCTCGGGGGCGTCCTGCCAGGCGCGAACGGCCGAGGTGAAGTTGCGGGTGGCGTCGCGCGGGTCGTTCATCTTCGCGTGCGCCCGACCGAGGAGCGTGTTCGCGCGCACGATGTGGTGCGGCAGACCGCTCCGGCGGTACTGGCGGAGGAAGTTCCGGTAGTGGACCGCCAACGGACGCCAGTCCTCCCGCCGCTCGTAGATCGAGCCGATGGAGTAGACGACCTGTGCGGTCTCGCGCGGGTGACTCCGCTTGTAGTTGCGCTCGAAGAGTCGCGCGTCCTCCTGAGCCTTCTCTTCGTCACCGAGACCGATGCGGAAGAAGACGGCGTCCTGGAGTGCCTCGTGGGCGATGGCGCAGGTGCCGTTGTCACGGTCGGCCTGGGTGCAATCGTCGCCGTCCTCGCCTGGGAAGCTCCGGGCGAAGCGCTCGTAGTAGTTGGCCGCCTGCTCGTAGAACGCGAGAGCGTGGAAGTTCGCGCCGACCAGGTAGATGGCGCGCTTCGCGTACTCGCTCTCGGGGAAGCGATCGATCAACACGTTTCGAACCTGGATGGCTCGACCGAGGAGGCGAGCCGCCTCGAAGTGAATCGCCGCGTTGTAGAGGACCTCGTCCATCGCGAAGCCTTCCTCCGCTGCGCAGCTCTGGTGCCTTCGGAAGATGCGGACGTACTGGGCCGCCGCGCGCTTGTGCTGCTCGTTGTTGCCGTAGGCCTCGGCCTGCTTACGCAAGACGTTGCACTTCAGCGTCGTGAGCACGCCGCAGAGGTCCGGGTGCTCGTCCCGGGCGTCGGCGGAGGCGCAGTAGAAGCCGTTCAGCGGGTCGATGGCCTGCTCGAGGTCCTGCAGACACTCGGTCCGGTTCGGCTCGAGCTGGCTGCCCATCACGTTCAGCGAGTCCAGGTAGAGGTTCGCCGCGTACTCCGCGAGCTCGTGGTCGCGGTGGTTCCAGGCGATGTCCTTGAAGAGGACGGCGGCCTCCTGATAGTGGTTCGCCTCGTAGTAGATGCGCGCCCGGCGGTACTTGATCTGCGGGAGATCGTCGCTGTCCGGGACGAAGCAGACGTAGCGCTGGAAGGCCTTCAGCATGCCCTCTTCGAGCTGCGTGAACTCTCGCTGGGCCAGCCGATCGGCTTCGCTCTGCTCCTCTTCCTGCTGCCGGCGCCGACCGCGGCGACCCCGTCGGCCTTCGGCCTGTGCCTCGCGCGTCTGGGTCTCGCGACCCTGATACTGCTGCTGGTAGAGGTTGTTGTAACAGAGCACCGCCGCGTAGGCCGCGTCGCTCGTGTACTCGCCGCTCGGGTTCAGCTCGACGACCTTGTCGAACGCCGGACCACAGCGCGCCCAGTCCTCCATCTTCCAGAGGAGCTCGGCGAAGTAGTAGGAGACCTTGTACTCGGTCGGCCAGTCCTCACGGGCGATGTTCGAGAACTCGAGCTCGTTCATGTCCGGGAACTTGTCGAGCAGGATCTCGTAGAGGCGAGCGGCCAGACGCATGGTGGTCTGGTCGTTCGTACCCGGCTGCTCGTCGGTGCCGATCGCCTCCCGGTGCCAGCTCGTCGCGAGCCACGCCAGGATGCCGGCCGTCTCGCTCTTGCAGGTCGTGACGGTGTCGGCCTGATGTCCGCCGGCGTCCACGAACGCCTGATAGACGTCCACCATCCGGCGAAGCTCGGTGACCTGGTCGTCCTTCGGCTTGCTCGAGATGACCGCGTTCGTGACGCGCGCCTGCCAGTAGCAGAGCTTCTCCGAGTCGGAGTTCTCGCTCATGAGCGTGTGGTAGACCTGAATCGTCTCCGGCCATTGACCGGTGTCGTAATAGAGCTCGGCTAGGCTCTCGAGCATGTCGGCCGCTTGCTCGTCGTTCGTCGCATAGCGTCTGAAGAACTCGAGCGCGCGGTTCGGCTGACCGACCATCGCGTAGGGCATGACGAGCTCGCGTCTCGCCTGTCTCGCCAGGTTGGCGGCGTCCGTGGCGTCCGGGTTCTCGGTCGCGAACTCGATCGTCTTCACGAACGATGCGAGCGACTCCCGGAAGTTCTCCACGTTGTAGTGGGCCCACGCCGACTTGTAGAGCGCGTAGCCGTAGACCGGGTTCCGGTCCGGTGGGAACTCCGTCACCTTGTCGTAGAAGCGCAGTGACGCCTGCATCTCGCCTTCGTTGAAGTAGAACTCGGCGAAGCTCAGGTACGCGTTCGGGATGAACCGGCTCTGGGGGTAACCCTTGATGAGGCGGTGGTAGACCTGCCGCGCGCGGTCCTGCTGGCGCAGCTCCTCGAGGCCGAAGGCGAGCGAGAAGAGCACCCGGTCCATCTGCGGGAAGTCGGGGTGGTCGTTGACCAGGGTCGCGTAGGTGCGGATCGCCTGCTGACGCGAGTTGGTCAGGGCCTTCGACGCCTGCTGCTGCCGCTGGCGCGCCTCACGGCAACGCTGACGGTTCTTCTGCTGCTGGCAGGCCTGGAAGATCGGATCGTCGAACGAGCGGACGCGCGCGTTGAGCGCGGTCTGCATCTCGAACCAGGTCTCCGCGAGGCGCAGGAGGATCTCCGGCCGCTGCGGGTTGTTCTGGCGAGTGTTCTGCACGAGGCGGTTGAGGATTCGGACCTCACGCTGCAGCAGCTGGAACTGCCGAGCGCGAACCCGCTCCTGACCGCGGCGCGTGGCGACGTCGATCTCGAAGCCGGGGCCGGTCATGCCGGAGTTCTCGTTCTTCTCCTGCTTGACCGGTGCGGCCGTGCGGAGGTGACCCTGTGGGGTGGAGCCGCCGACCCGACGCTTCGAGCCACGGTTCGCCGCGCCCGACGGGCACTCGCCGATGTCGGTCTGGACGCTGGCCGTGATGCACTGGCCGCCGCCGCCGCTCTGGGCCGCGTTCCGCTCGCCGCCCTCCTCGCCCTCCTGGGCGAGCGCCGGCGCACCGGCGAGGACGGCCGCGATCGCGGCCATGCTGATGAGGCTGAGTTTGGTTCGCATGGGGCTGTTCACCTTCCGCACTGGTTCGTGACCTGCTGACGGTAGAAGCCGAGCTCGTCGCGCCAGTACTCACCGTCGAAGGGCCACAGCTGGTGCTCCTCGTCGACCTCGACGTCACCACCGCCGGTGCGCTGCGCAGCGGTCATCTGCTGCTGCAGCTCCTGGTCGAGCTGACCGCGCTGAGCGGTGACGATCTCGAGCTCGACCGTGTCCACCTGGTTGGTGAGGTCGGCGAGCTCGTCGATGAGGCGGTTGTAGCGAGCGCGAGCGAGGTCACCCGTCTGGTCGACGGCGAAGGACTTCGCGACCGCCACGTCCTGGAGGATGCGCGCGCCGAGCGAGGAGTTCTGGAGCTCGGCGGGAGCCTCTCCGAGACGGGCCTCCTCGGCCTCGAGCACGCGGACGTACTCGATGTTGCGGAGGAGCGTGCGGTCCGAGAGGGCCGTCGCGACGACGCCTCGGATGTTGGCGCTGAGATCCGCCTCACCCGAGCGCACCTTCTCGAGGAACTCGAAGAACTGAGTGTTGTCCTCGAACTGCGCGAGCTTCGCCTCGAGCTCCTGGCGGACGGGGTCGTACATCTCGTGGAACTTCCCGATCATCGAGAGCGCGTTGTCGAACTGACAGTTCACGAAGAAGGTCACCGACTTCAGAACGATGGCCTCCGGGTAGTAGCTGTCCTCGAAGTACGGCGAGAAGATCGTGTGGACGTTGCCGAGCGCGCGGGAGAACTCGTCCGCGAGGAAGAAGGCCCAACTCGACTCGAAGAGCGCGTCGAGCCAGTACTCCGAACCCTGATCCACCGAGTTCCAGGCCTCGACGGCCTGACCGAGGATCTGACCGTCGATGGCACGCTCACCATCCTCACCGGTCCGGTTCGCGGCGGTGTAGTAGACGCGCGCCAGCGAGATCCAAGCGAGGTTGTCCATGCGCTCTTCGTCCTCGATACCCTCGACATCACCCTCTTCGATGGCGTCGACGATGGCGCGGAACGAGGCGATCGCCGGACGCGCCGTGCGCATCCGGATGTGGCTGATGCCTTCGAAGAACTTCGCCTTCACGTAGTACTCCGAGTCGGTGGCGACACGGCCGAAGAGCTCGTTGGCCTCCTGGAACTCCTGCTGGTCGTACTTGAAGCGACCCATGATGAAGAGGAGCTCGTTGTAGAGGTCCGCGGTCTCACCGGTGTTGAACTGGTCGAGCTGCTCGACGCCGTAGCGGCCGACCTTCTCGATGATGCCCGCCGGATCCGGAAGCTGAGAGGCGAGCTGCGCCAGCCACTGCAGGGTCTGGTCGAAGTAGAGGTGGCCCGCGCCCATCTGGCCGATCTCGTCGAAGATCGCGAGGGCCGACTGGTAGTAGCGGAGGTGGTAGAGGCACTTCCCGAGGAAGAACTGCGCCTTCTGCACGTTCGCGGCGGCGTCCTGGGTCTCACCCTCGACGACGCGCTGGAACTGCACGGCGGCCTCCTGGTAGCGCTCCTGCTGGTAGAGGCGGAGAGCGTTGGCGAGCGCCTCGGAGGGCGGGCCCTCGGCCGGAGGCGCCGGCGGCTGACCGGTCTCCTCGACGTTGAACTCCATGTCCTGCGCGTGCGCCGCCTGTGGCGACCACGTCGCCACGAGCGGTCCGACGACCATCGCGACGGCCACCTGCGTCAGAAGAAACCGGCTCATCCGGTTTCGGCGGTCACTACAACCCATTTGCTGCTCCTTGCTTCCGTGCCTGCTCATGGTCGCGTCCTCTTCTCTGCGCTCTTTCGACGTCGCTCTGAACGACGACTCGGGGCACGCGGGTGCCCATCGGTTCGATGGAAAGTGCTCTAGATTCGGGGTTCCGATTAGAAAAATGCAACAATATCGAGACCTTGCACCCGAATTGGGACGCGATGATAGGAATGCCGTGTCGTCATTGTCAAGGGGGTACGTGAGTCGGGGCTCTTCCGTCCTCAGGTGGGATTCGCGAGCTTGACAGCGGAGGCTGCCGCTGAGTAGGTTCGCGCCGGCTGGAAAAGAGGACGCTTCGTTCCGACCTAGCCCACAGACACCTCGTCCCAGCATGAATTGGATGGATTCGCGGCACGCCGGATTCGGACGGTCGCACGCAGCGGGGTGAGGACCCCCTGGATCGAAGTACGGAGCAACAGCTGACCATGCGATTTTCCTCGAAGCGATTTCTACTCGGCACCCTCTTCCTGACCTTCGCCCTCGTGGGGTGCGAGGCGCCGGGCGTCGGTGACCCCTGCGTCCCGGAGGCGATTCCCGAAGGCGGGGGCTTCAACGAGCTCGAGGTCTACCTCGAGACCAGCTCGGTCCAGTGCCGCACCCGCGTCTGCATGGTGTACGAGTTCGCCGGCGACCCGAGCGAGTCCTTCGAGGCGTGTGACGCCCGCGGAGGCGCCGACTGCGCCGCCAAGCCGCTCCAGGCGGACATCGACGCCCGCGTCTTCTGCACCTGCCGCTGCGACACCACCACTCAGGGCGCCAGCACCTGCGAGTGCCCGAGCGGCTTCTCCTGCCAGCCGATCCTCGACGAAGAGGCCGGTCCCGGCATCGCCGGCAGCTACTGCGTCCGCGACTCCACGCTCGAGTGATGGACCGAGCGGCCACCGGCCGTGCGGGTGAGTCTTTGGTAGCCGCGCTCCTGGAGGAGCGCGGCTTTTCCATTTTGGAGCGGAACGCCCGCGTCGGGCGGCTCGAGCTCGACGTCATCGCCAAGCGAGGGACGCTGCTGGTCTTCGTGGAGGTCCGCACGCGGACCAGCGATCTCTACGGCGGCGCCGAGGAGACGATCGACGTGGCGAAGCAGCAGCGCATCCGGCGGGCGGCTGCGGGCTGGGTGAAGGCGAACCCGGCGTACCGGCGGTGCCGGATGCGCTTCGACGCGGCGGGGGTGCTGCTGATGCGGGGGAAGGAGCCGGTGGTGGACTACTACCCGGACGCGTTCTGAGGCGGCGGCGCGGCGCCGAGCCCAGACGCGTCGTCGCCCTTTCCCTCGAGGGCGAGGGTGAGGGGACTCGCGGCTTTGCCGCTCGTCAGTCCAGCATCGACTGCATGCGGTCGCGGACGGCGACCAGCTCGGTCAGCGCGTCTTCGGGGACGCCGGCTTCCTTGGCCTTGTCGATCGCGTCGCTGAGCTCCGTGATCTCGGCCTTCTGCGTCTCGCGTAACGACTCGACCATGCTCGCGAAGGCTTCGAAGAGCTCTTGTAGCTCGTCTCCCTTCCGCAAGCGCCCCACCAGTTTGAGGTGGCCGGAGGCGACCTCGTTGAGCAGCAGCTTCATCTTGTAGGCAGGCCCGACCACCTTGTGGGTCACGATGATGCCGGTGAACCCGAGCACGAGCGCGAGGATGAGGATGCCGGAGACGATCCCGAAGAGGACCTTCCGATCCTCCTGCTCGGCGAAGCCTTCCAGATCGGCCGCCACCTCGGGCGCCAGATCCTCCTGCATCGCCATCTGGGCGGTCATCGCCTCGGTCTGGCCCTTCGAGTAGTCGTAGGCGAAGTAGCCGAGGATCAACGCGACCAAGACGGTCACGGAGACGACCATGCCCGTGTACTTGAGCTGGAAGGAGCGATCGAGGAGGTAGTTCTTGAAGCGCCGCTTGGGCGGACCACCACTCTGCTGGGCGCCCCCATCTTCCATCGATCCGGCCTGCGCGCTCATCTCGTCGATACTCCCCTGCCCACTTGGGGCTCCGCCATCTTAGGCCCGGCGGGGCCGGTTCTCCACTTTTCGGCTCTCATGAAACTCGGCGCCCCGCGGCTCACCGGTTGGCGCTCGCCTCCATCGCCTGGTTCAGTCTGCGAATTGCCCCCCGAAGGGCGCCTTCCAGGGCCGCGCGAGTCGCCCCCGGACCCGCGGCGCCCGGCACGGTCGCCGCACCTTGCAGGATCGCGCGCATGTCGCGCCCCGGATAGGTGCCGACGATGACCGAGACGACCACGCGCGTCCCGGAGGAGGTCTGCTCCACCGAGACGACCGAGCTGTCGAGGTAGTAGCCCGTCATCCGGCTCCGCTGGAGCTTGCGCCGCGCCTGCGCGTTGCTCTCCCGCTCGGGGGCCACCTCGACCTCGTCGAGCTGGCTCACCTGCTGGGCGAGGAAGGCGCGGGCCGCCTGAAGGGTCGCCCGATCGACGTTTGCGCCGTTCTTGGCCGCCGGGACGCCGACGCCGACGTAGAAGCGGGCGTCGCCGCCACCGCCGCCGTTGTCCGGATCCGCCGTCCGCGGCCGACTCCGCGCGACCCGCTCGAGCGCGCTGATCGCACGCCGGATCGCGCGGCGGGCCGAGCTGTCGCGGTCCCGCTGATGCGAACGGAGCGCGGTGAGAGCCGAAGGATCGCTGAGCCGCTCGAGGGACGCCGCCGCAGCGGTTCGGACCGCCGGGTGCTCGTCGCCGAGGGCCTCGCCGAGCGCCGCCACGATCCGCGCGTCGGCCTCTACCCGGCCCAAGGAGATCGCCGCCTGGGCTCGAACACGGAACGCGTCCGACGTGGAGAGCAGGCGGATCAGGTAATCGGTCCGCGCCTGGGCTTCGGCCACCTGGCCGAACCCGAACACCAAGAGGAGGGAGGCTGCCGCTGCCGCCGCCAGGTGGCGCCACCCGCGCCTCCGCCGTCTCACTCGAACCGCTCGCTCGCCCATCTCAAACCACCGCCGAAGCTGTCTCTCTCACTTGCCCGATGCTCCCTGGCCCTCACCCACCGTGGGACCGGTCGCTCTGACGTGGCTCACGTCCGAAGCTTCAACGACGGGGTCATCATCGCTTCTCGCGTTCGGGAACACAACGGTGAAAGAGCGCTCGTTGCGTGCCTGACCCGGCTCGGGCACCGTGCGGAGGTGAGCTCCTGGTCCCTCGGCGCCCTTCCCGCGGCGATCGTCTGCTGGCTCGTCCTGGTCCCGACCCCGTCGCTCGCGCAGCCGATGGTCGTCGTCCGCGCCGAAGCGCGGATCGAGCTCCGGGCCGAGCACCAGGGGAACGAGATCACGATCAGCGGGACCCTCGTGGACGACCTCGGCGAGCCGCTCGCCCGTCGCTCGGTCGTCGTGGCGATCCATCGTCCGGACGGCCGCACCGTTCGAACGGCTCGTCAGACGACCGACGGGGAGGGCGGCTTCGTCCTGACCGTCGCTGGAGAGGCCGGCCGATACACGCTCACCGCCAGCTACGAAGGCGACGAGTATCATCCGCGGCTCTCCGTCGAGCGTCAGGCCGATCTCACCCGCGCGCCCACGCGGTTGGCACTGGAAGTGGGCGACGGAGCCCTCGACCTCGATGTCTCGAGCCACCCACTCGTCGTGCGCGCCACGAGTCGCGAGGGCGGCGCGGGTCTGCCTATCGTCCTCATGGACGAGCTCGGCCGAACGATCGGTAACGGGGTGACGGACACGGACGGCGAGCTGCGGCTCTCGCTGGAGAGCGGCGCGCTCGGTGAGCCGGGCACCGGTCGGCTGGTCGCGCGCACCGACGGAGATGCGCGACGGGCCGAGGCACGCGTCGAGACCCCCATCGTGCGCTACCGCCGCGCGACCTTGGTGCTCGAGGCGTCCCGCGATTCGATCGGTCCCGAAGGCGAGGTCGTGCTGAGCGGCCGGTTGACCACGGTCTCCGGTCCGCTCGCGAGCGAAGCGATCGGGCTCTTCGTCGGCAGCGAGCACCTCGACACCGCCCTCACGGGACCCGACGGCCGCTTCGAGGTCACGACCGACGCGCCCTCGCTCGGTCGCGGGCTGGTCACCGTCCTCGCGCGCTTCGAGAGCGACGGCCCCGGAGTGCCGGCGACGGAATCCGAACCGCTGACGATCGAGGTCCGCAGCGGCGCGCGGTCGATCTGGGGTTGGCTCGCCCTCCCCTTGCTGCTCTCGCTCCTGCTGCTGGGATGGCTGCGGCGAAAGGCGCCGCCGACGGAGGTCCCGGCGCCGCAGGAGCCCGAGCCCATCGGCGTGATCGCTCGGTCGGCGTCCCGGCGGAGCCCACCGAAGCGGTGGGTGAGCGGCCGACTGGAGGATGTCCGAGGCCAGCCGCTGCGTGGCCGTGTTCGCGCGATCGCGCTCGATGGCGAAGGGGAAGCGCTGGCGGAGTGCGACGACGACGGCGGTTTCCGCTTCGAGCTTAGGGACGGCCGATGGCGGATCCTCTTCGAAGCACCCCGGCACGCCCCCGCGGAGTCCGAGGTCGACATCCCACACCGCGGGTCGCTCGAGGGACTTCGGGTGCGGCTCGAGACCTGGCGCGCGCGAGCGCTGGCCGTGCTTCGCGGTCGCTTCACCGCCAAGGGTCGATCGCTCGACCGCTGGGCGAAGACCACCGTGCATTCGCTCCGCGACGACGCCGAGCTCGCCGACACCGCGGCCGAGGTCGAGGTCAGCTACTACGGGCCGATCGAGCCCGATGCTCGCCGGATCGCGAAGCTCCGAGGAGAGGGACCCACCCCACCCTGACCGGGGGGCACCAACGATCGTTGGGACGGCGTTGACCTTTTCGTCGGGGCCGGCCTATGGTGGCGCCCCGCCGCAGGGCCTCTCCGCCAATGGATACAACTACGATTCTACTCATCGTCGCGGGCGTCATCGTGTTGGCGCTCGTGTTCTTCTTCATGCGGAAGGGCGGCGAGCCCGAACGCCTGGAGGACGCACCGGAGCCGGCGAAGAAGCCGAAGCCGGAGCCTCGCCAAGCGGACGAGGCGCGCGCGGAGGCGAAGGCCGCCGAGAAGCCCAAGGCCGAGGCGAAGGCGAAGGCGAAGGCCGCGGAGGACGCGCCCCAGGAAGAGGCGGCCGACGAGCCGGCCGCGGACGCCGCGGCGGAGGCGAGCGACGATTCGGCCGAGACCGAGCTCGGCGACGCGGACCACGAAGACATCGAGGAGATGGAGGCCCAGGAGGCCCCGCCGTCGGTGCCCGCCGGCCCGCCGAAGGAGGCGTCCGCCGAGGAGATCGCCGCGCTGCGCAAGGGCCTCGCGTCCACTCGCGGCGGCTTCATCTCCCGACTCGCGGGCCTCTTCAAGAAGAAGAAGACCATCGATCCCGAGGAGCTCGACGAGCTGCTCGCCGAGATGGAAGAGGTGCTCATCACCTCCGATCTCGGGGTGAAGGTCGCCGACAAGATCCTCGAGCGGCTGAAGGCGGCCCTGCAAGAAGGCACCATCGCCGACGGCGAGGCGGCCTATCGCGCGCTCCGCGCCCACGCCGAGGAGATCCTGACCCGTTCGAACGAGGGCGCGGTCAAGCTGGAGAACCAGCCGACGGTGCTGCTGGTCGTGGGCGTCAACGGCGTCGGCAAGACCACCACCATCGGCAAGCTGGCCAAGCGCCTGACCGACGAGGGCAAGAGCGTTCTGCTCGCCGCGGGCGACACGTTCCGCGCTGCTGCGGTCATCCAGTTGGAAATGTGGGGCCGTCGCACCAACTGCGAGGTGGTGAAGGGCAAGGGTCGCGCCGATCCCGCGTCCGTCATCTTCGACGCCGTGAAGAAGGGCGCCGAGATGGGCGTGGACGTGATCATCGCGGACACCGCCGGTCGCCTGCACACGAAGACCCCGCTGATGGAAGAGATCAAGAAGGTCGGCCGCACGGTCGAGAAGGCTCTCGGCCGCCCAGCGGACGAGGTGCTGCTCGTGCTCGACGCGACGACCGGCCAGAACGCCATCCAGCAGTCGGACATGTTCCGTGAGGCACTCCCGATCTCGGGACTCGTGCTGACCAAGCTCGATGGGACTGCCAAGGGTGGAGTGATCCTCGGGATCGTCGACACCCACGATGTACCGGTGCGCTATGTGGGCATCGGCGAAAGAGTCGAAGATCTAAAGGAATTCGACGCATCCGCGTTCGTGGAGGCTCTCTTCGAGCGCCCTCCCGAGGCGGAGACGGTTGCTGCTGAGGAGCAGGCCGCGACGTGAATGGTTGAACTGGCGGAAGTGCGCGTGATATAGTCCGGCGCGCCCGTTGGAATTACGCAGTTTTCTCTGCAATTTCGAAGACTTGGACGTCCCTCTGGCGCACCCTGATCAATGACGAAAGACACACCGAACAGGGAACGCTCGAGAGAAGTGAGTGGACAAGGTGGAAGGGTCGAGATGAAGCAATCGATCACAGCTCTCTGGGTCGCCGTACTGGCGGTGCTGGCGATGCCCCTGGGGGCGTCGGCCCAGATGGATTTCAGCCTCGACGAGGCCGATACCGAAGGTGAAGGCGACGGCGCCGAAGGTGATGGCGGCGATGGCGCCGACATGAGCTTCGGTGAGGACGGCGAACCCATCGACGACGGCTCTGGCGACGGCACCGGCGACGGTGCCGACACCGGCGACTTCGGCGACGGCGACATCATCGGCGAGCTCGCCGGCGGTGACGACGGCATGGGCGGCGAGATCGAGCAGCGCGAGCGCCCGACCGAGACGGTCGAGGAGATCTACGCGGTGCAGCAGATCTACGCGCTGCGTCTCAACCGCCTGGAGCTCGCGCCTTCCGCGGCCTTCACCATCAACGACCCGTACGTCTCGCACCCGGCGGTCAGCGTCGCGTTGAACTACTGGTTCACGAACGTGTTGGCGCTCGGTGTGAACTTCCTCTGGTACCAGTGGGGTGACCCCACGAGCCGCGAGTCCGACCTGAACTTCTTCGTTCGTCGCGCGACTCGCCTCGGCATCCCCATCACCGAGTGGCAGCTCGGTGCGCACCTCAACTTCACGTACGTGCCCTTCTACGGAAAGTTCTCGGTCTTCCGCGAGTTCATCTTCCAGTGGGACGCCTACGTGGTCGGCGGTGTCGGCATGATGCGGACCCGTCCGGTCCCCGTCATCGACCCGGAGTTCCGGAGCTTCGACTTCGAGACCCGCGTCGCCTTCAACCTCGGCATCGGCCTGCGCATCTTCCTGTCGCGCTTCGCCGGCATCTTCTTCGAGTTCCGCGACTACGCCTATCTCGAGCGCTTCGAGAACCTGGTGGTCGCGCCGACGTCGGCGGGTCGACAGGACGAGGGTACCTGGTTCGCCGATAGCACCACGTTCACGAACAACGTGACGGTGCAGGTCGGCTTCACCCTCTTCTTCCCGTTCACCTTCGAATACGAGCTGCCGAAGTGATGATGACGACGAACAAGCTGCGAACCCTCGCGCCCATCGCCCTCGTGGCGGTGGCCATCCTCGGCGCCGACCTGGTGGCCCCCTCGCAGGCGGCTGCGCAGGAGGTGCAGATCACCGGTCCGCTCGCCGGCCAGCCCGCCGTGCGGCGCATGCGGCTCTACCGCCAGATGCGCATCATGCTCGAGCCGGAGTTCACCTTCACGCTCCAGGACGAGTACTCGCGGACCCTCTTCGCGGGCCTCCACGCCGGCTTCTACTTCACGGATTGGCTCGGCATCGGAGTGTGGGGCGCCTACGGCGTCGCCAACCTCGACACCAACCTGACCGACGAGGTGGTGGGCAAGGGCGTGACCGACGAACGGTCTCGCCTGAGCTTCCCGACCCAACAGGGCTTCGACAACCAGATCGCGACGATGACCTGGGCCGCAGCGGCTCAGATCGAGTTCATCCCGCTCCGCGGAAAGCTCGCCATCTTCGAGAAGCTCTTCGTCGACACCGACTTCTTCATCTTCGTCGGTGCGGGCGTGGTCGGCATCGAAGAGCGTCGCGACACGAGCGCCGCCGAGATGGCTGCCTGTGACGCCGCTGCGGATCGCTTCGCCTGCCGCTTCGACCTGCAGACGCAGCGCTCCTCGCGCGTGGCGGTCGGCCCGACCTTCGGCGCCGGCATCAACCTCTACTTCAACGGCATCATCGGCTTGAGCCTGTCGTGGCGTGGTCTTCCCTTCTCGTGGAACACCAGCGGCTTCGACAACTCCGGCGACCCGCGCGGCGACTTCCCCGACGGGAACATCGATTCCAACGATCGCTTCTTCAAGCTGAACCACATGTTCAACGTCGGCGTCACCATCTACCTGCCGACGGACCCGGCCATCACCGACTGACGGTCGCCGGTTCGAGGGAAAAGGCCCGCGGTTTCCGCGGGCCTTTTTTCGTTCCGTCCTTCGTTCCTGTCCGATGTGCTCTTGTTCTCGCACAAAGACACCGAGGGCACGGAGGTTCACGAAGGGTGATCCAATGGGCCCGCTGGAGCCATTGGGCTCTTGCCTCGCGCAGAGGCGCGGAGCCGCAGAGGTCGCAGAGGTTTGAGGGATCAGGGTGATGCGAAGCGAGCGGGGCTGGGGTTCGGAGCGATCCGAAGCGAGCGGGAGTAGGTGACGGAGCGATGCGAAGCGAGCGGGCTGGGGCTCAGAGCGATGCGAAGCGAGCGGGCTGGGGTTCGGAGCGATGTGCTGGCGCTGAGCGCCACGGCGGCGAGCGAAGCGAGCCGACGGGGCGCGTAGGGCCGAAGGCGGGGCGAGGCGGCGAAGCCGCCGAGTCCCCGCCGCCCGTGAGCTCAGAGTGAGCTCGTCGACGCGAAGCGGCGGCGAGCGAACGAGTGCACCGGCGACTCGTGGACGTGCGCAGCACGTTCGCGACGTCGCCCAGCCATTGACCCCCCTGTCCCGCCGCCCCGGCCGTGCTCCCAACGGCCTCAGACCCAGAGACCGAAGAGCGGTCTAGTCGCCCAGATCCAACTGGTGCCCAGCCGCCGTCAGCGCCGTCTTCATCGTCGCCTTGTCGTTCGACTTCATGTACGCCTCCTGCGCCGAGATCAGCCCGTTCTGAACGTGCTGCATCAGGTGGTCGTTCATCGTCTGCATTCCCTGCCGCCGACCGGTCTGCATCACGCTCTTGAGCTGGAACGTCTTGCCCTCACGGATGAGGTTGGCGACGGCAGCGTTCGCGATGAGCACTTCGTAGCCGGCGACGCGACCGCCGCCCTGCTTCTTGCAGAGCACCTGCGCCACCACCCCGCGCAGCGACTCGGAGAGCATCACGCGGATCTGCTCCTGCTGGTCCGGCGGGAACTGGTCGATGATGCGGTCCACCGTGCTCGGCGCGCTCGTCGTGTGGAGCGTGCCGAACACGAGGTGACCGGTCTCCGCGGTCTCGATGGCGATGCTGATCGTCTCGAGGTCACGCATCTCGCCGACGAGCACGATGTCCGGGTCCTCACGAAGCGCGGCGCGCAGCGCGGGCTTGAACCCCTTGGTGTGCGTGCCGACCTCTCGCTGGTTCACCAGACACTTCTTGTTCGGGTGAACGAACTCGATCGGGTCCTCGATCGTGATGATGTGGTCTTCACGGTTCTGGTTGATGAAGTCGATCAGCGTCGCGAGGGTGGTCGACTTTCCGGAGCCGGTCGGTCCCGTCACCAGCACCAGCCCCTTGGTGAGCCAGCAGAGGTCGAGCACCTTCTTCGGCAGCCCGATCTGGTCCACCGAGAGGATGTCGAAGGGGATCACGCGGAGGACGGCGCCGATGCCGTGCCGATCCTCGAAGACGTTCACGCGGAAACGCGCGAGCCCTTCGATGGTGTGGGCGTAGTCCGTGTCGCGGAGCTCCTCGTACTCCTCGACGTTCTTCTCCGGCATGATCTCGTAGATCAGCGCCTTCAGTCGCTCGGCGGTCATCGGCCCCTTGCCGGGCTCGAGCTCCTTCATGCTGCCGTCGATGCGGGCCATGGGCGGCACCGTGCTGCAGAGGTGGAGGTCCGAGGCGCCCTGCTGCTTCATCAGCCGCAGGTAGCGGTTGATGCCCGGCTCCCCGGCGCGCGTCGCCTCGATGGCTCCGCCACCGCCATAGCCGCCGCCTCCGCCACCGACCTCGCCGTAGCCGCCCCCTCCGCCGTAGCCACCTCCGGCCGTCGGACTCGAGGGCGGGGGCTCCGCGGCGGGCTGCGGCGAGCCACCGCCCAGCGAGATGCCCGCCTTTGCCGGCTCGAGCCGGATCACCCACTGACCGGGCGACACGGCGCGGAGGGTCACGTCGATGTCGTTCGCACCCGATTGGTGGAAGAACTTCGCCGCACCGGTGCTCCGCAGCGACTCGATCGCCGCCGCGGGCGCGGCTTCCTCGACGAGCGCCGCGAGCTGACCGTGGTCGATCGGTTTGCTCGAGTGACGCACCCCGGAGGGCAGCTGGAACTTGACGGGCTTACCCGACTCCAGCTCGATGTACTCGGCATCGTGCTTGGTCAGGTGCTGGACGTAGAAGTCGATGCGCAGCACCGCGCGAGAATATCACTTCACCTTGAGCTCGTAGCCCGCTCGTTCGACTCGCTTCTTCTCGGAGTCGAGGTCCACCCGCGACAGGGGGTGCTCCTGGAGGAAGCCGTCCGGCAGTCGGAGCTTCATCTTGTTGCCCTTCACGGAGAGCTTCACGGGGGGCACGGCCTCGGCGCGGCGCCGATGGAGCCGCACCGCGAGCCGGAGGAGCAGCGCCAACCGCACGGCGCGCTGCGGCCACGGATCGTGCAGCTCGTCGAACGACTCGTAGCGGAGCTTGCGCCGATGGCAGAGGACCAGCCGGGCGAGCAGCTTCTGCTCGTCCTGCGAGAAGCCCGGCATGTCGCTGTTGTCGAGGATGTAGCAGCCGTGCTTGTGGTAGCCGCCGTAGCGGATGGAGAGGCCCACCTCGTGGACCGACGCGGCCGCCTGGAGGATCTCCGCCGAGAAGGGCAGCGGCAGATCCCACTCGCTGGCGACCTGGTCCAGGAGGTTGACCGCGGTCTCGCCCACCGCCTCGGCGTGCCCGAGGTCGATGTCGTAGCGGTTGGCCAGCCGATCCAGCGTCGCGCGGCGAACCGACTCGACGTGGTCCCGGCCGATCAGCTCCTCGACCACCCCATCGCGCAGCGCGCCGTCGCAGGGGCGGATCTCGTCGAGCGAGAAGACGTCGAAGAACGCGCAGAGGATCGCCACGCCGCCCGGTAGCACCGGACGGCGCTTCTCGGTCAGCTCGGGCAGCGCGATCGAATCGACGTGCTTGGCCTCGAGCAGCGCGTCGCGCACCTTGAAGAGCCCCTCGCGCGTCAGTCGGCGGCCCGACCAATCGGCGGCCTTGGCGATGTTGGCGATGGCCTCGATGGTCCCCGAGGTCCCGACGGCTTCCTGCCATTCCTGGTCGGCGATCTCCCGACTGAGCGGCTCGAGCTCGAGGCGTGCGGCGAAGGAGGCCGCGCGGAAGCGGTCCGGGGAGATCTTCCCGTCCGGGAAGAAGCCCTCGGTGAAGTTCACGCAGCCCATGTGCAGGCTGTCGGTGTGCTCGGCCTGGCGCCCCTCGCCGAGCACCACCTCGGTGGAGCCACCGCCGATGTCGATCAGGAGCCGGCGGCCACGCGAAGGCAGCACGCTCGCGGCGCCGACGAACACGAGGCGCGCCTCCTCGACGCCGGGGATCACCTCGATCGGGTGGCCGAGGATCTCCTCCGCGCGATCGATGAACTCGCTGGCGTTCTTCGCCCGACGGAGAGTGCTGGTGCCCACCACCCGGACCCGCGCGTCGGGCACGGCCTGGAGCCGCTCCGCGAAGAGCGCGAGGCAATCGAGCCCCCGCTTCTGGGCCTTCTCGTCGATGCGCAGATCGGCCCCGAGGCCCGACGCGAGGGCGACGCGCTCCTTCACCTTGTCGATGAGGTGGACCCGTCCGCCGGCGTAGCGCGCCACCATCAGGTGGAAGCTGTTGGAGCCGAGATCGACCGCCGCGTAGACCCCCGTGGGATCCTCGCTCGGCGTGCCCTTGGCGCTCGGGCGCTCCTGGACGGCGTTCTCGGTGCTCACGCCGCGCACCATAGTGCATTTGCCGGCGCGCGCCCGTCCCTGGAGCGGGAGATTGGGCGGTCGCGCACGGCCCCCTGTTGCCCTGAGGACGAGACGGCCTAATCTACGGGCGTGGCGAGCCCTCCCCAGCCTCTCCGAGCGTCGGACGACGACGACGATCTCGACGATCACTTCCACGATCAGTGCGGCGTCTTCGGCGTGTTCGGCGACGAAGAGGCGGCGAATCTGACCTACCTCGGTCTACACGCGCTGCAGCACCGAGGGCAGGAAGCGGCCGGCATCGCCACCACCGATGGCGAGCGCCTCTACGTCCAGCGCGGGCTCGGCCTGGTCCAGGACGTGTTCAACGCCTCCGTGATGGAGCAGCTCCCCGGCGCCGGCGGCATCGGCCACGTCCGCTACTCCACGGCGGGCGGCACGCACGTGAAGAACACGCAGCCGATCGCCGTGGACTACGCGCACGGCTCGATCGCCGTGGCCCACAACGGGAACCTGACCAACTACATCGCGCTTCGGCGCGAGCTCGAGGCGCAGGGCTCGATCTTCAACTCGGCGAGCGACACCGAGGTCTTCGTTCATCTCATCGCGCGCTCGAAGGCCCCCACCACCGAGGGCCGCGTCGCCGACGCGCTCCATCGGGTCCAGGGCGCCTACTCGCTGGTCTTCCTCTCGGTCGACGAGCTCATCGCCGTGCGCGATCCCTGGGGCTTCCGCCCGCTCTGCCTCGGCATGAAGGGCGACGCCTGGGTCGTCGCGAGCGAGCCGCCGGCGTTCCACCTCATGGGCGCCGAGTACGTGCGCGACGTCGAACCCGGCGAGATGATCGTGGTCGACCGCTTCGGCATGCGCTCGACTCGGCCCTTCGGCGAGAAGCCCAAGCGCTTCTGCATCTTCGAGCACATCTACTTCGCTCGTCCGGACGCCTCGTTCGGCGGCGTGAGCGTCTACCAGGCCCGCAAGCGCCTCGGCCGGACCCTCGCGAAGCTCGAGCCGGTCGACGCCGATCTCGTCATCCCCGTGCCGGACAGCGGCGTGGCCGCGGCCCTCGGTTTCGCCACCGAGACCGGCCTTCCCTACGAGATGGGGCTGATCCGCAGCCACTACGTGGGGCGGACGTTCATCGAGCCGCAGCAGCAGATCCGCCACTTCGGCGTGCGACTGAAGCTCCACCCGGTGCGCGAGCTCCTCGAGGGCAAGCGCGTCGCGGTCGTGGACGACTCGATCGTGCGCGGCACGACCAGCCGGAAGATCGTGAAGATGCTCCGCGAGGCCGGCGCCGCCGAGGTGCACCTGCGGATCAGCTCACCGCCGACTCGCTGGCCCTGCTTCTACGGCATCGACACGCCGACGCGCGAAGAGCTCATCGCCAGCCGGCACACGCCCGAGGAGATCGCGCGCTACGTGACCGCGGACTCGCTCGGCTACCTGAGTGTCGAAGGCCTCCGCGAGGCCATCGGTGGCGACGGCTTCTGCGACGCCTGCTTCAGCGGCGAGTACCCCGTCCCGGTCGAGCTCCCGAAGAAGGAAGCGAAGCGTCAGCTGCCGCTCGTCGGCGTCTGAGCTCGCGCCCACTCCAGGATCGCGTCGGCCACGACGACCGGCGACTCGTTCGGGAGGAAGTGTCCCCCCGCGATGATCCGGCTCTCGAACGGACCACGGTACCAGCGCTCCTGACCGGCGGCCGCCTCGGCAGCGATGCAGCCGTCCTGGGCCCCGTGCAGGTAGAGCATCGGCACGTCGGTCGGCCGCAGGAGCTTGGCCCGCTTCACGAACGGCCCGAGCGGACGGAACATCGCGCGGTAGTACTCGAGCGGGCCCGGAAGACTCTCGACCACCGTCGCCTCCACGTGCGTCATCGCCGAGGCCGAGAGCTGCAGCCCGGGGGACCAGCGGCTCCAGAGCTCGCGGACCATGCCGGCGCGCAGCGCGCGCTCGGGCAGGCCGGGCAGCTGGAAGAAGCCCATGTAGGAGCTCCGCCGGAGCTGCGCGGCGTGGCGCGCCGTGTACTCGAGGAAGGTGAGCGGATGCGGCACCGAGATCGTGATCGCCGCGGACGGCAGGCCGTGTCCCGCCGCGTTGTGCGTGACGGCTGCGCCCCAGTCGTGACCGACCCAGAGCGCGGGCGCGGGTTGGAGCGCTCGCCCGAAGGCGAAGAGGAGCTCGCTGAGCGTGTCGATGTCGTAGCTCGGCGGATCCGGCGACGGGCGATAGCCGGGCATCATCGGCGCGACCGCACGCAGCCCTCGCTCGGCGAGCCGCTCCATCACCTCGCGCCAGCTCTCGGCGACGTCGGGGAAGCCGTGGAGGAGCAGCACCAGCGAACCGTCCGCGGGGCCCGCTTCGAGGTAGCTCAACCCGGTCAGCGGCTCGTGTCGGTAGGCCACGACGACGAGGTACCACCAGAGTAGTGCGTGATGCACGTCGGTTGACGGGGGATCCGTGGTCTGGGTGGGTTCGATGGGGTGTCCGCGAACCGAGGAAATGCCGAAGTATTTTCGAGCGTGAGGGGACGACCGCAGGGGGCGTGCTCAGGGCGCGTAGCGCCCTTCAACCGATGTGCATCACGCACTAGCCTCCGGGCACATGCCCTCCCTCGTCCTCGCCTCCGGCTCCACCTATCGGCGACGATTGATCGCGCGCCTCGTGCCCGACCACGAGGCCACCGATCACCGCGTCGACGAAGACGCCGTGCAGGCCGAGATGAGCGGCGCGACGCCCGACGAGGTCGCCCTGGCGCTGGCGATCGCGAAAGCCGAGAGCATCGCCGCCGACCATTCCGACGCGCACGTGCTCGGCTCGGACCAGGTGGTCGACGTCGACGGCGCCATTCTCGGCAAGGCCGGCAGCGTGGAGGGCGCGCGGGCCCAGCTGACGCAGCTCGGTGGGCGCAACCATCGGCTGGTGACGGCGGTCTGTCTGCGCGCGCCCGACGGATCCGTCCAGACCCACACCTCGGTCCACCTCATGCGCATGCGCGAGCTGAGTGACGACGAGATCGCCCGCTACGTCGACGCCGACCAACCGCTCGACTGCTGCGGCGCGTACAAGATCGAGTCGCTCGGCATCAGCCTCTTCGACGCCACCATCGGTGACGACCCCACGGCGATCGAAGGGCTACCGCTCATGGCGGTCGCGCGCATGCTGCGCGACGCGGGCTGGGCGCTTCCCTAGACCGCTCACGACTTGCTCTGATCCGCCCTCGCGGGCTGTGCGACCACAGGTCGGCCCCGTCCCTCCTCGCCGATGCTCGGCATCGACTCGTCGTGCCGAAACCGACCCGCGGCCGCACAGCACCCCGATCATCGGACCATTTCAAGCCGTGAGCGGTCTAGCGAGTGGAGGCGGGGGGATTCTCAACATCCCCCGCCGAGAACTAGCGCGGGAAGAGTCGCGCCAAGATGGGCACGAGCTTCTCACGGAAGTCGGGGTCGACGATCAGGTCCTGACGCACCTCGAGCTCGACCGCCTCGCGGCCGAACTCCATCGCGTGTCGTTCGACCGCGTGCATCATCCCGGCCTTGCCGCTGTAGGGCGCGTTGTAGGCGACCTTCAGACCGCCGGCCTCCATGTCGGCCCCGAGCCGATGCGCGAGCTCGTCGGCCTTGTCGAAGAGGACCGCGACCTCCATCGACCGAGGATCCCCCTCGTAGAGGGGGGTGAAGCTGTGAATGGCAAAGACCACCGGCGCCGACGTGGTCTCCTTCACCATGCGGGACACGGCATGGTGATAGGGATGGTAGAGCCGCTCGAGACGCTCGGCCTTGGCCGCCTCCGAGAGGTCGGTGTTCATTCGAACCGGCCGCCCTTCGGCCACGGTTCGGAACAGAGTCTCCGAATCCAGGGACCGGTTGGGATCGACGATCAGCCTGGAATACCTGGAGAGAACGGCGGGTGCGCCCACATGCACCGCCAACTCCAGGGTCAGCTCGCGCACGCCCAGGTCGAAGGCCCAGTGGGTGCCGCGGAGGTGCTCGTCTTCCGGGTGCCACGCGAAGCCCTCGGGCATCCGCTGAGAGGCGTGCTCACACGAGAGGACCACGGGCGCGTCGGCGCGCAGCGAGGGCTCGGGGGACCAGGTCTCGTAGGCGTCGTGAACGTCGTGCGCGCCCCGGTCGGGGGACCATTCGGTTTCGGTCACAGCCGAAACCTGGAGCGAAACCGCCGGATGCGCCACACTTCCCTTCGATGGGGGAAACGGATGGCGCCCGCAGCAAGCTGGATTCCTACGTGGAGCTCGACGAGCCCGGGGCGGATCCGGTGACGGGCAGAGGGGCCTACGACGAGAGCTCGGAGAAGACGGCCGCGGTCGATCTGGACGAGCTCGAGCCCGTGGACGCGCCGGGCTGGGAAGAGGGTGTGGGGCAAACGGAGCACCTCGACCTCGACGACCTGCAGGACGCGACGGGCGGCTGGAACGACCAGCCGCTGAAGACCGAAGCGGTCGAGCTCGAGGATCTCGAGGTGCTGGAGAAGCTCGACCCGAAGGTCTCCAACGCGCCGCCCGCCCTGCCCGACGTGGGTGAGCGTGTGTCGGTCCCGCGCGCGCCGCTGCCCACCCGGCGAAAGAAGGCCAAGGCAGCGGCGCCGAAGCCCAAGTCCAAGCCGAAAGCGGCACCGCCGCCACCGCCCACCCGCGCCGAGTCGCTCGAAGATGCCCCGAAGCCGATGATCGGTTCCGACGGGTGGATCGCCGAGGATCGGATCAGCGTGGTCGACTTCTCCGCGGTGCTCAGCGCGCCCGCGGCGCCCAAGAAGGGCGAACCCACCGAGAAGATGATCGTGTTGGGGACTCCGTTGCAGGCCCCGCTGCCGGCCGCGCCGCCGGAGGAGAAGGGCTCGAACGCCGGCAAGATCGTGTTGGTGCTCCTGCTGCTCGTCGGCGTGGGCGCAGGAGCCTACTTCCTCGGTCGCCAGGACACGTCCGAGCCCATCGCCGAGGCGGACGACGCGCCGGTCGTGGACGAGACGGACACCGAGCCCGACGTGCGCGAGGACGCGCCGGAGACCGACGATCCCGAGACCGACGATCCGGAGGCCACCGAGACCGACGAGGACCAGCCGGAGGTGCGGGAGCCCGCGACCGCCATGCGCGAGACCCCGCGCGAAGCGACGGCGATGAGCACGATGGCCGCGGAGCCCACGAGGGTCGCGGAGCCGACCATGGAGCCCACGATGGCTGCGGAACCGACCACGGAGCCCGAGCCGACCATGGTCGCCGAGCCCACGATGGCGCCCATGGAAGCCGCGCCGACGAACCTGCCGGACCATCCCTCACGTGAGCAGGTGCAGGCGGCCCTGACGGCGATTCGCCCGCAGGTCGCCGAGTGCCTCGAGGGCCAGCACGCGACGGTGCGCGTGCGGATCACCGTCCGCAACTCCGGCCGAGTGACCACCGCCGTGGTCCAGGACAGCCTCTACGCCCGCCCGCCCATCGGCTCGTGCATCGCGCGCACCGTTCGCCGGGCACGCTTCCCCGAGTTCTCGGAAGACACCTTCGTGGTGCTCTACCCGTTCCAGCTCTGAGCGAGCCCCGCTCGGCTCACGCCTCGATCGGGGGCTCGACCTCGCCGCGGCAGATCTGGAGCATCCCCTCGACCTCGAGCGCCACCTCGATCTCGGGGTTGGTCTCGAGGAAATGCTCGAGAAAGGGCTGCGCCTGCGGGTAGTCGCCGCGCTGGAAGAAGGTGGCGCCCACCAGGAAGAGCGCGTCGGGATCGTCCGGGCGCTTGCGCAGCACCTGTCGGCCCATGCGGAGCGCTCGGTCGTGGTCGCCGAGGTAGCGAAGGCACTGGCCCGCGCCGACCATCGCGCCGATGTAGTCCGGGACGACGTCGAGCGCGCTCACGTAGCACTTGAGCGCCTTCGCGTGGTCGCCGCGCTCGAAGTAGGCGTTGCCGAGAAAGTAGTGGGCGTACTCGTTGTCGGGGATCTCCACCGCGACCCGGTGGAGCTCGGCGAGCGCGTCGTCCACGCGGCCTTCCTGGAGGAGCTCGATGCCCTCTTCGACGGCGTTCCACTTCTCGGTGTCGTCCATGGCGGAGCAGCATGCATCGCCCGCCGAGCAGCGCAAATGCCGGGCTTCGAGGGGCACGCCAGCTGTGCGAGACTCCGCCCGTGCGGGAACGGAAACGAGAGACCCGGCGTCGGCTCGCGCGTGCGCTGCGCGACCATCGTCTTCCAGCGGCCTGGGTCGATCTCGATCGCTTCGACCGCAACCTGGACGACCTGGTGCGCCGCGCCAGCGGGATGCCGATCCGCGTGGCGTCGAAGAGCCTTCGCTGTCGCGCGCTCGTGGAGCGCGTGGTGCAGCGGCGGGGCTGCGAAGGGGTCATGTGCTTCACCCCCGCCGAAGCGGTCCACCTCTCGCACTCCCTCGACGACCTCCTCGTCGCCTACCCCTCGGTCGACCCCCACGAGGTGAGGCCCGTCTTCGCGCGGCTCGCCGCCGGCAAGACCATCGTGCTCACCGTCGATGACCTCGAGCAGCTCGAGATCCTCGGTGCGCTGGCCCGCGAAGCCGGCCAGGTGCTGCCTCTCTGCATCGACGTCGACATGTCCCTCGCGTTGCCCAGGCTCCACTTCGGGGTGCGGCGCAGCCCGATCCGCATTCCCGCCGATGCCCTCGC
This sequence comes from Deltaproteobacteria bacterium, assembly GCA_017644045.1. Taxonomy (GTDB): domain Bacteria; phylum Myxococcota_A; class Polyangia; order Polyangiales; family Houyiibacteriaceae; genus UBA1660. Next base: position 348,556 of record JAEPMI010000012.1, read on the forward strand.
GATCGGCAAGCGGGTCCGCTCCGATCCCCACCTCGAGCTCGTCGGCGTGCTCGGCTACGAGGCGCAGGTCGCCGGGCTCCCGGACAAGACCCCGCGCGCCGCCTGGAACACGATGGTCCGCACGCTCAAGCGCGCCTCCATCCGCGACCTCCGCAAGCGCCGCGGCGCCGTGGTCCGCGCGCTTCGACAGGAGGGCCACGCCATTCGCTTCGTGAACGGCGGCGGCACCGGGAGCCTGGAGAGCACCCGCGCCGATCCCTCGGTCACCGAGGTCACGGCGGGCAGTGGGCTCTACGTCCCCACCCTCTTCGACGAGTTCGAGGCCTTCGATCCGCTCCCCGCCGCCGGCTTCGCGCTGCCGGTGGTGCGGCGCCCCGCGAAGGGGTTCGTGACCTGTCTCGGCGGAGGCTACGTCGCGTCGGGCGCGGCGGGGCCCGACCGGCTGCCCCGCCCCTTCCTGCCGCCCGGCCTGTCGCTGCTCGAGCAAGAGGGAGCCGGCGAGGTGCAGACGCCGCTGCAGGGCTCCGTCGCGGACGAGCTGGCCATCGGTGACCCGGTCTTCTTCCGCCACGCCAAGGCGGGCGAGCTCTGCGAACGGTTCGCCGAGCTGCACCTGATCCGCGGTGACGAGGTCGTCGACGTCGTGCCGACGTATCGCGGCGAGGGCCACACCTTCCTCTGAGGCGCTCGCTGGGCCATCATCCGCCCGTGCGTACCCTCATTCTCGCCGCGCTCCTCGTTGGGCTCGCCCTCCCCTCGTTCGCCTGTGGCCCGGACCCGCTGTGTGAGGGCCGCACCCTCCGGATCGTCGAGCCCGACGACGGTGAGGTCGTCCCCCCGGGACGCGTGAACATCGTGGTGGAGGCCTGCCGAATGGAGGAGGACGAGCAGATCCGCCTCCGGCTGACGATGCCGGTCGAGAGCGATTACGGTTTTGCCATCGTCGAGGACGACGACCAGCGCCTCTACGGTTTCGACGTGCCGACCCTCCCCGGGACGATGGAGGTGGTGGCCGACGTGGTCGGTGACCCGACGACGGTCAGCGACCCGGTCGCCTTCGACGTCGCCGAAGAATGAGCGCGAGCGCGAGCCACCACCCCGCGCCGCCGCCGCCGCCCACGGAACACCCCTCGGGGATGGGCTGCCGCTGGCCGTCGGGGTCGGAGGATGCGCGCGTGTCGACCCAGCCCGACTCGCCTCCGAAATGCGCCCAATCCGGCTCGCAGAGCGCGCACGGTGAGGGCGCGATCTGGACGAAGCTGAAGACGCGCTCGGCCGCGGGCTTGTCGGCCGCGTCCAGGCGGAAGAGCCCATCGAGGGAACAGCCGTAGGTCGCGCCGCGGCGAGTCGCGACGCAGGTCCAGCGCCGGTCGTCGGCCCCGAGCGAGACCCACTCGCCGCCGCGCTCGGCGATCCAGTCGCCGTCGGCGAACACGCGCATCTCGCCGGCGAAGGACGCCGGGCCGAAGAGCTGATCGGCCGGGGGACCGAGGGTCACCGCGCCGTCGGTGAGCCCGATGCGCTCCGGGAGCAGCCGCCCCTCCATCGCGGTGCTTCCGTACACGGCATCGGCCGTCAGCGCGCGAACGTAGCGGAGCCGATCGGGCAGCGGCCAGACCGTCCAGTCGTCGCCCCACACGGCGACGCCGAGCCGGCCGCCGACCGCGACACGGCCCTCGCTCGCGACCAGCGACGTCACTGCGCCGATCGCAGGTGGCACGAGGCCGAGAGTCCCTTCGGCCGTCACCAGCGAGAGCTCGCCGCCGTCCGCGATCCAGTAGAGCGCGTCCTCGTCGGCCGCCGCGAAACGAACGGCGCCCAGGTTGGTCCAGGGCTCGCAGCGGTCCGCGGCACCGAGGTGCCCTTCGACGCTCACCACGAGGGGCGTGTCGTCGGCCACCGCGGCCTGCATGCGGTCGTTGCCGTCCCAGTGCGCCGGGCAGACGTGCGTCCAGGTGCCGTCGGGCTCACGACGGAGAAGCCCCACCGTGGCGCGAAGCCAGGTGGGGCCACTCTCGTCGACGGCGAGGACCTCGAGCACCGCCGGCGCGGGGCCGTGGGCGTGCGCCACGGAACCCGTCGCGGCGATGGCGATCAGGAGCCCGAGCCGAGACCCACGGAGCATTCGCTCACGTACTCGTCGCACGTCCCCGCCGCGAGCATCTCGTCGGTGCAGGTGATCATCGCGTCGTACTGGGAGCCACACTCGGTGCTCAGACACGAGGCGAGGTTACCGTCGAGAATGTTCACGTTGACGATGCAGTTCCGCAGGCAGTCGCCGACGCCGAGCCACTGGAGACCGCACGTGGTCGTGTCGGTGACACAGGAGACGAGCTGGGTGGTCGCGCAGTTCTGACACTCACGGTCGCGCGTGTTGAGGGCGTCGCAGGCGTAGACGCAGTCGAGGCTGTCGCCGCACTCGGTGCGGCAGTCGTCGAGCGCCGCGCAGGTGTCCACCGGCGCCACCCGCTCGGCGAAGGGGACCTCGCGGCTGATGTAGAGGATGCACATCTCGTCGAGCGTGCCCTCGCCCCAGGTGACGTCGGAGGGCGGCACCTGCACACCGTTCACGACCGGCTGGTTCACCGCCGAGTTGTCGTAGGTGCAGCTCACCTCGATGCCCTCACCGGGCTGGAGGACCACCGGGCTGTCCTGCGGGCGGCGGTAGCCCTGCTGCCACTGGAAGTCCCACTCGGGGATCTCGAGCAGACACATCTCCTCGCCGGTGCCACCGATGGCGGGCTGCCAGCGGGCGGAGAACTGCGTGCCGAGCAGGTGCATGTGGGCGGAGAGCGTGGTGATGGTGACCGGCGTGTCCTGCCAGTTCCGGAACACGCGGGTGTGGGTCACGTCGCTCTCGCCCGCCTCGATCTCGAGGTCGAGGATCGGCATCGGCTTCGTCTCGATGAGGATCTCCGGCTCGTCGGTGGTCAGGACCATCTGGAACTCGGTCTCGTCCGGCCCGGGCGAGACCTCGAGCGTGTTGTAGTGGACCTGCATCACGATGCGGCTCCCCGCCTCGATGCGAACGCCGCGACCCTCCGGGAGGATGTTCGGGAGCTGGCCGGGCACCCAGGCGCCGAGCTGCGTCGGGGGCACGCCGGTCTCCGAGTCGGGCGTCGGGCCACCGAAGCAGGTGTAGCCGATGGTGCCGTCGGCGCCGTTGGCGGCGTCGACCGCACCCGCGTCCTCGGGCGGCACGGCGTACACGAGCACGTGATGCACGATCTCCTTCTGGCCGGGCTCGACCCAGGACCCGGTGAGGTAGCGGGTCTCGTCGACGGGCGCGTCGAGCACGAAGCAGCGGTAGTCGTCCGGTCGGGTGACGTCCGCGGTGTAGCCGCCGTCGCCGATCGCGGCGACATGGGTCGGCGTGAAGTCGACGAGCTCGTCCTCGGGTGGCGGCGGCGCGTCGGCGGGGTCGCCTTCCTGGAGACCGCCCGCGTTCCACGCGACGAAGGTCGCGCGCTCCTCGGCGCTCAAGCCACGCTCGCCGACGAACTCGCCGCAGTCACGGTTCGGCTGCCACGGCGGCATGTAGCCACTGTTCACCGCGCTGATGACCGACGCGGACTGGTCGACGACCGCGTCGTAGCTGTCGAGGCGGAACGGCCCGATGCCGCCCTCGACGTGGCAGGTCAGGCACTCGCGCTGGATCAGCGGAACGATGTCGGCGTGGTAGGTGACGTCCGACGGATCGATGGATCCGTCCGGCAGCGGACCATCGCCGCCACCGTCGTCGTCGCCACAGCCCAAAGAAGAGACGAGAAGCAGGGCGCTCACCCAAGCGCCAGGTTTTGTCATCATGAGTGACAGTATCTCGGAGGTCCTTGCAGCTGTCAACGCAGGGGCCCCTGCCTCAGCTACTGGTGGCTTCAGCTGCCGCCGGCGGGGCCGTGGTCGTGCGGCAGGCTCCCCCGGGGCGAGCGCAGGTACACGAAGGGCGTGTTGCCGAGGAAGTTCGAGACCCGGCTCGTGTAGATGTCGGCGTTCTTCTCGATCTGCCGGGCGAGGTGGCTCTTGTCGTTGCCCGCCCGCATGAGCAGCCCCCAGCGCTCGTTGCTGAGCCGGCTGAACTCCTCGGCCAGCGGCGCGATGGTCGCGTCGAGGGCTCGAAGCTCCTTGCGGAGGGTCTTGGCGCGCTCCTTCAGCTCGGTCGCGTCGACCTCCGCCTGCGGGCCGTAGCCGCGATCGAGCCGCTGGAGCGCCAGGCGCATGTGCGAGAGCCGGTGCTCCATCGCTTCCTTGAGGTCCATCTTCGCCGTGAGCTCCGCCTGCTTCGGCTTGAACGCCTCGAGGGCTTCGAGGTCCTGCTCGAGCTCGCGCACCACCAGCGCGGTCCGCCAGCGGTACATCCGCTTCGAGACGTTCACGTCGCTGAAGATGTGGTCGCCGACGTAGAGGACGTCCTCGCCTCGGATGTCGAGCTGCGTCTCGACCAGGTCCGCGCTGCCGCCGTGATAGACCTTGCCGCGCTTCAGCGGACCGAGCGCGGGCTCGAGCAGCCCCTTGTCCTCGTCCACGACCTCGTAGACCGGGTTCGGCGCGCTGAAGAAGAGCGGCTTGCGCGCGGCGACGATCACGACGTCGAAGAGGTCCCGCCACCCCTTGCTCTTTGGCAGGTAGCGGTCGAAGGCCCACTCCATCATCGCGCGCGTGTAGGGCCAGCCGCTGTTGGTGATCAGCATGACCTTCTTGCCACCGTGGGCGAGGTCCATCAGCGCCAGCGGCACGTCGGGGTCGAGGTCCACGAAGCTGTCGGGGTCCGCGATGATCTCGGCCTTGAGCTCGCCCATCATGTGCGCTTCGTCGATGGCGCTCCGCACGAGCCGGTAGGCCTCCTCGTAGCCGATGGGCAGACCGTTCCGGATCGACTCGTTGGCCTTCTGGAGCTCGCCGGCGTCGAGCAGATCGACGAACTGCGCGTAGAGGTGGGCCTCCGAGAGCGCGAAGAGCGTGTTCATGAAGCGGTAGCGACGGTCGCCGAGGTCGACGGGCTCACGCGCGTAGATGTCGCGCATCTCCTGGAACTCGACCTCACGCGTCCCGTGGAAGGCGCGCTTCACGTAGCCAAAGCGGTTCGCCTTCACGACGTTGCCGAGCTCGAGATCCATGATGAGCCCGAGTGTCGCGAAGCTCGGGTCGTACTCGAGGTCCATCACCGGCCAACCCGCCGACGCGAGGCGCTTCTTGGCGTGCTGGTACGCCGCCCGCTCCCACGGTTCGGTGTGGTAGTGGATCAGCGTGTAATCCATGTCGAAGCCGATGGCGCGAATGCCGCGCAGGCTCAGCGTTCGGTTGCAGTAGATCCGCTCACGGGGCGGCGGGAGAGTCAGCTCGTCGAATTCGTCGGACATGGGCACTCAGGTACGAAAAGGGCGCTCGGCGAAGACCTCGCCGAACGCCCTTGGTGGGTTCGCTGTGTGGCTCAGATCTGGAGCGTGGCTCAGATCTGGAACGTGGCCACGTCGACCTGCTGGCCGGGCGAGATGGTGTAGTTGTAGGCGCCGATGATCTGTCCGCCAACCGCGATGGAGAGCGTGAAGGTCGTCGGGCCGGCCGCGGTGCTGCACCGAGCGCCGTCCCAGTACTGGACGGTGACCTGGTACGCGCCGGGCGGCGGGTTGTCCTGGTTCCAGTAGACGTTCTCCAAGTTGGAGTCGACCTGGTCGTTGCTGCAGGCGCCGCGCGCGTCCTGGTCGAGGTGCCCACCGGACTGGGCCTGGTTGTGGCCGTAGTAGATCTGCTCGTTGTTCGGGTCGCGAACGTAGAGATCGAGGTCGGCGCTCGTCGGCCACGCGAGGGTGATCTGGATGTTGCCGCTCTGGAAGCCGCAGCCCTCGTCGATCTGGCCGTTGCAGTTGTCGTCGAGGCCGTTGCAGACCTCGGCCGCGCCCTGGGTGCAGGTGGCCTCGACCACGGTCACGCCGCTGGCGACCGTCGGCGAGCTCGCGCTCACGGTCACGGTGCCGCCACTCGAGGGAGGCGGCGCGGTGTTCACCCGCGCGTTGCCGCTCACCCGGACCCGCGCCGTCGGCGGGCGGTGGTGCGTGCGGACATAACAGCCGCTGGTGGCCAGGAGCGCCAACGCGCCCAGTGCGTTGGCCAGGTGGATCAGTCGTCGGTTGCGCATGGAGCCCTTCCCTCGAAAGTGAAGCTTCGGTGCTCCGACGCAGGAGCACGCGAGTTCTTCAACAGAATCTCATAGTCCCTCACCGTCGGGACATCATTTCTCTCGGTTGCCGAAGTCGATGGCGCCCGCTCGATCACGGTCCCGGGGCTTGATCCCCGCGCCGAGCGCCCCGAGGGCGACGAGCAGGAAGAGCAGCCCGCCGACGAGGATGGCGATCCCGGTCAGGCGCTCGTTCTCGAGCCCCAGCCACGAACCGAGCGCCGCGGCGACCGTGAGCACGACCACCCCGATCAAGAGCCGCTTGCGGCGAGCCGCCGCCTCCTCGGCGAGGCGCTTGGCCTCTTCCTCGGCTCGCTTCTGCTCTTCTCGCCGCGCCTTCTTGTCGCTCTTCTTCTTCTTCGTCTTCGCCATGACACCCCTCTGTCAGCCGCGCAGCGCACCTCGGCTGATCACGATCCGCTGGACCTCGCTGGTCCCTTCGTAGATGCGCGTGACGCGAACGTCGCGCAGCGCGCGCTCCGCCGCACCCCCACGCACGAGCCCCGCATCCCCCAAGATGTCGACGGCTTCGTTGCACACGGTCCAGGCCGACTCGGTCGCGAACGCCTTCGCGATCGAGGCCTCCTGACTGAACGGCGTCCCGGCTTCCTTCAGCTGGGCCGCTCGGAGCGCGAGCAGGCGGGCCGCGTCGAGCCGGGTGCGCATGTCGGCGAGGCGGAAGGCCAGCCCCTGGGCGCCCTGCGCGTCGCGAACGACCTCGAGCGCCTCGGCGTAGGCCGCCTCGCCGATCCCGATGGACTGCGAAGCGATCCCGATCCGCCCTCCGTCGAGGGCCATCATCGCGATGCGGAAGCCGCCGCCCCGCGGGCCGAGGAGCGCGCTCTCGGGCAGGCGCAGGTTCTCGAAGGCGAGCGAGACCGTGTGGCTGGCGCGCAGCCCCATCTTGTCCTCGTGGCTCGCCACGCTCAGCCCGGGCGCGTCGCCGGGCACCAGGAAACAGCTCAGGCCGCGGGGGCCCGCTCCATCCGTCCGCGCCCACACGACCAGGAAGGCCGCGGTGTCGCCGTGGCTGATCCACTGCTTGGTGCCCTCGAGCACCCACTCGCCGTTCTCGAGCGTGGCCGTGGTCCGCATCCCACCGGGATCGCTGCCCGCGTCCGCCTCGCTCAGCGCGAACGCGCCGTGCGCGCCGGCGGCGAGCATCGGGCAGACGGCCTGCTTCTGCTCGTCCGTGCCGAACGCCGCGACGACCTCGCCGACCATGTTGGTCACCGCCATCGTCACCGCGGTCGAGGCGCACGCCTTCGCGATGGCCATCATCGCCAGCGAGTAGCTGACCACGCCGGCCTCCGAGCCGCCGACCTCGGCCGGGACGTTCACCGCCATCAAGCCGCGCTCGCCGAGGGCCCGATAGATCTCGGGCGGCACCCGCTCGGCGGCTTCGAACCCCGCCGCGGCGTCCGCGAGCGACTCGGCCGCGAAGGCCTGCGCGGCCGACTGGAAGCGCTGCTGGGTCTCGGTGAGGTTCAGGTGCATGCGGAGGATCTAGGGTCGTTCAGAGGGAGAACGACACTTTGGCGGGGTAGCTGCCGGGGTCCGGCATCTCCCACTGGCTCACCGCGTCCGTGACGCAGTCGAGGTTGTCCGCGCCGTCGAGCTCGCGAGTCGACGCGCCCGCGGCCATCACCTCGCCGCCGGGGCCGACGTACATCGTGACCGAGTAGCCGGAGCCGCACTCGCGCAGCGAGCCGCGGTTGGCCTCGAGCACGTCCGAGATCGAGCTCTCCGCCCAGGCGACCGGCGGGCGGACGTCTTCGGGCGGGTCGAGATCGAGCGGGTAGCCGAACTCGGCCTCGCCACCGCGCGGACGCGGGAAGCGAATGGCCGCCGCGGTCTCGAGGAGGCAGCGCTCGGTCTCCCGATCGCCGATGGTCGACTCGCTCGGGAAGACCCACAGGACCTTGCCCTCGACGTCGACGCGGAAGCTCATGTGGATGTGACCACCGAGGATCTCGATGTCGTTGTAGCGACGGGAGAAGCAGCGCATGAAGCGCGTGAGCTTCGGCTCGATCGTCATCCGGACCTCGTCCGCGTCGATCGTGCCCATCAGGCCCGTGATCTGGACGCCGTCGTTCCGCTCGGTCGTGGTCGTCTCCGAGCCGGTCGTCTCCTCCGTCGTCTCTGCGGTCTCCGGCTCCTCGTCCCCGCCACAGCCGAGCGCCACCACCATCGCGAGCGCTGCGCTGCGCCCCACCTTCGCGAACATCCGCATGCTCATCCCTTCAGGGCATTGGCGGCGATCACGATACGCATGATCTCGCTGGTGCCCTCGTAGATTTCAGTGATCCGCGCGTCTCGGTAGTGACGCTCCATGTCGTACTCCTTGGAGTACCCGTAGCCGCCGAAGATCTGGAGCGACTGGTGCGTGACCCGGGTCGCCATCTCCGAGGCGAAGAGCTTCGCCATCGCCGATTCCTGCGTGTGCCGGACCGACTTGTCCTTGGTGGCCTGATCCTTGAGCCACGCGGCGCGCATGATGAGCACGCGGGCGGCGTCGAGCTCCATCGCCATGTCGGCGATCTTGAACTGGATGGCCTGCTTCTTCGACAGGGGCTCGCCGAACGCCTTCCGCTCCTGGCTGTAGGCGACGGCCTTCTCGAAGGCGGCGCGAGCGATGCCGAGGGCCTGCGCGGCGATGCCGATGCGGCCGCCGTCGAGGGTCGACATGGCGACCTTGAAGCCCATGCCCTCGTCGCCGACGCGGAGGCGGTCGGGGACCCGACAGTTCTCGAAGAACATCGTGCAGCTGTGCGCCGCATGAATGCCGAGCTTGTGGTCGCGGGGCTGTGGGTTGAAGCCCTCGGTGCCCTTCGGGACGATGAAGGCGGTGGTGCCGCGCGAGCCCAGGTCCCGGTTGGTGTTGCAGAAGACGAGGATCATGTCGGCGTGCGGGCCGTTGGTGATCCAGTTCTTGCTGCCGTCGATCACCCAGTCGTCGCCGTCGCGGACGGCCACGGTCTGCATGTTCGAGGCGTCCGAGCCGCTGCTCGGCTCCGTCAGACCGAAGCAGCCGAGCTTCTGACCCTGCGCGAGCGGCTCGAGCCACTCCTTCTTCTGCTCGTCGGACGCGAACTTCAGGAGCGGATCGCAGACCAGCGAGTTGTTCACCGACATGATCACGCCGGTGGAAGCACAGGCGCGGCTGATCTCCTCGATCGCCAGCGCGTAGGACACGTTGTCCATGCCCGCCCCGCCGTGCTCGTCCGGCACGGCGACGCCCATGAGGCCGAGCTCGGCCATGCCCTCGACGAGCTCTTCGGGCCAGCGGCCCTCCTCGTCCAGCTCCCTGGCCTTCGGGGCGACTTCACGCTCCGCGAAGTCCCGGGCCATCTTTCGCACCATCTGCTGTTCTTCGGTCAGCTCGAATTCCATGGGCGGCGGAGATTGGCAGCGGAGGGCCCCCGGGTCAACGACCCACCCCGGCTGGATTCGGGCGTTCGGAAATACTTTCAGTGGTTTTGCGTAGCAATTACGCAGCAGCACCCCCACCCCCATTGCCACCGGCGCCGGCCCGCCCGATGATCCGGGGCAGCACTCTCACCCGTGGAGCTCCCATGTTCGTCCTCAACCCCGTCTATCTCCTGCTCACCTGGGCCGCGACCGCGGTGGCCTTCTTCGCCGCCACGAAGCTGGTGAAGGGCGTGAAGATCGAGGGAGGCGTCGGCACCCACTTCGTGATCGCCGCCGTCTACGGCCTGCTCATGGCCACCCTGGGCTTCCTCTGCCTGAAGCCGCTCTTCCACATGGTCACGCTCGGCTCGTTCCTGGTCCTGGGCCTGAGCGCGGTGATCAACCTGATGGTCGCCACGGTGGTCATCGCGGTGACCGACAAGCTCAGCAAGCGACTGACGATCACCGGCTTCGGCAGCGCGTTCTTCGTCGCGCTGATCCTCAGCCTCACGCTCTTCGCCAAGGACTTCCTCCTCGGCCGCATCGGCTGAACCGGAGGACGTAGGGCGAAGCGCGAGGACGCACCGAGCGGCTACGCCGCGAGACCTTCAGGTTTTTGGGGGCGAGGAGCGATTCACTCGCGACGAGGCGGGGGATTTTCTCAAAATCCCCCCAGGAAAATCAGCGCGCGCGTTCGCCGCCGTCGGCGGCGAGCACCTGACCGGTGACGTAGCTGCCGGCCTCGCTGCACAGGAGCAGCGCGGGGCCGGCCATCTCGTCCGGTCGGCCGCCGCGGCGCATCGGCACGCGGGACAGGAGCTTGTCCTTGATCTCGGGGCCGACCTCCGCGGTCATGTCCGTCTCGATGAACCCGGGCGCGAGACCGTTCACGCGGATGCCGTGACGGGCCCACTCGATCGCCATGACCTTCACCGCGTGGACCAGCCCCGCCTTCGCCACGCCGTAGGGCAAGGTCCCCGGCTGACCGCCGAGGCCCCACACGCTCGCGACGAGGAGCACCGCGCCACCACCCCGCTCCTTCATCTGCGGGTACGCCGCCTGCGCGCACGCGAGCGAGCCGAGCACGTGCAGCTCGTGCATCCGCCGCATCTCGTCGAGGGAGACCTCGGCCGCCTTCGCCGCCGACGACAGCCCGGCCGCGCAGACCAGCACGTCGGTGCCGCCGCTGGCCTCCGCCACCTGCGCGAAGAGCGCCTCGACCTGCGACGCGTCCGAGACGTCGCAGCCGACGCCGCGGACCCCACCGATCGCTTCGGCGTGCTCGGCCGCGCTCTCGGCGGAGCGCGACGTGATCCACACCTCGGCGCCCGCGTCGCGGAACGCCTCCGCGATCGAACGACCGATGCCCCGGCTGCCGCCCGTGATCACGGCGACCTTCCCGTCGAGACGGAAGGCGTCGACGCCGCTCATCGGAGCGCTCGGCGAGCGCGTGACGCGAGCGACCCTTCGGGATCGAGCTCGAGGTAGCGCTCGTAGGCCTCGCGGGCCTCCGGTGCGTTGCGACCGGAGAGCGCCTCGCCGAGGTAGAAGTGCGCCTCGGGTGGCGCCCCGGCGATGTCGACGGCGGCGCGGAGCGCTTCGGTGGCGCCGTTCTCGTCGTCTTGCTCGAGCGCGACCCGCCCCTTCAGGACGAGCGCTCGTGCGCGCACCGACGGCGGGCGAATGCGACGCTCGAGGCTCTGCAGCGCCGTGCGGATGTGGTCCGCCGCCTCGCGCGCCTTGTCGCCGCGGAGCAAGACCTCCGCGAAGCCGAGCAGCGCCTCCGGGTGCCCCTCGTCCGCCTCGATGACCGACGAGAAGATCTCGGCCGCGGCCTGACCGGAGCCGGCCTGGCGCAGCGCCTCGCCGTAGAGGGCGCGGACGTCGGTGGTGGCGCCCTCCCCTTCGGCGAGCGGACGCAGCGCGCGGACGGCGTCGCCCGGCTCCTTCTTCGCGAGCGCGAGGCGACCCGCGACGAGCTGCGCGGACGCCAGCTCCTTCTCGGCGTCCCGCAGTCCGTCGAACTGCACGGTGGCGTCGTCGACCCGGCCGAGGCCGATGAGCGCCTCGACGCGACCGAGCCGCGCGACCACGGCCATCGAACGGCCCTGCCCGGTGCGCGCGAGCGCCTGGTAGTTCTCTTCGGCCTCCTCGTACTTGCCGCTGTCGAGGAGCAGGTAGCCGAGCTCGATGCGCGCGTCGTTGAAGCTCGGCGAGAGCTCGAGGGCCTCGCGGAAGCTCGCCTCGGCCTCTTCGGCGTCGCCGGCGATGCGCTTGGCGCGGCCCATCAGGTAGTGACCATCGGGATCGCGCGGTGCCGCAGAGGTGACCGACTCCAGCGCCTCGAGCGCGTCCGAGTTGGCGCCTTCGGCGAGCGCGACCTCGGCGAGCGCCAGCGCAGCGTCGGGATCACCCGGAGCGTCCTGCACCAGGCTCTTGGCCTCGCGGAGCATGCCGCGGCTGGTCCCGGTCTGCGCCCGCGCGCGCAGGAGCAGCGCCTGCATCTCGACCGAGGGCTCTTCGGTGCCCTCGACGAAGCCCTGGAGCGCTTCGACCGTCGCGCTCAGCGACTCCTCGCTGCCGACGAGGAGCGCCGCACGAGCGCTCGCTCGGAGCACGTCCGGATCCTCGCTCGAGAGCGGGCTCAGCACGCGAAGGGCGCCGACGCCATCACGCCGCGCGACCATGATCTCGGCGAGCAGCTTGCGGTACTCGGGAATGGCGGGCGCCGAAGAGACGGCCGCGGTCGCGGCCTGCTGGGCGCGGGGGAGCTCGCCGAGAGCGAAGGCCGCCGAGGCGACGAGCGCCTGCAGTCGTGGCTCCGTCGCGCCAGCGCGGGCGGCGGACTCCACGGCGTCTTCCGCCGGTTGCAGGTCGCCCTTGCGGCGAAGCAGCCGAGCCCGGGTCAGGTGGAAGAGGACCTCGTCGGTCGGGGCGCCCTTCTCGAGCCGCTCTTCGAGCGGACCGAGCGTGGCGAGGATCCCGTCGGGGTCGCCATCGTCGGCGGCGAAGTACTGCTGCCAGAGGCTGGCGCGGAGGTGACCCTCGTATTGCTCGAGGACCCGCCCGATGTGCTCGTCGGCCTCCTCGGCGCGACCGCCCTCGGAAGCGTCCTCGGCGAGCGCGAGATGCGCGGCTGCCAGACCCGGCGACTCCTCGATGGCGCGCTGCAGGTGCTCGAGCGCTCGCTCGTCACCGAGACGCTGCTCGAGTCGACCGATCAGGTAGAGGCTCGCGGCGTCGTCGGCCGCCGCCTCGCGCGCGGCGCTCAGCGCCTCCTCGCCGGCCTCGGTGTCGCCCTCCGCGTAGAGCAGGACCGCGCGCGTCGCCTTCACCCGCGGTCCGTCGACGCCCACCCGGTCGGCGAGGTCGAGGCTCGGGCGGAGGTAGCCCGGCTGGAACGAGCCGTCCTCGAGTGCGCGCTGGGCGTGCACGAAGAGCAGCGTGTTCGGCCCCTCCTGCTGGAGCGGGTGGAGCTCGCGCGCCTTTCGCAGGTTGCGTTCGGCGTCGATGAGGTTCTCGTGGTCCCCCCGCAGCGCGTCCTCGGCGGCACCGGCCGCGAGCTGAGCCGCCTCCGCCTCCTGCTGGCCGATCCAGTACTGGTAGCCGAACCACGCGCCCGCCACGACGCCGACCCCGAGCACCCAGACGGCGATGTGGAAGCCGAGGGTCTTGGTCTGCACCGGCTTGCTGGCGGAGGCGGACGCCCACGCTCGCGGCTCGCCGTCGGGCTCCTCGAAGAGCTTCTGCTCCCGGAGCATCCCGAGCACCGCGTCGACGTCCTCGCCCTGGCCTGCGTTGGCCCCGAGCGTCATGTCGTCGGGCCGCTCGGGCGGCGGCTCCGCCTCGTCCCACTGCATGGGCAGGTCGTCGGAGTCCGGCTCGATCACCGCGTGGGGCGGCGGGCCCGGTTCCGACACCGCCGGGATCGGCGTCGCCCGGGGGATCGCCCTCTCCTGGGTGGGCGGGTCGTCTTCCACGAGCGGAGGATCGGCGAAGGGGCTCGGTGCCCCGAGTGGCGGCGGCGAGGGCTTGGCCTTCAGCGCATCGGCGAGGCCGAGCTGATCGCGATCCATCATGTGGGTCGCGAGGTCTTCGTCCACTGCCGGCTCGTCGACGAGCTCCTCTTCGCGCCGGGCGGCCTCCGCCAGCTGGAGCGAGAGCTCGCTGGCGACGACGGTCGACTCATCGTCGTCGTCGTCGTCGAATCCTCGATAGAGGGCCGCGGCCGGCTTGGGCGGGGGCGCGGACATCGGCTTGGGCGGCGGCGGAGGCGCGGCCGCCACCGGCGGCGGCGGTGCAGCCACGGGGGGCGGCGGCGCGACCCGTGCGGGCGGGGCCACGGGCTTGGGGGGCGCCGGCGCGGGCCTCACCCCACGCCCGGCGACCTTGGTCACCTCGGAGTCGGCCTCGTCGGCGATCCGCTCGAAGCGGGTCGCCCGCTCGAGGAGCTTTCGGATGGCGGGGTCGTCACCGCCACCGAGCGCTCGCGCCTTCGCGAGCACCTTCTTCGCGCGACCGGGATCGCCCCGGCGGAGAAGGACCTCGCCGAGCCAGCGGAACGGCCGTGGGTCGCGGGGCGCGACACGGGCGGCCTGCAGGAAGGCCTGCTGAGCTCGAAGCATGTCTCCGCTCGCGACCAGTCCGCGGCCGAGCAAGAGCCCCAGCTCGGGGTCTTTGGGTGTACGGGCGAGGCCCGCTTCGGCGACTTCGGTGGCCTCCCTCTCGCGGTTCGCGTCGATCAACGCCGCGGCGAGGCCGACGGCGGGCTCGCTGCCAGGATCGTTGCGAAAGCGGAGGAGCCGGGCATCCAGGTTCCCCATGGGCGGCGCCAGAGTAAACCATGAGCCCCAGATCCGATAGCACTGGATCCCCCATTCGGTGGACGCCCGCGGAAACGGTGGCGTCTGGGCGGCCTGGGGGTAGGATGCGCGCCGTGCGTCGCCTCTGTCTGCCTGCCGCCATTCTCGCGCTGGTCGCCCTCGCCGGCTGCCCCGCGCGATCGGCCCGCCCGGCCTCGGTGGTCGAGGCCTTCGGCGACGCGCTCGACGACGCCCGCTACGAGGACGCCTACGCGCTGCTGAGCGCGCAGTACCGACGGCGGGTGCCCTTCTCGGAGTTTCGCGAGTCGTTGGCCCGCAACCCGTCGGAGGTCCGCGAGCTGGTCGGGTTGCTCCGGCACGTCGACGAAGCCGACGAGGTCGAGGCCGCCGTACCGCTCCCCGATGGGGACGAGCTCACCCTCGTGCTGGTCGACGGCAAGTGGCGGATCCGCGGCAACGTGGTCGACTTCTACGACCAGAGCAGCCCCCGAGCCGCCCTGCGCTCGTTCGTCCGCGCGATGGAGCGGCGGCGCTACGACGTGGTGATGCGCTTCGTGCCCGAGGCCGATCGCGAGGGGATGAGCCCCGAGCAGATGCAGCAGGCCTGGGAGGGCGAGAACCGCGAGGAGATCGAGCGGCTCATCGCCGATCTGCGGAGCAGCCTCGACGAGCCGATCGAGATCGTCGGCGATCGCGCGACGATGAGCTACGGCGACGGCGCCGCGGTGCAGTTCGTCCGCGAAGACGGCCTCTGGCGAATAGAGGACCCGGATTAGTTGGGGGGATTTTGAGAAAATCCCCCGGCTCGTCGCGAGTGAATCGCTCCTCGCCTCCCCAAAAACCTGAAGGTCTCGCGGCAAAGCCGCTCGGTGCGTCCTCCGCGCTTCGCGCTACGTCCTCCAGCTCTCTGAGCTAGGGCCAGGTGCCGCGTTTGGGGGCGAAGACCACGAGCCGCTCTTTGAGGCGGTCGGGGCAGCGCTTGGCGAGGATCGCGTGGACCTCGCCCGGCTCGTAGAGCTGGCTGAAGTGCATGAGCACGATGTGCTCGTTCTCGAAGTCGTCGGCGCGCTCGAGGATCTCGTCGAGGTGGATGTGGCAGCCGGCGTGGCAGGCCTCGAGTGACTTCCGCTCGTCGAGAAAGGTGCACTCCAGGATCAGGACCCGCGCGCGACGGATCTCCGGGGCGGTGTCGAGCACCCGGATGAGCGTGTCGGTCGCGTAGGCGAGCTCGTGGCGCTCGGTCACGTCGAAGAGCGTGGTGTCACCCGCGGCTCGGCGGCGGCCGATCTCCGCGCCGGGGAGATCGGCGAACTCGGGCTTCAGCTTGGAGACGCGGTCGAAGAAGAGGTAGCCCAGGCTCGGCACCGGGTGGTGGGTCTTGAACGCGCGAGCGCGGAGGTCGGAGCGGAGCTCGACCTCGTCGCCGGGCCTCAGCGGAACGCACTCGAACGCGAGCGTGTGGCGCTGCATCTCCTCCATCGCCGCGATCGCCCGCTGCAGTGGCTCGGCGATCTGTTCTGGGACGTAGACCTTCGGCGGTCGCTTCGTGTGGAGGAGCCCCCGAATGCCGAGGAGCGCGGCCAGCGAGCCCGCGTGATCGCCGTGGCCATGGCTCAGGAAGATGTGGTCGGTCGCGGCGAAGGACCGCACCGGCATCCCCACGTCGAGCAGCACTTTCAGCTGGGGAACCTTCAGAGTCGTGTAGACCCCACCCAGGGACATCCCCCGAATGGTGTAGGGGCCCGCCTCGACGCGGGTGATGAGTTTTCGGGCCATGAGGGGGGTGGGGAAAAAAGCCGCGGGACCTATTGCAGCCCGACTGCCGCCGTGCAATAGCAGGGTTCGTGGCTTCGATTTGCGAAGCCCACGCCGAGCGCTCCCGGAAACGAACCCGGTCGATCCGCAGGTGGACACGCCGAGAGCCCAGCTCCGGTCCCCCCCGCAACACGGACACCGGTCTCACACATGGCGTTTGGCATTCCCCCACCCCGGCCAAGGACGCGCGGAGTGTCCTGGAGGGCCTGCGATGAGCGAGACCGCTCTGTCCGATAGCGATTCCAAACGCGACTCGTCCCCCAAGGGCGGCTCGACCAAGAAGCGGAGCTCGAAGGCGAAAGCCGACGATGGCAACGCGACGTCCAATGGCGGCCGCTCGAAGAAGAGCAGCGACGCCAAGGGCGGCTCGAGCGGCAACAAGCCGCCGATCGTCGACAAGGTCGTGACCATGTCCGATCGCGCCATCCAGCGCGTGACGGGCGGCAACGCGTTCCTGCGCGGGCGGCTCTACGCCCGCCGGAAGTCCGTCGAGAACCTGGAGGCCAAGCGCCGGAAGGTCTCGGGCGAGATCCACATCCGCAACCAGGAGGAGCCCTACCTCACCTCGGTCGCGCTGACCGAAGACGAAGGGTTCGTCTCCGAGTGCTCGTGCCCGGGCTGGCGTGGTCCCGACGGTCACTGCAAGCACGTCGCGGCGGTCCTGGTCGCGCTCCGCGATCGTGAGCGGCCGCCCCGGCCGAAGCAGCCCGAACAGGCGGACGCGGACAGCGACGACGAGGGCGGCTCCCGCAAGAAGAAGAAGCGGAAGAAGAAAAAGAAGAACAAGGACAAGACGCCCCCGGTGCACGTCCCGCAGACCGTCTCGGTCGGCGGAAAGCGCCGCCGCTCCCGACGCCGCCGTCGCGGCAAGGGAGGCACCGAGAAGATCGAGGTGCTCCAGCAGGTCACCGGGCCGAAGGGCCACTCGCGCGGCGCCATCGACGCCTGGCTCCCGCCGGACGCGCTCGATCGCCCGCACGACCTCGAGTACCGAGTGGTGGTCCGACCGACCTCGGTCCAGGTCACCCCCGTCCTCGCCGGGAGCCGCAGCGCGCTCCCCATCGCCGACGCGCTGACGGCCTTCGACGCCGTCGGCATCGACGATCGACCGCTGATGCGCCTGCTCGCGCGCCACGCCAACCGCGGCCAGGCGACCACCGCCGAGATCCGCGGCGAGGACGCCGCCGAGGTCATCAGCGCTCTGGAGGGCCGTCGCGTGCTGCTCGAGCCGGCCTCGATGGAGCTCCGTTTCAGCGACGAGGCGCTCAAGCCCGTCATCGAGCTCGACCGCGTCGACGACAAGACCCTGCGCACCCGCGTGGTCTTCGTGGGCGAGTCCAGCCAACGCCGCTTCATGCTGAGCTCCGGTGCCTGGTTCGAAGGCACCCCCGGCTGGCACATCGACGCCAGCGACGGCGTCGCCCGACCGCTCGACGAGTTCGTGACGCCCGGCTGGCTCACGCGCCTCATGCGCTCGCCCAACCTCGTGCACCCCGCCGAGGAGATGCCGCGCCTGCTCGGCGACCACATCCCGCAGGTCGCGGTGAAGCTCCGCGCAGATCTACCGGACCTCAGCTCGATCGCGGACCTGGTCGACGCCACGCCGCAGATCCAGCTCTGGTGCGAGGGCGACATCGTCCACACGCTCGCTTCACTCAAGGTCGTCTACGACGACCAGACCTTCGACATCCCGCCGGACTCGATGCCGCACCCGCTGGCGTTCCTTCCGCCGGCGAAGGGCGACGACCGACCGCGCGTGGTGCGCCGTGACGTGGGCCAGGAGATGGCCGCGGTCCAGATGCTCATGAACGAGGGCTTCGACGTCGAAGACGGCGTGCTCCTCGCTCGCGGCGAGGATGCCATCGACTTCTGGAGCGGTGGCATCGGCGAGCTCCCCGAGGAGTGGGAGCGCTTCGTGCCGGACGCGCTCGCGAACGTGCAGGTCCGCGACGAGACGGTCTCCGCGCAGATGCGCGTGTCGAGCGGTGTCGACTGGCTCTCGCTCGACATGACCTTCAGCGCCGGTGGCTCGAAGGTGAGCGAGGCCGAGCTGCGCGCCGCGCTCGAGACCGGTCGCCGCGTGGTGAAGCTCGAGGACGGCACCTACGCCGCGATCGATCCCGACGACGTGGGCGCCGTGCTCAGCCGCATGGCCGAGATCTACGGCGACTCCGACAAGAAGAAGCTGCCGCTCTCGCAGGCCGGTCGCATCCAGGACCTGCTCGGGCTCGTGTCCGACCACAAGGTCACGCCGAAGGCCAAGGAGCTCTTCGGTCAGCTCGAGGACATCGACGAGGTGCCCACGGTCGCCAAGCCCCGCGGGCTCAAGGCGGACCTGCGCCCGTACCAGAAGAAGGGCTTCAGCTGGCTCGCCTTCCTGCACACCCTCGGGTCGGGCGGCATTCTCGCCGACGACATGGGTCTCGGTAAGACGCTCCAGACCATCGCGCTGCTCACGTGGGCGAAGGGCAAGGAGAAGAAGCAGAAGCCGTCGCTCGTGGTGGCGCCGACCTCGGTCGTGCCGAACTGGGAGCGCGAGATCCAGAAGTTCTCGCCGAAGCTGAGCACCGTCGTCTGGCACGGCGCGAACCGCCACGACCGCGAGGACGAGCTCAAGAAGGCCGACGTGATCATCACCTCGTACGCGCTGCTCCGGCGCGACGAGGAGCTGCTCCAGAGCCTCGGCCTCCGCTACATGATCTTGGACGAGGCGCAGCACATCAAGAACCCGATGAGCCACACCGCGCGCGCGGCCAAGAACATCGACTCGGAGCGGCGCCTGGCGCTGACCGGTACGCCGATCGAGAACCGGCTCAGCGAGCTCTGGAGCATCTTCGACTTCGTGTCGCCGGGGCTCCTCGGCGACCTGAAGACCTTCGAGGCGAACATCGCCAAGCCCATCGACCGCGGCGATCAGGAGACCGCGGACCGGCTGCGGCGAACCATTCAGCCCTTCGTCCTTCGCCGCCTGAAGGTCGACGTGGCCGACGACCTGCCCGAGAAGATCGAGCAGGAGCGCATCGTCGAGATGAGCGACGATCAGAAGGCGCTCTACGAGCAGATCCGCGAGGAGGTTCGCAAGAACGTCCTCAGCGAGGTCGAGAAGAAGGGCATCGCCAAGAGCCAGATCCAGATCCTCGCAGCGCTCACGCGCCTCCGTCAGGTCGCGTGCGACCCGCGTCTGATGAAGCTCGAGACGCACGACTTCGAGGCGGCCGACTCCGGCAAGCTCGTCGCGCTCCGCGAGCTCCTCGAGAGCGCCGTGGAAGGTGGGCACCGCGTGCTGGTCTTCAGCCAGTTCGTGACGATGCTCCAGCACATCCGCGACGCGCTCGACGAGGACCAGATCAGCTACGAGTACCTCGACGGATCGACCAAGGACCGCGCCGAGCGCGTGGACCGCTTCAACGAGGACGAGGACCTCAAGGTCTTCCTCATCTCGCTCAAGGCGGGCGGCACCGGCCTGAACCTCACCGGCGCCGACACCGTCATCCACTTCGACCCCTGGTGGAACCCGGCGGTCGAGGACCAGGCGACCGACCGCGCCCACCGCATCGGCCAGACGAAGAACGTCAACGTCTACCGGCTCATCACCAAGGGCACCGTCGAAGAGAAGATCCTCGAGCTCAGCGCCAAGAAGCGCGCGCTCATGGAGAACGTCCTGTCCACCGAGGGCAGCCCGCTCAAGGGCCTGACCAAGAAGGACGTCGACGCGTTGTTCTCCTAGGCCTCAGGTCCACTTGGGGTTGAGCACCGGGGGGGCGCCACAGCTGGGGCACCACTGGAGCTCGCGGGCGTACGCCGTGCCGCAATGCGCGCAGGCGACGCGGCCGACCTCGGCGGCGCCGACGGGGCGCAGCTCCGGGTAGAGGACCTCGAGCTCCGCGCTCGACATCCGATCGGCGTCGTCGGCGGGGCTCCAGATCACCTCGAACGCGACGAGCTCGGCCGGGGGGACGCGGGCGAAGTTCTCGAGCGCAGCGGCCATCTGATTCGGGTCCGATAGACCTCGGAGGTCGGCGAGCACGTCGCGCGCCTCGACGACCACGGACACCACGCACAGCCCGTCTCCCTCGTCGGCCGCGGGCCTCACGGCCGCGCCTTCGCGGGTCTGGACCCGTCCATCGATGCCGCGGACCATCTCGTCACGAAAGCGAGAGCGAACATCCGAGGTGAAGCGCTCGAAGATGCGCTCCGACTCGTCGAGCCCCGCGGGGATCGCGTCCATCGCACCGAGGTAGACCCACGACTGCCGATGCTCGACGAGCAGCCGCACGACGCCAGCGAGGAGCTGGTGCTGTTCCCAGCCCTGTGCTCCTCGAGCCATCGCGTCGAGCTTCGGTTGGAGAAACGACCGCGCCCTCGCATCGAACGCGATCATGAGCGCGCTGACGTCGCTCCGTGCCACGGGCTCCCCGGCGCTCGGGCGAGCGACGACCCGGTCCCCATCGACCGAGCGGGTGAACCACCGCATCGCCCAGATGCCCCCGCCGATCAGGAAGACGAGGAGAGCGATCGTGATGACCGCACCGCGGAAGGAGACGTTCCAGTAGTCCTGCGGCGGCGAAGCGACGCCGCGGGACGTGCTGCCGCCGCTCGACGAAGACGTCGTGGTGCCCCGAGTGGTGCGGGAGCCGCCGAAGCGGGTCGTGCTTCGTGTCGGTGAGCGCGAGCGCGAGCCGGAGAAGCTGCTCCCACGTGAACCGGAGAAGCTGCTGCCGCGCGAGCCCGAATAGCTGCTCCCCCGCGATCCGGAGTAGCTGGAACCCCTCGAGGTGCTTCGCGACCGGCTTCCGAAGCTGCTCCCTCGCCGCTGAGCCTCGGCGAGGCTCCCTCCGACGAGTAGGAAGAGGAGGGAGAACACGGCGACGAATCTCATCGCTGACGACCCTTACGTGCCCACCCATCCACGTTCAACCCTTTGGGGGGTTCTTCCCCTCGCGAACGCCACGAGTCACGCGGTCGACCCGCGACGCCACAGGTGCTGGCCGCGCGATGCGCGGCTTCCCGCGGCGCACACCAGCCCGTTCCTCGGTGGCACGGCCGGCTCCGCGTCTCACGGCAAAACTGAGTTTTCGACGACTCGAACACCGCAATTCGAGCCACAGATGTCACGCATGAGCCCATGGACGGTCGTTCGAGTCACAATTGCCAAAATGGCAATTGTCGGTTCGGGGCGCGCTATTCGCTGGCTCGGGCGCGGGAGCCGAAGCTCGGTTGGCGCGCTCGGCGAACGGTCGCGACGAGCGCGGCGCCACCGAGGGCGAGCGCGAGGAGCTGGTAGTAGCTGAGGCCCCCGAAGGGTCTCGGCACGTCGCGGTAGAATTCGATGACGAAGCGGAAGGCGCCGTAGGCGGCGAAGTAACCGAGCAGGCGCAGGCCGCTCACGAGCCCGCGACGGGTGAGCACGAAGACCACCGCGGCGCTCCCGATGTGGAAGTAGGCCTCCACGAGCGTGGCGGGGAAGCGCGGCTCGTCGTGCAGCGCGAGCGAGACACGTGCCCACGGGTCGCTCGGGTCGATCACGCAGCCGGGACAGCAGCCGGTGAACACGCAGCCGAGGCGGGCGATGCCGAGCGAGACCGGAAGGCCCAGCGCGAACGAGTCGCCGGTCGGCGCCGTGTGCCCTACCCGCCACTTGGCCCACTCGACGGCCACCCAGCCGCCCAGGAGACCGCCGAGCACCGTGCGACCGCCGAGCACGCGCCCGGAAGGCACGTCGGTGACCTCCGGGGCCCAGCCGAGCAGATCGGCCGGGAGCTCGAAGGCGAACGCACCGACGACTGCGCCCACGAGCGCCGCCATGCGCACGAAGGGCGGCGTCGGGACACCGTCGAGCGGGCCGGCGCGGCGCGCGACGAGCACGCCCGCGAGAATGCCGAGACCGACGAAGAGCGCGTAGGTCAACGGCCGGCGCGCAGCGGCACCAGGCGCTCGGCCTCGAGGGAGCCGCGATAGAAGAGGTTGAAGGTGTCGAAGGGGATCATCCGCTGCCCGTCGGGGTGCGCGATGTGGACGCAGCTCTTCCGCACGCTCCGCAGGTCGAGGCTGTGCGCGTCGAGGAACTGCATGATCACGACTCGGAAGACATCGCGGTAGCCGAGCGTCGGCGCGGCGGCGATGCCGGGGAGGCAGCAGAGGAGCTCCCGGAGGCTCTCGGCGGCGCCCTCGGGTCCGTGACCGGTGCTGAGCACGTTGGTGAGGTGCGCACGGAACGCTTCGCGCGCGGTCGGGTCGCCCTCGAAGACGATGGTGTTGGTGGTGCCCGAGATCAGGAGCTCGGGGTCCACGTAGCGCGTGAGCGGGATGAGCGTGCCGGCCGCGGGATCCTTCACCGCGTACGCCATCGCCAGCGCGTCGGGATGGCAGGGGACCGGGAGGATGTCGTCCGGTTGGAAGGTCGGGAACTGCTCGAGAATGGAGCGCCGCACCTCCGAGAGCGTCAGCCGATGGACGGCGGGGTCGAAGCCCTCGTTGCGCCCGGCGTGCTGCTCCGGCTGGAAGGTCACGCCGCGCACCGAGGGCCGCGACTGCGCGTGCTCGAGGATCGCGCCGAGCTCGTGGTCGTTCAGCCCCTTGCGAACGGTCACCACGAGCGTCGTGGAGAGGTCGAGCTCGTCCAGCCGGTCGAGTGCCTGCGCCCGCACGTCGCGGAGGTCTGCGCCGCGGAGCGTCATCAGCGGGTCGCGCTCGAGCGAGTCGAACTGCAGGTAGACCTCGAAGCCCGGACCGTACTCGGCGAGGCGCTTGGCGAACTCCGGATCCTTTGCGATGCGGATGCCGTTGGTGTTCACCATCAGGTGGCGAATCGGCCGCGCGCGACACGCGTCGAGGATCGCGAAGAACTCCGGGTGCAGCGTCGGCTCGCCGCCCGAGACCTGCACCACGTCGGCCTCGCCCTCGTTGGCGATGATGCGGTCGAGCATCGCCTCGATCTGCGCGAGCGAGCGGTGGGTGCCGACGTCGGGCCCGCTCCCTGCGTAGCAGGTCGGGCAGCGGAGGTTGCAGCGGTCGGTGACCTCGAGGATCGAGACGCAGCCGTGCTGCTCGTGGTCCGGGCAGATGCCGCAGTCGTAGGGGCAGCCGTGCTCGATGGGCGTGTTGTGGTGCAGGACCTGCTCCGGCGGCTTGAGGAAGTCCTCGCGGGAGCGGCGGAAGTACGCGACGTCGTCGCTGATGAGCACTCGCTCGCGCCCGTGCTCGGGGCAGCGCTTCTGCAGGTAGACCTTGCCGTCCTGGATGAGCTCCTTCGCGTCCACGACGCGGAGGCAGCGAGAGCAGAGCGCGCGGGTCGCGCCGTAGAAGAGATAGGGTCGAGCGGGACGGTCCAACGGACGGTCAGTAGAGCACATGGCCCCTCGTTCGTGGGCTGGCGTCGAGCACGGTTGTGAGCGCGCGAGGGTCGAGGCATTCTCGGACCATGGAAGGTGAAGGCCTCGGACTGGCGCTCTTGATCTTCGGCCCCGCCGTGCTCGGGGTCATCCTGCTCGGCCTCTCGATCTTCCTGCTCGTCCCCCGCAGGGACAGGGAGCGGTCGACCATCGCCACGGTGTTCGGCGTGATCCTGCTCCTCGGCGCCCTCGGCATCGGCGCCTGCTACGGCATGATGTTCGTCGGCGGTTTCTGAGCGCCGCCCGTGAGCGCGCTCACGGGGAAAGGCACAAACTCAGAACCCTCGCGCGTCATGGGCCTCCGAACCGAAACGGAGGGACGTTCATGACGAAGCGAGCGATGGCGGGGCTGGTGTTGGCCCTCGGACTGATCACCAGCGGGGCCTCGGCGCAGGAGTACCTGACCGTCGAGCCGATGCAGCCGGAGGAGGATCCGGCGCTCACGGTGGTCGAGGTCACCGCCGACATCGGCGTCATCGGGCGCACCACCACGGGCATCGGCGAGCCGCTGACCGACTACGGCTACGACCGCGAGCCCGGCCTCGGCACCGGGCTCGAGCTCCGGCTGCTCTTCGGCGACAACCGCTACCTCCGCACCGGCATCGCGCTGCACGGCGTCTACCAGTCGGGGGCCTACTTCGGCGCGGGCGGTCGCGCGTTCCGCATGGGGCTCGCCGAGGCGAGCTTCGCGGCGCGCACCCTCCTGCCCTGCATGAGCAACCAGGAGCGCCAGTTCTACGCGAGCGCGTGGCTCGGCGTGAGCGCGGGCCGCATGGCCGCCGGCACCGGTCGCGGCGAGATGGGCCCCGACGCCAACGAGCGGCGCATCGCTGCCGTCGCGCTCGACCACTCGGTCGCCGGTTTCGTGCTCGGCGCGAGCATCGACGTGCACTTCAGCGCGTTCACCCTGGGCCTCCGCGCGGACCTGCGGCAACTCTACGGCGTGGACACCGTCGCCGAGCGCACCATGGCGCCGTCCGCGATGCTCCGCCTCGGCTTCAAGTTCGACCGCGCCGCCGGGTACTGAGCGTCCCCGAGGCTCAGCCGTCGGCGCCGAACGCCACCATTCGTCCGAGCGCGGCGCTGGTCGCGGGATCGCTCCAGTCGGTATCGAACCCCTCGTCGTCGACGTCCCCGAGCTCGTCGGAGCGCTCGATGTGGAGCGCGAGGTCGAACGCGAAGTGCACTGCCTTCGCGTCGACCGTGACCTCGGCCTCGCTCGAGCTCACGGAGAGCGCGTCGAGAGGCTCGATCCGGCTCGGCAGGAGGAACCGTTGGGTCAGCGTGTCCCCGAAGGCCCACACCATCTTGGTGTTGTCGGGACTGAGCGCACGATTGACGCGCTTGACCATCGGCCGTTCGAAGAGCTTGGGCACGTTGGCCAGGTCGCCCTCTTCCAGATCGATCGCGAACGCGAGCAGCGGTGTGCCGTTCCGCTCGACGACGCGGGGTTCGAGCACCAGCGAGATCCGTTGGATTCGGACCGAGAGCGGTATGCCCATCATGTCGAAGCGAAACCGGCCCACGGCGTGCAACCGCACCCCTCGACCGATGATGGGCTGAACGGGCGAGGGCTCGTCGAGCTCGAGCCACCGGTTCCCTTCGTCCGGAGGCGTCATGTGGATCCGAACGGGAGCGATCTCGTGGAGCAGCCGGTTCAGGGTTCCGTGCTCGATGTGGGCTTCGACTCGCATGGGTGGAGTGAGAGCAAGCCCCGTTCCGATCGTCTCCTCGCGACCGCGCACCGAATCCCGAGGCGCTCTGCCCCACCGTGGCGCGTGACGACGCTTCCCGCGCCCCCCAGGACCTCGAACGGCTTCGACGCGCGTCGAACGACACGATCACCCACTGCCTTCTAGCACCCAGCACCGAGGTCCGAGCACCGAGGTCCGCGGTCCGAGACCTCAGCGCCGGCGACGACGTCGACCGCGGCTCGGCCGCTCGCCCTTCGCCTCACCGAGTCGCACCCACAGCCGGTGCAGCTTCGCGCCCGGGAAGTCGGGCGGCTCGGGCAGGTCCTTCATCTGCGCGATGCCCACGCCCGCCTTTCGCGCCCCTTCGTGCACGTGCCGCCGGAGCGCAGCCTGCGTGAGGCGCCCGTCGTTCGAAGACACCACGAGCGTGCCCCGCTGGGTCATGACGCGGAAGCACGCCTCGGCGAGGCCGACCCAGTCGGCGCCGCTGGTCCAGCGGCTCTTGCCGGCCGTGGAGTAGCTCGGTGGATCGACGACCACGATGTCGAAGCGCTCGCCGCGCTTGGCGGCGGTGGCGAGCCAGGCGAAGACGTCGTGGCGGACGCGCTCGGTCGCGACCGAGTTCAGCGCTTCGCTGCGTGCGGCGCGCTCGAGGGCGGGACGGGAGACGTCGACCTGCACGACCTTCGATGCCTCGCCGACGGCGGCCGCGACGCCGAACGCGCCGGCGTAGCAGAAGAGGTTGAGCACGGACTTTCCCTTCGCGACCTCGCGAAGGCGTAGCCGCGCGTCGCGCTGATCGAGAAAGAGACCGGTCGAGAGGCCGTCGCCGAGGCCGGTCGAGTAGGCGACACCGTGCTCGAAGACCGCGAGCTCGTCGGGCGCGGGCGCACCCCACACCGGGTCCGCGGGTGCGAGCGCGGCCCGTTCGTCGTCGCGGAGGGTGTTCTTCTGCTTGGGGTGCTTCTTCAGGTAGAGGCCCTCGTAGCCGAGCTCGGAGAGCGCCTCCACGATGGTCGCTTCCGCCGCGAGGGCGCGGTCGCCGTAGAGGTGGGCGAGGAGGTGGTCGCCGTAGACGTCGACGGCGAGGCCGGGGACTCCGTCGCCGCCTCGGTTCAGCAAGCGGAACGCGGTGGTCGGCGCCTTCGAGAGCGCGGCGCGACCGAGGCCCCAGCGAGACTCGCGGGCGCGGACGAGGGCGACCCGGAGCGCGTCGAGGGAGTCGAGGGGGACGGCCTCTTCGCCGTCGAGCCAACGCTGGAACGCCGCAGGCACCGGCGCCTCGAGGGTGAGCGTGTCGCCGGTGAGGGGGTGGTCGAGCCCGAGGCTCGCGGCGTGGAGCATCAGGCGCGGGGCGCGCACGGCACCGTAGGCGCGGTCGCCCGCGATGGGCAGGCCGCGGTGGGCGAGCTGCGCACGGATCT
The DNA here is from genome assembly GCA_017644045.1 of Deltaproteobacteria bacterium. Taxonomy (GTDB): domain Bacteria; phylum Myxococcota_A; class Polyangia; order Polyangiales; family Houyiibacteriaceae; genus UBA1660. The sequence goes on from JAEPMI010000012.1 coordinate 375,286, forward strand.
GGTGCGTGCGGCCGGTCTCGATGCGTACCTCCAGGAGCGCGCGGTCGCCGCGGCGCTCGAGGACCCGGACGCGGCTGACGGCCTGCTTGGCTTTGCGGGTGCGCTCGGGGAGCACGACGCTCACCGCGCCGTCGCGGCCGAGCCAGTCGCGCATGGTGGCGCCCTTCGCGCCGTCGAAGTCGCTCACGTCGCCACGGACGGCGGCGACGTAGCGCTTGCGGACGGTGCGGCCCTCCATCTGGCGCGCGAGGCCGGGGTTGGCCTCCTTGCTGCGCGTGTAGACGATGACGCCCGAGGTGGCCTGATCGAGGCGCTGGTGGATGCCGAGGTAGTCTTGCTCGCCGGCGTCGCGCAGGTGCTCCTTCAGCCGGTGCGGGAGGTCGTCCGGGCGGGCGGGGTCGGCGCTCTGCGAGGGGACGCCGGCGGGTTTGTCGACGGCGAGGAGGTGCTCGTCGTGGTGGACGATGCGGATGGCGCCGAGGGCGGGGAAGAGCTCGCGGCGGGTCAGCATCGTTCGTCGATCGCTCTCACTCTCGGGGTGAGGGGCAGGGCGAGGGTGAGGGTGAGGGGACGTCGCTAGCGCGCCGTCACACGTTTTGGCGCAGCTCTTCCGGGATCAGCATCGAGGGGGAGCCGGCGCTGACGACCCAGAGCTGGTGCGCGGCGCGGGTGGCCGCGATGTGCATCAGGTGGCGCGCCTCGTCGTCCTCGGGGAACGACGCGGTGCTCGCGTCGACGATGACCACGTAGTCGAACTCGAGGCCCTTCACCTGGCGGACGTCGGTGACGTCGATGCCGGGGCGGAAGGGGAAGTCCTGCTCGGCGATGCGCCGGAGGTTCGGCACCTCACCGCGGTGCAGGCCCTTGTAGTAGACGTCCGCCTGCTCGGGGTAGCGCGCGATGACCGCGACCGAGGCCAGTGGCTCGGCGCGGACCAGGTTGCGCAGCGCCTCCGAGAGGAAGCCGACCGCCTCGCCGCTCGAGCTGAAGCGGAAGAGCTCGACGGGCGCGCCGTGGCGCGTCGCCTTGCCGGTGACTTCGTTGCGGAGCGGGCCGAGCACGTCGGTCGCGAAGTCGAGGATCTCGTGGGTCGAGCGGTAGCTGAGGTTCAGTGGCTCGACCTGCACGTGGTCCAGGCCGAGCTGACCGAGCACCGAGTTCCAGTCGCGGAAGCCGTTGTCCATGTAGAGCTTCTGGGCGACGTCACCGGCCAGCGTCACGCTCTCACCGTCGCTGACGGTGTCGAGCACGACGGCGAGCTCGAGGGGCGACACGTCCTGCGTCTCGTCGACGAAGATGTGCTCGTACTGAATCTGCTCCCGGCCGCGCATGAGCGGACCGCGCAGGCGCTGGTGGAGCCGCAGCAGAATGGCGTCGTCCTCGCGGTCGAGCGTCGGCGTCTCGCGCTCGCTCTGACCGTCGACGCCCTCGTTGCCCTGGATGTCGTCCTTGGACTCGACCTCGCCGTCCATCTTCAGCTCGCGCCACGTGACCGCCTGGGTGGTCTTGCGAGCGCACCAGGAGTGGGCCCACTCGAGCTCGCGCGGCGACAGGGCGTCGGGCGCGTACTTGGCGAAGGCCTTCTGGATGCGGTCGAGGTCGGTGAGCACCTCGGCCCACGCGCCCACGATGTCCTCGGTCTTCTCGCTCGCCTTGTCGAGCGCGCGGAGCACGGCGTGCTTCACCGCGCCGTCGACTTCGCTCGCGCCACCCTTGGCGTCGTTCAGCCAGTGACGGAGCGCTTCGATGCGCACGCCGGCGGCGTCGCTCGCGCTCTGCCGCCACTCGCGGAGGATCTTCGCGCCGCCCTCTTCCTTCTTGGCGGTGTCGACGATGGCCTTCTCGATCTCGGCGCCGATGGCCTCCGCGTGCTCGTCGATGAGCCGCAGCATCACCGGGTGCTTCTTGAGGCGGGTCACCACCGAGGGCGTGTCCTCGGCGTACTCGGTCGGCAGATCGGTGACCTGCTTCACCCGGAGCTTCGCGCCCCAGCGCTCGTAGGTGCTGACCTGCACGCCCTCGACTCCGAGGGCCGGGAGCACGCGGCTGATGTAGCGCACGAGGGCGTCGTTGAAGACGACCACGAGCATCTTGTCCGCACGGAAGCGACGACGGTCCTGGAACACCAGGTAGGCGAGCCGGTGCAGACCGATGGTGGTCTTACCGCTACCGGCGCCACCCTGGATGACCACCAGCCCCGAGGTCGGCTTGCTGATGAGGTCGAACTGGCGCGGGTCGATGAGCGCGGTGATCTCGCCGAGCGACTTGTCCTCGCCACGCTCGTCCGCGTCCGCGCCGATGCCGAGGCTCGGCGCGTGGTGCTTCTCGGGGCGCATGGCCGCGCCCTGGCCGCCGCTGAGCTTGGTCGCGCTGGCGCCGGCGCGTCGCCAGGTGCCGTCGAGCTTGCGGATGAAGGTGCCCTGCGGGGCGCCGATGCGCTTGAGCCGAGCCTGGCCGATGTTCAGCGAGCGGCGGATCAGGACGTCGCCCTCGACCTCCCGGTCACCGAAGTACTCGTCGTAGTCGTCGCCCTCTTCGTACCGGTAGTAGATCCGGCTCACCGGCGCGTCCCGCCAGTCGACGATGCGCACGCCGGTCTTGGGGTCGAGGAAGGTGGTGCGACCGATGAGCACCTCGCGCTTGCGCTCGTCCTCCTCGAGGACCAGCCGACCGAAGTAGGGGGAGCTCGGGTCGACCACGCCCTCGCTGACCATCGCTCGCCGCTGGGCCACCCGCTGGAGTCGCTCCATCTCCTCGATCAGCGGCGGCACGTCCTCGAGGCGGGCGGCGCGAATCTGGTCGCGGAGGGCCAGGAGCTCGGCGTCGTAGTCGATCAGCTGGCCGCGCCGCTGGGTGTTGCGGCTGCGCTGCTCGATGGTTCGGGCGACACGGGCGAGGACCTTCTCCTCCTGGGCGACGATGCTCTCGAGCTCTTCGTCACGCTCGGCGGCGGGGGCCTCGATGGCCTTTTCACCGCTCTGGGGCGCCTTGGTTCTGGTCGCCCTCGCCATGCCGTCCGATGCCATAGGTCGTTCTCCAACCGATCACGGGGAAAATCCCGCAATCGGAACGAGCTAGCACGAATCGTCCTCGCGTCGAGCGAGCGACGCTCTGTCCCATCCTTGCCAACGGACCCCCGGTGGGACCAACCTCCCCCGCCATGCGCCGCGTGATCCCGCTGAAAGAACGGAAGCTCGACTACCTCTTCCTGGGGTTCTTCTTCCTCAACGTCCTCTTCATCACCCCCATCGTGGACTTCGAGCAGCTCATGATCGCGGATCCGAGCGACTTCGAGTACCCGATCTGGCCCCCGGCGCCCTTCGTGGACCTGATCCACTGGTACGGCTCGAACTTCGACCCGCCCCTGATGGCGCGGCCGGCCTGGTGGCGGGCCACCATCTGGATCGACGCGGTCTTCTTCTTCCCCTTCTACGCGACCGCCATCTACGCCTTCATCAAGGGCAAGGACTGGATCCGGAACTGGTGCTTCATCTGGGGCAGCGTGATGATGACCAACGTCTTCATCATCTGCTTCGAAGAGGCGCTCGGCGCCCACCAGACGGACAACCTGCCCTTCGTGCTCTTCCTGAACTTCCCGTGGTTCACCGTGCCCATCGTCCTGATGGCGCGAATGTGGAAGACCACGACCCCCTTCACGGAGCCGGCAGGCGAGACTCCATCGAGCGAGTAGCGACCGGTCGAACGCTCAGTCGACGCTCCGGATGAGGCGCTCCATCACGTCGACGATCTCCGCTCGGTCCACGCGCGGCACGTCCAGGTAGCCCATCGACTCCTCCAGGGTGGCGAACGCCCGAATGGGTCTCGAGAGGAACCAGTTGAGCGCCGTGATCACACCCCGAACCATCGAGCTCGGCGTCGTCACGGCAATGGGGATCATCGAGCCCCGCGCCTCCCACATCTCGGCCACCTGTTTTCGCTGCGCCGCGTTGGGACCTCCGCCGGTCGTGTGAACCAAGAGCCCTCGCGCGCCGCTGTCCGCAGCCTTGCGGATCGCCGCGACGGCTTCGTCCCACTCGGCTTCCGTCGGGTCGACGTGCGGGTGAGCCATCAGCAAGTAGTCGCCGACCCGCTCGTGGACCACCCGCGGCTTCGGGCTGGCGTCGGGCATCGGGGCGCTCATCATGGGGTCACTTCCTTTCCGTGGCCGCGAGCCACTGAGTCGAACGAGGTTTCCGCCTGGCTCCAGAGTTGGATAGGATCGGGGAGTGATGGTCGCGCCCGATAGCTGGTTGGAGCAAGCGGAGCAGCGGCTCGAGTCGGTGTGCCAGCACGCCGCTTCCCCCGACGCGCTTCTTCGCGAAGCGTTCGACGAGCTGGCCCGTGCGATCCCGACGCGCGGCGGGATCCTCTATCGCTACCCCGGCTCCGGTCCGCACTTCGCGGTGCTCGCGGGCTCCCTCGCTTCGGTCTTCGACGACGTCGACCCGGAGCTCCTGCGCCCCGAGAACGACCCGAGCCATCGGCCGGTGGCGCAGCTCACCGCGCGGCCGCGCATCGTGCCCGCGACCCGCGAGCTGGACCGCCGGGAGTTCGAGCGTTCGCCGGCCTATCGAGAGGTCTATGCGCCCAACGGGGTCGACCACATCGTCTGCGCGTGGCTCGACGGCCGCCGCCCCGGTGAACCCGGTATGCTGGGCATGATGCTCAGCCGGGACGAGGGGCTCGGAGCGTTCGACCAGCCGCACCTCGCCCTGCTGAGGAACGTGCTCCCGGTCCTGGTGCTCGCGGCGCAGCGGTGCGACCCGTGCACTCCTCGAGCCCCGTGGCTGCGGCTGACTCGCGACGGCTCGGTGCTGGACGTGTCGCCCGATGCCGAGCAGGTCCTGCTCGACCTCGACCTCGACATCGGCGAGCTGCTCTCGCGGGTCTTCGGTGAGATCCGTCGCTGGCTCGACCTGCGCGCGCGTCGCAACAGCGGGCTCCTCTCGGGGACCCGCATCTTCCACGTGGTCGAGCGGCGCGGCCGGACGCTCTACGTTCAGACCACCGAGCGTCGCACCGACGTGGAGCTTCGTCTGCTCGACAGCGCCGTGCCGCTCGCTCGACTCCAATCGACCTACGGCCTCACTCCAGCCGAGGTCGCCGTATTGCAGACGCTGGCGTTCGGAATGAGCAACGCCGATGCCGCAGACTTCCTCTGCGTGAACATCGACACGGTGAAGACCCACGTGCGGCGCGTGCTGCGAAAGCTCCAGCTGCGCTCCCGTCTGCAGGCCGGCCTGTTGATGCAGCGCGTGCTCTGGGACGACGCGCCCTAGGTCGGCGACGCCGATGCGGGTCTCCATCGACCCAGGATCGTCGGCGTCGCCCCGGTGGTCGACGGCCGCGACTCAGAATCACTCCAAAGGGTGATGCGCAACCTTCGTACACCACCCAGGCTGAAATCCATCAATCGCAGTGGAGGTCAGCATGGGTCGGTCATGGTTCTTGGTGTGTGTGTGTGTCGCGTGGGGGTGTATGGGGGGCGCTCCAGAGGCCGACCCCACGGCGGACGAGTCCGCGGCGATGGAGGAGATCGCGTCCGCCCAGGCGGCGCTCGGCTTCATGCCGGGTGAGCGCATCCCTGCACGCGGAGCGTTCTCCTGCGACTTCACGCTGGACTTCACGCGCTTCACGGAGCCCGTCGGCCCGGTGATCGCACGCGACCGCGTGCTCATGCAGCGCTTCGCCCTCGAGTACACCGACCCCGACGACCCAGGGATGCTCCAGAAGCACATCCCCTTCCTCCAGAACTCGCCGACCACGGCGCTCGCTGGGGGCCGCTACCTCTTCCAGAGCCGGCGACAGGCGGCGCAGTACGAGGAGTTCGTCACCCAGCGCTTCGAGTACCCGGCGGGAACCCAGTTCCTCGACCGCCCCGAGTTCGCGGACCCCGAGTGTCGCGACTGGACCGTTCTCGCCGCTCGACGCTTCGGCCCGATCGAAGAGGAGACGGCGTTCCGCACCGAACGCTTCGACACCGGCCGAGCCAACGTGTGGGAGGAGCTCCACCTGGCGCTGCAGCTCCTGCGAGACGTGCCCGCGCTCGTCGCGGAGGCCGCGAACCGGGGCTACTCGGAGGTCCAGGTGCTGCACAACCTGCGCGATCACAAGGTGCAGCTCGTCTACTTCCACCCGCGTGCGTTGCCGGTCAGCTCCGAAGCGCCGGACGTCGCAGCCTTCGGCTCGCTCGTGGAGGCTGCCCCACTCGACGCTGGCCTCGAGAGTCGCCACGCGCTGACCAAGGTCTTCGACCAGACCCACTTCACGCTCACGACGTGGTTGCCCTACGCCCCCGGCGACACCGGTCAGGGCGCCGTATGGCCGAACTCACCCCCGTTCCCCGAGCCCACCTGTGGCGACGGAGTGTGCAGCCCCAGCCGTGGCGAAGACGGCTCGAGCTGCTCGGCCGATTGCACGGCCGACTGCGGCGACACGATCTGTCAGGCGGGTGAGTCGCCGACCACCTGCCCCACCGACTGCGACGTGCCGCTGCTCTTCTGACGCGCTCAGCGGCCGCGGCGGCGGCGGCGGCCGCCGCCGTCGTCGCCCGGCTCGAGAATGGTGAACTCGACCCGGCGGTTGAGCGCGCGGCCCTCCGGCGAGTCGTTCGGGGCGACCGGGTTCACCTCACCGTAGCCGCGGTACTCGAGGCGGTTCCGGGGCACGCCCTGGCTCGCGAGATACTCGACGACGGCGCGCGCCCGGCGATAGCTCAGGTCCAGGTTGTACTCGGCCTCGCCGGCCGAGTCGGAGTAGCCGTCGACCCGGATCCGGCGCGTGGCGGGCAGGCGCCCGATGACCTCGGCGACCTGGTCCAGGAGCGGCAGGCTCACCGAACGGATCGTGTCCGTGTCGAAGTCGAAGTAGATGCGCTCGCTGATCAGGATGCGTGAATCGGTGACCGTGATGGTCGCCTCTTCCGGACCGGGCTCGGGGCAGCCGTCCTCGTCCTGGTAGGCGTCGCGGTCCTCCGGCTCCATCGGGCACTGGTCGATGCCGTCCGCGAGGCCGTCCTCGTCGTTGTCGGGCTCGGGGCAGCCGTCCTCGTCCTGGAAGCCGTCGCGGTCCTCGGACTCGACCGGGCAGCGGTCGGTCGCGTCCACCACGCCGTCGGCGTCGTTGTCGGTGTCCGGGCAGCCATCCTCGTCGAGGAACTGGTCCATGTCCTCGGGGTCGTTCGGGCAGTCGTCGTCGTCGTCCTCGATGCCGTCGCCGTCGTTGTCCGGGTCGGCGCAGAAGTCGCCGTCGAGGTAGCCGTCGAAGTCCTCCGGACCCGCCTCGCAGGGCTCGCGCTCGCTGGCCCAGCGGAGTGCCGCGAAGCCGCGAATGGTGGGCGCGCCATAGCCGGCGAGGAGCCCGGTGCCCGCGCCGACGTCCAGCGTCAGCCCCTGCGCCAGGTAGAAGCGCAGGCCGGCATCGATCTCCATCGGGTTCTCGTCGGAGTCGATGCTCCGCCCGGCGAGGCCGGCGCGGAACTGACCCTCGGCGATGATGGCCGTGGACTCGTGAACGCGGAGGTTGGCGGCCACGGCGAGGTGGAGCTCGTCGTCCTGCTCGAAGTTGCCGAGCGCGCTCTTCTGCCGGAAGCGCCAGCCCACGTCCGCGCCGATGGTGAACATGCCCGTGCGGTAGGCCGTGACCAGCGAGGGCATGAAGGTCCAGTAGCCCTGGCCGAGGAAATGCTCGCCGTCGCCGCTCGGGAGGGTGAAGAGGCCCTTGGCCGAGAGCGCGAAGTCGCCACGCAGGATCGGGACCTTGGCGCTGAGCCGGACGTCGCCCGCGCGAACGTAGGTCTCGTTCACCACGTCGGTCGCGAACGGGTCGTTGGTGCTCGCGCCGATGACCAGGGGCACGGCCACGCCGAGCTCGAACCACTCGAACAGGCCGAGGGCGGCCAGCGCCTCCGCGTCGAAGCGCCAGGGGACCACCCCCTCGCCATCGGTCCGGACGAAGATGCCGTTGGCGCCGTTCAGGCCGAGACCCACCGAGTAGGTCAGGTGGCGCGGGACCTCCGGCCGGTCGACCGTGAAGCCGGTTCCCGCGGTCGGGGTCCACTGAAAGAGCTGCGTCTCGATCGTCTGACGTGGCTGTGCCTTCGCCGTGGCGGTGGCCCCACCCCACACGATCACCAAGCAAGCCATGAGCCACGCAAACCCGCGCGGCCGGAAGCAAACCCTCACGAGAGGAAGCCTACCACCGTGGAGGCGCGGTACGCGAAACATCGGACATCTCGACGCCCCTCCAGACGATTCGATCGAGCCATCGACGACGCGCGAGCGGAAATGTGTATACTCCGCGGCCGATGTTGTTCGTGGCGTGCTCCGGCTTCCCCGTACCCGTCAGCCGGTACTGGGGTTTGTTCTCGGCTGTCGAGATCTCCGATACGGAGCTCGGCATTCCTGGAGCCGGCACCGTCCGCCGCTGGCTGCGCGAGTCCCCCAAGGGGTTCGCGTTCACCGCGCTGGCCCCCAAGGAGATCGGTGAGTCCGGTTTCCGCCGCACGAACGAGAACAAGGAGCTCATCGAGGCGATCGGCGATTTCGCCGAAACGCTCGGCGCTCAGGCGATCGTCTTCCAGGCCCCCGAGGAGTTCGACTGCACCAAGGGCAACAAGACCGCGGTGAAGAGCTTCCTCTCCTGGCTCCCCGACGGGTTGCCGAAGGTCGTGCTCGACCTCCCCGGCTGGAAGCCGGTCGACGTCGCCAAGACGATCGGCAAGCGGGATGCGTACGTCGCCTTCGACCCGCTCCTGGACGAGCCGCCGCCCCTCGGCGACTTCGTCTACGCCCGTCTCCCCGGACCGGCCGGCCACCGCTCCCGCTACGACGAGGAGTCGGTGGAGCAGGTCGCCGAGGCGATGAAGGGCATCGAGGCGGAGACGGTGTTCTGCGTCTTCCGGAACATCGACATGGAGCCCAACGGCACGGCGCTCCGCGAGCTGCTCGGCCAGGGCTGAGCCCTACCCCGACGCCTTCCGGAGGATGTCGAGCGCGGCCTCGAAGTCCGCGGGGATGTCCGCCTCCACGTGGACGGTCTCGCCGGTGATGGGGTGCGTGAAGCCGAGGAGACCGGCGTGGAGCGCCTGCCGGCCGATGGCGTCGTGCGCCTGCCGGAGGACGGGATCCTTCGGCGGCTTGCCGTAGAGCGCGTCCGCCAGGATCGGATGACCCGCGTCAGCCAGGTGGACTCGGATCTGGTGGGTGCGCCCGGTCTCGAGGGTGCAGATCACCAGGGTCGCGCCGTGCACGCCCATGAGCGGCTCCACGTGGGTGACGGCGCGCTTGCCCCGCTCGACCTTCGAGGAGAATCGCTTCCGATGCACGGGGTGCCGACCGTGAAACGTGTCGAAGGTCCGTTCCTCGACTCTACCGAGCGCGATGGCGGCGTAGCGCCGCTCGAGGTCGTGCTCCTGGAAGAGCTTCACCAGCCCTTCCCGCGCCGCGGTGGTCTTGGCGACGACCATCGTCCCGCTGGTGTCCTTGTCGAGGCGGTGCACGATGCCCGGGCGCATCGGATCGCCGCTCGGGTCGCGGAAGTCGATGTGGTGCAGGAGCGCGTTGACCAGGGTCCCGTCGGGATGACCGGGCGCGGGATGGACCACGAGGCCCGCGGGCTTGTGGACGACGAGCAGGTGCTCGTCCTCGAAGCGGACGTCGAGGGGAAGGTCCTGGGGGATCGCGGTGCTGGGCGGCGGTGGCGCCGGGTGCACCATGATGGCCATGCCGGCGCGGACCTTGGTCTTCGGAGCGGTCGCGGGCTCCCCGTCGATGGTGACGCGGCCGTCTTCGATCCAGCGCTTGAGGGTGCTGCGGGTCTCGCCGGTCCGCTCGGTGAGGAAGCGATCGAGGCGGTCGCCGGCGTCGCTGGGATCGACCGTGAGCTCGATGGGATCGCTCATGACGCGCGACGCCCTCGCCGGTGGGAGCCGAGCGAGGGCGTTGGGGTCGTGCCTTCGGGCACGGGCACGGGCGTGGGCACGGGCACGGGGTCGCCGCTAGGCGGCGACTACCACATCGGGGATTCCACGTGGCCCTTGGAGCGCACGAGGATGTCGATGATGGCCCGATCGTAGAAGTTCTTCTCGTAGAGCTCGGGGGAGACGCGACTCTTGAAGAGGGCTCGGCCCTCCTCGATCTCGTCTGCGATCGCGGTGAAGAGCGTATCCGACTGCACGCCCTCCACGATCTTGTCTTCGTTGTAGAGCGAGAGGTCGCTGGCGATGGCTCGAGCGAGCCGTCGTGCTGCCTCTTCGGATTCGATGAGCGCCATGGCAGCGAGTATCGCCGGGGTCCACTCGCGGTGTCAAAACCCATGCGCGTCGGTTAGCGTGAAGTCGTGGCGAGCAGTCTTCGATGAGCCGAGCACGGACGCTCCTGCTCTGGGCCGCGGCCACCGACCGCACCTTCACGCTCGTGGGCCGGCGCCCCGATCGCCGCCTCGAGGGCAAATGCATCTTCTGCCGGCGAAAGCTGGCGATCGCGGTCGATCGCGACGAGCGGCACCCCACCGCCACGGTCGAGCACATCCTGCCCCGGGCCCACGGCGGCACCGACGCGATCGAGAACCTCGCGGTGGCCTGCCGCAGGTGCAACGGCGGCAAGGGCGTGCGGCTCGATCCCGCCGGACCGGGCCATCCCACCTTCGATCGGGTGGTGGAGCGGCTGCAGGCGGAGCGGGCCAAGCGGCGGCGCGATCCACCCGAGGAGCTCGATCTCGGCCCCGAACCGACCTGACCCCAATTGAAGCCTGCTCCGGTGTCTGGCATTTTGGGTGGGTCGTGAAGTCGGCCCGCGGATGCATCACCCCGATGCTGGCGCTCCTGGTGGGTGCCTTCGTGTTCCTCCGCGTTCCCTTCGATTTGCCGCCGAGCACCCGGGCGCCCGAAGCCGGCCAGCCGCCGGCGATCCCGAGCGCACCCGCCCGAGCGGCCGCCGCCGTGCCCGCAGACGACGAGCCGCCGGCGCCCGAGCGCGCTGCCCGAGCCGCGCGCCCGGCGGTCGTGACGCCACCGCAGGGCCCCTATCACTTCCACCCACCGTCCGATGTCGGGCTCCAGCCGCTGGCCGCCCACGACGCGCCCGTCGCCGAGCTCCTCGAAGCGCGCCTCGACGAGCTCGAGGACCTCGGCGCCCCGGAAGCGACGACCGAGGTCCTCTACCTGCTCGGCGCGGAGCAGCAGTCCGCCTTCGCCTACGACGTGGCCGCCGGCTTCTTCGAGGCCTTCGCCGCCCAGGAGGCCTGCGACGTGACCTGCGAGGAACAGGCGCCGGCGCTCGAGAACGCCATCGTGCTCCACCGCGCGACGGGCAACACCGAGGGCGCGCTCCGGAGCGCCGACCTCTTCGAGAAGCGCTTCGAGCGCTCGCACCCGCGCGCGGCCACCCGCGTGGCCCTGGCCGCCGCCACCCTCGACAGTCGGACCGGCGCCGAGCGACTCGAGCGACTCCGCCGCCGCCGATTGCCGCCCGCCGAGTCGGTGCAGGCCGAGGTCGCGCTGGGCCAGCGACTCCGGGGGACCGACGCGGCCGCGGCGCGCCGAGCGTTCCGGCGCGCGAACCGACTGTGGAGCCGCCACGGCGGCGAGCAGATGGCGACCTCGCCGGGCCTCGGCCCCACCGCCTGGGCCGCCGAGCTCGGCCGGACCCGCGAGGCCGTCGCCGAGGCGCGCTTCTACGAGGCCGACCGCCGCTACCAGCGCACCCGCCGGATGGCGCCGCCCACCTTCGAAGGGCCGCCCCGCGAAGCTCGCGTGAACCGTTGGGTGCGCCAGGAGCTGCGCCCCTGGTTGGCTCGCCGGATGCGCGCCATCGAGCGCACCGAGCGCGACCTCGACCGCGTCGACGAGCTCGGCCTCACCCGCCAGAGCGTCGCGGTCGCCGCGCGCCGCGGGCAGCTCTACCAGGAGCTCGCCGACACCCTCGCCCGCCTCCGACTGCCGAGCGCGGTGGAGAGCGAGGACGAGACCATCGACCTGATCGAGCAGCCGCGGGGCCCGATGTACCAGCACCTCGTGCGCCCTGCCCTCGAGCGCTTCGAGGCGTGCATGGAGCGCGCGAGCCAGACCCACCACTATGGCGAGTGGTCCGAGAGCTGCGCCGACGGCCTCGCCCGCTATCTCCCACGCTACCGGCTCCCCGAGCTCTGAGGCGGGAGCGGGTAACGGCGTCTGCGACGGTCCGTCGCTGCGAGGGAACCCACCGTCCTTCCCGGAGCCAACGATGACCGATTACTACCTCTACCCTGGCGTGCGGACCCCCTTCGCGAAGGTCGATGGGCCGCTGTCCAAGCGCGGCGCGATCGAGCTCGGCGTGCCCGTGGTGCAGGCGATGCAGTCGCAGGTGCAGGGCGGCGCCGACCTGGTGGTCTGGGGCACGGTCGCACCGAACCTCACGTACTCGAACCTCGCCCGCGAGACGTGGATCGACGCGAAGCTCGACCAGACGGTGCCCGCGATCAACACGGTGACCGCGTGCTCCACCAGCATGACCGCGGTCTTCGACGCCGCCGGTGTCATCGGTCGCGGCGACACGCACGTCGCCCTCTGCGGCGGCGTGGAGTCGATGAGCCGGGTCCAGATCGGCCTCTCACAGTCGCTCTCCGATGGGCTCCGTCGCCTCACGCAGGGCAAGTCCACGGCCGACAAGATCGACGCGCTCCGCGACCTCTCGATCGGCGACATCAAACTCTTCATTCCGGCGGTGAAGAACCGCGCGACCGGCAAGTCGATGGGCGAGCACTGCGAGCTGATGGCCAAGGAGTGGCGCATCGCCCGCGAAGACCAGGACCGGCTCGCCCTCGAGAGCCACCAGAAGGCCGTGGCCGGCTGGGAGTCGGGCTTCTTCGACGACCTGACCATCGAGGTCGACGGTCAGGCGAAGGACCAGTTCCCGCGGGCCGGGACGTCGCTCGAGAAGCTCGCCAAGCTGGGCCCCGCCTTCGACCGCGAGAGCGGCACGCTGACCGCCGGCAACTCGTCTCCACTCACCGATGGGGCGGCGGCGGTCTGGCTGAGCACGGACGCGGGCCGCGCCCGCTTCGGCGACCGAGCGCACGTGCGGCTGGTCGACTGGGAGGTCGCGGCGGTCGACGTCTTCGAGGAAGGGCTGCTGATGGCGCCCGCCTACGCCATCCCGAAGCTGCTCGCGCGCCACGACCTCGGCTACGACGACATCGGCCTCTGGGAGATCCACGAAGCGTTCTCCGCCCAGGTCCTCTGTCACTTCGCCGCGCTCGAATCCGCCGAGTACCGGCGCGACAAGGTCGGCGTCGACCGCGACTTCGGCACCATCGATCGCGGCCGCGTGAACCCGAACGGCGGCTCGGTCGCGCTGGGCCATCCCTTCGGCGCGACCGGCGCGCGGATCATGTCGCAGGCGGCCAAGGAGCTGTCGGCGATGCCGACGGGCACGCGGGCGATCGTGAGCGTGTGCGCGGACGGCGGTCTCGGGACCGTCGCGCTGCTCGAAGCGGTGTGAGCGCTACGCTCGCCATCCCGCCTCAGGGCGAGGGACGGGGTGAGGGTGAGGGTGAGGGACGGCCTTTGGGCCGTTAGATGATGATGGTCGCGCAGCCGAACTGGACGTCGACGCTCGCGTCGCCGCTGTCCATCAAGGCGCGCTGGGCGAGGTCGCAGGTCGCGGGGCAGAGGCGGACCTCGGTCGGATCCTCGTCGTCGTCGTAGTACCAGCCGCCGGTCGGGCCGCAGGTGGGCTCGCCGTCGCTGACCTTCGGGATGACGTCGCTCATGTCGCCGGAGCGCAGGAAGACGTTCACGCGGCTCGGGTTGAGGGTCATGCCGTCGGGCGGGCTCGGGAGCGGGAGCTGGCAGGCGATGCGCGCGGTCGCGGCGACCGTGTCGGCGACCTCGTCGAGGAAGGCGTCCCACGCGGCCGAGTCGGCCTGGTCGCAGATCTGGGCGCGGACGCCGCCGGTGCGCGAGACCAGCTCGGTGTAGGTCCGGCCGGGCTTGCTCGGGAAGCCGGGGGTGGCGGAGTCGCACATCACGCTCGGGTCGGCCTCGGAGCCCCAGCCGTAGATCGCGTTGAAGGTGTAGCCCTCGAAGAGGTCACCGTAGGTCGAGGTGAGAATGCCCGGGCCGATCTCGAGGCCGCTGAACGGGTTGTTGCCGCCGGGGTAGTCCTCGAGCGAGGTGAGCGTCAGGGGCGGGTCGCCGCCGTCGCACTCGGTCACGCCGTCGTGCGGGAAGGCGCAGGTGCGGGAGTCGTCGTCGGTCACGACCACGATGGTCTTGGTGGCCTCGTCGCGGAGGAAGCTGCGCCACGGGCGGGAGCCGCGGGCCTCGCCCTCGGAGTAGCCGGAGCTCTGCGCGAGGGTGCCGAGGAACTGCTCGACCTGCTGGGTGCTGCGCACGTCCACGGAGACGTGGAAGAAGCGCTCGCCGTCGCCGCAGCTGCTGTCGCCGGCGAGCGGCGGCGGGATGCACACCCGGATGCCGTCGCCGCTGGTGCTGCCCCGCTCCGAGAGCATGATGACCCGGTAGTCGAGGCCGCTGCCGCTGATGCGGTCCGCGAAGTCGTTGAGCCCCTGCTCCACCTCGCGAATGGCCGGCTCCATGCTCGTCGAGTTGTCGACCATGAAGATGATGTCGACCGGATCGACGTCGAGCATCGCGCCGGCGGTCGCCGTGGCGCAGGAGGCGTCGGGATCGAAGGGCGCGTCGATGGGCTGCGCGTCCACGAAGCGCATGTCCGGGTCGTCGACGGCACCGTCGCGACCGATGCGGCCGTCGTCACCACACGCGGACAGAACGAGAAGAAGGGCGAGGGGCCAGGAGCGAAGCATTCCGGGGTAGATAGCAGCCCCGATGGCCTCACGCGAGCACTGCTCGCCGATCGTCAGCGACTCGGCACGTGGGTCACGGGTCCCGCCAGCTCGAGCGTGAAGAAACTGGGGGTCGCGACCCTGCGGAGCCCGAGATCCAGGTAGGACCAGCCGAAGAGGAGCGAGCCGTCGCCCTCCCGGACCGCCACGATCGGATCGCGCAGGAATCGGATGGGATCGAGCCCGTTGTCACCCTTGCCATAGTCGAGCATCCGCCCGGCAGGGACCCGCACCTGGCGGCCCCGATAGCCCGCCGGTGCGTAGCCGGCCAAGGGCACCACCGCGAAATGGCCGAAGGTGAAGGGCTCGCCCCTCTTCTGCTTCGGCCGGTCCGGGGCGTCGAGGCCGTCCTGTTCGAGGCGGACGTTCCAACCACGCAGCGCTCCGGTGCGCTCGTCGCGATGGAAGGCCTTCCGGAACTTCTTCCAGGTCAGCTTCTCGAGCACGGTGGGCAGCCCGAGGCTGACCCCTCGGAACTCGTTGCCCGCCAGCACATTCTCCGGGACCGGGTGGCCGCCCTCGAGCAGGTCGAGCCAGCCCTCGGGGCCCATCCGGTGGATCGCTTCGGCCCTCACGAGTCGCCCTCCTCGTTCGCGCGCCGAACGGGCGGCAAGAGCGGGTTCTCGTCGGGCAGGAAGTGGCGGCCCGGGTCGCGGACCCAGCCGCGCTGGCGCCACTCGAAGTGCAGGTGCGGCGCCCAGGCGAAGCCGGTGTCGCCGACGTGGGCGATGGTCTGGCCGCGGCCGACGTACTGGCCGGCGAAGACGGTCGCGTCGCGGCAGTGCGCGTACATGGTGCTGTAGCCCTCGTGGTGGAGCAGGATCACGATGTTCCCGTAGCCGGTGAGCTCGTTGCCCGCGTAGACGACCAGCCCGTCCCGCGCGGCCACGATGGGATGCCCTTCCGGCGCCCCGATGTCCACGCCGTTGTGCCGGCGGTGACTGATGGAGCCGCGCCGGTTCCGCCCGAAGCCGCGCCCCATGCGGCCGCCGGGGACCGGAAAGGTCAGCCGGCCGCGCGGATCGAGGTGCTCGACGGCGGCCATCCACTCCTCGAAGGGCCGCTTGTGCATGACCCAGCGCGCCGTCCACCGATGGCCCAGGCCGAGGTGCTCGGCGAGATCGGCCGCCGGTCCCTGCGGCTGCGGGATCCGCCGCGGCCCGGAGCAGTGCTGGCGGTAGCCGCCCTGGGTGCGACACCGGCGAGGCACCCGGCGACGCCAACGCGCCGGCTGGAGCGGGTACTGGTCCGGATTGTTGTGGAGCCAGCGCCGAGGGACCCGCTCTTCGAGCACCAGGGGCCGGAGCTCGCTCAACGCCGGAGCCTGGGGGACCGTGACTTCCTCGGTCTGCGCGAAGCCCGGTACCCCCAGCGAGGCACAGACGAGCAGCGCGATCGAGAGCAGGCCGCGGCGAAACACGGCCGGATCTTAGGAGATCGCGGCCGCTTTCAAAAGATGGGGCTCGCGGACCGGCTCTTCGGAGGGCTCGACGGGCGCCAGGTGACGCCGCACGTCCGGGTGGGCCCAGCAGACCCAGAGAGCGTAGAGCGCGAAGATCGTCCCGATCGGGAAGGTCAGGAGCAGGGAGCACGCCAGGAAGGTCTGGAGCATCCGCCCCCGGCCGCGACCCAGGCGCACGGCCGCCAAGAGGCACGCCAGCCCCAGGCCGCCGACCAGGAGGAGGATGAGGGTCCCGAGAATGGCCATGAGCACGGACGCATCCGCCACCCCCTCGATGGCGGGCAGGGTCCAGAGGTGGAACACGTAGGCTCCGGTCCCCGTCGCGAGCACCCCGAAGCCCGCGTCCAACACCCGCATCATGGTCAAGTGACCCATCGGCACCGGTCTACGGAGGACCGGCGCGAGAATTCCCTTCGCGGGTACCCGACCCGGCGTCAATCCCAGAGATCGTCGCTGTCGAAGAGGTACTGCGCGAAGGCGGCGCGGAGCCGGAAGTCTCGGAGGGCGATCTCGTCCACGCAGCTCGTGTCGAGGGCCGCCTCGGGGTCCGACACGAACTGGATCAGGAGCTCTTCGCCGCAGCGCTCGCCCGAGCTGGTGTAGCTGCCGCTGAGCACGCCGTGAGAGACGTCCGGGAGCTCGACGAAGGTCTGGTGGGGGCCCGCGAAGTGCGCGCCGACCCGCCGGGCTCGCTCGATGGGGGTCTGCGGATCCAGCGTGCCGTTGAGCATCAGCATCGGCACCTCCGTGGTGGCCCACTGGTCGTGGAAGGGGCCGGGCTCGTAGCGGGGCCAGTCGTCGTAGCGGAGGCGGAAGTTGACCCCGAGGTTCTTGTGACCGAGCGCGGCGTCCGCGATGGCCTGCAGCTCTTCCAGGCTCGGCGGCGGATCCGGCCAGAGCTCGGAGAAGGTCACGTGGTGCGCGAGCACGATCGAGAAGAGGCCCGGGCCTTCGTCGTCGTCGGTCACGAGACCGAAGACGACGCCGAGCAGGTGTTGCACCGCGGCCACGTCTTCGGGCGTGCAGCGCTCGACGCGCGCGACCGTCGCGGGGATGGCGGCGCGAGCGCGACCGTCCGAGATGAGCGCCCCGAAGGCGACACGGAGCAGGAGCTGGGCTTCGCTCTCGACGCCCTCGAAGATCTCGGCACAGTGTCCCTCGCCGACGCTCTCGAGCATCGCCTCGGTCGCGGCCACCGCGTCGCCACCGAGCCGGTCCGCGCAGAAGTCGTCCTCGTCACAGAGCGCGAGGAAGTCGCGCATCACCTCGCCGTGCCACTGGTCGATGAGCGACAGATCGGGGTCGTCCGGCGGCACGATCGAGTCGAGCACCACCCCATCGAAGGCGTCGGGCTCGAGCTGCACGGCGCGGTGGACCCAGTACGTTCCATACGAGGCGCCGAGCACGACCTGGCGAACGCCCTCCTGGCGCGTTCGCCGGACGACCTCGATGAGATCGCGCGCGGCGCTGGTCGTGTCGAAGTGCGCGAGGTCGTCGCCCCAGGCCGTCCGGAGGTCGGCGATGCAGTCGGCCCACTCTTCCTCGCCGATCGCGCTGCCGTTCGGCGAGTCGAGCGCCTCCGCGCTGCACCCGAGGCGCGTCGAGCGGCCCGCCCCGCGTGCGTCCATCAGCAGCACCCGGATGCGGTGGAAGCGCAGAGGCAGCGAGAGTCGCTCGTAGGTCGCCGCACTCCCGCCCGGACCGCCATTGAGCATCCACAGGTCGGCGGTGGCCTCCTCGACGGGGTCGAGGCGGCGCAGGTCGATGGTGATCGTCGGCCCGTCCGGGTCGGCCCAGTCCAGCGGCATCTCGACCGTCGCGCACCAGCCGTCGAAGTTGACGCCGGACCCCGCGTCGGAGATCCACGGACAGGGCTCCCAGTCCACTCGGTTCACGAAAGCGTCCGAACCGGCGTCGTCGGGGGCCGCGTCCAACACGCTCGCATCGGGGGTCGGTCCGGCGTCGAGCCCCGGCGACGCGTCGCCACAGGAGAAGAGAAAGAGACCCAGCGTCAGCCATCGCATGCGCGAATCGTGGAGGCTCTCGCCGGAGCTCACCTCTCAAACGGGCTCAAACGGAACGGTGCATTCCCTGACGTTTGCGCGCGGAAAGACTTTGTGGCTCGCTGGAACGCGTGGAGGTCGCCGCCGTCGCGCAGGAGCTTCGCGGGGTCCGCGCTCCCAAAGCGTGGGTCGCGCTCGTTCGCCATGCGCGCGTTCTCGCGAAGCGCTCCACACCGCCGCTGGGTGACGTGCTGGCCCTGCGTCCCTACCTGATGCACTCCTTCGATCCTTCGGCGGACGTGCTGCTCCTCCGCGCCCTCGCGTCGGCGGTCGAGACCGAGGCGCCCGAGCAGGCGGAGCTCCAGCTCCTCTTCGCCACTCGCGCGGTGCAGCGCGGCGAGATGGCCGTCGCCTCGTCCAAGGCGCGCGTCGCGGAGTCACTCGGTGCACCCTCCTTCGAGCTCGACATGCTCGACGCGCACGTCGCCATCCGCACCGGTGCGCTCTCGCGAGCTCGAGCTCGCGTCGAAGAGCACGCACGCAACGACCCCCGCATGCGTCTGCAGCACGCCTTCTTTCTGCTCGCCTCGGGTCGCCATGAAGACGCGGGCGCCCTACTCCGCCGCTCGACGAGCTCGCCGATCCCGCTGATGCGAGGCGCGGCCGAGTTCTTCCTGACCGAGTCCTCCGTCCGCCGCGGCGCGTGGGAGGAGGTGCTCCTCCACGGCAAGCGCTCGTGCGACGCGGTCGCCTTCATGGGCACCACGCCGCACGACGTGGCGGTGTCCGTCTGGTCCGCGCGAGCGCTGCGCCACCTGCAGCGCCCGGATCTCGCGGAGGCTCGCGCACGCTGGGGATACGAGACGGCGTTGCGCGCCGGGCTCGGCGAAGCGATGGCCGAGGCACTGGTCGAGCTCGTGAAGCTGGGTTGGGACCGCGAGCGTGGGCTCCGGGAGCTCGCCGCCCTGCGGTCGACGTTGGTGCGGCCAGAGGTGCGACGTTCGGTCGACGAGCTCCTGGGCGACGAACCGGCGAGGACGATCGTGGTCGACGCCGGCGGGCACTGGATCCGTGTCGATGGGCGACGGATCGATCTCTCGCATCGCCCGGTGCTTCGTCGGCTGCTGCGCGCGCTGGTGCAGGCGTCGACGCCCCTCGACGTCGAAGGCGCGTTCCGCGCCGGCTGGCCCGACGAAGCCATCCGCCTCGAGAGCCGGCGAGCACGCGTCTACACCGCCGTCTGGCAGCTGCGGCGGCTAGGCCTGCCCGTCGTGCACGAAGAGCGGGGCTACGTGCTCGACGCGGAGATCCTCTGAGCGTCAGGGGCGCGTGAGCCGGTCGAGGAACGGGTCCCGGCCCCCGTCGAAGTCCTCGGCCGTCATGACCACCGGCACGTCGGGCTCGATGCCTCTCCCGGTCCGACAACCCTCGTAGGGTACGAGCTCGATCTCGAAGAGCGAGAGCAAGAGCGCCGGTCCCGCCTCGTCCTGGTAGACGATCGGGAGCTGACCGACGTGCCATGCGCACTCCCCTTGGGTCTCGGCACCGACGACCGTCACGGCGGGGTGATGGGCGAGGAGCGCGACCGCGAGCTCGACCGCGGCGGAGTTGGTGGCGTCGTCGACGAAGAGCGTGAGCGGGCCGCGGTGGCTCGGCTCCGTCGGGACCATCGTGGCGGCGAGAGGGTCACCCCCGACCCGCCAGCCGTCTTCGATCGGGTCGCCTGGAAAGCCCGTCAGGGCCGACTCGTCGCCGGCCAGGTAACTCACCTGGCTCGCGAAAGGCTCCGGGATCGCGCGCACCCGGGTCCGGACGCTGGCCCATTGGGCGAAGGGCGCCTCGAGCAGATGGCGCGCGACTGCGACTCCGAGGCTGCGGTCTCCCCCCTCGTTACCGCGCAGATCGATCACCAGCCGCTCGGCGCTGGTGAAGTCGGGAGCGAGCGCTTCGATCCGCTCGAGGTACGCCGCCCGGTCGCTGGTCCCGAACGAGGCCAGCCGCAGCACCGTGATCCCGTCGTGCTCCTCGAGCGAGGGCAGTCGCTCACGGGAGCCCCAGCCCGCCGACCGGCGCGCGAGCTCGAGCTCTGCGAGCCCTTCTCGGCGCACGCCAGCCAAAGCCCAGGTGCGCTCCGCGCCTTCGGACCGCGTCACGAGCGACCACTCGTCCCGCGCGCCGAGCTCGAGTCGCGCGTGCTCCGCGAAGCGTCGCTCCGCCTCGGCGAGGCGAACGCTCGGCCGGTCGCCGTCGACCGTCGCCAGCGCCGACAGCCGGTCCATGAGCTCGTCGATCGGGACGCCCTCGACCGCCACCACCTCCGCACCGACCGCTTCGCTCTCGGTGGCGGCGTCGACTCGGTACCCGTCCCCGACGCGCTTCACCAGGAAGGGCACGAAGGTCGCTTCGCCCGGCGGCACCACCGGCAGCCCGACCGCGACGTGCGAGTCGCCGAGGCGCGCCACGATTCGGCGAAGCGCACGCGCGTCGCCCAGCTCGCTGATTCCCCACGCCGCCTCCTCCGCCGCGACGAGCCCGTCGAGCTCCGCCTCGCTGACGGTCCGGTGGGGCACCGGGTGCACCGCCCGAATCAGCGCGAGCCGGTCCGCCAGCGGCGAGCCGGTCCCCTGCGACGCACATCCGAGCAGCAGACCCATGGCGAGCAGCGAACGCATGGCGAGCACCATGCCCGGCTCCTGCCGCTCTTGCACGGCGACCGTGGCGAACATCGACCGCCCTGCCCTTCACGGCTGGGTTCGGCTGCGCTATCAAGCGCCCATGCCGTCTTTCGATGTCGTCAGTGAGCTCGACCACCACGAGGTGGACAACGCCGTGGACCAGGCCAACCGCGAGCTGGCCCAGCGCTATGACTTCAAGGGGACCGAGTCTTCGATCGAGAAGACCGCGGAGGGCCTGGTCATCCGCAGCAACAGCGAGGGCCGCCTCGACGCCGCCCGCGACGTGCTCGAGTCCAAGATGGTCCGCCGCAAGGTCTCGCTGAAGTCCCTCGACGCCCAGAAGCCCCAGCCCGCCGGCGGCCAGATGTGGCGCCAGCTGATCAAGCTGAAGGAGGGCATCGACAAGGAGAAGGCCAAGGCGATCGTGAAGTTCGTCAAGGAGTCCAAGATCAAGGTCCAGGCCTCGATCCAGGGCGACGAGCTCCGCGTCTCCGGCAAGAAGCGCGACGACCTGCAGGCCTGCATCGCCGCCATCAAGGAGCAGGACTTCGACCTGCCCCTGAAGTTCAAGAACTTCCGGGACTGAGTCCGTGAGCGCCTGGCCGGATCACCAATGGCGCGTGCGCGTCGATGGGCCGGCGACGGGAGCCGAGAACATGGCCCGCGATCGGCAGCTCCGCGACGAGCTGTTGATGGGCCGGAGACCGCCCACCCTGCGCTTCTACTCGTGGAAGCCCGCGTGCATCTCACTGGGTCGCGGGCAACGACCGGAGCTCCTGCGTGAGGACGACGTGCGACGAGCGGGACTCGACGTGGTGCAGCGACCCACCGGCGGGCAGGCGCTGCTGCACGACGACGAGCTGACCTACTGCGTGGTCGCGTCGCAGCAGGACCGGTTCGTCGGCGGAGCCCTGCTCGACAGCTACCGGTCCATCTCGACCGCGCTGCTCTCCGGTCTCGCTGCGCTGGGTGTGGATGCCACGGGTGCTCCCGCCCTTCCCCGACCAGCCAAGGGACTGACGCCCATCTGCTTCGCGTCGGCCTCCGCCGAGGAGGTCTTGGTCGACGGGCGGAAGTTGCTCGCGAGCGCGCAGTGGCGAGGTCGCGGGATCTTCCTGCAACACGGCAGCCTCCTGCTGACGGACCGCCAGGCGGAGATCGCGTCGTTCATGCGAGACCCGACCGAAGCACCGCCGAGCTCCATCGCCGTGAGCCTGTCGGAGCTGATGGCGGAGGTGCCGTCTCGGGAACGCCTGGTCGAGCTCCTGAGCGAGGGGTTCGAGCAGGCGCTCGGCGTCGAGCTCGTCCCCGAGCGCTCCCTGGACGCCTGACTCACGCGCTCCCCACGCAGGGGGAAGATTGCTGGGGCGTCGGCGTACGTCGGGCCGAGGCTCTGAAGGGAGCCGAAGGAGAACCTGACGATGATGAAGAAGACTCGCGCCCTCAGCATGGCTCTCGGACTCGCCCTCGGACCGCTCGTCGGTTGTGGCGGTGCGGAAGACGAGGCGGAGGCGGAAGCCCAGGCCGAAGAGATGGCCAACGCGCTCGGCGAAGCGCTCCAGGGCGCCGCGGACGAAGCGGCGGCCGAGGCCGAGGCCGAAGCGGCCGGCGGGGATCTCGCGCTCGGCTCGCTCGGGCTCCAGATCGAAGCGCCCGCGGGCAGCGCGGTCCGCGACGCGATCGTGGGCGACGGCTACATGGTGCAGGGGCCGGGGCTGGTGATGACCGTCGCCGAGGCGACCGACTCGGACCCGGCGGACCTCGCCGCGGCGAAGGAAGCCCACGACATGTACACGCCGCAGAACGTGAACGAGGAGGAGCTGGAGGACGGCTACATCCTCACCTTCACCAACTCGGGCGGCATGGGCGACAACTACTGGGTCGTCGGTCGGCGCGAGGTCGGCGGCAAGGTGGTGATGTGCAAGACCACCGCGAGCCAGGAAGCGCAGCAGACCGCCGCCGTGGCCGCCTGCAAGTCGATCCACGGCTGAGCCCCCGCGCTCACCGAGACGAAGCCGGGTTCCCGCAGCGGGGCTCGGCTTTCGTCGTCCGTCAGCGCCAGGAGATCTGGAGCTCGAGCAACGAGCCGTCCTCGCTCTCTTCGAGGATCTCCGCCTTCGGGCCGCGGCCGCCGCTGATCTCGGCCAGCGCGAAGGTCGAGCCGATCACGTCGCCCCAGACGCGCTCGTCGAATCCGTGGCAGTCGGTGACGCGAGCGCGCGCGCTCTTCTTGCGCGAGTCGAGCACCTCCACCTTCCCCGGCCGGTAGAAGGTGCGGAAGGCCTGGGACGAATGACGCCACGAGGTCTCCGGGCCGAGGATCCGCGCGAAGACCTTGTACGCCCGCGAGAGCAGCGCCTTGGTCGCCAGCCGACCGAGTTCGCGCGCGACCGGCTCGCCGGCCACGACCTCGGCCGCGCGATGCAGCTCGCGGTACATGGCGATCGGGTACCAGGTGCCTTCGGCGATCAGGTCCGCACGCATGAGCTCGGCGAGCTCGCCCTGGAGCTCCTTGCCCATCGCGATCGGCGCCCGGCGCCCGTAGAGCGCGACCATGGCGTCGACGAGCGCGATGAAGTTCGCCCCCTTCGCCTCCGACTCCCCCCCGGGTGCCATCTACCGCCGCATCGCCGCCGCGACTTTGGGGAAGCGGACTGAGAGGTCCGACTCCTTGATGGGCTCGCCGCGCGGCTCGACGAAGAGGTCGAGCGTCGGCGTCGGGAGCTGCGACTGGTACAGCCCCTCCCAGGTGTTGCGACCGACGTAGCAGAGCGGCAGGCCGGTCGCGCCGGGCCACACCTCGTCGGCGAGGGTGTCCGGGTCCTTCAGCGCCTGGTCGAACCGATCCTTCCCGAGCGAGATGAGCCACGACCGGAAGCCGAGGAAGACGTCGTGGCCACCCTCGCCGTGCACGAGGCTCGCGACGCCCCAGAGATCCCAACGGAAGGCCTTCTGCATCTGGGTCCAGAAGTGCTGCTCGAAGTCGCGAATGGTGTTGCCAGGCTGACCCTCGTCGTCGTGGGAGCGGCTCTCCAGCTCCCCCTCGAGCCAGGCCGCTTGCCCCGTCGCCGTGGTCGACACCTCTCGCGCAGCCGCGATCAGCTCCCAGAACCCCACTTCGTCCACCGAGCGACCATCGCCCAGGGCCGGGTCCGAAGGCAAGGGCGTCGCGGCTCCCCTCACGTTGACCCAAGAAATGCGCTTGCGGACACTCGATGAGACATGAGCAAGTCACTCCAGCTGGCGCTCCTCCTGGTCGCCACCGTGGGCAGCGGTCCCACGGCGGGCGCCGAGGATGCGAGCTTCCACATCGTCGACGAGGTGCACCGAACCAACGTGACCTACGGTCCCGGCGAGGATGAGCTGGGCAATCTGCAGATGCACCAGACCAACGACTTCGCGGGGTTCTGGGTCGAAGGCCTCCCCGGCATCCCACCCGGAACGGTCGTGATCAGTCCGAACAAGCTGCGGCAGCGAGTCCTCCTGGGCGATGAAGTGCAGCCGGGACGCTACGTTGGCTACTGCATGGATCGCGGCGCGTCCGCGCCCACCCGAAGCGAGACGCTCACCATCGCGGGACGCACCACGCCTCCGCGGCTCACGAACGGGCCGCAGGTGTGTGTCCAGCTCGGCGTGTGGGCGCGAAGCGGAGACCTGGAGACGGTGCGCGAGCATCGCGCCCGATGCCAGACCGAGCCCTGACTCAGCGGCGCTTGCGCTTCTTCTTCCGCTTCACGTCGTCTTCGTGGACGAGCGGTGAGAAGAAGTTGTCCTTCTTCACGTCCTCTTCGACGCGGAAGGCGTACTTGTAGCTCGGGGCGCTGCGCATGTTGCAGTCGGTCCGCTCGCAGAAGCGACAGGTCGTGCCCACCGGCACGCTCATCTTCGCCGGGTCCACGAAGGGCATCTCGTCCGCGTAGGCGAGCTTCGGCGCGTCGTCGGCGTGGCACCCGAGGCCGATGCTGTAGACGGTGCCGCGCGCCAGACTCCCGCTCTCGGCCTCGCTCACGACCTTCGCGAAGGTGAAGTAGGTCGTGCCGTCCGGGAAGCTCGAATACTGCTTGGCGATCACGTTCGGCGTGAGGAACGCGAGGTGCACCGCCATCTTCGGGCAGCTCCCGTCGTGGTGCGGGAAGCGGATGCCGTCGCCGGCGTAGCGCTTGGAGATGTTGCCGGCGACGTCCACGCGCAGGAAGTGCATCGGCACCCCGCGTCGCTCCGGGTCGCCGAGGTTGCACATGCGATGGGCGACCGTCTCGTAGCTCGACTCGAAGCGATGGGTGAGCCACTCGATGTCGTAGCGACTCTCCATGACGGCGTCGTAGAACGGGCCGTAGGGGAGCAGCAGCGCGCCAGCGAAGTAGTTCGCCAGGTGGATCTTCAGGAGCTTGCGCGTCTCCTGGTGCTGCGCGGAGTGACCCTCGAGGAGCGGCTCGTGCAGCTGCTCCTCCTGGAAGAGGCGGAGCGCGATGGCGTGGGCGAGCTGGAAGCGGAGCCGCTGCTCGTAGATGTCGCGCGAGAGGGTGAGGGTCTGCCCCTCGTAGCGGCGGATCACGGAGCCCGAGTCGTCGTCCTCCTGGACCACGGTCACGCCGAGCTCCGTGTCGAGCGCGCGGATGAGGTGTTCCGACGAGACCCGCTCGCCGAGGCCGGCGGCCGTGCGGAAAGCCTCCGCGCGGCGCTCGAGGGTCGGGAAGAAGTTCGAGTGGCTCTCGAGGAAGTCGGTGACCTCGTCGTAGGGCGAGTAGTCGAAGCGGAGCGCGCCCTCGGTCTCGTCCTTCTCGCGCTCGGCGACCGACTTGAGCACGTGGTCGAGCTGGGAGCGGGTGTTCTTGTAGAGGTTGAAGAGCGCCGTGATGGTGGTGACGACCTTCGGCTCGGCGCTCAGGCCCTGCAAGTCATCCTCGCTCAGATCGAGGCTCCGGAGCAGCGGCTCGTCCAGGAGCTGGGCGAGCTGGTCGTCGACCGGGGTCTCGCCGAGGCTCTTCATGAAGGCCTCCATGGAGACCTCGTAGAGCTCGAGCGCCTTGAAGAGCAGCGGCAGCTGGACCGAGCGCTTCCCCTTCTCGATGAGGCTCAAGTAGGCCGGCGAGATGCCGAGGCGGCGCGCGACCTCGCTCTGCTGCAGCTCCCGCTGCAGCCGGAGCTCACGGAGCCGGCGCCCCATGGCGGCGTTGCTCTTGGCGCTGTCTTTGGCGCGGCGGGGAGTGGACAAGGCGTTTTACCTCTTTACAGGGCAACACCTATACGAGGCTCTCGGCTGTGAAACAAGCCGAGAGAGTAAATTTCGGCAAGACTTGTAAAGTCCAGAGCACCCCTTGCGCCGAAGGGGCTTGACCCCATCTCCGATTCTGTTACGCATTGCGTCATCGGCCTTTGGCCGTAAAGCAGTAAAGAGGACGCGCCGGACGGGCCGGCGCACCGACGGAGGCGAGGATGCCGGACCGACCGTGGATCATGAGGACCTACGCGGGGCACAGCACCGCTGCCGCGTCCAACGAGCTCTACCGCTCGAACCTGGCGCGCGGACAGACGGGACTGAGCGTCGCCTTCGATCTACCGACGCAGACCGGCTACGACGCCGACCACGCGCTGAGCCGCGGTGAGGTCGGCAAGGTGGGCGTGCCCATCTCGCACATCGGCGACATGCGCGCCCTCTTCGAGGGGCTGCCCCTCGAGGAGATGAACACCTCGATGACGATCAACGCGACGGCCATGTGGCTGCTCGCGCTCTACATCGCCCTCGCCGAGGAGCGCGGCGACGACATCGCCAAGCTCCGCGGCACCGTCCAGAACGACATCGTGAAGGAGTACCTGAGCCGCGGCACCTACGTGTTCCCGCCCGGTCCTTCCATTCGGCTCATCACCGACGTCATCGCCTTCACCACCGAGAAGGTGCCCAAGTGGAACCCGACCAACGTCTGCAGCTACCACCTGCAGGAGGCGGGCGCGACGCCGGTGCAGGAGCTGGCCTACGCGCTGGTCACCGCCATCGGCGTGCTCGACGCGGCCAAGGCGCGCGGTGACATCCCCGCCGAACGCTTCCCCGAAGTGGTCGGGCGCATCTCGTTCTTCGTCAACGCGGGCATCCGCTTCGTCGAGGAGATGTGCAAGCTCCGCGCGTTCACCGAGCTCTGGGACCGGATCTGTCGCGAGCGCTACGGTGTCGACGACCCGAAGCTCCGCCGCTTCCGCTACGGCATCCAGGTGAACTCGCTCGGGCTCACCGAGCAGCAGCCGGAGAACAACATCATCCGGATCGTGCTGGAGATGCTCGCGGTCACGCTCAGCAAGGACGCGCGCGCTCGCGCGGTCCAGCTCCCGGCGTGGAACGAGGCGCTCGGCCTGCCGCGACCGTGGGACCAGCAGTGGTCGCTCCGCGCGCAGCAGATCCTGGCCTTCGAGACCGACCTCCTCGAGAACGAGGACCTCTTCAACGGCTCCACGGTCGTCGAGGCCAAGACCCAGAAGCTCATCGACGAGGCCTGGGCCGAGGTCGAGCGCGTGCTCGAGAAGGGCGGCGCGGTCGCGGCGGTCGAGAGCGGCTACGTGAAGCAGGCGCTCGTCGAGTCGAACGCGGCGCGGCTGCGGCGCATCGAGGCCGGCGAGCAGGTCGTGGTCGGCGTGAACCGCTACGAGGAGGGCGTGCCCTCACCGCTCGTCGCCGACTTGGACGAGGCGATCATGCGGGTCGACCCGAAGGTCGAGCAGGACCAGATCACGGCGCTCGCCAAGTGGCGCGCCGAGCGCGACCAGGGCGCCGTGGACGCCGCGCTGAAGGCGCTGAAGGAGACCGCCACGGGCGACGCGAACCTGATGGCCGCGTCCATCGCGTGCGCCAAGGCGGGTGTCACGACGGGCGAGTGGGCCGGCACCCTCCGCGAGGTCTTCGGCGAGTACCGTGCCCCGACCGGGGTGGGCGGCGCGCAGGTCAGCCGCAGCGAAGGCGACACCGTCAAGCAGGTCCGCGCCGAGCTCGAGGCGGTCGCCGAGAAGCTCGGCCGCCGACCGAAGATGCTCGTCGGCAAGCCGGGCCTCGACGGCCACAGCAACGGCGCCGAGCAGATCGCGCTCAAGGCCCGCGACGTCGGCTTCGACGTCGTCTACGAGGGCATCCGGCTCACCCCGGAGCAGATCGTCGCCTCGGCGCTCGAGGAGGGCGTGCACCTCATCGGCCTCAGCGTCCTGAGCGGCTCGCACCTCGAGCTCGTGCCCGACGTGCTGAAGCGGATGGACGAGGCCGGCCTGAAGGACGTGCCGCTCGTCGTCGGAGGGATCATCCCGGACGCCGACGCAGCGCGGCTCCGTGAGCAGGGCGTGGCTCGGGTCTACACCCCGAAGCACTTCGCGCTCGACACGTTGATGGGCGAGCTCGTGGAGCTCGTCGCGGAGCGCGCCGGGTGAAGCAACCGGGCGCACCGACCGACCTCATGAGCGCCGAGGGGATCTCGGCGCTGGCCAGCGGTGTGCTGGCCGGTCGGAAGGCGTCCGTCGCCAAGGCGCTCAACCTGGTCGAGGATCGGCGGGACGGCAGCCGCCGCGCGGTCGGCGCGCTACTGCGGTTGCTGCGGGAGCAGTCGGACGGCTCGAGTCACCGGGTCGGGCTCACCGGACCGCCCGGCGTGGGCAAGTCGACCCTGGCCGCCGCGCTCGCGCGAACGCTTCGTGAGCGCGGCCGGAGCGTGGGCGTGGTGGCGGTCGATCCTTCCAGCGTCCGCAGCGGCGGGAGCCTGCTCGGCGACCGCGCGCGCATGGGCTTCGACCCGAGCGACGAGAAGGTCTTCGTGCGCTCGCTCGCGACCGGCGGCGAAGCCGGTGGGCTGAGCTGGGCGGCCCCCGCTGCGGCACAGGTGCTCGCCGCCGCCTACGAGGTCGTGCTCCTCGAGACCACCGGCGTCGGGCAGACCGAGACCGACGTTCGCTACGTGGCGGACACCGTCGTGCTGGTGGTGCAGCCAGGCTCGGGCGATGTGCTGCAGTTCCTGAAGGCCGGGATCATGGAGATCCCCGACCTGCTCGTGGTGAACAAGGCCGACACGGGTGTCCTCGCCGAGCGCGCGACCAGCGACCTGCGCTCCGCCCTCGCCTCCGCGCAGTCGGCGGGGCTCGGCGAGGCGATGCCCATCCTGGCCACCAGCGCGACGGAGCGCCGTGGACTCGACGAGCTCGCCGACGCCCTCGACGCACAGCGCGCCAGCGCCACCGACCTCGCGGCCCATCGCCGCCGCGGCGAGGTGGCCTGGACCCTCCAACTCTTCCGCCGGCTCCACGGCCGGCATGGCGTCGAGACCCTCGGCGGCGACGCGGCGCTCGAAGCCGCGATCGACGAGGCGCTCGACGCCGACGCTCCCCCCACCATCTGCGCCCACCTGAGCGAGCGATATCTCGCGACGGTGGGTCGGCGCGAATCGCCCGGCGCGAAAGCGACCAAGGAGACCCAGCCATGACCGACACCCAGACCACCTCCCCCACCGATGTCCCCGAAATCGTCCCGGTCGGCCAAGTGCCGCCGCTCGGCGTCGTGCCCCAGAAGATGCACTCCTGGGTCATCCGCCCGGAGCGCTTCGGCGAGCCGACCAAGTCGATGCAGACCGAAGAGATGCCCGTCTGGGACATCGGTCCGGACGAAGTCCTCGTGCAGGTGATGGCGGCAGGCATCAACTACAACGCCATCTGGGCGGGCCTCGGCGAGCCGGTGAACATCCTCAAGAGCCACGGGCTCCCCTTTCACATCGCGGGCTCCGACTGCGCCGGCGTGGTCTGGAAGGTCGGCAGCGCGGTGCGAAAGTGGAAAGTCGGCGACGAGGTCGTCATCCACTGCAACCACCTGGTCGAGCCGGGCGCGAGCGACCTGCAGACCATCTGGGGCTACGAGACCCCCGACGGATCCTTCGCTCAGTTCACCCGTGCCCAGGGTCAGCAGCTGCTGCCCAAGAGCCCGGACCTCACGTGGGAGCAGGCTGCGAGCTACGGCCTGGTGTACTTCACGGCGCACCGGATGCTGATCGACCGCGCGGAGATCCAGCCCGGCGAGGACGTGCTCATCTGGGGCGCCGCCGGGGGTCTGGGCTCGTTCGCCATCCAGCTCTGCAAGGCCGCGGGCTGCCGCGCCATCGCGGTCGTCTCGAGCGACGAGAAGGCGCAGATGGCCATGGACCTCGGCGCGTACGGCGTCATCAACCGCAAGGACTTCCCCGACCTGCAGTACCGGCCGGACGAGGACGAGGAGCAGAAGAAGAAGCGCTTCACGGCCATGAAGGCCTTCGGCAAGAAGATCTGGGACATTCTCGGCGAGAAGAAGAGCGTCGAGGTCGTCTTCGAGCACCCGGGTCAGCGCACCTTCCCGGCGAGCGTCTGGCTCGCGTCGAAGTTCGGGCGCATCGTCATCTGCGGCGCGACCACCGGCTATGAGCTCACCTTCGACGTGCGCCACCTCTGGATGAGCCAGAAGCGCATCATCGGCTCGCACTTCGCCGACGCCGACTCCGCCGGCCGCGCGAACAAGCTGGTCATGCAGGGGCAGGTGAAGCCGGTGCTCACCGAGACCTTCGAGTGGAAGGACCTCGCCGAGGCCCACCAGAAGATGTATCGGAACGAGGTCTATGGAACGATCGCTTGCCTCGTCGGCGCTCCGCGCCCAGGGCTCAAGACCTACGACGAGACCCTGGCGGTGATGAAGGAAAACGCATGAGCAGCTTGGAGCAGCAGGTCGGCGCCCTCGAGGCGCTCTACGAGCGGGCGCTCGCGAAGGGCAAGAAGCGCTTCGTGACCGAGAGCGGTCGCGCGGACGGCAAGAAGCTCAACCAGGAGCAGCTCGCCGCCCACGGCCTCGCCTACCTGGCCACGGAGACGAACGCGGCACGGCAGCTCCTCGAGTGGGCCGGCGCCTGCGGCAAGACCGAGGCGGCGATCGCCAGCGCCTACGTCGGCGAGCTGGTGCGTGGGCTCCGCGGCGGTCTCGATCTCGGCCCCTGCGAGACCGTGTCGCTCCAGGCGCTCGGCATCCAGGAAGGCGACCTGAAGGAGACGATTCTCCAGGACGACGTTCAGGCCTACGCCGAGGAGCACTCGAGCCCCCAGGCCTACGTGGGCATCGCCACCGCCGCGCGCGACGGCGACGCCGGGTCGCTCGGGCTCAACCGCGACGAAGACGGCGAGATGCTCGAGGAGATCCGGGCGCAGTTCAAACGCTTCGTCGACTCGGAGGTCATCCCGAAGGCGCAGGAGATCCACCAGAAGGACATCCTGATCCCCATGTCGCTCGTCGAGCAGATGAGCGAGCTGGGCGTCTTCGGCCTGACCATCCCCGAGGAGTACGACGGCCTCGGGATGAGCAAGGTCGCCATGTGCGTGGTCACCGAGGAGCTCAGCCGCGGCTACATCGGCGTCGGCAGCCTCGGTACCCGTGCGGAGATCGCGGCCGAGCTGATCCTCGGCGGCGGCACCGACGAGCAGAAGAAGCACTGGCTCCCGAAGATCGCGGCCGGCGAGATCCTGCCGACCGCCGTGTTCACGGAGCCGAACACCGGCAGCGACCTGGCCCACCTCGGGACGCGCGCCACCAAGCAGGACGACGGCAGCTACCGCGTGCACGGGCAGAAGACCTGGATCACGCACGCGGTGCGCGCGGATCTGATGACGCTCCTCGCGCGGACCGACCCGAACGAGCCCGGCTACAAGGGGCTCTCGATGTTCCTGGCGCCGAAGACGCGCCTGGACCCGGCGCCCGGCGAGCCGGAGTTCGTCGATAGCGGGCTCGAGGGCACCGAGATCGAGGTGCTCGGCTACCGCGGCATGAAGGAGTACGAGCTCAGCTTCGACGACTTCGAGGTGCCGGCCGGAGCCCTGCTCGGCGGCGAAGAAGGCGCGGGCTTCAAGCAGCTCATGCGCACGTTCGAGAGCGCCCGCATCCAGACCGCGGCGCGCGGTGTCGGTGTGGCTCAAGCCGCGCTCGACGACGCGCTCCTCTACGCGATGGAGCGGGTGCAGTTCGGTCGCCCCATCTTCGAGTTCCCGCGCGTCGCGCGAAAGATCGGCCGCATGGTCGCCCGCATCCAGGCGGCTCGGCAGCTGACCTTCTTCAGCGCTCGCCAGAAGGACTCGGAGAAGCGCTGCGACCTCGAGGCGGGCATGGCCAAGCTCCTCGCGACCCGCGCCGCCTGGGAAGGCGCCGACGCCAACGTGCAGATCCACGGCGGCAACGGCTTCGCCATCGAGTACCTCGCGAGCCGCCTCCTGGTCGACGCCCGCGTGCTCTCGATCTTCGAAGGCGCCAACGAGATCCAGGCCCACGTCGTCGCCCGCCGCCTCCTCGAGAGCTGAACCGACGGGACGGGGACGATCGTCTTCTTGTTCGTCTTGATGTCACGCCCGCCCAAGAAAAACCGGGTGTTCCTGACGAGCCAACGGGGACGATCGTCTTCGTTGTATTCATTCCGCGGCGGCGAGCCCGAAACGAATACAACGAAGACGATCGTCCCCACGGGCCCGAGTCGAACGCCCGCTAAGATAGGGGCATTCGCGCGCGAGTCTCAGATTATGACGAACAAGAAGACGATCGTCCCCGAATAGCGAAGAAGGCCAGCCTCCCCGAATAGCGAAGAAGGCCAGCCCAAACAAGAAGACGATCGTCCCCGAACAACGACGAAGGCCAGCCCAAGAAGAAGAAAGCCCCCGGTCGACTCGACCGGGGGCTTTTTTGTTGGCCTCGTCGCTTTCGTGCACGTGCACGAGGACGAGGACGAGGACGAGGACGGGCCTTCGGCCTACTCCTCGCCGCCCTCTTCGTTCGGGATCGCGTAGCTGATGCCCGACGCGACGATGGGCGTGGTGCTCCGGCTGTTGCTCATGCCGAAGAAGCCGCCGCTGCCGCCGATGGGCGTGGAGCCCGCGCAGCTGACGCCGCCTTCCGCGTGCAGGGCGCAGCAGAAGTTGGAGCCGCAGCCCATCTGGATGACGTCACCGAGGGCGGTGACCGCCTCGGCCTCGTCGAGCTTGTAGGTGACGGGGCTAGTGACGTCGTCCGTCTCCGAGTCACCCATGCCGGTCTGACCGAAGTCGTTCGCGCCCCAGCAGCGGGGACCGCCGCGCGTCGCGATGCACATCGAGTCCGTGGTGGTCGACGCGCTGAGCGCGCCCGAGATGCCGCGGATGGTCTGCGGCGTGTTCTTGAACGCTTCGCGGCCGGTCTGACCGTTCGCGAGCTGCCCGTCGTCGTTGTCGCCCCAGCACACGTACTGACCGCGGCGCTTGATGGCGCAGTGGTTGTAGTAGCCACCGCCGAGCGCGACGGCGTCGGAGAGGCCGGAGACCTCCGTCGGCACGTACACGCCCTCGTCGGCGCCGTTGCCGATCTCGCCCTTGCGGCCCGAGCCCCAGCAGAAGACCTTGCCACTGCTCTGGCGGGCGCAGACCGAGCCGATGGCCACGCGGACCTCTTCGACGTCCGTCAGGCCTTCGATCTTCGCGGGCTCCATCGTGCTGTCGCCGCGCGAGCCGCGACCGAGGTTGCCGCTGTTGTTGTAGCCGACACAGGTGACCGTGCCGTCGTTGTGGACACCGCAGAGCACCATCGCATCGGCGGGACCGCCGACCGAGATGTGCTTGACCGGCTCACCGAGATCGATGGTCGTCGGGTAGCTGTTCCGCTCGCGGTAGCCGAGGCGACCCCAGCAGACGACCGAGCCGTTCTTGCGAAGCGCGCAGCTCTGGCGGAGACCCGCCGCGACCTGCACCGCGTCGGAGATGCCGAGCACCGCCGAGCCCTCGCTGCTCGAGTTCGGGCGCTCCGCGCCGTTGCCGAGCCGACCGTCGCCGCCCTCGCCGAAGCAGTAGACGGTGCCGTCTTCCTTCACGCCGCAGACGTGGTTGCTACCGACGGCGAAGTGCGGGGTGAGCTCGAGCTCGCCCTCGGCCGCCGCGAAGGTCTCGCGGGTCGGCGCCTCGGCGCTCATCGCCGAGACCGAGGGCACGATGGCCGCCGCGGTCTGGAGCGAGTTCGGGGAGTCGTTGCCCATGCGGCCGCCGCCGGCGGCGCCCCAGCAGACCACCGCGCCCTCGCCGTTCACGACGCAGCTGTGGTTGTCGCTGGTGTCGATGCGCTGCGCGCCGGTGACCGCGGTGACGTCCGTCGGGCCGGCGGCATCACGAACGCCCTCGGTCGGACCGATGCCGAGCAGGCCGGCGGTGTAGTTGTTGTAGCCCCAGCACTTCACCGCGCCGCCGCCCATGATGGTGCACGTGCGCTTGTTGCCGAGGGCCATGTCGGTGACGCCCTCGAGCCCGGCCACCACCGCCGGGGTCTCGACGTCCTCTTCGGTCGGCGCCGCGCTGGACTGACCGTTCTCGTTCTCGCCCCAGCAGGTGAAGCCACCGCCGGTGATCGCGCAGGAGTGGTCGCCGCCGACCGCGACCTTGGTCGCGCCGGTCACGCCCGGCACCTGCACGGGGAGCGCCGACTGGCGGGTCGTGTCGCCGGCCTGGCCGAGCTGGTGGCTGTTGTTCGAGCCCCAGCACCACACGGTGCCGTCGTTCTTTCGGAGGCAGGCGTGCGCCCGACCCACCGAGATCTCGGCGGCGTCGGTCGCGCCGCTGATCGCCAGCGGCGTCGGGCTCGCGTCGCTCGAGGTCCGGCCGAGGATGTTGCTGCCACCGTCGCCCCAGCACTTCACCGTGCCGTCGCCGAGGCGCGCGCAGGTGGTGCGGAAGCCAGCCGAGAGCTCCGCCACGCCGGTCAGACCGGACACGGCCACCGGCGTGATCTGCACGTCGGTGTTGCCGGCGCCGAGCTCGCCGTTGCGGTTGCGGCCCCAGCAGGAGACCTCGCCGTTGCGGCGCAGCGCGCAGGTGTGGTCGGAGCCACACTCGATCGCCTTGGCGTCGTTCAGGTTGGCGACGGGCGACCAGGTCCACCGATCCTCGGTCGTGCCATCGCCGACCTCTCCCTCGAGGTTTTCACCAGCGCAGAAGACCTCACCGGAGGCCTTCATCACGCAGGTGTGCGTCTCACCCGTGCACACCTGAGGCTCGATCGGCGCTTCGGCCGGGGCCTGAGGCGTCTCCGGCGTGGGCGTGTCGGTCGTCGCCGTGGGGGTGTCGGTCTGCTCGCCATCATCACCGCAGGCTGCGGTCACGAGCAGCGCGCCCAAGAGGGCTGCTTGCATCTGTCTCATCGGTTTCTCCCTGGCGAGGCGAACGAACAGGAGGCCTCGCCGCACCTCCAGCCGCTCCAAGCGGAGCGGGGGCGGCGAGTGAACCGTGAGGGAAAAACTACGTCAACGCTGAATCAAACGGCGGATACGGATGCCCTGCGAGGCATGAGAATCCAATGGTCCAGCTCTAGCACCACGCTGGGATGGAACCGCGTCTTCCCGTCCTTCTCGACCTTCAGCGGCGTATCTTCGTTGAGCGGGTTGCGGTTCGTCGTTGCCACCAGACGGAGACGGATCGCTCCGCAGTCCTCTCGTCCGGGAAGCGGTTGCACGTCGAGCACGTCGCTCCACGCGTAGAGCGTGTCGCCGGCGAAGGTGGGCCCCGCGTGGGTGCCGCCGTTGAACGCCAGGATGCCGAGCGCGTTCTGCAGGCCGTTGAACGAGAGCGCCTTCGCGAGGCTGATGACGTGACCGCCATACATCAGGCGCTTGCCGAAGCGGCTGTCCTTCATCGCGTGCGCGTCGAAGTGGACCTTGGCCGTGTTCTGGTAGAGCCGAGTGGCCATCGCGTGCTCGCTCTCCTCGATGGTCATCCCGTCCACGTGGTCGATGCGCTCGCCGACGGCGTAGTCCTCGAAGAACGCCGCGCCACCCGTCGGCCAGGTCTCGTAGCGATCGAAGGTCAGGGTGGCCGGGACCACCAGCTCGCTGGCCTCCACCGCGCCAGGCACCTCGGGCGCATCCGAGGCACCGGTCGGGGTCTCCGGATCCTTCTTGTGCACCATCACCCAGCGCACGTACTCGAGGACCGTCTCGCCGCGCTGGTTCGTGCCCTTCGTGCGCACCCAGACGATGCCCGTCTTGCCGCTCGAGTTCTCCTTCTTGCCGAGCACCTCGCTCACCGAGCGGAGGGTGTCGCCGGGGTAGACCGGCGCCAGGAAGCGGAGCCCCGCGTAGCCGAGATTCGCGACCGCGTTCAGCGAGACATCGTCCACCGTCTTCCCGAAGACCATGTGGAAGACGAGCAAGTCGTGAATCGTCTCTCGCTCATACCCCAGGGATCGGGCGTACTCAGCCGAGCAGTGGAGCGGCGATCGGTCGCCCGTGAGCGCGATGTAGAGGGCCTGATCCCCTTCGGTCACCGTGCGAGGCACGGCATGGACCAGGGTCTCGCCGACGCGAAAATCCTCGAAGAAACGACCGGGATCGGTCTTGCTGGTGGGTGTGCTCTCGGCCATCGAAGGGCCCATAGCACGCGTCCTCCAAAGAGCCCCTCGAAAGCCGGCCCGAGCTACCGTACTCTTGGGTTCGGATGGCGATGTCGGGGCGGGAGGAATGGGTGCTCAACCTGGCACGAGCACTCCGCGGGCGGGACCGCGCACACATCCGTCAAGTGACCTCCGCGGCGAAGGCCGCCGGAGTGCCCGAAGAGCTGATCCGCGCGCTCACCGATCTCTCCCGTCCGGCGACCATTCCGCAGCCGATCGCGACCCCGCTCCGCAAGTTCGCCCGAGGGCTCGAGATTCCGCTCTTCGAGGAATCGAACGGAACGATCCGCCCATTGACCCACGCCGCCGAGTCGGTGCTCGGCATCGGCTTCCCGGGCACCGCCGCCGACGCGATCGAACAGCTCACCGGCTACCACGCGGACGACCCGGCCGTCGACGCGTGCCTGGCGAAGGCGCGCACCCAAGGCGAGGCGTCGTTGACGCTCTCACGCGGCGGCGACACCTGGCGCATGCACGCGACCATGGCGATGTCGGGGCTACAGATCGCGGTGGTCGCACAGTCGAGCTCCGGCGCCGGAGAGCTCGAGGTGCTCGCCACCGTGAACCACGAGATGGCCAACGGACTGACGGCGATGGCCAGCCTGGCGGCGCGTGCCCGCCGGCCGGGCACCTCGGACACCCAGGTCGCCCAAGCCCTCCGGCAGATCGAGCAAGCGGCCGGCGACACGCTGCGGTCGGTGCACAGCACTCGTCGAGCGCTGCGGAGCCGTGCCGCGAGCGAGAGCCCCTCCGCGTCGGATCTGGGGCCACTGCTGAGGGATCTCGTCGACAGCTTCGCAGCGGTGGCGAGCCGACGGGCCGTGCAGGTGGAGAGCCGCATCGGCGAGCTCCTCGTCGCCGCCGCGCCGCCGGGCGACCTCCGCTCGATCCTCTGGAACCTGATGAAGAACGCGATCGAGGCCGTCGACGACGGCGGCCACGTCCACGTGGATGCGGTAGCGGTCGATCAACGGATCCGGATCATCGTGGCCGACGATGGGCCCGGGATGGACCCGCAGACGCGCTCGCGGATCTTCGACCCCTACTTCACGACGAAGAAGGAGGGCTCGGGGCTCGGGCTGCCACTGGTGAAGCACCTCACCCAGCGCCTCGGGGGCGACCTCGAGCTGCACAGCGAGGAGGGGCGCGGGACTCGCTTCGCCGTGTGGCTTCCGCGGATTCAGCCGGTGGCGATCGCGAGCTCGCCACCGGTCCCTTCGGTGGCGCCGCCGATCGTGAGCGGCATGCGACCGGCGGCGATGGCAAAGCGCGCCTGCGTCGTCGGGCGCGCGGCGGAGGCCCTCGAGACGATGCTCCGCGACAACCGCGTGGAGCTCGAGCCGCTGGCGACCGTGCTGGCGGAGGGAGCGCCCGTCGATTGGGCGTTCATGGATCCGGACGCCGCCAGCTTCGCGAGCGCCATCCGCCCCCACGCGAGCCAGGTGGTGTGGGTGGGGGACCTGCCGGAGGAAGCCGACGACCGCGACGCCGTCTTCGACGGGTCGGTCGACGGCGACGCGCTTTCGCGATGGCTGCTGGCGCACACCCAGCACTCGCCGGTCGACGAAGCCGCCGGGGACTGACGCTCAGCGCCGGCGGCGTCGACGCGCGCGGAGGATGTCGCGGTACTCGAGGCCGATGCGCGCCAGCTCGCCGGCGGCGCGGGCCGCGTCGAAGCTGGTGATCTTCGATCCGGCGACGTCGCTCCAGCGACGCAGCGGGACCTCGACGAGATGGTGAGCGAGGTCGTCGCCCCGTGCCTCGTAGCGACCGATGAGGCGCGCCAGCACTTCGACGTCGAAGATCCAGCGCGAGATGAACGGCGTCGCGAACGCGGCGCGGACGTCGAGGCCCGCGCGGAAGAGCTTCGCGCCGCACTGGCTGTCGTAGATCGGCAGCGCGAGCATCGTGCTCACGGCGGTCACGAACGCGCGGCCGTAGAGGTGGCGGTAGAGCTTCCGGTCGATGTGACGACCGAGGAGTCGGACGCGCGCCCCGAAGACCACGTCCTTGTCCGGCTCCTCACGGAGCACGGCACAGAAGCGCTCCACCTCTTCGAGCGGGGTCGCGAGGTCGGCGTCCCAGTAGCCGACCCAATCGGCCTCGCCGTGGACCTGGCCGTCGAGCGCATGGAGCACCCCGCGGCGCACGGCCTCGCTCTTCCCGCCGTTGCGTTCGAGCGCGAGCATGGCGAGTCGCTCGGGAGCGCGGGCGACCAGCTGCGTGAGCACCTCGCGGGTCTCGTCGGTCGAGCCGTCGTCGACGAAGAGCATGCGGAGCTCGTCCTGAGGCAGCACGAACGACGCCAGCTCCTCGACCGGAAGTCGGGCGGCTTCGTTGTAGCAGGGCACCACGAGGACGACGCGAGCCATGAGCGGCGGACGATGGCTGCTCCGGCGCCCGGACGCAACGGGAGCCTGATAGAACGGAGCCATGATCCGGCTCGCCCGCTACGACGAGGCCGCGGTGGCGCTGTCCATCGCTCAACGAGGGTTCGCCGAGACCCGCGACTACCCCAACCCCAGCTCGGCGCTCCGAGAGGGCCTCGAGGTCTTCCAGCGAGCGTTCGCCAAGGGCGGACTCGTGCTCGCCTTCGCGGGCGTCGAAGCCATCGGCACCGCCCGACTGAGCGTCGACGAAAGGCTCCGCCCCCACGTCGAGCGGGCCGCAATGGGCGAGCGCTTCGACCGGGTCGCCGGCTCCGAGCTCTCCTACGCACGCCTCGCCGTCGTCCCCGAGCATCGCGGCGAAGGCCACGGCCGCGCCATCGCCCATTGGATCGAAGACCTCGCCCGGAACCTCGGCGCCGAGACCCTCCGCGTCGACGCCCGCAGCCAGCAACCGGACAACCGCCCCTTCTACGAAGCCATGGGCTTCACCATCGACGGCTACAGCGCCCGCTACGGCATCCCCGACATCCGCACCCACCTCTCCAAACTGCTGTAGCTCTACACCTCAGGGACGCTCTTGAGTTCTTTCCGAGTTCACATTGCAATGTGAACTCGGAAAGAACTCAAGAGCGTCCCTCGGGTGTAGACGTGCGCCTCGGGTGTAGGGGTGCCGGGGTGTCAGGGGGTGAGGGGCGGGAGCACTCGGTGGGGGGTGGCGACCAGGCGGTGGCGGCCCTGACCGACCTGATCTTGGCGGTCGTCGCCCCAGCACCAGACGGCGCCGTCCTCGGTGATCGCGCAGGTGTGTTGGACGCCAGCAGCCACGCGGACGACGCCCTCGAGCAGCACCGGCTCCATGGTTCGCGTCGTCCGGCGGTTGCCGTTGCCGAGCTGTCCCCGATGGTCGAGGCCCGCGCACCGCAGCTGCGGTCGTGGGGCGCCCGCGTCGGCTTCATCGACCGGCACGAGCGCGCAGCTGAAGCGCGCCCCGAGCGCCAGCACCGTCGCCCCCTCCACGCCGGTCATCTCCCTCGGCTCCACGATGGCGTCGTTCGCCGAGCCACGGCCGCGCGCCGCGAGCTGGTACGAGTCGTTGCGGCCCCAGCAGCGCACCCCCGACGTGCCGAGCGCGCAGACATGCGCCCAGCCGGACGCGAGGCCCACCACCCCGCCGAGTCCCTCCACCGGCGCCGGCTCCGAGCGGAACCCGGTCGGCGTCGAGAGGCTCCCATCGCCGAGCTGTCCCTCGAGGTTCTCCCCCCAGCACAGGACCTCGCCCGCCTCGGTCCGTGCGCAGCCGTGGTTCCCACCGACCACCAGCTCGAGCACTCGCTCGATGGGCACCGGCACCGGCTCCAGCCGTCGCGTGGTCGTCGCTTCGCCGAGCTGGCCCATGTGGTTGCGGCCCCAGCACACGACCTCGGCGTTCGCCCGCAGCGCGCACGTGTGGCCACCGCCCGCCGCGATCGCGACCGCGTCGTGGAGCCCCGCCACGGCGACCGGGGCGCGTCGGTCCTCGCCCTCGCCGTCGCCGAGCTGACCCCAGCCGCCGTGGCCCCAGCACCGCACGGTCCCGGCCGCTTCGAGCGCGCACACGTGAAAGGCACCGGCCGAGATTCGCACCGGGTCGGTCAGCCCCTCGACCACCGTCGGGGTCGCGCGCCGCACTCGATGCCCGACCTCCAGCGAAGGATCGCCGAGCTCGCCGAAGCGATTCGCGCCCCAACAGCGCACCTCGCCCAACCGAAGCACGCAGCTGCTCTCACCGGTGAGCGCCAGGTCCGGCTCTGCGACCGGCATGGGCAGCGGCGGCGGCCCCAGATCGACCCCCAGGTCCGGCGGTCCGAGGTCCGGCGGTCCGAGATCGGGCGCCCCGAGATCGACCCCCCCGTCCTCCTCCGCTTCGCGCCCGCGCTGCGCACCGGCGCAACCCACGAGCAGGATCAGCACCAGCCATCGCGTCACGCCGCGAGGGTGCCAAATCGCACTCCCATCCGCACACAAAGCGGCCGGCCCTGGCGGTTTGGCGCGCCTGGTCCCATGGTTCGGCCCATGCGCCGCCACGCCCCCGCCACGGTTCGAAACCGCGACCCGATCCTGGCGGTCCTGAAGCGGGTCCTCCCCGATCACGGCCGCGTGCTCGAGATCGCCGCCGGGTCCGGCGAGCACGCCGTCCATTTCGCGAGCGCCCTCCCGCACCTCGAGTGGCAGCCGACCGACCCCGATCCCGACGCGCGCGCCAGCATCGACGCCTACCGCGCCGAGGCCGAGCTCCCCAACCTGCGCGCGGCCCTCATGCTCGACGCGTCCAGCCACACCTGGCCCATCGCTCAGGCCGCCGCCGTCGTCGCCATCAACATGATCCACATCTCGCCGATCGAGGCGAGCGAGGGCCTGATGCGCGGGGCTGGCGCGCTGCTCGCCGATGGCGCGCCGCTCGTCACCTACGGCCCCTACAAGGTCGACGACACCCACACGGCGCCGAGCAACGAGGCCTTCGACTGCAGCCTCCGCTCGCGCGACCCGCGGTGGGGCGTGCGCGACATCGCCGCGCTCGAGAAGCTCGCCGAGCCGCACGGCCTGGTGCTCACCGAGCGCGTCCCGATGCCCGCGAACAACTTCACGCTCGTCTGGCACAAACGCTCGTGAGCCGGGTGCGGCGCGGACCGCTCCTGATGTTCGGAGCCACCGCGGCGTTCACCATCATGGTCGGCGCGGTGAAGCTGGCGCGCGAGGAGCTCGGACCGCTCGAGATCATCCTCTGGCGCAGCGCCGTCAGCATGCCGATCGCGTTCGTGCTCGCCACGCGCGTCGGCCTGCGCTTCCACAACCCGAAGGTGCTCGCCTTCCGGGTTCTCTTCGGTTTCGCCGCCATGCTCGGCTTCTTCACCGCGGCCAAGGGTCTCGCGCTCGGCGACCTCGCGATCATCGGTCGCACTCAGCCGATCCTGGTCGCGCTCATGGCGCCGCTCTGGCTCGGCCGAAGCGAGCGCTCGACCGGACTCCTGTGGGTGCTGCTCATCGCCGGCATGGCCGGATGCGCGCTCATCGTGGGTCCGGAGCTCCAGGTCGGCTCCACCTTCGGGCTCTGGGCGCTCGGCGCCGCCTGCGCGTCGGCGATGGCCCACCTCGCCGTGCGTCGACTCGGGGCCACCGACCACCCCTACGTGATCGTCTTCGCGCTCCAGGCATCGGTGGGGGTGCTCGCGCTCTTCGGCATCCTGGCGATGCACGGCCAGCTCCCCGGTTGGCCGCCCGCGCATCTCATCGGGCCGCTCGTGCTCACCGGCGTGATGGCCATCGCGGGTCAGCTCTGCCTGACCCACGCCTACAAGATCGAGAAGGCGTCGACGGTGGCCGCCGCGAGCTACGCCGCGCCGGTCTTCGGCATGCTCGCGGACCTGGTCGTGTGGGGCGCCCTCCCCTCGGCCTGGGCGCTCGCGGGCGGTGTGCTGGTCGTCGGCGCGGGGCTGGTGCTCGTCTTCGGCCCCGCGACCAACGTCGAGGACGACGGCGATCAGCCGCCGACGTAGAGATACACGCCGACCACGTAGCCGACGTAGATCAGCACGAGCAACGCGCCCCGTTTGCGCCCGACCTGACGGTAGGGACGGAGCGCGCGCGCCAGGATCCACAGCAGCATCGACACGCCGATCATGAGCGGGATGTCGAGGCGCATCACCAGCGGCTCCGCGTGTCCCGGTCGAATCACGCCGGGCAGGCCGAGCACGCCGAGGGTGTTGAAGACGTTCGAGCCGACCACGTTGCCGACCGCGATGTCGTGCTCGCCGCGCTTGGCCGCGACGAGCGTCGCCGCGAGCTCCGGCAGGCTCGTGCCGAAGGCGACCACCGTCAGGCCGATGACGCGCTCGGAGACCCCGAAGAAGGTCGCGACCTCCGTCGCGCCCCAGACGAGCAGCTCCGACGACGCGAGCAGCGCGCCGAGCCCCACGACGATCCACAGGATCGCGACGCCGGTGCTCATTCCGTCGGGCAGCTCGTCGAGCTCCGGTGGAGGCTCGTCCGAGTCCTGTAGACCCTCGCGGACCACGAAGACGATCATGACGAAGAGCCCCGCGAGCAGCAGGATGCCGTCGATGCGGCCGAGCTCGCCGTCCCACATGAGCCCGGCCGCGAAGATCATCACCACGATCATCACGGGCAGCTCGCGCCCGATGACCTTCTGGTGGATGTGCAGCGGGTTCACCATCGCGGCGAGCCCCAGCACGAGCGCGATGTTGGCGATGTTGGACCCGACCGCGTTGCCGATCGAGAGGTTCGCGACCCCGTTGTAGGCCGCGACGCTCGAGACCAGCATCTCCGGCGCCGAGGTGCCGAAGCCGACGATGGTCAGGCCGATGACGAGCGGGGAGACGCCGCTGTTGTGCGCGACCGCGGCCGCGCCGATGACGAAACGGTCCGCTGCCCAGACCAGCGCGATGAAGCCGCCGAGGACGGCGAGGACGGGGTAGAGGATCTCCAAAATTCAGCCGAACCGAAGGGCCAGGTAGTACAACGCAAAGCCCGTTTGCGCCACGATCCCCACCCAGCTGGCCAAGCGGAGCCCCGCGGAGGGCCGACCTTCTTCGGGAACCTCCGCGCCGGTGATCGCTCGGTGATTGAGCAGCGAGAGCAGCGGTGCGGTCAAGAAGCTGAGGGTCGTCGCGAGGTCCACCATGTCGCCGAGCGAGCGCAGCGCGAAGTGCAGGACCAGGAGCGACCCCACGAAGAGCACGGCGACGGCCCCCCAGAAGACCCGGCGGTCCCCGTCGCCCCTGCCTTCGCCGGGGACCTCGTCGCTTCGGAAGCGGTCGGCGAGCACCGAGAGCGCGCGAGGGAAGCCGTCGACGACGGTCAACGTGGTCGAGAACATCACCAGGAACGCGGCGGCGCCGATGATCGGCTTGCTCCAGGCTCCCAACGTATCGGCGTAGAGAGAGACGAGCTGCGCGCCGAAAGCCGCCGGCTGGGCCTCGAGCGTCGCGCCCCGCATGACGGCCGCCCCGAGCACCAGGAAGCAGAGCGCGAGCACCACCGTGCCGAGGTAGCCGACGTGGAAGTCGAAGATGGCGCCGCGAACGGTGGGCGTGTCGCCCGTCTGCTTGCCGCGGGCGAGCGTCCAGAGCGACTGCCACACCGCGACGTCGATCGCGCTCGGCATCCACCCCACGAGCGCCGCGATGAAGAGGATGTCGGTCTTCTCGAAGGCGCCGAAGTCCGGCCACAAGGGCCCGGAGACGCGTGGCAGCGCCATCGCGGTCGCCACGAGCGTCGCCAGCGTGAAGAGAGCCACGGCCCCCTTGGTCACCGTGTCGAGCCAGCGATACTGACCGATCGCCGTGAG
The DNA here is from genome assembly GCA_017644045.1 of Deltaproteobacteria bacterium. Taxonomy (GTDB): domain Bacteria; phylum Myxococcota_A; class Polyangia; order Polyangiales; family Houyiibacteriaceae; genus UBA1660. The sequence goes on from JAEPMI010000012.1 coordinate 419,422, forward strand.
GCCCGCGCAGATCGCGAGCAGGATGCCGGTGGCCACGATCGGTGAGAGCGGGAGCCCGGTGATGCTCAGGAACACGCCCGCGGTGACCACCGCGACCGCGGCCTGCACGGTGAGCATCGTCCCGAGCGTGACCAGGAGATAGAGCCCCAGCGCCGGCTTGCCGCGCCGCCGATAGCCCTGGAGCAGCGAGGTCCCGGTCGCGGCCGCGTACTGCGGGCCGAAGCGGAACGCCGGATACTTCAGCGCGTTGGCCACCAACACGAAGCCGATCAACGCGAGCCCATAGCTCGCGCCCGCGCGCGTCGACTGCACGAGATGCGAGACGCCCACGGCGGCGCCCGCGAAGAGGATCCCCGGCCCGACCGAGCGCCACAGCGAGGGCTGGGCACCTTCCGAAGCGATGTCGCTCACGTCACTCGCCGGTGATCTCGTCCCACTTGGGCGGCTGCATGTCCGGGCCGACCTCGACCACGCGCTGACGGACCACCACTCGGGTCACGTCGCTGGTCTCGGAGACGTTGAGTCGCTTACCGAAGCGCTTCGCGAAGACGGCGGCGCCACCACGCGCTGGGAGCGGGTGCGCGACCCACTCGATCGTGCCGTCCTTCGCGCGGTGCTGACCGCCGAGGAGGCGTGCGCCGATCGCCGGGTGGTCGGGCTGCTGGGCATCGCTCACGCGGTCGGTCACCGAGACGCAGACCATCCCTCCGTCCACCCCGTAGATACGGTTGCGGGTCCAGATTTCGATGGCCCGCCAGGGGCCGGCCAGAAGCGAAGGAGTACCTGCTTCGCGGACCTGCTCGATGTCCAGGGCCACGTCCTCGGCCGACGGCCCCTTCCCTCGGGTGGTGGTCGCCACCTTCTTCTTGGGCGCTGCGTCGACCACGGTGTCCCCGGCCTCTGCCGTCGGGGGATCGGCCATCGAAACCCGCTTGGTGGGCTCGGCGAAGCCTCGATGGGTGGAGCGGTCCTTCTTCTTCTGGGCCATCGAGCGCGAGAGTACTCAATCTCCATCGGCGCGTCGCCGTCACCGGCGGGTCGACCCCGGAACAGAACGTGTTCATCGGGCCCGCACGCCCGTTCAGCGCATGTGAACGCGGCTCACCGTGTTTGGTGCGCCAGCTCACGACGACCCGGCGCAAGGTCCCGCTCCGAGGCCCCCGTTCGGGCGGCCGAGAAAGGACCACCCGTCATGAGCTCCGACTCTTTCACCTTCGCTTCGGACACCGGCATCGCCGCGATCGGCCTTCAGCTCCCGCCCCTGGCCATGGACGTGCGCGAGCTCGCCGAGCTCCGCGGGGTCGACCCCAACAAGTTCACCCTCGGGCTCGGCTGCGACGAGATGGCGCTCTGCCCGGAGGGCTACGGCGTGGTTCAGCTCGCCGCCGGTGCCGCCAAGCGCGCCCTCAGCCGCTGGGACGGCTCCCTCGAGGACATCGGCCTCGTGGTCGTGGGGAGCGAGAGCGCCCTCGATATGAGCCGGCCGCTCAGCGCCTTCGTCGCCGACGAGCTCGGTCTCGAGGGCGACGTCCGCAGCTACGAGGTCAAGCACGCCTGCTACGGCGGCACGCTCGCCCTCCGCCAGGCGCTCGAGTGGCGCCTCAGCGGCGCCGCCCGCGGCAAGGCCGCCCTGGTCATCGCCGCCGACGTCGCGCTCTACGCGCCCGCCGATCCCGGCGAGCCCACCCAGGGTGCCGGCGCCGTCGCGATGATCATCGGCGAGCCGAAGGTCGCTCGCATCGCGACCGAGAGCTACGCGTACAGCGAGCCCGCGTTCGACTTCTGGCGCCCCGTCGGCGACGCCTTCCCCTCGGTCGAGGGCGCGCTCAGCCTCGACTGCTACAAGCGCGCGACCGAGCGTTGCTTCCAGCAGCTCGTCGGCGACCGCGATCCGGCCGATGCCCTCGGCGAGCTCGCGGCCCTCTGTTTCCACGTGCCCTTCCCGAAGATGGTGAAGAAGGGCGTCCGCCAGCTCGGCGAGAGCTTCGGCTGGAGCGAGGAAGCCACCGCGGCCTTCTACGACTCGATGGTGAACCCGACGATGGACTGGAACCGCAAGAGCGGGAACGCCTACACGGCGAGCCTGTGGATCAGCGCGGCGCAGGCCCTCGCGGGTCGGAAGGCGGGCGAGCGCATCGGCGCGTTCAGCTACGGCTCGGGCTTCGGCTCGGAGCTCCTCGTGCTCGAGGCCGGCGACGCCGCCGCCGAGGGCGCGTGGACCGCGGACGTCGAGGCCGACCTCGCGGCTCGCCGCCTCGTCGACCGTGGGGCGTACGAGAGCCTTCGCGGCAGCCACGTCGCAGCTGCGGAGTGAGACCGAGGTAGAGCCGCACGAAACGCCCCCGATCCGCGTGATCGGGGGCGTTGCTGTTTGGGGCGAGGGTCAGGGCGAGGGAGCGCGCCTTCGGCTCGCTGGGCTCCGTCGTCGTCGCCGCAGGCGGCCAGGGCGAGGGCGGCGCAGAGAATGGTCGCGTGCTTCATGACCGCCACCGTCGCGGCGGCGCCGCGCCGCGGACATGGTCAATTTCGTCCCGAGTGGTGCCGTTACCGGCGGACAACGAATTGCCCATGGTCAGCGTCGGGGGCTCTCGACGAGTCTGGATCTCGCCCGGCGTCGTCCCCACTCGACGTCGAGCAGCGGGCGCGATCTCGATCGCGCCCGATCTAATTCTGCCGGGGGGATTTTGCGAAAATCCCCCAACTCGTCGCGAGTGAATCGCTCCTCGTTTCCCCGAAAAGCTGAAGGTCTCGCGGCGTTGCCGCTCGGTGCGTCCTCGCGCTTCGCGCTGCGTCCTCCGCCTATACGATGGGCTCGAGGAGGCGGCGCCAGATGGTTCGGCCGCCGGGGACGCTGCCCACGAGGGTGTCGGCGAGGTCCCAGTAGTCGCGCTGGTGACGAATGGCGCCGTCAGCCATTCGGAGGTGGGATGTGCCGTCGAACTGCAGACTCGGGCCGAGCGGTGGCGAGAAGGCCATGCGCCAGACCAGGAGCCCAGAGTCGCCTCCGTCGATGGCGTCCTCGATGTCCAGCTCGAGGCCGCGAGCCATCTTCAGGAAGCGCCCCGTGACCCGACCGAAGGCGTCGATGCCCTGGGTCTCCTGGAGCGGATCGCGGAAGTGGATGTCCCGGTGATAGTGGCTCAGGAGCTGCGGCAAGGCCTTCCGGTCGCGGGCGGCGGCCTTCCAGGCGGCGGCGAGGGCGTCGATGTCCATGGGAGGCGAGTATGGCCCGACGTTGCGTGGCGGCCATGACCTCCGAGGTCATCTCTCGCCCACCCTCCCCGCGTGGTAGCGTCTGCGCGTGTCTCGCGTGCGCGCGCTCAAACGCCGCCTGAAGGAGTCTCTCCCCGCGGCGAAGCGAGTCGCCGGCGACGGCGTGCTCCGGAAGGAGTGGCTGCTCGGAGCACGGCGAGCGCAGGTGCTCCTCGGCGTGGTCGTCCTGGTCGGGTTGCTGGTCCTGCCGCCGCTCCGCGACTGGATCGCCGAGCTGCTCTTCACCGAGGAGAGCGGCCGCTGGTTCCGGCGGCGCAAACGCCTGAGCGACCTCGGTGAGGTCTTCGTGAGCGTGGTGAGCTTCGTCTACTGGTTCGGCGGGATCGGCGCCGCGGTGCTCGCGCTCCTGGACGACGCGCCGAAGGTCCTCGAGCGCCGGAAGCCGCTGCGGATGGCGGACCCGGTCGCCCAGACGATGGCGGCGCCAGCAGGTGGCGCACCCGACGCTGCGATGGCGCAGCCGCTCGGCAGCACGCCGGACTCGGCCGCGATCGCGGTGCAGGCGACGATGGCGGCCGACGCGGGCGTCGGGCCGACGGGGACGCTCGCCGCCTCGAGCGGATCGAACGGCACGGGCGGGTCCGCGCCGATCGCCGACGACGCGCCCACGGTCGCCGAGCCGCCGCCGATGATGCCCGACGCAGGTCGCTACCGAATCCAGAACGAGCTCGGCCGCGGCGGTATGGGCATCGTCTTCCACGCCGTCGACTCGGTGCTCGAGCGGGACGTCGCCCTCAAGCAGCTCCCCCGACACCTGGTCGGGAACCCGGTCCTCGCCGAGCGCTTCCGCACCGAGGCGAAGGTGCTCGCGCGGTTGACCCACGCCGGCATCGTGCAGGTCTTCGATCTCGTGGAGAACGACGAGGGCATGTTCATGGCCATGGAGCTGGTCGAGGGCGGCAGCCTCGACGGAGTCCTCGAGGAGCGCGGCGCCCTCCCCGTCGCCGAGGTCGCGCGCCTGGGCGCCGTGATGGCCGAAGCGCTCGCGTACGCGCACTCGCAGGGAGTCATCCACCGCGACTTCAAGCCCGGCAACGTCCTCCTCGCCGACGACGGCACCCCGAAGATCACGGACTTCGGCCTCGCCAAGATCGCCCGCGAAGGCCCCAAGCTCACCCAGGAAGGCGCGGTCCTCGGCAGCCCCGCGTACATGAGCCCCGAACAGGCCGCCGGCGGCGTCGCCGAGCAAGCGGCCGACGTCTACAGCTTCGGCGTCACCCTCTACGAGATGGCCACCGGCCGCTGCCCCTTCGAAGGCGAGAGCATCGCTTCCGTCCTCAGTGCCCACATCACCCAACCGCCGCCCGACCCCGCGAGCTTCGGCGACGACATCCCACCGCCCCTCAGCGAGCTCCTCCTCCAGATGCTCGCCAAGACCCCCGAGTCCCGCCCCCACGACCTCACCGCCGTCGCCACCACCCTCCGCCAGCTCACCAACTGACGGGGACACTCCCCCCCTCCGGATCCCCCGCAAACACAGGGCTCTCCGAGAGCAAAATGAAAACCCTCTGCGCGCGCCCTCAAAGCGCCCGTTCGTCGACCTCTCGTGCCACCTCGAGCTCGGCTTCCTCCTCGTCCACAGCCACTCGAACCCGCGCACGCCCCTTGGACGCCATCGCCGTCCGGATCGCCTCGGCAACCGCCTCCGGGTTCACGCAGACCAGATGCATCGGCTTCTGGTCCACGAAGGTGAGCTTCACCGCCTTCCGCCAGTCGCCGAGCAGCGAGTAGATCCGCGTTCCATCGAAGAGCCGCTTGTACCCGAGCCCCTTGTTCCGCGTCCGCGCCCTCCCGACCGCAACCGACTCGATCGCTTCGATCGGGATCCGCGGCCCCGACATACCGATCTGCAGATGCAGCTCGTCGGTCGTGATCACCAACCGCCCCACGGCGTACACAAGGGAGATCGCCGCCGGCAGCAGTCCCGCGCCGAGGCCCGCCAAAGCGATCCCGGCCGCCGCCAACCCCGACACGAGCCCCAGCGCGCCGAGCACACCGCCGACGACCGCGCCCGCCACCGTCGGCAGTCCAGCGATCAACCCGAGCGCCCAGCGCGGGATGATCGCCTTCTGCCGCAGCAGCACCTCGCCGCCGGCCATGTGCTCTTGCTGGTACGCGTCGCTCACCCCTTACCCCCGGGCGAGCCTACCTCAGCGCTCCGAGACGTTGTGCGCGACGCCCTTCTTCGCCATCAGCGTCGGGTCTCCACGACCTTCCAGCCGTTGCCCGACGGGTCGCGAAAGCTCGCGTCGACGCTCCCATAGCGCTCCGTCGGCTCCTGGGTCAGCTCGACCCCACGCTCCCGCATCGCCTCGCAGGTCGCCCGACAGTCGGTGACCTCGAGCACCAAGGGCGGCATCGCCCCCTTCGCCAACACCTCGCGCAGCGTCTGGGCAGTGGCCTCGTCCTGGGTGGGCGGCCCCGGCACGAAGAGCCCGAGCTGAAAGCTCGGCTGATCGGGGTGCTGCACCGTGAGCCAGCGGAACTCCCCGTTCTTCACGTCCGTGTGCTTCTCGAATCCGAGCTTCCCGACATAGAACTCGAGGGCTTCCTCGTGATCGCGCACGTAGATACCGACGACTTGAACCTTCGTGGTCATCCGACCTCCTTCTCGGGTTCGGTCGTATCGCCCTCGCGGATCCGGCGCTTCTCCGAAACTGCGATCGTGAGATCGGGCCGTCGGCCAGCCGCCAAGAAGCAGGGCGGAACGTCCTCCACCCCGTCGCGTTCAGCGCGCTCGCGTGCGCGTCGCGCACTCGGCGAATCGCCCGTGACCTCCCGAAACGTCCGTCCGAAGGTCCCGAGGCTCTTCCAACCGGTCCGAAACGCGATCTCCGAGATCGAGAGCTCCGTATCCCGAAGCAACGCAGTTGCCCGCTCGATCCGACGCGTCAGCAGATAGCGGTGCGGCGGCACGCCGAACGCATCCTTGAACGCCCGGGCGAAGTGCGCCTCGGACGCACCGCTCACCTTGGCGAGCCGCTTCACCGGCCACTCTTCCTCGGGCGCCGCATCCATCCGGTCCTTCGCGCGTAGCAACCGCCGCAGCAGGTCGGGGTCGCGCCCCGTGCGCTGCTCTCGTTCGTCCACCCCCGGATGCTAGCGCGTCTTGCCGAGCGGAATCCCGAAACGCTTCGCCAGCCGATAGACCGTGCTCCGCGCCACACCGAGCTGCCGTGCCGCCGCGCTCACGTTGCCGGCGTGCTGCTCGAGCGCGCGCTCGAGCGCTTCCTGCTCTGCCGTTCGTAGCGCGCCATGCGCCGCCGGGTGCTCGCTTCGCCGCTTCATCAGCTCGGGCGGCAGGTCGCGCTCCTCGAGGCGAGTCCCGCCGCGCGCACGCGCGCTCAGCAGCATCACGTCGAGCACCGAGAGCAGCTCGCGCACGTTGCCCGGCCAGTCGTGCCGACCGAGCGCCTCCGCCGTCCCCGGCGCGAAGCTCGGCGGCTTCGCCCAACCGGCGCGAACCGCACGCGCGCGCACCAGGTGCCGCGCGAGCGCCGGCAGATCGTGCCGCTCTCGCAACGCCGGCAGCCGCACCGACGCGCCCCGCAGCCGATAGAAGAGGTCCTGCCGGAACGTGCCCGCCTTCACCGCCGCGTCGAGGTCACGGCAGGTCGCGCAGATCAGCCGCACGTCGCAGTGCTGCTCCACCCGATCGCCGACGCGCCGATAGGCGCCCGAGTCGAGCACGCGCAGCAGCGCCGCCTGCATCGGCACCGGCATCTCGGCGACCTCGTCCAGGAAGAGCGTCCCGCCACTCGCCGCGTGCAACAGCCCCTCGCGCCCACGGGGGTCGGCCCCGGTGAACGCGCCGGGCGCGTGCCCGAAGAGCTCGCTCTCGAGCAGCGACGGCGCGATGGCCCCACAGTTCACCGCCACGAACGGCTCGCTCGCCCGCTCGCTGGCCTGATGGATGGCCCGCGCGAAGAGCTCCTTCCCAGAGCCGGTATCCGCGAGCAGCATCACCGGGAGCTCGCTCTGCGCGACCATCCGCGCCCACTCGATCGCGTCGAGCAGCTTCTGGTCCTCGGCGAAGACCCGTCCGAACGCGTCCTCCGGCGCCGCGCGCACCGCGCGAGAGCGCACCGGCACCTCGAGCCGGCAGCAGACGGCCAACGGCATCCCCGTCGCGTCGAGCACCGGCTCCGCACGCAATCGCATCCCCGTCGCCAGCCCGCGCTCGATGGGGCGCCCACCCGGTGTCGGATCGAGCGCTTCCTCGATCAATCCGCGCCAGCCCATGCCGAGCAGGGGTCCAGTGCCGCCGCCGGCAGGCTCACCACCGAGCGCCACGCGCGCCGCCGCGTTCAACCGGCTGACCCGACCCGGCGCCTCCACGAGCAACGTCGGCTCCGTCGACCGCTCCATCGCCCGCGCGAGCACGCGCAACACCGATCCGCCCGCGCTCGCGAACGCCTCGAGCCGAAGCAGCTCCGTGAGCACCTGCGCCGCCGCGAAGACCGCCTGGCCGACCTCCCCGTGCGCGCGGTCCTTGTACGACGTCGCGTCGAGCACGCCGACCAGCCGGCCGTGCGGATCGATCACCGGCGCCGCGTAACAGGCGAGCTGGTGGTAGCTCCGCCCGAAGTGGCCTCGACCGAGCACGATGGTCGGTCGCATCTCCGCCGCCGCGGTGCCGATCGCGTTCGTCCCGCGCGAGGCCTCGCTCCAGTCCGCGCCTTCCATGAGCCGCACGCGCCGCGCCTCGTCACGGAACGCGCCACCGCCGGACGCACGAACCACGAGCCCATCGGCGTCGGCCATGAGCAACAGGAAGTCGTGCGCCGAGACTCGCGCCGCCGCCTGATCGAGCGCGGCCGCGCCGAGCGACTGGAGCACCTGCACGTGTTCCGAGCGGAGCTTGAACTCCTCGCCCCGCACGAGCGCGTCGTCGACCCGCCTCCCCTCCGGCCGCGCGCCGAGCCGCCGCGAGCGCTGCCAGTGCTTGATGTGGAGCGAGGGAGGCGCGTTCTTACCGACCGCGCGACTCTCCTGAAACGCCCGCCACGTCCGCTCCGGGACGTCGCCGATCAGTAGCGTCTCTTCGGCAGCCACCGGATCAACCTGCCGGTCCGTCGGGCCCAGCACAAGCCCCCCACCACCTGTCGCGAGGCGCGACGGAACCTGTCGCAGAACGCTCCAACGTGACGCGCCGCGCCATCGCCGGAAACACGGGAGAAACACCAATTCGGCCCTCCTGGCACGGCCCATGCGACGCGCCTGGGGAAAAGGAGGTCGCGCCATGCGCTACGAATCACCGAACCAGGAAGGCTCGAAGGTCACCTACCAGAGCCGCTACGGAAACTTCATCGGGGGCGAGTTCGTCGACCCGATCGACGGCAAGTTCTTCGAGAACATCAGCCCGGTCACGGGCCAACCCTTCTGCGAGATCGCGCGCTCGACCGCCAAGGACGTGGAGCGTGCGTTGGACGCGGCCCACAAGGCGAAGGCGGCCTGGGGCAAGACCTCCGCCGCCGCGCGCTCCACGATGCTGATGAAGATCGCGGACGTCATGGAGGAGAACCTCGAGATGCTCGCCATCTCGGAGACCTGGGACAACGGCAAGGCGGTCCGCGAGACCCTCGCGGCCGACCTCCCGCTCGCCATCGATCACTTCCGCTACTTCGCCGGCTGCCTGCGCGCCGAGGAAGGCTCGATGGCCGAGCTCGACGAGCACACGGTCGCCTACCACCTGAAGGAGCCGCTCGGCGTCGTCGGCCAGATCATCCCGTGGAACTTCCCGCTGCTCATGGCCGCCTGGAAGCTCGCCCCGGCGCTCGCCGCCGGCAACGCCGTGGTGCTCAAGCCCGCCGAGCAGACGCCCGCGACCATCATGCTCTGGGCCGACCTCATCAAGGACATCCTCCCGCCCGGCGTGCTCAACATCGTGCAGGGCTTCGGTGTCGAGGCCGGCAAGCCGCTCGCGCAGAGCCCCCGCGTCGCCAAGGTGGCGTTCACCGGCGAGACCACGACCGGCCGGCTGATCATGCAGTACGCCTCCGAGAACCTGATCCCGGTCACGCTCGAGCTCGGCGGCAAGTCGCCGAACGTCTTCTTCGCCGACGTCATGGCCGAGGACGACTCCTTTCGGCAGAAGGCGCTCGAAGGCTTCGCGATGTTCGCGCTGAACCAGGGCGAGGTCTGCACCTGTCCCTCCCGCGCGCTCGTGGAGTCGTCCATCTACGACGAGTTCATGGCGCTCGCCGAGGCCCGCACCCGCGCCATCGAGCCGGGTCACCCCCTCGACACCGACACCCGCATCGGCGCGCAGGCGAGCAACGACCAGCTCGAGAAGATCCTCTCGTACATCGACATCGGCAAGAAGGAGGGCGCCAAGCTCCGCTGCGGTGGCGAGCGCGTCACCCTGCCCGGCGAGCTCGAGGGCGGCTACTACGTCGCGCCGACGATCTTCGAGGGCCACAACAAGATGCGTGTCTTCCAGGAGGAGATCTTCGGGCCGGTCGTCTCCGTCGCGAAGTTCGAGGACTACGACGACGCCATCTCGATCGCCAACGACACGCTCTACGGCCTCGGCGCCGGCGTGTGGACTCGCAACACGCACACCGCCTTCCGCGCCGGCCGCGCCATCGAGGCCGGCCGCGTGTGGACCAACTGCTACCATCTCTACCCCGCGCACGCGGCCTTCGGTGGCTACAAGCACTCGGGCATCGGTCGCGAGAATCACAAGATGATGCTCGCCCACTACCAGCAGACGAAGAACCTCCTCGTCAGCTACGACCCCGAGCCGATGGGCTTCTTCTGATGGTGGCGGATCGCCGCGAGCCGGCGCAGGTCACGGCCACGCCGGCCGCGGTCGATCTGATCGCCGAGCTCGTGGAGGAGCACGGCCCGCTCATGTTCCACCAGTCGGGCGGGTGCTGCGACGGCAGCGCGCCGATGTGCTTCGTGCGGGGCGAGATGAAGCTCGGCTCCCGCGACGTGCACCTCGGCGACGTCGGGGGTCAGCCCTTCTACATCGGCGGCGACCAGTACGAGCGCTGGAAGCACACCACGCTCATTCTCGACGTGGTGCCCGGCCGTGGCGCCGGCTTCTCGATCGAGGCGCCGCGCGGCGTGCGATTCCTGATCCGCTCGGACGTCTGCGCCCCCGCGTGACCCGATCTCGCTCGGGGCGTCCTCTCTCCCCGTATGAGCCGCACCCTCGTCGCCCTCGTCCTCCTGTCCAGCTGCGCCGACCCGGCCACGATCCCGCCAGACGGGAGCCCGAGCGGCAGCGACATGCGGCTCCCGCCAGGCGTGGATGGCGGGCCGCTGCCCGACGGCGCGACGGCTCCCGACGCGCAGACCCCCGATCGCGACGCGGCCCCCCCGCCCGATCTCGGCACCCCACCTTCGAGCACCTGCCGCGGCTACGCCACGCGCTACTGGGACTGCTGCAAGGCGCACTGCGGCTGGGAAGGCAACACGACGAACCTCGACGGCACCCTCGCGAGCTGCTCGGTCGCCGATGCCCCGCAGTCGAGCTTCGACCAGGCCAGCGCCTGCGACTCGGACGCGCCGAGCGCCGGCTACACCTGCTTCAGCAACGTGCCCGTCGCGGTCTCCGAGACGCTCAGCTACGGCTTCGCCGCCGTGCCGGCCGAAGGCGACATCTGCGGCCGCTGCTACCGCATCGACTTCGACGGCACCGGTCACTACGACGCGGCGGACCCGGGCTCTCAGCAGCTGGCCGGGCACACCATGATCGTGCAGGCGACCAACATCGGCCACGACGTGGGTGGCGGTCAGTTCGACCTGTTGATCCCCGGCGGCGGCGTCGGCCTCTTCAACGCCTGCACCCGCCAGTGGGGCCTCGAGAGCGACGCGCCCCTCGGTGCGCAATACGGCGGCTTCCTCACCGCCTGTCAGGCCGAGGGCGGCAGCCACGACGACGTCCGGGCCTGCGTCCGCAACCGCTGCGACACCGTCTTCGACGAGCCGCACCTCGCCGAGCTGCGCGCGGGGTGCGAGTGGTTCGTCGACTGGTTCAAGGCCGCCGACAACCCGAACCTGGACTACGCCGAGGTCGAGTGCCCCGCCGCGCTCGTGGCGATCTCCGGCCTCGACCGACGCCCGCTCGACGACATCGCCATGTGCGAGGGCGGCGGTGATGGCGGCGGTGATGGCGGCGACTGCGACTGCGGGTGGGCCGCGGGCGGCTGCGGCGACGACGACGGCAGTCGCTGCTGGGACGTCTGCTGCGGGGAGTAGGAGCTCCCCGAGAACGCGGGTGAGCCCCGGATTCGGCAGCTGGTACGCTGTCGCCGTGCGGGTCCTCCTCGCAGCGTGCCTCTGCCTGATCGGCTGCCGGGACGAGCCCACCCAGACCTGGGTCTTCGTCCACGCGGACCCGGCGTTCAGCGCGAACGCCGACGCGCTCCGCGTGGTCATCGAGGGCGCCGGCGACGAGGTCGTCGACCGAACCGATCCCGTCCCCGGGGACCGCGAGATCATCGCCAACCTCTTCCTGCACCCGAAGGGTGGCGACGCGAACCGCACCTGGACGATCCACGCGACGCTGCTCGACGGGGACACCGAGCTCGCGCACCTGAGGGTCGGCGGCGGCTACGTCGCCGGCGAGACGCGGGTCATCCATGCACACTTCGAGGTGGACGACGCCTGTCTCGATCTCGGTGACTGCGGTCCGGGGCGCACGTGCCAGGCCGGGCGCTGCGTGGGTTCGTGCTTCGAGACGGGCGCCGAAGACGACAACGCCACACGACACCTCGCGACCTGCGGCGAGTGCGCGACCTGCGTCGACGCCATCTGTCAGCCGCGTCCCGACGGCGAGCGCTGCGGCTGCGAGGGAGACTCCTGCCGTGACGGCGCGTGCGACCCACTGATCGAGGCGCGCGACGTATGGGTCGCGCAAGGGCACGCCTGCGCCCGCACCACCGACGGACTCTGGTGCTGGGGGAGCGCGCGCACCGGTCAGAACGGCCTCGGGCGCAACACCGATCGCCCCGAGCCGCTCGAGGCCCCGGAAGTCGCGCAGGTGACCGACATGGCGCTCGGCAACGAGTACTCGTGCGCCGCGTGGATCCGATCCGGCGCCATCTACGGCCGCACCTGCTGGGGCTGGGGCGACCACGGCTCGTTCGCCATGGGCGAGCTCAGCGGTGAGCAGCCCTTCACCGAGCGGACGGAGGAGAGCGAGGACGCCGTCGCGGACATCGACTCGGGCGCCCGCTTTCAATGCGCGCGACGCGAGAGCGGCCGATTGCAGTGTGCGGGCGGGAACAGCTCCAACGAGCTGGCCCAGCCCGACTCGGTGAGCAGCTCGAGCGAGTGGGTCGACATCCCCGGCACCTATCGGGACTTCGGGACCAGCGACAGCGGCGTGTGCGCCGTGGCCGACGACGGCACCTGGTGCTGGGGGCTCTCGACCTACGACAGCATCGCCCGAACCCCGGACCTCGAGTGCGTTCCGGGGGCCGACGGCGACTGCTTCACCGACCTGGTCAGCATCGCCGCGGGCAGCGGGCGCGGTTGCGGCCTCGACGCGACGGGCCTGGCCTGGTGCTGGGGCGGCAACGAAGGCGGCCTGCTCGGAGTCGAGGGACCGGCGCGGGTCACCATGGCGACGCCGGTGGACACCGAGCTGCGCTTCAACGAGCTCGCGGCCGCGTCGGCGAGCTTCTGCGGCATCGACGCCACGGAGGGTGGCCTCCACTGCTGGGGGACCAACGGCAGCGGTCAGCTCGGCACCGGCGACCAGCTCGACGTACGGCGACCACGCCGGGTCGCCGCGGACGCGGGCGACCGGTGGCGTTCGGTCGCGATGCACTCCTCGTACGGTTGCGGCATCCGCGACAGCGGCGAGCTCTTCTGCTGGGGCTCCAACGCCGGCAACGGCCCCTCCGGCTCCCGGCTCGCAGGCCGCCTCGGCCTCGGCCTCGGCACCGACCCGAGCGACCCCACCAGCCAAACCGTCGTCACCCGCCCCCGCCGCGTCTGCTTCACCCGCGAGTGACCGACCAGTGACCGGGGACGATCGTCTTCTTGTTCGTCTTAATCTTCGCGAACCCCAACAAACGTAGGGGCGTCCGCCGCAAAAGAGCGAGTGACCGACCAGTGACCGGGGACGATCGTCTTCTTGTTCGTCTTAATCTTCGCGAACCCCAACAAACGTAGGGGCGTCCGCCGCGAAAGAGCGGGACGATCGTCTTCTTGTTCGTCCTAATCTTCGCGAACCCCAACAAACGTAGGGGCGTCCGCCGCGAAGGAGCGGGACGATCGTCGTCGATGTCTTCTTTCGGGCGTCCGAAACGAAGACAAAGAAGACGATCGTCCCTCCGGTCAAGTCGGAACACCCCTTAGAAATCGAGGCATTCGTGCACGACGCGTCGAACATGACGAACAAGAAGACGATCGTCCCCGAGGATTGGACGCCCGAGGATGGGACGCGGGGGTTCCCGAGGGTCAGGCGCGGGTGGGTTCGCTGAAGGTGGTGTCTTCGACGGCGTAGCGCATGATCCGGCCTTCCTTGGTGGCGGCGCATTCGCCTTCGTCGGCGAGCGACTTGAGGAGGGTCTGGGTTTGGCGGAGCGAGAGGCCGGTCGCGCCGGCGATCTCCTTGGCGGTCGTGCCGCCCGAGGCGATGGCGCGCAGGACCCGCGCTTCCGCCGGCTCGACCATGCGTGGGTCCGCGATGGCAAAGGGCGCGAGTACCTGCATCGCGACGGTGTCCCCGCTCCGCTCGAACGTCGCGAGCCCCTCCAGCGATGCGCGGGCTCGGTGCAAGAGCACGTCGAAGCTGCCGCGGTGCATCTCGGGCACGAAGCGGAAGCCGTACACACGCTCGAAGCACTCCGCCTCGTCGAGCGGCGCCCCGGCCAAGCCGAGCACGGCCGCGAGGGTCGCGATGCGCTTCTGCTTCTTGCCGCCGCTCTCCACCACGGTCGCCGACACGAGCGGCAGCGACGCCTCACGCACGCGCCGCCCCGGACCCGAGGGTGAGCACACCACGTAGGCGTCCCCGGCGAACGCCGAGAACGCGCGCTCTTGCTCCGCCGTCAGCCGCGGCGCGTCGGGTTCCAGCAGCGCCGCCACGTGCTCGGCTTCGTCGGCCAGCAGCCGAAAGCCAGCGACTCGCGTCCGCGCATCCGTGAGCGCGGCCTCGAGTCCCGCGCGCTCGCCCTCCCCCGCCGCACGACGCGCGGTCAGCAACGCCGTGGCCGCCGGCGTGCTCACGCTCCGATCACCCGCCAGCGCCAGCTCCCACTCGAGCCAGGGCAACCAGTGCGGCGACACGAACGGCCGGAGCCCCAGCAGGATCCGCGCGGCCAGGTGCGGGTGCCCAGCCTGTCGACGCAGCCGCGCGAGGGTCAGCCCCGCCAGATACTCCGACTGCGGCAGGCTCTCCGTCCGCGCCATCCGTGACGCCCGCCGTCCATGCCGGAGCGCCTCCCGATGGTCGCCGTCCCGTGCCGCAAAGAGCGCCGTGAGCGCCGCGCACTCGACCACCAGCGCCGGCTGCTGCGCCCGGCGCGCCTCGGCGGCGACCTCTTCGAGCGCCACCGGCGCCCCACCCGTCGCGAGCGCCCGCCAGCCATCGATCAGCGGGCCCGCCACCGGGTGATCCGGCCGCGCCACCTCGGGCATCGGTCGAATGCCCGTGATCGCCTCTCGAACCAGAAAGAGCGCCAGCCGCCAAGCCCCCGGCCCCGAAGGCACCGGACCGAGCGCCAACTCCGCACCGCTGGCGAGCGCGTGCGATCGCTCGATCAGCACCGCCCACGCCGGCTCCGTCTCCCGCAGCGAGGCGATGGCCGCGAGCGCCGGGCCGAATCGCCCACGGAGGACCTCCGCGTGGAGCTGCTCGCCTTGGCTCACGCTCCGACCATACACAAAGCGCGGACCGTTCGGCGTCACGTTATGATTGCGCCGTGCCGCTCTTCGACGCGACCCCCACGAACTACCGCGAGGTGATGGAGATCGCTCGCGGCGGCATGGGAAGCGTGAGCCTGGTGGTCCGCGACCACGGCCACTTCGAGCGACTCTACGCCCGCAAGCGGCTCCACGAGTCCTCCCGCGACGACGACGCGATGCGCTCCATGTTCCTCGACGAAGCGCGGATCGCCGGGCTCATCCGGCACCCGAACGTCGTCAGCGTCACCGACGTCGGCGAGGACGACGAGGGCCCGTACCTCGTCATGGACTACGTCGACGGAGTGTCGCTGAGCCGCTTCATCCAGCGCATCCGCAAGGCAGGCCGAGAGATGCCGCTGGCCACCGCGCTCGAGATCGTCCGGCAGATCGCGGCGGGGCTCCAGGCCGCCCACGAGCTCACCGACCCGAGCGGCGAGCGCCTGCAGGTGATCCACCGCGACGTCTCGCCCCAGAACGTGCTGCTCGGCTTCGACGGCTACGCGCGGCTCACCGATTTCGGCATCGCCAAGGCGCTCGGCCGGAGCTCGAAGACCCAGACGGGCATGCTCAAGGGCAAGTTCGGCTACATGGCGCCAGAGGTCCTTCGCTTCGAGGACCCCGTGCCGCAGTCGGACCTCTTCTCGCTCGGAGTGGTGCTCTACGAGGCGCTCACCTGCGAGCGGCTCTACCCTTCGAGCGAGGGCCCAGCCGCCGCGCGCGCGATCCTCAACGACCCCCCGCCCGACGTCGCCGACGCCGTGGGCGACGCGCCCGACGCGCTGGTCGAGCTGATGTTCTCGCTGCTCGCAAAGGACCCGAAGCACCGCCCCGCGAGCGCGGGCGAGGTCGAAGCCACCCTCCGGCGCATCCTCGGCGAGGTCACCGAGGACGTCCCGCCGCCGCCGCTCGCCCGGCTGCTCGAAGAGCTGTGCGGCGACGAGCGACGCGAGCGCGCGGCAGCCATCGAGGCCGCACGGAACGCGAAGCCGGCCGGGTCGAAGCGAGGCGCGTGGGTCGCCGCCGGAGTCGCGGCCGTGGCGCTGATCGGCGCCGGCGTGGCCTTCGCTCTGGTGGACACGACCCCGGACGCCGAGCCCGTCGCGCCCCCGCCGATCGCGGCGAGCCCGGAGCCCGTGGAAGAACCGGAGCCCGTGGTGGAGCCCGACCTCGGCGTGCCCGAAGAGACCACCGCCGAGCCCTCGACGATGCGCCGAAGGCGCCCCCGCCGCCGCGCGAGCATGAACGAGGCCATCGCGCCCATGTGGGATTGGCAGTGATCCGCTCGCTCCTCGTGTGTCTGCTGCTCTCCTCGTCGGCGCTGGCCCAGGAGCCCGACGCGCGCGCGCTCTTCGAGCAGGCCAATGCGGCCACCGCACAGGGCCGCTTCGCCGACGCCCGCGACCTCTACCGCCGCTCGCTCGAGCTCGAGGGCAACCCCGCCACCGCCTTCAACCTCGCCGTCGCGCTCACCCGCACCGGCGAGTTCGTCGAGGCCGTCCAGCGCTTCGACGCGCTCCTCGAAGGCGAGCACGGCCGCATCTCCCGCGCGCAGCAGCGCGAGGTGCGCAACCTCCAGCGCGACGCCGAGCGCAACGTCGCCACCCTCGACGTGCGCCTCCCACCCATCGATGGGCTCGTCGTGCGCGTCGATGGTCAGCGCGTCGCCGGCACCAGCCGCGTCGATCCCGGCGAGCACCTGGTCTCCGTCGAGTCTCCGCGGCACCGACCGCTCGAGGAGCGGGTCACCCTCGAGCGCGGCGAGACCCTCGAGTTCGCGCCGACCCTGCAGCTCCGCCCCGACCTCACCCGTGGCCGACTGGTCGTCGACGCACCCGAGGGCGGTCACCTCAGCGTGGCCGGCGGCGGCGAAGCCATGGACCACCTGGACCTCGAGCTCGAGGCCGGCACCTACGAGCTCACGCTGACCGGCGGCGGCGGCGGTCGCACGCGCGAGGTCGTCGTCGAGGCCGGCGCGACCAGCCGCTACGAGATCACCCCCGCACCGACCCGACGGGTCTGGCTCTGGGTGCTCGCGGGCGTCCTCGTGGCCGGCGCCGCAGCGACCGTGGTGGCGCTGAGTCTCGGCGAGAAGCCCCCGCGCGAGGACGCCGTCTACGGCTCCATCGCCACGCTCAGCTTCGGCCCCTGAGCGCGCCACGACGCCATCACGATCACCGGGTAAGTGACTGTGGGACGGCCGGCCTGGAAGCTCTTTCCATGCCCCGCTCCCACTCCCCCACGGTTCTCGCGCTCGGGCTGGCCCTCGGCTGCCAGGGCGTGATCGGCGACGCCGGCAAGGCCCCCGTCGACCCCGACGGTCCCCGCGATCCCGCCGCCTGCGTCGGTGTCATCGACGCCCCGGAGACGGGCTGGGGTCAGCTCGATCCCATCGAGTACGAGCACGCCATCCAGACCATTCTCGGCATCGACACCGCTGTCGCCGGTCGGCTCGACGAGCACCAGGGCAGTCACATCACCCTGCTCGGCGCCGAGAGCCTGAACGAGGTCGCCGCGGACCTCGTCGCCGCGCACGAGCTCGGGGGCTGCACCACCGACGAGTGCGCGACCGAGTGGCTCGTGGCCACCGGCCGTCGGGCGTTCCGGCGAGCGCTCGACGCCGACGAGCAGGCGTTCGTGGAGGGGCGCTACGCCGACGCGCGAGCCACCGGCATGGACATCCGCGAGGCCACCGCGGTCGTGACCGAGGTGCTCCTGCAGGCGCCGCAGACCGTGTACACACCGGTGCTCGGCCCCATCGACGCCGACGGCCTGGTCGAGCTGAGCGGCGCCGAGCTCGCGACCCGCATGGCGCTCTTCCTCTGGGCCGGCGTGCCGGACGACGCGCTCATGGTCGCCGCCGAGAGTGGCGCGCTCGACACCCCCGAAGGCCTCGCCGCCGAAGCGCAGCGCATGCTCGACGATCCCCGCACCGGCGTCGCGCTCGGCCGCTTCGCCGTCGACTGGCTCGGCCTCGAGGGCGGCCCGACGCTCGACCCGCTCGCCATCGCGCCCAAGGACGAGGATCGCTTCGGCGACGTCAGCGACTCGCTCCGCGCGGCGATGCGCAAGGAGATCGAGATGCTCTTCGCGGACACCGTCCGCGAGGGCGGCAGCCTGCGCGACCTACTGACCACGCGCCGCGCCTGGGTCGACGACGAGCTCGCCGCGCTCTATGGCGTCGACGCGCCGGACGGTGGCGAGGGATGGGTCGAGCTCCCGGAGGACGAGCGCGCCGGCATCCTCACCCGCGCGGCCTTCCTCGCGAACTACGCCGGCGCCGAGGTGCGCTCCCCGATTCGCCGCGGCGTCTTCGTCATCGAGGAGGTGCTCTGCCGCCACATCGAGGAGCCGCCGCCCAACGCGAACGACGTCGCCGTCACCGGCGGTGCCACCGAAGAAGGCGAGGTCCGCTCCGTGCGCGACGACGTCGACGCCCGCACCCGCGGCGGCGAGTGCGCCGCCTGCCACGACATGATCAACCCGGTCGGCTTCCTCTTCGACCACTACGACGCGCTCGGCCGCTACCAGACCGAGGAGATGGTCGAGGTCGACGGCGAGGCGCACCACTTCGCCGTGAACGCGAGCGGCGCCGTGCAGGGCGCTCCGCTGAACGGCGCCCTCGAGCTCGCCGAGTACCTGGCCGAGTCCGGCGAGGTCAGCACCTGCATGAGCGAGCACTTCTTCGAGAGCGCCACCCGCCGCGGCATCGCCCCCGAGGACCACTGCAGCGTCGCCACCGCCGAGGCGACCCTGGCCGAAGGCGGCAGCCTGCGCGACGCCCTCGTGGCCATCGTGACCGCCGAGAGCTTCCGCTACGTCCGCCCCCGCACCGAGGAAGACCGATGACCCAGAAGAAGCTGTTCTCCCGCCGGACCTTCCTGCGCGGTGTCGGGGCCGTGACCGTCGCCCTCCCCGCGCTCGAGCTCACGCACGGCGCCGGTCGCGCGCAGACCACCGACGCGCCGCTGCTCTTCCTCGTGCACGAGCACGGCGGCACCGTCAGCGCGCGCAACCGCGGCGGCAGCAACAACGACGGCAACGGCGGCCACCACGGCATGGACTGGTGGCGGCCGACCGCGACCGACCGCGTGCTCCGTGCGGAGAACCTGAGCCGACTGCACCGCGGCCTGCTCGACCCCTTCGTCGCGAAGATGTCGATCCTCGCCGGCATCGACAACATGGCCGCGGTCGCGCAGGGCCCCTACGGCGGCGGCGGCCACAACTGGGTCAACGTCACCCACCTGACCTGCTGCGACGTGAACACCAGCGGCGAGGATCTCCGGGCGACCGCGCCCTCCTTCGATCGGCTCATCGCCGACGCGACCAGCGCCGACGTGCCCTTCCCCTCCGTCGACCTGCGCATCCACGGCCACAACTACGGTACGCCCTTCAAGCAAGCGGACGGCAGCAGCGTGTCCTCTTCTGCCGACCCGCGCGATGCCTTCGCGCGCATCTTCGCGGGCGTCAGCCCCGACGGCGGACCGGATCCGGAGCTCGTCGCGCTGCAGGCGCGTCGGAAGAGCGTGCTCGACGGAGTGCAGGAGTCCTTCGCCATGCTCCGGCGCCGCGCCGGTCAGGCCGACCGCGACACCCTCGACGCCCACGCCGAGCACATCCGTTCGATGGAGCGCCGCCTCGACGCGCTGGGCACACCCTCGGCCGCGTGCACCCTCCCCGACCTCGACGCGCACCCCGACGCCGAGACCACCGGCCCGCTCCACGTCGACCTCATGGTGCACGCCGCGCGCTGCGGACTGAGCCGCGTCTTCAACCTGCAGATCGGCGACCTGCTCACCCCCTGGCTCGGCACCTTCTACGCCACCGAGCGCGGTCACTCGCTCGGCCACGCCGGCCGCGAGGTCGGACCCACCGGCCCGAACGCCAGCCGCCGCGCCGACTGGGAAGCCGAGATGGAGACCAACCGCCGCTGGCGCATCGGCGTGCTCGCGCAGCTCCTCGAGAAGCTCGAGGCCACCCCCGTCGGCGACGGCACCCTCCTCGACAACAGCCTCGTCGTGTACTCGAGCGAGTTCAGCAACGCCGCCACCCACTCCGCCCGCGACCTGCCCATCGTCGTCGCGGGCAGCGCCGGCGGCCGCTTCGAGCAGGGCCAGTTCATCGACTACAACACCGAGAGTGGCACCGCCTACGCGACCCGCGCCTCGACCCACAACCTCTGGACCTCCGTGCTCAACGCCTTCGGCGTCCCGGTGGACCACTTCGGCAACGGCGACGCGTATGTCGAGGGTCCGCTCGAAGGGTTCGTGCCGAGCGTCTGAAGGGAATCAACGCGGCGCCCATGCGTACCAGAGGTCGATGAGACCTCTGCTCGCGTTGGTGTGGCTCGTGGCCTGTGGTGGTGAGGGACAACGCTCGGCGACGCCGGAGAGTGCGCCCGAGGCCGCGGCAGAAGAGGCGCCCTCGGCGGAGGAGCCAGTCGAGGCTGCTCCCCATACCGACGACGGACCGACGTGGCTGCGGCTCGCGCAATCGCTCCGCTACGACATGGAGGTCGGCGTCCCCGCCGAGCGACGCGGGAGCACGATCGCAGCGGTGGAGACCGCGCTGGGCGACGCGGGCGGCACCCTCGACTGCAGCGACCTCACCTGGGTCTCGGACGAGGACGGCGTGTCCGAGCGACAGTGCGGCGGCGAGCTGCGCATCGAGGGGATCGACGGCATGGTGAGCGCGACCTTCCGCCGCTACGAGATCCCCGAGGAACCCGAGGCCCCCGGGCTCATGCACCTCATCCTCGGCGGGCCCTTCCTCGGCGACGACGCCGAGACCGAGCGATGGCTCACCGCCGTGCGCGCGGCGGTCGAGTCGGTCTACGGCCCACCCGAGAACGCCAGCGAGGAGTCGACCCACGACCTGCGCTGGCGCGCGGGCGACCGGAACCTGCTGCTCCACGACGCGACCCGCGCTCCATGCGGGGGGCTCTGCAACTCGTTCCTTTGGATCGGCGGCCCGGAGGATCCGGAGCTCTCGGCGCGCGGCTTCTGAGCGAGTCCAATGCCGTAGTTCCACTGCTGGAACTTCCACTTGTGGAACTTCCATCCATGGAACATCATGGTCCATGGTCACGCGACCCAACGAGATCCTCGATCGCGAAGCGGAATGGGGAGTGCTCGAGGACCTGTGGGGGAGTGCTCAGCCCGAGCTCGTCTTCGTCCTCGGGCGCCGACGGGTCGGGAAGAGCTTCGTCCTCTCCCGCTTCGCTCGTGCCGTGGGCGGCGTGTACTACCAAGCGACCCGGCGGACCGAGGCCGAGCAGTTGATCGCACTCTCGGCTGCCCTCGGCGAGCGCTTCGACGACGCGGCGCTACGGCAGGGTGCGGGTCTGCCCTCGTGGGAGGCGTTGTTCGGCTACCTACGAGAGAAGGCCGGTGAGGAGCCCTTCTTCGTGGTGCTCGACGAGTTCCCCTTCCTGTCGTCGGCGGCGCCCGCGCTGACCTCGATCATCCAGCAGCTGTGGGACCACGAGTGGGCGGACACCCAGATCAAGCTCGTGCTCTCCGGTTCGTACGTCACCGCCATGCTGCAACTCGAAGCCGGCGACCAGCCGCTCTTCGGTCGCCGCACACGGAGGCTGCGCTTCGAGCCCTTCCTCTGCCGGGACCTCGAGGGCTTCGTTCCCTCGTGGAGTGCTGCCGACCGGATGCGGCTCTATGGAACCGTGGGTCAACTCCCGGGCCACCTCGCGCTGGTGGACCGCAAGGCCTCGCTGCGATCCAACGTCGCGCGCCTCATGCTCGAGAGCTCGGGGCGACTCGTGGACGAGGCGCAGCACATGCTCGACACCTTTCTCGGCGAAGCCGACGTCCACTACTCGATCCTCGAAGCCATCGCCCGCGGAGATCAGACCTGGAGCCGCATCACCAGTCGCATCGGTAAGAGCGGGGGCGCCGTCTCCCGGCCGCTGCACTGGCTCGAGCAGATGAGCTTCATCGAGCGGGTGGTCCCGATCACCGAGAAGGCGCCGAGCAAATCCAAGCGCGCCATCTATCGGATCGCCGACCCGCACGTGCGCTTCTGGCACCGCTTCGTGGCACCGGCGATGCGTTCGGGGAGTCTCGGGCTCGTGAGCCCGGCAAAGCTCTACGACCGAGCGGTGAAGCCCAACCTCGATGACCACATGGGGCCGGTCTTCGAGCAGATTTGCACCGAGCACGCGCGCAGCAGCGGCGCACCTTTCGAGCCATTCCGTGTGGGCCCGTGGTGGGACGCGAAGGGGCGCAACGAGGTCGACGTGGTGAGCATCTCGGCGGATGACGAGGTCTTCGTCGCCGAGTGCAAATGGGGGCGAATCAAGCTTGCCCACCTCGCCGAGCTGCGCGAGCGGGCGCAGCTCGTGGTGTCCGAGCTTCCGAGGGTGGCTCGGGTGCACCTCGGGCTGTATTCGGGGCGCGGGAGCTTCGACGCGAAGGTCCTGCGCGCCGCGGAGGACGGTGAGGTGCAGCTCTTCGGGCCCGACGACGTTCTCGGTTGAGCGGCTGGGTCTTCTCGAAGAGAACAACCGTGGAGGGATCCCGCCCGTGGCCTGGGCGTACACCGAGCCATGAGGGTCTGGGCAGCCGTGGTGTGCATCAGCATGGCGTGCGGTGGTGAAGGCCAGCGCGCTCGGGCGCCCGAGCCCGAGCCGGTCGAAGACTCGGAGCCGTCGACCGCTGTCGACCCGGATGCGTGGCTCGACGTCGTGCGTGGCGTGCGCGTCGACATGCGCGTCGGTCGACCGGCGAACGAACGCGGCACACCCATCGACGAGGTGGAGGCGGCCATCCGCGAGGCCGGCGGCACCCTCGACTGCAGTGACCTCACCTGGGTCACCGACGAAGAGGGCGTCAACGAAGCGCAATGTCAGGGCTCGATCCCGATCGAAGGCACCCAGGGCATCGTCACCGCCAACGTTCGCAAGTACGAGATCCCCGACGAGCCCGACACGCCCGGCCTGCTGAACCTGGTCCTCGGCGGCCCCTTCCTCGGCGCGAACGACGACGCCATCGGCGAATGGGTCGAGGCCGTGCGCGCGAAGCTCGAGTCGCACTACGGCGCGCCGATGAACGCCGACGAGACCGATCCTGCGGACCTCCGCTGGCGCGCAGCCGACCGTCACCTCGTCGTCCACGACCCGCGCTTCGCGCCGTGCGGCGGCGAGTGCAATGCGTTCGTGTGGGTCGGTGGGCCCGAAGATCCGGAGCTCGGCCCGCGCGGGTTCTGACTCAGCTCGCGTCGGGCCCGCGCTGCCGAGCGACGAACGCAGCGAGCCGCTCCTCGGTGAGATCGGCGTCCCAGATCCGCCGGCTCACGTGACACCAGCCCCACACGAAATCCATCACATCGAGCACGCGGTCCTCGTAGGCCTCGTCCGGCGCCGACTTGCGCAGCTGCTGGAGCGCAAACGCGACCGCCTCCTGCGCGATGCCGCGATCCTTGTAGTCGACGACAAGCTCGAGCAACGCCGCGAGCGAGTGCCCGTCGGCGATCGCTCGACCCAGCTCGAGCCCGAAGTCTTGGCCATTCGAATCCATCGATCTGGCGCCACCCGATGAGGCCATCCGAGCTGGGCGCAAGGCCCCGATCGCATCCCGTGCCGAGGACCAGGACGGTGAACCAGACTCGCCCCCGCGGGTGGTGACCCTCGAGCTCGTCTGATTGGGGCCGCACCTCCGATCTTTTTCCGATTCGTCACCAGAAGCAGCAGCACCGAATTTCGGCAATCGAACCGAAACCTTAGGGCACGACCTAACCCATATTGGGGACCTCGTGGCGCGTTTCGTGTCGGCTTCGGCTCTGGATTCGTCACACCCCCCTCGTATAGATACGTCCAACGGGACGACCCCCATCGGGTGCGAACCGACTTCGCTGACGCAACTGATGGACCGCCTGGACGAGACCTCCCTCCGTGATGCCACGGAAGGAGTGGAGATGAGCCCCGAACGGGAGTCTCGCGAGTCCGATCGGCCGTCGGGGGTCCACCGGCGATTCGGTCGTGTGTTGGTGATCGAGCCCGACCGATGTGCCCGTGGGCAATGGGACGCGGCGAGAGAGGCCCACCATGTGGAGTTCGTCTCGCGGCCCCAGCGGCTGACGAGAGCGCTTGGTCTTCCGGGTGAGGCGCGCGCCGTCAGCGTCGCGCTCGTGGCGCGCTACGACCTCGAACGTCGCACGGCGGTCGTGCGTGAGCTGCAGGGTGTCGGCGAGGTCGCCGAGCAGCGCGTCATCATCGACGTGAGGCGCTGCGATCTGGCCACTGCGCACGAGCTGATCGACCGAGGGTTCATCCTCTCCGCGGACGACGAGCTTCATCGTGGCACGGCCGCTCGCGCGGCGGTGAACCACACCACCATGGCCGACCAGCTCAAAGACTCTCTTGCGCGTATGCGGCTCGCGAAGACTCTGGCTGCCACCGGCATCGCCGACGCGAAGGGGCTGACCCCGAGCGAGTACCGCGTGTTGCGCGGCGCCATGGACTTCCGCCAGATCGCCCAGCTGGCCTCGGCGATGGCGCTCGCGGACTCGACCCTATCCACTCATCGCCAGCGCATTGCCAACAAAGCCGGTGTGAGCGAGTTCGAGGACCTGGTCTGGCAAGCGTTGGAGCCGACCTTCGACATCGTCTACGCGCTGGGCGAGCTGCGTCTCTAGCACGGCCACCCAGCGCGCGCGGAGCAGCTTCTCGGGCCCGACGACGTTCAGGGCTGGGCGGGCTCAGTCGGCGAAGACCGCGGCGAGCCGCTCGGCCGTGAGCACGCGCTCCGACCAGAGTTCGAGCAGCTCGAGGTCGGCAGCCGCGAGGCGTTCGGCGGTGGCCTCGTCGAGCGGGCCGAACTTCAGTTGCAGCAGCTTCGAGAGCAGCTCACGAACCCCTTCGGCCCGCCCTTTCGCGCGACCGCGTGCTTCACCTTCTGCTCGGCCTTGCTCGATGAGTCGTTCTTTGTAGGTCATGGCGATCGTCTCTACTTCGGCGTCGTTGGTCGCCTTCACGAGGGCGTCGACGAAGTCGTCCTCACGAACGGCTACAAGATAGCGCAGGAGCGACTCGAAGGCTCGAAGGCCATCCGGCTCCGTGAGGGTTTCGAGCAGGAGGCTCGCCCAGCGGGCGAGCTCTGCCGGTTGACCGTCGCGGCCTAGGCGCATCGCGCTCAGCGTGAGGCGAAGCGCGGCGGTGGTCGCGCGGGCGTGGAGCTCCGCTTCGGAGAGCCGGGTGAGATCGTCCAGCAGGAACACGAAGTCGGGCAGATGCCGCTCGAGCGCCGCACGGAGCGCAGGCGGGACGGCCACCCGGTCGATGAAGCGCGTCGAGCCCGTCCAGCCAGACGACGAGTGGTGGAGGACTACAGGGTTCACCGGCGGAAGGAGGCCGGTGGGATGCTCCCGCATCCATTGGTCCCAGATGCGCGCCATGTACACGAGGAGGCGCGCAGGCATCCGCGAGTCCACCGAGCTCTGGTGCTCGAAGAGCACGTAGACTAAAGCCGATGAGTCAGCCCCCGTGATGGGCACCGAGTAGAGCAGGTCGACCTGGCGCTCCGCGAGCGCTTCGTCGACGTATGTCGCTCCGTTGACCAGCTCGAGCTGGGCCAGGTCGAGGCCCGAGACCAGGCCCGCCGGGAGGACCGCGCGCAGCTCTTCGACGGCGTGCACGGGGTTCGAGAACGTGCGCCTGAAGAGTCGGTCGTGGGGATGCGAGGGCATCGCGGGCACCATCGCCGCTGGGTGTGACAGTGGCGGGCGCCGGCGAGTCGGTGGCGATCCGCCGGCGGGGCCGCGGGCTTCGTCGAGGAAATGGCTCGGCGGAGCCAGGCACGGGATTGGCAGTGGCGTGATGGGTGACCGCGCCGCGCATCGTCGTCCCTGGAGCGACCTACGCGGTCACGCGGCGGTGCGTGTGCCGGAAGGCGTTCCTGGGTTGGTGGCACCCCGAGGTCGACGACATCTTCTTCTGGTGCCTCGCCATGGTCGCGGAGAAGTGCGGCGTGCACCTCCACCATGCCGTGCGGGTCGGGTCGCACTACCACCTGACCTTCACCATCACGCGCAAGAACCTCGGGGAGTTCCTGCGGCTGCTGCATCACCAGATGAGCTGCATGCTCAACACACTACTGGCTCGCGAACGCTACGACGCCCCGCACGAGCTCTTCGACGCGCGGGGGAGCCACGTGATGCGGCTGATGGACGCCGAAGCGCAGCTCGGGCACATCGTGTACGGGCGACTGAACCCGCCGGCGGCGGGGCTCTCGGACACCTGCGACGGCGTGCCAGGGCGGACGTTGGACACGGGGCTATGGAAGGGCGCCGGAGTGCGGCTGACTCGGCCCACGGTCTACACGGCGAGCGACAAGCGCTCGCGGGTGCTGCGGGTGTCGCCGCCGCCGCTCCTGTATCGGGCGTTCGGTGGGGACCTGGATGGGCTCGTGCACCACATCGGCAAGCTCGAGCGGGCCGGCGAGCGGGCGATTCGGGCCGCGCGGAAGCGTCCCGCGAAGACCCCGGCGGAGGTGCGTCTCATTCATCCATGGGACGAGCCGATGACGCTCCGCGAGAGCGGCGGCGGGCGGGTGCCGAGCTTCAAGACGGGCAAGCGCGGGCTCGAGGGCAAGGACGCCGAGATTCGCGGCGCGCTGGAGGTGCGCGCGTTTCGGGAGGCGCACGCGAGCGCCAACGAGGAGTGGCGAGCGGGGAACCGCGACGTCGAGTACCCGTGTGGGACCTACGAGATGGAGCGCTTCCATGGTGCGCAGGTGGCGGATGCTGCGTGGGATGCTTGGGTGAGCGCTCCGGGACCGACGCTCGACGAGGTGAAGGCCGAACTCGGACGCGAGGACGTTGCGCGCGGCGGGGTCGACGAGGGGGTGCTCGAGCGTGTGCGCGACGCTGTCGTCGAGGGTGCCGCGGCGATGGTGGCGGAGGAAGAGGACGAGGGGTCGAAGGCAGACGCCGCCAAATCGGGAGTCGATGGGCCCAACGAACGGTCCGCGCCCGAGACCTACCATCGCTTTGCCAAGCTTCGTCGGCGAGAGCCGAGCGATCAGCCGCGGCGGATCATCCGTCTCCGCGACAACCGTCGGCGTCGAGGCAGCGACCCACCGGAGCGCTGACATCGGTCCGCTCGAGGGACCCACTCGCGCAGTCCGCCGGTGGTGGACTGTGCGTGGTCGTTGGTGGTCGACGAAGGGATTCCGGAATGGACGACTGGTTCCGGTCGAGGCGGAACCGGTTGGAGTCAGGCTCTGGCGCTCGTGGGGCGCTAGGTCGCAGGACTCGGCCAGTAGAGCCTCTCTTGACCAACTTCCCCCTGGGTTACCTCGGAGGGATCACCTTAGAGGCTGACTCGAGACCCGAACGACTCGACCTTCTAGGGACGAGTCAGAGCCGCCACAGTGCAGACGCAACTCGGGACTACCACCTGCTAGCGAGAGGCTCCGAGAGGGCGCCTGGTAGCCAACGAGAAGGGCCGCGCCGAGGAGGGCACCGATCGTCGCGACGCGAATCACGGAACCTCCCGAACGCAGCGGAACTCCAACCAGTCGGATTCCTCGCTACCACCGCAGTACCGGCGGCGATCGACCAAGGTCGATTCGTAGTAGGTGTATCCACCGCGCGTGGCGGTGAAGCAGCTGCCGTCAGCGGCCGTCGCCACGGGATCGACCGAGGCGTCGTAGACGGCGACGAAGTCCGCGTCATCTTCGACGCGGCGATCGAGCAGCCACTGACCATCGAAGTAGGTGCCCAGGAGTCCCTCGACGCCAAACGGGCTGGCGGACTCCGGGAACTCGTCCACCCTCGATTCGAAGGTCGGCTGCCGATCCGTACACCCGGCGTTCGCCATCTGAGACGGTAGGGTGTCGCATCCGTAGTGGTCGTTGCTTCCAGGACCCGTCACGCCGTTCCACCAGGGGAATCGGCTCGCTCGAGGTGCGTACCCGCGACCGGCGAGCGTCCACTCGGCGAGGGTCGGCAGGCGTCCACCGGCCCAAGTGCAGAACGCTACCGCAGCGCTTCGGGTGACCAGCGCGCCCACGTCGGGACCGTCGTCCGGGCAGGTCGTGGACGGTGAGGCGCAAAACGCACTCAGGAACGGCTCGGTGCGCTCTACTCGGTTGCTAGCATCGCAGGCGCCGGCAGCGACGCATGCCCCATAGGCGCCCACCGACACGTCATATCGGTCGATGACGAAGGTGGAGACCGTGGCAGTCGCCGTAGTCCCGTTCTCCCAACCGGGTTCCATGATCACATCGCCACCAGGAACGCAGATCTCGGCGTCGAGGCCCGTGCGATTCAGGACGCCGCACTCGCTCCGACAGGTGGCATCGGTCAGCTCCCACTGACACCTGTCGTTGCACTCTTGCGTTTGCGAATCGCCCGGGTAGTCGCACCCGTCGAACCACTGGCGCATGGTCGGAATGTGTCAACGAGTTTGAGACACGGGTGAGTTGATTTCTATGAAGCGAGGGGCACGGCGACGGTGCCCGGGG
>JAEPMI010000013.1 GCA_017644045.1 Deltaproteobacteria bacterium
ACGTCCACGAGTCGCCGGTGCACTCGTTCGCTCGCCGCCGCTTCGCGTCGACGAGCGCACTCTGAGCTCACGGGCGGGGGGGGGGGGGGGGGGGGGGGGGCCCCCCCCCCCACCACCGAGCGGGCGACCGGTGGGGACCGGTCGCCCGCTCATTTCTTGGGGCCTCGAGCCGACCGGCGCGGACCCCATTAGAGTGAGCGAGCGATGCATCGCTCCGCGATCCTGATCGCGCTCGTCCTCGGCGCGTGCGTCGGTCGGAAGGACGTCGTGACGGAGCCTCCGCCCGAGCTGCCCGCGCGGAGCGACGACGCGCTGCGGCTGGTGACCTTCAACGCCTGGGGCGTGCCCTTTCGCGATCGGCACGACGACCTGCTGGACGCGGTGGCTCCCGTCCTCGACCGATACGACGCCGACGTCCTGCTGCTGCAAGAGGTCTGGTTCGAGGACGACGCGCTCCGGCTCGCCGAAGGCCTCGCCGACATCGGCTTCGTGCACGAGGTGCATCACGCCTCCGATGCCATCCTCGCCTTCGACAGCGCCGGGCTGATGATCGCGTCGAAGCACCCGATCGTCGATCACGACTTCCACCCCTTCCGTGCCGGCCGGCTGCCGGTGCGCCCGTGGCACGTCGACTGGTTCAGCGGCAAGGGCGTGGCCACCGCCACCATCGATCATCCGAGCGGACGCTTCCGCATCGGCACCGCCCACATGCAGGCCGACTACGACGGCATCGTGTACACCGACGTGCGCGTCGCTCAGAGCGCGGAGCTCGCGGCGGCGATCGGCTGGCGCCCCATCCACGTCGTCGCCGGCGACTTCAACAGCGAGGCCCACGAGCTCGAGCATCGCGTACTGGTCGGCGCCCTCGGGGTCCGCTCCGCGCGGGTCGGCGAGGGCGTCGACGACATCCTGGTCCGTGACGGTGTGAGCGTGCGCGGCTCCTGGACCAGCCCCCCGCCGAGCACCGAGCTCGATGGAGAGGCCATCGCCGTCTCGGACCACCCGATCCTGGTCGCCGACCTCGCGATCGAGAACGGGCACCCCGACCCGCCGACGCTCGACGACGATCTCCGCTCGGACCTCGAAACCTTCTTCGAGGACCGCGAGCGCTACCGAGCGGTGAAGCGAACCGGCGGCTGGGCGGCCGTACTGCTCGGCTTCCTCCTGATCGCCGCCTCGGAGCGGAACCGTCGACGGGGCGGGCGGCGGCTGGTGCGAGTCGTCCTGCTCACGCTCGCCCTGCTCTCGGCGGTCGGCGCCTACCGTGGGATCGCCGTGGGCACTGCCCGCGACCACTGGCGTGCCCAGGCCCGCGCGACCCTCCTGTAACGCCATCGTTGGTGAACCACGTTCGCGACGAGGGTAGGATGGGCCGATGCGAAGGATCCTCCCCCTCTTGTGCGTGCTTCTCTCCGTCGGCTGCGGCGACGACGACTCGAGCGACGACGTCGACGACGGCGCGCGCGACGCCTTCGTTCCCGATGGGGGCCCGATCCAGAACGACGACGGTGGAGTCGACGGCGGCGGCGACCCCGGCGCGGTCGGCGTCATGGCGCGCCTGCCCGACGGCCGCTTCGGCGAGGCGACCGAGACCTTCACCATCCCCGCGCCCGACGAGGGCATGGGGATCTACATCCCCGACGTGCAGGACCGCTTCGGCGATGTCGACTGGGACACGCTCGACCGGCTCTACATCCCCGCCGGCCACTATCCCTTCATCAACCTCGGCAACCTCCCCGATCGCGATCCGGCCGACCCGCTGGTGATCACCAACCTCGGCGGGCAGGTGCGCGTCGGCGGCCTCGATCACCACTACCTCTTCGTGGTCGGCGGCGGCTCGGGCTGGGTCCTCTCCGGTCGCTACGACCCGATCTCCGCCACCGGCGACGAAGCCTTCCCCGGCCATCGGGACAACGAGTACGCGAACAGCCAGGACAGCTACGGGATCATCGTGGACGACGAGCTCGTGCGCGAGAGCGTGAGCGGGCTCGGCATCGGCGGCGGCGCCACCCAGTTCGAGGTGGAGTTCGTGGAGATCACCCAGGTCGGCTTCGCCGGCATGCTCATCAAGACCGACAACGAGGCCGACGCGACGATGAGCGACGTGTGGATCCACGACAACTACGTCCACGACACCGTCAGCGAGGGCATGTACCTCGGCAGCACCCAGGCCCAGCCCCAGCACACGCTCGAGGGCTGGGACGTCAGCTACAACCGCGTGCTCCGCGCCGGCACCGAGTCGATTCAGCTCGGTCAGCTCGCGGGTGACAACGAGGTCCACCACAACGTCTTCGGCCCCTCGGCGATCGACTGGCGCGACGCCTTCCAGAACTTCCAGGACGGCAACCTCCAGATCTCCATCCGCTCGGGTGTGATTCGGGTGCACCACAACGTCTTCCTCGGCGCCGCCGGCTCGATGGTCGGCATGTTCGGCAACGACGTCCCTGGCGACAGTCACGCGGACGGCGACGGCGTGGTCTTCTCCGACAACTACCTCGCGCACTTCCGGAACCTCGGCATCTACGGCCACTTCCGCGACGTCTCGCCGCTGACCTACACGATCCGCGACAGCTTCATCCGCGGCTACGCCTTCGACCGCGACGAGGTCTACACCGACGCGACGCCGCCCGGTCACGTCATCCGCCAGGGCACCAACACCACGCCCTTCGTCGTGGAGAACGTGGCCTTCGCGGACTCCGACCGGCTCTGCAGCCCGGTCATGGGCGACTGCAACGGCGAAGCCACCAACTTCACCGGCTCGGGCAACTCGATGACCACCGTCGAGCCCATCGAGTTTCGCGCGGCGGGGCTGCCCACGGACTTCGACTACCTGATGCTCGAGCAGTGGACCGACACCGCGTCGCGCAACGGCGACGCGCCGGTGACCTACCCGGCCGACACGATCGTGATGCACTACGGCGTCCCCTATCGCTGCGCGGACGAGTGCGCCCCGAGCGACGTCCCCGGCGAGAGCGACAGCTGGGAGGTCATGGCCGCGTTCCCGGACGACGTGCGCGCCGTGCCCTCGAGCCCCTACGCCGACCTCGGCCTCGGCGAAGGCTGAGGTCGCCGTGGTAGGAGAGACCATGACCGCGCGGGTTCGCTTCTACTTCGACTTCATCTCCCCCTACGCCTACCTCGCCTGGTCCGACGCCAAGGCGCTCGCCGCACGCACCGACACGGAGGTGAGCTTCGAGCCGATCCTCTTCGCCGGGCTGCTGAACCACTGGGGTCAGCTCGGCCCTGCGGAGATCGGCCCGAAGAAGCGCTTCACCTTCCGCGACGCCTACCGGCGCGCCCACGACCGCGGTCTCTCGCTCACGCCGCCGGCGACTCACCCTTTCAACCCGCTCACCGCGCTGCGCCTCGCCCAGCCCGAGGTCGCCGGCGATCTCCAGACCGCCATCGTCGACACCCTCTACCACCACGCCTGGGGCGAAGGCGGCGAGCTCGGCGACCCGAAGGCCATCGCCGAGGCCCTCACGCGGGCCGGTCTCGACGCCACGCTGGTCGAGCGCACCCAGGACCCCGCCGTCAAGGAACGCCTGAAGGCCCGCACCGCCGACGCCGTCGAGCGAGGCGTCTTCGGCGTCCCCACCTTCCTCGCCGAGCGCGATGGCGAGACCGAGCTCTTCTGGGGCCACGACCGGTTCCGCGACCTCGAGCGCTGGATCGCGGGCGAGGACCCGGCCGCGAACATCGCCGCGGATCTCGAGCGCTCGGCGAGCGCCGACCGGCGCAGCTGACGCCCGAACGGCGGATGCTCTAGACCCAGAACAAGCGCTGCGCGCTCGTTCTGGACCTGTCTCTACTCTCAGGGTCTTTTCAGAAAAGACCCTCGCCGCTCGGAGTGAATCCGAGTGCCTTCATCCGAAAACGCGCGCCTTCGGCGCGTCTAGCCCTGCAAACCCAGCACTTCCTGTCGGAAGCGCTGGGTTTTGGGTCTAGAGTCCGCCCATGGCAGGAAAGTTCGAAGGCAAGGTCGGCTGGGTCACCGGCGGGGGCAGCGGCATCGGCAAGGCGATCGCGCTGGAGCTCGCGAACGAAGGCGCGGCGGTCGCGGTCAGCGGTCGGCGCGCCGAACGGCTCGAGGAGGTCGTGGCGGAGATCGGCGCGGCCGGCGGTCGCGCGATGGCGGTCCCGCTGGACGTCACGGACGACGGCGCATGCCTCGCAGCAGCCGACGCGATCGTGAAGGAGCTCGGCTCCCTCGACGTCGCCGTCGCGAACGCCGGCTTCGGCGTGACCGGCAAGCTCACCGAGATGGAGCTCGCCGACTTCAAGCGACAGTTCGACGTGAACGTCTTCGGGCTGATGGCCACCGTGCAGGCCGCCGTGCCGCACCTGCGTGACGTCGACGGTCGCCTCGGTCTGCTCGGCAGCGTCATGGCGATGCTGACCGTCCCGGGCAACGGCGCCTACGCCGCGTCGAAGTACGCCGTCCGGGCCATCGGCCAGACGCTCGCGGCCGAGCTCCACGGCACCGGCATGAGCTGCACGCTCCTGCACCCCGGCTTCGTGGAGTCGGAGATCGCCCAGGTCGACAACCAGGGCCGCCACCACCCGGGCGCGAAGGACAAGCGGCCCGCGAAGCTGATGTGGCCGGCGGACAAGGCTGCCAAGAGCTGCGTTAAGGCGCTCTACAAGCGGAAGCGCGAGCACGTCTTCACCGGCCACGGCAAGGTCAGCGCCTTCCTCGGCCGCCACGCGCCAGGGCTCGTTCACTTCGCGACCACGCGGAAGTGATGCGCCGCTTCGCGCTACTGCTCCTGCTCGCCGGCTGCGGTGACGACGACTCCACCGACCGACGCGACGCGGCGACCGAGCGCGACGCCGCGACGATCCGCGACGCGGAGACCCCGGCGGACTCGAGCGCGGACGGCGCGAGTGACATCGACATGGGGCCGGTCTGCGAGAGCTCGCTGATCCACGGCGAGGCGGCGCCGCTCGCCACGATCGACGAGTGCGGTCGGCTCAGCTACGGGCTCTACGCCAACGAGGGCGAGAGCGAGGCCATCCACCGGCTGCCCGACTTCTCGTTCGCTGGCTACCGCATGGGCGGCGTCGCGCTCCCGGACGTCGCGACCGTGACCACCGTCGACCCGGCTGACGGCGACGACCGCGCGCGGATCCAGGCCGCCATCGACGAGGTCTCGGCGCGCACTCCGGACGCCGCTGGCTTCCGTGGCGCCGTCGAGCTGAGCTCCGGGACGTACCAGGTGGATGGCACGATCGAGATCACCACCAGCGGCGTGGTCCTCCGCGGCGCCGGACAGGGAACCGACGGCACCGTCATCGTCGCGACCCGCCGCGAGCAACACGATCTGATCAGCATCGCCGGCTCCGGCGGGCTGCAAGCCATCGACGGGACCACGCAGGCGATCACCAGCGACGTCGTGCCCGTCGGCTCGACCGCGCTGACGGTCGCCGACGGGTCCGGCTTCTCGGCCGGTGACCTCGTGGGCGTCGCCCGCACCCCGAACGACGCCTGGATCGACGCGGTCGGCATGCGCCCCTTCGGCTGGACCGCCGGAGGCTATCGCGTGGTGCACGAACGCCGCGTCGTCGCGGTCGACGGCGACGAGCTCACCATCGACGTGCCCATCGTGGACACCATCGACGCGACCTACGGCGGTGGTGAGGTCTTCCGCGCCGAGGCGCCGAACCGGATCGAGGAGGTCGGCGTCGAAGGTCTTCGCCTGGTCTCCGAGTACAGCGGCGCCGAGGACGAGGCCCACGGCTGGAAGGCGGTCCGGCTGCAACGGGTGACCAACGGCTGGGTTCGCGACGTCACCGCCGAGCACTTCGGATTCTCTGCGGTCAGCGCCGAGCGCGGCACCACGTTCGTGACCATTCAGGACTGCGCGATGCTCGAACCGATCTCGATCGTGACCGGCGGGCGCCGCTACTCGTTCTACGCAGACGACGCGATGGGCATCCTCTTCCAGCGCCTCTACAGCGAAGAGGCGCGCCACGACTTCGCCACCGGCTCGCAGACGCCGGGGCCCAACGTCTGGCTCGACTGCTACTCCACCGCGAGCACCAACGACGACGGCCCGCACCACCGCTGGGCGACCGGCATCCTCATGGACAACGTGCTCAGCTACGAGCTGCACGTGGAGAACCGAGAGGACTCGGGCACCGGCCACGGCTGGTCCGGCGCGCAGGTCCTCTTCTGGAACTCCGCCGCCGAAGGCCTCCGCTCGTTCGCGCCCACGGGCGCCATGAACTGGGTGGTCGGCACGATGGGCGAGCAGCAGCCCGGCCAGTGGACCACCGCGGAGCCGCTCGGCTTCTACGAGTCCCACGACCGACCGGTGGAGCCTCGGAGCCTCTACCTGATCCAGCTCCGCGACCGCCTCGGTGCAGGCGCCGTTCGCGCCGTGACGACACCGGAACAGCTCGACGGCCGCATCTGGAGCCGTCTCCGCGGCTGGGCCGGCGAGGGACCGATCGGTGACGCGACGCCGGCAGCGGGCGACCCGACATGCAGCACCGGAGTCGCTTCCGGCAGTGCCTGCTGCACCGCGAGCTGCGGCTCCTGCGGCGGCAGCGGCTGCGGCGCCCGCCCGGGCGGCGGCGACAACTGCTGCTCGACCGGCGTCTGGCACTCTGGCCGCAGCTGCGCGACCCACGCACCACCCTGCGTCTTGGATCCGGCCTTCGCGCCGGCGCTCTGACTCGATCCCGTTCGCGGACCTCCGTGCCCACGGTGCCTTCGTGCGAGAACGAGGGCCCCGCAGCCGGAACGAAGCCGGCGTGAAAAGACCGAAGTCGGACCCGAGCCCCGCCCCCGCAATGAAGAAGAGGATCGGGACGAGACCCGGGTCCGATTCGGCGCGCAGTTCCCCGCCGATGGGGTTGGTTGGTGATGGATTACCGGCGGGGCTCCGCGACATCGATGAAGGCGAGGCGCAGCGCCCCGTCTTCGTTGTGGGTGGACACCAGGAGCACGCCGCCGCGGTAGGCGAAGGCGCGCGCGTGGCGCGGTGAGAAGGGCAGCTCGGGGGCGAGCGTCTCCCACTGGTCGGACTCGGGGTCGTAGCGCTCGATGTGCCGGACCTCGGTGAGCCCTGCGTCACCAGCAGCGTCGCCCGCTTCGCGCGCGGTGCCACCGACGAGCGCCAGATGCGCACCGACCGCCACGATCTCACCGCTCAGGCGCGGTCGCTCGGGGCAGGTGAAGGGCGCGAAGGTCCGCTCGCTCAGATCGAAGCGGGTGCACGAGTCGACGAGCTGGAACCCGTCCTTCATGCCGCCGACCAGATAGTGGGTGCCACCCAGGGTGCCCGCCGCGAACGCGCGACGCGGCTCGGGCAACGGCGTGTCGAGCGCGGTGAAGGCCGCCGCGTCGGGTGCGAGGTGGGCGATCTCCACCAGGTGTCGGAAGTGGTCGCCCTGCTCGCGCGCCGGGTCGTAGTCGAGACCACCGAGCACCAGGATGGATCCGTCCGGCGCCTGCACCATGTCCATCTGCGTGCGTGACACCGGGAGGTCCGGTCCGGGTACGAAGCGGTCGGCCGCGACGTCGTAGCGGTAGAGCTCGCGCTGGGTGCGCGCGACCGACTCGGCGCCCTCGGGCACCGGCTCGTGGCCGAAGCCGCCGGCGACGAGCACGCTCGCCTCTCCGTCCTGCTCGACGACCCGCACGGCCATCGTCTGGCGCGGGAAGGGATAGGCGGCGCGCGGCTCGATCGCGAGCGACGGCAGGTGAATGCGCCAGCCCTCGGTCTGGAAGCGCTCGGCGTCGAAGTCGTGCTGCTCCAGGCTGTCGTTGCCGCCGAAGAAGTAGAGGTGGTCGCCCACCACGAACATCCCCTGGCGGTTCTTCGCCCGGCCCGGCCAGGGCACCTCGGCGGTCGCGATCGCCGGACGGGAACCGTCCGCCGCGAGCCGCTCGACCACGCGAGTGCGACCCGTGGTGTGCATGCCGCCGATGCCGCCGACCACGAACAGCTCCTCGCCGACCTTGGCCATCCGGTGGAAGAAGCGCGGGAAGCGCAGCTCGCCGGCGCGCGTCCAAGCCGCGTCGCCCGGAGCCCAGCGCCAGAGCGTGCCGTCCATCCCGCTCGCGACGAATGCGTCGCCGGTGAAGGCGAGCGCCACGCCGAAGCCGGTGCGTTCACCCGGGAGATCGGGGGCGCGGCTCCACTCGCCGGAGTCGGCGTCGTAGACGTCGACCCGCTGCGAGATGTCCCCCGAGGGCGTCAGCCCTCCGGCGACGACGAGCGTGTCGTCCGAAGCCGCCGCGCCGACGGCCCGCCGACGCACTGGTGACTCGGAGGCTTCCCATCGCCCTTCGCGGTAGCGGAGCATCGTCTCGGCGAAGCGACCTTCGCTGCGGTCGCCATCGAGCGCCCACCCGCCGACCACGACGATCGAGTCACCGAGGGCGAGCGCCTCGTGCGACGAGCGCGCTTCGGGCAGCGGGGCGATGGCCGTCCATTCGCCGCTCTCGGGATCGAAGCGGGCGTGCTCGGCGACCGAGTGGAGCTGGTTCGGCTCCCCGACGCGCATGCCGCCCACGCGATGGAGCGCACCCTCGAAGGGGACGAGGGCGACCGACTGGATGCCGGCCTCGAGACCGGGCGCAGCCTCCCAGTGATCCGCGCCCGGCCGAAGCCGGTGCAGATCGGGGGACTGACCCTCGGCGAGGTAGTTGTGCGGCTCGCCGCGGAACCCGCCGAGCACGTAGAGGGTGCCGTCATCCGTGACCGCCATGCCGAAGCTGGTGGTCCCGCGGGGCAGCACCGGCGCGAGGCCGGTCACGGTGATGCTCTCGGCGGCCGGCTCACGTCGGTCGTCGGTGCGCTCCTCGGTTCGCTCCGCCGCCCGGGCCCGAACGGGCTCGGGGCGAGCGGGAGTCGCGGTGGGAGCGGAGGCGCAGCCGAAGAGCAGCGACGCCACGGCGGCGGAGGTGTGCAGGCGCATCATCACTCCACCTCGAAGGCGTCGCGGCCGGCGCCGGCGTGGGCCCAGGTCACGTCGAAGACTCCGTCTTCGTACGCGCCGATCTTCACCTTCACGTAGTCGCCGTGGGCGGTGCGGACGACGTAGACCGTGTCCTTCGGCGAGAGCGTGTGGGTGACGACGTCGTAGTCGTACCAATCGGAGAGCGCCGGGTTGGCGGAGATCTCGCCGGAGCCGGGCGGACCGGGCAGCGGGATCATCTCGTCGACCGCGAACGTGTCGGGCACGGCGGTCACCTCCGCGAGGGTCGCGACCTCCGCGTCGGCGCCGCCGCCCATGCCGGCGCCGCTGGTGCCCGAGCTGGTCGCCAGGTTCGTGCGCTGGAGCGCGAGGTCCCAGCTGATCTCGGTCGCCGCGTCCTCCACGGTCACGACCTCACCGAGATCGAGCGAGAGGTAGACCCAGGCGTCCGACGCGCTGGCGTCGATGGTCGTCTCGTGGGTCTCCACCGCGAGCTCGACCGGCGCGAGCTCGAGGCGGTAGACGCCGTCGTCCCACGCGAGGATGCGGAGCTTCGCGTAGTCGCCGGCCGCGCCACGGATGACGTAGGTGTCGTCCGGTCGCGCGCTCACCGCGTGGGTCGCGCCATCGTAGTCGTACCAGGACCCGAGCACCGGGTTGCCGGGCGCCTCGCCGGAGCCGGGCGGGCCGGGCAGCGGAACGAGCTCGTCCCGCGCGAAGCCGACGGAGTCGGTGCTCTCGAGCGCGTCCCACGCCTGCTCGCTGAGCAACGCGCCGCCCACGCCGGGGCCGCTCGGGCCGCTGTTGGTTCGGATCGCCGTGCGCTGGAACGCGAGGTCCCAATCGCTCGAGCTCTCCGGATCGGCGACGGTGACCTCGGTCCCGTCGAGCTGCAGGTAGACCCAGGCGTCGCTCGCGGAGGCGTCCACGGCCTGACCGGGCTCGGTGATCCCGTCGGGCGGATCGACCTGCTTCCACTGGAAGGCGGGCCAGCCGGCGTCGGCGGTCTCGGGGGAGTAGTAGTCGACGACCGCGAGCGCGAAGTAGTCGCCGTCGGTGCTCTCGACGACGTACACGCGCTCCTTCGGCGAGAGCTGGTGAGTCGACGGATCGTAGTCGTACCAGGGGTCCTCACCGCCGCTGATCACGGTCGTGGGCGGGGGCTCCTCGCCCATCGGCACGTCGTCCGGGATCTCCGTCTCGGTCGGCTCTCGGTCCTGCGCCCAGCCCTCGCTCGGGGCCTGCGTGACCTCCGCGAGCGTGACTCCATCGAGCACCGCCACGCGCACGTCGGCGGGCCCGCCAGCGCCACCGTTGGTGCGGAAGTGGTAGCGCTGGATCGCGAGGTCCCAGTCGGTGTCGCTCTCGATGTCGACGTCGAGCTCGGCGCCGGCGGCGTCCAGGTCGATCGCGACCCAGCTCTCCACGTCGCCAGCGTCGACGAGCGTCTCGGTGACGCCCTCGCCGAGGTCGGTGTGGGTGACGTGCCCGTCGGGGAGCGGGGTCGTCATGTCCGGCGTGACGACCGGTCCGCCGTCGGGCGTCGGGTCGTCGCCGAGGTCGTCGGCGCACGCGCCGAGACTCAACAGAAGGATGCAGGAAATGATGTGTCGCAAGGGCTCCAATGACTCGTTTCGGTCGCGCGTGGGCGATCTAGTTCTCTGGCGCGCCTCCGCGCGCAGGCCGGTGAGC
Organism: Deltaproteobacteria bacterium; assembly: GCA_017644045.1. Lineage (GTDB taxonomy): Bacteria > Myxococcota_A > Polyangia > Polyangiales > Houyiibacteriaceae > UBA1660. Next base: position 10,624 of record JAEPMI010000013.1, read on the forward strand.
CGAGAGGCCCACCCAGTAGGTTCGCGGGCGGGTGGTCAGGTAGATCCCGCCGTTGTTGAGGAGGTTGTCGACGCCGGCGAAGACGCCCAGGCGCTCGCCGAGCGACTTCTCGAGTCGCACGTCGACGGTCAGGTACGGCTCGCTTCGAACGCGTCCGTCGTCGCCGCTGAAGCTTCGCGCGCCCGCGAGGAGCGTCCGGAGCCGCACGCCGACGCCGCTCTCGCGATGATCGAAGGTCGCGCGCAGGCTCGCTTGGTCGCGGGACCGACCGGGCAGCTCGTCGTCCGTCTGGAGATCCCGCGAGTGGAGCCGGGTGTAGCCGAAGTCCAGATCGACCCGCCAACCCGGCTCCTGGATCGCCAGCCGCAGCTCGCTCTCCAGCCCGGCGGTGCGCGCATCGCCGACGTTCACGTAGCCGTAGCTGCTGATCCCGTCGTTCGTGTCGATCAGGTCCGTGGTGATCAGGTCGCGCACCCGCGTCCAGTGCGCCGTCGCCACCAAGGTCAGCCGGCGGTCGTCGGTGCGAACGAGGTCGACCTCACCGGTGCCGTCCAGCCCCCAGCTGTGCTCGGCGCGCAGATCCGGGTTGCCGCTGACGATGTAGCCGAGGCTCGCGTTCTGGGTGAACTGCAGGAGGAGCTCGCGAAAACCGGGCGCCCGGAACCCGCGGCCGCCGCTCAGGCGGAAGCGCACTCGCTCGTGCGCGTCGATCCGGATGGCCAGCTTCGGCGAGAGCGCCGAGCCGAAGGCGCTGTCGGCGTCGAAGCGAAGACCCGGGGTGATGGCGACCGAGTCGGTGGGGAGCCACTCGTGCTGCAGGTAGGGCGCGAGTCGCGCGCGCTTGCCGTCGGTGCTCAAGCGCGGTGAGCTCATCCGCTCCAGCGCGCTGTCGTAGCCGATGGTGGTCACGTGCCGCGCAGAGAACGCGTGCACATAGCGCAACCGGAGCTGACCGATCGCCTGCCGCGTGTCGGTCGCGTCGCCCATCTGACCGCCGCCGCGAACCCGGCGCACGAACTGATCGCGAAAGGAGCCCGCGGCAGCGCGAATGCTCAGTCGGCCGTTGCCGATCGGCTGCGTGAAGACCGCGATGACCTGGCTCTGCTCGGTGCGATTCAGCCGGCGCACCACCGTGCGGCCCCGCTCCTCGAGCGCTTCGTCATCGCGGTGCAGGTACGTGGCACGGAGTCGGAGCCGCCCGTCGCGCGGCAGCACGATCGCGCCGCTGCCGCCGATGTCCCAGGTGAGCGACTCGGGGGAGTCGGTCGCGACGTTGCGGGGATCCAGGTCGTACGCGTCGAGCTGGTGCACGCCGCCGTGCACCTCGAAGCCGCCGCGGTCGCCGCCGTACCCCAGACGCCCGATGAAGTCGTAGGTCCCGCCATAGCCGTCGCGGGGCAGCTGGGTGCCGTCGTCGTCGATGCGCGGCCCACCCTCGAAACGCTCCCGAGGGTTCGAGCGGTGCCGGTCCTGGTAGCCGTAGGTGCCACGGGCGCTCGTGGTCCAGCCCTTCCGCGGGTCTCGCGGGATCAGGTTCACGACACCGCCGATCGCGTCGCTGCCGTAGAGCGCCGACGAGGATCCTCGAATGATGTCGACCGACGAGTAGTCCTCGAGCTGGAACCGGCTGAGGTCGAGCGTGCCGTCCAGGCGCCCGATGAGCCGCATCCCATCGACGAGGAAGAGCACGTGCTCGGGCTCGAGGCCGCGCAATCGAAGGCCCGAGCCTCGCACGGCCGAGAAGACCTGCATGGCCGCCCTCTCTTCGAGCAGCTCCGCCAGGGTCTCGGCGCCGGAGCGCCGGAGCTCCTCCTCCTCGATTCTCTCCGTGCCCGGCTCGGGCTCTTCGGCGAGCTCGTAGTCGACGACGACCTCGTCGAGGGTGGATGCCTCGTCGAGGAGCTCCTCCCACTCGTCGAGGTCCAAATCCCCTTCGGGTGGCTGGGCGGCCGCACTCGCCGCCCAGCCACAGAGCCAGACGCCAACGGCACATCTGAAGGTCAGGATGTGCCGATGGTGTCAGGCTCTCCCTGGAGCGCGGACCGAAGAAGGTCCCGAGACAGGATCGAGCGGCTCTTGCAGCGGGGGCAGGAGAGCTCGAGCCCTTCGGGCACGACGCGGGCGAGCAATCGATGGCAGGAGCAGCGGCAATCCCCGTTGGGCTGCAGCTCCACCGGCCCCGTTTGCCTCCGTGACGTCATGGGGACGTTAATTGAAATTGATTTTCAACATCGTCAAGTGGAAGTTTGGGGTGGGGTCTCTTTCGGCCGCTATGGTCTGGCGATGGCGTTCGCCGATCAGCTCCCGCGGCGACTCGAGAAGCTCGTGCGGGACTCGACCGCGCTCTCGCGGCAAGAGCTACGCGAGGCGATCGAAGAGGGTCGGGTGCGCGTCGATGGCGAACCTGCGGCCCTCGATGCGCTGGTCTTCGGCGACGAGGACGTGCGGCTCGACGGGCGCTCGCTCGAGCTCCGCGAGCATCAGCGCACCGTGCTCTTCCACAAACCCGCCGGCATGACCGCCAGCCTGGCCGACACCCACGGGCGCACCGATCTCTCGGAGCCGCTCGAGGGGATGCCAGAGGGCTGCGCGCCCGTGGGTCGACTCGACCGCGAGACCACCGGTGCGCTCCTCTTCACGACCGACGGCGACCTGCTCAACGCGGTGCTGCGCCCGATGCACCACGTGGCGAAGATCTACCGGCTGACCCTGAGCGAGTGGCTCGCCGAGGACGATCCTCGACTGCGGCAGCTCGTCGACGGCGTGCCCACCGCGCTGGGTTCGCTCCGTGCAGACGACGTGCGTATCGGAACGCGGCGAGCCGGGCGCGTCGTCGAAGACGGGGCCCCCGACCGCGGCGAGACCGAGCTCTGGCTCACGCTCCACGAAGGCAAGAATCGGCAGATCCGCCGGATGTGCCGCGGCGCGCGCCTTCGGCTCGAGCACCTGCATCGCGCGTCGATCGGCCCCATCGCACTCGGCGATCTGGGCGAAGGCGCGTGGCGGGAGCTCGGGGCCTCCGAAGTCGACGCGCTCTGGGACGCGCTCGGCGGACGGGCCCACGTGAATCAGCTGCGCCGCGACGCGCTCGCGCGGCAAGCCCGCCAGGCTCGGGAGCAGGGCTCGCCACACCTGAAGCTCGAGCGCTGGCTCGGCCAGGCCTGACATCCGCGACGCGGTCGAAGCGAGCGGCGGGTAGGAGGGCTATCCTCCCGGCCATGGGTGGTCAGCGGTGGTGGGTGCTCCTGCTCGGAGCGGTCCTTTGGTTCGGGTGCGGTGACGACGGAGACGACGATGGCGGCGACGCCATGGACGCCTCGGTCGTCGACGCGAGCGACGAGGTCGATGGCTTCGTCCCCATCGACGCGGGTCCGCCGGAGCCCACCGTGATCCTCCCGCGGCTCGGCATCGAGGCCGACGAGCTCGGCGTGCTGGTCAACGACGACGATCCGCTCAGCGTCGCCATCGCCGAGGCCTATGTCGCTGCGCGCGGCATTCCCGAGGCCAACGTCGTGCACCTCACCCTGCCGGTGGGCGAAGCCGTGCTGAGCCGCGATGCCTTCGCCACCGCGGAAGGCGCCATGAACGACGCGCTGCCCGAAGGCATCCAAGCGCTCGCGCTGACCTGGACCCAGCCCTACCGCGTGGACTGCATGTCGATCACCAGCGCCTTCGCGCTCGGCTTCGACGAGATGTACTGCAACACCGTGGGTGGCTGCGCCGGCACCGCGGCGGTCGAAACCTACCGCTCGCTCTCGACACATCCTTTCGAAGACCACGGCGTGCGACCGACCATGATGATCGCGGCGACTAGCGAAGAGGGCGCCGAGGCGCTCATCGCACGCGGCGTCGCGGCGGACGACACCTTCCCCGGTGGCGACGGCTACCTGGTCAACACGACCGACGGCGCGCGCACCGTTCGCGCTCCGACCTTCCCCGCCATCGTCAGCGCGTGGGAGCACGAGGGCGGCCTGAACCTCATCTACGTCGACAACGGCGACGGCTCGGGCTCGAATCTCGTCGAGGACACCGAGGACATCCTCTTCTACTTCACCGGCCTCGCCCGGGTGGACGGCATCGGCAGCAACACCTACCTGCCCGGCGCGATCACCGACCACCTCACCAGCTTCGGCGGCCGGGTCCCGACCAGCGGCCAGATGTCGATCATGGAGTGGCTCGACGCCGGCTCCACCGGCTCCTACGGCACCGTCGTCGAGCCCTGCAACTTCACCCAGAAGTTCCCGAACGTCGCCACGGTGATCGACCGCTACTTCCACGGCGCCACGCTCGTCGAGGCCTACTGGGGCGCCGTCCAATGGCCTGGCGAAGGCCTCTTCGTCGGAGAGCCGCTGGCTCGACCCTACGGGGAGCAGACCGTCACGATCGGTGCCGACGACATCACGATCGAGACGAACGCCATCCGCCCCGGCGAGACCTGGGCGGTGCAGACCGGCGAGAGCGAAGACGGACCTTGGACGACGCAGATGGAGGTCACCGTGGAGGTGGACGCGCGACAGACGATCGTGGCACCGCGGACCGCCGCCGCGTTCGTGCGGCTGACGAAGCCGTAGCGCGACTCGGCGGCCACGGTCGCACGACACCGCGGCGGAAGAGAGACCGGTGGTGGTCCGTTCTCTCCGAGAGAGAAGGAGCCTCGTGTCAGACCACGCACTCGATCGACTCATGACTCACGAACCGTCGAGGGCGCCATGAAGAGCGCCCGATACGACTCGATCGGCCATGGCTACGCCGACCAGCGGCGGGAAGACCCGGCGATTCGACGGCTGATCGAAGAAGTGCTCGGCGATGCGCGCACCGTGCTCAACATCGGCGCGGGCACCGGCGCCTACGAACCGTCCGATCGGCACGTGCTCGCGTTCGAGCCGAGCGACGTGATGGCCGCGCAGCGACCCCCGAGCCGAGTCCCTGCGCTTCGGATCGGCGCGGGACCGCTCCCGCTCCGCGACGCGTCCGTGGACGCGTCGATGGCGGTGCTCACCATTCACCACTGGGATCAGGAACGAGAGCGCGGGCTGCGCGAGCTCCGGCGGGTCACCCGCGGCCCGGTCGTGGTCCTGACCATCGACCCGACCGTGTCCCGCGAGCTCTGGCTGATGAAGGACTACTTCCCCGAGGTCGCGGCATTGGACGATGCGATCTTCCCATCGCTCGAGACGCTCTCGGAGTGGCTCGGGCGAACGAGAGTCGAGCCGGTTCCCGTCGCGCGAGACACGACGGACCGATCGCTGCTGGCGTTCTGGGCTCACCCCGAATGGGTCCTCGACCCGGCCGCGCGGGCCGCGACCTCGGGGTTCGCGCGCATGCCCGCGAGCGTGGTGGATCGTGTGGTTGACGCGGTGCGCCGCGATCTCGAGGACGGCACTTGGGACGAGCGTCACGGGCATCTCCGCGAGCTCTCCCACTACGACGCCGGCCTACGCCTGGTGGTCGCAGAGCCTCGGAGCTGACCGCTTTCTCACGACTTGCGCTTCATTGATGAGCGCGCCAGGTTTCGCGGCATGCGTACCGGCCCTCTCCTCGTCGTGCTCCTCGCGCTCCTCATCGGCTGCGACTCCGGCTCGCTCCGCTCCGGCGGGGATACCGACGACACCACGGGCGACGCCACGGTGGACACGGACATCGGGACCGAGCCGGGGCCGGGCCCGGGGCCGACGCCGGGGCCGACGCGAGCCGCTTGGCCCATGGGCACGACCATCGTGCTGTCGGGCCATTCGCTCACCGATGCGGTCATGTCGCATCCCTGGCCGGGGCGACTCACCGAGGCGGTCATGCTGGATCCCGCCGGCGACTTCTCGCAGCTGAAGAAGGCGACCATTCCGGGCTCCTTCATTCACTGGCGCTGGAACAACCCCGAGCCCTCCAACGACCAGTCGGCGCAGTGGCCCGAGCACATGGACCGCTACCAGGGCCTCGTCATCACGACCGCCGTTCCGCTCTACGCGGACGCCGCGACGCGCCAGTCCGAACAGGTCGACTGGCTCAAGCGAGCCGCGGACGACGCGTGGGCGAACGGCAACGGCGGGCGCGGCGCGCCGACCCTGCTCTTCACCAGCTGGACCCAGCTCCAAGCGGACCCCAGCGAACCACACCCGGAAGACGGCCTCCCCTTCCGGGAGCGACTGAACCGCGACGAGCCCCGGTGGGAAGCGATGCAGGACTTCGTCAACGACAACCGGCCCGCGGGGCAGGCGCCGCTCTACCTGATCCCCGGTCATCGCCTGATGATGCGGGTCTTCGACGACATCGAAGCGGGCACCGCGCCCTTCGGCTCCATCCGAGAGATCTTCGAGGACGACATCCACCCGAACGCCAACGGCAACTACGCGCTGGCGCTGCTCCACTACGCCTGCATCTACGGTCGCGATCCCGCCGCGTACCTACCGAACCGACTCGCCGACAGTGACAGCCTGAGCGCCGAGCAGGCCGAGTACTTCAAGCGGATCGTCGCCGAGATCGTCACCGGCTACGCACGCACCGGCCTCACGAGCCTCACCGGCCGCTAGCGGCGCCGGCTCTCCAGCTCGCCGAGCTCAGCCGGCGGTCTCGAGCGCCCGCAGCCGCGCTTCGTGATCGGCCACCTGCTCCCGGAGCTTCCGATCGGCGAGGACGGCGTCCTTCAGCTCGTGAACCGCGCCAGCGACCGCGACCAGCTCGGTGGCCAATCGACTCTCCATCTCGGACTGGCGTTGCTGAAGGCCATCGAGCCGAGAGTCGAGTCGGTCGGTCTGGGTGCCGAGGCGCTCGTTGGTCGCATCCAGGCGAGCATTGGTCGCATCCAGCCGCTCGTTCGTACGCCGGATCTCATCCCGGATCTCGCGCAGAATTTCGACGCTCAGGTCGGCCACGTCCTGGATCCTAGCAGCTGTCGGACATGGTGGCCGATCGGGGAAGGTCGCTCTTCGCTGGTGCTGCCCATCCATCAGACGAAGCGATCGCAGAGAGTGCTAGCCTCAACGCCTGCGATGTCCAACTCAGAACGGATCTTTCGAACCCTCCAAACGCCCAGTGACATTCAACGCCTCGCTGCTTCGGAGAGTGAGAGTCAGTTCCTAGACTACAAGAGATCGAAACATGGGGACGAGAAGAGGTGGCGTCGCTCGATTGCCAAGGCTGTGTGTGCCTTCGCCAATGCAGAAGGTGGTGTAGTGGTTGTGGGCGTCAACGACTCCACGCGTGCGCTTGAGCCATTCGCTGTGGGACTCCAGCTGGAGGAGGAAGTACAACGGGCGATCGTGACGGCGGTACAACCGTACCCATCGCGAATCGAAGTGAAGTCGTTGGGGTCACCGAACGGCTATCTCGTAATCCACTCGCCTAGAAGCTTCGAGGCCCCGCACGCTTTCCACAACCCCGACAAGAAGGGGGGCCTTTGGTACCCGCAACGAAGGGGCGAATCTTCGGAGGCGATGCGGCATGGGGAGCTCGCCGATATGTTCGGGCGCCGGTTGTTGCCCGAGTTTCGACTTGAAGGATTGGGGCGACTGATCGAGGACAGTTCGCCCCGCCTGCTCTTCCTCCTACGGCTTCGCAACAGTGGTGGCGCGTCGGCTCAACAGCCGGCCGTTGTGTTCGATGGCGAATCCTCTTCCGGCTCAGGCCTGTGCGGAAGCTTGATACCCGCGACCGACGGAGGTTCGATTTGGGAGAGGGCGCGTTCCGCCTCGGACCAGCGTAAAATGATCCGCTCAGTGGTCGGGACGTTTCTGCACCCAGGGCAGGTAGAGGACCTTGCTCGTTGGGAGTTCTCGGAGAAAGGGCCGTGGCAGCCGCCTTGGACGCTGTTTTGCGACATCTATTCCGGGAATAATGCGGCGGCTCGATGCACCTTGAAGATCTCCGAGTCGCTGGTCATGAGAGTGAGGGCGGCTGACGGATCCAGTGTGTCGATTCCCAGCAATGACTAGACCGACTCATTGTGGTCGCCTCCAGTCCAAGTCGGCCGGAGCCTCCCACGGGCACCGCCTTGAAAAGCTGGACAGTCGAGCGCCGGCCATGTCATGGCGATGCATGCTTCGCCTCGGCCTCACAGCGTTGATCTCGGTGCTCTGTCTCGGCTGCGGAGACGACGACCTGCCCGATCCGGGGCTCGACGCGGGCGATCGTCCGGAGGATGCGGGCTCGACCGAGGACGATGCGGGACCGCGACCGCCACCCTTCGAGGGACCCACGGGTCTGTCGACCGGCTGCGGTAGCGCCGCGACGGCAGGGCTCGAGGAAGAGAGCATCGAAGCCGGCGGAATGGAGCGCACCTACCTGCTGGCGGTGCCCGAAGGCTACGACCCGGAGGTCGGACACGCGCTGATCTTCGTCTTCCACGGCGCGGGCGACAGCGCGCGCAACATGTCGCGCTTGGAGTTCGAAGCCGAAGCGGGTGGTGAGGCCGTCGTGGTCTACCCGCAAGGCGGGCCGGTGCTCGCCGGGTCGAGCGGCTGGTTGCTCGACGACGGTACCGTCGACACCGAATTCTTCGACGCCCTCCTTCAATCGATGGAGGAGCGCTTCTGCATCGACCGGGCGCGCGTCTTCGCGTCCGGGTTCTCCTACGGCGGCTACTTCTCCAACCTGCTCGGGTGCGCGCGCGGCGACGTGGTCCGTGCAGTCGCGCCGGTCGCGGCAGCGGCCCCGAGTGCCGAGTGTCGTGGACAGGCCGCGGCCTGGGTGGCGCACGGCAACGCAGACGAGGTGGTCCCCTTCGCGGCGGGCACCACCGCCCGGCGACGCTGGAGCTCCCGGAACGGGTGCGCAGCGGAAGTGAGCCCAGCGACGCCGACCTTCTGCTCGTCCCACGTCGGCTGCGACGAGGGCTACCCCGTGCACTTCTGCGAGCACGACGGTGGGCACACCTGGCCGACCTGGGCGCGAGCGGCGATCTGGGAGTTCTTCTCCAGCCTTCCGTGAACCGAGGTGTGGTGGGTCCGACCGCTCCAGTCACTCTGGATGGGTGAACCGCATGGGCGTGGTGGACGGAGTGAAGATCGGCTCCGAGAACGCATACCCTGGCTCGAACTCCGGGTGAACGACCAGCTCGAGCGATGGAGGCACCAACCACCCCAGCGCCTCCCGAAGCTCCTGGGCCAAACGCTCGAGGCCCCTCGGGGTGAGGCATCGCTGATAGCAGGCCGGCTCTGGGCAGCACACGGGGCGAGTCTTGGAGTACGCGAGCTGGAGCTCGATATGCACAGTCGGCTCGCGGACCTCGACCGAGCGCACCCGGACCGGCACGTCCGGGTGCACACCGATCTCGGCGAGCAGTCGCTGTACCGAGGATGGGGCGAGGTGTGGCGTCACGCGCTCCAGCCGAGAGGAGCGACGTCGGGTGAGCCCGGCGCGCTCTCTCGTTCTCAGATGCCGTCGATGATGGCGTTGAGCGTCTTGCTCGGGCGCATGGCGGCGGCGGCCTTGTCTTCGTCGGGGAAGTAGTAGCCGCCGATGTCCATGGCCGCGCCCTGGGCGCCGTTGAGCTCGCTGACGATCGCGTCTTCGTTGTCGGCGAGGGCCTTGGCGATGGGGGCGAAGCGCTTCTCGAGGGCGTCGTCGCCGCAGCTGGCGAGGGCCTCGGCCCAGTAGAGGGCGAGGTAGAAGTGGCTGCCGCGGTTGTCGAGCTCGTTGACCTTCCGCGAGGGCGATTTGTTGGTGAGCAGGTACTTGGTGGTCGCGTCGTCGAGGGTCGCGCCGAGGATCTTCGCCTGCTTGTAGTCGTTCTTCTCGGCGAGGTGGTCGAGCGAGACCGCCAGGGCGAGGAACTCACCGAGCGAGTCCCAGCGGAGGTGGTTCTCCTTCTCGAACTGCTGCACGTGCTTCGGCGCGGAGCCGCCGGCGCCGGTCTCGAAGAGGCCGCCGCCGTTCATCAGCGGAACGATGGAGAGCATCTTCGCGCTGGTGCCGACCTCGAGGATCGGGAAGAGGTCGGTGTTGTAGTCGCGGAGGACGTTGCCGGTGACCGACACGGTGTCCTTGCCCTCGCGGATGCGCTCGACGGAGAGCTTGGTCGCCTTCGCCGGGCTCATGATCGGGAGCTCGAGGCCGCTGGTGTCGTGGTCCTTCAAGTAGACCTCGACCTTCTTGATCAGCTCCGAGTCGTGCGGGCGGTCGGCGTCGAGCCAGAACACGGCGGGGGCGCCGGTGGCACGCGCGCGGGTGACGGCGAGCTTGACCCAGTCACGGACCGGGGCGTCCTTCACCTGACACATGCGCCAGATGTCACCGGCCGCGACCTCGTGCTTGGTGAGCTCCTTGCCGCTGCCGTCGACGACGCGCACCACGCCGCCCGTGGGGATCTCGAAGGTCTTGTCGTGTGAGCCGTACTCCTCGGCCTTCTGCGCCATGAGGCCGACGTTCGAGACGCTGCCCATGGTGGTCGGGTCGTAGGCGCCGTTGGCGATGCAGTCGTCGATGACGGTCTGGTAGACGGCGGCGTAGCTGCTGTCCGGGATGGTGGCCTTGCAGTCCTGGGTCTTGCCCTCGGTGTTCCACATCTGACCGCTGGTGCGGATCATCGCGGGCATCGAGGCGTCGATGATGACGTCGCTCGGGACGTGCAGGTTCGTGATGCCGCGGTCGCTGTCGACCATGGCGAGCGCCGGACCGGTCTCGTAGGCGGCGGCGATGGCCTTCTTCACGGCGGCCTTGGTCGGCTCCTCCATCGACTCGACCGCGGCGAGCACGTCGCCGAAGCCGTTGTTCGGGTCGCCACCGGCGGCCTCGATCGCGTCGCCGTACTCGGCGAAGACGTCCGCGAAGAACACGCGCACCGCGTGGCCGAAGATGATCGGGTCGCTGACCTTCATCATCGTCGCCTTCATGTGGAGCGAGAAGAGGATGCCCTGCGCCTTGGCGTCGGCGATCTGCTTCTCGAGGAAGGCCACCAGGGCACCCTTCCGCATGACGGCGGTGTCGATGATCTCGCCCTCGAGGAGGTCGACCTTCTTGAGCGCGGTCTTGGTGCCGTCGGTCGCCTCGTGCTCGATGGTCACGGTGGTCGCGGCCGGCACGGTCACCGACTGCTCGGTGTGGCGGAAGTCACCCTCGGCCATGGTGGCGACGTGGGTCTTGGAGTCGCTCGACCACTTGCCCATGCGGTGCGGGTTCGCCTTCGCGTACTCCTTGACGGCCTTCGGGGCGCGGCGGTCCGAGTTGCCCTCGCGGAGCACCGGGTTGACCGCGCTGCCCTTCACCGACGCGTAGCGCTTGGCGATGGCCTTCTCCTCGTCGGTCTGCGGGTCCTCCGGGAAGTCCGGGATCGCGTAACCCTTCGCCTGCAGCTCGCCGATGGCGGCCTTGAGCTGGGGCACCGAGGCGCTGATGTTCGGGAGCTTGATGATGTTGGCGGCGGGCGTCTTCGCGAGCTCGCCGAGCTCCTTGAGCGCATCGTGGGTCTTCTGCTCATCCGTCAGGTAGTCCGGGAAGACCGCCAGGATGCGACCGGCGAGCGAGATGTCCCGGGTCTCCACCCCGACCCCGGCGTCCTTGGTGAACGCCTCGATGATGGGCAGCAGCGAGTAGGTCGCCAGCGCGGGGGCTTCGTCGGTCTTGGTGTAGATGATGGTGGGCTTGTCGGTCATCGCTTCCTCGGAAAGAGCTCGCCGAGGCGGCCTGGCCTCGGTCGGGGAGAGCCTTTTCCCGCGAATTGGCCACGCGTTCAAGTGCCCCGAAGCAGGGGCTTCCGAGCCGTCACGGAACGAGGCGCCGGGCGAGTGTTCCGATCGACGAGATAGGGCGAGCCTATGGCACCCATGGAGAGTCGATATGGTCGTCGCTCGCGCGGCGTCGCACCCTGTTGGCCGTGCGACTCGGGCTCGTCCTCTTCCTGCTGAGCGGCTGCTACCAGCGGCATCTGCTCGCCGATGAGGTCCCGAGCGAAGACGGTGGTCGACCGCTCGACGTGGGCGTGCCGGACGCGGAGCCGCCGGATGCACCGGACGCGCGGGTGCCCACTTGCGATCCGGAGGGCTGGCGAGTCGAGACCGTGAGCGCCGGGGCGACCTTCGGGGACGTCGCGGTCGGTATCGGCGGCGGCGGCGGGATCCACGTCGCGTTCAGCCGCCGCGATCCCGGTAGGAGCGAGCTGCGCTACGCAGTGCGAGACGGCGAGGCCTGGGAGACGGCGACCCTGCAGGACCAGGTGACGGCCTACCCGAGCGGCCGGACGATCGCGCTCGAGGTGGTCGGTGACCGGCCGAGTCTCGCCTACTTCGGGAAGGTCCCCGGGGGTCGAGCGGACATGGTCTGGTTTCGGCCAGAGCCTTTCGGTGAGCCGGAGCAAGTGACGGCCCTGGGACTGGATCTTCGCGCGCCTCACCTGTCGATGGCGCGTGGCGTCATCGCCTATCGGTCCCACGTCAACAACCTGGTCTGGGCCGAGCCCACGGACGCGGCGTGGATGCTCGAGGCGACGGCGAGCTTCGCGCCGATGGCCATCGCCACCGAGGGTGGCCCCGACGGCACGCGAGGGATCGCGACGCGGATCGACGAGATCATCCGGGGACCGGGAGGCGAAGTCGCGGAGGTCATCGAGAAGCTCCACACGCACGACCGCGAGCTGGAGCTGGCGCGGCGACCCGACATCGCGCCAGTCCACGACTGCGCGCTCGAAGGCATCACGCTGGCGATGCACGAGGGTGGCTACGACGTGGTCCTTCCCGTCGCGGAGCGCACCTTCGTCGGCCACGCCTGCAACCTCTGGCACGTCGAAGTCGCGGAGGAGCACCGCGGAGGAATCGCCTACTACCCCTTCCTCCCGGGCGAGAGTCTCGCGCTCGACATGGCGCGTGAGGCGAACCGGCTGCACGTGGCCGTCGTGCAGGACGAGCTCCGCTACGCCACGGGAGCGCGAGACGAGTGGCTCATCGAGGCCGTCCCGGTCGACGCGCGGGGCGTTCGCGCGGTTCGCGTGGCGTTCGGGCCGGACGATGCCGTGGCGATCGCGCTGCTGCGGGACGGCGACGACGACGAGATCGTCGTCGCATCCCGCGGCCCCTGTTGAGGCGATGGCCGAGCGATCGAGTGACGTCGGCTATTGGGCCGCGCGAATGGCCTCCACGAGCTCCGCTTTGGTCATCGAGCTGCGACCGTCGATGCCGAGCTGCTTGGCGCGGCTGTAGAGCTCGTCCTTGGTCCGCGACTCGAGGGAGGAGTTCGGGTTGCCGGTGCCCTCCGTTCGCTTCTTGCCGCTCTTGGTCTCGCCTTCCTGACGGCGCTCCTTGTTCACCGTCCGCGCGGCAATCTCCTTGGCGCGCTCCTCGGACTTGCCGCGCTGCTTCTGGCTCTGCTTGATGTGTTCGTACTGGCGCTCGCGTTTGGCGCTCCATGCGTCGGGCATGTCGTCTCCTTTCGTTTGGGGCTGGGTGGAGGTCCTGGCTTCCGTCAGTAGCCGGACTCCTCACGTTCGCCGTCCTCGACCGCGTCGATGCGCTGCGCGGCGGTCAGTCCGGGTTCCTCCTCGACCTCGGTGCCGACCTCCTCGGCCAGCTCGGCGCGCTCCTCGGCGATCTCACCCTGGATCTGCTGGTCGATGGGCCCGTAGCCCTCTTCCGCGGCGTGGGCTTCGGCCCGCTCTTCGGCCCGCTCCTGAGTCTCGACAGAGGCTCCCTCGGGTGTGTCGCAGGCAGCACCGATGGGAAGGGCGAGAATGATGGCGAATAGGGTGTGCTTGGTCATACCCGAGGAGGCTGCAAGCACGGTTCCAGCACCGACCTCGCGGTCGGTGTCATCTGGCGTGACATCACGCCACGATCGTCGCGAGCTGCCTCCGCCCCGGGCTTCGAGACAGAGCGCTACTGTCGAAGTCGCGGGGAGTTCCCTAGAGACACCGCATGGTCGAACGACAGGAAGAGCTCATTCGGCGCGTGGGGATCGGACTGGGGATCGCGACTCTCTTCGTGTTCGCGTTCCTCGCCATCTTCTACGGCGGCCACGTGGTGCTCGTGGCGTTCGCGGGGTTCCTCCTCGCCATCTACTTTCGTGGGATCGCGCGCTTCCTGGGCAAGTGGATCCCGGTACGGACGCGCTGGCTGGTCGGCTTCGTCCTGCTCGCGCACGCCGGGTTGGCCGTTCTCTTCGCGTGGTACGCGGCGCCGCTGCTCGAAGCGCAGGGAAGGCAGTTGGCAGAGCAGCTGCCCGAGGCGGTGGGCAAGTTGCGCGACACGCTACGAGACCGGTCCTGGGGCCGGCCGCTGCTCGGCGCGATCCCCGACCCATCATCGTTCACCTGGCGCGATTTCCGCGGCCTGGGGATCATCTCGTCGAGCTTCTCGTTCGTGGTGGACCTCGGTGTGATCCTGGTCGTCGGGATCTATGGATCGCTGGAACCCGACACCTACCGCCGCGGCCTCTTGCTCCTCTTTCCACCGCGCCTGCGCGACGAGGCGGCGAGGGTCACCGAGAAGGCGGTCGCCACATTGCGTCGGTTCATTCTCGGCAGCTTCGGGTCGGCCACGATCATCGGCGTGGGCTCCGCGGTCGGACTGGCGATCCTGGGGGTGCCCCTGCCGGTGATGATGGGACTGATCGCCGGGCTGCTGACCTTCATCCCAAACATCGGACCGATGCTGAGCGTGGTGCCGCCCGCGCTCCTCGCGCTGATGCAGAGCCCGACGCTCGCGCTCTGGGTGCTGCTCCTCTACGGCGGCTTGCAGTTCCTCGAGGGCTCCGTGATCACGCCCATGATCCAACGGCGAGCCGTGAAGCTGCCGCCGGCGATCCTGGTGCTCGCGCAGGTCCTCCTCGGGGTGCTCGCGGGTCCGCTCGGCATCGCGCTGGCCGCGCCGCTCACCGCGCTCGGGTTGGTGCTCATGAACGAGCTCTACGTCCAGGAACCGGACGACGTCCCGAGCGACTCCCCGAGTGAGGGGGTCCGGTGACGCCCACCTCGATCCGTGGGCGCATCGGGTCGTGGCGCGGGATACCCTGCGGCCATGACGAACTACACCGGCGAATGTCTCTGCGGCGCGGTGCGCTATCGAATCGTGGCCGAGGCCCCGAAGGCGATGTTCCTCTGCCACTGCACGCGGTGCCGGAAGGAGACCGGGACGCTGCACGGGGCGAACGTCTTCTTCCGAGAAGGCGAGCTCACCTTCGAGCGCGGCGAGGAGCTGCTCTCCCGCTTCGCGCTCGAGGGGACGCGGAAGAAGCGCTGGTTCTGCAAGACGTGTGGGAGCCCGATGCCGCGGCAAGACGACAACGGAATGATCGTGCTCCCGGCCGGCTCGCTCGACGACGGGTCGACGCTCACGCCGAACGCGCACATCTTCCACGACAGCCGCGCCGAGTGGGCCGACCGCGCCGCCGACGCGCCGCGCCACTCCGAGTACGCCGGCTGACTCACGCCACGGCACGAATCGCCGATCGCTCCTCGGACCGGGGCCGCATCTCGATGACGACATCACCCGGGAGACGACCTTCGAGCGCACGGTGGGCGTCGGCGATCCGGTCGAGCGGGAAGCGCTCGGCCACCACCGGGCGGACGGCGCCGATCTCGACGAGCTCGCGCAGGTCTTCCATGCCTTCGGTCGAACCCATCGCCACGCCGGTCATCGCGCGCCGCCCGCCGCGCAGCGCGGTGAAGGCCATCTGCACCAGCAGGCGCGGCGTCATGTAGAGTGAGAGGTAGCGACCGGTCTCGGTGAGCGAGCCGCGGAAGGAGCGGAAGTGATCGCCCTCGGTGGTGTCGAAGATCACGTCCCAGCGCTCGTCGCGCGCGGTGAAGTCCTCGGCGGTGTAGTCGATGAAGTCGTCGGCGCCGAGCGCGCGGACGAGCTCGGCGTCGCGGCTGCCGACGGCGGTGACGTGGGCACCGAGGTGCCTGGCGATCTGGACCGCCATGCGGCCGACGCCGCCGGTCGCGCCGACGACCAGCACCCGCTCGCCGGGCTGCACCTTTGCCATGTCGCGCAGGAAGGTCAGCGCGGTGCCAGCGCCATAGGGAATGGCGGCGGCTTCGGCGTGGTCGAGGACCTCGGGCTTGTCGGCGATGGCGCCGTCCTCGCTCACCACGACGTACTCGGCGTAGGCGCCGCGGTCGACACCGCCGAAGACCTCGTCGCCGACGGAGAAACGAGTCACGTCGGACCCGACCGCGACGACACGGCCGGAGAACATGGTCCCACCGACGCTGTGGCGAGGGCGGAAGAGACCGAAGAGCAGCCGGCCGAAGACGGCGGAGACGCCGGGGAAGTCGGCGGCGCGAAGACGCCGGTCGCCCTGGGTGACGGCGGCGGCGTGAACCTCGACGAGCACCTCGCCGGGACCGGGCTGGGGCCGGTCGGTCTCGGTGACTCGCAGGACATCGGGGGTTCCGTACTCGGTGTTCGTGGCGGCTCGCATGGCTGTCTCCTCTTCGTTGGCGAGGGCCGTTCCCTCGCCGCACGAACACCATGACATTCATCCGCGTTTCGAAAATCGTCTGATCTCGCACTTGTGATATGCATCTGCGTATGGATTGGACGCGGGTCGACTTCGACTGGAACCGGGCGCGGGCCTTCTTGGTCACGGCCGAGGAGGGCTCCTTCTCCGCGGCGGCACGGTCGCTGAACACCACCCAGCCCACGATCGGCCGGCAGGTCGCGGCTCTCGAGAGCGAGCTCGACGTGGTGCTCTTCGAGCGAGTGGGCCGAGGGCTCGAGCTGACTCCGACCGGCCTCGAGCTGCTCGAGCACGTCCGGGCGATGGCGAGCCACGCGACGGCTCTCTCACGGGTCGCTGCGGGGCAGGCGGTCTCGCTCAACGGCCCCGTGGTGATCTCGGCTGGCGAGGTCATCGCGGCCTGGGTCCTACCGCCGATCGTCGCGCGGATCCGTGCCCTGCACCCGGGCATCACGATCGAGATCATCGCGACCAACCAGACGAGCGACCTGGGCCGGCGCGAGGCGGACATCGCCGTCCGCAGCTACCGTCCGACCGACACCGCGCTGGTCGCCAAGAAGATCCGCGACGACCGAGGGTACCTCTACGCCACGCCCGAGTATCTCGCCTCGATCGGCGACCCCACCACCCCAGCCGAGCTCTCCCGCGCCGAGTTCATCGCCTTCGACGCGACCGACGTATTCATGAAGGGCCTCAACGCGATGGGGCTGAGCCTGACGCCCGAGTCGTTTCCCTACGTGTGCGGCAACCAACACGTGCAGTGGGCACTGATCACCCAGGGCGCGGGCATCGGCGTGATGATGGCCGCCATCGGCGACGCCGACCCGCGGGTCCAGCGGGCGTCGGACGACTTGGTGTTCGAGGTCCCGCTGTGGCTGACGAGCCACCGTGAGGTCCGGACGAGCCGACGCGTCCGAGTGGTCTTCGACTTCCTCGCCGAAGCTCTCGCCGACGATCCGTGGCCCAACGCTCCCCTGGTGGGCTGAGCACGGACGACGGATGACGACGGGGTCGGCCAAAGCGACGAAACGACCGTTGACGATCGGCGGAGGCCGACACAGATCGCCGCCCGTGACTGCCAGGCTCACGCGCAACGACTCCTTCCAGGTTCGCGATTACGCGATCCATGGACCGGATTGCGCGCGCCGCGCCGGGTAGTCTTCGCGCGACGACACCGTCGTTCTTCGAGGCCGCCTGGATCCCAGGCGGCCTTTCTTCGTTTCGGCACCTCGAGGCTTCGAATGCTTCTCACGCTCACCACCACCGCGACCGACCGAGGTCCGGCCACCGATCTCGGCTACCTGCTGGGCAAGAACCCGAGCCGGGTGCAGTCCTTCGAGCTCCCGAGCGGGAAGGCGCACGTCTTCTATCCGGAGGCGACGGCCGAGCGCTGCACGGCGGCGCTGCTGCTCGATCTGGATCCGCTCGACCTGGTGCGCAGCGCCCGCAAGCGCGGCGCGAGCCAGGGGCTGCTGACCCACTACGTGAACGACCGACCCTACGTGGCGTCGTCGTTCCTGAGCGTGGCCATCAGTCGGGTGCTGCGCTCCGCGCTGAGCGGAAGCTGCCGGGAGCGACCCGCGCTGGCGGAGGCGGAGCTGCCTCTCGAGGTGACCGTGGCGGCGCTTCCCGCGCGCGGTGGCGAGGGGTTCGTGCGCGCGCTCTTCGAGCCGCTCGGCTACGAGGTGGAGGTCGCGACCGAGCCGCTCGACCCGACCTTCGCGGAATGGGGCGAGAGCCGCTACGTGACGCTGACGCTGCGCGCGAACACGCGGCTCTCGGCGTTGCTGACGCACCTCTACGTGCTCGTGCCGGTGCTCGACGACGACAAGCACTACTGGGTCGGGCGCGAGGAGATCGACAAGCTGCTCGAGAAGGGCGGCGAGTGGCTGAAGGGCCACCCGGAGCGCGAGGCGATCACCCGCCGCTACCTCAAGCGACAGCGAGGGCTGACCCGTGAGGCGCTCTCGCGTCTCACCGAGGGTGAAGACGAGGATCCGGAGAAGGAACACGCCGAGGCCCGGATGGAGGGGCCGATCAAGCTGTCGACCCAGCGAATGGCAGCGGTGGTAGCCGCGGTTCTCGAAGGCGGCGCCAAGCGCGTGGCAGACGTGGGCTGCGGCGAGGGGCGACTGCTGCGTGCGCTCTTGAAGGAGCCGAGCATCGAGAAGGTGCTCGGGATGGACGTCTCCGTCCGTGCGCTCGAGCGCGCCGCGCAGCGGCTGCGCCTGAACGAGATGCACGAGCGGAAGCGCGCGCGCGTCGAACTGATGCAGGGCTCGATGACGTATCGCGACCGTCGATTGCAGGGCTACGACGCGATCTGCGCGATCGAGGTCGTCGAGCACCTCGAGCCCTCCCGGCTGGAGGCGTTCGCGCGCGCGATCTTCGAGACCGCGGCGCCGCCACTCGTGGTGGTGACCACCCCGAACGTCGAGCACAACGTGCGCTTCGAGTCGCTTCCGGCGGGCCGGCTGCGCCATCACGACCACCGCTTCGAGTGGACGCGCGCGGAGTTCCGCGCGTGGGCCGCCGAGCTCGCCGAACGCTTCGGCTACGAGGTGCGCCACCTGCCGGTGG
The DNA here is from genome assembly GCA_017644045.1 of Deltaproteobacteria bacterium. Lineage (GTDB taxonomy): Bacteria > Myxococcota_A > Polyangia > Polyangiales > Houyiibacteriaceae > UBA1660. Next base: position 29,584 of record JAEPMI010000013.1, read on the forward strand.
GCACCGACGATCCCGAGGTCGGTCCGCCGACCCAGATGGCGGTCTTCGAACGAAAGGAAGGACCCCGATGAGCGTCCTGACCATCCCAGAGAAGTCGCTCGTGGTCCTCGTCGGGGCCTCGGGGAGCGGCAAGAGCACCTTCGCGGCGAAGCACTTCCTCCCGACGGAGGTGGTGTCGTCCGACGTGTGTCGCGGGCTCGTGTCCGACGACACCAACGACCAGGCGGCGACCCCGGATGCTTTCGAGGTGGTCCACGCGATCGCCAGCGCACGCCTCCGTCAGCACCGGCTCACGGTGATCGACGCGACCAACGTGCAGAAGAGCGCTCGGCAGCCGCTGATCCAGCTGGCGCGGAAGCACCATGTGCTCCCGGTGGCGATCGTGCTCGACGTGCCGGCGAAGGTCTGCCACGCGCGCAACGAGAACCGGCCCGACCGGCAGTTCGGTTCGCACGTGGTCGCGCACCAGCGCGCCCAGCTCCGGAAGAGCCTCCGGCGGCTGAAGAAGGAAGGGTTCCGTCGCGTGCACGTGCTCGACTCGGCGCAGGCGATCGAGGACGCGACCTTCGAGCGGCAGAAGCTGTGGAACGACCGAAAGGACGACCACGGCCCCTTCGACGTCATCGGCGACGTGCACGGCTGCGCGAGCGAGCTCGTGACGCTCCTGACCCGGCTCGGCTACGAGCGATCGGGCGAGGGATACGTGCACCCGCACGGGCGCCGGGTGATCTTCGTGGGCGACCTCGTCGACCGGGGTCCAGACTCGCCGGGTGTGCTCGCCGTCGCCATGGCGATGGTCGCGAGCGGCCAGGCGCTCTGCGTGATGGGCAACCACGAGGCGAAGCTGCTGAAGAAGCTCGCTGGCAAGAAGGTGAAGCTCACCCACGGGCTCGCCGAGACCTGGGCGCAGCTCGAGGTGGCGCGTGAGGCGCGCGGCGACGCGTTCCTCGACCAGGTGCGCGCGTTCCTCGACGCGCGGATCAGCCACTACGTGCTCGACGACGGCAAGCTCGTGGTCGCGCACGCCGGGCTCGCGGAGCACCTGCAGGGTCGCGCTTCGGGGCGCGTGCGCTCGTTCGCGCTCTACGGCGAGACCACGGGCGAGACCGACGAGTTCGGCTTCCCCGTGCGCCACGACTGGGCGCGCGACTACCGCGGGAAGGCGGTGGTGGTCTACGGCCACACGCCGGTGCCCGACGCCGAATGGGTCAACGACACGATCTGCATCGACACCGGCTGCGTCTTCGGGGGCGCGCTCACCGCGCTCCGCTGGCCGGAGCGGGAGCTGGTCTCCGTCCCGGCCGAGCGGGAGCACTACGCACCGCGCAAGCCGCTGGTGCCCGAGGCCCAGCTGCGCCCGGCGGGTGTGCTCGACGTCGACGACGTGATCGGCAAGCGCCACGTGCAGACGCGGCTGGCGCGGACCGTGACGGTGCGGGAGGAGAACGGCGCCGCGGCGCTCGAGGTGATGAGCCGCTTCGCCGTCGACCCGCGCTGGTTGATCCACCTGCCGCCGACGATGGCGCCGGTGGCGACGAGCGCGCGCGACGGCTTCCTCGAGCACCCGGCGGAGGCCTTCGACTACTTCCGCTCGCACGGCGTCTCGCGGGTGATCTGCGAGGAGAAGCACATGGGCTCCCGGGCGGTGCTCGTGGTGTGCCGTGACGCGGATGCCGCGCGGGCGCGTTTCGGCGTGACCGATGGAAAGCGGGGCGTGGTCGTCTCGCGCACCGGGCGTGCGTTCTTCGCGGACGACACGACCGAGGCCGAGGTGCTCGAGCGCGTGGCGCAGGCGGTCGGCGCGGCCGGGCTCTGGGAGGAGCTCGGCAGCGACTGGGTCTGCCTCGACGCGGAGCTGATGCCGTGGTCGGCGAAGGCCATGGCGCTGCTGCGTTCACAGTACGCGCCGGTCGCGGCGGCATCGCGCCTCGGGCTCTCGGCGGCGACGGACGCGCTCGCTCGCTGCGAGCACGCGGACGCGCGGGCGTTGCTCGAGCGCTTCCAGGAGCGACTGACGCACACCGAGCGCTACACCGAAGCGTACCGTCGCTACTGCTGGCCGGTGGCGTCGACCGACGACCTGAAGCTGGCGCCCTTCCATCTGCTCGCATCCGAAGGCGCGGTGCACACGGACCGCGACCACGGCTGGCACATGGCGACGCTCGCGCGCCTGGCGGAGCACGACTCGCTGCTGATGGCGACCACGCACCGCGTGGTGGACGTCGGCGATCCGAGCTCCGTCGACGACACGACCGAGTGGTGGCTCTCGATGGTGGAGGCCGGCGGCGAAGGCATGGTGGTGAAGCCCTTCGAGTGGCTCGCCCATGGCGAGCACGGCGTCATCCAGCCGGCGCTCAAGGTCCGCGGACCCGAGTACCTCCGGATCATCTACGGACCGGAGTACTCGGCGACGCTCGCGCGCCTGCGGGACCGGCGGCTCGGCACCAAGCGCAAGCTCGCCGTCCGGGAGCTCGCGCTGGGGCTCGAGGCACTGCACCGCTTCGTCGAGAAGGAGCCGCTCTACCGCGTGCACGAGTGCGTCTTCGGCGTGCTCGCGCTCGAGAGCGAGCCGGTGGACCCGCGGCTCTGAGGCTTCCGGTCAGCGGCGATCGGGCCTGCAGTACTCCTCGCGACGCACCGGGGTCTGGCCCGGCGCGCAGCCGAGCAGCGGCGGGACCGAGTAGCAGCGACCGTCGGGCAGCGGGTCCGCGGTCGGGTCCAGCAGCTCGAGCGCTCGCGCGGCGTCGTCGCGATGGGCGCAACTCACGGCGCGGGTCTGTCGCGCGACGCTGGCGATGTTGATCAGCGGCGCGGCCACGTCGGGCATCAGCGCCCGCAGACCGAGGAAGCCCGCGAGGGCGTCCGGGTAGTGGCCCAGCTCGAAAGCCTCGCGAGCGGAGTCGTAGGTGGTGCGAGCCAGGAGCTCGCGCTCCGTGGCGTCGAGACCGGTGGCGGGGCAACCGGCAGGCCGTTCGTCGACGCTCAGCGACGGGCACGGCAGCGGGAGGAGCAACGTGCTCTCCGGTCCGACCGCGGCGGTGAAGTGCGTCGCCGTTTCGCAGCCGGGCTCCGAAGGGAAGTCGGGCAAGAGCTGCGTGGCGATGCGGAGGGCGCCACCACCCTCGAGCTCGACGGCCACCATGGGCACCGGCAACTCGCACACCACCGCGTGCGAGCCGTCCGGCGACAACCGCACCGCACGCGAGCGGTCGGTCGCCGGAGCGATCGAAGCCGCGAGCGTCGAGACGAGCGGCAGCGGTCCATCCACGTCGACGGTCGCCGCGACCTCGCAGGCGCTCGACCACGTGCACTCCTCTCCTTCGAACGCCTCCTCGCCCGTGCCGCCGCAGGACTGCTCCTCGCCGACGAGCTCCGGTTCGCTCGCCCCGCAGGCGACGAGCATGGCGATCCACAGAGGTCGTCGGACACCCATACCCCGAGGGTAGCGCCGATCCGCGACCTCTTACCGCCGCCCGCGAGCTCGACTGACCCCATCGGGTGACAGTCGGCGAGCCCATTCGGACGGTGTGCGAAAGGGATATTCGAACGGTTGCAATCGGTGCGCGGGGTCGACCGGATCGCCCACTCGATGATATCGTTGGCGAATGGGGTTCGAGAACAGGTTGGGGAGGCTCGCCCTCCTCGTGGTGTTGGTGGCGTCGCTCGGCGGATGTACGTCCGACGACAGCTCGGGTGGACCGGACGTTCGTCGCGGCGCCGAGCCGTCGCTGACGATCTATCGGGCGCCTCAGCTGCGGGACACCGCACGGCACCCGGATCTCGACGCCGACCTGGTGAACGTGGAGGTCTTCGCGGACCGACTGCTCTTCACCTACTCGAGCGCGCCGACGTCCCCGCCTCAGATCGGTGAGGTCGTGGCCGGCACGCGTGGCGGCGGCTACCTCCGCCGCATCCTCGACGTGACCGAGCTCGCGCCGGAGCGCTTCGAGCTCGGCACCGAGAGCGCGTACCTGGTCGACTACTTCGAGGACGTGCACTTCCGCGCGGTCTTCGAGCCGCCCACCGACGTGTGGGTCGAGGGCGACGGCATCGGCGCCCGCAGCGACGCGCTCGGCGGCAGCGTCAACCTGATCAAGACCGAGGTCGCTCCCGGCTGTGATCTCGAGAGCGGCGCGGTCGAGGTCGGCGCGGACTTCATGCCTTCCTTCGAGATGGAGGTCGACATCAGCTGGCGCGAGGGGCTCAAGGAGTTCCGCTTCCTCGTCGGCGGTGACCTCGAGCTCTTCACCGCCCTGCGCAGCGGCGAGGCGAGCCTCGGCTGCAGCTGGGAGCGCACCTTCGAGTCGCTCCAGAAGGAGTTCACCTCGACCTTCTTCGTCGGCTTCGTGCCGGTGGTCGTGACCCACACCCTCGTGCCCGAGGGCAAGTACTCGCTCAGCGGCTCCGTGCAGGTCCCGCAGGTCGAGTTCGAGGCCCGCGGCGGCGTCGGCTTCACCGGCGGCGCGGTCTACGAGGATGGCTCCTGGACGCCGATCTCCGACGGCAGCCGCCGCGGCAACGTCACCTTCGAGATCGAAGAGGGCGGCAACGTGACCATCACCTCGCGGCTCACCGCGGGCGTGAACTACCAGGCGAAGCTCTACGACCTCGCCGGTCCGCAGATGAACCTCGGGCCCTACGTCGAGGGTCAGGCGATGAGCGACCTCTGCATGTGGAACGCCAACGCGGACGTCGGGCTGCAGCTCAACATCGGCGCGCGCGCCGACATCCCGGTCATCGATTACAGCCTCGCCGAGTACAACTCGGGCGCGATCGACGTGCTCAGCGGCACCTTCTGGACCGCCGAGGGCACCTGGCCCTGGTGCGCCGACGGCTCGATGCCCGAGGTGGACGGCGGCATGTCGATGGACGGCGGCGCGGGTGACCCCTGCGAGGCGTTCAGCGACTGCGACTCCTGCACGGCGAACACCGACGTGGCCTGCGGCTGGTGCAACGGCTCCTGCATCTCCGAGACGCGCGCCGGCGAGTGCAGCGGCGAGTTCCAGGACAGCCGCTCGAGCTGCGTGGACTGCAGCGCCTTCGGCGACTGCGGCTCCTGCGTGCCGAACGGCTACTGCGGCTGGTGCCCGGGCATGGGCTGCCTGAACGACGAGAGCAGCGAGGCCGCGGCCTGCGGGGCGAGCTACCAGCCCTCGAGCTGCGGCTGAGGTAGACGGGCCGGCCGCTGGGCTAGACTCGGGCGATGGCCTCGCTCGCGTACACCAGCACCGGCTCGCCGCGCCGGCTTCCCTTCGTCGGACACGGCCTCGCCATGCGCGAGGATCCGCTCCGCTGCGTCCTGGCTCTCAGCCGGGATCACGGAGGGATCGCCCCGGTTCACATCGGTCCGGTGCGGGGCGTGATGATCGCCGACCCGGAGCTGATCGGGGAGGTGCTCGTCCGTCAACAGGACCGCTACACCCGCAAGACGATCGTCTACGAGGCGATGGCCCGGTTCCTCGGACGGGGCATCCTCACCACCGAGGGTCCCGACTGGCGGACCCACCGGCGCATCGTGCAGCCGGGCTTCCACAAGAAGCGCCTCGCCTCCTTCGCGGACGCCATCGTGGACATCACCCGCGGCGACCTGGCGAGCTGGCAGGGCGAGGTCGACGTCAGCGCGCTGATGATGCGACTGACGCTGCGGGTGGTGAGCGAGGTGATGTTGGGGACCCGCACCGAGGCCGACGCCGAGGCGATCGGTCGCGCCATCGACGTGGGGCAGCGCTACACCGAGGCGCTCATCGTGGGCGGATTCGAGCTCCCGAAGTTCGTCCCGACCCGGCGACGCCGCGAGCTCGCGCGCGCGATCGAGACGCTCGACCGGGTGGCGTACACCATCATCGACGAGCGGCGACGGAGCGGCGAGCGCGGGGACGACGTGACCTCGATGCTGCTCGATGCACGCTACGAGGACGGCTCGGAGCTCCCGAGGCAGCGCATCCGCGACGAGCTCATCACGCTCATGGTGGCGGGTCACGAGACCACGTCGAACGCGCTGAGCTGGACGCTGATGCGTTTGAGCCAACACCCGGACGTCGCGCGACGACTGCGCGCGGAGGTCGACGAGGTGCTGGGTGAGAGGGCACCGACGTTCGAGGATCTCCCGGCGCTCCGCTACACGCGGTGGGTGCTCGACGAAGCCATGCGGCTGCACCCGCCGGCGACCACCACGGGTCGCATCGCGCTCGAGCCGCACACGCTCGGTGGCCACGCGCTCGACGAGGGCGACCTCGTGCTGATCAGCTTCTACGCGCTCCACCGGAACCCGACGGTCTGGGACAACCCGGAGGGCTTCGATCCCGATCGTTGGGAAGCGCTGTCGGAGCCTGGAGCGCTCCCACGCTTCGCGTTCGCGCCCTTCGGCGCCGGCACCCGCAAGTGCGTCGGCGAGGCGTTCGCCTATCTGGAGGCGATCCTCATCCTCGCGATGATCGCTCAGCGATTCGAGCTTCAGCTCACCAGCCGCCCGGTCGTCCCCTCACCGCAGATCACCCTGGGAATGGCCGAGGGACTCTGGATGAGCGCGCGACCGCGCTAGGGCTCCGTGGACTCGGGCGCCTCGGATGCTCCGGGGGACTCCGGCGCAGACTCGGCCTCGAGCTCCTGGATCATGTGGAGGCCGGCGTAGGCCAGCGCGAGCAGGCCGAGCATCACGAAGGTCAGCACGATGGGCATCCAGCTGAAGCCCTTGGCCAGGCTGAAGCGGTCGCCGTAGTACTTGCCCTTGCTCCGCTCCCGGAGCTTCTTCTGGACCCCGGGGAGGAGGTTCGGGACCTCGACCTCTTGCTCGCCGAGCCCGTGGGCCTCGTTCAGCAGCTCGACCAGCTCGTCGTATTCGGCCTTGAGCTCCGGGTCCTGATCGAGGGCCGCCTCGAACGCGAGGAGGCGCTCGCCGGCGAGCATGCCGTCGTAGGCTTCGCTGAAGAGATCTCTGGCTTCTTCGGCGTTCACGCGCTCAGTCCTCGCTCTCGCTCATGGTGCCGCCCTGACGCAATTCACGCACGCGTTGGGCCAGCGCAAGCCGAGCGCGGTGGAGCCGGCTCTTGACGGTGCCGGCGGCGAGGCCGGTGACCGACTGGATCTCCTCGTAGGTGAGGTTCTCGATGTCGCGGAGGATCACCAGCTCCCGCTGGTCCTCGCTGAGCTCTCGGAGCGCCTGGCCGATGAAGCCTTCGATCTGGCGGCCCTGCATCTCCTCGTCCGGCCGAGGCAGGTTGGCGCTGGTCGCCATGGTGGCGCTCTCGATCGCGTGGGCGTCGGCGATCTCGTCGAGCTCGCGCTTCTTGCCCCGGCCGCGCCGGCCCAGGAACTTCAGGCGGTTCTTGCAGTGATTCGTGGCCACCCGATACATCCAGGTGCTCAGCTTGGAGTCGCCCCGGAAGGTGTCGATGCGCTTGAAGACGGTGACGAAGACCTCCTGCGCGAGGTCCTCGGCCTCGGCTCGGTCGCCCAGCATTCGGAAGACCAGCCGGTAGATCCGAGCCTGGTAGAGCTCGACGAGCTCGTTGAAGGCGACTTCGTCCCGCCGCTTGAGGCGGGCAACCAGATCTGCTTCGTGGCCTTCGGGCATGGGGACGTGGAAACCAGCTGCCGAGGCGGCCCGCTCATCGAGGGTCAGCGCGTTGGACTGTGCTCCCACGCACGCTGGACACCCCTTTGGGCGTTCGGTTCCGTTCGGCCCGCCGAAGCTACCATCGAGCCGGGCCCGAGGTCAGCGCCCGAGCGCCAGGGGGCTCACTGCACGTGGTAGCGCAGGTTGAGCAGGATCTGCGTGTCGTTGTCGCCGTTGGCGATGTCCTGGCGCATGGCCAGGTCGAGGCCGAACTGCTGGTCGACGTACCCGAGGGACGCGGTGATCTGGTTCAGCTCGCGACCCTGGTCGCGGCGGTAGCCGATCCGGATCGGAAAGCTCTCGCCGGCGAGGTACTCGAGACCGCCACCGATGAGCAGCTCCGCGGAGTCGAAGGTCGTGATGTCGACCATGACGTCGATGCCGGCGCTGAAGACCGTGCCGAAGCTGTAGGCGAGGCTGCCGCCGAGGAGCATCGGCGCGAGCGGCGAGTCGGTCTTGATGAGGTTGTTGCCGAGGAGGGCGAGGTTCAGCCCGTCGACGGGGGTCACGCGGACGGCGGCGTCCAGGGTGAACGCCTTCACGCCGGCGCCGACCGAGTCACCGTCCTCGTTCTCGAGGCGCGAGCGCAGGTTCATGTAGCGCGCGGTGACGCCGAGGCCGATCTTCGGCGAGAGCGGGAGCCCGAGGGCGAGGCGGCCATCGTAGCCGCGGAGGGCGCGGTCGCCGCTCCCGTAGAAGCCGTGCATGGAGAGGCCGGCCGCGACCTTGCTGGTCACCGAGTCGACGACACCCCCGCCGTACATCCAGGCACGGTCGCCGCGGACGAACGAGGCCATGGTCTCGATGTGATAGAGCTGGCCCATCCCGACGTTGGCCGGGTTGTAGGCCAACGCCGAGGTCCCCTGAGCGCTGGCGCGCGCGCCGGTGCCCATGCCGACGCCCCGAGCGGTCTCGTAGGTCGACTCGCGCGGAGCCTCAGCCTCCGGGTCCACGAGGTCACCCGTTCCGGGTAGCTCCGTGATCTGAGCGGACGTCGTCGTCGTCGCGCCAGTGAGGGCCATCATCACCAGAGCGGCGAGGACCCGCCCCCTCACCAATCGCGTCGCGTCGTTCATGGACCTCGTGCGTACCATCCCGAGGATCGGTGGCCGAAGAAAGTGGCTCACCGCCTCTTGCGAGCGTCACGATCGACACTCGGCGGACACAACGCCCCGCACCGGGCTGGATCATTCCCCAGGTGTGCGCAAGTCGATCCGTGGGTAGCACTGGCGATCCCTCCGGGATCACTCGATGATCCGTTTTTCCACAGGCTGTGGACAGACCCTCGAGAGCCGATCGGCCGGTTTTTCCACAGCCAATACGCCAACGATTCCAGGGCCTTGCCGAGTTCTTTGCGTTCGTGGCCATCCGCCTGTGTTCGGGTCTCGGAATTCGCGATCGTTTTTTTTCGGGCGATCCTCGGAGGTTAGCTATCCACAGCCAAAGTGACGTAGACGCGTCGACGGGTGGCTGCTAGTTTCGCTCTTCCTCGATACGGGGAACCGAAGCCAGAGAGACACGGAAACGCGAGCCGGGTCGAGCGCACACGAGATGATGCGAACGCCCGAATCGAAGCTCTCCCTGGCACCCAACGAGCTCAACACGACATCATGGCGATGACTCGAAGGGCAACCGGACCGTGGCGAGGAACGTCGGGTTTCAGGACGAGGGCAGGACAGAGAATTTAGGGGACCAGTAGGCAGGGAGCGCACCGCTCGAGAAGACGTCGAAGGTGTGCTCCGGTGGCTCGCGCCTCGTCGTGGCGGTGTGGTGAACGCCCAACGGTCGAGCTCTGCGGGTGTCGTTGCGAGCGGTGAGTGTGGCCGGACCTGCTGGTCCAGATCGGATCCCACCTGGGGACAAGGTGGGGATCGTTGGATAATTGCGTCGAGATTTCGAGGGTTTTAGCTGATGAACGAACTGTGGGAACGAGCACTTTCGTCGCTTCGGGACAAGCTGTCCGCGGAGAACTTCGACACGTGGCTTTCGCCGGTCGACTGCGATGCCATCGAAGGTGATACGGCCGTCCTACGGATCCCGAACCGCTTCTATGCGGACTGGATCAGCAACCACTACTCCGACCTCTTGCTCGAGGCCTTCGAGGAGGCTGCGCCGGCCGAGGCGCCGAAGCGGCTGCGCTTCGAGGTGGACGAGCAGCTGCAGGAGAAGGTGCCCGCCGCGCGTCCCGCGGTGCCCGCGCCGCGTCCGCGGGGTCGTGCGTCCAGCCCCGAGCTCTCGAGCCCGCCGGCGACGCTGAAGCCGACCGACCTCAACCCGAAGTACAGCTTCGACAACTTCGTCGTCGGTCCGTCGAACCAGCTCGGCCACGCGGCGTCGGTCGCGGTCGGCTCGGCACCGGGCAAGCGCTACAACCCGCTCTTCATCTACGGCGGCGTCGGTCTCGGCAAGACGCACCTGATGAACGCGATGGGCCACCGGATCCTCGAGGACGATCCGAGCGCGCGCATCCTCTATCTCTCGGCGGAGCGCTTCACGAACGAGTTCATCTGGTCGCTGCAGAACCACCGCATCGACGAGTTCCGCCGCCGCTACCGCGAGGGCTGCGACGTCCTGCTCATGGACGACATCCAGTTCCTCGCCGGTCGCGACCAGACGCAGGAAGAGTTCTTCCACACGTTCAACGCGCTCTACCACCGCGACAAGCAGATCGTGGTCACGTCCGACGTGTACCCGCAGCAGATCTCCGAGATGGAGGAGCGGCTTGTGAGTCGCTTCCAGTCGGGCATGGTCGCGGACATCCAGCCGCCCGAGCTCGACACGCGCGTGGCCATCATCCAGAAGAAGGCCGAAGCGGAGAACATCCCGCTCGACGCCGAGGTCGCCGACTTCATCGCGCACGTGGTGAAGAGCAACGTCCGTGAGCTCGAGGGCACGCTGCTGCGCATCGCCGTGAAGGCGGAGCTGCTCAACCGCCCGATCGACCTCGAGCTCGCCAAGGACGCGCTCCGCGGTGTCCTCCCGCCGCCCGAGCAGGCGCTGACCGTCGAAGACATCCAGCGCACCGTCTGCGCGTACTTCGGCATCAAGCTCAGCGACCTCAAGGGCAAGCGCCGGCACCGCCAGGTGAGCTACCCGCGCCAGATCGCGATGTACCTCTGCCGTCAGCGGCTCGGTACCAGCTACCCCGAGCTCGGCGACCGCTTCGGCGGCAAGGACCACACCACGGTCATCAGCGCCTGCCGCAAGATCAACGGCCTCCTCGAGGGCGAAGACGAGCAGACCACCTCGGCCGTCAAGGCCCTGGAAATGAAGCTCGGCGCGTAGAGGGCGAGCCGAAGGCGAGCTCCAACCCTCACCCTCGCCCTGACCCTCACCCTTCTTGCTCCACCCGACGCCGCGCCTCCGCGATGCGCGTCTCCGTCACGATCGCGCGAAACGCTGCAGCGGCTGCGGGCCGAGGGCGAGTGTCGAGATCGAACGCGATCACTCGGTCCAGGCAGCGAGCCCTTCGTGCTGATCGGCGGCCTCGAGGACCTGAAGCGACTTCAGCGGTGACAACCCCACACCTGCACCCTGGCCCATGGCGTGACGCCACCTCCATGGGCAATTCCTCGTACGGCCCTTCGAACCCCCCAGCGGGGGAACTCTCGTCTTCCCGATCGAGCGGTGGTACATCCCGGCGTGGCCATTCTTCGGTTCACCGACATCACCAAGCGCTACGGCGACTTCGAGGCGCTCCGAGGGGTGTCGTTGGAGGTGGAGGAGGGCGAGGTCTTCGGGCTGCTCGGCCCCAACGGCGCCGGGAAGACCTCGCTGATCCGCATCGGGCTCGACATCCTCCGTCCCGACGACGGCGAGGTGGCCCTCTTCGGGGAGCCGATGAGCCGGGACGCGCTGGACCGGGTCGGCTACCTGCCCGAGGAGCGTGGGCTCTACAAGAAGACCCGCGTGCTCGACGTGCTGGTCTACCTCGGGCGGCTCAAGGGGCTCACCCGCCCCGACGCCAAGGCGCGGGCGGCGCACTGGCTCGAGCGAGTCGGGCTCGGCGATGCGGGGCGAAAGCGGCTCGAGGCGTTGTCGAAGGGGATGAGCCAGAAGGTCCAGATCGCGGGGACGCTGCTGGCCGACCCGCCGCTCGCGATCCTCGACGAACCCTTCAGCGGGCTCGACCCGGTGAACGTCGAGCTGGTGAAGGAACTGATCCTCGAGCGGCGAAAGGCCGGCCGGACGACCGTGCTCTCGACGCACCTGATGCACCAGATCGAGGCGCTCTGCGATCGGGTCGCCGTCATCCACCAGGGCCGGCGTGTCGTCTACGGCGACATCGACACGGTGCGGCGTGAGCGCTCGCGACCGGCGGTCTTCGTGCGGACCCGAGGTGAGCTGCCCGAGCTCGAAGGCGTGCACGCGGTCCATCCGCGGGACGGTGGCTTCGAGCTCCTCCTCGCCGAGGGCATCGACCCGCCCGACGTGCTGGAGGCGCTGATCGCCAGCAAGGTGCGCGTGGAACGCTTCGAGGAGATCCTGGTGACGATGGAGCAGGTCTTCCTGCAGGTGGCGCGCGGCGAGGGCACCTGGTCCGACCAGGAGCGGCTGAAGGAGGCCGGCGAATGATCCGTCCGAGCCGCGTGGGCGCCATCGCCCGCTTCGAGCTGGTGAACGTGGTCAAGCGGCCGACGTTCCTGCTGGCGACCTTCGGTCTGCCGATCTTCCTCGCCGTGGTCGGCGGGGTGCTCGGGCTCGTGCAGAGCTCGTTCCTGCAGCGCCAGCTCGACGAGATCGCGGTCTGCGGCATCGTCGACGAGGCCGGTCTCCTGGCCGACGACGACATCTGGTCGGACATCGACGCGCTCGAACCCGACGAGCGCGCGGCGGCCGAGCCGATCGCCGATGGACCGCTGCTCGTGTTGCGCTCGGTGGTCTTCCGACGCTTCGACACCGAGGAGGAAGGCGAGGCCGCGCTCCGCGACGACCATCTGCCCGGTGGGCTCTTCGTGATCGCCGAGGACTACATCGAGACCGGCACGGTCGCGGTCTTCACCCAGGCCGGAGGACCGGTGATCAGCGCGCGCCACTCGGCCGTGGAGCCGACGCTGGCGAGGCTGCTGCGCGATCGCCTCCTGCGGGTGTCGACCGACGCCGAGGTCTCGGCCGACGTGCGCAAGCGGGTGCTCGACCCGCTCGAGATCGAGCGCACGATCCTGACCAGCGCCGGCGCTCACCGCGGCGAACGGGAACGGACCGCGGAGCTCGTGCTGCGGATGGGCATCCCTTTTCTGCTGGGGATCTTCCTGCTGACCGCGCTGCTCTTCTCGAGCGGCTACCTCGTGCAGACCGTCGCGGTCGACAAGGAGTCGAAGATCATCGAGGTCATGCTCAGCTCGGCGGACCCGAACGAGATCCTCCTCGGCAAGCTCCTCGGGCTCGGGGCGGCCGGCTTGATCCAGCTCCTCGTCTGGGGGGCGATGGCGCTCTTCGGGGTCGGGGGCGTCGTCGCGTACATCAGCACGATGCAGGTCGCCTTCCCGTGGGAAGCGATCATGGTCGCCCCACTCTTCTTCGCGCTCGGCTACCTCTTCATCGGCAGCCTGATGATCGCGACCGGGTCACTCGGCTCCTCGGTCGCGGAGAGCCAGAAGCTCACCATCGGCTGGGCCATTCTCGCGGTCACGCCCCTGATGGTGCTCCTGATCCTCCTCGAGGAGCCGCACGGACCACTGGGGCGCGTGTTCAGCGTGATCCCTTTCACCGCGCCGCTGACCCTGATGGTCCGGCTCTCGGTGGACCCCGACGGTGTGGCCCTCTCGGAGCTCGCGCTGGCGGTCGCCAGCCTGATCCTCGCGACCTGGGTCGCGATCCGGATCGGCGCGCGGCTCTTCCGAGTCGGGCTCTTGCTCGGCGGCTCCCGCCCGAGTTGGCGGGAGATCGCCAAGCAGGCGAAGCTCCTCGACTGAGGAGCTCCGCCCCTCACCTCACTTGAGCATGTCGCCGATGCCGCCAGGCAGCTTGTCGACGAGGTCCTTCGCCATCTCGTTCTGACCGATCCACTCGGGGACCTTGTGGGCGTTCTCTTTCAAGAACTCGATGACCTGCTTCGCCTGATCCTCGCTGATGCCGACCTTCTTCACGAGTCCCGTGATCATCTCTTCCATGTGATTCCTCCTTGGGGGCACTCGTGGCGCCCGGGGTGAGTGTGGAAGTTATCCCGATCGTCGCCGATCGCTCAACGGCGACCCCGAAACTTTCCGAGCGCCTGGACGATCGACCGTCCCTCGAGCTCGGTGCCCCGCAGCGCCTCGCGATGATCGGCCCGGGCCCCGACGTCTTCCGCCGTGACCTCACCACGCACGGTGCCCTGGTGACCGTGCTCCCACTCGGCGAAACGCCGGAGCGCGTCCACATAGATGGACGGGTCCGCGAGCGACACCGAGAGTCGATTGAGAGACCAGAACGCGATCACTCCGGGCTCGAAGTCGGGACCCGCCAGCAATTCCCGAAGCGGGTCGACGATGGCACGACCAAAGCGGGGGGCTTGCACGGCGTAGCGAGCGATCGATTTCTCGAACACCCCATGGGAGGTGTAGTGATGTGGTGCGGGGTCCTCGGCGTCCGGGACGAAGCGGACGCAGGAGACCGCATCGAGGAACGCTTCGGCACTCCCGAGCTCGGGCACCTTCCAGGTCGTCTTCGTCAGTGTCGCGCTCTTGGCGAGCTGGCGAACCTGCGGATGGAGCACGGTCGGCTCGCGCATCGCGACATCGAGGCCTTCACCGAGGGCGGCGACGAAACGCTCTTCGACCGGGGCGAGGGCCTTCACGATCGGCGCCGCATCGGCGTCGAAGCGGATGCCACCGGTGTCCACCTGCATCACGGCGAGCACCCCATCGGCGTCGAGCCGACCGCTCGGTTCGGCGGTGAGGATCGCGTCCACGGACTTCTTGGCGGCCAGGTGCGGAGCGGCAGCGGAGAGCGCGATGAAGGCGCCCGCGATCCGCGCCTCGTCGAAGCCGACCGAGAGCTGGTGGAGCCAGACGCACTTGGCGCGCCCGTCCCAGGCGAGGACCAGACCGCCGTGACCCTCGCAGACCCCATCGGCAACCGACGCGAAGAAGTGTCGGACGGTCTTCGGCTTCGCCTTGCCCTTCGGAGTCCAGCTCGGACCTTCGCGGCCATCCCACGCGCGGCCCTCGAACATGGCGCTCAGGGCGAGGCTCTCGGGCCAAGGCGTCCGGAGCCACGCGGTGACCTTCTTCTTCGCGAGGGGCAGCCGCGCCGCGATGACGAACGAGTCGCTCATGGGGAGCCATCCTAGAGCGGCCATGCACACGAAACACCCAAACACCCGCTTCCGAACGCGTTAGAGGGCAGCGACGCCATGGTTCGCCTCCTCGCCATCGTTCTGCTGCTCGGCTGCGCTCGACCCTCGACCGGCGCGCCGGTGCGCTCCGTTCCAGAGCGCGGCGCGGTCCACTCCCGCGCCACCACGGCGGAAGCCGACGGAGTCCGGGTGCTGTGGAACGGTCGCGTGGGCCGCGCCTCGGACGGCAGCTGGCTCGCGAGCACCCCTCGCGAGCTCGGCGGTCTCTGGCGCCGCATCGGCGCCGATGGCGATCCTCCGCCGGTCGACTTCTCGACCCACGTGGTGCTGGGCACGGGCTTCGAAGATGGTCCCTGCCAGTCCGAGATCGTAGCGGCGCAGGTCGACGCGCACGGGACGCTGACCTTCGAGCGACAGGCGCTCACCGAGGCGTGCATCGCGCTGGCGGTTCGCGTCGGAGTCGCGGTGGCCGTCCCACGGCGGATCCTGCCGGAGTCCTTCGTCTGGGTGCCGCGGCACTCGGAGTCGGACTCGACGCGGCGCTTCGAGCGTCCGCCGCCGGGTCCCGTTCTGGAACGAAGCGAGGGCGAGTCGCTCGCCCGGTCGGAGCTGGACGCGGCCTACGGGACGGTGATGCTCCCGACCGCGGGAGCGATCGGGCTGCGCTCGCTCGACGATGGGCGACAGATCTGGGTGGCGCACCACGCCGACGGGACGGTGGCGGTCGTGCTCGCCGACCAGCGACGGGACTCGGGCGTGTCGACGCCGGTGCGCTGGGACCCGCAGCGCGGCCGCTTCGGCACGGGCCACGATTCGTCCGGGCGATCGGTCTCGGGCGGAGCGCCGCTGGTGACCCTGACCCACCAGGTGATGGGGGACCGGATCGCCATTGGACCGCCGGGCTCGCTCGGGCCCGGCGCGATCCAGCCGCGCGAGCTGGCGCCGACGGCAGAGACCGGCGCCCAGCCCTACGACGAGCTCCCGCTGACGGCGATCGACGCGCTGCCGGAGGGACGCATCGTCCGCGTGGAGGCGGAGCTCGTCTATGGCATCGACGGACCGCCGCGGGTGTGCACGCCGCCGGAGCACCCGAAGCTGAAGCGGTACTGGCTCGGCTGCGCCGAGACGGACCTCGCCTACACCGGAGCCCGCGCGGAGGAGCGCGGTGGGGTGACCGAGCTGCACGGTCCGCTCGCCGTGCGCCGCTCTGGGGAAGGCATCGACCTGGTGGTCCATCTCGGGGGCGGCATGAGCGGCGGGGTGCGGGAGCACCGGATCCAGCCGCCGGCACCGCGGGGCGGGTCGAGGGTGCGCGGAGCGATCGCGATCGGCGACGAGGTGACCGGTGACACGCGCGGCGCCGCGAACGGCTTCGACGGAACCTGTGTGGCCGCCGGTGGAGCGCCCGACGAGGTGTGGACACTTCGGGCGGATCGACCACGCGAGGTCGCGTTCGTGCTCGAGAGCGAATACGACGGCGCGCTCGCCGTGATCGGCGACGACGGGGAGGTGCGCGCGTGCAACGACGACCGGCACGGGCACTACTACTCGTCGATCGTGCACGTGAGCCTCGAGGCCGGCGAAACGGTCCGGGTGGTCGTCGACGGGTTCGGCGGAGCCGCCGGAGCCTACCGACTGCACGCGCTGAGCCCGACGCCGCCACCGAATCGCGGGGTGCTCCCGCTCGAGCAGACGGTGATCGGCGACACGCGAGGCGCGACCGACGACCAGTCCTCGATGTGCTCGGCGCCCGGGCCGGACCATGCGCTCCGGTTCGAGGTGGCCGAGGCAGGCACCTACCACGTGACCATCGACGCGCCGGGATGGGCGCCGCTCATCGCGCTCCGCGATGACGGGGCGGAGCAGGTCCGCTCGTGCCGCGTGGGCCAGGACGGCGTGGACGACGAGTACCGGCTCGAGCCCGGGACCTACTGGGTGATCGTGGACGGCACGCGCGACGACGCCGCGGGTGAGTACCGGATCCGCGCCGAGCGCGCCGGCGACTGATCGCTCAGTCGAACGACCGAGGGCGACGCGGATCGAGCGCTTCGGCGAAGAGACGGTCGATGGTGTAGCGACCGGGGGCGGGCTCGTCGGACCGAGCCGTCTGGCCGGTGTCCTCGATGACGATCTCTCCATTCTCGAATCGCATGCGCCGCGCGTCGACCTCCGATGGGTCGTCGGACCACAGGGCGGAGGGCGATTCGTCTTCCGGGTCCTCCGCGCCGCTCCCGCAGTCGGAGCTGGACGTGGAGCCCTCGGCGGAACCGAGCGTCAGGACTCCGCACTCCGGCTGGGGCCGGTCGAGCCGGCAGACGAGCGCCTCGTGGGACACCTCGCGGGTCCAGTTGTCGACGTAGCAGTGCTCGCCCTCGTCGTCTTCGCCATCGCTCCCGTAGTGCGACGACCTCACATACGTCATGTCGTAGACCACGAGATCGTCGGTCTCCCGAACCAGCTCGATGTGCCGGGTGTCGTCCGACTCCTCGCGGTAGAAGCTGTCGGTGTTCGCCGTGCTGCTCGAGCCGAGCTCGTAGGCCGCCCAACCACCGGTGCCGTGCACCACCGCGTAGTCGGTGGTCGTGTCGTAGAGGCACTCGGTGCTGTAGACCTCGAGGAGGCGGGCGTTCTCGCCGCCGACGTCGGGGACCACGGCGCTGCGGATCTCCCAGCACTCCTCGTCGCCCTCGGGGTTGCCGAGACCGACGGAGAAGCCCTCGCACTCGTCCTCGCAGTCGCCACCGCTCAGCGCTCGGCGAACTCCATCGATCGAGTCGACGGCGCTCTCCTCACCGGAGAGCTCCGCTCGGACCGCATCGAGCCGCGCCGAGACCCCGGGGTGCGGCCGCAGCTCGAGCGAGCGCGCCCAGACCTTCTCGGCGCCTTCCAGGTCGCCCAGCGCTTCGGCCACGAGACCGCGGTTGTAGAGGCACATGGCCAGCGGCACCTTCCAATCGTCGGGGACGTGGAGCTGCGGCATGCTCGCGAGCGCGATGTCGATCTGCCGCTCCGCGCGTTGGTGATCACCGGCGCGGTGGGCGAGGAACCCGGCTTCGCAGCGCACTCGGGCGGCGGAGGGCGTGTTCTCGAGCGCGCGTTCGAACGCGGCGAGGGCGCCCTCGAAGTCGTCCTCGCGCGCCTTCTGGCGACCCTCACGGATCGCGACCCGCGCGGCCTCGATCGCCTCGGCCGAGGGACGGCTCGGCCCGGGCGCCGCGTCATCCTCGGCTTCGGACGGCGCCGGATCTTCGGGTGTCTCGGCCTCGGTCTCGGTCGACTCGGGGTCTTCGGACGGCGACGGGTCCGGCGGGTCGCACCGTGAACAAGCGGCGAGCATCGCGAGGAGCAGCAGGCGCGGCATTCGCCGAGGATACACCCGGAGGTGGTTGGCAACGGGCCGCCCCATCGGGTACTGACCTGGCCATGGAGAACTCGACCATCCGTCGCTCCGGCCTCGCCGGTGCTCTTCTGATCGCCCTCGCGCTCGGCTGCGGTGGCGCCACCGCCGAGGGCGGCGGGGGTACCACGAACCACGGCCCGCCGCCGCCGGCACCGACCTTCACCAGCACCCATGTGCTCACCGGCCCGGACGGCGCCCGGGTGGAGATCGCGGAGTTCGGCACCGAGGACGCGTACCTGAAGATCATGGGTGTGCGCAGCCCCGTGGCGGGCATCGTCTTCCCGATCACCGTTCGACAGAACGGCCGGCGTCTCGAGTACACCACCATCCGGGACGGGCAGGACTACTACCCCATCCACAAGGAGACGGGCCCGGATGGCTCGACCCGGTGGACGCTCTACGCGCCCGGACTCTCCGAGGGGCTGACGCTCGAATGGAGCGAAGAGCTCTCGCCCACGCTGGACGCGAACGCGCTGCACGCGACCTTCGTCGAGCAGAGCCGCGACGGCACCCTCGAGGCGATCCAGCGCTTCGACCGCGAAGCGGCTCAGGCGCGCAACGACGAAGCGCTCGCTCGAGACGTCGCGCGAACCGGTGAGACCTGTGGTGCCACGCCCGAGTGGTCGGTCGACTGGAGCTCCGTGAGCGACGAGATCCTTCAGGAGAAGTCCATCGCCGGCTACTGCGGCAGCCTCTTGCAGGCGTTCCGGAACCTCTGCCGCTTCGAGGCGGCGAAGGCCTTCGTGGCGACGATCGACCGGGTGGAGTGCTCCTGGATCGACGATTCCCAGAACCTCTCGCTCGCCGACGGCACCGTCACCTGGCAGGTCTCCGCCGGAATGACCAACGGTCACCAGAAGGCGGCGGACGCGCTCCTCGCCCTGGCGACCGCCAACGGCGACACGCTCGCCCAGGCGCTGGCCTACGAGCAGAGCAGCGTCTGCCGGAGCCCCGACGGAGAGCACATCCTGATCGTCCACCCGCACCGGCAGGACGGCCAGACCGGGATCAGCTACGGCACGACCGAGACCGTGTACTACTCGCCGCAGGACTACCAGGTCGGCCGGGGTTGGTTCTTCGATCCGCGCCAGCAGAACGAGGGCAACAGCCGGAACTTCCGAGGCTTCGATCTGCGCTTCTTCTCGCACGTGGACGTCGAGGGGGACAGCTGTCAGCTGACCTGCGGCGAGCGCGAGAGCGCATGGACGCTGCTGTCGAACGAGGAAGCCCGCACGGTGATTCGCGGCGCCGAGTCCCGGCCCACGCCCTTCGACCGGGAGCCCTACGCGCTCGCCCGCGACCGACGCGGCATCTACTACTACGTGGACCGCGGCAACACGCCGGAGACCCGGCGCGACTTCCACGTCTACCGCGGGCGCCGCGGCCAGATGGAGCGGCTGCAGATGACGGACATCGTGTCCGACTCCGAGGGCGAGATCTTCGCCACCGCGAGCGGCTCGCTCCGGCTGCTGGTCGACAGCGAAGAGGGCGACACGCAGATCGAAGAGAACGGCGTCGGGGCCCACTGGATCGAGCGCGACCGGCCGAAGGAGCTCCGCCGCATCCCCATCGCCGAGAACTACAAGCTCATCATGGAAGAGCTCGGCGTGTACCTCGGGGAGCGCTTCGAGCTCCCCTGCGACGATCATTGATACCTGGGGGTCTTTCTCGAAAGACCCCGGCTCGTCGCGAGTGAATCGCTCCTCGCCTCACCTGAAGGTCTCGCGCGGAGCGCTCGGTGCGTCCTCGCTTTGCTCGTCCTCCGGCGTCTCTCGCGGTCAGCGTGAGGCTGTCCGCGGTCAGCGTGGGGCCAGGGTGACGCCCTGGTTCTCGCAGTAGCGGGCGAGTCGGCGATAGCCGGCTCGCGGGAGGGCGCGGGCCATCGCGTTGGCCGCGCCGAGATCGCGCATCGCGCAGTGGGCGCGGCCCATCATCTCGCGAGCGAGAGGGCTGCGGTCGATGCGGAACGAGCGCTGGGCGAGGCTCAGCGCCTGCCGGGGGTTCGACGCGAGCGCGGCCTGGGCCTGCTCGAGGAGCTCCGCGGCCTCCGGCGAGAGACCCATGAGGCTGGGACGCATGCCGGCCATGGCGGTCTCGGTCTCGGTCATCGCCGTTTCCGTCATCGCGGTCATGGCGGTCTCCGTCATCGCCGTCTCCGTCATCGCCGTCTCGGTCGTCTCCGCTTCCATGGTCTCCGTTTCGGCTTCCATGGTCGCGCCCGTCTCCGCCTCCATGGTCGCGCCCGTCTCCGCGGTCTCCGCTTCCATGGTCGGATCGGTCGTGTCCTCGATCTCGTGCGACTCGGTCGGTTCCTCGGCGATGGGGTCGGGCGGATCCTCGCCGCCCATGAGGAAGAACGCCGCGACGCCGCCGCCCACCAAGAGCGCGCCGACCAGGGCCGCCGCCACGATCTTCCCGCCACCGCTCGCGGGCTGCGGCTCGTGGGCCCCGATCGTGGGCACGGGCTCGGCCGTCGCGGGGGGCGGCGTCGCGGGCACGGCGGGCTCCGACGCGAGCTGCGTGGCGGGGATCGCTGCCGCGGGCGCGGCGCCGCGACCGACGAACGCGTCCACGAACGCCTCGACGCTCTCGAAGCGCTCCTTCGGATCCTTGGCCATGCCGCGGGCGATCGCCTCCGCGGCGTGCTGGGGAACACCCTGCACCACGCTCTGGATCGGCGGCGGGGTCGCCTGGACGACGCGCAGCACGATCTCCGCGAGGGTCTCGCCATCGAAGGCGACCTCCCCGGAGAGCATCTCGTACGCGATGGTCGCCAGCGCGAACTGGTCCGCCTCGGGACCGAGCTGCGCGGTGTGGCCCATCGCCTGCTCGGGCGCCATGTAGCCAGGTGTTCCCATCACGGCCATGTCGCGGGTGAGCGCGCGGTCAGCCGTCTGGATCTTCGAGATCCCGAAGTCGAGGATCTTCACGCGGTAGGGCGGATCGGAGCTCGGCTCGTCGGCGAGGAAGATGTTGTCCGGCTTCAGGTCGCGGTGCACCACACCCGCCTCGTGCGCGACCTTCAGGCCGCGGCCGGTCTGCTCGAGGATCTCGGCGACCTCCTTGAAGGGCATCGGCCCCTGGACCATCCGATCGTGCAACGGGCTCCCCTCGAGGAACTCCATCGCGATGTACTTCCGACCGTCCGGGAGGGTGTTGAAGTCGGTGACGTGAACGATGTGAGGGTGCGCCAGCCGCGAGCCGATCTCGGCCTCGCGCTGAAAGCGCGCGACGACCTCGCCGCTCGCGCTGACCGAAGGCAGGAGCACCTTGATGGCCACCTTCTTCGGCAGCCGGAGGTGCTCGGCGGTCCAGACCTCACCCATCCCGCCACGGCCCAGGAGCGCCACGAGACGGTAGGTGTCGTTGAGGGTCATCCCCGCCTTCAGCTCGGGGGCGTTCTCTCCAGGCGCTGGAGGCGCCGGCGCGTCCATCGACGCACGGGTGCTGGCGAACGCGAGGTCGTCATCGTTCCCGTTGCTCATGACGGGCCGTAGCATAGCCCCTTCGGGGCGGGGAGGTGGCGGAAGCCCTGACCCGATCGGCTGTCCCTGGACGCGGAGGCCGGATCGGGGCGTGGTAGAAAGGGCCCTCGATGGAGGTGGAGACCGACCCGAGCCGGCCGCTGCACGGCGACATCGACGAGGACAGCCTCTTCCCCGATGGCGGGAGGGACTTCCTGCTCAAGGGGATGTTCTTCCGCCGCGTGGCGAAGGTGCTGGGCCGCCGGCTCGACGACCTCATCCCCGAGCTCGAGCGACCACCCGGGCGTGCCGGTTGGCTCCCCTTCAGCGACTACCCGCAGCGCGACTACACCCGCCTCTCGGTCGCCGCGGCTCGCATGCGTCACCCGCGTCACTCGGACCGAGAGGCGCTCCGGCGGCTGGCGCGGGACGACGTGCACGTCTTCGCGGACTCGATGATCGGTCGCGTGATGATGAGCGTCATCGGGGACACGCGCCGAGCGCTCGCCGAGCTGCCCACCGTCTACGACAAGGTGGCGCCGGGTCCCTGGGGCTTCGCGGCGAGCGCGGACGGAGATCGGGGGCTTCGCATCACCATCGCGAACCACCCGGGGGAGTGGTGCTACCAGATCGGCCAGTGCGAAGGCATCGCCGCTCACTACGGCGACCGGCTGCAGACTCGTGCCGTGCCGAACGGGCGCGGCGTCGAGCTGCACCTCCGCTGGTGATCAGGCGAACACGGACGCGCAGGCGTCACGCATCTCGCCGGCATCACGGTAGCGGTCCCGCGGGTCGGGGGTGAGCGCCCGCTCGAGCACCGGGGAAACGCGCTGCGGAATGCGCCCGAGCGTGGAGACCACGATCCACGGGGTCTCTTCCATCGCCTTCCGCAGCTCGCGAGCGTCCCCATGATGGCTCGGCGGGAACGGAAGCTGGCCCGACAAGAGCTGAAACAGGATCGCGCCCAAGGCGAACACGTCGGACTGGGTCGTCGGGGCGGAACCGCGGACGAGCTCCGGCGCGGCGTAGCCGGGCGGGAGCCGGCTCGGCTCGCCGATGTCGAAACCGATCCACTTGAGCCTTCGCTCTCCATGGTCGTGGCTCAGCAGGAGACTCGACGGGCTGACCGATCCATGAACGGCGCCCACGGAGTGCATCGCAGCGAGGCCACCGAGAGCATCCTTGCCGAGCGCACAGACACTCTCGAAGGGCAGAACGTCTCCGAGCACCGTCGCGAGGGTCGGTCCGTTCGCGAGCTCCATCACGAGAAAGGGTCGGTCGTCCGCGGATTCCAGGTCCAGCACACGAACGACGTGGTTGGAACGGACGGCAGCCAGCAGGGACGCCCGCTCGCGGAGCGCGGCCGAGTCGACGCCTTCGTCGACCCACTTGATCGCCACCGAGCGGTCGAGGTGTGTGTCGTGCGCCTCCCAGACCTGGCCGAAGGCTCCGGAGCCGAGTGGTCGCAACGACCGGTATCGTCCACCGATCAGTTCCTCCGCACGGTGGGTGGGCTTCACGTCGTCGAGCTGAAACCGACTGGGTCCACCGTCGAGGTCCATGAACCACGAGACGACTCCGTCCTCCTCGCGCAAGCGCACCGAGCCAGAGAGACCGGCCACCTCGAGGACCCCGATCAGGGAACCGGTGAGGGCGGTCCGCCAGCCGAGCGAATTCCGGAACTGCGAGCTCGCGCCCACGATCGTGAGCCGAAGGCCACGCGAATCGTTCGAGACGCGGACGCCACCGGCATCCCGAAACGCCGTCTTCCAGTAGCCTGAAAGAAGCGCCCCGAGCTCGTCGCGGCTCCTTCGAGCCGCCTCGACGAACGGTCCCTCGCGACTCTCCTCGACGATGCGTGCGCGCGTGATCTCCGCCAGCGCCGTCTGGCCGATGACCGCGTACGCCGAGTCGAGCAGGCGGCGGTACTCGGAGAGCGAGACCCAGGGCTTCAAGCGGATGTCGTCGAAGAAGCGGGCACGGCCGCCGCGCCGGAGAAACCGCTGACGAACCCGTACGTTCGCCATCAGCGCCTCGACTCGAGACACCGCGACCCGAGCGGCGATGCGCGGCCACGGAACGTGCGCCGTCGGAGGTCGAGAGCTCGCCTGGTCGGTTTCCGAACGACGCACCAGGTCCAGCGCCGCGAGCATCTCTTCCGCGTCTGCGAACCGGTCCTCCGGGTCGGTCGCCAAGGCCGTGCGCACGAACGCCGTGACGGTGACGCTGAGCCAGGGGCAGTGAATTCGGAGTGGGGTTCGGCGACCCTCGCGAACGTCGGCGAGGACCGCAGCGACCGGCTTGGTGCCATCGAACGCTGGCCTGCCGGAGAGCATCTCGTAGAGGAGCAGGCCCACCCCATAGAGGTCGGTGCGCACATCCGGCTCCTGCTTGGTGAGTAGCTCGGGGGCGAGGTAGGGGGGAGTCCCCCTCAGCATGGAGGAGTCCCACCGATCGATCGCCCCCGGGCGACTGATCCCGAAGTCGATGAGCTTGGTTCCATTGGGGCTGAGGACGACGTTCGCAGGCTTGATGTCGAGGTGGACGATGGCTCGTCGATGGAGGGCACAGAGTCCCAACAGCAGCTCGTGCACCACCCCCAGCGCAAACTCGACGCTCATCGGACCTCGAGCGGCGAGCTGATGACGGATGCTGGGGCCGTCGAGCAGCTCCATGACCAGGTAAGGGGTCGGACCCTCGAGCTCCGCATCCAGGACTCGGACGATGTGGGGCGAGCTCACGCTACCGAGGAGACCCGCCTCGCGACGGAACGACTGCACCACGGAGTCCTCCAGCTGCTGGAGCGTCTTCACGGCCACCGGCCGTCCGACCCGCTGGTCCAGCGCATGCCAGACCGTTCCGAACCCACCGCTTCCGATGGGTCGCTGTAGGGCATAGCGCCTGCCGAGGACCGTCCCTACCCCTATGGACGCCTCAGAGTTCACGAATTATCATTCTACACCAAATGGGTGACTTGGTACTTGGACGTCTAGTGTGCGCGGTCGAAACGAGTCGGTCCACCCATCCCCGAGCTTGGCTCCCCTACGGCGAGCTCGAGGACGTCCTGAGCACAGTGACCGACGGGTCCGCGGAACGAGCCGGGCGGGACCTGATCGACCGAGACGTGCGGGTCGGTCCGTATCGGTTCGTGAGGTCCGAGCTCTCGCTCGCCACCATCGACGTGCTGGGTCCGGCGATCTTCAGGAGCTACTTCTCGGACCCGCGGGTGGTCTTTCGAGCTACCCGAAAAGCGCTCGAGCTCCATTGGCTCGCGCCCCCGACCCGATCGGCTGGGTTCTGGGCCCTGGTGGATGGCATGGCGAAGCGGCTGATCGAGCTCGCTCGGGTCGAGGCCATGGCCTGGTCCGTGATGGCCGACGACGAGCGGCGCACGCTCACGGCCGCGCTCTCGGAGCCGGTCTAGCTCCAGGAGACGGCGGCGGTCGCTCGCTTCAGCGCGGCGGCCACCATCCCCCGGTCGCTGGCGTCGGCGGGCGCACCCTCGAGGTAGGCTTCGAGGTCCGTCGCGGCTTGAGCGTGGGCGCCGAGAGCGAGCGCATGGATGCCCCGGTCCCGACGGAAGAGCACCGAGTCGGTGAGGTCCACCAGCCGGTCGGTCACGACGAGCGCGCGGGCGTGGTCGCTGTGGTTCTCGTGGACCCGCTTGAGGTTGAGCAGCATGCGGACGACGAGCGGCCGCAGGCTGACCGGCGCCGTGTGCTCGGGGCGAAGGGGGCGGTTGCCGAGCACCCGACGAGCCAAGCGTCGAAGCGCGGGGCGCTCGAGGCTCTCGCCCTGATGGAAGGGGTCGACCAGGACGCCGTTCTCGCCGCCGACCCGGGCGAGAAAGTGACCCGGGAAGCCGATGCCATCGACCGCGACCCCGGCCCGACGACCCACCGCGGCGTAGACGATGCAGAGGGTGATCGGGATCCCGGTGCGGCGGCGGAGCACCTCGTCCAGGTAGCTGTTTCGAACGTCGTAGTACGCCGACTCGTTGCCGTAGAAGCCGAGGGTCCCGTGGAGGTGAGCCGCGAGGGCCGCGGCCTGGTCCAGCGGGTCCTTGGTGGACCGACCGAGTCCCTCGAGCGGGGCCGCGAGCTCGTCGATGCGGCCGAGCTCGGCCGACACGTCGAGGCCGGGCCGCGCATCGCGGGCGACCAGGAGCGCGGCGACCTCCGGCGACACGCTCTCTTCCCGCACGGCAGCGACCAGCTCGAGCTGGTCGTAGGGCTGGCCTTCGGACGGAGTCGCCATGACCGGGCCGTTGTAGGACACAACCGGCGTCGGGGCCCGCCGACGGTCAGTGGTAGGGGCGAACTCGGTCGACGAACTCGTCGGCGTCCAGCGTGTTGAGGACGGCGTCCTTCGCGAGCCCTCCGCGGCGCGCCACCGAGATGCCCCAGCGTGTGTAGTGGAGCGTACGGGTCGAGTGGGCGTCGCTCGAGACCACGAAGGGGATGCCCCGATCCCGGGCCGCGCGGACGTGCTCGGGCGGCAGGTCCATTCGGTGTGGGTCGCCGTTGATCTCGATCGCGCAACGCTCCTCGGACGCCACGTCGAAGATCTCCTCGAGCCGGCAGGGGACGGGGTCGCGGCCGAGGATCAGACGACCGAGCGGGTGGCCCCAGATCTTGAAGCAAGGGTGGCGCAGGGCTTTGATGATCCGCGCGGTCATCGCGTCCTCGTCCAGCTTGTGCCGGGTGTGGATGGAGGCGATGACCACGTCGAGCTGCTCGAGGACGTCGTCGTCGTAGTCGAGGGATCCATCCTTCAGGATGTCGCTCTCGATGCCCTTGAGCAGGCGGATGCCGACCTTCTCCTGGACCGCGTCGAGCTCCTCCCACTGCCGCTTCATCTGATCGACCTTCAGACCCTTGGCGTAGTGCGCGGTCTGCGAATGGTCGGTGATGGTGAGGTAGCGGAAGCCGCGCGCCTCGGCGGCCCGGGCCATCTCCTCGATGGTCTGGTTCCCGTCCGAGTAGAGGGTGTGGCAGTGGACCATGCCCTGGAGGTCGCGCTCTTCGATCAGCGTCTCGCTCGCCGGTCGGGTCGGGTCGTCGCGCCGTTCGGGCGGCACCCAGGACACCCCGGCCGCGGTGTGGACCGCGAGCTCGTCGTCGCCCTCCGCGTCGCCGAGGGTGGCGACGTAGTCGGCGGGTCCGGTGGTCTCGGCCACGAGCCGGCCCCACGAGCGACCGTTCGGCGAGTGCACGACGATCACGAAGCCGTCCATCGCGCGGGCACGGACCGGAGACTCGCCGTCGGCGCTCACGATGCGCGCGATGCGTGGGTGGCTCTCGAGGATCACCTCGGCGTGGGCCGCGTCCGCATCGACCGCTAGCTCCAGCTCGGGTACGGCGGCCTCGAGTCGCCGCGCCGCGCCGACCAGCTCCGCGCGAACGCCCGCCCGACCGAAGTGACGGATCAGAGTCTCCGCGATCGGGAGCGCCACCGGCAGTCGGTGCCCCGGGGGCGTCGCCTCGTAGCGCTCGAGGCCCTTGCGGATCTCGTCGACCGAGAGCCCGAGCTCGGCGGCGCCGTCCTCCTGGAGCCGGCGCATCAGGTCGTCGATGCCGTCGATGCCCTCTTCCTCGAAGAGACGCACGGCTTCGGTCGTGCCGATGCCGTCGACGGCGCCCATCTCGAACACCGACGCGGGGATCCGCCGGAGCTCGTCGAGCCGTGGGGAGCGACCTTCGCGCACCAGGTGACGAATCTCGGCCGCGGTGCTCTTGCCGATGGACTGCAGCTTCTCGAGGGCGCCGGGACGGAGGATCGTCGCGCGGTCGGGACGCAGCCCCTCGATGGTGCGAGCGGCTTCGTGGAACGCCTTGCCCGCGTAGCGCTTCTTCTTGCCGAGCGCAGCGGTGCGC
This sequence comes from Deltaproteobacteria bacterium, assembly GCA_017644045.1. Taxonomy (GTDB): domain Bacteria; phylum Myxococcota_A; class Polyangia; order Polyangiales; family Houyiibacteriaceae; genus UBA1660. Next base: position 57,218 of record JAEPMI010000013.1, read on the forward strand.
AACGCGATCTCCCGAAGGTCCGCGACGAGGGCGTCGTGGTCGACGACTGGGTCCGAAACGCTCACGCCCCTCAGTGGTAGGGGGCGGTCGCGGCGGAAGCAAGGGGCGTCAGAGCGGAAGCGGTGGAGGCTCCGGAAGCTCGAGCGGCTCCTGGGCCACGGGGCGGTCTCCCTCGAAGTCCCAGGTCTCGACCCGACCCTCGGCGAAGTCGGCGACGATGAAGCCGGGCGGTCCGTCGTCGTGGAGAGTGCCGGCGTTGATCACCACGAGCCCCTGGAACACCCGGACCATGCGGTGGTGGGTATGGGCGGCGACCATGTAGCCGAGGCTGGGGTCGAGCATGAGCTTCTGCAGGATCGGCATGACCGGCTGCAGCGAGTAGCCGCGCGTGTCGGGCTTCAGGAAGAAGAGGTCGTCCTCGCCGACCGCGTGACAGACCAACGCCTCGCCGCGGCTCGTCTCGATGCGGGCGGTCTGCGGGAGCTTCTCGAGGTAGCGGCGCGTGGGGGCGGAGAGCACGCGGGTCGCATCCGGCAGGTCGCGCATCGTCCCGGCGAGGGCCCAGCGCTCGTGATTGCCGGCGACCACCAGCGCGTTGGCGTCTTCGAGGAGCTCGATGCAGCGGTCGAGATCGCCCGGTCCGTCGACGATGTCGCCGCAGCAGAGCACCCGGTCGACGCCGACTTCCTCGAAGGTCTCGAGGGCGGCAGCCACGCGGTCGGCGTGGGTATGCACGTCCCCCAACACTCCGATGCGCGCGACACTCACCGGTGCGCTCTACCCCGCGATCGGGGCGGTCGCCACGACGCGTTTTCGACGCAACGCGTCAAGGAGAGAACTTTCGCCGGCCCGATGCGTACGAAAGGGAGACGATGGTGGACCGGGCGAACGAACCTCGCGAACGGCGGCGGCGAGGCTGGCTCTTCGTGGCGGTCTCCGTCCTCGCGCACGGGGCGATCGTCGGGTTGGTCGGTACGCCTCCCGCCGCGAACGACACGGACGAGACGCGTTCGACCACCGTACCGCTCGCGCTCTTCACACCGGGCGGTGGCTCCGTCGCTGCCGCGGCAGTCGAGCCCTCGACCCCCGAACCGGCCGTGGTTGAGGAAGCCCACTCGGCGGCGCCGCCCCGACGCGCGACCACCCGGTCGCTACCCACGACGGCTCCGTCCGACGAGGGTGAGGCGGCGACCGACCCGAACGGAACCGATGACGCAGAGGCCGTGGGCACCGGGGACGAGGTGTCGAGCGACGAGTTCCTCGACGCGCTGATGGCGAGCTCCGGCCCGCGCCGACCGCAGCCGGGCGCCTGCCCCGATCCGATCGTCGGCACCTGGCGCGCGCGGCGCTACGACCCCGATCAGGAGAAGCAGGCCGAGTTCCTGCTCCGCGTCCGCGACCACGAGGGCGAACGCATCCAGGGGCAGATCACTCTGCGCGCGTGGTCGGGTCGCAGCAGCCGCCCGCCGCGCTGCTCACCGGGTGTGTTCTTCCACACCGTTCGCATGCCCGCGCGCGGGACCTTCTCGGCCGGCGAGGTCAGCTTCGAGGCCAGCACGTTCACGCGCGTCGCGCACTGCGTCGATCCGGGGTTCGAGTACAACCTCGATCACTTCACCGGCACGGCCGCCGGCGACCGCTTCCGCGCCGTCAACAACGACGGCGGCCACGAAGTCGACACGCCCTACGTCTTCGAGCGCATCGCCTGCAATTAGCTCGTCGTTGGGGGGATTTTGAGAAAATCCCCCGACTCGTCGGGAGTGAATCCCTCCTCCTCTCCCCATGAACCTGAAGCTCTCGCGGCGACGCCGCTCGGTGCGTCCTCGCGCTTCGCGCTGCGTCCTCCGACCCGCTTCCCCGACTCGTCGCGAGTGAATCGCTCCTCGTCGCCAGACGAGAAGTACATCCCGATGGACCCGTCCCATAGCCTCCACCGCTGACCTATGCTGGGGGCCATGCGATGGCTGCTGGCGTCGATCTTCGTTCTCACCGCGTGCGGCGACGATGCGCCGCCGACTCGCGCGCGCACCGACTACGCGGCCGCGACCGACGACTTCTTCGCCGCGCCCTTTCCCGACGAGGGCCGTCGCTCCGCCGACGGATCGATCGATGTGAGCGGGTTCCCGCAGTCACGGCCGAGCGCGCTGCTCACCGAGCTCGTCGCGATCGCCTCCGAGGCAACCGACTTCGGGACGACGAGCACCATCTATCTGTCGTTCGACGCGCCGCTCGATCCCTCCGTCGAAGCCGACCCGCTCGACGCGCGCATGGACGCCCCGGTGCTCCTCGTTCGCATCGACGAGCCTGCCGAGCCGCATCCGATCGAGGTGCGCTTCCTCGAGGACGGCGGACCCTTCGGTGCGCCGAACCTGCTCTCGATCCTGCCGCTCCAGGGGATCCCGCTCGCCGCCGGAGCGCGCTACGCCGCCGTGGTCACCGAGCGCGTGTTGGACGCCGAGGGCGAACCGATCGGCCGCTCGACCGCGCTCGAAGCAATCGCCGCGGGCGACACCCCCGACGGCATGAGCGACACGGCGGCGACCGTGCACGCCGAAGCGCTCCGCACGCTCGAGTCGCGCGGCATCGGTGACGTGGCGGCGCTCGCGGTCTTCGACACGCAGGACCCGACCGCCGATCTCTTCGCGTGGCGCGACGCGGCCCTCGACGTGCTCCCGACGCTCGACGCGGCGCCCGAGGCGATCGAGACGCACGACGAGTTCTGCGTCTTCCGGAGCACGGTGGCGATGCCGGTCTACCAGCGCGGCACCCCGCCCTTCACCGAAGGCGGCGGCGGCGACGTGCTCTTCGAAGGCGGCGCGCCGGTGCAACAGGGGACCGAGACCGCGCGGGTGCTGATCACCCTGCCGCGACGAACGATGCCGGAAGGGGGGTTTCCTCTGGTGGTCTTCAGCCGGACCGGTGGCGGGGGCGACCGACCGCTCGTCGACCGCGGGTTCCGCGACGAGACCGGCGAGCCCGTGGAGCCGGGCTCGGGTCCCGCGCGCGAGCTCGCCCGCGAGGGCTGGGCGGCGATCAGCATCGACGGACCACACGGCGGCATGCGCAACGTCACGGGCGGCGACGAGCAGCTGCTCATCTTCAACGTCGCCAACCCGCGGGCGATGCGGGACAACATCCGGCAGTCGGCGATCGAGCTGATGCTCGCCGCGCACATCGGTCCTTCACTGACCATCGACGCGAGCGCGTGCGAAGGGCTCGCGGACCCGAACGCCACCCTCGACGCCGACCGAGTCGTGCTGATGGGCCACTCGATGGGCGCCACCATCTCCCCGCTCGCGATGGCCATCGAGCCGCGCTTCCAGGCGCTCCTCTTGAGCGGCGCCGGCGGCAGCTGGATCGAGAACGTCATCCACAAGCTGAGCCCGCTCCCGGTCCGGCCCTTCGCCGAAGCGATCCTCGGCATCGCGGGGCGCTACGAGCTCCACGAGCACGACCCGACCCTCATGCTGCTCCAGTGGGCGGGCGAAGACGCAGACCCGCCGGTCTATGGCCGCTTCATTCAGGGGCGCCACATCCTGATGATGCAGGGCATCGTCGACACCTACATCCTCCCCCCGATCGCCAACGCCACCAGCTTGAGCCTGGCGCTGGATCTCGGCGGCGGGGGCCTCGAGGACACCGACGAACGCTCCGCGGCCTTCGATCCCCTGGAACCCTTCCTACCACTCGTCGGGGGTGGGGTGGTGCCGTACCCGGTCCAGGGGAATCGGGGCGAGGTCACGGCCGTGGTGACTCAGCATCCGGAGGAGCCGATCGAAGACGGGCACGAGGTGGTCTTCCAGACGGACGGCCCCAAGAACCAGTACCGATGCTTCCTTCGTACGCTCGCGGGCGGGGCCATTCCCTTGGTCCCTGCGACCGACGGCACCTGCCCTATGTGACCATGCGTGCCACGCCCTTTTCTTTTGGGGTCGGCTGAGATATGGCTTCAGGGCGCGTTCCGTCGCCGGGCGGGCGTGTGTCTCCAGGACTCCGAGAAATGCGGGGTCCTTTTTGTCCCCAACCCCCTGGGGACGAACCGCCCTGAAGGGTTGTGGGGAAAAGGGGGATGTTCTCTTCCACAGTCCCACCCGAGATCAGTCCACAAGTCGATTCTCGGTTTGTGTCAACGATGTCGGTCAGTTGCTGACCACAACGCACAATTCACAGGCGTTAAGAAGACGATGAGATCTTAAAATTAGGATCTCTTTAACTACCCCAACCCCCGGCACGTTCCCCCAAGCCACTTCCCTCCCCGCCCCACTCAACCCAGTCGCCGAGCAACGAGAGAACGAGGATCCATGGAGCTCAAGATCGAAAAGCGGGACTTCCTTCGCGGGCTCACCCGGACGCACGCGGTCGCCGACCGCAAGAGCTCGATGCCCATCCTGAGCAACGTGCTGCTCTCCACCGAGAGCACCAAGAAGCTCCGGTTGGCTGCGACCGACCTCTACCTGGGCGTGACCGCCATCGCGCCCGCCGAGATCCAGAAGGGTGGAAGCGTCGCGCTCGCCGCGCGCACCCTCTTCGACATCGTGAAGGCGTTGCCCGAGGGTGAGGTGACGCTGAAGGTCGGACCGGATCTGCAGACGACGATCGAGCAGGGTCGCATCCACTACAAGATCCCGGGCCTGCCCGGAGACGACTTCCCGCCGATCCCGAACCCGGGCGATGCGGAGATGACCGCGCTCGATGCGGACCTGCTGGCGGAGCTCATCAGCCTGACCAGCTACTCGATGTCGAGCGACGACACGCGACCGCACCTCGCGGGCACGATGTTCCAGGGCGACGGCAAGACCGTTCGCATGGTCACGACCGATGGCCACCGGCTGAGCAAGGCCGAGCAGGCGCTCGACGCGGAGAGCCCGATGCTCGATTTCTCGATGCTCGTTCCGCACAAGGGTGTCGGCGAGCTCAAGCGGGTCGTCGACGACGCGAAGACCGCGGCCAAGGGTGGCGACGAGACGCCGGTGGTCCAGGTCGCGACCGCGGGCGGGAACGCCTTCTTCCAGAGCGGTGACCTGCTCCTCAGCGTGAAGCTGGCCGACGAGCAGTTCCCTCCCTACGACAAGGTCATCCCGCAGCAGCAGTCCAAGCGGATGGTCTGCGGTCGCGCCAAGCTCATCGACTCGCTCCGGCGCATCAGTCTCGTAGCGAACGACAAGAGCGGCGGCGTCCAGCTCCACCTCGAGCCGGGCATGCTCAAGATCCAGAGCCAGAGCCCCGACGTCGGTGAAGGCACCGAAGAGGTCGAGATCGACTACGCCGACGAAGCCATCTCGGTCGGCTTCAACGCCCGCTACCTCCTCGACGCCCTCGGCGCGCTCCCGCACGACGAGGTCGCCATCGAGCTCAGCGGCTCCCTCGACCCCGGCGTGATCAAGCCGGTCGGCGAAGGCGTCGACTACGTCGGCGTCATCATGCCGATGAGGATCTGAACGAGGGGCAGCACCCCGACGTTCCCCTCGCCCTCACCCTCGCCCTTGCCCTCACCCTCTCAGGGCTCGAGTGCCGCCAACCGCATCGCCCTCCTCGCGGTCGCGATCTCCGCTGCCCTCACCGCGCTCCTCGCCTGGGTCTACGTCCGCTTCGACAGCCAGCTCGCGCTCGCGCAGGCGGCCGACAGCTTCAGCGACACGCTGACCCAGGTCGTGCTCGCCGTGTCGGTCTTCATCGCCGCTCGCCCGGCCGACCGAGACCACCAGTTCGGCCACCAACGCGCCGAGCCGATCGCCGCGCTCGTCGCGTCGGTGATGATCGGCGTCGTCTCGATCGAAGTCCTCCGTGAGTCGATCGGAGCCCTCCTCGGCGAGACGGACCCCGACCTCCACTGGTCGCTGCCCGCCGTCTTCGGCGCCAAGGCGCTCTCGAAGCTCTTCCTCGCATGGGTGAGTCGGCGCGGCTCGGACGAGAGTCCGGTGCTGCGCGCGATCCACGTGGACTCACGAAACGACGTCGCGCTGAGCACCCTCGCGGTCGGCGGCTACTTCGCTGCACGTCACGGCTACGAGAGCCTCGACGCCTGGCTCGCGCTGCCCATCGGTCTCTGGATCGGGTGGTCCGCCATCGGCCTCGCGCGCGAGACCTTGCCGCTGCTGATGGGCGAGGCGCCGAGCGTCGAGCGACAGCACCAGCTCGAAGCGGTAGCCGAGTCGATCGAGGGCGTGCTCCGCGCGGTCCTCCTTCGAGCGCAGCACGTGGGCACCGAGCTCGATCTCGACGTGCGCGTGGAGGCGGATCCGAGCATCACGCTCGAGGAAGCGCGTCGCCTCGGCAGTCACGTCGAGGAGCGGCTGCTCGAAGAAGCCGACGTCAGCCACGTGATGGTCCACGTGGCGCCGCCCTCCGAACCCGTCGATTCAGCGGCGCCGGCGGACCAGGACCAGAGCGAGTAGCGCCAGCGACACCAGCGGCGCGTCGCTGCGACCGCTCGGGGTCCGGCAACCGCAGCCACTGCTGGTGGGTTCCTCGTCGCACGGGGCGGTGCCCTCGGCGCAGGACAGGTAGCCGAGCTCGTCGTCGTCCAGCTCGAGCAGGAAGCGCGCGATCAGTCGCCGCTCGTCCTCGGTGAGCTCGACCGCGACACCGCCCTCGCCATGGCTCGCGATCGCGTCTTCGAGCGTCGCCGCCGATCCGTCGTGGAAGTAGGGCGCGCTCTGCCACACACCGCGAAGGGTCGGCGTGTCGATGCCATCGAGGGTGCCCCCGAGTCGGCCGCCGCTGTCGGCGGTGATGGTCCCGACGTCGTGGCGGACGTCGAGGGCCGAGTCGGTCAGTCGCTCGCCGGAGTGGCAGGACTGGCAGCCGCTGGTCTCGAAGAGCGCGCGCCCCTCGAGGGCCTCGGCCGTGAATTCGCCGTCGGGCGTCTTGAACGGGCTGCGCGGGAACGAGTCGAGCGTGCCGACGTAGGCCGCCAGTGCGTCGAGGCGCTCCGAGAGGCCGGCCTTCGGCTCACCGAGCGGGTCCATGGTGGCCTCGAAGTCCTCGTCGCTCAGCAGACCGGGCCCGCCGAAGTGCAGCCGCATGTCGTTCTCGAAGTCCTGGATCTCGTCGAAGTTGCCGCTCCAGTGCACCGGGCCGTGGGCCGTGCCCGCGCGGCCGCGCAGGTCGGTCGTGTTCCGGAGGCCCTCGCCGCGGCTGGTGAAGTCCCAGGTCCGGCCGTCGTGGTCCCCGCCCAGGTGGCAGCTCGCGCAGCTGATGTAGCCGTCCTGGCTCATCGCGTGGCCGTCGTAGAAGATCTGCTTCCCGAGCAGGACGGTCGGGTCGAGGGGCTCGGTGCCGACCGTGGACACGCTGGCGAGGGTGGTCGGCCGGGCGTCGTCGCCGGCCAAGAGCGCGGAAACATCCACGATCTCCACGGTCCTCGACAGGAAGCTCTGGACCCAGAGGCGGCCGCTCCCATCGAGCGTGAGGCCCTGCGGCGCCAGGCCGGTGGCGAAGCCGCCCACCAGACGGCCCGTGAAGGCGTCCAAGACGTCCACTCGGTTGGTGCCCTGGCTGACCACGAAGGCGAGGTCTGCAGCCGGGCTGAGGGCCACGGCGACGGTCATGTCGTGGTCATCGAGGTCCACCCGCTCGCCCAGCACCTCGGCGCCAGTCGCCAGGTCGATCTGTGCAATCGTCGTACGGATGGTGTTGTCCGGGTCGAGGGCCTCCCCGTCGCGGACCGGACCGCGGCCGAGGTTGTCCTTCTTGCCGGCGATCCAGGCGCGGGTTCCGTCGGGGGAGACGGTGATCGAGCTGAGGTAGTTGGGGACGCCGCGACCGCTGCTCGAGGTGTCGGGGCCGGGGTCGTCCACGAGCTCGGTGGTGCCCTGAAGCGTGAGCGCGGCGTCGAGCCGGAACACCTCGGCGACCTCGGGTCCGCTCCGGAAGCGGGTCACGAGCACCGTGTCGCCCTGGATGGCGATGCCGCGCGGGACCACGACACCGGCCGGACCCAGCTCGGTCCGGTCGGTGATCGCGCCGCCCTCGATGGCGATGACCTCGCCGGTGCCCTGGAGGGTGGCCAGCACCCGGTCGCCGGCCGCGGCGACTCCGTAGGGGGCCGCGCCGTAGCGGAGCGCGATGCGGTCGAGCTCGTCGCCCGAGTCGGGGTCGAGCACCACGATCGCGTCGTCGTCCTCGGCGGCGACCCAGAGGCGGCCGTCACTGGTCTGCGCGACCGTACGCGGGTTCGTGCCGGCCGCGACCTCGAAGGCGACCGTGCGGGAGTCGGCGTCGATGGCGGTGAGCGTCCCGGCGTCCGGGTTCACCACGAAGGCCATCCCGCGCGCGTCGTCGACCACGATGGTGCTCGAGCGACTCGGCGGGGTTTCGAGGAGCGGTCGGTGGATGATCTGCGTGGCGGCGCAGGTACGACTCGCGCCCTCGGCGGTCGTGACCCGGAGGCGCACCGAGTGGCGCGCGGCCTCGGTGAAGGCGTGGGCGAGGACCGGTGCGTCGGTGGTGAGGGTCTCGCCCTCGACCGTCCAGGCGTAGGTCGCGCCGGCGCCGGCGTCTTCTGCGGTGAGCGTGACCTCGATGCCGACCTCGGTGGGATCGGCGTTGGCGATCGCGCAGGTCGGCGAGACCAACGTGTCGCCGGTGGCGAAGGTCGCGGTGAAGGTCTCGGCGACGGGGTTGCCGACCAGGTCGGTCACGCCGCCGGCGGGGAGCACGATCTCGTAGCTGGTGTTCTCGGCGAGCGACTCGTCCGGCCAGAAGCTCAGGACGGTCTGCGACGCGCCGAACACGCCCGCGAGGGGCTCGCCGGCGTTCGGGCCCGTGAGCGGGCGGACCTGGATGGAGTCCGTGTCCACCGACGCGAGCTCGATCTGGTCGGTGAAGGAGAGGAAGATCCGCGAGCTCGGCGGCACGGCGGTGGATCCGTCCCGCGGGAAGGTCTGCATCATCGCCGGCCCGGTCGTGTCGCGCTCGGCGGCGTGGACCGCCATGACCGTGCCGATGCCGACCTCGTCGTCGCTGAGCACGATCATGTTGCCGACCGGCAGACCGAACTGGTCGTCGATGAACTGACCCTGCAGCTCGCCGCGCATCGTGCGGCCCTCGACGTACTGGACCATCTCGGGCGCGGCGAGGTTGGTGAGGTCGTATTTGTAGTTGCCGGCGTTCGGCCGCATCGAGCCCACGAAGGCGTAGCCCTGTCCGAAGGAGACGTACTCGCTGTCGGGCGTCTCGACCGAGCCGAGCATCGTGATCGCGGCCGGGTCGGTGGTCACGTCGTAGACGCGGAGCGGCGTGAGCAGGTACGCCTCGCCGCCGTAGAAGCCGCCGATGTAGCTCTCCTGGTCGGGGAGCTCGCTGGCGAGCAGGCCCGGGTTCCAGGGATCGGTCACGTCGACGGTGGCGACGCCGGCGAACTCCTTGGGCGTGGTGATCACCAGGTGGTTGCCCAGCGCCCAGAGCGGACCGGCGATGACCCCGCCGAGCTCGTCGGTGGTGAGCCGCGCCGCGACGCTCGGGTTCTCGAGGTCCGTGGTGTCGACCACGTGCAGCCCGGTGCTGGTGCCGCCGACGTAGAGCGCGGCGCCTTGCCAGAAGACACCCCAGACCGCCTCCGTGTTGTCTCCGTACTCGACCCCCTCGATGTCGACCTCCGAGACGAGCACCGGCTCGATGACGTCGGTGAGGTCCCAGAGCTCGACCCCGAGCCCGTTGATCATCGCCGCGTAGGTCCGCCATTCGGTACCATCGAAGCGCTTCTGGAACGTGACCTGATGCGACTCGGCCTCGCCGTCGCCATGGTTGCTCTCGAACGCGCTGAGGAAGCGCGGCCGGTAGGGGTCCGAGATGTCCCAGAACGAATGGGTCGCGTTGCCCGCGAGCAGCAACGCACCGTTCACCACGCAGGGCTGATTGTGCTTCTTGCTCGCGTCCGTGAGCATCGCGGTGCTGATCACCCCGCCGACCTCGCTGGGCGCGAAGGCACGGTTGGGGATCGACTGCGCCGCGGCGGGTGCAGCCAGCGCGAGGGTCAGGAGAAGGGTGAGCGCACGCATTGGCCCGGCAGAATAACGGGACCGGCCCCGCCGAGCACGATTCGCTCAGCCAGCTGAAAGCTCGTGGACGGAGGCGGTTTCGGAGTCGTCGTCGTCCTCGTCCTCGTCGTCGTCTTCGTCCTCGGCGTCGAGGGTGACGCCTTCGGGCAGCGCGATCAGGCGCGGGTCGCCGGCGCGGACCTCTTCGGAGATCAGCACGAAGTTGCGGCCGACCTTCTTCCACTTCTGCTCGAGGGTGGTCTCGGCGACGAGCATCGTCCGCAGGTCGTACCAGCGGATCTTGATGAACGCCTTGGCGTCCTCTTTGTCCTCGCCGACCTGGACGTGGATGATCTCGCTGTCGGCGATCTGCATCCCCTCGTGCCAGTCGTGGTGGGTCAGGCTGAAGGCGGTCCGGTAGGTCGGCGCCACGCGCTGGGTCGCCAGGTCCATCCGGTCCCAGCGGACCTCGTCGTTGAGGCCGACGACCGCGTCGCGGAGGGTCTCCTCGGTGCTGACGTTGTTGAAGATGCAGCCCTGGGCCAGCGCGAGGAGCGCCAGCGGGCCGAGCCAACGGAGGGAGAGCGTGGACGCGCGCATGGGGTGACCGTAGAGAGCGCCGGCTCGGGCGGGCAAGAAAGCGGCAGGGTCGCGATCCCCACTTTGGTCCGTACCTGTGGATGGAAGCGGCCTGCTCGGTGTATTCCGTCACCCATGACACTGGTCATCGGCATCGCGGGCGGCACCGGCTCGGGGAAGACCACCATCGCGCGGAAGATCGAGTCCTCGGTCCCGATCGAGCAGGTCAACCGGATCGAGCACGACAGCTACTACCGGGACCGGGCCGACCTCACCTACGAGGAGCGCTGCAAGCTCAACTTCGATCACCCCAGCGCGCTGGAGACGGCGCTCTTCGTCGAGCACGTGAAGGCGCTCAAGGGCGGAGAGACGGTCGAGGTGCCCATCTACGACTTCACCAAGCACCGCCGGAAGGAAGAGACCCGGCGGGTGTCGGCGAAGCCGATCCTGATCCTCGAGGGCATTCTCGCGCTGGCCGAGCCGGACCTCCGCGAGCAGATGGACATCAAGCTCTACGTGGACACCGACGCCGACATCCGCGCCTTCCGCCGGATCCGCCGCGACCTCGAGCAGCGCGGGCGCGACTTCGAGTCCATTCGCGAGCAGTACTACGACACCGTCCGGCCGATGCACCTGCAGTTCGTCGAGCCCTCGAAGCGCTGGGCCGACCTCATCCTCCCCGAAGGTGGGGACAATCGAGTCGCGCTCGACGTGCTGATGGCGAAGCTGAAGTCCGTGATCGGCACGCATTCGTCCATTCCGCCCGCGCGCTGAGTCGAGCTCCTCTGGACGAATTGACCCTGGTCCGGGCGGCCGGCATGGCCTAATTCGTACTGGAGGTGGAGATGCGGGGGATTCTGGTCGGGCTGCTCCTGACGTCGTTGCTGGGCTGCGGAGACGACGACTCCGATGGGAGCGTCGACGCGTTCACGCCGATGGACGTCGTGACGGAGGGCTCGCCGGTGGGCGGCGCCTGCGCCACCGAGGCGGACTGTCGGGCTGGACTCCAGTGTGACGACGGCCTCGCCGACAGCCGAGGTCGTGGCTGGCCCGAGGGCTACTGCACTCGGGGTTGCTCCACCGACGCCGACTGCCCCTTCGGGGCGCGGTGTGCCGTGCGCTACTTCGACGATGCCGACAACGAGGTGCTCGGTTGCATGGCGACGTGCGAGCGGGACGCCGCGAGCCGCGGCGGATGCCGGGATGGGTACGTTTGCTCCTTCGACGGCCTGTGCGACCTGGGCTGCACGACCGACGAGCACTGCCGCAACGCGGGTCGGCCGAACGCGGTCTGCGAGCTCGACACCGGTCGCTGCAACTTCGGCGAGGTCGCGGGGGCGCTCGACGGAGACGACTGCAGCATCGACGCGGACTGCGGCCCGCACCAGACCTGCATCGTCGGTCGCTGCACGACCTACAACTGCGACCTGGGCGGCGAGTGGGCCTGCACCAACGGCTGGACCTGCTCGACGCTGCCGCTGGCTTGGGACGCGCTCTTGTCGCTCTGCTCGCCGCCCTGCGACTTCATGGGTACCTGCCCGGCGGCTTCCGAGTGCGTCCCCGAGGAAGCCGATCCCTCCGGCGCCGCGACGGGGCCGCACTGCTTCCTCTCCGCGAGCAACGGCGGCGGCGCGTCGCCCGACGCGCGCATCGGCGACGCCTGCTCGACCAACGCGGACTGCCCGCCGCGCGGCGGCCTCGAGAGCTGCCAGAACGGCTTCTGTACCTCGCTCTACTGCGCGGCCGCCTCGCTCCCGAGCGCGCTCGCCGGGTGCGAGGACGGAGCGGTGTGCTGGACGGTGGATCTGGACCCCGACGTCGTCGGCCGGACGAGCTCCGAGTTCGCCGCCCTCGGCGTCTGTCGCCGGGACTGCAGCGCCGACGCGGATGTCTGCAGCGCGGGTCAAACCTGCTTCGAAGGAGCGTGCGTCGATGGCTGAACGGCTGATGATCCTCTGCCTCGCCGTGGTCTTGGGCTGCGGTGACGACGACGACGGTGGACCGGTCGACGGCGGCGGTGACGCGTGCGTTCTCAACGTGCGGAGCGGTGCCATGGGCGGCGATGGATCGATGGCCGCACCCTTCGGCCGGTTGGACGACGCGCTGGCCGTGGCCGTCAGCGGCGACGTGGTCTGTCTGGGCTCCGGCGAGTTCGTGCCGCCCGGCGGGGCCATCACCGTACCGGTCGTCATCCGGGGTCAGGGGAGCGCCGAGTCGGCCGCGTCGAGCGTGATCACCTCGGCCCTCGGCGGGTGTCAGCCGGCGTCGCTCCTCACGCAGCAGCGCGCGCCGGTCCGGGACCGCGTGGACACCGACGCGGTCGTCGTGACGACGGCGCCGGTCACGCTCGAGTCGCTGGTCCTCACCGGGTGCTCCGTCGGCGTCGCCGGCGTGGCGGCGGATCTGACGCTCGACGACGTGCGGATCCAGGACGTGATCAGCGGCGTCCACGTGGAGGACGCGGCGCTGACCGTGCGTGACTCGATCTTCAGCCCCGGCACGAGCTTTCCCTATCCGCCGGACGGTCCAGCCGCCGCCGGCGCCTTCGTGACCGGCGGCTCGGCGACCATCACGGGGACCACCTTCGACACGGACCGCGCGCTCGCGGGGTTGCTCGGTTTCGAGTCGGGCATCGACCTGGACACCTCGACCCTCTTCGGCGGCTACATCGGCTTCGGCATCCTCAACGACACCGCCGGCCAGTCGGTGCGGGTCGGCACCGGCACGGTGGTCGAGGGCCTGCGCGACGCGGGTGAGTCGGTGGCTCGCAACGTCGTCTTCGGCGCCACGGTCGACGTCGAGGGCCTCATCGTCCGCGACTCGGAGGGCACCGCGCTGGCGATCGGCGACGGGACCGCGATGGTGCGCGACGTGCAGCTCGCCGGGACCGACGGACTGGTGGTCCGCGGGGCGAGCGTCACCCTGGCGGGGACCAACCGGATCGACTCCACCTTCCGCGGCATGCTCGTCGCCGGATCGGAGGACGGGCCGGGCAATCTCACGATCGAGGGCAGCGTCGAGTCTCGCGGGACGCCGCTCGGCCACGTCGCGGTGATCGACGCGGGCGACGCCGCGACGCTGACGGTCGGTGGCAGCCTCGACCTCGAGGGTGGCGAGGGAGGGATCGTGACCTTCGCGCCGAGCTCGACCGTGACGGTCACCGGTGCCCTGCGAATGAGCACGCTCGCGCTGGCGGGTGCGATCGCCTTCGAGGGGAACGTGGACCTCGGCGCCGCGACGATCGACGGCGCGGGCATCGGCGCGTTCGGGAGCGGGGATGCGTCGCTGACGCTCGACGGTGCGACGATCACGAACATCGAGATCGGCGTGGCGCTCCAGGACTCGGCGGTGTTGAGCGCCACCGACGTCGTGGTCACGGACCCGAGCGAGCAGGGGATGCGACTTCGGGGTGGTGCGTCGACGGTGACCGGCGGGTCGATCACGGGCGCCGGCTCGGTCGGCATCCTGACCACGGCCGACGCGACCATCGACGGGACGAGCATCAGCGAGACCGGCGGCGTGGGGATCGAGGCTCAGGACGGCGCCGCCGTCACCGTGACCAACGCTTCCTTCGACTCGAACGTCGGGGCCGGCGTCGCGTTCCGGAACTCGAGCGGAGAGGTGTCGGGCTCCTCGTTCGCCGGGTCGCTGCCGAACGCTCGCGGGCGGGCCGACGAGATCCTCCTCGACGCGCAGGACGGAGCCACCACCCGCGAGGTGATCGTCCGGGCGAACAACTTCGATCTCACCGTTCCGCGCACCTGCATCGACGAGTGCGCGGTCTTCATGGCCGACGGTCCGGGGGCGGTCGGGATCGTCATGCCCAACTGCCTGCGCGCATCGGCGGATCCCGGAACGCGCACGGTGGTCGATCAGGACGGCGCGAGCATCATGGCCGACGCCGGCTTGGTCTGGACCGGTTTGCTCGCGGGCCTCGGCACCGACCTCGGGTTGACGACCGGCAGCTCCGCGTCGGCGCCGACTCGCTCGGTCATGCTCGACGCTTCCGCGATCCCCGACGTGTTCAGTCCGCCGCGCTGACGGCCAAGCGAAAGCCGAGGTCCGCGCTCACGTGGGCCACGTCCATCGAGCCGCGGAAGGCGGCGGCGCAGCGGTGGGCCCGTGAGCTCCACGCGCCGCCCTTCACGCATCGGAAGCGCTCGTCGTCGAGGTAGAGCGACGAGGTCCACTCGGCGATGCCTCCGGCCATGTCCACGACCCCGAAGGGCGAGACGTCGGTGGTGAACGTCCCGATCGGCTCGGGCCTCGGTTGACCCGGGCGGGAGCTCCGCATCTTGCAGAGCGCGGGATCGAAGCGCTGGCCCCAGGGGTGGTGGCGACCGTCTGCGCCCCGGGCGGCGCGCTCCCACTCCCGGTCGGTGGGCAGCCGATAGGCGATGCCATCGCGCTCGGAGAGCCAGGCGATGTACGCCTCTGCGTCGTGGGCGCTGATTCCGAAAACGGGGAACGCGGCGTCCCAGGTGTCGCCGTCCTCGTCCTCCGGGGGGATGGCGACCTTGCCGTCGATGATCTTCCAGTAGGGTCCGCCTTCGGCCGTCGCGCGGGGTCCGCGCAGGAGGGCGTCCATCGGGTCGTCCATCGAACGGAGCCAGCGGAGGTATTCGCCGCACGCCACCGGCGCTCGCGCCAGCGCGAACCCAGGCACCTCGACGGTGCGCGTGTCGCCGGTGCCGTCGTCGCCGCCGAGCTCGGCCACCCCCGTGTGGATCCACGCGAAGCCGCTCGGGACTCGTTCGGGGATGTCGACCTCGAGCACCACGGCCTCTCCCGCCTGGGCGACGAAGGGAAGGTAGGAGACTTGCTGTCCTTCGATCCGCACCCGATAGGAGCCGGCCGGGACCTCGCGCACGGTCTGGATCGATCCGAGCGAGCGCGTGGTGAGGCGCCCGTGGCTCGGCTCGAAGCGTTCGATCGTCGCCGGCAGCGCACACTCGATGCGCAGGACGGCCGGCTGCTCGAGACGACGGCGCACCTCTTCTCCACCCACCCGCACGGCCTGACGGGTGGCGCGCCGCGCCGCTCGCTCGTCGCCCATCGCCAGGTAGCGTTCGCGCCGCCCCAGCTGCAGCGAGACCCACTCCTCCTTGGCGGTCGGGTGCTCGGGGACCGCGTCGAGCGCCGCGTCGAGCGCGACGATGGCGGCCTCCTCGGCGTCGTCCCGTTGGGTCTCCACCCGCGCAAGGTCTTCCTCCAGACCCCAGAGCCGCTCCTTCTCTTCGAGGGGCGCGTGCGGCGGAACGGCGCGAGATTGACGGTCGAGCTCGACGCGCTCGCGCGCCACCGTTCGGGTCAGCGCTTGCGCGGCGCGCCAGGACTCGCGGGCCTCGGCGATCCGTCGCTCGGCCTCCGCGTGCCGCCGCTCCTCTTCGAAGCGGCCATCGAGCCAGCCCTCGATCCGGTCGACCAGCGCAGCGGCGGAGGGCGGGCGGCCGTCGGCTTCCTTCGCCAGGCACTCCATCGCGAGGTCCGAGAGATCCCGCGGGACCGGCCGGTCGGTCACGCGCTCGCTCGCCGGGATGGGCATGTCGTGCAGCAGGGCGACGAGCTGTTCGGGCAGGGTGCTCTTCTCGATCGGGCGGCGGAGCGTGAGCAGCTCGTAGAGCACCGCGCCGAGCGAGTAGACGTCGGCGCGCGCGTCCACGATCGGCTCGCCGCGCGCCTGCTCGGGCGCCATGTAGAGGGGAGTGCCCACCATCGTGCCCGGCTGCGTCAGCGGCGAGGGACCGAGGCGCGCGAGGCCGAAGTCGGTCACCAGCAGGTCGCCGGTCGGGCCCAGGATCATGTTCTGCGGCTTCAGGTCACGGTGGACCACGCCGCGCTCGTGGGCGGCGTGCACGGCCATGCAGGCGTTCGCGAAGTGCCGCATCAACCGGACCATCGGCACCGTCGGCTGGGTCGCCAGCTCGGCGAGGTACTCGGCGAGCGTTCGATGCTTCAGCAGGGGCATCGTGAAGAAGGGCCGCCCGTCGTTCACCGCGCCGGCGTCGAAGACCGGCATCACGTGGGGGTGCGCGATCTGCGCCATCAGCCGCGCCTCGGCGATGAAGCGGTTCACGTCGTCGACGGCGAGCTCGCCCGCGCCGCGGAGGATCTTCATCGCGACGTCGCGCTCGAGCACCCGGTCGAACGCGCGCTTCACCTCGCCTTGCAGGCCCTTGCCCAGGAGCTCGCCGATCTCGTAGCGGTCGGCGCTCCCGGCGCGCCACGAGCCGCTCCGGGGTGCGGCGTCGGCCTCGCCGACGGAGGCCATCGTGCCGCTGAGTGGGTCGACCGGCGGCGGCTTGCTGACCGACGCCATGGTCCCCTCGAGCTCCGAGATCGTGTCGCTCAGTCTCGGCGCGTCGGGCTGGTCGGAGTCCCCCATTGAGATGGGACGATAGCGCAACCGGCCCAGCACGCTGAAGGCCGGACGCGTCGACGCCCCACCGAGAACTGGCGGGGCGCCGAAGCTGGAGTGAGCTGGGCTCAGCTACCGAGGATGCCCTCGCGGAAGGCGTCGTTGGCGGCGAACGCCAGACCCAGCGAGACCACCAGGCCAATGGTGACGTAGAGGAGGTCCTTGCCGGCGAGCTTGAAGGCGTTCTTCATGCCGTGGTCACTGGCTCCGCGGAAGGTCATGGCGATCTCGCGACCGGCGAGGAGGCCGACGAAGACCCAGGTAGTGCTCATCGGGATGCCGGACTGGATCTTGAAGACGTAGAGGATGACGGCGTAGACGAGGTCGACGATCGTGGCGGCGCGAACGTCGACCACTCGCGACTTCTCGTCGACGACCTTCTGGACCTTCTCGCCGCCCAGCTTGAAGAGCAGTCCCAGGCCGATGAAGATGGTGACCCCGAAAGCGGCGAACTCCACCCAGCTGAGCGAGCGGGGCAGGTAGACCGCGATGTTCGAGGCGTCCTGCATCAGCCACACGGACCAGAGCAGGCCGGTGGTGCACCACTGGAAGACGCGCCACCAGGGCTTGGCCTCGGAGCCCTGCTGCCAGCGGTCGACGATCTTCGCGACCGCCATCCAGACCACGATGGCCGCGCCGAAGGCGACCGCATAGCCCATCAGGCTCTTGGTGAGGACCTTGCCGACGCTCGACGCTTCGGTGGCGAAGCACGTCAGGAGCAGGAAGGTGGTAGAGACCGGGATGCCGAAGCGCGTGAGAATGAGCAGAACGACCGGGGCCGCGAGCTGCAGGTACGTGAAGCTGGTCGGTGTCTCGGCGAAGCCCTTGGAGGCGAGTCGCTCGAACGTGACGTCACCGCTGTAGGTGACCCAGCTGTAGGCGACCGTGGCCAGGAAGATGGCTCCGATGAAGAGCCAAAGGGACCACCAGGGCTTCCCGCGGTTCGACGCGATGAAGGTCCCGAGGGTCTGAACGCTGTCGTTGGCGACGGCGGAGTACCCCGCCAGTGCGAAACCGATCCACCGCGCGATGCCTGCGTAGGGCTGGAAAATCCCGATCGCGATCAGCGCCGTCGCAATCCCCATCAGGAAGAAACGCTCCTTCTCCAGGAGCGTGACGAAGGGGCGCCCCGCGGTCAGTCCGGCGGAGGAGCTGATGGGCGCGGTTTGGGCTTGGGTGGTCACGGTCGGAACCCTGAGACCGGTCGGTTGATGCTTCGCAACGGGTTTGTGACAGGATGGTGACAGCGGGTGAGCCGACTGACTTCGCTCACAGGCGCCGTCAGAGGGCCACCTGAAGTTGCAGGCGAATTCGGTGACCGCCCTCATCGATGGAATCGGCCCACAAACGGCTGTAGTCGAGCTGGACCTTGTAGGGGTGGCGGCCGGGGTAGTAGCTGACGCCGCCCGTGAGCTCGTTCGCGTCACCGAGTGACGTGGTGCCGATTCCCCGGAGGAACGAGTAACGACCGGCGATTTCGAGGGGGAGCCTCGGGATCAGGAAGCCCGCCTGGATGTTTCCACCAATACCGTTGCGCGGGTCTTCCACGGGGATGGGGTTGCCCATGTCGTCCACGGCGTTGCCAGGGATGCGGTCGCCTTGGCGCCAGCCGAGCTCGACGATCGACGAGAAGCCGGCCCACTTGAAGATGGCATCCGCGAAGATGTGGTGGGTGTCGGTCGTACCGCCATCGGCGGGTGCGGACCCGATGATGCCGCGGTCGCGTCGGGCGCGGTCGATGTGGGTGTAGCCCGCGCCGATCGAGAGGCGCGGGTGGACGCGCTCGAAATCGACTTCGCTGTAGTCGTTGAAGAGACCGAAGGGCAGGTACTCGATGCGGCTCAGGTACATCATCCCGAAGTCGTCCACGCCGCGGGCGCCACGACCACGGGCGATGTACAGGCCGAGGTAGTAGCGGAGCCGCTCGAGACCGAGGAAGTCTTTGCTCCGGAGGTCGAAGCCGACGTCGCGGTCGAGGGTGAATTCCCCGTTGTAGATCGAGCGATCGACCAGCTGAAGGTTGCCGGAAGAGATCACTCGCTGGCGGTTCGAGGGGATCTTGTACTGGCCGACCCGGAACTGGAAATCTCGGAAGCGAGTGAAGTCGATGTAGAAGTCGAGCAGTGGCGAGCGGGTGGCGACCCGGTCCTCGTCGTCGAGGTTGTTGCGGATCCCCATGTCGTTCGGGGAGACCGCGAGCTCCATCTTGAATCGAACGTCTTCGCTGAACATGAAGCCGGCGAGCTGGAGTCGGGCTCGGCGGAGGCGAACCTGCTGACCCCACGGACCGCCGTCCGGGCCCGTGCCCTCCCACGCAATCTGCACTCGCGCGCGGACCTCGAGCCGAAAGCGGTCGTCGGCGCTCGTGACTCGAAGGCCCTTCCCCGGCACGAAGAGGATGTCCGCGGCGTCGACGGGGTGACTGCCGGCCAAGGCCTCGTCCCCGGGTGGAAGCAGCTCGTGCTCGTCTCCGAGTGCGGGCCCCTGCGGCTCCGGTTCGGGCTCGGGTGCGGGTGTCGCTACGACGGCCGGCGACGGCGCCTCTTCAGCCCCGTCCGCAGCCGGTTCTTCGACGACATCGTCGCCAGGGGGAGGCGGAACCTCGCTCTCGGTCGAGTCGGTCGTCGCCTCGGCCGGGTCGTCCGTCGGCGTCGGCTCGGGCCCGGCGTCGGGAACCTGGGCGAGTCCGAGAGAGGTCCACCCCAGCAGCACCGAGAGGGCGACCAGCACGTGCGTTCGTCGAGTCACGCGTCCCAGCTACGTGGCGTTTGTGAACTCCACGTGACGCGAACGTGCCTATGAGGCAGCGAAGATGACCAACGTGACAGACGAGTGACTCGCTTTTCCGGTGTACGCGTTCTCCGCCTCGGACGGAATAGTGAGAGCCCCCGGCGCGGTGCGCCGGGGGCTCTCGTTGGGTTGGTTGGTGGGTCGGCGGAGGTGGTCCGCCGACGGGCTCACTCCGCGATGGCGGGGTAGGCGGTCCAGCCGGCGGTCCAGTCCCAGCAGCCGGGCTCGAGCGCGCCAGCGAAGTCGGCGTTGGTGTCGAATCCGGCACCGGGCGCACCGTAGTCACGGCCGGCCGGGGAGAACTCGCTCGGGAGGAAGTTGGGGGCCGACAGGTTGGTCGGGTCCGCCAGCATCGCGTCCGAGGTCAGGTCGTTGAGGGCTTCCCAGTCACCGGTGAAGGTGGTGGTGGTGTCGCCTTCGTCAGCCGTGAAGTCGAAGGTCGTGGAGCACGGCCCGACGATGCTGTCCGTGATGACGAGCTCTCCGTCGTTGGCCACGCGGATGGTCGAGCTGTTGTCGACGCGGGAGCAGGTGCTGTCCGGGTAGTTGAAGATGATCGCGTTGCTGATCATCCCGCCGGTGCCCTCACGGAGACGAAGGCCATCGTTGTCGGCGCTGTTGCCGATGATGGTCAGGTTCCAGATGGTCGGGCTGGAGCGCGGGGTGGTGTCCTGGTCGGAGCCGAGGTTGTCGGCCTCGATGCCACGGTCGCCAGCGGCGTCCTGCTGGATGACGACGAACTGCACGTCGCCCTGCCAGCCCTCGTCCCAGTCGAGACCGTCGTCGCCGACCTGCGAGATGACCGCGTGGCTGATGCCGGCGGTGCCGCCGAAGAACTCGATGCCGTCGTCCTTACCCGCGTGGACGTGGATGAAGTCGAGGTCGGTGTCCGTGCCGCAACCGCCGAGGGTCAGGCCGTTGAGCTCGTTGTCGGTCCCGAAGAGGAAGCCGGCGTACTCGATTCGGACGTAGTTGAGCGTGCCGCAGTCGTGGGCGGCGTCGTCGCCGCCGTACTCGCCGCGAGACTCGCTCGGGTCGAGGCCCTCGATGAGGTTGGTGCCGCCGCTGACGTTGATCGGCGCGCGGCCGAGGAGGACCACGCCGCCCCAGTCGCCGGGGGCCGCGTCACCTTCGGGGTTGGCCGAGGTGAAGACGATGGGGTCGACGGAGGTGCCGGTAGCCTCGATGGAGCCTTCGGTGGTGACGATGAGAGCGTTCTGGCCTTCGTCGCCGCCCGCGCCGCCGTGAACGACGACGCCGGCCTCGATGGTCAGGGTCGCGTCGTTGGTGATGTAGATCTGATCGTCGAGGAGGTAGAGGTTGTCGCAGGACCAGGTGGTGTCCGTGGTGATGTCGGCGTCGACCACGACCTCGGTGCGGTCACCGACGTCGGGGCAGCCAGCGGAGGCGGGCGGGGTCGGCGCGTCGATGGTGCAGGCGCGGGGCTCGACGCCGCCGGCGTCGATCGGTCCCATGTCCTCGCCGGGACCACCCATGTCCCCGCCGGGACCACCCATGTCCTCCGTGTCGTCGGTGGTGGTGTCGCCGTCGTCGTCGCCACAGCCGACGACGCCGAGCAGACCGGCGACGAGGCCGGCCAGAAGCATCTTTCGGTTCAAGTGAATCATGTCCCTCTTCCTTGGAATCGGTCGCGGTGCGCGACTCTTGGGCGACTACCTAGGAGGCCCATGCTGCCGACGTGCATCGCGCCAGTGACATGGCCGTGACACGGAGCGAGGAAGTGAGGACGCGCAGTCAGTAGGTCAGCTGCGCACCGATCGAAAGCGAGAGGCCTTCGTTGTAACCCTGCACCACGACTTCACCCTGGGTCAGCTCCTGCCGGTCGTAGAGCAGGTTCTTCGCCTTGAACGAGAGCTGAAGGTGGTCCGTGACGTCCCACTGGGCGTTCAGGTCGAGCGAATGGAACGGCTGCTGATAGGAGTCCGGGAGGTTGTTGATGCCGACCTCCTCGAGCCGCGGTCCGTAGACGTTGTAGACCAGGAAGATGCCGTAGGGCGCCTCCTCCGGGGAGTAGCCGAGCATCAGGTTGGCCACCCAAGGAGACTGACCGGCCATGGGGCGTTCGGTGCTCGTCACGCCGACGGCGATCTGCTCGTCGGTGAGCTGGATCCGCGAGTACACGTAGGTGAAGTTGCCGCCGATCGTGAGGCCTTCGATCTTGTCGCTCAGTCGACCGAGGTCGAGTCGCGCTTCCACCTCGAAGCCGTAGTTCTTGGCGGAGGCTGCGTTCTGGTAGGAGACGAGGCGGTTGGGGCTGAGCAGGACGAGCTCGATGGGGTCGTCGAAGAGCTTCGCAAAGGCCGTCACCGCGATGACCTCGGTGAGGCCCGGGAAGTACTCCCAGCGCAGGTCGAAGTTCTGGATGCGGGAACGCTTCACGTCCGCGGAGCCGAAGACCGTTCGGTTGCGGACGAAGTCTGGAATGAGGGTGGACGAGAGCTCGCGCGAGCGGGGTCGGGCGACGGTCTGCGCGTAGCTCGCGCGGAGGAAGTTCTCCCGCGGGAGCTGGAACACCACGCTGCCGACCGGGAGAGGATCGATGTCGGTACGGAACACCGAGATGTCCGAGACCTCTTCATCGGGGTTCTCTTCGTCGACTTCGTCCGTGAACGGTGAGAGAGGATCGAGCTGCTGCCGGAACGCCTCGACGCGGACGCCGGCATAGAGGCGGAGCCACGAGATCGGCCGCACCTGCGTCGCCGCGTAGATGGCGAAGGTGTCCTGCTGAGCGGTGTATCCGTCTTCGGGCTGGGTGTTCTCGTTCAGCCGCCAGACGTCGCCATAGTTCTCGTTCCGGAAGATCTCCGACGCGGGTCCATCGACGTCGGTCGTGGTGACGCTCCGGGAGCGGTCGTACTCGAAGCGTCGCAGCGAGAACTCGCGCCGCTCGCTGAAGACGAGACCGCCGAGCTGGATCTTGTAGTCCCCGAGCTGGTCGTAGTCCCAGGTCAGGTCCATGCCCGCGCCGACGCCGAGGACGTCGAGGTCGAAGTAGAGCCGCTGCGAGTCGACCGGCTGGCGGTCGTTCCAGAAGTATCGCTTGTCGGAGCCCCAGAACCCGTCGGGCCACGCGTCGCTGACATCGGCGTTGGCAGGCGCGAATCGGAAGTCGCGCGTGTCCGGCTCGTAGAACCGAGACTTCGTCACGTGGGTGCGCCAACCCACCTGGGTATCGCCCAGGAAGTGGTTGCCCGTGAGCTGGGTGTGCGAGTAGGTCCGCTGCTCCCATCGGTAACGCGAACGGAACGACTCGTTCGATCCGTCGAACTCCTGGAGGATGCCGGTGTCGATGCCGGTGTACTGCTCGCCGATCTGATTGAAGAGCGAGGAGACCGTGATGTCGTGGTTCTCGTCGAGCTGCAGGGTCAGCTTCCCGAGGCCGACGAGTCGCCCGCCGACGCCATACGCGGTGCGGTCGAATCGGTCGAGCTGGTTCACGCCCACGACCTCGCCGGCGCCGTTGCGGCGCACGGAGCCCGACCCGACCTCTGCGTCCCAACGCTGGCGGCCCATGGCCCAGCCGGCGAGCGCGACGTAGCCGAGCTCGGCGTCGCCTGGGAGATCCACGCTGCCGCCGAGGCCGAGGACGACCTGGTTGATCGGCATGATGCCTGCGTTTTGGGTGCCGACCTCGAAGTCGTCGTTGAACGAGGTCGCGAGCTCGTCCCGCTCCTCGGGCTCGAGCGTGAGTCGCGAGAGGCGACGGCCGCGCAGGCCGGAAGGCAGGGCGCGGGTACCGTCGTCGAAGCCCAGGTAGTCGAAGCGGCCGCCATTGTAGACGGGCGCGTCGCGGAAGCTGGTCACCGAGTTGTACTCGAAGCCGAGCTTCGCGGTGAAGGTCAGGTCCTCCGGGTACTCGCGGGTGTCGAGCAGCATGATGCCGCCGCCGAACACGCCCGGGAGCTCGACGGAGTAGCTCTTCACCACGGCGATGGACGCGAGGACCGCGGACGGGAAGAGGTCGAGCTGGACACCGGGGATGTCCGGGTCGAGCTGCGGCTGGTACGTCCCGTCGAGGAGTACCTGCGTGTAGCGACCGCCCAGGCCACGCACGTATAGGTAGTCGTCGCGAACCTGGGTGCCGACGACGCGGCGCGCCGCGGAGCTCGCGCTCGAGTCACCGCTCCGGCTGATCTCCTCCGCGCTCACGGCGTCGCGAACGGCGGCGGACTGGCGGCGGACCTGGAGCTGGGTCGCTTCGGTGTTCGTGTCCGCGCGGTAGCTGGTGACGGACGTCTCGAGCATCTGGGCTTCGTTCAGCTCGAGCGTGACCTCGTCGAGGTAGCTGATTTCGCCCGCGAGCACCTCGACATCTTCCAGACGCGCGGGCGAGTAGAAGTCGGCAAAGATGCGCACCATGTAGAGCCCCGGATCGAGCTTCATCTGGTAGCGGCCTTCGTCTGTCGTGGTGACGCGACGGACGACCGCCTGGTTTGCGGCTCGCCGAATCTCGACCTGCACCCCTGGCATCGCGGCGCCGTTGGCGGTGCCGTCCAGGACGACGCCAGTCAAACCGGTGTCGCCCGCGGTCAGCTCGTCGCCGTTGTCCACTGCCGTGGCGCCGCCTTCCACCGGACCTTCGACCGGTCCTTCGATCGGACCCTCGATGGGCCCTTCGATCGGACCTTCGATGGGTCCCTCGATCGGACCTTCGATGGGGCCCTCGTCCTGCGCCACGGCGGAGGCGGTGCTGAAGAGAGTCAGGACCGCGAGGGTGGAAACGAGCTGTTTCATCGGATTACTCCGGGAGTGGGGCGGTCATGACGGCGATCGTGACGGCGCCGCCTTCCTTGGCGAGATCCAGCGCCTCGGCGGCGCGCTCGAAGCTGACGTCGTCGTGCGCGTCGAAGAAGATCTTGCGGGCCCCGCGCGCGGCGAGGATCCGGGTGAGCCGGTCCGGGAAACGCTCGTCGTCGATCGTGTCCCGGTTGATGCGGATGGCGCCCTCGGCGTTGACGCTGATCACCAGCGGCTGCTGCGGGTCGACTGCGGCCGCGGGCAGGTCGTCGGGCTCCTCGGGGATGTGGAGCCAGATCTGCTTCGAGAGAGCCGGGGTGATCACCATGAAGATGATCAGGAGCACGAGCACCACGTCGACGAGCGGCGTGACGTTCATCTCCGGGGTTCGGCGGCCCTTCTTGGTGGGCCCGGCGCTGAGATCCATGCCCATGGGATTTACGCTCCTGTTCCCTGAGGGGTCTGTCCCAGACCCCTCCCCGCTCGGGCAGAGCCCTCGACGGGGCCCCTCCCCAAAGTCGCTTCGCTCCGCCGCCCGGAGGGCGGCGTTTCTTCCTCGGCCACCTGCTCGGCGTCGGCTTCGGGGTCGGCGTTCACGCGCATCATCACGCCCGGGAAACCGATCTCCTGGGCGATGGCGAAGAGCTGGCGGATGCGCGCGTACTTGGTCTGGCGGTCGGCGCGGAGCATGAGCTTGCGCTCCGGCTCGGCGGCGTGGGCGGCATCGAGGGCGCTCCGGAAGTTGTCGTCGTCGAGGCGCTGCGCCTCGAGGAACATCGCGCCGTGGCGGTCGATCGAGAGCGCGATGGGCTCGCCCTCGTCCGGGTCTTCCTCACCGTGGGCGATGGTCGGCACCTCCACGGCGGCGCCCTTCTCCTGGTTCGGGAGGACGACCATGAAGATGATCAGCAGCACGAGGACGATGTCCACGAGCGGCGTGACGTTCATCGCGGGCTTCGCGCGACCGCCCTTCGAATGCTTGGAGAGACCACCCATCGTTCAGCTCACGCGGTCGCGGCCTCGAGGCGGGCGCGCTTCGGCTCGCCCTTGGAGTCGTCGCTCTCGACGGTGCGGACGGAGGCGCCGGCGTCACCGGCCTCGAGCCGGTCGACGAGCTCGCCGGCGGCGTTCGCCAGGCCCGCCTCGAAGTTGCCGATCTTGTTCGAGAGCCAGTTGAAGAGGAGGACGGTCGGGATGGCGACGACGAGACCGAGACCGGTCACGACGAGGGCCTCACCGATGGCGCCACCGATGGTCGCGATACCGCCCGAGCCCGTCTCCGCGATCATCTTGAAGGCGAAGAGGATGCCAAGGACGGTGCCGAGGAGACCGACGAAGGGCGCGGTCGAGCCGGTCGACGCGAGAATGTTCATGCCCTTGTTCAGGTTCTCCGAGACGGCCTCGCCGTGCCGCTCGAGGGCGCGCTCGGTGAGCGTCGCCGACTTGTCGAGCGACTTCCCCTCGAAGCGACGGTCCAGGAAGGTCCGGATGCCGACGTACATGTACGAGGCGAGGTGCGAGCCATGGCTCTTGGACGCGATGTCGAGCGCGTCCTCGAAGCGACCCTCCTCGAGCGCCGGGCCGACCCGCTTCGCGAACTCGCGGGAGCGAAGGCTCGAGCGAATGAGCAGCGCCACGCGGTCGATGACCACGGCGATGCTGAGCGTCGCCTGAATCAGCAGAACCGCCACGACCATGCGAACCAGGCCGGGCATCTCGTGCCACATGTGAGCGATATCGAGGCTCATCGTTCCATCTCCATCAGAGGTTTCTCGCGTCGATGCGGAAAGGTTGGGTCACCAGCATGGGAACCGCGGTTCCATCGTTGCGGCGTGCTGGTTCGAAAACGATCGAGGAGTTCATCACCCATTCGCGGATCGCGGGTCGAATGAGCTCATCGTTGGGTGTGCGCACGATGTTGAAGCGCTTGATCTTGCCGTCGACGCCGATCAGCAGCTGCACGATCGCCACCCCTTGAATCCCCAACGAGCGAATCTCGCGCGGCAGGTTGAGGCTCCGTGGTCCGCCGATCTGGCGCGGAGGTCGGGTGTTCTCCATCGAGACACGCACGTCGCGCCGCTCGCGGCGCTCCGGCTCGGGGGGCGGGGGCGGCGGCGGTGGAGGCGGAGTCGCGGTGCCGCTGCCGGTGCCGCCGGGCACGCCGCGCGTGTCACCGCCGACGGGACCGGTGTCCTCGGCCTCGACCAGCTGCTCGTCGCTCTCCTCGAGCTCCTCGTCCGGGATCTCGGTCGGCGTGACGATCTGCGGTCGCACCGCGGCCGGGCGAAAGACCGCCTGCGGCTCGGGCGGCGGCTCGATCATCTCTGGCTCCGGCTCGGGCTCCGGCTCGGGCGGCGGAGCGAACTCGACGACGACCTCTTCCTCCTCTTCGGGCGGAGGCGCCGGTTGCAGCCCACGGACCCACGCGTAGGCGATGGCGCTGCCGACCATCGTCGACGCACCCACGATCGCGACGGCGAAGAAGCCGACCGCGCGCCAATCCCGGGCTCGCTGAAAGTCCTTGAACATGAGGATCGATTGGGCGGTACGTAGCTACGCTTCGTGACAGGAAGATGTCAGCTGCGTGGCGATTGCGCCGAGCTGTGAGCAAGCCGGAGGCGGTAGCCGACTCCGCGGACGGTTTCGATCAGCTCCGCGGCGGCTCCCAGCTTGGTTCGAAGCCGCCGGACCTGGCTGTCGACGGTTCGCGCGTCGACGTCGACCGCGTCCCAAACGCGCCGGAGGAGCTCGTCTCGCCGCCAGACCCGATCCGGCTCCTCGACGAGTGTGACGAGTAGGCGACATTCGACTGGCGTCAGCCGTCGTCTCTCGGCCCCGAGCCGCAGCTCCCGCTTGTCCGGGCGAAACTCGAGCTCGCCCACGGCGATCGGACCGCGGAGCCGTCGCCGCTTACGCGCCGAAGCCCTGCGAAGGACGGCCCGCACCCGGAGCGCGAGCTCTCGAAGCGATCCGTCGGAGCTGACCATGTCGTCCGCCCCGAGCTCGAACGCGAGGACGCGGTCGATCTCATCGGAAGCGCTCGATCGCACGATGACGGGCACGTGGCGAAGCGAACGACTTGCCCGGACTCGGCGTAGCAGCTCTTTGCCCCGGAAATCGGGGAGCTCGAGCGAGAGCAAGACCAAGTCCGCCGATCCGGCACACAGCCGGTCCCACGCTTTCGTCCCGGTCTCGGCAATCGTCACGTCATGGCGCGCCTCGCGGAGCACCGTCTCGATGGCCGCTGCGTCGTCGGCCTCGTTTTCTGCAACCAGGATGTGCGCCACGGGGCACCCAAACTGCCCGGCCTCCGTGTCGTGCATGTGAACCCGCCGTGACTGCGACGGATCGTCATGGTGACGCTTGAACGGCTCCGCCTGTCAGACGGTGTCGGCTTCGGCGGTCAGTCCGGTCTCTGTCGAGGGCAGACCGACCCAGAACGTCACACCTCGATCGGGACGACTCTCCACCCCGACCTCGCCACCCATTTTCATCATGAGGTGCTTGACGATGGCCAGACCGAGCCCGGTGCCGCCGACGTCTCGGGATCGTCCCTCGTCCATCCGATAGAAGCGCTCGAACACCCGCTCCTGGTGTTCCGCTGGGATTCCGCGCCCGGGGTTGTGGACCTCGATTCGGATCCGCTCACCGTCCTGCCGCACTCGAATCCGGACGGTGGTGCCTTCGGGTGTGTATTTGATGGCGTTGTCCACCAGGTTCACCAGGACCTGGTCCAGACCGCGCTCGCTGCCGATGGCGAACAGCTTTTGTTCATTGGGCTCGATCTCCAGGGTCACGCCCCGCTGCGCGGCCTTGGTGGTGAGCCCACCGACCACATCCGCAACCGCGTCCTCGAGATCGATGGGTTCCACGTCCAGTCGGTGGTCGGGAGACTCGGCACGGGAGAGTGCGGCGAGGTCCGCCACCACTGCCTGGAGTCGGAGGGTGTGCTTCAGGATGATCGAGAGGAAGCGCTCCGCCGAATCGGGGTCGCTCATCGCGCCGTCCCGAAGCGTCTCAGCGAATCCCCGAATGGCGGTCAGGGGCGTTCGCAGCTCATGGGAGGCATTGGCCACGAAGTCGCGCCGAATGCGGTCCGCTGCCTCGAGTCGCGTGACATCGTGAAGGACCGCGACCACGCCGCTTCCGCCCGGTAGCGGTGCGACCTGTGCGCGGAAGTAGCGACGAACGCCCTCGCGTTCCACGACCAGATCGACTCCGCGCGCGTCGGCTTTGCGAGCGGCGCGCACGGCCGCGTGCAGCTCCTCGCTCTCGACCACTTCGCGGGCGGTGAGGCCGATCGCATCCTTGCCCGAGAGCTCGTCGAGGGCTCGGTTGGTGAGCGTGATGCGCCCGAGGGCGTCCGTCACGAACACGGCCTCGATCATGGCGTCGAGAATGGTACGGAGTCGGTCCTGCTCGAGCCGTAGACGCTGCACGCGTTCGCCGAGCTCGGCGGCCATGTGATCCAGCGCCCGGCCGATCGCTCCCAGCTCGTCGTCCCGGTCATCGTCGCCGTAGCGAGCGGTCAGGTCCCCTGCCGCCAGCGCGTCCGCGACCCGCGTCAGCTCCCCCGCCGGAGCGATCAGGGTGCGGCTGAGGACCAGCGTCAGGAAGAGGGCGATCACCACGGCCATCACACTTCCGAGGATCAGCAGCTCGCGAACGCTCGCCCGCGCGCGGCGCGTCATCTCGGCCGAGAGTCGGGCGTGGACCTCCAGGTCGTCGATCTCTCGAAACGCTTGGTGGTGGCTTCCATCTTCGTCGGGAAACGGTCCCTCCGTGCGACCTTCGGCAAATGGCTCCTCCTCCACGAGCTCCATGGCTCGCTGGAGCTCCTCGCCATCGAACCCGGTGTCGGCGACCACGCGCCCATCTCGGATGGCGGTCAGGCGAACTCCGAGCTCGGCGCCCACGCGCTCCGCCAGCGCGTCGGGTTCTTCACGGCGGGCGATCCCCTCGGCGAAGCGATCCAGCGCAGATTGCAGTGTCTCGCTCGCGACCTGTCGCAGCCGAAACTGGACCAGCGGGTCTTCCAGCAGAAGCAGGACGAGCACCAGCGCGCCGATCGCAGTGACGATCGCGCCGATGAGATTGCGCCGCAGACCGCCAAGGGAACGCATGGCAGCCGGAGCTTACATCTCTCAGGGTTCGGAGCGCATGCGGTAGCCCACGCCCCGCACGGTTTCGACGTAGCCGGACGCGGCGCCCAGCTTCTCCCGCAGCCGTTTCACGTGTGTGTCGACGGTGCGGGTCTCGATTCCGGGTGAGTAACCCCACACACGCTCGAGGAGCGCATCGCGCGACTGCACGCGGCCTCGGCGCTTGGCCAGGTCGAGCAGTAGCCGGAACTCCAGCGCCGTGAGGATGATCTCCTCCCCTTCGACCTCCACGCGATGACCGGGAACGTCGATCACGAGCTCACCGACGGTGATGGTCTGAGGAGCGGCCTCCTCGCCGGGGCTGCTCACGCGGCGAAGGATCGCCTCGATGCGAAGGATCAGCTCGCGCGGACTGAAGGGCTTCACGACGTAGTCGTCGGCGCCGACCTCGAAGCCGACCACGCGGTCGACCTCTTCGCCCTTGGCGGTGAGCATCACCACCGGGATGGCGGCGGTGGCTTCCTGGCGCCGGAGCCGGCGGCAGACCTCCACGCCCGTGATGTCCGGGAGCATGACGTCGAGCACGATCAGGTCCGGCCGCTGCCGCTGCACCTCGGCCAATGCCGTGGCTCCGTTGTCGGCGGTGTTGACGGTGTGACCCGCCTGACGGAGGTTGAAGGCGACGAGCTCGGCGAGGTCGCTTTCGTCTTCGACTACGAGAATGCGGGCGCCCATCAGTGTGCTGACCGTGATGAAGGACCGTGACGACCCGGTGACGTCGTCGTGGCTTCGCCGCAAAGGGTTCGATTCACGGCTCCCCCAACCCTACACGTTGAAGCGGAAGTGGACCACGTCCCCGTCCTGGACGACGTACTCCTTGCCTTCCAGGCGCATCTTGCCCGCGGCTTTCACGGCCTGTTCGCTGCCGTGCTCCAGGATGTCCGCCACCCCGAACACCTCGGCCCGGATGAAGCCCCGCTCGAAATCGGTGTGGATCTTCCCCGCCGCCTGGGGGGCCTTGGTGCCGTCGGTGATGGTCCAGGCGTGGACCTCCGGCTCGCCGGCCGTGAAGAAGGTGATCAGGTTCAGCATCCGGTAGCCGGTCTGGATCACGTCGTGGAGGCCCGGCTGCTCGAGGCCCACGGACTCCAGGAACTCGGCTCGGTCCTCGGGGGGCAGCTGCATGATCTCCGCCTCGATGGCGGCGCTGATCCACACGACCGGCACGCCGCGCTCCTCGCCGAGGGCGCGGACCTTGGCGACCAGCGGGTCGGACTCGATGGAGCCGAGCTGGTCTTCCTTCACGTTGCAGACGAAGAAGCTCGGCTTCGCGGTGATCAGGAACATGTCGTGGAGGACCCGGTTCTCGTCCTCGCCCTCGACCTCGTAGCCCAGGGCGGGCTTGCCGGCGTCGAGCCGCTCCACGAGCCCTTCGCAGACCGCGACCGCCTTCTTCTCGAGCGCGTTGTTGCCCTTGGCGGCGCGCTGAGCCTTGTCGAGGCGCTTCTGGACCGTCTCGAGGTCCTTGAGGATCAGCTCGGTCTCGATGGTCTCGATGTCGGCGAGCGGGTCCACCCGGCCATCGACGTGCACCACGTTCTCGTCCTCGAAGCAGCGGACCACGTGAGCGATCGCGTCCGCGTCGCGGATGTGGCTGAGGAAGGCGTTGCCCTTGCCCTCACCCTTGCTGGCGCCCTTCACGAGCCCGGCGATGTCCACGAAGTCGACGGTGGCGGCCACGATCTTCTTCGGCGAGAACTGATCGACCAGCGCGTCGAAGCGCTTGTCCGGCACCGGCACCACCCCGACGTTCGGGTCGATGGTGCAGAACGCATAGTTCGCCGCCTCCGCCTGCTTGCTGGAGAGCGCGTTGAAGAGGGTGGACTTGCCGACGTTCGGCAGGCCGACGATTCCGACGGACAGACCCATGAGGCACGTCGGTTAGCCCCGGTCGGGGCCAGGGGCAACCGGGCTCACGGAATCAAGAGCCGCTCGTCGAAGCGGAAGTCGAGCGGGGCGTCCACCTGGATGGTCGCGAAGTCGGGGTGGGCGGGGTTGAGGACGAAGTTCTTCTCGAGGGGAACGACGACCGATGGGACAGCGAGCACGGCGGTGCGAGCCTCTGCGAGCCACTTTGCTCCGAAGGACTGGCTCGCGGAGGGTGGGTCGTCACGCCAGGTCTTCGGCAGGCGCGCAGGGGTCTCGAGGAGGCTGGCATCGAACGTGACGCGGATGGCGACGTAATCGGTGGGCGCGGTCGCGGGCTGAAAGTGGACCAGGCACTCCAGCGCGGCCAAGGAGATCGACTCGGCCAAGTAGACCGCGGCGACCCCACGCGGATTCCACCGGCCACCGACGAGACGCGCGCCCTCTCCATCGAGCGCGGCATAGCGGCGTCGACAGAGCCGCCAGGCGATCACGAGAAGAGACCGTGGTCGATCCGCAGCAAGAGCTCCATGACACGCGACTCCCCGACCTCCGTGTCGAGGAGGGACAGAGGCGAGTCGCCGCCGAGCGCACGGTTGGGGGCGACCATCCACTGACTGGCCCGTTTCGCATCCCCCAGGGTCTCCGATGCGCGCGCGAGCACATGAGCAGCGCGATAGAGGCGGTCCGAGTCACTCTGGGCGAGCACGGTCTTCTTCTGCCGGTGGCGCTGGACCGTCCGGGGCGCGATGGCCAGATGGCTCAGCATCGTGCCCTCGGGCACCCCGATGGTCTTGGCGAGTCGCTCCGCCGAGGCGGGCTTCAAACCGCTGCGGATCTTCGCGATCATCTGGTCGGCCGACGTCTTCTTCGGGAGTCCGAGCAGGAGCGCGGTCTGGGCGGTGAGCTCCGGCGACATATGGCGCATGTTAGAGCGCCATATGTCTGGCCGCAAGATCAGAGCGCCTTGAGCTGGGCCTTGAGCTGCTTGGCGGCGAGGGCGTAGCCGCCGTCGGCGCCGTCGACGAAGTGCACGTGGTTGCCCTGGTGCTCGGTGATCACGCAGGTCATCAGCGCGGAGGGCGCCTCGTGAATGCCCCAGACCAGCGTGCCCGCGGCGTGCGCCTTCTCGAGGAAGGCGACGATGGCTTCCCGCTGGGCCTTGGTGACGTCCACGACCATGCGGAGGGTGTCGTCGAACTTCCGGAAGTCGGTGTTGGCCACGACCTGCTCCCGGTAGACGAGTCCGGGGAACCCGAAAGCGTTCCAGCCCCGCGCGAGCAGCGTGCGCCCGACCCGGTTCTGGATGCTCGCGCGCGTCTTCTTCAGCCAGTTCGCCAAGCCGCTGATCCGTCCGCTGAGCAGCCGGGCCTCGGCTTCGAAGAGCTTCGCCTGGGTGGCGAGCTTCAGGGTCTGCACGGCGACCGGATGACCGTCGCCCTCCAGGATCGCCTCGATGGTCGCGATCGCCTCCTTGTAGATCGTGGAGGCCGCGGAGCGGTCGGCCGTCCGCGCCTGGATCAGGAGCGCGATGATCGCCTCGCGCTTGGCCGGGATCGGCTCCCAGCGGCACTCGAAGCCGGTGAAGTCCACCGCCGCGTCGCCTTCGGTGACCGCGTAGGCCTCCCCGCGCTCCGGGTCCTTCACCCAGCGCTCGCCCTCCGTGAGCCCGCTGCCGGCGAACATCGCGAAGACCGCGTTCTCGCTCTGCTGGTAGCGCGCGACGAGCACCGGGTGGCCGGCCTCGCGCAGCTCCGAGATGGGCACGATGCCCGCGCGCATGCCGAGCTCGAAGGCGTTCTCCGCGCGTTCCTGCAAGCCGCGGAGGGCAGGGCGGAGCTGGTCGAGACGGGACGCGGGGCAGAGCAGGGTCGCGCCGTCGCCCCCGAAGACGAAAGGCAGGGACACGTCCGGGATCGCGTTGCGGACCGCGACGATCGAAGCGACGCCCAGCGCGTTCACGTCCTTGTAGCGGCCGGCCTCGATGGCCTTGGTCGAGCCCTGGACGTCGGTGATCACGAGGCACCACGAGTCGGGTGCCTGCCGATACATGGAGGGATCCGGCACGTCCGAGAAGGTCGTGAGCGCCGGCAGGTCCGAAAAGAAGGTCTCGTCCCCCATCGGCCGGGAGCTTACCCGATCCGTCGTCCATGGGGCTCGACTGTCGGTGGTCGCTAGCCGCGTGTCAGTCGTCGACCTCGACCCGCAGGACACGTCCGTCTCGCGCATCGATGACGACTTCGTGCTCCACACCGTCAGCGGTCACGAGCTCGACTTCGAAGACGTACCGTCCGTCTTCGTAGTCGCGTTCGATGCTCTCGGTCGTCGAGTTCGGGACTTCTTGCCGTGCGATGCGCTCCGCCCGTGCGGCATCGATCCGGGCTTGGGCAGAGGCACCGTTGATGGATGCCGCCAGAATCAGTGCGAATACGAGACATACGGAGAGGGCGTTGAAGGTCATTGAGAACTCCTGTTCGAGGTGAGCTCCCAACCTGGCTCGCGTACCTGAACGGCTTCCAAACGAGCCTGGCGGGTGCGCGGCTCCATCCGGAGATTCCAAGGCTAAGATAGGCTGGTGCACGTTCTCGTCGTCGACGACCAGCAGGAAGTCCGGGACCTGCTTCGGCAGGCGCTGGAGCGGACTCGTCACCGCGTGACGTTGGCCGCGACTCTCGAGGAGGCTGGACGGTGCGTCGACGCCGACCCGCCAGACGTCATCGTGCTCGACTTGGCCCTCCCGGATGGGACCGGGCTCGAGCTCTGTCGGCAGCTCCGCGAGAGGAAGGACTGGACCCCGATCCTCATGCTGACGGCCCACGGAGAAGTCCGACGCCGAGTGGAGGGGCTCGACGCTGGAGCGGACGATTTCCTCTCCAAACCCTTTGCGGTCGCAGAGCTCCGCGCTCGAGTCCGAGCGCTCCATCGCCGAGGCCCCATCCCTCGGCGTGACACGATTCAAATCGGCTCTGTCCTCCTGGATCTGGGCGGTTGCATCGCGTTGCGCGATGGTAAGGAGGCTGCGGTGACGGGACGGGAGTGGTCGATCTTGGAGTTTCTCGCAGCTCGTCGCGGCCGGGTCGTGAGTAGGGGCGCCATCCTGGATGCCGTTTGGGGAGAGGCGACCGACCAATCCAATGCGTCACTCGAGGTGCTGGTGGGACGAATCCGGCGCAAGCTCGGTGCTCACGTGATTCGGACGGTTCGGGGGGAGGGGTATGCCCTCGGAAGTCAGTGAGCCCACCCCGAGTCGGAGTTTGGCCCGTCGAATAGGGGTCCTTGCAGTCACGGCTGCCGCGATGGGAGCTGCTGTTTCGTCCGTGGTCACCTCCATCCTGGCGACCCAGCTCCTCCAGCGACAGGAGGACGCCTTGATTCTACGCGCCGGCGAGCGGCTGGCAGCCGAGACCGCGGAAGAACGTGAGGAGACCGTCGAGGAGCTGGGGGGCGGACTCGACGACGAGCAAGCGTTGCAGCTGAGTCGACGACCCGGGGCCACTCGCGGCAGTGATGAGGTTCTCGATCTGGCGCTCTACGATGAGCTCGAAGATGTGGAGCTCCCTCGTCCTCGAGCCCGGATCGACCACGCGGGGCGGATGCTCGCGGGGGATGCCGCGGTGGTGCGCCTCCCGGTCGGGGAGTGCGTGGGTTACCGGGTGAGAGAGGGGCCTGCTCGAGCGTGCGCGGTCGATTTCGAGGACGGCACGCTCGTCCTCTCCGTGAGCACTTCGCTCACGGAGGCGAGGCCTTCCATTCTCGGGTGGTCAGCGGTGGTCGGACTGTTCGTCTCTGCGCTCTTCGGGGGGGTGGCGAGTCGAGTGCTCACGGCTTGGGGTCTTCGACCTCTCTCCTCCCTTCGCGAGCGAATGAGGAAGATCTCCGCTGACACCCCTTCGCCCGAGCTCCTGGAGCCACCTTTGGAGCACGCCGAGATCGAGTACGTGCGGCAAGGATTGGCCGACCTCGTCGATCGACTTGGTCGGGCCCTCGACGACTCGCGTCGATTCTCGTCCCGGGTCGCCCACGAGCTCCGCACCCCGCTGACCACCATCCGCGGTGAGCTCGAGTTGCTCTTGGAGCGTGCCTCTCCTGCCGACCATGCGGGCTTGGAGAGGGTTCGCGCGCAGGTGAGCGCTCTTGGCACGTTGGTGGAGAGGTTGCTCATCCTGGCCGATCGGACCCGCCTGGACGTTGGGGAGACGGTGGACTTGGCCGACGTGGTCGAGGAGGTCGTGGGTCGGCTCTCCGTCATCCATCGCGCTAGGGTGCGATTGGAGCTGGCCGAGGACGTCCTCGTGCGAGGAGACGGTACGCTGTTGCAGGTGCTCCTCTCGAACGCATTGGAGAATGCCCTGAAGTTCTCTGATTCGGAGGTCTGGGTCCGGGTCGGGCACCACGACGGGGCTCTCCTCGCCGTGGAGGACTCGGGGCCAGGAATCGGCGAGCACGAGCTCGCCACCGTTCGCCGTCATCTCGGCCGCGGACGCCATGCTCTTCGCGAGAAGTTGCCAGGCCATGGGGTCGGCCTCGCCCTCATCGAGCACATCGCCGACATCCACGGCGGTCGCATGACCATCGAGACCCTGAATCCGTATGGCACGCGAGTCACGGTGCGTTTGCCACGGTGGCGTCCGACCAGCCGTTCGCTACCGACTGGTTCGGACGCTTAGAGCCGGGCGCAGTCACGCGGCAGCGGCGACCGCCTTCAGATCCGACAGGATCACGGCGCCGCCCGCGTAGCGACCCGACTCGACCTCGTCGGCCATGAAGACCGCGAGGTCGGCGCGGGACACCTTCATGGTCGTGCCCTTCAGGTCGTCGAGGCCGTGGGCGAAGCGACGCTCGGCCGGCCCGTCGGTCAGGTTGGGCGGACGGACGAAGGTCACCTCGAGCTCGGCCTCGCCCAGGATCGTCTCCTGTCGTTCGTGGTCGGCGACGACTCGTCGCAGGTAGAGCGGAAAGATGATGGTGCGGTAGAGCAGCGGGAGCATCGGCTTGCTCTCGTGGGCGCCGAGCACCGAGAGGCAGACCACGCGGGAGCCCGCGGGGAGCACGACGCGCAGGGCGGCGGCGTTCTCGCTGCGGATGCGGCTCTTCGAGAACGCGGGCGCGCCGAGCGCGATGACGGTCGCGTCGACCCCCTGGACGAGCTGGTGGAGCGCGCTCCGATCGGTGGCATCGCCGCGGACGATGGTCAGGCCGGGGCGCGGCTCGAGGGTGGACCCTTCGCGGACGAGGGCACGGACGCGATGGCCGCGGGAGAGGGCCTCGTCGAGGAAGGCTTGGCCGGTACCGCCGGTGGCACCGAGGAGAGCGAGGGTCTGGGTCTGCTTCTGCTGGGTCATGACGACCTCCTTTCGATGACCCGAGAGTGGCGACGCCTGGACCATGAGACCAACGAATGAGACTCATAGGGCCATGAGCACATCTCATGAAGTGGCCGGGCTCCATGGCGTCGATCTCAACCTACTGCTCGCCTTCGATGCGCTCGCCGAAGCCAGGAACGTCACGCGCGCGGCGGAGCGAGCCGGGGTCACCCAGTCGGCGATGAGCCACACGCTGGCCAAGCTCCGGCGGACCTTCGACGATCCGCTGCTGGTCCGGGGGGCGCGCGGTATGGATCTCACGCCCCGCGCCGAGGCGATGCGGGTGCCGGTGCGCGCCGCGCTCGTGGCCCTCCGTCGCGCGCTGGATGGGCCGAGCTTCGAGCCCGAGAAGAGCGAGCGGACCTTCCGCATCTCCGGGCCGGGGCTCTTCGTCGCGCTCTTCGGCTCGGAGCTGCGCCTGCGCACGAGCGCGGAGGCGCCACGCGTGGCCTTCGTCTTCTCTCCGCCCTCCGACGCCGACGCGGCCGCGCTCGAGACCGGTGATCTCGACCTGCGCGTGGTCGCGGACGTGCCGGACGTGGACGTCGGGGTCTCCCCGGCGAGTCACCTCCGCCGGCGTGGGCTCCTGCGCGAGGGGTTTCGGACCTTCGTCGGCCGGGCGGGGCCGCTCGGTGAGAGGCGCCGGCTCTCGCGGAAGGCCTTCCTGGAGGCGTCGCACGTCCTGGTCTCGCCACGCGGTGGCGGTCCCGGGCTCGTGGACCGGCAGCTCGGTGACGACCGCCGCCGCGTGGCGATGCGCGTCTCGGGCTTCGCCGAGGCCCTCGAGGTGGTCGCGCGGACCGACCTGGTGCTCACCGGACCGGCGTCGCTGCGCATCCTGGCCGAGGCGCGTGGCGACGTCCGCCACTTCGCGCCCCCCGTCGAGGTCCCGACGCACGCGATCGGCATGGTGTGGCACCCGAGGGACGAGGCCGACCCCGGCCACCGCTGGCTCCGGGAGCGGCTGGTCGAGTGCATCGGTTGAACGGGCGACCCGCTCGGCTTGCGAGTATCGTTCGCCGCGTTGGCCGCCGAGCAGCAAAAGCCGTCATCCCGTATTCGCTCGCGAGGGTTCGCTGCGCTCGGTTCGGTGGATGTCGCACCGGTGCTCCGCGGACCCTTCGTGGTGTCCGGGGTGGTCACGGCCCTGGTGCTCGGTGGGGTCCTCGGGCTCCTGAGCCTCTCGGCTGCCGATCTGCCCCCGGTGGCCACCGAGCCCGGCGGGATGGTCGACCTCTTCCTGATCGGTGGCCTGGCCTTCCTGGCCCTCTTCAACGGGTTGCTCTTCAGCGCCACCCGCCAGATCAGCTACCTGCTCTACTGCGGCTACGGGCTCTCGACGGCGGTCGTCTACAGCACCTACTTCGAGGTCCCCGCCGAGGCGTTCGGCTGGGCCGAGCCCGCGTTCCGGCAGCGACTGAATCACCTGGCCTCCGGGGTGACGCTCACGCTGGCGCTCGGGTTCCTGCTGGCGTTCCTCCGGGTGGGTCGCCGCCGACCGAGGCTCAACGCGGTGCTGGCCGGCGTGAGCGTCGGTCTCGCCGTGTTCTCGCTCGGCGTGCTCCCCTTCTTTCCGGCGCCGGTCCGGGAGAACGTGCTCGCGGTCCCCGGCCTGGTCCTGCCGATGGTCGCGCTCGCGCTCGGCATCGACGCTCGGCGCCAGGGCTTTCGGGCGAGCCGCGCCTACCTCGCGGCCTGGACCCCGCTGCTGGTCGTGGTCCTGCTCGAGGCGACCGAGGTGGTGCTCGAGATCGACCTCGGCGTGCGCGGGCGCGCGGTGCTCCTGGCCAACCTCTTCGAGATGCTCCTGCTCGCGGTCGGGCTGACGGAGCGCATCCGCGTGGCGGTGTCCGAGCGCGAGCGCGCGCACTTCCTCCAGGTCCAGGCCCTCGAGCTGGCGATCGAGGAGCAGAAGAGCCTCGGCCCCTACACCCTCGAGGAGAAGATCGGCTCCGGCGGGATGGGCGAGGTGTATCGCGCGCAGCACGCGCTGCTCCGCCGGCCGACCGCGGTGAAGCTCATCCGCCCGGAGCGCGTGGGTCCGGAGGCGCTGCAGCGTTTCGAGCGCGAGGTCCGAACGACCAGCCGGCTCACGCACCCGAACACCGTCACGGTCTACGACTACGGGCGCACGCCGGACGGGACGCTCTACTACGCGATGGAGCTGCTCGAAGGGGCGACGCTCCGGCAGATCGTGGAGCTCACCGGCCCGCAGCATCCGGGGCGGGTCGCGCACGTGCTCTCCATGGTCGCCTCGGCCCTGGCGGAAGCGCACGCGATCGATCTGATCCACCGGGACGTGAAGCCGAGCAACATCATCCTGACCACGCAGGGCGGGGTGCCCGACGTCGCGAAGGTCGTGGACTTCGGGCTGGTCAAGGAGCTCAGCCCGGACCCCGAGCTCCCTCAGCTCAGCCAGAACGCCGTGCTCGCCGGGACACCGCTCTACATGGCGCCGGAGCTCACCAAGAACCCGCCGCAGCCGGGACCGGCCTCCGACCTCTACGCGCTCGGGGCGGTCGGCTACTTCCTGCTCACGGGTAAGCACCTCTTCGGCGGTGGCTCGGTCTTCGAGATCCTCTTGCGCCACGTGAAGCGAGAGCCGCCCTCGCTCTCCGAGGCGCGCGGTGAGCCGGTGCCGGCCGAGCTCGAGGAGCTCCTGCTCTCGCTGCTCGCGAAGGACCCGACGGAGCGACCGCAGGACGCCGCCGAGGTGTCGGCTCGGCTCGCGGCGATGCCGTGCACGAGCGAGTGGACGGAGGCGGTGGCGGCCGAGTGGTGGGAGCGCAACGCCGCCGTCTTCCGCCCCTCGTTCGTCGACGTCAGCGATCCCGCGCCCGAAGAGGCGTCGACCCGTCCGCTGATCGTGCGCCGCTGAGGATCAGGCGGGGACGCTGAGCTGGACCTTCACGGTCGGCTGCACCTTCAGCGCGCCGAGCATGGCGGTGTAGGGCTTGATGCCGAAGTCTGGTTGGTGGATCGACACCTCGGTCGCCCACGTGTCGCCGGCCTTCGTCACGATGGCCGTGATCGACTTGGTCTGCCCATGCAGTGTCAGGTCGCCGGTGACGGTCGCGCGATCGCCGTCGCGGGTGATCGCCTTGGAGGCGAAGCGGATCTGGGAGTGCTTCTTCGTGTGGAGCACGTCCTTGGCGATGTTGCCTTCGATCTTCTTCTTGTCGCCCGCGCTCAGGGTCCCGGGCGAGTCCCGGCCGTCCTTGCGCGCGCAGACGACCGAGAGGCTCGACGGGTCGAAGGTGGCTTCGACGGAGTCCTCGCTCACCGTGACCGATCCGCGACCCACGCGGATCTTCAGGTCGTGGGCGACCGCGGAGAGCACGCCCTCCTTGAAGGTGAAGACGAAGCACTCGATCTGGGCGTCGCTGAAGGTCGGCATGGCCGCGGTCTTAGCAACTCAGCGGCTGACGAGGAAGCGCACGCCATCCGGGAGCGCGTCGCGGAGCCGCTCCGCGAGGCATTCGCGGGGCAGACCGCGGTTCTCCGGGAGCGCGAGAATGGTCTCGGCGTCGCGGCGAAGGCCCGGGTCGGGGCTCGGGCTCTCGATGACCTTGGTCGCGGCGGCGTGGGCGTCGGTGCGGTCCGGGTCGACCGCGAGCGCGAGCAGGCGCAGCCGTTGGCCGACCGTCTGCTTCGCGACGTGATCGTCGATGGCGCGCTCGGCGGCGATCGGGTCACCGGCGACCAGCGCTTCGAAGGCGACCACGGGCGCCTCGATGTCGGTGGGGAGCGCGGCCATCGAGAAGACCCGCGAGCCCTGCGACTCGCGGCGGCTGGTGCCTTCTTCGAGGGAGCTGCCGACGTCGGCCATTCGCTCGAGGAGCCGGGCGACCTCGGTCTGTTCCTCGGCGGCGGCGGCCTCGGCGAGCACTCGCCCGGCGCCGAAGCGGCCCGTGGCGATGCAGGACGCGGCGATGCCCGTGTGGCGGCCGCCGTGAGAGGCGCGACGGATCTCGAGCGCGCGCAGATCGAGGGTCAGCATCGCCACGGTGTCGACGCAGCGACCGCAGGTGGACAGGTGGCCTTCGGCGCGGGTGCGCTCGGCGCCGCGCCAGGTACCGTCGACGAAGGAGGCCACGCCCGTCGCGTCCTGCAGCGGCCCGGGCGTGCGTGGAAGGCGAGCGACGAGCGCGTCCTCTCGGACGTGGCGCCAGCTGGCGGCGGCGACCTCGCGGATCTCGCGGAAGGCCTCGTCGTCCTCGGTCTGGAGGGCGGTCTCGACGCGCTCCTCGGTGGTCGCGCAGTCGAGCAGCACGCGCCACGCCGGGACGGCGCCTCCGCCTTGCGCGCTGGCCAGTCGCTCGGCGAGCAGACCGAGGTCTTCCTGGAGCGCGATGACCGGCTGGCCCAGGGTCGCGGCGATCTCGCCCATGCGCAGACCGCGGAGGCGGAGCCGGACCATGGCGGTCGCGCGGGGCGGCAGCTTGGTGATCGCCTCCCGGACCCGGAGGGCCGACTCGCTGAGCGACTTCCGCTCGACCTTCAGCGGGGCCGGCGTGGCCTGGTGGGCGACGAGCGGCTGGAGCGGCGTGTCCTCCATCGCGTGCTCTTCCGCTTCCTGGCGGATGACCGTGGCGAGGTAGGGGCGCAGCCGGCCCCCGTTCCAGAGGCGGAGCGGTCCGGCGTCGTTGCGCTGCAGCGCGCGGAAACAGTGGTCGGTGATGCTCGGCACCTCTCGGAGGTCGATCTGGCCGACCCGGCGCTCGTCGAGCACCCGGATCACGATGGTCTCCACGTCGTGCTGGAATCGACCCTTCAGGGCGGACCAGGCGTCCCCATCGCCGTCGATGCACCCACGAACGACCGCGTCGTCATCGGCTTTCGAGTAGGGCTCGGGAAGAGACGTCGACATCGGACGGGATCGCATCGTCGGCGCTCGCCCCGGCTCTCGTCAACGAGATCGGGGTTCACATCGGTGCCCGGGCTCTCGGGACGCCGAAAAAATCGGAGCGAACGTGTTCCACCGCCCTCACCAGCTGGGGGCCCGTCCAGCCGAGATGATTGACGTACGGTCCACCCCCTCCGTAGACTCGCGACTCCCGGGAATGACGGACAGAATCGGCAACTGCCGGATCGTCGGAGAGATCGGCAGCGGCGGCATGGCCGTCGTCTACAAGGCGGTTCAGGAGCCCCTGGGGCGCACCGTTGCGATCAAGGCGCTGAAGCCCTCGATCGCGATGGACAGCCAGTTCGCCAAGCGCTTCGAGCGCGAGGCGCACTTCATGGCCTCGCTCCAGCACGAGAACATCCTCCACGTGGTCGACTTCGTGAAGGACGGCCGCTCGATGTACATCATCATGGAGTACGTCGAGGGCATCGACCTCTACGACCTCCTCGAGCTGACCGACACGATCACGCCGGAGGTCGCGGCGATCATCGCGCTGCAGGTCTGCCGGGCGCTCGACTACGCGCACTTCCGCGGGATCATCCACCG
Source organism: Deltaproteobacteria bacterium (assembly GCA_017644045.1). Classification (GTDB taxonomy): domain Bacteria; phylum Myxococcota_A; class Polyangia; order Polyangiales; family Houyiibacteriaceae; genus UBA1660. The sequence goes on from JAEPMI010000013.1 coordinate 99,586, forward strand.
CGACATCAAGCCCGCGAACATCATGATCTCGAAGCAGGGCGAGGTGAAGCTCATGGACTTCGGGATCGCCCGCGACGACACCCTCTCGGACCTGACCGAGACGGGCACCGGCCTCGGCACCCCGAGCTACATGAGCCCCGAGCAGATCCTCGGCGACAAGCTCGACTTCCGCAGCGACCTCTTCAGCGTGGGCATCTGCCTCTACCAGATGGTCACGGGCCAGAAGCCCTTCGTCGAGGACGAGGCGCGCACGGTCATGCAGAAGATCCGGCTCGACCGCTTCGTGTCGGCGCGGAAGATCAACCCGAAGGTGCCGCGGCAGCTCGAGCGCATCCTCGCGCGCTGCATGGAGAAGATGCCGGCCAACCGGTACCCGACCACGCAGGCGCTGATCGACGACATGACCGAGTTCATCTCGCCGCGGGTGCCGATGAACTACAGCGCACGGCTGGTGATGTTCCTGCGCGACGTCGGGGCGATGACCGACAGCGAAGCGGACGAGATGCTCGGCAGCGGCGCGCCACGCGCTCGTCGCGGCATCCGCGATCGACGGCTCATCCGTCACGTGGCGCTGGTCCAGGGTCTCTTGCTCTGCGGGATCGTCGGCGGTGGCGGTGCCATCCAGGCCGCGGCCGGTCGGCTCAACCCCGACAGCGAGGAGTTCACCGCGTCGCGCGGCGAAGCCCTTCGCCCGGATCGCGCAGGCTACCTCCGTATCGTGGTCGACCCCTGGGCGGAGGTCATCATCGATGGTCAGAAGATCACGACCACGCCCACCGCGCAGCGCATTCCGCTCAGCCCCGGCGTGCACTACCTGAAGCTGCAGAACCCCTACTTCCAGGAGGTTCAGCGCGAGGTCCGCATTCGCACCGGCGAGACCCAGGTCATCGAGGTGACCCTCGAGCCGCTGCACGACACCGTCGGCGACATGGACATGGACGCCGCCGAGGACGACGAATGAACGGGCGGGTGACCCGCGTGAGCGCCCTCGCCGCGGTCGTGGCGTTCGCCGGCGCGGTGCTGGTGACGTTCGCCGCTCGGGGCGACGCCGCCTACCAACACGTCGTCCGTGAGGGTGAGACCCTCGCCTCGATCGCCGAGCGCTACTACGGCGACCCGCGGCGCGAGAACGTGCTCGTCGCCGAGAACGGGCTCACCGCTCAAGGTGGCGCGCCGATCGAGGTCGGGCTCCGGCTCCTGGTGCCGCACGTCTCCTACCATCGGGTCACCGAGGGGCAGAGCTGGGCGGCGATCGCGCGGCGCTTCTATGGGGACCCGCGGCGGGCGTTCGTCATCGTGGAGGCCAACGACGCCTCACAGAACGAGCAGCCGGCGGAAGGCACCGAGCTCCTCATCCCCTACCCGCTCCGGCACGTGACCGGGCAGAACGACACGCTGCAGCGGGTCGCCAAGGCCTACTACGGCAACGGCGGTCGCGACGAGACGCGGCGGCTGCGGCGCTTCAACAACCTCCGCACCAACCGCATCGCGCGCGGTCAGATCATTCTCGTACCGCTCGAGGACCTGCGCCTCAGCGAGGAGGGCCGCGGCGCGATCGAGGAGTTCACCGGTGCGGCGCCGCCCGCGGGTGAGAGCCGGGAGCTGCAGGCCCGCATCGACGAGGAGCTCCCCCAGCTGCTCGAGCACGTGCGGCGCGGTCGCTTCACCGAGGCGGTGCAGCTCGGCAACCGGCTGCTCGGGGCACAAGCCCTCACCGGCAACCAGATCGTCACGATCCAGCGCGAGCTCGGCACTGCCTATGTGGCGCTCGGTCGCGTGGATCTCGCAGTTCATGCGTTCCGGGAGGCGCTCCAGCGCCAGCCGGACATGCAGCTCGACACCGTTCGGACCTCCCCGCTCGTGATGCGCGCGTTTCAGCGCGCGAAACAGCAGGGATCGGGCAGCCCGCCCGCCGAAGAGTCCGAAGACGACTCGGACGACTGAGACCGCACGCACTGGCCATTTCGGTCGGAGTGGGCCTTTCCGCGCGCGGCGCCTACGATCCGAGTGCTGGTTCGGCACGATCGCTGCTCTCTGCTGCACCGGAGGTCCCACATGAACCGCATCACCCTTCTCTGCTTCGCGCTCTTCGCACTCCTGGGCTGCTTTGGTACCGGGCTCGGAATCTTCGACTCCGAGCCGCTCGAGGACGAGTACACCGGCTTCGAGCAGTCGATCCGCGGAAACTACGCGCTCGGGTCACCGGTCACCTTCCAGGCCGACCTCGAGGAAGGGAGCACCGGCACCATCGAGATTCTCGTGCCCGAGCAGTTCACCGTGCTCGAGCGCGGCGACGACTTCGTGTCCACGATCGCCGAGACGGCGGGGCGCGGTCAGGTGGAGCTCACGCTCGATGGGGACCGTCTCGGTCGCTACGACACTCGGGTCGCAGCGGTGGATCGCCTGCAGTTCCGGCGGGTCTACAACTGGGGCAGTCGGGAACCCTACGACGACGTGCGCGTGTTCCACGCCAGCGCGCCGGCCGAGGTCGTGGTCGACTTCTACGCGGGTAGCACGCGTCTCTTCGGTCGCGGCATCACGTCCGCGCCGGCGAGCGAAGACTGGAGCGTTCGGACCACGACCAACAACGATCGGGTCGAGCTGCTCACTCGGCTGGCCGGGGTCTACGAGGTCCCGCTCACCGTGAACGACGCGGAGGTCGGTCAGGTCACGTTCGAGCGGGTGGAGGAGGTCGCGAGCTTCGACATTCGCGTCGAAGGGCCCGACGACGTCCGAAGCGTGCGGGCGTACGGCATGACGGCCGACGGACGGCCCGTGATCGTGGCACCGACCTGGGCGGTCGACGGAGCACCGGTGACCGGGCTCGCGCCCCTCGAGAGCATCGGCATCGGCGACGAGGGCGGCACGGTCGAGGCCTCGTTGGACGACGAGACGGTGACCCTCACGGTCCCGCCGCTTTGAGCGCGGGCACGAGCGGGCCGTTTGCGGTATGGCTCGGCCATGCTCGATCTCCGACAAGTCGGTGACCACCTCGACGAGGTGAAGACCCAGCTCGCGCGCCGTGGCTACGACGACGGCGCCACCCTCGACCGTTTGGCGGCGCTGGTCTCCTCGCGCAGCCAGGCGATCGTGGAGCTCGAGGAGTGCCAGCGCGAGCGCAACGAGGCCGCGCAGGCGATGGGGAAGATCGCCGACAAGAGCTCGGCCGAGTTCGCGGAGCGTCGCGAGAGCCTCAAGGGGCTCAAGGAGCGGATGAAGGCGCTCGAGACGACCCGGAACGAGGTCGAGGCCGAGCTCGAGGACATCGTGCTCGGCTTGCCCAACCTGCCGCACGAGTCGACGCCGGACGGCAAGGACGAGAGCGCGAACGTCGTCGTGCGCGAGTGGGGCGAGAAGCCGGCGATGGACTTCACTCCGAAGGACCACGTCGAGCTCGGCGACGCGCTGGGCATTCTCGACTTCGATCGCGCGGCGAAGATCACCGGCGCACGCTTCGTGGTGCTGCGCGGGCTCGCCGCGCGGCTCGAGCGTGGGCTGATGCAGCTCATGCTCGACATGCACGTGGACCAGCACGGCTACGAAGAGGTGTGGTGTCCGGCGCTAGTGAACGCGGACTCGCTCCGCGGGACCAGCCAGCTGCCGAAGTTCGCCAGCGACCTCTTCCACATCGAGCGCCACCAGGAGCTCGAGGCGCAGGGCGGCGGCGGCCAGGACCTCTTCTTGGTGCCGACCGCCGAAGTGCCGGTGACGAACCTGCACCGCGACGAGATCCTCGAGGACCTGCCGAAGGCCTACGCGGCGTACACGCCGTGCTTCCGCAGCGAGGCGGGGAGCTACGGCAAGGACACGCGCGGGATGATCCGCCAGCACCAGTTCGACAAGGTCGAGCTGGTCCGCTTCTGCACGCCCGAGGACGCGATCGAGCAGCACGCGCTCCTGACCCAGCACGCCGAGAAGGTGTTGCAGGCGCTCGGACTGCACTACCGCGTGGTCGAGCTCTGCGCGGGCGATCTCGGCTTCGGCGCGGCCAAGTGCTTCGACATCGAGGTCTGGCTGCCGGCCCAGAACGCCTACCGCGAGATCTCGAGCTGCTCGTGGTTTGGCGACTTCCAGGCGCGTCGGCTCAAGGCCCGCTACCGCAGCGAACCGAAGGGCAAGCCGCGGCTGCTGCACACGATCAACGGTTCGGGGCTGGCCATCGGTCGAACGCTGGTCGCGATCCTCGAGCAGCATCAGCGCGCGGATGGCAGCGTGACGATTCCCGAGGCGCTCCGGCCCTACGTCGGCGGCGCCGAGGTGATCGAGGCCAAGTGAATCGCCTCGCGCTGGCAGTGCTGCTCGTGGCGGCCTGCGACTGCGCGGGTGAGCCCGAGGCGCCGGTGGTCGAGGAGAGCGCCGGCGCGGATCCGGTGGCGCCGACCGTCGTGGAGCCCGAGGGGCACCACGACCACGTCCACGAGGGCGAGGAAGCGCCGGTCGGTGACGACATGGTCGCGGCGGGCTGCGATCAGGGCCGCGTCGATGATTGCCTCGAGCTCGCCGAGCGCCCGGGCGCCGACCGAGCCGCGGTCCTCGCGCAGGCCTGTCGGTCGACCGGGAGCCTCTGCTCGGTCGCCGGTGCGGGCGCCGATCCCGAGCTCCTCGCGCATGGGTGCCGAGCGGGCTCGCTACCCGCGTGCCGGGCGTGGGCCGAGCACGGCGGCGGCGACGCGGCGCGTGAACGGGGCTGCGCCGCCGGCTGGCTCGAGGCTTGCCAAGAGCAAATCGCGAGCTGCGGCGGGACGCTGGCAGATTGCGTGACGAAGGCGCGTGAGGCGATCGCTTCGGGTGACCTGGACGCGGCCCAGCGGCTGGCGCGCGTCGGCTGCGATGGCGAGCGGACGGCCGGCTGCGTCGTGTGGGCGGAGGCCTACGCCGAGCGCGAGCCCGACGCCGCGAAGATCGCGCTCCGGCGGGCGTGCTTCGCCGAGGACATCGCCGCCTGCCAGCGCCTGCTCGAGCGGGACGATCTGACCCCGATGGAGCAGTCCCGCGCGGGGGCACTCGCTCGCGGCCACGGCTTCTGAGAGGATGGAGCCGTGGCGCTGATCGAGATCCGCGACCTGAAGAAGTCGTTCGACGGCGACTTCGTGCTCAACGGCGTGAACCTCGACATCGAGGCGGGCGAGGTGATCACCCTCATCGGCGAGTCGGGCAGCGGCAAGAGCGTGCTGCTCAAGATGATCATCGGGCTGATGCCGCCGGACTCGGGGAGCATCAAGTTCGACGGCCAGGAGGTCACCGACCTGAGCGAGGCCGACTGGGTGCCGGTGCGGCGCCGCATCGGGATGCTCTTCCAGGAGGGCGCGCTCTTCGACTCGATGACGGTCGCCGACAACGTGGCCTACGGGCTGCGTGAGCAGCGGAAGGTGCCGGAGCCGGAGATCCGCCAGCGGGTCAGCCGAGCGCTCGAGGCCGTGAGCCTGCCCGGCATCGAGCAGCGACACCCGAAGGAGCTCTCGGGCGGCATGCAGAAACGCGTCGCGCTCGCGCGCGCGGTGGCGATGGAGCCCGAGGTCGTGATCTACGACGAGCCGACCGAGGGCCTCGACCCCATCAACGTGACTCGCGTGGACCGACTGATCCTCGGGCTGCGCGATCGGCTCGGGATCACGAGCATCATCGCGACGCACAACATGCGGTCCACGTTCCGGATCAGTGACCGCATCGCGTTCCTCCACGAGGGGCGCGTGGCCATCTGCGGGACACCGCAGGAGGTCGAGGCGTGGGGGGACCCGTCGATCGCGAACTTCGTGGAGCGCGCGCACATGCGGTTGCCCTCGGAGAACTCCGTTCCGCCTCCCCCTGCCTAGCGTTTCGTCGCCCACTCCTCCCTGGTTGCCCTGATGCCTCGCACGGAGTCACGGAGTCACAGAGTTCACAGAGGAAGAAGAAGTTTGGAGTTGGTCCGGCTTCGTCCGCCAGCCGGCTGTACGTCGTCGCCGCCGCAACTCGACACCACTCCATTCACCTGTGTTTCCTCCGTGAACTCCGTGACTCCGTGACTCCGTGCGAGGCAAAGCTGAAACCGCCGGCACTGGGTAACGCCGGGTGAGTGGGTGACGTGGATGCGGGGGATTGGGTAGCGTGGCTGGATGCCGCTGGGCTTCCCGATCGTCGATCCGCACATCCATCTCTGGGACCCGGGGAGCACGCCTCGGGAGGTGACGCCGGCGGTGAAGCTCTTCGGCTGGAACGACCGTTTGCTCCGCGCGCTGGGTCCGCGGCTCTTCCCGAAGAGCGCCCTCGATTTCGTCGGGGTCATCGATCACGTGATGGCGCCCTACCTGCCGGGGACCTACCGCCGCGACACCGGCGGCTGGGCCGTGCGCGGGTACGTCTACGTCCAGGCCGGGTGGAAGGAGAAGGGCGCGCTCGGTCCGGTCGGCGAGACGCGCTGGGCGGAAGCGATCGGCGGCCGCGACATGCTCGGGATCGTCGGCGATGCACGGCTCTCGGACCCCGAGCTCGGCCACCTCCTCGACGCGCACCAGCAAGCGAGCGCGCGCTTCGTCGGCGTCCGCGACATGACCGCCCACGACGCGGACGCAGGGGTGATGGACTTCGACGCGCACCCCGGACGCATGGCGGACCCGGCCTGGCGGCGTGGCTTCGCCGAGCTCGGTCGCCGTGGGCTGACCTTCGACACCTGGATGTACAGCGAGCAGCTCGGCGAGCTGCGCGCGCTCCTACGCGATCACGAAGGCACCAAGGTCGTGCTCGATCATCTCGGCACACCGATCGGCGTGGGCGGTCCGTACGCGGGACAGGGGCAGTCCGCCGCCGATCGCGCGCGGCGCTTCGAGCGCTGGTCCGCCGACCTCGAGGCGCTCGCCGCGCACCCGAACCTCTGCGTGAAGGTCAGCGGCCTCACGATGCCCATTCTCGGCTGGCCCTTCGGCGAGAGGTCCTCGCCGCCGAGCGTGCGCCAGGTGGTCGATGCCCTCGGCCCGATGGTCGAGACCGCGCTGGCCCACTTCGGCGCCGACCGCTGCCTCTTCGCGTCGAACTTCCCGATGGACAAGGCGGTCCTCCCCTGGACCACGCTCTACGAGGCGTTCGCTCAGCTCACCGCGAGCCACGGCGAAGCGGTGCAGCGAAGGCTCTTCCATGACAACGCCGTCGCCTTCTACGGCCTCGACGACTGAGGCCCTCGAGCTCGCCGCGTCCTCGAGTGTGACTTGTCGCACACATGAGGGAAGGCTATACCCAGACATGCGCTCGGCTGCGTTTTCGATGCTCCTCGTGAGCGCGGGATGGCTCGCGGGCTGCGGTTCCAGTCCGGGACCGGGTGACCCTCGAGATCTCGGGCCATCGGATAGGTTCATCGCCGACAGGGACGCGACCGACGGGGATCGCGATGGGGATGGGACGCCGGACGAGCTCGACGGCTGCCCCGACGACTCGTCCAAGGTCGAGCCCGGCGAGTGCGGTTGTGGTGTGCCCGAAGGGACCTGCCCCATCGAGCACATCGGCACCACCGAGGCCTACGACCCCGACGGGCAGGAGGTGGTGATCGAGCGCCCGAGCGCGAGCGCCGAGGGCGACTTGCTCGTGCTGATCCTCCACCGCACCGACGACGACCTCCCGCTCTTCGTCGACGGATGGACCCGCGTCGCCGAGTGCTACAAGGGCGACAACGCCCACGACTGCGGTACCGAGGCGACCTGCACGACGTGGCACGACGACCCTGCGTATTGCGCGGCCTTCGATGGCTCGGGCGATGGTCACGACCTCGCGCAGGCGGTGTTCTACCGAGTCGTCGGCGTGGGCGAGCCGACCGCGTACTCGTTCGACCTGAACCTCGACACCACCGGGGCGCCCGGCTGGGCGATCCTGACCGCGCTCCGCAATGCCGCCACCACCGATCCCGTTCGCGACTGGGCCGGCGTCGGCTGTGACCGCGACCTCAACAGCGTCTTCCCCTCGGTCGACGGAGTGGCGGGGGACATGGTCCTCCTCTCCCAGTCCTTCGACGACCCCACCGCCTCCGAGAGCTTCACCGCGCCGCCGGGCACCGAGCTGCTCGGCTACGTGAGCATGAGCGACGAAGCCGGCTTCCTCTTCGGCGGCATCCTCGGCGCGACCGGCGCGACCGGCCCGATGGAGACCGGCGGCCCCGGCGGCCCCGGCTGCAAGGACGCTCTGATCTCCCTGACCGTTATTCCTCGCTAGCCGGTCGCCGACTCGTTCAGGAGCGACATCACGAACGCGTCGAACGACGTCGCGAGGAGTGGCTGATCGCCGACGTCGTGGTCGGTGAGGAAGACGCGGCCGTCGTCCGCGAGCCAGATCGGGTTTCCCCGCCCGTCGTCCGAGATGACGATCGCCGACGCCGGAAGCTCCCATCCCGTACGGCGAAAGAACGCGGTCTGCGCGGCGATGGTGTCGTCGACTCCCATGACCTCGGAGGTGCGGAGACCGTAGACGGGTTGGCTGCCCACCATGGCCCCACCGAAGCGGAGCACGAACTCGCGGTAGCTCTTCGGGAGCGGCACCCCGAGCTGCTGCTCGAGCGCGTCGACCTCGGCCTCGCTCACCGAGTCGGCGGCGAGGATCGGGTACGCCGCGAACAACGCCTCGAGCTCGGCGAGCGTGTCCCCATCGAGCCCCTCGGTCAGTGGACGGCCATGGAGGTGTCTTCGAGCTCGCGGCCGGTGGTCTCGGGGAGGAGCAGGTACACCAGGCCGATGGCGGCGAAGTTGAAGAGGGCGGTGGACGCGACGACCGGGCCGAGGACGCCGGTCTGGGCGACGATCAGGCCGACCACGTAGGGGCCGGCGACGTAGCCGAGGCGGCCGAGGAGGTTGTTGGACCACGCGAACCCCGCGCCGCGCCACTTGGTGGGGAAGAGCTCGGACGAGTAGGCGTTGAGGATCGGCAGGTACGCGCTCGCGGAGAAGATGCCGAAAATGAGCGCGGTGGTGAGCGGAATGAAGCCATGCAGCGTGTAGCAGCCGACCAGGCCGAAGCCGCCGACGGTGAAGACGACCGCGGCGCCCTTCCGCCGACCGACCTGGTCGATGAGCCAGCCGACCGCGAAGAGCAGCGGCATGGCGCCCACCGCCGCGATGCTGATGGCGAGACCGACCTCGCCATCGGTGAGGCCGCGCTCGTTGACCGCGAAGTCCTTCCAGAAGGCCACCGCGTTCTGCGCCGGGATGTAGGCCACGAACCAGATGACCGCGAGCGCGATGATCCGCTTGGCATAGGGCGTCTTCCAGATCGCGAAGAGGTGCTCGGTCGTCTCGCCGGACTCCTTGGCCTGCGTGAAGCGCTCGGTCTCCTTCAGGTTCCGGCGCGCGAACGCGAGGATCACCAAGGGGACGACCGCGACGAAGTACACGCTCCGCCAGCCGTACTCGGTCTTCAGCAGGAGCGGCACGACACCCGCGCAGAAGATCGACCCCAGGCTCGAGCACGCCTGGACCACGCCGATCGCGAAGCCGCGGCGACTGGCCGGGAACTCCTCGGCGGCGATCATCATGGAGACGGCCCACTCGCCCAGCAGGAAGATCCGCGCGACGAGCTGGAGCCCGATGAAGCTGTAGACGTCGGGCGCGAAGCCGCTCGCGAAGGTCGCGATCGTGTAGCCGGCGATGGTGATCGTCAGCACCCGGGCGCGGCCCCAGACGTCTGCGCGGCGGACGATCCAGAACGCGAGGATCGTGCCGATGTTGATCGTCCCGACGATGTAGCCGCCGCTCTCGACGGGCAGGCCCATGTCGTCGCGGAGGTTCGGGAGGATCTGGGCGAGCGCGAGGAAGTCGTAGCCTTCGAAGAAGGTCGCCACGCTCAGGAAGAGCAGCAGCCGCCGCTGGTACGACGTGAGCTTCTCCTTCGCGGGTTTGTCGCCGTCGCTCGCCATGGTCGGGGGACACTACCGCCTCCTCCCGGGCGTGTCAGCGTCGGCGGCGTGACGGTGTTCGGAGCTACTCGGCGAGGACGGCGTCGAGGGCCGCGCGGATGTTGGGCAGGCCGGTCTCGGTCCCGTCGAGGGCGAGTCGGATCTGGCCACGGGCGTCGAGGACGAAGGTCGTCGGCACCGAGCTGCGGACGAGGTAGGGCGTGACCTGCACCGTGTCGGTCATCAGGGTCTCGATGCCGTCGGTGCCGAACCGCTCCACCCAGTCGCGACACTCCGAGGGCTCGATGGGGCCGTACTCGGAGTCCTCGAAGAGGATCTGCACCACGCGTACGGCGTCGCCGTAGCGCTCGACGATCTCGGATTGGAGCTGGGCGGTCTCTTCGAAGCAGGGCACGCACCATCCGGCGGCGAAATTCACGACGGTCGCCCGTGCGTCGCAGTCGCCGTAGAGGTCGCGCGCAGTCCCATCGCAGTCGTCGAAGCGGAAGGGCTCGAGCGCGTCGCCGACGTCGGTGCCGTAGGGTCGCTCCGGCACTCGCTCGGGACAGGGGCCCAGATCGACTGGAACTGGCGGCCCGAGGTCGAGACCTCCATCGACGCCGAGGTCGACCACGCTGGCGTCGACGGAGGGCGGCGGCGGCAATGGATCACCGCAGCCCAACACGAGCCACGTCGCGAGGGTCAGCCGTGCTCGGGGAAGGGCCACACCGATACGATAGCGCGGCCGGGCCCAGATCCCGTCATTCGCCTCAGCGCACCCGTGGGACCGTCGGGCCGCTCGGCAACGCTCAGTCGTAGCGGGCCGTCAGGCGGAACTTGGGGTCGGCGACCTCCTCGGTCTTCGTCGTGCGCTTCTTCATCGCGGCGTTCGTGACCGAGATCTTTCGGTGCTCGTCGGTGGTCTCCACGGCCCCGAAGGTCAGGAAGGGGTGGGACCGCCCCGCGGCGTCGACGGCTAGGAAGTGGTCCTTCCGCTTGGAGACCGTCTTCCGCGGACCATAGCCGCCGTACACGAGCGCCGCCGTCGTGAGCGGGCCGGAGGCCACGAGCCACAGAGCGTTTCGTTCCTTGGCGAAGGCGAACCCGAAGCGCGCCTCCAGGTCCGACCAGAAGGCCTTCGCGTAGGGGGCGAGCTTCTTCTTCGTCTCGTCGAGCGCGAGGTCGACGTCGATGGCCGCTCGCTCGGCGCTCGCCGTCGCGATGGCGATGCCCACGAAGAGCGCGTGCGAGGAAGCGCCGACCGCGCCCTCTGCGACGACCGAGAGCGGGCTCTCGTCGAGCGCTTCGATGAAGTCGGCGAGCGCGGCTGCGCGGACCACCTCGTCGCGCCCTCCGAGGTCCACGCGCACGCGTCGGCCGAAGAGCAAGGTTGCCAGCGACTCCGTGCTAGAGAAGCCGATCGTGTCCCGGACGAGTCGCGGGGTGTCGCCGTCTTCCGCGCCGCCCAGCTCCGCGACGAGCCACTCCCGGCCCTTCTTGCTCCGCGCGTAGTCGGCGACGGACATGGTGTGCTTGAAGTCCTTCCAGTCGTAGGGGCTGTAGCCCACGGGGTCGGTGGCGTTCGCCCCTCGCTCGAGCAGCCAGAGCGCGAGCTCGCGATGGTTCCGGTAGGTGGCTTCGGCGAGCGCGCTCCACCCTTCGGTCTCGATCGCGACCCCGGCATCGACCAGGAGCTCGACGCGCTGGAGGGCGACCGGCTTCTTCGTGCTCGCCGCGAGGACCAGGAGCTCCTTGGTCTCCGCCGGCCGAAGCCCGGCGTCGAGGAGCGCTCGCAGGACCTCCACGCTTCGCGCTTCGCCCCCGCTCGGTCCCGACATCGCTTTCGTGAGCAGCTGGTACGGCTCGAGGGTGAACGTCGGCCGTTGGGCGAGACACCAGGCCAGCACGTCGGGGTCGGCCGAGAGCTCGTGCTCGATGCGCGAGGCGACCACCGCCGGATCGAGCTCGGACGCTTCGACGATGGACTCGACCAGCGCGCGTGAGCAGCGTCGCAGGACGACCCGCTGCAGCTCCTCGGTCGCCAGCAGATCGAAGCCAGCGGCCAGGAAGCGGCGAGCGGGCTCGTCCCCGCCGCCGTTGTTGATCAACACGACCAGCTGTTCGCTCGACGGTCGCGCGCCGCGGTCGAGCAGCAGCTCGAGCTCGGGCATGAGGTCGTTCTCGACCACGAAGCGCAGCGGCCACTGGCTGATCTCGGCCGTGTCGAAGGCATCGTCCGGCAGCTGCCGGAGCTCGTCCACCCGCGCACCCTCTTGGAGCGCGCTCATCACTCGGCTCATCGTTCGGTCTCCAGCTTCGTTCGCATGGAGACTTGGTACCGTCTCGCGACGGAGGGCTACCTCGGTGGCGGGATTGGTCGCAGAGGTGTCACGAAACGGGGTAGCTCACCGCAGCTCGGTCGCGGTGACCTGGCGGATCCAGACGATCATGTCGAGACGCTCGGCGGGAACGAACGCCGTGGTCCAGCCCGTCCGCGCGACCACGGTGAAGTCGATCCGAGTGCTCTCGGTCGAGAGCAGGAACGCCGGCGCGTCCGTCAGCGGGTCGAACGAGCCCTCGAGCAGGAACGCGGTGTCGGGATAGGGCGCCGTCCGCCCGGTGCGGAAGTCGGTGCGCTCGCCCGCGCGGTAGAGCTGACCGATCACGGCGAACTCGTCGGGGTAGGCCTCGTCGATGAAGGTGCCGAGTGACAGGATCTCCTCGCCGGTCACGGGGTCGCGGCCGACGAGGGCGCCACGACCGCAGTGCTCGTTGTGCCCGATCACCACGGCGCGGTTCTCGTCGCCGACCACGTCCAGGAGGTTGGCGACCATGGCGGGTTCGCGCACCGCGCTGCCCGCCGAGAAGTCGTCGTCTTCGTAGTGGAAGAGGAAGCGCTGGCCGGCGGCCATGTTGCGGGCGTTGCGCAGCCCGCGCTCGGTCTCGAGAGCGCCGACCTGCTCTTCCAGGCCCGAACGGTCGGACTCGATCGCGCTCACGATCGCGTCGCACGCCTCGGCGGCGGTGAGGCGATCGTCCGGTCGGTCGTCGAGGCAGAGCTCCGAATCCGTGACCGTCAGCTCGGCGGTCTCGAGGAAGCCCTGCAGATCGGCGATCGCGATCGCCGGGCGAATGGCGATGTCCATTCCGATGACGTGCAGCGGCTCCCCGGACGCCTCGGCGAGGTCGCGGAGCCTGCGGATGAAGGCCTCCAGCGCGGTGGATCCGCCCAGGGTGCCTCGGAGCGCGCTCATCCCCGCCTGGAGCGCGTCTTCGTCGCCGGTGCGCACGAAGTCGTCGAAGCGGTCGCCGACCGAGCCGCCGGTCTCGAGCACCACGGCGTCGAGCCCGCTCGTCGCCGCGAAGTGTGCGGTGAGCAGCCCGTGAACGGCCCAGCTCTCCGCGACGCCGTGATCGTTCTCGCCGAGGCAGGTGATCCGTGCCGGAGCCTCGAAGCCCTGGAGCGCGCAGCTCCACTCGTCCTCGTCATCGAGCGATGGGAGCGGGACGCCCTCGAGGAGAGAGCCGACGGCACAGGCCGGACCGCCATCAATCCCGGCGTCCGCCTCGGGGAGCGCCATGTCGGCGAGCGAGGCGTCGACAGGGGGCATGGCGTCGTCTCCGCAACCCAGGAGGAGTCCGAACACGACGAAGGCGGGAAAGCGCATCCCACATCCAAGCACACACCCCGCCGGGGGCCATGCGGTGGCGCCAAATGGGTGCGAGATGGCGGGAACCGAGGTCGTGATCACACCGCGCCGGGCTCGAGGCGATCAGAGTCGTCAGCGCTGGCCGATGCCGAGGCCGACGGTGACCCGGTGGTCGGGGAAGGTCAGCGTGTCCATGAAGAGCGCGGCGTGGAGGAAGAGCTTGCGGTGCACGTGCGCGCGCAGGCCGATCTTCGGGCCGATGGCCGGTCGTCGGCCGCGGAGCTCGAGCCCGTCGACGTTCAGCTCGACGATCGCGCGGGACCAGACGCCGCGCGCGACGGCGTAGATCGTCAGGTCGCCGAAGCGGTGGCTGAGGCCGAGCTCGCCGGACCAGGAGAAGACGTGAACGCCCTCGACGATCGCGCCGCCGAGGCCGGCGATGACCGGCGGCTCGCCACCGAAGGTCGTGCCGTAGCCGAGCCGGACCGCGCCGGTGAGCCAGTCGCCCGCATAGGCGACGGCGACGCTGCCGCCAGCGAGCGTGACCCGGTCCAGGCTCAGCGCTGCGCCCGACATCTGCAGCCCGGCGTAGGGGTCTTCGAACTCGACGTGGCCCCAGGTCATCGGACCGATGCTCATGTCGAAGGTCGCGACCAGGGGCTCCGGCCAGTGGTCGACCTGCGGCTCCGGCGTGCGCGGACTCGCCGATGCCGGGCTCGTGAACGCCGCGCCGGCGATCAGGAGCGCAGCGACGACGAGGGAGCCTTTCATGGCTCCACAGCTTACGGGGAATTGGGTTCGGATGCCCCTCCGGTGCCGATCATCCCTTGCGGATGAGGGCTGCCAGCGCGGGACCTTCGAGCTCTTCGTTGTCGGCGACCGCGCAGCTCACCATGGCCAGGTCCGCGAGCGCCGCGAGGGCCGTGGCGCGACTCTCGCCGTGGAGTGCGCCCGGGTTCGCGCTGAGGTAGGCCGCGGCCAGGTCCTTGAAGAGGTAGACGCGGTTCTCGATGGTGCTCTCGTCGGCCATGGGCCCATGGTGCCCGGTCGGGACGCGGTTCGCGAGCAGCTGCCCTCGGCTCAGGACAGGATCGATTCTCCGGCGGCGATCGCGTCCACGAACGTATCCCCCGCGGTTCCTGCGAAGAGATCGGCGCCGCCATCATCCCGTGCCGCGAAGAAGCGTGGATGCAGTCGTTTGGGCACGAAGTCGGTGCTGGCCGTGAACCCGGGGATCTGCTCCCTGGCGCTCACGTCACCGCGGACCGTGTAGGCGATGCCCACGGGCATGAAGAGGTCGACGCTCAGGTCTCCGTGAATCAGGGCCCCGCCATCGTTGTAGTCACCGACGATGGCTTCACTGACGACCACGTCGCCCTTCACTTCGAGCAGCCCCGCCGAGATCACGTTCTTCGCGCGCAGGTCACCCAGAACGACCGTCACCGTCGGTCCGTCGTCACTGCGATCGCGGAAGGTGCCGCTGACGATCAGGTTCCCTCGCACGATGAGAGCCGTCAGCTCCTGATCGTCGGTGTCGAAGTCGCCCTCGATGCTGCAGTCGCCCTCGTGGATGACGACGTTGCCATAGTCGTCGAGGCCGTCGTCCGACATGTCCGAGAGCATCCCGGCCACGCCAGGGTGCTGGCACTCGTCGGCAATGGCTCGCAGCTCCGACTCCGTTGGCGTCCGCCCGTCGCTCATGGCGGAGAGCCTACCAGCCGCCGCCGAGAGGCATCCGACTCAGGCGGCGAGGGTGGCCATCGCCACGCCGTCCCAGAAGGCGTCGGCTTCGGCGTGCGTGGGCATCGGTAGATGGATCGCGTCGAGCTCGTCCTGGAGCAGGGCCGCGTTGGCCGGGCGTTCCATCCGGTCCTTCGCGAGGAGGCGCAGCACGATTCGCTCGAGCGCGGCCGGCACGCTCGCGTAGCGCGACGGCGGCACGACCGGCTCGGCGAGGTGCGCGGCGCACACCGCGTAGCTGCCCTTGGCGTCGGCGAAGACGTGGCGACCGGTGAGCAGAAAGTACGCGGTCGCGCCGAGCGAGTAGAGGTCGGCGCGGCCATCGACATCGTCGGGGGTGCGGATCGCTTCGGGCGCGAGATAGTGCGGCGTGCCGGTCACCAGCCCGTCGCTCCCGGAGAGCGACGCGTTCGGGTCGGTGGTCTCGCGGACGAGACCGAAGTCGAGCACCTTGGCGCGGTCGCCGCCGTTGCTTCGCCGGCCGGACTCGCGGCAGAGCATCAGGTTGGCCGGCTTGATGTCCCGGTGGACCAGGCCCTGGCCGTGCGCCTCGGCGAGGGCGCCCGCGATGTCGCGGAGGATGCCGAGCACCCGACCGGGAGAGAGCGGACCACTCCGCTCCACGAGGGTCGAGAGGTCGTGGCCATCGACGAGCTCCATCGCGTAGTAGAAGCGGCCGTGCTCGCTCCGGCCGTAGTCGTAGACGGTCACGGTGCTCGGGTGATGCAGGAACGCGGTGCGGCGGACCTCACGCTCGAAGCGGCGCATGGCGACGGGATCGAGCTCGTCGGGGAGCACCTTGAGCGCCGCGCGGCGACCGAGGAGGCGATGGCGCGCCTGATAGACCACGCCCATGCCGCCGTGGCCGAGCTCGTGCTCGAGCTCGTAGGAGCCGAAGCGGTCGGGCTTGGGGGCTGGCCGGAAGAGGTCGAAGAGACCTGAGCCAGAAGTGGTGGAGGAGTGGCCGCGGCTGAACATGCTCATGGTGTTTGCACGGTGGATGCCAGCGGAGAATTCGTTGCATTTTGCGGTGTTGTGAGCGAAAACCGGCCATCGAGTCGGATTTGTGTTGCAAAATGGTCACGGATCCGAGGCCAGTGTGCGAGACCCGTCGGTCACACGTGTGCCGCGGCTCGGAGCGTCCCTCGCGCTGTGGGAATCCGCTGCTATGCTCCGCCGTCTTTTGAGCGGGCGCCGCCATTTTGCGGGCGCCCGACTAGCTTTGGGGAGCGTTTGGCCACGTGGCTCGAGACGAAGGTGAGCAAGAGCGAGACGAGCAGCGCGAGGCCGAGAAGGTGTCGCCGCGTGCCGAGCTGAAGCGCCGCCGTCGGCTGGGCTGGGGCGTGGCCTTCGGGGCCGGGCTCCCGCTCTTCATGCTCATGGCCAGCCCGGAGAAGACGCCGCACGCGGTGCTCCTCGGGATCCCCCTGCTGCTGGCGACCATCGCCGGCGTGCTCCACGCGGTCGGCGCGCTCCGTCGGGTCGGTGACCGCGAGCTGCCGCCCTTCTCGGCGACGCCTTTCGGCGCGGCCGAGGACGAGCCGACGTGGATGCAGCCGAAGGTGACCTTCCCGATCGCCGCGGTGCTGCTGCTCGGCATCGGCGCGATCGGTGGCTACGCGAACCTGCCGGTCGCGATCGTGTTGGCGCTCCTGGCGCTCGTGCCATCCGCGATCCATCGCCCGGGTCTGCTGGTGATGATCGGCGTCGGGCTGATCTACCTGCCTCTCCTCGGGACCTACGTGCTCTGGGATCCGTGGGAGACGCACTACGGCGAGGTCGCGCGCGAGATCGTGGAGCGCGACGACTGGATCAGCCTGTGGTGGGCCCAGGAGAAGTGGTTCTGGTCGAAGCCGATCCTGATCTTCTGGAACGAGGCGCTCTGGCTCAACGCGCTCGGCGTGGACACCAGCCCCGACTCGGGCGCGCTCTACACCGAGTGGGCGATTCGCCTGCCGGTGGTCGTGATGAGCCTGACGGCGGTGTGGGTGGTCTACCTGACCATCAAGCGGATCTACTCGCCGCGCGCGGCGGCGCTGGCGGCGCTGGTCATGGCGACCTGCCCGCACTTCTTCTTCCTGGCGCACCAGGCCATCACGGACATGTACCTGGTCGCGAACCTGGTCATGGCGGTGTGCATGCTCGCGCTCGCCTTCGCGACCGACCCGGAGGAGGAGGCGACCGAGTTCCGGCTCTTCGGCTTCGGGGTCTCGATGCAGCACCTGGTGCTCGGCGGGATCATGGCGCTGGTGTTGCCGCAGGCGCTCTACCTGGTGTCGCGCAACCTGGCGTTCTTCCCGTGGGAGGGCTTCGGCTTTCAGGCCGACGAGTTCCTCTACGGCTCCGCCGGCAACGACGCGATCCCCGGCAACCCGGAGCACGCCATCCAGTACCCCGCGGTCGGCGGCGACGCGGCGCGCCCGTTCCCCGACGAGTGGGGCGCTCGCTTCGCATGGATCAGCCAGTGGTTCGCGCAGCCGATCGCCCAGGGCCTCTACTGGCTCATCGGGCTCGCCGGCATCGTTCTCCTGCTCCGCCGGGAGCGGCGCTCGCAGGCCCTCGCGATGATGGGCTTCTACGTGTTCTGCGCGCTCGCCTTCATGGGCAAGGGCATCCCGGGCATCGCGCTCCCGGGGCTCGTGGCGCTCTTCTACCTGGTGGCGTCGCGCCGCTGGAACGTGCTGCTCGACGGGCAGCTCCGGGTCGCGCCGGGGATCCTGGTGGTGCTCTGCGTCGGCCTGCCCTGGTACGTCGCGATGTACATGCGCCACGGCAACGGGTTCACCGACCGGCTGCTGGTGCACGACCACCTGAACCGGCTCGCCCAGGGCGTGCACGGCGACAAGGGATCGATCGAGTACTTCCTCGAGCAGCTCGGCTTCGGGACCTACCCGTGGGTCGGTCTGATCCCGGCGGCGATCCTCGCGTGGCTCTGGATGCGCCATCGCGACGCCGGTCCGCGCGGTCAGGCGATGCCGGAGGGCGCCGACGAGAAGAAGGCGTACCACCAGCGCGAGACCATGATGCTGCTGGGCCTCTGGTTCTTCAGCGCGTTCACGCTCTTCAGCGCGATGATCACCAAGTTCCACCACTACATCTTCCCGGCGGTGCCGCCGGCGGCGATCATGGTGGGGCTGATGGTCGACCGGCTCTGGGGTCGGCCGAAGAAGGACGCCGAAGAGGTCTCGCGCGCGCGGCGCTGGGGCGCCACCGCGCTCGCGATGCTCGCGCCGGCGGCGTTGGTCGCCGGCATCGGCGGGTTGGTCGGCGATCTGCGCGGCGCGATCCCCGCCGGCATCGACGAGGCCGGCGCCAAGGAGTGGGCGCTCGACCACCCGATGAATGCGGCGCTGGCGTACGTGCTGGTCGCGCTCGGTGCGGGCGGGCTCGCGTTCGCGGCGCGCTGGATCTGGAAGCAGCAGGGCGAAGACGAGCCGACCCCGGCGAGTCGGCGCGCGGACCTCGGTCTGAGCGCGGCGGTGGCGGGGGGCGCGGTGCTCGTGGCGTTCGTCGCGCGCGACCTGAGCTGGGTCACCTCGTCGCGGCCGTGGGGCTACGAGCGGCTGATCCACCTCTTCGTCTACAACTACGAGCGCGCGTGGCCCGCCTGGTTCGACTACCGCGCGATCCTCACCGGCTTCGGCGTCACCGCCGGGCTCGTGTTCCTGCTGGCGATGAGCCGCTACGCGCGGCCGACCGCCACGCGCGCGCTCGTCGGGCTCTCGCTGCTCTTCAGCGCGTGGACCGTGAACGTCTACCTGATCGACCTCTCGCCGCACTGGGGCATGGGGGAGGTCTTCGAGATGTATTACGAGATGCGCGAGGGGCCGGAGGAGCCGATCGTCGCCTGGCAGATGAACTGGAAAGGCGAGAACTTCTACACCGGCAACCGGGTCCGGGCGTTCGTCGACCTCGACAACGTGAAGATCCGCGAGTGGATCGAAGAGAACCGCGGCATCACCGCGTACTTCGTCCTCGAGTACTCGCGGCTCGGTAGCTTCCGGAGCCTGCTCCGCGGCCGCGAGGTCGAGGAGATCACCGACAAACGAGTGAACAACAAGTTCTTGATGGTGAAGGTCGAGGGGCTCTGATCAGGGCGCGATCTGCGCGCCGCTGATCGCTTCTCGGAGCGCCTGGACCTCGGCTTCGTTCGCGCCGGCGACCGAGCCGTGGGTCATCCAGTGATCGCCGACGGGGCGGAGCGCTTCGGCGTGGAAGCCGCGCTCGTCGGTCCAGCGGCGCCACGTGGCAGCCTCGCCGAGGAGCGGTGCGTCGAAGGTCTCGGCATTCGGCGGGCCGAAGGACGAGGGGTGGCCGCCGAAGTAGACGAGGCCGCTCGGACCGCGCTGGCCGAAGTCGGTGACGGGGAAGATGCGGTGCACCCAGAAGTCGGGGCCCTGCTGGGTGATCACGCTGTAGCCGGCGGGGAGCGCGAGCTTCAGGTTCTGGTTCGGCACGCCGCTGACGAGCTCCCAGGTGCGCGCGCTGCGGTCGAGGGTGCGCTCACCGGCGCGGAGGGTGGCGGCCGAGCGCATCGCGAGATCGATGCAGCCGTCTTCGGCGGCGGCGGGGTTCACGTAGAACGCGAGGTGCTGCACCGTCCGGTCGGGCGAGACCACGTAGAGGCCGTAGGTGAAGACGGCCTCGGACGAGGTGTCGAGCGACTCGGGGAGCACCTGGTAGGCCTCGAGTCCGCCGCCGATGGCCGCGACGCGTTCGAGCCGCGTGGGGAGCGCGCTGTCGGCGATCACCTGCTGGAGCTGCGCGACGAGATCGTCGCCGGCCGTGGCGAAGAGCTCGTAGACCATGACGACGACCTTCTCGTCGCCGGCCTCGAGAAAGAGGCGGGTCTCGGAGGTGGTGGGCTCGGGGGCGCCCATGATGTCCCAGGGGCGGGCTTCGAGCGTGGCGCCTTGGACGGGGCGCATGGCGAGGCGGCCATCGAGGAGGGAGACCTCCTCGCCGAGGGGCCGGGAGCCGACGTCGCCGCAATCGATGGTTCGCGTCGGCGGCGACCGCGGGGCGGGTGGAGGCCGGGAGCGGAGCCGAGGGTGTCTGGGTGGTCTGGCTACCGGTGGTGGTCTCGGACTCGACGGTGACGGGGTCGTCGACCGGGTCCGGGGTGGAGCCGCAGGCGAGCGCGAAGACGAGGAGCAGGCGCATGCCGATGGTACGGCGGCGGGCGGCGCGAACCTTCCCGGGGGCGGTGCCGGGAGTGTTTTCATTTTCCGTCCGGAGCGCCCTGTTTCGTAGGGGGATCCGGGAGGGGGGAGTGTCCCCGGGGATCAGGCGGCGGCGGATTGGGCGCGTTGGGCGGCGTTGAGGGCGGAGGCGGCGGCGAGGCCCTGGAGAGTGAGGCGGGCCTTGGATGCGTCGGCCATGCCTCGGGTCTCGAGGTGGAGGAGGGCCTCGGCGACTCGAGTGGGGGTCACGCCGAGGTGGAGCGCCAGGGTGGTGGCGTCGCTGGCGACGTGCGCCTGCGTGTAGAGGACGTCGAGGACGTCGAGGACCAGGGTATCGCGAGTGGTGCGGTGGGCGTTCGTCATGAGTCGACCCTCGCCGACTACTGAAAATGGGTCCAGTTTTCGTCCGTTCAGGGTGTGCGGATGCTCAGGGTGCCGCTCGGGGGCCCGCCGCTGTAGGTTCCCGAGCCGTGACGAACGAGACGAAAACCGCGGAAAAGCTGGGGCTCGGCGACGACATCCGCCGAGTGGGCCTGGTGTTCAGTGGCGGACCGGCGCCGGCCGCCAACGCCGTGATCAGCGCTGCCGCGACGTCGTTCGTGGAGGACGGCCGCGAGGTGATCGGCTTCTTCCACGGCTACTCGAACCTGCAGGACTACCACCCGGTCACCCATCGGCTCCTGCCCGACCGGCACTACCGTATCTTCCAGGCGAAGGACCTGAGCGGGCTCCGGAACAGCCGCGGCATCATCATCGGGACGGCCCGCTCGAACCCGGGCGCGGACATCCGCTCTCCGGCCGATCTCGACGACGCCGAGAAGACCAAGAAGATCCGCGCGGTCTACAACGCGCTGGTCGACCTCGAGGTCGACGCGCTGATCTCGATCGGTGGCGACGGCACGCTCCGGACCGCGAACTTCATCCACGAGTACCAGAAGCGTCTCCCCGACGGCGCTCGCCGGGTGCGGGTGGTCCACCTGCCGAAGACGATCGACAACGACTACAACGGCATCGACTTCACCTTCGGGTTCTTCACCGCGGTCGACGTCATGGCCAAGGAGCTCGAGAACCTCCGGGCCGACGCGATCGCGACGAGCTCCTACTTCTTCGTCGAGACGATGGGCCGCAAGGCCGGCTGGTTGAGCTACGGCGTGGCGATCGCGGGCGAGGCCACCCACGTGATCTCGCCCGAGGACATCACGGACAAGCTCCGCGACGCGAACGGCGACCTCTCGCTCGATCGGCTCAGCGACCGGATCATCGAGCTGATGCTCACGCGCGAGAAGCGCGACAAGCACTACGGGACGATCGTGCTCGCCGAAGGCCTCACCGAGCACTTGCCGCACTCGATCCTGGCCGACGTCCCCCGCACCGACAGCGGGCACATCTCGCTCGGCAAGCTCGACCTCGGCAAGCTCGTCGCGAAGAAGGTCGCCGAGCGCTACGAGCTCCGGACCGGCCGACGGAAGAAGACCACCGGCGTGCAGCTCGGCTACGAGTCGCGCTGCGCTCCACCGCACGCCTTCGACGTGATGCTCGGCTCGCAGCTCGGCATCGGCGCCTATCGCGCGCTCGTCGAGGAGGGCCTCGACGGACACATGGTCAGCGTCGCCGGGCAGCTCGACCTGCACTACGTGCCCTTCGCCAAGCTGATGAACGAGGAGACGATGGCCGCCAAGGGGCGCTTCATCAAACCCGGCAGCGACTTCCACCGACTCGCGCGTTTCCTCGAGACGCGCACCGACCCGGTCACCGATTGGGCCCCCGGTCCGCGGCCCGAGGGCAAGCCGGTCTAGAGCGCGGTCAGGCGTCGGCGGGCGGCGTCCGCGAGCGACGGGCTCAGGCCCAGCTCGAGCGAGCGTGAGAGCCAACGCTCGGCCTCGGCCGCGCGGCCTGGGATCGCCATCTCGATCTTCCCGAGCGTGAAGGCGGCGACGCCCGCGCGGCGGTCGTTCGGGTGTTCGAGGGTGATCCGCTCCAGCGGTCCGCGCGCCCGTGCCGGGTGGCCGCTCAGCCGCGCGGTGTCCGCGAGCGCGAAGAGCTGCTCCACGGACTCGGCGCGCTCGAGCTCGGCGTCGAAGTCGGCTTCGACCGCCGAGTACGCGGGACCGTAGGCGCCCCGGGCGGCCAACGCTTCCCACGACTCCGCTTCCGGCGCTGCGGGTCGCGGTCTCGGCTCGCTCGCCTCGGGCGTGCTCGGCGCTTCCGGCGCGCCAGGCTCTTCCGTGGCCGTCGCCGGAGCGGGGCTCGTGTGTTCGTCTGGCGCGCGCTCTTCGTCGCCGAAGGTCAGCTCGATGTGCTCGCCCGCGCCGAGGAAGACGAACCCGCCGGGCACGATCTCGCCGCGCACCCGCACCCGTCCCCTGTCCACCGACACCCGACCTCGGTGGTCCGCGCGCTCGACGGTGAAGCGCGTCCCGAGCACGTCGACCGCGAAGGGACCCGCGTCGATCGTCCAGGCGCGCGGTCCGTTCGGCTCGATGTCGAAGGTGCTTCGGCCCGGCGACATCAGGAGCGACACGCGCGCCTCGCCGTTCTCGACCGCCGACAGACGGGTCCCACGCTCGAGCTCCAGGCTCGATCCATCCGAGAGCCGCACGGGCTCCGCTGCGCCTTCGACGTGCTCGAGCGGTGCGCCCGTCGCGACGATCTGAACGGAGCCAGGGTCGGGCGCTGGCCAGACCGCCCAGACCACGAGGGCGATCGCCGCGACCGCGGTCGCCGCGGTGATCGGCAAGAGCCAACTCCGCGAGCTCGTGCCTGCTTGGAGCGAGCCCTCGAGCCGGTGGTAGACCTCGTCGAGGTCGGCGCGGTTGACCGGATCCCGGAGCTCCTCTCGGATCGGCCTCATCGTTCGGCCCCTCCGCGCGCGAGAATGGCAGTCATCCGCCGGTCGGCCGAGTTGTATCGGCGCTTCGCCGTGGACAGGGACCAGCCGCAGTGGCTGGCCACCTCGCCCATCGAGCAGCCCTCGACCCGGCGCAGCGCCCACGCGAGTCGTTCGTCGACCGAGAGCCGCCGGAGCGCGCGATCGATCGCTCGGAGCTCGGCTCGCGCCTCCGGGGACGCATCGGGTCCAGAGAGCATCTCCAGCGTCGAGTCTTCGATGGACGAGACGAAGCCGATCGCTCGCCGAATGCGCTGCCGCCGGAGCCAGGTCCGGGTTCGACTGAGGGCGATCTGGAAGAGCCAGCCACGAAAGCGACTGGGATCGCGGAGGTCGCCGAGATGCTCGAACGCGTAGAGGAACGCGTCGTGGACCAGGTCGAGGGCAGTGTCGTGGTGGCCGAGCGTGCGGGCGACGGTGCCGGCTAGCGCGCTGGCGTGGCGATCGTAGAGCACACCCCTCGCCCAGCGATCGCCGTCCGCGGCCCGGCCGACGAGGTCTTCGTCGGAGAGGGGCTCCTGGTCGAGCTTTCGCGGGGCAGGGTGCACGGGAGGAAGAGGCGATCGAGGGCGGTGAGACGGACCAGGCATGTGTGAGATGGGTCACGCCAGAGGCGACGCGGACCGAGAGCGGGCAAGAAACCTGAACCGATTCGCGCGCCCGGTTCGCCTTGGCGGAGTGTGGCTCCGTCTCGTCGCCCTGCTCGCATCGTTCGCCTTCTTCTCCGAATCGGCGCGCGCCTTCGATCGGCCGGAAGCGGTCGAGATTCGCTTTCCTGCCGATTGTGACGCCTGGGCGTGGGCGGCGGTCCGCGCCCAGCTCGAGCTGGAGCTCGGGGAGACGCGACTCTCGGACGAAGGGCCGCTGACGCTTCGAATCGAACCGATCGCCTGCGAGCCTTCGAGCGCCGTCGTGGTCCACGTCACCGATCGAGCGACGGGCCACACCCGGGAGCGGGCGATCGCGCCGGCTTCCGCGCGCGAGCTCTCGCTCACCCTCGTCGAGGTCGCCCTCGAGGAGTGGGAGCGCTTTCGGCGTGCCGCCGACGAGGAGCGCGAAGCCCGCGCCCGGGAGGCGGCGCTGAACGAGCGCGTCGATGGGTTGAGCGACGAGCTCGCGGTCGTTCACGAGGCACTGGAGGAGTCCCGACGCGAGACCGCTTCCGCGATTCGCTCGGTCGAAGAGGCGGTCCCGGCCGTCGAGGCTCGGGAGGAAGCGCGCGAGGCAGAAGCGAGGCGGCTCCGCGGGTCGTCGCTCGCGGCATCGTACGAAGGTCGGCTCTTCGGTCGCGAGCTGCTCTCTGGTGCTTCGCTGACGGGCGCCCTCGCGGTGTCTTGGCTTCGGCTGCAGCTCGACGCCTTCGTCCTCGCGGGGGAGACCGACGTGCCCGACCGCGGCTCCGTTCGTTGGCGGGTCGGTGGTGGCGGTGTGGGCGTCAGCGCGTTTCACCGCGTCGGTCGCGAAGGGCCGACCCTGAGCCTCGGTCCCGTGCTCTCGGCGGCGTTCGTTCGCGCGCAGGGTCGCAATCCCTCGCCGGGGATCGTCGTGCGCTCGGGCGACGGACCCCTGGTGAGCGTCGCGCTGCGCGCGGAGCTCCTCGCGACCCTCTTCTCCCCAGTGGGTCTACGGGTGAGCGTCGAGGTCGGTCACGTGCTGCTCGGGTTCGACGCCGCGGACGTCAGCGGCGTGGTCGCTTCGCTCTCCGGCGCGTTCGTGGCCGTGGGACTCGGAGTTGTCGTCGGTTCCTGAACCATTTCTCTCGGGTCGTTCGCCAGAGCTACGACATCCCCTTCCGAGAGGCTCTTCTTCATGACTCGCATCACCTTGGTCTTCCTCGCTCTGGTCGTCGGCGCTTGCGCGCGTTCGACGATGATCTTCGACCGCACGGACATGGGCCCCGAAGGACCCGCTGACGGCGGGCCTCCCGACTTGCCCGAGATCGACGGGGGTCCGCCCGACGCGGGCACCTCGGACGCGGGCCCGGAGATCCCCGAGGGCGACTTCGAGACCTTGGTCACGGCAACCCAGCAGGAGACCGAGAGCGGCGTGATCGTCGATACGCTCGCCGTGCTCTTCGGCAAGCGGCCGGGCGACGTGGTCATCCAGCGCGAACCGGTCGGGGACTGCGAGCTCAGCCGTACACGGAGCGCGGGAGACGGCTTCGTGCTCGAGCGCGACGGAGACATCGGGCCGATACGGATCGAGTCTGGCGAAGAGCTCGTCACGTTGCGGAAAGGCTCGTTGGGCTACGACGCCGAGCGCCTGACGCGCGCGCTCTGGGTCCCCGGGGCCACGGTGCGGGTCACAGCCCCGGGTCAGGGAAGCCTCTCGGGCTTCGTGGCGAGCCTCACCGCCCCCGCGCCATTGACGCTCACCGGCCCGGTCCCGAGCGGCCGCGTCATCGAGGCCCGCGCGGATCAGCCGCTGCGACTCGACTGGACGGGCGCGGAGTCGGGGGAAGTACGGGTCAGGCTGATCTACGAGGTGAGCGGCGAGTTGGAGAGCATCCACTGCCGCTTCGACGGCGCCCTCGGAACGGGGACGGTCTCGACGGAGGTGCTGGCGCGGATCCAGGCCGACGCCGATGATCCAGACACGACCCTCTCGCTGGACACGATCCAGGTCGAGGATGCCGTGATCGAGGGGTGGCCGACCCCGATCTCGGTGGAGCTGCGCGCCCAGCCACCATTCTCCGAGAGCCCCATCACGCTACGTCTCATCCCGTAGCTGCGTCGAGTCAGCCCGCCTGGAGCCGCGGCGTCGGTCGGTGCCCACCGGTGAGCACCTGCCAGACGTAGCTCCAGATCAGTGGCCATGTGTGCTTCTCGAGCTGGCCGTAGGCCTCGGTTCCGGCCGCGGCCAGCGCGAGCATCCTCCGGTGGCTGAAGAGCACGTCGAGCCAGCGCAGCGGGTTCTTGCCGTAGAGCAGATCCGCGAGGCGCTGCTGGAAGCGGAGGTTCTTGCCGGGGACCGTCTTCCGGAAGCCCTTCTCGTACGTCGGGATGGTTCGGCTCCCGGCGTCGAGCGCTTCCTTGAGGCGGCCTGCGGCGTAGCGTGAGATCTCGATCGCCGGCGCGATGCCCTCGCCGAGGAGCGGGTCGATGCCCCACGCCTCGCCGGTGAGGATCACACCCGGCACGTGAGCGCGGGTGCGGTGGGACCAGTAGTGCTCGGGCCAGCCAGCGATCTTCTCGTCGATGCGCCTGAACCCCTCGCGCTCGGCGAAGGCGTCGGTCCACTCGCGGAGCGCCTGGCCCTCGGCCACACCGCGGCCGTCCATGATGCCCAGCTTGTAGAGCCCGGGGGTGGTCTCGGTCGTCGGCTCGCCGGTGGCGGTCGGCTTCGGGTACGGAAAGACCCAGGCGTAGCCGGGGATCCCGTCGAGGATGGGGTCGAAGTCGAAGAGGAGCTCCGCCGGGTCGGGCTCGTGGCCGGGCTCGGGCTCGTAGATCGCCTCGACCAGCCGGCCGACGATGCCTCGCGGCAGGTTCACCGAGCGCGCGACCACGCCGCGGGCGCCGTCGGCCCCGACCACCCACTCGAACGACTCGGGTCCGGCCTTGGTGCGGACCACCGTCGACCCCACGCCCGGCTCGACCGCTTTGACGGCCGTGCTCTGGCGAACCTCCACACCGGCTTCGATCACGGCTGCGAGCAGCCGGTCGTCGAGGTGGGCCCGGTCGTAGAGCCACTGCGGACCGCGCTCGCGCACCTCGAAGTCGCCGCGTGCGCTCCGGAAGCGGAGGTGCGTGGTCTGCATCCGCGCCGACTCGTGGGGCACCAGATCGGGGACCAGCTCGCGCACGAGCTCGGTGCCGCGCCAGGTGAGCGCGCCGCCGCAGAGCTTGGGTCGGGGGAAGCGCGCCCGGTCGAGCACCACGAGGTCGCTCGGGTCCACGCCCAGCTTCAGGGCGTGGAGCGCAAAGGCGCTCCCTGCGGGGCCGCCGCCGACGATCGCGATCCGAGGCACGAGCCCGTGATTCCACGGATGGCCCGCGCGAGCCAGCGCCCGTGGTAGATCGGGGTCGCTCGGCGATGAGCCGCGCACAGGAGGATCGATGGCACTCGAAGGCAGCACGGCAGTGATCACCGGAGCAGCGAGCGGGCTCGGCCGCGCGCTCGCGCTCGAGCTCGCGCGGGGTGGCGGGGCGATCATGATCGCCGACGTCGACATGGACGGCGCGAGCGAGACGGCGGAGCTGGTCCGGCGCGCGGGCGGGACCGCGCACATCGCCGAGTGCGACGTGCGGAAGTGGGAGCAGGTCGAGGCGCTGGCCGAGCGCTCGCGTGCCGAGCTCGGGGCGATCGACGTCCTCTGCAACAACGCGGGCGTCGCCGTCGGCGGCCCCTTCGAGGACGTCGAGCTCGAGCACTGGGAGTGGTGCATCGACATCAACCTCTGGGGCGTCATCTACGGCTGCCGCGCGTTCCTCCCGGCGATGCGCCAGCGCGGCAAGGGCTATGTGCTCAACGTCGCGAGCGCCGCGGGGCTGTTGAACCCGCCGGAGCTCGGCCCTTACAACGTGACCAAGTCCGCGGTCGTCGGTCTGAGCGAGACCCTCTTCGCCGAGTACGGGCCCGCCGTGCACGTCAGCGTGCTCTGCCCGACCTTCTTCAAGACCGGCATCGCCGACAACGCCAAGGGCGCGCTCGGCGAGCGCCAGGCGAAGATCACCCGGAAGCTGATGGAGCGCTCGAAGGTCCAGGCGCCGGACGTGGCCAAGGCCGCGCTCGAGGGCCTCGAGCGCGGCGACCTGCACATCGTGCCGATGAACGACGGCCGGGTGATGTGGGGCCTCAAGCGGCTCGGTCCGCGCCGTTTCCAGGCGTGGATGGGCAAGCAGTGGGCCCGCGGCCGGTCCCGTCGTTAGGTCGATCAGAGCGACATCGGCTGAACACTGTCCAGTGGACAAACCCCGTTCACCCAATACTCTCGGGAGTATTGGTGGGAGGGCGTCCCCTGGGAGGGATGGGTCGTTCCGCCTGAAGGAGGCTTGGAATGACTCGGTACGTGTGGTGTGCAGTCGCGGTCTTGGCGATCGCCTGCGGGGATGACGACGGTCCCGGCGAAGTCGACATGAACGTTGGCGGCGACGGTGATGTGGTCGAACAGGACATGTTCGTGTCGACCCCGTGCGGCAACGGTGAGGTCGGCGCGGGCGAGATGTGCGACACGGGCATCCCGGCCGGGATGCCCGGCGCGTGCCCGACCAGCTGCGACGACGGCGACCCCTGCACGGTCGATGCCCTCGAGGGCAGCGCGTGCACCAGCGTCTGCACGATCACCCGCATCACGGACACCATCACCGGTGACATGTGCTGCCCCGATGGTGCGCTCCCGGCCGACGACGGCGACTGCATGGGTGACTGCGGCAACGGGATGATCGAGGCCGGCGAGGTCTGTGACATCGCGATCGCCGACGGCATGCCCGGCGCCTGCCCCGAGGACTGCGACGACGGCGTCGTCTGCACCACCGACAGCCTGATGAACGCCGGTAGCTGCGCCGCGATGTGCACCACCACCGACATCGTGGACACCGACGATGGCTCCGACGGTTGCTGCCCCGCCGGCGCGACCAACGCGACCGACACCAACTGCAGCGCGACCTGCGGCGACGGAACCGTCGACGCTGGCGAGACCTGCGACACCGACATCACGGCCGGCATGACCGGCGCGTGCCCGACGGCCTGCGACGACGAGGATCCGTGCACCCAGGACCGGCTGCTCAGCGCCGACACCTGCAGCGCGACCTGCATTCACCCCGAGGTGGCGCCGATGAACGGTGACTCCTGCTGCCCCACCGGCGCCAACGCCCTCAACGACGACGACTGCTCCGCCGTGTGCGGCAACAACGTCACCGAGGTGGGCGAGACCTGTGATGACGGCAACACCACCGACGGCGACGGCTGCAGCATGACCTGCCAGGCCGAGCCGACGGCGATGCGCATCACCTCGATCGGACTGCGCGACCCGCACGTCTACTTCGTCAGCTGCACGCTCGACGCGACCGCGACCGCCAACTCGATCTTCCAGATGGCGGTCGACGACTTCACGATCAGCACGGTCGGGGTCTTCCGGCCGCTCGATCCGTCCGCGACCACCTCGCCCTTCGACGTCTACCCCGAGGCGATGTGCATGGGCGGCAGCCCGACCGACGTCTGCGCGGCAGCGGGCACCCAGGTCATGACCACGGCCAACAACACGGCCACCGGTGCCTGCTACACGCCGGACCCCTCGACGCTGGACTACCCGGGCACCGCGCCCAACTCGCCCACCGACAACTGCTTCGCGACGGACCCGGAGACGGTGACCCTCAACCTGAACGGCGCGGCCCTCCTCCTGGAGGATGCGGTCGTGGCCGGTGAGTACGCGGGTGATCGCATCGAGAACGGCATCCTCGCCGGCTTCGTCACCTACGCGACCGCGATGGACGTGATGGTGCCCAACCCGATCGGCGGCGGCAGCGAGCGGCTCTACGACCTGCTCCGCGGCGGCGGCTGCACCGGCGCCACGGACGACGACGACCCGCGCACCCCGGGCGGCGCGACCGACGAGGGCTGGTGGTTCTACATCGACTACGAGGCCGAGCGAGTCAGCTGGACCGACTGAGTCGATAGCCCTTCGGGGCCCCAAACGAAAAACGGCCGCGCCCTCTCGGGTGCGGCCGTTTCTCGTGGGGGTCGCGGGTCTACTTCGGCGCGGGTGGGCGGCGCTGCGGGCGCGTGGGCTCGCCGTCGCCGACCTTCTGCCGGAGCACCCCGGCGACGTCGACGCCGGTCGCGGCCTTGATCTGCTCGTTGGTGCTCACGAGCTTGCCGGCCAGGCTGCCGTCGCCGTTCGAGCCGCCGTTGGCGCCGGACCCGATCACCGTCAGGCGATCGACCTTCAGCTGACCGATGGTGCCGGCCACCTGCTGGAGGACCGGGACCAGCTTCTGCATCAGGAGCACGTCGCGTCCCGCCGCGCCCTGGCCACGGTACTGCGCCGCCAGATCGCGGAGGACGTCGGCGGTCGCCTTGCCCTGCTCGATGATCTTGACCGCGTCCGCCTTGGCGCGAGCGATCATCTGGTCGCGCTGCGCCTCCGCGGGTCGGACCACGTCGGCCTGGAGCTGGAGCTTCACCTGGTCGATTCGTGCGTCCTGCAGATCGAGCTCGGCTTGGCTCTGAGCGACCATCGCCTGGACGACGGCCTTCTCCTCGGCGATGAGCGCCTCTCGCTTCGTCCGGGCGTCCGCGATGCGCTTCTCGTTCTGCTTGATGGCGATCGCGATCTGCGCCTCGACCTTGGCGAGCTCACCCTGCTCGTACTGCTCCCACTTGACCTCCGCGGCGTCCGCCTGGGCCTTGGCCTCGGCGATCTGCGCGTTCCGGCGAATGTGAGCGGAGCGGGTGCGACCGATGGCGTCGAGGTAGCCGACGTCATCGCTCACGTTCTGGATGTTGAGAGTGTCGAGCACGAGCCCGATCTTCTCGAGATCGTGGCCGGCCTCTTCGGTCAGCTTGGCCGCGAAGGCCTCCTTGTCCCGGTTCACCTCTTCGGGCGTCAGGCCCGCGAGGACACCGCGGAGGTTGCCCTCCAGGGTCTCCCGCGCGACGCGCATGATCTCCTGGCGGCTGCGGCCGAGGAAACGCTCGAGCGCGTTGTGGAGCAGCGGCTGCTCACCGGGGATCTTGATGTTGGCCACGCCCTGAACGGTCAGCGGGATGCCGCCCTTCGAGTAGGCGTTCTGAACGATGACCTCGATGATCATGTTCGTGAGGTCGACCCGGTCGACCGTCTCGATGAGCGGGCGCTTGAGCGCGCGGCCACCCTTCACGATCCGGTAGTGACCGGGGCCGTGCTTGTCCGGCCGGCCGCTGAAGACCAGCACCTCGGAGGGCTGGCACAGGTAGAGCAGGTTCTTGATGGTGAGCACCAGCGCCAACAGGACGATGACGCCGACGACGAGGAGCACGAGCAGGAGGGTGGGCATCACGACACCGCCTTTCCGTTGAGGATCGAGGGAACGTCGACACCCGTCGACTCACCGAGGGCCTGGAGCACCGCGGCGACCATCTTCGGGTAGGTCGCGGCGTAGCTCGCCATGCCGGAGCCATCGCCCTGGTCGAGGACCGTGACCTCGTCGACACCGACGTTCTGCAGCTGGTCGACGACGGTCGCGACGATCTCCTCGAGGTGCTGGATGACGTAGATCTCCTTCGCCTGCGAGCCCATGGCCTTCCAGGCTTCGCCCATCATCTCGAGCACCTTGACCGCGGCCGCACCGTTCTCGGCGGTGGGCGCGGCCATGCCGACCGCGAGGATCGACTGGGCCTGTCGCTGCATGTCGGCGGGAATGACCACGTCGACCTGCAGACGCTTCTGCTCGAGCGTGGCGCGCAGCTCCTGCAGCGCCTTCTCGGCTTCGGCGCGCGCGGTCTGCGCAGCGGCGGTCGCCTCGCGCTCGACCGCCGAGGCGGCACCCTCGAGCTCGGCTTGGACGCGGCGGAGGTCGTTGCGCTTGGAGAGGATGGCGCGCTCGGAGTCCGCCTGGGCGACGTCGGCGCGCTTCTTCGAGTCGGCCTGAGCCCGGGCGATCTCCTGGGCGGCGACGTTCTCGGCGTTCTCGGCGTCACGGAGCGCGGCGGCGATCTGCGGCCGGCCGAGGCTGTCGAGGTAGCCGGTCTCGTCGGAGACGGTCTGGATCTTCAGCGTGTCGAGCTGCAGCCCGAGCTTGTTGAGGTCGTCGTGGGCGGCCTCGGTGAGCTTCTCGGCGAACGCGAGTCGGTCCTCGTTGACCTCCTCCGGCGTCAGCGTCGCGATGACCTCACGCACCGCGCCTTCGAGGGTCTGCTGGGCGACGGTCTGGATCTCGGAGGTGGAGCGACCGAGGAAACGTTCGATGGCGTTGCCGATGATCTCCGGGTCCGCGTGCACCTTCACGTTCGCGATCGCGTGGATCTGCAGCGGGATATTGCCGCTCGAGTAGGCGTTCTGGACGCGGATGTCGATCGGCAGGAGCCGCATGTCCATCCGGTCGACCCGCTCGAGGATCGGCACGCGGAGACCGCGCTGACCCTGCGTGAGCACGCGGTAGCCGACGCGGGTGCCGTCCTTCGTCGTGTAGGTCTTACCGCTGAAGACGAGCGCCTCGTTCGGGCGGGCGATCTTCAGGAACGAGCGGAAGATGGCGATGACGAGCAGGACGATGACGGCGAGCCCGACGGCGCCGCCGCCCACATACATCGTGACCGGGTCGTCCATCAGCTCTTCCCACATCGAGGGCTCCTCGACGGTTTGCTGATAGCCATAGGCCGCGCCCGGGTCGTAGCCCGGCTGCTGCTGCCCATAGCCAGATATCGGTTGTTGCATCGTCTCTCCCCCGGCGAGCGCTCGGCGCTCAGTTGGTCTCTCGTTCGCTATCGAGGCGCGCGACGCGCGCCCGTGTTCCGTCCATCTCGATGACGATGACCTCGTCCTTCGACGTGAGGTCGGCCTCGTCGGTCACGGCGAGCAGGTCCACCTGCTGGCCCCGGACCCTGACTCGGATCTTGCCGACCCCATCGGGCCGGACCGGTACGAGCACCTTGGCGCTCTTGCCGATGTAGTCGTGGCTGCCCGCGGCGCGCCCGGCGTCGTCGTCGGAGAGCTTCTTGATGACCCACGCCGCCATGTAGCCGCTCAGACCGCCCATGGTCAGCGCGGTCGCGAGGGTGGTGATGTCGCCTGCGAGCCCGAGCCCCTGGAGGAGCATCCCCGTCAGACCGAAGGCCGAGAGGAAGAAGGTCCAGAAGCGCATCGAGCGCAGCCACCAGAGGAAGCTGCCGCCCGTGACCGGCAGGTCCTTGTCGACGTCGACGTCCGCGTCCGCGTCGACGTCCATATCGGCGTCGAGATCGACGTCACCGTCGAGGTCCAGATCGGCGTCGTCGTGGCCCCCGAGGAGGATCGATGACCCGAGGAGCACACCGCCGAAGATGAGGGCGCCGAGGTAGAGGTAGACGAGCACGGGTAGGTCCCCGCCCGACATGGGCGGAAGGCGGAGCATAACAACGGCGGCCCCCTTTGGAAGGGGCGCGGCGGATCCGGCTCAGCGTTCGCGTCGGAGCTCGCTCAGGGCGGCTCGGGCGGCCTCGAGGCCGACCGTCCCGGCCTGGTGAATCCGGCGGGCGACCTCGTCGACCTCGTCCGCGACCGCACCGGCGGCCGCCGCGACGCTTCGGGCATGGAGCGCCATGTGGCCCGCCTGGATGCCGTCGGTGACCAGAGCCCGGGTCGCCGAGAGGTTGCAGGCCATCCCGGCGGCCGCGGCGAAGCCGGCGAGCTCCATCGCGCTCTGGGCCCCGCTGAGCTCGACCGCGAAGCGAGCGAGCCGGTGGATCCGGCCGATGCCTCCGACGATGCCGAGCGCCAGGGGCATCTCCAGCTCGCCGACCAGGTCGTCGCCCTCGGCCCACCACCGGCAGAGCGGCTGATAGCGGCCCGTGCGCGCGGCCCAGGCGTGGGCCCCGGCCTCGACCGCTCGCCAGTCGTTGCCGGTCGCCAGCACGACGGCGTCCACGCCGTTCATGATGCCCTTGTTGTGCGTGGTCGCCCGGTAGGGGTCCCGCTCGGCCAGCGTGCTCATTCGCGCGATGCCGTCTCGGACCTGGAGGCCACCGAGTGCTTCGGCGCTCACTCGCGCTCGGACGCGAACCTTCCGCCGGTCGGCGAGGTTGGTGACGATGGCGACGCCCGGCTCGCCCCCGGTCAGCTGCACGAGCTCGGGGGCGAGGGCTTCGGCGAGCGTGTTGACCAGGTTGGCCCCCATCGCGTCTCGGCAGTCGACGTGGAGGTGGACCACGACGGAGTCCCCGAAGGTCAGGAGCTCGATCTCTCGAAGGCCGCCGCCCCGGGCTACGAGTCCCGGGAGGATCGTGGCGGCCTTCTCCACCAGCGGCTCGTTCGCGTCCGCCAGGGCGGACCGGGCGCGATCCACGTCCAGCACTCCGAGCAGCTCCACCTCCGCCGTCGTGATGGGCGGGTCGGTGTCGACCGTGAAACCTCCGCCCTGGGCGATCCGCTTCGCTCCCGCCGAAGCCGCAGCGACGACCGAGGGTTCCTCCACCGCCATGGGGATCAGCCGAGGCACGGTATCGATGACGAAACGGGTCGCCACCGCGAACGGCAGCGCGAGGGTGCCGAGGACGTTCTCGATCGCCCGATTCGCGGTGGCCTCGTCCAGGCCGCCGCCGAGCAGGGCGTCGTCGAGGGATTCACGCGTGATCCCGAGCCGCCGGGCGACGAGCGCGCGTCGCTCCTCGAGCGAGCGTCGGCTCAGGCCGGCGAGCTCGTCGCTCATCCGGCCGTGGCTCCAGGCCCGCCGAGGACCACGTCGAGCACTTCGAAGCCAGCGTCGCTGCACATGTGGCCGAAGCGGTGCGCCTCTTCGCCGGTTCCGAAGAAGGCGATCGCGACATCCCCACCCCCGGCCCCCGAGGGCTTGGCAGCGCCGCCCGCTTCTCGCGCCATCCATGCGATGGCCTCGAGTCGTTCCTCGACGATGGGCGCGTTGGCGGCATGACCCAACGCGGCCATCGCGCGGCCATACTCGTCGGTCGCACCAATGATCCGCGCGGCCTCGCCTGCCTCGAAGGCGTCGGCCAGCACGTCGGCGACCCGGAGCAGCTCCCCCATGCAGCCATCGTACTGGGCCTCGTCGCGAGCCTGCAGCTCGCGCACCTTCGCCACCAGCTCGCGGGTGCTCGCGGCCTGACCGGTGAACACCACCGACGCGATCAACCCGCTCGGCCAGCTCACCGCGCGCACGGTCTTGGTGGGCGCGACGTATCGAATCAGCTCCCCGTAGACCGCAGAGGCCACGTCGGCGCCGCTGCCTTGGGGTGCGACCTCTTCGTGGCCGCGGATCGCGAGATCGAAGAGGGTCGCCGGATCGGCATCGACACCAGCGCGCGCCACCATCAGCGCGGCGGTCGCGGCGGCGGCGGCTGCCGACGATCCCAGTCCAAGCTTCACGGTCTCGCCGCGCAGCTGGGAGACGTCGACCGTGAGCTCGGCATCGAGAGTGATTCCCAGCTCGCGCTCCGCCAGTCGACGGGTCGCGTCGACCTCCGGAAAGCACGGCTCGGGATGCGCGAGGCCACGGGCGATGGGGCCATCGTGGCCGACCTCGACGACGCGCACCTCGGCCCGACGCTGGACGGCGGCCACGATCGC
This sequence comes from Deltaproteobacteria bacterium, assembly GCA_017644045.1. Classification (GTDB taxonomy): domain Bacteria; phylum Myxococcota_A; class Polyangia; order Polyangiales; family Houyiibacteriaceae; genus UBA1660. The sequence goes on from JAEPMI010000013.1 coordinate 135,092, forward strand.
CGGCGCCCCGTCGAGCACGGCGTACTCGCCGCTGAGCATCATCTTTCCAGGGGCGGTGGCGCGGTCGGTCATCGGAATCGAAGGTTAGCGAGTGCCCGAGGTTCGAGCGGAGGCGTGGAGGACGTAGCGCCCAAGAACTAGCGAACGGAGACGCCGGGACCCGGTGCGGCCACGAGGGTCTCGAGCACACCCGGCGTCTCGCGCAGGGCTCGCCGGACCTTTCGAGCGTCGTCCGCGTGGCAGAGTGCCTTCACGTGGGGGCCGGCGTCCATGGTCGCCCAGACGCTGATGCCCCGGTCGTCCCGAAGCGCGCGCACCGTGTGCAGCGCGGCGATGGTGGCCGGCTGCCAGTAGAGGATGCCCGGGCTCGCGGTCATCGCGCACGAATGGAAGGCCATGGTGCTCTGCTCCATGGCCGCGCCCAGTGTGTCGAGGTCGCGCTTCTTCAGCGCGGTGCGGATGGTCTTGGTGATGGCCGGCGCCTTCTCGACCCACGCGTCGTAGAAGGGCGAGGTGTGGCGCGAGCGCTCCATGCCCTCGGTCGAGCCGACCTTCTTCGGGCCCTTCGCCGCCTGCGCGACGACGATCCGCAGGTCCCAGTGGTCGGCCGGCGCGATCGGTTTGGCGGCCAGGCTCTTCTTGCCCGGCTTGCCCGCCGGGAGCTCCACGAAGCCGCCGTAGATCGACCGAGCCGCCGAAGCGCTCGCCTGCCGAGCGACCGCGCTCAACACGCGCTCGGACGCGCCGAGCTGGTAGCCCCTGTCCGCCGCCGCGGCGAGGGCGGCGAAGCCGGAGGCGCTCGAGGCGAGACCGGCCGCGGTCGGGAAGCGGTTGGCCGAGACCACGTGGGCGAACTCTTTGCGCTTGGCCCGGCGCCGAATGTCGTCGAGCAGCGCGACGACCCGCTTGGCCTCGGCCGGGGTGGCGACACGGCCATCGAGCTCGACCACGTCGGTGTCGAGGCTCGGGTCGACCCGGAGCTTGGTCTCGGTGACCAGCCCATCGAGCGTCATCGAGATGCTGGGGACCGCCGGGAGGTTGAGCAGCACGTCCACCTTCCCCCAGTACTTGGCGAGAGCGATGTTGGCGCATGCCTTGCTGACAGAATGCCATTTCCGGCTCATTGGGCTCTTCCTCGGCTTCGAGTCTCGGTGATCGCGGTGAAGGAGGCGTGGGGCGCGAGCGCGCTCTCCACGTCTTTGGCGGCCTCGGTCGAGTCGCAGAGCGCGATCATGCAGCCACCGCCGCCGGCGCCCGTGAGCTTGGCGCCGTGCGCCCCTGCTTCCCGGGCCACCTTGCACAGGCGCTCGAGCTTCTCGGTGCTGAGCATCAGCCCGCTGACGAGCGCCTGGTTCATGTCCATGAGCTGGCCGACCGCCTTGTGGTCGCCATCCTTGATCGCGAGCTTCGCATTGCGGACGAGGGCGGCGATGCCGTCGAAGAGCTCGCCGACTCGCTCGGGCTCGCGCTCGTACTGCCGTGTCACCATCGACACCATCTCTTTGGTGCTCGAGGACTCGCCGCTGTGGGCGATGACCAGCGGCAGGCTCTTGCGCGCGAGGATGGGCTCGAGCGGCTCGCCGCGGCGATAGACGGCGATGCCGCCGACCGCGGCCATCATGTTGTCCACGCCGGACGGGTTGCCGTGGAAGACCTTCTCCCAAGCGAGCGAGACCTCGCCGCGTGCTTCGGGCTCACGTTCGATACCCATCGCGTCGTCGAGCGCGTGAATGATCGCGACGCCGAGCGCGGCGGAGCAGCCGAGGCCGGCGCCGCCGGGGATGCCCACCTTCGCGTGCACGTGGAATCGCGGGCGATCCCCTGGGTAGAGGGCGAGCGCGGTCGCGAAGGCGCGCGCCAGATCCGCGCCCTGTCCTTCCGCTTCACCAGGCGCCAGATCCACGCCCCAGGGATCGGCCGTGAGACGGTCGGCGTCCGCTTCGGTGGCGGTGGCTTCCACGCCGATCGAGATCCCCGCGGCGAGCGCCGGTCGCTGATGCACGACCGCGTGCTCGCCGAAGAGGATCACCTTCCCGCCCGCGAACGCCACCGTGGGCCTCAGATCGTGCGGAGCGCCAGCTTGCGGGCGACGAAGCGGAGGATCTCGGTGCCGCCGGGATCGAAGCCGACACCGTCGAGCGCCGCTTCCGATTCGGCGAGGAGCGTCTTCACGCGAGCCTCGACCTCACTCTTGATCCCCTCGTCGATCATGGCCTGGGTGACCTTGGCGACGCGCTCGGGATCGGGGGTGCCCCGGCTGCGCATCAGGGTCGCGAGCTCGGCGCGGGCCTCGCCCTCGAGCCGCTGCTCGGCCAACGCGACCAGCCCGTTGCGCTTGCGGTGGACCAGGTCGTCGCCGGGCTTGCCGGTGTGCTCGGCGTCGCCGAAGGTGCCAATCATGTCGTCGGCGAGCTGGAAGGCCTCGCCGAGCGGGGTGCCGTAGGCGATGAGCGCTTCCTTCTGCTCGTCGCTGGCGCCGCCGAGAGTGGCGCCGAGCAGGAGCGGACCGCGGACCGTGTAGGAGCCGGTCTTCAGGTCGTGCATGCGCGCGACGTCGGGGTCCTGCGTCAGGTCCAGGTGCTGGCCGTAGAAGACCTCCTTCTGGATCCGAACGAAGAGCTGCATCGCCTCGTCGCGCTCCTCGCCGAAGGGGGCGCGGAGCATGAGCTCGAGGGCGTAGGCGCTCGCCAGGTCACCGGCGAGAATGGCGAGGGCGTTGGCCTCGTGGTCGCCGTGATCGCTGCGGTACATCGCGTGGACGGCCGGCCCGCCGCGGCGCTCGTCGTCCTGGTCCATCCAGTCGTCGTGAATGAGCAGGTAGGACTGGAGCACCTCGAGGCTGGCGCCGACGGTGGTGGCGTCCACGCCGGGGCGCTCGGGCGCGACCGCGCGGAGGGCGGCCTCGACCACGATGGGGCGGAGGCGCTTCCCGCCGCGGAGCGTGAGCGAACGGATGCCCTCCACCAGCTCGAGCGAAGAGGGGCTGATCTGCCGCGCTTCGAGGAGCTTCTCGTCGAGGTAGGTCTCGAGCGCATGGTCGATGCGCTCGCGGACCTCTTTCATCCAGGCCTTCACTTCGTCGTTCGTCATGCGGTCATCCCTGGGGTCGATTGCCCCTCGAGTCGCTGGGTCGTCTATGCCGCTTGGCTCTCGTGGGCAAGCGCCGATCCCGACAAACGACTCGCGGGGGCGCTGCGACGGCTCGGGGGCGGTGGGCGACGGCTCACGAAACGGTGTCTTGAGTCTGGCCCCATGTGGGCCAGGGTCCCGCCGTTGCTAGGATGGAGGAATGACCCAATGGAAGCGCCCGTGACGCACGACATTCGCCAGCGGAAGGCGGATCACCTGGATCTCTGCGCGACCGACGAGGTCGCCTTTCGAGACCAGACGACCCTCCTCGAGCAGGTGCGCCTGGTGCACCAGTCGCTTCCGGATCTCGACCTCGACGCCATCGACACCTCGGTGGAGCTGCTCGGCAAGACGCTGAAGGCGCCCATCGTCATCGCCGGGATGACCGGCGGTCACGAGCGTGCCGCCGAGGTGAACCACACCCTGGCCTCGATCGCGGAGGCTCGCGGCTACGGCTTCGGGCTCGGCAGCCAGCGCGCGATGCAGAAGCGCCCCGACACCGCCTGGACCTTCGAGGTCCGCGAGCACGCGCCGACCGCGCTGCTCCTCGGCAACGTCGGCGTGGTGCAGGCGCGCGACATGGACACCGAGGTCATCGCCAAGATGATCGAGCAGGTGGGCGCGGACGCGCTCTGCGTGCACATGAACCCGGCCATGGAGCTGGTGCAGCCCGGCGGGGACCGCGACTTCCGCGGCGGCCGTGAGACGGTGGCGCGCTTGGTGAAGGAGCTCCCGGTGCCGGTGGTCTCGAAGGAGACGGGCAACGGCATCAGCGTCGAGACCGCCCGCGCGGTCGCAGAAGCGGGCGTGAAGGTCGTCGACACCAGCGGCGCTGGCGGCACCAGCTGGGTCGGCGTCGAGACCCTCCGCGCCGAGGGCGACGCCCGCGAGCTCGGCGAGCTCCTCTGGGACTGGGGCGTGCCCACCGCGGCGAGCGTCCACAACGTCGTCAGCTGCGGCATGCAGGCCATCGCCACCGGCGGCATGCGCAACGGCGTCGACGCCGCGCGCGCGCTCGCTCTCGGCGCGACCGCCGCCGGCTTCGCCCGCAACGTCTTCAAGGCGTTCGTTGAAGGTGGCCGTGACGGCGCCGAGCGCTTCCTCATCCGCGTCGAAGAGCAGATCCGGGCGGTCATGCTCCTCAGCGGCGCGAGCACCGTCGCCGAGCTCCGCACGGCTCCCCGCCTCTACGGCTCCGAGTTGGAGAAGTGGATGGCGCTGACGGATCGCTGAGACCCGCCGAATAGGGGACGCCCCCGCCGACCGAGGTCGGCGAGGGCGTCAGGGGAGGGTTGGATGGTCTGTGCTCGGTCGGTTCCTTTCTCGGTCAGTCGCAGCCTTCGAGGCTCCGAATCCATGCGCCGATGAGCTCGCGGCCCGGCTCGTCCACGGTGTTGCGGTACGGGTGCATTCGGTACGAGTCCGTGCGGCTGATGCGCTGGTAGAGCATCGAGCGGTCGGGGTCGCCGGGGGCGATGACCTTCGCGTCGATGATTCCGAACTTCGAACCGATCGGGTTCTGGTCGCAGACGTTCGTCTCGAGGAGCGTGTTGCCGAATCGGTAATCGGCGGGCCCATAGCCGCTGCCTCCGGGGCGATGGCAGTAGGCGCAGTTGGTGTTCAGCCACGAACGCGCGCGGTCGTCGAGGCTCGCGGTCGGGTCGTAGGGGTCGGGCATCTCGGGTAGATCGTCGAGCTCGGCCGGCGGAGTGAAGCGGAAGGCACCGATGGCTTCGAGTGTATCGATCTGGTTCGCCCACTGGCCGGTCTCGGGGTAGTAGCCGACCGCATCCAGCTGCTGGAAGCTCATCGCGATCGACACACCCGCGGGCGTCGAGTGGCACTGCACGCACTGGTCGCGGCCAGGGAGCGTCCAGTCGTGTCCGTTGACGTTGGTGTCGACCGGCGTGTCGATGAGGATCGCGTCGCTCTGATCGGGGAGCCATTGGTACGAGTACATGCTCCACTCGCCGTCCTCGTGTTTCTGGAGGATACGGGTCTCCGCGCGCTGGCCCTCGAAGTCGAAGGTCTTCATGAGCACCGAGCCCGGCGGGACCACCAGGTTGCCGTTCGATGCCGGGAAGATGGTCTCGCCCTCCGGCAGGAAGAGGTAGCGCTGCTTGTAGGCGTCGTCCGAGAAGAACGAGGCGTTGACCGTGTACGGAATCGCGCCCTCCGCCGCACGGAGCGGGTCGGCGGGGTCCACGCAGCCGGTCATCGAGAGTCGCTCGGGCATGCCGGGGTCGGCTTCGGGCACGAGTTTGTGAATCGTGCCGAGGAACCAGTCGAGCATGTAGAGCTCGCCATCGGCGTCGCGCGCGAAGCTCGAGACGGTCCCGAGCCGGTCGACCACGAAGCGGTTCGATCCGGTCGCGGGGTCGTAGGCCCAGACCATGCCCTGACAGAAGTCCCCGTAGACGATCTTGCCGACCATCTCGGGAATGGCGCTCCCGCGGTACGGGTAGCCCATGGTGATGGCGCAGCCGAAGGCGTGCTTGTACTCGAACTCCGGGGTAACGAAGCCGGTCGTGCTGCAGGTGCCATCCGCGACGATGTCTTCCTGGCGGCAGTGGTTGCCTTCCATGGTGTCCCAGCCGTAGTTCCCGCCCGCTACGACGCGGTCGAGCTCCTCGTACGAGGTCAGACCGACGTCACCGACCCAGAGCTCGTCGGTCGCGGGGTCGAAGGCCATGCGCCACGGGTTGCGGAACCCGAGCGCGAACACCTCCGGCGCGCCGCCCCCGCCTACGAAGGGGTTGGAGGGGGGGATGGCGTAGGGCAGCGCGCCGGGAGGGTCCACATCGATGCGGAGAATCTTGCCGTTCAGGTCGAAGGGGTCCTGAGGGGTGGTGGCGGGGAAGTCCCCACCGTCGCCGACCGAGACGTAGAGGAAGCCGTCGGGGCCGAACTGGAGGGCTCCGCCGTTGTGGTCGGGCTTCGACTGGGGAATGACCAGCAGCCGCTCTTCGGTGGTTCGGTCGATGGTTCCGTCGACCCGCACGTCGTAGCGGGCGAGCACCTGTCGGGCCTCGAACCCCGTGCGGGTCTCGTGCTCGGTGAAGTAGAGGAAGACCGAGCCGTCGGTCGGGTGGAAGGTGATGCCGATGAGTCCGTTCTCGTAGCCCGAGAAGACCTGGTCGGTGAGGTCGAGGGCGATGGTCGCCGTGCTCGCGCCTGCGGCCGGGAAGGTCATGACGCGCCCTTGCTGCTCGATGGCGTACCAGCGGTTCCCGCTGGGATCGATGACCATGCCCACCGGCTGTTGGAGCGTGATGTCCGGGAACGCTCGCTCGAGCGCCACGCCCTGGGTCCTCGAGGTTCCGATCGCGGTGCAGGTCGTGTTGGTCGGACGTGCGAGCAGGCCGGTGGCCACGGTCGGTGGCCGGGTCTGGCGGCAGAGCTCGTGAGTGGAGTCGACCTCACCCTCCTGGAGGATCTCGTCGCCGGCGGTTCCGTCGCCGTCGCCGTCGTCGAGGCCGACCCGCACGAGGCTTCCACCGAACTCACAGCGCTCGCCCGGCTCGAGCTCCACCAGGTCCACGACCACCGGGACTCCGTCGGAGCCGTCGGAGCCATCGCTCCCGTCGGAGCCGTCGGAGCCATCGGAGCCGTCGCTCCCGTCGCTCCCATTGCAGATGTAGGCGACGTCCTGGACCTCGCCCTCCTGCAGCTCGCCGTCGAAGGCGATTCCGCCACCGGCGCCGTCGTCGAGCCCGGCCCGAACCGAGATTCCTCCGTCCGGGCATCGATCGCCCGGAGGTTCTTCGGCGGTCCGTACGAGCCAGCGAGCGGCCGGTCCCGCGTCGGTGACCATGGTGACTCCGCCGTCCGATCCGCAGGCGGCGCTCATCAGTGCGCCGAACAGGATGCCGGCCCGTGTTCGAGTGATCTCCATCGTTCTCTCCCCAGCGTGATCCCCACGCCGAGAGAAGACAGAGCACTCCTCGTGCCAGGCTCAGACCCCGAGAACGGCGGCCCTTTCCGCCCCGGCGTTCCCCATTTGGTCCACCTGTCCCGATCTGGGTCAGCTCAGTCGCCGAGCATCGCCCGCCGGTAGCTCGGCTCTCGCGGCGCGTCCGCGTCGCCGCACTCGATGCCGCGCTCCGCGTACCAGGCGTGCAGCCCGCCATCGGCCTCGTACTTCGCCTGGAGCCGGTCCATGAGCGCGCTCGCCGGCGCACCGCCGCGCCGCTCCGCGAGGTACCAGTGCAAGGCCGCCTCGGCGCCGGCGACCTGCACCCGCGCGCCCGTCGGGTCTGCGTCCGGATCGTCGATCGTCGCGGCCGCCATGCCGAGCGGATAGCCGACTCGGATCGCCGCCTCGAGTCGCGCTCGCTCGTCGCCTTCGGCGAGCTCGTCGAAGAAGGGGCAGAGCTCCACCGACACGTCGGGGCTCGCTTCCAGCCAATCGCTCAGCGCGACGGCGGTCGGTTTGCCGGTGTCGTTGGTGACCGGCGTCCCGGGCTCCTTCACCCAGCGTTCGATCCAGGCGGCGATCGCGTCCAGCTGATCTGCGCTTCGCGTCTCGCCGGGCGAACCGAGCAGCTCGCTGAGCGAGGGGCCCGCCTCTGCCATGACCTCGTCGCCGGTCTCCGTCTCGGCGGCCGGCTCGCGCACGTCACCACCACCACACGCCGCCAGGACCAGCAGCGCGGTCATCCATCGTTCACCCATCGTGACCTCCGGGAAGACTGTCTCCCGGAGGCCTGCGGAATTGGGTCGCGATGGACGACGCTCAGATGAACATGCAGCTCGCGTGGACGTAGCTCATCGGCTCGACGACCTCGCTCTCGGCGCACGCGCGGTCGATGTTCTCACCGATGCGCTGCATCAGCTCCCAGTCGGCGCGGATGTCCGGGTCCTCGTAGAGGCGCTGCCAGCCTTCGACCGAGACCTCCATCATCGGCAGCACGCCGCGCGCGCGGGCGCAGTCACCGGCGCCGTAGAGCTCGGTCTGGAAGCGCAGGCCGAGGTACATGTTCACCATCATGAAGGGCTTGGTGATCAGCGGGTTGCTGAACGAAGGCCACATGTCGGCCGGGTTCTGACCGGAGGCGAGCACGTTCCACGAGCCGGCGTCGACGTTCCGGTCCTCGCCGGAGGCGTCCGTGTAGCTCGCGGTCACCGCCAGCGCCTGATGGCCCGGCGCGACCGACGCGCTCTCGTCCGCGAAGAGCTCGACGAAGAAGCCGCCGCCACCACCGCGTCGACCGGTGTCGACGTCGCTCTCGCTCTCTCGCGCGCCGACGAAGAGGGCTGGCGCGACGATGACGGCACCGCTCGCGTCGACCTCGGTCCCGGCGGGCGCGCCGAACACGCGACCGAGCGAGTAGCCCTCCATCGGCCGCACCTCGAGGTGCAGGTCGGTGGCGATCGGGTGCAGGGCCGTCTCGCCGACCAGGGTCATCACGTCGCGCATGTCGCCCTCGTCGCTCGCGAAGTAGAAGGTGCCGCCGCCCGCTTGCGCGAGCTCCTTCGGGTAGGCGCTGGTGTCCGCATCGGTGATCACGGTCGTGGCGATCCCGTCGCGCGCGGCGTCGCCCAGGAGCTCGAGGAGCGGCTCCGGCTCCTGGATGCCGCTGGTCGCGCGGCCATGGGTCAGGAGCACCACTCGACCCTCGCGGGTCTCGTCGGCGCGGGCGATCGACACCGCTTCGGCGAGGGCGCCGAAGAGATCGCGACCTCCATCGGAGACGCCGAGCTCCAGATCTCCGACATCGCCGGGCGCGGCCTGGTCGACGATCGGCTCGACCGCTCCGTCGAAGGTCAGCACGCTCACGCGGTCGTCCGGGTCGAGCGCGGCGATCAAGTGCGAGACCTCGTCCGCGTGCGCGACCCGCCGCTCGATGGCGATCACCACATGGCTCGAGGGACGCTCGAGCGCGCTCGGATCGAGCGAGGTGCGAAGCGCGACGTAGCCCATGGTCCAGTTGCCACCGTCGAAGCGCGGCGCGACCGCGAGGCCCGTCTGGACACAGACATCGGCGCCGCAGTCGACCGCCGGCAGATCGACGGCGTGCTCGGCGAAGAAGCCTACGGGGTCGAGCATGCTCTCGTCGGGGATCTCGCCGCGCTCGGCGACGGCGCGGAACTGGCCGATGTCGGCCGCACCGCCGAAGGTGACGCCGCGGCTGCCGTCGCCGGTCGGCGTGCTCATCGGGGCCTCGGAGGCGCAGGCCCCGAGCAGCGCGAGTGCCACGGCGAGGGTGAGTCTGTTCTCGGTCTTCATCGGTCCTCCCAGTGAGTGAGCAAGACGCCCCGCAGACCCGGCTCGAGGCCGCAGTCCGCGTGCGCGGCGACGACGCGGGTCGCGTCGTCGAGCAGTCGGGTCTCTCGGCGGCCTTCGCCGGAGAGGGTCAGGATCTCCTCGACCACGGGCACGCCGGGGTTGAGGCGCCAGGTGCCCATGTCCCACGCGAGCGGCTCGGCGTAGCCGCCGCAGACCATGCGCGAGCCCTGGCACAGGGCGCGAGCCTCGGTGGGATCACGGCGGCGGAGGCGCTCGAGAACGAGGCCCTCGTGCTCACCCGTGACCTCGAGGAAGTCCGTCTCGGAGTGGAGCTCGACATGCTCGCCGACCTCGAAGCCCGCGTACTCGCCCGGCACGCAGAGCGTGAGCTCGTAGGTCTCGAGCGCGAGCGGCGGCAGCCGGGGGGCTCCCGGGTCGCTCGGGTCGACATCGTCGGGGAGCTCGCGGCTCTCGCCGATCTCCTCGAGCTCGATCGCGAAGCATCCGTCGGAGAAGACGTCGAAGCCGCGCACGACCGCTTCGCTCGGCACCTCGCCCGCCCAGGAGAAGACGCCGACCGAGCTCGCGCGCTCACAGCTCGCCGGCTCGGCGCTCGGCTCTGGCGTGGCGACGAGGAGCATGCCGGTCTCCGCGAGTCGGAAGCCGTCGCGGCGGGTCTCGAGGGTGAGCGTGCCCGGGCTCTCCCAGCGCGTGGTGCTGGCCGGGTACGCGACCAGCCGCGGCTCCAGCCCATCGGCGCTGAGGATCAGCGCGTCACAGGCGCGCTCGGTCGCGGTCCCGTCGAAGGGTCGGGTGAGGTCCGCGCTCTGGCCGGGCTCGAGGCTGAAGGTGCGTGCTTCGTCGAAGAGGCTCGGGTCGAGCGCGCGGGCGAGCTCGTCTCCACCACCACCGAGCTCCATCCACTGCAGCAGCCAGTCGCAGTCGATCGAGGCGTCGACCCAGCGCACGCGCACGCTGACCGTCTCGTCCGACTGGTGCTCGAGGATTGGGCCACCGGCCGTGGTCATGATCGGCTCCACCGGCGAGGTCGCGATGCAGGCCAGGGACCCGAGGGCGATGGCCGCGCGGGGCATCGCTTCGCTCGAGGTGCGCTCGGTGCCGGCCAGCGCGATCGCGAGCGGAGCGACCACGAGCGCGACCAGATCGGTCGGGTCCGTCGTGGTCGACCAACCGACCGCGGCGTCCCACATCGAGGCCAAGGTGGGCGAGAGGTTGATCGCCGCGAAAGGCGCGGCCACCGCCGCGAAGACCAGCACTCGAGCGCGCCGCGTGCGTGCTCCGACCAGCGCCGCGACCAGCACCGGCGCGACGATCAACCCTGCGAAGTCGCTGAGCTTTCCGGTCAGAGCCCCCGGGAGCACGCCGGCGCCCTTCAGCACGTGGTCGTTGAGCGCGAGGAGCGCGAGCGCGCTCCACCACGCGGGGTGCCGGAGAGGGGCGAAGTTCGGCGAAGGCATGCCCTGGGTTCAGCAGGGTTCGTGCCAGCGCCAGGGCTGCAGTTCGGCGTGCCACGCTGGGCCAACGGCCGGATCGCTCACCAGCGCTGTCAGTGATCGGCCGTCGGGAGGCGCCGGGCAGCGGAGGAAGGTACGCTATGGGGTCCGATGTCTTGCTTCCGACCGCTGCCGCTGCTCTGCGCGCTCGTCCTGACGGCGTGCAGCATCGAGGCCGTCGAGCTCGATGGACTGAGCTGCCCGTGCGCCGATGGCTGGGTCTGCCTGGAGTCGGTCTGTGTGCGCTCCGACGAGGTTCCGGATTCCGGGACGCGGGATCTCGGGTTCGCGGACCAGGGCGTCGGGGAGGACGAGGGCGTCGCGCTGGCGGACCATGGCGTGGCCGACGATCTGGGCGCGCCGGACGGCGGGCCCGAGGGCGATGGCGGGAGCGCGGAGCCCGTCGATTGCTCACCGCTCTTGCGTCGCGCGAACACCCAGTTCTGTGCGGCGACACGGGAGAGCTGCTCGGCGGAGGCCTACAACATGACCACCTGCGACGAGCTCTGTGCTGCTGCGGGTCTGGTGTGCCTCGAGGCCTACGACGACCTGAACCCCGGTTGCGGCCCGAATCTGGAAGCGCCGCTGACCTGTGACGACGACATGAGAATGGGCTACCACTGCCTCTGCGTCCGCGAATGAGCGCCGCAGGCGAGTCCTCGCCCTCACCCTTTCTGCAGGTGGAAGCACAGGGTGAGGGATAGGGCGTGCCGCCGTCGGCGATACGCTGATCAGCCGCGGAGGGCGGACCAGAGGAGGCTCGGGATCTTCGCGAGGCTGGGCTTCGCGTAGATGCCGGTGAGCTTCTTGCCGATCTCGTGGGCCGTGCGGTTGTCGAGGAACCAGGTGGGCTTCGGCTTCACCATGAAGGGGCCACGGATGACCGACTTCTCGGGCTTGTCGAAGAGGTAGGTGTTGTGGACCGCGCCCTCGCCGGAGCGGATGTCGTCCTTGGTGTGACCGGGGAACGCGCCCCACGCCGGCGTGACCAGCGCGTAGGCGAGCGCGGACCAGTGGTTCACGGCGACCGAGCCGTAACGGAGATCGGCGATGGCCTTATCGATCGCCTTGGCGACGCGCGGGTCCTTCATCGTCTTCGGGTGCACGATGATCGAGCAGCTCAGCGAGCCCCAGAGGGTCTCGTTGGCCATCTCGACGGCCTTCTCGATGTACTCGACGACGCTCTCGGCCTCGAGGGGCACCTCGCTGGTGACGCCGCACCAGGCCTCGGTGGTGAAGCAGATGTCGTCTTCCTTGGTCGGGTCGAGATCGCTGACCAGGGTCCAGGGCACCTTGCCGTCGCCGCGCGGGCCGAACTGGTGCGCGTCCGGGTGCTCCTTCAGGAAGGCCTCCTGCCGATCCTCGGCGCCCGGGTAGTAGGGCATGCGGGGCTCGGCGCGGGAGAAGGCGCGCTTGATGGAGTCGAGGAGCGCCTGCCGCTTGGCCCACGCGCCGTGGGTGACGATCACGCGGGTGGCGTTGCAGTTGAAGCCGGCGTTGTTGGTGAGCGACGACGCCAGGTTCACGCCCTGGTAGTCGAGCTCCGCTTCGGTCCACGGACCGGGCACCACGATGATCGGCGTCACGTTGCCGAGCTCGGCGCTGATCGGCTTGTCGTTGCGCGGCTCGTTGCGGCGCTTGCGCTCCTCGCCGTCCTTGCCGAGGCCCCAGACGATCGCGTCGTAGGTCTTGTCCGAGCCCGTGATGTGGATCGAGCCCACGAGATCGTGGGTGCAGAGGTAGTCGCCTTCCTTGGCGCCGCCGTAGACCACGCGGAAGTAGCCGAGGCGCACGAGCTCGCGGAAGGCCTCGTCCATGAAGGGCCCGAGGTACTCGTTGACGGGGTTCATCTTGAGGATGACCACCTCGCCCTCGGCGAAGAGCTTGTAGAGCGCGTCCATCGGACCGATGGAGCTGACGTTGCCGGCGCCGAGCACCAGCGAGACCCGACCGGACTTCGGCTTGTTCCGGTAGAACTCGGCCATGTTGTCCTGGAGGGTCGACTTGGTGACCGACTTGTCCATCCAGATCTCGGCGCTGAAGCCGGTGAAGAGGAGCTTGTCGATGTTGTCGGTCGGGAAGACCGGCGCCACCACCTGACCGTCCGGACGCACGGTGACCTCGCCGTTGAGCTTGGGGCTGCCGTGGTCGCGGATGTCCTTCAGCGACTTCTTCAGGAGCTGCATGTTGCGGAGCACGACGGCGGGACCGCCGAGCCACTCCTCGCCTTCGGCCGGGGTGCCGCGACGGATGCCCTTGGCCTCGCAGGCGGCGCGGACCCAACGGTCGGCCACGCGGGTGGTGCTGTCGATGAGCACGTCGAGGATCCGGATGCGCTCGTCGATCGAGAGCCCGACCCAGGCGTCCTTCTTGTCGGAGAGGACGGCCAGCGCCTCGTCGATCTCGTCCTGCGAGGTGGCCGGGATCGAGGCCTTGGCCTCGGGGATGGCGGCGGAGCCGTGCTGCAGCGCGGTCATCGTGTCTCTCTCCTCTTACTGGGATCGCGGCCCGGGGGCCGGTGTGGCACGCAGTGTCGATGTTCGGCGGCCGGGATGCAACGTGGCGTTGTTTGGTGCCCGGGGCCGCAGATCGGTACCATCCCGCGATGCGCTTGGTCCTCCTCCCGCTGCTCTGTGCGCTCGGCGTCGCCGGCGGAGCGGGGTTCGCGGAATGGAGCGGGTCGACGGAAGCGACCGATCGTGAGCGATCCTCGTCCGAATCCGTGGCCGAGCCGGCGCCCGAGCCGAAGGAGGCCGGGCGGGTCGCGACGGTGGACCGGAGCCACGTGCCGGCGGTCGCCGACTGGCTCCCGGACGAGCGGCGCTGCGCGCGCTATCGGCGGCGTCGCGGCCGCTGCAACGGTCCACGGCGCGCGCCGGTGCCGAAGGGCAAGCCCTCCGTGGTCGCCGATGCGCTCGGACTCGGGACCCACCGCGCAGCCGCCGCGCTGATCCGCGGCGAGCCTCGGCCCGAGTGGATCGCCGCGGCCCAGCGGATCGGCAAGCCCCGCTTCCCGCTCGCCTGGCCCATCGCCGATGGGCGCTTCGGTCGGGGCTATGGCCGCGGTCACGCCGCGGGCGGTCCGCGCCATCATCGGGGCGTCGACGTGACCGCCGAGGTCGGCACCCCGGTGCGCGCGGTCGAGCGGGCGCTGGTCGGCTACGCGGACAACACCGTGCACGGCTACGGCAACCTGCTCGTGTTGCTCCACGGCGACGGCTCGGTCTCGGCGTATGCGCACCTCTCGGCGATCCACGTCTTCGCCGGCCAGGTGGTCGAGCGCGGGCAGCCGGTCGCGCTCGCCGGGAACACCGGCATCAGCCGTGGACCGCACCTGCACTTCGAATGGCGCGAGGGGGGCGAGCCCCTCGACCCGATGCCGCGCTTCGAGCGCGAGCGCTGGCCCGCGTGGATGCGGCGAGCTCACCCAGAAGAAGGAGCGGCGAAGTGAAGGCATGGGCAGGTCTCTTCATGGCCGCGGCGCTCTTCGCCGCGGCGCCGGCCTCGGCCGACCGACCGACCTCCGACGACCTCTCGCTGATCAGCGGCCGCACCGTCGGCAACGGTGAGGTCGTGATCAGCGCCGGCCTCGGCTGGCCGGGCTTCTACGCCGAGGTCCTCTTCTCGCCGAGCTCGAAGTTCGACCTCGGCCTCCGCGCCCACGTCGACTACGGCGGCCTGATCGGCACCGCGACCGGCGTCGCCGGCGGCCTCTCCATCCCGATGCGCCTCCACGTCTACGGCAAGGACGACATCGACATCGCGATCGCCGCGCGCCCCTTCGTCCTCCTCGGCGAGGGCGCGATCTTCGGCGAAGAGGGCACCTTCGCCGACGACTTCGGCTATGCCATCGGCCTCGAGGCCGGCATGCGCGTCGGCTTCCACGTCAGCAACAGCGCGACCTTCACCGTCGGCGCGGCGGGCCTCTTCGCGTGGACTCACGTCAACGACGCGGGCGGCGGCGCGGTCGGCGGCGGCGCGCCACTCATCGGCATCGAAGCGAACTTCAACCGCCAGACCGTCTTCTTTGCCGAAGCCCTCGCCGGCTACGCGGGTGCGGCGGAGAACCGCTTCGGCCGCCACATGTGGATGCGGCTCGCGCTGGGCATCGGCTACCGGCTGTAGGTGAGCCGAAGGCGAGCCCCGTGCCCGTGCCCATGCCCGTGCCCGTGCCCGATGCAGGGGGTCGATCGCTTTGCTAGCGTGACCGGTCTAGGAGCTCACCCTCGAAACGATCCGCACCCTCCTCTCCGACCTCGCGGCTCAGACCCTTCGCGTCACCCTCGAGGGCGACGAGCTGCTCGGCTTCGGCGTCTACGCCTACCTACGCCTCTTCTACGAGGGCGACCTCGCGTTCGACGACTGGCACACGGTCCACGTGCTTCACGAGACGCCCACGTGCATCACTTGTGTGGGCTTGATGTACGTGCTGCCCAGCGGTCTGCTGCCGCTGGAGATCGAGCTGACTCGGAAGGGCAACGAGGTCCACTATGAGATGTGGATCGGTCACGACGACTCGTCCGAGTCGAGGCGGTCGACCGCGCTCTACCTCTATGCGACCGAGGGGTACGATCCGCCGTGGGGTTGGAGCGAGCCAATGGTGGGCGCCGTTCCGGTGAGTGCGCTCGTCCGTCCATGACACGGGCACGGGCACGGTGAGCGCCTTCGGCGCTCAGGCGCGCTCGGTGCGGACCCACTCCTGCTCTTCCTTGGCGGCGCCGAGGATCTTCGGGAGCAGCTTCGCCTTCCAGGCGATGTAGAGCGGGGCGCCGGCGAGGGCCTTGAGGTCTTCGCGGTCGGCGCCGCCGACCTTGAGGGCGGCGAGCACGTGGGCGCCGACGGAGCCGAGGCCGACGGCGGCGGCGATCTGCGTGGGCGGGAAGGGGACGAGGAGCGTGACGCCGAGCAGGCCGACGTGGGTCGCGAGGGGCAGGAGCATGAGCTCGAGGAGCGGCTCGGTGAGCTTCAGCCGGCCCTTGGCGATCTCGGCGATCAGGCCAGGCGCCTTCTCGCGCATCATCCGCATGCGGCCGCCCTCCCAGCGCGCGCGCTGGGTCTCGACGCCCTTGCCGGCGTCGGGCATGTCGCCACGGACGCAGGTCTCGTCGACGAACTCCACGCGGTAGCCGGCGCGGACCAGGTCGAGGTGGTGCTCGAGGTCCTCGACGACCGAGCGCGCGGCGTAGGGCACGGCTTCGAGGCAGCGGCGGCTGAGGCCGAAGCCGTTGCCGAGAATGCCGCAGCTCAGTCCGAGACGATCGCGGCCACGAGGACGCACGACGTTGAACGCCATGAAGGCGACGTTCATCAGCCGCTTCCGCTGCGACTCGCCGGGGTCGCGGACGAGGTAGCGGCACTGCAGCGCGTCGGCGCCGTCCGAGAAGCGACGCGCGAAGGCGGCGAGGAAGGTCGGCTCCACGTCGGTGTCGGCGTCCACCACGATGAGCCCGTCGAGGTCGGCGTGCTCCGCCATGAGCGAGTCGAAGGCGTACTCGAGCGCGTAGCCCTTGCCCCGCAGGTTCGGGTTGCGGCGCTCGAGCACTCGGGCGCCCGCCTTTCGCGCCACGTCCGCGGTGTCGTCGGTGCAGTTGTCGGCGACCACGACGATCTCGACCTCGCAGCCCGCCGGGTCGCACGCGAGCAGGCTCTTCACGCAGCGGGTGATGCCCTCGCGCTCGTCGTGCGCGGGCACCACCACCGCGATCCGTCGACACGGTCGCGACTCGGCGTCGCGAGCGCGCGGCGGCAGGAGCGAAGCCGCGGTGAGGAGCGAGAGCTCGATGGTCCCCGGCGCCGTGAGGGTGGCCAGGGGGATGCCCAGGAGAGCCGACATGGAGCGACACTAGCCCAAACGAGCGCGACGGGAAGTGCTCGTCGCCACTGGATCTCCACGCCGCAGTGAGCCGCATTCGGTTACTCTCCGCACGTGGGCTCTGCGTCCGAGCGATCCAAACCCGAGGGCAAGCGCGCCAAAAACCGTCGCGAACGGACGGAGGCGCTGCTCGCGGCGGGCTTGGACCTCTTCCTCGAGCGCGGCGTCGAGCCGGTGACCATCGACGAGCTCGCCAAGGCGGCCGGCATGGCGAAGGGCAACTTCTACCGGTACTTCGACGACAAGGGCGCGCTGGTCGACGGGATCCTCGCGCCGGTCGCCGGCAAGGTCCGGACCGCGATGCGCCGCTGCGCGGTCACGCTCGCGCGCGCCGACTCCCGCGCAGACCTCAACGGCACCTACGCCGCGCTCGCCCTCGAGCTCGCGGCCATCGCCGTGCCCCACCTGCGGGTGGTGCATCTCTATCTGCAGGAGAACCGCTCTCCCCCCACGGCCGCCACGGCCGGGATCAAGGCGCTCGCCGAAGAGATGGAGCGCGGGGCGATCCACCTGACCGACACCGCGGTCTCCCACGACCTGCTTCGCGTCTCCGATCCGCGCGTCAGCGCGCTCGCGGTGGTCGGCGCCGTCGAGCAGCTCGCGCTCGCGGTGTTGCGCGGCGGGCTCGACGCTCGCCCGGACGAGATCGCACGCATCGTCGTCGGCATGGTTCTCGACGGCATTCGCGCCCGCTGAACACCGTTCGAAAGCGGGGCACTTCGCCTCACTTCGGCTCGCCGGATCGGGTGGGCTCGTCGAGGGACTGAACGGCAAGGAAGCGTCCCCAAAAGGTGTGGTAGGGTCCGGCCGTGGTTCGCGCCCGCGGTATGGCCCTGGCCCACCTCTCCGAGCACCCCGAGTTGGGTGGCGGAGAGCGCAGGGAAGTGTTTCTCAGCCACCTGGACTCCAAGACTCGAACGCTGATCGAGAAGGGGATCTCGGCGGAGCGTTGGTACGCGGAGCATCACCACCTCTCGGCCTACAACGCGGTGGTGGCGACCCTCGGGCTCGACACCGACGAGAAGGTGTTCCGCTTCTTCTTCGAGTCGCAGCGGGACGTGCTCATCAGCTCGAAGCGCACCAGCTTCCACACCCTCTCCGCCGTGCTCGCGCAGACGCCGGTTCGCTGGCGACGCGGCCACGACACCGGCCACCTCTCGGTCGGTCAGCGTTCGGAGACGGGGGTGCGCGCGATCCTGCGCGACCACCCCTACGCCGAAGACCGAGTGTTCCGGCTGGTGGTGCTCGGAGGGATCGCGGCGCTGGTCTCCGACATCGTGACGGTGGAAGAGGCGACCGCGGAGCGCGCCGGCCCACAGCGCGCGAAGCTGACCCTCAACTGGGCCCGGCGACGCACGTCATCGGCGGGCGCGTAGTCCGACCTCGGCTGCGTCGCGAAGGTCGGTGCAGCGATCCATCATCTCCGGCATCGGCTCCAGCCGGCTGTCGATCGTGAAGGCATCGTGCCCGTTGATCTTCACCACCCAGGTCCGTTCGGTCCGCAGCGATGGGATGGGGCACTCGTTGCTGACGGTCATCGGACACTCGTGCGGTCCCGGAGTGATCACGCGGAAGGTGCAGAGGTGGAGGACCCCCGCATCCCAGTCGACCCGCACGTCGCACTTGGCGGCCCCGGGCGGCGCACAATCGGGTTCTGGGTTGGGCAGCGTCACCGTGAGCATGCTCGAGTGGTCGACTGCGAGCGTGCCACCTTGGATCGCCGGGATGCAGATGCGTGCCGGGTCGGTCTCCCCGGGCGAGCAGACGGCGCCCATGTCGATGCCCGGTGCCGGACCGGCGTCGGTCTCGACGAAGGCGTCGGTCTCGACGAAGGCGTCGGTCTCGATCTGTGCATCCGTGGTTCGGTGTGCGGAATCCGTCGGCTCGAGGCCGAAATCCGCTAGTTCGATAACAGTCCCCAGATCCGGGTCATCGTCGCCGATCACCTGGTGAGAACAGTAGCAAGCGGGCAAGCACCCCAAGGCGAGGAGCAGGGTGCGAGAGAGGGCGGGTCGAATCATGCACCCTAAAGGGGCAAGAAGTGAGCCAACTCACTCCGTCGGCACTCAGAGGTCCACGCAGCCGGCGGGTGCGTCGGCTCCGACGGTCAACTCGCCGAGGGTCCGACCGTTCATTCGAACGGTGTAGGTCCCGTCGCGGAGCTCGGGCGTCCAGCACTCGCGCTCGAGTCGACCCGACGCGCCCACGCAACCCCAGGTGGGCGCTCCCTCGTCGCAGTTTCGAAGGCGCGGCCGCAGCTCGATGGTGCGCGTCGCGTCGTCGAGCTCCGCGTCGCAGGGGCCGGGCTCGAAGGCACAGCTCACCTCGCCGGCGATCACCAGCGGCACGCGCGCTCCAGCGGCGACATGCGTCGCGGGGAAGCAGAGCTCTTCGGGGTCGTCCCAGGCGTGGCCGGGGAACGCACAGAGCCCGCCCCCGAGCGAGCCGACCGTCTGGCAGAGCTGCCCATCGCCCGGCGGGAGGCCGAGCTCGAAGTGCGGGACCGAGCCGCTTTCGATCGCTCGAACGTCGAAGTCGGGCAGCGGGCACCAGACCTCGTTCGGGCCAGTACACGCGCGGCAGAGACCCTCGTCACAGATCGACACGCGCGCCATCGCGGTGCCCGAGCTGACCTCGACGTCGCAGCGCGGGACGCCGCCGCAGTGGCAATCGTCGAACTGCACGAGGAAGCCGGGCGCGAAGTCGGCGGCAGGGTCGCCTTCGACACACGCCTGGACGAGCGGGCCGGCCGGTCGACAGCGCCCCGCGTCCGGGGGCGGAGTCGCATCGACGATCGGACCTGCGTCGCCCGGGATCGGACCCGCGTCGACGGTGATCGGGCCCGCGTCTCCCGGGACGAAGTCGTCGCTCGCGTCGTCCCCCGAGCCGTGGCGAAGGAAGCAACCGCCGAGCAGCAGGAGCGCGGGGAAGAGCATCGGTCGGCACGGAGTGACACGCACGCCGCGCCTTCCTGCAAACCCCGTGCTCAGCTCTTCTTGCGCTTCTTCTTCTTCTTTTTCTTCTTCTTGGGCGCGGCCTCGGTGGCCTTCTTCGCGGGCGCCTTCTTCGCGGCCTTCTTGGTCGCCTTCTTGGCGGGCGCCTTCTTCTTGGTCGCCTTCTTCGGGGCGGCCTTCGGGGTCGCCTTCTTGGCGGGCGCCGGCTCCTCCGCCGGG
Source organism: Deltaproteobacteria bacterium (assembly GCA_017644045.1). Classification (GTDB taxonomy): domain Bacteria; phylum Myxococcota_A; class Polyangia; order Polyangiales; family Houyiibacteriaceae; genus UBA1660. The sequence continues at coordinate 155,009 of JAEPMI010000013.1, forward strand.
GGCGCGCTCTCGACCGGCGGTGCGGAGGCGAAGCGCGCTTCGAGCATCGCGAGCGCAGCGCGTAGGCCCATCGCTTCGCCGCCCTTCGGGTGACCGGGGCGGTTCTCGCGGTTGTAGGCCATCAGATCGAAGTGCGCCCACGCCTGCCGCTTGCCGACGAAGCGCCGCAGGAAGAGCGCCGCGGTGATGGCCCCACCGTAGCGGCCGCCGCCGACGTTCTTGATGTCGGAGATCGATCCGTCGAGGTAGCGGTCGTAGTCGTCGACGAGCGGCATCCGCCAGATCGGATCGAAGACGTCGGCCCCACCCTTCAGCAGGTCGGCGGCCAGCTCGTCGTCGGTGGAGAACATCGCGGGCACGTCCGACCCGAGGGCCACTCGCGCCGCGCCGGTCAGCGTGGCGTAGTCGATCAGCACCGCGGGCTTCTCGCTCACCGCTTCGGCCAGCGCATCGGCCAGGATCAGGCGACCCTCGGCGTCGGTGTTGCCGACCTCGACCGTGAGGCCCTTGCGGGTCTGCAGGATGTCGCTCGGCCGCATCGCGTGCGGTCCGATCGCGTTCTCCACGGCCGGCACCAACACGCGCAGGCGGACCGGGAGCTTCCGGCCCATCACGAGATCGCCGAGCGCGAGGACGTGGGCCGCGCCGCCCATGTCCTTCTTCATCAGGAGCATCCCGTCGGCGGTCTTCAGATCGAGCCCGCCGGTGTCGAAGCACACGCCCTTGCCCACCAGCGTCACCTTCGGCGCGTCGGCCGGGCCCCAGCGCAGGTCGATCAGTCGCGGCTCGACCGCGGCCGCCCGACCCACGGCGTGGACCGCCGGGTAGCCGGCTTCGAGGAGCGCGTCGCCGGTGATGACCTCGATGCTCGCCTCGTGCTTGCCGGCCAGCTCGCGGGCGGTGGCCTCGAGCCCATCGGGGCCCATGTCCTCCGCGGGGATGTTCACCAGATCACGGACCAGGAAGGTGGCCTCACCGAGCTGGCGCACGCGGGTCTTGTCGAGCTCCGCCGGCCAGACGAGCTTTCGCGCCGTGCGGCGTCGGCTGCGGTACTTGGTCAGCTGGTACTGCGCGAAGCACCAGCCGAGCGCGAGCGCCTCGAGGTGCGCCGGGTCCGAGCATCCGTCGACCTGGTAGCGACCCTTCGGCAGCGTGCTGGGCAGTCGGGCGTAGGTGAAGGGGTCGGCCTCGCTGCCCCGCACGTAGAGCACGGCGCCGAGGCTGCCGTCTCGCGCAGGCAGCTCGATCGAGCGGCCGGGCCTGGGCTTGAAGCCCTGGACGCTCGCCCACTTCGCGTAGGTCTTGCGGGACTCGAGGAAGGCCGCGGCCTCCTTCGTCTCGAGCACGTGGATGGTGACGGTCGCCGCGTTGCCACGGCCCACGAAGAACTGGTCGACGCTCACGGCGGCGACCATGCCAGGTAGGGCGAGACCCGGTCTACCCCTCTGGCAGCAGGTGACCGAGGATCGCCTCGGCGCTGATGACCTCGTCGCGCTCCTCGAGCTGCTCGAGCGGGGTCCAGGAGCGGTCGGCTTCGAGCCGATAGGAGCCGAGGAATTCGTGCGGTGCCCTCCCGCGCCACTCGTGCGGCGCGATCATCGACCAGCTCAGCCCATCGCCCTTGCGATAGAGGTGGTAGACGTGGCCCGGACGGCGGGTGAAGCGGCACTCCGCGCGGTGCAGGTCGAGGTCGCGCTTGGTCTGCTCGAGCACGCGCTTGGCCTCTTCCTGGAGCGCCCGGATCTGCTTGGCGATGGTCTCGAGCTTCGAGCTGGCGACCGTGCCGATCATCTCGTCCGCTTCGGCGATCTCCTTCGCCACGTCGACCAGACGGATCGCGGGCGCCAGCCGGCTCAGGCCGTAGGGCGACGCGTGGGCGGGTCCATCGTGCTTGTCGGAGTCGTCGGCCACCCCCGGGTCATGGCATCGGTCCGGCCCTTCGTCGAGACCTGGCGCTCTACTCCGCTTCGGACGCCGGAGCCGGACAGCCCCGCGTGAGGCGGCTGTCCATGTCGGCGCAGAGGGGGTCGGGTTCGTCCCCGTGCTCGGTGAAGCAACGCTCGTTGAGGATCGCGATCGGGACGCAGCGGCCGCTGACGCAGGTCTCGTCGTCGGGGCAGATGCGGTCGAGGCAGGCGTTCTCGAGCCGCAGCGTCACGTCGATGATCCGCCCCGGTGAGAAGGGCATGTCGATCGACTGGCTCAGCTCGACCTCGCCCACGCCGGGCCGGTTCACCGTGCCTTCGAGGGTGATCTCCACCCGCTCGGCGTCCGCCTGGACGAACGCCTGGCTCCGTCGCTCGCCGTCCGATCCCAGCTGGATCCGGGTGCCGTCGTCGCAGCCGGTGAGGATGGCGCCCGAGTCGTCGAACGCGCAGACGCGCGTGGTCGTGCCGGCGCTCACGAGCTCGGGGTCGATCTCGTAGCAGACGAAGAGCTGAGTCAGCTCGGGGTCGCCACACGAGAGGAGCAGGAGCAGAGCGGCCCACCCGATGCGCGTCACGGGCCACCCCACGTGATCGCCTGAATGGTCGGCAACGTCCCTTCGAGCGGGTCCGGGTCGCGCTGCGGGAGGCCGATCGCCAGGGCCAGCCCGAGCGCGAGCGCGGCGCCGCCGCCCACGATGGCCCAGACCCACCAGCGGTCACGGAGCCGGTGGCGGACCTCCAGGTCCAGGTCCAGCCGAAGGGTCTCGCCGGGGGCGAGGGTGATGACGCGCTCGAGCCGCTCGTGCCCCGGGGCGGTGATCACCAGCGTGTGCTCGCCGGAGTCGACCTGGTCCTCGATCGGCGCATCCCCGAGCGGCTCGCCGTTCAGCGTGACCCGGGCGCCCTCCGTCGCCGACGCGACAGCGAGGGTCGCGGGCAGCGCACCGAGCCGCAGCCGAACGACGGCGGTCCGGCCCGAGGTCACCTCGACCGAGCGGACGATCGGCTCGCGGCCTTCGGCGGTGATGCGCAGCTCGTGGGTGCCGGGTCCCACCGCGAAGGGTTGGCGACCGTCCACCTCGATCTCGAGCCCGTCCACCGTGAGGCTCACGGGTTGGTCCGGCGTGAGGGCGAGCTGGACGCTGCCGACCTCCCCCTGGAGCTCCGCGATCGCCGCCTCCACGGCCTGCCGGCGTGAGGCGCCGGGGTCGTCCTCGGCGACCAGGTAGGCCTCGAAGGCCCGCAGGGCCGCCCCCGGATGACCCGCGAAACGGAGCGCCTGGGCCAGGTTGAAGAGCACGACCGGCACCGGCCGGATCGCGTGGGAGGCGGCGAACGACTCGGCCGCGGCGGCGTATTCCTCGGCGGCGTAGTGCTCGGCGCCCTCCAGGAAGAGCTGGCGGGCCCGAGCCTCGTCGTCCTGAGCGTGCCCCCGAGAAGGGCCCGAGAGCGCCATCGCGAGCGCGACCACCCCGAGCCAGAGGCCGGGGCGAGCCTCGACCCAGCGGCCACGGGGCTTCATGGCCGGCGCGCGGGAGGAACCCATCGGCGGGACGATACCACCGTGAGTGGGCCCTTCGCGTCCCCCGATCGACCGGACCACCGTGCGAGGAACGTGAGCCGAGCGCCCGGGCAGACTACCCTTCGCGGGTTGGCCACCCCCGACTACAGCGCCCGTGAGGGCTCGCTCGGTAGCTACCGGCTCGTGCGCAAGCTCGGGACCGGCGGTATGGCCGAGGTCTTCCTGGCCGCGCAGCGGATGCAGGGCGGGGTGATCCGGCCGGTGGTGGTGAAGGCGATCCTGCCGCACCTGGTCGAGGATCAGCGCTTCGTGGAGGACTTCCTCCGCGAGGCGCGCGTCGCGGCGATGCTCAATCATCCGAACATCGTCCACATCCACGACGTGTCGGTGCTCGACGGTCGCCCGTGCATCGTCATGGAGTTCCTCAAGGGGCGGGACCTGTGGACCGTCCTTTCGCGCCTCGGCGAGGAGGGCGCCGCGGTCGGACCGCAGGCGGCCGCGGCCGTGGTGGCGCAGGCCTCGGCGGCGCTCGACTACGCGCACCGCAAGCGCGACCGAAAAGGTCGCCCGCTCGACCTCGTCCACCGCGACATCTCTCCACACAACCTCTTCCTCACGCGCGAGGGTCAGGTGCGGGTGCTCGACTTCGGCATCGCGAAGAGCGCCTTTCAGCAGCACCGCACGGAGTCCGGCGTCATCAAGGGCAAGCTCGCGTACATGGCGCCCGAGCAGGCGCGCGGAAAGGACGTCGACCATCGCGCCGACCTCTTCGCGCTCGGCGTCGTGCTCTGGGAGATGCTCGCCGGTCAGCGCCTCTTCGCGCGCGACGACGCGTTCCAGACGGTGACCGCCATGTTCCACGACGAGGTGCCCTCGCCGTCGAGCGTGCGCCCGGTGCCCGACGAGCTCGAAGCGATCGTGATGAAGACGCTCCAGCGCGATCCCACCGATCGCTACGACAGCTGCGAGAGCCTCACGCTCGCGCTCCGGCGATGGTTGGCCTCGGTGAGCGCGCCGGCGGAGGAGCGGCTGGTGCAGGGGCTGCTCTCCAAGACGATCCCCGAGTCGGAGGACGCCGAGTTCTATTCGCCGGACCGTCCGGTCGACCCGAACCTGCTCTCGAGCGAGTCCAGCCTGATCGGGATCGACACGTCGCCCGATCCGCTCGGTCCCACGGGCGACGTCGTCTCACCGGCGGGCGCGGCGGTCAGCCCCAAGAAATCGAAGCTCCCGCCGTGGTGGCGCTGGGTGGCGCTCGCGGTCGGCTTGGTGGCGATCCCCTTCATCGTCACCGCGATCGTGCTGCGGAAAGACGACCCGCCTCCGCAGCCGCCACCCATGGTGCAGCAGGATCCTCTGCCTCCGCAGGTCGAAGAAGAGACCGAGCCGGATCCGCCCGAGCCGGTGGAGGTGCGCTTCACCAACATGCCCGAGGGCGTGTCGATCGAAGTCGACGGAGAGCTGCTCGAAGGCGAGCTGCTGCGGGTCGACCCGAGCGACGAGACCCACCACGTGCGCGCGCTCTATGACGGTCAGGAGCTCTGGCGCTACGACGCGCTCTTCCGCTCCGAGGCAGTGGTCGAGCTCCCGCCGCTGACGCTTCCGACCGCCGCGGAGCCAGCGCCCGAGGTGTCCGAGGTCGCACCCGAGGTGGAGGTCAGCGACCCGCCGCCGCGTCGCCGTCGCCGCATCCGGCGCCGAACGACGCGCATGAGCCTCGGCATGCAGCTCGACCTCGACTACCCGTGACCGACCTCGACCGACCTCAGCCGCCCGCGAGGACCTGCTCGAGGTAGCTCTTCTGATCCGGGTCGAGGCCTTCCGCGATCTCGCGGCAATCCTCTTGATGGGCGAGCACGTGCCGGGGGAGCAAGCACTCCTGCGCCTCTTCGGGCAGCCGCTCGCACGCCTGCACGAACGCACCCTTTGGGGGCACCTGCGCGACCTGGTCGGGATAGCGCTCGGCGACCGCCGCCATCATCGCGGCCAGGCTCGCGTGGGCGGCTTCGCAGATGGTCGAGCCGGTCTCGTAGGTCTCTGCCGCGGTTCGCGCCTCGCCCAGCGTCTCTTCGAGCTCGGCGAGCTCTTCGAGCGCGTCGTCGTCGAGCGCGAGCGGCTCCGGCTCCGGTGCGTCCTCGACTGGGGGCTCCGGCTCGGGATCCTCGACCTCCGGCTCCGGGGCTCGCGGCTCCGGCACCTCGACCTCGACCTCCTCCACGGTCTCCTCGTCGCCGCCACAGGAGGCGAGGGCCAGGGCGAGAGTGGCGATCGCGAGCGAGTGCCCCAAGATACGCGACATGTCTGGGTACCTACCCGAGCCCGCTCGATTCGTCGATTCCGCGACGATCGGGCCGAAGTCGCGCTACGCTTGCCACGGCATGCAACGGAGCTTTGGACTCATCTTTGCCTTGGCCCTCCTCCTCGCGCCGATGTCGGCGCTGGCTCAGGCGGAAGGCGAGGCGTCGGAAGGCGACGGCGGCGAGGAAGAAGGTGCCGCAGCGATGCGGACCGAGGGCCTCGACGACGAGGAGGCGCGGTCGCGCTTCCGAGTGGGCCAGGCCCTCTACATGGAAGGTCGCTTCCTCGAGGCCGCCCAGGAGTTCGAGGGCTCCTACCGCCTCTCGGGGCGGCGCTCGCTCCTCTACAACGCCTACCTCTCCTTCCGTGACGCGGGTCAGCTGGCCGACGCCGTGCGGACGCTCGAGCTCTACCTCGAAGGGGACCAGGACGCGGAGGACATCGAGCAGCTGCAGCAGCGGCTCGCGGCGATGCGCGTGACCCTGGCCGAAGAGCAGGCGGCGGAGGCCGAGCGGCAGGCCGAGCGCGACCGACTCGCCGAAGAGCGTGCCGAAGCCGAGCGTCAGGCGGAAGAGGCCCGACGGCGCGAGGAAGCGCAACGTCGCCGGGCCGAAGAGGCCGAGGAAGGCTTGAACCCCGTCGGGTGGGCGGTCGCCGGCGGCGGCCTCGCGCTCATGGCCGGTGGATTGGTGGCTGGCATCCTCGCGAGCGGTGCGCGCGGTGACCTCGAGGACAACTGTCCCGACGACCGCTGCGTCGTCGGCTTCGATCTCGCCAGCGAGCGCAAGAGCGTCGAGCGTCCGCGGCTGGCCGCGGACATCCTGCTCTTCACGGGCGGCGCCACCGTCATCGCCGGCCTGATCGTCCTCTTCGTGGGCAAGGGCGGGTCGACCGACGACGAGCCGGAGGAGGCGGGGACGACCGCCGACCTAACGTGCGGGGCCACCGGTTGTATGGGTACCCTGAGGACCAGCTTCTGATGCGACGACTTCTTTCCTTCGCCTTGCCGCTCGCGCTCTGCTCGGGCTGCTTCCTGATCGCCTCCACCGACGAGTTCTCCGAGGACGAGGCATGTGACCTGGAGCTCGACGTGCGCGCGTTCGCGCCGCACATCGGCCAGACCTTCGAGGTCCGCCTGGTGCAGAACCCGCCGCAGTCCATCATCGACATGCTGCCCGAAGACGAAGAGGTGCGGCCGGCGCTGCGCTTCCTCGCCATCTTCGATCCGCTCCAGAACCCGAACCTGGACATGCAGGTCCCTGGAGCGGTCCCCGCGCTGACCGATCCGACGCGCGACCGACCCTTCCTCGACTTCTACGCCGACTTCAACAACGACGGCGCCTACTCGGCTCCGCCGGCCGATCACACCTGGCGAGTCGAGGACCCCTGTGACCCGGACCGAGATCCGGTGTTCCCGCACAACACGGACTTCTTCGACCTCCCGAGGCCCACCGGGCTCGGCGGTTTCGTCTTCGTCGACTTCTGCCCGAACCTCACGACGGGTGATCGCATCGGTCCGCTCGAGCCCTTCGTCGGCACGGAGCCCATCGAGGTGCGCGTCTCCGGAACGTTCGTTCCCACCGTGGACGGGATGACGGAGGAAGTGCGCCCCGTCGGCATCTACCGACTGGAGAGCGCGGCCACCCGGCCGATGGGCATCGTCCTCCCGAGCCTCGTGGACCCGGGGTTCAATCACAAGATCGAGGTCTTCGTCGACCGGAACGACGACTTCGCGTTCGATAGCGACGGCGACCACGGCTGGACCTATTTCTACGATCCGCTCAGCGCTCCCGACTGCGACGAGGTGGCCATGGCGTGTGCCCTGAGCCCGGACACCGTGAACCAGGCACCGATCTGCAAGGACACCATCGAGCGTGGTGGCGAGTCCTTCCCGGCGATTCGGGTCCGACTCAGCCGGGCGCACATCGCAAACTTCGGCGCGCCGACCGAGCGCAGCTGGGTTTCGATTCCCGAAGGGACCTGAGCGCTTCAGCCGTCCATGAGGATGCCGAGCCCGTGCTGCTCGGCGCGCTTCACCAAATCGCCGAGCTGGGCGAGCTGCACCAGCGACTTCGACGACGAGAAGAGCTCGTTCTGCCCCGCGGTCTCGCCGGCTGGGTGCGCGAGGATGCGTTCGCCGACGGCGGAGTAGAAGAGCCGGTAGAAGCCTCGGAGCGCCAGCGCTTCGCTCGCGTCGAGGAACGATCGGAAGCACATGTGCTCGGCGACCATGTAGGGGGAGAGCGAGAGCCGCTCCCCGTCGACCACCACCGGGACCCGCTGGTGGCCCTGCTGGACGATCGCCTGCGGTAGCCCGGAGACCACCCGCTCCATGCCGTAGCCGTCCCGGCCGGACGCGCGGAGCGAGCGGAGGAAGGGAAGGCCCGGTGAGTCCGGGTCGGTCGCGACCAGCGCCAGCGCGTCGGCGAGAATGCCGAGCGCGACGCCGTCGATCGGGTAGTCCACGCGCGCGGCGCATCCCGGCGTTCCCCGCATGTCGCTGACCGGGCAGCGCGTGCAGGTCTCGGCCAGCTCACCCCAGCGCGCGGCGCCCTGCTCCGCCTGCGCGAGGGTGACCTTGTCCTCCTGCACCCCGTGCGGGCCCATCCGCTTCATGGTGACCTCGGGCACGCCGTGCTGCTTCATCACCGCGAGCATCCGGGCGGACTGCTGCAGCTGCAGGAGGTCGCCGATGTCCCCGTTCGGGCGGAAGGGGCACATGTAGTAGAGGTAGGCGTCGAGTCCCATGGTCTCGGTCTACGCCGGAGCGCCGCGAACGCTCCCTACAAGAGCGATCGAGGCTTCGTGACCTGGACGTCCACGACCCCAGGGAGCCCTTCGAGAAGAGGCACCAACGTCTTCGCTTCGCCGACCGCGACGATCGCCAGCCGCTTCGGGTCGATCCGCTTGGCGACCGCCGCGTTGGCGTCGGCGCGCTTCACCGCTCGGATCCGCCGCGTGTAGCCGGCGGGCCGGTCCATGGGGAAGCCCAGGTTCACGGCGTCGAGGGCCAGCTCGAGCCGGCGGGCCGCGGTGTCCTCGTCGAGGCAGCGGGAGCCGACGAGGTAGCGCTTGGCGAAGCGGATCTCGGTCGCCTTCAGACCGCCGCTCACCCAGTCCTCGAGCAGGTCGAGCTGCAGCCGCGCGCAGTCGCCGAGCTGTGCGACCGAGGGGTGGGTCCACATCGCCCACGCCTCGCGCTGGACCGCTGCGCCGAGCTGGCTGTAGGCGGAGTAGCTCCAGCCGCGCTCCTCGCGGACGGCCTGCATCAGGCGTGCGGTGAAGAGCCCACCGAAGCCGGTGTCGCCGACGACCAGGGCCGCGAGGTCCGGGTCACCGACCCGGGCGCCGAGCGTGCCCATGCCGAGCTGGGTCTGGGTGCGATCGGGCTTGTCGACGATGACCACGCGTCGGCCCTTGGCCATCTTCGGCGCGGGCAGCTTGGGCCTGTTCGCGCGTCCCTTCTTCAGCTGGCCGAAGGCGTTCTCGAGCATCGGGGTGATGGTCTGCGCGTCGACGTCTCCGGCCGCGCCGAAGAGGAGCCGGCGACCGGTGAGCGCCTCCGCGTGCATCTCGGCGATGGCGCTTCGCCGGATCCGTCCGACCGACGCGTGCGTTCCACCGACCGGCGTCGCGACGACGTGGTCGCCGAAGATGGTCCGGCGCAGCTGGCGGTGCGCCAGGCTCCCGTCGTCGTCGAGCACCGCGTCGAGCTCCGAGCGCACGCGCCGCTTCTCGCGCCGCAGATCCGTCTCGCGAAACCGCGGCGAGCAGAGCAGCTCGCCCAGCAGCTCCACGAAGGGATCGAGGTGGCGCGCGAGCACGGTGCCGTGGAGCCGGACCGTGTTGCGCCCGATGGTGATCGCGAGCCGGCCACCGAGCCTCGCGACCCGTTCGTCGATGCTCGGTTGCCCCTTCGGTTCTCCGCGACGGAGCAGTCGCGCGAGCATGCGCGCCTGGCCCTCGCTGCCTTCCGGATCGTCGATGGCGCCCAAACGCCAGAGCACGGCGACGTCCACGATGGGCAGCGAGCGGTCTTCTTCGATCAGGACCTGCGAGCCGCAGCTCAGCTCGACCGACTCCATCAGCGCTCGCCTCCGCGCCGGACCAGGACCGTGGTCGAGCTCTTCTTGCGCAGGATCTCGTCCGCGACCGCGCGGACCTCGTCCTCGGTGATCGTCCGGTAGCGCTCGAGGCGCGTGAAGCTCGCGACCGGGTCGCCGACCACCGTGTCGTCGAAGCCGATCTGCTCGGCCTTGCCGCCGGCGGTCTCCATGGCGCTGATCATGCCGAGCTCGAGCTGGTGGCGGCTCTTCGCGAGCTCCTCTTCCGGTACGCCGTCGCGCTGGATGCGCTCGAACGCGGCCCACACGCGCTTCTCGGCGTCCTCGGCGCGGCGCCCCTCACGCAGGCTGACCCAGACCTCGTAGAGGCCCGGGTCCGCGAAGGGCGTGACGAAGCCCCAGCAGGTGGTGGCGATCTCGTCGTCGAGGACGAGCTCCTTCACCAGCCGAGAGCTCCGACCGCCGAAGAGCAGGTCGTTGAGCACCGAGAGCGCCACCCAGCGCGGGTCGCCGAGCCGCGGCGCGTGCAGACCGATGGAGAGCTTCTCGGTCACGGTGGGGAGCTTCACCTGCTTGCGGCGCGCGCGCCCCTGCGTCCGTTCGGCGCCCGCCTGGGGGCTCCGGGAGGCGCGCGAGCTGGCGATCGATCCGTAGCCTTCCTGGATCAGCCCGAGCAACGTCGCTTCGTCCAGGTCGCCGACGACGACCAGCGTCGCGTTGTTGGGCGCGTAGAAGGTCCGATAGAACTCGTGGCAGTCGGCGAGGGTGTAGCCCTCGATGTCGCGCATCCAGCCGATGGTCGGCCAGCCGTAGCCGTGGGTCTGGAACGCGCGCTCGAAGAGCACCTCGGAGGCTTTGCCCTCCACGTCGTCTTCGACCCGATCGCGGCGCTCGCTCATCACGACCTCGCGCTCGGACTCGAGCTGCTCCGTGTCGAGCACCAGCCCCTGCATTCGATCGGATTCGAGGGTGATGGCGAGCGGCAGCTGGGCCGCCGGGAGGGTCTCGTAGTAGCGCGTCCAGTCGGTCCAGGTCTCGGCGTTCGTCTCCGCGCCGACGCCTTCGAGGAGCCGGTCGAGCTGCCCTTGCGGGTAGGCGGCGGTGCCCTTGAACATCAGGTGCTCGAAGAAGTGCGCGAGGCCGGTCTTGCCCGCCCGCTCGTGCCGCGAGCCGACGCGGAACCACGTCTGGTACGCGACCACCGGGGCGCTCGAGTCGGGGACGACGTGAATGCGTAGCCCGTTGCCGAGGCGCCAGGTACGCAGCGTCAGCGCGCGTCCGAACGCGCGCTCGCTCTCCAGCCGCACCCGCGCTCTTCGCGGCGCGTGACGGTTGAGCCGGGTGGCGAGGGCTCGAGGATCGCTCATTGGCCGACTCGCGCCCCGCAGCCGGGGCAGCGTGTGTCGTGAGCCGGGAAGGAGTGCCGGCAGTAGGCGCACTGCTGGTGACCGGGCCGCGTCTCGACGCGAACGGCGACCAGCGGTGGCGCGTTCGCTTCCACGTCCGCGTTGGCTCGGACGAGCTCCGCGCGCTGGACGTCGCGACCGGTGAAGCCGGCGACGGCGCGCAGCTCCTTCACGATCGCGGCGAGGTCGGCGTCATCGGCGACCGTCCCGAGCGCGCGGGTGGAGACCACGCGGAAGCCCGCGATGATGCCGCCGGGCAGACCGGAACGGGCGACGGAGGGGCCACCCGGGGCTTCGCTCGCCGGCCCGACGTGCACGTGGGTCGCGGTCGGAGCGGCCCGGACCAGGTCGAGGGCCATCTCCCGGATCGCCTCCGCGCTGGTGGTCGCGCCGCCGTGCCGGGCGATCAGGTCGCCCACGTAGGACTCGTCGTCGGAGCCCTCGAAGCGCAGGAAGAAGAGGCGGTCGCGAGTGGAGGGAGCCGCGGGCGCAGGGGTGGGGCCACCCACGGCGGGGCTCGAGCCGCTGGTCCGGCGCATGAAGGCGAGGACCGCGACGACGATCACCACGAAGAGGACCGCGACGATGATGATGACGGGCGAGAAGGACACCGCGGCGGAGTCTACCGCGGCTGCGATCCAGGGCGAGCCGGATGTGACTCAGTCGCGCTCGACACGTTCGGCGCGCGCGGCGGCCGCATGGAGCAGGACCGCGAGCAGGATGCCGATCGCGGCGGGAATGGACGGGAGCAGCGCCACCTCGGGCGCATGACGGAACTTCGCCATGCCGGCCAACGCGAAGAGCAACGCCACGGCCATGTGGTGGACGAGGCTCCAGCTCACCGTGTTTCGGACTTTCGCCGTTTCGTTGATCAGCACCGCACCGGCGGTTCCCATGAGCCGGACGGCGAGCAGGAAGCCGCTGAAGACGACGACCGCGAGCACCATCACGAAGAAGGGCGCTTCGCCGGCGAAGAGGAAGAGCAGGCAACCGGCGGGGGCGAAGATCAGCATCGTGATCAGACCCCAGGCGATGTTGGCTCCGGCCGCGAAGCGCACCAGGAGGGGCGCGCCTCGTTCGGACTCCTCGTGCACCGTCGCGCCGCGATAGGGGTTCGGGTCGACGCTGCGGGCCTTGCGCCGGATGCCCCAACGCTGGCCATTTCGGCGCCCCAGATCCAGGGGTACCGCGATCGCCGCGACCGCCGCCGTCGCGCCACTGACGATGAGCCACCACATGTCCTTTGGACACGCGAGCCGCGGCGATCCTTCCCGCGTCGGTGTACTACCTCGGGTTCGCCTCGATCTCCGTGCTGACCTGGGCTCCGTCGACCGGCGCGAACACGTCCCCGTCCCACTCGTCGCCCATGGTGACGTTCGTGACGCTCACCTCGGTGACCTTGTCGCCGACCGAGCCCGGCTCTCCGTCCGCGGGCGGGTTCCAGGCGTAGGTGTCGAGCGTGCCCGCGATCTGCAGCTCGCCCACCCGCTGATAGTCGGTGTAGCGCATGAGCTTCTCCGGGGTGTGGCCGCCTTCGGGGAAGAAGCCCGGGTAGGCCACCACGTAGCGGAGCGCGGCGAGCTCGTAGCTCTCCGGGTGGATGTAGAGGATGTAGTAGTCGTCCGGGCTGTCACCGGTGCCGTCCTCGTAGCTGACCTTCACGAGCCGGTAGGTCTCGCCATCCAGCTCCGCGGGCTCCATCAGCTCGTACTGAGTGCCGGGGTCGGCCACGACGAAGGGCATGCCCACGAAGTAGTAGGGCGTCAGCGACCAGAAGCGGGCCGGGCTGGGGAAGGCCTCGGCGTTCGGGGCGATCCAGGCTCGCTCGCCGTCCCACCCGAAGGTGGCCTGCTCGCCGGCGCCACCGTCGAGCTCTTCGTGGACCGCGCGAGCGCGCCAGAGGTCGATCTTCTGGGTGGTGTGCATTCGCCGCTCGGGCGCCGACACCGGTCGGTAGTCGAACTCGAAGGCGATGGTCCCGGGCGAGAGCCACTGGGCGAGGCCGCCGTGGGTCTCGATGGACTGCCACACGAGATCGCCCGCTTCACTCGCCTGCATCCGGTCGCGAGCCTCGGCGACGCGCGTGGCGACCCAGGACTCGTCGATCGGTCCTGCGCCCGGGATCGCCGGTGCCTCCGGCTCGACGGAGGCCTCTTCGGAGGTCTCGGTGGTCGCGACTTCCGTCGGCGTCTCCTCCCCGCGGTCGCACCCGCCGAACGACAGGGTGAGCGCGAGGGCCAGCCACGAGCGGTGATGCATGCCACGAAGGACGCACGATTCGGGACCGCGTTACCTGCTCGGGGCTTGCATTTGTCCTTCCCGCGCCGGACAAGGGGCCCGATGGCGGAGCTCAACTTCGACGGGCTGGTCGGCCCGACCCACAACTACGCGGGCCTCTCTCACGGCAACGTCGCGTCGTCGTCCCACCGCGGGCAGGTCTCGCGGCCGCGCGAAGCGGCGCTGCAGGGCATCGCGAAGATGGCCTTCGTGCGCGACCTCGGCCTCGGCCAGGGGGTGCTACCCCCGCACGACCGACCTCGCCTCGACGTGCTCCGCGAGCTCGGCTTCACCGGCGACGATGCGACCGTCGTGGGGGCCACCGCCGCGAACGCCCCTCACCTACTGGCGGCCGTGTACTCGGCGTCGCCCATGTGGACCGCCAACGCCGCGACGGTCTCCGCGAGCACCGACACGGCCGACGGCAAGGTGCACTTCACGCCGGCCAACCTCGCCTCGACCTTCCATCGGTCGCTGGAGCCCGCGCAGACCGCTCGGGCGCTCCGACGGATCTTCGGCGGCGATGCCTTCGTGCACCATGCTCCGCTGCCGGGCGCCGCCTTCGGCGACGAGGGCGCCGCCAACCACACGCGGCTCGCCACCGCCGACGCCGGTCTCGAGGTGCACGTGTTCGGCCGGAGGGCGTTCGAGAAGGACGCGCCCGCGCCCGCACGCTTTCCGGCCCGACAGACCCTCGAGGCGAGCGAGGCGCTCGCGCGGCGTCATGGGGTGCGCTCGGCGCTCTTCCTCCAGCAGGCGCCCGCCGCGATCGACGCCGGCGTCTTCCACAACGACGTCATCGCGGTCGGCCACGGCGAGCGCTGGCTCATGCACGCCGAAGCCTTCCTCGACGAGGGCGCCGCAGAGTGGATCCGGTCGGCCTTCGCCGAGGTCGGCGGTGCGCTGAAGCTCTTCGTGGTCGCGAGCGACCAGCTCCCGGTCGAGGGCGCCGTGAAGACCTACCTCTTCAACTCGCAGCTCCTCGACACGCCGAGCGGTGCAGTCCTCGTCGCGCCGATGGAGTGCGCGGAGGACCCGAAGGCGCGCGCGGTCACCGAGGCCATGGTCGCCGAGGGTTTTCTCGATCGCGTCGAGACGCTGGATCTCCGCCAGAGCATGCACAACGGCGGTGGCCCGGCGTGCCTTCGGCTGCGGGTGCCGCTGACCGACGCCGAGCGGGCTCAGGTGCACGAGCCCTGCCTGCTCACCGCGGCCCGCGAGGCGCAGCTCATCGGTTGGGTGAAGCGCCACTACCGCGAGGAGCTCGCGCCCGCCGATCTCGCCGACCCCGCGCTGATCACCGAGGTCCGCACCGCGCTCGACGAGCTCACTCGCCTGCTCGAGCTCGGCGACGACTTCTACGACTTTCAGCGCTGAGAAGTGCTCGATCAGAGCAGCGCCTGGATCGCGCGCACGGTGAGCGCGATCCCCACCATCGCCGAGAGCCCGAACGCGGCGAAGCGGTGCATGATGTCGTTGTAGATCGCCTGGATGAGGGTGTGGACGACCCGCAGGCCGACGTAGGCCCAGGCCAGCCAGAGCGCGATCGTGTCGTCCGGCCCGACGAACGCGACGGCGAGGGCGGTCGCGTAGAAGACCGTGGGGTGCTCGGTCAGGTGGCTGTAGTTGTCCGACTTCCACCGCACCCGCGCGGGGAGCTCGGCCATCTGCTGACCGCGGGGCCGGTTGCGGTCCATCTCCATGCCGGCCTTCAGCACGGCGGGGATCCGGGTGGCGTACATCCAGAGGAGCACCAGGTGGGTCCAGGCGGTGAGGGCGATGACGGGTGCGACGATCGGCGGAGCGTCCATGGTCGAACGCTGCCACTGGGGCGCCCGCTCGCGCCTTGACGATCGTCAAGAACGGCGGCGCCGGGCGCGGCTGAGCGTCTCGGCGGACACGCCGAGGTAGGAGGCGACGTGAAAGTCCGGCATGCCGGCGACGATCGCCGGGTCCAGGTGCTCGCGGTAGAAGCGGTAGCGCTCGGCGGCGAAGCGGAGCTGGAGCATGCGCATCCGCCGCTCCATCGAGAGGTAGTGCTGCTCGGCGACGATGCGCAGGATCCGGTCGCCGCGCGGGATCTGCTCGAGGACCTCCACGCTTCCCCGGAAGCCGACGACCGGGGTCACCGCGTCGATCCACTCCTCGGAGGGCTCGCCGGTGATCAGGCTGGTCAACGCGGTCGCCAGGTTCGGCGCCGCGAGGAAGCGATGGTTCACGTCCCGCCCACGGTCGTCGACGTCGTACGCGCGCACCAGCCCGGACGCGATGATCACCAGCTCCCGGCAGCGCTCGTCGCGACGGAAGATCACGTCGCTCGGGTCGTAGCGGCAGGGCTTCAGCGAGCCGACGATCGCGTCGAGCTCGGCGTCCGCGAGGTCCACCTGCCCATCGGTGACCGCGATCACCAGCGCGCGGGCATCGGGTGCGTCGGCCACGGGGTGCTCTTAGCACCCCGGGCTCACGCCCACGAGAAGCCGGAGATCCGATCGCGGTGCGCGAGCGACGCTCGGCCGAAGCCGTGGTCGCGCCGCTCGCGGGCGCCTCGGTGGGCCTGCGCCGAAGGTGTCTTGCAACCGACGATGGCGGGGCAGACCTGCTCGAGCTCGGGGTCCGTGAGCGCCTCCACCATGAAGAGCGCGAAGTCGATCCGTCGAGTCACGTTGCTCGCCAGGAGCGGGTCGCCCACGTGCTCGGCCCAGACGGGCAGGCCCTGGCTCTCGCCCTCTTCGAGGTCGCTGCCGCGCACCACGGTCCAGCGCCGGTCGCTCGCGAAGATGCGGCGGGTCGCTTCGACCTGGTCGTCGATCTCGGCGAAGCGGAAGAGGCGCGCGAGGAAGCTCGCGACCGAGAGCAGGACTCGGAACGCGAGCGAGTACTGGTCCTTGCCGTCGCGGGTGATGTGCCAGCCGCAGGAGAAGATCAGCCGGGCGTCCTCCTCGGCGTGGTCGAGCACCGCCTGCGCCGTTCCGGAGGCGTACTGCTGCACGCCCCACGGCACGAGCACCGTGAGCACCCCGTCGCAGCCGCGGACGGCCTCACGAATGACCGCCGGGTCGTCGGTCTTGCCGGGGACGATGGTGATCCGGTCGGCGAAGTCGTCGAGCTTGCCGACGCTCTGCTCGCGGCAGACCCCCACGACCTCGTAACCGCGGTCGAGGCAGTGCTGGACCATGTAGCGGCCGAGCTTGCCGGAGGCGCCGATGATGGCGACTCGGCGGATGGGCGGGGCGTTCTTGGGCTGGGTCATCTCGTCTCCTGCTCTCTCGTCGATCGAGTGGTGCTCACATCGACTACGAACGTTGTAGTAGTAGGATTTCGATGGGTCGACGGCGAATCTGGCACTCGATCCATGCGTTTATGCATGGAGGTGGGGTGGATCCGCTTCCGCGCCGAGCCGCGACGTTACGGTCGAACCCTCGTTCGAATGCGCACAGCGCGCGTGCGCGAATCGCCATTGGCGTGGGTCCCTGCGCCCGCCACCGTCGTTCGGGTGGAGGGCCGATGGCGACGATCGTGAAGAAGGCGAAGGTGCACTTCCCCGCGGCCGCGGTGTGGCGGCGGGTGGCGAGCCCCGGCGCCGTCCCGGCGCTGACCAGGGACGGTGAGCTCCGGAAGATCCTCAGCGTGGACCACGAGCTCCGTCGGCTGGCCTATCGGCTCCACGACGCACCGGCGCCGATCGAAGATCACGCCGCGTCGATCGTCGTCGAGGGTGACGACCACCACGCGGTCGTCACCTGGACCACCGACCTGTCGCCCGATTCGGCGCGCGAGGTCTTCGCCGACGAGGCGGACGCGCTCTTCGCGAGCATGCTCGCGCGAGTCACGAGCGACCACTAGCGTGATGGACTAGCGAATGCCGGCGGCTTCCTCGAGATCCACCAGCGCGTCTTCGAGGTCGTCGATGATGCGCTGGATGCTCGGCGCGGATTCGCGGCAAGCGATGATTCCGAAGTCGAGCTGGTCGGCGTTGCTGATGAGCGTGAAGTTCAGCGCGAAGCCGTGATAGACGCTGCTCATCGGATACATCCCGTCGATGCGGGCGCCATTGTAGTAGACCGTCCGTGACGGCCCCGGGACGTTCGAGATGACCGTGCTGTAGGGCGGGAAGCGGTCGGCCAGTCCGAGCGCGCCGACCAACATCGCCGGCGCCTGGGTGAGCTGAGTGAAGAGCTCGACCTCCTTGGGGCTCATGCCGCGAAGCAGATCCTTGCCCTCGTTCATCGAGGCCTGCGTCGCCCGGAAGCGCTCGGCCGCGTCGTCGAGGTGCGTCGCCAGGTTCGCGACCAGCGCGCCGACCGAGTTGCCGTACTCGCCGCGCTTCTCGGTGCGGATGGAGACCGGTGTCATCGCAGTGAGCGGATCGGTCGGGAGCTCGCCGCGGTCCTTCAGGTAGCGGCGAAGCCCGCCACCGCACATCGCGAGGACCACGTCGTTGACCGTGCCGCCCATCGCCTTGCCGACCGCCTTCACCCGGTCGAGCGAGTAGGACTGCGCGACGAAGCGACGCGCGCCGGTGACCTTGGTGCTGAAGCTCGTCTGGGGGCTGACCTTCCAGGAGGTCGCGAGCTGCTTCTCCGCGGGCTTTCGCCAGGCGCGTGCGTACTCGCGGAGGCTCCCCATCAGATGGCGGCTGAGACCGAAGCTCTCCCGCAGGACCTCGGCGACCACGTTCACTTCCTGGTCGCTCGGCGGCTCGCTCGCGCGGGCCTTCGCCTCCTTCGCCGCTTCGCGCATGGCGCGGTAGCGACGCTCCGCTTCCATCGAGTAGGGCGAGTAGTCGCGCCGTTCCCCCGGATCGGCCGTGTAGAAGGCCATCGCCAGCCGCATGGCGGCGACGCCGTCGACCGCGGCGTGGTGCACCTTCGAGTAGAGCGCGAACTGGCGGTTCTGGAGGCCCTCGATCAGGTGCGTCTCCCAGAGCGGCCGGTGCCGATCGAGGAGCGTCTGGTGCAAGCGGCCGACGAGCTGGAAGAGCTCGCGGTAGCGCCCGGGCTTTGGCAGCGCCGAGTGCCGAACGTGGTAGTCGACGTCGAGGTGCTCGTCCGGCACCCAGTGGGCGACGGCGCCCATCGCCGAGCTCTTCAGCTTGTGTCCAAAGGGACGCCGCCACTCGTCCACGCTCGTGAGGATGTTGTGCATGTCCCAGAGGAACTCCTGCTCGTCGGCACCCTCCGGCAGCGTGAAGAGGTAGAGCCCGCCGATGTGCATCGGGGTCTCCCGCGATTCGGCGATCAGGAAGCCTTGGTCGATCGGGCTCAGGCGATGCATGGCTCGATGGTACCGCGCTCGCTGCGTCGATTGGCGACTCCTGGAACCCCGGGACGAGGCACATGGCGCGCGCGGGGCTTCAGCTCCATGATGCGCGCCATGCCTCGGTGCCGGTGTTCATCGGTCCTCGGGTCGCCGAGCCCTCCGGGCCGACGAAGGCGGTGAGCACGTGTCTTGGGAAGGCTGGGCCGCGCTCGCGGTGGTGGTCGTCGTGTTCGGGATGCTCGCGCGAGGCCGGGTGGCGCCGGATGCCGCCTTGCTGGGCGGCGTGGTCTTCCTGTGCGCGCTCGGCCCCTTCTCCGATCGCTTTCCGGATGCGGCCACCGTGGCCCGCGGCTTCGGCAACGAGGCCCTCCTCACGGTGGCGGCGCTCTACGTGGTCAGTGCCGCGATGGTGCGGACGGGGGCCATCGATGGGCTCACGCGCCGCGTGCTCGGCCAGCCACGCTCACCACTCGGTGCGCAGCTCCGACTGACCTTTCCGGTCGCCCTTCTCAGCGCCTTCATGAACAACACCCCGGTGGTCGCCATGACGCTCCCGGCGGTCAAGGAGTGGGCGAAGAGGGCGCGCCTGGACCCCGCGCGCTTGCTGATGCCGCTCAGCTACGCGGCCGTCCTGGGAGGCATGTGCACCCTGATCGGGACCAGCACCACTCTCGTGGTGCAGGGGCTGCTGCGTCAGGCGGGCGAGCGCACCTTCGATCTGTTCACGATCTCTCCGGTCGGTGTGCCCGTGGCCATCGCCGGCCTGCTCTACACGGCGTGGGCGACCCACGCGCTGCTGCCCGCGCGCGCCGCACCGGAGGAGCGCATCGACGATCCCCGAACGTATCGCGTCGGGATGCGTGTCCTCCCGGGGTCGCCCCTGGTCGGCGCGACCATCGAAGAGGCCGGTCTGCGCGGGCTCGCGGGTCTCTTCCTCGCGGAGATCGAGCGCGGCGAAGAGCTGCATGTGGCGGTGGCGCCGGACGAGCAGTTGCGGGCGGACGATCGGCTGATGTTCGTCGGGGAGGTTCGGTCGGTCGTGGAGCTGGGGCGGATCCCGGGGCTGGCGCCGCTGGATGCCGACGCGCGGGCAGGCAGCCGCGAGCGAGCCTTCGTGGAGGCGGTCGTCGGCCGCACATCGCCGGTCTCCGGCCGGTCCATCCGGGAAGCCAAGCTGCGGTCTCGCTACGACGCCGTGGTGGTCGGGGTGCACCGGGACGGCGACGCCCTCGAGGGCAAGCTCGGCGACGTGGTGCTCCAGCCCGGCGACGCGTTGCTCCTCGAGACGGACCCTCGCTTCGTGGACCGGTGGCGTGGTCGTCGCGACTTCCTGCTGGTGGCCCCTCTCGGGGTCGAGCCGGTGCGGCGGCGGGAGCGTGCAGGTGTGGCGGCCGCCATCGCGCTCGCCTTCGTGGGGCTGGCCGCTTGTGAGCCGCTGACCGGACTGTCCGTCGGTGCCGTGGCCCTGATCGCGGCGTCGGCGCTCGTCCTGACCCGCTGCGTCACCGTGACCGAGGCTCGCCAGTCGATCGACGCGTCCACGCTCCTGGCGATCGGCAGCGCCTTGGCCCTCGCATCGACGTTGGAGTCCACGGGAGTCGCGCAGGCCCTGTCCGGCGCGATTCTCGCCCCGGCGTCCGCGTTCGGGCCCTGGGGCGCGCTGGCGGGCATCTACCTGACCACGCTGATTCTCACCGAGCTCGTCACCAACAACGCTGCTGCGGCGCTGGTCTTCCCCATCGCGCTCGCGACCGCGCGCCAGCTCGACGTCGACGTCTTTCCCTTCGCGCTGGCGATCGCAGTGGCGGCCTCTGCGGGTTTCGCCTCACCGCTCGGCTACCAGACCCACCTCATGGTCTACGGACCCGGTGGCTATCGCTTCGGCGACTTCGCGAGGGTCGGCCTCCCGCTGGATCTGCTGGTCATGGCCATCGCGGTGACCCTGATCCACTGGCTCTTCCCCTTCTGACCGACGCTCATGCCGGGCCGAGGTAGCGGTAGAGCGTACGGAGGCTGATGCCGAGGGCGGCGGCCGCGGCTTCGCGGTTGCCGTCGTGGCTCTCGAGGGTCTTGGTCACGTAGTCGGCGACGAAGCGTTCGCGGGCCTCGGCCAGCGGGAGCTCCATCGCCGGCGGCGGCGAGCTCGGTTTGACCGGGGCCAGCTGGAGATCGTCGGGCGTGATCGCGTCACCGTCGCAGAGGAGCGCGGCCCGGCGCATCGTCGCCTTGAGCTCGCGGACGTTGCCCGGCCACGAATGGCGGAGCAGCGCCTTCTCGGCCGCAGGCGAGAAGCGGTGGTGGAGCAGCCCGAGCTCTCGCTCGGCCTTCCGCAGGAAGAGGCTCGCGAGCAGCAGCACGTCGTCACCGCGTTGGGCGAGCGAGGGCAACGCGATGGTGACCTCCTTCAGGCGGAAGAGGAGGTCGCGCCGGAAACGGCCGGCCTCGACCTCGGCCTCGAGGTCTTTGTGGGTGGCGGCGACCAGTCGGAAGTCGACCGGGCGGGACTCGCCGTCGCCGAGGCGCGTCACCTGCCGTTCCTCGAGCACGCGGAGCAGCGCGGCCTGCATCGGCGGCGGCATGTCGCCGACCTCGTCGAGGAAGAGCGTCGATCCGTCCGCGCGCTCGACGACGCCCTTCCGGTCCGCGATCGCGCCGGTGTACGCGCCCTTCTTCGCGCCGAAGAGCTCGGCGCCGAGCAGGCTCTCGGGCACGGCGCTGCAGTTGAGCGCGACCATGCCCTTGCCGCCCCGATCGCTCGCGTGGTGGAGCGCCCGCGCGACCATCTCCTTGCCGGTGCCGGTGTCGCCGAGGATCAGCACGCTCAGCGTGCTCGGCCCGATGCGCTGCACCAGCCGACGGACCTCGGCCATGGTCGCGTGCTCACCCACGAGCAGGTACTC
Organism: Deltaproteobacteria bacterium; assembly: GCA_017644045.1. Lineage (GTDB taxonomy): Bacteria > Myxococcota_A > Polyangia > Polyangiales > Houyiibacteriaceae > UBA1660. The sequence continues at coordinate 176,663 of JAEPMI010000013.1, forward strand.
CCCCTCGCCGCGTCCCGAGGCACGCCGCAGCTGCGCGAGCAACGGCAGCACCATCGAGCCCACGGTCTCGAGCTCGTCGACGTGCCGCTCGTGAAAGGCGGCCACGCCGCGCTTGCCCAGGAAGAGCGCGCCCAGGGTCTTGCCTCCGAGTCGCATCGGTACGCAGAGCGCGCTCGAGAGCTGGAGCGAGGCGACGCTGGGCACGTGGCCGTAGCGCTGGTGGGCCAGCGCATCGCTCAGACACACGGCCTCGCCGCTCTCCAGCACGTCGCGGACCAGGGTGTCCGAGAGCAGGTCCGCGCCATCGGCCATCGGCGAGCCATCGCGTTTCTGCGCCAGCGGAACCACGTAGCCGTCGCGCTCCCGGAGCACGAAGGCGCCACCGTCGGCGTCGAGGAGCTCGAGGAGCTCGCGCAGGAGCGCCGCGAGCGCCTCGTCGGGCGCTTCGACGTCGGCCAGCGCGGCCGCGAGCCGGTCGATGGGCAGCCGATCGGGCCCCTCGGCGTCGGCCGTCGGCCGCTCCAGGACCACGCCATCGATCTCGATCCGGTCCCCGAGCCCGAGCTCGAAGGTAGCTCCGGAGCCCAGCACCCGTATCTGGAGCTGGGCGCCCTCCCTCTTGACCACCGCCCATTGTCGGTCGACCGTGCCCAAGCACAGGTCCGCGCTCGGGTCCGCCCCGATCGTGGTCACCACCTTGGACAAGGTCCGCCGGATGGGAACGGCGCCCGGCCCCGGGACGATGACGAGCTCCACGACCGCTTCCGACGACATGCGCATCGGATCCTATCAGCTCCGCGAACGCGTCGGAGAGGGTGGGTTCGCGCGCGTCTATCACGCGACCGGTCCCGATGGAGACGTGGCCATCAAGGTCCTCGCCGCGGTCGACGGGACCCTCGAGCCGGCGATGGTCGCCCGCTTCGAGCGAGAGATCGAGACGCTCGCGAAGGTTCGACACCCGAGCCTGGTCTCGTTGCTCGACCACGGCGTCGACCCCGCGCGCGGACCGTACCTGGTCATGCCGCTGCTGGTCGGGCTCACGCTCCGCGACCTGATCCCGAAGGGCGGGCTCGGTCCAGAAGCGGCGCTCCGGCTGCTGACGCCGGTGGTGCAGGCGATGGGCGCGCTCCACGCCGCGGGGCTGGTCCATCGCGACCTGAAGCCGGAGAACGTGATCGTCTCGCCACGGGGCGAGGTCACGCTGGTCGACCTGGGTCTCGCGCTCGGCATCGAGCAGTCGCGGTTGACCCAGGCCGGCGCGGTCGCGGGCTCGGTGCCCTACATGGCGCCGGAGCAGATCGACGGCGCCGACCCGCGACCAGAGAGCGACGTCTGGAGCCTCGGCGTCCTGCTCTACGAGCTGGTGACCGGGCGCCGACCCTTCGCGCGGGGTCGAGCCGGCGAGGAGGTCGCGGCGATCCTGGCCGGCCGCTTCGACGGGCTGGCCGAGCGCGACCGACGGGTCTCCCGTGAGCTCGACGCGCTGGTGAGCGACGTGCTCCAGCGGGATGCCGACGAGCGGCCAGCCGACGCCCACGAGCTGCTGCACCGGGTCGAGGCGCTGATGGACTGGGCCCCGCCGGCGGCTCAGCGGTCCGAGGTGATGCAGGTGCTCACCGACCTGTCCGCGTACCAGAAGGCGCGCGCGGCGGACCGGGTGGCGGAGCTGCAGGACGCGGCCCACCGCGCTTCGGCGAGCGGCGACACCTTCGCGGCGCTCGCTCTCCTCGACCGCGCGCTCGCCTACCGACCCGACGATCGGGGAGTGCTCTCGGCGATCGAGAACGTCTCGGCCGCGCCGGTGATCCCGAAGGACCGACCGACGTCCGATCCGCCGGTCGACGCGCACGCGCGCACCGAGCTGGTCTCGACCCGGCTCGAGCGACCGAGCGCTCGGCCGGCTGCCCAGAAGTCGTCGCGTGGGCGATGGGTCGCCGCTGGGGTCGGTGGTGTGCTCGCGTTGGTCGCGGTCGGTGTGGCTGGCTACCTCATGGGTGGCGAGCCGGAGCCCGTCGCCGAGGCGGAGCCCGTGGTCGCGGAGGCCGAAGGGCCCGAGGCGGAGGAAGCGCCGGACGAGCCGGAGCCGTTGCCAGCGAGCGCGGTCGAGCTCCCGCCGCTGACCAGCCTCGACGATCTCACGCGGATCCCGGCCGCCGATCTCGAAGGCGGACCGATGATCGACATGGGCACCAACATCCGGCAGCCGGGTGAGCCGCTGGTGCCGGCGTCCATGCTCGGCAGCCGTGGTCCGGCCGGTGCGCTGCAGCACATCGAGGACCAGCTCGCGGAGCGCCCGGGCGACGCCGAGCTGCGCGTCGGTCGCGCGCTGGCGCTCCTCGGGAACGGCCGCGAGCGCGAAGGGCTCTCCGAGCTCGAGGCGCTGAGCCGATCGAACCCAGAGCTGGCGGTGCTCTGGGGTGGGCGCGGCTACGTCGCGATGCGGCTCGGCCAGTTCGAGGAGGCCGAGCGTTTCTTCACGAAGGCGGTCGAGCTCGACCCGACCGACCATGCGTCGCTGCGCAACCGAGGCATCCTGCGTCATCGGCGCGGTAAGCGCGCCGAGGCGTATGCCGATCTGCTCGGGGCGCTGCGCTACGGACCCCACGACGTGAACACGCTCAGCGAGCTGGCGCAGATCTATGAGCGGACGGGTCATCGGATGTGGGCGCGGCCTCTGCTGGAGCGGGTGGTTCGGGCGCGGCCGACGCACGCGGAGGCGTGGGTCGACCTCTCGATGGTTCAGCCGGACACGGACGAAGCGCTGGCGAGTCTCGATCGCGCGCTGCAGCTGAACCCCTCGATGCGGCGCGCGTACACGCGGCGCTGCACCGTGCTCGCGCGCTCGGAGCGCCCGGAGGCGGTCGACGCCTGCACGCGGGCGATGGAAGCGGCGCCGAACGATCCGTGGATGCAGATGCAGCGAGGGCTGGCGCACTACCACGCGGGGGACGACGAGACGGCGCTGGTCGACATCGACGCTGCGCTCGAGCGCCGGCCGCGCGACCCGGTGATGCTCGTCAACCGATACTTCGTGTTGGAGCATGCGGGTCGCACGGCCGAGGCCCGAGCGGACCTTCGGTTGGCGTGCGATCTCGGCCACGAGCCCGCGTGCAACGAGCTCGCCGGCCGAGACTGACGCCTCACTCGGCCTCCTCTTCCTCCATCCAGCGCGGGCGGCCCATGTAGCGGACGACGGCGTTCTCGAAGGTGCCGGCGACCCAGCTGTTGGCGAAGCTGCCCTCGCGTCCGCGAAAGACGGCCACGACCTTGCCGGACGCGCGCCCGGCCTCCTGGAACATACTGCCCTCGGGGTCGTAGTCGCCCGCGGTCCACTCGGTGATCTCGAGGTGGTAGGCGGTGTTGGTGTTCCAGCTCGTGGTGCGCTCGGGCTCGTCGATCTTCTGGATCTGGAAGTAGCCGCCCCCGCTCTCGTCGATGCCGTGGGTGTAGGTGCCCACGCCCATCTCCTGCGGGAGGTCGCTGAGGTTCACGGCCTCCTTCATGCCCGCGAGGATCGCGGTCGGTCGGTCGAGCTCGGCGGTCGAGAGGGTCATGCCCCACTCGTTGAAGCGCGGCTGGAAGAGCACGGTCTTGATCTCGATCGGGCGCCCGTTGGCCATGGCGGTGACGGGGCTGTTCGGGATCACGTCCGCGCTGAGCTCTTCGGTGTACTCGAAGGTCTCGGGCGCGGCGGGCGCCTCGGGCTCGGCCTCGGCGGTTTCGGTCCCGGGCGCCGCGTTGGCCTCCGGCGGCTCTGCTTCTTCGGAGCAGCCGGCGAGCGCGAGCACGAGGGCGAGGGTGGTGGTGATGCGGTTCATGGGTCTTTCGTTTCTCCTGGGCCGCGACGTTGCGGCGATGCCCACCACCAGAGCACCGCCCGTGCCAACCCCCGTCGCACCACGAAACCCCACCACTCGTCCCCCACGCGACAGCCTTGGCAGCCACCGCTGACACCCCTGACGATCGGGGACGCTGACACCCCTGACGATCGGGGATGACACCCCTGACGATCGGGGACGATCGTCTTCTTTGTATTCTTAACGGCCTCTTCGGCTCGGCCTTTAAGACGACAGGCGCGAGCGAACGTCCCGCGAACGCAGGGGTGTTCGGCAACAAGAAGACGATCGTCCCCGATCGACCAGGGTGTCACCTGGCTCGGCCTTTAAGACGACAGGCGCGAGCGAGCGTCCCGCGAACGCAGGGGTGTTCGGCAACAAGAAGACGATCGTCCCCGATCGCCAGGGGTGTCAGTGGTGACTGACAGGGGTGTCCGTGGTTTGGGGAACGTCGTGGTTTTGGGGGCGATCCGGGCTTGGCACGGGCGGTGCTCTAGCTCCGGTCGGTCGCCATGTCGGCGACGAAAGGAGAGGAACTCACATGGACAAGATCGGTACCCTGAACAAGCACTTCGTCTGGCTCTTCGCGCTGGCGGCCGTCGGCCTCAGCTTCGCGAGCGGCTTCGTCACCTCGGGCATGGGCGGCAAGATCGCCAGCTTCGTCTACTTCGGCATCTTCGCCGTCAGCGGCTTCCTGGCGATGGCCTTCACGCAGGCCAAGACCCTCGCGGGTGTCGGCGCCTTCATCGTGGCCTCGCTCGCCTCGGCGGGCGGCTACTACCTCGTCATCGCGTCGGCGACCCAGGAGGCGACCGAGGCCATGGGCGGCGGCGCCGAGGCCGGTGCGCTCGGCGCGTTCGTCGGCGGCTTCTTCGCGCTCATCATCGCGGTGGGCACCCTCGTCGCTGGCATCGGCGGCGTCATCACCGGCAACAAGGTCCGCAAGAAGGCCCTCGAGACCGCGTGAGCCACCGCGCGGCCCGCTCATGGGAGCGAGCCGCGCGGTCGGCGCCCCTGGCGAATGCCGTCACACCCGCTGGTGCGATGGCCTTTCGTCGTTCCAGCGCAGAACTCCTGGTGCCGCTCTTTCAGTCCGGCGTCGCTTCGTTCCTCAGGACCCGGAGTCCCAGAGCGCGCCTGCCGACCCGCATTGGATCAGGAGGCGCCCACGCGACTGCCCCGACGTTCCGATGGCTGGATACTCCTCTCGCAGGGTGCTCTGCATGGAGCCGCCCAGGGCGGACCACCACGCGTCGGAGGCGGCGATCTCCGCTTGGTGGGTTTCGCGCCACGTGTGGATCTCGGAGCAAGCGCTCTCCCCGGCGACGACCTCGTTCTGCTGGGTGGCCAGCGCGGCGCGCTGGGCGGCCATCGTGCGGTCCTGCTCGCTCGGTTCCCCACCGCAGGCGGTGGCGCCGAGGCACAGGAGCGCGGCCAGGAGAGCGCGTCGGATCTGGCGGTGTGACGTGAGCGGGTATCGAGTGGTCATGTTCATCGTTCCTCCGGCCCGGTCTACGAGGGCGCGAGGCTCGTGTTCCGTCGTGGCGCGAAGTGACGAATTCCTGTCGTGTTCGGGCGAGCGGGAGCGGAGACCCGTGGGCTCGAGGCGGCGCCCACCGGAGCCCCCGCACCTTGACGCGATGCGGCGTCGTGGGTACGTGCCCCTCCCCACCCATCGCAGCGCTTTTCGCTGCGACCACGGGCGGTTTCAGGAGTCGACGTGGCGAAGAAGTTCATCGAGGAGCTCAAGCGAACCCACAACTGCGGAGAGCTACGGCTGGAGAACGACGGCGATGAGGTCGTCCTCTTCGGCTGGGTGCAGAATCGCCGGCACCACCCGAACGCCATCTTCATCGATATCCGCGACCGCTACGGTCTGACCCAGCTCGTCTTCGATCCGGACCACCCGAGCTACGAGGTCGCCAAGCGCGCCCGGCCGGAGTGGGTCCTCGCCATCCAGGGCAAGGTCCGCGACCGCGGCCAGACCGACGACGGAACCAGCCTCCACAACCCGCGCCTCGAGACCGGCGCGATCGAGGTCGTGGTCCAGCAGGCCGAGGTGCTCAACGAGGCCCTCACGCCGCCCTTCCCCATCGAGGACTCGGTGGAGACCAACGAGGACAAGCGCCTCGAGCACCGCTATCTCGATCTCCGGCGCCCGCAGCTCCAGAAGAACCTGATCATGCGGAGCCGGCTGAACCACCACGCGCGGAACTACCTCGCGGACAATGGCTTCCTCGAGGTCGAGACGCCCTACCTGGTTCGCTACACGCCCGGCGGCGCGCGGCCCTTCCTGGTGCCCTCGCGACTCTACCCCGGCAGCTTCTACGCGCTCGCCGAGAGCCCGCAGCTCTACAAGCAGTTGCTGATGGTCGCCGGCTACGACCGCTACTACCAGATCGTCCGCTGCTTCCGTGACGAGGCGCTGCGCATCGACCGCCAGCCCGAGTTCACCCAGATCGACATCGAGATGTCCTTCATCGATCAGGACACGCTCTTCACGGTGCTCGAGGGTCTGGTCTTCCGGCTCTGGAAGGAAGTGCTCGGGATCGACCTGAAGGAGAAGTACCCGGACGGCACCTTCCCCCGCCTCGACTTCGAGGAGTCGATGCGTCGCTACGGCAACGACAAGCCGGACGTGCGCTTCGAGCTCGAGCACACCGATCTGACCGAGCTCGTCACCGAGCACGGCGGCGGCAACGTGCCTCTCTTCGCCGCCATCGCCGAGAAGTTCCAGAGCGGCGCCTACCGCAAGGAGCTGCCGGCCGAGATCATCAAGGCCATGGTGGTCCCCGCCGAGCACAAGCTCAGCCGCAAGGACACCGACCAGCTCGAGAAGCTCTGCAAGCAGATGGGCTCCGCCGGCCTCGGCCGCGCGAAGGTGCAGGCCGACGGCACCTGGACCCAGAGCCCCTTCGGCAAGGTCATCACCGACGAGCTCCGCAACGCCATCAACGAGGCGGTCGGCGCGAAGGACGGCGACCTGATCCTCTTCCAGCTCGGCGCGACCGCGAAGGTCCACACCGTGATGGCCAACCTCCGGGTCCACCTCGGCAAGAAGCTCGGGATGATCCCCGAGAGCGGCACCGACGGTGACTGGCAGTTCCTCTGGGTGGTGAACCCGCCCCTCTTCGAGGAAGAGGACGACGGCACCTGGGCCGCGGCCCACCACGTCTTCACGCGTCCGCAGGACCAGGACGTCGACAAGCTCGAGACCGATCCGGGTCTGGTGAGCTGCTACCGCTACGACCTCGTGCTCAACGGCTTCGAGATCGCTGGCGGCTCCATCCGTCTCCACGACCCGGCCGTCCAGAAGCGCGTCTTCGACGTCATCGGCGTCGGCGAGGAAGAGGCCCGGGAGAAGTTCGGCTTCCTCCTCGACGGTCTCAGCTACGGCGCCCCGCCTCACGGCGGCATCGCCTTCGGCATGGACAGGGTCGCGATGCTCGCGGCGCAGACCGAGTCGATCCGCGACGTCATCGCCTTCCCGAAGACCCAGCGCGCGAACGACCTCATGACCGGCGCTCCGAGCAGCGTGAACCCGGAGATGCTCTCGGAGGTCCACGTGGCCCCGATCATCCCGGAATCGGACGACTGAGGCTCAAATTCGCCGTCACACGCAATATTGACGGCGACATGTTGCATGTGACGGTCGTCGGTGGCAGGTTGGGCTCATGCCTCAGCCTCGCGCCGATGCCGATTCCTCTCGTGAGCGGGTGGTCGTCACCAAGGCGGTCCGCCGCGCCGCGGACAAGCTGGGGCTGACCCACGCCCAGCTCGCCGAGGTGCTGGGGGTCTCTCCGTCGACCATCTCCCGGCTCGAGAGCGCTCCGCTCAGTCGGCCCAAGGCGGTCGAGCTCGCGCTGCTGCTGATCCGGGTCTACCGCTCGCTGATCGGCGTGGTCGGCTCCGACCAGGCGGCGGCGCGTTGGCTCGCCACCGAGAACTCCTACCTCGAGGGTCGACCGGTCGATCTCCTGCAGCGGGTCGAAGGGCTGACCCGGACGTTGAGCTACCTCGACGCCATGCGCGCCCGTGTCTGAGCTCGAGCTCGGTCCGCTCGCCGGCGAGGGGACGCGGGTGGTCGAGTCGCAGTCCCAGGTGGCCACCCTCGAGCTCGTCGACGACCTCGAAGAGCAGAAGCTGCTCGAGGAGCTGCTCGAAGAGACCAAGCCCGGTCGCTTGCCCGCGGGCCCGCACTACCTGATCGCGACGCCCTTCCGGTACCCACCGCTCCGCCATGGGTCCCGCTACGGCACGATCGATCAGCGCGGGATCTTCTACGGCTCGGAGCGCGTGGAGACCGCCCTGGCGGAGCTGGCTTTCTACACGCTCGTCTTCGTCGACCACGCCGCGGGTTTCGAGATGCCGACCGTGGACAAGACCGCGTTCACCTTCGGCTACGCCACGGAGGTCGCGCTCGACACGACGGCTGGTGCGTTCGACGAGACGCGCGAGCGGCTCGACGCGCCCGGCGACTACTCGGAGTCGCAGCGGGTCGGGCGGCTGGCGAGGGACGCCGGCGCCGAGGTGATCCGCTTCCGCTCGGTTCGCTGCCCCGATGGCGGCGCCAACCTCGGCGTGTTGAGCATCGAGGCGCTCGAACCGGAGCCGCGCGCGATGGCCGGCTGGACGATGCGGGTGCACGACGGGCGCGTGGACTTTCTCGAGCGCAACGCGTCGATGCCCCGCCGCCTCGCCTTCGCCGCCGCCGAGTTCGTCGAGCGCGGCGTCGACGCGCACCCCGATCGCTGAATCGTTCGCCGACCGATTCGGGCTCCGGTCCATCGCCATCGACCGGATACCTTGGGGCATGATCCGCCTGCTCCCGTTCTCGCTCGCGCTCGCGTTCGCGGCCACCGCCGCCGCACAGGACTTCACCACCTACGACGGGCGGGTCGACTTCGTCATCGAGACCCTCGGCGGTGAGGACGTCTCGGGGAGCTGGGGCACCTACACGCTCGCTCGGCTCGACCTCGACCCCGACGACGCCGAGGCGCTGGAGCAGGCCGTCGAGAACGTGGTCCGCCTCGACAACCAGTCGGTGCCGATCGGCACCATCGCGCTCGCCAAGCACTGGGACCACTTCAGCGAGGCGCAGCGCCAGACGATGCTCGACGCGATGCGCTCGTGGCGGGAGATCGACGGCCACGGCACCGAGAACCACGCGCTGATGCAGAACGCCTGCGGCTACCTCTTCACGCAGTGGTTCCCGGATGTGACCGACTGGACCACGAACTTCATGGGCCCGATGGCGAGCGGACCGCTCAACGAGCGCATCCGCACGAACCTGATGACGGTGGCGTCGAGTCTCTTCGACAAGGGCTACGCCGAGAACCTCTCGTCCACCTATCTGCTGCTCCACATGTACCCGTGGATGATCCTCCAGCAGTACGCCGACGACGCAGAGCTCCGCAACGTCGCCAACGCGGCCCTGCACTTCCACTTGGCGAACCTCGCCGCGAACAACTTCCAGGGGCAGGTCGTCTCGCCCTTCAACCGAGCCAACTTCCAGCAGCAGAACACCCCCCACGTCTACGACGCCGAGGGCACGCACACGCAGATCCCGCAGGTGCCCTTCCTGAGCTGGCTCTACTGGGGCGAGAGCACCCACTTCAACGACGTGGAGGACCTCGGCACGGCGATCCGTCGCTTCCATGGCCACATCGGCTTCTTCGCCACCATGCGTGACTGGGAGCCGCCGGCGGTGCTTCGCCGCATCGGCGCGGGCGAGGGGGTGCCCTACACGGTCCGTTCGTCCGCGGCGGACTTCGGCTCGTGGGGATCGGGCGACCCTCACGACAACATGCGGACCGTCCATCGCACCGAGAGCTACGCCATCGGCACCGGCTTCTTCCGCTACGCGCCCGAGTCCTTCTACATCAACTACAACGACTTCGGCGTGCTCTACGAGAGCGAGGACAAGTTCAACGTCGTCGACCTCAACCAGAACTACTGGATGAGCGATCTCGCCGAGGACGATCGCTGGCCGGTCTGCATGAACTCGCCCTTCCAGCAGGACGCGATGCACGAGAACACGGTCATCTCGCTCTTCGACATCCCGACCAGCGATCCCTGGCGTGACCTCGGCCGCAGCGACTGGATCGCCAACCGCGACGGCCACTACGACTCGCTCATCCAGCGCACGGACATTCGCTTCCCCAAGAGCATCGACGAACGCGTGGACAGCGAGGGGTGGGTCTTCCTGCGCGAAGGCGATGTCTTCATCGGCATTCGTCCCCTGCGCGAGTACACCAGCGACGAGGACACGCTCGACGAGTTCAGCCTGCTCCACAGCGAGGGCGCCACGAACGCCGTCGTCTTCGAGGTGGGCACCGCCGAGGAGCACGGAGACTTCGCCGCGTTCCGGACGACCGTCGCCGCGAACCCGCTCGACGTCGACTGGGAGAGCCTCACGGTCGAGTACACCGACTCCCAGGGCGACGCGATTCGAGCGCGCTGGGTGGCCCCGGACTACGCTCGATCCGGGGGCGGCGAGCGCGTCCTCGTCCGGCCGGAGGTCTGGGTCGACGGCGAGCCGGAGCCCCGGATCGGGCCGCTCGACTGGCCGCTCCTCGAGAGCCCGTGGGTGAGCCTCGTCGGACGGGTCCTCCGGATCGAGCACGGGACCGAACGCCTCACGGTCGACTGGACCGGTGAGCACCCGGTCTTCCTCACCGAAGAGCTCTGCGCCGCCGGTCGAACGGAGTGCTCCGACGAGTGCGTGGACCTGACGACCTCGGTGGCCCACTGCGGCGCGTGTGGTGTGGCGTGTGCCAGTGCCGACCACGCGGCGGCGAGCTGCGGCGGGGGCGAGTGCGGCTTCACCTGCGACGAAGGATTCAGTGACTGCAACGGGTCGAGCGCGGATGGCTGCGAGTGGGAAGGGGTGTGCCCTGGCCCCGACGGCTCGGTCGACCCCGAACCGAGCTCCGGTGGCGGATGCGCCGTCGACGGACCGAGCGGAGCGCTCGGCTGGCCGCTCGCGCTCGCGTGGCTCGTGTTGCGACGACGTCGTTCGCACTGACCGGGGATTCGACAGAATCTATTCGGCGCGAGCCCGTACAATGGCGGCATGCGCGCCCTGCTCCTCGCCCTCACCACGCTCACCGTCGCGAGCTCCGCTTCGGCTCAGACCCAGATCAGCCTCGGCTCGCGCTTCGGCTGCGGGCTCTCGGAGGAGGGCACGGTGAAGTGCTGGGGTCGCTGCGACGACGGTCAGTGTGGCTCGGAGGGGGGCAACGCTCCCTCCCCGCGGCCGGTGCCCGGGCTCGACCAGGTCACGCAGATCGAGGTCGGCTTCGCCTTCGCCTGCGCGCTCCGGAACGACGGCACGGTCTGGTGCTGGGGCGACAACGGCTACCTGCAGCTCGGCGTCGACGACGTCGAAGAGCGGACCGAGCCCGGGGCGGTCCCGGGGCTGAGCGACGTCGCGCAGATCGCGGTCGGCGGGTTCCACGGCTGCGCCCGCCGCAACGATGGCCAGGTGCTCTGCTGGGGCAGCAACCGCCACGGCGAGCTCGGTGCGCCGGAGTCGGTCGAGAAGCGGGCGGCGGCTCGAGTGGTGCCGCGGGTCGGGCGCGTGACCGAGCTCTGGTCGGGTCAGTACAACGCCTGCGTGAAGAACCGACGGGGGCAGGTCCGCTGCTGGGGCGACAGCTCCTACACCCAGTCGGGCACCCGCCGCCGCAACCGTCGCGCGCCCCCGACTCGGCTCCGAAACACCGGCGAGGTCGCGTCGATGAGCATCGCCAGCAACCACGGCTGCCTGGTCACGGCCGGCGGCGAGCTCCGCTGCTGGGGCTCCAACATCTACGGTGCGGAGGGCGGGGTCGAGCCGACGTTCAGCGCGCCGCAGCGGATCACCGAGCTCTCGAACGTGAGCGCGTTCAGCACCCGCTCGGAGAACATGTGCGCGGTGAGCGAGGGCCGGGTCCACTGCTGGGGCGTGAACCGAACGCACCACCTCTTCGTGCCCACCGAGGAGATGGGGCAGGTGGTCATTCACCCGAGCGCGGTGCCGGGACTGACGGACGCCACCGACGTGAGCGTCGGTTGGTCGGCGCAGTGCGCGCGCCGGCAGGCCGGTGGGTGGGTCTGCTGGGGTCGCAACGCGGACGGCGCGGTCGGCGTCGGCTCGCGCGAGGCGACGATCGCGACTCCCACGCCGCTGCCCTGGTGACGAGCGCGCGAATGTCGTTGCGTTTCCGGGGCGCTTGCGTCAGTTCGTAGAGGCTGATGAACGCGCGCCACGAGAGGATTCGGGAGAACAGCGAGCTCCTGGTGAGCGCTGCGAAGCGGATCAAGATCCTCAGCGCCATCAGCTGGCCCGCCGAGACAGCGGACGAAGTGCTCGCGCACTGGGAGAAGGGCACCCGGGTGATCCCGGAGATCCGGAAGCCCAAGCCGCTCTCGAAGCGCATCACCCGCAAGCTCGAGGCGGTCATCGAGCACTCGGATCGCGGCGACCCGCTCCAGCGCTACCTGGCCTACACGGCGCTCAGCTATCGGCGGACGGCAGACCTGCTCGTCCACGCCGGCACCCCCGACTTCCACCGGGTCAGCCGCGAGATCTACGGTGGACCCGGAGGCCGGCTGGCGGGTGCGAAGCTCACCCACCGCGAGGTGGCCGATCGCCTGCTCAACGCCACCGAGGAGCTCCGCACGGACGACTTCCCGGAGGACGAGAAGATGGGTCCGGAGGAGCTCGCGAAGATCCTGCGGAAGCGCTTCCGGGGCTTCTTCCACGAGCGGATCCGCGTGGTCGTCGACCCGACCCTCATGGCCAAGGCGGCCGCGTCGTCCACCCGCGTTCGCCTCCGCTCCGGCGGCGTCTACACGCGCCTCGACGCGCTCCAGCTCGCCGAGCACGAGGTCTTCGTCCACAGCCTCACGGCACTCAATGGGCGGAAGTACCAGCCCGTGGTCAGCGCGCTCGGCCTGAGCGCGCCCCGCACCACGGCCACCCAGGAGGGCATCGCGACCTTCGCCGAGCTGGTGACCGGCGCCATCGATCTGGCTCGCCTCCGCCGGATCGCCATGCGAATCAAGGCGATCCACGCGGCCGAAGAGGGCGCCGACATCTACGAGCTCATCGACCAGCTCGTGAGCTGGGGCGAGGCGCCGCGCGAGGCGGTCTTCACCGCGATGCGCGTCTACCGCGGTGGCGACCCGAGGGGCCGCCACGTCTTCACGAAGGACGTCGTCTACCTGAAGGGCCTCTTCGCGGTGCACACCTTCCTCCGGAAGGCGATCGCCGAGCGCATGCCCGAGGTGATCCCGCGCCTCTTCGTCGGTCGGGTCACCCTCGGCGACGTTCTCAACCTCGAAGAATCGTTCGAAAATGGGGACATCGCGGAACCGAAGTACGTCCCCGATTGGGCGAAGAACCCGCACGCCATCAGCGCGTATCTGGCCTTCTCCGCCCTCGTCGACCACGTCGATCTGCACGCGATGGACCTCGAAGACGTGCCCCGGGTCGTGGCGCCCCGCTCGAAGATCTCGAAGGCCCTGCCGAATCTGATCACGGCGGTCGAGCCCACCCCCTGAGAGAATCGGGGCCGCCGGTCACGGAATGGGTGCGGATCGCCACTGAAGTGATCCAGGGGAGCTGATCTATGCTCCGCGCCGGACGGGGAGCCAAGGACGCGCGCGCAGCGTGGTCCAACCCGTCCCACTGGCACCCACATGCGCACCACCTCTCTTCTCGCCTTCGCCCTCACTCTCTCTTTCACGCTCCCTGCCGCCGCCCAGGGCGACGGCTACGAGCTGACCCTCGTCGGGAACCCCTTCGCCTACTACGGCGAGAGCTACCACCTGGCGGGCACGGCCTACGAGGTCCGCGGGCTCGCCGGGCTGCGCGGTGCTGGCGGCGCCGAAGTGACGCTCGAGCTCCTCGATCGACCGGACCGCGTCGAGCAGGTGGTCACCGAGCGCAGCGTCCGCGCGGAGAACGACGGCACCTTCGCCCTCGACATGGAGATGCCGAGCCGCCCGCTCGTTCGGCCGCGAATGCGCGTCACGATCACGCAAGGGCAGACCAAGCGGGAGTTCTACCAAGGCATCCAGCTGCGCTCGCCGCTCGTCTTCGACGTGCTCTCCGACCGTCGGCGTTACGAGCCGGGCGAGACCGCGCACCTGTGGCTGCGGCTGCGGCGTCAGCGCGATGGGGCTCCGGTCGACGACCGCTCCGTCCACGTCACCGTGACCGACGCCCGCGGCAACGAGGTCCTCGATCGACGCATCGGCACCAACGCCGGCGGCGTCGCGGCGGTGGAGGTCCCGCTCGAAGAAGGTGCCGTCGAAGGGCACTACCGTGCCCTGGTCCGCGTCGACGACTCCGTCGCGGGCGCCCAGCAGGTCCTCACCTTCCAGGTCGCGCGGCGGACCGTCGAGCGCCTCTTCGTGGACGTGGACCTCGCCGATCCGATCGTCGCGCCCGGCGGTAAGATCCGCGGCTCCGTCTCCGTGACCACGCCCTCGGGCACGCCGGTCGCGGGTGCATCCGTGGTGGTCACCGGCACCGGCATCGAGACCCAGCAGCTCCAGACCGGCGACGACGGCAAGGCGGCGCTCGACTTCTCGGCGCCGGCCTACCTCGCGGGCGATCTCGAGGAGCGCGCGATCGGCGTCCGCGTCGAGCACCCGGCGCACGGGGCGCTCCACACCGCGGCCCCCTTCATGCTCTCGCGGGTCACCTGGCGCGTGCTCGCGACCGCCGAGGCCGGCGGGCTGGTACCGCGCGTGGGCACCGAGGCCTTCCTCTCCGTCACCGACGCGCGCGGCGAGCCGCCGCCCGAGGGGACGGTGTTGAGCATCGAAGGGCCTGGCGTGCGCGGCACCGTTCGCGCGACCACGGATGCCCACGGTCTCGTCGCCGTGCCGCTGACCGTCGAGCCCGGCGACTACGGTCAGGTCGCCGCACCCTCGCCCTGCGCGGGCAAGGAGGCGGTGCAGATCGAGGTCACCGTCCAGACCAACCCGCCCGCGTTCAGCGAGGTCTGCGTGCCGGTCGCGGGCGAGGCGACCTTGCTGGTGCGACCGACCGAGCCCTTCGCGTCACCCGGTGGCGAGGTGGCCTTCTCGATCGAGCGGCCGGCGGGTGCCCGCGGTGACGTCATCGTCGAGGCCCTGCTCGGCGATCGGCTGCTGGCGTCGACCCGCGCTCGCGGCGCCCGCGGATCGCTGACGCTCCCCAACAGCGTGGGTGGCGTGGTCGAGCTGCGCGCGCGGCCGATCACCTCCGTGGACCAGACCGCCCCGCTCGACGAGCGCGGGCTGGTGGCGCACGGCGTGGGCGGCTCGGCCGCGGTGGTCGTTCGGCCGCCCGACGCGTTCTCGTTGGCGCTCCAGCCGAACCAGAACCCGTACATGGTCCGCGACGAGGCGGCGATCACCGCGACTACGAGTCAGCCCTCGCCGCAGGCCTGGATCGCGTTCGTCGCGCGGGACCTTGCGGCGCACGGCGGCGAGAGCCCGTGGAGCCTCGAGTGGCTCGGCGCGTCGCTCGACCGCGCGCTCGTCGCGCCGACCGAGGGCGACGCGGTCCTCGTGCGCGCGTCACTGGCGGCGCTGGTGGAGCGCGACTTCGGCACCCATCGCCCGCAGCCGCTCGTGACGCCGCCCTGGGGTCTGCCGACCGAGGGCCCGACCCGTGGGCGCCCGGAGGTCCTTCGCGATCCGTTGCGCACGCGTGCCGAGCTCATCCGGCGCGGCGCGGCGCACGCGATGCTGCGCCTCGAGCACACCGTGCAGCAGCGCGTCGGCAACCGGGAGGAGCTCGAAAAGCTGCTCACCAAGCGCGGCAACCGCTGGGCCTTCCGCGACGACGCGCCGACGATCGCGCACCTCGGCGCGCACAACCTCGGTGGCGAGGCGATGACCGTGGCGATGCTGAAGAGCGCCGACTCCGGCTTCTCCTTCGACACCGTGGGGGAGCGCATCGCGCGCACTCAGCTGGTGCGCCTGCTCGTGGCGCTCCGTCGCTTGAGCAACCCGGACGACCAGAACGCCGCGCGCGCGGTCGCCGGCCAGCCGCCGGAGCGTTGGCTCTCGCGGCTGGTGGAGCTGGGCACGCTCCCGCGTGAGGCGCTGATCGATCCCTGGGGCAACCCCTTCACCTTCCGCCGCACGACGCGGCCGGCGCTGGTGTTCAGCGCGCAGGCGGCCGAGTGGGAGCTCTCGTCGCCCGGCCCGGACGGTCGCGCCGGCACCGGTGACGACATCAAGGACCCCTTCGCGCGCATCCTGACCGAGGGCACGCCCTACGCGGTGGTGTCGGGCGAGGACTCGCTCATGCATCGGCTGAGCGCGCTCGCTCCCGGTCCGGCCACGCTCGTGCAGATGGCGCAGGCGTACAACGCGATGAGCCTCGAAGCGGCGCAGGAGCGCACCCGCGGTCCCGTGAGCGGCGCGGTGAGCGAGCAGACCGTGCTTGGTGCGCTCGGCGATCAGGCGGGTGAGATGGACGGCTTCGCGATGGCGGGCGGCGGTGGCTCGGGCTCAGGCTACGGCCGCGGGGCGGGGCGCCTTCGCGCCCGCGCGTCGGCGAGCCGCGCGGCCCCGTCGGACGACGCCCTCGCCGGCCTCGACATGGAGGCCGAGCCGATGGCGGAGGCCGAGGAGATGGCCGACGAGGACGCACGCTACGACCGGAACATGCAGGCGAACGCGCCGGCGCCGCCTCCGTCGCCGCTCTCGGCGATGAGCATGCGGATCCGCGAGCGCTTCCCGGCGACGCTCCACGTGCAGCCCGGCCAGCGCCTCGAGGGGACGAGCTCCACGCTCTCCTTCGAGCTGGCCGATGCGCTGACCACCTACCGCGTCGAGGCGATCGCCTGGACCGCGAGCGGTTGGACCACCACGGCGCGCACTCAGGTGCGCGTGGACCAGCGGGCGACGGTCGACGCCCCGGTGCCGCCCTTCGCCACCGTCGGCGACGTGGTGCGGTTGCCCGTTCGCGTCGACAACCGCACGGGCGAGCCCCTCGAGGTGCGGGTCGAGATCGAGAGCGAGGGTGTGACCATCGCCGCCGATCCGATCGAGCCCTTCTCGGTGCCCGCCCGTCGCGGGCAGGAGGTCGTCGTGGCCGTGCGCGTGCCGCAGGTGGGCGAGGGCCACGTCGTGGTCCGCGCGGCCACCACGGGCGGCCAGCCGCTCGACGCCGTTCGCCGACCGCTGAAGGTCTGGGAGGACGCCCGCGTCGTGCGCCGGACGATCCGCAGCGTGGTCGAGGGCGCCGGTGATGTGGTGATCGACATCCCGTCGGACGCGACGCCGCGTGGTGCCGGTCAGCTCCGCGTGGTGCGTGGCTCGGGCGTGTTCGGTGCGCTCGACGAGAAGGGCCTCGAGGGTGGCTGGGCACAGGCCGTGCTCCGTGAGCGCGTGCCGGAGCCGACGTTGGCGATGGCGCGGCGCATGCTCCGCGCGGAGGATCCGCGCCCCGAGCTGCGCATCGCGTTCCCGCCGGTGCACGGCGCGCTCGCGCTGGCCGTGGTGTGGAACGACGACGCCACCGAGGACGTGGTGCTCGAGCGGGCGCTTCGTGTGCTCTCCGAGCGCACCCCGACCGGCGAGTCCGAGGGGCCGCTGATGATGGCGGCCGACGTGCTCCGCGCGCTGGCCGGGACCCACGGGCGACCGGGGCTGCGGGAGATTCGCCAGGAGCTGGTGGACCGGCTGGTCGAGCAGCTCGCGAGCACGGTTCGGATGGACGACGTCGGCGTGATGGCGTCTGCCGCGTCCGCGCTCGCGCTCACCGAAGGCAGCGAAGCTCAGGGCCAGGCCCGCGAGCTCCTTCGTCGCCTCGCGCGCGAAGAGGTCCGCTACGACGACCAGAGCTTCGTCGAGCGCAGCCAGGGCCGCGGCACACCGGAGGGTCGCTTCCGCCCGACCGCGGACGTCGCCCTCGCGTACGGCGCGCTCGGCGAACGAGAGCGCGCGCTCCGCTACGTGCGGAACCTGCTCGACCTGCCGCTCCCCGCTCAGGCCGAGGCATCGATCGCCGCGGTGGCCGCGGGTCGGCTCGGTGGCGACGCGACGGGGACGATCGCGGTGAGCCTCGACGGGACGTCGATCGATCTCAGCGGCGACCCGCCGGTCCGCAGCGCGAGCTTCCCGACGCCCGGTGCCGGCGAGCACACGCTCTCCGTTCGCTCCGAGGGGGTCTCGCTCCTGCTCATCGAGCTCCGCTACGCCCGCCCGTGGGATGCCGCACCGGAGCGCGAGGCGCGCTTCGAGGCGAGCATCGAGGGCGAGGTCGGCGCGCGCGACGTGCGGGCGGCGCTCCGCCTGAACGTGCGCGGTCGGCAGCCGCGCCTCGTGCGCATGCCGGTCGCCTACGTCGATCTGCCGTCCGGTGCCGAGCTCGACCAGCCCACCCGGGAGGCGCTCGAGGCGGTCGGCGCGCAGCCGACGATGGAGGGGCGAACGCTCCGCATCGAGCTGCCCTCGCTGGCGCCCGGCCGGCAGGTGCGCCTGCCGCTGCCGCTTCGCTGGTCGGTCGGCGGGACCCTTCGCGGTCTCGGCGTCACCGTGATCGACGAGTCGGAGGTCGCCGACGCGATCCAGCCCGCGACCGTGGTGCCGAGCCGGGCGCTCGAGCTGCCGGACGAGGGACCGGAGCCCGACGCGCCAGAAGCGGAGCTCCCGCCGGACCCGAGTCCGCCGGACCCCGAACCCATCCCGCTCCTGCGTCGGCTCGCGCCCGTCGCTGCGCTCTCCTTCCGATCGGAGGTGGCGGCGTGACCCGTTCGACTCTCCTCGTCGCGCTCGTCTTCGCGAGCGTTCTTCCTCTCGCTCCCGAGAGCTCCGCCCAGACCACCCGTCGGCGCATCACCGGCGGCGACGTCCAGGGCATGGAGCTGGGCCTCGATGGCTCGCTGATGGTCGCGCGCGGCAGCAGCACCACCTGGCTGCTCTCGGCCTACGACGTGCTCGGCGTCGACCGGCTTCGGCCCTCTGCCGGCGCGAAGATCGTCGTGACCTCCGCGGTGCAGCCGGGTGAGCCGGTGGCCGAGGTCGAGGCGGACGATCGCGGTCGCGCGATCGTTCGGCTCACGATGCCCGACGACGCCCCGCCCGCCGTCGGCGTCACGATCTCGCTCTTCTCGAAGGCCGAGGTGCAGCGTCGCTTCGAGCTGACCGTTCGCACCCGGATCAACCGAGGGCTGCGTGTCTTCCTCGCGCCGCCGGCCGCTGGTGAACCGGTGGTCGCGCTCGGTCGGCTGACCGACCACGCGGGTCAGGGCATCGCGGAGGCGCCGATCGAGCTGATCTTCTCCGACACCCGCGGCGTGGTCGGCGCGCCCGTGGCGGTGACCACCGATCCGCACGGGCTCTTCGTGGGCCGGGTCGATCCGCCGGCGGATCTGGTCGGCAACGTCTTGGTCCGCGCGTTTCACGGGCGCGCCGCGGAGCGCGTCTCCGATCAGGACCAGAGTGGGCTGCGAACGCCCGGCGCGCGCGACCTCCTCGTGCAGATCGCGCCGAGCAGTCGGGTGGTCTCCCCGGAGGCCGACGTGCCCGTCGACATCGTCGTTCGCCGCGCCGACGGGATGCCCGTGCCCGAGGCGCGTGTCCGGCTCGGCAACCGGATGCCGGTCGCGGCGGAGGGGATGCAGCAGCTCCCCGACGAGGTGCTCACCGACGAGCGTGGCCGTGCCCGCCTGGTCTGGGAAGCGCCGCGGCTGAACCAGCCCTTCCGTGACACCAACATCACCGTCGCCGCCGGTCACGCCGCGCACGGTGGCGGCATCGGCACCGCGCTCGTGCGCGTGGCGCGGGAGCGCTACGGCAGCGCGCTCTCGGTCGAGGGCGGTGCCCTCACCCCGGAGCTCGGGGGCCGGATCTTCGTTCGCGTCGCGAACATCGACGGTCGCTCCGCCGAGGACGTCGGCGTGACGATCCGCGGTCCGCGGATCGGCGATCACCAGGGCGCGACCGACGCCGCCGGCGTGGCCGCCTTCGAGGTGCCGCTGACCGGCGCCGCGGACGATCGCTGCGGCGGCGCGTCGAGCGCGTCGCTGACGGTGGTGGTCGACGGCAAGGAGAAGCCCTTCTGCGTGCCGGTCGAGGTCGACGGCGCCGCGCGGGTCTCGATCGCTCCGCTGGTCGCGCCCGGCGATCCGGTCGAGGTCCGCATCACTCGGGCGCCGCGCGCACGGCGGCTGCCCGTGGTGGTCCGGGCCGACGGCGCGATCATGTCGAGCGTCGTCGCCGAGCCGGGCCAGGACGTGGTGCAGCTCCCGATTCCGCCCGAAGCGCGGGGCCTCATCGAGGTTCGCGCGCGACCGATCGTCGACGGCCGCGAGGTCTACGGCGGGTCGGTGGCCGCTTGGATCGCGCCGCTCGCCGGAGCGAACGCGCTCGAGGAGCCGCTGCGACTCCAGGCGAACGGCCCGGGCGCGACGCTCTCCGCGAGCCTCTCCGGCTCGGAGGCCGCGACCGCGGCGATGGTCGCCGTGCCGATCGATTCGCTCCCGACCCTTCGGGGTCGGCTCCAGTCGTCGGACCCCTTCGCGACCCAGCGGGGGACGCCGACGCTCCTCGGGATCTCCGCGGTGCTCGCGGAGCTGACCACCCGGGACGTCACGGTCCCCTCGGTCTATCGCGACGCGTGCGAGGGTCGCCGGGGGGCGTGCGTCGTGCCCATGCCCGCACCGAGCAACGCCGCCGGCCGCGGTCTGCTCCGCGATCCTTGGCGCGCGAGCGACCGTTTCATCGAAGGTCGCCTGGCGCTCGTCTTCCGTGCGCTCGAGGACCGGATCGCCGCGTCGGTGCCCGGCAACCTGGACGCGGTCTCGCACGTCGAGCGCGGTCGCCGGGTGCTCGACGATCACGTGCTCGCCTCGCTCCCCGAGCATCAGCTCGGCGGTGAGGGCGCGACCGGTCTCGGTGGCGAGCCGCTCACGATGGACATGCTCCGGCGGATCGATCCGAGCTTCAGCTTCGACTCGGTTGCCGAGCGCATCACCCGCGAGCGGCTCTTCGTGCTGCTGCTCGCGCTCCGCAGCTTCGTGAACCAGCGCGGGCTCGACCTGCCCTGGGCCCGCCCGGGCGAGCCGGGGCTCTGGCTCCGGCAGCTCGTCGGTCATCACGCCGGTGGGCGGACCATTCAGGCGCGCGACCTGGTCGACGGATGGGGTCGTCCCTTCGAGCTCCGTCCGACGAATCGGCCGCGCTTCTCGCAGCTGCAGCCGGTCGCCGGCCACGAGCTGATCAGCGTCGGCCCGGACGGACGCGCGGGGAACGGCAACGACGTGACCGACCCGACCGCGCGCGTGCTGCGCTCCGGGACCATCTACGCCCGAGCGGTCGGCGAGGACGCGCTCCTCGCGCGACTCAACGGCGTCGAGCTCGGCCGGGCGACCCTCGACATGGCCGCACAGATCCACGGCCAGGGCGCGCCCGCGATCCAGCCGCCGGACGAGTCGCGCGCTCGGGTCGACCTCGGCAGCCTGCCCCCGGTCCTCGAGTTCCCGAGCGATCCGCTCGCCCTTCGTCGTCCGGCGATCCCCGCGGGCTCCGCGGCGGCGACCGGTCGGGAGGTGAGCCTCCAGGTCGGCGACGAGCCGCGCACCTGGGGCGTGCTCGCGTGGGTCGTCGATGGAACCGGTCGCGAGCGTCTGCTCGAGTCGACCACCCGCGGGGGCGCGCCCGCGTTCGTGACCCCGGAGCTCATGCGCCGCGCCGGCGCGGTCGTGGGCCCGGAGATGGTACGGATGGGCGAGCCGCTCGCGTGGCCGCTCCGGATCGTGAACGCCACCGACCAGTCGCTCGAGGTGCCGCTCGCGCCGCGGGGGACCGGTGTCGGGCTCGAGGCGCCTGGGTCGCTGACGATCGCGCCCGAGACCGGTGCGCGGGTCGACGTGGTCTTCCGTGGCGAGAGCCCCGGTCGCGCGCAGTGGGCGCTCGAGGGCGCGGGCTCGGTGATCGCGCGGGGTCGGCTCACGGTCGACCGGGGGCTGCACCCGCTCCGGCGCAGCGCCTCCGGGCTCGCGCGCGAGCGCTGGCACGGCGAGATGGGTGACCTCAGCGGGGCTCGGCACCCGCACGCCCGGGTCGTCTTGCTCGGGCGCGGTGGCCTGGGTGCCGATCCCGATCTGGCGGAGGCGCGCCGTGACGAGGCGGCGCTCCTCGGCTGGCACGCGGCGATGGTCGGTCGTGGGCTCGACCCCGATCTGGCCGCGCGCGTCGAGCGCTCGGGTGGCCGCACCGGTCGCTCGCCGCAGGTGTCGATGGCGGCGTCGCTGGTGAGCTTGGCGGCGACGCTCCAGGCAGAGGACGAGCGGACCGAAGCCCGGCAGCTCGTCTCCACGCTCTCCCAGCAGGTGGCCGGCGGGTTCCCGCTCCACGGCGAGCTGAGCGATGAAGCGCTCGCCGACCTGGCCGCGGTCGTGTCGGTGCTCGCGACGAGCGCGATCACGCCGGTGGAGAGCCGGGTGTGGCCCATGGAAGACACCATCATGCCCCGCCCGATGAGCGATCCGCTCTCGCAGTTCGTCGCCAACGCGCGCGTCGTGCTCCGGCGGGCGCTCCACGAGCGGACCGACAAGCCGGCGCTCCAGGCGCGGGCGGCGGCGGCGCTGCTGCTCACCGATCCGCGCGACGGCCACGGCCGCGCGATCGTGGCTCGGTTGAAGGAGAGCGACGCGCTTCGGCGGATGGGCCTGGCCGGTGAGGACCGCGAGGACTCGTTCGAGGGCACGCTCGCGCTCTCGATCGCCGCTCACCAGCTCGGCGAGGACGCGCTCGCCGAGCGGATGGCCCGCGGCGCGGCGAACCACGCCGGCTTCGCGGCGCGCGCTCGCGGCACCGCGCTCTTCTGGTGGCTGGCGCTCGATGCCTACGGAGTCTTCGGAGCGGAGGCGCCCAGCTCGGTGGAGGTCGACGTCGACGGTACGACCCACACGGTGACGCTCGAGCAGGGCGTCGGCGTGCTCGACCTCGAGGGGGCGACGCCCAGCGACGTGGTCGTCGAAGCGGAAGAGGGCCCGGTCTTCGCGCGGGCGGAGATCCTCTACGGCCGGTCGTTCCAGGCGAACGAAGAGCGCCCGCTCGGCGTGGCGCTCGAAGGGCGCCTCGGTGCGGTCGGGGTGCCGGCGGGCTACGAGGTGCAGGTCACCTCGACGGCCGCGGTCGGCACGCCGGTGATCGACATCCAGCTCCCCGCGAGCGCGGTGGTCGACGACGGGTTCATTCGGGCGGTGCAGGCTGCCCCGGCGGTGCGCACGGTCGAGGTCCGCGAGCCGGGCTTCCTTCGAGTGCACCTGATCCAGCTCCGCGCGGAGCAGGCGGTGACCTTCGCGCTGCCCTTCGTTCGGGTCTCGCCGAGCCCGGTCTCCGGTCTCGGCATGGTCGCCTACCCGGCGTCCCGACCGGACGCGATGACGGTGCTGCCGCCGCGACGCATCGGGGAGTAGGCCGGAGGTGTGCGGATCCCGTCGGGGATCCGTGCACGTGCGAGGACGTGCACGACGTCGCTCTCAGCCGACGAGGTAGGAGAGCACGAGGTCGGTGACGTGGGTGGCGAGGCGGGCGTCGTCCATGGTGCCGGGCATGCCGGCGACGCCCGCGTGGGTGGCGGCGTCGACCGTCTGTACCGTCACGAAGGCCGCAGCCTCGACGTCGTCGATCCGTAGCGTCTCGCGGTGCACGGCGAGGTAAGCCGCGACCGCATCGATGATCGTCGCCAGGTTGGTCTCGTAGTGCTGCATGCGACCGACCCGAGGGATCTGGTCACGCAGCACCCGCGCGAGCTCCGGGTTCTCGCGCTTCAGATCGATCATCGCCTGCACGAGGACGGGCGCGGTCACCGAGGGAGGCGCGTCACCGTGCTCGCCGAGCGCGGCGAGGATCAGCTCCATGACCCGGTTCGAGTAGCGGTCGACCAGCTCGCCGACCAGCGCCTCCTTGTTGGGGAAGTACTGATAGAGCGAGCCGATGCTCACTCCGGCGCGCTTCGCCACCCGGTTGGTGCTGGTCTTGTCGTAGCCGTCCTCGACGAGAACGTGAGCGGTGGCCTCCAGGATCGCGTCCACGGTCGCCTTCGAGCGACTCTGACGGGGCCGTTTTCGGGGCGTGGTGCGGACTTTTGCGGCCAAAGCGCGGCTCTCGGGTCACCACTCGGAACGCGAGTGGATAATATGAGCAATAGCTCACATAATGATCGGTACGCAAGGAGAGCTGCCGATGATCAACCCCCTCGATGTCTTCCGCGGACTGCGCGCCATCGCCCGCGTCACCCGCGATCCGAACCGCCTCGACGAGATCTTCGTTCTCGCCGACCTCTCGGAGAAGTCACCGAGCCTGGAGGAGGCCATCGAGAGGTTCCGCGAGGACCCGGTCCTCGGTGAGGCGTTCTCCCGCAAGCCCCGTCTCGGTCCCATCGACCAGGACGCGCTCGGCGAGCTCCCCGAGGGCACCCTCGGCCGCGAGTACCACGAGTTCATGGCCGCCCGCGGCCTGCGACACGAGGACCTCAAGCTCGTCGAGAACGGCGACGAGCGCGACATGGACTGGATCCGCAATCACCTGCGCGAGACCCACGACCTCTGGCACGTCGTGACCGGCTTCGACACCGACCTCCCCGGCGAGCTCGGCCTGCAGGCGTTCTACTGCGCCCAGGTGAAGGGCCCGCTCCCCGTGCTCATCCTCTCCATCGGCCTCCTCAACACGTTCCTGATGGCGATGGACGACCTCGATTCGCGCATGGCGGCGATCAGCCACGGCTACCAGCTCGGCAAGAAGACCGGCCCGCTCTTCGGCCTCGACTTCCGCGCCAACTTCGAGCGCCCCCTCGCCGACCTGCGCCGTGAGCTGAACCTCCCCGTCGACGCCCCCAAGGCGGTCGCCCAAGCCCTCGCCGCCTGAGTCGCGAAGCGGCGGTCCCTCACCCTCACCCTCGCCCTGACCCTCACCCTTCGAGGCCAGGGTCGAGACGCTGACTGACGCGCGTCCCACCCAACCCCTATGCTCGCGCCCATGCGCGTGCACTTGATCGACGGGACCTACGAGCTCTTCCGCATGTTCTTCGGAGCGCCGAGCTCCACCGACGACGCAGGCGTCGAGATCGGCGCGACCCGCGCGTGGATGCGCTCGCTCGCCATGCTCCTCGGCCAGGACGACGTCACCCACGTCGCCGTCGCGTTCGACACGGTGATCGAGTCGTTCCGCAACGAGCTCTTCGGTGGCTACAAGACCGGCGCCGGCATCGAGCCCGCGCTCTGGAACCAGTTCCCGATCATCGAGGAGGCGACCGCGGCCATGGGCGTCACGGTCTGGTCGATGATCGATCTCGAGGCCGACGACGCGCTCGCCTGTGGCGCGGTCGCGTACCGCGATCAGGTCGAGCAGGTCGTCCTCTGCAGCCCGGACAAGGATCTCTACCAGTGCGTCGACGACGGAAACGTCGTGCTCTGGGACCGCCGCCGTGACCTGGTCATGGACCGCGCCGCCGTCGTCGAGAAGGTCGGCGTCCAGCCGCAGTCGATCCCCGACTACCTCGCCCTCGTCGGCGACGACGCCGACGGCATCCCGGGCATCCCGCGCTGGGGCGCGAAGTCGACCGCCCAGGTCCTCACCCACTACGAGCACCTCGAAGCCATCCCCGCGGACGCCGACGACTGGGCGATCAAGGTCCGCGGCGCGAAGACCCTCGCCGCCAACCTCGAGGCCCAGCGCGGGGACGCCGCGCTCTACAAGACGCTCGCCACGCTACGCACCGACGTGCCGCCGAAGGAGTCGCTCGACGACATCCGATGGACCGGCCCCGCCGAGAACCTCAGCGCGATGGCGAATCGTCTCGGCGCGCCCGAGGTGGTCGCGCGCGTCGAGAAGATCGCGAAGGGCTGATCCGCGGCTCGGGACCCCGACGCGTGCGTCGGTCCGCCGGAGTGAGCCCGCTGGTGTTCTGCGCATCGGGATGCTGCGCGTCGACGATCTTCAGCAGCGTGACGCGCGTGCGGACGATGCCGCGGCCGAGCGCGGCGCAGTCGACGCCACCTTCGGGCTTCATCACGCAGCCCGCTTCGGTGAGGAAGGTGGCGACGTCGCCGATCTCGAAGCGCCACTCGCTGACGATGTTCAGCCGCCGGCCGACCACGGCTTGCGGCGGCGGTCGCAGATCGGCGGCGCCCTCTCGAACGGCCTGCAGCACCGCCTGGTCCAGGTAGTCGTTGCCCGAGGATTGGGTGATCCACGACGCGAGCAGATCGCCGTCCGGTGCGTGGACCAGGCGAACGTCCACCCGATCCCAGCGGACCGGCGCGTTCGTGAGCCGGCGCTGGACGATGTAGCGCCGTTGCGCGCGCTCGTAGCCTTCGGCGCCGCCCATCTGGGGGACGTCGCCCTCGACCGGCGGCATGTTCGGGTTCCGGTCGGTGACGCCCTCGGGACCATGCGCGTAACGGTTGAGCTCGTCGGCGATGCGCTGGAGCGGGGTCATGCCGCGCCGCCGCTCGCGCAGCGACTCGCGTGCGTCGACCACGAGCTTCTGCCGCATGCGGCGACCCATCTCGTGATACCAGCGGTCCGCGTTGCCGGCTTCCTGCCGGTCCTGGCCGAGCTGGTCACGGAGCCACTGGTCCTCGCGAGCCTCGATGCGCCGCTCCGGGTCCGAGGGCTCCGGCTCCTCCGGGAAGGTCCATCCGGCGCTCTCGGCGAGGGTGCGCAGCGGCATCAGCTCGGGCTCCGGGCGCGGGTCTCGCTCCTGCGGCTCCGGCTCGGTCGGCTCGGGCTCGGGCTCCGGGTCCGGCACGCGATCGTCGAGGCCAAGCTGGGTCGTGCGGCGCTCCTGTCGCTGAGCATGGACGGTCGACGTCGAGGCGAGCGCGACCAGCACGGCGAGTGCTGCCCCCGTTCGCTTGCCGACCGTGCCCGTCATCGTCGTTCGCCCTCGCCCAATCGTTGCCCGAAAGCCGGCTCGCGACCAGGGCCGACGCAACTCGAGGCCCAAACGTTCGAAGAGGGCCCGTCATGCCGAAGCTCCGCCTTTTTCTCGCCCTCGCCCTTCCCGCCCTCGGCTGCGCATCCGCGGGCGCGCTCCCGCCCCAGGCGATCGAGCACAACCGGCTCGGCGCCGAGCGGCTCGAGGCCGGCCGCCTCGACGACGCCGAGGCCCGCTTTCGACTGGCCCTCGAGTTCCATCCCGGCTTCGCCGAGCCCCACGCGAACCTGGGCCTCGTGATGCTCGAGCGGGAGGACCTGGCCGAGGCGGAGCACTGCTTCCGCGCGGCCATCCGGATCGACCCGGACTTCGACGAGGCGTGGGCCAACCTCGGCGTCGTCTTGCTTCGGATGGGCCGCGTGGACGACGCGACCCGCGCCTTCGAGGAGGCCCTGGCCATCGACCCGGGCCACGTCGGTGCGCGGCGGAACCTCGCGGACGTGTGGATGATGCGGCAGGACTTCGCCCAGGCCCGGGCGCACCTGATGCGGCTGGTGCAGCTCGTGGACCGACCGGGGAGCCCGGAGTGGGCGCGGGCGAACGGCATGCTGGCCTACGCGGAGCTCCGGCTGGGGCGCCCGGAGGCGGCTCGGGCGCGGGCCGATCGGGTGCTCGCCTCGAAGGACCAGGAGCCGATCGCTCGGACGGTGCGGGGGATCCTGCAGGCGGAGGCCGGTGAGGTGGCCGAGGCGCGTGTCGATTTCGAGACGGCCGCGAGCGACCCACTCGTGGGGTGGGACGCGCGGCTCCGGCTCGCGGCCCTCGACGTGGCGACCGGGCGGCTGCGCTCGGCCCACCAGCGGCTCTCGCGGCTCCAGCGGGAGCAGCCCGACGCGCCGGCGGCCTGGCTGGTCGCCGCGCACCTGGCCCTCGCCGAAGAGGACCGAGCCGCCGCCCGAGCACATGCCGAGCGGGCGCTGGCTCTGGCTCCCGGTTTGGGGGCGGCCGAGGGACTGCTCTCACGGCTGGCAGAGGAGTGAGGAGCGCTTCCCACGTTCCTTGATCCCAAAGGCTGCGCCGGCCTACCCTCTTGCGACGCTGGGTCTTCCGGCGATTCCGCATGGCCGACCGCATTCTCAAGAGCACCTTCTTCTTCCCTGGACTCCTGGTCGCGATCGCTGGCATCGGACTGGTTGCCGCGTTCGGTCCGGCAGCGAGCATGGGTCTCGTCGCCCTGGCGGGCGCGATCGGCTTGGTCGGTGGTCTGATCATCGCCGCCGGCATGGGCGGCGCGGTGCCCGCGCAGGAGGTACAGCCGGACGAGGGTCGCCTGGCGGAGCTCACCAAGGAGCTCGACGCCGCGCGCGCCAAGGCGGAAGCGGCCGCCGATCTCCGCAGCGAGCTCGAGAGGACCAAGTCGAAGCTCGCCACCGCCGAGGAGCTCGGCTCGAAGCTCGACGCCGTGCGCGACGAGCTGCGCTCGGCCGAGAAGATCTCGTCGGACGCCGAAGGAAGCCTGAGCGCCGCCCGCCGCGAGATGCTCGATGCCGAGCAGATCATCCGCGACAACGTCGACCAGCTCTCGGGGGATCTCGGCGAGCAGATGGCCGCGGTCGAGCAGACCACGACGTCGATGACTCAGATCGCGTCGGCGCTGCAGGACCTGGCGTCGAACGTCGAGGCGCTGGCTTCGAGCGCCGAGGAGAGCTCCAGCTCGATCCTCGAGATGACCGCGACCAACGACGAGGTCGCCGAGAACATGTCGAACCTCGGCGCCTCGGTGCGCGAGACGGTCTCGTCGATCGAGGAGATGGCCTACTCCATCAAGGAGGTCGCGCGAAACGTCGACGCCCTCTCGCTCACGGCCGAGGAGACCTCCTCGTCGATGAACCAGATGGACGTCTCCATCGACCAGGTTCAGTCGAACGCCAACGAGACCGCGCGCCTCTCCGAGGAGGTCGCGAGCGACGCCGAGAAGGGCGCCGAGTCGATCCTCCGCATCATCAACGAGATCAACCGCATCAAGGAGACCTCGAGCGAGGCCGTGAGCGTCATCTCGAACCTCGGCAGCCGCATCGAGGCCATCGGCGACATTCTCAACGTCATCGACGACGTGGCCGAGCAGACCAATCTCCTCGCGCTCAACGCCGCCATCATCGCCGCGCAGGCGGGCGAGCACGGCAAGGGCTTCGCCGTCGTCGCCGACGAGATCAAGGACCTCGCCGAGCGCGCCGGCGCCTCCACCAAGGAGATCGCCGAGCTCATCAAGACCATTCAGGCGGAGTCGAAGAACGCCATCCAGGCCGTGGAGCGCGGCGCGAGTACGGTCGACAGCGGCGTGCTGGTGAGCGCCGAGGCCGAGCGGGCGCTCAAGAAGATCCTCGAGTCCTCCCAGAAGTCGACCAGCATGGTCCGCGCCATCGCTCGCGCGACGGTCGAGCAGGCGAAGGGCTCCAAGCAGGTCACGGACGCCATCGGCCGCATCGCCGAGACGGTGCAGCAGATCGCCGCCGCCACCGCCGAGCAGGCCCGCGGCTCGGAGCTGATCATGAAGAGCGCCGAGAAGATGCGCCTCATCACCCAGCACGTGGAGCGCTCGAGTCAGGAGCAGGCCCGCGGTGGCCGTCAGATCTCGCAGGCCATCGAGGACATCTCCAACATGGTCAACCACCTCCACCAGTCGCACCGGGCTCAGGCGCGTGGCTCCGAGCAGACCCTCGCCGCCGCGCGTCGCATCCAGGAGCTCACTCGTGAGTCCGAGGGCCGGGTGCGCCAGATGACCCAGGCCGCCGACCGCCTGAAGAGGGCGGCGGAGTAGCCCCCCACGATCCCGATGGGTCGCGTGGCAGTCGCACCCGATAGGGGTCAAGCTCCCTGACGCATGTTCGGCATCGGATCCGGAGAGCTGATCCTCATCGCCCTGGTGGTGCTCATCGCCGTGGGGCCCAAGCGCATGCCTCAGCTGATGAAGGCCGTGGGCAAGGGGATGCGCGACCTGCGGAAGGCGTCGACGGACCTGCGCAAGCAGTCCGGCCTGGATGATCTGATGCGGGAGGACCCGCTGGGGGTCCGGGAGCTCGAGCGGGAGATCCGCCGACCGGTCGCGCCGCAGCGCAATCAGAAGCTCACCGCGGAGATGCGCAAGAGCGAGTCGCCGACCGCGGGCGTGGACGTGGCGTTGGCCCGGCACCGGCTCGAAGCCGAGGCGGAGCGAAAGGCCGAGGACGCGGACGAGGACGAGGTCGCCTCATGAGCGACGACGACGAGCTCGAGAGCGCCGTCCCCGGTCCGGAGGACGACGTCGAGATGGGCTTCTTCGAGCACCTCGGCGAGCTGCGGATGCGGCTCGTCCGCGGGGTGATCGGGATCATCCCCGGAGTGGTGGTCGCCTGGGCGTACAAGGAGACGCTGCTCGAGTGGTTCCTCGCGCCGCTGGTCCACGCCTACGACAAGCTCGGGCTCGGGGAGCCGGAGATCCACTTCGCGAACCCGGTCGAGCCCTTCATCGGCTACCTGAAGATCGCGATCGTCTGTGGCCTGGTCGGCTCCGCGCCATGGCTCTTCTACCAGCTATGGGCGTTCATCTCGCCCGGGCTCTACAAGCGCGAGAAGCTGATGGCGATCCCCTTCGTCTTCTTCTCGACGCTCTGCTTCGCGGGCGGCGCCATCTTCGGCTACTCGATCGTCTTCCCGATGGGCTTCGAGACCCTGCTCGGGTTCGCCGGGCTCCTACCGGAGCAGTCGATCACGATGACCCCGACGATCATGCTCGGGGAGTACCTCGGCTTCTCGACGCGCCTCCTGCTCGCGTTCGGCGTCGTCTTCGAGGTGCCGGTGGTGGTCGTGATGCTCTCGACGGCGGGCATCGTCACGCCGAAGCAGCTCGTCCAGTTCGGGCGCTGGTGGGTGATCATCGCCGCGATCCTCTCGGCGGTCCTGACGCCTCAGGACGTGGGCTCGATGATCGTGATGCTCTTCCCGCTCATCGGGCTCTACTTCGGGTCCATCCCCCTCGCCTGGCTGCTCAAGAAGCGCAGCAAGGACAAGAAGGCCGACTAAGGCCTGTGGTGGTTCAGCTCTTGCCTCGCACAGAGTCACGGAGCCACGGAGGGCACAGAGGAGGGAGGATCGGGTTTGGCGTCAGGCCTGCGTCCGGCCGTGCGCTTCGTAGTCAGCGGCCCGGTTGGACTCGCCCATCCCATTCACTCGTGTTTCCTCCGTGAACTCTGCGGCTCCGTGACTCTGTGCGAGGCAAAGCTGCACCGCCTCGGACCGAAGCCCGAACGGGGAGGAGAGAAGTCAGTCCCCGAACTTCTCCCGCATCTGCAGGAACTCGAGGAACTCGTGGAGGCGCATCGTGTCGGGGATGCGCATGAAGCCCTCGGGCGTCTGCTCGACGATCTTGAGGCGACCGAGGCGCTGCATCACGGCGTCGACCTCGCCCTCGGAGAGGCCGATCTGAGTGGCGAGGCCGGCGGTGTCGAGCGGCACCAGGATCGATCCGTCGCCCGCCTGCTCACCGTTGTACTCGGCCTCGTGGGCGAGCCCGAGGATCACTCGGGCCTTCGGGTCCCGGTGCATCAGGATGTCGATGAGGGTGTTCGCGCTGTCGAGGCGGCGGGCCAGGCGCTTGATCAGCCGGACCGCGATCTCGAGGTTGTTCATGATCATCGACCCGAAGGTCTGGGCGTCGATGACGAGCATCTTCGCGTCCTCGATGACCTCGGCGCTCGCGGTGCGCGGCTTGCCATTGAGGATGGCCATCTCCCCGAAGAAGTCGCCGGGGCCGAGGATCGCGAGCTGCTTCTCCTGACCCTTCACCTCGGTGAAGATCCGGACGCGGCCCGTCTGGATCACGTACATCTTGTCCCCCGCGTCTCCGTCGCGAAAGAGCACGGAGCCGGGCGTGTGTTGCTGGACCAGCTGGGCGAGCTTTTCGGCCATGGATCCGGTTGTACGTCTTGGCCGCCGGATCAGGCAACCATCGCCGCGAGGACGGCGGCGGTCGCCGGGGCCGCGCTGGGGTCGAGCGTGAGGTGCAGACGCAGCAGATCCAGGTCCGCGGGGCGGTCGACGTCGTACCAGGGCTCGGTCAGCGTCACGTCCGCGTTGCGCGCGATCGTCTCGGCCAGCGTGGTCGCGGTGGACCACCGGATCCCATCGAAGGACCACGGCGCCCGGCCGCCGACCAGGGCGTAGCCACCATCTGCCGTCGGAGTCAGGACCCGGTCGGCTCCGCTCTCGGTGACCCGGCGGAGCAGTCGCTCCGGGAGCGTCGGTACGTCGCTGCCGATGAGGTAGGCCGCGTCGGCATGGGCGCGAAGGTGGGCGAGCGCGTGGGCCATCCGCTCGCCGAGGTCGTCGCCGGCTTGCGGTTCGAGCGCGACGGTCGCCAGCTCGGGGTCGCCGAGGACCGACTCGAAGGTCGGGTGATCGAGCGGCCCGGCCACGAAGAGCGTCACCGGCGCCAGTCGGCTGGCTCGGGTCAGGACGTCGCGGAGAAAGGCGGTGTGGAGGCGAGCCGCGCCTTCGGCACCGAGCGCAGGGATCAGCCGAGTCTTGGTCTCGCCCGGGATCGGAGCTCGAGCGAAGACGCCGATCGCCGCCCTCACGATGCCGTCCGAGGTCGGAGGGTCTCGCGGGTCAGGAGCCAGAGGATCTTCGCACCCGCGGAGACGCTCCCGCGAATGGTGCCGCTCACCTTGGAGCGACCGCCGCGCCGGTTCCGATAGCGGACCGCGACCTCGGCGCAGGGGATGCCCCGCCGAGCGGCCGCGAGCTGCATCTCGACGGTCCAGCCCCAGTTGCGGTCGCGCATCTGCAGGGCCTCGAGGGCTTCCCATCGGATCGCTCGGAAGGGGCCGAGATCGCTGAAGCGTTCGCCATAGACCCAGTGAATCCACCGGCACGCCAGCGCGTTGCCGACCCGCTGGGGGGCGGTGAGGCTGCCGCGCTCGGAGTCCCCGCGCGTCCGCGAGCCGATCACGAGCGCCGCCCCGGAGCGCAGCGGGTCGAGCAGGAGGTCGAGCTCGGAGGGATCGTCGCTCCCGTCGCCGTCGAGA
Source organism: Deltaproteobacteria bacterium (assembly GCA_017644045.1). Lineage (GTDB taxonomy): Bacteria > Myxococcota_A > Polyangia > Polyangiales > Houyiibacteriaceae > UBA1660. Next base: position 209,446 of record JAEPMI010000013.1, read on the forward strand.
AAGACCACCACGTCCGGCGGATCGGCCGCGAGGTGCGCGAGCGCCGCGAGACAGGCCGCGCCGTAGCCCCGCTCTGGTTCGCGGATCACCTCGGCGCCGGCGTTCGCGGCGACCTCGGCGGTGCGATCGGTCGACCCGTTGTCCGCGACGATCACCCGGCGAGCGGTGTCGGGGATGGCGGCGATCACCGCTCCGAGCGCCTCTTCTTCGTCGAGGGCCGGGATGACCACGTCGACGGTGGGTCGCTCGGACAAGGGCGTCATCGAGGGGGCGTATGCGCGTGAGAGCAAGACGTTGCGGGTCAGCGCGCCATCACCGAGAGTGACTGCAGATAGCCGATCAGGGCGTCCAACTGGGCGGGCGCCAGCTCGTAGGTCGGCATGACGGTGCCTTCGTAACCTGGGACGCGCACGGCCTCGGGCTCGGTGAGCGCTTCGCGCAGGTAGTCGGCATCGACCACCACGGTGCGTCCGTCGGGGAGGGTGCGGCTCTCACCGGCCACGCCATTCAGCGCCGGACCGACACTGGGTCCACCATCGATGCGGTGGCAGGCGAAGCAGCCCTGACTCTGGAAGAGCTGCTCACCCCACTCGAGGTCGGTCGAACCGGCCGGGGGCCCGATCGGCGTCGGCTCGGGCCGGGGCTCGTCATCGCCGCAGGCAGCGAGGAGCACGATCAGGAGGAGCAGGCGGAACATCGGTGGTCGGTCGGAGGCGTGGGCTCAAACGCGATCGGCCCGCGCCTCTGAGGAAGCGCGGGCCAGTGTCGTCATCGATGGAGAGCGCTCAGCGCTCCATGCGGACGCGCTTGCGACGGCGGCGCGCGGCCTCCGCCTCCTTCTTACGCTTCCGAACGGACGGCTTCATGTAGTGCCGGCGGCGCTTCAGCTCGCGAAGGATGCCCTCGGAGGCCATCTTCCGCTTGAGGTGCTTGACGGCTCGCTCGAGTCCGCGGTCACCGACCTGAACCTCGACGGGCTTGCAGGTGATCGCCTCGCCGAGCTCGTTGTTCTTGCTGGTCTCAGTCATCGAAGGACGCGCACCCTGGCACGCGGGCTGCGAGGGCGCAAGCACCCGATGCATGCGATCCATCACGGTTCGCCGGATCCGGCACGGCTCAGTGGCCGAGTCGGTCGCAGGCGGCGGTGCTGCCCTGGAAGCAGGCTGCCTCCAGGGCGGGTTGGTCCATGTCGTCGAGCTCCTGCTCGCCGAGCGCCGGCAGCGGCTCGTCTTCCTCCGGCTCCTCGGCCAGCGGCTCCGCTTCCTCGGGCTCGGCGGGTTCCGCTTCTTGGGGCTCGGCGGCGGCGGGGGCTTCTTCCTCGCTCGGCCCACAGGCCAGCGCGAGGAGCAGGAGCAGGGCGAGGGCTCTCATGGGGTCAGGTCTGCCATGACCCCGTAGTGATCGGAAGGGTGGATCCCGTCGACGGCCTGGTCGAAGACCCGCTGGACGGCGACGGGCCTGCCGTGGCCATCGAACGAGGGGCCGCGCACGAGGATGTAGTCGATGCGCCTCGGCGGCTCGTGGTGCTCGCTGGCGAAGGGGTTGGTCTGGCCATCGAAGGTGACCGAGGGCTGGGGTTCGGCGTACTGCCAGACATCGGCGAAGCGAACGCTCTCGGGCTCACCGAGGGTCGTGTAGCCGAGCAGGTAGCGGATCTCGTCGGACTCGGGCTCCGCGTTCAAGTCGCCCATGAGGATCGGTGGGTAGCGCCCGTCGGCTGGGGCTTCGGCCGCGATGAGGGACGCCAGCGCCTTCACCTGCTGGACCCGGACGTGGCCCTCGTCGAGCTTCCAGTTGAGGTGGGTGACGAAGACGTCGACCGGTCCGAGCGGCGCTTCGACCACGGCGTGGAGCACGCTCCGCTGCTGGTCGCTGATGTCGGCGCCGGGGAGCGGATGGGTCCGGTGCTCACGGATCGGATGCGGGCTCACCAGCGCGTTCCCGAAGGTCATCCGGTGGCCGCTCGGCACCCAATCCCGGGTGAGATCGTGGCCCTCGCCGTACACCCAGTGCCGCCCGCCGGCGACCTCGGTGGCCTGGTTCTGCGCGCCCTTCGGCGTCTCCAGGCAGAGCACTTCCTGGAGGCCCAGGAGATCGGGTGCGAGGCGATCGACCTCCGCGGCCACGATCGGCATCCGCTTTTGCCATGGGCCGCTCTTGTTCCAGAGGTTCAGGGTCGCGACTCGGAGCCGATCCATCGCGGATCCTCGACCTCAGCAGTCGCGGGTGAAGCAGCCGGTGCGGGTGGCGTCGACCAGGCTCTCGGCGATGTCTCGCGCGAGCGGCTCGAAGGACTCCGCGCTGCCGGCGATGGCGACACGCACTGGCTCCACCTCTTCGTGGGCGAACTCGTCCTCTTCGCCGCAGCCGGACCAGAGCGAGTAGCCCCAGCCCTCGCCGGCTCTCCAGAGGTCGACGTAGATGTGCTGGCCCTCGCAGGCGAGGTGGGCGGCCGGGTCGAGGATCTCGACCGTGTGTCGGACCTCGACCGAGACGTCGTCGATCGCGCGCTGGAGCTCGAGGCTCAGGGACTCGGCCAGGGTTTCGTAGGCCATCACGCGCTCGTCTTCCGGCAGGCTCATCCCGACGTCCTTGAACGAGATGTGCTGGAAGGGCAGCCCCTGCGGTCGGCTCATGTGGACCACGAAGGGCGAGTAGCTCGCTTCGTGTGCGGCGCCTTCGACGGCGGCGGTCTCCACCGCGGCGTTCGCCACCAGGGCCGCGGCTTCGGGGGCCGGGGGGTCGGCGCAGCCCACCAGGAGCGCGAGGACGAGGAGCGTGCTGGGAACGAAAAAGCGCAAGACGAACGGAATCCGAGTCGGAAGACCGAGGATGCCACGAGAACGTCGCCGTGGCACACCGGATTCCATGGACGCCGCGGCGCTGGGGATTTTCGTGGGCGGGAGGTCGAGCCGGATGGGGCGCCCGAAGGGCCTCTTGAGGGCGCTCGCGGGCGACGAGACGCTGCTGGAGCGGCTGATTCGACTGGGTGGCGACGTGGGTCTCGAGCCGGTGTTGGTCGGGGATTCGGCGCCCTACGCCGCGGTCGCTCCCCAGCTCGAACGGATCGACGACGACCCGGCCGGCGTGGGCCCGATCGGTGGGCTGCGGGGGCTGCTTCGTCGGCGTTCGGTCGCGGTCGTCGTGGCATGCGACATGCCGTCGGTGGACGCGGAGCTGTTGATGCGGCTGAAGGCATCGACCGGAGTGGTCGCGCCTCGGGGAGAGCGATGGGAGCCGCTGTGCGCGCGCTACGAAGCGCCGCTCGTGCTCCCGGCGCTCGAGGCCGCGCTCGAGGCCGGCGAGCATTCGCTGCAGGGCCTGCTCGACCGGGTCGGCGCGTCGGTCCTGGAGGTGTCGGGGGAGAAGCTGGTGGACTGGGACGAGCCCGGTGATGTCGGGAGGTCGGAAGGGCGAGGCTCAGGGCGAGGGTGAGGGGGACTTTGCGCCCAGGGTGATCACCACGGCGGTCAGCACGATGCCGCAGCCGACGAGGGTGAGCGGCCCGGGGATCTCGTGGAGCCAGACCCAGGCGAGCAGGGTGCTGCCGACCGGCTCGGCGACGGTCGCGAGGCCGACGGTGGTCGGTTTCAGGTGCCGGAGGCTCCAGGTCAGGCAGCCGTGGCCGATCAGCTGGGGAACGAGCGCGGCCATCGCCAGCGGGAACAGCGCATCCGCGTGACCGAGCTCGAGCGGGACCCCTGCGCCGAGCGCGCACGCGAGAAGGACCACGGTGGCGACCGCGCAGGCGACTCCGGTGAAGGCCCAGGCGTCGAGGGAGTCCCCATGGCGGCGCGCGACCAGGAGGAAGAGACCCATCGCGAACGCACCCGTCAGCGCGAGCGCGTTGCCGGACCAGGCGCCGTCGCCGGGCCCCGCGCGAGCGATGAGCAGGACGCCGCCGAGGGCGATCGCGATCGAGACTCCGTGGCGTGCGGTCGGCCGGTCCTTGCCCGTCACCAGCGCGACCAGCGCGAGAAAGACCGGGGTGGCGGTGACCAAGGTGACGCTCGCGGCGACCGAGATGAGGTCGAGGGAGCCGACCCAGGCGCCGAAGTGGAGTGCGTAGAGGAACCCGGCGAGGATGGCGTCGCGCCCGACGCGCCCCCTCAGCTTGCCCCGGCGCCAGCCGCGAATGGTCAACGGCGCCAGCAGGAGAGCGGAGATGCCGAGTCGTGTCGCGGACGCAACCAGCGGATGGGTCGGCTGCGCGAGCTTGAAGAGGATCGCCGCGAACGAGATCGCGGTGACCCCGGCGACGACCGCGAGTCGGGCGCGGAGAGTCGCCGAGCTGGAGGGAGGGGTCGTCACGAGCGCGGCGGCGAGTATGCTCGGGGTCGGAGCGGGACGCGATGAGCGAGTCGAAGGAAGAGAAGTCGGAGTCTGGAGAGTCTGCTGGTGAGTCGTCTTCGGGCGAGGAGTTTGCTGCCGACGAGGGGCAGGGCCTCGCACAGAGTCACGGAGCCACAGAGGTCACGGAGGAAGAGGAGTCGTCGGCGTCGGCGTCGGACAGGGAGTCGGAGTCTGACGAGGAGTCGGCGTCGGAGTCGGCGTCGGCGTCGGGCGGGGATTCCGTGCACGTGCACGAGGACGAGGACGTGCACGAGGACGAGGCCGCTGCTGGCGATGACTCGTCTGAGCCCGACCTCGGGGACATTCAGGATGCTCGGCCGCTGAAGAAGGGCGGGGAGTATCCGGAGGCGGACGATCGCGAGCTCCGGATGGCCGGGGCCGGATGCATCGGCCTGGTGGTCGCGGCGTCGCTGACGATCGGCCTCGTCTTCTTCGTCGCGTTCCGCTCCATCAACGATCTGGGCGGCGGGTCGGCGACCGCCACGGTCGTATCAGAGGCGCCACCCAGGGAATCGAGCGAGGGACGGTCGGAGCCGGAGAGCCGTCCCGAGCCCCAGGTTCGCTGGATGCAGCCGGGTGATGGACTCGAGCTCGCCGAGCGTGAGGGTCGCCCGGTCGTGGTGTTCTTCGAGGCCGTCTGGGCTCAGGCGAGCCAGGACATGCGCGACGGCACCTTCGAGGATCCCTCGGTGGTCGAGGCGATCGCGCCCTTCGTTCCCGTTCGTGTCGACATGGCCGCCGAGGATCCCCACTCGATCGCGCTCAAGAACGAGTACGAGATCAGCTTCGTGCCCCACGTGCTCTTCCTCGGGCCCGACCAGCAGCCGCTCCGTCCAGGGACCGGCGGGATGGTCACGCCCGAGGATCTGCGGGTGCTGCTCTCCGATGCGCTCGCGGTTCACCGCGAGCGCGTGGTCATGCCGCCGGAGGCATCCGAGAGTGGCGGCGACGAGCCGACGACGACTCCGGCCACGCCCGCATCAGACGAGCGTCCGTGACGTCGCAGGGGCCGTCGAAGATCAGCGCCACCTCGCCGAGGCTCGCGTCTTCCACCATCGAGACGACGGCCGGCAGGAGATAGCTGTGCCGGCGGTCCGCGTCGTCGATGCGGACCACGCAGCGAGTGCCCAGACCCGGTCGGGTATCCAGGGCCACCAGCACTCCGGCGCCGGTCAGGGCGCGGATGGTGCCCTGCACGAAGCCCATCGGCAGCGCCAGCGTGACCGGATGATCGATGGCTGGGCGTGTGGTGACCGGGTCCACCCCATGCCAGGGCGGGTCGTCACCAATGAGGCGTCCAAAGGCGAGGACAGTGGTGCGATCTGCCTCATCACCGCGACCCACCCCGATACGCGAGCGGGCCGCGCGATAGTGATTCAGCATCTGGAGGAGGTCGTTCATGACCGACCAAAGGGGCAAGCCGCGTGCCACGAAGTCCAGTTCCGTAATCATTGAGGAACTGCCACGCTGTAGCATTGCACCTGATTTCAGATCTGAATTGTGCGCCGCGCCGGGATTGCACACATCCCAGAACGGTGTTTGCCAAAGAGCGTACACCTCTCCGACATTGTCTTCCCCCGACACACATGGGGGAAACGACAAATATGCCATACCCCCGACCGGGGACATGCCCGAGCTCACTCCTCTTCGTCGGAGTGCTCTTCGAAGTAGCTGATCGTGCTCTCGACCGTCGCACCGAGGGCCTCGGTGATCAGCTTGGCGACCGCGTCGTCGCTGGTCTTGAGGGCGTCGTAGTAGCGCTGCCGCTGGGTCGCGTGAATGACCACGGGCGGGTAGCCCTGCCGCAGCAGGATCAGGTTCATGATCAGCCGGGCGACCTTCCCGCTCTGTCGAGGGAAGGGGTAGATGTGCAGCAGCTGATGGTGGGCCTTGGCCGCGAGGCGCACCGCGTGGGTCGAACGCTTGGTGTCCGCGGCGTTCATCCAGGAGACGAGCTGACGCATCCGGTACGAGATCTTCTCGGGCGGCGCGATCTCGTGGAAGTAGAGCCGGTGGAGCGGCATGTCCTTCCGGTACGTCGGCTGGGACTTCCCCTCGAGCTCCTCGGGAGCGAGCCGGGCGTAGATCTTCTTGATGACGTCGAGGCTGATCGTCAGCCGCTTCTTCTCGGTCAGCTCGTAGATGAGCGCTACGGCGTTGAGATGATTGCGGATCTCGTCGTACGCGGGGAGACCGGAGCTGTCGCTGGGCGGCTCTTGGAGGATGATCGCTTGGCGAAGCTCCTCCTGAGTATAGACGACGCCTTCGAGAGCGCTGTCGTGGTAAACCCACGACATCTCGAGACTTTTGTCGAAACGCTCGACGACCTCGTGGTCGGCGGTCTTCTGAAGTTCTTGGAGGCGCGCGACGCGACTCTCAAGGCTGGTGCCCTGCAGCTGCTGGACCAAGTTCGTTCTCCTCGCCCCGGGCGGGGGGCGCGAACCTTACCAAATTGAGCTGCGATCGTTCAACGCGCTTGGGTATTGGCCGAAAGTAGCTCGTCGAGGACCTGCGAGAGGTCGTCTAGGGCGGGAATGCCCCTCTCGGTATGCCATATCTGACCTTCGCGATCGATCACGAAAAGGGTCGGGAGGGCGGTCACGGCATAGGCGCGCTGGATGGATCCGCTCGGGTCGTGGAGGCTCGGGAAGGTCGCGCCCAGCCGCTGGTGGGCGCTGCCGACCGCCATCGGCTCCATGGCCTCCACATTGATGCCATAGACGTGCACGCGACCGTCGTAGTCGGCGGCGAGGCGGTTGAGCACGGGGATCGAGCGGCGGCAGGGGCCGCACCACGAGGCCCAGAAGTCGATCACCACGATCTCGCCGCGAAGCGCGGTGAGTGACACGCGGTCGCCGACGTCCGGCCCCGAGACCAGCGGTGCGGTGAAGTCGGGCGCCTCGGAATGGCAGGCCGGCATCGCTCCGACCGCGAGGATGGCGCTCAGGCCGACCGCCGCTCCGAGCCAAGGCGCCAGTCGCCACAGATCCTTGCCCATGGATTTCTCGCTCATGCGGTCTCCCGCAAGGGTAGCCGCACCACGAAGCGAGCTCCGCCGCTGGGCGACTCGTCCACGTCGATCTCTCCACCATGCTCGAGGACGACCTTCTTCACGATCGCCAGACCCAGGCCGGTCCCGTCGCCCTTCGTCGTGTAGTAGGGGTCGAAGACCCGGCCGCGCTGGCCCTCGGGAATGCCGGGGCCGTCGTCCAGGATCTCGAGCAGCGCCTGGTCACCCTCGCGAGTCGCCCGAACCCGCACCTCGGAGCCACCTCCGTCGCGGAGCGCCTGGACGGCGTTTCGAATGAGGTTGTCCACGCCACGCTTCAGCATCATCGCGTCCACCTGCACCGGGAGCTCGTCCGCGACCGGCTCGACGATCACGCGGACGGGCGAGTCGCCCTCACCGAACACGTCCTCGAGAATGGCGGGCACGCTCCGCTCGATGTCGGCGAAGAACTCCCCCACGTCCGAGTCGGTCAGATCGGCGGCCGGCAGCTTGGCGAAGTTGCTGAAGGTCCCGACCAGGCGCCGAAGCGTCGCCACCTCTTCCTCGATGATGCTGCAGGCGTCGTCGAGCTTCTTGGCGTAGGCCTCGTCGGAGCCGTCGTAGCTCCGGCTCATCTCCTGGGCGGCGAGCTGGATCGGCGTGAGCGGGTTCTTGATCTCGTGGGCGAGCCGGCGGGCGAACTGCTGCCAGGCGCCGATGCGCTGCAAGTACTCGATGCGCGTTCGGCTCGCGCGCATGTCGCGGACCATGGTGTTGAAGGCGTCGGTGAGCTCCTCGACCTCGTCGGCGCCTTCGGTCGGTACGTGGACGGTCAGGTCTCCGGCACCGACCCGACGCGTGGCGTTCGCCAGCACGGTCACGCGGCCGGTCACGCGCCGGGAGTAGAAGAGCGCGATCATCAGGGCGAGCACGATCAGCACCGCGAGCGCTCCGACGTAGACCCGGACGTAGGTCTCGGAGACGAAGTCCGCCTGGTCTTCGAGGCGACCGATCAGGTCCGCCTGCTCACCCGCGGCCTGCAGGCCCTCGAAGGCGTCGACCGGAGCCGTCAGCGTGATGGAGACCAGGAGCCGGCGTCCGCCGCTCAGGGTCACGGGACGATCCTGCGATAGCGGCCGCCAGCGCTCGGGGTCGAGCCGCTCCTCGTCTCTCGCGTCCACGAGGGTCTCGTCGCCGTCGAGCACGGCGATCGCCCCGACGTTCTCGTAGCGCCTCAGGAAGTCCTGGAGCGTGGACCGCACGTCCGCGTCGTCCGACTCCAGGGCATCCCGGAGGGCGGCGGAGCCACCGATCGCGTCCGCCACGTGCTCGGCGTCGTCCCGGAGGGCGACCAGGTAGGCGCGGTGGGCGCGAACGCCATCCTCGAGCTGACCCTTCACCTCCTCGTTGACGCCGGTCCGGTAGGCATCGAGCAGCACCTGGCGCCCGAGCACCAGCGCTCCGACGAGCGGCGCGAGCGCCACGAGGAGCATGGCCGCGAGGATCTTCCGCTCGAAGCGGGAGAGACTCATGGGCTCGCTCCGGGGACCCGCACGGGTTGCGAGCGGAAGTCGATGGCCCGGTCGGCGCGGCAGATGTCGCGCCGGACGATGTTCACGACCAGCGCGCCGATCGGGTCCGAGCTGCCGGATCCACGGAGCGCGTGGCGGCAGCGGCGAGCGCTGATCGGATTGAACTCGGCGCGCACGGCGAAGTAGATGCGCTCGCCGCCGATGGATTCGTAGTCGTCCGGTCGGCCGACGACGAGACCACGAACGACCAGGCATCGGTTCACGGCGTCTTCGAGCTCGGGGAAGGTCTCGCGGCTGGACCCGAGCTCGACCTCGTAGGCCTCCTGCCAGAGGTCGTAGGTGATGCGGCACTCGAAGGCGCGGCTGGCGAAGGGCTGGCTCGAGCCGACGCGGTAGGCCTGGGCGGTCAGCACCATCCGCTTGGCGACGCCGCTCGAGAGGGCGCGGCGAACGTCGGGTCGGTCGACGAGGTCCGCGGCGGAGAACGTGAGCCGAGGCACGCCACCGGCCCAGTGCACGCCCAGGCGCCGATCACTCAGCTGTGCGTAGGCGGCGCTCGTGAAGACGAGCCCGAGCAGGGTCAGCCAGAACGCCGCTCGACGAGCGGATCGGAAGAGGTGCCGCGTCACCGGTCGAAGAGGTTCAGGAACCCGAGGATGTTGGAGAAGCCGATCTGGAAGACGCCGATGCGGCTGTCGAAACGCAGGCCGACGTCGAAGGTGAGGTCGATCGGCGCAGCGGCGGCGCCGCTGTAGCCCGGTACCGCGAGCTGGAGCGCTCGCGGATCGGCGAGGTAGAGGAGGCCGATGTTGAAGTAGGCGTTCAGCCGCCGGAGCCGTCGCCCGCCACGGAAGAGCGGGAGCTCGTACTGGATGTCGAAACGCCCGGCGAGCTCCTCGACGCGCATGTCGGCGATCGCGGTGCCGAGGAGGTTGGGGGCGCCGCGGCGGTCGAGCTGCATCTCGAAGACCTGGCTCGGCACCAGGTCGGTGAGGTCGGCGATCTGGAACTGGTAGAAGAAGGGCGCGTCGCCGAAGACCGACCCGAGGAAGAGGCTGAAGCGAAGGCTGTGGCCGCTCCAGGGGAGCGGGGCCCAAGCGCGGAAGGTCGTGCGGACGCGGAGGAACTCGTAGCTGCTGCCGAGCGCGCTGCTCGCGAGCTCTCCGTCGAGGCGGAAGAAGACGCCGCGCGTCGTCATCGTGGGGTCGTTGCGCTTGTCGTACTCGATCGCCGTTCGCAGGACCGAGAGCCAGCTGAGGTCCTCTTCGATGTTCGGGATGAAGGGACGGCGATTGTCCGGGTCGCGGCCATAGGAGAGGCTCGCGGTCGGGATGTTGCCGATGGGCTTCACCATCTCGACCTGGTAGCCGAGCTGGAGCCGGGTGTTGGGCCCCAGCGCGTGGCCGGTGGTGAGCGCGAGCCCCGCGCGTCGGTAGAAGACGACGATGTTCTTGCTCCGGAACTCTTCGTCGCAGTCCGGGCGCAGCATCCCGGTCTCCTCGTCGAAGCAGTCGACGAAGACGTTCCCATCGCCGAAGTAGTGGCGCCCGTTGTTGAAGAAGCCGAGCGCGCCGAAGCGCCAGCCTCGCGGCAGAAGCGTCGGGTTGTCGTACTCGAGGCGGAGCGCCTGGGCGCGAGTGGAGCCGAGGACGCTGAGCCCGAGCCGCGCTCCGGTGCCGGCGAGGTTGGTCTCGGCGACGGTGAAGCCGAGGTAGGGAACGGCATCGCTGCTCGAGTCCTCGGTGCGTCGAAGCCCTTCGGAGATGCCGGCCACGAGCTGTGAGACGACGATCGTGTTCCGTTCTTCGACTTCGATGACGATCACGACCCAGCCTCGGCGCGAGCCGCGGGCCAGCGAGACCTCGACCTGGCTGAACCAGCCGGTGCCCCGGAGGCGCCACTCGATGTCCTCGAGCTCTTCGGAGCGCGGGTCGAGCACGTCGCCCTCTTCGAAGGGGACGTAGTGGCGGATCACCGATGCACGCGTGCTCTCGTTGCCGCGGATCCGGACCCCTTCGAAGTAGTAGCGGAGCGTCGGTGCCTCCGACGCTTCGTCGGGCATCGTCGCCTGCTCGGTCTCGCTGGGGTAGTCGTCGGCGACCGTCGCGTCGGCATAGGGATCGTCGGGAGCGGAGTCGGCGTCCGGTTCTCGGTCGTCGGAGTCGGTGGTCGGCTCTCGGTCGTCGGAGTCGGTGGTCGGCTCTCGGGCCTCGGAGTCGGCGTTCGGCTCTCGGTTCTCGGAGTCGGCGTTCGGTGCTCGGTCTTCGGAGTCGGTGTTCGGTTCGTCGGCGGCTGGCGTCGCGTCGACGGATTCGTCTTCGGCCTGCGCGGCGAGGATCGCCGGACAAGCCAAGCAGAGACCGAAGGTGAGCAGCCAAGCGCGCACGAGCGCAGGTTACCGCCAAACGGGAGGGGCGCCCGTCGACTCGCTCAGTCGAACGCCGGCAGCTGGGAGAGCGTGATCAGGGCGAGCAGGATGACGGCGAGAGCGATCACGGCCCAGACGGCGGCCGGGAGCTCCTTGCGCTCGTCCTCTCCGTCCTTCCTCTTGGGGCTCGCCTTCACGTCCTCGCTGGCCTTCTCGCTCATCGCCTCGCTCGCCTTTCGCTTCTTCTTCGCGCCCTTGCGGTCGTCCCCAGCCTCGCTGCGGCGTTCCGGAGAGGCTTCGGGTAGCACGACCTCGGCGGTGCTGTCGCCCCGTTTGGCGTGTCGCAGGCCCGGTCGAATCGAAGCGGCCACGTCCGGATCGACGTAGACGATGGGGATCGTGGGCTCGCGCTTGGAGGGTGGCTCGCTCGCCTTCTTGCCCAACTGGATCACCTCGCCGGTGATCGGACCGGGCGCCACCGACTCGCGTGTCGCGGGCATGGGCGGTAGCGGCGGGCCGGTGCGACTGGCGGGTCGGTGCGTCTCGCGGTCGCTGATGATCTGAGCGAGCGTCATTTCGACGACCCTCAGGAAGTGCTGAGCGGTGTCGTCGGTGCGGCGCTTGCGGCGCTTGAGACGGGGGGCACGCGGGAGCGTCGGGTCGAGGCGCTCCTCCACCTCCTCGATCTCCTCTTCCTCCTCCAGGCTCTCGACCTCGGGGAAGGGATCGTCGACCGGCGTCGCCTCGACCTCGAAACGGCCTTCCTCCCAGCCGAAGACCTCGTGGAGCTCGGACGGCCCCGAGAGCCGAATCCCGCTCAGCTCGCCCCGGGAGTAGCCGATCTCCGCGCGGTCGCCGTTCCGGTGCGAGAGGATGAGCCAGCCCGTGAGGCCAGCGCGCTCGCAGTAGTTCATGAGGTCCGCGGCCACGTGGACCTGGAGCGAACCCCCACGCTTGATGTCGTCGCCGGCGCTCACCGGCAGCGGGGGGAGGCGCTGCTGCACCTCGAAGGTCCCTTCGGTCTGACCCAGCATGAGCTCGACCGGGTCCTTGCCGTCGTCGCGCTTCGGCTGGTCCATCGCCAGCTGGCCGCGCACCAGCCGAACCTCGCCGTCTTCCGCGTCCGAGCGGAAGATCAGCAACCCGGTCGTCCGGGTCTCCTCGATCTCGTGGAGCAACGAGGCGAGCCCCTCGGAGGGGATCGGGCCGTCCATGACCGCCTGCGGCACGGGTGGATGAGGCCCGCTCAGCGCGCGAGCGTCAAGGTTCCTTCATTGGCGATCGTCGACCGGCCCTCGGAAAGGGTCGCCCTCGTTGTCCGCTTCCGGGTCCTCCACGGCGGTGAAGCGCACCCGCGTCGGCAGGTCGTCGTCGACCACCACCATCCGCAACCAGGTACGGATGGTCTCCTCTCCTCGCTGCACGCTCACACTGAAGCGATGCCGGCCACCGAGGTCACGCAGGTAGAACACGATGTCCCAAGCACGCCGCACGGCGTGACCCCTCACGTTCCGGATGACGTCGCCGGGACGGAGCGGCCCGGGGCCCCGCTGCCGGACCTCCGCCGTCTCGGGATCGAGCGCCCCCACCCGCACCAGTCGGGCCGGATCCACGATCGGGACATGGTGGGCGATGAGCTTGAGGCCGCCGCGGCGGAGGCAGCCATCGAGCTCGATCACCCCTCTCCGAGCAGCGCGACCTGCGTGCCGCGCGGCGATTTCGGGGTGCGCGCGAGCGATACGGGCCTGGAGAGCGTCGGGCGCGAGCGGTCCTTCGCCGCTCTGTCGGAGCGCCTCGACGAGTGAGGTGCTCTGGGTGCGGAGCTCCACGTCGACGCAGAACGCGACCAACGCTCCGACATCGGCGGCCGCGTCGCCTTCAGCGGTCGACGGGCTCTCGCCGGGGTGATGCCGATGGCGGGTGTAGCGGTCGAGGAGCTCGTCATAGGCCAGCTCGCTGGGGAGCGCGCCGGCTTGGTGCTCGATGAGCATCGCCAGGTAGTCGGAGACGCCGCGGGTCCACCACTCGGGCCCGCCGGCGAGCCACGCTCGGATCAGCGCTGGCAGCGGCGCGTCCTGGACGATTGGGATGCCGGCGTCGCCGTCGTCGCTCCAGAGCAGACGCTGGCGCGGCTCGCCGAGCCACGCTTCGATGGCGACGGCGGCGCGCTCGTAGCTCTCGAGCCGACTCTCCGGGGTCGGCGCGAGGTCGTTCGGTGGGATCTCGACCCAGCCCAGCTCGCGCAGCCGATGAGTGTGCGGACCTGGCCTCAGGTAGGCGGTGGGCTCGCCGTGCGGGCCGAGCCGCTCGATGCTGTCGGCGACCACCAGGGTCACCTCGGCGTCGGCGATCGCGAAGGCCGTCGCCGGGATGACCCATCCTCCGTCGAGCGAGCGTCCGCCCAGGGCTTCTGCTTCGAGGGTGGCTCGATCGCAGACCTCTCGCGCCGCGATGGTGACGCAACCGTCCTCGACGGTGAGCGCCGCGCCCTCGGGCGAGAGGGTGACGTTCACGCGCGGCGTCGGCGGAGGCTGGGGGGTCTCGGCGCGCGGTGGTTCCGGCGGCGGAGTCGTCGTCGGGCGTTCGCCATGCGTGCAGCCGGCGAGCAGGGCGACGGCGAGCGAGAGGGGGACGAGCTGGAGCACGAGGGGGCTCACGCCGTCAGGCGTACCACAGCCCCGTCGAAGCGCTGGTCCAGCGCGCGGCGTGTGGCCTCGTAGGCGAGCACGTGAGCACGACGTCCGGCGGCCAGGTCGAAGGGACTCACCCGCGGCAGGTCGTCGATCACCAGCGCGTGCACGTCATCGCGGGCGGGGACACGGAGCGCGGGGGAGCTCGGCTTTCGCCAGGGCGAGCGGCTCGAGAGGTGGTGGTGCAGCACGCGGGTGCCGCTCGGCACGCCAGCCAGCCCCGGGCGATCGCGGAGGCCGCCGTCGAGGTGCGGCCGCCCACCGATCCACACGGGCTGGAAGAGGAAAGGGACCGCGCAAGAGGCGTGAATGGCCTCGGCGAGGTCGCCGCGCTCACGAACCACCGTGCGGCGCGCGAGGACGTCGTAGACGCTGATGGTCGCCGGGACCCGACAGCGCTCGAGTCGGTCGACCGGCAGCAGCCGTTCGAGGCGCGTTCGAAAGAGGCGACCGCGCAGGAGACCGAGGCCGGCGGTGGGGTCCCAGAAGTCCGGACGCTCGAGACCCAGCAGCTCCTCCGCGAGCTCCGCCGCGCTCACCCCCGCGGCCCAGCTCCCGGTGACCAACGCACCGGCGCTCGAGCCCGCGACGGCGGTCGGGTGGAGGCTCTCTTCCTCGAACGCGCGCAGGACGCCGGCGTGCGCGAAGAAGCCGAAGAAGCCGCTCGACATCGCGAGCGTGAAGGGCTCTTCGAGGAGCCATTCGCGAAGGGTCGGGTTCATGCGGGTGGTTGCATGGGCGAGTGGGCGGCCGGCGGCAAGGCTCCAGAAACCACGACGCCCTGCCCTCGAGGGCGAGGGTCAGGGCGACCTGGCGTCGGACGACCCGTCAGGCCCAACGAATCAGGCGGCGAGGAGCCGCCTCGTTTGGGAGGGAGCGAGTCGAGGGCTTCGCCCGAGCGAAGCGGGAGGGTCTTTCGAAGACCCTCCTCAGGGAAAAATGCCGCGCTCGGCGTAGGCCTGCTTGAGGGACTCGAGGGCGAGCGAGTACGCGGCGATGCGCAGCGAGCAGCCCTTCTCCTGGGCGTAGAAGTTCACCCGGCGGTAGGCGGTCTTCATGGCCTTCTCGAGGCGGCGGTCGACCTCTTCGAGGTCCCAGGTCTCCGAGCGGAGGTTCTGGACCCACTCGTAGTAGGAGACGGTCACACCACCCGAGTTCGCGAGCACGTCCGGGATGACCGGGATGCCGCGCGCGGCGAGGACCTTCTCGCCCGACGGGTTCAGCGGGCCGTTCGCGCCCTCGATCACGACGCTGCAGTCGAGCGCCTCGGCCTCGGCCGCGCCGACCTGGTTCTCGAGCGCGGCCGGGATGAAGATGTCGGCCTTGGTCGCGAAGAACTCCTCGCGGCTGATGTCCTCGCCGCCCTCGTAGCCCTCGATGGAGCCATGGCGCCGGACGTGCTCGGAGAGCTTGTGGCCGTTGAAGCCCTCGGTGGAGCGCTTGTAGCCGGTGTGGTCGCCGGTGGCGATTGTCGACACGCCGAGCTTCGCCAGGATGTTGGCGGCGTGGCTGCCCACGTTACCGAAGCCCTGGATGATGGCCGTCTTGCCTTCGAGGTCGAAGCGGTTGTCCTTCGCCCACTCGGTGAGGCAGTGGATGGCGCCCTGCGCGGTGGCCTTGGTGCGTCCGGGGCTGCCGCCGCAGGTGAGCGTCTTGCCGGTGACGACCGCGCGCTGCGCGTTCTTCGCGCTGTGGTCGACCGAGTTCATGTAGGTGTCCATGATCCAGACCATGGTCTGGGAGTTGGTCCCCATGTCCGGCGCCGGGATGTCGTAGTTCGGGCCGATGTTGTTCCCGAGCGCGTGGGTGAAGCGGCGCGTGATGCGCATCATCTCCGCCTCGCTGTACTTGCGAGGGTCGAACTTCACACCGCCCTTGGCGCCGCCGAAGGGGATCTGCATCAGGGCGCACTTCCACGTCATCATGGAGCTGAGCGCCTTGAGGTCGTCCAGCGAGACGCTCTCGTGGAAGCGAAGGCCACCCTTGTAGGGCCCCAGCAGGTTGTTGTGCTGGATGCGGTAGCCCTTGAACATCTTCATCGTCCCGTCATCCATGCGGACGGGGAAATGGATGATGAGCTCGTTCTTGGGCTGGGCGAGCATGGCCCGAACGTGCGGCGGAACGCCCACCATGGTGGCTGCCTCGTCGAGGTAGCCCTGAACCACGCGGAAGAACTCGTACTTTTCGTCGGTCACGTAGCGTGTCCTGCAGGACCCCTGTTGATGTCGGTGCGAGGGGCCGGGGCACGAGCCGCCTCATCGACCGTTCGATGCCATTGGGAAAAACGGGCGTCAATCACGCGCCGCGTCATGGGTAGAGGCACTCGTGAGGTCTTAGGCAGCGCTCACGAAACCAATCGCGGCCAGAGGCTGGTTCACCCTCACGTCGTTCGAGCGGCGCTTTGTTTCGGCCGTGTTTCGATAGGCCGGGCGAATCTTCGAAAAAGGGAGCGTCAGTGGAACCAGGACACGTAGAAGTACGTGGTCGCTCCCGTGAACATCAGCGCATCCGAGCGGTCCAGGAGACCGCCGTGGCCGGGCATGATGTTGCCGGAGTCCTTCACCCCACAGCTCCGCTTGAGCAGGGACTCGAAGAGGTCGCCGGCCTGGCCGAGCGCGGTGGCGAAGACGCCGAGCGCGATGGCGTGGGTGAGGGGGAAGACGTCGACCAGCAGGGTCTGCTGAACGACCACTCCACCGGCCGTGGCCGCGACGATGCCACCGATGGAGCCTTCGATCGTCTTCTTTGGTGAGAGCTTCGGGTAGAGCTTGTGCTTTCCGAAGGCGCGACCAGCGAAGTAGGCGCCAGTGTCGCTGAGGAACGCGTAGAACATGCAGAGCAGGACCCAAGGGCCGCCGTACTCGCCGGTCTCACGGTGCAGGAGGACGATCGTGGTGAGGGTTCCGGCCACGTAGATCGGTCCGCCGATCAGCCAGCCGATGCGTGTCTTCGCTTCCTCCACGGGGTCGGGCGCGATGAGCCCGACGATGAGCGCGCCGGCGGTCAGGCCGAACATCGCCGTGAGGATGGCCAGCGGGAAGTGAGCGGTGCCGCTCACGAAGAGGATGACCGAGGCGACGCCGAGGGTGGCCAGCACACCCCAGCCGCGGGTCACGAGCGAGCCCGGGGCGTTCATGCCCATGAGCTCCCAGGAGACGATGGTGAGCCAGACCAGGCCGAAGACGCTGAAGCCCCACTTGGGCGCCCAGAACATCACGTAGAGGACGACCGCGATCACGGGGATCGCGGAGATGAAGCGGAGGGCGGTGCCGCCGATCTTCTTGGCTTGCGGCTCGGCGTCAGCCGGGGCGCCGCTCTCGCTGGCGGGGTCGGTCATCGGTGTCGGGGAGGAGGGGCGTCACTCGCCGGCTGCGTCGGCCATGGCAGGTGCCGGGACCGCAGGCTCGAGTGGAGCGCTCTCCACTCGACCGAATCGGCGCTCGCGTTTCTGGTACGCCGCGATCGCCGCGTAGAGCTCGGCTTCGTCGAAGTCGGGCCAGAGTACACGAGTGAAGTGGAGCTCGGCATAGGCCGCGCCCCAAAGCAGGAAGTTGGAGATGCGCTGTTCGCCGCCGGTGCGGACCAGGAGGTCGACGCGGCCGACCGCGAGCGACGGGAGAGCGCCCTCGAGCTGGGCCTCGTCGATGGCGTCGACGTCGAGCTCTCCGTCGCGGGCTCGCCGAGCGAGCACGCGGGCGGCGTCGAGGATCTCCTCACGGCCGCCGTAGGAGAGGGCGAGGGTCAGCGTCATCCCATCGAGGTGGGCGGTGTCGGCGACCAGAGGGTCGAGGACCTCGCGCACCCGGCTCGGGAGCTTCTCCACTCGACCGACCGTGCGCAGCCGGATGCCGTTCTCGATGAGCTCCTCGCGTTCGCTGACGAGGAAGTCGCGGAGCAGCTCCATCAGGGCGACCACCTCGGCGGGAGGCCGGGCCCAGTTCTGCTCGCTGAAGGCGAAGAGGGTGAGGGCCTCGATGCCGACGCGACGAGCCGCCCTTACGATGGTCCGAACCGCGCGGGAGCCTTCGCGGTGGCCGATGGTCCGGTCGCTCCCTTGGCTCTGCGCCCAGCGCCCGTTGCCATCCATGATGATGGCGACGTGCCGGGGGAGGCGTCGTAGGTCGACCAGAGGGCTCACTGCGCGGGCGGTACCATGAGGAGGGGAGCCCTTCAAGACGAAGCAGACGGGTTCAGCCTTCCCAGAAGACAAATATGGCATACTAGAGCGATGGAATGAGTCAGAAGAGCGTGAGATCGGGGGTTTCGCTTCCCGCGCGACGCTTTAACTTTCTCCGTCACGGATGGCTCGCGACTACTACGACGTGTTGGGCATCCAGCGAGGTGCGAGCGACCGCGAGATCAAGCGGGCGTACCGGAAGCTGGTCAAGAAGCTCCACCCCGATCGGAACGGCGACGACCCCGAGTGTCTGGCGCGCTTCAAGGAAGTCTCGGAGGCCTACGAGGTGCTCGGAGATCCTGAGCGGCGCCCCCTCTACGACCAGTTCGGTTCCACCGACGTGGGCGCCCAGAGCTTTTCGTTCGACTTCGATGGAGCGGTGGGCGGCGTGAACGCTGGCTTCCAGATGAACTTCGAGGAGATCTTCGGGGGACGGCGGAAGCGAGCTCGGCGGAAGAAGCGCGACACCACCCTCAGTGTGCAGGTCGGAATGATCGACGCGCTGAAGGGCTGCGAGCAGAAGGTCAGCTACCAGTCGGAGAGCGGACGGACCGGGACGGTTCGCGTCACCATCCCGCCTGGGAGCAAGTCGGGAGACAACATCCGGGTCCGCAACGGAGGCGCGCCAGGGCAGCGCGGCGATGGCGACCTTCGAGTGACGGTCGAGGTGGTGCCCCATCCGAACCTCCGATGGGAGGGAGAGGCGGTAGTCATGGACCTACCGCTGACATGCCTCGAGGCCTACCGGGGCGCTCGAGTCTCGGTCGACGCGCCTGGGGGAACGATCCGGGTGAAGATCCCGCCGGGGTCTCGCACGGGGCAGAAGCTCAGGCTTCGCGAGAAGGGTCCGATGCGCCGGGGGAAGCGGGTCGACCTGATGCTTCGGCTCTGCGTGGAGCTGCCGACCGGGAGCGACGAGGCGGTGGCGAAGGCGCTCGAAGCGGTCGAGGCAGCCTACTGCGAGTGCCCGCGGAAGAAGCTCCCGAACCTGGGCGACTGACGGTCTCTGCCTGGACGTGTTGCACGTGGAACGCCACACGTGGCGTGGCACGTAGGGTCACGGTCTGACCCCGTTGCGTTGCACGTGCAACGCGCGCTCGCAGGCTTCGATGGGCTCGAGGTGTCCTTTGCCTCGCACGGAGTCACGGAGCCACAGAGTTCACGGAGGTGAGATTGGGATTGCCGAGCCGTCGACCTCTAGCCACATGCGTTGGACGACGGCGCGGGAGATGCTGGTCTAGTCCCTACTTCTCTGTGGTCCTCTGTGACTCCGTGACTCTGTGCGAGGCAAGAGCTGCACTGGCCGGAATGGGCAACGCCCGAGCGGAACAGGCCCTTGATTGAGTAGGCACCGGACGGGAGACTGGGGACCGTGAAGCTGTTCGTGACCGGGACCGGGACTGGCGTAGGGAAGAGCTGGGTCACCGAGGCGCTCGTGCGTTGCTACCGCTCAGACGGTCTCTCGGTCGCGGCCGTGAAGCCCATCGAGACGGGGTGCGAGCCCGAACCGGAGGACGCTCGGAGGCTCGGTCTCGCCGCTGAGCGGCCTGAGCTGGCGAACCACCCGGGGTTCGTGCGAGGAACCCTGCCGCTCTCGCCGTGGGGGGCAGAGCTCGAAGGGGAGCCACCGGTTCCTGCCACGGAGGCGCTGGTGGAGGTCATCCGTAGCTCCACCCAGGGCGCCGACGTGCGCATCGCCGAGGGCGCCGGTGGTCCTTTGGTGCCCATCGACCGAGATCGAGACGTGGCGGATCTGATGGTCGCGCTGGGTTGGCCGGTGCTGCTCGTGGGGCTCGACGGGCTGGGGACCCTGTCGCACAGTCTGACGGCCCACGAGGCCCTGAGCCGCCGGGGACTGCGAGTGGCGGGGCTCGTGCTGACCAAGCAGTCGGCCGAGCTCAGCCAAGGGACGAACCGCCAGATCCTCGCGGCTCGCTTGCCGTGCCCCGTCTGGTCGGTCGGGCCCTGGACCTCGGCCGAGGCGGGCGTGGGCGAGGTTCGGGACGTGGCCGCGGCGCTACGCGATGGCGCCGAGTAGCCGGTCGATGTCGGCCGAGCTGTGTGCCGCAGTCGGCACGAGCCGGACCCGGCTGGTCCCTTCGGGGACGGTCGGCGGCCGGATCGCCCGGGCGAGGATGCCCGCTTCTCGAAGCCGGGTCTCGGCTTCCACCGCGCCCTGCGGCGTTCCGAAGACGGCGGTGACGATGGGCCCGGTGCCCCGGACCTCGAGGCCGAGCCGCTGCAGTCCGGTGGCGAGCTGGGTCGCGAGGGCCGCCTGGTGTGCCCGGGCTTCGTCGGCCTCGAGGACCTGCAGGGTGCGACGTGAAACGATCTCGGCCATCAGCGGGGAGATGCCGGTGCTGAACACCACGCTGCGGGCGCGGTGAAAGAGGAGCTCCCGCAGTCGACTCGACCCGGCGACGAACGCGCCCATCGCTCCGAAGGCCTTTCCGAGGGTCCCGATCAGAACCTCGGGCGTCACCCCCGCCTCATGGCAAAGGCCTCGACCCCGGCGTCCGAGCACACCGACCGAGTGCGCCTCGTCGACCATCAGCCAGGCGCCATGACGCTCGGTCAGCGCTCGGAGCTGCTCGAGCGGTGCACGATCGCCTTCCATCGAGAAGACGGCCTCGGTCACCACGAGCCGGTGCCCGGACGGAGGAGCGGCTGCCAGGGCCAGCTCGAGCGCCTGGAGGTCGTTGTGCGGGAAGCGATGGATGTGTGCGCGAGACAGGCGACAGCCGTCGATGAGGCTGGCGTGGTTCAGCTCGTCGGAGAACACATGATCGCCGGGACCGACCAGGGCGGGCAGCGCGCCGACGTTCGTCGCGTAGCCGCTCGTGAAGAGGAGGGCGCTGGGAAGACCCACCAGCTCGGCGAGCGCTCGCTCGGCGGCCATGTGCGGGCTCAGGTTGCCGGTGACCAGCCGTGACGCGCGCGCCCCCGTCGGGATCGTCGCGAGGCTCTCCCACTCCAGGGGAGCGCTCGCGAGGGCGAGGTAGTCGTTGGACCCGAAGTCCAGGTAGCTGCGCCCGTCGAGGGCCGCGCGACCCGGTTCATCGAGCCCGAGAGGCAGGAGGGTGCGCCGGAGACCCCGCGCGTCCAGCTCCTGGAGGCGCGCGGTGATCGCCTCGTCGAGCGGGCGTTGCACGTGCAACGGACCTCAGTCGAAGGCCGGGATCCCGGTGATGTCCTGGCCCAGGATCAGCGTGTGAATGTCGTGGGTGCCCTCGTAGGTGTACACCGTCTCGAGGTTCATCATGTGCCGACCGATCGGGTACTCGTACATGATGCCGTTCCCACCCAGGACGTCGCGCGCCATGCGAGCGATCTCCAGCGCGTGGTGCACGTTGTTCCGCTTCGCGAGGCTGATCTGCTGCGGGCGGTACTTGCCCGACTCCTTGAGT
Organism: Deltaproteobacteria bacterium; assembly: GCA_017644045.1. Classification (GTDB taxonomy): domain Bacteria; phylum Myxococcota_A; class Polyangia; order Polyangiales; family Houyiibacteriaceae; genus UBA1660. The sequence continues at coordinate 230,962 of JAEPMI010000013.1, forward strand.
CGACCGAGCCGCAGCGTGAGACACTGAGCCTTGGTGATCTCGGTCAGCATGTGGGCGAACTTCGCCTGCACGAGCTGGTACCCAGCGATGGGCTTGCTGAACTGCACCCGGTCCTTGGCGTAGCTGACCGCGGTCTCGTAGCAGCCGATGGCCGCGCCGATCGCGCCCCAGCAGATGCCGTATCGAGCTTGAGACAGGCAGCTCAGCGGACCACGCATGCCGGCGACGCCCGGAAGGAGCGCATCCTCGTCGACCTCGACGTCCTCGAGGATCAGCTCGCTGGTGACGCTCGCGCGCAGTGACCACTTGTCATCGATCTTCTGAGCGGTGAAGCCCTTGGTCTCGGTCGGGACCAGGAAGCCGTGGACGCGACCGTCCAGCTTCGCCCAGATGATGGCGACGTGCGCCAGGTTCCCGTTGGTGATCCAACGCTTCGTGCCGTTGATGCGGAAGCCTCCGCCCGGCAGCCGCTCCGCCTTGGTGAGCATGCCGGTGGGGTTCGAGCCGAAGTCGGGCTCGGTCAGACCGAAGCAGCCGATGATCTTCCCTTCCGCCATCCCCGGCAGGTAGCGCTCCTTCTGCGCTTCCGAGCCGAAGGCATGGATCGGGTACATGCAGAGCGACCCCTGCACCGAGCAGAACGAGCGGACGCCACTGTCTCCCCGCTCGAGCTCCTGCATCGCGAGCCCATAGGCCACGTCACCCATGCCCGCGCAGCCATAGCCCTCGAGGTTGGCGCCGAGAAGACCGAGCTCCGCGAACTGGGGCACGAGATCTTCGGGGAAAGTCCCGTCCTGGTAGTGCCGAGCAATGATCGGCATCACCTTCGCCTCCACGAATCGGCGGACGTTGTCGCGGACCAGCCGCTCGTCCTCGTGAAGCTCTTCTTCGATCGCGTAGTAGTCGACCAGCGCCATGTCGCCTCCGGGTGGTGGGCCCGGATCGGTGGCACGAAAAGCCCAATGGCGCCATGCGTCCCCGCACCGCTTGCGCAGGGGCGACTCGTGTGTAAAGTACGCGCCTCCCTGGGGATGTAGCTCAGTTGGGAGAGCGCTTGAATCGCACTCAAGAGGTCAGGGGTTCGACCCCCCTCATCTCCACCCAGGTTTCCTGACACTCGAAGCGAGCCGCCAATCCGTTGGCGGCTCGTTTCGCGTTTGGGCCGCCCGATCGAGCGGTCCGCTCAGAAGTTCTGCGTGCCGCCGAAGAGGAAGCGGAACGACTCGACCTTCGCGCCGTTCTCGAAGGTCTCGGTGCCGAAGCCGACTAGGAACTCGAAGAAGTGGTCGCGCTGGTTCACGGCGGCAAGGCCGATGCCGGCGCTGAGCCGGGTGTTGCCCGGAGAGAGCCCGGCGAAGCGCTCGTCGTAGACGTTGCCGACCGCGACCTGGATCGTGCCGTCGAGCCACATCCACACCGGCCAGTCGTAGCGGAGCAAGAGCGCGGCGCCGCTGCTGCCCGCGAGGAAGCGGTTCACGAACCCACGCATGGGACCGTTCCCGCTCAAGTTGGGCAGCTCGCGAAAGGGGACGTTGCCCGAGAGCGCCTCGGCCGAGATGAGGCTGAACGTCAGGCTGACCACGTGTTGGTGGTCGCTCAGGTCGAGGTAGGCCCCGATCGACGTCGCCCAGGTGACCCAGAGGTTCCGCTGGGGGCCGTCCTGGAGATCGAAGCCGAGCTCGTACTGCGCCTCGAAGCGGAAGCCGCTCCCCGGTGCGGGGCGACCCCGCCGGTTGTCGAGCACGAGCTGCGCCGTCTGCAGCATGATCGTGTAGCCCTCGTAGCCCGGCGGCAGCTCGATCTGTCCGGCGTTGGCGCGCTCCTCGACGGAGTATGCGCCGTCGATGATGTCGTCGCCGAAGCTGCGATCGGCGACCGTCACGCCCACCGAGAAAGTGCTCTGCCGTACCAGCCGCTGCCTGAGCGACATCGTCCCCTCGTAGCTGACCCAGTCGTAGCGGGACCGGTTCGAGCGGTCGACGTTCGAGCCGAGTCCGAAGAAGAGCCAGTCGGGACGGCGATTGTAGCTGGCGCCGATCGAGAACTCGGTGTCACCGTTCTTCGGTGCGACACGAAACGCGACCGAGCCCGCGAGCCAGTCTTCGCCGCCGAAGCTCGCTCCGGCGCGCAGCTGAAACTGCTCGCGGATGAACTCGTTGTAGCGGAAGTAGAGGCCGATGTTCGGGCGGAACCCGAAGTCGAACGAGAAGCTCGGTGCCAGCGCGACGTTCCCGCCGGGACCGAAGGTGAAGAAGCTCACGATCCGGTCGGGGATCTCCTTCTCCTCGGCGCCCGAGATGAGAAACGCCAGTGGGCGGCGGATCAGGTACTCGGCGACGAACCAGGCCGGGAAGAGGAGGATTCGTGGGACCCAGAGCGCGATGTCGCCGGCGGTCCGTGGGCGTTCGCCGCGGCCGTCGTAGTCCGGGAGCTCACGCTCCGGGAGCGTGGGGCCGTCGGGGTCCGACTCCGATGCTGACTCCGACGCCGACGGTGACGCCGACTCCGACGCCGACGCTGACTCCGACTCCGACGCCGAAGCTGACTCCGACGCCGACGCTGACTCCGACTCCGACTCCGCCGCTGACTCCGACTCCGACGCCGACTCCGCGGGGTCCGATTCGGGTGGCTCCGCCACGGTCTCGTCTTCGGCCTGCGCCTCCACTCGGACAGAGCCGATCGCGACTGCCCAGACCACGCTCAGCGTGGCGATGACTCGCCAGGAAAACGGCATGGGACCCCGACCCTACTCCAAGGGACGCAGCCGTCGAACGATCATCTCCGGAAACCGAAGTAGACCGAGGTGGGCAGCAGGAAGCCGCTGAGGAAACCGACGATCGCCCCGACCACCACGTCCGAGAAGTGGTGCTTCTCGGCCACGATCCGAAGCAGGGCCGTGACCGTCGCGAATCCCATCGCCGTCGTGCACGCGGCGATGTCCGCCGCCCTCGTCCCGTAGAGCGGCATCCGGTTGTGGTAGGTGCACGTCAGGCTCGCCGCCGTGAACGCCATGGCGGCGTGGCCAGAGAAGAAGCTCCGGTAGCGCGTGCCGGAGGAGCAATCCGCGTCTTCGCTCTCCTCCTCGCACCGACGGCCGATCGGCCGCTCGCGGCGGAAGACGTACTTGGCGCCGGTCATCAAGAAGGTGGACGCCGCAAAGGCGAGGACCGACGCGCCGCCGAGCCGGATGGCGAGCTGCGGGTTGGAGCGCGCCGCCAGGCCCAGATCGACGAAGATGGCCGGGGTGAGCACCAACCCACGGGTCACGTCACTCAGGATGCTGGCCACCCGTCGACCCCGGGGCGTCCGTGCGTGGAGCCCTCGATGCACCGCCTGGTCGAGCGCGTTCTCCCGGACCCAGAACCCCTCGTCGCTGTCGGCGGCCAGGGCGATGGTCAGTGTCCCGACGCTCAGGATGCCGGCCGCCACCCAGTCCCAGGGCTCGAGCACCCGCCACTCGTCGTCCCACTGGAGTCGCGGCTCCTCCACGACCTGAGCCCGCGCCGTCGCCGACAGCGCGGTCACTCCGACGATCGCGATGAGCACCGACCTCACAGCCTCGGCATAGAGGTCTCGGGGCCCGATGTCACACCTCTCTGGCTCCATCGGTCTTGACACTGAACATGCGAACAGTCAGATCCAAGAGGTGCCAACCATGATCCCCTCGGTCTCGCCCAGCCCCATCGAATCGGTCTCGAACCTCCCGAGAGCGGATCCCGGCGCGATCGCTCCGACGGGTGAGCTGGTCGAGGTCCTGGGCTCGGCGGCGGGGTCCGTCCTGGCGGCTGCGTGCGCCCACGTCCAGCCGCGCGAGCCGGTGGCCTGGGTCGTCGCGGGCGGCGCCGTGCCCCATCCGGCCGACCTCGGCGCGGCCGGCGTTCGTTGCGACGAGCTGGCCATCGTTCGTGCGGAGGGGGAGCGCGCCGCCCGGGCCGCGGAGATGCTCCTCGGGAGCGGAGGCTTCGGCCTCGTGGTCGTGGATGGCTGTGGTGCGCTCCGAGACCGCTCCGTCGCGCGACTCCGGGCGCTGTGTCGTCGTCATCGGGCGCGGCTCCTGATCGCGCCGTGGTCCGGCTCGGGGGACGTGGCCCTCGGCCAGCCGAGGCTCGGCGCCACCGTGGCCTTGCGGCTCTCCGCGGAGCACCAGGGTCGGCGCCTCGAGCTTCGCTGGGCGAAGAACAAGGCTGGCCAAGGTGCCCCCCTCCCGGCCCCCAGCCTTCGCTTGCCGCCGGGTTGCCGGTCGGCCGAGCGTCCCGCCGACGTCGCTCGCCTTCGCCCCCGTCTGGTCTCGTCCGTTCCGGAGCTCGCCCGTGTCGGTGCCTCGGCCTGACTCCGTTCGGGAAGCCGCCGTCGCACTCCCGCGGCTTCGGCTCCAGATCCTGTTTCGCCGCCGACCCGAATGGTGCGGGCAGCCGGTCGCCGTCGTGGAAGAGGACTCGCCCGAGTCGCCGCTCCTCGAGCTCTCCTCCGCCGCCGTCGAACGAGGTCTCCGGCCCGGCCTGCGGCTGGGTGCGGCGCGCAACGCCGACCTCGAGCTCAAGACCGCCGTGGTCAGCAGCGTCGATGCGGAGTCGGTGGCCGACGAGCTGGCCGGCGACCTCGGCACCTTCAGCCCGCGGGTGGAGGCCTGCCTCGGCCGTGGTGGCCCGCTGGCGATCGTCGGGGCCTACTTCCTCGACCCGCGTGGTCTGGACGGCCTCTATGGCAGCCCGAGGGGATGGGCCGATGCCGTCCACGGGTATCTCACCGGCCGGGGCTTCGCGTCGTCGGTGGTGGTGGGTCAGCAGGCGCAGCGCTGTCTGGCGATCGCTCGAGCCAGCCCCGCGAGCACCGTCGAGGTCCTCGGCCCCGAGGAAGAACGCGCTCGAGTCGGAACGGTGTCGCTTCGCCGCGCGGGGATCGGTGAGCGCATCTGCGAACCGCTCGGTCGGCTCGGTGTGGCAACCGTGCAGGATCTGCTGGGCCTCCCGGCGGGCGAGCTCCGGACCCGATTCGGGGCCGAGGTCGCTGAGCTCCATCGGCTGCTGGGTGACGGTGCTCAGCTTCCGCTCCAGCCGCGGACCGTCGCGCTCCCTCCGCGGGCGGTGATCGCCGTCGAGCCTCCGACCGCCGACATCGAGCGGCTGGCCTTCGCCCTGAAGCGAGCCGTCGATCAGGTGGTGGCGCAGGCCGAATCCGAGCACCGCGTCCTCGCCCGAATGGAGCTCGACCTGGCCCTCGAGCGCTACGGGCGCGGTCGCAAGCTTCGATCGGACGAGCGGGTCGTGCGCTGTTCTCTGGAGCCGGCGGCCGCTTCACGCGATGGCCGGCAGTGGCTCGATCTCTGGCGGCTTCGCCTCGCCGAGCTTCGTCTCGCCGCGCCGGTCGAGGGGCTCGCGCTCGAGGGGGTGCCCGTCGCGCCAGAAGAAGAGCAGCTGGCCACCGCCGCCGTCGCGCCCACCCGCGATCCGCGCGCGGCCCACGAGGCACTGGCTCGCGTGGCGGCCGCGTTCGGCCGGGCCTCCGTGTCCCGCCTCCGTGCTCACGACGCGCACCTCCCCGAGGCGTGCGTGCGCCTGGAGACCCTCGAGCCGAGCGCGCTCACCTTCACACCGACGGAGAGCGAAGGGGGCAGCGGATGGGGGGCGCTCCGGCGAATGGTCCGACCCGAACGACTCGCGCGAGGGCCGGACGGGTGGCCTCGCTGCGACGCGCCCATCGCGGACCGCTCGGGGCCGCATCGCATCAGCGGCGGCTGGTGGGGGCGAGCGCCGGAGTCGACCACGCTCACGCGCGACTACTGGTACTTCCACCTCGAAGACGGCCAGATCTGGTGGGTCTTCCACGATCGCGTGCGGGAAGCGTGGTTCCTACAGGCGCGCGTGGGGTGAGCCGTGAGCGCGCTCCTCTGGGTGAAGAGTCACCACAGCTTTCTCCACGGGGCCTCGAGCCCCGAGGAGCTGGTCGATCGAGCGGTCGAGCTCGGTTGGGAGGAGCTGGCGATCACCGATCGCCACGGCATCTACGGTCTGGTTCGTGCCCACGTTCGCGTGAAGGAGCGACAGGCGGAGGGACATCCGATTCGGCTCGTGGCCGGCGCCGAGGTCGAGGTGCGAGCGAGCGAGGAGAGCGAACCGATGCGCTTGTTGCTGCATCCTCGCGGCCGCGAAGGCTACGGCAACTTGTGCCGCCTGCTCTCGCTCGGGCACGAGCGCCCGCCCAAGGGAAAGGCGTGGGTCACGCCGGCCGAGGTGGCCGAGCGGGCGCGGGACCTGATGGCCGCGACCCCGGACCCCGCGTTGCTGGACCCTCTCCGAGATGCGTTCGGCGCACGGCTCCACGCGGTCGTCCACCGCCACCGCCGCGCGACCGACGGGGCGGCCGAGGCCACGCTCCGAGCCGAAGCGCTCCGGCTCTCGGTTCCCCTGCTCGCGGCTCCCGAGGTGCTCTATCACCACCGCGACCGGCGTCCGCTGCAGGACGTCGTCACCTGCATCGCGTCGGGGGTCTCCCTCCACGAAGCGGGCACTCGCTTGCGATCGAACGATCGGCACGCGCTGCCGACCCTCGACGCGTTCGCGCGCGAGCACGACGACGCGCCCGAGCTGATCGAGCGCGCGGACGCCTACGCGGCGAGCTGCCGCTTCGGCTTCGACGACCTCCGATACCGCTATCCCGCGGAGGCGCTCCCCCGCGGCGAGACTCCGGAGAGCTGGCTGGCGCGGCTCACGCTCGAGGGCGCCCGCCGCCGCTATGGCGGCGCGATCCCGGACGACGTCCGGGCTCAGCTCGAGCGCGAGCTCTCGGTCATCGAGGACCTCGAATACGGCGGCTACTTCCTGACGATGCACGAGATCGTCGAGTTCTGCCGAGCCGAGGCGATCCTGTGTCAGGGCCGCGGGAGCGCGGCGAACTCGGCGGTGTGCTTCTGCCTCGGGATCACGGCGGTCGATCCGGTGCGGATGGGGCTCCTCTTCGAGCGCTTCCTCAGCCGTGAGCGTGCCGAGCCGCCCGACATCGACCTCGACATCGAGCACGAGCGGCGCGAGGAGGTGATCCAACACGTCTACGCCCGCTACGGGCGCCGCCGCGCGGCGATGGTCGCCAACGTGATCCGCTACCGCACGCGTTCGGCGCTTCGCGAGGTCGGCAAGGCGCTGGGAGTGGATCAGACGGATCTCGACTCGCTCGCCCGGCTCGCGTCGCACTGGGGTGGCGAGCTCGACGGCGAGCTCTTCCAGCAGGCGGGACTCGACCCGAGCCGGCCCATTCATCGGCACCTCGCGAAGCTGACCAACGAGCTCCTGGATGCGCCACGGCATCTCTCGATCCACCCGGGGGGCTTCCTGCTCGGGCACCTGCCGGTCGACGAGCTCGTCCCGATCGAGCCCGCCACCATGGAAGACCGGACGGTCGTCCAGTGGGACAAGTACGACGTCGAGGCGCTCGGGCTCTTCAAAGTCGACCTGCTCGGGCTCGGCGCGCTCACGTGCATTCGAAAAGCCTTCGAGCTCATGGAGGACGACCCGGGCGCGCCGCGGGACATGACCGAGATCCCCACCGAGGATCCGGCGACCTACGCGATGTGCAGCCGCGGCGACACGTGCGGTGTGTTCCAGATCGAGAGCCGCGCGCAGATGGCGATGCTGCCGCGCCTTCGGCCGCAGACCTTCTACGACCTGGTGATCCAGGTCGCCATCGTGCGGCCGGGTCCGATCCAGGGCGACATGGTCCACCCGTACCTCCGCCGTCGCGCCGGCAAGGAAGAGGTGGTCTACCCACACCCGGACCTCGAGCCGATTCTCGCGAAGACCCTGGGCGTCCCGATCTTCCAGGAGCAAGTCATGAAGCTCGCGGTGGCCGCCGGTGGCTACACCGCGGGCGAGGCCGACCAGCTTCGGCGGGACATGGCCGCGTGGCGAAGCGCAGGGAAGATCGATCAGCACCATGAGCGGCTGACCAAGGGCATGGTCGCGCGGGGCATCGACCCGGAGTTCGCGGAGCGGGTGTTCGATCAGATCCGTGGCTTCGGCGAGTACGGCTTCCCCGAGAGCCACGCGGCCTCGTTCGCGCTGCTCGCTTACGTCACCGCATGGCTCCGGTGCCACCGCCCCGAGGTCTTCACCTGTGCGCTGCTCAACAGCCAGCCGATGGGCTTCTACTCACCGGCCACCCTCGTCGAGGACGCCAAGCGCCATCGGGTCGAGGTCCGGCCGGTCGACATCGAACGGTCGAGCTGGGACCACACGCTCGAGGACGGGTCCATTCGAATGGGGCTGCGGATCGTCCGAGGCCTCGGCGAGCGGGAGCGGCTCGCGCTCGAGTCGGCGCCGCGACCCTTCCGCTCGATGGAGGTGCTCGCGCGCCGGACGGGACTCGGCGAGAAGGCGCTGGTCGCCCTGGCCGAAGCGGGCGCCTTCGAGGGCTGGGGCCTCACGCGGCGCGACGCGCTCTGGTGGGCCCGCGGGATGAAAGGGGTGCGCGCCAGCTTGGGTGGGACCGCGCCGACTTCGCAGCTCAGCTTCGGTGAGCTGGCGAAGGCCGACGCGGTGCTCTGGGACTACCAGGCGAGCGGGCACAGCCCCCGCGGTCACCCGATGGAGCGCTATCGAGACCAGCTGCGTGCCCAGGGCTCGCCCACCGCGGCCGAGGTGGGGCGCCTGCGGGACGGTCACCGCACCGACTACGCGGGGATGGTCATCTGTCGCCAGCGCCCCGGGACCGCGACCGGGGTGGTCTTCGCGACCCTCGAGGACGAGACCGGCTTCGTGAACGTGGTGATCTGGTCGACCGTCTTCGACGCGCACCGAACGGTGGCCAAGACGGCGACGGTCCTCGGGGTCACCGGGACCATCCAGCGCGGCGAAGAGGGGGTGACCCACCTGATCGCCGAGAAGCTGTGGCCCTTCCGAGCGGGCGAGCTGAGGTCCCGCTCCCGCGACTTTCACTGAATTCGACCACGGCCGGTCACAAAGGCGGCGCACCCGTCGTCGAAAGAGAGGAACGCCAACACGGGAGAACCGACATGACCGAGACGCACGAGAACGAGACCGCCGCCATCATCGCGACGGTGAACCGCATGAACGACGCCTTCGGGGCGGGCCGAATCGGAGACATCATGACCACCTACGAAGACGGCGCCGTCGTGGTGGCCGAGCCCGGCAAGCCGCTCTCGGGCGGCGAGGCGCTGCGGGCGATGTTCGCGCAGTTCGTCGCCGCGGGTGCCAAGTTCGACATGGGTGCTCACGAGGTGGTGCGCGCCGGCGATCTCGCGCTGCACCTCAGCCCCTGGACCATGACGGGCAAGGGGCCGGACGGAGAGCCGGAGGAAGGCGCCGGGCTCTCCGTCGCCGTCCTCCGACGTCAGGACGACGGCAGCTGGCGGATGGTCATCGACCATCCCTTCGGCGATGCGATCACTCATGGGTGAGCCGATCGCGGCGGAGACGATCGAGGCAGCCACCGCGGGTGACCGCGGTGCGCTGTCGTCGATCGTCCGCGCGCTGCAGGGCCGCTTCTACGATCTCGCGCTGCGGATGCGGATGGACCCCTCGGACGCGGAGGAGGTGACGCAGGAGGCGCTGCTCAGCGTCGTCACTCACCTCTCGGAGTTCCGCGGCGAGTCGCAGTTCACCTCCTGGGCCCATCGGATCGCCGTCAACCGCATCCTCGATGAGAAGCGCCGGGGGAAGCGCCGTCCGATGCTCACCTTCGAGGCCCACGCCGCCGACCTCGCCGATGGCCTGGATCCGAGCGCCACGGAGTCCCCCGAGGACGCGGTGCTCTTGGCTCAGGTGAAGGTCGGCTGCGGTCGCGCGCTCTTGCAGTGCCTCGACGACGATCACCGGCTCGCGTACGTGCTCGGCGAGATTCTCGAGCTCGACGGAGAGGTGGCGGCGGACATCGCCGGCACGAGCCATGCGACCTACCGAAAGCGCCTCAGCCGCGCGCGCTCACGACTCCACGACGCGCTGACCGAGCGGTGTGGTCTCGTGAGCCCGAGCGCGCCGTGTCGCTGTCATCGGCGCCTGGGCCGAGCGCGCGAGCTCGGACGCCTCGACGACTCCGCCTCGGGCCCGCCGTTGGTGGACCTGGTGCAGCTGCGCCGGACTCTGGCCGACGTGGATGCGCTGCGTCGGGCCGCGGTCTACTTTCGCGCCGACCCGGCCGAGTCGCCGACGCGGGACTTCACCGAAGTGATCCGCGCCACACTCGACAGCTCGTCGCTCCGTCCGTCTTGACGGCTCAGCTGGCTTTGCCGCTGGCGCCGACCCAGCGGCCCTCGGTCAGTCCTCGCCGGAGCCAGCCGCCGGTCTCCGCGAGCCAGGAGCCCACGCCCCACGGATCGGCCGCGGTCGGGGCTGGACGTCGTGCGGCCGCCGCTTCGAGCGCTTCGCCGAGGCGACGCCCCCGTTCTTCCCAGGTGAGTCCGGCCGCGGTGGCCGCGGCTCCGTCGGCGAGCGTCGCCCGGAGGTCGGCGTCGTCCAGGAGCGCGACCAGGTCGGCCGCCGGCCGATCCGCCTCGCTCGCCCGCACGGGATCGGTGAGCCAGGCGTTCTCGCCGTGGTGCAGCAGCTCGACGCTGTCCGGGGTTCGGCCGCCGAAGATCGGACGGTGCACCGCCAGGTAGGAGAAGAGCTTGATGGGGAGCACGGTGTTGCCGTGGTCGAGCAGCGGGTCGAGGCTCGGCGGCACCAGCAGCACGTCCGCGGCGTAGAGGTAGCGGATGACGCCCGCGAAGCTCTGCCAGGGTCGAATGAGCACGTTCGGTAGGTGGGCCGCGGCGCGCTCGATCGGTCCGTCGCCGGTGGAGCCGACCAGCACGAAGTGGAGGTCGGGGCGCTCCTTCAGGCGCTCGGCCATCGCAAGCACGACGTCGAGGCCCTTCTTGTGGTTCATGCGCCCGGTGTAGACGATGAGGTCGCCTTCCATCGGGAGCTCGAGCGCCCGCCGCGCCTCCGCCCGGGTCAGCCGCGGCTCCACTCGCTTCGGCTCGTATCCGTTGTGGAGCACGGCGAGCTTCTCGTCCGGGATGCCGAGGCGGAGGTAGGTCCGTCGCGCGAAGTCGGAGTGGAAAAAGGCCGCCACGCAGCGCGGGTGCCGGAGCACGCGTCGAAGCCAGGGCTGCATCGGCGGGAACTGATCGCCCCACGGGCGGAAGTGCTCGTAGGCCGCGCGGTGCCCGCGCATCAGACACGCCGTGAGCATGCCGAGGTTGCGCGTGTAGACGAGGTCGTACTCGCCAGTGGCCGGATCACTCGACACCGCCTGCGCGTGGCGGACGTGCTGCAGGCCGAGCAGCCGGTGCCCGGTCGGAACCGAGCGGAGGCGGATGGGCGCGTCCACCTGGAAGTAGGCGAAGACCTCTGCCGGATCCACGGGCGGTCCGCCCGGCATGTGGGGCACCACCAGGTCCACCTCGTGTCCGACCTTCGCGAGCGCGGCAGCCGTGTTCACGAACTGCTCGGCGTCCGCCTGATCGTTCGGGACGAGGTTCTCGTAGGTCAGCAGGAGCCGCATGGACGGCTTCGAGGTAGCAAGAGTCCCCACCGCGGTCCACGACAGGGGCGGCTCGTTCACGGGGTTGGCACGCGCGACTACTCCGCGCGCCGAAGCAGCTCGGGCATCCGCGCCAGCCGCAGGATCGCGACGTAGACCAGCACGCCGCCGACCCACAGGGGCAGGCGCCGAGCCCAGGGGAGCTCGCCCGGATCCCAGAGCAGCACGGCGGCGACCACCAGCGGCACGGTCGCGAGGTAGGGGTGGAAGACGTCCCGCGGCCGGAGCCCGATGCCTTCGAGCGCTCGCATCTCGACGATCTCGACGAGGTTCAGCGCGACCGTCGAGATCGCCGTGCCGACGGCGGCCCCCATGAGGCCGTAGCTCGGGATGAGCGCGTAGGAGATGACGGTGTTGGTCGTTGCGACGAAGAGCGCGTTCGCCAGGTTCCAGCGGCTGTGGCCCGTGTAGCTGATCGTGTTGCCGAAGAGCCCGAGCGCGCAGGAGGAGAGCGGCGCGATCAGCAGGACGAGCATGAAGGTGCTGTCCCGGTCGTACGCCGGGTCGATGGCGGTGAGCAGCTCCCCGCGAAAGACGACGAGCGTGAAGACGAAGGGGATGACCAGAGCGGTGGTCCAGCGGCAGAGCCGATTGAGCACCGCCTCGAGCGCGTCGTTGTCCCCGCGCGCGTGATGCCGCGCGGCGACTGGGCCGAGGGAGGTGCTGAAGACGATGCGGATCTGGCGCAGCGAGTCCACGACCAGCGCGGCCGTCGTGTACATCGCGAGCACGGTGGGTGGCGTCGCGAAGATGCCGAGCAGCCAGGCGTCGACGCGGGTCTGGTAGTTGCTCAGCGTGACCTTGAAGCTCTGCGGGACCGAGTAGCCGTGGAGTCGCGGCACCCGGAGGGTGCGCATGCCGCGCAGCACCGCGCGCAGATCGAAGAGCCGCGCGAGCGCGACCACGCCGAGAGCGGCGAGCACCACGTGGGTCGCGAGGTAGCCGACCATCAGGCCGGTGAGACCGGTGTCCGTGAACGCCGCGCCCAAGGCGCTCGCCGTGAGCAGCAGCGGGCGCGCCAGACCGTTCACCAGCACCTCGTAGTGCATGACCATCTTGGCCTTGGTGCCCGAGAGGGCGACGTTGAGCGCCGCCAGCGCGGGAAGGGTCAGGAGCACGAGCCGTAGCGCGGGGAGCAGGTCCGCGTAGCCGTCGAAGTGGGCGTCCACCGCCCAGGCGACGGGCCACCAGAGCGCGGCGGCGACCATCGACGAGACCAGCAGCGTCGTGCTCATGGCCGCGCCGATCACCCGCTCCGGCTGGATCCCCTCGTCCGGCCGTTGGGTCGCGCGGCTGGTGTAGATGACGACGCCATCCATGTAGCCGCTGACGACGAAGCTCTTGAGCAGCTCACCGGCGAAGAAGGCGAGCGAGAAGACGCCGGTGAGCGCGGCTCCCAGCGACCAGGTCACCACCAGGAAGAAGATGGGGAACGAGAGCTTGGCGACGATCCCGAAAGCGTTGATCAGGGCGCCCCGGTTCAGGGCGCGGTCGAGGTCCTCTCCCTCGTCGGGCGACGGGCGCTCTGGTTCGTCGCTGGTCATCCGGCCTCGGCGTCCGGCTCCTTCGGCGCCCGCGCTCGGTAGGCGCGCACCAGGATCCAGGCGACGCCGAGCCACACGAGGATCACCGCCCCGTTCATGATCGCGAAGCCGACCTTGCCGAAGCTCCAGACCTGCGTGCCCAGGAACACGGCGCCGGCGCTGAGGAGATCACCGAGGCGCACGAAGAAGGTGTCGACCGCCTGCTTGGCCGAGTACTTCTCCTCCCGAGTCGTCGGTAGCCAGAGCATCGCCTTGGCGTTGTTCATCAGCGAGTAGTCCGCCGAGTTCTCGCTGGTCTTCATCCAGCGGAAGATCAGATAGCCCGCGCCGAAGCCGACCAGCGCGTAGTTGCCGAGCGCGATGATCGGCAGCGGCAGCAGCACGCCGGCGATCCCCAGGTACTTCACCAGTCGCGACGCCACGAGCGCCTGAGTGGTGACCGCGATGACGTTCACCCAGAAGAAGAAGTCGGCGTAGAAGCTCCCGATGAAGTCGCTCTTGAACTCGTCGGGGTCGGCGACCGAGCCGGCGGCGGCGAGCGCTGCCGCCGCCTGCTCCTTGGCGTAGAGCCCCAAGATGTACTCGCCGGTGGTGTTGACGAGGTTGAGCAGGATCAGGATCAGCGCGATCCACCGGATGTAGCCGTTCTCGTAGACCAGCCGGAAACCGCGGAACGCGCGGGCGAAGGCGGTCATGCCCTCGTCGACCTCCTGGGATTCGAGGGCGATGTCGGGACGCCGGACCAGGATCGCGTAGAGGAGGGCGTGGACCACCAGCAGACCGGCGGCGACCTGGAGCATGTCGTAGACGTCGACGTAGTCACCGTCGACGAGGAAGTCGGCGAGCTTCGAGCCCACCACCGGGCCGGCGGTCATGCCCACGGTCACGACGGGGAAGAGGCGTTCGCCCTTCTCTCCAGCGAAGGCGTCGTTCGCGAAGGACCAGAAGAGCGCGATGACCGACACGCTGAAGATGCCGACCCACACGAAGAAGACGAAGCCGACCCAGGGGAAGGTGCCTCGACTCGCGAACCAGAAGAGCTGGATGCACGCGAGGAAGAAGCCGACCACGAAGAAGACCAGCTTGCGGCTCGGGTAGCGCGCGGCGAACCAGGTGAACGCCGGCACGTAGAACATCAGCACGAGCGCCTGGGCGCCGGCCGCGTAGGACTTGAGCTCCGCGCCATCGGGCAGGGTCAGGATCCAGGGCTCCCGGACGACCTTGATGACGTAGTAGCTCACCATCAGGGAGAAGATGGTGAGCGCGAGCAGGAGCGTGCTGGTGCCCTCGCCGGCGCGAACCTCCGCGAAGGGTCGAAGCGCGCGATCGACGATGCCCAGACCCTTCTCCTCCTCGGCCATGCCGAGGGCCTAACCCGGATCGGTCGCTGGAGCGAGCGCCGGTCGCGAGACGTCACGGGCCGCCGCTGGACTCGCCCTGGGCGATCAGGTCGAGGGCCTCCGAGGCTCGACGGGACTGCGTGCGCACCAGCCGGACCTTCGGCCGCGCCTTCTTCATCAGGGCCATCGCTTCGGTGACGTCGCTCGCGACGCCGCGCCGGACGAGCACGCTCGCGGCGACCATCGCCGAGCGCCCGTGGCCTGCGGCGCAGTGGACGTAGAGCGTGCCCTCGTGCTCGGCGATCTGCTCGAGGAGCGCGCGGAGCTCGGCGCTGCTGGGGGCGGATCCGTCGAGCGTCGGGAGGCAGAGGTACTGGCCCGAGCGGCTTCGAACGCATGGCGACGCGTTCAGCTCGCTGGTGAGGTCGACGACCAGGGTCACGTCCTCGGGGAGGTGAGCCAGCCGCAGCCAGCGACCCACGTAGACGCCCTCGGCGACCTCGTCGTAGGCCGGCTCTCGGTGGTTGAGCTTCCAGAGCAGCTGGCGGCCGAGTCGCATGAAGACGAGGAAGGGGCCGCCCAGGACGTAGCCCCACCAGCGCCGGCCGCCGTCGCGCCGCTTGCCGAGCATCCACGCGCCCCAGCCCATGTAGCCGAGGCTCACGAGCCCGAAGCTGAACGCCGGGTAGAGGAAGGCGAGGCCCCAGGGCTGACCGATCGCCCACAGCCCGGCGGCGAGCGCGCCGAAGAGCGCGGCGGCGAGCACGAGCAGCGGTGCGTAGGGCATCGAGGACCTCATAGGGGCACCGGCGAGGGCCCACCAGGCGACGCTTGCTTCACCCGAGCCCGCCCCTCGACTATCAGTAGGGCGTGCGCGTGTTCGTCACACGGCAGCTGCCGGTGGATCCGGCCGAGGTGCTCGAGGGGCATCGGGTCGAGGTCTGGCCCGACCCCGGGCCGCCCTCCGCCGCGGTCTTGCGCGAGCGGGCCGCCGAATGTGATGCGCTCCTGACCCTGCTCTCGGACCGGGTCGACGCGTCCCTCCTCGACGCGGCGCCGAGGCTCCAGGTGGTGGCGAACTACGCGGTCGGCTTCGACAACATCGACCTCCAGGCCGCCCGCACCCGGGGGATCTGGGTCACCCACACGCCGGGGACGCTGACCGATGCGACCGCGGACCTGACGTTCACGCTCCTCCTCGCCGTCGCCCGCCGCCTGCCGGAGGCCGAGGCCGACGCCCGGACCGGCGACTTCGGCCACTGGTCCCCGACCGCGTTTCTCGGCCTGGAGCTCGCGGGCGCCCGGTTGGGGATCCTCGGCTTCGGCGCCATCGGCCGCGCGGTGGCGCGCCGTGCCCGAGGCTTCGGGATGAAGGTTCGCTACTCGTCGCGTTCACCGATTCCGCCCGGGGAGCGCGAGGGCGCGGAGCCCGCGGACTTCGACGAGCTGCTCGCGACCAGCGACGTGATCAGCATTCACGCGCCCCTGACCGAGAGCACCCGCGGGCTCTTCGACGCCGCGGCGCTCGCCCGGATGAAGTCTGGCGCGCGGCTGATCAACACCGCCCGCGGTCCGATCGTGGACGAGTCGGCGCTGGTCGCCGCCCTCGAGTCGGGCCAGCTCGCGGGCGCCGGCCTCGACGTCTTCGAGGACGAGCCGCGCGTTCATCCCGGTCTGGTCGGGCGAAGCGACGTCGTGCTCACGCCGCACATCGGCAGCGCCACGACCGAGGCTCGCCGGCGCATGGCGCGCAAGGCGCTGCGGAACATCGCCGCGGTCCTCGATGGGCGCGAGCCGCCCGATCCGATCCCCGGGAGTCACCCACAGCGGGCGACGACCCCATGAGCGCCAGCGCTTCACACTCGATGCACGACGCCGCCGAGGCGGTCGGGCTCGACTCCAAGGCCCGCCGGGTCCTCGCGCCCGCGCTCGCGGTGGCGGTGCCCCTGGTGGCCTACCTCGCGACGGTCTCGTCGAGTGGCTACTGGCTCGACGCGGGCGAGCTCGTCGCCCAGGGCCGCGACTTCGGGATCAGCCACCCGCCCGGTCACCCGCTCTTCGGCATGCTCGCCACGGCGGCCGGCCTACTCCCGCTCGGCAGCCTCGCGTTTCGCGTCGCGCTGCTGAGCGCCGGCTGCGTCGGCCTCGCGTGCTTCTTCTTCTACCGCGCCGCTCGCCGGACCCTCGATACGATGCGGCTGGCCCCGGGCCTCGCGGGGGTGCTCGCCGTGGCCACGACCTGGCTCACCGCGGGCACCACCGGCTGGTGGCTCCAGGCCGTCCGCCCCGAGGTCTACGCGCTCCAGGCGGCGCTGGTCTTCTTCATCATCGATCGGCTGACCGCCCTCGAGGCTGCCGCACCGACCCGCGACCACCGACCGCTCTACGCAGCGTCGCTCGCGTTCGGGCTCGCGCTGGCCAATCACCACTTCCTGGCGCTCCTGCTCTTGCCGGCCGCGGCCCCGACCCTCGCTCGCGCGATGCTCGGAGGGGGGCGTCGAACCCTCCTGCGCGCGGTCGGCTTCGGCGCCCTCGGGCTCTCGACCTACCTCTACCTGCCGCTGCGCGCCGCGTCGGGCGCGTTCCAGCGTTTTGGCAGCCCCGACAGCGCGGAGCGCTTCTGGTGGGTGGTCAGCGCGCAGGCCTTCCAGAAGAACACCGGCTCGGGCGTGCCCGCTCCCGTCGGCGAGCGCTTCGCGGACGTGCTGGTCCAGCTGGCGCTCGACCTGAGTCCGCTGACCGTCATTCTCGCGATCGGCGGCATCTATGTGGGTCTGCGCGTGCGCGCGACCCGGCGCATCGGGCTCCTCTGGCTCCTGCTGCTGTCGACCCACATCGCGGCCCGCGCGTGGCTCGGTTTCGTCCGCCACAACCCCGACGCGCTCGGCTACCTGATGCCCGCGAGCGGGACCATCGCGCTCTTCGCGGCGCTCCTGGTCGGAGTGCTCCTCCACGCGGTCGCTCAGCGCGCGCCGCGAGTCGCCATCGTGGCCGGTCTGGTGGCCGCGGGACTCACGCTCCTGCCGCTCCCTCGGGTCGCGCCCGACGTGACCTTGGCCACCTTCCGCGCGGGCGACGCCTTCGACGATGTCCTCCTTCGCGAGCTACCTCCGCGAGCGGTCGTCCTCGCGCACGAGCCCCAGACCATCTTCCGGATCGCCGGCGCACAGTCGATCGGCGAGCGTCCCGACGTCGTCGTCGTGCCCATCCCGCTGCTGCCCTACCCCGAGATGGTCGCCGACCTCGCCGAGGACGACCCGACGCTCCGAGACCTGCTCCGCGCCCACCTGCTCGACGGAGCAATCGGCGCGGCTCCGCTCGAGAGTCTGGCCGCCGAGCGACCGGTGTTCCTCGAGATGGATCCCCGCGTCGGCGAGGCGCTCCACGCGTCGCTCGTGCCCGCGGGCCACTACCACCGCGCGCTCGCCGACGGTGCGACCGACACGGACGTGGCCGAGCACGAGGTCGAGTCTCGGGCTCGTCTCGACCGCCTGCGCCAGCGGCTGGGCGCGCTCGACTCGGCCATCGACGGAGAGACCCGCAGTCGCCTGCTCTGGGAGCGCTACCAACACGCGCTCTTCCTCGCGGGCCGCGGTCAGCGGGAGGCCGCGCTCGCTCACGTCGAGGTCGGTCGCGAGCTCAACCCGGACGAGCCCCTGCTCGCCGCGTTCGCCCAGGCGCTCGCGCCGCCGCCGGAAGGCGAAGAGCCCCAGCCCCTCGATCTCACGCCCTTCCGGCTCGACGCCCTCTGACGCGCCGTCATCGCGTCGGTTCGGGGACCTCGGGCACGGCGGGAAGATCGGTGTCGACCGGCGGCTGGGTCTCGCTGTTCGCGCGCTCCTCCCACGCCTGCCGCAGATCGCGGGCGACCGCCGGTGGGACGCTCTCGTCGAGCACGATGCGCCAGCCGACCTCGTCTTCCTGCAGCACCACCGGCCGGATGCGGACCTCGGGGTTCGCCGAGCGCACGTGCGCGACGTCCTCGGTGATGGAGATCCGGAGCGAGTCCTTGGCTCTCACGAGGTTACCGAAGACGTAGCCCGCCAGACCCTCGTCGGCGGGCTCGTCCCAGTCGGCGAAGGCGAGCTGGCGAGCCTCGGGGTCGTTCAGGTGAAATCCGCGCCCGATGTCCATCCGCCGATCGATCTCCTTCTGAGAGATCTCGAGCACCCCGTACGCCTCGAGCAGGGTGTGCACCGTCGCTCGAGGCGTGTGGTAGCGGAGATCGGAGTGGCCCTCGCTGCCACCGCAGGCGCCGATGACGCCGAGCGTGAGGAGCACCACGAGGGCTCCTGGCCAAAGGAGTTGACGCATTCTTGCCGCACCTTAGCTTGGCCCTCGTTGCGGCCCAAAGGGGCCCGAGAATACGGTCGCGAGGCCTGCTGCCCCGCTCGCTGGCGGCGGCCGCCGTCGCGCCCGTGTCAGGGAGACTTCCGTCTCCCCCATCCCGATAGGAGAATCATTCGATGCGTCTCGATCGACTGACGAACAAGACCCGGGAAGCGCTGATGAGCGCTCAACAGGGCGCCGCGAAGAACGGCCACCCCGAGATTCACGCCGATCACCTGCTCCTCGCGCTCCTCGCGCAAGACGACGGCCTCGCGCCCGCGATCCTGATCAAGGCCGGCGCGGACCTGAAGTCGGTGGCCCAGCGCTCGGCCGACCGTGTCGCCAAGCTGCCCAACGTCCAGGGCGGCGGCGAGCCCACGATGGGCCGCACGATCCGCCAGGTCATGACGAAGGCGTGGGAGGAGACCGAGAAGCGCGGCGACGAGTACACCTCCGCCGAGCACGTCCTGCTGGCCATGATGGACGACAAGGACCTGCGAGCCGTCATCGGCGTCTCTCGCGACGATCTCGAGAAGGCCGTCGCCGAGGTCCGCGGCTCGCAGAAGGTCACGGACCCGGACCCCGAGGGGAAGTACCAGGCCCTCGAGAAGTACACGCGGGACCTCACGCAGCGTGCGCGCGAGGGGAAGATCGACCCCGTCATCGGTCGCGACGAAGAGATCCGCCGCGTGATGCAGGTGCTCAGCCGTCGCACGAAGAACAACCCGGTGCTCATCGGTGAGCCCGGCGTCGGTAAGACCGCGATCGTCGAAGGCCTCGCGCAGCGCATCACGGCCGGCGACGTGCCCGAGTCACTCAAGAACAAGCGGCTGCTCGCGCTCGACCTCGGCGCGATGGTCGCCGGCTCCAAGTTCCGCGGTGAGTTCGAGGAGCGGCTGAAGGCCCTGCTCAACGAGGTCGAGTCCGCGGAGGGCCAGGTCGTGCTCTTCATCGACGAGCTCCACACGCTCGTCGGCGCCGGCGCCGCCGAGGGCTCGATGGACGCCTCCAACATGCTCAAGCCGGCGCTCGCGCGCGGCGAGCTGCGCTGCATCGGCGCGACGACCCTCGACGAGTACCGCAAGCACATCGAGAAGGACGCCGCGCTGGCGCGTCGCTTCCAGCCGGTCTTCGCCGGTGAGCCCTCGGTGCAGGACACCATCGGCATTCTGCGTGGCCTCAAGGAGCGCTACGAGGTGCACCACGGCATCCGGATCCAGGACTCCGCGATCGTCGCGGCCGCGACGCTCAGCGACCGCTACATCACCGACCGCTTCCTGCCGGACAAGGCCATCGACCTCGTCGACGAGGCCGCCAGCCGGCTGAAGATGGAGATCGACTCGATGCCCGTCGAGATCGATCAGGTCGAGCGCAAGGCGATGCAGCTCGAGATCGAGAAGCAGGCGCTCAAGAAGGAGCGCGACTCGGCGTCGATGAAGCGGCTCGAGGACCTCGACAAGGAGCTGAGCGAGCTCAACGAGAAGAAGAGCCGCATGCGCGCCCAGTGGCTCCGCGAGAAGGAGCTCATCGAGGGCATCCGCAGCAGCAAGAAGCGCGTCGAGGAGCTGCGCCACGACCTCGAGCGTGCTCAGCGCGTGTCGGACTTCGAGCTGGCCTCGAAGATCCAGTACGGCGACATTCCCGCCGCCGAGCAGGCGGTCGTCGACGCGCAGACGAAGCTCGACGAGCTCCAGACGGAAGAGACCTTCCTGAAGGAGGAGGTCACCGACGAGGACATCGCCGCGGTCGTCTCGCGTTGGACCGGCATCCCGGTCAGCAAGATGCTCGAGGGCGAGAAGGAGAAGCTCCTGCACATGGAGGAGCGCCTCGGCGAGCGGGTCATCGGCCAGAAGGAAGCGGTCGTCGCGGTCGCCAACGCCGTGCGCCGCTCCCGCGCCGGGCTCCAGGAGCCGAACCGCCCGATGGGCTCGTTCCTCTTCCTGGGTCCGACCGGTGTCGGCAAGACCGAGCTCGCGAAGTCGCTCGCGCACTTCCTCTTCGACGACGACAACGCGATGATCCGTCTCGACATGTCGGAGTACATGGAGAAGCACTCCGTATCCCGGCTCATCGGCGCGCCCCCCGGCTACGTCGGCTACGACCAGGGCGGTCAGCTCACCGAGCCCGTTCGCCGTCGGCCCTACTCGGTCATCCTCTTCGACGAGATCGAGAAGGCGCACCCCGACGTCTGGAACGTGCTGCTGCAGGTACTCGACGACGGTCGCCTCACCGACGGGCAGGGCCGGACCGTGGACTTCCGCAACTCGGTCATCATCCTCACCTCGAACGTCGGCTCGCAGCACATCCAGCAGGTCGAGGACCACGAACGGCGCCGCGAGCTGGTGATGGCCGATCTGCGCGACAGCTTCCGCCCCGAGTTCCTGAACCGGCTCGACGAGATCACCATCTTCGACCGGCTCGAGCGCGCGGACGTGCGGCGCATCGTCGACGTGCAGCTCGCCCGCTTCCACACCCGGCTGGCCGACAAGGGCCTGCGCATGGAGGTCTCGGACGAGGCGAAGGACTTTCTCGCCAACGTCGGCTACGACCCGGCCTACGGCGCTCGCCCGCTGAAGCGCGCCATTCAGCAGCACCTCGAGAACACCCTCGCCCAGCAACTGCTGGCCGGCCGCTACGCACCCGGTGACGTCATCGAAGTCGGCGTCGCCGGCGGCGAGCTCGGCTTCGGCAAGCGCACCGGCAGCGCCCCGCCCGAGCAGCCCACCGTCGAAGCCTGAGCCCGCGCGGCCGGTCGCGCCATGCGGCCGGCGCGTTCAGGGGCTGACGCAGCCGAAGCGCTGGACGTGGACGTGGTTCGGCTCGCCGTCTTCGGCGTAGGAGCCGATCCACGCCGTCCAGTACTCGTCGCCGTGGGCGATGAGGTCGAAGTGGGCCGCGAAGTCGGCCTCGCCGCCGGGGTTCGGTGGGATGGCCGCGTCGGTCTGGTCGAGGAGCTCGCCCTGCGGGCCGATGCGCACCAGCGAGTAGGTGTCGGCGGGGTTGCCCGCGGGGATGGCGACGAGATGGGTGCCTCCGCCCAGGGCGACGTGCGCTAGCGGCGGATTGGAGACCCGGAAGGGATAGGGCTCGAGGTCCGCGATCGGCTGGCCACCGAAGTCGAGTCGCTGTCCCTGCACACCATCGGGCCAGCTCGCCCTCCACCAGAGCCAGCCCTCGGGCGTCGGGAACGCCAGCTCGGCTCGGGTGTAGATCGCGTCCGTTCGAGTCATCGGCTGGATCACCTCGAGGGTCGGCGTCAGGCGCGTGAAGCTCATCCACCGCTCGTCGAGGTCGGTGTCGACGTGATAGCTCGCGAGCAGGAGCTCGCCTTCCTCCGGGCGCCCGTGGAGCACGGCGCCGTAGAACATGTCGTCGACCTCGAGCTCGAGCTCGATGGGTTCCTCGCCGATCCGGCGGGAGCGGAGGGTCGCCATTCCCCGCCCAGTGCACGCGGAGACCAGCCGGTCGCCCACGAAGGTGAAGGTGTTCGCCCGCGGGCATCGCTCGAAGGCTCCGTCGCCCTCGACTTCTTCCACGCCATCGGGCCCCACCCGCCAGATGCGCGCGCGGTCGTCGGAGCCAACGCGTTCGCTGGCGAAGAGGAGGCCGGCTTCCGGCTCCAGGCCACGAATGCGTTGGCCGCCGAGCTGCACTCGCTCCGAAAGCAGCTCCGGTGGGCCGATCGGCCGGGCTTCGTCGTCGAGGGAGCGACCCCAGATGTTCGGGATCTCCTCGCCGCCGTAGATGCCGTGGTTCCAGGTGACGAAGACGCCATCGCCCCGTGGGATCAGGATCGGGTCCTTCGCCCAGCTGCAGGTGCCGCAGCGGTCGTAGCCACCCGCACCTTCTCGGACCTCGACGGCGGGACCGAGCTCACCGAAGGGGAGCCCCTCGTCCACGAGTCCATCGCAGTCGTCGTCGCCGCCCCCGCAGGCCTCCATCGAGGGCGCGCCGGGGACGCAGAGCGCCAGGTCACACGCGCTGCGTCGGCATGCCCCGAGGCCACAGTCGACCGTCGGGAGTCCTTCGTCGATGCGGCCGTCCCCGTCGTCGTCGAGGCCGTCGCAGCGTTCGAGCGGCGCGTCGACGCTGGCGTCCACCGGGGAGCCCAGGTCTTCGCTGGCGACCTCGAGCTCGGTCCGTGCGCCGCACGCCACGACGAAGAGGGTCAGCGTGGCCGCCCATCGACCGTCGAAGCTGCTCAAAGCGGTCGCTTGAAGCAGGCGGCCGCGCCCGCGACACTGACCATCTCCCACCCCTGCGCGCCCATGGACATGCCCGCGTGGGCAGCGGCATCGACACTTCGGACCGTGACGCACGTGTTCTCCCAGCGCTGGACGCCAGCAGCCTGCTGCTGGGCACTCAAGGGCGGGACGACGAGCGGCGCGGCAGCACAGCCGAGGGCGAAAGCGATGAGAGCGGTGGAGAGGGTCTTCTTCGACATGCCGAGAGGCTAGCTCTCGATCGACTCGGATCGAAGCTCAGTCGCCGCCGGGGAGGAGGTCGAAGAGCTCGCGGCCGAGGCGTTCCATGGCGAGCGTCAGGCGGTCGCCGCCCTCGAAGTCGAGGACGAGCAGTCCTCGGCCGCCGGGGCCGCCGAGCTCGACGTACTCGCACTTCTCCGTGAGCGGAGGGAGCCCCTCGCCCTCGGTGGTGACCTTGGCGTGACCGCGCCGGCGCAGGCTCAGGCGGAAACCCTCGACCGGGAGCTCGGCGGGAACGCGGCCGCTCGGCACGTCGTCGGTGTGCTTGGCGAGCGCCAGGTCTTTGGCTTGCTCGTCGAGCTGCACGACCCACTCGGCGCGGCCGCCGCCGCCGGGCGTGTGGAAGAGCCGGAGCACGAAGCCCTCCTCGTCGAGCTCGACCTTGGCCGCGAGCCAGAGCTCGGTGTCGGCGTAGAGGAGCACGTCGCCGATCCGCAGGCCGCGCGGGCCCTTGGACTCCGCCTTCTTCGTTTCGGTGGGCGGGCCCTCCGCCGCGCGCGCGTCCGCTTCCATCCGGGCGCGGATTCGCCGGAGCGCCACGCCCGCGAGCGCCACGGCGCCGAGACCGATGCCGAGCTCGATGATCACGCGGCACCTCGGTGCATGGCTTCGGCCGCGGCGCGAATGTCCGCAGCGCCGCTCACCGCGCCGATGGCGGCGACCAGCGGTGCGCCCACGCGATGAGCCTCGAGCGCCCGCTCGGGAGTCAGGCCGCCGATGGCCACGACGGGAAGCTCCACCGCGGCGCAGACCGCGCCCAGCAGCTCGAGCCCGACCACCGGATCCGGGCGCTCCTTGGTGCCGGTCTCGAAGACCGGTCCGAAGCCGATCAAATCCGCGCCGAGTCGGGTCGCTTCGCGCGCCTGGTCGAGGTCGTGGGTCGAGAGTCCGATCGGTCCCGAGAATAGCTTCCGTGCTTCCGCTACCGGCAAGTCGTCCTGCCCGAGGTGCAGGCCGTCCGCCTCGCAGAGCAGCGCGATGTCGACCCGATCGTTCAGCACGAAGGGTACGCCCGCCTCGCTGGCGAGCGCTTTGAGCGCGCGGGCGAGCTGAAGATGCTCGGCATCGTCCGAGCCCTTGAAGCGAAGCTGCAGCACCGCGCAGCCACCGGCGAGAATGGCCCGAGCCGTGTCCAGCGGTCCGGCCGGCGCGTGCTCCGGGTCCACGATTCCGTAGTGGCCTCGCCAGGTTCGCGGGGGGGCTGCGTGCGTCACCCGGCGAACATAGGCGAGGTGGGGCGGCGATCAACCCTGCTCGCCTCCGAGTCCGCGTGCTAGGACCGGCCGTGGCCCACGAGGACTCCGGCGCGGTGAGCGAGCGGACCCGCTTCGAGTGGGTGGCGTGGGCGTTCACCCTCGCGGTCGCGCTGATGCTCCTCTGGATGGCCGGGTCGCGCTTCCAGAACGTCCATCAGCGGACCTTCGATCTCGGCTTCTATGGACGCCTCGCGTGGGGCCTCGCCGAGTTCGATGGGTGGGACCCGCTCCAGAACGCGCACGTGCTCGGGCTGCACGTCTCGCCGATCCTGATCCCGCTGGGCTGGCTCGGACGGATCTTCGGGACCATTCCGGTGCTGCTCACGGCCCAGGTCCTGGCCGTGGCGGGCGCGGCCCTGGTCCTCGGCCGGCTCGCCTCTCGCCACATGGGTCCGATGGGACACCTGATCGGGCCCATCGCGTTCCTGGCGCACCCGAACCTGACCCACGTCACCACCTACGAGTTCCACCCGGGCACCCTCGCGGTGCTGCCCCTCGCCTGGGCGCTCGATCGCCTCGATGCCGGCGACTCCAAGGGCGTCGCTCGGGGTGCGATCGGGATCCTCCTCTGCCGCGAGGACCTGGCCCTGGTGGTGCTGATGCTGGCGGTGCTCGTCGCCTGGCCCGCGCGCCCCTGGCGGAAGAGCGGCCGGCGGCCCCTCGAGTGGCGCCGCGGTATCCAGCTCGCGGTGGGCGCCCTCTGCTACCTCGCCCTCTTCGCCTTCGTGCTCCACCCGACCTTTGCCCCGAAGGATGGCCCCTTCCAGGCTCACTTCGGCCACCTCGGCGCCGACCCGAACGAAGCCGTCGACAACCTCCTGGCGAATCCACTGCGGGCGTTTGCCCACGTGGGGCACGACAAGCTGACCTGGCTCCCGCGGGTGTTGGCGCCGCTCGCGTTCCTTCCGCTCGTCGCTCCGCGGCTGGCGCTGCCCGCCCTTCCGGTGCTCGCCATCGCGTTCTTCAGCGCGTTCCCGACCACGGTGAACCTGGACAGCCACTACCTGACCCTGGCCATTCCGCCACTCATCGCCGCGGCCCTCGTGGGGGCGGGACACATCCGGAAGCGGCTCCCTGCGCCCATCGGGGACATCGCCCCCTTCGGCCTGGCCGCTGCAGCGATGATCGGCTGGGCGGTCGCCGGTCAGACACCAGCAGCGGCGGACTTCGAGGCCGACCGAGAGACGGTCGCCCGACGTATCGTTCTCGACGCGATTCCGGAAGGGGCCTCGGTCCAGGCCCCCGGTCCTTTCCTTCCCCATCTCGTCGAACGGACCCGGCTCCATCGAGGCTGGAAGACCGACAGCGGGGCGGACTTCGTCGTTCTCGATCTGTGGAGTCGTGAACGATACGGCGGTCGCGAGGTCATGCTCCGAACGAGCGAGGAGCCCTACATCCGCAACTGGTTCGCGAGCGACGACTTCGGCGTGGTCGAGCGAGCCGGTCGTTACGTCCTGCTCGAGCGAGGTCGCGACCCACGAGGTGGTATCGCACGTGAGTACATCGTGGGCGAGGGCCGGGAACGCGCCGGACGGCGGTTGACCGAGTGCCTCAGCCTCGTGGGCGCCGAGCGGACGAGCGAGACGACGGTAGCACTCGAGCTACACGCGAACGGGCCCTGCCCCGCGGACCTCGGCCTTCGCATCGACGACCGGGTCGAGCTGCTCTTCGATGGGCTGCTCTCGCCCACTCACCTGCGAGCGGGCGATCGGTTGCGATCCGAGCATCGCTCCAGCGAAGCGGTGCTCCATCTCTCGATGCTCCGCTCCAGCGGCGCTCGGCCGCTGCACGAGGACCCGAGCGAGGTCCTCGTGACCGTGGGTCACTCGACCAGCGGGCCGTAGAGCTCGGGTCGGCGGTCCCGGAAGAAGCCCCAGCCCGCGCGGCCGCGACGGAGCTCGTCGCGATCGAAGGTCGCCGTGAGCACTCCCGTGTCCTCGCGGCCGAGCTCGGCGACCTTGTCGCCCCGCGGGTTGGCGATGAAGCTCGAGCCGTAGAACTCGAGCTCGCCTTCCGGACCGATGCGGTTCGCCGCCACGACCGGCATCGCGTTGCTCACCGCGTGGCCGATCATCGCGCGCTGCCAGGGATCCTTGGTGTCCATCTCCGGCGCCTGGGGCTCGTTGCCGATGGCCGTCGGGTAGAAGAGCACCTCGGCGCCCATGAGCGCCATCGCGCGGGCGGCCTCGGGAAACCACTGGTCCCAGCAGATCCCGACACCGATCTTCCCGAAGCGGGTGTCCCAGACTCGGAAGCCGGTGTCGCCCGGACGGAAGTAGAACTTCTCTTCGTAGCCCGGGCCGTCCGGGATGTGGCTCTTGCGATACACGCCGAGCAGCTCGCCGCCGTCGTAGAACGCGAGGCTGTTGTAGTGGCACTGCCCATCGCGCTCGAAGAACGACACGGGGATCGCGATGTCGAGCTCCTTCGAGAGGCGCGCGAAACGCTCGAGCGTCGGGTGGCCTTCGACGGGATGGGCCCAGTCGAAGAAGCGCTCTTCCTCTTCACGGCAGAAGTAGGGGCCTTCGAAGAGCTCGGGTGGGAGCACGACCTGCGCGCCGAGCCCGGCGACCTCGCGGACCAGCGCCTCGACGCGGTCGACGTTCTTCGTGCGATCCTCGCTACCGAGCGTGCACTGCAGGAGTCCGACGTGGAGCTGACTCATACCTTCCTCATGCCGGTCGCTGCTGCGTGATGCAATGGAACGCGCCCCCGCCTTCCAGGATCGCTCGCGAGCTCAGGCCACGAACGCGACGGTCCGGGAAGAGCATCGCCAGCTGAGTGACCGCCTGCTCGTCCGCCGGGACGCCGTAGGTCGGCACCAGCACCTGTTCGTTGGCCAGGTAGTAGTTCGCGTAGCTCGCCGGGAGCAGCTCGCCGTCCTCGTTCCTCACCTGACCAGGCGAAGGGATCACATGGACCTCGAGGGTTCGACCGGCCGCGTCCTGCTGCTGGAGGAGTTGCTCCTGCAGCGCCATGAGCATCGCGCCGTTCGGGTCGCTCGGGGTCAGTCCCATCGTCACCACCGCGCCCGGCCGCACGAAGCGGACCAGCGTGTCGACGTGACCATCGGTGTGGTCGTTGGCGAGCATCGCCTCGACGCTGATCAACGCCTCCGCGCCGAGGGCTTCCTTCATCTCCGCCATCACGGCGTCGACGGTCGTCTCTCGGCGAGTGGCCAGGCGCCGCAGCCAGGGATCGGTGGTCAGGATGGTGCCCTCACCGTCGATCTCGATGCCGCCACCTTCGAAGACGAAGTCGAAGCGTCGACTCTCCAACCCGAAGGTCTCCGCGATGCGCGGCGCCAGATCCAGGTCGCCCTCCATGGGGTACTTTCCGCCCCATCCGTCGAAGTCGAAGACGAGGGCGATCTCGTCCCCCGACGCCGAGCGTGCCATCACCGGCAGCGAGTCCCGAGTCCAGGCGTCGCCATAGGCCATGCGATGGATGGTCACGTTCGCGCCGGCGTCCGGTGCCTCCACATCGGGATGGACGAGCAGGTCCACCGCCTCGGTCTCGGCGATGGCCCGCACCAGGGCCAGGTGCTCCACCTGTGCGGCGGTCAGGTCTGGCCACTCGTGGTCGAGGTGGGGCCAGGCCATCCAGCAGCTCGCGTGGGCAGCGTGTTCGGCGGGTAGGGTCAGGTGCGTTCCAGTAGCCGGGCTCATGACTCGCCCGGTGTGCCACGCACTCCCGCGCGATTCCAAGCGAATCGTCCATTCGCACACTGCGCGACCCAGGAGTGAAATCGGGTCATTTCAGGTCTGCATCCCTCAGATGAGTGATGCGGACGTGCTGCGCGACTCTCTCGGCGAAAACCTCAGTGATTTCGTGCCGACGTCCCGTTCCGAACCGTTGGCACGCTCATCGCATAGGGATCATGACGAAGCGGCGACTAACTGAGCGTCGTTCCCCCCCCCCACGCCTCAGAGCGCCGCTTCACTCTATGCAGCCGCGACGAACCCCCCCTCGTCGCGGCTGCTTTTTTATTCCGTCAGCGCAGTCGAGCGGACGGATCGTCCAGCTCGGGCTCGTCCATCGGTCCGTCGGGGACCTCCGGCGTCACGCAGCAGTCGTCACAGTCGGCGGGGACGCACTCACCGCTCAGCGGGCAGCACTGCTCGCCTGCTCCGCAGAGCTCCGATCCGGTGCAGCCGACGACCAGCTTCGAGTCCAGACGAATGCGCCAGTCGGGGTTGGTCGCTTCCGCGAGCCCTTCGGGCGTCTCGAGCGTCTCGAGCGCGATCGGCACCGAAGCGTCGGTGGTGGTCAGCGCTTGGCGGGTCTGGGCGGGTCCGCTCTCCGCGGCGCACCCCAAGAGGCCGCACCCGAGCAGAGCGACGGCCATGGCTCTGAAATCATTGGCAAACATGCCTGACTACAGAGCAGACACCATGCCAGCCCGGTCGATCGCGGGGTGACCCGCGCGCGATCGTGATGATCTGCCACGGGTGTGGAGGAATCGCGGTCAGCGGACCGTGGTCTTGGCGCCGGCGAGCTTCAGGACGGCCTTGAAGTGCTTCTTGTCGACCGGGGTGACGCTGAGTCGGTTGCCCTTGCGGAGGATCAGCATCCCGTCGAGCGCCTTCGTGTCCTTCATCGTCTCGAGCGAGACGGTCTCCGCGAAGGTCTCCACATGGCCCACGTCGACCACGTCCCAGCGCGGCTCGCCCTTCTTCACGCGCGCGTCGTAGTAGGGGCTCTTCTCGTCGAACTGTGTCTCGTCCGGGTGCGCCTCTCGCACGACCTTCACCACCCCGACCACGCCCGGGGGCTTGGTGTTCGAGTGGTAGAAGAGCACCAGGTCGCCCTCTTTCATGTCGCGCATGAAGTTGCGGGCCTGGTAGTTGCGGACGCCCTCCCACTCGCCGGTCCCTTGCTTCTCCATGTCGTCGATGGAGTAGACGTCCGGCTCCGACTTCATGAGCCAGTACTTGCGGGCGCGGCTCACGAGTAGTGGGTCTTGAGGAACTCGTTCGTGAACGCGGCGCT
This sequence comes from Deltaproteobacteria bacterium, assembly GCA_017644045.1. Taxonomy (GTDB): domain Bacteria; phylum Myxococcota_A; class Polyangia; order Polyangiales; family Houyiibacteriaceae; genus UBA1660. The sequence goes on from JAEPMI010000013.1 coordinate 260,445, forward strand.
GTCCTCGTAGCGGGCCTCGACCTCCTTGGAGACGAACTTCTCGAAGAGGCCGCCGATGCCGAAGATCGAGCAGCCGACCTCGAAGTCGACCACGCGGTAGCACTTGCCGTTCTCGCTCGGCGGGCAGGTCATGGTGCCGCCGATCTTGATCTTCGAGGGCATCACGCCAGGGATGATGTCGAAGGAGTACGCGCGAGCGTCCCCTTCGCCGGTGAGCTGGCCCTGCTCGTCGAAGGCCACCGTGTCGCCGAGTGCCTTTCGCAGCGCCAGTGGGGCGTTCACCTTCGGGACGATGTGGGCTCGTCGCTTCCCGGTCGCCGGGTCGCTCTCGAGCAGCTCGTACTGGTACTCGAGCTTCTCGACGTAGAGCTCCTGGTTGAAGGCAGGGTTGTTGTGCACGCGCTCCCAGAACTGGTCGGGAGTGCAGCCCATCTCGTGGCGAACGGTGAACTTGCGGCTCATCAGGACCGCGGACTAGCACGATCGCCAAGCCTGACCAATCCCCGGCTGCGCGGGTGCTCAGGGCGTGAAGAGCATGTTCACGACGGTGATGTTGTCCTCACCACCGTGCTCGTTGGCCGCCTTGATCAGCTCGGCCGACGCCAGCTCCATGTCTTCGCCCGCGTTGTTCACGATCTCGAAGATCTGGGCGTCCGTGATCATGCCGCTCAGCCCATCGGAGCAGAGCACGTAGACGTCGCCGGGCCGCGGATCGTCGGGGACCATGTCCACCGCGACCGAGTCCTGCATGCCGAGCGCCCGCGTGATCACGTTCTTGGGCAGCTCCTCCCGCTGCTCCTCGCTCATGTCGGGCATGACCAGCAGGTAGTCGTTCAGGAGCGAGTGGTCCCGCGTGAGCTGAACGATCTCTCCATCGCGAATGCGGTACGCTCGGCTGTCTCCGACGTGCGCCACATAGAGCTTCGACCGATCCTTCGAGTACAGGGCCCCCACGACCGTGGTGCCCATGCCGTGCACCTCGCGGTGCTTCACCGAGGCCTCGAAGATCTTCCGGTTCGCCAGCTTGATGCTGGTGACGAGCCGGTTCTCCTCGAAGGAGAGGTGCGGATCGAAGGAGAAGGGCCAGGTGGCGTCCGCGGTCGCCGTCTGCTCGAAGAACGCCGCAATGGCGTGGGTCGCCATCTGAGAGGCGACGTCACCTGCTCGGTGACCTCCCATACCGTCGGCCACAACGAAGAGTCGATGCTCCGGCAGGATGCAGAAGCTGTCCTCGTTGTGCTCGCGTTGGAGCCCGACGTCCGATAGACCTGCCGCGACGAAATTCATGGACTGGCTTGGCCAACGCAACGCTCCAACGTCCAGCGCCTCAAGTCAAGCGCGCAGGCACGTTGTTCTTTTCCTACTGGTGTGGTCCGTCGCATCGGCGGGGTGCGATACGCGCCCCGATCCGAACGACGTGGCGGGCGCTTTAGCCTTTGCTGCAAGGGCAATCGAGCACGAAGACTCTCGCGAGCTGTACCAGGTAATCGACGAAAGAGCGCGTCACGCGATGCATTCGATCGTGCACGATCGGAGCGCCGCTGCGGACCTGATCCGCGAGACGTACCCCCAATCGGAGCAAAATCGTGCCCTCGCCGAGCTCGGTGACGCGGCCGAGGTGACCGACGCGGCGGCTCTCTTCGTGGCTCGATGCGACGATGAATGCCGTTCGGAGCTCGGTGACCAGCTCGGAGGCGTCGAGCGAACCGAAGAGGAGGGCGAGGAGCTGATCGCCCACACCACCCGCGGCGAGCCCGTCCGGCTCTACCGCAGGGGCGAGGGTCATTGGTGGGGCATCGTGTGGAACACCGAGGCCCTCGACCGCGAGCGCGCGCGTGCCAACCAGGACCTGCGCCGGGTGGAGCAGAACGCCGAGACCTATCGGCGCCGTCGCCGGCTCGAGGGTGGCGAGAGTGAGGAGTCCCCCAACCCGGGGCACTCCACCATGGATTCCCCCGACCCGACCAAGTAAACCCCCGCCATGACGAAGAAGATCGCCGTGATCGGTGGCGACGGCATCGGACCCGAGGTCGTCGCCGTGGGGGTGCGAGTGCTCGAGACCCTCGCCGAACGTGAAGGCTGGGACCTGGCGCTCACCCACTACGACTTCGGCGCCGACCGCTACCTGAAAGACGGCACGACCTTCCCGGAGGAGGCCCAGTCGGCCATCCGGGAGGACCACGACGCCGTCTTGCTCGGCGCGTTGGGCGACCCGCGGGTGCCGGACATGAGCCACGCGCGGGACATCCTCTTCGGGCTCCGCTTCGGCTTCGACCTCTACTGCAACCTGCGGCCGGTGCGCTGCCTGCACGATCGACTCATGCCGCTGGTGGGTCGCGCGGCCAAGGACTGTGACATCACGGTCTTCCGCGAGAACACCGAGGGCATCTACGTGGGCATGGGCGGCCACTTCAAGAAGGGCACGGCCGACGAGGTCGCGATCCAGGAGGACCTCAACACCCGCAAGGGCGTCGAGCGGATCATCCGCGCGGCCTTCGAGTGGGCGAAGGCGAACGGCAAGACCAAGGTCCACATGGCGGACAAGCACAACGCCATGAAGCACGCGCACGAGCTGTGGCTCCGCGTGTTCAACGAGGTCGCCACCGAGTACCCGGGCATCGAGGCCAAGCACGTCTTCGTCGACGCGCTCTGCCTCTTCCTCATCCAGGACCCGAGCCAGTTCGAGGTCATCGTGACCTGCAACCTCTTCGGCGACATCGTCACCGACCTCGGCGCCGCGTTGCAGGGCGGCATGGGCATGGCCGCGAGCGCCAACATCCACCCCGGCGGGCTCGGCATGTTCGAGCCGGTCCATGGCTCCGCGCCCCCTCTCACCGGCAAGGACGTCGCCAACCCGCTCGCCACCGTTCTCACGGTCGGCATGATGCTCGAGCACCTCGGCTTCGCCGGCGCGGAGAAGGAGCTCGAGGGCATCGTGCGGCGCGCCATCGAAGAGAAGCAGTGCACGAGCGACGTCGGCGGCGAGCTCGGCACGAAGGCCACCGGCGACTGGGTCTGCGCGCAGCTCCGCGCCTGACGATCCTAGGGCTCGCGCGGTCCTCGGAAGTCGAAGGGGATCCGCACCGTGATGGCGCGGGCGCGCGCCGGATATCGGATCCGACGTAGCTGGGCCACGAGGCATCGGTCGACGTCTGGCCGCGCGATCGACGAGTGCAGCGTGCGCGCCTGGCTGACTCGACCATCCGGCTCGATCGTCAGGAGGACCACGCTCCGGCCTCGAATCGGCGGCGCGGGGTCGATGGTGCGCTCGTAGCAGCTCTGGAGGGCCGGACCGGCGCGCTCGACGGCGGCCATCACGTCGCGTGGTGCTCGCTCCGCCTCGGGCGGCTGGGCGTGGGCGACTGCCGCGAAGAGCGCGATGGCCACGGTCCATCCCTTGGTGCTCGGGACGAGGCTGCGGGTCGATCGAGGGCGCATGGACAACTTCGTATACGCTCGCGCGTCGAAGTTCTCATGAGGCTCACGATCGTCGCTCTCCTCTTCGTCGCTTGCGCCCCCAAGGCGCAGGACTGTCCGACCACGCCCCCGGTCGTCGACGCACCCCCGCACACGGCGGCGGAGGTCGAATCGGAGCACCAGATCGGCGATCGCGTCTGGATCGCCTTCGGCGAGAGCTGGTACCCGGGCCGCGTCGTCGCGGTGCTCCAACCCGCGGTCTACGAGGTCGCCTACGACGGCTACGCCGCCGACTGGAACCGGGTCGCCCGGCCGGGCCAGCTTCGCCGCTTCGACTCGCCGCCGACCAGCGACGGACCGCCGACCGCGCCGAGCTTCCAGCCCGATCCGGGCTTGCCGGTCGAGGACATCACCCAGCTCCACGCGGGCATGGCGGTGCTCATCCTCTGGAACGACACCCTCTGGCCCGGCACGGTCGTTCGCTTCGAGGGGGACCAGGTCGTCGTCCACTACGACGGCTACGAAGACAGCTGGGACGAGACCGTGGCCATCGAGCGCCTCTCGATCCCACAGCAGTAGCCTCTAGGTCGCGGCGATGACCTGGTTCCGGCCGCCTTCCTTCGCGGCGTAGAGCGCCTCGTCGGCCTTCTGGACGAAGGCTTCGCCGTCTTCGATCTGGAGGTCCGGGTAGGTCGCGACGCCGAGGCTCGCGGTGACCGGGAGCTTCTTCCCTTCGAAGATGAAGGGGTACATCTCGATCCAGGTGCGGAGCCGCTTGGCGAACTGCATCGCGCTCGGACCGTCGATGCCGCGGCTCAGGATGGCGAACTCCTCGCCGCCGTAGCGCGCGAAGACGTCTTCCTTGCGGACGGAGGCGTTGATCCCTTCGGCCAGGCCGCGGAGCACGTAGTCACCGGCCAGGTGGCCGTAGGTGTCGTTGATCTTCTTGAAGTGGTCGAGGTCCAGGAGGACCAACGAGAGCGCCGATTCGTGTCGCTGCGCGTAGGCCAGCTCGCTCTCGAGGCGGTCGCTCAGGTACTTCTTGTTGTAGGCGCCGGTGAGCCCGTCGCGCAGCGCGGCTTCGTACATGTGCCGCTGGAACTGCTCGTCCAGATCGTCGTGGTAGCTGAACTTGAGGATCGTGGTGGTGCCGACCTGGATCTTGTCGCCGTCGGCCAGGGTGACCTTGTCGATCGGGTGACCGTTCACGAAGGTGCCGTTCGTCGACCCGAGGTCCTCGACGATCACGGTGTCGCCGTCGGTGACCAGGCGCGCGTGGCGGCGAGAGATCTCGGAGTCGTGGATCTGGATCGCGACCTGCTGACCGCGACCGATTTCCGTCAGCCCGGAGACCTTGAACATCTCCCCGACGTTCGGGCCCGCGATCACGATGACGTAGGCTCGGTCGCGGTTCGTGGCCTTCGGCGAGAGGATCTTGCCGAGACTCTCCCGATCCCCGACGACGGTCTGGGTCTCATCGTCGTCCCACTGCCCCATGGGTTCGTACCCTATCACGGGACAGACGACGCGGACTTCGGATTTCGCCAGCCCTCAGTCGCAGAGCTGGCAGACCGCGAGCATCGGCACGTCGGGCTCGTAGAGGAAGGGCGGCAGGGCCCCCTCCGAGCGCATCGTGAACACGTCGCGGCGGACCGCCGAGAGCCTCAGCGAGCTCGGGAAGAGCGGCCACATGTGCTCGTCCGAGTGGGGAACGAAGAGCTCGCCTTCGCCCACGCGCTCGTGGGTCGATGCGTCGACGACGAGCAGCCGAATGTCGGTCTCCGTCGTGGCCGCCAGGGTCAGGGTGCCATCGGGCCCGTGTCCCAGGGCGAGCTGACCGATGCCGCCGAGCGCGATCACCGAGGAGGTCTCGCCCTCGGCGAAGCGGGTCGTGAGGTGGAGATCGTCTCGACAACGGAACGCAAAGGCGAGACCGCCCTCCGGCAGCGAGAGGAGCGCGTGCTCGCCGAGCGGTGCGTCGCACGCGCTCGTGTCGAGCGCCGACGGAGTGACGCCGAGCTCCCCCGCCACGATCGCCCTCGACTCGTGGTCGTAGCGCGACACCATCGGGCGGCCGTCGGCGCGCGGCCAGAGCCGGATGCGGGGACCCTCCTCGGTTTCGAGTTGGAGCGCGCCCTCCCGGTAGACCGCGTATCGGTACTGGCCACTCCTCGCTCCAGGGCGCTCGACCACGATCTCCGTGCCGGCTCCGACCACCCAGAGCAGATAGCGAGCGTCGATGGCGAGGGTCTCCACGACCTCGCCGGTCAGGTCGCGGAGGGTCAGCACGCCGTCGGCGAAGGTCGCGGCGCGGAGCCCGCCTTCCATCTCGATGAGCCACGGCTCTCCCTCGCTCACCCCACCGGCCGGGGTGAGACCTCCCCACGGATCGGCCGCATCGAGGTGGTGGAGGTCGTACGGACCGAGCTCGGGGAGCGTCACGCCGTAGAACCCGCGGTCGCCCGCCACGATCGGGATGGCGGGCGCATCGAAGCGCCAGCCACAGACGATCGCGCCCGGCTCGGTGCAGGTGGGCGGCCAGCCCGCGTCGGGTGCGGTCCAGGCGTCGGGTGGACCGCCGTCCTCGGTGCTGCCGTCGGTGGCGCCGAGGTCCAGCGCGCTGCTGCTCTGGCTGCAGCCGAGAGCGATGGAGAGAAGGACGAGAAGCGTTCGATTCATGCCCTTCGGGGTGCCTCGGCTCGGCCCGAAGAGCCCCTTAATGCCCCTTAATCCCCGCGTTCAGGCCCACCGCGTCGGAACGCCGGGCGTGAGCGCGTAGCCGCCCGGGCCCTTCTCGAGATAGGGCCGGAGCCCCTTCTTTCGCAGGGTGGAGAGCGCGACGTAGAGCCGGTTCAGCGCGGCTTCGGCGCCCATGCGTTCGCCTGGCCAGCCCGCCTCGAGGAGCTCTTCGATCGGGACCCATTCTGCCGGGGACTCGACCCGCCCTCGCGCCAGCCGCTGAAGGAGTCCCCGAAGCGGCGAGCCGTCCGGGAGGGCCACGGGCTCCGAGCTCTCGGGTGGCTGAAAGGCGCGCCCATCGGACCAGACCACCAGCGCTGGCGTGCTGGCGGCCCGCTGACCCGCGGCCGCTCGTTCCAGCGCCCGCAGCGACGCCCGGGTGTCGTCGGTCCCGTGACGTTCCACCGCGGCGCGCGCCGCTTCCAGAGCCGGCTCCGCACCTCGCAGCACCTCGACCGCCTGCCCGCGGAGTGAGACGGAGAGATCGAGCGCAGGCTCGTTCGACACCTTCGCCGCGGCCTCGGCGGCTCGCGCGCGCTCGCGGTCGGCGGCCGGACGATCGCCCAGCCGCTCGCAGGCCAGCGCCAGCGCGCTCGAGACCAGCGCGTCGTAGCGAGCGGCCCCGACCGGGGCGAGCCGTTCGCGTGCCCGCTCGAGGACCGGCAGCGCGGCCTCGGGCTCGCCGCGATCGAGGTATGTGGTCCCGAGATAGTAGAGGGCGCTGCCCTCCCGGTGTCGGCTGCCGGAGGCCTCGAAGAGTCGTGCGGCGTCCGAGTGGTCGCGCAGCGCTTCGTCGAAGCGCCCGAGCTCCTGCAGGAGGCACGCGCGGGCGGTCTTCATCGCGCCCTCCATCACCGGGAGCTCGGCCGTGCGAGCGACCTCGAGCCCTCGCGCGAAGGTGGCGAGCGTCGCGTCGGTGGTCCCCAAGAAGAGCTGCACCACCCCCTTCTCGTAGAGCGCGGCGGCTTCCGCGTGGGCGTCACCGAGCGCCCGCGCGCCGACGACCGACGCCTCCGTCAGTCGGAGCGCCTCGTCGAGCGCACCCTCGCGGCGAAGGGCGTGCCCTCGCAGTCGCCGGGCGCGCACCTGCAGCCGCTCGCGGTCGGTCGACGGCTCGAGCTCCGCCAGCAGCGCGAGGGCCCGTTCGTAGCACTCTCGCGCGGACTCCGTGTCGCCGGTGACGTCGTCCAGCGCGCCGAGCTGGAGCAACGACTCGGCCTGCCGCAGCGGATGCCCTTCGCTGGCGCGGAGGGCGAGCTCGGCGTCCGCGCGGGATTCGGCCGTGCGCCCGGCGTCCTGCAGCGCCCGGCCACGGCCGAGGTGCAGGGCCGCGAGCGCGTCGCCCTCCGTGACGAGAGCCAGCGTGCGATCGAACGCGTCGAGCGCCTCGCGGTTGCGGCCTCGGGCGGCGAGGGGCGACTCCAAAGCGAGCGCGAGCCGGCTGGCTTCGGTCGCGTGCCGGGCATCGCACGCGTGTGCATGAGCGCGCAGGAGGTTCTCGAGATCGCCCTCGTGACGCGGGTCGATCGGGAGGTGGGCGTAGTGCGCGGCGTGCGCTTCGCGCGCTCGGGCCAGCGAGCTGTCGGCGTTCGCCAGCGACTCGGCGACCTCGCGGATGGTCCGGAAGAACGAGTGCCGCGCGACCGGACCGCTGCGATCGCTGCGGACCAGCGAGACCCGACCGAGCCGTTCGAGCGCATCGAGCGGCGCGAGCTCCGTGACGCCGCCGAGCACGGCCTCGACGTCGCTGGTGCGCGCGCCGTCGGCGAAGACCGAGAGGAGCGCGAACACACGGCGCTCGGCGTCGCTCAGCAGCGCGACCGAGTCGTGGACCGCTCGCTCGACGGAGTCGTGCCGCGCGGGTCTGCCCGTGGCGGAGCGGAGGATCTCGAGCGGACGCACCAGGCGCTCCGCGAGCTCGCCGAGCGTCAGCACGCTGGTGCGCGATGCGGCCAACTCGATGGCCAGCGGCATCCGGTCGACCGCCTCCACGATTCGCTGCGCTGCTGATCGGTCGATCGGAGCGCTCAGGGTGTCCAGGTCTCGCATGCGTCGGAGGAAGAGCTCCGTCGCCGCCTCGATACCGAGCGGTTCCAGCGAGAGCATCCGCTCGGCTGGGACCCCGAGCCGTGCACGCGAGGTGACGAGCACCTTCGAACGACTCGCTCGGGTCCAGCGATCCACTACGTCCGCGCACTCGTCCACGAGCTGCTCGAAGTTGTCGAGCACCAAGACCGTGGCCTGCATGCGGAGGCGATCATCCACCCACGCCGACCGATCGTCGGGCGACGCATCACCGACTGGCGCGCCGAGCGCGAACGCGACCGAGTCGAGGAACGCCTCGCGGTCGTACACGTGCGTCAGGTCGACGAACCAGGCGCCGCCCGCCGCGTCGTAGGAGCTCGCCACGGACGCCGCGTAGGCGAGCGCGACGTGGGTCTTGCCCATGCCCGCCGCGCCGACCAACGTCAGAAGTGCGCCCTCGTCGAAGCGCTCCCGGATCTTCGCCAGCTCTCGCCCGCGTCCGATCAGCGTCGACGTCCAGGTCGCACCGTAGCGGGTGACGTCCTCGCCCTCCACGGCGGCAGTATCGCCACGTGGCGCGCCCGCCAGCAAGGCGGCTCAGGCGCCGTCGAGCGCCGCGAGAAAGGTCTCGGGCTCTGGTCGCACTCGGTAGTTGTCCGTCTGATCGGCCATTCGCACGATGCCGTCCGCGTCGATGACCACGACGGTCGGGAGCACCGTGTCGGCGTCGTAGCCGAGCAGCTCCATGCCGAGCGGGACGCCGTTCGGTGCCATGATCTCGAGGGCCTCGGCGCCCTTCAGATCACGATCGATCCAGTACTCGAAGGGCACGTCGTACTTCGCCGCGAGCCTGCGGGTGTGCTTCTCCGACTGCGGGCTGATCAGCACGACCTTCGCGCCGCGGTCGGCCAGGGCTCGGTAGCTCTTCGCGACCTCGCGGATCTGCGCCATGCAGAGCGGGCACCAGTTGCCGCGGAAGAAGAGGAGCACGGCCGGCGCCCCGGCGAGATCGGCCGTGGAGACCGCGTTGCCGTCGACGTCGGTGAAGCGGACCTCGGGCATCGGTTGGTCGACCTCGATGCGCTTGCTCCGGGTCCGGCCGAAGCGGGAGTAGGAGAAGAGGTAGACCAGGTGGGTGAGCCAGAGCCCCGCCGTCAGGGCGATGGGCACGATCGCCTCGGGCGATCCGACCGGCGCCAGGCCGACGGCCGCGGCCACACCGACGGGGCCGGCGAGGTGGAAGGCCAAGGGCTGCTCGGGCGTGCGAGCGAGGCGAAGCAGGATGGTGACGCCGAGCCAGGTGAGCGGCATCAGCGCGCTGATGACGGGGCCCAGCCAGGACCAGCGACCGACCTCGGGACCGAGCATCTGCCAGATGCCGATGCCCGCAATCGCCGGGAGCGCCGTGAGGTAGGCGCTGACGAAGACCCGCTTCATGGAGCATCGGTACGATCGGACACCTGGAGGGTTACTTCACGGCGTCGCGCAGAGCCTTCGCGACCGGGCAGGGTGTCGCCCGCGGCTCGAGCACCATCCCGGCGAAGCGCCCGAAGATCAGAGCGTTGCCCTGCTCGCGGACCGCGAGGCCGCGGGGGAGCACGAAGACCTGGCCGCCGAAGTCTGCGTAGATCTCTCCCTGGGTGAGTACGGCCCGGCCCGGTGAGCGCTTGGCGCCCGGGATGAACGAGCGGGCGAGTCGTTCGAAGAGTCCGCCCGCGTCGCGCTCGGCGATGATGCGGTTCCCCTGGCGTGGGCTGGTCCGGTAGCCCGGCGTCGGGACGGTGTCCCCGGGGAAGTCGTCGACGGGCTCCCACTCGACCGCGACGGTATCCAGCCAGCCGCTGACCCACTCGCCGACCCACTCGTTCGTCATCGCCGCGTCGAAGAGGTCGGCGATGCCTCGGCAGAACGCGATGGCTTCCGTGGGCGCGGGTCCGGCGAAGAAGGATGGGAGGTCGGGGGTGAGATCGTAGGTCTCCCGGAAGTAGCTCGGCCCACGCACCTCGATGCTCAGCTCCGGGAAGTGCTCACCGACGACGACCTTGCGGACGTCCTTCAACGCGAAGCGGTAGCGGGTGAGCCCCATGAGGTCCTCGTGGGACGCGAGCGCCCGTGAGACGCGCTCTTCTGCGCTCTCCGCCTCTTCCGGCTTCAGCAGGCCGAGGATCCTCGACGCAGCGCGAGCGTCGAGCTGATCGGTGGCCGCCCATGAGCTCGGGAAGTACCCATGGCCGAGACCACCGTAGAGCCGCACCACTCGGTCCGTCCCCGGATGCAGCGGCTGCACGTGCAGCGTCTCGTCCTCGAGAATGATCGCCGGCATCGCGCCGGGAGCCTAGCTCACTCGAGCGTGATCGTGATGGCGACGCGCTCCGGCGCGGACAGCGCGTCGTAGGCCGCGCGTTCCACCTCGGTGAGCGGGCGACCCTGGCGGAACGGCAGCGGGCGCTCGAGGTATCTCCGACACCGCTCCATCGCCGCGGTGAACGGTTCGGTCGGGTGCATCCAGTACGCGTGCCCGCCGCGCAGCCCGATCCGACCGTCGCCGACGAATCGCACCGCCGTGCACGAGAGCCGACCCTCCGCGATCGCGTCGAGCCGGCACCTCCACCGCCACGGCGTGGGCCGGCGCTTCATCTGCTCGGCGACGAGAAGACCACCGTCGTCCACGTGGAACTCGATGCGTCGGTTCACCCACCAGCAGCCTTCCCGGTCGAAACGCCAACCCGAAGGCAGCAGATGATCGAAGACCACGTGTTGCCCGGCGATCGAGCGCGTGTCGAAGGTCGCCAGGATCTCTCCTTCCACGACGCGCCACGGTCGACCCGCGCGATGCGCGAGCCAGCGCTCGGCGGCGCTCAGTCGATCCCAGTGCCACTTGCCGACCCAATCGAGGACCGGTGGAGAGAGCGAATCGGCGAGCTCGGGCTCGAGCTCGAGCGATCGCAGGTACTCGCGTTCGCGTCGGCGGTGCACTCGATGCGAGTGCCTCCGCATGTCCGTGTTGTATCGCGCACGACCGCCCTCGATGACGGTTCGCGCCAGTCGCTTCGTCGACATTCCATTGCATTCCGATGTGGCCCACGGGACGCGGGCCATGACCGATGGGCTCGTCACCTCGGTCGAGGCGACGAGCGGTTCAGTGGGAATGCAGGTGCTGGAGAAGCATCGCGGCCGAACACTAAGCACGGCTCGGAGCCGCGCAAGACCGCTCAGGCGTCGGGGTCGGAGAGCTCGCGCTGGAGCGCGGCGAAGCCCTCCTCGCCGGCGGGGCTCAGCGCCTTGGTGTCGCCCGTGTTCTCGTAGTGGAAGACGTAGACGTCGACCTCGGGCTTGCGGAATCAGAGGTCCGGAAACGGTCGACCGTTGATCACGAGGCCGACGATCTGGAAGACGCCCGTGCTGCCCGTCATCGTGATGCTGATCGGTACGGGGCCCGTGGGGGTCGCGAGGCTGCCGGCCATGTTGTGCACGCCGTTGTTCACCTGGAAGTTGGTGAAGGTCGCGTCGGTGTGGGTGGTCAGCTCGGGGAAGGTCGCGACAGCCGCCTGGAAGGCGTTCACGTCGTGGGTGCTCTGGTAGGTGGCCGACATGCGTGCATGCGCGGCCGTGTAGTCACCGGCGCGAAGATGACCCAGGAAGGCATGGGCATCGTCCTTCCCTCCGGTGACCGACTGGCAGAACATCCAGCAGCCGACGCCACAGAGCCCGCCCAGGATCACGAAGACCAAGCAGGTGATGCCGAGGATCTTCATCCACGGCGGCCCCTTCTTCTCCGGCGTCATGTCGGAGGGCGGAGCTGCCTGGTAGGGCGCGGGCTGCGGTTGCATGGCCCGATGATACCGCGAATCCGGATCCTCGTAGGACGGAGGTCGCTCCGCGGCTCAGGCCGGGGGCCACGTCATACGAGGAACCGGATTGTCCGGACGGGCCAGAAGGTAGCCCTGAATGAGGTCCGCTCCGCAGTCGAGCGCGGCCTTCAGCTCGTCGACCGTCTCCACGCCTTCGACGACGACTCGCGCCGCGAAGCTGTGCATCATCGCGATGGTGTGTTTGACGAGGTTTCTCGCTCGCGACCGGAGGTGCAGCTGGGTCACCAACGACCGGTCCAGCTTCACGACGGCTGGCTCGAGATCCGCTAGCCGAGCGAGGTTGGAGTAGCCCGCGCCAAAGTCGTCGATGACCAACTTCACGTCTCGCGACGAGAGCTCTCCGAGCACCGCCACCACGATGTCGTGGTGCTCGAACGCGGCCGCCTCGGTGAGCTCGAGGAAGACTCCGTGGGGATGCAGGTACATCGGGTCGTCCGGCCGAACGAGCCAGCGGGCCGTCAACTCCGCAGGGTGCACGTTCAGGTAGACGGGAGTATCGATCGTGGCGGCGAACGCCTTCTCCCGGACGAGACGACCGAGCCGTCCCGCGAAGCGAGCTCGCGCGGCGTCCTCGAAGAGGATCGCCGGATTCTGATAGCGGCGGACGCTGCATCGAGTGAGCACCTCGACCGCTTCTGTCTTCTTGGACCGACCATCGACGATGGGTTGGTAGACGACCGAGAGGTCCTCTGCCCCGATTCCCCGGACCGCGTTCGCGGCCTCGTCATCGAGCTCGGCGTAGTCGTCGTCGCCGGTTAGAGTCCAGGTCAGTCGTTTGTGTGTCACGGAGCGATGATATCACTCTGTTCCGTCGCCGGAATTGCCTCGTTCGGGTGTCACTTGATCCGGTAGCGGCAGCTCGGCTTCGCCGGTGGCCACGTAGCGATAGTGAGCGAAGTGGGAGAGCACCCGGCGCACGTAGTTGCGGGTCTCGTCGAAGGGGATCTTCTCGACCCAGAGATCGAAGTCGATCGGCCCCGTCTCGCGCCGCCAGCGCTCCACCCGCGCGACGCCGGCGTTGTAGGCGGCGATGGCCAGCGGCACCTGATGGTCGAAGCGGTTCACCGCGGAAGCGAGCTCGGCCACGCCGATGCGGACGTTGTCTTCGGGGACGAAGAGCTGATCCAGGCTGAAGCTCGCGCCGCCGCGATCGCCACCCACCTCGGGCATCACCTGCAGCAGACCGATCGCGCCCGCGCCGCTCACCACGTCCGGGTCGTAGGCCGACTCCTGGCGCATGACCGCGTAGACCAGACTCCACGGCATCCCCCAGCGCCGTGACTCGCGCACGACCGTGTCGAAGGCGGGTCTCGGGTAGGCCGCCTGCCAGGCCCAGAGCGCGTCGCCCTCCGGCTTCATGCGCAGTCGCTCGCGCTCGTGGATCGAGAGTCGGTAGGCGCGCGTGTAGGAGTGCGCCTGGCCGTGGGCCCGGATGAGCGTCTCGTTCACGCGCCCACTCGGTGCCTGGCGCCGCAGCGAGCTCTCGGAACGGCGCACCGCGGCGGTCGCGTCCGAGTCGAGCCCGAGCGTGCGATAGAAGCCCACGGCGTCGGCGAGCTGGATCTGCATCGCGTCGGCCTCGGGCGGCGGGTCGTTCAGGGGGATCGGCTCTTCCACGCCGAGCGCCGCCAGTCGCCGCGCGGCGAGCACGCCGTAGTAGTGCAGCGGGTCTTCGGCCCGGGCTCGGCGGTAGGCATCTTTCGCGTCTTCGACGTCGCCCTTCGCCTCGAGCGCTCGCCCCTGCCAGTAGCGCCCGCGGCCCTCCTCCATCGGCCCGGATCCGAGCCGCGCGTACTGGGACAGCAGTCGCGCGGCGCGCGCGTGCTGTCCCGCCTCGAACGCCGTGATGCCGAGCTGCCAGGTCGCGTCGCGCCGAAGCGAGGGAATCACGTTGGCGCGGGGTCCCTCGAGGAAGGCCTCCATCCGCCGCTCGCCCCCGAAGCGGCCGAGTCGGAGCTCCAGCCACGCGGCGAGGTACTCGGCCTGAGCGGCCCAGCGCGTCCGGGAGTGTCGCCGCACCAGCCGCCGGTACGCGCGGATGGCCTGGAGGTCCTGGTCGGCGCGGCCCAGTGCCCGCGCCGCGTGGAACTCGTCCGCCACGGCCGTCGGCCCACCGACCCTCGCGGCTTGCCGGAGCACCTCGGCCGCCTCCGCGTAGTGGGTGCGGGTCTTGTAGAGAGCCATCCCGCGCAGGTGAAGCCAGCGACCCTTCCGCGCGCGGTTGAAGGGGGGGCGGCCCTCGAGCTGAGCGGCCGCCTCTTCCGGGCGCCACGCGTCCAGGAGCGCCTCGGCTCGAATGAGCTTCTCTTCCTCGCTCAGCTCGGGCGGACCGCCGTGGGCCATGAGCCCTTCGAGCGCGAGCGACACGTCCGGGTGCGCGGCGTGCCGCACGTAGAGCACCTCCAACGTCCGCCGCCCCTGCCGCTCCTGGCCAGCCGCGAAGTGGGCCTCCGCGAGCTGGAGCCGGACCGCGAAGGTGTCCACGTCGCGCCCATCCTCTTCGGCGGCCGCTCGGAGGAGGCGAATGGCGTCCTCGTGTCGGCCGAGCTGGAGCGCGCACTGAGCGGCGAGTGCTCGGCCCAGCGCCGAGTCGACCGCCTCGAGCTTCGGCTCCGCCGCGGCGCAGTCGCCGGCGCGCACCAGGGCGAGCGCGTGTCGCTCGGCGAGATCGGCCCGAATGGGCTCCGGCAGGTCGTCGCCAGTCACGGCCCCGAACGCCTCGGCGGCGTCGGCGTGGCGACCCGAGCGCGCCAGGAGCCGGCCGCGGAGGTAGCCGACCCGCGCGGTCGCCAGCGAGGCCAGCTCGTTCAGGGCTTCGTCGGTCCGACCGGCACGGACGTGCGCTGCCGCCTCGGCCAACCGCTCGGGCTCGTCGAGATCGCCCTGCCCGGACCCCCGGGGAGCGAGCCCCAGGGCCAGGACCAGGGTCAGGCCGACGCGAACGGAAGAGCGCACGATCAGACGCTAAACCAATCGCGAGGGTGGCGACCATTCCCTGCCATTCGAGGGCGGGCCTCCCTTGCTCGACGTTCCAAGCCAAACTGCTAGGGTCCGGCCGATGGATCGACTCCGCCAGCTGGGGCTGTTGCTCGTCGGGCTGACCGTGGCCGCCGCCGGCGCGATCGGCATGGGGTGCGCCCCCGCGATCGGCGACAGCTGCGAGACCAGCGTCGACTGCTCGGTCAACGGCGACCGCATCTGCGACATCGCGCAGCCGCGAGGCTACTGCACCGTGCGTGCGTGCGACCCGGACACCTGTCCGGGCGAGTCCACCTGCGTGGAGTGGCGTTTCCAGCCGGACCGCACCGCGGTCACCTACTGCATGAAGCGCTGCAAGTCGGACGACGGCTGTCGGAACGACTACGCCTGCATGAACGAGAGCGACGCCGCGCTCCTCGAGGACCCCTCGAACCCGGATTCGCCCAGCATCGCGCGCATCGTGGACCTCGACCGGGACCCGGCCGAGACCAACTTCTGCGTCGCGACCGAGCCCGGCGACATGTGAGTCACCAGGAGCCGGTGGAGGGCATGTCCTTCCAGGGCTCCTTCGGCTCCAGCGCGTCGCCCTCCTGCAAGAGCTCGACGGAGATCCCGTCCGGGGATTTCACGAAGGCCATGCGGCCATCGCGGGGCGGCCGGAGGATGGTCACTCCGTTCGACTGGAGCTTCTCGCAGAGCGCGTAGATGTCCGGCACGGCGAAGGCCAGGTGCCCGAAGTTGCGCCCGCCGTCGTAGGGCTCTTCCTGGTCCCAGTTGTACGTGAGCTCGATCTGGGCAGTGTCGTCGTCGCGGCCGGTCTCGAGGAAGACCAGCGTGAAGCGGCCGCCTTCGTGTTCGCGGCGGCGGACCTCCTTCAGGCCGAGGAGATCGCAGAAGAAGTGGGTCGCGGCGTCGAGGTCTCGGACGCGGATCATCGAGTGCAGGAAGCGCATGGGACACGAGTCTACTCAGGCCGCGGAGCGATACGCGAGGGGTCGGGCGAGGCGTCCGTGCTCACGGACTCATGCCATCCTCTGGAACACGTTGCGCCGCACAACCGTCACGACGGTTCCGAATTCGGGGGGTTCGCCGTGAGTCCATTGTTTCCGGCGACTTATGTGAATCAACGCCGCTTCCAGCAACCGCGACGGTCGGACGTCGTCAGAGCTTGTTGTGCGTTGCAAAACGCTACAGGTGTTGCATTGGCTTGAAATTACTAAGCAAAGTGAGCGGATTGTCCTCACGCATCCGATTAATGTTGCGGTGCGCCATCGTTCTGGTACACAAGCCCCGTGTGTTACGGGTCGTCGGCAGTATGGCGGTTGCTGTGCTGCACAATCGGCCAGGAGGATGAGGACCGTGCAAGCTCGAACGATTTGGGTCGTTGGAGTCGCTCTCGCCCTGATGGGCGGCTGTGGTGACGACGACGGCGACGATACCGATACCACCACGATGGATCTCGGCCCGGGGGACGACCTCGGCACCGCCGACGCGGACGTGCCCGACGAGGATGGGGCCATGCCCGATCCCGGCGCCGCCTGCCGCGCCGCGGTCGAGGCGCGCGAGGCGACGGTCTCCGGGGAGCTCCCCTGGCCGATCGCGGACGCGGCCGAGATGACCGCCTCGGGCGGCAACCAGGCCCTCGAGGCCGACTACGCGGGCAAGTACCGCGACGACCTCGCCAACCACCCTGGCTGCGTGCCCCGCGACTCGTACGACGCGAACACCGAGTTCCTCGTCAGCGACAACGAGGCCACCGTGCCGACCGGCAGCCCGGCCGACATCGACGGCTACGACTGCGCCGCCAAGGAGTACGACCAGGCCGCCGAGGACACCTCGAAGCCCATCGTGATCCTGGTGCACGGCAACTCGTCGAGCGTGACCACCTTCGAGGAGTACGAGAACGCGAGCCTCGCGGGCACCACCATCACCAGCGTGGGCGACCTCTCGTTCACCGTGGACGCGACCGTTCGCCAGCAGCTCGCCAGCGCGCTCCTCGCCGAGGGCCACCGGGTCATCGGCTTCGACGCCCGCACCGACCTGGTCAACACGCTCGAGGACTTCAACTCGGACAGCTCGACCGGCAACGCCTTCCGCAACATCGACCACGGCTGGGCCGTCCCGATGCTCCAGTCGCTCATCAAGGCGGTCATGACCGAGAACCCGACCCGCCAGGTCGCGCTCGTCGGTCACTCGCTCGGCGTGACGGTCATCCGTGACGCGCTGCGCCGGCTCTACAACGAGAGCGTCGCCGGCACCGCGGGCGCCGTGAACCCCTTCGCGCAGACCTCCGACGTGGTGCTCCTCTCGGGCGCCAACCACGGCGTCGCCAGCGGCGGCGTCCTCTGCGACAGCTTCGAGCACATGCGCGGCACCGTCGGCTGTGAGATGGGCGACCGGACCACGTTCGTGCCCACCTACTTCACCGAGCCGCTCAACGGTCCGAGCGACCTCTTCGCGACGCCCTGCGCGGACGGCAGCTACGCATACGGCGAGACCGACCAGTGCGGGGACAACCTCGTCGAGTACACCACGGTGACCATGGTCGACATCCCCGAGGGCGGCCTCCAGGACGAGTTCGTGTCCGAGGAGTCCAGCATGCTCGACCTCGACCCGTGCGTGGACAACGTGCTGATCGAGCTCGAGGACTTCGACAGCAGCGGCTACTTCTTCACCGGTGCGCCCGGCTTCTTCGCCGCGCACTTCGGCAGCGCTCGCTCGGACGTCGGCATCGCCCTCGTCGTCGAGAAGCTCTCCAACTGAACCACCCAGCGCTCCCCGGGACCGCGGCCGCCCCACACCCCAGGTCGCGGTCCCCGGGAGTGCACCTTTTTTCTCCTTCGACGGCGGAGGCACGGCCTCTCCATCGTGAGGTGTGCTCGTGCGTCAGCGTCTCGTTCTCTCCCTCTCGCTCCTCGCGCTCGCGGCTCCGGCCGTGGCGCAGACCCCGGATGCCGGAGCTGCGCCTCCGGAGAGTGCCGCACCCGAGGCGCCCGTCGACACCGAGCCCGGTGCCGCCGAGGACGACCCGGAACCGGTCGACGAGGCCGAGGAAACGCCGGCTCCCGAGCCGGAGCCCGAGCCCGTCGTCGAAGCGCCCGAGCCTTCCGTCGAGCCCGCGGCGGTCGCCGAGGCGGAGGTCGCGTCCGAAGCCGGCGAGGACGAAGAAGACGAGGAGATCGACGGCGCCACCGCCGCCGGTCGAGCCCTCGCCACCGTTGGCGACGCGCCGCCTACGACCTTCGCGTTCTGGCGCGACGGCGATCAGTTCATCAAGCCGGTCCTCCAGATCGGCGCGCTCCTGGTCGGCTACTTCCCGCACAGCGACGTGAACGAAGACCTCGCGATGCGGGTCAGCACGCTCGCCCTCGCGCGCTTCGGCTTCGAGGGGCAGCTCTTCGGCTTCCTCACCTTCCGGAGCGTCTTCGAGCGGAACCTCGGCTACAGCCTCGCCCGCAACGGCCCGGTCGGCACCAGCGTCTGGGAGGGCACCGCGTCGCTCCAGGCCCGCGAGAACTACCTGCGGATCGCCAAGTGGGGCGTCTCGCTCACCGGCGGCATCTTTCCCGACCCGGCGAGCCTCGACTTCGTCTCGGCGAACGTGCTCGACGCCTTCGGCATGGACCCCTACGTCCGCGACCCGCTCCTGGTGAGCGGCTTCGGTCAGGGCCAGGGCGTGATGCTCCGCTACGGCTGGAAGATGCTCGACTTCGGCGTCTCGTTCACCGGCGGCAACCCGCTCACGACCAGCCTCGCGTTCGGTTTCGGCGGTGACGTCAGCGCGCTCGGCACGCTCTTCAGCGCGCCCCTTCGCGCGCTCTCGAATGGCATCCCGGGCTCCGACATCCAGCTCTATACGCTGAGCCCCTCCGCGACCCTCGATCTCGACGTCTTCGAGATGAAGGTCGCCGCACAGCTCTACAACGTCGACATCGACGTGGCCGGCGGCGAAGACGAGCGACTCCGCGGCTACAACCTGCGCGCGACCGCCAAGGTGAAGCCGATCGAAGAGCTCTCGATCTTCGGCAGCTTCGCGTACCGCCAGAACCAGCAGCTCGCGATCCCCGACGTGACCATGCTCCGCCCGGACGACTACGAGGGCTACGTCGCGGCCGGCGGCGCCGACTTCAACTGGGGCGCCTTCAGCGTCGGCGGCATGTACTACTACATCCGCGCGACCTTCTCCGAGACCACCCAGTTCACCAACCACTACATCAACTTCGGCGCGACCTACTGGCTGCATCAGCCGAACGTGGCGGTGAGCCTTCGCTGGGGTCGTTCGATGGCCAGCGCCGAGCCGATGGAGCCGCGGCTGAAGGCGACCGACAGCCTCATCCTCTCGATGCGCCTGCTGATCTGAGCCCACCCTCGCGGGCTACCCCATCGAGCCGACCACCGAGACTGAGTGTTCGACGAGCTCGAGCCGCTCCAAATGGAGCATGCCGAGTCGCTCTGACGAGCGGCTCACTCGATCTCGGCGAGCGTGAGCTCGGTCGGGTCGCGCCCGTCGACGATGCGCGCAGCAGCCACCCGCGTCACGGGGGCGATCAGCGTGAAGTGGTCATCGATCGGAGAGCCCAGCACGCGTACCGGAGCGTCTCCCTTCTCCTGCTCGAAGAGCGGCAGGGTGCGACCCCCACCCCCGCCGGTACCTTCGATGATCAGCGTCGGGATTCGGATCTGCGAGACCCAGTCGATCGGTGCGCGGACCTGAGCCTCGAGGTCGCTCGTGTCTGGCGGAAGGCATCCCCGCTCGCCGAGGGACATGGGGTCCGCCACCGGCCCCAGCGCGATGGCGCCCGCGAAGAGATCGGTGCTCTCGGCCACGAGGAGCACCAGCGCCCCGCCACTGCTGTGCCCGCCGATGTAGACCCGCTCGGGATCGACGTCCGGCCTCGCCGCAAGCCATTCCCCCGCGGCGACCAGGTCGTCGACTTCGCCGAAGAAGCACTCCGGATTGCCGGGGTTTCCCATGGTCCCGCGAAGCGACGCGAACATCGTGGTGATCCCCGCCTCGCGGAACGCCTGCGCACTCTGCTGGTTCCGTTCGTCGGTGTAGGTCCAAGGGGTATCCTCCAGCCCGAACCACAGGCCTCCGATCACCCACAGAATCGCCGGTCCTGGCTCTTCTCCAGCGGGCGTGACGTACGCCAGGTTCTCGCCCAGAGGAGCTGGATACCGAACCAGCTCGAACATGCCTTCCGGTGGAGTCGGGGGGTCCTTCGGTTCGTCTGCCTCCAGGAAGATCGCCGTTTGATGGTCGTGTCGGAGCTCCCGTAGCTCGACATCCAGACCCAAGACCTCCTCGGACAGACCGGAGGGATCGACGCCGGAGAGGGCGGAGGAGACCGCCGACTTCACGACCAGGGCGAGAACGATCATTCCCACGACCACGATGCCGCCGACGATCGCCAGAACCTGCGGCGTGGTCAGGCCATTCTCGCGAATTCGTCCTCTGGTTGGTCGGATCGTCACGGTGCATGCCTACCCACGATCGTGAGCGGTGGCAAACCGTGTTCTCTTCAGATGAAGTTGTAGCGCTGGTTGACGAAGAAGAGGCCGAAGAAGGCAATCAGCAGCGCCGCTACGACACGCGCACCACGACGCTCGGCGATGGCCGCGCCCACGCCGCAGATGCTCAGGGTGACGGCGCCCACCAGAAGCAGGTCCCAGCCCCAGAGGATCTGCTTCAGCAGTCGAAGGGACACGGCCAAGAGCAGCGCGCTCGAGGCCATGGCGACGATGGTCCATACGCTCGCCTTCCGGTCCACCAGGAGGGAGGCCGAGAAGGCGAAGGCGAGGACGGCGACCAGGACCGGCGCGGTCATCGGAGCTCTGCTTGGGGATGAGGGTCGATGGCCAGAGCATACCAAGCGCGGTGGGCGAGTCCCCGACGGACCCGGTATCGTGTCCCGATGAACCTCGCTCTTCGGCTTCTCGCTGGCCTGGCCATCGCGACCTCGGTCGTCCTCTTCGCTCCCTCCGGCGCGGAAGCCCAGGGCCCGATGTGGTTGC
Organism: Deltaproteobacteria bacterium; assembly: GCA_017644045.1. Taxonomy (GTDB): domain Bacteria; phylum Myxococcota_A; class Polyangia; order Polyangiales; family Houyiibacteriaceae; genus UBA1660. The sequence continues at coordinate 281,492 of JAEPMI010000013.1, forward strand.
TCGGCGAGTGGGGGGCCTGCTCCGCACCCTGTGGCGGCGGTACCCGCACGCGGAGCTATCAGTGCATCGACACCGACCGCGGCACCGTCCTGCCCGACAGCAGCTGCGCCGGGTCGCGACCGCCGGATCAGATGGAGGCCTGCAACACCGCTCCCTGCACCTACTCCTGGTCGGCGGGTAGCTACGGTGCCTGCTCCGCGACCTGCGGCGGCGGGACTCAGACCCGCCCCATCACGTGCACGCGCGACTGGGATGGCGCGGTGGTCTCGGACTCCAACTGTGACGGCGGCACCCGGCCCGCGGCCACGCGCGCCTGCAACACCGATCCCTGTCCCTACTCGTGGCAGGTCACCGGCTGGTCGGCGTGCTCGGCGGCCTGCGGCGATGGGACCCAGACTCGAATGGTCACCTGCTTGGACGAGACGAGCGGCATGACCGTCGCCGACACCTTCTGCCCCGCCGGCGAGCGGCCGGCGGCCATGCAGGCATGCAACGATGGCGCGTGCACGTACTCCTGGGAGACCGGCGCGTTCGGGGCCTGCTCGGAGGCGTGCGGCGACGGCACCCAGAGCCGCACGGTCACCTGCACCGCGGACCTCGACGGGATGACGGTGGCCGACGCGCTCTGCGACTCGGGCTCACGCCCGGCGGCCATGCAGGCGTGCAACGAGGGCGCGTGCACGTACTCGTGGGCGACCGACGAGTTCGGCGACTGCTCCGAGCCTTGCGGTGGTGGCACCCAGTCCCGCGCGGTGAGCTGCACCGCGGACCTCGACGGGATGACGGTGGACGACTCGCTCTGCGAATCGGGGAGTCGACCGGCCGAGTCGCAGGACTGCAACGTCGACCCCTGCCCGATGCCGGACGCCGGCGTGGACGACGACGCGGGCGTTCCAGCGGAGGACGCCGGCGTGTCGAGCGACGCCGGCACATCGAGCGACGCCGGCACCAGCCCGGCCGACATGGGCACGCCGGATGCCGCGACCGCCGACGTCGATGGAGGCTCGGAGACGGACGGCTCCGACGACGGATGCAGCTGCGCCACCGAGCCCAAGAACGGGGCCTCCAGCGCCCTCTTCGTGCTGCTCGCGCTCGGCTTCGTCTGGCGCCGACGATAGCGGCTCACTCCTTCGAGCCGATCGGATGCGGCCACGGGCCTGACGGTCGAAGCCAGCACCGGACCGGCGTCCACGGCCTCGCTACTCTTCGCGGGTGACCACGCCATCCCGGATGGCGAAGTCCGTGCGGTCCTCCTTCAGGAGGATCAGCTCGGGATAGGTCGTGGTCAGGAAGACCTGGCCGCCCATCCGCCGGAGGCGATCGAAGAAGCGGGCGTTCCGCTCGCGGTCGAGCTCGGAGCTGACGTCGTCGAGCAGCAAGATCGGCACCCGGCCGGTCCGGCTGCTGAGCACGTCGAGCTCGGCGACCTTCAGCGCGAGCACGATCGCTCGGTGCTGGCCCTGGCTCGCGTGGTGGCGGGCGGCGACCTGGCGGCCCGACTCGTCCTCGGCGTGGCTCACCCGCAGCGCCAGATCGTCGCCGTGTGGCCCGTCGGCGGTGAAGCCTCGCGCCCGATCCTTCCGGAACGCCTTCTCGAGGGCGTCCCGGATCGCGCTCACGGTCGGCTCCACCCGCGGCTCGTAGCGGACCTCGAGCGGTAGCGCTTCGCCGACCACCTCCGCGAAGGCCTGTTCGGTTCGCGGCGCGAGGTCCTGGGCGAGCGCCGCCCGGGTCTGCCCGACGATCGCGCCGGCCTGCGCGAGGATTCCGTCATAGGCGCGGATCGAGCGCGGGTCGGCGTCCTCCTTCTTGAGGAGCCGGTTCCGGCTCCGAAGCGCCTTCGTGTAGCTCGAGAGCGCGGACGAGTAGGTCGGGTCCATCTGCTCGAGCACCCGGTCGAGGAAGGTGCGTCGCTGATCGGCCGGACCCATCGCCAGCGAGAGATCGCCCGGGTGGAAGAGCACCACCTGGATCGCCTGGTGCCAGCTCGCGATCGCCCGCGGTCGTTTGCCGTCCATCTGGAGCTTGCGCGAGCGCCCGCGGTCGAGCGCGACCTGGAAGGTCCGCGGCGCCCGCTCGCCGCTCACCTTGGCGCCCATGCTGGCGGCGACCTCGTCCATCGCGATCAGGTCATCGGTCTTGGCGCCCCGGAAGCTCTTGAGGGCCCCCAGGTAGTGGATCGCCTCGAGCACGTTGGACTTCCCCGCGCCGTTCGGCCCATGGAGCACGTTGAACTGCGTGCCCGGCTCGAGGTTCAGCACCCCGAGGTTCCGGAAGCCATGCGTCCGCAGACGCTCGATTCGCAGGGGCACCATCGGCGCGCCGAGCATACGCGCTCGGCGTTCGCGGGGCAGGCCGAGCTCGCCTTTGGCCGTCACCGTGGCAGAGTCCGACCGTGACCATTCGTGACGATCTCCCGCCGCGCGTGCTCGAGCACCCCGGGCTCATCCCCGAGTACCGGCCGAACGCGGCGTTGATCCTCACCAACGAGTCCGGGCTCCTGCTCTGGTGCGAGCGGATCCGCTACCCCGGCTGCTGGCAGTTCCCGCAGGGCGGCGTCGATCCGGGGGAGACCCCGCGCCAAGCCGCGCTCCGCGAAGCGAGCGAAGAGCTCGGACTGCCCGAGCCGGCCCGCGCCGTCGAGATCGCGCGGGCTCTCGACGAGCCCCTCCGCTACGACTTCACGGTCGAGGTCATCGAGGACTTCCTGGACACGCGCGGGAAGTCCTACGTGGGCCAGGCGCAGCACTACTTCCTCGGTCGCTTCGTCGGCGACGAGCGTGAGCTGACCCTGCGTTCGCCCGGCCACGACCCCGAGTTCTCCGCCTGGCGGTGGGCCGGCCCCGAGCTCGTGGAGACCGTACCGATCTTCAAGCGCGACGCCCTCCGCGGTGCGCTCGAGGGCTTCGGCCTGCTCTGATCGTCAGCCCACGAGGATCATGAGGAGGATTGGTATCGCGACGGTGGCGGCTGCGAGGACCCACTTGTAGCTCGCCGGGAAGCGAGTCGGGCGGGTCGGCTCGTCGCCTTCCCAACCCGCTCTCTCGATGGCGAGGTCGAGCTCGGTTGGGTCGCCGTTCCCGATCCGAGCCTCGCAGGCGTTCGCGACCTGGTCGTTCGGGAAGAGCACCAGCAGCTCCCCGGTCGGCAGATCGAAGACCCATCGGAAACCCTGGTACGCGCCGTTGATGGTGTAGTGCTCCTTCCGGTCGGGCGTACGGGGTGCCATGCGACGGAGCAGCTCGGGGCCCAGCACTTCGATGATGTGGCTCGGGGTCACGATCACGCTCGGCTGAAGTGGGTCGGGCGGGTACTTGTGGCGCGCGATGGCCGCAATGAGGGCAGGCGTGAAGATGGCCGACGACGCGAGGAGCGCGAGCTGCAGCGACTTGTTCCGCTCCGCGCCGTAGATCGCCCACCAGACGAAGCACCCCAGCAAGCACGCGCCGGAGAGGCCCGCGAGGAGGACGAAGCCGAAGCGGGAGTCCTGCGCTGGCAGCGGTCGGCTGAAGAGCACGCGTCCAGGATCCGCGATCGCGCGGAGCAGCGCGGCGCGGACCTCGGCGGGGAGTCGATGCGTCGGGATCACGACCGAGGAGTATCAGGACGGCGCCCGAGTTGGCGATGGCGTCGACGGTGGGCCTGCTCTACGGTCCGGCGATGCGTCGACTCGCGGCTCTCTTCCTCTGCTTCGCCCTCGTCGGCTGTGGCGACGACCCCGAACCCGAAGAGGCGGACGACACGGAGTCGACGAGCGGTGGTGAAGACGTCGAGGAAGCACCCGTCCCGAGCGCCTACATCGTCACCGTCGAGGGTGGCTCGGTGTTGCTCCCGCCCGAGGCTGCGGACGACGGGAAGATCACGCTGATCGGCCCGGCTGGCGCCTGCGTGGCTCGCGTCATGGGCGGCGGCGACCGCGTGCTCGCGACCGGGTGCCCCGGTTCGCCGAAGCCCTGGATCGCCGTCGGCGGCGACGGCCCCGCGACCGTCACGCTCGCGGCACGCACCGAGGCGCCGAGTGTCGAAGCCCACGCCGCCTATGTCGGTCGCTTCGGCGAAGGCGGCTTCGGCTTCCGCCTCGAGAGTCCCGAGGGCGATGGCCTCTGCCCGGGCTCGCCGACCACCGTCACCTTCCTCCACGGTGAGGGCGAGTCGTTCGAGGACGCCCGCGTGCTCGGGCAGACGACCATCGATGGACCGGTCACCCGCAGCGGCTCCGAGGGCGTGATGGCCCTGGTTCGCATCGACGGTCAGCTCGCGGCGTTGCTCGTCTGGGGCGGAGACCGGCGGCGCTTGGTGACACTGGAAGGCACCACGATCTTCGAGGGCCAGACCGACGCCGCCGAGCCCTGCGACTGCTGCGAGGAGTGATGGGCGACCGGGGGATGCTCGCGGGGATCCTCGGCGCCGGACTGGTCGCCGGCGGCGCGCTGCTCTGGTTCCTCCTGTCTGCCGGCTCCGAGCCTCCGCCCTCCGACGCCTTCGAGGTCCGATGGTGGGCGTACTCCTACGACCCGGATGCGCTGGCGGGCCAGCTCGGCGGCGGCCGCCCGGAGTTCGCGGATCGCTTCGTCGAGCTCCTCACCTGGGACGATGCCTACGACCGCGAGGAGGTCCGCTGGGTCGGCGAGCGCGTCGCCAACCGTGGCGCTGGCTACGACGGCCTCGACGAGGGCGATTTCCTGATGATGGACGACTTCATGATGGCCGTGCCCCACGACGAAGGGCTGGCTCGGGAGATCGACGCCCGGCCCTGCGGGATGCTCTCCGAGGTGCTCTTGGGTGAGTTGGCTGCGGATTTGAGCGCGCCACCGTCGTCCGCGCTCGAGGCCCTCCATGAAGGGCGCCGGATCGGTGGGGGCGACCCGGCGGTCGACGAGCACGGCTACCACCACGCGTACGCGATCCTGACCCCCGCCGAGACCGTCGCCCTGATGGCGGAGCTCGAGGCGCCCTGGTCGGCCTACTCCGAGCAGACGCCAGACGACGCCGAGGTCCTCGATTGTCTGCGCGCAGCGGCCGCCGCGGGGCGCGGGACCTACTACGTCAACGAGGACTGATCAGAGGAACGAGAGACCCAGCGTGACGACGCCGTCGTAGGAGACGTCGTCGGCGGGCGCGCGTCCTCGGACCGTCGCGGTCAGTCGCGCCCCTTCGTCGACGTAGGGGCGGAGGTTCACCGAAGTGTCGGTGTCCATCTCGAGCTGGCGCACGCCGTTGGGCGTCGGGTCGAGGCGGGCGACCTCGCGGCGTGCGAGGGCGGAGCCGGGTTCGCTGCTCTCCACGTAGATCACGACCGAGTCGACGAAGTCCCAATCGTCGGTGTCGCCGGCGGGCTCGGCCGTGGTCGTGATGTCGAGCCGCAGCGCTTCGAGGGTGACGGTCTGAACGGGGCCGGCGTTCTGGGCGTCGGCCTCGGCTTCCAGATCGATCTCGAGCGGGATCGGGATCTCGACCCCCGGGAGCACGGCCCCCAGCGGGCTCCCCTCGACGGTCTGTTCGGGGACCGGTCGGGTGATCGTGTAGGGCGTGACCACCCCACAGGCGACGACGAAGAGGAGAGCGAGGGAGAGGCGAAGCGCAGTCATGGTCCAGAGGGGGAGCAAGGTCCGTTCCGTACGAGATCACGAAGGAATCGGCGGCTCCTCATCACAGTACGGTCGAGATCCGGACATCTGCACCACCCCCCGTCTGGGGCAGGGCGCTGCGTTCGTCACACCCAGGCGCTACAACGCACTCGTGGAGCTGCGACTCGAGAGTGAGATGACCCCGAAGGGCGACCAGCCCCGGGCCATCGGCGAGCTGGTGGAAGGCCTCCGGGCCGGCGAGAAGCATCAGACGCTCCTCGGCATCACCGGCAGCGGCAAGACCTTCACGGTCGCCCAGACCATTCAGGCGGTGCAGCGGCCGACGCTGATCATGGCGCCGAACAAGACGCTCGCGGCGCAGCTCTATGCGGAGATGCGCGAGCTCTTCCCGCACAACGCCGTCGAGTACTTCGTCAGCTACTACGACTACTACCAGCCCGAAGCGTACATCCCGACCAGCGACACCTACATCGAGAAGGATGCGATCGTGAACGACGCGATCGATCGCATGCGCCACTCGGCGACCCGCGCGCTGCTCAGCCGGCGGGACGTGATCATCGTCGCCAGCGTCTCGTGCATCTACGGCATCGGCTCGGCCGAGTGGTACCACGAGATGCTGATCGAGATTCAGAAGGGCGAGGAGTTCCGGCGCGACCGGCTGCTCCGCCGGCTGGTCGAGATTCAGTACCAGCGCAACGACGTCGACTTCCACCGCGGCACGTTCCGGGTGCGCGGCGACGTGGTGGAGATCTTCCCCGCCCACTCCGAGAAGACCGCCGTGCGCGTCGAGTTCTGGGGCGACGAGGTCGAGCGCATCACCGAGGTCGACCCGCTCCGCGGTCAGGTGCTCGCCGAGCTCGACCGCTACGGCATCTATCCGGGCTCGCACTACGTCACGCCCGAGGAGCACCGCGCCCGCGCCATTCAGGCCATCCGCGTGGAGTTGCGCGAGCGGCTCGAAGAGCTCGAGGCGGCCGGCAAGCTCCTCGAGCGGCAGCGGCTCGAGCAGCGGACGATGTTCGACCTCGAGATGCTCGAACAGATGGGCTTCTGCCAGGGCATCGAGAACTACTCGCGCCACCTCAGCGGGCGCGAAGCGGGCGAGCCGCCGCCGACCCTCATCGACTACTTCCCGGACGACTTCATCATCGTCCTCGACGAGTCCCACCAGACCGTGCCGCAGATCGGCGCGATGTTCCGTGGCGACCGCGCTCGGAAGGAAGTGCTGGTCTCGCACGGCTTCCGGCTCCCGAGCGCGCTCGACAACCGCCCGCTCACCTTCGAGGAGTGGGAGAGTCACGTGGTCAGCGCGCTCTACGTCAGCGCGACCCCTGGCGAGTACGAGCTCGAGAAGGCCGAGGGGGTCGTCGTCGAGCAGCTCATCCGCCCGACCGGTCTGATGGACCCGGTCGTCGAGGTGCGCCCGGTCGGCTCGCAGGTCGACGACCTGCTCGGCGAGATCCGCGTTCGCGTGGAGAAGGACCAGCGCGTGCTGGTCACCACGCTCACCAAGCGCATGGCCGAGGACCTCACCGAGTACTACTCGGAGCTCGGCGTGAAGGTGCGCTACCTCCACAGCGACATCGACACCCTCGAGCGCGTGGAGATCCTGCGCGACCTGCGCCGCGGCGAGTTCGACGTCCTCGTCGGCATCAACCTGCTCCGAGAGGGCCTCGATCTGCCCGAGGTCTCGCTGGTCGCGATCCTCGACGCCGACAAGGAGGGCTTCCTCCGCTCGCCGCGCTCGCTCATCCAGACCATCGGCCGCGCCGCCCGAAACGTGGAGGGCCGCGTCTTCATGTACGCCGACAAGATCACGCCGGCGATGAAGATGGCGATGGAGGAGACCGCACGGCGCCGCGAGATCCAGCAGGCGTACAACGAGGAGCACGGCATCACCCCGCAGACCGTCAAGAAGCGGGTGATGGAGCTGGACCCCTCGATGGGCACCCGCGACTTCTCCACCGTCGCCCGCGTCGATGGCGTGGACGATCAGGCGCCGGTCGAGGAGCGCATCGAAGCGATCCGCGAGCAGATGTACAAGGCCGCCGAAGCCCTCGACTTCGAGAAGGCCGCCGAGCTCCGCGACGAGATCAAGCGGCTCGAGGGCCGCGACGCGCCCAAGCGAAAGCGCCGCAAGCCTCAGCGGCCCCGGCGCTGAGCGCGCCGTTCAGAGCTCGAAGAACAACACGTTGGCCGCGATGCCGAGAACCGCGCCCAGCACGGCGAGTCCGGCCTGCAGGGGATGCGCTCGACGTGGGATGGCGTCGATGATCCGAGTGGCGATGCCATAGCCCAGGAGCAGGCCAGCGAACGGAAAGCTGGCTGGCCAGTAGTAGTCGTCCGGAACGACGACATCGTGAATGCCCAACCCCAAGAAGAGCAGCCCGAGCCCCACCATCAGGCGGGCCGCGAAGCGCGGGGAGATCCCTTCGTCGCCGGGGTTCATGCCGAGGTTCAGTGTGACCGAAGCGCGCTGGCTGCTCCACGGTGCGTCGCGGAACGTCCTGCGATCGTCGTGCCCTGAGCTATTGGCCGTCCGGTGCCTTTACCGGGCCCGGTCTCCAGCGGTGCTCCGCCCCTCCGATCGCGGCCAATGCCGTCTCATAGGCGTAGCGGTGATGCTTCGACATCGCGAGTGGCCCCTCGGAGAGCAGCGCTTCGATGTGTTCGACGACAGCATCGCTCTGCAGCCGCACGAGCAGATCGCACATCAGCGCGTAGAGGGGGAAGCCTGGGCGCGAGATGGCGCGCATGGGCCGGGCGAGGAACCACTCGCTGACCCTGGGCACCAGGGCCGGAGCCCCCATCAGCCCGATGAGGTGGAGCGCGTAGCGGTCCGCATCGTGACTCAGGACGCCCACCTCGAGTCGGGCGAGCAAGCGCTCGGCGGATGAGGGGTGCTGGAGCTTCAGCAGAAACGTGGACGCGGTCTGCAGGAGCACGTGCTGGTCGGCGGCCAGCTCGAACACGAAGTCCAGGTGGAACGGAGCCATCGCCCGCTCGAGCCACTCGTCTCGCCGCTTCAGCTCGGCCAGGGTCAGGGCTCGCTCGAGCACGTGGGTCGCGCGGCCCAGTCCCTCCGCGCAGCCGAGCGCGTCCAGGTCGAAATCATTCGTGGGAGCGTCGAAGAGCGCATCTTCGTCGACCCCCCATTTGGCCTTCCCGGTCCGCGTCTTCCGACTCGTCATGGCGTCTCAATCGAGCTTACCGACTCGTACCGGCTTCCTCCATCGCGGACACGCGACACACAACTGGCCCGCGCCACGGCCGAGCAGGCTCGCGTGCCTCGACGACCACTCGATTCCGACGACCGCCGGCTTCTGAACGAACTCGCGTCCCTCGCGCCCGAGCTGACTGCACAGCACCAGGAGCTGTTGGTTCGCCTCAGCCGCGGCCTCAGTCGCACAGTGCTCGCCGATGAGATGGGAGTGAGCGTCGCTGCGATCGACTACCACGCGCGCTCCATTCGGGAACGAACCGGGCTGGGACCCAGGGAGCTCGTGTTGCTGCTGATGCGGTCTCGGCTTCTCGAGTGCACCGGCGACTCGACGCTCGGCACAGAGAGCAGATCCAGCTGAGCCCAGAGACATCCAGGCTGGTCGTCAACAAATGCGACACCCGATCGGGTGAGACACCATGTCCATGCAACACCCTGCTGTTTCAGTCCCGCAACTATCACTTCTCGTAGTGGCGCGTGAGCGCCGTTCGTGATGTTGTTGAACCACTCGCGGCTTCGCCCGCGACTACGTGGCAGGAGCCCAACGCTCCGTTTCTTGTCACAGGTGCGAGGCAGACTCCCACCTTCCCCAGAGCGCGATGAGTCCCCCTGAGCGCTCGAAAACTTACAGGCGAATCGCCAGTGAAGGCGTGCGTCTTTGGAGTTGAACCGTGAGTCGAGAATCCCTCCCTGACCGCCTGCACCCGATGATCTACCGAGCCTCCAGGCTGACTCTCGGCTTGCTGGTGGCTGTCACGGCTTGCACGGATGGCGCCGATTCAGCCGCCTTCGGTTCGTCTGTCCACGCCAGCTCTAGCCCCGACGCCGGTCCGGATGCCGGCCCGCCTCCGTTCTGCGGCGGTGCCGGGTCGCTCACCGATCCGTACCTCGTCTGCACTTGTTCGGAGTTGCAGGCCATGGAGACCAACCTCGGCGCCCACTATCGGCTGGCGAACGACATCGACTGCAGCTCGTTCGACGCGGGGGATGGCAATGGCTTCCGGCCTGTGGGCGAGTTCGACTGGGAAGGTCGATTCAGGGGTTCGCTGGATGGTGCGGGGCACATCGTTTCGAACCTCACGATCACACGTTCGAGTGAGAACGATGTCGCCCTCTTCGGGGCGACCGACGGCGCCAACGTTCAGCAGCTAGGGTTGGCCACTGTCTCCATCACGGGCGGGGAGAAGAGTGCGGCCCTCGTGGGGTTCATGCAGGGCGGTCAGGTCACCGAATGCTACGCCACTGGATCGGTCACAGGCGGCTGGTCGGCCGGTGGTCTCGTCGCGTATGCGTTCTACACGGCGATTGCCGACTCCTATTCGTCGGTGGCGGTCGATGGCGGCTACGACAGCGGGCTGGCCGTTGGGATCATCGACAACAGCAGCGTCGACCGCGTCCATACCAGCGGCACTTCAGTCTCCACCGGTCTAACCTTCCTGGGGTACGAGCTGGCGAGCACTGACAGCGGCGCCTACTTCGACTGCACCGTCGCAGGAACCTGCACCGCGTCCCGTGCCGCGACCACCACGGAGCTCCAGACCCAGTCGTTCCTCGAGGCGGCTTCGTACGACTTCGTCGACGTCTGGGGATATCGCAGCGCTGGCAGCTACGCATGCCTTCAGTGGGAGCCGGGATGCGGTGGTAGCTGCGGAACCAGCGACACCACCTGCGACGGTGTCGACGACGATTGCGACGGAACGTTCGACGAGAACTACACGCCGTATGCGACCGCGTGTGGCACCGGCGTGTGTGCCGCGAGCGGATCGACGTCCTGCGTCTCGGGGGCCGTACAAGACTCCTGCACCGAGGGCAGCCCGAGCGGCACCGACGACAGTTGTGACTCGGTCGACCAGGACTGCGACGGATCCACCGACGAGGCTTACGCACCCGCGCCGACGAGCTGCGGTGTCGGAGTGTGCTCGGCGTCGGGAGCCACGAGCTGTGTGGACGGAGCCGTGGAGGACTCGTGTGAAGCTGGATCTGGCGCGGCGGACGACACTACCTGCGATTCGGTCGACGACGACTGCGATGGCATCGCAGACGAAGACTATGCGGGCAGCTCCACCTCTTGCGGCGTCGGCGCCTGTGCCGCCTCGGGCGTCCTGAGCTGTGCCGCCGGCACGGAGACCGACTCATGCGCACCCGGGTCTGCCACCGGCGACGATTCCGACTGTGATGGCGTAGACGACGACTGCGACGGTTCGGTCGACGAGTCCTACAGCCCGGTGGCGACGAGCTGCGGCACGGGCGTGTGTGGGTCCACGGGCAGCACGAGTTGCGTTGCCGGGGCCGTGGTCGACTCGTGTGAGGCCGGCTCTCCGAGTGGCGACGACTCGAGTTGCAATGGCCTCGACGACGACTGTGATGGAACGACGGACGAGGCCTACGCAACGGTGCCAACGAGCTGCGGGGTCGGCGTGTGCGGTGCCACGGGTGCGACGTCTTGTGTCGCTGGGGCAGTGCAGGACTCTTGCACGGCGGGCAGCGCGACCGGCGACGACTCGAGCTGTGACGGCCTCGACGCGGACTGCGACGGAACCGTCGACGAGTCCTACGCAAGTGTGGCGACGAGCTGCGGAGTCGGCGTGTGCGGAGCGATCGGCGCGACCAGTTGCACCGCAGGCAGCGTCGTGGACTCCTGCAGTCCAGGAAGCCCCAGCGGCGACGATTCCCTCTGCGATGGCCTCGACGCCGATTGCGACGGGAGCACCGACGAGAGCTACGTTGCCGCTGCGACCAGCTGCGGGGTTGGTGGTTGTTCGCGTGCGGGCGCGCTGATCTGCGCCGGCGGCACGGTTCAGGACAGCTGCGTTCCGGGCTCCCCCGCGGCGGACGACGTGTCCTGCGACCTCGTCGACGACGACTGCGATGGCGCGAGCGACGAAGATTTCGCGCCCTTCTGCTCGGGCACCGAGTGGCTCGACTGTGTCGCGGGTGCACTCGCCGGTACGGAGTGCGAAGACGCCGATGCATGCAACGGCGTCGAGACCTGCGCCGTGGCGGGGTGCCAGGCGGGAACCCCGCCCACGATCGACGATGGCAACCCCTGCACGGCGGACTCGTGCGACCCGGTCGCAGGGGTCTTCCACGATCCGCTGGCTGCCGGAGTCGCGTGCCCGGACGGCGATCTGTGCAACGGCGACGAGACCTGTGACGGCAGCGGCGTGTGCGTCGGTGGCGTGCCTCCGACCATCGACGACGGCTATCCGTGCACCACCGATTCCTGCGATCCGGTGACCGGCGTCTCCAACGATCTACTCCCGGAAGGAACCAGCTGTTCCGACGGGAACCCGTGCAACGGCGAGGAGACGTGCAACGCGGGTGGTGTGTGCACCGCCGGTCTGCCACCGGCCACCGGTGCTTGCGTGCCGGCCGCGCCCACCGCTCGCTTCTACGTCCCCAAGCGCGCCGATGTGCTCTTCCAGGGAACCGGCGCAACGCTCGTCAGCTACACGAACGCAGCCGCCGGTCCGTCGACCCCGATCGGCAGAGTCGGCCTCTCGTTCGATGCGACTCCTACCGGCGAGTTCATCATGGCCGTGGGAAGCCAGCGGCCGGGCGCGCCGCAGCTCATCTCGCAGGTCCGCCTCGACGCGGCGTCGACTGGCTACTCGGTGCGGACCTTCGAGGTGTGGGCATCGACGACCACCACCGACCCCGGCGAGTTCGAGCTCGTCTACACGGGAGTCACGCCCAACGAGAATCGCCGGGTGACGTTCGACATCCCGCCGACCCCTGCGCGCTTCGTGCGCTTCGTGATGGTCGACAACCATGGGGATAGTTTCACGAGGGTTCGGGATCTGCAGATCTTCTCGACCACCAACTCGGGCAGCCTGGTCTCCATGGCGGAGGCGGGCGCCACCTCGGCCGCTTCGAGCAACGAGATCAACTCCGGCCAGGCCCACGACTATTGTGGTCCTACATGCAACTCGTACTGGAGCTCCGCCTCCGGTGACGTGGCCGGTGCGTTCTTGACGGTCGACCTTCCGGGAGACGCTCCCTTCCTGGTCGACGCGGTCCGTCTCCGGCCCGACAACTTCACGTCCGACATTCGCGACGTCGAGATCTGGGCTTCCGCTACTGGCGATCAACCCGGCGACTTCAGTCTCGTCCGCGCGGTCGAGGTGGATCGCACCCGCGACCAAGAGTGGGTCGTCGGCTTCGAGCCGACCCGAGCCCGCTACCTCGAGCTCCGCGTTCTCACCAACCACGGGGGCTCCAACGTCCGCGTCTACGACTTCGCTGCCCTCGCGGCGAATCGCGGAGGACTCGCCGTGAGCTTCCAGGACATCTCGACCGCTGGCGGAGACCCGATCGAGCACTGGCTCTGGGACTTCGGCGACGGCAGCACGTCCACCGCGCAGAACCCTCGACACGTCTTCCCCGGACCTGGCACCTACTTGGTACGCCTGACGGCCGTGGGCGAGTACGGGTCGACCAGCAGCTACGAGATGCTCTACGAAGCGCTCCAGCCCCCGGCTGCGGCCCTCACGGTCGACGACCACCCGGTCGACGCGAACGTCACGACGTGGGTGAACGACGTCACCGTGCACGACGCGCCCCTCGCCGGTGTCCGGTGGACCGACCCCCTGGGTGCGGTGACGCAGGATGTGCCGGGCTCCCGCCGGAGCATCCGTGAACGCGACCCCGGTGACTATCTCGTGGGGATGACCGCGGTCGACGTGTTCGAGCTCGAGGCCAGTACGATCGCGGTCGTCACCGTGGTGGAGACGCCTCCCGAGATCGAGGCCGCGGACGACATGACGCTCCGATGGGGAGAGCTCTGGGCTCCCCCCGACAGCCCGACGGTCACCGACGAGACCTCGTCGAGCGACCTGAGCTGTCTCTGGGACTTCGGCGATGGGTCCCCAACCGAAGCGATCGGCCCGGGCTGTCAGAGCAGCGCCGCTCTGAACGAGTACGTCAACGACGTGCAGCACAGCTGGTCCGATCCGGGGATCTACGAAGCCTCCGTCGCGGTGACCGATCCGTCCGGGCTCACGACCTTGGACGAGTTCACCGTGACCGTGGTGAAGCGAGACACCGGTGTCTCAATCGACCCCGTTCCCGGCGCCGTCGCCGGCGGGACTCTGCCCGTTCGGGTGCGGCTCTTCGACCGCTTCGACGCCAGCGCGCCGATGGCAGGCCAGACGGTGACGGTCTCGCTGGACTCGCAGTCGGTCGTGGGAGCCATCGGCGCCGATGGCAGCACCACCGTCTTCCTCGACTTCCAGCCCGTGGTGACCCAGACCGTGAGCGCGGTCTATGCGGGCGACGGCTACTACAACCCCAGCGCCACCAGCTCCGTGCAGCCAGAGGTCACGCCTCCGGACCAGCCCGACAACTGCGGGACGGAGTACATCTTCCAGTTCCCGGAGACCGAGGGGGCCGGCTTCAACAGCGGCTCTCCCGACGGGCCCGCACGGCCCTACATCCTCCTCTACGGAGAGGTGCCGACCGCCGTCGAGATCAACCACCGGGGCCTCGGATTCACGGCCGTGGCGGACGTCGTTCCAGGGGAGGTCACCGTCGTGAAGATGCCCACCGCGGTGATGCATCCTCCGGTGGCTGAAGCCTCCGAGTTCGCGGTTCACATCCGCTCCCCTCGAGAGGTCTGTGTACAAGCGCTCTCCTCGCAGCAGTACAGCAGCGATGGGTTGCTGGCGTTGCCCGTCACCGCCCTCGGCAACCACCACGTCGTACCCTCGTATGGCGGCCGGCTGCAGGCCGCCACCGACAGCAACCTGACGATCACGGCCACTCAGGACGCGACCACGGTCACGATCATCCCGAGCACCGCCGTCGACGCCGGGACGGCCACGCCGTCGGGCACGGGTACGGAACCGGCCGACGTGCCCTTCGACGTGGTGTTGGACCGCTTCGAGACGTTGCACCTGCGGGCGGCGGACGTGGCGGGTGAGTCGGAGTACGAAGACCTCACCGGCACTCAGATCTTCTCGACCGCTCCCGTGGCAGTGCTCGCGGGTCACGACTGCACCGAGATCCCCCAGTACTACACCGCCTGTGACTATCTGGTGGAGCAGGTGCCGTCGGTCGACAAGCTCGGCGTCGACTTCTTGGTTGCGCCGCTCTCGGACCGGCAGTCGTACGAGGTGCGCATCGTCGCCGCCTTCGATGGCACTCAGGTCACGATCGATTCGGGCACCCCTCTGTCCCTCGACGCCGGCGAGTTCCACTCGCAGATGATCGACACCGTGGATGTCGCCATGCACATCCAGACCTCGCAGCCGGCTCTGGTCGCCCAGTACGGCACCAGCACCAACTTCGACAACACGGTCGGTGACCCAATGATGACCCTCGTCATCCCGACCTCGCAGTTCGATGACGACGTCTTCGTGACCAGCATCCCCGAGACGTCCCACGAGTTCGAGGACTGGATCAACGTGGTCGTCGAGACCGCAGAAGCTGGCGGCCTCCGGGTGGACGGCAGCCCGATCGCCGAACCCTTCACCCCCATCGCCACGACTGGGTACTCCTACGCCCAACTCCAGGTGAGCACCGGCAGTCATCGCCTGACTCACCTGACACCGGGCGTCACCTTCGGCGCGTATGCCTATGGATGGGCGACCGACGACTCGTACGGCTACCCCGCTCAGCTCCGGATGGTTCCGCTGAACGCGGGATGCACGCCCACCGCCATGGTCGCCGGCGATGGCGTCGACAACGACTGCGATGGTCGCGCCGACGAGGAGCTGGCCAACGGTCTCGACGACGACGGCGATGGTCTCGTCGACGAGGACGTCGAGGACACAACCACGCCCGTCCCGAACGCGGCGCCCGTTGCGTACGACCGGTCCGATTCGACGGTGGAGGACACGCCGCTCGCCGTGGTGCTCACCGGCTTCGACGCCAACGGAGACAGCATCACCTACGAGCTCCTCTCCTCGCCGGGCAACGGAGCGACCAGCGGAACCCCTCCGCTCGTGACCTACACCCCGGTGACGGACTTCGTCGGGACCGACAGCTTCACCTATCGAGCGTTCGACGGGACCGACTACTCGGCGCCGGCCACAGTGACCATCACGGTCCGTTCGGAGAACGACCCGCCGCAGATCAACCTCGCACCGGTCGCCAACGCCCTCGAGGATGCCGTGTTCGCGCTCAACTGCGTCGCGATCGACGTCGACACCGAGCCGGGCTGCGACCTCACCTGGGAGCTGGTCGAAGGACCGCCCGGAATGACGATGGACGCCGCCACCGGTGACCTCTTCTGGGTCCCGCCGGCCGACGGCAGCTTCCCGATCACCGTCGCCGTCGAGGACTGCCATGGCGCGCGCGACGAGTTCTCGTTCTTGCTGGTCGTCGACGAGATCTTCGACGCCCCGTACATCACGTCCCGACCGGTCACCACGGCGACCTTCAACCTCGGCTACAGCTACCAGGTCACGGCGGCGGATCCCGACTCGGTGATCCCGAGTTCGCTGATCGACGAGTTCCAGCTGCTGACCTCGCCCAGCGGGATGACCATCGACACGGCGACCGGCCTCATCCAGTGGAGCCCAGTACTCGCCGACGCGGGCGAACACGAGGTGGAGGTCATCGCGATCGACGGCACCGGGCTGCAGTCACAGCCGCAGCGCTTCACGCTGGTGGTCGCCGGTGACGGCAGCGCCCCGCACGTGACGATCACGGCCGAGCCCTACATCGTGCTTCCGGGTGCCGACACCACCGTCACGGTGGCCGCCACGGACGACGACTCGGCGGTGATCGACGTCGTGACCATCGACGGGACTCCGGTCACGCTCGATGGCGCGGGCCAGGTGGTGTGGACTGCTCCCTCCGTGGGCGTCTACGTGGCTCACGCCGAGGCCGTCGATCCCAGCGGGAACCGCGGCATCGCGGAGACACAGATCCGCGTGATCGACAGCGCCGACGATCTCCCGCCCCAGGTGACGCTCACGGCGCCGACCCCCGACGCGGAGCTCACCTACCTCCACGACGTGGTGGGCTCCGTGAACGACGCCAACCTCTACGAGTGGACCATCGACATTCGGCCCACGGACGGTCGCAGCTATCGTACGCTCGTTCGGGGCACCGCCAACGCCAGCGGCACCCTCGGTCAGGTGGACGCCACTCTCCTCGAGAACGGCCGCTACGTGCTTCGCCTGCACGCCGAAGACGTGAATGGGCAGGTCGGCGAGGCGAAGGTGCCAGTGCAGGTCGCCGGTCAGGCCAAGCTGGGCGTGGTCCAGCTCGCGTTCACCGACCTGGTGATCGACGACGTCGGCATCCCGCTCGCGCTGGTTCGAACCTACGACTCACGCCGCGTGAACCGAGAGGGAGACTTCGGCCACGGGTGGGAGCTCGAGATGCGAACCGGCCGCGTGCAGCACAACCGGCCGCTCCACGAGGACATCCTGATCACCAACCCCCCGCTCGACCTGCTCGGCGGTTCGCTCATCCCGTGCACGCTGGTCGAGGAGCAGGAGTACCACTTCACCGAGGTGCGGCTGAGCGACGACGAGTACTACGTCTTCCGCCCGGAGATCGGAAACCTGCAGGAGGTGACCGGCTCGTGCTCCGGTGACTTCGGCTTCGAGTTCGTCGACGGCAGCGACTCCGGCGCGACCCTCGGCATCATCGGCAACACCACCGTGCGTGCCCGAGCCATCGGAGCCATCACCGGTGCCAACTTCGGCATCCGTGGAAACCTGACCGACGTCTTCACCGGTGAGGACTTCGCTCCGAAGCAGTTCCGCCTGACCACCCGCGACGGGCGCATCTTCGACATCACCGAAGGTAAGGGCATCGTCCGCTACTCGGACCCCAACGGGAACACCCTCTTCCTCGATGACTTCGGCCTCATCCACTCGAGCGGCCGGGCCATCGAGATCAACCGCGACCCCACCGGCCGCATCACGGACATCCGCGACGGCGCGGGCCGCTCGGTGACCTACGAGTACGACGCCACCGGCAACCTCGTCGGCATGACCGACCCCGCCGAGCGCGAGACCCAGTACGAGTACCGGGTTCCGTCCTTCCCCCACCACCTCACCGACATCATCGACAGCCGCGGCATCCGCGTGGCCGCGATGGACTACACGGACGAAGGCCGGCTCGACACCCTGTGCGACGCCGACGGTGTGTGCTTCGACAACGAGTACGATCTCGCGGGCCGCGAGCTCACCCGCTTGGACGGCCTCGGTAAGCCCACCCGCTACATCTACGATGAGCGCGGCCGCGTCGAGACCGCCGTCGACGGCAACGGCGGCGTGACCCAGTACACCTATCGCTTCCCGACCTTCCCCTACCAGGTTCAGACCGTCGCTGACCCGGAGGGGAACACGACCACCTACAACTACGTCGAGTTCAGACCCGACGTAGCTGAAGTTATCACCCCTTGTCCCACCGGTGTACCGATCGCCGAGTGCACTACGAGCTACACCTACGACGACGCGGGGCGCCGGACCTCGATGACCTCGACCACCGGAGGCACGCTGACCTACGAGTACGACGGGGCCGGGAACCGAACGGCCGTCCGCGACGAGCTCGCCAACCTCATCGAGTCCTCGACCTACAACGCCGACGGAACGGTCGCGACCCGGACGAACCGCTTTGGGATCACCACCCTCGACTATGCTGACGGGTCACCTCAGCCGACTCGGATCACCGAACCGGAGGGTGCCATCATCGACTTCGCGTACACCGTCGACGGTGACGTCGAGCGGGTGGCACGCGGGTCGATCGTGCACTCCTACCGCTATGACGACGTGGGGCGGATGCAGTTCGCTGATTACGGCGCAGGGGTGACAGTCAGTTACGCCTATGGCCAGCTCAACGAGTGGACCAGCATCGAGGGGCCCACCTTCGGCCGCGTGGAGCGCCGCTTCAGTGGAGGCGGAAAGCTGATCGGCTGGACGGAGCCCAATGGCGACACCTACTCCAAGACATATGACGCAGTGGGTCGCCTTCGTAGCGAGGTCGACGCCACCGGGAACGTCACCACCCACGACTACGACGACGCGGGGCACCTCGAGCGCACGGTCGACGCGGTGCGCGGAGAGACGGTGTACGAGCGTGACCTGGCCGGCCGCACCGAGGCGGTCACGGACGTGCTCGGGCACCGCACCGTCCACACCCGCGACGCGGGCCGGCTCGCTTCCATCACCGACCCGCGCATGGCAGTGTGGCTCCGCGGACTGAGCTCGACGACGCCCTCGCAGACGGACCCCCTCGGCCACTCCACCACCCACCACCTCAGCCCGCACGGGTTGCTCGAGCAGACCGATCACCCGGACAGCACGACGACGAGCCAGACCTACCTCGGTCGGACCGGTTACGACTCGTCGAGCAGCTTCCCGCTCACCCAAACGGACGAGCGCAGCGAGCAGCGTACGTTCAGCTATGATGGCTCGAACGTGCTGCAGACCGTCAGCGTGGTTGGTGGTGCGACGCACCAGTTCGATCACGCGCTTGAGCCGGCACGCGACGTGACGTGGCAGGTGCAGAGCGGTGAGGTCACGGTCATCGCCGCGGGCGCGCGCGAGCCGGTGTCGCGCTTCGCCTCTTACGACGAAGAGCGGGACCCGAAGCCGCGGGAGGCAATGTCCGTTGCTGACCGGCTGACCCGCCATGAGACCCCGGAGGGCGACGTGACGAGCTGGGTCTACGGCGCCGACGGGCTGATGGAGCGAGTGGACCTTTCCCACGGCCAATCTCGGAGCTACACCTACGACAGCGCTCGGCACCTCGAGCGCGTCGACTTCCCGGACGGCGAGCACACCACCCATGTGCACGACACGGCCGGCCGGGAGCTCAGCCGCACCGGCAGCGACGGCACGGCACTGACGTGGTCCTATGGCCCGAACGACCGCGTCACCCAGCACAGCGACAGCACCGGCACGACGACCTACAACTTCGACGGCGCGGGGCGACCGGATCTGCTGACGGCGCCAACCGGTGCAAGCATCGACTGGGGCTACGACGGGCGCGACCAGGTGACCACTGTGGACGTTGGTGCTGACCCCTCGGTCGACCCGCGGCGCTTCGTGACCAGCTATCGCTACGACGGCGCCGGCAACCTGGACCAGCTCACTGATCCGGCAGGCGGCGTCACGACGCGGGTCTTCGACCTCGCCGGCCGGCTGACGGACATCCAGCGCCCGAACGGCCTCGACACGACCTTCGCCTACGACAGCCGCAACCGCATCACCTCGGTGGTGCACGAGCGCGCGAACGGTACTGTGCTGGCCTCGGTCAGCTACGTGCGCGGCTCGATCGGCGAGCCCACGCGCATCCAGCGCGAGGACGGCAGCTACGTCGAGGTCGACTACGACGCCTCGCTGCGCATCACCGAGGAGCGCTTCTTCGACAGCGCTGGCGTCCGGGAGGAGACGCTGACCTACGGCTACGACCTCGACGGCAAGCGCACCTCGCTGACTCGCACCAACGCGGCCGGAACGCCGACAGTAGAGACCTACATCTACGACACCGGCGCGCGCCTCACCCGCATCGAGGTGGGGGGCTCGGCGATCGCCAACTACGAGTACGACGCGCGGGCCCGGCTCACCCGCATCACCACGGGAGCGGCAGTCCAGCAGCTAGAGTACGACGTGAACGACCACCTGGTCCGCGTCATTGACGTCGCCACCGGCGACGAGGTGCGCTTCGCCTACGACGCCGCTGGCCGGCGCGTCGGCCGCACCGAGCTCACCGGCGGAGCCATCACCGACGAAGTGCGCTGGCTAAGCGGCCCCAATGCCGCCGACGGCCTCGCCTCACCGCACCTGACCCTCGACGCCAGCGGCGCCCCCACCAACGTCTACCTCTTCGACGACGGGGTCATCGGCAACACCGGCCCGGCTGCCCGCCTGGACCCAAGCACCAACGAGGCCACCTACTACCTTCGCGACGCCCTGGGCACCGTCATCGCGCTGGCGGACGAGACCGGCGGGGAAGGCACGCTGCGGTACGACGCGTTCGGCAACGAGCGGGGCGCCAGCGGTCCGCTAGCCTCGGCCGGGCCGGAGGGGGACTTCCGGTTCCATGGTCACTGGGCCGACCCGAGCGGGCTCCATCACGCGCGGGCCCGGGCATACGACCCGGCGACGGGTCGGTTCACGAGCCGCGACCCGGCGGAGGGGGTGCGGAGCCGGCCCGAGAGCTACGCACCGTATGGGTTTGGACAGGCTAGCCCGCTACTCTTCGCTGATCCCACGGGTCGCACGTCGCTGCTTAGACTGACGGTGGCGGTCCAGGTCCGGGTCAATATCATTCTCGCCCAAACGGTGGCCAGATTGGCTCCAGGCGGAGGGATTTGGTGGATTCAACATGGTCATCATGCGATACCAAAGTTCCTCCAGGGGCTCCGAGTTCAGGGACTGTACCAGATGCCGTGGGCGGCCCACTCTGCGTATCACGGGGTCTTGCACAGGGTGCTCCTGGCACGCGGGCTGCCTTCATCCAATGCTAGCGCGGCTACATGGCGCAGCTATTTCATAAACAACCCAGGATCCCAGCGGCGAGCTTTTCAAGCGATGCTCGACGCAGCAAAGGTCATCGATGAACGATTTGGTGCAGAACTGATGAGACTCAATAACGGCCGTTCGCTTGTCCAACAAATCTGGAGAAACATATACAGTGGCGAATACGTTCCATACTAAGGTCTCCTGTGTGAACGGCGGCGCTAGTGACTGATTCGTCGATCGTTGGAGTTGATGCGATGGCCCTTCTGCTTGATGCGGAGGGTGGGCGAAGGTGTGACCACTGTGCTTCATGGATCGAGACTCCGAACTCTCTGCGGTGCAAGTCTGACACCAGAGAGGACTGCCTTTGGGAACTGGCCGACCAGAGGGGCAAAGGTGGAACTGTGATGGAGCCATGGCTCGCAGATGAGCTTGGGCTCGACACTTCGCTCCTCATTCCTGGGATCATCGAAATGCCTTGGGGGGACCAAAGGGAGGTGCTCGCTTCGACGGGCTTCCCAACAGTGAACGGCAGGCACCAAGCGACAGCGTCTGGCTGGTCATGTAGTAGGTGCGGGTCGTTCGCATCGGCTCGCATGGACCTTGCCGAAGGAGGATCCGGAGCACATTACTTCGCTCGATGCGCGGATAGGGTCGGCGTGGCGGGGAAAGAATCGTTCCTTTTTGGCTTTGCAGGCGTCCAGTCTTGGGTGGCTATGGATGAGCCGGGCCCTCTCCTTGACTGTCGAAGAGTTGTCTCTCGTCTAACGATATCGAGGCTCCACTGGATCAATGACTCTGAGATTGTCGATCCAACGGGCCTTCCCGAACATCCAGGATTCGACGACTTGGTGCCCTGGTCGGCTGGCGATGTGGAAATGTAGGCTCACCAGATCGGGCACGCGCTCCGCCCAGTTTCGTCGCTTGGAAAGCCCCCCCCTCGCAAGTTCAGCGACCCCCCTCATCCGCGAACGCGACGGCGATCGCGGGCGCGAGGGGCTCCGGGTCTGAAAGGGGAGGCGTATGAGGGGTGGTGCACTGGGCTGAGCGTGCCAGTGCATCGCTCGGCGGACTCGCGTCGAATCAGAGGAAGAGGTCGGGCCGGTCGGGCACGGAACCGGGCTCGAGGTCCACATCGAGTCGGTCGCCGAGCTCGTCACAGCCGACCAAGGGGGGCACCATCCCGAAGCTGGAGGGGGCCACCCGCGCGCTTCGTGGATGCGCGGGTCCTCGCGGTCCTCGAACCACAAATCGATGTCCACAGTCGACGTGTCTGCGCCTTGCAGGACCGCCGCGCTGAGCCCGACGACCCAGGGGAGGCGTTCAACACATCGCCTCGACGAGCTTGCGCTGTTCGGCGTCCAGTTGGTCGAGCTCCATCGCACTCACACTCTGCCGTGCGCGCGACAGTAGGGCAATCGTGAAGGCCGACGTCAGGCGGGCGCGGGTTCGGCCTTCTTCTTCTTCCCGAAGGGCAGCTTCGAGCGGACCTTGCGCGCGAAGCCGAGCACCTCGTCGGGGAAGAAG
The DNA here is from genome assembly GCA_017644045.1 of Deltaproteobacteria bacterium. Taxonomy (GTDB): domain Bacteria; phylum Myxococcota_A; class Polyangia; order Polyangiales; family Houyiibacteriaceae; genus UBA1660. The sequence goes on from JAEPMI010000013.1 coordinate 304,252, forward strand.
AACGCCGGATAGATCGCCAGCACGCCGAGCGGGAAGATGCCGAGGCGCATCGTGAAGATGAGGCCGACGTGGAAGGTGACGCCGAGCGTGAGCCACAGGTCGCGGAAGCGCATCCGGTTGAGGAAGCCGCCGATGCGGCCGGCCCGCTGCGGGAAGCGCCGATAGTAGAGCGCGAGAATGAAGATCGGCGGGGTGAGCTCGAAGAACATGGTGCCGAGCGTGCCGAGCTGGGTGAGCGGGTAGGTCCACTCCCACCCCGCGAGGTCGAAGCGCGCGAAGTGCGGGTCGTGGAGGATCCGCCAGAGCGCCGACGAGCCCTGCCAGGGCCACCAGTCGCCGCGCTTGTGGAAGCCGGCGGAGAAGTAGATCCAGCAGATCTGCAGCACGCAGAAGTAGCGCGGCCAGGCGGGGATGAGATCGCCGGTGTGGAGCTTGCCGCGGCGGACGAAGCCCTCGACCGAGAGGGTCGAGCCGGAACGGGAGAAGACGAGGATCAGACAGATGGCGCGTAGCGCGATGTCGATGCCGCGGTCGCCGATCGGGAAGATCATCGCCTCCTGCGCCGAGGCGAAGACGACCACCGCCGCGGCGATGCGGCTGAACACGCCGAGCGCGAGCGCCACGCACCCGCCGACCATGAGCCACCAGAGGATGTGTGCGGTCGCGGCTTCGGCGCCGAAGACCTCGAACATCAGCGGCATCGGCTGCTGGTCCGCCGCGAGCGCGAGCCCACCCTGGGTGTGTGGTCCCCACAGGTTCTCGATGAGCCCGAGCCGGCCGGCGATGAGCTGGTCGGTGAGCAGGACCACGGCAACGGCGATGCGGACCAGCGCGAGGCTCACGCCGTCCTCGCGAACGTCCATCAGCGAGACCCAGCGCCGCCAGGTCCGGCTCGGCAGCGTGCGCCAGCGCTCAAGGCGGCTCTGCCCCTTCTTCATCGCTGTAGCTCCTCGCGTCGCTGTGACGGATCCCGGTGGTCCCGATGCTCCCAGCGCCACTCCTCATGCTCGTTCGGCGGGCCATCGCCGGGGATGTGCACGTAGAAGCGCTTGTAGCGGACGCGCACGGCGACGAGGTCGGGGAGCTCCTCGAAGAGGATGTTGGTGGTGAAGCGGAGGAAGCGCGGGTGGTCCCCCCGCAGCTCCTCGGCGCCGGGGTTCCAGATGCCCCGGAGCCGCCGATACTCGAAGGTGGTCTGGAGCACGTCCGCTTCCGGGTCCATCGGGCGCCAGAGCAGCTGGTACTCGTCCTCGCCATCGAAGCGCCCTTCGATGTGGATCCACCAGGGGTGCGGGTCGGACGAGGCGAAGAGCGACCACCGCTGACGGATCTGGGTGTGGTGGAACGCGGGCATCACCGGCGCCACGAGCTGGCCGTGCCAGTCGGCGATCGCGCCGGACTTCTCGAGGGTCAGATCGCGGAGCTCGTCGTTGGTGATGTCGAAGCCGACGGCGCGCAGGACGTTGCCCCATTGCTGGAGCGCGGTGCGACCGCTCGGGCGATCGATGTGCTTCGCCTCGATGCGCGGGACGGGGAGTCCCTGGCAGAAGTTGATCAGTAAGACCCCGAGCAGCAGGGCGCCACGGATGTGGGACCAGAGCGTGGGTCGACGGGGCACCGGCTCCATCGGGGCGGGAGATTACTCGGGGCGCGCCCATCGACAAGCGAGCGCGATGTCCGTCGTGGCGAAGCTCTCAGTCCGGGTCGCCGGAGCGCAGCCGATCGGCCAGCGCCGGGCCACCGGCCGCCAGGACCTTCGCCGCCTGGCCCGCGAGGAGCTGGAGCCGCTCGATGAAGCGGTGGTCGTGCTCGGGCGTGTCGAGGTGGGCCAGCTCGTGGAGCACCACCCCGAGGGTGGCCGGCTCGAGCACGTCGTCGAAGCGCAGGCTGCCCTTCACGTTGAACGAGAGCACCCGGGTGGTCGCGTCGCAGGTGGCGTCGGCGAGCAGGCCTTCGTCCGATGGGTCGCGGGCGAAGAAGCGCACCCGGACGACCCGGCCGGCGACGCGGCGCGCGAGCCAGCGTACCGCCTGGGCGAAACGCTCCTGGATCTCGTCGGGCGCGATCTCCTCGCCTTCGAGCTCGTGGGAGCGGCGACGAACGAAGTCATCGGCCGTCTCCACCACCCGCGAGAGCGCCAGGTAGGTCCCGTGGGAGAGCGATTCGCTCGGCACCACGTGGGCGCCGAGCTGTCGCGCGCGGTCGTCGGCGCGGCGGGTCCCGCCGAGCACGGCGCCCTTCGGGAAGGCCCGGCTGACGTAGGCGTCCAGCACCGACGCGGCGACCGGCACCTTCGCGATGACCTCGTGGACCCAGTCCGCGCGCAGGTCGCGCGTGTCGAGGTAGCGGTGGATCATCGACTCGAGCAGCAGCCCCTTGAGCCGGAGCGCGAAGCGATCGGGGACCGACTCCCGCCCGCTCGTGAGCGGGACGCGCTGCCCCACGTCGACGTGCCAGGGCAGCTCCCACGACTGCACCGGCACGCCCATCTCGAGCAGGTGCGGGGTGTCGCCGCGGTGCGGGAGGTAGACGCTGACCTCGGTCACGCCACGCATCGCGCGCTCCACGCCGCCTTCGATGCCGACCGTCTCGAGCTCGCAGCTGCCGAGCGCCAGGATGCACTGCGGGCGTTCGACCGACGCTCCGTCGACGATCAGCTCGGTCCCGTTCGGGGGCACGCAGAGCCGGAGCGAGCGGCGCGCGTCGTCGAGCTCCGGCTCGGTGAACTCGCGCTCGAGGGTGATCCGAGTGCCCCGCGTGCGTTCGTTCGGCTCCTCGTGCCGACCCTTGTCGTCGAAGTGGACCGTGACCCCCACCGTTTCCACCCGAGCGCCGTTCATCGCGCCGATCAGCTCCTTGAGCCCACGGCCGAAGCGCCCGCGCTTGGTGCGACCGGTCTTGTCGGTGAGGAAGACCGTGTAGACCAGCCGTCCGTCGGCGAATCCCTCGGCGGCGTCGTCCTCGATGACGATGCGGCTCTCCGCCAAGCTGATCGAGACCTTCGAGGCCTCGGCGTCGAAGGCGTTCTGGACCGCCTCGAGGAGCACCCGACCCACCGGCCGATGGCCGGCCTGGAGGCGCCAGCCCTCGTCGGAGATCTCGAACCAGCGCCTCGTCACCTCGAAAGTATGCCCCAGAGCATGGCTCACCGCCTGCGAAGGGCACCCTGAGCGCAAGGAGTTGATACTCCGGGGGCCATCGGCGATGATGCGGCCCGGTGGGGACGATGTCCCCCGGCCGGAAAGGCTCGAGAGGAGAGGAATGGCGTCGGATCAAATCGTCTGCTCGATCTGTGGAGCACAGAACGAGCCGAAGCAGAACCGCTGCACGTCGTGTGGCGCCAAGCTCGACCCGCTCGACGGAAAGTCGCTCACCGCCGAAGAGCAGCACGCCCGGCGGCACCAGCAGGAGGGCTTCCACTGGAAGTGGGTGGCCGTCGCCGTCTCGATCTACCTGGTCCTGCAGGGGATCGCGCTCGTGGCGCTGCCCTTCGCGATCGACGCCTACGAGCCGGAGGGCCTCGCGGCGCTGCTGATCTCGGCGGGCATCTGGTTCGTCGGTGGCGCGTTCGTCGGCTTCATCTCGCCGGGCCGGACCTTCCTCGAGCCCACCGTCGGTGCGCTCCTGGCGGTGGTTCCGACCCTGCTCTGGATCGACCACATCTCGATCGTCGACCAGCTCTCACTGATGGCCATGATCGTCGGCGGGATGCTCGGCGTGATGATCACCCTGATGGGCGGTTTCCTCGGCGAGAAGCTCCAGATGAAGAAGGAGTAGCTCGCTTCGTCCGCGCGGGTCGAATCGCCTCGATCCTGCCGAAATCCGTAGCCTTTTGCCCCGACCAGCCCTCACGCCGCCTTGGCCGTGAGGAAGGTCGCGCGGCGAAGTTATGCCCGGGCCCCCTCGGCCGACCAATTGGGCATGTACAAGACCTACATCGACATCCCCGAGGGAGACCGCGAGAAGCTCGTCGGCCTCCTCAACGCCCGACTCGCGGACCTGATCGATCTGCAGACCCAGATGAAGCAGGCCCACTGGAACGTGAAGGGCCCCAGCTTCATCGCCCTGCACGAGCTCTTCGACGACGTGACCGACGTGGTCCGTGAAGCGTCGGACAGCGTCGCCGAGCGCGCGACCGCGCTCGGCGGCATCGCCCGCGGCACCGCTCGCATGGCGGCCGAGAAGTCGGTGCTCTCCGAGTACCCGGCCGATCTCTCCGACGGCATGGCCCACTGCAAGGCGGTGGCTCAGGCGCTTGGCACCGCGGGCGCCCACATCCGCAAGGCCATCGCCGAGAGCGCCGAGATCGGCGACGCGGCCACCGAGGACCTCTTCACCGAGATCGCCCGCGAGCTCGACGAGAAGCTCTGGTTCGTGGAGGCCCACCTCCAGGCGGAGCGCTGAGCCCATCGCGAGGGGGGAGCGTTCGTGGTAGTTCATGAGGGATGGCCACGCGCGCTCCACTCCTCGCTCTCGCCCTCGTTTCCATCCTCGGCTGTGAACAGCCGGTGGAGCCCGCGACCGCCGAGCTGACGGAGCCCGACGAGGTCGCCGCGCCGCCGGTGGCGGAGCCCGTCGTGGAGCCGCCGAGCGGCACCATCGAGGTGCCGGTACCGGAGGGCGCCGGCGAAGGGCTCGCCCAGGCCGGCCAAGCGCTGGGTGATGCTATTCGAGCCGGCGCAGCCGCGGAAGGCGACACCCCCTGCGAGCAGGCCTACGCCGCCGCGACCGCCATGATCCAGGCGCTCCAGGAGCGGACCGGCCAGGAGGGCGTGGGCACCATTCCGCCGCGTGACGCCTACGTCAGCGCCTGCAACGAGCTCCCTCCGGCAGCGCAGCAGTGCCAGGTGCTCGGGTACGCCCTCGAGCACGCCGACGAGTGCCAGCCCTGGCGTACGGATCCGCGGGTTCTCGCGCTTCGTGAGCGGCTCGCCCCCGACCCCAACCGGTGATGCTTGTGCGGGCGATCCAAAGCCGATAGCGTCCGCTCTTCTCGCACACCGCAAAAGGGGGAGTTGTGGGTTTCATCTCCAAGATCATCGACATGATTCTCGGCCTGCTCGGGCTGAAGAAGCCGGCACAGCAGCTCGGCTCCGGCGATTCCGGCGGCGGCATGACCGACCACGAGCGGCAGCGCGCGGCCGCGCAGCTGCAGGGCGCCGAAGAGCTCAGCGGCATGGAGCACGTCAAGGTCCACGGCACCGGCGCCGACGACAAGGTGATCGAGCGCCAGGATGGCGCGTCGCTCATCGAAGACGCCGACGATGGCGAGGTCCAGTGGGTCAACACGACCAACCAGGGCGTCGGCCCCGACCAGTGGCAGGACGAGTGGGGCCCGCTCTCGGGTCCGAACGAGGAGAGCCTCGTGGACTTCTTCGCTCACGAGAAGATCTTCGACATGGAGCGCTCGGGCGACGCCCGCTCCGCCGGTGAGAAGATCAAGGAGTTCGGCTACCAGGACGTCGGCCACTTCTTCAAGGTCCGCGGCACGATCGTGAAGCACTTCGCGACCGCCCACGGCCCGACCCTCGACAACTACGTCTTCGACAGCCAGCAGGTGATGAGCGCCATGATGAAGGCCGCTCAGCGCATGCATCAGATGACGATGCAGCAGACGGCGGCCGCCAACCCGGAGCTCCTCGAGCCCATCGAAGGCGTCTCGGTCGAGCTCTACGCGCAGATCTCCGCGAAGTCCGCGCAGGGCATGAGCGTCGAGGAGCTCCAGGCGGAGCTCGCGACCCACGGCCTCGACAAGCCGACCTGGGACCGCGCGTCCGAGGGTTGGATGGCCCGCATGTCGAACGACACCACCGCGACCATCGCGACCATCTACGGCAAGGCCTTCCAGGGCGCCGGCCAGGGTCAGTTCGGCGCGGCCGCCCAGGCCCACGCCGCGACCGGCTACGACGGCACCGCCGCCGGTGGCCCCGAGCCGATGCCGCTCGAGCGCTGCTGCGAGATCCAGGGCGCGATCCAGGCCTGGTCCGAGACCGGCCAGGACGTGAACGCCATGCTCCAGCAGACCTTCCAGATGAACGCCGCCGAGTTCGCCGGCGTGCACAGCTGGTGGCTCAGCCAGCTCACCGCCGACCTCGCCCGCATGCCCGAGTACGACCGGCTGATCGCCAAGTACATGGAGCAGTACAAGGGCGGCGCGGGCGGTCCGACCGACCAAGACATCGCGTTCTGAGGAACGGCTGATGGATCCGGCGGATGCGCTGGCTCAGCAGCTCGACTCCCACCGCCGCCACGTCCTCGACGCGGCGGCGGGCAAGGAGGCGAGCTCTTGGACCGAGGTCGCGGCGGCTTACGGCGTGCAGTCGCCGAGCCCGACACCCGAGGCGCTCGAAGCGGTCGGCAAGTCGATCGTCGAGGGCGCGACCGCCGCGCTGAAGGGCATCGAGAAGGACGCCGATCCGCGGCGGGTCGCCTTCCTCAAGGGGCGGCTCGAGAAGTTCGCGGCCGACCTGCCGGTGGCCCACAAACAGTCGAGCGGGAGCAAGCTGGGCCTCGGTGGCATCTTCGCGAACGCCACGGCGCACGCGGGGTGGACCGGCGGGCACGGCAAGATCAAGCGGGTGATCAAGTGCCGCAACTGCGGCGCACCCCAACAGGAAGCCCGGGTCTTCGTCTGCAGCTTCTGCGGCGGCCCGGTCTTCGCCACGGACGAGACGACGAGCGAATAGCTCCGGGAGGGACGAGACGTGAACGCAGAGCAGCAGGCGCTGGTGCAGCGCTGGGATGGCTTCTTGGCCAAGATCAAGGAGCGCCTCGACGAGATCATCGCCGAGGCGACCGCTGGGTGCGCGCAGATCGCGGCGCAGCACCCGCTGGACTCGCTCCCGCTGAACAACGCGCTCACGGGTCTCGACCATCGCATCCGCCAGCTCCGCGAGCGCATCGAGGAGACCTGGGATGGGCAGGTCGAAGAGAAGTTTTCCGACGCGGGCGACGGCGGCTTCCTCGACGTCGGCCTCGACAAGAAGGAAGACTTCGAGACGGCCTTCGACCACCACTGGTCGAACGCGAAGGCGAAGATCCTCTGCGATTACGCGGCCTCGCTCTACCCGCTCGCACAGGAGGCCTCGCAGCAGCAGCCCAAGTGCGACCAGTGCGGCGCTCCGCTGACGCCCTCCATCATCTACAAGTCCGAGATGATCGCCTGCCCGGCGTGCTCGGCGCAGAACCTCTACGAGCCGCCGTTGGCCATCGTCGCCTACCGCGGCACCGCGGCGCACTATCTCGCCGACGCGGCGATGCTTCCGAAGCGTCAGGCCATCGACTGGTTCCGCATCGAGGTCGACCGCTGGCGACGGGCTCGGGAGTGGGCGCCGGAGCCGCTCGAGAGCCTCGAGAAGTGGCGGGCCATGGAGCTCGACGCCTGGACCACCTACGCCAACGAGAAGGCGCGGGTCCTGGGTGAGCCGGTCGACCAGGGCTACATCGACGGTCGGATGGCTCACTTCGACAAGTACGAGCTCCACATGAACCAGGTGTGGGTCAACGCTCACGGTAAGGGCTGACGCTCGGGCTGAAAGCCGAAGCGCGGGTCCGGCGTTGGACCTTCGGCCGATCCGATCCTATCCTTCGCACACCGTGGGGAAGTACGTCTTTCGGTATGGCTTCGCAGCGCTCCTCGCGCTGACTTCATTGGCTTTTTCCGACTCCGCCAGCGCTCAGCGGCGAGTCGTGGAGCTGAGCTACACCCCGACCGCCCGCGCGCAGATCGCGATCTGGGTCGAGACCGGCGACGGAACCTTCCTGCGCACCTTCCGGCTCACGGACGCCGTGGCGCGACGCGGCATCGGCAACCGGCCGGGCGCCATGCAGATGAACAGCGGCTACCACTGGCCCTACGGCCGGCGTGAAGGCGTGCTGCCGATCTGGGGCCACGCGCGGCTCAGCGCCGACGGCGCGGTGCCCTTCCGCCGGGTCATCTTCCAGGACCGCCTGAGCGAAGGCTTCGCCTCGCGCACCTCGGCCGACGCCAGCCGCGACGAGTTCTATTGCCTCTCGTTCAACCGCGACTTCTCGAGCAAGGAGACGCTCGAGGCGATCGACCCGACGGTCGACGCGATGGCCTGCCCGACCACGTTCAACAGCGACAAGGGTCGCTACCTGACCGAGGCGGACGTGACCGCCGGCTACGCCGAGCCCTTCGAGAACGAGATGGGCGAGGACACGAACATGCGGGTCATGGACCTGACCTCGCTCTACCCGGCGCGCCGCGACCTCGAGGACTTCGGCGGCGACGACCACCCGGACGCTCGCCTCTTCTTCGACGAGACCCGGGACGCGATGCCGACCATCGACGCGGTCACCATGGCGACTCCCGCCGGCGCGGAGCGCACCCGCCATCAGTTCACCCTCCCCGCGGAGTGGGCCAACGGCGACTACGTCATGTACATCGAGGTCAACGTCGAGGGCGACTACCACGGCTCGTGGGGCCCCGCGATGTACCCGACGCCCAACGGTGAGTCCTGGGACATCTGGGCCGAGACCTACGGCTACGCCTACCGAGGGCAGCCGACGATCGTGTACGCGATCCCCTTCCGCCTCGACGCGTTCGGCGGCGTCTACACGACCACCGACCCGGAAGGGTACGGCGAGATCCACGGCATGGACGGGACCATCCGACCGATCGACGACTCGATCGCGAACGATCCCGAGGGCAGCCCCGGCAGCGGCGCGGACCGCCTGATGCTGATGGATGGTGGCATTCGAGCCTCACTCCAGGTCGTGCCGACCAACGTCTGCGACGGGCCGATGCCGCCGGACGCGTGCTTCGAGGAGTGCACGATCGACGCCGACTGCGAGACCGGCTTCGTCTGCCACCTCAACGAGTGCCTCGACCGGTGCAACGACGCTGTCGTGACCGCGCCCTCGATCGTCGGTGAGCTGAGCGCGGAGCTCGACCCCGACCGGACGTGGGAGTTCGTGAACCTCAGCTTCGACGCGCCATCCAGCGACCGCGAGATCTTCAGCTACGAGGTCCGCGTGGCCCGGACGCCCTACGAGTCGGGCACGCCCTTCGACGAGTGGGGCGCGCAGGCGAAGATCGCCGCGGCGGTCGAGCAGGCCCTCACGATCGACCCCTCCCTCTACTCTGCCGGCGACGCGGTCGACGCGAAGATCGGTCACCTCGAGCCGGAGTCGACCTACTACATCGGCGTCCGCGCCGTGGCCGAGTGTCAGGCCTACGGCCCCGTGGCGATGACCACCGTCGAGACCACGCAGGTCGAGTTCGCCACCGTGTCGCCCTGCTTCGTCGCCACGGCGACCTACGGGACGCCGATGGCGAAGGAGATCGGCGTGCTGCGTCGCTTCCGCGACCGCTACCTGATGAACAACGCCCCCGGCCGCGCGCTGGTCGAGGCCTACTACGAACACGGCCCGGATGCGGCCGACGCCATCCGCGAGGACGCCACCCTTCGAGCCATCAGCCTCGGCGTGCTCGACAAGGTCGTCGCCTTCGCCGACTGGATGACCGAGTGAAGCGCTTCGTCCTTGCCCTGACGCTCCTGGCCGGCTGCGTCTCCGTCGCTCCCTACGAGCGCGAGGCGCTCGCCAGGCCGCAGAGCGACATCACCAGCGAAGCGCAGGCCGCCGAGTTCCGCTCCCACGTGCACGACAGCCGCGAAGGCGCCACCGGCGGCCTCGGCAGCACCGGCGGCGGCTGCGGCTGCAACTGACTTTCCGGGGGTTTGTATGCAAACCCCCGGCTTGCTCGGGCAAAGCCCGAGACTGCGCCTCCCCCGACTCCGTCCGCTTCGCGGACGCCCTCGCATCGCTCGGGCACTCGGCCTGCGGCCTCGTGATCCCAGCGAGACCGCGGGACAGGATCACCCCTCCGAAGCCCCTATGTCCAAAGGGGTTCCGAGCACGAAATGCATGTTGTCACCGGTCGCCGACCAGGAGGTCGAGATCGGGGCGCTCGAGGACCAGGAGCTCGCAGGTGATGCAGCGCTCCACCTCGGACTCGCCCTTCGCCGTGCGGAGGATCGAGCGCTTGAGCGGGTTCGCGCATTCGGGGCAGCGGCGTGGGGTGACCACCGTGAAGAAGTCGGTGCTCGTGGCGTCGACGAAGTTGCCGAGCTTCATGGCCGCTTCTGCGAGCTCCAGGATCTGCGCGCCGCACGTCGGGCAGCTGCGGATGCTCCGCGCGACGCTCCGATAGGCGCCGCCGCCGAGGCTCTGACGGAGGGCGCCGCCACAGCGGGGGCAGAGGCCGAGACCGCCCACGTCGCCGGAGAGGAGCGAGAGCCGGAGCCAGACGCCGTCGGCGGAGAAGTCGACGCCCTCGGCGAAGGTCAGCTCGCGCTCGTGGCGCGCGTAGCTGAGCATCACGCGGCCGCCGTTCTTGCGATAGATGACCAGCGCGCTCTCCATGCCCGGGACCTCGTGGTCCGCGCCGGCGGGCCCGATCCGGAAGAGGGTGCTGTCGCGGTGGTCGACCACCCGCGAGGTGATCGCGTGGCCGTGTGAGTCGAGCTCTTCGATCAGCAGGCGCATGATCCGAGAGGACCCCGTGCCGAGCGACCCGTCAAGATGCGTCGCCGTCGCCCAGGTACACGGTCAGGTTCCCGAGCGCGCCGATGAAGTGGTCGTCGGTGTTCAGCGCATCGGCCCCGCGGATCCGACGACGCCCGCCCTGGAGCTCGGCACCGAGACCCACGCGGAGCCACGGTTCTTCGAAGAGCATCACCTCGACCCCGAGCGCGCCTTGGATGGCCGTGCTGTCGACGGACTTCCGGCCGAGCACGGCCATGATCGTCATGTGCGAGCCGCCGTAGATCCGCACTCGACCGACGTGGCCGAAGACCTGACCGCCGACGAGCCCGTACGCGGCGCCTGGTCCTTCGGGTCCCCCGCCGCCGAGCAAGCCGAGCGAGAGACGAAAGCCGGCGTGGTCACCGAAGAAGATCAGATCGCCGGTGTAGAGGAGCGAGTGCAGCGACTCGCCGTCGCGGTCGACCAAGGCCCCGTAGTGGAGGTGAACGCCGAGCGCGAAGTGGTCCGCGAGCCCGAACGCGACGCCCATTCGAGCGCCGGCGCTCGTGGCGTCCGCGCTCGCGCCGGCGCTGACACCGACCTGACTGACCATCTCCGGCTCTTCATGGGTCCGGAGCACCGGGGGTGGGCCGACGGTTCCGAGTGGCGCAGCGCACCCGAGAATCGCCGGAAGCACGGCGCCGATCGCGCCGAAGAGGAGTAAGGAAGCAAGCCATCGCATGTCGGCTCGACGCCACTCCCGATGGCCGATTCAGGGCGAAACGCGCCGGCACCATCTTTGCTCAGCTCGATCCTTCGCCTTCGTCTGGCCCGCATCGGCACAGTCCCTCGCTCACGCGACTCGCACCATGCGGATCACGGCTGCGCATCCCGCCCAGATCGGCTACATGGGGGCGTGCGCTTCGCGCTCTCGGCTTTGATTCTCGTGACCGCGTGGACCGCGGCGACGCCCGACGCTCGGGCCGACGAGTCGTCCGGAACGGTCACCGGCACGGTCGAGGTCCTCGGCAACTACTACTGGGAGCGTTCGACCCGGGTGGTCGCGCCCTCGGTCGCGCTCACCCTCGAAGGTCCGAACGGCGGCTCGGTCCACGCCGGCTACCTGGTCGACAGCATCACCAGCGCCAGCCAGGCGGCGGGCGTCATCGAGGACGTGCGCTTCACCGAGATCCGCCACCAGGGCACCCTCGGAGGCGGCTACGAGTTCGATCTCGGTGACATGCAGCTGCAGCTCGGCATCAGCGGCCGCGTCAGCCGTGAGCCCGACTATCTCTCGGTCGGCGGCAGCCTCTCGGCCGCGCTCTCGCTCGCACAGCGGACCACCATCTTCCGGCTCAACCTCGGCTACGTGCACGACGAGGTCCGGCGCTTCACGACCACCTCCGATGGGCGGATGGAGTCGCTGACCTTCGGCAAGCGCAACTTCGACGCGCTCGCGCTCTCGGTGTCGTGGGAGCAGATCCTCTCGCCGACGACCTACATCGAGGTGGGCTACCAGTACGGCTACCTGGAGGGTTACCTCGCCAACTCGTACCGGCAGGTGCGCGTGGCTTCGTTCTTCGTCGACGAGGAGCACCCCGGCGTCCGTCGCCGGCACACCGGCATCGCGCACCTCTCCCACTTCGTCCGCCGGACCGGGACGGGGTTGCACCTCTTCTACCGGGCCTACCTCGACAGCTGGGACATCGGCGCGCTGACGCCCGAGGCGCGGATCTACCAACAGGTCTCCCGCTTCGCGCAGCTACGCGTGCGCTACCGCTACTACCGACAGACGCGCTCGTTCTTCTACGAGGAGGAGTACGAGGGCACGGTCGAAGAGAACGAGTTCGTCACCAACGACCCGAAGATGAGCGCGTTCCACAGCCACCTGCTCGGTTTCCAGTTCGGGCTCCAGATGGCTTTCCTCGAGCGCACCGCGCTCGACGTCTTTCGCCGCGCGTGGCTCGACCTCAGCTTCGAGTACCTCTGGCAGACGAGCCGCTTCGGCAACGCGGTCATCGCCCAGGCGGGCGTCCGCGTCCCCTTCTGACGCCCTGGCGTCAGACCCTCACCCTCACCCTCGCCCTGACCCTCACCCTGTGGTCGGGCCGAACGGAGAACCGGAAGGGATAGGGCGAGGGTCGTGAGGAAGAAGTCGCTATGCGACTTCTTGCAGGTACTCCGCCTTCGCCCGATCGAGCAGCTCGTCCGCCTCGAGCTCCGACGGGTGGAAGTCCTTCCGGTAGTACGCCAGGTAGCGCGGTCCGATCTTCCGGAGCAGCCCGCGGCGACCGAAGAGCGTCTTCACCGCGCCGAGCGCTCGCCGCGCATCGAAGGGGCGGGGACTCGCCTTGATGAGGATGTGCGTTCGGACGATGTTCGCGAGCAGGAAGATGATCGTGGTGACGCGCATCATCCGCAGGCGGAGCTCTTCGTCGTCGACCGCTTCCTTGTAGACGTCGAAAGCGACCGAGCGGTGCTCGATCTCTTCGATCGCGTGCCACGCCCAGAGCTTGGCGACCGCCGGATCCATCCGGTCGAGGATCTCGGGATGCTCGAGGAGCGCGGTCGCGAGGATCGCCGTGAAGTGCTCGAGCGCGGCGGTGCGCGCCAAGTTGGCGGCCGGGGTCGACTCGCTCTGGATCTTGCCGATGCGCCGGGTGACGAAGTCCTCCATCGCCTTGGCCGGAAAGCCGCGTCCGTCGAGGAACCGATTGAAGGTGAGGTGCTCCTTCGTGTGCATCGCCTCCTGACCGGTGAAGGCGCGAACGCGCTCGGTCAGCTTCGGGTCGTCGATGCCGGCCATGAAGTGCTTCACGCTCCGGATGAAGAAGCGCTCGCCCGGCGGAAACGTGATCGCGAGCCCGTTGAGCAGCGCCGTCAGGTACTGGTTGTCGTCGAACCAGTAGGTCGGGGTCTCCTCGCCCACCTCGAGGTCGAGGCGGCGAACGGTGATGCTCTCTTCTCGGGACGCGACGGCGTGCATGCGAGAATGAGAATACGATTCGGAGAATCGATCCGCCAGCTGCTAGGTCTGGGGGCGCACGACCAGTACGTCGCAGGGCGCGCGCCGGACCACGCTCTCGGCGACGCTGCCGAGCAGGATTCGCCCGAGCCCCGAGCGTCGGTGCGCACCCACCACGATCAGATCCGCGCCCTGTCCATCGGCGAACGCACAGAGCGCCTCGGCAGGGCTCGGGTGGTGGTGGACCACGATCTCCGGCTTGGGCGCATCCTCGTCGAGGTGGGTCTCGATCATCTTGCGGACCTTCAGCTCGGCCTCTTCGAGGATCGCCCTCTTCGCCTCCTCCACCAGTCCGCTGGTGCCCGGCAGCGAAATCGGGGCCACCGGCGCCGAGGCGGACGAGATATGGACCGCGAGCAGACGAGCGCCGGAGGTCTTGGCCATGAACGCGGCCTTTCGGAGCGCCTCGGCCGAGAGCTCGTCCAGATCGACGGCGGCCACGATGCAGGTTGGGGCGCTCTCTTCCATGGCCTCATCGAAGCACTTCGCGGCGCCGCCGACAACGGCATTGGCGTCGATCCGGCTCTCCGACCAAGGTGCCGCCGTGCTCCACCGCCATCCGCATCCGGCGCCCCTGGTCGAAGGCACCCTCGTCGAGCGCTGGGACCGTTTCATCGCCGAGGTCCAGCTCGCCAGCGGTGAGATCGTGCGCGCCCACTGCGTGAACCCCGGGCGGATGGAGGGCCTGCTGATCCGCGGCTCCCGCGTGTGGCTCACCCCGGCGCCAGAGGGCTCCAAACGCAAGCTCCGCTACACCTGGACCCTCATGGAGCACGAGGGGCGTATCGTCGGCGTCGACACCGCTGCGCCGAACCGCATCATCGAGAGCGCGCTCCGTGCTCGGGCCATCCCCGGACTCAAGCGCTACCGAACGCTGCAGCGCGAAGTCCGCCAGGACGACGGCTCCCGCGTCGACTTCGTCCTCGACGGCAAGGTTCCTCATCGGGTCGAGGTGAAGAACTGCCATCTCGTCTACCCGGACGGTCGCGCGTACTTCCCCGACACCGTCAGCGAACGGGCGACCCGCCACGTCGACCACCTCGCCGCCGCCGTCCGAGCCGGCGACAAGGCCACCATTCTCTTCGTGGTTCAGCGCCCCGGTCGCATTCGCGCCGTCCGCCCCTCACGACTCCACGACCCCGACCTCGCCGAAGCCTGCGTTCGCGCCGCCGACTCTGGCGTGCGCTTCCAAGCCGTCCAGGTCCGCCCGACCCTCGAAGCCTACGAGATCACCAATCCCCTCCCCGTCGACCTGAACCCCTACGACCCCACCCCCCAAGCCCCCTGGCGAGACCAAGGCCGCCAGCTCGGCGGCTGGCGCCGCTCGAAATGACCGGGGACAGGCTCCCCCCTTGGAGCCCCCTGTTTTGTAGGGGTCTCCGAACACGAAATGCATTTTGTTCGTAGCGGTGCTGTCGTGAACAAAATGCATTTCGCGCTCGGAACCCCCTGTTTTGCCGAGTGATCCGAGGGGTGATCCTGTCCCCGATCTCAACGCTGGAGTGAGCGGGCGATGCGGAAGCTCATCTCGAGGGACTGGCGGTAGTTGAGACGGGGGTCGCAGAGGCTGGCGTAGTTGCGCTCGAGGTCGTCCTCGGTGAGGCCCTCGGCGCCGCCTGTGCACTCGGTGACGTCGTCGCCGGTGAGCTCGAAGTGGACGCCGCCGAAGACGGTGCCCACGCCCTGGTGCACGGCGATGGCGCCTTCGATCTCGTCGAGAACGGCGTCGAAGTCGCGGGTCTTGCGGCCAGAGCTGGTGCTGACGGTGTTGCCGTGCATCGGGTCGCTCATCCAGAGGACCGTGCGGCCCTCCTTCTGCACGCGCTCGAGGATCGGCGGCAGCCCATCGCGGATGTGACCGGCGCCCATGCGGGTGATGAGCACGATCTTGCCGGGCTCGTCGTCCGGGTTCAGCGCGTCCAGTAGCCGGATCACGTCGTCGCCGCTCGCCGTCGGACCGACCTTCGCGCCGACCGGGTTCCGGATGCCACGGAAGAACTCCACGTGCGCGCCGTCCGGATCGCGAGTGCGCTCACCGATCCACGGCAGGTGCGTCGACAGGTCGTACCAGCCTTCGCGCCGCGGAACCGTCCGGGTCTGCGACGACTCGTAGTAGAGGTTCAGCCCTTCGTGGCTGGTGAAGAACTCCACCCGCGAGAGCTCGTCCACGGTCTGCTCGCCGAGCGCCTGCATGAAGCGGAGCGCCGCGGAGACCTCCTCGACGGTCGCCCGATACTGCTCGCGCAGCTCGTCGTCGAGGCTCGCGCTCTCGAGGAAGGCCAGGTCCCAGTACTCCGGGTGATGGAGGTCCGCGAACCCGCTGACCACGAGCGAGCGGATGAAGTTCAGCGTGAGCCCGGCGTGCTTGTAGCCCTCGAGCAGCAGCTGCGGGTCGACCTTCCGCGAGCTCTCGTCGAAGGGCGCGCGGTTCACCAGATCGCCGAAGTAGCTCGGCAGCTCCTTGCCGCCCTGCTTCTCCAGCGGCTTGCTGCGCGGCTTCGCGTACTGCCCGGCGAAGCGACCGATCCGGACCACGGGCCGCTGCGCGCCATGAATGAGCACCATCGACATCTGCAGGAGGATCTTCAGCTTCCGCGTGATCACGTCTGGCGTGCAGTCGTCGAGGGTCTCGGCGCAGTCGCCGCCCTGGAGCACGAGCCGCTCGCCCCGCTGGGCCTCGGCGATCTGGCTCTTCAGCCGCTCCACCTCGAACGAGGTCACCAGCGGCGGCAGGCGCTTCAGCTGAGTGACCGCCTCGTCGAGTGCATCGGCGTCGTCGTAAGGCGGCGCGTGCGCGATCGGTCGCGATTTCCAGGACTCCGGGGACCAGGTCATGGCGGGAGCTTTGCACCAAGAGCGTGCGAAAGCACACGGACGCCCGCGGGCCACGGACGGCAGTGCAGCATTGACGCACATGCCTGTGGCAACAGAGACGAGGGAATGACCCAATCGACCTTGGCCGCGCTCCGTGAGGCGACGGGTTCCGCCCACGCTCGGCTGGACGGAAGCCTGCGGTTGGCGAGGGACCCCTCTCCGGCGGACGTTCGCCTCCATCTGCAGGCGATGTTCTCGTTTCTCGAACCGGTCGAAGGGGAGCTCTGGGCGCAGCCGGCGCTCTCGCACCTCCAGCCCGAGCTCCGAGCTCGGAAGACCCGCTGGCTGCGCGCCGATCTCGAGCGGCTCGGCGCTCTCCCGACGCCCTCCGTCCCCGAGCTGTCCGTCCCCGAGCTGCCCCTCCGAGCCCCCGCCGGGCTCGGCGTGGCCTACGTGCTCGAGGGCTCGATGTTGGGCGGGAGAGTCCTCGCGCGCCGTCCGGCCTTGGCGGGCCTACGCTTCTTCGAGGGGTACGGCGAGGACACGGGGCGACTCTGGCGCGAGCTGGTCGTCGAGCTCGAGCGGGCCACCCCCTTCTCCCGGCGGATCATCGTCGACGCCGCCGTCGAGACCTTCGGTGCCATCACCGAGTGGCTCGAAGCCCATGGGGCGCTCCATGAGCGCATCTCTGCGGAGGCGAGCGCGTGAGCTTCGACCCCGAGAGCCTCGACTTCGATCGCTGCGAAGACGAGCCCATTCACCGACCGGAAGCGATCCAGGGCTACGGCTACCTGATGGCGCTCGAACCGGACACCGGGATCATCCGGATCCACAGCGACAACCTCGCGACCCTCTTCCCCCCGAGCGAGGCCGTCAGCGGTGGCTTCGTGGGCCGCAGCTTCTACGACTGGGTCGACGTGGAGCGCACCCCCCAGCGCTTGCTCCACGAGGTCTACCTCCGCGCCGCCGAGGAGAAGATGCGTCTCCCGGTGCAGCTCCAGCTGGAGCCGAGCGCGGTCGTCGGCGAACGCACCCTCTTTCACGGCGTGGTGTTCGAGAGCGACGGCTACCTCATTCTCGAGCTCGAGCCGGCGACGGCAATCACCGAGCTGATCGCCGCGCGCCACGAGGAGCGGATCTACGCCCAGAACATGACGCCGAGCTTCCAGTCGCTCGCCGGCGTCGGCGAGGTGGCTCAGGCCATCGCCGACGTGATGCGTCGCTTCACCGCCTTCGAGCGGGTGATCGTCTACCGGTTCAACGGGGACGGAACCGGCACGGTCATCAGCGAGTCGAAGGTCGACGACATGCCGTCGTACCTGGGCCTGACCTATCCCGCCTCCGACATCCCCGCGCAGGCTCGGGAGCTCTACCTGCGCAACTGGATCCGTTTGAACCCCGATGTCGCGCTCGAACCGGTCGGGCTCACGCCGACCCTGAAGCAGGCGGGCCGGAAGCCGCTCGACCTGAGCCTCTCCATCGTGCGCGCGATGTCGCCGATCCACGCCCAGTACGTGCTGAACCAGGGGCTCCGCGCGTCGATGTCGGTATCGCTCGTCATGCACGGCGAGCTCTGGGGCCTGATCTCGTGCCATCACCGTGAGCCTCACTACCTCCCGCAGGAGGTTCGGCTCGAGTGCGAGAGCCTCGGCCACCTCTTCGCCTGGCAGCTCTACGCGAAGCAGGAAGAGGTCGAACGAAGGCAGAAGGCCGAAGCGGACGACGTGGTCGATGGCCTGATCGAGCACCTCGGCCAGACCATGGACATCGTCGACATCTTCCAGAGCGAGGCGGACGAAGTCCTCTCCCTGATGGGCGCGTGCGGCTTCGTCTACGGGGCGGGTCGGCGACTGGTGTGCATCGGGCAGACGCCCTCCGAAGAGGTCATTCGCGCGCTGGGACGACGCGCGGCCAACGACCCACGCGAAGAGCCCTTCTCGACCGACCGCCTCGGCGATCTGGTCACCGGCGATCTGAACGGCTGCCACGGCGCCCTCGTGGTCCCGATGTTCACGGAGCAGGAGTACTACACGCTCTGGTTCCGGTCCGAGGAGCCGCGCACCATTCGGTGGGCCGGGAATCCCGATGAGACCTTCCCGGATGCACCGAAGCGCGAGCGGCTCTCTCCGCGTGTGTCGTTCAAGGTCCACGAGCGAGTCGTGGAGGGAGAGAGCGCCCCCTGGAGTCCGTCGAGCATCGAGGTCGCCCTCCGCCTCAACAAGTTCTTCCTCCAGCACACGCTGCGCGAGAAGACCGAGCTCCAGCAGGACGTCGCTCAGCTCGAAGTACGCGACCGGACCAAGAACGAGTTCCTCGCCACCCTCGCTCACGAGCTCCGCAATCCCCTCTCGCCGATTAGCAACGCGCTGTCGATCCTCGAGAAGTCGGACGTGCCCGAAGACCGAGAGGAGGGGCTGGCGATCGTGAACCGGCAGCTCGGCCATCTGGTGAAGCTCGTCGACGACCTGCTCGACGTCTCCCGCATCACTCGTGGCCAGGTCCGCCTCGAGCGGGAGGTCGTCGATCTGCGCTCGGTGCTCGCGGACGCCATCGAGCTCAACGAGCCGGCGATCGCGCGCAAGGAGCAGACCTTCGAGCTGGACCAGCCCTCCGATCCAGTGCGGGTCTGGGGCGACCGCACGCGCCTCGTGCAGGTCTTCGGCAACGTGATCAACAACGCGGTGAAGTACACCGATCCCTCGGCAGGCATTCGCGTGAAGCTGGGCATCATCGACGGCCGCGCCACGGTTCAGGTCGAGGACGACGGCATCGGCCTCGCTCCCGAGCAGATGGAAGGCATCTTCGAGACCTTCACTCAGGTCCACGGTGCCGATTCGCCGCTCACCCGTGGTGGGCTGGGCATCGGCCTGACCCTGGTCCGTTCGCTGCTTCGCCACCACGACGGAGACATTCGCGTATCGAGCGAGGGGCCGGGTCAGGGGAGCTGCTTCGTCATCGAGCTGCCCCTTCACGAAGGGAACGCTCGGGCCTCGGCGGCCCCGGTCGAGCCGCCCAAGTCGGCGTCCGGTCCGAGAGCTCACCGAATCCTGGTGGTCGACGACAACCTGGATCTCGCGTCGATGCTCTGTCGCCTGCTCCAGCTCAAGGGACACGAGGTGGCCGAGTGCCACGACGCCCACGAGGCGCTGGCGGCGTTCGACGAGCTGAAGCCGGACATCGCCTTGCTCGACCTCGGGCTGCCGGAGATCGACGGGCACGAGCTCTGCCGTCTGCTCCAGCAGAAGGAGGGCGGTGACCGAGTGGTCTACGTCGCACAGACCGGCTGGGGCCAGAACAGCGATCGGCAGCGTTCGCTCGAGGCGGGCTTCGCCTATCATCTGGTCAAACCGCTGACCGAGGAGACCATCGACCGGATGCTCGCCGAGGTCGGTGACCGCACCGACGAGTAGCCGATGCCCCGCATTCTCCCCGGTCTCCTCTCGCTCTTGCTCGCCTGCGACTCGGGTTGCGGCGCGGAGCCTCCCGAGGTCGAGCCCGAGCCCCAGGCGGCGACCGAGGGGACCGAGGACCCCGATCCGATCGTCGAGCTCGGTGAGCTCGTCCCCACGCGCACCCTCGCGCCCGAGCCCATCCGGATCGCGATCGCCGATCTCCCCGAGCCCTTCGCCACCCGCAGCGCGCGCCAGTCACCCGACGTGGTCGCGATCCCCGACGACGCGGAGCTCGCCGTGCCCGAGGGCTTCGTGGTGCAGCGCTTCGCCACCCAGGTCCCGATGGCGCGCTGGCTCGCGGTCACCCCGGACGGACGCGTGCTCGTCGCCCAGTCTCGCGAGGAGCAGATCACCTGGTACCGCGACACCGACGGTGACGGCGTCGCCGACGAGCGCGGCATCTTTGCGGGCTCCGACAACGCGGTCGACATTCCCTTCGGCATGGCCTTCGAGCGGGGCGCGTTCTTTCTCGGCAACCAGGACGAGGTCCGCCGCTTCGAGTGGCGGGACGGGCAGACCCGCCTCGAGGGTGAGGGCGAGCGCGTCGTCGCGTTGCCCGGTGGGGGCTACAATCAGCACTGGACCCGCAACGTGATCCCCGCGGGTGATGGCCGGCATCTCTACGTGTCGGTCGGGAGCGCCACCAACGTCAGCGTCGAAGAGGCGCCGCGCGCGGCGGTCTCGCGGCTGGACCTCGAGACCGGTGAGCTCACCACCTACGCGAGCGGTCTGCGGAACCCCGTCGGTCTCGCCGTGCACTCGAGCGGCAAGCTCTTCACGACGGTCAACGAGCGCGACGGGCTCGGCGACGACCTCGTGCCCGACTTCTTCACCGAGGTCGTGGAGGGTGCCTTCTACGGCTGGCCCTACGCGTACCTGGTGCCGGACAAGCTCGATCCACGCCGCATGAACGGTCGGCGCAGCGAAGCGCCGGAGCTCGCGGCGCGGACGCGCACGCCCGACGTCCTCTTCCAGGCGCACTCGGCGGCGCTCGGCGTGACCTTTCACGACCGCGAGCCCTTCCCGGAGCGGTACCGGCACGGCGCGTTCGTCGCGCACCGCGGGAGCTGGAACCGCAGCGAGGGCACCGGCTATCGCATCGTCTTCGTGCCCTTCGAGAACGGCGCGCCCACCGGCACCTACGAGCCCTTCGTCGAAGGCTTCCTGATCGACCCGAGCGGGCCGACCACGTGGGGAAGGCCGGTCGGCGTGCTCTCGCACCCCGATGGCTCGCTCTACTTCACCGAGGAGGCGAACGGCGTCGTCTACCGCGTGAGCTACCGCCCCTGAAGCGGCGCCGGATCGCAGCGAGGCCGAGGAGCGCGAAGCCGGCGAGGCCCTTCGGTGAGCCTCCGGCCGCACAGCCGCCGGACCCGTCCGACTCCGCGTCGCTTCCGGCGTCCGCCCCGACGCCCGCGTCCGGCTCGTCGCAGTAGGTCTCGCAGAAGTCGGCCTTCACCGTCACCAGCAGGTCCGGCGTGTCGGTCACGATGCCGTCGACACCGAAGCCCAGCATTCGCCGCATGTTCGAGCGGTCGTTGACCGTGTAGGGCCGGACCGCGAGCCCGGCCTCGTGGTGAGCGGCGACCTCGGCGGCGGTCGCGGCGATCACGAGCGGGTGCGCGTCCATGCCTTCCGCCCGGGCGGTCGCGAAGCCGTCGGGGTTGGTGAAGAGGAACGCCAAGCGGATCGAGTCGTCGACTGCGCGAACGGCCAACAGCTGGTCCAGGTCGAAGCTGCTCACCACGACCCGGCGACCCGGGTAGAGCGCGATCACCCGCGCCAGCTCCATCGCGAGCATGGGCTTGTCGGTCGCCGGGCACCCGTCCTCGTCGGAGACCTTGATCTCGATGTTCAGCGCCAGGTCCACCGCCTCGAAGACCTCGATGAGGGTGGGCACTGGCTCGCCGCGCGCGCTGAGCGCCTCGATCGCGGACTGGCTCAGGCTCGCGACGCATCCCGATCCGTCGGTGGTCCGGTCGACCGTGTCGTCGTGCATCGCCACCAGCCGTCCGTCCTGGTCGAGCTGCACGTCGAGCTCGACCATCGTCGCGCCCTCGGCCGCCGCCTGCAGGAACGAGGCGATGGTGTTCTCGGGGAAGGGGTTGTCATCGCGATCGCCACCGGTGCCGCGGTGGCCGATGACCTCGGTGTCTTCGCCCGGACAGGTGCACTGCGCTCGCGCTTGCTCGACCCCGGCGAGCGTCGCCAGGAGTGCCAGCAGCGAGCGGGCCATCACTCGAGCAGCTCTTTCAGCTTGGTCAGGAACGACTGCCGCTGCGGGTGCGTCTCGGTGCCCAGCTCGTCGGCGAGCTCGGCGATCAGCTTGCGCTGCTTGCGGCTGACCTTCTCGGGGACCTCGACCAGGATCGTCACGAGCTGGTCGCCCTTGCCCATCCCGCCGTAGACCGGGATGCCCTTGCCGCGGAGCCGGAACATGCGCCCGGACTGGGTGGCGGGCGGCAGCTTCATGCGGACCGAGCCCTCGAGCGTCGGCACCTCGAGGGTGTCGCCGAGGACCGCCTGCGGGAAGCTCACCGGCACGGTGCAGAGCACGTCCGCTCCGTCGCGCTGGAAGAGCGGGTGCGCCTCGATGCGGATCGTGACGAGCAGGTCGCCGTTGCCGCCCGGACCAGGCGCGCCAGCACCGCGAATGGTCCGGGTCGCGCCGTCCTCGACCCCGGGCGGGATCCGCACGGCCAAAGTCTCCTCGCCCTCGACCAGCCCGCCGCCGCGGCAGGTCTTGCAGGGCGTCTCGATCTTCTTGCCGCTGCCGTTGCAGGCCGCGCACTTCCGGTTGGTCGAAAAGAGCCGCCGCTGGAAGCGAACCTCGCCCTTGCCGTCGCACTGACCACAGGTGCGCACGGCCGTGCCCGGCTTGGCGCCGCTGCCCTCGCAGGTCGCGCAGGGGACCGGCTTGGCCACCGCTACGCGCTTCTCGGCGCCGAGCGCGGCCTCCTCGAAGCTCACCGTGAGCTCGAGCTCGACGTCCTCGCCCTGTCGCTTCCGGCGTCGGCCGCCGATGATCTCCCCGATCAGCCCTTCGAAGATCTCGCCGATGCCGCCGAAGTCCGCGGGGCCGGGCCCACCGCCGGCCTCGAACGCCGCATGGCCGAAGCGGTCGTAGCGTTCCCGCTGCGCCGGGTCGGACAGCACCTGGTAGGCCTCGGCCGCTTCCTTGAACGCCTCCTCGGCGGCCGGGTCGTCCGGATTGCGGTCGGGGTGCAGCTCTCGGGCGAGAGCGCGGAAGGCCTTCTTCAGCTCGTCGGGGCCGGCGCCGCGGGGAACGCCCAAGACCTCGTAATAGTCGCGCTTCGACACCGGCCGAGCATAGAGGGACACCCCTCGGAACGCTACGGGCCGGTTTCATCGCGTCGTCATCCATGTCAGAAGAGTGCCGATGACCCTCCCCGACGATCCCGCCGACGAGGGTGACGACGCCCTCGAACACCGAGTCAGCGAGTCCGACGCCGGCAACCGAGTCGATGTCTTCCTGGTCGGGCGCGTCCCGAACATGACCCGAGCCAAGGCGAAGACCCTGGCCGCCGAGGGCAAGGTGCGCGTGGATGGCCACCGGGTCCGGAAGGGCCACCGGGTCGCCGCCGGCGAGGTCGTCACCCTCGAGGAGCTCCCGCCCCCCAGCGACTTCGATCCCGCGCCCAACGCCGAGCTGGCGCTGCAGATCGCTCACGAGGACGAGCACCTCGTGGTGGTCGACAAGCAGGCGGGTGTCCCCTGTCACCCGCTCCGCCCCGACGAGCGCGACACCATCGCGAACGCCCTCGTGGCGCGCTACCCGGAGATGATCGGCATCGGCCACGCCAACCGCGAAGCCGGCCTGCTCCACCGCCTCGACAACGACACCAGCGGGCTCCTGCTCGCGGCGCGGGACCGCGCGACTTTCGAGCGCCTGAGCGAGGAGCTCGCCGAGCGCCGGGTCGACAAGCGCTACGCCGCGCTCTGTCGGGGCTTCGTCCACGCCCCGGCCTTCATCGACTGGCCCATCGCCCACGACAAGGCCGATCGCCGCCGGATGCTGGTCTGCGAGCGCCCCGAAGAGGCGGACCGGATGGGCGCGCGCCCCGCGTCGACCGAGGTGCTCGAGGCCGATCTGGTCGGTTCGGGCGCCTTCAGCCTGGTCGAGGTCCGAGCCAAGAGCGCTCGCCGCCATCAGGTTCGGGCCCACCTGGCATCGCTGGGTCACCCGCTGGCAGGCGACGAGCTCTACGGGGGACCCCCGATCGACGGGCTCGACCGCCACTTCCTCCATGCCTCCCGCATCGTGCTCACCGGCGCCGACGGGAAGCGGCTCGAGCTCCGCTCGGAGCTGCCGCCGGACCTGGCGGCCGTCGTCCGCGGCCTCGAGTGACGGCTGCGTGAACGTCGCCCTTCGTAAGGTGAGCGTTCACGAGACTTGGCTAGGATGCGCGCCATGGCTCGCTTCCTCGCGCTCAGCTTGATCTTCGCGCTCGCCTGCGGCGACGACGACTCGACCTCGGACGACACCCTCGACGCCGGACCGACCGATGGCGGTCCGCGCGACCAGGGCCCGCCCGACGGCGGCGCGTGCTCCCAGGCGCCGACCGTCACTCCCGACGATCCGCCCGACGCGGGCCCGGCCGCGCCCGCTCCGACCGAGGACTGCGGCGAGCCGACCTTCACCGACGACACCGTCCTGCGCCGCTGGCCCTACCTGCAGAGCGTCAGCCCGACCACCGCGAAAGTGATCTGGACGACCACCGGTGGCGGCGAGGGCTCGGTCCGCATTCGCGCAGCCGGGGACACCGAGTGGACCACCGTGGTCGCCGACGCCGAGCTCTTCGACACGGTTCGCACCGAGGACGAGGTCGACTACTCCGCCTACCTCGCGGAGCTCACCGGGCTGAGCCCGTCGAGCGCCTACTGCTACGAGGTCCTCGAGGACGGCGAGACCCTCGCTTCCAACCTGACCCTCCGCACCGGCTGGGTCGGTGCGGGTGCCGACGAGGGGAGCCGCCCGCTCCGGATCATCGCCTTCGGCGACAGCGGGAACGGCAGCCCCGAGCAGGCGGGGGTCCGAGACGTCTTCATGGAGGACGACTACGACCTCTTCCTCCACCTCGGCGACATGGCCTACGGCGACGGCACCTTCGTCGAGTTCGAGACGAACATGTTCCAGGTCTACCGGGATTTCCTCCATCGGGTCCCGAGCTGGCCGACCATCGGCAACCACGAGTTCAAGACCGACAGCGGCCAGCCCTACCGCGACGTCTACTACCTGCCCGAGCAGGCGTTCCGCGAGGAGGAGCAGGAGTACTACTACTCCTTCGATCAGGGGAACGTGCACTTCGTCTCCGTCGACTCGAACGAGGCCCGCATCATCCCGATCGCGCTCGACACCGCGGACCGCTTCGACGACGACATGATCGACTGGCTCGCCGCGGACCTCGCCGCCTCGGACGCCGAGTGGAAGATCGCGATCTTCCACCACCCGCCCTACAGCTCGAGCAGCCGCTCACCGAACGGCACGGTCCGCGCGCAGATCCTGCCCGTTCTCGAAGCCGGCGGTGTGGACCTCGTCCTCGTCGGCCACGACCATCACTACGAGCGGACCCACCCCATGCTCGGCGGCTGCATCGCGCCGGACCCGCTCAGCGGCATCACCTACGTCGTCGCCGGTGCAGGCGGCGCGGGCCTCCGCGGCGACGTCAACGACCAATGGTGGGCGGCCAGCAGCAACGACGAGAAGCACAGCTTCTTCCGCATGACCATTCACGGCTGCGCCCTCCGCGGCGAAGCCGTGACCATCGACGGCGACATCATCGACCAGATCACCCTCGACGGCTGCGACCCCTGAACCCCCGGGGACACTCCCCCCTCCCGGATCCCCCGCAAAAACAGGGGTCTCCGAGACCAAAATGAAAACTCCCCCGACCGGGGGTCAGCCGCGGCTCTCCGCCGCCGGCTCCCGCCCCTTCGCTGCCGGATACGCCGCCCGCCGCACCCACGCCGCCTCCGGGTCCAGCCCGAGCTCGCGCAGCGCCGGGAAGATCTCGTGCTCCAGCGTCGCGTAGAAGATCATCGCGAACTGCCGCTCGCTCAGCGTGCCCAGGTTCGGCTCTTCCGCGTCCTCCCCCGGCACGATCTCCATCTCCGAGTCGGCCAGGTCCTCGATCCGCACCTGCCCACACGTGGTCCGCTCGAAGCCCGCGAAGGACTTCGCCAGCTGCTCCTGCAGCGCCGCGCGACCCTCGTCGTCGAGCAACGGCACGAGCACCGCGAGCGACTCCCACCCGAAGCGGGCGTGGAACTGCTCGTCCCGCAGGATCTGCTCGGCGGCCGCACGCGGAAGCGGGTCGGTCGCCACCGTGGCGACCGCTTCCAGCATGGGCTTCGACAAGGTCTCGCCGAGACAGCACGCGGTCAGGATTGCCCGCGACGCCCACGCGAAGAGCGCCTGCCGGTCGTCACCCCTGGGCGCGCTCGGCCACGGCTCCCGCGGCATGCGCCAGGCGAAGAAGTCCGCGGGCGCCGCGTCCGTTCGAGCCTCCGGGTAGAACGCCTCGGCCGTCCGAGCGCACAGCTCCACGTGCCGCACCTCGTCGGTGATCAGCCGGGCGAGCGCGCCGAGGATCTCCACCGGCGCGCGAGCCCGCGTCAGCGCATGGGTGACCGCGCTGAATTGCAGCACCGATCCATGCTCGGCGCGCGCGCGGGCCATCCAATGCCACGCCGCTCGGCGCCGGAGTGGCTCGGGGTACGCGCTGGGATCGAACGCTTCGATCGCCGGCCAAGGGTCGCGATGCACCTGGTTGCGGTGCATCGCGCCCAGCGACCGGGTGGTCTCCGCGAGGAGCTCGGAGGACGTCGGCTCCGACGTCATCGGAGGGTCAGTCGCCGGCCGGGTTCGCGGTCGGAAGGGGCTCTTCCTCGGCCGCGACGTTGGTGTGCTCCTCTTCCTCGGGAGCGACGTTGGTGTGCGGCTCGCCCTCCTCGTGGGCGGCGACGTTGGTGTCCGGATCCTCGTCACCCGCGGCGACGTTGGTGTGGGGCTCTTCGGCCTCGCCGCCGCCGCAGCCCATGCCCATCGCCGGGGTGACCAGCAGGGCGCCGGTCACGGCAAAATGGAGGACGCGCTTCTTTCGCTCGGTGGTGCTCATGGGGCGGAGCTTTCGCCGCCCCGCCCCCGATGGCAAGCGCTCGGCTGGACCGACACATGGGTTCACGGTAGAGCCCGCGCCATGCAGGTCGCGGACAAGAAGGTCGTCACCCTCACGTACACGCTCTCGGACCCTGGCGGTGCCGAGCTGGAGCGCAGCGCGGAGGACTCCCCGCTGGTGTATCTCCATGGCGCCAAGAACATCGTTCCGGGGCTCGAGAAGGAGCTCGCGGGCAAGTCGGAGGGCGACGAGTTCCAGGCGGTCGTCGCTCCGGAAGAGGGCTACGGCCCGAAGCGTGGCCTCAAGCCGGTCCGTCTGCCGCGCTCCAGCTTCGCCAAGGACGCCGAGCTGAAGCCCGGCATCGCCTTCATGACCCGCGGTCCCCAGGGCCAGCCGATGCCGCTCTGGATCAAGAAGGTCCAGGGCCCGACGGTGATCTGCTCGGTCGAGCACCCCTTCGCCGGCATGGAGCTCCACTTCCGCGGGACCATCGTGGAGGTTCGCGACGCCACCGAGGAAGAGGTCGAGCACGGCCACGCCCACGGTCCCGGCAGCGCCCACGACCATTGAGGAATCTCGACGCTCCCCCTTTGGGGAGCGCCGGAGATTGAACACGCAGACACGCGGGAGTTATCCTCTCCCACGGCGATTTTCCGACGGGACGAGGATTTCTTCATGCGTGCCCATCGATCTCTTCTCTGCTTGGCGCTGGTGTTCGGCGGCTGCGACTGCGGTGATGACTCCACGGACGTGATGACCGACGACGCCGAGGACATGGGCGGCGGCGGCTCCGACATGAGCATGCCGACCGACGGAGAGGTCCCTGGAACCGACATGAGCGGCCCGACGGACCTCGGGCCCGTGGAGGACATGCTCCCGGACGGCAGCATCGTCCTCGATGGCGGCCGGGTCTGCTTCCCGGCGACCTGCCAAGGCAGCATCAACCACTGCGGCGACTGCGTGGACAACGACGGCGATGGGCTGGTCGACAGCGACGACCCAGACTGCCTCGGCCCCTGCGACAACAACGAGACCGGCCTCTATCACGGGCTTCCGGGCGGCGACACGCCCAACTGCAAGCTCGACTGCTACTACGACACCGACCAGGGCTCGGGGAACGATGGCTGCCGCTTCGACGCGCGCTGCGACCCGGAGAGCCCGGACGAGATCCCCAACTGCGTCTACGACCCGACGCCGCCGCCTTCGGCGAACTGCGGAGACACGCAGACCGACGAGTGCATCGAGTTCTGTCAGCCGCTCACGCCCAACGGCTGTGACTGCTTCGGCTGCTGCGAGATTGGCGACCACACCGTCTTCGTCGGCTCCTACGACCCCGGGACCGACACGCACACCTGCACCCTCGAGCTCGCCCTCGCCGGTGACCTCGAGGCCTGCCACGAGTGCACCCAGCAGATGGACTGCTTCAACGACTGCGGTCGCTGCGAGCTCTGCCTCGGCCGAGATCCCGAGGACCTGCCGGACGACTGCTTCCCACCGCCGCCGACCGACATGGGTCCGCCGCCCGATGGGTCGACGCCCTCCGACATGTTCACGCCCGATCCCCGCTGTCCCGATGGGCGGCAGCCGTGTGGCGTCGAGGGCGACCCGATGTGTCCCGCCAACTACTTCTGCCTGACCGGCTGCTGCACCCTCTTCGGCTGATGCCACTTCGACCGCCGGACAGCTGGGCCCGCCCGAGCTAGGCTCGGGCGTGGTCACCCGTCGCATCCTCCTCGCGCTGCTCGTCACCGCGTTCGCCTGTGGTGACGATGACGGAGCGGGCGATGACGCGGGCCCGGCGGACGCCTTCGTACCGGTGGAGCCAGACCTCGGTGGGGACGCCGACGCGGGCGGCGAGTCGGACGCGTTCGTCACGGGACCGGACCTCGGTCCGGCAGCGACCTACTTCGGCACCATCCGCTACGAAGACCGACCGCAGGACCAAGATGGCTTCACCGGCGCCATCGTGCCGACGCCCGCGCCGGGTGTCCTGGTCGACCTGCTCGACGGGAGCGGCGCCACCCTCGAGTCGGTCCGCACCGACGCGGACGGCGCCTACGTCTTCGAGGCGACCAGCGGCGGCGCCACGATCCGGGCCGCGAGCGACACGCTCTTCGGCGATCACCGCGCAGTGGTGATCGACCGCCGCCGCCGAGCCTCGCTCTACTCGTTGGAGGCCGTGGCGAACGAAGGCAGCGCCACCGATCTGCTGGCCGAAGCCTCGGGCGTGGGCGGCCCCTTCAACGTGGTCGCCGTCAGCTACCTCGCCTTCGAGACCTACGCGCCCTACGTCGGCGCGGCCGCACCCACGCTCGCGTATCGTTGGGAGCCGGGCCGCGCCTTCGGCTGCGGGTCTTGCTACGGCGACGACGAGATCTCACTGGGCGGGGGTACCGACGACACCGACGAGTACGACGACGTCATCATCGTTCACGAGCTCGGTCACTACTTCGTCGAGCACTACTCGGCCGACTCGTCGCCTGGCGGAAGCCATCGCGACCTGCAGGTCGAGCCGGTCCTCGCGTACGGCGAAGGCCTCGCCTACGCGTTCGCCGGTGTGGTCCTCGGCGCTCCCTGGGTCATCGACACCTTCATCGACGATACGCGCTTCATCGACTTCGAGGAGATGACGATCGACGGCGCGGGCGATCCGACCTTCACGGGCACCACCACCGGCACCGCCACCGGCAACCTCCGCGAGGAGATCGTCAGCGGGATCCTGTGGGACGCCTTCGACCCCGCCAGCGGCTCGGAGCCCTTCGATCGCGTGGCGCTCGGCCTCGACGGCTGGATGCGCCTGCTCGTCGATCACTTCGGCGCGGGCGGTCTCTCCGACCGCGGCGCCACCGGCATCGATCTCACCGACTTTCTCGACGCCCTCGTCTGCGTCAGCGACGTCCCGGCAGCGGACGTCGCCGCGCTCGCCGACGACCGCGAGTTCCCCTGGTCGGCGCCCGACTGCTGATCGCCGATTGCTAGAGCTTGCCCTTGCCGACGATCACGTCGGCGAGGGTGCACTCGGCGTCGCCGCTCGTGGCCTGCTGGAGCTCGTCGAGCTTCTCGGTCTTCACCTCGGCGCCGCGGATGGTGTCGAGCACCTCCTTCACGCTGGTGTCTTTGGCGCCCCGGATCAGCGCGACCCGTGGTCGCTGGTCTCGGCCGACGACCCGCACGAGCTTCCCGCGCCGTAGCGGGTCGAGCGCCTTCTCCAGCATCGCGCGCGGCACGCCGAGCCGGCGCGCGAGGGTGCGCAGCCGAGGCGGCGGGCGACCGGCCACCTCCGCTGCGGCCACGGCCTCCACCGCCGCGGCGGCGACGCCCTCCATCAGCCGGGAGCCCGGCCACGGCTCGCCGAGGCGGTAGCCGTAGTTCTGCCAGTCGTTGAGGAACGCCGCGACCTCGGCGCCGAGCAGCACCATCAACCAGCTCGAGAAGACCCAGAGCAGGAAGAGCGGCACGGCTGCGAGACCCGCATAGAGCGCGTCGTATCGAGCGACGATCACCTGCGCCTGCAGCTCGACCCAGAACGTGGCGTAGCCGAGGACGGCGGCGACCAGCCCACCGATGATCGCCGACTTCCACGGGACCGGTGCGTTCGCGACACCCTTGTAGAGCCCGGCACAGCCGATGGTCCCCAGGAAGACCGCGATCACGTGCAGGAGCTGCTTTGGGAACGCCGTGTCGACGTGCAGCTTGTGCATCACCGCCGCGAAGAGGGTGATCAGTCCGGCAGCGATCGGCAGGAGGAGGAAGAGCCCGAAGTAGTCCCGAAGCCGTCGCTCCCATCGGCGGTCCTGATCGGCGTCGAAGACGTCGTTCAGCGCGCCCTCCATCGCGGAGAACACCAGGACCACCGCGTAGAGGAGGACCGGCAGACCACCCCAGCCGAGCGCCCCGAGGTCTGCCCCATCGACCGTGGCCAGGAGCTGCCGCAGGGCCGTGGCCAGCGAGGTCTCCGTGCCTTCCGTCTCCTCACCGAAGGCCGCTCCCAGCCAGGGGTCCAGCACCTCGCGGCGGAGCGGTGAGTAGAGTCCGGTCAGGTCCAGGATCGCCACGACCAGCACCAAAAACGGCACCGCGGCGAAGGCCGTATCGAAGGCGAGACCACTCGCCTTCTCGAGCGGACGACGGTGGAGGAACCCCTTGGCGACCCATTTGACCGCTCCCCAGAGGTTGGGCTTGGTCCGCCAGTCGACGCCTACCACAGCCCATGGCTGCGACATTCCGGGCCGTCCGGCAAGGGTTTGGCGCACGTTCCGCGAAAACGTCGCAGGTGGGGGGTAGCGTCCGC
This sequence comes from Deltaproteobacteria bacterium, assembly GCA_017644045.1. Classification (GTDB taxonomy): domain Bacteria; phylum Myxococcota_A; class Polyangia; order Polyangiales; family Houyiibacteriaceae; genus UBA1660. The sequence goes on from JAEPMI010000013.1 coordinate 335,464, forward strand.
TCGATTGATCGTTACATGTGTTCAGTGCTCGACGCTTGCGCAGTAGTCGCACCAGAGCACCCCCTCGAACGAGGAGCCTCCAATGACCCTCTCCATGGAACAGACCAGCCTGCCCTTCGTTGCCGATCGCTTCGACAACGCCTCCCTCGGCGCCCATCTCGGCGCCATCGCGGATGCGCTCGAGGCCGGCCGTGAGAGCGTGCACCGGGTCCGCGCCTTTCGCGCCGCCGCCGTCTCGGTCGCCAACGCGGCCAAGCCCGTCGCCGAGCTCGGCCGGCAGGAGCTCGAGGAGATCCCCGGGGTCGGTCCCCGCATCGCCGGCGTCATCCTCGACCACGTGGCCGGTCGCTCGGGCATGCTCGAGCGGCTCCACCGCCACGTTCGTCCCTCCGACCACCTGACCCTTCTCGACGGGGTCGGTGAGACCCTCGCCGACCGCATCCGGGAGACCCTGGGCGCGGAGACCCTCGAGGCCCTCGAGACTCAGATCGACCGCCTCGAAGAGGTGGAAGGTGTCGGCCGCTCCAAGGCGGAGCGGATCCGCGAGAGCCTCGAGGCTCGGCTCGCCCGCCGGCGTCAGCCCGTTCGCGCGCATCGAAACCCGCCCGTTCGGCTGCTCCTCGAGGTCGACGAGCACTACCGCCAGGCCGTCGCCGAGGGCTCGCTACCGCGCTTCGCTCCCCGCCGGAACAACCCGAGCGGCGAGCGCTGGCTACCGATCCTCCGCACCGAGCTCGAGGGTTGGAGCTTCCGAGCGATGTTCTCCAACTCCGACCTGGCCCACGACCTCGGCCGCACCGACGACTGGGTCGTGGTGCTCGCCGAGCGCGAGGGCGAGGAGAGCCGGGCGACCATCGTGACCGAGAAGCGGGGCCGGCTCTCCGGTCAGCGCGTCGTTCGGGGCCGCGAAGGCGAGAGCCGCCGCCATCACCTCGATCGAGCGGTGGCCCCGGCGTCGCACGCCGCCTGATCACCGTTCAGCACGGCAGGAGCTGTAAGCGCCGAAGTGCCCGAGATCGTGAGTGTCCGGAAGAACTGGCCACACATGTGTGGCCGCTCACGATCTCGGTTGTGGAAGCTGGTGAGGGTGGAGGTGCCGCCATGCCCCTTCGATTCCTCCTCGCTTCGCTGATCGTCGCGCTCGCGTGCGACGATTCACCGCCCACCGACGCCCCCGCTGGCGAGCTTCGCCCGCGCTCGGAGCCGATCGAGTACGTCGGACTCGCGGTCGAAATGCCGCTCGCGACTCCCGCGGAGCTCGAGAGCCGGCTCGGTCCGCTCTTCGGTGACACCGCGCGAGGCGGCGCGACACTCGACGGGGTGGAGATCCAACCGGGCCTCTTCCTCTCGTCGTTCCCCGACACGCGCACGCCGGACCAGGTGGTCATCGAACTCGCGATGGAGACGGTCAACGCGCGCGATCGACGGACGGTCCTGCGCGTCCCGGCCTCGTTCGACTACGGCCAGCTCTTCCTGGACACCGCGGCGGTGGCCCTGACCCGTGGCGCGGCGGTCGAGGCCGAGGAGCCCGGCTCCATGGATCCCTTCTTCCTCGAGTACCGAGCGGTGAGCCCGAACGGCGGCTCGCTCACCATCGAGGTCGCGTTCGAGAACGGCGCGGCGACCCTGGAGATCGCCACCCACACGCCGGAGACCTCGTTGCAGCCCGGCCTGGTCAACGCGCCGGCCTTCGGGGGCGAGCCCTACGAGCAGCTCGCGGGGACCGTTTGGTTCACCCTCTCCCGCGACCAGTTCGACTTCTTCTCCACCCGCGCCTACGGCATCACCGCCGGCGCCGCGCAGAACTTCCAGGACTTCCGGCTGCTGCCGCACGATTGGCTCCGGCTCACCGTCACGCCGCAGCTCTCGGACGAGATGGTCAACGTGGGCTTCGAGGTGGTGGACCTGGACGGTCGCCGGATCCCGTTCGCGAACGCGCCGGCCTCGCTGCTGGCCGGTGAGCAGTTCCGCGAGAACGTCTTCCGGATGGTCCGCAACATGCTCGATCAGGAAGCGGCCGAGACCGGATCGTCGACACGCTTCACCGTGCCCTTCCACTACGACGACCCGGAGGGTGGCGGCGTGGTGAAGGTGATCGCCCAGGGACAGGGTGGCGTGTTCCAGATCGCCTACGCGGTCGAGTCCCCGCGGCAGCGGCTTCGGCCGGTGGAGTTCCTCCCCTACCAGGGCGTTCTCGACGTGCCCGACGAGCTGCCGCCGCGCGATACCAGCTGCGCGGACGTGGGCTCGACAGAGGCGGTCGAGGGTCGCTTCCTCATTCGCTTCGACGCATCACCCACCGTGCGCGAGTCCGAAGACCTGACGCACCCGCTCCGCGGCAACATCTGGGGCAGCGTCTACCGCGCGGACGACGTCACCCTCGCCGGCCCCAACGAGGGCGCGGAGGCCGTCGCTTCGTTCGCGTATACCGACGTCGACATCACCACGATGGGCGAGGGCGAGACCTACCCGCTCGACGTGATGCTCCCGGTCGGCGAGTACCAGCTCCTCGGCTTCATGGACGTCGACGGGAACGCGACCGATGAGATGGCCGATCCGGACGAGGGCGATCCCGTGACCCTGCCCATCGGTGGCTACGACCTGAAGTGCGCGGAGCAGCCCATCGTGGTCGAGTTCGCGCTTCTCCTCCCGCCCGGGCGGTGAGCCCGCATCACTCAGCTCGGCTTCTCCCGCTCCTCGTCGCCGCGCTGAGCTGCGGTGACGCGTTCTCGCACGACCACGTCTCCACGGGCAGCACGATTCTGGTCGCCGAGGGCGCGCTCTGGCTGACCAGCCCCGACGACGACGCGGTGGTGTCGCTCGACCTGGACTCGCTCGACGAGCTCGCGCGCTTCCCGATCGGCGGCGCGCCCGAGCGGATGCTCCGCGCGTCGGACGGTCGGCTCTGGGTCTCGCTCCCGCTCGCGGCCGCGGTCGCCACCATCGATGGGAGCCTCGTCGCGCGCCATGCGATCCCGTGTGGCGGCTCCTACGACCTCGCCGAGCGACGAGACGGGAGCATCGCCGTGAGCTGCCCGAACGACGACCGTGTCGTCGTGCTCGATCGGGCCGGCGCCGTGGTCGCGGTCGCCGATGTCACCGGCCGCCCCCTCGCGCTCGCGGCGATGGGAGACGAGCTCCACGTCGGCCTGCAGCGGCTCGGTGGCGTTCGCGTGCTCGACGCCAGCCTGAGCTCGACTGGCGAGCGAACCCTCGAGGGCACGCCGGGTGTCCACGCGAGTCACCCCTCGCATTTCGCCGTCGATCGCTCGCGCGGTCTGGTCGGAACCTACGAACGAGTCGAGCACGACGCGGACCGAAGCCGGCCGCCCGAGATCGGAGGCTACGGCTCGGTCGTCGACGACCAGCCCCGGATCGATCCCCGGCTGCACGGCGCTTGCGATGGTCCGTACGCGCGCTTCGATGGCGGGCCCTTCGTCTTCAGCGGTCCGTCCGGTGCGGCGTGGGACGGCGACCTGCTCTGGGTCACACACCGCCAGACCGACAACGTGGCGCTGGTCCGCTGCGGTGAATCGATCACGGTCGTCGAAGCTCATCGGGTCGGTCGTGGCCCGCGCGGGATCGCGATCCACGAGGGTCGCGCGTACGTGGACGTCGGCTTCGACCACGCGGTCGCGGTGCTCGAGAGGGGCGCCTCGACACCCGTGCTCGAGCGGCGGCGCGAGCTCGGCGAGACGCGCATGGACGCGCTCGCTCTCCGTGGCCGCGATCTCTTCCACGACGCCGTCGACATTCACCTGACGCCGAGCGGCGTGGTCACCTGCGCGACGTGCCATCCGGGTGGCACCGACGACGGGCTCACGTGGTTCCTGCACACACCGGGCGTCGATCGGAAGCTGCGCCGTACGCCGCCCGCCTGGCGCGCTCGCGCCGCGAACGCGCCCTACCACTGGGATGGCACGGTCCCGGACATCGACACGCTCGGTCGAGACACGATCCACGAGCTCATGGAAGGCGACGGACTGCTCGTCGACTACGAGGCGCTCACCGCGTACCTGGAGCAGGTCCCGGCGCCGCCGCCGCGGCCCATCGAGGACGAGGCCGCCACGAACCGCGGGGCGATGGTCTTCGTCGATGCGGGCTGCGCGGACTGTCACCCGAACGGCGGCACCGACGGCGCCACGCACACGGTGCTGGCGGCTGCCGCCGATCCCGACGCGCGCCTCGGGTCGGCAGACACCCCCACGCTCGAAGCGATCCGCGCTCGCGCGCCCTTCTTGCACGATGGGCGGGCGCCGACCCTTCGCAGCGTGCTGCTCGACCACGGCGCCATGCACGGCGCGGCCGGTTCCCTCGGAGACGCGGAGCTGGAGGACCTCTTGGCCTACCTGGAGTCGCTGTGAACGGAAGAACCGCCATCCTGACCTCGCTCGTGCTGATCCTCGCCTGTGGCGACGACGACGATGCGACGACCGCGACCGACGCCTCCGTGGACGCCGCTCCCGCCGTGGACGCCGGGCCCTACTGGGAGCCGCTCGATCGCCCGCCGCTCCCTGCGGGCAACGCGCCGGACGCCACCGACGAAGAGCGCTACCAGGGCATGCTCCGCTTCCTCTGGGATCCGTGGGACACGGAGGTGCTGGACCAATGGCCGCCAGCGGAGTTCATGCTGCAGCTCCTCGAGGACGAGCCCGAGGTCTTCGGTGAGCAGTTCTCCGAGTTCGGGTTCATCCCCGACCCGAACGACGATCTGCCCATCGGACTCAAGCGCGGGCTGATGGACGACACCCGGATCCACGAGACCTGCGCGATGTGTCACGTCGCGCGGCTGCCCTCGGGCGAGCTCTGGCTCGGGCTGCCGGCGACCGAGCTCGACATCGGCGCGTTCCGCGTGGCCATCAACGAGCGCTGGGTCGCGGCAGGCAACGACCCACTCATGACCGACCTGCAGATCGCGAAGGCGCAGCAGCTCGGGCCGGGTCGCCAGAACGCGGAGAGCAGCAGCTACGAGCAGGTCGTGCCCGCCGACTTCCCGCCCTACTTCGGTCTCGGCGACCGCGACGCGATGAACTATCTCGGCACCGGCGCGGACGCTCGGACGGAGGGCTACTTCGCGATCTTCGCGTTCGGCGCCGGCGATCCGAACGATGCGGAGGCGCTCGTCCCCTTCCCGCCGACCAGCCGAACCGGTCCGATGGTGGCCTTCCTCGAGAGCATCGCGCCGCCGCCGCCCACTCCCCAGGAGCCGGGGACCGTGGCGATGGGCGAAGCGATCTTCGAGCGCGAACGCTGCAACGAGTGCCACCACGTCGACGAGCCCGGTGAGATCGGCATCGTCACCTACGACTACGAGGGAGTGGAGCGCTTTCCCGGCGACGACCCCGAGTTCCCCAACGGGAGCATCGCGACGAGCCGCTGGCATCGGGTCCTGATCGATGGCGACGAGAGCGGTGGCGGGGCCGTCGGCGACGAAGGTCGCGCCAATCTCATCCAGTTCATCATCCGAAATCGGCTCGCGGTACGGATGAGCGACGGCTACCGCGCGCTCGACCTCCGCGGGGTCTGGGCCACGGCGCCCTACCTGCACAATGGCAGCGTTCCGACCCTCGAAGCGCTCTTCCTGCCACCGGCCGAACGCCCCGCGAGCTTCGAACGAAGCGGCTTCACCATCGACACGAGCGTGGCTGGCAACGGCAACGGCGGCCACGATTTCGGGACCGGTCTGAGCGAGGACGAGCGCTCAGCGCTGATCGCCTACCTGCGGACCCTTTGAACTGGCATGCACGGGGGTGCTAGCGAGTTGGGCGCCGATCCTCTAATCTTTCCTCTACAGGAGAGCGGCTCGCCGCCGAGGAGCAGAGAAAATTTCAGCCAAAGTCTTCGTGGGTAACCTCAACTACCGGACAACGAAAGAGGACCTCGTCGAGTTCCTCTCGCCGGCAGGAGAGGTCGTCGACGCGTTTCTCCCGACCGATCGGGAAACGGGTCGACCGAGAGGGTTCGGGTTCGTGACGTTCGCCAGCGAAGACCAGGCACGTGCGTGCATCGAGCAGTTCAATGGGAAGGAGCTCGGTGGCCGAGCCCTGAACATCAACGCGGCCGAGGAGCGTCGTCGTGGTGGCGGTGGCCCGCCCGGTCGCGGTGGCCCGCCTGGTCGCGGTGGCCCTCCTCGCGGTGGCGATCGCGACCGTGGTCGCGGTGGCCGCTCGTCTCCGATCGCCGAGTTCAAGCGCGGTGGTCCGTCCGACCGACCGCCGCCCCGGCGCGGTGGTCCGGTGCCGCCTCCTCCCGAGGAGGCGGAGATCGCCTACGACCAGGAAGAGCGGAAGTTCGACGGCGGCGCCGATGAAGACGAGCCGCACTGGAAGAAGAAGAAGAAGAAGCGCAAGGGCAGCCGCCGAGGGCTGCGCGCCAAGAAGCGCAGCCTCTGACGCCAACGCATGACGATGGGGCAGCGTCGGTCACTCGGTGAGCGGTTCCGTCAGCGGGTCGGTGGCGTGGCCGCCGAGGCCTTCTTCCAGGGCCTGAGCAACGCGGCTCGGCTCCATCCTCAGGCGCGGCCCGAGCGTCACGGGGTCGAGGTCATCCGTGACCTCGACTATCGTGGCACCGGCGACGACTTCCACCTGCTCGACGTCTATCGTCCGATCGAGCGAAACGAGCCCCTGCCCGTGGTGCTGCACATCCACGGCGGGGGCTTTCGCATTCTCTCCAAGGACACCCACTGGGTGATGGGCCTCGCGTTCGCGCGCCGGGGCGCGATCGTGTTCAACGTCAGCTACCGGCTCGCGCCTCGTCATCCCTTTCCGGCGGCCGTCGAAGACGTGTGTGCGGCCTACGAGTGGGTCGTGGAGAACGCCGCTCGTTTCGGTGGAGACCCGTCCAAGCTCATCATCGCAGGCGAGTCCGCTGGCGCGAACCTGACGACCGCGCTCACGGTGGCGACCACCTTCGAGCGACCGGAGCCCTACGCTCGCCGGGTCTTCGAGCGAGGCATCGTCCCGATCGGCGCCATGCCCTTCTGTGGGATCCTCCACGTGTCGGAGATCGACCGCTACTTCGAGAGGGGGAAGCTCTCCCCCTGGGTGGTCGACCGGATGCGTGAGGTCTCGTCGGCGTACCTCTCCGGGCCCGAGCCGGAGCACGGGATCGATCTGGCGAACCCGTTGGTGATGCTCGAGTCCGAGCTGGAGCCGGATCGCCCGCTGCCGCCCTTCTTCGCCCCGGTGGGCACCAAGGACCCGATCCTCGACGACACGCGTCGCCTCGCCCGAGCGCTGGAACGGCGGGGCGTTCCCTGCGAGACCACCTACTATGCCGGCGAGCCCCATGCCTTCCATGCCTTCGTGTTCCGGCAGAACGCTCGTCGTTGCTGGGCGGATGCCTACCGCTTCGTCGACCGCTGCGTCGCCGACTGAGGCCCCCGAATGAGCGTGGACCCGAGCGACGTCCCGTCGATCGGAGAGACGGGTTGGGTCTCGGACCGCGTGCGGCGCGCCGTGCAGACGCGTCGCATCGTCGGCCTGGTTCGCCCCTATTTCGGTCGCTTCCTGTTGGCGACCGTTTTCCTGCTCATCGGTAGCAGCATCTCGCTCGTCTACCCCCAGGCCATCCGCTACGCGCTCGACCAGGGACTCTCGGACGACGCCACCCTCGCGACCTACGATCGCATCGGCATGGGTCTCATCGGGCTCTTCCTCTTCCAGGCGATCTTCACCTGGCTGCGGCACTACCTGATGAGCTGGCTCGGCGAACGCGCGGTGGTCGATCTCCGTATTCGCGTCGCGTCGCACATGCTCCGGCTGCCGGTCGGCTGGTTCCACGAGCGGCGCACGGGCGAGCTCGTCGGTCGGATCGCCGGCGACGTGACGCTCCTCGAGAGCTTCGTGGGCTCGCAGCTCAGCATGGGCCTGCGGAACGTCGTCACGCTCTTCGGTGCCGCCATCCTCCTCTTCGTCGTGAACGCGGAGCTCGGGCTCTTCATGCTCGCGATCGTCCCCGCGATGGTCGTGACGGTGATCGTCTTCGGGCGCTTCATCCGGAAGATGAGCAAGGGGCTGCAGGACGCGATCGCCGAGACGAACGCCCGTCTGCAGGAGAGCTTCGGAGCCATCGAGACCGTGCAGGCGTTCGGCCAGGAGGACGGCGAATCCGAGCGCTACCGAAAGGGCACCGCCTACGCCTTCTCGCGCGCGCTGAAGCTCGCCCGATGGCGCGCGTCCTTCTTCGCCGTCGCGTCGCTCTCCGGCTACCTGGCTCTCGGCGCGATCGTCTGGGTCGGCATTCGCCGGGTGGCTCAGGGCGAGATCACCGCGGGCGAGCTCATGGCCTTCGTCCTCTACTCGGGCATGGTGGCCGCGTCGCTGGCGTCGTTGGCGTCGCTGTGGGGCGCTCTCCAGCGGGCCGGCGGGGCGACCGAGCGGCTCTTCGAGATCCTCGAGACCGAGCCCGACGTGCAGGATCCCGCCGAACCGCAGCCGCTCCCCGAAGAGCCGGCGGCGTTGGTCTTCGAGGGGGTCCGCTTCGCCTACGCCGAAGGCGACGAGGTGCTCCGCGGGATCGACCTCCGGATCGAGCCCGGTGAGACCGTTGCGCTGGTCGGACCCTCCGGCGCTGGCAAGACGACCCTCACCAACCTCGTGTTGCGCTTCTACGATCCGACCGCGGGCCGGATCACGCTGGGAGGCGTCGACTTCCGCGACGCCGCCCTCGAAGCGCTCCGGAGCAAGATGGCCGTGGTCCCGCAGGACCCGGTCCTCTTCGCCGAGTCGATCGCCGAGAACCTCTCCTACGGAAAGCCGGACGCCAGCCGCGAGGCGATCGAAGATGCCGCCGCGAGAGCCTTCGCCGCCGAGTTCATCGAGGGCTTCCCGGACGGATACGCGACCGTGTGCGGTGAGCGAGGCGTGAAGCTCTCCGGTGGGCAGCGACAGCGTATCGCCATCGGGCGAGCGCTGCTGGTCGACCCTCAGATCCTGATCCTCGACGAGGCGACCTCGAGTCTCGATGCCCAATCCGAGGCCTACGTTCAGCGGGCGCTCGCGGCGGCGGCGGAAGGCCGCACCACCCTGGTGATCGCCCACCGTCTCTCCACCGTTCGCGACGCGGACCGCATCGTGGTCCTTCGCGACGGACGCGTGGTCGAGCAGGGGACTCACGACTCGCTCATGGCTGCCGGCGGGCTCTACCGTGACCTGGTGCAGCACCAGCTCGAGGCTTCGCCGGAGCCCGAAGGTCCGGCCCTCGCCGCAGGCGGTGGGGCATGAGGCCTTCGCGCCCCTCCATTCCTCCGTCGCGTCGCGAGCGACGCCGGAGCCGAGAGCCCCAGCCGCCGCCGCTGAGTCCCACGCGGGACCGGATGCGCCGACTCTTCGTCGGCTTCCTCACCCTCCTCGCCGGCGCGGGCCTCGGTTGGCTGGCCTCGGACGTGGTCGACGACGACCGCTTTCGCGAGATGGCCCAGATCGCTCAAGCCCTGATGGAGGAAGAGGACGGCGCCGCGTGGCCGCCGCGCCAGCACGAGGGCCAGCTCGACGCGGGCACGCCTCGGCCGGTTCGCGACGCTGGGCTGAACGTCGACGCGGGCCCGCCGTTGCCCACCCCGCCGCCGGCGCGCCCGGGTTTCCAGGTTCGGCAGGAACAGCGCGATGGGCTCTATCTGCTCGAGGCGGTGATCGGCGACGCCGACTTCGACGATCCCCTGCCGCTGGTGGTCGTGCTGCACGGTCGAGGCGACCGTGCCCACGTGCCCGGCGGTCCCTTCATGAACCTCGCGCACCCAGTGCGCGTGATCGTGCCCCAGGCCCCGGACCCGCTCGGCGACGGCTGGCAGTGGCTGCCCGTGCGGGTGGGTGACAACCTCGTCGACCGCCTCTCGTCGACGCTCTTCGAGACCGCGGACCGGTTGGCGAGCTTCATCCAGGGCTTGCTCGACGAGCGCCGCACCGAAGGCCGCGCCATCGTGACCGGGTTCAGCCAGGGGGGCCTGCTGACCATGACCCTCGGGGTTCACCACGACGACGTGGTCGGCCACGCGATCCCGCTGGCGTCCTGGCTGCCTCCGCCCCTCGAGCCTTCGTACCTACGGCGCGATCGGCGGCCCGCGGGGATCCGATCGATGCACGGCACCGCGGACACGATCGTGCCCATCGACCCGACCACCGCGCTCTTCGGGCGACTCTCGGAGATCGGCTACGACGTGGAGCTCGTTCAGGTGCCCGGCATCGAGCACACGATGAGCCAGGAGATGAACCTGCTCTTCCACGAGTGGCTGGACGAGGCAGTGTGCGAGATGGTCGAGGATCCCGTCTGCGCGGCGAGCGCCCGCCAGCGAGCGGCCGAGCTCCGAGCGCTGCCGGCGCCGCCGATGCCCGATGCCTTCGTCCCACTCGATGGGGCCGTGCTGGATGGGGCCGTGCAGGACGGAGCCGTCCTGGACGGGGCGGTGCGCCGTCGGCCGCGGCTGGACGGGGGACCCCTGCCCGCGGTGCCCGATCGGGTCGATGAGGCGCCGGTCCCGGAGATTCCGCCGCCCGGTTTTGAAAACTGAGCCGATCCCGTGAAGATGTGGCCACTGGAACAGGTGGACCCATGCGCTTTCTTCTCTCCCTGACGCTCACTCTCGGACTGCTCGGCTGCGGCGACGACGGCCGCCGGGTGTCTCGCGACACTCCCACCACCGACATGGGCGGTGACCCCGGCGACCGTGACTTCGGTCCGCCCCGCAGCGGGAACGCGACCATCTACGGCCAGGTCTGGGCGCCGGGGAACGCACCCGGGATGGTTCCCGCCGGCCACGAGATCCCGATCTTCGATGCGCTCGTTCGCCTCACGGTCGATCGGGTGCCGGCGATCCCGGCCGGGGTCTATTGCGAGTCCTGCCAGGACGTCGGCGGTTGGTACTCGCGCAGCGATCACGACGGCAACTTCCGGATCGACAACGTGGTGGGGGGCAGATACTGGCTGACCATCGAGAAGGGGCAGTTCCGGATCGAGCGGCTCATCGAGATCGCGGAGTTCGACGAGTACGCGGCCCCGGCCGAAGCCACCACGCTTCCCTCCGTGCACGACCCGGATTCGGGGAGCTGGGTCCCGCGCATCGCGGTCGCCACGGGCATTCACGACTCGCTCGAGGACGTGCTCGGGAAGATGAGCATCGGCGACGTCGACGGCAGCGGCTCCTACGCGGTCGGTGCCGGCACCGACCAGATCGACTTCTACGACAACGGCGGCGCCGACTTCAGCGGCCACATGGAAGGCACGCTCACCGACCTCGTCAGCGACCTCGGTCGGATGATGCAGTACCACGTGATCTTCATTCCCTGCGCGAGCGCCGGCCACACGAGCGCGCTCCAGGACTCGGCGGTGCTCGACAACATCCGCGAGTACGTGCAGATGGGCGGCAAGCTCTACGTCACCGACTGGTCCGGCGAGTGGATGGACAACGTCTTCCCGTCGTTCATCGAGCTCGGTGCGGGTGAGGACACGCCGGCCGCCGCCTACGACCTCGAGTCGAACACCTGGAACACCAGCCTCTTCGGCGACGCCGACGGGTCGCTCTATTCGAGCCCCGACGGAGAAGCGGTGAACACCGACCTGCACGCCTGGCTCGATGGACAATCGGGCCCGCTGGCCGAGGGCGGCACCGGCACCTTCAACGCCAGCTACTTCGACGTGGTCGACAGCTGGAACGTCGTGGAGAACCTCGAGCGCACGCTCATCGGCTACGACGACGAGGGGCTCCCGGTCTACGACGACCCGGAGGCGTGGGTCATCGGCTCCGTCAACGGCAGCGGCGCGAAGAAGCCACTGACCGTCACCTTCGAGCCGGGCGGCTGCGGTCGCGTCCTCTACTCGACCTATCACACCACCGGTACGCCTCACGACGGACTGGTCCCGCAGGAGCGGGTGCTGCTCTACCTCATCATGGAGATCGGTATCTGCAAGACGGGTCCGATCCTGATCTGAGTCGGTCGCGACACACGCGCGATGAATGCGCGCTCAATCACGTTTCCCCCGTGTTTCTAGGGGCGATGGCCGAAGGTTGCGCACGAGACGTCGCTCACGACGCGTCGCGTAAACGCGGGTCGTTGGCAGGCTTCCTGCTTTGTTCTCGGGTGAGGCGCGCGCGCACTGCGCCGCCGTCACGAGAGAGAGATGGGGGAAAGTCCACCATGAAGTACGCACACGACGAAGAGAATCAGCCCAACCTGCTCGAGAACCTGGAGCGCCTCAGCCACGGATCGCCGCTCTACAGCGGGGATCTCGGCAGCGTGCTCGGCGACGAAGACGACACCTGGATGCTCTTCGAGCACAACGCCCGCATCGACCTCGAGGTCGAGTGCTGGGGTCGGCGCCTCGCCTGAGCGACCGAGGCGAACCGTGACACGCTGACGAGGTGTGTGGCGGTTTACGCGCCTCCTTGTCGCGAAGTGCGAGAATGTTTTCGCATGATGCGCCGCGTCGGATGTCCGACGCGGCGCGTTGCAATTGATGGGGCTCACGCGTTGAGCCCTCATTCATCGGGGCGAGGTCAGCCCCAGAGGCTCGGACCGTAGGGGGCGATCCGGTCACCCTCGTAGGTCAGGCCGGGCTCTCGATCGCGGGCCAAGAGGAGTGGACCATCCAGGTCCACCAGGAACGCATCCGACGCCAGCAGGAGCGCGGGGGCGATCGCCAGCGACGTCGAGACCGCACAGCCGACCATGACGAGCAGACCGGCGTCGGCCGCACGGTCACGCGCGGCGAGCGCATCCCGAAGACCACCGGTCTTGCCGAGCTTCAGGTTCACGCCGTCGTAGCGATCGGCGAGCCGCGCGACGTCGGCCGCCGAGTGGCAGCTCTCGTCCGCGAGGACGGCGAGCGGGAAGCTGCCACGCCGTAGCTCCGAGTCCGCGCGGCGCGGCAGGGGCTGCTCGATGGCCACCACCCCGAGCTCCGCGAGTGCTTCGGCGGATTCGCCGAGCGCGCGAAGGGTCCAGGACTCGTTGCCGTCGACCACGAGCCGTGCGGTCGGGGCGCCCCGCCGAACGGCTTCGGCCAAGGCGATCGCGTCGTCGGGCCCTGCCTTGATCTTCAGCGTCGCGAACTCCTGCCGACGCGCGGCGGAGGCCTCCATCGCCTCGGGTGAGTCGATGCCGATCGTGTACGCGGTGCGGCAACCCTCGAAGGGCGCGCAGCCGAGCACCTCGTGGGCGCGTCGTCCGCTTCGCTTGCACTCGAGGTCGATCGCGGCGAGCTCCATCCCGTTGCGCGCTGCGCCCGGCGGCAGCTGGTCCGGGGTCGACGCGCTCGCGAGCTGCGCCAAGACCGACTCCACCGTCTCACCGTAGCCGTCGTAGGGCACGCACTCGCCGAGGCCCCGAGCCTCGCCGGAGCGCGCCTCGACGACGATGACCGCCGTCTCGTGGCGCGTGACCTTGGCGGTGCGGAAGGCACCCTCGATCGGCCATCGCTCGACGCTCGCGCGCCACTCGATCGGGCCGCTCAGCGGAACTGCTCGACCAGGTCGAGGATCAGCGGGCTCGACCAGTCACGGGCGCCGTCGTAGCGAAAGCGGACCACGCCGCGGGGATCGATGATGAACGTCTCGGGGTAGAGCTCGGTGCCGAACATCCCGTTGACCACGCTCTTGTCGGGATCGAAGAGGTGCGTGAGGCGCGGGTTCTGCGGCAGGTGCTCGGCGACCGCCTCCATGCCCGCGTCGGTGGAGATGGCCACCACCTCCACGTCGTCCCACTCCTCCGCCATGTGGGCGAGGAGCTCGAGGCTGGGCATCTCTTCCAGGCAAGGCGCGCAGGTCTCGCTCCAGAAGTTCATGATGACGACCTTCCCGCGCTGGTCTTCCATCCGCCAGGTGCCGCCATCGGCGGTCTCGACGGTGAAGTCGGGGACCAGTCGGTCGTGGCCCAGATAGTGCGGGAAGCCGCCTTCGCCGGCAGCGAGCTGCTCGAAGCGCTCGTCGCCGAAGAGCGAGCGCAGCGGCGCTTCGTCCGCGCGCGTGATCGCGTCCTTCAGCGCCATGCCGAGCACGATGATCAGCGGTAGGGCGATCGCGCCCGCGACGGACGCCGCGATCACCTCGGCGCGCACCTGCTCCGGCTCGAGCGCTTTGCGCTCTTTCTTGGCCTTCTTCTCCTTGGCAGGCTTCTCGGCCGGCGCATCGCTCTCGCGGTCTCGCTTCTCGTCGCTCATGCGGATTCCACGTGTCCCTTCGAGGGCTCCCAGCCGGCCATCGGGTCTTCCACCCGTGGCGGCTCGATCGTCTCGCCACCGACCGTGAGAGCCATGGCGTCACCCTGCTCCACGAGCAAGGGCGCGAGCTGGGTCGTGGCGTGGTTGTCGAAGCGCGCCGGGACGCGGCCCTCGCGAACGTCGCACCAGAGGGAGTCGTCCGGAGCGATGCGGAGCGACTGCGGGTCGAGCCCCTCCACTCGGTCGCCCGAGAGGTGCAGCTGCACTCGATCGCCGTCCAGCGTCACCGACCGGACGAAGAAGGGCGGGCCCTCGATCGCCGCGTAGACCCAGTGGATGTCGTTCTTCAGGCAGAAGCGGCCATCGGGCGCCCGATCGATCCAGCGCTCGAAGGAGCGGACCAGGTTGTCGTGGGCGATGCGCTCCTCGCCGTCGAACCAGCGGCCGGCTCGGTCCCGACGGATCGAGGTCTCGCGGGTGTAGCCGCGCTTCAACATCTCCTCGGGCGTCACCCGCTCGCCATACCACGGCGAGGGCCGATGGGCATGAGTCCAGCTCGCATCTCTCGCGGCTTGCGATGGCGACGGAAAACGATAGAGTCGGCCGCCATGAGCCAGGACGTCGTCACTTTCCTCCGCGAGACCTTTCCCCGCCTCTTCGAAAAGGGCGTTTCCGACCTGGAGGCGAAAGCCGCCGGCGGTGACGCGAAGGCCCAGGCGGCCCTCGACGACGTGAAGGGCGCCACCGGCGCCGTCGTCCTCGAGGTCGAGGGCGTGGACACCGTCTACCTCCGTGCGGACGCCGGCAAGATGACGGTGCTCGACGCGGCGCCCGACGGCAGCGACGTGAAGCTCGCGGTCGCCGCGCCCAGCAAGGCGATGCAGACGCTCCTCGGTGAGGCCCAGGCCGCCGGCGAGCTCGAGGACGAGTCCAAGGCTGCCAAGCGCGCCGTCATGACGGCCAGCAAGCGCCTTCAGGACGCGCTGGGCGACACGAGCCTCGAGTTCCACGTCATCGCGACCGGCGTGCCGGACCTCGACGAGGTCACCATCAAGATCGGCCTCAACGCGCCGGAGCCCCCGGCCGAGCCGAAGTTCACCGCCACCATCGCGTACTCGGACCTCGAGGCGATGCAGACCGGCGAGACCAACATCCAGATGCTCTTCATGGGCGGCAAGCTCCGGATGGCCGGCGACTACTCGTCGGCGCTCCAGATGGGCATGCAGCTCATGGCTCAGATGCAGCAGCAGTGAACGCGAGGAGCGCGGGCAGCACCCGCGCGACCTCTTCCTCACTGTCGGGCGGGTAGAACCAGCGGGTCGGACGAACCCAGGTCCTTGGCTGACGCACCTGCAGCCCGCCGCTTCCCAGCTCCACCAGGAGCGCGAGCGCGCCGTAGCGCTCGTGCAGGTGGTCGAGCTCCATCCCCGGGGCGAACGCGCCGGGCACCCAGCGCGACGACTGGCGGATCCGGTAGTGGAGCCCGTCGATGGAAGATTGGAGCGCCTCGGCGGCCCGGCGGTGCTCGTCGTAGCGATGGGGGCGACGCCAGACGCTGCCGTAGGGGTGGAGGATCATCCGTCCGAAGCTGTGCAGGCTGAGGGCGCGGTCGATCGTCGAGCCTGCCGCGACCATCACGTCGAGGGCCTCGAGCACCGAGCGGACTTCCGGCTCGCTGGCCGGCCCGCTGCCGGAGTGACCGAGAAAAGGCACGAGCCGGGTCCCGAAGCGGGCAGCCGTCCAATGGGTGGGCCAGTTCCGGTTGAGGTCCACGCCCCGAGCGTTCGCCCGCCGAAAGCGCCGACGGCCCGCGGCGAGATCCGCGGCCACCGAGGCCGCGCCGTCGGGATTGACCAGCGGCGCGACCCAAATCCGTCGATCGCTCGGCGGGCTCGCCGCGAGTCGCTCGGCCAGCGCGCACGCGGCGTCCACGCCGATCCACTCCATCGCGTGGATCCCGCCCAGCACCACCGTGACCCGCGCGGCGTTTTCTGGTCCGAAAGCGAACGCACGCAGCGGTCGACCCTCGACGCTCCGACCGAAGACCTCCGACGACCGCTCGGCGGCCAGTCGCTCCACCCGTGCCTCGGCGCTCATGGCTCCTGAGTACCGGTCCCTGACGAAAGGGCAAAGTGAGCGCTGCTCGTCTATGCTGCGCGCCATGCTTGGCCGACTCTCGGGGCTCCTGATCCTCTGCGGGCTCGTCGCTTCCTGCGGAGACGATGACTCCCCGCCCGAAGACATGGGCATGGCCGACGCGAACCGGACCGTGTTCTGCAACCCGCCCGAGATCGCCTGGGTCGGTCCGCCCATCGCCACCGGGGTCGGCGTGACCCGGACCACGCGCGTCTCCGTCGAGCGAGACTTCTGCGAGGACCTCCCGCTCGAGCTGAGCTTCTCCGACCCGTCCATCGCGACCGCTCCAGCGACCGTGACGATCGTCGCCGACACCAGCGAGGTGGAGGTCGAGATCACCGGCGCGGCGGTGGGCGAGACGGTCCTGACGGCCGCGTACACCGACCGCGTCACCAGCCAGCGTTTCGAGACGACGCTCGACGTTCGGGTCGCCGACTCCGCCGTGCCCACCTGTGAGGGGACCGGCGCCGGCGAGCTCGCGCCCGGCGGCGAGGTTCGCGTCAGCGGGAGCTCCGTCGGCATCGCGCTCGCCGAGGGCGCCGCGGCCGACAATCGCTACCACGTCGATCCCTTCGACGTGTCGATCGAGTGCGCCGACGACATCGTGCCAGAGGGCTACGTCGCCATCGGGCCGGCAGTGACCATCGGGCCGAGCCACGTGCGGCTTCGGCGCGAGGTGCCGATCACGATCCCCGCCGAGGTCGCGCTCCTACCGAGCGGCGCCAAGCGCAAGCACGTCGAGATCGCCTACGTCGGCACCAACGTCGGCGAGCCCCGCATCGTCCCGGTGGCCAACCCGGACCTGCTGAGCGAGCAGGGCATGATGACCTTCTGGGTGCCCCGCCTCGGTACCTACCAGGCCGTGCATCGCGAGGGCATCCCCACCACCCGCGAGCGTCGCTTCTCCTATCGGGCGATCACCGGCGTCTCGATGGGCTCGGGCGGATCGGCGCTGATCGGGACCCACAACCCGGAGCGCTTCGACTTCGTCGGTCCGCTCGGGGGGCCGGTCGATTGGATCCACATGCTCCACTACATCCGGACTTGGCACCTCGGCGGCTTCTGCACCGAGGCCGAGCGCGAGCTCGACCCGGAGGGGTGCGCCGCGGGCTCGAGCTCCGACCGAACCCCCGTGCCGCCGCGGCTCCACGAGGTCGATCAGGACTACGAGCACTGGTACTTCCCCGAGGACGTCGGCGGGCAGGGCGGGACCTTCGACCGCCGGCAGTACATGCAGATCTTCCAGGACCTCTCGCGGATGTTCGAGAACCCGAACTCGACGCGGAGCCTCGACCCGAGCGAGCCGAACATCACACCTCCCGGCGTGCCCGACAGCGAGCGGATGCGACCGCGCGCCGAGCGCTGCAGCGACCCGGTGATCATCGCGGCCAACGCCGACGGCGGCGACGCCGATCCCGCGACGGGCTTCTATGACGACGAGTACAACCCCGAGGGCCAGTACCCGGTCATGACCTTCTGCGACGGCGCGGAGATCGTCGTGGGCGGTGCGCGGGACGTCGGCGTCTGGGACTCGTCGCCCGATGCACGCAACGACGCGCCGATCGAGGTGGCCCTGGCCGTCGACATCGACGGCGATGGCGTACGCGATCCGGGCGAGCCGGTGATCCGTCAGGGCCGCGAACCCTTCGAGGACTGCGGTCTCGACCAGGTCTGCAACGAAGACGAGGAAGGCTACGACCCCGTCACGAACCCGGACCCGGCCGGCGACGACTACGACTTCCAGTACAACCCGCGCGGCACGGAGAACAACTGGCTGCGGGACTACACGGGCGAGCCAGTCGATGGGTGCGACAGCCCCTTCGCGGAGGCCGGCGTCGGTGAGCTCTTCAGCGACGATGGCCTGGACGGTGTGCCCGGCACGCCGCAGCTCGGCGACGGCGGCTACGACTCCGGCGAAGGCGACGGCTGCTGGACGATGGCGCGAGGCATGCGCCAGATGCTCGACAACAACCCGCGGAGCTTCGTGCTCGAGGAAGACATCGAGGTGCTCCGCGACCTCGACTTCTTCGGCGACGGCGGCGTGCGCGACCTCTTCAACTTCGGCGCGAACCAGGACCAGCTCGCGGGAGCGTTCGTCGCCCGCGGCTTCCCCCTCCAGCTCTACAACAACCACGCCGCGCTTCAGGACGCTTCGCTCGACGAGCTCGAGTTCAGCTACCGCGAGGTCGACTGGAGCGAGATCGGTCAGTACGTCCAGCTCCGCTACGGCGACATCGACGCGACCGCGCGCCAGCTCGAGATGGGCGACGGGGCCCACGTCGGGACCATCAATCAGACGGTCACCCGCATGCTCAGCGTGATGGCCTGGATGGGCCAGCGCTGGCCCGACGGCGACCGCAGCCGGGTCGCGGACCGCATCTGCACCGAGATCAACGCTCAGTGCGACGACATCAACCAGTTCACCTTCGACTTCACCTCGTCTCGGGGGCGCACGGGCCCGGTCTCGGTCGTGCTCCCGCCCGGCTACTTCCAGGACGAGTACCAGGACACGACCTACCCGGTGGTCTACCTGCTCCACGGCTATGGCATGACGCCGGAGGACCTGCTCCCGACCGGCGTGTTGATCTGGAGCTTCATGACCACCGGCTCCATTCCCGAGGCGCAGCGGCTGCAGAAGATGATCTTCGTCTTCCCGGACGGTCAGTGCCGCGGCGACGAGTGCGTGCGAGGAACCTTCTTCGCCGACTCCCCGGAGTCGAACCCGGGCGGCGCTCAGATGGAGACGTTCATGCTCGAGTTGATGGATCACATCGACGAGACGTACCGAACGCGCGATCCTGAGACTCACACCATCGTAGAGTAGGCTCGAGCCAGAAGACCGCGCAGACGTGGGCGACAAGGAAAAGAAGAAGGTCTCCGAGGAGGAGGCGCGCCTGAGGACCATCCTCGATTCGATGGTCGAGGCGGTCTACGTGACCGACGGCAAAGGGCGAGTGACG
This sequence comes from Deltaproteobacteria bacterium, assembly GCA_017644045.1. GTDB lineage: Bacteria > Myxococcota_A > Polyangia > Polyangiales > Houyiibacteriaceae > UBA1660. The sequence continues at coordinate 354,714 of JAEPMI010000013.1, forward strand.
CTCACCAACGAGGCGCTCGACAAGCTCCTCCCCAAGGAAGCCGTCGGGCGGCGGGCCAAGAACGTCATCAAGAACAAGGTGCTCCGTCGAGCGATCCGCCGCGCACGGAAGAAGGGCGTGGCCGCTCAGGTCGAGCTCGAGAGCACGATCGGCGAGCGCACCTACTCGTTCCAGGCCCAGGTGTCGCCGCTCCCCGGCGGCAGTGGGGTGGTGACCGTGCTGCACGACGTGACGCGCCTCCGCGCGGCCGACCGGATCCGTCGGGACTTCGTGGCCAACGCCAGCCACGAGATCCGCACGCCGCTCACCGCCATCCGTGGGTTCGCCGAGACCCTTCGGGACGGCGCCATCAACGACCCCGAAGTGGCCGTTCGCTTCCTGGACGCGATCTATCGCCACTCGCTGCGACTGCAGCGGCTGGCCGAGGACCTCACTACCCTCGCTCAGGCGGAGTCTCTGCAGCACAGCTTCGACACGGTGACCACCGACGTGCGCGCCATCTGCCGGGACAGCGCGAACAGCCTCGAGGGAGCGGCGCACGCGAAGGAGATCGACGTCGTCTTCGAGATCCCCGACGAGAAGGTGGTCATCGACATCAGCCCGCGAGCGCTGGACCACGCGCTCATCAACCTCATCGGCAACGCGATCAAGTACTCGCCGCGCAAGACGAAGGTCACCGTTCGGTTGAAGAGCTCGGAAGAGCAGGTCGTGATCGAGGTCGAGGACCAGGGCCCCGGGATCCCGCGAGAGTCCCGCGACCGGATCTTCGAGCGCTTCTTCCGGGTGGAAGGCGGCCGCTCCCCCCAGGAGGCCGGCACCGGCCTCGGCCTCTCGATCGCGCGCAACATGATCGAGCGCGTCGGCGGCGAGTTGGCGCTGCAGAGCGAGGTCGGCAAGGGGTCGCTCTTCCGGATCACGTTGCCGCTCGACGACGACGACGACGACGACGACGACGACGACGATTGAGCGCGGATTGGCCGCGCCACCGCTCCGAGGGCTACGATCCCTCTCGGAGGTGGTGGTGATGCGCTGGGTCATTCTCTTCTCGGGACTCCTGATCGCGTGCGGGGACGACGACGGATCGGCCGACGGTCCGGGATCCGACATGGCGGTCGCTGACTCCGGTAGCGGCGAGAGCGACGCTGGTGGCGGCGACGATGGCGGCCCGGCCGAAGACGGCGGCTCGCTGGACGACGGCGGCCCCGAGGGCGACATGGGTCCGGTCTGCAGCGAGATGAACCCGAGCGGGTTCTGCTCCGAGCGCGGCGTGAGCTGTGAGTGTTGCCCCGCGGGCGGGCCGCGTTCCAACTGCCTGTGCACCAGCACCTGCATGACGGACGACGACTGCACGAACGCGGAGCGGCCGCGCTGCAACCGGGACATGATGAACCCCGGCGCGACCGGCATCTGCACTCCGACCGAGTTCGCCTGTGCCTGGGGGGCGATCTGCGCATCGCCCGACACCCCGATCGCCACGCCCGATGGTGATCGCGCGATCGGAACGCTGGTGCCCGGTGACCTCGTCTTCTCCATCGAAGATGGGGCGGTCGTCGCGGTCCCCATCGCGCGGGTCGCGCAGACCGAGGTCGACGAACACGTCGTCGTCCGCATCCGCCTCGACGGCGGTGACGAGCTCTTCCTGAGCCCGGGTCACCCGCTGGCCGATGGCGGCTCCGTGGGCGAGCTGGAGCCCGGCGACCTGCTCGGCGAGCTCGAGGTGCTCGAGACGGAGCTCGTCGAGTACGAGCACCCGTCCACCCACGACATCTTGCCGGCGTCCGAGACCGGCGCGTACTTCGCCGGCGGCGCGCTGATGGGATCGTCGCTCTTCGAGTGAGTCAGCGTTCGCCAGGTAGGGCGGCGTCGACGATCTTCTCGGTGAGGCGGGCGACCCCCAGCTCTGCCAGGGCGTCGATTCGATGGCGAGTCACCGCGCTCTTCGCGGCGGCCTTCGCGGCGGTCGCGCGGTAGACCTGCACGCTGTAGCGGCGGTGGCTGAGGACGTGGATGACCGAGCCACAGCGATCGCCGATCGTCGCCCGGAGTCCATGTTCGTGGAGACAGCGAAGTGCTTCGTCTCCGCCGCTGCTCGCTCCGCGCTCGCCGAGCTCCAGCTGGGTGGGCGGCGACTCGACCATCGGCACCATCCAGAGCCCGGCGAATAGCTCGCCTTCTTCGCGCTTGGTGAGGAAGACCTCGCGCGCGGCGCCGCGTCCACGGGTCGCGACCACGGCCGTGAGGCTGACCTCGGTCGGCTTCTTCTTCTTGCGCGGGACCGGTAGCGTCTCCTGGATGCCCGCTTCGCGAGCCTCGCATCGCTCGGCCCACGGACAGGCGCCGCAGCTCGGGGATTTGGGCGTGCAGACGAGCGCGCCGAGCTCCATGAGCGCCTGGTTGAAGTCGCCGGGCCGCGGTCCCTGGACGAGCTCCTCGGCGTGCGCCCAGAGCGCCTTCTCGGTGGCGGCCTTCCCAAGCATCGTCTCGATGCGGAACACCCGGCTCAGGACGCGCGCGACGTTCCCGTCGACGATCGGTTCCGGCAACCCGAACGCGATCGAACCGAGGGCGCCCGCCGTGTATCGGCCGACGCCCGGGAGTGCGAGTCGGGCGGCCGGATCGCGCGGGAGCTCGCCGCCATAGCTGGCGACCATCTCCTTCACGCCGGCATGGAGCATGCGCGCGCGCCGGTAGTAGCCGAGCCCGCTCCACGCCGCGAGCACGTCGTCCTCGCTGGCGTCGGCCAGCGCCTGGGCCGTGGGAAAGCGCTCGAGGAAGCGGTGGTAGTAGGGGATGGCCGTGTCGACACGGGTCTGCTGACACATGACCTCGCTCACCCAGATCGCATAGGGATCGGAGGTCTCGCGCCAGGGCAGCGAGCGGCCATGCGCGTCGTACCAATCCAACAGCTCGGCGCGCATGCTCACGAGCGCGGTCGTAGCATGGGGGCGGGCTGCCTCCACCACCGTTGATGGATTGCACCCACGCTGCACGAATCCCGCGGCGGTCGTGCCTTTGGCGCACCAACTGTGTGCGAAGCGTCGTAGATCGCGGTGGCGCGCTTTGGCACCTTCGGCCGCGGAACACGGAGGTTGGTTACATGCGACGCGTAGTTTGGTTGCTTCCTTTCTTGGCCGCGATGGCCTTTGGTTGCGGTGAGTCCACGGTGGTGGACTCGGACGGAGGCGACGACGCCGACGCCGCCGTGACTCCCACCTGCGGCGAACGCGGGACCGATTGCTGTGACGGCGACCTCTGTGAGGCCGGCCTGAGCTGCGAGGGTGGGACCTGCATCGATCCGACCTCCTGCGGCTTCGTCGGTGAGCCGTGCTGTGAAGATGGCGACGAGTGCACCGGCACCGCGGTTTGCAACGCCTCGGGCGTCTGCGAGCCCGGCACCCCCGCCTGCGGCGACGAGGGCGATCCCTGCTGCGATGGCGACACCTGTACCGGGGACCTCGTGTGCACCGCCGGTGGCACCTGTGAGACCGAGACGCCCGACTGCGGCACCGTGGGCCTCAGCTGCTGCGACGGTGACGTCTGCAGCTCCGGCATCTGCGTGGATGGCACCTGCGAGCCCGAGCCGACCTGCGGCACGGTCGGCAACGAGTGCTGCGACGGCGGCCTCTGCGACACGGGCGTCTGCTCCGGCGGCAACTGCATCGCCTGCGGCGCCGGCGGCCAGACCTGCTGCGCCGGTGACGTCTGCGACAGCGGCAACACCTGCGATGGCGACACCTGCGTTTCGTGTGGCGGCGCTGGCGAGGCCTGCTGCGATCGCGGCACCTGCGACGGCGGCGGCTGCTGCGTCGGTGGTGACTGCGTCGCCGACGGCGACGACTGCGTGCCCGGCACGACGTGCGGCAGCGGAAGCTGCGGCGGCTGTGGTGGCCCCGGTGAGCCTTGCTGCCCCGGCAACACCTGCACCGCGGGTGGCGTGACGTGTGGCGCGGGCGGGAGCTGCGTGGCCTGCGGCGGCGCGGGTCAGCCCTGCTGCGGCGGCGACTCCTGCGACGGCGGCCTCGGCTGCGGTCCGGCGGGCGTCTGCGCCGCGTGTGGTGGCGCCGGCGAGGTGTGTTGCGCCGGTGACAGCTGCGACGCGGGCTTCGCCTGTGGCGGCGGCGACGTCTGCGTGACCTGCGGTGGACCGGGCGAGGCCTGCTGCGCGGGCGATACCTGCACCGATGGCTGCTGCGACCCTTCGACGGACGCGTGCGTCGCGACCGGTAGCGACTGCGGGTTCGGCGCGTGCGGTGCCAGCGGCAGCTGCGAGGTCTGCGGCTTCGCGGGCGAAGCCTGCTGCCCGGGCGACACCTGCGAGGGCGGCGGCTGCTGTGACGGCAGCACCTGTGTGGCCAGCGGCTACGCGGTCTCGACGAGCGGCGAGGTCTGCAGCAACGGCATGGTCTCCGCCTGTGGCGGCGACGGACAGCCCTGCTGTGGTGACCAGACCTGCAACGCGGGCGGCTGCTGCATCAACGGGACCTGCGCCGGCGCTGGCGAGGAGTGCTTCTCCGCCGGTGGTCCCGGTGGTGGCACCTTCACCTGCATGGACAGCGAGTGCGCGACCGCCGGTGGCACCGACTGCGGCACGATCGGTGACGGCTGCTGCAACAGCCCCTTCGGCCGCTTCTGCACCGAGGCGGGCTCCATCTGCACGGGTGGCTTCGGCGGTGGCAACTGTCTCGCCTGCGGCGACCCCGGCGAGGCGTGTTGCGAGGGCCAGGCCTGCAACGGCGGTGGCTGCTGCGTCGACGGCGAGTGCGTCGGTGAGACCGACAGCTGCGGCGCCGGCGAGGGCAGCTGCGTCGCGGGCGCCTGTCAGGACGGCGCGTGCGGTCGCGTCGGTGGCCCGTGCTGTGGTTCCGGGATCGGTTGCAGCGCGCCCTTCGCCGTCTGCGGCGGCGGCGTCTGCGTCAGCTGCGGTGGTCTCGGCGAGAGCTGCTGCGGTGGCAACGAGTGCGCGCTGCCCTACGTGTGTCAGTTCGGCGGCGGTGGCGGCACCTGCGTCGAACCGTCCCCGTGACCTGAGGCGAGGGCCCCGGTTCGGTGACTGCATCGGACCGGGTGCTCGCATTCTCGAGAGGGCCGAGTTTCCACGGGCGCGTCAGCGGGGTTGACCCTATGCTGGCGCCCGATGCGGGACTCGGCCCTCGTCCTTTCCGTCTTGCTCGCGCTCGCGAGCGTGCTTCTTCCCTCTCCCGCCGCGGCGCAGTCCGACGCCGAAGAGGAAGAGCGGCAGCCCGTCGTGGTGCCGCCGCGCCTCGAGGAGTTCGTCGAGGCGACCTATCCACCGGCGGCGCAGGAAGCGCAGCTCGAGGCGACGGTCGAGCTGCAGATCACGATCGCGGTGGACGGCTCGGTCACCGACGCCAGCGTGGTCGAGCCCAAAGGCAACGGCTTCGACGAGGCGGCGCTCGAGGCCGTCCGCCGTTTCCGCTTCAGCCCGGCGACCGTGGACGGGACGCCGACGCCGGTACGCATCCGCTACCGCTACGAGTTCACCCTCGACGAGCCGGAGCCCGAAGAGGAGCTCCCGCCGGAAGAAGAAGAGGAGCGACCCGGTCGGCTCGAGGGTCGCGTGCTCACCGTCGAGGACGACGAGCCGGTGGCGGGCGCCGAGGTCGTGCTCACCAACGCGGACCAGTCGATCGCTCGTCGCACCGTGGCCGCGGAAGACGGCTCGTTCCGGATGGACGAGCTCCCTCCCGGTGAGTACCAGGTTCGGATCCTGGGTGCCGAGTACGGCGATCAGACGCAGACCGAGACCGTTGGCGCGGGCGAGGTCACGGAGGTGGTCTACCGCCTGCGCTCCGAAGCCGAGCAGGTGCCGGACGACGAGCTCAGCTTCGGTGCGACCGCCGTGGTCGAGGCACCGCCGCGCGAGGTCACCCGTCGGTCGATCGGTCGCGAGCAGCTCACGTCGATCCCGGGCACTCGCGGCGACGCGCTCCGGGCGGTCGAGATCCTCCCCGGCGTCGCTCGTCCGGCCTTCGGCAGCGGCGCGCTCATCGTTCGCGGTGCGGCGCCCGGCGACAGCCAGGCCTTTCTCGAGGGCATCCCGATCCCGCTTCTCTACCACTTCGGCGGTCTGACGAGCTTCATCCAGTCGCGGCTCCTCGAGCGCGTCGACTTCTACCCGGGCAACTTCTCGGTCCGCTACGGCCGCAAGATGGGCGGCGTGCTCGAGGTCGAGACGCGCGACCCGCGCGGCGACGGTCTGCACGGCGTGGCGGAGCTGAGCGTCATCGACGTGGGTCTGCTCGCGGAGTTCCCGCTCGGCGAGAACGCGAGCGGCGCCTTCGGCATCCGTCGCAGCATGATCGACGTCGTCTTCAACAACGTCATCCCCGAGGACCTCGAGATCGGTGTCTCGCAGCTGCCCGTCTACTACGACTGGCAGGCGTTCGTGACCTGGCGCCCGACCGACCGCGACAAGGTGAAGATGCTCGCGTACGGATCGAGCGATCGCTTCGAGATCTTCGCGGGTGACTCCATCGGCGACGACCCCGACGTGCGCGGCGACGTGAGCCTCACCACCCGCTTCAACTTCTTCCACCTGAACTGGAACCGCCAGATCGACTCGCGCAGCGACGTCGACATCGATCTGCAGTACGGACCGGTGCGGCTGAACTTCGGCCTCGGTGACCTCATCGAGTTCGACCTGCTCTCCCAGCAGGTCTACACGCGGATGGAGTACACGACGCGGCCGACCAGCAGCGTTCGACTCATCGCCGGTCTCGACGCTTATGTCTCGCCCTTCACCCTCGACTACACCGGTCCGGCGCCTTGTCAGGGCGAGGGTGGCAACTGTCAGACCGAGCTCGACGACACCCTCGAGCCGCTCTCTTTCGATGGGGTCGCGACGCGGCCGGGCATCTACCTCGAGAGCGCTTTCGACCTCGCGCCCACGCGGCTCGTGATCGGTCTGCGGACCGACTACGACTCGACCATCGATCGCTGGAACGTGGACCCGCGCTTCAGCGGCTTCCTCGACGTCGGTGGTGGCTTCAAGCTGAAGACGGGCCTCGGCCTCTACAGCCAGCCGCCGGAGTTCCAGGAGTCCGCAGAGGTCATCGGCAACCCGAACCTCGACTGGATCCACTCGGTTCACACCGGGCTCGGCGTCGAATACGAGAACGACGCCCTCGGCATCGAGGCGGGCGTCGAGGGGTTCTACAAGTACCTCTGGGACCGCGTCGTCGGCACCGAGAACGGCGTGCCGCCGCGCTTCATCAACGACGGCATCGGCCGCATCTACGGCATGGAGGTCAGCTTCCGCCATCAGATGCGCCGCGAGATCCCGCTCTTCTTGCAGCTCAGCTACACGCTGATGCGCAGCGAGCGCCGGGACGACCCGAGCTCGGACGAGGACTGGCGCCTCTTCGACTTCGACCAGACCCACATCTTCACGCTCGCGGCGAGCTACCGCCTGCCGAAGAACTGGGAGGTCGGCGCGGCCATCCGGATCATCAGCGGCAACCCCTACACGCCGATCGTCACCGGCATCTACAACGAGGACCGCGACACCTACCTGCCGGTCTACGGCGCGAACAACAGCGTGCGGAACCCGCTCTACCACCGGCTCGATCTGCGGGTGGAGAAGAAGTGGAAGTTCAGCTCCTGGATGCTCGCCCTCTTCCTGGACATCCGGAACGTCTACAACCAGCAGAACCAGGAGGGGCTCATCTACAGCAACGACTATCGCCAGTCGACGCGGCTGACGGGCCTTCCCATCATCCCCGCGCTCGGCATTCGAGGTGAGCTGTGAAGTCGACGAGTCGAGCGCTGCTGGGGGTCTTCGTGCTCGCGGCTCTCGCGGCCTGCGGCGAGAGCCCGGACCCGGGCTATCTGCTGACCCGCCAGCGGGTCGTCGGCGCCATCCGCACGGTGGTCGGTGAGCCCGAGCGCACCACCCCGCGCCCCGGCGAGACCGTGCGCGTGCAGTGGCAGACGATCGCGCCCGGCGTCGTGGAGCCGCACACCTGGCTGATCCTCGCGTGTGCTCCCTCGGACCAGGCGTTCGGTGTTCCGGTCTGCGGCGAGGCGCCCTTCGAGATCTTCTCGCAGACCACGCCGGTCGACGGCCCGCCCGACCTCGAGATCGAGGTGCCTGCCGACTACGAGGCGGACCAGCTCGTCCTGCTCGGTTCGATCTGCATGGGCGGCATCGTGGAGACGAACCTCGACCCGACCAGCACGATCGAGGACCTGCGCCCCTGTCGCGGCGACGAGGGGACGGGTGAGATCGTGTCGGGCACCGTCACCGTCGAGCAGCGCCCCGAGCTCCGCAACCTGCGGCCGCGCTTCATGTCGCTCTCGCTCCGCGGCGAGGAGATGACGGAGACCGTCGACGAGGCCCGTCAGCCCTGCGTCGGTGGCACTCTGCCGGTGGTGAGCCTCGACGAGGAAGCCGAGATCACCATCACGCCGGTGCCGGACCAGCGAGAGACCTACATCGATCCGGTGCTCGAAGAGGAGACCGTCGAGGAGCTGCAGAACAGCCTCTTCGTCACCGAGGGCACGCTGAACCGGCGCTTCACCTTCATCGACGAGGGAACGCCCGAGCCTACCGTCGAGTTCCTCGCGGAGGCCGACGACGACGACCCGCTCCCCGACGAGGGCCGCAGCGTGAAGCTCGTCGTGGTCATGCGCGACCGCCGCGGCGGCGAAGACATCATCAGCCGCGCCTTCTGCCTCGTCCCCTGACCCAGCTGAAAGGGCCCCCGCCCCCACCAGCTGCCACCATTTGGAAGGGGGACACTCCCCCCCTCCCGGCACCCCTATTTTCCAGGGGCCTCCTGCCTTAAACTGAGTTCAATGCGCACCCGTCTCATCCTGGGGGCGCTCGCCACTCTCCTCCTCGCCGCCTGTGGTGACGACGACACCAGCGAGCCCACCGACGCCGGCCTCGACGCCGCCATCGATCTCGGCCCACCACCCGAGTGGCCCGGCGAGCTCGCCGAGACCGACACCCTCGGCGACCGACGCGGTCGCGCGATCGCCCGTTCCATCGTCCACATCCACTCGCCCCTCTCCCATGACGCCTGCGACGGCGAAGGCTGGGTCGATGGCGAGCTGGCCGACCCGACCTGCCTCGAGCACTTCCGCGCCGCCGCCTGCGCGCTGAACATGGACGTGCTCTTCCTGACCGACCACGTTCCGCACGTGCACGAGGTGCCCTTCGAAGAGGGTCTGTGGATCGGCGAGCCCTTCGGAGCGGCGCCCGTCATGAACGAGACGGGCGACACCGTCGCCAGCCGTCTCACCTGCCCGAGCGGTCACCAGGTCTTGCTCACCCTCGGCAGCGAGAACGAGCTCATGCCGCTCGCGCTCGACCGGCACCCGACCGAGTCCACCGACCTGATGGACCTCGAGGACGTCTACGAGGGCTCGACCCCGGAAGTGATCGCCGGTCTCCGCGACGCGGGCGGTCTCGTCTGGGCCGCGCACACGGAGGAGAAGGATCTCGACTGGCTGCGCCGGGTGCAGCCCGACGGCCTGGAGCTCTACAACCTCCACGCCAACGTCGATCCGACCATTCGCTCGGAGTCCCTCGGTCTCGAGCCGGCGCCCTACCTCGGCCGCCTCCTCGACTTCACCCGCGCGGGGCTCCGACTCGCGCCCGACCTGGCGGTCATGACCTTCCTCGATCCGAATCGTGTCGCCCTCGAGCGTTGGGACACGTTGCTCGCCGAGGGCACGCACGTCGTCGGTACCGGGGGCTGCGACGCACACGAGAACGCCTTCCCGCAGCTCCTCACCGACGGCGAGCGAGCCGACTCCTACCGCCGGATGATGAGCTGGATCACCAATCATCTCCTCGTCGACGAGCGCACACCGGAGGCCTACGAAGCCGCGCTCGCCGAGGGCCGCGTCTTCGCCGTCTTCGAGTTCCTCGGCACCCCGACCGGCCTCGACTTCGTCGCCACGAGCGGCGCCGAGAGCTACGACATGGGTGAGACCGCGCCGCTCGGGGCCACGATTCACGCGCCGCTCCCGGTGATCGGTGACACTCACCCGGTCGACCCGGAGACCACGATCTCGCTCCACCTGATCCACAGCCAGGACGGCGGTGGGGTCGAGGTCGCGTCCGCCACCGACGCCGATCTCGAGTTCACGCCGACGGAGCCCGGCGCCTATCGCCTCGAGGTGCGCATGGTCCCCGAGCACACGCGCCCCTACCTGAACCGTCGGGCCGACGAGCTCATCCGTGAGCTCCCCTGGGCCTACAGCAACCCGATCTTCGTCGAGTAAGTGGAGACGCCGCGCCTCTTCGGGCGGACACGGGCGCGCGCCGAGCTCGACGCAGCCATCGCCGACCCGGCCCTTCGATGGGTGAGCGTCGTCGGGCTCGGCGGCGTGGGCAAGAGCGCCCTCGTGCTCGACTGGCTCGAGCGGCATCCGTCGGCCGACCACACCCTCTGCCGGCTCGATCACACCGGCGCCGCCAGCCTCCCCCTCGCCCTCGCGTCCGCCCTCGGAGCGCGGGTCTCGGAGGCGACGCTCGAGAGCCTCGGCGTGGCGCTCGCCGATGCTCCGCCCACCCTGCTGATCCTCGACGGCGCCGAGGTCCTGAGCGCCGACGAAATGCTCCAGCTCGGCGAGTGGTGCGCTTCTCTCGAGTCGATGCGGGTCGTCGCGACCAGCCGCTGGCCCCTCCGTGTCGAAGGCGAGCGCGTCCTCCGCTTGGAGCCCCTCGAGCTGCCGGAAGCCGGCGACGACGCGGAACGCTCGCCCGCCGTGGCGATGCTGCTCGAGCGAATGGCCCGTCTCGGAGCGGGCGAGCCCGAGCTCGACGCGGTGGTGGACCTCGCCCGAGCCCTCGGAGGCCTCCCGCTGGGGCTCGAGCTCTGCGCTCGCACCGCGGCTCTCCTCGGGCCCGCAGAGACGCTCGCTCGGCTGGGTGACGTGGTCGCGCTCGAGGATCCGAAGCGCGAGCCAGAGCATCGCCAAGCGAGCCTGCAGCGGGTGCTCGACACCACCCTGGAAGAGAGCCCCGAGTGGGTGCGCCAGGGGCTCGGGCAGGCAACCATCTTCCAGACGGCGTTCTCGCTCGCGGCGGCGGAGGCCGTCATCACGCTTCCCAGAGGGCGCTCGGTGCTCGCGTTGGTGCACGAGCTCGTGGACCGCGCGCTGGTGCAGGTCGACCGGGGTGCGGAGCGACGCTTTCGCCTCCACGACCTGGTCCGCCACGCCGCCTCCGCTCGCCGCGCGGACGACGTCGCGCTCCGGGAGCGGCACGAGGCGCACTTTCTCGAGGGCTTCGCCGACGAGTGTCTCCAGAACGCCTTCACCGACGTCTCGAGTCGCCGTCGGCTGCTGCTCGAGTCGCCCGACCTCCTGCACGCCTGCGCTCGGGTTCGCGAGGACCCCGACGCCGAACCGAAGCGGCTCGCTCGCGTGGCCATCGTCGCCAGGGCCTTCTTCTTGGCCGGCATTCGTCTCCCGGCGCTCGACGCGCTGGTCGAGCGCGTGACCCGGACCGAGACCCTACACGCGCTCGGTCCGGCGGGCGCGTCGTCGATCGCCGAGCTCGTCGGCACCCTTCGCAGCTGGGAGCGCTCGGACGACGCTGGCGAGTGGCTCGAGCGCGCGGTGCGCCTGGCCGAGGACAGCGGCAAGCCGGAGCTCCGCTTCGGTGCGCTGATGAGGCAAGCCCATGCGCATCTCGCGCTCGGCCAAGCGAGAGAAGCGAAGAGCACGGTCGACGCGATGCGCGCGCTCCTCTCGGAGCTCTCCGAGCCGAAGTGGAGGGCGTGGGTGCTCGCGCTCGGAGCGCTCGCGGAGCGCCACCGGGCCGAGGTGCCATGGCTCGAAGCGCAGCTTCGTGAGGCCAGCCGCATCCTCGGTGAGGTCGACGCGCCGGATGCGTCCCTCGCCTGGACTCGCGTGCGGCTCGCCGACCTCCTGGTCGACGCCGGCCGCGCCGACGACGGACTGAGAGAGGCGCGAGGGGCGGCCCGACTCAGCGCCGCCAACCCTCAGCTCCGGTCCTACGTTCGCCTCATCGAGGCTCTCGCCCACACCGGCCGGTCGGACTTCGAGCGGGCAGAGGCCGAAGTCCTCGCGATCGAAGAGAGCGCGGCCATCGACGAGAGCATCCGCCGCCTCTCCATCGTCGCCCGCGCGAGTCTGCGGCTCCGTCGTGAGCAGTGGGCGCAGGCGATGGTGGACTTCGAGACGCTGAACCAGCTTCCGGTCGAGAGCGGTCACGAGGCGTCGGCCGCGGTGGTGCACCTGGGCCTCGCGGTCGCGGCCGCACACGCCGGCGCTCCGGAACGCGCGCGGCAGGCCTTGGCGGAGGCCGGATCCCGGATCGCCGACCGCGACCCGCGCGGGCCTTTCGCCGGAGTGCTCGACCGTGGCCATGCGCTCCTCGACGGTCGCGCGCTGGCGGCGAGGCCCGCCATTCGCCCGACGCTCCTTCCAACCGTGGCGGCCGTGCTCCGTCTCGTCGCCGAGGCGGCGGAGGCGGGCGCGGGTCCCTCGATGCAGGTGGGGCCCGAAGCTCTCTGGGTTCGCGTCGCGAGCGCGGATGCCCTCTCGATGACTCGGCGACCGGTGCTCCAGCGGCTCCTCTGGGCGTTGGTGGAGCTCCACCGAGCCGGCGCGGCGACCCTCACGACCGACGAGCTCTTCGAGCACGGCTGGCCCGGCGAGACCATCGACGTGGGCGCGGCCCGGAACCGAGCCCGGGTGGCGCTGACCCGCCTCCGGAAGCTCGGACTGGACGCGGTGATCGAGCGCCTGCCCGAGGGGGTCCGCATCCGCCCGGCCGTGCGCGTGGAGCTGGTCGACGCCCATCGCCCCCCGAATTAGGCCGCATTACATCGCATTTCATCGGGGAGCGCGGCTCGTTCGGCCGGCGCACCGTTCGGTCGATGCTCCACCGAATCGCCCGCCTGGCTCGCGCCACCCTCCTCTGTCTCCTGCTCGTCCACGGCTGCGGAGTCAGCCGCAGTCACCTGGTCGAGGAGCGACCCGCCGAAGAGGCCGGTCCCTACATCGAGGCCCTCGTCCGGGTCGCGCAGGCTCGCGGCTACGAGGTGCGCACTCAGGAAGACCGCGTCGCGAAGTTCGTCTTCGATCCCGAGTCGCGCGGGTGGATCACCTACCAGGTCAAACGAAACGGTATCGTGATGGTCGTGACCCTCGGCGAGGACGAGGCTCCCCAGGACCAGCTCGACGCGGCCTTCGCCCAGGGCGAGGCGCTGGGGCGGGAGCTCATGGACGAGGCCCGCGGCGTGGCGGTCGAGATCCTCGCCGAGCGGCAGCGCGAAGCCGAGCTCCGCGCGGAGCGCGAGCGGCGAGAAGCGGCCGAGGAAGAAGAGCGCGACCGACAGCGCGCTGCGGAGCGCGAGCAGCGACGGGCGGAGCTCGCGGCGTTCATGGCCGACAACCAGAGCCGGTCGCGCGCCAACGCCGTCGGCAACGACGAGCCCGACCCCGGCCAACCCGGCGGAAACGAGGGCGGCAGCAGCGCCCACTGCTGCGTGAACGGCCAGTTCTACGATTGCCCGAGCGCCGCCGCGGTGGACCAGTGTGTGGGCCGCTTCACCCGCTGCATCAGCGGCTGCGGGATGAGCTGCATGGAGCAGTGCCTGCAGAGCGATCCGCCCGACCCCTCGTCCTGCAACCGGGAGCCCAGCCGCGACGGCGAGTGCTGAGACCCGTCAGAGGAACTCGCGGGGCGGCAGACTGCGCCGCTCGCCCTCGTCTTCGTCGGGCTCCGCAGGGCGTGCCTTCTTCTCTTCCTTGGCGGCGTCCTCGACGATCTCGAGCGCGCGCGCGGCGCGGTGGTCCTTGTGGCCGAGGGCTTTGTTGTCGACGACCTGCACGGTGTGCAGCCGGTGCAGGTACTCGAGGTCGAGCTCGCCGGTGCTCGGCAGCATGAAGACGCCGTAGAGGCGCGCCACGGACCGCAGTCGCTCCACGGTGTCGAGGGGCACGTGGCACTGGGCGTGGGTCAGCACGTAGACGATGGGCGTCCGCCGCTCCCGGCGCTGCAGCCGCTGCAGCTCGCTGACGAGCATGCCGAAGACCTTCGCGTAGTTGCGGCCGCGCTCGCCCTTGAAGCAGAGCACATAGGGCACGCTGATCCCGCCGGTGTCGCTCCGACCGGGGCGGGCGTGCTGCACCTCGTAGAGCCGCGAGTCGAAGAAGCGCAGGTACACGTCTTCGCCCTGGAGCATCAGCTTCTTGATGAGGGTCAGCGCGAGCCCGCGCGCGAAGGTGCTCCGCTGGCCACGCATCGACGCGCTCGCGTCCACCAGCAGGTAGTGCAGGCGGCGGTCTTCCTCGTGCTGCTTCTCCCGCGCGTAGTAGAAGACCTCGTTCTCCGCGTAGCGACGGTCGAAGAGCTCGGGGTCGAAGGCGAGCTCGCTGAGCACGAGCGAGTCGATCGTCCCGCGGCGCTCGACGCCGGAGTAGCCATCGACGGCGAACGACTGCTGGCCGCTGGCGCGCTTCGTCTCGAGCACGCTCGGCAGCAGGTCGAGGGAGAAGTTCACCACGTCGTTCGCTTCCGGCGACTCGAAGACGTTCAGCAGGTCGAGCATCTCGAGGGCGCCAGCCGCCGAGGCCTCGGCCCCGAACATCCCGAGCAGCTTGAGCGTGTCGAGGTCGATCTGCTCGACGGTGGTGATCAGCCGCAACCGCTCACGGGTGAGGTGCTGCAGGAAGCCGAGGTCGTCGGTCCGGTCGACGCTCTTGAAGAGCGCCGGCAGCTGCGGCTCGAGATCCCGGTAGACCTCCGGGTCCAGCGGCAGCACCGCGGGCGAGCCGGCGGCTCCGGCCTGACCTCGGTAGCGCTCGAACATCGGCCCCAGCACCTTGAGCAGGACGACGCTGATGAGGTCGTCGCCGAGCCGCCACTGCCGCGCCTTCTCGAGCACCTCGCTGTCGGCGATCTCCTGCAGCGTCTCCGTGTAGAGCTGCAGCGCCTCGCCGGCGGGTCCGCTCAGACCGAGCTGCGCCAGGAAGGGCCGCGGCCCCACCGGGATGCTCGTGGGGTCGACGACCATCAACATGCCGAGGTCGTGCACGGCCCAGAAGGGCACCTCGAGCGCGACCCGGTCGAGGGCGGTCCGCCACTGCGCCGCTCGGAGCGCGAGCATCGGGTTGTCGTTCCGGACGACGCTCAACGCGAGCGAGCCGATCGCTCGCGCCGCAGGGCTGCCGCTCAGATGCTCGCCGACGGGCACCCCGGAGGAATACCACAGACGCCGCCCAGACCCACGAGTGGGCGACCGGCCTCGATCGTGCTCCAATGCGCGTCGTGAACCGGGTCCTCCTCTCGATCGCGTGCGCCATGATCGGCTGTGGCGATCTGGGTTTCGTGGTCGCCCTCGACGGCGGACCCGAAGAGCCCGACGCGTTCGCGCCCGACGGTGGCGGTTTCGACCAGGGCCTGCGGGACATGGGTCCGCCACCATCCGACGGCGCGCCCCGAGACGCCTTTCGCCCCGATGGCTTCCGACCGGACGCCTTCCGGCCCGACGCGTTCGTGCCAGAAGACTGCACCAATCGGACCGACGACGACGGTGACGGCGACACGGACTGCTTCGACTCCGATTGCTCGGCCCACGCGGCGTGTCAGCCGGTCGCCGCGGAGGTCTGCACCAACGCCATCGACGACGACATGGACGGCGCCACCGACTGCGACGATGGCGACTGCGCCGGTCAGACCGACTGCGGCACGATCAGCGAGTCGGTCCTCGACTGCCTGAACCTCTGCGTCTTCGAGCCGGAGCCCTTCTTCCCCGCCTGTCACCTCGATTGCCAGACCGATCTCGGGGTCCAGGGCAGCCGCGAGACCAACTGCAGCGACGGCCTCGACAACGACGACGACGGGCAGACCGACGCCGACGACTTCGACTGCTGACGCACGGTGACGGCCATGTAGAGTGGCGGCGATGGTTCCCCGCTTCGCCCTCGCCGCACTCGTTCTCTCCCTCGCCTGTGGCGACGACTCCGGCGGCTCGAGCTCCGAGCTCTGTGATGGCCCGGCCGACTGCGACGATGGCACCTTCTGCAACGGCTTCGAGGTCTGCATGCCCGGTGTGCCAGGCTCGGGTGAAGATGGCTGCCGGCCCTCGGCTTCGACCCGACGGGGAACCAGCTGATCCAAGCGGCCTCCGATGGGCTGGCCGTCTGGCCGATGGGAGCCACGCTCCCGACCGCCGGTTCGCGCACGGTGGGCGGCGGGTCGGGCGGAAGCACCTTCGATCTCCACGGCGGCTCGCGATTCGCGCTGGGGGGAACTCCAGTCGTCATCGGCGACGTCGTGGGTGGCGTTCCGACCCAGACGACGTCGTTCTTCGAGTCCAACGAAGAGGTCGTCTGGGTCTACGACGGGACGATGCTGGCCACGCTGGCGAACGCGCCCCAGGCGTACGCGGTCTCGGCGGACGGATCGACCGCGATGCGACTGCGGACCAACTTCGCTGGAATCTCCAGGACCTACGCGACCGAGAAGTACCGCTGCGCGGAGCGGTGACGCTTCACTCGCGGCGGTACGGGTCCTTCATCGTCGGCGCCTGACCGCCGTAGGGATCGAAGGGCTGTGGGGGCGGCTGATCGTACCCGTAGCCACTCGGCATCATGACCGGCGCGACCAGCTCGCGCGCCTTGGCGGAGTGACCGCTGGTGGTCGAGCGGATGGCGGCGATCGTGTACCAGGGCGCGACCAGGAGCGGGAAGAGCAGGTTGGCCGGCAGGATGTTGATCAACGCGAGCTTGCCGAGCTCCTTCCGCATGCACGACGGGCAAGCGACTACCGTGCCGTGCTTGAAGGACGCCCCGAACCACAGGAAGAGCAGGAAGGTCGGGAGCCGGTAGGCCTTGAGGCTCTCGGTCATCTGACCGCACTTGGGGCAGGGGAGCTGGTCCATCGCCCCCAAGGATACGCCCACCGCCTTTCGATCTCCCTCAGCCGTTCAGGAGCCGGCGGATGGTCGCGATCAGCACCGCCTGAGAGACGGGCTTGCCCAGCGACTCGAAGGGCGGCTCGAGCTCCCCCGCGACGGATTCGGCGTGGTGCCCCGAGCAGAGCAAGACCGGCAACGTGGGGAATCGCTTCCGGAGCTCGCGTGCCAGCTCGACCCCCGAGATGTGGGGCATGGCCACGTCGGTGACGAGGATGTCGATGGTCCGCCCATCGCTCATCAGCTCCATCGCCTCTGTGCCATCGGCGGCGGCGACGACCTCGAAGCCGTAGTGGCCGAGAGTGCGGCTCATGACACGGCAGAGCAGTCGATCGTCTTCGACGAGCAGCACTCGTCCGCCCAGCTCGTTGCGTTCGGGGGGCGCCGTCGAGGGGCGGATGACCGTCGGCGGCTCCGTGGATGTCGGCAAGAGCAGGAAGAAAGTCGTCCCCAGCCCGACCTCCGAGCGCACCCGGACGCGGCCGCCCGCGTGAACCACCAGGCTCTTGACCGTCGCGAGCCCCAGCCCTCCACCGGAGCCCTCGTTCTTCGAGCTCACGAAGGGCTCGAAGATCAGCTCCAGGTGGTTGGCCGCGATCCCCACACCATCGTCTTCGACCTCCAGCAGGAGCATCGGCTCGCCCGGCGATGGGTCGGAATCGAAGCTCGCCCGATCGCCATCCGTGGCCACCCGGACGCGAAGCGCGAGGGTGCCCCCCTCGGGCATCGCCTCGTGAGCGTTGACGATGAGGTTCACGAGGATCTGCTCGAGCTGCGAGGGATCGAGAAAGACCGACGGGAGGTTCTGCTCGATGGTGATCGTGAGATCGATCCGGGAACCGAGGATTCGGCCCAGCAGCGTCTGCAATCCCTCGAGCAGCTCGTCGATCCGGAAGGAGACCGGCGTGACCTCCTCTCGCCGTGCGAACGCGAGCAGCCGCTCGGTCATGGCCGCGCCGCGCTCCGCGGTGTCGAGGAGGGTCCGAACGTCGGACGCCGTCTCGGGGCCCACCTGATCGGCGATCAGCTCTCCGAGTCCGATGATGGCCGCCAGGATGTTGTTGAAGTCGTGCGCGATGCCGCCGGCGAGGCGCCCGAGCGAGTCCAGCCGCTCCGCCCGGCGGAGGCGCTTCTCCGCGACCGCGAGGTCGTCTGCCATCGTGTGCTCCGCGGTGCGGTCCACCGCGAAGACGAAGAGGTGACCGCCGCGGCGGATCCCCAGGGTGCGGAAGATGCGGAGCTGTTTGGCTCCGGTGACGGGTCGAAGGGGGAGCGCATCCGCCTGCGCGCGACCCGTATCGCGAGTTTGTGTCAGGAACCTCAGGAAATGCTGTTGGTCCCAATACAGCGATTGAGCCCGCAGACCTTTGATTTTGAACACTCCCCCATCCGTGACCTCGATCGCCCGTTGGTTGTACTGGACGAAGGTGAAGTCTCCGTCGGGTTCGATGCGCCAGACGTAGACGGCGGTCTCTCCTTCGGCCAGCCAGGCCGAAGCCACGGAGTCTTGGAGCGAGTCGAGTGAGGGCGCGGGCGGGAGCTCGTCGGCGGGGGCGTGGGCGAACACGACGAGGGCGTCGTCCCCGAGCGGGATCACCCGATAATGGGTGAGCACCGACACGCCCCGGGTACGCATGGGGACCTCGAGCGAGAGCGAGCGAACCTCCCCGGTGCGCGCGGCTTCGCGAACCAGCCGCGGAATCGCCTCGACATCCGGGAAGATCGCTTCGAGGGTCAGGCCGACGAACGTGTCGGAGGCGACGCCGGCCACCTCGCGTGCCGCGTCGTTCATGTCCGCCACGACGAAGCCGCTCTCCTCCGCCCGGACGAGGACGCCCGCCATGGGGGCGTCCTTCCATGCGCGTTCCCACCGCACCGTCTCAGCCAAACCGACATTCGTCGCCCGGTCAACCGGCGCCGAAGGGGGTCACTCGGATGGGGGAGAGGAATCTTCTATCGGCCGAGTACCCGGTGGCCAAATGGTGAACACGGCTCGTACCCGTCGTATGTCGGTGGTCGCGTTGGCCTCGCTCTCCGCGTTCACCGTGATCCCTTCTCGGCTCAGCGCGGCGCTCAGCTCGGCGCGAGCGCGAGCCCGCGACGCGGGCGGACCGATGACGTCCACGGTGACCCAGCCCGCCTGCCGAAGCTGCGCGAGCGGAAGCGAACGAAGGTCGATGCGGAAGTCCACGACGCCGCCGAGGAGGACATAGCCGATGGTCACTTCGGCCGTGACCGGCTCCACCTCGATCTCGACCTGCGGGATCTGCACCTCGATGGATCCACCGACCTGCCCGCTGGGTGGAGCGACGGGTTCCGGTTCCGGTTCCGGCGGCGGCGGTGGGGCCGGCGGGACGGGGTTGTGACCGCTCCCGGTGGTCGCGGGGCAGGCCGCGCGGATCTCCGTTTGGCGACGGTAGGCTTGGCGTCGGTCGTAGTTGCCGATCATCCACTCGAGGGTCAGCGCGATCTGGTGCTCGCCGCGATACTCACCGGCGACGCCACCGCGGTAGCGGAGGTAGAGCAACCCACCGCCGTTGCAGCTGGTGTAGACGAGGCCCAGCCGGGCATCCACGAACGCGCCCGGGCCGACCTCGCGTGGCGTGTCGCCGTAGATGCCGATCGCGCCACCGCCGACCTCCAGGTAGAGCGGAAGCCGCGCGAGGTAGAGGCGTAGGCCGAGCGAGCCCGTGACGAAGCGCGAGAAGGGCGCACGCATGTCACCGCGCGCGTCGCTGGTGTTGAACGCACCGAGCTCGGCGCGGATCCGCGGCTCGACCAGTGGATGGAGGTTCAGGCCGAGCCCCATCTCGACGGCCATGCTCGTCTTCAGCTCGGGCTGCCAGGCCATCACCAGACCCATGGCGAAGCGGAAGGGACCGTTGATGCGGGGCTCGTGGAAGTTGCGCGGTGCGTGCAGTCGGTTGGCGAAACCGAAGCCCAAGGTCAGCAGCACCGAGCGGCTCTCGCTCCCGTCCGCGAGGCCCTGCAGGTATCGGAGGCCCAGCTCGAGATCGAAGGCCATGTCGCCGCCCGTGAGGGTGCCCATGCTCAACGTGAGACCCGCCCCCACCACCGGATGGCTGGCGAGGCGATCGGTGAGTGAGATCCCGTAGCCGCCGTGGAGCTGGAAGCCGATGGAGCGCCGGTCGGCGTCGCTCAGGTAGTGGCGAAAGCGTAGCTGCGCGCTGAAGGTGTGCAGGCGGAGGTTCGGGTAGACCTGGTCGACCACGCCATCGCCGTCGGTGTCGTGGGCGGTTCCGCGGGTCCGGGTGGCGAGCCACTCGGCGCCGATGCCGAACCAGCGGGTCGGCCAGAGCGAGAGGTCGAAACCGCCGCCCACGTGTCGGTCGACGTTGTCCGCCGGGTCCTCACCCACGCCGAGGTGCAGGTGGAAGTGGTAGTCGACCTCGAGGCCGGCGTTCCGGAAGGGGGGATGGCAGGTGTAGCGCTCACCGCTTCCGCGCGCCGGGATCAGCTGGCCCGGCTCGCAGGGCGGGAGCCCACGAAAGGTGGGAGCCCCCCGCGGCCAGTCCCAGGTCGCCGGGACATGGGTGACTTCCTCACCCTCATCCTCACGCTCGCCCTCGCCCTGATCGATCTGCGCGGACGCCAACGAGGGCACCGCGAGCACGGCGAAGAGCAAGAAGAAGCGAGCCACGGCACGCACGGACGTTCGGACGCTGACCTAGCTTCAAAAGGGGGTGACGAAGCTCGCTATTGCGCGAACTTGCCGGACTGGAACACGTGGCCGAGGAGCTGCTCGACCCGGCCGATCGCCTCGCGGGCGGGCTGGGTGCCGATGGCCTGGAGGGCGGCCTTGATCTCGTTGAGCGCCTTCAGGTGGCTGAAGAGCTGGATGTCGCTCATCGGCCGATCGCTGGTGAGCAGATCGCGGATGCGGTTGATCTCCTGGATCAGCGCGTCGAGCCCCACGTCGGCGGCGCCGAAGCGGCGGGCCTCCGGGTGCTCGCGGTACCAGGCCTCGAGCACCGGCCCGGTGATGCCCTCGAGGATCTCCGCCTGGTCGAGGTTGTTCCACGTGTGCCGGAGGATGAAGAAGTCGCTCGGGTCCGCGGTCGGACGCCCGTCGAGGAGCGCGCTGGCCGCGAAGAGCTTGAGCATCTTGATCGCGCGGCGGTCGGAGAGCGACACGCCTTCGGAGCGGATCTGGAAGACCAGGCCCTTGTAGGCGGCGAGGAACTCCTCGGTGAACTTCATGCGGGGCGCGAAGTTCCCGTGGAGGCCGTGCAGCTCCTGGCTGGTCAGCGCCGGCTGCAGCTTGTCGTAGCTGCCGGTGAGCTTGCTGACCTCGTGGTCGATGCCCTTCAGGAGCAGATCGTGGAAGTGATAGCTGTCGAGGTTCTCGCTGCGCACGCGCAGCAGGAAGCGGTCGAAGACCGCCATCAGGTCTTCGTCGTTCGGGACCTCGTTGCTCGCGCCGAAAGCGCTGATCAGGGGCACGGTGAGCCGCTGACCGCCGACGGTGTAGATGCGCTCGTTGAGCACGCTGAGCAGCGAGTTGAGGATGGCGGAGTTCGCCTTGAAGATCTCGTCGAGGAAGACGATCTCCGACTCCGGGAGCATCCCCTCGGTGCGGCGCCTGTACTCGCCGGTCCGGAACGCCTGGATGTCGATCGGGCCGAAGATCTCGTTCGGCTCGGTGAAGCGGGTCAGCAGGTACTCGAAGTAGTTCGCCTGGATCAGCTTCGAGAAGAGGCGCACGAGCGCGCTCTTCGCCGTACCGGGCGGACCGATGAGGACCATGTGCTCGCCGGCGAGCGCGGCGATCAGCATCAGCCGCACGACCTCCGACTTGCCGAGGAAGGTGCTCTCGAGCTGTCGAGCGACGTGCTGCAGCTTGCGGGCGATTTGCGCGTCCTGGCTCACGAGGCGCCTTTCGTATCACTCTGGTCGGTGGATGAATAGGGGGCGCTCATGCGCTCTCCTTCAGGGGCTGGGCTCGCTCGAGCAACGAGAGGGCCATTTCCACGGCGTCGTCGCCGGCCTGTTGCTGGAGCTTCGCTGCCCGTTCGCGGAGCTCCGCGGCGTCGTTCGGGTTCACCGCGATGAGCCCTCGGACGGGTCCGCGGACCTGGAAGAGCGCTGGCAGCACCGCCGCGAAGAGCTCCTCGTCGCCGACCGCGGGCTCGCTCCGCGGCCGATGGCCGGCGCGCTCGTCGAAGACCTCGAGGATCTGCATCTCGGCGATCAGCGCGAGCGCGACGAAGAGATGCTGCGGCGAGGGATCCTCGGCGGACAGCACGCGGAGCGCGTGGCCGAAGGGCTGGGCCACGTGGCCGGTGCCGCGCTTCACGAGCTCCTGGACGATGCCGGCCCGGAGGACGTCGTCGCTGAGCACCGCCAGCGACGCCTGGCCGAAGCGGAGCTCGGGCGACAGGTCGTGCCGGAGGATCTGAGTGATCGGGGAGCGCGCGACCAGGGCCTTGAGCGGGGTCTCGAGGTCGAGCTCGGGCGTGCCTTCCATCGCCAGCTCGAGCATGCCGCGCTGGGTCTTGTCCTGGCGCACGAAGCGGACCTTCGGGAGCGCGACGACGTTCCCGGGCGGCGGCCGACCGTAGAAGCGGTAGGTGTAGGCCCAGTTCTTCACCACCGTGTCCTCGCGCTCGAGCGAGAGCGCGCGGTCGAGGACCACGTGGCGACCCAGCGCCTCCGAGCGGGTCCGCGGCATCGGGATCGCCTGGATGAGCTCGAAGACCCACTCGCGCACGGGGGCCCGTGCGCCGCGGGCGAAGGCGCGGTCGAGCTCCGGGTCGGTGAGCCAGAAGAGATCGTGGACCGCCATCAGCGTCGCGATGAGGCCCCGCTCGGCGAGCTCGACCAGCTCCACCGGCGCCAGCTCGCTCGAGAGGCGAGCGAGCGCTTCCAGGATCGACCCTTCGACGGTCGTCTCGACCGGGCGGGCGAGCGCGAAGTGATCCAGCGCGGCCGGCGGGAGCGCACGCGTGCACTGGGCCACGCCTCCGTTGAGCAGCGGGTCCAGGAAGTGAGTGACCAGCTCTTGGTAGAGCTCGTGGACCTTGTCCTGGTCGCTCAATCCTCGTCCTCACCCGACGGCAGCGCCAGGACCTCGGGGCTCGAGGCGTCCTTGAGCGGCACGCCCCAGAGCGGAAAGCGGCGCGGCGGCTCGTACTGAAGCAGCGGCAGCGGCTTTTCGGTGTCCTCGAGCGGATCGGCGATGAGCGGGACCGCGGCCACGTCGCGGAGCACGCGACGGGAGACCGGGCCGAAGGCTCCGGCGGGGATCACTCGCGGGGCGTCGACCTCGGGATCGAAGAAGACGTAGCCGTCGCCGCGATCGCGGACGAGGTCCTGCAGCACCGCGGGCGAGACCGCGGGGACGAGCGAGAGGCCGGAGGGCACGTAGATCCGCGGCGCCACCTCCGAGTGGAAGATGCCGAGAGGGACGCCCTCGATGCCGCTTGGGTCGAGTAGGTAGAAGCGGTCCTCGCCCACGGCGATCTTCAGCGCCGCCAACGTGTTGGGCGGGAGCGCGTAGAGCATCCGCGCGAGCCACTCGCGGTTGGCGAAGGGGACGACCGTGGCGGTCACGGCGCGCCACGGCTCGGTCGAGGGCGCGAGGCGGAGCGGCAGCGAGAGATCCAGGCTGGTCTCGACCCCGCCACCCTCGGCGACGGCGGCGGCTCCTTCGAGGTCGACTCCCGTCCGCACCAGGGAGCGGACCGGGGCGAAGGGCGGCAGCGGGTCGACGATGAGGACCTCACCGTCGCCGCGGAAGAAGTGGAGCGCCTCGTCGTTGAAGAGGCTCGAGCAGCTCTCGAGCGCGATCGGGTGGCGGTAGCCGAGCTCGACACCGAAGGAGCGGCCGAGCGGTTCGAAGACGTGAACGCCTGGCAGGCTCGCGAAGAGCCGAGTCACCCGCTCGGGGGTCTCCGAGACGTCGAAGAGATAGAGGCGCTTGGGCCGATCCTCGAAGGCGCTCGCGGGAGGCCACTCCGCCAGCGCGGCCTGCGCGGCGACCTGCCACCGGAAGAGGTAGGAGAGCATCGCACCGCCGACGCCCACCTCCGCCGTGGCCCAGAGGCGCGCGGGCAGGGGCTCGCCGCGGGTCGCGGGGACCCGATAGGGCTGGAGCTTGAAGACCAGATCGCGGAAGGCGAGATCCCGGTCGAAGCGGTACGACTGGCGGAAGGCGTCGTCGTAGAGGACCAGGTCGGCGGGCTCATCCAGGAGCTCCACCACGTCGTAGCCGAGCGGCGAACCGGAGTCGCGATACTTCACGAAGTGCCGCGAGGTGCCGGTGAAGACCAGGCCGCCCGCCAGCTTCGCGACGCCGGCCACCCGGTCCATCCGGTAGCTCGACTCGGCCTGGACGGTGAGCATGATCTCCCGCGTCCGGAGCGGGGTCTCCAGCCGCCGGAGCACCAGCGTCGGCAGCAGCTCGTCGAGCGAGCCCTCGTCGCCGTAGGCCCGGAGGAAGGCGACCAGCCGGTCGATCGACGGGAAGAGCACCAGGCCCTTCTGGCCGAGCACCACGCCGCGAGCGTCGGGGGCGACGCCCGGAGTGCGGAAGCGGGTCTGGTGGAGCGCGGCGCGCTCGAGGTGAGCCATCGGCCGGCATCCTACGCGCCCGGCCCAGGTCACGAAAGCTCAGACTCGGGGCGGTTTCGGGGCTCGGCAGGTCCAATGGGCAGATTCGGGCGAGACGCACCGCACACTTCGCCAATCCGGTCTGAGCCAGCTCTTCACCCACCTGCACGAGAGTCCGGCCCGCGGGGTCTCGTCGCGTCGAGCCATGCGTCCAGCGAGTATCGGGCGCCGGCGCGAGATGGGCGCGGTGGCTCGCACCGCAGACGACTGGGCGCCGAGGGTGTTGGGGCAGCCGGGACCCCGTGAGAGACGTGCGTAGGCTCACGATGGCCGTCGTCGCAGGTCCGGGGCGTGTGACCGATGGGGCTCCTCGCGTGTCCCATCGTCATGACCAGCCCCGTGACCACTTCCGGCTCCTCGACGAAGACCAGCTCTGACCCGAAGGGCGGCTCCCCAAAGGGGGACTCGCCACTGCAGGTCGTTCAGCGCCGGCGGAAGTGGCCGCTGGTGGTGGCCGCCATCCTGACCCTCGCCGTATTCGTCGGCGGGTGGCTCTTCGACGCCCGGCTCATCACGGGGCCGAAACTCGAGGAGGCCACCACCCAGCTCGAAGCCGCGAACGCGCGGGCGGACGAGCTCGAGGGGACCGCTGCGGAGCGGCTCCGTGAGCTCGAGACCCTCCGCGAGAGGACCGATCTCCTGGCGGCGAGAGCCGACATCGCCCGCGCGCTCGACGCGCTGGACGACCGCAACTTCGGCATCGCCCAGCGGGCGCTCGGACGGGCCGCCCAGACACTCGAGCAAAGTCCCGCGAACGGAAGCGCGGATCTCGCGAACCAGGTCGGGGAGGTAGACGTGCGGCCGGTGGAGGATCTCAGCGCGATCCGTGAGCAGGTCAAGGGCCTCGGTCAGGCCTTGGACGACTTGCTGGGCTCCTGAGACTCTCGCACGATCAGCGGCTGCTCGACCAGCAGCGTGCAGGGGATCGAGCGGGTCGTCGTGGCATCGATCCTGAGGATCGCCGCGGTGGCGGAGTAGCCGACGATCCGCCCGACGAGCCCGTCGTGCTCGAGCTCCGAGCCGACGGGAAAGAGGCGGTCGCAGTACCGCCGAGCCACGAGATTCGCAAAAGTCGGACGGCACGCGAGCGCGAACGCGAGCGCCAGGGCCGCCACCACACCACCAACGACCACCACCATCAACGACCCCACGAGCTCGGTGTCGATGCCTGCCTGTTCGGCGGCCATGGTCACGGCGACGGCGGCGATCCCATAGAACGCGATCTCCCCCACGAGCTGCGGAGCGCTGAGTCCCGTCTCCCGGGTCCGTAGAACGCGACGGACAAACTGACCGAGCCACACGCCGGCGACGATGAGGGCCAGCGCCGCGACCAACCGCGGAAGGAAGGCCATCGCCGCGGAGAGCAGCTGGGCGACCGCCTCGAATCCCGCGAGCTCCGCTGCCGCGGAGAGCGCGACGAGAATCGTCGCGAAAAAGACGATGCGGCCGAGAAAGCGCGCGAGCCCAGACCGCGCACCCAGCGCGTAGAGCACGCGCGCGACCCCTGCCTCCTCTCCGAGAGCTTCGAGCCGACTCCGCCGGACGATCCAGCGCGTCACCGCGCTCATCACGATCGCGCCGAGCCAGCCCAGCAGGAGCACCACCACGATCGCGGCTAGGGTGGGTAAGAGGGCGAGCACACGAGCCAGAAAGGTCTCCCACGTACTCTCCAACCAGGCGCTCGTCTCAGTCATCGTCGGCCTCCTCATCCTCTTCCTGAGCGCGGGGGGACACCGCGTTGATGGAGTCGAGCACGAACCCCCCGAAGACGTCGACCAAGGAGGGAGTGTCCAGCGCTTCGACGCGCCGAGCGACGTTCTCGGTGAAGGTATCGCTGACCTGCACCCGCTGGGCCCGAAGCGGACCGAGCAGGTAGTGCACGCGCTCTTCGGTCTCGTCGCGCTCACTCATCGGTCTCTCCCCGATGGTTCGACGGTCGACGCCGCCGTGTCCGTGTCGGTGCGGGCTTCATATCGTTCCACGAAGGCCTCCCGGGCGCGCTTCAAGCGCATCTTGGCCGCCGAGAGACCGACGTCGAGAGACTCGGCGATCTCCTGCAGCGAGAGCTCCTCGACGTGTCGGAGGATGAGGATTTCACGATAGGGATACGGTAGGTCGGAGAGGACGAGCAATAGCGCCTGGTGTTCTGGGTAGGCCTCGGGAGAACCCACCGGGTTGTCGGGAGCCCACGCCGACTCGCGAAGGATCCGATGGCGGTTGGCTTCGTCCCGGCGGGCGTTGAACGCGAGCCGGGTGGCAGCGGTCCTCACGTACGCTCGGAAGTCGACCACGTCCGGCAGCGCGTCGAGCCGCTGGAAGACCCGGACGAACGCCTCCTGCGCGTAGTCTTCCGCTTGCGCCGGCGGCACAGCGAGCAGATGGGAGAGCAGGCGCACCAGCCAGCTTTGGTGTCGGGCCACCAGCGCGCCGAACGCGCGGCGGCCGGACCGCCCCCCCGCTCGTGCCACCACGAGCAGCTCTCGATCGCTGGCGTCTTCCACGACCGCGGGACTCTCGCACGACTCCGACGGCCGACCCACGATTTCGAGTGACCTCCGTCAAGACCCGCGTGTCACCGGAGCATGACACGGGATGACCGCCGAGAAGAGAGCCGGGCGCCCACTTCGGGCGTGCGGCTTCCCGTGTTCCTGGCCGCTACCACGCTGACCCTGCTCGTCGTGCCATCGGGACTCAGTTGCACCGAACGGGCAGAGGCCGCGTGGTGGTGCGCGCTGGCGACGAGTCTGTTCGCCGCGCTCTTCGCACCCGGCCCGGACGATGGCGGTCCCCCCGACACCCTTGGAGGAAGACGGTAACATGAACAGAGTTTTCGCTACGGCGCTCGCGCTCACCCTCTGGTGGACCGGTGCCGCCATCGGTTCGGCGCAACGCGGGACCATTCCCGTGAACATCGAGTCGACCCCACCGGGCGCGACGGTGTTTGTGGACTCGACCGACGGTCCGGCTCTCGGCACGACCCCCCTTCGGAACGTGCGGGTCCCGAGAGGAAGGCATCGGCTCATCTTCCGGCTCGACGGTCACGAGGAGACGTCGACGGACGCGAACGTTCGACGCCGACGTGAGACCTTCCGAGCCGAGCTGCCGGCCCAGGCTCTGCTCACGCTGAGCGCCGGCAGCGCGGCGACGTCGGCGGCGCTGATCCGCATCGACGGTGAGCCACGGGGGTCCTTCCCGCTGCGCCTGGTGGTGACCCCAGGCCGGCACCTCGTTCAGGTGGAACGGGCTGGGTTCATCACGTTCACTCAATGGGTCGAGGTCGGACGGGCCCAGCAGGTCGCCATGCCGGTGACCCTCGCGCCCGAGCCTCCCCGCACCGGCTCGATTCTGGTGGCCGGTGACACTCCTGGCGCCGAGGTGTTCGTCGATGGTGCGCC
The DNA here is from genome assembly GCA_017644045.1 of Deltaproteobacteria bacterium. Classification (GTDB taxonomy): domain Bacteria; phylum Myxococcota_A; class Polyangia; order Polyangiales; family Houyiibacteriaceae; genus UBA1660. The sequence goes on from JAEPMI010000013.1 coordinate 382,666, forward strand.
TCGGGGCACCACCCCGACCGTTCTCGACGGTATCCCGGCCGGCGAGCATCGCGTCGAGGTACGCGCGCCCGACGTCGAATCCTTCGCCGAGACGGTGCGGGTCGAGGTTGGCGAGCGGCTGACGTTGAACCCGACGCTCCGTCCGAGTGCCCCGCCTGGGAGTACGGTGCGGGTCCTCACGAACGTGCCGGCGCGCGTCGTGGTCGACGGCGAGCTGGTGGGCACCTCCCCGGTGACCACGCGGCGGCTCGTTCCCGGCGAGCACATTCTCGAAGCGGAAGCCGATGGCTATCAGCGGGTGCAGCAGCCCCTCGTCATCGGCGACGAGGGCGATCGCGTGCTCTCACTCCGGCTCGAGCCAGTGGTGCGGGCGCCGGGCGTGATCGTCATCAACGCCGAGGTCGAGGGCGCGACCGTCTCGGTCAACGGTGAGGACCGGGGTGCGCCACCAGTCGTCATCGAAGACGCGGAGGCTCGCACCCATGCGATCATCGTGGAGGCCCCCGGACACCGACCGTTCCGGGGGACGTGCCAGACCGCGCCTGGCCGCGACTGCCGCATCCACGCAGAGCTCGAGTCGCTGCCGGTCCAGGTCCGCGTCGTGCTGGACCCCCCAGTGGAAGACGCCGAGCTCTGGGTCGACGACGAGCTCGCCGGGCCGGTGCCCTTCGACGGCACGCTCCCTGCGGGGGCGAGGCTGATCGAGGTGCGGGCGGAGGGGTTTCGAACCCACCGCACCCGAGCGACGTTGGTGGTGAGCCCCGAGCCACGCCTCTTCGAAGTCACCCTGAGGCGGGAAGGTGAGCTGACGGAAGAACAACAACGGGTGGCGGCCGAAGACCGCGCCCGCCGTCATCGCCAGGCCGTGGCCCGATCCGGTGCCCCGCTCGAAAGCGACTACGCCATCTTGGACTTCTCCACCGGCTGGCCGTACCTCCTCGAGGGTCGACTCGGCATCGGCATTCTGCCGTGGCTGGAAGCCGGTGTCGCGGTCCGCTCGTTCGTCCGGCTCACGGAGTTCGAAGGGCGCGCGAAGGTCGGCTACCGACCGATCCCGCAGGTGTCCCTCGGCGTTCAGGTCCGAGTCGCCGGTGGCATCGGCCCCTCACGCGGGGCGAACGACGAAGACCGCGCGGCCGGCCAGACGGATGGGCACCCCGCCAACACCGGCTTCGTGTCACTGGAGGCCCTCGGCACGCTGCACTTCAATCGGGCCGGCAACTTCACCCTCTGGACGGCCATCGACTTCAGCAGCGACCGCTGGGACTGGTTGGGCAGTGACCGCGGCTGCCGCGATGTCGCCGGATGTGACATGCCGTCGGGTGAGCTCATCGAGGGTCGCCAGCGAGCGCTTCGAGCACGTCTCGGTGGTTCGTTCGAGTTCATCGTGACCCGGCACTGGAACGTCTGGTTCTCGATGGAGGGCGTGATCGGACCCGGTCGGCGCATCTACGGCGACATCTTCCGGGCAGGTCGTTCCGACATCGAGATCTACCCGCGGGCGGGTCTGACCTACAAGTTCGGCTACGCGGCGGATTGATGTGACCAACGTGGGGGAGTGCGTGTCGTGATGTCATGGCACGCGCTCTCCTCACTCGTTGCGCTCCGTACCTCGGACCGGTTGCCTGGCTCACGGCGCTGGTGGTCATCGCGTTCACCCCGGTCGGCTCCGCCGATGCACGGCTCCTCTCGTCGTTGCTCTACCTGGCGCTGGCCTGCGGGGTCACGGACGCGACATGGCTCTCGAACGCGCGGCGACGCCCGTCGAGTCGTCGGCAGAAGGTGAGCCGGTGAAGAACCGGGCGCTGAAGCCGGCAGCGATCCGGAATCTGGCCAGGCGTCAGCCAGCCCGTACCGGCGGCGCTCTAGCGTCGGGCCGCGAGCCAGGCGTCGAGCGAGTAGCGGCCGACCTCGTGGCGGGTGAAGTGGATGCACACGCCGATCAGGCAGACGTTCTTCACGAGGTTGGTGCGCTGGAGGATGTCCCAGGTCCACGCCCAGTCGGCGGGCAGCCCCTCGGGCTTCCGGATCACGCCGGGCAGGTGAACGGTCCCCGTCACCACCACCAGGAACGCGATGAGCAGGAGCGCGCCCGCTTTCAGGTGGTAGCCGGTGGCGATGGACGAGCCGCCGACCAGCAGGAGGACTCCCGCGCCGATCGACGCGAGCCGGGCGAAGGGGACCCAGTGCGGCATGAGGAACTGGATCAGGTCGTCGGAGAAGATGTGCTCGAAGCCGAGCCCCAGGAAGATGGTGCTGACCAGCAGTCGGAAGACCAGATCGTTCGCGTCCCGCCCCAACACGGTGAATCACGGTAACAGACCGGTGGCGTCGCTTGGTCGACCAATGAACTCCGACTCGCGTCTTCGCTGGACCGGTGTAGGCTCGGCCCGATGGTGCGCCTCCTCGCGTCGATCGTGCTCGTGTCCTCCCTGGTCGCCGGGACGGCCATGGCCGACCCGCCTGCGCCGACGCTGGCGTCACGGCTCGACGCCGTCTCCGCCAGCCCCTTCGCGAGCGCCGCTGACGGAACGGTCGAGCAGGCGCGGGGCGCGCTGGAGCGTGCCGAGAGCCTTCGCGCCGAAGGGAACGCCGCCGCCGCCGCGCGCGCCGAGGCCATCGCTCGCGCCGCGGTGCACCTCGCCGAGCGCCAGGTCGCACGCGCGGCCGAGCACACGGAGCGGGACGCGGTCGCTCATCGACTCGCGGAGATCCGGCAGCGGCTGGAGACGGCGCTCGAAGCGCTCGCCCGAATGGTCGCCGCCGGAAGCGACGCCTCCGACGCGGCCGCTGCTGCGGTCGAGGCGGCGGACGGAGAAGGAGAGGACGAGGAGTGAGGCTCGCGTTGCTCGTCTCGCTCGCCGTCGCCTGCGGCGGTGCACCGACCGCGGGGATGCGGCTCGCGTTCGAGGAGGCCGACGTCGCTCGTGCGGAGCGCGCGCCCGATCTGCTGGCTCGGGCCCGCGAGGCGCGCGAACGCGCCGAGGCCGCGGCGGCCGCGGGTGACGACGACGCGGCGGCCGACCACGCCACCGAGGCGCGCCTCTGGCTGCGCGCGGCTCTGGTGGAGGTGGACCGACTCGAGCTCGAAGCGGCTCGCCTCGACGACGAGCGCGAGGAGGAGGCGGCCGCCCAGCGGCTCGCCCAAACCCAGAGCGAGCGCCGGGCGCGGGAGGCGACCCTGGGACGGGAGCGCGCCGCGGCCGTGGCGCGGGAGCAGATGGAGCTCGCCTTCGTCGCCGCGGAGGCCCGCGAGACTCGCCGGCAGGATCCGGGCGCGATGGACCCGCTGGCCGCTGCCCGTGCCTTCCTCGATCGGGCTCGGTTGCTGACCGGGGCGGCGCGCGCGCTCGGCGCCCCCGCCGAGAGCACCGCGGCACTCCTCGCGACGCTGGAGACCGCACCGACGACGCGCGATGGGAACCAGGCCCTTCGGGAAGCGCTCGGCCTCCACCGCCAGGCGCTCACCCTGCTGGGCGACGCGCGCGCGGAGTCGCCGGTGACCCCGGCGGTGATCGCCAGCTTCGTCGAGTCCGCGAGAGAGCGGGGCCTGGAGGTCTCGCTGACGCCGGATGGCGCCTTCGTCTCGCTGGATCGCAACGACGTGTCGAAAATGGCCGATCTGGTGCGGGAGTTCCCCCACGGTCCGGTCCGGCTCCAGGGGCGGGGTGCCCGCCGCTTCCACGGAGCGCTCGGTCGCGAGGAGGGCGTTCGTCGCGGCCGGCTGAGCAGCGACGAGTCGGCCGGAGAGCTCAGCGCGCAGCTGCCCGCCTACGGCACCTCCGCCGGTCTCCCCAGCGAGACCGCCGAAGAGCCCGAATCAGAGCCCGCCCCCGACGCGGGCTGATCGGACGGAACTCACTGCGGGCCGGGGAGAACGGCGGCATCCGACCGTATCCCCAACCGGAGGACCTTCGCCTTGCCGTACCTGCTCCGTCTCGCCGCCGCCGCGGCCCTCTCGACCTTCGCGCTCTCGGCCGCCGCCGAAGCCCAGACCACGATCCCGGGCGGCAACCTCGGGCCGGCCACCACCTGGACGCTCGCCGGCAGCCCCTACATCGTGCAGGGCGACGTGACCGTTCCGACGGGAGCCACGCTCACGATCCAGGCGGGAGCCGAGGTGCGCTTCGCGACGAGCGACCTGCTCGCCAGTGGCCTCGACACCGCTCGGGTCGAGCTCACGGTCGAGGGCACGCTCAACGTGCAAGGCGACTCGGCGTCTCCCGTGCTGATGCGCGCGAACGGCACGACCACCCCGGGCTCCTGGTACGGCGTCGTGGTCGCGAGCGGCTCCGCCTCGGCCACCTTCGACCACGTCCAGATGCGGCATGGCCGCTATGGCGTTCGCGCCGATGACGACGTGACCATGAACGACGCCGACCTGCAGGACATCTCCCAGTACGGCGTCTACGTCGAGAGCGGCAGCACCACGCTCACGCGCCTGCGCGCCACTCGGACGCGATACGGCGTCTACGTGACCAGCGCCGGCTCTGCGGTCCTGGACGAGGCGATCATCTGGGACCAGTCGATCCACTGCATCCAGATCGACCAGAACAGCTCGTCGCCAGCGGACACGCAGATCCTGCAGTCGACCCTCTACGACTGCAGCTACGGCGTCTACTACAACGCCGCCTCCGGCACGAGCCGGCGCGGCGTGGTCCGCGACAGCATCGCGACCAACAACCGGAGCTACGGCATTCGGCGTGCGGCGTCCGGCACGTTGGAGGTCACCTACACGAATGCCTGGGGCAACTCGAGCGGCGACCTCAGCGGCACCACGGGCAGCACCGGCAACATCGACACCAACCCGCTCTACGTGAGCGCGCCGACCGACTTTCGGATCACCTCGCGCTCGCCGGCTCGCCTCGCGGGCTCCACCGGCCAGGACCTGGGCGCGCTGCCCTACGCCGGCGACCTGACCACGGCACTCACCGGGGCCCTCTACTCCGACCTCACCCTCGCCGCCGGCACACACACGGTCACGGGCGACCTCATCGTCCGGCCGGGGGTCACGTTGACCCTCGACCCCGGAGCCCGGCTCCGATTCGCGACGAGCGACCTGATGCAGGCGGGTGTGGACACCAGCCGGGTGGAGCTCCGCGTCCAGGGCACGCTCTCCGCGACAGGAACGGCGATGGCGCCGGTCGAGCTCGAAGGCGTCTCGACGACGGCGGGCAGCTGGTACGGCGTGCGGCTGGAGACCGGCGGCACGGCGACGATTCAGAACGCCGACATTCGACACGGGCGCTACGGCCTCCGCCTCGAGGACAGCGCTTCCCACGTGCTGGCGGGGATCGTCCTGCAGGACATCTCGCAGTACGGCGTCTACGTCGACAGCGGCCTGCACGCGATCGATCGGTTGACGGCGACGCGGACTCGCTACGGCGCGTACGTGAGCAGCGCCGGCGCGCTCGAGCTCGACGAGGCGATCATCTGGGACCAGTCGATCCACTGCGTCCAGATCGACCAGAACACCAGCTCGCCGGCGAACTCGGTGATCACCCAGTCGACCTTCTACGACTGCAGCTACGGCGTCTATTACAACGCCGCGTCGGGCACGAGCCGCCGCGCGATCGTCACCGACTCCATCGTCACCAACAACCGGAGCTATGGCATCCGGCGAGCGGCCTCCGGCACGCTCGAGGTCACCTACACCGACGCGTGGGCCAACTCGAGTGGTGACCTGAGCGGCACGACGGGCGGCACCGGGAACATCGTGAGCAACCCGCTCTACGTGAGCGCTCCGACCAACTTCCGGATCACCTCGCGCTCGCCGGCGCGCAGCGCCGGATCGATGGGTCAGGACATGGGCGCGCTCCCCTACATCGACGACCTGACCGCCAACCTGCAGGGATCGCTCTATGAGGATCTCTCGCTGCCTTCCGGTACTCACACCGTCCAGGGCGACCTGATCGTCGAGACCGGGGTGACCCTCACGCTGGAGCCCGGTGCGCGCCTGCGCTTCGCGACCAGCGACGGGATGCAGGCCGGCGCCGACACCTCCCGCGTCGAGCTGATCGTTCGCGGTACGTTGAACGCCACGGGGACCACGGCGAACCCGGTGCGGCTCGAAGGCGTGTCCACCACGCCGGGAAGCTGGTATGGCGTCCGCTTCGAGCTCGACGCGACCATGACACTGCAGAACGCGATCGTGGAGCACGGGCGCTATGGCCTGCGCCTCGAGGACGTCGGCACCCACACGCTGAACCGCATCCAGCTCGAGGACATCTCCCAGTACGGCATCTACGTGGACCGCGGCAGCTTTCAGCTCGACCGCATCACCGCGACGCGGACGCGCTACGGCCTCTACGTGACCAGCGCCGCGTCGGTACAGCTCACCAACGCGCTCATCCACGACCAGTCGATTCACTGCGTGCAGGTGGATCAGAACAGCTCGTCGCCGGCGGACACCGTCCTGGAGCACGTGACCTTCTACGACTGCTCCTACGGCGTCTACTACAACGCCGCGAGCGGCACCTCGCGGCGAACCGTGGTGCGCAGCTCGCTGGCGACCAACAACCGCAGCTATGGCATCCGGCGGGCCGCATCCGGCACGCTCGAGGTCACCTACACGAACGCCTGGGGCAACTCGAGCGGCAACCTCAGCGGCACGACCGGCGGTACCGGCAACCTCTCGGCGAACCCGCTCTACGTCGCTCCGGGCAGCGACTTCCATCTGACCATGACCAGCGTCTCGGTCGACGCGGGTGACCCCGGCGGGAGCGCGACGGTCGACCTCGAGGGCACGGCCCGCCCGCTCGACGGCAACGGGCTCGGCGGGGCCGAGCCGGACCAGGGCGCCTACGAGTACGTGGCGATGGTCATGTGCGGCAACGGTGTGACCGAGGCCGGCGAGAGCTGCGACGACGGCGCCGCCAACGGCAGCTACGGGGCGTGCGCGTCCGATTGCTCTGGACCGGGGCCCTTCTGCGGTGACGGAACGATGAACGGGCCCGAGGGCTGCGATGACGGCAACATGTCGAACACCGACGGCTGCCTCAACGACTGCACCACGGCGACCTGCGGCGACGGCTTCATCCGCGCCGGCATGGAGCAGTGCGACGACGGCAACGCCTCGACGACCGACGGCTGCGCGAACTGCATGATGGCGACCTGCGGCGATGGCTTCGTCCGCACCGGGGTCGAGCAGTGCGACGACGGCAACATGTCGACGTCCGACGCCTGCGTGATGTGCATGAACGCGACCTGCGGCGACGGCTTCGTCCAGACCGGTGTGGAGCAGTGCGACGACGCGAACGCGACCAGCACCGACGCCTGCGTGTCCTGCATGAACGCGCGCTGTGGCGATGGTCAGATCTGGGCCGGCATGGAGGTCTGCGACGACGGCAACACCGTGGGCGGCGACGGATGCCCCGCGAACTGCGGCGCCGCGATGTGCGGTGACGGAGTCGTCGATGGTGACGAGGAGTGCGACGACGGCAACGCCGTCAACGGCGACGCCTGCACCAACGGCTGCGTCGCGGCGCGCTGCGGCGACGGCATCCTCTACATGGGCATGGAGGACTGCGACGACGGCAACGGCGCCAACACCGACGCGTGCCTCAACGACTGCTCCATGGCGATGTGTGGTGACGGCTTCGTTCGCGCGGGCGTCGAGACCTGCGACGACGGCAACGACGACGACACCGACGGCTGCACCAACACCTGCACGCTCCGGACCTGCGGCGATGGCACGGTGCAGACCGGCGAGGCCTGCGACGACGGCAATGCGTCCGACACCGACGACTGCCTGAGCACCTGCCAGAACGCGAGCTGCGGCGACGGCTTCCGCCAGGTCGGGGTCGAGGCCTGCGACGACGGCAACGCCTCGGACGCGGACGAGTGTCTGGCCGACTGCCGGAACGCGAGCTGCGGCGACGGCTTCATCTGGGACGGCGTCGAGGAGTGTGACGACGGCAACGGCGAGGACGGCGACGGCTGCGACGCGGCCTGCATGATCGAAGAGGACATGCCCGACCCCGACGGTGGCGTGCCCGACGAGGACGGCGGCGTGACGGCCGACGACATGTTCACCGGTGGCAGCGACGGAGGCGTCGGCGTGGACGCCGGCACCGAGGACGGTGGCGACGGCGGTTGCGGTTGTCGCGTGGCGGGCGAGCCGGTCGAGCGGCCCTTCGCACCCTGGCTCGCGCTCGGTGGGCTCGGCCTGCTCTGGTGGCGCCGCCGCCGCTGATCGACACGGCGCGCCTGGCGTCAGTCGCGGGCGGAGGGCGGGTCGAGGTCCGTCGGCCGCTCGACGCCGACGACGCGAAGCTCGTCCCCGCCACCGACTGGCGCGACGAGCAGGCCCATCACGAGTCCGCCGACCCCATGCGCCGCAAGCCGGCACCCCTGGTCTCGGCCCTCCCTGCCCAGCGCCCGGTCAACTTCACCTACCAGTACGACTGGCTCGCCAACCAGACCGAGTGGACCGACGACGCCAACGCCTTCTACGAACGCTCCCTCGGCAGCAACATCCTGAACGGCCACGAGGCCGGCAAACGCCCGGCCGCGCTCTACTTCGCCGGCAACATCCTGAGCGGCGGCGGCGTCGACCCGATGGTCGACCGCGGCGGCTCGGTCAGCCTCGAGTACGGCGAGAGCGGCAACGTCCTGAGCATGACGGTCCGTGGCCAGTGCCACGACACCATGCAGCTCTGCGACGACCCTGGCGGTACCGACCCGGACGCGCGGGACCTCGCGCTTGCCACCGACTGCGCCTGCGACGTCGAGCACCACTACCAGTACCGCTGGGACGAGCTGAACCGGCTCGCCGACGCGCCGCTACGACCGCGGCAGCACGCTGACGAACTGGGAGATCCAGGTCCGCCAGACCTACCGCTACGACGGCGCGAACGTCCGCATGATCAAGCAGACGCGCGACCAGATGAGCTCGACCGGCGACGGCACCGACGGCGTCGACCGGGCCGCGCTTTATGTGTACCCGGGCGACTTCGAGCGGCGAGGCCTGCAGATCGGCGGTACCTCGGGCGACGAGTGGGTCGAGGGATCGATCCCGGTCGAGACCCAGTACCCGATCGCCGGGTCACGGCTGACCTGGAAGGAGGGGGCGACGCCCGGTAGCAATGGGACGGGCTTCGAGAACGAGGCGCGGCTGACCTATGCGGTGACCAACCTGATCCAGAGCACGTCGGCGGTCATCGACCTGTTCAGCGGGCAGCTGATCGAGCGGGGGACGTACTACCCGAATGGGGCGCGGGAGACGCTGCGGACCGAGCGGGGGGAAGGGTTCTCGCTGGAGCCGATGGGGTTCACGGGGAAGGAGGGGGACGACGAGGTTGGGCTGGTGTACTTTGGGGAGAGGTACCTGATGCCGCACTTGGGACGATGGGCGAGTCCGGACCCGCTGCAGGTGCATGGTGGGGGTGGGGGAGAGTTTGGGAACTCGTATCACTATGTGGCGGGGAATCTGCTGCAGGCGCGGGATCCGCTGGGTCTCAAGGCCTTCATCGCGGGAAGCGAAGTCGAGAGCGGCTCGGACACCCACAACACCTCGGATTCTGTCGCCATAGAGTCAGGTTGGCGCGATTTCAAGAACCAGCTTTCCTCGCCTGGCGAGGAAGCCCTGTTTGAACTCAATAGAGAAACCGGAGAAATTACCTTGTCTGACAAGGGGGAAGCCGTGGCCGGCAACGCAGAAGCGCTTGAAGCCCTGTCGGACGAGGCTCGCCAGTGGATTGGTATCGTGAAGGATCGCGTAGAGACTACGTTCATACATCCAATCGTGCTCGATGCCTCTGATCCCGGTGCTACGGATCGCGACCTAGTCGGCACTCGACAGACGCGTGAAGTGGCCGTTACGGACAAGGGTGGTCAGAACTCCAGGGGTATGGAGGCGACGATTGGAGGGCGGCAGGCGGGACTTACCCTCATGTCCCCCGAATCAAGGAGGCTGTCCTGCGGAAGTGGCCGATGCAGGGATTCTATCACTGGCGAAAGAATTCCTGTTCCCGACGGGACCGCTTCAAGGCACTCGGGCCAGAGTAACGTGAATCGCGTGTTCTACTTGACCGCCAGAGGTCTCCCAAACAGCGAGGACGGACGCGAAGCTCTTGCAGAAGCGGCCAACACCCTGGCGCATGAGGGAGAGGATCACGTTCGGAGCGGGACCGACCTTGCCGGTTCTCATCCATCCACGGTGGTTCCCGACGGTCAGGGTGGTAGAACGTTCGCACTCATCCGTAACTACGCGGGAAGGGATAGTCAGAGGTTCCAGAGAATCAAAGGGCGCCTCGACCGCGAGGCTGCAGCTCGATGAAAGCGCTGACAGTATCCCGGGTTGGGGCTCTCTGTTGGGGTCTGGTGTGCGCTAGTTGTCCGGGCGAATCTGAGGAGGGGGCACGTGCTGCGTCCGTCAAAGCGCGGCTGCCGGCGCCGGCTAGTTGGTTGCTGTTGGAGGATCTGAGTCAGCCATATGGCGCTGCTTCTCCAAGAGATTTATTGAGTCATCTTTCGGATTGGAAAAGCGAGCTGTCGACGTTCGATATATCAGGGGCCTCATGTGATTTTGGGCATGAACGATGTGACGTTTTTCTGTCATGTATCGATACAATGCCCGTTGCGACTTGGTTTGCCGTTCACGAATGTGTTTGGTATCGCGGTGCACCTCTTGTGATCGTGCCAACTAACTCAGGATGGGTTGTCGGTCTGCTTAGGAGCGTGCAGTTCGTCGATCAGTCTGATCACTCTGCGGTGGATGTGGTCACCTTGGTATCGTTTGGTCTTGCCTCGCCCAGTAGGGTGTCCGAAGGTCATGGTTGTCGGCGGTCGTCCACATCAGGCGAAGGCCGCGCGAGGGTATGCTGGTCGTCTGTGCCGTCAGGAGCACTCTTTGACGACGCTGCGAGCGCAGGTGGCGATCGTCTAGTCCACGAAAAGATGGCGGTAGGATATCTTCTCGCGCGACTAATGGATTCGACAGACATTCAAACAGAGATGCCAGCCGCTCGCGCTCTTGTTCGGGTTACCCTCGGTGCCTGCTCTGAGGGAGGATTAGAAACTTTGCGGTCGAGGTATCACGCGCTCGCCAGAGCTAGGTCGCATGAGCCACATGAATACCAAGTCGAAGAGTGGAGTTGTGTTGGCTACCTTCTGGGTGAGTCAGCGACGCCGTCGTCGCTATCTGGCCTGATCAATCCTTGTGGGATCGGCGAAGACGTCGGCTGTGACCTGGACGATAGGTCAATGGGTCGGTGGGTGACCACGATTGCAATGGCTATGGCGTCTGGAGACTTTGAAGGAATATTTTCGCAGCTAGGACTCGACTCAGCCTATTCTGCAGCTTGTGGTTGGCTCCATTGAACAAGTGATCCCTCCGAGGTAACCCAGGGGGAAGTTGGTCAAGAGAGGCTCTACTGGCCGAGTCCTGCGACCTAGCGCCCC
>JAEPMI010000014.1 GCA_017644045.1 Deltaproteobacteria bacterium
CCCCCCCCTGCGGGGGGGCCCCGCCCCCCCCCCGCGCCCCGGGGGGGGGGGCCGCGCCCCCCCCCCCCCCCCCCCCCCACCGTCCCCCCGTTTTCCCTCAGTCGTAGCGCGACACGATGAAGAGCGACCACGCGGTGAGCGTGCCGGTCTCCCCCGTCACCAGGTCCTCGACCCGGAGCTGCCACTCGCCGTTGACCTCGTCGTCGCGGCTGATGGCTCCCTCCGTCGCGAAGCTACGGTTGTACCCGTCGAGCTCTTCCCGGTCCCAGAGCGGCGCCTCGCTGCCGTTCGGGTCCACCAGCGTCAGGCGCAAGTCGGTCGGCCGCGGGTGGTCGATCTGGGCGACGACCTCGATGTCGACCGGCACGCTCGCCAGGCCGTAGACCACGATGCCGGGCTCGATGGTGCCGCCGTCCGGGATGGCGATCGCGCCATCGCTCTCGAAGCGACCCGCGTTGTAGGACGCCTCGCAGTTGCCGCTGCCCCAGAGGGTCCAGCCGGCGCAGATCAGGTCGTCCTGGCAGGGCGCGAAGCGGTCGCAGCTCTCGCCCGCGCCGGCGACGTTGCCGGTGGGGATGCACTTGCCGAACATGCCCGAGCCGTCGCGCGGAACACCCTGGCAGCGGAGCCCCGACTCACAGCCGACCTCGCGGGTGCAGTCCTCGCCCTCGGCGGCGGCCACCGGGGCGGCGCAGTCGTAGGTCGGCGCGACGCCGAGGTGGTCGTAGATGCTGGCCGTACCGAGCTCGACGGTGGTCCAGCCGGTGGCCACGTCGAAGGCGCCCGCGAGGTGCGGGGTCGGGTCGCAGCGGCGGAAGGCGGCGTCGGCCCAGATGGTGTCGCCCGGGCGACGGGCCATCTCACCGAAGACGTCGAGGAGCGGGTCGCTGCCGAGCTCGCCGTCGCGGTCGGTGTCGGCGAAGAGCACCAGGCGGTCGTCGCCGTTGAAGCTGGCGGCGGAGCCGATCTCCTGGTCGCAGCGCATCACGAGACCGGGGAAGGGATCGCTGAGCGCGTCGTCCTTCGAGCGGCAGACGACCCAGGCTTCACCGGGCGCGAGGGTGCCGGTCCCGACCGGGCTCGAGAGCGAGCAGCTGGTGTCGTCGTTGCGGACGAGGCAGAAGCCGAGGTCGGCGAGGTCGATCGCGGTGTCACCACAGTTCGTGATCTCGGCGGCCTTGTTGTAGTTGCCGCTGCCCTCGATGACCTCGCTGATCAACGCGCAGGTCGGGACGTCGCCGACCGGCGGCTCGACGGTGCCGCCGTAGCCGTTCGCGAGCGCGTAGGCCGCGAGGTCGTCGAGGGCGGAGGGGCCGACGTAGGAGATCATGTCGAGCTCTTCGATCGAGGCGAAGAGGCGGTCATCGGCGGTACCGACCGCGGCGTCCGCGCCATCGCGGTAGGCGATGATGTTGGTCGCCGCGCGGACGTCCAGGCCGACGTCCAGGTCGAGCAGCTCGAGGGTGGTGTCGGGGTGGTTCACCAGCGCGAGGATGGCCACGTCGCGCTCGACGGCGCCGACGTCGAGCCAGCCGTTCTCACGAACGTACGCGAGGAGCGCCTCGAGCGCGGCGGGGCCGACGTAGCTCACCGAGTCGAGATCACCGATGGAGGTGAAGAGCTCGTCGTCCGCGGTGCCGGCGACACCATCGGCGCCATCGCGGCGATCGATGATGTTCCCAGCGGCCCGGGCGTTCAGCGGCACGTCGTCATCCAGCACGCTCAGCGTGGTCGACGGGTCGTTCACGAACGCGAGCATCCCGGCTTCCTCCGGGCTGCCGGGGTCGACGAGCGGGAAGTCCAGGTCACCGGCGGGGTCGGTCGGGGCCGCGCAGGCCGCGACGGAGAGCAGGACGAGAGAAACGAGCTTCGTGCGCATGGACACACCTCCAGAGGAAATCGAAGCGATACGGGCTCTGAAGTGGGCCCCAAAAACCAGTCCCCGTTCGGGGTAGGGCCGAGTTCTCCGGATCTGAGAGGAGCGCCGAAGCGCTGCTCCCGAGGAGGCGGGGTGTGCCGCCATCCCGGACCGTCTCGCGTTGCGTGCCAGGGTTCTAACACCCACATGTGTGACCCGCAACTACCCCCGCGTGACATTTGGGAGGCGTTGATCTCCCCCCTGGGCCGTGGGGTAGGCTTCTCGGGCGCGGGAGGGGAGACCCGCGTGGATCCCACAAGGAGGGAAACCATGAGGAAGCACGCGTTCATCTCGATCCTCGGCCTGGCGCTCGCCGCGTCGTTCGCCGCCGCCCAGGAAGACTCCGCCCCGTCCAGTGGCCTCTCCGTGACCGAGGTCGTGCTCTCGAAGGCGCTCGAAGACGGTCAGCCCGTGGAGCCCGGCACCAGCTTCTCCGCGGCCGATGGTCGGGTCTACGCCACCGTGCGGGTCGAGAACCCGAGCCGCGAAGCGACCACCGTCTCGGTGAAGATGCGCCCGGCCGATCGGGCGCACGGCGGTCACGGCATCGAGCTCGAGATCCCCGCGCGCCCGCGCTACCGAACCGTCGCTCGCTTCACGACTCGTCGCTCGCCCGGCTCGTACGTGGTCGTCGTCAGCGACTCCGAGGGCAACGAGATCTCGACGACGACCCTGACGATCACGGAGTAGCCCCCCACGCGTCGGCGCCGACCGCGCGAACGCGGTCGGCGCCATTCCCGATGGGGTGGACCTCAGGCGCGGCGCCGCCGGAAGAGGACCAGCGAGACGAGCAGGAGCCCGGTCACCGGAGCGCCCCGACCGGGAGCTGCCGAGCAGCCGGACGAGGGCGCGCTCACGGGCGTCCCCGGTGCGAAGGTCAGCGCCGACATCTCGAGGGAGCCCGCTCGCTTCTGCGTCAGGGACACGAGGCGAACGCGCTCGCCGTCGCCCCGCAGGCCGTCGAGGCTCAGCTGGGCGTAGCGGCCACTCGGGGACGCGGTGAGCCGGTTGCAGCTCCGCGCACCGGTCGCGGTGTCCTCGACACAGAGCTCGGCTCCGTGGGTCGACCGGTACCAGAATCGCACTCGCCCCATCTCCTCGAGCGACACGCCTCGCGGAATGTGGCGGGCCACGCCGAAGAAGCGGTCGACGTTCTCGGCGCTCGCGCGACCGCAACCCGAGAGGTGAATGCCGCCATCGAAGTAGGGCTGGCTCACGCACTCGTTCGAGAAGCTGGCCTCGGTCCGGCCGTCCCAGATGGCGTCGTCGAAGGCCGACCAGGCTCCGTCGGAGAGCCACAGCCGGTCGACGACGCGCTCCCCTTCGAGCACGTCGACGGTCAGGTCGCGCACGAGCGAGACCTCGACGCTGACCGAGCGCGCACCGGCGAGCTCGCCGAGGTCGACCTCTTGCGAGGTCATCGACGATCCGTCGGGCGCGACTCGCGTGATGCGGAGCTGCACCCCGTCGGGGCCGCCGGCGAAGCGCTCGATGCCGAAGGAGAGAGTCGAGCCGAGCAGGGTCGCCGACGTGACCGCGACGGAGGGCGCGGCGGCATGCACGGTGGTCGGGCGAGACCAACTGTCGACGGTGGACTCGTCGAGCGGCGTGTTCGTGTCCTCCACCAAGAGCGAGTCCTCGCCCAGCGCGCGGAGCAGGTCGTTGGTCAGCTGCTGGACCAAGCCGGGTCGGTGTCCCCAGATCTGCACGTTGAGCACGCGCTGGTCCGCGTGGGGTGCGTCGTAGTGGTCGCGGAGCCAGCGGGACGCCGTGGACCATCGTCCGTCGGCTCGCTGGTAGAGCTTGAGCTCCACCGCCTGGTCGAGGGTGCCTTCTTCGCCGTGGCGGTAGGTCGCCTGGAGTACGTCCAGGCCAGTGAGGGCGCCGACGTCCACGAGGGTCGCGCCGCCCGCCCGATCGCAGAGCGCCTTGCTGTGCTCGTAGAGCTCGCCGATGGTCTCGACGACCAGGAGACTGCCCTGGACGGTGCTTCCGTCCACGAGATCGAAGGCGTAGACGTCGTCGGCGTTGGTCAGCCCGGCCAGGTCGGCGGGGGTCGAGTCGACACGACCGAGGCCCGCGACGTGGAGGCTGTCGAAGATCGAGGTGATCTCACCGAGCGCCGGGTCGGTGAGCGCGAGGCCGGCGGCGCCCACGCGCTCGGCGAGCCCCGCCGGCGCGGTGAAGCGGCTGCGGGCGATGGCGCGCCGGGCGAGCTGGGAGCCGAGGCGGCCGTTCGACTCGAGGCCGCCGACGGTGCCCGAGGAGGACTCGCTGCCGTACTGCTCGCCGTCGTTGGTGCCGTCGCCATCCGAGTCGGGGTTGGTCGGGTCGGTGCCGTAGAAGCAGCTCTCGGCGAAGTCGCCGAGGCCGTCACCGTCGGTGTCCACGCTGCCGTCGACCGCCTCGACGAAGACGTTCGTGGAGGTGTCGGACGCGAGCCACACGTAGGTGTCCAGGTAGTTCTGGTTCCCCTTGCCCGACGACGTGTGGTTGCCCCAGCTGCGCGCGTTGACGTTGGCGATGGCCGGGAGGCCGTAGGGGCCGGGGTCGATGCCGGCTTCGCCAGAGCTCTCGAGACCGAGCTCGAGGCTCGCCATCAGGTTCGCGCTCGCCTGCACGGCGGAGTCGTTCCAGCGCATCGTCAGCGGGCTGCGGCTCATGTCGCTCGCCACGCTGTACATCCGCATGCCCTGGTAGCTGGTCTCGATGTCCGAGCCGACGTAGTGGAACTCGCCGGCGTTGATCCGCACCCGGCAGGCGTAGTTGCCCGTGGCGACCGGGGCACCGTTGTGGGTTCCGTTCCAGAGCACGGTGTTCAAGCCGGGCACGGTGGTGCCGACCTCGAAGAAGTCGTCGTCGTTGGTGGTCTCGAAGAGCCCATCGCCATCGATGTCACACTCGAGGTGATAGGTGCCCTCCACGTTGGTGTTGAACTGGAAACGACCGAAGCTCTCGCCGGGCACGACCTGCGCGCACGGGTCGATCGCGCCGCCGTCGACGTCGACGCTCACCCCGCCGACGTAGTCGAGGTTGTAGGCCTCGGGTTCCGCGTGGGTGTAGGTCGCGAGGGTCGGCGGCTGCAGGTACATCGGGAACTCGGGGGTCACGGTGTGGCCGTACATCGGCACCGAGCGCCCACCGTTCGGCCCGTCGACGCCGATTCGGTTCGCGTTGATGTTGTAGACGTAGCCTGCGAGCCCATCGAGCTGGAGCTCGATGACCGCGGTCTCGCCGCTCGCTCCCCCGGGGATGACCGCGTAGAACGAGGCGTAGGTGGCGCGACTCGCGGCGAACGACCCCGCGTTGAACATCCAGTCGTAGGAGTGGAGGCGGCCACCGCTGGTGGTCTGGCCCACGACTTCGACGTCCCAGCGGATGCCGACCACCTGGCCCTGGGCGTTGGTGATGCCGTAGGCGCCGGCGGAGTAGCCGGTCGTGTCCGCCGTCTCGCCGGAAGCGAGCGTGGCGATGGTCGCTCCTTCGGGGTCGGTCACCGTCGCCGTACCGAGGCCGGTCCACCGGATGGTCTCGGTGCCCGGCTCCACGATGTCGACGTAGAGCTGGGCTCCGGCGCGGAGCGCCTGCGTCGTGTTCAGCTGATCGGTCCCCTCGGCGAGCGCCAGGCTCGGGAGCGCGAGGACCAGGAGGAGGGTCAGATGTTTCATCGCCCCCGCTCAGTGCAAGAGGCGATCCAGTATTTGTGACCCTTTTAATCAAGGGCGGACAGAAGGGCTGCCCCGATCTGAAACGGAGAGATCCCGAACAGGGACGGTCAGAGTACGGGCGGGAACAGGGTGTCGTCGATCCGGGGGATCGCGCCGGTACCGAAGGTCTGCCAGGGACCGCTCGCGCTGGTGAGGCTCTGCTGCAGCGTGTAGGCCTCGCCACCGCTGCCGCCACACCAGACCACGACGACCTCGACCTCGACCTCGTCGGCCGGGAGGCTCCCCTCGGTGACCTCTTCGTCGTCGTCGCCGAAGAAATGGAAGATCTCGTGGAGCGCGTCGTTGCGGCTCCCCGAGCCCACGTCGCCAGCGGTGAAGACCCAGCTGCCGAGCTGCTCGTAGGAGTCGTCTTCCTCTCGAACCGAGAGGTGGCCGGTGTGCGGGAGGGTGCCGACGTAGCGCACGACGAAGTTCGCCTGTTGCGTCAGGTCCGTGCCGCCGAGACGGTCGAAGCCGTCGAGGTCGGTCACCGCGAACGCGCCGACGCCATCGACCCACTCGCCGAGCACGGCCCCGGCGACGAGGTCCTGGGCGAGCGGGAGCATGGCGCTCGAGCCGCGCGCGAAATCGAGGATGGGGGCGTCTTCCCAGGTGCCGAAGCCGGCGCCGCAGAAGTTGTCGTAGACCGTCCCGCTGCTGCCGAAGACGCGGACGTCGGCGGTCAGCCCGCTGGTCGGCGCGGGGGCCGCGCCCTCGTCGAAGACCTCGGAGAAGCCGGTGTCGTTGTCGGTGATCGTCAGCTCGGTGCCGTCGATGGCGAAGGTCCAGTCGCCCCGCTGACCGCGCAGCGGCTCCGGGGTCTCCCAGCCGGTCGGGATCATGATCGTGCTGTCGACGGTGACGTCGGTCCCGTCGACCATCGGGTTGAAGGTGCGGAGGATGCGCACGCGACCCGGGCCGTAGGGGTTCACGATCTCGCCCCACCGCAGGTCGGTGGAGTCGAAGTGCATCTCGATCATGCGCTCCTTCAAGACCCCGCCTTCGTCGCGCATCTGCATGCCGTGCCAGACGGTTCCGTCGAGTGCGTCGAGGAACTCGCGGCGCGGGTCCGGACCCATGTCGGTCATGGGCATGTCCGCGCCGTTCATGTCCATCGGCATCGCGGCGTCGTCCATCATCGACAGATCCATGCCCATCGAGGCGTCGACCATCGAGTCGGTGGAGTCGTCGTCGCCGCACGCGACCAGGAAGAGGCAGGCCGCGAGAACGGCCGCACCACCCCGGCGGCGGAACGCGAGGACCAGGCCGAAGAGCGCGATGAGCGCCCAGGGCGAGGAGCCGCTGCCGGTGCCGGGCGTCGCGCAGCCGCAGCCACCGTCGTCGTCCCCGGGATCCGTCCCGGGGCCGCCGTCGAAGTCGGGGACGGCGCCATCGGTGTCGGAGGTGCCCGCGTCGGGACCAGGCGGGGGCGGCTCGGGGAGACCGGGCACGGTGAGGTTCCGACAACCGTCGGCGTCGGGTCCGTGGTCGGGCGGGTAGGCGCGGCTGATCGAGCCGACCGGGGTCATGAGCAGCGCGTCGAGCCCCACGTGCGCGCAGGTCGTGGACGAGGGGTCGCCGAACGACGAGAGCGAGCCGTCGTGGCATTCGACGGGGCTGTTCGTGCCGAGCGCCGAGACGTAGACGGTGTCGCCCTGGAACACACTGAGCAGCGCGCTCAGATCGGTGCCCTGGGGGAAGACCGCATCCCGCAGGTAGGAGCAGCGACCGACCTGGGTCCAGTCGTGCGTGTACGAGGCGTCGAAGGAGGCCGGGCCGCGACCGATGGGGTCGGCGTCGACGAGCAGGATCTCGTGGTTGCCGAAGGCGGCGGCGGTCAGGTCGACCGAGTAGCGCCACATGCCGGACTCGTAGGGCGTCGCCAGCGCGTCGGCGCCGAGCTCGGGGGGCTCGGAGTCGTCGAGGAGATCCTGCACGGCGGCGACCCAGGCGTCGTACTGGTCGCGGTACTGGACGGTGAGCTCGTTGAGGTAGGTCTCGGCGCGGCCGATGACCTCGTCGACGAGGGTCTCGCGGATCTGGTCGAGGATCGGCCCGAAGATCACCTGGATGATGTTGCCGATGGTGATGTCGACCCCGAGGTCCTGGAAGAACTCGCTGAGATCCGTGTACCAGCTCGGGGTGAGCGTCCCGGCCAGGTCGTCGAAGCCCGACTCGGTGGTGGCGACCAGCGTGTCGGCCCAGTCGTCGATCGGCTGCAGCGCGGTCGACACGATCGACGCGTCGAGGTCGAGGCCGTGCTCTCCATCGGCGGTCACTGGCTGGTTGAGCTGGGCGCTGAGGTTCGCGATGACCTGGACCAGCGCCGGCAGGAAGCCGTAGAGCTGGTCGCCGATGCCGTCGCTCAGCGCATCGAAGGCCGAGGGCAGCTCGCGACCGGCGGCGTCGAAGCGCGGCTGGATGATGCGGACGAAGACGTAATAGCGTGCGGCCAGGCTCGGGCAGCTCACGGAGCACGCCGTGGTGTCGTCCGGGGTGCCGAGGGTTCCATCGGACCCCGCGCCCACGCCGAGCTCGGAGCCGCGGGTGGAGCTCGAGTCCTGAAGGTCGGCGAGCTCGTCGTCGATGAAGGTGCGCAGCGCCTCACGCTCGAGCTGGACCTGGTCCACGTAGACCGGGGCCATCGCGATCTGCTCCCACGCGGCGAGCCCGGCGCTCTGGGCCCAGCCGAGCACGTTGCCGTCGGGATCGGCTGCGCGAGCGGCCGCGAACTTCTCGCGCGGGTGCTCCGCCAGCCGCTGCCACACGGGGCTCTCGGTCGCGAAGTAGGTGCGCAGGATGAAGTCCTGGGGGAGGTCGTGCTCGAGCTGGCCCGCGGTGAAGCGGCTCTCGTCGGCGGTGACCAGAGCCTCCTGGATGGTCGCTTCGGTGACGATGTGACCGACCACGTTGTCGAAGCTCGACTCCCGCGCCTCGGAGATCGGCGTGAGCGTGAACGTCTCGCCGGTGAAGGCGTTCACCAGGTGGTGGGCGATCGCATCGGTCGCGCCATGGAGGAAGCAGCCGAGCGCGTAGGCCCGCTCGCGTCGGGTCAGCGCCTCTTGATAGAGGAGCTCGCACTGGCGGTAGGGGTCCTGTTCCACGCCGTGGGATCCGTCGGTCATCGCCGGGAAGACCAGGTTGTCCGGACCGATGGCGCCCGCGCGGAACGCGAGCGGCTCGTCCATGATCGCCGCCGAGTCCTCATCGGTGAGCTGGACCACCAGACCGCTGCCCATCAGCCGGATGGCGCCTCCGCCCTCGGCGATGACGTTCCGGCGGATCTCGTTCGCCAGCGCGATGTGAACCCTCGTCGTGTAGGCCTCGGCCGTCGACGCGCTCAGCGCCGATCCTCCGAGCCACAGAACCATAGCGAGCGCAACGGCCCGACCCCTCAAGCAACCCATGGCGGGGAGCCTATCGGATTCGAACGATGTTCGCCCAGTCCCGGCGTGTGTTGGGATGTGCGTGTCGCCAGCTGGCGATTGCGCGGTCCGAGCCGTCGGCTCAGGCGGCGACGATGTCGTCCGGCTGCGCCGAGCCCTTCGCCATGCCGGGTAGGGTGCGGCTCCAGATGTTCATGTCCTCGATGCCGCCACCGATACGGCAGGACTGGGGCATGGTCCCCCGGAGCTGGAAGCCGAGGCGCTGGAACGCGAGGTTCACGCCCGGGATGCGCGCGCGCGCGAGCGTGAACGCGGTCGGGTACTGGCGCTCGGCCAGGTCGTCCATGAGGTCCATGAGGATCGCCTGCATGTAGCCGTTGCCCCGGTGCTCGGGGAGCGTGGCGCAGTCGGTGAGCTCGGCGGTCGCCGCTTCCGGCACCAGATCCGCGCTCGCGCACGCGACGATCTCGCCGGCGACCTTCACGAAGCGGAAGGGGTTGCCGTCGGCGATCGCCTCGGCGACGTACGCCGGGTCGCCGCTCGGGGTCGGGTACTGCTGGAAGGTGTCGGCGAGCAGGTCCGCGATGGCCGGTGCATCGGTGGTCTCGGCGAGGATGGTCTCGACCGGAGGCCGCGGCTTGGTCGTCCCGGCCTTGGCTTCGAGGATGGCCTTCACCTTCGCCACGGCCTCCGGCTCCGCGAGCTCGCCGCGCTCGTCGTTCAGGTAGTAGCCGAGCGCCACGCAGTCCTCTTCGCCTTCGTAGAAGCCGGGCATCACGCCCTCGGCCTCGAAGCCGCTGGCCTCGAGCCCCGGCGCCAGCCGCTCGGGGACGAAGGTGACGATCCGACCCCGCTGTCGATCCTTCGCCTCGCGGACCAGCTCGCGACCGAGCGCTTCGGCTTCGGCCAGGTCGCTCAGCTCGAGCGGGTGGTCGCAGCGGATGCGGTCGGAGAAGTGGTCGTCGGAGATGGCGACTTCGGTGCCGCTCGCGAGCGAGAGCTCTTCGAGGGTCTTGCGGGGGCTGGCGTCGTCGGTGGCGAGGGGCGAGTTGGACATGGAAAAGCGCTGCAATTACGGCAAATTCAGAGAAAGCTTGCTGCAACAAATACCGCCGAATCCGAAAAGCGCAAGTGGGCCTCCCCGCCCTTGCGGTCATCCGCGAGCCTCTGTAGAGCGATCGCTCACCGCCCCATGAGCCCTCGAATCGACCCGACGCCCGCCTTCTTCCACCCCGATCAGCTCGCCTTCAAACCGACCTACGAGTGGGCCTTCGGGGAACGCATCGACCACCCGGAGACCACGGCGCGGGCCGAGTCCATCCTCGCGGCGCTGCGCGATCTGCCAGGGATCGATCTGCGCGAGCCGGGTGAGATGCCGCTCCAGGCGATCGCGGCGCTGCACGACCCCGAGCTGCTCACGCTCTACCAGCGGGCGGCCGCCCTCGAGCCGGAGGAGACGCTCTACCCGCACGTCTTCCCGAAGATCCAGCGCGGCAAGGGCGACCCGAACAACCTCCACATGGCTGGCGCGTGGTGCTTCGATGCCGGCACTCCGCTGACCCGGAACACCTGGACCGCCGCGGCCTGGAGCGCGGCATGTGCTCGGTCCGCGGCTCAGGCCGTGCTCGAGGGGGAGAGCCCGATGGCCTACGCGCTCTCGCGGCCGCCGGGCCACCACGCGCAGGCCGATCTCTTCGGCGGCTACTGCTACTTCAACAACGCCGCGATCGCGGCCGAGGTACTGCGGCCCCACGGGAAGGTCGCGATCCTCGACATCGACTTCCACCACGGCAACGGCACGCAGTCGCTCTTCTACGACGCCGACGACGTCTTCGTGCTCAGCGTGCACGGGGACCCGACCGAGTTCTTCCCGTTCCACTGCGGCTATGCCGACGAGCGCGGTGAAGGGAAGGGGGAGGGCTTCAACCTGAACCTCACGCTCCCGGCCGGCACTCGCGGCGGCGAGTACCTGCACCTCTTGAAGCAGGTCGTGCTCGAGGCGCTCCATGGCTTTGGTCCGGCCTTCCTGGTCCTCTCCGCCGGCTTCGACGGCTACGAGAAGGATCCGGTCGGCGCGTTCCAGCTGACGACGGACGACTTCGAGTCGATCGGCGGGGTGCTCGCCGAGCTCGACCTGCCGACGGTGGTGGTCCAGGAGGGCGGCTACTACACCCCCGACCTCGGCGCGAACGCGGGCGCGTTGCTCACCGGGCTCCGTTGACGCGGGCTCGCGGTGGAGTAGGACGGACTCATCGACGACGTACGAAAGAAGCTGGAAGAAGAGATCCTCCCGACCACGTGGGCGGCGCTCGAGCCGCATGCTCGCCGGCAGGGCCTCTTCCTCGTCCGTGAAGGGCTCGAGCTCTCCGAGGTCGCGGCGGCGGTGGCGACGGACGACCAGGCGAAGGTGAAGGGCTGGATCGACGACGAGTCGATTCGCCGACCCACCGTCGACGAGGTGACCGCATGGGCCGAGGACCCCGTGGCGTTCTACGCGGTGATCGTCCAGCCCTTCGTACTCTGTCGGCCGATCACCGACTGAACGATCAGCCGAGCGTTTCGGAACGCAGTCGGGCGGCGCGGTTCACGACCTCGACCGCGGCGACGTAGACGCTGCGGCCGACGCGCTCCTTGAAGCGGCGCTCGAGATCCCGAAGCCCCTCACCATCGGTGCCGAGGTCGCGCGCGAGCTGCTGGTCGCGAGCGCCGGTGAGCACGCCCTCGAGCAGCTTCCGCAGATCCGCGACGAGGCCCACCTCGCGGGTGTAGAGGTCGAGAGCGCGCGCGCGGAAGGAAGGGATCGTGCCGGTGCTCCGTTCCACACGCTGCGACTCGTCGTCCAGGCGCGGCTCCGTCGCGTCCCTTCGCTCGCGGGCAGGGACGGCCAGGACCTCGGCTCGGACGGTCTTGCGACGGTGCCGACGAAGAAGCTTGCGTTCGTGCTCCGGCAAGTAGTCGTCATCCGCCATCTCGACCCACCTTTCCCCGAGGGCGAATCTATTCGGGGGAGAGCTTTCGTTCCAGGCGCGGTGAATCGAATTATCCACAATGAAAGCGAACGATTATGGCTCTCGTTAATTCCACTCGAGTGAGCCACTCCCGAAAAGGGACGGACGATGCCCCCGAACGGGTGGCAGGAGTCTTCGAAGTCCCCGCTGACCGTGTCATGGTGCGCGCCGTGAGCGCGCTCTGGGTCTTCGGTTACGGCTCGCTGGTCTGGCGACCGGCCTTCGATCACCAGCGCTGCGAGCCGGCGAAGATCCAGGGATGGACCCGCCGCTTCTGGCAGGGCAGCACCGACCACCGCGGTGTGCCGGGCAAACCCGGGCGCGTGGTCACGCTCGTGCCGCAGGCGGACGCCGAGTGTTGGGGCATGGTCTACGAGGTCGCGCCCTCGGACCGCCGCGCGGTCCTGGCCAACCTCGACCACCGGGAGAAGGGTGGGTACGCCCGCCACGAGGTCGCCGCCGAGCTGAAGACCGGCGAACGGGTCGACGCGCTCGTCTACCTCGCGACCCCCGACAACGAGAGCTACCTCGGCGAGGCCCCCCTCGACGCGATCGCCGCACAGGTCCGCGAGTCGGTCGGCCCGAGCGGCCCGAACATCGAGTACGTCGTCGAGCTCGCCCGCGCCCTCTCCGCGATGGGCGCGAGCGACCCGCACGTCGAAGCGCTCGCCCGCCTCGTCCAGGCCTGACCCGTCAGCGGCCTAGCGGCTGCATTCACTCCAGCCCCGTTCGGAGGTGCAGCCAGTGAAGCCGAGTGAGAGGCAGTCGACCGATGTGGTGCGGCCGAGCTCACACACCACCACGTTCGATCCGTCACAAGAGACACCACCGAGGTAGAAGGGGTCGCACTCGCTTCCGAAGCCACAAAAGCCTTGCCCGCCCATCGTCTGGCAGCTCAGCTCGGGGTGGAAGTCTGCGCAGCTCCTGGTGAAGAGACCGCCGTTGGCGCACATCTGGTGCCGGTCTGCATCGACGCAGGTCCCTGTCTCGACGTAGTACCCGTACTCGCCACCTTCCTCGCAGCTCCCTTCAGGGCCGACGCAGTAAGCGCGATCTCCCAAGGCCCCCTCTTCGACCCGGCATTCCAGTCCCAGCTCGGTGCAGAGCGCCCCCTGCAAAACCATCTCGCCGATGCACCTGGTCGGTCGGCCGTCGGCGCAGCTTTCTGCGAACGTATCGCGGTCACATGGGGTGGTGTCTGGCGGAACGCAGCCCCTCTCCACGTCGCAGGAAAAGCCACGGCGCTCGCAGTCAATCCGAACGTGTTCCGACTCCTCGCAGAGCTCCCAGACCCCATCGGTGCAGGAACGGGCGCAGGAACCCGTTGACTCCTCCACCAAGATCCCGGTGCACGCGACGACGTCCGCGCACCCGTCGGTGGCGTTGGCCAGACAGCGGAGCTCAGCGTCGGTGAGGCGATAGGGACTCGGCCAATTATGAGGTCTCATATCGCCGAAGTAGACGTCCACGAGTTTGAGTACGGTCGCTTCGTCATTCAGGCAGGATCCAAAGACCACCGATGCCGCGAGGAGCTCTTCGGGGGTCAGCGCTTCCGATGGGACGAAGCCGTCTCGCTGAGGGCCACCATCGGTGGCTCCCACGTCCATCACGCCCATGTCGCGGATCGACGAGTCGGAGTCTCTCCCCTCGCCCCCGCAGGCGATGACACAGGCCACCAGGCCGAATCTCGTGAAACGCCCAAGTCCCGTCATGGCGCTAGCGTACCGCTTGGGTCGGTGATCGCACTCCTGACGGTCCGCCACTGGTCCGCCGGCGGGCCGCCGCTCGCGCGGAACGTGGCGGCTCCATTGGCCATTCGGCGGTCCTGGGTTCTCTCGACCCCACCGATCGGCGGATCGACCGGCCACCAGGCCCCGTAAAAGCGCAATGATTTCATGCGATGAACCTTGGCACGGTTCTGGCTGTATGGGTGGGTATGGACCGCACCTACATCGCCGCACTCCTCGCCCTGGCCGCTTGCGCTCCCACCTCGGGCAACCCCGCGCTGGACGACGCCTTCGACGAGACCGGGTTCCAGGGGCCCTTCGAGTCGACCCCGACCACCGACGGCAAGACCGACGCGGACGGTGTCGCGGGCCCGAGCGTGGGCAACGGCGTGGCCACCGAGGTGTGGGCCGTGACGCGCGACTGGTCGGACGTCGACGCGGAGGCCGGCATGGCCTGGGAGGCGAACAGCGGCCTCGACTGGGAAGCGAAGTTCGATGCCTGGGTCGCGAGCTTCGAGCGCATCGACCGCGCCACCGGCTACGGCCAGACCTTCCGGGTCACCACGCCGTGGGAAGGCCGCACCTTCGAGGCGCCGACCCTGGAGTGCGCCGAGGTCGCGCTCTTCCTCCGCGCCGCCTTCGCGAGCTGGTACGGGCTGCCCTTCTACATCCAGGGTTGGGACGCCCACACGAGCCAGCGGATGTACGCCGGTCACTTCGGCTTCGTGAACTCGGCGGGCGCCAAGGTCGGCCGCTTCCCGAGCTTCCGCACGAGCTACCGCGACTACACCGGTGAGTGGTCCGAGGGCCAGGCCTGGCCGAGCGACTCCCGCCTCCGCGGCTTCCGCCTCGGCGACGACGACGGCGTGCCCTCCCTCGGCGAGGGTGCCGGCGCCGGCGCGTACTTCGACGAGATCTTCCTCAACAAGCGCGTCGGCTACTTCGCCCGCCTGCTCCTCCTCTACTTCGGCAGCGCCAACCTCGCCGACGAAGCCAACATGTTCCACATCCAGCCCGAGGACATGCTCGCCGGCGACGTGCTCCTGAAGCGCTGGCAGAAGCGCGGCATCGGTCACGTGATGCCGGTCATGCAGGTCGACGAGCCCGTCCCCGGCCGGCTGCAGGCCGCGATCGCCAGCGGCTCGATGCCCCGCCGCCAGCCCCTCTGGGAGGAGCCCTCCCGCGCTCGCAGCAGCTTCACCGCGGCCGCCACCGGCGGCATCGGCACCGACTCCGACGGCAACGCCTACGCCGAGCTCGGCGGCGGCATCCGCCGCTGGCGCACCGCGGTCCGCGTGAGCGGCCGGTGGCGCAACGTCGTCCGCGACGCCGACCTCGCGAGCTACATCGATCCGGGCGACACCGCGCAGATCGAGAGCCGCCCCGACGAGTTCCGCGACATCCTCGCCGACGTCTCCCCCGAGGAGCAGGTCGAGGTCGCCCTCGAGCAGGTCGAGGCCGCGCGCATCCACCTCCGCGACTACCCGGCGAGCTGCGCCGCGCGCACCCGTCGCGAGGACGCCTTCGCGCGCCTCTACGAGCTCACCGCCGACCTCTACGGCTGGAGCCGCGAGCGCACCGACAGCGAGCATCGCACCCTCGAGGACCATGTCTTCGGCGAGCTCGAGTACGACTCGGCGCGCACCTGCTGCTGGAACCGCTCGACCGCGACCATGCACACCATCGTGATGGACTACGCCCGCGCCGAGCAGGCCCAGGCCGCCGCCGATGGCGTCTGCCAGGCGCCGACCGTGTTCCGCGCCGAGGCCGGCACCGGCTACCAGCGCTGGGCCGACCACGCCGCCGACATGGGCCTCGCCGCCGAGTGGCAGCCCTGGAGCGAGGACGAGAGCTGCGCCCAGCGCGACGTGGCCGAGGACGCGATGGCCGAGCGCACCGCCGGCGACTTCTGCGCCGGTGGCGGCGTGACCGACCCGGAACCGGAGCCGGAGCCCGAGCCGGAGCCGGAGCCCGCCGACGCCTGTGACGCGCTCGGTCAGGACGACAGCTCGAGCCAGGCCATCCGCTACGAGGGCCCGATCAACGGCGAGATCTGCTCGGGCGGCGACGAGGACTGGTACCTCATCCCGGCCGGCGGCGAGGTCGTCGTCAGCTTCCAGCACGCGACCGGCGACCTCGACCTCGAGGCCTTCGACACCGAGGGCCGCCGCCTGGGCGTCAGCAACGGCACCTCCGACGAAGAGCGCTATGGCCACGACGGTCCCTTCCTCGTGCGGGTCTACGGCTACTCCGGCGCCGCGGCGACCTACGTGCTCATGGTCGAGTGACCTGAACGCCCATGCACGAAACGGCCCCCAGAAGCACCGCCTTCTGGGGGCCGCACTCGTAATTGGCCGCGATTGTTGTTATTTGCGCCGCATGTCGATGTGGCTGAACGTGGCCCGGGTCAGCTCCCGGGCCCTGCAGAAGATGGCGCGCGAGGACGCGCTGGTGGAGGCGCTCTTCTTCGGAGAGGGCGCGGAGGCGGAGCGAGCCCGTCAGGAGCTCGGGATGGAGGCCGACCACACCGCCGGCATGGACTACCTGCTCGCTCGAGAGCAGATGGAGACCATGAGCCGTGCCATGGGCGAGCGGGTCAATGGCGATCCAGTCATCGCCGACCTGGGCGTGAGCGGGGAGCTCGAGTACGAGGCTGGCTACGGCCCGGCGTTCTTCCTGGACCCCGAAGCGGTCCGGAACGCGCTCACCGAATCGACCACGCTGGAGCTCGACTCGGAGGTCGCCTCGCTCTTCGCCGAAGCTGCGCAGGACGGCCAGTTCGTCGTCGCCGTCGTCTCCTGAGGACCTCACACGGGCGGGCGCGTCGCGATTTTTTCCGTCACAACGTGGAGAGGCCGGCTCTACCCGGTAGCCATGACCTCCCGCAGCACCCTCTCCTTGCTCTTGATCGGCTCGCTCGGCTTCGGCTGCGGCGATGACGACGATTCGTCCCCGGACGCCGGTCCGGGCGTCGACATGTCGATGCCCGACGACGCGGCCACCGACATGCCCGAGCCCCCGGACCTGGGCGAGGGCGACATGTGGGTCGATGGGTGCCAGCCGGTCTCGATCGGAGCGTTCGAGCTCGACGTGATCAGCGACACCGGCATCCGGGTGCGCGCGCCGATCGACCCCGAGCTCGACGAGGTGATGTGGGGTCTCGACGTCTGGTTCCAGCGCTTCGGTGGCGCCGCGACCGAGGGCACCATCGAGCTGGGCGCGCCGCCGAACGACGACTTCCCCGACTGCCCTCACTGCGTGGTCGCGACGAAGGGCACCGACCTCGAGACCGCCTACTTCGCCTACGAGGGCACGATGGAGCTGCGCGAGGATCCCTTCGGGCCGCGGATGAGCTTCCAGCTCCGTGACGTGATCCTCCGCGAGGTGACCATCGGGCCGGGTGAGCTACCCGGGACGATTTCGGCGACGCCGGTCGAAGACGGCCACTGCCTCGCCCTGCCGCTCGTGGACGTCGACAGCGTCTTCCCGCCGGACGAGTGGACCTGCGACATCTCGAAGTGGGCCGACGGCGAGACCTGCGACTGCGCGTGCGGAACGTGGGACCCGGACTGCTTCCGCTGCGACGAGTTCCCGCCCGACCCCGAGTGCGACCCGACGCCCCTCCCGCTGGCGGGGTGCGGCGACAGCCAGGTCTGCAGCGGCTTCGACGCGGCGTGCTACCGCGACTGCTCGGACACCGGCACCTGCGGCTTCGGCACCTGCGTCTACTGGCTCGACGGCCAGCGGATCTGCGAGACCGACACCGATCTCTTCGACAACGCCGCGCTCGGCGAGGCCTGCGACGACCCCTTCGGCCTGACCTACTGCGCCGAGGACGTCGGCGTGGCGAACGGGGTCTGCGCGCAGTGGGTGGGCGACGACGGCGACGATCCGACCTGGACCTGCCGACCGGTCTGCACGAGCGACTCCGACTGCGGCGAGTTCGAGTACTGCGAGATGATCTTCCGCCCCTCCGCCGGCTACTGCCTGCCCGCGCGGCCCCCGTCGTGGACCTGCCACCCCTCCACCTACGAAGACGGCACCTGCCACTGTGGCTGTGGGGCGTGGGACCCGGATTGCGGGCTCACCTTCGAGGCACCACCGGCCGCGACGGGGTGCGCCGATGGGGACGTCTGCGTGCTCGTCGACGAGATCCGCACCTGGGCGGAGAGCGAGTGTGTCACCCCGCCGACGAACGACACCTGCGCGACGGCCGAGCCGGTGACGCTGCCCTACGACCAGGTGGTCCAGACCCGTGGCGCGGCGCCGGACTACGCCGCCGAGAGCTGCTTCCCCAGCGGCAAGGGCGGTGTGGAGACGGTCTACGCCATCACGCTCGAGGTGGGTCAGACCCTCTCGGTCACTGCGACCCCGACCAACGACGACGACAACCCGGCGATCTACCTGGTCGGGCCGGGCGACCCCTCGGTCTGTGACGGCGACTTCTCCTGCGTCGCCGCCGAGGAGGAAGGCGGCTACGGCGAGCCGGAGTCCTTCCAGTTCACCGCGACCGAGGCCGGCACCTACTACCTGATGCTCGACTTCTTCGCGAACCGTTGGCTCGAGGTGCGGCTGCAGGCCGAGCTCCTCTGACCCCCTCGAGGAGAAGCGCAGGAGCGCCGCGGCTCTGGCGCCCTGCTAGTCTCCGGCCGTGGCGCTCCCCGACGCTCCGGCCGACGAAGAACGGATCCGCGCCGCCTTCGATGCGGGCGATCGCCGCGAGGCGATGGATCTGGCGGTGCGCCGCTATGGCCCGGAGCTGCTCGGTTACATGATCTCCGTCCTCCGGAGCGAGGACTGGGCGCGGGACGTCTTCGCGAAGCTGCTCGAGGACCTCTGGAAGGGGTTCGAGGCCTTCGAGTGGCGCAGCTCGTTCCGCACGTGGGCCTACCAGGCCGCGCGGAACGCGGTGGTGAAGGCGCGCACCCGAGACAAGCGCCCCGCCCGCCTCGACACCGAGGACATGGCAGCGCTCGCCGCGGTCGAGCGGAGCACCACGCTCCCCCACCTCCGCACCGAGAACAAGGAGTGGCTGGCGCGCTTCCGTGAGGGACTCGACCCGGACGAGCAGACGCTGCTCACCCTGCGCATCGACCGGAAGATGGCCTGGAACGACGTCGCGGTGGTGCTGCTGGGCGACGAGGCTCACGAGGACCTGGAGCGCGCGTCGGCGACGGTCCGCAAGCGCTTCGACCGGGTGAAGAAGCGGCTCCGCGAGGCGGCGCAGAAGCGAGCGCGCGAGGCGTGAGCGCCGACGACATCACCGAGGAGGAGCTCGACGAGCTGCTCGGCGCGTTGGCCGACGCGCCATCCGTTCCGCTCGATCCGATCGGTCCCGGCAGCGTGCTCGGACCCTACCGCGTGGAGTCGGCGCTCGGCCGCGGTGGCATGGGGCGCGTCTTTCGCGCGACCGACATGCGCCTCGATCGTGCGGTGGCCCTCAAGGTGCTCGATCGAAGTGGCTCTCGCGCCCGCGACGCGATCCTTCGAGAGGCCCGCGCGGCGGCGTCGGTCTCACACCCGGCCCTGGTCACCGTCTACGACGTCGGCGAGAGCGACGACGGCTACGCCTACGTCGCCATGGAGCTGGTGGAGGGCACGCCGCTCGAGCGACCCACCTCCGCGAAGGACGCGCGCCGTCTCGCCCGCACGATCGCCGAAGCGCTCGCGGCGCTCCATCGCGGCGGGTTGATCCACCTGGACCTGAAGCCGTCGAACGTGATGGTCCTGGCCGATGGATCGGTGAAGCTGGTCGACTTCGGGCTCGCCGCGCGGGTCGCCGACCCGAGCGCGCCGCGGGGTGGAACGCCGGAATACGTGTCGCCCGAGGTGCGCGATGGAGGCGAGCCGACCCTCTCGAGCGACGTGTTCGCGTTCGGGGTGCTGCTGCGCTGGCTGGGTTCGGGGGTCGCCGACGGCATCGCGCCCTTCGGGCTGCGGAACCTGGCGGAGGCCTGCACCCGGCCGATGCCCGAGCATCGACCGAAGGATGGGGCGGCGCTGGTGGCTCGGATCGAGCGAGGGGAGCGGTCGCGGCAGCTCCTGGTCGGACTGCTGATGGCGCTCGGCATCGTGGGGGCGACTTCGTTGGTGCTCGTCCGTGCGTCTTGCGAGAAGCAGAGCCGCGACGCGCGGCCGACCGTGGAGGAAGCGCCTCCCGTCGCCCGTGCGCGCCCGGCCGACGACTGGGAGCGGCTGACCGATCTCGACTCGAGCGCGATGCTCTTCGAGGGCGTGCAATCGCCCGATGGCTCGCAGTTGGCCTACGCCGAGCGGCGCGGCGTGTTCGTGCGGGACCTCGCCTCGGGCGACGCGCGCCGGATCACCGACGCCGCGATCGGCGCGCACTGCGTCGCCTTCGAGCCCGGCGGAGCGGGCCTCTGGATCGGTGGGGCCGAAGGAATCTACCGCGCGGTCCTCGGCGAGCAGACCGGTGAGCCCGAGGTCCGCCGGGTGCTCGAGGGCAACGGCTGCCCGGTGCCCTCGCCCGATGGCCGCTGGCTCACGGTCGAACGACCGGACCGTCTCGAGCTGGTCGACGCCGAGAGCCTCGAGGTCCGTACGCTCATCGGGCCGCCGCTGGTGCTGGTGGCGAGCGCCTTCTCACCGAGCGGCGATCGGCTCGCCACTCTCCGCGTGCACGAGACCGACGAGGGCGCCGCGACGACCGAGCTCTCGGTGATGGCCGTGCCCGATGGCGAACCCACGGTGCTCCACGCCGACCCCTCGTTCTGGATGCCGACGCACGGCGTGTCGGTCGCCTGGCTCGACGCGGAGAGCCTGCTGGTCGGCCACGATCCGAACGGCGACCCGCAAGGCGAGCGCCAGCTGCTGCGCACGCCCGCCACCGAGTGGGCGCCGGTGCCCTACGCGACGCTGCCCTTCGACTCGTGCCGGCTGAGCGTCGACGATCGGGGCCGCGTGGTGGCGACCAGCCACTCGCAAGAGAAGGAGCTCATGGTCGCGCCGCTGACGCCCGACGGCATCGGCGAGCTCGAGCGGATCAGTCGTTCGCTCGCGATCCTGCGACCCTCCGGCTGGAGCGCCGATGGCCAGTCGGTCCTGGTCGACGAGCAGCAGGGGCAGACCTTCCGCGCGATCCGTCACCCCCTGAACGACGACACGCTCCCCGAGCCGCTGGTTCCAGGGCCCGCGACCTGGCCGCAGCGCGCCGGCGAGGGGCTCGTGTACTGGCGGCCGCCGAGCGCGGAGACGGCGGAGGCGACGCTCGTCTACCGAGATCCGGAGGGACGTGAGCACGTGCTGCTGCGCGCGGCCGAGCCGCCGCCCGGCGCCGCGGGCTGGCGCCGTCCACCGCCGGTGAGCCACTGGGCCGAGTGCGATCCCGATCGGCTGCGCTGCATCGTGATCGGCACCGGCGAGACGCCCTTCCTCCGGTGGATCGCGCTGCCCTCGGGCGACGTGGTCATCGAGGTGGAGCCACCGGAGTCGGCCGTCGCCGGCTTCTCGGTGCTCTGGAACGACGAGCCGGAGGTGGCCATCCCCATCCGCGGCGAGCCGGCGATCGATCGGGTCACGCTGCCCAGCGGCGCGACCCGCCGAGTGACCCTCCCCGAAGGCTGCGATGGGCATCAGCTCACCCATGCGCCCGAGGCCATCGGCCCACCGGGGACCCTCCTGCTCACCGGCTGGTGCCGCCCGCCCGACCCCTACCGAGTCCTCCAGATCGACCCGGCCGGGGAGAGCACGGAGCTCTTCCGGAGCACCGAGCGATTGCTCGGCGACCCCCGAGTCGACCCCAGCGGCAGCCGCCTCGCGCTCCACGCCCATACGTTCCGCTCCAACATCTGGCGGCTCCCCACGACCTCGAATTTGTGAGCTTGCTCACGTTTGCGGGTCACAGATCCGGGACCGAGGCTCCATCTCCCTGGCCCCGGGTTGGGCCGGGAGAAGGTGGAGATGACTTTGATGGCATGGCTTCGATGGTCCCTCTTGGGCTGGCTCGGTTGGCTCGGCGCAATGGGCGCGCTGGCGGTCGCCTCCGGCTGTGGTGACGACGACGGGGACGACACCGTCGACATGGCGGCTCCCGATCTGGGCGGCACCGACGCCTTCACCGGGACCGATGCCTTCACGGAGACCGACGCGTTCGCCGAGTCCGATGCCTTCACGGAGACCGACGGCGGTGGCGGTTCGCCGCTCGACTCCTTCGAGGTCGACGTTGCCACGGCGAAGTGCGCGGCCCTCTTCCGCTGCTGCGACTCGGACAGCCGCGAGGAGTTCTTCGGTCAGTACCAGTGCATCCCCGGCCTGAGCTGCGCCTACGAGGACCAGCAGGACAGCCTCCCGCCGGCCGACATGGACGCCTGCGTGGCAGTGATGCAGGAGCTCGACGAGGTCACCTTCGGGACCTGGCTCAGCGAGACCCGCGCCGGTCGCATGGACTTCGACGAGACCGCCCACGCGGCCTGTCTCGACGACCTCGCCACGGCGACCTGCGGCGACGAGCTGGTCGCGGCTCTCGAGGACATCACCTGCTTCGCCCGCATCAGCAGCAGCGGGCCGGGATCGGTCTACCAGGTCCAGCACACCAGCTTCGACCGCAGCGCCGGCGTCGGTGAGGACTGCGTGACGCTCTACGAGGAGCCCTACGGCACCTGTGATCCCGAGGTCGCGTTCTGCTGTGTGGGCGGGGCCGGCAGCTGCACCACCGGCGCCGAGGGTGGCGACTCGGGCACCTGTGTTGCGGTCGCCACCGTCGACGAGCCTTGCACCCAGTTTCCCGACCAGCACTGCGAGCCCGATCTGCTCTGCGATCCGCCGAGCAGCATCGGCGAGACCGCGACCTGCGTCGTTCCCACCACGCCGACTGCGCTCGACGAGGGCGACGAGTGCCTGAGCGAGTCCTTCGAGTCGCTCGGCCAGTGCACCGACAGCTACTGCGACAGCGCGACCCGCATGTGCGAGCCGACGCTGGCCAACGGCGAGACCTGCAACACGGACGAAGAGTGCACGACCGGCAACTGCCAGGTGATGGGCACACCGCCGATCATCAGCCGCGAGTGCGCGGACCCGAGCTACTGCATCGGGACCTGACGGGGCCGCGCCGGATTCGGCGCACCCCTTGTCGTGCATCGGGAGCCTGCTAAGCCAGGCTCTTCCGATGTTCGAGCATGCCACCGACTGGATCGAGCTGGTCGTCCGGTGGGTCCACATCGTCACTGGCGTGACGTGGATTGGGACCTCCTTCTACTTCAACTGGCTCAACAACCACGTTCGCCCCGGCGACGACCTCGAGGAGGGCGTCGCTGGCGATCTCTGGTCCGTGCACGGCGGCGCGTTCTATCGCGTCGTGAAGTACAGGGTCGCGCCGGCGAAGCTCCCGAAGATCCTCCACTGGTTCAAGTGGGAGGCCTACTTCACGTGGATCAGCGGCTTCTGCCTGCTGGGGCTCGTCTACTGGCTGAACGCGTCGACCTTCATGATCGACAACTCGGTCCATCCGATGGCGCCGTGGATGGCGGTGCTCATCGGCGCGGGCACGCTGGTCGGCGGCTGGATCGTCTACCACCTGCTCTGCAAGTCGCCGCTCGGGAAGCAGCCGCTGGTCTTCGGCATCCTGATGTTCGCGCTCATCGGCGGCGCGGCCTTCGGCTTGACCCAGGTGCTCGGTAGCCGCGCGGCCTACATCCACATCGGCGCGCTCATCGGCACCATCATGGCGGCCAACGTCTTCTTCGTGATCATCCCGAACCAGAAGGTGATGGTCGACGCGATGACGAAGGGCGAGGAGCCCGACGCGCAGCTCGGCATCGACGGCGCGCAGCGCTCGCTGCACAACAACTACTTCACGCTCCCCGTGCTCTTCATCATGGTGAGCAACCACTACCCCTTCACCTACGGGGACGAGTGGAACTGGGCGCTGCTCATCGGCATCAGCCTCGCCGGCGCACTGACCCGTCACTGGTTCAACGTCCGCGGCAAGGGCGAGAAGAACGTGTGGGTGTTGCCGGTCGCGGCTGCGCTGATGCTCGGCCTGGCGTTCGTGACGCTTCCGAAGACCTACGCGGACCACCCGCCGGTCGAGTTCGCCGAGGTGCGCCAGGTCATCGAGACCCACTGCGTGCGCTGTCACTCGGCCACGCCGGCCGCGGACTCCGGGTTCACCACGCCGCCGCAGAACGTGATGTTCGACACCCGCGACCAGATCGCCGCCGCGGCCAACCGGATCAACACCCAGGTCGTGGTCACCCAGGTGATGCCGCTCGGGAACCTGACCGGCATCACGCAGGAAGAGCGCGACCTGATCGGCGCGTGGTTCTACCAGGGAGCCAAGACGGACCTGGAGTGATGGCGGAACGCTTCGCGATCCAGAGCGCGCTCATCCTGACCAGGGAGGGCCCGATGGATGGGGCGGTGATCGTCGACGGGGAACGCATCGACGCCATCGTCCCCGCCGGCCAGATCCCCGCTGCCCTTCCGGTCGTCGACGTGGGCGTTCACGCCCTCCTTCCCGGGCTCGTGGATTGTCACGTGCACATCAACGAGCCCGGCCGCACCGAGTGGGAGGGCTTCGACACCGGCACCCGCGCGGCGGCTGCGGGCGGCGTGACCACCCTGGTCGACATGCCGCTCAACTGCGACCCGGTGACCACCTCGCTGGACGCGTTCGAGACCAAGCTCGAGGCGACGAAGGGCACCTACCGGGTCGACGTCGGCTTCTGGGGCGGCGTCGTCCCCGGCAACGCTGCCGAGCTCACGAAGCTCGCGGAGCGCGGCGTGCTCGGCGCCAAGGCCTTTCTCTGCCACTCCGGCATCGACGACTTCCCGGAGTCGGACGAAGCGACCCTCCGCGCCGCGATGATCGCACTGTGCGACGCCGGCATCCCGCTTCTCGCGCACGCCGAGCTCGACCTCGGCGACGCACCCTGCGCCACCGGCAGCCACGACCACGACGCCTGGCTCGCGTCTCGCCCGAAGGCGATGGAGGACGCGGCCATCGCGCTCCTCATCCGGCTCTGTCGTGAGACCGGCTGCGCCACGCACATCGTCCACCTCTCGTCGTCGACGGCGGTGCCCATGCTCCGTGAGGCGCGCGCCGAGGGGCTGCCGATCACGGTCGAGACCTGCCCGCACTATCTCTGCCTGAGCGCCGAGACGGTCCCCAAGGGCGAGACCCTCTTCAAGTGCGCGCCGCCGATCCGCGAGGAGGCAAACCGCGAGGCCCTCTGGGCCGCCCTCGAGGAAGGCGTCATCGACTTCGTGATCAGCGACCACTCGCCGTGCACGCCCGACCTCAAAGCGAAGGACGATGGCGTCGGTGATTTCGGCGAGGCCTGGGGCGGCATCGCCTCGCTCTCACTCGGGCTCGGCAGCGTGTGGCGTGAGGCCCGTCGCCGCCGCATCGGCATCGAGCGGGTCGTCCAGTGGATGGCCGAGGCCCCGGCCCGCTTCGCCGGCGTCGCCGAGCGGAAGGGCGCCATCGCGCCCGGCATGGACGCCGACCTCGCCGCCTGGGACCTGAGCGACGCGTATGCCATC
Organism: Deltaproteobacteria bacterium; assembly: GCA_017644045.1. Lineage (GTDB taxonomy): Bacteria > Myxococcota_A > Polyangia > Polyangiales > Houyiibacteriaceae > UBA1660. The sequence goes on from JAEPMI010000014.1 coordinate 25,249, forward strand.
GCCCCAGGCGACCTCCACTTCAAGCACGCCGTCTCGCCCTACCTGGGCCGAGAGGTCCGCGGTCGCTGCCACCGCACCTGGCTCCGCGGCCGCGAGATCTTCCGCCTCGACGGGGGCGACGCCACCTTTGCCGACGCCTCAGGCGCTCCGATTCTCGGCCGGTAGCTTGACCAGGGCCGATATCGCTATGACGATAGAAATATCGGTATGGCGATATCGGAAGTAGAGCCCCTGGAAAAGGCGAGGTCGCGCATCGGGAAGCTGGTGCGGGAGCTTCGCATCGAACGTGCCTGGTCGCAGAAGGAGCTCGCGGACCGGTTGGCACTCACGCAGCCGCGACTGAGTGAGATCGAACGGGGTCGCCGATCGCTCACGGCGGAACAACTCCTTCGCCTGCTCCAGCTCACCAACACGAGTGTGCTTCGATTTCTCGCGGAGGTGCCATCCAAGGACGCCGCGACTCAGAATGCGTTGATCCGATTCGGTGCCTCACACCTGGTGGCGAATCAGCAGGCACCCGCTGGGCCAGACGATCCCACCTCGCTGGTCGTCGAGGTGCTCAGCGCGGCGCCCCCACCTCGCCATGTCGTGTCGTTGGCGCCCGTCCTCATTCGCTCTGCCGACAGCATCTCGTTGGCCGAGGTCGCCCACAGACTCCGACGCGAGGGTCGAAGCAATCGCTTGGGCTGGCTGGTGGAGAGTATTCGAGCCGCCATCGACGCCCAACCCTCCCGGGACATCCCGGAACGGTTGGAACTGGCTCGTGCCGCCACCTTGCTCGAGCTGTTCGAGCAGGGGGCGATCGTTCGGCCCCCCTCCGCAGAGTTTCCCCTCGACGTCTTGGACCGGGACATCCGCACGCTGGAGACGGCGAGTCGCGTCTTCGACACGGCATCGCCAGCAGCACGCCGTTGGCGCGTGGCCACCAGGCTGACCCACGAGGACTTCTCACGGAGTCTCCGAGACGCACATGACGCCCGTTGAGCGCTTCATCAGAGCCATCGCGGGCGCCTGGCATGAGGACTCGTTCCCCACCCTGCGAATCATCGGCTCGACCGCGTTGATGCTCCAGACCGACTACGAGCGCGGCACGAAGGACAGCGATGTACTGGAGACTGCAGAGCTCGACGGTGCCACCAAGGAGCGACTACTGCTGCTCGCAGGAAAGGGGACGGTGTTGGCCCAGCGATGGAGGCTGTACCTCGACATCGTCGACAATGGACTGCCTTTCCTCCCTCAGACACCCAACTGGCACCGACTGGCCTCGTTCCCGAATCACCAGGTCTTTGCCCTAGACCGCTCACGACTTGCTCTGATCCGCCCTCGCGGGCTGTGCGACCACAGGTCGGCCCCGTCCCTCCTCGCCGATGCTCGGCATCGACTCGTCGTGCCGAAACCGACCCGCGGCCGCACAGCACCCCGATCATCGGACCATTTCAAGCCGTGAGCGGTCTAGATGTGGTGGATGTCGTCGTCAGCAAGCTCAAACGATTCAGTGCCAGCGACGTGGGAGACATCGACGCCATGGTCCAGCGAGGGCTCGTCCCGCACGATGCTCTCGTCGCCCGGTTCGAGGATGCCGTGAGCTATTGGGCCGGGGACGCACGAGCGAGCGAGTTGCCCCGGTATCTGCGCAACCTCCACTCGGTGGAATCGGACTCGTACCTGGTCCAACCCACCGAGGTCGACCTACCAAACTGGGTGTAAGCGCTCAGAGCAGCACGCCGCAGCGCACGCCTTCGTAGATCGTCACGTTGTTGGTCTCGCGGCACTCGAAGGTCTCTTCGCCGTCGTCCGCTACGACCCATACGTCCACGCCGGGCTCCTCCGTCGGCGGGTCGGCCCAGTCGCAGCTCACCGCTTCGCACTCGCCGGGCGAGAGGTCGGTCTCCGTCCGCGCGCTGCAGATGGTCGTCCCGCCGTCGTCCGGGTCGCCCTCGTAGAAGCCGACGGCCACGCCGAAGCCCACGTCGTCGGTGCCGCGGTTGCAGACCACGGCGCGGATGGTGGCGCCGTCGCCTTCGCAGGTGAGCGCGTCGGCGCGCGAGGTGATGTCCGGCGACGCACCGGGCGTCGCGTCGCCCTGCACGTTCTGGCGGAAGTTGTTCAGGCCCGGCTCGGACCAGTTCAAGTCGGCGGCTGAGGTCTGCGGGATGGTCCCGTCTTCGTTCACGTTGGTCACGTGATAGGCGTGCTGGTTCCAGATCGGGCGCGAGCGGACCCAGCGGTCGGCGGCGTCACGGTAGACGCGGATCCCGAGGGTGCCGACCGGTCGCGAGGCGCGGCAGGTGTTGCCGGTTCCCGGTGTCCCCACCGGTGGCGCCTCGCAGACGAACGCGGCCCGATCGCAGCCGACGCCGGCGCAGCACTCGGTGTCCATGGTGCATCGGCAGAAGCCCGCGTCGCACGAGCCGCTCAGGCAGTCCGCGTCCTCCATGCATCGCAGGCCCGCGAAGAGGGGGTCGGTCTGGCGCGGCCCGAGCCCGAAGGGGTTGCAGTCTCGACCGGTGTCCGCCGAGCCGCAGTTGTAGTTGTCGCCGATCACGATCTCGGCGTTGAAGTCGCCGTCGAGGTCCGCGATGACCGGGTTCTCGTACCAGGTGCACGAGCTCCGGGCCTGGCTGAAGAGCACGTTGCCGGACTCGCCGTCGTAGACGCGGATGAAGCACTCGTCGCCGTAGACGGCTTCCGCGCGCCCGTCGCCCTCGAAGTCGAAGATGCTCGACCCGGTCACGTTGCTGCTCGCGTCCTGCGAGCGCTGGGACCAGAGGACGCCGTCGGTCGTGCCGGAGGCGCACTCGCCGATCGGGCTTGCGGTACAGTCGAGGTCGAAGACGGAGTAGGCGTTCGCACCGGCGCTCGCGAGCTCGGGGCGACCGTCACCGTCGAAGTCGCCGATGGTCGGCGGTCCGCCGTTGCCCGCGCCGGGTAGCGCGATCGGCCCGAAGACGACCGTTCCGTCGAGCGTCTGCAAGCGGATGGTGCCACTCGTTACCACCGCGACTTCGGGTGTGTCGGCTGGCCAGGCGTTGCCTCCCGGGAACGCCCCGAAGTCCGCGAGCGCCACGTGACCGTTGGCCGTCGTGGTGGTCACGTAGCTCTCGGCGACCCACGCCGCGCCGGCCCACTGCCAGACGCCGTTGCCAGCGACGAACTCCACCATCCCGTCGCTGTCGACATCCGCGACCACCGCGAAGATGCCGTTGTTGTAGGCGTTGAAGCCGAGCGACCCGGCGTCGATGAGCACGCCTTCGTTGGAGAGGACGATGCCGCCGCGGAGGACTTCGGGCACTCCGTCGTCGTCGAGGTCGTAGATGCTCGGGCCGGCCCAGCCGGAGCCGGTCGGGTTGTAGGGGGTCGAGCCGTCGGTGGTCGAGCGCCACAGCACGGTCCAGGCGCTCGCGCCGGCGTCGTAGGTGAACGCGACGAGGCCACCGCCGCCCTGGTTGGCGACGATCTCGGCGCGCCCGTCACCGTTCAGGTCGCCCACGGCGGGCGGGGAGCTGTGGGACGTGAGCTGAAGGGAGCCGAGCTCGGCGCTCTGCTCGCAGGTGCGACCGTCCAGGATTCGGATGACGCCGGTCGGCAGCTCGCTGCTGCCGTCGTCGCCATCGTCGAAGACCGCGACGATGGACGGCCGCCGCGGCTCGTCCGGGCCACGGCCGATCGCGAAGTCCACGACCATCGGGGTGGTGAGCACGTGGAGGTGGGCGGGGAAGGGGTCCCCCGCGGGTGCCTCGCGGAACTCGCACTGCACGGTCGGCGCGAAGGACCCGGCGACCGCCAGCCGAGTGCAGTCGGGGTCTCGGTCCATGCCCTCGGGGATCCCCCACGGGACGCAGCGCATCAGGGTCGGGTCGCAGTAGTCGTCGCCCGTGCAGTCGTCGCTGGTGGAGCAGGGGCCCCCGTCGCGCCCGCAGGCCGTGCCAGCCACGCAGAGCTCGCCGGTCTCGCAGCAGTCGGTGCCGCAGACCGAGTCACAGCTGGCGAGGTCTGGCTCGTCGCCGCCATCTCCGACGCTCCCGTCCGCCCGCGGCGTGCAGGTCCCGTCGATGCAGAGCTCACCGGGATCGCATTCACTGCTCTCGGTGCAGCTGTCGCCGGGACTGCTCGAGCAGTCGCAGGCGCCGACGGCGAGGAAGAGCAGGAGGGCACACGAGGGGCGGAGCTTGGCAAGCATGGGCTCAGCTTCTCACGAAAGGCGTTCGCTCGCTCGGGAGAGCGCTGGACAGGGCCCCCCTTCCCGCTTCACGTTGGCGAACTTCGCCGCACGGCGTAGGACAGACACAGATGAGCGAACCGCAGCGCGCCACGTTTCCCGGCCTGATCGACCTGGCCAGCTCGACCCTCGGCGGTCGGGCCCTCGCCACCAGCGACGACTTCTTCGCCGGGATGGACAACCTCCTGAAGCCGGAACCGGCGATCTTCCTGCCCGACGAATACACCGAGCGCGGCAAATGGATGGACGGCTGGGAGAGCCGGCGGAAGCGGACCGAAGGCTACGACTGGTGCGTGATCGCCCTGGGGGCGCCAGGTCGGATCCGCGGTCTCGACATCGACACCGCGCACTTCCTCGGCAACCACCCGCCCTACGCCTCGCTCGAGGCGGCCCACGTGGGCGAGGGCCAGTCCTGGGAGGACGCGGACTGGACCGAGGTCCTGGTCCAGTCGCCGCTCCGGCCGGGCTCGCAGAACCTCTTCGCGGTCCACACCGACCAGGTGGTCACCCACGTCCGTCTGAACATCTTTCCGGACGGGGGCGTGGCGCGGCTGCGGGTGTTCGGCGACGTCGAGCCGAGCTGGGTCCGTGAGGTCGACGAGACGGCAGCTGCCCACGTACGCGGTGACGAGGTCGATCTGGTCAGCGTGCGCAACGGTGGGCTCGCGCTCGCCTGCAGCGACTCCTTCTTCGGGCCGATGAACAACCTCATCGCGCCGAACCGAGCCGCCAACATGGGCGGCGGCTGGGAGAGCCGGCGGCGCCGCGGCCCCGGTCACGACTGGATCCTCCTGCGATTGGGCGCACCCGGTGAGATCGGCCTGGTCGAGATCGACACCAACCACTTCAAGGGGAACTTCCCCGACCGCTGCATGCTCGAGGGCGTGAACCTCCCCGGCGCGCGCATCACCGATCTGATCGAGGCTCAGTGGACCGAGGTGCTCGGGCCCACCAAGCTCGCCGCTCACGAGCGGAAGTTCGTTCGTGAGCTCGGCGCACGGGGGCCCTTCACCCACCTGCGCTTCAGCATCTACCCCGACGGCGGGGTCAGCCGGCTGCGCTGTTGGGGCAAGCGCACGTGAGCGCAGGGCTCCTCGATGCGATGGGCGAGGCCGAGGCATCGGCCGCGCTGACGCGCTGCTGCGGTGCCAGCCGCTGGGTGCAGGGGATGCTCGAGCGCCGGCCCTTCGGCTCCGCCGAAGCGCTCCATCGCGCAGCCGACGAGGTCTGGGCGACCATGGAACGCGCGGACGTTCTCGAGGCCTTCGACCATCACCCGCGCATCGGCGCGGACCTCGGCGCGCTCCGCGAGAAGTTCGCCAGCACCGCCGACTGGTCCGGTGGCGAGCAGGCGTCGGTCGCCGAGGCGAGCGAGGCGACGCTCCACGCGCTGCGGGACGGCAACGTCGCGTACGAGGCTCGCTTCGGCCACATCTTCATCGTCTGCGCGACCGGGAAGACCGCCGCGCAGATGCTGGCGCTCCTCGAAGCGCGGCTCCCGAACGAGCCCGCGGACGAGCTGCGCATCGCCGCCGCGGAGCAGGCGAAGATCACTCACCTCCGACTCGACAAGATCCAGGACGCGACATGAGCAAGAGCCCGATCACCACCCACATCCTCGACACCGCCGTCGGTCGTCCGGCCGCGGGTGTCCGCGTCGTCCTCGAGAAGCAGGACGGGGGCGGCTTCACGACGCTCGGCGACGGCGTCACCGACGCCGACGGACGCATCACCGATCTCATGGCCTCCGGCACGCTCACCGAGGGCGTGCACCGGCTGACCTTCTACGTCGGCGACTACCTCGCCGACAGCGGCCGCAAGGGCTTCTACCCGCAGATCCCCGTGGTCTTCGAGATCGGCGCGACCGACGAGCACTATCACGTGCCGCTCCTCCTCAACCCCTTCGGCTACAGCACCTACCGAGGTTCCTGAACCATGGACTCCAAGCTCCACGAGACCTGCGCCGATGCGCTGGCGAAGCTCGCGACCGCGAACCAGGCGTTCGCGGCGCGTTACCCCGGTGACCGCCCCGACCGGCAGCCGGTCCACACCGTCTACGGCGGCGCCCACCTCTTCAAGAGCACCACCACGCAGAAGCTCGGCGAGCTCGCCATCCGGTCGTTGGACGCCTACGGCGCGGAGCCCTTCGCCTTCGCGAAGGCGCTCGGGATGATCGACGCGATCCCCGAGAACGGCCCGGCGCTGAAGGAGCGCTTCGCCAGCGATCCGAAGGGCGTGCAAGCCGAGTCGCCCGACGCCTGGCTCGCCCTGGCCGTGCACGAGCGAGTCCGCAAGAAGCTCGAGCGAGAAGCCGTCGAGGACTTCCGCATCGACTTCGAGGACGGGTTCGGCAACCGCCCCGACGACGAGGAGGACGCCACCGCCGAGCGTGCGGCCAAGGAGGTCGCGAAGGGCATGGCGGAGGGCACCCTCCCGCCCTTCATCGGCATCCGCATCAAGCCGCTCAACGAGGAGCTACGGCTCCGATCGATCCGGACCCTCGACATCTTCGTGCGGACGCTGGTCGCCGAGGCCGGCCGCCTGCCGGACAACTTCGTGGTGACGTTGCCGAAGGTCCCCGTGCCCGAGCAGGTCACCACGCTGGTGCGCCTCTTCGAGGCGCTGGAGGCCGACACCGCGCTCGAGCCGGGCGCGCTGAAGATGGAGCTCATGATCGAGCTCACCCAGACGCTCCTCGCGCCGGACGGTCGCTCGAACCTGCCGCTCCTGCATCAGGCCGCCGAAGGTCGCTGCGTCGCCGCGCACTTCGGGACCTACGACTACACCGCGAGCTGCTCGATCACCGCCGCGTACCAGAAGATGGACCACCCGGCGTGCGACTTCGCGCTGCACATGATGAAGGTCGCCTACGCGAACACGGGGCTCTGGCTCAGCGATGGCGCCACCAACGTGATGCCCGTCGCGCCGCACCGCGGTGACGACCTCGGCCCCGAGCAGGAAGCGGAGAACCTCGCGGTCGTCCACGGCGCCTGGAAGATGGCCTACGACCACATTCGGCACTCACTGAAGAACGGCCTCTACCAGGGCTGGGATCTGCACCCCGGTCAGCTCCCGATCCGCTACGCCGCGGGCTACGCCTTCTTCCTCGAGGGCTTCGCCGCCGCCGCCGAGCGGCTGTCGAACTTCATGGACAAGGCCGGTCAGGCCACGCTGGTCGGTGACGTCTTCGACGACGCCGCGACCGGCCAGGGCCTGCTCAACTACTTCCTTCGCGGCCTGAGCAGCGGCGCCGTCTCCCTCGACGAGCTCGCCGTGACCGGCCTCACCGAAGAAGAGATCCGCACCCGCTCGTTCGCCGCCATCCTCAAGATGCGCAGCGGTCGCTGAAAGCGCGAAGCGCGAGGACGCACCTCGAGCGGCTACGCCGCGCGAGCCTTCAGGTTCTTGGGGGACTCTCTCTGAAACCCTCCGGTGCTCAGCTCAGCTGCGCATCGAGGCGACTCGCCACGAACCTGGCCTGACGCTCGTCCCCGAGCCGGGTGACGACGGCGACGCGCCGGCCATCGCTGGTGCGAGCGACCACGTTCCAGGTTCGGGAGCCCGTGTTGCGGTTGGCGTTGAAGCGCGGCACCGCCTCCTCCGCTTCGAAGAGCTCTACCGCGTCGAGGGCGATCGGCTCCGGCTTCCCGAGGGGCCACGGAATCGGCCGGTGGGTACAGCTCAGCCGGCCCTCGCTCACTTCGATGGTGGTTCGATTGAACCAGGTCGCGATGACGGTCCAGGTGAGCCCGAGCCCGACCGCGACGTGGATCAGCGGGAAGAGCATGAAGATCAGACCGAACCCTCCCGACATGCCGGACCCGGCGATTCCCGAGTACCAGAGCACCAGGAAGCCATTCCAGAAGAGGACGAAGAAGGTCAGGAAGATCACCGTCGGCGTCCACCAGCGCCGACTCGCTCGAAAGCGCCCGGGCTCGCGGATGGCGTCCCGATAGCCGCCGCCGGACCGCGCGGGTGGTTCGTCGATCTCCACCGTCAGCCCTTCGGGCGGCGCAGGCGCCGTGAATCCGACGGCCCGCCACCCGTCGCCAACCGCTTCGAGGCGGAGAGTCGAGTCGCATCCGGGACAGACCGCCGCGGCGCGCGCCGGCCGGATCGCGCTCTCCGGAACCGACGCCTGACAGGAGGGGCAATGCAGGGAGGCCATCACGCGAAGGATGCCAGACCTCCCTCCCCCGTCCGCTGCTTTCGCGCGACTCACCCAGACGGGTGAGCCGACGAACGCGGCGCTTTCGTGGCCGCTGCATCGAGTATCGTCCGCGCGTGTCGATGCCTGGAGAGCGTCGCCGTCGGCTCTCGTCGGTGTGGAATCGCGGCGTCCGGGAGGCCGCCGCCGCGGTGACCGGGTGGGGGATCGTCGCGTTCGCCATCGCCCTCTCGCCCGGCTTCGTGGCGTGGGGTCTCCAGGTCGCCGATCCCGCCGAGCACCACCTCGAGAACGAGCTGAGCACGCCCTCGGCGAAGGGCCTCGTGGCGGTGCTCCTCGCTTCCGCTCTCTCCGTCGGGCTCGTCTACGCGATCGCCGCGATCCGCTCCGTCGCGAACGGCGGCTTCGACCGCGCCGTGATGGTCGAGCTGAACCGTCGCCTGGCGTTCCTGCTGGCCATCCCCTTCGGTCTGCCCTTCGTCTTCACGGGGTTCGAAGCGGAGCACCCATTCGTGACCCTCGGGTTCGCCGGCATCGCTGCCGTCGCCGTTGCGGTGTCGGTGGTGGCCTGGCTCCCGCAACGCGAGCTGCGCTTCGAGGGCGTCAGCGTCGAGGTGCTCACGTTCGGCTGCGTCATCGCGATGGCGTGCTGGTGGGCCTGGCGGATCACCGAGCTCCAGATTCTCCAGCACCGCGCGCTGCAGACGAACACCTACGACCTCGGGATCTACGTCAACCTGATGTGGCGCAGTCTCCACGGCGACTTCCTCGCGAGCTCGTTCCTGCGCGGTGGCAGTCACGTGAGCGCCCACTTCGATCCCATCTTGGTCGCGCTCTCTCCGGTGCTCGCGATCCACGACGGCGCAGAGTCGCTCTTCGCGCTCCAGGCCGCCTGGCTCGCGAGCGCCACGCTGCCCATCTACCTGCTCGGCCGCCGTCACGTGGGCCCCGGGTTCGGGCTGCTCCTCGCCTTCGCCTACCTGATGCACCCGGCGGTGCAGGGCGCGAGCCTCTTCGACTTCCACTCGCTCACGTTGAGCGCGCCCTTCGCGATCTGGGCGGTCTACTTTCTCGAGGGGCGTCGCTGGTGGGCCTACGCCTTCACGATCGTCGGGTGGCTCGCGTGTCGGGAGGACATGGCCATCGCGACGAGCTTCCTCGGGCTCTACGCGATCGTGGTCCATGGCCGCACCCGCGTCGGCGTCCTCACCATCGCGGTGAGTGCGGCCTACCTGATCTACGTGAAGGTCTGGGTCATGCCCGACTCGGACCTGCTCATGGCGCAGGGCGAGGAGGTCTACGGCTACCGCAAGTACTTCCGAACCCTCGACCCGCGGGACGCCGGCATGGAGGGGATCCTCTCGACGCTCGTCTCGAACCCGATGACCCTCGGGGCCCACCTCGCCGATCCCAATCGACTGCTCTACCTGGGCCAGCTCCTCCTCCCGCTCGGGTTCCTGCCGCTCTTCGATCGAAAGCGTTGGGTGCTCCTCGGCTACGGCATGGCGTTCACGCTGCTCGCGTCGCGCCCGCACGTGTTCACGGTGGGCTTCCACTACGCGGCGACGATCGTCCCCGCGCTCTTCGCCATCACTCCGGCCATCGCCGCCCGCGTGGTGCCGCGATGGCGCGGTGGTGCACGCCGAGGCTGGGCCTTCGTCGGCACCTACATGGTCGTGAGCTCGCTGCTGTCGACGGCCGCGTTCGGTGCCTTCACCGAGAACGAGCGCTTCGTCGCGGGCGGTCGACCGATGATCCACGAGCTGACCCTCGAGCAGGTGCTGACCCATCGGTGGGTGGAGAACTGGAAGGAGCGCATCGATCGCTCCGCGCGCGTCTGCGCCTCCGGCAGCCTCTTTCCGCACTTTGCGCGCCGGCGGGCGATCTACCCGATGCCGGACTTCGACCGCGCGGACTGGGTGCTCACCACGACCGAGGGTCGCCGACCAGGCTTGTCGCACACCGGTCTCGGCCGGCTCGAGCATTCGCCGCGCTTCGAGAAGGTGGACGAGTACGCCGACATGGTCGTCTACCGACGTCGACCCCGGGCCCAGCCGACGGAGTCGGCGCACTGAGGAGGAGCACCGGGCCGCGGTCGCGACCCAGCGCTCACGCCAGGTGATCGAGCATCGCTCGGCCGTCCCCGATCAGCGGCGTGGCCTCGGTCGCGGCGGTGCAAGCGAGCGACGCGACGGCGGCGTCGCGATGGCGGAGCTGGTGGGAGCCGGCCTCCCGCAGGTCGGCCCCGAGCTTGAGATCGAGGGCCAGGGCGGGGCGCCGACGCGGATCGGGCGAGGACATGTCGACCACGACGAAGTCGCCGGCGGCGCCCGCCTGATCGACGCGCCAGAGCCACAGGTGCGTGGCGCGGCTGAGCAACGCGCGGGCGAAGTGCTGCTCGTCGCACTTGAACGCGAAGCGGGCGAGGAGCGTGCGCGGGCAGAGGCCGTGACGGAGCGCCAGTCGGCGAACGCGCGAACGAAATCGGTCGGAGCGGCAGGACCCGGGACCGGGCAGCCGGAGCAGCAGCGGAGACATGGGAGGCTCGAGGGATGGGAACGACGGACGCGTGCCCACACTCGGCGGTCACGCAGCTCAGCGACTTGGGTGGCTCATGGCCGCCGACCCTAAGTCGCTCGCGTCGGACCGCAAGCCTCGCGAGTTAGCTCGAGGGAGCCCGCCGGCCGGCGGGGGCGGGAGGGTCGTCCAGCACGAACTCGGATCAGTCGAGCAGACCGAGCTTGTCTCGGTGCCGCGCTTGAGCGGCGTTGTACTCCTGCTGCTCCAGCCCCAGCTGGGTCGCCAGTCGCCGTAGGTAGTTCACTTCCGAGTGGTCGATGACACCGTCGGCCGCCGCGAGATCGAGGAGCACGTCGAGGATCTCCAGTCGCTGCTCGCGGCTGGTGAGCTCGCGGACGTCACGCACCCAGCCGTGGTCGCCGTTGGCCACGAGCGCGCGGATGTTGCCACTCAGCACCCCGACCACGCGCCCGGCGCCCGCGGCGTCCATCCCCGGGAGCCGGGCGAGCTCGGTGCGCATCGCCTCGTGCTCGGTGTCGGAGAACTCACGGTCGGCGTAGGCCACGCACGCGAGCAGTCCGGTCACGGCGGTCATCAACCGCCACGTGTCCGCCGTCGCGTCGGGCATCTGCTCCCGGACGAGCAGCGCCAGCGGGTGATCGCGGTCGGCCTTCTCGGGTCCCGAGAGAAGCCGTTCGAGGGCGGCGAAGAGACTCACCCGAGCACTCTTAGCCGCTAGCGGCCCGCTGGGCGACCGCCCTTGCGCGGGTCGCTGCCGGCGACCAGGCGGACGCCGTCGTCGGTGCGGACGATGCGGATCGTCTGCACGTTCGCGACGTTCCGGATCGGCTCCCGCTCGTGACCGCGCGCGGCGAGGCGGTCGAGCAGGGCCTCGGGCAGCGGCGCGAACTCCTCCACGCGCAGCGCGTTGGGGTGACCCTGATGGTGGATTCGCGGCGCGGCGAGCGCGTCGTGCACGTCCATGCCGAGGAGGAGCTGGTTCATCACGACCTGCTGGATCGCGGTCACGATCCGGCTGCCCCCCGCGGCACCGGCGCAGAGCACCGGCCGGCCCTCGCCGTCGAGGATGATCGTCGGCGACATGGTGGACACGGGCCGCTTGCCCGGGCCCGGCAGGTTGGGCGCGCCGCCGACGAGACCGAAGGCGTTCGCCTCGCCGACGGAGCGCGCGAAGTCGTCCATCTCGTCGTTCATCACCATCCCGGCCGCGGTGTAGCGGGCACCGAAGGGCAGGTTCACGGTGGTGGTGACCGCGGCGACGTTGCCCTCGGAGTCCACCACGCAGAGGTGGCTGGTGCCGGCGTTGTCGCTCTGGACGATGTCGGGCTCGTTGGGCTCGAGCGGGAAGTCGTAATCCTCCGGCGGCATCGCGAGCGTCGGGTGGAAGGCGTCGGCGCGCGCCCGGATGCGCTCCGGCGCCATCAGGCGATCGAGCTGCAGCTCCACGTGGTCCGGGTCACCGAAGTAGCGCTCCCGGTCGAGGAAGGGGCCCTTCCACGACTCCGCGAGCGCATGCAGGAGCGGGGCCGTCGCGGGGCCTTCCCCCATCGGGCGCCAGCGCTCGGGCAGCCCCTCGAGGATCGCCAGCGACTGGAGCATGGTGAAGCCGCCGGCGCTCGGCGGCGGCGCGGTGACCCAGCGGTAGCCGAAGCGCTCGGCGCTCGCTGGCGCGCGCTCCACGACCTCGTAGTCGGCCAGATCCTGCAGCGTCATCTTGCCGCCGAAGCGGTTGTTGGCGCGCACGATCGCGCGAGCGATGCGGCCCGTATAGATCGCGCGGGAGCCGCCACGGCCGAAGGCTTGCAGCGTCCGGGCGAGCTCGGGCTGGCGGAGCCGCTGACCGACCGGGAGCGACGCGGCGTCGCCCTCGAACCACGTCCGCATCAGCGGGTCCGCCTTCATGTGCGCGGCGAAGTAGCCGCTCATCCGGCTGACCGCCTCGGAGACCGAGACCCCCTCGCTCGCCAGTCGGCGCGCGGGCTCGACGATGCGGGAGAGCGGCAGCTTTCCGAAGCGGCGCACCATCGCCTCGACGCCCGCCGGCTCGCCGGGCACACCGGAGGCGAGCCCATGGAGCTGGGACGCGGAGTTCGCCGGACCCGGCAGCGGCTCGGCGACGTCGTCGTACATGTCCGCGGTGGAAGCCGCGGGCGCGCGCTCCCGGAAGTCCAGGAAGGTCAGCGTCTGGTCGCTCGCCCGGTAGTAGAGGAGGAAGCCGCCGCCGCCCATGCCGCTCGAGGCGGGGTTGGCGACGCCGAGCGCGAGCATGGTGGCCGCGGCCGCGTCGGCCGCGTTGCCGCCGGCCTCGAGGATCTCGTGACCCGCGCGCGACGCGACCGCCTGGTCCGCCGCGACCGCGTGGTGGGTGTACTCCCCGACGAACGACGGCTCCGCGGTGGACTCGTTCGTCGGGCCGCCGACGAGCAGCGCGAAACAGAGGAGGGCGAGGGCACGAGCGAGGCGGGTCACGGTGGCGAGTCTAGCGCGCCTTTCGAAGGCGGCGCTCTGATCAGAGCTCGACGTCGTAGAGCGGGCCGTACTTCTTCCGGAGGTACGCCAGGAAGGGCTCCGGGCTCAGCGCGGCGCCGGTCGTCCGCTGGATGAGCTCGTCGGGGAAGTAGGTCGCCCCGTGGCGGTAGATGTTCTCGGTGAGCCAGCTGCGGAGCGGGCCGACCTCGCCCTTCGCGAGCTGGGCGTCGAGCTCCGGGAGGGCCTTGCTGGCGGCGCCGAAGAACTGAGCGCTCATCAGGTTGCCGAGGGTGTAGCCCTGGAAGGCGCCCCCGATCGGGATGCAGTACCAGTGCACGTCCTGGAGGCAGCCGAGGGTGTCGGTCGGCGGCTTGGTGCCGAGGTCCGCTTCCATCCGGGCGTTCCAAGCCTCGGGCAGATCACGGATCGCGAGCTCGCCCTCGAGCATGGCGCACTCGAGGTCGAAGCGGAGCATGACGTGGAGGTTGTAGGTCACCTCGTCCGAGTCGACGCGGACGAGGCCGCGCTCGACCGTGTTGATCGCGCGGTGGAAGTCGTCGAGGGAGACGTCGGCGAGCGGTTCGGGGAAGGTCGCCTGGAGCTTCGGGTACATGTGCTCCCAGAAGGGACGGCTCCGGCCGACCAGGTTCTCCCAGAGGCGCGACTGGCTCTCGTGGACGCCGGTCGAGGTGCCCGCGCCGAGCGGCGTGCCGTCGAAGGCGCGGTCGATGTTCTGCTCGTAGAGCGCGTGACCGGTCTCGTGGATCGTCCCGAAGAGGCAGTCGGTGAAGTCGCGCGGGTCGACCCGCGTGGTGATCCGGACGTCACCCGACGAGAAACGGATCATGAAGGGGTGGTGCGTCAGGTCCTGGCGACCGCGCTGGAAGTCGTAGCCGAGCGCGGCGCTCACCTCGGCGGCGAACGCGAGCTGCTTCTCTTCCGGGTAGTCGGCGTCGAGGAAGCTTCGGTCCGGCTCCGGTCGCGCCAGCAGCGCCTCGACGATGGGCACCAGGTCGGCGCGGAGCGACGAGAAGAGCGTCTTCAGGCTCGCGGCCGTCATGCCGGGGTCGTGCTCGTCGACGAAGGCGTCGATCGGGTGGTCCACCTCGAAGTGCTCCGCGTAGCGCTTGGAGAGCTCGAGGTTCTTCTCGAGGAGCGGTCGCACGGCCTCGAAGTCGTTGGCCTTCCGAGCCGCGGCCCACGCCGAGTAGAGCACCGAGCCGTGGTTGCTGATGGCCTCCATCAGCTCGGCGGGGACCTTCGTCGCCCGCTGGTAGTCGCGCAGGGCCCGCCGGACGAGGGCGCCGTCGACGCTCTCGGCGTCCGCCATGGCCGAGAGCTCGCTCAGCAGCTCGCCCATCCGCTTGGCCGAGCGCCGCTCGTGGGCCAGCCGGCTCAGGAGCGCGATCTGACGACCGCGGGCGTCCGCGCCACCGGGGGGCATGTAGGTGTTCTGGTCCCATTCGAGGACCATCGCTGCCGCATTGAGATCGGAGATCGCTCGGAGCTCCGACTTCAGCTCCACCAAAGCATTCATGGCGGGGAGCTTAGTACCAGCCGTGCAAAAATCGACCCGACCCGGATCCGACTGAAAGGCGACCCCTGGAGGTGCACCGGTCTCGGGCCGTGGTATCTCCGCCTTCTCATGCTGGAGACCTTCGCCACCGCGGACGCTTGGATCGCGCTGCTGACGCTGACGACGCTCGAGATCATCCTCGGAATCGACAACATCGTCTTCATCGCGATCCTCACGGCGCGGCTGCCGAAGGAGCAGCAGAAGCTCGCTTACCGGCTCGGCCTCGGCGGCGCGATGGTCACCCGCATCGCCCTGCTCCTGGCCATCAGCTGGGTGATGCACCTGACCAACCCGATCTTCACGGTGTTCGGGCAGGAGATCTCGGGGCGTGACCTGATCCTGATCGTCGGCGGCCTCTTCCTGATCGGGAAGAGCGTCCACGAGATCTACGAGAAGGTCGAGATGCACGAGGAAGAGGCCGTCGAGGGCTGGTCGAAGACCCTCGTCGGCGTGGTCACGCAGATCATGATCCTGGACATCGTCTTCTCGCTCGACTCGGTCATCACCGCCGTCGGCATGGTCGACGAGGTCGAGGTGATGGTCGTGGCGATCATCATCGCCGTTCTGGTCATGCTGATCTTCGCCCGACCGGTCGGGGACTTCGTGAACCGGCATCCCTCGATGAAGATCCTCGCGCTCAGCTTCCTCATGCTCATCGGCGTGGTGCTGGTCGCCGATGGTCTCGATCAGCACATCCCCAAGGGCTACATCTACTTCGCGATGGGCTTCGGGCTCTCGATGGAGCTGCTCAACATGCGGCTGCGCAAGAAGTCGAAGAAGAAGGTCGAGGTCCTCGAGGAGCCGGTGGTCCCGGACGAGCTCGCCGACTGAACGCCGGTGACGCCGCGGGAGCTTTCACCTAGACTTCGGCCGATGGGGAGCGACAGCAGAGCCGAGCGAGGGATGACGTCCTTCCTGGTCTTCATCGTGTCCCTCCCGGGCCTCGCGGCCGGCCTCTGTCTGGGGCTCAGCTTCGCGTTCACGCCGGTGCAGATCGCGGGCGGTGAGCACCTGGGCCCGCTCCAGGGGAGCTTCGTCGAGTGTGCCGGCTGCGCGTTGTGCGGGATGAGCCGCGCGTTCTCGGCCTTCTCCCATGGCGACTTCGACGCCGCGATGGCGTTCAACCGCGGCGTGTCCATCGGCTATCCGCTGGCCTGGCTCTGCGTGCTGACTTCGATCTTCTGCGTGTGGCGCACCCTTCGGGATCGCCCGCGCTTCTTCGCCGCTCAGCGAGCGGCACCGTACCCCACCGCTCAGGAAGGCGAGCTCCATGTCTGACGATCCCAACAACTTTGGCGCCGGCGGTCCGCCCGGCGGCCAGCCCCCTCAGGGTCAGGGCCAGGGTGGCTTCGGCCAGCCGGGACAGGGGCAGCCCCAAGGCGGCTTCCAGCAGCCTCAGGGTCAGCAGGGCGGATTCCAGCAGCCGGGTCAGCCTCAGCCCGGGGAGTATGGTGGTCCGCCCCCCGGCTATGGCGGCGCTCCCGCCGCTGGCGCTCCCGGAAGCGCGCCGGGCTATGGTGCGCCCGGTGGCGGCTACGGTGGCGGCCCGCAGGGACCGTACGGTGGTCCGCCCAGCGGCGGCGGCGGTGACGACTACCCCAAGGGCTGGAAGATCGCCGCGATCGTCTTGCTCGTGCTCGGCCCGGTGCTGAGCGTGATCGGCATGATCCCCTGCCTGGGCATCCTCAACTGGATCGCCATCCCGACCAACGTGGCCTTGGCCATCGTGGGCACCCTCGGCCTGACCATCGGCCCGAAGCTGCCCGACGGAAAGGCTGCGGACTTCCCGATCCACCTGTCGGCGATCATCATCGGCATCCTGCTGGCGATCGCCTCCGTCGTCCGCTGCACGATGGGCTCCGGACTCGTCTAGCGCGCCACGTGGGGTGGGCATGGCGCCTTTTGTGCCCCCCCCGCTCCGCCGTGGTGGCCGTAGGGTCTACCAATGCGAACAGGGTTCTCGTGGACCATGGGGGCGTTCGTCCTGGTGGGCGTTCTGGCTGGCTGTACGTCGGGCCGCTGCACGGATGGGACGTGCGTGTGTGAGCCTGGAGCGGCCTGCGACTTCGAGTGCGAGGCGCCGCCCTGCACGACCCTCTGCGAAGGCGACAACCCGTCATGCGTGGGGGAGTGTGGGAACGGAGAGTGCGAGTGCGGCGATCGCAGCGACTGCTCGTTCGCCTGCCAGAGTCCGCCCTGTCACGTGACCTGCGGCGAGGCGGCCTCTTGCGAGGGCAGCTGCGCGAACGGCGACTGCCGGTGCGGGGTGGGCAGCGACTGCGAATTCCGTTGCGACGCTCCCCCCTGCCACGCGACCTGCGAAGGCGACAACGACTGCTCGGCGGAGTGCGCGAACGGCACCTGCACCTGCGGTGACGGGGGCCGCTGCGACTTCGCCTGCCTCTCCGGGCCCTGCCACGTGGAGTGTGGTGTCGGCTCCACCTGCCTGGTCGAGTGCCCGAACGGTGATGCCGGTTCGATGGGGTGCGACATCCTCTCGTGCGATGGAGAGGTCGTGGTCTGCCCCGATGGCTTCGCGACGACATGTGGGGTGCCCTGTCCGCCAACGCCCTGATCGCGAGCGCTCACCCTCGACAGCCGCGGCCCCTCACGGTACCTAGAGCTGCACGCTGCCGCTCGCAGGTGCACCCACGATGGCGACCCCCGAGCTGAGCCTGCGAGAGGTGACCCTGGAGGACGCCAAGCTCCTCTTCGACTGGGCCAACGACCCCGACACCCGGCGCCACTCCTTCAGCTCGGGCGCCATCGAGTGGCGCGAGCATCGCCACTGGCTCCAGGACAAGCTCCACGATCCGCTCTGCCGCTTCTACATCGTGGAGCACGCGGGAGCGCCCGTCGGTCAGGTCCGCTTCGACCTGAAGTCCGTCGACGCCGCCGCCGTGATCTCGATCTCCCTCGACCCGAAGCGCCGCGGCGAGGGCCTCGGCACCGCGGCCATTTGCGCGGGCGTCGCCCGGCTTCGGCAGGACACCGACGTCGTGGTGATTCACGCGTTCATCAAGCAGACGAACGCCGCGTCGCTGCGCGTGTTTCAGAAGGCCGGCTTCCGCGATCTGCGCGCCAAGCCCGACGCTCAGGTCGCGCGGCTCTCCCTCGAGCTCATGCCTGCTCCGCGTTGACCCGGGGCGCCATGCCTTCCAACGGCTGCCGTGTTAGGTAGGCGCGTGACCGAGAAGCTGCTCCTGACGGCCCTCTTCGTCTTCTTGAACGGCTTCTTCGTGGCCGCCGAGTTCGCGCTCGTGAAGACTCGACCGAGCCGCGTGGAAGCGCTCGCCTCACGTGGTGACAAGCGTGCCGAACGGTTGCGCAAGATCCTCGAGCAGCTGGACCTCTACCTGAGCGGCTGCCAGCTGGGGATCACGATCGCCAGCTTGGTGCTCGGCTACCTCGCCGAGCCGGCCTTCGCCGCGCTGATCGAGCAGGCCGCGGTCGGCCTGGGCCTCGCCACCGAGGCCCAGCTCGCCGAGCCGGCTCTCAACCCCTTGCTGCACTACACCGCCTTCGGGCTGGCCCTGACGGTGGTGACGATCCTGCACATGGTGCTCGGGGAGCAGGCCCCGAAGATCTGGGCCATCCAGAGCGGGGAGAAGGCGGCGATGCGCTTCGCGTTTCCGCTCTGGCTCTTCACGACCGTGCTTCGCCCGTTGATCGTCGTGGTGAACGTGATGAGCAATGCCCTGCTGCGCCTGATGGGCGTGGCCGGCGGACACGGCGAGCACGCCACCGACGCACGTGAGCTCAAGGGCATCATCGCGGCCGCCGCTTCGGCGGGGAACATCTCCAACCGCCAGCGAATGCTCGCGGAGAACATTCTCGACCTGGTGGACATGGAGGTTCGGCACGTCATGGTGCCGCGCACCGACGTCTCGTTCCTCGACCTCTCGGAGGGCGCGAGCGCCAACCTCGAGTCGATCGCCACGCTCCGCCATTCGCGCTGGCCCGTCTGCGAACCCGATCTGGACCACGTTGTCGGGATGCTCCTGGTCCGTGATCTCTTCGACCAGCTGACCGCGAGCGCTCGGGAGCATGCCGAGGTCGACCTGCGCGCGCTCAGCCGCGAGCCGCTCTTCGTGCCCGACACCCAGCCCCTCTCGCGCTTCATCGCCGACGCTCAGCGCACCGGTCAGCACGGCGCGTTGGTCCTCGACGAGCACGGGACCGTCGTGGGCATGGTGTTTCTCGAGGATGCGCTCGAAGAGATCGTCGGGCCGCTCCATGACGAGCGGGACACCGTTCGGCCTCTCGTCGTCGAAAAGGAGGAGGGGGTCATCGAGATGGCGGGATCGGTGGACCTGCCAGAGGCGGCGACCTTGTTGGAGCTCGACGACTACGACGATTCGGTCGACACGGTCGGGGGCCTGGTCACCGCGATCCTCGGCCGGCTCCCGAAGCCGGGCGACGAAGTCCGGGTCGGCCACTACGACGCGACCGTGGTCAGCATTCAGCGCCGACGGATCCAGCTGATTCGCTTCACGCCCGTCGCGCCACCGCCCGAGGACTGAGCGCCTCAGGGATGGGCGGAGTCGCCCTTGCCGGGGCGGCTCTGGATGTCGTCGACCAGGGCCTTCGGGAGCTCGCCGGTCTGCTGGAAGGCCCGCATGTGGAGGATCGGCTCGCCGCCGAGATCCGCGGCGGTCCGGCCCTGGATCGTCTCCTGATACTTCTTCGGCTCGAAGGGCTCGAGCTCGGCGGGGGTCGCGTCACCGATCTTCCGGCAGAGCGCGAGCAGCGCGTCGAGCGAGTTCATCTTCATGTACGGGCACGTGGCGCAGCCACCGGCCGTGGTGCAGCCCTCGCCCGCGGCCACGCCGGGGACGATCGGGAGCGAGGTGTCGGCGGTCTGGGCCACCGCGTCGCTGGCGACGGGGAAGAGGATGTCGACCGAGCGATCGGTGCCCGCGTCGGCGAGGATCTGCTGCACCTGGCGGACGATGGGCGTGATCATCCCGGCTTCGGTGCCGAGCACGAACTGGAGCTTCTCGTCGCTCCCGCTCTCGATCACCTCGCGGACCTTGCCCAGGATGAACCCGAGGATGTTCGAGGTGGAGCCGACCACGCCGCGGCCCTCGTGCTGGTAGTCGAGCGCCATGGCGAACATCTCGCCAGGGACCTCGAGGTGTGCGGTCACGAAGGCGTCCGCGTGCTTCTCCTTCACCCGGGTGACCACGTCCTCGCCGAACATGTGGTGCACCACGCAGTTGCCCTGCTCGAAGTAGTGGAAACGCTTCCGGAGCTCGCCGATCTTCGCGGCGTCGTAGGCGGGGTGCAGCGCCTTCACCTGCTCGTCGCTCATGCCCTCGTAGGCGCGGAGCATGCTCTCGAGGTTCTGGCCCATGTACGTGTCGGGCCCGAAGAAGATCGAGACGTCTTCCACCTGCGCCCCGGCCTGGAGCACGGTCTGCACGACGTTGCTCGAGGTGCAGGTGATGGTCGGGATCAGCGCATGGGCCTTGGCCTTCGTGACCAGGCTCGTGTTGATGTAGACCACGTGCAGCGCGTCCGGCGTCTGCGAGCCCTCCGTGAGGTAGGCGCCGTAGGCCTTCTTCTCGGCGCTCTCCGCGAGCGAGCAGCCGATCTCGTCCACCGCCACTCGGTACACCGGGATCGAGTCGTGACCGGCCGCGTCGAGCATCGCCCGCGCGTTCTCGCTCATGAAGTCGACGCCGAGCACCACGATGGTCTCGCAGCCGGCCTCGACCATCTCGCCGCCGCGGTCGGCCATCTTGAGCGAGTCGGAGACGCCGATGTGCTCCCAGTCGCAGCCGGCGAGCATGCCCTGCAGCTCCGGGTCCATGTAGAAGTGGGCGACCACGCCGATCTTCTTGCTGCGCAGCAGCTCGTTCAGCTCGGCCACCACCGCCGGATCCGGCTTCAGGAAGGCAGCCTGCGCTTCGGCGAAGCTGCCCTCGGGGATCAGATCATCTCGGGTGATGCGGAGTACGGGGAAGGGGTCCATCGGCGAGAGCATAGGACCGGGCCGGGCGCACCGCGAGACCCCATCTCCTTCACGGGACCCTCTGTGTCACCTTGCGCCTTCTGGGGGCGTATGGTTCTTGCACGATCCGCGGCATGACCCGGCTTTCCATCGTGCTCTCGACCGCTGCTCTCATCGCCCTCGTGGGGTGCAGCGAGAGCGAGTGCCGTTGCGCTCCGCCCGACCTGGGCGCGCCCGACCTTCAGGAGGGCGTCGACGCCAGTCCCTGCGGCGCCCGCGTGCCCACGCCCCGGGAGCTGGCCTCCTGCGGTGAGCCACTCGCCCGAACGGGTGAGTCACTCCTTCCCGATGGCGTGACGGACGGTGCGGCGACCGTGTCAGCCGTCGCCGTCGACGATGGGACGGTGCGAGTGAGCGTTCGCCAGGATGGTGGCGCGACGCGCGTCCTGGACCTGCCGTCCGATCCTGGACTGGTGGTGGACGACGCGGTCGAGCTCGCCGTCGACGGAGCCGGAGTCGCCGTGTTCCACGAAGGCGTCTTCGTCGCGTACGAGGGTGGGCTCGTGGACACCGGCGAGTACCCGGGGGCACTCCAGCAAGCCGTGAACGCGGGTCGTGGGCCCTTGGTCCTCGGCCCGATCGAGGGAGAGGCAGAGGCGCTCTGCGTGTCGCACCAGCCGCATCACTCGCACTTCTGTGCGGACGTGGCGCTGATCTCCTTCGGCTTCCGTCTCGGCGACACCGTCGTCGCACCTGGTGAGCAGGTCGAGCTCACCTTCGACGGCCGGTCGCTCGTGGTGCTCAACCGCAGCATCACCCAGCGGGACGACCGCTACGCCCTCGATTGCACCCAGTGCCACG
Source organism: Deltaproteobacteria bacterium (assembly GCA_017644045.1). Classification (GTDB taxonomy): domain Bacteria; phylum Myxococcota_A; class Polyangia; order Polyangiales; family Houyiibacteriaceae; genus UBA1660. The sequence continues at coordinate 47,039 of JAEPMI010000014.1, forward strand.
ACTACTGGTTTCCGAGCATCGACGTCGCCATCGTCGCGCGGCCGCTCTAGCTGCGAGCGACGTCTCGACGTCTCCCGGGCTGGGCGTCATGGTGGGCCGATGGCCGGCCTCCTCCACGACCGCGACACCGCGGTCTACGTGCACTTCCCCTGGTGCGCGAAGAAGTGCCCCTACTGCGACTTCGCGACGCGGGCGGTGGAGCCGGCCTCGATCGACCACGACGGATACGCGGACGCGATCGCGCGCGATCTGGAGAATCGGAGGGCCCAGCTCGAGGGGCGCCGGCTGGTCAGCGTCTTCTTCGGCGGCGGCACCCCTTCGCTCTGGAGCGCGGCCGCTCTCGGTCGGACGCTGGAGCGGATCCGCGGCGCCTTCGGGTCGGAGCTCGACGACCTCGAGGTCACCGCCGAGTGCAACCCCAGCTCGCTCTCCGCCGAGCAGGCCCAGGCGTTCGCCGCGGCCGGCATCAACCGCACGAGCATCGGGGTGCAGTCGCTCCGCGAGCGGCACCTCCAGTTCCTCGGCCGGTTGCACGACGGCGCCGGGGCGCTTCGAGCGCTGCGCGACGCGAAGGCGACCGGAGTCCGCGTGAGCGCCGACCTGATGTTCGGCATGCGCGACCAGCGTGACGTGCTCGCGGACGTCGACGTGCTCATCGAAGAAGGCCTCGACCACGTGAGCGCCTATGCGCTGACCATCGAGCCGGGCACCCAGTTCGGCACGCTCCAGCGCCTCGGGAAGCTCGAGACGGCGAACGAGGACGACTACGCGCGGATGTTCCTGGAAGCGGAGGCGCGCTTTGGCGCCGCCGGGCTCGCGCACTACGAGGTCAGCAACTACGCCCGACCCGGCGAGGAAGCGCGGCACAACCAGCACTACTGGCGCGGCGGTGACTACCTCGCGCTCGGCGCCGCCGCCGTCGGTTGCCTCAGCGAGGACGGCACGGCGCGCCGCTGGCGCAACCAGAGCGACCCACAGCGCTACCTCGCGGAGCCGATCGAAGAGTGGAGCGAAGCGCTCGACACGAGCGAGCGGATCCAGGAGGCGCTGATGCTCGGTCTGCGCACCACCGAGGGCGTGGATCTGGACGGTCTCGCGGCACGTGTCGGCGTCGATCCGCGCGCGGGTCGCGAACGTGCCCTCGAACGCGGATTCGAACGTGGGGACCTCTCACTCGACGGCGCGGTCCTGACGGTGCCGCGCGAACGCTGGCTGCGCCTCGACGGCATCGTCGCCGCGCTCTTCTGAGCTGCCCGATTCCGCCGAGGGCTCGTTCCCCGGTGTGAGCGGGCGCTTCGAGGTCGACCGCGAGTGAGCGGAATGCGAGCTGCGGGGATGTCGAGGCTTCGTTAAACCAGACTCATGACCCCTCGCCTCTGGAGCCTGTCCTACTCGCCCTGGTCCGAGCGGGCCCGCTGGGCGCTCGATTACGGGCGCGCGCCCTACCGGAAGCGTTCCTACAAGCCGCTCTTCGATGAGCTCGCGCTTCGGCGCGCGCTCGGCCGGTGGCGCGGACCGGTGAGCGTCCCGATCCTCGAGACCGAGGGTGGCGTGCTCGATGGTGGCCTGGCCATCGCCGAGTACGCGGAGGCGCACGGCGAGCAGCCCGTCATTCCGCCCGAACAGCGCTCCGAGGTGCTCCGCTGGGACGAGCGCGCGAGCGCGGCGATGAGCGCCGGCCGCATGTGCAGCCTCGTCCGCACGCTGCGCTCGCCCGCCTCGATGGCCGAGCTGGTTCCGCCGAACCTGCAGCGGGTGCCCGGCAAGCTCGCCATCGCCCGCGCGGGCATCCGCCGGACGATGCGCAAGTACGCGCCGGTGACGCCGGCCAACCCCGAGGACGCCCTGGTCCGAGCGCTGGAGGAGCTGCGCGAGGCCCTCGCCTCCGGCCACGAGACCGACGGCGTGCGCCACCTGCTTCCGACCTTCGGCTACGCCGACATGTCCATCGCGCAGATCCTCGCGTTCGTGGAGCCGCCGAAGAGCCACCTGCGGATCGGCGACGCCACGCGTGAGACCTATCGCGATGGTGCGCTCGCCGAGCGCTTCGCCGATCTCGTCGAGTGGCGCGATGGCGTCTACGAGACCTTTCGCTGAGTCGCCAGAATTGCAGGCGTTTTCGCGGTCTCGTGGCATGCTCGCGCCGGCATGAGCGCGGAGACCCGGCTGCCCTTCTCGACCGTGCGCACCGAAGGGCTCACCAAGCTCTACGGTCGCACGCCGGCGTTGGTCTCCGTCACGGTCGAGCTCAGAGCAGGCGCGGTCACGGTGATCGAGGGGCACAACGGCTCGGGCAAGAGCACGATGGTCCAGCTCCTCGCTCAGCTCGCGCGGCCGACGCGCGGCACGATCGCCTATGGAGAGCTCAGCGGCGCGGACGCCCGTCGCCACGTCGGGCTCCTCGCCCACGCGCCGATGCTCTACCCAGATCTCACGGGTTTGGAGAACCTCACGCTCTTCGCGTCGCTCTACGGCGTGAGCGGTGAGCTCGCGCCCCTCCGCGATCGCTTCGAGCTGGGGACCTTCGCCGAACGCCCGACGCGCACTTGCTCGCGGGGGCAGCTCCAGCGGCTCGCCCTCGCTCGCGCGCTCCTCGCCGAGCCGGCGCTGCTCCTGCTCGACGAGCCCTCCACCGGTCTCGACGTCCGTGGAGTCGAGCGTCTGGAGAGCGTGATCGACGAGGAACGGAAGCGTGGCGCCATCGTGGTGCTCGTCACGCACGACGCGGCCTTCGCCCAGCGCCTCGCCGACCGGACCATTCGCCTCTCGCGGGGTCGGGTGATCGAGGAGGTGGTCGCGTGAAGGCGTTCCTCGCCGCGAGCTGGCGCATCGCCGCCAAGGACCTGCGCATCGAGCTGCGGACCAAGGAAGTCGTGGTCACCACCGGGCTCTTCGCGCTCCTGGTCGTGGTGCTCTCGAGCCTCGCCTTCTACTTGAGCAAGGGCTTGTCCGAACGCATCGCCCCTGGGGTGCTCTGGGTGGCCATCGCCTTCGCGGGCGTGATGGCCGTCGGTCGCTCGTGGGAGCGCGAGCGCGACAACCAGGTGCTCCGCGCGCTGCTCCTCGCGCCGATGCCCCGCGGCGCGCTCTTCATCGGCAAGCTCATCGCGAACCTGGCGTTCGTCTTCGCGATCGAAGCGATCGTGCTGCCGCTCACCGCGCTCTTCTTCCACGTCGATCTGCTCCCGATCCTCGGGATGCTGCTCGCGCTCCTGGTGCTCGGAACGGTCGGATTCGTCGCCGCCGGAACCCTCTTCGGAGCGCTCTCGGCCCGTTCGACCAGCGCGCGTGATCTGGTGCTCAGCCTGGTGGTCTTCCCGCTCATCGCGCCGGCCCTCCTCGGCGCGGTCGTCGCGACCCGCGACCTCTTCGCTGGCGCGTCGCTGGCCGAGCTCCTCGGCTGGATCCGAGCGCTCGCCGCCTTCGACCTGATCTTCCTCGCGGCCGGCGTCGCGCTCTTCGACCCGCTCCTCGCGGACTGAAGGGACGAAGTAGGGGACAGGATCACCCCTCGGACGCCCCTAGGGGCGATCCGAGGGGTGTCCTGTCCCCGTCAACTCTGTCACTTTCTGAATCGGGCGCGTCTATCACTCCTCGGGACAGTGAAGCGCTTTCTCCGTCCCAATTCACCGACCAGAGTGGCCGGTTCTGTCCGCTTTCCCCTACACTCCCGCGATCATGACCCTCCCCCGCTTGCTTCTCTCCGTGACGATCGTCGCGCTCGCGCTCCCCGGCTGTGGCGACGACGACACCGACGTCGTCGACACCGACGGTGGCCTTCCGATGGATGCCGACACCGACGTCGACTCGTCCACTCCACCCGAGCGCGACATGGGCGCCACCTGCCCCCCCGGTGAGCCCGAGCCCGAGGCGTGGGATTGCTCGACCGACCCCGGCGTCGCCGACGCCGATCCCATCGAGGCCGACGCGGACGCCTGGACCTGGGTGCCCTTCGACGACGCGTTCTGCATGGACGGCAGCACGACCGGCATCGGCATCAACCCGAACCCGGAGTCGACCAAGCTGCTCATCTTCCTCGAGGGCGGCGGCGCGTGCTTCGACGGACTCAGCTGCATCACGGTGGCGAACTCCGACGGCTACGACGCGGACAAGCTCGCCAGCGCAGCGGCCGGGAACACGCTCGGTCGTGGCATCACCGATCGCACCGACGGGAACAACCCCTTCGCGGACTGGAACTTCGTCTACGTGCCCTACTGCAGCGGCGACGCGCACTCCGGCACCGCCACCGACGGGAGCGGCTTCGACGGTCGCACTCAGACCGGTCACACCAACTACCAGTCGTTCATCGAGCGGATCGCGGCGACCTTCGGTGAGACGGTCGACGAGGTCGTGCTCGGCGGCCGGAGCGCGGGCGGCCTCGGCACCGTCGTGAACTACCCCATCACGGCGTCGGCCTTCGGCTGCACGCCGGTTCACATGCTCAACGACTCGGGAGCGCTGCTCAGCGACACCTACCTGCGGCCCTGCTTGCAGACCACGACCCGCGAGGTGTGGGGGATCGCGGTGCCCGGCGAGTGCGAGCTCTGCACCTGCGGCGACGGTGGCGGACTGGTGAACTCGTTCCCCTACCTCGCGCGCCGCTACCCCGACCGCAACTTCGCGCTCCTCAGCTACACCTCGGACCGGACCTTCCGGCAGTTCTTCAGCTACGGCTACAGCTCCGGCTGCAATCTGCCGAGCACGATGCCACCCGAGGACTACCGCGCCGGGCTGCTCGAGGTCCGCGAGCTGATGTCGGGCGACGCCAACTTCCAGACCTTCTACGTCACGGGCGACTCGCACACGTTCACTTTCGGCGGACTCTCGGGCTCCTTCGCCGGTGGGGTCAGCCTGGCGGACTGGCTCGAGCAGTTCCGCACCGACGACGACGCCTGGACCGACGTCGGCCCCTGAACCGCGCGACGACCACGAATGTCACCCTTCGGGGGGCGGAGTCCTTCCCATGAGGAGGGGCTTGCGACTACTCTCCGGGCCGGATGGGATCGACCGTCCCCGAGGTCATCGCGCGCGCCAAGCAGCTCATCGCCGAGCGCAAGCATCAAGAAGCCGTGAGGGCATGTCGCCGGGTTCTCCTGGCTCGCCCGGATGAGGCACAGGTCCGTCTGCTCCTCGGGCAGGCGTTGCTCGCCCTGAACCGGAGCGACGAGGTCCGGCTCGAGATGCTCTCGCTCGTGCGCAAGAACCCCGAGAACGCGTCGGCACACCGGCTGCTGGGCGAGGCCAGGATGCGCCTCGGGCGCAGCGACGAGGCGCGCAAGTCGTTGAAGCAGGCCCTGAAGCTCGACCCCGCGGATGACGAGGCGCGCGAGTTGCTCGAGGAGCTCGGCGAGTCACCCGACGAACTGCCACCCCCGATGGAGACCATCGACCGGTGGTTCGCGGACGAGAAGACCGAGGATGGCGCGGACTCGGGCCTCGCCCCGCTGGAGGGCGAAGCGACCACGGCGTCGGTCGCGCTGCCGGAGGAGTCCTTCGACGACCCGACCGACGACCCGCGGGTCCACACGGGACCGTCGATCCAGGTGGACCCCGATCTGGCGAAGGAGTCGCGCGAGCTCGAGCTCCCGTCGGACGCGCCGAAGGTTCCGAGGCCGATCCCGTCGCCCGACGCCGCCCTTCCTTCTCCTTCCGCGCCGCCGCCTCCGTCGGTGCCGAAGGTCCCCGCCATGCCGAGGGCGGCCGCCCCGGTCCCGAACCCCGGCCTGCCCGCGCCGCCGAAGGCTTCCGCACCGCGCGCGCCCGCTCCCTCGGCGCCGCGTGCGCCGCGACCGAAGCGGAAGGCGACCCTGCTCGGCATCGCCGCCATGGCGCCCGCGCCGGGGGCGCCGATCCCGGCACCCGGCTCGTCCGGTCCGCGCTCCAATCCACCGCCACCTCCCACGGGGCCGGCGCCGACCGCCGGCTTCGACACCGGCGCGAAAGAGCCGGGGGCGCCGCTCGAGCCCCAGACGGCGGAGCTCAGCCTCGACGATCTCGCCCCGGTCTCGGGCACCGGTGAGCTCGACCCGAGCGATCTCCAGCCGCTCGCGGGCGAGGACACCAGCCAGCTGGACCTCGCCGAGCTCGACGCCATGACCACCGACGGCGGGCTGCCCGGGGTGTCCATCGAAGCTGCGTCGCCGGACTTCAACGACGAGACGACCCGCGGCGCACGCAAGCCAGGAAAGACACCCGCGGTTCCCGTCGTCTCGGCACCCGAGATCGCCCGCGGCGGACCCGTCGCACCGCCGGGTCGCTCGTTTCAGGACGAGGCGAGCATCGACGGGACCACCCAGCACCAGCCTCGGGTCGATGGCTTCGACTTCCCGAGCGACGTGATCGACACCGGCCTCCCGCCGCTCGAGGGCGAAGCGACCGCCGCTCGGGAAGCGCCAATCCCCGAGCCCATCGCTCCGCCTCCCGCGATGCCGTCCGGGTTCGCACCCGCCGCGCTGCCGGGTGGACCTGCCCTCGAAGCCACGGCCACGCCGATGCCGATGCCCTCTCGGTCGATCCCGACCGAGCGGCCGCCACCCCCGGTCGCCGACCCGATCGGTCCGCCCACCGACACCAGCGGTGCGGCCGGGAAGGGCTTCGACTTCGCCGACACCTGGAGCTCCATCAAGGACACGGTCAGCGGCTGGCGCACCAAGATCGAGTCGGCCGTCACCGAGCGGACCGGGACCGACGAGGTCCCCACACGGGTCTGGGTCGCGCTGGCCGGCATCCCCGTGCTCCTGCTGGTCATGATCGTCGCGCTCGTGCGCGTGCTCGGCTCGAGCGGCGCCGAGGACGACGCCCAGATCGCGGCGCGCACCGCGGCCGACGACGGGCTGATCGCCTCCGTTCAATCGGCCCTCGCGTTCGAAGCCGAAGAGGAGCTCGACAGCCCCACGGCTCGCGCGCGCCAGGCCTGGCTGAACGCCGTCGCCGCCTACGAGCACGGCGCGGACACCGAGGCCGCGGCGGAGAGCGCGCTCTCGCAGCTGGCCATGGAAGACAGCGGGAAGGCGCTCGCCCGAATCGCTCGCACCTACCTGGCGCTGGAACGCGGCGCGGTGGAAGAAGCCGCCGCGCTCAGCGATACGCTGCAGGCCACGGACGTCGCGGGCGAGGGTGCCTACGCGAAGGCCTCCGTCGCGATGGAGCGGGGCGACACGACCCAGGCGATCGAGCATGCGCGGCGGTCGCAGACCGCTCGACCGGGGTCGGCTCGCTACGCCGCGCTGCTGGCGCGGGTGATGGCGGCGCAGGGCGAGAGCGACCCCGCGCTCCAGCTCACGAGCGGTGTGGCCGGGGCCGAGGCTTCGCCCGTCGTCCGGCTCGCGCGGGTCGAGGCGCACGCCGCCAACGACGATTGGGCGGCGAGCCTGGCGGAGGCCGAGGCGGTGCTCGACGCGCTCCAGTCGCGCGCCTCCGACCGCCAGCGAGCTTGGGCGCACCTCGGTGCAGCGCGCGCGCTCGCCGGTCAGGGGGAGGATGCGCGTGCGCGGGAAGAGCTCGCCGCCGCGACCGAGCATCGGCCGCCCGCCTCGGAGTCCTACGGGCTCGGGTTGGCGGAGATCTTCCTCGAGATCGGATCGGCGCAGGACGCGCGAACCTTCATCGACACCCTCCCCGAAGAGGTGGCGAACACTCACCGCCGAGCGGCCGTCTCCGCGGAGGTCTACCTGGCGCAGGACGACCTCGATGCGCTCGAGGGCGTGCTGGAGAACGCCGCCGACTCACCGCGCACGGCGTTCCTGCGCGGTCGGCTCGCCGAGGCGAAGGAAGACCTGGAAGCCGCGAAGCGCTTCTATGAGGCCGCGTCGGCCGATGACGAGAGCCGACCGGAGGCGCTGATGCACCTCGGCGCCATCGCCTTGGAGCAGGAGCGCCTCCCGGATGCGATCGACCGACTGGAGGGCGCCGTGGAGGCGGCTCCGGCGAACGCTCCGGCGGTGGCGATGCTCGCCCGGGCTCACCTGCAGAACGAAGACGCCGACGAGGCGCTCGAGGTGATCGAGCGAGGTCTCCGCGCCTCGCCCGACGATCCGGGGATCCTGGTCGCGAGGGCCGAGGTCCAGCTCGCGGCCGACCAGCCCGAAGCGGCGATGCGAACGCTCGAGTCGCTGGTGGAGCAGCGTCCGAACGACGCCGACCTCCACTCGTCGCTGGGCGAAGCCGCTCGCCGCATGGGCAACTTGGAGCGCGCCGCGCAGGCCTACGACAGGGCGCTCGAGCTGCGGCCCAGCGACGACACGGCGCTCCTCGGCAAGGTGCTCCTCGCCGTGGCCAACCAAGACGTCGAGGGGGCGAAGGCAGCGGTGGAAGCGGCCGAAGCCGGCGGCGTTCGTGGTCGAGAGCTCCGCGTGGCGAAGGCTCGGCTCTTGGTGCTCGAGGGCGGTGGCCGAGCGGCCGTCCGGGCGCTCCAACCGTTGACGCGTGGTCGCGTGCGCGACGCGGACCTGCTCGCCGCGTATGGGTGGGCGCAGGCGCAGGCCGAGGACTACCGCGACGCGAAGCGCACCTTTGCCCGCGCGCTTCGGGTGGACGAAGCCTCCATCGAGGCACACCTCGGGATGGCGCTCGTGGAGACCCGTCTCGGCGATCTTCGCGGCGCAGCACAAGCCGTCGGTGAAGCGGAGCGGATCGTTCGGAGCGAAGAGCTCGGTGACCGATACGAGGCGCGCGTGGCCGTCGCGCGCGGTCGCGTCCGATTCGAGTACGGCAGCTTCTCCGAGGCCAAGGAGCACGCGGAGCAGGCGGTGGAGAAGGACGCGCGCAGCGCCGAGGCGCACTTCCTCCTCGCGATGATCGCCGACGCGACCGGCGGCGACCCAGAGCCGCACCTCCGTCGAGCCTCCGAGGGACGGATGCCGCCCCCGGAGGTCTTCGGGCAGCTCGTGATCCACATGCGCGCTGGCTCCGAGCGCTGCGAGCTGGGTGAGCGCTACCTCGCCGCGGCACCGCGAGGCATCGACGCGCGCGACGTTCAGCGGCTCACGAGCCGCTGCCGATGAGCGGCGCTGAAGCGCGATCTGAACCGAAATTCGCCGATCTCGCTAGAGTGACGACACTGGCATCATACGGGCCAAGGAGTGCCCGATGCGGCATCTATCTGCCCGCTTGAATCGCCGGCACCTCACTATCACGGTGAAGATCCGTCGCTGCGACGGGCTCACTCAGCCGATGTAGCCGAGGAAGTACGCGGCGGCGCCGGCGCCTGCGAGCAACAACACGATCAGGCCGATCACGATGGCGCCGCCACCACCGCCGCCGCTGGGCTGGGTCTCGGGCGGCGTCGGAGGCACGGGTGTCGGCGAGCTCCGGCGCGCGGGATCGTTGGGCGGCGCCAGCTCGTCTTGCTCGAGGGTGGCCGCCAGAGACTCGAGGCCCGACTCGCGCCAGCCCGGCTCGGACTTGTCGCCGCTGTTGGAGTCGAGCGCGGCGGCCACGTCGGCGTCGTCGCTGAACCAGTCGGCCGGGTTCTCGAAGAGACCGGCGTCGAGCGGCTGCGCGCCGTCCACGTCGTCGGGGCTCAGCGGAGCGGCCACCGAGGGGTCGTCGCTGATGTCGTCCAGCGAGGTGAAGCGGAGCAGCTCCTCCTGGATCAGCTTGTCGATGATCGACTGCTGGTTGCTCGGGGTCTCCGGCGTGGCGGTGTCGGCCTGCGCCAGGATGCTCTTCACCAGGTTCGCGATGTCGGTCGCCGTGACCTTCATCTGGTTGGAGAAGAGGTAGCCGGCGAGGGCGTCTTCGAACTCGCGCGCGTTCTGGTAGCGCTGGTTCGGATCGGGGGTGAGCGCCTTGGCGAGCACGCCCTCGAACTCCTCGTCGACCTCGGGTGAGATCTTCGAGAGGCTCGGGACCTGTGCCTGCTGCACCAGCTTGACCGTCTGGTAGTCGGTCTCGCCGAGGAAGAGTCGCCGGCCGGCGAGCATCTCCCAGAGCACGATGCCGAGCGCGAAGATGTCGGCGCGCTCGTCGACGTCCTCGCCGCGCGCGGCCTCCGGCGAGAGGTAGCTGAACTTGCCCTTCACGACGCCGGGGTCGGTCTTCTCGAGCTGGGTCGTCGCCTTGGCGAGACCGAAGTCGGTGACCTTCACCTCGCCGCGCTTGCTGACGAGGATGTTCGGCGGGGACACGTCGCGGTGGACGATGTCCATCTCTTCGCCCTCGTCGCTGAGGAGCTCGTGCGCGAAGCTCAACCCCCGACAGGCGTGCATCGTCATGTAGACGGCCTCCTTGAAGGGGACGGTGCGTCCGCCCTTCCGGAGAACCTCGATGATCTTCTTGAGGTTACAGCCGTCGACGAACTCCATCACGATGAAGTAGGTGTCGTCGGCCGCGCCGATATCGAAGACGCTGACGATGTTGGCGTGGCTCAGCCGCGCGCCGAGCCGGGCCTCGTCCAAGAACATCCCGATGAAGTTCTTGTTCTGGGCGAGGTGCGGCAGAACGCGCTTGATCGCGACCTTCTTCTTGAAGCCCTGAACGCTCTGGGCTTCGCCGATGAAGACCTCGGCCATGCCCCCGGCTTCGAGGCGTTTTACGACGCGGTATCGCTGTTCTGCCATGAAAGTCCGGTACGCCTGCCCACAGAGGGCCGGCACGGCTGGGGGATTGTCTTCCCCCCCACTGGCTGCGTCAAGCCGATGCGAGTGGCGCTCCACTGGAAACTGACGTTGACACCGCGGTGGGGGACCGCTTGACTGCGGGCGTGTCGCGCTCGCCTCGACCCCTCCGGATCGCCCCCTCCATCCTCTCGGCCGACTTCGGCCAGCTGGGCGCGGAGGTCGCCGCCATCGACCAGGCCGGCGCCGATTGGATCCACGTCGACGTCATGGACGGGCGATTCGTGCCAAATCTGACCATCGGGCCGGTGGTGGTGAAAGCGGTGCGCAAGGCCACCACCAAGCCCCTCGACGTCCATCTGATGATCGTGGAGCCCGAGAAGTACGTGGACGCCTTCGCCGAAGCCGGCGCCGATGGGCTGACCGTCCACGCCGAGGCTTGCGACCATCTCCACCGCGTCTTGCAGCAGATTCGCGGGCTCGGAAAGAAGGCCGGCGTCTCGCTCAACCCGCACACGCCCGAAGACGTGGTCCGCTACGTGTTGCCCTACTGCGACCTGATCCTCGTGATGAGCGTGAACCCAGGCTTCGGTGGTCAGTCGTTCATCCCCGAGGCGCTGCCGAAGATTCGTCGACTCCGTGAGATGATCGACGAGGGAGGTCACGACATCGACCTCGAGGTCGACGGTGGCGTGAAGCCCGGCACTGCGCGACAGGTCATCGAGGCCGGCGCCGACGTGATCGTCGCCGGCTCGGCGGTCTTCGGGAAGGACGACTACGCGGCGGCCATCACGGCGTTGCGGAGCGATGGGGCGGAGGAAAGCGCACAGGTGCGGGCATGAGCGAGAGCGAGAGCCAGTCGGGGCTGACCACCGTCTTCGTCGACGCGAAGGCGACGAAGCGGCGCCTCAAGAAGGCCAAGCTGACCGTCCTCGACGGCCCCTCCGCCGGTCAGGAGCTGGAGATCGACAAGGAGCTGGTGACCATCGGTCGTTCGCTCATCTGCGATCTGGTGCTCGGCGACAAGGCCGTTAGCGGCACACACTGCGAGCTCATCGCCAAGGAGAAGGGCTTCCTCCTCAAGGACCTCGACTCCACCAACGGCACCAAGATCGGCGAGCTCCACATCCGCGAGATCTGGCTGCGGCCCGGCACCGTGGTGACCATCGGCAAGACCCGGGTGAAGTTCGAGTCGCTCGAGGGCGAGGTCGAGATCGACCTCTCGCAGGACGACCGCTACTTCGATCTCGTGGGTCGCAGCGTGCGCATGCGCGAGATCTTCGCCGTGCTGCAGAAGATCGCGCCCACCGAGCTGACGGTGCTCGTGCGCGGCGAGACCGGCACCGGCAAGGAGCTGGTGGCGCGAGCGATCCACCGCGGCAGCCAGCGGCAGGACAAGCCGCTGGTGGTGCAGGACTGCTCGGCGATCCCCTCGAACCTGATCGAGAGCACGCTCTTCGGTCACGAGCGCGGCTCGTTCACGGGCGCGACCGATCGGCACCGCGGCAGCTTCGAGCAGGCGAACGGCGGCACGATCTTCCTCGACGAGATCGGCGAGCTCGAGATGTCGCTGCAGCCGAAGCTGCTCCGCGTGCTCGAGAACCGCGAGATCAAGCGCGTCGGTGGCGACAAGGTCATCCCGGTCGACGTCCGGGTCGTCGCCGCGACCAACCGCGACCTCCGGCAGATGGTCAACGAGGGCACGTTCCGCGAGGACCTCTACTACCGCCTGAGCGTGGTCCAGGTGGAGCTCCCGCCGCTCCGCGAACGGAGCGAGGACGTGCCCCTGCTCGTCGAGGCCTTCCTCGAGGAGTTCAGCCGCCGGAACTTCCCGGACGATCCTTCGAAGCTCTTCACCGTCGCGCGGGACGCGATGGCGAAGCTCAAGTCCTATCCCTGGCCCGGCAACATCCGCGAGCTGAAGAACACCGTGGAGCGCGGAGCGTCGCTCGGCGACGGCCCCGAGCTCACCGTGCGTGACCTGATGCCGACCAGCCAGAAGACACCGGCGCAGCCGCTCCCGGGTGGCAACGCCGAGCAGTTCGTCGAGGACGAGGTCCCCTTCAAGGAGGCCAAGCAGAAGGTGCTCGACACCTTCGAGGCGGCCTACCTCAAGGCGCTGCTCGACAAGCACGGTCACAACGTGACCCGAAGCGCTCAGGCCGCGGGGCTCACCCGCTATCACCTGCGCGAGCTCGCGAAGCGCTACGGCGTCCGCGACGGCTGATCCTCGGTCACGACCATCCGATCGGCGAGCTCGGCTCGGCTGGACACGCCGAGCTTGCCGTACGCCGTACGCAGGAGATTGCTGACCGTACGGGTCGCGCAGCGTCGGCGGCGCGCGATGGCGTCGTCGCTCCAGCCGCGCGCTGCCAGCACGGCCACCTCTCCCTCGGCTTCGGTGAGCTGGGCCGGTGCCTGGAGCTGCGCGTCCAGGACCACCATGCCGACGCCCGAAAGGCGCAGGGCACCGACGCTACTCTGTCGAAGGATCGGAAGCTCGGTGCGATGGCTCAGCCCGAGCTTCGCCATCGTGCGGGTGAGGTGGGTGGCGACCGATGAGGGAGCGAGCCCGAGCGCATAGCCGATCTCCTGATTCGAGAGTCCGTGCGAGGCCATCCGAGCGACCTGACGCTCACGCATGCTGAGTGCGTTCGGGTGCTCGAAGTGGGGCGCGTTCGGGATGGCGACGTAGTAGCGCCGCCCATCGCCATCGAATCGGTCGATCAGCGTCCAGCGGCCGTCCACGACCGGCGTCCAGTCGGTGATCGCGTCGTCCGTCCCGAAGCGTCGGGTCTGCGATCGTTCGCGATGGACGACCTCGCGTCGGAGCCGCTCGCGTGCGCTCTCGGTCTTCGCGTCGTCGGCCTCCGCGTGCACGAGCGCGCCATCGACTCCCAACACGGCGGCTCCGTCGTCCGGCTCGGGAGGCCGGTCTCCGAGCGCACGGCGCAGTCGGAGCGCGGCGACGGAGTGACTCCCGGCGGCGATCCAGTGAGCAATGTTCTGCATGGGCGGCGGGAGCTCCTCCGAATGGAGCCCCACCAGGAGGACCTCCTCCCCGCCACCGTCTCTCGACAGCAGACCGATGTGGTCAGCGAGTCGAAATCCCTCCGGCGGAACCTCCAGGTAGAAGTTCGGGATGCCGTTCGACGCCATCCAGTCGGTGAAGCGGCAGAACATCGGCGTCGTTCGCATCGCGACCGCGATCTGCTCGGGTGGGGCCATCGGCGCGATTCGGCGCATGTAGGCCATGGCTGCCGAATCGTCCGTGGCGCACTCCAGGACGTTCCACCGACCATCGGTGCGGGAACGCTCGTAGACGGCTGCGTGGATGATGCCCAGGCCGTTCGGCCCTTCGGCGAGGGGTCTGGCGGCGGCTGCCATCCCGGCCAGCCACTGCTCCATCGATCCCTCGAGATCGTAGGCCGCCTGAATGACCGCGCGGGGCCCCACGTCCTTTCGTTTCGTTCCCACTGCTTCCGCCGACCGAACACCAGCGATCCGAGTCGTAGACCTCAGAATACGAAAAATGGTCGTTCAGCGCGTTCCCGGTTCAGGGACAGCCGCGTGTGCCGAGCCCATCGAGGGCATTGAGAGCGAAGCCGTTCCACTCGATCGATGGGTCGAACGCGTCGGTCACGTCGGTGTCGCCCATGATGACGGTGCACTTCCGTCGCAGCGTCTCGTCCTGGGTGCTGAGCCCGCCGCCGCTCCAGCTGTTTCCTGGGTCCATGCCGTCGTCCTGGCCAAAGCTGTCCAGAACCACTCCGTCGCAGAGGAGCACGTAGCCATCATCGCCGTTGTGGGAGACCAAGGTGCTCTCCTGGTCGCACACGGTGCTGCGCGGCGGGTCGGTCAGCGCGCTGTTGCACACCACGTGCACGTCCCCGGCAGCCAGCGTCCCCGTGAGCCCGACGGTCGCTCCGGTTGCCGAACCGCCGTTGGTGAAGCGCTCGAGGATGCAGGTCTCTGCTTCGAGATCGATCGACGCGGACCCGATGTTCGCGATCTCGATCGCCTTGTTCAGGCTCGAGCCCTCGACGTACTCACTGAAGAGGAGGACCGGCCCGGTCAGGCCGAGGTCCACGCCCGAGTCCGCGGGGATGCCCGCGTCGCCTGGTCCACCGTCCGGTTCAAACGCGTCGGGCTCGACGTCCCCACCGTCGTCCGGGCCTCCGTCGCTGGTGCCGAGGTCCTCGGCCACCGCGGCGTCGGTCCCGGCGTCCGCTGGTCCGCCGTCCGCCTCGGGCATGCTCATGTCCGGTATCGGCGTCGCGACGCGGCACTTGCCGATCGCGTCGCAGGTCATCGAGCCCTCGCAGTCGTCGTCGACGACGCAGTCTCGGGAGCAGCTCCCCGAGCCACAGTAGAACCCTTCGTCGCAGTCGGAGTTGAGGGCGCACTCGGCGCCGTCGTCTCCGCACGCGAGCAGCAGCGCGCACCCGATCGAGATCAGAGTCTTCGCCGTCCTCACAGACTGCATCCATCGCACGGGCCCCAGCCGAAGCTGAGGTAGTCGTCGCGTTCCACGGTCATCGACTGCATGTGCATGGTCTGGAAACCGGAGAAGTTGTTGCTGGAGGAGTTGGAGAAGCCGACGTAACGGACGAGTCCTCGGTCTCCGCCTTCGTGGACCACCTGGGTGTAGGTGCTGGTGAGCGCGGCACCCGACGCGCGGCCGCAGAACGTGCCCCCACGACGCACGGTGAACTCGATCGTCAACCCCGCGCGATCGCGGAGCTCGAGCTCGTAGTCCGTCGACCCACTGGTGCTGGCTGGTCGACAGGCCGCCGGCAGCGAGAGCTGGTCGATGGTCTGCTGACTGCCGCCCGCGGTCCGCGCGTACAGGGTGAGAAAGGACCCTGCGAAGCTGACATAGCCATAGATGCCAGCGACGTTCGCCGGCGCACCGATGCTGGTTTCTGACGCCGACGCGAAGTCTTCGAAGAAGCCGATACCGAACCCGCCGATCGCTGGCATGCAACTGGGTGCGCACGGGGCCTTGACGAGTTGGAAGTCGGCGGTGATGAGCGTCTCACTCGTCGCCTGTCGAGCCGCGCTCGCCTCGAACTCCGTGACGTTGCCCGTGTTCGCCAGGAACACGCTCCCCACGGAGCCGGTGCAACCGGTCGCGGTGTCGTCGGGACCGTTTCGGCAGTCATCATCCCGGCTGTTGCAGATGCCCTCGACGTGGTCGGGGGCCCGGGCCGCGTCGTCGTCATCGCAGTCGGTGGTCCCGGTCGCCGGCGGCGTGGCCGTCCAATCGGTGCCACAGGAGCCGCACTGTGTCTCTTGGGGGGCGCCCGAGGGTGCGAAGCCGTCCCTGTCGTCGTCGAAGTAGCAACGGATGGGGGTTCGGGTCTCCGAACAGGCACCCCAGGTGCCATCGCTCTGGCAGGTTCGCGACCCGAGACCGTTGCAGCCGCAGTTGGTGTCCACCTCCATGGGCACGCACTCACAGCCGGCGACCTCGTCGGTGCCGCCCACGCAGTTGTTGTCGATGCCGTCACAGAGCTCGACCGCGCCGGGGTAGCGGCGGGCGTCGTCGTCGTCGCAGTCCGGTGCGCTGGCGGGATCGCGGAAGGTCGTCTGCAATGGGCACTCGCCGAACTCGCTCGCGCGAATCGGGGTGAAGTCGCGGCACTCCGAGGTCGAGGTGGTTCCCGCTTCGGCGTAGCCGTCGTTGTCGGCGTCGGGCCAGCAGTCCACCCGCAGCCCTTCGTCCGAGGTGCCGTCGCAGTTGTCGTCGAGTCCGTTGCAGACCTCTGGGCTCGGGCCGACGTAGTCCGTGCCGCCACAGGGCGAGAACTCGCCGGAGATGCAGCGGCGTGTGCCCATCGAGCACTCGCCCGCGTCGGTGCCACAGGCCTGGGGTGGGCCCTCCACGCAGGAGCAGCCGCCCGGGACCTCGTCCGTGTTCTCGTCGCAGTCGTCGTCGACGCCGTTGCAGTCGTCGATGCCGGCCGGATTCACCGTCGGGATCGAGTCGTCGCAGTCGTCGTCGTTGTCGGTGTACCCGTCCGGGCGCGAGCAGGACATCACCGTCACCCCGTCAGGATCGCCGAAGTCGTCGCGGTCGACGTCCGGGTACCAGACCTCGAGACTCCCGTCGTCGACGGTGCCGTTGCAGTCGTTGTCGAGGCCGTCGCAGCTGTCCGCTTCGCCCGGGTGCACGACGGCCGAGTTGTCATCGCAGTCGGTGCCGCAGATGTCCTCGTTGCAGCAGCGCGCGTCCGGGAATCCGTCCATGTCCTGGTCCCGGAAGCCGAAGGTCTCCGGGTCGCAGTCCTCGTCGAGGTCGTCCGCGTCGCAGACCTCCATGTTGCCGGGGAAGCGTCGCGGGTCCCCGTCGTCGCAGTCGGTTCCACCACAGGAGCGCGAGTCGACGCCGTCTCCGTCCATGTCCGTTACCCCGGGACAGTCCGCACCGCAGGTGTCGCTCACCTCTTCGCAGCTACCGGAGCCGCAGGGGTTCGCTCCGGGAACACAGCCCGTGGGCTCGCAGCGCTCCGCGCCGTTGCAGTACACGCCATCGTCGCAGTCGGAGTCGGTCATGCATCCGGTGCAACGGCCGCGCTCGTCGCACGTGCCACCGCCGGGCGCATCGAGACAGTCGATGTCCAGTCTGCACTCGAGAGTGCACACCTCGTCCTCACCGCAGTGCTCGCCCGCAGGGCAGTCCGTGTCTTCGGCACATGGCTGACCACCATCGTTCGAGCAGCTCGCCAACGTCCACACCGCCAGCAGCATCCATCGCTTCAACGTCTTACTCCCGCGCTCCCCCGCGCCCTCGGGGCGCATGGGGAGGTCACCACGACGCCGACCATGGCGACCATGGTCAATGCGTCCACAAGCGACCCCGCGCCGGGGGGGTTGGGGGAAGGGCCAAGTCGCCGCTCGAGTGGCAGTCACCGGGTCCCGCAGCGCTCGCGAAGCGCTACGGCGTCCGCGACGGCTGATCCTCGGCACCGTTGACGGGCGGCGCTCGGTCGGAGTACCTCCGAAGGATGCGATTCGGGGTGGTGGTGTTGGCGCTCTGCCTGGCTGCGTGCGGAGACGACGACTCCGGCAGCGGTGCCGACGCTGGCGTCGACTCCGGCGTGGTGGACGGTGGCGTGCGCGACGCGGGCCCGCTGGATGGCGGCAGCGATCTCGGGTCGACCGATGGCGGCGCCGATGACGGCGGTGGCGACGATGCCGGCACGGTGTCGCCGCCCCGCCTGCAGGCCATCACCTCGGGTGGCGGTCGCGCGTCCTCACCGATGTACCGCCTGCAGCTGCGCGTTGGGGGCCCCGCCCCGCACCAGAACCTTCAGAGCCCCAGCTATCGGCTGCGGCCCTCGCTCGCCGGAGGAAGTCGATGAAGAGCTCCCGTGTCGTTCTCGCAGCGCTCGCGCTGCTCGCGCTCTCGAGCGTGGCCGCCGGTCAGCCGCCGGCCGCCGTGCCGGTGCAGGGGGTGCTCACCGACTCCGAGGGTGCGCCCCTCGAGGGAACGGTCGACGTGACCTTCACCCTCTACGATGCCCCGACCGATGGCTCGATGCTCTTCAGCGAGACCATCGCCGTGAACTTGGAGGGTGGCGCGTTCTCCGTCTACCTCGGCACGGGCACGCCGCTCGACCTCTCGCTCTTCCGCGACATCAGTGACACCCACATCGGCGTGCAGGTGGGGGCGGACCCCGAGATGACCCCGCGCATTCGCCTCGGCACCGTTCCCTACGCCGCGTTCGCCCGCTACGCCGGGGACGCGGCGACGATCGACGGCCTCGGGAGCGCGGACCTGGCGCTCGCCGCACACGGGCACGGCTGGACCGACATCACGGGGCGGCCGGCAGGCCTCGACGATGGCGACGACGACACCACCTATGACGGCACGTCCTTCGCGACGAGCGATCAGAGCTGCATGGTCGGTCAGGTGGTGGTCGGCATCGACGCGAGCGGCGCGATCACCTGTGCGGCCGACACGGACAACGACACGACCTACGACGGCAGCGACTTCGCGACCAGCGGTCAGTCGTGCGGAGTGGGTCAGGTCGTCACCGGCATCGACGCGAGCGGCGCGGTCAATTGCGCGGCCGACCTCGATACGGACACCAACACGACCTACGACGGCAGTGACTTCGCGACGAGCGGCCAGTCCTGCGGAGCCAACGAGCGTATGGTCGGCATCGCCGCCAACGGCGCGATCCAATGTCAGCCCGTGACCACGATCCCGAGCGGCATGATCGCGTTCTTCGCGGGCGGCTGTCCGACCGGTTTCGTGGACTACGCGCCGCTCCGCGGCCGCTTCCTCGTCGGCACTCCGAGCGGAGGCACGGACGAAGGGAACGTTGGTACTGCCTTCGGGGATCTCGGCACGCGCAGCATCACCGAGGTTCCAGCGCACACCCACTCGGTCAACCCGCCCAACACGACGACCAACGCCAGCGGCGCCCACAACCACGCCGTGGATCCTCCGTCGACCAGCACCACCACGGCCGGCAACCACAACCACGCCTTCTACACCGCGAACAACGACACGAACGGTGCTGCGAGCCAGGGCTACCCCGCAGGCAACAACCACATCGCGTTCCGCACCACCGACCGCCGGCAGCGTACCCACGACAACGGCAACATCCTCGCCAACGGCAACCACAGCCACGCAGTGAACATCCCGGCCTTTGCCAGCGCGACCGGTGGCAATCACACCCACAACGTCGACATCGCCGCGTTCACCTCGGGCGGCACGGGGGTCGCGGCCGTCGACGTGACGATGCCCTACCTCCAGCTCCACGCCTGCATCGCGCTCTGAGCGAGCTGAGTCCGCTCAGTCGAGATCGAGCGCGGCGGTGAGCTTGGCCACGGCCTCGGTCTCGTGGGGGCTGAGCTTCCCGTCGATCAGCGCCGCTTCGAGCACCTCGTCGACCAGCGCGCGACGATCCGCCTCCGGCAAGGCCGCCGTCACCGTCTCGGCTTCGTCGAGTCCTTCGAGATCATGGACCTTGGCGCGCTGGGCGTCGTCGAGCTCGAGCTTGCCCATGATGCGGTCGAGGAAGCCCTTCTCCTCGGGAGTCATCATCCCGTCGGCGACCAGCACCTTGGCCACCACGAGCACACGCGCCACACGATCATCCATCCGGCAGAGGCTACCGAAATCCACGCTCGCCGTCTTCGTTCCGGGGCACCGCCGAGGACCTCGATCCGTGAGGTCGCGTCGCGCGTACTGGTTCGCGATGCGTCTCCCGTGGCCTGACCCATCCCACGCCACTCCATGGCCTCACCGCGTGGGGACGTGTATTCTTCCGCCGATGGGAGAGGGGTCGATGGGGTGGCTGAGAGGGCTCGCTCGGGTCGGGGCGATCGCGCTCACCTTGGGGATCGTGACGACGGCTTCGGCTCAGGAGGCGCAGTCCGACGCTCGCGACGAGGAGGCACGCGCGCTCTATCAAGCGGGCCGGGTGGCCTTCGACGACGGGCGCTTCGAGGATGCGCTCGGCTACTTCGAGCGCGCCCACGAGCTGAGCGGTCGCGCCGAGCTCCTCTTCAACATCGCATCCGCCGCGGACCGACTGCGTCGCAACGCGGTCGCCCTCGAGAACTTCGAGGCCTACCTGGAGGCGGTCCCGGACGCGGACAACCGTCGTAGCGTCGAGGCACGGATCGCCTTGCTGCGAGACGCCCTCGACCACGGCCGCGAGCATGGCACCAGCGAGCAGGCGACGGTCCCGACGCCCGAGGAGACCGCCGCGGCCGGGATGGAGAGCGAAACCACCGTCCCGACCGAGGGCCCGACCGAGTCCTCACGGACCGGGCTGTGGGTGGGCATCGGTGTGGGCGCCGCCGTGCTGGTCGGCTTGGCCATCGTGCTCGCCGTGGTGCTCCGTGATCCCGACCCGGACTACCAGCCCAGCGACGAGGGCATCCTCGTCTTCGCCCTGGAGTCACCGTGAAGCGCGCCATCGCCATCGCCGCTCTCCTCGTCGCCTCCTGCTCGGACCCGGAGGTCAGTCAGATCATGCTCCGCATCGAGGCCGACCCCGGGGTGGCCGCGATGACCCGGAGCATCCAGATCCAGATCGACGGTGGCGCCACCCGCAGCGCGTTCGTCGCGGCCGAGACGGTGACCCTCGACGGAGGCGACTTCCCGCGCACGATCGCCATCGCTCCCAAGGGCGACGATCCCTCGCGCTTCTATCGCGTGGTCGTCTTTGCCCGCCGTGAATCCATCGACGACCCCGTCGCCGAGACCTTCGCGCAGGCGGCGCTCGTGGGCACCTACGTGCGCGGCGAGACCCGCACGGTCGTGATCCGCCTCGAGGACAGCTGCATCGACGTGCCTTGCGGGACCACCCAGCACTGCACCGGGGCCAGCTGCGTGGAGCCGCCGTTGGTGGAGCCCGAGCCGCTCGATGGCGGCATGGGCGACATGGGGATGCCCCCCAGTGACATGGGGCCCGGTCGTTGCGCGACGGACGCGGACTGCGACGACGGCATCGACTGCACCATCGACGCCTGCACCACCGGCAACTGCACCTTCGAGCCGGTCAACGCGATGTGTCCGACGCCCTCGAACGTGTGTGTCCGCGCGGTCTGTGACCTGGTGGCGGGCTGCATGGACGAGCCACGCTCCGGGCCGTGCGACAACGGCGACTTCTGCGATGGCGCCGACACCTGCATCGACGGCACGTGCACCGGTGGCGACTCGCCATGCGTCGGCATGAGCACGTGCGACGAGTCCATGGATCGCTGCACCGGCTGCGTGGGGAGCGCGGACTGCACCAACGGCGAGACGTGCACCGGCGGCACCTGCACCTGTCCCGGCGCGGTCGAGGATTGCTCGAGCCCCGGCGACGAGGACTGCGACGGTCAGGCGGACTGCGCGGACTTCGACTGCGCCAACACGAGCTGCGGCTCGAACGGTCGGGTCTGTACCGGCGGGATCTGTGGCTGTCGGGAGAGCACCGAGCTGTGCACCGTCCCCGGCGACGAGGACTGCGATGGCTTCGCCAACTGCGCCGACAGCGACTGCCAGGGCCGCACCTGCGCGCCCGGTTACGTTTGCAGTGGTGATCTGTGCGTCATGGACACCTTCGAGATCTGCGACGATGGCATCGACAACGACTCCGACGGAGCCGTCGACTGCGCCGACTCGCCCGAGTGCGAGACGGCTCCGTGTGTGTCCGAGATGGGGCCCGGCTTCTGCGCCGTGGGTGTGTGCGAGCCCTCGTGTGCGTCCTCGCCGGAGAACACCATGGCGGCCTGTAGTGATGGGGTCGACAACGACTGCGATGGCGCCGAGGACTGCGCTGACTCGGAGTGTTCGGGGGTCTGCCCCTGCAGCGATCTCTGCAGCGATGGGGGCTCGTGCACGTTCACGGGTCCGGAGAACACCGAAGCGCGCTGCTCCGACGGCGTCGACAACGACTGCGACGGCGCCGCGGACTGCAGCGACTCGCAGTGCACCTCGACCTGCTACTGCCGCGGGTCCTGCGGCGACATGTCGATCACCGAGCCCGACATGTCGATGACCGTCGGGCTGGACTTCTAAACCAGAGTTCGTGATTCTGGATATGGGATCGGGCGAGGCATCCGGCTTCGCAATTCGTGATCCGCGGCAACGAAGGACGGTCCGTAGGCCATTCGAGGCGCTCGGGCGCGGAGTGCGGCGCCGGGGACCGGCGAGGGCGTATCCAGAATCACGAACCCTGGTTTTAGGTCGTCTCAGCCCTGCTTCTCGACGACCAGGTTCCCGCTCTTGGGGTCGAGACGCAGGATGAACGCGCGGCCGTCCTCGCCCTTGAAGGTCGTCTTCATGTCCGTATTGGACTTGGCCTCGCCGACGAGGAACTTCAGGTAGGTCTTGTCCTTCGCGTGGAGTCCCTTGAGGACCGCGATCCCCTCTTCGTCGCCTTCGAGATTCACCCCCCGATGATAGCTCTTTCTGCCACCACGTTCAGGCTTCGCCTCGAATCGTGGGCGGGTGACGAGGTCCTCGGCGTGGCCGAGCTCGAAGCCTACTGCCGCGACTGACGTCGGCGCCGGACGAATGCGAGCGCCAACAGGAGCGCGAAGCCCGAGCCGGACGCATCCCCCGAGGCCGAGCAGCCGCTCGTGAGGGAGCCGGCCGGTCCCGGGTAGGTGGCCGCCGCCGCTCCGTCCGCGTCGGCTGGCGCGCCGCCGCCGTGCTCCGCGCCGTCCACCGTCTCGAAGACGACGCTCTCGCTGGTGCTGCCGCTGCGATCCTTCTCGATGGACATCGAGCACCAGGTCACGCTGCCAGCGCCGATCTCGCACGTGCGGTTGGCGGGGAGGATCCCGTCGCCGCTCGCCTCGAGCGTGTAGGTGCCGGGCGGCAGCTCGAAGCGGAAGAAGCCATCGCCCTCACGGCTGGTCAGCGAGGCTCCGGTCTCGACCACACGCACCGTGGCGCCGATGACTCGCTTCTCGACGTTCGAGCCCGCGAAGAGCACGCCCTGTGCGACGCCGGCGACGGCGTCGAGCGCGAGGCCGACCGAACACCAGGTCTCCCCGCCGGTGGTCACGGTGCAGCTCCGCGATCCCGCGGCGTAGCCACTCTTGCTGACCGCCAGGGTGTAGGTGCCCGCCGGGAGCGTGAGCGCCCAGCTGCCGGTGGCGTCGCTGGTCGCGCGGTCGCCGGTCTCGGTCACGACCACCGACGCCCCTTCGAGGCGGGTGGTGGTGTCGGCCAAGCCGGAGCCGACGTCCTCGAAGACGACGCCACGGATCGCGCCCTCGGTGCTGCCGGCGTCGAGGCCGACCGAGCACCAGGTGTCACCGCCAGCGACGGTGCAGGTGTGGCGCGCGGTGGTGAAGCCGCTCTTGGACGCCTCGACCGTGTAGGTCCCGTCGGGGACCTCGAAGGCCCACATGCCGTCGGCGCCGGTGGTCGCGCTCAGCGACTCGCCGACCACCCGAACGCTGGCGCCGTCGACCCGTCGGTCGATGCTGGGGTTCTCGTACACCGCGCCGAGCAGTCGGCCACCGCTGGGCGGCGGCGGCTCCGGAGTGCTGTCGCAGGCGCCGCGCGCGAAGCCTCCGGCGGGGGTCCGGCCGAGTCGAGACTCGGTGGCCGGACCGTAGATACCGTCTTCGGCGATCGTGTCGCCGGGGTTGTTGACGTTCCACAGCCGCTGGAAGGCGCGGATCGAATCAGCCCGCTGGTCCGAGCCCGGGCAGTCGAAGTGCACGGGGTCGCGCGAGCCGAGCCAGGTGCAGCCCTGCGCCTGGAGGGCGGAGCGGGCGGCGGAGTAGTTCTGGACGTCCACGGCACGGCCGGACTGGTGGTTGCTGCGCCCCGGGGTCGCGGCGAGCCCACAGCCGCCGGAGTGGTAGAGCACGTACTGGTCGGCGACGGTCCGGAAGGCCGAGTTCACCGAGAACGGCGTCCGGGCGGCGGCTCGATGAAGAGCATCCCGGGCGCTCGCCTGAGCGAAGGGGTGGACTCGCGACGAGGTCAGCGTGATGCCCGGATGCGGCGCGAAGCGCACGAACGCACCGGGTCGGATGCACATCTGGGCCTCCGCGAGCTGGCGGCTGATCGCCTCCACACCGGCGGTGCTGCAGGCCCCACGGCCGGCGATGTCGCGCACCGTTTGGGCCGTGGAGCTCGACACCAGCGGGCCGACGCCGAGGAGGAGCGTGGCGGCGAGGAGAACGGGGAGGGCGCGGCCGAGATGCATGGTGTACGCGCGGTGCACACAGCGTGCCCCGGCCCCTTACAGGTGCGTTCGTGGATTCAAGGCTCTGGAATCACGAGCGTTTAACGATCGACGTCGGGCAGCAGGCGCATGGATCGACCTCGGGTCCGCAGTCGGCGGGGCACGATCGACCACCGACTGGTCGGCGGGGTCCGACCGTTCGGGCCGCTTTGTCGTGGCGCGCCGCCTGGGCTGCGGGTGTAGGCTCGCGGCCATGGATACCGTCGACGGACGAGGTCGGACCTCGAAGCCGCGGCCGCGGGTGCTCATCGTCGGGGCCGGTGCGGTGGGGCAGGTCTACGGCATGTACCTCCAGCGTGGCGGCGCCGTGGTCGACGTGCTCGCGCGTCCCCGGCAGAAGGAAGAGCTCGAGGAGGGCGCGACCCTCTACAAGATGCGCGGCAAGCGCGGTCGCGAGCCGATGTCCTTCCGGCCGAGCATCGTGCACGTGGATCCGGCGACCACCGTCGACGTGGACTACGACCAGATCTGGCTCTGCATCTCGTCGACCGGCCTCGAGAAGGGCCTCGATGGGGGCGGTCTCGACGTGATGTTCGAGCACGCCGGCCGGGCCACCGTCGTGGTCTTCCAGAGCGGTCTCCACATCCCGGCGCTGCTCGCGCCGCACGTCGCGGACATGCAGATCGTGGACGGCGGGATCATGATGGTCAGCTACCAGGCGCCGCTGACCGAGGGCGAGGTCGACCATCCCGGCGTCGCGTTCTACATGGCGGGGCCCCAGCCGTTCACGGGTCGCGACGCGAAGCGGGTCGTGCGGCTGCTCGAGGCGGGCGACTGCCCGGCCGAGGAGGTCGAAGACGCGCGCGCCACCATGGCGTTCAGCTCGGCGACGCTGATGCCCACGATCACCGCCCTCGAAGGGGCCGGCTGGACCTTCTCGAAGATGCGCTCGGGCCCTTGGGCCGGCCTGGCCTCGTCCGCGGCGGGCGAAGCGCGGGACGTCGTGGCCGCTCAGACCGGCAAGAGCGCCCCGGCGGCCTTGAACCTCGTGCTCTCCCCGACCCTGAAGCTCGCGAGCTTCCTGGCGCCGATCCTCGCGCCCTTCGAGGTGGAGATCTACCTGAAGTACCACTTCACCAAGGTCCACGATCAGACCGAGCGCCTCATCGACGACTACATCGCGAGGGCGGACGAGCTCGGCGTCTCGAAGAAGGCGCTGACCGAGCTCCGCACCCAGGTCTTCGGACCCATCGAGTCCTGAGCCTCCCGGAATCCGCCAGCTTCTGAGCGATCGGCGCGGGGACCGCTATGATCGGGGCGTGCGGCTCCGAACCCAGCTCGGTCTCCTCTCGCTCCTGATCGGAGCGCTGGGGGTCAGCGCGATCGCGACCTCACCCGCCACCCACGCGCAGTCCCCACAGCGCCGGGTGCTCGGCTCGAAGGTCCGCCGGCTGCCACCGCCGCCGCGCGGTACGCGCAGCGCCGAGGTGGTCGACGCGGACACGCCGCTCTTCGCGGAGCCTCGCGGTGGCGCCGAGCGCCTGGGCACCCTCGCGCGCGGCACTCGCGTGCCGATCCAGGCGCGGCTCGACGCGCCCGGCTGTGATGGCGTGTGGCTGAAGGTCGGTCGCGAGGCGTTCGTCTGCGATCGGCACATGCAGCTCTCGCGAGAGGCGCCCGCCGGGACCCGGCACCCCTCGGTCGAGCCCGGGGCGATCCTCCCCTACGACTACGCCTTCATCGCGACCGACGGCACCCGCGCGTTCGCCCACCCGAGCGACTACTTCGCTGACGAGTACCACTCCGCCCTCGGCCAGGGCTTCGGCGTGATCCTCAGCGGCCGCACGCTCTACGACGGCGTGCCCTTCGTGAAGACGCGACGCCAGCTCTACATCCAGGCGGACCAGGTCCGGCCCGCGCGGGGCAGCGGCTTCCAGGGCGTCGCGATCGAAGAGGGCCAGCCGCTCGACCTCGCCTTCACCAAGCGACGCAACGTGAGCATCCATGAGCGCCGCAGCGGTCGCGTGACCCGCCGTGCCGGTCACCGCGAGGTGCTCCACGTGGCCGCGGAGCACCGCGGCTGGCTCGAGCTGAAGGACGGCACCTGGGTGCGCCGTCGCGACGTACATCTCGCGGCGCCGAGCGAGCGTCCCGAGTCTGCGCCCGAAGGGGACGACTGGGAGGGCACCTGGATCGACGTGAGCATCGCCGAGCAGGTGTTGGTCGCCTACCGAGGCGACCGCGCGGTCTACGCCACGCTCGTGTCGACCGGCCGGAACCGCCCGACCCACGCCACCCCGCTCGGCGAGCATCGGCTCTGGGTGAAGCTCGCGTTCAGCGACATGGACAACCTCGAGCGCGACGACGTCTCCGAGAACTACGCCCTCGAGCGCGTGCCCTGGGTGCAGTACTTCGAGGGCGCGAACGGCCTGCACGCCGCCTTCTGGCACGACGACTTCGGCCGCCGGAAGAGCCACGGCTGCGTGAACCTCTCACCGCGCGACGCGCGCTACCTCTTCGACTTCACCGAGCCTTCGCTCCCGGTCGGCTGGACCGCGGTCTTCCCCCGCGAAGGCCAGCACGCCACCATCGTCCGCGTCCGTTAGCGCTTTCTGTCAGTCCGGAACGTGCCCCCTCGGGAAGACCTTGGTCCCGGGATGCCGATCCGCGATCTCCCGGATCTCATCGTCGGTCACATTGGTCTCCGTCAGATCGAGCGAGGTCAGGGGCCACCGACTGGCGAGACGACTCGCCAGCGCTCCACCGATGGGCGACCCCGACAGCCCTAGCCTGTTCAGCGAGTCGACCTTCTCGAGCAGCGCTTCGATCTCCGAGTCGCTCCCCGCCGAGAGGCGGAGGGAGAGCGCATCCAACTTGCGGGGCAGGGGAGTCCCGACGACCCGCGTTCCCGTGAGGCTGATGCTCCGCGGGGAACACTGGAGCTCCGCACCTAGATCGAGCTCTCGTCGACTCTGGAGGGAGAGCCACTGGAGACCAGCGGCTCGCTCGGCCAGCGCAACGAAGCCCCACTCCCCTCCGGGCAGCCCCGTCAAAGTGAACGTCTCCAGGTCGGGCAGAAGGGGAAGGTCACCGGCGCTGAACCGAGTCCTGCTGGCAAGGTGGAGTCGGAAGTGGCGGAGCGACGGCTGGTTCGCGAGACCAACCAGCCCTGGACCTCGAAGGATCGAGTCGTGGATCTCCAGAATCCGCATCTTCGTGAACGGATGCAGTGCACCGACCGTCTCATCGTCGAACCGTGGTCCTCTAAGCGTGAGAGCCCAGACCTTGGACGAGTTGGCGGCGTGCCTCTGGAGCTCTTCACCAGTCCAGCAGTCGCCAACGTTGTAGATGCTGAACTTCTCTCCTTCCGAATGCCCCGGTGGCAGAGCCGGCCCGAGCACATGGAACGGGGGTCGCCCTTCGGGCCGGTGGTAGAGCACCCCTTCGTTCGCGGTGAATCGACCGCAGGCCATGACTTCGACGAGCGTTTCGCGGGCCGTCAAACCGATGGTGGACAGGTTGACCCATTGGGGCACCCTTCCATGCCGCCATAGGGTCGCGACGACCTCCTCTTCGGTAGCGTTCGCCAACCGTCGAGCGATTTCGGCACTGCTGTCGCCAGGATACAGGCGGAAGTCGTCGCTGGCGGTGCCGTCGTAGGAGCTGTTCAACCGTACGCGAAACCTCATGGCATCGGGCAACGGTTCCTCGATGAACGTTCTCGCGAAGTCTCTGGCGGAGATGGCGGCTTCCGCGAAGCGGCGAGCGAACCGGTCGCGGTCCATCAACCGAGCTCGTCTTCGCGCAGCAACCGGTGACCTTGGAAGACCGTGAGGATCTCGATCCGTTTCGTGGTCGCTCGGTAGACGATTCGGTACCCGTGGTGGATGACTTCGCGAAGGCCACTGCCCGGAAGCTCGGGGACGACTCGGCCTCGCTGTGGTGAGTCCGCGAGCGACTCACCGATGGCCAGCAAGGCATCGATGAAGCGTTCGGCGGCCTGTGGGTCGTCGCTCGCGATGAAGTCTTCGATGGCCTCGAGCCGGGCGACGGCCGTGGCCGTCCAGACGACTTTCACTTCCCCGCTCTCTGACTTCGCCGCTTCTTCATCGCCCGGCGGACCGCTGCGGTGCTCTGGGTTCGGCCAGCGTCCACATCCGCGAGCCCTCGCGCGACCTCTTCGACGAACCGCTGACGAGCTCGGAGTGACTCGAACTCACGGGGAGACATCACCACCGCGGCCGCCTCGCCGTTCTGAGTGATCACGAGCGTTCGGCCATCTGCGTTCATCTGCTCGAGCAGCTTGGCGGTTCCGCTTCGGAACTTGCCGATGGGCACGAGGTCGGTCGAGAGGTCCAGCTCCTTCGAGGACATGGTCCGAATATGAACTGAATTTGGTCCACCGTCCACGGAGGACCATCGTCCGCGTCCGTCAGTAGAGCCGGCCGACGGCTTCGTAGGCGACGTGGCCAGCCATCACGACGAGGGTGAGCAGGCCGAGGCCGAAGGCTCGGTTGCGGTGCGGCTGGGTGCCGCGGAAGAGCCAGAGGGCGTGGAGCACGCGGCTGAGGGTGTAGACGCCGAAGTAGATCGGCGCGCCGAGCGGCCAGGCGCCGAGCACGAGGTAGAGCGCGCCGAGGGCGAAGAAGTAGGGCTGGCCTTCGCCGTCGTTGCGGAGCAGGCGCTGGGCGCGATCGCAGCGGTCGGAGTCGGCGGTGACCTCGCCCTTCCAGTGGGCGGCGTCTTCCGGGTAGCGGAACCTCCCGCCGCGGATGCGGTCGAGGCCCTGCAGGCTGATGGTGACCACGAACTTCGCGAAGAGGATGACGAGTGCCGCGGCGTAGACGGAGAGACCGATGCTGTTCATGCTGATCTCATGGCGCGGGGCGAGGGCGGCGGCTTGAACGAAACCGGTGAGTCCGGCGTCGCTCGCATCGTTCGCTCCGGAGCGCTCCACCACAGCTGCGGCGAACGGACGAGCCCGCACGCGCACGTCGCCTGGAAGGTGCACGTCGGGATCGACGCGCCGGTCTGGGTGCGTGGCGAAGGACTCGAGGTCGGCATCGACGCGGGCGTCCGTGTGGTCGTCGCGCCGCCCGGATGGACGCACGCGACCGGTGCGGCCGGGTGGTCATGCGCCGTCTTCGCCGCTCCGGGTCGGCTGGGTGCGCCTTGGCGTGGCGACCGTCCTTTCGCCATCGAAGGGGTGGCGGCCGAACGGCTGGTCGGGCTCTGCCGGCGCTACGGCGAGCGCGATCGCCTGGACACGCCCGACTTCATCCAAGACACCATCGCGCTCTCGCTCGGCGACCTGCGGCGACCGCGCATCGATCGACGGGTCGGCGCCACCATCGAGGCGCTCGAAGTCGACCCCGACCGACCGCTCCGCGACCTCGCGCGCGCGGCCGGTGTCTCGCTCGATCGGCTCTCACGGCTGGTCACCCGCGACACGGCCATCCACCTCCGACGGCACGCGCTCTGGTCACGGCTGATGGGGCTGCTCAGCTCGAACGCGACCCACGCCAACCTGGCCGCGGCCGCCTTCGACGCCGGCTTCGCCGACCACGCGCACCTGAGCCGTACCTACCGGGCCCTGCTCGGGCGCGCCCCGTCCGAGTTCGATGCGCCGCCGGACACGGTGCAGCCCTGGTCGGGGACGTGAGCACTCGCCGGGGTCTGGGCTACCCTCCCGCCCATGCGACTCCTCTGCTTGCTGGCTTGCCTCGCGCTCGCGTGTGGCGATGACGACGGAACCGACGACTCCGACGGCGGTCGCACCGACGGCTTCACCGCCGACACCGACGGCTTCGTCGACGACGTCGACGGCTTCGTGCCCGACGTGGACGGCGGCGGCGACGACCCCGACATGGGCTCGGATCCCATCGACCCGGTCGCCGGCGCGGGTGACGTCGAGATGGTCGCCAGCAGCTTCATGGACGACGACTTCGGCTTCCTCGAGGGGCCACACTGGCAGGGCGACCGGCTGGTCTTCTCCGACCTGATCTTCTCCACGCCGGCACGCCAGACCATCTACGCGCTCGACGCGGACGACGAGCTCTCGATCGTCGTGCGCCCGAGCGAGGGCGCCAACGGGAGCGGCACCTCCATGGCGGGCGACCACATCACGTGCCTCCAGGCCGGCCGCCGCGTCGCGCGGGTCACCGGGGCGGGCGCTCTCGAGACCCTCTTCGACACCTACGAAGGCGACCGACTGAACGCCCCCAACGATCTCGTCTTCTCTGGCTCCGGTCGCTGGTACTTCACCGACCCGGGCTACGGCGTGAACGCCCCGGACCGGGACATCGACGTTCACGGCCTCTACCTGGTCGACGGCACCACGCTCACCCGCGTGTGGGACGGCACGACCGACCAGCGCCCGAACGGCGTGGCTCTCTCCCCCGACGACTCCACCCTCTACCTCGCGGACACGGCCGACGCGGTCGTGCGCGCCTTCGACGTGGGCTCCGACGGGACGCTCTCGAACGAGCGCACCTTCGTACCGGACGCCAACGGCGCGGACGGGATGACCGTCGACGAAGCCGGGAACCTCTACGTGACCACCGGCAGCGGCGTTCGCGTCTACGCCCCGGACGGGACGCTCTGGGGGACCATCGACGTGCCGATGACCCCCGCCAACTGTGCGTTCGGCGGGGCCGATCGCCGGACCCTCTACATCACGGCTCGAACCACGCTCTATCGGGTGGCGATGCCGATCCCGGGCATCGAGGGTCGCTGAGCCGTTCGAGCCTCTCGAAACGCGGTGGGATCCCGCTGGGTGAGGCGCTATGGTCGCGCCATGAGCACCGAGCGCCGTGGGGGCCTCCGTTTCAGCAAGTACGAGGGGCTCGGCAACGACTTCATCATCGTCGATGGAGCGGCCCAGGTGGACACCGAGCGCGCGGTCGAGCTCTGCGATCGCCATCGGGGCATCGGCGCGGACGGTGTGCTCATCGTCAACGCGAGCGCGCCGTCGATGGAGGTCATCAACGCCGACGGGTCGGTGCCCGAGATGTGCGGCAACGGGCTCCGTTGCGTGGTCTGGCATCTCGTCCGCGAGGGTCACTTCGAGCGCGGTGCCGAGCATCAGATCCAGACGGGCGCGGGTCCGCACCTGGCGAAGCTCCACGGGGACGGCGACGTCGAGATCTGGATGAGCGCCCCGACCCTCGAGCCCAAGGAGGTCCCGATGGCCGCCGACGGACCACGCGTCGACGCGCCCATCGAGGTGGTCGGCCGGACGCTCTCGTTCACCGCCGTCGGCATGGGCAACCCGCACGCGGTGATCTTCGACGAGCTCACGGCGGCGGAGCGGCTCGAGTACGGTCCGCAGGTCCAGGCCCACCAGTGGTTCCCCGCCGGGGTGAACGTCGGCTTCGCGCGCATGGTCGACGGCGGCCTCGAGCTGCACGTGCTCGAGCGCGGCTCGGGGTGGACCCAGGCCTGCGGCACCGGTGCCTGCGCGGCGGCCGTGGCCGCGGTCGAGACCGGCCGCGCCGAGCGCGGCACACCCATCCGAGTGGAGCTGCCGGGCGGCGCGCTGACGATCGTGGTCGGCGAGCCAGGCGAACGAGTGCGAATGCGGGGACCCGCCCGCCACGTCTTCGACGGCGAGCTGCGGTGATCCGAAAGGTCCTCAGCGTTCTCGTGGTCGCCGCCGACGAGCGCGACGCCGACTTCGCCACGCGGGTGCTCGAGGAGCGGGGGGACCAGGTCACCGTGGCCCCCTCCGTTCCCGATGCCGTGAGCCGACTCGGTCGCGGTGACGTGGACGTGGCGCTGGTCTCCCTCTCGCTGCCGCACGGTGATGGCCTCGCGTTGGTCCATCACCTCCGCGCGCTCTACCCGACCGTCGACGTGATCGTGATGACCACGCCGCAGGACCTCGAGGAGTCGTCGCACGCGATGGCGCTCGGGGTGCTGCAGACGGTGCTCCGGCCGCTGACCGGCGACGCGCTCCTGGTGGCGGTCGACCGCGCCCGCGAGCGGCGAATGCTGATCGACCAGCGCGAGCGGCTGGACGCCGAGGCGCGCAGCGGCCGGCTGCGAACGGCGACCTACGCCCGCTGCGCGGCCTTCATCGCGGAGACCGACCGCACGATCGTCGCCGAGCGCATCCTCGAAGCCTGCGCGCAGGAGCTGCCGCTCTCGTCCGCGGCGCTCTACCTGCCGCCCTTTCTCGGCTCGCGGACCTTCGTCCGCGCGGCAGCCCAGGCCGAAGGCACCGGGCTGCCCACGAGCCTCGATCAGGCGGCCGTCGACGCCTTCGACCCGA
The DNA here is from genome assembly GCA_017644045.1 of Deltaproteobacteria bacterium. Lineage (GTDB taxonomy): Bacteria > Myxococcota_A > Polyangia > Polyangiales > Houyiibacteriaceae > UBA1660. The sequence continues at coordinate 79,528 of JAEPMI010000014.1, forward strand.
CCGAGGTGGTCGCCGTGCGCGACGGCCGCATCCAGATCGCCTTTCTCGGCCCCACCGAGCTGGCGGGGGCGGCGATCCTTCGCCCGAGGCACAAGCTCTCCGAGGAGCAAGAGCAGGCACTCACGGTGATCGCTTCCCTCGGCACCGCGTCGCTCGAGGCCGCGCGGAAGGTCGACGCGATCGCGCGGACCGGCATCAAGGACCCGGAGACCAGCGCCTACACCTTCGCGTACTTCGGCGACGTGGCCGGCCGCGAGATCGACCGCGCCGCGCGTCACGGCCGCCGTTTCTCATTGGTCACGCTCGCGATGGACGGGATGACGGAGCTCGGCGAGCTCCGTCCGGAAGCCCAGCGCCACGCGCGCCGGCTGCTCACCGAGGCGGTGCTCACCGCGGTCCGCGACTCCGACGTGGTGGCCCGCGTCGAGGACGACGAGCTCTACCTGCTCTTGCCCGAGACCGCGCTGCTCGGCGTGCTCGGCGCCCGCCACCGGATCGAGGCTCGCTTCGCCGCACAGAAGGAGCTGCACGCGATCATGGCCGAGCACCTCCCGGAGCTCGGTCCCCCGGCGCTCAACTTCGGGGTCGCGGTCTACCCCTTCGACGGCACCGATCTCGGAACCCTCCTCCGGCGCAGCCGCCAGCGCGGCGAGCAGAGCAGACGAGGCCCCTGGCGTCGGCTCGGTCTGAACGGTCGTCCGCTCTTCGATGCGCTCGACACCCTGATGGGCACCGAGGATGACGTCGTGGTGCGCCCGGACGGCCGGGTCTCGCTCCACGGCGATCTCACTGCCGCTCACGACGAGGGCGCTCACCACGCGGTGCTGCCGGCGTCGATCCTCCCACGGCTCTCGCGCCACCTGGTCGCCGACGCGCGCCGCGCGGGCGTCCCCGGCGTGATCTACGCCGCCGGCGACGAGCGGATGGGCGAGGCCCTGATCGACGAGATGGGCGAGGACGGCGCTCGCTCGCAGGTCCGCGGCTGGGTGCTGCGCTCCGCCGATCAGCAGGCTCTCTCGCCGGCCGCGCGAACGCTCGCGGTGCCGGGCGCGGACCTCGCCGGTCGCATTCTCCTGCTCTCGCTCACCGAGCTCGGGGGCTACGTGCTCAGTGGTCGCCGGCTACGCTCGCGCCGGCTCGCGGAGCCGACGATGCTCGTCTACCACGCCAGCGACCTGGACATGGCGGACGGACTGGTGAGCGCCCTGCAGCGCACCTACCACCTGCAGCCGGAGGTCGGCCAGTGAGCGAATCGCTGGAAGGGCGCGTGCTCGTCGTCGACGAGGACTACGACACCCTCGACGTGCTCGCGGAGGCGATGCGCCGCCACGGTCACCGCGTCGTGCTCGCCACCGACGGCCGCTCGGGCCTCGCTCACGCCGTGGAGATGCAGGCGGAGGTCGTGCTCGTCGATCGCGACGTGCGCGTGCTCGACGTGCGGACCTTCGTCGACGTGCTCACCGAGAACCCGCGCACCCAGGGGGCTCACGTCTTCGTGCTCGGAGAGGGCGACCCCTCGGAGCTGAGCGCGCTCGAGCCGCGCGGCGAGCCGATCGTGAAGCCCTTCCACGCCGAGGAGGTCGCCGCGCGCGTGGACGAGGTCGTTCGCGCCCGGCGCGAGCCGACCTCTGGTCCAGAGCTCGAGGGCGAGCTCGAGCAGGTCGGGGCGTTCGATCTCCTGCAGGTCTTCGCGCAGAGCCGCCGCACCGGCCTGCTGCGCATCGAGGGCGCGGCGCTCAGTGGAGAGATCTTCGTGCGCGAGGGGCGGGTGGTGTCCGCGCGCTCGAACGTGGTCGTGGCGGAGAAGGCGCTCTTCCGGCTGCTCGCGCTGAGCGAGGGGCAGTTCGTCTTCGTCCCTGGGCGGCTGGCCGACAAGGAGCGGATCGACTCGGGCACCGACCACCTCCTGATGGAGGCGGTGCGGCGCACCGACGAGCGGGCGACGCTCGCGGCGGAGCTGCCGAGCACCTCGACCGTGCTCGCGCCGCTGGCCGGGAAGAGCGCGCCGAAGGATCCGCTCGCCGCGGCGATCCACGAGGCGCTGATCGCGCCGAAGACCTTCGGGGAGATCCTCGACGAACGACCCGAGCTCGACCTCGAGGTGATGCGCGCCGTCGCGCTCCTGCTCCGCGACGAGGCCATCCAGGTGCTCCAGCCCGGCGTCCGAGTCCGGCTCTGCGAGCCCGAGGAAGAGCCCGTGGTGCGTGGCGCCATGGTCCGGATGCGCCGACCGGGCGTGGAGGGCGCGGGTCGGCTCGGTGTCACCGGATCGGCCGCGGCCGTGGCTCGCTTCCATCGCGCGCTCGGTGGTCTCGAAGAGTTCTTCGACGCGCCCGAGCCGCCCACCCCTGCGGGCTCGGGGCTCTTCGGTCTCCTGGGTCGGCTCCGCCTCGGTGGCGTCGAGCTCGAGGTCTTCGCGTTGCCGAGCGATCCCTCGCTCCGGCCCTGGTGGGCCGCGTTCCTGACCCAGGGCCGGGCCGTGCTCGCGCTCGAATCCGTGGAGGGCGGCGACGCCGAGCTCCGCATCATCGAGGCCGAAGAGGTCTGGGACACCCCGGCCGGCGCGACCGAGATCCTCCGCGCCGTCTTGGCCCGCCGCCCCTGAGAGCGCCGAAGGCGCACCCTCTCACCCTGGCCCTCACCCCGTGTTCGGAATTCAACCGATGAAGAAGGGTGAGGGTCAGGGCGAGGGTGAGGGTGAGGGTGAGGGTCCGGCCCTAGTCCTTCTCGCGCCAGCGGGCCTGGACGGCGTCTTCGGCTTCCAGCTCTTCCTTCTTCTCGGCTGCTCGCTTCTGCTCGTCGCGCCAGCGTTCCTCGTGGCGCCCGACCGCTTCCGCCTCCGCTCTGGCGGTCGCCAGCGCGTCGCGTGCTTCGGTCACCGCTGCCGCCCGCTGCGCCACCACGAGTCGAGCCGCTTCGACGGCGCCGCGCAGTTGTTCCCGCGCGAGGGCCCGGGCCTCTCGGTAGTGCTGCACCTGCTGGAACACGGCCGCGCTGCTCGGCCCCCGCTCCGCCTCGCGCGCCTCGAACGCCTTGGCCTCGCCATCATGAGTGGCCAGGACCGCCTCGGCCTTCGCGAGCGTGGCGCTCGCCTCTTCGTGGACCCGCACCACCTCCGCGAGCGCCGCCGCCGCGTCGTCCACGGCCCGGTCACGGAGCTCGCGCGCCGCTTGGAGCGGGTAGGCCTTGGTCATCAGGTCGGCGGGGTGATCCGCTGGCCGACGATCGCGCCCTCCACCGTCTCCGGGCTGCTCGCGGTCGGGCCGGTCCACTCACCGCTGATCGTCCCGTCGACGGAGTCGACCCGCAGATCGCCCGCGGTGTCGGAGAGGTCGGCGGCGCCGCTCAGCTCGAAGGTCGCGCGCTGGGCGTCGAGGGGCTCGAGCGCCGAGAGGGTCGCGGCGTAGTACTCGTCGATGACCGTCTCGCAGGCCATCCGCAGACACTCCGAGTCGCAACCGATCGCGTCGGTCGGGGCCGGGAGCATCCCGCAGCCGGCTTCGAGAGCGAGCCAGTCGCCGCCGTCGGAGTAGACCCGTTCGTACGCTTCGAAGGTCGCGAGCGCGCGAACGAGCTCGCTGGCGGAGAGCCCGATGCTCAACGACTCGAACGTGAGCTCCTGGTCGGTCGCGGTCGCCGTCAGCTCGGCGGGAAGCTCGAGCTCGGCGAGTCGAGCGTCGAGGTATCCCTCGGTCAGCTCGAGACCCAGCACCTCGTAGGTGACCTCGGCCTCGTTCACGCGGATGCGGCCGCGAATGCCCACGCCGGTGAGGACCATCGCCACCCGCTCCACGAACGCCTGGTGCGCGACCGAGGGCCCGACCTCCTCGTCTTCCAGCTGTCCCTGGTAGACGCTGTCGTAGCCGCCGGCCCGCGCCGTGGCGAGTGTGGCGGCGTCGGCGGTCTCACCGGCGTCGATGAGCTGCTGCTCGGCCGCGTCCAGGATGAGCGTCGCGTCGATCTCCGGCAGGAGGACGTCGACCTGCTCCTCGAGCAACCCGGTGATCTCCCCGGTGGTCTCGAGCATCTCGAACTGCGTGGTCGTCCGGTACGAGCCGTCGACCATCAGCGGCTCGTCGTCGAAGGGCACGGTCACGTCGATGGAGTCCATCTCGACGATCTCGAAGCCATCGGCGCAGCCCCAGGCCAGGAGCACGCCGTCCTCGCCTTCGCCACGGACCGCGACCGCGTAGGTCGGTCCGACGGGGAGACCGAGGAAGCGCACGAGCTCGTCGTCGTCGCTCTGGACCTGAACCCGATCGCCAGCGTCGCGACGGACGATCTCGTCCTCGCAGGTGGCGTCCGTGAAGACCCCGACCCGGACCAGCGGGAGCGTCTCCCGATTGCCCTCGTAGCTCGGGGTGACCTGCATCGAGCCGAAGCCGGCGTCGCCCACGGCCACGTCGAAGGAGACCGAGGCCGCGTCGTCCGCGGAGGCCCGGACTCGGAAGGCCGCGATGACCCGCCCGGCGCGGAGCGTGGTGCTCGCCTCTCCCATGGCGTTGGTGAGGGCGGAGACCTCGAGCAGGGTGGAGTCGTGGGCCCGGCCGTCGAGGGCGAAGCGCACCTCGCTGCCGGCCATCGGGCGCCCCTCGGCGTCGCGCAGCCGCACGGTCAGCGTGGCCTCCTGCTCGGAGGTCAGCGAGATCGTGGGATCGCCAACGATCTCCAGGCTCTTGGCCTCCACGACGGTGGCGTCCCCGGCGCCTCCGTCCAGCACCACGTGCGGGACGTCGGAGCAGCCGGTCAGGCCTGAGGTGAGTGCAGCCACGACGACCGCCCACACAGCAATCGTTCGTTCAAAGCGAAGAAACATCGAAGAAGGTCAGTTTAGCGGAGCAGTGAAGCGGATGCACATGATCGACCGCCCCGTGCGCAGGGCCCGAAAGGCCAGCAAACACATGGCTCTCCGGGGGGCGGCATGATAGGTGCCGCCCACTGATGGCCTACGCCCTGCAGATCGGACGGCGCTATCTCCGCTCGAAGAAGCGGAGCCGGATGGTCTCGGTCATCACCTTCATCGCCGTGGCCGGCGTGGCTCTCGGGGTGGCGGCGCTGCTCTGCGTTCTGGCGATCACCAGCGGTTTTCAGCGCGAATTCCGCGAGAAGGTGCTGGGGGTCAACGCCCACGTGCTGGTGATGAAGTACGGCGTCGACTTCGACGAGTACCGCGACGTCATCCAGCGGGCCGAGGACATGGAGGAGGTCGCCGGCGTCGGCCCCTTCCTGATCAACGAGATGATGCTCGCCAAGGGCGACCGGCTCGCCGGCGTCCTGGTGAAGGGCGTCGACCCGGAGCGGATGCCCCAGGTGCTCGATCTGCCCTCGCAGCTCACCCAGGGCTCGCTCCGAGGGCTTCGGCGCGAGGGCGCGCGGCCGCCGGCCCGCCCGAGCGACGGCCTGGGCGACGTCTCGGAGAGCTGGGACTGGCTCGACGACCTGACCGACGGCGACGAGGGCTCGGAAGAGGAAGAGGAGCTGCCCCTCGAGGGCGGCCTCGCCGACGACATCGAGATGGGCTCGCCCGAGGCGCGCGAGCTCGCCGCGGAGCTCGGCATCGACGAGAGCGAGCTCTTCGACGAGAACGGTCAGCTCCGCGGCGCGAGCCGGCGACGCGCCGCGTGGGACCCGCCCGCGGCGACCGAGCCGTCCCCCGGCGCCGAGGTCGAGGGCGAGACCGACGAGTTCGAGGCGCTCCCCGAGGTCGAGACGATCTCCCCCGAGGACGTCGAGAACCTGCTCGCGGACTTCGAGCCGGACGAGCTCGAGATCCAGGACGACACGCAGTGGGACGAGGAGCTCATCGAGGACGACCTCGAGCACGAGCGCCAGGAGGAGGTCCGCGACCTGCCCGGCATCGTGATCGGCAAGACCCTCGCGCAGAACATCGGCATCGGCGTCGGCGATCGGGTCACCCTGGTCTCACCGCTGGCCGGGCTCGACGTCTCCGCCTTCTCCGACAACGCGCAGACCCCGCGCTCGCGCGACTTCCGCGTCATCGCCATCTTCGAGGCCGGCTTCCAGGAGTACGACACCCGCCTCGTCTACACGGACCTCTTCGAGGCCCAGCACTTCTACGGTCAGGGCGACGCGGTCACCGGCGTCGAGATCCGGCTCCACGACCTCGAGCGGAGCGCGGAGATCGCGCGGCGCCTCGAGCGCGAGCTCGGCGGGCCCTTCCACACGCTCGACTGGGCGGAGCTCAACCGAAACCTCTTCACCGCGCTGGAGATCCAGAAGGTCACCCTGGGCCTGGTCATCGCCACGATCATCTTCGTGGCCGCCTTCAACGTGATCGCGACGCTGATCATGATCGTGCTCGAGAAGAAGCGTGAGATCGCGATCCTCAAGGCGATGGGCGCCACGGACTGGACGGTGCTGAACGTCTTCGTGATCCAAGGGATGGTGATCGGGGTGATAGGCACCCTCATAGGTCTCTTCATAGGAGGTGGGCTCATCGCCTACCTCGCGACCTTCGAGTTCCCCTTGGACCCGAAGGTCTACCTCATCGATCATCTGCCGGTGGTCTTCGACGGTTCGGAGCTGGTGATCACCAGCCTGGTGGCGATCGCGATCTGTACGGTCGCGACCATCGCGCCCAGCGCCTGGGCGGCGCGCATGCTGCCGGTCGAAGGTCTCCGGTACGAGTAGGCCGTGGGCGAAGCGCCCACGACCCGGCGAGGGGCGGCGCTCGCCCGAACCGCGGCCGCCGGCGCGACCGTCGCCGGCGCGATCGCGGCGCTCGATCTGATCGGGGCGCCCTCGGTGGCGCCCGTCGCCTTCGGGCTCGCAGCGGTCGCGGGCGGGTTCGGGGGCGCGGTCTTCGCGCTCCTCGCGCACGCGCCGCGGACCAAGCCGAAGGCCGCGCTCGCGCTGGGTGCGGTCGCGCTGACCGCGACGCTGAGCTGGGCCATCGCTCTCGGCGCCATCCGCCGCTGGGGGAGCGAGCACCACACGCTCGCGCTCGGGCTCTGGATCGCGGCGCCGCTGGCCGCGGGTGGGGTGGTCGCGCTCGGTCTGCTCACGCGCCGCTCGACCGAAGAGCCCTCGTGGCTCGCGGAGCGCTTCTGGGCGATGGGTGCCGTGCTGGCGCTGGCGCTCGCGCTCGCGTTCGCCGACGGCCGGCTCTTCCCGGACACCTATCCGCTCTTCCATCGGCTGCTGAAGACGCTCGCCTGGTTGAGCGCGACCGCCGCGTTCACCGCGCTCCTCGAGCTCAAGCCGCCGGCCGACCGAGTTGCCCGGCTGCTGGGCGGCGGGCTGGTGCTCGCGATGCCGCTGGCGCTGGTGACCACGCAGCTCTCCGCGCCGACCGCCGAGGCGATCGCTGCTCGACCGTGGGCCGGCTTCGTGCTCGCGCGGCTGCGCTCGGCGGTGGACGTCGACGGCGACGGCTACGCGGGCGTGCTCCACGGCGGTGACTGCGCGCCCTTCGACTACGACATCGGCCCGGGCGCGGTCGAGATCCCCGGCAACGGCATCGACGAAGACTGCATCGGTGGCGACGCCCCCGCTCGCGCGGAGCGCTTGCCCTTGCCGCCCGTCCCGGACTCGCCCTCGCCCCGGTCGGTGGTGCTGATCACCATCGACGCGCTGCGGGCGGACCGGCTGGGGATCTACGGCCACGACCGACCGACGAGCCCGACCCTCGACGCCTTCTTCGCGGACGGGTTGATCTTCGAGCGCGCCTACACCGCGGGTGGCTACACGAGCATCGCGCTGCCGGCGCTGATGCGCGGGACCCCGCCGCGCCGGATCGAGTGGGCCCGCGTGGTCCAGACCAGCGCGCTGCGCTTGGTCCGCCCTCCGCTCCCGGAGCTGCCCTCGGGGGAGCGCTGGATCTACTCGTACACCCTGCCGCTCGACGATCCGCACGCGACCTGGCCCGAGCTCCTCGCCCGTCGCGGCATGACCGGCGTGGGCGTGGTCGACGACGGCGCCAGCGACTTCCTCTCCAGCCGCTGGGGCACCGGCGAGGGCTTCGAGAGCTACACCGCGGTCGACGTCCCCTTCGGTGCAGCCGACGGCGACGACAAGGTCGCGCGCGCCGCGCTCGAGGCGATGGACGGCGCCGCGCCCTTCTTCCGCTGGCTCCACTTCTACGGACCCCACTGGCCCGACTCGGAGCACCCCGACCTGCCGCGCTTCGGTGATTCGGTCGCCGACAAATACGACCACGAGATCGCCCACGTGGATCGGGTGCTCGCCCCGGTGCTCGACCGGCTCGCCGAGCTCGGCGCCGTCGTCGTGCTCACCGCAGACCACGGCGAGGTCTTCCACGACGACGGCCGCAGCCACGGCCGCACCATGGACGAAGCCGCCATCCGCGTGCCGCTCCTCGTTTGCGGCCCCGGCATCGCCAGCGCTCGCCGGGCGGACGTCGTGTCCACCCTCGACGTCTTCCCGACCCTGCTCGCGCTCACCGAGACGCCCGCACCGCCGAACGACGGTGTCTCGCTCCTGGCACAGCCGGATCCCGACCGCGTGGTGCTGGTCGACAGCTGGGTCTTCGACAAGGAAGGCCAGCCCGAGCTCGACCTGACCGCGGCCATCCACCGCGACGGGAAGCTCGTCCGCGACCGCCTCCGCCGCACCACCGAGCTCACCGGCGATCCGGCCACCGCCCCCCGCCTCGAGGCCGCGATCGCCGACTACTACCGGTCCGGCGCCGCGCCGCGCATCGACGGAGGTACGCTCGCGTCGGAATGACGCACACGACCGGCATCGTCCTCGGGGGCGGCGGCGCCCGGGGCGCCTACGAAGCGGGAGTCATCGCGGGGATCACCGACGTCCTCGCCGACGCGGACCCCGGCAAGAACCCCAAGAGCCTCTTCGACGTGGTCTGCGGGACCAGCGTCGGCGCCATCAACGCGGCGTGGGTCGCCGCCCACGCGGACGCGGAGGACCACGACGCCCAGGGACTGCTCCGCCACTGGCGCACCCTCGAGCTCAGCAAGCACCTGCGGCTCGATCCGGTCGGCATGATCGCTGGCCGCCCGGACCCGCTGAACCCCGAGCGCAAGACGACCGGCCGCGCCGTGCTCAACGCCCGCGCGCTCGAGACGCTCGTCGAGGAGGGCATCCCCTGGCGGCGCCTCCGCAGCAACATCGAAAGCTCGCGCATCAAGGGCCTCGTCGTCACGGCGCTCCACGTCGCGACCGGCACCACCACGCTCTTCACGGACCTCGCGCCCGGCGTCGACTACCCGGCCAGCAAGGCCCGCCGCCGGAAGGCCGTCCGCGACGCCATTCGCGCCGACCACGTGCTCGCCTCGGCGGCCATTCCGCTCATCTTCCCCTCGCGCCGCATCGGCAGCGGCTACTACGCCGACGGCGGGGTTCGCTTCAACACGCCCATGGCGCCCGCGCTCCGGCTCGGCGTCGACCGGCTGGTCGTCATCCCGCTCCTCAGCGAACCGGAGGAGCGCCCGGTCATGGCCGAGGAGGCCTACCCGGGTCCCATCTTCCTCGCCGGCAAGGTGCTCGACGCGCTTCTCCTCGACCCCATCGGCTACGACCTCCAGGTCCTCGAGCGCTTCAACAAGCTCCTCGAGCGCCTCGACGAGTTCCTCTCCACCACCGAGCGCAGCGAGTTCGACCAGGTGCTCACGAACTCGCGGGGGACCCCCTATCGCAAGGTCGAGACCCTCGTCTTCCGCCCCAGCGAGGACCTCGGGCGCCTCGCCCGCGAGCACGCCAAGAACCTCGGCAGCCGAGGCATCCGTGGCCGCATCATCTCCAAGATGGCCGACATGGGCGGCACCTTCGACGCCGACTTCCTGAGCTTCATCCTCTTCGACGCCGACTACGCCCACATGCTCGTCGAGCGCGGTCGCGCCGACGTCCGCGCCCGCGCCGACGAGGTCCGCGAGTTCTTCTCCGACCGCCGCTGAGCGAGTCGAGGAGGCACCGTTCGGCCTTTGTGGGTCGGGGCCATTCGACCGCCTCGAACCCCCTGGACCCTTGCTGCACGAATCGACGGTGGGCTGACGATTTCCGCTTCCGCGCCGACTCGGCCGGATGCAATTTCCCGCCGCCGTGCCCATCGTCGTCGTCGATCGCAGGAGCGATTGGCCCTGGACCCTCCCCGGGGTCGAAGTGGTCGAAGCCCGCGCGTTCCTCACTCGTCACGCCAAGGGGCCCACGCGGACCCCGGTGTGGAGCTTCGCCACCCGCATCGGATACCAGCGGACGGGCTACTACGTCGCGCTCCTCGCGGAGGCGCGGGGGCACCGGGTCTGGCCCGACGTCGGGACCATCCAGGACCTGAAGTCGCGGAGCCATCGCCGCACGCTCCTCGAGCGCATCGGCCCGGCGGCCGCCGCCGAGCTCGCCGCGATCGACGACGACGCGGTCCGCCTGCGCCTCTTCTTCGGCGTGCCCCTCCGGAACCGCGCGCTCGCCCAGCTCGGCCGCGAGCTCTTCGAGCGGCTGCCGGTCCCGGGCATCGAGATCGCCCTCGAGAAGCGCGACAGCGGTTGGGAGGTGCGCGGCATCGACCTGCTCGACCTGACCTCGCTCACCGAGGCCGACCGGAAGGTCGCCGAGGCGGTCGTCCGCGACCAGGTGGCCCACCCGGCCGCCGCGTCCGATCCGGCGCTCCAGCCGCGCTTCGAGCTGGCGATCCTCCAGGACCCGAACGAGGCGGAGCCTCCCTCGTCGCCCGAGGCGCTCCAGATGTTCGCGAAGGCCGCCGAGTCGCTCGGCGTCCGCGCGACCTTCATCACGCGCGCCGACTACGCGCGGCTGCCGAGCTTCGACGCGCTCCTCATCCGCGAGACCACCGCGGTCCACCACCACACCTTCCGCTTCGCGCGCCGCGCCGAGGCCGACGGCCTCGCGGTCTTCGACGACCCGAGCTCGATCTTCCGCTGCTGCTCGAAGGTCTTCCTCGCCGAGGCGCTCCGGGCGGCCGGTGTGCCGACCCCGCCGAGCATGGTCGTGGACCGCCACGGCCTCGAGACCGTCGCCGACGAGCTCGGCCTGCCCTGCGTGCTCAAGGCGCCCGATGGCTCCTTCGGTCGCGGCGTGGTCCGCTGCGCGACCCGCGAGGACGTGCACTCGGTCGGCTCGCGGTTGCTCGAGCGCAGCGACATCATCGTCGCGCAGGCCTTCGCGCCGACCGAGTACGACTGGCGCATCGGCGTGCTCGACGGGAAGCCACTCTACGCCTCTCGCTACTACATGGCGCCCGGCCACTGGCAGATCGTCGCCCGCGACGCCGCGGGCGCGAAGGTCGACGAGGGCGAGGCCGAGACCGTGCGGGTCGAGGACGCGCCGGCCGAGGTGGTCGACGTCGCCCTCCGTGCCGCCGCCGTCGTCGGCGACGGCTTCTATGGGGTCGATCTCAAGCAGACCCCGACCGGGGAGATCCTCGTGATCGAGGTGAACGACAACCCCAGCATCGACGCCGGCGTCGAGGACGACGTCCTCGGTCCGGTGCTCTACGAACGGATCGTCGAGAGCCTGGTCGCTCGTGTCGAGCGCCAGCGACGGATCCGTCGGGTAGGTGCCCGATGACCAACTTGGATGGCGAAGGTGGCTCCCTCGCGGAGCTGGATGGACCCCGCACGGACCCGGCCGGTCCGGCTCTCTTCGAAGGCTACGGCATCGAGATCGAGTGGATGACCGTCGCGGTCCTCGATCGCGCGGTGCGTCCGCTCGCGCCGATGCTGCTCACCGATCGAGGCGTGCTCCGCGACGAGCGCGACCGCGGGCCGATGGGCTGGTCGAACGAGCTGGCGACGCACGTGATCGAGGTGAAGACCCTCGACGTCCCGCCGAGCCTCGATGGGCTCGCGGCCCGCTTCCAGGGCGAGGCGAAGGCCATCAACAAGAAGCTCGCGAAGGTCGGCGGTCGCCTGCTCGGCGGCGGCGCGCACCCGACCATGAACCCGCACACGGATGCGACCCTCTGGGAGGCGGGCCAGTCGGAGATCTACACGGCCTACGACCGCATCTTCGACTGCCGCGGCCATGGCTGGGTCAACCTCCAGAGCACCCACCTCAACATCGCGTTCGACGGCGACGACGAGCTCCGCCGACTGCACGCCGCGGTGCGCCTGGTGCTCCCGCTGCTGCCCGGTCTCGCGGCGGCCTCTCCCTACCTCGAGGGCAAGCGTCAGCCCTTCCTCGACGCCCGCCTCGACACGTACCGCTACAACCAGGCCCGGATCCCGGAGATCGCCGGCAAGGTGATCCCCGAGCCGATCCAGAGCGGCGGCGACTACCACCGGCGCATCCTCGCGCCGATGTATGCGGCGATCGCGCCTCACGATCCGGAGGGTCTCCTCGCGGAGGAGTGGCTCAACAGCCGCGGCGCCATCGTGCGCTTCGACCGGATGGCGCTCGAGATCCGGGTGCTCGACTGTCAGGAGTCGCCCGCGCAGGACCTCGCCATCGCGGCCGCCGCGGTCGCGGTCATTCGCGCGCTCGCGGAGGGCAAGCTCCCCGGCGGCCTGAACGACGACGCCTCGACCGATCGGCTCGCGGCGCACTTCTGGAACGCCGCCCGCCATGGCAGCGCCGCGACGATCGACGACGAGGAGTACCTCGCGTGCTTCGGCCTCTCGGAGCTCTGGAAGCCGACCCTCCACGAGCTCTGGCGGGCGCTCCTCGATCGGCACCCGGTGGCCGCCGAGCACGAAGCGCCGCTCAACCGGATCCTTCGCTCCGGCACGCTCGCGGAGCGCATGGTTCGCCGCGCTGGCGGCGAGCCCTCCGAAGCGATGCTCGTCACGCTCATGGCCGAGCTGAGTCAGTGCCTCGCCAAGGGCGAGGCCTACCTCCCGTGACGGGCCGCTCGCTCCTCTTCACGTGCGAGCACGCGACCAACGCCATTCCGGAGGAGCTCGCCTTCCTCCGCGAGGCACTCGGTGCCGACATCTGGGAGACCCATCGCGCCTACGACATCGGCGCGATCGAGGCCGGCCGCGAGCTGGCGTCCCGCTGTGGGTCGTCGGTGATCGCGAGCACCGTCAGCCGTCTGGTGGTGGACACCAACCGGAGCGAGCATCACCCGAAGGTCTTCTCCGAGCCGATCCGCGCGCTCTCGCGGGCCCAGCGCGAGTCGATCCTCGCGTTCTTCCATCGCCCGCACCGGGAGATGGTCGCGACCAGTCTCCGCGGACGGATGCCCGTCCTCCACGTCGCGGTCCACTCGTTCACGCCCTCGCTCGATGGTGACGAGCGGACCATGGACGTCGGCCTGCTCTACGACCCGGCGCGCGGTCCCGAGCGCGAGCTGGCCGCCGAATGGAAGCGGCGCCTGAACGCGCGGCTGCCCGCGCTGCGTCTCCGCCGGAACGCTCCCTATCGCGGCGCCGCCGACGGGCTCCCCACCGCGTTCCGCCGCGTGTTCCTCCCGGACGACTACGCCGGCTTCGAGCTCGAGCTGAACCAGCGCGCCTTCGACGGGGCGTGGCCACCCGAGTGGCTCGACGCCCTCGCCGAGACCCTCCGCGAGCTCACGTCGCCCACTTCCGCAGCCGATTGACCTCCTGATCGGCGGCGCGGGTGGTCTCCGGCAGGCGGAAGGTCGCCGCGAGCCGCAGCACCCAGTCGTTCGCCGTGGCGTGGCTCACCCGATGACCGGGGCTCACGTATACCGGCTTCACGTCGTCTCGCGTTCGCAGCGCCGTTCCGATTCGATCGCCCTCGTGGTGGATCGGCGCCGTCGATCCCCTCGGTTTGGGGACCTCGTCGTGCTCGCCGAGGAGCCGGTTCTTGGCGCATCCGATCGTCGGAGCATCCAGGGCCACCCCGAGATGCGACGCGATCCCGAAGCGTCGCGGATGCAGCACGCCGTTCCCATCGCAGACGATCAGGTCGGGCTGAACCGTGAGCTTCTCGAAGCAGGGCAGCAGGCAGGGCAGCTCGCGGAACGAGAGCAGCCCGGACACGTAGGGGAAGGGCGCGACGCCCGTGTGTCGCGCGACCTCGACCACCTCGAGCGTCGCAGCGTCGAGCACGCAGACGGCGGCCCAGAAGCGGTCGCCATCCTTCTCATAGGCGACGTCCGCACCGGCCACGCGACGGACCGGTCCGACGCGGTCGCCGAGCTCGACGGTGCTCGCGAGCTCCCGCTGCATCGCGCGTGCGTTCTCCGGGGTCATGGGCGCGCAGGCTAAGTCGCTCTGGCGCGGGGTCACCCCACGGCGGGGGAATTCTTCGGCGAGCGGTTCCGTACCTTTCGAGCCCCGGATGAACCGGGTAAGAACGGAAGTGATGACCGCCATGTCTCGATTGGTCCTGCTCCTCGCGCTCGTCGGTGCCTTCACTCCCGGGTGCGACAGCGAACCCTCGCCCGAAGAGACGGCGCTCGCGGTGGCGATCGAGCGAGGAACGGCCTTCGAGGCCGCCGCCGGGAGCCTCCCCGCCGAGGCGAGCGGCTTCACCGTGCCCGAAGGCGTGGAGCTCCGGGTCTTCTGCGGGACCCTGGCCGAGTGCCCGGATGCGAACACGATGATGGTGTTCGACGACAGCCTTTCGCGCTATCGCGCTCTCCTCCAGCACGCCGAAGCGGGCGACGACGACTTCGACCTCAGCTGGTTCCGCGACCACCAGATGCCCGCCATGGACCAGCTGCGCTTCCTCGCCACCAAGGTCCCCGACGAGGCCAGCGGCGATGCCGCCTGGCATGGGCGCGTGGCCGTGTGGGACTCGGTGAGCGGCACCTGGCTGGGGGCGGTGCGAGTCGACCTGGAGCGGGGGCGCGTGCCGCAGCACGCCTACGCCTACTTCGATCAGCGGGGAAACCAGGTCGGCGGCTCGTTCCACGACGTCGAGCGCGACACGCAGCGCGCGAACCGAGACTTCCAGAACGTCTTGCCCAAGGCGTTCGTCGCTGCTGTGGAGAGCGGCCGCGACGTGACCCGGATCGACCAGGTGACCCGTGTGCGGCCTCGCCCGCTCGGCGCCACGATCGCGTCCGACGCCGTGATCATCAGTGGCGGCAACCGCGGTCAGCTCTCGGCATTCTCGGAGGGGGCCTTCGTGGACCTGGGCACCGACGAGGTCACCGACCTGTGGGAGATCGAGAGCGGGTTCGTCTACCGGCGCGCGGAGAACGTGCTCGAGGAGGGCGAGCCCTCGATGCTTCGTGTCACCGACGGCCGCGTCGAAGACCTCACCTACTTCTCCGATCTTCCGTTCATGGAGCCGAAAGCGGCCGGGGGAGGCATCTGGTTGGAGGTTCACGGGACCGAAGGGCCCGGTCACGTCGCGACCTGGGTCGACGGGGACTGGGAGCTCACCGAGATCGACGAGGCGATGGCACCGACCGCGCGTCGAGTCGTCGCCCTGGACGAGCGCGAAGAGACGCTCGCGCTCCTCACGAGCGGTTCGAATGGGCCCGGCGTTCGCTTCCGTCGTGGTGGCGAATGGAGCGCGGTGGCGCTCCCCCGATGCTCCGTCTCCGACGTCTTGCTCGAGTCGGCGAGCTCCGCGCTCGTGGCGACGAACGAGGGGCTCTACCGCGTGACTCTCGACGGCGGAGAGGCCGAGCGCCTCAGCCGTCAGTCGGTCAAGCGCCTCTTCGGAACCTCGCAGGGTGCCTGGTTCGCCACCCAGCGCACGGTGCTCTCACACGTCGACCTGTTCCGGGTCGAGGGGTCGAGCGTGGTGCCCGTGCGGGAGATGCGCTCGCATCGGCTCATGGACCTCGCGGTCGCTCCGGATGGCACGGTGGCCATCCTCGACCGCGGCGTGGTTCGCCGACGGTCCCCCGACGGCGCCGTCGTGCAGATCCCGGCCGAGGGGACGATCCCCGGGACCGTGGCCACCATCGACATCGACGTCGACTCCCATGGGAACGTCTGGATCGCCTCCACTGCGGGCCTCTTCGTGGGCAACGAAGACGGACTCCACACGTTGGCGGCGACCGCGATCCCGGCGGCTGCGGCCCCGATTCGAGAGGTCCGAGTCCTGGGAGCGGGCCCGTCGCTGACCGCCGCCGACTTGCGTCCCGTACCTTGAGACCACGGAGGCCCTCGGGTCCAGACCGGATTGAGCACTCGCGCGACGGCGGTAGCGCACTAAGATTCGCGTCGTCCGATGGAGGAGAGCGACGCGCTGAAGGAGACCCTCTCTGCCGAGGGGCTCGACCTGGAGGCCGACGGCCGGCAGACGATCGGGGGGCGAATGCCCTTCGACGAGGCCCTCGCCTCGATCTCCGACCTCCCGAGAGCCGAGCTCGGGACCGAAGAGGAGCGCGAGCTGGTCGTGCTCTCCGAGCTCGGCCGCGGTGGGATGGGCATCGTGCTCCTCGCCAAGCAACGGGCCCTCGGCCGCGAGGTCGCGGTGAAGCGCTGCGGCAAAGACGGGGACGCGGTCCAGATGCTCGTGCGCGAGGCGCGCATCATGGGACGGCTCGAGCACCCGAACGTGGTCCCCGTCCACGGGCTCCTGGCCGACGACGAGGGGCCGGCCGTGGTCATGAAGCGCGTCAGCGGCGTGACCTGGGAAGACAGCCTGCGCATCCCGTCGTCGGCGAGCGGCCTCGACCGCCACCTGGAGATCTTCCTCCAGCTCTGCAACGCGGTGGCCTTCGCGCACAGCCGCGGGGTCGTGCATCGCGACATCAAGCCGGAGAACGTGCTCCTCGGCGAGTACGGTGAGGTCTATCTGGCCGACTGGGGCCTCGCGCGAGCGCTCGGCGAACGGCCCAGCGACCGGATCTCCGGCAGCCCCGCATACATGGCGCCCGAGATGCTCGACGGGAAGGCCGACGAGCGGACCGACGTCTACCTACTCGGCGCGACCCTCTTCCAGCTCCTCACCGGTCGCGCCCCGCACCGCGGGAACCTGGCGCAGGCGATCGAGTCCGTGCGCCGCGCCGCGACGTTGGTGTTGCCCCCGAGCGTGCCCGCGGACCTCGCCTCGATCTGCATTCGAGCGTGTGCCGCAGACCCCGACGACCGTTTCCAACGGGCTGCCGATCTCCGGACCGCCGTTCGCGCCCACGTGCGCCTCCGAGGGACGCGGAGCCTGTTGCGGACCGCGCACGATCGCGCCGAGCAGGTCATGCCGGGCCGGGAGCGCGAGGCGATCGACCAAGCGTTCACGGAGGCTCGCTTCGGCTTCGACCAGGCGATCGGTGAGCTCGAGCCGCTGGTCGACCAGGCCGATGATGCGGTGAAGGCCAACCTCCAGGACGAGCTCGATCGCGCAGTGGCCGGTCGCGAGTCGCTGCTCGAGTCGATGGCGCGCATCGAGCTCGAGCGCGAGCAACCAGAGTCGGCGCTCGCGCTCCTCGGCGCGATGAAGGACGCGCCCGCCGAGCTGTTCGAGCAGGCGCGGAGCCTCGCCGAGCAGCGGAGCACACAGGCGGCGCGGCTGAGCAAGCTCGAGGCCGACCTGGACCCCGCCGTGGGTGCCGGCGAGCGGTCCTGGGCGCAGCTGCTCCTGGCCGTCGGGATCCTCGTGGTGACGCTTCTCTTCGCGGTCGTCTTCGCGCCCCGGCGCGACCCGAGCCCGCTGCGGCTCGCCATCGTCGGCGGGGTGGTCTTCGTGGTGATCACCACGGTCGCGCTCATCTGGCGTCGGCGGACGGAGTGGAACCTGGTCAACCGGCGCATCGCGCAGGTGGCGGTGCTGGCGTGCGCGGTGAGCGCGCTGCAGCGGCTCGTGGCGTTGAACACGGGCGTGGACTCGGTGCACGTGCTCATGACCGACGCGTTCATTCTCGGCATGGCCGGCATGTCGCTCACGCCCTTCCACCGAGCGGGACCGGTGCTCACGGTGCTCTCGGTCGGCGTGATCGTGGTCGGCCTGATCGAGCGCACGCTGGTCGACGAGCTCTTCGTCGGCTTCGCCGTCGGTGTGCCGGTGGTGTTGCTCCTGGCTCGCGCCATCCGCGGCTCGAAACCGAGAGCCGGATCTTGAGCGCGCTGCCGCTCGCGGATGCTCGGCTGTTGATCTCCGAGCTCTTCGTCTCCGTGCAGGGCGAAGGCGTGCTCACCGGTGTGCCATCGGTCTTCGTGCGGACCGGCGCGTGCAACCTGCGCTGCAAGTGGTGCGACACGCCCGAGACTTCGTGGGAGCCCGGCGGCGAGGTGCGCTCGGTGGAGAGCGTCGTGGCGGAGGTGCTCGCCCACGACGTGCGCCACGTGGTGCTCACCGGTGGCGAGCCACTCCTGCCGACGGCCATCGAGCCCCTCGCTCACGCCCTGCACCGAGCGGGTCGCCATCTCACCATGGAGACGGCCGGAACGCGCCATCGGGATCTGCCGGTCGACCTCTGGTCGCTGAGCCCGAAGCTCTCCTCCTCGGTGCCCGACCATCCGCGCTGGGGCGCGCGCCACGACGCGCTCCGGTTGAACCTCGAGGTGCTCCGCCGCTACGTCGCCACCGGGCGCTACCAGCTCAAGCTGGTGCTGGGCGAACCTGCGGAGATCGCCGAGGTCGACGCGTTGGTCGCGGCGCTCGACGCGGCGCCCGAGCGGGTGTTGCTGATGCCGGAGGGCGTCGACGTCGCTCGCCTCGACGACGTGGCCGAGTGGCTGGTGCCGCTCTGCACCGAGCGAGGCTTCCGGTTCTGCGACCGACTCCACATCCGCCTCTTCGGGCACACCCGAGGCACCTGATGGCCGGGCCGGAGAAGGGCGCCTCGCGGATCTGGTGGTTCGCTTTCGGTTACTTCGCCGCCTACGTCCCGTACAGCGCGTTGACCAAAGCGGTCACGACCGGCGCGGTGCCAGGCGACGGGTCGATCGATGGATTCGTGCTCCTGCCGGTCACGGTGGCCACGTCGATGGTGGCGATGTTCACCTTCCTCACGGTCATGCGCTGGTGGCGCTACGCGAGCCGCGGTCAGCTCTTCGGCCGCTCGGTGCCGCGGCCGGGGCGCTACACCTTCGCATCCGGCTTCTGCACGGCCGCGATCATCGGCACGACCACGCTGGCCTACACCTTCGAGGGCGTGAGCATCGTCTTCGTGATGCTGCTGATGCGCGGTGGCGTGCTGATGATCGCGCCCATCGTGGACACCATTACCGGTCGCCGACCGCGCTGGTTCTCCTGGGTCGCCCTGCTGCTCAGCCTGGCCGCGCTGCTGGTCAGCTTCTCGGAGCGGGGCGGCTACGCGATCAGCATCGTCTCGGCGGTGGACATCGCGGTCTACCTCACGAGCTACTTCATCCGGCTCCGCTTCATGAGTCGCCTGGCCAAGTCGGGCGACCGCGAGACCACCCTGCGCTACTTCGTCGAGGAGCAGATGGTCGCGTCGCCGGCGATGTTCCTGGCGCTCGTGGTCATCGCGATCGCCGCGCCCGGCCCCATCGGCGACTCGGTCCGCGAAGGCTTCACCACCTTCCTCTCGAGCCCGGTGATCGGCCACGCCGTGCTCATCGGTCTGCTCTCCCAGGGCACCGGCATCTTCGGCGGACTCATCCTCCTCGACAGCCGCGAGAACACCTTCAGCGTGCCGGTGAACCGCTCTTCGAGCATTCTCGCCGGCGTCGCCGCGTCGTACGCGCTGGCCCTCACCCTCGACGCGGATCTCCCGAGCACCTACGAGCTGATCGGCGCGGCCCTCGTCATCACCGCCATCCTCTTCCTGACCCTGCCGCCGCTCTTCGAGCGCGAGTCCCGAGCGCGCCCGGTGCCATGAACACCGGGGTGGAGATCGAGGTCCTCGTCATCGGTGGAGGGGTCGTGGGACTCGCCACTGCCCGCGCGCTCGCGGAGGCCGGCCACGAGGTCCTGCTGGTGGAGCGTCACGCGCGCTTCGGGACCGAGACCACCAGCCGTAACAGCGGGGTGATCCATGCGGGGCTCTACTACCCGACCGACTCCCGCAAGGCGCGCACCTGTGTGGCCGGCCGCCGCGCGCTCTACGCCTTCGCCGAAGCGCACGGGGTCGCCCACCAGCGCACCGGCAAACTGGTGATCGCGACCGACCCCGAGGAAGACGAAGCGCTCGAGGCGCTGGCCGAGCGCGCGCACGCCAACGGCGTCGAGGAGCTGGCGTGGCGGAGCTCGGCTTGGCTCGCCGAGCACGAGCCGAGCCTGCGGGGGATCCGCGCGCTCGACGTCGGCGTGAGCGGGATCATCGACGCGCATGGCCTGGTCGGCGCGTTGGCCCGGAGCGCGCGCGACCATGGCGCCGACCTGGCGACCTCGGTGCCGGTGACGGGTCTCGAGGCTGGTCCGCACGGCTGGTCGGTCCGTGCCGGCGACGAGACCATTCGCGCGCGGCTGGTGGTCAACGCCGCGGGCCACGGCGCCGATCGGATCGCTGCGCTGGCCGGCATCGATCCCGACGCGCGAGGCTGGCGGCTCCATCCCTGGAAGGGCAGCTACTTCGCGCTGGCCGCGAGCGCACCGAAGCCTCGCCGTCCGCTCGTGTACCCGCTCCCGACGCGCGGCGGCCTCGGCGTGCACCTCACGCGGGACCTCGCGGGTCAGACCTTGGCCGGGCCCGACGCGTGCCTGGCCCGCGGTCCCGACGATCTCGACGTCGATCCGGACCGAGCTGCGGCCTTCGCGGCGTCGGTGCAGCGATACCTCCCGGCGATCCGCGAGGAGCACCTACGCCCGGGCTATGTGGGGTTGCGGCCCAAGCTCCGAGCGGACGGAGGCTTCGCGGACTTCGTCCTCGAAGAGGATCCGCCCCAGATGGTGCACCTGCTGGGCATCGAGTCCCCAGGGCTGACCGCGGCGCTCGCCCTCGCGGACGAGGTCGTCACCCTGGTCGACGCTCGCCGGTAGCCACGGCCGCGGGGGGCTGCTAGACGGCTGCCCATGACGGTTCGTGTTCGTTTTGCGCCTTCGCCCACCGGCTACCTGCACATCGGTGGGGTGCGGACGGCTCTCTACAGCTGGCTCTGGGCCCGCCGCCACGGTGGCCAGTTCATCCTCCGGATCGAGGACACCGACGAGAAGCGGAACAGCGACGAGGCCATCCAGATCATCCTCGACGCGATGAAGTGGCTCGGCCTCGACTGGGACGAGGGCCCCGGTGTCGGTGGCGATCACGGCCCCTACAAGCAGTCCGAGCGCCTCGGCCTCTACCGCGAGCACGCGGAGAAGCTCATCGAGAGCGGCCACGCCTATCGCTGCTTCGCCACCAAGGAAGAGATCCAGGCCCAGCGCGACGCCTACGAGAAGGAGCACGGCAACAAGGGCTTCAAGTTCCGCTCGCCGTGGCGCGACCGCACCGACGGCGACCCGAGCCAGCCCCACGTGGTCCGCTTCAAGACGCCGACCGAGGGCAGCGCCCGCTGGGACGACCTGCTTCGCGGGACCATCGAGGTCGCCAACAAGGAGCAGCAGGACTTCGTGATGATCCGGCAGAACGACCTGCCGCTCTACAACTTCGGCTGCTTCGTCGACGACCTGACCATGGGCGTCACGCTCGTCGCGCGCGGTGACGATCACATCGTCAACACGCCGCAGCAGCTCCTGCTCTACCAGGCGGCCGGCGCCGAGCCGCCGAAGTTCGCGCACCTGCCCATGGTGCTCGGCCCCGACGGCAAGAAGCTCAGCAAGCGCCACGCGGCGGTCTCGGTCCTCGAGTACCGCGACCTCGGCTTCGTGCCCGATGGTCTGCTGAACTACCTCGCGCGCCTCGGCTGGTCCCACGGTGACCAGGAGATCTTCACCAAGGAAGAGCTCGTGAAGCTCTTCGACTGGGACCACGTCGGCAAGACCGCGAGCCGCTACGACACCAAGAAGCTCGCCCACGTGCAGGGTCACCACCTCCGCGAACACACCGACGCGCAGCTCGCCGAGCTGGTCGTGCCCTTCCTCGCGCAGCGTGGCCTCGAGGTCTCGCCGACCGACGCGCGGCTCATCGCCGCCATCGAGCCGGTGAAGCTCCGCGCGACCACCCTGGTCGATCTCGCCGAGGGCCTCGACTACTTCTTCCGCGCCGACGACGAGCTCACCTACGACCCGAAGGGCCGCCGGAAGTTCCTGACCCCGGAGACCGCGGAGACCCTCGACAAGCTCCACGAGCTGGCGAGCGCCGCCGAGCCCTTCGACCCCGCGACCCTCGAAGCGAAGATCGCGCCCTGGGTCGAGGAGAGCGGCATCAAGATGAAGCTCGTCGCCCAGCCCGCGCGCGTGGCCATGACCGGCCGCACCGCGAGCCCCGGCCTCTACGAGACCATGGCGCTCCTCGGTCGCGACGCGACCCTCGCCCGCCTGAAGAGCGGCGCCGAGCTCGCGCGGACCCCCGCCGAGGACTGAGGAGCATGCCGAGTCGGCATGCCGTGGCGGAGCCACGGCGCGAGCAACGCGAGCGGAGTTGGGGTGGGGCCCCGTCACCGGCTTCGCCGGAGTGGGGCGGGGGCTGCATCAGCCCCCGAGGAAACTGATGAGGAGTCCTCTCGCTCTTTTTCGCGAGCTCACCACGGAGTCGTGGCGGGCGCTCGACGAGGAGGCGGAGGCGCTCCGCGAAGAGCGTGGCCCCGGCCACTTCGACCGCCGCCCGCTGATCGCCTTCAGCGCGGGCGCGGTCTTCCTGGTGCTCATGGAGTACTGGGGCATGCCCGACGACTTCACCGCGACCGTCGACTGGCTGGTCGAGAAGGAGATCGAAGGCAGCCTCGACGGCACCTTCTTCCGCTCGCTCGAAGGCAGCCGCTACTGGGAGCTCATGCACCACGCCTGGTGGGCGATCTGGCGCGTGCTCGGCTTCTTCGTCTTCCCGGTGATCGTGATCTGGCTCAGCCGCGATCGCGTGCGCGATCAGCACATCACCACCAAGCACGCCGACCCACCGAAGCTCGCACCCTTCTACTGGGTCGGCCTCGCCGTGGGACTCACGCTCCTGGCCGTCGTCAGCTTCGCGCCTGGCTTCCAGGCGACCTACCCCTTCTACCGCGGCGCCAGCCGGAGCATCTCCGACCTGCTGATGTGGGAGGCGCTCTACGCCGCCCAGTTCTTCAGCCTCGAGTTCTTCTTCCGCGGCTGGTGGCTCCGCGCCGGTCGCACCATGGGCAGCCACGCGATCTGGGCGATGATGGTCCCCTACGTGATGATCCACGTCGGCAAGCCGATGACCGAGACCCTCGCCGCGATCATCGCCGGCCTCTTCCTCGGCACCCTCGCCATGCGTGGCCGTAGCATCTGGCCCGGTTTCGGCCTGCACTGCGCCGTCGCCGTCGGCATGGACCTCGCGTGCCTCGCCCAGCGTGGCGAGCTCCCCACGCAGTGGGCGCCCTGAAGGCTCAGCTCGTTCGTGTGATGAAAAACGCCTGCAGCCTGGTGCCCGTACCGGAGGGATCCTCGATCGGCGCCACGATGCTGTAGTCGGCGACATCCTTGAAGCGGAAGTAGCGGTACCAGCCACCTTCCCCGTCCGGCACACAAACGAAGTGGCGGCCCTCGGTATCGTCAGGAAGGTCTGCGTTGGCACAGTCGAAGCTGGTCGCCTCTGGTTGCTCACAGTTGATCACCTGACCGTTGTCCGCGTGCTGGCACAGGCTGGCGGTCGACGCGTCCACGATGACCCAGTCCTCGGAGCCGCAATGGGCGCGACCGTCGCCGCCGACGGTGCAGTAGGCATACCGAACCGGAAACCTGCCATCCAGAGTCGGAGTCGGGTTACCCATGGCACGAAAGGCATACTGCTGGACAAGCACCTCCCCAGGTGCCTCCGTGCAGGTCAGGGCGTCCGTGTCATCGGTCAGGAGATCCGTGCATGTCGGAGCCAGGTAGCCGCCATGAGCCAGGTGCACGGCCGGTCCGGAGGGGTCGCTCCATGTCTGTGCGTTGGTGAGCCCAGTGAAGGGTGTGACGGCCACGCCGTCCACGCTGAGCTCCAGATCGGTCCAAGCGTACGGACCGATCGCAGGATAGGCCGGGGCCGCGGGCTCCGAGTGTTCCCCGTAGAAGTAGACCGGACTGGCGGCAGGGCTCACACCCTCCAGGTCGGTGTTCACGAACTCGACGACCAAGGGGCGGAACGGAGCATGCTCGACCGCCACGGGCGGGTCCTCGGCACCGGGCGCGAACGTGCCGAACTCTACGTGCTGGGCGTTGGGCGCATCCAACAGCTCGAGAACAGCATCTTCGCCGAAGATGCTCCAGTTCCAGGCGAACGAGCCATCCGCAGCCGCTACGTTGTTGGTTCGGGGCCGGTGTATTCCGTGGACGAGAACGTTGACCACATTCCTCAGAGTGAGATTGCTGCCCCCGTACGTGCCATGGATCTCCACCGACGTCGGCGGAGACTGGATACCGACGTCGAACTCCTCGATGAGGGAGTCGTAGAGGCGGAACCTGACGGTCGACTGGTGGTTCGAGAACAAGCCGCGCGTGCGTCGAACGTAGCTCTCGAGGGTATCCCCCGTTTCCCCAGTATCATGGCCGACGAGCTTGCTTCCGTAGATGTCGATCGGCGCGTAGTACGCGATCACGGCAGCGTTCGCCTCGCTGATGTCCATCCAGCCGCGAAGGATGAACGTCGAGTCCACGATGCTGGTCGGAGCCTTTACGTACCAGTTCTCGAAGAGCCCGGTTCGGAGAGCAAATCCGTCGGCGGTGTTGGTGTGGAACCCGTGGTTGGCCAGTCGTCGTGACATCGTGCTGGCCGGTGAGCCGGACATCAGCTCTCGAACCGAGCAGTAGTAGTCCTTACCCACCAAGAGACCGTGCCCAGCTGCGGCGGCGGGCAGACCGGGATCCACATAGCCAGCACCGGCAGTCTCGGCGAACGCACCATCCAGCGCTTCCGACGGGATCGTCTGTTCATGGCACTCCGAGTTCGGCACGTCGTAGGAGAACCCGGTGCCGAATACTCCCGCAGCGACATTGTCACGTAGCAGCACCATCGAGCCCCGCAGCCAGTACGCGTAGCCGTTGGAGCCGTGGTCGTGAATGAGGGGCGTGGGTTGGCCGCAGCCCTCGCGGCGATGATGCGGCTTCGCGTCCAGGTCGCCCCCACCAGTCGTGATGGAGATGTTTCCGCTCCATATTCCGGTCTCGGTACCGCTCTCCGCCGTGAAGCACGCACCAGTGGCACCGACACAGACGCTGTCCGTGATGTCCCCGTGGCAGTCGTGCTGAACGAATCCCCACTTGATGTGGCGAGGCTCGAACCCGTTCTCTTCGTCTGGGTTGGGATCGGGAAACTCGTACTCCGAGTCTAGAATGATGCTTGCGCCATCCACCGTGAACTTCGGCGCTTGCAGCACGTCGATGGCTTCGCCGTCACAACTGACGCTCACCGTGGCAGCTCCCGCGTCATCGATGTGATGGAAATGCAGCGGGTACCGAGCGCGCTGGTTCGTACCTGCGCCATTGGTCTCGTCAAAGTCGTTCAGACCGGTGGTCGTCGTTCGACCGAGGTTCACGAATCCGGCGTGCTCGATGTTCACTTCGCTGTTTCCTCCGAACAGCACGTGGCCCCGCCGCTGAATCTGGGAGGCGTCAGCGGACTCGAAGGTCACGTTCCGCGACAGGAAGGCGATGTGACGGCCGACCCAGTGTTCGGCGTCCCATTCGCCTTCGGGCGCGGGCTCCCACCAGGGGATGGAAATGGTCGTGGAACTGGTCCCAGGGACTATAGATGAGGCCGTCACGCGTCGGTAGGTGCGCTCGATCTCGCAGCTCTCGTGGTCGTCAGCCACGCACTCCAGGTGGGTCTCAGGGTCGGCCTTCAGAAGCCCACTGTTGGTGACGAACAGCTCGAGTGGCACGGCCGGAGCAGCAGCGGACTCGAAGCCGAAGTCGCCATCGATCTCGAACTGGTTCGAACCCAGGCTCGCGCTGATGACGCCGCGCGAGCTGTAGATGGGCGCACCTTCGATGTTCACCGTGCCGCCCGAGGTCACGAGGCCGAGCGTGAACTGGCGCGGCTCGATCGTGTATCGCATCGGCTCACCATCGATCGGCTGGTGGAGGTGGTCGTCGAAGACGATGCGTGTGTAGAGGGACGGATCCGTGTTGGAGATCGTGAGCGCTCCGCCTTCTCGAATCATCAGGGTACCGATCCGCAACGAGGTGGATATGGAGTCGTGGAACTTCAGATGCCCGTCGACCACGATTGCGAAGACACCATCGTCACAAACGGAGCCTCGCGCGCAGTCGTCCACGTCGTAGGTGAGGGTCACGCCGTCCTCAACGACGACGACGTCGTACATGTCAACCGGACGATAGGCCTCGAGCTGGGACCAGGTCAGCGAGCCTCCAGATCCGCCGGCGTTCGTCACGAAGCTGGTGTCGATGAACACGTTTGCCGCACCGGATGTGCACCCCGAACCCGGCGCTAGACAAGGCATGTGATCGTGTCCGTGATGGTGGTGACTCCGACCACGTGGCACCATGAACGTCTGCGTCGCCAGTCCGCTGAGGTCGGCGTCGTCGTAGTAGCCGTGCAGCGCTCGGAGGTTCGTCGTCATCTCCGCGTCCGTGAGCGCGCGGTCGTACATCACCACTTGCGCGATCTCGCCAAGCAGACAGCTGTCGATGTCGTCGGTCGGTCCGAGGTCGACCGCCGCGCCCAGTGTCGAGTCGAGGTTGGTCATCAGGTGCGCGACCGTTCTGGTGGTGGAGTCGTCCCGGTCGACGTAGAGCTTCGTCTCCGCACCGCCCGTCACTCGAACGGCAAACACGTGCAGGTCGCTCGACCCCACGCTGGGCGTCACGTCGGTCGCGTTGTTGGGTACGCCCGACTCCGTCTGCAGAAAGCGAACTCGTGACGATCCAGCCTGATCGGTGAACAGCTGGGCGCGCTTCTCCTCGTCGACGCCAAACGGCGCCTCGGCGTCCACCAGTCCGGGGCTGTTGGACCAGAACAGGTCGACGTCACCGCCCGCGGCATCGCGTCGCCCGACGATGAAGAGCGTGTAGTCGGTATGGTCGCCGATGCTGGTCAGTCCCATCGAGTCGTTCTGTCCATCGAAACGCACGGTCGGATGGCGGCCGACATAGGTCAGCACTGGTTGCTCGGCCGGCTCTGCCTGAGACGCGGACTTGCTCGACACCGGATCGGTCCAGGTGCCCACGGCTTCGCCCTCGTCGAATCGTTCCAGGCCCTCTGCGTCCAGGTTCACTAGCATTCCGGAGGACACCAGATCGGGGCCCGAGCGGTTCGTGTTTCGCAATCGGAGCTCACGCGAGTCTCGTTCGATGACCGCCTTGTCGAGCGCCTCCTCGTACATCGAGAAGTGGGTGATGTACGCAGCTGCACAACTCGTGCTGGTTGAGCCGTCCGGCTGATCGAAGTGGCACCCGAGAGTCGACGCGAGCACGGTGTTCGCGTGGGTGAAGGAGGTCTCCGCAACCTCGACACCATCGAGCCACAAGGTCGACATGCCACCCGCCTCGACCCTGAATGCGATCACGTGCAACTCGTGCCGCGATGGATCGTCGGTGCTGGTGACGTGGTTGCCGCCGTCCGGCTGGTTCACACGCAGATAGCCATTGTGTCGGTACAGCTGAGTTACGGATGCGCCCTGCCCCGAGTTCGACCAGAGCATGTCGTAGGTGCCCGTGTCGCCGTGGTCGATGCTTGCGACCATGTAGATCGTCACGTCGTCAGACGTCCGCGACGTACTTGTTCCGGGTTCGTAGATTGGAAGGAGTAGCGAGTCGTCGAGCCCGTCGAAAGCGACCGCTCTCCGGCCGGACACCATCCCGATGGTAGGCTGCTCGTCAGAGTCGGCTTGAAGTGCGTCATGGGTCCGCGTCGTATCGGGCCATGTATCTACGGCCTCCCCAACGTCGAGGTGGTCGAGGCTGGCGATATCCAAGCTGACTACCAGGCTGCTCCTGGACAAAGCTCTCGAGCTCGCCGCGGGCGCTTCGGTAATGATTTCGGCGGCACATCCCCAAAGAGAACAGAACATTCCAATAGTGATAGATAACAGGGATGTCTTGATGTGATTCATGTGGAGCTCGGAGTTGAATGGGGCGCTGAAGGAAAGGTGACCCTCGGGTACAGAGTCGACACAGTCAACCGATCTCCGGGCGAATGGTTGGAGTGTTGCGACGCATTCACTTCCGATAGTTCCTCCATCGACGCCCGGACGGCCATCGCCCAGCCCGAAGCCCGCGATCAGCACCGAACCCGGTGCGCCGGTATGCTTCGATGGGCGGCTCCTCTACTCAGGCCGCGGAGCAGCCACTCCCGTCGCGAACGAGCTGGCACGACACCTGCTGTGCAAGTCGGGTGATGAGTGCGAAGCCTTCAAATGACGGCGCTTCGAGCGCCGCAGAGCATCGCGATGGTGCACAACACTACAGATTAGAGAGGGGGGCGGTGCGAAATCCATCGCGGGTGTGGATCCTACTGACGGGCCTATGCGCCACCGCCGTCCCGGCCGTCGCGTGGGCCCAGGTCAACGAAGCCGCCGCCGTCGAGGCCGAGCTCGTCGAACCGCTCCCCGATCCTCCAGAGCTGGTCCTGGACCAACCCGAGCAACCACGCATGGGTGCGGCGGGGTTCTTCCTCGGCGTGAACACCCTGGTGGGCGTCGGTCGGAGCTCGGGTGCCTATGGCGGTGGTCGCGCGGACCTCGGCCTTCGCATCCGCAACCGGACCCGGCACCTCGGCGTCGACATCCGACTCGGGATGGGCAGCGGTCGGCTGCGCCGCTTCACCGGACGCGACCGCGCGACGGAGATGGCCGTCGGGATGGAGTTCCGCGGCTACGTGAACCCCCAGCACCCGTTCCAGCTCTTCGTCGCTGGCGGCTTCGGGGTCGGCATCGTGAGCGTCGGGGACCACGAGGCGCCCAGCACGGCGGAGTGCCCAAGCGTCGCGATGTTCTTCGCAGACCTGAGCGCCGGCGTCGGCTTCGCGTTCCCGGTGTCGAAGATCGCGACCCTGTCGACGACCGTCAGCGTCGTCCGCCGGACGTCGAGCGGCGACCTCACCTTCGTCGAGCGCACGGTCAACCCACCGCTACGGGAGTCCGACCTGCTGATCGGCGTGTCCGCCCAAGTCGTCCTCGTGGGCTACCTGAGCGGCCTGCACCCCACGAACTGACGCCAGGCTCTCAGCGTTCGCCGACCTGCTCCCGAAGGAACGGCACGAGGTGGCCGGCCACGAGTTCGGGCTGATCGACGAAGGGCCACTGGCCACGGCGTCTCGTCGGTCACGCTTGAATCGCGGCCACGCTCTAGCGTCGCGCCCGAACCTACTGGCGCGTGACCAGTGAGACCTGATGCCGGCTGCGATTCTCCCGCGGGAGGTCTAAGCTGACTTACTGAGTCCCCTCCGGTAGAGTTGCCCTCATGGGGAAACCGGCACGTCGGATCCTGGGCGCCAGTACGGCAGAAGCCGACGCCATCCTGGAGCATGTGTTCGTCGAGACTCCGCAGTACTTAGCTGTGGTAGAATCGCGGGACTATAACTTCGTGGTGGGTCGAAGAGGGACGGGAAAGAGTGCCATCTGTAAACGCGCTGCGAGCACGGGGATGTCGTCAGGCGACAAGTCGCTTCAGCTGTCCCTTCGTAGCCCGAAACACGACAATATTGACCTGGTCGGGGTCATTGACGCGCTTGATCTTGACTATCGGATCGCTAGCGAGAGTGTGCGCCTCGCGTTTCGTATATATGTCCTTGACCGCCTCAATAGAGAACTCCGTGAACATTCCAGAGTCGCTAGGGCTGGAAGGCGGAGCCATCATTCTGAGCCAACCTGTGGTGGGCCTGTGACTTTTGACGGACGCAGCTATGCTGGGTTCATCGCAGATGTGTTGAGGCACTACGAATCGTTCGGCATTTCAGCCACAGAGTTGCCGCGCCGGCTTGCAGAAGACTATCAAGTCGCCAGTCTTCAGGGGCCAGTGTTCGAGACCGTATCGGAGGCAAGTCTCGATGTGATTGTGCTGGTGGATGGACTCGATGAGGGCTGGCTTCCAAGCGAAGAAGCGACCGCTGTCCTCGGAGGGATGGCCCGATCAGCCTCGCAGTTTGACGAAGAGCAAAGTGGAATACACCTCTGTCTCTTTGTGAGAGACAACATGTGGCGCGCAATTGCTCACATAGACTCCGACTACTCCCGTGACTTTGAAGGTAGAGATATTCGGCTAACTTGGAACAAAGATATGCTCCTGGAGCTGGCCGCCGATAGGTTGCGCGAATCATCGCTCTCCAACGCGGACAGTAGTCTGAAAGCATGGAATCAGTTTGCCGGTAAAGACCTGCAAGGCAGAGACGGTTTTGAGTGGTGCTTGCAGTTCACTCTTCATCGACCTCGAGACCTAATCGCGCTTCTAAACCGAGCCTACTTCCTGTCGAAAGCCGCGGGTCAGGACCGTCCAACTCGTGAAGCCGTATTAGGAAGCGCTCGTGAGGCCTCTGTGAGCCGGCTCAGGGACTTGGAGCTTGAGTACGCCGGCATTCTGCCTGGCGTCACCACGTTGCTAGACAGCTTTGAGCGCGGGCCTGCGGCATTCTCATATGGCGACGTCCTCGAGTCCCTTGAGGATACCCTGAATGACCATCGGTTCATTTCCGATGCCGCCTCGGATTTCGCGATTTTGGATGATCCAAGAACTGCATTTGAGGTGCTCTACAGCGTTGGGTTTCTTGGCGTCGTAGAAGCAGATGGCCGCGCCTATTTTTGCCACGACGGCGCACCTCAGGGCGTGCCCGATCCCGCGCTGAACGGAATGGTCCTGGTGCATCCAGCCTATTGGCGTGCGTTGGAGCTTCAGGCAGACGAGGCAGCGGAGGGGTTTGCCAATGATATTCGGGATGAATATCAGTACGATGGCACGCCGCGACTGGTGTCAGACATTAGACTCAAGCGTCTGGGCGCCCTTGTAACCGACCTCGGCGAGATTAGCCCCGGTCGAGCGGGTGCGACAGAGTTTGAAGACTGGGTCGCCCGAGCGCTTCGGATCCTCTTCAGCTACAGTCTGGAGGACATTCAGGCTCGATCGGCGCCGGATACGGTCGACCGTCGAGACATCGTCGCTTTCAACGCCGCAAACAGTACCTTCTGGAAGATGCTCAAGAACGACTGGGGGTGTAGGCAAGTTGTTTTTGAGCTGAAGAACTATTCCGAACTCAAGCCGGCAGACTTTCGCCAGGCGGCGGCGTACGGTGGAGGAGAGTATGGTCGACTGACGTTCATCGTGTTTCGCAGCGATCGTGATCACCTAGTCAAGAAGGAGAGGAAGCGGGTCGCGCAGATGTACCTAACTTCGGGGCATCTGAATGTGCTGATCCCGACTCTCTTTATCCGGAAGTTTCTTGAGAGAACCTACGCTAGAAAGCGGGATGACTACGTGGAGAGATCGATGAAGAAGTGGTTCAACACCGTTGTTAGACGGTACGCCCAGATCCAGTCGTGAGCCCTCGAGCGCCGTCGACCGTGACCTTCGCTCATGAGGGACCAGCGGGTTGGACGACTCCATTCAACACACCTTGAGGACCTTGCCCTGAGCTCGCCGCTGGGCGCGGGGATCGGCGAGTTGCTATGCCTCCGCCATGGAGACGATCGACGTCTTGCTGCTCACCCGGCAGTGGTTCGATCGGGACGACGGAGTCCGGCTCACCTTCTGGGGGGCGTCGAGCGACGGACCCGTGAAGATCGTCTTCACGCAGCAGGACTCGGTCTTCTTCGTCGACCGCGGGATCCGCACGGAGGCGGGCGAGCGGAAGCCGGTCGAGCTGCGCAGCCTGCACGGCCGCGACGTGGACGCGGTCTACTTCCGAACCCAACGCGAGCTGGTGTCGGAGCGGCGCCGACTGCGCGATGGCGTGCTGCGCACCCAGGAAGGCGACGTAAAGCCGCACGATCGCTTCCTCATGGAGCGCTTCGTGACCGGCTCGATGAGCGTGCTCGGCCCGGTGCGCCAGCGGGAGGGCCATCGCGAGCTGGTGAACCCGCGGGTGAAGGCGTGCGAGTTCGCGACCGAGCTCTCCGTGTTGGCCTTCGACATCGAGACCGACGGTTACGACGGTCCGCTGCTCTCGATCGCGGTCGCCGGTGTCGGCGGCGAGCACGTGTGGATGACCGGCACGGGCCCAGCGGCCGACGACCTGACCTACGTCGCCGACGAGCGCGCCCTGCTCGAGCGCTTCCTCGACCACGTGCGGCGCGCGGACCCGGACATCCTCTCCGGTTGGAACGTCATCGACTTCGATCTGCTCACGCTCCAGAAGCTCGCCGACCGGGAGCGCGTTCCCTTCTCGCTCGGCCGCGGCGGTGAGCGCGCCAGGGTGCTCGAGCCGCGCAGCGATCAGCAGCCCTACGTCGCCCGCGTCGGCGGTCGCGTCGTTCTCGACGGGATCGCGACGCTCAAGGCGGCGACGTGGTCGTTCGAGAGCTTCGGTCTCGAGCACGTCGGTCAGAAGCTCCTCGGCCGCGGCAAGCGGATCGAGCACGACGGCGATCCGGTGGCGGAGATCCGCCGCCTCTACCGCGAGGACAAGCCGGCGCTCGCCGCCTACAACCTCGAGGACTGCCGGCTGGTGCTCGACATCGTCCGCGAGGCGGACCTGGTGGGCTTCGCGGTCGAGCGCCAAGCGCTCACCGGTCTACCGATGGACCGGCAGGGCGGGTCGGTGGCGGCCTTCGACAACCTCTACCTCCCGCGGCTGCACCGGCGCGGGTACGTCGCCCCGGACGTCGGCGACGCGCGTGATGGCGAGCGGAGCCCGGGCGGCTACGTGATGGACTCGGTGCCCGGGCTCTACGAGAACGTCGTCGTCCTCGACTTCAAGAGCCTGTACCCGAGCATCATCCGGACCTTCGCGGTCGATCCGCTCGGTCTCGCGACGGCAGGGCCGGACGCCATCCCCGGGTTCCAGGGCGCGACCTTCGCCCGCGAGGGCCACATCCTGCCGGAGCTCATCCGCCATCTCTGGGAAGCGCGCGACGAGGCGAAGAAGCGCAACGACGCTGCGCGCTCGCGCGCGATCAAGATCCTGATGAACAGCTTCTATGGCGTGCTCGGCACCCCCGGCTGTCGCTTCTTCAGCCCGAAGCTCGCCAGCTCGATCACGCTCCGTGGTCACGAGATCATCACCGAGAGCCGAGCCTTCATCGAGGCGCGCGGCTACGCGGTGATCTACGGCGACACCGACTCGCTCTTCGTGCACGTCGATGGAAGGGACGCGGACGAGAGCGAGGCCATCGGGCGGACGCTCGCCGCGGATCTCAACGCTCACTGGAGGGAGAGCCTGGCGGAGCGCTACCAGATCCCCAGTGCGCTCGAGGTCGAGTTCGAGCGGAACTTCGTGCGCTTCCTGATGCCGACGATGCGGCACTCCACCAAGGGCAGCAAGAAGCGCTACGCCGGGCTCATCCGAACCCCCGCCGGCGAGAAGGTGGTGATCAAGGGGCTCGAAGCCGCCCGCACGGACTGGACGGCGCTGGCCCGGCGCTTCCAGCGCGAGCTCCTCGACCGGGTCTTCCACGACCAGCCCTGGCGCGAGTGGGTGCTCGGCTTGGCCTCCGATGTTCGCGCGGGTCGACTCGACCACGAGCTGGTCTACCGCAAGCGCATCCGCCGGGCGCTCGACGACTACACCAAGAACGTGCCGCCCCACATCCAGGCGGCCCGCAAGCTCGGCCGGCCGGTGAAGGAGATCCGCTACGTGATCACCGCCCACGGCCCCGAGCCGGCGGACCTGCCCCACGGCGAGCTCGACCACGAGCACTACCTCCAGAAGCAGCTCGCTCCAGCCGCCGACTCGATCCTGCCCTTCCTCGGGACGACCTTCGAGGCCATCGCGGGCACCCAGATGAGCCTCTTCGGCTAGTGTCCCGGACCGGGACACTAGCTCACTCCTCGAGCAGGCGAGGCGGGGTCAGCCGGAGCGGCTCGTCCGCTTCGATCAAGGCCGCGGCCTCGAAGTGGAGTCGGCCAACGGGCTCACCGTCCACCAGCAAGTCCACGTCCGAGTCACCGACCGGCACCGCGACGAACTCGTGGTTCTCCGGACCCTCGAGGTGCAGATGGAGGAGCTCCCCTTCCGCACCTTCGACGATGGTCAGCTCGCCTTCCCACTCCCCGAGGTCGGTGACGTGCTCTTCGCCGTCGAGATCGACGAGCACCCCCGTCACTCGCACGCGGTCCGTCTGGTCCACCGGAGTCGCTTGGAAGCCGAAGGTGACGTGGCCACCGGGCGTGTCGACCGAGCGGTTCGGGTCCGGCTCGGGCTCGCGTGCGGCCTCCGCGTTGGTCGGTCCCGCTCCCGAGGAGGTCGCACAGCCGAGACTCGAGAGGGCGAGCACAAGCACGCCCATCGAGGGCAGGATGAACGCGCGATGCCGTGCGGGAGTGAGGTGTGGGTTCATGGGAGGGTGCCTTCTCGACCTGTGGGACTCATGTCGGCCGGGGTCAAGGGCCGGCGTCCACCCGAAGCCTGGCACGAGCGCACCGCTCTTCGTACCGTGCCTCCATGCTGCGACGAGCCCTCGCTCTGGTTCTTCTCTGTGCCTGCGGTGACGACGGCGGAGACACCGACGACCTCACGCCGGACGCGACCATGCCCGACGCCAGCGCGGACATGGCCTCCCCGGGCGAGTGCACCATGGGCGATCCGCCCAGCGCCGACGCGGTCTGGACCGAGACCGGCTGGGTGACCGGGGCGGCCGCGGGCGAGGCCACGCGCTATCTCTCGATCCCCTTCGCCGCGCCGCCGGTCGGCGACCTCCGCTTCCGCGCGCCCGAACGAGCGGCTTGCTGGGACGGCGTCTTCGAGGCGACCTCCATCGGTCCGCGCTGCATGCAGGTCGAGGCCCTCGGCGCGTCGGCCGGGTCGATCATCGGCGAGGAGGACTGCCTGACGCTCAACGTCTGGGTCCCGAACGCCGAGCCGCCCGCTGGTGGCTTTCCGGTGCTCTTCTTCATCCACGGTGGGGCGTTCATCCAGGGCAGCGCGAACCAGCCGCTCGTGGCCGCCCTGCCGAGCTCGCTCTTCTACGAGGGCCGCGATCTGGCCGCGGCCGGTCCGGCCGTCGTGGTGTCCGCCAACTACCGCCTCGGTCCCTTCGGCTTCCTCGCGCACCCGGACCTCACCGCCGAGGCCGCCGGTGGCTCGGTCTCGAACTGGGGCCTGCAGGATCAGCGCGCCGCCCTCGAGTGGGTGCAGCGGAACATCGAAGGCTTCGGCGGCGCTCCCGAGCAGGTCACGATCTTCGGCGAGTCCGCCGGCGCCGTCTCGGTCTGCGCGCAGCTCGCGTCCGCCGGGTCCCGCGATCTCTTCGACGGCGCCATCATGCAGTCGGGTCTGTGCACCGCCGAGCCGATCGCCACGGCCGAGGCGCGCGGCGCGACCCGAGTCGCCGGCTCGGTCTGCGGCGACGCCGCCGACGCCATCGCGTGTCTTCGCGGCCTCACCGCGACCGAGCTCCTCGAGGAGCTGCCGGGCAGCACCTCGGTCGGCTCGATCAGCACCGGGCCCAGCGATGGCGCGTTCGGTCCGGTCCAGGACGGAGTGTTCCTCGAGGGATTGCCGAGCGCGGTCATCGCCAGCGGTGACGCGAGCGGCAAGCGTCTCGTGGTCGGCGCGAACGCCGAGGAGATGGCGCTCTTCTTCGCGGGGGTGACCGTCGACACCGAGGAGGACTTCGAGGACGCGGTCACGATGGGCTTCTCGCCCTTCGGCTCCGAGGTCGTCGACGGGGTGCTGGCGACCTACGACCCGGGCGACTACCCGACCCCCAAGGACGCGCTCATCGCGGTCTACGGGGACTTCCGGTTCGTCTGCTCGGCGCGGCTCACCGCCCAGCGCGCGGCGGAGGGTGGCCTCGAGTCGCGCCTCTACCATTTCCGCCGTCGCCCGGTGACGCCGATGGGCGAGCAGGCGGCGTCGCACGGCATCGAGCTCCTCTACGTCTTCGGCACGTTGAACGACTTCCCCGGCTTCACCCCCGACCCCGCGGACGCTGCCGTGTCGGTCTCGATGATCGACTACTGGACCCTGTTCGCTGCAGGCGATCTGACCGGTGCGCCGACCGCGTGGCCGACCTACGACGACACGACTCGCGAGGTGCTGGTCTTCGACGACCCGCTCGAGGGCACCACGGATCTGCGCGGCGCCGAGTGCGACTTCTGGATCCCGCTCTACGAGACCGTCGGGCTCTGAGCCTCCGCCGGGGGTCTCGTACCGCGGGTGATCTCGGCATACGCTGGGCGAGTGGACTCGCTGCCACAGCTGAGCGCGTACCTGGACTCGCTGCCCGCCGGGCTCGGGAGCTACCCGCACTGCCAGACCAAGGCGTCGCTGGTTCTCTCCGCACTTCGAGGGTTGGAGCAGGAGGAGCTGCTCGCCAGCGGTCTACCCACCGAGCTCGAGACCTTCATCCGGGAGCCGCCGCCACTCGGCTTGTGGGTCCCCGCCGTACTGAGCGACGCGATGTTCCACGCCTGCTGCGACGTCTTCTACCCGACCGAGTCGGCGATGCTGAAGTGGACCTACGAGCGCACCATCGACCTGGCGAAGAACCCGCTCTACCGCGGTCTGCTGAAGGCCGTGGGTCCACGCCGCTGGTTCAAGATGGGCCCGAAGATCAACCGGCTCTTCCAGCGGGGCACGACCCTGGTGAACGAGGTGGGCGAGCGCCAGTGCATCTCGGAGATGACCTTCCCGCCCCGGTTGCACGACCACACCAACCTGATGAGCAACGTCCCCGTCATCCGCGCCACGGCGACGCTCAGCGGCGCCAAGGGCGTGCGCGCGAAGCTGGTCGAGCACTCGGACACGCACGCGCGCTACGAGTGCACCTGGCTCTGAAGGCCAATCGACGAGCTGTGAATCGGTGCAGGAACCTGCTCAGCCGTGGCGACAGGAGCTTCTTCGGTGCTCGGCCTGCCCGCCTCAGAACGTTCCGCTCAGGCTCACCCTACCCAGACCGACCGACATCGAGAGCGTGGAGCTCTCCATCGCGTGACCACGAATCGCCATCGGCAGGCCGATGACCATCAGTGCCCCACCGGTGGGACCGAGCGCGAAGAGGCCGACTCGCCGGGGTCTCGTCTCGCGCAGCGCGTCTGCGAGGGCGGTCACGCCCATGACCAGGCCGATGGCCGCGAGCGACCAGCCGGCCCGCACCAACCGCCGTTGGCGCCGCTGTCGAAACTGCCGAACGGACTGGCTCTCACCGCGCAACGCCAACACCGCGCTCCGCAGCTCGAACTCGCCGACCTTCCAGACGCCGAACGCGATGGTCGCGAATGGAAGGCTGACCCCGGCGATGATCGTGTACCGCGCCGCCGCCGGCCCCCAGTCGTCCTGACGGAGGCCTCCCACGGTGCCCACGGTCAGGCCTGCGGCGCCCAGGGCCGCGATCGCACCCGCCCACCGCTTCTGGCGCTTCAGCGCTTCGATGTTCACGCCCTCCTCCATCGCGCCCGACTCGGGCACCTCCGCCCGAGCGGTAGCGCTCGCCAGAGCGAACCAGCACAGGACGAGCAGGGAGCGAGTCAGACGAGCCATGTGGCTGACCCATCGCAAGAACGCGGCCAGCGCGATTCCTCGACGTCGACCGTGATCCGTATCGGCAACCGTGAGGCATGCGCCACAGGGAGTGCTCACGTGGCTCAGATCTGCGCAGCTTTCGTTCACCTGCGTTTCGAGCACGTTTCAGACGCGGAGAATTGGACGCCTGGTTTCGGAAAAGGTCATGATCCCAGGCACTTGGCGGCGAATTTTCCAACGTTCGGCGACAAGGAATTACATCTGCGTGACAATTGATGGGCTGCGTCTTGGTGCGATCCAGCCCATCGTTCACCACCGCTCTGGTGACCGGTCGAGGCCCCTCTCCAGGGGCCATCAGAAGGCACCGAGCTGCCCGCCGCGACCCGGTCGCGGCGCCCCCGGAACGACAAAGAGGATTCGATGGAAACCGTCATCATCGTGCTGTACCTGATCGCGCTGACGATCCTGGGCATCTACGGCGCCCACCGCAGCCACCTGCTGATGCTCTACCTGAAGCATCGCAAGAACACGCCGAAGCCCCTCCGCGAGTTCGAGGAGGACGAGCTCCCGACGGTCACCATCCAGCTGCCGATGTTCAACGAGATGTACGTCGTGGACCGGCTCCTCGATGGCATCACGGCGATCGACTACCCGAAGGAGAAGGTCCAGATCCAGGTCCTCGACGACTCCACCGACGAGACGGTGCAGATCGCGAAGGCCAAGGTCGACGAGCTCCTCGAGAAGGGCTGGGACGTCGAGTACCGGCACCGCACCGACCGCACCGGCTTCAAGGCCGGCGCCCTCGAAGAAGGCCTCGAGACCGCCAAGGGCGAGCTCATCATGGTCTTCGACGCGGACTTCGTTCCGACCCCGGGTGTGCTCCGCAAGCTCGTCGACCACTTCACCGACCCGAAGGTCGGCATGGTCCAGGCCCGCTGGGGCCACATCAACAAGGACTACTCGGTCCTGACCCAGTGCCAGTCGATGATGCTCGACGGCCACTTCGTGATCGAGCACATCGCGCGCAACCGCTCGGGCCGCTTCTTCAACTTCAACGGCACGGCGGGCGTCTGGCGTAAGGAGACGATCATCGACGCCGGCGGTTGGGAGCACGACACCGTCACCGAGGACATGGACCTCAGCTTCCGCGCCCAGATGAAGGGCTGGCGTTTCGTGTACGTGCCCGAGGCGATCGCCCCGGCCGAGCTGCCCTGCGAGATGAACTCCTTCAAGACCCAGCAGTTCCGTTGGGCGAAGGGCTCCGCGCAGACGACCAAGAAGCTGCTCTGGACCGTCCTCCGGACGCCGATGCCCTTCAAGGTGAAGCTCGAGCTGGTCATGCACCTGACCAACAACTTCGCGTACCTCTTCCTGGTCGTGCTCGCGGCGCTTCAGCTGCCCAACATGCTGATCCGTCGCGGCATGGACCACCCGGAGCTCCTGCTCCTCGACGTCCCGCTCTTCGCGGCGACCTGCGGCTCGATCTGCGTCTTCTACCTGGTCACGCACCGCGCGCTCTACGACAACCTCTGGGGCGCCATCAAGCGCCTGCCGCTGATGATGGCGCTCGGCATCGGGCTCTCCATCAACAACGCCCGCGCCGTCCTCGAAGGCCTCTTCGGCAAGGACCTCGAGTTCGTCCGCACGCCGAAGCACGGCGTTCACGGCGAAGACAAGAGCGCCGAGTGGAAGCGCAAGAAGTACAAGGCGAAGTTCCCGATCCACTCGCTCCTCGAGCTGGCCTTCGGTGTCTACTTCGTCGTCACCATCGTGCTCGCGGTGATCACCGGAAGCTGGGTCTCGATCCCCTTCCTGGTGCTCTTCATGGTCGGCTTCCTCTACGTCGGCGCGCTGAGCCTCTACCAGACCCGCTGAAGGTTGGAGCGAGAGCTCCAACCCCCTTGCCCTTGCCCTTGCCCTTCGGGGCTACCTAGACGAACGAGCCCCCTGGTCACCGACCCGGGGGCTCGTTGCTTTTCGGCGCCGCCTCAGCCGCGAGCGATGATCAGCGAGCCCTCATGAATGCCCGCCGAGAGCGCCGCGTCGCCGAGCACCCTCGTCGCCACGGCCACCGCCTCGTCGTTGTCGCCGATGTCACGCAGCGCTCGGCCCAGCACCTCGGTCTCGAGGGCCCTGGCGACGCCGAGTGTGCCGAGCAGGAAGGTGTCGCCCGGTTGGAGCGGTGCCCCGAGCACGTCCAGGGGCGTCTCGTCGTCGTCGGCGCTGGTGCCGGCCGTCAGCAGCTCGAGGTAACCCGCGCGCGAGAGGAAGATGGCCCCACCACCGCAGCGCGCCGCCCAGAAGAAGTGCTCGTTGGTGAAGAGCACCACCGCCGACGCGCGACCCTCTTCGGCGATGCCGGAGGCCTGCGTCGCCTCCTGGGCGTCGATCATCGCCTCGCGAAGGTCGCGGACGAGGTTGGCCTGCGCTCGCCCGTCACCGGCGATGTCGTGCGTCGGCAAACAGCGGACGATGGCGCGCGCGAGGTGGTCGAGGAGCAGCGCACTCATCCCGCGCTTGGCCGCGTCCAGGAACGCGTGCCCCTCCACGACCAAGCTCAGCTGGCCCGCCGGGGACGCGTGCGACTCACGGGCCGGACGGTCGGCGTCCACGAGGATCAGCTGACGTTGGAGCTCGTAGATGCCGTGACGACAGGCGCCCTTCCCGAGATCGAGACCCGTACCGACGAGTCCAATGCGCTGGCGTTCTTCTCGGACCGCTTTGAGTTGCGTGCCCGATGTGCTCCGCCGCCCCGCTCGCCCCAGCTCTTCTTCCGCCCAGCCCATCGTCGCCTCCCGATGTCGTCGTCTGCCCCGTGTGATCTTGGTTCGTACTCGCTCGTGCGACGTTTCAGGGCACGTCGCGATCACCCGAAAAAGACACGAGCACGCATCACCTCGATGGTAACCGAGGCTACGCGTGCCCGCGCCGAGACCACGGTGCCCCCCGGCCACCCGTGATTCGGACGTTTATGGAGATGCAAACAACGTGCTTCGGCGCCGCGCCCGAGATCACTCTCGTTTCGGCGAAGGTTCCCCCGAGAGCCTGAGACAGCCGGTCGCAGTTGGGGGTGCGAACCCCCGGACAGCGCTGCGCGCCGACCCCTTCAGGGCAGGATTTCGAACGTGCAGCGAACGGTCCAATCGGGCGGCGGGAGCGCACGCTCGTCCTCGAGCGAGCCATCGGCGCCGACGTGGACCACGTCACCGTTCCCTCGAACGAAACGGTACCCGCTCCGGTCGGTCTCGATCGCCTGCAGCTTGCCCAGCTGGTCGTGGTTGATCCCGATCAGCCGGCAGCGGGCCTCGTAGCGGGGCTTCTCGAGCCCGGCCGCGAGCACCGTGAAGGACGAAGGGGGCGGCGGCACCGGACCACGGAATACGAAGACCGATTCCTGGCCGTGCGCCAGCGCCTGGTCCTGACCGAACCAGCGCGGCGCCCACAACGCCTCGAAGATCGTGCCTTCGTTTTCCTCCGAGCTCACCATCGCTCCATCGAACTGACCGGTCATTCGCGCAACCGAGCCAAGAGCGCGCTGGCCATGTCGGCCATCTCCTCCGCCTCCAGCGGACGCGCTCCGTGGGGAGAATAGGACTCCCAGGCATGATCGGGGAAGCCCTCCAGAAAGCGGCTCGGCACCCGCGGTCGCACCTGCCCACGCATGGTCCGTCTTTCGGGACGCGTCAGATAGAGCAGCTCTCTCGCGCGCGTCACGCCGACATAGAAGAGCCGACGCTCTTCGTCGACATCGGTGGGGGCAGCCTCGGTCACCTTGGGGTCGGTCGTACGCGAGTGTGGGAGCTGACCTTCCACGCAGCCGATCAGAAAAACGACGTCGAACTCGAGGCCCTTCGAGGAGTGAAGCGAGGAGAGCGTGACCCTGTTGCCAGGGTCGCTCTCTTCCTCCTCTTCGGCGCGGAGCGTGAGGCTGTTCAGGAACTGAGGGAGCGTGACGCGCTCGGCCCGGCTTCGCTTCTCGTAGCGCTCGATGGCGCGGAGCAGGAACGAGAGGTTGTCCTTCCGCCGCTCGCCGTGCTTGCTGTCGTCGCTCTCGATCATGCCCATGTAGCCGGTCTCGCGGAGGAGGGTCCGGGTGATCTCCACCAGGCTCCCGTCGGCCCGCAGACCGGCGCGCGCCTTGTCGACCGCGTCCCAGAAGCGTGCCGCCGAGGCCTTCGCTCGCGAGGGCACGTCGAGCTCGTCCAGTTGGCGCATCGCCGCGGCGAAGGTCACGCCGGTCCGCGACGCGTGCGCGCGTGCGCGGGCCATCGTCTGCTGACCGATGCCGCGGCTCGGGTTCACCAACGCGCGCCGCAGTGAGAGCGAGTCGCGCGGACTGACCAACACCCGGAGGTAGGCGACGGCGTCCTTGACCTCTTTGCGGTCGAAGAACTGAGTGCCGCCGAAGAGCTTGTAGGGCACGCCGCCGATGCGTAGCTCCTCTTCGAGGATCCGCGCCTGCTGGTTCGAGCGGTAGAGCACGGCCATGTTGCCGAAGCGAATGGGCTGACCGTCCGGGCTCGCGTCGGTGCCCTTCGCGAGCGCGCGGATCTCGCTGACCAGGAACTTCGCCTCGTGGGCCGCGTCGGGCAGGGCGACCATGCGTACCTTCGGGCCCGGCCCCTTCGCGGAGCGCAGCGTCTTGTCGTGACGCTTCGCGCGGCTCTGCGCGATGACGGCGTTCGCCACGTCGAGGATCGGCTTGCGACTCCGGTAGTTGGTCTCGAGCT
Organism: Deltaproteobacteria bacterium; assembly: GCA_017644045.1. Lineage (GTDB taxonomy): Bacteria > Myxococcota_A > Polyangia > Polyangiales > Houyiibacteriaceae > UBA1660. Next base: position 121,594 of record JAEPMI010000014.1, read on the forward strand.
TCACCACCTTCGCGCCCGGGAAGTAGCGCTCGAAGTCGAGGATGTTGCCGACGTCCGCTCCGCGCCATCCGTAGATGGACTGGTCGTCGTCGCCGACCACGCAGACGTTGTTGAGCTCGTTGGCGAGGCGGCGAACCAGCTCGAGCTGCGAGCGGTTCGTGTCCTGGAACTCGTCGACCAGCAGGTGCCGGAAGCGCTGCTGCCACTTCTTCCGGATGTCCTCACGATCGCGGAGGATCCGCACCGGCAGAACGACGAGGTCGTCGAAGTCGACCGCGTGCATCGAGCGGAGCTGGTCCTCGTAGACCGGGTACACCTCACGCGCGATCGCGTCGTATTCGAAGTCGCTGTGCTTCACGTCCTCGGGCGCGAGGAAGGCGTTCTTCCAGAGCGAGATGCGCGAGAGGATGGCGCCGATGTCCAGGCTCCGGTCGTGGCCCTGGCGGAGGATCTCCCGGAGCAGGCCGAGCACGTCGCCCTGATCGAAGATCACGAACTTGCCGTCGTAGCCGAGGGCCTCGTTCTCCTCTCGGAGGAAGCGAACGCCGAACGAGTGGAAGGTCGACAGCCAGAGCTCGTCCGAGGCCTTCTCGCCGACCAGCTTGGCCATGCGCTCGCGCATCTCGGCCGCGGCCTTGTTGGTGAAGCTCACCGCGAGGATCGACCGCGGGTTGATCCCGCGCTCCAGCAGCCGGGCGATCCGCCGGGTGATCACGCGGGTCTTGCCGCTGCCCGCACCGGCCAGCACCAGCATCGGCCCCTGCGCGTGTTCGACGGCGTCGTACTGCTCCCGGTTCAGATCCCCGGTATTCGGTGCGCCCGCCATTCGGACGCACGACGTAGCGCGACCCGCGGTCGCTTTCAACGGCCACCGCCGAATGTGACGACCGTGACGAGCCGGGTCAGAGCTCGTCGGCCCGGAGCCAGCCGGCGGTCAGCCAGGGGCTGGCCGGGTGGTCGAGGAACATCTTCGCGATTTCGCCCTGGTTGCGTAGGTGGGGCGAGTCGCCACCCCAGATGGCGCGACCGAGCACGTAGCTGCGGGCGTAGTCGGGCCAGCCGGCGAAGAGCTGCAGAGCGATGCGACCGGCTCGGGACGCCACGTGCAGGGCGTCGTCCTCCTGCAGGTACGCCGCACCGACCGCCATCCGGGCCACGGTCACCGCGCGCCCGAGGTCGTAGGCCTTGGCGGTGATGGGCGGCGCGTCTGCTGGCATGAGCTCGATCTCCGCCAACACGGCTCGAGCCCCGGGGGCGTAGCGGACGAACTCCTCGCGATCGCTGGGTGGCCACTCGGGGTGGAGCCGCGCCATCGTCTCGAGGGCGGCGGGATCCCGGCAGAGGCGTTGCGCGTCGTCGAGGATGGGGCCGTGCCCGTGCTCGAGCAGGCCGTCGAGCTGGTGGCGGGCGGTCGTCGCGTCGTGAATGCTCCAAGCCTCCGCGAGCCAGGGAACGGCGATGGCGCTCGACTGTCGCGTCTCGACCACGTTGACCGGGAGGCGGTTGTCCTCGTTTAGGATCGCGCCGAGGGACATCAGCCGGGTCACTCGCGAGTCGAGCGGCGCCTTGGCGTAGCGCCACATGTAGGCGTCGGGATGGTTGGCGCCTGGCTGTGGCGCTTGTCCCAGCTGGTTGACCTGACTCGCCAGCTCTTTGATGCGATTCCAGAGACCCACGGCCACTGAATAGCCGACCGGACGGCGTTTGCACGCAGCGGCTCGCGAACTCCGATAGAATCGGCCGCGGTGCTGCTGCCGGCCAAACGCCAGTTCGTCTTCACTCGGGTGGTCTTCCTCTGGCAGTGGAAGCGGTCTCTCTTCTTCCTGCTCTCGGGGCTGGCGGTCACGGCGTCGGTCGAGGTCTGGTCGCTGACCTTCCTCGAGCTCCCGACCCTCCCGCTCTCGGTCGTGGGTGCGGCCATCGGCATCTTCGTCAGCTTCCGGACGAACCAGGCCTACGACCGGTGGTGGGAAGGGCGGAAGCTCTGGGGCGCGATGATCAACCAGTCGCGGCACTGGGCGTCGCAGGCCACGAAGTACATCGACGACCCGCACGTGCGTCGGCGTCTGGTGCACCGACACACGGCCTACGTGCATGCGCTTCGCCGTCTCCTTCGGAAGCAAGATCCCTTCGACGACGACGACTTCCTCGGGCGGATCCTCGTGGCCGGCGACGACGTCGAGTCGCTGCGGGGCGAGTCGAACCTCACCCACGCGCTCCTCGACAGGCAGCTCGAGGAGCTCGTCGCGCAGAGCAAGCTGGGGAAGCTGAGCGACCTCCAGCTCCAGTCGATGGACGAGACGCTGCGTGAGCTGGTGAGCATCCAGGGCGGCTGCGAGCGCATCAAGAAGACCCCGATGCCGCCGCTCTACGGCCTGCTCGCGAACCGGTTGGTCGAGCTCTACGCGTTCCTCTTGCCGCTGGCAGTGGTGGAGCGGATGGGCTGGTGGACCATCCCGGTGAACCTGCTCGTCTGCACCGCGTTCTCGCTCATCGCCGAGGCGGGCCGGGTGCTCGAGGATCCGTTCACGCTCTACTACAACGGGCTTCCGCTCAGCGCGATCAGCCGGATGATCGAGGTGAACGCCCGGCAGCGCCTCGGCGAGACCGAGCTGCCGCCGATGCTCACGCCGGACAGCTCCGGCCTGCTCATGTGAGGCGGGTCAGCCCCACTGTCCGCTGGACTTGAAGATCCCGAAGAGCTTCCGGAAGAAGCGACCGATCTTGGTCTTCGGCGGGTGCCAATCGTCCGGCACCGCGGGGCCGGAGTAGGAGCCCAGGTCACTGAGCACTTCGGCCAGCGGCCGTTCGCGCTCGAGCATCACCTCCACCGTCTCCCCGGTGTCCTCGATGACGGCCTCGACCGCCATCACGCACGTCTCGTCGAAGGCGATACGGATGCGCGCCTTGCCCCCGTTGCGAAGGCGCTCGTCCTGGGCGACCAGCGTGCAGAGGTACTCGTTCCGCGACACGTCCTGCGCCTCGCCCTGGAAGAGCGGGACCTGGACCAGGCCGCGACGGTCGCCGCCGAGGCTGAGCTCCCGCTCGAAGGGAAGGCGGACGTTGCGCTTGGCGAGTGGCACGAAGCGTCGGCCGTCCGCGGCGTGTCCAACGGTCATGGGGAGCAGGTCGATCAGCGTGGGTGCGTCGGGAGAACCGATCTCGCCCGCGAGCATCGCGGCGCCCAGCGCGACTGCCTCGTCGGGGTTGATGCGCTTGCTGGGCCGCCGGCGGAAGAGCTCGGCCACCGCGGCTTGTACTGCGGGGATGCGCGTGGTCCCACCGACGAGCACCACGTCGTCGACCTCCGAGGGCAGGATCCCAGCCGAGAGCATGATCCCCTTGGCCACCGCGAGCGTGCGCTGGACCAGCGGCGCCGTGAGCTCCGCGAACTCGGCGCGGGTGACCGAGACGAAGAGGTCGCGCTTCGGCTCGCGGGTGAAGTCCGTGAGCCGCACGTCGTACTCGGTGCGCGCGGTCAGCGCGCGCTTGCAGGTCTCGGCGGCCTCTCGGAGCCGGGCGATCTGCTGGGGGCTGGTCTCGAGCCCCTCGAGGCCTTCGACCGCGATGAAGCGCTCGAGGATGAACGACGCCAGCGCGTCGTCGAAGTCCGTGCCGCCCACGAAGTTGTCGCCGCCGGTCGCGACGACCTCGAAGCGCTCGTCTCGGATGTCGACGATCGAGAAGTCGAAGGTCCCGCCGCCGAAGTCCCACACGGCGATCCGCGCTTCTTCGTGGCGCGCATGTCCGTAGGCGACGGCCGCGGCAGTCGGCTCGTTGACCAGCCGATGCACGGCGAGCTCGGCTTCGTCCGCGGCGCGACGGATGGCCTCGCGCTGCACCTCGCTGAAGTACGCCGGGACGGTGATGACCGCGGCCCGGACCTCCAGGCCCAGGAAGTCCTCGGCGGTGCTCCGGACCTCACGCAGGATGCGCGTCGCGATGGCGTCCATGCTGACCACCTCGTCGCCCAGGTCCACGCCGAAGCGCTGGCCTTCGGCTTCCGCGAGCGGGTACGCGAAGTGCGCCTGGAACTCCGCCGCGAGCGCCGGAGTGTAGGTCCGACCGATGAGCCGCTTGGTGCCGTAGACCGTGCGCTCGGGGAAGAGGATCTGGCGGTCCGAGGCTCGCTGTCCGATGTGGACGCGCCCGCCCTCGTCGAAGTTGAGCATCGACGGGATGGTGTTGCCGCCCGTGCGGCCGGGGATGATCTGTGGTCGGCCGTCGTTGCACCACGAGGCGCAGGTGTTGGTGGTGCCGAGGTCGATGCCGATGATCACCTGGTCGATCGAGGGCACCAGCGCCTCCCGCTTGGCGTCGCTCGTCGGCCGCGTGGGCGCCTTGCTCGGCGCAGGGTTCTTCGTGACGACCGCAGGCTTCTCCGGCAGCGAGCGTCGCGATGGTGGCGGCGGGAGGGCCGCGGGCATCGTCATCGACACCCGCCTCGCGTCGATCTCGACGCCGATGAACGCGACGCCCATGCCCTTCGGCGTGAGGCGGGCCACTCGCGCGGACCCCTTCGCGATCGTGACGCCCACCTCGTCGTGGAGCTCGAACACGATGACCGCGCCCTCGTCCGGAATCGCGTCCGAGAGGATGAACGCCCCCGTGTCGCTCACGTCGCTGACACGATCGAGCTGCAGGAAGTCGTCCCCCTCGAGCTTCCAGAAACAACGTGCGGAGCTCGCGAGTCGTTGGGCTCGGCGACGGTCCTCGCTCACCTCTCCAGACTAACGCTTTCAGCGTGCACTGAATATCGACGCTTCGGGGCCCATGTCGTGGGGGGCGCCTCTCGCTTTCCCCCAATCGGAGGGGCATCGGTCGGGCGGGCCATGACCACCAAGTGATCCACCCTTCGAGCGCGGCGAGGTAGAGTCGAGCGCCGGAGGGTCGATGATTCGCTACTTGGTACGAGGGAACGAGTTCTGGAAGGCCAGGGCGGTCGACGGGCGCGTGGAGATCCGCCAGGGCATGGTCGGCTCCGATGGCGAGCTGGAGGTGGTCGACACCTACGAAACGCTCGGCACGCCGCCCGAGTACGCGCTCGACGAGCTCGCCAACCCACGGGTCGAGCAGGGCTACGAGTACGCGCCCATCCCAGGGATCGAGACGGTGATCGAGGAGGCCCACGACGTGACGCTCCCCGAACCCGTTCGGCGCTTCTTCGCCGAGGGCACCTACTGGGGGTACCAGGACAAGCGCTGTGAGCAGCTGGACTGCGGCGTCGACTTCACCACCGACGCGGTGCTCGGCAACTACTACGAAGAGCACTGGGATGGTGAGCGGGGCGAAGCCCGCACCTTCGTGCCCATCTCGGGCCGGCTCCACGATGGGATCCCGGACGAGCAACAGTGGATCGGCATCGACCCGACGGAGAGCTCGCCGCGGGTCTATGCGCTCTACACCTCGGGGGAGTTCGAGGTCGCCTACGAGAGCTTCGACGAGTTCCTCGCCGATTTGTCGTGACCGATCCGCACCCGCAGCCCTCGATCCCTCGGCGTGCCTATCAGCTCGTCGCCGTCGGAACACTGCCTCTGGCATTTCTCGGGACCTACGCACTCGGTCGCCCCGTCGCCGCGCTGATCCCCGACGACGCCGAGCCCGCGGCCTTGCTCACCCTGCTCGCGTACGTGTTCGTCCTGCTCGGCTGCGTGCTGGTCTGGGCCGTGCTGCTCCTGCCGCTCCGCCGGCGGGCGGGCTTCAAGCCGGTCGGCGAGGAGCTCGCCGACATTCGCGCGGCGGGTGGGTTCGCCGAGGCCGTGGCGAAGGAGCGACGGGCGCTCGACGCTCGCGCCGCCGCCAACGACCCGGGCTACCACGCGTCCTTCGCGCTCGTGGGCGCGCTCCTCACCGTTGTGTCGGTCGGGCTCACCTGGGTGCTGTGGAGCGACGGCTACGTGATGGTCTTGGCGGCGGCCGCGGCGTTGGTCTGTCCGGTGCTCGCCGCGTACCACGCGGTCCAGTGGCTCCGCTTTCGTTGAGCGCTCAGCTCGCCGAGGCGCGGGCCATCGCTCGCTGGGCGACGATCGGTGTGATGAACTGCGCGACCTGCGCGAAGGTGTCGACGTCCGGGTCGAGCATCTTCCCCACGCCCTCGGCGGTGATCATGCCCACCAGGATCAGCGTGAGCTCGGTGCGCGGGCGGACCCGGTACTTGCGGCCGAGGGCGAACATCTCGTCGAACATGGCGCCCATCTCGAGCTCGCCCTTGGTCTGGCCGCGGAACTTGCCGACCAGCGAGGCCATGTCCTTCTCCATCGTCTCCCAGTCGACCCCGTCCATGTAGGTGTGGAAGCGCTGCATGTGCTCGGTCATGTCGGCCGCGGTGCCCATCGCCATGCACTTGGAGAAGTCGATGAACTCCTCGAGCAGGTCGTCGGGCAAACGCTTGGCGAGCCCGAGGTCGTAGACCCCGACGTGCGAGTCGGGCAGCACCGAGAAGTTCCCCGGGTGCAGGTCCGCGTGGAGGAAGCCGTCCTCGAAGCACATCTTCAGGAAGCAGTGCGCCAGTCGGTCGGCGAGCAGGGAGTGGTCGCCCTCGGGAAGCTCGTCGACCTTCTCGCCGGGGATGTAGTCCATGGTGAGCACGCGCTCCGAGCAGAGCTCGTCGACCAGCTCGGGGAAGACGATCCACTCGAGCTCGGCGAAGTTCTCCCGGAACTGCCGGTTGTTCTCGGCCTCGAGCCGCAGGTCGGTCTGATCGAGGATCCCCTGGATGAAGTGCTCGAGGTGACCCACCGGGTCGGAGAGCTTCAGCTTCGGGTGCCATGAGCCCATCCGCGCGCCGGCCCGGAGCAGCACGGCGTCGCGCATCACGTTCGCGCGCACGTCGGGCCGGAGGATCTTCACCGCCAGCTCCCGCCCACCGAGCGTTGCTCGGTGGACCTGGGCCACGCTCGCCGCCGCGATCGGCACCGGGTCGAAGGAGTCGAAGGCCTCGTCGAGCTCCTGGTCCAGCTCCTCGCGAACGATCGCCCGCACCGCGGCTTCCCCGAACGCCGGCAGCTCGTCCTGGAGCTGCCGCAGCTCCGCGATCATCTCGGGCTCGAAGATGTCGCGCCGGGTGCTCATCACCTGCCCGAGCTTGATGAAGGTCGCCCCGAGCCGGGTCATCGCGAGCCGCGCCGTGCGACCCCGCAAGTGTGCGAGCCGAGCGCGCTTGGCCTCGGGATCCCGCACGAAGATCAGCCGGATCCGCCCTGCGAGGTACCGGAGTCCGTACCAGGAGCAGATCGCGAGCTGCGCGAAGAAGCGGAAGACCCCCACGGGCGCACGATACCCGAGCCCGTCGGCTTGGCGGAACGCCAGGCGTCGCTCACCCTGCCGCCCTCTTTCTGCCGTGAGTCGAGCTACCCCATCCGTCGCTGGCCGGCCTGACCCTGCCGTCCGACGCCGCGCGCTTCGCTGGTCGATCGTCGATGGGGTCTTCCACGCCCTCATGCTCGGCGCGTGCGAGAGCTACCTCGGTGCGCTCGCCGTCGAGCTCGGCTTCCGGGACGTCGCCCTCTCGCTCCTCGCGACCGTACCGATCCTGGTCGGGTCGCTCGCCCAGCTCGGCACGCCGCGGCTGGTGCGATGGCTCGGCGGCGAGAAGCGGGTCGTCGTGCTCGGGGCGAGTCTGCAGGCGTTGGCCCATCTCGGCTTTCTCGCGATCGCGCTGACCGGCTTCCGGAGCCTCGGGGTCCTGCTGGCGGTGAAGGTCGTCTACTGGACCAGCAACGCCGCCATCGCGCCGGCTTGGAACGCGTGGATGGCCCGCCTGGTGCCGGGGCCGCTGCGCGCGACCTTCTTCGCGCGGCGCAACCTCCTCACCCATGCCGGGCTCCTCTTCGCGTTCCTCTCCGCCGGGTTCTTCCTGGAGCTCGAGCAGCTCGGATCCACCCTCCGCGGCTTCGCCATTCTCCACGTCGTCGCCCTGGTGGCCCGCGCCGTCAGCGCCTTCGCGCTCGCTCGTCAGCACGGCTTCCACAGCCCGCCGCGTCCACCGGCGCGACTCGGCGCCGTCGTACGCGCGGGCCGCTGGCGTGTCGCCCTCTACATGGCCGCGCTCCTCTTCGGCGCTCAGCTCGCCATCCCCTTCTTCACTCCCTACATGCTCGACGAGCTCGGGCTGGACCTCTCCGAGTACGCTCTGCTCTCGAGCGCGTCGCTGCTCGCGAAGGGCCTCGCCTTTCCGCTCTGGCGAAAGGCTCGTGGCGTGCTCTCACCCTTGGCGTCGCTCGCGGTCGCCGGTGTCGGCGTCGCCCTCGTGCCCTTGGTCTGGTTGGTCGCCACGGACATCCCCACACTGGTCGCCGCGCAGGTCCTCGGCGGCATCGCCTGGGCCGGCTACGACCTGACCAGCCTCGAGCTGCTCATGGGCGACGCGCCCGAAGAGGCCCCGGTCGAGTTCTTCGCGCTCGCCAGCAGCCTCGCGGGCCTGACCCAGGTCGCCGGCTCGCTCCTCGGCGGATGGGCGCTCGTGGACGGTGCGATCTACCGCGACGTCTTCCTCTACTCCGCCATCGGCCGCGGAGCCGCGCTCGTCTTCCTCGTTCGCCTGGCCCTGGTGCGCGACCAGCTTCGCCGTGTGCCGCTCGCGATTCGCTTCCTGAGCGCTCGCCCCACCACCGGCGCCATCGCCCAACCTGCGGTCCACGAGGAGCCAGCGGAATGAGCGCGGCTCCCGGATTGTGAGCGGTCGGCTCGTGCGTTAAGCCCCCGTCGTGAACGTCCTCGTTACCGGCGGTGCCGGATTCATCGGCTCGCACGTCGTCGATCGCCTCCTCGAGCGCGGTGACGAGGTGTGGGTGCTCGACGACCTCTCTACCGGGAAGTGGGCGAACCTGGGCGAGCACCTGGCGAACCCGAAGCTGCATCGGATCCAGGCCGACATCACCGAGGGGCTCTTCGCGCCCATGGCAGCGGCCGAGGCGTTGGGCATCACCGTCGACGGTGTCGTCCACCTCGCGGCGCTGGTCTCGGTCGTGCGCTCGATGGACGAGCCGCTCGCCGACGTCCGCACGAACGTGCGCGGCACCGTCCAGGTGCTCGAGTACGCGCGGCGCCGCGCCGCGAAGAAGGTGGTCTTCGCCAGCTCCGCCGCGGTTTACGGCGACGTCGCGACGGTCCCGACGCCCGAGGGGGCGCCGCTCGCCCCGCTCTCGCCCTACGGGGTCGACAAGCTGACCGGCGAGCACTTCATGCGAATGTACGCCGAGGTCCACGGCGTCCCCACCAGCGTCCTGCGCTTCTTCAACGTCTACGGGCCTCGGCAGGATCCCTCCAGCCCCTACTCGGGCGTGATCTCGATCTTCACGAACCGCGCGTCCCGTGGGCAGCCGCTCGGGATCTACGGCGACGGTGGCCAGACCCGCGACTTCGTCTACGTGGGCGACGTGGTGAACGCCATCGTCGCCTGCCTCGACACCCCCGAGAGCACTCCGCCGACGAACGTCGGCACCGGCCAGGGCACCTCCATCGAGACCCTCGCCAGGACCGTGCTCGAGGTGTCCGAGGTGGACCTGGCGGTGAACAAGGGGCCGGCCCGCGCCGGTGAGATTCGCCGCTCGGTGGCCGTGGTCGATCAGCTGAAGGAGCGCTTCGGCCTCTGCGCCGAGGTCCCGCTGGCCCAAGGGCTCGCCGAGATCGTCGCCTCGCTCCGCGAGCCCGGCTGACCCGCAGGTGGCCCCGGCCTTGGGGGTGTAGTACGAGGTCCGGGTGTCCTTCGCGCTCCTGTGCCTGGCCGTCGCTCTCGGCGTAGCGCTCCTCCTCTTCGATCTGTGGCAGTCGCGCCGCGACGATCGATTCGCGCCCGAGGAGCAGGAGCCGAGTGGGAGCGTGATCCAGAAGGGCTTCGGACGCGCCTTCGGCAAGGGAGCGGGAGGCATCGGCCGGGTCGCGAGTGTCGTGAGCATCGCCTACGGGGTCCTCAGCTTCCCGGCGACCCTCGCCCCCGTGATCCTCTCGGTGCTCGCCATGCAGGCCCAGCCGCTCGGCGGCGACGGCACCACCGCGCTGATCTCGATGATCGTGGCCGGCCTGAGCATGAGCGCGGGCATCAAGGCCATTCGCGCCGGCGGCCTGCTCCTCTCGGACGACGACATGGCCCGGGTCGTGGTCGCCCGGTCGACCTTCTACGTCGTCGGCTGGGCCGCCCTGGTGCTCACCATGGTGAGCTTCGCCCGCCCGCCGAGTGGGCACGTCGCGACCATCATCTATGCCCACGCCGGCGTCACCGCGGCCGTGGCGATCCTGCTCCGAGCAGCCCAGCCCCGGCGCGACACCGCCAAGGCCGCCATCCCCTAGCGTTCTGTCGCTTTCTGTGGCCCACGGCGGGCTTTGCATAGCCTTCGATCGCGATGGAACAGCTCCGTCAGCTGATCGGGAACACGTACGCCCTCGCCGGGCTGATCGTCGTCGGCTCCATCATCGGAGCCTACATCGTGGCGTTCGTCGTGGAACGCACCCTCGGCGCGCTCGTGCGCAAGACCGAGACGGACCTCGACGACAAGATCATCGAGCACATCCACTCGCCGCTGGTCATCAGCACGGTGCTCTGGGGCACCGGCGTCGCGGTGCTACGGCTGCCGCTCTCCGACCGGGTCCACCACTACGGCATCTCGTTCCTGAAGACCCTGGCGATCATCATCTGGGCCCGGGCCGGGCTCAAAGTCGTCACCCTGGTGCTCCATGCCCTGAGCGCGAAGGCGAAGGACAAGGACCTCATCCAGCCGAGGACGCTCCCGGTCTTCGACATGATCGGCAAGCTGCTGGTCGTGGGCTTGGCGGTCTACTTCTGCTTCCTCGCGTGGAACATCGACCTGACCGCCTGGCTGGCCTCCGCTGGTATCGTCGGTATCGCGGTCGGTTTCGCCGCCAAGGACACGCTGGCCAACTTCTTCAGCGGCATCTTCATCGTCGCCGACGCGCCCTACAAGATCGGCGACTACATCGTCCTCGACGGCGGCATGCGCGGTCGGGTCACCTCGATCGGCATCCGATCCACCCGCTTGCTGACTCGCGACGACATCGAGATCACGGTCCCCAACGCGGTCATCGGCGCGTCGATGATCGTCAACGAGGCCGGTGGCCCCTCGACCGCGCAGCGGGTCGGCGTGACGGTCGATGCGGCCTACGGCTCGGACATCGACAAGGTCCACAAGGTGCTCCAGAAGGTGCCGGAGGGGGTGCCGCACCTGATGAAGAAGCCTTCGCCCGTGGTGCGCTTCCAGGCCTTCGGCGCCTCGGGCCTGACCCACACGCTCTACGTCTGGGTCACCGACGCCGAGATGCGTGAGCTCGTGCTGCACATCCTCCACACGAAGATCTACAAGGCGTTCGAGGAAGCGGGCCTCGAGATCCCGTACAGCAAGCACGACGTCTACATCAAAGAGCTCCCGGCCGGAGAGAAGCCCGGCCTCCGCGCCACCGGTTGACGGCCCGACCGGTCCGGCGGAGGCTCCCGCTCATGACCGACTTCCAGGATCTCCACGTGGTGATCACCGGCGGCGGCGGCGCGCTCGGCGTCGCGGTGTGCGAAGCGCTCGCCAGCCGCGGCGCCAGGCTCCACGTGCCGGCCTTCGGCGAGCAGGATCGCGAGCGGCTCGCCGCGTTCATCGAGAAGGGGGCCCGGGTCGAGACCGGCATCGACCTCACCGACGAGAGCGCCGTCGACGCGTTCTACGACGGCGTCGAGGGACCCCTCTGGGGCAGCATCCACCTCGCGGGCGGCTTCGTGTTCGGACCGCTGGCCGAGGCGAGCGTCGCCGACCTCGATCGCATGGTCGGCATGAACCTCCGGACCGCCTGGCTCTGCTCGCGGGCCGCCGTGCGCCGCATGAGCCACGGCGGCCGCATCGTGAACGTCGCGGCCAAGCCCGCGCTGGTCCCCTCGGCGAACGTGGTGACCTACGCGGCGACCAAGGCCGCCGTGGCCGCGCTGACCACCGGGCTCTCCGAGGAGCTCGCGGACCAGGGCATCTGGGTCAACGCCATCGCGCCGTCGATCATGGACACCCCCGCGAATCGGTCTGCCATGCCCGACGCCGACCACGACGCCTGGCCGACCGTCACCGACGTGGCCGCGACGATCGCCTTCCTGGCCTCACCCACCAACGCCGTCAGCCGCGGCGCGATCGTGCCGGTCTACGGCAAGTCCTGACGGACGACGCCGCTGATCCGCTGGCCCACGACCTGAAGGGCTTCGGTGACGTCCGTGGTCACCAGGGCGTGCAGCCCGTCGACCTTCATGTGCCGCTCGACGTGCATCCGCCCGAGCGCGCTCTTGACCAGGACGACCAGCGGCTCGTGCCCTTGGAGGCACCTCTTTCGCCATCGACCTTGGGTCTCTTCGAAGCCCGGGTCGTTGCGCCCCCTGGCGTCTCTCAGGTCGACGAGCAGTCCGACCTGCTGGTCCTCGTAGGGGCTGAGCGCCGCCACGAGTGCGCCGTACTCCGAGTCGATGGCGGCCAGATCGGGGTAGGGCTCGGCCGAACGCACCATCTTCAGGAAGCCATCGTGCCGCTCCACCCGGTGGAACACGGTGTCGTGGACCAGCACCGGTCCCGTTGCCTCGGCCTTCACCATCCTGGGACGAGTCTAGAACATCCAACGCCGACGTCCACTGCTCCCAAAGGGTGTGACTTGAACGATTCCAGTGGGGCAGATTGACCCACTGTCTACCGTCGACGAAGCTGCGTGAATGTTCGAGCGTCTCTTCAGCGAGAGCTACATGCCCCATGGGCATTGCTACTTCTGGGAGCCAGACCTGGTCTGGCTCCACCTGCTCTCGGACATGGGCGTCTTCGCGGCATACATGACGATCCCGGCGTTCCTGGCGATCTTGCTCAAGCGCCGGGGGGACATCGAGCTTCGCAGCGTGGTCTGGCTCTTCGTCGCTTTCATCATGCTCTGCGGGGTCACCCACCTCATGGGGGCGATCACCATCTGGCATCCGTTCTACCGGATGGAGGGGATCCTCAAGGCAGCGACCGCGCTGGTCTCGATCGCCACCGCGATCATGCTCTTCCGCAAGATGCCGCTCGCGCTCTCGATCCCGTCACCGTCGGCGCTGCAAGCGGAGGTCGAGCAACGGAAGGCGACCGAGGAGAAGGTGCGCGACGAGCTGAGCCGGAACGAAGCCATTCTCGCCGCGCTTCCGGACGTCATCTTCGAGCTCGACGAGCAACGGAAGCTGGTTTCCGTGGGGGGCACGACCGTGGGGTCGAGCGCGACCGGAGACGGCCTCGAGAGCTGGGAGCGCGACGTCCTCGAACAGCTCGACTCGGTGCTGGACGAGCTCGGCGAGGTCACCCGCTTGGTCTCCCATCGCTTTCGCCTTCGAGACCGCAATGGAGTCGAGCTCGACTATCTGGCTCGGGTCGTGCGGATGTCGTCGGGCGGTTGGGTGGCTTCGATCCAGGATGTCTCGGAGCACACCCGGTTGGTGGAGAGTCTGAAAGCCAGTCGGGAGATCCTCGAACAGTTCGTGTTCACCGCCTCCCACGATCTTCGCTCGCCCCTTCGTGCAGTCAGTCAGCTCGCGACCTGGCTGGAGGAGGATCTCGGACCGACTCTCGAGGGGGAGAACCTCGACAATCTCGTGACTCTCCGGCAGCGAGTGGGCCGAATGGACGGCCTGCTCGCCGGTCTGCTCGAGTTCAGCAGGGCGGGCCGAACGAGCGACCAGCTCGAACCCGTCGATCTCCGAAACGTGCTCGACCTGGTCGTGGAGCACGAGGTCTCGGAGCAATCGACGGGACGCGACATCAGCGGCTTCGTGATTCGGGCAGAGGGCGACTTGCCGGTGATCGAGACCATCCGGGCTCCGTTGGACCGCATCTTGGCGAACCTCGTGATCAACTCGGTCAAGCACCACGACCGTGACGAGGGAGAGGTGGTCTTGCGAGTCGACGACTCCCATCCCCACCATGTCGTGTTGGAGGTGGAGGACGACGGGCCTGGGATCGCCCCCAAGTATCAGGAGCGGGTGTTCCAGCTCTTCCAGACGCTGGTCCCGAAGGACCGAATGGAGAGCTCGGGGCTGGGGCTCGCGATCGCTCGAAGAACGGTGACGGCGGTGGGCGGCTCGCTGGAGCTCGAGAGCCCTGTGCGACAGGGCCGGGGCACGCTCTTTCGTATCGTGTGGCCGCGTCGCGTCCGCGAGTTCATCAGCGCACCGTTCCGGAACAACTGAGATTCCCCCAAATTCGGGCGATCCCTTTTGGGGATGTCCCAGCCCTGACAATGCGGCATTCTATGGGCATGCAGCTTGCTCAGGTTTTGATCGTGGACGACGACGACGTCGACGCCAAGGCCATAGCACGAGGGCTTCGGCGGCGAGGGGTGGACTTCGTGCTGCAGCGTGCGGTCGATGGCGAAGAGGCGTTGCACATGCTCCGGGGCACTGGCGGATACGACCCGGTGGAGGGGCCGGTGATCGTCACCCTCGATTTGAACATGCCGCGAATGAACGGCTTCGAGTGCCTCGAGGCCCTTCGTTCGGACCCCGAGCTCGCGCACACGATCGTCTTCGTGGTCTCCACCAGCGACACGGACGACGACAAGCGCGAGGCCTACCGGCTCCACCCTGCAGGGTACGTGGTGAAGGGGACCGATCCCGCGATCTACGAGGGCATCGCCGACCTTCTCGCCAAGTACAACGAGGTCGTCAGCTTGCCTTGACGAGTGTGGGGGGGAAATGGGGGAAAGCGGGACAGCCCAGTGGCGGGTCGTCATCATCGATGACGAGCTCGTCGATCGGAAGGACTTCCGACGAGCGGCGAGCAAGACCGCATTGGTCACCTGCCTCGGAGAGGCGGAGACGATCGCGGAAGCCAGGACCTTGCTGGCCCAGCACACGCCCGACTGCGTGATCGTCGACATGCGTCTTCCGGATGGGGAAGGCCTCGAGCTGGTGCCCGAGTACCCTCAGTTGCCGTTCATCGTGCTCACCGTGCACGACGATCGGGAGACCGCCCGTCGCTCGCTCCAGTCCGGTGCCCAGGACTATCTGGTCAAGGGTCAGCTCAGCCCCGAGGGGATCGAACGTTCGATTCGCTACGCCGTGGAGCGAAAGGCTCACCATCTGATGCGGGAGAAGCTGGCTCACCAGGATCGACTCGCGAGCCTGGGTAGCTTGGCGACGAGCGTCGCTCACGAGATCAACAACCCCATCGCGTTCATCTCCGCGAACCTCACGGTCCTCCGGGAACAGAGCTCTGCCTACCGAGCCATCCTGGAGGAGCTCGAGAGTCTCGCATCGACGGTCCCCGAGCTGCGCGACCTCCTGGACCGGCTCACCGTTCCGGTGGCGCACGATCAGCTCGACCGAATTCTCCGGGACTGCGCGATGGGAACCGAGCGAATCGTCTCGATCGTTCGTCAGCTCGGCTCGTATGCGCGTGGGCCCGAGGCGGCCGAGAACCCACAAGAGGTGTCGCTGACCGAGGTCGCGACCTGGGCGATGACCCTCACGCGCCGCACCATCGAAGCTCGCGCTCGGCTGAACACCGAGCTCGACCCGAATCTACCGCCTTTCGTCGGACGGGCCGGCCGACTCGCGCAGGTCGTGACGAACCTCCTCATGAACGCGAGCCAGGCCCTGGAGACCGGCGACCCGAACACCCAAGAGGTCTACCTGCGCACCTGGCGAGACGGGGAGCAGCTCTGTCTGTCGGTGGAGGACTCGGGAAGCGGTTTCACTTCGGCCTCCCTCGAGCGCGCCTTCGAGCCTTTCTACACGACCAAGGCCCGGGGCGAGGGAACCGGGCTTGGATTGGCGGTCGCCCGGGACATCGTTCGGGCCCACCAAGGGGCGCTCGAGCTGGCCAACCGTGCGGAAGGCGGAGCGCGCGTCACCCTTCGAATTCCCCAGGACACGGGCTTGCGCTTGACGAGACGTCCGCCCAGCCGAGCGTCGACCCCCAGCCCAGGGCTGTACCGGATTCTGCTGATCGACGACGAGGAGTCGATCTGTCGCGCATACCAACGGATGCTGCGACCCCATCAGGTCGTCTGGGTGGGGCCGGAAGGGGCGCTGAGCACCCTTGCCGACCCCGAGGTCGATTTCGACCTCATCCTCTGTGACTTGATGATGCCGGGGATGAACGGTGTGGAGGTCTACGAGCGGGTGCGGATCCTGCGCCCGGGGCTGCTCTCGCGGATCGTCTTCCTCACGGGGGGAGTCTTCACCGAGCCGGTCCGGGCGTTCCTGGACACCGTCCCGAATCGGGTGCTTTCGAAGCCCGCCACCAAGGACGACATCCTCGAGGCGGTGGCCCTGAACCTCCAGCAGCGGGTGAGTATCCAGAACTGACATCGGTGGACCCTCCGATGTCGCAGGAACGCCACGTTCCTGGCATCATTCGCGCCCGTGGCGAAGGACCTGCCAGAGCAACTCGGCCGATACCGCATCCTGCGGCGGATCGGTGCCGGCGGCATGGCCGAGGTCTTCCTCGCCAAGTCCACCGGCGCCGAAGGGATCGAGAAGCTCCTCGTCCTGAAGCGCGTGCTCCCGAGCTTCGCTCGGAGCAGCAAGTTCATCACGATGTTCGTCGACGAGGCGAAGGTCGCGATGCGCCTCAACCACCCGAACATCGTCCAGGTCTACGCCTTCGAGCAGTCGAGCGGAGAGTTCCTCCTGGCGATGGAGCTGGTCGACGGGCTCGACCTCGGTCGGCTGGTCTCGGCGGGGCGCCGGCAGAACGTCAAGATCCCCTTCGGCCTCGCGGCCTACCTCGTGATGGAGGTCGCCAAGGGTCTCGACTACGCCCACAAGCGCAAGGACGCCTCCGGGGTCCCGATGGAGATCGTCCACCGGGACGTGAGCCCGCAGAACGTCTTGCTCACCTACGAGGGCGTGGTGAAGGTCGCGGACTTCGGGATCGCCAAGGCGCGCATGGTCTCCGAGGAGACCGGGGTCATCAAAGGCAAGTTCGCCTACATGTCGCCGGAGCAGGCCCGGGGCGAGAAGGTCGACAACCGGTCCGACGTCTACTCCCTCGGCGTGCTCTTCGCCGAGCTCCTCATGGGCCGAGCCATGTACCCCGGCCGCCAGGGCCTCGACGTGCTCGAGGCCGTCCGCGGTGCTCAGCGCACGCTGCCGAGCGAGGTCGACCCCACCATCCCGAAGCAGCTCGACCGCATCGTCCGCCGCGCGACCTCCGCCGACCGCGAGGAGCGTTACCAGACCGCGCGTTCGCTGGCGGGGGCGCTGGCCCAGTACCTCCACAACGAGGAGCAGGTCTGGGACGCCGAGGCGCTCGAGCACTTCATCGACGAGGTCGCGCCGCGCGAGCAGACCAGCCCCGAGGGGCTCCGCCGCGCCCGCGCGTTCACCAACGGCCAGACCGTTCACTCACGCTCCGGGACCGGCGAGTTGCGCGAGCGCCGGCTCGTGGTCGTCGTGGCCGGTCGCTTTCGGGAGGACGCGTCCCGCACGGACGCCAGCATCGACGCGGGCGCCGAGGTCGCGAAGGTCCTCGCCGACATCGCCTACAAGACCGACGCCGTCCTCTCCTGGCCGGACGGCCCGGGCAAGGGCCGCTTCCGTTTCATCGTCGGTCTCGGCAAGGCCTCGGTGAACGACCCCCTCGAGGCGGTGCGCATCGCGACCGACACCATCGAGGCGCTCGCTGGCCTCAGCGCCGACCTGCTCACGCCGATCTCCGCCTCGCTCGGGTTGAGCCGCGGCACCGTCTCCACCGTCCGCGACGCCAGCGGGCGGCTGCTGCGCTACTCGCCGATCGGCGCGGTCATCGAGGTCGCCGAAGGTCTGGCCGACGTGGGCAAGCAGGGCGAGGTGCTGGTGGCCGGCGAGGTCTACCGGCTCGCGCGTCGCGACTACGCCTTCGACGCCGAGTCGCGCGAGGTCGACGTCCGCACGGAAGCGGGCAGCGCACCGCAGGTGCTGACCGCGTGGGCGCTCCGAAGCGCTCGGACCCGCGAGGAGCGGCAGGCCGAAATGCCCGTCGGCGACCTCCCGCTCGTCGGTCGCGACGACGAGGTCCGGACCATTCGCGAGCTCTACGAGGACGCGGTCGCGACCAAGAAGACCATCTTCGCGGTCTTCACCGGCGAGCTGGGCGTGGGCAAGACCTCGCTGCTCGGTGCCGCGCTCGGGACCCTCGACGACCCGGAGCCACGGATCCTCCGAACGGAGTGCACCTTCGGCTCCTCGGACGTGCCCTTCGCGGCGGTCGCCGACCTGGTGCGCGACGCCGCCGACATCAGTGACGAGGCCTCGCCGGCCGAGGCAGGCGAAGCCCTCGAGAAGCTCCTGCAGGCGCACCTCCCCGCGGAGGCCTCCCGCGCCGCCTACGAGGCGCTCTCACCGCTGGTCGGCGTGACGCACGAGGGCGGCGAAGGCGACCTGCGGACGGTCACCCGCGGCCTCGAGCTGCTGATCGCGGGGCTCACCCGCAAGCGCCCGGTCGTGATCTGGATCGACAACATGCAATGGGGCGACACGCCCAGCCTCGAGCTGCTCGGCGGCATGCGGCAACGCGGCTACGACACGCCTTGTCTGGTGCTCATGAGCACTCGCCCGGAGACCCGCCTCGAGCCGCTCATGCGCGGCATGCCGCAGATCGAGATCGAGAGCCTCGATGACGAGGGCACCCGCCAGCTCATCGAGCAGCACTTCGACGCCTCGGTGCCCGACGACGTGGTGCAGGCGATCATGACCCGCGCCAGCGGCAACCCCTTCTTCGTGAACGAGCTGGTCGACGCCCTCATCGAGCGCGGCGCGGTCGAGGTCGCCGACCGCGGGGACGAGCGCCGCGTGCTCCGTCGGCCGGGCGTGCCCATCCAGCTGCCGACCACCCTCGAGGGCGTGGTCGCCGCGCGCCTCGACGAGCTCGACGAGACCGAGCGCCTCGCGATCCGCTGGCTCTCGGTGGCCGGCCGCGGACTCCGCGAGGGTGAGCTCAGTCAGCTCGCAGGCATCGAGCTCGGCGACGCGGTCCAGGGTCTGGTCGGTCGTGGGCTGGTCCACGAGCGCTCGGGTGGCGTGCTCGACTTCTCGAGCGCCGTCGTGCGGCAGGTCGCCTACGAAGGCGCAGACATCGACGATCGGATCCGCATGCACCGGCGGATTGCCCAGCACCTGCGCGACGGCGATCGTCCGGCGGCTCCGGGTCGGATCGCGCGGCACCTCGAGCAGGCGGGCGAGCGTGCCTCCGCGGCCCGGGCCTACCTCGAGGCGGCCGACGCGGCGCGTGCGGTCTACTCGAACCGGGAGGCGCTGCGCTTCTTCGGCCGCGGGCTGCAGCTGCTCTCGCCGGACGACCACGAGGCTCGCTTCCGCGCCCACGCGGGGCGCGAGCAGATCCTGCGCTTCCTCGGTCGGCCCAACGAGCAGGCGATCGAGCTCGAGGCCATGAAGGGCATCGCGCGCCGCCACGGTGGCCCCCGTCGCCGTGCGACGGCGCTCCTTCGGCTCGCGCGCTACGAGCTGGACGCCGCACGCTACGAGGCGGTCGCCGAGGTCTTGCCCGAGGCGGCTCAGGCGGCGCTCGCGAGCGGCGACCGCGCGCTCGAGCTGGACGCGCTTCGGCTGCAGGCCGAGCTGGCGCGGAACCAGGGCGACCCGGAGGCGGCCCTCGAGTTCTGCGAAGAGGCGCTCGACCGCGCGGGCAACAGCCGCGACCTGCTCGACCAGCGAGCGCACGTGCTCATCCAGAAGGGCATCCTCCTGCGTCGCGCCGGACGCGCCGAGGAGGCCTTCGAGGCCTACACCGAGGCCATCGTGATCTTCCGCCGGCTGGGCATCCGGCGGAGCGAGGCCTTCGCGCTCAGCTCCCTCGGCGTCGCGCTCACGGCGAACGGCCTCTACGAAGACGCCATCACCGTGTTCCGCGCGTCCATCCACATCGACCGCGAGACCGGGGACCGGCTCCGGCTCGGTCGAAAGCTCAGCAACGTCGGTCAGCTCTACGACACGCTCGGCGATCCGGCGTCGGGGCTCGCGTTCGTGCAGCGGGCGCTCGACGTCTTCGAGGCCGTGGACGACCGCGCGGGTCGCTGTGACGCGCTCTCGGCGATCGCCGAGATGATGCTCGAGAAGGGCGAGGATCCGGCCGCGGCCGCGGTGCCCCTCGACCAGGCGCGACGGATCGCGTCGCGGCTCGGGAGCAACTACGAGATCGCCCGCGAGCGGCTGGTTCGAGCACAGCTCGAGCACGCCCGGGGACGCCTGCCGCGTGCGGCAGAGGCGGCGCGGTCGACCATCGAGGCCGCGCGGCGTGAGGGCCTGGTCGGCTTCGAGCTCCACGCCCTGGCGAGGCTCGCCGCCATCAAGAGCGCCAGCGGCGACGAGGACGCGCCCAGCGTGGCTCGTGAAGTCGCGATCCGGCTGCGCGAGGGCGCGACCGTCGAACGCGCCGAGCGGCTCTGGCTCCTCGTCGCCGACACCCTCGGGGCGGCGGGCGACGACGAGGGCGCGAGCGACGCACGGGAGCTCGCGGAGGCGGTCGTCCAGGCCAAGGCCGAGGCCATCCGGAGCGACGCGCTTCGCACCCGCTTCCTGTCGACCCGAGATGCCAAGGCGGCTCGGGGTGTGCTCGGCGGACCGAACGCGTGACCGGTCCTCTCGGGCTCGTCCTCTCCGGCGGTGGATCGCGCGGAGCCTACGAAGTCGGCGTCCTCAGCTACGCCTTCGGCGACATCGTGAAGCGCGTGGGCCGCGCCCCGGTGATCGACATCATCAGCGGCACCAGCGTCGGCGCGGTCAACGGCGCCTTCATGGCGTCGACCGTCGACGACCTCGGTCGCGGCGTCGTGCAACTCGAGACCATGTGGGCCGAGCTCCAGCTCGCGGACGTGCTCACCTTCGGCGTTCGGCAGGCGGTCGCGCTGCGCCGGGTCCTGCTCGGTGGCCGGCGGGCGACCGGCATCTTCGACGCGACCCCGCTCGTGAAGCTGGTCGGCGAGAGTGTCGATTGGCGGCGACTCGCGCGAAACATCCGGCAAGGGCACCTGAAGGCGTTCACCGTCTCGGCGACCAAGGTCACCACCGGCCAGCCGACCGTCTTCGTCGACGCGACGCGCGACTTCCCGCTGCCGGCCCCCTTCACGCCGCAGGTGCGGATCCGCGGCCAGCGGATCGGACCGGCCCACGTGCTCGCGTCGGCGGCCATCCCGCTGATCTTCGCGCCGATCCCGATCGGCTCGTCGCTGCACTGCGACGGTGGGCTCCGCCTCAACACGCCGCTCTCGCCGGCCATCCACCTCGGCGCCGACCGACTCTTCGTCGTCGGTTGCTCCGACCCCTACTCCGACGGACAGAGCGGCCTGGCTCCCGGTCGATACCCCGGCGCGCCCTTCCTGCTCGGCAAGGTGCTCAACGCCTTCCTCATCGACCACCTCAACTCCGACCTGCAGGAGCTGCGGAAGATGAACGCGATGCTGAGAGACGGCATCGCGGCATACGGCGAGGACTTCGTCGAGCGCATGAGCGCGGTCGCCGCCGAACGAGGCGAGCCTCAGCGACGCATCCTCGAGGTCTTCTCGATTCACCCGAGCGTGGACCTCGGTCACATCGCCTCCGACCACCTGGGCAAGAACCGGCTGCGCTTCGGCGCGACGCTCGGCCGCCAGTTCCTGCGACTGCTCGACGTCGGCGAGGGCGGCGACGCGGATCTGGCGAGCTACCTGCTCTTCGACGGGGCGTACGCCCGCGAGCTGATCGCGCTCGGCCGGGCGGATGCGCGCGAGCGGAGAGACGAGCTGGAGGCGTTTCTGTATGGGGACGCAAGCCCGATGCCGCTACCGGCCTGACGGCATTCGGCGTTCGGAGTTCGGCGTCAGAGTTCGGAGTTCGGCGTCAGAGTTCGGAGTTCGGAGTTCGGCGTTCGGGGTTCGGCGTCGGCGTTCGGATCCGGCGTTCGGCGTTCGGCGTCAGAGTTCGGAGCTCGGAGTCGGAGTTCGGAGTTCGGCAGTCGGAGTTCGGAGTCGGCCGTCGGAGTTCGGAGTCGGAGTCGGCAGTCGGAGTCCGGAGCTCGGAGTCCGAGTTGGACCGCCCCAAAGAAAAACGCCGCCCCCGGGCAAACCGGGAGCGGCGTCTCTCACGAAGCGCGTTCGGTCAGAACTCGCCCATCGGGTCGTCGATCTTCGGCGGCACGAGGAAGAAGACCTCACGCCGGTCGAGCGGCGACCCGTTGCCCGTGACGGTGAGCGTGGCTCGGAAGAGCTGCGGCTCGTCGGTCGCCGGCACGGTGCGGTTCTGGCGAACCACGAGGTCCCAGCAGACGCGCTCACCGGGCGGGACCTCGGGGAAGGTCTCGGTGTGCCCGTCGCGCGGGTTCACGTCGGCGAGCTCGTCGAGGAGCGCGCAGCCGGGGCGGGTGATGTTGGTCTCGAGGTGCTCGATGAACTGCAGGGCGTTCCCGGAGTCTCCGGGCTCGTCCCGCGGATCGATCGTCACGTAGAGCGGGATGTTCTGGAGGACCTCGTTGATCGTCGTCACGACGCCGTCGACGAAGGCGGCCGGGTCACCGCTCGCGTCCGGCGCGCGGAACACCAGGGGTGCGCCCGTCGAATCGAACGAGCCAGCAGCGGTAGCGATCGCGCTGAGATCCACGAACGCATCCTCCGGGTTCGACCCGTCGACCCGAATCCCGGCGAACACGATGTTCTGGTCGGAGATGATCCGGCCGACCTCGAGCGCGGTGCCCGGCGAGCACGAGCTGCACTCGTTCGGCTCATCGGTGATCGCCATGAGGATGCGGATCGCGTCCGGTCGGAAGCTCGGGCATCCGATCCCGCCGACCGTGCAACCCGCGCCCGCGGGGCAGTAGGCGCGGTCGGCGCTGCATGCCGAGCTCTCGAACAGGGCCTCGGTGCCGCCGCTGAAGGGCGGCTCCGGGAAGGCCATCTGGGTCATCGACGGGATGGGCTGCAAGCTCAGGAGGTTGGCGTGCTCGCCACCGTCCTCGTACGAGCCGACGCCGGTCCAGAGGTCGGCGATGCAACCGGAGGTCTCCGGGTTCTCGATGCAGCGACCGCCGGCCGAGCAGACGGCCCCAGCCGGCGCGAACTCGCAGTCGCCATCGGAGCTGCACGTCATGTCGTAGTCGTCACAGGTGAGCCGGTCGACGATCTCGATGTATCGGTCTCGCGTCTCGCGAATCGGAGTCGCCATCGAGCCGGTGGTGTCCCAGAGGAAGTACACGTCCGCGAGCTGCACGTTCGTGCGGAAGAGTAGGGTGTCGCGAGACGGTCGCGCCGGCTCCTCGAAGGGCACGACGAAGACGAAGTCGCCGTTGGCTCGGGGGTTGTCGGCGGGGTCGAGCGCGTCGGTGCCGGCGCCGACCTCGATGAGGTCGCTGACGCCGTCGTCGTCGCTGTCGGCCAGGCGCGGGTCGGTGCCGGCGGCGGCTTCGCTCGCGTCGGGGAGACCGTCGTTGTCGGAGTCCGAGTCCCGGTAGTCCGGGATCCGGTCGCCGTCGGTGTCGATCGGCAGCGTGCTCAGATCGGAGTCACCGGCCTCGTCGGCGTCGGAGATGCCGTCGTTGTCGCTGTCCAGGTCCTCCCGGTCGGGGACGCCGTCGCCGTCGGTGTCGCGGTCGAGCCGCTCGGTGCCGTCGAGAATGGTGTCGTTGTCGGAGTCCGGATCCCGGAAGTCCGGGATGCCGTCGTCGTCCACGTCGCGCGGGAAGTCGACGCGACCCATCAGCTCCTCCTCGTCGCGGAGGCCGTCGTTGTCGTCGTCCTCGTCGGCGTAGTCGAGCAGGCCGTCGCCGTCGTTGTCGCCGGTCCCTTCGCGGACGTCGGGGATCCCGTTGTTGTCGGAGTCGAAGTCCTGGAAGTCGGGGATGCCGTCGCCTTCGGAGTCGACCGGGGGCGTGGCGGGGTCCGAGTCTCCGGCTTCGTCGATGTCGAAGATGCCGTCGTTGTCGGAGTCCATGTCGAGCCAGTCCTCGGTGCCGTCACCGTCGGTGTCGACACCGGCCGAGCTTCCCTCGTCCTGGTTGGCGATCGTGTCCCCGTCCTCGTCGGGCCGGAAGACGGCCCCATCCATGGTCGAGGGTCGCCCGTCGTCGCCGCAGCCCGCCAGAGCGAGACAGAGCGCGAGGGTCAGTGGAGTGGTGATTCGGAGCATGTTCATGGTTTGCGCCATCGTTCAGAAGGTCGAGAAGAAGAGCTGGGTGTCGGACTGGGCCACGAAGGGGTCGGCCTCGACCACCACGTAGTACGTGCCCGCGGGGAGCGTCTGCTCGATGCGGGGCGGGGTGCCGTCGTCACACGTCGGCGTCATCGCGTCGCAGGCGCCGTCGAGGAGCGCGATGCTCCGGGCGTTCTGCGCACGCAGCGAGACCGAGGTGTCGGCCGCGAGCGTGAAGGTGTAGTAGGCGTCGAGCCAGCCAACCTCACCGCAGTAGTCGCCGTTGCTGTCGTAGTCGGGCAGGTCGATGACCACGCTGGTGTTCGGAGCGATGGTCGCCGCCGAAGCGCAGGTGTTGTTGCCCGGGGCCGGGGTGGGCGCCGCGACGGTGAGGTTGGCCGTGATCACTCCGGTCGTGTCCAGGGTGGTCACGTTCACGTAGTGGGTGCCTGCGGGGAGCCGCTGGTAGAGCCGGCTGTTGCTACCGCCGGTCGCCGTGTAGCAGTCGAAGTCGGTGGTGACGTCGCCACAGGTCGACGACCACGCGACGGTGTGTCGGACGGCCGGAGACGAAGTGGTCGCGATCGTCACGTCCGACTCGCTCGCGAGGGTGAACTCGAAGAAGGCGTCGGTCGAACCCGCGCCGTTGGTCCGGCAGAAGGCGGGCTCGTCCGGCACGTGCTCGAGCGTCGACAGATCGATCATCCCGCTGCCGCTCGTGATGTCCACGGGGGTCGTCCCGAAGCAGCTGTCGCCGGGCTCAGCGCCCGAGGGCGGGTTCACGGCGACGTCGAGCTGCCAGCCCTCGTCGGTGGTGAAGTCCGCCTCGAGGAGGATGAAGTAGTCACCGCCGGGGAGGTTGCGCAGGTTCAGGGTCGCAGGGGCCCCGTTCGACGGGGACTCGGAGCACTGGGCGATGTCCTCGTCGGGGCTGGAGCAGTCGTCCACCAGCGCCACGAAGGGGCGGCGGCCGGAGGTTCCGAAGGACGAGTAGCCCTCGATCAGCACGTCGCGAAACTCGCCTGCCGGGATGGAGAGAGTGAAGGCCACGTCCTTGTACGCCGCGGTGGTGGGGCGGCAGGGGAGCTCGTAGGTGTCGTCGAACTCGTCGCCCTCGTAGCGAGGGTCACCGACGAAGTTGCCGGTGAAGGTGCCGCCGGCGCTCACGTCGATCGTCGTGGTGTCGCAAGAGTCGGCGTCCAGGCTGAGCACGGTCGGGGGTTCCACGGTGAACGCGAGGTCGAAGGCCGTCTCGTTCTCGGTGATGACGATGATGGCGTAGTCGCCCGCCGGGAGGCTGTTGGCCTTCACGAACGGTTGAACACCGGTGTTGGTGTCCGAGCAGCGGATGTCGTTGGCTTCGGTCTCGCAGGCCGCGAGCGTTCGCAGCGAGATGATCGCGTCGTTGTCGATGCCTTGGACCTCCACCGAGACGTCCTTCGGGTCGGCGAGCGTGAAGCTGAACACCGCGTCGGGGCCCGCGTCTTCGGTGGTCTCACCGCAGGTCGTGTTGTAGTCGCCGTCCATCGCGACCGTGGAGGTTGCGATGATGGAGGTGCCGTCGGTGGCGCGGGTGATGTCGAGCGGACCGCGTCCGTCTCCCCCGTCGGTGCAGCGGTCGTTCGGCGGCGCGCACGCCGCATCGAATCCGTCGACCAGGTTGTTGCAGTCGTCGTCGACGCCGTTGTCACAGACCTCGGTGTTGCCCGGGTACCGATTCGGGTTGCTGTCGTCGCAGTCGTTGCCGCCGCACCGTCGGGAGGCCTCGCCGTCCATGTCGTCGTCGAGGATCAGGTGCGTGCACATCGAGGCGTCTTCGTCGCAGAAGTCGACCGTGCAGATGTCCCCGTCACCGCAGAAGGGCGGAACGCCGGGCCGGCATCCGCGCTCCGGGTCGCAGGTCTCGGCGCCGTTGCAGAAGACACCGTCGTCGCAGAGCGAGTCGTCCGGGGTCTCGTCGCAGGTCCGGCTCGCTTCGTCGCAGGTGCCGGCCGAGCATTCGGTGCGTCCGCACGGCTCGGTGCCGATGACGCACACGCCTTCCATGCAGAGCTCCACGCCGTTGCAGAAGCAGGCATCGGAGCAGTCCGCGTCTCGGAGACAGGTCCCGCCGATGGTGGAGCCCATGCTCTCGGCGGTGCATTCGGTGATCGGTTGGCCCATGTCGGAGGGGACGATGGGCATGTCCGGTGTCACGTCGGCGTCGGCTTCCACGCCCATGTCGTCGTCGGTGGTGCCGGAGTCGTCGTCGCCGCAGCCCGCGAGCATCGCGGCCCCCAGGCCCAGCGTGAGTAGGATTCGTCGATTCATGTCAGTCATTCGATTGAAAGAAGTGGTTGGGCTGGGTCAGGGGTCGTAGCGAAGGAAGTTGCCGGTCGACTCGGAGTCGGTCTCGAAGAGATAGAGAGAGCCGGTCGACTGGTCGAGCCACATGGCGTTGTCCCCCGAGCCGCCGACCGGGATCACCTCACCGACGTAGATGGGCGTCCCGCCCGGATCGATGATCGCCTCGACGTGGCCATCGTAGTTGCGGATGTAGAGGTGGCCGGGGGCCGTCGTCGAGTCGACGTACATCGCGATCGTGCCGCTCGGGCAGCAGGTGCCGTCGTGGTCGATGCCGGGTGCGATGTTGACCGGGTCGTACATCGGGTTGCCGAGCTCGGTGAACGGAATCCGGAAGACCCCCTCCTCGAAGCCGTCCTTGTACTCACCCGCGACATAGACGTAGGTGTCGTCCACCGCGAGACCGGTCGCGTCGGTGATGACCTCGTTCGTCCCGAGCCTCACGGGCGCCGAAGGCGTCGTCGCGTCGAGCGAGTAGAAGACCGGGTAGTCGTCACTCGTGACGTAGTAGAGGGTGTTGCCGACGAAGTTCGCCGCGCCGACCTCCTGGGTCGGGTAGGCCGCCGGCGGGATGTCCCACGCGACGGGATCCCAGAAGGGCGCCGAGCCGTCCCAGAGCCGGTAGACGCGCGAGGCACTCGAGCTCGTCGTGTTGTCGAAGCTGAAGAGCGCGCCGTTGGCGGCGAAGGTGCCGACGTACCCGACGTTGCTCGAGGAGAGCCCGTCGAGGTCGCTGCGATAGATGGTGGTCCCCGAGCCGCTCTT
Organism: Deltaproteobacteria bacterium; assembly: GCA_017644045.1. Taxonomy (GTDB): domain Bacteria; phylum Myxococcota_A; class Polyangia; order Polyangiales; family Houyiibacteriaceae; genus UBA1660. The sequence goes on from JAEPMI010000014.1 coordinate 148,787, forward strand.
GAGCGCGTCGAGCATCTCGCCGGTGCTGTTGTAGCTCATCACCACGATGTCGGCGTTGCCGCTCATCCAGTAGTCCGCCGTGATGGACTCGACGGAGCCCAGGTCGTTGATCGGGCGCTCGATGGGCAGGTTCACGGGCGGGCTGAGCCCGAGGCCCGTGTAGGCCGTCTCGGCGATGTTCAGGTTCGTGATGCCCTGCCCCATCTCGACCGCGACGCAGAGCGTGGTGCCGGTCGGGACCAGCGCGGAGGCCGTGGCCACCGAGCCGTCGTCGGAGCAGCCGAGCTCGGTGGTGCCGTCGTAGACCGCGACGCCACCCGCTCCGACCGTGCTCGCCACAAAGAGCGGCTGCGTCGTCGTGTAGGAGTACCACTCGACGTCACTGGTGGAGCCGAAGCAGCCGGGCGTGATGATCGCGATATCGGACGAGCCCGTCACCGGGTTGCTCCCCGAGGAGGCCGCGAACGCTCGGGAACACGTCTCGCCCGCCGACACGGGGATCGTCTCGATGTCGATCTGCGCCTCGTGGAAGTACAGGTCGCCGATACTGGACGAACGGTAGATGTCGGTCACGTCGTTGGTCAGCCAGATGTAGATGTCACCGGCCGGAGCGTCGATGATCCCGTCCTTGGCCGTGATGCTCACGTCACCGATGCAGCCGTACTCCGCGGTCGCCACGCTCGGGTCACAGGTGTCGTAGGCCGACACGTTGAACTCCGGGTTGTTGGACGAGTCCAGGCCCTCGGCCGTCACTCGGAGCACCGAGTCCGCCGGCATCGTGTACCGGATGACGGCGTCGACGCCGGTCCCGTCCAGCGTGCTGGTCGAGCTGGTCGAGGTGGGGTCACAGGAGACCAGCGTCTCGGTGGTGTAGGGGGAGATGTCCATCGAGCGGGGCCCCATGCCGGCGGGGATGTGGAAGGTGTCCACCCCGCCCGCGCTCGAGAAGATGCTGCTCGCGGTCGTGTAGGGGTTGTCGCAGCCCTCGCCTTCGATGGCTGGCGGGTCGACCTCTTCCACCGTCACGACGATGGAGTCCGAGAAGGTCGACGACGAGTTCGACGAGATCCAGATGTGGACCGGGCCCGCGGGCACGTCGGCGTAGAGCTGGTGGATCTCCGAATCCGCGATGCAGCGCGTCGGGGTCGCCGCCGGGTCGCAGGCGCCGGGGGTGACGGCGATGTCGTATCCGTTGAAGGTCGTGTTGGCGTCCGCGACGATGCGAAGGAGTCGGCCACCACCCGCCACGTCGGGCGTGGCCTTGTCGTAGCGGATGACCATGTCCGGTCGGGTCGCCGTTCCTTCGTAGTCGGAGCACGCCTCGGTGCCGCCCTCACGGCTCGTGACCTGACTCGACCCGATGGTCCAGGTCGTCACGCCGCCCGTGACCATCGCGTTCACGGGGGTCAGCGCGTCGAGGCAGTTCTCGCCGGAGGGGTTGCCCGTCGTGAAGTTCAGCATCCCGTCCATGAGGTAGGGGTGCGTGGTGTCGGTGCTGTTCCCGGTCAGGTCCATGAACGGAGTGAGGTCGAGCATGTACTCGGTGCTCGCGGACATCGTGTCCGCCGGGACCGTGAAGTTGATGATGGTCGGGGTGGCCCAGGTGCCATCGACCGTGGTCGGGGTGGTGCCGTCGGTGAGGGTCGCGGTGGTCAGCGTCTGATCCATCGCTTCGCTGAACACCACCTCGATGTTGAGCTCCTCCTTCTGGTCGATGCCCATGTCACCCTCGCTCGGCTCGGTGCTGAACACGACCGGATCGAAGACATCGTCGGAGACGGTGAAGTCGAGGCTCCCGTCCACTAGATACTCGGTTCCGTCGAGCTCGTTGCCCGCGCGATCGGTGAGGCCGCTGAGATCCACCGAGTAGCTCGTCTCGAACTCGAGAATGCCGTCCGTGTTCAGCCGGAGCAGGGTGGCGCCACCCGCCCAGCTGCCGCGGACCATGATGTCGTCCGTGCCGTCGTTGAGCACGAACATCGTGGTGTCGGTCATCATCGGCTCGTCGAAGACGATCTCGATCTGCCGCTGGGTCGCCGCGTTCACGTCGACCTGGCCCTCCATCGGCTCGCTGCGCACGACGCTCGGCGCATCCGTGTCCGGGCCCGTCTCGAAGTCGAGGAAGCCGTCTTCGACGACCGGCTCGCCGTCGAGGGGGTTGCCGAGCGCGTCGCGGAAGTTCCGCAGGTTCACGTCGTAGTCACGCTCGTACTCGAGGTCGGCGATGGGGAAGGTCACTTCCGTTCCCTCGGCGTTCCACTCCGCCGCGCCGACCGTGCCCGCTCCACCGAGCACGTCGATGACACCGCTGGTGGTGTTCATCTGCTCGCTGAAGGTCAGCACGATCGCGTCGAGCTGCGCGGACACGTCGGTCGCGCCTTCCATCGGCTCGGTCGCCGTGAGGACGGGGCGGACGTCGTCCACCGTCTCGAACATCACGTCGAGCGGCTCCTCGAGCACGTTGCCCGACGGGTCCTCGAAGTCGGCGATGGTCAGCACGACCGTGCCGGGCGCCCAAGGCGTGTTGGGCGTGATGGTCAGGGTGCTGCCGACATCGTCCCAGGCCCACCGCGCGGCCGGGATCGGACCGCCGGGGTTCGCCGTGATCGAGCCCATCGCCGTGTTCATCGGCTCCGAGAAGCGGACGATGAAGGGCTCGAGCCGGTTCACACCACTTTCCCCCTCGGCAGGGGTGGTGTTACGGACCGTCGGGGCGATCGCGTCGCCCGTCCGCATGTCCGTACCGCCATCGGCGGCCGGTCGGCCATCGTCGCCGCAAGCCGCGACCGAGAACGCCACGAGCACGGCACCGAACCGGAGCAAGTGGCAGCTATAAGAGTTGATGAATGACATTCGTATGAGCTTTTAGAGAACTTTCAGTTGGTTCGCATGCCCCAAAGGAGGGAGAGCGTGTGCTCGCGCACCCCTACAAAGTCAGGCGTTGGCCCACCTTTGGGGACGGTGTGCTCCATGCGGTCACCAATATGGGTGAGGTCAAACGCAGGCCGAGAGTAGCCGTCGAAGTCATCGCCAAGGAGCACACGGAAACCCTTTCGCAAGTACCGTGCCGTTGCGAAAACGGCTCATTCTCGTTTCGAGAGTCGCGGATTGCCCCGGGGGGCGGGGAGATCAGGTCGCGGAATGTCGCGACGCTCACGGAATCCCGCGGGCGGATCCGCCCGCTGCCCGGATGTGGGTCGAACACTCACCTCTGGACCGGTGGGGGTCGGCGTGTCACAGCCCCGAACGGATGCTTCCAGGCTTGCTGAAAGCGATGCGCCCACACCAGTGGGTCAAGAACCTCTTCGTCGTGGCGCCGCTGGTCTTCGCCAAGGGGCTCGGCGACGTCCACCTGATGGTGCGGTCCGCGATCGCCTTCGGCCTCTTCAGCTTCGCCGCGAGCGCGGTCTATCTGCTGAACGACCTCGCCGACGTGGAGGCCGACCGTGCTCATCCGGTGAAGAAGAATCGGCCGATCGCGAGCGGCGCGCTCCCGGAGCGCACGGCCCGGATCGCGACTGCGGTGCTCGCGTTGATCGCTTGTGGCGGCGCGCTCTTCCTCGGCTGGAAGGTCCTGGCGGCGATCGGCGCCTACCTGGTCTTGCAGATCGCCTACACGTTCAAGCTCAAGCAGGTCCCCTACGTCGACGTGCTCTGCATCGCCGCCGGCTTCGAGCTCCGTGTGCTCTCCGGCACCTTCGCCCTCGACGTCCCGCCGACCGTCTACCTGCTGGTGGTCACCTTCCTGCTCAGCACCTTCCTCGGCTTCGGCAAGCGCATGCACGAGCTGCAGGCCAAGAGCGCGAAGAAGACCCGCAGCGTGCTCAGCAAGTACTCCGCGAAGACCCTGACGGTGCTGCTCCAGCTCACCGCGCTCGCGACCACCGGTACCTACGTCGTGTACACGCTCGACCCGCACACCCGAGCCTTCTTCGGCACCGACTACCTGGCGGCGACCATCGTCTTCACCGAGTTCGGCGTGATCCGCTTCATGGATCTGGTCCGGAACAAGTCGGACGCGGACAGCCCGACCGAGCAGATGCTGCGCGACTGGCCCTTCCTCACGAACCTGGTGCTCTGGGCCATCGCCGTGGTGGTGGTGATCTATGTTTCTTAGGGGTCTTTTGAAAAAGACCCGGCTCGTCGGGAGTGAATCCCTCCTCGCCTGCCCAAAAAGCTGAAGGTCTCGCGCCGTCGGCGCTCGGTGCGTCCTCGCGTTGCTCGTCCTCCGTGGGTGAGTCCGCTCGTGACCTGGTCCGTCCACCAAAGCCCGCCGACGATCACAGGGCTGTGGTAACTCGGTGTCGTGGCCAAGCTCCTCGCACTCGAGACCGCTGCCGCACGGATTCGCGAGACCGTGCGAGAGGCGCGCAAGCCCCGTGGTGGCGCGGGGAGCGCGCCCTACTTCTTCGTGTGCGGCGCCGGCATCTCGGTGCCTTCGGTCCCGCTCTCGTGGGCCATCCAGAAGGAGTGCCGCGACCGCGCGGAGAGCCTCGGGCTCGCGTCGGGCAAGCCCCCGAGCGACGCGGCCGGACAGTACTCGTTCTGGCTCGAGCAGGCCTATCCGGACGCCGACCAACGGCGCGCCTACTTCCGCGACAAGATCCTCGGCCGGCCGCTCACCGACGCCAACCTGCGCCTGGCTCACCTGCTCGCCGCCGGCGCGGTGACCCGCTGTCTGGTCACCCCGAACTTCGACGACTTCGCCAGCCGTGCGCTCGGTCTCTTCGGCTACCCGCACGTGGTCTGCGACCACCCCGCGACCACCGCCCGCATCGACCTCGACGGCGACGACCCGCAGGTCATTCACGTCCACGGGACCTACTGGTTCTACGACCTCATCAACACCGACGACGAGATCGACGGACGCGCCAAGGGCATGCGCGGCGGACCAGGCATGGGCGAGCTGCTCGGCGAGCTCCTCACCCGGCGTGTTCCGCTCGTGGTCGGGTACGCTGGCTGGGAGGGCGACGTGATCATGAGCGCGCTGAAGCGCCGCCTGAAGAGCCCGCTGCGAAACCAGCTCTACTGGTTCTGCTTCTCCCGCGAGTCGGTGGACGCGCTGCCGGCGTGGCTCCGCGACCACCCGAACGCTTGCTTCGTCGTGCCCGAGGCCGGCGACCGGCAGCCGGCCGAGCAGGTCTTCGATGCGCTGCTCGGCGTGATGCGGGTCGAGGCGCCGGCCCTCACGCGAGACCCGCTCGGCTTCTTCGCGACCCGCCTCCGGCAGAGCGCTCCCGAGCGGGCGCCGGGATCGCCGGACCCCTACTTCTTCGACGAGGTCGTCGCGCGGGTCGAACGGGCCGCTGCGCTCGTGGGTGCGCAGCGCACCAGCGACGCGCGCGCTCGGATCGAGTCGGTGCGCGACGCGGTCCGCCGGGGTCGCTACGACCTGGCGGCGCGTCGCGCCAAGGCGCTCGAGCTGCGCGGCCTCGAGCGCGGTCGGGTGGAGGAGCTCCTCGACGCGCTCTGGCCGGCGTGCGCCAACGCAGGTGTCGACCCGAAGGAAGACGCCCGGGTGTACGAGGCCTTCCTACAGGTGGTCGACGCCCGACCCACCGCGCGCGTGCGCCGCGGCCGCCTCGCGAGCGTGCTCATCGGTCGGGTCGCGGCGTTCCATCGAGCGGGACATCCACGAAAGGCGAGTCGCGCGCTCGAGGACGCCCGAACGCGGCTCGCGGCCGACCTGGCCGAGATGCCCCGCGCGCGGCAGCGTCTCCTGCTCTTCGAAGGTCGAATCCACGCCAAGGCCGGGCGCGAGGACCGGGCGCTCGAGGCCTTCGAGGCGATCCGCTCCGAATTCGGGCGCTCTCGCGACCGGCGCATCCGAGAGGGAGTGATCCGCGCGGGGGTGGAAGCCGCCGAGATCCTGCTCGCGGCGGGCCGGGTGGAAGACGCCCGGCGGCAGCTGGCTCCGTACGTGACGGACGGCGCGGTCGTCTCCGCGTTGCGGAGGGTCACGGCGGATGCGCTGCTCGTCGCGGCGCGCGCGGAGGAGTCGCTCGGCGAGGCGGTGGGCGCTCAGCGCCTGCGCGACCGGGCGATCGGCCTCGGCGCCGCCCGACCTGCGAAGTCGTGATCCAGACGAACAGTGTTCGCACCTGGGCCCGCCACGAGCTACCGTCTAACCGTGGTGAGGAGACTCGGCTGGTTCGCGTTGGCGGCTTTCTGCGCCTGCGCCGTCGATCCGGGAGGGTTGCCTCCCGAGGACGGCGGGATGGAGTGCACCGGCAACACGGCGTGCGACGATTCGATCGATTGCACCGAGGATCTCTGCGTCGAGGGGAGCTGCTCGAGCTCCGCCGTCGATGCTCGCTGCGCTGGCGGGGAGGTGTGCGTCGAAGGGGTCGGCTGCCGCCCCCTCGGGACCTGCGACCCCACCGAGTGCGCCGAGGCGCTGCGCGACCCCAGCAGCTGCGAGGTCGGGGCCTGCACCGCCGACGAGGGCACCTGCGTCGGCGAGTCCACCTGCGCCGCCGGCGAGAGCTGCTGCGGCGACGGTAGCTGCCGCGATTGCGACGATGGGAACCCTTGCACCGAGGACCTCTGCGAGGACTCCGGATGCGTCTCGGTCCCCCTGAGCGACACCTCGTGCGACGACGGCGACTTCTGCAACGGAGTCGACGTGTGCGATGCGGGGGTCTGTGCTCATGCCGGGAACCCCTGCGAGTCGCCCACGATCTGCGACGGGGGCCGGTGCGTCGGCTGTGTCGACGAGAACGACTGCCCCGCCCCGGTGATGCCGCCCTTCGGCGCGTGTGAGTCGGCGGACACCTGCAGCCTCGCCGGGACCCAGACGCGCATGGTCACCACCTTCGCCTGCGTCAGCAACGAGTGCGTCGGCACGATGACTCCGGAGGAGCAGCCCTGCACCCGAGAGACCGACGGTGACTCGTGCGGCCTGACCATGGCGACCGGCTGGAGCGTGTGCAGCGACTACACCGACACCTGCGACGAGGTGGGAACGCAGAGTCAGATGGTCATGGCCCGGGAGTGCGTCAGCGGCGCCTGTGAAGACGTGATGCGGACCAACATGCGCGACTGCATGCGGGACACGGACGGGACGAGCTGCGCGGGGATGGAAGTCACCGTGGGTGATTGCGAGCCCGCCCCGTCTGGAACGCCGTGCTCGTCGGCCGGCGAGCGCCGGGTGACCACCACTACCTTCGCCTGCGCCGATGGGGCATGCGCGATGAACCCCGTCGACTCCACCGAAGCGTGCACTCGTGACACCGATGGCGAGCTCTGCGACCCGTCCAACCTCTGCGCCGGTCTCTGCGACGACGGGACCTGCGACACGGCGGCCACCGAAGGCGACAGCTGCGACGACGGCCTCGGCTGCACCAACGGGGACACCTGCAACTCCGGCGCCTGCGAGGGCAGCGACGGCTGCCGCGCGATCGACGGCGACTGCGGCATCTGCTTCAGCGCCTGCGACTGCCGCCCCAACAGCGGCGGCGGCGGCTCCTGCCGCTGCATCTGAGCGCGCCGAAGGCGCCCCGTGCCCGTGCCCATGCCCGTGCCCGAGCGACACCGGCCGAGCCGAGACCGTTAGCCGATCTCCCGACGCGGAAGCTCCACCGTCACCGTCAGCCCGTGGTCGCTCTCGAGCTCCAGCGTCCCGTCGTGCTGGTGCACCAAGGTCCGCGCGATCGTCAGACCGAGCCCGGAGCCTTCGGCCTTCGTCGTCACGCCGGGTTCCAGCACCCGCTCGCCGATGGCGGGGTCGATGCCCGGCCCCGAGTCCCGAACCGCGATCCGCACCCGATCGCGAGTGCCCGTGACCTCGATCGCCACGGTGCCTCGGCGCGGGCTCGCCTCCAGCGCGTTCTGTACGAGGTTCACCAGCACGGTGCGGATCTTCCGTTTGTCGACCGCGGCCTCGGTCGCGCCGCGGCAGGTCAGCTCGATCGAGAGCCCGCGCTCCGCACACGCGCCCTCGTAGAGCGCGACGATCTCCCGGAGCAGCACTTCGAGGTCGTGCGTCTTCCGGTCCACCGGGCTCACCGGTCTGGAGAAGTCGAGGAGCTCCGCGACCACCTTCCGCATGCGGTCGACCTCGGTCCGCAGGATCCGGACGTGGTCCCGCGCCTTCTCCCGGCTGCCGCCGTCGCCGAGCTCTCGCTCGAGGAGCGCGCCGAGCCCGACCATGCTGGCCAGGGGGTTCTTGAGGTCGTGGGCGAGCTCGCCCGTGAGCGCTTCGAGCTCCGACCGCTGCGTTCGGTGCAGCTCGAACTCGCGCTCGCGAGCCGCCGAAAGATCGTTGTAGGCCCGCGTGATCACCAGCCGGAGCTTTCGGCCCCCCTGGGGTCCGCCGAACGCCATGACGCCGAGGACGGCGGCGACGACCCACGGCCCCTGTCCCCGGCCGAGCACCACCCAGCCCTCGAGGTACTGGGGCACGAAGCCCGCGAGCAGGTCGTGCACGTGAATCCAAGCGAGCGCGAAGAGCCACGGGATGTGGAAGAGCAGCGGCACCCAGCGGCTGAAGGTGGGCGGGCCGAAGAGACCGGCCACCACGGTGAAGACGATCACGCCCGGCATCAGCGGTGAGATCAGCCCACCTGTCCCGGTGACCACGACCGCCTGCGCGACCATGAGCGCGAAGAGGTTCGCCGGCACGCCGAGCGCGAGCGCCCCGGTGCGCAGGTAGTGCCGATGCTCCGCGATCGAGAGCAGCAGCACCATCATCATCGCGCCGATCAGGCTGGTCGTTCGCCAGAGCGGCCCCTCTAGCGCGGCGAGCAGGGCGACCACCGCGACGAAGGGCGCGACGTAGACGCGGACCCGGATGAAGAGGTCGACGAAGCGATCTCGCGTCGCCCGCTCGACTTCCCCGGCAGGGATGCTCGGCCCCTCCATGGCGAAGAGAGTAGGAGCGATGCGTCGGAGGAGGCCAGCCATGTGAGCTCTCGCTTCACGATCCATGCCTCCGCGTCACCTCGCTGATCTCGCGGGCGTGCCCCGCCCGGTGTCCGGAGGTCCAGACACCCCGTCCGAGCTCCCGAACGCTTGGAGCCCTCGAGACCCGTCGTGTACGGGCGATCGTGGTCGGCACGGCGCTTGAAGAGAGGGACGGCGATGTCACGGATCGCTCCGAAGGTCGCGGCCCTTCTCCTCCTCGCGGGAGGTGCGGTCGCTGCGTATGGGTTCTGGCCGCGCGCCACCACCGACGCCGACGCGTTCAGCTCCAGCGTCGTCGAGGCGACCGAGGTGGACCTCGCGTCGCGCATCGGCGGTCGCCTGCTCACGCTCTCGGTGAGCGAAGGCGACGCGGTGGAGGCCGACAGCGTTCTCGCGACCCTCGATTGCGGCCCGCTCGAGAGCGCGCGCGAGGAGCTGGTGGCGCAGCTCGAGCGCGCTCGCGCGGAAGCGCGGGCCGCGACCTCGCAGGTGCGCGGTGTGGGCGCCCAACGGAACGGCACCACGACGCGGGTTCGTGCGGCCCGAGCGCGCGCCCGAGCCCTCGAGGCGCGGCGCGAGGCGGCCGAGCGATCGGCCCAGCGAGTCGAGCAGGTGGGCCGCTTCGCGACCGAGGCTCAGCGAGACGAGAGCCAGGTCGCGGTGGACGAGCTCTCGCTCCAGCTCCAGGCCGCCGAACGGGAGGCCGCGTCGCTGCAGGCGCAGGTGCGCGCGACCGGCGCCGAGGAAGACGCCGCCGAGGCTCGCGCCGAGGCCGCGAGCCACGGTGTCGCCGCCCTCGAGGCGAAGCTGCGCTCGCTCGAGCTCGACCTCGCCGAGTGCACGATTCGCGCGCCGCGCGCGGGCACCGTCGAGACGGTCTTCCTGGAAGGCGGCGAGCTCGTCCGCCCGGGCCAGCCGGTGCTCCGCATCCTCGACCGCGAGCGCCTCGAAGCCACCCTCTACGTCGGCGCCGACTCCCTCTCGTCGGTGAGCGCTGGCGCCGAAGTCGCGGTCCGTGCGGATCCCTTCGGCGACGAACGCTTCACCGGTCGCATCATCACCGTCGCCGTCGAGGCGCTCTACACCCCACGCAACGTCCAGACGCGCTCCGACCGCGACCGCCTCGTGTATCCGGTCGACGTCGCGCTCGACGATCCGAGCGGCCGGTTGCTCCCCGGGATGCCGATCGAGATCCGGCTCGACCGATGACCGAGCCGACCATCGCCACCCGCGACCTGCGCCGTCGCTACGGGGACGCCGAGGCGGTCGCGGGCATCGACCTGACCGTCGGTTCCGGTGAGCTCTTCGGGCTCGTCGGTCCGGACGGGGCCGGCAAGAGCACCATCGTCCGACTCCTCGCCGGGCTGCTCGGCCCGACCGGGGGAGAGGTCCGCGTCCTCGGCCGCGACCCACGCGACCGGGAGCTCCGACGTTCGATCGGCCTCGTTCCCCAGGAGCACGCACTCTACGGCGACCTCTCCATCGACGAGAACCTGACCTTCTTCGGTCGCCTCTTTGGGCTCGACCGCGCCACCTTCCGCGAGCGTCGCGAACGGCTGCTCGCCATCACCCGCCTCGCTCCCTTCACCGACCGACGCGCCAGCGCGCTCTCGGGCGGCATGTACAAGAAGCTCGCGCTCGCCTGCGCGCTGCTCCACCAGCCTCGGGTCCTGCTCCTCGACGAGCCGACCAACGGCGTCGACCCGGTGAGCCGGCGCCAGCTCTGGTCGCTCCTCGGTCACTTCCTGGACGGGGGCATGACCGTGCTCGTCACCACGCCCTACATGGACGAGGCCTCGCGCTGTGACCGCGTCGCGCTGGTGCACCAGGGTCGGCTCCTCTCGCTCGGGACCCCGGCATCGCTCGTCGACGAGATGCCCGAGCGGACCTTCCTCGTCGTGGGCGCGGACCGGGACTGGCTGCACGAGGTGCTCGAGTCCACCGCCGGTGTCGTCGCGGCCTCGCCCGCCGGCGCCACCCTGCGCGCGGTCGTTCGGCCGGAAGCAGTCGAGGGGCTGGCCGGCCGCCTCGCGGTGCGAGGGGCGCGCCTGGAGCCGACCGCGCCGGACTTCGAGGACCTCTTCCTCGCTGCCGTCGCCGCCGCCGAGGCGGAGCTCGTCGAGCCGCGGAGGGTGAGCGCGTGAGCATCATCGAGGTCACCGATCTCGTCCGGCGCTTCGGCGACTTCACCGCGGTCGACCACGTGAGCTTCGAGGTCCGCGAGGGCGAGATCTTCGGCTACCTCGGAGCCAACGGCGCGGGGAAGTCGACGACGATCCGGATGCTCTGTGGGCTGCTCGCGCCGACCGCGGGCACGGCGCTCATCGACGGCCACGACGTCGCTCGCGACCCGGAGTCGGTGAAGCGCTCCATCGGCTACATGAGCCAGCGCTTCAGCCTCTACCTGGACCTGAGCGTCGCCGCGAACCTCGAGTTCTTCGCGGGGGCCTATGGTCTCGCTCGGGCGCGCGCGAGAGCGCGGATCGCGACGCTCGTCGAGCGCCTCGACCTCGGTCCGCTCCTGGACCGGTCGACCGGCGCGCTCCCTGGAGGGCTCCAGCAGCGCGTGGCCCTCGCGTGTGCGCTGGTCCACGAGCCCAGCGTCGTCTTCCTCGACGAGCCCACCGCCGCGGTCGGTCCCGCCTCGCGACGGGACTTCTGGTCGCTCATCCGCGAGCTCGCCGCCGAAGGCGTGACGATCTTCGTCACCACGCACTACATGGACGAGGCGGAGTACTGCGACCGCGTCGGCATCATGGTCGCCGGGCGCCTCGTCGCGCTCGACACGCCCGCGGCGCTCAAGCAGACCTTCGTGCCGGGGGCGCTGCTGCGGCTGGCGGCGCCCGGCCTCACCGATCTCGAGCCGCTCCGGCGGCTCCCGGAGGTCGCCGCGGCGGAGATCTTCGGTCGCGGGGCCCACGTGCTCCTCGAGCGCGACGTGAAGCCCTCGCCGGCGATCGAGCGCCGCATCGACGCGGCCGCGCGCTCCGGCGGCGCCATCGCCATCACCCTCGAGCGCATCGAGCCCACCCTGGAGGACGTGTTCGTCGCGACCGTCGAAGGCGGTCCGCTCGGCGCGTCGGAGACCCCGTCGTGATGCGCGCGTCGCTCACCCGGCTCGGCGCCGTGGCGCACAAGGAGCTGCTCCACGTGCGCCGGGATCCGCGCACGTTGATCTTCGCGCTGGTCGTGCCGATCGCGCTCATCCTCCTCTTCGGTTTCGCGATCAGCTTCGACATCGATCAGCTGCCGATCGCGGTCGTCGACCAGGATCGGAGCGCGGAGAGCGAGCGCTTCGTTCGGCGTCTCACCGCGACCGAGGAGCTGGTGGTCCACCACCACGTCGACTCCGTCGAGGAGGCCTACGACCACATGCGGCGCGGCGACGTGCTGGCCATCCTGGTCGTGCCCGCGCGCTTCGCGTCCACCCCGGTCCCGGAGCGCCGGGTGCAGCTGCTCATCGACGGCAGCGACGGGTCGACCGCCAACGCCCTCCTCGGCAAGGGTCAGGCGCTCGGCGCAAGCGCGATGATCTCGTTGATCGACGGGCCGCTCCCCGAGGGCGGCGGCGCCGAGCTCGCGCTGCTCGGCGTCTTCAACCCGGCGGGGCTCAGCGCGTGGTTCATCGTCCCCGGTCTCGCCGCGTACGTCGTCGCGATCATCGCCGTGCTGCTCACGGCGTTGACCATCGCCCGCGAGATCGAGCAGGGCAGCATGGCGCAGCTCCTGGCGACCCCCGTCGGCCGCGCCGAGATCATTCTCGGAAAGCTCCTGCCCTACCTGGCGCTCGGCGCGCTCGCGGTGACGCTCGTCCTGGCCGTCGGCTTCCTCGTCTTCGATCTCCCCCTGCGTGGGAGCGTCCCGACCCTCGTCGTCGCGTCGCTCCTCTTCCTGCTCGGGATGCTCGGCCAGGGCCTGCTGATCTCCACGGTCACCGGCAGCCAGATGGTCGCCACGCAGGTCGCGACGATGAGCTCGATGCTTCCGTCGATGCTGCTCAGCGGCTTCATCTTCCCCATCGAGAACATGCCTTTGCCGCTGCAGTGGATCACCCACGTCATCCCGGCGCGCTACTACGTCGACGTGCTCCGCGGGATCCTGCTCCGCGGCAACGGCTTCGACGTCCTCTGGCCGGAGCTGCTCGCGCTCGGCGTCTTCGCGGTCGCCATTCTCGGTCTCGCCACCGCGCGCTTCTCCCGGGAGGCCGCGTGAGCCGCTGGCAGCAGCTCCGAGCGGTGATGCTCAAGGAGGTCCGGCAGGCGCTCCGCGACCGGCGGATGCTCGCGCTCCTCCTCATCGCGCCGACCATCCAGCTCCTGGTCTTCACGTTCGCGGTCGACTTCGAGGTCGACTCGATCGCCACCGTCGTCGTCGATCAGGACGACACGACCGCCAGCCGCCGACGCATCGAGTCGCTGCTCGCCGAAGGGACGCTCGAGGACGCCGGTCGGACCCGCGACGCCGCCGAAGCGGAGGCGCGGCTCACCGAAGGGCTCGCGACGGCGGTCGTGATCATCCCGCCCGGCTTCGCGCGCCACGGTGGCCGTGGGGAGCCGCAGCCGGTGCAGGTGCTCTACGACGGCAGCGACCCGAACCGCGGCACCGCAGCCGCGAACGCCGCCCGGGGCTTCTTCGGCGACGTGAGCGCCTCGCCGGTCGTCACGCGCATCCTCTACAACCCCGGCCTCGACACCGCGCCCTACATGGTGCCGGCGATCGCGGGGATCCTGCTCCTGCTCATCACCACGATCGTCGCGGCGATGGGCCTCGCGCGCGAGTCCGAGACGGGCACCCTCGAGCAGGTCCTGGTCACCCCGATCGCACGGTCGACGCTCCTGCTCGGCAAGCTCCTGCCCTTCGCCGCCGTCGGCTGTCTGGACTTCGCGCTCGCCATGGTCGTCGGCGTGCGCTTCTTCGACGTCCCGGTGGAGGGCTCGCTGCTCGCGCTCTCGTTGGTGGTGGTCCTCTACCTGGTGTCGACGCTCTCGCTCGGCCTGCTCGTCTCCAGCCTGAGTCGCAACCAGCAGCAGGCCTTCATGACCGGCTTCCTGGTCATGCTCCCGACGATCCTCCTGAGCGGGGTGCTCACCTCGCTCCGCGCGATGCCCGAGTGGCTGCAGGTCCTCACCTGGGTGAACCCGCTGCGGCACTTCGCCTTCCTCACCCGCGCGCTGCTCTTTCGAGGCGCCTCGCTCTCGGAGCTGGGGCCGGAGCTGCTCGCCCTCTGCCTGTGCGCCGTCGCCCTCCTGACGGCCTCCGTTCTCTCCTTTCGCAAGACGAAGAGCTGACATGACCGCCACGGAACATCCGCCCCTTCGACCCCTCCTCTGGCTCCTGCTCGGGCTGCTCTCGGCGTTGGCGCTCGCCCCCCGCCTCGCCTCGGCGCAGCCGGAGCCCTCGGTGGCCGTCGCCCTCGCCGAAGGCGACCGGCTGACGCTCGACGAGGCGGTCGAGCGGGCGATCTCCGTCGCACCTTCGCTCGACGCCGCGGAGGCCGACGCCGCCGTGGTCCGTGCGGACGCCTCGGCGACGCGGGTGGGCCTCTTCCCCAGGGCTCAGCTCGACGCGAGCTACACCCGCATCGGCGGCTTCGACGATGGGAGCATCCAGGGGCCGGCCGGTCCGATCACCATCGACGTGCCGCGGAACCGGACTCGCTTTCGCGCGCAGGTGGAGGCTTCGCTCACCGACCCCTTCGTCCGGGTGCTCCCCGCCGTGCGCGCGCTCGAAGCGCAGGCGGAGGCCGTCGCGCGAGACGGGGGTGACGCGCGCCAGCAGGTCACGCTGGCGACCACGCTCGCCTACCTCGCCTATGCCGACGCGCGCGCGGCGGAGGCCGTCACGGCCGTGTCGCGCCGCCGGGTGGAGGACCAGCTCGAGCGCCTCCGCGCCATGCACGGCGCCGGCCTCGCGAGCGAGGTGGCGGTGATCGACGCCGAGGCGCACCTCGCCGAGGTGGACGCGCGGATTGCCCAGGCGGACGCGCGGGTCCGGGTCGCGGCCGAGGCGCTGGCGAGCTGGATGGACGAGGCGCCCGAGCGCTGGGCGGTCGACGTCCCGAGCGCTGCGCCGACGGCTGCGGTCGACTCGCTGGTGGACCGGGCCATCGCGTCCCGTCCGAGCCTGCAGGCGCTGCGGCTGCGACTCGAAGCGACCGACGCGAGCGCTCGAGCGGCGCGCGGTGGTCGGTGGCCCTCCATCGGCACCTACGCGGCGTTCGAGGTGGCCAACCCGAACGTCAACGTCATTCCGCCGGAGGATCGCTTCCAACGGAGCTGGGAGCTCGGGGTCTTCGCGCGTTGGTCGCCCAACGCGCTGGTCCGCGCCAACCGCGAGACCGACCGGGCCGAGGCCCAGCGGGAAGCTCTCCGGGCTCGCTTCGAGGGCCTGAGCGACCAGGTCCGGCTCGAGGTGCGTCAGAGCGTGGCCACGCTCGAAGCGGCGCATGCGTCGCTGACCGCGGCCGAAGCCCGTGAGCGCGCGGCGCGACGCGCCTACGAGGCCTACGCCGCCGAGCTCGCGGCCGGGCGCGCGGTGCTCACCGAGCTGCTCGCGGCGGAGGAAGGCCTCGCCGCGGCAGAGCTCGGCACCTGGCAGGCCCGGAGCGCGATCGCGGCAGCGGACGCTCGCCTTCGGGTCGCGGTCGGCGAGTGAGCGTGGCTGGATTGGCTGAGCCCGGCCGGGATAGGCTTGGGCCGTGAGCTCCCTCCCGCGGGTTCTGCTCGTCGATGACGAGCCCTCGATGCGCTACGTCCTGCGTGGGCTGCTCGAGCCGCTCGACTGCGAGCTCGTGGACGCCGAGGGCGGCGCCGAGGCGATCGCCGCGCTCGAGGAGACCGGGTTCGACGTGGTCATCACGGATCTGCGGATGCCGGAGGTCGATGGCTTCGCCGTGCTCGACGCGGCCCGCGCGCTCCGTCGTCCGCCCGAGGTCGTGATGATCACCGCGCACGGCTCCGAGCGGCACGCGGTCGAGGCCCTGCACCGCGGTGCGGTCGACTACTTCAAGAAGCCCTTCGAGCCCGACGAGCTGACGGCGGTCGTCCGTCGTGTGCTCCGGTCCGCTCGCCTTCGCGGGGAGCGGGACCAGCTCGCCGACGAGCTGGCCTTGGCGCGCACCATGGTCTTCGCCGCGCCGTCGATGACCGAGCTGGCCCGGCTCGTCTCCCGGGTCGGTCCGCTGGACGTCAACGTCCTCATCACCGGCGAGAGCGGGACCGGCAAGGAGCTGCTCGCCGAGGCGATCGTGCGCGCATCGACTCGCCGCTCGAAGCCCTTCGTCCGCTTCAACGCCGCCGCGCTGCGCCCCGAGCTCGCGGACGCCGAGCTCTTCGGTCACGCCAAGGGGGCGTTCACCGGCGCCAGCGGCGCAAGGGAAGGGCTCTTTCGCGCGGCGGACGGCGGGACCCTCCTGCTCGACGAGGTCGGCGACCTGTCCCTCGACACGCAGGTTCGGCTCCTCCGGGTGCTGCAGGAGGGCGAGGTGCGGCCCGTCGGCAAGGACCGGCCCGAGAAGGTCGACGTCCGCGTGATCGCCGCCACCCACCAGGATCTCGAGGCGCGCGTCGCCGAGGGCCACTTCCGAGAAGACCTCTACTACCGGCTGAAGGTGGTGCAGCTGGAGGTGCCGCCGCTGCGAGAGCGGCCCGACGACCTCGAGCCCCTCGCCGAGACCTTCCTGAAGCGGGCCAGCACCCGCTTCGGGGTGGCCCCGGTGCGCTGCGACGCGGGCCTCTTGGCGCGGCTGCGGGCCTATCCTTGGCCCGGGAACGTGCGCGAGCTCCAGAACGCCCTCGAGGGGCTGGTGGCGCTCAGCCGCGACGGCGAGGTCGACCTCGACCGCCTCCCGGCGCCGAAGGGGACCACGGTCGGCGGGTCCCTCGAGGACCGGATCGGCGCGTTCGAGCGCGGCCAGATCGTCGAGGCGCTGCGGGTCTGTGGCGGCAACCGCGCCGAGGCGGCCCGCCGACTCGGCATCGGGCGCGCGACCCTCTACGAGAAGCTCGCCAAACACGACATCGACCGCGACGAGGCTTAGGACCGGAGGCGACGGGGCCGGTCCAATCCGCGCGCGACGCATCTGCCGGTTGTCGTTCGCCACTCGGTCGGGCATCGTCCGACTCCCAGCCCCCGGAGTGTTGTGAACATGGCCCACGAAACCATTGCGTCGATGATCGCCGACCGTATCGCCCAGTCGCCCAACCGACCGGCGATCCGAGCCAAGGAAGGCTCGGTCTGGAAGGACACCACCTGGCGAGAGCTCGGTGACCGCATGGCGCGCATCGCCGCCGGCGTGCTCTCCGCGACCGACGTCCCCGACCGCGCGGCGATCGCCATCATGGGCAAGCCGAGCCCCGAGTGGATCGCTTGTGACTTCGGCTGCCTCTCCGCCGGTCTGCGGACGGTGCCGGTCTACTCGACGTTGCTCCCCGAGGAGGTCGGCTACCTCCACACGGACACCGAGGCGGTGGTGGCCATCGTCAGCGACGCGGACGCGCTCGCCAAGGTCCGCGAGATGCGGAAGGGCTTCACCTTCTTCGACCAGGAGTACGCCGCCGACCGCGTGAAGCTGAAGCACATCGTCGTCATGGACCCCGAGGGCATCGAGCCCGCCGACGACTGGGAGAGCCTCGCTGACCTCGAGGCGCGCGGCGCCGAGAAGCTGAGCGAGCTGCAGGACGAGATCGACCGCCGCGCGGCCGTGCCCAAGCGCGACGACGTCGCCACCTACACCTACACCTCGGGCACCACCGGGCCGCCCAAGGGCGTGATCCAGACCAACGGCAACATGCTCTCGATGCTCGAGAGCGTGGAGAAGATCAACATCTTCGAAGGGACCGGCATCACCGCGGGTGGGCTCTTCCTCTTCCTGCCGCTCGCGCACTCCTTCGGTCGGCTGATCGAGCTCGCGGGTCCGTTCTTCGATGCGCCGACGATCATCTCGGGCATCCCGACGCTCGGCGACGACCTCAAGGCGACCCGGCCCGGGTTCTTCCCGGCGGCGCCGCGCGTCTACGAGAAGATGGTCGCGAAGATCCAGACGGCCGTCGCCGGTGCGCCGCCGATCCGCCAGAAGCTCTTCCACTGGGCGGTGAACACCGGCAAGGCGACCGTGCCCTACAAGAGCCGCGGCCAGGAGCTCCCCTTCTTCCTGAAGATGAAGCTCGGCATCGCCGACAAGCTGGTGCTCTCGAAGCTCCGTGCGACGCTCGGCTTCGACCGCACCGAGATCCTCCTCAGTGGCTCGGCGCCGCTCAGCGTGCCGGTCCACGAGTTCTTCATCGCCTGCAACCTGACGCTGCTCGAGGCCTACGGACTCACCGAGACCTGTCCCGGGCTCACGTCGAACCGGCCGCAGGACTTCCGGCTCGGCACGGTCGGCCAGGCGTTTCCCGGCGTCGACATCAAGATCGCCGACGACGGAGAGATCCTCGCCAAGGGTGGCAACATCACCTCCGGTTACCTGAACCGCGACGACGCCACCTCGGAGGCGTTCGACGGCGAGGGCTGGTTCCACACCGGGGACCTCGGCTCCATGGACTCCGACGGCTTCGTGAAGATCACCGGCCGCAAGAAGGAGCTCATGAAGACCTCCGGCGGCAAGTTCATCGCGCCCGCGAAGCTCGAGGAGCGTGTGAAGCGCCTCCCGATGATCCAGGAGTGCATCACCGTCGCGGACTACCGGAACTTCGCCACCGCCTTGGTGGCGATCGACCCGGAAGAGCTCGCGGAGTGGGCCAAGCAGACGGGGAACCCGAACGACCCCCAGAGCGACGCCGTGCGCGACGCGGTCCAGAAGCACATCGACGAGGTCAACGAGGGCCTCGCTCGCTACGAGACGATCAAGTACTTCCGCATCATCCCGATGCTCACCGTGGAGGACGGCCTGCTCACGGCCTCACTCAAGGTGAAGCGTGGTCCGGTCCACGAGCGCTACGCGGACCTGATCGACGACATGTACGCGACCCAGAAGAACGCCTGAGCTAGGCGCCACACCACGGGCAGGCGTAGAAGTACTCTTCGTTCGTCGGCCCTTCGCACCGATGGCAGCGGTCCGGGAGCCCCGGGCCGTGCCACGGCCGACGATCGCGCGTGCCGCAGGTAGGGCAGGCGCGCATGAAGCGTCGCAGCTCGCCTTCGCAGCCGCGCTTCGCGCAGCTGCGGGCGGCGCGCGGATCCTTCGGCGGCTTGTGTCCATTGCCCTCGAGGCGGGTGCCGCACCAACCGCAGGCGTTCCACTCCGGGCGCACGCCGCGCTCGCAGTTGGGGCAGAAGAGCGGGAAGCCGCTGATCTCGCGGAAGCTGTGGTCGGTGGCGCTGCACCAGGGGCAGTGACGCATCGCCTCCGCGATCGCACCGCCGCAGCGGCGACACGCGAAGCGCATCCGGAGCGAGGCGCCATGGTGCGCCGCGAAGGTCTCCGCGAGCAGCTCCCGCGCGCGCGGGAGCTCTTCGCCTCGACGCTCTTCGACACTGCGGCCGGCTTCTTCGAGCGCTTCGAGCAGGGCCACCGCCGACGGGTAGCGGTCGGCCGGGTTGAAGGCGACCGCCGTGCGGATGACCGGCCGATAGGGCGGCGGCACGCGCTTGTTGAAACGCTCGGACTGCACCAGCGGCCACTCGAAGGGCCAGCTCGGCAACGCACCGGAGAGGAGCTCGTAGGCGACCAGGCCCCACGAGAAGACATCGGACGCCGGCGTCGCCTTTCCGTAGGCTTGCTCGGGCGCCATGTAGCCCAGCGTCCCGCACTGGGTGAGCGTCTTCTCTTCGGTCCAGCGGGCGAAGCCGAAGTCGGAGACCAGCGCGGTTCCGTCGTCGTCGATGAGGATGTTCTCGGGCTTCACGTCCCGGTGGAGCACGCCATGCTCGTGCGCGTGGGCGAGCCCAGCGGCGACGTCGGTCAGGATCTGCAGCGCAGTCGCCGGTGAGCGCTTCGCCGGGCGGTGCTCGTCCAGGCTGTGCTTGCAGAGCCTCGTCGCCAACGCGAAGTAGCCGCCGATCCAGTCCGCGTTGAGCACCGGGAGCACGTTCGCGTGGCTCAGGTGCGAGGCGACGCGCGCCTCGCGCACCACGCGGTCCGCGCCCATGTCCTCGATGCCTTCGGGCAGGACGAGCTTCAAGGCGACCACGTGCCCTTCGACGGTGTCCCGGGCACGCCACACCTGCGCGTACGCCCCCTCTCCGAGACGCTTGTCGAGCAGGTATTTGCCCAGTCGGGCACGGCGCCGAAGGGGCTTGGACATCCGGCGGTGAGTGGAGCACCTCACCTGCCGTCGCGCCACCCCGCAGTTGGTCAGGACTCTAGATGGGGCAACGCGCCACGATCGGCGTCGCATCGCCTCGATCGCACCCGCGTCGCGTAGGGATCTCGTGGTGGCATCGGAATTGCTCCGTATGGACGCGATGAGCGCCACCACCGGCACCGCGGAGCGGCCCCTGATGCCCTCGCCGTCCACGAATGGGACCATCGCCCGAGAGCGGCGAACGGGGGCGTACGCCCAGCCCACGGACAAGAGCGTGGTCATGCCGGGCAAGACGCGTTTCGAGCGCCGTCGGAGCCGGTTGGTGCACGCCGCGGCGTTCTCGCTGCCGATCATCGGTGCTGCGATCTTCATCGCGTCCCTGCGTGCGACCGCCATGATCACGCTGCCGCTGGCGATCGCGGCCTTCCTCGTGATCCTCACCTGGCCCGTCCATTCGTGGCTCCAGAAGCGCACCCACCGCGTGGTCGCCATCGCCGGCACGCTCGCCACGCTGGCCCTGATCGTCGCCACCTTCGCCGGCTTGCTCTACTGGGCGTTCCGCGACTTCGTGGCGAACCTCGACACCTACGTCGACTCGATCGCGTCGTTCGCCAAGCAGCAGGAGCGCACCTTCCCCGCGCTCGCGAGCGCGTTCGACCCCGACCCCGAGGCGCTGCGCTCCATGGCGCAAGGCACCCTGCGCACCTTCGCCCTCTCGGCGAGCGTTCTGTTCCTGACCACGATGTTCACGGTCTTCGCCGTCTCCGAGGCGGGCCGCTGGCGCCACCGCGCGGTGGCGATCCTCGAAGATCGCAAGCCCGGCCTCATCACGACCCTTGGCGACGTCACCTCGCGCTTCCGCCGCTACATGTGGACTCGCGTCGTGATGAGCCTGTTGACCGCCGCGGGTACGTTTCTGACGTGCTGGGGTTTCGGCGTCCGCGACGCCGCGCTCTGGGCGGTCGTCGCCTTTCTGCTGAACTTCATCCCGAACATCGGCTCGCTCGTCGCCGTCATCCCGCCGACCCTGGTCGCGTTGACGCAGGGTGGTGGCGCCTTCGCGCTCCCCGTGCTCGCCGTGTTGACCGTCGTCCAGGCGACGATCGGTCAGTGGCTCGAGCCGATGGTGCAGGGCCGAGCGCTGAAGATCTCGCCGCTGGTCGTCTTGCTCAGCGTCGTCTTCTGGGGCTGGGTCTGGGGCATCGGCGGCGCGCTGCTCTCCGTGCCGATGACGGTCCTCTTCATCGCGCTCTGTGAACGGAGCCGGCAGTGGAGCTGGATCGCCGAGCTCGTCTCCGAGACCGGCCAGGACGAGCCGACACGATCATTCGAGTCCGACGAGGACTCGGCACCGCCAGTCGATACGCTGGCTACCGCCAACGGAGGTCCGAGCCCATGAGAGAAGTGGGAGTACCGATGTCCGACGGTGAGCGTCGCGCCATTCGGCGCGCCTATCACGAGGTCTCGAACCTCACCGTCGGCGAGCTGCAAGCCCATCGCGACGGCCACGCCACACCGATGCGTGGCAACGCGACGGCGGCCGAACACGAGATGTGCGACCGGCTGGTCGAGATCCAGCACAAGCGGGAGGGCGACCTCACCGACGAGGACCACGAGGTCATGGCGCGCGCGGTCAGCCGCATCCACCTCTTGCTGCGCCAACGACCCGAAGGGCCGGTCCGCTGCTCGTCGTGGCGACGGCGGCTGCTCCTGCTGGGTCACGACCCGCTGAACACGGAGCGAGACCGGCGCTTCGGCAGTGGTCACTGACGGGGGGCTGTTGACAGTCGCGCGCGAGGGCGACCCAATCGGGACATGAGCGAGACGAGCGTCATTCTCGAGGTCGCGGCGGCGACCCCCCAAGACCAGGGCAAGGGCGTCGCGCGCGTCGGCGATGCCGCGATGAAGGCCCTCGGTCTCCAGCCCGGCGACGTCGTCGCGATCGAGGGCAAGCGGGTGAGCGCCGCCATCGCCTTGCCGCCCCATCTCGAGGACGCGGGCCAGGACATCATCCGCCTCGACGGCATCGAGCGCACCAACGCCGGTGTCGGCGTGCGCGACTCGGTGACCGTCCGGAAGGCCGATCCCAAGCCGGCGCGTCGGGTCGTGCTCGGCCCTGCACAGCCGAACGTGCGCCTGTCCGGCTCGGGCGAGGCGCTCAAGCGGACCTTCCTCGGTCGCCCGGCGCACCCGGGCAACGTGGTGAGCACCAGCGTGTTCCAGCCCGGCGAGAGCTTCCCGCCCGAGCTCCAGCGGACCTTCGGTCGCCGGCGCGCCTGGGGTCTGCAGGAGGTCCGGCTCGTCGTGGTCTCGTCGCAGCCGAGCGGCATCGTTCGGGTGAGCCAGGAGACCGAGGTCGTGCTCCTACCGGAGTACTCGGAGCCGGAGGAGCCGCGGGTCATCGACGTCACCTACGACGACGTCGGCGGTCTCTCGGAGACTCTCGACCAGGTGCGGGAGATGATCGAGCTCCCGCTCAAGCACCCGGTGCTCTTCCAGCGGCTCGGCATCGACCCGCCGAAAGGCGTGCTCCTCCACGGTCCGCCCGGCACGGGCAAGACCCTCCTCGCGCGCGCCGTGGCCCACGAGGCGGACGCGCAGTTCTTCATCGTCAACGGCCCCGAGATCGTCGGGAAGCACTACGGCGAGAGCGAAGGGCGGCTGCGCGAGATCTTCGAGCAGGCGGAGGAGTCGGCGCCCTCGATCATCTTCTTCGACGAGATCGACTCGATCGCCCCCAAGCGCGCGGAGGTCAGCGGCGAAGGGGAGCGGCGCCTGGTCGCGCAGCTCCTCACGCTGATGGACGGGCTGAAGCCGCGGCAGAACGTGATCGTCATCGGCGCGACCAACCGGCCGGAAGCGATCGACGAGGCGCTCCGGCGGCCCGGCCGCTTCGACCGCGAGCTGGTGATCGGGGCGCCGAGCGTCTCCGGCCGTCGGCAGATCCTCGACATCCACACTCGCGGCATGCCGATCGCCGATGACGTCGAGCTCGATGAGCTCGCGCGGATCACCTACGGCTTCGTCGGCGCAGATCTCGGCGCGGTCGCGCGTGAGGCGGCGCTCGAGGCGCTCCGGCGGCGCCTGCCCGAGATCGACCTCGCCGCCGACGAGATCCCCGCCGAGGTGCTCGACAGCCTGGTGGTCACCCACGAGGACTTCACTCAGGGGCTCAAGAAGGTCCAGCCCTCGGCCCTCCGCGAGATCATGATCGAGACGCCGCAGGTGCGATGGGACGAGATCGGTGGTCTGGAGAAGGCCAAGACCGCGCTCCGCGAAGGCGTGGAGCTCCCGCTCAAGCGACCGGAGGCCTTCGAGCGTCTCGGCATTCGACCGGCGAAGGGCTTCCTGCTCTACGGCCCACCCGGCACGGGCAAGACGCTGCTCGCCAAGGCGGTCGCCCGCGAGGCGGAGGCGAACTTCATCTCCGTCCGCTCCTCCGACCTGCTGAGCAAGTGGTACGGCGAGTCGGAGAAGCAGATCGCGCGCCTCTTCCAGCGCGCGCGGCAGGTCGCGCCGACCGTCATCTTCATCGACGAGATCGACTCGCTCGTGCCGCGCCGGGGTGGGGGCCTGGGCGAGCCCGCGGTCACCGAGCGGGTGGTCAACACCATCCTGGCGGAGATGGACGGGCTCGAAGAGCTGCGGCAGGTGATCGTGATCGGCGCGACGAACCAGCCGACGCTCGTCGACCCCGCGCTCCTTCGGCCCGGTCGCTTCGACGAGTTGATCTATGTCTCGGTGCCGGACGCGGCGGGGCGGGAGCGGACCCTCTCGATCCACGCCGCCGGCATGCCCCTCGCGGACGACGTCGACCTCGCCGCGATCGCGTCGTCGACCGAGGGCTTCACCGGCGCCGACCTCGAGGATCTCGTGCGCCGCGCGGGTCTGCTGGCGCTGCGCGAAGACCTCGAGGCCGAGTCGGTCCCCATGGCGCTCTTCGAGAAGGCCCGCGCGGAGACCCGTCCTTCGGTGACCGCCGAGATGGAGCAGGCGTACGAGAAGATCCAGGAGGAGCTCCACCACGAGACGCCCACCCGGCGCCGCATCGGCTTTCAGTCCGACTGAGGCTTCGGTCCGAAGAGCGTCAGCAGCGCTGGTAGGAGCGTGAGCTCCGCGACCGTGGCGACCGCCAGCGTCACGATCGCCAGCTCCGCGAAGTGGACCACCGGTGGCAGGCCGCTGACGAAGAGCGCGGCGAAACCCGCGAGCAAGGTCGCTCCGCCGATCAGGATCCCGGGACCGCTCTCCCGGAAGGTCCGCTCGAGATCGCGGTGAAGGCGGTAGCGCACGAGCGCGTGCACCGTGCCATCGACCGCCAGCCCGAGCGACGCGGCGAAGACCATCGCGGTCGAGGCATCCAGCGCGAGTCCACGCAGCGCCATCCAACCGATGCCCGCCGCCAGTGGGAGGAGGTTCGGGAGGATGGCGATCGTCCCGAGACGAACGTCGCGCAACAGCAGCCCGACGATCAGGAAGACGGTGACGAGCGCGAACCCGAAGGTGCGGCCGAGATCCTGCTGGATGGTCGCGACCGCCATCGAGGTGCGCGCCGCCTCTCCGGCCACTCGCACGGCCTCGCGCTCTCGGAGCTCCTCCACCAGCGCGACGATCGCCTCCGCCGGTGCGTCGTGCAGGGCGACTTCGAGGCGTTGCGTTCCGTCCTCGCTCTCCCACCCATCGAGCAGCGGACCCGCGAGGGTGGTGAGCGCGCCGCGGGAGCGGTCGTCGTTCGGAGCCGCGGCCTCGGTCGGCGTCAGCAGCCCGAACACCTGCGCACGGAGCGTCTCCGCGGAGACCACACGCGTGACGTCCGGCTGCTCCGCCAGCCACGCACCGACTCGCCGGCTGGTCTCCGGGTCCGGCGCGATCACCTTGAGCCGGCGGGCGCCGCCGTGGTGGCTGTCGATCGCTCGGGCCACCTCGGCCGCTTCCAGGTCCGCCGGGAAGGGCGCCAGGAGCCGGCTCCCCTGGGGGACGTGGTCGTATCCCGCCAGCGCCGCGCCTCCGATGGCGAGCCAGATCGCGACCACCCGCCACGGACGTCGGGCGGCGAGGGTGGCCATGCGCGCCGCGCTGCGACCCCGGCTGCGCGGGCGGAGCTCGGCGCCCTCGAGCCCGGCGACCACCACCAGCAGCGTCACCACGTAGGCCACGGCGACACCGGCCACCGACCAGAGCGCCAGCTCGCGGACCGCCGGCGTGTGCGCCAGCGCGAGCGCGCCGAACCCCGCGGCGGTCGTCGCCGACGTCACGAGGCAGGCAGCTGCCATCTCTCGTGCGGTCTCACGGAGGACGGCCTGGCGGGCACGCGCCCCCAGGGCCCCGTCCCGCTCGACGCCGCGCGCCCGGAGGTTGTCGTGATGGCGGAAGACGATGTGGATCGCGTCCGAGATCGCCACCGTCAGGAGCAGCGGCGGCAGCATCGCGTGGAGCAGGGTGAAGGGCTGCCCGCTCAGCGCCATGACCCCGAAGAGGATCGAGAGGCTGATCCCCGAGGCGGCCAGCGGGAGCGCGACGCCGCGCCGCGACCGTATCGCCAGGAGCAGCACCAACGCGTTGCCCAGGACGGCGAGTGCGATCGGGAGGGGCGCCTCCTCGGTCATGGTCTCGCTCAACGCAGCCTCCAGGACCGGCGCACCCGAGAGCTCGGGGTGGAGGCTCGCCGCCGCCGCGAGCGGACCGGCCAGCCGATCGCTGCGCCACTCGGTCCCCTCGCGGAGGTGGACGATCAGCAGCGCGCTCGAGCCGTCGTCGCCGAGCAACGGTCCCAGCAAGTCGCGATGCCGGCGCACCAGCGCCGGCCCATCCGTGGTGTCGAAGGGCCGGCCCAGCGAGGTCGGTCCCCCGGTCGCTTCCGCGACCGAGGTCAACCCATGGGGAAAGGCCGGCGGGTGCGCCTCGATGAGCGTCAGCAGCGCGTCCAGCTCGGCGTCCGCCCTGGCCTCGTCGCCGTCACTGGGGACGGGCAGGGGCACGTTGGTCGGGCTCTGGACGCGAGCTACCGCCGGGTCCGCCTCCAGCGCCTCGGTCAGCTGGTGGATCGCCGTCAGCGTCTCGTTCGACAGGACCTCACCATGGACGCGAACGAGCACGGCCGGACCCGCGGGACGGCCGAAGCGCTCGCGCAGCTCCCTGTCGACCGCGTCGATCGCCGGCGCATCGGGGAGCAGCGCCCGCGGCTCCAGCCGGACCTGGAGCGCCGGAAGGGCCAGAATGCCCCCGACCGCGAGCGCGGCGAGCGTCGCCACGATGGCGCGTCGGAGGTGGGGCCGTTCGGTCATCTCCAGAGCCCCGGCTTAGCGTCATCCCCCAGACGCGTCGAAGGCCCCGACCCAATGGGGCGGAGCCTTCGATCGCGGGAGCCGGGTCGGCTCAGAGGGCGCGCAGCTTGCGGTCGGCGTCCTTGCGGAGCGTCAGCCACATGAAGTTGCGCACGTCGAAGAGGTCGCGCGGCGTGACCTTGGCCTCGACGAGCTGGTCGCGGGCGTTGACGGCCATCATCTGCAGGACCTCGTAGGTCGGCAGCTCGGGGCGCATCTCCATCCGGAGCTGCGGCATGAGGATCTTGGCCTGGTCGCGGAACGCGGTGGCGCGGATGCAGACGTGGACCTCGGGGTCGTGGAGCGCCGGGAGGGCGGTCACCAGCGACCAGGAGGCACGGATGCCGGCCTCTTCGACCTTGTCGAGGTAGCGCTTGAAGCGCTCGGCGAAGACCTCGTCACCGTGGAGCAGGTCGCGGGTGGCGACCGTGAGGATCTCCATCGCCTCGTCGCCCTCGATGGCGCGGACCGACTTGCGCTCGGTGGAGCTGAGCAGGTCGCAGCCCATCAGCACGTCGCTGATGATCTTCCAGCCCTTCTTCCAGTCCTTGGCCTCGATGATCGGGTCGAGCTTCTCGGGGGCCAGGTCTTCGCGGCAGGACTCGATGGAGCCGTCCACGTGGGCGCGCTTGCGGCGCGAGGAGTCACGGAAGGCGGCCTTGTAGGACTCGGCCTCGAAGCCGTCCGGGAGCGCAGCCTTGAAGAGGGCGATCTGGTCGCCGAAGGTCATCGACACGGTGGGCGTCGAGGTCGTCGGCTCGTCGAAGTCGGAGTGCTTCAGCAGCGTGAGCAGCCGGCGGGCGGCCTTCTTGGCCACGTGCTCTTCCGGTTGGATGGGCTGCAGGAGGTCGTAGTAGTCCCGAGCGATGGTGCGGACGCGACCGTCCTCGAACTGATAGTGACGACGATCGTCCGCCTCGGCCGCGAGGATGGCGCGGCCCCAGTTGGGACGACTCGTGTGGATGAAGAGCTGCGGACCCGACAAAAAAGTACTCCTTGAATGAGGAAACGCCGCTCGGAGCGGCGTAGAAGCGCGTGCTTGGCACCCGAACAGAATGATTTGAGCCAAATCTGAGCGGAAAGTCGTGCCCTTCCCGCCAAAGTGAGGACTTTCATCCCTCACCAAACGGAAATTTCCCCGAGCTTCGAGAGCGTTTTCGGGCGGCACACTAGCACACCAGAACAGATGCGCCCGCTTGTTGGCATCCTCGTGTCATGGCTGGCGCGTCGATCCCGGAATTGCGGCCATTTCTAGGCTTTGTTTCGTGAGTGATCCCTCGGGGTTTCGTCACTCGTCCGCGAAGGCCACACCTGTATGGTCACGGAACGGGAGGTCCAGGACCGGCACTCTCGGATGCGGATTCGCCACCAGCAGGGGGTGCTCGTCGAAGGCGTGGTAGCGGAAGAGGCGGGCCACCGTGAGCGCACAGGCCCGGGCTCCGAGGTCCCCGGCCCCCAGCAGCTCCGCTCGCAGCTCGGGGTCGTTGCAGGCGGCGATGCCCGCCTCCACCGCTGCCGGATCCCAGCGGGTCGGCTCGAGCGGCTCGGTCGAACCGTCCGCCGGCCGGGGGTCGTTGCCGGTGCGCCAGAGCGCCACCTCGCCCTGCTTGGCGAAGGGGTCCACCGCCTCGCCGTTCAGGAGCACGTTCAGGTGGAGGTGTGGCGCGAGCCACGGAAAGAAGAGCACCCCGTCCACGCTCGACATCCCGCTGAGGCCGAGAACCCCACCACGCTCGATCCAATCCCCGACCGAGACCAGGGCCCGGGCCAGGTGGTTCGACGTGCTGATCAAGCCGCCGCCGTGGTCGACCACCACCTTCAGCCCGCCCCGCTGCATGTCGCACTGCACCGAGCGGACGATCCCGGCGGCGATGGTGCAGACCTCGGTCCCGACGGGCACCGCGAAGTCGGTCCCCACGTGTCCGTCGTAGGTGAGCTGGCCACCGCGGAAGTCCCGGCAGGTCGTGATCTTCACCGAGTAGCCCTCGTGGCGAGGGATGGGCCGGCGGTTGAAGAGGTTGTAGATCCACACCCGTCCGTCCGAGCGCTCGCGCCCGACCCAGAGCGGGAGGGACACCCGCAGCGGCCGAAACATCTTCACCGAGCTCAGTCCGAACTGGCTCGGCGGGCTGGTCCCATCGCCGGCGATCGCCGTCCACGACTGACGCAAGGCCGGACCCAGCGGCCGCAACCCAAACACCTCGAGCACCCCCACCGGTCGACGCATGCGGTCGATCTAGCAGGGTCGGCGAAAAATGCGAATGCGATTCGGTTTCAGCTCTTGCGGGCGACGCCGCCCATCGCGACGTACTTGAGCTCGGTCCAGTCCTCGAGGCCGTAGCGGGACCCCTCTCGGCCCTGGCCGCTCTCCTTGATGCCGCCGAAGGGCGCCGCCGCGTTCGAGACCAGGCCGGTATTGACCCCGACCATGCCGTACTCGAGTCCCTCGCTGACGCGCCACACGCGGCCGAGGTCGCGAGCGTAGAAGTAGGACGCCAGACCGAAGGGCGTATCGTTTGCCATCCGTATCGCTTCCGATTCGTCGTCGAAGGTCATCACGGAGACGACCGGTCCGAAGATCTCCTCGCTCGAGATGGTCATTTTCGGGGTCACGTCGGTCACCACGGTCGGCGCGAAGAAGCGCGGACCGGCCTCGTGCACGTCGCCGCCGAGCACGATCTCGGCGCCTGCGTCGGTGGCCTGACCGAGCAGACGTTGCACCTTCGATACCGCGGCCTCGTCGATCAACGGCCCGAGCGTGCTGCCCTCGTCCAGCCCGTAGCCGGGGTGGACGTCGGCCTCGATGCGCGCGCGGAGCTTCTCGACGAACTCGTCGTGAACGGAGCGCTGCACGAGCACTCGGTTCGCGGCGACGCAGCTCTGGCCGGCGTTGCGGAACTTGGCCACCATCAGACCGTCGACGGCCTCGTCGATGTCCGCGTCGTCGAAGACCAGGAAGGGCGCGTTCCCGCCGAGCTCGAGGCTCAGCCGCTTCAGGGTGCCAGCGGAGCCCTCGGCGAGCTTCTTCCCGATCTCGGTCGAGCCCGTGAAGCTCAGCTTCCGAACACGGCCGTCTTCGAGCCAGGGCTCGGAGATGGCGCGCGCGCTCGAGCCCGGTATCACGGAGACCACACCCTTCGGCACGCCGGCTCGCTCGCAGAGCACCGCCAGGGCCAACGCGGAGAGCGGGGTGCTCTGGGCGGGCTTGAGCGCGAAGGTGCAGCCGGCGGCGAGCGCGGGCGCGAGCTTCCGCGTGATCATGGCGCACGGGAAGTTCCAGGGCGTGATGCCAGCGGTGATGCCGACCCCTTGCCGGAAGACCACCAGTCGCTGGTCCGGGTTCGCGCTCGGGATGGTATCGCCGTAGCTACGGCGCCCCTCCTCGGCGAACCACTTCACGAAGCTCGCGGCATAGCGAATCTCACCCCGCGACTGGTCGAGGGGCTTGCCGTGCTCCCGGGTCAGGATGCGGGCAAGGTCCTCCTGGTGCTCGCCCATCAGCCGGTCGAGCTCGTGGAGGATCGCACACCGTTGGTCGGCGGTGGTGGCCTGCCACTCGGGAAGCGCGGCCTCGGCGGCGTCGATGGCCTCGGTCGCGTGCTCCGAGTCGGCGCTCGCCACCTCGGCGAGAGGCTCGGCGCGGCCGGGATCCTCGACGACCAGCGTCTCGCCGGTCTCGCGCCACTCGCCCCCGATGAACGCCCTCGTCTCGAGAAGCGCTGCGTCCTTCAGACCATCCATGTCCGATCCCTACGCCCGCCGGGGCCGGCGGCAAGCACCCGGTCTTTGTCGACAACTGCGGCCATCGCTCGCCGATCGGTACGATCGACCGCGATGGACGAGAGACGCGGCTGGCTGGACGAGCTCCAGCACTGGATGGACTTCGAGCTCTTCCATCTCGGCTCGGTGAAGCTGACCGTCGGTCGGGTCCTCATGGCCCTGCTGGTCGTGATCGCGACCTTCATCGTCTCGAGCATCGCTCGCAAGCTCGCTCGCCGCGCCTTTCAGCTCCGCGGTGTGCAGGACGTGGGCACGGTCGGGCTGGTCACCAACCTGCTGCACTACCTCGTCCTGGCCATCGGGTTCACGACCGCGCTCTCCACGATCGGTCTCGACCTCGGAGCGCTCTTCGCCGCGGGGGCCGTCTTCGCGGTCGCCCTCGGCTTCGCGATGCAGAACATCGTCCAGAACTTCGTGGGCGGGATCATCCTGCTCGTGGAGCGGAGCATCAAACCGGGGGACGTCCTCGAGGTCGAGGGCACGGTCGTCCGGATCGTGCGGATGGGCATCCGCAGCACCATCGCCCGCAGCCGCGATGGCGAGGATCTGCTCATCCCCAACGCGACGCTCATCCAGGGCGTGGTCCGCAACCGCACCCTCGGCCGTCCGGTGTTTCGAGTCCGGGCGGGCGTTGGCGTCCACTACGAGTCCGACCTGGCCGTGACCCGCAAGGCGCTGCAGGAGGTGGCCGACGCCCTGCACGACGCCGACACGGGCGAGCCGGCCCTCGTGCTCCTGCTCGGCTTCGGTTCGAGCAGCGTGGACTTCGAGGTCGCCGTCTGGACCCGAGATCCCTGGCAGGCTCGCGTGCTCTCTTCGGAGATCTGCTTCGCGATCTGGGACGCGCTCAAGAAGGCCGGCATCGTGATCGCGTACCCGCAGATCGACGTGCACTTCGACGCCGACGCGCCGCCCTTCCGCGCGGCGAGCTGACGCGCGTGAATTAGGGAGCGGCGCACCTCCGTGGAGAAGTGCGCCGCTCGGTTGGGTTGGGGGTGAGGGCCGAGGGGGATGAGGAGTGGTGGGGTTGTCCCCTCGACCTTCACGAGGAGGGCTGGGGTCACCCTTTCCCGGCGTCCAGCTCCGCCGCGAGCGGTCAGCGGCGGTGGCGGCCCAGGTAGGCCTGAGCGACCGCGGTGATCAGCTCGAGTGGCGCGCCGAACCAGGCCGCGTCGATCGATCCGGCGACCTCACCGCCGCGCCGGCGCACCTCGAGCCGTCGCGTCGAGCCGTCGCCCGCCTGTTCGAATCCGCCGATCTCGCTCCAGGTGAACGACTCGGGACCCGTCGGCAGCCCCACCACGCAACCGTCCGGCGCGAGCACGAGGACTCGGGGTCGCTTCGAGCGACGCGAGACCGAGCGCCAGTTCCGGGCGAACGCCATCGGCAGGGCCGCACCCACCGCGGCGCCAGCGCCGGCGATCGCCACAGCGATCAGCGCGCTGCCACTGAGTGCACCACCGTAGAGCCCGAGCAGCCCACCGGCCGAGCCGGCGGCGAGCACGTCCACGCCCCGTCGCCACCAGCCGCCGGGTCCGGCGCCGACCGGTACCTCGAGCGCGCCGGGGACGTCTTCACGCGCCAGCACCTTCTGCATCAGCTGGTCGGAGGGGAGCATCGGCCGCTGCAGCCCGCGGTCGCGGTAGCCGCTCTGCTCGACCCGGGCCCGAATCCGGGCCTCCAGGGTCTGCAGGTCGGGGATGTCGTCGGGCAGCTCGTCCGGACCGACCTCGATCCAGGGCGGTCGCGGCGGTTGCCGCGGGACGAGGACGAACGCCGTCTTCGGCGCGTCGGTCGGCATGAGCGCGACGCCGAAGACCTGGTCCCACCGCGCCTCGAGCCGGAGCCGACCCTCCGTATTGGCCGTGATCCCCTCGGGGGTGAGCTCGAACGGTCCGCCTCGGCCTTTCACCGGCGTCTCTCGAATCCAGCCGCTCACTGCCTGACGTATGAGCGCTTCGACGGCTTTCGTCGAGCCCAGCACACGCAACCGAGCGCTGCGAGCGCCGAGGAAGGCGCCATGGAGCGACGTTCCGAGCCCCTGGACGAGAAGGGGAGCGCCGCTCGTGTTAGAGCACGAGCCGTGGTTCGCCTGGCGTTCAAGAGCGGCACCCTGGAAGTGCACGGCCTCGACGAGGGCGATCCGCGCGTGCCCTCCCAGTGCCGCTGGGACGCGCGCTCTGCCTGTCACCGAGCGGCCGCGCAGGACTACGCGGCGATCGTGATGAGCTTCGTTCGAGGCGAGGTCGCCTACGAGGACGAGGCCCGTGCCTACGAAGAGCTCGAGGGCGGGCTGCGCGTCCGGCGCGAGCCGCGGCCCTATCAGCGCGAAGCGATCACGGCGTGGAAGAAGGCGCGCGGGCAGGGACTGGTCGTCCTCCCGACCGGCGCCGGCAAGTCCTACGTGGCGATGATGGCCATCGACGATCGCCGGCGCTCGACGCTGGTGATCGCGCCGACCCTCGATCTCGTGCGCCAGTGGTACGACAACCTGCGCACCGCGTTCGGGGTCGACGTCGGCGTGGTCGGCGGCGGCGAGCATCGGGTCCTGCCGATCACCGTCACGACCTACGACTCGGCGTACATCCACATGGAGCACTTCGGGAACCGCTTCGGTCTCGTGGTCTTCGACGAGGCGCACCACCTCCCGGGCGAGACCTACGCCCTGGCGGCGAAGCTCTGCCTCGCGCCCTTCCGGCTCGGGCTGACGGCGACCCCCGAGCGCGCCGACGGTCGCGAGGCGCTCCTCGAGGAGCTCGTCGGTCCGATGGTCTATCGGCAGGAGATCGTCGAGATGAGTGGCGACTACCTCGCCGACTACGAGACCGTGCGCATCGCCATCGACCTCAGCCCCGAGGAGCGCCAGCGCTACGACACCGCCCGCGCGACCTACCGCGCGTTCGTGGTCAGCCAGGGCATTCGCATGGGCTCCAAGACCGGCTGGAGCGACTTCATCATGCGCTCCACCTTCAGCGAAGAGGGCCGCCGAGCCTTCGCCGCCTACCGCGAGCAGCGCCAGCTCGCCTTCGCCGCCTCGGCGAAGATGGAGACCGTCGCGCAGCTCCTCCACGACCACCGCAACGATCGCGCGATCCTCTTCACCCAGGACAACGCGACCGCCTTCGACATCAGCCGGCGCTTCCTGATCCCGTCGATCACCCACCAGACCAAGGTCAGCGAGCGCTCCGACATCCTCGCGGCGCTCGCGGAGGGTCGCATCCGCGCGGTGGTCACCTCGAAGGTGCTCAACGAGGGCGTCGACGTGCCCGACGCGAACGTCGCCGTCATCGTCAGCGGCAGCGGCAGCGTTCGCGAGCACGTGCAGCGGCTCGGACGCGTGCTCCGAAAGAAGGAAGACAAGCGCGCGGTGCTCTACGAGCTGGTCACCCGCGAGACCAGCGAGGCGTTCACCAGCGAGCGCCGGAGGGACCACGTTGCTTACCGCTGACCTGGTCCGCGTCTACCGTCGCAAGGGCGAGCTGAAGCTCCGCGACTGGAAGGGCGACGCGCGCGCGAACGCGGAGTCGATCGCACGGCGCTACGTCACCATCGCGGAGGCCCACGTGGGCAAGACCCGCGGCGAGCTCCGCGACGCCATGGACGACGTGCCGGCGCCGGCGCGCGACCGGAAGGTCGCCGACGGGCTGCGAAAGCTGGTGATGGACCGCTGCGAGGTCGAGGTCGACGCCGAGCACGACCCGGCCGAGATTCGCCAGGCCGTGTTCGAGCGCGCCGCCGAGCTTCGTCGGGAAGCGACCCACCGCGGCGCCTTCGAGCGCGAGGCGGTCATCGCCGAAGTGGCTGAGGCGCGTGGGCTCCAGCCCGAAGAGATCGAGCGACTGCTCTACGCCGACCTCAAGCGCAACCACCGCATCCTCGCCTTCGAAGCGATCGGGGGCGAAGCGCTCGTCGACCTCTACGACGAGTCACAGGTGCAGGCGGTGCTGCTGCGCGCGGAGAAGGTGGTCGTGCAGGTCGCGGCCAAGTCGCCGGCGACCTACCGCTACCTCTTCCGGAAGCTGAAGTTCCTCCGCCTGCTCCACACCATCGAGCCGGGCGAGAAGGGCGGCTACAAGATCGAGATCGATGGCCCCTTCAGCCTGCTCTCGAGCGTGACCAAGTACGGTCTGCAGCTCGCGATGGCCTTCCCCGCCATCCGCGCCTGCGACGCCTGGGCGCTCGACGCGCAGGTCCGCTGGGGCAAGAAGCGCGACCGCGTGCACTTCCACGCGGAGGGCGAGCGGAAGGCCGGCGAGCGCGAGGCCGCGCTCCCCGACGAGGTCCAGAAGCTCCTCGACAAGCACAGTGAGCGCTTCGAGAAGGGTCGCACCCCATGGGCCGTGTCGCCCTCGAGCGAGATCCTCTCCCTGCCGGGCGTGGGCGTGTGCATCCCCGACCTCGTCTTCGAGAAGGACGGCACCAAGGTCTACCTGGAAGCGCTCGGGTACTGGAGCCGCGACGCCGTGTGGAAGCGCGTCGAGCTCGTCGAAGCGGGGCTACCCGTCCCGATGGTCTTCGCCGTCCCGAGCCGCCTCCGCGTGAGCGAGGAGGTCCTGCCGGAAGATCTCCCGGGCGCGCTCGTGGTCTACAAGGGCGTCATCCCCGCGAAGAAGCTCGAGGAAGCCCTCGACTCCGCCGCGAGCTGAGCCTCGGCGCCCGAAGACGAACTCCAGGGGCGAGGGCATCAGGTCTCGCCGCGGCGTCGTTCGAGCGAGAGCTAGCGGCTACAGGTGATGCTGCCGTTGGGCAGCGGCGGGTAGCTGAAGATCGCGCCGTAGCACATCTCCTGCAGCGAGCTGTCGCCGAAGGTCACCGTCGAGCTGGTCGGGTTCTGGTAGCGACAGCGGACGTTGATGCTGTCGCCCTCGGCGAGCGCGACGGGCGCATCGAGGAGCGAGAACTGCTGGTCGTCGAAGGAGTAGGTGTCCTCGAGGAGGAGGGTCTCGGTGCCGCCGGCGACCGCGCGGATCTCCATGTAGTCGCCGAACTGATGCATGTGCGGCGAGACCGCGAAGATGGTCGTGTCGGCGCGCGCGGTGCAGTTGCCCTCGACCCAGTGGTCGCCGGCCATCGGCGGGATCGAGAAGGACTCGTTGCCCGCGAGCAGCACCTGGGCGACGTCGCTCACCTCGGACTCGTCGACCGCCACGACCTCGATGCCGCTGTGGCCGGTGAGCTCGGCGCTGCCGACGTTGAAGAGGTGGAGGTTGAGCAGGATCTGTGCGCCGGCGGGGATCTCCACGGCGACGCCCTCGGGGAGCTCGAGCGGCTCGGTGCCGACCCCGGAGCCGTAGATCATGTCCGGTCCGTTGGTGAAGGCCGCGCAGTTGGCGGTCCCATCGGGCCACGCCGAGTCGTACTCGAGGGTGACCACGGTGTGGTGCGTGCCCTCCGGCGCGATCGGGTAGAAGGCGCGAAC
This sequence comes from Deltaproteobacteria bacterium, assembly GCA_017644045.1. GTDB lineage: Bacteria > Myxococcota_A > Polyangia > Polyangiales > Houyiibacteriaceae > UBA1660. The sequence continues at coordinate 184,456 of JAEPMI010000014.1, forward strand.
GAAGACGCTCTCGGGGACGGTCTGCCGCACGCAGACGTAGCCCTCTTCGCCCGCGGGCATGCTCCAGTCGCCGCCGACGATCTCGTAGCGCCCGTCCGGCGGCACGAAGCTGTCGACCTCACCCGATCCGGCGTCGACGTCGGGCGTGCCGATGTCGCGCGAGGACGAATCGTCCGTGACCATGCCGTCGTCGCCGCAGGCGAGCAGTGCGATCAGCGCGAAGGGAAGCTTCTTCATGAGGACTCCGTGGGGGCGGCACCCCCGATCGTTGCAGGTTCGAGCGTAAGAGGTGGAGGACGTGGCGCGAAGCGCGAGGACGCACCGAGCGGCTTTGCCGCGAGACCTTCAGGTTTTTTGGGGAAAGGAGGAGCGATTCACTCGCGACGACTGGGGGGATTCTTCAAAATCCCCCCAAGAATCAGTTGGTGCAGGACAGGCCGAAGGGCAGCGGCGGATAGAAGAGCAGGCCCGCGTAGCACATCTCGGTGAGCGTGCTGTCGCCCCAGCGAACGGTGGAGCTCGTCGGATTCTGGTAGCGGCACTCCACGCGGATGCGCTCGCCCGGCTGGAGCACGAGCGGGTCGATGTGCCGGTAGCGCTGGTCGTCGAAGCTGTAGGTGTCCTCGAAGATCAGCCGCTCGCCGGCTTCGGTCTGCGCGTAGACGCGCTGGTAGTCGCCGTACTGGTGCATGTGCGGGAAGAGCGCGAAGACCGTGGTCTCTTCGTCCATCGTGCAGCCACCGTTCACCCAGTAGTCCGACGCCATCGCGGGGATGGTGAAGAACTCGTCGCCTGCCAGGACGGAGCCGGCTTCGTGCACGACCTCGCTCGGATCGACGGTGACGACCTCGAGGCCGCTGTGGCCGGCGATCGCTTCGCGGCCGGCGTTGAAGAGGTGGAGGTTGATCATCACCTGCGAGCCCGCCGGGATCCGGATGGCCACGCCTTCGGGCATCACGAAGGGATCGGTGCCCACACCAGAGCCGAAGATCATCTTCGGCGCGTGGTTCACGACGCTGCACGGGATGGACTCGTCGGGGATCGACGAGTCCTCCATGTAGGTCACCACGGTGTGGTGGGTCCCGTTGGGGTCGATCGGGTTCAGCTCGCGAATGTAGATGTCGCGGTCGATGGTGCGCCGAACGCAGCGATAGCCTTCGCCGCCGGGACCCATGGACCAGTCGCCGCCGATCAGCTCGAAGCGGCCGCCGCCCTCGGGGATCGGATCGCCGAAGCTGAGCGGACCCCCATCGACCCTGGGCGGATCGACGGGGCCACCGTCCATGTCGGTGTCGATCGGCGCGTCATCCCCGCCGCCACAGGCGAGGGCGAGCGCGAGGATGACGATGGCCCCCCGCATGGCTCAGAAGGGGCAGAAGATGCCGTCACCGAGCGCCGGGTAACGGTAGAGGAGGGCGAAGCACATCTCTTGGTCGCTGCTGTCGCCGAAGCCGACCGAAGAGCTCGTCGGGTTGTCGTAGGTGCAGGTCACGCCGACCCGCGTGCCGCCGGCGAGCGCGAGCTCGGGCGCGATGTCGTGGTACTTCTGATCGTCGAAGGTGTAGGTGCCCTCGTAGATGATGTCGTCGCCGACCCGGACGGTCATCGCGGTGCCGAGCTGGTGCATGTGCGGCATGACGGCGAAGACGGTGACGTCGTCCGCCATCGTGCACTGCCCATCGATCACGTGGCCGCTGGTCATCGCGGGGATGTTGAAGCTCAGCGGTCCGGCCAGGAGCACCTCGGCGCGGTTCTCGACGAGCGACTCCGGCATGGTGACGACTTCGATGCCGCTGTTGCCGGTGAGGGCGTCGGAGCTGGTGTTGTAGAGGTGGAGGTTCACGAGGATCTGCGAGCCGGCCGGGATCTCCACCGCGACACCCTCGGGCAGGATGAGGGGCTCGGTGCCGACGCCGGAGCCGTAGATCATGTCGGGGTCGTTGGTGCCGGCGTTGCAGGGAGTGACGCCGTCGGGGTACGTCGGGCTGGTCGTGTAGGTCACGACCGTGTGGTGCGTCCCCTCCGGGGCGATCGGGTAGAACTCGTGGACGAAGATCGTCTCGTCGATGGTCTGCCGGACGCAGCGGTAGCCCTCTTGGCCGCCCGCCAGCGACCAGTCGCCCGCTGCGAGCACGAAGCGCTCGCCGCCGGGGGGAGTGAAGGCGTCACGGTCCGAAGGCGCCAGATCCGGTTCACCGCCGCCGAGGTCGGTCGGCCCTTCCGGGCCCATGTCCTCGTCCGTGACTCCGCCGTCGTCGCCACAGCCGACCGCGAGGAGAGTCGCAAGGAGCAGCGCTGCGCCTCGAATCGTGAACCTCATCACACACCTCCGTCACCGCGCTTCGCCGGGGGTTCGGCGCCGCTCACGGCCTCGTTCGCGCGGCAGCGTGCCACAGCTTTTGGGGGGTGTCCCGGTCCTGCGCACCGCGTGTGAGCCTGGAACGGGGGTCGCAGAGGCAATTTGCCAAATGATTCCAAGCCGTTGAATCCTGGATTCGCCTTGCATGGGATCCCCGCCGGCGCTACCATCTCGCGCGTGCGCGCGGAGGCTCTCGTAGTCCCCGCGCGTGCTGATCGAGCCCCACGGAATCGAGCCTCCATGAGCGACGAAGCGAAGCCCCCCACCCCCGCCTCCTCCGACTACGACCAGAGCAAGATCCAGGTCCTCGAAGGCCTGGAGGCGGTCCGGAAGCGACCCGGCATGTACATCGGTGACCCGCACGACGGCACCGGCCTGCATCACCTGGTCTGGGAGGTCGTCGACAACGCCGTCGACGAGCACCTCGCGGGCGTCAACGACCTGCTCGAGCTGATCATCCACTCGGACGAGTCGATCACCGTCATCGACCACGGTCGCGGTATCCCGGTCGGCGAGCACCCCAAGTTCGGGATCAGCGCCGCCGAGGTCGTGATGACCAAGCTCCACGCGGGCGGCAAGTTCGACAACGACTCCTACAAGGTGTCCGCGGGTCTGCACGGCGTCGGCGTCAGCGCCGTGAACGCCGTCAGCGAGTTCCTGAAGATGGAGATCCGCCGCGAGGGCAAGGTCTTCTACCAGGAGTACCGCAAGGGCGTGCCGCAGGGGCCGGTCGAGGCCATCGGCCAGAGCGACAAGACCGGCACGAAGATCACCTTCAAGCCGGACGCGAGCATCTTCTCGATGACCGAGTTCAGCTTCGAGACGCTGAACCACCGGCTCCGCGAGATCGCGTTCCTGAACGCCGGCTTCCAGATCCAGATCACCGACGAGCGCGGCGAGGAAGAGCGCAAGGTCGAGCATCGCTTCGAGGGCGGCATCAAGGAGTACGTGGAGCTCCTGAACAAGAACAAGACCCCGATGCACGACGAGGTCGTCACGATCAGCGACAAGCGCGACGGCGTCGAGGTCGAGATCGCGATGCAGTGGTCGGACGCCTACAGCGAAGCGATCAGCTGCTACACGAACAACGTTCGCAACAAGGACGGCGGCACCCACCTCACCGGTCTACGCACCGCGCTGACCCGGACCATCAACGGCTACGGCAACGACCACAAGCTGCTCAAGGACCTCAAGAGCCCGCTCAGCGGCGACGACGTCCGCGAGGGTCTGACCGCGATCGTCTCGGTGAAGCATCCGGACCCCTCGTTCTCGTCGCAGACGAAGGACAAGCTGGTTTCGAGCGAGGTGAAGGGCATCGTCGAGGGCACGGTCGCCGATGGGCTGAGCGCGTTCCTCGAGGAGAACCCGAAGACCGCGAAGAAGATCATCGAGAAGACCGTGATGGCGGCCCGCGCCCGCGAGGCGGCGCGCAAGGCCCGCGAGATGGTCCAGCGCAAGGGCGTGCTCGACACCAGCACGCTCCCCGGCAAGCTCGCCGACTGTCAGAGCAAGGACCCGGGGGAGTCCGAGATCTACATCGTCGAGGGTGACTCCGCCGGTGGCTCTGCGAAGCAGGGCCGGAACCGTCGGAGCCAGGCGATCCTCCCGCTGCGCGGCAAGATCCTGAACGTCGAGCGCGCCCGCTTCGAGAAGATGCTCTCGAGCGCGGAGATCGGGACTCTGATCACGGCGCTCGGCTGCGGGGTCGAGGGCGGCGACAACTTCGACATCGAGAAGCTGCGCTACCACCACGTCATCATCATGACGGATGCCGACGTCGACGGTTCGCACATCCGCACCCTGCTGCTGACCTTCTTCTACCGGCAGATGCCGGAGATCATCGAGAAGGGCTACCTCTACATCGCCCAGCCGCCGCTCTACCTCGTGCGTCGCGGGAAGAAGATCCGCTACCTCCAGAACGACGAGGAGCTGGCCCGCTACATGATCGACAGCGGCGCCGAGGGCGCCGTCGTCCGCACCCAGGGGAGCCAGGCGCCGATCCACGGTGATGCGCTGCTCCGCCTCCTCGACGACCTGCGTCGCTGGCGTCTGCGCCTCGACCGCGTGCGTCGCCGCGCCGAGCCTCGGGTCATCGAGGCGCTCATCCGCGGCACCAGCCTCCGCTCCGAAGAGCTCTCCGACGAGAGCACCCTGGCCGCCGCCATGGACAAGGTCGTGGCGTACCTCGAGGCCAACCAGCCGGACCTGCAGCACGTGTCCTACGAGATCACCAAGCACCCGGAGCTCAACCGCCACCGCGCGCTCATCAAGACCCGCTTCGGCGTCTCGACCCGCCAGAGCATGATCGACTTCGAGCTGCTCAACGCCGGCGACGTCGAAGAGCTCCGCGCGATCGAGACCGGCATCCGCGCCCTCGGCGAGCTGCCCTTCGTCGGCGCCACGCTGAACAAGGACGGCTCCGAGAGCGACTCGGAGACCATCGGGGGTCCCGACGAGCTCTGGGACTGGATCGACCAGCGCGCCCGCAAGGGTCTGGTGCTCCAGCGCTACAAGGGTCTCGGCGAGATGAACCCGGACCAGCTCTGGGACACGACCATGAACCCGGACACCCGCACCCTGCTCCAGGTCCGCATCGACGACGCCGTCGAAGCCGAGGACCTCTTCAGCGTGCTCATGGGCGACCAGGTCGAGCCGCGCCGCGCCTTCATCGAAGACAACGCCCTGAACGTCACGAACCTCGACATCTGACCACACGTCGCGAGGCGAGCCCGAAGGGCGAGCTCTCGCGGCGTGTCCCGTGCCCTTGCCCGTGCCCGTGCCCGTGCCTGATCGGCAACGGGCTCGAGCACGACGAGCGCTCAGCCGCTGCCCGCCACCCGCCGCAGCTCCCGGATCCCCCGACCGGTCTTCTTCCGCAGCAACGTCCGCAGCGTCACGCCGTCGACGTAGCCGACCTCCTCGGCGATCGCGTCCACCGACGCGTCGCTCGTCCGCAACCGATGCACCGCGCGCTCGACGCGCAGGTCCTGCACGTAGCCGAGCGGCGTCTTCCCGAGCGTGCGCTTCATCCGCCGGCTGAGCGTCCGCTCGCTGGTCCCCACCGCGCGCGCCGCGTCCGCGAGCGAGAACGAGTCGGCCATGTGCTTGCGCGCGAACTCCTCGAAGGCGCTCACGATCGGATCGTCGTGGGTCAGGTGATCGGGGATCGCCCCGAGCGCCACGCTCGGTCGTTCGTCGACCAGCAGGTAGCGTGAGGTGAGCGAGGCCAGCGCCGGGCTCTGGCCCCGCACCACCCAGAGCGCGAGGTCGAGGTGCGCGAGCGCCGCGCCCGCGGTGGTGCAGCGACCGGAGGGCACGACCATCTGTGACTCGTCGAGGTCGATCGACGGGTAGCGCTGCCGAAAGAGCGGCGCGAGCCACCATGTGGTCGTCGCGCTGCCGCCGTCGAGCAGCCCCGACTCCGCGAGCACGAACGTCCCGGTGCACGCCGCCATCACGCGACCCCCGCGCTCGTGCTGGTCGCAGAGCCACGCGCAGCCGTCACGAACGTCGCGGCGGCCGAGCGCGGCGTCGATGGTCGGCGGCGTCTTGCAGCCGAGCGCGGGCACGATGACCACGTCCGGCCGCGGCCCGCTCCCGACCTTTTCGACCGGCACCGTGAAGCCCTGCGCGGTCTTCACCCGCTTGCGCACGCCGACCCGCCGCACCTGCAGCCGCGGTCGTGGCTTCGGCTGCTGCTGCGCGAGCTCCGCCGCGATGGTCAGCGTGTCGAGGATCGACGTGAGCCCGAGGTCGAACGCTCCGTCGAGCACCAGGAGATCGATGCGCATGGCAATATTGATATCAAAGTTGTCGTTTCTGCCAATGGGCAATCGACCGCTCGCCTCCTAGTTTCTTCTGCGTGCCGCACGGTCGCGGCCGAGAAAGGAAACGAACCCATGGTCACCGTAGGACTGCTCGCGAACATCAAGGCCAAGCCCGGGAAGGAACAGGAGGTCGCCGATCTCCTCTCCGGAGCGGTCGCCCTCGCCAACGAAGAGGCCAAGACGGTCGTCTGGTTCGCCTTCCAGCTGAGCCCCGACACCTTCGGCATCTACGATGCCTTCGCCACCGACTCCGGTCGCCAAGCCCACCTCCAGGGCCCGATCGCCGCGGCGCTGATGGCCAAGGCCGACGAGCTCCTCGCCGAGCCCCCGTCGATCCAGCCGGTCGACGTCCTCGCCGCGAAGATCCCCAGCTGAGCCGAGGTCCCCGGCGGTGCGCACGAGCCACGCTCGTGCGCATCGCTCGGCCCGTTTCCGGCTCGCTGACGCCACCGTTCGACGTCCGTTCACGATGGTCGACTTCTGACATTCGGGGACTACCGGCCGGCGCGTGCAGACCTACGATCGTCGCACCGGTGGCAGCGCCGCCGGAGGAGGCGATCGCATGGGCACGAAGAAAGAGAAGCTGAAGGGCACCGTCGAGAAGGTCGTCGGTTCCGTGAAGAAGGGCGCCGGCAAGGCCACGGGCAACGAGTCCCTGAAGGGGAAGGGCGCGCTCACCAAGGCGAAGGGCGACGCGCGCACGGCCGCGGCCAAGGGCGTCGAGAAGGTCACGAAGTCCGTGAAGAAGGCGGCCGGCAAGGCGCAGCAGAAGGTCGGAGAGGCGGTCAGCAAGGCGTCGAAGGCCGTCGACGCGAAGACCTCCGGCAAGAAGCCCGCGGGTAAGAAGCCGGCTGGCAAGACCGCGCCCAAGGGCAACGCTGCGCCCAAGGGCAAGAAGTAGCTTTCACTTCGGACACTCCGATAGCCATCCGCTCTCGAAGTAGCCGGATCCCTCTCGCCGGATCCGCTGCGGCCCCATGCTCGCTCACCTACGAAGGAGAGAGCCATGAAGAACGAAGTCATCGAGTTGCCCTACGCCAAGGACGCGCTGAGCCCCGCCATGAGCGCGGAGACCCTCGAGTTCCACTACGAGAAGCACCACAAGGGCTACTTCAAGAAGCTCGACGCCGTCCTCGAAGACTCGGAGAAGGGCCAGACGCTCGAGGAGATCGTGAAGGCGGCGAGCGGCGGCAAGTTCAACAACGCCGCCCAGGTCTACAACCACAACCTCTTCTGGCTGAGCATGAAGCCCGGCGGCGGCGGCGCCCCGAGCGGTGACCTCGCCGACGCGATCGAGCGCGACTTCGGCGGGCTCGATGCCTTCAAGACGGAGTGGAAGGCCAAGGGCGCCGGCCAGTTCGGCTCCGGTTGGGTCTGGCTGGTCCTCGACGGCGGCGAGCTCTCCATCGTCGCCACCGGCAACGCGGAGACGCCGCTGACCACGGGCGCGACCCCCCTGATGACGATGGACGTGTGGGAGCACGCCTACTACCTCGACCACCGCAACGACCGCGGCGCGTTCATCGACGTGTGGCTCGAGAAGCTCGTCTCCTGGGACGAGGCTGCGCGCCGCCTGAAGGGCTGAGCGTCGACCCACGTTCCGGGACGCTAGGACCATCGGCGATGAGCTCCGACGGCCGGCTGCCGTCGAGGTCGACTGACCGTCCTCACACCTTCTCGGGTTGCGCGGGTGGTGCCTCGGGACTTATCTAGCGGCCGACGACCATGAGCGAGCAAGCGAACGAGTCCGCGCCCCTGAGCGAAGAGGCGCTTCGAGAGAAGGTCGCCGAGATCCTTCGGGGAATCAGGCACGAGCGCGACAAGTGGGACGCGGGGATCGAGGAGCTCAAGGCCCTCTTCACCGGTCCCCAGGAAGGCGCCGCCCGACACGTGGTCGAGGAGGCCACCCGCCGTGAGCGGCTGGAGCTCCAGTGGAAGCTCGAGGAGATGCTCGAGGCGACCGCCCCGCCGCCGCCCCCCGGTGCGGAGAAGAAGCCCGAGCCCGAGCCCGAGCCCGAAGAGGAAGTCGCCGAGGATCCGGCGAACCGCGTGGTCGCCCCGCTGCGGCCCGAGGACCTGGTGCCGATCTACGAGGACCCGCGCGGGCTGCTCATTCACGAGCACGCGATCGACGGACGCTGGATCCTCACCCAGGTCGACCCGATGACGGGCCAGCCCCAGTCGATGGAGCTGAGCGGTCCACAGCGTGCCCAGGTGAAGCAGGAGCTCGCCGAGAGCCCCTACTGGGTCGACAAGAAGAACCCGTCGCCGATCATCGGCTGACGCTCACTTACCCCAGCGAGCGAGCGCGGCGATCGCTTCGACCAGCTCGATCGGCGCCACCGGCTTGGGCACGTGGTTCTGGAACCCGGCGCGTAGCGCCCGGGCCCGGTCTTTCGGCGCGGCCTGAGCGGTGAGGGTGAGCGCCAGCGTCTGTCCGCCCTCCGTCGGCGGCAGCCGCCGAACCGCCCGGATGAAGTCCAGGCCGCTCATGTCCGGCATGGCGATGTCCGAGACGATCATGTCCGGTCGATCCGTCTGAAGCACCCGCAGCGCCTCCGACGCGCTGAGGGCCGTGATCACGTCGCAGCCCGCGCGCCGCAGCACGACGACCACGAAGTCCCGGGTGTCGGCGTCGTCCTCGACGAGGAGTACCTTCAGCCCCTGCAGCTCGGCGGGCTGCTCGGTCAGGTCCCACGAGACCACGGACTCCCGCGCGTCGTCTCCCGTCGCCAGTGGAAGACGGACCTCGAAGAGCGCGCCACCACCGGGCGCGTCCACCACGCCGATGGTTCCGCCGTGGAGCTCGACCAGGTGCTTCGCGATCGCCAGGCCGAGGCCGAGGCCCCCGGCGCGGCGGTTGAGCTCAGCGTCCTGCTGGCGGAAGCGATCGAAGGCGTGAGCCTTGAACTCGTCGGCGATGCCCGGTCCGTCGTCGGCCACCGAGATGCGCACCATGTCTTCCTCGCGGTGAACGCCGACGACCACCTTGCCGTTGCGGGGGGTGAACTTCACCGCGTTCGAGAGCAGGTTCCACGCGACCTGCTGGAGCCGCTGCGAGTCGCCCAGCACCATCGACTTCGACTCGAGGTCGACGGTGATCGTGATCCCCTTCGAGCTCGCCGCCGGGCGGGCGGTGTCGACCGCGGCCTGGACGATTTCTTCGGGGCGAACGCGCTCCTGCCGCATCCGGAACTTGCCGGAGAGGATGCTCCCGACGTCGAGCAGGTCCTCGACCAGCCGGAGCTGCGAGCGGGCGTTCCGGTCGATGGTCTCGAGCGCACGCTCGCCATCGGCCTCCGGCAGGCTCCCCGAGCGCAACAGACCGAGCCACCCGAGCATCGCGTTGAGCGGCGTGCGGAGCTCGTGGCTCACGGTGGCGAGGAACTCGTCCCGCAGCCGACTGGCGTTCTCGGCGAGCCGGCGGGCTTCCTGCGCGGCGACCAGCGCGTGCTCGCGTTCGGTCACGTCCGAGCCCTGCACGAAGATCCCGGTGACCCCACCCTGGTCCGCTCGAATCGGCTGGTAGACGAAGTCCACGTACCGCTCACGGAGCTCGCCGTTCGCATCGCGGAGCCTCACCAGCGCACCCCGGCCGCGGTGTGCCTCGCCGCTCCGGAAGACCTCGTCCAGGATCTCTACGAAGCCCTGGCCGTGTAGCTCGGGGAGCGCGGTGCCGATCGGTCGACCCAGCACGTCACGGCCACCGATCAATCGTCGGTAGGCCTCGTTGGTCCGGCGGAAGACGTGGTCCGGGCCATCGAGGAATGCCATGAAGCCTGGCGACTGCTCGAGGAGCGCGGCCGTCTCCACCCCGTCGTCGAGGACCCGAAACGCCTGCTGCACCATCTGCGCGGGAGCGATGACCTCTTCGAGACGCGCGGGATCCACCGCGTCCTTCAAGCGGGTCACGTTCATCGTGTGCTGGAGCACGTACTCCGGCTTCCCGGAGGGCCCCAAGACCGGCGTGTGGGTCGCGCTCCAGAACGCGTCGGGCTCTTCGGCGCCCTCCACGCGGTAGCGGATGAAGGGCAAGGCATCCGGCTCACCGGTCGCGAGCACGCGCTCCAGCGACTTGCGGAGCTGCTGGGCGCTCGCGTTGTTGGGATCGTCCGGGTCGTTCGGGAAGCGCTCGAGCAGCAGCTGTCCGATCAGATCGTCGAGGGTGGCGCCCGTCACCGCGAGGTACGCTCGGTTGGCCGCCACGTAGCGCAGATCGCGGTCGACCAGCATGTATGCGTTGGGCGACGCATCGAACACGGCTTCGAAGTCGAGCGGGCTCATCGGATACGTTCTACTACGGTCGAATCTCCATGAACGTTCGGAACGTCGCAGCATTCGCGGTCGCGATTACGGTCGCGGTCCTCGCCTGGTGGCTCTGGCCGACCCCGGAGCCCGAGTCCGCCTCCGACGCGGAGCCCGCCCGAACCAGGTTTCCCACCCCGCCGGGGATGGACGCGCCGGACTCTGCGGACACCGCCGAGGCCGAGCGCCCGACCGACGAAGAGGCCCGCCGCCAGGTCGCCGAGGCGCTACGGGAAGCCATCCGTCGGGCGCGGGACGAGCGACTCGCCGCGGAAGCCGAGCGTTCCCCGGAGGGCACGCCGCCGTCGCCCTCCAGCGCTCCCGCCACGGCCGCCGCCGCGTCCGCCGTGCCGCCCGAGGAGCGGGCGGGGAGCATGGACTCGGAGTACATCCGTGATGCCGTCCAGTCGCTGCGACCGCTGCTCGCCGAGTGCTACGAGCTCGCCCGCGACGCGGCGGAGCGCGACGAGCGACCGCCGCCGGAGGGCCGCCTGGTGACTCGCTTCGTCTTCACCGGCGAGCCGGACGTCGGTGGCGTGGTCGAAGAGAGCTCGATCCTGGAAGAGAGCACCCTTCGAGACTCCGTCCTCGAGGAGTGCTTCAGCGAGACGCTCTTCACCCTCGAGCTCCCGGCACCCGACGAGGGCGGGACCATCACCGTTCACTATCCCTTCCAGCTCAGCAACGAGCCGGAAGCCGAAGCGGCTAATTGACCGGCGACTCTTCGCCTTCGCGGAGCTCGGGTAGGACGGCGGGGTCGCCGCGCTGCTCGCCGCTGATGCCCCCGGTCGACCACCGGTAGCGCAGGCCGAGGAGGCCGAAGTCGCCGCCCCGGAGCCCGAGGTCGTCTCTGCTGACGATGGCCGGGATCCAAGAGCCCCGGACCTCGACGCGCGGGCTCACCCACACCCGGAGCAGCAGGCCAGCGCGCACCACGACCATGTCGCGCTTGGGCACACCCACCACCTCGGCCACCAGCCCGACGCGCACCGCGCCGGTCTCGCCGAAGCGCGCCATGTACCCGACGCGCTGACGCCAGACCCAGGGAGGGTCGACGATCACCTTGATGGTGTCCTCGTAGACGAAGACGTCTTCCGGCACGAGCGACACGTGCGTGATGGCCGTCTCGCTGAAGAGGGTGCCCTCGCCCACCGGGATCGTGAGCGTCAGCTCCGTCTCCGTGGACAGGTAGAGGCCGTCCTCGCCCTCGACGTCCCGGTTCAGGTCCGTTCGGTCGAAGGCCTCGCTGTTCGGCCGGTCCTCCATGTACGAACGCGAGAAGGGCAGCGCCATGCGGGCACCGATGCGCCAGTCGACGTACGGGTGGTCGATCCGCAGGCCGAAGTAGCCACCGATCGCTCCTGGGGAGATGATCGGGTTCACGTCGAAGCCGACCCACTTGAAGTGCGGCCGTCCGTAGCCGGCCTGGAAGCGGGGTCGCACGTAGAGGAAGCCGAGGTCGAAGGAGCCGCCCACGAATCCGCGGGTGGTACCGCTCGCCCAGCCCGGCGGCCGGTTCGGATCGTCGCTCAGATCCTCCTGGGTGGGTCCCTCGCCGTCCATGGGGAAGCTGCCGGGCAGCGAGTGCTGCGCCGCCGCGGGAGCGCTGACCATCACCAGCGCCGCCAGCCAGGCCCACCTCATCGGAGCGACCCCACGACCGCGAGTCCCAGGCCGTTCGGCACGATGGAGACGTGCCTTCCACGCTCGAGGTTGCGCATGCGCAGCAGCGGCAACGCCAGACCCACGGCGGTTCCGACGAGCGCACCGCTCAACACGTCGGTGACGTAGTGCATGTCACCCATCATCCGGAACACGCCGACGGCGCTCGCCCCGGCGAGGAGCCCGATGCAGGGGAGGACATCCTTCGAGCCACCGCCGTAGAGCGGGAACTTCGCATGAAAGACGCAGCTGGTGACCGCTCCAGCAAAGGCCTGGCTCGTGTGGCCGCTGAAGTAGCTCCGGAAGCGAACGGAGCCGGTGCAGTCACCGTTGTCTTCCGCCAGCTCGCCGCCGCAGTCTCGCACGTAGGGCCGAACCCGGCTGGCCAACATGTTCGCGGTGCTCTGGATGGCGGCGGTCACGAACTGGACCTCGATCGCCAACAGGGTGAGCTCGCGACCGACCTCGGGCGACTCGTGGTACCAGAACGCGCTGACCAGCCCGTCGAAGAGGAAGGGAAAGGACACGGCGAGCGAGAGCACCAGGTCGCTCGCATCCCGCACCCGGCTCCGCTCCTCGAGATCGTCGCGGCGCAGGTTCCGCCGGACGACGTCGTCGAAGCGCGAGGTCGTCTGCCAGCCCGTGCCCGCGCGCGGGTCCCCCACGTTCAGCGGACCGACGAGCTGCGTGCCCACGGTGACGGCCATCGCGCCCCCGAGCAGGCCGTAGTCCCAGAGACCGAAGCTCCCCCACTCCTCGGGCCAGCTCAGCCGCGCCTGGGGGGCTTCCCGCAGCGCGGTCGTCTCGAACACGTCGGGCTCGGTCGAGTCGGTCCGGGCGACGTCCTCGGATACTCCCTCGCCGTCGACGAAGCTCTGGGGCGCCATCGGGTCGTCCTCCGGCTCACGGCCTTGGCCATGGGCGTCGGCGCCGATGGCGAGCACCACCAGCACGGAGAGGAGCCGAAGGACCGAAGCAACCACCGCCGCTTCCTTGGGTAAGTGCCGAGTTCTTGTCAACTGCTACGCGATGTTTGCGGTACACCTGCTCGCGTGCGGCTCCTGGTCCTGCTGACGGTCTTCTTCGCGGCGTCCTCCGCGGCGCGCGCGGATCTGCCGCAGGAGCTCAGCGGTCGGAGCGCCGTCAGCGTCGAGGTCGAGGGCATGAGCGTGCCCGTCCGCGAGGTGGGTCTGCCCATCGGCGCGCCGGTGACCCGGCGGAGCCTTCGCCAGATGGTCCGGCGGCTCCTCGCCACGGGCCGCTTCGCCGACGTCCAGGTGGACGTGGTCCCGGAGGGCGCCGGCCTGCGGGTCGTCGTCCACCTCGCGCCTCGCATCGTGCTCGTGCGCGTCGACGTGAACGGCAACGACGTGCTCGACGACGAGGACGTGCGTCGCGAGCTCGACCTGACCGAAGGCGCGGAGCTCGCAGAAGCCGATCTACCCGCCGTCCAGGCGCGCCTGGGCGTCGCGTACGCCCAGCTGGGCTACGAGCAGGTCACCGTTCGAGCGACCCTGCGTGACACCGACGATCCGGCCCGGAAGGTCCTGATCCTGGACGTCGAGGAGGGCGAGCCCACCCGGATCCTCGCGGTGGTCTTCGAGGGGGAGGCTCCTCAGGAGTCGTCGGGCGTCCGCCGCTCCATGGACCTCGGCGAGGGCGACATCCTCGATCGCGAAGCGGTCACCCGTGCGGTCGAGCGAGGCCAGGAGCGCCTTCGCGAGCTCGGCCACCTGGAAGCGCGGCTGGCGCTCCAGTCGCTCGACCGCAGCGGTGGGGGCGTGATCGTCCGGGTCCTGAGCCACGTGGGCCCCCGCTACCAGGTGCTCATCCGCGGCTACGGCCAGGTCCCGCGCACCGCGATCTACGACGTGCTCCGCATCGGCGAGGAGCGGCCGCACTCCGGCGTGATTCTCGCGATGGAGGGCCGCGTCACCAAGCTGGTCCAGCGCTACGGCTTCCCCGACGCCGAGGTCAGCATACGGCGGGTGCAGGCCCCCGAGGAGTCCGCGGTCCCTCTCCGGCCTGGCGTGTCGACCCTCCTCCTGGTGGACGTCCGCACCGGGGATCCCGTTCGCGTGGTCGGGCGGAGCTTCCCCGGTGCCCGTCACCTGGAGGGTTCGTTCCTGGACGAGCAGATCGACGCGATCCTCGACGACGCCATCGACGAGATCGGGCCGCTCGAGCCGATCGACGATCTGGTCGCTCGGCGGCTGCTGGTCGGTCCGGAGTCGCGCCGCCGCTCGGCGCCTCCGCTCGACATCACGCCAGCGGAGGTCTGGTACGAGAGCGCCTACACCCAGGCGACCGAGCACATCCAGGAGCTCTATCGCGCGGACGGATTCCTGGCCGCGACCGCCGGCCCGGCCCAGCTCGAGCGGATCGACGAGCGGCGCGCGCGGGTGATCGTTCCGGTGGTCGAAGGCCCTCGCACCCGACTCCACCGGATGACCATCGAGGGCAACGAGGCGCTGGGCGACCGGGTGGTGCTCGAGGCTGCCGGCCTCGAGCGCGGGCAGCCCTTCAGCTACCTCGCGCTCGAGAAGGCCGAGGGCCGCATCCTCGAGGCCTATCGGGACCAGGGCTACTACTACGCGTCGATCGAGCGCGACGTGCTCTTCAGTCCGGACCGCACCCGAGCGGAGGTCCGGCTCCGGATCATCGAGCGCTTCGTCGTCCACATCGGGGAGGTCCGCTTCGAGGGGCTGGAGCAGACGTCCGAGACGTTCGCTCGCCGCGTTCTGCCGGTCGGCCGAGGCGACCGCCTCACTCCGACCTCGCTCCGCTTGGCGCGGGACCGGCTGATCGATCTCGGGGTCTTCAGCGGCGTGACCGTTGCGCCGGAGGACGAGGACCTGCCGGCGCGAGTGAAGAACCTGGTGATCACGGTCACCGAGCGAAAGACCCAGTACCTCGACTTCACCGCGGGCGTTTCCACCGGTCAGGGCGCCCGCTTCGGCGTGGAGTACGGCTACCGGAACATCGGCGGCGCGGCGCTCCAGATCACGGCCCGCGCCCAGTTTGGCTACCAGTTCTTCTTTCTCGACGAGACCCTCGAGGACCGGTTCCAGGCGCTGAGCCTGGGCGACCGGCTGGAGCGGCGCGTGGCGCTGGTCTTCACCGCTCCCTACGTGGGCATCCCTGCGGTGAGCACGTCCCTGAGCCTGAGCCACCAGCGCGAGAACGAGCGCGCGTTCGGCCTCACCAAGAACGGCATCGACCTCACCTTCACCTGGCGGCCGCGGCGCCTCTTCGGCATGAGCGTGAGCGGCGCCATCGAGAACAACGAGATCGGCGTCCTCGGGTCCGACTCCTACGAGGAGCTCCTCGAGACCACGACCGATCTCCGATTGCGTCAGCTGCTCCGCGTCCCGGAGGGGACCTCGACGCTGGTGGCCACCGAGGTCACCGCGAGCGTGGACTTCCGCGACAGCCCCTTCACTCCGTCCAAGGGGTTCTACGCGACGGTCACCGCCGAGTACGCTCGGACCCTGCGCCCCGCCGAGATCGAACGGGACGGGGAGCGGATCGTCTTCGACAGCAACCACGTCCGGCTCCTCGGGACCTTCAACGGCTACATCCCGCTGGGCGACAAGGTGGTCCTGGCGACTCAGCTGCGGCTCGGCCGGGTGGTCCACCTGACCGCGGAGAGCAAGACCTACCCGAACCGTCAGTTCTTCCTCGGCGGCGTCGACACGGTCCGCGGCTACCTGCAGGACTCGATGGTCCCCCAGGACCTGGCCGAGGCGATCCGGAACGGCCTGGTCGAGAACACCGAGGCGGTCGTCCAGGGCGGCGACTCGTTCATGGTGCTCCGGGGGGAGCTGCGCTTCCCGATCTTCGGGGACATCGGCGGCGGCGCCTTCGTCGATCTGGGCAACACCTGGATCGACACCGGCGGCCGGCCCTTCGAGAGCGGCGGGCTGAACCCCATCGAGCTGCGCCCCACGGCCGGGCTCGGGCTGCGCATCAACACCCCGGTCGGACCCATCGCGTTCGACTACGGGATCCTCCTGTTGCGGCGGACCTATCTGAACTCGATCAGCGAGCCATTCGGCTCGTTCCACTTCTCGATCGGCCTCTTCTGAGCCCACGCAGACATGCCGGAGGCTTGACCCCGGGGGCGCGGGCACTTAATTGACCCGCCATGGCGAAGATCGACGAGCAGCTGGTGGACCGGCGAACGGTGGACCGAAACATCGAGAAGGGTCTGCTGACCCGCAAGGACTACGAGGCCTACCTCGGTAAGCTGAAGGACTCGGAGGACAACGCCGAGACGGTGTCCCTCGAGGAAGACGAGGTCGAGGCCGAAGGCGCCGACGAGGCCGCCGAGACCGAGGCCTGACCGTGTCCGGCGAGGATCTCAGCCCCGAGGCTCAGCGCGCCGCCGAGAAACAGGCGGACGAGGCGGAGGCCAAGCTCGACGAGGCGGCCGCGCCGCCCGTCGACTTCAACACCTTCGTCCTCTCGCTGAGCACGAGCGCGATCGTGCACCTGGGCGCCGCACCGAAGGAGATGTTCGGTGGCGGCGAGGTGCCGCCGAAGAACCTCCCGCTGGCCAAGCAGACCATCGACTGCATCGCCATGCTCGAGGACAAGACCCGGGGGAACCTCTCCGGCGAGGAAGAGCGGCTCCTGTCGCAGATCCTCTACGACCTGCGCATGCGCTACGTGCGCGCCGCTTCGTCCGCCTGAGCGACGAACGCGTCCAGCGCCCCCTTCGCGCTATCGACCACCTCGGTCGGTAGCGCGTCGTCGTTTCGGTGGGGGAGGAGCACGAGCTCGAGCGTCCGCGCGGCCTCCGAGACGCCCGTCAGCCCGTAGGAGCCGGCGGTGCCGTAGGTTTTGTGAGCGATGTGCCACAGGGCTTCGACCGCACCCGCGTCGCCCGCTTCGACCCTGGAGAAGGCGTCCCGCGCCTCCACGACCGTCTCGGCGAGAGCTCCGACGTACTCGCGCCGCAGCGCCTCCAGCCGCCTCTCCAGCTCACTCACCCGAACAGGTTAGGCGCAATTTTTCCGGGTTGCGAGAGCCCTGAGGCCCCCGCCGGAGGCTATACTCCACGGCGATGCTCGAAGGCCTCCACCGTGGGCAGCTTCTCGCTGACCGCTTTCGAGTCGAGGTGGTGACCGAACGCGGCGCGGTGGCCTGGGACGAGGAGCTCGAACGGCGCGTCGAGATCGAGCCGCTCATCGGGGACTCCGCCTCGGAGGCGCAGCGGCTCGCCGCCATCATCCACCCGAACCTCCAGGCCATCTACGCGGTCTCCATGACCGACGAGGGGGCGGGCTTCGTGGTGCGCGAGCATCTGCCGGGCGTCTCGCTCGGCGAGTGGGTCGAGCTCTACGACGAGCGCGCGCTCCCGATCGACGCCGCGGTGGGTGTGCTCGATCCGATCGCGCTGGCGCTCGAGTCGCTCCATCGCGAGGGTCGCGCGCACGGTCACGTCGACGAGTTCCACGTTCAGGTGGGCCCCTCGTTCCGCGTGTGCCTCCTCTCGCCACGCTCGATGCCGGCGCCCTCGATGCCGAAGGAGTCGGACGACCTGCGCACCCTCGGCGAGCTCGCCCACCGGCTCCTGACGGGCAGTCCGCCCCAGCCCGGCGTCGCTCCGAGCGCCTGCCGCCCCGGGCTCTCCCGCGCCTTCGACAAGCCGCTCGCACGCATGCTCGGCGACGACCCCCACTCGGCCGAGACCTTCCGCCAGCGCATGGCGGTCGCCCAGGCCTTCGCTGCGGCGACTCCGCTCGCGCACACCATCCTGCTCGTCGACGCCGACGAGGAGTTCCGCAAGACCCTCGCGGGGATCCTGCGTCAGGCATTTCCGGATGCGCGCTTCCTCCACGAGTCGAGCGGCACCGCGGCCCTGCAGACGCTCCGTACTCGCGAGGTCTCGCTCGTCATCACCGAGCTACGGACCTCGGACATCGACGGCTTCGAGCTCGCGACATCCGTCCGCAAGGAGCGCGACACCCGCTCCACGCCCTTGCTGGTGGTCACCGGCACGGGCGCGGCCACCGACTGGGAGCGACTCTCGGGCCTCGGCGTCGATGCCTTCCTCTTCAAGCCGGTCGACGCGACGTCGCTCATCGCCAGCGCTCGCCGGCTGATCGGCGCGCCCGAGCCGCCGCGTTTTCCCGGCGGCGACTGAGTAGTTGGTCTATAGCGAGCCCGTGCGCTGGCTCGCCACGACATTGGGGGTCCCTCCAGCGGATCGGAGCGATCCGACCTGGCACATCTCCCCCGTCGTCGATTCGCTGGCCTACGCGTTCAGCTGGCTCTGGGTCCTGATCCCGATGGTGCTGGTCAGTGGGACCGACCGCCTCGACTATCTCGGGGCGTACCTGGTCGTGCTGACCTTCACCGACGTGCACCGACACTACGGGTTGCCCTACGTCTATCTCGATCGGCAGGTCTTTCGGCGGCACCCCATCCGGTTCACGCTCTTCCCGCTGGTCATGGTCGCGCTCTTCGTCGCGGCGCCCTTCATGAGCCGGAGCCGGCTCTACCTCGACGGAGCCGGCGTCGCCGGGACGCTCGGAGCGCTCCTGCTCTTCGTGCAGCTCCTCGGTCGCGACCGCGACGACCGCCGACCCACGACGCGACAGCTCGCCACGATGTTCGGCTCCGGTGTGGCCGCCGCCGCCGTTGGCTTCGCCCTCGCGTCGATCCTCGACGCACCCAACCCCGTCGGTGTGACCCTCGCGGTTGCAGCCTTCGTGGCGTCGCTGACCCTCGATCTCCTCCAGCGCGGCGCCGACCCGCGGCCCCGCTTCGTCGCGCCCGCGCTCACCGGACTCGCCGTGGTCGCCGCCCTGGTCGCGAGCCTCGCCGAGGAGCCCACCCTCTTTCGGCTGCGTGGGGTCATCGCCTTCGTCGCAGTCGTCGCCGGGCTCTGGAACATCTGGCACGTGTACATGCAGAAGTACGGGATCCTCCGCCTCTACCAGGCGAAGGCCCGCCCGCTGCGCGAGGAGCGTGGCGCCGCCGACGTCCCGGGCTGGGTCGACCGGCTCATGCTCTTCGCCTGGATGCCGCTCTACCTCTTCGCGCTCGTCGGCGAGTACCGGGGCGAGGTCTTTCAGCTCTTCCCTCAGGGGCGCGCGACCCTGGGACCGCTCTTCGACGTGGTGGCGAGCATCGCGCCGGTGGGCCTACCGGTCTCGATCGCTCTGGTGGTCGTCGCGGTCGGCCTCTTCGTGCATCACGAACGCCGGGCGCACGGCTTCCGCAGTCGCGCTCGACTGGTCATGGCGATCGGCACCCTCGGGCTCGCGTCGACCTTCCTCTTCGTGCACCCGCTCAAGGCCTACCTGGCCTTCGCCTTCAGCCACGCGCTCGAATACATGGTGTTCGTCTGGGCCTACCAGCGGCGCCGCTACCGTGAGCCTCTGCCTCACCGACCACTGATCGAGCGCGCGCTCCGCTTCCCGTGGCTCGCCTACGTGCTCTCGGCGCTCGCGCTCGGCGCGCTCTTCCTCTACTGGAAGTACTGGGGGCGCTGGATCGTGGTGGATGCCGATCAACCGCGGCTCTTCGGTTGGCGTGCGATGGAGTGGGTCGGCTACTGGACGATCTTCCAGTCGATGGTCCACTTCTACTTCGACGGCTTCCTCTGGAAGATGCGCCTCCCCGCCGTGCGCGCGACGATCGGCGCCCGGACCTGAAGCTGCTAGTCTCCCCGTGATGGGGCGATGGCGAGAGCTCGCGCTCACCTTGGGGGTGGTCTTGGTGTCGGCGTCGGCGGTGGCGCAGTCACCCGAGGTTCCGGCCGAAGGTGATGAGGAAGAGACCGCGGGGCCACCGGCGCTCCCGCCCGAGCTCGAAGCCGAGGCGCGGAGCCGCTTCGAGCTCGGCGTCTCGCTCTATCATCAGGGTCGCGCGGAGGAAGCGTTGGTCGAGTTCCAGCGAGCCCACGAGATCAGCGGCCGGCCGGAGTTCTACTACAACATCTACCTCTGCCATCGCGACGCGGGTCAGATCCGAGAGGCAGCGACCTCGCTGGCGAGCTATCTCGCCGAGAGCGGCGACGTGCCGAACCGTGGCTTGCTCGAGCGGCGGCTCGAGACCCTGCGTGAGCAGATCGCCAACGAGGAGGAGACGGCCGCGGCGGAGGCCGAAGCTCGCCGAGCCGCCGAGGACGCCGAACGACGCGCGGGCCAACGGACGGAGCTGCGTCAGCCAAACCGAACGGGTCCCGTTCTACTGCTGGGGATCGGTGGCGCCGCGATGCTGGCGGCCGTCGGCGTGGGCGTGTCCGCGCTCTTCCTCCACGACGAGCTCGACCAGGACTGCTTCGGCTCGGCCTGTCCGTACTGGAAAGCGGACGAGATCGACTCGCTCCACCGTCGCACGCTCGCCTTCGACGTGATGATCGGCGCGGGTGCCGCGATGGTGCTCGGCGGCATGATCTGGTGGATCGTCGACAAGCCCGTCGAGGTGCCGGTCACCGCGAGCTGCGGGCCCTTCGGCTGCGTGGTGGAGGGTCGCTTCTGATGGGGCGCTTCGCCATCGCGCTCGTGCTCCTCTTCGGCTGCACCGCCGTCTACGACGACTTCGAGCAGTGCAGCGTCGAGCCGCCGCGCGTGTTCGCGACGCCACCGTGTGGCGAGGACTACGTCAGCTGCTTCAACGCGTGCGGGATGGACGTCGCGTGTCGCGACCGATGCGCCACCGACCGACCGGAGTGCGATCAGTGCTTCACCGACACCTATCGCCGGTGTGTCGAAGAGATGATGCCGGGGTGCGAAGCCAACTACGTCGACCTGATCTGCTGCGTCGAAGGCCTCTGCCCGATCACGGACACGATGTGCGCCGAGTGCGCCGACGTCAGCGCCGCCGTGAACGCCTGCTGGAGCGACCGAGCGATCGCGACCGCCTGTCAGCCCCGGCTCAACGACTGCGTCGTCGGGTTCTGATCAGGCGGCGGCGGCGGGCACGGGCGGGCTGCTCGGGGTCGGCGCCTTCGCGACCTTCGCCTGCTTGCGGGCCTGGCGCTTCTTCTTCCGCTCGATGTCCCGCGCTTCGCGCTCGGTGTGCGCGTAGGGCTTCCGGGTGCCCATCACGTGGTCGAAGAAGGGATGGGTCACGCACCAGTTGGCGTCCTGGTTCGGACCCATGTGGTGGTCGTAGTGCCAGGCGAGGTTCTCGCGCGCCCAATCGGGGTCGAGGTGTGCTCGCTTGTGCTTCCGGTAGTAGTTGTACGCCGAGTACCACATGGTCCCGATGAAGAAGGGCGCCACGGGGAAGAGCGGGATGCTGCTGACCGCTGCGGCGGCGATGACGGCGGTTTCCTTGCTCTGCGCGTGCCAGCCGAAGAGGGACCGCTCGTAGGTCTCGTCGACGAAGCCGTTCTTGCGCGAGTTCCCGTGGTGCTCGTGCCAGTGGAAGGCCCAGAAGCTCTTGTTCTTCTTGCCGGCGCCGTGGAGCACGTACTTGTGCACCACCCATTCGGTCACGTTCGCAGCCAGGAGGCCGAGGGGAATGCCAATCATCGGTTCACACCTTTCGGTCGCGTCGGCGCTCTCGCCGACAATCATGACCAGTCGGTCACGTTTGTTAACGATGACTACTTGGTCACGGTTTGTCGAGGCCTTTTCTCGACGGGTCCCCGGACGGAGTGAGTCACCTCCCGCTGCGAGCTCGCGCTGCGGGGTCGCCGAGTCCTCGAGGACGGTTCAGCTGAGCTGGTCGAGCGCTTGGTCGAGGAGCTCGCGCACCGTCCGGCTCAGCACCTCTGGACTGAACGGCTTCTGCAGCAGCGGGCAATTCGCGTGGTCGCTCAGCCCGGGGGCGTCCGCGTAGCCCGACATGAAGAGGACCGGCAGCGAAGGCCGCAGCCTCAGCGCCTCGGTGGCGATGTCCGGTCCCGTGCGGTCCTGGAGCACGACATCCGTCAACAGCAGATCGATCGCCTGGTCTCGCTCCAGCTCTGCGACGGCGTCCGTGTAGCCCTCGGTCGAGATCACTCGATACCCGTCTCGCTCGAGCGCGCGGACCGCCATGCGCCGGACGAGCGCTTGATCCTCCACCAGGAGAATGGTCTCCGCACCCGACGTACGCCTCGTCGAGGCGGGGCCCTGGGTCCTGGAGGACTCGCTGGTCTCTCGAGGCCAGAAGATGGTCAC
Source organism: Deltaproteobacteria bacterium (assembly GCA_017644045.1). Taxonomy (GTDB): domain Bacteria; phylum Myxococcota_A; class Polyangia; order Polyangiales; family Houyiibacteriaceae; genus UBA1660. Next base: position 206,736 of record JAEPMI010000014.1, read on the forward strand.
CGTCGTTCCCTTGCCCACCTCGGACTCGAGCAAGACGGCGCCCCCCGAGTGGCCCACGATGCCGTGGACGGTCGCCAGACCGAGGCCCGTCCCGCCTGTCTCCCGGCGCGTCGTGAAGAAGGGCTCGAAGACCTGGGCTCGGGTGGCGGCGTCCATGCCGACCCCCTCATCCGCGATGTCGATGCGCACGAAGTCTTGCGTCGCAGGTAGTGGAGCGGCGTGCGTGCCCGCGGGCGCGTTGGCTGCCGTCACGGTCAAGCGACCTCCCTGCGGCATGGCTGCTCTCGCGTTGGCGACGATGTTGAGCAGGACCCGCTCGAGTTGGGTTGGATCGGCGCGGATGTCCCAGCAGTCGGGAGCGACCTGGAGCTCGATCGTCACGTCCTCGCCGACCATTCGGTCGAGGAACGGGCCGAGTCGACGAATCTCCGCGGAGAGCGAGAGACCGCGCGGCTCGAGCGACTGTTGCCGACTGAACGCGAGGAGTTGGCTGGTCAGCGCGGCCCCGTGTCGCGCCGCTTGAACCGTCGCCTTCAGGTCATCTCGTGCGTCTGCTGGCAACTCCGGGTGGTCCAAGACGAAGCTCGTGGCTCCGAGGACGACGGTGAGCAGGTTGTTGAAGTCGTGAGCGACCCCTCCGGCGAGCCGGCCGATGGCCTCGAGCCGGTTCGCTTCGGCTTCCGCTCGTTCTCTTTCGAGGTTCTCGGTGACGTCGCGAAAGGCGACCTGAACCGCTGGTTGGTCTTCGAATCGAACGCGTGCCCCCGCGACCTCCACATGGAGGACGGACCCGTCGAGGCGTTGGAAGCGTTCGCGGGCCCAGGTGGTCTTCGGTAGCTGATCCGAGAGCGCTCGCACCCGAGCGCTGACCTGTGGCTGGTCGTCGGGATGCACGAAGCGGGTGATCGGTTGACCGACGAGCTCTTCCGCGGTGGCACCGAGAATCGCTTCCGCCGCGGCGTTCACGTAGCGAACGATGCCGTTCACATGAACGGCGATGCCGTAGGGCGTGGAGTCCGCCAGGGCTCGATACCGAGCCTCGCTCTCGGCGACCGCCTCGCGGGCATGCGCGATTTCACTGAGGTCTTTGACCGTGGCGAAGAAGTAGGTCGCCGCCGGGTCATCGCCGCGGACGACGTTGGGGCTGACCACGACGGGGAAGCGTTCGCCGTTCTTCCGGCAGAAGACGAGCTGAAAGTGTCCGAACTGGCCATCGAAGGTCCGGGCCAGCGCCTGCCGAATCGTCTCCCTCTCCTCATCGGGCCAGTACAGCTGTTCGGGAGCGGACCCGACCAGCTCCTCTCGCGAGTAGCCGACCATCTCGCAGAAGGGGTCGTTCACCGCGACGTGAATGCCCGAGGAGTCGAGCAAGGAGAAGCCATCCGGCAGGAGCGAGCCCAGCTCGATGAGGGTCTCGACGTCCAAGGGTGCAGAAGGCCCGCCTGGAAGGTTGAGCTTCCGGTCCACCGCGCGAAGCGTCCCCGAAGTCGGTCATGCTCGCAAGGCGGCCGGCTCGGCCGTCAGTGGCGGGTCTGGTCGGCCCGCCACCGCCCGAGCTCGGTTCCGAACCAGTCGGCCGCGGCCTCGGTCCACTCGAACTCTTCGAGGATGAAGGCGATGGTGTCCTTCTCCAGCTGCGTGTAGACGCCGCCGTCGGTGATCTGGGCGAGGATCGCCTCGGCGTCCTCCCGGCTCAGCCGGCCGTCGCCTCGGCCGCTGACGAGCTTCTCCGCGGTCTTGAGGAGCGCTGCGTCGTAGCGTGTTCCGTCGATCTCTCGAATCTCACCCATCGTCGTCTCTTCACCCTCGCGGCGACAGCCGTAGCACGTGCCGGTAGATGAAGGTGGGCCCTCGCTGGCCCTCGCGCCAGGAGACGTCCTCGCCGTCCACGTCGGAGCTGTAGTCGTAGATGACGATGTCGTGGGGCTCGCCGGGGGTCGGGTCCCCCGGCTCCAGGCTCGCGGCGAAGCAGGTGTCACCTCGGCTCGGTAGGTCGAGCACGTAGGCGATGCGCCGCTCGCCCTGGACGAAGCGCCACAGCGAGCATCGCTTGGTCCCGCTGGTGTAGGCGACCTGGTTCTGGAGCGTTCGCTGGCCGGGGTCTTCCTCGTCCGTCGCGACGTCGTAGAAGCCGGTCTCGGTCACGTTCCGGCGGCCGACCAGGTAGATCTCACCATCGAACGCGAACACGTGCGGGGAGTCGTACTTCTTCCGGTCGACGTCGCAGGTCCAGTTGGCGATGTCGTCCGCCGGCGCGTCGCACACCATCGTGCCCCAGCCGTTCTCGTCGCCAGCCTCGTTGCGGATCACCGCGTGCAGCCGGCCGTCGTCGGCGAAGGCGAAGTCCATCTCGCTCCCGCCGCCGGTGTAGACGTAGGTCTGGTCCGGCGCGCCATTGGGCGTGAGCGGGGTCCAGGTCTCGCCGTCCTCCGTCGTTCGGAGCTCGATGAAGAGGGGCATCCCATCGAAGCGGTAGATGTGCTCGCCGCCCTCGTAGGCGGTCATGTACGACACGCCATCGATCGCTCGGGTCGCCCACGCGATGTAGCCCTCGGTGTTCGGCACGTCGGCCAGATCGCTCCAGGTGCCCTCCGGTGAGCGGCGGGTCCACATCACGCCCTGTGGGTCGAAGGAGCGCGACTCGGTGCCGAGCACCGACACGTAGAGGAAGAGCTCGCCCTCATGGTCCAGGAACGCCGGCTCCCGGAGGTCGGTGCCCAGCGTGAAGCTCGCCTCGAAGTCCCAGCGGACCTCGTCTTCGCTCGACACCACGTGGATCAGGGTGTCTTCGCTCGCGAAGTGGTCCGGCGCCGTTCGCCACGCGAGGTAGACCCGCCCGTCGAAACGGATGACGTCGAGGTTGTTGTTGCTGTTCAGGGCCTCGACGGGCAACTCGTCGGAGGGGACGACCCGTCGCGTCTCCACGACCACCGCGTCGTGCCGGCCGGGCTCGGCCGTCGGCGGGGGTGGCGGCCCCATGTCGGGGGTGGGCGGCATGTCCCGCACGTGGGCGTCCTCCGGGACACCGCCGTCGGGCTCGGGCCCCTCGTCATCCCCGCAACCGACCGCGGCGAGCGCCAGAAAGAGCGCAAAACGGCGTTTCATGGCGCGGAGCTTACACCAGCTGCGGCGGTTGGCTGGCCGCCCCGCCGGTGGGGCGTGGGACGAACGGTCCGTGAGTGGTAGGATGGACGCCGGATGGTTCAGCTCGCGACGCCCGACCCACATGAGGCGGCGCCCAAGTCCGGCGAGGTCCTCGAGGGGCGATATCGCCTCGAGGGACGCCTGGGCGAGGGTGGCGTGGGATGGGTGTATCGCGCACGGCACCTCCAGCTCGGCAGCGATGTGGCCATCAAGATGCTGCAGGAGCGCTTCGCCGAGAGCTCGATGATGCGGCCTCGCTTCACCCGCGAGGCACGGGCGATGGCGGCGCTCAAGCACCCGCACATCGTCACCATCACGGACTTCAGCCTCGCCGACGGACGTCCCTACATCGTGATGGAGCTGCTCGAGGGGAAGTCCCTCCGCGAGGAGCTCGAGAGCGGCCCGATGGACCCGAAGCGGGCCCGGGCGCTGGTCCTTCGTGTGTTGGATGGGCTGGCCTACGCGCATGGTCAGGGCTTCGTCCATCGTGACCTGAAGCCCGACAACATCTTCCTGCTCGATCTCCCGAGCGACGATGCCTTCCCGAAGATCCTCGACTTCGGCTTCGTGAAGCTCACCGGGCACGACAGCCAACCGCAGGCCAACGCCGAGGTGCTCACCCGCTCGGGCATCGCTTTCGGCACCCCGGCGTACATGTCGCCCGAGCAGGCGACGGGCGCTCCCGCCGATGGGCGCAGCGACCTCTACTCGCTCGGGGTGCTCTTCTTCGAGATGCTGGCCGGCAAGCGACCCTACGAGGGCTCGCTCCCCGAGATCGTTCGCAAGCACCTCACGGCGCCGGTTCCGCGTTTCGCGGACCTGAACGTCGCCTCTCGCGAGTCGGACGTGCTGCGCCTCTTCCTGGAGAAGGCGATGGCCAAGGAGGCGCCGGACCGCTTCCAGAGCGCCGCCGAGATGAAGAAGGCGCTGCTGGATCTGCCGGAGCTCTACGTCCGCAAGAAGGACGGACTGCCGGACTCGACCATCTCCACCGAGGCACCGACGGTCGCCGCCGTGCCGCGCAGCAAGCCGTCGGGCGTCGCCAAGCGGAGCTCGATGAAGGCCGCCGCCGCCGCGATCGCGGCCGCCTTCGTCATCGGGGGCGCCGCGGTGCTCGTGGCGCTCGCCGCGAGCTGGACCGAAGAGGTCGTCCCCGACGTGCCGCTCGAGAACTCGGCGAGTCAGCCGAGGGCGGAGTTCCCGGCCGATCCCGAGGAAGAGCGCGACGAAGGCGAATCGGTCGACACCGTCGATGCCGAAGAGGCGATCGGCGAAGCGCCCGAGCCGGTGCCCGAGAACCCGGCGGAAGAGGCCGAGGACGAGCAGGCCGCCGAAGAGGCCGCCGCCGAGGCCGAGGCGATCGAGGCGCCCGCGGAGGCGGAAGAGGAGAGCGGCCAGGAGCGGGTGAACCCGTGGCAGACCCATCGGGCGGTCGCGTGGCTCACGCGCGCGCGTCGGCGAGTGCTCCGTGGCCGACAGCTCGGCGACCGGACCGAAGGCGCCCTCAAGCGTCACGCGCAGAACCACCGCGAGGACCCGCGGCCGCATCTGCTGCTGGCTCAGAGCTACATGAACAAGGGGTGGAAGCGCTCCGCGCTCGAGCGCTATGACCTCGCCGTGCGCGTGGACCCGAACGCGCCGGCCGATCCGCGCATGCGCGTCGACCTGGTGCGGCTCGCGGCGGACTCGAGCGTTCAGGAGCGCGCCGCTCAGATGGTCGCTCGGATCTACGGCGACGACGCGGCCGAGACGATCGACAACGAGCTCGAGTCCAGCCGCTGGGACGAGGCCGCGCAGGCGCGGCTACGGGCGCTCCGCCGCGGGCTCTGACGCCTCGATCCACTCGAGCGGTCGTGCGCGCGGATCGTGCGGCGGTCCATCGATCCAGAGCCGGACCTCGTGAACCGGCCCGTCGCAGATCACGTGCTCGGGCTCCAGCAGGTTCGGCACTCGGCCGACCTGCCACCGTGCCCGTAGCTGGCGCCAGCCCGCGTCGAAGCCGGCCCATCGGGTGCCGGTCATCGGCTCCGGTGGGGGTTCGGTGGGATGAAGGAGCGTGAGCGTCACACGCCGGGTGGCTGGCGCGTCGTACCCGATCTGCTGCCATGCCTCGCGGGCCGCTCCGGAGCGCTCGACCGGCATACAGGTCGGAGCGGCCGGTTCGGGTGAGTCGCCGTCGGTGAGGTCGTCGATCCGTTCCGGGATCGGCTCGCCTTCGATGGCCGCCGCTCGAAGCGCGCGGAAGAGCCGAACGAGCTCGCGGCCGGCGTACGACGCGTCCGGATCGAGGTGGCACATTCCGAGCTCGCGGTCGTCGAGCGCGCTCGGAAGCACCACGCCGGCACAGGGCCGACGACTGAATGGTGGACTGTCGGCATCCGGATCGCTCAGCTCGGGCATCTGCCCGAGGAAGGGCTCGCTGTCCGACTGGAGGTGCCGTGCCGCCGCCATCAACGTGGCTCCGACGTAGGCGCTGCCAGGCTCGACGAACTGGTCGTGCTGGACGCCGGTCGGAATCGCACGGTCGAGGCGAGACTCCTGGGAGTCGTGCCCCCAGGTCGCTGGCTCGGTCCGGGAGGCCATGGCCAACGATGCTCCGAACTCGTCGTTGGCTTCGAACGAGTCGAGGAGGTCGAGCTCGGTCACCTCGCCATAGACGGCACAATAGAAGATGGCCGTGCTGGTCTCGATGTCCGGGAGCGACGCCGCCAGAGCGATCAGCCGTTCAGCCACCGACTCCATCGTCGCGCTGTCCCCCGTGCCCGTTTGGCCGATCTCACGGGCCCACATCAGCGGTGCGGCGAGCGGAAGGTCGGAGTACATCGACATCGCGTCGCCCCACAGCTCCATGGCGGTCGCCAGCCGGCGCAGCCGAACGTCCGGGTTGCGCTCGAGGTGAGCTTCACGAGCGTAGCGCTCGAGGAGCCCCTGCTCGGCCAGTCCGTGGTCTGGGCGCCAGCGGGACGTTCGTGACCGGGCGCACCGGTCGACCGCGGCGAAGACCTCGGGCGAGAGCGGCACGTCGAGGAGCGCGGGGCCGAGCGGATCGGAGGGTCGACGAAGCGCGCCCGTGTGCTCCACCTGACCTCGTTCGAGCCGATCGCGAATGCCCGTGTCCAGCCCGTCGACGATGGCCCTCAAGCACTGACCGACCTCCGGCGGTCCATCCGGAGTCGCGCCAGGTCGCTCGCGCTCGAAGTCGGCCGCGATCTCGCAACACTTCGCCTGGTTGGCGATCAGGTCGCGCCGGACGACCCAGGGGGCGCCGATGACGCCGGCGACCACGAGCAGCGCCGTGGCGACGACGGCGATCAGCACCCAACGTGTCGAGCGGCCCTCGTCCGGTTTCGGCTCGCTCACGTCGGAGCGGCGAGCGTGACCGTGACCGACCCGGTGGCCTCGAAGGTCGAGTCCTGATCGATGACGGTCACCTCGATGGTCAGCTGCTGGCCGATGAAAGGCGAGGGCGCGAAGCCGAGGAAGTCCTCGAGCGGGTCACTCTCCCAGCCGCCGTCTCGCGCGTCGAGCACCCGCAGGCGCTCGAGCCCCGGGGCCGCCTCTTCGACGTCGGTCTCGTTGACCAGCGTGACCAGCACGCAGAGCGGTTCGTCGCTCGGCGTCGCGCCACCCTCGATTCGGAGCACGGGCGTGATCATGATCCCGCCCTGGCCACCCCAGACGAGCGGGACCTCTTGTCCGTCGGTCCAGGGACCGCTCGAGTCACCGATGGTCAGCGTCCGGGTCTCGGCCGGCGTGATGGACGGGTCCGGGTCCTGGCAGAGCGGACCGGTGTCGTCGCCGCAGCCGAGCAGCACCAGCGCAGCGGCCGCGGCGACGAAGCGACTCACCCGTTCGCCTTCTGGAACTCGCGCATGAAGCCCACGAGGGTCTCCACGCCGCTGACGGGCATCGCGTTGTACATGGACACGCGGATACCGCCGACCGAGCGGTGACCCTTGAGGTTCAACATGCCGGCCTCGGCGGCGTCGGCGACGAACTTCTTCTCGAGGTCCTCGGTCGGGAGGTTGAAGACCGCGTTCATCACCGAGCGCGAGCCCTTCTCCACCGGGCAGCGGTAGAAGTCGGCGAATTCGTCGACCACGCCGTAGAGCAGCTCGCCCTTCTTGGCGTTCTGCTCGGCCATGGCCTTCGGGCCGCCCTGGGCCTTCACCCACTTGAGCACCTTGCCCATCACGTAGATCGGGAACGCCGGCGGCGTGTTCTGCGTGGAGCGCTTCTCGGTGATCAGGTGGTAGTTGAAGATGTCCGGGACGTCCTTGGTCATCATCTCGAGCACGTCCTTGCGGACGATCGCGACGGTGAGGCCGGCCGGGCCGAGGTTCTTCTGGGCGCCGGCGTAGATGACGCCGAACTTCGCCGCGTCGATCGGCTTGTGGAGCATGTCGCTCGACATGTCCGCGATGAGCGGCTTGCCGCCGACGTCCGGGAACTCGTCGTACTGCACGCCGCTGATGGTGGCGTTCGAGGTGAGGTGGACGTACTTGGCGTCGGCACCGAGGTCGAGCTTCATCGGCGCGCGGACGTACTTCTCGCCTTCCTTGCCGCTGCCCGCCCAGCGGGCTTCGCCGTAGAACGAGGCCGCCTTGAAGGCCTTCTTGGACCAGGCGCCGGTGTCGACGTAGTCGGCCTTGCCGCCGCCGTGGAGGAGCACCATCGGGAGGGTCGCGAACTGACCGGTCGCGCCCGCGCCCATGAAGAGCACGTGGTGGGTGTCCTTGCAGCCGACGAGCTCCTCGAGGAGCGCGATCGCCTCCTCGTGGCAGGCGTCGTACGCCTTCCCGCGGTGGCTATGCTCGAGCATGGAGATGCCGGTTCCCTTGTAGTCGACGAGCTCGTCGCGCACCTCCTCGAGCACGGGGAGGGGCAGGGTGGCGGGACCGGGGCTGAAGTTCAGAGGACGGCTCATGGGCGCGCAGCGTGCCGCCAACGGCGGTTCCGAGCAAGACGGCAGCGCGACCGTTTCCACAACGGCACGGAAAGAATGACGAATCCAGGTCGCACTCAGGACCAGAGCCGCGGCACGAAGTCGAGGAACGCGCGCACCTTCGCGGACCGTCGCCGACCGGGGAGGGCGAGCGCGTGAATGGGTGGACCATCCGTGGCTTCGTGCTCGAGCACCTCGACCAATCGACCGCTCGCGAGGTGCTCGCGCGCCATGAAGTCGAAGACCTGGGTGACGCCAGCCCCACCGAGCGCTGCCGTGACCAGTAGCTCGCCCTGGTCCAGCACGAGTGGCCCGTCGACCTCGAAGCGCGCCGCGCCCTCGAAGGCCCACGGGTGGGCTTTGCCCCGGGGCGAGCGGAAGCAGAGACAGCGGTGGTGCGCGAGATCCGCCAGAGCCCCCGGAGTCCCTTCGCGCGCGAGGTACTCGGGCGACGCGACCGTGACCCATCGGGTCGTCGCCAGCCGTCGCGCGATCAAGCTCGAGTCCGCGAGCTCGCCGACGCGCAGCGCGACGTCGATGTGCTCGTCGACCAGCCGGCTGTGGCGATCGGAGAAGCGCAGCTCGAGCTGCAGCTCCGGGTAGCGGATGAGGAAGCGGGGGAGCGCTCGTGTCAGCAGCGTACCGAGCACGAACGACGCCGCGACCCGAAGCTCGCCACGGGGCGCCTTCTGTGCGGCGGCCACGGATTCCCGACCGGCACGGAGGTGCGCGATCGCGTCCTCGCAGCGGGCGAGGAAGAGCGTGCCTTCGTCGCTGAGTGCGACCCGCCGGGTGGTCCGGTGCAGGAGCTGCACGCCCAGCCGCTCTTCGAGTCGCTTCACGGCCTTGCTGATCGCCGTCGGGGACACGCCGAGCTCGTCCGCGGCCTGGCGAAAGCTCAGCGCGCGGGCCGTGTGGACGAAAGGGAGGACGCCGTCGAAGAGGTCGCTCATGCCTCATCATGAACCATGGGTTCACGATGAGGTGACTCGGATTCGATTGTGCCCCCGCAGACGCATATCCAAGGTGCTCTTCGTCGGCGAGGATGCCGGCGGAAGGGAGAACGACGCATGAAGATGGCAGTCCTGGGAACTGGAGAGGTGGGGCAACGGATCGCGACCAAGTTGGTCGAGCTGGGCCACGAGGTGCGCATGGGATCGCGCACCAGCGACAACGTGAAGGGCACCGCCTGGGCGGAGGCGAACGGCGATCGGGCGTCGCTCGGGACCTTTGCGGATGCGGCGGCGTCGGCGGAGTGGATCTTCAACTGCACTTCCGGCGCGCACACGCTCGCCGTGCTCGAGTCGGCCGGGGCGGCGAACCTCGCCGGAAAGATCCTGGTCGACCTGAGCAACCCGCTCGACTTCTCGAACGGATTCCCGCCGACCCTCTCGATCGCCAACGACGACTCGCTCGGCGAGGCCATCCAGCGGGCGTACCCCGACGCGAGGGTGGTCAAGACGCTCAACACCTTGGCCAACTCGCTGATGGTCGACCCCGGTGCGCTCCCGATGCCGACGGATCTCTTCGTCAGCGGCAACGACGCGGACGCGAAGGCCGCCGTCACTGACTTCCTGAAGGACGAGCTCGGCTGGCAGTCGGTCATCGACCTCGGCGACATCACCACGTCCCGCGGGACCGAAGCCTGGCTCCTCCTGTGGACCCGGCTCTACGCGGCGCTCGGGAACGCCGAGTTCAACATCGCGCTGGTGCGCAAGGAGAGCTGAGACGAGCCAACGACGGCGAGCCGCTCGACTGGTAGCGCTCTTCAGAGGTGGGCGTCCGCCCATCCGTTGAGCGCCATCAGCACGTCGCCGAGCTCGCGCCCCGCCTCGGTCATCGTGTAGCCGTCGTCGCCGAGCTCCACGATGCCGAGCTCCCGGAGCTCGGACAGCCGGCCGTTGAGCACGCTCGGGGAGACGTCGTCGGCGGCGGCTCGGAGCGCACGAAAGGTCAGGGGCTCGCCCCGCAGCTCCCAGAGGATGCGCAGGGTCCAGCGTTTCCCGACCGCATCGAGCAGGACCATGATCGGGCGCGTCTTCTTCGGGGCCACGGACCGAATTCTGTGTGAACTGGGAAAGAACTCAAGAGCGTCCCTCAGGTGTACTTCTGCACCTGAGGGACGCTCTTGAGTTCTTTCCTCGTTCACAAACCCGGTGCACGCACTTGCGCTACGTTATCCGTAGCGATAGCGTGGTCTTGCTACTAAAAGCGTAGCAGCACGAGGAGATCACCGATGCCGCGACTGTCACCGATCGCTCCGCCCTACACCGACGAGGTCCAGGACTCGTTTCGGAAGCTGATGCCGCCCGGGATGGAGCCGCTCGGGCTCTTTCGGACGCTCGCGCACAACCCGCGGGTGCTTCGCCGAATCCAGCGCGGTGGGCTCTTGGACCCTGGGTCCATCTCGCTCCGGCTGCGGGAGCTGGCCATCCTTCGGACCTGCGCGCGCTGCGGGGCCGAGTACGAGTGGGGGGTGCACGTCACGCTCTTCGGCGGCGCGGCCGGCTTCGACGAGGCGGCGCTGGAGCGCATCGCGCTGGGGCTCGCGAGCGATCGGTCGTGGACCGATGAGGAGCGGCTCGTGCTCGAGCTCTGCGACGCGCTCCACGACCACTCCACGCTCAGCGATGGCCAGTGGGAGGCGCTCCGGCTCGCGTTCGAGCCCGCTCAGCTCGTCGAGCTGGTGACCCTCGCGGGCCTCTATCACGCGGTGTCGTTCCTGGTGAACGCGCTCCAGGTCGCGCCGGAGCCCTGGGCCGCCGCGCTTCCTCGCTACCCGGGTTAGGGCAGGCGGATGTGGAGCTCGCCGGTCGCGGCGCGCATGACCATGTGCTGGACCGTGATGAGCATCTTCACCTTCGGGTCGGTGAGGATGCCGAAGCACGCTTCGGGTGTCGCGGGCCGGTGGCGCAAGGCCTGGGCACGCGCGCGGTCGAAGCGCGCGCACGCCGTGGCCTGGAGCTCGCTGCGTTCGACGGTTTCGACCTCCATCGCGCGATAGTCGTTCGTCACGACGATCAGTCCATTGGCCGGATGCCGGATCGCCGAGCGGCGGCTGGTGCGCTCGATGACGCACATCTCACCCTCGCGCGTGCCGCTCACCAGCAGCAAGCAGTCGCTGGCGATGGTGCCCTCGCTCAGTCGAGTGACCGCCTCGTCGTAGTCCTTCGCCGTGTCGAAGACCTCGCGGAGGAGCAGCGTGATCGACGTCGCCAGCTGCGGGGTCTCGCCGCTGACCACCGCGTTCAGCGTGATCGCGAAGCGCCCCTCGGCCACGCCGGAGAACACGCCCATGAAGCCGGGCCAACCCGCCACGCGCGTGGGCGTCGGGCCACCGTGGTAGCGATCTCGCAGGTGTGCTTCGCGAGCTGGTTCTTCTCGGTCCACCAGTCGAGGTTCCGCGCGTGCAGCGGCCCCTGTGGTGTGTCGATCGCGAAGGCCGTGCAGCCGATCACCGCGAAGATCGCGTCATAGTAGAGATTCGCGAGCAGCACCTCTTCGAGCGAGCGGTCGATCCGATCGGCCACGCTCTCGAGCTCTGCGCGGTACTCGGCGGAGACGAACCCCGACGCGTACGCCGAGGCCATCGACCCGAAGGCGTCCGCCCCGCCGAGGTCGCGCACGTAGCTGTCCACCAGCTCGCATGCGGCGGCTCGCTGCTCGTCGCTGAACGCCCACCGAGCGGCGGGCGGACGCGCGAGGTCGATGTCGATCGGCGCGAGCATGGGCCGCGGACCCTAAGCACGATCGCCGAGCTGTCCACGGTGCTAGCGTGAACGCGTGCTGAAGACGACACTGGCCTTCGCCACGGACCACTTCGAGGTGGACCCGGACACGCCTTCGTACGGAGCCTCCGAGCTCATGGAGCTCCTGCTCGACGTCTTCGCGGAGCAGGGCCACGAGGCGCTGCCGGAAATGGTCGGGGAGAACTGGGGAGCCAGCTGCGAGTTTCGGGTCGACGGCGTGAGGTACGACATCATGGCGGCGCTCATCGATGCCGAAGCGAAACCCGCGATCTGGTGGGTCATCGTCTCCCCGGCGGACACGCGCCCCTTGCTCGCGCGTCTGTTCTGCCGGCCGCGTGACGTGGAGAACCCTCCAGAGGTCGCCCAGCTCCTCGAGGACGCCGTTCGCACCATCCCGGGCGTTCGCGACGTCGAGTGGTACGACCCTGATCGTGATCTGCCCCCGACGCTCTTCTGAGCCGCCCGATCAGATCCAGACGAAGGTCTGCTGATTGATCGCGACCAGCCGGCCCTTCGGATCGAAGAGCTCGCGGGTCTCGGCGACGTAGCCATCCATGCCGCCGGTGACGCGGGAGAGGCAGAGGAGCGGCTCGTCGGGGCTCAGGCTCGAGGGCTCGGCCAGCCACTGGAGCTGGAAGCCGATCGTGGCGATGGGGCGCGGGGCCTTCTCGACGGTGAAGCCGGCGGGCCACCAGACGTCGGCGTAGGCGACGACCTCGCCGTGGCCGATCGCAGCGGGGCGGACCTTCGGCCGGACCCAGCCGCCGGCCCACGGCTCGTCGCCCGCCTGGAAGGGCGGCGGACCGGCGAGGCGGAACTCGAAGTTCTCGGCGAAGACCGGGAAGCCCGTGCCGGGCTTCATCGGCACGACGGGTGCGCTCTCCCAATCGAGGTTCTCCGGCTTCTTGCCCGGGCGGTCGGCGAACTCCGTCGGGTTCTTCCGCGGCCCGCCGAGGACGAAGCTCGCGCGGGCGCGGATCTCCTTCTCCTGGGTCAGGCTCACGTCGACGGTGGTGACCGCGCCACCGCGGCGGAGCAGCCGGACCTGGAGGGCGGCCTCGCCGGGAACGACCGGGCCGGTGAGCTCGCCGTTCATCGCGCGCGGCGGCCGGCCAGGGTCGTCCTCGAAGGCCATCGCCGCGCGACAGAGCGCGTCGAGCACCAGACCGCCGAAGGCGCCGCGGCCCTGTTGCCAGCGGTCGGGGACGTCCCAGGTGAACGCGCCGCCACCGGCGGGGGTGGGAGTGGTCAGCAGATCGAGCGATGCGTCGGTCATCGCTGGGTGGTCGCGCCATGCGCCGAAGCGCTACGCCCCGTGGTACTCAGATCGCCGTGACCGATGAGCTGGAGAAGCTGGGTTCCTTCTACCTGGGCCGCCGATTCGACCCTTCGAGCGGAGCCGCGACCGAGGAGCCCATCCTCTACGACGCCAAGGACCTGACCACCCACGCTTTCGTCGTGGGCATGACGGGCAGCGGCAAGACCGGCCTCTGCGTCTCGCTGATCGAGGAAGCAGCGATCGACGGAGTCCCCGCGATCTGCATCGACCCCAAGGGCGACCTCGGCAACCTGCTGCTGACCTTTCCCGAGCTGCGACCGGAGGACTTCGAGCCCTGGGTCGACCCGGCGGAGGCCACCCGCAAGGGTCGCACCGTCGCCGATCACGCGAAGGCGACCGCGGAGCTCTGGCGCGACGGCCTCGCGCGCTGGGGACAGAGCGGCGAGCGGATCCGCCGGCTCCGCGAGAAGACCGAGCTCGCGCTCTACACGCCGGGCAGCCGCGCTGGTCGGCCGCTCTCGGTGCTCTCGTCGCTGGCACCCCCCTCGGCGGAGCTTCCGGCCGACGCGCGCGCCGGACACCTCAAGAGCACGGCCAGCGCGGTCCTGGCGCTGGCTGGCATCGAGGCCGCTCCCCACGAGCCGTCGGCCGTGTTCCTCGGCGCGCTCCTCGAGCACTTCTGGAAGAGCGGCTCCGCCGTCGACCTCGGGGCGATCGTTCGCGCACTCCTCGACCCGCCCATCCAGCGGGTCGGCGTGCTCGACCTCGACACCTTCTTCGACGCGAACGCGCGACGGGATCTCGCGATGCGCCTCAACGGCGTGCTCGCCAGCCCGGGCTTCGCCGATTGGAGCACGGGCGAGCCGCTCGACGTCGGCAAGTTGCTGCATGGCGAGAGCGGCCGACCGCGGGTGAGCGTGATCAACATCGCGCACATGGCAGACCAAGAGCGGATGAGCTTCGTGACGCTGCTCCTCGGCGAGGTGCTCGCATGGGCGCGCAAGCAGCCGGGCACCGGGAGCCTCCGCGCCATCCTCTACATGGACGAGGTCTTCGGCTACCTGCCACCGATCGGCGAGCCGCCCTCGAAGGCGCCGCTGCTCACCCTGCTCAAGCAGGCGCGCGCGCACGGTCTCGGGCTGGTGCTCGCCACGCAGAACCCGGTCGACGTGGACTACAAGGCGCTCTCGAACTGCGGCACCTGGATGCTCGGCCGGCTGCAGACCGAGCGCGACGTGGCGCGCGTGGTCGACGGACTCCGCTCCGCGGCGGGCGGGAGCGAGCCGGCGGAGCTGCGGACTCAGCTGGCCGGACTGAAGAGCCGCGTCTTCCTGATGCGGAACGTGCACGACGATCGGCCGGTGCTCTTCCACACGCGCTGGGCGCTCTCCTACCTCCGCGGGCCGCTCACCCGCGAGCACATCGAAGCGCTCGCCCCAGAGGCACCCGCGGCGGCTGACGGAGCTGCGCCGATCGAAGAGGCGCCACCTCCCGAAGCGGAGCGGCCGGCGATCCCCGAGCACCTCTCCGAGGTCTTCTTCGGCGAGCCGATCGGCGACGCGCGCTACACGCCGAAGCTGCTGGCGACGGTCGAGCTCCACTACGCCAACGCTCGCTCCGGCGTGGACGAGTGGAAGACGCTCTCACTCCTCGCGCCCGTCGATGGCGATGGGCCGCGTTGGGATCGCGCCGAAGCCGTGACGGTCGGCGACCACTCGCTCGGCGTCGAGCCAGCGCCAAGGGCCGCCTTCGGCGCCATCCCGCCGGCGCTGCTGAAGAAGACCGGCATGAAGAGGGCCGCGTCGTCGCTCAAGAAGCACGTCTACCAGCACCACCCGCTCGAGCTGGGCAAGTGCAAGGACCCGAAGCTGGTCGCCGAACCGGGGGAGGACCGCGCGACCTTCGAGGCGCGCGTGCGGCTCGCGATGCGTGAGGAGCGCGACCGCGATCTGGGCGAGCTCCGCGAGAAGTACGCGAAGAAGCTCGCCAAGGTGCAGGCGCGCATCGAGCGGGCCGAGGCGAAGGTCGAGACCCAGCAGGCGCAGGTCGAGGAGAAGAAGCTCGACACCGCGCTCTCGGTGGGCACGACCGTGCTCGGCGCCCTCTTCGGCCGGCGCACCTCGGTGCTCGGCCACGCGAGCCGCGCCTCGACTGCGGCCAAGCGGGCCAAGCGGATCCAGAAAGAGAAGCAGGACGTGGTCCGAGCGAAGGCCGCGGTCGCGGATCTGCAGGGCGAGCTCCGCGAGCTCGAGGCCGAGCTCCAGGCGGAGCTGGCCGAGCGTCAGGTCCTCGGCGACCCGGAGATCGACGTGCTGACGATCCGCCCGCGAAAGGGCGACCTCGACGTCAGCCGGCTCGTGCTCGCGTGGGTCCCCGTCTGAGCTCGACGCATTGACCCTCGAGTGGGCTTCGGCGAGCGTCGCGGGCATGACCGACGTCGCCCGTCTCGCCGAGGCCCAGCTCGACGCCTACAACCGCGCGGACCTCGACGCCTTCTGCGCCTGCTACCACCCGAACGTCCGAGTGCTCGACGAAGAGGGAGCCGAGGTCAGCCGAGGCATCGACGCCTTTCGCGAGCGCTACGCGGCCCTCTTCGCGCGAGGCGGCTTCGGTGGACGGGTCGAGACCCGGCTGGTCCTCGGCAGCCACTGCGTGGACGACGAGCATTGGTGGCGGCTGGACCCGGAGACCGGCGAGCGCATGGAGGGCCGGGTGTTGGTTCGCTACCGAGAGCGCGACGGTCTGCTGGCGGAAGCACAGTTCCTCCGCTGATCTCCCCCGTTGCGGCGAAAGCTCCTGGGCGTAGATCGTTTTCGGATCCGACCCGTCTGGGCTCTCCACACGGAGGGAAGCGATGTCGCGATGGATGATCCTCGGAGGGGCCGCGTTGGTGGTGGCCGGAGTGGCGAGCAGCTGGCGGAGCGAGGCTCAGCCAGCCGCGACGGCCACGGCGATGGCGGCGGTCGAGAGCGCCGAGTGTGAGGCGGCGAACGCCCCCGGCCGCACAGCCGGCCGCGCCCCCCGAGGCGACGCCGAGACCCGTCGCGCGGCCCAGCGCGCGCTCGGCTTCCTCTCCGAGTCGGTGTCGACGTGGCAGCAGCAGCACCAGTGCTTCGGCTGCCACGTGCAGGCGGTGAGTCTGGAGGGCCTCTCGGTCGGTCGAGCCCACGGCTACGACGTCTCCCGCGGCACCTTCTCCACCGTCCTCGAGGGGTTGCTCGATTCGCCCGGCGGAGCCCGCACCACCGAAGGGCTGAGCTACCACGGCTCGCAGCTCATCCACCCCTCGAACGCCTTTGGCGGGGCCGCGCTCGCCACCTACGACGCGCTCGTGAACGACCGGCTCTCCGCCGACCTGCTGAAGGTCGCCAGCCGTCTCGAGGAGCTCCAGGAGAACGACGGCTCCATCGGCGGCAACTACGTGAACCCGCCGGTCGCCGTCGGCACGATCCAGAGCACCACCCAGGCCGTGCAGGCCTGGCGCCAGGCCTACGCGCGCAGCGCCGACGACCGGTGGCTCCGCCCGATTCGCCGCGCCGAGGACTACCTCTCCGGCCAGGTCTCGGCGCTCACGGACAGCTCCGACGTCCAGCAGATCGACTACGCCGTGCTGGGTCTCCTCGCCGCCGGCGCCCGGCCCGAAGAAGCGCGGCTGCAGCGCCTCGCGCGCCGCTTGCGCACCCTACAGCAGCCGGACGGGAGCTTCGGCTCACCGCTCCTCACCGGGCAGGCGCTCTACGTGCTCCGGCGGCTCGGCGCCTCCGAAGGTGACCGAGCCGTCCGCAACGGGACGCGTTGGCTGGTCGGTGCCCAGGAGCCGAACGGCGGCTGGGGCGCTGGCGGCGCGGCTCGCGGCACGGCGACCTGGGGCGTGCTCGGGCTCGTGTCACTCGACGTGACCAGCATCGACGTGAGCGGCCTGCGCGACGGTCAGCATCTCGGTGCAGCCACTCGCCTCGAAGCACACGCGAGCGACAACGAGGGCTCGGCGATCACCCGGACGGAGATCTACGTGGACGACGTCCGTGTCGCGAGCCGTTGCGGCGAGCGCGTCGCGCTCCGTCTCGACCCCGCGGCCCTCGAGCCCGGGCGCCACATCGTGCGCGCGGTGGCGACGAACGCCCGCGGTCGCTCGGGCACGACCCTCGTCGAGCTCTACGCGGGCGACCACTATCTCACCGAGCCGGGCAGTCGCTGGGATGGCGGCGCCACGGTGTTCGGTGTGCGCGACGTGGCTCCCGAGAGCCTGCGCCATCGCGTCGAGCTCCAGGTCCTGCCCGAGGAAGGCGAGGGCGGACCCATTGCCACCGTGACCCGGCCGGGCACGCAGGGCGCGCTCGAGCTCCGGGTGAGCGAGACCACCGCTGGCCAGCCGCTGCCGCGGGGCCGCTATCGGGCGAAGCTGATCTTCCGCGACGCTCGCGGCAACGCGCGCCAGGAGGTCGAGCTGCCCTTCGTGCACGACACGCCCGACGCGCAGCACGCGCGCTACGGACAAGTCGCCGGTCAGCTCAATCTCGGATCAGGGGTCGCCCAGAACGCCGAGGTCGAGCTGGTCGACGGCGAGGGCAACGTGGTCCAGCGCACCACCTCCACGAGCTCCGGTCGCTACCGCTTCCGCAACGTGGACCAGGGCCGCTACCAGGTCCGCGTCCGCCGTCGCGGGGTGCAGCGCTCGGAGGCGCAGGCCACCGTCGAGGCCGCACCCGCCGCCGAGGCCGCCGCCGACTTCGCGCTCTGATCGGGCTCAGGGCATGCCGCAGCGGAAGGTGTCGGCCAGGGTGGTCTCCACCGTGAAGGTCGACGCCGACGTGTGCCGCTCGGCGAAGAAGAGGTGGAGCGTGTAGCGCTCGCCCATGACGAGGCCGAGCGAGGGCGCGACCGTGTCGAGATCGACGGTGGCCTCCTGCCGGCCGTGCACGCCGCCGAGGTCGATCACCAGCTGGCCGTCGATGAAGACGAAGACGTCGTCGTCACCTCGGAAGCGGAAGATCTCGCCGCCGAGGTAGCGGAAGACGGTGGTCGCCTCGAGCGTGAAGTGGAAGTTGTGGGCGAAGCCCTCGTTGCCGAAGAGCATCCCGTCGATCGGGAAGAAGGTGAGGTCGTCGAAGACGAAGAGGCCGCTCGGCGTCTCGGTGAGCGGTAGGTCGACGTCGACACCCTGATTCACGCCGGGGACGTCGCGGTACCATTGGTCGAAGCTGGCCTGACCGCTGACCGTCGCCGTCGGCCCGGCCGGTGCGTAGACCGGCTTGCCCATGCCATCGAGGAACGGCTCCACGAGGCCCCGGTCGTTTCCGATCGCTGCCTCGAAGTCGGGGTGGCTGCGGCGGAAGTCGCGGATGCGCGCCTCGAGCACCGGGGGCAGCGGCACCTCGGCCGAGCAAGGGCCCCAGGTCCCGGTCACTACGTCGCAGCGCTCGATGCCCGGCCCACAGGGTGAGCTGCAGCCCCTCTCGGTGACGACGCCTTCGCAGGTGCCGACCACCCCGCCCGAGCAGGAAGCCGTTCCCGCGCCGCACGGGTCCATGCAGGCGACCGTCGTGTCGGGCACCTCGCAGGTGCCCACGATCCCATCGATGCACGACGCGGACCCGGCGCCGCAGACGTTGGTGCACGACACCCGCGTCGGCGGGACCGCGCACTCACCCACGACGCCATCGACGCACGCGGCGGTGCCCGAGCCGCAATCGTTCGTGCACGGCAAGCTCGTCGGCGCCACCTCGCACGCGGCCATGGTTCCGTCGACGCACTCGGCGCTCCCCGGGCCGCAGTCGTTCGAGCAGGGGAGCCGAGTGGGCGCCACTTCGCACTCGCCGACCGCCCCATCGACGCACGCTGCGGTCCCGGCGCCGCAGTCGTTGGTGCACGAGACGCGCGTCGGATCGACCGCGCACTCGCCGAGCACGCCGTCCGAACAGAGCGCCGTTCCCGACCCGCAGACGTTCGTGCAGGGCACCGTCGTCTCCGGCACCTCGCACTCGCCGACCACTCCGTCCGAGCAGAGCGCGGTCCCCGACCCGCAAGCGTCGTCGCAGGGCACCATCGTGTCCGGCACGCTGCAGGTCCCCACGACTCCGTCGCGGCAGGTGGCCACGCCGCGGCCACACGCGTTCGTGCAGGCGACCTCCGCCGGCGGTACCGAGCAGGCTCCGACCACGCCATCGGCGCAGAGTGCAGTCCCGGAGCCGCAGGCATCCTCGCAAGGCACCGTCACGGGCTCGACCTCACATACCGACCAGAACCCGTCGACGCAGGCCTGGACCCCCTCACCGCAGGTGTCGCTGCACGCGCGAAGCCCGGCGTCGCCGTAGCAGGGCTCGCGCTCGGTCCCCTCGTCCAGCTCCGTCCGCGCGCCGCAGCCAGCGAGCAACGAGAGCAGGAGCGCGAGCGAGCGGACGGGCATGCGCTCACAGGATAGCCGGTTCGGTCCCCGCCACCCTATTCGCTACCCATGTCGGCGACCGGGGGACCCCCGTCGAGACCGACGGTCTTCTCGAAGAGCCAGAGCTGGATGCAGCCGACTTCGTAGGTCGTGAGTACCGTGAACGGCGGCATGGTCTGGCCGCAGGTCGGGGGCTGGGTGCCTCGGATCTTCTCCATGAGGAAGCTGTTGTTCGGATCGAGCGGGTCGATTCGAACTCGGTCTTCGCATTGGGTGGCCGAAGCGTTCTCCATCCGTTCGAAGATGCCGGGACTGTTCAGGTCGAGCTGCGCGGCCGGCGAGGTGCTGCCGTGGCAATCCTCGTTTCCGCACCGCGCCCGCAAGAGCGCCGGGACATCGATGTCCAGCAGGCAGAGGTCGAGCGGTTGCTCTGGGTACTGGTCGGGATCGTCGAGCTTTCCGGGGCATCCGAGGAGCGAAGCGAGAGCGAAAGCGAAGAGGACGTGGCGCATGGGGGTCGTCGAGCGCACCCCGAGTGAGGCGAACGAGCGGTGGGGGGACGCTGCTCGTAGGAGCCGTGGCAGCACCAAAAGGGGTCACCGACCCTCGGTCGCGCACGTGATGGCGGAGCTCCCCGACGTCGATCCCGAACTCATCCGTCATCAAGACAGGTGAGGCGAACCCGTAGTGCTCATCGGTGCTGGTCGCTCGTTCGTGGTGGCATCGGCAAGGAGGCGCTAGCGTTCCGTTCGATGGGATTGCGCCCGACCTGCTCGTTCGTCGCCGCCTTGGCGTTGCTGGTGCTCGGCGGTTGCTATCGCTCTCATGAGATCGCCGATGAGGTCGATGCGAGCGTTCCCGACCTGTCGATCGACCCGGACCTCGGGCACGACTTCGGTCCGCCCGTCAGGCCGAGTCGGCCGGAGGTCGTGGGAGTGTTGAGCGCGCCCCGCCTGTTCCCCGCGTTGCTCGAGCTGGATGGTCGCGTCGTGATCGCGGCGGGTGCGGGATTCGAAGGGTCCGATGACCTGCCACTCGACCTCTTCGACCCGTCGACGGGCGAGGTCGCACCGGACCCCAACCTTCCGAGCGGCCCAGTGGGAGCTGGATACTTCGTCGATTCGTCGGGCCTGGGATTCGCGGGTGGCCTCGGCTTCGATCCGTCGCTGGCGCCACTAGGCCCTGCGCTCGATACGACGGGTCGGATTCATGATGGAATGATCGTGCCGATGAGCCCTTTGCGTTCCGCCGCTGGTTGGCCGCTCGTCTCCGAGCTCGGTGGGCGGGTGTTGGTCATCTCTGGCTATCTCCATGGGGCCGGGAGCGGGGTGTTCGAGAGCTCGGATGACGCCCACTGGCTCGTTGGTGGAGATGGGTGGGCTTCGTTCGCCGTCGCGGGGCCACAGGGCCGCCCGCGAGGGGCCTGTGTCTCCTTGGCCGAGGTCGTCCACTGCAGCGGCGGCGTCGCACGACCGGAAGAGTCTTCGGGAGTGAACGCGTCAGTGAGGGAGCTCTCGATCGCGGGTGAGGGGCGGCTGTCGGGCCGCCACATCGTCCGGCTGGCCACGCCACGCGCGGCTCACGTGATGTTCGCGACGGGTGAGGAAGAGCTCACGGTCGCCGGCGGCGTCTTTCAGGACCGAAGTCGTCCCCCGGTGCCCGATCGGCTTCCGTACGTCGATCTCCCGCCCATCGCTGGTGTGGAGAGGACCCGGGTCCGGTCGCGCCGAGACTTCTGGGAGCGGGCCGGCGAGTTGCCACACCCCTTGGCGCACATGGCCGGCGTTCGTACTCCAGCTGGTGCGCTCTTGCTCCTCGGCGGAACGTCCTCGCCGTTGTCGCGAGCGGAGGGGCGAACCGAAGTCCTGATCCGCGACGTCGGTGAGGAGCGTTGGCGAGTGGTGGATGCAGGACTCATCCCACGATACGCCCATGGCGTTCTCTTGCTCGAGGACGGGTCCATCCTGATTGCCGGAGGGCTGAGTGCCCCTGGCGAACCCGTCCTCGAAGTCGAACGACTTCGATTCTGAAGCGCTGCTTGGGCCAGACGTTCTGCGGCGCTCGGTTCCCTCGTCCGACTCCGTCCGCGCGCCGCAGCCAGCGAGCAACGAGAGGGAGCGCGAGCGAGCGACCGGTCATGCAAGGATGGGATAGCCGGTTCGGTTGCGGCGACACACTCGGCGGACGGCCCCGACCTGGCAGCGATGGGGCACCGCAACGCAGAACCCTGGCTCGAGCTCGGGTTGCTAGAGGGCAGATTTCGCTCGCCCGCTCACCGAGAGATGGCCAGGACGACCTTCACACCCTGAGCCAGCGCCAGGTCGGCATCCTCCTCGATCGCGCGCAGGTCACCGAGCACGGTGGCGAGGTCCACCGTGCCCTGCCTGAAGTCCGTTCGGAGCCCGCTCCGAAACTCGTGGGCATGCGCTTCGAGGTACCCGATGTACCTGCGTACCATCTGCAGCACGGTACGAGGCGACCGGAGCTTGTTCCGGCGGTCGTGGTCGGCGTCGGTACAGAACGACGAGAACGGCTTCTTCGCTCCCGCTTCATCCGCCAAGTCGTCGAGGGCCTCGGTTGCCATCGAGACGCCGTAGAGCTCGATGATGTGTGGGCTGCCGAGTCGCCGAGGAGCACTCGGGTGGAGTCCCGCGAACTCACGTTCGAGGGCACGAAAAGGTTCATGCGCGTTCTCCGGAATCAGCTGCTCGAAGGTCTCGCCGGCGAGCCCTTCCTCGAAGCGGGCACCGTGCTCGAGGAGGATGCGCGCGAACTCAGCATGGCCTTCGAACATGGCCTGCGACAGTGGCGGCAGCTCGGTCACGTTGAGGTCGGGCTCGACGGCCAGCAGGTGCGGAAGCGCATCCAATCGGTTCCAGATCGCTGCGATTCGCAACGCGCCGGCCATGGCGATGTGAAAGCTGCCCCAGTCTGGGTCGAGAAGTGGCAGCACTTGTCGAATCGCCTCGACTGGTCCCCACGCCAGCCGATTCTCCAGCATCCTGAAGAGCTTCCCCTGCCGGCCCGCGAAGGCCCTGCTGCCCTTCTGAACTGGCTTCCAGGTATTGGGATCGGCACGGTTGACCTTCAGCTTGTCGGCCATCTCGTGCCAGCCGTCGGCGCCCCACTCGCCCATGTGATTTCGAGCCATGAATCACCGTATCCCAGGATGAGCGGGGTGGGGCGACTCACTCCCGAACTGCGAGATAGACGCCCCCCGCGATCGCGCCAACCAACACGAGAATGCCAACGACGACGGCAGCTGCCTTGCCGGAGGCGTACTGGGAGACCTCGACTCGCTCGACGTCTTCCAGTGGGAAGACATCGGCGCCATTCTCCCGCTCGATCGCCAGAGTGTCGCCTCGTACGGCGGACACCACGGGGGCGCGGTATTCGTGGGTGTCTCCGTCGACAGTCACCCGAGCATGGCTGTAGCCACGAATCGTGACGTGCCCGCCACCCTCCGAGCGCAACTCGATTTCCGACTTGGCGACCACGGGCATCGTGACGCCGCCGACTTCCATGCTGTCGTGAGTCTGACTGTAGGCTTCGCCGATTTTCGGGAGCTCGGTCGGTCGAATGGCATACCAATTGTGGCAACCAACGAGCACCAGGCACGCGCATAGACAGCATCCAAGAGGGACTCGCAACGGTGAGAGCATAGCCCTCGGGTATGCCTATTGATAGGGCTGATGAGCGCGCTCGGTTGTTCGCGATCAGCCATCGTTCATAGGCAGAACTGAAGCCAGCGGGGGTCCGAGCGAACAGCTCGCCACCCACCGTCGGCCTGAGCCATCTGCACGGAGATCATCGAGAACCCGGTGTTCACGCTCACTTCGACGACCCTCTCGCCAGGCCACTGGGAGTCGCCGGCGTTCGAGCTCTCCTCCAGCCGAAGGTGCGACCCGCGGCGGGACCACGCCGGGACGATCTTCACGTGACCGAAAGGGCTGCTCACGGTGGCGCGGCACCGCATCCCCTCGGCGTGAATGACCTCGAGACCGAGGCGGCGGTCCGTTTCCCAGTCCAGCTCGTGGAGATGGCGAACGGCCGCGATTCGGGCATCGTCGAGGGTGGAGCAGGTCGCCGGTGCCTCCACCTGCGACCCAATCCCACCCCGAAGCAGCTCGAGTGCCTCGTTCGACGCGCACCGCTCGAGGAGCGCGCGACTGGCTCGGACGCCTTCGATCGTAGCGCGTGCCCGGCGACATTCGATCCCGCCGTCGGAGTGGCATCCAGTCCACGCGTCAGGGACCCCCCAGCCCTCGGCTCGGAGCAACGAGAGCCAGACCAGGGCGTCCTTGGCGATCGCTCGCGCTAGCGCCTCCTCCAGCGGCGTGCCGGCGTCACCCTCCAATGCCGCTCGGCGAAGAGCCGTCACGCTCGTCGAAGGATGTCTCGACAGTGTCCTCGAGAAGGCGTCGCGCGCGACCTCGGAGCCCTCCGGTCGGATCGCCGCGATGGCATTCATCGCGCGCGCTGCCTTCTCGAAGCTTCCGTCGCGAACGATGGGCGCGAGGTGACTCAGGATCGGCTCGCCCAGGCGCACGACCCGGCGGTGTGCTCGGGCTACCTCCGCCTCGCCCTCGGCTTCCCATAGAGCGTCGAGCGCCGTGGTCGCACGCGGGACATCGAGCGGAGGTAGAGGTGAGTCGGGGAGAGGCGGGTCGGGTGTGGACAGTCCGATCATGTTCTCGAGCCGCTCCTCTCGCATCGGGGGCGACTCCGTATGGCGCCCCGTCATGTGGCAAGCGCCCATCATCGGGAGGATCCACATCCACATCCGCACCTGTGTTGGAGTGCTGGTGGCCCGCGGAATTGGGCGCAGTCGGCGCGGATGGCCATCCGCCCCTGGACGGATCGGCCTCGCTGCGACAGCATCCGCGAAGTGAGAGGTGTCGTCGCCGCGGGAAACCCGCACACCGCCGAGGCAGCCGCGTCCGTTCTGCGTGCAGGCGGCAACGCGGTCGATGCGCTCGTGGCCGGCGCGTTGGCGTCGTTCGTGGCCGAGCCGCTGCTCGCCAGTGCGGGCGGCTCCGGGATGATGACGGTCGCGCTGCCGGGGCAGGACCCGGTGGTGATCGACTTCTTCTCGGCGATGCCGGGGCTCGATCGCCCGAGCGACGCGCCGCCGATGGACTTCGAGTCGATCGAGATCGACTTCGGCGCCGCGAGCCAGATCTTCCACATCGGTCGCGCGAGCGCGGCGCCGCCGCTGGCCTTCCCCGGTCTCGCCCACGCGGCGACGCACTTCGGGACCCAGTCGCTCGAGGAGCTGACCGCGCCCGCGATCGGTCTGGCCGAGCGTGGCTGCCCGCTCACCGACGAGGCGGCGGAGGTCTTCCGGCTGCTCTGGCCGATCAACCTCCGGACCGAGGAGTGCCAGACCTCCTACTCGGACAGCGACGCGCCGCCACGTCCCGGCAGCTGCAGGCCGATGCCCGGGATGGCCGCGGTGCTGCGTCGCTTCGCCGAGCACGGCGGCACGCCGCCGGAGTTCCAGCAGGCATTGCTCGAGCACTTCGGTCCGGCGGCCGGTGGTGCGATCACGGAGACCGATCTCGCAAACGCGAAGCCTCGGGTCGTCGCGCCGCGAACGCTGCGCATCGGTCACTGGGAGGTGCTCGCGTCGCCGCGGCTCGGCGGCAAGCTGCTCGGGTTGATCGCGGGCACGCTCGCCGAGGGCCACGTGAGCCTCGACGAGGCGACCGAAGCCGTGCGCCACGCCGAGGCCTGCCGTGCCGGCACGCGCGCGAAGAGCGACGAGCGCGCCTTCGGGAGCACGACGCACCTCTCCGTGATCGACGCGCAAGGCGGCGCCGCCGCGGCCACGCTGACCAACGGTGAGGGATGCGGACACGTCATCCCGGGCACACAGATTCAGCTGAACAACTTCTGCGGCGAGGAAGACTTACACCCCGGCGGCTTTTTCGATCACGCGCCGGGCACCGCGCTGCCCTCGATGATCGCGCCGACGATCGTTCGCGGCCCGGAGAGCTCGGTGCTCGCCCTCGGTAGCGGCGGGGCCAACCGCATCCGATCGGTCGTCTCGCAGGTGCTCTATCGCGTGTGCTGTCTCGGTCAGCCGCTCGAAGAGGCGGTGTTCGCGCCGCGGGTCCACGCCGAGGAATCGTCGGTCTGGCTCGAGATGGAAGACCGCCACGACCACCACGGGATCGTCGAGGCGCTGAACGAGCGATTCGAGCACGTGTACTCGTTTCCCTTCCGCGCGTTCTTCTTCGGCGGCGTCCACGCCGTCCTCGCGCAGAACGGCGAAGTGATCGGCGCCGGCGACCCCCGCCGCGGCGGCGCGGTCGTCCGCGCGTAGCAGGTCGAAGACCTGCTCCTCGCCCTCACCCTGTCCCTCGCCCTTCGGACGAGGTCGGCTCTCTCTGCTTCTGAAGGGTGAGGGTCAGGGCGAGGGTGAGGGTGAGGGTGTCGACGACTCGCCGACGGCGAGCCGACGGCTCGCCGTCTCTAGACCCTTTCGTGCTCCCGTGCGTCGGAGCCCCCACCCAAACGAACGGGAGGAAGGCTTCACATGCATACCAAGAAGAACTCGATCGCGATCCGCACGCTCCTCATCGCGGGGCTCCTCGGCGTCAGCTGCGTCAAGGGAACGCCCGACACGCCGGAAGACCCGGGCGTGGTCCGAATGGATGGCGAGCTCGGCTACGAGGTCATCGACGCGCAGGGCAGCGAGGTGCTCGCGCGCCTCCACATCGGCACCGAGGATGTCAGCGGGATGCGACGCCCGCCGCTCAACCTCGCGCTCGTGCTCGACACCTCGGGCTCGATGATGGGCGAGCCGATCGAGCGCGTGAAGGAGGCGGCCCGCGACATCGTCGGCACCCTCCGCGACGACGACCACCTCTCGGTGGTCACCTTCCACTCCGGGGTGGACGTCGTGCTGGCCAACACCGAGGTCGGTGACGTGGACGTCGACGAGCTCAACGAGGCCATCGACGCGATCGAGGCCAGCGGCACGACGATGCTCGCGCCGGGCCTCGCCACCGGTATCCAGCAGATCGCCAGCTGGACCGGTGAGGGCAACGAGCTCCGCCGCATCGTCCTGCTCGGTGACGGTGTCCCGAACTCGCCCACCGCCGTGCTCCCGCAGGCCGTCCGCGCCGCGCAGATGCAGACGCCCATCACGACCCTCGGCCTCGGCCTCGAGTACGACGAGGTCCTGATGGGCCAGATCGCCCAGACCAGCGGCGGCACCTTCACCTATGTCGAGGAGGCCGACGCCGTCCTCGCCGTCTTCCGACGCGAGGTCACCCGCCTCGAGCAGACCCTCGCTCGCGGCATGCAGCTCCGCCTCAACCCCGGCCCTGGCGTCGAGCTGGTCGAGGTCGTCGGCCACCCGCAGGCGACCAACGGCGGCGCGGTCGCCCTCAACCTCGGTGATCTCACCGCGGGGCAGGAGTGGTCGATCGTCGTGAAGATGACCGCCCCGCAGCGACAGGCCGGCGCGCTGGTCGAGCTCCTCGACGCGAACCTGACCTTCACCGACGCCTTCGCCGAGGCTGGCGCCCTCGAGCGCAAGGTCTTCCTCGGCGCCCGGGCCAGCGAGGACCCGGCCGCCATCGAGGCGAGCCGCAACGACGCCGTGCACACCGCGGCCGCCGAGGTCGAGGCCGCCAGCGAGCTCCTCGCTGCCATCCAGATGGTCCGCGACGGCAACCCCGCGGCGGCCGTCCACTTCGAGAACGCCGCCGAGAGCTACGAGCGGGCCGGTCCCGCGTACCGCGAGCGCGCCGCCTCGGTCCGCCGCACCGGGTCGGTGGCTTTCGAGGACGACGCCCCGGCCGCCGCCGCAGCCATCAACGCGGAACACGAAGCGGCCATGGACAGCGTCGGCTACTGAGCGCGAGTTGAATGACCGGCGCTCTCATCCGGTCTATACCGGAGCCGTGCAGCGCTCTGTGATCATCGGCGGCGGCGTGCTCCTTCTCGGAGCCGTCGCCGTACTCGTGTGGGCCCTCTCCAAAGAGGACGAACCGGAGCGCTTCGGTCGCGATGCCGATCCGGAGGTGGCCTTCCCCGAGGTGGACCCCTACGAGTTCTTCCGCGAGGACGGCGACGAGGACGACGAGCCCGAGGAGACCAGCGCGATGGGGATGCGTGCGCGCGGCATGGAGTTCTCCCGGGAGGACTGGCGAGGACTCACGCCGGAGCAGCGCCGCGCCAAGCGCCTCGAGATGCGCGAGGAGTGGCAGCAGATGACGCCGGCCGAGCGCGCGGAGCGTCGCGCGCGTCGCGCCGCCCGTCGGGTCCAGGTCAGCGCACTCGGCGACGAAGAGCCGGCGCTCGAGCCGGTCGACGTCATGAACACCGTCCGCGAGGTGCGACCGCAGATCCGGGATTGCGTCGAGCAGAACGGTGGCTGGAGACAGTTCCGCGAGCAGATGGCGGCTTCCGCCAACCCGGACGGTGGCGCCGGTCGTCGCGGCATGAGCCTCGCGTTCGACGTGATGGCCAACGGCGACGTCGGGGAGCTCCAGATGAACCCGCCGCCGCCCGAGGGGTTCTCCGACTGCTTCACGAACGCGTTCTCGGGCCTCGAGATGCCTGCGCCCGGCGCGGACGCGCACGTCGAGATCCAGTTCGGCGGCCGCCGCGGTCGCGCGAGCGCTCGGAACAACGGCCGCGCGGGCGGCTGAGCCCGCGCTCTACTCCGCTTCGAGCATCGCCTCGAGCTCGGCGAGCTCGTCCGGTCCGAACGCCCCGTGAGGTGACCGGACCTGGAAGCCGGAGAGCGTCGGGAGGTCGTTGCGCAGGCTGTCGCCGGGCGCGATCTCGGCACGGCAGGGGCGGCTCATCACCTCGCCGCTCCAGCCCTCGGCGTCGGCTTCGGTCACCGACATCCAGATGTGCTCGGGACCACAGGGGCCGCCCGCCGCGAAGGAGCCCTTGGCCAGGAACGACCAGCCCTCCTCGCCGAGGTGCGCCTCCACCAGCCGCACGAAGCGGGGCCACCGCGCCCGGGCGCCGGCGGCCATCCGCTGGGTCTCGGCGCGGCTCACGAGGACGCGCGGGCGCGCCTCGATGACCGTGTGTGGCAGACAGAACTTCCACATGCCCGGCTTGGCCATCAGCACGCCGGTGCCTTCGCAGTGAGCAGGGTCGCGCTTGGCGCCGGGTCCCTCGAGCTTCATCTTCCGCGAGGCCTTGGACCACGGGATCCAGCTCACCTTCGTCTCGCGGCTGACCTCGAAGGCCGTACACATCGAGGGCGGCGCGGCTTCCTCGATGAGCCGCGACGCCGCGGCCTCGAGGAGCGCCTTCATGTCGGTGATGCGCGCCTTCGGGACGTCGACCAGCTCGAGCTCCACGGTGCCGCAGCGCCGGAGCCCGTGGGTGTGCATCCAGGCGAGCCCTTCGCCGAGCACGACGTGGATCGAGTAGAGCCGCGACGGCGGCGCCGGGACCTCGACCGCCGCCAGGTCTGCCACGCACGGCGGGCTCATCAGGGTCTGCGCGTTGGCGTCGTAGACCGCCAGCGCCTCCGGAGCGAGCGCGTGCACCACCGCGACCTGCGCCTGGTAGGCGCTCTGGCACATGGGCGGCAGGTGGGTGAACACCGAGAGCGCCATCGTGCCCGGGGCCGCGAGCTCTGGCGGCGCGACGCCCGCGGCGACCAGCACCTCGAGCGCTTCTCGGGGCGCGGGTCCGAGCCCGGCGCGCCACTCCATCCCGTCGATCGACCAGCGGAGGTCGCCGTCCGCCGGGGCCAGCTCGACCTCGTGACCCGCGGCCCGCGCCCGCTCCAGCGCGTCGGTCACGCTGACGACCGACCCGGCAGGGATGATCGCGTCCAGTCGAGACTCGGGAACGGGGTCCACGGTAGGGTCAGACGGCACAGTCCCCTCGAACGCTACGCGAAAGATCGTGAGTCGGCTCTCGCGACTCGTGCGTGGACGGGGATCAAGCGGGGCGCGTCATGCCGATCGCTCGGCGGACGCGGCCCATCGTCTCTCGCGCGATCACGCGCGCCCGCTCGGCGCCCTCCTCCAGGAGCGCGTCGAGCTTCGCCTCGTCGGCGCGGAGCGCCTGATAGGTCTCCCGCTTCGGCCCGAGCTCGGCCTCGAGCGTCTCGTAGAGCGCCTGCTTGGCGTGGCCCCAGCCGTAGTTCCCGGCGCGGAGCTTCTCGGCCATCTCGGCGGCGGCTTCGGGCGAGACCTGTCGGCACAGCTGGTAGACCGTGCTCGGCTCCGGATCCTTGGGCTCCTCGAGGGTCTCGGACCCGGTCTTGATCCCCATCACGACCTTGCGGAGCTTCTTCGCCGGCGCGAAGAGCGGGATGCCGTTGCCGCGGCTCTTGCTCATCTTCTCCCCGTCGGTGCCGGGGACCAGCGGCGCGTCGCCGATGTGGGCTTCGGGCACGACGAGCGTGCCCTCGCCGAAGACGTGGTTCGCCCGCTGGGCGACGTCGCGGCAGAGCTCGAGGTGCTGCTTCTGGTCCTTGCCCACCGGCACCACGTGGGTGTCGTAGAGCAGGATGTCGGCGGCCATCAGCACCGGGTAGTAGAAGATGCCCGCGTTCGGGACGTCGCCCTTCGCGAGCGCGTCCTTGTAGGAGTGGCCGCGC
Organism: Deltaproteobacteria bacterium; assembly: GCA_017644045.1. Taxonomy (GTDB): domain Bacteria; phylum Myxococcota_A; class Polyangia; order Polyangiales; family Houyiibacteriaceae; genus UBA1660. The sequence continues at coordinate 236,832 of JAEPMI010000014.1, forward strand.
TCGAGCTGGCCGGTCGCCAGCAGGCAGCTGAGCGTCCAAGAGAGCTCGAAGACCTCGGGCACCGCGGACTGACGGAAGAGGATGGTCTTCTCGGGATCGAGACCGGAAGCCAGCCAGGTCGCGGCGACGTCGTACACGCTCGTGCGGAGCACCTCCGGGTCTCGGACGGTGGTCAGGGCGTGATAGTCGGCAATGAAATAGAGCGACCGATACTGCTTCGCGAGCTCGAGGGCCGGGCGGATGGCGCCCAGGTAGTTCCCGAGATGCGGCGTGTTGGTCGGCTTGATGCCGGTGAGGGACGTCTTCACGGCGCGCATGGTGCGCGCCCGACCCCGATCCGGCAAGGCTTCGGCCGGAGTGGTCGTGCCGGCGTCCTTTTCGAGCTATGGGCCTCCCATGAGTGACCGACCCTTTCGCATCCTCGGTGTCCAGCAGATCGCCATCGGCGCGCCCGACAAGGGGCCGCTGCGCACGCTCTGGATCGACCTCTTCGGACTGAAGCCCAGCGGCACCTTCCGCAGCGAGGGTCACAACGTCGACGAGGACATCGCGACCATCGGCGAGGGGCCGCACGCGGTCGAGGTCGACCTCATGGAGCCGATCGACCCCGAGAAGCGCCCCAAGGTCGACTCGCCGCCGCTCAACCACGTCGGCCTCTGGGTCGACGACCTGCCCAAGGCGGTCGAGTGGCTCTCCGCGAAGGGCGTCCGCTTCATCGGAAAGCCCGCGCCCGGCGCCGCCGGCCACGACATCATCTTCGTGCACCCCAAGGGCAACGACGCCTTCCCGCAGGGCGGCGAGGGCGTGCTCATCGAGCTGGTCCAGGCTCCGGCCGACGTCATCGAGGCCCTGGGTTGACCCCGGCCGAGCGGGGTTGGCCCCGTTCTTGCGACACCTCCGGATCGATGGCGATCCTGCGCCCAACCGTGAACCAGACTTCTCGATCCGCGCTCGTGGCGCGCCTTCTCTTCACGATCGCCGTGGTGATCGCGGCATTCGTGCTCACCGCGCCGGCCGAGGCCCAGCCCCAGCGTGTGGTGCTCTTGCACTCGACCGGCGACGCCGATCTCGAGGAGAAGGAAGAGCTCGACGCCCGCATGAGCTCCGTCCTCCGAGGCATGGGCTTCCACGTCCTCAGCGAGGGCGCGGCGGTACAGATCGAAGAGGAAGAGGTCCCCCAGACGGCGAACGACATGCGGGCCCTCGCGGAGCTCCAGGGCGCACAGTGGGCGCTGCTGGCGATCGTCCACGACGCCGACGAAGACGCCTTCTGGATCACCCTGCGCGCCGGCTACGCGCCCGAGACCCGCGTCGACGAGCTCGACGCCGAGGTCCGCCGCATCCACACCGACGCCCGGCTGCAGGCGTTGCTCACGGCGATGCTCCGCCCCGAGGGTCCGGGCGATGAGGGCCACGCGCTGGCCGGCCACGACACGGTCGGCCGCGAGGCTGAAGAAGCCGCCGAGCGAGCGGAGGCCGACGCCGAAGCGGAAGCCGAGCGGCAGCGTCAGGCCGAAGAGGAAGCTCGCCGTCAGGCGGAAGAAGAAGAGGCGCGCCGCGCCGCCGAGGAGGCGGAAGCCGACGCGCAGCAGGCCTACGAGAATCGCGACCGCTACGGCGTCGCCGATGGCGCCAGCATGGTCAGCGCGGGCTTCGGCGTGCTCGGCCTCGTGAAGACCGGCGACGGCGGCAACGGCGGCGCGCTCGGGAGCCTCGAGCTCAACTACGGTCGTGGCTTCGAGTCGATCCCCGGCCTCGAGCTCCGCGCGGGTCTCGACATCTTCTTCGGCGCCGCCGGCGCCTTCGACATTCACGTGGGCGCCGCCTACATGCTCAGCCTCTTCACGTTCCCCATCCACCTCGGCGGGTCCGTCGAGGGCGGGCTCTTCATGCCGGTGACCGGTCAGCGCAAGCCCGGCGGCATGGTCCGCGTGAATCTGCTGGCGAGCGTGAACATCACGGGCTCGCTCTACGCAGAGCTCGCCGTGCCGGCCTTCACCTGGGTCAGCAACAACGACGGCGCCATCGGCCTCGGCGCTTCGCTCCGCCTCGGCGCGCGTTTCTGACACCGCAGGCTGCCACGCGGGCCTCATGAGCGTCGGTGAGGCCTACGTCGACAGTCTCGAGGGCTTCCGGCATGCTTCACCGGTGGGTGAACCCCTTCAGCGAAAGACCTACGCGGAGTACCTCGCGTTCGAACGCGAGTCCGAGACGAAGCACGAGTACGTCGATGGGCAGATCGTCGCGATGGCCGGCGGCACGCCCGAGCACGCACGGTTGGCGGCGAACGTGTCGGCCGCGTTGGTCGCCGCACTTCGCGGCCGCCCCTGCAGTGCCTTTTCCGCGGACCTCCGCGTTCATGTGCCGGCGACCGGCCGCAGCACCTACCCCGACGTGACGGTCGTCTGCGACGAGCGGCGCACAGCCGATATCGACGCCGATGCCATCACCAACCCGACGGTCATCGTCGAGATTCTCAGCCCGACGACCGAAGCGAGCGACCGCGGCGAGAAGTTCGCCCACTACCGTCGTCTCGAGTCTCTTCAGGAGTACGTGCTCGTCAGCCAGAACGAGCCGCGCATCGAGGTCTACCGCCGCGAGAACGATGTCTGGGCCCTCCGCGACTACGGGCCCGGTCAGCGAGCGGAGCTCGAGTCCCTCGACGTGACCCTCTCCATCGACGAGATCTACTCCGACCCGCTCGCCTGACGTTGCCGGCTGTGAGCAGAACTGGACGGCACCGACACCTCCGGTCTTGCCCACGCCTCAGAACCGGTAGATCCATCCCGATGGGCACGAGCAGCCCGCCGTTGTACTCGGGCCGCGAGCGCAATCGTACGCGGTATGGTTCTCGTCTCATCACGCGATGCGGCGGGCTTCATCATGGCGCCCATGGACGCGACGAAGCCGTTCTCCGTTCTCTCGCTCGCGACGTGTTTGGTGGCCTCGGTCGCGTCGGCGGACCCCCCGTGGCCGTCGCAGACCTATCCGCGAGAGGCCTTCCTCGTGACCGTGGAGGACGCCGCCACGCTGCAGGAGGCGCTGGACACGCACGGCATCGTTCGCCTCGAGCGCGGTGAGTACCGATGCGGGGAGTGCGCCGATGAGGCGAACCCGCTGAGGCTCAGCAGTGGGATGCAGATCTATGGGCTGGGGGTTTCGACTTCCCTCCCGCCGATCGTCGTCGAGCCGGGGACGACGGGACTCGTCCTGTCGAACCTGAGCGTTCCGCACATCGGGGTCACCTTTCCAGCCTCCGAGGAGGTCACTCGCGACAACCTCTTCTTCTTCATGAGCGGGGGGCTCCACATCGAGGGCGCACGCTTCGAGGACAACGTGGTGGTGGGACTCGAAGGCGGGTCCATCGTGGCAGACACGAGCGAGGGGGGCTGGCTTCGGAACAACCGTTTCATCCGCATTCGAGCGCACTACAACGGGCGACTTCTCGATCTGGTCGGCGACGAGGCCCGCGAGTCCTACGGCAACGTCTTCGTGTGGGGGAATCACCTGGGTGGCCCGGACAACTCCGTGACGGTGGAGAACTACCCGGATCTGACCATCGTCGGGTACGACGTGGAGTCCTACGAGCCCAGCGACACGGCGCGACGGCTGCCGACCTATCTGGTCCGCTCGGTCGATACCATGCAGCTCTGGACGGCGGGCGGCGCGACCTCGGACGATCAGCAACCGGTGTTCGATATCGGTGCGACGGAAGCCTTGCTCTACACCGCGCGGATGGGTGGACGAACGGACGGCCCCTTCGTCGTCTTCAGTGAGGCGGTCGAGCGGGCGGTGTCCTTCAACGGTCCGAGCAAGCTCCGCTTCGACAACCCGGACGGCGTCTTCTACGGCTCGAAAGGGAGCGGCGTCCAAGGCAACGCGGAGGGAGAGGGGCGGTCCTTCTGGCGGTACGTCTCGGAGTCCGAAACGGAGCTCGTGAGCGAGCCCTTGTCCGCGGAGGACGCAGAAGCGATTCGGGCGCTGTATCGTGTGCGACCAGAGCGCATCGCCTGGGATCGACCCTCGTTCGATCCGATTCCGGACCCGACGGGGCCGGATTGGGCGGACGGTCTCGACGCTCAGCCAGACTCGACGGCGATGCTTCAGGCGCTCATCGATGCCGACGAGGTCGTGATGCTCGAGCCGGGCATCTACTATGTCTCGAGCTCACTCGAGATTCGCGGGGGCACCACGATCGTCGGCGCCGGCGCGGACCGAACGGCGATCGTGGCCAAAGACCCCGACATGGACATCTTCGTCTACGACCGAGATGCGGAGGGGTCTCGCTATCACATCCAGATGATGGACCTGACGCTTCAAGGTGGCCGCAACGGGGTCCACCTCGAGGGTGAGCCTGGCGACGGAGGCCAGTACTCACAGTTCCTCTACTCGCACCTCGTGTTCCGTGACTTCTCCAACGCGGGGTTCTTCGTCGACCAGATCTTCGGGCTCGACAACGGGCTCTTCTACCACGTCGATTTCGTCAACTCGGGCACGGGCTTCAAGCAGTACGTGGACCAAAGCGATGACTACGAGGGGGGTGGGCCCAACAGTGGGTACGTCGACAAGGTCACGTTCTACGGCTGTCAGTTCGTGGGCAACGACCTCGGCGCGGATCTGAGCGCACGGCGTGGGGACAACCTGAACTCGTTCACCAGCTGCCGCTTCGAGGACAACGTCAGCGGCGCGATCTACGCGCCCAGCAACATCGACCTGCAACTCGTCCACAGCGACCTCATCAACAACGGAGGCGACCCCTCCGTCTTCGGCGTGAGTGACATCGTCAGCTGCTACTTCCGAGCGGACGAGCGCGGGGAGTCGCTGATCTCGAACGGCCGCATCGAGGGCACTCGCTTCGAGCGGGGTTCGTCGACGACCGCGCGCCTCTACTCGCACTCCGGCGATGTCTTCTGGTCGGCCAACGGTTCGTGGGCCAACTGGTCGAACACGGTGATGGTGAACTCCAGCGCCGACGACATCGACGTTGGCAACGTCACCTTTGGCGCCTTCCTCAACAGCGATCTCCCGGCTCGACCCGACTTGAGCAAGCCGGCCGTGACGGTGTTTCCCGAGGTCATCGAGGACCGCGCCGTCGGCCACCGGCCCGAGATCGAAGTCCTCACGTTGGTCGACGGTGAGGTGAATCCTCGGCCTCAGCTCTTGGTTCGAGTGGACCCTACGGTCGACCCAGGCGCGCCAGGAGACGACGCAGGGCCCGGAGGCGCGGGTCGCGACGGGGGAAGCGCTGGCGACACGTCGACCGGCGGTGGATGTGGCTGTCGCACCATTCCCAGCGAGGGGGGCTCGATCTGGTCGAGCCTCCTCCTCGGCGCGCTCCTGTTCCGGCGAAGGGGCCGGACACGAGTAGGCTGACGGCCGCTCAGAGCCGCCTTCATCGCTTCCCCAAGAGCGGTTTCGGGCGCGGTGGGATGGACCGTCGATGGGCGGACAGGCTCGCGAACCCGGATCGCGTTCCATCCAGACTGGCGTTTCACTCCGGTTGAACCTATCAATCGCGCCGTGGACGTCAGTCGACAGACCGTTCCGCGCGCGTTCGACCGCGTGGCCCGCCGCTACGACCTGATGACCGGGATGAACCCCGGCTATCGGCGGCACCTGCGCATGAGCGCCGAGCGCATGCGGGCGCCGCGCGAGGGTCGGCTGCTCGATCTCTGCTGCGGCACTGGTCTGAGCACGGCCGCCGTGCGCGCGGCGTACCCGGGGGCCGAGATCGTCGGGCTCGACGCGAGCGAGGGCATGCTCGAGGAGGCGCGGCAGAAGCGCGAGCTGGCCGCGGACTTCGTGCTCGGCGACGCGACGGACCCCGCGGCCGCCGGCGTCGAGGGGACCTTCGGCGGAATCCTGATGGCCTACGGGATCCGCAACGTGCCCGACCGCGACCGCTGCCTGGCCAACGTGCTCGCGTTGCTCGAGCCCGGCGCGCGGATCGTCTTTCACGAGTACTCGGTCCAGGACGACCGGATCCGCCAGACGATCTTCAACGCGGTCTGCGCCGGGTTCATCGAGCCCGCCGGCTGGCTGACCAGCCGCGACGCGTCGATCTACCGCTACCTGCGGCGGAGCGTGAACGAGTTCGACGGCGTCGAGGCCTTCGAAGAGCGGCTGCGCCTCGCGGGCTTCGACGAGGTCGAGACCCTGCCGCTCGACGGCTGGCAGCGCGGCATCGTGCACAGCTTCGTGGCGCGGCGTCCCCGATGAGAGTGCTCGTCGCCGGTGGTGGGCTCGCGGGACTCGCGTCCGCCACGGTGCTCGCCGAAGCCGGCCACTCGGTGGTGGTCGTCGAGCGCGACGGCTTCCTCGGAGGGCGCGCCGGCGCATGGACCGAAACACTCCCCGACGGAACGCCCTACCAGATGGAGCGCGGCTTCCACGCGTTCTTCCGCCAGTACCACTGCCTTCGTTCGCTGATGCGGCGGGTCGATCCCGACCTGAGCGTGCTCGAGCCGCAGGTCGACTACCCGGTGCACGGACCGGACGGGAGCGTGCAGAGCTTTCGCGATCTGCCGACCTCGACGCCCGCGAACGTCGCGACCCTCGCGTGGCGGAGCCCGACCATCGGGCTGCTGGACCTATCGCGCGTGAAGCTCCGCCCGACCCTCGCGATGATGGCCTTCGGCGATCACACCTGGAAGCGCTGGGACGGCGTTAGCGCGAAGGACTACCTCGACGCGCTCGGATTCCCGCCCGACGCGCGGCGCATGCTCTTCGAGGTCTTCAGCCACAGCTTCTTCAACCCGGAGGAAGACCTCTCCGCGGCAGAGCTGCTCATGCAGTTCCACTTCTATTTCCTGGCCAACCCAGATGGCCTGGTCTTCGACACGATGCGGAAGCCCTTCTCGACGGGCCTCTTCGAGCCGCTCCGGCGCTACCTCGAGGATCGCTCGGTGGCGATCCGCACCGACACCGAGCTCCGCGCGCTGCACCTCGGCCGCGCACCGATCGCGGTCGAGACCAGCGATGGAACCGAGTCGGTCGACGCGGTCGTGCTCGGCCTCTCGGTCCCCGGGCTGCGCGAGCTCGCGCGCCGCTCACCGCCCCTCGGCGGGCTCCTCGGCGAAGGGCTCGGCGCGCTCGAGGTCACCCACCCCTTCGCGGTCTGGCGGCTCTGGCTCGACCGGCCGGTGCGCGCGGATCGGCTGCCCTTCGTCGGCACCGTCGGCCACGGCCTGCTCGACAACATCAGCGTCTACGAGCGGCTCGAAGACGAGAGCGCGGCGTGGGCGAAGGCACACGGCGGCTCGGTGATCGAGCTCCACGGGTACGCGGTCCCGCCCGAGTTGGACGAGGCCACCATCAAGGCCGACCTGCTCGCGGGCCTCGAAGCGGTCTACCCCGAGACGCGCGGCGCGGGCGTCGTCCACGAGCGCTTCCTGCTCCGCCACGACTGCCCCGCCTTCCGACCCGGTAGCCACGCCGTGCGACCCGGCGTCGAAACCCGCGATCCCCGCGTGAAGCTCGCGGGTGACTTCGTCGCGATGCCCTTCCCCTGCGCGCTGATGGAGCGCGCGACCGCCAGCGGTTTCGCCGCGGCCAATCAGCTCATCGGCGAGGAGCGGCAGCCGCTCCTGCACGGGCCGGTTCGCGGACCACTCGCAGCGCTCCGCTTCTGACCTCCGTCCGTAGCGCGTAGCGGCGCTCGGCGTAGGCGACGTCTTCCACCCAGAGGCGCGCGGCGCGCCGTTCGATGAAGGGCCGGAGCAGCGGTGCGACCTGTCGTGCGAAGCGGAAGCCCTTGCGGTCGGAGCTCGCGATGGTGGCCTCGACCACGGCGCATCGGCCGTCGTCGATGGGGCTGGCGTGGGTCTCCACGACGGATCCGATGCCGTCGCCGCCGGTGATGGTCATGACGATCGAGCGGCGGGTCGGCGCGTGAAAGGTGCAGTCGACCTCCACGACCAGCGGACCGATTGCGCGGTAGGCGACCCGGAGCGTGATCCGATCGGGGTCTTTGTCGGTGACCCGCAGCGTCGCGAACGAGTGTGGGTGGTAGTGGGTGCCGTGCCAGGGATCGAGCCGGTTGGCGACGATGTCCTCGGCTTCGCAGCGCGCGTCCATGCGGACGACGCCGCTCACGAAGCGCTCCGGCCGCGGGCTCACCACGGGCGCGTCGGTCAGCGCCTCGCCGGCGATCGCGCGCACCCAGACGAGCACTCCGTCGTCGTGGGTCTTCAGGCACTGCCAGGTGCCGCGCCCCTCGGCGCCGAGCGCGAGCCCGTGCCACGGGCAGACCACGCGTCCGTCCTCGACGCGCCCTTCGTGGAGCTCCGCGCCCATGTGCGGGCAAGCGTTCGGGGCGGCCACCACCTGGTCCTTCGCGCGAAACACGACGAGGTCTCGACCGGCGACCCGCAGCTTGCGCGGCTTCTCGCCGATGCGGTGCGACGCATCGAGCACGCACCAGCCGCCGCCCTCGCGAGCCATCGCTCGGGTGGTGGCTTCCGCGATGAAGCGCGGATCGGCCTCCACCCAGTCCGGTCGCTCGGACTGGGGCGGGAGCTCGGGCAGGCGTCGTCCGATCCGGATCATGGGCGCAGTCTTAGAGCGGATGTCCTGGGCAGGGAAGGGCTCACGGCATTCCCACCCGTCGCTTCAGCGAGCGGGTCAGCACCTTCATCGCCTCCAGCGTGAAGGGTCCGGCCGGCAGGGAGCGCATGACCGCGAGCAGGTCGCTGGTGGAGGCCGCTTCCATCAGGAAGCGCGCGAGGCTGTCGGCGTTCACCCGGTCGAAGAGCCGGTGGAAGAGCTCGGGGGCGCGCGTGGGCTCGGCGTCGAGGCGCGCGAGGAAGATGGCGTCGAGGAGCCGGTCGCGTTCCGAGCGCACGGTGGTGGGCGGTGGTTCCCCCTCGGCCAGAGCCTCGGCGATCGCCTGGGCGTGCCGCTGCGCGAACGCGAAGGCGTAGCCCGTCGAGGGCTTGGCCATCCCTCCAGCGATGCCGATCCGCGTGACTCGCTCTGGGGAAGGCGCGAGCGGCTCGGTGCTCATCGGGATCACGCCGCCCTCGGTGCCGGTGACCTCCAGCGGGCCGAGCGGCGCCAGCGCCTCGTCCAGGCATCGCTCGAAGTCGGCGTCGGTGATCGTCTCGCGGGTGAAGTAGGTGTCTTCGACGAGCGCTTCGGTGTCCGAGGTCGGGAGCACGTAGAGGAAGTGGACCCCGCGCGATTGGTCCACGCGGAAGTCCATGAGCATCGCCTGGCGCGGATCGAAGACGGGTCGCGCGGTGCGCACGAAGCGACCGCGGAAGACCTGCAGGAGCGTGCCGGCTGGGGCGGGGATGGGGCGCGAGTCGAAGACGAGGTCGGCGTCGAGGTCGTCCGGGGTCACCGAACGGCCGAAGTGCAGCCGTGCGCCTCCCAACCGAGACAGCGCATCGTCCACGAACGCGCTGCCCTCGATCATCGCGTAGGGATGCATGGTGAGGAACGAGTGCGCTTCCCCTTCGTCGGTGGCGACGGCGACCCGGGTCCAGCGGTGGCCGATGAGGTCGCTGAACGGGTGGAGCTCGACCTCGAAGCCGCAGAAGGTGCGTTCGCGGGGTGGCGCCTCCGCGGCCTCGTACACGTCGACCTCGATGCCCCGTTCGGCGAGCGCGACGGCGAGGCTCAGGCCGCTCATCCCGGCCCCGATGATGGCGGCACTCACCGCAGCGCGTGCAGCGCGGCGCGAGTCTCGTCGAGCGCGCTCCGCTCGTGCTTGCCCTGCCGGAGGAAGGCTTCGATGCGCTCGATGCGCGCCAGGGCAGCGTCCAGCTTCGGGTCGCTGCCCCGCTCGTAGGCGCCGAGCGAGACCAGATCGCGCTTCGCCTCGTAGATCGCCAGGTGCTCGCGGAGCTGCCGTGCGTCGTCGCGGTGCTCGTCGTCGGTGACCGCGTCCATCACGCGGCTCAGCGAATGGAGCACGTCGATCGCCGGCCAGCGACCGCGGGCGCCGAGCGCGCGATCGAGGATCACGTGCCCGTCGAGGATGCCGCGGACCTCGTCGGCGATCGGCTCCTCCATGTCGCCGCCTTCGACGAGCACGGTGTAGACCGCGGTGATCGATCCACCGGGGGCGGTGCCGCTGCGCTCGAGCAGACCGGGGAGGGCGGCGAAGACGCTCGGCGGATAGCCGCGTCGTGCCGGTGGCTCACCCGCGGCCAGGCCCACCTCGCGACCGGCGCGCGCGAAGCGCGTCACCGAGTCCATCATCAGCAGTACGCGCTCGCCGCGGTCGCGGAAATACTCGGCGATACTCGTCGCGACGTAGGCACTCTTGAGTCGCACCAATGCCGGCGCGTCACTCGTGGCGCACACCACCACGCCGCGCTTGCGGCCCTCCTCGCCGAGGCTGTCCTCGAGGAACTCACGCACCTCGCGACCACGCTCGCCGATCAGACAGATCACGAAGACGTCTGCGTCGGCCTGCCGCGCGATCTGGCCCATCAGGGTCGACTTGCCCACGCCGCTGCCGGCGAAGAGGCCGACCCGCTGTCCCTCGCCGAAGGTCAGCAGCCCATCGAGCGCGCGGACGCCGAGGGTCATCGGCGTGTCGATGCGCGGTCGCTCCATCGGGTTCGGTGGCGTGCGCATCACCGCCCAGGGCTCGCCCTGCAGCGCGGCGCCGCCATCGATCGGTGCGCCGAGCCCGTCCACGACCCGACCGAGCAGGTCGGGCCCGCAGCGGATCGAGAGCGGCGCCCCCGTGGGCCGCACCGGGTCGTCCGGGCCGATGCCCTCCGCCCGTCCGAGCGGCATGAGCTTCGCCTCGTCGCCGTCGAAGCCGACCACTTCGGCTCTCAGCGGCTCCTGGCCGCGCCGCTCGATGGCGACGATCTCCCCGATCCGCACCCCCGGGATGGCGGCGCGAACGCCCAGCCCCACCAGGCTGGTCACCCGGCCGACGACGCCGACCGGGTCCGCGCTCGCGACGCGCTCGAGCAGTTGGTCCAGGTTCCCCACGTACTCGCTATAGTCGAGCGGTTGGAATGGAGACAACCCGTTCGCGATACCTCAACGAGCGTTGGGCGGTGGTGGCGTGGGTTCCCGATTGGCGAGCGCCCGAGTCAACGTTGCGTCGGCGCCGACTGCACCAGGGTAGGACTCCCGCGCCAGCGCATCGATAGCCGCCACGTGCCGGGCTTGGCGCTCGTTGCCGTTGCGCGCGTCGAAGCGTGCGGCGACCTGGGCGCACCACTCGCGAACCGCTGTCCGGAGCGGCGCCACCGCAGTCGGACCGAGCGAGGCTCCGAGGAGCGAAGGCGCCGCAAGCGCTTCCGCGCCAGTGACCTTCCGGGTTGCCTGCCCGCGGGACTCGGCAACGACCAGGAAGAGCGCGACGGCTCTCATCGCTCGAAGTTGGGTGGCGACGTCGCTCGGATCCAGAGTGAGCCACGGCAGGTGCCGGTCGAGCAGGGCGAATCCCCGCTCGAGGCTGCCGGTCAGCGCGCAGTGTTCCAGCTGGCTGGCGATGGCCCGCAGCTGAGTGGGCTCTTCGCGGCAACTCTCGTAGGAACGTAGGTGCCACAGGCGAGCCTCGTCGCAGCGGCCGGCGCGAAGCATCGGAACCAGCGCTCGCGCGAGGGCCAGCGCGGGCTCGTCGGCGCACTCGTGCCCATTCGCCACCAGGTCCACGGTCGCCGCCAGCCCCTCCGCGGCTCGATCGGTGTCGAAGAGAAAGGCCGCGACCTCGCTCCGAATGCAGGCGTCGCAGTGGCTATAGGCGTCCCGAGGTGTCTCTGCGATCCGCGTTCGCCAGCGTTCCGCTGCGTCGAGTCGGCCCATCGCCCAGTCCGTTCGGAACCGCGCCGTGAGTACGCCCGCCATTCCGAGGTCATGCTCTTCGTAGAAGCGTTCCATCGACCTGAGCGCGCCATCGATCTCCTGCTCGCTGGCGCCGGGGTCGGCGACCCGCGCGCCGGGGAGCCATTTCAGCTGCCAAGCGAGGTCGATGTTCTCGTTCAGGCGAGCGGGAAAGCGTGAAGGGCTGGCCGCGTGCCGGTCCAGGCACCAGCGGAGGGACTCGAGGAACGCCGCGGTATCGCCGCTCATCTTCGCGGAGTTGGTCCGGCGCATCATCGCTTCGAACTCACGCGGCTCGTCTCCTGCCTCTCGCGCTCGCGTCAGCGCGGTCTCCACCAGGCTTCGCTCCGAGGGGCCGTAGGGGGTTCGGTCGATCTGGTCGAAGAGTCGATCGAGCTCCGATGCCTGACTCATCGTTCGGGATGGTAGCCACTCCCTCACCCCGGAGCAGCATGAACCGGACTCGCTCCGAGCAAGGAACGCGCGCCAGATCCGGCCAGCGGATATGGTCGGCGCCGTGAGCGGCGAGCTCGGCCGATACCTGTTCGTTCGAGTTCTCCGGGGTCTGGCGACGGTCCTGGGGGTGGTGACGCTCGTCTTCCTGCTCGTCCGGATGATCCCCGGCGACCCGGTCGACACCATTCTCGGTGATCGAGCCACCCCCGAAGACCGCGCCGACCTCCGCGAGCGCCTCCACCTCGACGATTCCCTCCCGGTTCAATACGGCCGCTTCCTCGGCGACGTGGTCGATGGCTCGCTCGGCCGCTCCTTCCGCAGCGATCGCTCGGTGGGCGAGCGGATCGCCGAGGTGCTCCCCGACACGGCGGCGCTGGCGCTCGCGGCCCTCGCCCTCGCGTTGGCCCTCGCCATTCCCCTCGGAGTCCTCGCCGCCGCGCGGAAGGGGACCGGCGTGGATCGCCTCGCCTCGACCTTCGCGGTGCTCGGCCTCGCCATCCCCAACATCTGGCTCGGCCCGCTCCTCGTGCTCGCCTTCGCGGTCCAGCTCCGTTGGCTCCCGCTCCCAGGCGACGACGCGGTCGGCGCGATCGGCCTGGTCCTCCCGGCCATCACGCTCGGCACCGCGTTCGCCGCCGTGCTCGCGCGCCAGACCCGAGCGGCGACCGCCGAGGCCCTCGGCCAGCCCCACGTGACCGCCGCTCGCGCTCGCGGCCTGAGCGAAGGCGCGGTCCTCCGGCGCCACGCGCTCCGCCTCGCTTGGCTCCCCGTCCTGACGGTGGCCGCCGCCCAGCTCGGCGCGCTCCTCTCCGGCACCGTCGTCGTCGAGAAGATCTTCGAGCGGCCGGGCCTCGGCGCGCTCTTCCTCGACGCCTTCTTCGACCGCGACCTGCCGGTGGTGCAGGGCTGCGTGCTGGTCATCGCGCTGACCTACGTGGCGGTGAACCTCGCGCTCGACCTGGCCTACGCCTTCGTGGACCCGCGCCTCCGGCTCGGAGGTGAGCGATGAGTCGCGTCCGCGTCGGCCCTGCGCTCGTCGGGCTCTTCCTGCTCGCCGCGATCCTCGGTCCCTGGCTCGGGTTCGGGGACCCGATGGCGATCGACCTCGACCACCAGTTCGAGACCCCGACCGGCGCGCATCCGCTCGGAACCGCCGACAACGGCGTCGATCTGCTCTCGGCGATGCTCCACGGCGCGCGGCTCGCGGCGCTGGTGGCCCTGGTCGTGGTCGGGGCGTCGGTGTTGGTCGGGACCCTGCTAGGCGCTTGGGCCGGCCTCCGCGGCGGCACCTTCGACTTCGTCCTCGGCGGGGTGATGGACCTGGTCCAGTCGTTCCCGGGGATCATCCTGAACATCGCGATCCTCGCGCTCGTGGCGGAGCCCACGCTGATCCACCTGATCGTCGCGCTCGCGGTCCCGGGCTGGGTCCTCTACGCCCGCCTGGCCCGGGCCGAGGCCCTCTCGCTCCGCGAGCGGGGGTTCGTCCAGGCCGCCCAGGTGCTCGGCGCCTCCGACCTCCGGGTGCTCTTCCGCCACGTTCTGCCGAACCTCGTCGGCCCCATTCTCATCCAGGCCACCAGCGCCTTCGGCGGCGTGGTGCTCGCCGAGTCGACGCTCTCGTTCCTCGGTCTCGGGCCCGCGACCCACGTCTCCTGGGGCGCGATCCTCGACCAGGGCAGCGGCGTCTTGCTCCGCTTCCCGCACGTCGCGCTCGTCGCCGGCAGCGCGATCGCGCTCACCGTCCTCGGCTTCAACCTCACCGGCGACTGGCTCCGCGATCGCGCGGACGTCCGCGGTTGAGCAGAGCACAGATGTGCTCTACTGGAAGGCGAGCGGCTCGAGCGACGCGCAGTCCGCGAGGGCCCAGCCCTCGGAGTCCTGCACCGCGCAGGAGAGCCCCACCGGGAACTCGGCCGCCCAGGACGCATCGGCCCCGACGATCTCCTCGCGCTGAACCAGCGCGACTCCCGACGCGACCCCGCGGACGTCGTCGAGCGGCGCGCCCAGGCGCACCGTGGTCCCCGGTCCGGTCAGCACGATCTCGCCGACCGCGACGCCCTGATGGAACGCCGCGGGCGGAGGCGCGCCCTCCACGTCGATGACGTAGCGCTCACCGAGGGCCTCGCCCTCGCCGTGCACGAGACCGCTGCCGGCGGGTCCCCAGCGAACCGCGAGCACTCCCTCGCGCGCCTCCTGCAGCGATCCCTCGACCCGCGCGTCACTGGCGCAGGCCGCGAGGAGCAGCAGGAGTGGGGTGAAGCGGCTCACGGCAGTGGTCGATGAATCACGCAAGATTCAGACCACCGCGAACGCGGGAAATTGGGAGCGAACGCGTGTCCGATCGTGACCAACGGTCGCGGATCCATGACGGGAATGTCAGACTCGGCCGTCATGCCGGAGCTGCCCGACATCGAGCTCTACCTCCACGCGCTCGAGCCACGCGTCGTCGGTCAGCCGTTGACCAAGCTGCGGCTCGGCAGCCCCTTCCTCCTCCGAACGGTCGAGCCGAAGCCCGCCGCGTTCGAAGGCAAGGAGGTCATCGGCCTTCGCCGGATCGGCAAGCGCATCGTCTTCGCCTTCGAAGACGACCTCTTCATGGTCCTCCACCTGATGATTGCCGGCCGGCTGCAGTGGATGAAGCTCGGCGCGACGGTGCCGAAGCGGAACGGGCTCGCGGCGTTCGACTTCCCCGAGGGGACGTTGCTGCTGACCGAGGCCAGCAAGAAGAAGCGCGCGAAGCTCCACCTGGTGCAGGGAGAGGCCGCCCTCGAGGAGCACGATCCGGGCGGTCTCGAGCCGCTCGCCATCGACGCCAAGACCTTCGCCGACCGCCTCCGCCTGCGAAACCACACGCTCAAGCGCGCGCTCACCGACCCGCGCCTGTTCAGCGGCATCGGCAACGCCTACTCGGACGAGATCCTCTGGGAGGCCCAGCTCTCCCCGGTGCGGTGGACCCAGCGCCTCGACGACGCCGAGGCCGAGGCGCTCCACGCCGCCGTGGTCCGAGTGCTCGAACGGTGGCGGGACGCGCTGCGGGACGAGGTCGGCGAGGGCTGGCCCAAGAAGGTCACCGCCTTCCGTCCCGAGATGGCGGTACATGGCAAGTACGGGGAGCCCTGCCCGCGTTGCCAGGACCCGGTCCAGCGGATCCGCTACGCCTCCAACGAGACCAACTACTGCGCCACCTGCCAGACCGACGGCAAGCTCCTCGCCGATCGCAGCCTCTCCCGCTTGCTCAAGGGGGACTGGCCGCGAACACTCGAAGAGCTGGAGGAGCAGAAGCGGGCTCGTTCGGTGCCCTCGGGCGATTAACCTTCCTCCTAGAAAAGCGACACCATCTCGATGGGCCTCCGGAGCGAAGATCGGCGAAATCTCATCATCGGGTTCCTGACCCTGATGATGGTGATGGTCGCGCACGCGCTCGGGGAGACCGCCCGCGACTCGCTCTTCCTCGCTGGGCTCTCGGCGGAGCGCCTGCCCTGGGCCTATCTGACCATCGCCGGCCTGGCGCTGGTGGTCGTGCGCGGCAACCAGTGGATGCTGGACCGGGTCCGGGACAAGCGGCTGCTCCTGGCGAAGACCATGTTCTTCTCCGCCGCGGTCGACGTCGGGTTCTGGTTCTGGCTCGAGGGAAACCCCCAGGGCCGCGCGTTCGCCCTCTACGTGTGGACCGGCCTCTTCGCGACGATCACGGTGGTCCAGGTCTGGCTCCTCCTCGACGACGTCGTCCACGTCGGCCAGGCCAAACGCATCTTCGGTCCCATCGCCGCGGGCGGCGTCTTCGGCGCGTTGATCGGCTCCGGCCTCGCCGAGCGGCTCGTCGACAGCGGTCTCGCGCCCCGACACCTGATGCTCGCGGCAGGCGTCGCGCTCGCCGTGGGCACGATGGCGCCGCTCCAGTGGAAGGCCTCCGAGGTGGAGCCCCACATCAGCGGCCCTTCCGTCGCCACCACGGTCGTCCACGACCTGAAGACCCTGCTGGGCCACACCTACCTGAGGCGGCTGCTGATGCTGGTGCTCCTCAGCACCCTGGCGCTGACGGGTGTCGACTACGTCTTCAAGAGCGTCGTCGACCAGCACCTGGCCCACGAGGAGCTCGCCACCTTCTTCGCGCGCTTCTACTTCGCCCTCAACGCCATCGCGCTCATCGTCCAGCTCTTCCTCGCGAGTCGGCTGCTCCGCTTCTTCGGCGTGAACCGCACGCTCTACGTCCTGCCGGTGCTGCTCCTCGCGGGGTCGCTCGGGTTCCTCGTCTTCGCGGGGCTGATCCCGGTCATCCTCCTGAAGGGCGCCGACGGCAGCCTCCGGCACTCGCTCCACCGCACCGCGAGCGAGGTGCTCTACCTGCCGGTCAGCCGGGAGCTCCGCGAGCGCTTCAAGGCCCTCATCGACGGGGTCGGCCAACGCGGCGGCCAGGCCATCGCGTCGCTGGGCATCCTGCTCGCGGTCTACCTGGGCGCGGACCTCTCGGTGGTCGCGATCGTGGTCGTCGGCCTCCTCATGGCGTGGATCGCGGTCCTGATGGGCATCAAGAAGCCCTACCTCGCGCTCTTCCGTCAGAGCCTTCGCGGCGGCCTCGACATGGGCTCGCCCCGGATGAAGATGGATCTTCACACCCTCGAGGGGCTCGTGGGTGCGTTGAGCAGCGACCGCGACGACGAGGTGCGGGTCGCCATCGATCTCTTCGAGCACCTCGACCGCGTCGATCTGCTCCCGAAGCTCGTGCTCTATCACCCATCCACGGAGGTCGCCCTCCGCGCGCTCGAGGTCTTCGTCACCTCGGGCGACACGAGCTTCGTCCCCATCGCGCGGCGACTGATGCGCAAGGCCGATCCCGAGGTCCGCGCCGGCGCGCTCCGAGCGATCGCAGGCGTCGAAGCCGCGCCCGAGCTGCTCGAGGACTCCCTCGACGACGACTCACCCGCGGTCCGCGCGACGGCTCTCGTCGGCATGCTCTCGGGCGAGTTCGGCGACCCCGAGGAGCTCGAGCTGCGGCTCTCGCGGGCCATGCTCGAAGGGAGCGACGAGGTGCGGATGCAGCTCGCCCGCGCCGTGCGCCACAGCCGTGACCGTCGCTTCGAGGAGCTGGTCGAGCGGCTGCTGACCGATCCCTCGCACGCCGTCCGCTCCGAGGCCGCCCTCGCGGTCGCGGCCATCCCGAGCGAGCGCTTCCTCTCGCCGCTCGTTCACCTGCTGACCCACGCGGACTGCCGACCGCAGGCTCGAAAGGCCTTCGTCGCCATCGGACCGCCCGCGCTCGCGTTCCTCGAGCACGCGCTTCGAGACGCGAGCTTCCCCCGCAAGGTCCGGCGGCATCTGCCCCGAACGATCCACCGCTTCGAGACCCAGTGGGCGCTCGACATCCTCCAGGCGCAGCTCGTCGAAGAGCGGGACGGCGCGGTTCGCTACAAGATCCTCCGTGCCATGGGCCGGCTCCGCGCGAACGACGCGCGTCTGCACATCGACGCGAAGATGATGGCGTCGCTCCAACGCCACACGCTCGAGCGAGCCGTCGCCATCGCGCATCTCTGCGTGCGCATCGAGGAGGGTCAGCGCGACTCCGCCGAGCGCCGCACGGTGGGCGGCGACCTCTTGGTCGCGTCGCTGCGCGAGAAGGAGACCAACGCGCTCGAGCGGGTGTTCCGCATGCAGCACATCCTCCGGCCCCTCGAGAGCTACCAGCTCTACTGGCGAGGGCTGAACAGTCGGGATCGCAACCGCCGAGCCGCGAGTCGGGAGCTCGTGGAGCACTCGTTCACCGGCGCGGTGCGGGAAGCCGTCCTTGCGATGACCGACGACGGCCCGATCGCCGGTCGGGTGCAGCGAGCCGCGGCGGCCCTCGGCCTGGAGCTCACCGAGGGCACGTACGAAGAAGCGCTCGAGGGGCTCATCGACGACGCGAGCGAGGCCATTCGCTCGCTGACCGCCTACCACATCGCCGAGCTGGGTCTGACGGACCTCGAGCCCCGGCTGAAGGCCTCGGCGCCACCACCCGAGTCGAGCGTCGGCGAGGTCGTCGAGCGCGCACTCGCCGCGCTCCGAGGGGAGGTCCCGAGCGTTGCTTGAGTCCCCCATGCTGGTCGGGCGCACCGACCGACTGATCGCCCTCCGGCAGTTCCCTGCCTTCGCGTCGCTCAGTCCCGAGGACAGCCAGTCGATCGCCCTCCGGATGAGCGAGCGCCGCCTCGCCCCTGGCGAAGCGCTCTTCAACGAGGACGAGCCGGTCGACGAAGTCGCCTTCGTGGTCCGCGGCAAGGTGCGGACCCAGCGTCATGGAAAGGTGCTCGGCACCTACGACGACCGGTCGGTCATCGGATCGCTCGCGATCCTCGCGGAGCTGACCGGGGGCTACGGCGCGGTCGCCCTCGAACCGACCACCGCGATCACGCTCCCCGCCGACGAGATGCTCGAGGTCTTCGAGGACCACTTCTCGGTCGTTCGCTCGGCGTTGCAGGGCGTGGCCGATGGCCTCCTCCGGATCCGTCGTTCGATGGGCTCCGGCGGGTTCCAGCGGGTCGAGTGGGATCGGACGAGCGAGCCCCCGCCGCCGCTCGACCTCGTCGGCCGCATCGCACAGCTCCGCGACGCGATGCCCTTCGCGGGAGCGCGGATGGAAGCGCTGGCCGATCTCGCGCGCGACGTGCGCGAGATGCGCCTCGACCCGGACGTGCAGCTCTGGACCGAGGGCGACCCGAGCGGCGGCTGGCTCTTCCTCCTCCACGGAGAGGTCGCGGCCGAGTCGTCGGGGGGCATGTCGGCCACCTTCGGCCCGGGCGACGTCGTCGGGTCGCTCGGCACGCTCGCGAACGTGCCCCGCTGGTACTCGGCGCGGACGGTCACGCCCGTCGTGGCGCTACGGACGGACGACGAGGCGCTCTTCGACGTGATGGAGGATCACTTCGACTTCTCGATGGCGCTCGTTCGGTCGATGGCGCGCGGGTTCATGAGCCTGCTCGAGGAGGCTGGTCTGCCGGACGACTGACGAAGAGCAGGGTCGCGAGCCCGAGGAGCCCGACCTCGGCGACCATGAGCGCTGGATCGGCCTCCCGTGGGGACGTTCGGAGTGGCGGCCAGGTCTCCACGACGAAAGCGATGGGCGCCAGCGCCGCGATCGGCCGGTCCCACCGGCGCAGCGGGCGAGCGAGGAACACGCCCAAGACCGCTGCGCCGAGCCCACCGAGCGCGAGAGGCGTCGGTGAGAGACCGAGGAACCCACTGGTCGCGACGAGCGCGAAGCCGGCCGCATCGGGGGACTCGCCAGGCGCTTCGCGGACGGCGGCCATCGCCAGCGCGAGCAGCAGGCACACCGTGACCACGGGACGCCCCGGCGCGCCGTAGCGTGACGCGACTCCCCAGCAGGCCACGGCCACGAGCATCGCGTCTGCCACGCGAGGGCCATGGGGGCGTCGCCACCAGAGGGCGCCGATCGCCGCACCGAGCGTGTTCGCGAAGACGTCTCCAAGGGCCGCCGAGCGTCCGTCGATGAAGAGCTGGGCCGTCTCGACCCCGAGCGACGCGAGCAGCAGGGCGAGGGGAGCGCGATGGAGCCCCAGCACCGGTGCCAGGAGCCAACCGATGGGTACGGCGACCAGGAGGTTCCCCACCGTGTCGTCGAGGGCGATCGAGAAGAGCGCGGTCGCGTCGAGCGAGCCGAATCGGAAGGGTGCGAGGGTCCAGACGGCGAACGCCACGATCGCGGCTCCGGCGCGCAGCCACTCGCGACCACGCTTTCCTTGCGGCGGAGCGGCGGATGTGAGTACGGAACTCATGGATGAGCGATCGGCGCGATGGGCGGAGCGTGGCCATCGCCGGCCTGGTGGCGGCGAGCATCATCGCCCTCCAGGTCGCCGGCAAGGCCACTCGCGACTCCGTCTTCCTCGTGGACCAGTCCGCGGCCGCCCTGCCGGGGGCCATGCTGGTCTCCGCCCTCGCGTCGCTCGCGGTGGCCTGGTGGGTGTCTCGCTGGATGGGCCGCGTCGGTCCCAAGCGGGTCGCGCCCCGGCTCATGGCGCTGGCGACGCTCGGTTTCGCCGTGCTCGCAGCCACTCAGAGGTCGACGCCGGAGCTGACCGCGTACGTGCTCTTCGTCCACGTGGGCGTGGTCGGCCCCATCATGGTCAGCGCGTTCTGGTCGGTCATCAACGAGCGCTTCGATCCCCACACCGCTCGCAAGTCGATGGCTCGGATCGCCGGTGGCGCCACGGCCGGCGGTGTGCTCGGCGGACTCTTCGCGGAGGGCATCACGCGATTCCTCGGCCCCTCGGCGCTCCTGCCCTTTCTCGCGGGGCTCTCCCTGCTGGTGAGCGTGGGCGTGCTCCGCTTCGCTCGCGGGGCCCCTGCCCCGAGCCATCGCCGTGCCGTGGACACGAAGGCGACCGAGGCGCTGGCGGCGTCGCCCTACCTCCGGCGGATCCTCGCGCTCGTGGCCGTGCTGGCCGTCGCTGGGGCGCTGCTCGACGTGGCGCTCAAGACGCGCGTCGACGGTGCGACGGCCGACGCGGACCTGCCGACCTTCTTCGCGCGCTACTACGCGGCGCTGGGCCTCGCGACCTTCGGCCTCCAGTGGTTGGTCGCCGGTCGGCTCCTCGAGCGCGCCGGCCTCGCCATCACGCTCTCGGTGCTTCCGCTCGCGCTGCTCTTCGGCGCCGGCGGCGCGGCGCTCTTCATCGGCGTGCTGCCCGTGGTGCTCGCCCGCGGATCGACCTCGATCCTCGAGAGCTCGCTCTTCCGCTCGGCCTACGAGCTGCTCTACACCCCCATCGCGCCAGGTCGAAAGCGTGCCGCCAAGGTGCTCCTCGACGTGGGCGGCACCCGCTTCGGCGACGCGCTCGGCAGCTCGATCGCGCTCGGCCTCGCGACGCTCCTCCCGCTGGCCGTCGCCGACCGGGTGGGCCTCGGTCTCGCGGCGGCGCTCGCTTTGGGCGCGCTAATCCTGGTCCGCCGACTGGAGCGAGGCTACGTCGATGCCCTCGCGGAGAGCGTTCGCTCGGGCACGCTCCGCCTCGACGGTCCGATAGACCCGGCGACCCGTTCGCTGCTCTCGACGATCGACGTGGACCGAGCGTCGTTGCTCGGCGAGGACTCGCCCGACGTGCGCGTCGTGCTCGCCTCTCGCGACCCGGAGCAGATCCGCAAGGCGCTCGAAGGGCCCCTCGATGCCACCGGCGTCGACGCGGCCCTCGGCCTGCTGACCACCGAGCACGCACGACGGGTCGAGCGCCGACTCCGGAAAGAGCTCCCGCGCCACCGCGCGGTGCTCGAGATCGCGCTCTCCGATCCCTCGCGGCGCGTCGGAGTTCGTCAGCGGCTACCGGCGCTGATCGCCACCTGCGGCGACGAGGCGGCGCTCGACGTACTGCTCGTCGCGCTCGCCGACCCGGCATTCGGTGTGCGCCGTGCCGCCGCCAGCAGTCTCCGCCGCCTGGTCGAGCGTGCACCGGAGCTCCGCCCGGCCACCGAAGCGCTCCATCTGTCGGTCCGCAAGGAGCTCGCCCGGGGGAAGGCCGCTTGGCGCTCCCAGGACGAGCGCGCCTCGGTCGAGCGCGCGACCCTCGGATACGTGCTCTCGCTCCTGGCGCTCGCCCACGACGACGAGACGATCCGCTCCTGCCACGTCGCGCTCGCCCAAGGCGGCGCTTCGCTGCGCGGCACCGCCATCGAGTACCTCTCGGTCGTCGTCCCCGACGAGCTGCGGGAGCCGTTCTTCGTGCTGGTCGACGCCTCGCCGGGGGCTGCCGCCGTCCGGGACCGTGCCGCGATTGCCGACGAGCTGCTCCGCTCCCTCGATTCGCTCACACCGCCCGCGCCGGACGATTTGGAAGGGTGATCGGCCGTGTGGCGCCCGTGAACGTGAGTTTACGCCGCCGCCGAACGAACGGGCTAAAGCCAATGATTCCGGCGACGGAAGCCTGGCACCGTGCTTGCGATGGGTTGGGGAAGGGCGAGGGGTCGCCCAGAGAGGACGTGGACATGGGACGGATGAAGACGAGGACGATTCAGCGCTTCGGGACGGCGCTCTTGGCGGTGGGGCTGGTGCCTCTTCTCGGCGGCGCCGAAGGAGGGTGTGGCGCGGCGTTCAGCACGTCGCCCGCGCCGGACATGAGCGGCGAGTGGGACGTCGCGTACGACGACACCTTCGAGGTGCAGATCGAGATCGGCGGCGCGGTGTACACCGAGACCCTCGGTGCGGCGGGCGGCGTCGTGAACATCACGCACGAGGACCAACCGCTCACCTTCATGGTCGACTGCGCCCGAGAGGACGTCGTGTGTCCGTCGGAGGTCTGGCCCGCGCGCGTGAGCTTCCGGCAGGACGACGAAATGTACCCGCACCGCGTGTGGCTGCAGGTCCCCGACCAGACCTGCATGGGTGAGCTCGTCGACGCGGACCCCGCCGAGTGCGGCGCGGACACCACCAACCCCGAATGCGAGCAGGTCTGCGACGGAGAGATCGCGACCAGCACCCGGGAGGCCTTCGGCACCATCGACGAGCCGGGCGAGAGCTTCCGCGTGCTGCTCGGCGCGGGCATCGCGACCAACGGCGTGAACTGCGTCTTGGTCGGAGGCTCGGTCGCCGAGGGCCCGCTGACCACCAGCGGCACCTCGGAGGACGGGGACTGGCGGGTCGAGGAGGTCCGCGCCGGTCAGGTCGTGACCACCTACGCCGGCGGCTGCCTCTGGGCCGGCGACCCCGACATGGACGCCGAGCTCGAGGCCCTCGTCATCGGCGCGAAGTTCGAGATCGCGACGGGCTACGACGCCACCCGCCCCTGAGCCTCCGGCTCGGGCGGGGTCGTTGCGTCGTTGCCCCGCCACCCCCACTCGGGGACACGACACCGGGGACACTCGGGGACACGACACCGGGGACGATCGTCTTCTTTGTATTCTTAACGAGCGTCCTGTTGAGGATACGAAGACGATCGTCCCCGGTTCAAGTTGTTGGGATCGTTGGGGGATCGGTCGCGCGGCGAAAAAAGTCGTCGTGCGATTGATCACTTTTCGTACGCCGCCCCCACTAGGTGAGCAAAACAAGAGGCTCGCGCTCCCCCCGGCGTCGGGAAGTAGTTCCCCGGCGCCGGCGCGAGCCTCGCCAATCCCGCCGCCATCGCGGCGAAGGAGGCCCTTGTGCGCCTGCAGTCTTTCGTCACGGCCCTTGCCGGGGCCGGGGCGGTGCTCGCGACCGCGTGTACCGCTCCGTCCGATGTCCACTCCCCCACCTCGCCCGCCCTGGGTGCGCCCGACTTCCTCGAGGGCCTGCCCGATCCGGACTCTCTCCCCGAGTCCGGCATCATCCCCGGGCGGCTGATCGTCATGGTCGACCCCGCGCTCGTCGAGGGCGCGATCGACGACCTCGAGATCGGCTCCGCCAGCGACGCGCCCGATGGGGTCGTCGACGACGCGAACACCGGCGTCGCGCTCGGGCTCGAAGCCGCGGCCGACGAGCTCGCGGCCGACCACGGCCTGCGCATCGCGCGGCTCCTCCCGATCATTCACGGCTTCGTCACCACGGGTTCCCCCGACGCCGCATACGAAGCGCTCCTCGAGGACACCCGCGTGGTCCACGTCGAGCACGACGTCGTCGTGAAGCTCACCGAGACCCAGAGCAGCGCGCCCTGGGGGCTCGATCGCTCCGATCAAGCGGGCCTGCCGCTCGACGGTCGCTACACCTACGAGGCCACCGGAGCTGGCGTGACCGCGTACGTGATCGACTCCGGTCTGCGCGCGAGCCATGGCGACTTCACCGGCCGTGTTCGCGCGGGCGTGACCGCCGTCAACGACGGCAACGGCACGAACGACTGCAACGGTCATGGTACGCACGTCGCGGGCACCGTCGCGGGCAGCACCTATGGCATCGCGAAGGAAGCCACCGTCGTCCCGGTGCGCGTCTTCGGCTGCGGGCCGAGCGGCTCGAGCTCCGGCATCATCAGCGCGATCGACTGGGTCGCCTCGAACGCGACCAAGCCGGCGGTGGCCAACCTCAGCCTCGGTGGCCCCGCGTCGCGCGCGTCGGACTCGGCCATCGAGCGGCTCACCTCGAGCGGCGTCACCGCCGTGGTCGCAGCGGGCAACGAGAACCAGGACGCCTGCAACGTGTCACCCGCCCGCGCACCGAGCGCCATCACCGTCGGCGCCACCACCTCCCGCGACGCCCGCGCGAGCTTCTCCAACTACGGCCGCTGCGTCGACATCATGGCGCCCGGTCAGTCGATCCTCTCGGCCAGCTACCGGAGCGACACCGGGTCTTCGCGGCTCTCCGGCACCTCGATGGCGTCTCCGCACGTCGCCGGCGCCGCGGCCCTCTACCTGGGCGTGAACCCGACCGCGAGCCCGGCCGCGGTCGACGGCGCGCTCGTGGCGAACGCCGCTACCGGTCGGCTGAGCTCCCTCGCGGGATCCCCGAACGCCCTGATGCAGGTCGGCTTCATTCGCGATGGCGGCACCACCCCGGATCCGGATCCCGATCCGGACCCCGAACCCGAGCCCGACCCCGCGCCCTGCAGCAGCTGCGCGAGCTACGTCGGCGACCTCGGCGCCGGTGAGCGCGACGTGCAGCCCGACGGCAACTACTACTACTCGTCCACCTCGGGCGTGCACCGTGGCTACCTCCGCGGCAGTGGCGGCGAGCTCGTGCTCACGCTCTACCGCTGGAACGGCCGCGGTTGGTCGCGGGTGGCCCAGTCGGCCTCCGGCGGCGCGAGTCACGACATCGCCTACAGCGGCTCCGCTGGCTACTACGCCTGGACCGTCGCCGCGACGAGCGGGTCGGCGGACTACACCCTCTACCTCGACGTGCCGTGAGTCGAGGGGTCCCGCTCGCGTTCGCGATCGCCCTCGTGGGCTGCGCCCCCACCGAGCTCGGTGGGGGCGGCGGTGGCCGTTTCCTGTGCGGTGAGAACGTCTGCGAAGGCGAGCAGGTCTGCTGCGGCTGCGGCTTCTGCGCGGCCCCCGGTCAGGCCTGCCCCGACGTGAGCTGTGAGGAGGACGACGCATGGATCGACGACCCCACGATGCCTCCACCCCCGTGCACCGAGCGCGAGGACTGTCCAGCGAGCCACTACTGCCAGCGCGATGGCTGCGGCGAGGTCGGGACCTGTGCACCGAGGCCCACCGACTGCGTGGCCGACGCGGAGGTCTGCGGCTGTGACGGGCGCAACCACCCGAGCGCGTGTCACGCCGCCGCGGCTGGCTCCTCCGTCGGTGGTCCCGCCTGCGCGACCCTCGGCTGCGAGCCGATGGACGCCAGCGGCGAAGGGCTCTGCGGGGCCTTCTTCGGCTGGACCTTCGATGGAAGCGCCTGCGAGCCCGTCACCGGCTGCAGCTGCGTCGGCAGCCAGTGCGACCTCACCTTTGCGGAGCAGGTCGACTGCGAGGCCGCGTACGGAGCTTGCGCACCTTGAGCGACCTCACAACACACAGTATGCTGTCGCCGCTTGGAGCCCTCCCCGTTGGCTCCGGCTCTCCCTCCCGATGACTCTCGACTCCGGATTGATTCGCCTCGAGGCGCATCTCGCGAAGCGGCCCCGCCGTGACTCCGAGGTTCGGCTCAAGAAGGATCCCTACGCGTCGCTCGCGGCGGCCGCGCAGCAGGGCGATCGGGAGGCGTTGGGCCAGCTGCTCCGGGTGTTGGCGCCGCGCTTGAGGGGTGCCGCCCGGGCGCTCTTCGGTGGGGACCATCCGGACCTCGACGACGTCGTCCAGGATGCGCTCATCGCGGTGGTGAACGCGCTGCCCGCCTTCGCCGGTCGGAGCACCGTCATCCACTATGCGTATCGGATCACCGTCCGAGTCTGCTTGGCGGGCAAGCGCAAGAGCCGCGAGCGGGTCGCTCGCTACGAGCCGACCGCGGACATGGAGCACGTGACCGACGATGGTCGCGCCGATCTGCTGGCGAACGAGCGCCGCGACGCCGTGCGCGGCTTGCTCGACACGCTCCCCGACAACCAGGCCGAGACGATGGCGATGCGCGTCTGTCTCGGCATGAGCCTCGCCGAGGTCGGCGCGGCGACCGACACGCCGGTCAACACCGTCCGCAGTCGCCTGCGTCTCGCACGCGAGGCCCTGCGTCGCCGCATCGAGGCGGACCCCGAGCTGAGCGATCTGCTGGAGGGGTGGCTGTGATGGTCTTCGAAGATCTGGTCGACGATCTCCGCTCCGGAGAGCTCGACGCCGCCGGACGCCGACAGCTCTCGATGGTCCTGCAGGGCCAGCGCGGGGCGCGGATGGATCTCGCGATGCTGGATCTCTTCGACGAGCCCCGCGCCCTGAAGGACGAGGACTTCGACGTCGCCGATCTGGTCGGCGGCGTGATGGCTCAGCTCGACGCGGCCCGCCCGAGCGGTGTCGCTCCCGCGCCGGAGCGTTTGCCCTTCGACCCCATCCCGGCGCCCGCGCCGGTCCCCGAGGCTGCGAAGCCCGCCGCGATCGCAGTCCCGGCGACCCGCGCCGCCCTCGGCAAGCCGCGCATGAGCGGTCGGCCGATGACCACGACGCAGAAGCTCGCCGTGCAGTTCGCGCGTCGGCCCTTCCTGCGTCCCTGGCTCGCTGCCGCCGTCGTCCTGCTCTCGCTGAGCATGGGCTGGACCGCTCGCGGTCTCTTCGTGGGTGACGCCGAGCCCGCGGCCGTGGCGCCCACGAAGGCGCCCATCGCCGAAGCCGAGCCCGAGACACGCACCCTCGGGAGCGATGATCTCCTCGCCTTCGCCGAGAACGCGGTGAGCCGCGACCAGCACCAGCGCGCTGCACGGCTCTATCAGGAGCTCATTCGCCGCTTCCCGCGTTCGGCAGAGGCCGGCATGGCGCAGCTCGGTCTCGCCCGTCTGCAGCTCGAGGTCCTGGGTGACCCGTCGGCTGCCGCGACGCGCTACGGCGCGTTCCTTCGCGCGCACCCCGACGACGACCTCGCCCCCGACGCCGCGCTCGGTCGGGCGCGTGCCCTCGAGGCCGCCGGCAGCAGCCGCGCCGACGACGCCTGGCGGGCGATCGAGGAGCGCTACCCCGAGAGTGACGCGGCGCGCCTCAGCCGCCGCCGCCGATGAACCGCGCCGCGGCGGTCGTCGTGCTCACGGTCACCTCGCTGCTCGCTCTTCCAACGGCGTCCACCGCGCAAGACTCCGAGGTCTGGCTCGTCGGCTCGACCATCCGCCCATCGGTCGTCCGCTACCTCCGCGCCCAGCTCGCCGAGCTCGGCGTCACCATCCGGACCACGCGCAACGCCCGCGACGCCCGCGGTGCCCTCATCGTCGAGGTCGCCCGCCGCTCCGCCCGCATCGCCACCCGCGAAGGCAGCGACCTCGTCGACGTCCGCACCGTCTCGCTCCCCCACGGCCTCGACACCGCCGGCCGCGCCCGCCTCGCCCACGCCCTCCGCACCGTCATCCGAGCCCGCACCCCCGAATGACCCGGGGACAGGA
The DNA here is from genome assembly GCA_017644045.1 of Deltaproteobacteria bacterium. Classification (GTDB taxonomy): domain Bacteria; phylum Myxococcota_A; class Polyangia; order Polyangiales; family Houyiibacteriaceae; genus UBA1660. The sequence continues at coordinate 264,491 of JAEPMI010000014.1, forward strand.
TCACCCCTCCAATCCCCCTATTTTCAAAGGGGTTCCGAGCCCGAAATGCATTTTGTTTCGACTCACCATGCAGGGGAGCCGTTCGGGCGGCGGATGCGACCCGCTGGCGGTTGCTCGAGCCGAGTGATCTCCTCGACATGCGCCGGGGCGATCTTGCCCTCCAAGGTCAACCGAACCCAACGGCGGTAAGCCGCCTCTCGAGCCGCGGGCGTCTCTCCAAGGTCGAGGTACCAGCTCGAAGGGGTGACCCACTCTGCGAAGCGCTCCTTCAATACTTCGCTCGCTCGGCCGGTGAAGAGCGCGAGCGTGCTCCACTCGTACTCCGGCCTCCGGATCCCCGCGCGATCGGGGTTCGTCTCCGCATACGATTGGGAGCATCCGAAGTGATCGTCGTCTTCGATTCGTTTCGAGTAGAAGCGCTCTTCGAAGAGCTTGCCGGAGGCGCCCCGCCTGCGGTTTCGTTGCTGTGTGTACCGCTGAGCCGTCGACTTGATGAGCTCCGACATCGCTGTCGCAGTCGCTGGTCGCACGATGAGGTGGGCATGGTTCGAAAGCACGCCGATCGAGTGGATGGCGCAGGGGATCTTTCGGCTCGCGTCCCGAAGCAGCCACAAGAAGCGCTTGTAGTCGGTCGGGTAGGAGAAGAGCCGGCGGCGATTGTTGCCGCGGAGAATGACGTGGTAGGGCCAGTCGGCTTCGACTTCGCGGGGTCCTCTGGGCATGCGGCGCTTCTCGCCGGCCGGCGTGGCCAGTTGCTCGACGGGGGTGAAACAGTCCCGCGAGGGAAGAATGCATTTCGTGCCCGGAGGGCCCTGTTTCTTAGGGGGTTCGGAGGGGTGATCCTGTCCCCGTCAATTGTTCGTGCAAGATCACGGATCGCCTCGAGCGCGATAGCGGCACGCTCCACGCGTGGTCGCTGACCGTCACCAGCCGCTGGGACTGATCAGAGCGAGCCGGCCGAGCGTGCGCTCGGCCGTCTCGGCCGTCTCCGTGTAGCCTCGCCGTGATGATCGACGTCACGATCGAGGAGGAGACCGAGGGGGCGACCGTCCTCTCGCTCCGAGCGACGCACCCGGACACCTGGGCCTTCCCGTTCCCGCATCACCGCATCGCGTGGGCCAGGGTGTTGTGGGACGCCGATCGAAGCCGGGAATGGCTCCTGGACCAGCCGGCCGAGCCCGAGCACTGGGCTCTCGCGAGATCGCTCGACGGCGTCGATCTCGTCGATCTGGCGGACTACCCCCGCATCCGTGACGAAGACGACGCGCCGGTGCTGCGAGTGCGCGTTCGCCACTCCGGGCCGCTCTTCGACTTCGCCATCACTCCGCGCCGGCAATGGCGAACGGCGGCGAGGTCGAGCGATCGCATGCCGATCACCATCGAGCGCAGCTCTCGACGCGCCGGCGACTGGACGCGAAAGCAGATCCAGGCCCTGAGCGCCGACGAGGCGAAGAACTCCGCCGAGGCGCGCGCGGAGCTCGTGCGCGCTGCGGAAGCCGGAGTCTGGTGGGACTGGGTAGCGCCGGTGTTCGAGACCTACGACGACTACGTCGCCGACGTTCTCGACCACACCCACCAATGGGCCGCGTCCGTTCACCCGCACTACGACGACCCACGCTACGAGCAGTGGCTCCGGGTCGCTGCCGGTGATCCCACCACCTGCGGCGTGGCGCTCCCCCGTATCGCGAAGGCTGGCGACCCGGAAGATCGCCCGCTGCTCGAGCAGGCGTACCGTGCCGCCCACGCCAAGCGCTCGATCTTCTGGGCGGCCAAGCGCCACGTCCTCGTGCGGCCGATCACCGTGTGGAGCCTAGCCGAGCACGGCGACGCCGCAGCGAAGGCCAAGGTCGACGCGATGTCGAAGCGCACCCGCAAGGACCTCGACCGCCACCTCGAACGCGTGCTCTGACGCTCGCCGTCAGAGCGCTTCGAGGGTGACGGTCGCGTTGTAGTCCGGGACCAGCCCGCCGGGATCCAAGCGGCCCGGCGGGAGGAGCACGTTGGCTTCTGGCCAGTGCATCTGCAGGTTCCCGGGCGTGACCGGCGCCTGGAAGGCGCGACCCTCGAAGCTGCCGTGGTCGTTGGACAGCCGGATCTTCTGATCCTTCGCGATCCCGAGCCGGTCCATGTCGCGCGCGCTGATGAAGACGTGGTCGCGTGCGGCGCCGGTGAGGCTGTCGACCTCGGCCTGCACCAGGCTGTTGAACTGCTTGCCCCGTCGGGTGGCGAGATGGAAGCGCCCCGACGGGAGCCGGCGGTCCGGCGCCTCGGCGTAGAGGAAGCGCGCTTTGCCGCTCTCGGTCGGGAACTCGCCGCCCTCGCACGTGCGGCGACCGCCGCGCTGGAACTGGTCGCCCTTCTTCTTCAGCGAGGTGATCTCCGCGTAGGCCGGAATGGTCCGCGCGATGTCCTCGCGGATCGCGGCGCTGTCCTCGAAGGTGATCGCGTCCGCGAGCTCCGGTCGGGCGGCCGCCACGATCTCGGTGACGATGCGCCACTCTTCCTTCGCCTCGCCGACCTGATGGCCCGGCACGTGCGGGCTGTAGATCACGCGCCGCTCGGTGGTGGTCTCGGTGAGCCCACCTTCGTGCTCGTAGCGAGTCCGCCCCGGTAGCAGGTACACGGCTTCCTTCGCCGGCACGAACATCGACGTGTTGAGCACGATGTCCTGGTGCACCCGCACGCCGATGCGCCCGAGCGTGCGCCGCGCACCGTCCGGGTCGGGCACCGTCTCGAGGAAGTTCCCGCCGAGCGCGTAGAGCAGATCGAGCTCGTCCGCGTCGGCGGCTTCGAGCATCGCCATCGTGTCGTGGCCGATCTCCGCGGGCGGACGGAAGCCCCAGAGCGCCTCGAGCTCGTCGGCGCCCTCCTCGCTGATCGCGCGGCCGGGGAAGACGGTCGCGTACGCGCCCATCTCCGCGCCGCCCTGCACTCCGGAGTGGCCGCGGATCGGCATCAGCCCACAGCCGGGTCGTCCGACGAACCCCTGCGAGAGCCCGAGGTTGCAGATCGCCGCCACCGAATCAGTGCCGTGCGCGTGCTGCGTGATCCCCATCGACCACACGAGCACGCCCTTCTTCGCGCCATCGAGCGTGGCGGCGAAGTCGATCACGTCCTCCATGGTCGCGCCGCTGCGCGCCACGAGCTCCTCGAGCGAGACCTGCTGCAGCGCCGCCTCGTACTCGGTCCATCCCTCGGTGTGCGCGTCGACGAACTGGCGATCGATCGCGCGCCGACCGATCAGCAGCTTCTGCACCGCCTGCACGAACGCGAGATCGCCACCGGAGGCCACGCCGTAGAAGCGGTCGACGATCTTCGTGCCGAGCACCGCGCTGTCGGCGTTCGAGGGGATCCAGTAGCGGTCCATTCCCGGCTCCTCGTAGGTGTTCACCGAGAGGACCTTCGTGCCGTTCCGCTTCTTCGCCTCGTAGAGGTACTTGAGCGCGACCGGCTGATCGTTCGCCGGGTTCGATCCGAAGAAGACGATCACGTCCGCCTCGAACCAGTCGACGTAGCTGCAGGTGCTCGCCGCGACGCCGAGGGTCGCCTTCATCGCCGCGGTCGACGGCGAGTGGCAGAGTCGCGCCGCGTTGTCGACGTGGGGCGAGCCGTACGCGCGCCAGGCCTTCTGCGCTGCGTAGTAGATCTCGTTCGTGATCCCGCGGCTCGTCATGTAGAGCGCGGCGCGCTTCGGATCGGTCGCCGCCAGGTGCGCGCCGATCTCCTGGGTGGCCGTGCCCCAGTCGATGCGCGTGAAGCCCTTCTCGCCGGGGAGTCGCCGCATCGGGTGCGCGAGCCTTCCGAGATCGCGCAGCTTCCGCCCGTCGGTCGGCAGCGCATCCACATCGGCGAGCTTCTCGTCGGCGACGCCGCTCATCGTGTTCAGCCGGAGCAGGTTCAGCCGCACCAGGCACAGGTGCGTCCCATCGATGGTCCAGTCGTGCAGGCCGCTGGTCCCGAGGGCGCAGCCGTCGCAGACGCCGTCGTTGAGCACTCGAAGCGCGTAGCCCCACTTGCCGCGGTTCGCCCAGGCGATCTTCGCCATCTCCAGGTAGTGGTGGGGCTTGGTCTCGCCGATGCCGAAAGGGAGCCGTCTCATGGATCGGCGAGTCTATCGGACCCATCCACACGCCGCGGAAGGGGCTGTGATTAAAAGAACGAGGCAGCGACCCCGTGGGGACGCTGCCTCGGTTGCTCCCATAAATCCGGAGCGGTCTTCAGAATCGACGCGTTTTCGTCATCGATGGCAGCCCAACGCATGAGCTGCCCTTCGAATTAGCGCGTAGCGACCTCCGGTGAGAGCGAGTTAGTACTGTCCATGCTTTCAGACCTCCCCCGGCTTCGCCGGCGCTTCGGGGTCTCTGGTCCGGTAAGGACCAGACCTCTCACGAAGCGTTCTGTGATGTAGCACGCCCAGGATTGAGCGTACTGGTGCAGGCGGTGGGACCCCGACCGATGGTCGCCCTCGCGGACGCCGATTCGTTCGAAATTTCGCACCATTGCGGGCCTCATGGCCTGTCTCACCGCCAGTTTTGCCGCCACGGAGTGACGACGGGACGATCATAACTACGGGTCGTTGACCTGACTAGGGGCAAACTCCAGCACGCTCGAGCTGACGCTCGGCGACACGGTCGGTCGGGTCCAGCTCGAGGATGAGCTGAGCGACGCTCCGAGCCCGGGCATCGGCCCCCGCTCGGCTGTGGAGAAAGAGCCCCTGCTTGAGCGCTCGGATGGCCTCTCGCTCCTTGCGAGCGCGCCGCAGCGCATCCCCCAGCGCCACCCAGTGCGCGGGCCTTCCGTCGAGGGCCGTCAGCTCACGTAAGGCCACGACAGCCTTGCGGAAATTGCCCTTGCGCGCGTGCTTGTGGGCACGCCGTCGGAGGCGCTGGTGATGGGTCTCGGTCGTGACCTTCGGTCCCCTGATTCGCCTGCGCTTCCCCATGATGCCGTCCTTCCCCTGCCTCTCTTTCACCCAAGGCACGGGCTCTCGTTCGGACGCAACAAAGTGGCCCATCCTTGGCTTCGGCTGGGCCGTTTCCGGCCGCTGTGGACTCGGGTTCCGCCGGGTCTGTCACCGGCTCGACACGATCCGTCGGGGCCCGGGGACGGATCGTCCGGCGGCGAGTATCCACAATATCCACACACCCTGTGGATAACTGGGGATCACCTGTGATCCCTCTGGGGATCCCGGCGAGTTTCGTGAACCCCGCTCGTGCCGTCAGCCGGCCGTGGCGAGCGACGTGCCGCTCGCGACCTCGGCCAGGGGCCAGCTGATCCGCAGCTCCGTTCGGGCGTCGCAGCGGTCGACCTCGAGGACCAGGTGTTCGTCCTCGCGGCGGAGCGGGACCGGCCGGACCAGCCCCGTGCCAGCGTCGCACGCGCTCCCGAAGGCGGCGTCGGGGTCCGGGACTCCGGTGACCACCAGCCGGGCCTTCCGCGCCCGATAGCGGCACAAGTGGTCCACGGTGGCGTAGGGGATGGCGTCGATCCCCGAGCGCTCCTGGGCCTGCGCCAGGGTTCGCGGTAGCCCACCGCGGATCCGGTAGTCGCGGGGCTCGGCGATCGAGAGCGCGAGCGCATGCGGGGTCTCGCAGTCGTCGCCGTCGACGACGAGCGTGCCGTCGGTGTGAACGGTGTCCACGTAGTGCGGCGGGCGGCCGGCGACCGGATCGGCCTCGAGGGTGCGGCGCACGTGCATGTCGTAGACGTTCTCGCGCGCTGCGAGGCGCACGTGCATCGCGTCGAGTCCCACGCGGGGCTCGTCGTCGCCGTCGCCGACGCGGACGCGGACGTCGAGGCTCGGCACGACGTTCCAAGCGGCGCGCTCGCGGGCGGCGCAGATCATGGAGCGCACGTCGAGCGCGCCACGGGCCTTGCCGGCGTAGCCGAAGGACACGGCTTCCACCTGGAGCGCCTCGGGCGAGAGCTCGACCATGTTGAAGCTCGGCCAGATGCGCGCGGACCGGCGCGTGGCCGACTGCCGAACCGATTGCGCGCAGCCTGCGGAGCCGGCCGAGCAGATCACCACGTCGCCGCCGTCGACCCGGGTGCTCTTGAGGAGCCGCGCGGTCGGGTTGTGCTTGTGCCCATGGAGCACGAGGACCGGTCGACGGAGCGTGTGCAGCATGCTGAGCGCGCTGCCCGACCCGAGCGCGGTGACCATCCATTCCTCGCGATCGGAGTTCGCCAGGAGCTTCGGGAGCACGCGCTCGAGCCCCCACTGGAGCAGCCGCGGCTGCGCGTCCGCGTCGATCGGGTCCTCGTCGGTGACCGGCGTGGGCACGAGGTGGTGATGGAGCAGCAGGAGCACCGGCCAGTCTGGGTTCCGGTCACCGATCTTCGCGGCGGCGCAGAGCAGATCCTCGGTGCGCATCGTGCCGCCCGCGCCGAGCAGGCCCCGCGGCAGATGCGCCGAGTCGTAGGCGATGAGGTGCAGCGGCTGCTGGTGGAACTCCGCGGGCACCAGCTCCGCCAGGAAAGGCGGTCGCGTGCCGTGCACGAGCACGTGCGGCGGCGTCTGCTCGGCGAGCGCCCGGAGCAGATCGTTGCGCTCGGGGCCGACGATCCCCCGGATGCGTCGGTCGTGGTTGCCGGGGACGATCACCGTCGGGGGCGCCGAGTCGAGCGCGCCGTGGATGCGCTCGAGCAGCTGCATGAAGCGCCGGCTCGCGGCGGTCGGATCGAGGTTCGCGGTGTCGAAGACGTCGCCGGTGATGACCACCACGTCCACTTCGCGCGCGCGGTCGCGTCGGTCGGCTTCCACGGCCGCGACGAGCGCGTCGAGGATCGGCTCCCGATCGTTGGCGCCGGGGTCGAGGTGGAGGTCCGACAGGTGGAGGATCACGCTCACGGTCGCGATCGTTGGTCGCCCGCGGATCGGATCGGTGACGAGCGCCCGACGAGCGCGTGACGAGAAGACTCGTTCGTAGTCAGGCTACGAACGGATCACTCGTCACTCGTAGGGCGGGAACTGGGGGACGGTGTCGGGGATCGGCCACTGCTCGCCCCAGATCGAGGCGCCGCCGTCGATGGTGAAGGTCTGGCCGGTGATGAAGTCGGCCTGCGGCGAGCAGAGATAGACCACGAGGTGCGAGACCTCCTGTGGGTGGCCGAGGCGCTTGAGCGGGTTGGCCTGCTTCGCGCTGACGAGCAGCTGCGGGGGGTACTGCTTGGTGCCGCTGCTCTCGATCACGCCCGGGGCGACCGCGTTGCAGCGGATGCCGAACTGGCTCCACTCGACCGCGAGGGTCTTGGTGACGTTCTCGACGCCGGCGCGCGCCGCGCCGGTGTGGACCATGCCTGGGAAGCCGCGCGCGATCACCGCGATGACGTTCACGATGCGCCCGCGCTTCTGCGGGATCATCGCCTTCTCCGCGACCGCGTGGGTCATGTTCCACGTGCCGAGGAGGTTGTTGCGGACGACCGCTTCGAACCCGCGCGGCGAGAGCTGCTGCGCGGTGGTCGGGAACTGACCGCCGGCGTTGTTCACCAGGATGTCGATGGACCCGAGCGCGTCGCGGGCGCCTTCGACGAACTCGCCGATGGCGTCGGGGTCACGGATGTCGCAGGTCGCGTGATGGACCTTCGCCCCCTCGCGCAGCGCCTGCAGCTCCTTGGCCGCGTCCGCGAGCGGCTCCGGCCGGCGGCCACAGATGGCGACGTTGGCGCCGAGGGTGACCAGCTCTTCGGCGATCGCTCGACCGATGCCGGTGCCGCCACCGGTCACCAAGGCGTTCTGTCCAGCGAAGAGCCCGTCTCTGAAGATCGTCTGCATCTCGCTCGCCCCTATACCGAAAAAAGGGGGGCTCGTCAGCGAGACGTCGTCAGCGAGACCGTCAGACAGCCGGGTCGAGGAGCGACGCGACCAGCTGGCGCAGCTCTTCGGTGTCGAAGGGCTTCGACAGGGAGGCCTCGACGTTCTGGCGTTCCGCGATCGTCGCTCGCATCGCGCTGGCGCTGATCAGGATCACCGGAATCGGCGGCAGACCCTTGCGGCGGCGGAGCTCCATCAGTAGCTCCTCGCCTTCCATCCCGGGCATCATCAGATCGGTGATCATGAGGTCCACGGGGTGTTCGTCGATGTGGGCGAGTGCGGCCACGCCATCCGAACAAGTGGCGACGGAATAGCCGTCATGGCCGAGGATGCGTGCCAGCATCTTCGCCAGATCGGGGTCGTCTTCCACCACTAGAACTCGCTTCATGAGCCTTCGCAGGTCTCTACCGGCCCCTCCGCTGGGAGGCAAGCCCACCGTTGGCGGATGACCGACCCCGCTCGGCGGGCTAGGCTCCGCGACCGATGGCCAAGGACCCCGAACCCGCCGAGTCCGTTGATGAGGACGCATCGACCGAAGAGGTCGATGAGCCCACGGAAGGGGCGGACCAAGTCGCCTCTCCCGACGAGGGGAGCTCGGACGACCGCCTCGCGCAGCTCCAGGCCGCATTCGATCGCGGCGACTACGCCGAGGTTCGTTCGCTCGCCGAGCCCCTCATCGCCGAGGGGGGGCCGCTGGCCGAATCTGCCTCCGACCTCGTGCAACGCACGAGGGTGGATCCGGCACAGATCGGTGTGCTGATCGGCTGTCTCCTCTTCTTCTGTTTCATCGTCTGGAAGTACGTCCTTTGATCCGAACCTCCATCGCGTGTGTCTTTCTCGTTCTCATCGGCTGCGGCGGTGCCCAGGATGCCGGCGAGGGGGACGACCCCATCGACCCCGCCCGCCTCTATCCGCTGAAGGACGGGAACGTCTGGACGTATGACGTCGACACAGGCACCGATCTCTCCGCGCTGGGGATCTCGCGGGTGGTCGAGGTCCAGGGGCCTCGGGTGACGGTAGAGAACAACGGCAGCTCGCAGGACGCGATCGTCTACGAGCTGCGGCCCGAGGGAATCTATCGAGTCGCCTCGGGGACCTGGCTCCTGAAGCGGCCCATCGAGGTCGGCGCCACCTGGCCGGCCACGGGCGGTCGCGAGGCGCGGGTCCAGTCGATCTCCGAGCACGTCGAGGTCGGCGCGGGCACCTTCGACGGCTGCGTGTCGGTGGTGGAAGCCGAGGCGGGAGAGGCGGCGCCGGTCACGGCCGGGCCCTCCGGCACGGGCCAGGTCGTCGAGACCGTCTACTGCCCGGACATCGGGCCGGTCATCGTCGACACGCAGATCTCCACCGAGCTCAGCGGCCAGACGGTGCACGTCCGCGGCGAGCTCCGCGCGCACATGCTCGGCGAAGAGCCGCTCGGCGAAGACGAATAGCGAGCGCTCAGAAGCCTGGATCGTAGGCGATGCCGGGCCGCATCAGGCTCCCGCCCGAGCTGGTCATCATCGTGGTGCTCGAGCGCCGGCGGCGGGTCGAACGCGAGCGGGCCATCGGCGACGCGGCCACGACCGGCGGAGCCTCGGGCTCCGGCGGCTCGGAGAACTCGGCGACCGACACGTCGAGGTTGCCCTCGGCGTCGCGGGCGAGCGAGAGCCGAACGCGCTGCTCGTCGCGCTGGATGACCAGCGGTACCGAGGGGCCGTCGGGGGTGAGCGTCGGCGGGCTGTCGGCGTCGTAAGGCGCGCCGGCGACGGTCGCCGAGACGCCATCGGGCAGCGAACCGATCCGCAGCGGCTCCGGACCGGGCAGCGCTTCGGCGGGCTCTGCTTCGGGCTCCGCTTCGGCGACCGGCTCTTCGGCTTCCGGCGCTTCGGCCGGCTCCTCGACCTCGGGTTCCGCTTCCGGCTCTTCGGTCTCCGCAGCGGGCGCGGCGGCGACCTGACCGACGTCCGCGGTCGGCTCCGGCGCGGTCGCTCGACCGATGGCCAACCCGACTCCGATCGCGATCACCGCGACCGCTGCGAGCCCGATGGGCGAACGGAAGAACGAGGGACTCGCGGCGAGCGGCAGGTCGAGCTCGTCGTCATCGCTCGCCGTGGCTTCGGCCGGCACGGGCGGCGGAACGCTCGTGCGCGCGGCCGGAGTGGCCTCCTCGGGCACCTCCGCCGGCGTGAGGTCTTCGAGACCGACCGACTGCGTCTCTTCGCGGACGCCCACACCGACACCGACGACGGGGGGCGGGATCGAGCTGGGCGACCCGGCGCCGGTCAGCGGGGCGTGGTCGTCGTTGTCGGGCGGCGGCGCCACGGCGATGGGCACCGTCGCCGGACCCTTGCTCTTCGGCTCGGGAGGAGGCGGCGGAGCGGTCTTCGGCTTCGGCGCCGGGGAGCTCTTGGGTGGCGGCGGCGGCGTGCTGGGTTTGACCTTGGAAGGCGGCGGCGGCGCGCTGGGCCGACTGCTCTTCGGCGGAGGCGGTGGAGCACTGGGTCGGCTGCTGGCTGGCGGCGGCGGCACGCTGGCCGGGACCTTCGGCACCGCAGGCACGTCAGGGGCCTTCATGCCTCCGGGGATCGTCTTCTTGCCGCCCGTCCTGCTCGGCGGCTTCTCACCGCGCGCCACCATTCGAACGGCGGCGTTCAGCGCGGTGCGCATCGCCCACGCGCTCGCGAAGCGGCCCTGAGCGCTCGGGTCGAGCGCTCGGTCGACCACCTTGACCATCGAGGCCCCGAGCTCGGGTGCGACGTCTCCGATGGACCGACCCTTCTTCGGCGGCTGACCGGCCAGGATCTGGTGGAGTAGCGCACCGACGGCGTAGAGATCGGCGCGCGCGTCGCTCGGCAGCTCGCCTCTGTCGAGCTCCGGTGCGCGGTGGACCGCCGAGCGCGTCAGGGTCTCTTCGACGTCTTCGCCCCATCCCTCGGCGCTCGCGAGCGCGCGGTTGAGCCCGAACCCGACCAGGTTCACGGCGCCGCTCGCCTCGTCGTAGAGCACGTTCCCCGGCTCGATGTCGCCGTGGAACACCCGAACCCGATGCGACGACTCGAGCGCGCGCAGCACTCCGTCGACCACCTTGCCGATGGTCTCCAGGTCGAGATCGTCGTCCATCAGCGAGGCCAGGCTCTCGCCCGGGACCAGCTCCATGGCCGCGTAGGGGTTGGCAGCGTCGTCCTCGTCGACCTCGTGGACCTGAGGCAAGTGGCCCTTCTTGGCCTTCGTCAGCGCGCTCAGATCCTTGCGGAATCGCTCACGAACGCGGCCGAAGAGGGTTTCGTCCATCAGACCCTCGCCATCGGCGATGGCCACGGCCACGGTGCGGTCGTCCTTCTTGCGCGTGGCTTGCCAGACGATCCCCGCCGGGGATCGCCCCAGCGGCACCTGGAGGTCGTAGCGGTCGGTGAAGCTCACGGTTTCACCGGATCGAAGTGGGATCCCATTCGGGGGCCATTGTAGGATGGTGGGCCATGCGTCGTCATCTCCTCCTGCTCTCGATGAGCCTCCTCGTCCCTCACCTCGCGTCCGCGCAGGAGGATCCGGAGTCCGTGGCGCGCGCTCGGCAGCTCTTCGGGGAGGGCGTGGACCAGCACGAGCACCGTCGATATCAGGAAGCGGTGGACACGTTTCGGGCGGTCCTGGCCATCCGTGCGGCCCCCGCCGTCCGCTACAACCTGGCGCTGAACCTCTTCGAGCTGGGTCAGTACCCGGAAGCCGACGCGCAGGTGCAGGCGATGCTCGCCGACTCCCAGACCCCGCCGCCGCTGCGCGATTCGGCGATCGAGCTCCGCACCCACATGGAGGAGCGGGGCGGCCAGCTCCAGGTCTCCGTCGCGGATGGCCCCGCCGGCGCCGAGGTGCAGGTCGATGGGTACACCCTGGAGGATTCGTCCCGGCCGGTGCGCGTGATCCGGGGCACCCACCAAGTGACCTTGGTTCACGAAGACCAGGAGGTCGGGAGCGAGGTCGTCTCGGTGGACGTCGGCGAGACCGAGACCGTCACGGTGTCCCCGTCGAGCGGCGAGGAGCCCGGCGAGGGCGCGGTCGTGTTCGACGGTCAGAGCTTCGAGGGCGCCGAGCCGGTATCGGGCGACTGGCGCTTCTGGGCCGCGCTCGGTGTCGTGGCCGTGGTGATCGTCGGGATCGTCATCGGCACGGTCCTGGACGACGACGACGGTGCGGCGCCTGCGCCGATGCGGCTGATCAGCTGGGACTGACACCCGCGGTGCCGGCCTCGGCGAAGGGAGCGCCCGCGATTCACGTCGCGGGCGTCAGTCGTTTCTACGCGACGCAGCCAGCGCTGCGTCAGGTGAGCTTCTCCGTCGACGACGGGGAGCGCGTGGCGCTGCTCGGTCGCAACGGCGCCGGCAAGACCACGCTCTTGCGCATCCTCGCCGGCGTGCTCGACCCGAGCGCAGGTGAGGTGCGCATCGCGGGCGCGGCGCCGAGCGATCCCGATCCGGCGTGGCGGGCGCGGATCGGCTTTCTCCCCGAGCGCCCACCGCTCCACGACGACATGGACGTCGCTCCCTACCTCCGCCACGCGGCGGAGCTCCGAGGGGCCGACCCGAAGGCCGCCGCGCGTGTGATCGAACGGTGCGACCTCCGCCGGTATGCCGAGCGCCGGATCGGCACGCTCTCCCATGGCGTGCGCCAGCGGGTCGGGTTGGCGCAGGCGATCGTGCATGGTCCGCGCGTGCTCCTGCTCGACGAGCCCGCGGCTGGCCTCGACCCGGCGCAGACCCTGGGGCTGCGCGAGCTCTTGCAGTCGCTCGAGCTCACGCTCGTGCTCTCGTCGCATCTGCTGTCGGAGGTCGCTCGGATCGCCACCCGCTACCTGGTGCTCGAAGAGGGCCGCCTGGTCCGCGACTTCGCCGCCACCGACGAAGACGAGCGGGTCCAGCTGCGCGTCGAAGCGGCCCCGGGGATCCCGACGCCCGAACGGATCCTGGTCGACGTGGTCGGTCGCGATGGCTTCGAGACGGTGGACGGCACCACCTTTCGCATCGACGCCGCGGACCGCGCGGCCGTGTGCCGCGCCCTGATCGCCGCCGGCCACGAGCTGGTCGCGCTCGAACGACCGACCAGCACGCTCAGCGAGCTCGAGGCGATCTTCGGCGAGGTGGCCGGTTGAGCGCGAGCCGTCGCATCGCCGCCCGCGAGCTCGGCGCGCTCCGACGCACCGGCGCACTCTGGGCGTTCGTGGGCACGCTCGGTCTCGTGCACGGCCTGCACCTGCTCGCCTTCGCGGTCGACGAGCGCCGGACGTCCGAGCGCGCGTTGGCGATCTTCTTCCACCACGGCGCCTACGTCATGGAGGCCGCCGGGCTGGTGCTCGCGCTGACCCTCGTGGTGATGGGGGCACCGGCGGACATGCTCTGGCGAACGGCGCCCATCCGCGCCCACCAGAGGATCGCGGGTCGCTTCGGCGCGGGGCTCGTCGCGCTTGCGCTCGGCGTGGTCGCGTGCGCTCATCTTCCGGCGCTGGTGCTGTGGAGCGGGCACGGCAGCGTGGGTCACATGGCCGCCGGTGGCGTCGGCTGGCTGCTCTCGGGTGCGTTCGGCCTCGCCGTCGGTCTGGCTGGGACCGCGTTCTTCCGGCGCCCGCTCGCGGGCGCCATCGCCGGTGGCTGCGTGCTCGCGGCGCTCGAGCTCATGCCCATGGTCGCCGACCGAGTCCGGCCGAGCTGGCGGGGAGTCCTCGCCGAAGCGGCGCCGGTGTGGGCGCACAACGACGCCTTCCGCCGAGGGATCCTCGATCTCTCCGACGGCGTGCTCCTGGTCGGGCTCACCTACGTGGCGTTGGTCGCCGCGAGCGCGGGTCAGGAGGAACGGCGATGGGCGCCATGACCCGCTCGGACCGGCGGCGCATGATCGGCGTGGGCACCATGCTGGCGGCGCTGGTGCTCGCGCTCGCGAGCCACGACATCGCGACCCAGTCGGACGTCCGCCTCGATCTCTCCCTGGGTCGCCTCGACGCACCGGGTGAAGCCGTGCGCAGGGCGGTGGCCAGCTTGGAAGGCCCGACCGAGGCGCTGCTCTTCTTCTCTCCTCGCGACCCGGTGGCCGCGCGGCTCGAGCCGTGGCTCGATGAGCTGAGCGCCGAGAGCGACCACCTGATCGTTCGACGCGTCGACCCTGCTCGCCAACCGGAGCTCGCTCGCCGCCACGGCGTCGAGGCGGCCGGGGTGCTAGTGCTCGCGCCACGGGGAACGGAGGGTGCGCCGCTGGTCTTCGGCGACCGACCCGCGATGGCGCGGCGCGTGCTCCGGCGACTCGACGCGGCCTTCCTGCAGACCCTCGGTGAAGCGCTCGCGCCGCCGCGGCCCGCGTACTTCGTGCAGGGGCACGGCGAGCCGTCGCTCCGAGCGACGCCACGGGCGCTCACGCGGCTCCTGGAACACTCGGGCTACGAGCTCCGAACGCTGGACCTGCGTCGCCTGCCGGAGCCCGGCGACGAGCTCGTGCTGCTCTTCGCGCCGCGCGCGCCGCTCGAGACCTCGGAGCTCGAGGCGCTCGGCCGCTTCGTCGCGCAGGGCGGGCGCGTGCTGGCGGCGGTCGAGGAGCCTTCGGTCGCGGCGGCCTTCGCGCCGCTCGGTGTTCGCGGGCGAGCGGGCCTGCTCCACGGCATCGATGGTCGCGCGCGGATCCGGAGCCGGGCCTCGGCCGCGCATCCGATCACGTCCAACGTGAGCGACGCCCTCTGGGTGGATGGCGCCATCGCCTTCGAGCGCGCCGACGAGCGAGCGGTGGCGCCGCTCCGAGTGGAGCGCGCGTTCCGCGACGTGGACGGTGACGGCCGCCGCAGCGAGGACGAGGCGGTGGAGACCCAGGCCGTGGTCGTCGCGACCCGCGGCATCGCTCGCGCGGGGGGTGGCGAGGGCCGGGCGGTCGTGTTCGGGGACGTGGACCTGCTCGGGGACTCGTCGCTCGAACGGCCGGCGGGCGCGACGCTGGTGCGCGACACCCTGGGCTGGCTCGCGGAGCGTTCGGGTGGACGGGTGGCTCCGCCGATCGCGACCAGCGACGCGGAGCTCGAGGTCGACCATGCCGCGGGCGAGGCCCGAGTGGCGTACCTGCTGGCGATCTTCGGGGTGCCGCTGCCGTTCTTCGCGCTCGCGATCGTCACCCGGAGGCGCCAGTCGTGAAGTCGCTCCAGCTCCATCTCGTGCTCGCGCTGGTCGCCGTGTTCGCGGCCATCGGCGTTCGCCGTCGGGCCGAGCGGCCTGCGGACGCGGAGGGCGTCGCGTTGGTCGATTGCGCGCCGCAGCGAGTGGAGCTGCGGGGCCCTCACTCGGTCGTCGTCGAGCCGACCGACCGGGGCATCGTCGTCACCGTCGGCGTGGGGGAGGGCGAGGTGCGTTTCCTCGGTGGTCGGCCGGCCGCCGAGCTGCTCGACGACGTGAGCGGCCTGCACGCGATCCGCTCGTTCCAGCCGGACTCGGCCGTGGACTACGGCTTCGGCGAGGAGCGTCTGCGCGTGCGCTGCGCCGATCGCACGCTCGAGTGGGCGCTCGGTGGCGCACCGCCTGGGAGCTCCGATCGCTATCTCCGTGGCGACGACGTGGTTCACCTGATCGCAGCTCCGGTGGTCCGCGCGCTCGAGGAGGCGGAGGTGCGGCTGATCCGCCGCGAGCTCCACGACTTCGACGAGGCCGACCTGGCCCGTGCCGAGCTCACGCTCCCCGACGGCCACACGCTGACGATGGTGCAGCGCTTCGCCGACGATCCGAACCGGCGGCGCTGGGTGAGCCCCGACGCGCCCGAGGTGCCGGCGCCCGCGTTCGATCGGCTGATGGGCGCGCGCCGCAACCTCCGTGCAGACGCGGGGGCCGAGCCCGGTGGCGAGGCGCTCGGCACGATGGTCTTCTTCGACGCGGAGGGAGAGCGGCTCGACACCCTCGAGCTCGTCCGCGTCGGCGAGGGCCCGCGGGTGATCTATCGAGTCCGCACCGACGCCCTCGGTTGGGTGCGGGTCCCGCGATCGACCGGCGGCGCGTTCGCGAGCGCCATCGAGCGACTGCGCTAGCGGGTCTAGGATCAGAACTCGGTGGGCGGTCCGCCGAGCTCGGCCAAGTCGGTGTGGAGCTCGATCGTGAGCCGGAGCAATCCGCCCGTGTGGAGCACACCGACCCGCGTTCCGTCCGGCACGCGCTGGTAGTCGTCGACCGAGACCGTGTGGTGCCGGCCCGCGACACGGAGATAGTAGGTCGTCTCCGCGTCCGAGACGGCGGACATGGTCCGGTCGGTGACCAAGCCTTGATGCCAGCCGGCGGGGGCGAGCCCCTCGACGACGGCCACCCAGGAGAGCAGTGCGACCGGCACCGCGAAGAGCGCCAGCTTGGTGAACCAGCCGAGCGCCTCCGCGGCTGCGCGGCCCTCGACCACCAGGAAGAGGGCGAGCCCAACGCTGACCCCGAAGACGACCAAGGAGGGGACCAGAATCGCTCGGCGCCGTGCGTTGGCCGTGGCTCGCAGCGTCGTCGGTGGGCGGGTTCCCACGAGCGCGGAGCGAACGAGCGCGAGGGTCGCGAGCGGCGCGCCGAGGAGACCCAGCGTGATGAAGAGGGTCAGCACCCAGGTGTAGTTGACGCCGTATCTGCCGTCGTCGCCCCAGGCCTGCATCTGGATCACGAAGCCCCCGACCTGGGTCTCCACGATCATCGACCAGATCGTGTAGGCCACACAGGCGATCATGCCGCCGATGGCCAGCCCGACCTGGATGCGCTCGCTCCACCGCATGTGCGTACTCTACGGGGCCATGCGGCGAATCCCCCTTCGTGGGCGCGGCGAGTTGCCACCCGGTCGGGGTGCCGCCAACGTTGGGGGGTGACCCGCGAGCCCGCCGTCGGCTGCTCTCTCGCCGCCATTGCCGCGGCCGGACTCGTCGTGCTCATCGCGGGCTGCGAGGAGCCGGTGGCCGAAGAGGCGCCGGCACCGCCGCCACCGGTGCACGTCGCGACCGTCAGCCAGGAGATGCTCGCCTCGAGCGCGTCGGGCACCGCCGAGATCGAAGCGATCCGCTCCGCGCTGATCCGCGCCGAGGCGCCCGGGCGAGTGGTCGCCATCGGCGCGGAGGCGGGCCAGACGGTCGAAGCCGGCGCGGTGTTGGTTCGGCTCGACGTCGGCCGCGCCGCCACCGCGCTGCAGGCCGCGCGGACCGGGGTGTCGCAGGCGGAGGCCGCGCTGGCGCAGGCGGAGCGGCAGCGCGACCTGGCGCGCCAGCTCGTGGAGGGTGGCAGCCTCCCGCAGCAGCGGCTCGACGACGCGCAGGACGGCGTGCGGCTCGCGCAGACCGCGCTCGAGTCCGCGCAGGCGCAGACCGCGCTGACCCGCCGTGGGCTCACCGAGGCCGTGGTTCGCGCGCCCTTCGACGGCACGGTCGTGGAGACGCTGGTCGAAGTCGGCGAGCTCGCCACGCCGGGGTCGCCGCTCCTGCAGCTCGTGGATACCTCGGGCCTCGAAGCGCGGGTGCTCCTCGATCCGCGCCGCGCCCTGGACGTCCCGGTCGGCGCGGAGGCGAGCCTGGAAGCGCACGCGCGGCCGGGCGAGACCTTCGCCGCGCAGGTGGTCCGCGTCGGTGAGGTGGTCGATCCGCGCACGCGCCGGCTGCCGGTCGTGGTGCACATCGAGGATCCGGACCATCGGCTGCGACCGGGGCTGACGGGTCTGGTGTCCGTGCGCACCGGCGAACCGGTGCCAGCGCTGGTCATCCCCGACGACGCGCTCTTCGAACGCTACGGCGAGCCGCACGTGTTCGTCGTCGACGGCGAGAACGAGGCGCACCGGCGCGGCGTGGTGGTCGACCGCCGCGACAACGGCCGCGCGGTGATCCGCGAGGGCCTCGAGGTCGGTGAGCGCGTGATCGTCGCCGGGCTCGATCGGGTGGTCCACGAGGGCCAGGTCACGATCGTTCCCGATGACGAGGCCGCCGAGGAGGAGCCCACCGCGGCGGTCGATCGAGAGGCGCTACCGGCGGAGGCCGAGGCGCGCTGAGCGCCCTCGGTGGGTCATGGCCAAGGCGCTCGCCCGCTTCGCCGTTCGCAGCTCGGTCCTGGTGAACCTGCTCGGGGTCTCGCTGGTGATCGTGGGCGCGGTGACGCTCCAGGAGATGACCCGCGAGTCCATCCCCGCCGTGCCCACCGGCTGGGCGCGCGTGATGGCGGTCTACCCCGGCGCGTCCGCCGAAGAGGTCGAGCAGCTGGTGATCACGCCGCTCGAGAGCGCGGTCGCCGACGTCGACGAGATCGCCGAGCTCTGGGGGGTGGCTCAGGAGGGCGTGGGCTTCCTCTTCATCCAGTTCGAGCCGAGCGTCACCGACCAGGACCGGAAGGTGCTCGAGGTCCAGGCCGAGGTCGCGGGCGTCAACGATCTGCCCGAGGGCGTCGAGCCGCCCACCACGCGCCGCTTCTCGGTGAACGTGCCGACCCTCGCCATCGCCGTGCGCGGTGAGGTGCCCGAGCTCGTGTTGCGGCGGGTGGGCAACGACCTCGCGGACAAGGTCGAGAAGGTCGAAGGCGTCAGCGGCGTCGGTCGCAACGGCATTCGTGAACGGCGGGTGACCGTCGACGTGGACCCGACCCGGCTCGCCGCGCATCGGCTGCCGCTGACCGCGGTGGCCGACGCGCTCCGCATGCGGGCCGCGAACGTGCCCGCCGGCAGCGTCGGCGATCGCGACGCGCGGCTCGTACGCGGCATGACGCAGGTGGGGGACGCCGACGACATCCGCGACGTGGTGATCCGCCCGGACCCGACCGGCGGCGCCGTGCGCGTGGGCGACGTGGCCGAGGTGAGCGATGGGTTCGCGCCGGCTCGGCTCACGGGGCGCATCCAAGGTGAACCGGGGATCTTGCTCCTGGTCCGCAAGGAGACCATCGCGGACAGCCTGACGATCAGCGAGGACGTGCACGCGGTCGTCGACGGCATGGAGCTGCCGGACGGAGTCAGCGCCGAGATCTTCGGCGACGTGGCCCACGAGGTCCGCCGTTCGCTCGGCTCGCTCTACGGCAACGCCGCGACCGGTCTCGTGCTGGTGCTCGTGCTGCTCTGGTTCTTCGTCGGTGGCCGCAACGCGACGATGGCGGCGCTCGGTCTGCCGGTCGCGCTCGCGGGTGCGCTGATCGCGATGCACTGGATGGGGATCACCATCAACGTGATCTCGCTGCTCGCGCTGATCCTCTGCCTCGGCATCGTGGTCGACGACGCGATCATCATCATCGAGAACGTCTACCGGCACATGGAGGAGGGGAAGCCGCGGCGCGAGGCCGCGGTGATCGGCACCGCTGAGGTCTTCTGGCCGGTGGTGAGCTCGACCATGACCACGCTGGCCGCGTTCCTGCCGCTGCTGCTGATGACGGGCGTGCTCGGGAAGTTCTTCGCGATCATCCCGAAGGTCGTGATCGCGTCGCTGGTGGCCTCGCTGATCGAGGCCTTCTTCATCCTGCCGAGCCACATGGCGGACTTCGGCAAGGTGAAGCGGCGTCAGAGCAGCGAGCGGCCGAAGACTCGCTGGGAGCGCATCGGCGAGCGGGTCGGCGAGGTCTACGAGCGCTGGCTGAAGGGCGCGTTGAAGCGCCGGAAGCTCGTGGTCTTCAGCGCCTACGTGCTCGCCAGCGGGCTCGTCTACGCGGCGTACGCGACCAAGGACGTGGTGCTCTTCACCGATGGCGACGTCGACATGTTCGACGTGCGCATCCAGCTCCCGACCGACGCCACCAAGGCGGAGACCGACGAGGTGCTCCGCGAGGTCGAACAGCGCTTGCTCGCGTACGCGGACCCGAACGTCGAAGCGATCGTGGCCGCGCGGGGGCTGACCCGAACCGCGATGGGCGTCGACCGCGGCGACCACGTCGGGATGGTCACCGTCTACATGAAGCCGCAGGACCTGCGGGAGAGCCTGCGGAGCGGTACTCAGCTGCTCGAGCGCGCGAGCGGCGCGATGGACGACATCGTCGGCCCGGTGAGCCTGGAGGTCATCGAGTACCGACCGGGCCCGCCGCGCGGTGCGCCGGTCGCGGTGCGGATCTTCGGCGACGACCTCGGTCAGATCACCGAGCTCGGCCGCACGGTGGCCGACGAGGTGCGACAGACGCCGGGCGCGCGGAACGTCGCGATCGACTTCGAGCTCGGCAAGCGCGAGATGCAGGTCGAGGTCGACGAGGAGCGCGCGGCCATGCACCTGCTGACCCCGCCGCAGGTCGCGCTCTGGCTCCGCAACGCCTTCGGCGCGTTCCCGGTGGCGACGCTTCGCGATGGGGACGAGGAGATCGAGCTCGTCGTGCGCCTCGACGACGAGGCGCGCGCCGACGCGAGCAAGCTCGAGTCGCTGACCTTGGTCACGCCCGATGGGTCGAGCGTGCGGCTCGGTGACATCGCCACCATCGTTCCCGGCCGCGGCCCGGCGGTGATTCGCCATCGCGACCGCGAGCGCGTCGTGAAGGTCACCAGCCAGATCGACGACGGCGAGACCAGCGCCGAGGTGAACCGCCGCTTGCTGGAGAGGCTCGAGCCGCTGATGGCCGCGAACCCGGACGTCCGCTTCGAGCTCGGCGGCGAGTACGAGCGCACCAACGAGAGCCTCGAGTCGCTGGCGAACGCCTTCATCATCGCCCTGCTCCTCGTCTACACCATTCTCGCGACGCAGTTCCGCAGCCTGATCCAGCCGCTCGTCGTCATGGCCGCGATCCCGCTGAGCTTCATCGGCGTCGTCATCGGCTTCTTCGTGAGCGGCGCGCCGATCGGTCTGATCGCCTTGATCGGCGTCGTCGGCCTGGCGGGCATCGTCGTCAACGACTCCCTCGTGCTCGTCGACTTCATCAACCAGCGAAGGCGCCAGGGCATGGAGCTCGACGAAGCCATCGTCACCGCCAGCAAGCTGCGCCTCCGCCCGATCTTCCTCACCAGCATCACCACCGTCGCGGGCTTGTTTCCGCTCGCTCTCGCCGGCGAAGCCGCGCCGCTGCTCTCGCCGATGGCCACCGCCATCGCCTGGGGCCTCAGCTTCGCGACCGTGCTCACGCTGATCCTGGTGCCTTGTCTGTATCGGATCGCCGCCGGCGCCAGCGCCGGCATGGGCAAGGTCTTCGGCCCCGTGGTGCGCTGGGCGACGGATCCTGGCGATGCGGCGGTGGAAGAGCCGGGAGTCGCGGAGTGATCGTCGCCTCCACCTTCGTGGGCAGCATCGTGGACCCGGCGCTCGAAGCCGCCGCGACGAAACACGGCGTGCCGTTCTCCGGTTGACCTTGCTCCCGACCCCCAGCTCGCCGAGCCTCCTGCCGTGAGCGATCGATTCCCCGTCCGACTGGTGTTGAACGGACCTCCCACGGCCGCTCAGCTCGGAGCTTTGCGGAGAGAGTTTCCGCGCTTGGCCACCGTCCCTCCCGCCGAGCTACGGACGCACCTCGGCTCGTGGCCGGTTTGCCTCGTTGGTGACGTTGCTGCTGCCGACGCGTCGGCTGTGACGGATCGCCTCTCGGCCGTGGGTGTGGGCATCGAGCTCGTCTCGGACGAAGACTACGGAGCCTACGTCGCGGCGCTCCTGCCGAAGCCACCCGAGTCGTGGTCTAGGTCCCAGCACGCGCTGGAGCTCGTGTGTCGACCCTCCTTCTCCCCCGAGGTCGTCATCCGTCTGTGGTCGGACGCGGAGACGTCGCGCCTCCAGCTCGCGTCCCTCGGCACCAGCATCTGGCTGCGGCGGTTCAACCTGCCGCCATGGCTGCGCCCCAGGGCTCGGAGAGTGGCGCTTCGTGGGTCCGGGAAGCCCAAAGAGCCGACGGTTCCCCCCGAGGTGCCCCATGCCGAGAGCGTCGACGCTCCGGGCGCGCTGCCGTTGATCGAGATGGGACTCCGTCTTCCTCAGCCAGCGGCGACGGCAGGCCTCGACGGGATGAACGTGACCCTGATCGCCCGAGGAGAGTCCGAGACGATCACGCGTGAAGTCTGGTCCCCGAGACCGGAGGATCCCGCCTTCGAGCTCTTGCAGCGAGTCCACGGACTCGCGTCGCAGCAGCTGAGCGATCCAGAGAGCCGCCGACGGCTGGACGAGCTGCATGAAGCCATCGGCCTCGGCTTTCCAATGGATCCATGAGGACCGTATGCAAGCTGTCGTCTCGGTGCGTGGATGAGGGCGTTGGCCGATCGGGTCTGCTATGCCCTCTTCCATGATTGACGGTCGGATGGGTTACCTCCTCATCGGGGCGCTGTCGTTGGTGTTGCTGGGTCTCGTTGGCTGCGAAGAGTGTCCTGATAGGGCCCCGCCTTGTTTGGATGAGTCGTTCTACGATCTCTATCCGACCACCACGACGGAGAGCCCAGCTGGCGCGGCGATGGTCACGGCCGTGGGACGCGATGCGGTTCGCGTGTCGATGCTCGACAGCGGCGATGGTGGGGTCTTCCGGTCGCTGCCGGCCATCCCCGCCCTCGAGGCAGGGGACGAGGTGATGATCGAGGGCGGCGTTGGTGGCAGCTATCTGGTCAGCCGAGATGGCGAGCCCGTATTCTACACGGGCAGGTCATCCTTCGTCGCACCGAGCGCCGTAGACTCCGTGGCGGGTGTGGACGCGGAGCTGGTCGAGGCTTGCCGCGAGCCGTCGGTGGACGGCCAGTGCTTCTTTGGCACCACTGTGTACGCGCTCATCGTCGGCGAGGAGCGAATCGAGCCCGGGGCGACGACCACGGTCACCCTCCCGGATGGTCGGATGGCGACGATCAGAAACCGGCTGATCAATCGCGGAACCTCATCTTGCCGTGAGTGCCTCGACCTCCCGCCGTCGAACCTGATGGTCGACATCGTCTTCCATTGAGTGCGGTCGCCCGCGCAGCGCTGAAGGTGACAGCTCACCGACCGTGGCTAGGGTGCGCGCGCAGATGGGGGCCGGAAGGAAGACACGATGGGTCGCTCGGCGGTACTGACGGGGCGCATCGACGCGCGCGATCGGGCGAAACTCCGTGGCCGGCTGGACGCCGACCTCGTTCCTTCCATCGATCCCCACGCCGAGCTCGACGCTTGGCTGAAGGCTGCGGGGTACGGGTCGGAGCGCGCCGCGATTGCCGTGCGGATGGATCTCGACGACTATCTCGGCCGCACTGCGCACATCGACGTTCCTGCTCAGGAGCGGCTTCGGCGTCTCGCCATCGAGCTGGAATTCGACTACGGCTTCGCTCCCGAGGTGGTCGACCGGGTCTACCTTGCGGCGATCCGAATCGACCCCAACGACTATCTGCTGTGGCATTCGCGCGGGATCTCGATGAAGTACGCAGCGAGGCTCGGGGATGGGGAGAAGTGGGAGCGCATGGCTGCGAAGGCGTGGCGCTGGCTCCTTCGAGCGTGGGAGCTCGAGCAGAGCGACCCGCAGGTGCCGTACTCGCTCGGACTCTGGCACTACTACTTCGGCTCGAAAGAAGAGGCCGAACAGTGGTTGGAGCACACGCTCGAGCTCCGACCTGACCACGGCTTCGCGCGGCTCTATCGCGCGTATTGCCTCCATGATCGGGAGCGCTGGAGTGAGGCGCTCGCGGCGTACGAGGCCGTCCCGTTGCAGACCTTTCAGGGCCATCAGGACTGGCGCCTCGACGTCATCCTGGAGGGTCAGGCCTACTGCAAGTTGCGCACGGGCGATCGCTCCGGCGCGACCGCGGACTTCGGTCGCCTTCTCGAGCGCTGGGAACGGGAGCCTCTTCGGATGCGTGGCCTGTTCATGCGTCTGACGAAGGAGGCATGCGAGGGCCCACTCTGCGAGGAGCTGGGAGACGCCTTCCGCCGGGTCGCCGAACTCGACACGTAGGTTGCTCTCGAGATTGGGCGGCCTCCGAAGCGGCTACTGCATCATCTCGCTCACGATCATTCCGTAGCTCGGTCTCCGCTGGTACCAGAACTGGTTGGCGTCGACGTCGTCGTCGGTGGCCAGCGGTCCGGTGGTTTCGTCGAGCGGTCCGTCGCTCGGCGTCTCCGCGGGAACGTTGGGGATGCGCCGGCCGTTCGCGTTGCGGAAGACCGGGGCACCGTCGTTCCACGTGACGGTGAAGCCGCCTTCGTGAACGAGGCGGTGATGGAAGGGGCAGAGGGTGACGAGGTTGTCGAGCTTGGTCTCGCCGCCGTGGGCCCAGTGCTCGACGTGGTGCGCGTCGACGAAGCGGGTGCAGTGGCAGCCGGGGAAGCGGCAGCCTCGGTCTCGACGGTCGAGGGCGCGGCGTAGCGAGGGGGAGATCGAACGGGTCTTGCGGCCCGCGTCGAGCGGGGTCCCATCGGTGTCGTCGAGGGTCGCGGTGATGGCGCAATCGCAGGCGACGCGGCGGAACGTCTCCGCGGGAACGCGTGAGCCGTCGTCGAGGAGGGCGCAGAAGTCGTCGGCGAGGACCTCGGGTTGGAGGTGGAGGGCGATCATGGCGTGGTCGGCGCCGGTGCGTGTTCGGGTTCGTGGTCGGGGGCGGCTCTCGGGGTCGGCGTTCGGTTGTCGGCTCTCGGCGTCGGCGATCGGTTGTCGGCTCTCGGCGTCGGCGCTCGGTTGTCGGCTCTCGGCGTCGGCGCTCGGTTGTCGGCTCTCGGCGTCGGCGTTCGGTTGTCGGCTCTCGGCGTCGGCGCTCGGTTGTCGGCTCTCGGCGTCGGCGTTCGGTTGTCGGCTCTCGGCGTTCGGTTGTCGGCTCTCGTCGGTGTCGTCGGTGTCAGCCGCGGGCTCGCTCTTCAGCGCTTCGTCCGCGAGCATGACCATCCGCACCAGCGCATCCGCCCGTGCGGGGGTCGCGTTCGCGCCCGCTTCCTCCCGCAGCGCTGCACGCACTCGATCGAGGACCGCCAGCAGCTGCGCGGCTTCGTCCTGCGCCACGATCATCGTGAGCCGAGCTGTCCCATCCGCCATGCCCCGCACGCTCACGTCGCGGTCCGGCGGGTCCCAGCGCTGCGCCGAGTCCATCACGCCTTCGTTCGCGGCGACCTGCCGCATGCCGCGACAGATCTTCTCGAGTTGAGCGGCCGTGGCGTTCCTCGCCAGCATCAAGAGGTCGCTCTCGTTCTCGGGCGTCGCGACGCGCGTCATCGCACGCACCTTCGAGAACGAAACGCGACCCTCGCCCAGCGCTTGGTCGATCCTCGGTAGCTCTCCGAGGGCGAGTGCCACCCGCAGCCGCTCGCGCGCGGCGCCGGGACTCAGACCCAGCCGCCACCCCAGCCACTCCGCACAGGTTCGAAGGCCCCAGGAGAACCAGAGATCCCTCGCGTGCACCTCGCGGATCAGCGCGAGCTGCCGTTGGATGGCCGCATCGATTCGAGCGCTGAGTTGAACGAGCTCGGCAACGACTTCGTCCCCCGAGCGATTCGACGTTCCCCCGTCAATCATGGGGTGAACGTACCCCGTGGGTGTGACGCTCTCAGGCGCGGTCGGCGCTCGTCGATGCCCCCTCACGCAGCTGCTTGCGGCCCCAGGCGAGCACGCAGAACGGCATGACCAGCCACACGCCGTTGAGCAGCCAGAACTTGATGACGAGGTCGACGCCGCTGGTCGTGTCCACGTTCGGATAGCCATCCAGCACCTCCGTCGCGAAGTAGAGGAACGTGCTGTAGAGGTGCACCACCGCCGTGGCCATCAGCACCAGCGTGGGCACGATCGCTCTCGGGCGCGCTTGGCGGAAGAGGAGAGCGGTCGCGCCGGCGACGCCATTGGCGACCGAGAGCATCTCCATGGCCACGAGGGTGGAGTCGTTGGTCGCGTAGCGGGCGTCGCCGCCGTCGATGTACGCCCACCAGGCATAGGACCACACGGCGTCGGGCGACTCGCGGATGGTGTCCCGCAAGAGCAGCCACCCCAGCTCCCAGGTGAGGTGGATCGAGAAACTCACGACGCACCAGAGCAAGACCATCTCTCGTAGCCGCGCGGCCCGCGAGCGTGGCGCTCCCACCCGCCACCACGGGGTGCTCAGTAGGAGCAGCAGCCCGCCGAAGAAGACGAGCGTGACGGAGTCGCCCGCGGCGTTCCGGTCTGCTCCGAACACGAACACGGCAACGCCGGCCGCTGGCAAGGAGGCCATGAGCGCGAGCACCGCCAGCGACCGGGCGAGCACGACGATCGGGTGCACGGACCCTGGTCTCGACATGCCGCGAAGCTACATGCTCGCTCAGGCGGTGTCGTCACAACGCGCGCGGTCACTGCGCTACACTTCCCGTCCCCCGATGACCTGGTATCCCGACCTCGGCCCGATCGACTTCTTCCCCGTCGCCGACTCCAGCTCGCTCCGCGCCGTGGGTTGGCTCGACTCGGATCAGCCCTTCGACACCGGGCCGACCTCCAAGGACGACTTCGAGCGACTCTGCGAGCTCTTGGTCGACCCGTGGCACCCACCGTGGACCTACGCGGGCTACCATCGCTGCGACCTCTGCGCGTACACCGGTGGACCGTCGACGATCCTCTTCCGGGGCCACACGATCCGGATCGGCCTGGTGAACCTCTTCGTTCCGTCGGGCGACGTCCTCTACGTCGCGCCGTCGCTCATCCTCCACACCATCGATTCACATCACTATCGCCCGCCGGAGGAGTTCCTCGCCGCGGTCCGAGCCTGTCCGCCGACACGCTCGATGGACTACAAGCGCGCGTTGTTGGCAGCCGGTGGGCGAAGTCTGCTGCGACCTGGGAGCATGACCTGATCGACGTTCGGCCCCGTGCCGACTCGTTCAGCTACGGCAGCTGATGCACGGCCTGAGCGTGCTCGACGATCTCGAACCCACGACGGGTCACGTTGGGCGCATGCTTCTGGGCGAGCGCTTGGATCGCCGGCGACGGTGGGTGGGCGTAGTCGTCGTTGGCCTCGAAGGGACCGATGCCCGCTGCGACCAGCCACAGGAACTCCGAGAAGTCGACCGCGACCACGTAGTCCTCGTGTTCGACGTCCAGCTGCACGATGGGTTGGTCGAGTAGTGCTCCTGCGGGGTCGACCCGCCAGATCGCAGCCAAGCCACCGGACCCGTCGGCACCGAACACGAGGAAGGGAGAAGAGTCGAAGTCCTCTCGGTGCTGCCACGCGACGAGACATTCGCTCGCCTCGTCGGGAGACATGAACTCCGTCCGGGGCTGAAAGTCGATCTCCCCCCAATCGGCAGACAGAAGCTCGGCAAGCGCGTCGGGCATCGCAGGTCGACTCATGCCCAGAGCGTACTCCACGATCCGTCGAGCGATCACCCCTTCAACCGTGGGCGCACGGCGGCGTCGAAGTGCTCGAGGAACGCGCGCACTCGGCTGTTGGTGCGCAGCTCTGGGATCGTGAGCGTCCACAGGCTCCTCGACGGCGCTTCGTCGCCGAGGGGCACCACGTCGAGGCGCTCCGCATCGAAGCGCGCGAGGAAGTGGACGCCGATGCCCGCGACGAGGGCTCGGCGCATGACCTGGTACGAGTCGAACCCCATCGCGATGGGTGCTCCGTCCGCCACCTTCCGGTACCAGGGCTCGAGGCCTCGGCCGTCATCGCGCGCGTCGAAGCGCAGCCACGGGAACGCATGGAGCGGTGCGTCGCGGCCCACGCGATCGACGAGCGATGGCGCGCCGTAGATGGGGAAGGCGACGTCGCCGAGCTTACGACCGATCAGCGCCTCGGGCGGTGTGTCCCGCATTCGAATCGCGACGTCGGCTTCCCGCCGTCGGAGCGAGACCTCTTCGTCGGTGGAGAGCACGGAGAGCTCGATGCCGGGGTGGACCTCCATGAACGAGGCGAAGACGTCGGCGAAGCACTCGAAGAGAAAGTCGGTGGTCGAGACGCGCAGCGTCCCGAGGAGCTCCGCGTCCCGTCCGGCCAAGCGAGCGGTGACTCCGAGGACCTCGGCCTCGAGGGTCTCCGCCGAGCGCGCGAGCTCTTCGCCTGCGGCCGTCGGGACGAGCCCCGACGGAGTCTCGGTGAAGAGGCCCACGCCCATCGATCGCTCGAGGGCTCGAATGCGGCGACCGACCGTGGTGCGGACGACGTCGAGCTCCTTCGCCGCCGCGGTCAGGCTCCCGGTCCGGAAGAGCGCCAGCACGTAGCGCAGGTCATCCCAGTTCGGCACGGCGTGCATATTCGCACGGTCCCCGAGCGAACACACTCGTGTTTTGCACAAGAAAACGGATGCATGGTCTCTCTCGGGTCGACTGGCGACCCAGAAAGAAGAAGCTGCCGTGCATCATCGCACCCACATCGGCTCCCCCATCCCTCCTCTGGCTCGCCTCCTGGTGGGGGCCGCAGCCCTGATCCTGTTGGCGGTCGGCCTCTGGATCTTCGCCGACCCCATCGCCTACCAGGCGAGCATGGGCGTGGCGATCCCCGATGACCCGACCCTCCTCTCCGACATGCGAGCGCAGGCCGGCGCGCTGCTCGGCTTCGCCGGCCTGCTCGGCTTCGCGACGCTCCGCCCTCGACACATCGCCCTGGCTGCCCCCGCGGGCGCGGTCCTCTTCCTCGCCTACGGGCTTTCGCGGCTCGTGGCGATGTCGGTCGACGGCCTCCCCGTGGGCTCGTTGGTCGCGGCGGCGTCCGTCGAGCTGGCGGTCGGCGCGGCTCTCGCGTTCGTCGCGTGGCGCATGGGCCCGGCCGCTCAGCGGAGCTCGATCGCTCGGACCTGACCTTCAATCAGGTCGCTGCAGCACCACCACCCGGCTGTCCACGTTGAGCACCTGCGGCCCTTCGGCTGGTTCGTGGAGTGGGTCCTCCCAGTGGACGTGACCGCACACGACCAGGCCTTCGAATCCGTCGGTTCGCTCCCGGACGTCGAGGTCTCCCGACTGGCGCTTCGCGCCGTCCGGTCCCTGATGGAGCACCAGTAGGTCCGGCGCCTCGTCCACGACGAGCTCGAGGAGCGTGAGGAACTCCGAGACCGACTTCCGCCCCGGCTTCTTCGCGTTGCCCATGATCTCCCCGACGCCGCCGATCGACAGACCGTCGAGCGCTTCGACCTCCCCATCGAGCAGATGCACGCCTTCGGTGGCCTCGAGGCGCTCGCGGTCGCGCTTCGATCCGAAGCGGTCGTGGTTCCCCTGCACCCCGGCGACCCACCGGTAGGCAGCGGCGAAAGCGGTCCACACCTCGCGCACGTCGCCAGACGCGCCACGCACGTTTCCGGCGGGAGCCGAGTAGAGATCGCCTGCGAGGATCACGCCGGTGCGTTCGGGGTAGGGGAGCGCTCCCCGTTCGCTCAGCTCGAGCAGCTGGTCCACCAGGTGGACTCCGAGCAGCACGTTGGCGCCGTCGTGAATCCAGGAGGGCACGACACCCTGGAGGTCGCTCGTGATCACCAGCGCGTCGAGGTCCGATGGCAGCCCTTCCGCTTCGCCCACGAGAACCGGCAAGACGGACGACACCGTCCGACCGCCCCTCCCAGCGTTGGTGTAGCGGATCCGGTGAATCGCCTCCGATGTCAGCGCGCCGACCCTCATCTGGCGGCGCAGAGTGAGGACGAAGCGTCCGAGCGCAAGGCTGAGCGCTCAGCCGCGGATCCGACCGCCCGACTCTTCGACGAGTCGTTCCAAGAGCGGGGTCGGTTCCCGACCGGGGGTGCTGAACGAGCCGCTGACGTCGATCGTCGCCACCTCGGCGAACGCTTCGGAGAGCAGCGCTTCCGCGCACGACTCGTCGAGGAACGAGCCCTCGATCGTCGCGCCGAGCAGGCTCAACGACTCCAGGTGCTCGAAGAAGCCCGCTTCGGGGAGCGCTTCGATGAGCTCGGGACCGAACTCGCAGCCGTGAATGGTCAGCGCACGGAGCGCGGGGAGCTCTCGCGCGAGCAACGAGTCCAGGTCGTCGATGCCGAGCAGGTCGGCGCCCTCGTTCTCGTGGTCGTAGAGCCAGAGCTCGAGGTGCGCGATGCCATCGAGGTCGAGCTCGTCCAGGGCTTCGAGGGCGTCGACGCTCAGCGCGGCGAGGCCGAGGTGACGCACACCCTCGGTACTCAGCTCGGCGTTCTCTTCGTGCCATTCGCCCTGGAGGCGCAAGGTCTCGAGATCGAGCTTCGAGAAGAGCGCGCTGCAGTCGGGGAGCTCCACGAAGCAGAAGCCCAGCGAGGAGCTCGGGGAGTGGCGGAACCCGTCGAGGACGCCCCAGGCGAGGGACCGCACGCTGCTCGGGAGCTTCTCGGTGAGCAGGTCGGCCAGCCACCCGCGGAAGAGCTCGCCGGAGTAGTCCGGCCGGATCTGGACCTCGACGGTGGTCGGCGAGCCCTTGGAGAGTGCCTGGGCGAGCGCGTCGCCGACCCAGCGGCCGAGCTCGCCTTCGCCTTCGAGCGCGGCGTCGTAGTCGTCGCAGTGGCGGACCTCGAGGGTCACCGTGTCTCCGTGGAACCGGACCACGCTTCCCGGGCTGCCGTCTTCGTGGGCGCCTTGGCTCAGCTCGAACATGGTTTCGGTCATGCCCTTCGCTACGCCCGGATCGAGGCGCAGCTTCCCTTCGCTCAGGTGGGTGGGACGAGGCGCCGCACGATGGCCCGCACCATGCGGCGGGTCGCCTTCTCGTCGTCGAGCGGGAGCGACGACGCGCGGGTCAAGAAGAGCGAGTGGACGAAGCGGGTGAGCACTTCGGCGACCGGTGCCGGATCGAGCTCCGCGATGAGTCCGTCGGCCATGAGTCGGCGCAGGTGACCGGTGATGAAGTTGGTGCCGAGCATCATCAGGGTCTCCCCACGCACCGTGATCAGGGGGAGCACGAGCTCGGGATCGGTCTCGAGCAGTCGGGTGAGCAGCGGGGCGTCGCGCACGCGCAGCAGGACTCGGACGATCGCGTTGCTGAGCTGCTCGTCGGCCGGGCCGTCTTTGCTGACCGTGCTGTCGAGATCCGTGAGTAGGCTCGTGATGGCGTTGGCCAGGACGGCCGTCGCGAGCTCCTCCTTGCCGGCATACCGGCGGTAGAGGGTTGCGGGGCTCATCGACGCGCGTTCGGCGATGTCACCCATTCGCGAGCGGCGGATCCCGAACTCGAGAAAGACGTCGCGGGCGGCGGCGAGGACGGCGTCGTCCCCGCGATCCTCGCGAGCGAGCTGGGCCAGGAGCGCTTCCGTGGAGAGCTTCATCGTCGCCACGTCCGGGATAGGCCGGTGCCATGGCAATGTCGAGCAAGGAACGTCCGTGGAGCGCACCGCGGGCTCGAAACCATTGATGTTTCCAGTGGTTCTGTCGTCCCGCGTTGACACGGTGAGAGAATATTGCGTAAATCTCTCATGGGTCGCGGAGGCGTCCCGGAGGAGAACGCGCCATGAAGACCCTGCTCGATCTGTCCGCTCGCTTCATCGATGAGAACCTCTATGAAGGCCCCTTCTCGGTGAACCGCGTGAGCATGCAGCTGGCGCCGATCACCGAGGGCATCGCGATGGTCGAGGCCTTCTCGCACGTGGTGGTCTTCGACACGGGAGACGGACTCGTCGCCTTCGACACCAGCCTCGAGCCGATGAACCAGGGGATCCTCAGAGGCATCCGCACCTGGTCCGACGCGCCGGTCCACACGGTCGCCTACACCCACGGCCACATCGACCACATCGGCGGCGCTCGAGCGTTCGTCGACGAGGCCCGCTCGCGGGGCGATCGGGATCCGCGCTTCATCGGGCATCGCGGCGTGATCGCGCGCTTCGACCGCTACCAATCGACCAACGGCTACAACCGGATCATCAACGAGCGGCAGTTCAGCACGCTCGGCAAGGTGCTGCTCGGTGGCTCGCTCGACGGTCGCTTCGGTCCGAAGGACTGGGTGCGCCCGGACGTGACCTTCGACGACCGCATGAGCGTCCGGGTGGGGGAGCTGACCTTCCATCTCTTCCACGACCGCGGCGAGACCGACGACCATCTGTGGGCCTGGGTCCCGGAGAAGAAGGCGCTCGTGGTCGGTGACTTCGTGACCTGGGTCTTCCCGAACGCCGGCAACCCGCAGAAGGTCCAGCGCTACCCCGGCGAGTGGGCGCGCGCGCTCCGCACCATGGCGAGCTATCCGGCCGAGCTCCTGTTGCCGGCCCACGGTCTCCCCGTCGGCGGCGCCGATCGCATCCAGCGAGTGCTCGGCGACCTCGCGACCGCGCTCGAGAGCCTCGTCGAGCAGACCCTCGCGCGGATGAACGAGGGCATGCCGCTCAACCAGATCCTCATGGAGGTGAAGGTCCCGGAAGAGCTCATGGAGCGCCCTTATCTCCGGCCGGCCTACGACGAGCCCGAGTTCGTGGTCCGCAACATCTGGCGCCTCTACGGCGGCTGGTACGACGGCAACCCCGCGCACCTCAAGCCGCCTTCCGACAGCTCGGTCGCCAAGGAGCTCGCCTCCCTCTGCGGTGGCGCCGTCGCGCTCGCGGAACGAGCCGTCGCGTTGAGAGACTCGGACCCGCGACTTGCCTGCGAGCTCGCCCAGATGGCCTTTCTCGCCACCCCGGACGACGCCGCCGTCCACGCCGCCCGCGCCGAGGTCTTCCGCGCCCGCCGCGACAGCGAGCTCAGCCTCATGGCCAAGGGCATCTTCGGCACCGCCGCCTCGGAGAGCGAAGCCCGGAAGAAGGCCCTCGAAGCCGAGGGTTGAGCGCCTACCGGGCGCGAACCCGGATGCGAACGGGGCGCTCGCCCGCGGCCTTCGCGATGGCGCGCATCGGGCATCGTTCGGCGCGGAGGGTGCATCGGAAGTCGGCGGGCAGCAGGCCGCGGGAGAGGATCTCGCGCGCCTGGGTGTGGCGGCGGCAGATGTGGAAGCGTCGTTCTTGGAGGAAGAAGCCGATCTCCTCGTGGCCGAGGATGAACTCGAGCATCTGCTGCTTGGCGAGTCGCGTGTCGGGGCCGAGCTCGGTGTCTTCCGCGGTGCGACCCTCGAGGCGGATGGGGAGCGGTTCCCACGAGTCGGCGTCCTCGGTCCACGCGATGTCGTCGGCGCGCGGATCCCAGAGGTGTTGGAGCTCTCTCTGGCGGGAGCTGGGGAGCTTCGCCCACCAACGCTCGAGGACCCATCGGTCTCCGATGGGCACGGCGTTCGCCAGCGCGTCGGGCAGTGTCCTCATCGGTTCCCCGCGACGTGTCGGTAGACGTCTCGGGGATCCAGGAGCGGTGGGAACGTCGATACTCCGCCGTCGTTGAGCTCGATGACGACCCAGGTCCCGTCCGTGAGACGCGCGACGTCCGCGGTGAAGAAGGGGGACTCGACCGCCGCGAGGAAGTCGAACCGTTCCGTCGGCGGAGCGCTCTCGTGATCGTGGTAGGGCGCCTGGGCGACGAGCTCGCCCTCCCACCACACGAGGCGATGCTCGTCGAAGAGAGGCTCTCCGTTCGCGCCCTCGATCGGCAGCTCGGCGAGCGGGAGCAGCTCGCGGACCACGAAGCCACGCTCGAAGCGCTCGCCCCGAGCGTCGAGCAGGGCCTGGCAGGTCGCCGCGAAGTCGGAGCGCGATGCCTCGGCGCCCACGATGCAGGCCTCGTCCCACGCCTCCTTGGCCGACTTCACGTGGTCCTTCAGGAACCAGGGCCGGGGCACTCGCTGCGCTGCCTCCCACGCGGCGTCGATGCTCGGCTCGTCGGTCCATGCGCTGGCGGCGGTGTGACCTTCGAGGGCCGGGTAGTAGTTGGGCAGGTAGAGCGTCTGGGCGTACTCGTCTGGCGTCACGACCAGCTGCTCCCCTCGGTCCTCCACCGCCTCGGCGAGGGCGGTGTACTCGCCCTCCGAGAGCATCCAGCCCCGGTAGAGCCAGGTCCGCCCCGGCTCTTCATCGATGTGCTCGAGCGCGAGCTCGGCCTCCCCGTCCACGACGGGTTCCATCGGGATCCACGCGGAGTCGAGCTCGAGCTCGTCGAGCGCGTGGCTCTCCAGGTCGAAGGTGTCCGACTGGGCTTGGGGCGCCGAGGGTCGGCAGAAGAGGACGGCGATGGCTGAGTCGTTCAATGGAGCGACGAGGTAGCCAGAATTCGCCCGCGAACCAGTCTGGAAGTTCCCGAGATCTCGTGTCACTCTCCAGTCGAGTCAGGGCTCCCCGAGCGGGTCGAGCCTGCTCTCCACAGCCGCTGCGGTTAACGCAGCGGGGGGCTCGACGACCGTAGGGCCCGAGGAGAGAACAGGTGAGCCACGACGACGAACGCGCCCGGCCCCACGAGGTCCTGGGCCAGCCCTTCACCCTTCCGAACGGGCAGGTGGTGCCCAACCGCTCGATGAAGTCCGCGATGAGCGAGGCGCTCGCGGGGGCCGACATGCGCGCCCCCGACAAGATGGCGACGCTGTACCGGCGTTGGGCCAAGGGCGGCGTCGGGCTCTCGGTGACCGGCAACGTGATGGTCGACCGTCGCGCGCTCGGTGAGCCCGGGAACATCGTTCTCGAGGACGATCGGGACCTGGCGGCGCTCCAGGGTTGGGCGAAGGCCGGCAAGTCTCACGGCGGGCTGATCTACATGCAGCTCAACCACCCGGGGCGGCAGGTGCCGAAGTTCCTCAACGCGGAGTCGGTCGCGCCCTCCGCCGTGCCCTTCAGCGAGAAGATGGCGGCGATGTTCGCGACGCCGCGGGCGCTGGAGCTCGCCGAGATCGAAGACCTCGTCGAGCGCTTCGGGCGCAGCGCGGCCATCGCCGAACGGGCCGGCTTCGATGGCGTGCAGATCCACGGGGCGCATGGCTACCTCGTGAGCCAGTTCCTCTCGCCGCTCACCAACCAGCGCGAGGACCGCTACGGAGGGTCGGCGGAGAACCGCCGGCGCTTCGTGCTCGAGGTCTATCGAGCGATGCGCGACGCCACGAGCGACGGCTTCGGCGTCGCCATCAAGATCAACTCCGCGGACTTCCAGCGCGGTGGCGTCTCCGAGGAAGAGTCGATGGAGACGATCCGCGCGCTCGGTGATGCCGGAATGGACTTCATCGAGGTCTCGGGTGGCACCTACGAGGCGCCGGCGATGGTCGGCGTGAAGTCGAGCACGAAGTCGCGCGAGGCCTACTTCCTCGAGTTCGCGGAGAAGGTCCGCGCCGAGCTCGACGCGCCGCTCGTGGTGACCGGTGGGTTCCGCTCGGGCGCCGCGATGGCCGACGCCATTCGCTCGGGCGCCGTGGACCTGGTCGGTCTCGCGCGGCCGCTCGCGGTCCATCCGGACTTCCCGAAGGAGCTGCTGACTTTCGATGAGGCGAGCGTGTCCCTCGCGAAGCGCACGACCGGCGTGAAGACCATCGACCGCATGGGCATGGTCGAGCTGACCTGGTACGCGCGCCAGCTCCACTACATGGCGGCCGGCCGCGAGCCGGTGCCCGACCGCCACCCGATCCGCGCGCTCGCCGAGCAGCTCGTGACCGCGGGGCCCAAAGCTTTCCGACCGCGCCGTGGGCGCTGAGGCCTCGTTACCGTGCGTCGTCGCACGAGCGGGGTGCAACGACTCGCGTCACAGCCTCCACCACTCTCCGACTTCGAGAGCTCCAACGCAAAGGAGCGAGAGATGAAGAACGAGACATACCTGGTCACCGGCGCCAACTCCGGCATGGGCTTCGAGACCGCCCGGCTGCTCGCGGCGCGTGGTGCGACCGTGATCGGTACCGGGCGAAGTGAAGAGCGGCTCGCGGCCGCCGGTCGAGAGCTCGAGGGCGTGGAGCTCGTGCGCTCCGACGCCGCGAGCGCGAAAGACATCGAAGCCCTCGCCGCGCGCTTCGCGCCGAAGAGCCTCAACGGCGTCTTCGTCAACGCCGGGATGGCGACGTTCCGGCCCTTCGAGCAGGCGACCCTCGACCAGTTCGATTCGACCTTCGCGCTGAACGTTCGCGGGCCCTTCCTGCTCTTGCAGAAGCTCTCGGAAGCGATCGTCGATGGGGGCTCGGTGGTGATCAACACGACGATCGCCAACCGGAAGGGCTTTCCCTCGACCTCCATCTACGCGGCGTCCAAGGGTGCGCTCCGGAGTCTGGCGCGCGTGCTCGCCGCGGAGTGGGCGAGCCGTGGCATCCGCGTGAACTGCGTCGCGCCCGGCCCGGTCGACACGCCCATCTACGGCAAGGTCGGTCTGGCCGCCGGGGACGTCGCCGAGCTGAAGGCGGGCTGGGGCTCGCAGGTCCCGCTCGGCCGGATGGGAACGTCCGAAGAAGTGGCGCGCATGGTGGTCTTCCTGCTCGGTGAGGAAGGCTCCTTCGTCACCGGCGCAGAGATCGACGTGGACGGTGGTGTGGTTGCCGCCTGACCTCCCGACCGTGAGCCGATCCGGCCACCTCGAGGGCACCGCATGAGCGTGCCCTCGGTCGCCGATCACTACGCGCGCCACCTCGCCGAGGTGTACGCATGGATGGTCGGTGGCCACGAGGCGGCCATCGCTCGTGGAGAAACCGAGCTCGACGGCCTCGGGATCGCCAACGCGGGCCGCGGGCGCGCGCTCGATCTCGGGGCCGGTTTCGGTACACATACGATACCGCTCGCCCGTCGCGGCTACGACGTGACCGCGGTCGACGGATCCGCGCTCCTCCTCGAGCAGCTTCGCTCGCTGGATCCGTCGGAGCGGATCCACACCGTCGAGGGCGATCTCCTCGAGGCGCTCGAAGACTCCGAGCCGGGACTGCAGCTCGTGCTCTGCATGGGGGACACGCTGACTCACCTGGACGACGAGGGGGCCGCGGAGACGCTCGTTCGCCTGGCGGCGGAGCGGCTGGCACCGGGTGGCCGGCTGCTCCTCACCTTCCGGGACTACTCGACCATGACCGAGGGCGAGGTCCGATCGTTCACGGTCCGCACGAGCGAGGAGCGCGAGGCGCGCTGCACGCTCACGCGTGAAGGCGACCGCGTCCGCGTGCAGGACCACCTGCGCGAGCGGAAGGGGACGGGCTGGGTCGTTCGCGCCAGCAGCTACCGAAAGCTCTGCCTGAGCCCCGACGCGGTGGCCTCCCAGCTCGAGCGCGTCGGTCTCCGCTGCGCTCGCTCGTCCGGATCGATGCTCGCGATCGTCGGCACCCGCGAGGCGGAGACCAAGGCGTGAGCGGTCAGAGCGAATGGGCCGCGAAGAAATCCCACATGGCATCGGTCGCGACGACGACGTCGGTGTTCGAGCCCAGGCCGGGCAGGGTCGCGCCGCCGGGCCACTGGTGACCGCCGCCGTCGACGGTGCAGAGGCGAACGCTCGCGCCGTCGTCGCAGCCGGTCCACTCCTCGCAGGTCACGTCCCCTTCGTCGAAGTACACGGCAGAGGTCGCGCCACAACCGTTGCGGGTCACCCAGCCATTCATCGTGCTGTCGACGGAGGCGAAGCCACCGGTGTAGCCCTCGTAGGGGACCAGGGTGTCGTTGGTGCCGTGGAAGTGGAAGACCGGGACGGCGCGGTCCGGTGAGCAGATCGTGGTGACGTTCGTGCCGGCCACCGGCGCGATGGCGGCGATCCGGTCGGAGAGCTCGCAGCCGAGCCGGTGGGACATGAAGCCGCCGTTGGAGAGGCCGGTGGAGTACACCCGCGCGGTGTCGACGCAGAAGCGGGTCGCGAGGTCGTCGAGCATGGCGGCGGTGAAGCCGACGTCGTCCACATCGGCGCTCATCGCTTCGCCGCAGCAGAAGCCCACGTTCCAGGTGTTGCCCACGCCCTGCGGGTGAACGGCGATGAACCCCTCGGCGTCGGCCTCCGCGTCCATGGCGGTGACGTACTCCTGCTGGGTCGCGGTCATGGTGCGCCCGTGGAAGTTGAGGACGAGCGGCGCCGGGGTGTCCCGGTCGTAGCCGTCGGGCAGGTGCACGAGGAAGGTCCGGGTTCGGCCGTCGTGCTCGACCGAGAGTCGCTGGTCGGAACCGCCTGGGTCGCGCCCGCACCCGGTGCCGGGCGGGCCGAGATCCACACCGGGCGTGAAGGCGTCGACCTCCGCGGTCCCGAGGTCCGCCGACGAGCCGAGGTCGGCTCCCGGGCCGAGGTCGACCATCGGGGCCCCGTCGTCCTCGAGGCCATCGTCGTCCCCGCAGCCGAGCGCGACCACGCCGACGACCACCCACACCGCTCGCTTCACCATCGTCGCATCGTCGCGCACCGCTCGCGGGTCCGCCACCGTCGGGGCCGAGACACGATGCTGCGGTAAGGTCGACACGATCGCGCGTCGATCGCGTTGCCCAGTGCGGTTGACGTCGTTGGCCCAGTGCTTGCTCACTGGGACGACGACCGTGCGCACGATTCGATCGATCCCGCTGCTGCTGCTCCTCTTCGCGTTCCTCCGACCGGAGCCGGTGGATGCCTGCGGCTACATGGCCTACTCCGACCACGCCGGAGAGCCGAGACCCGCGCTCGACGCGCTGCTCTCGGGCGATCGATTGCCCCTGCTCTCGCCGGGATGGCACTCGGAGTACTGGGTGATCGCCTGGGCGCGCACCAAGGGCAAGACCTTCGACGCGGCCGAGCGCGCGGCCTTCGGCGACGACGGCAGCTGGCTCCATCTCCACGCGAGCGATGGGCTGCGGCCCGCCCTCGACGCCTGGGCGAGCGCACGACAGGGCCACGGCGCGCGGACCGCGGGGCGGATCGATCCCTGGCGCCGCGGCCCGAGCTACAGCCATCGCTTGGTCTGTGGTCCGGATGCGTTCCTCACCGCCGCCGAGACGCTGACCGATCGCCAGGCCCGGCAGACTCCGGCGGAGCTGCGCGCGTGGATCGAAGCGCAAGACCAGGTCTTCGCGCGCTGCGCCGACGTGAACGTCCAGGTGCCCGACCCGCTGCCCGACACGGCCTCTCAGCTCGCACGCTTCGATCGGGACTACCAGATCGCAGCGGCGACCACCTACGGCGAGGAACCCGCGGCCGCCGAGCCGCTCTTCGCGGCGATCGCCCAGACTCGCTCGCCCTGGGCGGACATCGCTCGCTACCGTGTGGGCTATCTGCGCGTGAAGCGGGGGCTCGGGACCGCCGAGGATCTGCGGGACCGGCTGCAGCAGACCCGCAGCGGCAAGGCGCGCCGAGGGCTCGTGCAGCTCCTGGATCAGGTCGTGCTCTTCGCCGGCCGACAGCCAGCGGACATCGTCGAGGCGCTCTCCGAGCGGCTCCGGACCGAGTCCATCGGTGGCGACCTGCCGCGAGTGCTGCGGGACATCGTGCACTTCGCGAAGCGGGTGCCTCCCGACAGTTGCGTGAGCGGGCTGGTCTCGCTGATCACCGGCAACGAGGCGTGCCGCGGCGAGGACACGACCCTCGCCGAGCTCCGCGGGATCGGGCGCGTGATCCCGCCGATTCCGTCGCCGCCCCGGCTCAGCGGTCGCCTGCTCGAGATCAATCGGCGCTTTCACGCCGGCCGCCACGCGCTGGCCGAAGGCCGGATGGCGGAGGCGCGGCGCGAAGCGCAGGCGCTCCTCGCGGCATCGCGGGACTCGAACGCGGCGACCCGGAATGCCGCGTCGGCGCTCGCGCTCGCCACCGCGCGCAATCGCGCCGAGGTCCTGCAGCACGTGTTCCGCTGGCAGGCGACCACCGACCCGCAGGGGAACACGACCGGTCGCGTTCGCGGTGCGCTGCACGCGGACGGCCGCGCCGCGGTGGCGCGACTCTCGATGGCGCAGTGGCGGCAGCTGATGGGCCGCGCGCCCGACGCGCTCGAGGACCAGCTCGCGGTGGAGGGACTGACCCGAGCCACGATCCTCGGCGAGATGGACGAGGCGCGTCGCTTCGCGCGGGGCATCGTCGGCTCCGCGGCGGACGACGCCGACGGATTGCCGCAGGCGCTGCGACCGCTGCTGCGCGTGTCGGACGACGCGCTCCGCTTCGGGGTCACGCTGGCCCTGCTCGAGCACGACCCGGGTGATCTGAGCATCTCGGACGAGCTGCGGCATCAGTGGGATCACAGCCAGGGCTCGGGCTGCGGCTTCGGGAGCTGTGGTGACGACCACCCCGACCAGACGCCGGTGTCGATCCTGGACGGGGCGGCCGAGCTGCCGATCAGCGACGAGCGGCGCCAGATCGAGCGGAAGGGCCGGCGCATCAACGCGATCGGTGACCTGGTCCTCGCGCTCGCGCAGGCGCACCCCGCCGACCCGCGCACGCCGGAGATGCTCCATCGCTTCGTGGCGCGCACCCGCCGCGCGTCGCTCCACTACGCCACCGACGCTCGAACGGGAGTGCTCTCTCGCCGAGCGTTCGTGTTGCTCCACCAACGCTTCCCGGACGACCCATGGACTGGCCGAACGAGCTACTGGTACCGCTGAGCCTCGCGCTCCTCGCCGCGTGCAGCCAGCCGGCGGCACCCGCGCCGGAGCCCGAAGTGCCCGAGCGGACGGCCCCCGCGGAGGCGACGCTCTGGGTTTGGCACGGCGCGACGGATCTCCGCGGGCTGGCCGAAGCGAGCGAAGGGCGAGTCGGGGTGGCCTACCTCGCGCGCACGGTGATCATTCGGCGTGGAGGCCTCTTCGTCCGCCCGCGCCGCTCGCCGCTGCACCTCGACGAGGCGACGCGACGAAGCGCGGTGGTTCGGATCGAGGTGGAGCCCGACGTGTCCGCGGACGCGGTGGACGTCGACGCGCTCATCGCCGAGATCGCGCCGGTGCTCGAAGACCGAGCGAGCGGGCTGCAGATCGATTTCGACGCGCCGGCGTCCTTTCGTGCGTCGTACGCGGAGCTGCTGCGGGGGCTGAAGGAGCGGCTGCCCGAAGGCTGGGTGCTCGAGATGACCGCGCTCGGCTCGTGGTGCCTGCAGGATCGCTGGCTCGCCGAGGTGCCGGTCGATCGCGTCGTGCCGATGCTCTTCGGGCCGGGGCACGAGCGCGAGCTCACCTTCGCGGCCCTTCGCGAGGGGCCGCTGCCGGAGGCGCGTTGTCGCGCGAGCCACGGGATCCGCGAGGGTCAGCGCACGCCCCGGATGCCGGACCGGCTCTATCTCTTCCCGAGCGACGGCCCCTGGACCGTGGAGCGAGCGATGGCCGCGCTCGACGCTCAGCGCTCGTGACACCGTAGGATTGGCACACACGTCGGCCGCGAAGGGGTCTATCTTTGTCGGCATGAACGCAGTTCGCTCCTTGGTCGTCGTGCTCCTGGCCTTCGTCACCTGGGGGGAGGTCGCCTCGGCGCAGGACTGCGGTTGCGACCACATGGTCGCGCTCGACGTACAGACGGTGGACGGCGACGACCTCGGCTACGCGCCGGGCGACCGCGTGTGCGTCATGGCGGGCGAGCGGGAGTTCATCCGCTTTCGCCACCTGACGGGTACCGCCGACGAGCCCATCGAGATCATCAACTGCGGTGGCCTGGTTCGGATCCACAACGAGGAGCGCGCCTACGCGCTGGTCTTCGAGGACGACTCGCAGCACTTCCACCTCACCGGGACCGGCGACCCGGCGCTGACCTACGGCTTCGAGATCTCCGCGCCCGATCGCGAGCCCTACCCCGGAGTCGGGCTCTGGCTCCTGGGTCGCTCGACCAACTACGAGGTCGACCACGTCGAGATCCACGACACGGGCTTCGCCGGCGTCTCGGCAAAGACCGACCCGCTCTGCGATGGCAGCGCGGACCAGGGGACCTTCACGCAGCGGGACGTCTCCTTCCACCACATGTACGTGCACGACACGATCGGCGAGGGCTTCTACATCGGCAGCACGCAGGCGAACGGTCAGACGATCAACTGCGAGGGATCGAGCGAGACCCACCAGCCGCACTTCCTCGAGGGCGTCCGGCTCACCGACAACCTGATCGAGAACACCGGCTGGGACGGCGCGCAGATCGGCATGGCGCGCGAGGGCTGCGTGGTGGCGCGCAACGTGATTCGCAACGTCGGGCTCGAAGGCGAGGAGTTCCAGCAGCAGGGGTTGCAGATCGGCAGCTTCTCCCAGTGCGAGATCCATCGGAACCGACTGGAGAGCGGCCCCACCAACGGCATCTTCGTGCTCGAGGCGGACGACACCTGGGTGCACGACAACGTGATCGTCGACTTCGAGGGCGACGGCATCTACGCGAACGTTCGCGACCGCTTCGAGGGCAAGCGCTACCGCTTCCACCACAACACCATCGTCGGCTCCGGCGGCAACGCGCTGCGGGTCTTCGGCGGCATTCTCGGGCCGAGCGAGGCGCTCTCCAACCTGGCGGTCGGGCCCAACGGCGGCATCAGCGCGGGCGGCGACGTCGACTGGACCGCGATGGGCAACGTCGAGGTCGCCGAGGGCGGCTTCGTGAGTGATGGCGACTACCGCATCACCATGGACTCGCCGGCGCGAGGCGCGGGCGTCTCGGTGGACATGCTCGACCTCGACTTCGAGGGGTACCCGCGCCCCGATCCGCCCAGCGCGGGCGCGTTCGAGTACCGCGACCCGGACGTCGACGCGGGCTTCACGCCCAGCGATGGCGGCGTGCTGCCCGCGCGCGATGGTGGCGGCAGCGATGGCGGGGGCGACGGCGACGGTGGCTGCGGCTGCCGAGCGTCGGGGGGTGCGCCACTCGGTGGGCTCTGGGTGTTGCTCGCGATGCTCTTCGTCCGACGCCGACGGTGACGAAGAGGCGTCGTTCATGACGCTGGCGTGGCGCGCGCGGCTTCTGTAAAGTTGAACCTAATGCAGAATGACCACCGTCCTCGTTCGGGGGCGTCGTGCGCGTAGTCTCGCTGGACGCTCCGATCCCTGCCTCTGCTCGCTGGGCCCTCGCCTACGCCACGGTGGACGCCATCTCGAAGGTCCGAGCCGCGGCCGACGGCTCGATCCCGCTCTTCGGCTGCACGTCGTTCCAGGGTGTGTTCACGCCTGACGGCTTCCCACGAGGCGCCCACGCCCTCATCGGCGAGGAAGGCGATCCGGTGGCGGACGCGGTCTCGGTCCAGGTCGGAGCGATCGGCGCTCGCTCGCGTGCCGCCGACGCGGCCCGCGCGCTCCGGGAGAAGCTGGGCACGATCGACGCGCTCCTCCTCCACGCCACGCCCGGCTTCGAGGAGCGCATCCTCGAGGGCATCGCGGACGCGTTCGATGGATCGCCACCGCAGGCCTACGGTGGCTCCGCTGCGGACGACGACATCAGCGGCAAGTGGCGCGTGTTCCACGGCCCCGACGCGATCGGTGAGGGCTTCGTGCTCGCGGGCTTCCGTTCGGACGCGCCGGTGCACGGCTCCTTCGTGGCCGGCTACAACCCGGGGCGTCGGAAGGGGAAGGTCACCGCCGCCGCAGGCCGGGTGGTGAGAGCGATCGATGGTCGACCGGCCGCCGAGGTCTACGACGAGTGGCTCGGTGGGAAGCTCGGGGAGCAGCGGAAGACCGGGGGAGTCGTTCTCGGCGAGACCACCCTGCATCCGCTCGGGCGAGCGGTCGGCACCATCGGACGGATGACGCGCTACCTGCTGAGCCATCCGCATCGCGTGGAGCGCGACGGGTCGATGGCGCTCTTCACCGACGTCGCGGTGGGTGACGAGCTGGTGCTCATGGTGGGCAGCCGGGACGCGCTCTTCGAGCGCACCGATCGGGTCGCGGGGCGCGCGAGCCGCGGTGCCGGCGAGGTCCGCGGTGGCGTGCTGATCTACTGCGGCGGCTGCGTCGGCGTGACCGCCGAACGCACCGCCGAGGTCTCGCAGCGCTTCGGCAGTCGCATCGACGGAGCGCCCTTCGTGGGGGCCGCGACCTTCGGCGAGGTCGGCTGCTTCGATCGCCGCGAGGGCGTGAACCGCCACGGCAACCTCATGGCCGACGCCATCCTCTTCGAGTGAGCTACTCGGTCGGCGAGCCTCGCAGCTGTGCGGCTCCCCAAGGCTCGCCGGTGGCCTTCTGCAGCTTCGAGCGCAGCTCGT
The DNA here is from genome assembly GCA_017644045.1 of Deltaproteobacteria bacterium. GTDB lineage: Bacteria > Myxococcota_A > Polyangia > Polyangiales > Houyiibacteriaceae > UBA1660. Next base: position 307,905 of record JAEPMI010000014.1, read on the forward strand.
CGCGGAGCTCGGCGATGGTCGCGCCGGGCAGGGCACCCTCGACGCTCATGGTCACGGCCTCGAAGCCCTCCTGGTAGCGAACGACCACGCCCGCGACCTCGACGCGCGTGATGTCGTACTCGTCCGAGTCGAGACTCTCGTGCGCGGTCGCCGGCAGGTAGAGCTCCTCGAGCGCCCGGCGGTCGTGCGGCTCCGGGTACTCGACGCTGCTCCCGCTGTCGTGCTCCTGGTTCCAAAGCCATTGGCGCATCTCCCAGAGCTCGTTCCGTTTCCCGTCGAGCCGGCGCAGCTCCCACAGCGGCCAGTCGCGTTCGGTCAGCCGTTCCCAGCGCCAGTCGTCGAGCCACAGGCGGTAGTCGTCGATGTTCTCCATCAGCCGCCCGGTCTCGTCGACCTCGACCAGGCCACCGGTGATCCGGAGCGAGCCATCCTCCAGCGTGGCTTCGTGTCGATGGATCCAACCAGGACCTTCTCCGTCCGAGCCCTGCACGGCCACTCTCCATCCGTCGACCGTCACCCGCACGATGGCGGTCTCACCGAGGCGCCGCTGCTTCGGGTAGGCCAGGCTGCCGACCAAGACGAGCTCGCCGCCCACCAGCGTCGCCGAGTGGAAGTCCGTGGGCGGGAAGACCTCTTCCGGGTACCCGAGGATCGTGAGCGTGTCGTCCGGCGCCCAGAGGATGATGTCGTTGTAGATGAAGAAGTCGGGGTCGTAGTAGTCCTCGTGCTCGCCCGCGATGAGCACTCGGCGTCCGTCCGGGAGCTCGGTCTCGCTCTGGCCGAAGCGATCCGCCGACCACGCGGGCTTCCCTCCGAACGAGGAGGGACCGCCGAAATGCTGGTTGGCGCCGTACGCGCTCTGCTCGGCGCGGATCAGCCACGACCAGTAGGGGTTCGAGAGATCCTCACCGGCGAACGCACCTCGGCGAGCGTCGCGCCAGCGACGGAAGACCTCCGGAGTCACGTCGGGCGGCGGCTCGACCATCACACCCCGAGCACGCCGCTGATCTTCTCCATCGTCTCGAGGCGCCACTTCATGATGGGGCTCTCGCCGCGGAGCAGCGCGTCGGTCTCGTCGAGGACGGCGTCGAGCGGGACCAGGCTGACCGAGGGATCGCCGGTGGCGATGGCGGCTTCGCTCGGCGACTGCCACGCGGTCATCACGTCGGAGCGCCCGTCGGCCAACGCGCCGAGCGCCGCGTACGCCATCCGGCTCGCGACGCGCCGATCCTGGAACGAGGGGCGGCCGCCGCGCACCAGGTGCCCGAGCACGGTGACCCGCACGAGGTCGCCCTCGATGCGGTCGTTGAGCACCCGCGCGAGCTTCGTCCCGGGGAGACGCACGCCCTCCGACTTGATGATCAGCACGCGCTGCTTGTTCCGCGTGAAGCCGCGGCGGATCGCCTGCTCCACGGCCTGGACGACCTCGTCCTCGCTCCGTTTCTGTTCGCGGTAGAGCACCGCGTCGGCGCCGGCGGCGATCGCGCTGGCCATCGCCAGGTAGCCGCAGTCGCGCCCCATCACCTCGACGATGAACGCGCGGCGGTGGGCGGTCGCGGTGTCGCTGATCCGATCGCAGGCGTCGATGATCGTGTTGACCGCGGTGTCCACACCGATGGCGGTGGCCGTGCCGCCGATGTCGTTGTCGATCGACGCGGGCAACCCCACGACCGGGATCCCGTGCTCGGTGGCCAGCAGATGCGCGCCGGTCAGCGAGCCGTTGCCGCCGATGACCACCAGTCCGTCGACGCCCGCCTCTGCGATCGACTTCGCCGCCGTCGCGCGGCCCTCGGCGGTGAGGAAGCGCTTCGAGCGCGCCGAGCCGAGGACGGTCCCACCGGCTCCGGCGGCGCGGTCCACGCTCGGAACCGGCCAGAGCTCGCCGTCGTGGTTCGTCGTGAGCGGCCGGTGCTCTCCGTCGATGAGCCCGTCGTAGCCGAGCACCACGCCGAGCACGTTCACGCCTCGTGCCGCCGCGAGCTTCGTGAGCGCGCGAAGGCCCGCGTTCATCCCGGGCGCGTCCCCGCCCGACGTCAGCACCGCGATCGTTCCGAGCCCCATCCCTTCACTCTACTTCACTTTACCGCCGGCCCCCCTGCCTCTACGCCCGAGGGATGGAGCCGCTCACCGCGCTCGGAATCGCGACCGCCAGCTTCGTCGGCTCCCACTTCCTGCTCTCGTCCCATCCCCTCCGAGGAAAGCTCGTGGAGCTCGTGGGGACCGGGGGGTTCATGGGCTCCTACTCGCTCGTCAGCCTCGCGACCTTCGGGTGGATGCTCTGGGCGTGGCGCGACTCGCCGATGGAGCTCCTCTGGGCCGCGCCGGCGTGGACCCGATGGATCACGGCGGTCGGGACGGCGGTCGCGTTCTTCTTCCTCGTCGTCGGCGTGTCCACCCCGAACCCGACCGGGATGATGCAGAGCGGCCAGCTCGAGAAGGGCGCCGACGCGGTCCGCGGGATCACGCGCATCACGCGCCACCCGGCGCTCTGGGGCTTCGCGCTCTGGGGGCTCGCACATCTGGCGAGCAACGGCGACGTTCGCTCGGCGTGGGTGATGGGCGGCGTGGTGGTCCTCGCCATCGGTGGGATGGTCCACATCGACCGACGGCGTCGGCGCGCGCACCCGGAGGGTTGGGCCACCTTCGCCAAGCACACCTCGCTGGTGCCCTTCGCCGCCATCCTCCGGGGCGACCAGAAGCTCTCGCTCTCGGAGATCGGTGTGATGCGGCCGCTCGCGGCGATCGGGGTCTTCACGGGGATGGCGCTGATCCACCGCTGGACCATCGGCGTCTCGCCCTGGCCGTGAGCGTTCGGGCGTCACGCCTGCTAGGGCGTCGCCGATGGCACTCCTCCTCGGCACCCACAGTGGCTCCTTCCACGCGGACGACGTCCTCGCGGCGGCGCTGATCCGCGCCTTCCTCGACCCCGACGCGGAGGTCGTCCGCTCGCGCGACCCGGAGGTGCTCGCGAAGGCGGACATCGTCTTCGACGTGGGGCACGTCTTCGATCCGGAGACCGGGCGCTTCGACCACCATCAGCGCGAGTACGAAGGGGAGCGGAGCTCGGCCGGGATGGTGCTCGACCACCTCGAGGCGAAGGGCGCGGTCGCGCCCGAGCTCGCCGCCCGCTATCGCGAGGAGCTCGTGGACTATGTCGACGCGGTCGACATCGGCGCGCGGCAGCCCGAGCACGGCGTGCCCTGCTTCTCGATGATCGTGGGTGTGCTCAACGAGCGCGCGGGCGACGACTTCGATCGCTGGTACGAGCGGGCGGTGAGCCTGGCTCTCGACGTGGTCGAGGGGATCCGGGCTGGCTTCGAGCGCGCCGAGGCGGACGCCGAGGCGGTGCGGAAGGCCATGGCCACCGCCGAGAGCGAGGGTCGCCGCGCCCTGCAGCTCGACCGCTACCTCAAGTGGAAGCCGGCCTACTTCGCCGCCGGAGGCGCCGAGCATCCGACCGATCTGGTGCTCTTTCCCGGTCGCGGGGACTGGCGTCTGGTGACGATTCCCATCGCCGAAGGCAGCCGAGAAGACAAGGTGAAACTTCCCGAAACATGGGCCGGTCTCGAGGGTGAAGCGCTGGTAGAAGCGAGTGGCATCTCCGGCGCCCGCTTCTGTCATCGGAACCGCTTCATCGCGGCGTTCGACAGTGAATCGGCGGCCCTCGAGGGGATCGCGCAGGTCCCGGCGCCGTCGCCCCCGTCAGGGGACAGCTGACATTTATTCGTCTTTCCCGGGTGACGTTTGCGCCCGCTCGGGAGATATTGTCTGACGGTGAAGGGGGCGAAAGACACCCAGGAAGAGTCCGTCGCGGAGCCGGAGAAGGTCACCGGTCCGCGGGTGCGCGATTCGGGAGTGAGCCTCCCGAGAGGGAGCGAGGTCGGTCGCTTCACCATCGAGCGTCCGCTCGGCGAAGGCGGCATGGGCGTGGTCTTCCTGGCGCGCGATCGCGAGCTCGATCGCAAGGTGGCGCTCAAGCTCCTGCGGACCGATCGCGAGGAGCAGCCGGCCGCCCGCGCGCAGCGACGAATGCTGCGCGAAGCCCGGGCGATGGCGGCCGTCTCCCACCCGAACCTCGTGACGATCTACGAGTGCGGGGTCTACCTGCAGCACGTCTTCCTGGCGATCGAGTTCGTCGATGGCATGGGGCTCGACGAGTGGGTGCACGCCGAGCCGCGCACGCTCGAGCAGATCGTCGACGTCTACGAGCAGGCTGGCAGCGCGCTCGAGGCGCTCCACGCCGCTGGGATCGTCCATCGCGACTTCAAGCCCGACAACGTCCTCGTCGACCAGGAGGGGCACGCGAAGCTCCTCGACCTCGGCATCGCCCGTCGGCTCCCGCTCGGCGAGCAGGTGAAGAGCTCGGTGGTGACGATGGCGGAGGCCAAGCGTACCGGCACCGACGTCGGCGACTTTTCGGACTCGTTCGCCGAGGGCGCGATGATCGGGACTCCGGCCTACATGGCGCCCGAGCAGATGCTGGGCGGCAACGTGGGTCCGGCGGCCGACCAGTTCGCGTTCGCCCTCGCGTTCTACGAGTCGCTCTGTGACGAGCGCCCCTTCGATGGTCGGACGGAGCTCGAGATGATCTCCAACACCATCGCGGGGATCGTGCGGCCGTGGGATTCGCACGAGCACGTGCCCGAGAAGCTGCGCCCGGTCATCGAGCGCATGCTCGCGGGTGATCGAAAGGATCGCTATCCCTCGATGCATGCCGCCCTCGATGCGATGCGCGAGGCCATCGGGCTCCGTCGGCAGCTCCGGGTGTCGACCGACCGCTGGCTCCGCGACGACCGGAGCGCGGACACTCTGATCCCCGGTGGAGCGCTGCTCCGCGAGGCGCGCGAGCTCGCGAGGAAGCGACCCGATTCTCTCGACGACGATCAGAAGGCCCTGATCGAAGCCTCCTGGGCCGTGGCGTCGAGCCGTAAGATCCAGCGGCGGGTCCTCCTCGGCGCGGTCGGCGCGCTGACGCTCGGCCTCGCACCGACCCTCTACCTGCTCCGGCAACGGACCCGCGAGCTCGACGTGGCGACGCGCGAACGGGTGTTGAACACGCTCGACACGGTAATGGCGCAGATCGACGCGGTGTTCGTGGAGAGCAGCGACACCCTCCACCTGATGCTCGACCAGCGTTCGGTCTGGATGCCCGCGATCACCCGCGCGATGGCCGAGGCGCCGGTCGGCGACGCGGCGCTCACCGAGCTGCTCACGGGCGCCTGCCGCGACTTGAACCGCTACTTCCGGCCGGTGCTCGAGCGCAGTCCCACCGTCTCGTCCCTGATGGTGGCCACGGAGACCTTCGAGTTCCTCGCGTTCGACGACGCGCACGCCGAGCAGCTCGTGCCGAGCTACCAGTTCTACAACCGCATCGTGAACACGGAGACCTTCGGTCCGGCGGCGTTCCAGCTCTTCGATGGGGAAGAGAGCGGCTGGCTCCGCGAGGGCGACGAGGACCGCCGCGGCGCGGAGTGGAGCGGCTACGATCCGGGGCAGCGGGTCTTCGTTCGTCGCGCGCTGCCCGCGCCGGCGATCGGCTGGACCGAGCCCTACCTCTTCTTCGTGACCAAAGAGGCCGGGATCACCGGCGGCTCGACCTTCGACCACGCCGGGTCCCCGGTCGTCCTCGCCGTCGACGTGACGCTGACCGACCTCTCCCAGATCACCGGGGCGGTGGACGCGCGTGGGGTCACCGCGTTCGTGCTGACTCGTGGCGACGAGGTCGTCGCGCTCCCCAGGGACCCGGCGCTCGCGTCGCGACCCGACGTCGTCGCGCGCTTCGCGGAGTTCGACGCGGAGCGCCACGGGGACGAGGCCGCCGAGCTCCCTCGGCTCGCCGATCTCGGCAACGACCGGCTCGTTCGCGCGTGGGATGCGGTGCGCGCCGAAGGGTCCGGCGTCCACGAGTGCGTGATCGATGGCGCTCCGCTCTGCGTCGGTGTCCGCCGGGTCGGGCGTGAGGAGCAAGACCTCACCCTCGTGGTCGTGGCCGAACGGGCCTGACGCGCCGATCAGGCCAGGTGAGCTCGGTTCTCACCTGGTGGGTAGCGCACGTCCGGGTAGATCTCGAAGAGGCGGTCGGCCAGCTCGAGCTCCTTCAGGGAGCCGCCGCTCTGACGCCAGCGTATCTGACTCTCGGTGGAGATCCGCCGGATCGGGAAGTCGCCGAGCCCCTGGGCTCTCCGCCACTTCTTCGCGTCCGCCGGACGTCGGAAGACGTACTCCTGGGAGCCCGGCGGCCGGCTCCGCCAGACGATCCAGCCGACGAAGACCCCCCTCGCCTCCGCGTCACAGCGCTCGCACACCATGGAGGTGAAGAGCGGTGTCATCGGTTCGGCGCACTCGGGGCACAGCACACCCACAGTGTTGGGCTCGATCGGGTCGGGCGCCAATCGAAGCGTCCCTGAACTTAGAGGGGTTCAAGAACGCGGCTCCGATCCGAACGATCACACGTGCGCGAAGAGTCGGCAGCCGTCCTCGGTGGACGCGGTGATTTCCCGGCCAAACCGCCCCGTCGGGGGAAGGTGTGGTGAGCTTGACCGAAGATCGCCCCGGCCGAGGAAGGGTCCGCTCGACCCTTCGCCGGTCCCCCCTCGCTGCCTTCCCGGAGGCCGCCCTGCTCCTCGACGATCGCGGGCGCGTGGTGGCCTCCAACACTCGCTTCGGTGAGCTCGCCGCGTCGATGGGCCGGCCCGCTCCTCTGGAGGGTGACTCGTACGCGGATCTGCTCCGTTCCGCCTTGGGGGTTCCACCCACCCAGGCCGAGGGGGTGGAGGACAAGCTCACCTACCTGGCCATCGAGGAGGCCCCCGGACTGGCGTTCGTCCGCGAGGTCGAGTGCCTGATCGAAGGGGAGACCTTCTACCACCGCATCCAGATGGTGCAGTGGGGCGACGACGACGGTCGGCTGCTCGTGATGCACGTCGACGTGACCGAGGTGCGGCGGGTGGAGCGGCGCGCCGAGCTCGAGCTGGCGCTCTGCCGCGAGCTCAGTCGAAAGCCGGGGTCCACGCAGGGACATCTCCTCGCGGCCCGGGTCTTCGGCGACCACATCGGTGCGCGAGCCGTCGTGCACGTTCCGGTCGACGCGCGCGGCCAGCTCACCGCGGCGGTGAAGCTCGGACCGGTGGGGGGGGACGACGGCCAGCTCCCGCTCGGGGTCGTCCCCGGTCGCGACTCGCTCGTGGCCCAGGCCATCGAGACGCGCGCGCCGGTGCTCGCGGCGCCGACGGTCGACGAGCGCCGGATCGCGGAGCGCTCGGGTGTCTCGGCGACCCGCTGCTGCGTCGTGCCGAGCGCTCGGCTCGGCCAGGTCGAGGGGGCGATCCTGCTCCTGCTCGCCGGCGAAGCGCCGCGCGAACGCGAGGCCGTGGCGCTCTTCGCGGGTCTGCTCGGCGTGTACATCGAGCCGGCGCTCGGATCCGCGCCCGCGTCGGTGCCACCGCCCTCGACCGACCTGGACTCGATGGCGAGCCTGGCGTCCGACACCGACGCGCCGGTGCTGCTGCTCGGCGAGAGCGGCGTGGGCAAGACGCGACTGGCCCGCGTGATCCACGACCGCAGTCGCCGCCGCGATGGTCCGTTCCTGGATCTCAACTGCGCCGGACTGTCCCCGCAGCTGCTGGAGAGCGAGCTCTTCGGCCACGAGCGCGGCTCGTTCACCGGTGCTCACGCGCGAAAGCTGGGGCTCCTCGAGAAGGCCAGCGGTGGCACCGTTCTGCTGGACGAGGTCGGCGAGCTCGACCTCACGGTGCAGGCGAAGCTGCTCAAGGTCATCGAGACCCGCACCATCCGGCGGGTCGGCGGCGATCGAGAGATTCGGGTGGACGTGCGCTTCGTCGCCGCCACCCACCGGGACCTGTGGGCGCGCGTGCGGGAGCGGGACTTCCGCGAGGACCTCCTCTACCGATTGAACGTGGTGCAGATCGCCGTGCCGCCGCTCCGTGACAGCCCGTGGCGGATCCCGGCGCTCGCCGGTGAGCTCCTCGCGGAGCAAGGCGCGCGCGAGGGGCGACCGCTCTCGCTCACGCCGGGGGCCGAGCTCCTGCTGATGCAGCAGCGCTGGCGCGGGAACATCCGCGAGCTCGCGAACGTGCTCGCGCGCGCATCCCTCGGTGCGGGGCGCAACATCGACGAGCGGCGTATCCGCTTCGCGCTCGGTCAGAGCCAGCAGAGCACTCCGGAGCCGAGTCGGGGCACGCTCGAAGAGACGGAACGGGACACCATCGAGCGCGCGCTCGAGGCCAGTCGCTACAACATCAAACGCGCGGCGAAGGTGCTCGGCATCGCGCGCTCGACGCTCTACGACAAGATCGCCCGCTACGAGATCGACTTGGCCGCCGCCCGCCGTCGCCTCCGTGACAGCGGCCGCTAAGCCGAGGGACCCACCGCTTCGGCGAAGCGGTGGACGAACTGCTCCTGGGCGGAGTTCTGGATGCACCGGGGGCAGAGCTCCCGCACCCGCTCGATCGCGCGCGCCGGGGGATCGCCGCGCCAAGCATGGTACGCGCCGATGATGGTGCCGGTCCGGCCGAGGCCCGCGCGGCAGTGCACCGCGACCCGCTCTCCCTGGTCGACGAGTCGCGCGAGATCCCGGCAGAGGGAGGCGGTGCGTGCGACCGGTGGGACGTCCATGTCGCGGATGGCGAAGTGCCGGACGAAGATGCGCCGTTCCGAGAGGCTCGGGTGCTCGAAGGGGCGCTCGGTCAGCGACACCAGCGTCCGCACGCCCGCCTGCTGCAGCGCGTGCAAGTCCTTCTCCACGTCGTCCATCAGCCCGGGCATGCCCATGCCGCCGAGCCGACCTGGGACGAACCAGCGAAGGTGACTCGGCAACGGGCTGAGCTGCTCTTCGCTGGAGGGCCACACGTTGCCCTGCGCGATGAAGCGCCGAGCGAGCGGACCGGGCGGCTCCTCGAAGAAGAAGGGGGCCGCACCGCGGGCGGCGACCGCGCCGGCGCAGAGGAGGTACACGTCGTCGGCGATCTCCTTCGCGAAGGAGACATCGTGTGTGACGACCACCGCCGCGCCGTGCACCGCCGCCTTTCGGATGCGCTCGACCAGCTCGCGCCGCGAAGTCTCGTCGGCTAGCGCGGGCTCGTCGATGAGCAAGAGGTGCTTGTCCCAGTCGACCTGCGTCGGGTCCTTCTCGTCGCGCCGCCGCTGGGGGCCCCACCACATCTGCTGCGGGTTCGCCTCCGCACCGCGGAGCCAACCACCCTCGAGGGAGAACCCCTCCGGCAGCGGTCGTCCCGCCAGCGCCCGGAGGAAGAGGCTCTTGCCGGTGCCGCCGGGCCCGAGCAGGACGGTCACCGCGCGGTTTCGGATCGACGCGGTGATGCCGCTCAAGATGGTCCTGTCGGGGCCGCGGATGCCGGCCTCACGCAGTACGAACGCGTGGTCCATCGTCACACTCCCTTCCTCAGTCGCTCGTGGTTCACTTCCGGGAGACCGGCGGCCTTCACTTCGGCGATCGTCGCTTCGAGGTCGTACTCGACCCGGATCGTCTCGACGCTTCGGGTCTGCAGATCGACGAGCGCGTAGCTCGCTCGCCAGTCCCCATCGCGCGGCTGGCCGATCGCTCCCGGGTTCACGAGCACCGAGTCGACTCCTTCGGGCCAGCGGGTGCGGGGCCCGGTGGCTTCGACGATCTCGCCGCGAAGACGGTGGGCCGTCACCGGGATGTGGGTGTGGCCGCAGAACGCGACCTTGGGCCAGTCGGGGTGGGCCGCGACGGCCTCGAGGTTGGCCGGCACCATGGTGCGCGTGACGTAGCCCTCGACGTGGAAGTCGTTGAGGTAGCAGCCATGCACCCCCATCCAACCGTCCCCCTCGACCTTGCGAGGGAGCGCGCGGAGCCAGGCGCGGTCCGACTCGTCGAGCTCCTCCGCCGTCCAGAGCTGCGCCATGCGTGCCGCGGGGTGCGTTCCGGGGGCTTGGTGGTCGTCGCACGCGGCCAGATCGTGGTTGCCGACGATGACGTGGTCGACTCGTTCGCGAACGAGCGCGATGCACTCGCGCGGCCGTGCGTTGTAGCCGACGATGTCGCCGAGACACACGGACAGATCCGCGCCTCGTCCCTGAAGGTCCGAGAGCACCGCGTCGAGCGCGGCCAGGTTCGCGTGCACGTCCGCCAACACCGCGACCCTCATCAGAGCGTTCCGAGGACCTCGACGAGTCGCTCTCGGGCCGGCTCCGCGGCCGGCGTGCGCGTCGGTGCGTCCACGACGAGAGCCGTCAGGTCGAGCGCGTCCGCCATCGCGGCGTCGATGTGGGTGCGGATGCCCTTCTCGAGCGCGCTCACGTAGCGCTCGAGCGCGCCTTCGGCCGCGGGGTACTCCTCGACTCGACGGAGCATCGCGAAGCCAGCGGTGGCGATCCGGGAGAGCTCGCCGATGTCGTCGTCGATGTAGACGACCCCGTTCTCGGTGCGAGCGTAGTTGCTCGGGTGGACGTCGAGGGAGACGGAGTGGGTGGCCGCCAACACCAGAGAGCGGATGGTCGCGTCGGCGTAGGCCACCAGCGCATCCCCCAGGGCCTCTTCGTCCTTGGCGTCCTCCGCGGCGCGCATCTCGGCACGCAGCGAGGGCGTCCAGGGCGCGATGGTCCAGAGCCAGTACATGTCGGTCGCGTCGATCTGTAGCTGCAGCACGGTCTGCGGGGGCTGCATCTCCTCGAGCGCCACCTTCCCGCGGGCGAGCCGAACCAGGGCGGTTCGACCGGCCTCGAGATCGGGGCTGCGCCGACGAGCACGAGTCTTCAGAGCCCAGCCGTCGACCTCGTAGATCACGGTGTCGCTCCCGGACCCATCGGCCTTCCCCCGTTGACTGCTGAGGTCACTCCGGAGGACCGCCTGGCCGATGTCGAGGCCCTGCAGGATCTGCCGGCCGAGCTGTGGAGGCCAGAGCTGGATGCTCGAGACGTCCGACTCGGGGAGCGGCGGAGGCGGTACGGCCGCGCTCTTGGGCATCGCCGGCAGTCCCGTCGTTTCGGTGTGGCTCCCGCTCGGGTAGGGCGTCGTCGCACGTCGTGGTGTGGGGACCGGTGTGGGCAGCAACGGGTCGAAGCCGGCCATTCGCTCCGCGAGCGATCCCCCAGGCGGCGGCGCCCCCGGGGCCGGCTGGGTCCACGAACGACGGCTCCCTTCATCCGCGTCGTTCGGCGTGACGCTCGCCGAGTCGCCCTCGGGTCGCGCTTCGGGCACGTCGCTCTCGTTCGGGGGGATGGTCTCGGCTTCGCGGGGATCGGTCGACGGCGCGCTCACGGCGACCGAGCCGCGCTGGTCGTCCTCCATGACCTCGTCGAGCGGATCGACCTCCGCTTCGAGCTCAGCGTCGGCCTCCTCGCGGCTCGCTCGACCTCTCGCCGTCGAGCGGTTCGACACCGTGCTCGGGTCGGGCACCTCGAAGTCGATCCCGATCGCCTGCATCTCGTCGAGCAGCTCCTGCTGGGTGCCTGCCGTGCCGTCCAGCGAGCGCACCCCGTGCTGGGCGACGTGTCGCTGGAGCAGCGTCGCTGCCGCACGCACGGCGAGCACCGCCGTCTCGCGCACGCCCACTCCAGAGTGGGCTTGGCTCGGGACCACGGGCACGCTCTCCTCGAGCGAGAGCTCCTTGCGCATCTCCTCCTCGGACAGACTCCCCGGCAGGTCCTGCTTGTTCGCTTGGACCACCAGAGGCAGCGGCCGCTCCTCCGTGCGGAGCTCGGTGATCTGCCGGAGCATCGGGAGGGCTGCGTCGATCCCTTCCAGCGTCGCTTCGCAGACGAAGACCACCACGTCCGCGCTGTCGATCAGATGCGCGCGACGGCTCCGCAGCACTCGCTGCCCGGGCACCGTGACCAGCTGACAGCGGACGCGGTGTCCTCCGATCAGCCCCCCCTCGAGACTCAGCCAGTCGAAGTGGAGAGTTCGCCCCTGGTCAGATTGGGCGGGGGTATAGAGCTCCCCCCGGCGCATCGTGGTGAAGAAACCGCACAGTCGCTCGAGATTGGTCGTCTTCCCGGCTCGGCCGGGCCCGTCGTAGACGACTCGGACGATGATGCGTTGGGCATCAGCATCGTACACAGCCATAGAATCACGTCTTCATCCTTGCTTTGACCAAGAGACCGAGGTCCGTTGGTCGGGTGAGAAAGTGAGCGACCGTGAGGTCGCCGTGGACGGCGATCGCGAACTGCGAGCCGTCGTTCGCGCGCCAATAGGCGAGGTCCGGTGGCTCGCCCCCCAGCCTCGCGATCCGGTCACGAAGCTCGACGAAGCTCGGTCCCCTGACGCTGAGCTCGCTCTCCGTCGGCAGCGTCTCCGGCTGCGAGGAAGCGACCGGAAAGGCGTGCTGACTGCCACCCTTCGCGAGGAACGCGATGCCGGGGAGCGAAACCCCCTCCAGGATCTCGGTGCCTCGGCGGGCGGCTTCCGGAAAGACCTTGCGGCCCACGCGAATCGCGATGTCGAGGGTCTCGAACGTGAAGCGCGGCGAGTAGCCGGGAGCGCGGTGCTCCAGCCAGTCGTAGGAGACCTCCGAGTGCTCCCCCACTCGAACGAGCGCCTCCGAGGTGTGCTCGGCGAGGGCATCGTGCAGCCCACCCGGTGGGACCACGCCGCGGCGAACGAGCTCCTCTCCGAGCGGAACGTTCTTCCCTTTGCACTCCAGGTAGATCTGCTCGAGCTGCCGGCGGTCGAGGTCAGCCTCGCTGCTCTCGAGGAGCAGGTCCGTCAGCCGTCGCTGCATGCCGGCCGCGACCGCCCAGCAGATCCTGCCCTCCTCCAGGAGCACGGTCGCCAGCTGCGAGCCCCCGGCTTCGCAGATCAGCGCACCCGTGCCTCGCTCCGAATGCTCCACGAGATCGATCAGCGAGAGCACCGTGCCGAAGTGGAACCTGGAGGAGGGTGCCAGCATGACCGCTGCCGCTAGAGCGCGGCCTCGACCTTGCTGAGCTGCATGCGGGACTTGGTGAGGACCATGCCGAGGTTCGCCGAGACTCGGCACACGACGACGAAGACCATGTCCACGTTGCGCTTCGCGCGCTGGAAGACGTGGAGCAGGTTCTCGGAGAGAACGATGATCTCGTGGAAGTAGTGATGGTCCGGGTCCTCGACGACGCCGCGGTTCTTCTTGAACATCTGCTCGATGGCCACGACGTTCGGGCCCTGGAAGAGGTCACCGGTGGCCGCCGCGACGAGGTCCAGGACCTCCTGCGGGTGGCTGTCCACCGTCTTCACGCCGAGGAGCATGCCGGTCTTCATGTCGACGTAGCCGGCCGCGAGGCAGTCGGGTACGGCCTTCACGGCCTCGGCGATAGCGTTGTCTAGGCTCATTGAGTTCTCTTTCGTATTTGGTTTCGGATGCTGTCTTTGGGGTCTGTGTGAAACGAGGCTCTCAAGGAACCTGTGGCTCGATCTCGGGGACGGCGGCCTTCATGCTGGCCCATCCCATGCCGATGCTGGTCGTCTTGCTGGTGACCAGGACGATCACGGCCTTGCCGCCTTTGATCGTCTTCATGAAGTGGAAGTTGTGGCGCGAGGAAACGTGGATCTCCTCGAAGTAGTGCTCGCCGCTCTCGGGCATTCCGCGGTGCGAACGCACGAGCTGCTCGACGCGGCTCACGTTGGGGCCGCGGAACATGTCCATGGCGGCAGCGCCGACGATCTCGTTCAGCGTCTGCGAGTACCCGGCGTTGTTGTGCACGCCGAGCACCATGCCCGTGTCCAGGTCGACGACACCGCAGGCGACTCCGCCGTCGACCTGGTCGACGACCTTTTTACACGAGTCATCCATCTTTCCCATAGCCACCACCTTTTCATCGTGTGTTTCGTCGTCCCCCAGATCGAAGGACCATTCACCGCTGAGTCCGGAGGACTCGCTAGACTCACCGCCGCCGAACCCACCCATGTCCGCTTCGTCGGACTGGCGAATGAGATCGAGGATCAGCCCGGAGAAAGGCCGGGTGATCGTTCGCTCGACCTGCTTCAGGGGGCACGTCTCCACCGACCCCGATTCGCTCTTCAGTATCGTCGCCAACGCTTCCTCGCCGACGGTCTCTCCGTGGACCGCGTGGATGATCTCGCCGTTCTCGACGTGGATCTCGTCGTGGCCGAGGCCGCCCAGGGTGATCGTCACCGAACGCCGACCCAGGTGGAACATCTGGAGCATGTCGATCAGCGAGAGACCGTGGATGCTTCCGCGGAAGCCCTCGCGGCTCTCGATCGCGTGCTGCACGGCCCGGCGGAGCTCGATGGGTGTGAAGGGCTTGGTCAGGACCGACACCGCGCCCAGCCGCGTGGCCAGCTGATGGTCACGCGCCGTCGCGTAGGCGCTCATGAGCACGGCCCGTGTCCGGGGCGCGATCCGGATCGCGCTGGCGATGAGGTCGATGCCATCGGTGCCGCTCATCCGTAGGTCGGTGAGGAGCACGTCGAAGGGCTGCACCTCGAGGGTCTCGAGCGCCTCCTCACCGCTCGCGACCGCGCCCACCTCGAACCCGTTGTCCTCCAGCTGTCGCTGGAGCGCGCGACGCAGATCGTCGTCGTCGTCGACCACCAGAACGCTCGTCATCACGAGTCCTCCGCGATGGGGAGAAAGAGTGCGAAGCACGCCCCGGGAGCCGGCGATTCGCAGAGCCGAAGATCACCACCGCAGGCCACCACGGCCTCGCGGGACATCGGGAGGCCCAGCCCCGTGCCGCCTTCCTTGCTCGTGTAGAAGGGGTCGAAGACTCGGGTCTGGAGCTCGGCGGGGACGCCCGGTCCATCGTCGATGACCTGCAGCTGGACGCCGCGGTCGAGCAGGATTCGCCCGGCGGGCACGAAGGTGCCGCCGCACTCGCCGTCGAAGCGCCGCGCCACGATGCGGACCCGGAGCGCGCGCTCCGCCGCCTCCGCCGCGTTCACCACCAGGTTCACCAGGGCTTGCTCGAGAATGAGCCCGTTCGCCCGGACCGGCGGGAGGTCCGGCGAGAGGTCGAGCCGGAGCTGATGGTCTCGCTCGCGGAAGAGCGGGCGGAGCAGACCGTCGATGCGCTCGACGATCGGCCGCAGCCCGATGGTCGACACCTCGGTCCGGCCCACTCGGGAGTACTCGAGGAGCGAGTCCACCGTGGTCGTCAGCCGGTTCGCCGCGCTTCGGACCGACTGGAGCATGCGGTCCAGGTCGATGGGCTGGAGTCGGTCGCGCCGCTCCCAGACGCTCTCCACCTCGAGGAGCAGCGCCGCGAGCGGCGTGCGGATGTCGTGAGCGATGGTGGTCATGAGCTGACCGACCGTCTCCAGGCGCTGTTGATGGAGGCGGCGGGTCAGGTCTTGCTGGCGCTCCGAGATCTCGCGCATCGTCAGCAGCACGTGGTCGGTGCCCAACGTGTGCCGGCTGCATCCGAGGCTTCGCCCCCCCTCGCCGTGCCAGATCGCGGGGGTGTCGCCCGTGCTCTCGGCGATGACCGACCAGAGCGCGTCGGGCAGCGCGTGCGGCAGCTGCCCGATCGTCGCACCGCAGTCGTCGAGCAGCGCGCGCCCGCTCGGCGACGCGCCGACGAGGATGCCGGCGAGTGTGCACACCGCGACCGGCGCCCCGACCTGGTCGAGCGCGATGGTCCCCTCATCGTATGCGGCAGCAATCACCAATGTCCCCACGAGGGCGACGTCCCTCGCGACACCCCATCGCAAGGTTCAGACCACCGGCCGTCGCGAGCCGATCACCGTCGTTTTGGAGGCGGTCGCGTCGGGTGGTGTCGCGCGGGTGTCCGGTTTCCGTACGAGTCCGCAAAGGGATCGAGTGTGGACACTTCCGTTCTCACCGACGCACACCACGAGCCCCCGTCTTTTGCGGGCTCTCTCGGGGTGTGGCGCCCGTCGTGTCCGACGTCCGGACATGTCGAGCGCGCTCGACACTCCCGAGACGCGGGCGCGCAAACGGCGCGTCGGTCAGGCGGAGCGGCGGTGTCGGGCGCTCATCGCTTCCGCCAGCCACTGCCGGAGCTCGTCCATGCTGAACGGCTTCCGGAGGAACGCGAAGCCGGCATCGAGCGCGCCTTCGAGGCGGTAGCCGGTCACGATCATCACCGGCAGGCTGGGGTCACGTTTGCGGAGCTCGCGGGCGAGCTCGACCCCACTCATCTCGGGGAGATTGTGGTCGGTGACGAGCGCCTGGACCCGGTCGATCTGCGGCCACGAGAGGACTTCGCGCGCATCGGCGAACGCGATGACCTCGTAGTCTTTCCGGAGCGCCCGAGTCAGCGCGCCGCGCACCAGCTCGTCGTCCTCGACCACCACGACGGTCGGCGGGGTGTCCTCGCTCGAAGGCAGCCAGATCGACCAGACGGTCCGATCGGCGTTGGACCGGACGCGGAGACTTCCGCCGTGCGATCGTAGGAGCGAGCCCACGACTGGCAGCTCGAGGCCCGGCTCGCTCGCGAGCGCCCCGTGGAGCGGATCACTCAAGTGGTCGAGAATGCTCCGATCCCGCATCGGTCCCGGATGAGTCACCTCGATGACCACCCCGAGCGGGTCTCCGCTGGGGTGCATCGCGTCCGAGCAGCTCACTCGGATGGGGGCGCCCCGCGGGCTCTGGAGCAGGGCGTGGCGGTAGACGATCTCCACGACGAGGTCGAGATCGTAGGGAAGGATCGCCACCGACCGCTCCGAGCGCAGCTCCCGTTCGCGCACGCGGCCTTCCGCGCTCGCCTCCAGAAGAGGGAGGATCCGTTGCAGTCGTGGCACCGCCGCGACCGGGTCACCGCGACCGCCGAGCTCCGTGGCCCCGAGCTCGGCGATCGGCGTGCAGAGCTTCGCGGTCTCGGCGAGTCGCCGGAGCACCTCTCGCATCGAGTCGGCCACTCGTGGATCGAGTCCATCACTCGCGGCCACCTCTTCCAGGAGGGTGGTCGCGCCCTGGAGCCGGTTGGTCAGGTCGTGCGTCAACCCCAGCGCCACCCGTCCCAGGCTGGTGCGGCGAACCTCCTCCGCGCGGTGCAGCAGGAGTCGAGCACGGTCTCGCAGGACCATCCGTAGCTGCATCTCGTCGACCACGATCGACGCGAGATCCCGGAGTACCGCCCGGTCCTCGTCGTCGAGAGCTCGCGGCTCGTGGTCGACCACACAGACGGTCCCCAGCCGGTACCCTTGGATCTCGATGGGCGCAGCCGCGTAGAAGCGGAGGCCGAAATCGCCGGTGACCAGGGAGTTCGCGCGCGTACGCGGATCCTCGCGGGCGTCGCGGACCTCGTAGACGTCCGCGTCGTCGGTGACGACGGTCGAGCAGAAGCCAGGTTCTCGAGGGATCTCCTGCAACTCCACGCCTTCTCCGGCCTTGAACCAGATCCGGTCCTCGTCGACGAAGGAGACCAGCGCGATCGGGGTCTTGAACCAGCGCCGGGCCATCGCCGCGACCCGGTCGAACGCGGCGTCCGGTGAGGTGTCCAAGATCTCGTGTCGTCGCAGGGACGCCAGCCGTGCGGCCTCTGCCTCGCCGGCTGCTTGGCTCTCGCCGAAGAGGTCGTTGGTGCTTCCGTCAGTCACGTTGCGGTCCAGACTCATCTCGCTCCCACCTGCCCCCAACCGGAGCTCGCCCCGAGCGAACGCAAGGATCACGCCAGCGGGTTGGTGGGCGGATGGGGCCGGGTCACTGCCGTGTGAACCGATAGGGTACGACGATCCGCAGCACTCCGTCCGGCTGAGGGAACTGCCATCGGCGTGAGCGCGCCATCATGCAGTTGGCGACGTTGGAGTCGCCGAGGGTGTTCTGTCGGGGTGCGCTCTGAGCGACACGTCCATCGGGCGTGACCACCATCTGCAGGATGACGGTCCCTTGGAGGTCGGGGCGCGCGCGGAGTTGCTGCTCGTAGCAGAAGCGGACCTCGTTCAGGTGTCGCCGCAGGATTCGGTGGACGATGTTGACGTCCACGGTCCCTTGGACCTGCGGTCGACTCAACTGCACCCGAGGCCGCGCGCTTCCCGGTCCCGGCCCCGTCGTCCAGCTGGTGGTCGCTCGGAGACTGGCCACCGGCTTCCGCCGGTCCTCCGGTCCGAGCTCGAAGTCGATGGACCGCGACTCGCCGTGGGCCCGAATCTGGAGGCTGCCCGTGACCGGCGCCCGATCGCTCGGATCGCTCCGTGAGACCTCGACCTGGTAGCGCCCGTTGCTCAGGCGCTGGAGGCCGAGCTTCTCCCCGGTTCTGGAGCCGGTCTCGTCGCCGACGACGCTGGTCCGCCCTCCGAGCCACCAGATGCGGGTGCCCTCGTCGGTGATCACCGAGACGTCGAGGTCGGTGCTGGTTTCCCAGCTGGCCTCGATGGTCAGCTGCCCTCGGAACGGCTCGTCGTCCGCATCGTTCGCCGCCGCCTCGCTCACGCTTTCGCGCGCCCGTTCGGTGACCCTCGCCAGCAGCCGGTCCGCGAGGTCCGAGCGTTCGGTGGCACGCGCGCAACGGATCGCGTTCGCGACCTCGTCGTCGTCGTAGCCGCTGACGTTGGCGAGCGCGATGCGGTGGGCGCAGGCTGCCGCGGCGTCGCCTGCGCGGTCGAAGCCGTTGGCCAGGCGTTCGTGGAGCTTGGGCTCGTCGGGCACCAGATCGACCACGCCTTCGAGCAGGCGGATCGACTCGTCCCGCCGTCCCTGTCGACCCACCGCGTCGCTGAGGTAGGTGAGCGCCTCCCAGTCGAGCTGGTCCCGCTCCAGCCACGCACGAGCCGCCGTCTCCGCGCGCTCGAGCTCGTTGGCGCTCGAGAGCGCGCGGACCAAGCGTCGATGCGCGTCGCGGCTGTTCGGGTTCTCGTCGAGCGCCGCCTCCGCGACGCCGATCGCATTGCGCACCGACTCCGGCAGGTCGCCCGCGGACTCGATGCTCGCGCTGCGCACCCGCCGACGGGCGCGTGGCATCCCACCGAGCTGACCGAGGCCGACGCCTCCGGAAGCGCCGATGCCCCGACCGAAGCCGGACGCCATCGCCGACTCGGCCAACCCATCGAGACCGTTGATGTCACCCACGCTGCCTCCGCCGCCGCCTCGGGGGGCGCTCGGGCTCGGAGCGCGCATCTGGGGCGACGGCGTCCGCGTCCGCGCCGAGCGAACGGGGAGGGCGCCCGTCACGCTGCCCTCTTCGACGTCTTCCTCGCCGGTCCACTGCAGCGTCGGCGAGCTCCGGTCGACGCCGAACGCTTCGAACATCGCTTCGCTCTCCAGCACGATCAGGCTCGTCTCGCGACTCATCACCCCGTAGCCCTTCGAGAGCGCCACGATGCGATCACGGTCCTCCCCGCGCCCCGCGAGCGCGAGCGACTCGATGCGGAGCCCGGCCCACTGGCGCGGAACGAACGCGTTGCCCGCCGAGGTCGACGCGGCGAGCTGCAGGGGATAGCGCTGCTCGAAGTCCTCGCCGCCCACCTTGCCGCGCAGCACCATGTCGCCGCGGGCGCTCTCGCCGCTCATGCGGGCCGCCACCAGGAGCTCCTGGCCGGCGTGCACGTTCGGCAGCGCCGCGGGGGTCAGCTCTTCGACGCCCTCCGGCAGCTCCAGGGTGACCTTCGTCAGGCTCGGACCGTAGGTGGTCTCCAGCACGTCGAGCGCCGCCGCGCTCGTGCGCTGGCCCGGCACGTAGGGGATGTAGTGGCCACCGCCGGCGCGGGCGATCTGCCCGAGCACCACCGGGTCGGCGTCCTGGCCGACGCCGACGGTCGTGATCCGGGTCCCATCGGCGGTCAGCGGCTCCATGCGCGCCGCGAGCTCGCCGGCCGCGCGGGGCCCGACCGAGGGCGAGCCGTCACCGACGACGATCACCCGGAGCGCGCGGTCCCCGCCGGCCCCTGCGTCGCGACCGATGCGGATGGCGTCCCGAATCGACGCGTCGAGGTCGGTCGCTCCGGACGGTCGCTCTTCGTCCAGGAACGCCCCCACCGATTCGACCGCTTCCGGACCGGGGGTCAGCAGCTGACTCGCCCGGCAGCGCCGATGGCACGCCAGCACCATCAAGCGGTCGCGGCGATCCATCTCGCCGGCCATCGCCTTGGCCAGCCCTCCGGCGCGCGCGAAGCGCTCGCCCACCATGCTCTGGCTGGCGTCGAGCACGATCAGGTAGTCGCGCTGACGGTGCTCGGTGAGACCGGGCAGCTCGGGCCGGATCGCGAAGAGCGCGTACGGCCGCTCGTCGTCCGCGAGCTCGGTCTGGATGGCGAGCGCCGCCCGCTCCTCGGCGCTCCCGCGGCCACCCGGCCGTGCCACCGCCGACCCCTGCCAGGTCCAGTAGCTCAGCTCCGGGGTCCCCGCGCGCTCGTAGTCCACGACCAGGTCGCCGGTCGGCGAGAAGTTCGTCGCCTCGTAGTGGAGCCGGTGCACCTCGTCGGCCTCCGAGCTCATCTCCACCTCGTAGCCCCAGGGGTGCACCTTGCCGGCGCGCACCTGCACGTCCACGGAGAGCTCGCCGATCCGAGCGGAGTCGTCGCTCGCGTAGGGCAGCGGGTAGAGGTAGCGGTGACCGTCGCCGCGCGGCGCGAGCTCTTGCTCGTAGGCCAGCCGGACCTTGCGAACGCCGTGGGCCGGGATCGGAAAGATGCGCAGCTCGAAGCGTCCACCCTGCTGCCACTCGAGCAGGGCCGGGTCACGCCAGGGCCCAGGGATGAACATCATCTCCATCGTGTCGATCCGCTCTTGCCGGGCGCCTTCGCGCTCGCGCCGCGCGTTCTCGATCACGCCCTGCCAGATCCGCTGACCGCGCTGGCGGTCGACGAACGCCCCCTCTTCCCAGGTCTCGTCGACGAGGAGCGAGAGGCTCGCGATCCGTGCGCCCGGCGGGAGCGGGAACGCGAACACGCCCTCGAGCTCCTGGTCCCCGTCGTTGCGGAAGACCTCTTCGATCTCCGTGCGCGCGATGTTGCCGGCGATGCGCACGTTCACGGCGTGGCGGGCCAGCGCGAGCGCGCGCTCCGTCTCTTCGCTCTCCCCGGGCACGTGGGCTCGGAGCTCCCCGAGCCCGCGCAGCGTGCTCTCGCCTTCGAGACCCTCGGCGTCGAGCTCGGCGAACGCCACCGAGTCCGCCATGTCGACGGCCGCGGCGACCTTCGGGGCCTCGCCCTGTTCGACCCACCCCTCGAAGCCGGTCTTCACCTCCACGGTGCCGGAGTCGTTGCGCAGCCGTGCGTCGCCGCGGAGCACCTGCAGCGTGGTGCGCTCCTCGGTCGCCGCGAGCGCGAGCTTGGTGCCGGTCACGTCGACCGTGCCCGAGGCGGTCTCGACCACGAGCGCCGGCCCGCCGCTCGGGACCGGCGTGACCGTGGCGACCAATCGCCCGCGGACGAGCTTCAGGTGACCGGCCTCGTTCCCGAGTCGGATCTCGGTGTCGTGGTCCAGCACCACGAAGCCACGCTCGCCGAAGCGAACGCGGGCGCGGGTGCTGGCGTCGGTCCGCACCGGACCGCCGAGTGGAAGCGGCGCACCGACGTCGGCCGGGCCGTTGTCGGTGCTCACGCCCTGCGCGTGGCTCTCGGGCACTCGCTGCGCGAGGGTCACCCGCACCGCCTCGACCGCCGGGGCCTCCGGCTGATCGTCGTCGCCGCACCCGCCGGCCATCGCCAGCAGGACCAAGGCGACCCCGAGTCGCCGCACGCTGCTCATTCGCTCCCCCTCGTCGAACGGGGATCGGACCCAGGATGCTCGTCGCACCTTGGGCTGGACCCCGATGGGCGGCGATTGTTCCAGACTTCGCGGGCCCGTTGAAGGGCAGCCGGCTCTAGTCGGCGGTGAAACCGGCGGCCTTGTGGCTGCCGTCACAGAAGGGCTTGTTCTTCGACTGGCCGCAGCGGCAGAGGGCGCACTTCGTGCCCTTCCACGCCACTCGGCCCGCGCCGTTGCGGATCACGAGGTTCCCCGCGAGGAGCAGCGGGCCATTCTTCGCGCGGCCGACCGTGAGGGTGCCGCCGGTCGCGTCGAGGCCGTCCCCGGTCTCGCCGACGGCGCCGTGGTCTTTGAACTCGCCCTCGTGGCTGTTGTCGCAGAAGGGCTTCCGCTTCGAGAGGCCGCAGCGGCAGAGGGCGGCGCGAAACTTCACGCCCGGCATGTCGTCCGCGGCGCCGTCGATGGCCAGGTCTCCGCGCACGTAGAGGGGGCCGTTGTTGCTGACGGTGACGGAGTTCTCGTCGTCCGCCGTCTCGGGCGCGCTGCCGTCCTTCAGGCGCAGCGTGATCGCGCCGGTCGGGCAACGCTTCACCACGTCCAGCGCCTCGTCGGGCGGCACCTCGTCGGGCTGACACCAGGGTTGGCGACCACCAACGAAGAGCTCGTTGCTCGCGCGCCCGCACTCCCCGACGTGGATGCAGAGCCGTCCATCCCAGTCCACCTCGGCTTCGCTGCCGCCGTAGGTGAACACCTTCTCGTCGTCGCTCATCGTCGCCCCTCTCCCATCGCGGCAGGGTATGGGGCCAGCGCGAGCGAGAGCAATGGGTCAGTCCTCCCGTCCGCAACCGGTCTCGATGTTCCCGTCGCCGAGGCCGGCCGCTTCCTGTTCCGCGGTGAGTCGGAAGAAGACGTCGTGCATGGGTGCGCTCTGGCCGCGGTCGAGCGCCGCCTCCCGAACCACGTGGAGACGACGCGACCACTCGATCGTTCGTGGCACGGGCGGTCCCTTCGCGCCTTCGGGAGCCGCCTCGCGGAGCCCGGCGCACTGCCAGCAGACGCCTTCCTTGTTCACCAGCGCGCAGAGCCCTTCGTAGGTGCCTTGCATCGTTTCGCGCGCTTCGCGGAGCCGATGCCTCAAGGTCGACAGCGAGAGATGCAACGCCTTCGCGGCCTCGGCGTTGGTGAGCCCGAGCACGTCGCGCAAGACCAGCGCGGCCTGGGGCTCGGGGTCGAGCGTTCGCCCCACGCACGCGAAGCAGTAGGCGATGTGCTCGTCGACCTCGTAGCAGAACTCCGGCGAGCTCAGCGCGCCACCGACCGCGCCGCCGAGCTCCGGGGACTCGAGGCATCGCGCGGCGAAGATCACCTGGGCGCGTTCCCGCCACCGTCGACGCTGGCGCAGGTGGTCGATGGCGAGTCGCGCGCCGATCGCACAGAGCCAGGTGCTGGGGCTCGACTCCTCGCGGTAGTCCTTCAGGCCGTCGAAGGCGCGAAGCAGCGCTTGCTGCGCGAGGTCGTCCACCTCGTCGGGGTGACCCACCATCCGGCGGAGCACGCCGCGCAGCTTCGGGACGTGCGGCCCGAACACCCGCTCGAACGCTCGCGAGTCGCCGGCCCGCGCTGCGCGCAAGGACTCCGCCGGGGTGGGCTCGCTCACTGGCTCAGACTCCGCGCGCTCTCGCGCTCGCTCATCCGGCCGACCCACCCGCGGAGGTTCGGGAGTCGCTCGAGGGCGCCGTCACCGATCGCGGCGACGGCGAAGCGCACCATCGGGAAGAGGAAGAGGTCGGCGAGGCTCAGCGAGCTGGCGAAGTGCTCGCGGCCGGCGAGCGCTCCATCGAGGAGCTCGAGCTGCTTGCCCGCCTCGGCGATGGCGTCGGAGCTGGGCGTGTCGCCGTGGAGCGGGCTCACGAGCGCAGCATAGCCGTAGTCGATGGCGGCGCTGATCCACTGATGCATGCGCGCATGCTCGACGGGGTCGCTCGGCTGGAGCGCGCGCTCGGCATCGAGGTACGTGGCGATCGCCAGAGTCTCGAAGAGGGTGAGCTCGCCGTCGCGTAGCACCGGCATCTTGCCGAAGGGGTGCATCGCGTAGTGCGAGGCCTGGCCGAGCTCGAGCGGCGCGAGCTCGACGTCGACGCCGGCCTCCGCCGCGACGAGGAGCGCGGTCTGGGTGTAGGTGCTGGGTGAGAAGCCATGGATCGTGGTCATTCGGTCCTCCGGTTGGGGGTTCGGAGGGTTGGACGAACGGCGGCCCAGAGGCTGTCAACGCGTTGGAATCGTTGGTCTTCGAGCCGCGGATGACCTGGGTCGAGGGTGTGGTGACCGGCCCTTCGGCGCGGCATCGCCGGCTCCATGGGCGACGTTCGCGGGGAGGCTGGACAAGTCCATCGTGCCAGCGGTAGAGCCGAGCCGTGTCTTGGATGCATGCATGGCGCATGGCCGCGGGGGCGGTCGTGTTGGGGGTGGTCTGCGCGTCTTCGGTCGCGGCCCAGGTGTCACAGCCGGACGGGACGCCGATTCCGACCGACCCGGGATGCGATGGAGGGAACCCGACCGGGCTCCTGCCGACGTTCGCTTGCGTCTGCAACGAGCCCGGCGTGTGCAACATCGGTGACGTCTGCGAGAGCGAGAGCTCGTGCGACGACGGACGCAACGGCACGTGCGAGAGCCGGATGGTCCACGTGTTCAACGACAACACGTGCATCCCCAGCCAGAGCGACGGGCTCGACCCGCGCGTGGACGCGGCGACGGAGCCGGAGACCTTCTCGCCGACCTGTTCGTTGACCTTCACCGTGGTCAGCCGCGGCACCGCGCTCTTCGAGAACGCCTTCGGTTGGTACAACGTGACCGGCAGCAAGCCCTCCACGGACGACCTGCACGTGATGCTCCCCTGCGACGCGGGGCCGGGCACCGAGGTCGTGCTCGACGTTCGCTCCGAGCCCGACTACGCGGGCGGCGAGATCGGCTTCTTCCTGCTCACGCCGGAGAACCGGTCGGCCGGTGGTTCCTGCGCAGGCGGCGACTGCTGCGCGACGGTGGATCGCTTCCGCGCGGGCGAGGGCTGGGCCTACTACTCCGAGCGCGACCTGAACCCGGACGCGGACGGCGCGGACTCGATCATCCACCTGCTGACCTACGACTCGCGCATCACCGAGCGGAAGTTCTACTTCGCGTGGGAGGACACCTTCGACGCGGCGAACAACGACTTCACCGATCTGGTCACCGGCGTCGAGGGCGTGGAGTGCGCGGGTGCGGGCGACGACTGCGACACCGGCGGGATGGGCGCCTGCCAGGTCGGCGTGACCGCGTGCGAAGGTGGCACGCTGACCTGCGTGCCGACCTTCACCGGCTCGGCCGAGGTCTGCAACGGCACCGACGACGACTGCAACGGCATGGTCGACGACGGCGACCTCTGCCCCGGCGACGAGATCTGCGCGAACGGCGAGTGCTCGCCGCCCTGCGGCGCCGGCGAGTTCCTCTGCCCCTTCACCTTCGACGAGTGCGACGACGCGACCGGCCTCTGCATCGAGCCTGCGTGCGTCGGGGTGACCTGCGAGACCGGTGAGGTCTGCCGCGACGGCACCTGCGCCGCCGAGTGCGAGGGCATCGTCTGCCCGGCGGGCACGGACTGTCTGCTCGACCGCTGCGTCGATCTCTGTGAAGGCATCGACTGCGGTGTCGGTGAGGTCTGCCGCCGCGGGCTCTGCGTCCCGGGCTGCAACCAGTGCAACGGCCTGATCTGCAGCGGCGGGCTCGAGTGCGACGAGGGCTCGAGCGAGTGCACCGACCCGAGCTGTCCGAGCGGCTGCGCCGACGGAACGGTCTGCGACGAGGGCACCTGCGTCGACGCTTGCGAGGGCGCGGTCTGTCCGCGCGAGCAGGTCTGCATGGACGGTCGCTGCGTGCCGGTCGAGGACCCGGGCGACGGCGGCGCGACCACCGACGGAGGCAGCAGCGGCATCGATGGCGGCGGCGTCAGCGATGACGGCGGTCCGGGCGGCCCCGGTCGCGAGGACGACGGCTGCGGTTGCCGAGTCCCCGCGGGCTCTCGCGATGGCTCTCCCACCGCTCCGCTGCTGCTGGGCCTCCTCGGCCTCGCCCTCTGGATCCGCCGCCGGCGGCTCAGAGGTCGCTCTCGCCCTCGGCGCCCATGAAGAGGTAGGGGTCGGGCTGTAGGCCGACCATCGCACGCAGCCGGTCGAGCTGTTCTCGATGGGCGCTCACGTCCATGCCCAGGTTCTCGCCGTGGGTGATGACGTGGGTGAGCCGGTAGAAGAGCACGGGAACCCGTACGGTCTGTTTCTGATCGCGCATCGCGGCCCATCGAGCGTCGTTCGAGTAGCGCGACGCGTTGTAGAGGCCGGCGATCTCGTGCTCCGCCTCCATGTCGCTCGGGTTGAGCATGACGAGACCGATGTCGTTGTTGCGGAGGTCGAGGTGGAACCCTTCTTCCGGCCGCTCGCCGAGATAGATGCGCGAGAGATTGCGGATCTCGGGGTCCTCGGCGTCCCTCGTGCTCTCCCAGTCGCCGTGGAAGAACGCGAGCGACTCTCTCCAGGACTGGACCTCGCGGGTGCCCAGGATCTCCTCTGCGGCGTCGAGCGCTTCCTCGGCACGAGGATCCCACCGGCGTCCGAGGAGCACCGCGCGGTAGCGGTGGATCCAACCCGCCCACTGCCGCAGCTGCTCGCTCGCTGGAGGTTCCCGGGACGTGGTGTCGGTGACCACGGACGGGTTGGAATCCGCTGCCGCGGCAGCCTCGCGTTCTTCCAGCGCTCGCGCCCCCTCGAGGATGCGCTCCGCAAGCTGCTCGAGCGCCGGCTCGTGGAAGGGTGGCGTGTAGATCGGATTGAAGAGGCTCGAGTCGGCGTCGTGCGCGCCCCGGAACCGGTAGTTCAGATCCTGCGAGGACTTCAGGTGGAGAAGGAGCTCGTGCCAGTCCTGCAAGGACGAGGCGGTCGAGTCGACGCCGTCCGCGATCTGAATCGCAGCGACCAGGCTGGTGACGAGCCGGCCTTCCGCGAACCTGGGGATTGGCAGAGTCGGGGCCTCCGACGCGATTCGCTCATCGCGAACCAGCGCGATCCGTGCCCGTAGGTCCACCTGGTGTGGATTCGGGTACTCGAACTCCGTCAGCGCGTCGGCCATGTTCTCCGCCGTTTCGAGATCGTCCGCTCGGATGGCGCAAGTCCCAGCCCTGAAGAGCACGTCCTTCCGCCGGTAGTCGACGAGGTTCGGATCATCGAGCTGCTCTTCGAAGGCAGCCATGGCTTGGCTGTGATGCCCCGCCATGCAGAGCACGACGCCCTTCTGCAGGCTCGCGTCGCCGATGAGTCGCGCGTACGCGCCGGGCTCGCGCCAGGTCTCGACCGCCCCCTCCAGATCGCCGAGGTAGAGGTGGGCGCGCACCCGTTCGGTCACCTCACCGCCTCGCGGCAGCTTCTCCTGGAGCGCGACGATCGCTCGATCGAGCCCGGCTTCGTGCAGCGTCGACTCGAGCTCGTTCCGGTCGCTGTCGTAGTACTCGCTCTCCGTGATCGCCGGCAGCGTGCGCTCCGCCCAGTCGATCAGCGGCTCGACCCACTCGACCGGCACGAGCTGGTTCATACGGCACACCCGGACGCCGTTGACCGCGCCGCCGAGACTTCGCGCGCGCCGCTTCAGACCCGCGTCACCGAAGCCCGGGAACGCGCTTTCGGCGCGGGCCATCCACTCGGCCGCGCGAAGCCAGGAGTGACCGCTCGGGTCGCAGTCGCGGAGCGTGTCGTTGCCCCTGTCGGCGACCTTCTCCCCGCCGTGCTCGAGCCCGAGGGGCAGCAGCACGAACACCAGGAAACCGACCCCCAGCGCACGCAGCACCCAGTTGCTGCGTGGGAAGCTCACGGACGCGGGTGACTCGGCGGCGACCTCGATCGGCTCGCCGTGTTTGCCGGTGACCAGGATCCAGTCGTGGGCTCCTTCGCGATACTGCCCGCCCTCGCTGGCGCGGCGCTCGACGTGACCGCGGACGACCACCGGGTCGCCACTGGCGATGCGACGAAGCTGAGCGCGCTTCGGCGGCTTCTCGCCATCCTTCGGGACGGTGCCGGTCTTCGATTGGGCGAAGTGGTACTCGACCTTCTCGGGCACCGAGCGCGGGTGCTCCTCGTCCGCGCCGACCCGGACCTCGACGCGGCCTTCGATCGGGATCGCCACGTCGCCCATGCGCAAGCGCAGGCCCTCGGCCTGCAGGTGTCCGTCGCCGCTGGGCGAGCCGAAGAGCGTGGCCGCGATCGCGTCCGGTCCCCGCATGTGCGCGATGGGCCCATCGGCCTCGAGCCGGCCGCGCAGCACGAGCGCCTCACCCTCCGTTCCGGTGGGCGGCTCGTTCGAAGCCTTCCCCCACCCTCGCGCTTCGCCGCGCCTTCGATGGAGGTCGCGCATCGCGCGGACCCACGGGCGCGCGAGCAGCGCGACGAAGAGCAGGACGACCACGGCGGTTCCGATCACTGCCGCAGGGTAGGTGCGACGGAACTTCGGACCAAGCGTCAGAGATCGGTCGGACCGGAGCAGCCGGTCTCGCGCCCCTCCGGAATGGAGATGGTCTGAACGGTGCCGTTCACTTTGAACCAGCCGACCGAGAAGGGCGGGATCTGCGCCTTGAAGGCCGCTCCGCCGACCACCCGCATGCCTTCGTCCGCGCAGCTGCCGCTGTCGCGCCGGACGCCGGCGTTGAAGCAGCCGTCGATGCCGAAGGGGGGGACGCCGACCTCGTAGCCGAAGAGCTTCACGCCACAGTCGGCCGAACCGCTCACGGTCGTGAACACGCGAACCGTGCCTGCCCAGCTGCCGCCGCCGCACTCGCAGCTGGTGCCGTCGAAGCGGGTCACGTTGCCGCTGACGCCGACCGAGACGCCGAGCTCGAGGCCGCACTTCATCCGCACCTTCGAGAGCCCGATGGCGACGGTCGGGGCGATGGCGAGCGAGCGCTCCAGCGAGAGCGTGGCGCTGTGCTTCTCGCACCAGTTCGACTCGTCGCAGGTCCAGTAGGGCGGCTCCTCGCAGAGTCGCTCCGAGTCCATCGACCAACCGCCCGAGATGGTCCCCGTGACGCAGTCCTTGAAGCAGAAGGCCTCGGTGCAGACGCTCAGGCTCCCGCTCGCGGAGGCGCCCACCGAGCAGTGGTCACCATCGAGCCCGTGGGCGCTGGCGCCGAAGGAGAGCTCGATCTGCTCGTTGAAGCAGGGCGCGTTCGGGATGTTCCAGTCGACGCCCGCGCTCGCGCCGACTCGCCCCACGCCGCCCCCGAGGGTGTCCTCGAAGATCGCGAGCAGGCCGCGGTCTTCCTCGTGGTAGCGGTCGCACGTCTCGCCCTCCGCGGCCGGCTCGGGCTCGGAGCTCTCTTCCGGCGCTGGCTCCGGCGTCTCCGTCACGGTTTCGGTGGGCTGGGCCACGGTGGGCGTGGGCTGGGTCTCGGTGGGCTGGGTCTCGGTCCGGGTGGGCTCGGGGTTCGGCGATCCACCGCAGCCGAGCGCGCTCCCCGGATCGTTCCGAGACGCCACCCGCCGAGCGAGCGCGCGGAGTGCCCGCAGGTCGTGGCCGCCGTTGCTGTGCGCGACGACCGTCGCGTAGGTCCGGTCGTCGATCAGATAGAAGACCCGGTCCTGGTTCGAGAAGCGCGTCCCATACGAGTTGAAGGAGCCCTCTCGTCGGTCGGCCACGAAGCGTCCGCCGTCGCTGCCGCGCTCGTCGTGGTCGCGGGCGGCCTGCCGCTGGAAGGTCCGTGCGTTCCCATCGCAGCGGTAGTCGATCGACACGGTCGCGCCCCGGCTGCCGCCGTAGGAACAGCGCACCGAGGCGTTCCCGTTCGACGGCGCGGTCGCGCTGGAAGGCCCCGAGCGGACGGGCCCGGGTGCGCCCGCGACCGCGCAGTCGGGGCCACTCTGCGAGCGCACCGGGTCCGGGACCACGAGCGCTCCGAGCGCGACGATCATGGCGAGCGGGACCCAACGCACCTCGGCAGGGTACGCCGGAGGCCATGGCATCCGCTATCGTCGGGGCGAGCGCATGGCTTCGCTGCTGATCCAGCCACCGAATGGCGCCGGGCATCGACTCGAGCTCGGAGAGGAACGACTCCTCATCGGCCGCGGCCACGAGGCGCACCTGAAGCTCGACGACCCGACCGTCTCGCGGAGTCACGCGAGCCTCGTGAAGGGGCCGCACGGCTACGTGCTCTCGGCCGAGGGCTCGCAGCCGATCCGCGTCGGAAAGGAGGAGCACCGACAGCTCCTGCTCACGCATGGCGTGCGCTTCGAGCTCGGCAAGACGGTGGTGACCTTTCTCGATCCTCGCAGCGCGGTGACCGAGCAGCTGCCCTCGACCGGGACCCCCGACGACGACGGACCCATCCGTCTTCCACCCTCGGGCGCGGCCCGCTTCCTTCGCGCTCTGTTCCGCACGATGCTGATCGGTCTCCTCCTCTGCACCGTCGCCGGAATCCTGGTGCATGCCTTCGTCGCCCCGATGAATACGTGGTGGGACCGAATCGTAGGGACCGAGCCCGAGCCCGCCGAGCCAGGCGAGCTCCCTCCGCTCGACCCCGCGATCGCGCTGGCCGATCCCGATGCGCCGCTCTACGCGCTCGACACCGAGACTCCGCGAGTGGAGCTCCCGCTCACCAACGCCGGCGGCAGCCTCGTCGGTGAGCTGGCGGACGGCGGTCGTCGCCGGATCCTCTACGCACCCGAGGGCGGCGCCGCCGAGGAAGTGTTCCCCGCCGAGTACAACCTGCCGGGCGCGGGCCTCGCCGTCGCCGGTCGCCTCTTCGTCTGCGCCAACCGTCTCGTCGGTGCCCCCAGCGAGCTCACCGAAGGAGCCATGCCCGATCCGCGCGGCGGCGTGGAGCTCTGGTGCCGCGAGCGAGGCTCGAGCGGTTGGGCCGAGCCCGCGCGCCTTCCCCTCGACGGGGGCGCTCCGTGGCTGGCGGAGCTTCGGCCCGGCGCCGGCTCCGTCGTGGTCCGCTACGTCCGCGACCAGGCCAGCACACTGGTCGGGCAGCCCCGCGCGGGCGACGGGCTCTTCGCCGTGACCTTCGATGGCTCGGGCTACGGAAGCCCCACGCTCATCGCCGATCACGAGCCGCTCGTGGAGCGCATCGACCCTCCCTGAGCCGAATTCCCGACCTCGGGGCTCCTACGCGCATGGGACGCCCCCGTCCGTACTCGCTCGTCTTCGAGCTGCACCTGCCCGAGCTGACCGTGCTGGCCGCCATCGCGGTCGGCGCCTCGCTCGGCTGCTCCGGTCAGATCGGCGACCCCTCGCGCGATCGGCCCGGCGATCCGGACGCGCCCGTCACCTGCGACCAGCGGGTCGCCGCGCTCCCGGGGCCGCTGCTCCGCCTCTCCAAGGACGAGCACGCCCGCGGGCTCGAGCAGCTCTTCGGCGAGGCGGCGGTCGCTGCCATCGACGCTGCGCTGGCCGGCATCCCCGAGGACCGAGCCGAGGAAGGTGTCTCGCCCTTCGCCCGGACCGACCAGCGCCTCAGCGGCGAGCACGTCCGTGGCTGGTACCGAGCCGCCGACGCCCTCGCCACCTCCGTGGCGAACCAGACCGACCTCCGCACCGCGGTGGTCGGTGACTGCGCCGCGAGCGCCGTCGACGACGCGTGCCTGCGGAGCTTCGCCGAGCGATTGATGCACCGGGCGCAGCGCCGCCCGATCGCGGAGAGCGAGGTCGACGAGGTGCTCGCGGGTGCCGCGGACTTCTCCGGTTTCGACCGGGTCCACGCGGTGGTCTTCCTGACCCTGATGAGCCCGGACTTCCTCTACCGCTTCGAGAACCGCGGCGAGCGCGAGAACGACCGCATGGCGCTCTCCGACCACGAGCTCGCGAGCCGTCTCGCGTTCCACTTCTGGGGCGAGCCGCCCGACGAGACCCTGCTGAGCGCCGCCGACTCCGGCGAGCTCGGGAGCGACGAGGGCTATCTCGCGCAGGTCGACCGCCTCCTGGCCGATCCGCGCGCCGCCCGCGAGCAGGTCCGCTTCTTCGAGGAGTGGCTGCACCTCCAGCGGGGCGAGGTGACCAGCAGCCCGCGTCTCGACGTGCTCGCCGACGGCATGGACGTGTCCGGCCTGGCCGCCGAGATGCAGCAAGAGGTCCGCGACCTGGTCACCTTCCACCTCGAGCGCGGCGACGGCTGGGCCGACGTGCTCCGCTCGCCGTATTCGCTGGCGCGCACCGAGCGGCTGGCGGCGATCTACGGCGTCCCCGCGTGGGACGGCACCGGTGAGCCGCCGCTCCTGCCCGAGGGCGAGCGCAGCGGGCTGCTGACCCGCGCCGGCATGCTCTACACCTCGGATGGGTCGACCAACCCGTTCCGTCGGGGCGCGTACGTCCGGCGCGAGATCCTCTGCGACACGGTGCTCTCGCCGCCGAACAATCTCCCGCCCGACGCGCTCACGCCGCCGCCGGTCGAGCCGGGCACGACCACCCGCGAGGCCTTCGCCGCCAAGGTCGTGGACGAGCCCTGCGCGAGCTGCCACGCGAGCTTCTCGCCGCTCGGCTACGCCCTCGAGGCCTACGACGGGCTCGGCCGATTCCGCGCGGACGAGTGGCTGGTCACCGTCGAGGGCGAAGACCAGGGCACGGCGCCGGTCGACACGCGCACCATTCCCGAGATCGAGAGCGGCGACCGCACCGAGAGCCCGGACCCCGTCGACCTGAGCGAGCGCATCGCCAGCAGCGCGAAGGCCAACGGCTGCTTCGCCGAGCACTACGTCTCCTACGCCTTCCGGCGCCCGACCACCGGCCAGGACGTCTGCGTCGCGGCCGACCTCGCGAGCCGCATCGACGAGGGCCTGAGCCTCGAGGCCGCCTTCCGCGCGATCGCCCTCGAGCCCACCTTCCGCAACCGACTCCTGGAGGACTGACCGTGCGCTACGACAAGACCTCACGGCGACTCTTCCTCAC
This sequence comes from Deltaproteobacteria bacterium, assembly GCA_017644045.1. Classification (GTDB taxonomy): domain Bacteria; phylum Myxococcota_A; class Polyangia; order Polyangiales; family Houyiibacteriaceae; genus UBA1660. Next base: position 340,445 of record JAEPMI010000014.1, read on the forward strand.
CGGCCTCGGCGGCGCGACCCTCGCGATCCCGCTGCTGCCTTCACTCCTGCCCAAGGCGCTCCGCCCGGTGGCGAAGGCGCAGGACGACGTGCCCACGCGCTTCGTCGCGCTCAAGACCTACAACGGCGCGCCGGTGCTCGACTGGTACCCGCGCTCGAAGGTCGGCTACGCGACCCACGACTTCGACGGCACCCTCATCGCCGACCAGCAGCTCGCGACCGCGACCGGCAACCACTCGGACGGCAACGCCTACTACGGCCACTTCGCGCCGCTGACCGACCTGGTCGACGGCGGCATCTCGAACGTCTTCGGCCCGGCGATGATGCCCTTCATCGACCAGATGAACCTCTTCCGGGGCCTCGATTTCATGCCGGGCATGAACCACAACTACGGTGGCTACCTGGGCAACTTCGGCCTGAACACCAACGGCACCGGCGGGCCGGTCGCCGGCGCGCAGATCAACGCGACCATCGACCACGTGATGGGCCAGTCGGCCTCCGTGTACCCGATGTCACCGAGCGGTCCGCGCGTGCTCCACGTGGGCTCGCGCGCCAACACCAGCTCCTACGCGCCGGTCGACCCGACCAACCCGCTCGCCATCGGCCAGGGGGCCATCCAGCAGGCGCAGGCCTACACCAATCCACGGACCGCCTTCGACGTGGTCTTCGGGTCCCTCACCCCCGACCCGATGGCGGGGCCCGGTCCGTCCGAGCTGCTCATCGATCGGGTGCTCGAGGACTACCGTCGCGCGGTTCGTGGACCTCATCTCAGCGCCGAGGATCGGATGACGCTCGACGCGCACATCACCCGGCTCACCGAGCTCCAGATGAGCCTCGGCTCCGGGCCGGGTGTGGTCGGCTGCGAGCCGACGGCGCCGGTCGATCTCGACACCGGCGGTGAGTTCAGCGTCGACGTCGCCGACGTGGGCACCCTCTTCGACAACCTCGTCGACGTGGTCGTGCTCGCGCTCGCCTGCGACGCCACCCGCATCGTGACCCTCGACGTGACGAAGATGGTCATCGACGACGGCGGCGACACTTTCGGCATGGGCGACTCGGAGAACGCGAACTCCGCCGGTCGCGACAACTGGCACTTCCAGGCGCACCAGTGGGACGACAACGCGCAGCGCTGGCTCGGCCGCGGCGCGCGCTGGGTCGCCGACCGGGTCATCAGCCGCCTGCTCACCGGTCTGCAGGAGACCACCGAACGCGATAGCCAGTCGCTGCTGCATCACTCGATGGTGATGTGGAGCAACGAGCTCAGCTTCAACCACCTGAACTACAGCATCCCCACGGTCATGTGGGGCAGCGGCGGCGGCCAGCTCCGGACCGGTCGCTACGTCGACTACACCGACTGGAACCGCCCCATCCGCTTCCGTCAGCACGACGGATCGGTCATCGAGGGTGTCCAGTTCAACCGGCTCCTCGTCACGATCATGCAGGCCATGGGCCTCGACCCGAGCGAGTACGAGCGCGAGGCGGGCCGCGGCTTCGGCGAGTACCGACCCGTCGGCAAGGGCGACGGGTTCGCGCTCGACTACGACGAGAGCAACGTCGGCGATCCGCTCCCCGACCTCATGGTGTGACCCGCTACTCCTCTTCGAACGCCGCCATCTTGTTGTAGAGCGAGCGGCGGCTGATGCCGAGCAAGCGCGCGGCCTCGCTCTTGTTGCCGTTGGTGCGGGTCAGCGCATCCTCGATGGCGCGGCGCTCCGCTTCGCGCACGTGCGAGTCGAGGTCGCGCGCCTTCGCGGCGACCGAGCCGCGGAGCAGGAGCGGTACGTCGGCCGCGGTCGGCGCCTTCGGAAGCAGCACGATGCGCTCGGCGACTGCGCGCAGCTCGCGCACGTTGCCGGGCCAGCGGTGGGTCTGGAGCAGCGAGAGGATCGCGTCGATCGAGGGCGTCTCGCACCCGACGGCCGCTGCCGCCTGGGCGACGAACGAACGGAGCAGGAGCGGGATGTCCTTCGTCCGCGCGCGGAGCGGCGGCATCCGCAGCTCCACCACCCGCAGCCGATGGAAGAGGTCCCGGCGGAACGCGCCACTCTCGGCCCAGGTATCGAGCGGCCGGTGGGTCGCGCTCACGAGCCGCACGTCGCTGCGTCGCTCGTCGACGTCGCCCACCGGTCGATAGCCTCCGGTCTCCACGAAGCGGAGCAGCTTCGCCTGAGCGGCGGAGCTCGCGTCGCCGATCTCGTCGAGGAAGAGGGTGCCGCGGTGCGCCTGGGCGGCGGCGCCGGGCTTCCCGCGCTCGGCGCCGCTGAACGCGCCGCGCACGTGCCCGAAGAGCGTGGACTCGATGAGGTCGGCGGGGATGGCCGCGACGTTCACGCTCACCAGCGGCTGGGCAGCGCGCGCGCTCTTGCGGTGGATGCGGCGTGCGAGGAGCTCCTTGCCGGTGCCGGTCTCGCCGAGGATCAGGACCGGCGCGTCGGACCCGGCCACCTTGTCCGCGGTGGCGAGGCACTCGCGGAACGCGGCGCTCTCACCGAGCAGCTCGGGGCCCTCGTCGGGGTCGGCGCACTCGCGCCGTAAGGTCTCGACCAGCGTCGCTCGGTTCGGCGGTTTGAGCACGAAGTCGGTCGCGCCGCGCTTCACGGCTTCGACCGCGAGCGGGACGTCGCCGTGCCCCGTGAGGATGATGATCGGCAGCGTGGGCGCGAGCGCGCGGGCTGCGTCGAGCAGCGCCATACCGTCCATCAGCGGCATTCGAACGTCGGAGATCACGGCATCGACCGCGCGCGTCTCGAGCACTCGCATGGCCTCTCGGCCGTTCGACGCCACGAGCGGCCGGAACCCCTCCTGCTTCAGCATCGCGCTCAGCACCGTGCGGAGCGCGGCGTCGTCGTCGACAATCAGGACCCGCGGGCCGTCACTCGCCACGGGGCAACCTCATCGTGACCCGGGTGCCTCGTCCCTCGGCGCTCTCGAGCAGCAGCACGCCACCGTGCGCTTCGGCGACCCGGCGCGCGAAGACCAGACCGATGCCCGTCCCCTCCGCCTTGGTCGTGTAGAAGCCGTCGAGCGCGAGGGCCTGCTGGCGTGGGTCCATGCCCGCACCATGGTCGATCACGTCGAAGACGACGTGCTCACCCTCCCGGCGCGCGAGGAGCTCGACGGGTTTGGTCCCACCGGCTTCGACCGCGTTCCGCAGCAGGTTCTGCAGCGCCGGGACGAGGAGCGATTCGTCCAGCGTCGCCGCCACGGGCTCCGCGTCGAGCGCGACCGACGGCAGCGGCGCGCTCGCGCGTTCCGCCAGCGACGCCAAGGTGGTCGCGGTGGGCTGGACCTCGAGCTTCGCCAACCGGAGATAGCGTTCGAGGGCGCCGGTGATGCGTGCCTCCTGATCGAGCGCCAACTTGAGCAGATCCTCGTCGAGCGCCTCGCCTCGCTCCTGCGCGACCGTGAGCACCTCGAGCGCGCCGCGCAGCGCCGCCAGCGGCGTTCGCAGGTCGTGCGCGAGCTGAGCGGACATCCGCCCAGCGAACAACAAGCGCTCCTTGCGCTCCCGCTCGAGTCGCCGCGCGCGGCTCGCGGCCACCGCCATCAGCCCCGCGAAGAGCGCGCCGCTCACGATGGCACCGACCACCAGCGTCGATCGCTGATCGACCCACGAGGCGAGCCCGAGCTGAAGCATCACGAGCAAGCAGGCCCCCGCGAATCCGACGGCCGCCGCTCGCGTGCCTCTCGGTGCTTCGAAGAGGCCCTCACGGAATCCCAACCAGACCAAGATGAGCGCCGTGGTGAGGCTGGACACGTTGCCGAGGCGCGGACTCTCGAAGCCCAGATCGGCGAAGAGCTCGGTGAGCGCGAGCGCCGCCGCCAACACGAGGCCGCCCATGATCCCGGTCGCTCGCCGACCCTCCCGCAGCGACGCCCGGCGCCGATGCCGGACCAAGAGAACGATCGAAGCGCCCACCGTGGGCAGGAAGAGCCCCAGGTACGTGAGCGGCCATCCGGGACTCGCGACCCAACTGGCCATCCCAGTCGAGAACGCCGCGGACGCCGACGCGAGCGAGAGGGCGGTGAAGGGCACGGCGACCACCCAGAGCAGCGGTCGGAGTTGGCGCGTGCGCCCCGTGAACGCCGCCACGAGCGCGAGCCCCAGCGGCGGCACGTAGGGCGAGAGCGAGAGGTCGACGACGTGCCAGATCGCATCGCCCGTCTCCTGGTGCATCGCCGCCGCCCAGGTCCAACCGGCGAAGCACACGCACAGGAAGCCGAGGATGAAAGGAAAGCGATGGCGGGGACCATGGCTCCACGCGAACGCCGCCAGGGCGAGCTGCCCCGCACCACCGACCACCGCGATCCACGTAGAGAGAAGCATCTTCCCGGCTCGCGCTCCGGTCCCCCCGGTTCACGCTACCCGAGTATCGGCGTCGGCCCGCCGCCCTGTCGAGGGTGCCGCACCGCGCGCGCGAGTGAACGGCCTCGCGTCGCCTCCCACCGCCGCTGGTTGCCGATCGCCTCGCGGATGTAGCGCGAGCGGAGGAAGACGGCGCGCATCCCACCGAGCAGCGCACGCGCCCGCGGACTCATCGGTCGCCGGACGTCGATCAGGAGCACGACTCGTTCCTCGTCCGTGTCGTTCCACACCTCGTGCGGTCGGGTGTCGTCGAAGAGCACGGTCTCGCCTTCACGCCAGTGGACCTCACGCCCGTCGACCTCCATGCGGCACTGCTCCGCGGCCGCCGGCACCCGGAGGCCCAGGTGGCAGCGCACGTACGCTCGGCTCACCCCACGGTGCCGCGGCACGTGCTTGCCCGGCGCGAGGACACTGAAGAACGCAGTCTCCAGATCCGGGATGCGGTCCAGCACGGCCGCGGTCTCCGGGCAGAGCGCACACCCGAGCTCCGAGCGCATGCCGAACCCGTAGAGGAAGAACACCCGCCAGCGATCGTCGGGCGAGATCCGGGTCTGGTCGCGCGAGATCTCCTGGAAGGTCGGCAGCAGCGAGCGATGCGCCAGCAGCTCGTCGGCCTCTCGCTGGATGTCTAGCCAATCCCGTTCGAGCCGTGCGGTCCACGCGAACGTATCGCGGTCCGGCAGGGCGTCGGTCTCGATCCGGGACGCTCGCTCGAAGAGCTCGTCCGTCCCTCGGAAGATCCGTTCGCCGATCTTCCCCACCACCTTCCGCTTCAGCCGCTCCAACCCCTGCATGCTCCACCTCCTTCGGGTCACGCCCGTTCGGACGCTGAGCAAGGGCTGAGCCAAGGCACGCTCCCCCACGTTCCAGCGGAGGACGCGCACCTCGGCCGGTTCGATGTGCAGGTCGATGCACACCGTGCGAAGTCGCCCCCCTCACCATGATGAAGAGAGACGCGGCCCGTGTCGCCTTGGGCCGCGCCTCTCCTTCGTTACACCGAATGGGAACCGCGACGAGGCACGGCTGGTGACGATTCCGTGAGCATCAGGTCTTGATTTGACCGACCTCGTCGCTCGGCCCGAAGAGGTTGAGCGGCAGCTTGAGGTAGCGGATCCCGGTGCCGCTCTCGCCGGGGAGGCGACCGGCGTCGACGTTCACCTGCACGCTCTGGAAGAGCAGGCGGGGCGCCTTCAGCGTGGCGTCGCGAGCCTCGCGCATCGTCACGAACTCGGTCTCGGGGGTGTCACCCTTGAGCTGCGGGTTGTTCGCCTTCGACTTCCCGATGGTGGTCTCCCACTGCACCTCGCGGCCGCCGGGCTGGTAGTCGTGGCCGACGAAGACGCGGGTCTCGTCCGGGAGCGCGTAGAGCTTCTGGATCGACTGGTAGAGGTCGGTCGCGCTGCCCTTCGGGAAGTCGCAGCGGCCCGTGCCGTAGTCGTCCATGAAGAGGGCGTCGCCCGTGAAGAGCGCGTCGTCGATCTTGTAGGTGACACAGGCCGGGGTGTGGCCAGGAGTAGCGATGACCTCGACGGGGATCGACCCGAAGGTGACCGTCTCACCATCGGCGACCAGCTCGTCGAACTGGCTGCCGTCGATGGGCACCTCGTCGGGCAGGTCGAAGATGGTCTTGAAGGTCTCCTGGACGACCGTGATCTTCTCGCCGATGACCAGGGGCGCGTCGTACTTGCGCTTCAGGTACTGCGAGCCGCTCAGGTGGTCGGCGTGGGCGTGGGTCTCGAGGATCGCTCGAACCCCGAGCTCCTGCTTGGCGATGAACGCATCGAGCTCCTTCAGGGCGTCGACCGAGGTCTGAGAGCCGAGCGGGTCGTAGTCGAGCACCGGGTCGATGATCACCGCGTCCCGAGTCTCCTCGTCCCAGACCACGTAGGTCAGCGTGTAGGTGGGCTCGTGGTAGAGGGCTTCGATCTTCATGGTGGGCTCCTTTCGAACTCACCGGACTACGGAGCATCAGCCGTGCCAGCCGCGCCGAGCGGTCGAAACCGGGTCGGAACGGCCCTTCATGAAGCGCCCTGAAACGAGCCGCACGTGAGCGCTGCAACAGCTGAAACGGGCGCTCCCGATCGGTGCAACGAAGCCTCCGAAAACTCACGGCGATGGACTTCCGGTATCGCGCCACGGCGGACGAGGGGAATTCTCATGAGACTCGATCCGTAGCACCACAGGTGCGCACCCTACGCTGGCTCGCCCTCGTCACGACGCTCGGGGCTACGGCCTGCATCGAGCAGAGCCCCATCGGACGGTCAGGAGAAGCGATGGTGAAGAGTGGAGCGAACACCCCTCGAGGTTGGTCCAACGGTGGCGGCTGGCCGACGCTCTGTCTGCTCGAGAACGTCACGCGACATCCATCTCGACCGTGGCTCACCGCCGCCTGCACCAATCACGACGGGGAGGCAGGCGCCGTGCTGCTCTTCGACTGGGAGCGCGGCCAGCTCATCTACACGCACCAGCACGAAGAGTCCGTGGGCTGGTTGGGCAGCCACGACGTGCTGCGCTGGCACCCGGATGGCACGCGGCTCGGAACCACCGCCAGCACCAATGGCATCCTCGTCCTGGAAGAGGGCCGACCGAGTGGCGAGGCGTTGCCTGACGATGGGCGCGACTCGGGGGTCAGCTACGTCTGGGTGGACGACCGCTTGTACACCGACACCGACATGCTCATCGATCCCACTCGGGACGAGTACGCCACGCCGCCGCCGCCGTATCCGCTCGTGGGTGGACCGGAGTGGAACAGTGTCGACGGCTTCTCGTGGAACCCGCGCTTGCGCGCCGCCGTTGCGGACACCCTCGACCATGGCATCGCGGCCTTCTCTCCCGAGACCGGGAGCGTCCACTGGCGAATAGCGCCGTCGGACCGCGCTCGCACCCACATCTCACCGGATGGGCGCCACGTCCTTCGGTTGACTTGGCAGCCGGGCGAGACGAGCGAAGTCGCCTGGTTCGATGGCGACACCGGAGCATCCATCGCCACCCACCAGAGCGACCTCGGAGTGCCCAGCGTCTCCTGGGGCCCCGCTGGGCAGCTCGCGCTGTACACACGAACGTCGAGCGGTCCGTGGCTCGTCGAGCTCCATGACCCGAATGGACGGCGGGCTCGGTGGCACTCCGAGGAACGAATCACGGGGAGCGACCTCGATCTTCCCGCGGTCTCTTGGTCACCCGACGGAACCCGCCTCGCCGTCACCGTCGAGCGCGGGGTGGTCCTGCTCGACGCGGCGACCGCGCAGCTGGTGGGTCGCCTCCCGGTCCTCCTTCCCGAGCCAACTATCCGCTCGCCCGAGTACGACTCTTCGCGGGGCGGCTCGGTGTGGTGGGTGGCGGATGACACGCTGCTCCGGATCGAGCAGCACGCCGTCGCGGTGTGGTCCGCGGACGGCAGTCGGCGTTCGGACTTCGTCATGCCGACCTCCGGCGGATGAGGGAATCGAGAAGGGGTCGACGGGGTGGCAGAGGGCGGCGGGGACGGCTGGCTGACGTGGCTCGAAACCTCGACGAACCCTTCGGAAAACTCACGGCGATGCGCTTCCGGTATCGCGCTACGGCGGTAGCCGCAGGCGAATCGGCCCCTTCGCTCGGGAGGGATCTACGACTCGGCCCTTCTGTGTGAACTCGAGCGCGCCAGTAGTGTCCGACCACGTGGTGTAGGAGCGCCCGCCGGAGCCGCTGCGTAGCGGCCTGAGCGAGAGCTCCTGAAATAGAGCGGCCATCCGCGTCATCCTTGAGGTGCTGAAACCAAAGAGGAGCAACGAGATGGCCAAGAAGACGATGGACCCCGTGGAGATGGTTCGCAAGACCCTCGAGGAGGGCAGACTTCCGCTGTCGCCCGCTTGCGCTTAGCGTGACTGCGATGCGTTTGGCTCTCCTCTCGTCCCTGTTGCTCGGCTGCGCCCACGCGTCTCCGGCGCCCGCCGAACGACGAGCGATGTTCGTTCGCGGGCATACGAGCGGGGGTGAGGCGGGTTGGGTCGCGACATGAGAGCGACGAGTACATGGGCGCTGGCCACGGGGTGGATGGTCGCGTGCGCGGGATCGGTGGCCGAGCCGCCCGCAGCGCCTGCGAGCGCACCCCCGCCAGCTTCTGAGATCGAACCGGAGCCCACGGCGCCGCCCGTCGCGGAGGAGGTTCCCGAGGACGGCCACGCCGCGTTCGTCGCGCGGGTGGAAGGGGTGGCTCCCGAGCTCGTCGAGCGTGCGCTCGACGTCGATCCCGCGTGGGGGTCCTACGAAGCGCGTGAGGCGGACGGTCACCTCATCGTCTCCTTCTCGGAGTGGGGCAACGGTATCGACGGCGCCTGGAGCGAGGACGCGCACGTCTTCCGAGAGGGCGAGCCAGTCGCACGCGTTCGGGCCGGGGCGCTGGACGGACAATACGTGTGGGCCGTGCGCGTGGAGCCCTCGCTCTCGGCGGAGGGTGTGAGCGAGGCCGTCGCAGCGTGGGCGGAGGGCCCGGTGGTGGACGACGGTGGTGACCCACACGCGGGGTGGGCAGACCTCTTCCTCGGTGCCGTCACCGACCCGCCCTCCGTCGCCGCGGGAGCCTTCACGCTCCATGGGCCGCTCTACCGCCCCGACCGGGCGACGCCGAGTGCCGAGACCTCGGCCGACGAGTGCGAGGGGGCCGAGCGCCGACCCTGGTTCAGCGTCGGCCGTCACCTGCCGCCGGCGTTCCGACGCCATCCCACGATCGACGAGCACACTGCGCTCTTCCGTTGGGACGAGTACGAGGCGCCCCAAGACGGCCTCGAGGTGGTGGGGATCGGAGTCCGTGGCGCCTGCATTCGAGAGCACCAATGGGGCTCGGTGCGCCTCCGTCGCCACGCGCTGGCCGGGCGCAACGGTGGCGAGGCGGTGCTCTTGGTCGACGGAGAGGGCCCGCCGCGGTGGGTTCTCGAGACTCGACAGGCCGTGCTCGGAACCCGAGTGGAGTGGCTCGCGCCCGCGAGCGGGTGGCTCATCGGCCGGTATCAATCGCTCCATGGGGGTTACCTCTACGCGCGGGCCGGTGGGCTGGTCGCCGTTCGTGTCGCGGACGGGGCCGCGTTTCGGGTCGACGTGGCTCGCGCATACGAACGCGGAACGATCGAGGGCGAGGTGTCCTACGTCGCGCGCGGAGAGGCGGGGATGGACCAGTGCCTTGAGGAGCAGCTCGGCCGTCGCGATGGTCCTCTCGAAGACCACACGGTCCCGAGCCCCGAGGAGTTCGCGCGCTGCGAGGCGCTGCTCTCGCCGGGGGTCGAGGTGTCCGATGTGCGCCTGCGGGTTCGGCGACCCGACGGCCAGTGGGTGGCCCTGCCGCTCGCCCGACTCTCGCGCATGGCGCATCGGCTGAGCCCCCCGCCTTAGCTCGTGGCTCGAAAAGACGAGCGCCCCGGCTCCGTGAGGGAGTCGGGGCGCTCTGGGATCACGCCGCGTCGAGGAGCTGCTGGACCAGCGGGTCCGGGACGGTGGCGTGGTGGGCGAACGTCGCGGAGTGCGACCCGCGCCCGTGGGCGAGCCCGCCGAGATCGGCCGCGTAGCCGAAGAGCTCGACCAGCGGGACCTCGGCCTGGACGACCTGGGTTCCGCCGCGGGCGGTGAGGCTCACCACCCGGCCGCGCCGGCGACCGAGGTCACCGAGCACGGCGCCGAGGACCTCGTCGGGGACGAGGATCTCGAGGGACATGATCGGCTCGAGCAAGAGCGGGCGCGCCTTCCGGCAGGCCTCGTGGAAGGCGAGGCCGCCAGCGATCTGGAACGCCATCTCACTCGAGTCGTTGCTGTGTTGGTCTCCGTCGAGGACGGCGACCTGGACGTCGATCACCGGGTGACCGCCGAGCACGCCGCTCTGCATCGCCGCCTGCACGCCCTTGCGGACGCCTTCGACGTACTCGCGCGCGAGCACGCCGCCGCGGGTCCGGTCTTCGAAGACGAAGCCCGCGCCGCGCGGGAGCGGGGACACCTCGAGAGTGACGATCGCGTACTGGCCGGGACCGCCGCTCTGCTTGACGTGCTTGGTGGTGTGGGTGGCCGTGGCGCCGAGGGTCTCGCGACAAGCGACCTTGGGTCGCCCGAGCGTGACCTCGACGCCGTGCTCGCGCTTCAAGCGATCGCGGACGACCTCCAGCTGGAGCTCGCCCACGCCCGCGAGGAGCGTCTGTCCGGTATCGGGATCGGTCTCGAAGGCCACCGAAGGATCCTCGGTGAGGATCTTCTGAGCGGCCTCCGCGAAGCGGTCTCGGTCGCGGCGGCCGCAGGGCTCGACCGCCCGCCTCACCACCGGCTCCGGCACCTCGAGGGACTCGAGGCGCAGCGTCGCCGACGGGTCGGTGAGCGTCTCACCGGTCTGCACCCGAGCCCCCACGAGCGCCCCGATGTCGCCGGCGCCCAGGGCGTCGACATCGTCGAGACGGTCCGCGAAGACTCGGACCACGCGGCCGATCCGGAAGCGCTTCTCGTCGCTCGACTTCCACGCGGTCTGCCCCTTGCGGAGCTCGCCGGCGTAGACGCGAACGAAGGTCAGCGGACCGAATCGGTCGTGGACCACCTTGAAGGCATAGACCGCCAGCGGCGCCTCGACCGAGCGCTCCCGCTCGCCGCCGTCCATGCCCACGATCGGGCCACGGTCGGCGGGACCGGGGAGGAGCTCGACCACGGCGTCGAGGACGGACTGCACCCCGCAGTTGCGGAACGCGGAGCCACCGAGCGCGGGGACGATGGTCCCGGCGATCGTGCCTCGCCGAAGCGCGGCGCGAGTCACGTCGGGGGTCGCCCTCCCTTCGAGCCACGCGAGCTCGAAGTCGGGGTCGGCCTCCGCGCATGCCTCGACCAGCTCCTCCTGCAGCTGCTCCACGCGATGGCGGAGCGCAGGCGAGAGCGAGCTGAGCGGCTCGGGTTCGAGGGGCTCGCCCTCGTCGCCCGTCCACCGGCGTACGCAGCCTTCGACCAGGTCGATCAGACCGGGGCTCTTCGACTCGCTGTCGATCGGCCACGCGATCGGGAGCGGTGACACGCCGAGGCGCTCCTGCACCGCCACGAGGCTTCGCTCGAAGCTCGCGCCGGGGCGGTCGAGCTTGTTCACGAAGAGCACGCGGGGCACGCCGAAGCGGTCGGCCTGACGCCACACCTTCTCGGTCTGGGGCTCCACACCGGCGACCCCGTCGAGGACCACCACCGCGCCGTCGAGCACGCGAAGGCTGCGCTCGACCTCGATGTTGAAGTCGGCGTGGCCGGGCGTGTCGATCAGATGCAGCCGGTGGTCGCGCCAGGCGCACGACACCGCTGCGGCTTGGATGGTGATCCCCATCTGCTGCTCGAGGGCGCCGTGGTCGGTCGTGGTGTTGCCGGAGTCGACGTTGCCGATCGTCCGCGTCGCGCCGGTGTGGAAGAGGATGCGCTCGGTGAGCGTCGTCTTGCCGGCGTCGACGTGGGCGATGATGCCGAGGTTCCGGATGGGTTGGTTCTTACGGGTCATGACGGGATCTCCTGCGCCGGTGCGAGACGGAGCTCGCCATCACCGACGCGTTCACGTTGGGAATGGAGACCGGTGCTGGTCCGCGCGCGGCGAGGGGACGCTCGGTCGGACGCCTCCCTCGAAGCGAGTGCGTGAGCCGCGCGCGGCTCAGTACGACGCCGGGAAGACCTGGATCATCGCGTAGTCCACCACGCGCACCTCACCCTCCGAGCGGACGCTCGGGGCGGTTGGCAGTGGGAACGGGCGAGTCATGGCGACGAGACTTAGTCATCCTCCGGTGGCGTGGCAAGGCCAGATGAGCGAGGCTCGACCCATGAGCGAGAGCGAGTGGAAGGTCTCGAAGGTCGAGGAAGGTCACCGTGGGCTCTTCGAGCTGACGAAGGATGGCGACGCCGTTGGCAAGATGACCTTCTCGCGGCTGAGCCCGACGGAGATCATCGTCGACCACACCGAGACCGACGACTCGATCCGAGGGCAGGGTGGCGGCAAGCGTCTCTTCGACGGGCTGGTCGCCTGGGCCCGGGACTCGGGCACCTCGATTCGGGCGACGTGCCCCTTCGCGCTGGCGATGTTCGAGCGGCACCCCGAGACCCAGGACGTGCTCGCGAAGTGAGTCAGCGGAGGTCGGCGCGAAGGAGGGTGATCGCGTCCCGGGTCCCGCATTCGCCATCGTCGAGCTGGACGACGCTCTCATGGGGGCACTCGCCGCTCGCGGGCTCGCAGGCGTCGCAGGAGTTGTCGACGATCGCGACCCGGAGCGGGACTGGATCGTCGACGACGCCGCACGCGAGGAGCGACGCGCAGTAGCAGCCGGACTGCGTGACCTGCATCATGTCTCCGCGGCGACAGACCTCGACTCGGGTGCGCTGGACCATCGGGTCGCCTGGGACCCGCTGGAAACGCCAGGTGGCCATCGGGTCCGTGGTGTCGCCGATCGAGGCTTCGAGTGTGTCGCCGTCCCGGCGATAGCGGATCCACTTCGGCGAGTCGTGCTGCGGTGCTTCGAAGCGGAGCGAGCGAGACTCCCGCTCGCCCAACGCGAAGCGCGTGCGCTGGCCACCGGGCATCGCGACGAGCGCTCGTGCGCCCGGCTCGATCCACATCAGCTCCGGCCGCGTCACCCTGCCGGCTGCGTCGACGTTTGCGCTCAGGCCGACGAAGCCCCCGCCCTCGTCGCGGCCCCAGACCTCGAAGTCGCCGCCCGGGCCTTCGCCCACGCGCCAGGTCCCAGCCAGCCAGTCGGGGTTCTCGTCGCTCGTCGGAGCGCTCCGAGCACCACCGCACCCGAGCAGCATCACGAGCCAGAGCACCCTCATGGGCTCGTGGCACCTTCGGGCGCCGGTCGTCCGACCTCTTGGTCCTGATTCACGAAGAAGCCGGCCATGGTGCGCCGGAAGACGGGTGCGTCGGGGTCCACCAGCCCGGCGGCTCTGTCGACCTTCATCCACTTGCCGAGCGGTCCTTCGGAGCGCTCCCAGGCGCTCTCGGTGAGCGCGGGGCCGGGCTGGCAGTAGAGCTGGTGGTCGAAGGCGGCCTCGGCGTGCACCTCGCCGTCGTGCACGTGCACGGTCGGGAAGAAGACGATGTCCGGCTCCCGCCGCGGGAACTCGAAGGCCATCGGGTGGACTTTCTGCGGTCCTCGGCTTCCGTCGCGACCGAAGAGTCGCGCGAAGAACCCCTTCTTCGTTCGGTTCGCCTTCAGCTTGAAGACCGCGAAGCCCCAGTCCGCGTAGTGCGGGAGCTGCGCCCAGACCTCCGGCGCGAGCTTGAAGCGATCGTCGAGGCGATCGAAGTCTGCCTGGCTGGGTACGAAGGAGGCCTCGTACTCGCCGACGTCGTGCACGACCAACTTGGGCCTCGCCTGGGAGAGCGACTGCGGCGCGCCGAAGCCACCGCGGGTCTGCAGCATCATCGCGGGGAACGCGCGGTCGAGGTCGTCGAAGAAGTGGTCGTAGCCCGACAGGTCGACGAAGTGCACGGCGTCTTCCGCCGACCCCGGCGGAACCGGCAGCGGGAGGATCATGGCCAGGTCTTCGTCGGCGATGAACGCCATCGAGTAGACCAGCGCTTGGCGGCCGTCATCGAGCGAACGCGCGAAGATCTTCGTCCCCGCGACGTAGGGCACCGGCATCGAGAAGCAGCACATGGGCCGAGTCTATCCGAGCTTGTGGTCGACGCGATCGTGCCACGCGCCGAGGGCGCCCTCGTAGCGCGCGAAGCGGAAGTGCTCGTTGGCGTTCGTGTGCAGCCCACGTTGGATCTGCTCGCCGAGGGAGAAGTCCTCGTCCAGGGTCTTCACCGAAAAGGCATGGTTGGCTTCGAAGAACGCGGTCGCCTTCTCGAGGTGCGGCTCGAGGCTCGAGGTCGGCACGAGCGTGGTCAGGTCGATGCGCGTGGTGTCGACGCTCAGTGGAGTCATTCGGATCAGCTCGAAGTGCCCGGCCTGCACCAGCAGGGTGGCGTTGGGGGCGACGTTGTAGACGAGGTGGGTGTGCTTGCGTAGGCGCCACTCCTCCTCCGGCTGCCCTTCGAGCTCCACCACGCTCTTGCGCGGCAGAACCGTTCGCAGGTGGTCTCCGAGCAGCGCGTAGAGCGAGACGTTGTCGGGGAAGAAGCCCGCGATGGTGTCCTTGTGCGCGATCCGGAAGTGGTAGGCCTCGAGACCACCGTCGACGATCAGCTTCCAGTTCGACTTCCATTCGCGCGTCGTCGTTCGGAGCGCCACGTGCGGCTCCGCGAGTCCGAGCGCGGTGAGCTCCGCGGCGAGCGCGTCGGTGCCGTCTGGGAGCGCCGAAGCGCTCTGCTCTCCGCCGACGAAGAGCAGCCCGGCGATCTCGCGGCACGGCAGCTCGACGAGCTTGGTGTCCGCGATGTCGAGGGTGGGGAACCCCTCCGGGAAGCGCACCGACGCGAGCGCTCCATCTCGGGAGTAGGTCCACGCGTGGTACGGGCACACGAAGCGCTTGCAGTGCCCGGACTGCCGCAGCTCCACCGTCGCCCCGCGGTGACGGCACACGTTCAGGAACGCCTTCACCGAGCCGTCGTCCTGCCGGACCAACAACGCTGGCGCGCCGTGGAGCTCGCGCGTCACGAAGTCGCCCGCGTTCTCGATCTCCCCAGTGTGGCCGACCACGTTCATCGCCGGCCGGAAGAGCCGCGCCATCTCGAGCTCGAAGCGCGCCGGGTCGCGGTACTCCTCCACCGACACCAACCGCTCGGCCTCATCCATCGTCGGCCGCTTCTGCTGAACCCGCTCGATGCACTCCCGGACCAGCGCCCGTTCCACTTCCCGATCCACCTCCCGAGTATCGGCCAGCAGCGCCCTCCGTCCAAGAGCGGTCACAGCTCGTCAACGCGCGAGGAATCGATCGCCCGCGGCGGCCCATGGCGCGGGTTCCGCGACCGCCGTTCGGGCGGAACGCTCAGGTCCGCCGAGCGTCGGCGTAGATCGCATCGACCGAGATTTCGACGTCCTGAGAGGAGAGGACGAACGAGTCGCCGGCCCCGTAAGTTCGCAAGAGCCAGGCGTTCCCTTGCCGCTCGAACACCTCGATGGTCGGATCGCCCTGGGAGATGAGAACGTACTCCCGCAGCGACTCGAGGCGCTGGTAGTGGCGAAACTTCTCGCCACGGTCGGATGCCTCGGTGGAGGGGCTGAGTACCTCGACGATGATCGTCGGGTTGGTCACCGCGTGCTGGTCGCTCGGTGACACGGTCTCCGGTCCACAGACGACGACCGCATCGGCGTAGGTGGTTCGATCCGTTGCCTCCACCCGGATGGCGAGGTCGGCGCTGAACACTGCGCACCCGTGAGCTCGTAGGGCAGTCCGGAGCTCCCCGACGGCGGCCGCGGACAAACGGGCGTGTTCCACGGTGCCGCCGCTCATGGCGTACACCACGCCGTCCAACCACTCGAGTCTCACCTCGGAGGCCTCGCGGCGCTCTAGGTACTCGGCATAGCTGATGCGCTCGACCGGTTCGCCCATGCTCCACCCAGGCTAGCATGTTCGTCGTTCTCAGCCCTCGGCCCCGCTCCGCTTTCGCGGGGCGCATCTCGATAGGTTGGCGACGGGCGCTCGGTTCGCGAGGTAGCCTCGGCCCCATGGCGCGTTGGGCCTTTCGTGCGGAGAACCTCCTCGAAGCGGCGGCGCTGCGACTGAACCTCGTCCCGGTCGTGCTCGCCGAGTCCTTCTTCCCGTTCATTCACGCTCGGGCGCTGATGGCGGCGACCAAGCTCGGCGTCTTCGAGGCGCTCGGGAAGGACTGGCGAACGCCGGAAGAGGTCGCCGAAGAGACGGGCACGGACCCGGTCGCCATCCGCCAGCTGATGACCGCGCTGACGGGCAGCGGCTATCTGAGGAGCAAGCGTGGCCGCTTCAAGCTCACGCCCGTCGCGCGCTGGGCGCTGAAGCGCCACCGCCAGTCGGTTCGCGACAAGATCCTCCTGCACTACCTGGAGTGGGACTTCGTGGGGAAGCTCGAGGAGTACCTGCAGACCGGCGAGTCGCTCGCCTTTCACGACCACATGAGCTCGGACGAGTGGAAGGCGTACCAACGCGGCATGCGCGCCACCGTCGCGCCCTTCGCCGAGGAGACCACGAGTCGCCTGAAGCTCCCGAAGGGCGCGCGCTCGATGCTCGACATCGGCGGGAGCCACGGCTTCTTCTCGGTCTGCTTCTGCCGCCGGAACCCGGGGCTACGTTCGACCATTCTCGAGCTCCCGTCCGCGATCGAGCACGCGAAGCCGCTCCTCGACGCCGAGGCCATGGGCGACCGCATCACCTACCGCGCCGGCAACGCGCTCACCGACGACCTCGGCGAGGGCGAGCACGACCTCGTGCTCATCGCGAGCGTCATCCATCACTTCAGCGACGAGCAGATCCGCGAGCTCCTCCCGCGCATCCGCCGCGCCCTCCGCCCCGGCGGCCAGCTCGCCATCTTCGAACAGCTCCGCGCCGAGCCCGGGAAGGGCCTCAGCCAGATGGGCGCCATCCTCGACCTCTACTTCGGCCTCACCAGCCGCAGCGGCACCCGCTCCGAAGAAGAGATCCGCGCCTTCCTCTCCGACGCCGGCTTCCGCCTCCGCCCCACCATGCGCATGCGCACCATCCGCGACCTCGCCGTCCTCAGCGGCACCGCCTGACGCAACCCAGCACCCATCGACACGACGGGGACGATCGTCTTCTTTGTATTCGTTTCGGCTCCAGAAAGAAGACAAAGAAGACGATCGTCCCCGGCCGCTCTGGGGAATCGTCCGGTTTTCGTGGGGCGCCGTGAGAACAAGACGCACAAGAAGACGATCGTCCCCGGTGTCACGAAAGCCTCACCCAGGCTGGGGAGGATCCCGTCGCGGGGACGCGTTATGGTCCGCCGATGCGCCCCAGACTCCATCGATCGGTGGCTCGCGCCCTCGCGCTCCTGGCCCTCGCCGCCGTCCTGCCTGGCGAGGCTCCGGCCCGCGCTCAGCGCTCCTCGAACCCCTACGACCGCACCGTGCAGTCGCTCGAGCGAGATGTCCTTCGCTATGGGCGCAGCGCGCGCGAGAGCGGGCGAGCGATTCCGCCGATGCTGCGGATCGAGGGGCTGGCCGACCACGCCACGCCCGGTGTGGCCAAGGCGTCGCTCGCTCGGCTCGCCGACAATCGCCGCCTGCTCCCTCATCTTCGGGCCTACGCGACGATGCTTCGCGGCCTCGCCGAAGAGTCGACCGGCGACCCGGCCGTGGCTCAGGCGACCTTCGACTCACTCGGCTTCGTGCGCGACTGGATGGTGATCGGCGCCTTCGACAACGAAGGCAAGAGCGGCTTCGGTCGCGAGCTGCCGCCCGAGGCGCAGCGGAACGCGCGCGTCGATCGCAGCGCGACCTATCAGGGCAAGGAGCGTCAGGTGACCTGGCGTCGCTACCCGCGCGAGCTCTCGCCGAAGGGCTACATCAGCTTCGACTCGGTGCTGCGACCCTGGGTGAACACCTGTGCCTACGCGGAGACCTTCGTCACCCTCGAGCGCGCGGAGCCGCTGACGCTCTGGATCGGCGCGGCCGGTGCGTCGAAGGTCTGGTTCAACGGCGACCAGGTTCACTCCGACGAGGCCTACCGCCGCGTCGACTACGATCGCTTCTCGGCCGCGGTCGCCGGCCGCCAGGGCGCCAATCGGATCCTGGTGAAGGTGTGCACCGCCGAGGGGCCCTGGGGCTTCACGCTCCGCGTCGGTGACCGCCAGGGTGCCGCGCGCTCCGATCTCACCTTCACCGCCGAAGGTCCGACCGCGGCCTCGACCACGGCCGCCCCCGCGCCGCCCGCCGCGCCGGTCGCGCCGCTCGCCAACCTCGAGGCGCTGGTCGCGGCCGCGCCCGACACCAACCGAGGCGCCGGCGTGCGCTACGACCTCTCGCGCTTCCTGAACTGGACCGGCGCGATCGACGAGGGCACCACCCGCTTCCGCGAGCTGGCCGAGAAGGCCGCCGAGCTCGACCCGAGCGTCGAGCACCTCGAGCTCGCGGCGGACTACGCGGAGAACCGCGCCGAGCGCATGCGCTTCGTGGCGCAGGCCGAGGAGCGTCGGGCGAGCGATCCGCGCGTGGTGCTCCAGCGGGCGTCGCTCCTCGCGAGCGGACCCGACCCCGGGCAGGCGCTGCGGCTCCTGCTCGAGGCGAACCTGCGCGGCGAAGAGGGCATCGAGGCGGACTGGATGATCGCCACGCTCTACGAACAGCGCGACCTGCGTGAGGCGGCGATGGCCATCATCGAGAAGAACCTCCGCGCGACCGGCGGCGCGGCCCGCTGGGTCCGCCGCCACGCGAACGCGCTCTCCCGGCTCGGTCAGCAGCAGGCGGCGTTCGAGGCGACCGAGCGCCTGCTCGCGCTGCGTCCCAACGACATGGACGCCCACAACCGCATGATCGCCGACGCGCGCGTCCGCGGTGAGCACGAGCGCATGCTCGCCCACCTCGAGACGATGCGGACCCTCGCGCCCGCCGACGTCGGGCAGCGGCTCTACGAAGCGAGCATTCTCGAGGGCCTCGACCGCCGCGACGATGCGCTGGCGATCTACCGGCAGGTGATCGAGTGGGCGCCCGAAGAGGCGAGCTACCACGTGCGCCTCGGCGACGCGCTGGTGCGCTTCGACCAGACGGACGCGGCCATCGCGGCCTTCCGCCAAGCGCTCGCGCTCCGCCCGCAGGACGCCGGCGTACGCGAGCGCCTCGAGCAGCTCCAGCCGACCGAGCGCCCGGACGAGAACCGCGCCATCGAGCCCGACGTCTTCCTGGCGCGCCGCTCGGACGAGACCCGCTACCCGATGAGCGTGCTCCACGATCTCACGGTCGCGACGGTCTACGAGAACGGCCTCACGCACCGCTTCCACCAGTACGTCTTCCAGGTGCACACCGAAGAGGGCGCCCGCCGCGCGCGCACCTTCGGCATCCCCTTCGAGCCCGGCGACGAGTGGGTCGACGTCCGCTCGGTGAAGACCTACCAGAAGGACGGCGCGATCCTCGACAACTACGAGTCGTTCACCAACTCGGTCGGTCAGGCCGCCTACCGCGTCTACTACGACGTGCGTCAGCGGGTGCTCCGCTTCCCGGAGCTCGAGCCCGGTGACGTGGTGGAGATCCGCTACCGCGTCGACGACGTCTCGCGCCGCAACGCCTTCAACGATTACTTCGGTCAGGTCGCGATGCTCCAGCGGGGGATCCCGGTGCGCTCGCTCGAGCACGTGCTCGTCGCTCCCGCGTCGCGGCAGCTGCACTTCAACGACCCCGGCATGCGCGGCCTGCGCCACGAGCGCTCGCGCGACGGGGACCAGCAGATCCATCGCTTCGTCGCGACCGACATCCCCGCGCTCCGCACCGAGCGGAACACGCCGGGCATGACCGAGATCGCGCCCTACCTGCACGTCTCGACCTACGCGAGCTGGGAAGACGTCGGCCGTTGGTGGTGGGGCCTCGCCCGGGACCAGCTCCGCCCGGACGAGGGCATCGCGCGCACCGTTCGTGAGCTCACCGCGGGCGTCACCGACCTGCGCGAGAAGGTCGCGAAGATCTACGCCTGGGTCACCGAGAACACGCGCTACGTCGGCCTGGAGTTCGGCATTCACGGCTTCAAGCCCTACCGGGTCACGCAGGTCGTCGACCGTGGCTTCGGCGACTGCAAGGACACCGCCTCGCTGCTCTACGCGATGTTCACGCTCGCCGGCATCGACGCGAAGATCGCGCTCGTCCGCACGAGCAACAACGGCATGATCGCGGACACCCCCGCGAGCCTCGCGGTCTTCAACCACGCCATCGCCTACGTGACGGAGCTCGACCTCTACCTGGACGGGACCACCGACACCCACGGCATGAACGAGCTCCCCGCCGGCGACCAGGGCGCGCTGACGCTCCTCGTCGATCCCGAGAGCGTCGAGCTCCGCGTCGCCCCCTACCTCTCGGCCGACGACGTGCGGCGCGAGCGCACCCTCGAGATCCAGCTCGACGCGGATGGCTCGGCCGCCATCAAGGGTACCGAGCGCGTGACCGGCTCCCGCGCCGGCATGTACCGCACCCGCTATCAGGCGCCCGCCACTCGGCGCGAGCGGCTGCAGCAGTCGCTCGCCGGTCGCTTCGCCGGCATCGAGGTCACCGAGGAGTCCTTCGACGAGCTCGACCCGACCGAGCCGGTGCGCTTCACCTACGAGGCCACCGTGCCTCAGCTGGCGCAGCGCTCCGGCGGCGAGCTCCGCGTCGCGCCGGGCGGCGGCCGCATCGAGGGGCTCGCCAATACGCCCACCCGGAGACACCCATTGATGCTCGGGCCTCCAGAGACCTTCGTGGAGCGGCGGGTCGTGCGCCTGCCGCGCGGCCACCGGGTCACCACGATGCCCGACGGCGGCTCGGCCGAGTCGCCCTTCGGCAAGGTCTCCGTGAGCTATGAGCGAAACGGCAACGCCGTGACCATCGAGACCACCGTCTCCCTCACCCGGCCGCGCATCAGCGCCGACGAGTACCCGCGCTTCCGGCAGTGGGTGCAGGCCGCCGACCAGCTCCTCCGTGAACGCCTCGTGATCCAGTCGGGGGGTGTGGGTCGATGAGAAAGCGGCGCGGGCGCTGTCGCGCCCTGAGCACGCACTCGGCCGCCGTCCCCTCACGCTCGAAAATACTCGGCATTTCCTCGGTTCGCGGACGCGACCGAGCACGCACCCAGACCACGAATCACCTCACGCCCCCTTCTCATCGACCCACGTGATGACCATGCGAACTCTGATCGTCCTCTTCCTCGCCTTCGCGCTCGCCTGCGGCGCGCGCCAGTCCGGCAGCACCCTGCCGCCCGAGCTCGCCGAGATCGAGCGGCAGATGAACGAGCTGCGCGCCGCCGCGGCCGCCAACCCGAACGACCCGGAGATCTGGGGCATGCTCGCCGAGCTCGAGCTCCTCGGCGAAGCGGGCGACGCCAGCAAGGCGCGTGCGGCGATCGATCACGCGATTCAGATCGGTCCCACGAACGCGTACAAGGCGCGGCTCCACCTGCTGAGCGCCTGGGAGCACGAGCTCCACGGCCGCTTCCCCGGTTCGCTCACGGCGTACCTCGCTGCGGCGGACCACGCGCGGCTCTCGGGGCCGAACGAGCCCGGCGGGCAGTGGACGGCGCTCATCGCCGAGATCGCCCTCGACGGAGCGCGCAGCGCTCGTGGCAGCGTGCCGCGCTTCGACGCGCAGGTGGTGCCGGTGCTCGAGCGGATCCTCGCGGAGCCCGGCTCCCTCGGACACGCCGCGGTCGACTCGGCTGCGATCGCGCTCCTCGTCGCGCGGCAGCGCGCGGGCGATCGCGACGCCGAGGACGCGCACGCGAGCCGTCTGAACTGCGTGACCGAGTGGAAGGGCATCGGTCCCTTCGGTCCCTACACGAACCTCTCGTTCGACCAGCGCCTCGCGCCGGAGATGCGGCCCGGGCCCATCGAGGGCGAGTTCGACCTCCGCCCGGGCGCGGAAGGCCAGGAGCCCTTCGAGGGCGAGGCCAACGGTTGTCAGGTCAGCTTCACCAACGAGGAGCACGCGGCGCCGGGCTCCACCATCGTCGAGACCTTCGTCGACGTCGCCCGCGGCGGTCCGCATCTGCTGCGCATCGACACCAGCGCCTCCTTCCGGCTCTACGTCGACAACCAGCCGATCATCGTGGTGGACCGCCGCATCGAGATCGCACCGTCCTACACCTTCGTGCCGCTGCAGCTCGACGCCGGTCGCCACGAGATCGAGCTCAAGCTGACCACCCGAGCGAGCGCACCGACCCTCGCGGTCGCGCTCGACTGGCCCGGCCGACTCGGCGCCGGGTACGACCCGGCCCGCGGCGCGGCGATCCCCGAGCCGACCACGCCGGCCGAGCTCGTGATCGCGGCTCGCTCGCTCAACGGCCGGGGGGATGGAGTGAACGCGGCGGCCATGGTGGGCATCGGTGACGGTGGTCCGCTGGCCTCGGCGGCCATGCTCGTCCAGAAGATCGATCTGCTCGGCGGCGATCCCTTCTTCCCGGACGACAAGCGGCAGGCGATCCAGACGCTGCTCTACCAGCGGGCGCACGAGCGCGATCCGCAGGCGCTCTATCCGGCCATCCGGGAGGTGCTTCGGCAGGAAGACCCGAACGCGGTCTTCCAGGGCTTCACCGA
Organism: Deltaproteobacteria bacterium; assembly: GCA_017644045.1. Classification (GTDB taxonomy): domain Bacteria; phylum Myxococcota_A; class Polyangia; order Polyangiales; family Houyiibacteriaceae; genus UBA1660. Next base: position 362,913 of record JAEPMI010000014.1, read on the forward strand.
CCTGAGTCAGCGCTACCCCGACGTGGTCGAGCTCCGCTACATCCATGCCGAGCTGCTCGGCCAGCGGGGGCGCACGACCGAGGCCGAGGCCGAGCTGCGCGAGATCCGCGCCGACTTCCCGAACGAGTGCGCGCCCATCACGCGGCTGCGCACGCTGCTGAGCGAAGGCTCGCGCGTCGACGAGGCGAACGCCCTCGTCGACGACCTGGTCGCCTGCGACGCCACGACCAGCGCACGCTTCGAGCTCCTACTCGACCAGCGCCACTGGGACGCTGCGGCCGAGGAGCTCACGCGCCTCGAGCCCTTCCTCGAGGACGACGCGCTGCGTGGTCAGCGGCTCCGGCTCGCGATTCAGCGCGGTGACGAGGAGACCGAAGACCGGATCCGCGGCGAGATCACGGCCGAGGCCCCCGAGTCCCGCAGCGCGATCACTCGGCAGGTCGACCTCGCGTTGGCGGCCAACCAGCGCGGTCGAGCGCTCCGCTTGCTGGACGAAGCGGCCGAGCGTGACCCGAACCGCATGGAAGGGCTGCGCAACCTCCGGCGCGACCTGACCGGCCGCGACGACATGGAGGCCTTCCGCATCGACGGCGCCGAAGTCCTTCGGCGCTACGAGGAGGAGGGCGACCCCTATCCCGACGCCCCGCAGGTGCTCGTGCTCGACTACATGGTCACGCGCATCTACCCGGACGGCTCGGCGCGCCACCTCGTGCACCAGATCACGCGGGTGCAGAGCGAAGAGGCCAAGGACCGGCTCGGCCAGTACCACCCGGGTGGCCGGATGCTCACGCTGCGGACCATCAAGCCCGACGGGCGCCGGCTCGAGCCCGAGCGCATCGCGGGCGTGGACAGCATCCCGCTGACCGACCTCGCCGTCGGCGACTACGTCGAGGAGGAGTACATCCGCACCGAGGGCCCGCGCCTCAACGGCGGCTTCCTCTTCCCCGGCTGGTCCTTCGACAGCCCGATCCAGCCGTTCCACCACAGCGAGATGATCGCGGTGGTGCCCGAGGGCGTGGAGCTCACGGTGGAGACCACGGGCCCGGCGCCGGCCGGCACCGAGGAGCGTCGCGGCGGCGAGCGCATCGTGCGATGGCTGATGCAGAACGTGCCCATCGTGGAGCCGGAGCCGGACACGGTGCCGCTGCCCTACACCCGGCCGTCGCTCCGCTTCGGTTGGAAGGCGGACTGGGAGCCGCACTTCGAGGCCGAGTACGACTTCCTGCTCGACCGCAGCCCGGGCCACCCGGTCGCGAACAATCTCTGCCTCTCGCTCATCGAAGGCTCGGAGACTCCCGAAGTGGCGGTGCGGCGAGTGGTCGACTGGGTGCACGATCAGATCGAGCCCGGCGAGGGTTGGGGCGCGATGGCCCCGTCCATGCTGCTCGCCGGTCAGGGGCACCCGACCCGCCTCGTGCACTACCTGCTGAACCAGTGCGGCATTCCCGCGAAGCTCGCGCTGGTCCGCGGCCTCCACGAGCGGCAGCCGGGGGAGCTGGCCGACAGCAGCCTCTTCGACAGCGTGGTGCTGGTGCTCGAGTCGGAGAGCGGTGGCGAACCCCTCGTCGTCTCGGTCGGCAACCGCGACGGGAGCTGGCGTTGGATCCCCGCGGGCCTCCGCGGTCAGCAGGCCGTGGTGCTCGCCGATGGGTTCCCGCGGGTCACCGTGCCGGACAGCGGACCGACCACCGACGCCCGTCGCTTCCGTGTGAACGTGGCGATGGGGCAGGGCGGCGCGGCGACGCTGCAGGTCGCCGAGCAGCACTCGGGTCTCGCGGGCGCGACCTGGCGGCAGACCTTCCGCCGCGTGCCGGAGGCCGAGCTCGATCGCCTGATGAAGGAGAACTACGTCGGGCGGATCTTCCCGGGCGCGCAGGTCACGAGCCTGGAGATCCCCAACGCCGGCGCCCGCGAGGAGCCGCTCGAGATGACCTACACCGCCGAGCTCCCCCGCTTCGGTCGGCCCACCGGCGGCGGGGTGCTCGTGCCCAACGTCTTCGCCGTGGACCTGGCGCAGGCCCTCGCCCAGCGCGCCAGCCGCACGACGACGCTGGGGGTCGGCAACCGCGCGACGGAGGTCGTCACCCGCATCGAGGGCGTGGCTTCGCCGGAGCAGACCGTGGCCCGATTGCCCGCGGTGGCCCTCGAAGGCTTCGGCGGGAGCCGCTACACGCGCGAGGCGCGGGTCGAGAACGGCGTGGTGGTCATCACCCGCAAGCTCGTCGTCCCGGAGACCAACGTCCCCGCGAGCGAGTACGAGGCGTTCGCCCGCTTCTGCCGCGCGGTGACCGAAGCCGAGATGGTCGAGATTCCAGTTCGCGTCGCGAACTGATCGTTTCTCTTGGGGGATTTTCGGAGAATCCCCCGACTCGTCGGGAGTGAATCCCTCCTCGTCTCCCCAAAAAGCTGAACGTCTCGCGGCGTGGCCGCTCGGTGCGTCCTCGCGCTTCGCGCTACGTCCTCCGCCACCCATCGGCTCGAAACTGCGCTTCGCACTCGGCGCTCGGTATCATGGCCGGCGATGCGGCTGGTCTCCACGCTGACGATCCTCCTCGCGCTCGGGTGCGATGGGGGGTCCTCGGTGCCCGAGCCGGACCCGTCCGAGAGCCGCGTGTGGCTGCGTGGCGACCTCCACCTGCACTCGCACCACAGCACCGACGCGCTCGACAACCGGATGGACGCCATCGTCGCGCGCGCCGAGAGCGTGGGCTTCGACTACTTCGTGGTGACCGACCACGACAACCACGTCGACGGGATGCTCGCGACCTGGGACGACCCGGCCTATCGCTCCGACGCGATGGTCCTCCTCTATGGCGTCGAGTGGACCAGCGCCGTCGGCCACGCGAACTTCTTCGGCGCCGAGCCCTTCGACCACCCCGCTCTCTACGCGCTGCGCGAGGGTTCGAGCGGTCAGGCCATCGCGGACGAAGCCGAACGACAGGGGCTGCACTTCTCGGTCAACCACCCGCTCGGGAGCGATCCCTGGGAGCTCGGCTTCGAGCACGACATCGACGGCATCGAGGTCTGGAACGCGCTCTTCTTGGTCCCCAACGACAACGAGGGCGCCCTCGCGCTCTGGGACACGCTGCTCGCCGAGGGGCGTCGCATCACGGCGCGCGGCGGGAGCGACAACCATCACCAGGAGACCTCGGAGGCGGACCTCTTCAACCTCGGCAACCCCACGACCTGGGTCCTGGCGGAAGGCCGGACGCCCGAAGCCGTCATCGCGGCCTTGAACGGCGGTCACGCGACCGTGAGCTACGCCCCGAGCGCAGAGCGGATCGACTTCACCGCCGACGCCGACGGGGACGGAGTGGCGGAGACGGTGGTCGGGGATTCGGTGCCGGTGGGGGAGCTCGACTTCCGCTTGGTGATCACGGGAGCGCGCGCCGGCGCGACCTACGCGCTCCGCGTCGTGAAGAACGGAGCGACCTTCCTCGAGCGCGAGGTCGGTGCCGACCCGGTGACCTTCTCCGACACGCCGACCGAGCGCTCGAGCTACCGGGTCGAGGTCCGCGGCGAGGTCCCCGACGCTCCGTCGGCGGGCGCGATCCTCTTCGGTGATATGGTCGCTCTTTCCAACCCGATCTACGTCGGCTTCGACGACTGACCGCGAATCGTTGGGGTGACTGAGTCGCCTCCGCTGTAACTCGATCCGACGGTCGGACGACAAATGCACCGAGGGGCGGCGTGTATGCTGCGCTCGAGGCAGCGCGACGAACGCGCCGCCATCCTCCAAGCAGAGAAGGACGAGATGAAGGTTTTCGATGAGCTCGAGTCGGAGATTCGCGGCTACTGCCGGGTGTACCCGACCGTCTTCGAATCGGCGCAGAACGCGCGGCAGGTGGACGAGAACGGGAAGTCGTACATCGACTTCTTCGCGGGGGCGGGCGTGCTCAACTTTGGGCACAACAACCCGAAGATGAAAGAGGCGATGATCGACTTTCTACAGAAAGACGGCGTCGCTCACAGCCTCGACATGCACACCACGGTCAAGCGTGACTTCTTGCAGAAGTTCCACGACGTGGTGCTGAAGCCGAGAGGCATGGACCACAAGATGCAGTTCATGGGCCCCACCGGCACCAACGCGGTGGAGGCGGCCCTGAAGCTCGCGCGGCTGGTCACCGGGCGACACCTGGTCGTTGCGTTCACTCATGGGTTTCATGGGATGACCCTCGGCTCCTTGGCATGCACGGCGCGCTCCGTATTCCGAGATGCCGCCGGGGTCCCATTGGGCCACGTGACCCACCAGGTCTATGGTCACGAGGACGACCCCTCCGCCGGACCTGAGACGATCGACGCCCTCCGCGCGCTGTTCGAGGATCGCGCCAGCGGCTACGAGATGCCGGCCGCGTTCCTGGTCGAGCCGTTGCAGGCCGAAGGGGGGGTGCGCGTGGCGCGAGCCGAATGGCTGCGGAAGTTGCAGAAGCTCGCCAAGGATCTGGGCGCGCTTCTGATCTTCGACGACATCCAGGCGGGCGTCGGTCGGACGGGCAGCTACTTCAGCTTCGACGGCATGGACCTCGACCCGGACATCGTCACGATGGCCAAGGGGATCGGCGGCTTCGGCACGCCGCTCGCCATGAACCTGGTGAAGCCGGAGCACGACGAGCACTGGAAGCCGGGCCAGCACACGGGGACCTTCCGTGGTCAGGGGCTGAGCTTCGTCGCCGGCACGGTGGCGCTCTCGTACTTCGAGGACGACACCTTGATGAACGAGGTGAAGGCGAAGGGCGAGCGGATCCGCGGGGCCATGCAGGCTATCGCCGACGAGCACCAGAGCAAGCGGAAGATGCAGGTGCGCGGCAAGGGCATGATGCAGGCGCTCGATCTCGGCGACAACGAGGTCGCGAAGAAGGTCGTGGCGACCAGCTTCGAGAAGGGCCTGCTCATCGGCGGATGCGGCGACGGGGGTCGCGTCATGAAGGCGATCCCGCCGCTGACGATCCCGGACGAGGACCTGAAGGAAGGCCTCGACATCTTCGCCGCGGCCGTCGCGGCGAGCGTCTAGCGGTCGCGACATCTCCTGGGTCGCCGGCGCCGAGGCGCTCAGACCCAGGAGATGGCGAACGCGCAGGTGGTATCGCTGCGGTGGTTCGGTAGCTCCCGGACGTAGACCTTGCGCGCGACGAGCTCGAGCGTGCTCTCGAACATCCCGCTCCAGGCGTTCCGGAAGTACACCCCGCGCGACATCGGCATGCCGTAGGCCTCGACGCGGATGTCCTTCGGGCCGGTCTGCACCACCGCGCTGGCGCCGCCTTGGAAGAGACGGTCCCAGGCGGTCGGGAAGCGGCCGAGCACCTGGACCGGGGTGACCGCGCCGGAGGCCTTGAGCCCCCGAATCACCGTGCCCGCCCAGCCGTGCTGGACGCGCTCGGCGACCACGCGACCCATGGCCCAGTGGTCGGCTCCGGGGAGATCGAGCTGGTCGACCGAACGGTAGTGGCCGAGGGCGACGTCGACCGGGATCCAGGTCGAGGGCACCAGGCCACGGATCGCGTCGTGGAGCTCGGGCTCGAGGAACGAGAAGTACGCGTCGTTCAGGCCGCGGTCGCGGACTCCGCGTACGGACGAGGCGAGGAGCGTGCCGCGCACCTTCGTCAGGGGTGGCACCTGCCCCTTCGGGAAGGGCAGCTCGGCCAGCACCCGTTCGTCGAACCCCACGCTCCGCACGCCTCCATCCTATCAGGCGTTTTGTCCGGCGCTCTGCATCCAGGGAGCTCGCAGCGCGAGCGTGCTTCACTCGGGGCTGTCGATAATGCCCGCCACGACCCGGTTCCGGCCGCGCTTCTTTGCCTCGTAGAGGAGCTCGTCGGCGCGCTGAAGGTTCGCATCCATGGGGAGGCTCGGATCGCATTGGACGACCCCCGCGCTGATGCTGACTCCCTCCAGCGGCCCGTCGAAGGTGAGCGCCGCGACGGCCAATCGCAGGCGCTCCGCCACCAGCCGTCCGCCTTCGAGCGGCGCGTCCGGTAGCACGATCACGAACTCCTCACCGCCCCACCGCGCCACCAGATCGACCACTCGCACGCGAAGGCGGAGTGCCGCAGCCACCGCGCAGATCACCTCGTCACCCACGTTGTGCCCGTACGTGTCGTTCACCTGCTTGAAGTGGTCGATGTCGCAGATCACCAGGCAGACCGGCCGCTTGCTTCGCTTCGAGCGCGTGAGCTCGTGCTCGATTCGCTCCCGACAGCGCCGCCGGTTCGCGAGTTTCGTGAGCGGGTCGGTGGCCGCGACCTCCTCGAGCCGTTCCCTCAGCACCAGGGCTCGGGCGACCGGCGCGAGCTCGTGGGCCATGTGCGCCGCGAGCGAGCGGGTCCAATCATCCAGACCCTTCGGACCTCCGAAGAGGGTCAACGTGCCGAGGGGCTCCCCCTGAGCTTCGATCGACCAGCTCGTGGGGGGGCCCGGCGGAGCGATGGGGCCGCGTACGTCTCGGACGCACGCCAATCGTTCGACGCTCGCGCCGAGAGGATCGATCGACAGAGCCTCGATGCCCTCGAGCTCATCCGCGGGCCACGCGTCATTGGTGTGGATGGCCACCAGGCGGCCGGATGGGCCGATGAGCTCGAGCACGGCGTAGCTGTGCTGGAGGACCTCCGAACAGAGCGCCAGCACGGCGTGGGCGAGGTCGCTTCGGTTCGTTGCGTGACCGACCACGCCCCGAACCTCCGCGGAGACGAGCGTCAGGAAGAGGTGCTTCTCCAGAATCCTGGAGAGCCGGTGAATCGGGTCGGTCGAGCCGACCGAAGGGCCGATCGGCTTGGTCGCGCGCGGCTCCGCCCGATCCACGAGCCCTTCCACGGTTTCGACCAGCGACGAGCTCGCGTCGGCCTTGGTGATGAATGCCCGCGCTCCCGCGTGGCGGGCGCAGAACCGATTGTAGGGGGTATCGGTCGCCGTCAGCATGACGATGGGAACATCGGCCGTGACGGGATCGTCCTGCAGGACACGACAGAGCTGGAGTCCCGACAGGTCTCCCATGGTCATGTCCGTGATGATGGCGTCGAACGGCTCCTCCAGGGCCTGCTTGAAGGCCTCTTCTCCGGACGACGCCTCGACGACCACGAAGCGTGCCTGCTCCAACATCATCCGGACCCTCCTGCGGATCGCCGTGCTGTCGTCGACGACCAGCACTCGAGGGGGTGGGAGCATGCGGTGCACGTTTCGGATACTACATGCCTCCGCATCCATGATTGAAATCGATTGAAACTTTGAAACACAACCTCGTTGCAAACGGGTTCAGTCGCCCTTCGCGGCGTGGGCGATCGTGGGGCTTGCCGGAGCGGCGCGTCTCTTGCAGCGTTGGTGACGGCCCAAGGCCTTGCGACCGATGAGTGCCTACGTCTACCCCATCGCCCTCGCCATCATCTCCGTCTTCGTCGCTGGACTGGAGTGGGCTTTCCCCAAGCGCGAGGAGCAGAAGCAGCTCCGCCGGGGACTGGGTTGGGACGTGGTGCACCTGGTCTTCAACGGTCACTTCCTCGGCGTCATCCTCTTCGGGATCGCGACCCGCTGGCTCCTCCCGCCGCTCGACGGCTGGCTCGCCGCCCACGGTTGGACCGACGCGATCTACCGGAACGCCGCTTCGGGTTGGCCGTTCTGGGCTCAGATCCTCGTCGCGCTCTTCGCCGTCGACTTCCTGCAGTGGTGCGTCCACAACCTGCTGCACCGGGTCCCCTGGCTCTGGGAGACGCACAAGTGCCACCACTCGGTCGAAGACGGCGAGATGGACTGGATCGTGTCGTTCCGCTTCCAGTGGACCGAGGTCGTCGTCTACCGGATGGTGCTCTACCTGCCGCTCGCCTGGTTCGGCTTCGCGACCGAGGCGGTGCTCTTCCACGCGATCTTCGGGACGCTCATCGGGCACCTGAACCACGCGAACCTGGACCTGAGCTGGGGCCCGCTGCGCTACCTCTTCAACAGCCCGAACATGCACATCTGGCATCACGACTACGAGGGCGACTCGAAGACCACGAAGAACTTCGGCATCATCTTCAGCTGCTGGGACTGGATCTTCGGCACCGCCTACCTGCCGGACGAGCCGCCGAAGAAGCTGGGCTTCCCCGGCGTCGAGCGCTTCCCGAAGAACTTCTTCGTGGCGAGTGCCTGGCCGCTCACGCGCGTCATCCCCTCCAAGGCGCAGGTCGCGGCCGGAACCGTGCTCGGCGTCGCGATCCTTGGAGCGGGCTATCTCCTCGCGATGCCGAAGGAGCACACCTCGTCGTCGTCCGCGACCACGCCGATGCTCGGCGAGTCGCTGGCGTCCTCGCAACCCGACGGACCGGGCGAGCCGATGGACGGCTACGCGCCCGACGAGGCGGCCGCGACCGCGGCGCTCGACCGGTTCGGCGAAGACGCGCGCGAGGCGGGCTTCGCCCATCCCGAGGTGATGGTGAGCGTCCCCGAGCTCGCCGCCGCGCTCGGCGCGCCGCGTCTCGTGCTGCTCGACGTTCGGCCAGAGGAACGCTTCGTCCTCGGCCACATCCCGTCGGCCCGCCAGCTCTATCGCGGGGACTACTCCGAGTCCGACCCCATCCCCGGCATGAGTCGCCCCGCCCACGAGCTGCAGGCGCTCCTCCGGCGGCTCGGCGTGAACGAGGACTCCGTCGTGGTCGCGACGACCGACGGCGGGCCGGAGGCCTACCGACTCTGGTGGACGCTCCGCACCATCGGCTACGACATCCGCGTGCTCGATGGCGGGATGCAGCAGTGGGTCGCCCGGGGCCACCGCCTCGCCGAGGGTCGGTCCGCTGCGCCCGCGGTAGGCGACGTGACCCTCGACGGCGAGGTGGATCGCCTCGCTCACTGGTCCGAGGTGGAGTCGTTCGTCGAGCGCACCGGCGCGCTCCTGCTCGACACCCGCGAGGCCGACGAGTTCAGCGGCGAGGTCGTGAAGCCCTCGGCCGCCCGCGGTGGCCGGATCCCCGGCGCCAAGCACATGGAGTGGTGGCAGATCGTCCGCGACGTGGACGTCGACCACCGGATGCGCACGCCGACCGAGCTGAGCGCGGTGCTCGAGCGGGTCGGCGTGACGACCGAGACCCCCGTGGTCACCTACTGCCAGTCCGGCACGCGCAGCGCAGGCGTGACCTTCGCGCTGCTGCAGCTCGGCGCCGACGAAGCCCAGGTCGCCAACTACGACGGCTCGTGGGCGGAGTACTCGCGGCTGGAGCGGCCGTGAGAGCGCTCGTCGCGCTCGTCGTCCTCGGGGCGAGCCTGACGCTCGGGGCCGACCGGTCTCCGCTCCACCCCGACGTCCGCGGGGCGTCCCTCGGTCTCTTCGCGAGCGAGCCGGACTATGACTACGAGGCGATGGTCGCCGAGATCGCGAACCGTGGCGCCAGCGATCTCTGGGTGGTCGACCGGATCGTCCAGCGCGACCTGAGCGCCAGCGAGCTCCACCGCGTCCCGGGCGAGAGCCCGTCGCTCGCCACCGTTCGACGCACGCTCCGGCAGGGCCGCGAGCGCGGCATGCGCGTCGGGCTGATGCTGATCGTCGGCCTGGAGGTGCGCAGGCCCGGCGAGTGGCGCGGGGAGATCCAGCCGACGGACCGCGAGGAGTGGTTCGCGAGCTACGAGCGTCACCTCGACGCGCTCGCGCGGGTCGCCCAAGCGGAGGGCGTCCGCCACCTGGTCATCGGGAGTGAGCTCAACGGGCTCGAGCCGCACGCCGAGCGTTGGCGTTCGCTCGCGGCGAGCGCCCGCGACCACTTCGGCGGCGAGCTGCTCTACTCGGCGAACTGGGATCGCTACGCGCGGGTGCCCTTCTGGGATGCGGTCGACGCGATCGGTGTCAGCGCCTACTTCCGGGTCGATGGCCCAGAGGGCCCGCGCGCCGTCTGGGACCGTGAGCTGGCCGCGCTCGAGCGCTTCGCGGAAGGGAAGCCGGTCGTGCTGACCGAGGTGGGCTACCCCGCTCACGCGGAGGCCGCGCGCTACCCGTGGGACGAGACGCGCTCTCGGGAGGTCGACGCGACTCTTCAGGCGTCGCTGCTCGGGGCCTTCTGTGATGCGTACGAAGCCCGACCGGGTGCGGGCTACGTGGTGTGGAACTGGTTCGGGGTCGGTGGCCCTCGCGACGGCGGATACAGCCCGCGCGGGAAACCGGCAGCGCAGCGCTTCGGGCGGTGCATGGAGGTGCGGTGATGAGCGAGAGCGAGAAGCTTCGGGGACGGCGAGCGTTCCTCCGAGCCGGTCTCTTCGGCGGCGCGGCGGTGGCCGTCGCGTGTGGCAGCGAAGAGGGACCCGCTCCGACGCCGGAGCCGACGCCGACACCCGCGCCCACCCCCACAGCGGCCGACGCCGGCCTGCCCGACGGCCTCGACCCCCGGGACTTCGTGGTGCACGGCCTCGACCCGCTCACGCTGGAGACTCGCCGCGACCGCTTCGGGACCAGCGCCATCACCCCCGCGAGCCTCTTCTTCGTGCGCAACAACCTCCCGCTGCCGCCGCTCTCGATCGTCGATCGACCGGACGACTGGGAGGTGGCGATCGCCGGGGTCGCGGAGCCTCGCTCCGTCACCGTGCGCGAGCTGAAGCAGTGGGGCGTGGAGACCCTCGCCACGGTCGTGCAGTGCTCGGGCAACGGTCGGAAGTTCTTCGAGCACGAGACCTCCGGCTCGCAGTGGGGTGTCGGCGCCGCGGCGTGCGCGGTGTGGAGCGGCGTGCCGCTGAAGCTCGTGGTCGAGCGGCTCGGCGGACCGCTGGAAGGGATGCGCTTCCTGACCAGCACCGGCGGCGAGGAGCTTCCCGAGGGCGTCGACCGGGACTCGGTCGTGGTCGAGCGATCCATTCCACTCGACAAGGCGCTCGACGACTGTCTGCTCGCCTGGGAGATGAACGGCGCGCCCATCCCGATCACGCACGGCGGACCGCTGCGCCTGATCGTCCCCGGCTTCTACGGCTGCAACCAGATCAAGTACGTGAAGCGGGTCGCCTTCACCGAGGTCGAGACCCGCGCGAACATCATGCGGAGCGGCTATCGCTTCCGGCCCATCGGCGAGCCCGGCGCGCCGGACCAGCCATCCATGTGGTCGATGTCGATCAAGTCCTGGATCAACGGCCCCTCGGGCATGCACCCGGTCGCCAAGGGACCGCTGCAGGTGCACGGCGTGGCCTTCAGCGGCGGGCAGGGCGTGAGCGGGGTCGAGGTGTCCACCGACGGTCAGCAGTGGCAGGCCGCCGAGCTGATCGGTCCGGATCTCGGGCCCTACGCGTGGCGTCAGTTCCGACTCTCGATGGAGCTCGACCTCGGTGAGCACCAGCTCTTCTGTCGGGCGACCGACGGCGAGGGGAACCTGCAGCCCGAGCGGCGCACGGAGAACCACCGCGGCTACGGTCACAACGGCTGGCGCGACATGGCCGTGGCCTTCGAGGTCGTCGAGGGGCCGGTCATCCTCGAGGAGGAGAGCGCGGACGGCGCGCTCGTCGCTTCCGGTCCCGAGCCCGGTAGCCTCGAGCTCAGCACCGAGGAGGAGGCCGGCCGCGCGCTCTTCACCGCCGACGCGGCGCCGAGCTGCGGCACCTGCCACACGCTCTCCGAGGCCGGCACCGCGGGGACGGTCGGACCGAACCTGAACGCGCTCGCCCCGAGCGAGGCGCAGATCGCCCAGGCGGTCACCAACGGCGTGGGCGCGATGCCCGCATATGGGGAACAGCTGAGCGACGCGCAGGTTCGGCAGATCGCGGCCTACGTGCGCAAGGTGGTCACCGCCGGCGAGTAGCCGAGCGCGTCTTCATCACTTCGTCACGATACGTTTCGCCGGGTCGCGCGACGATCGTTCACACGGCTCCGTGCCGTGGGGAGCGAGCGATGGACGTCCTGATCGACAACGAGCATCTCACCGTGGAGGCGATCCGCGACCGCCGCGTGATCGTGGTCCGACGAAAGCGCACCCGGCTCGAGGCCTCCGAGCTCGTGGGGGCGTACCGCGAAGCGCTTCGCGCCAGTGACGAGTTCCGAGGCTGGGGGCTGGTCATCGACACCCGCGAGGCACCAGGTCGGAACGACCCCGAGTTCGAGTCCCGCATCGATTCGCTTCGCGATTCCGTCGACGGACTCTTCCCACGCGTGGCCATGTGCTTGCAGACGGCCGCTGGCGAGTTGCAGGCGCGCCGGATGCAGTCCGAGCGGCGCGAGACCCGGCCGAGCACCAGCGAGACCTTCTTCACGCGCGACATCGCCGAAGCCGTCAGTCACGCGGCCGGCGACTGACCGGACGGCCTTCGCGAGCGTTCAGCCTTCGACGACTTCATCCGTGTGCCCCATCGCCCGGACGATTTCCCCGTTGGCTGGCGCCGAACCCCGCGCTCGGGGATGGCTCCGCAGGGAGTCGGAGCTGCTATCGTGCGCCGCGTGAGCCACCGTCTCCTCGCGCTGTCGCTACTGCTCCTCCTCGGCGCTTGCCAGTCGGGGCTCGGCGACTGTGACGTCCCATCGGCCCAGGAGGTCGTGTACGACGAGGACGGCCACCCCGCCTACGCGGGTCAGGCGCTCCTGTACAGCTCGTGCGGCTACGGCACCTTCTGCCACTCGACCGACGCCACCGGGAGCCAGCGCCTCGGTGCGCCCCGCGGCCTCGAGCTCGACATCGACCCGGCGTCGTACGACGGCTCTCCCGGCGAGGTGGAGCGCCTCCGCGCGGTGCAGGCGCACGCCTACGGCGAGCGCCTGACCATCTGGACGGAGGTCGAGCGCGGCTCCATGCCGCCGGGCGCCGCGGGCGACGACCTCCTCGCGAGCCCCACGCGACCGCGCTACTCGCGCCTCGGGGAAGACCCACTGCCGGAGCTCGATACGCCCGAGGGTCGCGCCATCCTCCGCAACTGGCTCGCCTGCGACCTGCCGGTCATCGAGCGAACTCGCCCACGCGACGACGGTCAGCCCGTCACCGTCGGCACCGTCGTCGCTCGCGCCTGCATCACCGCCGACGACTGCCCCGGCGCCGCGGCCTCGTTCTGCTTCGAAGGCGCGTGCGTGCCCTGCACCGGCGACGCCGACTGCGAGCACCTCGACGGCCTCCCGCTCTGCGCGAGCGGCACCTGCGTGCCGATCGCCGATCCGACCTGGGCCTCGATCTACGAGGTCATCGTCACCCCGACGTGCGCGGTCGAGTTCTGCCACGGCGACGACGAGGGCAACAACGAGGCCGACCTCGACATGCGCGGTCTGAGCGAGTCGTACGATCGCCTCTTCGAGATCTCCGCGAGCGAAGAGTGCGGCGCGCTCGGCATGGCGCTGGTCGTCGCCGGTGACCCCGACGCGTCGCTCATGTACCAGAAGCTCTTCGCCATTCCCGACGGGGAGGAAGCCGACTCGTCGGTCTGTGGCTACCGGATGCCGTACGCGGCCGACCCGCTCCCGGAGCCCTGGCGCGCGGCGATCGAAGAATGGATCACCGCCGGCGCGCCGGGCCCCTGAGCGTCTCGATCAGGGCGTGAACGTGTCGCCCGTGCAGCTTCCGGAGGGGTGGCCACCCTCGTCGCTCGACCCACAGGTCGGACCCGGATCGTTCGCGGAGACCGAGCCCGCGCAGCTGAGCGCGTACTCGTGCTCGGTGTTGTTACAGCTCACGACTCGAACCTCGCCGCCGGCGCGAAGTGTCGCGAAGTGGTCGGCGGTCAGCGTGACCACGTGGCAGTGGCCGGTGGTGCCGCCGGTCACGTACTGCCTCTCGGTGCCGGCCATGATGTCGGCGACCGGGATCTCGAGCGAGTGCCCGTGGTTCTGGCTCACGTCGGCGACGATCACGTCACCCGAGCACATGCTGGTCTCGCCGCCCATGTCCTCGTCGCCCTCGCCCAAGTCCGGGCCGCCGCCGCCACCATCGGGCGCGCCGCCGCCCATGTCGGTGCCGCCGCCGCCCATATCGGTGCCGCCGCCGCCCATGTCGGTGCCGCCGAGGTCCGGACCGGCCGGTCCGTCGTCGTCGCCGCAGCCGACGAGACTGGCGCCGACGCCGGCCACGGTGAGCTGAAGGAATGTCTTGCGTGTGAGTTGGTGAGCCATTGGGGGGTGTCTCCTCGCGCGCACGATACGCCAGCCGGGCAGATTTCGGTGAACGAGCTTGTCGCAGAACACTCCCAGTGAATTAGTGAAGCGCTGCGAGGGCTTCGCGGCGGACCTCCAGGAAATGGATTCGCGTCCGTAGACGGAGCTACCGTGGAGAGACTCTGTCTTCGCGACACGACACACGGGAAAGCGCCCTCGGATTCGGGCCCGATGGGGCGAGCATCGTCATCGTGGATGACGACCCTGGAGCCATCCAGGTTCTCCGCGCTGCCCTCTCAGCCTACCGAGACGTGCGTTTCGCCACGAACACGAGCGATGCCGAGCGCTTGCTCCGCGAACGCCCGGCGGACCTCCTCTTTCTCGATGCCGAGATGCCGGGAGAGAACGGATTCGAGTTCTGCGCTCGCCTCGAGTCGGATTCCTCCATCCCGGACATGCCCATCATCTTCGTGACATCACACGATGACCTGGCCTTCGAGGTTCGGGCGCTCGAGAGCGGGGCCTCGGACTTCATCGTCAAGCCGGTGAGCGCCCCCAGGGTCCAGCTCCGAGCGCGGCTCCACCTGCGCTTGAAGCGACAGCTCGACCAGCTGGAGGAGCTCTCGGTCACCGATCCGTTGACGGGCTTGGCCAACCGGCGTGCGTTCGATCGAGCGCTCGCCCACGAATGGGCGGGAGCCACTCGAGGTGCTCGCGCGCTCTCCCTGCTCCTCGTGGACGTGGACCACTTCAAACGCTTCAACGACGCGCTCGGACATCCCGCGGGCGACCGTTGCCTCCAGCAGCTCGCCGGCGCCCTGCGATCGGCGGGTCGACGAGCGACCGACCTCGTGGCCCGCGTGGGCGGGGAGGAGTTCGCTCTGCTCTTGCCCGACACGCCGGCCGAGGGCGCATCGCGGGTCGCCGACACCGTGCTCGAGAGCCTGCGAAGACTGGCGATCCCGCACCCCGATTCGCCCACGGGCTCCGTGGTCCAGGTCAGCATCGGAGGGTCCACGCTTCCTCCGGATCGCGCGACCGGTTCGATGGCCCATGCCGAGCTGCTCTCGGCGGCCGACGAAGCGCTCTACCTCGCCAAGGAGCATGGCCGCGCCCAGGCCGTCTGCCGGACCTTGGGCGGTCCACGGTGACCGCCGGCAAGTCCGCCCTCCAGCGGCTGGTCGATTCCCTGCCACACCTCGTGTGGACCTGTGACGGCGACGGCCTCTGCGACTACCTCAGCGTTCAGTGGGTGGAGTACACCGGCATCCCGGAGGCAGAGCAGCTCGGTTTCGGCTGGCTCGAACAGCTCCACCCCGACGATCGGGAGCTCACGCAACGGCGCTGGGGCGCCGCCGCCGAGTCCAAGGGAGTCTTCGACACGGAGTTCCGAATCCGTCGCCACGACGGTGTGTACCGCTGGTTCAAGACCCGCGCGGTCCCGGAGCTGGACGCGCACGGTGCGATCGTCGCTTGGTACGGCACCAACACCGACATCCAGGAGCTCAAGGACGTCGAAGCGGCCAACGCGGCGCTCGCGGCAGAGCTGGAAGAGCGGGTGGCGGCCCAGACGAAGGCGCTGCACGAGGCCAACGACCAGCTACGCACCGCGGCGGTCCAGCTCGAGACCGCGCAACGGATCACCAAGGTGGGGAGCTGGGAGCTGGACATCGCCAGCGGCGCAGTCGTGTGGTCCGAAGAGCTCTTCCGGGTCTTCCGTCTGCCCCAGACCGACGGCGCGCCGGCCTACGAGACCCAAGCGGGCCTCTTCGCCCCAGAATCCTGGGAGCGGCTGACCGCCGCCGTCGCTCGCGCTGCGGAGACCGGTGAGGGCTACGAGCTCGTGCTGACGGCCATCGACAGCGGGGGCCAATCTCGGCTGACCATCGCGCGGGCCGAGTCCATTCGCGACGAGGAGACCGGCGAAATCGTTCGCCTGGTGGGGACCTTCCAGGACATCACGGAGCGTCTCGAGGCCGAGGAGACTCTTCGCCGGACCACGGAGCGGTTGCAGCTCGCCACCCGAGCTGGTCGCATCGGCGTGTGGGACTGGGACGTGGCCGGTGGGTCGCTGGTGTGGGACCGCACCATGCACGAGATCTACGGGACCGATCCCGAGACTTCCCTCGGCACCTACGACGACTGGCGATCGGCGCTCCACCCCGACGACCGAGCCTCGATCGAGGAACGCTTGCAACAGGCGCTGGCTGGCGAGTCGACGTTCGATGGCAGCTTCCGGATCCAAGTCGCGGGCGAGGTTCGCCACATTCGAGTGGACTCGGAGGTCACGCGTGACGCGGAGGGTCGGCCGCTGCGCATGACCGGGGTCAACCAGGACATCACCGAGCAGCGGGTGGCGGAGCTCACCCTCCGGCGAGCGGAGGCCCTCCAGCGAGGGATCCTCGAGGCCGCCGGGCTGGCCGTCATCGCCACCGATGTCGAGGGCACCATCACCCAGATCAACCCGGCCGCCGAGGAGCTGCTCGGTTACCGCGCCGACGAGCTGGTCGGCCGCGCGTCGCCAGCGGTCTTTCACGACGCGGACGAGGTCATGACCCGCAAGGCCGCGCTGGAAGAGGAGCTCGGTGTCGACATCGAGACGCCGTTCGAGACCTTCGTGATCAAGGCGCGCGGGGAGGGCCGCCCCGATGCGAACGAGTGGACCTACATCCGAAAGGATGGCTCGCGAGTTCCGGTCTGGCTGGTGGTGAGCACCATTCGAGATGGCGACGACGTGCTCGGCTACCTGGGAGTCGCCGCGGACCTGACCGACCGGAAGCGGTCGGAAGCGCAGCTGGTCTCGCTCAACGAGCTGCTCGCGCGACGCACCGACGAAGCGGAAGCGGCGAGTCACGCCAAGAGCCGCTTCCTGGCGAACATGAGCCACGAGATCCGAACTCCGATCGGAGCGATCACGGGCGTGACCTACCTGCTCGGGCGGGCGGATCTGTCCGACGAGCAGCGGCATCACGTGGAGACCATCGAGCGGTCCGCCAAGAGCCTCTTGGCGATGGTCAACGACGTGCTCGACCTCTCCAAGATCGAAGCGGATCAGCTTCGGTTGGACGAGGAGCCGTTCTCCCTCGGCGCGCTGCTCGGCGATCTGGAGACGATGATGGTCGCGTACGCGACCGATCGGTCCTTGGTCTTCTCGGTCGAGGTGAAGCCAGGGGTGCCGGACCGGCTGGTCGGCGATCGGGTCCGGCTGATGCAAGTGCTGGTGAACCTCTCGAGCAACGCCATCAAGTTCACGGACCGAGGGACCGTCAGCGTGGTGGTGAGCCGAGAGGGAAAAAGCACCCGCTTCGAGGTCAGGGACACGGGGGTGGGCATGGAGCCCGAGCGTGCCCGTCGGGTCTTTCAGCCGTTCACCCAGGCACACTCGACATCGCGGCCCGGTGGCACGGGACTCGGGCTCGCGATCGTCCAGGAGCTCGTCACGCTGATGGACGGCTCGGTCGGAATCGAGAGCGTGCCGGGGGAAGGGACCCTCGTCTGGGTCGAGGTTCCACTCGGAGAGCCGGACCGAGAGGCTCCCTCGCCCTCCCTCGCCATCGCGCGCGTGCTCCTCGTGGCGTCGAGCGCGTTGGTCCGCCAGTCGCTCGCGGCGCATTCCGCCGCCCTGGGTTGGCGGGTGAGCGTCGTGACCACCGGACGGGAGGCGGTCGAGCGGGTTCTCGAAACGAACGGGGAGCACCCCTTCGACGTCGTGATCGTGGCGCATGATCTGACGGACATGAGCGGCCGCGACGTGTCCGACCGAATCTCGGAGGCGGCGCCGACCGACCGGCCGGCCATCGTGCTCTTGGCCGATCCGACCACCGAACGGACCTCCGTGGTGGACGTGGTCGACGGCGTCCTTCGAGAGCCCCTGAGCTCCTCGTCCCTCTACGACGCCGTCGTCAGCGCGTCCGCGCGCCGGCGTGGACCGGCGCATCTCGGCGTCGTCGAGCCGATCAGCCCACAGGTGCAACGGCTACCCGGCGCACGAGTGTTGGTGGTCGACGACAGCGAGCTCAACCGCCGCCTCGCCCGGCAGATCCTCAGCCTCGAGGGGGCGACCGTTCTGGAGGCGGCCGATGGGGTCGAGGCGATCGAACGTGCGAAGAACGACGACGAGCTCGACATCGTCCTGATGGACATGCAGATGCCGGGGCTGGACGGGGTCGAGACCTGCCGACGAATCCTTGCCGACCCACGTCGGGCGAAGCTACCGATCCTCGCGTTGACCGCAGGGGCGTTTCGCAGCGAACGAGATCGTGCGTTCGAGGCCGGCATGGTGGACTTCGTCACCAAGCCCTACGACCCCGAGCAGCTGATCGCGAAGCTTCGTCTCCACGTGAGTCGCGCCCGAGGAAAGCAACTCGGCGTCGCGAGCCGCGACCGGCCCCGCCATCGAGAGAGCACGTGGCCAGCCGTCTCTGGCATCGACGCGGCTGAGGCGAGCGGGCGCCTTGGCGGAGACCAGGCGCTCTTCCGTCGGCTCTTGGCGATGATGGGCTCGGAGCTCGAGGAGGAGCAGGTGGCGGCCTACCTCGAAGGCGACGACGAGCAGGCCCAGGCGTGGCTGCACCGCCTCCGCGGGGCAGCCGGCAATCTCGGTGCGCAGGAGCTCCATCGGCTCGCTTCAGAGGGAGAGCGAGCGCTACGAGAAGGCGATCGGGACCGCTTCGAGGACATGCGAAGCGGCCTGCTGGTGGCGATCGAAAGGCTCCGCCAGGGCATCCGGGACATCGGAGTGCCCACACCCGTGCAAGAGCGTTCGACGGAGGAAGCGCGCGCGCTCGCTCCCGCGGACGTCGAGCAGCTCCTGGAGCTGCTGTCCGAGCAGAACCTCGGTGCCGTGGACCTCATCGGAGAGCTCTCCGATTCGCTCCTCCAGGAGCTCGGGGACGAACGCTACGACGAGCTCGCGGCGGCGGTGGGGCGCCTCGACTTTGCTGCCGCACGGCAGCTGGTCGAGACCCTCGTGGGGGATGACTGACACGCGGAGCCTCTCACCAGGGGCGCGCTACTCGCCGACGACGCGCTCGTAGAACTGCGGCGCCGTCACGAGCTCGCGCAGCATCGCTCGGAGCGATCCGTCCGGCGTCTCCGCGACGGCGGTGACGGTCTCGCCACAACCGGCGCGGCCGTAGGCGAAGTAGGCGAGGTGCCGTGCGTAGCAGTCGCGAGCCGCGGGCTCGTCGGCGAGGGCCTCCGCCAGGCTCTGCAGTCCGTCGAGACCCACGTCGCCGCCGCCCGGGAGCCCCGAGATGCTGCCGCTCGCGTCGATGGCGTTGCCGTTCTCGTCCTCGCGGTAGCGTCCGAAGGCGTCGTAGTGCTCGAAGGAGAAGCCGATCGGATCCATCAGCTGGTGGCAGCCGGCGCACGCCTGGTTGGTGCTGTGCTCGCGGTAGCGCTCGCGGGTGGTCGGGGCGTCGGCGACGCCCTCGATGTCGGTGTCCACGCCAGCCGGCGGGTCCGGCAGGTGCTGGCAGAGGAAGCGCTCGCGGATGAGCAGGCCGCGCGCCACCGGCGACGAATTCGCCGCCAGCGCGTGCCGGGTCAGCACGCTCCCGTGCCCGAGAATGCCGGGCGTGCGGTTGGTGCCGGCCAGGTCCACGCGACCTTCGCCGGGCAGCCCGTAGAGCGCGGCGAGCTGGCCGTCCACGAAGGTGTGCTCCGCGGTCATCATGTCTTCGAAGGTGCCGCCGCTACGAACCAGGTCCAGGTAGAGGGCGCGGGTCTCGTTCAGCATCGACGCACGCATCTCGGGCGTGAGCATGAAGACCGTGTCGTCCTTGACCCGCGCTTCCAGGTCCTCGACCTCGAGCCAGCCTTCCACGAAGTGACCGAGCATCCGCTCGGCGGCCGGCGTCTCCAGCAGACGCGCCAGCTCGCGCTCCACGTCGGCCGGCGTCTCGAGCCGACCCTCTGCCGCGGCGGCGTAGAGCTCGGCGTCGGGCGGCCCTTCGGTCGTGAGGTACGCGAGCTCGCTGGCGACTTCGTAGGCGCTGAGCCGCTGGCGGCCACCGTCGGCGACGCCGATCTCACGGCGGTAGAGGAAGCGGGGCGACTGGAGCATTGCGGCCATGACGACCTCGGCGCCGGCCTCGAAGGTCTCCTCCATCTGGAAGAGCGCGTCGTAGGCCTCGCGCTGCGCGTCGGTGATCGGCTCGCGGAAGGCCCGCTCCCCGAAGCGCTCGATGAGCTCCGCGCGACAGGCGAGGGTCGTGTCCCGGCAGGTGGTGAAGAGGTCGAGCTTGGCGCCGACCGCCCAGGCGGCGACCCGCTCGGCGTGCTGCATCACGCGCTGCGCGCCGAGGTCCCGGACCACCGACGCATCGGCGTCGACGCGGAAGCCATGCACGACCGGGTCGTCGAGCACGTCGGCGTCGGGGACCGCGAGGTCACCGCCGAAGATGGCGACGAGCGAGTTGCGGTACTGGCGCCCCGAGAGGCGGCGCAGCCCGGTGGGCGAGAGTCCGGCCTCGCAGCTCTCGGGGGCTTCGAGGATGCGGTCTAGCGCTTCGCCCGCCGAAGGGATCTCGAAGTCGTCGTGGGGCGAATTCGGATCCTCGTAGTCGGTCGTGCCGATGGTGCCGGAGCAACCGACGAGGACGAGCGCGGCGAAGGGCAGCGAGCGGTTCACGACACCACCGCCTCGAGCGGGATGCGGCTGTCGCCACCGAGCCTGCCGTCGCCGAAGTCCATGTCGGAGATGCCGAGCGCGGCCGCGCAGTTGAGCAGCGCGCGTTGGTGTGATGCGCCCGAAGCGTTCACGTGTTTGCCTCCCGCGCTCGTGGCGAGGTAGCCCCCCGCGCCGCCGGCGAAGACCGTGCGCATGTCGCCGTCGGAGTGCGCGACCGCGTCGCCCATGGTGCGGGCCCAGACGAAGAGCGTCTGGTCGTAGAGCGTGCCGTCGCCGTCCGGCGCGGGGATGGTGCGTGCCTTCTCCATCGCGCCGACGAACTGGTCGGTCAGCCAGGCCTCGAGCTTGGTCAGGTCGGCGATCTGGTTGCTGTGCAGGTAGTTCGAGTGCCAGTCGCCGGGAGACATGCCGGGCAGCGCGCAGGGCGTGCCGTTGTGGAAGCCGAACTCGACGGAGACCACGCGGGTGAGGTCGCAGCCGAGCGCCGTGATGGCGAGGTCGAGGCACTTGGCGTCGTCGACGAGGACCTCGTCGGTGTCGGCCACGCCGGTGGGCGGGGCGCAGCTGCCACCGGTCGGACCACCGCCGTCGCCGCCGGTGCCGGCCAGCCGGAGCTCGAGGGCGCGAATGGACTCGGCGTGGAGCTCGAGCTTGCGGCGCTCTTCGGCGCCGAGCGAGCCGCGGAGCTGGTCCAGCTCCGTGAGCATCAGGTCGAGAATGCTCTGTCGCCGCCGCAGTAGATCCGACGGCGCCTCGCCGCCCTCCATCGGGTCGCTCGGCATCGCGCCCGCGAAGATGGTGTCGAAGGCCGATGCCGGTCGGGCGATCGGGCTCTGCTGCTCCCCGTCGCGCCAGAAGCTCGAGGACTGCTGGTTCGGGTCGCCACCGAGCTGGAGGCTCGAGAATGGCGTGCGGACGCCGGCGGCGCCGAGCGCTCGAGCGATGTGCTGGTCGATCGAGGTGTGACCGGAGCCCGAGTAGCCGACCCCGGTGAGTCCGCCCGGCGAGCCGTGGGTCGCGCAGTGGCCGTTGCCGTTCAGGCCGCTCACCACGATCACGTCGTCGGCCACCCGCTGCAGGGGCTGGTTCGAAGCGTTGAAGAGCGGCCCCGACGGCGTCCACAGGCTCGGGTTGGAGCCGGTGGTCGTCATCAGACACAGGTACTTGGCCCGTCCGAGGGTCGGCTGCGCCTTGGTGCGGCCGATGGTGGCGAGGAAGGGCGAGAAGAGCGCGGCGGCGCCCAGAGCCCGAGAGAAAGTACGGCGTCTCATCACTCGTCCAAGAGGGCGAGGGGGTCGAGATCGGGTCACGGTGAGCGAGAGAAATGTTCGCGTCGTGGTCGTAACGGCGCATGGGAGCGCCAGGCACTACGCTTCGCCAATGCACAGCTTGGCGAGGCTCCAAGGGTTTGGAGCCATCGTGCTTCCCAAGCCGCCTTACCGGATCGAGCGCGTGGACGAGCCCACTCGCCTCCGCATCCAGCATGGGGACCAGAGCGCGGTGATCGACGTCTCCGAGCCGACGAAGGGCTCGGCCACCGAGCTCGCGGACATCGAGCCTGGTGACGGTGGCGAGCGCTGGTACGTCGAGACCTCGGTGTGTAGCTGCGCCTGGCCCGAGGGGTTCGCCCTCGCGAGCGATCCGGAAGGCTCGCCCTTCCTGCTCCACGGCCCGGAGGAGGCGATGATCTGGCTCGCCGGTCCGCTCGACCGCAGCCGGACCACGCCCATCGAGAAGCTCGCGACCTCGGACCAGACCATTCGCGCCGTGGGTGAGGCCGACGGCCGCGAGCGCATCGACCTCGAGTACACCTTCGAAGGCGAGCGCTGGTGGCAGCGTCGCTACGTGGTGCCCTGGGGTGAGGACAAAGCCATCGTCATCACTGGCCAGGCCCGCTCCACCACCGAGCTCCTCACCTCCGCCGCCGTCGACCTCGTCGAGGCTTCCCTCGCACCCGCGCGCAACTGACGCCGGAACCGAGTTGAACCATTACACCTGAGGGACGCTCTTGAGTTCTGACTCCTGAGAAGAAACCCCGGCGGGGATCGCCATCGGTATCGCGGGATGCGATCAT
>JAEPMI010000015.1:0-67500 GCA_017644045.1 Deltaproteobacteria bacterium
CAGGCGGGCGCCGAAGGTCTCGTGCCCGTCGATCCGAAGGTGGGCGAGCGAGCGCTCTGCGACGCGCAGGTGCTCCGGGATGGCGAACGTGCGGCGCAGTCCGTCGCTCCCGCGACCCGCCGGTCGGTCGTTCAGCGCGACGAGGGTAAGTGCGCCGTGCCCGGCTGTCGGCATGCGGCGTTCGTGGAGGTGCACCACGTTACTCGTCGCGCCGACGCTGGCAGTCACGATGCGGACAACCTCCTGAGCCTCTGTTCGGTCCACCACGATGCCGCGCACTGTGGTCGCTTGGTCATCCGGCGGGGGAACGAAGCGGGCGAGTTCTCGTTCGAGCGCGCGGATGGTCGACCCTACGGCGCGATGACGACCGGCATCGCCGGTTGCGCCGCGGCCGCAAGAACGTTCCGCGTGGCGGTCGACCGTACCGACAGCGAGCTTCGCGCACGAGTCGAGGCGGACCGCGCCCGAGAGTCGACCCTGGCCCACGTGGGCCAGGAGGCGGGTCCGGCGATTCCATTGCCGCTGATCGAGCAGGTCGTCGGGTTGCTGACGGCGATGGGGTACCGGAAGTACGAATCGCGGACGCTGGTGAATCGAGCAGTCGCTGGTACCGAGCTCCCGAGGGATCGGTCGCCTACGACCGAGGAGCTGTTGAGAGCTTCTCTTCGCGCCGGAGGGTGAGCGGGCTCGTCATGCGTCCGACACGACCTGCTCGATCACGCCGGCGATTCTCGCGAAGTCCATCTTGTGGCACACGGCTCGGGCGCCTGCGCTGAGCAGTGCCACGCGGGAGTCATTCCCCCGAGAGCCTCCGCAGCCAACGAGAAACGCGCTCCGTGGTGAGACCACGAAGCGCGTTTCGGGGAGTCGCGGCCGCGTTCAGTCGCGCTCTTCGATGTCGTCCGCGGAGGTCGTCATCGCCTTGAGCAGGTCGCGGTTCATGCGGGCGATCCAGTCGATGCTGATGCCCTTGGGGCAGGCCTTCTCGCACTCGCCGTGGTTGGTGCAGGAACCGAAGCCCTCGTGGTCCATCTGACCGACCATCTTGCGCACGCGATCGGTGCGCTCGGCCTGGCCCTGCGGGAGCAGGCCCAGGTGGCTGATCTTGGCCGCGGTGAAGAGGCTGGCCGAGGCGTTCGGGCAGGCCGCGACGCACGCGCCGCAGCCGATGCACTCGGCGGCGTCCATGGCGGCGTCGGAGACGTCCTTGGGGATCGGCGTCTCGTTCGCGTCGCGCGCCGAGCCGGTGCGGATGCTGATGTAACCGCCGGCCTGGATGATGCGATCGAAGGCGCCGCGGTCGACCGCGAGGTCCTTGATCACCGGGAAGGAGGTCGCGCGCCACGGCTCGATCCACAGCTCGTCCCAGCCGAGCTCGAAGATCTGCCGCATGTGGAGCTGACACGCGGTGGTGCGCTCCTGCGGACCGTGGGCGTAGCCGTTCACGACGACGCCGCACATGCCGCAGATGCCCTCGCGGCAGTCGTGGTCGAACGCGATCGGCTCGTCGCCATTCTCGAGGAGGTCTTCGTTGACGACGTCGAGCATCTCCAGGAAGGACATGTGCTCGTTGACGTCCTTCGCGACGTAGCGCTCGAAGTCGCCGGAGTCGTTCGGGCCGCGCTGGCGCCAGACGTGAAGGGTGAGGTTCTTGGTCTTCATGATTTCCGTGGCCCCTACTACTTGTACGACCGCTGCGTGGGCTTGACGTATTCGAACTCGAGCGGCTCCTTGTGGAGCGCGGCTGCGGAGGGTTCGCCCTGGTGCTCCCAGGCGGCGACGTGCTGGAAGTGCTCGTCGTCGCGCTTGGCTTCCATGTCGATGACGTGCTCTTCACGGAAGTGACCGCCGCAGCTCTCCTCGCGGGCGAGCGCGTCGATGCACATCAGCTCACCGAGCTCGAGGAAGTCGGCGACGCGCGCAGCCTTCACCAGGGTCTGGTTGAAGCCGTCGGTGTCGCCGGTGACCTTCACCTCGCGGTGGAACTGCTCGCGGAGCTTGGGGATCTCCTCGATGGCCTTCTTCAGACCCTCGGCGGTGCGGGCCATGCCGCAGTACTTCCAGATGATGTTGCCGAGCTTCTTGTGGAAGTAGTCCGGCGAGTGCGTCGGCTCCGGCGCGTTGGCCAGCGCCTTCAGCTTCGCCTCGACCCCGGCGACCGCGTCGGTGACGGCCTTGTCGTCTTGCTCGAGCGGCGCCTGGTCCTTCAGGCGGTTGCGGCCGAGGTAGTCACCGACCGTGAAGGGCAGGACGAAGTAGCCGTCGGCCAGGCCCTGCATCAGGGCGCTCGCGCCGAGCCGGTTCGCGCCGTGGTCGGAGAAGTTCGCCTCGCCGCCGACGAAGAGGCCGTCGATGGTGCTCTGCAGGTTGTAGTCCACCCAGAGGCCACCCATCGTGTAGTGGGTCGCGGGGTAGATCATCATCGGCGTCTTGTAGGGGTCGTCGCCGGTGATGCGCTCGTACATCTCGAAGAGGTTGCCGTAGCGCTCGCGGATGGTGTCCTCGCCGAGGCGCTCGATGGCGCTCTTGAAGTCGAGGTAGACCGCGCGGCGCTCGCCATCGAGCTCGGGGCCGACGCCGAGGCCGTCGTCGCAGACGTACATCGCGTTGCGCGAGGCGACGTCGCGGGGGACCAGGTTGCCGAACTTCGGGTAGCGCTCCTCGAGGTAGTAGTAGCGGTCCTCCTCGGGGATCTTCTTCGGGTCCTTGGTGACGTCTTCCTTGTTCCGCGGAACCCAGACGCGCCCGTCGTTTCGCAGCGACTCGCTCATCAGGGTGAGCTTCGACTGGTACTCGCCGGAGCGCGGGATGCAGGTCGGGTGAATCTGCGTGTAGCAGGGGTTCGCGAAGAACGCGCCGCGCTTGTGCGCCTGCCAGATGGCGGTGCAGTTCGAGCCCATCGCGTTGGTCGAGAGGAAGAAGACGTTGCCGTAGCCGCCCGTGGCCAGGATGACGACGTCGGCGATGTGGGCCTCGACCTTTCCGTTGATCAGGTTCCGCGTGACGATGCCGCGGGCCTTGCCCTCGTGGACGATGAGGTCCTGCATCGAGTGCCGCGGGAACATCTCCACGGTGCCCGCCTCGATCTGCCGCGCGAGCGCCGAGTAGGCGCCGAGGAGCAGCTGCTGGCCGGTCTGGCCGCGGGCGTAGAAGGTGCGCGAGACGAGCGCGCCACCGAACGAGCGGTTGGCGAGCAGGCCGCCGTACTCACGAGCGAAGGGGACGCCCTGCGAGACCGCCTGGTCGATGATGTTCACCGAGAGCTCGGCGAGGCGGTACACGTTCGACTCGCGGGAGCGGAAGTCGCCGCCCTTCACGGTGTCGTAGAAGAGCCGGTACACGCTGTCGCCGTCGTTCTGGTAGTTCTTGGCGGCGTTGATGCCGCCCTGGGCGGCGATCGAGTGGGCGCGGCGCGGGCTGTCCTGGAAGCAGAAGCACTTCACCTTGTAGCCGAGCTCGCCCATCGTGGCGGCCGCGGCGCCGCCGGCGAGACCGCTGCCGACGATGATGACGGTGCGCTTGCGGCGGTTGTGGGGAGCGACGAGGTCGCTGTTCTGCTTGTGCAAGCGCCAGCGGTCCTCGATGGGTCCGGTGGGCTCGTTCGACTTCAGCTCGGTATTGGCCATGAGTTCGTTCCGAAAGCGTCTAGTGGGGTGCGAAATTCTTGGGCGGGGGAGCTCGGGTGAATCGAGGAGGCCTCGCCGACGAGAGAGGGTTTGGGTGCCAAACCCTCAGGGAACAGTGACCGGAGCGGGCTCGAGCTCCGGGTAGTAGAAGGTCTGCGTGGTGGGCTCGATCCAGCCCATCATCGCGGCGGCCGGGATCGACAGGAACCCGAGCGTCAGGAAGACGGCGAGGGCGATCGCCAGGTCGCGGCGCAGGTGGTTGTAGCGAGGGTGGTTGGCGCCCATCGACTGGAAGGCGCTCCAGATGCCGTGGAAGAGGTGGATGCCGAGGGCGCACACACCGAGCACGTAGGGCACGACGACCGGCCAGTGGGTGAAGCCGATGACCATGTTGTTGTAGGGGTTGGAGTGCGCCCACGTGTAGCCCTCGAAGCCGAAGAGGGCGGCGCCGTCGGTCCAGATCATCCCGCCGAAGGTGAGGTGGAGCAGGTGGAAGAGGATGTAGAAGAGGAGGATCGGACCAGACCAGTACATGGTCTTCGCCGCGTAGTCGGTCGCGAGGTCCTTCTTCTTGGCGTAGCGGTTCTTCCGCGCGCCCCGGTTGCGGCTCCAGAGCGAGAACGCGCTCGCCATGTGCGCGGCGACGGCCGCCAGCAGCACGAGCCGCGTACCCCAGAGGAGCGCCGGCACCGTGCGCAGCCAGACGGCGTATTCGTTGAAGGCTTCGGGTCCAGAGAAGACCTTGAGGTTGCCGGCCAGGTGGCCGACGACGAAGCCGAGCATGGCCACACCGCTGAGGGCCATGATGGCCTTCTTGCCGATGGTGGTCTTGGTGAGAGTGAGAGCGCGTTCCATACGATTCCAGTAGGGGGTGCGGGTCTGGTGGGGTGGACCGGTGGTCCAGCGACGTGCGGACGTGGCCGCAGATACGGGCGTTTGCCCGTGTGAGTCAAGCGGGGGCGGGGTCTTCGGGGTCGGGGGAGGGCGGATCGAGGTAGTCCACCTCTTCGCCGCGGAAGGTCTTCAGCGTGTGCCGCCCTCCCTCGCTCGCCACGATCGTCGCCGGGCCGATGGGCACTTTCCCACGGCCGTTGGGCGTGTCGCAGATGAGCTTGGGCAGAGCGATGCCGCTCAACCTTCCTTGGAGCCGTTCCATGATGTGGATACCCGTCGAGATCGGGGTCCGTAGGTGGCCGGTGCCGCGAACGACGTCGGCCTGTAGGAGATAGTAGGGGCGAACGCGCCATCGGACGAGCCCCCTGAACAACGCTTCCAGCGTGTCGGGGTCGTCGTTGACCCCGCGGAGCAGCACCGACTGGTTCATCACGGGCAGGCCGTGATCCACGAGCATGGCGCACGCGCGGTGGCTGGCCTCGCTCAGCTCCTTCGGGTGATTGAAGTGGGTCATCACCCAGACGGAGGGGTGGCTCTCGCGCAGCACGCGGCAGAGCTCGGCGTC
The DNA here is from genome assembly GCA_017644045.1 of Deltaproteobacteria bacterium. Classification (GTDB taxonomy): domain Bacteria; phylum Myxococcota_A; class Polyangia; order Polyangiales; family Houyiibacteriaceae; genus UBA1660. The sequence goes on from JAEPMI010000015.1 coordinate 5,086, forward strand.
GATCCGCTGAGGGATCGTCACCGGTGCCCGGGTCGCGATCCGGACCGTGTCGAGCCAGTCCATCGCGCCGAGGCGCTCGAGCAGTCGCCGAATGCGGCCGGTGCCCATGACCAGCGGATCGCCGCCGCTGACGATCACCTCGCGCACCTGGCGGTTGCGTTCGAGCCACTGGAAGGCTTCCTCGAGCTTCGCCAGCGAGCGGGGCCCGCCGCCATCGCCCACCATCCGCGAGCGGGTGCAGAAGCGGCAATAGACCGCGCAGCGATCGGTCGCGAGGAGCAGCGCCCGGTCCGGGTAGCGACACACGAGATTCGGCGCGACCTCGTTCGCCTCCTCGCCCAGGGGATCCCGCAGATCGCCGGGGACCTCGATCGCCTCGGCGGCGCTCGGGACGAACTGGCGCCGGATCGGGCAGCTCGGGTCCTCCCGATCGATGAGCGAGAGGGTGTGCGGCGTGATCGCGATGGGGAAGCCCTCGGCCTCCGCCCGGGTCGCACCGGCCCGCTCGTCGTCGCTCAGCCGCAGGGCCGCGTCGAGCTCGGCGAGGCTCCGCAGCGCGCTCGACGCCTGCCAGCGCCAGTCGTCCCATCGTGGCGAATCCGCGGGATCGCGAACGATTTCGAGACCCCTGGAAACGAACGGAGGCATGGGCCCGAACCATACCCCCGACCGCCACTTCGGCAAGGATTTACAAGGTCGATCCGCCCCTGTCCCGGGGCGCACGGGAAAAGGGGCCTTTCGGCGTGCGGATCCACATGGTTTCGGACCCTTCTGCTGGCACTTCACCGGACCTTGCGCTATCTGCCAGCCGTCTTTACCGCTTTACAGCTTTTGCTGGAGGGAAGTGTAGAAAATGGCCGCCATCGACCCCCGTCCTTTCGGTGTGGAGTACCTCGAGAACCCCAGCCAGAGCGAGCTCCGTGAGCTGGCCCTCGAGCACACGCCCTGCGTCCAGCAGTCGGCCGTCGGGAGCATCAACAAGGTCTCCCGGAACAAGGCCCGCATGGCCAAGTTCACCTACATCATCGACGAGCGCGGTGACGCGGCGCCCTGGAGCGCCAACGTGATCGATCCGGCCAAGGCCAAGGAGATCATCGCCCGGCAGGAGGCCTACATCGCCGAGAAGGGCAAGCTCATCGCGGTCGACGGCTACGTCGGTCTCGGCGAGCGCGCGTTCGGCGCGACCTGGCTCTACACGGTCGAGGGCGCGAACATCGCCGGCATGCAGCAGGTGCTCACCTTCCCGCGGGAAGACGTGGAGCCCAAGGACGCCCTCGCGCAGCCTTTCCAGCCCACCTTCCGGCTGATTTACACGCCGAACCTCTTCCTCGACGACATGCCCGGCCGCCAGGCGATCCTCGTCGACCTCGAGAACTGGACGACCTACGTCATCGGCGCGGACTACTTCGGCGAGTCGAAGAAGGGCGTGCTCCGCATGCTCAACATGTTCGTCTACCAGGAGGGCGGCCTCGTCCTCCACGCCGGCGCCAAGGCGGTCACCAAGACCACCGGCGACCGCGTGACCATGACGGTCATGGGCCTCAGCGGCACCGGCAAGACCACCACCACCTTCTCGAAGCAGGGCGAGATCACCGAGCCCATCCAGGACGACATGGTCGTCCTGTGGCCGAAGGGTCAGCTCTCGATCACCGAGAACGGCTGCTTCGCCAAGATCGACGGCCTCCGAGCCGACACCGAGCCCGTCATTCACGCCGGCTCGACCACGGGCGACGCCTGGCTCGAGAACGCCTTCATGAACGAGGACGGGACCTTCGACTTCGAGAAGGGCGTGCTCTCCCCGGCCGAGGTCGGTCGCATGAAGGACATCCTCCTGGCGACTGGCGCCGACGCCGCGAACCTCGAGAAGTACGTGGCCGGCGAGGTCAGCGCCGACGAGGTCGTCAGCGACGCGGGCGTGCCCAACGACGGCTGGGACTTCGTGAAGTGGACCCAGAACGGCCGCTCGATCATCCCGATGAGCGCCATCCCCGGTGCGGCCAACCTCGACGACATCCCCGAGGTGAAGTCGATGGGGATCCTGAACCGCGACGAGGGCGCGGACGCCGCCACCCCCGGCATCCTGCGCTTCACCTCGCCGGAGCAGGCCGCGGGCTTCTTCATGCTCGGTGAGACCTCGAAGACGAGCGCCGCCGGCAAGGAGCGCGGCAAGACCCGCTCGCCGTTCACGCAGCCCTTCTTCCCCGGCAAGCACGGCCTCCAGGCCGAGCGCTTCGCCGAGCTCGCCGGCACCATGAACGGCGTGGCGATGTGGCTGATGAACACCGGCTACGTCGGTGGTGACAGCCGCGACGTGAAGGCCGGCAAGGCCCTCAAGGTCAAGATCCCCCACTCCTCGGCGATGCTCGAGGCGCTCCTCTCGGAGAAGATCAAGTGGACCACCGATCCGGACTTCGGCTACGAGGTCGTCGACGTCGACGCCCCCGAGAACGCCGAGCTCGTGGAGAAGGTCCCCGCCGAGATCCTCCAGCCGAAGCGCTTCTTCGAGCGCACCGGTCGCCTCGAGGAATACACCGAGTGGGTCAGCCAGATGAAGACCCAGCGTCGCGCGTTCCTCGAGCAGTACGAGGTCTCCGAGCCGATCGTCCAGGCCACCTGTGCGTGAGCGGCTTCTCGTCCTGGCGGCGCTCGGCCTGATCGGCTGTGCGTCGTCGCCGCAGCGCTCTGCCGCGCCGGCGGACACCGCCACCGAGGCCGCCCCCGCCGAAGATGGCGCGGGCGGTGAGGGCATGTCCGAGGAGCCGATGCTCCAGCAGGAAGAGACGGGCGACGACTCGGTCCAGCTGATGGACGAGCAGGGGCTCGCGCTCGATGCGCTCGGTGAAGCGCTCGAGCTCGCCAACTGCGAGGACGCCTTCGGTCATCGCGACGCGATCTGCGATCTCAGCGAGCGCATCTGCTCGATCGCCGAGGAGCACCCGCGAGCCGCCGAGCGCTGCGAGGACGCCGAGTCTCGGTGTGCGAACGCACGCGAGCGCGTCTCCGACGAGTGCGACTGACCCGCCTCGAGCCTCCGCGAACCGTCGCTCTCAGGGGGTGAGCCGTCGAATGCTGGGGGCGAGCCGTGATGCGGTCAAGTTGCTGGAATTCCTCGTGATTCATTAGTTGGCGCCACCGAGGTCGGCCTGATATTCGTCGATCATGGTCGCGCTCGTACCGCGCTCGCTGCTCGCTCCCGCGCACCCCGCGGGGACCTGGCGTGCGCAGTGGCTGGTGAAGCTGCTGCGAGCGAGCGCTCGGCACACCGCCGGCGAGCTGGCGCCGGCCGACGCCCGCGCCCGACTGGAGCGGCTCTCGCTGCTGGCGCCGACGCCCGCGGGTGTCCGCCGCCGCCGCGCCGAGCTCGCAGGGATGAAGGCTCGCGTGTTCCGCCCGCGGGGTGTGGACGAGAGCCGGGTGGTGCTGCACCTCCATGGCGGCGGCTACGCCCTCTGCTCGGGCCGCACCCACAAGGGCATCCTCGGAGACCTCGCGCTCGCGACCCGGCACGAGGTCTGGGCCGTCGACTACGCGCTCGCGCCCGAGCATCCGTTCCCGCGTCCGATCGAGGATGGGGTTCGCGCCTTCGAGGCCCTGGTCGCCAGGGGCGTCGCGCCCGAGCGGATCGTCCTCAGCGGCGACTCGGCAGGCGGCGCCCTCGCGGTGTCGGTCGCGCTCAGTCTTCGTGACATGGGCCGCCCGATGCCCGGTGCGCTCGTGTTGCTCTCCCCCTGGGTCGACCTTGGTGTGACCGGCGTCGACCGCGGTGAGGACTACCTCGTGCCCGACCTGATGGCGCGCTTCGCGGAGCACTACCTGCAGGGGACGTGTCCGACGAACCCGCTGGCATCGCCGGCGCGGGCCGACCTGAGCGGCCTGCCGCCCATGCTCGTCCAGGCCGGCGGCGTCGAGGTCCTGCGTGGTCAGATCGAAGACTTCGCTCGCAACGCTCGCTCTGCTGGCACCGACGTCCGGCTCGAGGTCTGGGACAACATGTTCCACGCCTTCCACGGGTTCCCCTTCGTGGTCCCCGAGGCACGCGAGGCGTTCGCGTCGATCGGTCGCTGGACCCGCGCCCGTCGCAGCTGGTGAGCTCCGCTCACCTGTGAACCGCCGGTAGCCAGTCCAGTGGCCACCCCCGTGAACCCAAATTCACGGGTCGGCCGGCGAGAGAGCGAGGTCCACTGTCCGGAGGGTGCGAATCCCTCGGAATCCCCTGCTTTCTTGGAGTCGACATGTAGGTGAATGTAGTCTGGCACGACAGCTGCTTCAGAGGTTCACCATGTCTTCTCTCTCCCTGACTCGTCTCGCGTGCTCGGCCCTGGTGGCTGCTGCCGTCTTGGCTTCGCCGACCACCGGTGAGGCGCAGCGGCGCGCGCGACTGGACGCCCAGGTCGGCGCCCACATCGCCGAGGCCGCCGGAGAGCGCGCGGTGCGCCCGGTGACGCGGCTCCACCTCTCGGTCGAGGCGGCCGGTCCCCTCGAGGTCGGCGTCTACGTGCAGGCCGTGGCCCGGGACCTCCCGCTCAGGTCCCCGCTCTTCGGTGGCGGCATCTCCTTCGCGGTCCGCCCCGAGATTCCGGTGACGCGGCTCCGGCCGCTCATCCAGGCCAGCGCTGGCTATGCCGCGCTCCCGGGCGACCAGATGCGCAGCTACGGCACGCTCGACCTCGCGGTGACGGCCGGCCTCGCGGTCGAGCTCACGGACGTGGTCGCCCTCGAGGTCCGCGCCGGTCACCACTGGCTCCTCGGTCTCCCGGACGCCGCCACCCTCCACCACCGCCATTGGTCGGCGAGCGGCGGGCTCAGCTTCACCTGGGAGTGAGCGAGCGTCAGTCCGCGTAGGGGTCGGGGTCCGGCTCCGGTCCCGGTCCGAGATCGTCGGCCGGTTGTCCTTCGTCGTCGACGCAGACGCACTCCTCGAGCCCGGGGGCGTACTCGTGGCAGATGATCTGCTGGCAGTCGCCGCCAGGGCTTCCGTCGGTCGCGATCATGGGGGGCGCGTCGTCGCTGGACGGGGGCGCATCGGTCGTCCCGATCGCGTCGCGGTCGGGGCCGATCTCCTCCTGGATGCAGCCGAAGGCCAGTAGGGTCAGGGTCAGTGCAATGGCTTCTTTCATCGTTTCCTCCGCGGCGGGGGTGTCGCCGTCCGTGAAGGAATGACCCCCGAGGCACCACGAATGGCTCAGGGGTGATGAAGAAGAAAAACCGTGAGCCAATTGGCAGGGCTCGGGGGTCATGATGAACGTGCCTGCCACCGACCCCGACATCGCGATGCGTGACGAGATCGCTTCGGTGCGCCCGCTGCCCGTGGCTCCGGCCGACCACGAGTTGGTCGAGCGTTGCCTCTCGGGCGACCGCTGGGCCGAAGAGGCGCTCTACCGGAAGCACGTGCATCGAGTGAGCGCCGTCGTCGCGCGCATGCTGCGGCACGGACCGGACGTGGAGGACGTGGTCCAGGACACCTTCGTTCAGGCGCTCGGTCGCCTCGAGGGACTCCGTGAGCCGGCCAAGCTCGAGCGCTGGTTGATCACCCTCGCGGTCAACCGAGTGAAGAAGCGCTTCCGGCGCCGGAAGCTACGTCGGCTTCTCGGACTCGAGCGGAGCCTGGACGACGAAGGGCTCGCGCTGCAGGCGAAGGCGGACTGCTCGCAGGAGGCACGCGCCGAGCTCATGCTGCTGGACCGCGCCCTCGACCGAGTGCCCCCCGCCGATCGGATCTGCTGGGTGCTGCGTCGGGTGGAGGGGTACCCCATGGCCGAGGTCGTCACGACGGCGGGCTGCTCGCTCGCCACGGCGAAGCGACGGATCGCGCGAGTCGACGAAGCGCTCGCGACGCTGCGCGCGGAGGAGTCCCGATGAACCCGAGAGAGAGCCTGCGCGAGCGGCAGGACGAGGTGCGCGTGGGCCGGATGTGGCGCGCGATCGAGGCGCGTCGTCGACCGGCGAAGCGGCGCCATAGGGTCGCGCTCTTCGGCGCGGCCACGATCGCCGTGGCCGCCGTGGTGCTCGCCGTCGCGTTCTGGCCGCAGCCGGCCCCCGAGGGACCGCTGACCCTCGCGGAGACGCACGCGCCCGTGCCCGCCGCCATCGAGGCGCAGCGCACGCTCAGCTTCGCGGATGGGTCGCGGGTGGCGGCCGCCGAAGAGAGCCGGCTCGACCTGCTCGAGAACACCGCGAGCGAGCTCGCGTTCGCGCTTCGTCGCGGCGCCGCCCACTTCGAGGTGGAGCCCGGCGGCCCGCGGCGTTGGCGAGTGGCCGCGGGCGAGGTCGAAGTCATCGTGGTCGGCACGGTGTTCGACGTGGAGCGCTCCGAAGGGAGCGTGACCGTGAGCGTCAGTCGCGGCGCCGTGCGTGTGCGCGGGCCCGGCGTTCGTGATGGCGAGCAGCGCATCGAGGCGGGTCAGGCGATCGTCGTGGAGCCGCCCGTCGTGGAGCCACCGGTGGTCGAAGAAGCGGTGGAGTCGGAGGAGCCCGAGCCGGAGCCCGTGGTGGCCGCCGAGCGACCGACGCCACCGAGCGCACCCGAGCCGCCGTCCGCCCGCGAGCTCCTCGCCGACGCCGACGCGGCCCGCGCGTCGGGCGACATCCGCGCCGCCGTCCATCTGCTGGAGCGGGTGTGGCGCGAGCACCCGCGCGATTCGCGCGCGCCGCTCGCCGCGTTCACCCAGGGGCGGCTCGAGCTCGACCGCCTACACGACTCCGCGGGCGCGGCGGCGACCCTCGGCTCCGCGCTGGAGCTCGGGCTGCAGGCGCCGCTGCGCGAGACGGCGCAGGCCCTTCGCATCGACGCGTGGGGACGGCTCGGGGACCGCCGAGTCGGTGCGGCGGCGGAGCGCTTCGTCGCCGAGCACCCGGGGAGCGAGTACCTCGACGACGTGCGTCGTTGGCTGCCCGAGCCGGCGCAGGGTGAGCCGTGAATCGGCTGCTCGTGGTGGGGGTGTGGCTCTTCGTGGTCGGCGCATCGAGCGCGGAGGCGCAGACCCTCGTGCTCTGCGACGCGGAGTGGATGGACGTCGAGCGTGTGCTCGCGCTGATCACCGTCGAGGTCGACGAGCCGGCCCGCTACGTCTTCCGGGTCACCGACTGCACGGAGGAGTCGGCGAGGGTCGCGGTGAGCGGGCCAGAGGGGCTGTCGCGCGAGCGCGAGGTGCGCCTCGCGACCACGGCCACCGAGGCCCGCTCGCGACTCGTGGCGCTCGTTCTCGTCGAGATGGTCCGCCTCGGGACGCGGGAGCGGCCGGACCCGAGCGAAGCGGTCGCCGAAGATCGAGAGCCGACGACCGATGCCGACGACCGAGAGCCGACGACCGATACCGACGACCGCGCGCCGACGACCGATACCGACGACCGAGAGCCGACGACCGACACCGAGGACCGAGCGCCGACGACCGACACCGGCGAGCCGACCACCGAACCGGAGTCGGTCGCACCCTACGAGCGCTTCGAGTCCGCGGAGGCGGTCGACTCGCCTCCAGAGCCGCAGCCGTCCGTTCAGCTCGCTTCAGACCTTCATCCCGGTGAGCGTTGCACGATTCGTTCGAGTGCACGTGGCTGCTCGACCGCGCTCGGCGTGGGCATTGGCGTCGCCCGCCACCACCTCGGCAACTCCGTCAGCGGGTCGCTCTGGCCTCTTCAGATCCGCCTTCGCTACCGCTGGCGCTTTCTCTACGTCGGAGCACGCGCCGCCGGGCGCCGCCATCAGTCGTCGCCGTTCACCGGCGCGACCGTCAACGTCTCGGCCTACACGGCCTTCGTCGGACTCGAGCTCGTGAGCAGCCGTTTCGCGCACGCGCTGGTGTCGATCGGCGCGCATGCGGAGGCAGGCGTCATTCGGTACCGCGAGCTCGGGCTGACCGGCTGTTCGAGCGGCGTTGGCTCGCCGGACTGTGGGGGTATCCAGGTCGGGGCGCGCGGCACCTTCGGCGCCTTGCTCTCGTTGCGCCTGGAGATCCCCATCCGACAGTCTGCGATCACGCTGGAGGTCGAGGGAGGCTGGATGCGCGGTGTGATGATCGCTTCGTCGCGTCAGCCCATCACGGGCATCGGCGGAGCTCAGTTGTCGCTCTTGCTGGGAACGTCGTTCGGACTGGGAGGGGCGTCTTGAGGTTCTGTGCACTGCTGCTGGTCGCCGCGTTCGGCTGCGACACCGAGTGGATCGACGTCGGCGATTCCCCCACGGACCGGCCGACGGAGCTCGACCTCGGCACGCCCTTCTTCGATGGCGGCGAAGACGGCGATCCCGAGTTCGTGCTCGGCCAGGCGCTCTTCTTCGATCGCGAGCTCAGCGGGAACCGCAACGTCGCTTGCGCCACCTGCCACGTGCCCTTCTCGAGCACGACGGAGACGTTGCCACTCTCCATCGGCGAGGGCGGTACGGGCACGGGGCCCACGCGCTCCATCGGGGAAGGCGCCGTCCTTCCCCGCAACACCTCCGGGCTCTTCCTCAGCGCGTCCAGCGGTGCGCTCTTCTGGGATGGGCGCGTCGAGCGGAACGGTGGGAGCATCGCTTCGCCGATCCCGCAGCCGCCGGGAATCCGTACGCCGCTCGAGGCGCTCGTGCTGGTTCCGATCAACGACCGGGAGGAGATGCGGGGCCAACTCGGGGACATCGCCTCCGACGGGTTCCGAAACGAGCTCGCCGATCTCGACGACCCCATCGCCGTGGCGCAGGCGGTCTTCGCGCGGGTGATCGCCATTCCCGAGTATGCGGAGCTCTTCCATCGGGCCTACCCCGGTGAGGCTCACGGGTTCGAGCACATCGCCCGCGCCATCGTCCACTTCCAACTCGAGCTCTGGGACCGGCGCGATTCGGCGTGGGATCGCTTCGACCTGCACGGCGAGCCGCTCGAGCCCGACGCCCAGGTCGGCTCGGAGCTCTTCTTCGGAGACGCCGGCTGTTCGCGGTGCCACTCCGGCGAAGACTTCGGCGGCGACGACTTCCACAACCTGGGCATCCCCGCGTTCGGCCCCGGCAAGGGGGACGACGGCATCGACGAGGGGCGCTTCGAGGTGACGGGTGACCCTGCCGATCGCTTCGCCTTCCGCGTGCCCCCGCTGCGCAACACGCGACTCACCGGTCCGTGGATGCACAACGGCGCATACGCGACGCTCGAGGGTGCGGTGCGCCACCACCTGGATCCCGAGTCGGCGTGGGACGGCTACGCGCTCTCCCAGCTTCCCGAGTCCCTCGCGACGACCGTTCGCCTGGACGCCGAGATGAAGGGCGAAGTGTTCGCGACGGTGACCGATGCCGTCCGCCCGCTGCGACCGCTCACCGAGCTGGAGATCCATCAGCTCCTCCAGTTCCTGAAGGCGCTCGACGGAGACTCGGAGTTGCTCCGCTCACCGAGCACCGCCGTCCCGATCGCGGTCCCGAGCGGTCTCCCCGTCGACGTCTGGCCCGGCGGCCCCCACCCCTTCCGCTGAATCGACCGGTCGGGCGGCGCGGTTCCTCCGCGTCCCCCTGGTCACCGTTGGCACGAACCGTGTAGTGAAGTTGGGGCATGACCCAACCCATGACTGCCGTTGGTCGGATGAAGCGGTTGAGCTGGAGACTCGCCGGCTACGTCACGCTCGGCATCGCGTTCGTCCACGCCGTCTTCGGCTACCTCCGCATCCAGCGAGAGGGGGCCGCCTTCGAGAGTGACATGCGCCGAGACCACGCGGCCATCGCGCACGCGCTCGGGGTCGCCGCTCTCTCGACCGCCGGACGAACTCGAGCCGCCATCGACCTGATCGAGGATGCCGATCTCCGAACCGACCGCGCCGAGATCCGCTGGGTGGGCTCTCGGGAGCCACAAGGAGCGCCGGAGCCACGGAGCCTCACCCCATCGTCCGAGATCCGCGAGCATGGCAGCGAGCGTTCACTGGTCAGTCGGCTCCCCCTTCGCCTGGGCTCGGAGGCCGGCGAGCTGCAGATCCGAGAGTCACTGGCGGCCGAGCAGGAGTACCTGGCGGAGACCGTCGTACGATCGGTCTTCCAGACCCTTGTCGCGGTCGCTCTCTGTTGCGCCGTGCTCCTGGTGGCAGGATGGGTGCTGCTCGAGCGGCCGATGGCCGTGCTCTTCTCGAAGCTCGAGCGGATCGGCCAAGGCGACTTCGACCAGGAGGTCGAGCTCCGGCGTCCCGACGAGCTGGGAGCGCTCGACCGCGCACTCACACGGATGTGTCAGCAGCTCCAGGCCCTTCGGCAAGCGCACGAACGGGAGGTGCAGGCCAAGCTGGTCGCACAGGAGCAGCTGCGGCACGCCGAGCGGCTGAGCACCGTGGGTAAGCTGGCGGCTGGCGTCGCACACGAGCTGGGGACCCCATTGAATGTGGTCTCGGCCAGGGCGAAAATGATCATTCGAGGGCAGAGCGAGGGCCCCAGCATCGTGGAGGACGCCCAGATCATCGTGGACCAGACCGAACGGATGACTCGGATCATCCGGCAGCTGCTCGACTTCGCTCGTCAGGGGCATGCGTGACGCGAGACGGAGGACCTGGAGGCGCTCTGCAGGCACGTGGTCCACCTTCTCGAACCCATCGCTCGCAAGACCGGAGTCACCCTCGGCGTGGACGCCGAGGGTGACTGCACGGCGATGGTCGACGCGAGCCAGATGCAGCAAGCCATCGCCAACCTGGTGATGAACGCGATCCAGGCGCACGAGTCCGGGGGGCGGGTGCACATTCGGCTCCAGCCCTCGACGGAGGCGATGGACGAGTGTGTGCGGGTGGTGGTCGAAGACGATGGGAGCGGCATGCCGCCAGAGGTGCGTGAGCGGATATTCGAGCCGTTCTTCACGACCAAGGACGTCGGACAGGGGACCGGGCTCGGCCTTTCGGTCACCTACGGCATCGTTCGAGAGCACGGCGGGACCATCGACGTCGATAGCACCCCGGGGAGCGGCACTCGCTTCGAGCTCCGACTACCCACGGGTGTATCGTGACCTCGTTGGGTCGCGTGCTCGTCGTCGAGGATGACGAAGCGATGGCTGCCACGCTGGTCCGTGGACTCGGCCGAGAGGGGTTCGCGGTCGAGGTGGCCCGGAGCGGTGAGGAGTCCCTCGCTCGACTCGCCGAGTCGGATTGGGATGCGTTGCTGACCGACCTCGCGATGGGGGGAATGGACGGGCTCGAGCTCTGTGAGCGGGCGATCTCGATCCAGCCCGGGCTCCCCGTGGTGGTCATGACGGCCTTCGGGAGCCTCGAGACGGCGATCCAGGCCATACGTGCGGGGGCCTACGACTTTCTCACGAAGCCCTTCGACCTCGAGGTCGCCGCGCTCGCTCTGGGTCGAGCGGTCGCGTTTCGGCGACTTCGAAGCCAGCTGCAACGATTGGAGCGTGCCCGTGAGCGCTCCAGCGGGTTCGAGGAGCTCGTTGGCGACAGCCCACCGATGCGAGAGCTGCTCGCGCTCCTGGAGCGAGTCGCGGACTCCGACGTCACGGTGCTGATCGCGGGAGAGAGCGGCGTCGGGAAAGAGCTCGTGGCTCGCACGCTCCATCGCACCAGCCGCCGAGCCGGAGGACCGTTCGTGGCCATCAACTGCGCGGCGCTCCCGGCAGCGCTCCTCGAGAGTGAGCTCTTCGGTCATACGCGGGGCGCGTTCACCGACGCGCGAAGCGCCCGGCCGGGGCTCTTCGTCCAGGCCTCCGGTGGGACGCTCTTCCTCGACGAGGTGGGCGAGATGCCAGTGTCGGTGCAAGCGAAACTGCTGCGGGCACTCCAGGACCGGTCGGTGAGGCCCGTGGGAAGCGACCACGAGGTCCCTGTCGATGCCCGGATCGTCGCGGCGACCAACCGGGATCTGGACCTCGCGGTGAAGGAAGGGGAGATGAGGGAGGATCTCTACTTCCGGCTGGCCGTTCTCGAGGTGCACGTGCCGCCGCTTCGCGAGCGTCGTTCCGACATCGTCCCTCTCCTTCGCCGCAGCGTGGAGAGGGAGACGGCGACCAGTGGGAAGGCGGTCACGGGCTTCAGTCCCGAAGCCATGGATTGCCTGCTCGCCTACCCGTGGCCGGGCAACGTGCGTGAGCTCCAGAACTGCGTGCAGCGAGCGGTGGCCGTCGCCCGATTCGAGCAGATCGTGGTGGACGACCTCCCGGAGCGAATCCGCATCAGTCGCCGCTCGGCCACCGCCGGCCAAGCAGCCGCGGTCGAGTTGGTGCCGCTCGAGGAGGTGGAGCGGCGCCACGTGCTCGGCGTGCTTGCGGCGGTCGGCGGGCGCCGCAAAGAGGCGGCTCGAGTCCTCGGGCTCGATCGGAAGACGCTCTACCGAAAGCTCCGGAGCTGGGGCAGCGACGGCCCCGAGTGATCACCGGACTCTGACGTCACCAGCTCTCGAAGTCGGCTCGGCGGTCGTCGGCCCAGCCCGTCTCGTCGTCACCGGCGGCCATCTCTTCTCCGACGGACCTGGGTTTCAGCCGCTCTGGAGCCACTCCCAGGGCCTGCATGTACTCGGTAGCTGCGCGTGCCCGGCGGTCGCCCAGGGCCAGGTTGTACTCCTCGGTACCGCGTGGGTCGGTCCTACCGGTGACCACGACTTCGTTCGTGCCGCGACGCATACAGGTCGAGTTCGCCTGGAGCCGCTGCCGAGCGGTGGCGTCGAGATCGCTGGAGTCGAACGCGTAGTGGACCGGTTGCAGATCGCATGGCGCCGAGCCGCTCGGTTCACTGCCAGTGGCAAGCGACGCTTCGCCGCCGGTGCTCGGGTGACTACCTCCGTGGGAGAGTGCATCCGAGGTGTCGGTCTCCTCGGCTCGGGAGCATCCAGCGCCTAGAAGCGCGGCGAGGAGGAGGATCGATGAAGGGGCCGGGATGTCGTGGGCCATGATGACTCTGGGTCCTTTCTTCGGACGACGTCCCCTTGCGGGCTCGACGGTCGTCCTCTTGATCCGTTGGAAGAGCAAGCGACGTGCCACGCGTATGATCGTGCCCGCGCCGCGGCTCGATCGACCGAGGCTCGCGATCGAGACGCCGCGGCCTGCCGCCGCGGACCCGAAATGCCCCCGCCTGGCATCCTCGGGGGCGTTGTGCCCCCTCGTCCGGATGGGACTCGAACCCCGGGGCGAGCGCCGCGCGCTCCAGCTGCAGGGCACGGTTGGTGCTTGGGAGAGCTCAGTCCTCGTGCAGGAGACCTCTGATGCTCTCACCGCTTCGCCCCCACCATCGCCGCCCGGAAGTACTCTTTCCACGGCCCTGGCGCGTCGTTCTCGCGGAAGACGACGACGCCATGCGCCTGCTCCTCGTCGACGCGATTCGCGCGGACGGTCACGAGGTGAAACACGTGTCCGATGGAGATGCGCTGATGCGGCTGCTCACCATCTGCCGCACCTCGGGGGCGGTGCCGGACATGCTCGTCTCGGACGTGCGAATGCCCGGGCAAACCGGTCTCTCGGTCGTCCGAGCGCTTCGGGGGTGGGGGTGGACGATCCCGATCATCCTGATCACCGCCTTCGGAACCGAGACCGCGAAGTGCGAAGCCGAGGCCGTAGGCGCGACCATTCTCTTCAGCAAGCCCTTCGACCTGGACGACCTGCGGACCGCGGTCGTCCATTTCCTTCCCAATCGGGGTTGGGGCGGATGGTAGCCCTTGGCATGTGTCGTGCTCCTTCGATGGCGAGACCCCGCCACTTCACGGAGCTGTCATGTACACCACGTTCCAGTGTTCCCCGTCCGCTCTCCCCGTTCCCAAGCACGTTCTCGTCGCCGAGGACGACACCGAGCTGCGTCGGCTCCTGGTCTGCGAGCTGAGCCGGGACGGGCACCTGGTTTCGTCCATATCGGACGGAGGCGAGTTGCTCGACTACCTGCGAGGAAGCGCGCTCGAAGGAGGGTTCCAGATCATCCCCGATCTGCTCGTCTGCGACGTGCGGATGCCCGTCTGGAACGGAACCGACGCCCTCGAGCTCATCCGCGCTCTCGGCTGGCGCTTTCCCGTCATTCTGATCTCGGCGTTCGCCGACGAGGAGCTCCACCGGTTCGGCGCCGCCCGGGGGGCGACCGTGATCGGCAAGCCCTTCGACTTCGACGAGCTCCGCGCGCGAGTGATCGAGGATCTCCAGCGTACGATCTGATCGGTCAGTCGTAGAACGTTCGCAGCGCCACGTCGTACACCAGCGACCCTGGCATCGCGGCCAACCCCTCGGCGAGTCGCAAGACTGGCATCGGGACGGCGCCGACCGGGTCGACCACCATCGCCGCCGGCACCCAGCTCGACTGGAACGCGCTCCGGCTCGGCACCAGGCCGCCCTCGAACGATCCGTCGGTCTCCGTCTCCACCACGACCACGGTCGCCTTCGTGCGAGCCTCCTCGTGTCGACCTGGCAGGGCGTTCGCTTCCGCCATGACGGTCCGGAGCGTGTCGACGCAGCTCACCCGCGCCCGCCAGCCGGGACCGGTGGCCCACGCCGAGCCTTTCTCGACCGTGAGCTCCGGTGCGCCGTCGACGGTCCGGAGCTGCTCCACGAGCTGCTCGAGCGTTCCGCGCCCGGCGAGGAAGGCCACCGCGAGCCGCCCCATGCGCCCGCTCGCCACATCCACGTCGAGCGACTCACCGCCGATCGTCACGCGCACGTGCTCGTCGTTGGCCTCGTGCTCGAGGCCGAAGGTCTCCGCGGCGAAGCGAAGAGCGCGAGCCGCGTCGTAGGGCATCACCGGCTCGGCCCTCAGCGCCCGACTGGTCTCGGCGAGCTCCGCGAGCGTCACCGGCCCCGCGAGCTCCGGCAGCGGCGCCATCACGTAGACCTGCGAGCGGTTCGCGATGAAGTAGCCACAGCGATCGGAGTGAGCGAGCGCGAAGCCCGCCATCATGTAGGGCAGCCGCTCGTCGGCCGCGGCGATCATCGACGACCGAAAGGCGGGCAGTCCGACCTCGTCCCTGAGCTTTCGCGCGACCGTGGTCTTGTCGTCGGGGATCCGGAGGTGATCGTTGGCCCACGACCAGAGCCAGCTGCGCCCGTCGAAGGAGCCCACCTGCTCGGCCGCGAAGTTGGCGCCGCGCAGTCGGACGTAGCCCTGGATCGGGTCCCAAGCCGCGTCGCCCGGTGGGCCGATCCGATCGAGGTGCGCGCCGAAGCGCCGCTGCTTGAGGGCACCGACCAGCGCACGTTCGGCGAAGGCCCGTTCGAAGGCGTCGAGGCCTCCATCGATGGCATGGAAGGGAGTCATCGGGCTCAGGTACGGTGTGGTCCCCCACGTCTTCCTTCTGGGAGCTGCGCGGGCGACACCGGATTCCGTTGACCGCGCTCGGCCGCGACCGTAGCGTCGCGCCATGACCGAGCCGTCCGACGAAGCCAAGGAGCGACTCGGGCAGGTCCTGGGGGGCCGCTTCGAGCTCCGTTCGATCCTCGGGGTCGGTGGCTTCGGCGCCGTTTACGAGGCCCACGACGGACAGACCGGTGGAAAGGTCGCGCTCAAGGTCCTGCACCCCGAGCTCGCTCAGAGCCGAGAGGTCGTGGTTCGCTTCGAGCGCGAGGCCCTCGCCGCTTCGAAGATCGGGCACCCAGGCATCGTCCAAGTGCTTGCGCAGGGGAAGGACCCGCTGCCGTGGTTCGCGATGGAGAAGCTCGAGGGCCGCGACGCCGGTCAGGTGCTTCGCGAAGAGGGCCCGATGGTGCTCGGTCGCGCGGTGCGGCTCGTGCGTGCGGTCTGCGACGCGCTCCACGCGGCGCACCAGGCCGGGATCGTCCACCGCGACCTGAAGCTCGACAACATCTTCCTCGAGGGCCCGGACCAGACGCCGAAGCTCCTCGACTTCGGGGTCAGCAAGTTCCTCGAGGTGGTCGACGGGCAGTCGCTGATGACGCGCACCGGGACCGCGGTCGGCACGCCCTACTACATGTCCCCCGAGCAGGCGCAGGGGAAGAAGTCCGTGGGCGCCCCGGCGGACATCTACGCGCTCGGCGTGATCCTCTTCGAGCTCCTCACGGCGCAGCGGCCCTTCGAGGACGAGTCCTATCCGATGCTCGTCCTCAAGATCTGCACCGAGCCACCGCCGGCCGTCAGCATCTATCGGGACGATGTGCCGGCCGCCTTCGCGAAGCTCATCGAGCGCTGCCTCGACAAGGAGGCGTCGAACCGCTTCGCCTCCGCAGCGGAGCTCTCGGAAGCGCTCGCTCCGTACGCCGCCGCGGACCAGGTCGTGCGGCTGCGCAACGCGCCGCGGACCAGCGATTCGCGAGCCAAGGCGCTCGGCACTGCGCCGACCGCGCTGTCCATCGACGCCCACACCGGTCAGCCGCTGGCGCGCGACTTGGACGAGGAGGCCGACCGGGCGGCGGACACCGTTCGCAAGGGCGGCATGGCGCCGTGGATCATTCTCGGCGTGCTGACGCTGGTCGCGGTGGCTGGCGTGACGGCCTTCCTGATGCGCGCTCCAGAGGAGACCACCGAGAGCAACGAGTGGCTGCCGGTTCGATTGCCCACGCCCGGCGTTCCGGTGATCGCGCCGCTCTCGGCGCCCGCGCCGACGGAGCTCGGCTGGCGGTGGGAGAACCCGCGCCCCCGCGCGATGCCCACGTGGCGTGACGTGGAGGTCGCCTCGTCGGAGATGATCGCCATGGTCGGCCCCGGAGGCCGAGCGGCAAAGCTCACGGGCAGTCAGCTCACGTGGTGGGCGACCGGAACCGAGCACGACCTCAACGGACTGGCGTTCATCGGCCCCGCGCAGGCGCTCGCCGTGGGTGACGAGGGCACCATCATCGCGCTCTTGCAGACCGGGCCGCGCGCGATCGAGCTCGACTCGAACGCCACGCTCCACGACGTGGTCGCGCTCGGCCCGACCGACGCGATCGCGGTCGGCGCCGAGGGCACGGTCGTACGGCTGCAGACGCTGCGGCCCGCGATGGTCGACACCGGGCGCAGCGATCACCTCTTCGGCGTCGACGAGGACGACGGCGTCGTGCGCGCGGTCGGCACCGGCGGCGTCGTGCTGCGGATCGACGACGCGGGCGTGACCGTGGAGCACGAGGGCGGGGCGACGCTGCGCTCGATCGCCCACTGCATCGGTCGGTGGCTCGCCGTGGGCGACCACGGCACGGTCCTCCGGCTGGTCGACGATCGCTGGGAGCGGGTCGCCACCAACATCGACGAGGGGCTCACCGACTTGGCGTGCGACGCCGATCGTTTCGCGGCGAGCGGGCGCGAGGGCAAGGTCTACCTGCTCGATGGCGAGCGCGCCGTGGCCCTCGAGAGCGGCGACACGCTGGGCTTCCGCGGCATCGGCGGCGGCGAGGGCATGGCCACCTGGCTCGTCGGCGACGGAGGTCGGCTCGCGCGTGTGGACGGCGACCACCTGCGGATGCTGACCGCGGGTCCGGTCGCGACCCTCTTCGACGTGACCGACCTCGCCGGCGTGTTGGTGGTGGTCGGTCAGTGGGGCACGCTCGCCAAGACCACCGACGGGCGGCTCGCGACCGTGGAGACGCCGACCGAGGTGGCGCTCGCCGCGGTCGCCAAGCTCGAGGAACACCGGCTGATCGCCGTGGGCGACGAAGGCCAGCTGCTCGAGGTCACCTTCGACTCCGTGCGTAGGCACCAGCTCGAGGGCGACGACTCGGTGAGCCTCCGCGACCTGGTCGCGGGTGGCGGCGTGCTCGTCGCGGTCGGCGCGGGTGGCGCGGTCGTGCGCGGGGCACCGGGAGCCTTCGTGG
The DNA here is from genome assembly GCA_017644045.1 of Deltaproteobacteria bacterium. GTDB lineage: Bacteria > Myxococcota_A > Polyangia > Polyangiales > Houyiibacteriaceae > UBA1660. Next base: position 22,719 of record JAEPMI010000015.1, read on the forward strand.
TCGAGCGCGTGCCCGACCTCGGGACCTTGTGGGGCGTCGCCGGCACGCCGGACCGGGCGCTCGCGGTGGGCGACGACGGCGTGGTCGTGCGCATCGAGGGCGCGACCGAGACGCGGGTGATCTGCCCCGAGGGGCCGACGCTCCGAGACGTGATGGTGGAGACCGACGATGGCGCCGAGACCTATTGGGCGGTCGGCGACGGTGGCCGGATCCTCCGCATCGACGGCGAGGGCTGCGTGGTGGAGCAGGCGGCCAGCGAGGAGGCACCCGTGCTTCACGCGGTCGAGCTCGGGCCGCAGGGCCGGCCCTTCGCGGTCGGCGAGGACGGGGCTGCCTACGAGCGCGGCGAGGACGGGACGTGGGCGGCGCTGGACCTGTCGGTCGGCGGCCTCGAGCTCCGCGGTCTGCACCGCACCGACCACGACGTGTATCTCGTCGGTGCGAGCGGGCTCGTGATGCGGCACCGTCGCCTCGATTGACGAGCTCGCACCGATCCAACGGCCCCTGCACCGTAAGCTCTGGCCGTGAGCTACGTTGTAGGGGCGTGATGACACGACGCGCACAGGCCCTTCGCTGGTTGGTTCTCGCCTTCGGTTTCGCCACGCTCTGCGCGACGAGCGCGACCCAGCCGGCGCGCATCGATGCGACGCCGCCGCCGAACGAGCCCGCCACCGACGAGCAGGGGAGGGCGACGATCCGCGTCATCCTCAGTCCGACGGCCCTGGAGACCGTGGACCAGAGCGAGCTCCGCCTGACCTTCACCGACGCCGAGGAACCCCTCGAGGGCCGGCTCTGGCTGCCGGGCATCGACGTCCACGGCACGGTTCGGGGCAACCAAGTCCAGGTCACCGGCTACCACCGCGCGTGCGATCTCGAGACCGAGGAGGATGGGCGACCGCTGACCTGCACTCTCGATCTGCAACTGGCGCTCTCGCGCCCGGCGACCTTTCAGGTCGAGGCGGCGTTGATCGACGCCTCGAACCCGGGCTTCCCTTTCGCTCGCAATGGCGAGTTCGGCGCTGGCGCGAACGTCCAGGTGACCGTCCGATGAGGCGCGACGACGCCGGCGCGCTCCTGGTCCATCCCGTGATCCTCGGCGCGCTCGCGCTCTGGGCCGTGAACGACCATTGGCTCAAGACCTTCGGCGGCTGGCTGCCCGGGAAGCTCTCGGACGTCGCGTGCCTGATCGTCATCCCGGTGCTGGTCGGTGGCGCCATCGAGCTCGCGACCGGTCGACGGGGGAGCCGCTGGCTCTTCGGTGCCGCCGCGCTCGCCGCGCTGATCATGGCGCTCATCAACACCTGGGCGCCGGCCGCGTGGGCGTACGAGCAGGGCCTCGGCCTGATGCAGTGGCCCTTCCACGGTCTCGCGGCGCTCGTTCGTGGCGATGGTTGGCCGGGCCATCGGTCGGTCGTGCTCACGATGGACGCGACCGATCTGGTCACGCTCCCCGGGTCTCTCGTGCCGGTGTGGCTCGAGCGACGGCGTTCGTCCCACCCAGCGAAACCCATCTGCGATCGAGGGACTAAACGCGCGGCGTAGCTGGCCCTACGCCCGCCCCATGACTCTGGATCGTTCGCGTTTCGACGTCGTAGTGGCTGGCGGTGGCCTCGCCGGACTGACCTTTGCCTTGCAGGTGTCCCGGGAATCCCCCGAGGCGGAGGTGGTCGTGGTCGAGCGGGTGCGTCGACCGCTGCCGGAGGCCTGCCACAAGGTGGGTGAGTCGAGCGTCGAGCTGGCGTCGCACTACTACGGCCAAGTGCTCGGCCTCTCCGACTACCTGGACACGAACCACCTGCCGAAGAACGGTCTGCGGTTCTTCTCCGGTGATCCCGCCGCACCGATCGCGCGTCGACCCGAGATCGGTCCGTCGGAGCTTCCGCGGGTCCCTTCGTATCAGCTCGACCGTGGCCGACTCGAGAACGACTTGCGGTCGATGGTGGAGGCGGCGGGCGTCACCCTTCTGGAAGGGCGCAGCGTGCGGTCGGTCGAGCTGTCGGAGGCCGGCGCCCACCACAGGGCCACCCTCGACGACGGCACCGTTCTCGAAGGGCGGTGGTTGATCGATGCCTCGGGGCGACAGCGGTTGATCTCGAAACAGCTCGACCTCCGACGACCGAGCCCCATCGACGCCAGCGCGTCTTGGTTTCGGATCGCGAGTCACGTGAAGCCCCGTCATGTCGTGCCCGCGGAGGGGCGGCGAGAACGGGCGTGGCACCGTCGGGACATCGGCGACGACCGCTGGCTGAGCACCAACCACTTTTGTGGCCAAGGCTACTGGGTGTGGATCATCCCGCTACGGACGGGCTACACGAGCATCGGGATCGTCGCCGACGCCGAGCACCACCCAGCCAAGACGTTCAACAAGGCAGAGCGCGCTCGCGCGTGGCTGGCCGCGCACGAGCCGGTGCTGGCCGCTCACCTCGAGACTCATCGGTTCGAGGACTTCCGGGTCGTTCACGACTACAGCTACCTCACTCGCCAGATGATCTCGCCGGACCGCTGGGCGTGCCTCGGCGAAGCGGCTGCCTTTCTCGATCCGCTCTACAGCCTCGGCGGCGACTTCCTGGCCATGAGCGCGAGCTACACCGCCCGATGCGTGGGCGACGACATGCGCGGAGAGCTGGACCCTGCGGTGGTGCGAGAGTTGGACGCGATCTACCTGCTCCTGCTCGAGGACGCGTCGCGGACGCTCAGCCGCAACGGCAAGATCTTTCCCCACGGCCAGCTCTTCGGCGCGAAGCTCCTCTGGGACTTCTTCAACTACTGGAGCTTCATGTGTGCCCACTTCTTCCAGCAGGTCTGGCGAGAAGACGCGGCCACGCTCGCTCGCTTCCGAGAGCTCGGGTTGCGCTTCTACGACCTCAACACCACCGCTCAGCGGGTGCTCGAGGCCTGGGCGGCGCTCCACCCCTCGAGCTTCTCGGACGGCCCCAAGTCCTTCGTCGGTCTCCCGCTGCCTCGCTCGGTGTTCAGCGACTCCCATCTGGCGCTGGCGGAATCGCTCGACCTCGAGGCGACCTTCGCCAAGATGGAGGCCGACCTGGAGGTGGGCCGATCGCTGGTGAGCGAGCTCCTCGCGCACGCCCTCCGCTCGGTCGGGTCGAGCCGAGCGCACGAGCTCGGGCGACGGATCGGAGAAGGGGTCGGCGGTACCGCGGTCGGTGGAGGTCGCCCGGGTATGAGCGTCCCTCTCGGAGAGCGCTTCGACATGGTCGATGCGCTTCCCCGGCGGGCTCGTCGGGAGCGATTCGAACCGGTCGCGCGAGACTTGGAGCGTGCGGTCGGCCGGCTGGAGGGCGACGCGCCGCTCGCCGAGCTCATCGCTCTCGCCCGGCGTGGGTCTCGCTCGGACGCGCCGCCGGCCGAGTGAGGGAGAGCCTCGGGGCGGATCGGGAACTCCCGACTCGTGTCACGCCGCCCGTCCGTTCGTGCCGTGCGGCTCGTGCGACGCCATGCGCGTCTACTCGAGCACGATCGCTCGGTAGTCGAGGTCGGGGCTGACGAGGTGGAGGGTGAGCTCGCCGTCGTCCTGGTCACCGGTCAGCCATGCGCCGCCGGACTCGAGGCCGAAGGCGTCGTCGCCGCGCGGCAGGTGTGAGTCGCTCACGCGCTCGGGGCCGTGATGGGCGTCGCCTCGGTGGTCGATGTGCATCGCCCAGCTGCCGTCGAAGTCATAGCCGTCGCCAGCGAGAGACCAGCGCTCGTAGAGGACGAGGTAGGTGTCGTCGCCGAGCGCGATCAGCTTCGGCCGTTCGGCGTGGGTGGCGGCACTCTCCTCCTGATGGTCCGTCAGCCATCGGAGGGTGTTGGTCGACGTCTCGCCACCGGAGCTCACGGTCATCGAGTCGGGCATGGCGGAGTCGAGCAACGCGTCGCTGTCCCGGTCCGTGCTCTCGAAGTCGCGGCGATAGCGCACGATGGCCAGGTCGCGGATGCCCGCGATCCGCTCGTGGCTCCCCATCGGGTCGGTTCCTTCCGCGCGCTCCGTGGCGAAGAGCGCGAGGTAGCCGAAGTCGGCGTCGCCCTCGATCGGCGCGAAGTCGCCGAGCCGCGTGTGCGTGTTGTTGGCGCCCGTCGAGCCCTTGATGTGGAAGAGCGCATAGCTGCCCGAGCTCTCCTCGCCGATCCGCCCGGTGACGATCGTGCGCGGGTAGGCGTCGCCGAGATGCATCTCCATGAAGCCCGACCCGTCGTGGAAGACCCGCTGGTCGAACGAGTGGCTCACCCACATCGAGCTCAGGCGGACGACGTCGCCGGTGCTGGCGTCGAGGTGAGTCGTGATGGCCTTCTGGTGACGCACGCCGCCTCCGTCGGGGGGCGTGTTGATGCCGTGGACGAGGGCGACTCGCCCACCGCCGACGGCCATCCGCGCGGTGGACGCGACCATCGGCTTGATGAGCTGTTCCGGATCGTCGCCGGCCGCCTCGCGCGCCAGGTCGAGGTCCGTGTCGAAGGCGATGCGTCCCTCGGGGTCGACCTTCACGACCCGCACCACGCCGCTGCGGTATTCGTTCTCCGCCGGGTAGTCGACGGTGACGTCTTCCGCCTCGTCGACGCCGCTGGCGACGTAGAGGTTGCCCGCCTCGTCTCGAGCGAGGCCCATGATGCGATCCAAGATCGGCGCCTCGAGCGCGCGCACGATGACGTAGTCGTCCCCGTCTCGTTCGAAGCGGAGGAGCCACGCGTCCCCAGCACCGTCCGCGTGGTCCTGCAGGAGGACGTCGAACCCATCGCCGCTCGCCTCCACGACGATCTCGGGCGTCTTGCCGTACATCGCGGCGTGTTGATGGGGGCCCACGAGGTCTTGCTGGTTCACGTCGAACGGCCTCAGGCCGAGCTCGCCGACGGTCGTGACCGGGACGGGCCTCGGATCCGGCGTTCCGCCATCGACCCCGGGCGCGCTTCCCGAATCACGGTCCGGAGCGTCCGTCGTCGTGTCGGACGTCGAACCATCGTCGTCACCACAGCCGAGGGAGAGGACCAGAACGGCCAGCAGAGATCGAAGGGCGAGATGCACGGGGAGCCTCCTTGCACTTCGTGCGGCAGCAATCGCCATGCCACCCCTGGTGCGCGAGAACGGTGGCGCGACTCGTCCCCGTTCGTGGTCTCACGCCCCCATCGTGTGGTGGCCCGCCCCCAGGATTCAGGGCCGTGGAATCTGGAAGCTCGTCGACTGCAGCGGCTCGTAGCGGCCGGTCCAGGGCGGGATGCGGATGGCGCGGAAGATGGGGGCGACGCAGCGGCGGCGGCGCGGGCAGTCACGGACGCGGAGGGACCGGAGCGTTCCGTTCGGTCGCCATCGCGGCTCGACGTCGCATCGTTCGACCGGCAGGTTCGGGGCCTTGCAGCGTGACTGGGCTTCACGTGCGGCGTCGTGGAGAAGGGCGCTGATCGCGTCGGAGTCCGGGTAGCTGCGGATGGTCGGGTGTCCGCGAAGCTCGCAGCGCGAGTGAATCGGCGGATCGCAGTCGGCCGGGTGGACGAGGCAACGCGCGCGATGCTCGTGGCGTGAAGACTCCGCGTAGGCGGCGCTGGCGGGGTCGAAGGTGTAGCGAAGGTCGAGCTCCGCCTCGCCTCCGCTCATCACGTCGACGTGGGTGGCGATGGTCGCGAGGCCCGTCGCCGGATCGATGGGCCCGACGCTCGTGGGTCGACCGTGGACCTGCCCGACCCTGTGGCCACAGCTGCCGCGGACCACGTAGACGTCGCGGCGGAGGCCGACGGGGCAAGTGCTCTGCGGGACGCGCTCGCGCGGCAGTGGGACGAACGCGTCCGGCGTTCCATCGCCGTCGATGTCGTGGTCGCGCTCGGTGGTGAAGGCGTAGCGGAGTCGGGTCGTGCTGGCCGAGCCGTTGTCTCGGAAGACCATGATCTCCCAGGAGTCCGCGGGGATGGGGACGCACGGGCCGGGGAGCGCGGGGCTCGACTGCCCGGCCCCTTGGAGGGGCGCCAGGGCGAGCGCGAGAGACCCCCAGAGCACGATGCGCTGCACGACCACGTGCCGTCATACGCACGGGGTCTCGGGAAGATCCCGATCAGAACGAGGAGCCGGGCTCCGTGAGGAACTCGCGCTCGTCGTCCGTGGACTCGCGGTCGAGGAGCTCGTTGCGGTGCGGGAAGCGGCCGAAGCGGGCGACGATGTCCCGGTGCATGACGGCCCACTTCGGGTCGAAGCGGTCGGCGAGCTCGGCCGGGACCGTTGCTCGAGCCTGCTCGAAGAGGGTCACGCAGCGCTCCTGCGCGTCGCGGTCCTCCGCGTGCATGAAGGGCATGTAGAGGAAGTAGCGCTCCTGTGGCGCGAGCTCTTCCTCGTCACCGGCGTCGATGGCCTCGCGAGCGATGGCGAGCGCCGCGTCGTCCTGGTCGTACATCGCCGGAGTGTCGCGGAAGAGGTTGCGACTGAGCTGGTCGAGCAGGATCACGAGCGCCAGCCGACCGCGAGCGGTCCGTTTCCACTCGTCGAGCTCGCCGCGGCCGCCGCGCGCGTGAAGCTCGCCGAAGCGCTCCCGGAGGGTCTCGTCGAACGCTGCGTTCTTCTCGAACCAGCGCTTCCGGTGCGCTTCGTCCGAGAAGCCGTGCTCGTCCAGCGGACCGAGCCAGAACTCGAGCAGCTCTTCGGCGGCGGCGGGCGTGTCGCTCATGTCGGGACGGTACCCGACGCGTCGCACTTGGACAGCAGGTCCCGTCGGATCACGAGCGCTGCGGTGACACCCATCAGGACGTTCGCCGCGACGATGCCGCCGAAGAGCCCGGGGAGCCCGAAGAGGTGCGAGCCGAGCCAGGCGAGCGGGACGGCGAGCGCGATCAGCCGCAGCGCGGCGAGCATCGTCGCCTTCAGCGGCATCTCCATCGCGTTGTACATGGCGGCCACCAGCAGGGCGATGCCGTAGGGGATGTAGCTGGCCGGTACGATCCAGAGGAAGAGCTCGGTGTACTCGACGATGGCCGGGTCGTCGTTGAGCAGTCGGGCGAGCGGACTCGCGAGCAGCGCAAGGAGGGCCGCGGCGCCGAGTCCCCAGACCGTCGCCACCTTCACGTTGAAGCGGAGGGTCTCGCGGATACGGTCGATCTGGCCGGCACCATGGTTCTGCCCGACGAAGGGTGTGAGGGCGGCGGTCATCGCGTACACGCCCATCATGGCGAGGCCCTCGACGCGGGTGCCGGCACCGTAGGCAGCGACCGCTTCCGGCCCATGGCTCGAGACCACACGGGTGATGGCGCCGGCCGCGAGCGGTGTGAGCAGGTTCGTGCCGGCCGCCGGGAGACCGATGCGCAGGATCCGGCGCCACGACGCGACGACCTGGCTGGGGCGCGGGATCTCGAAGGCGATGAGCTTCTCGCGTCTGGCGAGGACCCAGCCGGCGACCACGAACGCGCCGATGTAGGAGCCGACGGTGGCGTACGCCGCGCCGCGGAGTCCGAGGGCGGGGAAGGGGCCCCAGCCGAAGATGAGCAGCGGGTCCAGGCCGGCGTTGAAGAGGCCGATGATGACCATCACGACGCTCGGCGTCTTGGTGTCGCCGGTCGCGCGGATGGCGCCGTTGCCGACCATCGGGATCACCAGGAGCCCGACGCCCAGGTACCAGGGCTCCATGTACTCGCGAATGAGCGGGAGCGTGTCCTCCTCGGCGCCGAGCGCACGAAAGAGGGGCTCGATGGTGAGGACGCCGACGGCGGAGACCGCGGTGACCAGGACGAGCGCGAGAATGAGCGCGTCGGTCGCGAGCCTGCGGGTGTCGCCCTCCTGGCCTTCGCCGAGGCTCGCGGCGATGACGGCGGTCGACCCGATCGAGAGGCCGATGGTCAGGTTCATGACCACCATGACCACCGGGAAGGTGAAGCCCATCGCGGCGAGCTCGAGGCCACCGAGCTGACCGACCCAGAAGGTGTCGACCAGGTTGAAGAAGAGCACCGCGGCGATGCCGATCATCATCGGCACGGCGAGGTCGATCAGCGTCCGGCCGACCGGGGCGGTCAGGAGCTTCTTGCGCCGCATCTCGCTCTGCGAGGGGGGTGGTGCGGTCGAGGCGGGGCGGGGCAATGCGCGTGTCCGGACGGTCGACCTCGTGAAGCGTTACGTGCTGGAAACACGGTGCCCAAAGACCCGGGTTCGAGGTGGCAGTCGCCGTCTGGGGGAGGCTATCATCGTTCGCGATGCGTGCCTTCGCTCTTGCTTCGTTGGCGGCCCTCGTGTGTCCCGGGGCGCTCGCCGCCGCGCAGGAGAACACCGAGGAGGCCCGAGTCCACTTCGAGGCCGCCGTCGATGCCTACGACCGGGGCGCCTACGAGCAGGCCGAGCGAGACTTCCGCCAGGCCTACGAGCTCAGCGACCACCCGGACCTGCTCTACAACGTCTACCTCGCCGCGGAGCGGGCGGGGCACTTGGAGGCCGCAGCGGAAGCGCTCGAGCAGTACCTCGCGGATGGCGAGATGAGTGACGAGCGGCGGGAAGCGTTCGAACAGCGCCTGGCCCGATTGAACGAACGGATGCTTCAGGACGCGATGCATGGACCGCCGCAGGGCCCCGCCGTCGCCAGCCAGGACGACGAGCTCGCGACGCCGGTGATCTTCGTGAAGCGCGGGCGCATCCACCCGGCGGCGACGGCGCTCTTCGTGGCGGCCGGGGCGCTCGCCGTGTCCTTCGCGGTGGCGGCCGGTCTGTCGGAGGCCGAGGACCGCTCGCTGGCCGGCGAGTGTGGCCGCGACACCGACTTCCCCAACTGCGCCGACGACGAGCTCGACGCGCTCCAGCGACGAAATCTCGTCGCGGACATCAGCTGGATCGGCGCGCTGGTGGCGGCCGGGGCCGGTCTGGTGGTGCTCTTCACGACCAAGGGCGACGACTCCGAGGTCTCGGCGAGCGTGGGCCTCGGCAGCGTCTCGCTCCGGGGGAGCTTCTGATGCGCGTCGCGCTGATCCTCTCGCTCGCGCTCGGCTGCAGCGTGGTCAACGACCCGGACGACCATCGCCCCGGCGGCGACCTCGATCCGATCGCCGCGAACGAGTTCTGCGGAGAGGTCGCCGAGGTGCTCTGCGAGGGTCACGTCGACTGCTGCAGCGCCCCCACCACCGACCTCGCGCCCTGCATCACCGACCTGACCCGCCGCTGCACCGACAGCATCGGCACCATCCTGCTCGACCCGCGCACCGGCTACGACCCACGGGTCGCGGCCGAGGTCTCGATGGAGGGGCGCGGGTACACCTCGAGCTGCGACACGGCGTTGGCGCCTTGGGCCGGCGACCGGATGGGGTTCCTGCGGGTGCTTCGGGGCACCGTGGAGCCGGGCGGCGACTGCACGCCCGACGGCTGGCTCGACTTCGCGGCCCAGTACTCGTGCGAAGACCTCGGACAGGCCTGCGTCAGCGGCGGGGGAGGGCGCTCCTTCTGCGCTGACCTGGGCTCCGAGGGTGACAGCTGTCGTCGTAATGATGACTGCCTGGCGGCGTTCTACTGCGACGGCTTCCAACCGTTCATCAGCGAGGGCACCTGCATGCCCGAGCTTCCCGTCGGCGCGGCGTGTGACGAAGCGACCGACTGTGCGAGCACCGTGTGCGAGTCGAACGTGTGTGCGGAGCTCTCCCAGGAGACCCTCTATTGCGCCCTTCCCAACGTCTTCGGTGGCTGACCGCCACTCTCCTCGTCACCGCCTGCGCCTCCGATCCCGTCTGTCCGCCACCCGCCCCGATGCTGACGGCGGCGGTCACCGGCGGTGAGCGACCGCCGAGCGATCCGCCGCCCGAGCCGCACGAAGGGCTGAACGCGCGCCTGGCGGGCTTCGACTATCCCTTCGACGTCCAGGCGCTCGAGCTCGACATGCAGGGGCAGGCGGTCGAGCTGGTCTACATGGACGTGCGCCCGGCGGGCGAGGCGCGCGGCGCGGTGCTCCTGCTCCACGGGAAGAACTTCAGCGGCGCCTACTGGGAGCGCACCGCGCGGGCGCTCGTCGAGCGCGGCTATCGGGTCATCGCGCCCGACCAGATCGGCTTCGGCAAGTCGAGCAAGCCGACCGACGTGCAGTACTCCTTCCACGAGATGGCGCGGCACACCATCGCGCTCCTCGACGAGCTACGCGTCGAGAAGGTGGTCGCGGTCGGCCACTCGATGGGCGGCATGGTCGCCACGCGGCTGGCGCTCAGCGCTCCGGAGCGGGTCGTCGGGCTCGCGCTGATGAACCCCATCGGGCTCGAGGACTGGCAGCGAGTCGTGCCCTACCGGAGCGTCGCGGCGATCGAAGAGAGCGAGCTGGCGCGCGCGCCCGACGCGGTGAAGCAGTACATGCTCGCGGCCTACTTCGCGGGAGAGTGGGACGAGGCCTACGACCCGCTGCTGACGATCCAGGTCGGTTGGATCCGCGGACCCGACGCCGCCCAGATGGCTCGGGTCTCGGCGCTCACCTACGACATGATCTTCACCCAGCCGGTGCTGCACGAGTGGCCCGATCTCTCGATGCCGACGCTGCTCATCATCGGTCAGCGGGACCGCACGGCGCTCGGCCGCGACCGCGTCGAGGCCGAGGTGGCCGCGACGCTCGGCGACTACCCCGCGCTCGGTCGCGCGGCGGCGGAGGCGATCCCGAACGCGCAGCTCGTGGAGCTCGACGACATCGGTCACGTGCCGCACTTCGAGGCCTTCGAGCGGACCATCGAGCCGCTCGCGACCTTCGTCGACGCGCGCTTCCCTCGGTAGCTGCCGGGAGCCATGGAGGACGTAGCGCGAAGCGCGAGGACGCACCGAGCGGCTTCGCCGCGAGACCTTTCGGTTTTGGGGAAAGGAGGAGCGATTTACTCGCGACGACTTGGGGGATTTTCCCAAAAGCCCCCGTCGAGACCAGCTACTCGTCGTCGACGCCGGCGAGGGTGCGGGCGAGCTTCTTCTTGCCCTCGAGGTCCATCATTCGCGCGATCTGGATGCGCTGCGCCTGCGGGGAGCCGGCCCCGTGGAGTGATTCGGTGAGGTAGCCGACCGCGTTGCGGCCCATGGTCATGTTCTCGATGAGCCGCAGCACGCGCAGCCGGCGCTTGGTGGGCACGCCGGGCTTGGCCTTGAGGAACTTGTCGACCAGCGGACCGACCTCGGGGTGGTCGAGGTCCTTCTCGGAGGGGCAGGTCGCGACGAGGCCGCCGGCGAGATCCTGCGCGAGCCGGCCCATCTCGTAGGGAAAGCGGGTGACGTTGTGCTTGCAGACGTTCGCGAGCATCGGGTCGGGCTCCCAGTTGCCGGCGGCGCGCTGGGTGGAGCGGTGCGAGGCGGCGATGCCCGTGCCGTAGATGGTCTCGTTGAGGTGGGCCATCTCGACCAGCTTGTCCTTGATGTGCGAGGCCTTGGGGACACCGTTGTCCTCGGCGATCTGAGCGGCGGCGCCGATGAGCACGTCGCCGAGGCCGGTCTTACAGACGTAGCTGCGGCGGTGGTAGGTCGTGAAGCGCTCGACGAGGTCGGCGGCCCAGTCGGTCTCGCCGTCCATGAAGACGTGGCTGTCGGGGACGAAGACGTCCTCGAAGACGATCATCGCCTCCTGGCCGGCGAAGCCCGCGTTGCCCTGGTCGACGCCCTCGAGCGCGCGGCTGTCGCAGGACTGGCGACCGACGATGTAGGTGAGGCCCTTCGCGTCGACCGGGACCGCGCAGCTGATGGCGTAGTCCTCGTCGCCTTCGCGCAGGCGCATGGTCGGCATGACGATCAGCCAGTGCGAGTTCAGGCAGCCGGTCTGGTGGGCCTTCGCGCCGCGGATGACCACGCCGCCGTCGCGGCGCTCGACCACGCGCACGAAGAGGTCGGGGTCTTCCTGCTCGCGCGGGCCCTTGCTGCGGTCCCCCTTGGGATCGGTCATCGCGCCGCCGACCACGTGGTTGGCGAGCTGGCGGTCGCGAAGGAACGCGCGGAGCCGCTCGTGGTAGCGCGGCCCCTGGAGAGTGGCGTCGATGTCGTGGGTCACGCTGAAGAGCGCGTTGAAGGCGTCCATTCCGACGCAGCGCTGGAAGCACGTGCCGGTGAGCTGACCGAGGCGGCGCTGCATCTGGTTCTGCTGGACCACGTCGTCGGCGCTCTCGGTGACGTGCAGGAAGCGGTTCACCCGCGTGTCGCTGATCGACGAGTGCGCAGTCGCGAGCTCCGGGTCGGCGAGCGCGAGGTCGTAGGTCATCGCGACCGCGGCGATGGACGGCTGGATGACCGGGTGGTCGACCGGCTCTTCGATTCGCTCGCCCTTGTAGAAGACGCGGAGTCCTCGACCCCGGAGGCTCTGGATGTAGTCCTCGCCGCTCTCGATGCGCTCGCTCATGGGGCGCATCATCGTGGGGGTCGGGCGGGGTTGTCGAGTCGCGGGGATTTTTCCGCGGAGTGGTGTCGATCGGGCGTAGCCTCGCTCGACTTCAGGGCATGACTCAGGAGGTTGCCGTGGCAGCGAAGAAGACCCGCAAGACCAAGAAGACCGCGAAGGCCAAGCCCGCGAAGAGCTCGAGCGAGGCGTTCGTGAAGTTCGGACCCCAGGCCTTGAAGTTCCTGAAGGACCTGGAAAAGAACAACGATCGCGAGTGGTTCAAGGCGAATCAGGACCGCTACGAGGCCCACGTGCGGGAGCCGGCGCGGGCGTTCATCCGGGCGATGGAGCCGAAGATCGAGGCCATCAGCGAGCAGCTGGTCGCGGACGACCGGAAGGTCGGCGGGTCCCTCATGCGGGTCCACCGCGACACGCGCTTCTCGAAGGACAAGACCCCCTACAAGACGAACGTGGGCATCCAGTTCCGCCACGAGCAGGGCAAGGACGTGCACGCGCCGGGCGCGTACGTGCACCTCGGCCTCGACGGCTGCTTCCTCGGCTTCGGCATGTGGCACCCGGACTCGCCGTCGCTGAAGGCCATCCGCGAGAAGATCGCGGCCGAGCCGAAGCGCTGGACCAAGATCGTCGAGAGCAAGAAGCTCACGAAGTTCTGGCGACAGGGCGGCGAGTCCCTGAAGCGCGGCCCGAAGGGCTTCGATCCCGAGCACCCGATGATCGAGCAGCTCAAGCTCAAGGACCACATCCTCGTCTGCGACCTCTCCAAGAAGGAAGCGACCGGCCCCGACCTGGTGAAGCTCGCCACCGAGCGCTTCCGGGCCGCCAAGGACCACATGCAGTTCCTCTGCGAAGCCATCGACGTCCCCTTCTGAGCGTACGGCTCGGGCACACGAGCACCGAGCCTTCCCGGAGGACCTCGAGGAGGTTCGACCGCCGACGGCTGACGGTCACTCCGAGCAGTGGTCGGCGCCGATGTCCGATGACCCGTCTCGGGCTTCACCGTCGATGTCGTCGTCGACGCCGCTGGTGCTCTCGCCAGCGCCCACGACCTCGCCGTTGGCGCAGTCGGCCAGGTGGAGGTCGCCGGCCGCGGCGTTGCGGAACCAGTCCGCGGTCGCGGTCGTCACGTTGCCGCCGAGATCGGCCGTGGCTCCGTCGCGCGCACGGATCGTCCCGTTCGTCAGGTTGTTCCGCACCTCGAGGTTCGCGGTCGAGCCGTACCGGTACTCGATGCGGTTCGTGTAGGCGTCGGGATGCGAGTAGAACACCGTGTTGTGCACGACCTGCGAGTCGTGCATCCGGTCGAGCATGATCCCCACGTCGTGCTCGCGGCTGTCGGCGAACGAGCTGAAGACCATGTTGTTGCGGATGATGGAGCCGTAGATTTCGGTGCGGAAGCCGAGGCCGATGCCGCGCGCGCAGTTGATGATGACGTTTCGCTCGATGAGGTGACCGCTGCCCTCTTCGCTATCCCACATGTGGATCGCGTGCTCGGCCAGCCCGCCCTGGTAGGTCATCCCCTCGTGCCTGCCGTGGGCCGGCCGCGGCGTGCCGCTCGCGTCGCAGTAGATGCCCTCGAAGTAGCTGTCGTGGACGTGCCAGTCCCGCGACTCGTGGGTGTCGATGCCGCCGGTGTAGCAGGTGGTGTTGCCGTCGGAACCGCCGTAGCCCCAGACGTTGTCGCGGCCCTCGTCGGTCATCCGGAACTGGCTGCAGCTGACCTGGACGCGGTCGACGCGAGCGCTGTCGCCGGGGCTCGCCTTCAGGAACTGCTGGCCGCCGTCGACCATGTGCACGTCGTGGATCAGCGCGTCGTCTCCGTCGGCCCACAGGTGGATCAGGTGATAGATCGAACGCCGCACCGTGAGGTGCGCGATGGTCACGTTCGCGGCGGCGATCGTGATCGTTCCGCTCCCGCCACCGTGCGGACGGTAGGCCGAGTCGATGATGACCTGACTGGCGTCGCCCGACGCGCTCCGGAGGGTGACGTTCGGCGTGGTGAAGTAGAGCCCGGTGTATCCGCCGGACGGAGCTTCGGCGAGCGTGTAGGTCCCGTCCTCCAGCAGGATGGTGTCGCCTTCGGAGGCCTCGCGCACCACCGCGCGGAGGTTGGTGGTGCGGTCCCCCACGCGGACCTGGCCGTCACCCGCCGGGCTCACGGTGATCGTGTTCCCCGCGGCCGCCGCGATGCTCGCGGTGATGTCGGCACAGACATCGCTGGTGGGGGTCGGTGTGCCCGAGTCCGTGGTGGGCGCCGATCCGTCGGCCCGCGGACCGCCGTCGGTGCCGGGAGGGATGGGCCCCAGGTCGGTGCCGGGAGGGGTGCCGGAGTCGGTGGTGGGGTCGCCGCCGCCGTCGTCGCAGCCGAGGGCGAGGATGAGACCGAGGGCGCAGAGCCCGCACGAGAGGTTCATCGAGTGCACGATGCCCGGTGAGTGCGCTCGGTCCTCGATGTTCTCAGAATTTCTTTCGGGCCCCGCGCCAAGGCCCGCGGTGCACTACAGTCCGCGCGTCGTGCGGACTGCCCTTTTGCTCGCGCTCCTGGTCCCTGGAGCGGCCATGGCCCAGGTCCGGCCCATCACGGTCGCGCTCGCGGCGGAGCCGAACGAGGAATGCCCGCTGGAGGGGCTCGCCGACGAGGTCGAGGTGCGGCTTCGCCGGGAGGTCTTCGTCGACGCCGCGGACGCCGAGTTCGTGGTGCGGGTCCAGTCCCTGGCCCCGGGGATTGGGCGCCGGATCGTGGTCGAGCAGCTCGGTCGGCCGATCGGCGAACGGCGCGTCGAGGTCGAGTCCTGCGAGGAGCTGCGCGATCGCACGGCGCTGATCGTCGCGCTGGTGGTCGACACCCAGCTCCCGCTGCTGCCCCCGGTGCCCGAGGCCACGACGCCGGTGGGCGACGAGGGGCCACCGGCGGTCCCGGCCACCGAGGCGGCCGGGACCCCGAACGCTCCCACCGAAGAGACGACCACCCCCGAGGAGCCCGAGGCGGAGCCGTCTCCCGAGCCGCCGGAGGAGCCCCTCGAGGTGCAGCTCGCGCTGGTCGGCGCGGCCCACGTCGGTTGGTTCCCGAGCGTCGCCGGCGGCGCCGGGCTGGGCGTGACGGTGCGCGGTCGGCGCTGGGCGGTGCACGCGGACGCGCTCGGCTGGGTCCCGGACGATTCGCTGGTGCAGGAGCCGGTGTCGATGCGCCTCTACGGTGCGGCCCTGCGGCTCGGCGGGTGCGGGGGCGGGGACTTCGGACGGGTCCACCTCGCCGGCTGTGGCGTGGTCGAGGTCGGCGCGCTGCGCGTCGAAGGGCGGGGACTCGACGAACCGGAGGCCCGCTGGCGCGTCTCGCTGCGTGGCGGTCTCGAGCTCCGGGCGACCCTCGCGATTCGCGCCCTGCGGCTGGGGCTGGCGCTCGGCGTGGACGCTCCGCTCGTCCGGGACCGCTTCGTCTTCAGCGATGTCGACGCGAGCACGCGGGTCGCGCACGAACCGGCCGTGGTCGGTGGCATCGCGCTGCTGAGCGTGGGGCTGGCGTTCTGAGGGCGCTCAGCGCTCGACCACCGCGAGCCAGAGCGCGCCGCCGTCGCCGATGGCGGTCCCTCCGGGAGACTCGAGGGAGCCGCCGAACACACACACCACCGCGAGACCGGAGCCGCTCTCGTGCCCGAGGCACGAGTCGTTGGCGCCACTGCCGAAGGTGTGACTCCAGCGAATGGCGCCCGTCGCGTCGAGCCCGGCGACGAAGCCGTCTCGCTCACCCACCGGATCCCAGCCGAGTCGCGTCACCGGCGCGTCGAAGAGCCCCGAGACCACCGTGTCCGAACCCGAGGCGTCGACGCCCGTGACGGCACGGACACCGGCGGACCAGACCCACCGGGGCTCACCGTCGAGATCGAGCGCGGCGACGAACCCCCCCGGGTCGACCGTCGCGGCGCCGAGCGTGAAGGTCGCCGACGAGCTCCCTCCGACGAAGACGCCCGCGGAGTTGGTGGCGAGCGGATTGAGCTGTTGGTCGCCGGGTCCTCCGATCGACCGAGCCCAGCGGGAAGCCCCGTCGTCGTCGTAGGCGATGACGAATGCGTCGAGTCCGTCGGACACTCGTGAGCTTCCCTCGATCTCGACCGTCCCTCCGAAGTCCATGGCCGCGAACGCACCGCCGGACCCGAAGGCGCAGTTCTGTACGAAGGCGCCCCGGCCATCGTCCTCTGCGACGATGGCCTCGGTCCAAGTGGTGGTCGCCCCATCGGCGAGGGTCACGTAGCCGTTGTCGCTCGTGGCGCCCGCGCTCGGCAGCGCGCCGTCTCCGGCGTCGAGGTCGCCGAGGTAGTTGCCACAACGAAGGAGTCGACCGCCGCCGCCGGCGATGCCCTTGCCCTGCACGTTGCCGAAGCCAGCCCCGAGCACTCGCGCGTCCGACCGGGTCCCGTCCATGGTGTAGCTCAGCGCGATGGCGGTCTGTGCCGCAGGCGCGTCCCCCACCGGGTCGCCATCGGAGAGCGTCCCGCGAAAGAGGCCCGTGATGTGAATGGCGTCGTCGCCGACCACCGCTCGGTAGAGCGTCAGGAAGTCGGCGGCGAGCACCCGCTTGGCGCGCAGCGCACCGTCGGGCTCGAGGACGAGCAGGACCCCGTCGCCGCCGTCACTGGTGGCGGTGCGCACGTCGCCATCGCCGAAGTCGGCGCTCCCGGTGAACTGCGCGAGCACCACCCACTCCCCGCCGGGTCCGACGTCGAACGCGCGCAGCGTCAGGTCGGCGTCCGGCATCGGCAGGACACGCTCGCGCCGCACCCCGACCGATGCGTCGCGGGGGGTCTGCCGGCCGATGGAGACGTCCTGACACGCGAAGGCGAGGGTCAGCGAAGCGACGAGGAGCCGGGACACGAGGAGGAGCCTACTCCCTGAAGAGCGAACGGAGACGAACGCGGTGGACGGAGCCGGGGTAGGCACGGGCGAACGCGTCGAACGAGGTCTGGGCCTCGTCGACTCGGCCTCGCCGATGCAGGGCCTCGACCCAGAGCGCGTCGCGCTCCTCGGACAGCACGCCGGCGGGGAAGCGCCGCCGGTGGGTGCGCAGGAGTCGCAGCGCGCCGGCCGGGCTGGACCGGACCCGACGCCGTGCCCTCTCGAGGAGCTCCCCTTCGTCGAGGGGCGCTGCCGGCGCGGGCTCGGTCTCCGGCTCGGGCTCGTTCGGGGCCTCGACCGCTGGCTCGCTCG
Source organism: Deltaproteobacteria bacterium (assembly GCA_017644045.1). Classification (GTDB taxonomy): domain Bacteria; phylum Myxococcota_A; class Polyangia; order Polyangiales; family Houyiibacteriaceae; genus UBA1660. Next base: position 40,202 of record JAEPMI010000015.1, read on the forward strand.
GGGCCGCTTCGGGTGGGGCGTCGTCTTCGGGCTCTTCGACGACCGCCACGGGCGGGCTCTGCACGGTGGGCGCGGGCGGGGCGTCGTCTGGCCAGAGGAACGCCGCCGCGCCGCCCACGAGTCCGAGCGCGACCAACGCCGCCGGGATGGCCGGGCTCATCGTCGCCCCCGCGGCCGGAGGGATGGAGGTGGGTCCCCCGCTGCCACCGCCGCCGCCTCCGCCACCACCACCGCCGATGGTGCCGAGAATGCTCGCCTCGACCGCCGCCAGTTGAGCCGCGGTGGGGAAGTCCGACTGGGTGGCTTCGAGTGCCTCGAGCAGGTCGGGATCGACGTCGCCCGTGTCGAGCCAGCGATCGGGATCGTGCTTGCCGCTCATCTGGCCCCTCCGGCGAGTCGTGCGCGCTTGAAGTGCCTCCGGACCTCGTCGCGTGCCTTGTAGAGCCGCGAGTACACGGTCTTCGCGGGTAGCTCGAGCGACTCGGCGAGGGCCTTGACGGGCACGGCCTCGATCTCGACTTGGACGAACACCAGCCTCAGGTCGAGGGGGAGCGCCGCGATGGCCTGCTTGAGGTCGGCCCGCTGTCGGGCGCGCTCGACGTCGCCTTCCTGGTGCGCGTCGACCTGGCGGGCCGGCGGCTCGTCCGTGACTTCCTCGAGCCGCGTCCGGGCACGCCGCCGGTCGGCCAGCGCGACGCGAGCGGCGATGCCGTGCAGCCAGGTCCGCATCGACGAGCGACCGTCGAAGCCGTCGAGCTTGCGGTGGACCACTACGAAAACGTCCTGCACGAGGTCTGGCACATCCCGCTCCGGGATTCCGAGATAGACGAGGGAGCGCCACACGTAGCGCCCATGCTCACGAAAGATGGACGCCACCCGTTCCGACCGTTCATCGGACTCTCGTTGCTCCATCGTCTCGTGAGTGCGCCCAGCCACGCGTCTTCTCAAAGAATCTGCCAGCGCCGTCCATGGGGCGTGGGCCCTCGTGGCGGCAAAATGCATTTCGTGCTCGGAGTGCCCTGTATTTCAGGGGGATCCGAGGGGGTAGCCTGTCCCCTAGTCGATCTGGGTGGAGTGGGTGACCTCGATGGAGGGGTCGAGGCTGGCGCCGACGGAGCAGTATTTCTCGACCGAGAGGGCCACGGCGCGGAGGACCTTCTTCTCGGTGAGGCCTTCGCCGGTGGCGGTGAAGGCGAGGTGGATCTTGGTGAAGGGGGCCGGGGTGGCGTCCGCCCGCTCGGCGTCGACGGCGATGGTCAGGTCGTCGAGCGGCTCCTTCTGCTTTCGCAGGATGTGGACGACGTCCATGGCAGCGCAGCTGGCGAGCGCGGTGAGCAGCGCCTCCATCGGGCGCATGCCGCGGCCTTCGCCGCCGATCTCGGGCTTGCCGTCGATGATGGCCTGGCCGCCGGAGCCGGCGGTCGCTTCGAACGCCGCGGGGCCGACCCGCTTCAGCTCGATCTTCACGACTCGCTCTTGAAGAGCGGGGAGCTCAGGTAGTTCGCGCCGCGGTCGCAGAGGACGCAGACGACGACACCCGAGTCGATCTGCGCGCAGACCTGGCGCGCGGCCCAGACGGCGCCGGCGGCGCTCACGCCGCAGAAGACGCCGTCCTCGCGTGCGAGCTTGCGGCACTCGTCCTCGGCGACCTGCTGCTCGACGTCGATGATGCGGTCGACGCGCTCCGGCTCGTAGATCTTCGGGAGGTACGCCTGCGGCCAGCGGCGGATGCCGGGGATCTTCGAGCCGTCGGTCGGCTGGCAGCCGATGATCTCGATGGCCTGCGACTGCTCCTTCAGGAAGCGGGAGACGCCCATGATGGTCCCGGTCGTGCCCATGGCGCTGACGAAGTGAGTGATCTTCTGGTCGGTCTCGCGCCAGATCTCCGGACCGGTGGTCTCGTAGTGCGCGCGCGGGTTGTCCGGGTTCGCGAACTGGTCGAGCATCAGATAGCCGCCCTCGGCCACCTTCGCGTGGGCGTAGTCGATGGCGCCCTCCATGCCGTCCGCCGTCGGCGTCAGCGTCACCTTCGCGCCATACGCCCGCATGGTGTCGATGCGCTCCTGGGTGGCGTGCTCGGGCATCACGAGCTCGATGTCGTAGCCCTTGGCCGCCGCGATCATCGCGAGCGCGATGCCGGTGTTGCCGCTCGTGGGCTCGATGAGCTTCACGCCGGGCTTCAGGTCACCGCGCTCCTCGGCGCGCAGAATCATCGAGCGCGCCGGCCGGTCCTTCACCGAGCCGCCCGGCCCGCTGCCCTCGAACTTGCCGAAGAGGCGGACGCCCGGCTTCTCCGGTGCGCTGTGGTCGACCCGAGGGTCGAGCTCCACGAGGGGGGTGTTTCCGATCAGGTCGAGCAGCAGCATGACCCCCGGAACTTACACGCTGGGGGGTGATGTGCGAGCCGCCACGCTCCGGTCTTGTCGACCCGCATGCCATCGCGCATTCTTCGTTATCGGCGTTTCGATCGACGTCGTAGAGAGAACCCAGACCATGGAGAGGCCCGAGCTCGCGCACGAAGTGCTGACTGCCATTCGGCAGATCGTTCGACGCGTCTCCGAGCACTCCAAGCAGCTCTCCCGCGAGGTCGGTCTGACGGTCCCGCAGCTCCTCTGCCTCAAGGCGATCGGGGAGGCCGGCGCCGAGGAGGCCCTGACCCTCGCGGGCCTCGCCCAACGGGTCCAGCTCTCGTCGGCCACCGTGTCCCGCATCATCGATCGGCTGGTCCGCGCGGGCCTCGTCAGCCGCGAGCGAGGCACCACCGACCGGCGTCTGGTGCGCATCCGGCTCACCGAGGCGGGCGAGGACCGCTTCGAGTCCCTGCCGAAGCCGCTCCAGGAGGAGTTCCTGCAGAAGCTCTACGCGCTCCCGGCGGAAGAACGCGAGGAGCTGGTCGTGGCGCTTCAGCGCATTGCGGATCTGATGGGCGCCGCCGCGCTCGACGTCAGCCCGATCCTCGTCGCCGACGACGCCGCCGAGGAGTAGGGCGGGTCACTCTTAGGGCGCCGCGACCGGCCGGCCGCTGAGCTTCCGGGCACCGGCCACCAGCGCGTAGAACGCGCAGGGCGCGAGAATGCCGGGCATCGCCTTGTAGATGTCGCCGCTCCACGGGCTCTCCCCCCAGAGCACGACCGTGGCGATGCCAACGCCCATCATGGACAGCGCCAGCGACGACGGCAGCCACCAACCGGCGAGGCGCACGATGAGCACCGGTCCGAGGGCGGCGCCGAGGATCGACCACGCCATCAGAACGATGGTGAACACACCCGACTCGGCCGTCAGCGCGATCACCAGCGCGAGCACGGCCACGCTCAGCGTCGCGGCCTTCGAGGCCTTCGTCGACTTGTCGAGCACCGGGAAGGTGTCCTGCGTCACGGCCGCCGAGCACGAGAGGATCTGCGAGTCCGCGGTGCTCATGGTCGCGGCGAAGAGCCCCGCGAGCATCACGCCGATCAGCACGGGCGGCAGCAGCTCCATCGAGAGCGTGGGCAGCGCGGCTTCCGTCGCCCGCACCGCGTCGGAGCCCTCGAGCCCCGCGGCCAGCTCCGGCAAGAGCACACGGCTGTAGAGACCGACGAGCACCGCGGTGAGGCTGAAGAAGATGTACCAGCCGAAGTAGATGTTGCGCGCCTTGCGGATCGACTTCGTGGAGTCGATCGCCATGAAGCGGATCAGGATATGGGGCTGTCCGATCGTCGCGATGCCGCCGAAGAGCCACCCCGCCAGGAAGCCGCCGAGCCCGAAGCCGAGGCCGTCCGGGATCCACTCGATCAGCGAAGGGTCGATCGACTCGAGCGCGGCGAAGAGCCCGGCGAGTCCGCCGACCTCGACCATCGCGTAGCCGAGCAGGAGCGTCATCGCTCCGACCATGACGATCGACTGCGCCGCGTCGGTCCAGATGGACGCGCGAATGCCGCCGGCGAAGCAGTAGACGGTCACGATGACCACGCCGATCACGGCACCGAGCCACATCGGCCAGTCGAAGAGCGCGTGCAGCGTCGTGGAGCCCGCCTTGAGCTGCGCGGCCGCGTAGCCGCCGAGGAAGAGGAAGGTGAGGATGCCGGCCGCGATCGCGATCGGGCGCTGGATGCGTCCCTTCCGGTCGCTGGCGAGCAGCCCTGGCACCGAGTTCGCGTTCACCTTCTCGCTCTGCTCGCGCACTCGTTTGTGGACCCAGAGCCAGGTCAGGAAGTCACCGAGGATCCAGCCCACCTGCACCCAGACCGCCTGCACGCCGGCGCGGAAGGCGAAGCCGATCAGGCCGATGAACATGTAGCCGCTGTTGTTCGTGGACACCGCCGATAGCGCGATCAGCCACGGGTTCACGTTGCGACTCGCGACCAGATAGTCCTCCGACGAGTCGTGCTTCTGGCGCGACGAGAGCGCGCCGATGGCGGTGAAGCCGATCAGGAAGACGGCGAAGCTGACGGTGACGAGGATCTGGTCCATGGGGAAGTGAGCGAAGCGAAGGAAAGAAAGCGCCCCCGGCTCGCGCTGCGCGCCGGGGGCGTGTTCGTCAGTGCTGCCTACGGGAGCAGCGGCACGTGCTCAACCGATCGGGTTCCCGTCGTCGTCGAGCACCGGATACGCGCCGTCGGGGCCGTGCGTCTCCTTGCCGTGGAGCGGCGGGTTGAACACGCAGACCATCCGCATCTCTTCTTCGGCACGGAGGATGTGGTCGTCGTTCTGGTCGAGCGCGTAGATCGTGCCCGCTTCGATGACGAAGGTCTCGCCGCTCTCGACCAGCTCCACCGAGCCCTTGCCCTGGATGCAGTACACCGCCTCCAGGTGGTTCTTGTAGTGGAGGTGGGTCTCGGTGCCCGCCTTGATGATCGTGTCGTGCACCGAGTAGCCCATCTGGTCGTTTCGCAGCACGAGGCGGCGGCTGATCCAGGTCTTGCCCTCGGTGACGCGATGCGGCTCGAGCTCGCTGAGCTTGCGGACGATCAAGACTGGATCTCCACGGTGGACTCCGAGGCGCTCCAGCTCTTCGAGGGCGTGCGGTGCTCCTTCATGACCTTCTCGATGGCTCCCTCGAGAATGTCGAGGCCGCGCTCGAGCTCCTTCTCGCTGATGGTCAGCGCCGGGAGGAGCTTGAGCACTTCGCCGTGCGCGCCGGAGGTCTCGATGATGAGCCCGTTCTCGAAGGCTTCCTTCGACACGGCGTCGGCGACCGCGGGCATCTCGTCGAACGCGAGGCCCTGGATGAGGCCGCGGCCGCGGGCGACGCCGTCGAAGCGGTTCGCCAGACCCGTCAGGCGCTCCATGACCATCTCGGCCTTGGCCTTGACGGCCTTGCTGAGCTTCTCGTCCGACCAGTACTTCTTCAGCGACTCGGTGGCGGTCACGAACGCGAGGTTGTTCCCGCGGAAGGTGCCGTTGTGCTCGCCCGGCTTCCAATCGTCGATGCCGGGGCGGATGAGCGTGAGCGCGAAGGGCAGGCCGTAGCCGGAGATCGACTTCGAGAGACAGATGATGTCCGGCTGGATGTCGTAGTCCTCGAAGCTGAAGAAGGTGCCCGTGCGGCCGCAGCCGACCTGGATGTCGTCGACGATGAGCAGCGAGCCGTGGCGCTTCGCGATCTTCTGCAGCCGCTCCAGCCAGGCACGGCTGGCGACGTTCACGCCGCCTTCGCCCTGGATCGTCTCGACGATGAACGCGGCCGGCGCGTCGATGCCACTCGAGGGATCGGCGAGGACCGCCTCCATGTAGTCGAGCGTGCTCGTGTCGTCGCCCATGTAGCCGCAGAAGGGCAGGCGGGTGACACCGTGCAGGTCCATGCCCGCACCGTTCCGCTTGCTCTCGTTGCCGGTGAGGGCGAGCGAGCCGAGAGTCATGCCGTGGAAGGCGTTGGTGAACGCCACCACGGACGTGCGCTCGGTGACCTTGCGGGCGAGTTTGATCGCGGCCTCGACGGCGTTGGTGCCGGTCGGTCCGGGGAACATGACCTTGAAGTCCATCTCGCGGGGCTGGAGGATCAGCTCGTCGAAGGTCTTCAGGAACTCGACCTTGGCTTCGGTGGCCATGTCGAGGCTGTGGGTGACGCCCATGCTCCCGAGGTAGGCGATGAGCGCGTCACGCAGGTCGGGCTCGTTGTGGCCGTAGTTGAGCGCGCCGGCGCCGGCGAAGAAGTCGATGTACTCGCGCCCCTTCTCGTCCGTGAGGATCGAGCCCTCCGCCTTGGTGAAGATGGTGGGGAAGGAACGAACGTAGCTGCGTACCTCGGACTCGAGGCGGTCGATGGTCTTGGTCAAGGCTCTCTCCGTAGTGGGCCGATGCGGTGAAGGTCCTCGGGAGGGTGCTCCGCGGGACCGAAGTGTTCTGGGGTGAACCCGGGGCTGACGTCGCAGGGGACGCCTTGCTCGCGGGCGAAAGCGCGGAAGAGCCGACAGGACGGCTCGTTGCCGGGGTCGACGGTCGCCTCGAGGAAGCGGACGTCGGCGTTGGCGGGGCGGTCGATCAGCGCATGGAGCATGCGCTTGGCGAGCCCCTGCCCTCGGGCGTCCTCGCGGACGCCGATCTGCCACACGAAGATGGCGTCGGGGTGCGAGGGCGGGCGATAGGCGGCGACGCAGCCGACGACCTCTCCGTCCTGCTCCGCGAGGAGACAGTTGCCGGCGAAGTGCGTCGAGAGCAGCAGGTACGCGTAGCGCGTGTTCGGCTCGAGGACCTTGCTGTCCTTCACGAGCTGGTACATCGCCGCTCCGTCGTCGACGGTCGGCGAGCGAAAGCTCAGCTCGGGGGCCTTTCGGGCGGCCGCCGTCACGCCTGTGCCCGCTGAGGCTGCGATGCGCGAGGAGCGCGCGGCTTGGTCGCGTTCAGCTCGGCCCAGGTGCGGCCGAGGCGGCAGGGCGACTCACTCGGTCGCGCGAAGAGCGCCTCGTGCATCCGCACGGACAGGTCGTCGGCGACGGTCGCGTCGAGCACGTAGCTCACGTGCGTGTCGTCGGCGGCGTGGCTGACGAGGTGGACTTCCGGCTCGCCGAGCAGCGTCATCACGCCCGCGATGCGCGGGAGCTCGGTGTTGATGCCGCTACCGACCACGCTCAGGCACGTCACGTCCGTGACCAGCTCGGGCTCGCAGAGCTCCGCGAGGCTCGCCATGAGCGCCGGGAGCTGGTCGCTCGCGCCAGGGTCCGCGCCGAGATCGATCGTCGCGCGGATCTCCGAGGGCGAGCTCGAGATGAGATCCATCGAGAGGCCGTGCTCGTGGAAGCAGGCCGAGACCTCGGCCATGAAGCCGACCGGCTGCCAGCGGCGGTCCCGGCACATCTTCACCAGGCAGAGGTTCTTGCGGGTGGTCACCGCCTTGATGCCGGGCCGACTCTCCGACGCGGGGCCGATGAGCGTGCCCTCGACCTCGGGGCGGTCGGTCCAGCGGATGCCGAGCGGGATGCCCGCGGCGCGCACGGGTCCGAGGCAACGGGGGTGCAGCACCTTGGCGCCGAGCGCGCCGAGCACCGCGGCCTCGTCGTAGCTCGCTTCGGGCACGAGTCGCGAGGTGTCGGTCTTGCGCGGGTCGATCGTGAAGAGGCCCGGCACGTCGGTCCAGATCTCCAACCGCGTCGCCGAGAGCGAGGCGGCGAGATAGGCGGCGGACGTGTCCGAGCCACCACGTCCGAGCAGGACGGTGTCGCCGGCGTCGTCGTGGGCGATGAAGCCCTGCGTGACGCTCACCTCGGCGCCGCTGGCGTGGAGACGCGCCTGCGCCTCGGGGTTCGCGTCGTGGCCGCAGCGCGCCGAGAGGTAGCGCTGGGACTCGTTCGCGTGCGGATCCTCTTCCGCCCGGAGGATGGTGCGGGCGTCCACCCACTCCGCGCGAATGCCGACGCGGCGCAGGTAGGCTGCGCCCAGCGCGGTGCTCATCAGCTCTCCGCGCGAGAGCACGCGCGCGCGCCAGGCGGGACTGGGGTCGGTCGTCGCGGCCAGCTCGGTGAGCTGCGCGAGCCGGTCGCCGAGGATCGCTTCGGCGTCGAGCTCGAGGGCGCGGGCCAGCTCGACGTGCTTGGTCCAGATGCGCTGGAGCACGCCGGTCGCGGACGCGCCGCTCTCCACGGCGGCGACCAATGCCTCGAGCTCGTTGGTGACGCCGGAGAGCGCCGAGCACACGAGCACGGGGTGTTCGCCACGCTGAACGTGCGCGCGAACGGTTCGGGCGATTTGTTCCCACCGCTGGGGGCGAGCCACGCTCGTGCCGCCGAACTTGAGAACGAAGAAGGGGGAATCGTGAGTTTCAGTCAAAACGTACTTTACCGTCGCCAGCAATGGTTGCTGTAGCAATGGTTGTCGTACATAGGACGCGCCCCGGGTGTGGTCAAGGGTGCGATGGAAACAGATTGGAAAAGGACGGGGCTCGTGTGAGACGGAGCACGATTGGTGCTCATATCCGTCAAACGTAGGGGTGAAATGCCTTCGCTCCACGATCGCGAGCACGGCGCGCGACCCTCGACCGACGCGCGGAACTACCCTCGTTCGGTGAGGGGGTGGCGAAGAGGGTGGGCTCCTGAATTCAGGAAAACCAGATCTTGGTAGTCATCGGCGGCGACACGCCGATGGACTATCCCGCTACCCGCGATGAGGTTGGTCATCGAAGCCCGCCTCGATCGGTCGAGGCGGAGCTGCTCACCCGCGGCTCGGAAGGCACTCGACGCGAGACCGAGCTCCGCTTCGACATCCAGCGATGACAAGTCTGCTTTACGTGACGTAGTCTCTGCTTTACGAATCGGTGGTGGTTCGCTGCTCCGTCCGCCGTCGCCGCGCCGCCCTCGGGCTGTCCCAGGGCGCCCTCGCCGAGCGCGTCGGGGTGTCCCGGCAGGCCCTGAGCGCCATCGAGGCGGGGCGTCAGATCCCCTCGACCGCCCTGGCTCTTCAGATCGCGCGCGCGCTGGCCTGCTCGGTCGACGACCTCTTCCAGCTCGCCGGTGGCGCAGAGCTGCACGTCCGAACGGCTGGCTCGCTCGCACGCGGCGAGCGGGTCGTCGTCGGCCGGGTGGGCGAGGGGCTGGTCGCCCACCGTCTGGCCGACCCGTCTCGTGCGGCCGACGCCGTGGTGCTCGAGGGCGGCGAAGGCGGCGCGCGGGTCGAGCTCCTCACCGACCGTCGAGCGCTCGAGGGCCGCATGCTGGTCGCCGGCTGCGCGCCGCTGCTCGGCGTGCTCGCCGACCGGGTGGCGCACGGGGAGAGCAGCGCTGCGTGGATCGGCGCGAGCAGCGGCGAGGCGCTCTCCCTCCTCGAGCGCGGTCTGGTCCACGCCGCGGGGATCCACTGGTCCGACGACGTCGACGCGCACGTACTCGCGGCCCGCGAGGCGTTGCGCGGGCAGCGCGTGACCTTGGTCCACCTGGCGCGGTGGACGCAGGGGCTCGTCGTCGCGCCCTCCAACCCGCTCGGCATCCGGGTCGGGCCCGAGCTCGCGCGTTCGGAGCTCCGAGTGGTCCGGCGCGCGGAGGGAGCCGCGGCTCAGCGACTGCTGGAGGGCCTCTGTCCGGACATGGGCACGGCGGGTCCGGTCGCCGCCGACCACCGCGAGGTGGCCCGACTCGTTCGTTGGGGCGTCGCGGACGTCGGTGTCGCGATCGAAGGAGCGGCAGTCGCCGAGGCGTTGAGCTTCCTCCCGATCACCGAGGAGCGCTTCGATCTCGTGGTGCCCACCGATCGGCTCGAGCTCCCGTCGCTCGGTCGCTTCATCGACACGCTCGCCCAGCCCGTCTTTCGCGCCGAGGCGAACGGACTGCCGGGCTACGATCTCTCGTCCAGCGGCGAGCTGACCTCGGTCGAGGCGTGAGCTCGTGCGCGCCCTGTTGCTGCTACTCGTGGTCGGGTGTGCCGACGATGGCGACCGCACCCCGGTCGTGGTCTTCGCCGCCTCGTCGTTGACCGAGTCGTTCGAAGCGCTCGAGCGGGCGTACGAATCCGCTCATCCAGCGATCGACGTCCAGCCCACGTTCGCTGGCAGCCAGGTGTTGCGGCTGCAGATCGAACACGGGGCGCCCGCCGACGTCTTCGCGTCCGCCGACGCGGCGCACATGGACGCGCTCGCGGATCGCGTCGAGCAGGTGCAGGTCTTCGCGCACAACGAGCTGGCGCTGATCGTCCCGAAGGACTCGCCGCTCCGACGCTTCGACGAGCTCGAACGTGCGCGTCGCATCGTGGTCGGAGCGCGCACCGTTCCCGTAGGCCGCTACACCCGGCTGCTGCTCGAACGCGCGGAGACCACTCACGGCGAGACCTTCGTGGGCGTCGTTCGCGCAGCCATCGCGAGCGAGGAGACGAACGTTCGGTTGGTGCGCGCCAAGGTCCAGCTCGGCGAGGCCGACGCCGCCTTCGTCTATCGAAGCGACCTGAACGACGAGGTCCGCGCCGTGCCCATCCCCGACGAGCTGCGCGTGGGCGCGGACTATCCGATCGCGATCGTCGGCCGAGGCGAGCATCGCGCGGAGGCGATGGCCTTCGTGGCGTTCGTCCGCGGCGCCGAAGGCCGGGCCATTCTCGAGCGGCACGGCTTCCGCGCGGAGGCGGAGTGACTCGCTCGATCACCGGCCTGGGTGCGCTCTTCGCGTTCGCGCTGGTGGGGCTCCTGCTCCTGCCGTTGGTCGCGCTCGGTCTCTCGACCGCGCCGACCGACCTCGCTGCCGGGGTGAGCCACCCGGACTTCGCTCCGGCGCTCGCACTCAGCCTGCGGACGACCACCCTCGCGCTCGCGTTGACGCTCGTCGGCGGGACGCCGCTGGCGTGGTGGTTGGCGCGCTCGCGCTCGCGAGTGGCGCGGGTGGTGGAGGTCGTGGTCGACCTGCCGATCGTCGTGCCGCCGGCCGTGGTCGGCGTCGCGCTCCTGATGACCTATGGCGAGCACGGGCTGCTCGGCCCGCTGCTCGATGGCGTCGGGATCCGGCTCGTCTTCACGCCCGCCGCGGTGGTGGTGGCGCAGCTCGTGGTCTCGGCTCCCTTCTACGTGCAGGCCGCCGCCAGCGCGTTCCGCGAGCTCGACCCGGACCTGGGCCTCGTGGCGCGCACGCTCGGGGCCTCACCGGTCGCGGCCTTCTTTCGCGTCGCGCTACCGGTGGCGGCGCCCGGGCTCGTCGGCGGCGCGTCGCTCGCGTGGGCGCGAGCGCTGGGCGAGTTCGGCGCGACGCTGCTCTTCGCCGGCAACATGAGCGGCCGGACCCAGACCATGCCCTTGGCGATCTTCGCCGCGCTCGAATCCGACGTGCGGCTGGCGGTGGTGTTCTCGCTGGTCCTCGTGGCGGTCGGCGCGCTCCTCCTCGTGGCCGTTCGGCTCCCCGGGCGCCGGAGGGACCGATGAGCTGGCGAGCGTCGATCGCGCTCCGCCTGGGCGAGCTCGATCTCGACGTGGCGCTGGAGGGCGGCCCCGGCGTCACCGCGATCATGGGACCCAACGGGAGCGGCAAGACGACGCTGTTGCGGGCCATCGTGGGGGCCGTACCGGTCACGCGCGCCGACGTCACGGTGGACGAACGCGTGCTCGCGAACACCGAGCGCGGCATCGACGTCCCGATCGAAGCGCGGGGCGTGGGCTACCTGCCGCAGGGCTACGGCCTCTTCCCGCACCTGAAGGTGATCGAGAACGTCGCCTTCGGGCTCTCGACGGGCGTCGCGCGCGCTTCGCGGGCCGAGCGATTCGCCGCGGCGCGGGCCATGCTCGAGAAGCTGAGCGCGCTGGACCTCGCGGAACGCTCGGTCACCGGCCTCTCCGGTGGAGAGAAGCAGCGCGTGGCGCTCGCGCGCGCGCTCGTGCGTGAGCCCTCGCTGCTCCTGCTGGACGAACCCCTGGCCTCGCTGGACGTCCGCCATCGGCAGGCCGTGCGTGCTCTCCTGGCCCGGCAGCTCGCGGACTGGGGTCGTCCGGCGCTGCTGGTCACCCACGACGTCCGAGACGTCGCCGCGCTCGACGCCGAGGTGGTCATCCTGGACCGCGGTCGCGTGGTGCAGCGGGGCACGCTCGAAGCGCTCCGTAGCGAGCCCGCCAACCCGCTCGTCGCCGAGCTCTTGTCGGGCTGAGGCTCAAGGGGCCGCTGCCGTCAGCTTCAGACCGACGACGGAGACCACCAGGAGCACCAGGAAGGTCACTCGAAGCGGCGGCATCGACTCATCGAAGAGGAGGGCACCGCCGATCGCCGCGCCGGTCGCGCCGATGCCGACCCAGATGGCATAGGCCGTTCCGATGGGCAGGGTGCGCGCGGCCTGAGCAAGCAGCGCCATGCTCGCCGCGATGGCACCCACGGTGATGAGGGTCGGGACGGGGCGGGTGAAGCCTTCGGTCGTTCTCAGACCCAGCGCCCACACGATCTCGAGCGCTCCAGCGAGCAGCAGTTGGAACCAAGCCATGGTGTCTCCTCCACGGCCCGTCGTTCCTTCCTGGTACGGGTCGACCTCGTCAGGGCTCCCAATGAGCCCTCGGAACCTGCGCCGCCCCCGACGAACGTCAAGGGCTGGGCTCGTCCTTTGACGCGACCAGCGATTCGAGGGGAAGCGAGCGGAGCGCGTCGAGGACCAGCTCCCAGCGCCCCTCGGCGCACAGACCACCATAGCCGCCGGTCTCGTAGGCCGTGCGTGCGGCCTCGAGGCACGCCGCGCGCACGGACTGGGCCAGCCGGAGGCGTTCGTCGCGATCGCTCATGACACGAGCGTAGCCAGCTCCCGGACCCTCCGCTCGAGGTTCGCGCGTGCGCGCTTCTCGAGCTCCTCTGCCAGCGGCGGCGTTCGGTAGATGGGCGCCCGGCTCAGGAAGGCCTCCAGCACCGCGCGGCGCCCGTCGCGGAAGAGCGCCTCCGGAACGTGCGCGTACTCCTCGCGGATGCGGCGCTCGAAGTCGTCGTAGACCGCTCGCCGCGCGCCCAGGATGGTGAGGTCGAGGTCCACCACGAGCTGGGTGTCGCCCTCCGCGGCGCCGTGCGCCTTGGTCGCCAGGATGTGCGCCGCGATGCGCTCGATGCTCTCGGCCTCGACACCGAGCTCGGCGAGCTTCTCGCGGGCGAGCGCGGCGCTCCGGGCTTCGTTGTCGGCGGCCTTCGGGTCGTAGATGGCGTCGTGGAAGAAGAGCGCGAGCGAGACCTCGGCGGGCCGCTGGGCGTGCGCGGCGTACCAATCGAGCCAGCCGAGACAGGCACCCACGTGCTCCATCGTGTGGTAGCGCCGGTGCGCTTCGGCGTGTCGTTCGAGCAGCTCGGCGAAGACGCGTTCGGTGGCTTCGGTCGGGCTGGACGCACCGGCGGTGGCGAGGGCCGCCTCGAAGCGCGATCGGAGCCGTTCGGTCGTGTTCTCGGTCATGGGCTCAGGCTGTGACGGGTTTGTTGGTCGTCCAACCAAACAACGAGGGTAGACTGGGCTCATGGGCCGACCCAGCAACCGCGAAGAGCGTCGTCGACAGATTCTAGCCGCCTTCGCGCACGTGTTGGCCGACCATGGGTTCGCGGGCGCGACCGTCGCCGCCATCGCGCAGGAGGCCGGCGTGACTGCCGGCCTCGTGCACTACCACTTCGAGAGCAAGGCGGAGCTGCTCGAGGCGCTCGTCGCCGAGCTGGTGCGGGGCTTCCGCGAGCGGGTGCACGACCGGGAAGGGGAGGGCGACGCCCTCGGCGCCTACGGCGACGCCGCGCTGGCGCTCGACGAGCGATCCGACCGAACCGCCGCCCGCTGCTGGGTCGGCGTCTTCGCGGAGGCGCTCCGCGACCCAGCGCTCTTCCGACGCGTTCGCCGGCTCATCGACACCGAGCTTGTGGCCATCCAGCGGCGCTCGGGCGACCGCTACGACGCCCAGGAGGCCGGCGCCGTCCTCGCGTTCGTCGTCGGCTCCCTGGTGGTGGGGGCCTTCGCGCCTCAGAAGACGGCAGGTTTCGCCGCCCCCGGGCTGCGGGCGCTCCTCGCCGGACTCGACGCGGCCTGAGTCCGCGCCTCGGGATCACTCGGGCGCGAAGGCGAGGACCTGGACCGTGGCGCTCGGGCCGGTGTGGTAGCGGCCCTCGGCGACGTCGCGCTCGATCTCGTGGCAGGTCTCGAAGCGGAGTCCGGCGAGCTCCTCGCGTAGACCGTCCGGGGTCATCAAGAGCTCCGCCACCGGCGGTCCGCCGACGCCTTCGCACTCGAGCTGCCTCGGGGTGTAGGCCTCGAGGACGAAGGCCCCACCCGGCTTCAGCGCCTTCACGCAGCGTGCGTGGAGCGGCCCGCGAACGGCGGGCGGGACGTGGGCCCAGATGGACACGATGGCCGCCCACCGACCCTCGCCGACGTCGTACTCCGCAAGATCGGCCTGCACCGTCTCGAGTGCGACGCCGCGCTCCTTCGCGAGCGCGGCCGCGTTGGCGAGGCCGACCGGCGACAGGTCGACGGCGGTGACGGCGTGTCCGCGCTCGGCGAGGAAGATGGCGTTCCGACCCTCGCCCTCGGCGAGGCAGAGCACCGGGCCCTCGGGCAGCCGGTCGGCGACGGCCTTCACGAAGTCGTTGGGTTCCCTACCGTACGACTCGAAGCGTTCCCCGTAGCGCTCGTCCCAGAACTCGCGATTCATGCGAGTGGAGTAGCACGAGGGACTCCTTCGTTACTGCGGCGGATCGTCGCGGTCGACCAGCGGCACCGCGAAGCCGAGCTCCGTATCCCACGGGAAGCGGATCCACGTCGTCTGCGGGATCTCGCGGATGCAGAGGTCGGTCTGCGGGAGACCCTCTTCCTTCGCGTAGACCGTGGCGAGGAACGCCTTGGGGAGGAGCTCCTTGATCTTTGCCGCGGTGCGACCGGTGTCGACGAGGTCGTCGATCAGGAGGCAGCCCTCGCCGTCGCCCTCCGGCGCCTTGAGGACCTGGGCCTCCTTCTGCTGCTGTCCTTCGTCGCCCGCGTAAGAGACCACGCAGATGGTGTCGACCAGCCGGATGTCGAGCTCCCGCGCGACGACCGCCGCCGGAATCAGCCCGCCGCGAGTGACGGCGATCAGCGTGTGCCACTTGGTCCCCGTCGCGATCAGCTGATGGCAGAGCTCGCGCGTGTCGCGGTGCAGCTCGTCCCAGGAGATGTAGATGTCGCTCTGGTAGCGCCCCATCGCCGGAGGATAGCCGAGCACCGGCGGCTCGTGTCACCCCGCGAGCCAGCGATCGCAGCGGGCGGAGCGCGCAACGATCGCCTCCTCGATCGCTGCGCCGAGGACGCGGACGCGTGCGGGCTGATAGCGGCGGCTCGGGGTGAGCAGGTGCAGCGGGTAGGGACCGCCGAGGTGGGTGGGGAGCACGTGCACCAGGTGGCCGGCCTCGAGGTCGTCGATGACGTCAAAGAGGCTCTTGAGCGCGATGCCGACTCCCGCGAGCGCCCACCGCCGTGAGAGGTGGCCGTCGCCGCATAGCGGATCTTCGAGGACCACCTCGTGCTCCCCGTCGTGGTCTCGGAGCGTCCAGCTCGACGCGGGCACACCGCGGATCATGAGGGTCACGCAGCGATGGTCCGCGAGCTCGGCGAGCGTGGTGGGCGCGGGGTGCCGCTCGAGGTACGAGGGCGCTGCGACCAGCACGCGCGGTTGCGCGGTCAGCTTTCGGGCGGAGAGGGTGCTGTCGCGCAGCGCTCCGTAGCGGATGGCCAGGTCGATCGCCTCCCGGTGCAGGTGCTGGACCGCGTCGCTCGAGTGCACGACGACGCGCAGCCGTGGGTGCGCCTCCGAGACGGCCACCACCACGGGGCCGATGAGCTGGTACGTGGTGTCAGCCGGCGCCGAGAGATGGACGGTACCGGTGAGCTCCGGTGTGGGTCCCTCGACCTCGTCGAGCGTGCGTTGCCATCGCTCGAGCACGTCGTGGCAGCCATCGAGCACGACGAGCCCTTCGCCGGTGGGCTGGACGGAACGCGTGGTTCGCTCGAAGAGGCGAACCCCGAGCGCCTCTTCGATTCGCCGGATGGCGGCGCTGACGGCGGCGGGCGTGAGGTGCAGCTGCTGCGCCGCGGTCGTCATCGAGCCGGTCTCGGCCACCCGGACCAGGAGCGCCATCTCGTGGATCTTCATGGCCGAATTATCAACAGAGTGTTGAAGGTCATCCAAGGAGAGTTCGCTTCCCCGGGGGGCTTTCGCTGTCGATAGTTCGGTCGAGTCAGGGAAACCCTCAGCGAAAGCAGAACCATGCGCGCCGTCATCTACAACCAGCCATTGTCCATCGACCACCCGGAAGCCCTTCTCGACGCCGAGCTCCCGGACCCCACGATCCGGCCCGCCGACCTCCTCGTTCGGGTCGAGGCCGTCTCCGTGAACCCCGTCGACGTGAAGATCCGGCGAAGGGTGACGCCAGACGGTCAGCGAGTCCTCGGATGGGACGCCGTCGGCATCGTCGAGGCGGTCGGTGCCGCGGCGCGTGGCTTCGAGGTCGGAGAGCGCGTCTGGTACGCCGGCGCGATCGATCGGCCCGGCTCGAACGCCGAGCTCCAGGCCGTCGACGCACGGCTGGTGGCGCGCGCGCCCAGCTCGCTCTCGGCCGAGGAAGCGGCAGCCCTCCCGCTGACCAGCATCACGGCGTGGGAGATCCTCTTCGAGCGCTTCCGCCTCCCCGTCGGCAAGGCGGCGACCGGCGACGTGCTCCTCGTGTCCGGTGCGGCCGGTGGAGTCGGCTCCATCTTGGTCCAGCTCGCGTCGACGCTGACCGCGGCCACGGTGATCGCGACGGCGGGTCGGCCCGAGAGCGTCGAGTGGGCGCGGCGCATGGGCGCCCACCACGTCGTCGACTACCGGAAGCCGCTGGCGCCGCAGATCGAAGCGCTCGGGGTGGGCGCCGTCACCCACGTCGCGAGCCTCACGCATACCGACTCGTACCTCGCGCAGTTCACCGAGCTCCTCGCACCCTTCGGCCACCTCGCGCTCATCGACGACCCGCCGTCGCTCGACATCGTGCCGCTCAAGCGCCGGAGCCTCTCGGTGCATTGGGAGCTGATGTTCACGCGCTCGCTCTACCAGACCGACGACATGGGCGCGCAGGGCGCCCTCTTGGCCGAGGTGGCGGCGCTCGTGGATGCGGGCCTGATCCGGACCACGCTCACCCAGGACCTCGGTCCCATCGACGCCGAGCACTTGAAGCAAGCGCACGCGCTGCTCGAGAGCGGGAAGTCGCGCGGCAAGACGGTGCTCGTCGGCTTCGGCTGACGCATCAGCCCCGGCGCATCCAGAGCATCAGCGCCGCGAGCGTCTTCGCGTCCTCGATCGTCCCATCGTCGAGGTGGGATTCGATGGCCTCGCGTGTGAGCAGCACCGGCTCGATGTGCTCGGTCGGCTCGAGCGCCTGACCGACGTGCTCGAGGCCGGTGGCGACGAAGACGTGCATCGACTCGGTGCAGAACCCAGGCGCCGTGAAGAACGTCGCCAGCGGCTCGAGCGTCGTCGCCACGTAGCCGGTCTCTTCGCGGAGCTCGCGAGCCGCGCACTCGATGGGCGGCTCGCCCGGGCCGAGCGTGCCCGCGGGCACCTCCAGCAGCGTGCGTCCGACCGCGAAGCGCTCGTTGTGGATGAGCACGACCCGCCCATCGTCGAGCACCGGCACGAGCGCCACCGCGCCGGGGTGCACGACCACGTGCTTGGTCGCGCTCTGCCCCTCGTGCGTCCGCACCGACACGGTGTCCACGGCGAACTTCTCGGTCTCCAGCAGGCGGCTCATGGCCTGGTCGTACGTCGGTCCGACGACATGCGCCAGATCCGTCAGCGGGGGATCAGCCTCGCGAAGCCGTGGGCGAGGATGACGGGGTAGAGCGCCAGGTTCCGTGCCAGCGCCCCGAGCCTCGACCATCGTGGTGCGGCCTGGCCGTTGGCGAGTGCGTGCGCGAGACGCCGAAGATGGGTGGGACCGAAGGGGCCGTCGTGGAGACGGGCGACGAGCGTTGCGGGTAGGGCAGATGCGCCGTGGAGCGCGCCGACCCAGGCCCCCACGATGGCTGCGTGCGTGTCGGTGTCTCCACCGGCGCGGATGGCGGCTTCGATCGCTCGGAGTGGCTCCGTGCCGAAGCGGACGAAGCAGAAGGTGCACAGGGCCATCGAGTGGACCACGAAGCCGGTGTTTCCCAGCGCGCCCACCTGCTCGGCCGTCGGATGGCTGGACGTCGCGAGCGTCCGCCCACGCGCGATGGCCGCCGCGAGCTCGGGGTGGGTCACCACCGACCGGGCCCGGTCGACGAGCGTCGCCAGGCACTCGTCGTTCCCGGCAGCACACTCGGCGGCGAGCTCCGCGACGTAGAGCGCGGCTTGCACGGCGCGTTCGTCGTCATGGGTCAGCTGCGCCAACGACCGGCCCAGCCGTCGTCGTCGGTCTGGATCGCCTCGGAGATGGACGCCCACGATCCCGGCCCGCATGGCAGCACCGTTGCCAGCGGACGACACGCCAGGTCGCCGGGCCCCGAAGAACATTCGGATGCACGATCGAAGGGTCGCGCCCCCGATGCCGAAAGGGAGTCGGAGGAACCAGCCGACCATCGAGCGTCGAAAGGAACGAATGACGGACTCGTCATCGCTCGCCGTGAGCGCTTGAGCGACGAGCGCGCTCTGCTCGGTGTCGTCGGACACGAACCCGGTCCGTCCCAGCAGCCGGAAGCGGTCGGGGGACTCGAACCGGCGGGACACCCGGCGCGCGGACAGCCCCTCGAAGGGCAGACCGAGCGCGTCGCCGAGCGCCACGCCGAGGAGCGCGCCGGAGAGAGGATCGCGATGCACGTGGGCGCTGGTTGCCAGAGTCGTGCCGAACGACTTTCGGTCTCGCTGCCCCCGGATCTCCGATCGAGCGCCAGTCTTCGCTGGGACAGGATGGCGGTCGCGCACGCTGCCGACGACATCGTGGCGACGCTCGGGCGCTCTTGAGATCTCTCGGGCCATCACCGACTCTCCCGGCTCGAAACGGAGGTGTGCTCATGTCGATGTGGTTGGAGTACGCGAAGGTCAGCGAAGCGACGCTCGAGGCGGTCCGAAAGGACGACGCCGTGGCTCAGGCGCTCTTCTTCGGCGAAGAGGGGAAGCCGGCCGACTTCGACGCGGGCAAGGACGTGATCGGGCTCGACTACCGAACGCTCTCCGCGATGCTCGAGGGGATGGAGGAGGCCGGCATCGACTGCAGCTGGACCCGGCGGGCGATCGGCGAGGAGTACGGCGACGCGCTCAGCTTCGAGCTCACCTACGGTCCGGCGTTCTTCTTCACCGTGGAGGAGGTCGCCGAGCTGGCGGCGGGTCTCTCGGCAGAGGAAGGGTGGGACCCCGACGACGACTTCGAGGAGAACATCGCGCGCTTCTTCGTCCAGGCGGCGAAGGAGAAGAAGGCCGTCATCGGCGGCGTGAACTGAGCGTCAGGCGCACATGCGCAGGCTGCCGCCGGCCGTGCGCCGGTAGATTCCCGGCGCGACGCCGTAGCGACGCTTGAAGGCTCGGCTGAACGCGAACTCCGACGCGTAGCCGATGTCGTGCGCGATCGCGGCGAGGCCATCCGACGTGGTCAGCAGCCGATGGGCGGCGCGCCGGAGCCGGACCCCGCTGAGATAGCGGCCGGGCGACTCGCCGACGTCGGCGCGGAAGCGTCGTACGAGCGACGCGCGCGACACACCGACCTGCTTCGCGAGCTCGACGATGGACGGCAGCTCGTCGCCCTCGGCCAGACGGACGGCCGCGCGCACGACCGGGTCCGTGATCGCGTCGGCGCCGGCGAGCTCGCGGAGTCGAGCCGCGAAGGCTTCGGCGAGCGGGCGCGCCACCTCGTTCGCGGTGTCCTCGTTCGCGAGCAGCGGCGCGAGCCGGGCGAGGACCTCGTCCGCGCGCACCTCGGCAGGCGAGAGCCGACCCTCGAGGGATGCATCCGCGACCGGTCGAACGAACGCGAGGGCACAGGCCCCCACCGCTCGTGCGGCCACGGTCGCTCGCCCCGAGAAGCCGGTGACCTCGCCCGTCTCGAGGGTTCGGTCGCCCACCTTCACCGGGCCGCGCAGGGCGATCACGAAGCCGGACTCGCCGGGCAGCTCGACCGGCCGGAAGTGCGGCCCCTCCAACACGAAGCGGGTCATCTCGTCCGAGCCGTTCATGGCTCCAGCCTGACGGGTCGCTCGGGAGCCGACAAGGCCGTGAGCCGATCGGGCATGTCTGCGAGCGGCGCGGTGAGCGGCGCTGCCCGGGTATGGATGGGAGCCGTCCGGCCATGGTGGACGGCAGCCTCGTTCGGCAGACCTGAGGCATGCAGTCGTCGCAGCCGATCACCGAGCGCCTCCTCCACTCACGCACCGTTCTCGTCTTCGGCGAGATCGACGCCGAGCTCGCCGAGCGCACGAACGCCCAGCTCTTCGCTCTCGCCGGTGCGAGTGACGCGCCCATCACGATGGTGATCAGCTCACCGGGCGGTCATGTCGAGTCGGGGGACGCCGTGCACGACGTCGTCCGCTTCATCGCGCCCGAGGTCCGCATGCTCGGCACCGGTTGGGTCGCCAGCGCTGGCGCGCTCATCTACATCGCGGCGCCGAGGGAGCGTCGCTTCGCCACGCCGAATACCCGCTTCCTGCTCCACCAGCCGCTGGGCGCCTACAAGGGCTCCGCGGCCGACATCGAGATCCAGGCCGAGCAGATCCTGGCCATGCGTCGACGGCTCGACGGTCTCTTCGCGGCGGCCACCGGCCAGCCCTTCGAGCGGGTGGCGCGCGACACCGACCGCGACCACTGGCTCACGGCGAGCGCCGCGCTCGACTACGGGCTGGTCGGCGGGATCGTCGAGCGGAGCGACGAAGTCGACGAGGCCGTTCAGCGCGCGAAGCGATAGCTCTTCAACGAGCACGGGAACGCCCGCGCTTCCTTGGTCGCCTGAACCGCACGGACTCGGGCGGCCTCGAGCTCATCCCCGAGCTCGTCCGCGAGGTCCTCGTCGAAGTCTTCGTCGAACTCGAAGCCGTTCTGGATCATGATCCCGACCACCTCCGCGGTCCCACCTCGGTAGAGAACGCCTGCGTCGACCTGGTAGAGCCAGAGGTGGAACACTGGCTCGTCGCCGTCCATGACGTCCCACTGCTCGAGCGGCACGCCCGCCATCTCGTCGAAGGTCTTCGCGAACGCCGCGTAGTCGCCGGTCAGGAAGAGCTCGAGCGCTTCCGGTCCCTCGAGCTGCGGAGCCCAGTTCGTGGCGATCTCGGTGAGCTGCGACCGCTCGAGCTCGGAGAAGGACTCGTCGCCGAGCCACGCGCCCGACTTCCCAGGCTCCACCCCCTCCACGTACCGACGCCGAGTCATCTCCATGGGGCGGAGCCTACACCCGAGCTCGGATTGGAGAGGTGCGCCCGCGAAACGAAATCGCGGGCTGACGCGGAGTGACGGATGTGGCGAGTATGTGGTCAATGAATGCCGATATCGGCCTGTGTGGGCACGTTTGGAGATCGGGAGTGTTGATCTTCACGTGAAGATCGAGGAGCCTCGTCGGCGACCTGCGGCTCCAGGACGAGAGCCCGCGCACGAACGCGACCGTGGGGGAGGGCGCGGGTGCACCACCAGCTCGTCCGGTGTAGGACGCGGCCCATGCTCAAAGTCTACGGCTTCTCTCGAGTGAACCCGTTCGCCCACGGAAACACCCGCGACCTTCGCGTTCTGTGGGCGCTCGAGGAGATGGGAATGCCCTACGAGATCGTGGGCATGGATCACCCGCAGGGGGATCTCGAGAGCGAATCGTTCGGAAGCGTCAATCCCTTCCGCCAGATCCCGGCCATCGATGACGACGGAGTCGTCGTGACCGAGTCTGGGGCGATCCTTCTCTATCTGGCACGAAAGAGCGGGAAGCTGATCCCTGCTGACCTCGCAGGCGAGGCTCAGGTGTTGCGCTGGAGCGTGGCCGCGCTGAGCTCGGTGGAGACGCCGGTTCTCTCCATGTGGTTCGTCGGGCTCAGCGGCGGAAAGGGGAGCCAGCCACACGACGCGCTCAGGAGTTGGTCGGCCCTGCGGCTGCAGCAGCTCGATGGGTGGCTACGGAACCGCGCCTTCGTCGCGACCGACGAGTTCACCGTGGCGGACATTCTGATGACGCACGTCCTCGCCGCCGCGAGCACCGCCGCCGAGCTCCTCGAGCCCCACGCGAACGTGCGGAGCTACCTCGCCCGCTGCATGGCTCGGCCCGCATGGAAGCGAACGCTCGACGCGTACGAAGCACGCGTCGAGGCTGGCTGACGACCAAGCGCGAGAGCGAGGCGGCCGGCCGGATGCACTGGCGCAGGCTCTTGCGAGCTCAGCAGTCCTCGTCGCGGACGTAGTCGTCGCGGTTCGCTCCGTCGAAAGGTGCCGCCCTTCAGGCAGCACTTCTTGAACTTGCGCATCGAGCCGCAGGGGCACGGGTCGTTTCGGCCGAGCTTCTCGAGGAGCTCGATCCCGTCTCCGACGACGCGCACACCGCGTTTGACGTGGGTCTCGGAGGGATAACCCTCGCCTCCGCTTACTGGTTCGCTCGAAAGGAGGGGAGGTCTTCGAGCGGGTCGTGGTTCTTCGCCATGGCGTGCCTCCTGGGTGCGCGTGCAGGCCGCCTGGCCGCTCGCGGTGGGCGGCGAAGCTAAGCTCGAAGGGAGCGCGCGCAAGCGTCGACCTGGGTCCGCCACGAGCTCCACGCCGTTCCGAGGGGTGGTGACGCGCTCCCCGTCGCTTCCCTACCACGGGCTGCATGTCAGCGCGCGCGGGGTGACGAGTACAGATTCGATGGATAGGAGTGGGCACCACTGATGGGAGCGCCTGCCCTCGATCCGCCCGAGACCGTGCTCGGGCAACTGCAACGTGGACTCGGCCGCGCTCACTTCGCAGCGACACGGGGCGGAGCCGGCGAGGGTGAGTGGCTGCACTGCGTGTCGCACGACCCGCGTTGGGATCGCCAGCTCGAGGAGCGTGCGGCGTACTACGCCAAGCTGGGCTTGGAGCTGTGCGTCGACGTCACGCCGGTCGGAGAGGCGGTGCGGTCAGGGGACCCTCGGCGCTGGGACGGAGGTCTGGCTGCCGACGTTCTGATGGAGATGGCCGTGCGAGGGCGAGCAGATGCGCTCCAGGCCCTCCGGGCAGAGGTTCGGCACGACGGTTGGCTCGCTGCGTTGACCGCACTCGAGCGCGCGCGGGAGTACGGGCAGAACTTCTTCACACCATCCGACCTGGATGCGATGGCCGATCGCCCCGCAGACGAGCTGCGCTCTGCCATCGAACGACAAGGGCACCTTCCGTGGGGGAAGTGGGCGAAGACGGAGCCGCGCATCGCGTCGTTGCTGAAGGAAGCGGGGTTGGCCGAGTCACCGCCTCGGCCGGAGGCGCCGAAGCCCGACACGTCGATGACCACGAACGAGCTCCTGGCGATCGCGGAGCCCCGCAATGGTGTGAGGGTGGCGCGCGTGCTGGCTCAACGCAAAGACGCCGCCAGCATCGCGGCGATGATCGAGGCTGCCAGGGGAAGCGATCGCGACGCGGCACTGGCTGCATGCCGGGCTCTGGGAGCGCTCGGACACACCGGTCTGTTGGAGCACCTCGACGAGGTCTTCGGGTCCCCGAACCCCGCGCCGCCGCGTCGGCATCCGGGGGTCGCGCGCTACCTCGAAGGACTCTCGCCCGACCATACGCTCCCGCGTGCGCGAGTCTGGCTGAGCAAGGGTGGGTACGCAGCCGTGGCTGCCGAGCGCATTCTCGCCCGCGAGGCTCGTGCGGAAGACCGCTCGCTGGTCGAGACGACCCTGGGTGTCGCACTCGACGACGGGGCGGTCTACCGGGCCTGCAGCATGGTGGAAGCGCTCGAGTCGATCGGCGATCGCCGATCGACGGAAGTGCTCGTCCAGACCTTCGAGCGTATCCCCTATTCCTGGGCACGGCCTCGGGTGCTTCGCGCGCTCGCCGCCTCTCGATCCGATGCGCTCGCTGCCCTCGCGCGCGAGGCGCTGTGGGATTGCGACGAAGAGGCGCGGGAGGTGGCCGCGGTGCATGCGCCCCGCGAGATGCGTGAGCGGCTCGCCCAGCTCGCCGACGACGGGCTGGAGGCAGAAGGCGTTCGGGACGCGGCGCGTGCCCGCCTCGGCTAGGGCTTCGTGAATCCCCGCCTGGGAGTCGACGGACGTCGCGACCACCCCCAGCGTCTCCACCATGAAGGTCACGGTGCTCGGGGCGTCCGGAGGATGTGGTCGATGGGTCGTGGAGCTCGCGCTGGAGCGCGGCCATGACGTGACGGCGGTGGTTCGGCCGACGTCCGCGGCGCCACCCGACGGCGCCGAGGTCATCCGCGGTGAGGTGACCGACCTCGAGTTCGTTCGCTCGCTGCCGCTGGGTGATGTCACGTTCTGCTGCGTCGGACAGCGGCGGCGCTCGCTCTTTCCGTGGTCGCGGCTGCTCTCGCCACCCGACCTCGTCCAGACGGTGGCGAGGCACTTGGTCGCGGCCCAGCCAAAGCGCTTGGTGTGGATCAGCGCGGGCGGCGTGGGGACCAGCCGCGAGCGGCTTCGCTTTCCGATCACGCTCATGGTGCGGGCGGGGCGCGTCGGCACCGGCTACGCCGACCTGGAGGTGGCCGAGTCGATCCTCGATGGCGCAGCCTTCCCGACCACGGCCGTTCGGCCAGTGACGCTCACGAACGGGACGGCGCCCCAACCGGTGGGGGCCGTGGAGCGCTTCGGCCTGACGAGCACGGTCCACCGACGATCCGTCGCGGCGTGGATGCTCGACCATGCCGAAGCCGGCACCCGGAGCGTTCCGCCGGCGTTGCTCGGCACCTCGCGGGCGCACCGTTCGATGGCGCTCCCGGGCGGCTGACCCGGGTCCCAGAACGCAGCGAACGCACCTCGAATCCTCGAGGCGCGTCCGCTTGGTGGCTCCCCACGCGGGTCTGTAACCAGAACTTCGAGACGGTCTTCTTCATCGACCTCGCGCGGCCCGAAAGCGCTTGCGTCCCGAGACGTTGGAGCGGAAGAGGGCCGCGGACTATCGAGATGCTGGACCGCGCGGGAGGCGTTCCAGGGGCTGCTCGATCGACTACCTTTCCGACGGCCACGGGAGTGGAACGTACCAGAAGGCGGTACTGTCCAATCTCGGGGTGCCCGTGGTGGCGGCTACTCGCAGAAACCCTCGTACCGCACCTTGTTCGTCTCCGAACAAGGAACCCAGCCCGCGTCCTCAAGGATGCTGTCGGATCCGCCCGAGACTCTCACTACTGAGGATGGAGACCAGATCACCAGGTCGTCCATGTCTGGGTGCGTGAAGCAGTTAGCCCGGAGATCTCCGAGGACGGTCGCGTCTTCGGGGTAGCACGCGCCTACGAGTTGTTGGCTGGTGGTGGTGCATTCGTTCGACACGTCGACTACGCGCACATTCCACTCCGTACACCCCATTGGGCAGCTCAGGGATGAGGGGCTCCCCACCGGAATGCACTCCCCTGTGGCGCCTGACGAGCCATCGGGTGGAGCACCGGCGTCCTCGGAGCCGATGGTGCCATCTGATGTGTCCTCATCCGAGGACAGGCCACCGGAGTCCGAACCACCACAATCGCAAGCCGCGAGCCCGATGGCTAGCCACAGACAACGGCCTACGAAGCAGAGCCCACGGCCGCGGTTGCCAAGTGTGTCGTACTGAGTCGTTTTCTCCATTTGGGGCTGTCTAGGACTCCAGCGCAAGGGGAGCAGGGTGCGCAAACGGAAGGTGCTCGCGAAGGCGGTCGGTGTCGAGCGGGCTGCGGTTCTTGGGCTCGACGGCGTCTTCGTGCTTCGGGTCCGTGTTCGGCGAGGCGACGAGTGGCGGCGCCCGGTCTGCCGGCGGCAGTGCGGGCGGTACGACTCGCCCGACCGGCCGCGGCGCTGGCGAGTGTCGCTGGTCATCCCAAAGCGTAGAAATCTCGCGCGGCTGACCGAAAAGCTGACGGACGTACCCCGCCCGTCGTAGGACGGGGCACGAAGACGGGGAGCGGTGTTAGCGCACCGGATCCCTTTGATGGTCGCGAGCACGAAGAGCTCGGCGCCAGGCGTCTTGGTTCATGCGTCGCATGGCCCGAGCCGGCTGTCCAGTTCGCGATCGAGGAGGACGCGGGATGGACGGTTCGCTTCGGTTGGCTCGGTGTGCGCAGAGGGAGTGCGGGGTGCCGTTCGGGATCTGCTCGCGGTGCGATCGGGGGCAGGCCTCCTGCTCGAGTGAGTGTCAGTCGATCCGTCGCCAGCGACAGCTGCGCGAAGCGCGCCGGCGACACCAGCAGTCGCCGGAGGGCCGAGAAGATCACCGCGATCGCAATCGGGAGTACCGGGCGCGGCTGCGGCTACGGGAGCCGAGCGTGACGGAACATGGTTCCGAAAACTCGACGGCAAACGCGACGGTCGCGGCCGTGGCGATCACCGATGACACCGAGTCGGAGGAGGCGTCGCCGCGGAAGGAGACCGTGACCGATGACTCTGTTCACCGCGATCCGTCCGGGCCCGACCGGAGTGCGGATCTTGACCACGATGGGCGACGAAATCCGCCTGAAGGCGCGCCTGAGCACGCCGCAACATCCGCGCGCGCTCGGATGGCTGCTCGAAGCGCTCGCGCTCTGGGAGGGCGAGCGGGTCCGCGCTGCGCTGTGTGTGGCCGGCAAGGGCGCTACCTCCGGCGCGGACCTCCCGGGTGAGTGGCTCTTCGACTTCGGCGGGCCCCTCTACGAGCTCGAAGTGGTCGGCGCCGGCGAGATGAAGGCGCGGCTGCGCGACCGCGTGGGCGGCGGTCTCGGCAGCTTCCGTGACCTGCGCCAACTGCGGCTCTTCGTGGGAGGCGAGCGATGACCATTTCACCCGAGCAGCACTCGCGTATCCGGCGGCTCTTCTTCGGCGAGCACTGGAAGGTGGGCACGATCGCGACCGAGCTCGGCGTGCACCCGGACACGGTGAAGCGCGCGATCGAGACGGGGCGCTTCGCGACGAAGGTGATGAAGACCCGGCCGCCGAGCATGCTCGACGCGTACAAGCCCTTCATCCTCGACGTGCTCGACCAGCACCCACGGCTGCGGGCCACGCGCATCCTTCAGATGCTGCGCGTACGCGGTTACGTCGGTGGCTACACCACGCTCCGCCGCGGCCGACGCCACGGAGCGAGGCGTACCTGCGCACGGAGACGCTGCCCGGCGAGCAGGGGCAGGTGGACTGGGGCAGCTTCGGCACGGTCCGCGTGGGCCACGCGACGCGGAAGCTCTCGGTCTTCGTGATGGTGCTCGGGTGGAGTCGCGCCTTCTACGCGCGCTTCACCCTCGACCAGCAGATGGAGAGCTTCCTCCGGGGCCACGTCGAGGCCTTCGCCTACTTCGGCGGCGCGCCTCGTGTGCTGCTCTACGACAACCTCAAGAGCGTCGTCCTCGACCGCGTCG
>JAEPMI010000015.1:82500-348503 GCA_017644045.1 Deltaproteobacteria bacterium
AAGGCAATCCTGCTCGGTGCGCTGTTGCGCGCAGTTCGGATACCCGCGGCGCTCGTGCTGTGCGACCTCAAGGACCACACGCTACCGACGCGGATCGTCGACGCGATGGGAACCGATACGATGTTCCACCACGGGCTCAACGCGATCTACCTCAACGGTAGCTGGCGATTGGCCGACGCCAGCTTGTCTCCCGACGTTGTCGCGCGGAAGCGATATCGACGGGTCGACTTCGACGGCGAACGCGACGCGCTCTTTCCGACGACGACGCTGGACGGAGCGGCCCATGCCGAGGTGATCCGGTTCCACGGCATGTATGCCGATCTCCCCTTTGACCAGATGATGCGGGCCTTCATGACAGCGTATGCGCACGCTGATCTGGCCGCGCTCGCGAAGATGGGATTCCGCTTCTGACTGGATCTCCACCACGCTCCCGAGCGCGCAACACCTCCGGGAGCCGTCCTAGCCGAACTGAAACGCCGAGACCTCGACCCCCATCACCCGATCGCTAAAAATTCTCCGCCCCCGGTCTCCGGCAGCGGCGCCGGCGACCACCATCAACGGCAGCAAGTGCTCTTCGCGAGGGTGGCAGTAGCGAGCGTGTGGGAGCGTCTGCCAGCGGAGCAGCTGCCCTCGACATGCGTCTGGGGCGTCACAGCAGACGGACGTCAGGCGCTCGTCGAACTCGCGCGCCGCGGAGGCCCGTCCTCCCCCGGCCATCATGGCCCGCATGTTGTGGAAGCTCATGCCACTGCCCACGATGAGCACCCCCTCGTGGCGCAGTGGAGCGAGAGCCTCACCGAGCTCCAAGTGAAATTGCGGGTCGAGCCCCTTCTTGAGTGAGATCTGCAGGGTGGGGATTTGCGCATCGGGGAATGCGACCTTGAGAGGGACGAAGACGCCGTGGTCGAAGCCCCGGGTCGGCGCCTCGGCGGTGGCGACGCCCCGGCCGGCGAGCAGCTCGGCGATCCGGCGAGCGAGCGTGGGAGAACCCGGCGCTGGCCATTGCAGCTCATACGTGTGGGGCGGGAAGCCGTAGTAGTCGAAGAGCAGATCGGGTTGCGCCCTCGTCTGGATCGTTACACTCGGCTCCTCCCAATGGGCGGAAATCACAACGATCGCTTTGACGTGCTCGAACTCTCGTCCAAGCTCCCGTAACCACTGGGCCATTCGAGCCCAGGTGTCCGCCGGCCCCATCGTCCAGTCCATAAAGAAACACGGACCGCCACCGTGTGGGATGAAGAGGGTCGGGACGAGGCTGCTCGCTTTCGTCTCGGGTCTCATGTCGCCTCCTTGTCTCGATTCGCAGCCAGTAAGTCCAGCTAACGCCGCGCTTGCAGCCGCGGCGCCGAGTGCGATGGAGAACTCCCGGCGGGTCAGTTGGTCGTCATGCTCCGTCGGGCTCCGCTCATCATCGTTCCGCATGGCGCCGCACCTCCGGTGCTACCTTCGTCCCTAGCAGCTCGATAGCATCGAGCATGTCGCGATGCTCAATGATTCCCACCCCCATCTGCAGGGCGATGCGGGTGATCCCAAAGTTCTCACGATGTGCGAGGATCTTTTCTACGAGCGCGTTCGGGCTACCTACGAAGAAAGCGCCGGTCGGGCCAGTCTGGGCGTCAAACCCCTGTCGCGTCGCCGGAGGCCAGCCGCGCTCGGCGCCAAGACGGGTCATCACCTCGTTGTGTGGCCCACTGTAGATGTCGGCAGCCCGTTGATCTGTCGCGGCGACGAACCCGTGGACCGTCATCGCGACTTGAAAGGACGATGGGTCGTGCCCAGCTTCGTTCCATCCATGCCTGTAGGCTTGGAAGAGGGGCTGAAAGCGCCCGGTATCGCCACCGATGATCCCGATCGCGAGTGGTAGACCAAGCTTGGCGGCTCGCATCACCGAGCTAGGTGTGCCGCCTGAACCTATCCAGACCGGCAGCTCCCTTTGGACGGGACGCGGAAATGCCCGACACCCCTGAATGGGTGGAGTGTGCCGTCCACCAGGCCACGCGAGCAGCTCGGGTCTATTGAGCTCCATCAGCAGCTCGAGCTTCTCCGAGAAGAGCGACTCGTAGTCACTCATCTCCAGCCCGACCAGCGGGAACGACTCTACGAAGGCGCCCCTTCCAACCATGACCTCAGCCCTCCCGACGCTGAGATTGTCGAGCATTGCAAAGTCCTGAAACACCCGTACGGGACTTGACGATCCGAGGATCGTAACTGCGCTGGACAGGCGAATTTGATCTGTCTGCGTCGCTGCAGCGGCCAGGGCCATCGCAGGAGAGGAGACAGCGTAGTCTGCGCGATGATGCTCACCGACACCGAACCAGTCGAGTCCGACTTGATCCGCGAGGGTGATCTCTTCGACGAGGTTGCGCAGCCGCAGGGAGGGCGAGACAGCGGCCTTTCGAAGGACGCTCTCGCCGCACTCGGCGAATGTGAATAGGCCGATCTCCAAACCGGTCTCCGAGGTGATGGAGGGGAAGAAGCCAGTCGGGCTCCAGCACGGAGAGCACTGGTGACCTCGGCTCAACGATTATCGTCGTAGGTAGGGAGCGTCAGGCCGGCGACAGCGCCGCCTTGTTCGCCTCCAAGAAGGCCCTGACACTTGTCGGCGGCCGCCCGGTCAGCTCCTCGACCGCACCTGTCGCAGGTCCGAACAGCCCCCGCTTGATCCCGGTGTCGAAGGAGGCCATCAGCCGCGCCAAGGGCTCGGGCAGGCCATGCGCGGTCATCCCAGCCACCAGGGACTCCTCATCGACGGGGATGTATGCGACCTCTTTCCCCGTGAGCTCGCTAGCGATCGAAGCCAGCTCCCCGTAGGTCACGACGTCGGGGCCGGTGATCTCAATCTGACGCTTGCCATCAAAGTCGGACGCGAGGGTCGCGGCCGCCGCACGTGCGCAGTCTTCACGGGTCACGTACGCCGCTCCGCCATCTTCGGCTGCAGCGAAGAGGCTCCCTGAGGCGATAGCGCCCGGCAGGCTCATCAGGAGGATGTCTGCGTAGAGGTTGTTGCGAAGCGCGGTGTAGCCCAGACCGCTCACCTCGAGAGCCTCTTCGGTCTGCACATGGTCGGGCGCAATCAGCACCGGAGAATCTCTAACCGGGTGCGTCAGCGAGGTGTAGACGAGGTGACTCACGCCGGCTCGGCCGGCAGCGTCAATGGCCCGCTGGTGTTGCGCATATCGATGCCCCGGGCGCCCGACGGCGTCTGTACTCACGAGCAGGATCCGCTGCGCTCCAGCGAACGCTTCGGCGAGATCCCCGGGGGCCTGGTCGAAGTCGGCCTTGCGGACTTCGACACCGCGCTCAGCGAGGTCGGCGAGCTTGTCAGGGCTGCGGGTCGCCGCGATAACCTTGTGGGTGCCAGCCTCCAGGAGCAGCTCGACAACGCGACGTCCGAGCTGTCCGGAGGCCCCGGTCACGAGTAGGGTGTTGTCTTTGGTCATCTCTGTCTCCTTCGTTTGCAGTTGGTCGGGCGTGATTGATCCTCGTGGGCGAGGCGATGACGCCGACGCGGCGAGCGCCGCAGCGGCATCAGACTTGTGAAGAATAGACGCCCTCTGTTATCTTGAAAACCGATAAACTTTGGATAGACACTTCCGTAAAAGGAGATAGATGCGCGCCAGCCTCGACAGCGTGACCCTCGATCAGCTCCGGCTGTTCATCTCTGTGGCCGAGCAGGGGAGCTTCTCAGCGGCGGGCCGTCAACTGCATCGCGCCCAGTCTGCGGTGAGCTCGGGCGTCGCCAACTTGGAGAGCCTTCTGGGTCTGCAACTCTTCGATCGCTCTGGCCACCGGCCGGCGCTGACCGAGGTGGGCAGAACCTTGCTCTCCGACGCGCGGAAGGTCCTCGACGATGTATCCGTCCTTGGCGCGCGTGCCGCGAACGTCGGCCAGGGTCTGGAGCTTCAGCTGCGCCTCGCCGTGGACACGATCTGCCCATCGGGGCTGCTGATCGCCTCGGCGAAAGCACTACGGGACCAGTACCCAACCGTCTCGCTGCGAGTCCAGACCGAGGTCCTGGACGACGTCGCCGCGGTGGTACTCGATCGAAGTTGCCAGATCGGCATCTCAGGGCCTGTGGGATCTGACGCGGCTGGGCTCGAACGGCGCTTCCTAGCCCACGTCGCGATGGTGCCCGTGGCGGCACCCGAGCATCCACTTGCAACCATTGGCCGGTCGATCTCGCACGCTGACGCGCGGAGTCATGTGCAGATCGTGATCAGCCAACGCGTGGCGACGGCAGCCGACAACCACGGTGTCGTCTCCGATGCAACGTGGCTCGTCGCCGACGCGTCGACCAAGCTCGAGCTCGTCCGCGCCGGACTCGGTTGGGGGAACTTGCCGATCGACATGGTCCAGGAGGATCTCGAGCGCCGCCGCCTCGTCAGGCTCACTCTCGACGAGTGGGGGGCCGAGCCACTGCTCGTGCCCCTCTACGTGATCACTCGGCGGGGCTCCCCACCCGGGCCCGCCGGTCAGTGGCTCGTGCGAAGCCTGCCATCACTCTCCGGCGACTGCCCGCGGCTCATGGGCGCTGGCGTTAGCTGACGACGACCACGAGACGCGCTTGACGCCCGACGTTGTGTGCGAGGCGACGGTGGGGATCGGGGTGGTCGTCCCGATCTCGATGGCGATGGCCCCGTAGGATTCGCCGCCGAAGGGGACCTTTCCGGCGGGCGATTCGTAGAAGATGATGCCGAAGGCGTAGAGATCCGTGCGATTCGACGAGAGCGAGCTGTTCCCGACCGAGAGCTCCTGGATCCCCCCGAGCTTGTCGCCGTCGCGGAAGCGAGCGCGGCCACAGCCACCGCCCTTCAGCGAGCAGAGCACCGCGCGAAGAAGGCATCTGCCGAATAGGGAGCGTGTTCCGGCGGGAACAAGCGCCGCAGTCTTCGCGAGATGTTGTCGCGATCCGCCGCCTCGTGCGGTGAACCGCGGAGACGAAAAAGCCCAGTCGTTGTCCCACTCTGGAGCCGTGAACCATCCGCTCTCTGGTGTGAACCGGCTTTTCGGCGTCTGGAGGCGTCTCTGAGCCCCAAGAGCAGTCAGAGAGCACCGGTCTGGGTCCGGCGACGAGGCGAGGTGCTCTGGCGCCGCCCGACCAGAGAGCACCCCCGGCGAGGGGCCACCGTCCGCAAACCCGCACCACGACGGCAGATACGACAAGACCCCCGCCGGCGAAGCCGACGAGGGTCTTGTTAAGAGAAAGGCCCAGGCTGACTAGCCTGGGCCTTATGAAGCTCCGGAAGCTGGACTCGAACCAGCGACCAATCGATTAACAGTCGATCGCTCTACCAACTGAGCTATTCCGGAATGGGCGCGCACTCTGATCCGTGCTCGGCAGGCTGTCAAGTCCGGGTTGGCCACTCCCTGGAATCGGCTCTCGAGAGGCCTCCGAGGACGCCGCGAGAGGGGCTCTCCGAGTCCGGAATTCTCGGCCGTTGGCGCCTCGGAGGGAGGGAAAACGCACCCTGGGGTAGAAGATCCTCGCCCAAAGGATCGTACAAGGCGGACATGAAGAAGCTTGTGCTCGGTCTCGCTCTCATGGCCATCGCGTCGGGGTGCGGAAAGAAGATGGACGTGCTGCTCCGCCACCCGCTCCAGGTGGGCGTGGTCGACCAGCCCAACACCATCGAGGCTCGCAATGGCTGGCAGTCGACGCTGATGCGCCTCGACCCCGACGCCGTGTGCTTCGACGTGAACTACTCCATCGAGCAGCCCCACGGGCCGCCCGATGCGCAGATCTACAGCCAGACGATGCTCATGAACTCCGATGGCCAGTGGTATGACGACGCGCAGGTCGCCGAGGCCCGCGAACCGCAGATCTCGACCTACATGGGTCAGGTCGCCGAGCAGCGGCAGCAGGGCTGGGTCCAGGAGTGCGTGCGCCGTGACTCCAACACGAACCAGTGCCTCCGCTGGGAGGAGCGCCCGCGCTACGTGACGGTGATGGTCCCCGCGACCTACTACCGCGCCGACGCCGGCGGCACGGTCTGCTTCCCGAACCAGGGCCGCGTGACGCTCCAGAGCGACCGCGTGGCGTTCCAGATCAATCGCGTGAACTTCCGCTGGGGCCTCGAGGACCAGACCGCCCCGCAGACCTCGGGCGGCGAAGAAGAGGGCGGCTGAGCCCGCTCTCGACCTGAACGGTGCCCCGCGCGGGCGCCGGTCGGGTACCCTCCGCGGCCGTGGCGCCACGCCCCGAGTCCGATCCACCGAAGCCTCCGGCATCCGCCGGGGGCTTCGTCGCGCGTGCGAAGGACGCGCTGCCGGAGCTGCTCTTCGCGCTCGTGGCGCTGAGCGCCTGCGTGCCGCTCTGGCTCGTGACTCGGCCGCCGCTGCAGGACCTGCCGCAGCACGTCGCCGCGGTGCAGGTCATGGCGCACTTCGGCGACGAGAGCCTACGCTACGC
This sequence comes from Deltaproteobacteria bacterium, assembly GCA_017644045.1. Classification (GTDB taxonomy): domain Bacteria; phylum Myxococcota_A; class Polyangia; order Polyangiales; family Houyiibacteriaceae; genus UBA1660. Next base: position 88,910 of record JAEPMI010000015.1, read on the forward strand.
CGAGAGCCTCGAGGTCGAGCTCTGGCGCACGCAGTATCTCGCCTTCTACCTGGTGTGCATCGCGCTGGCGTGGATCGTCCCGGCGCTCACGGCGGTGAAGCTGGTGTTGACCGCGTCGTTGGTGGCGACGCCGTACGCGCTCCGGAGCGTGCTCCGATCGCTGAAGAGCGACCCCTGGCTGGCGCTGCTCGTGGTGCCGCTGCTCTGGAACGCGCACCTGATCCTCGGCTTCCTGAACTTCGTCGCCGCGATCCCGCTCGCCCTCTTCGCGCTCTCGCTCGCGATCCGCATTCGGACCGAGGGCTTCACGCGCAAGCGCGCGGCGATCCTGGGGGTGCTCGCGCTGGTCTGCTTCTACACCCACGTGGTGCCTTTCGGGCTGCTCTTGCTCGGCGGGTTCGTGGTGGGGCTCGAGAAGGACATCAAGGCGATGGCGCGCTACGCGATCCCCTTCGCGCCCGCGCTGGTGGCCACGCTCGTCTGGATGGTCACCAGCCCGGCGGGCCAGTCGACGCTGAGCGCCGCCTCGCTCGGTGAAGACGGCCGCGGCGAGCCGGTCTACGCGCCCTTCAGCCGGAGCCTCGCGGAGCTGCCCTCCTGGATGCTCGACGTGCTCCCCGGCGACGCCGACGACGTGCTCTTCGTCCTCTGGGCCGCGCTCGCGGGCGGGGTGCTCCTCTGGGGGCAGCCGATTCGTCACGCGCTCGCCCAGTCGCTCCGCACGCGGCTCGTGGTGGTGCCGCTCGCGGCCTTCGTCGCCTACTTCGTGACCCCGGTCAGCTACGACTGGATCTGGCCCATCAACGCGCGCTTCCCGCTGCTGGCGGCGATCTTCGCCCTCGTGGTGCTGCGGCCGATCGATGGCCGCTGGCTGCGGGGCGCGGTGCTCGTCTGCGCCACCCTGCTGGCGTTCGTGAGCGTGGACCTGGTCACCGAGGCCGCGCTCGGCTTCGAAGAGGAGACCGGCGAGCTCGACGAAGCGCTCGAGGCGATCCCCGAGGGCTCGCGGGTCGCGGGGCTCATCTACGACCGGCAGTCGGCCCACGTCCGCTTCGCGCCCTACATTCACGCGGTCGCGTGGGCCCAGGCCGATCGGGGTGGGGCGGTGATGTTCACCTTCGCCGACTTCCCGCAGAGTCCGATCCGCTTCCGCGAGGACGAACGACCGCCGCCAGTGCCGCCGCGCTGGGAGTGGGAGCCGCAGCGCGTCGTGCCGGCGCAGCTCGAGTGGTACGAGTACGTGCTCGCGCGCGGCGGTCCGGGCCGAATCGCGCGGGCTCCCGGCGTCGAGCCGGTGTTCCGCGGACCGCACTGGTCGGTGTGGAAGCTGCCGGACTGATCGCTGCGGATCGCTGCTGCTATGCTCGCGCGCAGTGAGCCGTCGCCGTCAGAAGCTGGACGACATGTCCGACCGCGAGCTCCTCGACACACGCATGTGCGACCTCGATCTGAGCATCGAAGGAAGCTGGATCGAGGACGTCATCGAGAAGGTCCGCCGTGACCTCAAGCGCAGGAAGCTGCGGCTCCGGCCGCACTTCTGGCTCGCGGACGAGTGGTTCTCTCCGGAGAACGTCCCGGGGATCGCCATTCCCTTCTATCTGGCGCACCCGCGGCTGACGCGCCTCGAGCGCAAGGTGATGTTCGAGGTCGAGGGCGGCTCGAAGCCCGAATGCCTCAAGCTCTTCCGCCACGAGCTCGGCCACGCGGTGCAGCACGCCTATGCGCTCCATCGGAAGCGCCGGTGGCAGCAGCTCTTCGGGCTGGCGAGCAAGCGCTACCCGGACTTCTATCGCCCGCGGCCGAGCAGCAAGCGCTTCGTGCAGCACCTCGACGGGTGGTACGCGCAGAGCCATCCGGTCGAGGACTTCGCCGAGACCTTCGCGGTCTGGCTGCAGCCGAAGACCCGCTGGCGCCGCGAGTACGCGGGCTGGAAGGCGCTCGAGAAGCTGGAGTACGTCGACGAGCTGATGGCGGAGCTCGAGGGGGTCGGGCCGAAGGTGCGGAGCAAGGCGAAGCCCTACGCGCTCAAGACGCTGAAGCACACGCTCGGCGAGCACTACGACAAACGCCGGGCTCACTTCCCCGCGGGCTACACCGACCAATACGATCGCGATCTGCTCCGGGTGTTCAGCGACGACCCCGAGCACGCGCGAAACCTCCGGGCGGCGGCGTTCATCCGGAAGCGCCGCAAGGCGATTCGCGAGCGCGTGGCGCGCTTCACCGGCGAGTACCAGTTCACCCTCGACCAGGTGCTCAAGGAGATGATCGGCCGCTGCCAGGAGCTGAAGCTCCGGCTGCCCGGCTCCGAGGAAGAAGCCGAGATCGACTTTGCCCTCATGTTGACCGTGCACACGGTGCACACTCTGCACGTGGGGAGCGAATGGCACCCGATGTAGCCCCGGCGGTCTTCCGCACGAAGAAGAAGCGGCGCGTGCTCCTGATGGTGCACGAGTCGTTCGTTCCACCCGACGAGATCGAGGGGATGGACGAGGAGACCTACTTCTCGATGAAGACCGAGTGCGACGTACTGCACGGCCTTCGTCAGCTCGGTCACGACGTGCGGGTCGTCGGGCTGCGCGACGAGCTCGCGCCACTGCGCGAAGTCCTCGACGAGTGGCAGCCGCACGTGGTCTTCAATCTGCTCGAGGAGTTCAAGGACCAGATCGTCTACGACGCGCACATCGTCGGCTACCTCGAGCTCCGTGGCGTTCCCTACACCGGGTGCAACCCGCGCGGGCTCGTGCTCGCCCGCGACAAGGCGCTCTCGAAGAAGGTCCTCGCCTACCACCGGATCCGCACGCCGCGCTTCCACGTCTTCCCGCGCGGGCGCCGCTTCAAGAAGCCGGCGCGCCTGAAGTACCCGGTCATCGTGAAGTCGCTCGTCGCGGAGGGATCCGAGGGCATCGCGCAGGCATCCATCGTCTCGAGCGACGACGCCCTCGCCGACCGGGTGGCGTTCGTGCACGAGCAGGTGATGACCGACGCCATCGCCGAGCAGTACATCGATGGCCGCGAGGTCTACGCGAGCGTGATCGGCCTGCACCGGCTCGAGGTGATGCCCATTTGGGAGATCACCCTCGATGGGCTGCCGCCGTCGGCGCCGCGCATCGCGACCAGCCGCGTGAAGTGGGACTTGAAGTACCAGGACAAGCACGGCATCGACACGGTGCGGGCGCGGGACCTGAGCCCGGAGCTCGAGGAGAAGATCGCCAGGGTCGCGAAGCGCATCTGCCGTCGGCTCAACATCAACGGCTACGCGCGCATCGACTTCCGGCTGACGCCCGACGGGCAGGTCTACTTCCTCGAGGCGAACCCGAACCCCGACATCGCGTACGGGGAGGAGCTCGCCGCGAGCGCGGAAGCGAACGGTCTGAGCTACGAGGCGCTGCTCGAGAAGCTGCTGCGCATCGGCATGCGCCGGCGCTGAGCGGCCCGGTCAGAACCTGCCGTCGAGGGAGAAGCCACCGAAGCCGGCACGGAGGCGGAGCTGCGGGCCGGTGGCGTGGGCGTCCTCGTCGATCTCGGACTCGCTCGGTGTGAGCACCCAGAGGACGATCCCGATGGTCGCGAGAAGCGCGCCGGTGCCGAGGAGGGCGGTCGCGATCCAGCGCGTGCGCTGCTCCTGGTCCTGGTCAGCTGACAGCGCCTGGCCCTCCTCGATCAGCATGTCGCACATCTCGGCCGCGCCGGTGTCGCAGCCCAAACGCTCCAGCTCCCGGTTCACTTCGATCAGCCGTGAGTCGGTCTTGCTGATGCGGCCCTCGTTCCATCCGAGCACGGCGACGCCGCCGACGAGCAGCGCGCCGCCGCCGATCGTCAACACCATGCCCCAGTCGCGCGTGCGGTCCGCCGCGGTCACCCGCTGCGCTCGCGCGTCGGGCGTCCAGAGGAGCGGTGGCGCCAAGTCGAGCGCTTCGTTCGCGGGGATCTCGACCTCGGCCGCGTAGGGCTCCCGCTCGACGACCTCGAGCTCGAGCCGATGGCTGCCCGCGGGGAGCGTGATCCCCCCGCTCCGGAGCATCGCGGTCTCGCCGTCGATTCGGACCACGGACGCGCCGCGTGGGAGCCGCAGTCGCAGCTGTCCGAAGACGTCCGCCGGCGCACCCTCGTCGGTCTGCATGTCGAAGCGGATCACCCGCTCCGCGCCGCCCGCCAAGTCGAAGGTCTCCTCACGCGGCTGGTAGCCCGGGCGGCGCGCCGTGACCGTGTGTGTGCCGGCGGGGACGGGCACCGTGGCGTCCAGCGGTGTGGTCCCGAGCGGCTGCCCATCGAGCGTGATGGCGACGTCGGGAACGTTCGACTCGACGCGAATCGTGCCCTGCGCGCTGAGGATGGCGTCGATCTCGAGCTCCAGCGTGACGCGGTCGCCCCCCGCGACCTGCACCGCTCGCCGCGCCGAGTCGTAGCCCGCGGCGCGCACGCCGACCGTGTGCTGGCCGGCGGACAGGCGCAGCGGCTCGTCGAGCGGCGTCGTCGCCACGTCGACGCCGTCGACGCTGACGGTGGCCCCTTCCACGTTGCTGGTCACGGTCACGAACGCGATGCGCGCGCGCTGCCGCTCGAGCGCCGCGGTGACTTCGTGACGACGCCGTCGGCTGAGCGAGTCCCCCGCGTCCTCGAGGTACTTGGCGTATGCATCCGCGGCCTTCACCGCGTCGCCGAGGGCCTCGTGAACGCGGGCGATGTTGTAGAGGACCGGCGGCGCCGGGGCGATCTGGTATGCGCGATCGAACTCGGCCAGGGCGGCGTCGTTGCGACCCTCGTTGAAGAGCTCGACGCCGCGCTCGAAGTGCTCGCGCGCCTGTGCCACCGCGTCGTCCGACGGCTGCGCCAGGGCGGGGAAGGTGAGCGCGCCGACCAGCAGCACGAGCGCGAACGAGCGGATCGAATGCATCAGTTGCCGTAGGGGTCGAGCTCGAGGCCGGCGCGCTCCGCGGGCGTGGACCGCCGCATCCGGGTCGGTGGGTCGGGTTCCGCTTCCATCGTCGGCGGCACCGGCACGGTCACCATCGTCACCATCGCCGCGACCGGCGGCGGCTCCTCGGGCTGCATCTCCGCCGTCTCCACCGGCGGCTCCGTGTCGCGCGGCTCTTCGTCCGCGACCGTCTCCTCCGTCTCCGCGTCCGGCTCTTCACCCGAGCCCGTGCCGAGCGCCACGCCGACCGCGATCACGATCGCGAGCCCGGCGGCGAGCAGCATCCACATCGCTCGGCTGGAGCCGGTCTCCGGGGCGGCGGGGGCGCGCGTGGAGTCGGTCACCGGCGTGGGCGGCGGCTCGGAGAGCAGCACGTCGTTCGCCGGCGTGGCGCCGGGGATCTTCGGCACCTGCTTGCTCGAGAGGAGCGCCTTCTTCGGCTCCGGCGTCTGGGTCGCGGGGCCACCGTACGACGCCGTCGAGCGGGGGATCGGGTGCTCGGAGAGGGTCTTCGCGCGGACCTTGTCCCCGAGCCCGCCGAGCGGGAGCAGGCTGGCGCGCAGCTCGTCCATGCTCGCGTAGCGCGCGTCGCGCTTGCGGTGCATCGCCTTCTCGACGACGGCCGCGAGCTCCTCCGGGATCTCCGGTCGCAGGTGCCGCAGTGGGAGGTACTCACCGGCCGCGATCTTGATGAAGAGCGCGCTGATCGACGAGTCCTCGAAGGGCAGCCGCCCGGTGAGCGCCTCGTACATCATCACGCCCACCGCATAGACATCGGAGCGCGGGTCGAGCTCCTTCCCCCGCGCCTGCTCCGGCGACATGTAGAAGGGCGTGCCGAGCACGACCCCTTCGGAGGTGAGGCGGCTGACCTCGTCCTCCGGCTCCTCGAACTTCGAGATGCCGAAGTCCATGATCTTCACCTGGTCGGTCCCGCCCGGGCCATCGAGGAGGAAGACGTTGTCCGGCTTGAGGTCGCGGTGGATGATCCCGGCGCGGTGCGCCACGCCGACGCCCTCACAGACCTGCGCGACGATCGAGATCAGACGGGGGACGGCGATCTCGCCGTCGCGCTTGATCACGTCGTAGAGCGTGCGCCCCTCGAGCAGCTCCATGAGGATGTAGACCGAGCCGTCCTCGAGCGTGCCCGCGTCGTAGGTGTCGACGACGTAGGGGGTGTTGAGCGTACCGGCGACGCCGGCCTCGCGGATGAGGCGCTTCATGTAGGTCCGGCGCTTCACCAGCTCCGGCTTGATGATCTTCAGCGCGCGGCGGTGGTGGGTGATGAGGTGCTCCACCTCGTAGACCGAGCCCATCCCGCCCTGGCCAACGGCACGCAGCACGTCGAGCTTGCCCAAGAGGACCTGCCCGATCAGCGGATCTGCCTCGCTGTCTGCCGCCGCCACGGCCGCATCCTATCAGGAGTGGGGGGGTCCCGCGTCAGGGAGCGGGCTCGCACATCGTCAGCTCACCCACCCCGGTGCACACCGCGCCGTCCCGGCAATCGCGGTCCTCCCGGCACGCCGGGCGGCACCGGCCGTCCGCCTTGCACACGTAGTCGTCGGGGCAGTCGCTCGCCCGGGAGCACTCGGTGTCCGAGGGGTCGAAGCACCCCAGCTCGCCGGAGGCCATGTCGAGGGCACAGACGCTGCCGGCCGTGCAATCGCGGTCCTCGACGCACTCGTTGGTGCAGGCGCCGGCCCGACAGACCAGCGGGGCGGCGCACTCGCCGTCGAGCTCGCATTCGGTCTCGTCGGGGAGCCGACAGGCGCCGATGCCGTCGGCGTCGCGGAGGCAGAGCGACCCGATCGGACAGTCGCGCACCGTGGCGCACTCCGCTCGGCACCGCTCGAGCCGGCACACGAAGGGGGACTCGCAGTCGCTGCTGAGCGAGCAGCCCTCGCCCGGATCGAAGGCCGGGCGTTCCCCGCACCCCAGCAGCGCGAGGAGGAGCAGTGGCGCCAGCGGCCTCATGGGCCCCCGTCGCCCTCGATCACGCAGAGCGGCGTCGTGAAGCCTTCGACCTCGACGGGCCGGCACACGCGCGGGGCCTCGCAGTCGCGGTCTTCCACGCATTCGACGCGGCAGCGCTGGTACGGGTCGCAGATCAAGCCGGGCGCGCAGTCGCTGTTGTACACGCAGAGCTCCGAGGAGGTGGGCTCGCAGGTGAGCACCGAGTCCTCCTCCACGCACACCGAGCCTTCGACGCAGTCCCGGTCCTCGGCGCACGCCTGCCCACACTCGCCCCCGCGGCAGACGATCTTGCCTTCGCAGTCGGTGCCGGGGCCACAGTTGGTCGCGCAATCCGAGTTGCGCGTGCAGTTGAGCTCCTCCGGCAACTGACAGGAGCCGAGGCGGGAGCCGACGTCGTTGAAACAGTCCAGACCGAGCGCGCAATCGACCTCGGTGCGGCACTCCTGACGGCAGCGACCGAAGCCGCAGACGAGCGGTGGGTCGCAGTCCGAGTTCAGCTCGCAGCCGCCGCCGCGGAAGGTCGGGCGCTCGGTGCAGCCCACGGCCAGCAGACAGAGGAAGAGAGGGAGCAGGCGGACGTTCATAGGCCGGGTACCGTCATCGGAGTGGGAGTGCTGGGACCGGGGCTGCCGAGCTGGCCCTGCGCGTTGCCGCCCCAGCAGGCGACCGCGGTCGGTCCCGAGCGCGAGCAGCCGTGGTTGTCGCCGGTGGTCAGCTCGACGGAGCCGCTCGCGATCACCGAGATCGGCGAGGTCACGAAGAGCGCCGTCGGTCCGCCGGCTTGCTTGGAGACGTTGAGCCCCCAGCAGTGCACGGAGCCGTCGTCGAGCCGGGCGCAAGCGTGGGCCTGGCCGGTCTCGATCTCCGCCGCCGGGCCCGCCAGCGGCACGAGGTTCGGGGTCGCCTGCGAGCCGCCGTTGCTGCCGGTCGCGAGCTGGCCGCCGTCGTTGTTGCCCCAGCAGCGGACCTCGCCCGAGGTGTTTCGGGCGCAGCCGAACTCGCTGCCCACGTCGACCTCGACCGCGTCCGAGATGCCGACGATCGCGACCGGGTCCATCGACTGCGCCTCCGCCGTGCCCGAGCCGAGCTGGCTCGAGTCGTTGATGCCCCAGCAGTGCACGGAGCCGTCGACGAGGAGTGCGCAGCTGTTCTGGTTTCGCGCCGCGACGTCGATGGCGGCCATCGGCAGCGTGACCATCCCGGGCGTCGGACCGCTCCCGGCGTGGCCGAGCTGGCCCCCCGCGTTGTCGCCCCAACACCAGACCTCGCCGGTGGCGCCATCGAGCGCGCAGGTGTGGGCGAGGCCTGCGCCGAGCGCGTGGACGGTGAAGGCCAGCGAGACCACCACGGGCGGCTCGGAGGCGGGGAGGGTGCCCGGATCCTGGCCGAGCTGGCCGCCGGTGTTGTCGCCCCAGCAGCGGAGCTCGGTCGGCAACACCGCGCAGCCGTGGTTGGCGCCGCTCATCACCGCGACCGGGGTGTCGGGGAGGGTGATTGCGGTCGGGCTCGTGTACTCGAAGTGGACCATCGTCGCGGCCGGGTTCCGCCACTGACCCCAGCAGCTAAGGTCGCCACCGGCCACGAACACGCAGCTGTGGCTCGAGCCCGCGGTGAGCGTTCCGCGCGAGGGCGGTGGGTCCAGCGGCACGCCGCCGTCGTCCATGCCCCCGCCGTCCTCCACGCCGCCATCCATGGGGCCCATGTCCGGGTCGCTCGGGATGCCGCACATCGTCGGGCCCACGCCCATCGTCAGGCAGCTTCGTCCGTCGCGGCAGTCGCGGTCGGCGCGGCACGGGACTCGACATCGACGATCCGGCGCGCAGAGGAAGTCCCGGCCGCAATCGGAGTTGAGCTGACAGCTCTCTTCCGAGGGGTCGACGCAGGCGAGGGTTCCGTCGGTGCCGGCGATGCAGTGGGCGCCCGCCGGGCAGTCGACGTCGGTCACGCACTCGGTCGTGCATCGGTTCTCGACGCACACGTAGCCGCGCGCGCAGTCGCTCGTCAGGCGGCACTCGTCGTCGATCTGGCAGGCGCCGACCCCATCCTCGTCCGGGAGGCAGAGCAGCCCGACCTCGCAGTCGCGTGGGCCCCGGCACTCCACGCGGCACCGTTCGAGCCGGCACACGAGCGGGGTGGAGCAGTCGCTGTTGAGCTCGCAGGTATCGCCCAGCTGGAGCTCCGGCCGCTCGCATCCGACCGCGCCAACGGCGAGCAAGCACAGCGCAACGACGCGCCTCCGGAGGCGCACGCCGTCACCCATTTGGCGCGCGAAAGCCATGACCACGGGGCCAAGGTAGCCCACAAGATATCGAAATTCATCGGGAACCACGGGCGGATCACGAAAGATTCAAAAATGAGCTGTCCCACTTGACGGGTGGTGTACGAAGCTTGCACACTGTCTGAGTCGGCCCGCCTTTCTTCCGTCGACGTCCACCTGCATGACGACTCGCCTCTCCATTCTCCTAGGTCTCGCGCTCGCGGTCGGCTGTGCCTCCGAGGGAGTGGGCGACGGCGCGGGCGCGGTGACGGTGACGACCGACTGCACGCTCGAGGGCTTCGGCACCTTGCCGGCCGGTGACGACTTCGAAGGCAGCGCCGTCGGCCTGCCCGACGGCTTCGCCGAGGGCACCTGGGTGCACCTCGGACCGGAGACCGAGGTCCCCGATGACGAGGACGATGACGACGACGACGACGATGAGTGCCGTGGCGAGCGCCGGGGCCATCACATGCATCGCGGTCGAGGGCATCGCCATCATCGCGGCGAGGGCCGTGGACACTGCCGCTGCGACGACGACGACGATGATGACGACGACGACGACGACACGCCCGCGACCACTCGGGATCGCTTCGAGGGCGAGGTCGAGTCGGTCACCTGCTTCATCAACGGGTCTCGCGTCGGCACCGCGGAAGGCAACGGCACCTGGAACGGCGATCCCGGCTACACCTTCGAGCTCGGTGTGGTCGACAGCGGCGTGAGCAACGACGAGTACACCTTCACGGTCTACGACTCGAGCGGCGGCGTCGTGTACTCGGTGAACGGCTTCCCGGACTCGGGCGACCTCACCGTCGTCGACTACTAGAGCTCACGCCCACTCGAGGGCCCCCATCGCGAGGAGCACGACCACCAGCGGTCGGCTCCGCGGTAGCTCGTGCTCGGCCGCTGCCGGGTTCAGCTCGTCGAGCCGAACGAGGGGCGTGGGCGTCTCGAGCATCGTGAGCAGACTGGCGATCGCCGGCTCCGGCCGAAGCGCGAGCACGTGCTCGGCCTTCGCCGTCGCGCGAAGGAGCGAGCCCCCGTCGCGACCCCCGAAGCGATCCCTCTCGAGACCGCGCTGCAGTCGCAGACGCGCGCCCGCCTCCAGCACGCCCCAAGGGTCGAGCTCCAGCGCGACCAGATCCTTCGGGGCGTCGACGCCGCCGTAGAAGGCCGAGCGCCCCTCAATCCACCCGAAGGGCTCGAGCAGTCGCTCGCGCACCTGCGCGCTGATGTGCCGCACCAGGGTCACCGGCTCGACGAGGCCGAGCGCCGAGAGCGTGTCGCCGATTCGGCCATCGAAGCGCGGCATCACGGCGAGGGCCATGTCCAGCTCGCCCTGGGTCAGCACCCCCTGTTGAACCAGGCGGGCACCGAGCATGTGCTCGGGCTTGTTCGAGGCCACGTACACGGGCGCGCCCTTCGCGAGATAGATCTCGACGCGCGACTCCTCGTGGTCGACCAGCATCAGTCCGGTCAGCTCGTGGAGCAGCGCTTGGGCGAGCGCCGTGACCAGCCCGCCTTGCGCGAGGTTGTGGGACTCGGTGGTGTTGACCAGCTCGGTCCGCTTCTGGAGCGTCGGCGTGCGCGACGAGGGCGGCAGATGACGTACGAGGTGCGGGAAGCTGTGGAGCGGCTGCGGGGTGGCCCCGTTGCGTGAGACGAGATCTCGCGGACCGACCGAGCGGGTGGCGATCGCGCGGATCATGTCCGCCAGTCGGAAGGTGCCCAGCATCGCGCCGTCCGGGCTGGTGACCTCGTAGCGGCTGTCGTCCACCGTGGTCGAGTCGAGCACCCTGACGAGCTCGCCGGTGTCGCTCTGGACGTGGAGCCGTCCGTCGTCGTCGAGCAGCGCCGGCGGTCGGCTCTCCCGATCGGGCCAGCGGCGTTCGACGGTCTCTGCCATCGCGCCCTTGTCGCCGGGCTGGGTCGCGCCGGTGTCGGCGAGCACCTCCGCCACGAGTCGCCCGAGCTCGGTACGGAGCTTCCGTACCGATTCGTCCACGTGGGGCAGGAGCTCCGCGCGGAGCTCCTTCGCGGTCTGGATCCGTGCTTCCGGATCGGCCGCGAGCGCGGCGCTGATGGCGAAGTCGACCGCGGAGGGGAGGGTCTTCGCGATGGCCTTGAACGGTCGGATGTCGGCGTCGCGGATCGCGAGGAGGATCCCGATCTCGCCCGCCCCGGTGAAGAGCGGTTTGCCCAGCAGGAGCTCGGCTGCGACGACTCCCGCGGAGAAGAGATCGGAGCGCTGGTCCGAGGGCACGCCCTTGATGATCTCCGGCGCGAGGTAGCCGAGCTTGCCCCGGCCGCGTTCGTCTCGTGGAGCGGTCGGTCGGTTCTCGCGCATGTCGGCGATCGCGATGCCCAGGTCGCCGAGCTTCACGTCGCCGTGCACCGACAGGAAGATGTTCGAGGGGCTCACGTCCCGATGCTCGATGCGGAGCGGGTGACCGTCGCGGCTCTTTGCGGAGTGGACCGCTGCGAGCCCGCTCAGCATCTCGGTCATGACGTAGAGGGCGACCGGCTGCCGGAGGGTCTTGCCCGTGCGCAGCAGGTGCCGTCCGAGGCGCCAGAGATCGACCCCGAAGACGTACTCGAGCACGATGTAGGGGCGGCCGCGATCCTCGCCGCGGTCGAGCACGCGGACGACGTTGTCGTGGTCGATGCGGAGCCCGAGGTCGGCTTCACGCTCGAACATGCGGCGGCACTTCGGGTCGTCCGCGAGGTCCGGCAGGAGCCGCTTGATGACCACCGAGCGTGGGTCTCCTGCGGGTGGCTCGTCGAGCGCTCGAAACACCTCGGCCATGCCTCCGACCGCGATTCGATTGGCGAGCGTGTACGGCCCGATGTCGAGGTCGCGCCCCGGAACCGGCGGTACTTGGGGAGGCCGACTCGAACGCACGTTCGCAGCATACACGCACATGGGTGGCGCGAGCGGAACCACTCGCTACATTCCGTGCGTGCCTTTTCTCGATGCCGCCTGGAGCGTGGTGCTCGAGCTGGCCCCCTGGCTCTTGCTCGGGGTGGTGGTCGCCGGTCTGCTCCATGCGTGGCTGCCCCGGGACTTCGTTCGCCGCCACCTGGGCGGCCGTGGTCGAGTCGGGCGCTCGGTCTTGCTCGGCGTACCGCTCCCGCTCTGTTCCTGCGGCGTGATCCCGGCCGGGCTCGGGCTGAAGAAGGATGGCGCCAGCGACGGAGCCGCGGTGGGCTTCCTGATTGCTACCCCCCAAACGGGCGTGGATTCGTTTCTCGTGAGTGGGTCGATGCTGGGCTGGCCCTTCGCCGCCTTCAAGGTCGGGAGCGCCGCGCTCCTCGGCTGGGTCGGCGGGCGCTGGGTCGACGCCACGGGCGAGCCGCCGGCCGAGCCCGCGACCTCCGATGAGCTGGACTCCACGCGACCCGGCTTGCGCGCGGGAGCGAGCCACGGGCTCGAGGTCCTCCGGAGCATCTGGCGCTGGATCGTGGTGGGCATCCTGGTCAGCGCGGCCCTCACCGCGCTCGTGCCCACCGAAGCCATGCAGCGCTTCGCCGAGCTCGGGGGTGGGTGGCTGGCCCCGCTCACGGTCTTGGCCCTCTCGGTGCCGCTCTACGTATGCGCGACAGCCTCCGTGCCCATCGCTGCTGCGCTGGTGGCCGGAGGGTTCCCGCCGGGAGCCGCGCTGGTCTTCCTGATGGCCGGGCCGGCCACCAACGTCGCGACCCTGGGCGCGGTGAAGAGCGCCTTCGGGAACCGTGTGCTGGCCATCTACCTCACGACCATTGTGCTCGGGAGCCTCGGCCTCGCGTGGGTCTTCGACTTCGTGCTCCCACCGCAGGTGGCCATGGCCGCCCATCACGTTCATGGGGCCGGGCCGGTCGCCATGGCGTCGGCCGTGGCGTTGCTCGGGCTCCTCGCCGTCTTCGCCTTCGAGGACCTACGAGCGCTCTTCCGGTCCAAGCCCTCAGCCGAGCACGAGGCCGCGGTCTCGCTGGCGGTGGAAGGGCTGACCTGCGGCGGCTGCGTCCGGAAGCTCGAGGGGGCGCTCGGCTCCCTGGAAGGCGTCGAGGCCGTGAGCGTCGCTCGCGACGAGGGCACGGCTCGGGGGACCGCGACCGTCCAAGGGCCGATCGAGCCGGGCGCCCTCCGAAGGGCGATCGCCGGCGCCGGCTTCTCGGTCGTCGACTGACACGCAGGCGCCACGGACGGGTGTCTGCTCGACCGGTTATGCTGCGGCGTGTCCCTTCGCTTCCTCGCCTGCGCCCTCTTCCTCGTCGCGTGCGGCGACTCGACCGACGATCCGCCCGCCGACGACGGCGGCCCGGTCGACCAGGGACTCGACGCGGGGACGCCGCTCGACGTCGGTCCTCCACCGGACCCGCTCCCGGCCTGCGACGTCACGACGCCCGACGAGCTGAGCGGTCGGCCAGGCCTGCAGGACGACGGCTCGTACCTGGCCCTCGACGGGCGCCGCACGCGCGCGTCCGGACCGAGCGTCGTGCTCGAAGGCTTCCCCGCCGCGGTGGCCGTCCACCCCACCGCCGGCGTGGCGTACGTCGTCGTCGCCTCCAACGACGACCGGCGCCTCGACGTGGTCGACCTCGGCTCGCTCTCGGTGGTGCAGGCGCTCGAGCCGGGCGAGACCTTCTACGGCATCGAGGTCGCCCCCGATGGATCGCGGGTCTATCTCTCCGGCGGTCATGACGGGTTCGTGCGCGCCTTCGACGCGGCCGCGGATGGGACCCTGACGGCGGCCGAGACGGTCGACCTCGACATGCACCTCGCGGGTCTCGCGATCGCGGACGACGGGGCGACGCTCTGGGTCGGCGCGTTCGAGGAGCCGCTCGTCGTCGAGCTGAACGCGGCGTCGCTCGTCGAGAGCCGCCGCTTCGACCTGCCGCCGCTCGGCGACGACGACCAGCGCGCGTTCGACGTCCACCACCTCGCGGCACGAGACGAGCTCTACGTGAGCGACCTGCGCGGGGAGGGCATCAGCGTCATCGACCTGAGCGACGGGAGCACCGAGGCGCTCCCGCTGCCGACGAGCCCGGCCGGGCTCGCGAGCGTCGCCGACGGGAGCAAGCTCTACGCCGCCGTCTCGGGCAGCGACACGGTGGTCGTGTTCGATCCGGCGACGCGCACGATCACCGACTCGGTCTTCGTCGCGGCGCCCGAGAGCGACCTGGCCAACGACGACGGCGACCCGCTGCCGAACAGCAACGTCAACGCGCTCTGGTACGACGACGCCAGCGACCAGCTCTACGTGTCGCGCGGCGCGGACAACTCGGTCTCGGTCCTCGATGGCACCAGCCTCGAGGTGCTCGGAAGCATCGGTTCTGACCAGTACCCGACCGACGTCGAGCTCGCGCCGGACGGCCGCTCGCTGGTCATCACCAGTGGCAAGGGCGCGCACGCCGGACCGAACGACGAATCCGGCAGCGCGAAGAACCTGCTCAAGGGGACCGTCGCGGTGGTCGACCTCATGGGCTTCGACCTCGCCGCGGCCACCACCGACGCCGACGCCTTCTACCGCCAGGCCGGCGAGCTCTTCGCGCCGGACTGTGAACGGTTCATCGTGCCGACCGAGTGGGGCGGCGAGACGCCCATTCGCCACGTCGTGCTGATCGTGAAGGAGAACAAGACCTTCGACTCGATCCTCGGCGACCTGGACGACCCGCGGGTGGACGCCGACCCGAGCCTTGCGGACGACGGGCTGCCCTACACGCCGAACCACCACGCGCTCGCGGCCGAGTTCGCGCACTCCGACAACTTCTACGTGCAGGCGCCGAACTCGGACAGCGGCCACATCTTCCTGACCGGGACGCATCTCACGGAGCTCGCCGAGCGCTACTACCTCGAGGACGTCCGTCACGGGCTCGAGTCCGGGTGGCCGCTGAACCCGCTCACCGCGCCGAGCGCGGGCAACCTCTTCACTCACGTGGTGGACCACGGGCTGACGCTCCAGATTCACGGCGAGATCGTCGGCACCTCGAACCAGACCGCCGAGGGCGAGGCCATCTCGCGTTTCACCGACGGTCGCTTCCCCGGCGGCCCCTTCACCAACTACGCGGTCACGGACGAGGACAAGGCACGCTACGTCGCGAGCCGCATCGAGGCGGGGCACCTGGCGAGCTTCACCTACCTGCTGCTGCCGAACGACCACGGCAACGGAACCCGCGCCGGCTCGCCGACGCCCGAGTCGATGACGGCGGACAACGACTACGGCATGGGCATCGTGATCGACGCGCTCAGCCACTCCCCCTTCTGGCCCTTCACCGTCGTGATCGTGCTCGAGGACGACCCGCAGGGATCGCGGGACCACGTCGAGTCCCACCGCTCGGTGCTCCACGTCGCGAGCCCTTGGGCGAAGCGCGACTACGTGAGCCACACGCTCGCGAGCTTCACCTCCGTCATCGCCACCATCGAGCGGTTGCTCCAGCTGCCGCCGCTGGGTCGACCCGACGCCACCGCGGCGCCGCTCTACGACATGTTCACGAACGAGCCGGACTACACGCCCTACGACGCGCGCGAGCGGACCCATCCGCCGGAGCTCAACGGCGAGATGCTGATCGGTTCGACCATGTCGATGCGGATGGACTTCCGCAGCCCGGATCGGAACCCGGAGCTCGGAGAGCTGACGCGGATCTATCGGGACGTGCTCCACGAGCGCATCACCCGCGACGAGGGCGAGCGCCGCATGGCCGAGCTCGAGGCCGAGATGGATCGCGACGAGGCCATCGACGAGGACGCCGACGACGCGATCGACGAGTCGCTCGAGGACGCGGCGGCCTTCGACTCGGAGTGGGCGGCCTACCAGCGGTGGTATCGGCGCACCCATGGCCGTTCCGTTCCATGGCAGCCGACGCTCGGACCCGTGCGATGAGAGTCCTGCTCGTGCTCTTGGTCGTGGCCATGTCCTGCGGCGACGAGTCCGAGCCCATCGTGGTCGTCACCTTCAACACCGGCACGACCACGGGCATGAACCACGACGGCGCGCCGGACGATGGCTACACGAGCGCCGAGGCCGAGATCTCGGACATGCACTACGGCGACGGCCTGGCCTGGGTGCCGGTGGTCGAAGACACCGAGCGCTTCCTCGCGGCCGTGCAGCCGGACATCGTCGCCTTCCAGGAGATCTTCCACCCGGGGGAGTGCGCCACGATCCCGCCCGAGCTCCACGCGGGCTTCGTCTGCGAGAGCTGGTCCGAGGGCGACCCGACCGTGGCGCAGCGGATCGTCGGAATGGGCTACCAGGTGGCTTGCCACCAGGGGAAGAACGACAAGTGCATCGCCGTGCGACGCGCGTTCGGGACCATCCGCGGCTGCGACGCCGACCTCTGCATGGACTTTCTCGACGGTGCCGGAGTGCCGGACTGTGGGAGCGGGTCACGCGTCGGTCGCGCGGTCGTCGACCGGGTGGACGGCAGCGTCCTGACGGTCGTCAACGTCCACGGTTCGTCCGGCGTCGAGGCCGACGACGTCGCTTGTCGCGTGGCGCAGTTCGAGCAGGTCTTCGTCGACCTCGATGGGGAGCCCGCCGCGAACGGCGAGCTCAACGTCGTCCTCGGCGACCTCAACACCGACCCGGGCCGCTACGACGGTGTCGACGAGAGCGCGACTCGTTTCAACCAGCTCGCCGCCGAGCGGGGCTTCGACTTCGTCACGGAGGTCGGTCGAATGGCGCCGCGTTCCTACGCGGGCATCGTCGACATCGATCACGTGCTGAGCGACGGGCTCGGCGGCGACTGCATGATCCCCGGGGTGACCGACGACGTACCGGTCAGCGCCACCCGCTACTTCGATCACTCGCCGGTCATCTGCGAGCTGCGCTGACGCACCACCACGGTGTTCTTGCCTTCGCCCTTCGCGTCGTACATCAGCGCGTCCGCTTCGCGCATGAGGTCGACCAGTCGAGTGCCATCCTCGACCGGCTCGAGCACGAGAGCGCCGACGCTGAGCTTCACGGGCCAGCCGCGCCGCTTGGTCGCCTCGGCGAAGCCCTTCCGTAGCCGCCCGACGGCCCGGTCGGCGGCGTCGCGGTCACCGTCCACCAGCACGAGCGCGAACTCGTCCCCGCCGAGCCGCGCCGCGATGTCCGTCTTGCGGAGGCAGGCGCGCATCGCCTTGGCGAGCTCCTTGAGCACCTCGTCGCCTTCGGCGTGTCCGCGCTCGTCGTTGACCTGCTTGAAGTCGTCGAGGTCGAGATAGATGAGCGCGAGCGGCTCGTTCTTGCGTGCGGCGAGGTCCACGGCGCTCGTGGCCTTGTCGTAGAAGCCGCGGGTGTTCGCCAGGCCGGTGAGCGCATCGAGCATGCTCGTGCGGACCGCCACGTCGTAGTTCCGCCGCATGGCCGCCGTGAGCGCCGCCACCGAGCCGAAGGCGATCAGCTGCGTGAAGACGTTGGCCGCGAAGTGGGCGTCGCTCGAGTGCCAGCTCCAGTTGCTGACGGCCCACGTGGCGCTGGCGAGGATGGTGAAGAACAGCGCGCCCGTCCGCCGGGCAACCCAGGCGCCGAGCGAGATCGGGATGAAGTAGAGCGGGAAGATGCGGAAGCCGGGACCGGTCTCGATGTCCACCCAGCCGATGCCCGCGACGAGGAGCAGCCCCAGCAGGAACATCGCCGGGGCGTTCTCCGTCGCGCGGTGCAGGAGCCTCTGGTCCGCCGGCGGCACGCTAGCCGTCCTCAGTCCCGCGTCGCCGCGTGGACGAGGACGGCCGCCATCGAAGCGGTGAGCTTCTTGGCGCAGTCGATGTGGAGGAACTCGTTCGGACCGTGGGCGTTGCTGCCGGGGCCGAGCAGGCCCGTGATCACGAACTGTGCCTCGGGGAACATCTCGCCGAGCATGCCCATGAAGGGGATCGTCCCGCCCTCGCCCTGGAACGCGGCGGGGTGGCCGAAGAAGGCCTCGCTGGCGGCGGTCAGGCTCTGCTCGAGCCACGGCACCATCGTCGGCGCCTCCCAGCCCGCCGCGCCCTGCTCGGGCTCGAACGTGACGGCGGCGCCCTTGGGCGGGTCGCTCTCGAGCGCGCTCTTGATCGCGGCGGTCGCCTCTTCCGGATTCACGTGCGGCGGGATCCGGATGGAGAGCTTCGCCTGCGCGCGGCCCCGCAGCACGTTGCCCGCCCGCAGGTCCGGCGCGTCGGTGCCGACCACCTCGAGAATGGGTCGCCAGGTGCGGTTGAGGATGGCCTCGGCGCCCGCGGCCATCGGCTCGGCGCCGTCGGCGAAGGGGTACTTCTGCCAGACGCCGTCGCCGAGGATCTGCGCGGCCTGCTCGGCCTGCTCGCGGCGGTCGTCGGGGATGGCGACCTTCAGCGCGTCGAGCTGGATCTCGCCGGTGGTGGTGTCCTCCAGCCGAGCGAGGAGCAGCCGCACGAGGCGACCGGCCGAGGGCACGATGCCGCCCGAGTCTCCGCTGTGGACGCCGGCCGCCGAGCCGTCGGCGGTGGGCTTCAGGTTCTCCACCTTCAGAGTGCCGCCCACGAGGCCTCGCAGCGAGGTGGTGCCCCAGAGCCGCTCGTAGTCCCCGCAGCCCGAGTCCAGGCAGACCACCAGGTAGGGCGTGCCGATGCGTGCCTTCAGGTGCTCGAGGTAGGGCGGCAGATCGAAGCTGCCGCTCTCCTCGCAGGCTTCGATGAGCACGACGCAGCGGTCGTGCGGCAGACCCTGGCGCTGGAGCGCCGCGATCGCGGTGAGCGACGCGTAGGCCGCGTAGCCGTCGTCGGCGCCGCCGCGGCCGTAGAGCTTGCCGTCCTGGCGGACCGGCTTCCACGGGCCCTTGTCGGCGTCCCAGCCGCTCATCTCGGGCTGCTTGTCGAGGTGCCCGTAGAGCAGAACGGTCTTCTCGTTCGAGCCGCCGCCGCTGGCCTCGATCTCCATGAAGATGACGGGCGTTCGCCCGTCGAGCCGGACCACCTCGAGGCTCATGCCCTCGATGGCCTGCTCGGCGCACCAGCGGTGGATGTGCTCGGTGGCCTTCTCCATGTGCCCGTGCTCGGCCCAGTCCGGGTCGAAGTGCGGGCTCAGGTTCGGGATGGCGATGTAGGCCTCGAGCTCCGGGAGGATGGATTCCTCCCATCGCTGCTCGACGAAAGCCTTCAGATCGCCTGCGTGCGCGCCGATGTCCTTCATGCGGACGGAGACTTAGACGATCTTCGGTCGCCCCGCGAGGGGTCACCTCACCCCGCAGCCGGAGGACGTGCGAGACTCGCGTCGATGGCTCGGCGTTGCCCCGTCTGCAAGGAGGTCCTGCTCACCCTCAGGGTGGGCGATCATCAGCGCTGCGACACGTGTGAGCACTTCGTCGACCCGGACGGCGAGGTCGTCGAGCTTCGCGAAGGGCGAATCCGGAACGCGCTCTCTGGCGCAGGAGACGAGCCACGTACCGTGAAAGAGCTCGAAGAGATGCTGGGTTCGAACACACCGGACGATCTTCGTGAGCTCTGCGCATGTCATCGAGAGAGGGTGCGCCGTCAGATCGATGCGATGGACCTTCCAAGCGGAGTCGAGGTCGAGCGAGTCGACCCGACACCCGGAACCTACCGGAAGCCCGGAGGAGCGGGGATGGTGAAGGTCACCTTCGATAAGCCGGCCTCGGGGCTACCTCAGGGAGCACGGAAAGGCGGTCAAGTCGTCATGGCGATTGCAGGCTTCGTCATGCTCGTCTCGACGTGCATTGCCGTGACCGTCCCATCCGCGCGGCCAGGAGCGATGACGGTCTTCGGCGTCGGACTGATGTTCGTGTTCCTGGGGATGCTGATTGGAACCAGTGCTGGTCGGCCGATACGGCAGCTCACCTTGGAAGATGGGCGAGACGCGCTCGAGGCCCATTTGATTGGGCGGAGCGGTGAGCGGGTACTCCGACAGCCCGTGGGGCATTGCCGAATCGACCATGTCTTCAAGAGCGCCGACGGAGGCAGCTGGACTTACCTACGGTTCCAGGGACCGGACATCGACGCTCTCGTGTCAATCGTTCGAGGCGATCGTGCGATGGGCCGCGCCGCGGCGATTCGACTCGAAGACGCGCTCCGTCTCTCGGGCCCGGCGCCGGCGAAGAAGAACGGCTAGGCTCCGCTCTCCCCTCCAGGGTCGTAGGCCATGCGACACTGAGGTCGATGGTTCGTCGCTGCCCTGTCTGTAAAGAGGTCCTGCTCACCCTCAGGGTGGGCGACCTCGCGCGCTGCGACACGTGTGAGCACTTCGTCGATCCGGAAGGGGAGATCATCGGGCTGCGCGAAGGGCGGATTCTGACCGCGCTCACGGAGGCGGCAGACGAGCCCAGAACGGTCGCGGAGCTCGACGGAATGCTGGGTTCGCGTGACCCGGACGAGCTGCGCGAGCTGTGTGAACGCCATCGCGAACGGGTCCGGCGGCAGATCGATGCCTTGGCGCTTCCCGAGAGCGTCGCGCTCGAATGGGTGGACCCCGAGGAAGGCACCTACCGCGAGCCCGGCAGTCCGGGTCTGGTCCGGGCGACGTTCGACAATCCGACGCTCGGTCGCTCGCCAGCAGCCCACGAGGCTGCTCGCCTCGTCGCGACCTGCGGTGTCTTCATCGCGCTGCTCTCCGGGTGCCTCGCGTCCACGATGAAGTCCATGGACAACTGGGGCACGACGTTCTTCATCGGCGCGATGGTGATGATCGCTTTCGCCGTCGGGTTCGCTTCCAAGGCGGGGCGACCGATTCGAGAGATTCGTAAGGAAGAGGGTCGAGACGAGTTGGAGGTGTTCCTGATCGGCCGAACGGGCGATCGCACGCTCCGGGTTCCAGTTGGTGAATGTCGGCTGGCGGCCACGTTCGCCCACGGTGAGTCCGAGAGCCGAACCTACGTGGACCTGCAATCGAGTCAGGTCGAGACACGGCTCTTGGTCGTTCGTGGCGACCGTGACACGGGGCGCGCGGCGGTCATTCGACTGGAAGACGCGCTGCGCCTCTCCGGCCCGGCGCCGGCGAAGAAGGGCTAGGCTCACGTTTCCTCCGGGGTCTCGGGCCGTGCGACACTCGCGCCGATGACTGCTCGTTGCCCCAGCTGCAAGGAGATCCTGCTCACGCCGATCGCCGGGGATCTCGCCCGTTGTGAGGCGTGTCAGTACTACGTCGACCCCGACGGCGCGGTCATCGGAGCGAGGGAGGGCCGGATTCGCACGGCGCTGGCGGAAGCGGGCGAGGAGCCGCGGACGGTGGCCGAGCTGGAGGCGTACCTGAGACGAGGTGCAGAGGGCGCGGAGGCCGACGAGCTACGCGAGCTCTGCGAGCGCCATCGCGAGCGCGCACGGGCCCAGCTCGACGCGGTGGAGTTGCCGAAGTGGATCACCCTCGAGCAGGTCGGGGCGGAGGAGGGCGACTACCGAGACGCCGGACAGAGGGGCGTGGTTCGGGTGACCTTCGCGAACCCCTCGCGCGGCTGGTCCGACGAAGCGCGGATGAAGGCGCGGAACGTGGTCCTCGTGATGATGGTCATCACCTTCGGCAGCCTCCTCGCCTCGACGTTCGTGCCTTCGATCCGGGGACAGCTCTACCTGGCGGCCGCGCTCGGGGGGATCGTGATGGTCGGCGCGCTGCTGATCCTCTCGAAGATTCGCATGCCCGTACGGCAACTCGTGCTCGAGCACGACCGTGACGAGATGGAGGTGCACATGCTGGGCGGCGAGACCGTGCGCGTGCCGGTAGCGGCGACTCGGCTGCGGCGAACGGATGTCACGAAGGAGGACGGCGGCGCGTACCTCTACCTTCGGGGGCCCGGGCTCGCGGTTCGCCTCGCGCCCGTCGCCCGCACTCATCGAGCCGCAGGGCGCTTGGAGGCTGCTCGACTGGAGGACGTGCTCCGTCTGACGGGCCCGGCGCCCGCCGAGAAGAAGAGCTAGTGCGGGGCTCAGACCGGTTGACGGGAGATCCGTGGTCTGGGTGGGTTCGATGGGGTGTCCGCGAACCGAGGAAATGCCGAAGTATTTTCGAGCGTGAGGGGACGACCGCAGCGGGCGTGCTCAGGGCGCGTAGCGCCCTTCAACCGGGCTGAGCCCCGCGCTAGGCTCTCGCGCGATGCGGGTCATCCTCGTTCGTCATGCCATCGCGGTGGAGCGCGGTACCGGCTGGGCCGATGCCGAGCGGCCGCTGACCCTCGAGGGCGTCCAGCGGCTCGAGAAGTCCGTGGCGGGCATGGCCCGCGCGGGACTCTCGCTCGACCGGCTGCTCACCAGCCCGTGGACCCGTGCGGTCGAGACGGCGGAGCGGGTGGCGGAGCTCCTCGTGCAGGGCGCTCCCATCGAGACGGAGCTGCTGGCGGACGAGCCGACCGAGGCGTTGCTCGAGGCGCTGGCGACCGGTGAGTCCGTGGGCGCGGTCGGCCACGAGCCCTGGATGAGCGAGCTCTGCGCTTGGCTCTGCACCGGCGACCCCGAGCTCGCGAGCGTGTTCCCGTTCAAGAAGGCGGGGGTGGCGGTCCTCGAGGGCGAGGCACCGAGGCCGGGCGAGATGGAGCTCAAGGCGTTCCTCCCGCCGCGGATGCTGCGGCGGCTCGCCCCCCAACGATGAGGACGGGCCGTTCCCCCTTCGGCCGGGTCTTTGATACCTTGAGGGCATGGGTGGGGTTTGGCGTGGCGCGGGTCTCTGCGTGCTCTCGGCGCTGGTGGCGTGCGGGTCGATCAGCGACGCCGAGGCGGTCCAACAGGGCTGCGAGACGAGTTGCCGCTATCGGCTGGAGTGCCGATTCGGTTCACCGGCCGGCGTTCCGGCGTGCGCGATGGCCTGCCCGGAGACCACGGCCGCGGCCAGCTCCGAGTGCCGCAGCGCTTACGAAGCACTCGGCCGCTGCGTCGACGGCAACGAAGAGGTTGCCTGTCCCGGCTTCTTGTCCGGCTTCTGTGGTGAGGAGATCACCCGCGTACGGATGGCGTGCGACGGCGAGCTGATCGATGGCGGCATGCGGGACGCCGGCGACGACATGGGCACGCCCGCGGACCTCGGGCCGGTGGATCTCGGGGCCCCGTCCGACGCGGGCGAGGACGAGGACATGGGGACGTGCGTGCCCGCGACCTGCGAGTCGATGAGCGCCGAGTGCGGAACGATCGCCAACAGCTGCGGCGGTGCGGAGATCCGCTGTCCCGCCTGTGAGGCCGGCTTCTCCTGCGATGGGAACACCTGCGTGGCCGGCTGCGCCCCCAACCGGAACGAGACCGGTCAGGCTGCGATGGCGGTCTCGGCGGGCGCCGGCGACGACGCCTGGGCCATGCCCGACGCGGCGCGGATGACGGCCGACGGGCAGTCGGCCAGCGTGACGCTTCGCTTCACCGACTCCAGTCAGGATCTGCGCCTGACCGACTGGGGCTTCGAACTGCCGAGCGGCGCGACCGTCGATGGCGTCGGCGTCTCCGTGAACCGCGCCGCGAATGGCAACACCGTCGACGAGGCCATTCAGCTCATCGCCGGCGGCGACCCGGCGGGCTCGCCGAAGACCGTCGGCGGCAACTGGCCTTCGGCGCCCACGAACGAGAGCTACGGCAACTCCACCGACACCTGGGGCGCGTCGCTGAACCGCGCCATCGTCAACGCGTCGGACTTCGGTGTGCTCGTTCGCGCGCGACACACCGGCGGCGCGCCGACCTTCACCGAGGTCGAGCACGTGTCGATGACCGTCTACTACTCGGTCACCTGCCCCTGACGCGCGAACGGCCACGAGGGCGAATGCCCCCGTGGCCGCACGACGCTCGCGATGCGTTCAGCGTTGCAGCTGAGCCGCGCGCCGGACGAGGCGGACGAACTCCTGACCGTCCTGCCACTGGCCGGGCCAGCGCTCGAGGGCGTCGTCGGCGAGGCGCGCGACGGCTTCGAGGTCGGTCTGGTTCGAGTGCTCGGAGTGGCGTAGCACCTCGGCGAGCTCGGCCACGGCCGCGGTGAAGCGGAAGGTCGGCGAGGTCTGCGAGAGCCGACTCTCACCGTCGCTCACGCGGAAGCTCTGGGTGGTGAGGCGGCTGCGGCGACCGTCCGGCTTCTTGTAGCGGACGCGGACCTCGGCGAGATCGCGGCCGTCGGTCACGCGGACGTTCGGCTTCAGTCGGTACTCGATGAGCGCGGTGACGAAGTGACCCGAGCCGACCTCGGCGGCGTCGACACGGTCGTCGGCGAAATCGCGATGTGCCAGGCGGCGGTTCTCGTAGCCGATCAGGCGGAAGCGATCGACGACGGCGTCGTTCATGGCGACCTGGATCTTCACGTCCTTGGCGACCACCTGGAGCGTGCCCTGGAGGTCGCGGGCGAGGACGCGGAGCGCCTCGTTCTGCGAGTCCACGAAGGCGTAGTTGCCGTTGCCGTGGTCCGCGAGGCGCTCGAGGTCGCGGTCGTTGCCGCGGCCGAACCCGAGGGTGGTGAGGGTGATGTCGCGCTCGCGGTACTCCTCGATGAGCTCGATGAGCGAGTTGCCGGTGAGGCCGACGTTGAAGTCGCCGTCGGTCGCGAGGACGACGCGGTTGATGCCGCCGCGGCGGAAGTGCTGCTTGGCCAGGTCGTAGGCGTGACGGATGCCGCCCTCGCCGTTGGTGGAGCCGCCGGCGGTCAGGCCGCGGATGGCCTCGAGGAGCAGCCCGCGATTCTCGACGCGGGTCGGCTCGATGAGGGTGCCGACGCGGCCGGCGTAGACGACGATGCCGACCGTGTCGTCCGGGCGAAGCGAGTCGACCAGCGTCTCGAGCGAGAACTTCACCAGGTCGAGCTTGCCCTGCGACGCCATCGAGCCGGAGACGTCGACCAGGAAGACCAGGTTGGCGGGCGGGCGCTGGCCCTGGTCCATGGCGTCGGCGCGGACACCGACGCGGAGCAGGCGCATGCCCTCACCGCCGAAGGGCGAGGGACCGGACTCGAGGCTGGTGGTGAAGGGCGCGCCCTCGTGACGGTGGGCGTGCTGACCTTCGAGCGCCTGGTCGAAGCGGAAGAAGTTCAGGTACTCCTCCGGGCGGACCGAGCGCGGATCGGGGAGGCCGCCGCCGTTGATCTCGCGGCGCATGCGCGTGTAGCTCGCGGTGTCCACGTCGAGGGAGAAGGTGACCATCGCGTCCTGGGCCGCGTCGACGAAGCCCGCTTCCTGATCGTCGGCGTAGGTGTCGGTGCTGGTCTCGGTCTGGGTCCGAGCCTGCTGCTGGGGCGGCGGAGCCGAGGCGACGGTCGCGACCGTCGGAGCCTCGCCACCGGCGGCGGTGTCCGCCGGCATGGGCTCGGAGGGCGGCGCCATCTCCTCGGACGCGCCGTCGCCCCCGTACTCCGCGTAGGCCGCGCCGCCCGTGTCGGCGGTCTCGCCGCCGCTCTCGGTGCGGACCGAGTAGCTGCCGCCGCAGGCGATGGCGACGAGCAGGCCGCTCCAGAGAAGGGTTCGTTGAGCTGAGTTCTTTCGAAGCACGAGGGGTCTCCTTGGCTGGGATTCCTCGAGACAACGGGGCGCCGCGCGGGCACTTACACGCGGGTGCGGATTTTTTCGCTCAACGGGGTGCTACGGAGTGATCTCGATGCGGGCGTTCTCGGTGACGGCCTGGTAGAGGTCGAGGATCTCGCGGTCCCGGACGGCGATGCAGCCCGCGGTCCAGTTCAGACCGAGCACCCCGGCGAGGCCCCCGCCGACCATCTGGGGTTGGCCGTGCACGCCGATGGCGCTCCCGATGCCGGCGTCGTCCGGAACGGTGCCCTCGGCGCTGAGCTGACGGTAGCGCTGCCGGTCCTCGCGGTTGGGGTAGGACACGTGCAGGAAGCGGAGGAACTGGCGGCTGCGGTGCCGCCGGTCGATGCGGTAGCGGCCCTCGGGCGTGTGCATGTCGCCCTCCCAGCGCTTGGGGCCTAGGCCCCCTCGACCCACGGCGACCTCGTACTCCTGGACCAGTGTCTCACCGCGGAAGGCCTTCATCCGGTGGTCGCTCTTGTCGACCACGAGCCGATCGATGCGGGTCCCCGGAGGGATCCGCCGCGGTTCGCCCGCGGTCTGGGCGACCCCCAGGCAGGCGAAGAGGCCCACCAGCGCCATCGCGATCAACACCCGCACTCGGGGGCAACGGGGGAGGGCGGTCGAGCATTCCCAAATGGGGTTCGCCCTTGGATTGGGGCGCGCTTTGAGGTTCCATCGCCCGCATGTCCAGGATGGCGGCTCTGCTGGTGTGCCTCTCGCTCCTGCCCCCGGTGGCCGGCTGCGGCGACGACGATGGCGCCGGCGGGGAGGGCGGCGAGAAGGTGGCGGTGTCGATCTTCCCGCTCTACGACATCGCCCGCCGCATCGCGGGCGACGACCTCGAGGTGGTCCTGGTGCTGCCGCCCGGACGCAGCGAGCACAGCTACGACCCGAGCCCGCGGGAGGTCGCGGCGCTCGGCGGGACGGACCTGAGCGTGCGCGTCGGGCTCGAGATGGACGACTGGCTCGAGCGGATCGTGCACAGCGCCTCTGGGGACGCCGAGGAGCTGCTGATCGGGCCGATGGTCGATCCGCGTCGCATGACGGGCAACGAGATCGGCGAGCTCGACCACGACGAAGAGGAAGAGCACGAGGGCGAGCATCACGACGACGGCGACGAGGACGAGCATGACGACGACGGCGACGAGGACGAGCACCACGACGACGGCGACGAGGACGAGCACCACGACGACGGTGACGAGGGCGAACATCACGACGCGCATCACCAGCCGACCGAGCACGGCGAGCACCACCACCACCACGGCGCGCAGGACCCGCACTTCTGGCTCGACCCGGTCCGGATGCAGCAGGTCGCCGACCACCTCGCCGAGGCGTTCGCCGAGCTGAAGCCCGCCGCGGCCGAGCGCTTCCGCTCCCGCGCCGAGGAGGTGAAGACCGCGCTCGCGGCGCTCCATCAGGAGATCCAGACCGCGGCCGACGGCTGGGAGAAGAAGGAGATCGTCACCTTCCACGGCTCCTTCGGCTACTTCGCCGAGCGCTACGGCCTCGACATCGCCGCCGTGGTCGAGCCCTTCCCCGGGCGCGAACCGACGCCTCGCTACATGCGCGAGGTGCTCACCGCCCTCCGCGCGACCAACGCCGCGGCGCTCTTCAGCGAGCCGCAGCTCGACCCGCGGCCGGCGCAGGTCATCGCTCGCGAGAGCGGCAAGCCCCTCTTCGAGCTCGATCCCGTCGGCGGCACCGAGGGCCGCGAGAGCTACGAGGCCCTGATGCGCAGCAACCTCTCGGTGCTGAACCGCGCGCTCGGGGGAGCGAACTGACCTCCATGGGCGGAAGCGCCGAATGGCCGACGGTCTCGCAGACCCCACAGACCCAGCCGAACCGCGAGAAGGAGAAGTGCGTCTTCGAGGCGCGCAACATCTCGAAGGCCTTCGGCGAGCTGCAGGTCCTGAAGGACGTGAGCTTCTGGATCCCGGAGGGCGAGTTCCTCTGCCTCGTCGGTCCGAACGGCGCGGGCAAGAGCACCTTGCTGAAGATCATCCTCGGTCTGCTCGAGCCGGACACCGGCCACGTGCGGGTCCACGGCAAGGAAGAGATCAACAGCCACACCGTCGGCTACGTGCCGCAGCGCAAGCACTTCCACGCGAGCTTTCCGGCGCGGGTCGAGGAGCTGGTCGCCGCCAACCTCCGCGGCACCTGGCCGGTCCGGATCCGCGCCGCCGAGAAGGAGAAGGTGGAGAAAGTGCTCGAGCGGGTCGGCGCCTCCGATCTCTGGGGCAAAGCGATCACCGACCTGAGCGGCGGCGAGATGCAGCGGGTCTTCCTCGCCCGAGCCCTGGTCACCGAGCCGAACATCCTGATCCTCGACGAGCCCGAGGCGGGCGTCGACGTCATGGGCCGCCGCGAGCTCATCGACATGCTCTACGAGATCAGCTGCTCCGACGTGCTCGCGGCCATCCTGGTCAGCCACCACCCGGAGACCATCGCCCGCACGGCCGAGCGCGTGCTCTACCTCGATCGGCGCGTCATCGCCTGGGGCCTGCCCGACGAGCTCCTCGGCCACGCGTACCTGCCCGCCATCGCCGACCCACGGCTCAAGTCCACGCGCTACGACGACGGGGTTCCCTGATGGACTGGCTCACCGAGCCGCTCTCGCAGGCCTTCATGGTCCGCGCGATGGTCTGCGGCGCCATGGTCGGCGGCCTCTGCGCCGCCATCGGCGTGTTCGTGGTCCAGCGCGGCATGTCGTTCATCGGTGATGGCCTCGCGCACGCGGCCTTCGGCGGCATCGCGCTCGGGCTGCTCCTCGACGTGAGCACCAACGCCGCGACCTGGGTCGCGCTGCCCTTCACGGTCGTGGTCTCGCTCGGCATCGGCTGGGTGCTCCGCAGCGGCCGCCTCGGTGGCGACGTCGCCACCGGCGTCTTCTTCAGCGTGTCCTTCGCGCTCGGCGTCCTCTTCATCGGCCTCCGCCCGCCGGACCGGCCGATGGTGAACATCGAGTCGATCCTCTTCGGGAGCATCCTGGCCATCGGCGAGGAGGATCTGATCGTCGTGGGCATCGTCGCCGGCGCGACCGCGCTCGTGCTGATCGGCACCTGGACGCGCTTGGCCTACGCGACCTTCGATCCGGCGCTCGCCAAGCTCAGCGGCGTCCCGGTCGCGGCGCTCGACTACATGCTCCTCGCGCTGA
Source organism: Deltaproteobacteria bacterium (assembly GCA_017644045.1). Lineage (GTDB taxonomy): Bacteria > Myxococcota_A > Polyangia > Polyangiales > Houyiibacteriaceae > UBA1660. Next base: position 117,602 of record JAEPMI010000015.1, read on the forward strand.
CCGCCGTCGTGATCGTCGTCTCGGTGAAGACCGTCGGCATCGTGCTCGTCAGCAGCTTCATCGTGATCCCCGCCGCGACCGCCGGTCTCCTCGCGCGCTCCCTGACCCGCATGACCCTCGGCGCGGTGGTCATGGGCGTGGTCGGCTCCACCCTCGGCCTCTTCGCCAGCTACCACCTGAACGTCGCCAGCGGCGCGACGATCATCCTGACGCTCGGCGCCGGGTTCATCATCGCGCTCGTGGCGAAGCGCTAGAAATCCGCTCTAGAGAGAGGGCGCCTTGCTCTGGTCCCAGAAGGTCGCTTCGATCTTGTGGCCGTCGGGGTCGCGGACGAAGCAGCCGTAGTAGGCGTCCGTGTACTCGGGTCGCGGTCCCGGGTCTCCGTCGCCGGTGGCGCCCGCGGCTCTCGCGGCCTCCCAGAAGGCGTCGACGGCTTCCTTCGAGTGGGCCATCAGTGCGACGTGGGTGCCGTTGCCGACGTTGGCGGGCTTGCCGTCGATCGGTGTCTGAATCCAGAGCTCGGGGAAGAGCACGCCGTAGGCGACGGCGCCGGGGTGGCTCATGATGGCCTTCGCGCCGAGGCTCGGCATCACCGCGTCGTAGAAGGCCTTCGACGCCTCGAAGTCGTTCGTGCCGATCGACACGTGCTGGATGATGGACGGGGGGAAGGGGCTCTCGTTCTCGGTCATCGGGGGGTCCTTTCTCAGGCGAGGCGCACGAGCACCTCGGTCAGTTGGTCTTCGGGCGCGACCTCGCCGGGCGCGCGCAGGTAGCGCTCGACCACGGGCTCGTCGGCGAGCTCGACCCCGCGTCGAGGGAGCCAGCTGCCGAGCAGCGCGACGTAGGTGTCGAGAATGGTCTCGAACGAGCCGTGGTGGAGCGCGACGGCGTACGTGCCGCCGGGGATCGTGCGCGCCGAGTAGCCCGGCGGGAGCTCGCCCAGCGCGGCGATCGCGTCGGGGTCCAACGGGATGCAGGCGTCGTAACGGAGCTTGTCCGCGTCGGTGACGTCCGGGTCGTCGTAGGCCAGCCCGAGGCCGACGTCGTCCAGCGGGATCCGGCGCTGCGCGGCGAAGCCGGCCATCTGGCCCCAGGCTGCGCTGCAGGCCTCGTAGGGACCGACGTACCGGAGCGCGAGCACGTGGCGCAGCGGCTCCTCGCGGACCTCGGCGTCGATGGCGGCGGCGGCGGGCATCTCGCGGCGGTACTCGCTCGGCGCCTGGCCGAAGCGGGCGCGGAACGCGCGCGTGAACGCCTCGTGGCTGCCGTAGCCCGCCTCGAAGGCGACCCGCGTCACCGACTCGCGACCGAAGCGGAGCCGCTGGGCGGCGCGCTCGAGGCGCAGGCGCCGCACGAAGCCCATCACGGACTCGCCGGTGATGCCTCGAAACACCCGGTGGAAGTGGTGCAGGGAGAAGCCGGCGAGGCTCGCCAGCTCTTCGGGCTCGAGCTCCTCGTCGAGGTGGCTCTGGACGTGGTCGACGACCTTCGCGATGCGGTCGACCCAGGCGGTTTCGATGGACACGAGGAGAGCCTAGACCGGCTCCGCTCGGCTCACTTGACCGTCAGTGCTCTCGTCGCGAATCGATGCCGAATTCCCGCCGGAACTCGAGGCACTGCTTGCTGCCGCGCTCGAACTCCCGGCAGGTGGTCCCGCGAATCTCGTAGATCTGGCACGCGTTCGGGCTCTCGTCGGTGCCCAGGTGCACGCACGCGCCGGCGTCGTCGGTCGCGAAGGCGACCAGCCCGAAGTGACCGGGCTGGACCTTCGCCACGAGGTCCTCGCGCCCCATCGCCTTCCAGCGGGTCAGGTCCTCCTCGGGGATGAGGATCCGCCCGTCGGCCCCGGTTCGGCAGCACACGCCGCAGGTCAGGCAGTCGAGCTCATCCGTCTCCATGCGCATCTCCATAGCAGTTCTGCTAGGAAGCGAGCCATGGGCCTCGCCCTCTACAAGTACGACGCCTGTGGCTACTGCCAGGCCGTGCTCCGCGCCATCGCCGCCCTGGGCATCGAGGACGAGGTCGAGCTGCGCGACACGCTCGTCGATCCGAGGTGGCGCAAGGAGCTGGTGGCCGCGATGGGGCGGGCCACGGTGCCGGTGCTCCGCATCGAGGAGCCGGACGAGCTCGAGGAGACCTCGGTTCGCTGGCTCCCGGAGTCCAAGGACATCATCGCGTACCTCTACGAGCGCTTCTCCGACGGGAAGCAGCCGCCGGTCGTGGACGCGACCGCCGCCCACCGGGTCGCCACCATGGCGATGTGGGCGCTGCTCGGCGCGGGCGTGTTCTTCACGGAGCTCCAGGCCCCGCTCTGGTTCACGGCGTGCTTCATCGGCGCGATCCGGAGCTTCCACAACGGCTGGCGCACCAAGGGTTGGTTCCACCACGCGATCGGCGTCGTCTTCCTTCTCGCCTCGGCCTCGATCGTGCTGCGGGCGTACGCCGTGGTGGACCTACCCTGGTGGTACTTCGCCTACGGGCTCATCGGGCTGCTCTTCGTCGGCGGTCTGCTCTTCCGGCTCCGGCTCCGGCGCTGAGTCCTCGTCGGCTTCGGCCTCCGCGGGGTCCGGGCGACCGCGCGGACGGATCCGGCCGTGGAGCTGGCGAACGGCGTCGTCGCACTGGACCGTCTCTTCGTCGTCCCAGTGACGAAGCAGCCGGTGCACGTCGCAGCTCAGGCCGGGGAGGCGCAGCTCCAGCAGGGCCTCGGTCGGCTCCTCCGGGAAGTCGGTGACCGGGTCGCTCGAGAGGGCGCAGCAGTCGAGCTCGACCAGTCGGTCGCGGAGCTCGGTCAGATCGTCGGCGTTCACCCTTCGGTCCACCCGCAGCTCGGGCGCACCCACCCGCGCCATCGAGTAGGTGGTGTCACCGTCGCGATGGATCTCGAACTGCTCCGTCCCCCAGAGGTCTCGCGCCCGCCATCGGACCACGAGGTCCTCCCCGTCGATGGCCTCGGGCCACTCCTCGTCACCGAGCGCTTCGGTGGCGGGGGCCGGGTCGTCCGAGCAGGCGGAGCACAGAGCGATCAGCAGGGCGATGCGGCGCACGGGGGGAGCATAACTGGTAGCGTCGCCGCGCCATGAAGAGCCTGGATGTCGACTGGGTCCGCGCCCGCTTCCCCGCCCTCTCGCCGGAGCTCGCGTTCTTCGACAACGCCGGTGGGAGCGCCGCGTGCCTGCCCGTCATCGAGCGGGTTCGGGACCACGTCGAGAAGAGCATGGTGCAGCTCGGCGGGACCCACCCCTGGTCCCGCGACGCGACCGCGAAGGTCGCCGCGGGGCACGCGGCAGCGGCCACGCTGCTCGGAGGCGAGGTCGCCGACGTGGCGCTCACGCCGTCCACCACCGCGAGCATGGCTCGACTGGCGGCGGCGTTCGCTCCGGCGCTCGAGCCGGGGGACGAGATCGTGGTCACCGACCTCGATCACGAGGCGAACATCGGCGCGTTCCGTCGGCTCGGCGAGGGGCCCGAAGCGAGACCGGGCGTGGTCGTCCGCGAGTGGCGCTTCGACGAGGGCACGCAGACCCTGACCGAAGAGGGGCTCCGCGCGGTCCTGAGCGAGCGGACCCGGCTCGTCGCGTTCACACACTGCTCGAACGTGGTCGGCGCGCTGCACGACGTCCGCCGCCTCGCGGCGGTCGCTCACGAGGTCGGCGCACGGGTGGTGGTCGATGGCGTCGCCTTTGCGCCTCACCGACGGGTCGACGTGTCCGCGCTCGGCGTCGATGCGTACGCGTTCAGCGCCTACAAGGTCTACGGCCCGCACCTCGGCCTTCTCTGGGTCGCCTCGGACTTCCGCGCCGAGCTCACCAGCCGAAACCACTTCTTCCTACCGACGGACACCGCGGCGTATCAGCTCGAGCCGGGCTCGGCGCCGCACGAGCTCGCGGTCGCCCTGCCTGGGATCGTCGAGTACCTCGAGGCGCTGGCTGCGCACCATGGCGGGGAAGGGCTGGACGACGCCTTCGCCCTGATCGCCGCGCACGAGCAGAGGCTGGCGGAGCCGCTGATCGAGGCGCTCGCCGGAATGGATGGCGTTCGGGTCATGGGCCCCGCGAGCGCCGACGCGGCGGTCCGTGCGCCGACCGTGGCCTTCGCGGTCGACGGAGCGAGCCCGGCCGAGATCCCACCCAAGCTCGATGCCCACGGGGTCAGCCTTCGCTCGGGGCACTTCTATGCCCACCGAGCGGTCGAGCGCTTCGGCCTGCTGGAGAAGGGCGGGCTGCTGCGGGCCAGCATGGTCCACTACAACACCAAGGCGGAGGTGGACCGGCTGATCGCGGCACTTCGAGAGACCCTCGTAGCGATGCTGACGGATTAATCCAGTCGAGGCGGCCCGCGGGCCGAGGCCGATCCCCCGATGCGCCCGGCGGGTGAAAGCTCGGCTCGCTCTGCTAGGGTCAGCCGCCCATGGCCGACCCACAGGACCACCGCGTCGAGTTCTTCTTCGACGTCGCCTCTCCCTATAGCTACCTGGCGTCCACCCAGATGGAGGGGCTTGGTCGCAGAACCGGCGCGTCGATCGAGTGGCGGCCCTTCCTCCTCGGCGGGCTCTTCGCCTCGGTGGGGAACCAGGCTCCGGCGATGCTGAAGCCCCGTGCGGCGTACATGGGGCGTGACCTCCATCGCTGGGCCGCGCGCTACGAAGTTCCGCTGCGCTGGCCGAGCCGCTTCCCGATCAACACGGTGAAGGCGCAGCGCATGCTGCTCGCGCTCCGTGACGAGAAGGGCGACGCCGACTGCGCGGCGCTCTCGGCGGCGTTCTTCGCGGCTTACTGGGCGGATGACGAAGACGTGTCCGACCTCGAGGTGCTGACCCAGGTCGCGACCGCGGCCGGCTACGAGGGTGCGGCGCTCGCGGAGCGTACGCAGGATCCGGCCATCAAGGACGCCCTCAAGGCGGCGACCGCCGAGGCCGAGGAACGCGGTGCCTTCGGTGCGCCGACCTTCTTCGCGGGTGGCGAAATGTACTTTGGCAACGACCGGTTGCTGCTCCTGGAGGATGCGCTCCAGGCGGACGGTGAGGCATGAGCGACAAGAGCGAGAAGACCGACGACGAGAGCCTCGAGAACGAGGAAGTCGAAGAAGAGACCGTGCCGGAAGCGGGCGACGACGACTCGAAGGAGTCGGACTCGGAGGCCGAGTCGACGTCGGACTCGGACTCGAAGCCCAAGAAGAAGAAGTCGAGCTCGTCGACGAAGCGGAAGCGCACCGGGAAGAAGGCCAAGAGCAAGAAGGCCGAACCGAGCGACGAGCCGGAAAAGAAGCCGGCCAAGAAGAAGAGCGCCGCCGAAGCCGAGGCGCCCGAAGGCGACCAGTACCTCTGCGTCCACTGCGACCACACCTTCCACCCCGAATCGGAAGGTGAGCCGAAGCGCTGCCCCAACTGCATGCGGAAGGGCGGGCTGGAGCTCGTGCGCAAGGCGAAGAAGGGCGGTCGACCCGCGTGGATCGTGCCCGCCGCGGTGGTCGGTCTGATCGCGCTCGTCGGCGTCGGCTACGCGATCTGGGATGGCCAGACGGCGGACCCGGTCGAGGGCGACGCCCCGCTCCGACCGCTCTCGACCTCGGAGCTCCTCGGGTACCTGCAGGCGTCGAGCGCGGGCCGCGCGCCGGCCGAGATCTTCGACGGCGGTGACGCCATCGACGCGCTGGCCGAGGAGGCCAGTGGCGACGGGCCGATCGCCAAGGCCGAGTCGCTGGTCGAGCACGTCGGAAACCGCCGCGCGGCGGCCGCTTTCGAACCGTGGTCGTTCAGCACCCCTCGAGACACCGAGGTTCGCGGCGCCGAGCGCACGGCGGCGCGTCTCGCCGAAGAGGAAGCGGCGCACCTCTACCCGCTCGAGGTCGCGCTCGCGACGACGGTCGCGCTCCGCGAGGCCGGCGTCGACGCCATGGTCGCCGAGATCTGGTCGTTCCCCGACGCGCAGGCGCCGCCCGACCCCTCGGGTCACTTCGGCTACTTCGGCGTCGCGGTCTACGAGGGCGACGCCGGCGAGGGCGATCCCACCGTCTTCGATCCCTACGGCGGCCGCGGTGAACAGCCCGGCGAGGACGACTTCCGCGTGCTCAGCGACCCTCAGGTCGCCGGCGCGTTCCTCTCGACCGAAGCGCTCTACGCGCATGTCCACGAGGGGAACCTGACCGACGCGATGTCGACCGTCCGCAAGGCGCTCCGCCTCGACCCACGCGCGCCCTACGCGCGCTCGGTGCAGGCCGCGATCCTCCTTGCCAGCGGCGGAATCCAGGACGGCATCGACGAGCTCAACGCGGCGGTGCAGATCCGCGCCGACCCGCCGCGTCGCAACCTGCTGGCCGCGGTCTTCCTCGCGACCGGTGACACCGACGGAGCCCAGCGCGAGGTCTCTCTCGCGCTGGAGGAGACGCCGGAGTTCGCCGACGCTCACGCGACGCTCGCGGCCCTCCACATGATGGACGCGGACCAGGACGCCGCGCTCCTCGAGCTCGAAGCGGCCGAGCGCTTCGACCCGGGCCTCGTGAACCTGAAGATGCTCTGGGCGCAGTACTACCTGCAGACCGGCAACCCCCGCCTCGCGGTGGGCAACGCGCTCCAGGCGGTCGAACGACGCCCGCACGACTGGCAGGAGCGGCTCCGCGCCGCTCAGGTCTTCAAGGCCGCCGACGAGTGGAACGAGATGCGGATCCAGGCGCACGCCATCCTCGAGCTCGCGCCCTCCGGCCAGGAGGAGGCCATCCGCCGGCAGGTGGAGGCGGTCCTCGGCGAGACGGCGTTCGAGGAGTTCGACGAGGACCTCGCGCTCGACCCCGCGGACTACGAGGGCGACGAAGCGCTCGCCGACGCCGACGATCTGGACGACTTCGACGACCTCGGCGATCCGACCGATCTCGAGCTGGGCTCCGGCTCCTCGCTCCTCGGCGACGGTCCCGGCGACACGTCGGGCCCCTCGCTCCTCGACGAGCAGCTCGGCGGCGGCGGGTTCCAGCTCGGTACTCCGGGCGGCGGTGGCCTGCAGCTCCGCCCCCCGGGGCAGCGGCTGAACCTCCAGCTCGGGAACTAGCTCGGGGCCCTTCCCGGTCGCGGCGCAGAGAGGTAACCTCTGCACCGCGATGGCGGAGAACGACGACGATCGGAGACTCGGGGCGGCGCCGCCGCTCGTGCCCGGGCCTTCCCTCGAGGCCGAAGAGAAGGCGATGCGTGGCGGACGCGGCGGTCTGGTGGCCGCCGGCGTGGTCGCCGTGCTCATCATCGTGGCGGCGGTGGTCGCCCTCGTGATGGGCGACGACAACTCCGCCTACGAGACCCTCGGCCGGAACGTGAACGGCGCCAAGGGCGAGCTCTTCGACGGCTTCTGGCACTGCACCTTCCAGAACGACCTCGACGTGCGCAGCAACGAGGACCTGATGCGCGAGCTCGAGCAGCGCGCGAACCGAGGCGGCAAGCGCTTCGGCGAGCACGTGCGCGACGATTGCCTGCCCAAGCTGACCGAGCTCGAGCCGCGTCTCGACGTGCTCATCCCGCCGGACGACATGCGCCCCGCGCTGAACGACGTGATCACGGCGACCCGCGATCTCCGCGGCGCCTGGAGCGACTACCTCGCGTACCTGGACGCCCTCGAGGGTCCCTACGACGAGGAAGAGGGCCACGACCGCGTGGTCCGCATCGCTCGCGGATGGTTCGACTTCAAGCACGCGCACAAGGCCCTCAACGACGGCCTCCGCGAGCACCTGCACTGACGTTCGCTCGCGCCGCTAACGCTGGGCTCGCTCGCGCGTCTCGCTGAGGCGCATGAGCTCCGATCCCCCGAACCCCAGCAGCGGCGAGCACCTCACGGTCGTCTCCCCGAGCCTGCCTGGGCCGACCCTCCTGACCCTCATCGCTCGCGAGGGCCGCGAGGAGCTTCGCCGGCCGGTCACCTCGCTCTGGTGGTCCGCGGTTGCCGCGGGGCTCGTCATGTCTCTCTCCGCGGCATGCAAGGCGTACCTGCACGCTCGGATCCCCGACGAGCCGTGGCGCCTCGCGATCACGAGCTTCGGCTACTCGGTGGGCTTCGTCGTCGTGGTCCTCGGGCGCCTGCAGCTCTTCACCGAGAACACGATCACCACCATCCTGCCGCTGCTCACCGACCGCACGCGCAGTGCGCTCTTCCGCACCGCGCGGCTGTGGACCGTAGTGCTGATCGGCAACCTCGTCGGGTGCTTCGCCGCCGCCGCGCTCATCCACTACGTGCAGCTGGCGCCCGACGCGCCGCACGACGCGCTCCTCGAGATCTCGCGCCACTACGCGGATCGTTCGTGGAGTCAGATGCTCACGAACGGCATTCCCGCCGGGTTCCTCGTGGCGGCGATGGTCTGGGCATCGCCCGCCGCGGGCAGCTCCCGCTTCTGGCTGATCCTCTTCCTGAGCTACATGATCTCGGTCGGCGACCTGACCCACATCATCGCCGGCTCCGTCGAGCTCTTCGTCTTGTTGCTCGCGGGTGAGACGAGCATCCAGGACGTGCTCGTCGGCGGCGTCCTCGCCACCGGCGCCGGGAACATCCTCGGCGGCACCGTCTTCTTCGCGCTTCTCGCGTACGCTCAGGGCCGTGACGAGATCGAGGATGAAGAGCCCGTCGACGAGTCATCGATCTGAGCCACTCCGAGGCGCTCGATGATCGAGTGGGAGTCGTCGCCCGGCCGCGCAGCGGTGTTCATCGACGTGCCGCGGGATCGGCTGCCGGACGACTTGGACGTTCGCGAGGTGCCTGGCGGGCCGATGCCGGCGCGCCTGTATCTGGCTGGCCTTCCTGGTTCGGCGGCCTTCGCGGACGAGCTCATCGACCGGGCAGCGGACGCGGGCATCGAGAAGCTGGACCGCGCGACCCTCGTGGTCGGTAGCGTACCGACAGGAGATCTCGGCGCTCTCCCCGGGGTCTACCTCGGCGACGTCCCGTGGAGCCCGCATCACCTGCGTCGACGACAGCACCTCGCGACGAAGCGCCTGCTGGAAAATGCTCGCGAACAGTACGTGGTGCGCATCACCGAGGTGGGCGACTACGAGGGAACCGTGCAGGCGCTGCGAGCTCACCACCTTCCGTTTCCCGAGGTGGCCGACCTGCTGAACGAGCTCCCCGTCGACCTCACGAAGGGCGATCGGAGCTCGGCCGAGCGGCTCGCCAAGATTTTGGCGACGCATCGGACCTCGTCGACCGTGATCGAACCAAACGTGCCTCCGGTCGTCTCGAAGGGGGTCGATGCGATCGTCGCGGCGATGGAGTCCACGCTGCTCGGCGGCGGTGTGCCCCTCTCCATGATCATCGAAGGCGCGCCGGATCGGGTGTGGGCCGCGCCGAGTCTCGCCGCAGCGGCCGAGGCACGCGACCACGATCAGATCGCCGAGATCGCTCGTTCGATCGCCAGGGATCCGGAGAGCTGCGGTCAGACGATTCGAGGCGTGCGCTCAGTGCGCGTCATGCAGTCGAGGGGCGTGGCGATCGTCTTCGACCTTCGCCCCTACCTGCTTCTCGTGGCGGGCCGTTAGTGCCGGCAGAGCGGGGTCTGGCGGCCCAGAGCGCTCGGCTGGAAGCGGAAGGGGATCGCCAGGTCGACGACGCCGCCCGGATCGGGGAAGCGCACCTCGCGGATCGCGCCGAGGGTGCACGCGCGCAGCGCCGGGTCTCCGACGGAGTCGTCGGTGGCGCAGACGCCGCCGACCGCGCCGCCGGCGGCGATGCGAAGCGCGACGGTGATCGTGCCCTCGTCGGCGCCCGTGCCGGAGCGGTAGTCGTTGCAGCGGGTGACCTGCGCTTGCAGCTCGGCGAGCGCCGAGCGCGACGCCTCGAGGTCGAACTGGCCTTCGGCCTCTTCGGTGGCGGGGAGACCATCGGCGCACAGGCCAGCGTCGCTCTCGTCGGCAGCGACGAGCGGCTCGGGTAGGCGTGTGTCTTCGGGGAGCAACACGCCGAGGGCGACGACGGCGTCGCTCGGGAGCGCCGCGAGCAGCGAGCGCACGCGGACGAGCGGCGTGCCGGCATCCGCGACGAGTACGATCGGACCGCTCGCGGTGGCTCGCGCCGCCACCACGCGATTGCCGAGCTCCGAGACGGGGAAGGGCTCGCTGCCGCCCGAGTCGCCGCCGGTCGCGCGGAGGCGCACGCCGTCATCGCTCGCGAAGAGCAGCATCGCTTCTCCGTCCGTTCGCGGGGTCATGGTGAAGATGGCCACCGCGCGTCGGCCGGCGCCGCGCTGACCCCAGCGGCTGAGCACGCGCATCGGGCCCCGATGACGAGCGAGCGCGCGCGAGAGACTCGGGATCGGGTCGGGCAGCGGGCGCAGGGGCAGGGCGAGATCCGCGCTCAGGCGCTCCGGTGCGAGCAGGCATCCTTCGTCGGAGTCCGCGGCGCTCGCGCCATCGAGCGCCTGCGCGGCGTCGACGAGGTCTCCATAGGTGGCGTCCGGCGTGAGCGCGCGCGTCGGCGCTGGCGCGTCGACTTCGTCGGGCTCCACGGTCTCTGCGCCGCTGGTGTCGTCGTCGGGATCCGGCGGCGGCTCTTCGTTCCCTCCGCAGGCGGACAGGGCGAGCAGGAGACAGAGCGCTCGGTGGGTCATTGGTCGGGGCATCGCGGTCGCCCGGAGTGTACCCGTCGGGCCTTCGTTCGTCCGGTCGGCGGCGCCATCACGGAGTGCTCGGGGTGGCCAGAAAGTTGCCCACTCGATCGCCGGTGGGTTACCGGCGAGACATGCGACCGTTCCTCGGGATCCTCTCGCTCGCCCTCGTGCTCGGAGCGCTGGCCCCCGGCGCCGGTGCGAACCCCCGCGACGTCACTCGCGGTCCGGGAGCCCGTCGACTGCCGCACGGCAGCCGCTCGGTCGGGCTGCCTTTCGACGGCCGATTGCGCCGCGCGGTCGAGCTGCGCGAGTCACGCTACGTTCGGCGGGTCACCGAGTACGCGCCGAACGGGAACTTCTACGGCACCTGGGAGCTCGTCCAGCTCATCGAGCGCGCGGCCTATCGCGTCGAGCGGCGACTCCCGGGAGCGAAGCTCTCGGTGGGTGAGCTCTCCGCCGAGGAGGGCGGTCGCCTCCCGGGTCACGCCTCGCACCAGAACGGTCGGGACGTCGACATCGCGTTCTACATGCTCGACGGTCGCGGCGACCCCTACCCGCCGGGTGCGTTCGCGGCCTTCGACGCGAACGGTCGAGGGCTGGCACCGAACGAGGGGCTCACCTTCGACGACGCGCGGAACTGGGAGCTGATCGCGAAGCTCGTCGCCGATGGCGACGCGCGCGTGCAGTACGCGTTCGTCGCGCGTCACCTCAAGCAGCGGCTGCTGCGCGAAGGTCGTCGACGCGGTGCGCCGGCGTCCGTGCTCGAGCGCGCCGAGCGCGTGATGGTCCAGCCGGCGACCGGTCACCAGCACGCGAACCACTTCCACGTGCGCATCTACTGCGCGCCGGCCGATCGGCCGACCTGCCGCGACCAGGGGCCGCGGCACCCCTGGTATCCGCGCTGAGGCCCGGCTAGACCACGGCGCGGAGCGACTTGCGGATCGGCACCACACGCGCCGAGGGACGACCGCGGCCGAAGGTCCAGTGGTCGTACCAGGCGCCGATTCGACCGAGCTGGGCCGTTCGGCGCAGGCAAACGAAGGCGTCGGCGCGGTCGTCGACCTGGTAGGCGGCGCCCGACTCCGCCAGGGGCGTGGCGATGACGAGGCGCTCGGCCCCGGCATGGAGGAGCCGCGCGATCAGAGCGTCCAGCGGCGCGATCCGCCGGATGCGCTCGGCCACGATCACCACCGTTCGGGGGACCCGACCCTTCCGCAGCCGATCCATGCCGAGCCGCTCGGCGACGACGTCCGCGAGCTCGGTGCTCCCAGCGCCGAGCGCCACGACCGCAGCGGTCTCGTCCACGTGCTCTCGGAGGCTCTCGGCCAGCTGGTCGGCCGCTTCGTGGCTGTCACGGAAGGTGTCGCGGAGGGAATCCATGAGGAGCATGGCCCTCTGCAACGCAAGGGGGATGCCATCGTGTACGCGCCCCCCGCGAGGGCCTGCGTCGCCATTGGCCACACTGCGCCCAAGTGGCGCGCAAGATCGCCACACCCCCCGTCAGTCGGGAGTCATGGTCTCGTCACCGGCGACGTGAGCGATGCGCAGCAGCCGCCGGAGGAGCTTGTCTCGGCCTTCCCCCGTCTCCGAGCTGTAGCCCATGGCCCGCAGGCGATGTTCGCGTCCCACAGCCTCGATGGCGAGCTTCCGCTTGTTCTTCGGCAGTTTGTCCGTCTTGGTCGCGATCAGGATCGCCGGGCGGCCGATGGCCTGGAGGTAGGTCAAGAGCTCCGCGTCGTCGTCCTCGAGACCTCGGCGGACGTCGACGATCACCACCACGGCGCGCAGGCCCGGGCGCTGCGAGAGGAACCCCTCGATCAGGGGGCCCCAGGAGCGGCGCTCGGCCTTGCTGCGTTTCGCAAAGCCGTACCCGGGCAGATCCACGAAGTCGATCTCCGCGAGGCGTGGCTCACCTTCGTCCTCCTGGACCCGCAGGTCGACCCGGAAGATGTTCACGCCGCGGGTCGCCCCGGGGGTGTTGCTGGTGCGGACCAGCTTCTTTCGCTGGACCAGCGAGTTGATGAGGCTCGACTTGCCGACGTTGCTCCGCCCGGCGAAGGCGATCTCCGCGACGACCGGCGGCGGGAGCCGATCGAGATCCGTGGCCGAGGCCAGGAAGCGGGCGTCGCGGATGGTGATCTCCATCCGGCCGCTCTATCAGCCGCGTGACCGCCCCGCACGGCGGCGGAGCGTGTTCAGCACGGTGACGAGCTCGGGCGAGCCGACCAGCCACCCCACGAGCACGTAGACGATCGCGCCTGCGACCACGGCGCCCACGTAGATCCCCGTGTTGGCGACGGTCGCTCCCTCGCTCCAGTGGCCGAGGCGGGTGACCAGGTAGATGGGCACGCTCATCGCCCCGGAAGCCGCCGTCGAGCGGAGCGACGACGACGCCACCGAGCGCAGCCCGAGCCGGCCGACCTTTCGACGGAGCATCACGATCAGCGCCAGGAGCTGGAAGCTCGCGGCCAGCCCGATCGCCAGCGCGAGCCCCGCGTGCTCCATCGGGCCCATCGTGGCGAGCGCGACCGAGAAGAAGACCAGCAGGTTCACCGCGCTGGCCTTCACCGGCGAGCGGGTGTCGCCCAGCGCATGGAACATCGGCACGATGGTCCGCACCGAGGCGACCGCCCAGATGAAGGCGGCGAGGAGGACGAGCGCGCGGGAGGTCTCCGCGATCGAGTGCGCGTCGAAGCGACCGCGGCCGAAGAGCACGGCGACCGTGGGCTCGGCGAGGAGCGCGAGGGCCACGGCCGAGGGCAGCGCCACGAAGAGCGAGAGACGGAGCGCCTGGCGGAAGAGCTCCTTGGCCCGGTCGAGGTCTCCGCGACTCGCGTGCTCGGCGAGGGAGGGCAGGGCGGCGGTGCCGATCGCCAAGGCGAACATCCCCTGCGGCATCTCGACCAGCCGCTGAGCGTAGAAGAGGTAGCTGATCGCGCCTTCCGGCAGGTACGACGAGAGCTGGCGCGAGGCGATGATGTTGAGCTGGTAGACGCCGAGCCCGGCGAGGAGCGGCACCAGCAGCAGGAACGCACGGCGGACGTGCGGGTCCTTCAACCCGAGACGCGGGCGCACCAGGTAGCCCGCGCGACGGAGCGAGGGGAGCTGGGCGACCAGCTGCAGCAGACCACCGAGCAGCGCGCCGATGCCGAGCGCCACCACGCCCGGGAAGCCGAACCGGTCCATGAGCGGGAGCAGCCCGAACGCGGCGCCGATGAACGCCACGTTGAGGAGCGCGGGCGCGAAGGAGGGCGCGACGAAGCGCTTGGCGGCGTGGAGCGCGCCGGTGATCAGCGCGGCGGTGCCCATCAGCCCGATGTAGGGGAAGACGATCCGGGAGAGCAGGACGGTCGTGTTCCAGAGCTCCGGGTCGTCGCGAAAGCCCGAGGCGTAGAGCGCGACCAGTCCCGGCGCGGCCACCACGCCGAGTGTGCACACGAGCGCGAGGAGCAGGAGCATCGTCCCGGAGAGGCGGGCGTAGAAGACCTTGCCCGCCTCTTCGCCCTCCTTCTCGCGGACATCGGTCAGCACCGGCACGAAGGCGCCGCTCACCGCGCCTTCGCCGAGCACCACGCGCAGCGCGTTGGGGATCGTGAACGCGAGCCAGAAGGCGTCCGTCGCCGCGACGGCGAAGGTGCCGGCGATGACCGCGTCGCGGACCAGGCCGAGGATGCGCGAGCTCAGCGTCCCTGCGGCCACCACTCCCGCGCGGCGGGTGATCTGCCCCCACTCCTTGGCCTTCTCGTCGGTCACGTCTTGCTCCGGAGATACCCCGCACGCCCGCTCGGGGCCACGAATCGGCGTTCGATTGGGTCTCGACGCACGACGGCCGCCGAACCCATCCCACCCCTTGCTCCGTCGGGTGAATGGTGATTCAGTGTGCTCATGAAGCGTGACCTCTTCGGTGAAGAACACCAGATCTTCCGTGATGCCCTCGCCCGCTGGCTCCAGAGCGAGGTGGTCCCCTACCAGGAGACCTGGCGCGAGGAGGGCATCGTCCCCCGCGAGGTCTGGCGAAAGGCCGGTGAGCAGGGTTTCCTCTGCCCCTGGCTCGAGGAGGAGCACGGCGGCCCCGGCGGTGACTTCCTGCACTCGGTGGTGGTCATCGAGGAGCTGGCGAAGGTCTACGAGTCGGGCTTCGCGGTCAGCCTCCACTCGGACATCGTGGTCCCCTACATTCACGAGTTCGGCAGCGACGAGCAGAAGAAGCGCTGGCTCCCCGGCTGCGCGAGTGGCGAGCTGATCACCGCCATCGCCATGACCGAGCCCGGCACCGGCTCGGACCTCGCCGCGATCCGCACCACGGCGCGGAAGGAAGGTGACGAGTACGTCCTCGACGGATCCAAGACGTTCATCTCGAACGGCGCGCTCTGTGACCTCTGCATCGTCGCCGCGAAGACCGGCGGACCCGATGCGAACCCGCACCAGTCGATCTCCCTCTTCGTGGTGGAGGCCGACCGCAAGGGCTTCATCAAGGGTCAGCGCTTGAAGAAGATGGGCATGGCCTCACAGGACACCGCGGAGCTCTCCTTCGACGGCTGTCGCGTGCCCGCCGAGAATCTCCTCGGCATGGAGGGCGGCGGCTTCCTGATGCTGATGAAGAAGCTCCAGCAGGAGCGGCTGGTGGTCGGCGTCGCGGCGCAGGCCGGCGCGCGGCAGGTGCTCGACGACGCCATGGTCTACGTGAAGGAGCGCGAGGCGTTCGGGCGACCCATCGGCAAGTTCCAGAACACGCAGTTCAAGATGGCCGAGGTCGCCACCGAGGTGGAGGTCGGTCAGGCCTTCCTCGACGCGGTGCTGAAGGGGCACGTTGCGGGCGACTACCTGGTGAAGGAGTGCTCGATGTCGAAGCTCTGGCACTCCGAGATGCTGGGTCGCGTGGTCGACACCTGCCTGCAGTTCTACGGCGGCTACGGCTACATGCTCGAGTACCCGATCAGCCGCGCCTACATGGACGCGCGAGTGCAGCGCATCTACGCCGGCACCAACGAGATCATGAAGGTGATCATCGCCAAGCAGATGGGGCTCTAGTCACGCGCTAGAGGCAGGCCCCATCGGCGCAGCCGTCGGGGCACGGCGCCGTGGTCGCCGGGTACTCACAGCTCCCGTCGGCGCACGTGCCGGGCGCCGCATAGCTCCGCACCGCGTCGCCGTCGCAGTCGGGCGGAGGCGCGGTGTCGCAGACCACGCCCTCACAGGGATCGCAGACCGGACACATCGGGCAGGGGATGGCGACCCGCAGGTACTCGCAGGTCCCCCCGTTGCAGGTGCCCGGACTCTCGAAGATCGCCATCGTCCCGTCGCCAGGGCAGAAGGACTCCGGCGGCGTGGTGCACCCACCCTCGCAGCTCGTGTCCACACGAGCGTCCGGGTCCTCGCGGACGTCGTCACCGCAGGCCACCAGGAGCACGAACGCCACCGACCATCGCCAAGCCATCATGGCCGAGAGCATAGAGCCGGGGCGACGAGCCGGCGTTCGCCATCTGCGGAGGGGTCCGCGCCACCGGTCGGATGTGGTGCGGGGCCGGTGCCTCCTTGTTAGGTTCGATGGCGCATGGGGTACCGCGATCCGAGCCCGCCCGAGCCGACGACCATCCCCTACGGCCGCTTCCCCACCAGCCGAAGTGAGCTCCGCGCTGGGCTCGCCATCTCGCTCGCCATCGTCGGGGGAGTCCTCCTCGCCACGACCCATGTCGAGCACTTCCATTGCGAACGCCACGAAGCGAACGTTCGCTGCGAGGAGAGCTCGTCCTGGCTCGGGGTGACCACGGACGCGCAGACCTTCGTCGACGGGGAGAAGCTCGGCTCGGTCGAGGGGGCGGACCCTCGCTTGGTCGCCTTCCTGGACGAGCCGGACCGATCCCGGCTGTCGACCGAGCGTCGACCAGGGATCCTGGTCGGGCTGCTCGCCAGCGGGCTCGCGCTCTTCTGGTTGGTCATCATGCTCCGAGCGACCATCCGAACGGCAGGGCGCTTCGTGGTCGAGGAGGACTCGGTGCGAGGCGAGCTCCGGCTGTGTGCGACTCGCCTCCGCTTCTTCCGGGCGAGAACGATCCACCCCACCGCGGGGTTGTCCCGAGTGAAGGTCGAGCACGGCTACCTGCGCCGGGCGCACCACGCGAACGGAAGTCCGGGCGAGCCGGCCGGCCGCCTGTGGCTCGTATACGAAGACGGCCGGCGCAGGCAGCTCAGCCCGACCCTGCTGCCGGGAGTCGAGGTTCATGAGACCCTCGCCGAGCAACTCCGAGCCCATCTCGGGCTGTAGCCGTCGAGCCTCCGCCCGGGGGTCCGGTTCGATGTGATGCGGGACCGGTGCCTCCTTGCTAGCTTCGCGAGGGCATGGGGTACCGTGATCCGAGCCCGCCCGAGCCGACGACGATCCCCTACGGCCGCTTCCCGACGTCGAAGTCCGAGATCCTCTTCTTCGTCATCATCGGGCTCTTCGGGCTCGGCGCCCTGGTGGGCGCGACCTATCGCAAGACCTTCCGTTGCGAGCGACCGGCCCGCCAAGTGCGCTGCATCGAGGAGACCTCCCTCCTGTGGCAGCGGTTCTCCCGAACCTTCGAAGGTCCGCAGCTCAGCTCGGTCGAGTTCTCTCCCTACACGGGTGACCGGGGCAAAGAGATGGGCCGTACGGACATCTTCGACTCGGTCGGTCAACCGACCGCCGTCCTCCGCGGCTCCCGCGCCGAAGCCGTGGCCCACTTCCACCGGCTCCGCACGTTCATCGACGAACCGAACCAGACCCACATCGAGGTGCTGGAGCAGGACGGTGCCAGGATCGGGTTCGTCGTCGGCCTGCTCTGCTGGCTCTGGTGCTTCTTCATCGGCCGTTCGCTCTGGCGGACCTCTGGGCGGATCGAGGTGGTCGTCGACGCGGCGAGAGACCAGATCGTGGTGCGGGCCAGACGTTTCGGGCTCTTCCGGAGCCAGCGCGTGCACCCGCTCGCAGGGCTCGAGGGCGTCGCGGTCGAGCACACGCACATCAAGCGAACGAAGCACGGTCGCGGTCAGCAAGGCGACCCGGGGGGCAAGTTGCGCCTGGACTATCGCGACGGATCGCCGCGAGAGCTCACGAGCGCGGCGCTTCCGGGCAGCGAGGTGCACGAGGATCTGGCCGAGCGGCTGCGAGAAGCGACCGGGCTGAAGCCGGAGACCCGGCCGGTCACCATCGGTGGCGGCGCTTCGACGAGCGCAGCCACCCCGCCGAAGAAGTGGTCGCTCTACCTCGTCCTGCTGGTGCCTGCCGTCGCGCTCCTCATCGGAGTCGGACTCGAGGCGCTGATGGGTAGTGGGGGCAACCGCGTCCACTTCCGCGTCGAGCAACGGTGCAAGTTCCAGGGGGCCGAGATGCTCCCGGGCGCCGAGATGAGCATGACGCTCGATCCGGGCGAGTACGTCGTGGAGATCTTCGACCCCACGGTCGACGGCGGGTGGCGGACGGACACCTTCGAGGTGCGTGAAGGCCGAGCCCGCGACTACGTCTGCCGGTGAGCCGGCGGCATCCCGCCGCGCCGCCAGACGAAGCCATCCAGCAGGTAGTGGGTGAGCTGGGGTAGCGCGAGCGCGGGGACCAGGAGCGCGAGCGCGAAGGACTCCAGCGAGCCGCCACTTCCGAAGAGGTGCTCCCGGTCGTGCCAGACGTAGCGGTCCCAGAGGGTCTCTTCGAGCGCCGCCAGCAGGACCACGAGCGCGAGGAACGCCAGCACGCCGCCGCCGAGGACGCGCCTCAGCGTTCGAGCCCGCGGCTCGTGCTCGGCGCGGGCGCGACCGTAACGGTAGGTGAGCACCAGGTAGGGCACACCGTGGATCAGCACGTTGGTGACGGTGAACGCGAAGTCCCCGTCGAGCGCGACGATGCCGACGTACCAACACGCGGCGGTGGTCAGCACGAGCAGCACCTTGCCGGGGCTCGGCGGTGCATCGGAGCGCCAGCGAACGAGCTGGCGCAGCAACCAGAGCGCGAGCACGCCGACGTAGGCCGGGAAGGTCCACGCGGCGACGTCCGCCGAGAGGCCGACGACGAAGTCGCCGTCGAGCATCCAGTGGAAGCTCCGCGGGAGGTGACCATGCCACCACACGAGAGGCCAGACGGTCGCGGCGTAGGTCGCGAGCTCGTCGAGCCAGCGGTCCTCGCGGCGACCCGAGGTTCGCTCGCGGCGATGGTAGAGCCGCACCCAGCCCACCTGCTGGCGGACGAAGTGGAAGACCGCCAGGTAGGCCACCACCGTCCAGAAGACCGCGCTGCCGAACGCGTAGAGCAGTACGCCGAGCCCGTAGAGCGCGGCCGGCGCGCCCACGTAGAGGAGCGGGCGTCGTCGCACCTCCGTCCCGTCGAGATAGACGCGGAAGAGCGTCGACCAGACGTGCGCGACGTCCACCGCGAGCACCGCCCCGAGCCACACCCAGTCCGGCGCGTCGGCCTCGAGAATGCCGAGCCCCGCCCCGACACCGAGGAGCGCGAACGCGAGGAGGGCGCTGCCGCCGAAGGCCGCGAGGTCCGTTCGGCGACCGAAGAGCCACGGCCCTTCGTCGGCGAACACCTTCACGCGGGCGCCTCACGCATCGCCTCCAGTACCTCGGCCGCCGCGCGCGTGCCGTGGAAGAAGGCCTCCTCGAAGAGGGCCACGCCGCTCACGTCGGTGTGGGCCGGGTGCACTCGGCCGCCGATGACGGCGCTCCGTCGCGCGAGCCGCGTCCCGCCCTCGAGGAACCCGGGACGCGGCGCGACCATCGCGTGGCCCCAGCGCCAGAGCTCGACGCGCTCGAGGTCCGCTCGCAGGGTGGGGTGGGCGCGCTCCACGTCGCTCACGACCGCGTCGGCGAGACCGGCCGGCCGTGCATCGAGGAGCGCCTGTCGGGCGTCGTCGTCCAGCAAGGGCAGGTAGTGCGTCCAGACGGTCGGGCCGAAATCGCGCCCGCGCTGATGGGTGGCGCTCACGTAGCCGAGCGAGCGACTCTCGTAGAGCACGTTGTCCCAGGCGGGCTCGCACCCCAGCGCGTCGGGCCGACCGCTCAGGTGCAGGTTGCTCGCCAGCCAGGACGAGTAGGGCGACGGCTCCACCGAGCCGGGCAGTAGGCGTGCGCGCACGAAGTCGGGCACCGCGAGGATGCACCGTTCGGCCAGGATCCGGGACTGCGACCCGTCGGCGTCGAAGGTGCGCAACTCCACGCCCTCATCGCTCGGAGTCACCCCGCTCACGACGCGACCGGTGCGCGCTCGGCTCCCGACGGCCGCGCGAAGGTGCGCGACCAGCGCGCCGTTGCCGTCTGGCCAGGTGAGGATCGGCGCGGTCTCGCTGCCGGGGCCCTCCATTCGGCTGACCCAGTAGAAGAGCAGGGCCCACGCGCTGGTGTCGTCGAGCGCCAGCCCGTAGTCGTCGCGGCACGCGTAGTCGCAGAGCCAGCGGAGCCGAGGCGAGGTGAAGCCCTTGCGGTCGAGAAACGCCGCGGCGCTCTCGCGGTCGAGCGCGATCAGGTCGGCGTCCATCGAGGAACGCGCGAGCGGGAGCGCGAAGGCGCGCTTGCCGTTGCCGTCGCGCAGAGCGGCGTAGTGGTCCAGCAGCCGCTCGAAGCGCGCGAGCTGGGCCAGGTCGTGCTCGCTCGCGCCGGCGTAGGGGTAGAGCCCCGGGTACCAGTAGCCGCGGTAGAAGACTCGCTCGTCCGGTTCCCGCACCGTGGCGGTCGCGCTCGGTTGGCCCTCGGCGTCGAGCACGCCCATCTCGGTCAGGAGCGCGCGCAGCTCGATCGCGTCCGCGCCGGGCATCGGCAGGTAGTGCGCGCCGAGCGGGTAGGCGCTCACGTCGCTTTCGCCGCTGCGCGAGGTCCCGCCGACGGCATCCTCGAGCTCGAAGAGTCGGAAGTCGGCGCCGTGCCGCGCGAGCCACCAGCCGGCGCTCAGACCGGCGGGCCCACCGCCGACCACCACGACCGGCACTCGCTCCATCGGGGCGTCGGCCCACCCTTCGTCATCCGCGTCACGGACGAAGCGGTGTCCGCGCTCGTGGTTCGCGCCGCTCATGCGCACCGCCAGCGGCGGGGGAGGTTCCCGACCCTCGCAGGCGAGCAGCGTTGGAGCACCGAGCAGGGCGCGCAGCAGGTCGCGCCGCTTCACAGCCGGCTCCACTCCTCCTCGTAGAGGCGGACGAGACGTTGGTCGTCGAGGCGGTTCGGTGGCGGCGGATCGGCCGGGCGCGCCATGTCGTTCGGGAACACGAAGAGGTGGCCGAGCGCCTCGTCGTTCAGGAAGCGCAGGTCTTCGAGCGTGAGGTGCTCGGGGGGATCGAAGGGCCGAGCCTTGGCGAGCACGTAGCCCCACTCGCCGAAGCTCGGCACGGTCGCGTGGAAGGGCACGGTGTGCAGCCCGGCGGCGCGAATGGTCGCGTCGATGCACCAGAAGCTCCGCCGCGCGTAGAGCGGCGAGGTGCTCTGGACCACGAGGGTGCCGTCCTCGGTGAGCGCTCGCGCGGCGAGCGCGTAGAAGCGGCCGGTGTAGAGCTTGCCGAGGCTGAAGGAGCGCGGGTCCGGGAAGTCGACCACGATGACGTCGAAGCGCTCGTCGTCGTGCTCGTCGAGCCAGACCATCGCGTCGTCGTGGACGAGCGTGAGCCGCGGGTCGGCGAAGGCGTTGCGGTTCAGGCGGCGGAACGAGGCGTGGGTCGCGGCGAGCTCGGTCATCACTGCGTCGAGCTCGACCATGGTCACCGCCTCGACCGAGGGGTGCCTGAAGATCTCGCGGAGCGCGAGGCCGTCGCCGCCACCGAGGACCAGCACGCGCCGCGGGTTCGGCGTGGCGGCGAACGCCGGGTGCACCAGCGCCTCGTGGTAGCGGTACTCGTCGACCTCGGCGAACTGCAGGTTGCCGTCCAGGAAGAGCTGCACGCCGCCGCGTCCCTGGGTCAACACGATGCGCTGGTGAGGCGACTGCTTCACCAGCACGATGGTCTCGGCGTAGAGCTCCTGCTCCGCGGGGATCACCAACCGGTCGGCCATCGCGAAGGCGGCGCCGAGCCCGATCAGCACGATCACCGCGACGCCGGCGATGGTGTTCCGAGCGCGGGTGGAGACCAAGTCACGGAGCGCGCGCGTGCCCACCAGCGCCACGACCGCGTTGAGCATCCCGAAGAGCAGCGAGGTCCGGTTGAGGCCGAGCTCCGGCACCAACACGACCGCGAAGAGCACCGAGCCGACGAGCGCGCCGATGTAGTCGAAGGTCAGCACACGCGCGACGAGCTCGCTGAGCTCGAGGCGCTCCTTGAGGATGCGCATGAGCAGCGGGACCTCGAGGCCGACGAGGATGCCGATCAGCACCACCATCCCGTAGAGGACGATGGCGAAGACGTCGGCGTACGCGAACCCGAGGAAGAGGATCGGCGCCGAGAGGCCGCCGGCCAGCGCGGCGCCGAGCTCGATCTGCAGGAAGCGCTCGGCGACGTCCTCCTTCACGTAGCGGGAGAGGAAGCTCCCGATGCCCATCGCGAAGAGGTAGGTGCCGATGGTGGTCGAGAACTGGAAGACCGAGTCGCCCAGCACGTAGCTGGCGAGCGTTCCGGCGAGCAGCTCGTAGACCAGCCCGGAGGTCGCGACGACGAAGACGGTCAGGTAGAGCACCGCCGCCGGGACGTGCGCGCGCTCCTCCGGTGCGCCGTCGGGCGGCTGGCTCGTCACGTCAGCCGTGGAGCGACGCAGAGACGATCATCGCCACACCGATGATCATCGCGCCGATGACGATGCCGAGCGCGACGTTCTGGTCTTCCTCGATCTCCTTCTTCACCGAGAAGGGCGCGAGCTTGGTGATCAGGAAGAACGTGATGCCGAAGAAGATCAGGCCGATCACCGTGAAGACGACGGTGGCGAGCAAGCCCTGCAGAATGTGGTCCCACTGGAGCATGCGCGGAGACTACCGATTTGTGGCCCCGCCGTCGCGTGTCGCGCTGCGTTTCCGCGCAGCGACCACGAGCGGCGGCGCCAGGATCAGCAGCGCGGCGGCCGCGAAGAGCGCCCAGGGGCGCCCTCCGGTGGCGGCTCGGATGGTGACCGAGTCCGTCGCTGCCGGGGGCTCGGCCGGCGCGGCCAAGGCCCGGAGCGCGTAGGTGCCGGGCTCGACCGCTCCGAAGCGGGCCACCGACTCGCCCTCCGCGACACGGACCTCTCGGACGCGGTCACGGTCGTCCACCAGTGAGACGAGCACGCCCCCGTGGTCACCGCGGACGCCGACCTGGACCGTCGAGCGCGCCCCCAGACGGAAGCTCGAGTAGCGCACCGCGTGCGTCAGCCGCTCGCGGCCCGCGACCTGGGTCGGCGCGGTGAAGGTGGTGAGCACTCGGGCGCTCGGCTGCGCGAGCGTCACGCCGGCCATCCCCAGCAGCAGGACCACGGCGAGCAGCCACAGCCCTCGCTCGCGGGTCACAGCTCCTTGCGGGTGATGATCGCGTCGCGGCGGAGCTCGCGGAGGAAGGTCTCTTCCTGCCGCACCATCGCCCGCTCCATCATCTGCTGATAGAGCTGCTCCTTCACGGCGTCGAACTCGGGCAGGTCGGAACCGCCGCGCTCGCGCTCGTGCAGGAAGAAGATGTGGAAGCCGCGCTCGCCCTGGACCGGGTCGCTGATCTCCTGGTCCTCGAGGGTGAGCAGCTCCTGCTCGAGATCCTCGGGCAGGTCGCCCTGGCTGAGCCAGCCCAGCTCGCCGCCGCCGTATTCACGGATCATGTCGGCGAAGTTCTCGGCGGTGAGCTCCTCGCGGATCTCCTCGGCTTCCTCGCGCACGCTGCGGACGTCGGTCGCGCTCGCTCCCTCGGGCAACGAGAGATACAGGTGCGAGGTGCGGAAGCGAACGGAGCGGTTCGCCTGCCGGAGGCGCTGCTCGTAGCGGCGGCGGACGTCGGCCTCGGTGATGTTCACCCGGCCGCGGACCCGCTGGTTGAGCACCTTGAGACGCAGCAGCTGCTTCTGGACGTCGGCGCGGTACTGCGCCTGGGTGAAGCCCTGGCCGCGGACCGCCTCCCAGAACTCCTCCTCACTGAGGCCGTTCTGGCGGATGACGTTGAGCACGGCGCGGTCGACGTCACGGCTGGTGACGCGCACCTGCATCTCGCGGGCCGCCTGCTCGATGAGCTCCTGGTCGATGAGCTTCGTCAGGATCTCCTGGTAGAGCGCTCGCAGACCGGTCATCCGCTCTTCCTGGGTCGGCGCGGACATCACGCGCGGCAGGAAGGGGACCGCCTGGCGGCGGAGGTCGCTCAGGAAGATGGCCTCGTCGTTCACCGTGGCCACGACCTGCTCGATCACGTCGGCGCGCGCGGGCGCGACGACCAGCGCGGCGAGCGCGAGCAGGACGGCGGTCGCCCTCACTGGGCGCCTCCCTGCTGGGCGCCGTGAATGGCGGCGTGGGGGTCGCCGCTCGGCAGCTCGCCGAGGTCCTCGGGGATGTCGATCCGCACGTTGGCCAGAACGCTCGGGTTCTCCTCGACATTCGCCTCGCGGCGCAGACGGGCGACGAGCTCCTCGACCGCGTTCTCGCGCTTCTCGCGCCAGATGCGGTTGCGGATGGGTCGGCTGGCCTCCTCGAGGGTGCGGTGGAGGGCCGCGCGGCGGCCGGTGAGCTTCACGATGTGGAACGCGCCGTCGACCTCGACGAGCTCCGGGTGCACGGCGCCGATGCGCTCGAGGCCGAAGGCGGCCGCCGCCACCGGGGCCGGCACGGGGCCCTGGTCGTCACCGCGGGCTCCGTCCTGCGAGAAGAAGCGCAGATCGCCACGGCGGGCGCCCTGGGTCTCCTCGTCGGTGTTGTTCTCTTCGGTGAGGCGGCGGAAGAGGTCCACGTCGTCCGGGCGGGCCTGGATCTGACCGAGGACGCGCTGCGCCTTCGCGCGGTCGGTGAACCGGATGTGGCTCGCGCGGACCTGCTCGGGCTTGTGGAACTCGTCGCTGTGTTCCTCGTAGTAGGCCTCGACCTCGGCGTCGGTGACGTCGTCGAGCTGGATGCGATCCTCGAACTGCTCACGCATGAGCTGCTGGATCATCATCTGATTGCGGAGCTTCTGGACCTCCGGCAGCTCGTCCAGCCCGCGGCGCTCGGCCTCCTGCGCGAGGAGCTCGAAGCGGATCATGTTCTCGAGGAACTCCCGACGGCGCTCGGGGCTGTTGTAGCGGGCCCGCAGGTACGGGGACTGGTCGGCCAGCCGCTCAGCGAATTCCCCGACCGTGATGGTCTCGTCGCCGATCTTGGCCAGGACCTGGCTGGCCTGCTCGGCGGTCAGACCGTGCCGGGGCGCGGCCTCGGCGGTCTCGTCATCGTCCGTGCTCTCGTCGTCGTCGCCACAGCCGGCCGCAAGAGGGCCGGCGGCCGCCAGGGCGAGCATGAGCCCGATCGCGCGCAGGGATGCCATCCGGAGGGCTCTACCATGGCCCCAGAGCCGCAGCAATGGCGCGAGTTCTCCCCCCCGAAGGGGCAGCGAGGCCACCGTTTGTCCTTGAAGCGCGTTGACATCTCGGCCCGGGTTGGCGGAGGATGCCGCCGGAAACGCGATGGCCGACCTCGATGGCAAGACCGTCCTCTGTGCGGACGACGATTTGGAGATTCTCTCGCTGGTGACCCGGCACGTGCGCTCGATGGGCGCGACCGTGCTCGAGGCGTCGGATGGCGAAGAGGCCCTGAAGGTGGCCAAGCGCGAGAAGCCCGACCTGATCGTGCTCGACGTCATGATGCCGGGCATGAGCGGCTGGGAAGTCTGTCGCGCGGTGCGCGAGGACGACTCGCTCGCGGACACGGGCGTGCTGATGCTCACCGGCATCGGCGAGCGGCTCAACGAGATGACCTCGCCGCTCTATGGCGCCGACGACTTCCTCGACAAGCCTTTCGAGCTCGACGACCTCGACAGCAAGCTCCGCGGCGTCCTCGAGAAGCGCTCCTGATCGAGCTCCGGGACGATCGTCGACTCCGCCAGGCCCTCCGCACCAGCGAGGCCGCCGCCGGCAAGGGAGTCCTGGCACTGCTCCGTCGCGAGCTCGGTGTCCCGACGACCGCTCGGGTGATTGGGGCGATCGCGCTGGCGCAGGCGCGCGGCGAGCCCTTCGATGGGCTCGGTCCGCCGGCTGATCGTCGCGAGGAGCTCACGCGGCGCCAGCTCGGTCCCGCTGCGCTCCTCCTGAGGGCACTGCGGCGGCACGTCTCGGTCGGTCGCGCGGAGGCGCTGACGCACGCCGCCATCGAGCTCGGCGGGATGGCGTTCCTCGGATCGCTCCTCGGCGACCTCGACCCTCGGACCATCGGCGACGTCGCCACCGAGGTCCGGGAGCGGCTCGGTCGCTTCTTCAACGCCGAGGGGACCGTCGAGGTCCGCGACGACGAGGCGGTGTACACCGTGCATCGCTGCCTCTTCGTCGAGCTGGCGCCGAGGATCGGGGCGGCTTCGCTCATGCCCGCGTTCTGCGCCGTGGACGAGACCTACTTTCATGCGGGCCTGACCCCGCTGCGCCTGAGCCGCACCGAGACCCTCGCCGGCGGCGCCGCACGCTGCGACTTCGAGTTCCGTTGGGACGACGAGCGGTGAGTGGTGCCCTTCACGAGGGAGACGCCCTCGAGGTCCTCCCGACGCTGCCCGCCGAGCTCGCCCGGCTGATCTACATCGACCCTCCGTTCAACACCGGCAAGGTCCAGCGCCGGCGTCGAGTGAAGGTGACGGCCAGCGCCGAGGGCACGCGCAAGGGCTTCGGCGGCAAGAGCTACGCCGAGCGCGTGGTCGAGAGCGCGAGCTACGGCGACCGCAAGGACGACTACCTCGGCTGGCTCATGGCTCGCATCGAAGCGAGCCTGCGTTGCGCGACCGCCGACGCGAGCCTCTTCGTCCACGTCGATCCGCGCGAGAGCCACTACGTGAAGGTCGCCCTCGATCAGCTCCTCGGGCGGAGCTCGTTCATGAACGAGATCGTCTGGGCCTACGACTTCGGCGGGCGCAGCAAGAAGCGCTGGCCGGCGAAGCACGACGTGATCCTCTGGTACGCGCGCGACCCGAAGGACTACGTCTTCGACTACGACGCGATGGACCGGATCCCCTACATGGCGCCGGGGCTCGTCAGCGAGGCGAAGGCCAAGCGGGGCAAGACGCCGACCGACGTCTGGTGGCACACGATCGTGCCCACCAACGGCAAGGAGAAGACCGGCTACCCGACCCAGAAGCCCCTCGGCGTCCTCGAGCGGATCGTGAAGGTGCACTCCGAGCCGGGCGACACCGTGCTCGACTTCTTCGCCGGCAGCGGCACCACCGGCGAGGCGGCGGCGCGGAACGAGCGCTCCTTCGTCCTGGTGGACGAGAGCCCGGAAGCGATCGCGGTCATGCGCGAACGGCTGAAGCCCTACCTCTGACCCGGTCGATCAGCGCTCGACGAGGTCGATCTCGAACGCAGCCGGCCAGAGCTTGCCGGTGATCACGAAGCGCTCGCGTTCCGGGATCCACGCGATGCCGTTGAGCACGTCGGCGCCGCGGCGCTCGGCGAAGGTCAGCAGGCCGGAGGCGTCGACCGTCGCGGTCACGTTTCCGGTCGCCGGGTCGATCTTCACGATGTCGTTCCGCTGCCAGACATTGGCCCAGATGGCTCCGTCGACGCACTCCAGCTCGTTGAGCATGCGCAGCGGCCGGCCGACCTTTCGCACCTGGATGCGGCGCTCGACCGCGAAGGTCTCCGGGTCGCGGAAGGTGAGCTCGTGGCTCCCGTCGCTCATGACCAGGTGCTCTCCGTCGAAGCACAGACCCCAGCCTTCACCCTCGTACTCGAGCTCTCGCTTCAGCTCGAAGGTCTCCCGGTCGTAGACGAGGAGGAGGCCGTCGCGCCACGTGAGCTGGAAGAGCTCGTCGCCCACCCGCTCGAGCCCTTCGGCGAAGACGTCCGGGACCTCGGTCCGTTGCGTGATCTGTCCGGAGCTCAGGTCCCAGCGGCGGATGGACGAGCGGCCGACCAAGCCAGTGCTCTCGTAGAGCTCGCCCTCGTGCCAGAGGAGCCCCTGGGTGAAGGCGCTGTCGTCGTGTGGATGCCGAGCGACGACCTCCACGTCGTAGGCCACCGGCACCACGGGCGCGCCCGGATCCACGACCTCCACCGTCTCCACCTCTTCGACCTCCGGTTGGGTCTCCTCTGCCTCGCCGTCGCTCTGCCCGAGCGCGAGCGCGGCCACGACCCCCAGCCCGACGACGCCGACGCCGACCAACCAGACGCCGGGGTTGCCGCCGCTCTTCTTCGAGGCGCGCTTCTTGGCGCTCTTCTTCCCCGAGGCGGCCTTCTTCGAGGCGCTCTTCTTCGCCGTCGAGCCGCCGCTCGTGCGGGACTTCGCGCTCTTCTTCTTCGCGCTCTTCTTCCGAGCAGCCACGATGCTTCTTTACGCGGGCTCTCGCTGGGATGCCAGCGTGTTGGCGCCCGGGGATCGACGGCGGCCAGCCGGGCGCGTATGACACCGCCATGGGCTCCGATCCCAGCTTGGTGCTCCGCGCTCGCGCTCATCGCGCCGAGGACTCGCTGCGGCCGACCCGCGCCGAGATCGACCTCGACGCGATCGCCGCCAACTTCCACGCGACCCGTGCGCTGGCGGACCGGCCCGTGCTCGCCGTCGTGAAGTGCGACGCCTACGGCCATGGGGTGCTGCCGGTGGCTCTCCGCCTCGCCCAGGAGGGCGTTCACGGCTTCGGGGTGGCGCTCGCCGAGGAGGGCCTCGAGCTCCGCGAGGCGGGGGTGGAGCAAATGATCCTCGTCATGAACGGCGTCTACGGCGACGCGCATGGGGCGGTCCTCGCGGCGGGCCTCTCGCCGGTCGTCTACCGGCTCGAGGAGGTGGAGCGCTTCGCCGCGGCCGCGAACGGGCCCTTCGAGGTCCACCTGAAGATCGACACCGGGATGCATCGCCTCGGGATCCCCATGGCCGAGCTCGACCGCTTCCTCGACGGCTTCGCCGCGGTCCAGGGCGCGACCATCGCCGGCGTGATGACGCATCTGGCAGCGGCGGAAGACGACGACGCGCTCACCCACCGCCAGCTCGACGCCTTCGACGACGCGCTCGCCCGCGTTCGTGCGCGGGGCCACGAGCCGCGCTGGTGCCACGCGGCCAACAGCGCGGCCACCGTTCGCCACCCGCGCGCTCGCTACGACCTGGTGCGCACCGGCGGCGCGCTCTGGGGCCACCCCGGCTACGACTCGGCGGCGGCGCCGGTCGACGTGAAAGGCGCGATGCGCCTGCGCACCGAGATCGTCTCGCTGAAGACCATCGAGCCCGGCGAGATCGTCGGCTACTGCGGCACCTTCCGGGCCGAGCGCCCGAGCCGCATCGCGGCGCTCCCGGTCGGCTACGGCGACGGCCTCGTCCGCTTCCAGTCGAACCGGGGCCACGTGCTCATCCGAGGGCAGCGCTGCCCCATCGCCGGCAACATCTCGATGGACCTCACCAGTGTCGACGTCACCGACCTCCCCGACGTGGCCATCGGCGACGAGGCGGTCCTCCTGGGCGAGCAGGGCGGCGCCCGGATCCGCGTCGAAGAGGTCGCCGAGGCCTGCGGGACGATCCCCTATGAGATCTTCACGTCGGTGTCGCGGCGGGTCCCCCGTTTCTACGTCTAGCGCGGCAAGTATACTCCGGGCTCGCGCGACCAGGAGCGGGGGCTCTGCGGTGAGCTCACCGTGGTGGACGAGGTGGAGCTCGATGGCGCCTCGCTCCAGGTCGGCGCGGCTGTGCCACGAGAATTTCCAAACGAGGGGAACGAGTCCAACATGAACATCAAAGGCAAGACGGTCTGCGTGACGGGCAAGATGGCCATCAAGCGCAAAGAGGCAGAGAGTCAGCTGGAGGCGCTCGGTGCCATCGTCAAAGGCAGCGTGACCAAGGACACGGAGATTCTCTTCGTCGGCACCGACGCGGGCAGCAAGCTCGCGAAGGCCGAGTCGATGGGCATCGACGTCATCGATGAGGATGGACTGATGTCGCTCCTCGCGGGGGGCGGAGGCGACGCCAAGAAGAAGGTCATCGAGAAGGCGAAGGCCGAGAAGGCAGCGAAGGTCGCAAGAGCGAAGAAGCTCGCCGTCGATTCGGTCTCGAGCGTGGCCGGCAAGGTCGTCTGCGTGACGGGCAAGATGGCCGTCAAACGCAAGGACGCGGAAGCGAAGCTCGAAGCCCTCGGCGCCACCGTCAAAGGCAGCGTGACCAAAGATACGGAGATCCTCTTCGTGGGCACCGACGCGGGCAGCAAGCTCGCGAAAGCCGAGTCGATGGGTATCGACATCGTCGACGAAGCGGGCCTCTTGAAGATCATCGGCGAGTGAGAGCGCGCCGATCGTCGGCTCCCTCCCTCACTCGCCGTCGATGAGCAGCGGGAAGCGTCGCCGGTACGCGTGGACGCCTTCCTTCACCTCGGGGAGTGTGGCGTCGCCAGCGAGGAGGTATCGGTCGTTCCAGAGGTCGTCGGCGAAGGTCGCGACGTAGCCGGTCAAGCTCTCGGCGGCCAGGTAGATGGCGTCCTTGCGAAGGAAGGCGAAGACGCGGCCGCTCACGAGGTGCACCATCAACCACGAGTTCTCCATCGTGGCGACGCAATGCCAGAACAGAACCCGTTCGTCTTCACGGAAGAGGTCCGCGTCCCGAGTGACGACGTGCGTCGGGTCCAGCGGCGCCCCGGGCGTCGCGCGCCAGCTCGAGACGAACTTCTCGGGGAGGAAGCTGGCCTCCGGAAAGGAGAGCGACCGCAGACCATACGACCACTCCTCCTGGCCGAGCTCGAGGGGGGCGAAGCCGCCATGGGGGAAGAAGAGGTCCGCGTTGGGATCCTGCTGGCCGTCGTGCCAGCGGTAGAGGGCGGCCAGGTCGGCCGGGAAGGGATGGCCCGCAGCCGCCTCGGCCGCCTCGATGCGCTCCGCGCTCGCTGCCGGCGCCAGGTTGTCGAGGATCGCCTGGGCACCGTGGTCTTCGTACCACTCGCCGATATCGGCCAAGGCCTGCTGGAGGGTGTGGTCGTTCGACATCGGGGGACGCTCCTCCAGATCGTGCTCGCGCTCAAGGGGTGGCACCGCGTCTCCGTGCTTCGCTCCGAGCGGCCGTGCCATCGAAGCCGTGAGTTCGCCCTTTGTGGCGACCATCGGGGCTCACTTGTTATGGAGAGGGGGTGACGAGCGACGCGCAGCCGGCCACGCCGGCCCCGGCCGAGAAGGCCCCGCAGGAGGACCCGGACCGGGCGCGCTCCGCCGCCGAGGAGGAGGAGCAGACCCCGAGCTGGGCCAAGGAGATCTCCGAGGCCATCGGTGTCCGCCTGCTCTCGCCGTTGGCGGAGCTGGGGATGCTCTCGCGGATGGCGTGGGAGACGCTCTTCTGGGCGGTCCGCCCGCCGTACCGTCTCCGGCTGCTGATCGGCTCGATGGAGTTCATCGGGGTCGGCTCGATCTTCATCGTCGGGCTCACCGGCTTCTTCATGGGGGCCGTCCTCGGGCTGCAGCTCGTCGACGGCTTCCGGCAGTTCGGCGCGGAGAGCCAGACCGGCGCCGTCGTGGGCATGGCCATGAGCCGCGAGATCGGTCCGGTCTTCACCGCGCTGATGGTCTCGAGCCGGGCCGGTAGCGCGATCACCACCGAGCTCGGCTCGATGCGGGTCAGCGATCAGATCAACGCGCTGATCACGATGGCAGTGAACCCCGTGCAGTACCTGGTGGTGCCGCGGGTCCTCGCGGGGCTGCTGACCGTCCCCCTGCTCACCATGCTCTTCAACGTGGTCGGGATGTTCGGCGCCTACGTGGTGGCGACCGGGCTGCTCGGGATCGACCCAGGCGTCTTCCTCGGCCGGATGCAATGGCTGGTCGACTGGAAGGACGTCGCGCAGGGGCTCGTGAAGGCCTGCATCTTCGGTGTCGTGGTCACGCTGATCGCCTGCCGCCAGGGGTTCTTCGCCTCCGGCGGCGCCGCGGGTGTGGGCCAGGCGACGAACCGCTCGGTGGTCCACAACGCCATCGCCATCCTCGCGCTCGACTACCTGATCACCGCCATCATCCTCGGCCAGGGGATCTGATGGGACTCTTCTCCCGCAAGCACGAGCCCACGCCGGAGGAGCGCCAGCGCCTCGAAGAGGCCAAGTCCGATCCGATCCACATGCGGATCCGTGGCATTCACAAGACCTACGGCGACCACCACGTGCTCAAGGGGGTCGGCTTCGACATTCTCCGCAAGCAGACGAACGTCGTCATCGGACCGTCCGGCTCGGGCAAGTCGGTGCTGATGCGACAGCTCATCCGGCTCGAGAAGCCCGACGAAGGTGAGATCCTCGTCGACGGCACCGACTTCGCGAAGCTCGACGGGATGGACCTCGAGCGCGTGCGGCGGCGGATGGGCATGGTCTTCCAGGCCTCGGCGCTCTTCGACTCGATGAGCGTCTTCGACAACGTCGCGTTCCCGCTGGTCGAGCACTCGACCCTCTCCCGCAAGGAGATCCGCGAGCGGGTCATGGACCGGCTGGAGGGCCTCGCGATCGGTCACGCCGCCAAGAAGTGGCCGGCCGAGCTCAGCGGCGGCATGCAGCGCCGCGTGGCCGTCGCGCGGGCGACGGTCCTCGAGACCGACATCCTGATCTACGACGAGCCGACCACCGGTCTCGACCCGGTCACCGTCCGAACCGTCGACGAGCTGATCCTGGAGACCGAAGAGAAGCTCGGTGTGACGTCCATCGTGATCAGCCACGACATGGCGAGCGTCTTCCGCATCGCGGACCGCATCACCTTCCTGAATTTCGGGGAGGTGGTCGCGTCGGCGGCGCCGGCGCAGCTGCTCGCGGAGCTCGACCCGAAGACGATGGACTACGTCGAGGCGTCTGGGGTCAGCGAGGACATCCTCGCG
Organism: Deltaproteobacteria bacterium; assembly: GCA_017644045.1. Lineage (GTDB taxonomy): Bacteria > Myxococcota_A > Polyangia > Polyangiales > Houyiibacteriaceae > UBA1660. The sequence goes on from JAEPMI010000015.1 coordinate 150,021, forward strand.
GCCCGTCGGAAATAGCTCAGCGCTCAGGCGGCGGGGACCATCGAGGAGCGCTTGGCCATTTCGACCGCGGGCGCCTCGCGCTCGACGAGCTTCTCGACCAGGGGCTTGCAGCCACCACAGCCGGTGCCGGCACCGCACATGCGACCGACCTCGTCCGCCGACCCGGCACCCGCACGCGCACAGTCCCGAATGACTCGGCAGTGGACGCGCTTGCAGTGGCACACCAGCATCGTGAGAGAAAGTGTTGGCGTGACCTTGTTGCAAGTCAAATTCAAAATCGTTTAGGCACTTTTCCTCAACGATTCCGGGAGCTGGCTGGCAGATACATGGCAGAAGTCGACGCGGTCCGTGAGCGGTTCGTCCAGAGGGACCCACACGCCGCCGTGGCCGCGCTCGATGCACTGACCGCCGGTGAGCATGCGTTCGCCGCCCTTCGGGACGAGCTGGACGCGATGCTCCGGCCGGACGACGAGCGGAGCGTTGCCCGGGACAGCGAGCGAAGCGAGAGCAATGGTTGAGCGCCCGATAGCGATGCCGAGCCTCCTGGTGCCGCTCTCGAAGCCGAGCCAACGTGTTCCTATGCCCCTGCCAGCCTCACGTGAGCAAGCAGCCGCGTAGGTTCAATGCGCGGGCCCGCAACGAGCAGCGTGCAACGCGGTATTTGTGGGACTTCGTGGTGAAGGTGGCGTGACGGACCTACCATCCAGGGATGGGGCGGGCTCTCCTTTACCTTGACCACGCGTACTACACGGCGCTCTTGCGGCCGCAGAATGCGCCCGTCGAGGCCAGGCTTCGGGGCTTGGTCTCTTCTGGCCGCCTGGTCTGTCCCATTTCGATGTTCCACTTCATCGAGACCGCCAAGATCCACGAGAGGGCGCTCCGCCAGAGCGTGGTGCGACTGATGACTGCCCTGTCCGGCGGGTTCGGGTTGCGCTCGGTGGACCACGCCTGGCGGGTGGAGCGGGATGCCTTCCGGCTGAGCAAGGCGACTGGCTGGGTGCGTTCGAAGCTCCTCGCGCCGAATCGATGGGGAAGCCCTCCCACACCGCATCGTGACTCTCGGAGACCGCCAATAATGAAGCCTCACATTCTCGTTGCCGTTCTGGCGGCCACCAGCTCGCCGTCGGCCGCGATGGCGGGTGCTTTCGACGCTTTGCAATCCCCTCCAGCCGTGGCGCAGTCGGACTTGCGCTCCGTGACCTTCGCGGTCGAAGGCATGAGCTGCCGTCGGTGCGCCACGTCGATCTCCGAAGCCCTCCATCGGGTGGACGGGGTGCTCAGGGCAGACGTCTCGCACGACGAGCGCAGAGCGAGGGTTCGGTACGACGCGGACCGCGTGTCTCGCGAACGACTGATGGAGGTCATCCGAGAGCTCGGATACCGGGTCGAGGTCGCGGAGAACGACTGATGAAGAACGGCACACCCGCGAGCTGCCCGGGCTGCGCAGCGACGGGGCGCAGAGTCGACGACTCGACGCCCGGAGCGCTCCTTCGCCCAAACGCCAAGGCACGACTCACTGGCGGCGGATACCGCTTCTGTCGCACGGAGTCGTGCGACGTCGTCTACTTCGACGAGGGGCAGGAGCTCACCTTCGGGACCGCCGACCTCGAGGTCACAGTGTTCCAGAAGAGCAGCGATCCGGAGCGGCCGGTCTGCTACTGCTTCGAGCACACGGTCCAGAGCATTTACGACGAGGTCGGCGCGCGGGGCGCATCCGACGTCCCCGAGGACATCGGGGAGAAGTGCAGAGCGGGCCTCGACGACTGCGAGCACAACAACCCGCAGGGCTCGTGTTGCCTTGGGAACGTCAGGCGGGTGGTCAAAGAGGCGCTCCGGGCTCGCGGCGACGTCGGCAAAGTCCACGGAGCGTCGCGCGGGTGCTGTTCGGGAAGCGGAGAGTCCCAACATGGGAGTTGATACCAAGCAACCCCACCCGGTGACAGACGACTGCTGCGCCCCGAAGCGCGCCGAGTCGTCGCCCAGCGCCGGCCCGTCCAGCGGTTCGCGCGCCGGGCTGCTCTCGGGCGGCGCCGTGCTCGGCGCGCTCTTCGCTTCGGCCTGCTGTTGGCTGCCGCTCTTGCTCATCGGCATGGGGGTGTCGACCGTCGGCGTCGCGGGCTTCTTCGAGACGTACCGCCCCTACTTCCTGGTCGCGACCGCCGGCCTCCTGGGCGCCGGCTTCTACTTCGTCTACTTCCGAAAACCGAAGTGCGCACCAGGCGAGGCATGTGAGGTCCCGAACCCTCGCCTCCGGCGCATGAGCGAGGTGAGCTTGTGGTTGGCCACTGTGCTGGTGATCGCGTTCGCCGCGTTCCCGAGCTACGTCGGCGCCTTCTTCGGCGACGACGGCACCGGTACGGCGGCGGCCACCCAGACGGCGGAGGACGTGTCACGCACCTGCGTGATCGAAGGGATGACTTGCGAGGGGTGCGCGAGCCACATCCGGACGGCGGTCGGCGCGCTGCCGAGCGTCAAGGCCGTCGAGGTCTCCTTCGCCGAGGGCACCGCGGTCGTGGTCTTCGATGGGGACGCGGCCGACGACCAGGCGGTGACCGAGGCCGTCGCCGGCGCGGGGTATACGGCTCGCCCACGAGCCGAGGACTCGGCGCTTTGACCCATGGACGAGAGCATGACTGATCACTTCGACCTCATCGTCATTGGCGGGGGAACCGGCGGCAACGGCGTCGCCCGCATGGCGGCTGCTGCCGGCTGGAGCGTAGCCAGTGTCGACTGCCTTCCGTTTGGTGGCACCTGTGCCCTGCGCGGCTGCGACCCCAAGAAGATGTTGATTGCAGTCACCGAGGGCGTGGAGTGGGCGTCCAACATGGCAGGCAAGGGACTGCTGGCAGATGCTCAGGTCGACTGGTCCGACATGATGGCGTTCAAGCGCAGCTTCACCGAAGCGATGCCGGACCGGATCGAGAGTGGGTTGGAGAAGGTCGGCGTCACCACGCTGCACGGACAGGCGCGCTTCACGGGGCCCGACCGCATCGAGGTGAACGGAGAAGTCCTGCGCGCGACACACTTCCACATCGCCACGGGTGCGCGCCCGATGACATTGGACATCCCGGGCGAGGAGCATCTGACCACCAGCACCGAGTTCCTCGAGCTGCCGACTCGGCCGGAACGGATCGCCTTCGTGGGCGGCGGCTTCATCGCCATGGAGTTCGCCCACGTCGTGAAACGCGCCGGGTCCAGCGAAGTGACCGTGCTGGAGATGATGGATCGTCCTCTCGCCCCCTTCGACCCCGACATGGTCGCGATGCTCGTCGAGGCGACCAAGGAGCTTGGCGTGGATCTGCGGGTCCAGGCCAAGGTGCTGAAGATCGAGGAGTCGGACGGCGAGCTTTTCGTCACGGTGGAGCGCCCTTCGGGCATCGAGACGGTGGCCTGTGACCTGGTCGTCCACGCGACGGGGCGAGTGCCTAACATCGACCACCTGAACCTCGAAGCCGCCGGTGTCGAGTACGGCCGGCGCGGCATCGAGGTCAGCCCCTTCATGCGTACGAGCAACCCGGCCATCTTCGCCGGTGGTGATTGTTCGGACAGTGGTCCGAACCTGACCCCGGTCTCCGCCAACGAGGGCAGAGTCGCCGCCAAGAACCTGCTCGCTGGCAAAGACGAGCGGGAGGTGAACTACCCCCCCATCCCGTCGGTCGTCTTCACTCTGCCCATGGTCGCCAGCGTGGGGTTGTCCGAAGCGGACGCGAAGGATCGAGGCCTCGCCTTCGACACGAAGTTCGAGAAGACCGCCGGCTGGTACTCGTCGCTGCGGGTCGGTGCCCGGCGGAGTGGCTACAAGGTTTTCGTCGAGCACGGGACGGGCACTATCCTGGGAGCACACCTGATCGGACCGGGCGCGGAAGAGCAGATCAACTTGTTCGCCATGGCGATGGGCGCTGGCCTGACCGCGAACCAGATCAAGGGCGTGATCTTCGCCTACCCGAGCTACGCCTCCGACATCAGCTCGATGGTCTGAGACGGAGGGAGCACAGGATGGCGATGTCGCCAGAACCGCCTCGGCCTGCCGCGGATGCTCGTGCTCACCTGCGCAAGACCGGGATATGCGTTTGTGACGTAGCCGAGCAGTCGGCGATGCCGAGGTCGAGGGGCGCTCGCCTGATCAAAAGAGGTGGGGCCATGCGCGGTCCGGGTACCTTGGGCGACGAATCGTAGCTGCTGTGGCTCCCAAACAACGTCTTGGAGCGTCACATCAAGGGCGCCACGCATCGTCGTCGAGCCGCTGCGTCTGCGACTCACGACCGTGCCCACGGACACTATGCGCCGGCTCTCACGAGTAGCCGCTCGAGCAGGACTGCCGCGACCGGTTCGGTCATCTCACAAGACTCCGCGAGGAAAGCGAGTCGATCCAGGCTCGGGTCGGCGGGCTCGTCCAGTCGATGGAGCCGGCCATGCGGCGTCGGGCCACGCCACCGGTATCGATCAAGTAGGTGTCGGGCAATGACCCAACGCCGAGTCTGCGCGCCAGCTCCCCTGCCGGGTCACGCGCGATCCACGGGGGAACGGGTCCCGGTGCGAAGTGCGCCTCGAGCGCACTCCACGGCTCGTCGCTCACGGCCATAACCCGCACATTCTGCGCCTCCTGGGCCAGCCGGCCGAGCCCGGGTAGCTCGTGCCGGCAGGCAGCACACCAGGTCGCCCAGAAATGGAGGATCGTTGGCTGGCCCAAGTCGTGGGACGGCCGTTGACCGCCGGTGGTCTCCAGCTCCACGGGCGGCAATCGTAGGGGTGTGATCGCATTGCTAGGATCATGAGCAACCGAGGTCGCTTCGCATGCGAGCGCAAGCGACAGGAGCGCCAGACCCCCGATGAGTGGGCGTCCCGCAAGCACGTTGCGGCGGATCATCACCGCGGGGGTCCTCCATTGTTCCGTCCCCATCGCCCGGACGTCACCGAGAAGAGGATTGGAACGACCAGCAGGGTCAAAGCGGTGGAGGAGAACACTCCTCCAATCACCACGGTCGCAAGGGGGCGCTGCACCTCCGCGCCGAACCCGGTGTTCAACGCCATCGGGACGAAACCCAGGCTCGCCACGAGCGCCGTCATGAGAACGGGCCGCAGCCGTCGGCGTGCCGCCGTAGCGATCGCCCGCCCGAGTGGGTCCCCTGCTCGAAGCCGATCGCGGATGGCCGACACCAGCACCATGTCACCGAGAACGGCGACGCCGCTGAGCGCTACGAAGCCGACGCCCGCCGACACACTGAAGGGCATGTCCCGGAGCCAGAGCGCGACGATGCCGCCGACCGCGGCGAAGGGAACGCCGGTGAATACGCGTAGAGCGTCCGATACCCGTCGGTACGTCAGGTAGAGCAACAGCAGGATCAGGGCCAAGGCTATCGGCACCACGATCATCAGTCGTTTCTGCGCGTTCTGCAGGTGCTCGAACTGCCCGCCGTAGCGGACGTAGTACCCCCCCGGTAGGTCCACTCGTTCTTGGATCGCTGCCCGGGCTTCCTGCACGAAGCTGCCCACATCGCGCCCGCGTACGTTGGCCTCGACCACGATGCGCCGCCGGCCCCATGTACGCTTGACGGTCGAGGGGCCCTCTTCGAGCTCGATGTTCGCGAGGCGCCTCAGCGGGATGCGATCGCCGTTGGGAGCGCTGACCAGGAGCCTGCCGATCGCCTCGGGCGAGCCGCGATGGGGCTCGTCGAGACGGATGGCGATCGGGAAGCGCAGCTGGCCTTCCTGCACGCTGCCGACCTCTACCGGACCGACCGCCCGCGCCATGGCCAGCACGTCGCGTGCAGGGATGCCATGGCGCGCGATGGCATCACGGTCGACCTCGACCCGAAGGACCGGCTGACCGGTCGTCTGCTCCGCCAGCACGTCCGCGGCACCATCCAACGTAGAAAGAATCCTCTCGATCTCCCCCGCCTTCTCTCGCAGCACATCGAAGTCGTCGCCGAAGAGCATGACGCCCAAGTCCGACCGGATGCCTGCGTTCATCTCGTTGACGCGCATCTCGATCGGTTGGGTGAAGATGGCGCGCATGGCCGGCCATTCCGACAAGTCCGCGCTCATCGCCTCGACGAGCTCGTCCTGGGTCTCCGCTCGGGTCCACCGGTCTCGGGGCGTCAATGTGATGAACACGTCCGAGAGCTCGAGTCCCATCGGATCGGTCGCCACTTCGGCGCTTCCAGTCCGGGTCCAGACGTGCTCTACCTCGTTGGGGAACCGGTCCACGAGGAATTGCTCGATGGCCGTGCCGTAGCGGACGGACTCTGCGACGGACACACCGGCGAGACGCACCGTGTTGACCACGATGGCTCCTTCACGCAGTCGGGGCACGAACTCCGAGCCGAGCTGCGGCGCGAGCCCGCCCGCAGTGAGTAGGGCCAATACAGCCGCGCCCAAGACGATGGCGGGTCGCCGGAGTGCATGGCGAACGATCAGCTCGTAGAGGTCGGCGACTCCGTTACCGAGGTTGTCGAGTGCTGCCCCGAGTCGGCTCGGGCGCTTCTTCTTCGACGTTCGCAGCAAGTAGCTGGAGAGCACCGGGGTCAGTGTGAGCGACAGCAGCATCGAACCACCGAGAGCAAAGAGCACGGTCAGCGCCATCGGGCGAAACATCTGACCCTCGATCCCCTCCAGCGTGAGGATCGGAAGGTAGACGATGGCGATGATGAGCTCCCCGAAGATGGTGGGGCCGCGTACCTCCTGAACCGCGTCTCGAATGACCGCTAGCCGGTCCGCCCCGGCCGCCGCTTCGAGCCGGTGCACCACGTTTTCGACTTGGATCACCGAGCTGTCGACCAGCAATCCGAAGTCGATCGCACCGAGGCTCATCAAGCTGCCGGCCACACCCACCGCCAGCATCATGTTGCTGGCTACGAGCATCGAGAGTGGAATGGTGGCCGACACAATCAACCCGGCGCGGATGTCTCGCAGGAACGCGAAGATCACGAGCAAGACGAGCAATGCGCCCTCGAGTAGGTTGGTCCGGACGGTGTCGAGCACGCGATCGACCAGCGTGGTGCGATCGTAGAGCGGTACGATCTCCGCACCTTCCGGCAGCGATCGACTCACCTCCGTGAGCCTCGCCGAGAGCGCGCTGGTGACCTCGTGGGGGTTGTCTCCGATCAGCATGAACCCGAGTCCGAGCACTGCTTCGCCCTGCCCGTCGGCGGTCACCGCGCCGCGCCGGATCTGCCGGCCCTCGGCCACGCGACCGATGTCGCGCACGCGAACCGGAACCCCCTCGCGCGCCGCAACGACCATCGCCTCGATGTCGTCGAGGTCCTCGGCGAAGCCGACTCCGTGCACGAGCGTGGACTCGCCACCTCGATCCATGGTGCCGCCGCCGACGTTGGCGCTGTTCGCCTCGATGGCCTCGGAGACCGCGCCCAGGGACAGTTCGTAGCGTTGTAGCGCACCCGGATCGACGAGCACGTGGAACTGTCGGGCGTCCCCACCCCAAGTATTGACCTCCGCCACCCCCGGAACGCCCATCATCTGCGGTCGGACCACCCACTCGTGAATGGTGCGCAACTCGGCCAGGGAGAGCTCCCCGGTCAAGAGGTAGTGGAAGACCTCACCGAGGCCGGTCGCGACGGGTCCGAGGGTGGGCCGAGCGACGCCGCGCGGCAGCTCCACCCCTTGGAGACGCTCCGACACGGTTTGTCTCGCGAGGTAGATGTCGGTGCCCTCCGCGAACGTCGCGGTGACCTGCGAGAAGCCGAATTTCGAGACGGAACGCACCTCGACCAACCCCGGAAGGCCTCCGACGCTCGCCTCCACAGGGACCGTGATCTGGCGCTCGATCTCGAGGGGTGCGAGCGACGGCGCGACCGTATTGACCTGGACCTGCACCGGCGTCGTGTCGGGGAAGGCGTCGATGGGCAGGTGGACCCACGAGACGACGCCGGCGATCGCTACGGCAGCCCAGGCGACCAAGACCACGCCACGGTGCCGAAGCGACCAGTCGAGGATTCGTTCGAGCACCTACTCCTCGCCTCCGCAGCAGCCGGCGCCGATACTGTCGCTGATTGTCTCTGTCCGAAGCAGGAACGCGCCCTCGACCACGACTTCTTCGCCCGGCGCGATTCGCCCCCGCACCTCCACGTGCGCCGGATCTCCCGGTCGATCGATCACTTCGACCCGCCGCGCCTCGAAGAGCTCGGCTGCCTCCCGGACGAAGACCAAGCTCGTCCCGCGGGCTCGCTGGACGGCGCCGCGTGGAACCGTGACCGCGGGCTCGGGGCGCGGCACTTGAATTCGCGCCTCGCCGAACATGTGGGCGCGGAGTGAGCCGTCGGGATTGTCGAGCGGGATCCGGCCGAGCGCGGTCCGGGTGTGCGGGTCGATCTCGGGAGCAAGGTACTGGAGCGTGCCCTGGAACTGGCGCTCGCCCAGCGCGCCCATCGTGACGGCCACCGGGTGTCCTGCCTCGACCCCCTCCACCTCGTCTTCGGGTATCTGCACCTCGATCCATACCCGCGATGCGTCGGCGATCTCGAACAGGACGGTGCCGCCTTCGACGTAGGTACCGATGGTCGCCAGCCGACGGGTCACCACGCCGGCGATGGGTGAGCTGAGCGAGTACTCGGCACCACGCGTCCGCCCCACCACCCCGAGCGATGATCGCAGCGAAGCCAGGTCCGCCCGAGCCTCGTCGCGCTGCTGGCGTGCATGAAGCCTAGCCCGTTCCGACACCACGCCGTCGAGCTGTTCGGTTCGCTCGAGGTTCGCCTCGGCGACTTCGAGCGCCGAACGTGCCGCCGATACACGCGTCCCAGCGGCGGCGACCTCAGCGCTGGCGATGGCGACCAGCTCGTCGCCAGGCGCGACCTGGTCGCCGATATCGGCGTGGATCGCGCGTACCACGCCCGGCGACCGTGGGTTGATACGCGCCACGTGAGACGGGTCGTAGGTCACGCGTGCGGTGGCGAGAATCTCACGGTAGTCCGGCGCCGCCACCGCTTCGACGACACTGATTCCGGTACGCGCTGCGAGCTGGGGCGATGCGAGCCGTACCCGAGTGCCATCTGCCGGACCATCGCTTCCGCCGACGGCCTGGCTAGGCCGGCCTTCGGCTTCGGGGTGACAGGTCGGGCAGATGGATTCGGGCAGCCCGTGCTCCTCGCAGAAGTCCCCCCGTGCGCGGAAGACCGGGACCAAGGACGGCTTGCAGATGGTGCACACAGCCTCCAGCACGCCGTGCTCCGCACACATCGCCTCCGGATCCGTGGCTGCCGACTGCTCGGCTGCGGCCTCGGGCTCGGCGGGACCGCAGGCCATCAGCGCCAGTGCCAGCCAACTTGCGAGTCGCGCCACCTCAGCTCTCCTCGGCCGGCGGCCGCTCGATCTCGAGGTCGGGGTTGCAGGCCTTGCACTGCGACTCGGGAAGCCCGTGCTCTTCGCACCAATCCCCGGTTGCTTGGAATGCCGGTACCAGATCGGGATTGCATCGCGTGCACATGGATTCGGCGACGCCGTGCTCGCCACACCAGTCCGCGTGAGAACCCGGCTCGGCCGCAGCGGGAGCATGCCCTGAGCTGCTCGAGTTGGCGGTCGCCGGTGGGCTCTCCTCGGAGCAGCCCGTGAGAAAAGACGGAATGAGGATCAGAAGGGACAGAACGAGGAACAGTTGAATGCGCATGAGCGCCTCCCTGGGATGTGAAGGTTGGAGAATGGGTGGTTGACGGATGCCGGTCGCCGAAGAGCGATCGGGAATCGTTCTTCTTTGGGCCCGGACGAGGCCCGTTGGGTCGTCGAGGGTGTCCAGCCCGCGTGGAGCACGGCTCGTGCTCGTGCACGCCGGGAAACCGGACGGAGATCAGCTCAGCAGGTCGGGTCCGTGCGTTGGTGCATGGCGGACCTCAGCCGGCCGGTCAGGCTCTCGGAGGTCGGAAGACGCCGCTGCGCTCACCGCGGGGAGCCGTCGGTCCGATCGACGACTGCCAGGTCACGGTGCGTACCGTGGCAGCGTTCATTCGTGCCGGTGACGGCGCGCCGAAGGGCGAGGAAGCGCAGCAGGAGCAGCCGTCACAGTCGGGAGGGCAGCTCTCGTGGGCGCCGTCCATCCCTGCAGCCTGCTCGCTCGCGTTGGCCACCTCGGGCGAAGCGGCGTCAGCTTCGCAGCAGCACGTCCCCTCGGCGTCTACCCACGGCACAGCAGCGCTCTGCCAGAGCGCAGTCAGTGTCGCTACGAGAGCGAGGGTACGCCACACCAGGGCCATCGCCGGTCGATTAGCAGTCGGTGGTTCTCACGTCAACCGCGTGTCATCCACGCGGCGCGTTCCGCGGTGGACGCCAGCCAGAGAGTTTCGTTCGTGCCCTCATGAGATTGCGCAGCCGCTCGTGAGCAAAGTCCTGCGCGGGTCCATCAGGACGCTCCATCGTCATGCCAGATGAGTTGGTGGGTATGGATTCCGGCACTGATCGCAGCACTCTGGGCCGCTCACTGGGGCGCCGGACGGCTCGGCGCGCCGCTGAAAAAGCTCCGGCGCCAGTGGGGCGTATCGGCTTCGGCTGGTGGCGCGTTCATCGGCCTGGCCGCTGCGAGCCCAGAGATTGGCATCAACGCCACCAGCGCCTTTCGCGGGGTCACCGACATCGGTCTCGGGGTCATGCTCGGGGCGAACGTCATCGCGATCCCCTTCATGGTGATCACCGGCTACGTTGCGACGCGAAAGACCGATCTGGGCGAAGACCACCGCAACCACGAGGCGCACGTGGAGGACCGGCAGCTGAAGGTGGACGAGCAAGCGTTGTGGGTGCTGGCGCTGCCCTACATAGGAATCGTGGCGCTGGCCGCGATGCTGACGCTTCCTCCGAGGTGGCGCGGTCTGGACCCCGTCGACGGCTGGATCATGCTCGGCGCGTACGCCGTTTTCCTGCTGCAAGCAGTGATCCGCGGGCGGGGGCAAGGGGAGGCAGTCGAGTGGTCCAAGAAGGAGATCCTCTTGGCGCTGGGCGGGGTCACGGCCATCGCCGCCGGCACCTACTTCGCGGTACGAGCCACCGAGGAGATTACCAGCGGGATCGGGCTCTCCGCGCTCATCGGCGGGCTATTCATCACGGCTCCGGTGGCGGCCATGCCCGAGGTCTTTGCCACGTGGAGCGTCGCGCGAGGCGGCCAGGTCACTTCCGCACTGACCAGTGTGCTGGGCGATCACGCGGTGACCATGACGGTCGCCTTTCTGCCGCTGGCCCTGGTGACGGTACCGGTGGAGGACTTTCGGCTCGTGGGAACCATCTGGGCGTTCGCTGCCCTGGTCGCGGTCCTCTACGCGGTATTTGTCCGATGGGGTGGAGCGGAGCCGGGCTTTCAGCGATGGCAGGTCGCGATTCTGGGTTCCGTTCTCGTCGTATACCCGTGTGTCGTCGTCTTCTGGGCGCTCGACGTGCTCGGGTGGTTCGGAGTTTCGAGGGGGTGAGGTGTGAGGTCCGAGCCCGCCGGCGGAAGTGGACCAACCCGAAGCTCGTATCTTCAAGTCGGCCCACCTCTTCGACCCGATCGGATCCGTCAGGCGCGAACCCAGGCGCGCGCCGGCGCTTCTTCTTCGAAGAACTTCATCTCACCAGAGAAGAAGGGCTTCGACAGCTTGGTGGCCCACTCCTCCAGCTTCTTCTCCCCGACGATGGCGATCTTCTCGAAGTCGTCTCGGTGGGCGACGTCGAACGCGAGATCGTCCGCCACCGCCTTCGGTGTCCAACCCGAGAAATCGCGCAGGGTGATCAGCATCCGAAGGCCACCCTCGTCTGCCACCTCCTCTATCTCCGGCAGGACCCGCTGGTAGTCGCCGTGATCCAGAGTGCCCTCCGCCGTGAGCTCGAACAGGTTTCCTTGGTGTTTGGTAATCTTCAACATGATGACGTTTTCCTGCACCACGTATGCCATCGGGATTCATGGGCCCACGGGGCGTTGTGGACACGCAGCACCGCCACGTCCGCCCGTGACCCGGGCCGTCGGACGGGAGACAATCCGCCGCGAGCGAGGGGATTCGCCACGGGTGCTCAGGATCCAACGGAGGAGTGGATTCAGCCCGCCTGCCCTCAGCCTGCCGCACCCCCAACCAGCAGCGCCTTGACAACTACTATCGACCGTCGTAGGTCATCGGCTGCAGCCTGCATCCGTTGAGGAACCTGACCATGAAGGGAATCCGCATCCGGCCCGAGCAAGACGGGCTCCGTACGTCACTCTTCGATCTCGAAGCCGAGATCATGGAACTCGTCTGGCAGAAGGGGTGGGACGAGTTCGCGGTGACGGATGTGCATCGGCTGCTCGAGCTCCAGCGAGACATCGCTTACACGACGGTCATGACGACCGTCAGCCGTCTCCATGACAAGGAGCTGCTGACCCGTCGAAGAGACGGTAGGCGGTATCTCTATCGCCCGACCATGACGCGCACGGAGTTCATCGAGGCGATGACCCGAGAGGTGCTCGACAGCTTGCCGCCGGTCGGACAGCAGACGGCCGTTGCGCTACTGGTGGAACGCGTCGCCGAAGCCGACGACGACGAGCTGGACCGGCTCGAGGCGCTCATCCGTGCTCGGAGAGCGGAACATGAGTGAGGTCTACTTCCCTCTGGCGACGGTCGCCGGGACGTTCCTCGTTCTGATCCCCGCGCTGACGCTGATGAGTCGCGCCGCGCTCACGTTGAGCCGGCGTCGCACTGCATCGTGGGCGCGTTTCGGGTCCGAGACGACCTACGCTTGGTTGGTCGGACCGACCCTTCTACCTGTGATGTGGGTGGTTTCGTCGGCGCTACACCAGAGTGAACCGACCCGGAGCTTGGACTCTTGCCTGATCGACCACGTCCAGGCGTCGACCTGCCTGGACACCCTCCTGCTGCTCGGGGCGATGCTGGCGGGATTGGGAATCACGGTCGCTTTGCGGCTCTGGCGTGAATGGCCACGGCATGAGCGTCGCCAGCTCGGGGAAGGGCACGAGCTGACTCGACGCATCGCACGAATCGCGCACGCCGACCCCCACCTGCGGTCCCTTCGGATTGTGGTGGTGGACCGGGCTTCGGAGCCCGTCGTCACATGCGGAATCCTTCGCCCGCTCGTCCTCGTCGACGCTCGTTTCGTGCGTGGCGCGGACCCTCAGCTCCTCCGTGCGGCGCTCTTGCACGAGCGCGCGCACATCGCGGGCCTGGACACGTTCCGATGCTTCCTCGCCCGCCTCTGCTTGACCATCAACCCCGTGGGCTCGCTCCTCACGGCCGACTTCGAGCGCTGGCGAAGCGCACGAGAGGCGATGTGCGATGGGGAAGCCGTGCAACGTGGCGGAGAGCCACTGGCGCTGGCGGAAGGAATCGTGCGAGCGGCTCGATTCCGGCGCGGCGACCTGGCGCCCCAAGTCGCAGGCCTCTGTGGCCACGACGCGGCCGCGCTCAAGCTTCGCATCGCGTTGCTGCTCGATGGCCCACCCGCTCCGGTACGGACGCTGGGGCACTTCTTCCTCGCCGTCGGCCTGCTCGGCGTGCTGATCACTCCGCATGGGGCAGACACCGGTCTCCTCGAGCACTTCCATTTCGCCGTGGAGCGCATGCTCCACGTCCCCACCTCGTAGAGGCAGGCATGACCCGCTCCTCGCTCCATCGTTTGCTGCTCGCAACTACTATCATTGGTAGTAGCCTGGCGACCGCTTGCGGCTCGACGCTTTCGAACACTCGCTACCCGCAGCCCGAGCGTTACGCATCTGCCGACCTAGTCGAGCCCTACGTGCCGCCGGGAGAGCCTGTCGACCCGCAGACCGCGTCCTCTCTCTCTCTCGAAGACCTCCTCGTCTTCGCGGACCAGCACTCCCCAGTGGTCCGCACCGCTCGCGCGCGCGTCGGCCTCGCTGACGCGGAGCTGGTCGGAGCCAAGATTCTGTTCCCAGCCAATCCCGTTGTGCGCTTTGCAGGGGGGCGGCGCACGGTCGCGAATGCCTCCGGATTCGAGTTCGAAGGTTGGGTTCAGCAGCAGCTCGAGGTCGCCGGCGAGCGAGAGCTGCGAATCGATGCCGCCCGAGACCAGCAGCGGCTGCGAGAGGCAGCGGTCAACGAAGTGCGCTGGAGCGTCCACGTCGAGGTGCACCGGCTCGTGGCCAACATGCTCGTCGTCCGTCAGAGGCTCGCGCAAGCGGAGCGCTTCGTGGCTCTCTCACAGTCGCTGCGGGAGATCGCCGGGCAGCAGGTCGCGGCGGGGGAGTCTGCACCGCTAATCCTGCTCGTCGCTGACGCGGACTTGGCGCGGACCCGTGAGGCGGTCATCGAGGCACGGCAAGCGCTCGAGGCCCTCGATGTGCGACTGGCCGCCGTGGTCGGTTGGCCCCGACAGACCCTTCCGACGATAGAGGAGGAGCTGCCACCGGTTCGCGGTGCGCCGGACGCCTCCTCCTTGCTCTCCTTGATGGCGGCGCACCACCCATCGCTTCGCGCACGAGAGCTCGCTGTGGTCGCGGCTCACAGCCGCGCAGCGCTCGAGGCGCGGGAGGGCTGGCCGGAGCCCGTGGTTCGGTTCGGCTACGGCCGCGAGGCGGGGCCGGCGCCCGAGCCGGACGCGGAGGTCTGGCTCCTGCACGTGCTGTTGCCCATTCCCCTCTGGCACCGCAACCAGGAGGCGAGGGCCCGCGCCGAGGCGGAGCTCCAGGTAGCCGGCGGCGAGCGCGACGCCACGGCCACCAGGCTCCGGGGCGAGCTGCTCCAAGCCGCGACGGCGCTCGACGCCGCAGCAGAGCGAGTCGCCCTCTACGAGACCGACGTGGTTCCCCAGCTCGAGCAAAACCTCGCTCTGCTGCAGCGAGCCTACGAGCTGGGGGAGGTCGATGTGCACCAGGTCTCACAGACCCGCGAGCGGCTGTTGACCGCGACCGGTCAGTACATCGATGCGCTCGTCACCTACTACGAATCCGCCGCGATGCTCGAAGGCCTCGTGGGGACGGAGCTTTGGGCCGAGATGGAGGCTACCCCTTGAGATACGACGTACGAGTTCCGTTGCTTCTCGCGCTCCTGGCTGGCCAGGGATGCGAGTCCTGCGCTCCCGAAGAGCACGCCGGCGAGTCCCATGCCGAGCACGCGGGCCACGACGAGCACGAGGGCGATGAGCACGCTCATGAAGAGCACGCCGACGAGGGCGAGTCCCACGCCGACGAGGGCGAGGACCACGCCGATGAGGGCGAGGACCACGCCGGCGAGGGAGAAGGCGGTCATGGCGAAGGCGCTGAGGAGCAAGTGGCTCACCTCTCACCGGAGGCGCTCCGCCGGAGCGACATCCGGCTGGGCACCGCAGAAGCCGGCGTCCTCACCGGTGCCCTCGAGGTGCCTGCGGAGGTCCAGCTGAACCCAGACCGGGTGGCCCACGTCAGCCCCCTGGTCGATGGCCAGCTACTCAGCGTGGAGGCCACGTTGGGCGACGAGGTAGAGCAGGGGGATCGGCTCGCTCGGCTGCGAAGCGTGGAGCTGGGACTTGCGCGGGCCGAGCTCAGCCGCACGACATCACTCCGGGCGGTCGCCCAACAGAACCGCGACCGCCAGCGCCGCCTGCGGACCGACGGCATCAGCTCCGAGCGGAGCCTGTTGGAAGCGGAGCTGGCCTACGAGCAAGCTGACGCCGAACGCGCTGCCGCTCTCTCACGCCTTCGCGTCTTCGGCGTCCGTGGCGGCGGTGGGCCCGACATGAACCTCGAGAGCCCGATCGGAGGTCTGGTGGTCCAGCGACATGCTGCTCGGGGTGAGAATGTCTCCCCGGACGACACCCTCTTCATCGTGGCCGACGTGTCGCGCGTATGGGTCATCGGCCGGGTGTACGAGCAGCAGGTCGCGCAGGTCGCCCAAGGAATGGAGGCGATGCTCACGCTGAACGCCTACCCGGGGCGAAGCTGGACCGGGACCATCGACTACATCGGCGCGACCCTGGACGAGACCACCCGGACTCTTCCGGTCCGCGTCGAGGTCGAGAACCCCGACGGGCTGCTGCGGCCGGGCCTCTTCGGTTCCCTTCGCCTGGTATCGGGCGAACCAACCGATTCGACCGTCGTCGTGCCGCTGTCCGCCATTCAGACCTACGACAACCGAACGGTGGTGTTCGTGCCGGGCGACGAGGAGGGCGAGTTCATCGCCCATCCGGTGACCGTGGGACGCGAGAGCGCCCAGCAGGCCGAGGTGCTCCAAGGGCTGGAGCCCGGGGCCCGAGTCGTCGTCGACGGCGCCTTCGTCATCAAATCCGAGCTCATGCGTGGCGAGTTGGGCCACG
The DNA here is from genome assembly GCA_017644045.1 of Deltaproteobacteria bacterium. GTDB lineage: Bacteria > Myxococcota_A > Polyangia > Polyangiales > Houyiibacteriaceae > UBA1660. Next base: position 166,230 of record JAEPMI010000015.1, read on the forward strand.
GTCACGCGCACTGAGGGACCCATGGACCGTCTCGTCGCATTCTGCGTTCGCCAACGCTTCCTAGTCATCTTCGGCGTGCTCCTCGTCGGCGCCCTCGGGGTCCGGGCCGCCCAGCAGATCCCCATCGACGCTGTGCCGGACGTCACGAACGTGCAGGTGCAAGTGCTGACGAACGCACCCGCCCTGGGGCCGGTGGAGGTCGAGCAGTACGTGACCGTGCCGGTCGAGATCGCCATGAGCGGTCTGCCCTACGTCGAAGAGGTGCGCAGCCTCTCCCGTTTCGGGCTCTCGGCCGTCACCGTCGTCTTCGAAGAGGGGACCGACATCTACTTCGCCCGACAGATGGTGTCCGAGCGCCTGTCCGAAGTGCGGCAGTCCATTCCCGAGGGCTACGGATCGCCGGAGATGGGGCCCATCTCCACCGGGCTCGGTGAGATCTACCAGTTCGAAGTGCGGGGCGACCCCATGTGCCCGCGAGCCGGGCCCGACACGGAGGACTGCTACACGCTCATGGAGCTGCGGACGATCTTGGATTGGTACGTGGCTTTCCAGCTCCGGCCGCTCCCCGGTGTGGTCGAAGTCAACGCCTTCGGCGGGGAACTGAAGACCTACGAGGTGCAGGTCGATCCAGCTCGACTCAATGCGCTCGGCCTGGGCCTCCAGGACGTCTTCCAGGCCCTCGAGTCCAACAACGCCAACGAGGGGGGTGGCTATATCGTGAGGGGCGGGGAGCAGCGCGTGGTCCGCGGAGAAGGCCTCGTCAGCACCCTCGATGACGTACGCAACGTCCGCATCGCGACGCGCAGGGACGGGACTCCCATCTTCGTAGGGGACGTCGGCTCGGTCGCCTTCGCGCCCATGATCCGCCAAGGGGCCGTCACGAGGGACGGTCGCGGAGAGGTCGTCACCGCCTCGGTCATGATGCTCATGGGGGCAAACTCCGGCGAGGTCTCGAACGCTGTCCGTGAGCGCCTCGCCGAGCTCGAACCCGGTCTGCCCCCTGGAGTCACGATCGAGTCCTACTACGACCGCTCGGTCTTGGTCGATCGGACGATTCGAACGGTCGCCACCAACCTCATCGAGGGGGGGGTGCTGGTCATCATCGTGCTGCTGCTGATGCTCGGCAACATCCGGGGCGGCCTGCTCGTCGCGGCCGTGATCCCGCTGTCGCTGCTCGTCACGCTCATCTCGATGCGTTTCCTGGGCGAATCGGGGAACCTGATGAGTCTCGGGGCGCTGGACTTCGGGCTGATCATCGACGGAGCCATCGTCGTGATCGAGAACGTCTCGCGCCGGCTGTCCGAAAGTGGCGTGACGGGCAATGCAGTCAAGGGAGAGGTGCGACGAGCGACCACGCAGGTCATGCGCCCCGTGCTCTTCGGGACCGCGATCATCATGATCGTGTACATCCCAATCCTCTCGCTCCAGGGGATCGAAGGGAAGATGTTCCGCCCGATGGCGATCGCCGTGCTCTCCGCGCTCGGGGCGGCCCTGGTGTTCGCGATCACGCTGGTCCCGGCCGGCGCGAGCTGGTTGTTCCGGCGTGGCCTCACGGAGAAGGAGCCCATCCTGGCCCGGGGGGCCCGACGGCTCTACGATCCGGTGCTACGCGGTGCCCTGCGCTTCCGGCCCGCGGTCATCGGCATGGCCATCGTGGCGATCGCACTGGGCGGCCTGGTGGCGTCCACGATGGGGGCCGAGTTCATCCCCACCCTCGACGAAGGAGCCATCGCGATGCAGGCCGTGCGGCCGCCGTCGGTCGCACTCGAGGAGTCGGTCGAGGCCACCGGGAGGATCGAACGGACGCTGACCGAAGAGTTCCCGAACGAGATCGAGACCATCGTCTCGCGCACCGGGCGCGCGGAGATCGCCACCGACCCCATGGGGGTGGAGATCTCCGACATCTACATCATCCTGAAGCCGATCGACGACTGGACGCGAGCCACGTCCAAGCAGGAGCTGGTGGAGGCCATCAAGGAGACGCTGGCGTCGCAGGTGCCGGGCCAGAACTACTCGTTCTCCCAGCCGATCGAGCTGCGCACCAACGAACTGATCAGCGGCGTGCGCTCCGACATTGCGGTCAACCTCTACGGCCCGGACTTCGATGAGCTCGAACGCGCGGGCGGTCGCATCATGCAGCTGCTGCAGTCGATCGAGGGCACCGCCGATGTGAACGCCGACCAGGTCGCGGGACTGCCGGCCCTCCGCATCATCGTGGACCGGAACCGAGCCGCTCGCTACGGGATCAATGCTTCCGAGATCCTCGACGCCGTGGCTTCCGTCGGCGGGCGCCAGGTGGGCGTCGTGTTCGAGGGGCAGAAGCGCTACGCACTGCAGGTTCGCTTGAAGGAAGGCACGCGGAACAGTCCGGCAGATATTCGGGAGCTGCTCATCTCGGCGCCAGGAGGCCAGCGCGTGCCGGTCGGACAGGTCGCGCAGGTGATGCTGGACGAGGGGCCCGCCGTCGTCAGCCGCGAAAGCGCTCAGCGGCGACGCACCATCCAGGTCAATGTGCGTGGACGCGACATCGCGACGTACGTCGCCGAGGCGCAGGAGCTGCTCCGAGAGGAGGGAGACCTCCCCCCGGGCTACTTCGTGACCTGGGGAGGGCAGTTCGAGAACCTCCAGGCGGCCAGCTCGCGGCTGATGATCGCCGTCCCTGTGGCGCTGCTGCTCATCTTCTTGCTGCTGTACACCATGTTCGGGGCTGCCAGGCCGGCGCTCATCATCTACCTGAACATCCCGATGGCAGCCGTGGGAGGTGTCTTGGCGCTGTGGCTGCGCGGCATGCCTTTCTCGATATCTGCGGCAGTGGGGTTCATCGCGCTCTCCGGGATCGCGGTGCTCAACGGCGTGGTGATGGTGTCCTACATCCGTGATCTGCAGCGCGAGGGGCTGTCTCTCATGGACGCAACCGAGAAGGGTGCACGGCTCCGGCTTCGGGCGGTGTTGATGACGGCGCTCACCGACGGCATCGGGTTCTTGCCGATGGCGATCTCGAGCACGGCGGGCGCCGAGGTCCAGCGACCGCTCGCCACGGTGGTGATCGGCGGCCTGGTGACGGCCACGCTCCTGACCTTGGTCGTGCTCCCTGCCGTCTATAGCTGGCTCGGCGGGCCAGCATCCGAGCCCGATGAAGGGGACTCACCGTTGCCGACAGGGGAACCGACCCATGGCCGATGAACGCTCGAGGGGCGAGAGGTTGCTGATCGAGCTCGACCTGCTCCTCCCCGACCTCATCGACACGCGCGACCAGTGCGTGGCGCGCATCCACCAGACGTTGGGACAGACGCGGGGAGTTCATTGGGTTCACGTTCTGACGGACGAGAAGCCGGCGCGGCTGTGCGTCCACTACGACCCCGGCGAGATCAGTCTCGCGCGAGTGCGTGAGCTGGCCGAGGCCGCCGGGGCCGAGCTGACCAAACGGTACGGGCATCTCGTCGCCACGATGGCCAGCGCGGCCCACCCGCGAAAGGCCCGCGCCCAGGCTGAGAGGATTCGCGCAATCGACGGGGTGCTGGAGGCCGAGGTCTCCGGGGGTGGGGTCGTCCGTGTGGAGTTCGACCGACAGACCCTCTCCGACGCCCGATTGCGCACTGCCATCGACGAGCTCGGCATCGGAGTTCGCCACGCATTCCCCCAGCGCGGTGACGAAGAACACTCTGACGAGGCCGGTCACGACGAGGGCGGGCACGGCCACGACCACGGAAGCTCGCGCCTCGAGCTCGGCTTCGCCATCGCGTCCGGCGTCTTCTTGCTCATCGGATGGTTGCTCACCGAGTTCGTCACGCTTCCCTCCAAGTGGCTGGGCCTGGCGCCTCTTTGGGCCGCTTACTTCTTCGGTGGGTACTTCACCTCGAAGGAAGCCATCGAGAAGATCTGGACCCGCAAGTTCGAGATCGACTTCCTGATGTTGGTCGCCGCCATCGGCGCGGCGGCATTGGGGAAGTGGGCCGAAGGCGCCCTGCTGCTCTTCCTCTTCAGCCTCGGCCACTCCCTGGAGGGATTCGCCATGGCCAAGGCGCGACGGGCTATCGAGTCCCTGTCGGACCTCGCGCCGGAAGAGGCGACCGTCATTCGAGAGGGTGTGGAGCAAGTCGTCTCGACCGAAGAGCTTCGGGTCGGCGACCGGGTCCGCATCAAGCCCAACGAACGCATCCCCGCCGACGGCCTCGTCGTCGACGGCTCGAGCGCGGTCAACCAAGCGCCGGTCACGGGGGAGAGCGTGCCGGTCGACAAGCGGCCCGTGGACGACCTCGATCGAGCGGCCGAACGCCCCGAAGGCGTGGACAAGTCGCACCGCGTGTTCTCCGGCACCATCAACGGAGAGGGCGCCCTGACCATTCAGGTGACCCGGCGGGCGAGCGAATCGACGCTCGCCCGGGTGGTCCAGATGGTCACCGAGGCCGAGACCATGCGCTCGCCGACCCAGGACTTCACGGCCAAGTTCGAGCGCCTCTTCGTCCCCTCGGTTCTCGCGCTCGTGATCCTCTTGCTCTTCGCGTTCACCGTCTTCGATGAGACCTTCGCGGAAAGCTTTTACCGCGCGATGGCGGTGTTGGTTGCGGCGAGTCCTTGTGCCTTGGCGATCGCGACGCCCAGCGCGGTCTTGAGCGCGGTGGCCGCTGCCGGGCGCTCGGGTGTGCTGGTCAAGGGGGGAGCTCCTCTCGAGTATCTGGGAGGGCTGAAGTCGATCGCCTTCGACAAGACCGGCACCCTGACCGAAGGCGAGCCGAAGGTGACCTCGGTGGAGGGCTACGGAGACGCCGCCGACTCCGAGCTGCTTTCGGTCGCAGTGGCCGTCGAAGCGCTCAGCGACCATCCGCTGGCCGCGGCCGTCGTGAAGTACGGACGTTCGACGCTCGAGCGGGTGGAGCACGAGGCGAGCGACTTGAAGAGTGTGACCGGTCGCGGCGTGCGAGCGCGCATCGGCGGCGAAGACGTGCTCATCGGCAAGGAGAAGCTCTTCGACGAGTCCGAAGGAGGACCGCTCCCTGACGATCTGCGCGAGACCGTCCGCGAGCTCGAGAAGGCGGGACAGACGACGATGGTCGTCCGGCTCGGCGATCGCTACCTCGGCGTCCTCGGCCTGATGGACACTCCACGCGAGCAGGCCGCGGCGATGCTTGCGCGGCTCCGTGAGCTAGGCATCACGCGGATGCTGATGATCTCCGGCGATAACCAGTGGGTGGCCGACGCTGTAGCGAAAGAGGTCGGCCTCGACGAGGCGCACGGCGATCTGATGCCCGACGACAAGGTCGAGTTCGTCAAGAAGCTCGCCCGCCACGGCGATGTCGCAATGGTCGGCGATGGAGTCAACGACGCGCCCGCGATGGCGAACGCGACCGTGGGAATCGCCATGGGGGCCGCCGGTTCCGATACGGCGCTCGAGACCGCCGAAATCGCACTGATGGCGGATGACTTGAGCAAGCTCCCCTTTGCGGTTGGCCTCAGTCGGAAGACCAGCTCCATCATCCGACAGAACCTCTGGCTCAGCCTCGGGATGGTTGCCTTCCTGATCCCTGCGACCCTCTTGGGGTTGGACATCGGACCGGCGGTTGCGCTCCACGAGGGATCGACGCTGGTCGTGGTGTTCAACGCATTGCGGCTCCTCGCCTACCGCGGCTGAATCCTCACCAGAGCTGCAGGACATTGAAATCGCGGACAAAAAGCGACCGAGCTCCAGATAGCGAGAGCGTCGAATCACGAGAGGTCAGGGACACCGGCCGTAAGTTCCTGGACCGAGAGACGACTGGAGGCCTGCTACTGATCGCAGCAACAGTCATTGCTCTCGCGCTCGGGAACTCTCCGTGGGCAGATGCCTATCACCATCTCCTGCGAGATGAGATCGTCCTTGGCGTCTTCGATCACTTCACGTTCAGGATGACCGTCGAGGGTTGGATAAACGACGGGTTGATGTCGATCTTCTTCCTTGTGGCCGGCATGGAGCTGAAACGGGAAGTTCTGGTCGGAGAGCTCTCATCACTAAAGAAGGCCTCGATGCCGCTATTGGGGGCACTCGGGGGCATGGTCGTTCCGGCGCTGGTCTTCGTCGGCTTCAATCTCGGCACTCGCAATATCGATGGCTGGGCGATTCCGATGGCCACAGATATTGCCTACTCGCTCGGCATCATTGGCTTGCTGGGGAAGCGGGTGCCAGCACAGTTGAAAGTGTTTCTCATCGCTCTGGCCATCGCCGACGACTTAGGTGCCATCCTGATCATCGCCATCTTCTATAGCGAGCAGATTCGGTGGACGTATATGGGCGCAGGAGTCGGAGTGTTTGTCGCCTTGCTCGCGTGTAACCATCTGGGGCTCCGAGGCTTGGTGTGGTACGTGTTCGGTGGTGTGTTGCTCTGGTACTGCTTTCTCTCTTCCGGCGTGCACCCGTCTATTTCAGGGGTGCTCTTTGCCGTAGCCATACCCGTCAAGCCGGGGTTGGACAGTGAGGTGTTCGTGCGCAGGGCCGCGAAGAATGTCGAGGGTTTGAAGGGGGCTAATGTCGAGTCTCGCAGTCCCTTCGAAGACGAGGTGCAAAGAGATTTGCTCGACCGCATGGCAAAGGATTCGGTCCGGGCGAGCTCTCCGTTGCTCAGAATGGAGAACGCCCTCGTCGGAGTGAATGCGCTCTTTATTGTTCCGGTGTTTGCCGTTGCAAATGCCGGAGTGGAGCTCGATGTGTCTGTTGGCTCGGTGTTATTCGGACCGTTGGGAATGGGGATAGTTGTTGGTTTGGTGGTTGGCAAGTCGGTGGGCGTGATATCATTTGTTTACGCAGGGAAGTTGTTGGGCTTTGGAGAGCTTCACGAGTCTCTGAGGTGGGGGCATGTGGTAGGTGGGGGCATGATCGCAGGAATTGGGTTTACGATGTCGCTATTCATCACCGCACTGGCGTTCGGCGACCCGGGGTTGGTCAAGGTGTCAAAGATCGCCGTGCTGGTAGCGTCACTCATCTCGGCCTTGGGTGGCGCCGCGGCCTTGCTCAGTGTTCACGCGCGAGGCGGGAGCGGGCGTGCCCCAGCGTAGACGTGGGCGGCCGACCGGCGTTGTGGTGACCTGTGCATGGGGGGGCCCGTTTCTCCTCGTCGCGGCCTTGCTCAGCCCTGGGCAGAGCGAGGCTCAGGCCCGGGCTGAGCCCGCGAACGAGCGCCCGAACACGACCCTCCCGCCTGATCGTGCCGCGGGTGACGAGGAAGGAACCGGGCGATCCCGTTCGGCTCCCGTGAATCGAGAACCCGGAGACGAGTTCGAGACCTCCCTCCACACCCATGGCAACGACAGGCCATCGCATCGGTTGGACTGGCCTACGTCGTGGGGGCAGTACGGTAGATGGGACTATGGCTTACTGGGGCTCTCGGCCGCGACGTTGGTTGGGACTCAGATAGTTGGGCCCTTGGAGAAGATCAACGAGAGCGGGACTCCGGATCCCGACGTCGGATGGCAGTCCACCACTCGGTTGGACGACTTCGTCCGCGACAGCCTTCGCCGGGACGACTTCGAGGAGCGCGGGCGAGTTCGGGACGCCAGTGACCTTCTGCTCTCGTTGACCGTTTCTTTCCCCTTCCTCTTTGATGCCCTCGTCAGTGCTCTATGGTTTCACGAGTCCCCGGAGGTCGGCCGGGAGCTGGCGCTCCTAGCCATCGAAGTGCAGTTCGTCACCGCGGCGATACAGAGCACCACCAACATGTTCTCCAGCCGCGTTCGGCCGTATGTCCAAGACTGTGACACCCTGGTCGAACTGGACAGCAGCGGCGATTGCACCGGTAGCGGCCGCTTCCGAAGTTTCTTCAGCGGGCACGCCGCACAAGCCTTCGCGGGAGCGACGACCAGCTGCGTCTTTCACGCCAAGTTCCCGCTCTACGGCGGCGGCTCCAGGGACATTCTCCCCTGCGTTGGTTTGCTGGCTTCCGCGACGGCGGTCGGACTCTTTCGAGTGATGGGAGACATGCACCACATCACCGACGTCATCACCGGCGCCGTGGTGGGCTCGGCGGTGGGGCTGGCGTTGCCCCTGCTGCGGATGCGGGCGTGGGAGAACAAGCGAACCGTGTCGATCGTACCCAACGGCTTCGGGCTGGCTATGGTCGGGCTGCTCCGATGAGCCGCACTGCTGGTCTTGGCGGACACCCTCTACGCGGCTCAGCAAGTCATCGACACCACAGCCAGGAAGTGATGATCGATCCGGGCTACGCTCCACGTGTCATGCGTGTTCGGTTTGCGATTCTCGCTTCCTCGCTCTTGCTGTCGAGTCTCGCTCATGCCCATGGGCGGTTCCCCGAGGCCCATGGGATCACTTTCCACCCCTCTGACCCTTCCACCCTCGTCGTCGGCTCGACCTTTGGACCAGTGATCAGCCGCGACGGAGGGTCCACCTGGCGTTGGGCGTGCGAGGCCGCGCTGATGCTCAACCCCCTCGAGGATCCGACCTACTTGCTCATGAGCGATGGGTCGCTCCTCGCGTCCGGCTTCAGTGGCCTGCGTCGCGCCGAGTCGTCGTTGTGCGCGTTCGAGGTCCCCGATCCCGACGTGAGCTTCGCCATCGTTGACGTTGCGCGGAACCCGACCGACCCGTCCCAAGTCTTCGCACCCACCTCGGCCGGAGGCGGCATCGCCAACCGCCTCTTCCGGAGCGACAACGAAGGAGTCTCCTGGGAACCGACGAGCGCTCCCATCGAGCCAATTCTCTTCGAGACGCTTCTCGTGGCCAGCGATGAGGTGCTCTACCTCTCGGGCATCTACCCGCGCACCTCGGAGCGGCCGGCCCCAGAGCCGTTCATTCACCGATCCGCCGACGGCGGCGCGACCTGGGAGCGCTTCGCGTTTGAGCCATGGACCGACCAGGACCGGACCCTGCATCTGCTTGTGGTCGACCCGGGTGATCCGCAGCATCTGTTCGCCAGGGTGATACCGAAGGTCGAGGTGGACCGCGCGGAGCTGCTGGTGGAGAGCGACGACGGCGGCCAGGCCTGGACCGTGGTCGCCGAGCACCGCGAGATCGGCGGTATGGTCTACGCGCCTGGCGGGACCCTCTTCCTAGGAACCGAATGGGTCGCGATGCCCAACGACCCGACGGCGCCGGCGGAGTCCTACCCGCACGGGCTCTATCGTCGCGACTCGACCGCCAGCCTGTTCACTCAGGTGCGCGACGACATCGACGTCAAATGCCTCGGCTGGCGCGATGGGAGCCTTTGGGCGTGCGGGGACAACTACCGTGATGGTTTCATGATCGGTGAGTCCTCCGACGAGGGGCTGACGTTCGAGGCCCGCTTGGTGCTGGCCGACATGGCCGGGCCCGTCGAGTGCGAACCCGGCTCCTCGACCACCGTCGCGTGCGAGTCCAGGGACCGAGACGTGCTCTGCGACTTTCAAGTAGTTTCCGAGGAGGGCTCCCTTCTTTGCGATGGGGCGGTGAGCATGCGTGATGGCGGCACAGATTCCGGCTCGGGTGGGGGCTGTGCCTGCCGCACCGGTGGTGAAGGAGGGGTGTTGCCGTATCTCTTTGTGGTCTTGATCCTGGCGATTCGCCGCCGCACCGCGTAGCCGCGACCTTAGCTGCCACACTCTGGGTGCCCACGTCGTCGGCGACGCGACCGTGGTATCGGTCCCTGGGCGTGCGCCGACGGTGACCTCGACGTGTGCCTTCCCGTCCAACTCCACCTCCCCGGCAGAGGGGCCGGAGCCCGGTGACTCAGCGACACTCGGACCACAACCCGGTCCCCGCGCGGCGGGCCGTCTCTTCGTCCGACTGAAGCGTGGCCTCATGGGCGTCATTGGGGGTAAATGTGGTCTGCCAACCGTATCCGCGCGCAAGGAGCTGTCTCTCCCACAGGTCTTGCGGGCCTGGACCGACCCACACGTAGGCCAGGAGTCGCCCGTATCGATCGGTGCAGTCCCGGTCGAAGGTCAGCCAGACAGCGCGCCCGTCCAGCTGGTCGGTGAAGTCGCGCGCCTCGTCGCCGTAGCAATCCGCCGGTAATCCGTCCGCGCCCAGTTCTGGTGTGTCCACGCCGATGAGCCGCACGCGCTCGTCCAACTCCGTGCTGATCCCGAGCGCGAGCAATGTGTCACCGTCGACCACTCGAGTCACCCGTGCCAGCACCGGATCCCGGCAGGCAAACGGCTCGGCGACCAGCGGGGAGGGATCCATCTCCAGCACGCGGTCGTCGTCGAGGATGATGGGTCCGGAGAAACGGATCCCGACCGCCGGGTCGTACCCCGAGTCCTCCAGGACCGTTCCAGCGTCCATCTCGCCAGTGCCGCTGTCGCCGGCGGGATCGGACCCAGCCGACCCTTGGCAGCCAGCGGCTAGCACTGGCAAGAGCAGAAGAGAGCCAATGGTGGAGCGCACTCCCATGCCGGACTCTACGACCTCCTGCTCCATCGGTCACGACATGCCTTCAGTCTCGCTTCGCAAACGAGCCGTGGGCCAGCACGAGGATTCGGCGAGCGCCGCTGGCAACGACCAGGAAGATGAGGCCACCAGCAATCAGATCGGGCACCTGCGACGACGTCCACCAGACAAGGAGGCCCGCCAGGATGACGAGGGCGTTCACCTTGATGTCGTTGGACGTGAAGATCCAGCTGGCCTCGATGTGGGCTTCGCCGCGCGTGGTACGGCGCAGAACGAGCAAGGTCACCACGTTGGCGGCGAGGGCGACGAGGGAGACGACAACCATCGGCAGCACCTCCGGTTCGCCCGTCGGTGTCAAGAACCGGCGCACGACCTCGGCGAGGCCGAGCAAAGCCAACCCTCCCTGCAGGTACGCGCTCCCGGCCGCGAGTCGCCGCTTGCGCGTGAGGTTGCGACCGATCGCGGCGAGGCTCAGCGCGTAGACGAACGCATCCGCCATCATGTCCAGCGAGTCTGCGACCAGGCCCATCGACCCGGCGAGTAGACCGGCGACCAGCTCACCGACGAAGAGCGCAGCGTTGATCGCGAGCGCCCACATCAGCGGCCCACGGTTGGATGCGTCGTCGGCCTGCGGAGGCGCGTCGACATCCTGTCGATGGTCGAGTTGGCGTGCGCCGAGGTCCAGGGGCTCGAGGGCGTCTGCGATCGCGCCGGGCGAACCGTTGTGGAAGACCTCCAGCCTTCGCTGGGCGAGGTCGAACTCCAGCCCGGAGACACCTTCGACACCCTCAAGGTGCATCCGGATCATCTGCTCCTCGGACGAGCAATCCATGCCCTCGATGTGGAAGCTCGTCTGCTTCACGGCGCGTCCTCCTCAATTTCCTCGAGCATCTCCACTACGTTGCTCTTGAGTTGTCGCCAGTGGCTCGGCGACGACGTACCCGAGCGGGAAGAGCCCGCGCATCCTTTCGGCGTACGATACCTTGAAGCCCGCGGCTGCAATCGTTCGTGTCAACGACACGAGGTCGAAGCGGGTGTGCGCCACGAAAGGAGAGATCAGGCCAAGGGTCTGCGAGAGCCCGTGCCGGAACCCATCGACCCCGTGCAGGAACGTCGGGGCGATCAGCACGCCGTCATCGCGTAGGACCCGCCTGAGCTCGGCCAGCGCTCGCTCTGGCGCATCCATGACATGAAGCGCGTTGGCACAAAACGCTGCGTCGAAGCTGCCGTCCGGTGCCTCGATCGCGTACGCGCTCATGACCGCGCAGTCGACGGCTGCAATCCCGGCTGCAATCCCTTCCTCGAGAACCCGCCGGCGGAGCCGGTCGACCATCGCGGGTGAGACATCTGTGGCCATCAGGTAATCCGCCCGTCGAGCCAGCTCGCCGGTGAACTGCCCCGTGCCGGCGGCGATCTCGATAACGCGCCCGCGCTCCGGTAGGTCGCGCTCGAGGCGCTCCCGAACCTGCCCATAGCTCGTGTCGAAGAGTCGCACGATGGTGTCGTAGCGACCCGCGAGACGGTCCCATACCTTCGCTTCGCTCAAGCGCTGCCCCCTCCAGGCTCCCACCGGGGAGCTCGACCTCGTGCTATCGCCACGCCAGCCAGCCAGCTGTACGCTGTCGAGAGCACGAATGGGTCAACAATGCCGGGACCATCGCCGAGTGGCCAGCCGTGGAGTCGGCTGGCGTTTTCGGTCGCACCAGGAGTCATCGCCCGGCCACCTCTCCTACCCCCGCCGACACGAGGGTGAACAGTGCGAAACCCCCAATGAAGGCGAGCACGGACCGCCGGCTGTCGTCGTAGGCTTCATGGGCCTCCTCGAGCATGTCCTCGACAGCTGCGACGGTCAGCAAGCCGGCGACGAATACGAGCCCCGCCATCTTCATTTCGTTGGGCGCATCCCGAAGCAGGAAGTAGGACCCCACCGCGGATCCAACGACGTAGATGAAGAACGACAAAGACAGCAACAGACGCTTCGGTCGGGAGATGCCCTCGGCACGGAAGTTCGCCATCGTTGCGTATCCTTCTGGTGCGTCGGCGAGCACCTGGCCTGCTGCCAGGATGAGCGCCAGGCTCGAGGAGACGGCGGCCCCCGAGCCGATCATCAAGCCGTCGCTCGTCAAGTCGACGGCGACCGCCGCGTAGATCATCCACATCCGACTACGGTCTCCGCTGTCCTGCTTGCGTTGGAGGCGCCCCACCACAGTCTCGACCACCACGTAGGCCAAGCCGCCCAGAGAAAACGCAAGCGCGACCCACCAGCCCGCGAGGTCATCCAGCGCATTGGGCATGAGCTCCACGGCGACGATGGCGACCACGATGCCCGAGGCGGCATGGAGAGACCAATTCAGCAGCCGCGGCGATGGCTCTCGTGCTTCCGCGACCATCCCCCCGAGGAAGTTGCCAACGCCGGGCAGTAGGGAAAGAAGGAGAACCGTCCAGATAGTGCTCACGGGCGCTTCTCGAGTCTCGGCGCCGTGCCTGAAAGGATCACCCCCCCGCCACTCAGATACCGCTCTTCCTCCAACGACCCGAGTCGCCGCTGCAGAACGCCGCGGCCACTCTTCCACTTGGCGCGCAGGCGGTCGTCGTCGAGGTCCTCCGCAGAGTCGATGCCGGCCCAACGAAGAAGGCGACTGTAGACGGGATAGAGCCAACGAAGGCACCCGCGGTCCGGACGCGCTCGGTCGAAGTCCATGATGACGATCCGCCCTCCCGGGCGGAGCACATCCAGCGCTCTGCCGAGCGCCGCATCCAGATCGTGCACGATCCCCATGCACCATACCGATATCACCGCGTCCACGGCTGCTGGCACGGTGGCGAGCTCGGCGGCGTCGTCGTGCATGAGCTCCACGTTCTCCCATCCTCTTTGCACGACGAGCGCTCGTGCCTCGTCGAGCATGCCCCGCGAGTAGTCGACGCCGATGACCTGCCCTTTCGGTCCGACGCGGGGGACGAGAAGAGGGAAGTTGCGCCCGGTACCGCAGCCGACATCGAGCACGACCTTGCCGTCGATGTCGCCGAGTAGCTCGATCGCATCCTCCCGAAGCCGCTCGATGTCTAGCAGTCGACCGAAGACGAGCTGGGTCCACGTGTCGTAGTGTCTTGCCGCGCGGTCGTAGTTGCGCTGTACCTGGTCGAGCCTCATGCCATTCGTCTCCTTGGCGCTGGTGAGTCGTGTTCTGTGACGCTTGGGGCCCCCATCCGAGCCGTCAACCGGAGTTTGAGAGGCGCGGATGCGCGCTTCCACGGTTCTGCAGCTCCGGCGGGTAGGGCGGACCGGGGGCTACGCCACGGCACACGGCCGATGTTCGAGTCAGACCTCGATGCCGTCCGCGCGGAGCTCGGCCGCGGTTGCCGGTCGCGCGAGTGTGTCCTCGGGGTGTTCGTACCAGCCCGGGTCGGCGTAGCTGTCGAGCGACTCGCGCACCTTGAAGATGGTGAACATGCCGCCCATGTCGATGCGCCCGAACGCGCCCGGCCCGCCCCGCATCGGGATCGAGTTCGCGGGCTGGGGCATCTCCATCTCCCCCATCTCCGCCATTCCGTCGCGGCCCATGGGCATGTAGCCGGGGACCAGGCGGCGGAGCCGTCGGTCGAAACTGGCCTGGTCTTCCACGCCCACCATGTTGGGCACGCCGTGGCCCATCTGGTTCATGATGTGGTGAGTCATGTGGCAGTGCATCGCCCAGTCACCGGGCGCGTTCGCCTCCAGCTCGACCCAGCGGGTCGAGCCCGTCGGGACCAGCACCGTCGTGTGTGGTTGCTGCGCCGATGGTGGGAACGCGCCCCCATCGCTGCCTGCGATCCGGAAAGAGTAGCCGTGTAGATGAATCGGGTGGTTGTCGATGCCGCTGAGGTTCCCGAAGCGCATGCGCACCTTGTCACCGAGTTGCGCCACGAGCGGGTCGGTGCCCGGGAAGGCCTTCGAGTTCATCGTCAGGACGTTGAAGTCGGCCATCTCGAAGGGGTTCGGCCGCGCGGCGCCAATGGGCACGTTCCACTCGCTGAGCATGATCGCGAAGTCGCGGTCGGGTACGAAACCGCGGGGTCGGCGGGGGTGGACGACGAACATCCCCATCATGCCCATCGCCATCTGGGTCATCTCGTCCCAGTGCGGGTGGTACATGAAGGTGCCCGGCTCACCGACGGTGAACTCGTAGCGGAAGGTGGCGCCGGATGGGATGGGCCGCTGGGTGAGCCCACCGACCCCGTCCATGCCCGCCTCGAGCAAGATGCCGTGCCAGTGCACGGTGGTCGGTTCATCCAGTCCGTTGGTGACGTAGATCCGCAGCCGGTCCCCTTCCACCGCCTCGATGGTCGGCCCGGGCGTCGAGCCGTTGTAGCCCCAGCACTCCGCGCGCAGTCCTTCGGTAAACTCGTGGTCCACCGGCTCGGCCTTCAGGTGCATGACCTTCACGCCGTCGACCCATCGGAAGGGAAGCGAGGCCCCGTTCGGGGTCACCACCGGCCGATAGCGGTCGTCGGTGTCGCCGCTCGCCGGGCCCTCGGTGGCATGCACGCGGCGAGGTGTGGCTCGGGGCTGCCCCTCCGCCCGTTGCTCGAGTGCGAGAGCCGCCCCGATGGCCGCTGCGCCGCCCAGGAAGTCGCGTCGCTTCAGTCCCTTCTCGCCCTTCGTTTCCGGCTCGTCCACACGCCCTGGTTCTTCAGTGTCCGCCATCGCCGCCTCCCGCGTTCATCGCTTCTCCGCTCATGTCCGGTCCGCCCATCGCCGGGGGCTCGCCGCCGGCCACGACCAGCTCCACCTGCGCGCTTGCTCGCCAGAGATCGAACATCGCCTCTACCCGCTCCCGCGCGGCGTCGATCACCGCGCGCCGCGCTTGCAGCAGTTGGAAGACCCCGACGTTCATGGCGTTGTACTGGAGCAGGGTCTGTTCCAGCACCTCCGCCCGCGCAGGGAGGAGGGTCTCGTCGTAGAAGCGGACGCGCTCAGCCGCGTTGAGCCAGGTCGCTCGCGCCCGGCGGGCCAGCGAGCGGATCCGAATCGCCTTCTGCAGCAGCTCGTGCTGCGCGATTCGCAGTCGGGCGCGCGTCTCGCCGATCGCGCCCTGGTTTTGGTCGAAGACGGGAATGGCCACGCCCGCCGCCGGGCCGAAGCTCCATTCGCCTTCTTCGCGCTCGGCAAAGAGTCCCGCATGTGCCTCAGGGAGCGCGCCACGCATCCGCTCGACACCCACTCGCCGGCTCCACGCCACGAGCGTCCGCTGCTGGGCGTTGAGCACCAGGCTGTGGTCGACCGCCGTCCGCTCTAGGGCGGGGGCCGGTGGTGGCTCGCCGCCGCCCGGGGCCTCGAAGCCATCGATCACCGCCCAGTCCGTCTGTCGTCCGTCCAGGCCGAGCAGCACCTGGAGCTGCTCACGGCTCATCAACGCGCGAAGCTCGGCCTGCGCCACATCTATGCGTGAACGCTCGTAGGCGGCACGGTTCTGAGCGACGTCGAGCTGCCGCAGGTTGCCCGCCTCCGCCATGCTCTCGGCGGCCTCCCAAGCGGCGAGGAAGGTCTCCATCGCCGCGCGGTACAGCTCCACGAGCTGCAGGTCGGCCTGATAGCGATGGAATGCGACCCGAGTGTCGTAGGCGTAGCGGAGCACGTCCGCCGCGGCCTCGAGCTCGGCTGAATCGAGCTGTGCCTGCGCGGCTCGTCGCATGAGCGGCATCCGGAGGAGTGCACCGATGTCCATCACCGCTCCGACCTCGAGGACGCTGGCCTGACCACCGTCCATGAGCGCTTCCATCTCCACTTCGGGGTTCGGTGGGCGGGCCGACCAGAGCTCCGCGACCGCGAGATCCACCTGCGCGAGCCGCGCTTGCAGCTCCGGACTCTGACGCAGGGCGATGGACACCGCGCCATCGGCGTCGAGCGGCTCCCGGAGTCGTTCGGCGACCGCCGGATGCAGCTCGTCCATGCGGCCGGGGTCACGCCGCGGTGCCTCGACTCCGCTCCGCGCGACCGTCAACCCGGCCACGTCCCGAGTGGCGGCCTGCGGCGTCGTGCAGCTCGCCAGCGCGAGGCCGGCGAGCAGGGCCAAGTCACATCGCATCGTGGTCCTCCCCGTGGCCACCTTCGTCGGCCGGCTCGGGCTCTTCGCGATGATGAGCATGGCCGCCGGGTTCCACCGCCGCCGCCGGCGGCGGGTCTCCTCGGAGGACCTCCGCGACCGGAGCCTCACTGCCCACCCGCGCCGCGGGGTCGGCTGCATGTCCGCTGGACCAACCTGGCTCGGCAGGGGCGCAAGCCGCCGCCAAGAGCAGAGCCACGCTGGCGCGCCCGAGACGGCTCATACCGCCGCCTTCCGGAGACGCAGGGAGTTGCCGATGACCGACACCGAACTGAGGCTCATCGCGGCCGCCGCGAACATGGGACTGAGGAGGACACCGAAGAACGGATAGAGCAGGCCTGCGGCGAGCGGAACCCCCAAACTGTTGTAGCCGAAGGCGAAGACGAGGTTCTGCTTGATGTTCGCCATCGTCTTTCGAGAGAGCTCGAGCGCCCGGACGATCCCGCGCAGGTCGCCCTTCACAAGGGTCACGCTGGCGCTCTCCATGGCGACGTCCGTGCCGGTGCCCATCGCGATCCCCACGTCCGCGAGCGCAAGCGCGGGGGCGTCGTTGATCCCGTCCCCGGCCATGGCGACCACGGCGCCAGCCTCCTGGAGCGCGCGGACCTTGGCTGCTTTCTGGTCGGGCAAGACGCCGGCGACGACTTCGTCGATGCCGAGCTGCTCCGCCACCGCTCGCGCGGTCGTCTCGCTGTCGCCCGTCAGCATCACGACCTTGAGCCCGCGCTGATGGAGCGTGGCGATCGCCTCGGGCGTGCTCGACTTGATGGGGTCGGCGACACCGACGAGGCCGGCGAGCGCGCCATCGATGGCGACGAACATCACCGTTTGGCCCTGAGCACGGAGAGCCTCCGCTCGCTCGCGCAGCGCCGAGGCATCCAGGCCCTCGCTCTCCATCATCGCGACGTTGCCGAGCGCGACGGCCCGCCCCTGGACCTGCCCACGAACGCCCTTGCCGGTCACCGACTCGAACGCGCTGGCCTTGCCGAGCTGGTGACCGCGCGCCTCGGCGCCGCGCACGATCGCTTCGGCGAGGGGGTGCTCGCTGCCGCGTTCGAGGGCGCCCGCCGCTTCCAAGAGCGCCGCTTCATCGACCCCTTCAGCGGGCTCCACGCTCACGAGCTCGGGCCGGCCTTCGGTGAGCGTGCCGGTCTTGTCGACCACCAAGGTGTCCACATCGCGTAGGCGTTCGATGGCCTCGGCGTTCTTGAAGAGCACGCCGATCGACGCGCCCTTGCCGGTGGCGACCATGATCGACATCGGGGTCGCTAGGCCGAGCGCACAGGGACAGGCGATGATCAGCACGGCCACCGCGTTGACCAACGCGTATGTGAGCGCCGGCTCTGGACCCCAGAGGGCCCAACCGACGAAGGTGCCGATGGCGACGAGGATCACGGTGGGCACGAAGTAGCTGCTGACGACGTCCGCGAGCTTCTGGATCGGCGCGCGGCTCCGCTGTGCGTCGGCGACCATCTGCACGATCCGAGAGAGTAGGGTGTCGGCGCCGATCTTCTCGGCCCGCACCAGGAGCGAGCCGGTGCCATTGATGGTGGAGCCGATGACCTCATCGCCTTCGGCCTTGGACACTGGTACGGGCTCGCCAGTCACCATCGACTCGTCGACATTGCTCGAGCCTTCGAGGACCGTACCGTCCACGGGAACCTTCTCACCCGGTCGGACCCGCAGATGGTCGCCGGCACCCACTTCCTCGAGCGGTACGTCGCGCTCCTCGCCGTCGTCACCGACGACGCGGGCGTGTTTGGCCGCCATCCCGAGGAGCGAGCGGATCGCGGCTCCGGTCTGGCTTCGGGCGCGCAGCTCGAGCACCTGCCCGAGGAGGATCAGCGTGACGATCACCCCAGCGGCCTCGAAGTACACCGCGACCTCACCGCCATGACCGCGGAAGGAGTCGGGGAAGAGCCCCGGGGCGAGGGCGGCGACGAGGCTGTAGCCATAGGCCACGCTCACTCCGAGCCCGATCAGCGTGAACATGTTGAGGCTCAGGTTCTTCACGGACTGGACCGCGCGGACGTAGAAGGGCCACGCCGAGTAGAGACAGATCGGTGTCGCCAGCGCGAGCTCCAGGTACACGCGGGTTCCGTCGCCCGGGAGCCACGTCGAGATCGGCCTTCCCGGGAGCATGTCGAGCATGGCGACGGCGAGCAGAGGCACGCCGAGCACCGCCGCGAAGAGGAACCGACGCCACATGTCCGCGAGCTCCGGATCGGGCCCGTCGTCGAGGCTGATCTCTTTCGGCTCGAGCGCCATGCCGCATTTGGGGCAGCTTCCAGGGCCGACCTGCTCGATCTCCGGGTGCATCGGGCAGGTGTAGATGGTCCCCGCGGGGACGTCGTCCGGCTCCGGGTCCTCATCGCCGAGGTACTTGTCCGGGTCTGCCGCGAACTTGGTCTGGCACCCGGCGGAGCAGAAGTAGTGCGTTTCGCCACCGTGCTCGAAGCGATGCTTCGAGTCGGCGGTGACGCTCATCCCGCAGACCGGGTCGCGTAGGGCGGCCTCCGCACCCCCGTCATCGTGGTGATCGCACGCATGGGCCGAGCCTTCGGGCTCCGCTCCATGACCTCGCTCGTGACCGTTCATCGCTCAGGCTCCCATCTTCTCGAAGAGCCGGATCAGCTCGTCGATCTTGGTTTGTCGGTTCTGCTCATCGGTGCACGCCAAAGCGGCTTGACGCAGGTCTGAAGGTGCGAGGCGAGCATCAGCTGCCCCGCCTTCGCGAGCGCGGCTCACGACCTGGAGCAACACGGCCAAGGAGGGGCCTCGTCGACCACCGGTTGCTGACCGGTCGACTCGATTCGTGCCACTCTTCGGCGGATGCGATCCGTGATGGTTCTGGCAGTCCTGGCCGCTGCGTGTGGCGACGCCGACGCCCCCGCCGGCGACGCGGACATGGCCCCTGTCGCCGATGGCGCAAGGGTCGACGGTGCCCTGCCTCCCTTCGACCTGCCCATGACGCTCTCGGCGACCGGGCTCTACGCTAGTGAAGTCACCGGACCCATTGCCGAAGGGGTGCTGAGCTACACTGTTCGCTATCCGCTGTGGTCTGACGGAGCCAGCAAGGAGCGGCATCTCTTGCTCCCTGCCGGGGGGACCATCGACACGAGTGACCCCGACCACTGGGTGTTCCCGGAGGGCACGCGACTCTTCAAAGAGTTCGCCGTCGATGGGCGCCCGGTCGAGACCCGTCTGCTCTGGAAGGCGGGGCCTTCGCGTGACGATTGGCTCTACACCGCCTACCGCTTCCGGGAGGATGGGAGCGACGCCGATGCGGTTCCCGAAGGCGAAGTGGACGCCCTGGGCACTGGCCACGACATCCCCGACACGGCCGCATGCCGGGATTGTCACCGCGGAGGCGGCGACTTCGTCCTGGGGGTGGGCGCCCTGCAGCTCGACCGCGACTCCTTCGACGAGTGGGTCGACCGAGGAGCGTTGACCTCCGATGCGCCGTGGGAGGAGCCACCCGGGACCGACGAGGAGCGAGCCGCGCTCGGCTATCTCCACGGTAACTGCGGGCACTGCCATGGCGACGTCCACCCGCTGTCGACGATGCGCTCCATGAGGCTGCGGCTCCACGTGGGAACCTCCGATCCGCAGTCCGCGCCGGCCCTGACGACGACCACCGGTCAGGAAGCGCAGCACCTCATCGACGGACTCGACATCCTCTTGGTCCCCGGTGACCCTGAGGCCTCTCAGCTCTTTTTGCGCATGGGACGCCGCGACGTGTACCAGATGCCGACGCAAGGGACCGAGCAGGTCGACTCCGAGGGCCTCTCGGTCATCCGCGCCTGGATCCTGAATGCGCCTTGAGGGAGAGGTTCGCCGGGGCGGTGGCGTGTGGACGAACGCTCCCGGCAACCGCTCCCCGTCGCTCACGACGTAGGTCGCGACCATCGCTTCGCGTACTCGCATCAGTGGTCGTGGTCGTGCCCGTCGTCGGCGTGCAACCGCGCCCGGCGGCGGAGCTCGGCGACGGCCTCGACCCCGGCATCGGTGGTCAGGACGATGGAGTCGCCGGACTCCACCTTCGCGCCCCGCACGTAGAGGGGGCAGCGGTCCATGCCCTCGCGCCCTTCGGTCGCCGCGTACGCGACGTGGCAGCGCATGTGGTCGGCGACCGCGTCACCGCGGACGCCCTCTTTGATCTCCAGCCGCACGCCGCCGGGGACGTCGGTGACGGTCGCCACCTGACCCAGGATCGGGCAGCTCGCGCGCGTCTCCGCCGGGAATCTCGCGCACTCCTGCTCCTCATAGCTCTCGAGGGAGGCGGCAGCGGCGCGGTGTTGTTCGGCCAGCGCCCGCGCCTCTTCGGCCTGCTGCAGGTGGATCTCTGTGGGGTTGTAGACATCGAGCCCGTACCAGAACTCCGAGTTCGGAACCGCCTCCTGTTGGACCTGGGTCGGGTCGTACTGGTCCTCGTGGTGCTCTGCTTCTTCCTCCTGTCCAGCGCCTGCCTGCCGGTGTTCGGCGGCGCCCGAGTGCTCGGGCTGTGTCGAGGGATCACCACCGCCACAGGCCAGCAGCAAGGGGATGGCCAGGGCTAGGTCGCTTGCTCGTCGAATGAAGACCATGTCGTTCTCTCTTCTCCTCTACGGGAATCGGCCCGCGACACCGCGGACACTCACCAGGCGCCACTGCAATCGCCGGGCCAGATTCAGTGCTCGCGTGGGGTCGGCTCCGTATCCTCCGGGTCGCCGTCGCGCTGCTTGCGCAAGTACACGTACTCGAACGCTGCGATGGCGGCGATGGCGGTGGTGCTGACGACGATGATCAACGGGTCCGCCATCGCCTTGATGGTCACGAAGGCGCCAAGCACGACCAGGTCCAGGGCGATGGCGGTCGCGAGAACTGTGCGCCGTGCGTCGACCTCCTCGTGGATGTGGCGGAACACGCCCTAATGGATGGCGATGTCCATCACCAGGTAGAAGACGGCACCCATCGACGCGATGCGCGATAGGTCGAAGAGCGCGGCGAGTCCGCCGGCCAGCACGACGGCATACACGAGCGTGTGGGTCTGGATGCCGCCGGGCATGCCGAAGTGTCGGTGCGGGATGAGCTCCATGTCGGTGAGCATGGCGAGCATCCGTGAGACGGCGAAGATGCTGGCGAGGACGCCAGAGGCGGTCGCCACGATGGCGATGGCGATGGCGAACCACACGCCGTAGCGGCCGATCGCCGGCCGCGCTGCCTCGGCCAATGCGTAGTCCTTCGCCTCGACGAGCTCGTCCAACGTGAGCGAGGAAGCCACCGCGAAGCAGACGGCCAGGTAGACGACGAGACAGATCCCGAGCGAGATCACGATCGCCCGACCCACGTTCTTCTCCGGCTCGACCACCTCGTCCCCGCTGTTGGTGATCGTGGTGAAGCCCTTGTAGGCGAGAATGGCGAGCGCGAGGCCGCCCACGAAGTCGGTGGGCGATGGATCGCCGCTGGGAGGGAAGGTCTCGATCTCCAAGCCGATCCCCGCTGCGGCGAGCGCGATCGCCGCGAACACCAGCAGACCGCCGATCTTGATCACCGCGCTGACGTTCGAGACCGCGCCGATCACCCGATTGCCGGCCAGATTCACCAGGAACGCGGCGACGATGAGCCCGACGCCGAGGGTGGGTACCCAGAAGGCCCCAGCGTCGGTGGGCAAGAGCTGAGCGACGTACGATCCGAAGGTCCGCGCCACCAGGCTCTCGTTGATGATCATCGACCCCGCCATCAGGAGGGCGGCCGCCCCGGTGATGGTCGAGCGCCCATACGCCTTCTGCAGGATCATCGCGATGCCACCCGCGGAGGGGTATCGGCTGGAGACCTTGATGTAGGTGTACGCGCTGAAGCCGCTGATGACGGCTGCCAGAACGAACGCGAGCCAGAAGAGGCCCGCCCGCCAGCTGGGCGACCTGCCCCGTCAACGCGAAGATGCCCGCGCCGATCATCACGCCGGTCCCCATCGCGATGGTCTTGGTGAGACTGAGGCTCCCCTTCTCGTACTCTTGCTTCATGGCTCCCCGAGTGAATCTGTAACCGAGTCGGACACAGGCGGAACCCGTTGGGTCACAATCGGGCACCGTTGGCGGCGCGTCCGATGTGCTATCGAGAGCGCGATGGTCATCGCCGTCGCCCTCAGCACCGTCCTGTTCCTGGGCACGCTCGCGGGCCACCATGCAACGATGGTGCGCGCCGGCTCGCTGCTGCAGCGGGGCCCGCTGGGGTTCATGGCCGCTTGCGGATGCATCGGGCTGCTGCACATCGCCGAGGTGGGGGCCTACGCGGGCGCCTTCGGGCTCGGCCAGCGACTCGGGATCGGCGGCTTTGCCGGCTCGGATCCGCTGAGCGCGATGGACATCTTCGATTTCTCGGTGGTGAACTTCACCACCCTGGGTCTCGGCTCTACCGTGCCCACCGGACACCTCCGCTTCCTCGCGGGCATGGAAGCGTTCAATGGCTTCCTCTGCATCTCGATGTCGGCGTCGCTCTTGTTCCAGCACACCGCCGCGCGACTGAACCGCGGGAGCTGAGCCGCACGCGCCGCTCCTGACAGGGCGTCACGTGGTCGTGGTCGGACCCTGCAGACGACCCGCAGGGCCACTCGGCCTGGCACGCCGCTCGCATTGGGTCGCGCCAATGGATGCGAGCTCATGAGCGCGCGAGTCGCTCTACTGCTGATCGCCGGCGTCGGGCCGCTTCTTTCGTGCGCGCCGGCGTACGAGGCGAGCCTGCGCGCGGATCTCCGCGCGGCGTCGGAGAGCTGGAGCACGGGCGGCGCGGGGCAAGAGCTCCCGCCGATCGACGGTGAGCTACAGGAGTATGTGACCTACGCGTTGGCGCACAGCCCGGAGCTCCGCGCGAGCTACGAGCGCTGGCGTGCCGCCACCTTGCGGGTGTCTGTCGCACGAGTCTTCCCCGACCCGATGGTCGTGTACGGGTACTACGCCCGTCCGGTGCAGACCCGCGTCGGA
Source organism: Deltaproteobacteria bacterium (assembly GCA_017644045.1). Classification (GTDB taxonomy): domain Bacteria; phylum Myxococcota_A; class Polyangia; order Polyangiales; family Houyiibacteriaceae; genus UBA1660. Next base: position 189,626 of record JAEPMI010000015.1, read on the forward strand.
CCTCAGGAGCACCGCCTCAGCGTGCGGCAGGACATTCCCTGGCCGGTGCAGCTGAGCGCCGCCGCCGATGCTCAGGCGCTGGAGGCGGTGTCCACTCAGCGCCGGTTCGAGGCCCGGGCGCTGCAGATTGCCGCCGAAGTCGCGCAGGCGTGGTGGCGCCTCTGGTACTTGCGGCACGCCCTCGCCATCCAACGCGAGCAGCTGGAGATCCTCGGCGGCCTCTCCGAATCTACCCACGCGCAGGTGGCGGTCGACGCCGCGACGCTCGCCGACATCGGCCAGATCGACCTGACTCGGTCGCGGGTCGACGATCAGGTGGCGGCGACCGAAGAGCAGATCCTCGCCGCCAAGGCCGCGCTCTCGGCGGCGGTCGGAGTGCGCCCCGGCGCGGAGCTGCCCGATGCGCTCCCCACGCGCGGCGAGGGGAGGGCGGCCTTGCCGGCGGAGGAGCTGGCGGCCCTCCAGGATGCCGTCCGCGCCCACCCCATGCTGGATTCCTTCGCATGGCGCGCGGAGGCCGAGCGAGCGCGAGCGCGGTCGATCGACGCGAAGCGACTGCCAAGCTTCTCGCTGGGCGTCGACTGGATCATCACGGGCGAGGCGATCACGCCCACCCAAGGCAGCGGAGACGATGCGGTCGTCGTGAACGTCGGGGTGCGCGTACCGCTCTGGCAGGGTGCCCAGGCCGAGGCCAGCCGGGCCGCGGAGGCGGCCGCGGAGGCGGCGCTGCTCGATGGGCTCGATGCGGAGGCGGTGGCACTCGCGGCGCTCGACCAGTCGCTCTCGGCCGTGCGCGACTCCCATCGGCGAATCCGGCTCTACGAGGACACGCTCCTGCCGCAGGCGCAGAGCGTGTACGAGTCGGTGGTCGGCGCCTTCGCGGTCGGGCGGGCCATGGTCGCCGCCACCCTGCTCGCGGAGCGGGATCTGCTCGAGATCGCCGTCGCGCTCGAGCGCGCCTACGCCGACCATGGCCAAGCGTGGGCGCAGCTGGAGCGGATCGTCGGGCGCCCGGTCGAACGCAACGAGGCCGCCATTGCGCACGGCCCGCCGGTCGACACGCGCGTGGACGCGGGCGTCGAGGGTGTGAACGACGAGCCTCAGAGCTCGGGAGCCAACGATGAGTGAAGGTCCCAAGAGACGAGCCGAGCACGAAGCGGCCACCGAGGAAGAGCCCGGCGGCGACCCGGTGGGCGGGCCGGCCACCAACGAGTCCACCGGATGGCGCGGTCGCCTGTGGCGGAAGCTCGCTCGGCACCGGTCGGCGGTGATCGCGATCGCCGCGACCCTCGCCGTCGTCGCGTTGGTTGCCGGAGTCGGGCGCTGCGGTTCCGCCGACACGACCGCCGAGGAGCACGCGGGGCACGACCATCCGGCTGACACCATCTGGACCTGCTCGATGCATCCGCAGATCCGCCAGTCGGAGCCGGGGCAGTGCCCGATCTGCGGGATGGACCTGATTCCGGTCGAGCCAGGCGACTCGATGGCGACGGACCCCGATCAGGTCGTTCTCAGCGATCGGGCCAAGGCGCTCGCGGCGGTCCGAACCACCCCTGTGCGCCGGATCCAGTCTGGCGGAGCGCGGGTCCGGCTCCTCGGTCAGGTCGACTACGACGAGACCACTCTGCGGACCGTCACCGCGTGGATCGGCGGGCGCATCGACCGGCTCCACCTGGACGTCACCGGCGAGCGGGTGCGGCGAGGTCAGGTGGTCGCGACCCTCTACAGCCCGGAGGTGTACGCGGCCCAACAGGATCTCATCACCGCTCGACGCCAGCTCGCGCGGATGAGCCACGCCTCCGAGCTCGCTCGTTCGGCTGCCCGCGCCACCCTCGACTCGGCTCGCGAGCGGCTCCGCCTGCTCGGCATCCCGGCGCGCGAGCTCGAGCGAATGGAAGAAGCGGATGGGCCGCGACGACACGTGACGGTTCGCAGCCCGTTCGCTGGAACCGTCATCGAGCGACTCGCCGCTGAAGGGGCGTACGTGGAGACCGGCTCGCCCCTGTATCGAATCGCCGACCTGACGCGGCTCTGGGTGCAGCTCGATGCGTATGAGAGCGACCTGCCGCATCTGGCCGTGGGCCAGACCGTCGAGCTCGAGATCGAGGCGCTTCCGGGGGAGATCGTCGAGGGGCGAGTCGCCTTCGTCGATCCGGTCATCGATCCACGTCGCCGTACGGCGCGGGTCCGGATCGCCATCTCGAACCCGGACCGTGAGTTGCGCCCAGGGATGTTCGTCGAGGCGGTGGTGCGCGGTGAGGCCGAGGGCGAGAATGGCGCGGGAGCCCAGCCGCTGGTGGTTCCCGCGAGCGCCCCGCTCTTCACGGGCCGACGCTCCATCGTCTACGTCTCGGTTGCGGGCGCGCAGCGACCCACCTACGAAGCGCGCGTAGTGCGGCTCGGTCCGCGCGTCGGCGACCTGTACCCCGTCGTCGCCGGCCTGCGCGAGGGAGAGCGCGTGGTCACGGAGGGTGCGTTCGCGCTGGACGCGGATCTCCAGATCCGCGGCGGCGACAGCATGATGACCCTTGTCGACGACACCGAGCCGGGTGCGTACGACGGAATCATCGCGGTCGATGGCGAGTGGCGCAGCGCCCTCGCGAGGGTCTTCGCCGCGTATCTGGCGCTGCAAGGCGCCCTCGCGAACGACGAGGCCGAGCAGGCCAGTGGGGCAGCCTCCGAGCTCCTGGCAGCGGTGACCGCGTTCGAACCCACCGAACCACGAGATGCCGTGGGCGAGTGGGAGCGGTTCGCGCGGCACCTGAGAATGCACGCCCAGCGCGCCAGCGAGGCCGACACCCTCGAGGGGATCCGCGCCCAGGTCGAACCGCTCACCGCACAGATGGTGGGGGTCCTACGCGTCTTCGGGAACCCGACCGGGGGCGCCCTGCACCTGGCCTACTGCCCCATGGCGTTCGACAACCGTGGCGCCACGTGGATCCAGGACGATGAGTCGGTCGACAACGCGTACTTCGGCGCGGCCATGCGCACGTGCGGCAGTGTCCGCGCGTCCGTCGGCCCCGGTGGCTACCTGGAGGTTCCGCGCGACGACGAGGGCTCGAGCGCCCGACGAGCGCCCGCCGGGGGGCATCAGCATTGACCAAGCCGCCGACGCCCGAGCCGAGAGGCTCGGCTTGGGAGCGCTTCCTGGGCTTCTTCGTGGACGCGAAGTTCGTGGTCTTCGTGCTCGTGGGGATGCTGGTCTTCACCGGCTTCCGCGTCGCCCCCTTCGAAGAGCTCGAGGTGGGTTGGCTCGATCGCGACCCGGTGCCGGTCGACGCGCTCCCGGACGTGGGCGAGAACCAGCAGATCGTCTTCACGCAGTGGCCCGGCCGATCGCCCCGCGACGTCGAAGACCAGATCACCTATCCGCTGACGACCGCGCTCCTCGGCATCCCGGGCGTTCGGACCGTTCGGAGCGCCAGCGCGTTCGGGTTCTCGACCGTGTACGTCATCTTCGACGACAGCGTCGAGTTCTACTGGTCCCGGTCTCGTGTCCTCGAGAAGCTGGCGTCGCTGCCCGCGGACTTGCTACCGGACGGAGTCACTCCCACGCTCGGTCCCGACGCGACGGCGCTCGGCCAGGTGTACTGGTACACGCTCGAAGGCCACGACCCCGAGGGTAACGTGGTCGGCGGCTGGGATCTCCACGAGCTTCGGAGTGTGCAGGACTGGATCGTCCGCTACGGCCTCCAGTCGGTGGACGGTGTCAGCGAGGTGGCGTCGATCGGCGGCTACGTCCAGGAATACCAGGTCGATGTCGATCCCGAGGCCATGCGCGCCCAAGGGGTCACGCTGGCGCAGATCGCGTCGGCCGTCGGGGAGTCGAACCTGGACGTCGGCGCTGGCACGATGGAGGTCAACGGCGTCGAGTACGTCGTTCGCGGCATCGGCTTCATCGAGGCGCTCGAGGATCTCGAAGAGGTCGTCGTCGTGGAGCGGGACAACACGCCGATCCGGATCCGGGACGTGGCACACGTGCACCTCGGCCCGGCTCGGCGTCGCGGCGGCCTCGACGATCAGGGTGCGGAGGTCGTCGGCGGTGTGGTCGTTGCGCGCTACCGCGACAACCCACTCCGCGTGATCCACGGCGTCCAGGATCGGATCGAACAGCTCGCCCCTGGTCTGCCCCGCCGCACCCTCGAAGACGGCACCGTCAGCCAGATCACGGTGGTCCCCTTCTACGACCGAACCGAGCTGATCCACGAGACCATCGACACGCTCTCGACGGCGCTCTGGCAGCAGATTCTGATCAGCGTGATCGTCGTGCTCGTCTTGCTCCGCAATCTACGGAGCTCGCTGCTGATCACCTCGATCCTACCCCTGGGTGTCCTGCTGGCCCTGGTGATCATGCAGTACACCGGGGTCGACGCCAACATCATGGCGTTAGGAGGGATCGCGATCGCGATCGGCACCATGGTGGACATGGGCATCGTGTTCACGGAGAACATCGTCCAGCACTTGGACGAGGCGCCCGCCGGCGCCGATCGCGCAGCCGTGGTCAAGAGGGCCGCCGCCGAGGTGGCGCCGGCCGTCCTGACGAGCGTGCTGACCACCGTGGTCAGCTTCCTCCCGGTCTTCGGGCTGACCGCATCCGAAGCGCGCCTCTTCACCCCGCTGGCCTATACCAAGACCTTCGCGATGGTGGGCGCCTTCGCGTTGGCGATGATGATGCTCCCCGCGCTCGCTCACATCGTGTTGCGCCCGCGACCGCGTCCCCCCGCGACGGAAGCGACGGGGTTCGCCCGCGTACGCCGTTCCCTCTTTCGTATCGAGCACGCGCGCGACTGGATCCTTCTGGCCGCAGGCGTTGCTCTCTCGAGCTGGAACGTCTGGGTCGGTCTCTTCGTGGTGCTCCTCGGCCTTAGCCGCCTCGCCCGACCGTTGATGACGGAGGGCAAGGCCCGCTGGATCGAACGTATCGAGAACGGGCTGGCCATCGCGGGCATGGGGCTCGCGCTCGCGGCGGACTGGCTGCCGCTCGGCCCCGCCAAGGGGCTGGTGTGGAACGCGCTCTTCGTCGGTGGCGTCGTCGCTCTGGTCCTGGGCACCTTCCGGCTGTTCGAGCGGGTCTATCCGGCGATTCTCCGCTGGTGCCTTCGCCACAAGCTGCTCTTCCTGTCGCTCCCCGCCACCATCGTGCTCTTCGGGATGACCGCCTGGCTGGGCTTCGATTCGGTGTTCAGCTGGTTGCCGCACTCCGCTCGGCAGAGCGGCGCCGCGGTGAGCCTCGCGCACTCGCTTCCGGGCTTCGGCCGCGAGTACATGCCGCCCTTCGATGAAGGGGCGTTCCTCTTCATGCCGACGACCATGCCGCACGCATCGGTGGGTGAGGTCCGCGAGCTCACGGCCGAGCTCGATGCGGCCATCGCCGCGATCCCGGAAGTGCAGCGGGCCGTGGGGAAGTGGGGGCGCGCCGAGAGCCCGCTGGACCCGGCGCCGGTCTCGATGATCGAGACCGTCATCACGTACATTCCCGAGTATCGGACCGAACCCGATGGCTCGCGAGTGCGCCAGTGGCGCGACCACATCCGAACCCCCAAGGACATCTGGGACGAGATCGTCGCGGTCACCGATCATCCGGCGGTGACGAGCGCACCCATCCTGATGCCGATCGCCGCGCGGATCGTCATGCTCCAGAGCGGCATGCGCGCGCCCATGGGCGTCAAAGTCCAGGGCCCGGACCTCGAGACCATCGAGGCGTTCGGGATGCGCCTCGAGGAGGTCCTCCGTGGTGTCCCGGGCATCCGACCCGAGACCGTCTTCGCCGATCGCGTGGTCGGCAAGCCCTACATCGAAGTGGACATCGACCGCCGGGCGATCGCCCGCTACGGCCTCTCGATCGAGCGGGTGCAGCACGCCTTGCAGGTGGCCCTCGGCGGCATGCCCGTCACGCGCACCGTCGAAGGTCGCGAGCGCTACCCGGTCCGCGTGCGCTACATGCGCGAAGAGCGAGACAGCGTCGAGGCGTTACGTCGCGTTCTCGTGCACCCGGCGGCCGGCGAACCGGTCCCGCTCGAGCAGGTCGCCGACATTCGCTACGTCCGTGGCCCACAGGTCATCAAGAGCGAAGACACCTTCCTGACCAGCTACGTGCTCTTCGACCGCCAGAGCGACGTGGCCGAAGTGGATGCGGTGGAGGCGGCTCAAGCGTTCCTCGCGGAGAAGATCGCTTCCGGTGAGCTCGAGGTCCCAGCCGGCGTCCAGTACGCCTTTGCCGGCAGCTACGAGAGTCAGGTGCGGAGCGAGGCGCGGATGAAGGTGCTCATTCCCATCGCGCTATCGCTGGTCTTCCTCCTTCTCTATCTGCAGTTCCGGCGCTTCGGCACCTCTTTGATCATCTACAGCGGGGTCGCGGTGGCGGTCAGCGGCGGGTTCATCCTTCTCTGGCTCTACGGTCAACCGTGGTTCATGGACTTCGACCTCTTCGGCACCTCCATGCGTGACCTCTTCCAGGTACGCACGGTGAACATGTCGATGGCCGTCTGGGTCGGTGTGATCGCGCTGATCGGGGTTGCCACCGACGACGGGGTGGTTCTGAGTACCTACCTCAAACAGAAGTTCGACCAGGGACCGGCCCCAGACGTCGAAGCGGTCCGTGAACGGGTGATGGAAGCCGGGGCCCGGCGTGTTCGGCCCTGCTTGATGACGACGGCGACGACCATCCTGGCGCTGATCCCGGTCATCACGTCCCAGGGCCGAGGTGCGGATGTCATGGTGCCCATGGCCCTGCCTTCGGTCGGCGGCATGGCGATCGAGCTGATCACGCTCTTCGTCGTCCCGGTTCTCTACTGCTGGGTCGAGGAGATGCGAACGCGACGCGCGCTGCGTGCCGAGGCCAGCGTCACGGACTTCTGATGAACAACGAGAGATGAGAAAGTGAGACGACCGATGATGAGAGCTATCCGAACCTTGACCGCTGGCTGCGTTGTGCTGTTGGCGTGCAACGAGGCAGCAGAGTCGACCGCCCAAGAGCCCGCCCCCGTCGAGTCCCGACATGAGGTGAGCGTCGGAGCCCATGGCTATGAGCCCAGCACGATCGAGGCCGCCGTGGGGCAACCGGTGACGCTCGTCGTGACCCGGACCACCGACGAAGGCTGCGGCGACGTGCTCGCGATTCCATCGCGGGACATCCGGCGCGACCTCCCCCTGAACGAACCGGTCGAGATTCGCTTCACGCCGTCCGAAGCCGGCAGTATCCGATTCACGTGCGGCATGGGCATGTATGACGGCACCATCGTCGTGCAGTAGGTCCCAGCACCTTCCGACACCCATGACTCGAAGCGCAGAACGGAGTATCGGACGGCAACTCGCGGTGGGCTTTGGCTCGATCGCCACCGTGGCCGCTCTGCTCTGCGTTGGTTTGCTCTTCGCGCTGGTCCGGGTGGATGCGATCCTTGAGAAGGTGCGCGAAGACGGAGTCGCGGCGCGGGAAGCGCTGTCGCTCTCGCTGTCGGTTCGTGAGCACTACCTCCATGAGTCGCACACGGTCATTCAGCACGACTCCGGGCAAGTGGGACCGCATGAAGCCTGGTTGGTCGACCTCCAGCGCAGAGCCCGCGCGCTCCGAGCGGCAGTGCCCGTGTCGGAGCGAGCCCGCCTCGAGACCCTCATGCGGGAGAGCCGTGCCCTCGACGAGGTCTTTCGAAGGGCGGTTCTTCCAGCCGCGCTCGCTCGTGACCACGAGCGGCTGCAGCGAGCGCACGCGGTGGCCGGCCGACACCTGGAGCGGGCAACGGACGCGGCGGACGCCGTCGCTCGATCCCTCGAGGAGCGCATGGTGGCCGCCCGCCGGCGTGCCCAAGAGGCCACGGCGCTGGGAATGCTCCTCGGTTGTATCGGGGTACTGACGATTCTGATCTTGGCCATTGGCTTCTCGCTGCAGCTCCGGCGAGCCATCAGTCGGCCGCTCGGTCTTCTCGCGGAAGCCGCGGAACGCTTCGGCCGGGGGGAGACCCAAGCGGAACTCGGAGAGTTGGGTGTGGGCGAGATCCGCGTCGTGGCGCGTGCGTTCGATGCCATGGCAGAGGGCATCCGTGAGCGGGAGGCGGCACTGGTGCGCAGCGAGCGGCTGGCAGCCATCGGTCAACTCGCAGCTGGAGTGGCCCACGAGATCAACAACCCCGTGGCGGTGATCCGCGGCTATCTGAGAACCATGGTCCCTGAAGCGCGCGACGAGAGTCAGGCGACCGAGCTCCGTATCCTCGATCAAGAAGCGGCGGCTTGCCAGCGCATCGTGGACGACCTTCTCGCGTACGGCCGGGACCCCGACCTCAGCCTGGAACGGCTAGGAACGCGCGCCTTCCTCGGCGATGCCGCCCGGCGCTTCGCCGCGACGGACCTGGGGAGCGGTGTCGACTTGGCGAGTGACATCGAAGACGCGAAACTCGAGGTAGACCCCGTCCGCATGCGCCAAGTGGTCGACAACCTGCTCTCGAACGCCGCGGAGTTCTCCGAAGCCGGTGCGACGGTGGTGCTGCGCGGTGCGCTCCTCGACCAAGACACCTACCGGATCGAAGTGCTCGACCGGGGCCCAGGAATCCCCGAAGACCAGCGGGAGCGGGTCTTCGAGCCCTTTCGCAGCAGCCGGCCTGGGGGCACGGGTCTGGGGCTCGCCATCTCGCGCGTGATCGTGAGCGCCCATCGCGGACAGATCCGCGCAGTCCCGCGTCCAGGTGGCGGATCGAGCATCCAGATCGATCTTCCGCGGGCCCAGGAGTCCCGCCGATGAAGGACACCATCCTGATCGTCGACGACCGCCCGAACATGATCGGTCTCGTGAAGAAGGTCCTGCAAGGAGAGGGGCGTTTGGTGACGGCGCCGTCGGGTAGGGCGGCCATCGACTCGCTTCGGGCAGAACCGGTGGACGTCGTCCTCTGCGACCTCCGTCTTGGAGACGTCGATGGGTTGGAGGTCCTCCGAGAGTGCAAGCGCCTGCGACCGCACGCGGAGTTCATTCTCATGACCGCCTACGCTTCCGTCGATTCCGCCGTCGAGGCGATGCGGCTAGGAGCGTACGACTACGTCACCAAACCCTTCGAGCCCGAGCACGTACGCTCCGTCGTGCTGCAGGCCCTGGCCCGAGTCGCCGCCAACCGAGTGGCCGAGGGAACCGGCGATGGCATGGAAGTCCTTCCGGGCCTCTACGCCAAGGCTCCGTCCATGGTCGCGCTCGCCGAGTTGGTCAGCAAGGTCGCTGCGAGCACTGCGACGGTCCTCTTGCTCGGCGAGACCGGCACCGGAAAGGAGCGTCTCGCGCGCGCCGTCCACGCCCTGAGCCCCCGGCGGGAGCGCCGTTTCATCGGGATCAACTGCGCGGCGATTCCGGCCGACCTCCTGGAGAGCGAGCTCTTCGGAAGCTCGAAGGGCGCCTTCACGGGGGCGATGAGAGACCGAGCAGGGCTCTTCGAAGAGGCCGACGGAGGCACCCTGTTCTTGGACGAGATCGGGGACATGCGGCTTTCGCTCCAGGCGAAGCTCACCCGGGTTCTGGAGGAGCGTGCCATTCGTCGTATCGGCGAGAGCCGCGAGCGCAAGGTCGATGTTCGCATCGTCGCAGCCACTCATCGGAGCATCGATCGCATGGTCCGAACCGGCGCCTTCCGGGAGGACCTGTGGTATCGGCTCAACGTCGCCACCGTCCGTATTCCCCCGCTCCGCGAGCGGCCGGATGACATCGAGCTCTTGACGATGCACTTCTTGCGCGAGGTGTGTGCCGAGTCGGTCGGACGACCGCTCGCGCTCAGCCCTGCGGCGCTCGAGGCCATCTGCTCCTATCGCTGGCCGGGCAACGTACGGCAGCTCCGTGCGGCGGTCGAACGCGCCGCCATCGTCGCTGGCGGAGAGCGGATCGAGATCGGAGACCTCCCTCCCGAACTCGTCGGCGCCCCGGGCGGCGAGCCCGCCGACGACCTCACTGGAATGGCGTGGGCGGGCGCGCTGGAAAAGGCGAAGAAGCGATTCGGTCGACGCTATCTTCGCAGTCTTCTACGGCAGCATGAGGGAGAGATCTCGGAAGCCGCCGAAGCCGCTGGAGTGGAGAGAGAGAGCTTCTACCGGCTGCTTCGCCGCCACGACATCGACCCCAGCGACTATCGGGAGTAGGGCGGGGCCGCGGCCGGTCGCAGTGCTTCGTGGCGTTCGGTGCTCTGACTCTGGCGCCCGGGCAATGGAGGCTGTCAGGCCAAGACAGATACGCACACGAGGCGTCGCTTGCCGTCGTCGAGTTCATAGCGATCGCTGCCGTGGCGCTTTGGAACGTCGACGAGTAGACATCATGAGTGCCATGGAAGCAGATCGAGAGGATTTCTTCGTCAGCGAGCCCGCGAAGGGGCGCGGCGTGGAGGTCGGTTTCGCTGGTCGTCACGGCTGCGGGGCAACCCCAGGGCTGTGCCGACGAGTCGATCGCCCAATCCATACGCCTATCCCTTCCATGGTTCTGCGTACTCGCGCACCCTTGGGTGTGCCCGATATCCCGCGAGTCGATGATGCGTTTCTCTCCGAGCTACTCGCCGACCCTGTGCTTTGGCGACTCCTTCCCGAGCTGGGCGACCCCGCACCGACCGGCGGACGTTCGAAACTCGCGATTCTCCGTGAGCGGCTCCGCCTCTGGCTCGCGGGCTCACCGCCGTTCGTGTTCGAGGCGATCACGGACCTTCGAAATGCCGAGGGAACCGTGTCGGCCCTCCGCACCATCCGCCAGTATCCTCCTCAGAACCCGACCGAGCGAGAAGCGCCGACCGCGTTGATCGGGGCCTGGATTCGTCGGCTCGATGCCCTCGACTTTCGTGTCGTGTTCGAAGGCTGGCCTGCGAATACACCCGAGTTCGTCAGGTTGGCGCAGGCATCGGCCGAGCTTCGAGACGCCGTGGCGGACATGCTGCAGCGGCGGTACGGTGTGGTCCGGTCCCGGCCTGGGACGCAGTCAAACGATCTTCTCGTGCACATCCATGATGTCTTGGAGGAGGTTTGTCCGAAGGCTTCGTCGGCGAACATGCGGGTCGCGTCGGCCTGGATCCTCCACCGAGCCGACGTACGCCCGCTCTCGGAGCCAAGAGCGCGGCTGATTCTCGAGGGCGACGGGGACGAGCTCCGAGCGGTTTCGAGGGTCGTGGCCAACATCATCAAGCGCCGGGGCCAAGTCCGCCGGCCCGCGCCGCCGCCGGTCGAAGAACCTGCCTCCGCGCATGCCAAGGCGCTCGTCTCCCTAGCACGTGAAGTTCGCCGACTATCCATCCTCGAACTGCCGGAGGGGGCAGGGAGCGACACCTGAGCGGCGAGGAGCGGGCTCGGTGTCAAGCCTCAGCCCCTCACGATTCTGAACTTGGGTGATCCTCGACCTGGACTGCGACGGTTGGCAGCGTTCGAGCGTGGGCGAGCTCATCGAATGGACTCCTGTCGAGCGCCGAGGCTTCGGGAGCTGCCGGGCAAGTCGTCCGCCGGAGTCCGGACCCGCATGCCCGTCCCGGCCGCGCAGGAGCTCGGCGGGCGCGGTCAGGGAGGCGGTATGACAGCCCCGCCCGGTTTCGTCTCGGTCGAACGGCTGCGTCGACGACTGCGTCGGGTACTCTCTGTCGTCGAGACCGAGAGGGTGATCCGGGACCTAGAGCAGAGCGAGGACGGCATCGTGGAAGCGGCCCGGCGAGCCGCTGCGGTCGTAGGGCCCGAGAAGCTTCACGCCGCCAGGGCGGCACGAGATCGTAAGAGGAGGCGACGTGCGAACAAAGAACAGCGGTAGCGTCTATCGAGAGGGCGAACGGTGGGTCGCGCGGCTTCCGAATGCGCTCGGGAGGGCCATGGTCGGGAGCTACGATACCGAGGACGACGCGGCCGCCGCGCTCGCGGTGAGGCTCGAGGACCTCGCGACCCGGGGGCCCGTTCTCGAGGAGTGGGGGGACCACTGGCTGCTGAAGCGGCGACAGAACGAGGACCTGGTCAGCGGTCACCAGGATCTGGTCACGTGGCGCCGGCTCGTAACGGGCACCGATCTGGGCGCGCTCGGGATGCTCGAGGTCGAGCCACTGGACGTCCGCCGTTGGCTCGCGTCGCTCCGGCGGCAGGACGGGTCCAAGTACGTCAGCACCTCGCTCGGTTGCTACCTGTCGATCGTGACCAAGGTCTTCGATGCCGCCTGCGACGAGGGCGTCGTCAGCTACAACCCCTGCGCCGAGGTACGGACCAAGTCGGGCAAGGGCAAGAAGCCGGGGAGGGGAAAGCTGAAGCTGACGGCTACGCAGATCGACGCCGTGATCACCACTGCACGGGAGGTTCTTCGCCCGGACGAGGCGACGGCCATCGCCGTGCTCGCCGTCACGGGGATGCGCATCGCCGAGCTCCGCCACCTGACCTGGGCCGAAATCGACCTCGCAGCCGGCGAGATCCGGCTCGTGCGATCCAAGAGTGCCGCCGGTGAGCGGCTGGTACTGCTGCTGCCGCCGGCCGTCGAGGCCCTGCGGGAGTGGCGGGGGGACGAGCAGCGCGTGGGCCTGGTTTTCCCGAAGCTCCGCGGCGGAGGGAAGCGGTCCCGCGGGTGGCACTGCGGCATGCCGAAGGTCCGGAAGGCGACGGGCATCCGCAAGCTCACGCCCGGCTGTCTTCGCGGCTCGGTGGGCTCCATCCTACTCTCCGGTGGCTGGGTCGATCGGGGCTGGGTTGCCCGCCCGCTGCGCATGGAAGAAGTGCAGACTTGGCTCGGCCACGAGACCCCGAGCGTCACGGCCAAGCACTACGCGAAGATGAGCGATGAAGCTCTGCGCCGGACCGTGGTCTTGCCAGTCACCTGCCAGGCCCCTTCAGAAGCCCCCGGAATCGCGATGGTTTCGGGGGCGCGTGAAAAACAAATTCATTTTCGACGGACCGAGTGGACTCAATGATTTCGGTACCTTGGTGCGGTCGCGGGACCGAGTTTGATCCCGAGACGGCGCGAGCAACCTGCTCGCTCGCTACTCGGCCGCGTCGATGGGACGGATGCGCCAGCCCTCGCCCAGTTCGACCACCGCTCGATCAGAGGACAGCCTGCCGACGGTCGCAAGGGAAGGGCGAGATCTGTCGAAAATTGGGTGTGTGCGCACATGTAGGATAACACCGCACACATGGCCGAAGCAGCTCTCGCCCGTGTTCCCCTGGTTCAAGTTCCGGCGTCCGCGCCGACGGACCCCTTCATCAAGTGGGTCGGGGGGAAGCGAAAGCTCCTGCCCCAGCTCGAGCCGCTGATGCCGCCCGGCGTGAAGCGGCGCCGGCACGTCGAGCCCTTCGTGGGCGGTGGTGCCTTCTTCTTCGCCCGCGCGCCCCGCAACGCGCTCCTCTGCGACGTGAACCCGGCGCTCGTGGCGACCTACGAGGCGGTGCGCGACGAGCTCGACGCAGTGATCTCGGGGCTGGCCGCGCTGGCCCGTCGCCACGGCAAGGAGGCCTACTATGGTGTGCGCGAACGCTACAACGCGGCCCGCACCGGCACCAAGTCGGTGTCGAAGGCGAGCCAGGCGGCGATGTTCATCTACCTGAACAAGACCTGCTTCAACGGGCTGCACCGCGTGAACCGCAAGGGCGAGTTCAACGTGCCGATGGGGCGCTACAAGAACCCGCGCATCCTCGACGAGGAGCGGCTCATCATGGCGAGCGCCGCGCTCCAGTCGGCCGAGATCCAGTGCCAGGGCTTCGAGGGTCTGCTCCGCAGCGCGAAGCCCGGCGACTTCATCTACCTCGATCCGCCCTACGAGCCCGTGTCCCGCACGGCGAGCTTCACCAGCTACTCGAAGGACGGCTTCTCGCAGGAGGACCAGACTCGGCTGCGCGACGTCTTCGCCGCCCTCGACCAGCGGGGCTGCAAGCTGATGCTCTCGAACAGCGACGTGCCCTTCATCCGCGAGCTCTACGCCGACTGGAACATCCACGTCGTCCACGCGGCGCGGGCCGTGAACTCCGACGCGAGCGGTCGGGGCAAGGTCCCCGAGGTCGTGGTCACGTCCTATTGAAAACGAAGGTGCTTTTCACCTTCTGTTGATTGCGCTTTTCACCTGACGACATAGGGGTGCGGCGCTATCGTCGCGCTCATGAAGGGCGACAGCGAAGTCATCGAGCTCCTCAACGAGGTGCTCACCCACGAGCTCACCGCGATCAACCAGTACTTCATCCATTCGAAGATGTGTAAGGACTGGGGCTTCGAGAGGATCGCCAAGCACAAGTGGGACGAGTCGATCGAAGAGATGCGCCACGCCGACAAGGTGATCGAGCGCATCCTCTTCCTCGAGGGCGTGCCGAACATGCAGCGCATGAACCCGGTGAAGGTCGGCGAGGACGCCATCGAGCAGCACGAGCTCGACCTCGGCCTGGAGATGGAAGCGCTCGAGCGGCTCCGGAAGGGCATCGACCTCTGCCGCGACAAGCAGGACACCGGCACCCGCGAGCTCCTCGAGCACATCCTCCAGGAGGAGGAAGAGGGCGTCGATTGGCTCGAGACGCAGCTCAGCCTGGTGAAGAGCGTCGGCAAGGAACGCTACCTCGCCGAGATGATCCACGAGTGACGCTCAGGGGCGCCAGTCGGCGCCGCCGAGCTTCTTCAGCGCGGCCATGAAGTCGCCGGGCGGCGGCTGCTCGAAGGTCAGCCGCTTTCGCGTCACCGGGTGCACGAACCCGAGCCGGTACGCGTGGAGCATCACGCGCGGCGCCTCGATGCGCTTGCCCTCGTAGTCGAGGTCGTAGACCGACTCGCCGAGGAGCGGGTGACCAGCCTCCGCGAGGTGGATGCGGATCTGGTGGGTGCGGCCCGTCTCGAGCGCCACGTCCACCAAGCTCGCGCGCTTCAAGCGGCGGGTCCCCTTCACGTGGGTGACGGCGTGCTTGGCGTCGCTGGGCGGCTCGGCCTCGGGGTCGCGCACGGGACGGTGGTGGCCCCAGCTCCCGCGGTAGCCGTCGCCGCGGTTCCGCAGTAGCCAGCTGGCGTGGGTGCCCACGTCGACCGCCCCATGGGCGAGCGCGACGTAGCCCCGGTCGATCGCGTGGCGTGCGAAGAGCTCCTTCAGTCCCTCCTGCACGGGCTCGCTGCGGGCGAAGACGAGCAGACCGCTGGTGCCCTTGTCGATGCGGTGGACCACGCCGATGAAGGGTCGCTTGCCCCGACCCTTCTTCCCGCGACCGCGGCCGAGCGGCGCGCGGACGCGGTCGAGCAGGGTGTCTCTCTCGCCGGAGTGCGGGACGCTGAGCACGCCAGGCGGCTTGTTCACCACCACCAGGTGTTCGTCCTCGTACACCCAGCGCTCCGGCGGGAGCGCGCCCTTCTGCACCCGTGGTGCCTCGCGGTCGACCGTGACCTCGCCGCTCTCGACCCGGCGAGCCGGGTCGGTGCAGACCACGCCGTCGATGGAGACCTTGCCGGTCTCGCAGAGCTTGCGGGCGTCACCCCACGAGCCGCCGAGTCGCTCGCGGACGATGGCGGCCAGGGTGGGGTGTTCGGGGCGGGCTCTACGCACGGTGAGTGGACGTTAGCCCGCCGCCCACCGTGTGCCAGCCGTCGAGCGAGTGCGTCAGCGCTTGCAGCAGCGGAAGCCGGTGTTCGGGAAGGCGAAGTCCCGGTTCGCGACGAAGAAGTCGAAGTCGCACGCCCGTCCCGCCTCGATGGTGGTGTAGGCGCCGCCGCGCTGTTCGTAGATGTTCGTGCCCGCCGAGGTCGCGGTCCACTCGCGGACGTTGCCGCTCAGGTCGTAGATGGGTCCGCCGGTCCACGTGGCGCCGCACATCGGGAAGGCGCCGGTGTTGGCGATGGCGTCCTGGTCACCCGGGAGACCGCCGTTCGAGTCGACCTCCTTGCCGTTGCAGGCGGTCGGCTGACTGGTGGTGCACATCGACGTGTAGGCCCAGTCGCAGCTGGTGCCTTCGCCCTCGCAGGCGGTCTGCCAGTCGGGGGCCTCGCAGAGCTGCCACTCGTCCGCGCCGCCCGTGCAGGTGCCGCTCGGGTTCATGGCGCAGCAGGCGTCGACCGCCTCGTCCCAGGTCACGTTCGTCCACGGGCGAACGCCCGGAGCCGAGCAGGCCAGGGTGTTGGCGTCGCCCTGCGCGGAGCTGCTCGCGTCGGGGCGCGAGGCCTCGTACTGCATCATCTCCATCGTGTTGCCGCCGCCGAGGTCGACGGTGACGGTCGCGAAGGCGTCGTCGGTGATGGCGTCACGCCAGCTGGTGCCCGGGTCGTCGACGCCGGTCTCGTCGACCACGCCGTCACAGTCGTCGTCCGCGTCGTTGCACTCCTCGTCCTGAGGCATCGCGGCGAGGGTGGCGTTGCAGTCCACGCCGTCGTTCGTGCCGTTGCAGACGTAGACGCCGGTGCCGCGACACGCGCCCGCGCCGACCGAGCACGCCGTGCCCGCGAGCGGGAAGGCTTCGTCGACCGAGTTGTCGCAGTCGTTGTCGACGCCGTCACAGCGGGTCTCGGAGTCCTCGAAGGTCGAGGGGTAGTTGCAGACGAAGCCGTTGGTCCCGTCGCACACCGCGCTCGTTCCGGCGCAGACGCCGAAGGGGTTGCAGAAGTTCGTCGGGATCACGACGTCTTCGTCGACCAGACCATCACAGTCGTCGTCCTCGCCGTTGCAGCCCTCCGCGCCGCGGAAGTTGCAGCCGTATTCGCAGCCGTTCGAGTAGAGCCCGTCGATGTCGTAGGTGCCGGCATCGCACGAGGCGATCTGGCAGGTCGAGGCCGCGCAGATGCTGGTCGCGTTGGTGGCCGCGCAGACGTTGCCGCACATGCCGCAGTGGCGGGGGTCGGTCGTGAGGTCGAAGCCCTCGTCGGTCATCCCGTCGCAGTCGTCGTCGGTCATGTTGCAGCTCTCGGCGCCCGGCCCGGTGCCGCCCTCGCAGACGATCGTGCCGGAGCGGCAGGCCAGCGCACCGGCCGTGCAGGCGCCGGTGGTGTTGCCGCAGGCCGCGCCACCGCCGGGGTTGCCCTCGTCGGTGTTGCCATCGCAGTCGTTGTCGAAGCCGTCGCAGACCTCGGCGCTCCCGTCGATGCGGCCCTCGCAGACCAGGGTGCCGCCCATGCACGTCTGCGAGCCCCGCCGGCACACGCCGGTGTCGCTACCGCAGGCGGCGCCGCCCTCGGGGTTGTTCTCGTCGGTCATGCCGTCGCAGTCGTCGTCGACGCCGTTGCACAGCTCCCCGGTCGCCGTGGTGCCGCCGGTGCAGGTGAGCCCGCCGGACACGCAGGTGATCATGCCGAACGCGCACGCGCCGGTGTCACTGCCGCAGGAGGCGCCGCCGCCGGGGTTGCCCTCGTCGACCATTCCGTCGCAGTCGTCGTCGGCGGTGTTGCAGGTCTCCGGGCCGCCCTCGAAGGCGCCGGTGCAGACGAGCGCGCCGGCGGTGCAGACCTCGCGGCCCTGGGTGCAGGCGCCGGTCGAGGAACCGCAGAGCCGGCCCGCTTCCGGGTTGCCCTGGTCGATCGTCCCGTCGCAGTCGTCGTCGATGCCGTTGCAGAGCTCGGTGCTCGGCTCGGTCGCGCCGACGCACTCGACGCTGCCGCCCATGCAGGCGGTGGTGCCGGTGGTGCAGGCGCCTTCGTCCATGCCACAGGTCTCGCCGCCGCCGGGGTCTCCCTCGTCGATGGTGCCGTCGCAGTCGTCGTCGCGGGCGTTGCAGATCTCGACGGCCGGGTCGGCCGGCGTGCAGCGGTACTCGCAGCCGTTGGCCTCGTTGCCGTCGATGTCGTGGAAGTCCATGTCGCACGTGTCGAGCGCGCAGACGCCCGTGCTGCAGGCGCCGCTGCCGCGGGGGAATCGACAGACGCGACCGCAGGCGCCGCAGTTCATCGAGTCGTTGTCCTTGTCGACGTCCTCGTCGACGGTGCCGTCGCAGTCGTTGTCCCGCAGGTCGCAGACGCTGTCGTCGTCCGCGGTCTGGGTGCAGCGGTACTCGCAGCCGTCGCTCGGGTCGCCGTTGATGTCGATGAAGCCGACGTCGCAGGTGTCGAAGCCACAGACTCCGTCCGTGCAGGTCGGGAAGGCGTGCGGCGGGGTGCAGACGTTGCCGCACGCGCCGCAGTTGCGCGGGTCGCGGTCGAGGTCGAAGCCCTCGTCGAGCGCTCCGTCACAGTCGTCGTCCGAGTCGTTGCAGAGCTCCTCGAGGAGGCAGCCGCCGTCGCCCAGGTCCACGCCAAAGTCGCGGGGTTGGGCGTCGCGGGTCGAACCGTCGCTGGGCGCGGCGTCGTCCATCGGCTCGCCCCCGTCGTTCTCGTCGCAGGTGAGGCAGTAGGGGTCCACCGAGCAGCTCGCCCCGAAGAGGAGGAGCGCGCTCAGCAGTCCGAGTCGGAGGGCCGTCGATCGCACCGTGTGCAGCTTCGGGCGGTTCATCGGTTCCTCCGGCGGCGGATGAGGCCGAGGGTGACGAAGGCGAGCAGGAAGCTCGCGGGCCAGCCCGGTGGGCCACCCGGTTCGACACGGCACGTACAGCCGCCTCCACCGGTCGCGAGCACGCGCTCCTCCGGATCCTCGTCGCCGGGTCCGAGGTCGACGTCCCCGCTCGTGCCGCCGTCGACGTCCATCATCCCGCCGTCCGGCGTGGTGACGGGCGGGATGCACTCGCCCTCGAAGCAGCGCTCGTCGCCCGGGCACCGCACGCGGAGACAGGGGTCTTCGCCACAGCCGCCGTCCTCCGGGTCACAGACCGAGGGCGACAGACACATCACGCCGGTGCAGAGGTCGTCGACACAGTCGCCGGTGGCCTCGTCGCAGCGCTGGTCGGAGGTGCAGGTGACTCCGTCGCAGAGGTCGTCGACGCACACACCGCGGCGGCAGATCTCACCGGAGTCGCAGTCGACGTCGGCGCAGCTCGGCTCGCAGACTCCGTCGCGGCAGGCCTCGTCGGCCGCGCACATCACGTCGTCTCCGCAAGGGTCGGGGACGCAGCTCAGCGAGGAGATCTCGCAGATCTCGCCGTCGGGACAGCCGAAGCCCCGGCAGTCGTCGACCACACAGCGACCGGAGTCCGGGTTGCACACGCTGCCGTCCGAGCAGACCACCCCGTCACACGGGAAGGTGCACTCGTTCGACTTGCAGGTGCAGGTCGGGACGCCGTCCTCATCCGGTGCGCAGACGGTCTCGCCGCCCACCTCGAGGGTCTCCATGCCGCACGTCTCTTCGGTGCAGCGCGGGGCCACACAGAAGCACATGCCGTCGATGTCGACCTCGGTGCGACCCGTCGGGCAGCGACCGAACTCGCCCGTGCTGCAGGGCAGGGCGCACTGACAGTCGACACACTGACCGCCGGCGTCGCCACAGAGCGAGCCCTCGTCGGTCATCATGTCGCAGTCGTTGTCCTCGCAATCGCAGACCTCGGGACCGGCGGGCATCTCACCCACGCAGATCTCCGCGCCGTCGACGCACTGGATCATGCCGGGCATGCACACGCCCTCGGTCGCGCCGCAGACGCCACCGGCCGGCAGCTCCTCGTCGACCGCCATGTCGCAGTCGTTGTCGAGGGCGTCGCAGGTCTCCGCCTCGGGGCCGATGGCGCCGTCGCAGATGATGGCGCCGTCCTCGCAGATCTGGATGCCGGGCTGACACTCGCCGATGGACGATCCGCAGGGCGCGCCCACGTCGAGCCCATCGTCGATGACGCCGTCGCAGTCGTTGTCGATGCCGTCGCAGACCTCCGGGGCGGGCCCGACCGCGCCGTCACAGACCAGCATGCCGCCGGTGCAGAGCGTGGTGCCCGACATGCAGGCGCCGGTGTCGTCGCCGCAGAGGTCGCCGCCTTCCGGGTTGCCCTCGTCGATCATGGTGTCGCAGTCGTTGTCGAGGCCGTCGCAGATCTCCGTGCCGGGACCGCGGTCCCCGACGCAGACAAGCGTGCCCGCCTGGCAGACCTCCGAACCGAGCTCGCAGGTGCCCACATCGGTCGTGCCACAGTCGGCGCCGCCATCGGGGTTGCCCTCGTCCACGAGGCCGTCGCAGTCGTCGTCCTCGAGGTCGCAAGTCTCCGTCTCCGGCGAGGTGCCACCGGTGCACTCGATCATGCCGCCGACACACGCGGTGACGCCCGGGGTGCAGATGCCCTCGGAGCTGCCGCAGGTGGTGCCACCGCCGGGGTCGCCCTCGTCGATGTTCATGTCGCAGTCGTTGTCGATGCCGTCGCAGATCTCCCCGCGACCGCCCGTCTCACCGATGCACTCGAAGGCGCCGGTGCTCGGGTTGCAGGTGAGCACGCCGGGGCGGCACTCACCCACGTCGTTGCCACAGGCGCCGCCGGTCGGGACCTCCTCGTCGACGTTGCCGTCGCAGTCGTCGTCCGTGGCGTTGCAGGTCTCGGCCACGCCGCCGGTGCCGCCGGTGCAGACCAGCGAGCCGCCGACGCAGGCGAGGGTGCCCGGGGTGCAGATGCCGGTGCTCGAGCCGCACGCGGTCCCCGGGTCGGTGCCTTCGTCGGTGGAGCCGTCGCAGTCGTCGTCGAGGGTGTTGCAGAGCTCGCTGCCGGGGGTGACCGCACCGACACAGGTGCTCGTGTCGAAGCTGCCGCCGACGCAGAGGTAGACGCCCGGCTCACAGACACCGGTGCTGGTGCCGCAGGCCATGGTCACGCCCTCGTCGACCGCGCCGTCGCAGTCGTTGTCCAGGTTGTCGCAGGTCTCGGCGGAACCGCCGGTGGCCGTGCAGCCCCCGAACATGCCCGCCGAGCAGGTCTCGACGCCGCTGGTGCACACGCCGACGTCGGTGCCGCAGACGCGGGTCAGGCCCTCGTCGGTGAGACCGTCGCAGTCGTTGTCCATGTTGTCGCAGAACTCGGGCTGCGGCGCCGGGCAGCTGCAAGTGCCCGGCGGATCGATCACGCCGTCGCAGTCGTCGTCGATGCCGTTGCAGACCTCGGTCGGGGTCGGGCCGCACTCGCCACAGGCGTTGAGCAGGCCCTCGTCGACGAAGCCGTTGCAGTTGTCGTCCTGCCCGTCGCAGACCGTCTCGCCCGGGTCCGCACACTCGGTGAGCGTGGTGACGCCGTTCGGACGGTCGCAGTACTTGGTGAAGCCCTCGTCGATGAAGGTGTCACAGTCGTTGTCGCCGTTGTCGCAGACCTCGACGAGGAGGGTGTCGTCGACGATGTCCGAGATGGCGGCCGCCAGGGTCGACTCGTCGCTGACGAAGATGGCGCTGCCGGTGCCGCCGGAGGACGCGATGCTGTCGAGGCTGGCGCGGGCGCCCGCGTCGCTGACCGCGAAGCCGATGACGTTGACCTGGTACCCGGCGGCCAGGAGCGAGGCCGCGGCCGCGCTCGGGTTGCCGCCGCAGGTCTCGACGCCGTCGGTGACCAGGATGACCCGGTAGGGTCGGCAGGCCGCGGCGGAGTCGCTCATCGCGACGTTGTCGAGGTAGGTCTCCGCGCTCGCGAGGCTGCCCGCGAGGGGCGTGGTGCCGGAGCCGCGGATCTCGATGTCCTGGCCCGGAAGGGTGTCCTCACCGTCGGGACCCGCGTCGCCATCCATCCACGCGAGCAGGTCGGCCTGGTTCTCCTGACTGAATCCGACCAGGAGGTCGGCCGCGTCGAAGCCGCCGCCACAAGGCACGGCGCCGGCCCCCTGCCAGCCGCCGCTCTGGTTCGATGCGTTCGAGCCGGGGCAGGAGAAGCTCATCGCGCGCTGGTGGAAGCGCATGAGGCCGAACTCGACCTCGCCGAAGGCGGCGACGACCGAGCTGAGGCCGGCCTTCGCCTTCGCCAGGCGGCTGTCGTTCGCGATGCCGTCACCGCAGCCGCTCGCCGAGCAAGTGGCACAGCTCACGTCGCTGCCGGCGCACTCGTCGGAGCCGTCGCCGTCGGTGAAGTCGTCGGCGCAGGTGTTCCAGTTCATCGAGCCGGAGCTGTCGAAGACGACGAGCAGGCGTGCGCGGGTGTCACCGGGCGTCGGGCTCGGGTCGATCTCCTCGTCGTCGACGATCGAGTCACAGCCGGGATCGTCGGGGAAGTCGACGAAGGTGTCCGAGTCGTTGTCCGACCGGTCGTTGCAGGCGCCGAGGTTCGACTCGGTGCGGTCCGTCGCGCTGGTGCAGTCCGAGTCGCTGCCGAAGTCGGTCTGGCCGTCGCCGTCGTTGTCGATGCCGTCGTTGCACTGCGGGGCGCCGCCCTCCGAGGTGTCGTCGGGGCTCGAGCACTCGGGGTCGTCGGGGTAGTCGACGTCGCCGTCGCCGTCGTTGTCCAGACCATCCGAGCAGGCGGTGCTGTCCTCGCTGCGGTCGGTGGCGCTGGAGCAGCCGGGGTCGGCGGGGAAGTCGACGAAGCCGTCACCATCGTCGTCGAGACCGTTCGAGCAGGTCGGGACCTGGGTCACGTAGCAGGCGTCGGACTTCTCCGACTCCAGCTCGCCGGAGGCGGTCGCCGTGGCGCGGACCTCGAGGCCACCGTAGATGTCGCCGAAGGTGCTGGCCCAGGCGCTCGATGGGATGTCGATGTTCCCGCCGCTCATCGTGCCGTCACCGCGGTCGAAACCGTCGAAGAACACGGTGCTGGTGCCGGCGCCGGACTCGGTCGCGCCGGTCACGCTGGCGGTGGTCGAGAGGACCGGGCAGTCGAGCACCGGCGTCTGGGTCCGGGTCGTGCCGACGTTCACGGTCGTGATGTCGCGGTAGTAGGTCTCGTAGGTGCCCTGCTCGTTGGCCTCGAGGTAGAGGCCGATCGGGAAGAGGCCAGTGGCCGGGTTCGCACCCTGGGCCGGGAGAGTCAGCGTCACCGCGATGGTGCAGCTGGCGCCCGTGGCGATGGTGGGCGAGAAGTTGTAGGTGGGGCGGCCGCTGCCGCAGGTCCCTCCGCAGGACGCCGTCGCGGGGCTGCCGCAGTTGTAGCTGAGGGTGCCGGCGCTCCAGCCAGTCGGCAGGTCGAAGGAGAGCTCGGTCACGCTGAGCGGGTCGGTGCCCGTGTTCGAGACGGTGCCGGTCAGCCGGGTGCTCGCGCCGCTCGCGAGCGTGTTGCTGCCCCACTGGGCGTAGGTGAGGGTCGGGTCCCACTGCGTGGTGAGGGTCGCGTCGTCCACGCCGAAGGGGGAGGTCAGGGTGACCGCGGTGGTCTCGAAGGAGGGAATGTCCGTCGAGCTGTAGACGCCGGTCTGGACGTTCGTCACCGCGCCGCCACCACCGGAGATGATGAACTGGCTGGTGAACATGTACTCCGCGCCGGAGGGGAGATCGCCGATGTCCCAGCGGATGCAGTCTCGGTTGGGCGCGCAATCCATCTCCAGCGCGCCGCCCCCACTGGCGCTGCCGACCACGTACTGCTGATTGGTCGGGTCGAACTGCTGGCGGACGACGACGCCGGTGTCGTCGTTGAGCGAGAGGTTCTTGCCGCTGAGGGTGTAGGTGAGCGTCTCGCCATTGATGGCGAGGTCCTTGTCGACCTCGAGGTCGAACTTCAGCTTCAGGAACACGCAGGACGGGGAGGGGAGGAAGATGCCCCAGGGGTTGTCGCGACCCTGCACGCTCGCGCTCTGGGCGGAGGTGTCACCGCCGACGGTCTCGGCGCAGTCCACGTCGCCCATCTGAACGGGGTCGAGCGGCGTGGCGAGGACGCGCAGGGCGACCTCGACGCTCAGTGGCTTGCCGATGCGCGCTTCGCCGGTGGCGAATCGAACGGCGACCGCGTCGAGCGGGGACAGCGGCGTCACGTCCGTGCCGAGGGTGCTCGCGTCGAGCGTCATGCGCTCGAGGTCGCCGCTTCGGCTGCTCGTGCCGCCGCCGGTACCGATGGTCGATCCGGGGTAGATGATGCGTTGCCAGGGACCGACGGTGTCGTTGAGAACGACCCCGCTGCCGTTCGCGGTGGCCTCGAAGCCGTACCAGGTGTCGGGCCCGGCGACGGGCGAGCCGTAGCGGTGTGGGGTCGGCCCCGTGCCGCCGGTGATCGAGGTCGAGATGCCGAAGCCCTGGACCTGGTCCCAGTCCCACTCGTTGTGCGCGAACTTGGGGTCCGCGTTGGTCAGGCCGAGGAGGCCCTGGATGGCGTTGACCCGAGCGGGCTCGGGGTTCATCTGGATGCCGTTGCTCAGCGTGATGAACTGGTCGGCCGGGTTGCGGGTCATCAGGGAGGCGCGAGGGTCGGTCGAGGGGACGTAGAAGACGCCGGTGTCGGCGTAGAGCTGGGCGATGCTGCCGGCCTGGAAGCTGCCGATCGTGCAGCCGCCGCCGCTGCAGTCCGTGTCTTCCGCGATGCCGGGTGGGTTGGGCGGCCGGGACAGTCCGTTCTCATCGAGAATTCGCACGCCCACGAGCTCGGTGTTTCCGGGCAGGTACTCGGTGATGTACTGACCGATGCCGTGCACCGCTCCATCGGGGACCGCGAAGGTGTTCAAGCGGAAATAGATGATGTCGCCAGCCGCGACGTTCACATCCGTGGTTCCGCTGCTCGAGCCCCCACCCTCCGGGTCGATCACCGCCACCGTGGCCGGCGGGAGCGACTTCGAAGTCATGATGTTGCCCACGCCGTCGCCGTGCGCAGTGGTGGTCAGCGTCGCGCACCCCAAGAGTGCGATGAGCAATGAACGTCGCTTGGCGGCACCTGTAGGGCGCATTCCGGTCCTCCCCGTGCCGAAGCACGTGAGTCCAACCATACAGGATTTTTGCGATGCGAGTATCGTTGCGGCGGAAGATTACAGCCGCTTCGTATCCGAAGGGTGGGCGCTCAGCCCTCGGCGACCATGGCGCGTACTCGGCTCATGGCCTCTTCGAGGATCGGCGTCGCGGGGCCGAAGCTGAAGCGAACGTGTCCCCGGAATCGGGAGGGCCGCCCCATCCGGCGCTTGCCGGGGTTCACATCGAAGAAGTGTCCCGGAACGGTGATGACCCGGCGATCGAGCGCGCGCTGGAAGAAGTCCTGACCGGTCCGAAGGCCCTCGGGGAGCCCGGAGACGTCGCCCCAGGCGTAGAAGGTCCCCTCGGGCTCGAGGTCGAAGCGGACACCGACCTCCTCGAGCCCCTTCATCAGCGCGGCGCGCTTGGAGCCGAAGGAGGCACGGATGGCGTCGGTCTCGGCGCTGACGTGCTCCTCGCCGAGGAGATCGATCGCGGCCCGCTGCATCGGTGCCGCGCCGCCGCCGTCCAGGAAGGAGCCGGCGCTGGCGATGGACTGGATCAGCGGCTTGGGACCCACGACCCAGCTCACGCGGAAGCCGGGATAGCGCCAGTTCTTCGTGAGCCCGTCGAAGACGACGATCGGATCACGGTCGACGTCCTCGACGTGGCTCGCGGCGCTCACGATCGGCTCGCCCTCGCGCCAGATGTAGTGCGAGTAGAACTCGTCCATCAGGAGCGCGCAGCCGAGCTCGCGCGCGACGGCGACCCAATCGGCGAGCTCGTCGCCGCCCACCAGCTTGCCGGTGGGGTTGCAGGGGTTGCTCATCAGGATCGCGCCGAGACCCCGGCCCATGATCTCCCGGCGAAGCGCGTCGGCGCTGAAGGCGTAGCCTTCCTCGGGGTCGAGGAGGATCGGGATCGGCTGGAAGCGCCGGAAGACGTCGAGCAACTCCTCGTAGGCCGTGTAGTCCGGGAGGAAGTGGCCGAGGTGGACCGGCGCCACGGCGGCGCAGGCGCGCATGATGGCGACGCGTCCGCCGCCCTGGATGGCCACGTTCTCCGCCGAGTACTGGCTCTTCATCCCTCGGCGGTGCGTGCGGTTCATCATGTCCGCGACCGCCTCGCGGAGCTCCCAGAGACCCGCGACCGGGGCGTAGTCGAGGTCCGCCGACTCGATGGGGATCGTGCGCAGCCGCGGCGGGGCGCCCGGAATGTCGCTCGTGTCGGGCTGGCCCTGGCCGAGGTTGCACCAGCCTTCGGGTCCGCCGATCTCCGACGCCATCGAGAAGCCACGCTTCGCGGCCTCGCTCGAGACGTAGATCACGCCCGTGCGGGGCACGCGCCGGAAGGCACCCCAGCCGTCGGGGGCGGGGGCCGCGGGGGAGGAGGCGAGCTGTTCGTCGGTGTCGGCCATTGGAATTTGGCGCTATAGCACCGCTGTGACGACCCACCACGGCACCGCACACCGGGACATCGTCCGGATCGAAGGCCTGACCGTCGACTGCGTGGTCGGCCTCTACCCGCACGAGCGCCACGCCTCGCAGCCGCTGCACGTGGACCTGGCGATGACCCTCGACACCGAGCCCGCGGCGGTGAGCGAGCGGGTCAAGCGCACGGTCGACTACGCGGCCACGACGGCACAGGTCGTCTTCCTCCTGCGCTCTTGCCGCTTCCGGCTGCTCGAGACCGCGGCCCACACGCTGGCTCGCTACCTGCTCGCGCCGCCGGCGCCCGGCGAAGGTCGCGCCGCGCTGGCGGCCGTCGAGGTTCGCCTCCGCAAGCCCGGGGCGCTCCGGGGCTTCGCGACCCCTTCACTCACCATCGAGCGTGAGGCCGAGTGGTGCCAGCTCGTGCACGAAGAGAAGCCCTGGGGAACGGTCGACGTGATCCAGGAGACGAAGGACGCAGGGATCTACCGGCTCAACGTCGAGCCGGGCGGGACCATCCCGCTGCACGTCCACAAGCAGATGCGCGAGAGCGAGATGGTGCTGACCAAGGGGCTGCACTGCCAGGGCGAGCCTTGCCGGCCGGGCACCGTCCATCGCTGGCCGCGCGGGGCCAAGCACGTCTACGAGAACCCGACGAAGCGCTGGCAGTCGATCCTCTGCGTCGACCTGCCGCGCTTCGACCCGACCGACGAGGTCGAGGTCGAGGGCGAGCCCGACGACGTGCCGAGCGAGGCGCCCTGGGGGCCCCTCTCCGGTAGCCCCTGACGAACGCTCACTCGTCGCAGGCGAGGCGGCCCACGCGCGCCGCGATCGGACCGACGAGCGCTTCGTAGCCCTCGGAACAGATCGACAGGAAGAGGCCGTCGAGCTGCTGGGTGAAGTCCACCATCCGTGGCGCCGGCAGGCCGCTGAGCGGGCCGTTGCGGCAGATCGGGAGGAAGGGGTTGGCCGTGAGCGTGGCCGCGAGGACCGCGTCCGGGTCGGTGGTGCCGAGCGGTGCGCCCGCGAGCGAACCCACCACGAGCTGATCGTCCGGTCGGAGCAGGCGCATGCCCTCGATGTACTTCGACACCGAGCCCGTCGGCTCGCGGCAGAAGGTCCGGCCGGCGATGGTGACGCAGTGCTCGATGCACGCGTCGTCGGGGGCGCCGGTGCAACGCGATTCGTCTTCCTCGTCGGTCATGAAGAGGATCACCAGCAGGCTGTCGGGCCGAAGGAAGCCCGCGTGGCGGGTGTCGCCCATGCCTTCGAGGGGGAACGGGGCGGTCGAGGGCAGCAGCGCACGGAGGGCGGTCGAGAAGAGGGCCTCGCTGCCGCTCGACCGCGACGTCGCGACGCATGAGACGTCGGTGGCGAACTCCTCGATGTCGTCGCCGCGGCGATAGGTCTGGAAGAGGGGATAGCGCGCGCCGCACTCGCTTCGGTCGCGGTCGCCCCGATCGGCCAGCTCACCGCTGCGGCCCGTCGGCGCGATGGCCACGTGCAGGTCCTCGACCGCCGCCCAGTCGGCGCTGCCGTCCCCGTCGAGGTCCGGCGGGGCGAGCAGGTCGCGCAGGAACCGGGGGATCTGCTCGTCGAGGCTCGCGAGCTCGTCGACCATCGAGCCGCTCGAGTCGAGCACGAAGAGCAGGTCCACCGGCTGGGCGCGGGAGCGACAGGGCCGCGGTGGTCTCGGTGGGTCGTCCACGTGTGGCACGAACGAGTCGGGCGGGCCGAGGTCGGTCGGCACCGGAGGGACGAACCCGTCCGGAACGAACGCGTCCGGGCGTGCGGGGGGCGGCGTCACGCCGGGCCCTTCGCTGAGGCCGCTCTTCGAGCCGCACGCTGCTACGAGCGCAATCAGTGGAACGAGTCGGCGCATGGGGCAGGGCACGCTAGCAACGAGTCGCGCGATCAGCCCGTGGTTTCCGATGCGGTTTCAATGATGGCAAACAAACACACGAGCACCGCACGCGCGGAGCGGTCGACACCGGTCGGCGTGGGCTGCCACGATGCGCCGATGATGTTCGACGGTTGGAAGGTGCTCGTCACCGGCGCGAGCCGCGGGATCGGCGCTGCGTGCGTGCGTGCGCTGCTCGACGGGGGAGCGCACGTCGCGTTGGTGGGGCGTCACCAGCGGGGCCTCGCGGAGGCAGCGGCCGGCTCGAGCCGCGCAGCGGTGGTGACCGCGGATCTCGCGGACGCGGACGCTCGCGCGAGCGCGGTGGATGGGGCCGTCGCTGGGCTGGGCGGCTTGGATGCCCTCGTGCTGGCGGCGGGCGTCGCGATGCACACGCCCTTCGAGGCCCTGACCGAGAGCGCGTTTCGACGGCAGCTGGAGCTGAACCTGCTGGCGCCATTGATGATGGTGCAGCAAGCGCTTCCGCACCTCCGCGCCGGGCGCGGCAGCGTGGTCTTCGTCGGTAGCACGCTCGCCGACCGGCCCGCCCCGACCACCACCGCCTACGCGGCGTCGAAGGCCGGGCTGCACAACGCGACTCGCCAGTTGGCCGCGGAGCTCGCGCCGGTGCGGGTGAACTGCGTCTCTCCCGGCGTGGTCGATACGGCGATGACCCGAGCCGTGCGGCTCTTGCCCGGCGAGTCCATGCCCGAAGGCGCGGAGCTCGAGGCGCGGGTGGAGGGACAGCTCGAAGCGCTACGCTCGCTCCATCCGCTCGAGCGACTGGGCACCCCGGAGGAGATCGCGGCCGCGGTCCTCCACCTGCTCGCGGCCGAGTGGACGACGGGGAGCATCCTCACCGTCGATGGCGGCCTCACGGCTCGCTGAGCGAGCAAGGATCCGGCGCGCCGCGCGTAGGATGCGGCATGCAGCTACGACGGCCCCTGATGCTCTCGCTCGCCCTCGGCCTCGGCTGCGGTGACGACGGCCGCGTCGCCGACGACGCGGGCGGCTTCGCCGATGCTGCCAGCCCCCGGGACGGCGGCGGCATCGATGGTGGCGCGCGAGATGGAGGCAGGAGCGACGCGGGCGGCGATGCTGGGTCAGGCGACGTGGACGCATCCATCGTCGACCTCGGGGTCGACGGCGGCTCACCGGACGGCGGTCCGCCCGATCTCGGTCCGCCCGACATGGGACCGACCGGGCCCGCGACCTACGACGTGCGCATCCTCGCCGATGGCTTCTGCGACATGCTCAGCTTCGACCCGGCGTCGATCAGCGTGCCGGCGGGGACCGAGTTCACGGTGAACTGGATCAACGCGACCGGCTGCACGGAGATCGACATCGACATGAACGGCACCGTGCCGATCGTGCTCGGCCTCGAGTCCGGCAGCTCCTACCACGACACGATCCGCGAGTGGTGCGGCACCTACACGGGCACCTACACCTTCCGCGCGTACTACGCGCCGAGCTACCCCTTCACGCTCCCCGTCGACTGCGACGGGTGAGCGGTCACTCGCAGGGCGCGAGCCCCTCGCAGCGGAGGTCGCCGCCGGTGCTCACGTGTCCATCGTCGATGATGTACGGCGCGAGCGCCTCGCACTCGCACTGGGTGATGCCGACCACGTTCGAGAGCCAGAGCCAGTAGGCGGTGGGAGGCGAGCTGAGCTCCAGCTCTTCCACTTCGGAGTTTGCCAACGTGAGGAAGTTGATCGTCGCTGCGTTCGGGATGGAGATGAGTGGGATGGCTGAGCTGCTGACCGATAGCTCGAGGAGCGACGTGCCGAGGAGGTACAGCGAAGGGGCCTGGCTATCGGAGACGGTGACGTGGGGGATGTGGTCGCTCGTATAACCTTCGACGGGGAGGGTCAGCGGCTGAGTGCTCACGAGATCCCAGACGTGGACCTCGACGACGTAGCGCAGAATCGGCAGCTCGAACCCCGCTCCCCCTTGGATGAAGAGGTGTTGGACTCTCTCGAGGGCGTGCATCTCGGGCCTGATGTTGCCCAGCTCGATCCATTCGGCCTCCGCCAATCGCGGTGCGCGCAGCGTCGATGGTGCGTGTGCGCTCACATAGAGGTCTTCGATCGACACGAGCGATGCGAGGTCGAGGGTGCCGGAGAAGCCGGGACGCCTGTGAAATCTGAACGCTAGCGTCACGCTCTGCAGGCCGGAGAAGTCTCCTGCTGCTGCCAGCACGCCGATGCTCTCTGCCCGCTCGAGGGCGGGGGCGTTCACGGCCCCGTTGGTTTCGACGATGAGCCGGGTCACCGAGACCAGGCTCGGCAGGTCGACCGGAACGTCGGCGAAGCGCTCCGCGCCTTCCGGGGGGGCCTGGATGAACAGGTAGTCGGCCGCCTGGAGAGCGGGGAGCGCGATGCTCCGCGGGTGCAGGTTCCCGTCGGTCACCCGAACCAGGCCAGGCAGGTTCAGGTTACCGCCGCCGCCGATCTCCGTGGCGGAGACGAGCGACGGAAGGTTGCTCGTGCCGGAGAGACTGGCCGTCTCCACCTCGATGGGTGGGCTGGACAGCGTGCACTCGTTGCGGGTCGTGAGCGAAGTGACGTCGCGGAGACAGGGCATGGCGACTTCGAGTGGACCATCACGCGTGCCGAGCTCGAGAGTGCCGACGGAGCGCAGCCTCCGAAGCACGACCTCTCCGGTGACTCTGACCTCGAGCGTCCCTTCAACCGTCGTGACCGCGCTGGCTTCGGCGAGCGAGACGGCATCCGTGATGACGAGGTCGCCGGTGTGAACGAGCTCCGGGTAGTCCGCGCACGCCACTGCCCCGGCGTCGGACGGCGTGAAGGCGTCGGCAGCGCTCGCGTCTCGGTCGCTCGCGTCGGGTCCGACCGCGAGGTCGGCGCCGCCATCGCGAATGGGCCCAGCGTCGCTCGCCGTCGCATCGGGGGCCGAGCTGGCGTCGGCTTCGGGTCCACCATCTCCGGGGCCCGACCACGACGAGCCGCAGCCGACGAGGAGCGCGGCGATCGCTAGAAGGCGCACGCGCTCACTCTGCCACAGCGATCAGCGGACGGCTTCGAAGCTCTGGACCATCGCGGCGAAGGCTTCTTCGGCTTCGGTGACGGTCGACTTCGGGCCGAGAAGCTTGAAGAAGACCGGGCCGTCCGGGGCCTGGACGATCGCGCCGAGCAGGCGGGTGTCCGAGAGCGGCTCGCCGCCGCCCATGCCCATGCTCGAGGCGAAGGTGCCGCTGACGTCGATGGTGGTGACCTCGAGGCCGCCGATGGTCTTGGTCTCCACGACCGGCTCGTCGCCGTCGCGGAACTGACCGGTCCAGCGCTCGACGTTCTCCTCGATGGAGCCGCCCATGCCGGGGAAGTGGAAGATGGTGAGGACGGCCTCGGTGTCACCTTCGCCGACGGCGTACTCGGCGTTGCGCATCGGCCGGGTGGGGCGGCGCCAGGTCAGCGGGTCGCCCGCCTGCCAGCGGAGGCCGGCGAGCTGGGGCGCGTTCTGATCGACGACCGGGGCGCGACCGCCCATGCCGCCGCTGGGCGCGGTGCCGCCGTGGCCACCGTGGGTCGGGGCCTGGCCCGCGTGGGGGTTCGCCGGCTCGGGCGTCGGAGCCTCGGGGGCCTCGCTGGCCTCCTCCTCCACGGGGGGAGGCTCGGGGCCACGGTCACAACCGAGGGCGAGGGCGAGGAGCACGGCGAGGGGGGTCAGTCGGGCCATGCCCGGGATGATGCCCCCCTCACGGTGGGGCGCAACCCTCACTCGTCTTCGCTGGGCTTGCCGAAGCGCGTGGTGAGCACGGCGCCGTAGCCGGCGCAGCCGAGGATCACGATCACGAGCCCACCGAGCACCGGCACGATCGAGAGGCCCCAGAGGATCAGGATGCCCAGGCCGAGCTGCATGAGCGGCCGCTTCTTCGATCGCTCGAAGGGCAGGGCGGCGCCGATCACGTAGCCGACGACCGCGAAGCCTGCGCACCCCGCGACGACGGCCAGGATGCCGACGAAGATCGCGACGGGGATGCCCACCAAGGTGATCGCGAAGGCCAGGCAGAGCACGAAGGTGGCGAGCATGCCGAGGAAGCCGGCGGCCACCGAGCGTCCGGGCCGATCGACCAGCGCGCGAGCGATGGTGGCGTGGCGGCGGGGGAACGCGCCGATGAGGAGCAGGCCGAGGAGGAAGAAGAGACCGTGGCGGGCGGCGGAGCCGAGGATCTCCGCGAGCGGACCGTGGTGGTCCTCGTCGTTCTCGTAGAGGTTCCCTTCCGCCGAGGGCTGCCCGTCCCGATCGACCGAGCCACCCATGGTGAGGACCTCGCCGAGCACGCGGCCGTCGCCCTCGAAGGAGACGTCGCCGCCCATCGTGACCAGCGCTCCGCGGATCAGACCGCGCACCTCGGCGTCGCCGCCCATGGTGAGCACGTCGCCGATGACCTGCCCATCGACGACCACGTCTCCGCCCATCGTGGCGATGTCCGAGACGATCTCGTTGGCGCCGACGGTGACGTCCTCGCCCATGGTGACCCGCTCGGCGAGCACCTGGTTCGCGGGGGGCATCGGAGGCACGGGGGGAATCTGCGGAATCTCGGCGACGAGGGGCGTCGCCGGCGTGGCGGGGGCTGCGGGGGCCGCCGGCACGGGCGGCGGCTCGGGCACCGGCTCCGGGGCGGGCGCGGCCGCGCGGACCACGACGAGGTTGCCGTTGCGGGTCGCGACGCCGTGCTGCGGGAGCACGGCGGCGAGCACGTCGCGAAGCGCGGCGTTCTGCACGTGGACCGTGACCTCGCGGTCGTCGTCGAGGTGGCTGACGTAGCCGACACCGGCCGCCTCGCAGGCGCGGCGGAGCACCTCGCTGGCGCGCTCGCCATCGGCGTCGACCGTGACCGTCTCGTCGCTCGGCCAGGCGCCTTCGAAGCGCTGGGCCTGCCCGAGCGCGGAGCTCCCGAGCACGGCCAGGAGCGCCACGAGCGCCGGCGCGGTCCGGCGGGTCAGGGCCCGCAGCGGGAGCGCCAGCACCAGCATCACGCCGAAGAGGGTGAGACCGAGGCCCGGGTAGCCACCCGGGAACGCCGCCAGCAGCCGATCGATCATCCACAGGGCGGTCCAGCCGGTGTCGCCGATGTCGCGCACCGCCGAGACCTTCGGCAGGCCGCCCATCGCGGCGACGCCGAGACCGAGCGTCGCGACCAAGCCGCCCAAGCCCGCGAGCCAGAGCGCTCGCCGGGACGGCGCCGGGGGAGCCGCGTCCATGGCGCGGCTCACGAGCGCATCCAGATCGACCTCCGGGGTCGGCGCGTCGCGGAGCGCCATGCCGAGATCGATGCTGAGCGCGCGGCTCTCGGCGAGCTGCTCGCGGAGCTCCGGGTCCGCCTCGATGCGCGCACGCAGCTCGTCGGGCACCAGGTCGTCGCGACCGGTGGCCATCGCCTCCATGGCGATCTCGAGCTCTTCGTCGATCGGGCTCACCCCCGCGCCTCCAGGGCCGCGCGCAGCTTCTTCCGCCCGCGGTGCAGCCAGGTCATGACCGTGCCCTTGGGCACGTCGAGGGTCTGGGCGATGTCTTCGTAGCTGCTGCCGTGCACGTGGAAGAGAACGATCGCGGACCGCATCCCATCCGGCAAGGTCTCGAGCGCTTCGGAGAGGGCGCTGGCCTCGAGCCGGGCCAAGGCGATCCGCTCCGGACCGGGCATGTGGCCCGCGGCCGCGGCCGCCTTCTCGTCGCCGGCGGCGTCGAAGGTGCGCCGCTCGAGGCCCCGCCGACGGAGCCGATCCCGGCAGGCGTTGTGGGCCACCGTCAGGGCCCAGCTCCGGAAGGAGCCCTTCTCCGGGTCGAAGCTCCCGATGCGCCGCACGATCCGCTCGAGGGCCCGCTGGGCACCGTCGGCACCTTCGTTCGGCCCCAGCACGTGGTGGCAGAGCCGGTGGATGTCGGCGGCGTGCTCGCGGAGCAGGGCCTCGAGCGCGTCGCGGTCGCCCCCGGCGGCCAGCCGAGCGAGGGCCACCCCGGTGGGGCGGCTCTCGCCCTTCGCGGGCGCGGAGGCGGTCATGGACAGGAGCATACTCGGAGCCCTACGGCCGGTGGCCGGGGCGTATTTCACGCCCCGGCCGTTTCCGGCACCGACCCACCCTGGGAGGGCGAGATTCACCGGTAGGGACCTTCGCTGACCGGGGTGACCGGCTTGCCGCCGAGCCGGGTCACGGCGACCGAACCCAGGCCGAAGAGGGCCGCGACGATCAGGGCGAGGTTGCCGACGAAGGGCAGGAGCGAGAGGAAGAAGAGGGCGCCGACGCCTGCAGCGAGCTGCAGGTTCTCGCGGCCCTGGAGCTTCTCCCAGGGGAGCACTGCCCCGAGGACCGCCGCGCTCATGGCGAGGCCCAGGTAGACCGCGAGCACCAGCCCGAAGGCCAGCACGGCGGCGACTGGGAGCCCGACCACGGTGACGGCGCTGCCGAGGATGGCGACCACCGCGGCGCAGAAGAAGGCCAGGCCCGTGAGCGGCGTCTTGAGGGGCGTCTTCACCATCGCGGCCCGCACCGCGTGGAAGCGGTCCTTGGCCAGCAGGCGGAAGGCGAAGGCGAGCAGGAAGAGCATCGCGAACGCCCCGACCCGGCGGAAGAAGCTGCCGATGGCGCTCTCCTCCGCGTGGGGCGCGCTCGGCGCGACGCGCTGCCCGTGGGTCCGCACCTCGCCTTCGACGCGGCCGTTCGGCCCGAAGGTCACGCTGCCGCCGGCGGTGGCCACGTCGCCTTCGACAAGGCCCTCGATCCGGACGTCGCCGCCGGCGGTGGCCACGTCGCCCTCGACCTCCCCGAGGACGAACACGTCGCCGCCCATCGAGACCACGTCGCCCTCGGCGACGCCTGCGATGGTCACGTCGCCGCCCATCGAGGCCACGTCGTCCACCACCTCGCCGGCGCCGACGGTGATCTTTCCACCCATCGCGAACCGGTCGTCGGCGCTCACTCCAGCGGCCATCGCCGCCGTGAGCCCGACCGCACCCAGGATCGTCATCGTCTTTCGCATCGCGTCATCTCCTCGTGGCTGTGCGGATCCGATGCGGGTCACCGCTCGGCCGCTGGGGGCTCGTCGTCGCTCCATCGCGTCCGCCGCTGCCCCGTTCCACCGACTCCTACGAGGGCGCGAGCAGGCGTATTTCACGAACCCAGGCGTAACGTCGCCCGCTGCGCTACTCATGGTCCCCATGGCTCGCATTTGGTCAGAGCACATCTCAAAACCCCTCGCCGCCGCTACGCGGCCGCAGCACACCATCCGTAGCCATCCCCTCACGCTCGAAAATGCTTCGGCATTTCCTCGGTTCGCGGACGCTCCGGTTCGCGCACCGAGTCCGCGGATCAACTGGCGATGGATTTTGAGATGTGCTCTCGTCCTCCTCGTCGCGTGCGCTCACGACGCCGCGCCCACGACGACCGTCGCTCCGGCGCCGGCGCTCGAGTGGCAGCCCTGGTCCGCCGAGACCTTCGAGCGCGCCAAGCGCGAGGACCGCTACGTGCTGGTGAGCGTCCAGGCGATCTGGTGCCACTGGTGCCACGTGATGAACGACGAGACCTACACGGACCCCGCGGTGCGGCGGGAGCTGGCCGACCACTTCGTCGCCATCAAGGTCGACTCGGACGAGCGCCCCGATCTCGCGGATCGCTTTCGCGACTACGGTTGGCCCGCGACCGCGCTCCTCACGCCCGACGCCGAGTTGATCGTGGCGCTGCGGGGCTATCGAGCGCCAGGGGTCTTCGCGACGCTCCTCGAGGAGGTCGCGGCGGGTGAACGACCTACGGCGCCGGACCCGGAGCCCGCGGCGGCGGAGACCGACCTCGAGACGCTCCGGGCGGCGGCTCGCGAGCGCCTGGACTCGCTCTACGACGAGGATCGGGGCGGCTGGGGCTTTCGCCAGAAGTACCCCTACGGTGCGCCGGTCGAGCACGCGTTCTTCCGCGCGGAGGCGCTCGGCGAGAGCGGTTGGCGCGGGCGAGCGCTCGCGACGCTCGAGGGCTACGCGCAGCTCATCGATCCGGTCGACGGCGGCGTGTACCAGTACTCGCTCCGCCACAGCTGGGACCACCCGCACTTCGAGCGCATCGCCGCGGTGCAGGGGGGCGCGCTCGCGGGCTTCGCGGAAGCGGCGCGGCTCACCGGCGAATCGCGCTGGCGCGAACGGATGACCCGCGTGCGGACGTACGCGGACGAGGTGCTCGGCGCGCCGGGCGGCGGTTGGTACGCGAGCCAGGACGCGGACGTCGACCACGAGACGCCGGGCGCGGAGTACTTCCCGCTCGACGCGGAGGGCCGCGCGGCGCTCGGGACGCCGCGGGTCGACCCGCACGTGTACGTGGACCGCAGCGCGCAGATCCTCGTCGGGATGGTCGCGGCCGCGCGTGCGGGCGACGCGATCGCGCTCGCGTCGGCGCTCCGAGCCGCCGAACGAATCGAGGGCGCGCGCGGGGAGGACGGGCTCTTCGTCCACGAGCTCGACGTGGAGCCCGGTCCGCTCCGCTACCTGCTCGACCAGGCGTGGATGCTGCGCAGCGAGTTGCTCCTGCACGAGGCGACCGGTGAGAAGCGGTGGCGGGATGCGGCGCTGCGCACGGCCGAGGCGATGGAGACGCACCTGCAGCGGCCGGTCGACGAAGGCGGCGGCTTCTACGCGCACACGCCCGATCCGGCCGCGACCGGTGTCTTCGCCGAGCGTCGGGTGCCGCTGAACGAGAACGGCGTGGCGGCCCGGGGGCTCCTGCATCTCTCGCGGCTCACCAACGACGAACGCTGGGCCGAGCTCGCGAAGAGCGCGCTGCGGTCGCAGACGCCCGCCACGATTCGCGGCGCCGGGCGGCGGGTCGGTGACTACCTGCTGGCGCTCGAGGAGCTCATCGGGCCCTATGTGTTGCTCTCGATCGTCGGGCCGGACGACGAGACGACCGCCGCGCTCCACCGCGCGTCCTTCGAGCTGCCGCTACCCCAGCGGCTGGTCGAGCTCGATCGACCCGGGGAGGGCCGCTATCCCTTCCCGGGTCGACCCGCCGTGTTCCTCTGCAACGAGGCCGCGTGCTCGATGCCGGTCAGCGATCCGAGCGAGCTCGCGGCGCAGGCCGCGGCGATTCTCGAGGAGCGCTGACGTTCAGAGCTCGCAGACGGGCTCGGTGTCGATGACGAAGACGGCGGTCCTCCCGTCCCAGTCCGAGGTGAAGGCGATCTGCCGACCGTCACGAGTGGGACTCGCCCGTATGCCGCCGACGTCGCCGACGTTCTCGTCGTGGGTGTGCGCGAGGCGTCGCACGTCACCCGAGCGCGTGTGTACGGCGATGACCTCTCCGCGGTAGGGGGAGTCGGTCGCGGTGCGGAAGCTGACGAAGACCCACTCCGGAAGCGCCGTGGCGCGCGCGGACACCGTGCCGTGGGGAGCGCCGAAGAACCGGTTCGAGATGAGGTCGGGGGTCCCTTCGAGCG
This sequence comes from Deltaproteobacteria bacterium, assembly GCA_017644045.1. Taxonomy (GTDB): domain Bacteria; phylum Myxococcota_A; class Polyangia; order Polyangiales; family Houyiibacteriaceae; genus UBA1660. Next base: position 226,912 of record JAEPMI010000015.1, read on the forward strand.
GACGACGGGCCAGGAGGCCGTCCCCGACTTCGGGGAAATCGCCCGTGGTGAAGCCGATCGCGATGTCGGTCCCCCGGTCGAGCATCAGGTCGAAGTCTCGGAGCCGCCCCGAGGTCCACGGCTCGCCGACCACTCGCCCCTCACGGTCGTGAATCACCACCACGGAGTCCCAGACGATCACCAGGTACTCACCCGATGGAGAGATGGTCGACCAGCGGTAGCCGCTCGGCGTGTCCACCTTGATCTCGCCCAGTTTGGTGCGCGTCCGCAGGTCGAAGACGAAGGCGACCGGGGTCCCGGCCACGTCGAGACCGTCGAGGACGATCGTCTCTCCATCGTCCGACATCCGGCCACGTCCGCTGCCGATCGCCAGGTTCCGGTAACCCGGAAACTCGGCGATGGTGGTGGGAGTCGCGGTCCGAATGTCCCACCCCAGCAAGCGGTCGTCGGCCGCGACGAGGCGAACGCTCCGCTCGCGTGGATGCCAGACGCTGTCGGTCGCCTCCGTGTCGAAGGGAGTCACGACGAAGGGGCGGAGCTGGGGGTCCAAGATCACCCCATCGCGTCCCGACTCGACGTAGATCGCCGACTCGTCGGCGTTCCAGGCGTGGCGGGTGTGACCTGGGTGGCGGTTGGGGTCGGACCAGCGGTGTTCTCCGGGCGGAACGGCGATCGGTTCCTCGCTTCGGTCGGTCGCGCGAATGATCTTGGTCTCGAAGACACGGTCCAGGACCGAATCGAGATAGTTGGGAGGCGCATCACTCGGCACCTCGAACGTGCCCTCGCGGACGAAGGGGCAGTCGGGGAAGGGCCGGATCGTGGGCCCCATGTCGGTGGGCACGCTCATGTCGACCGGAGCACCCATGTCGACCGACACGCCCATGTCCTCCTCCTCGACGGGGATGGGAACGCAGCCGCTCTCCGGTGCGCAGTAGAGTCCCTCGTCGCACTCGACCACGTCGTAGAGACAGAGCCCCTCCTGGCAGGTCGCTTGCGAGCAAGCGGCCAGCATGGGGCAGTCCGAGCCAGTGGTGCAGTCCGGCTCTTCACAGAGCTCGCCGGTCCCATCCGTGCAGCCCTGGTCCACACACCGGCCCGCGAGGCAGCTCTGGTCGGAGTCGCAGACCACGGCCGAGCAGTCGCGGGTGATCACCACGGTGACGGCCATGTCCTCCTGATGCCGCACGGTGATGTCGCGGGACGTGACGACCCGCCCGGTGGCGGTCAACAGCTCGACGCGCAGCGTTCGCCGCTCGGCGCGGTCGAGCCCATCGAGGTCGAAGAGTCGCCGCCCTTCGACGAAGGAATCGGAGCCGGTGAGCGCTTCCTCGGTCCGGTCGCCATCGATGATGAGCCTTGCGCCCGCGAACTCGATCCCGGCGACGTAGTCCGTGCGGAGGTCGACCGAGAGCTCGAGCGTCGAGTCCCCGCCGCAGGCCAACATGGCGATGAACGCGCCGATCGAGAGAAGTCGTTGAGCCACAGGCGCGGAAACTTAACACGAGGACGGAACTCCGGCCGGGGTGGAATCGGTCGTCGACCGAGCGGGCGCGGTCCTCGCGCCCGAGCTCCCGAACCGGGTTCTGCCGTCTCGGGCTGGTAGTCTCCGATCCATGCGACGCATCGGGTGGCTCTGGATGGCGCTCTCGGTTCTCGGGGGGTGTGGCGACGACGGGGGCGCGGTGGATGGAGGTCCGAGCACGGACGCCTCGAGCGTCGATGCGGCGCCCGTGGATGCGGCCGGGGTGGACGCCGCCGGCACCGACGGTGGACCGCCGACGGGGACGTGCTCGTTCCCACGGGCGTTCGACGTCGGCGCGACCTACGAGCGCACTCTCCACGTGTCGGCGGACGCAGACCCCGGCGGCGACGGAAGCGAAGGCGCGCCCTTCGACACGATCGGCGCGGCCGTCGCGGCGGCCACGCCGGGCACCGAGGTGCGCATCGCGAACGGCACCTATCCCTCGCTGCGTCTCGACGGAGTGACCGGTGAGCTGGACCGGCCGATCGCCATCGTGGGCGAGCCGGGGAGCAACGTGATCATCGACGGCGGCGGCACCGACACGGGCCTGGCGATGAGCGACGCGCAGTACGTGGTGGTGCAGGGGCTCACCATCCGGAACGCCGGCGTCCACGGCATGAACCTGGACGATGGCGGCTCCTACGATACGCCGGCGCACCACGTCGTGCTCCGCGAGATCACGGTCATCGACGCCGGCTCGGGCGGCAACAACGACTGCATCAAGATGAGCGGCGTCGACGACTTCTGGATCGACGGCGCGTACCTGACGGGCTGCAACCGGGGTGAAGGCATCGACATGGTCGGCTGCCATCGCGGGCTGATCCAGGTCGTGAACGTGGTCGACGTCGTCGGTACCGGCATCCAGGCCAAGGGCGGCAGCTCGGACGTGACCATCTACGCGAGCCGCTTCACTCGGGTGCCGGGTCGGGGCGTGAACGCGGGCGGCTCGACCGGTCTCGAGTTCTTCCGGCCGATCGACGCGCCCCACGAGGCGGCGAACATCCGGGTGATCGCCAACATCTTCGAGGACGTCGGCTCCGAGAGCGGCGCGCCCATCGCCTTCACCGGCTGCGATGGATGCACCTTCGCGAACAACACGGTCATCCGGCCGCAGACCTGGGTCGCGCGCATCCTCCAGGAGAGCACCGACGCACGCTTCGTACCGAGCCGTGATGGGCTCTTCGTGAACAACCTGATCGTGCTGAACACGGCCGACATCCGCACCTTCGTGAACGTGGGCGGGAACACCGCACCGGAGACCTTCACCTTCGCGAACAACCTCTGGTGGGCGATGGACGAAGACGCCGGCTGGGGTGGCCCGACGTACTCGGGGGGGCTGCCGGCCGAGGCGAGCTCGGTGATCCAGCAGGACCCCATGTTGCTCGATGACGACTACGTGCCCGCGTCCACCAGCCCGGCGCTCGGCGCGGGGCAGCGGCTCCCCTTCGCTCCGGTGCCGGACATCGCCTTCCGCTGCTTCGAGGACCCGCCGTCCATCGGCGCCTACGAGCTCGCGGAGTAGCTCAGATCAGGTGCGCTTCGGCGAGCGCCTTCAGCTTGGGCACGTCGATGTCGTGCTCCTCGGCCTGGGCGATGGCGCGCTTCAGGCGGGCGGGCGCCGAGCGGCCCTTGGCGCCGTGCTCGGGGTCCGAGGCGACGGCGCGCTCGACGATGCGCAGGATCTCCGATTCGTTTCCGAGCGGTCGGCCGACGAGCGCCTTCTGGATGGCGAGCACTTCGCCCGCGACGGCGTCCACGAGGGGGCGGTGGTTCTCGAAGAGGTCGCCGACGGTGCCGCCGGTCTCGAGGCCCGCGCAGTTGGCGACCAGGATGTAGAGGTTCTTCGCGACGAGCGCGGGGAGCAGCGCGTCGTCCTCGACCATCTCGGCGCCGACGCCGATGCGCAGCAGCGAGCGGGAGATGAGCGCGGCCTCGGGGCCCGCGACCGGCGTCGGGAGGATCACCTTGGTCGCGATGGTCGCCTTCTTCTCGAACCAGACCACGGCCACCGTGGGGTCGCTGATGCCGTGCTTCTCCCAGGTCGGGGGGAGCAGCTCGTTCTGCAGGAGCCCGACGCGGCTTCGCCAGCTCTCGGGGAGCGTCTCGAGGACCCCGTCGAGGTCCGCCTCGCCGACCGCGACCATGCAGATGGCGGGCTCCGGAACTCGCTCGGCCAGTGCGTCGGCGTCGGTCTCGCGGTTCACCGGGTGGACGGTGTGGCCTTCCCGGAGGAAGGCGTGCGCGAAGACGGAACCCATCTGTCCCAGGCCCACGAGGACCACGTCGTTGTCGGTGCTCGGCATCGGGCGGACCCTATGTCATCCTCGGCACGTGTGCAGGCTCTTCGGTTTTCGTAGCGTCATTCCCAGTCAGGTTCATCGCTCGCTGGTCGCGGCGGACAACGCCCTCGGCGTCCAGAGCGAGGAACACAAGGACGGGTGGGGCGTCGCCTACTACGTGGACGGATCGCCGCACATCACGCGGAGCCCGACCTCGGCCATCACCGACCAGATCTTCCATCGGGTCAGCGGCGTCGTGGCCTCGGAGACCGTGCTCGCGCACGTCCGGAAGGCCACCGTCGGCGAGCTGAACGTCCTGAACTGCCACCCCTTCCAGCACGGCCGCTGGACCATGGCGCACAACGGCGAGGTCCGGCGCTACACCGAGTTCAAAGACACCCTCCGCCAGTCGATCGCGCCCCGGCTCCGCCGCTATGTGCTCGGCGACACCGACAGCGAGGTGGTCTTCTTCCTCTTCCTGACCCACCTGCAGGCCTATGGACCGCTGAGCGGGCGCCTCGGCCTCGACGCCATCGTCCCGGCGCTGCGCGACACCGTCGAGCTCATCCGCGAGAAGTGCGATGGCGACGAGGAAGCGCTCCGCGCGCTGCTCACCATCATCGTCACCGACGGCACCTGCATGGCAGCGCACATGGGCGGCAAGGAGCTCTTCTGGTCGAGCTACAAGACCAAGTGCGCCGACCGCGACGAGTGCCCGAGCCTATCACCCGAATGCGAGGCGCCGACCACCACCGGCTTCGTGAACCACCTCATCTTCTCCAGCGAGCCCCTCCAAGGCGAGAACGTCTGGATCCCCATGGAGGAGGGCGAGATCGTGGCCGTCGACTGGCGCATGCAGCTGCACCGCTCGACCGACGACAAGCGCCGCCTCACCGTCCTCGCCAGCTGAGCCATCCCCAGGGCTTCTTGTTCTCGCACAAAGGCACGAAGTTCACGAAGGTCCACAAAGGGTTGGAACGAACGTCGACTCAGCCCCGTCGCGAGGCGCTGGCGCTTCGTCGATCGAAATCGCCCCGCCGCACTCCCACTCTTCAAGAAATTCTCTCTTTGTGAACCTCAGTGCTCTTGGTGCCTTCGTGCGAGAACAAGAGCGCATCGGGTCCAAACGAAGCCGGCTAGCGGGGGGCGGTGTCGAGGACGATCGACGAGCGCTCGCAGATGCCGTCGCCGTCCATGTCGAGGTCGGCCATCTGGTTGACGATGCGGAGGGCGAAGTCGTTGTCCGGTGCGACCTCCCGGAAGAGCTCGTAGATCGCGGCGTGCCCGATGCCGCCGGTGAGGTGGAGCTCGCCGTCGCGCATCACGAGCCAGGCATCTCGGACGGGCGCGGTGGCCGTCACGTCCTGGAGCTGGAGGTCGACGAAGACCGAGCCCATCGGGCCCGCGCGCCAGCTCGTGGCGCTGCCGATGGCGTCGGCGGTGATGGCGCCGAGCTCGACCTCGGAGGTGCACCGGCCCTCGCGGTCGACCTCGCGGAGAATGGGGTCGAAGTCGCCGGTCACCAGGAGCGGGTCGGCGGTGCCGGTGATCTGTCCGAGCGCACCGAGAATGTCGTCGATGCCCTCGCGGCCCTCCGGGTCGACCGCGTCCTCGAGGCGGCAGACCCGCTCGGAGGTGCCGTCGAGATCGACCCCCTGTGAGATGAGACCCTCGTCGGTGCGGTCGTCGACGGTCACGTCCAGCCCGGTCACCCGCCACCCCGTCGCCAGCTCGAGGCCGCAGGGCGCGTAGGGGGAGCCGCCGTCCGTGCCCATGTCGACCATCGCATCGCCGCACGCCGCGAGCCAAGCCAGCAGCCCGAGTGCAAACCTCCTCCCCATGTGGACAGTCTGCCATGGTCGCTGCCCCCGCTCATGGACTGGCCCAACCCGACCGAATCGTGCCACCGTCCGCGCCATGAAACTCAGCATCGGACTCCTGCTCTCACTCGCCCTGGCGGCGTGCGGCTCGAGCGAGGAAGAACCCCCGAGCGCCGCGGAAGGCGAACCCACCGCGGGCGCGGAGACCACCGAACAGGCTCCGGCCGACACCGCTCCCGAGCGGACCTGCGCTCAGACCGCGGAGGCGTTCACCGAGGCGCTCATCGCCGTCTTCGAGGGCTACACCCCGCCCGCGGACGAGGCCGCCCTGCAGGAGCCACTCGAGTGGTCCCAGCTCGAAGCCTGGAACGACCTCCAGTCTGCCGACTACCGCGCGGCAGAAGGCGACGACCTCGGCCGGCTCAGCTTCCGCTATCACGCCTGGGGCGTGGCCATGTCCCAGACGAACCTGCCCACCCTCTTTCGAGAGGGCCCCCTGGAGCTCGAGGAGGGGGACGATGGGCTCGCCCTGACCGTCGCCGACGGCTCGTTGACCATCCGCCTCGCGCGCGAGGACGGTTGCCTGCTCGTCGACGAGAACTGAGGCCGTCGTGTAACCATCGGGGCGGCCCGCGCGTGGAGAGCGCGTGCACTCGACCCCGATGACCGATCCCCGAACCAGCGTCTTCGCCCGCGAGCAGCGGCCGCTCTGGGGCCTCTGCTACCGGATGACCGGCAGCGCCGCCGACGCCGACGAGCTCGTGCAGGAGACCTTCGCCCGCGCCATCGAGCGACCGCCGAAGGACGACTCGCGGCCGCTCGGGCCCTGGCTGCGAACCGTCGCGCTCAACCTCGCGCGCGACCGGCTCCGCCGCCGGAAGGAGACGCACGTGGGCAGCTTCGTGCCCGAGCCGGTGGCGAGCAGCGAGCTCTCCGAGGAGCCGGAGGGGTCGCCGGAGTCCCGCTTCTCGCGCGCGGAGAGCGCGAGCTGGGCCTTCCTGCTCGCGCTCGAGGTGCTGAGCGACAAGCAGCGCGCCGTGCTGGTGCTCCGCGACGTCTACGACCTCAGCACCCGCGAGACGGCGACGGCGCTCGAGCTCACCGAGAGCCACGTGAAGGTGTTGCTCCACCGAGCTCGGGCCGCGCTCGACGAGGCGCGCTCGCCGGCCACCCCGAGCGAGCGCGCGACCGAAGCCATGATGCGCTTCTACACGGCGCTCGTGACGGAAGACCTGGACGCGATGAAGGCGCTCCTGCGGGAGGACGTCGTGATGGTCACCGACGGCAACGGCGAGGTCCACGCGGCCCGCAAGCCGGTCATCGGCCGGGACAAGGTCGTGACCTTCCACCGCAAGACCAAGCAGCCGGTGCTCCCGACCGTCGAGCTCGCGCAGGTCAACGGCGCGCCGGCGATGGTCTATCGCTACCCCATCGCGGTGAAGCCCGGCGTTCCCCCGTTCGGCGTGATCCAGATGGACGTCGACGACGATGGGAAGATCTGGCGCATCCTCGCCGTGAACGCGCCTTCGAAGCTCGCCCGCTTCTTCGACGCCCAGACCTGACGCCGTGCGCGGCGGTGGGGGATTTGCTACCCCGAACGGTCGCGATGGACCCCCAGTACAAAGGCCCGATGAACCAGGACGTGCCGCCGGCACGGCCGGGGGAGTTCGTCCCGCTGAAGGTGGGCGACCTCGAGGTGTGGCCGCCGGTGGTCCTGGCGCCGATGGCCGGCGTGACCAACTGGCCCTTCCGGACGCTCTGCCGCGAGCAGATGGAGGCGGGGCGCTCGAAGGCCAGCGAGCTGAAGCCTGGGCTCTTCGTCAGCGAGATGATCACCGCGCGGCCGCTGGTGGAGGGCCGCGACAAGACCCTCAAGCTCACCGACTTCGGCGAGACCGAGTCGCCCCGCAGCCTGCAGCTCTACGGGGTCGATCCGCACTACGTCGGCGAGGCCGTGAAGCGCCTCGTGGGCGAGGGCCGTGTCGACCACATCGACATGAACTTCGGCTGCCCGGTCCGGAAGGTCACCCGCAAGGGCGGCGGCTCCGCCATCCCGGCGCGACCGCTCCTGCTCCGCGACATCGTGCGCGCCGCGGTGAAGAGCTCCGGCGACGTGCCGGTCACCATCAAGTTCCGGATGGGCATCGACGACGAGCTGCTCACCTACGAGGACGCCGGGAAGATCGGCGAGGACGAAGGCTGCGCGGCCGTCGCGCTCCACGCACGAACCGCGGCGCAGCTCTACGACGGCGAGGCCGACTGGTCGGCCATCACGCGGCTCAAGGAGCTGGTCACCACCATCCCCGTCCTCGGCAACGGCGACATCTGGGAGGGCTGGGACGCGCTCCGCATGATGCGCGAGACCGGCTGCGATGGCGTCGTGGTCGGCCGCGGCTGCCTCGGCCGACCGTGGCTCTTCCGCGACCTCGCGCAGGTCTTCGACGGTCGGGAGCCGAGCGACCCGCCCAACTTCGGCGCCATCGTCGACATCATGCTCGAGCACGCCGCGCGCCTCACCGAGTGGATGACCGAGAAGCACGCCATGCGCGCGTTCCGCCGCCACTCGACCTGGTACACCAAGGGCTTCCGCGGCAGCGCCCAGATGCGTCAGCGGCTCATGCGCGTGAACACGCTGGCGGAGCTCGAGGAAGAGCTGCGCTCGCACCCGGCCGCCGAGCCCTTCCCGCCGAGCGCCATGCGCGTGCAGCGCGGCAAGACGGCAGGCACCCAGAAGGTCTCGCTCCCCGAGGGCTTCCTCGTCGACCGGCTCACGAACGCGACGCCGCCCGAGGAAGACGCGGCCGCGATGCACTCTGGCGGCTGAGCCTTCGACTTGGTGCGACTCTTGCCATGGGCTCGGGTCTCATGCGTTCCCCTTCCACGCACGTCGGCGCTCGGCTGCCGCTGACCACGACTCCTTCGCCCCCCGTCGATGGGCTCAGGGGATGACCCGTACACCCCAGTTCGACGCCCACGGGACACGGTCTCGAGGAACTGCGGACACATTGGCGGGACGATGCCTGCCTTGGGTTGCCAGGGCGTGGTTCGTGCTCGCGATCTCGGCCCCAGGCAGCGGGGTCTCCGCCCAGGTGCGTGGCGTGCCCGACGAATGGATGGCCTTGCAGGATCTATGTGACGCGGTCGTCACTGAAAGGGAGCCGTCGGATCGAACACGTTGCGAAGTAGAGACGAGAGCACGGGGACTCGTTGGCATTCGGGCGTCGTGGTCTCACTTCGGAGTCGACGAAGGTCTCCTACTCTTTCTGGCTCGACAGCGTCGAGGTCGGTTCCGATTCATCGCTGACGTGTTGTTCACCGTGAACACCGGCGGCAACCATTCGAGTGATGCGCACTGGCTCCGAATACGACCGATGGCTGGACGCGTACTGTTCGCAGAGGTTCAAACCGACGCGTGGTTCTCCTACCCGCACATGCCAACCAGTAGCTGGCATCGTTCGCGTGCGGTGTCGGTGTGCTGGGGCGCGAACGATTCGGTCCAGTGCAGCCGGATCTCGGAGGTGGCGGGCCAGTCGGATGAACGGCTTTCGGGGCATGATTGGCGCGCCCTCGGTGAGAACTGGTGGACGCATCGCCTGCGTCCAGGAGAAGGCGACGGCAGTTCCGAGGTAAGCGTATCGCTCGACGAACCGGGGCTCGTTCGGGTCATGCGGACCGACGAGCCGGCAGTCGGTCCCGAGGGGCCGCGTGTGGTCCGCTACCTCCGTTATGCTCGACCACCGGCTCTTGCGAGTTCGCTTGGCGGCCGTGAAGTTCCCCCGGGACCGGACCCCGACTACGGGTTTCTGGAGAACGGCTCCTTCGAGAAGCTGTGCGGGCAGCTGGGCGAGTTGGAGACCCAGTGTGGGCTTCAGCCGATCGACCGGAGGCACGCGATGCTGGTGGCCCGCGCCGATGATCGGCGCCTGGTGTTTCTCGTCCTGACGAGAGGTGACGAGCTCGTTTTGAGAGCGAGGATGGTCGACCGACCAGCGGCCGATGAGCCGCTGACGGCGGTCGACTTGCGAGAGGTGAGGCGACTCGGCGGGGGTAGAGTGGGCTATGTGTTCGACGACCATGAGGATGGCTACAGCAGACGATATCTCTTGGTGTGCGAGCAGCGGTCAGAACGCTGCGTGGCGCGGGTCCCCTTGCGTGTGCTGGGGGACGTGGAGTTGGAGCGGTACGAGGACCGCGTGGAACTGGCGAGCGTGCCGGTGAGTGAGGTGGCGTTCGAGATCCAAGGCGACGTGGTGCGACTCCGATTGCTGTCGGGACACTGGGGAACCCTCTTCGAGCACGAAGCGGCGCCTGAGATCGAAGGGGATACGCTCGAGATGGAGCTGCCCCCGATCGATCAGATGCGCTGGCGTTGGTAGCTGATTCGCTCGAGGTGCACCCGCGCTCGCGTGGGCAGTCAGAGTCTCCGACCGTCGAATCAGCCGTGTTCAGCTCTGGTCGAGGCGGCGCTCGAGGCGGCTGATGCGGTGCTCGTCTTCGAGCACCTTCGCGTGGTGGAGCGCGGCTTCGAGGTCCTTGGCGCGGTGCTCGTGGTGTTTGGCGAGCTCGAGGTGGATGCGCGGGTCGTCGGGGTCGTGGGAGAGGGCTTCGGTCAACGCGGCGTACTCGGCGGCGACGTCCTTGGCGCGGCGGGCGATGCGCGCGGCGAGGAGTAGGGCGTCGATGGTGCACTCGAGGTCGCCGCCGCCCGCGGCCGCGGCGAGGGCGAAGCGGCGGGCACGCTCGGGGTCCTTGGCCCGCTCGGCGACCACGGCGTAGCTGAGGTGGTCGAGGGGGTCGTCCTCGCGGACGACGTCCTCGAAGCGGCGCACGATCTCGCCGAGGAAGGCGGCGAGGGCGATGAGGTCGTTGGCGTTGTGCTCGATGACTCCGTCGAGGCGACCCGGGCGACCGCTGCGGAGGAAGTGCAGGTAGATGCCGGGGATCTCGGAGCCGTCGACGTCGTGCTCGCGCGTGAAGCCGAGGACCTCGCGCTCCATCTGCACGAGCCGCAGCGAGCCGAGGCGGCGCTTGAAGACGCGCCGCGCGCAGTGGAGCAGGTCGAGGTGAGGCGGCAGTGGGGGAGCCGGGATCCGGTTCATGACGAAGCGGGTGCGCAGCAGCGGCCAGTCGAAGCTCTTGCCGTTGTAGCTGACGATGCAGCTCGCTCGGCCGAGGTGCTCGGCGAGGTGACGGAGCATCGCGGGCTCGTCGTGGTGACCGCGGAGCAGCATCTGCTCGACGGTGAGCGACTGGTCCTCGAAGTAGGCGACGCCGACCAGGAAGGCGAGGGTGCCCGCGGCGGTGGAGAGGCCGGTGGTCTCGGTGTCGATGAAGAGCATCCGGCTCAGGTCGCAATCGGCCAGGCTCGGGTCGAGCGCGAGGCGCGCGGTGAGCTTGCTGCAGGCCTCGAGCCCGCGGAGCACCGGGGTCCGGCCGTGGCAGTGCGCCGGCTCGAGGTGGTGGCGAACGAGGTGGACCTCGCCGTGGGCCGTCTCGGTGAGCTCGCCGGGCAGCGAGAGATCGTGGTGGTCCTCGACCACGCGCGCGCCCGGCGCCGGCTCGGCGGTTCGCAGCAGACGTGCGAAGGTGTCCTCGGTGCTCGCGGCGCGCTCGAGCCCAGCCATCCGCAGCGCCTGGCGCTTCTCCGCCATGCGCACCTTGTCCTGGGCGACCATCCGGTCGAGCTCGGCGCGGAGCTTGCGGACCTTCGCCTTTCGCTCGCTCGCCGCGGCGTCCTCGGGCTCCGCGGTTGCGGGCCCCGCGGCGCCGAGTCGCGCCAACCGTCTGCCCAGCTTGCCCATCAGTGCACCGCGGGCACGCCCAGGTGATCGAAGATCTTCTTGGCGACGTCGGAGCGGCCGTGGCGGCGCACGCCGGTCTCGCCGGTGGGCACGCCGACATCGGGGCCGATGCACGCGGGGCATCCGCTCGTGCAGCCGCAGCCGTCGATGAGCGTGCGCGTGCGGCGGAGCAACGAGTCGCGCTCGTCCATGAGCCGACTCGCGAGGCCTACGCCGCCGGGGATGGCGTCGTAGAGGAAGAGGGTGGGGTCGAAGCCGCCTCCGCCAGAGCTGAGCACACCTCGGTGTGCTCCACCCGCGGAGCGGAGTTGGGGAGGGGCCCCGTCTCGGGCTTTGCCCGAGTGGGGAGGGGGCTGCATCAGCCCCCTCGGAGAAAAAGCCTCTCCGTCGCCGCTGCGGTCACCGAGGGTCGAGCCGAGGTCGCGCGGGTCGACCATCAGGCCGGTGACCGCGACGGTCTTCATCGCCGCGAGAATGCCGCGCAGCCCGTCGACCACGTCCGCGCGCTCGAGCATGTGCGCGGCCATCAGCTCGTTCACCCAGCGCTCCGGGAAGGTCAGCCAGAAGCTGGTGGTGTGCATCTGCATCTCGGGCAGGTGCACGTCGCCGTAGCCGCTGTTCTCGTGCGTGTGGAACTTGATCTTCTTGTAGCCGACCACGCGCTGGATGACGGTCACGTCGCCCATGCCGGGCTCGAGGGTCGCGCCAGGGAGGCGGAGCTCGGCGGCCTCGTCCTCCTCGAGGACGGTGACCTTCGTGTGGGTCATCGCCGTCGTGTAGTAGTCGGGCTTGACCTCGCGGACGTAGGCCTTGTGGTTCTCGTAGTCGAGGCGCTCGACCTGATACTGGCGCGCGGCGTGCTGATAGATCGCCTGCTCGTGGAGCATCGTGTGCGTGCTCCGCCAGTCCATCTCGGCGATGATCTTGTCGCTGTCGAGATCGATGATAACGAAGTTGTCCCAGCCGACCGCGCGCAGGCTGACGCCGTTGGCAGGATAGGAATCGCTCGCCCAGTGCCACACGGTCTTGCCCGCCGGTCCAGGGGAGGGGTTCACGACGTGGTGGCTCGTGAGAAAGCCGAGCGCGTCCTCGAGCTCTTCCTGGCTCACGTCGCCGAAGCCGTCGCCCTCTTCGAAGGGCAGCTCGAAGGCGGCGCACTTCAGGTGCTGCAGGAGGATCTCGACGTTCTGCGGATCGATCCGCGCGTGCTCCACGCCCGCGCTCATCAACGAGCGCGGCGAGCTGGCGACGTACTGATCGAGCGGCGCGCTCGAGGTGACCAGCACCGAGAGGCTCGAGCCCTCGCGGCGACCGGCGCGGCCGAAGCGCTGCCAAGTGCCCGCGAGCGTGCCCGGGTAGCCAGCGCACACGACCGCGTCGAGGCTGCCGATGTCGATGCCGAGCTCGAGCGCGTTCGTCGCGACCACGCACTTGATCGCCCCGTCGCGGAGGTTCTGCTCGATGGCGCGCCGCTGCTTGGGCAGGTAGCCGCCGCGGTAGGCGTGAATGGCGTCGTGGCCGACGTCCTTGGCGAGCCGGTCGCGGAGGTACTTGAGCATCACCTCCACGCCGTTGCGGCTCTGGCCGAAGACGAGCGTCGGGACCTCGGCGCGGACGAGGTCGGCGGTGAGCCGCACGGCGCTCTTGAGGTAGCTCGCGCGCACGCCGAGCTCGGGGTTGATGACCGGTGGGTTGTAGACCAGCACCCGCCGCTCGCCGGTGGGCGCGCCGCTCTCGCCGACGAGCTCGACCGGGCGACCGACGATGCGGCTCGCGTGCTCGGCGGGGTTGCCGATGGTGGCCGAGGCGAGAATGAACTGCGGGTCCGCGCCGTGAAAACGCGCGATGCGCTGCAGCCGCCGCATCACGTTCGCGAGGTGCGAGCCGAAGACGCCGCGGTAGGTGTGCAGCTCGTCGAGCACCACGTAGCGCAGGCTCGCGAAGAAGCGCGCCCAGCTCGCGTGGTGCGGGAGCACGCCCGCGTGGAGCATGTCCGGGTTGCTGAGCAGCACGCCCGCGCGCTCGCGAGCGGCGCGGCGCGCGTCGCCGGGGGTGTCGCCGTCGAAGGTGATCGCGCCGTGGGGCAGGCCGGCGTCGCCGAGGAAGCCGCGGAGCGCGTGCTCCTGGTCCCGGCTGAGCGCCTTGGTCGGGAAGAGGTAGAGCGCCCGCGCCGAGGGCTCGCGGGCGAGTCGGTCGAGGACCGGCAGGTTGTAGCAGAGGCTCTTGCCGCTCGCGGTCGGCGTGGCGATGACCACGTCCTTGCCCGCGCGGGCCAGCTCGAGCGAGCGCGCCTGGTGTGTGTAGAGCTCGGTGATGCCCCGCTCGTGGAGCGCGCCTCGCACCGCCGGGTCCAGATCGCCGGGCACCTCGACCGCCTGCGAGGGGCGGGCCGGCAGGGTCTCGTCCAGCACCAGCTGGCGGCCGACGGAGCCGCTGGACCACCCGGCGAGCACCGACTCGATGCCCCGGCCCTTGGTCCAGGGAAGCCGTCGCTTCCCACCGAATGCCCGTGCCTCGACGCTCATCGGGGTTCCCCGAATCGAACGTGACACTCTAGCAGTCCTGCACTCATGGACAGGACTGTACGCTCATTCAGTCTCTCGGCCAACATCCGTGGGCCACGCGAGTCCGACCCCCCGGGCGGGGGTCGTGCATAATCGAGGGGTGGACGAGCAGTGGGTCGGCGAGGTGCTCTTGGATCGCTACCGGATCGTCGACCAGATCGACGCTGGCGGCGTGGCCGCGGTGTTTCGCGCGGAGCAGACGGATCTCGGCCGCGAGGTGGCAGTGAAGATCCTCGCCGAGAACGTCGAGAGCGCCCCACGGATGGCGGCACGCTTCGAGCGGGAGGCCCGCGCGCTGGCCGCGCTCAGTCACCCGCACACCGTCCCGCTGCTCGACTTCGGCGTCGCCAAGGGCCGGCCCTTCCTCGTGATGGAGCTGCTGCGGGGGCGCTCACTCGAGGCCGCGCTCGCCGAGGAGTCGTTCGACTTCGAGCGCTCGGTGGCGATCGTCCGACAGGTGCTCCATTCGCTGGCCTTCGCCCACGGCCAGGGGGTCGTGCACCGCGACATCAAGCCGGGGAACGTCTTCCTCGAGCAGCTGCCGCACACCGACGACCACGTGCGCGTGCTCGACTTCGGCTTCGCGAAGTTCTTCGCGGCCGACGACGAGCGGCAGGGCTCGCTCGAGACCATGGCGGGGACGACCTTCGGCACGCCGGGCTACGTCGCCCCGGAACAGCTCGGAGAGAACGCGGTCGACGGTCGCGCGGACCTCTACGCGGTCGGCGTGATCCTCTTCCAGATGCTCGCGGGTGTGCGGCCCTTCGACGGGACCCCGCCCGAGATGCTGCGCGGCAAGCTCACCCGAGAGGCGCCCTTGCTGAGCGAGGCACGCGACGACCTGAAGGTCGTGCCCGCGCTCGACGAGCTCCTGCGCAAGGTGCTCCGGCGCGACCCGGAGGAACGCTTCGCGACCGCCCAGCAGCTGCTGGACGCTCTCGACCAGCTGCCGGCGAAGGCCGTCTCGGGGAGCGCCGCGATGGCGCCCACGCTGCTGGAGGTCGAGGCCACTCGAGAGGTCACGGTCGGGATGCTCGTGGACGGCGACGAGGCAGGCGCGGTCGAGGGGCGAGCGAAGGTGGCGGCCACCCACGAGATGCCTCGAGGCACGGCCGATGGTCCAGAGCCCGGCTCCGTCGGTCCGGTCACGGGGTGGTCCCTTCTCTCGGGCATGCCCAAGTGGGTGTTCTACGCCGGGCCCGCGCTGGCGCTGGGCTTGATCGTCCTCGGAGTCACGGCCCTTCTCGGTGGGACGGCGGCCAGCTCACCCCGTGTGGAGAAGACCATCGAGCCCGAGCCGCCCGTCTTCCACGAGCCGGTGCTCTGGGCGGGCGAGCTTCCGGAGCCCTTGGCCAGCGCACACGCTCGGCTGATGGACGGTGAGTCGCTCGAACGGGACGAGCTGCTCGAGCTCCGCCGCTACGGCGACCATCACCCCGAGTCGCCGCACGCGTGGCTCCTCATCGGCCACGCCTACGCCGAGCGTCAGTGGTACTCGGACGCGCTCGAGAGCTACGAGCGTGCCCATGGCGCCGACCCCTCGGTTCGCGACGATCCCTTCCTCGCCAACAACCTCGTCTCGATGCTCACCCGAACCGCGGTCTCCGCCCGAGCGCTGCGGCTCGCGCGCGCGCTCTACGAGGACGAGCTCGGCGGCCTGATCGACGCGCGCCTCGCCGACGAGTCGCTCCGCGCGGCCCAGGTGCAGCAGCTCGAGCGCGTCCGCGATCGACTGGACCGCTGAGGCTCACTCCCCGGGCTGGGGTGCCTGCACGGACTGGGCGATCTCGTTGACGAGGTTCTTCTGGTCCTCGGGGAGCGCCGTCATGAGCGGGGTGCAGCCGGGGCGGTCCTGGGTGCGGACGTCGAGGCGCAGGCAGCGCTGAACCTCTTCGGGGAGCTGGTGGCACTTCTGGGCGAATTGACGCTCGGGGAGGACCTCCCAGTAGGGCGGGGTCCGGCCGCCGGCGAGCGGGTCGTCGGCGATGAAGTCGCGGAGCGCCTGGTTGGAGGCGAGGAAGACGGCCCGGGCCTTGGTGCAGTCGTCGCCCTCGGTGCGCTCGCCGGCTTCCTGGATCTTCTGCCGCATGAAGGTCATCAGCCGGCCGAGCTGCTGGATGGCGCTGCTCAGATCCTGCACGGGGGTCACGTCCGGCGAGAGCTGCAGCGGCTCGGGCGGGGTCTCGGGCTGCGCCGGTGGCTCCGGGGTGGGCTCGGGGGTCGCCTCGGCGGGCGGGGGCTCCGGCGGCGCCACCGACTCGTCGACGGTGCAGGCGGTCAGGAGCAGGAAGAGCATGGCGAAGCGCAGCATCGTCCAACGGGTTGGCTCATGTGCGGACCCAGCGCAAGAGCGTGAGCCGCAGGACGACATCGAGCGCCCGGCCCAGAGCCCTATGCGCGGACCAAGCGCAGGAGCGTGATCTCCGCGGGGACCCCGGCGCGGCTGGGCGGGCCCCACCAGCCGGTGCCGCGGTTCACGTAGATCCAGGTGTCGTCCTGCTTGCCGAGGCCCTCGCTGAAGGGGTGGGCGAGGCCGACGAAGAGCGAGACCGGGAAGAACTGACCGGCGTGGGTGTGGCCGCTGAGCTGGAGGGTGTAGCCCGCCGCGGCGGCCGCGTGAATGCTCTTGGGCTGGTGGGCGAGGAGGATGGAGACGTCGTGGTCGTCGGCTCCGTCCTTGGCGCCCGCCGGGTCCGTGGCGTGGTCCGCCAGGATGCGGTCGGCGCGGTAGTCGGTGCAGCCGGCGACGAGGACCTTGGCGCCGTCCTTCTCGATCAGGCGGTGCTCGTTGATCAGCGGCTCGAGGCCGAGCGAGCGCACGTGCTCGATCCACGCCGGAGCGTCCCAGTAGTACTCGTGGTTCCCGGTGCAGAAGAAGACGCCGTCGCGACCTCTCAGGTCACCGAGCGGGGCGACGTGCTCCCGGAGCTGCTCGACGGTGCCGTCGATGAGGTCGCCGGTGACCGCGACCATGTCCGCGTCGAGGTCGTTGACCGTCGAAACCACGCCGTCGAGGAAGGGCTTCTTGAGCAGCGGGCCGATGTGCACGTCGCTGATCTGCGCGATCCGGTAGCCATCGAGCGCGGGCGGGAGGCCTTCGATCGGCACGTCGACCTCGGTGACCTCCACCGCGCGAACGGCCTCGGCGAGGCCCCAGCCGGTCACGACGCTCGCGGCGCCGAGAGCACCGGCGTTGGTGGCGTTCGTGAGGAAGCGGCGGCGCTCCATGTCCGGGTCCTTGCGGAGGACCCGCCGCCCGAGGCGCCCGAGGATGAAGAGCACGTCCCGGATGACGATGAAGCCGAAGACCAGGAAGAAGAAGCCCATGTAGACGTAGCCGGCCCAGAGCACCGGGCGCAGCGCGTCGACGCCTTCGAGCGAGCGGCCGGCGACCAGGGTCAGCGGCGAGAGCGGGGCGAGCGACCAGAGCACGATCTTCGCGCGCTTCTTGCGCTTGGGCGGCGCGTGCCAGGCCACCAGGAGCCTCCGGCCCACGTAGTAGTGGGCGAAGACCCAGATGGCCGTCATGACCGAGAAGAAGACGAGTACGCGCATTCGCTTTCGAGACCAGTCGCTCTAGGGCCGGGGGCGTGACGCGTGAAGGCCCCGCGCCGGGTGTTCCGGGCGGGGCCTCGCACGCGGATCGCGCAGACCTCAGTCGCGGGAGTTCATGAGGATCATGATCACGTACCAGAGCAGAAGCGCGAAGCTGGCGAAGAGGTTCAACGCCGCCGCGACGTGTTGGTCCGTCCGATAGTGATGGAGCACGTTCGAGGTGTTGAAGAGGATGGAGCCGGCGGCGAGCACCACCATCGCCCACATGAACCAGAGCCCGAGGTGGGCACCCGTCGCCACGGCGAAGACGATCATGATCAGCGCCGCGAAGAAACCGAACATGAGGAAGCTTCGAAGGAACGAGAAGTCCTTGCGAGTGAGCAGAACGACACCGGTCAGGCCCGCGAACAGCACGACGGTGATGATCGCCCCCTTGCTCAGGATGGAGTAGGGGTCGCCTGGGGTTTGTTGGACCGCGATCGCCATTGCGGTGGCTACCAGCGGGCAGAACAGGATCGCTTCGGCGACGGTGTACAGAATCAGACCGCCGTACTGCATGCCGATCGAGGTATCGCTGCGCGCCCAGCGATCAGCGACGTAGCTGACGCCCATGAAGCCGGCGAGGAAGACGAGCCACATCCATGGCCGCTCAGGGCTCCAGGCGATCTCGGCCAAGGTCTGGCCGATGCCGGTGGCGAAGAGCGCGGCCTCGATGGCGACGAACGCGAAGATCGCGCCTACCAGGTGCAGGTAGGTGCGAACCAGGAAGGACGACCGCTCGTCGACCGAGGCGCTCGCGACCGTCTGCTGATAGTGGCCACCGCCACCCTGCTGTTGGAACTGCATGGGAGACACCGTCCATCGGGGGCGGGCCAACGTCAAGGTGCCTCGAGCAACGTCGGAGTCGATATCGACCTGCTATCGTTCTGGCCATGGGGGAACGGCTCCATCCGACGTTGGCCACCTACCTGGCGGCTCTGCCCCAGGGCGTGGACTCCTACCCGGGATGCACCGTTCGAGCGGGGACGCTCGTCTCGGCCCTCGACCTGCTCGACCTCGAGAGCACGGAGGGCCTGCCCGAGCCCGTGCGGGCGCTCGTCGCCGACCCGCCGAGCCGGAGCCGCCACGTTCCCGAGGTCTACAACCTGGCCTTCTTCTCGTGGCTCCGGGACGAGCGCTTCGAGGGCGACGACGGCTACCTCACCTTCACCGACGCCGTCTTTCGTCGCTTCTACGCGATGCCGCTCTATCGGGTGGCGTTCATGATGGGGCGCCCCGGCCAGGTCGCGTCCGCGTCGCCGCGCATCTGGACGTGGGTCCGGCAGGGAACTCGGCTGGAGGTGGTGGGCCGCGGTGAGCGCCACGTCGAGCTGCGGGCGGTCTCGCCGCCCCACCTCTTCGACGCACTGCACGCTCGGATCTTTGCTCGCGGGCTGCAGGTGGCCTACCGGATGGCGCATGGGTTCGAGCGACTCTCCGTCACGCTCGGGGAGCAGACCCCCACTGCGATCCCGATGACCGTCGACTGGCGTTGATCAGCGCAGGAAGCGCGCGAGCCAGCGGTGGACCTCGCCGTAC
The DNA here is from genome assembly GCA_017644045.1 of Deltaproteobacteria bacterium. Classification (GTDB taxonomy): domain Bacteria; phylum Myxococcota_A; class Polyangia; order Polyangiales; family Houyiibacteriaceae; genus UBA1660. Next base: position 246,031 of record JAEPMI010000015.1, read on the forward strand.
CAATGGCGCGCGTTCGCCGGGCTGAGGATCCAGTGGTTCTCGTCCGGGTAGACGACGAGCCGCGCCTCGACACCCTTCATCTTCAGCGCGCCGTAGAGCTCGAGCCCCTGACTGAGCGGCACCCGGAAGTCGCGCTCGCCGTGAATGACGAGCGTCGGGGTCGAGTGACTCTTCCAGTGATGGGCGGGGCTCCAGCGAGCGACGCGATCCGGATCGACGGTCGGGTCCGCGCCGTAGCCCCGGCTCAGACCGAGGGTCCAGTCCGTGGCGAGCATGGCGCCGAGGTCGGTCACGGCCGCGTGCGCGATGGCGCATTGGAAGCGGTCGGTGACCGTCGGGATCCAGCTGCACATGTAGCCGCCATAGGATCCGCCCGTGATCGCCATCCGCTCCGGATCGACCACGCCGCGCTCGATCAGGAGATCGGTCGCGGCCATGACGTCCTCGGTGGGCATCTCGCCCCACGCGCCCTGGATGGAGCGCGTGGACTCGTGGCCGAAGCTCGTCGAGCCGTGGAAGTTCACCAGCGCCGCGACGTAGCCCGGCGCCGCGAACGCGTGGGCGTTCCAGCGGTAGTGCCAGACGTCGCCGAAGGTCCCGTGCGGCCCACCGTGGATCATGTGCACCAGCGGCGGCGGGGACTCGGGCTCGCCGGGCGGGTGCACCACGAAGAGCTGCACGGCGTCACCGCGGGCGCCCTTCACCTCGAGCTCCTCCACGCGCCCGAGCTCGAGCTCGGCGAGCCGCTCGGCGTTCGGGTCGGCCACGAGCTCGGGCTCGCCGGCGTCGGCCCTCGGCACGTGCACCAGTCGCGCGGGGTAGGCGATCGACTGCTGCGTCATCAGGAGGCGGTCACCGGCGATCACCGGTCGGCCGAGGGAGCCCTCGGTCGTGAGCCGTGTCCGTTCGCCGCTCTCGAGGTCGACCGAGAAGAGGCGCGCTCGGGCTCGCTCCTCGGCCACCACCAGCGCTCGCACCCCATCGACGAGCCAGGTGCCCGGGGTGAGGTCCCAGTCGTCGGTGAGCGTTCGCTCCTCGCCGCTGGCCAGATCCAGCAGCGTCAGGATCGGCGGCGCGGAGTAGTCGTCGAGGCCCTTCGTGGCGCCGAAGAGCACGGTGCTCTCGTCGACGAAGACCGGGCCTCGATCGTTGCCGACGTGATCCGGCGTCAGCGCACGGACGCGCGGCTCGCCCTCGAGCGCGAGCTCCCAGAGCGCATAGCGCGGCATCGGCGGCTCCCCCTCGCCGCCGTGGGGCGCGCTCGCCGCGGAGATCACCGCTCTCGAACCATCGGGCGCGATCGCGACCTGGGTCGAGAGGTCCACCATCGGGCCCAGCGCGAGCCAGGCGTCGAGCCCCGGCGAGACCTGTCGAGCGTCACCGTCGAGCGGGACCACGAAGACGTGATGGGTGCGCTCGTCGGTGAGCCAGCGATCCCAGTAGCGGTAGAGCCGCGCCTCGGTGACCCGCGCGGTGTCCTGGCGCTCGGCCTCCTGGGCGATGAAAGTCCGGGTGCCTTCGAGGTCCGGGGCACTCCGCGCGAGCGGCGCCACGACGACCAGGCCGGAGCCATCCGGGAGCCACTGGGCGCCGAGCACCCCGTGCGGGAAGTCGGTGAGGGCGCGGGCCTCGCCGCCGTCCAGCGGAAGCAGGTGCAGCTGCGTCTCGCCCTTCACGGGCCGCAGGAAGGCGACCGCGTGCCCATCGGGCGCGACGGTGGGACTCGAGGCGTCGTCGCCGGTCAGCGGCACCAGCACGCCGCCCTCCAAGCGATGGATCCGGGACACCATGCGGTTGGCGGCTCGATCGGCCCGCGCGATCGGGGCGACCACGACCGAGCCGTCGGTCGAGGCCGAGGGGGTGCCGAGCCGGACCAGATCCAGGAGGTCGTCGGGGGACATCGAGCGAGTCACGCGAGGAGAGTAGGGGCGAGAAGGCTCTCAAAGCCATTGCGGACTCGGTGAATCCAGGGTCGAACGCGTTTTACCCGGCTTAACTCACCTTCGGGCCTCCGGCACCCAAGAGTGTCCCTCCCAGCAAGGAGGACCCCCACCATGATTGCCCCCCACCGCTTCTATCTATTCGCTTCGCTTCTGCTCTCCCTGGCCTCGCTCAGCGCCTGCGGCTCGGACTCCCCCGCCGACCCCGAGTGCACGGAAGGTGAGGACTGCCCGCAGCAGGCTCTCGGAAGTGTCAGACTCACCTACCTCGACGTACAGTACGACCTCTCCGAGCCCATCTTCATCAACAACCGTGTGCCGCTCGAGTACGGCCTGACCGCAACCGAAGGCGAGACGGACCTCGCGCAGGTCGCGGTCTCGTTCAGCTTCGTCGAGGCCGAGCCGGTCGACCCGGAGGCCCCGATCGAGTGTTCCTCGAACGCCTCGGTCGTCGAGCTCGAGGCCGACGGTGAGGAGCACCGCTACTTCGGCTACGTCTGGCCGACGACCGTCTGCGACGAGCTCCTCGGCCGCCAGGTGAACATCCGCGTCGCCTTCGACGGCGGTGAGGAAGTCGAGACCGAGGTGGACGCGCCCTCGGTGTCCTTCACCGAGGCCGAGCGAAACGAGCCGCTCAACCAGCTCTGCGTGAGCGCGACCGGCGACGTCGGCTGCGTCTACGCCATCGACCTGCAGCCGACGCCCACCGACGACTCGGGCATCACGCTCATCGACGTGCTCCACGGCTCCATGGAGTCCGGCAGCTCGGTCGGTGTGCTCCCGCTCGAGGGCATCGCCCCGCTGATCTCGGTCGAGTCGGTGCTCACGGTCAACGGCCGTGACCCGTACGTGGCCGCCGTCGCGCCCGAGGAGATTCCGGCCGACCTCCTCGAGGAGGAGCCCGAGCTCGAAGAGGACCTGCAGTTCGGCCTCGACGCCGAAGAGGCGGAAGAGCTCCTCGCGATGCCCGGTCCGGCCACGCTCCGCTACGAGCTCCGCCCCGTCGGCACCGAGGAGACCTACCTCCCGCTCACCATCGGCACCACCGACGCCCGCACCGAGACCACGCCCGTCACCTCGCTGCTCCCCGGCACCGCGAACGTCTTCGCCCACGAGCTCTTCGCCGAGGGCGGCACCCGCACCGCGCTCGCGCCCGGCGGCACCTGGGGTGAGCTGAGCGACTTCGAGCTCCGCGGCTGCTTCGAGGCCGAGTTCGAGCAGGTCGGCAACGAGGGCAGCTACGACGCCACCGCCGACGACTGCCGCTCCATCGAGATCGTCCTCGTCCGCGAGACCGACGGCGCGGTCAGCGCCGCGATCGCCCACGAGCTCAGCGCGCGCCTCGAGCGCTCCATCGGCGGCTCCCGCCTCGGCCTCGAGTCCGCGCTCGAGACGGAGAACCGCCTCGACTCGAACGGCGTCTTCAGCCGCGTCGAGGGCAACGTGTCCATCCAGGGCAACATCGGTCGCAGCTTCACCCTCGACATCGTGCGCGCTCGCGCCCAGGCCAGCGCCGGCCCGGACCCGCTCGCGAACGGCTACGAGGCCTCGCTCACCGCGTTCGGCGAGACCGTCTTCGAGGTCAGCGACAGCGGCGGCGAGATCACCCGCGAGGAGGAGTTCTCGGTCGGCAAGTCGTTCAACATCGGCAACCTCGGCTTCGGCTTCGGCCCGGTGCGCATCGGCATCGCCATCAGCGTCGGCGGTGAGCTCGGCATCGGGCTCGAGGATCGCCTCTTCACGACCACCGACCCCGAGGTCTGCGGCCCCATCTTCGAGGGTCAGTCCTTCGCCGCCTGTGGTCAGATCGGCCGCACCACCACGCCCTTCTTCGCCTTCACCGCGCTCGTCGAGGGCGGCGTCCGCATCGGGCCGGTCAGCGGCGGCGTCGAAGCCGACCTCCGCATCATCAACACCGAGTTCCCGCTCGACACCGCGCTCTCGTTCGGCATCGCCGACGACGGTGGCGTCAGCGTGGCCGGCAGCGCCAACTGGAACCTCAACCTGACGCTCATCAGCGGCGACGTGAACATCGTCGGTCGCATCCGCTTCCGCCGTCGCTTCCTTCGCCGCTTCAACCGCACCCTGCGCGTGAACCTCTTCAGCTTCAGCTCGCCGACCATCGAGCGGAACCTCCTGGAGCGGACCGTCGAGCTCGAGGTGCTTCAGTGAGCGCCCGCGCCATCGGACTCGCCGTCGTGCTCCCCGCCGCCGCCGCCAGCCTGCTCACGTGGGCGCTGACCCCCGAGCCCGCCGACTCTCCCACCGAGGTCGCCGAGCCCACCCCGGTCCTCTCGTGCACCTTCAGCGAAGGTGAGCGCCTCGCCTACGACCTCTCCTCCCGAGTGGGCGCCGGCGACATCGAGGACCGCTTCTCCGCCACCCTCGGTCTCGAGGTGGTGGAGGTCACGCCCGAGGGAACGCTCGCCCGAGCCGCCCTCTCGGAACTCACCCTGGACCAGGCCCTGACCGAGCCGCACGAGCGCACCTCGGCGCGGGCCATCGAGGGAGAGCCCTTCTTCCTCCGCATCGACGGGCAGTGCCGCTTCTCCGAGATCGGCTTCATGCCGTCCTGGGAGACCCCGGCCCGTCGACTCGTGACCACCGTGCTGCGCGCCAACGAGATCGTGGTGCCCGGCGAGCCGACCCTCCAGTGGGAGGCGGCTCAGGTCGACGGGGGCGGCGACTACGTCGCGCACTACACGGCCGCCGCCAACGGCGACGAGGTGCGGGTCGTGCGCCACAAGCCCCGGTACGAGGTGGACCCGCAGGCGCAGGCTCTCGGGATCACCGTGGCGGTGCTCCGGTCCGAGGCGGTCGCCCACTTCGCCTCGAGCGGCATCCGCAGCGTGCGGGGCGCCGAGCAGGTCCTGCTCTCGCTCCCGGACGGCAGCGAGCAGATCCTGACGCATCGCTTCTCGATGGAGCGAAGCGACACCACGCCGGAGGTCGCTCGCGCCTCGGTCGGCGGCGCGGACTTCCGCGACGCGCTCAGCATGGCCTCGGCGCCCGCGCCCGACGCCTTCGACCCGGGTCTGGCGGAGATGGAGCTCGCGGAAGCGCGCGACACCTTCGCGGGCACGCTGGCGAACCTCGGGCTGGACGCGGTCTTCCCCGCGGCCCGTTTCTTGGCCGACTGGCTGAAGGCCAACCCGCAGCGTTCCGGTGAGCTCTTCGAGTCCCTGCGACAGGGCGAGCTCCCGGACGCCACGCATGCCTCGTTCTTCCTGGCGTTCGAGCTCGCGGGCACCGACGCCTCTCGCGAGGTGCTCTTCCACGCCATCCAGGACGACGTGCTCACCGACCTGAACCGCGCGCGCGCCGCCTCGGCGCTCGCCGATCACGGGGAGCCGAGCCAGGCGGTCGCCGACGCCCTCCTCGGTCTCGCGAACGACGAGTCCGAGACCGTGGCGACCGTCAGCCGGCTCGGTCTCGGCAGCCTCGCCGGTCGCGCGGACGGCGCGCTCGGAGAGTCGCTGCGCGACACGCTCCGCGGCGAGCTGGACGGTGCGCGCACGCGCGCCGACCGGGTCGCCGTCATCGACGCCATCGGCAACACCGCGGACGACCGCTTCGCCCCGGTTCTCGTCGAGCACCTCGGTGCCAGCGAGCCCTCGGTGCGGGCTCACGCCGCGGAAGCGATGGGCCGCCTGTCCCCCGAGGTCGCTCGGGACCAGCTCGTGGCGCAGCTCGAGGCCGAGGAAGACCCGCGGGTCGCCACCTCGCTCCTCCGCGGTCTGCACCAGCTCGGTGGGTCGGCGATCTCCGAATCGGAGCTCGCGCTGGCCACGGCGCAGCTGAGCTCGCCCGATCCCGACGTTCGCCGGGGGCTCATCGAGTGGCTCGGTCAGTCGGCCAGCGACCCGCAGGTCCGCCAGCTCCTGGCCAGTCACTTCCACGTCGAGTCGGACATCCGGCTCAAGCAGCGCCTCGGCGCGTTCGTGTCGGCGGCCGACCTGCGGAGCGCGGGCTGAGATGAGGGGTGCCCCGGTCGCCATCCTCGCGCTGCTGGTCGGTTGCGTCGCTCCGAGCGACGTGGACGACCCGCTCGCCGACGTCAGCGAGCTCGGCGTGCTGAGCTTCGACGCGACCGGGCGCACCCCGCCCATCGACCTGGGTGAGCCGAGCGAGGCCACCTTCCTCTTGGCCCGAAGCGACGACGACACCTGCTTCGCGCTCGAGCCCTCTCTCTTCGCGGCGCGGGGCGCTGCCCTCGATGCCGTCGGCGCGGCGCCCAGTCGCTACCAGCGCATCCGCTGCAGCACGGGCACGCCGCTTCGAGAGCCGCTCGCCGACGCGCTCGAGGTCTCCGTGCTCGAACGGGACCAGGTCACGGCGGGTCGCTTGCCGGTGCGCTTCGTCGTCACCGAGCGCTCGGCGCTTCGCGGCGATTCCGCGGCACAGCAGGCCATGCTCGAGGCGCTGCGGTCGGAGCTCGCCGAAGCGGGCATCGCGCCGGAGCTCACGGCCGTCGTCGAGGTCGAAGGCGCGCCGACCGAGACCCGCTTCTCCGATCTCGAGACCGACGAGCTCGACGCCTTGCTCGCGCTCGCGCCGGCTCCGGCGCCCGGCACCGTCGACGTGGTGTTCGCGGGATGCTTGCGGCGAGTGGGCCCGACCGGGCTGTCTTCCGCGGTCCTCGGGTTCACCGGCCGGGTGGGCGGTGGTGGCGGCGGCACCGCGGACGCCGTGTTCCTGCCGGGCATCCGGTGTGGCGCCATCGGCGCAGACCTCGCGCCGGTCGATGTGGAACGGACCGCGCACGTGCTCGCCCACGAGCTCGGCCACTTCCTCGGCTTGGCTCACACCGACGGCGGCGACGACATCATGCACACCAACCCCCTGCTCGAAGGGGCCCACGGGTTCACGAGCGAACAGGCGCGGCGGATGCGTCTGCACCCCTTCGTTCGAAGCCGGTAGCGGAGCCCCGCAAGGGCTCGGCGGCGAGGAAACGTGGTACCCATCGCCGGTGATCACCCCCCGGGCCGGCGTCCACCACGTAGCGGTCTGCGTGACCGATCTCGCGCAGGCCGAGGGCTTCTACGTCGGAGTCCTCGGCCTCGCGGTTCGTCGCCGCTGGGCGGACGACGCGGGCGCGCCGCGCTCGATCTGGCTCGAGCTCGGCGGCGGGGCATTCCTGGCGGTCGAGAAGGTCCCCGGCGGACCGCGCCGGACCGACGACTCGCCCGGCCACCATTGCCTGGCGCTCTCGATCGAACGCTCGGAGCGGGAACGGTGGCGCGCGCACCTCGAGGCGGCGGGCGTCCCGATCGAAAAGGAGAGCGCCTACACGCTCTACGTGCGCGACCCCGAAGGCGCGCTCGTCGCGCTGAGCCACTACCCCGACGCGGGGGAGTAGCCCATCGACCTCGTGCACGTCCTCGTCCTCGTGCACGTGCACGTGCACGAAAGACGCCGCGCCCACGTCCGACTGCGGGTTCCGACTCCGACGTCCGCGTCCGACTCCGCGGTCCCATCGACTCGTGCACGTCCTCGTCCTCGTGCACGTGCACGTGCACGAAAGACGCCGCGCCCACGTCCGACTGCGGGTTCCGACTCCGACGTCCGCGTCCGACTCCGCGGTCCCATCGACTCGTGCACGTCCTCGTCCTCGTGCACGTGCACGTGCACGAAAGACGCCGCGCCCACGTCCGACTGCGGGTTCCGACTCCGACTCCGACGTCCGACTCCGCGGTCCCATCGACTCGTGCACGTCCTCGTCCTCGTGCACGTGCACGTGCACGTGCACGAAAGACTCCGCGTCCACGTCCGACTCCGCGTCCACGTCCGACTGCGGGTTCCGACTCCGACTCCGACGTCCGACGTCCGACTCCGAGAGCCGAGAACCGACCACCGATCTCCGACTCCGGAACGCGATGCCGTCTCCCCCCTGGGGCTGGGGACCCCGTCTGTGGTATGAGGCGCGCCTGTGACCGAAGCGTCTTCATCCCCGCCAGCCGGTCTCTTCCACCGGCTCTTCATCGCCAACCGCGGCGAGGTGGCCGCCCGCGTGGCGCGTGCCTGCTCGCACCTCGGCATCACACCGGTCTTCGGGGTCTCCGAGGCCGACGCCGATGCGGCCTACTGCGCCGATCACGAGCGCGTCGTGCTCGGGCCGGGGCGTTCGGCGCAGAGCTACCTGGACCCCGAGCGCTTGGTCCAGGCGGCGGTGCAGACCGGCTGCACCGCGCTGCATCCCGGCTGGGGGTTCCTGGCGGAGAGCCCGCGCTTCGCGGCGCTCACCGAGGCGCACGGCGTGACTTTCCTCGGGCCGCCCGCGGCGGCGATGCTGCTGATGGGCAAGAAGACGCCCGCCAAGCGCGCGATGGGCAAAGCGGGCCTCACCCTGATCCCCGGCAGCGAGGGCGTGCTCGCGGACGTCGACGAGGCCCGCGCGGTGGCCGAAGAGGTCGGCTACCCGGTGCTGCTCAAGGCCGAGAGCGGTGGCGGCGGGCGAGGGATGCGCATCGCTCGCAGCGCCGACGAGATCGAGCGCGCGTTCGCCGAGGCGAGCGGCGAGTCCCTCGCGGCCTTCGGCGACGACCGGCTCTACCTCGAGAAGCTCGTCGAGCGTGGGCGCCACGTCGAGATCCAGCTGCTGGCGGACAAGTACGGCAACGTGGTCCACCTCGGCCTCCGCGACTGCACGGTGCAGCGCAATCACCAGAAGCTCATCGAGGAGTCGCCGGCGCCCTTGCTCGACGACGCGGAGCGCGAGCGGACGCTCGCCGCGGCCATCGAAGCGACCCGCGCGATCGGCTACGTCGGCGCGGGCACGATGGAGCTGCTGCAGGACAAGGACGGAACCCTCCGCTTCATGGAGATGAACACCCGCCTGCAGGTCGAGCACACGGTGAGCGAGATGCGCGCGAAGGCGCACGGCCAGCCCATCGATCTCGTCGAGCAGCAGATCCGGGTCGGCGCCGGTCAGCCGCTCGCGTTCACCCAGGACGACATCGTCCTCGAGGGCGCGGCCATCGAGTGCCGCATCAACGCCGAGGACCCGAGCGACGACTTCCGACCCGCGCCCGGCAAGCTCACCAAGTTCGAGCTGCCGGAGGGGGAGGGCGTCCGCGTCGACACCCACGCGGCGCCCGACTACGTGGTGCCGCCCTTCTACGACAGCTTGCTCTGCAAGGTCATCACCTGGGGCAAGGACCGCGACGAGGCCATCGAGCGGATGATCGGAGCGCTCGAAGGGCTGACCATCGAGGGCGTGCCGACGACCGCGTCGATGCACCTCGCGATCTTGCGCTCGGAGGCCTTCCGCACGAGCGCTTACGACACCGGTGGGATTCCCGGTTGGCCGGCAGACGCCGACGGAACCGCAGACGCCGCGAAGGAGAACGGCTGATGGCTCACGTTCGCACTCGCCCGATCGGGCAGCCCCGCGAAGCGCTCGGCGACGACCGCACTCTGGCCGCGCGCCGCGAGAGGCTCGCCGAGCTCGAGGGCCGCCTGAAGGCCGCCCGCGACGAGGTCCACGCCGGCTGGGGCGAGAAGTACGTCGACCGCGTTCACGCGAAGGGCAAGCTCACCGCGCGCGAGCGCATCGAGCAGCTCAAGGACGAGGGCTCGCGCATTCACGAGGTCTGCACCTTCGTGAACCACGGGCGGACGTTCGGGAAGCTCAGCTCCCCGGGCGCCGGCGTGGTCACGGCCTACGTCCGGATCGAGGGCCGCTGGTGCATGGTCATCGCCAACGACAACACCGTGGCGAGCGGTGCGTGGTGGCCGATGACGCCAGAGAAGATCCAGCGCGCCCAGAAGATGGCCCTGCGCCTCAAGGTGCCCACCATCTACCTGGTCGACTGCAGCGGCCTCTTCCTGCCGGAGCAGTCCAAGAGCTTCGGCGGCGGCACCGGTGCGGGGCACATCTTCAAGATGAACAGCCTGCTGAGCGCCGAGGGCGTCCCGCAGATCGCCGGCGTCTTCGGCGACTGCATCGCGGGTGGCGGCTACATGCCGATCATCAGCGACCGGGTCTACATGACCGAGCAGGCGTACATGGTGATCGCCGGCGCGGCGCTCTTGAAGGGCGCCAAGAGCCAGAAGATCACCTCGCTCGACATCGGCGGCCCCGAGGTCCACGTGCACACGTCGGGCTGCGCGGACGTGCGCGTGCCGGACGACGAGACCTTGCTCGCCTGCGTGCGCGAAGAGGTGCGGCGATTGCCGAGCTCGGCCGCGCCCTACTACCGCGGCAACGAGCTGCCGATGGAGCCGCTGCACCCGCCGCGCGAGCTCGGCGAGCTGCTGCCGCCGGACCACCGCGAGGTCTACGACGCCAAGGAGGTGCTCGCGCGGCTCTGCGACCAGAGCCTCTTCTGGGAGGTGCTCCCGGACGTGGGCAAGGAGATGATCTGCGGCGTCGGTCGCGTGGGCGGATTGCACGCGGGCTTCGTGATCAACCGGCAGGGTCTGGTCGACGACCCGGAGCACCCGGGCAAGAAGCGTCCGGCCGGCATCCTCTACCGCGCGGGCATCGCGAAGATCGCGGCGTTCAGCCGCGCCTGCGACCAGGACGGCATCCCGCTCATCTGGCTGCAGGACATCAGCGGCTTCGACATCGGCAAGGAGGCCGAAGCCCAGGGCCTGCTCGCCTACGGCTCGAGCCTCATCTACACGAACAGCACGAACACCACGCCGATGTTCACGGTGCTGCTCCGCAAGGCGTCGGGCGCCGGCTACTACGCCATGGCGGGTCTGCCCTACGACCCGATCGTGCAGCTCTCGACCACGCTCAGCCGGCTCAGCGTGATGGAGGGGCGGACCCTCGCCATCGCCGCCTACAACACCAAGCTCGACGACGACTTCGAGATCGCCACCGACGACCCGGAGGAGAAGAAGAAGATCGCCGAGGGCATGCGCGAGGTCGAGGAGCGCATCGAGCGCGACATGGACCCCTTCGTCGCGGCCAGTCAGATGGACACCGACGAGATCGTCGAGCTGCGCGAGCTCCGCGGCTGGCTCGAGACCCTCGTCGAGTGCAGCTACCAATCGATCGGCCACCGGCGGATCAAGAACCCGCGCATCTGGTCGCTCCACGACCTCGACGTGCTGGTGGGAGGCGTCCGATGAGCGAGTCGCTGGTCGCACGAGCGGAGGCGAAGGACGGCCTCTTCCTGCTTCGGCCGCCCACGGTCGGGCTCTGGCGCGAGGCGCCCCGGAAGGGGAGCCTGGTCACGCCCGGCGCGCCGATCGGCGCCATCGAGGTGCTCGGTCAGCGCATCCCCCTCTTCGCGCCGCACGACGCGGCGGGGATCGTCACCGAGGTGTTCGACGAGGGACGCGCCCGCAGCCCCGTCGACTACGCCACGGTGCTTCTCCGGCTCGACCCGGAGGGCGCGGGTGAAGCCGTGGCCGCCACGGCGGCGGCGGGCGACGCCGCGGAAGGCGGGTTGGTCTTCGCGTCGCCGATGAGCGGCCGCTTCTACGCCAAGCCCTCGCCCGACCAGCCGGCGTTCCTGAAGGTCGGCGACGTCGTCGAGACCGGGCAGGCCGTCTGTCTCCTCGAGGTCATGAAGACCTTCAACCGGGTCACCTACGGCGGGCCGGGGCTACCGGCGCGCGCGAAGGTCGCGGCCATCGTCCCCGCGGACGGCGACGACATCGACGAGGGCGCGCCCATCCTCCGCCTCGAAGAGGCCTGACGCGAGCTCGTTCCGGAACGGTCCCGGAACGGCCTCGACACGGGGGCGACGACGAATCGCCTCACCGGTCGCCCACGCTTCCCTCATACTGAGCGAGCTGGGGGGCACATGGTCGGCAGACGGGATTGGATGACGACGACCGCGGGCGGCTTGCCGCTCCTGGCGGCGTCCTGTGCCGAGCCGCCGCTCGAGGACGACCAGGTCTTCCCGCTCGGGGTGGCGAGTGGGGACCCGTCGACCGATGGGGTGGTGCTCTGGACGGCGCTCGGCCTCCGCGATCGCTCGCGCAAGGTCGGCTACGAGGTCTTCGCCGACCCGGAGCTGCGCGAGCGGCTCTTCACCGGTCGCATCGAGGCAGGGCCCGACTCCGACTGGACCGCGCGCGTCGAGCTGGACGGACTCTCGCCCGGCACCAGCTACTGGTACCGCTTCGAGCACGGCGGCGCTCGCTCGCCGGTCGGTCGCACCCGCACGCTACCCGAGGGTCGGGTCGAGGAGCTGCGCGTCGCCGTGGTGAGCTGCGCCAGCTACGCGCACGGCTTCTTCCACGTCTACCGGGAGGTCGCGGAGCGCGCCGACATCGACGTCGTCCTCCACCTCGGCGACTACATCTACGAGTACGCGAGCGAGGAGTACGGAGCTCGCCGGGCCTACGACCCGCCCCACGAGTGCGTGACGCTCTCGGACTATCGTCGGCGCTATCGCCAGTACCGGCGGGACGCGGACCTGCAGGCGTTGCACCAGCAGCACCCGGTCATCGCGCTCTGGGACGACCACGAGATCGCGGACAACGGATGGCGCGAGGGCGCCCTCAATCACCAGCCGCACGAGGGTCCCTTCGCCGTGCGGCGGGCGGCGGCGACGCGGGCGTTCCACGAGTACCTGCCCCTGCGCTCGGAGTCGCCGGAGAAGGTCTGGCGCGACTTCCGCATCGGCGATCTGGTCGACCTGTGGGCGCTCGATACCCGGGGCTGGGGGCGCGACGCGCAGGTCTCGAGTCGCGAGGCCGATCTCCTGGACCCCGGTCGCCAGCTCCTCGGCGCGGATCAGGAGCAGTGGGTCCTCGAGGGGCTCACTCGGTCGAGCGCGCGCTGGAAGGTGCTCGCGCAGCAGATCCCATTCGCCGGCATCACCGTCGGCCCCGGCGGGCACTTCCCCTACAACTTCGATCAGTGGGACGGCTACTCCGGCGCGCGACAGCGACTGCTCGAGGGAATCGCGGCCGTCGACGACGTGGTCCTGCTCGCCGGTGACATCCACTCGCACTGGGCGATGGAGGTCGCGGCCGACCCCTTCGACCCCGAGCGCTACGACCCGGCCACCGGCGAGGGCGCGGTCGCGGTGGAGCTCGTGACCAGCTCGGTCACCACGCCGACCTGGGCCAGCGCCGAGTTCGCCGTCCAGGTGGAGGCCGAGCTCGGCGCGTGGAACCCGCACGTGCGCCACCTCGACTTCCGCCAGCGCGGTTGGCTCGAGCTCACGTTCACCCCCGAGGAGGTCGTCGCCGACTTCCACGTGATCGATGGGACGGATTGGTACCAGGGGGTGTCGCGGTTGGATGCGTCGATGCTGGTACGTCGTGGAGCCTCACGCCTCGTGTCGACCACGGGCCCCGGCCCGTCGACCCGCGTGGCTCCGCCGCTCGCCCCGAACCCGCCCCCGCGGAACTTCCCCGGTCTGTGATCGCGCGGGGCGAGGAGCCGTCGTGCGTCGGGACCGTCAGACGGCTCCTTGGTTGATGCGGCTCGGTTCAGCCTTTAGCGTGCGCCCGTGACTCGTCTCGCCCTCGCTGCCCTGCTCTCCCTCGGTTGCGGTCCGACCCCGGTCGCGGACGAAGACCTGGGGGTGGTCGAAGGGCCGGACGCCGGGGACGGCGGCGGAGACGTCGGCGAGACGGACGCGGGGCCGGACGACGGGGGCGCTCCCCGCCGGATGGTGGACTTCGTCGCGGCGCTGGCCGATCCGCTCGCGCCCGCCCGGCGTCTGCCGGGTTCGGTCTTCCTGCGCAGCTCCCGGACCCCCGAAGCGGCGGCGGGGAACACCAACTCGGACCTCGATCACTTCGTCGACGAGACGGAGGAGCGCTTCGTGCTCGCCGACGAGGAAGGGCCGGGGGTGATCACTCGGCTCTGGTTCACGTTCGGGGGCACCGGGGACGACTCGGTCGCCGATCGGGTGCGTGCCTTCATCGTGATCGACGGTGAGCTCCTCGCGCTCGAGGGCGAGAGCGACGACGAACCGGGGATTCTCCTGGGAGACCTGACCTCCGGCGAGCTCGAGGGCTTTCCCGCGCCGTGGGTGCTCGGCCGCGACGACGCCAGTGGTGGTCTCCTCGTCCAGCTTCCGATCCACTACCGTGAATCGTTCCGTCTGATGTTGGACCGCGAGTCGACCGAAGAGGCGTGGGTCTACTACCAGGTCGACGGCCGGACGATGCCCGACGACGTCACGGTGCCCGCCTTCGACCCCACGGCGCTCGAGGTCGCGGTCGCCGCGGCCAACGCTCGCTGGTCGGATCCGGACGGGGCACCTGGCGAGCTCCAGGTCGCCGAGCCGGAGATGCTCGCCGCGGGTGAGAGCCGGACCCTCGAGCTCACCGGGGCCGGCGCGATCACCGACCTCCGAATCGACGCTCCGCGGGGCACCCGCAACTCGATGAACCTTCGGATCGCGGTCGATGGATCGACGGCGATCGATGCCCCGCTGGCGTGGGCGACCGGAGCCTCGGACCCGGCAGAGGCGTTCGAGTCGCTGTTGATCGGTGCCGCCGACGACCACGTCCGTTTCTCCTATCCGGTGCCGTTCGACGAGTCCGTCACCATCGAGGTGGTGGCCCACGTGTCGGCCCAGGTGGGGATCCAGGCTCGGGTGCTGGCGATGGAGGAGTCGCCGGACGAGAGCCTGGGCCATCTCTTCACGTCGTGCGGCGAAGCCCGGGTCGACATCGACGAGTCGATCTGCTCGCAGAACCCCGACGTCCAGTACGACAACGTGGTCGTCGCCGAGCTGAGCGGCCCGGGCCAGTACGCCGGCCAGTCGTTCTACGTGGACACGCCGGGCTCGTGGTGGTGGATGCTCGAGGCGGACCACGAGGTCTACGTCGACGGCGAATACCCGATGCTCGGCACCGGCACCGAGGACTACTTCGGGGGTGCGTTCTACTTCTCGAACGGCCCCTTCGCCTCACCCTTCGTCGGAGCGCCGGGCTGGGTTCGCGAGGGTCGAGCGATGACCATCCACATGTTCCGCCATCACCTGATCGACACCATCCCGTTCGAAGAGGAGCTCCGCTTCGAATACGAGAGCTACATCGATCAGACCGTCTGGAGCGGCTGTGCCTTCGCCTACCGATTCGAGCCCTGAGATGCGACCGAAGCTCGTGCAGTGGTCGGGCTCCCTCCTGCTGGCCCTCGTCATCGGCGGGTGCGGGGACCCCGCGCCGACGGGGTGGATCGTCGACCGCGTGGGTGACCCGCCCGAGCTCCTGTCCGACTGGGGGATCTACCCGGCCATGGACCCGGCCGAGCCCTCCTCGCTGGCGTTCGCCTACGAGCCTCGGAACCCGCTCTGGAGCAATGGCACCCGCAAGCACCGCGCGTTCGTGCTCCCGGAGGACGCGACGTTGGCGGGGTCCGAGGACGACTGGGCGTTTCCGCCAGGGACGCTGCTCTTCAAGACCTTCTCGGACGACGACGGACCGATCGAGACCCGGGTCGTGGAGATCCTCGCCGAGGGGTGGAGCTACCGGGTCTTCCGATGGAACGAGGATCGGTCGGAAGCCACGATGGTCGGCATCGACTCGCCGACGGAGGTGGCGATCACGGTCGATGGCGCGGCCGCGACCCATGCCGTCCCCAGCCGTCGCCAATGCGTCACCTGCCACGAATCGGCGCCCTCGGTGTCGCTCGGCTTCGGGCCCTACCAGCGCTCCGACGACCTCGTGGGAGCGCTCGCCTCCGCCGGCGTCCTGGGGGCGGCGCCCACGCGCGTGGCCGAGGTGAGCACCGGCGACGCCGCGAGCGACACCGTCGTCCGCTACCTCCAGGGCAACTGCGTCCACTGCCACAATGGCATCGCTGGACCCGCCAACTCGTTCGACCTCCGACCCGAGGTCGCGTTGGCCAACACGGTGGGGACACCGACGGGCTCGTCGGCGGCCGAGGCGGGCATTCGGATCGTGCCGGGCGACCCGGACGAGAGCGTGCTCTTCCGCTCGTTCTCCGGCATCAACGAGCTGCCGATGCCGCCCGTCGGTGTTCAGGCGCGCGACGCGGCCATGGTCGAGACGATGCGAGAATGGATCGAAGGACTGGAATGACGAAGCGTGCAGCGACAATCGCCCTGCTCCTGATCGCCGGATGCGGCGACGACGACACCGGCACTCCCGACGCGGCCCCGACCGACGGTGAGGTGCAACCCGACGCGCCCGGCCGTGAGGTGGTCGGCGTGGCCTTCGAGCCCATCGCCGTCGACGGAGACTTCTTCACCGACGTGGCGCCCGTGCCGGGCACGACCGACGAGCTCTTCGTCGCGACTCACCCGGGGACGGTCCTCCATCTCCGCGTCGCCGGCGCGGAGGCCACCGTCCTCGGCGAGCTCACCGTTCCGGAGGTCGCGGTGATGGTGGATTGCGGATTGCTGGCGCTCACGCCGGACCCGGACTGGGAGACGAACGGCTTCCTCTACGCGGGCCATTGCATCGCGACGGACTTCGCGACGCGGGTCACCCGGGTCACCTTCGACGGGAGCGACTACGACGTCGCCGACTCGGCAGTGACGATCCTCGAGGTCCGCGAGACCCGTGGGCCGTTCCCCTTCAACCACAACGTCAGCAACCTCCTCTTCGACGACGCGGGCGTCATGACCGTGGGTATCGGCGACAAGTCCGCCGTCGCGCAGGCGCCGGGTGACCCGACGAGCCTCGCCGGTTCGATCCTGCGGATCGTCCCGAGTCGCGAGCCGGGCGTCGGCGGGTACGAGCCGGCGGAAGGCAACCCCTTCACCGATCCGTCGGAAGGGGCGCCGGAGGTCTGGGCCTATGGCGTGCGCTACCCCTGGCGTATCGTCCCGCATCACGACGGCTTCATCTTCGGTGACGTGGGGGAGGGCGCGTTCGAAGAGGTGGACGTGGCACCGAGCGGTGGCCTCGACTTCGGCTGGCCGGAGTGCTCCGGTCCGTGCGATCCACCGGACGATTCGGTCGCTCCGGTGATCTGGTACCCCCACGACGACGACCACCCCTACGTCGACGAGGACCCGGAGACCGCCGTCGGACCCAACCGGGCGGTCTGGGTCGCCCCGCCGCGCCCGGCGACGGCCGACGATCCCTTCGATGGCTACCTGGACGACCGGATCCTCTTCGGCGACGTGTGCACCGGCTGGTTTCGCGGCGCTCGCTTCTCCGCGACCGGCGAGGTCACCGACGACGAGCTGCTCGCCCACGTGAACTTCGTGACGGACGTCGCGTGGACCCCCGACGGGACGGGCTACGTGACGACCTTCGGCTCCTGCAACAGCACCGAGATGCTCGAGCCCGCCCGCTTGCTGCGCGTGGTTCCGCGCTACGCGGACTGAGCCGCTGCGGGTGGGCGTGGGTCCGCCACGCTGTCCCTCGTTCCGGCAGGTTTGTTACGATGTGTTGCAGTGATGCGTTGTCCGGTGTAATGAGTGGGAGTGGCAGACATCAGCGCCAAGAGCCTGATCGTGGACCTGCTCTCGGCCAGCCCGGAGCAGCGCATCCCCGTGGGAGGACTGGTCCGGGTGGCCGAGGTCTTCGGCATCGCGGAGAGCAGCCTCCGCGTCGCGCTCTCCCGGCTGTGCGCCGCGGGTACCGTGATCCCGGTGTGTCGCGGCGAGTACTCGCTGTCCGGCGCCGCGGCGCCTCTGCAGCGTCGGGTCTCCTCCTGGCGGTCCGCGACCGACGACCGGGTGCCCTGGGATGGGGGCTGGGTCTGCGTCCACGGCCCGATCAAGGGACGCAGCAAGGCGGCCCTCGCCGAGCGTCGAGCGCTGCGGCTCCTCGGCTTCGCAGAGGTCGATTCCAGCCTCCGCGTTCGACCGGACAACCTCCGGGGTGGCGTGGCGGCCCTCCGGGAGCGCCTGCAGGGACTCGGGCTCGGCGAGGCCCACCTCGTCGGCCGGTTGGATGCGCTCACCGACGCCGACGTGACTCGCTTGGCCGGTCATTGGGACCCACGGAGCATCGGCGCCGGCCACGACGCGATGCGCGAGCACCTCACCAGTAGCGCGGCAGGCCTTTTGGAGCTCCCGCTCGACGAGGCGCTCCGCGAGAGCTTCCACCTCGGCGGTGAGGCGATCCGGCAGATCGTGCTCGACCCGCTCCTCCCGGAGGAGCTCGGTGACCCGGCGCCGCTGCGGGCGCTCGTTCGGGCGATGGACGATTACGACCGCCTGGGCCGTGGTCTCTGGGAGGCGTTCTTCGGCGACGCCGCCACGCGCGCACCGGCGCGGGACGGCGGTCTGCCCGCCGAGTCGATCGGTGGGCTGGCGTGACCCGCGCTCGAGACCACCTCAGTCGTGAGGAGATCGCGCGCTTCACCCGGGCGAGCGACGCCATGGGCTGGCTGGCCGTGCTGGGCGACTGGGCCATCGCGGCCGGGTCGTTCGCGCTCGTGGCCTGGCGCCCGACGGTGTGGTCCGTGGCCATCGCGCTCGTGCTCCTCGGCGGTCGCCAGCTCGGGCTCGCCGTGCTGATGCACGAGGCCTCGCACGGCTCGCTCTTTCGGACGCGGGCGCTGAACCGTTGGGTGGGTCGGTGGCTCTGCGGCGCGGCGATCGGGATCGACATCGAGCGCTACCGCAGCCATCACCTGGCGCACCACTCGTTCACCGGCACCGATCGGGACCCGGACATGTGCCTGGTGCGACCGTTCCCGACGACCCGCTCGGGGCTGGCGCGGAAGCTCCTCCGCGACCTCGTCGGGCTCACGGGGCTCAAGCGGATCGTCGGTCTGCTCGCGATGGACTTCGGCTTCATCACGTACACGGCGAGCGGGGACGCCGAGCGCATCTCCGAACCGCCGCCGTGGCCGGAGCGATTGCGTGTCGGCGTGCGTCGGTTGGCGCCGGGGCTGCTGGTGAACGGGGCGCTCTTCGCGGTCCTGACCGCGCTCGGTCAGCCGATGCTCTACCTGCTCTGGGTCGCTGCGTGGCTGACCACCTTCAGCGCCTTCCTGCGCATCCGCGCCATCGCGGAGCACGCCTGCACGGAGCAGGGCGCCGATCCGCTCCGCAACACCCGCACGGTGCGCGCCGGACCGCTCGCGCGTCTCTTCGTCGCGCCGCACGGCGTGTGCTTCCACCTCGAGCACCACCTGCTGATGACGGTCCCCTACTTCCGGCTCGGCGCCCTTCATCGGGTGCTCGTCGAACGGGGGGTGCTCGACGAGAGCCCCGTGGCCGATGGCTACCTCGCGGTGCTGCGCCGCGCGACCGCCGGCTGAGCGACATGTCTCCGCCCATGTGCGAAGGTGTCGCCGTGACGTGCCGCGCCAGCTTGCTCGTTCTCTCGCTGATCGCGGGCTGCACCGAGCCTGCGGCCGAACCCGACGCGGGCGTCGCGGACCTCGGCGCGGTCGACGGCGGACCGGTCGACGGCGGACCGGTCGATCACGGGGCGCCCGACGGGGGCAGCGACGGCGGCGTCGACGGAGGGCGCGACGCCGGCTCGTCCGATGCCGGGCTACCGGTGGTCGCCTTCACCGGCCGCGTGTTGGTCGCGCCCGAGGGGTTCCGTCCGTCGAGCACCGCGCTGGTCGGCGTGCTGAGCGGGAGCGGATCGGTCTGGGACCGCATGGCGTGGTCGGACCCGCGCGATCACCGGGTCGAACGGATGGAGGGGTGCCCGGACGCCTGTCGCTCGGTGACGCTCCTCGAGGATCCCGAGACGCAGCCCGTCCGCTTCACCGAAGTCGATCTCGACGGCGACGGGATCCTCGAGCGCGTCGTCGTCGACATCGGGATCCTCTGGCCGTCGGAGGACGCGTCCGGCCAGCTGCTGGTGCTCGACCCCGCCGGTGGTTCCCCCACCGTGCTGCGCGAGGGACTCCGGCGGCCGGTGTGCCTGCGCGACGGAGACCTCGACGCGGACGGTGACGTCGATCTCGTGGTCTGTGCCTTCGGCCACACGGTCGGTCGGCTCTTCTGGATGGAGCGGCTCGACGACGGGACCTACGCCGAGCACGATCTCCACACCCGTCCGGGCACCATCGAGGCCATTCCCGTGGACATCGACGACGACGACGACCTCGACGTGGTGTCGATCGTCTCTCAGCTCGACGAGATGGTGCTCCTCCACCGGAACGATGGCGCCGGCGGCTTCGAGGAGGTGGTGCTCCTCGATCGACCGGAGACCTACTACGGGATGAGCGGGCTCGAGGTGACCGACCTCGACGGAGACGGAGACCCGGACCTGGTCATCACCAACGGCGACACGCTCGACCACGACCTCCCGGAGGGTGTGGAGCCCGAAGCCCACTACGGCATCGCGTGGATGGAGAACGACGGCGCCGGAGGCTTCGAGTGGCACGAGATCACGCGCCTCTGGGGCGCGTACACCGCTCGCGCCGGCGACCTCGACCTGGATGGAGACCTCGACCTGGTCGTCGCGAACCACCAGCTCGGGGGCTACTACCCGGAGCTGGTCGTGCGGAACATGGTCTGGCTCGAGAACGAGGGCGGCGCCGCGTCGTTCGTGCTCCACACCATCGACGAGGCGCCGGAGCAGCTCATGACCTTGCATCTCGAAGACGTCGAGGGCGATGGGGACCTGGACGTGCTCACCGGCTCGATGCACCTCGATGGACGCGACCTCGGCCGGCGCCTCTTCCTCCTCGAGAACACCTTCTACTGACGGATCAGGCGCCTTCGCGGGTGATGATCGCGACGCCGATGTAGCCGAAGCGCCCCGTTCCGTTCGGGCTCACCTCCACGGCGATCTCGAGGTCGCCCGCCGCGTCGGGCGAGACGCCGGTGAACATCGCGCGGTCCGAGGTGTTGTCCGAGACCTCGAGCTCCTGCTGCGTGCCGTCGATGGTGTAGCGCGTCAGGCGACCGATGCCGGCGTCGTCACCGGTCCGCGAGGCGAAGAGCACGACCCGGTATCTGCCCGGCGGCAGGCTGCTCACGGTGATCGTGCCTCGCTCGAGCAGGGCCGCGTCGTGACCATCGAAGGAACCGACCCAGAGCGAGTCCTGACTCGCGGTGAGCGGCCAGCCGAAGTCGTTGCTGGCGGCTCCCATGGTCTGGGTTCCGGTGAACCCCGCCGCGGCGAAGGTCACGTCCGTCGGGTCTCCCTCCACCGTCCCGACCGGACCGACCATCATGCCGTTGTCCAAGAGCGACGGCCAACCGGCCGACTCCGTCGGGCCCACGTCGACGCGGAGGGAGGCGCCATCGGGGATCGTCGTGAAGGGCGAGAAGGCGTCGACGCCTTCGTCCGGGCTGAACGCGTCGGTCGGTCCCCCGTCGTCGCCGCTCGGGCCGCCGTCCTCCTCGAGGCCCGCATCTACGGTGGGGTCGCCCGCATCGACGGGGCCGCCGTCGGGCTCGAGGGACTCGACGCAGAGGTTCCGGGCCTCGTCGCAGACCCATCCGTCCGCGCAGGGACACTCGAGACCCTCGAGCGTCACGTCGTCCAGTACGCACCCTGCCGCCACGATGGCCAGCGAGGAGACGAGCGACCGAAGTCGCGTCGCGGAGGGACCCATTGGGCACAGCCTACCGCATTTGTGGAGTGTTCCGCTCGTGACCCACGGCAGGGAGACGGAGGTATGGTCGCGCGATGGATTCGACGGGTCCACGGGCGCCCAAGCCGGTGCAGCCGCCGGCCGCCCCCGAGGCCGCGCCGCGCTCGTTGACCCAGGACGAGGCTCGCCGTGCGGGCTACTGGCTGACCTGGCACGTCCGGAGCGGCGTCGTGCTCACGATCGTCGCCGCGGTGGTGTTGGCGCTCGTCGCTGGCGACTACGGAGGGCCGCTCTGGCCGGTGGTCGGGCTGACGCTGATCGGCAGCACCCTGGCCTTCGTGGGAACGATGGCGCTCGCCTCGCGACTCTCCGACGGGGTGGCTCGAGGCAGCGGCTCGTGCGGTGCCGGCCTGATCGCCGGCACCTGCGCGGGCTACGTCTACCTCGTCACGGTCGGCACGCTGAACCTGGAGCTCGGCGAGGTGCCGCTGCACACGCTGGGTCTGCTCCTCCTCGGCGGATTGGTCTCGCTCGCGGTGTACGCGGGCGCGCTCCAGCGGTTGACCGAGGTCGACGACCGCCGCTTCGTGCTCGCGTCGATGGCGGTGGCGATGGCGCTCGCGGCGCTGGTCGGGGCCGAGCTCCTCGGGGTGACCCCCACCGTGCCCCAGCTCCCCTACCTCCTGGTCGTCCCGCTGGCGCTCCACGTCGCGTCCGCCGCGTCGGCCCGGCGAGCGCTTCGCGCGTTCGTGGAGTGAGGTCTCAGACCGGGATCCGGTCGCCGCGCTCCGGGATGCGCACGTCGGGGAAGCCCAGCGACTCGAGGCGCGCCGAGAGCTTCGCCTGCGCGGGCTCCTCTCCGTGGACCAGGGCGACCCGCGTCTGCCCTCCACGCTCGCGCACGGCCTCGGCGAACGCGACGAGATCGTCCGCATCCGCGTGAGCCGAGTAGCCATCGAGGACGTGCACCTCGGCCAGTCGGTCGCGCTCCACGCCGAACACCCGGACACGACTGCGGCCCTCGACGAGTCGTCGACCGAGGGTGTGTTGCGCTTGCCAGCCGACGATCACGATCGAGTGCTTCCGGTCGTCGAGCATCGCCTTGAGGTGGTGGAGCACGCGGCCGGCCTCGCACATCCCGCTGGCGCTGATGATGACCGCAGGCTCGTCCGACCCGGTGACCTCCTTGGACCTCTCGACGCTCCGCACGTACTCGAGCCCCTCGAACTCGAAAGGCGAATCGCCCCGCGCGACGTAGGCGCGGGCCTCGCGGTCGAAGAACTCAGAGTGCTTGGCAAAGACATCCGACACGCGAACGGTGAGCGGCGAGTCCACGTAGACGGGGACCGCCGGCAGGCGTCTGGCCTGGCGCAGCCGCTTGAGCGCGAAGACGATCTCCTGCGCCCGCTCGAGCGCGAACGATGGGACGAGCACCTTACCGCCGCGGGCAAAGGTTTTTTCGCAGATCTCGGCCAGCGCCTCATCCGAGCGCTCGATGGGTCCATGGAGGCGATCGCCGTAGGTGCTCTCGAGCAGCAGCAGGTCCGCGGCGCCCGGGGTCTCGGGATCGCGGAGGATGGGCATGCCACGCCGTCCGAGGTCGCCGGAAAAGACAACCCGTCGTTCGGCGCCCAGGTCGTCGACCTCGAGCGTCACGGTGGCGCTCCCGAGGACATGGCCGGCGTCACGGAGCTCGACGTCCACCCCCGGCGCGATCGTTCGGCGCTGGTGGTAGGGGAGGGCGACCATTCGCGCGAGCGTCGCCTTCACGTCTTCGGCGTCGTAGAGGGGGTCGACCAGGTCTTCGCCCGTGTCGCGCTCCTGGATCTTCCGGTTCAGGTAGCGCGCGTCCGCGGCCTGGATCTGTGCCGCGTCGGCGAGCATGGCCTCGCAGAGGTCAATGGTCGCGGGGGTCGCGTAGATGGGGCCGCGGTAGCCCTGCTTCGTCAGCATCGGGAGCAGTCCGCTGTGGTCGATGTGGGCGTGGCTGAGTACCACCGCGCTCAGCGATTCCGGGCGAATCGGCAGTTGGCGGTTCCGCTGGTTTGCTTCGCCCCGGCGACCTTGATAGAGGCCGCAGTCCAGGAGGATCGTCGCCTCCGGCGTGTGCACCCGATGCATGGACCCGGTCACGGTCTTTGCCGCCCCGAGGATCTCCACCTCGACCGTCATCGTTCACCCAAGCTGGCCATGGCGTGTCGATACCCGAGGTTTGGCCCCGATTCGAGCGGTCGATGCTCAGGCACCCAGAAAGGGGCGGGCCACGTCGAGGAAGGGGCCGTCGAAGACCCAGTCGAGGTGGATGTGGTTGGCCTCCGGTAGGAGCACGGTCTCTTCGAGCGCCGGGAGCACCATCCGCGCGCGCTCCAGCAGCGCCGCGCCCGGGAAGATGGCGTCCGAGCCGCCCGCGCCGACCAGGACGGGCGCGTCGAACGCGGTCAGCTCGCCCGGCGTGAAGAGCGGTCCCGCGAGGTGGAAGGGATCGCGGATGGCGCCGAGGACCAGGCGCATGTGCGTCACGGACTGCTCGATCGCGGCGGGCGGGAGCCCGGAGCTCGGGCCGGTGAGCGCCGCCACGAGCGCACGCGCGTTCGCGGCGGTCGCTTCCGGGATCGCACCCATCGGCACGAAGCCCGCGGGCACGACCAGCACCGCCCGGTCCACTCGTTCGGGGATGGTGGACGCCGCGCGGAGCGCAACGTAGCCCCCGCCGCTCATGCCCCAGAGCGAGGTCTTCGGGATCGCGAGCGCATCGAGGAGCTCGGCCATCCACCGACCCACGGCGAGTCCGGTCAATGGGAGCGGCGTCTCGCAGCTGCGGTTCGGCTCGCCGGGGACGTCGACGAAGACACAGCGGTGCGTCTCGGCGAGCGAGCCGAGCGGCGTGGCCATCTGGAGCGCGTCCCCGTTGGCGCCGTGGACGACGACGAGCGGTGGCGCGTCGGCCGGGCCCATGATCAGCACGTGCGTGTCCCCGTGGGTCGTCTCGATCGTGCGAGCGTCGAGCGAGTGGATGCGCGCGAGCATCGAGAGGCGCGTGTCGTAGCTCGCCAGGACCGCTGCGCGTGCGTCCGCCGAGACGTAGATCCCCGTCATCGCGCGATGATGGACCGAGGCGAACGTCAGTGCAGGCCGGTCGCGCGCTCGATGGCCTCGAGCAGCGCGTCCCGCGAGATCGGCTTCGCGAGGATCTCCACGCCGCGCTCCTGGAGCGCGCGTTGGGCCCCGCTCGCGGGGTGGCTCGACGTCACGAAGAGGGTGCGCCCCGCGAGGGCCGGTCGTTCCCGCTCGAGCCACTGATGCAGCCCGGGGCCACCGATGCCGGGCATGCCCAGCTCGCTGAGCACGACGTCGGCAGTGGTCCCGCTCTCGAGCAGCTCGATCGCTTCCTCGCCGTCGCTGGCGACGATCACGTCGTGGTGGCTGCCGAGCGCTCGGCTGTAGGCGCGGACCATCACCTCGTCGGTGTCGACGATGAGCACCGCCAGGCGGTCGCGGCTGCGATCGGCGTGGGTGCCGCCGGCCACGATGCCGGAGCTCCGGAGCACCCGCGGGTCCGGCCTCGGCACCATCAAGAGGAAGCTCGCGCCGTCGCCGTGGACCGAGTCGACGATCATGTCGCCGCCCAGGCGGCGGAGGATCGAACGGGAGATCGAGAGCCCGAGCCCGGTGCCGAGATCCTGCCGCTTGGTCGTGTAGAAGGGATCGAAGATCCGGTCGATGTCGTCGGGCGCGATGCCGGGCCCGGTGTCGGAGACGACGATCGCGACCGCCTCGTCGTCGGCGCGCGCGCTGATCCGCACCCGATGGACGGAGCGCTCGACCTCGCGGACCGCGTGGGCCGCGTTGATGAGGACGTTGGTCAACACCTGCGCCAGCCGAGTGCGCGGGACGAGCAGGGGCGGCAGGTCGCGGTCGATGTCGCGCTCGAGGACGGCGGTCTGCTCGATCTCGCGACGCACGATCCGAAGCACCTGATCAACGAGGTCGCCCACGTCCACCAGCTCCGGCTGAGCCTCTTCGTCCACGCGTGCGAAGACCCTCAGATCGCGGACCACGTCCGTGATGGCTTCCACGCCGCTCGTGATGTCCGCCAACGCTCGGCGAATGTCCCAGGACGGGCTGGCGGCGCGGACGGAGCGCATCGCTTGCCGCAGCTCCTCCGGCTGGACCGCGCGCCCGAGGCTGGCGAGTCGCTCGAGCTCGTCCTTCGCGTGCTCCAGGGGGTCGAGCCCGAGCTCGAGCGCGTTCACCGAGAGGGCGACCGCCGCGAGCGGGTTGTTGATCTCGTGGGCGACGCCCGCGACCAGCGTACCGAGGGCCGCGAGCTTCTCCGCGTGACCGATGGACGCGCTGATGCGTTCGCTCTGGCGACGGAGGGACGCACGCAGGAGGGTGCGGTCGATCAGCGTGTGGATCGCGCGAGCGTCGGGGAGGGTGATGGCGACGGCTTCGTCCGCGCCGGCCTTGAGCGCGTCGAGGCACTCTTCCTCTCTCGCGACCGCGCAGCCGATGGGGATCGTGCCGCGGCGCTCGCGCTCCGCACGGAGGCGGTTGCCGAGGCCGCTCGCCACGACCTCGATGAGGAGCGTGACGGGGCCGCCGCGAAAGCGCTGGTGCGCCACGTCCGAGATCTCCTCGGCCAACGTGACGTCATGGACTAGGAGCAGAGCTTCGATGGGCGGAGTATAGGCCCTCCGTCAAGCGCGTAGGAGAGCTGCGCTACGCGTGAAGCCCGCACCCTGTGCATACAGGGCGATCAGCGCACCTTCCGCCATCAGCCCGGCGTCGCGGCACGCGATCAAGTTGGCGACGACGCCGCAACCACCCAGGTGTGCGACGGTGTCGTAGGTGGTGGGCGCGACCGCCGAGTCCAGGCCCAGCCCCTCCGCGATCGACGGCGGGATCCAGCCGCGCGGCTGCACCGCCGCGAGCGCTCCGATCGTCGCCGGGTCCTCGCCCGAACGCTCGCAGAGCTCACGCACGGTCTCGACGCCGAAGCGCACGGTGTGCTGCATCAGGTGCTTCGCCCCCTCGCGGTTGCGGCTGCCGGGCACGTATGCCCCGCCTTCCACCCACCAAGAGGTGTCTCCGTCGGCGTCCATGCTGCGGATCCAGGTGACCGCATCCCAGTACTCGCCGTGCGAGACGGAGTGCACGCCGAGCACGCCCGGCTTCTCCGAGGCGCTGACGACCATTGCGGTCGCTCCGTCGCCGATGCCCGGCGACGCAGGGTGCGCCATCGGGAAGGCGCGGCTGATCAGATGGGACTGCGTCAGGAGCACGTGGCGGGCGCGGCCCGATTCGATCAGCGCCGACGCGGTCTCGAGCTGCACCAGCGCGCTCGCGCAGCCGGAGTCCATGCCGCTCGCCCATGCGCGGCGGGCGCCGAGCTCGTGGGCCACCCGAGTGGCGCTCGGCAGGACCGGCCGATCGGTGACGATGGACCACGAGAGGACCGCGTCCACGTCGGCCGGGTCGATCCCGGCGTCCTCGAGCGCGGCCCTGCCCGCGGCGACCTCGGCCTGCCACGCGGGCTCGTCGCTGGCGACGTGCCTCAGTCGCGCACCCAGGAACGGGTCGCGCGCTTCGTCGGCGAGGTGGCGGGCCGTGACCGAATCGAGCTCGTCTCCAGCCGCCGGGATGTCGACCAGGAGTCGGTCCCCCCGGGCGCGTGCGCCCTCGATGAACTCCGCGGACCACGCGTCGTTCGTCCGGACGGTCTCCGGGACCCACATCCCGAGCCCACCGATGCGTGCCTTCATGCCGACCCCGGCACGGACATGTGCTGGAGTGCCTCCACGCGGCCGCCGCCCCGGAGCTGCACCTCGCGGTCGATGCGGACGTCGAGGACGCAAGGCCCGGGACCGCTGCGGAGCAGCCGGTCGAGGAGCCGCGGGGTGATCTTCCCGGCGCGGGTGACGCGCGCCGCGGGCACGCCCATGGCGCTCGCCCAGCCGGCGAAGTCGACCCACGGCGTCTCCCACTCGGAGCCGCCGCGGCCGTAGAGCTGGCGCATCCCGTGGTGGACCAGGTTGTAGCGCGCGTCGTTGAAGATGGCGTACACGATGGGCAGGCCGAGGTCGGCCGCGACCAGCAGCTCCATGCCGTTCATCTGCATGCCGCCGTCGCCACAGACGCAGACCACGGGGCGCTCGCGGTCCGCGAGGCCGAGGCCGATCGCGCCGGCGATGCCGGAGCCCATGCTCCCGAGGCGCAGGTGGATGTGGAAGCGATCGGGGTCGTGCGCCGTGAGGTAGTGCAGCGCGAAGAGCATGTGCCCGCCGATGTCCGTGATGAAGCGAGCGTCCTCGCCCGCGGCGGCTTCGAGATCGAGCAGGGCGCGGTGCGGCGCGATGGGGCTACCTTTGTCCGTGGCGGCGTCCGGTGCGTCGAAGGGAGACACCGAGCGAGCCGCCTGAACCAGCTCGCGACCAAGCGGGTGCACGATCCCCTCGCGCATCACGTGCTCGGCCAGCGCGTCGGCCATCACGCCGACGTCCGCGATCACCGGGAGGGTGGCCTCGAGGTTCCGGTGGAAGACCGTCGCGTCGCGGTCGACGTGGACCAACCGGCCACCGGGGCCGACGTAGCGTGTCGGGCCGACCGCGCTGTCGTCGAGGTCGGTCCCGAGCGCGAGTGTCACGTCCACTGGCTCGGCCGTGTATCTGCGCGCCCACATGCTGGCTGCCATCCCCCCGTTGCGGAGGCTGCGGGGATGACGCTCGGACACGAGGCCCTTCGCTTGAGGCGTGGTGAGGAAGGGGACGTTCAACGCGTCGACCAATCGGCGCACCGCGCGCTCGTGTCCGCGGCAGCCGGCGCCGAGCACGATCAGCGGGCGCTTCGCGTCGGCCAACCACCCGGCGGTCGTGGTCACGGCTGCGGTCGGGACGCGCTCGGCGCGCTGCACCGTCGAGCGCTGGATCATCGGCGTCGGTCGCGTCTCGGCGCGGCCGCGATCCATCGGCACCACGATGAGCGACGGGCCGGGCTCCGGTCCGCGCGCGGCCTCGAGCGCGGCCAGCGCCTGGGACGCCGCGCTCTCCGCGCGGGCCACGCGGACCGAGCAACGCACCATGTGACCGAGCATCCGCTCGACGTCGATCCCTTCGGGGCCCGTGTTCTGCTCCAGCCGTCGACCCTCCGCGGCCCAGGGCACGTCACCGCAGAGCACGACCATCGGCGAGCGACCGAGGTCCGCATTGGCCACGCCGGTGACGACGTTGGTGGCCCCCGGGCCGGCGGTGACCACCACGCCTGGCGTCTTGCCGGTCGCTCGCGCGTAGCTCGCGGCCGCGAAGGCTGCGCCGGTCTCGTGCCGGGACTCGATGAAGCTCGCTCCGTCGATGTCCAGGATGGCCTGGCAGACTGGCGAGATCGGACCGCCGGGGACACCGAAGAAGGTGTCGACGCCCTCCGCGAGCAGCGCTCGGATGAGCGAATGGCTCGCCGATCGGTGGACGGCGGGAATCAGCTCGTGCACGCCGGAGTGGTCCGTACGCTTGGGTCGCGCCTCCGTTTGGCGAGGGGTCAGGGCTCGTGAAACTGCCATCGAAGCCTCCATGAAAGGGCCGTGAGCCGGGCTCACTAGGAGGTCATTGGCAGTGACGCAACCAAAAGGGGTGAGACAGAGCGCCTACCAGCAGATCACGTGGGTGCCGTGGAAGCGGTCCTCGAGCTCCGCGTCGGCCCGGAGATCGGCCGGATCGTCGGCGAGCGCCTCGAAGGTCCCCACGGCCGCACCCAGCAGATACGACTCGATCCACACGTACTCCTCGCGGAGGTAGATGCGGACCTCCCGCTCGGACGCCGAGACGAGCTCCCACCCGCCGTAGTTGCAGGTCTGCCGTCGGCTCGCGATGGCCTGCTGCGCGAGTCGCTTCGGGTCCTTGGCCAGGAGTCGCACCAACGTGCGGCCGAGGAGGCTCGCGGCGAATCGTCGAGAGTTGTCTCGGGTGATCTCGAACATGCCCTGGTGGAGCTGCTCGGGGCCGGCCACCAGGGCACCGGCGACCGCCGACTGCACGCAGAGGTCTCGAGCGGGGTGGAAGCCCAGCGCGCCGGGCGTCGGCATCGGGAGCATCTCCTGGTACTTCTCCCAGAGGCCGCGCTCCTGGAGCTGCCGCACGAGAATTTTCGCCCAGATGCCTCGGACCTGCGCCGACGGCGGGATCCGGGGCAAGCGCTCTTCGAGGTCGCAATGGGGAGCGATCCACTCGAGGGTCTCGCGGATTCGGTCCGCCGTGGGGGCATCCACGGCGGCGGCGAATTCGGCGAGGGCGGCGGCGGGCACCGTGAGTGCTTATCACCATTCCAGGGGAGACCCAATCGTGACGGTTCAATCCGTTCGAGGATGTCACTCGGCGGCGACCTCTTCGACCTCGGGAAAGGCCGCTTCCCTACAGGACCGAGAGGTAGCCCCAGCGGACGCTCGACGGGCTAGGATGGGGCGATGTACCGCGAGCCGGCGAAGCCCCAGACGACTCGGAAGAGCATCGTCCTGCCGCGGCACCGGGTGCCGCGGGTGATTCTCGGGGCCTGCCTCTGGTTCCTGAGCTTCTGGTTCCTCATCTGGCCGGTCGTGTGGCTGGTCGAAGCGCTGGTGACCGGCGAGGGGCTCTGGCGGCTCGCGATCGCACCCTTCATCTGGCTCGCCATCGTCTGGGGGCTGGTCCGGGTGATGCGCTTCGATCGGGTCGAGATCGGTCCGGAGCGTCTCTCGCGCGCCGGATTCCTTCGCGATCGGTCGATGGCTTGGTCCGAGGTCCTCGGCTTCGAGGAGCGAAAGAAGTACCGGAGCCGGGGTGGCCCGGTGCGGCTCTACGCGGTGCTGAGCGAGGCCGGCGAGCTGCTCGTTGCCCCCGACATCCTGGAGGATCCGGAGCGAAACCTCCGCTGGGCCCTCGAGCGAGCGTCGAAGGGTGAGCTGCGCGACATCGAAGAGCGGGTCCGCTCGCTGGGTCGGGAGCGCTCGGCGTGGCGGCAACCGATGACGCACGTCGCGATCGCGCTCGTGCTGAGCGTCGGCGTCGGCACGCTGCTGTGGGGCGACCAGCGGCGCCGGCAGGTGGAACGGACCTTTCGCGAGCTCGACGGAGAGCCGTACG
Organism: Deltaproteobacteria bacterium; assembly: GCA_017644045.1. Classification (GTDB taxonomy): domain Bacteria; phylum Myxococcota_A; class Polyangia; order Polyangiales; family Houyiibacteriaceae; genus UBA1660. The sequence continues at coordinate 276,441 of JAEPMI010000015.1, forward strand.
CGGTGAAGGTCGCCGCTCACGAAGCGATCCTGCAGGACGAGTCGCTCGAGCTGCGGCAACGCTGTCGCGCTGGGTCGCTGCTGATCACCGAGGCCACGTGGCAGGGTGAATTCGAGCGGGCGCGGACGTGGTGCGCGGCGATGGGACCCATCGGCTGCGGCACGCTCCCCTACGCCATCGACACGGTGCCCTGTGAGGGCCGGCCGTTCGCGGTGCTGGCGGAGGCTCGCGCCGCGCTCGCGGCGGGTGACGCCGAGCGGGCGGTCGGCCTCGTCGGAAGCCATCGCTTCCAGGGAGCCGTGCGCGACGCGATCGAGGTCCAGGCCCTGCGGGAGTCCGGTAGCCCTGGCATGGCGCGGGTCGTCGCCGAGCGCTGCGTGGAGCGCTATGGCGAGTCGGAGGATCCGGTCATCCGCGGCTTCGCGGAGGAGTGCCGGGGCGCGCTCTGAGCCTGCTCGTGCTTCTCGACCGGCCCAGCCTTTGGTAGGACGGAGTCATGGCGCGTCAGATCGTGGTCCAACTCGGCGAGAGCCCCAGCACCTTCGACTTCAAGAAGGTCGACCGAGCGAAGCTCTATGGCAGCCGCAAGCGCATGCCCCTCGACCCGACGGGCGAGCGGTGCACCCGCGCGTCGCTCACCGAGGATGGAGCCCTGCTCATCCAGAGCGGGATGACCGCGCAGGGCTACTTCACCGAAGACGGCTACTGGGTGCCCAACAAGGAGCTCATCGGCCTCGACGACGAGGGCGAGCCGGTCGAGAAGCGCGCGTCGACGCTCGGTCAGCCGCAGGCGCTCGAAGGCCCGCTCGGCGCCGAGGCGCTGCTCGACACCAAGGTGCACGCGGTCTACGCGCTCGACGCGAGCGAGGTCGACGAAGCGCTCCTGGCGAAGCTCGCGGAGGGAGCGCTCTACCGCTTCCCCTTCAGCTACCGCGGCGACTACTCGGAAGACGTCGCCTTCCTCGTCCAGAACGGCGACGGAGACGTCTTCGCCCTGGTCGGCCGCACCCTCGAGCCCGAGTGGCGCGACCCCGAAGAGCGGATCCCGACGTTCACCGAAGACGAAGACGACGACGACGACGAGCTCGACTTCGAGATGTTCTAGCGCCGAAGGCGCCCCTCACCCTCACCCTCGCCCTGACCCTCACCCTCACTCTTCGACAGAGCGGCGAGGGTCTGGTCACGACATCCAGCCGCAGCAGATGTCGCCCGCGATGCTCTCCAGCGCGGCCGTCAACGCGGCGTCGTTGGACGCATGCAGGTAGAGCGCTACCCGCGCAGCGGGACGCCGGGCGCGCCGGCGTGGATCCACGAGAGGACGACCTCGGCCGCCGTGAGCGACGACTGGCGCTGGAACTGCTGCCAGTCCACCGACGCCCGGCTGCCGACCACGTGGGTGATGCCGAAGACCGCCGCGTAGGGGATCTGGGCCAGCCGGCACGCCTGCGCGACGCCGAACGCCTCCAGCGACTCGGCGTGGTGGCCGAGGCGGTTGAAGACCGACGCCGCGAGCTGGTCGTCGGTGGTGTGCGCGGGCGGGGTCGCGATCGGGGCGGGGCGCGCGCGGCCCGACGCGGTGAGGCCCGCGAGCAGCGTCTTGTCGACGGCGTGCTCCACGGACATCGGGTCGGGGATCGAGGCACGCTCCGCTTCGGTCGCGTGGTCGAGGTACTTGATGCGCTCGGCGACGATCACGTCGTGCGGTTGGTACTGACTCGGGCCGGGGTAGATCCCGCAGGTGCCGAGGTGGATGACCGCTCGAGGCTCGAGCTGGAAGCAGCGCTTCGCCGTCGACGCCGCCGCGTTGACCATCCCGATGCCGATGGTCTTCGCGCTGACGTGAATGCCCTGGAGGCGGCCATCGAGTCGCTCTCCGAGCGTCTGGCGGAGACCGCGGAGCTCCGCGGGGTGGGAGCCGACGACGAGCACATCGATCATCGGCGACACCGTAGCGTTTTTTTCTCGGGGGATTCTGAGAAAATCCCCCACCTCGTCGGCAGTGAATCCCTCCGCGCCTCCCAAGATCGATGCGCTCCACGCATCCTCCCCCGATCACTCTTTCTCAGCGGACGCGGCGGTGACCGTGGACGCCGACCAGTCGGGTGGTGTCGACCTTGAGCGCGAGCAGGAGCGTGAAGAGTCGCCGACCGGTGGGGTGATCGATGGCGAAGGGGCGCAGGCGCCGCTCGAGGAAACGACCGGCGTCGTCGTGGGTGACCCGCTTGGCCATGTCGAGGGCCTCGAGCCGCTTGAGGCCGCCCATCGCGTCGGCGCGGGCGATCTCTCGGACGGTGTCCACGTATTCGGTGATCAGGTCGGCCAACGCGTCGTGCGGGATGGTGACGTCGGCGAGCACGTGGCCTTCCGCGTCGTGGAGCGCGAGCTCCACCCCCTGCTGCGTCTGTGTGATCGAGAGCACCTCTCCGTCATCGCGGATCACCGCTTCGCCCGGCGTGGTCAGCTCGCGGATGGTGAGCGTCCACTCGCGGCGGCGGTTCTCGCTCGCCTCCGACCAGGTGCGGTCGTCGATGTTCACTTCGCGCAGGGGCATGGTTCCCTTCCTATCGCTTCTTCCACTTGGCGCGGCGCCGCGCGGCTCGCGCTCGGGCCTTGTCGCGCGAGAAGAGGTCCACGTAGTCGATCGGGTCGGGCTCGACCCGCTGGGCCTCGCCGAGCTCGGGCAGCCGGCGCTCGAGCGCCTCGCCGAATTGCAGGAGGCTCGGCATGGCGCCGCCGAAGCTCGGCCGCTCCACCTTCGCGGCGGCCGCGACCAGCCGCTCCGCGACCGGGCGCCCCACGTAGCGCCGGCGCGCGAGATCGAGGAACGACGCGACCAGCGCGTCCGGGCTGAAGGCGTGCCTCAGGATGATCTCCGCCCCGATCCGAAGCACGGCCTCGGGCTGGAGCGCTCCGTCGCGGAGCAGCACCACCGCCGGCTGGAAGTAGTTGTAGAAGGGGCAGATGCGCTGACCGAACTCGGCGAAGACGTTCGGTGACTCCATCCGCTCGAGGTGGATGAAGACCTGCCGGACCGCCTCGCCCCGCGGCAGCCGGTCCGCGCGACGCACGATGGTCGGGATCTGGGACCGGTAGACCTTGGCTCGCTCGAGCACCGCCAGCAGCTGGTCGGTGCCCACCCGGCCGGCGCACAGGTCCGCGTAGAGGGAGTAGATGAACGCGTCCGCCTCGGCGTCGTCCCCGAAGAGCACCTCTTCCGTGTTCGGGTCCGAGTGGGTGCGGGCGTCGAGCAGCGCCCCGAGCTTGTAGGAGATCTGGTCCTTCAGGAAGCGCACGCGGCCCTTGAGCAGGTTCTCGAGGCTCGGCTTGAGCGTGAACGAGTCCCACCGGATGCCGTCGAGGCGGAGCTTCGCTTCGAGCACCCGCCGCATCTGCTCGGGGCTGCCGGAGAGGATGGTGATGGCGTTCGGGCCCGTCGCCCGGAGCTCGCGGAGCAGAGCGCTGGCTCCGGGGACCGTGCGCTTCCGAGAGGCGGGCTCCACGGCGGTCCGCAGGAGATCGCGGATGGTGTCGAACTCGGTTCGGAGGTAGGTCTTGTCGAGATCCCACCGATAGATCGTCGACCCGGGCACGATGGCCGCCACGGGCCGACCATAGCAGGCTCGGGCCGTCGCGGGCGGTCATCCGCGGGTGCCGACCTCGACGTGCCCGATCGCCGACGCTAGAGTGGCTCCTGATGCGCTGGCTCCCTCTGGCCCCGACCCTCGCCGCAGCGGCCCTGCTGGGGACCGCGACGGTGGGTTGCGGGGCGAAAACGGGTCCCTACGTCCCGGATGCGTTCGAGAACGAGACGTTCGACGGAGGCATCCCCACGGACATGGGGGACATGGACATCCCGTGCATCGAAGTGCCCCTCGACGGAGGGGCCGTCGAGCTCGCGCTCGAGGTGGAGGCGCAGGTCGGGCGGGCGGACATTGCGTTCCTCATCGACAAGACCGCGTCCATGCGCGAGGAGATCGACCAGATCCGGGACACGCTCCGCACGCGGATCGCCCCGGCCATCCGGACCGCCATCCCCGACTCCGAGCTCGCGGTCGCCACCTTCGCGGACTTCCCGATCGAGCCCTACGGCTCCGGTCGCGACGGTGACGTGCCGTTCGAGCTCCGCCAGCGGGTGACGACCGACGTGGCCCAGGTCCAGTCCGCGGTCGGGTCCATCGAGCTGAGCAACGGTGTCGACATCGAAGAGAGCCAGGTCGAGGCGCTCTATCAGCTGATGACCGGAGACGGGATCGCCGAGTACGTCCCCCGCTCCAGTGGCTGCCCGCGCGGCGGCTTCGGCTACGCCTGCTTCCGGAACGACGCCCTGCCGGTGGTGCTCCTCTTCACCGACGCGCAGTTCCACAACGGGCCCGGCGGTGAGTTCCCCTACGACTCCCCGCCCATCGCCGGCGCCGCCGAGTACGCGGACGCGATCGACGTGCTCAGGCGGCGAGGCGCGCGGGTGATCGGCTTCAACTCGAGCGCCGGGGGCGGAGGGGAGCGACAGACGCTCGAGCGCCTCGCGCGCGACACCGACACCCTCGCCGGTCGGGAGCCGCTGGTCTACGACATCGGCACCCGCGGTCAGGAGCTGACGACCTCCGTGGTCTCCGCCATCGAGACGTTCGCCGGCACCGTGGTGCAGGACATCGACGCGGTCCTCTCCGATGGCGATCGGACCGACGGGATCGATCCGCTCGAGCTCATCGAAGCGATCGAGGGGACCCAGGCCATCCCCGCGAGCGGCGTGAGCGGGATCGAAGGGGCGCTCTTCCGCGAGGCGCAGGCCGGGACGCAGCTCTTCTGGCGGGTGATCATTCGCAACGGCGCGGTGGCCCCCGGCTCGGGTCCGCAGCGCATTCGGGTTCGGGTCACGTTCCGCGGTGACGGCACGCGACGGCTCGGCGAGCAGCTCTTCGACATCGTGGTGCCTGGCGCGGACGGCTCCGGATGCGAAGCCATCTGACGGCCGCCCGCTCCATCGCGCTCGGAGCGACGCTCCTCCTCTCGGCCTGCGGGGCGAAGACGGGGCTCAGCGCGCCCGACATGGGGCCGGACTTCGGGGTGGACCTCGGGCCCGACATGGGTCCGCCACCGCCGCCGCCGCCGATCTGCGTCGAGCTCCCGCGCGACGTCGAGACCGTCGACGCCGAGTTCGAGCTGCCCGTGGCGCTGGCGGTGGTCGATGTCTTCTTCCTGCTCGACGCGACGGCGAGCATGCTCGACGAGATCGACACCATCCGGAACCGACTCCGCGACCGCGTGGTCCCGGGGGTGCGCGCCGCCATCCCCGACGCGGCCTTCGGCGTCGCCCTCTTCGGTGAGTTCCCCGTCGACGAGCACGGTCCCGAGTCGGTTCGCCCCTTCGAGATGCGACGGACCGTGACCACCGACGTCATCCAGGTGGAGACCGCGCTCGAAGGGTTGCCCAGCTGGGGTAACTTCGACGAGCCGGAGGCCGCGACGGAGGGCCTCTACCAGGTCGCGACCGGCGAGGGGCTCGCGCCCTGGATCGAGCGGAGCGCCGGTTGTCCTCGCGGAGGGCAGGGTGGCGCCTGCTTCCGCTCCACCGCGCTCCCCGTGATCCTGCTGATCACCGACGCCCCGATGCAGAACGGGCCCCGCGGCGTGCCGCCCGTCAGCACCTACGACTTTCCTGGGCCTCACACCTACGCGGACGCGCTCGAGGCGCTCCAGCGCATCGGGGTCCTGGTCATCGGTCTCTGGGCCACGGACTTCATGTCCATGAGCCCGGCCCAGCAGCTACGCCGCGTGTCCACCGATACCGGAGCCGTCGACGGGGACCAGCCGCTCGCGCGGAGCATCGGCGGTGGCGGTGGCGGCGTCGGTGAAGACATCGTCTCGGCCATCACCCGGCTCGCCGAGGGGACTCCTCTCGATGTCGACGCGTTGGTGGAGGACGTTCGCGGGGACGAGTACGACGCTCGCGATCTCGTGCTCGGGGTGGAGCCCCTCCGTGCCATCCCCGCAGACGGTGTGGAGCGCATCGAGGGCGACGTCTTCGTCGGTACCCGACCAGGGACCCGTGTGACCTTCCGGGTACGGTTGGACCCGGACGCTGTGCCAGAAAGTGCCGAAACCCTCCGGATCCCGGCCCGCGTGGTGTTCCGTGCCTTCGGCCGGAGCCGCCTCGGGGCGCAGGACGTCGTGTTCCTCATCCCCGGCACCGACGGGGGCAGCTGCGACGACGAGGTCTGACGGGCCCCGAGTTGCGCCCGGTGGGGGTCCACACGGCGGACCCGGCGTGGAAATTGCTCTACCCTGCAGCGACGGAAACGGGGCCCTCGGGCCACCGATGACACGAAGGACCGGAATGCAGGGGACCAGAGGGACGCGAGGAGGAGCTTGGTTGGCGCTCGCGGCCGCCGCGCTGGCGGTCGGCTGTGGCGCCAAGACGGGCCTCCACGTGCCGGACGTCGACGGAGGGGAGCCGGAGGACATGTTCCGCCCGGACATGCGCGGCGTGGACGCGTTCGTGCCCCCGCCGCCGCCCGACGTCTGCGTCGAGCTGCCGCCGATGACGCCCCCGAAGTTCGTCGACGCGACCTTCCTCGCGCGCATCGCGACCGCGGACGTGCTCTTCCTGGTCGACGTGACCGGATCGATGACCGACGAGATCGACGCGATCCGCGAGACCCTCCGTGACCGCATCGTGCCGCAGATCGCGTCCGCCATCCCGGACACGCAGCTGAGCGTCGCCGAGTTCGCCGACTTCCCGGTGAGTCCCTACGGCGACGAGTCGATGGACGTGCCCTTCCAGCTCCGGCAGCAGTCGACCGCCGACATCGACCGGGTGCAGGACGCGGTCGACCGGCTGCGCACCCGCAGCGGTAGCGACATTCCCGAGAGCCACGTCGAGGCGCTCTACCAGAGCGCGACCGGCGCCGGTCTCGGCCGCTTCGTCTCGCCCGGGCGCTGCCCCGCGGGAACGGTCGGCTACCCGTGCTTCCGCACCAACGGGTCGCGCATCATCCTGCTCTTCACCGACGCGGCCATGCACAACGGCCCCGGGCGGAGCGAGCCCTACGACAGCCCGCCGATCTCCCCGGCCCCCGCGACCTACGAGATGGCCCTCGGCGCGCTGCGGGACATCGGGGCCAAGGTGCTCGGGCTCTACAGCGGCAACGACCCCCGCGACCGAGCGCTCACGGACCTCGAGTCCATCGCCCGCGACACCGGCGCCGTCACCGAAGACGGCGTGCCCATCGTCCTCGACATCGGTTCCCGCGGCGAAGGGCTCGACGAGGGCGTCGTCGAGTCCATCCGCCAGCTCGTCGAGGAGGTCCCCCTGGACATCGACGCGTTCGCCGAGGACTTCCCCGGCGACGAGTTCGACGCGCTCGACTTCGTGCGCTCGATCGAGACCACGGGCGCCGTCCCCACCGGTGGCGCGACGGACCTCGGTGACGAGTACCTCGGCGTTCGACCCGGCACCCGCGTCGGCTTCCGTGTCTTCCTCGCCAACGAGCGCATCCCGCGCGGACCCGAGCCGCAGAGCTACACGCTCACGGTCGTCCTCCGCGGCGATGGCGTGACCCGGCTGACCGAGACGGTGGTCCTCGTGGTCATCCCCAGCATCGACGGCGAGGGCTGCCCGGTCGACTTCGGTCCGTGACGAGTGGCGTTGACAGGCTGGCGCCGGGCGCATAGCTCCGTCGCATGAGCCGCGCTGATCTCGATGCGATCTTCGACGCCGACCGGGCGCTCCGCGAGGCGGAGTCCCGATTGCTCGAGGGTGACCCCACCGACCTGCTCCTCGACGCCATCGCCGAGGCCCGAGCCCTGGACGACCCCGACGAGGCGGCCGCCCGCTTGATCCGCCTCGCCGATCTCTGCGCGCAGGTGCCGGGCGTCGCGATGATCGAGGGGCTGATCGACATCCTCGACGACGAGGACCCGCAGGTCCGGGTCCAGGCCGGCGAGGCGCTGCTGGACGTGGCCTTCGACTACTACGGCGACGTCGCCCGTGCGATCGAGGCGCGCCTCGAGGGACCGCACCGCGGCCCGTGCATGGTCGAGCTGCCCTTCCTCCTGGTGGAGGTCGGCGAAGGCGGGACCGCGCGGCTCCTCAAGGGCTTCCTCCGCCACCCGGACCCCGAGGTGATCGCCGCGGGCATCGAGGCGGCGGTGGAAGCGCAGGAGACCTCGCTCGCGCCGGAGCTCGAGAAGCTCACCGGCGACCAGCGCGACGTCACCATCGCGGACTTCGAGTCCGAGACCGAGGCGACGGTCGGTGCGCTCGCGACGGAGGCGCTCGAGCTCTTCGCGCAGATGGACGAGAATCCGTGAACGACGAGCGGCGCGTCCGTCGGCGTCGGCGGAGCAGTCAGCAGGACGCTGCGCTCGTCGACGCGGTGGTCGCGCCGCAGTACGGCGCGCGCTTCGCCCAAGGCTTGCTCGACGCGCTCCCCCAGGGGGACCGGCTCCAGGTTCTCGACGTCGGTTGTGGCACTGGCCAGATCTCCTTTCGCATGCTCCAGCGGCTCGGCAGCTCGAGTCGGGTGATCGCCGTCGATCACGACGCGGGCCTGATCGCGCTCGCCCGCCAGCGAGGCTTCGGCGACATCGGCCGGCGCCTCTTCTTCAAGACCGAGGACGCCGAGGCGCTCAGCTTCGGGGAGGGGGTCTTCGATGCCGTGGTGGCGCATCTGCTCTACCGGGACCTGCGGGACCGGGTGGCGGCGGTGCGGGAGATGCACCGGGTGCTCGTGCCCGGCGGACGGCTCCTGCTGACGACGCCGCTGCGCGGGACCTTCGGCGAGATCTTCGAGATGCTCCGCGAGCGCGCGGTGGCCCATGGGGACCGCGAGCTCGCCCGGACCGTGGACGGGCTCATCGAGCGCGATCCGGCGACCGGCGACCTCGAGAAGGTGGTGCGGGCCGCGGGCTTCACCGAAGTCGAGCTCCAGCACACCTCTTTTCGGCTCTCCTACGCCAACGTCGAGGCGCTCTTCTCGGACCGGCTGCTCGAGACCATCGCCTTCCCGGAGTGGCGCGCAGCCGTCGGCGAAGAAGCCCTGCACGACGTGGAGCGTCGGCTTCGCATCTACTTCGAGCAGGGCGCGCTCTCGCTCACCGTGCAGGCCGGCCGGCTCGTGGCCCATCGCGGCCCCGACGACACGGAGCTGGAAGAGACGCTCTACTCGTCCTAGCCGAAGCGCTGGCCGAGAGTCTTCGCGAGCGCTTCGAGGTGCTCCTGGTCGACCTCGTCGAAGGCCGCGGGGCGGTCGCTGTCCACGTCGAAGACGGCGAGCACCGACCCGTCCGGCCGGAGCACGGGGACCACGATCTCGCTGAGCGTCGACGAGGAACAGGCGATGTGCCCGGGGAATGCGTGCACGTCGGGGACGAGCTGGGTCTCGCGTGTGCGCGCGGCCGCACCGCACACGCCCTTGTCGAAGGGGATGCGCAGGCAGCCGTGGCCGCCCTGGTAGGGCCCGATCACGAGCAGGTCGCTCGACACGGCGCGATAGAAGCCGGTCCAGTCGTAGCTCTCGAAGCCGTGGTGCAGCTCGCAGCTCACCGTGGCCATCGCCGCGATCCAGTCGTCCTCGCCGTCGAGCAGACCGTCGATCGAGGTGCGGAGGGTCCGATAGCGCTCGTGCTTCGCGTCGGCGCCGGCGTCGCGGGAGAGGGGCTCGTGGAGCATCGGAGGGAGCCTGCCCGTTCGGTGGTCCGCGCGCCAGGCTCGACAAGCGCGCCCCGGCGAGATAGCCCGACGCGGCAACGGATCGGAAGGAAGAGAGATGTCTCAACTCAGCGTCGTCACCGGCGGCGGCGGCTTCGTCGGTCGTCACCTCGTCAACGCCCTCCTCGAGCGCGGTGACCGGGTCCGCGTGCTCGACATCGTGGAGCCCACGGGGCTCGGCGGTGAGTTCGTGAAGACCGACATCACCGATCCGAACGCCGTGCGTGCAGGCTTGGAAGGCGCGGACCTGGTCTTCCACAACGCGAGCCTGGTCCACACCAAGCAGAACAAGGCCGACTTCGTGTGGAACGTGAACTACGAGGGCACGCGCCACATCATCGAGGGCTGCCAGGAGCTCGGCATCGGCAAGCTCGTCTACGTCTCGAGCGGTAGCGTGGTCTACGACGGCGAGGACATCGAGAACGGCGACGAGTCGCTGCCCTACGCCACGAAGAACCTCGCGCCCTACGCGCACAGCAAGGTGGAGGCGGAGAAGCTCGTGCTCGCCCGAAACGGCGAGCGCGGGCTCGCGACGACGGCGCTGCGCCCCCACGTGGTCTTCGGCGTGCACGACACCCGGTTCCTGCCGGCGCTGATCGCCCACGCGAAGGCCGGTCGGCTGCGCTTCCAAGTCGGTCGGCGCACCTGGCTGAGCGACTACACCTACGTGTCGAACCTGGTGGACGCGCTGCTCGCCGCGGGCGACCGCCTCGAGCTCGGCTCCGCCGTCGCGGGCAACGCCTACTTCATCACCAACGGCGAGCCCATGCCCTTCTGGGAGTTCGTTCGCCGGGTGCTCGAGCGGCTCGGCCTGCCACCGCTCCGCGGGCGCATCCCGCACCAGCTCGTCTACGCCATCGCGGCGGTGAAGGAGGGCATCGACACCCTCCGCGGCGGGACCATCTCCCCCGAGGACGGCCTCACCCGCTTCGCCATCCGCTACATGTGCACGCACCACTACTTCAGCATCGACAAGGCCCGGCGCGACCTCGGCTACGACCCCGCGGTGAGCATCGACGAGGGCATCGAGCGGACGTGCCAGCACCTGCTCGCGAGCGGCGCCGTCTAGACCGCTCACGACTTGCTCTGATCCGCCCTCGCGGGCTGTGCGACCACAGGTCGGCCCCGTCCCTCCTCGCCGATGCTCGGCATCGACTCGTCGTGCCGAAACCGACCCGCGGCCGCACAGCACCCCGATCATCGGACCATTTCAAGCCGTGAGCGGTCTAGCTGTTGGCCCAACACTCCGTTTTGGGCGGGGGATTTTGAGAAAATCCCCCCAGTCGTCGCGAGTGAATCGCTCCTCCTTTCCCCCAAAAACCTAAAGGTCTCGCGGCAAGCCGCTCGGTACGTCCTCGCGCTTCGCGCTACGTCCTCCGCAGCGGTGCCGCTCGAACCTTCGTTGGGCTGGGCGTGAGCCGACTCCGCCTCAGGCGATGCCCTTCTGGAGCGGTCGCAGCATGCCGAAGAGGCCGCGCACGCGGTCGATGGCGTCGGCGTCCGCGTCGTCGTCGAAGGTGCGGGTCAGACGCATGTCGGGCGTCAGCTTCCAGGGGCTGCCCGGCTCACCGACGAGTGCGATGATCTTGGCCGGGTCGAGGGGCGTGTCCTCGCGGAGGTGGAGCGTGACCCGCTTGTCGGTCGCCTCGCAGCCGAGCGCGCGGTACTCGCGGAGCATCGGCCGCAGGCGCATCGCGCGAATGAAGGTCATCGCGGGCGGCGGCGGCGGACCGAAGCGATCCTCCATCTCCTCGGCGAGGTCCTGGATCGACTCCTCGTCACTCGCGGTGGCGAAGCGCTTGTAGAAGGTCAGCCGGAGGCCGACCTCTTCGATGTAGGTCTCGGGCAGGTGGTGCTCGACGTCGAGGGTGAGCTCGGGGTCGATGGCTTGCTCGACCTCCTCGCCGCGGAGGGTCGCGACCGCCTCCTCGAGCATGTGGCAGAAGAGGTCGAAGCCGACGAGCGCCACGTTGCCGGACTGCTCGGCGCCGAGGAGGTCGCCCACGCCGCGGAGCTCCATGTCGAGGCTCGCGACCTGGAAGCCGCTGCCGAGCTCGGTGAAGCGCTCGAGGGCCTCGATGCGGTGGCGCGCCTCGTCGCTCATCGCGCTCGGCGGCGGGGTGATCAGGTAGCAGTAGGCCCGCTCCCGGCTCCGGCCGACGCGGCCGCGGAGCTGGTAGAGCTGAGCGAGGCCGAAGATGTCCGCGCGGTCCACGATCATCGTGTTCGCGCGCGGGATGTCGAGACCGCTCTCGATGATCGCCGTGGCGCAGAGCACGTCGTACTGACCGTCGACGAAGTCGACCATGGTCTTCTCGAGGGCTCGCTCGCCCATCTGGCCGTGGGCGACCGCGATGCGGAGGTTGGGCATCAGCTCCTGGAGTCGCTGGGCGCGCTCGTAGAGGCCCTCCACGCGGTTGTAGACGAAGAAGACCTGCCCGCCGCGGCTGAGCTCGCGCTGGATCGCCTCGCGGATCACGTGGTCGTCCCAGCGACAGGCGAAGGTGCGCACCGCGCGCCGGTCGACCGGCGCGGTCGTGATCAGCGAGAGGTCGCGCAGGCCGCCGATCGCCATCTGGAGCGTTCGCGGGATCGGCGTCGCGGTCAGCGTGAGCACGTCGACGTCCTTGCGGAGCGACTTCATGCGCTCCTTGTGCGCGACGCCGAAGCGCTGCTCTTCGTCGACCACGAGCAGACCGAGGTCCTTGAAGTGCACGTCCTTCGAGAGGATGCGGTGCGTGCCGACGACCACGTCGACCGTGCCTTCCTTCATGCCCGCCAGCGTCTTGCGCTGGTCCTCCTTCGAGACGAAGCGGCTGAGCTGCTTCACCTCGAGTGGGTAGTCGGCGTAGCGCTTGGCGAAGCTCTGCCAGTGCTGCTGCGCGAGCACCGTGGTCGGGCAGAGCACGGCGACCTGGCGGCCCGCCATCGCCATCCGGAAGGCGGCGCGGATCGCGACCTCGGTCTTACCGAAGCCGACGTCGCCGCACACGAGCCGATCGGCGGGCCGCGGCTGCGTGAGGTCGCCGAGCACGTCGTCGATGGCGCGGGACTGGTCGGCGGTCTCCTCGAAGGGGAACGTCGCCTCGAGCTCGGCGTAGGGGCGACCCGGCGGCGGGAGCGGATCGCGCCGCGCCGCCGCGCGCTCCGCGTAGAGCACGAGCAGGTCGTCGGCGAGCTTGCGCACCGCCTTCTTCACCTTCGCCTTCTTCTTGCCGAAGGTGCTGCCGCCCAGCCGGTCGAGCTTCGGCTTGTGGCCCTCCTTGCCGGAGAACTTCTGGACGAGGTTGAGCTTGGTGACCGGGACGAAGAGCTTGTCGTTGCCGGCGTACTCGATCACCAACACCTCGAAGCTGCGCGGCTCGTCACCGCGCATGCGCTCCATCGCGCTCTGGGCGATCTCTTTGCGCTCGAGACCGAGGTAGGTGCCGACGCCGTGGTCGGAGTGGACGACGTAGTCGCCGACCTTCAGCTCGCGGAGGTCCTGCAGGAAGGTCTCGGCCTTCCGCTGGCGCTTGCGCCGCGTCGGTCGCCGCTTGCGGCGCGCGCGGGTCCCGAAGATCTCACCCTCGGTGACCAGCACGAGCCCCTCGGTCGCCCAGGCGAAGCCGTCCTGGAGGTCGCCGATGACCACCTGGGCCTTCACGCCGCGCGGCGCATCGAGGAGCGCGGGTTCGAAGCGCTTCGACTTCCGCTCGACGGGGACGCCGTAGCCTTCGAGCAGCGAGCTGAGCCGCTCGGCCTGGGTCTCGGTGCGCGCGGTGAAGAGCACCCGCATCCCGAGGTCGAGCCAGCCCTTGGTGCGGTCCGCCACCGGCGTGAGCGCGTCCTCGTCACCGCCGCCGCGGCGGGCCTTGAGCTCGGCGACCAGCGGACGCTGGTCCTCGGCCGCCAGATCGACGAGCGCCTTCTCCTCGGCCACCTCGAATCGGCTCAGCCCGAGCGCCGTGGTGTCGCCCACGCTCGCGTAGGGGTGGATCAGCACGTGGCGCCGCGCTTCGATCTGCTCCGCGAGCTCTTCCTCTTCGGCGTAGAGCTCGCCGAGTGCGTAGACGGGGTCGCCTTCGGCCGCCTTGGCGTCGTGGTCGCCGGTGGCGCGTGTGATCTCGAGGTCGACGCTCCGGGCGAGGTCGCCCGGGTCGAGCACCACCACCGGGGTCTCGGGCGGCAGGAAGTCGAGCGGGGTCTCGAGGTGGTCGTAGAAGGCCGGCAGCAGCGCGTCGATGCCGTAGAAGGCGCGGCCGGCGCTCAGGTCGTCGAGGAGCGCGCGTGTCTTGCTGGTCGGGTAGTTGGCCTGATCGCAGAGCGCGCGCACGCGCTCGAGCGCGTCGCTGTCGCCGGCGATGACGGTGTCGCGCACCGGGTGGATGAAGATGCGCTTCACCTCGTCGACCGTGCGCTGGTCGTCCGGGTCGAAGCGCTTGATCGACATCACGAGCCAGTCGTCGAGGTCGATGCGCGCGGGGTAGGGCGCGTGCGGTGGGTACACGTCGATGACGCCACCGCGAACCGCGAAGGTCCCTGGGTCTTCGGCGACCGGCACGCGCAGGTAGCCGCCGCGGCCGAGCACCTGGATCAGGTCGTCGCGGTCGAGCTCCGACTCCGCCTCGACCAGCATCGAGCGCTGGACCATCGCCTCGCGCGGCGGGACACGGCGAATGGCCGCCGCCGCCGGCATCACCACGAAGCGGAACGGCAAACCCCGCGCGAGGTGGAAGAGGGTGGCCAGTCGGTCCATCGCCGCTCGCCGGTCCGGCGCCACCTCGAGGAAGGGCGTGGTGTCGAGCGCCGGCAGGTGGAGCACCTGCGGGACCTCGGCCTCCTCGTCGCCCACGGCGCCGAGGAAGAAGCGCAGGTCTTCGGTCACCCGCTGGGCCGCGTCCGCGTCGCCGGTCAGGACCAGCGTGGGCCCGAGCCGCTCGCTCGCTTGCGCCAGCAGGTGCGTCGCGGCGCCCGCCGGCAGACCGTGCAGGTCCGTCCGGGGCTGCTCCAGGATGCGCTCGACCGCTTCCTGAAGGCGCAGATCGGCCCGAGCCAGTCCGGCCTCCACTGCGCGCTGGACCGGCACCGGTCGCTCGCCCGCTTCGCTCTCCACGCCCTCAGCCAATGGACGCGCGACATAGGTCCAGGGGGCCGCCGAAGCAAGCTGCTGGCGGGGTCGAGCGCTGGCTCAGCAGGTGGGCTGACTGGTCAGCACGATGTCGTCGACGACGCAGCCACCGGCGCCGGCGATCTCGACCACGACCTCGTCCACGGGCACGCCGAAGGGCCAGCTGAAGCTGTTCTCGTAGACCTGGAAGAGCTCGGTCGCGGCGACGTCGACGTCGACCGAGCGCCGGACCTCGGCCACACCGGTGCCGCCGTCGACCGAGGCCTCGGTGTCGGTGCCGACGATCGAGACGCGAAGAATGGTGTCGGGGTCGCAGCGAGCGGTGATCTCGAGCGCGGACGGGGTCCAAGCGGTCGAGGACGTCGAGAAGCCGCGGCGGGCGCGCGTGCTCGGCGCCAGCGCCATTCCCTGCTCCGAGTCGTGGAACGTGGGCGCGTTGCTCACCGAGCCGGTCTCCGCGGTCCAGCCGCAGGGGCCATCGGCGCAGCTGCGGTCGAAGTCGTCCACGACCTCGGAGACGGGATCGCAGATCGGGCAACCGGCGAGCAGGGTCGCGGCGGCGAGGAGCGAAGCTTGGAGGAGTCGGGTCATCGAGATCACCATCCGTGCACGTAGCCGATGTCCAGGAAGGGCCCGGAGAGATCGAAGCGAAGGTCGAGGGGGCCGAAGGGGCCGCTGCGGACGTGCGACCAACCGATGCGTAGGCCGATGCCGTTCGCGGTCTCCCGGCCGATGAGGAAGCTGATGTCGAAGGCCGCGCTCATTCGATAGTGCAGGCCGAGGTCGGCCTCGTCGTTCCAGACCCAGCTCGAGAGCCCGCCGCCACCGGCCAGCCGCAGTCCGAGGTCGGTGGTGACGGTGGGCGAGCTCACGCGCGTGACGCCGAGCACGAGGACGGCTTCGAGGTAGCCGGTCCGCAACGCGGAGGAGCGCTGCACGCCATCACGCGGGACGTCGTCCTCGTCCTCCGTATTGCGGGTCCAGTCGAGGCCGCCGGCGACCCCGAGACGCACGACCTCACCGATCCGCCAACGGCCCTCGAGGTTCACCCGCAGGGCCATGCGCGGCTTGTCGAGGCCGACGTCTTCGATCTGCTCGAAGCCGCGCGCCGCGTCGCCGTCGAAGAGGAGGGCGTGCCCACCGAGGGCGAGGCGGAGTCGACCGCCCCCGAGCTCCTGCAGCAGCGGTTCGCGCTGGATCGGCTCGAGCGAAGGAGGCGGTGCGTGTGCACCGGGCGGTGGGGGCACCGGCTCCATGGGCTGGGCGGCGGCGGTTCCCCCAGCGAGGAGGCCGAGCCCGAGGAGGGCGAAGGGAAGCAAGGCGCGCATCGGCCCCATGATGAGCAAAGGCCGTGCCCGCTGTCGACCGCGGATGGTCGTGCCACACCGTGCCGTTGAGGCCGGAGGGCGCGCGGGGCGTCAGGGGACGTTCACGCCCACGCCGTGGGGGATGACGCGGAAGTCGTCGTCGCCGACCCCGCGCTCGGCCAGGGCGTCCGCGAGATCCTCGGTGGGCTCGTCCATCCCATCGTCCGCGAGCGGGAAGGTGCCGAAGTGCATCGCGATGCTGGTGGTCGCCCCGAGGTCGAGGTGGGCCTGGACCGCCTCCGCCGGGTCCACGTGGATCGCCTGCATCATGAAGCGCGGCCGGTAGGCGCCGATCGGGAGGAGCGCGACTCGGGGCGCGCCGAGGCGCTCGCGGATCTGCGCGAAGTGCTCCCCGTAGCCGGTGTCGCCGGCGAAGAGGATCCCGCCGCTCGGGTGCGCGACGTGGAGGCCGCACCAGAGCGTGCGGTCCCGATCGCCCGGGCCGCGGCCGGAGAAGTGGCGCATCGGCACCGCGCTCACCCGGACCGCGCCCGCGCCGGTGTCGAGCGTGGTGTGCTCCCACCAGTCGAGGTCGCGCGCGTCGTCGACGTCGAAGGTGGAGAGGAGCTGGGCGTTCCCGAGCCCCGTGATGACCGTGGGCTGATGCTCGGTGGCGAGCCGGCGCATCGTCGCTTCGCACAGGTGGTCGTAGTGGTTGTGGCTGAGCAGGACCGCGTCGATCGGGGGTAGGTCCTCGAAGCGGAGACCCGGTCGACGGTAGCGCTTGGGTCCGACCTTGGAGCGAGGGCCCACCCGCTCGGCCCAGACCGGATCGGTCAGCAGGTTGAGCCCCGCGACCTGCACGAGGAGCGTCGCGTGACCCACGAAGGTCACCCGGCACTGCTGGCCACTCACCCGTTCGGGCGGCGGCGGCCCCGGCTCCTCGGCGACGGTGGTCCACGGCCCGCGGTCGCGGTTCATCATCCACTTCAGCAGCGAGCCCGGCGTCCCGTGCGTCGTGGACTCGAGGTTCCGAAAGCGGGTGCCGTCGAAGTGGTCGCTCTCGGGTCCGCGATAGGGCGGCGCGTTGAAGAACATGGTGAATGGTCTCCCCAGCCGCCGCAGCGTCACGAAAAATTCCGAGGAAACCCAAGTGGGGCGTGGCTCGGGTCTCCAAGGGGCAGGAGGTCGAATGCGGAAGATGTCGGTGACGCTCGCGATCGGCGTCCTCGCGGCGGGATGCGCGCGCGGGGTCGTTCCGGTCACCCCGGAGGAACGAGACGCACTCCAGACGGAGGCGCGTGAGGCGATCGCCCGCGGGAGCGCCGAGGTGGCGCGCCTGGACGACGAGGGTTGGGACGAGAGCTCCTGCGAGGCGCTGGACGCGCACTACACATCGGTCCGCCTGCCGAACCAGCGCTCGGCGTCGGGCCACGATCTCGGGCCGGACCCGCGCGAGGAGCGCGTGCTGAACGCTCGGGTGGCCTACATGCGTGGGCTGGTCGCGGGGCGCTGTGGCGATCCCGAGCGCGCGCGAGCGCACTACGAAGCCGCGCTCGCCATCGAGGACGACTTCTGCGCGCCGCGGGTCGCGCTGGCCTCGCAGGCCGAAGCCGCCGGGAACCCCGCGCGGGCGCGCGCGCTCCTTCAGGCGGCGCTCCGCGAAGACCCGCGCTGCGGTGATGCCTATGTGGCCATGGCGCGCGTGCAGCGGCTCCACTTCGGGGAGCGTGAGGCAGCGGTGGCGAATCTCCGCCGCGCGCTCGCGATGGAGGCCGACGACGTGCGGACGCTGGTCGAGCTCGCGCAGGTCTACTGGGACTGGGGGCGCGAGGAGCCCGAGCGGCTCGCGCTCGCCGCGGTCATCTGCCGACAGGCCCAGCTGATCGATCCGACCTACGCGCCGCTCTACGACACGTGGGGGCTGGTCGACATCGCCCGCGGGGATCTCACGGAGGCGAGCGCCAAGTTCGCCGAGGCGCGGCGGCTCGATCCCGACCTCTTCGAGGCGCACATGAACTTCGGTCAGCTCACCCTCTCGCAGCGCGCGTACGCCGACGCGGCGGAGGCCTTTCGCGACGCCCGCCGGCTGAAGCCCCGGAGCTACGACGCGACCATCGGTCTCGGCGTGGCGCTCCGAGGGCTCGGCGAAACCGAGGCCGCGGAGGCTCGCTATCGCGAGGCGGCGTCCTTCGACGACGCGCGCCCCGAGGCCTACTTCGACCTCGCGATCCTCTACCAGGAGCACATGGCCGGATCGGTCGAGGACCTGAAGCACGCCGACGCGATGCTGGAGGCGTTCGTCGAGCGTGCGAAGGCCGGTGGCCAGCACGGGGAGGCGCTGCAGTCGGTGCTCCGCTGGTGCGGCCAGCGGCGCGGCTGTCGTCCGGGGCGCGCCCAGAACATTCACGACACGCTGGTAGCGCTCGGTGAGCGCGCGGAGGACGCCCGCCCGGGCTGGACGCACTGAGGTTCGGCCGGCTTCCGCCGGTTGCTCGCCGAGTGAACCGGTGTCACACCGCCCCCGTGATCCGGGGACTCACGCTCGCGACTTTGGTGCTCGCGGTGACGGCCACTGGCGCCGACGCGCAGCTGGTCGAGCTGCGTCCGATCGACCGCGCGACGGTCCGCATCATCGGCATCTCCGGCGTCGAGCGCGTGAACGTGACGGTGGGCGGCGTGGCGCGCGTGGCCTTCCACCCGCGTCTCAGTCACGGCACCGGCGTCGTCGTCGGTGCCGATGGGCGAGTGTTGACCGCCGCCCACGTGGTGCGCGACCTCGACCTGCTCGCCGTGATTCTCCCCGGGGCCGACGACGAGCACCCCGGCGTGGTCTCCGCGATCGATCGCGAGCACGACGTCGCCTTCGTCCAGGTGCCCGGTCCGCTGCCGGACGTGGTCGCGCTTCCCGAGTCGCCGCCGACCATCGCCCCCGGTCAGACGCTGCACGTGTCCGGCTACCCGATCGACGTCAGCCAGCGCTTCCCGGCGGCGGCGAGCGGCACCTTCAGCCGCGTTCGGAACGACGGACAGATCGAGCTCTCGATGTCGCTCAACCCTGGCAACTCCGGCGGTCCGCTGGTGGACGCTCAGGGGCGGCTGGTCGGCGTGATCAGCGCGCGCGGTGATCTCGCGCAGGGCATTCAGGGCATCGCGGTCGCCGAGCCCATCCAGCGGGCGATCGACCTCGTCGACAAGATCGATCCGGACGCGGTGGTCGACGCCCGCGGCGTGACGAGCGCGGTCCGCTGGGCGCTCTCGCTCGCGGAGCAGGGTGAGCGCCGCGACGCGGCGTTCCCCGACGACGCTCCGCCCTCGGTCGCCGCGCTGGCTGCGCACCGTGCCTGGGCGAACGCGCTGCTGATCCTCAGCACGCACTCGGTGGCCCTGCCGATGGCGCTGCCGCCGGACGCGAAGCTCGCCTTCGACAAGGAGATGGCGACGCTCGACGAGGCTCTCCGCCTGGCGGAGAGTCGCGCCGACGTCGAGACTCGTCAGCGCTACGACCTGCCCGCGCTGCGCCAGGCGATGGCCCAGGTGAACAACGGGAGCGTGGGGCCCGCGGGCTACGGCGTCGGAACACCGCCCACCGGCCACGTGCCTCGCCACGTCGGTGGAGACGACCCGAACCGTGTGCGTCGTTTCCGGCTGAGCTTCGGGCCCTCGCTGCCCATCGACCCGCTCGGGTTCGCCTTCCGCGCGGAGTTCCACGGCGACCTGGTCGCCACCGACTGGTTCGCGATGCCGCTCGGCGCGGCCATCGGGATCGGCGCCTGGCCCTTCGACCGCGCCGAGGGCAACTCGCTGGCGCTCGTGAGCGCCATGATCGAGCTCGGCGCGCGGCTCCGGCTCGGCAGCGCCGACCGGACCCGGCCCTTCGTCGAGGCGGTCTATGGTGTCGGCTTCATGCACGCCGAAGGACGGCAGCACTTCGTCTATCGCCGCTACCGCGTCTCGCTCGGCATCGAGCGCGGCAGCGGCGGCTACATGATCAGCTACCGAGAGGAGGGCCGCGATGCGGATGCGACACTACGCTCCATCGATCTCGCGTTCATGGTTCGCTTTTGAGCTCTCGGCGCTGCTCGTCCTCGGCGGCTGCCTGATCGAGCCCAAGGACAACGCGGAGGGCTGCGAGGCGGCGACGAGCTGCGGCGACTGCCTCGAGGAGTCGGGCTGCGGTTGGTGCGCGCCGCGCGGTCGCTGCGTTCCGGGCGACAGCACGGGGCCGTCCGACGAGTTCCTCGATTGCGAGTCCGAGCTCGAGTTCCTCACCTCGGGATGGCGCTACAGCAGCTGCGGTTCCTGCGCGTCGATCGACACCTGCGGCGAGTGCCAGGACGAGTCCTGCACCTGGTGCGGCGACGGCGCGGGCTACTGCGTGAAGTCGTCCGACGACGACGCCTGCCGCAACCCTCGCGATCGCACGGACGGCTGCGGCGGGTTCCCGACGCCGGACATGGGTCCGGGCGGCCCCGGGGTGAGCTGCACCAACAGCTGCCGGCACGCCGGCGATGGTGACTGCGACGACGGCGGCCCGGGCTCGGACTACAGCCTCTGCGAGCTCGGCACGGACTGCGCCGACTGCGGCCCGCGCTGACTGCTACTCTCCGGGTCATCGCCCGCCTCCGACACGTCGCGCTGGTCGCGCTCCTCGTCCTCGGTTGCTCGGACGAGCCCGAGGTCGCGCCGACGCCCGCTGCGGACCCGGTCGAGATCCCGGTCGAGCCTGCGCAGCCCGAGGAGCCGGCGCCGGAGGCCCCGCCGCCGGACCCGGGCATCGGCGAGGTCGCCGGGGACGACGAGCCCACGACTCTGTGCAGCCGCGACGACGAGTGCGTCGCGGTGTTCGTCTACTGCGGCGGTCGCGGCGCCGCTCATCGCGACGACGCGGACGCGCTCCGCCGCCGCTTCGAACAGCGGGCGATGGTCTCGAGCTGCATGGCGCCCCCGCCCGAGCTCGAGCTCGAGGTGCGCGAGGGCTACTGCGAGGAGCAGCGCTGCGTGCTCGACGCGATCGCCTTCGCGCAGCTCCGCGCGTGCGAGACCGACGACGACTGCACGCGGATCACCGACCCCTGCGGGCCGCCGCTCGGTGTGCTCGCGTCCAAGCAGAGCGAGGCCGAGGCGAGGGTCCAGTCGGCCGAGCGTGCTCGACGCTGCGGCGGTCATCCGGCGGTCGATGCCGCGGCGCCTCCAGGGTGCGTTCGCGGCTGGTGCCGGTGATCAGGGAGCGGTCGCGGTCGGTCGTGGCTGCGCCGGCCCGAGGAACGCCGACACGGCGTCGCAGAACTCGGCGGGGCTCTCTCGGTGCACGAAGTGGCCGCCTGGGAGGGCGACCACCGTGTAGTCGCTCGTGAACTTGCGGCGCGCCGCCTCGTAGGCCTCGATGGCCACGGAGGGATCGTCGGCGCCGGCGATGGTGAGGGTGGGCATCGTGATCGTCGTGCCCCGGAGACCGCTGGCCGAGCTGCCGCCCCGCGCCCCGCGGTAGTAGTCGATGGCCGCCTCGAGGCTGGCCGGGTCCGCGAACGCCGCCTTGACCGGCGCGGTCTCCTCGGGCCCGAAGTCCCACGTGGGCGACCAGCGGCGGTAGTAGGCGTCGATCGCGGCGAAGTCGCGTCGGCGCGTTCGGCGCGCGGCGCCTGGCAGGTTCAGCGAGATGAAGTGGCGCGCGGCCCAGAGCAGCGAGAGCGAGGGCTTCAACACCGCGGGGTGCGGGATGCCGACGGTCACGAGTCGTTCGACACGCTCTGGAGCGATGGACGCCGCGACGTAGGCCGTCGCGGCGCCCCAGTCGTGACCCACCAGGAGCGACGCGCGCTCGTGTCCGAGGGCTTCGATGAGCGCGAGCGCATCGGCCGCCAAGGTCTCGACGCTCGTCGGTCCGGGCGGCGCCGCGGTCGGTGCGTAGCCACGCGTGAAGGGGGCGACCACGCGGAAGCCGCGCTTCGCCAACACCGCCATGAGCGGCGCCCAGCCGTGAGGAGTGTCGGGGAAGCCGTGCAGGAGGAGAGCGAGTGGGCCGTCCGCGGGGCCCTCCTCGAAGGTGGCGAAGCGGATCCCGTTGGCGTCGATGAATCGTTCTTCCATGAAGGGGTCTTGGATCGTCTTGAACGGTCGTTCAAGAAAAAAGTGGAACGTACGTTCAAGAAAGCCCTGACTCCCCACGGCCGCGACGCTAGAGTGATCCCATGGCGAGGACACCGGAGTTCGACCGGGCCGAAGTGGTCGCGCGCGCACGCGACCTCTTCTGGGCCCACGGCTACCAGGGCACCTCGATGCGCGCGCTCGCCGACGCGACGGGGCTCAAGCCCGGCAGTCTCTACGCGGCCTTCGGCAGCAAGGAGGGCATCTTCCGCGAGGCCCTCGACGACTACGTCGCACGGGTGAAGGCACTCGCGGAGCGCCTGAACGGGCCGCGCGCGATCCTCGAGGGCTGGTTCCGCGCCCACGTTCGCGAGGCGTCGAAGGGACGGCGCGGCTGTCTGCTCCTGAACTCGGTCTCGGAGTCACCCCAGCTGGATCCGGAGAGCGCGCGAGCGGTTCGAGCGGAGCTCACCCAGCTCGAGCGCTTCTTCGCGCACTGCGTGGCGGAGGCCGATCGGGAAGGCGAGCAGCCGCCCGAGGTGGTGGCACGCCTGCTCGTCGCGGCGCTCGCCGGCATCAGCGCGATGAGTCGAGCCGGCGTGCCCACCCGGCACCTGAAGGACGTCGCGGCCTGCGCCCTGACGCTCGTCTAGTGCGTGATCCAGACCGGTTGACGGGAGATCCGTGGTCTGGGTGGGTTCCATGGGGTGTCCGCGAACCGAGGAAATGCCGAGTATTTTCGAGCGTGAGGGGACGACCGCAGGGGGCGTGCTCAGGGCGCGTAGCGCCCTTCAACCCGGGCTGGATCACGCACTAGCTGCTAGCGCTGGCAGCGGAGGACCTTGAAGCGGCCGTTCTCGGCGGCTCGGTCGACCTGCAGGCCCGCTCCCTCGAGCACGGTCTCGTGGGTGAGGAAGCGGTTGGCGACCACCCAGAGCACGCCGCCTGTCGCGAGTCGTTCGCTGGCGCCTCGCAGGACGGACTCGGCGACGTCCGCGCTGGTGGCGACGCCCTCGTGAAAGGGTGGGTTCAGCAGGATGGCGTCGAAGGTTCCATCGACCTTCGCGACGGCGTCGCTCGCGAGCGCGTGTACCTCGAGCTCGGCGAGCTCCGCACCGCGCTTCGTCGCGGCCACGGCGAGGTGATCGCTGTCGGCGAGGGTGACCGCGAGCGCGGGCACGCGCGACTTGGCGGCGAGCCCGAGCACGCCCGAGCCGCAGCCGAGGTCGAGGAGCGAGCCGGTCTCGGGGAGAGCTGCGGTCTCCAGGAGGAGCCCGCTCGCGTCGTCGAGGCGCCCTTCGGCGAAGGTGCCCGGGTAGGAGACCGCCTCGAAGCCGAGGCCGGTGTCCCAGCGCCTCTCCCATTCGGAGAGCTGCGCGGGGAGGTCGGTGCGCGGCTCGCCGACGAAGAGCTTGGCGTGGCTGCCGCTGTGCTTCGCCGTGACCTTCAGCGCCTTCTTCGCGCTGCCGATGCCCTCGCGCTTCTCGCCGACGATGGCGAGGCGGCCACCCTCGGTGAGCGCGTGGCTCGCGACCGCGAGCGCATAGTCGCGGCGCCGCTTGCCCTTCGGGTGGAAGACGACGGCGAGATCGTGGTCGCCGGTGCGCGGGGCGACGCCGGCGTGCCCGACTCCCGCTCGGGCATGGCTCGCTTCCTCGAAGAAGAAGAGCTCGGCGCCCGTCTCGGCCAGCGTGCTGGCGTCCTCGGGAGGCGGACCGATCAGAAGCGGCGACCGGGCGCCCTCGAGGAGGCCCGTGTCGACGAGCAGCTGGCTCGCGCCTTTCATTCGGGCACGAGGAGGGTCGAGCCGACGGTCGCGCGCGACTCGAGCGCTTCGTGGCACGCGCGCGCCTCGGCGAGCGGGAAGGTCGCGCCGATGTGCGGGGTGACGACGCCCGAGGCGATGGCGTCGAAGAGGCGGCCGGCGCTCAGCTCGAGGTCCGCGCGGTCGGCGGTGTAGTGGAAGAGGGAAGGGCGCGTGAGGAAGAGCGAGCCGTTGCGCGCGAGCTCCATGACGTCGAAGGGCTCGGGGGTGCCGGAGGCGTTGCCGAAACCGACGAGCATCCCGCGGGGCTTCAGGCACTTCAGCGAGTCCATGAAGGTGGTCTTGCCGACGCTGTCGTAGACGACGGGGACACCCTCTCCGCCGGTGAGCTCGCGGACCCGCTCCGGGACGCTCTCCTCGGTGTAGCGGATGACCTCCGCGCAGCCGTGCGCCTTGGCGAGCTCGGCCTTTGCTTCCGTGCTGACGGTGCCGATGGTGCGGGCGCCGAGGTGCGCCAGCCACTGGCACGCGATGAGGCCGACGCCGCCCGCGGCCGCGTGGAAGAGCACGTCCATGCCGGCCTTCACCTCGAAGGTGCGGTGGATGAGGTACTCGACGGTCATGCCCTTCACGAGCGTGGCCGCGGCCTGGTCGAGGCCGACCGCGTCGGGGACCTTCAGCAGCCGCGCGGCCGGGACCACCTTGGCGTCGGCGTAGGAGCCGGGCGGGCCGGCGAAGTAGACCACGCGGTCTCCCTCCGAGAAGCCATCGACCCCGGAGCCCACCGCTTCGACCGTCCCGGCCGCCTCGCTCCCGAGCCCGTGGGGGAGGGCGGGGAGCGAGTAGAGGCCGGTCCGGTGGTAGGTGTCGATGAAGTTCACGCCGATGAACGCGTGGCGGACCCGCACCTCGCCCTCGCCGGGCGTGGGCACCGGCACCTCGTCGACTCGCAGCACCTCGGGGCCGCCGAGCTCGTGGATTCGAACCGCACGCATCGTCTTCGTCATGGCTCTGGTATCGGGCCAGCGCGGCCGGGACGCAATGCTCCGTGGCGGTTCGCTAACCGTGGCGCGCGAGGAAGTACACGATGAGCGCGAAGACCGCGACCATCGAGGCCGTCTCGACCCAGTTGACCTTGCCGTCGTCCTGGACCGCCTTCCAGAGGATCAGCATCGTCGGGAACGCGAGCAGGATCACCGACGTGGTCTCGAGGTCGATGGGGAGCACGCCGCCGTGCTCCATCGTGGGGATGACGCCCGTCTGCGCGAAGACCGCGATCAGGATCAGCGTGATGGGCAGCACCACGAAGGGGACCTGGTTGATCTGACCGGAGGCGCTGGCGAGGGCGATGTCGTGGAGGCCCTTGGCGTGCGCCGTGATGATCATCGCGAAGGCGCCTGCGGCCGCGAAGACCGAGAGGATGAGGGCGCCGACCATCTCCGAATAGCCGGCGGCGGTCAGCGACCCGACCAGCTTGTCCGCGAACTCACCGACCGCGTGGCCGCCGATCACGGAGGTCACCAGACCGACGAGGCCGTAGGCGGCGATGACGCCGACCGACGGCCCGGAGTCGTCCTTCTCGACCTGGTCCTCGCGCTCTTCGCCGCTGTCGCCCGCGAAGCGGCGAACGAGCCGGCGGACGGCGACGACCTCGACCATGATCAGGAGCCCGCCGAGGACGTAGAGGTCCATCACGCCGAGGGCTTCGCCCCGGTGGTCGCCCGCGTCGAAGACGTTCATCAGCACCATCAGCGTGCCGGTGGCGAGGAACGCGCCCGCGGCCGCCGCGAACAGATCCGTGCTCAGCTTCACGAGCGGCTCTGGCAGCCGGGCGTGGCCGGTCGCGTCCCGCGGGAGCAGACCGCTGTAGAGACCGAAGGCCAGCGCGCCGACGTGGAGCGTCAGCGCGGTCACGATGAAGCCGACGCGGGGCTCGGCGGCCAGCACGAAGCCGAGCATCACGACCTCGGGGATGTTCGAGGCGAGGCCGGCCATGGTGCCCGCCACGAAGGGGTTCCAGTTCAGCCGCTCGCCGATGCCCTCGACGCACTTGATCATCGCCTCGCAGGAGCCGAAGACCACCATCAGGCCGCCGACGGCCTGCAGCCCCCCGACGAGCCAGCCGCCCATCATTTCGCCGGATCCGCTGACCTCGAGCCCGAACGCCGCGCCGACGGCCACGAGGCCGCCGACCAGCACGTAGATCCAGGTGTTCCCTTCGCCGCCGCCGCCAGCCATGCGGCCGCGACCCTAGCAGAAAGGGCGCCCGAGGATGGAGGACGTGGCGCGAAGCGCGAGGACGCACCGAGCGGCTACGCCGCGAGACCTTCAGGTTTTTGGGGGAACGAGGAGCGATTCACTCGCGACGAGTGGGGGGAGTTTCGCAAAATCCCCCCGAGAGCTAACTCGGGTCGAGCAGCCCCTGGAGCTCGGCGACCTCGATCACGTAGTCGGTCTGGCACCAGTCGCAGCTCATCTCGAGCGGCTTGCCCTCGTCCACGAGCTCGCGGAGGTCGCTCCGGCCCAGCGTCGAGAGCGAGCCGAGCACGCGGGTCCGCGAGCAATCGCAGGCGTAGCGGATCTCGGTGTCGCCCAGCTCGGTGTGGGGCATCGCGTAGAGGATCTCTTCCAGCAGGTCGTTGGCGTCCGCGTCCGTCTTGGCGAGGCGCTCGTCGATGCTGGCGAAGTCGGCCTCGAGACGCGCGGCCATCACCGCGAGCGCCCCTTCCTGGTCCGGGGCCTCCGGCAGGATCTGCACCAGGTAGCCGCCGGCGGCGACGACCTCGTCGCCCTCGAAGACCACGGCCATGCGCGTGAACGTCTCGATCTGCTCCGAGCGGCGCATGTAGCCCATCACCGCCTCGCTCAGGTTCCGGTCCGGGACCTCGACCACGCCCTGGTGGAGGTCACCGCTCGGCAGCGAGCGCATCATCTGCAGGAGCGTCCCCGGCCCGAGGCCGAAGGGCGGACCGCCGTCCGCGCGCTGCACCAGCCCGCGGGTCCAGCCGTCGGGGTGCGAGTCCGCCAGGAGCGTGCCGCTCTCGTCGGCGCCACGCAGGGCCACCTGGACGCGAAGGGTCGGCGCCATCGTCTCCCGGTAGAGCACGGCCGCCGTCGCGAGCTCACCGAGCACGCGCCCGACCGTTCCGCTGACCTTCTGGGCCGCCAGGATGCCCCGGACGGTGTCCGTGGTCCGGGCGGTCATCACCCGGAACGCGCCGTCGTCGGTCATCGCGCGCTGCACTCGGTCATGGTTCTTCGCCGTGGTCATCCACTGGTTGAAGCCCAAACCCGGGGCGACTTCAAGCGGGGGCGATCGCCGGAGGCCGATCCGCTATGCTCCGGCCGCGCGGGGAGCCCCCCGCGATGGCCCCCGAATCAGGAGAATTCGACCGTGACCCATACCATCGTGCTCATCCCCGGCGACGGCATCGGCCCCGAAGTGGCGGGCGCCGTTCAGGCGGTCTTCGAGGCCGCGAAGGCCCCGGTCGAGTGGGAGGTCCACCACGCGGGGGTCGCGGCGGTCAGCGACTCGGGCGAGGTGCTCCCGCAGGCCACGCTCGACGCGGTCCGGAAGCACAGGGTGGCGCTCAAGGGGCCCTGCACGACCCCGGTCGGCAAGGGGTTCCGCTCGGTGAACGTCCAACTCCGCAAGGAGCTCGATCTCTACGCCTCGGTGCGCCCGATCCGCTCGCTGCCGGGCATCGAGACACGCTACGAGGACGTCGACCTCGTGGTGCTCCGCGAGAACACCGAGGGGCTCTACAGCGGCATCGAGAACGAGGTGACCCCTGGGGTGGTGACCTCGCTGAAGGTCGTGACCGAGCGCGCTTCCCGCCGCTTCGCGAAGTGGGGCTTCGAGTACTGCCGCAAGCGCGGCCGCAAGAAGCTCACGGCCATGCACAAGGCCAACATCATGAAGCTCGGCGACGGCCTCTTCACCCGCAGCGCGCGCGCCATCCGGGACGAGGGCAGCTACGACGACGTCGAGTACGACGAGATGATCATCGACGCCGGCGCGATGCGGCTCGTGCAGAACCCGAACAACTTCGACGTGCTCCTGCTGCAGAACCTCTACGGCGACGTGTTCAGCGATCTCTGCGCCGGCTTCGTCGGTGGCCTCGGCGTCGCCCCCGGCGCGAACATCGGCGACGACTCCGCCATCTTCGAGGCGGTCCATGGCTCCGCGCCGGACATCGCCGGCAAGGGCATCGCCAACCCGCTCTCGCTGCTCATGAGCAGCGTCATGATGCTCAACCACATGGCCGAGGTCCTCGGCGCCGACGAGTGCAAGGCCACCGCCAACGCGATCAAGGCCGCGTACGACAAGGCGCTCTCCGACGGTCAGAAGACCGGCGACATCGGCGGCAAGCTGAACACCAAGCAGTTCACCGACGCGATCATCGAGAGGCTGTGAGCCCGCGCGACGCCGCGATCCTCGCTCTCGCTCGCCGGCTCCTCGGGCCGAGGACGCGCTTCGAGGACGTGGTGAGCGCGCTCGAGCGGGCGGTGGTGCGAACGATCCCCGCGGGGCGCGTCTTCGTGATCGGGCAGAGCGAACACGGGCCCATCGTCGGCTCGGCCATCTCCGGCGTGGGTGTGGCCGCTCGGCCGGGTGGGGTGGACGTCGTGCGGGTGGTGGACGGACGCGTCGTGCGGCTCGCCATGATGGCGGAGCAGCGGCGCGCGATGGTCGTCCGGTGAAGGGCACCTCCGACGTCGACCCGTCGATCTACGAGTGCGGGCCGGCGAGCGATTCCGTTCACTCGCTCCTTCGGCTGCACGCGGCGGTCGATTGGTTCGTCCCGCCCGTGGCGACGCCAGAAGACGCCCGCACGACGTTGGAGCACTATCAACGGCTGGCGCTCGCGTTCGCACCCGACCTCTGTGCTCGTTCGCCGACGATCGAGGTGCGTTCCGGTCACTGGCCGGACTTCCAGCGGCTCTGCGAGACCACGCGGGAGAACCTCCAGTGGGATTGGAAGTTCGGCGTCCTCAAGCCGCTCACCAAGCGGCACTCGGAAGCGCAGGGTTGGAGCAAGCCGCTCGACCCGCCGGTGACGGCCACCGAACCCACGCCGAGCGCGCCGTTCCTACGCATCGGGGACGCCATCCTCTGGAACATCCGGGTGGCGCAGCTCGACCTCTCGCTGCTGGATGATCCGCAGCGAGAAGCGGCGCGCTTCTTCAAGCAGTGGGCGGACTACGACACCTTCGACGCCGTGGAGTGGCAGCTCGCAGAGCCCGGGTGCGCGCTCGAAGACAACCCCTTCACGCACCTGCTCCAGCTCTACGAGGGCGGGTACTACCCCTTCCACCTCGCCAAGGACCGCGTGGTGCTCTTCCACTTCAGCCCGAACGGGCCCTGCACGACGTTCTAGCAGCTTGCGGCGAAAGGCGCGTGAGGTGATTTGTTGGTCTGGGTGGGCCTCATGGTGCGTCCGCGAACCGAGGAAATGCCGAAGCATTTTCGAGCGTGAGGGGATGGCGGCAGGAGGTGCGCTCAGGGCGCGAAGCGCCCGCGCGACTTTTGCCGCAAGCTGCTAGCTCTTGGCCTTGGCGGGGGCGGCCTTCTTGGCCTTCTTCTCGCGGCGACGGCTGACGCCGGCGATCTGGAGCAGCGCGGGCTGCACGACGAGCGTCGCGAAGAGGGTCGCGCCGACGGTGACGGCGATGAGCTCGCCGAAGCGGCGCACCGGCACGAAGCTGCTGAAGAGCAGCACGGCGAAGCCGGCCATCAGGGTCACGCAAGAGATGACGATCGCGCGGCCGGTGCCTCGGGCGGCGCGGATCAGCGCCGGGTGGGCGCGGAGGCCGCGTTCACGCGTCTCCTCCCGGAACCTCGCGAGCACGTGAATGGTCCCGTCGACCGCCAATCCGAGGCTGATCGAGAAAATGATCACGGTCGCTGCATTGAGCGGGATCCCCCGCGCCACCATGTAGGCCATGGTGAAGACGAGGGGGATGATGTTCGGCGGAATGCTGAGCAGGCCGAGGCGCACGCTGCGGAAGAGCAGGGCCAGCAGCAGGAAGATGATCCCGACCGCGGTGAGCAGGGAGCCGAGCAGGTCGCCCACGACCGCGTCCATGCCGACCGAGCCGTCGTACGCCTCGCCGGTGTACGCGACGTCCACGTCGTCCGGCAGGGCGGCGCTGAGTCGCTCGTCGAGCCGATCGATGAACTTCATCGTGGCCTGCGCGCCCACGTCGCGGACCTTCACCTCGAAGCGCATGTGGCGCCGGTCGTCGGTGACCCAGGACTGCAGCGGGTCGCCGCCGTCGTCTTCCTTGGCCTGCAGGAGCTCGCCCAGGGCGTGGACCATCTCCTGACTGCCGAACTGCCGAGGCACCTCGGGGGCGCCATCGGGGGAGAGCATGCGCAGGGTCTGCCGCATGATGTCCGTCTGGCTCATCGTGCCGAGGACCTCTTCCTGCGAGCGGGCCCACTCGGCGACCTCGTCGATGGCGGCGAGCACCTCCGGGTCCTCGAAGCGCAGCTCCCGCTCCGAGCGCAGGCTGACCTCGAGCGGTCGCACGCCGCCGAGCTTGTCCTCGAGGAGGCGGGTGGTCTGGTAGACCGGGTCCTCTTCGTCGAACTGGTCGAGGAGCGCGTGGTCGACCACCAGGTTGGTCGCCGCGAAGCCGCAGAGCCCGAGCAAGATCGCGGTGCCGCCGAGGATCTGCCAGGGCCGCCGGAGCACCCACGCGGTCATCCGCATGATGGAGAGCTCGAGAATGGCGCCGCTGCGGCGCTCCTTCTTCGTCGGCGCCTTCACCCAGGTGAGCACCGCCGGCAGGAAGGTGATCGTGACGATGTAGGCGATCAGCACGCCGAGCGCCGAGGTCACGCCGAAGTGGCGGAGCATCACGGTCTTGCTGACGATCAGCGACGCGAGACCGACGGCCGTGGTCACCGAGGTCAGCAGGCAGGCGACGGCCATGGTGCGCACCGTGGCGCGACCGGCCCAGTGCCGCTGGTCCTTGCTGGCGTCGTCGGCGGCGTTCTCGCGATCGAGCTCCTCGCGGTAGCGCGCGATGAGATGGATCGAGTCACTGATGCCGATGATGATCAGTAACGTCGGTATGATGTTGTTGAGGACGTTGAAGGGCTCGCCGGCCACCGCCATGCCGCCCACCGTCATGACCGCCGTGATGCCCACCGCCGCGATCGGCAGGATCACGCCCGGCAGCCAGCGCAGGGCGATGCCCAGGAGGAGCATGCAGACCACGAGGGTCATCGGGACGAGCACGAGCTGGTCGGCGCGAATGTTCTCGACGATCGACGTGCGCAGGTAGGGCAGCCCACCGAGGTGCCACTTCACGCCGAGCGGCGTGGGGTGGCTCTCGAGGTAGTTCCGCAGATCCTCGACCTGCTGGCGCATCTCGCGGCTCTCGGCCGGCTTCAGGAAGAGCGCCGCGACCGCGAGGGTGCCGTCCTCCGAGAGGAGGCGCCCCTGGATCATCGGCGACTGCGCCAGGCTCTGGCGGAGCTCCTCGACGTCCTCGTCGGTGATCTCGTCGCCTTCGGCGATGGCGTCGACCTTCACCTCGCGCTGCAGGCGCGGGCCGAGCTCCTGGAAGCCGCCGGGGAAGCGCTCGGGATCGGCCTCGACCACGGAGACCAGCGCGTCGATCACGACGGCCTGGAGATCGGTGTCGACCTCTTCTTCCCCTTCGCCCTCGAGCTCCGCCTCGAGGTCGTCGAGACCACCGGGCTCTTCCGGCTCGCCCTCGGGTGCGTCGTCTTCCGGCTCGCCTTCGCCGTCGAGGTCGAAGTCCTCCGGCTCGTCGTCGAGCTCCGGCTCGCCCTCGAGATCGTCTTCGAGGTCGTCGAAGTCCAGCTCGTCCTCGAGGTCGTCGAAGCCGCCGCCCCCCGCCTCTTCGGGCTCGTCCCCGACCAGCCGGCGCGGGAGCGGAGTGCGAGTGAGGCTCACGACCTGGTCGATCCAGGACTGGCGCTCCAGCTCCCGGACGATCTCGTCCATGTACTGCAGCGGCTCACGCTGGAGCACGCCGTCGTCGGACTCGACCAGGACCAGCATCACCCGGTCGGTGTCGCCGAAGTCCGCCTCGAAACGCTCGGCGACCGAGGCGCCTTCACCCTCGAAGGACGCGATCAGGTTCTCGACCGATGGATCGACCTGGATCTTCGGAATCTGGGAGGCGAGCCCAGCTGTCACGAGGACGAGAACGCTCAGCACGAGCGCCCTCCTCGTCGTCACCACCCGCGCGATCCAGTTCAGCAAGTCGTCGTCCGTTCGAGGGCGCTCTGGCCCAACTCACCCGTCCCTGAGGACCCTTCGGGGGTCCGAATCGTGGGATCGGGGTGGCCCTGTCTATCACATGGCGCCCGCAAGGCGAACGGGTGCCGTGAGCCATGGTGGCCACGGCCGGAACACGTTTCAGTCAGCGCCATGGGCCTCACGAGGCGGGAGCCCCCATCCAGGGACCGCTGAGCTGAATCTCGCAGAGGCTCGCGGGGGTGTCGGTGGCGTCCACGTCGCTGACGGCCCAGGCCCATCCGGGGCGGGCGGAATCGAGCACCAGGCCTTCCAGCTTGAGGGTCGAACGACCCCCCTCGGCCTCCTCGATCGCCGTGATTCTCACGCCCTCCTGGTCCATGACCCCGATCCTCACCCCGACCACCCGACCGTCCTCGAGCACGCTCGGCGAGGCCTCCGCCCCGGCCAGGAAGACGATCGCCTGGTCGGCGAATGCGGTCGCCCCCGTGAAGCCGTACGCGACGCCCTCCTCGCTCCCGAGATTCACGGGCTGGATCGCCAGGGGGGTGGGGACGGGTCCGGAGCCCTCGAGCCAGCCCTGAAAGGCGGCCAGATCCAGATCGGCATAAGCCGAATGGCGCTGGGCTCCGGCGCCATTGCCCCGATGGAAGAGGCGCAGCCGGTCGCCGAGCACCACCGCCCCCTCGAGGTTCAGCTCCGGGCCGCAGAACGACTCCAGGCGAAGGGTCGCGTAGAAGGCCTCGGCGTCGGTCCAGGTCACCTCCAGCTCCCGGTCCACCAGGGCGATCCAGGAGCGCTCCGCCAGCGTCCCGGAGCCGAAGCAGAGCACCCGGCCGTCCGGCAGGGACGCGCAGGCCTCGAGGTCGGGCTTGCGGTGCACGTTGCCGTGGGCCGCCTCGAAGCTGTGGTGGCCATCGCGCGAGGGCAGGGCGCGCGTGGTGAGACCGCCGTCGGGGTGACGGATGGCCAGCACGCTCATGTCGTCCTGGGCGATCAGCAGCCCGTCGCCGAGTCGCGCGAGCCCGGACGCGGCTCGGACATGAGGTCCGCGTTCGTCGTGGTCGGTCGGCGCCGGTTCGACGTAGACCAGTGGCTCGCAGCGGGCGACGCGCGCGTGGAGCGCGGGGTCCTCGACCGCGACCACCTCCGCGGGCTCGCCGGGGTGCTCCGGCTCCGCCTGAGCGGAGCCACAGGCCACGATCGCGCACAGCACGGCCCAGCGGCCGATCGGGTTCACGCCTCCCACGCCTATGCGTAGTGCACCAGCAGCATGAAGCCCAGCAGCAACGCCGCCCAGAGGGTGGTCGCGCTCGGGCTCCAGGGCTCGCCGAGGGTGCCTCGGGGCGGCTGGTGGTGGACCGAGAGGAGTCTCAGGAACGCGCTTCGAACGGCGACGACGGCCGACCAGGCCTTGAGCCGCGCGTAGGTCGCGAGCGAGTAGCCGTCGCGCACGACCTCCGGGGCGGCCTTTCGGTAGACCCAGTCGGAGTCGACGTTCACGGCGGGGAGCTCGGGCGGGTACACGCCGAGCTTCATGAGCACCACGAAGGCCAGTCCGGCGAACATCAGGAGCTCGAGCATGGTGAGCACGTGGGTGGTCTCGTAGGCGTGGTACTGGGCGGCGACCTCGGGGAAGGGCAGGTACTCGTAGAGCAGTCCCGGGAAGACACCGATGCCGATGCAGAGCACGGCGGCGATGCCCATCGCCACGAGCATGTGCTTGGGGGCTTCCTTCACCTTCCAGCCCTGGTCGTGCGCGAAGAAGGCGAAGAAGGGCACCTTGATGCCCGAATGGTCGCAGACGCCGGCCGAGGCGAAGAGGAGCACGCCGAAGATGATGGGCAGGTGCATCTCGCCGACCGAGCTCACGATCATCGACTTGGTCACGAAGCCGCTGAGCCCCGGGAAGGCGCTGATGGAGAGCGCGCCGATCACACAGAAGAAGGTCGTCAGCGGCATCGACTTGTGCAGCCCGCCGAGCTTCGAGGCCTCGACCGTGCCGGTGCGGTAGAGCACCGCGCCCATGCTCATGAGGAGCAGGCCCTTGTAGAGGATGTGCGCGAAGGCGTGCGCGGCGGCGCCGTTGAGCGCCAGCTCGGTGCCGACCCCGATGCCGACGACCATGTAGCCGAGCTGGTTGTTGAGCGAGTAGGCGAGCACCCGCCGCAGGTCGTTCTCGAGGACCGCGTAGAAGATCGGGAAGGCCGTCATCACGGCGCCGATCGGGATCAGCAGCTCGGTCCCCGCGAAGCCACGCGCGAGCGCGTAGATGGCGAGCTTGGTGGTGAAGCTGGCGAGCACCACGGTGCCGCTGACGGTCGCCTCGGGGTAGGCGTCCTGCACCCAGTTGTGCAGCAGCGGGAACGCGGCCTTGATGCCGAAGGCCACGAAGATGAAGGGCGCGCCGCGCGACGTGTCGAGCGCCATCCGGTCGAAGCCGTAGCTCCCGGTGTCCGAGAGGTGCAGCAGGATGCCCATCAGGAGCAGTACGCCGGACCCGACCTGCACGATCAGGTAGCGCATGCCGACCTCGTACGCGCGCTCGCGCCGCTCGGGGTCGTCGATGCCGCGGGCCCAGATCAGGAACACGCTGCTCAGCGCGGTGAGCTCCCAGAAGACGAAGAGGCTGATCAGATCGCCGGCGAAGGTCGCCGCGATCGCCGAGCCCGCGTAGACCAACGTGGCCACGTGCTCGAGCGCCTTCTTCACGTGCAGCGCGTAGATGCAGCAGAGCAGCGCCGCGATGTGGAAGACGATGCCGAAGATCCGGCTGAGCGCATCCACCCGGACGATGTGCAGCGTGAACCCGGCCAGCGACACCGTCGCGTCGTGCCCGAGCTCGAGCATCAGCAGGTGCCCGAGGCTCAGCAGCGGCAGCAGCACCACCAGCGCCGAGCGCAGCTTCCCCTTCACGAAGGGAACGAGCATCGCCCCGAAGAGCAGGATCTCACCCGGGAAGAGCTGCTGTGCGAGCTCGTTCACCGCGCCTCCTCCTCGTCATCGTCGTCATCCGACTCCTCGTCCGACTCCGACTCCGCGTCCGACGCCGACTCCGCGGTGTCGTCGACCTCGTGCACGTCCTCGTCCTCGTCCTCGTCCTCGTGCACGTGCACGGAAGACCCCCCGTTCGACTCCGACTCAGCGGCTGACGACGACTCAGCGGCTGACGACGACTCCGCGTCCAACGCCGACTCCGCGGTGTCGTCGACCTCGTGCACGTCCTCGTCCTCGTCCCCGTGCACGTGCACGGAAGACCCCCCGTTCGACTCCGACTCAGCGGCTGACGACGACTCCGCGTCCAACTCCGACTCTTCCCCTTCTTCTTCCTCTGCGACCTCTGCGTCTCTGCGGCTCTGCGCGAGGCCCTTCTTCCCCTCCACCGTCGACGTCGCGTCAGACGACGACCCGACCACGACGGAATGCGGATGGGGCGGATCGGCCGACGCCACCTCGTCCCCATAGAAGTCCGGCGACCGCATCACGAGCTTCCGCAGCTGCTTCGCCGTCAGCACGAGCCCCACATACGAGATGAAGCCCACCACCGCGTAGAACCCGACCCAGCCCTCGATCGCGAAGTGCACGTGCTTGTGCCCCACGAAGTGGAAGACCAGGTCGCCCACGAGCAACAGCACGCAGATCCCGATGACCCCGCGGACGATGGTGTCCACGTTCTTCTCGAACCAGGAGGGCGGCAGGGGCTCGTTCCCATGGTCGTGTCCGCTCATCCGGCCACCCCCACGATCGGTGCGATGAGGCGCACCACCCAGTGCGCCATGAAGAAGAGCACGACGCACCCGACGGCGGTCAGGCAGAGCGGCACCACGCAGAGCCAAGGCGCCTCACCGGCGAACATCCCGCCCTTCGCGTCGTCCCCCCCGTGCCCGTGCCCGTGCCCGTGCCCCTGCCCGTCGTCACCGTGCTCGTCCGCCTTCGGAGGGAAGAAGAACGCGCGCACCGGGATGGGGATCAGATAGCCGATGTTGAGCAGCGAGGAGACCATCAGCACCGCCACGAAGATCGCGTGCTCGTCGGCCGCGCCGAGCGCCAGGTACCACTTGCTCCAGGAGCCGCCCATCGGAGGCACACCGATGATCGAGAGGCTCGCGATGAAGAACGCGCCCATCGTCAGCGGCATCGTGCGACCGAGTCCGTCGAGCTCGCTCACGTTCTTCTTGTGTGCCGCGACCAGGATCGCGCCCGCGCAGAAGAAGAGGGTGATCTTGCCCACCGCGTGGGTCGCGATGTGCAGCCCGCCGCCGACGATTCC
This sequence comes from Deltaproteobacteria bacterium, assembly GCA_017644045.1. Taxonomy (GTDB): domain Bacteria; phylum Myxococcota_A; class Polyangia; order Polyangiales; family Houyiibacteriaceae; genus UBA1660. Next base: position 312,929 of record JAEPMI010000015.1, read on the forward strand.
GTCGGGGGTCACCAGCGCGGCGCCGAGCACGATGTAGGCGAGCTGCGCGATGGTCGAGTACGCCAGTCGCGCTTTGAGGTTGTCCTGCTTGAACGCGATCAGCGATCCCATCAGGAGCGTGAAGGCCGCGACCCACATCAACCACTCGCTGGACCCGGTGGAGTGGAGCAGGTCGAGGCCGAAGACGTAGACCACGATCTTCAGCACCGAGAACACGCCCGCCTTCACGACCGCCACGGCGTGCAGCAGCGCGCTGACCGGCGTCGGGGCGACCATCGCGTTCGGCAGCCAGCGGTGGAGCGGCATCAGCGCGGCCTTGCCGCAGCCGTAGGCGAAGAGCCCGAGGAGCAGCGGGAGCATCGCCGGGTCGATGTGACCGGCGAGAATGCCGCCGCGGCGGAAGTCGAGGGTGCCCGCCTTGGCGTAGGTCCAGGCGATCGCCAGGAGCAGGAAGCCGATCGAGGTCCCCATCAGGATCCCGAGGTAGATGCGGCCGGAGCGGCGCGCCTCGGGGCTCTGGTGATGGGTGACCAGCGGGTAGGTGCAGAGGGTGAGCACCTCGTAGAAGAGGAAGAGCGTGCCGAGGTTCGCGGCGAAGGCGATCCCGAGCGCCGCGAAGATCGAGAGCGCGAAGCAGACGAAGAAGCGCGTCTGGTTCGTCTCGTGGTGGCCGCGCATGTAGCCGACCGCGTAGGCGCTCGTGACCGGCCAGAGGCCCGCGGCGACGAGCGCGTAGAGCATGCCGAGCGGCTCGACCCGGAACGCGAGCGGTACGCCGGGCAGCAGCGCATCGACCACGACCCACTGCGGCTGATCCCCCTGCATCACCGGCGCGACCAGCGTCAGCACCAGCCCGATGGTCGCCAGGCTCGCGAGCCCGGTCATCGCCTCGCGGAGGTTCGGCTTCTTGCCGGTCAGAGCGACCAGCAGCGCGCCGATCACCGGCATGGCCAGGCACAGACCGATGGTGAGCTCCGGGCTCATCCGTGGCCTCCCGTCGGGAGCGGCGGAAGCGAGCCGGGTTCCAGGAAGAGCTGATGTGCGGCGTCGGCTGCCAGCTCCACCACCTGGTCCGGGAAGAGGCCGAAGAGGACGCTCGCGCCGAGGAGGATCAGCGCCGGGACCATCGCCAGGTTGTCGTGGGTGGTCTTCTCGTCGACCGGCGGCGCCTGGAAGTACATGACCTCGACGATCCGCCAGACGTAGACCACCGCGACGAGGCTGCTCAGCAGCACCAACCCGGCGACCAGGTAGTGCTCCGAGGCGAACGCCGCCTGCAGCAGCGCCCACTTGCTGACGAAGCCCGAGGTGCCGGGCACGCCGATCAGCCCGACCCCACCGAGCACGAAGGCGAAGGCGACGATCGGCATCCGCTTTCCGAGACCGTTCAGGCGCTGGATGCGGTTGCTGCCGACGCCGGCGACGATGGCCGCGACCACGCAGAAGAGGCCGGCCTTGGTCACCGCGTGAGCGCCGAGGTGGAGCAGGCCAGCCTGCACGCCGGCCTCCGTGCCGAAGGAGAGGGCGAGCGTGAGGTAGCCGACCTGACCGACGGAGGAGTAGGCCAGCATCCGCTTGAGCGTCGGCTGATAGATCGCGGCGATCGACCCGATGAACATGCCTGCGATCGAGAGCGGCATGAGTACGTGGGTCCCGAAGCGCAGCGCGCCGAAGACGTGGGCCGCGCCGAAGAAGACCACCGTGGTCCGGAGCAGCTGGAAGTAGATGACCTTCGTGGCGGTGCCCGCGAGGAACGCGGAGACCGCCGCCGGCGCCTCGGCGTAAGCGCCCGGCAGCCACTGGTGCAGCGGGAAGACCGCGAGCTTGAGGCCGAGTCCCACGATCATGAAGACGAAGGCGACCAGCAGCGTGAGGTTGTGGCTGTCCGGAGCGACATCCTCCAGCTCCTGCACGCGGTGGGCGATGTCCTGCACGTTCAGGGTGCCGGTGACCTGATAGAGCAGGCCGATGCCGATCAGGACGAAGGTGCCGCCGATCGTGCCGAGGATCAGGTAGTTGAACGCCGCGGAGAACGCCCGCCGCCGGTTGCCCATCGCCACCAGCGAGTAGGTCGAGAGCGAGCTGATCTCGAGAAAGACGAAGACGTTGAAGGCGTCGCCGGTGATCGCCATACCGAGGAGGCCGGCCAGGCAGAGCAGGTAGGCCGCGTAGTAGAGGTGCTGCTGCCCCTCCGTGACCTCTTTGCGTGTCTCTCGGGTGCCGAGGAGCAAGCCGAGCGCGGCGATGCTGCTCACGATCGCGACGACGAAGGCGCTCGCCTGGCTGACGACGTACTCGATGCCGATCGGCGGCGGCCACCCACCCAGGTGATAGGAGAGCGGTTCGACCTGCTCGCGGGCGGCGATGACCAGGCCCCAGCCGATGACCGCGGTCGCGAGCGCCGAGAGCAGCGCCAGCGCGCGCGCCACCTGCTTTTGACGGATGAGCGCGAGCAGCGGCGCCGTCAGGAGCGGGACCACCACGAGCAGGACCGGGAAGTGAGCCTTCAGGCCGCTCATGACTCGAGCGACTCCTCCTCGGCGCGGTCCTTCTCGATCACGACGTCGTCCTCGACGGTGCCGTAGCTCTCCTTGATCCGGACGACGAGCGCGAGCCCGAGCGCCATCGTCGCGATGCCGACGACGATGGCCGTGAGCATGAGGACGTGGGGGACGGGGTTCGAATAGACGACGTCCAGGTTCGGGACGGCGTCGTGACCTTCGCCCTCCATCACGTAGACGGGCGCGGTGCCGCCGGCGACCTTGCCCATGGTGACGTAGAGCATGATCACCGACACCTGGAAGATGGAGAGGCCCATGAGCTTCTTCACGTAGTTCCGGCGCGCGATGACGATGTGCAGGCCCGTCATCATCAGGGCGATGACCACCCAATAGTGCCAGTGGGTCGCGAGGGTCACGACGAGCCCTCCTTCGGGGTCTCCACCGGAAGCTCGGGGACGGCGGTGAGGCGTGGCGGTGCCAGGGCGCCCTTCTTGCGCTTCGGCAGGCGCGGGCGCGGGCGCGCGGTGAACACGAAGTAGATGACGACCATCACCGCGCTGACGGTGATGCCGACGCCGAGCTCGACCAGGAAGATGCCCCAGTGCTGTCCGTGGGACGGGTGCTCGGGGGTGAACGCCGAGTAGTCGAGAAAGGTGCCGCCGGCGAAGAGGGCGGCGACGCCCACGCCGCCGTAGAGGAGCACGCCGAACGCCATGCCCCCTTCGAGCATCCGCTCGGGCGCGATGCCCTGAACCGCGCGCGGCCCCCAGACGAGACCGTAGAGGATGAAGGCCGCGGCGAAGACCACACCGGCCTGGAAGCCGCCGCCGGGTCCGAAGTCGCCGTGCGCCTGCACGTAGAGCGCGAAGAGCAGGATGAAGGGGAGCATCACCTTCGCGACCGCGCGGACGATGGGCATCTCGCGCACGTAGGGCGCGCGTGAGCGGACGGGGATGGGCTTGGCCTTCGCGCCCATGACCGCGGCCTTGCTGCGGAGCAGGAGCAGCACGCCGATGCCGGCGGTGAAGACGACGGCGAGCTCGCCGAAGGTGTCGTAGCCACGGTAGCTGGCGAGCACGCTGGTCACGACGTTCGGCAGCCCGATCTCGTCCCAGGAGTGCATCAGGTAATGCCGGCCGACGCCGTGATGGATCGGCGCGTCCGGATCGCCGAAGGCCGGCATGTCGAAGGTGCCGAAGAAGAGCGCCAGCCCGGTCAGCGACACCACGCCGATCGCCAGCCAGCTCCGCTCGCTCTCGCGCTCGGTGTCGTCTGTGAGCGCCAGCGTGGCGAGGAAGAGGACGGTCGAGATGCCCGCACCGACCGCCGCTTCGGTGAACGCGACGTCGACCGCGGTGAGCAGCGTGAAGAGCCCCGCGGACAGGAAGCTGAAGATGCCGGTGAGCATCGCCGCGCCGAAGAGGTTCCGCAGCCGGCCGACGACGATGCCGACGACCAACAGGAACACGAAGAGCACGGCCTCGAGCGGAAGCTCGGTCACGTCCGCGACTCCTCGGAGTCGTCCGACTCCGACTCCGACTCCGACTCCGACTCCGACTCCGACTCCGACTCCGACTCCGACTCCGACTCCGACTCCGACTCCGACTCCGACTCCGACTCCGACTCTGCTCCGTGACTCTGTGCGAGGCCCTGCTCCCCGCCAGACGTCGACCCCGCGTCCGCGTCCGAGTCGGCCATGGCAGCCAGGTCGAGCGACGGCACCTTCGCCGCCTTCGGCACGTCGCCGGCCGCCTCCGCCGCCGCCGTCTTCGCCGGCCGCACGGTCCAGTCGCGCACCCGCGGGTTCTCCAGCTTGATGCCGCGCGCGTAGGCCGCCTTCACCAGCGCGTGCGTGGAGACCACGCTCGAGAGCCAGATGAAGCCCACCACCGTGAGCAGCTTCACGATGACCAGCGGCTCCGCGAAGAAGCACAAGCCCACGAGGATGCCCATCGCCCCGGCGCTGTCGGTCATGCCCGCCGCGTGGCAGCGCGAGTAGAAGTCCGGAAGCCGGAGCAGCCCGATCCCGCCGACGACGCAGAAGAACACGCCGCCAGCGAGGAAGACCGTGCCCACGATCGCGAGGGCCAGGCTCATGGCTGCTCCAGCGAGGGGCGCTCGGGCACCTCTTCTTCGTCGTCGCTCGGCTGGGTCGCCGCCGCGAGAGAGCCATATTTGCTGAAGCGCAGCACCGCGAGGGTGCCGATGAAGTTGATCAACGCGTAGACGATCGCGAGGTCGAGCCACTCGGGCCGGCCGTCGAGAAAGCCCGCGATCGCGATCAGCAGCACCGTCTTGGTGCCGAAGGAGTTGAGCGCGAGGATCCGGTCGTAGGTCGACGGACCGAGGATGGACCGGAGCAGCGCCAGGCTCATCGTCACCACGATGCCCAACGCGGCGCTGAAGAAGACCTCCGTGGCGTACGGGAAGTCCATCAGGCCTCGCCTCCGTGGGTGTCCTCGTCGAACTCTCCGGTCGGCTCGTCGAACTGGTCCTCGTGGACCCGCTTCTCGAGCCAGTGGATCATCTTGGCGCTGGTGCCGCTCGAGTCCTGGTCGGCCATCTCGTCGTCCAGGCAGTGAACGAGAATGACCCCGTCACTCAGGTCCAGCGAGATGGTGCCGGGCGTGATGGTGATCGTGTTCGCCAGGATCACGTTCCCGAGGGTCGTTCGCTGATCGGCGGGCACCCGGATCAGGTGGGGCCGGATGGGCATCGACGGGCTCAGGATGGTCTTGGCCACCTGGAGGTTGGCCTTGAGGATCTCCCAGGCCAGCCACGGCAGGAAGACGATGAGCCGGAGGTTCAGCTCGAAGGGCACCGTCTCCTCGTCGAGGATCTTCAGTCGGCGCGCCACCAGGACCACCAGCAGGACGGAGACCACCCCGAAGCCGATGATCAGTGGCTCGAAATGCCACGACCAGACGATCCAAACGGCAGCCAGAAGCGCCGATGTGACCAGGGTGCGCGTCATGAGCCGCCGGACCATAGCACGCGAGCGGCAGGGGCCAGCCGGGCCGAATCAGAACGAAATGTTTGCGGAATTGGCTGGGCTCTCGGGGATGGGGAGGCTCGTTCGGGGCGGCTCTTGACGGCGGGCCCACATGGTGGGAGGTCACGGCACGATGACCGACATCGCGCAGACCCTGCGATCCCTCGCTTCCAACCTCTCCTGGTGCTGGAGCCGCGACGGCGCCAGTCTCTTTCGAGCGCTCGACCCCGAACGTTGGGAGACGTCGGGCCATGACCCCCACGCGCTCCTCGCAGGGCTCGACGACGAGGCGATCGCCGCCGGCGTCGCCCGCAGCGGGCTCGAGGACCGGATCGCCGAGCTGGCCAACGCGCAGGACGCCGCGGTCGCCAGCGACGAGTCCGCGCTCCTCGTCGGCGCGCTCCGCGCTCGGCCGGTGGCCTACTTCTCCATGGAGTTCGGCCTCCACGAGTCGCTCGCGGTCTACTCCGGTGGCCTCGGCGTGCTCGCGGGCGACCACCTGAAGAGCGCCTCGGACCTCGGGCTCCCGCTCGTCGGTCTCGGCTTCTTCTACCGCGAGGGCTACTTCCAGCAGAGCATCGACGGCGAGGGCTGGCAGCAGGAGGCCTACCCGCGGGTCGAGCCGCAGGCGAAGGGCCTTCGCCCGGCCCTGGACGCGAGTGGCCAGCAGGTGAAGGTCTCGGTCGAGACCGAGAAGGGCTCGATCCACGCCCAGGTGTGGGAGCTCCGGGTCGGGCGGGTGCGCCTCTTCCTCCTGGACAGCGACGTCGCCGAGAACGACGCCGACGATCGCACGCTCACCGCGCGCCTCTACGGCGGCGACAGCCGGCAGCGGATCCGCCAGGAGCTCCTGCTCGGCGTCGGCGGCGTCCGCACGCTGAAGGCTCTCGGCATCCAGCCGGGCGTGATGCACCTGAACGAGGGCCACTGCGCCTTCGCCGGCCTCGAGGCGATCGCCCGCCGGATGGAAGACGAGGGCGCGAGCTTCGAAGAGGCCAAGGACGAGACCGCCAGCCAGACGGTCTTCACCACCCACACCCCCGTTCCCGCCGGCCACGACCGCTTCCCCCACGAGCTCGCGCTCGAGCACCTGCGCCCGCTCGGAAAGCGGCTCGGCCTCTCCGACGACGCGCTCCTCGCGCTCGGCTCCGAGGCCGTCGCGGTGGAAGGGAAGGGCAAGGTCGAGTTCAGGGGCGAGCCTTCCTTCTGCATGACCGTGCTCGCGCTCCGGATGGCCCAGCGGGTCAACGGCGTGTCCTTCCTGCACGGGCGGGTCAGCCGCCAGATGTGGCAGCAGCTCTACCCGGAGACTCCGCTGCACCGGACCCCGATCGGGCACATCACCAACGGCGTGCACGTGCCGAGCTGGATGGCGCCCCGCTCCCGCCGCTTCCTCGACGGCGTGCTCGGCTCCGACTGGGAGCAGTTCCAGGCCGACCCGGACACCTGGGCCCCGATCGCCGAGGCCTCGGACGAAGATCTCTGGGACCTGCGCACCGGCCTCAAGGAAGGCCTGCTCCGCTTCGTTCGCGAGCGCGCCGCCCGTGAGGCCAAGGCCCGCGGCGAGAGCGCCGACGTGGTGAAGGCGCTGAGCCGGGCCCTCGACCCGCAGCACCTGGTGGTCGGCTTCGCTCGTCGCTTCGCGACCTACAAGCGCGCGACGCTCCTCTTCCAGGACCTCGACGTCCTCGACCAGATCGTCAACGACGCCGACAAGCCCATGCGCTTCGTCTTCGCCGGCAAGGCCCATCCGCGGGACGAGGGCGGCAAGAAGCTCATCCAGCGCATTCACGGCATCGCCCGGGACCCGCGCTTCCTCGGCAAGGTCATCCTCCTCGGCGGCTACGACATCGCGGTCGGCCGGGCCCTGACCGCCGGCGTGGACGTCTGGCTCAACAACCCCCGCCGGCCCCTCGAGGCCTCGGGCACCAGCGGCCAGAAGGTCGTGCTCAACGCGGGCCTCAACTGCTCCATCCTGGACGGCTGGTGGGCCGAGGGCTTCGACGGCACCAACGGCTTCGCGATCGGCGACGGCGAGGTCCACCGGGACCACTCGCTCCAGGACGCCAAGGACGGTGAGTCCCTCCTGGCGGTCCTCCGAGGCGAGGTCGCGCCCCTCTACTACGAGCGCCAGGAAGGCTTGCCCAAGGCCTGGATCGAGCGCGTTCGTCGCTCGATGGTGACCCTCGGCTGGCGCTTCAACGCCGACCGGATGGTCCTCGACTACGCCCGGATGGCCTATCTCCCGGCCGCCGGCGTCCAGCTCGCCGAGGTCCGCTGAGGGGAAAAGCGGGCCGACTCCGCTTGACAGCCTCACCGACCCCAGCTATCTCGCCGCCTCTCACTTTCCCCCTTCCTCGGGAGGGGTTTCGTCTCTGGAAAGCATAGAACCATGGCCAACCACGCCAGCTCCAAGAAGCGCATTCGTCAGACCCTGAAGCGCACCGCCCGCAACAAGCACGTCCGCACCACCATGCGCGGCTACGTGAAGGCCGTCCGCGAGGCCATCGAGGCCGGCGACAAGGGCGCCGCCGAGACCGCGCTCGCCAAGGCGACCCGCCGCATCGACATGGCGGTCAGCAAGGGCGTCTACCACCGCAAGACCGGCTCCCGGTACATCTCGCGCCTGGCCACCCAGGTCGCGGCGATGAGCTGAGCACGGCTCGACCGGACCCATCGGCCGAGGCCGATCGACGAGAGCGCGGACCCGAAGGGGCCCGCGCTCTTCGCGTTTTCAGACGACGGTCGACCGCTCCGAACCAGGTCGCTCCGCGGTTCCGAAGGCCTCGGCGACGAGTTGGTAGCTGCGGAGGCGCGCCTCCGGGTCGTGCATGACCGTGCTGATCATCAGCTCGTCCGCGCCGGTGCGATCGGCGATGGCCTGGAGCCGGCCCTTCACCGTGGCCGGATCGCCGACCACCTGCAGGTCGAGGATCGGCTGCACGAAGCGTTTCTCGAGGGCGCTCAGCGGGTGCTCGGCGGCTTCTTCCGGGCTGGGGATCGGCCCCGGGTTCCCGGTGCGGAGGCGGACGAACATCAGGCCCGTGGCCGAGGCGAGTCGCTCGGCTTCGGCGGTGGTCTCCGCGCAGAAGACCGAGACCGCCAGCATCACCCGCGGCTCGGGGAAGTGCGCCGAGGGCACGAACGACTCCCGATAGCGCCGCAGCGCCGGCTCCGCGGGCGTCGGGCTGAAGTGATGCGCGAACGCGTAGCCGGCGCCCACCCGCCCGGCGAGCTCGGCGCTGCCGCCGCTCGAGCCGAGCAGCCACATCGGCGGCAGCGGAATGCCCGAGGGCACCACGTCGATCGCGGCGTAGGGGTGGGTGTCGGGGAAGTGGCCGCGCGCGAAGGCCATCACCTCGCGCAGCTGCTGCGGGTACTCCTGCGGGTCGGCGGAGCGGAGCGCGTGCGCGGTGACCGGCGTGGTCCCGGCGGCTCGCCCGACGCCGAGATCGATGCGGCCGGGGTGGAGCGCCTCGAGGGTGAGGTAGCGCTCCGCCACCGCGAGCGGCGCGTGGTTCGGGAGCATCACGCCACCGGAGCCGACCCGAATCCGCTCGGTGCGGCTGGCGACGTGCTCGATGAGGATCTCGGGCGCTGCGCTGGCGATGCTCGGCAGCCCGTGGTGCTCGGCGAGCCAGAAGCGGTGGTAGCCGAGCGCCTCCGCGTGCCGGGCGAGCTCGCTCACCCGCCGCAACGCGGTGGTGGCGTCGCTGCCGGAGGCGATGGGCGCGAGGTCGAGGACGGAGAGCTGCACGCTCGATAGGTTCGATCGAGCAGCGGAAGCGTGACGCTCTCAGGCCGCGCGGCAGAGATCGAGCACGAGCCGCTGGAGCACGACGTCGTCGGGCTCCTTACTGCCTTTGAGCAGCAGGTCCGTCTCGGCGAGCGCCGCGAAGGCCCGCTCGAGGTCGGCGAGCTTGAAGCGGCGGGCGGCTTCCGTGAGCGCCCGGGCCTTGAAGGGTGGGGCACCGGCGACCTTGGTGGCTTCCTTGCCGTCCATCCCCTGCGCGAGCGCGCCACGCATCCGCGCGACCACGCGCAGCTGACGCGAGACCAGGGCGAGGATGCGGAGCGGCGGCTCTCGGCCGGCCAGCAGCGATGTCGCCGCCGCGGTGGCCTTGCGGGTGTCGCGCAGGCTGATCGCATCGACGAGCGCCCAGACGGTGTCGACCCGGAGTCGGCTGACGGTGGCCTCGACCGCGGCGAGGTCGATGCGCTGGCCCGGCCCGACGTAGAGCGAGAGGCGCTCGAGCGCGTCGCCCATCGCGGAGAGGTCCTCGCCGACGGCGTCGATGAGCGCGTGGGCGGCGTCCGAAGGGAGCTGGTGCCCCTTCGCCTTGGCTTCGCTCACGGCGAGCTGACGCACGGCGCCCATCTTCAGCGGCTTGGCGTCGAAGCGGCAGCCGGCCTTCTTCGCGGCGCGCGAGAGCTTGCCGTTGCCATCGAGCTTCTTGGCCACCAGCACCACGCACGCTTCGGGCGCGGGGTTCTTGAGGTAGTCGGCGAGCACCGCGTGCGAGTCGCCCTTCATCTTGTCGACCCGGCGCACCAGCACGAAGCGCTTGTCGGCCATCATCGGCATCGTGCGCGCCGCGTTGGCCACCGTCTGGCCCTCGGTCTGGTCGCCCTGGAAGAGGTCCTCGTTGAACCCGGCCACGGCCTGGTCGCCCACCGTCGCCGCCTTCGCCGCCGCGACCGCGCGCTCGATCAACAGCGTCTCGGTGCCGACGAGCACCAGCACCGGCCGGACCTTCCCGCTCTCGAGCTCCCGCAGCACGTCCTGAATCTCGGCCACGAACTGGAGCTACCACCCTCGGGCCTGCCATCCAAGCGACCTCGCCCTCACCCTCGCCCAAGCACAGAAGGGAGAGGGTCAGGGCGAGGGCTAGGGCGAGGGGTTCGGGACTTCGTCCCGGACTATCGGATTCGGGTGCCGAGGCCGACGAGGAGGCCGCGGGCCTGCACCGGGTCGAGCACGTCGAGGGGGCGGCGGTCGAAGACGGCGCCGGCTTGGAGCGCCCAGCGTTGGTCGATCAGGCACTGCAGGGACACGCGGTGCACGGAGGTGTGCGGGCCGGGGCTCGCGAAGAAGCCGCGACCACGAAGCGCGATTCGAACGCGCGGGCGCACCAGGATCGGGAGCTGCAGCTCGTAGCCGAGCACGATCGATTGGGTGTAGCCACCGAAGACGTTGGCCAGGATCAGGTTGGCGCGCACGCCCTCGGGTCGGCCGGCGCCCAGGTAGAAGCCGGCGCCACCCGCGGCCGGATCCGTCGTGGGCTCGTTGACCATCACTGCCGTCACGCCGGTCTCGAAGGGACGCTTCCATCGCCACCCGAGCGCCAGGGTGCCGAAGGTCCGAAGCGAGTGCTCGGCGCGCCAGAGCTCCTTGCCGAGCTCGGCGCGGGCCATGAACCCGCTCGGATCGTCGGCCTCCAGATCGACGAAGCCCCACCCGCTCGAGCCGGGGAGGGCCGCGCCTTCGACGTCGATGCCCCCGCGCGCGGCGGGGGTCTCGGGGATGAGCCACTCGCGAGCCCGCGCGGGGCCTTCGTCCGCGCGGGCGGTCAGACTCGCCGCCAGAGTGAGGACCAGGGCGGCGACGCGAGTCACAGAAGGACCCCACGAGGCCGAAGGCCGAGTGCCCGAGCGAAGCGGGGGCCGCGGAGCGGCCGGAGTCGGGGGAGCCGTAGTCTCGGGCTTGGCCCGAGCAAGGCGGGGGTTTGCATCAAACCCCCTGCTAGAACGTCACTTCGCCGGAGTGCTGGACGCGCTCTCCGGTCGTCTCGAAGCGGGCGCGGCCCACTTCGTTGCGACGGACCGTGATCACGATCTCGTAGCGGTTGTTGGGCTTGAACTGCGGCCGCTCGAGGCGGAGCCGCTGGACGAAGGTCTTCTCGTCCCGGTTGTTCACGAACACGCTCATGGGCGGCCCGATGAAGCGGCGCGCGCCGCCTTCCATGTCGTAGAAGAGGCCCTGGAACTCGAGGTCGCCGACCGGTCGGTTGAAGCTGACGACCATCTCGGCCTTCCACTTCCGATCCGGGATCGGCTCCTCGGTGGTCTCACGCAGACGACGGGCGCGGTGGCTGCGCGCGAAGCGGATCAGACCGCGCTCGGTGAGCCGCCGGGGGATTCGGTTCTGGGTGATGAAGACCTGGGCGCGCAGGCGCTGGGCCTCTGCCGTGGGGGTCGTCACCGCGTATCCGCTCGCGCCGACGACCAGCGTCAGCGCAGCCGTGGCCATCAGCCAGGGGCCAAAGCGCGCGTCTCGGAACCTCTTCAACATCGTCGTCCTCTCCGTGTCTTCCACACCACCGGCCCCGTTCAGGGACCTCGTGCGGCCGCGAAACTACCAGATCCCGGCCGCGCTCTCCATCCGGGGCCCTTGGACGACCGAGTCCCCCCGCCATTCAAAATGCCGCTCGGGTCGCCCGAACCTCGCCAGAAACTTGGGCGACGGGGCCTTCCCACGTTAGTCCCAGGCAGGTGCCAAAGGGCCGGATCGACGGAGCAATTGCGCTCCCTCTCGCTCCGACCCGGGCGACATGGCACCGGGAGGCACGATGAACGCGGGGTCCAGTCTGAACGGTCTCGTAGCCCGAGCGCGCCGGGCGGCGCAGCGGCGCGGGCAGCGACCGAGCACGGCACATCTTCTCTTGGTCATGCTCCAGGGCGGTGGCCCGGAGGGTGAGCTCCTCAGCGGGCAGGGGGTCCGCGAGACCGATCTGCTCAATGCCCTGCGAGTCGTGGACGCCGAGCCGGCCTCCACGTTGGACCGGACCCTCGAACGCTCGCAGCAGATCGCCCGCGAGCTCGGCTCCGAGCCCTCGGCGCTCCACCTGCTCCTCGCCATCACCCGTGATGCGCGCACCGCCGGCCACCGCAGCCTCCAGAAGATGGGCGCCGGCCCCGCCCGCGTGCACGCGCGGCTCCTCGAAGGCATCACCGGCACGCCCACGAGCGAGGTGGCCAAGCCCCGTCCCGTGCAGGCCAGCCGCGACTGGCGTCAGCCGCCGCGCCGCAAGCGACCCACGCCGACCCAGAGCGCGCCGCCGCGCAACAAGCGCCGAGGCTCCCAGCGACCGGCCGCCCGTCGTGGGGACGCGCCCGCGCAGGTCCCGCCGCCCGCGGCCGCCCCGGAGGTCCCGCCGCCGACCAGCGAGCCCAGCTCCGACGGCATCCCGCGCCTCCATCTCGATCCCCGCCGCTTCCCGCTGCTGACCCAGCTCGGCCGCAACCTCAGCGCGCTGGCCGTCGACGGCGCGCTCGACCCGGTCATCGGCCGCGAGCACGAGATCGAGCAGCTCCTCGACATCCTCGCGCGCCGCCGGGCCAACAACCCGGTCCTCGTCGGTCCGCCCGGCGTGGGCAAGACCGCCATCGTCGAGGGCCTCGCTCAGCGGATCGCCGATGGTGAGGGCTGCGCCGGCCTCGACGAGACCATCCTGGTCGAGGTGTCGGCGGGCGGTCTGGTCACCGGCACCGGCGTGCGCGGCGCGCTCGCCGAGCGCATCAAGCGACTCCGCGAAGAGGTCACCCGCTCCGAAGGGCGCGTCGTGCTCTTCATCGACGAGATCCACGGCATCGTGGGCGGCGACGGCGGCCCCGACGACCTCGCCCACGAGCTCAAGGCCGCGCTCGCCCGCGGCGAGCTGCCCTGCGTCGGCGCGACCACCGAGCGCGAGTACCGCCTCCGCTTCGAGAAGGACCCGGCGCTCGCTCGTCGCTTCTCGCCGGTCCGAGTCGGCGAGCCCAGCGTCGAGGCGTGCAAGGCGATCCTCGCCGGCATCGCGCCACGCTACGAGGCCCACCACGGGCTCCCGATCCAGGAGGACGCGCTCGACGCCGCGATCCACCTGACCTCGCGCTTCCTCAGCGAAGGGCACCTGCCGGACAAGGCCATCAGCGCCCTCGACCTCGCCGCCGCCCGCACCAAGCGTCGTGGCGGTCGCGCGGTGACCGCCAAGGGCATCGCCGCGGTCGTCGGCGAGCAGGCCGGGCTCGCGCCCGAGCGTCTCCTCCAGAAGGACGGCGAGCGCCTCATGCGCCTCGAGGGCCTCCTCGCCGAACGCGTCGTGGGCCACGAGTCCATCCGTCGCCGCGTCGCCGACGCGCTCCGCAAGGGCGCGGCCGGTCTCAAGGGCCGTCGTCCGCTCGGCACCTTCCTCTTTCTCGGGCCCACCGGCGTGGGCAAGACCCTCCTCGCCGAGGCGATCGCCGAGACCTACTTCCCCGGTAGCCCGATGACCCGCATCGACATGTCGGAGCTCGGCGAGCGCCACGCCGTCAGCCGCATCCTCGGCGCGCCTCCGGGCTACGTCGGCCACGACGCTGGCGGTCAGCTCACCGAGGCCGTGCGTCGTCGCCCGCACCAGCTGGTGCTCCTCGACGAGATCGAGAAGGCGCACCCGGACGTCCTGCTCGCGCTGCTGGCGCTCCTCGACGAGGGCCGCCTCACCGACGGCAAGGGCCGCACGGTCGACTTCACCAAGGCCATCGTCGTGATGACCTCGAACCTCGGCGCGCACGGTCCGGCGCCGAAGAAGAGCATCGGCTTCGGCGGCGACCGCGAGGCACCCGAAGACGCCGCGAGCGCGCGCGTGCTGGCCGCGGCGCGGGCCCAGATGCCGCCCGAGCTCTGGAACCGCATCGACGAGCCCCTCGTCTTCTCGCCGCTCGCGCGTGACGAGGTCGCCGAGGTCGCGCGCCGCATGCTGGCCGGTCTGGCCGAGCGGCTCATGGAGCGCGGCGTGCGGATCGGCTGGGAGCGGAGCGCCATCGACGCGCTCCTCGACGCGGGTGGCTTCGACCCGGAGCTGGGCGCCCGACCGATGCGTCGAGTGGTCGGCCGGCTGGTCGAAGCGCCCCTCGCGGGTGTCCTGCTCGAGGGGCGCCACACCGACGCTCCCGCCCTACGTCTGGTGGGCGAAGGAACCGAGATTCGCATCGTGCCGGATTCCGACCATGTGAGCGGTTGCGAAGCCGCGGAGTGAGTGGCATCACGCCCGTTCGGTAGACGTGGAGGCGGCGGGGACCAGCAGCGCCCACCCGAGCTCTCGGGGGGCTGACGATTCGGCGCGCGTGGGGGTGCTCCCGCGCGAGGTGAGCCGCTACGTGCTCTTCGATCACATCGGTCGGGGCGGCATGGCGGACATCTTCCTCGCCCGGATGCGCAACTCCCTGGGGGGCGCGCGGCTCTGCGTCATCAAGGAGATCCTCCCGCGCCTCTCGCGCGACGAGCGCTTCGCCGACATGCTCACCCGCGAGGCCAAGCTCGCGGCCCAGCTCAGCCACGCCAACGTCGTGCAGGTCTTCGACCTCGGCCGCGACGAGGGCGCCGAGGACCGGCTCTTCATCGCGATGGAGTACGTCGAGGGCTTCGACCTCAACCAGCTCCTGCGTCAGCTCTCGAAGCACAAGGTCGGCCTCCCCGCCGAGTACGCGCTGCTGATCATTCGCGACGCGCTCAAGGGTCTCGACTACGCCCACCGCGCCCGCGACGAGGAGGGCAACGAGCTCGGCCTCGTCCACCGCGACGTCTCGCCCTCGAACGTGCTCATCTCCTTCGAGGGCGAGGTGAAGCTCTGCGACTTCGGCATCGCGCGCGCCTTCCAGCAGGGCGACCTCGACGGCGGCGCGGTCGCGCGCTCCCGCGTCGCGGGCAAGAGCGCCTACATGTCTCCGGAGCACGCGCGCGGTGAAGACCTCGACGCGCGCGCGGACGTCTTCGCGGCGGGCATCCTGCTCTGGGAGCTCTGCGCCGGTCGCCGCCTCTACAAGGGCACGGAAGACGAGATGCTCGCCATGGCCCGCGCCGGCCAGGTGCCGCAGCTCCCGGACCGGGGTCTGCCGGACCAGCCCGCGCTGCAGCGGGTCCTCGATCGCGCGCTCGCCGCCGACCGCGCGGACCGCTTCGAGAGCGCCATGGCCATGCTCGACGCGCTCGAGGAGTACGCGATGGCGAACCGCCTGATGGCGTCGCCGCTCCGCTTCGCGAGCTTCCTGACCGATCGCTTCGCCGAGCAGATCGTCGCGATGCGCCGCGCCAACGAGAAGGCCGCCAAGGACCTCGACGAGGGCGCGGACTTCGCGAGCTTCGGTCCCTCGTCGGCGCCGCCGCCGATGGCCGAGGGCATCGCGGACTTCAGCGTGCCGAAGGCGCCGTCGCTCCCGAAGGACCTCGTGGTCCCGCCGAGTGAGCCGGAGCCGGTCGACGAGCCGGCGCCCGAGCCCGCGAAGGTCGAGTCGCAGCGACCGTCGACGCGCGCCAAGAAGCCCTCGAGCATTCCGCCGCCGCCGGAGCCCTTCACGCCGAACTGGTACGTGCTCCTCGGCGTCGGCTGTGTCGCCGTCTTCGCGCTCGTCTACTTCCTCTTGCGCTGAAGCGCCGCCGCGCACCGCTCGATCACGGGCACCAACGCGTCGTAGGCCTTGCGCGGATCGGTGCCTCGGCGAAGCGCGCGCCGATGCCGCGTGACCGTCGCCTGGTCGCCGCGCATCACCGGTCCGGTGAGCGCCGCCGGGACCCCGATGGTCTCGACGTTGTGGGCCACGGTGCGCAGCAGGCTGCCGAGCGCTCGCTCGGACGCCTTCTTCGAGAGCCCGAGCTCGCGCAGCAGACCGACGCCCACGAACGCGAGACCCGCCGCCCCGTTCGCGACGAGCGCGGCGGCCGCGTGGTAGGCCGCGCCGTGCACTCCCTCGGTGCCGCGCCCCATCGGCGTCGCGCCGCACGCCTTCGCGATGCGAGCCGCGGCGAGCCGCGCGCGCTTCGGTCCAGCCACGGCGAAGCAGGTGCCCGCGAGCGGCGGCGGTCGCTTCGGATCGGCGAAGCTCACCAACGGGTGCATCGCACCGAACGCGACCTTCGGGAACTCGCGCGGCAGGGCTCCGTACGCGTCCACCCCGAGCGCGCCCGCGCAGTGCAGCAGGACCGGCGCGCCGTCCACGCGCTCGAGCACGCGCTGCGCGACCGCCTCGATGGTCCCGTCCGGAACCGCGAGCACGACGACGTCGACGTCCATCCGTCGCGGCATCCGTCGCGCGCCCGCGAGACTGACCGTCAGCCCGGCGTCGTGGGTCCGCGCGAGACCCGCGATCAGGCCACGGCCGACTCGCCCGCGACCGACGACACACACCCGGAGCAGCTCATCCTTCGGCATCGGCGGAGTATAGCCGCCGGCTCCGCGCGTACTCGGCGACTTCGGGCGGCACGCGACCCTCGACGCTCTCGCCGTTCTGCAGTCGCCGGCGCACGTCCGTGGAGCTGAGCTCCGGCATCGTGAGCGGGGGCTCGGCGAGGCCGTGCTCGGCGAGCGCGCGCTCGTCGACCGGGTAGCCGCGCCGGCCGACCAGGAGCGGTGGCGCCAGCTCGAGGATCGCGTCCCAGCGGTGCCAGCGAGGCGTCGAGGGCAGGATGTCGCTGCCGATGATCAGCCGGAGCTGCGCGTCCGGGTTCGCCTGCTGCAGCGCCTCGAGCACGAGGAGCGTGCGGCTCTCCTGGAGCGTTCGCTCGATGCGGCTGACCTCGACGCCCTCGAGGGTCGCCATCGCCAGCTCGCACATGTGCACGCGATCCTCGAACGGCGCCGAGCCCTTGCCGAAGACGTGCTTCCAGGCGGGCACCACGATCACGCGGTCGACGCCGGCGCTCGCGCGCGCCCAGCAGGCGACCAGCACGTGGGCCACGTGCGGCGGATCGAAGGACCCGCCGTAGACCGCGATGGTGCTCATCCCGAGACCGTGAGCTTGGCGCCGCGACCCTGCAGGACCTCGCGCCACACCGGCTTGCCGGAGGGCTCGAAGGTCAGCGCGACGATGCGCCCTTCGTCGTCGAGCTCGAGCATGCCGACGCGGCCTTCGCGGAGCGGGCCGGGGGTGAAGAAGTAGCGGTGGCCGAACTGCTTGAGCAGCGCCTCCTTCGACTGGCCGTAGACGATGACCGCGGCGTTCGCGATGTCTTCTTCGTCGAGCACCTTCTTGTCGTGCACGACGAGCACGATGCGGTCGCCGACCATCTCGACCGCGCGCGAGGGCGCGGGTGGCAGCGTGCGCAGCCGGGAGATGCGGCGGATCTGCGCGTCGGCCTCGAGGAAGTCCTCGATCTGATCGGGGGACCCATCCACGGCGACCGACACGGCCCGGCTGAGGAAGTCGCGACCGTCACCGTTGGCCAGGTCGTGGGCCCACTCCTTGGTCATCTCGACGAGGGTCGCGTCGTCTCCGAGGTAGATGGCCTGGTCGACCTCGGCGTCGCCGAGCAGGAACTCGGCGGCCTCGCGCAGCGAGGGCTTGGCGTCCTCGGCGGGCCCGATGAGCCCGATGCGCATCTGCGACTCCATCAGGTCACATGCGGTCCGCGCCCGCCCGGCGGCGCGCCTCGAAGTAGGCGTCGGAGATGGCGAAGCGGAGCAGGTCCCAGGCCTCCGGCACCTGACGCATCGCTGCCACCCGGTCCTTGGGCGACGCGCCGTCGTCCGGGCGCAGGTCGGCGAGCGCGAGGAGGGCACGGGTCGCCGCGGGGACCGCGCCCACCGCCAAGAGCGCCGCGCGGTCGCCGAGCTCGGCGGCCGCCAGCCCGAGGCTGCTGGCGTCGAAGTTGGCCGAGGCGACGACCTCGATGGCGACCGGGCCGAGGTTGTCCCGGACCTTCCGAGGGATGGCCTTGCCAACGCGGCGCGCCCAGTCTTCCAGCTCGCGCCGGTCCAAGTCGGCCCGGGTGTACATCGGGTCGTAGGTCTTCGCGAGGCCCGCGAAGCAGAGCGCGAGCTGACCGGGGTGGGTGCGCATGGCGACCGAGAGGCCCGAGATGGCGACCTTGGTCGCGCGGGCGAAGAGGAAGGCTCGCTCGTGCGCGTCGGTGCTCGTCGAGAGCGCGCGGCCGACCACGAAGGTCAGCGGATCACCGCTCACCGGCACGCAGATGCGCGGCGCCACGTCGGTGATCAGGACGGTCACGTCGCCGTAGCCGAACCACTGCGCGACCCGCAGTGCCTCGACGCGGAGCGGGTGGTCGCGCCCGACCTTCTCGGTCTTCCAGGCGCGGGAGTCGAAGGGGAGCACCTTGTCGAAGATCTCGGCGCCGAGGCGGAAGAGCTCGAAGGTCGCGGCGCTGAGCATGCGCGGCGCGAGGTGCTCGTGGAGCCGCGGGTCGGCGGCGGCGGCGCCGACGCCCGGCGCGGCGCCGTTCGCGTCGAGGCGCGCGAGGATGACGTCGTCCATGATGCCGACGGCGGCGGCCGCGGACGCGACCGCGCGGCCCGCGTCCTTCTCGCCGCGCCACTCGTGCATCTCGGCGAGCCCCTCCCAGGCGAAGGGGTTGGTGAGGTCCTTCTCGAGGCTCCGATGGAAGTCGCCGATGGCCCGGTTGAGGTGCATCGACTGCGCGCCGGCGGCGTTCTGCCGCTGGTAGAGCTCGGCCATCGCCCGGAGGACCACCAGGTCGGTCGGGTTCGCCTTCCGCCCGGTGTCGAGCACGCGCTCGGCGGTGCGGAGGTCGCCCGCCTGCTCGTGCATCCGTGCCAGCCGCAGCAGGTGCTGCTGCTTCGCGTCGGGATCGATCTCCGCCTTGCTCAGCGCGCCGACGACCTTCGCGGCCTTGTCGAACGCAGCCTCCGACTCGTAGACCTGGGCCAGCCGGTCCATGGCCTCGAGGTCGTCCGGGATGAGCTTGAGGCAGCGCCGATAGGCGGCCTCCGCGCGCCGGGTGTCCGGCATGTGCCGCTGGTAGATGTCGCCGAGCGTGAAGAAGACCCACCGCAGGTCGTCGCGATCCTGCCGCAGCCGCGCGAAGCGGATCAGGGCCTCCGCGGCGCCGCGCCAGTCCTGGTCCTGCAGGCTCAGCTCTGCGAGGCGCCGGAGCGCGTCCACGTCCTGCGGATCGAGCTCGAGGGCAGCGCGCAGCGCGTCGCGTGCACCGGCGCGGTCGCCCATCGTCGCCTTGAGCGCCGCCTGGGTCCGGCGCAGCGAGCGCATGACCGTGGCGTCGCCACCGGCCGCGAGCCGCCGATCGGCGAGGTCCGCGAGGTCGGCCGTGTCTCCGTCCTGCTCGAGCATGTCCCGCACGCGCTCGAAGAGGTCGTGGTAGGTCACGTCGATCTGCGAGGCCTCGAGGAAGGCCGCCTTCGCCTCCGCGCGCTGCTCTGCCGCTTCGTAGCTCCGCCCCGCGAGGTAGAGCAGGGGCATGCGCCGCGCGGGCAGGCTGGTCTGCGCCGCCGCCCGTCGATAGGCGTCCGCGGCAGCGGCGTGGCTGTTCGACTCGACGTGCTGGCGAGCGGCCGCTTCTGGAAGGAGCGGGTGCTCGGTCAGCCGAGCGGCCACGGATTCGATGCGTTCCGCGCGCTCGAGCGCCCCCTCGACGGCGGCGATGTCCGGCAGCCCGGTGAGGAGCACCGCGGCGCGCTCATCGTCCGCGAGCGAGTCCGCCTCCGCCAGCCAGGCACGACCTCGGACCGCCGCGTCTGGATGGGTGGCCGACACTCGCCGCGCGACCCAGATGCGATCGGCGGTGGGCTCGCTCGCCTCGAGCAGCCGCTGGCCGTGCTCCGCCCAGAGCGCGTCGGCCGCGTCGCCCGGCGCCTCGGCCTCGCCGAGCCTGAGGTGAGCCGCGAGTCGCGCCGGACCGAGTCGGTCCATCGCGTCGGGCATGTGCGCGACCATGCTCTCCCAGATGCCGCGCAGCTCGGGGTCGCGGCCGCCGTCCATGTAGAAGCGCTCGAGCGCTCGGAGCGAAGGCAGGTGCCCGGGCTTCTGGCTGACGATCGTCTGGAGCGTCAGCGCGGCGTTCGACGGATCGCCACCCCCATGCAGGTCCACGCGCGCGAGGTCCTCGAGCGCCGCCAGCTCCCGGGGCGTGCCCTCCGCCTCGCGCACCGCGGCGAAGCGGCGGGAGGTGATCGCTCCGAGGTCCCCGGCCGCGAGCTGCGCTCGGTCGAGCGCGCGGTCCGCCAGCGGGTCGTGGCCGTCCTTCAGGAGCCCCTCGTAGATGGCCGCCGCCCGCTTGGGCTCGCCGCCCCGCTCGTAGCCGAGCCCGGCCCGAAGGAGCGTGCTGCGGGCCATCGTCGGCTGCCGCGTGGCCCGCTCTTCGAGGCGCGCGGCCTGCGCGGCGGCGCCTTCGCCCGAGCCCAGCGCGAGCTCTTCACAGACCGGGTCCGGGTGCAGCTCGGAGGCGCGCTCCCACGCTTCGCTCGCGCCCTCGCCGCCGAGCAGCGCACGACGCGCCCAGGCCCAGGCCCGCGCTTCGTCCGCGCCCAGCGTCTCGCCGAGGGACTCGAAGAGCGCGGTCCGGTACTCGCCGTCGAGGCCCGCCCCGAGGTCGCCGTCGAGGATCCACGCCGCCGGCCCGTGACCGGGGAGGGCGTCGAGCGCCTGCTGCGCCGCGCCCAGCGCTTCGGCGACCGCGTTCGCCTCCGCGAAGTAGCGTGCGGCGACCGTCGCCGCGTGCGCGGCGCGCGCGTCGATGGCGTTCGCCGCTTCCGTCAGCCACGCCTCACCGGCCGCGGCCGGGTCGCTCTCGCCGAGGAGTCGAGCGAGCGGTCGCGTCGCTCCGGGGCGACCGGGCATCGCCTCGCTCGCCTGGGTCAGCGCTGCGCGGGGGTCGCTCCGCTCGGCGAGCGCCAGGAGCGCGCCCAGCCGTCGCTCGGGCGCGAGCCGCTGCGCTTCCCGCTGCAGACCCGCCACCACCGCGTCGGTGTCGTGCGCTTCGGCGGCTGCGTCGAGCGTCAGCAGGTCCGCCATGATCGGCTGCGCGCCTTCGTTGGCGGCGGCCACGAGCTCCTGCCGTTCCTTCGCCAGGTCTTCCGGCGCCGACGCGAGCTTGGCGGCCGCTTCGATGGCCCCGCGGCCCGTGTTCCCCGAGCTCTCGATCGCCGCGGCCAGCCGCGAGGGATCGCCCGCGCGTCGCGCGAGCACCTCACGGACTGCCTGCACCGCGTCGAGGTTCGGGTCGGCGAGCGCCGCCTCGCGGAGCGATTCGTCCGCGGCGTCGAGCTCGCCGCCTGCGGCCTGCAGCTCGGCCAGATCCAGGAGCGCCAACGCGCGGACCGTGCCGCCGCTCGCGCCCGAGAGGGCGTGGAGCGCCAGCCGGCGCGTCTCCGGATCGTCGGCACGCTGCGCGGCCATCGCCTGCAGCCGGAGGCTGGTGGGCCGCTGCGCCGCTTCGAGGGTGGCCACGCTGACGGCCGGGTCGTCGCCGTGTGCGAGCCAGATGCGCGACGCAGCCCGGCGGAGGCACTCGGCGAAGGCCGGGTTCGCGGACACGGACTCGGCGGCCGCGCGCAGCGCGTCCCGTCGGCGCGACGCGCTGGGGGACGTGCGCGCGAGGCCGATGAGGGGCTCGAGCCGGCGCGCTCGCGCGACGGCCGTTCCATACGCCTGAGCGGCGGCGTCGAGCTCGCCGCTCCGCTCGAGGAGTCGACCGGCGAGCAGGCGCACGGCGATCTCGAGATCGGCGTCGTCCTCCATGCCGGCGGTGACCAGCTGGGCGGCCGCGGTGACCGGGTCGTCGCCGCGAAGCGCCTCGCCGCCGATCAGGCTCGTGACCAGCGAGGGCCCGTGAGACTCGCGCGCCTTTCGCGCGGCCTCGGCGGCACCGGTCGGGTCGTTCAGCTGGGTCAGCCGAACCTCGGCGAGGAGCGTGAGGCAGGCGTCCATGTCGGCCGGGGAGAGCGGAAGCTTCGCCTCCTCTTCGAGCAGGCGGGCGACCTCGCTCCAGTCGCCGCGCGCGACCGCGTCGCGGCGCCACCAACGCAGGATGCCGAGGTCGCTCGGGTCGAGGTCTCGGGCTTGCTCCATCGCGCTGCGGGCGTCGTCGATGTCGCCGAGCGCCTCCGCGATCTCGGCGGCCGCGACCAGGAGCCGCGCCTTCGGGATGCCCTCGGCACCTTCCGCGAGCTTCTCCAGGAGCTGGCGGCGCCGGCGCCGCGTGTCGGTGTCGTGGCCGACGAAGGCGTAGCGCTCCTTGCGGGGCTTGCGCTGGCCGACCGTGCGCTTCGCCGTCGCGGCGCCCTGATCGGGCTTGGGCGGGGCGTCGCTCTCACCCGGCGGCACCAGATCGAGGAGCTGGCTCGGCGCGCCCTCCGTGGGCTGCGGCTCGTCGTCGTCGACGAGCAGCTCCATCGGCTCCGGGTCGTCCAGGTCGAGGTCGTCGCCGAACGCCAGGTCCGGCTCGTCGCCGATCTCGAGGTCGGGCTCGTCGCCGATCGCCAGCTCCGGCTCGTCGCCGATCTCGAGCTCCGGCTCGTCGAGGGAGAGTCGCGGCTCGTCCGCGGGCACCTCGACCACCTTCGGCGTGCCGAAGTCGAGGTCGAGCTCGTCGGGCACCGGGGTGGGGCGGTCGCTCAGGTCGTCGGGGGTGGGCGTCGGCCGGTCGCCGGCATCCACCGGCGGCTCCGCCTTCGGCAGGTCGAGGCTCGGCTCGTCGAGCGCGAGCATCGGCGACTCCGGCTCGGCGGGCGGGGCCGCGGCCGGCTTCTCCATCGTGGAGACGCGCTCGAGCGATCCGCGGGCCGGCTTCGGGGGCGCTACGGGCTTCGGGATCGCGCCCGCCACCGGTGGGGGCGCGCCGGGGCGCCGCGGCTTCGGAACGGGGATCGGGGGTCGGGGCGGCGAGCCCGCGCGGCTCGGCGGCCGCGGGATCGAGGGCCTCGGGATCGAAGGCCGGTCCCCCTGGGCGCGCGGCGTGGGCTTGGGGATCCGCGGGACCGCCGGCCTGGGGATCGCGGGCTTCGGCACCGCGGGCTTCGGCACCGCCGGCTTGGGCACCGCCGGTTTGGAGAGGGCAGGGGCGCGCGGCTTCGGCGCGGCGGGCTTGGGCACCGCGGGCTTGGGCACCGCGGGCGTCGCGCTCTCGTCGGCCGGTCGGGTGACTCGCTGCTCGGGCGCGGGCGAGGCGACCACGTCGTCTCCACCCGCGAGCGCGTCGATGGAGACGTCGAGGGTCGACTCGGCGCTCGGCTTCTCCGCCGCCGCCGCCGGGGCGCTCGCTTCGTCCGCGAAGGGATCGAGGAGCTCCTGCTCCATCGAGGTCAGGTCGTCTTCGACGGAGCCGACGCGGGTGACCTCGTCGTTCTCGTCGAGGAAGTCGTCGAGGTCCAGGTCGACCGCTTCGAGCTCGAGCTCCGGCTCGCTGGCGCGCGGGCGCGCCACCTCGGGCTCCGCCGGCGCCTCGCCGCGGAGCGCCTGCAGCTCGGCCATCAGGTCGGCCGGGACCGACGCGATGCGCGTGCTCTCCTGCTCGTCGTCGAAGTCGGACGAGAAGTCGTCGGGGCTCGAGACGCGACGCGACTGCATCGCCGCCGGCTTTCGCCCCATCAGCTCCGGGTCGGGGCGGTAGAGCGGGCGCGCGGCCTCCGCCGGCTTGTCCGGGGCCTTCGGCGGCTCGCTGTGCTGGGGCATCGGCGAGGACTCGGCCGAGATGGTCCCGTCCTTCTCGATCTCCTGCTCCCACGCGTCGAGCGCGTCCTCCAGGTCGAGGTCGAGGTCTCCGAAGTCCTCGAAGTCGTCGTCGCCGCCGCTCATACGAGCCCGAGCTCCTTCCGTAGGGCGATCAGCTCCGGGGAGAGCCAATAGGCCACCAGGTCCGCCGCCTCTTCCGTGGCGCGCACCGCGCCGAGGCTGGGCGGCTCGTCCATGACCGCGACCAGCGCGGTCTCGAGGTCCATGCACGCGAGCAGCCCCGCGCGGCAGAGCGTGCGACGCGCGGCACGAATGCTCGCCTCGAGCCGCGCTGCCGAGTCCGGCGACACGGTCGGCGCGACCTGCGCGATGGCCTTGCGGGTCCGTCGCGACATCGGCTTCTGCAGCGCCTTCGTCCAGGCGTTCACCCCGGGCAGCGGCTTGCTCCCCGCGAGCGGCGTCTCGGCGGCCGCCGCCGCGGCCTGCACCAGCGCGGCGGCCTGCAGCGGGGCGTGACGGAGCAGGAAGCGTGTATGGCGAGCGGTCGCCATCGCGTGCATTCCGAGCTTGAAGCGAACCTCCGGCTGGAGCGGCGTGCGCTCCAGCTCGCCGGCCACCACGAAGTCGATGCGCTCCTTCTTGCCGGGCAGGGTGGCGACCCGGTCGGGCGTGTTGCCGCCGTGGTAGAGCTCGCCGGGCTCGAGGGTGAAGAATCGGGCGACCTCGAAGACCTCGTCGCGCACCTCGTGCGGCTTGCGGGCGGAGACCATGTCGCTCTTGGTCACCCCGAAGAGCACCGGCTCGACACCATCGAGGGAGTCGAGCGCGTCCTCCACGTGGATCAGGAGCTCGTGCAGCGCCGGGTCGTCACCGGGCGCGGCGACGGAGGCGAAGTCGCTCCGCGTCAGCACGCGCTTCGGGCGCCGCGACATGATCGCGGTCGTTTCCTCGCGCCGCCCCTTCTCTTCGTCGGTCGCGGCTCGCAGCACGACCAGCGCCTCACGCGCGGCCTTGGCGAGCGCGCGGTCGTCGCGCCATTCGGCCGCGTGCATGAGCTCGCGGATCAGGTCTCCGTCGACGGGCTGCGCTCGCAGCACCTCGCGGACCGCCGCCTCGTAGCTGGCGCCGTGCGACTGGCGCATGCCCGGGTCGGGCAGGAGCTCCGCGACCGCGGTCGCGGCCTCGGCGTCGATGGGATCGACCGAGAGCGCCTGCCGGTAGGCGAGCAGGGCGCCGTTCGTGTCGCCGGTCGCGCGCAGGTGGGCACCGGCGCGCCGGAGGAAGCTGCCGCGGGCGGGGCCGGTCGAGGACTCGGCGGCGTCGAGCAACGCCTGGGCTGCGGTGGCGGGGTCGCCGGCGCGCTCCGCGACGTCCGCGCGGCGTGCGTGCACCGTGGCGTCGCCGAGCCCGAGCTCGACGATCTCGCTCAGCGCTTCGAGCGCGCCCTTGGCGTCGCCGAGCTTCTGGTCGAGGAAGTCCGACGCGCCGAGGAGCGAGATGCGCTTCTGCTTCGCGGGCACATCGGCGTGCGCGATGACCCGGAGGCTGTCGACGGCCTCGCGCCACTCCTCGCGGCTGACGTGGATCTCGACCGCGAGGGCCAGACCACCGACGTGCTCGTCGTCGAGCATGTAGAGGTTCTCGAGCGCCTCGAGCGCGCGGTCCATCGCGCCGTTCGCGCGGTGGATGCGGGCCATCTCGTAGAAGAGGCGCTCGAGTTGGTCGCCGTCGTCGATCGCGTCGATGCGCCGCGAGACGATGTCGAGGATCAGCTGGGTGTCGCCGCGCTCGGCCACGAGGTCGTGGAGGCGGTGGTAGGCGTTCGGCCGTTCGGGGTGCGCGTCGAAGACCTTGCGCAGCCGGCGCTCGGCTTCCTCGTCGCTGCCCAGGTGATCCATCAGGACCGCGCCGGCCTCTTCGAGGAGCTCGGCGCGGGCCGGTCCGTCGATCGCCGCGGCGAGCACGTCGCAGGCTTCGACCACGTCGTCCCAGGCGCCGTCGTCGCGGGCAGCGACGCGGAGCGCCTCCCAGCTCGCGAGGTCGGCGGGCTCCTCGCGCACCGCCGCGCGGAGCAAGGTCACCGCTTCGCTGCGCCGGGCCTCGGCCATCGCGCGACCGGCGGCGGCTCGTAGCGCCGAGCGGGTGTCGGGCGATGCGTGCATCGCTCGCGCTCGGAGCGCGTCGGCGCGGGCGTCCGCGTCATCGCCGGGCTGGAGGGCCTCGTCGAGCGCCACCGCCGCGGCGATGCCGATCGAGTCCGCGTCGCCATCACCGGCGAGCTCCTGCGCCCAGAGGAACGCATCGGTCATCGCGTCCGCGCCGCGCGCGACCACGGCGGCGCGGAGCGAGTGGAGCAAGAGCGCGTCGCTCGCCTTTCGGTCGGCGGTGAGCTGCGAGAGCTCGAGGTAGGCGTCCGCGCGCTGGCTCGCGTCCGGCGCGAGCCAGAGTCGCATCAGCAGCGCCCAGCGATCGGTGAAGTCGCCTTCCTCGTCGGCGAAGGATTGCACCGACTGCTCCGCGGCGGCGGCGTCCACGTTGCCCACCGCGGCGGTCGTGCCGTGCTCGCGGCGAAGCGGCGCGGTGGCCTCGGGCGCGAGCTCCATCAGCTTCTCGAGCGCGTTGAGGCGGACGCCCGGGTCGAGCGTGTCCTCGCTCGCGAGCATCAGCGCCACGGCCGCTTCGAGCGCGACCGAGTCCGACGCCATGGCCTGGCGCAGCGGCGCCTCCGCGATGGAGGGCTGGCGCGAGCCGAAGACGTAGTGCTCGCCGAGCTCGAGCGTCGCCATGCCGGCGGTCTCGGTGACCGCGAGCTCGCGCTGCGAGAGCGCTTCCTGCGCGCGGAGGAGGAGCGCTTCGTCGCCGCGCTCGCGGGCGATGCGCGCCAGCGCGTGGAGCGGCGAGACCGAGTTCGGGTCGCGGTCGGCGGCCTGCTCGTAGGTGTCGGCGGCGGTGTCGAGGTCGCCGCTGGCCTCCGCGGCGGCGCCGGCCAGGAGCAGCGAGGTCATCGCGCCGCGAGGCCCGGCCTGCGCGTCGGCGGCTTCGCGGAGGAGCTTGACCACCTCGTCGCCGCGGCCCGTCGCGCGGAGCAGCTCTTCGAGGAGCGAGACCGCGTAGCGATGGCCCGGCGCGCGGTCGAGCGCGGCACGGAGCGCGGCGATGGCGGTCTCGGCGTCGCCCGAGCGCGCGGTGGCGCGAGCGCTCGCGGCGAAGTGGCTCGCCGCCGTGATGTCGTCGTCCGCCCGCTCGGCGAGCGCGCGGTGGGCCCGCGCGAGGAGGGGCATGTCGCCCGCCTCGGCGGCCGCGATGCGCGCCAGCATCGGCGCCCACCCGGCGGCGGTGTTGTCCATGAGCGCTTGCTTGAGCGCCATGGTGGCTTCTTCCGGGTCGCCCTTCGCCGCGTGCAGACGAACGCGGTCGGCGAGGAGCGAAGAGCGCTCTTCGGGCTCGAGGTCCCGCGCGAGCAGCGCCTCGAGGGAGCCGAGCGCCGCGTCGAGCGCGCCGTGGCGGAGCGCTTCCTCGTAGAAGTCGCGGAGCACCGGGTTCGACTGCTCGGCCGCGAGGGTCGCCGCTTCGAACGCGGTCTTCGCCCGACCGAAGTCGGCCAGCCGTCGAGACGCGAGGGTCGCCGCGCGCCAGCCGCTCAGCGCGCCTGCCTCGCCACCGGCCTTGGCCTCGGCCTCGAGCGCCGCGACCCAGAGCTGCACCGACTCGGGGTCCGCGCCGTCTTCGAGACGCCAGGCGTCACGGGTCGCGCGCAGGGCCGGGGAGCCGGGCATGCGCTGCAACGCGCCAGCGAGCGCTTCGTAGGCGGCGGCGGGGTCGGTCGCGCGGGACGCGAGCGCCACCTCGTGCAGCAGCGGGGCGATGGCCTCCGGCGGGAGGTCGCCCTCGAGGAGCGGCTTCGCCTCGGCGCGAACGGCTTCGACGTCGCCGGCTCGACGGGCGGCGCCGAGCAGCGCGCGGCGGAGGAAGACGTCGCCCGGCAGGATCTCGAGGGCCCGCTTGAGCAAGGCGGCGGCGCGCGGCGCGTCACCGAGCTCGTCCTGGGCGTGGAGGGCGGCCTCGTGGAGCTTGGCGGCGGCGGCGCCGCTCGCGCGGGCCTCGTCGGCGAAGCGCTCGACCGAGAACGCGCCCGAGCCTTCGGTGCCTTCGGCCTGCTCGGTCAGGGCGAGCTCGGCCATCCCCTGCAGGCCACGGACGATCAGCTCGGAGTCTTCCCGCTGGCGGCCGATGCGCTCCATGGCGGCGAAGGTGCGCCAGCGCGCGGCGGGGAGGGCGGCGGCCTCTTCGAGCGCGGCGTTCGCGCCCTCGTGGTCACCGTCGGCCTCCTTGGCGTCGGCGAGCTCGTGGAGCAGGAGCGCCCGGAGGACCGGGTCACGGGTGGTCCGGGCGCGGAGCTGGAGCGCGGCCCGCGACGCCAGCGGGTCCTGGGCCTTCCGCGCGGCGCGCTCGAGGGCCAACGCGATCTGGGCGCTCTCCGGCGCCTGCGCGGCCGCCTGCTTGAGCATCTCGAGGGAGCGCTCGGCGTCCTCCTCGCGCACCTCGACGTGAATGGCGTGGTCGAGGAGGGCGGAGCCGCGGTCGGAGGGCTCGGTCGCGCTGCGGACGGCGGCGTCGTAGAGGCGCGAGAGGTTGTTGAAGGAACGCCGCCGTTCGAAGAGGCGGATCAGCGCTCGGAGCGGCGGGAGATAACCCGGCGCGAGGTTGTAGGCCGCCAGGTAGCTCTTCACCGCGTCGGTGGGCTGCTCGAGCTGCTCGTAGAGCTGACCGATCCCCCACCGGAGCACGGCTTCGCGACCGCGATCGGTCTCCGCGTCCGCCTCCTGAGAGAGCATCTCCAGCCGCCACGTGGGATCGCCGAGCTCGGCGCCGGCTTCGGTCTTCGCGCTCGCGGCCGGGGGGGCCGGGGGGCTGTAGGGTGGAGGGGTGGGTGGCTTCGCCATCACGGATTCGCGCCAGAGCGCGGATCGGGCGCGGTTCGGGCGCCCGCGGGCGGAAGGGCCCGGGCGGCGACCATACCAGCGCAGCCGCCTCCTTTGAACCACGAGAATCGGGTCGGGACCCGGTTTTTTTGGGGTTCCGGGAGGGGGCTCACGGCGCGGGCGGGGTCTGCTTGACCGGCTCCGTCGGGGCCGGGATGGTCCGCCGGTGACCGACATCGACCCCAACCCCACCGCGCGTGTGACCCTCGGCCAGCCCTGGACCCTCGAAGACCTGGAGGCGCTCGCGCGCCGGAAGGCTCGGCTGGAGCTCGGCGACGAGGCCCGAGCGAAGGTGGAGAAGGCCCGCGCCTTCGTGGCCGAGCTGGCTGAGGCCGGCGACGCGGCGCCCAACGTCTACGGCGTGAACACCGGCTTCGGCGCGCTCGCGGAGACCCGCATCGACGCGGCGGAGATCGAGACGCTCCAGCACAACCTGCTGCGGAGCCACGCGGTCGGCGTCGGGCCGGATCTGCCGGCGCCGGCGGTGCGGGCGATGATCGCGCTGCGTGCCCAGGTGCTCGCGCTCGGGTGCTCCGGCGTACGGCCCGTGGTCATCGAGCGGCTCATCCAGCTGCTGGATGCGGACATTCGCCCGCGGATCCCCGCGCAGGGCTCGGTCGGTGCGTCGGGAGACCTCGCGCCGCTGGCGCATCTCGCGCTCGTTCTGATCGGGGAGGGCGAGGCGGATATCGCCGGTGCCGACGGGGACCGACGAGTCCCGGGCGCCGAGGCCCTCGCGCAGGCGGGCATCGAGCCCATTCGCCTGAAGGCGAAGGAAGGGCTGGCGCTCATCAACGGCACCCAGATGATGCTCGCGGTGGGATCGCTCGCCGTGCTCGAGGGCGAGCGGCTGTGCCGAGAGGCGGACATCGTCGGCTCGATGAGCCTCGAGGCGCTCGAGGGATCGAAGCGACCCTTCGACGAGCGCATCGAGTCGGTGCGGCCGCATCCGGGGCAGGCGGCGAGCGCGGCCAACCTCCGGGCGTTGCTCGAGGGCAGCGAGATCATGGAGAGCCACCGGGACTGCCACAAGGTCCAGGACCCGTACTCGCTGCGCTGCATGCCGCAGGTGCACGGGGCGAGCCGCGACGCGTTGGCCTTCGCGCGGCAGGTGCTCGAGCGCGAGATGGTCGCCGCGACCGACAACCCGCTGATCTTCGTGAAGGACGAGGGCGGCGCCGACGTGATCAGCGGCGGCAACTTCCACGGTCAGCCGCTGGCCATCGCGCTCGACACCGCGACCATGGCCGTCGCCGAGCTCGCGAACGTCGCCGAGCGCCGCATCGAGCAGCTCGTGAACCCCGCCATGTCGAGCGGTCTGCCGCCCTTCCTCGGGACCCGCTCCGGTCTGGACAGCGGCTTCATGATGGCCCAGGTCACCGCCGCCGCGCTGGTCGCCGAGAACCGGGTGCTCAGTCACCCGAGCAGCGTCGACTCCATCCCCTCGAGCGCCGGCAAGGAAGACCACGTCTCCATGGGCAGCATCTCCGCCCGCAAGACCGCCCAGGTCGTCATCCACGTCCGCACCGTGCTCGCCATCGAAGCCCTCGTCGCCGCCCAAGGCATCGACCTCCGCAAGCCCCTCAAGCCCGCGGCCGGCGTCCAAGCCGCCCACGCCTGCATCCGCGAAGTCGTCCCCCCACTCGACGGCGACCGCACCCTCCACCCCGACATCGAAGCCGTCATCACCCTCCTCGCCACCGGCACCCTCGCCACTGCCACCACCGCCACCACCGGCCCCCTGAACTAGCTCTTCGCCCAAGGCGGGGCCCCCAAACCACGGGGACGATCGGGTCGCATCGCCCTAGAAAGCAGGGGTGACGCGTCGCCGCTGTCGTCTTAATCGCTACTCGGGCGGGATGGCGGGGGGCCAAGGCCCAAAACCACGGGGACGATCGTCTTCTTAAGGTCGCATCGCCCTAGAAAGCAGGGGTGACGCGTCGCCGCTGTCGTCTTGATCGCTACTCGGGTGGGATGGCGATTTCGCTCTTCGTGATGTCGGTCCACGTCGGCACCACGCGCTGCTGCGCCACGGTCACGACATGCATCCGCAGTACGACCCGGGTCACCGTGCTGGTGCGCGAGAAGTTCCCCCGGCTCGACGACGGGTGCTCGAACACCGCCTCGGTGCCCGGCCGCGGGTAGGGGTAGCTCAGCTCGAAGGTCTCGCCGTCGCGGTGCTGGCCGCCGACGAGCTTGAACCCGAGGAAGGGATGGTCGAGGTCGTCCTGCCCGCTCTTCCGATCGGTGACGGCCACGCAGATGTTGCTCGGGTCCATCGTGTAGATCCGGTTCTGCGTCCAGATCTCCAGCGTCTGCGCCGGCTGCTGCATCCGCGGGGCCGGCCCGTGCTGGTGCACGACCTCGATCTCCACGAGCGGCTGGTCGTCGTGCTTCTTGGTCGAGCCGGGCGGCAGATAGAGCTCGCCGCTCTCGTCCGGCCCGCGCGGCGCGAGCTGCGCCCGCGGCGGGTCCGCGACGGTCTTGTCGTCGAAGCCGCTGCTCTCTCCGATCCCTGGCGTGGCGAAGCCCCGGTGGGTCTTGCCCTTCTGCTCCCCACCGTCGTCCGAGCGGTCGTCACCCATGACCTACGAGCCTATCAGCCGAGGGTGGCTCAGGTCGAGGTCCAGCCGCCGTCGACCACCAACACGTGGCCATTCACGTACGACGACGCATCGCTCGCCAGATACAAGGCCGCTCCAGCGATGTCTTCCGGCTCGCCGAGGCGCTTGAGCGTGGTCCGATCGAGCACCATCTGGCTGATCTCCGGGTTGCTCGTCAGCGCTTGGGCGAAGCGGGTCTTCACCAGCCCCGGCGCGATGGCGTTGCTGCGCACCCCGCGCGGTCCGAGCTCGGCCGCCATGGTCTGGGTCAGCGAGATCACCGCCGCCTTGCTCATGCCGTACACCCCCTGGAGCGGGGCCGCCATCTGGCCGAGCACGCTGGTGACGTTCACGATCGAGCCCGGCGCCTTCCGCTCCATCAGGTGCTTGGCCACCGCTCGCGCGCACCGGAAGTAGCCCTCGACGTTCACCTCGAAGGTCTTCTTCCACGCGCCCCACTCGACGTTCATCAGCGGGCCGAAGTAGGGGTTGGTCGCCGCGTTGTTCACCAGCGCGTCCACCTGCCCGAAGCGCTCGATGGCGCCGGCGAGCATCTCCTCGACCGCCTCGTCCGAGCCCGTGTGGCACGCGATGGGGTGCACCTCGGCGCCTTCCACGGCCTTCTCGATGTCGGCCTTCGCTTCTTCGAGCCCCGGCATCTTCCGCGAGGCGATGACCACCTTCGCGCCGGCCGCTGCCAGCTCCTGCGCGATCGCCTTGCCGATCCCCCGGCTGCCGCCGGTCACGATCGCCACCTTGCCATCCATCAAAATCGTCATCGTGCTGCTCCCGTTCGAGCCCGCCAGATAACACACCTGCCCACCTCTCTGTTACGCGGCCCGGCGATGGGCGACTCTCCGAGCCATGACCTGGCGATCCTCCCACGAGCCCGTCTGCGACAAGGACACCGAAGGCCGCGTGCAGCTCCGCATCGACGGTCGCCCCCGCAACCTCGGCGGCTTCGACGTGCGCCGCGTCCTGCCCTCGGCCAAGCGGCGCATGGTCGGGCCCTTCGTCTTCCTCGACCACTTCGGCCCCGCCACGCTCGGCCCGGACCAGGCGATGGACGTGCGGCCGCACCCGCACATCCACCTGGCGACCATCTCCTACCTCTTCGAGGGCGGCGTGATGCACCGCGACAGCCTCGGTTCCGCGCTCGAGATCGAGCCGGGCGCCGTCAACTGGATGCACGCCGGCCGCGGCATCGTGCATTCGGAGCGCTCACCCGAGCGCCTCGAGGGCAAGCCCAAGCCGATGCACGGTCTGCAAGCGTGGGTCGCGCTCCCCGACGACGCGCAGGACTCCGACCCCTTCTTCCAGCACGTCCCCGCGACCGAGATCCCGAAGGGCGCGGGCGAGGGCGTGAGCTGGACCCTGGTCGCGGGAACGCTGGGCGATCACGCGTCACCCGTTCGCGCCGCGTCGGAGTTGCTCTACGTCGTCTACGAGCTCGAGGCGGGCGCCACCGTCGAGCTCCCCGACCACGTCTCCGAGCGCGCGCTCTATGTCGTGTCCGGCGCCGTTCACTGCGGCGGCGAAGACGCGAGCACCGGCACCATGCTCGTGCTCGAGCCTGGCCCGGTGAGCGCGCACGCGACCGAGTCCGCCGTGCTCGCGCTGGTCGGCGGCGAGCCCGTCGGGCAGCGCCACATCGAGTGGAACTTCGTCTCCTCCACCAAGGAGGCGATCGAAGAAGCGAAGCGTCAGTGGCGCGAGGACGACGTCAGCCGCTTCCCGAAGGTCCCCGGCGACGAAGACGAGCGCATCCCGCTTCCCTAGGTGGGGCTCAGCCGTCGTCCTGGTCTTCGAGCCACTGGGTGAGCGTCGGCCAGACTTCGGTCCGCGCGCGGTCGCCCACGATCAGATCGAAGTGTCCGTACTCTTCTTCGGTCCCGTGCACCCTGCCGAAGACCGCATGGTCCGTGCCGTGCCGGCGCGCCGCCGTCGGGCTGCACTGCAGGTCCTCGGTGCCCGCGACGGACAGCACCGGCACCGTGGTCGGCAGCAGCTTCACGCACATCGAGCCGTCCGGGAGACAGAGCCCGCCGCTGCGGAAGCCGCCCGCGAGATCACGGAGCACGCCGCGCGGGATCGGGTGGAAGCCCACCGCGGTCAGCTTCCGGTAGAGTCCGCGATCGATGTTCGGCGGGTAGACGTTGAAGCGGTCGATGGGGTTGTCGAAGGCCAGCGCCGAGGGCGCCATCGCCGCCGCGAAGGGCCCGAGCGGTACCGGGTTCAAGAAGCGCGTGAGCGGCAGCAGCTTGATGAGCCCCTCGAACGCCGAGCCCGTGTTGCTGTAGTCGAGCGACGAGCCGATGGTCGTCCCACTCGCGATGCGCTCTTCGCCGAACGCGAGCATCGCGAGCAGCAGGATCCCGCCCATCGAGTGGCCGACCCAGTGCACCTTCCTGGCGCCGGTCGTGCGTAGGACCTCGTCGATCGCCGCGGGCCCGTCCTTCAGCACGTAGTCGAAGAAGGACCAGGCGTACTTCTTCTTCCCGAAGGGCGGCTTCTCGCTGCGACCGTGGCCACGCAGCTCGAGCGCGAACACGTCGAAGCCCGCGTCGACCAGGTGCTGCGCGAGGGAGCGTTCCGCGTCGATGTCCCAGGCGTGGCGGTTGGCCGCGAGCCCGTGGCAGAGGATCACCGGGTAGCGCTGCGCCACGCGCGAGCCGTAGCGGGAGAGGGCGATGGCCCAGTCGTCGCTCGTGCGCGCGAAGACCACCTCGCGCGCCGTCTCTTTCACGCCCCACTTCTCGAGGTGACGCTTGCGGCGCCGGTTCAGGAAGCGGTCACCCACCGCGCTGCTCCAGGTGCGCTTTCACCGTGGCGACCACGTTCGGCGGTACCGCGATGGGCGGGCCGCTCGCGAGGAACTCCGCCACCGACTGCGTGTGCTCGTCGGTCGCGCCGCCGTCGCCCTCCGCGATGTCGTGCGACCACGTGAACCAGCGCAGCGTGTCACCGCGCAGCTCGACCCCGCGGTAGCCATCGACCTCGCCGCGGTTCCACCGCCAGGTCTTCCCCGGGTCCTTCAGAAACGAGCGCAGCCGTTCGCGGTCCATGCAGGGCCGATCATAGTCGAGCCGCCGACACCGTAAAGCGGGCCTGTCGTTCGTTCGCTCGGTGGCGCATCCTCGGGTCATGCGCCTGCTCCTCGCCTTCGCGCTCGTCGCCTGCAGCTCGCCGGAACCGGCGCCGGAGCCCGAGGACACGGGCGGTGCCGACGACGCGCGCTCGGCCGCCGTCACCTCCGCCGCGCTCTTGGTCGCGTACCAGGGGCGCCACGACTCGGGCGAGCTCTCCGAGTCCGTCGCCGCCGAGGCGACTCCCGCGGACCTCGCCGTCGCCGTGGACCTCATCGCCTTCGCCCTGGATGAAGAGGGATCGCGCCTCGTCGAGAGGCTCCGCGGCGTGGCCTCTTCGCTCCGCGAGCCCGACATCTCGGAGCACGACATCGACGAGCTCGTCGACATGGCCATCGGTTTCTCGTGGGAGCTCATGCACTCACGCGCCGACGGCGGCGCACATCCAGCCGCCTGCGACATCGGCCGCGCCCTCGGCATGCGCGGCGTCGACGTCTGGCGAGCCGAGCTCACGCGCCGCTTCGAGAGCGAGGGCCTGACCATCGGTCCCGAGGACTACGAGCTCCTCGACTCCGATCGCTCCCCCTGCGACGACCTCCCCATGAGCGAAGCCGAGGACTGCGAGTACCGACGCAGCGCCGCCCGCGCCCACTGGGCCGCGTTCGCTGTGGACGGTCCGCTCGCGCTGCTCAGGGGCGCGCTCGTCGCCGGTCCGGCGGAGACCGTCGCCGCCCTCGACGAGCAGCTCGACGCCAGCGGCCCCGTCTTCGACTTCATCTCCGCGCATCCTCGGCGGCACGACCTCACCTACCTCGCCCCGCTGTGCAGCGAGTAGCACCACCGGCTCGCGAGACTCGGGTATACGAGGGGCCATGCGGCTTCGGATTGATGGAAGCAGAGTTGGTTCGGTTGATGACTTCATTCGCGAGCTGTCACGGAATGTGTCAACGAGTTTGAGACACGGGTGAGTTGATTTCTATGAAGCGAGGGGCACGGCGACGGTGCCCGGGGT
>JAEPMI010000016.1 GCA_017644045.1 Deltaproteobacteria bacterium
CGATAGGTCTCGTGATGCTCGCGTACGAGCGCAATCGCTGCTCCCATGTCGTTCCCCTTCGAGCATCGAACCTACTCGCTGGGTGTGACGTTTCGTGGGACGAAACCCACTAGAAACGCAGGCGTTCGACATGCCGTCGGACTGACCCGAGTACGCTGCGCTGGGGCCGCGACACCAGCTCAGGAATGTCGACGGCCATCGCGCCTCGGGTGCGGGTGTTTGCGGTGGGCATGTTCGGCTGCGCTACCGTCCAGGGCGATATGGTCCGCCAACCAATCGATGACGAGTTTCGGGCCGGTTCCGCACCTCGAAGCGATGGCGCACGATCGGACGCCAGACCCGTTCGGTGAACAGACCGCGAGTCGCAGCTTCCTCCGTCCCGACGGTCACGCGGAGTCTGGCCTCCTGATCGATGGCCAGACCGAGCCTCGGATGGAGCCGAGGTCCGCTCACTCGTACCTCGTACACTCCCGGCCCAGCGAAGCGCAGCTGGACGGAGACCTCCCTCGGCTGGCCCGCTTCGACTCGGAAGTCGTGGCGGCCCATGGCGCACATCAGCCACCCGGGCGGTGCGTGCGTGAGGGCGCCCCGCTCTCCGATGTGGATCGCCCTACCGGGGACGACGCCGTAGCCCCGGAGCTCGAGCGGCTCCGTCGTGTGGTTCCGGAGCTCGAACCTGTTGGGACCACGGACCAGCTCGACCCCCGACCACGGTCGGTGAAGCACCACGTTCGTCGAATGCAGCATGCCGCTCTCGGTCAGCAGCTCGACCGTGACCTCCCACTCGCTCCCATCGAGCTCGATGGGCGTGCTCACGCGACGGCCGTCCTCGCTGCGAGCCTCGAAAAGGTAGGTGCCCGGGCCCCGGTCCCACTCTCGCCAGGGACTGCACTGCCACCCCTGCCTGCCCCAGTCGACGGGGACGCAAGGGAGTGACATCTCGACCCCGTCGGGTGAGCGGAGACGGACCGACTTCGGCAGCCCCCTCATGGCCGCGTATCTCCAGACCCGAAGCAGCGGGCCGGTCGCCCCGGCCCGCTGCGGAATGGGGGGAGCCGGGGCGGCCGCCGCCGGTCGGGCCATCGGACGCGAGGGAGCGCAACCGAGGACGACGATGAGCGCATGAGCCAGTGCAGCGCATCTCATGCCCGACCGACCCGGGCCGACGATACGAATTGGGTCCTACGTCTCGCGATGCAGCGAGGTCGGGACCAGCTTCGAGAGTGGGAGCGCGTAGTAGCGCTCGAACTCCTCGGGGCTCAGCTCGAGCAGGAGCGGGATGACCGCCATCTCCTCGAGGGTGAGGTGCGCATGTAGCGTGGCTCGATGCTCGGTCAGGGCGTCGACGAGCGCGGCGCGGGCATCGTCCGAGGCATCGACGCCACGGAAAGCGGCCAGGACGGCGGCGTGCTTCTCGTGGAGCTCCGCGTGGCCCGCGCGTGAAGGCTCGAAGGACACGCCGAAGCGATGCTCGAGGTAGGGGTAGAGCTTGAGCTCCTCGTACCGCTCGTGGCTGCGCATCGCGTGGATCCAGTAACGGTAGTGCGGCTCGAGGGCCTCGAGCTCGGGGACACGGCCGGCCCGCTCGATCAGCCGGTCGTTGATGGCGAGGAAGTTGTCGTGGGAACCGAGGAGGAGGGTCTGTCGTGGGTAGCGGGGGTGGCGTTCCCACGGCTCCCGCGAGAGCAGCGGTGCGCGTCGTTCCATCGCCCCACCGTGGGTAGCGCACCTGCCACCACAAGCGGGGCGGCGCGCAACGCTCCGGTGCGCGGATGCGCTGTGCCCGGAGTCCGCCCACACCTCGCGCTCGAACGGCTCACGGAGCCGGGAGCGAGCATCAGCGTGGTCGCGACGGGCCTCGGGTTCGCATCTCCATCCGCGTTCGCGCACGCCTTCCGCCGACACGTCGGCGAGACGCCGTCCGAGTACGCCGCGCGATCGCGAGGCTGAACCGGTCGGCGTCCCTGGTTCGCGCGAGAAAAATTCGGACCGCGGGCCGACGCGGAGCTGGAGACTGCCCCGCGCCGGCCTCGGTCCAGGTGGTCCGCTAGCGGTCCACCTCTTGCCGCCGTGCATCGGCGGCCGTCGTGCCGAGATTAAACTCGACCCGCCGATTGGCGGCACGCCCCTCCCTGGTCGCGTTGGTCTCGATCGGCCGTGTCTCGCCGTGACCCTCGGCGGTGAGACGTGCGCGTGAGACCCCCGCGTCGACGAGGAACGCTCGAACGGACTCGGCTCTGCGCGTGGAGAGCTCGAGGTTGTGAGCGGCGGAGCCGCGGTCGTCGGTGTGCCCCTCGATCCGCACGGAGAGCTCCGGGTGGTTCATCAGGACCGAGGCGACGTTCGCGAGCAGCCCGAAGCTGCGCCGGCGAATGACCGCCTTGTTCGTCTCGAAGTACACCTGGTCCAGGATCTCGAGGCGGTCGTCGGTGATGATCACCTGCTGCTCTTCACGGCAGCCGTGGTTCTCGACCGGCCCCGGCTCGTCCGGGCAGTTGTCGAGGCGGTCGACCACGGTGTCACCGTCGCGATCGGCGTCGGGACAGCCGCGGTTCTCGATCGGGCCAGGCTCGTTCGGGCACTCGTCGCTCGCGTCGACGAGTCCGTCGCTGTCGTTGTCGGTGTCCGGGCAGCCGTCTTCGTCGTCGAAGTCGTCGAAGTCCTCCGGCTGGTCGTCGCAGAGGTCGTCGTCGTCACGGATGCCGTCGCCGTCGGAGTCGCCGACCACGGCCGGGCAACCCGCCGGGGCGTCGCCCGGACGGATGGGACACTGGTCGTCGACGTCCAGGAAGCCGTCACCGTCGTTGTCGGGCTCGGGGCATCCGTCCTCGTCGCGGAAGTCGTCGTGGTCCTCGGGTGCGGTGGGGCAGTCGTCGTCGGGGTCGAGCAAGCCGTCACCGTCGGTGTCGGCGGGCCCTTCGTTGGAAACCGGCGTGCGCTGGGCGGGTCGCGCCCAACCGACGGTCAGGATCGCGCGGACGTCCGGGCTGCCGACGCCGCGCGTGATGCCGCCGCCCGCGGCGACACCGACCGCGACACCCGTCTGGTGGTGGAGCTTCACACCCGCGGTGGCCTCGAGTGGGGTGGTCTCGCGCTCGAAGAACGCGCGGAACGCGGTCGCGCCGTAGATCTGCGCGTGCGCGTCGAGGCGGGCGCTGCCCGTCTCGAGCGAGCCGTACACCGGCACCGCGAGACCGAGTCCGAAGGTCAGCTCGTCGCCGACCAACACGTCGTCCTGGAGGGTCTGGTTGTCGCCGATGTTGGCGCCCGTGTTGAGGGTGAGCCGGACCGGTCCGGGCCGGAGCTCGAAGAGGAGCTCGGGATGAACGCCGAAGCCCGCGGAGCCGCGATAGCTTCCGCGACCGGTGGGCGCCGTGACGGTGACCTGCGCGCCGAGCACGAAGCGGTCGTCGGCGGACTCGCCACCGACGAGCCGGATGCGGCCACCGAACGAGAGGTCGCCGAGACCGCCGCCATCCGGGGCGTCGAGGCCAGTACCCGCGGGGTCTTCGCCATCGACGTAGAGGTGGGCCGGCAGCCCCGCGAAGACCACCAAGCGATCGTAGAGACCCAGGGCCACGCCGAGGTGGCCCACGAGCTGGTGACGAACGATCGACACCCGGTCGTCCGACGAGCCGCCACGGAGCTCTTCGTAGACCAGGGGGTCGTGGGCGTAGTCGAGGTGGAGCTGAACGGAGGGCCGAAGGTGCCCGAGGTCGGTCGGCCGGCTGATGGCGAACCCGTCCTCGGTCGTCTCGGAAGGCCTGAAGCGATTCAGAGAGAAGTCCTGCGCGGCCGCGGGCAGCGGCGCGAACGAGCCGAGGGTGAGGGCAATGACGGCGAGCCAAACTGCTCGACCGATGCGATGGGTAGTCATGTCGTTGTCTCCTCGCGGCGACGGACCGCGTCTGGTTCGAAGCGAAAGAAGAGCAAGGGCCGTGCCCAACGTTTCCCTCGCAAAAACAGACCGGCTCACGCCTTCGACCATGGTCTCTGGACAGCGTTTGTGGCCTCGACCCCACAGCACGAAGACGACGGCCTCGGGACGGAAAGACGACGGGCGCCCTCCTCTCGGAGCGCGCCCGTCGAATCGGCGTCAGCGGTCTGGTGGTGGAGCGACCGCGCCGCCGTCTGTCACCTTTCGATGATGGCCTCGACGCTGACGTTGCCGGCCGCGTCGATGGCGGTCAGCGCGATCGGGTCACCGCCGCACATCCCGAGCGAGCCCCGAATGCTACCGAGCGCGTCGGCCCGGACCATGGTGACCACGTTGGTCGCGAGGTTCTCGATGCGAACCATCGCGAAGGCCTCGACACAGGCGTGCGCATCGAAGCTCACCTCGTAGCGCAGCACGCAGACGCTGAGGTCGACGTCCAACGTCAGGAGCTGGAACATGTCGAAGCCGCAGGTCGGTGCCTCGGGCGGCGTATCGTCGTGCTGCACCGTGCAACGAGCGGGCGCCGAGCGGGCGCCGCCGGAGACGGCGGTGATGAGGAGCTCGTTGACCACGTTGAGGTTCAGCTCGACGGCGAGGTCGAAGTGACCGCTGATGTCAGCGAAGCCGGTCGCCAGGTGCGCGCCGCCTTCGATCTCGATGCCCACGGAGGCATCGGCCGAGCCGACGAGGTGGATGATGCCGTCCGAGGTGATCGACGGGCAGGTGGGGACGTCCGGGCTGTCCATCGGGTTGTCGCTCGGCGTGAGGTCGTGCTCCGAGGGGTCGGACGTGTTCCCCGCCGGGTCGATGGCTCGGACGATGACGTGAATGGAGGCGTCGACGTCGACGTCGATGCGCACGTCGATGGCGCCGGTCGCGTCGGCGAAGAAGGTGTGGAGGGTGCCGTCCACGTCGACCTCGATGCGCGCGTTGGCCTCGGCGGAGCCGGTGATCCGAAGCACGTCGGGGGTGTGGTCGGGCATCGGGTCCAGGTCGAGGACCGGGGCGATTCCATCGTGAATCACGCTGATGTAGGCCTCGGCCCCGACACTGCTCTCGAGGTGCAGCACGTTGCGGGTGTCGAGTCGAAGGTCGACGTCGACCGCGAAGCGACCGCTCCCGTCGACGAGCACCGTGGCAGGCGAGTCGCCGCCCGAGATGGTGATCGTGCTGTCGGCATCCGCGCTACCGCGGAGCTCGATGGTCGGGTCCGAGGTGAACCCGGGGGTGGGGTCGAGGATGATGACGCCGCCACCCTCGTCGAAGCGGACCGAAGCGAAGGCGGACGGGCTGACGTTCCCAGCGACGTCGATCGCGGAGGCGTCGATGAGGGTGGTGCCGTCGGCCATCAGGTCGACGTCGGCCTCGAAGCGACCGTCCGTTCCGGCTCGCGTGGTGACGTCACCGGAGGCGCCGCCGTCGAGGACGACACGCGCGCCGGCCTCGGCCTCACCGCGGACGCGAATGGTCGGCGCGCTGGTGCTCGAGGGGAGCGGGTCGAGGAACGGCGCCGACGGCGCGATGTCGTCGTGGAAGACGAGCACGGTCGTCGACGTGCTGATCGCGCCGGAGTCGGGGTCCTCGGCGTGCGCGCGGATGAAGCTCGCGTCGTTGAGCGTCAGCGCGACATCGGCGACGAAGGAGCCGTCCGCGTCCGTGCGAACGCGGGTCTCACCGCTCGGACCGTTGACGACCACGTCGACGTCGGCGTCCGCGGTGCCTTCCAGCGCGATGACCGGATCGGCGACCGGCGCCGCGGGCGCGTCGAGGGTGGGCGGCGTCAGCGCGACCGAGGGATCGAAGTGGAAGTCGGAGGCGAGACGACCGCTGGCGTTGCCCGCGGCGTCGACCGCCCAGGCCTCCAGCCCGAGCATGGTCTCGGCGGTCAGGCCGAGGTCGGTTTCGAGCTCGAAGACGCCATCGGCGTCAGCGGTGCCGAGAAGCATCCGGTCGCCGTCGATCGCCACCGCCACGGTGGCGTCGGCCTCGCTCATACCGGTGACCTCGATGAAGTCGTTCCCCGTGGGGCTCGCCGGCCAGCGGACCGAGAGCGGGGGCGCGATGTCGTCGTGCTCGATGGTGACGAGCGCAGGCGCCGACGGGCCATCTCCGAGGTCCTGTCGGACCTCCAGGGTCTGCGCCTGGTTGGGGCGAAGGGCGACCTCTGCCTCGAAGGCGCCGTCGTCGTCGGCGACGGTGTCGGTGACCTCGAGTCCGCCTTCGACGCGGACGAACGCCCCGGCCTCCGCCATACCGCGGACCAGGATCGACGGTTGGTTGGTCAGGGAGGCGAGCTCGTCCACGTCCGGGCTCTCGAGGCTCGAGCTGCCTTCTCCGAAGAGGTGGCCGCCGGTGCACGCGACGCCGGTCATGAGGACGAGGGACGCCAGGGTCTGAAGTCTGAGCATGGATGGTTCTCCGTGTTGGGGGTCTGCCCCCGTGGGTTGCACTCGGCGTTCCATCGGCGTTTCCCCCTAAAACACAGGGGCAAGCGCGCTCCATGGCCTCCGATCCATGGCTTTCGATCCATGCTTGTGGACTCGACCCCACAACCATCGTGGGTAGTGCGGGGCTCAGACCGGTTGACGGGAGATCCGTGGTCTGGGTGGGTTCCATGGGGTGTCCGCGCACATACCTGTAGCCGTGCATGGCGTAGTGGACGCAGTCCACGGAGCTGCACGGGTACAGGTCTGAAAACGAGCTTGCGACGTTAACCGAGGAAATGCCGAAGTATTTTCGAGCGTGAGGGGACGACCGCAGGGGGCGTGCTCAGGGCGCGTAGCGCCCTTCAACCGGGCTGAGCCCCGCGCTAGACTCCGCCCATGCGACGGCTGGCCTTCGGCTCGGTGTTCCTGCTCCTCGGTCTCGGCTGCGGCGACGACGGATCGACCGATTCGACGGATGGCTCGTCGGACGCCGGGCCGCCCCTCTGCGACGAGCCGGACCGGGAATGCCCGACCGAGCAACCGATCGGTGGAGCCCCCTGCGAGGGGGTGCTGAGCTGCGACTACGACCAGGGTCGCGCGTTCGGGCTCTGGACCTACACCTGTGCCGACGGCGCGTGGGACCCGGGCGACGCTCCGTGCTCGGGGGTACCCGGCGGCGGGTGTGCGCCGCCCCCGCTCGCGGAGCGCTGCAGCTCCCCCTTCACCGGATCCCTCGACGGAGCGAGCGTCGCGGTGGGTCCCGCCTCGGAGTCGACGTTCCGGCCCTACGGCGACGGCGAGATGGCGGACGCCGTTCGCGGCGGTCAGGGTGCGTTCATGATCGAGGTCGCGCTCGAGCTCTCGGGCGAGGGGACCGAGGCGCTCGGGTGCGTGGCCGCGAGCCTCGACCTGACCTACGGCGGCGGCGCGACCGCCCCCTACGAGACGCAGACCGAGGTGCACTGCGGGAGCACCCGCCGGCTCTTCGTGGTCCTGCCGGACGACCTGGTGTGCGCGCCGTCGCCCGCGAGCATCACGCTCAACGTCGCCGTCGACGGAGTCGGCTCGACCTCGGTCGACCTGACCATCGACACCGACATGACCTGCCTCGGCTGATTCAGCCCTGGTTTCGCATCCAGTCCCGCACGTGGGGCTCGGGGTCGTCGGCCTCGAACCCGAAGAGCTCCGACGTGGGAACGGGCTCGTTCACGTAGGAGCGAGCCGCTCGTAGCTCCGCGCTCACGAACGAGTCCTGAACGCAGGCTCGCGCCGCTTCGACAACGGGCGCGATCGTGATGGTGTGGTTGTACGAGACCCAGAAGGTGTCGGCGACGTGGAGTCCACCGAGCGCGATCGTCTCCGCCTCGACCGCGAAGTAGTTCTTCGAGCTGAGGCGGCCCGCGACCTGGCAGCACGGGTAGTCCCCGTCGGCGATGTACGCACCTTCGATGGTGAGATCGCCGAGGACCGTCAGAGCCGCGCCATTCGTCAGGTGGCCGCGAACGACGAGGTCCCCGACGACGGTGGTGTCCTCGGCCAACGTGGTGTCGTCCCACGTCTCGCTCCCGGGCTGGCGCGTCCGGGAGAGGTACTCGAGAGCGAGCACGCGATAGAGCGGGTCGCTGCAGCCGCTCGGCACCCACCGGAGGACATCCTCGAACGAGTGCTTCTCGAGCACCTCGAAGAGGACGACGAAGGCGCGCCGCTTCTCCTCCGACTCGCTGAAGTAAGGGAGCGCCTTCAGCCTGCGCTTCTCGGCTTTGACATGGGCGCGGTAGTCGTCCTGAAGGGTCATGTCCGGTCCTTTCGCGCGATGGCCCCGGGAGTCTACGCGACCGAGCGCTCACGCGCGGCAACGGCGCCCTCAGAGCCCGAAGAGCCGACGGGCCCGCGCGCGGATCCCACCGCCGCCCGAGCGGCCACTGGAGCCGCTCGGCTCCTCGTCGGCGGCTTCGTCGTCGACCTCCTCCTCGTCGTCCGCGTCCACGTCCTCGGCTTCCGCATATGCGACGCCGCTCTCCGTGAGGGCCTCTCCGATGGGCAGGCGATCGATGGAGCCACGCTCCATGTTGCCGGCGATCATCAGCTGGACATCGGCGGGCCCCTCGAGCGGCTCCCGGCGGAGGCGCGCCTCGTAGCG
Source organism: Deltaproteobacteria bacterium (assembly GCA_017644045.1). Lineage (GTDB taxonomy): Bacteria > Myxococcota_A > Polyangia > Polyangiales > Houyiibacteriaceae > UBA1660. The sequence continues at coordinate 8,504 of JAEPMI010000016.1, forward strand.
GCGCTCCGTCGCGTTCCATCGGAGCAGCACGGGCCGCGGGTGGTCGTCGTCGATGGTGAGGGTCACGGTCAGCAGACCGCTCTCGGGGCTCGCGACCGGCTGCCCGTCGAGGCGCCCGAGGTAGGCGTAGACCTCTCCGGAGCGGTGGGCGCGAAGCTCCACCTGGAACGCATCGAGGGCGACGAGGGAGCCGCCATGCGTCGGCACGGGCGGGGCGGCGACCGGTGGGCTGGGCGGAAGCGGCTCCGGGTCGTCCGCACAGCCGAGTGCGGCGAGCGCGAGACCGAGAACGCCGAGGACACGCATCGCTCCCACGCTAGTACACCAGGGAATCGCGAAGGCCAACGGATGTCGCACTCGTCCACGGATCGAGACGGTCGGTTCGGTCCTGGGCGCTCGGGGGAATCGGTGGTTCACTGCGGCCGATGAGCAAGCCCGGGTTCGACTACATCTTCTACGGCACCGAGTGTGACGTGGCCGAGGTGGAACAGCTCATGGACCACCTCTGGGACGCCAACCAGCGGCTCGAGGATGCGGGGCGGCGGCAGACCCCGCTCTGCATCTGGGGTCGCCATGGCATCGGCAAGACGGACCTGGTCGCCGCGATGGCCGAGCGGCGAGGCGCGAGCTTCGTGAGCATCGCGCCGGCGCAGTTCGAGGAGATGGGCGACCTCATGGGCATGCCGGTCGTCGTCGGCGATGGCGAGGCGACGCGCATGGCGCCGCCCGACTGGGTGCCTCGGGAAGAGGGCCCGGGCGTGTTGCTCATCGACGACGTGAACCGGGCGGACGACCGGATCCTGCGCGGTCTGATGCAGCTCTTCCAGAACTACGAGCTCGCCGGCTGGAAGCTCCCGAAGCGCTGGCAGATCGTGATGACCGCCAACCCGGACGGCGGCGACTACTCGGTGACCCCGATGGACGACGCGATGCTCACGCGGATGATGCACGTGACCATGCGCTTCGACGCCAAGCGCTGGGCGGCATGGGCCGAGCGCACCGAGGTCGATCCGCGCGGCGTGTCCTTCGTGCTGACCTACCCCGAAGCGGTCACGGGTGAGCGGACCACGCCGCGCTCGCTCGTGCAGTTCTTCGATCGCATCGCCGAGATCGACGACCTCGAGGCGAAGCTCGATCTGGTCACCGTCCTCGGGGAGTCGTGCCTCGACAAGGGGACGGTCGCCTCCTTCCTCTCGTTCGTGCAGCACGGACTCGGCGACCTCATCGCACCGGAGGACATCCTGGCGGGCGCGAAGGTGGTCGGCGCCCGCCTCGAGCGGATGATGAAACACGAGCCCCCACGGATCGATCTGCTCTCGGCGGTCTGCACGCGGCTGGCGCTGCACCTGGGGCGCCGAACGAAGGCGCTGCCCAAGAAGGAGCTCGACGCGCTGCGCGAGTTCCTCACGCACGAGCTCTTGCCCGAGGACATGCGCCTCGCGCTGGCGCAGGAGCTCGGGACGCTGCCGAGCAAGCTCGGGCTGCAGAAGCTCTTCGGTGACCCGAAGCTCGCGCGCCTCCTCCTCGCGCTCAAAGCGGGCGCGTGAGCAGCTGGCGCGCCAGCCTCGACCGCGCGTCGCGGCGACTGCTCCTGCGGGAGCCCTTCTACGGGCACCTGGTCGTCGGCGTGAACAAGGCGTCCGCCGAGCTCGACTGTCTGGTTCGGCTCCGTCCCTCCTCCCGGCAGGTGTCGTTCGAGGTGAACCCGCAGCGCTGGGAAGCGGCGAGCGACGACCAGCGCGTCGCCGCGCTCCGCCACGAGCTGGTGCACCTGGTGCTCAAGCATCCGATCCGTGCGCGCGACCGGGAGCGACTCGACGTCTGGGGCATGGCCTGCGACCTCGTCGTGAACCAGCTCGTCGACACCGAGCACCTCCAGCACCCCCTCACGGTCGAGAGCTTCCCCACGTTCCCGCGCGGCGCGAGCGCGGACGAGTACTACGCGCTCCTGCTCCCGCTCTACGAGCGCCATTGCCAGGGTGGCCAGAGCGACGGCAGCGACGCGATGAAGCGGTGGTGCGAGAACGCCGGCGGGAGCAACGGTGCGCACGGCCTCTGGAAGGACTTCACTGCGCTCTCGTCGGGCGTGCTCTCGGTGCTCGAGACCAACATCGACGAGCTCCTGCTCGCGACGGCGCGTCGGTGCCGCCGGCGCGGCTGGGGCCCCCTCCCCTCGGAGCTCGTCGCGGTGCTCGACGCGCTCGGCCAACCGCCCGAGCTCCCCTGGCGGCGGCTGCTGCGGCTCTTCATCGCGCAGAGTGGTCGGACCCAGATCAAGAACACGCTCAGCCGTCCGTCGAAGCGCTACGGCACCGTGCCCGGCACGAAGGTCCGACGACGCCACAGGCTCACCGTCGCCGTCGACACCTCCGGCTCCGTCACGGACGAGGAGCTGCAGACCTTCTTCGGCGAGATCTACGCCGTGTGGCGACGTGGCGCGACCGTGCAGGTCGTCGAGGCCGACGCCGCGGTCGCGCGCCACTACGAGTACCGCGGAGTCACGCCCCACGCGGTCGGGGGTCGGGGCGGCACGTCCTTCGACCCGGCCATCCGTTGGTCCAACGCGAACGTCGCCGACGGGCTGGTCTACTTCACCGACGGATTCGCCCCCGCGCCGACCATCGAGAGCCGGTGCCCGATCCTGTGGGTCGTCACGCGGGGCGGGACCACCGATGGGCTGCCCGGTCGAACGGTGCGGCTGACCCAGTGATGGAGGAAACGTGAGCCTTTGGAAGAACGTCGAGACCGTCCGCGCGAGTTGGGCCGACCCGGTCGCGCTGATCGAATCCTTCGAACGACAGGACGCCGCGCACGTCGCGGCCTGGTTCGACCTGGAGCCCGAGGAACGCCGAGAGCTGCTCCGCCACTCCCATCGACGGGCGCAATGGCCACGGACGATCGCCGAGGCGCTGGCCTACACCGCCTACGAATGGATCGGTGGCGCCGACAAACGAGTGGAGGACGCGTACCGACTCTTCGACGAGCTCATCGAGCTGCCGGAGGACACGTTCGCGAACTGCTGGGTGAACGCGCTCTGGGCGGTGATGCCCGAGAACAGCGGTCTGCCTTTCGACGAAGACCGATGCCGCCGCTACCTCGAGCACTGCCTCCCCCACGCGGGCAGCTCGCAGGGGCTCTGGTGGAACGCCGCCTGCGCCTACAAGCTGCTGGGCGACGACGAGGCGTGCCTGGAAGCGCTGGAGAAGCACAAGGCCAAGGGCGAGAAGCTCGAGGGCCCGTGCAACGACAAGATCTTCCGCGACCTGTGGGAGCACCCTCGCTTCCGCGCCGTATTCGCAGAAGTCGATCCGCCCTCCGTCCACGGACTGGAGGAGGTCGGCGACGACCCGCTCGCCGTGCGCAAGCTGGAGCTGGACGACCGGGACGGAGAGCCGCCGAAGGTCATTCTCGAGATGAAGAACCTCGAGGTGCTCGAGCTCAACGGGCACAAGCTGATCGTGCCCGCCTGGCTCGCCGAGCTACCGAAGCTCCGCAAGCTCCACCTCTGGTCCTACCCGGTGAAGCGCATCGACGACGCCGTGCTGGCCATGCCTTCACTGGAAGAGCTCGAGTGCTGGAGCGAGCTTCCCAAGGGCTACGAACCGAAGGCGATCAACCAGCTGCTGAAGAGCTTCCGCAAGAACGACGTCCCGGCCGAAGCGCGATTGGTGCACATCGGACTGCTGGTCGGACGCAAGATGAAGGGCGTCCCCGACGAAGCCATCGTCGAAGCACTCGGCTCGACCGCCACCAAGGTGCATCGCGCCGCGCAGAGTGAGCTCGAGGAGCGATGGAGTGACCGGCGCCTCGAGCCGACCGAGGGCGGGAACATCGTCCTGGTCGGACGACTGGCGGGCGATCGGAGCGCGCTGAGCGAACGGCTCGAGCGACTCGGCATGGAGCTGAAGCGCAAGCCGACCAAGAAGACGATCGCCGTGGTCATCGGCCCGCGCCACGGCGGCAAGGCGCAGCCCTTCCTCGGCGGCGAGCTCCCCGTGCTGATGGAAGCGCAGCTCCACGAGTCGCTCGATGCCCATGACGTGCGGCACCTCGAGGGCGCGCCGGAGGACGAGGGCGTCGCGGACCAGCTCTCGGAGCTGCTCCTCTCCACCGACGGCGCGAACGTGTCGCTGGCGCTCGAGATGATCAAACGGGGCGGGCTCCCGGACGGGCTCCTCGAGGCGCTCCTGCTCGCGTGGCAGACGAAGGACTTCGACCGGAAGACGCGGGACGGCGCCAAGACCCTCTTCGAGCGCTACGCCTCGAAGGCTTCGGTCGACTCGGTGAAGAAGCACCTGAAGCGCACCAACATCTTCGCGAGCGGGGAGACCAAGCTCGCGAAGCGGCTGAAGGCGATGACCAAGGAGTCGAAAGGCGAGCTCGACGGAGTGAAGCTCGCGCGCGCTATGCTCGCCCGGAGTGGTACGGGCCTGAAGTACCTGCTGAAGGAGACCAAGGACTCGGGCGAGCGGAAGGTGCTCCTCGAGGAACGGCAGAAGGGCGCGACCCTGAACATCTCGGGGCTCGAGCTCACCCGGGTCCCCGAAGAGATCGCGGAGCTCCAGGACCTTCGCGTGGTGGAAGCGCAGGGGAACCGGATTCACACGCTCACCCCGGGGCTCCTCTCGCTGAGCGGGCTCGAGAAGCTCGACCTCTGTTGGAACGCCCTCACCGAGATCCCGGACGCGATCGATCAGCTCACCGAGCTCCGTTCGCTCGACCTCAGCAGCAACCTCTTCCGCAGCTTCCCCGAAGCGCTCGCCCGACTCACGTGGCTCGAGGAGCTCGACTTCAGCTCGGAGACCTACTCGCCCAAGATGAAGATGAAGTCACTGCCGGCATGTCTCGGCGAGATGAAGGGACTCCGCGTCTTGCACCTCGGCGCGCACCGTTTCGAGGCGCTCCCCGAGGCGTTGCTGGAGCTACCGGCGCTCGAAGTGCTCTCGCTCGGCTCCGGTTGGATCGCGGAGCTCCCGTCATGGCTCGTGGACCTGCCGGCGCTGAAGACGTTCGAGGCGAAGTACCTCGACGTGAAGGACGCGCCATCGGCCGAGGCGACGTTCGCGGCGCTCGAGGACAAGGGCGTCACCGTCGAGCGCTGAGGTGCAACCGAGAGTCATCGACCAGACCCCGGACCGTGAAGGCCGCTTCACGATTTCGACCGATTTCGGTGAATAGAGCGCTGGCACCCTTCTCGCATCGTGCGGAGCCATGAATCGATGGAGTTGGGGAGGGGCGCTCGTCGCCCTGTGTTTGATGACCACCACCGCGAGCGCCCAGGAGGATGGCGCCGACGCGGTCACGATCGACGCGGATGAATCCATCGCGCAGGACGCGCAACGGACGCGGTGGGCCGAGCGCCATGCGTTCGAGCGCGACTTCGCGATCGGCATCTACGGGCTCGGCTGGGCCGGTCCCTACCTGGGCGGCGGCGGCGGCGTTCGGCTGCGCTGGGAGCCCTTCGACAAGCTCGGCGTGGAGGTCTACTCGGATCACCTCGCGATCGAGGATCCGGACGGGACGCGTCACGACCACCCGATCGGCTTCAACCTCTTCGTGCCCTTCCGCATCGGCGAGCGCTGGCGCATCCGGCCGCTCTTCGGCTTCTGCACCGTCTTCAGCTTCGTCCACCCGGATCAGGAAGGCGTGGACCGGATCGACGACGTTCACTTCGGCGCCCACCTCGGCGCCGGTGTGGAGCTCGCGATGGGCAAGTGGACCTCCCTCTTCGTCGACGTGCAGGGCATCGCCTACGTCGGCCACTCCCGCACCGCAGGCGGCTGGGCCGTGCACGTCGGCGACCAGCTCGATCTCTGGGGCGTGGTCCAGGGTCAGGTCGGCATCCAGGTTCACCTCTGACCGAGAACCAGCCTCAGCGGAGGACGTCGGTCCAGTCGTAGCGTCCGGGCTTCATCGGGGGCAGCGGCACGCCGACGAGGGGCGCGAGCACGACCAAGAGCTCATGGAGCGCGTGCGCGGTGCCGCCGTAGACGAGGGCGTCGCCGAGCTCGAAGAGGGGCGAGAGGTACTCGACGCCTTCGTGGCTCCACGGGATGCCGTGCAGGTTCGGGAGCGCGAGCGTGTCGCGGACGGAGAGACGGAGGATCGCCGCGACCTCGTCGGGGCTCGCGACGAGGTCGGCGCCCGTGGGGACCTCGGCGACGAAGGGCTCGAGGCGGTAGTCCGACGTGTAGAGCGGGATGCTGGAGAGACGCCCCAGCACTCGAGCGCCGCGCAGGCCGACCTCTTCTTCGGCTTCGCGGAGGGCGGTCGCCTCGATGGAGTCGTCGTCGTCTTCGGGCCGACCGCCGGGGAAGCTGACCTCGCCCGGGTGGTTGGTCAGGTGGGCGGCGCGTTCGGTCAGGACCACGGCGAGATCGTCCGGGCCCCATTCGACCGGCACGAGCACGCCGGCCCGCAGGTGGTTCCGCCGCCCGGGGAGCTGGGGGATTTCCTTTCGGTCGAAGTCCGCGAGCGCCGCACGCAGGGACGAGGGGTCGGGGAGACTCACCAAAGGCAGTGTACGCCCGATCGCGGCCCGCTCCACGCGACGCGTCCGACTCGCCCCCGACCCCTTCGGGGGCGAGGATGGCAATTTCTTCCATGGCGGCGCTGGGACCGTCCCGCCACTCTCGGAATCCACCGTGGCGGCAATCGGCCGCCCAGAAAGGTCCTTGCCCATGCGTTCGTCTCGCCGCCGGCTCCTCGGCGTCCTGTCCCTCCTCCTCGTGTCCGGTCTGACGGTCTCGGTCGTCGCGCAGGCGCGTCTCTCGCTCGGCGGCAGCTCGAGCAACTACGGCCGACGCGCGCTCGAGGGCGGCTTCACGCCCGACCCGGTGGAGGTCAACATCGTCTCCGGCGGCGCGCTCGACTCGAGCAACATGAGCCTCGGCTCCGGCTGCGTCGGCTTCGTGACCCGGCAGCCCGACTTCATCCTCGACTACTCGGACGCGGCCAACTTCCTCCGCTTCTACGTGACCGCCTCGGGCGACACCACGCTCCTCATCAACGACGCGGCCGGCAACTGGCACTGCAACGACGACTCGAACAACGGGACCAACCCGATGGTCGACATCCGCAACCCGCCCACCGGTCAGTACGACATCTGGGTCGGGAGCTACGAGGCGCGCGCGAACATCCGAAGCAAGCTCCACATCACCGAGCTCCAGAGCCGTCACCCCTGAACCCGCACCGGAGGAACCGACCATGAACCGACAGCTACTCCCCGCGCTCGCGATCGCCCTGACCACCCTCCTCTTGCCCGCCCTGGCCGAGGCCCGCTGCTACGCCTTCCGCGACAAGGACTTCAAGGTCTGCGTCGAAGGCAGCAACGGCTCCGCCCGCAGCCAGGCCACCAGCGTCTGCGAAGACGTCTCCGGCGGCGACTGCCGCATCAGCGGTGACAGCGGCGAGTGCCGCCGCTCGAGCTCCGTGCGCTGCTACGACGCCAACGGCGACGAGCAGAGCCACATCAACCCCGACTGAGCGTGAGAGGCTCCCACCGACACCCCGGTGGGAGCTACTCGCCGAAGCGCCACTTCGCGCCGAGCTGCACCAGCTCGGCGATGGAGCTCACCCCGAGCTTCTTCCGGATGCGGTCGAAGTGATTGTAGACGGTGCTCGCCGAGAGACCGAGCGTGAACGCGGTCTCCTTCACGGACTCGCCCTTCGCGAGGTGACGGAAGATCTCGAGCTCCCGCGGCGTGAGCAGCGCGCTCGGCGACTGCACCGGCTGCTCCGCCATCGCCTCGAGCTCCGGCGGCAGCCAACGCTCGCCGCTCCGCAGCGCACGCACGGCCTCGAGGTAGTCGGCCATCGAGCTCGACTTGCGCAGGTAGCCCCGCGCGCCGGCTTGCACCAGCGCACCGAGCGCCTCGTTCACCTTCAGCAGCGTGAAGAGCAGGATCGGCACCCCGCGCTCCGCGAGTGCGCGCACCGTCCCCGGCCCTTCCATCCCCGGCACCTGCACATCCACGCTGAGCACGTCGGGCGTGAGCTCGTCGATGGTGGGCCCGATGTCTTCCAGCGTCTGCAGCGTGGCGATCACCTCGAGCCCCGGCTCGACCGCGGCGAATCGCACGAGCCCCTCCAGGACGATCGGGTGGTCGTCCACCGCCAGCACACGGACCGGCGTCATGCCCGAGCCTCCGCGATCGCGGCGACCGGCGCGGGCAAGGTCAGCTGCACGGTGGTGCCGCCCTCACCGGACTCGACCGACAAGCTCCCGCTGGCGGCTCGAGCCCGCTCACGCAAGCCCCGCAGACCGAGCCCGTCGGTGGCGTCGTCGGCGAAGCCTCGACCGTCGTCCTTCACCGTTCCGATGACCGAGCCATCGGGCCCTTCGAGGATCGAGATGTCCACCCGGCTGGCTTCCGCGTGCTTGAAGACGTTGGTCACCGCCTCTTGGACCAGACGGTACATGATCTCCCGTGCGGCCGCGTCGAGCGGAAGCCGCAGACCGACCGCCGTGGTGATCTCGAGGTCGGAGCGCTCCCGGAGCGGACCGACGAGCTCCTCGAGGCTCTCGCCGAGGTCGCCGACCGGCTTCGGGTCGCGAAGCCGATCGATGAAGGTGCGCACCGATCGGTCGAGGGTCTCGACGACCGTCGAGAGGTGCTCGAAGCGGGGCTCCCCGGGCTCGGAGAGGCGCTGCAGCTTCCGCTCGAGGATCTCGAGCTCCATGCGCACCCCCACGATGAGCTGGCCCAGGTCGTCGTGGAGCGCGCGGGCGACATCGGCCCGTTCGAGGTTGGAGCTGGCGAGCACGCGGCTGAGATGCTCCACGGCTCGGGAGCCCTCCGCCACCTCTTCTTCCAGACCGGCCGCGTGCTGCTCGAGGGCGACCTGTTGCTGCTCGAGCTGACGAGCGAGCAGGAAGCGCTCGCGGACGACGGCGTGCAGCTGATGGCCGAGGTAGATGCTGATGACGCTGCAGCCGGTGAGGATGATGATCGGCACGTGGATCATCCGGTGCTCGAGCGCGGCCGGGTTGGTCACGAAATAGGCCACGACCCAGCTGACCGGCCCAGCCACGGTCATCACGATCCGCATCCGAAGCCCGAGCGCGAGTCCGATGGAGAGGGGCGGGACGATGTAGACGCCGTAGAAGAAGGGACCGTTCAGGTCGCTCATCTGCGCCGAATGGGTTCCCGCGCACACCGCGATGAGGATGTGGAAGACGACCGCCAGCACGGCAGGGTGACGACGAGTCAGCGGGAGGAAGCGGAACGCGGCCCAGGCAGCGATCGACACCAGGCTGAGCACACCGAGCCAAAATCGCCCCGGCCCCTCGAGCGCGTGCCCGGCCAAGACGATGCGCCCGACGACCCAGGCGCCACCGAAGAGAAGCAGGCAGACCAGCGCGGTGCGCTGCACGCGCGAGTGGATCTGATCCCGAGAGAACTCTTCGAAGGCGCGTTGATGCGGCGCGTTCTGAGCGTGCGGCTCCACGAGCGGCGCCAGGGTATCACCGGCCGAGGTGGCCGCCAGCCGCCTTCAGGAGCTGGATGAGCGCCCGCGCAGCTTGAGCACCGAGGCCACGAGCAGAATCACCACGAGCGCAGCGAGAACGACTCGTGAATAGCTGGCGTAGATCGCCTCCAGCCGGTCGAAGTTCTCGCCGACGGCGAAGCCGAGCCCGAGCAGCAGCCCGTTCCAGAGGGCGGCGCTGAGTCCCCCCCACAGTACGACCGACCGCAGCGGCATGCCCGACAGGCCAGCGCCGACGAAGAAGAAGGCACGCAGAGCCGGAACGAAGCGATTCGAGGCGAGCACCCAGTTGCCGTGTGTCTCGTAGCGACGGCGGACCTTTTGGAGCCGTTCCTCGAAGGCTTTCCGCCGGAACCACTCGGGCCAGCGCTCCTCCCGGGCGGCGAGCCAACGGCCGAAGCCCCAGGTGAAGACTCCGCCCACGATCGAGCCGCCGGTGAGCGCGAGGTAGACGCCCAGGACCGAGTAGCCGGCGCTGACGGCGAGGAAGATCCCGAAGAGCGCCACGGTGTCGCCGGGGAACGGGGGCGCGACGTATTCGATCCACGAGCTGAGCGCCAGGAAGAGGTAGCCCAGCGGCCCCTCCAGTCCTTCCATCCATTGACGCAGTGCATCCACGAGAGTGAGACGCATGGTAGCGCGCAGCGCTTCCACCGAGTGTAAGGGACGGATGGATGACGGGCCCGATCGGCCAACGTAGACTCCCGTCCATGGGTAGGGTCTTTCTCGGGTGTCTCTTCTTGTCTTTCGTGGCCTGCGACTGCGACGACGGTGGCGACGAGTGCGTCACGTCCAGCGACTGCGACGACGGGCTCCTCTGTGTGGACGGCACGTGCACGGATCGCGATCCGGCCGACGGCGGCGAGCCCGGCGAAGACGGCTTCATGTGTCCGGCCGCGCGGGTCTGCGCCGACGGCTGCTGCTCGGAGGGAGAGATCTGCACGGCGGACAGCTGCTGCCTGCCCAGCGCGGTCTGCGGTGGCGTCTGCTGCGGAGGCGACTCCGAGTGCGTGGCGGACCGCTGCATCCTGACCTGCGAGGACGACGAGTCACCGTGCGGCGAAGGGACCGACGCGGCCTGCTGTGCGCCGAGCGACGTCTGTTACCTCGGCTCGTGCACGACGCCTGGCGCGCCCTGCACCGGTACCAGCGACTGTGACGACGGCGACTACTGCGAGCCGACCGTGGGCCGCTGCCTCCCGCGCAGCACCAGCGGCGAGGAGTGCGAGTACCGCCCGACGTTCGACGAATTCACGATCGACGAGGAGTGGTCGTGGACCGGTGACGCGACGGTGCTCCCGGGGCACGACCAGGTGATGATGGCGCCGATGGTCGCCAACCTCACCGACGACGACGGCGACGGAGACATCGACCAGGACGACATCCCCGACGTGGTCTTCTCGACCTTCACCGGCAACGACTACTGGAGCAACGGCGTGTTGCGCGCCGTGAGCGGCGACGACGGCTCGCGCATCTGGCCGACGGCGGACCCGTCGTACCGGGTGAATGGCGGAAGCGACCTCGCGATCGCCGACGTCGACCCGAGCTCGCCGGGTCCCGAGGTCATCACCTGCGCCCAGGCCTTCCGCCCCGACAATTCGGGTCCACTGATCATCATCAGCGCGGCGGGCGAAGAGCTCCGGCGCTTCGACACACCCCCGAACGACATCCTCTGCCGCTTCTCCGCGCCGGCGGTCGGCGACATGGACCGTGACGGAGTGCCGGAGATCGTGGTCGGCGGCGCCGTGGCTCACGCCGACGGGACCGTGGTCGGTCGCCTCGACGGCGGCATCAGCGGCTACACCGCCCTGAGCGACGTGGACGGCGACGGCGACCTCGAAGGGCTGGGCGCCGCGGTCGCGTTCGAGATGGACGGCTCGGTCCTCTGGGACCGGCGGGTGGACGATGGGCTGCGGCCCGCGATTCCCGCCGGTGGCTACGCGGCCGTGGCGGATCTCGATCTCGACGGGACCCCCGAGGTCGTCACCGTCACCAGCGGCAACCACGCGATCCAGGCGCTCGACGGAGCGACCGGCGACACCGTGTGGGGTCCGACGGACATCAACCCGACCGGCGACCCGGTGGTGGCCGCCGCGATCACGTCCAATGGCAACCCGAACGGCGGCGGCCCGCCGACGATCGCCAACTTCGACGACGACCCCGAGCCGGAGATCGCCTTCGCCGGCGGCTTCGCCTACGTGATCTTCGAGCCGGACGGCACGCTGAAGTGGCACTTCGTCACCCAGGATCGCTCGAGCCGAGCGACGGGCTCCTCGGTCTTCGACTTCGAGGGCGATGGGACCAGCGAGGTCCTCTACAACGACGAGCTGGTCTTCCGGGTCTTCCGCGGACCGACCGGCGCGATCTTCCACGACCAGTGCAACACCAGCGGCACGCTCCGCGAGTTCCCGATCGTGGTCGATGTCGACAACGACGACCACGCCGAGATCGTGCTCATGGAGAACGACTACGCCTTCCAGTGCGATCCGACGAGCACCGGCATTCACGTCTTCGGCCACCCGGAGAACCAGTGGGTGCGGACGCGGCGGATCTTCAACCAGCACACCTACCACGTGACCAACATCAACGAGGACGGGACGGTCCCGACCGCAGAGGTCCCCAACTGGACGCTGCCGAACCTGAACAACTTCCGGCAGAACGTGCAGCCCGACGGCCTCTTCGATGCGCCGGACCTGGTGCTCGTCGATCTCGTGGCGAGCAACCGTGGGTGCCCCGCGACCTTCGGCCTCTCCGTCCGCGTGCTCAACAGCGGCCGCGCCGGAGCGCCCGCGGGCGTCCCGGTGACCCTCTACGAAGAGACCGACGCGGGCCCCGTGCGCATCGATCGCCTGGTCACCACGCGACCGCTCCTGCCCGGCGAGAGCGAGGTGCTCAGCATCGACTACTCCATTCCCGCGGGTCGCGAGGACGACGTCTTCGAGTTCAGCGCCACGCTCAACGACCCGACCGACATGCCCCTCGTCGGGCTCAACGAGTGTCGTCCCGAGAACAACGGCGCCGGCCCCATCTCGGCCAGCTGCCCCATCATCGACTGACCTTGCGTCCCATCGTCCGAGGCGCGGTCCTCCGGGTGGTCGCGCCCAGCGGGCCCTTCGATCCGGAGGACTTTGCGGCCGGGGTGGCCTTCCTCCGCGAGCGCTACGAGGTGCGCCACCGCTCCGACGTGTTGGACCGCGCGGGCTACTTGGCCGGAAGCGACGAACGGCGTCTCGACGAGCTGAACGAAGCGCTCGCCGATCCGGACGCCGCCGCCATCGTGGCGGCCCGGGGCGGGTACGGCGCGACCCGGCTCCTCTCCGACCTCTCGCTCGAACGCGTCCGGGACGCGGCGATTCCACTCGTCGGCTTCAGCGACATCACCGCGCTCCACGCGCTCTGGGCGCGCGCCTCGGTCCCGTCGATGCACGGATCGATGGTCGCGGCGCTGGGCCGTTCGAGCGACGAAGCCCGCGCTCGATGGGTCACGGCGCTCGAAGGCGACGGCCCGACGCTCGAGGGCCTCGAACGCTGGGTGGGCGGCGTCGCCGAGGGACCGCTGCTCGGCGGAAACGTGGCGGTGCTCGGGTCGCTGCTCGGCACGCCTCACGCCCCACCGCTCGAGGGAGCGCTGCTGCTCCTGGAGGACGTCGGCGAGCGGCCCTACCGGCTCGATCGGGTGCTCACTTCGATGGCGCAGGCTGGGTGGCTCGATCGGGTGGCGGGGGTCGTCGTCGGAGAGCTCACGGACTGCCGGCCGGGCACGGATGGCGTGACCGCCGAGGCGGTGCTCCGGGAGCGACTCGAAGGGCTCGGCGTACCCGTGGTCGGCGCCCTCCCCGTCGGCCACGGCGACCGCAACGAAGCGCTGTGGCTCGGCCAACGCCATCGGCTCGATGCGACGCTGGGCACACTCGAGAATGTGTCCGCCTCCCAGGGCTGATAGCGTATCGGCGTGAGCGACGACGAGAAGCCCACCGAGGAGACGCCCGAAGCGGGGCCCCGCATGAGCGCGGCCCCGGCGCTCGAAGGTGGCCCGGTGCCGACCGCCGATCTGGGCGAGCCGACCGAAGGGGCCGAGCCCCGCAAGCCCGACCCCTCGGGACTCGGCTGCTTCATGGTCATGGGCGGCATCGTCTTCGGCGCCATGCTGGGCGTCCTCGGGGGCTGGCTCGCCTGCGGCGCCGAAGAGCCGCCGCCGGAGAGCGTCGACGTCCTCCGCGACAGCCCGGACGTCGTGGTCGCCATCCAGGATCTCGCTCGGCTCGAGACCACGAGCTACCACGTGGAACGGGTCATCGATCTGGTGGCGCGGCAGCGCCAGCTCTTCGGCCTGGTCGAAGCGGAGGACGCCATCCTCCTGGTGGCGGCCGGCGACGTGGTGGCGGGCGTCGATCTCACCCGCATGCGCGATGGGGACGTGGTCATCGAGCCGGAGGCCAACCGCGCCACCATCACCCTCCCCGAGCCGGAGATCTTCTCCGCGCGTCTCGACAACGAACGAACGTACGTCCACACGCGCGACACCGACCTGACCGCCAGCCGCGACCCTCACCTCGAGACGCGAGCGCGACGAGAGGCCGAGCGAACGCTTCGCGAGGCGGCGATCGAAGCGGGCATCATGGAGCGCGCACGCGACAACGCGGAGACCGCCATCGGGACCTTGGTCCGCTCCCTCGGCTACGACGAGGTCACCATCCACTTCCGCGAAGCCTCGGCGAACCCGGAGCAGTGACGCCCAGAGAAGCTGACCAAGAGGTCACTCTCCTCGCTTCGCCGCCGCCGGGAGCACCGCATCAGCTACGTGCCGATCGGGTGAAACGGGCTCGCCAAACCGGGGTTCGCGTTGACACCACCCGAGGCTGGGGCCTAACTTCCCGCGCCTTCCATGGGACGTAGCCGAACCACGCCCCGAGTCCTCATCGCGCTCCTCGCGCTCGGGCTCGTCGCCCCGCTCGCCGATGCGCCGAGCGCCTCCGCGACGATCGAGACTCGCGTGTTCATCAACGGACGCCCCACCCGCGTCTATTTCAACGACGGAGACTCGTTCCGCCAGCTCGACGGCCCCTACGCCGGTCGCGGCTCGCGTCTGGGCGGGTTCAACACGCTCGAGTCCTACGGGCCCGTGCACTCCTGGGGCGACTGGCACCCCTTCGAGCTCTTCGTGATCGCGAAGAAGGCCACGCACCTCGGCCGCCACGGCATCTGGCACTGCACGACCGACGGCAGCACCGACACCTACGGTCGCGTCCTCCTCGACTGCCCCGACCTGGCCATCGCCCAGATCCGCCACGGCTACGCCCACGCGATGCAGATCGACGACACCCCCTCCCGCCCCTCCTACATCCGCGCTCAGCACGACGCGATGCGACACCGCCGCGGGATGTGGGCGCATGGCATCCCGCAGTTCGTGGTGACCTCGCTCCACTCGGCCGACGAGGATCCGGGCCGCGACACCCACTACAACCGCATGGTCTCCGTTCGCGACGGCCACTCGGAGAAGTGGGAGCACAGCGACACCTATCCCGAGTGCTCCACCCAGTGCGCCAGCGAGACCCACGCCGACACCGAGAAGGTCGAGACCATGGCGCGCGAGCTCCGCGGCGACGCGAGCCTCGCCACCGCGCTCTCGGAGCTGAGCAACGTGCTCCTCCTCGAGGCCGTGGACCGATACGCCCGCCTGGGCACGCTCCCCGAGTACCTGGAGCCTGCGGTCGCCCAGGCCCTCGAGCCCCGGCTGAGCGCCGCCCGCCGAGCCGGCCAGCTCGGCGAGACCACCGAGGTCCGGGGCGCGTGCATGCTCTACGCGGACTTCCGCCGTCGCTACGGTCGCGACCGCGCTCACTGCCTTCGCCGCCACGGCGCCTGGCCCCCGCACATGCAGGAGAGCCGATGATCGCGCGCACCCTCCTCCTGGCCGCGCTCGTCGCGAGCGCTGGCTGCTTCGAGCTCGACCGCGTGAACGGACCGGTCCTCGGCTACGAGTCCGATCCGGACGCCTGCAACGACGGCCGCGACAACGATCGCGACGGCATGATCGATTGCCGCGACTCGAGCTGCATCGGTTCCGGGCTGTGTGGCGTCATCATCGTCGAGGGCGCCCGGCCCGAGCCGGAGAACACCTTCCTCAAGTGCACGGACCGGATCGACAACGATCAGGACGGCAACTGGGACTGCGGTGACCGGAACTGCCAGGCCATCCAGGAGCTCTGCTGCGTCACCGAGTTCAGCGACTACTTCTGCGCGGACGGCGTCGACAACGACGACAACGGCTTCCGCGACTGCGGCGACTTCTCCTGCCGGAACAACCCCTTCGTCACCGTCTGTGACTTCGAGGCGGTCTGCGACGACGGCCGCGACAACGACGAGGACGACCTCGAGGACTGCGACGACCCGGACTGTGCCGGCATCGGCGACTGCCCGCCGCCGCCCGATCCCATCCCCGAAGACACCATCGCCCTCTGCTCCGACGGGATCGACAACGACCGCAACGGCTTCCGCGACTGCGGCGACTTCTCCTGCTCGATGGCCGCCGACCCGGAGGTTCGCGTCTTCTGCGCCGCCCGCCTCGAGAACAACGTCGAGCGCTGCTCGGACGGTGAGGACAACGACGGCAACGGATTCACCGACTGCGCCGACTTCTCCTGCTCGCGCTCGACCGACCCGGACCTGATCGCGCTCTGCGAGTCGCCGGACCCGGTCGACGAGGAAGACGGCTTCGACGAGTGCAAGAACGGCCTCGACGACGACGGCGACGGCTTCCCCGACTGCGCCGACTTCAGCTGCCGAGACTCCCGCCAGGAGCGCGAGATCGACGGCGTGATGGTCGTGGCGAGCCCCTGTCAGGAGAGCATCACGGTCACCGATCCCGAGGACAACCTCTTCCTCGCCATCCAGGAAGCCATCGACCGATGCACCAACGGCCTGGACGAGGACGAGGACGGCTTCACCGACTGCGACGACTGGGACTGCCACTGGAACCCGCTCATGCGCCCCGGTGCCGACGTGGCCATCGCGGCGGGGCGACCGCCCGAAGAGGGCTACTGCCAGGGCTGGCGCTTCTTGTCCGCCACCCGCGAGTGGGTGTTCAGCGCACCCAGTGACGACCGAAACCGACCGCTGTACTGCCGCGGATACTGAGTACCGAGAAGGAACGACGAGACGATGAGTGCACGCCTCCGCGCGACCACGACCCTGGCCCTTCTCATGGGCTTCAGCGGGATCGCGTCCGCCCAGACCGAAGACGAGGCTCCTCCGCCCGCCGACGGCGCCGCCGCGCCCGAGAGCGCCGAGGCCATCGAGCCGGTGGTGACCTCCCAGCCGGTGCCGCCGCCCCGCCAGTCCGCTCCGCCGAGCAACGAGCGGATGTGCGAGGACGGCATGGACGACGACGCCGACGGTCTGACCGACTGCGCGGACGCGGACTGCTTCGAGCACCCGTCCTGCATGTTCGGCGGCGCCGAGGAGCGGAACGACCAGCGCTGCAGCGACTGGGTCGACAACGACGGTGACGGCCTCCTCGACTGCGAGGACCCCGACTGCAACGGCCCGGGCATCACCGTCTGCCACGGCTCGGCGCAAGGCTCGGACGGCCCCGAGCGCCTCCACACGCCCGAAGCGGTGCCCGCCCTCGAGGGCGACCAGAGCGTCGAGAGTCTCATCGGCACCGGCAGCGACGAGAACGGTGAGCGCAACGACTACATGTGCAGCGACGGCGTCGACAACGACGGCGACGGGCGCGTGGACTGCGCCGACTTCGGCTGCCGCTTCGATCCGCAGGTCTCGGTCTGCACCGGCAGCCCCGGCTTCCGCTTCTCGGTCGTCGCCGGTATCGCCGCCAGCTACGACCTCGAGGCGGACACCGACTGGCGCACCGGCGCGGACGTCGAGTTCGAGCGGCTCCAGGTTCGAGTGCTCGGGCCGATCCCGTACATCTCGAACTCCTTCTTCCTCCTCTCGATGCAGCTCGAGGGCACCTCGCCGCGGCTGACCTTCGCCAACTTCCAGGTCCCGATCAGCGACCGCGGCCACTACCTGACGGTCAACAGCGGCTCCGGTGGTCTGAGCACCGGCTTCATCGTGAGCCAGGCGAAGCTCCCGCTCCTCGACCGGACCTTCTACATGCTCAACGCCTTCGAGCAGGGCAACGGCGCTCAGATCGAGCAGGGCGGTCCGCTGACCCCGAACGGTCGGCTCAACTATCGGGTGTTCGTCGCGGGCGGCAAGGGCCTGCGAACGGGCAACGTCGGCGGCCGACGCACCGAGGGTGGCCTGAACAACTTCGCTTGGGCCGCAGGTGCACAGTTCGGCGTCGACATCATCGGTCACTTCAACCGCTTCGACTCCCCGATGCTCTACAGCCGCGTGCCGACCACCCTCGCGGTCCTCGTCGGCGGTAAGTACGACCAGCAGCCGCTCGAGCGCTATCCCGCGGCGAACGCACTCCTGGTCTTCAACCACTCGATCTTCCAGCTCCGTGCGGAGAACTACTTCAAGTGGGCCATCGACTTCGGTGGCGGGCTCCAGAACGCCTGGAACGTCCAGGCCGGCGTGCTCCTCTGGCCCGAGCACATCTACCTCGCGGCCGACGTCGGTATGTTCATGGCGGACCCCTACACGAACGCGCCGCTCGACGTCCCGACCAACGCGCTGCCGCGGGTCAACGACATCTTCCGCTTCCGCGTGGCGCTCCACTACTACTGGTACCGGAACATCGGCCTCATCGCGCTGCTCTACGACGAGCGGCACGAGGAGAACCCCGGCGTCGCCAGCGAAGGTGGGCTCTTCGAAGAGAACGAGCAGCTCGAGCGGGAGATCCGGCTCGAGGTCCAGTTCCGCTTCTGATCGCCCGGGGGTCGGCGCCCTTGGGCTATGCTCCGGCTCCCATGCGCACCCTCCTCGTAGTGGCCCTCGGCCTCTCGGCCGCCTGTGGCGCGTCCATTCCGACCCGCTTCGTCGTCGAGAAGGATCTCGACGACTTCGCGTACCGTCGGTACCAGCACGTGTTGGACGTCGAGTTCCAGGTCGCGAACAACCCGGCCGAGGGACACACCGCGACCTACTTCCGGCGCGGCGACCGCGTGGCCATCGCGACGGCCTTCGTGAGCGTCTACGAGAAGGCCCCAGGCCTGGCCGAGGAGATCCGCGAGCGCATCGAGGACCTCGCCACCTACGAGACCTCGGTCGAGAAGCGGGAGGGCGACTGGGTCTGGATCCTCCAGGGCGACGCGCCCTGGGTGCTCTGGGTCAGCGCCAACCGGGTGGTGAAGCTCGGCGGCCCGCCCGGCGGCGAGGTGCCCGAAGCGCTCCTCGAGGAGTACCTCGACATCTACCCGAGCGACCTGACCCAGACCGGCTCCGCGGACGAAGACGCCGAGAGCGCCGGTCCGTCGCAGGCGATCGTGGAGGAGTCCGAGGAGCTCGAGGTGCCGACATCGCTCCAAGAGGGGACGCCCCGTGAGTGAGGCTCGAGGGCCGATGGCCCGACTCAAACCCGTACTGGCGGAGCTGAAGGCCTACACCGTCCCGGCGACGCCCCCGCCGGTGAAGCTGGACGCGAACGAATCGCCGTGGCCCCTGCCCGAAGACGCGCGCCGCGCGATCGGGGACGCGGTCGCCGCCCTTCCCTTCCATCGCTACCCGGACGGTCGCGCCACCGAGCTTCGCGCGGCCCTCGCCGAGTGGCTCGGTGCCGAGAGGGACGAGCTCGTCATCGGCGCCGGGAGCGACGAGGTCATCGCCATGCTCATGCAGGCGTTCGCCGCTCCGAGCGACGGCCGACCGCCGAGTGTGCTGTGGCCGGGACCGAGCTTCGTAATGTACCGCATCACCGGGCTCTCCCACGGTTTCGTACCGGTCGAGGTCGACCTGAAACCCGACTTCACCCTCGACCCCGACGCGATGGCCGCCGCCTTCGCCGAGCATCGCCCGTCCCTCGCGTTCTATGCGACGCCGAACAACCCGACGGGCAACGCCTTCGACGAGGCCACCCTGCGCGCGCTCATCGAAGCAAACCCCGACACGCTCCACATCCTCGACGAGGCCTACGGCCCCTTCGCCCGTGAGCCCGGTGGCTCGGCCCACAGCCTCTCGCCCTGGCTCGCCGAGTATCCGAACGTCGGCGTCCTCGGCACGGTCTCGAAGGTCGGCCTCGCCGCGCTACGCATCGGCTGGGTCCGGTTGCGCCCGGAGATGGCGGCCGAGATCGAGAAGGTCCGCCAACCCTTCAACCTGTCCGCCACCGCCCAGGCCGCGGCCACGGTCCTGCTGACGGACCACGCGAAGGTCATCGAGGACGCCGCCCAGTCGATCGTCCGCGAACGCACCCGACTCCACGCCGCCCTCGCCGAACGCGACATGGACCCACAGCCTTCCCTGGCTAACTTCATCCTCGCCCGCGTCCCCGCCTCCGCGAAGGAGGCCCTGCTCGCCAAGGGCGTCGCGCTCCGCTTCTTCGGCGACCCGCGCCTCGACGGCTGGGCCCGCATCACCGTCGGCACCCCCGCCGAGACGGACGCGCTGCTCGCCGCGCTCGACTCCCTCTAGCGCCCAGCGTCGCCCAATCGGCCCGGTTTCAGCTTTGCCTCGCACCGAGCCACGAAGCCACAGAGTTCACGGAGAGACGAAACTGGATTGGGTGGCCGGCGGTCGTCGACGCAACCGCCGGCGTCGACGCATGCTCGCTCCCGCGACTCGTCGTTTCCCAAACCCTCTGTGACTCCGTGACTCCGTGCGAGGCAAAGGGCACAGCGGGTTGGATTGAAGCCTGGGCGGGGGTGGCTACCCGGGGACGGCGAATTCGTCCGACGACTCTTCCTTGCCCGGGTCGGCGCCGCCGCCGGGGACGTCGTGGAGCATCTTCTCGGTCTCCCGCGAGTCTCGCGCCTGGTGCGCCTCGGCCGCCGAGGGCGCGAAGAGCTCCTCGGGCAGGTAGCTCTTGCGGGGCAGGTCCTCGAACCAGGAGAAGAAGGTCACCAGCTCGCGCTTCCGCTCGGGCGGCAGGTAGTCGAAGTTCACGCCGCGGTCGCTGATCTCCCAGAACTCGCTCGACTGCACGTTGAGCAGCTCGTCGCGAATGCTCGCGAGCCGGTCCCGACGCTCGGGCTCCATGTCGCGGAAGATGTCGCGCGCCCAGTCGTCGGCGCCCTTCTGGAGGTAGAAGGTCGCCAGCTTCACCTGAGCCTTGCGGACGCCGCGGAGGCTGATCTCCTGGACCTCGCTCTCGCTCTCCTTGTCGACCTGCAGGAAGATGTGAAGCAGCTCCCGCGCCGCTGGCGACTTCTTCTCGAAGGCGATCTCGTTGAGCTCGCACAGGTCGTAGGCGACCGTCTCGAGAATGAAGGGCAGCTTGGCGTTGAAGCTGACCAACCCGTAGTACTTGAAGTAGCGCGCGACCTCGACCGCCGGGAGCCCCTCGTTGTGGTGCAAGACGCTCTCGGCGAGCAGGCGGTACTGGTGCAGCACGTTGTACGCGGTGCGCACGTCGCGCGCGTTCACCGTGGCTCGCAGGTAGGTGTTGAAGAACTTCACCACCAGGTCGAAGAGCTCCTGGTTGCCCACCTCGAGCGCGGCCTCGGCGATGTGCCGGGTGTTGATGGCGACCAGGTAGTTGATGTCGCGCATCTTGTTGAGCGCTTCGTTGTAGAGCGTCTGGTACTTCCGGAGCACCTTCATCTCGAACCAGATCCGCCGGCGGGTCACCGCGTCCAGCACCTCGTCCGACATCGAGACGAAGTCGGGGTTGTGCGCGAGCTCCCCGTCGATGCGGAACCAGTCGTCCGACAGGTCCTTTCGCACCGGCTGGTAGTCGATGACCATCGCCTGGAGCGCGTCGACGCTCGCCATGGAGACGCCCTTGTCCTTGTGCTCCATCGCGTTCAGCCCGACGTCGGCCAGCTGCTCGACACCACGCACCGCCTCCGCCTTCCGGAAGCCGATGGACAGATGTCGGCGCGCGATGGCTCGGATCGTCTGCACCCGGATGCGGTCCACGATCTGGATCGGGTTCAGGAAGTCGAACACGAAGGCGAAGTAGGGGAGCAGGAGCAGCAGACCCAGGCCCAGCATCCCCATCGAGACGACCACACCGATGTAGGGAACGTAGCCGCTGCCGTCGCCGCCGTTGTCGAAGGTCATCTGGACGAGCACCGCGGTCATGGCCGTGACCACGAAGAACCCCATCACCGCCGAGTTCACCGGCTCGCTGATGAAGAGCTCCGTGATCCGGTGCGTGTACCGGTTCGACGCGAGCTCCACGATGATGGCGACGACGGTGATGGCGATGCCGAGCACTGCCGCGACCACCTCGCCGGCGCTCGCGATCGCGTTCGCCGCCGACTCGGGGTTCGGATGACCGAGCAGCGCCAGCTTGGAGAAGTCGCCCCCGGTGTCGATCCAGAGGGTGAGCAAGAAGATCGCGGTGGAGACCCCCAGCAAGAGCAGCAGGGGGAAGAGCCAGATCCGGAGGGAGTGGCGGTCCCTCATCGAGACGGACTCGTCGTCGGAAGCCATTCGCTCGGAGGATACCAGTTGAGGGACGTCGATTGGGTCCTGGGGAACGCGAGCCCGATGCGCGTGCGGTCACGTCGAGGCTCGTACTATGCTCCCGCCGTGCACGGGGACCGTCGCCGGGGGACCAGAGGAGGGGCATGCGCGCTGATGTGCGGCGTCCTCCTGGTGAGCGCAGGTGCCCTCGCGCAGGAGGCGGCGCCCTCGACCTTCCCTGGTCAGCAGGGCCCGGCCGTCCAGCCGGCTCAGCCGGCGCCCGCGCCTGCTCAACCGGCGCAGCCGCAGTGGCAGCAGCCCGCGGCCGCTCCCCGGACCCCCCAGCCGCGCGAGCCCCGCCTCTCCGCCGACGAGCACACCTGCGAGACTCTCTTCGACGACGAAGAGGGCCTCGACCAAGGCGAGGAGTGCTTCCGCGACGACGACGTCCACTGGCGCTGGCAGCTCGTGTTCCTGACGGGCCCGACCCGGACCGACGACTGGGACGACTCCCTCGCCGCCCGCGGCTACGGCCCCTCGGACGTATACTTCGGCGGCGAGACCTCCCTCCTCCGGACGCTCGGCTCCTTCTTCGCCATCGGCGGCCGCACCTCGGTGCGCGACCTCCGCTGGCTCCACCACGAGCGTCCGGCCGCGGCGGTCTTCGGCTGGGATCTCCTCCTGGCGGCCGAGCTCCGTTTCGCATTGGGCGCAAAGGAGATCTTCTTCGCCGGCCTCGACGCCGGGGTGGGCATCGGCCTGGCCTTCTCGCGCGTGAACGACGGTCGCGCCACCGACGTCGGATGGCGGCTCCAAGGAGACGTGGCCCTCGGCCTGCGCCTGGTCGGCCCAGCGGCTGCCATCGTTCGGCTGGGCTACGACCACTTCCCCGTGACCATCGGTGACTCGCTCGACGCTCAGCTCGGCGGCTTCCGGGTCACGCTCGGCGTGGAGGTCCGCGAGTGACCCCGCGCTCCCCGATTCTCCGACTCGGGCTCCACGCCCTGCTCTTCTGCCTCGCGTGCCGACAGGCGCCGGAGGGCGATCCGCTGCTCCTCGAGGAGAGCTTCGAGACCCCCTGCGACGACACCGAGTGCGAGTGGGCCCAGGTCCTCGGCGACCCCGGCGGGGCCGAGTGGGTGAGCACCGTCCACCCCGGCGAGCACGGCCTCGTGATCCAGCCCGGCGTCACCGTTCGCAAGCCCTACGAGCTCGATCCACGCGGCGTGCAGGTCATGAGCGGGGCGCTCCTCGGGGTCGCGTCCGCCCGCTGTGATCCCGGTGGCCAGCTGGACTTCGAGGTCCTCGTCCGGGACGAACGAGGCGGCGCCGACGCCTATGGTGGCCGCCCCTCGCTCCCCACGGAGTGGGGGATCCCCATCAGCTTCGCCCTCACCAGTGACTTCGCCCTGAGCGATGGGGGCATGGCGATCGGGACCACGACGTCGGATCTGGAGGTCACCTCCATCCTGATCCGCAGCTCCGGCTCCGCCCCGTGCACCATCGACCACCTGCGGGTCGATGGCTTCAACCGGGCCGGTCGAGCGCCCGAGAGCGCCTGCGACGGCGACTGAGCCACCCACTCCCAAGCGAGGGATGCGTGGCTCCATAACGTTGCTATACAGGGAGTTCGTTTCCCATTGGGACGAAGGTGCGATGACGACCCCGGAACGACAGACTCCGCCGCGCGAGCGGCAGGAAGTCGGGCGCGATCCCGACGTGACCCGAGCGCGCGAGGCGCTTCGCTGGGCGGCGGAGCGCGCAGAGAAGGAGCCTTCGAGCGCTCCCGAGCCAGCTCGACCGACCCCCGCCGACTGGCGCGCGCTGGACGTGGCCGAGGTGCGCGGAGCCCTGGACCCGATGATCGTGCTGCCGGGTGCCGAGCACGGCCTGGATGCCCTCGAGCGCCTCGGCTTCCTCGACGCCTGGCTCCCCGAGGTCGCCTCCATGGTCGGCTTCGGTGACAACGAGTGGCGCCACAAGGACGTCTGGAAGCACACCAAGCAGGTCGTCCGTCAGTCGGTCCCGCGCCTCTCCGTTCGTTGGGGAGCGCTCCTCCACGACATCGGCAAGCCCCGCACTCGGAAGATCGACGACCGCGGCCGCGTGACCTTCCATGGTCACGCCGAGGTCGGCGCGCGGATGTTCCGTCGCAAGACCGCCAAGCGTCTCGCCTTCGAGGGAGAGCTCGGCGACCGCATCCACTTCCTCATCCTCCATCACCTGCGCCCGAGCCAGTACGAGGCCGGCTGGACGGACTCGGCCGTGCGCCGCTTCCACCAGCAGATGGGCGACGGGCTGACGGATCTGCTCGATCTGAGCCGCGCCGACATCACGACCAAGCGACCCGAGAAGCGCAAGCGCGGGGTCCGCAACATCGCCGACCTCCGGAAGCGCATCGAAGGTCTCGCCGAAGAGGACTCGAAGCCGAAGCCGCTCCCGAAGGGGCTCGGCAAGGCCATCATGGACCGCTTCGGCGTCCCGCCGTCGAAGCAGCTCGGCGACCTGATGAAGATGCTCGAGGAGACCGTCGAGAACGGTGAGCTCGAGGTGCAGGGCGACTTCGACCTCTACCTCGACCACCTGGACGCGAACCGCGAGCGCTACGGCCTCTGACGACGGATTCGCCCGACCGGATCGAGCGCTGACATTTCCGGCGAGGGCACCGCGTAGGGGTGGGCATGACGCACACCGCCGACCCCGCGTTCTGGAACGAGCTCGCCGAGCGCTACGCCGCCAAGCCGGTGGAGGACCCGAGCGCCTTCGACCGGAAGATCGCCGTGACCAAGTCCGAGATGGAGCCCACCGATGTCGTTCTCGACATCGGCTGCGGCACGGGCTCGCTGGCCTTGCGCCTCGCCGGGTCCGCCGCCGAGGTCCACGGGCTCGATCTCTCCAGCGAGATGATCCGCATCGCTCGCGAGAAGGCCGAGCGCGCGGGCGCGGACAACGTCACCTTCCACACCGGGCCCTTCGACGAGACCTTCGACACCTTCGAGAGCGAGAGCCTCGACGGCGTGTGCGCCTACAGCCTGCTCCACCTGCTCGACGACCGAGCCGCTGCCCTCTGGCAGATCCACCGCCTCCTCAAGCCGGGCGGCTTCTTCATCTCCTCGACCGTCTGTCTCGGCGAGAGCTGGATCCCCTATGGCGCGATCCTGCCGGTGATGCGTTGGCTCGGAAAGGCGCCATGGGTCGACGTGGTCTCCAAGGCCGAGATCGCGACGGTCATCGAGGACGCCGGCTTCGTCGACCTCGCGCAGCCCGACGTCGGGGCGAAGCCGATCATCGGCTTCATGGTCGCCATCAAGCCTCGCTAGCGTCAGAGCGAAGCGAGGGTCTCGCGCACCGCCCCGGCGTCGGACGCGCCGGGCGCGAGGCGGAGATAGCGGTTCAGCGCACGACGTGCCTCCGCCGAGCGACCGAGACGTGCCGAGACGAGGCCGTAGCCACGCCAGGCATCGGCGAGCTCCGGATCGGAGCGAGTCGCGCGAGCGTAGAGTCCACGCGCTCGCTCCAGGCGGCCGCGCACGTATGCCTGGTGTGCGCGACGCTCCAGAGCCTCCGCGCTCGGCTCGGGTGCGGGCTCCGGCTCGACCTCCGGTTCGGGCGGCGGCGCGTCTTCTTGGTCCGTGACCGGGCTCGGCTCCGCATCCGTCGGTTCCACCATCGCGAGGGCTCGCTTGTCTGCGGGCGCGGCGGCCTCCGCGGAGGACCCGTCGTGGAGCAGACCGGCAAGGGGCAACGCGAAGAGCAGCGCGCCAGCCGCCACGAGCTTCGCCATTCGGCGCTCCGGCGCGGGCCGAAGCGCGGGGAGCGTGGGCGCGAGAGCCGGTGCGCGAGGAGACCGTGGGGAAGGAGACTCGCAGCGCGCCAGGTTCCGCAGCTCCCAAGGGAGCGTCATCTTGGAGGTCAGCTCCACCGAGCCCAGCGCCGAGTCGCCGCGTTCGAGGCCAGCCTCGTTCGCGAACGCCGCGAGCGCCTCCGCGAGCTCGACGGGAGACTGGAAGCGCTCGTCCGGGTCGCGGCGAATGGCCTTGTCGAGGATCTGCGCGAACCCCGCCGGACACTCGGGGAAGAAGGTGGTCACGGACGGCCGATCGTCGCGGAGCACCGACGCCATGATGGCGCTCAGGCTACCGCTCTCGAAAGGCGCGCGACCGCAGACGGCCTCGTAGAGCACGACGCCGAGCGCGTAGAGGTCGGAGCGAATGTCGAGCTCGTCGCCACGCGCCTGCTCGGGCGAGAGGTAGTGAGGCGTCCCGAGAATCACTCCCGTCCGCGTGAGCTTCTGGGCGCCCGCCAATCCCCCGCCGACGTCCATCGCGATGCCGAAGTCGATCAGCTTCGGACGCACCACGCCTCCTTCGCGATGCATGAGCACGTTGTGCGGCTTGAGGTCGCGATGCAGAACGCTCGCCCGCTCCAACGCGCCGAGCGCGCCGCAGAGCTGGATGCCGATCTCGACCGCCGCGGCGACGTCGAGCGGCTTCCGCGCGATCACGTCGGAGAGGTCCTCGCCCATCAGGAGCTCCATGACGAGGAAGGGCGAGCCATCGGGTGCGGTGCCGAGCTCGTGGACGTCGAGCACGTTGGGGTGCTCGACCATCGCGGCCACCTGGGCCTCGCGGACGAAGCGAGCCGCGGCGTCCGCCTGGTCCGTCTCGACGCACGGCTCGAGCAGCTTGACGGCCACGACGCCGAGCTCCGGATGGACCGCTTCGTAGACCACGGCGAAGCCACCCCGCCCGAGAACGCGCTCCAGCCGGTAGCCGCCTTCGAGCATCGTCCCCGCCGGCCAGGGGTGCGGCCCGAGATCGGTGGCGATGGTGCCGTCGATCGCGCGGACGCCGCTGCTCGTCTCCACGGTACGAGCCATCCGCTCGGCAAGCTCCGCGACGCTCATCGTCGACCTCGGAGGTCGAAGGGAGGACGCGAGCTCGGACTCGGCATGGCAGGTGGCATCGCGAGAGGAGTGAGCAACGCTCGTGCCACCCTCCCCGTCGAAGGAATCGCGACGCGATGGGGCACGATGCCACGAGGGCTACACGACGCCTCGCTCGCGGCTGTACCGACGCCCATTGACGACCCCCGGAATGGCCGGAGAATCCGCGCGTGCTGCGCCTCGCCCTCCTCCTCGCGTTCGCCACCTCGGGCGCCGTCGCGGCCCAGAGCGACGACCCCGAGTCGGTCTTCGAGGCCGGCGTGCGGGCGATGGAGCGGGAGGACTGGCTCGCCGCCGAGGTGCTCTTTCGGGAGGCGTACGAAGCGGAACGCAACGACCGGTACCGACTGAACCTCGCCGAGGCCTCCTTCCGCCGCGGTGGCCTGCTCGCCGCGCGCGCAGACGCCGAGGGCGTGGCGCAGGGCGACGATCTCCTCCTGCGCGAAGCAGCCCAGGAGCTCCTTCGACGGATCGAGCGAGATCTGGTGGAGGTGCGTCTCGAGGCGCCAGCGCTCGACCCGGATGACGTCTCGTTCCGACTGGACGGCCGAGCGGTGGACGCCGGAGACCCGCAGGTCCTCGACCCCGGCACGTACACCGCCGAGCTCTATGCGGACGACCGCCTCGTCGCGGTGGAAGAGCTCACGCTCGAGCGGGGCGAACGACGGACCGTGACGATGGAGGCCGACCTCTCGCCGGAGGCCGCCGCGCGCACGATCGCAGAGGAGCCCGATGTGGTCGGGGTCTCGCCGCGCGTACGTCGTCGGCGATTGGCCATCGGCATCGCCGCCGCGGTCGTCGCGGTCGCGCTCACGGTCGGGCTCGCGGTCGGGCTACGCGACGACGAGCCCGCCGGCATGGGTCGCGGAATGCTCAGCGTTCCCCTGCCCTGAGCGGTGTCTGCATTTCGTGCTCGGACGCCCCTGTGTTTGCGGGGGATCCGAGGGGCGATCCTGTCCCCGAAATTGAAACGGCCCCGCTCGGTGTCCGAGCGGGGCCGCGTGGGCTAGGGCTGGGGGTTCACTCCTGGCTGGCGCTGGCGCGGCGGAGGTAGGCGGGGATGTCCAGGACCGCCTCGTCGTGGAGGGCGGAGGCGCCGAAGGCGCGGGCCGGACGGGCCGCCTCGTTCTGGGCTCGGGCGATGGCTCGCACGTCGCTCTTGGCAGGCGGCGAGGAGTACGCCGGGGGCCGGCTGGTGCGACCGCCGATGGCGGAGCGGGTCTTCTCGCGCATCCCGCCGATGGGGAGCTGCGCGCGCGCCGGGCGCTCGACCTGCACGTCGCCGGCGCAGGCGTCGAAGCCGGTCGCGATGACCGTGACCTTCACCAGGTCGTGCATGTCGGGGTCGGTCACGAGGCCGAAGATGATCTCGGCCTCCTCGTGGGCCGCCTGCTGGACCAGGCTCGCGGCGCGATCGATCTCGCTGAGCTTCAGGTCCGGACCGGCGGTGAAGTTGATCAGGATGCCGCGGGCGCCGTCGACGCTGATGTCGTCGAGGAGCGGCGAGTTGATGGCCATGGAGGCCGCGTCCTCGGCGCGGGTGTCGCCCTTCGCGAAGCCCGAGCCCATCAGAGCCCGACCCTGCGCGCTCATGATCGTGCGCACGTCGGCGAAGTCGACGTTGATCATGCCGTGGGTGGTGATCAGGTCGCTGATGCCCTGGACCGCCTGGAGCAGGACGTCGTCGGCGCGCTCGAAGGCGTCGAGCATCGACATGTCCTCGTCACCGAGGCAGAGGAGCTTCTGGTTCGGGATCGTGATGATCGAGTCGACCGAGTCCTCGAGCTCCTGGATGCCGTGGTCCGCGTTCTTGCTGCGGCGACGACCCTCGAAGAGGAAGGGCTTGGTGACCACGCCGACGGTGAGCGCGCCCTGGTCCCGCGCGACCTGCGCGATGATCGGAGCCGCGCCGGTGCCCGTGCCGCCGCCCATGCCGGCGGTCACGAAGACCATGTCCGCGCCGTCGAGCGCCTCGGCGATCCGCTGCACGTCCTCGAGCGCCGCCTTGCGACCGACGTCCGGGCTTCCGCCGGCGCCGAGTCCCTTGGTGAGCTGCGGCCCGAGCTGGATGCGGGTCGGCGCCAGGTTCCCTTCGAGGGCCTGCGCGTCGGTGTTGGCGGCGATGAACTCCACCCCCTCGAGGCCAGAGCTGATCATCGTGTTCAGCGCGTTGCCACCGCTGCCGCCCACACCAACCACCTTGATTCGTGCGCCCAGCTCGTTCTCATCCATGAGCTCGATGGAGATCGTCATCGTTTCCTCCCGAGCCGCGCGCCCAGCGCGGCCGTCGTTCTTTCGTTGCCCTAGTGTTTGCCCTGTGAGCCGCGTCTCTTCGCCCGAAGCGCGTGCCCTGCGGTCGGCTCACCGACCGCGAAAACTCAGAAGACCTCGCGGAACCATCCGCTGATCCGACTCGCCAGCCCGCCCTCGGCGGGCACCTCGACCTCGTCCGCGACGGAGACGTCTTCGTCCCAGTCGCCGAGGCGCGCGGCGCCGTACTTCACCAGGCCCACGCCCGTCGCGTAGGCGGGGCTGCGGACCACGTCGATGAGCCCGCCGACGCCCGTGGGCGCGCCGCGCCGCACCGGCAGTCCGAGGACCGCCTCCGCGTGCTCCGGCATCCCGTCGAGCAGCGTCGTGCCGCCGGTGATGACCACGCCCGAGGCGAGCATGTCCGTGTAGCCGGTCTCGGCGAGCACGTGGCGTGCCGCCTGGAAGATCTCTTCCACCCGCGGCTCGATGATGTCGCAGAGAACCCGGCGCGGGAGCACCCGCGGCGCGCGGCCGCCGACCGAGGGGACCTCGATGGTCTCGTCCTCGTCGACCAGGTTGGTCGCGGCGCAGCCGTACTTGATCTTGAGGCGCTCGGCCTCGGCCATCGGCGTGCGGAGGCCGGTGGCGATGTCGTTGGTCAGGTTGATCCCGCCGATGGGAATCACGCTCGTATGCACGACCGCGCCGTCCACGTAGAGGATCAGGTCGGTGGTCCCGCCGCCGATGTCGATCAGGGCGACCCCGATCTCCTTCTCGTCGTCGCTCAGCACCGCGTCGGCGCTCGCGAGGGGCTGCAGCACCGTCTCCGGCACGAAGAGGTCGCAGCGCTCGGCGCACTTGATGAGGTTGGCGACGCTGGTCGAGGCCGCGGTCACCATGTGGACGCGCGCCTCGAGGCGGACACCGCTCATGCCGACCGGCTCGCGAATGCCGTCCTGGTCGTCGACGATGTACTCCTGCGGGAGCACGTGGAGGACCTGACGGTCTCCGGGAAGTGGAACGGCCTTCGCCTGCTCGAGGACTCGAGCGACGTCGTCCTTGGTCACCTCACGGGTCTGGATGGCCGCGACTCCCTCGACGTTCGTCCCGCGAACGTGGGAGCCGGCGATGCCAGCGTAGACGGTGTTGATCTCGACCCCGGCCATGGTGCCGGCCTGCTCGATGGCAGCGCGGATGGCCTGGACGGTCGACTCGATGTTGACGACGACACCCTTCTTCAGGCCCTTGGAGGGCACCGAACCGATGCCGATGATGTCGAGTCCGTCCTCGGTCTGTTCCGCCACGATGGCACACACCTTGGTGGTGCCGAGATCGAGTCCTGCGATGATGTCGCCCGTGGCCATTTCCCTCTCGTTCTCCCGTGTGAACCTTCGACATCGAGGAGTACAGATTGGGGATCGGGGGGGCAAAAAAAGTGCACGAACGCGCCCTTCCCGGTGGCCGCGGCCGGCCGAGACGTGCTCACCCGTGGTACCGCGACCGGCTCAGGGAACGGTGAAGGTCGCCGAGTGCACGACCATGGTGCCGCCGTCGAGGTCGGTCGGAAGGGTCACCGCGAAGCGGTAGTCGCCGGAGAGCACCTCGCCGACGCCGGCGCGACGGCTGACGGGGAAGTGGAAGGTCCACTCGAAGGTGCGCGCGTCGGCGCGGAGCTCGTCCGCGTAGGTCGGGCTCACAGCGAGGTCGGCCCAGAAGTCGTAGCTGGTGCTGTCGACCACGAGGCCGTTGGAGCGGACCACCGCCTCGAAGGATCCGCCGCCGGAATCCCGCTCGAGCACCGCCACCGGGGTACCGATCCAGGGGTCGGTGCCCTGGACGGTGAACTCGAGCGTGTCGGTGGTCGACACGCTCGCGGGCACGTCGACCGCGAAGTCCCCCACGCCGACCGCGGTCTCCGGCACGTAGGGGTCGTAGGTGTAGCCGGAGAACGGCTCGAGCGGCGCCGGCTCACGGTAGGGCGGCTCGATGTAGCTCATCAGGTAGGACTCGAACGCGCCGAAGGCCATGTCCGCGAGGAAGTCGCCCTGCTTCGGTCCCCAGAGCCCGCCGGACGCCTCGTAGCCGCCCTGCCACCAGTCCTCCTCGGTGATGCTGTAACCGGTGTAGTCGTTGGCGTACCCGATCATCATCGAGTGCTCGGCGCCGGCCGCATCACGCATCCGCTCCATCAACCCCGTTCCGAGGGCGGTGGACCACTCGCCGGGTGCGGTCACGAAGTAGACCTCGCCGATCTGCCCCGTGGTGAAGAGCGTCTGCTGGGGAAGCGTGTTCGGTGGCACCGGGATGCATGCGCGATCCAGGTCGGGCACCGGCTCGGAGTCCTCGCAGTTGCCCTCCGAGCCCGCGCCGCAGAACGCGCCGCCGTTACGGTAGCGACTGAACGTGTCCTCGTCGTAGTTGATCGCGTCGCGGTTGAGGTGAGTCCGGTACGTCCGCGCGCGGATGGTGGGTTCGCTCTCGTAGGTCAGCGAGTCGATCTGGGGAACGATCGCGTCCGCGATCACGCTCCCGATGCGGTCCATCCGATCGTAGCTCGCCGGCTGCTCGCCGCCGCTCTCTCCGGCGCCAGGCTCCGGGTTCGACGGACTCATGTCCGCGCCCCACGAGTTGAAGAGAAGCACCGACACGGGATGGTCGAGCCGCTCGGCGATCCGCTGTTCGACCACCGAGCCCATGTCGCCCGAGAGCGTCAGCTCGTCGATGCCGAGGATCGTGCCGTGGTAGGCGTAGGTCAGGACCAACGCGTCGATCTCGCCCTCGCGGCGAACTGCGATCATCGGCAGCTCGGGGTTCTCCTGGATGATGTCGAGCGAGTCGTTCTCGCACCGGCGATCGTTGTGGCCGGCGCTCGTCTCGGCCATCACGAAGCCGAGCTCGGCGGGCGCCAAGTCATCCAGCGCCGCCTCGATGACGTCGGCGAGCGCGGTCACGACGCGGTCGTAGAACTCCGGGAGGAAGTTGTCGCCGAGGGCCGTCAGCACCCCTTCGGTCATCAAGAGCCGGCCCGGACCCGAGTGCGTGTGGTTGCCGGCGAGCACCAGCGACTCGTCGAGTCGACGACCGAGCCGCTCCTCGAGCTCGTCGAGCACGCCCGCGCGCAGCTGCTCGAACACACCGATGGTGTCCATGCGCACGAGCACCACCTCATGGGCGGGCCCCCGCGAGAAGGCGACAGCCTTGAAGTCGAGCTGTCCGTGCATGCGAGTCGTCCCGGGGTGCATGTCGGCGAAGGGAGTGATGCTGTCCGGCGCGCCGAAGGGGCTGAAGCCCATCGTCCCGATGCCGACCGGCGCGGGAATCGCGATCTCCGCGACGCCCGCCTGGAACGCCTCCGGGTCGGGGAGCTCCTCCACCGTCTGCACCACCTCGAAGGCGTCGGGCGGTCCCATGTCGATGGGCCCGGCGTCGACCGAGGCGTCGTCACCGCCGGTGGTGTCCGTGTCGTCGTCCCCACACGCGAACGACAGGATCAGAGAGAGGCTGAGCAAGCGAACCAACATCGCAGCAGCGTAAACCGCGGCCAGAGCTCCAGCGAGGGTGGAGCCGGCCGGGCGAGCCCGCTGTAAGAATCGCTATTCCGGCGTGGCGGCCCTGGCCCGCAGGATCTCCACGGCGGCGACGAGCGCCCCGTGGTCCCCAGGGCCGTCGCGCTCGAGGCCCTCGAGCACGTGGTCCACCGCCTCGGGAACGTTGGCGAAGAACCGGTAGGGCATCGGTGAGCGCCGGAACACGAGCAGTCCCCTCACGAAGGACCGGATGAGGGACTCCCGAACGCCGCCGCCCTCCAGGACCACCGAGCCCGCGGCCACGGTCGGTCCGTACTCCTGGGCTTGCCGTTTGGTCTCGAGCCGTGAGGGATGGTCGGGAAAGGCCTTCGCGTGCTCCCCATCGATGACGGAGAGAAAGGCGCCCTTCCCCGGTCGGTCGCGGAGCTCGTCGAGGTAGGGGACACGGGCCTTCAGGTCCGAGAGCTCCGGTGCCGTCCGATAGAACATCAGGAACACCGGACCCAACAGCCCGTAGCAGATCCCCGGGCGGACCGGGATGACCCGCAGCTCCTCGACCCCGAGCGAGCTCGCCTGCCCCATGTTGGGGAGACTACTCCGGGGACGGATCGCTGCCCAAGGGGAGTCGAGGCCCGGTGCGCAGACTGTAAGACGGGCACGATTGAGCGATCCCACACCGCAAGACCTCGAAATCGTTGACGTCACCGCGCGGCAATCTCTATCGCGCTAGCTAGAAGTAGAACTTCTCACTTTGCTATGATAGCGAGGTCGGCCATGGAGCTGACCCGCCGCGACTGGCTACGTCTTTCTGCCCTCGGTGGCGTCGCGCCTTGGATCGGCTGCGGGAGCGACGGCCCGAGCTGGCCGCCTCCCGGGGAACCGAGCGTCGCCTCGCTCGGTCGGGGCACGCGCGCGGAGCTGGACGACGCCGAGCTCGAGCTCGTCGCCGGACGGGTCCCATCCGACATGGAGGGCTTCGTCTTCGTCGTCGGTGGCGTGCCCTACGGCGACGGCACCCCGCTCTTCACCGGTGACGCACAAGTCCTCCGGCTCCGCTTCGAAGGCGGCCGGGTCCGCTTGAAGTCTCGAATGCTCCGCACCGACGACTACCTCCTCGACCAGGCGGCCACCGGAGACCTCGCGTTCCGCAATCTCGGCATGCTTCGCATGTCGACCCACCTCGGGGCGCGAGACTTCTGCAACACCGCGCTGGTGCCGAGCCCCGGCGGTCGCCTCCTCGCCACCTACGACGCCGGCCGACCGTGGGAGATCGATCCCGAGACGCTCGACGTGGTGACGCCCGTCGGCCTGCACGCGTCGTGGCGGCCGATGTTCCCACCGATCTCGCCGGGCCTCGGACTCTTCCCGGTCCACATGGCCTCGGCGCATCCGGTCTGGGATCCCGACGACGGCGTCGCGTACCTGCCCAACTGGGCTCCACCGCTCGAGGGCCTCGACACCGAGACCTTCACCCAGCTCCTGACTTGGGACGGTGCCAGCGAGCCGGTCGCCACCGAGCTGGTCGACCGCGACGGAGCGCCGGCGATCGTCGAGCAGAGCCTCCACCAGATTCACACGACCCGCCGCTTCGTGGTGCTGAGCGATGGCGCGTTCAGCATCGAGCCGGAGCAGATGACGGGCGCCGACGTCACCCGCGCCCAGCGCCCGACGTCGGTATTCTGGATCGTCCCCAAGGCGGAGCTCACGGGCGGCACCGCGACCGCGACGCGGGTGGAGATCCCGGTCGAGAGCGCCCACTTCATGATCGAGCGCGACGACTCCGCCGATCGGATCACGGTCGCGCTCATGCACCAGAACTCGGCCGACCCCTCCGAGTGGGTCCGAGCGAACGACACGCTCCACCACGGCGGTTCCGCTCCGCCGGCCCAACTCGTCGGCCTCCCCACCGCACCCGCCGATCTCGCGATCCAGGGGCGCTACACGATCGACCCGACCACGGGCGAGGTCGTGGACTCCGTCGTGCTCCAGGACGAGCGCCTGTGGGGCCTCACCCTCTGGAGCCGAGAGGAGCGCGACCCGGCCCGACCTCTCGGCGACTCGCTCTGGGTGACCTTGGGCTTCGATCCCAACGCGCTCACGACGCGCATCACGGAGGCCTACGCCGACCACCCGCACCGCGTGGTCCCGTTGACCGAGCTGCCGACGACCGCCATCGCTCCGCGACTGCTGCGCATCGACCAGAGCGGATCGATGACCATCACGGACGACGCCACGCTGCCGCTCGGCTGGCTGCCGATGTCGCCGACCTTCGTTCCCCGCAGAGGCGGCAGCCCGGGCGAAGGCTACCTCGTGCTCCTGGCGCTCGGCCCCGTCGAAGACGAAGTGTGGATCCTCGACGGCGGCGATCTCGGCCGGGGGCCCATCGCCCGGCTGCGCCACACCGGCTTCGACGTCGGCTTCTCCCTGCACACGACCTGGCTGCCGGATCTCCCGGCCCCCTCGAGCGGCTACCGCGTCGATCGACGCGAGGACTACGGCGCCGCGTTGCCCGCGCTCCGCGACGATGCGCGCGCGCTCGCCACAGAGGTCTTGGGCCTGGCGTGAGCCGGCCGAATGGGCGGCGCGCCGCCCGAGCTCCGCGACGCGGAGAGAGGTGATGACGATGCATGCATGGAAGCGGAGCCGAGCGCTCCTGGTGGCGACCGTTCTGATGGTCGCGTGTGGGGACGACGGTCGCGCGAGCGACGCCTCGGGCGACACCGTGCCGGGGATCGACGGCGGCCCGATCGCGACCGACGGCGGCCCCGGCGCCCCACTCGACGCGATGTCGGGTCCCGTCGACGGCGGCACACCACCGGTCGGCAGCAGCACCAGCGCTCCGCCCGAGGCCATCGACCGGATGGTCGGCAGCTTCGCCCTCGAGGCGACCTTCGGGACCATCTCGATGGTGCCCTTCCTCGGTGACCAGGCCGCGCTCGGCCGTTCGTGGGGTCTCGTGGACATCGTTCAGGAGGGCGACACCCTGGTGATGACCGAACGCGGCTGCCGGGTCGCGAGCGAGGGAAGCATGGCGACCATTCCGGACGCGGTCCCGCAGAGCATCGCCCCGCGCGTGGCGACCCTCGAGTTCCTCGAGGGCGCCTCGGGCATTCGCTGGGTGCGACCGGAGCTCGCCACGGCGGTCGGTTGGACCCCCGCGTCGGACACCGACACCCTCCCGCAGACGGCCGACGATCCGCGGGTCATCGACCAGGACGGCGACGGACAGCCGGGGGTGACGGTCAGCGTGAGCGGGATCGCCAGCGGCGACGTCTACGTCGTGCAGTGGCAGCGTGGCTGGTACGAGGGTGACCTCGGCACCTCGGGTGAGATCGTCGGCGAGAACCATGGCGACGGCGGCGAGCAGAAGACCATCGGCGCCAGCTCGATGCTCCTCGAGCAGGACGTGCCGCAGCGCGCGAACCCCGACACCAGCATGAACGTCGTCCGCTTGGTTTCCATCGAGGCCGGCTACGACTGCGCTCGCCTGATCGCCGAAGCGGGCAGTCTCTTCTGATGCGCTTCCGCCACGCGTGGGCGCTCGTGCTGGTCCTCGGCTGCGGGGAGGCCCCCTACCCCGCCGACTGCTCGGACCTGGACCATCGCGACGCGCTCGCGTGTGGCGAACGACGCTTCTGGGAAGCGCACACGGAACGCTACGAGCTGCGCGAGTCCACGCACGCGCTGCTCTCTCGCATCCTCGAAACGGTACCCGAGGGTGTGGACGACGTCGCCCTCGCGCGACTCTACTTCCGGCGGGCGGCGCTCGGCATCGAGCTCGTGCTGGAACACGGCATCGACCGCACCGCGTCCATCGTCCCGGACCTCGAGTCGGCGATCCGCCTCGACCCTACGGAAGCGAAGGTTCCGCCGTGGCTCGACTCGATGGAGCTGGTGATCGCCTTCGGCTCCGGAGACGACGCGCGCCTCGACGCGGTCGTGGAGCGGCTCGACGCCAACGTCGCCCGCTATCCCGTGGGCAACGTGCTCAGCATCACGGGCACGATGACGGGCCTGCCGCTCGACACCGGCTTACCGCAGCGCGCGGTCGCCATGCTCGAAGCGTGGGAGTGCACGGAGTCTTGGTGCCGCGAGAACACGGAGCGAGCGCCGTACAGCCAGCCGGGACTGGCCGTGCACTGGGCCGACGCCTACGCCCGGGTGGGCGATACCGCCAAGGCCCGCGAGCACTTCGAAGCGGCGCTCGTGGCCGACGGCGCCGACCGCTGGCCCTATCGAGGCTGGGTCGAGAACACGCTGGCCGACCTCGATGGCTACGTCGCTCGCTACACCGAGCTCGGCGACGAAGGCTCCGCGGTCGCGCTCGTCTACGCCAACGGACCGCAGGGCTGCACGCTCTGTCACGGCGTGCGCTGACCTCAGCTGGGCGTTTCGGTCGCGTCGTCGTCGGCCGCGGCCGGCTCGGGCTCTTCGCGTAGACGTACGGTGACCCGGTCGGGCCGACGGGCATTGTCGAGGTAGACGTACTCGGCGCGGCTCTCGCTCCGGTCGAGGCGGTCGAGGATCGAGCGCAGGCGGCGGAGCTTGTGGCGATGGGGGCCTCGGCCGAGCCGCACGAGCATCGCGTCCTCGCCGACTCGGAGCGAGAGACCGCCGGTGGGCTCGACGCGGATCTCGCCGATCGGCTCTCGTCGCCAGAGCCCGGCGGCGCGGTAGTCGTGCATCAACCCGACCACCTCGAGCAGGACCGCGGTGCGGAACGCTCGGTTGCTCACGAACTCGCCTTCGTCGAGACCGCTGATGACCGGCAGATCGACGGGGTCGCCGAGCTCGACCGGCTTGAACACGGTGCCGTCCTCGGAGACGAGGTAGAGCCCGCGCAGGGCCAGCACCGCGACCGGCTGATGCTCGGTGACTTCGATGGACACCCGACCGGGCAAGCGGCGGTCGACCGTCGCCGTGGCGATCCAGGGGTGACGCAGCACACGAGCCCGCAGGGTCTCCACGTCGTGCCGAAACACGTTGTCGCCGAGGTGCACGTCGGCGGCGTCGAGGAGCGACTCCTCGTCGACTCGCTCGAGGCCGGTCACCTCGAGCTCGCTGATCGCGAAGGCGGGGGCCCGCATCACGTAGTCGTGCACCAGCCGGTAGACGGCGACGCCGCCCACCAGGCACGCCGACGCGACGGCGAGCTTGAGCACGAGCGCGGCCCCACGCCAGAAGCGGGGGAAGCGCTCGCGCAGGTTCACCCGTGGCTCGCGCGGCGGCGGCTGCTCGATGAGATCGATGCCCGGCTCGGACGGCGGGCGCTCGACGCGACGGTTCCCGCGCGCTCCCTTCGGCGCGTCGGCGTCGGGGCGCTTCTTCTCCTTGCGCGCCTTCCGTGAGCGGCGCTTCTTCCGCTCCGGGCGCTCCTCGCTCTGGGCAGCGACGCGCTTCCGATTGCGTCGCGGCTTCTGGGGCTCCGTCACCCCTCGGTGGTCGCCCACGGGACCCCGAAGGGTCAAGAAACGCGCCGTCAGTACAGGTGGATGCGACCATTCTCCGAGTCGAACGCGACCGCGTACGCGAACGCGCTCCATCGCCCTCGCAGGTGACCCGATTGGACGAGCATCCGTGCGGCGACTCGGCGCGGATCCCCCCGTCGGTCGCGGAGAACCACGAAGAGCCGCTCTCTCACGTCGGGCAGATGGACGTCGAGACGGTCCATCGCGGCCATGGCGACCTCCGGCTCCGGGTCACCCACGAGCTCGAGCAGGCGTTCGTGCACCAGCGACTCCTTCGCGTAGGGCGTGGACCGATGCACCGCCATGAGCCGGACCTCCGAGTCCGGATGGGCCAGGCCGAAGAGCACCTCCCAACGCGGGTCCGGCGAGGCCGGTCCCGCGGGCTCCGGCGGTCGAGGGGTCAGCTTCACCTCCGGCAGGTCGGGCCATCGCAGTCGAACCCGCTCCTCGCCGAGTCCGTGCTCGGTCCGCGGCATTCGCGCGCCGTCGGCGCCACACGCGCAGAGTGCTCCCAGCAGCGGGAGCCATGCCCACGCCGCTCGCTCGTTGCCGCTCGTCCCCATGGTCGTGCAGTGACACCAGAGCCGCGTCGAGGTTCTCGGCTCCGTTCGTCTCTACCATCGACGCGCGAGCGATGCGCGACTTGGGTCGGTGGTCGATTCGCGATCCGCGCCCTACCCTGCGCGGCGGTGAAGGCGCTCGGTCAGACCCTCGCGACACTCCTCTTCCTCGGCTCGATCTGGGGCGGCGTGGCCCTGGTGGCTTGGATCATGGGCGCGCTCCCCGAAGGCCCGGTCGCGTTGGCGCCTGACGCCGGTCCGAGCGACGGCGGTGTCGGTCCGGCCAATGCGTTCGTGCCTTCGGAGGTCGCCGACGTGCCGGAGGTGGTCACCCCGCCCGACCCGGCCATCGAGCCCGTCGAGCCCATCGAGCCCGTCGAGCCCGTCGAGCCGCCGACCGAGGCCGCGGACCCCGTTCGAGTGTTCGCCCTCGCGGCTCCGGAAGAAGAGCCCTACGTGGTCTCCCTCGCGGCCGGTGACCTGCTCGGCGACGACCGCCCGGAGCTGGTGGTGGGGCTCGGGGAGCGGGTGGAGGTCCTCGGGGTGGACGCCGAGGGATCGCTCGAGCGGCTCCTCGTCGTACACCACCGTCCGGCCGACGCGGGCACCACCCCGAGCTCGCCCCGCGCGGTCGTGGGCGACGCGACCGGCGACGGCGTGGCCGACCTGGTGATCGCCTTCTGGCGCCGAGCCCATTCGGGCGGATCACGCGGTGGCGGCGCGTGGATCCTTCGCGGGAAGCCCGACGGCACCCTCGACCGACCGCGTCGCTTCGCGGGCCCGCGCATGATGATCAGCTCGATCGATCTCCTCGACGTCGACGGTCGACCCGGCGACGAGCTGGTGCTGTCGGACCGCGGCCGCCCCTATGGCGAGATCGCCGGACGAGTTCGAGTCTATCGGGCGGGTCGACGCCCTGCGCTGGTGCGTGACTTCTCCGCGGAGACGGACGACGTCCGGATGGTCCTGCCGGTGCACGCGGACGACGACGAGCTCGTGGACCTCGTCGCCTACGGGCAGGAAGTGGTTCGCTTCCACAACGCGGGCCGAGGCCGTTTCGAGCGAATGGAGGGCGAACGGAAGGGGGCGCTCTTCGCCG
The DNA here is from genome assembly GCA_017644045.1 of Deltaproteobacteria bacterium. Lineage (GTDB taxonomy): Bacteria > Myxococcota_A > Polyangia > Polyangiales > Houyiibacteriaceae > UBA1660. The sequence continues at coordinate 48,325 of JAEPMI010000016.1, forward strand.
ACCGCTACCACGGTCTGAGCGCCGACCTGGACGGGGACGGAACGCTCGAGGCCTACGCCTATCCACGCGACTTCGAGACCGCCGTCGTCATCGTCGACGAGAGCGGCTTCCGCTCCGTCCCCGGAACCGCCGACCCGATGCGACGAGTCGTCCCCGGCGACGCGCGCCCCGCCCGGGTGATCGTCGCGGGAACGTCGACCGGCGCGCGCTGGGACCTGGCGACGCTCGGCGACGACGGGCGGCTCGTTGACCGCCGTGTGGTCCGGCGCGCCGGTCATCTGGCGGGCGTCTCCGTCATCGGTACGGGGCACGACGCGCTCGCCATCGACCTCGACGGCGACGGCTCGCTCGAGCTCGTGACGCTCGACACCGCCTGGCACGACGGCCAGACCTCGTGGCAGCTCGCCGTCGGTCCGCTCGAGGGGCACTCGTCCCACGAGCGCGTCGAGCTCGCGGGACAGGCCACTTCACACGAGGTTCGTTGATCCTCCCGGATGGGCTCAGCTGCAGGTTCCGGCCACGCAAGCCGAGCCACCCACGCACGAGCCGAGGCCACAGCACCGCTCGCCCGGTTCACCGCACGGGACGCACTGGTCACTCGCGTCACAGGTCAGGTTCGCCGCTCCGCAGACCGCCCCCAAGCAGCACGGCTCACCCTCACCGCCGCAGCCCAAGGTGCAGGATCCGCCGACGCAGACCAGACCACCGTCGCACCCCCCGCCGATACAGCACCGAGCGCCCTCGCTTCCGCAGCTCGTGCAGGTGTTGCCGTCACCACACACCAGGCCTCCGTCGCAGACCATGCCGGGGCAGCAGGACTCACCATCGCCGCCGCACGCGCCACACGCTCCCCCGGCGCAGACGAGGCCAGTGGAACAGATGTCGCCATCGCAGCAGGCCTGGCCCGTATCGCCGCAGTCCGTGCACATGTCGCTGACGCACGCGAGGCCCGGCCCGCAGTCCGTTCCGCAGCACCGCTCTCCTGCCGCACCACAGGAGCCACAGCTTCCGTCGGCGGCACAAGAGAGACCAGCGACGCAGGTGTCTCCGGGACAGCAGACTTCTCCGTCGCTCCCGCAGCTGGCGCAGCTCCCCCCCTCGCACGATGCGCCGGCCGCGCAGGTGCTCCCAGCGCAACACGGTTGGCCCGGTGCACCGCAAGTGCCCTCACAGAGACCGTCACGGCAGACTCGGCCGCCCGTGCAGTCGGTGCCGTCGCAACAGGCCTCACCCTCGCCGCCGCACGGACCGTCGCAGACCCCGCCGCTGCAGGTCAGGCCGCCGGTGCAGTCCATCCCTTCGCAACAGGGCATCCCCATCGAGCCGCAGTCGCCCAGACACGCGCCCCCCATACAGGTCAGGTCGTCGTCGCAGCTGTCGCCGGCGCAACACGCCTCGCCGAGACCGCCACACGGATCGCCGCAGCCGTCCGTCTCGCACGAGAGCCCCACGTCACAGCTCATCCCCGAGCAGCAGAGCTCGCTCGTGGCGCCGCAGGGCTCGCAGCCCGCCGCGGCGCACGCCAGCCCAGCGTCGCAGCTCATTCCCGAACAACAAGGCTGGCCATCGCCCCCGCACTCTTCGCACGAGCCGTCCACGCACGCGGCGAGGCCATCGCACACCTCACCCGCGCAGCAGCGCTCTCCGACGTCACCGCACGTACCGCAGGTGCCGTCGACCGTGCAGCTCAAAGCGGACTCGCAGGTCGCGCCCACGCAGCAGGGCTCGTCCATCGCCCCGCAGGATTCGCACGTCCGGTCGACGCACACCGCGGACGGATCGCAGCTGTCCTCCGCGCAGCAGGCGCCTCCGGCCTCACCGCAGGGCTGGCAGGTGTCGTCGACTCCGCATCCGAGACCGGCCTCGCAATCGCTACCGCCACAGCAGGGCTCGCCCATGGCGCCGCAGTCGTCGCACAGCCCGTCGCTGGTGCAGGCGAGCCCGCCATCACACCGCTCGCCCGTGCAGCAGAGGCCGCCATTGCCCCCACACGGCACACACGTATTGCTCGCGTCGCACGCGAAGCCGGCAAAACAGAGAGCGCCGTCGCAGCATTGCTGATCAGCCGTGCCACACGGAACGCAGACGTCGTCGACGCAGGTCTCGCCCACCCCGCAGGTCATGGATCCACACGTCGCCGAGGCGTCGCCGGCGCCCCCGAGAATGGGTCGGTCCGCGCAACCCAGGAGGCCGATGGCCAGGGTCGACAGGATCAGGATCTGGCTGAAACGGTTCATTCGCTTCCCTCCGCGGGGCTCTGGTCGGGCACGTCACACGAGTTGGGTGGCGACAAGGGCGGATCCACGATCCGGAACTCGACCCTGCGGTTGGTGGCCCGAGCGGAACGCGAGGTCCCCTCTTCCTTCGGGCAGGTCTCGCCGAAGCCGACGAACTCCATCCGATCCGCCGCCACGTCGTGCTCGATGAGCCAGCGGCGCACGTTGCGTGCCCGTCGACGGGACAAGTCCAGGTTCGCGGCTGCTTCGCCGACGTCGTCGGTGTGGCCTTCGATGACCAACCGCCGGATGTTCGGCGTCGCCGCGATGGCGTCCGCGAGCGCCTCCAACACGCCCTGGCTGCGGCGCAGGATCACATCTCGGTTCGTCGCGAAGAAGACGGGGCGCGTGATTCGCAGCTGACCATCTTCGACACGCACCAGGCCCGGGCAGCCGTTCCGCTCGGGGTCCTGGCTGGGCGCGCCGGGCTCGTCCGGACACGCGTCCGTCGGGTCCGGCACCGAGTCACCGTCGCGGTCGGGCAACGGGCAACCCGGCCGTTCGGGGTCGGGGTTCAGGCCGACGTGCTGCTCCGGGCATTCGTCGGCGCTGTCGTGGAAGGAGTCGCCGTCCGTGTCCGGGTCGGGACAACCCGGGCGGTTCGGATCCGGGTGCTCGCCCGACGGGGTCGTCGGGCAGGGGTCCTCGTAGTCGAAGACCTCGTCCGAGTCGCTGTCGGTCGCCGGGCAGCCGGCGCGCTCCGGATCGGGATGCTCCCCCTGCGGCGTGCTGGGACACACGTCGTCGCGATCGACCACTCCGTCGCCGTCCCCATCGTCGAGGGGGCAGCCGGGGCGCTCGGGGTCCGGGACGTCACCCGCGGGAACGTCGACGCAGATGTCGTCCGCGTCGAAGACTCCGTCGGAGTCACTGTCCACGTTGACCCGACGCAACTCCTCGCTCTCGGGCGCGGAGAAGGTGCCCGCGACGCCGACGACGAGATACTGCGCGTCGCTGGGGTTGTCCGACTCGGTCGCGAAGAGCCGACCGTAGCGAACGAACGGGCCGATACCCACGGCGTTGTGAGCGACGGAGAAGAGGTAGCCCGCGCCCCCGTCGAGGGCGAACCTGGACTTGTCTCCCGTCCGGCCGAGGCCGGCGTTCAGATCGAAGAAGAGATGGCCGCGCGACCCGATCTCCGGCGCCACGCGAAGCCCGAGGGATCCGGTGAGCTGCTGGCCTGCCCCAGACCCCGATGGGAAGAGCCAGTAGGCGAACGAGACCTGTACCTCGAGCGGCCCCACCAGCTGAACTCCTGCGCGCACCGCGCCCAGGAGTGTCAGCCCGTAGTCCAGCTCGTCGCGCTGGTAGGACGGAAGCATGCCCCCGCCGCCAAGCTCCACGTGACCACGCAATCGTTCGGCGAAGGGCTGAGCCGAGGCCGGGGATGCATGGAGGGTCGGCACCACGACGACGCAGGCCGCAATCAAAGCAAGTGTGTGTCCTCTCACGACGGACAAAGTAGCCCCGGCGAAGAGAGCCCGTCAATCCACCAAGATCGATTTTACCCCTATTCTACCGAACGAGAATCGCGTTCTTCATACCCCTGCCGCTCTGAGTGCTCGACTGACTTTCCAGACTTCGACGAATGAGAACCGCGTTCTCGATTTGAGCTCGCGAGCGGTCGCCGCCTCTCCAGCGTCGGCTCCGCAGGTCAGCTGCCGAGCGCTGCGAGGAGCTCGCGGCCGGTCTTCGTGATGTCGCCAGCGCCGAGCGTGAGCACCACGTCGCCCGGCTGGAGCCGGTCGCGGATCGCGTCGACCAGGGCTTCGCGCTTCGGCACGTGGGTCACGTCTCGGTGGCCGTGTGAGCGAATCGCGGCGACCAGGTGCGCGGTGTCGGCGCCCTCGATCGGCGCCTCACCGGCGGCGTAGACATCGGTCATGAGCACCACGTCGGCTCGGTTGAAGCACCGGGTGAGCTCATCGAAGAGATGGTGCGTGCGGCTGTAGCGGTGCGGCTGGAAGGCGACCAGGAGCCGCCGCCCGTACGCGCGCTGCGCCGCCTCGAGGGTCACCTCGACCTCCGCCGGGTGATGACCGTAGTCATCGACCACGACCACGGGCTCGCCCTCGCCGAGGTCGTGCTCGCCCACGATGGTGAAGCGCCGCTGCACGCCGCCGAAGGTCTTCAGGGACTCGCGCAGCTTGTCGTGGGGCACCTGGAGCTCGTCGGCCACCGCGATGGTGGCGAGCGCGTTCATCACGCTGTGCATGCCGGGCATGCAGACCTCGAAGGTGCCGAGGTCCTCGCCGCGACGCACGACGTCGAAGGCGACGCTCAGACCGCTCATGCGCGGGTTGCGCGCGCGATAGTCCGCCTGTGCCGCGAGACCATAGGTCGCGACGCGCTTGTCGATCTCCGGCAGCAGGTCCTGCACGTTCGGGTGGTCGAGGCACGCGACGACGAGCCCGTAGAAGGGCACCTTGTTCGCGAAGTCGCTGAACGCCTGCTTCACCGCAGCGAGGTCGCCGTAGTGATCCAGGTGCTCGGGGTCGATGTTCGTGATGACCGCGATCGCCGGCGTCAGGTGGAGGAACGAGCCATCCGACTCGTCCGCTTCGGCGACGAGCAGATCACCGGCGCCGTGCGCCGCGCCGCTGCCGAGCGCGTTGAGGCGCCCGCCGATGACGACCGTCGGGTCGAGTCCCGCGTCCCGCAAAACGGTGGCGACCAGCGAGGTCGTCGTGGTCTTTCCGTGGGATCCGGCGATGGCGATGCCCTCCTTGAGGCGCATCAGCTCCCCGAGCATCTCCGCGCGCGGGATGACCGGGATCGCGTTCGCCCGCGCCGCCACGAGCTCCGGGTTGTCACGCGGCACCGCCGAGCTGAACACGACCACGTCCGAGCCCTCGACGTTCGCCGCCGCGTGGCCGGTGTGCACCGTCGCGCCCTTGTCGACGAGACGCTTGGTGTAGTCGTTCTGTCGGAGATCGGAGCCGGTGACCTGGAAGCCATGGTCGAGCAGCACCTCGGCGATGCCACTCATCCCGACCCCGCCGACCCCGACGAAGTGAATCGATCGAATTCGTCCACGAAACATGGTGGCCGGGGCATAGCAGGTCGCCCGCGCCCCGAAAGCCGGCGCTGCCCGAGGTCATGGACAGTCCGGCTTGGCCGGCTCGCCAATCCGGGCTAGGTGCCCTGCCCCCCCCGATGATGACTGCCGTACCCGTCCCGCCCTCCCCGCCCCGGCCACCCACCCGAGAGCCCGAGGTGTCTGCGGTCGAACCCGACTGGAGCCGGGAAGAGGTGGGTCCGCTCGAGTGGTCACCGGCCCGACAGCTGCTTCGCACGCTGCGGCTCTACGCCCGTCTGCGGGACCGCGGCGTTCCACGTCGAGCCCTCGCGCCGATCGTCGTGGCCCACCGCGCGTGGAGCGCCGCGGCTGGCGCCGACATCCCGCTCGGGACCGACATCGGCGGGGGCCTGCTGATCCCGCACCCGCAAGGGGTCGTGGTCCATGGCGAGTCCACGATCGGGCCCAACTGCCTACTGATGCAGAACGTCACCATCGGGGTCGGGAGCCGACCGGGCGTGCCCACCCTCGAGGGGCACGTGGACGTCGGCGCGGGCGCGGCCATCCTCGGCGGCGTCCGGATCGGCGCCCACGCGCGCATCGGAGCGAACGCGGTCGTCCTCGACGACGTCCCCGCCGGGGCGACCGTCGTCGGGATCCCGGCGCGGATCGTCCGCCGCCGCTGACCGGCGCCCAAGCTCGGCGGTGAGCCGCGGTACACAGCTCCATGAGGCTCTCCTGGGGATGGGTGCTGCTGGTGGCGTGCTCGACGACGACCACGGTTCCTCCGCGGAAGCTGGCGCAGCCCCCGACCGTCCCCCAGCCCCGGCTGCCACCTCCGCCGCCCTCGACCGTCGCGGATCCGTCGACCGTCACGAACGAAGGTTGGCGCACCGTCCTCCCCGCGCCCGCGCATCCCACCATCCACTGGGCGACTGGCACGCGCGACGGCGGGGTCCTCGCCATGACCGATGAGGGACCGCGGCGGGTCGACGGAGACCGCTGGGTCCGCACTCGTCTCCGGCCCACGGAACCCACCCGGGATGCCTTCGAGACCCGGGACTGCCACATCGTTCGCCGCCGCGATGGTCGCGACTTCGGGGCTCCGCGAGAGCAGCCCGGCGACCGGTGCGCCGATCGCGATCGCGCGACGCACGTCTTCGCCGACGCCGACGACCATCCGGTCGTGCGCGTCGGCACCGGCAGGGTGCTCCGCTGGAAGAGCAGCCGCCGCCGGATGGGGCACGACGATCCGGCCGACCCGAGTGAACCGGTCGGCCTGGTGATCCGTGGCGCCGGCAGTGGCTGGCAGCCCGTCGGGGGTGCGGTTCCTCCCGAGCTGGTCGCGGTCTTGCCGACCGACCCACCCATCCTCGTGGGGCGCGAGGGCGACGTATCGGTGCTGGAGGACGGCGTGGACCTGGACCGCGCTCGCCCGATCGTCACGACACCGCGACCGCGACCGCTCCTGGTGCTCGAGCTGGAACGCGAGCTCTTGGTCGTCCGCAGCGACGGAGTCTGGCGAGGCTCACGCTCCCTCGAGCTCGACGGTCCGACGCGAGCCTGGCTCGAACGAACGGCCGACACCGCCGACCACGCCCGCCGGATCATCGGCGTGCCGGTCTCGGGCGGCGCCATCGTAGGGGCTGGCACCGGCCTGCTCCTCGTGGACGACGAACACACCGAGCTCGTCGATCTGGGCGAGAGCGGCCAGACGCCCGACTGGGTCGGCGAGGTCTGGGGCCTGACCCGCGACGGCGAAGGCTGGCTCATGCTCACCCACAACGGGGTCGTCGTCCGCGGCCTGGGTGCACGCTGGCGCCGCATCGGCCACCTCGGCGACACGCAGTCACCACCCGAAGTGTCTCACCCGATCGGTGCCTTCCGCGGAGCCGACGGCCGGACCCGCTTCGTCGACGCCCGCTTCGAGATGATCTGTGCCGAGGGCGACTCTCTCGGCGCCTGTGGTCCGGCCACCATGCTGCGTGAGCGGCGAACGACACAGCTGCCCGACGGACTGCTCGTCGACGATCAGTCGATCGATCTCCACCTGGTCAGCGAATCTGGCGCTCGGGAGCTGTCGCTGCCACTGCCGCGTCTCCGCCACGTGTTCCACGCCGGTCGCACGGACGACGTCTTCGCGCTCACGGACGGGATCGTGCAGCACCTCCAGGACGGGCAATGGCACGCGGTCGCGTCGATCCCCGAGGGACCCGAGCCTCGGACCTTCACCGTCACCGACGACGCACTGGTCGTCGGTCGGGCCGGCGGCGAAGTGATCGCCCGCCCGCTCCGCGGTGACTAAGCGAAGACGAGCGGTCGTCGACTCGTGATCGAGCGAGCCGTCGCGCTCCGACCGACGAGGACGGGCTGGTAACTCCCGTAACCGCGGAGCCGGCGGCGCTCGACGCCTTCGGACTCGTCGTCGCCGGTCGGCTCGAAGCCGACGCTGGTGGCGACGGACTCGAGCGCGAGCCACTCCACCAGCTCGTCGACGATCGCTGCCGCAGCCTCGGGCTTGCCACGGCCGCGTGCAGCGGCTGCCATCGCGCGAGCTTCGGCCGGATCGCCGAGCAGCGCGTCGACCGCGTTCGCGAGCGTGTCCGCGTCGAGGTCCGTCTCGAGAATGCAGCGCGCCGCGCCCGCCGACTCGAGGGAGCGAGCGTTGACCGCCTGGTGGTCGTCGGCGGCGAAGGGATAGGGAATCAGCACGCTCGGCCGACCGATCGCCTGTAGCTCGGCCAGGGTCGTCGCGCCCGCACGCGCCACGACGACCGCCGCGCTCGCGTAGGCGCGGGCCATGTCGTCGATGAAGGCGACGGCCTCCGCGTCGACCCCGAGCTCGTCGTAGCGAGCCTGGACCTCGTCGACCATCGCCGCGCCCGTCTGGTGGATCACCTTCCGCGGGTTGGCGAGCTTGGCAAACGCCTCCGGGGCCGTGAGGTTGAGGGCGCGCGCACCCTGCGAGCCGCCCATGACGAGAATGGTCTCCGCGCGAGACTCGAAGCCATCGGGGTCGGCGCTGGCGCGCTTCGCCATCGCGGCGATCGGGCGACGCACCGGGTTGCCGACCACGCGGGCGGCGGATCCGAAGAGCGGGGCGGTCTCTTCGAAGCTCAGGAAGGCGCGACCGACCAGCTTGGCGAGCATCCGGTTGGTCAGACCCACATGGGCGTTCTGCTCGAGGATGGCAGTCGGGATGCGCTGCATCGCCGCGGCGGCGACCACGGGACCGGATGCATAGCCGCCCACGCCGATCACGAGGTCTGCGCCGCGAACGATCTGGGCCGCCTGCATCATCGCGCTCGGCAGCCGCATCATCGAACGCCACAGCTCCGACGGGCTGCGCCCCTTGAGCGGCGTGACGTCGAGGACCTCGAGGTGCTCGCCGCGCTCCGGGAGCACGCGCGCTTCGATGCCCCGCTCGGTGCCCACGAAGGTCACCTCGCACTCCGGCTGACGACGGCGCAGCTCCTGCACCACCGCGATCCCTGGGAAGAGGTGACCGCCCGTGCCACCGCCCGCGACAACTACTCGCAAGGTCATTCCGCGCCCTCCAGCCGCATGTTCATGCGCTTCTTCCGGCGGCCGCGCGTCGCCCCGCGCGAGCCGTCCTTCGTCTTCTTCGCTCGCTTCTCGCGAGTCTTCCGCGGGACGTTCTTCGCGTCCGCGGCCTCCGCCTCTTCGGTGAGCTCCTCGACTTCTCTCGGTCGAGAGACGTTCAGGAGGATCCCGACGGCGGCACAGTTCACGAGCAGCGACGACCCGCCGTAGCTCATGAAGGGGAGCACCAGCCCCTTGGTCGGCAGCATGCCCATCGCCACCGCCAGGTTGGTGAAGGCCTGCATCCCGAGGAACACGGTGATGCCGATGGCCAGGTAGGCGCCGTAGTCGTCGGCCGCCTGATGCGCGGCGCGCAGCCCCCGGAAGACCAGGAGCACGTACGCCAGGAGCAGGAGCGCGATACCGACGAAACCGAGCTCCTCGCCGACGATGGCGCTGATGAAGTCGGTGTGCGCCTCGGGCAGGAAGAGCAGCTTCTGACGGCTGTCACCGATGCCCACGCCGGTGGCGCCGCCGGCGCCGAAGCTCATCAGCGACTCCGCGATCTGGTAGCCGATGCCGTACCGATGCTCGAAGGGCTCGAGCCACGCGCGGATGCGGTCCATGCGGTAGCCCGAGAAGCGCACCACCGCGAACGCGATCGGCGCCGCGATCGCCAGGGCACCGAGCAAGTAGCCGAGGCGCGCCCCCGCGGTGAAGAGCAGCGTGAAGGTCAGCACGCCCATCATCACGGCGCTGCCGAAGTCCGGCTGCTTGAGGCAGAGGAGCATCAGCATGCCGGCCACGAGCGCGTGCGGAAGGAAGCCGATCTCGAAGGACCGGATCTGGTCCGCCTTCTTCGAGAGCGAGTAGGCGAGCCAGAGGATCAACGCGAGCTTCGCCGCCTCGGCGGGCTGGATGTTGATCGGGCCGACCGCGATCCAGCGAGCGGCGCCACCGGCCGCGCGGCCGAGGCCGAGCACCACCATCAGGAGCAACACCACGGCGACCGCGAGCGCCGGATAGGTCCAGCGCCGATAGCCGTGGTAGTCGAAGCGCGCGACCGTGAAGCAGACGCCGAGCCCCGCGAGCGCGAAGACGCTCTGGCGGATGAAGAAGTGGAAGGGGTCGTCGTAGCGAGAGTCGGCGAAGACGGCGCTCGCGCTGAAGACCATCACCACGCCGAACGCGACCAGCGCGACGACGCACGCGGTCATCACCGGGTCGGCCGGACCGGTCACCTTCGGGCGGTCCGTCGGCGCGAGCGCCGGGACGAAACGGGCGAGCAGAGCTCTCATGCGGCCCCCAGCGCGCGCACGGCGTCTTGGAAATCGTCGCCGCGGTGGGCGTACGAGCGGTACATGTCGAAGCTCGAGCAGGCGGGGGCGAGGAGCACCACGTCACCCGGACGAGCGAGCTCGAAGGCGGCCGTGACGGCCTCGACCATCGTCGCGCGCCGCTGCACCGGAACCACGTCCGCGAGCCCGTCGAGGATGAGGTCGGCGGCCTCGCCGATGAGCACCGCGCCGCGACCGGTGCTCGCGAGCGCCTCGCGGAGCGGGTCGTAGGAGCCGCCCTTGTCCTTGCCACCGGCGATGAGGACCACCTTGCCCACGCCACCGGCGAAGCCCTTGATCGCGGCGACCGCGGCACCGACGTTGGTCGCCTTCGAGTCGTCGTAGAAGGTCACGCGCTTCACCTCGCCGACCCGCTCCATCCGGTGCGGGAGCCCCCGGAAGGAGACCAGCGTCGAGCGGATGGCCGCGAGCTCCACGCCCGCCAAGCGAGCCGCGAGCGCGGCAGCGCACGAGTTGAGCTCGTTCGGACCACCCACCAGAGCGAGCGCCTCGACCGGGACCTCCAGGCCGCTCTCCGCATCGCGGAGCTTGCCATCCTCGATGCGAAGCTCGCCATCGGGGCCGAAGGTGTGGACCGCGGCGGCGCCCGCCTGGGCGAGACCGAGGCAGACCTGGTCGTCGCTCGGGACGACGGCGTGGTCGGTCGCGCCCTGCGCGCCGAAGATGTTGCCCTTCGCTGCGACGTAGCCGGCGTAGTCGTCATACCGGTCGAGGTGGTCCTCGCTGACGTTGAGCAGGACGGCGACCGTCGGACGGAAGCGGTCGACTCGCTCGAGCTGAAAGGAAGAGACCTCCGCGACGATGAGACCGCGCTCGCCCGCGTCGGTGCCGACCGCTTCGATCAGCGGCGTACCGAGGTTGCCGCCGGCGAAGGTCGGGATGCCCGCCGCGTCGCCCATCGCGGCGATCAGGCTGGTGACCGTGCTCTTGCCGTTGGTGCCGGTGATCGCGACCAGCGTCCCGTTCAGGAAGCGGCTCGCGAGCTCGATCTCGCTCCAGATGGGCACGCCCGCCGCCTCCGCGGCGTCGACCGCCGCGAGCGGCGGCACACCCGGGGAGAGCACGATGAGCTCCGCGCGGGTGAAGAGCGCTTCGTCGTGGCCACCGAGCGCGAGGGTCACCCCCGCCGCCGCGAGAGCCTCGGCCTCGTCGACGGAATCGCGGGAGTCGTTCGCGGTCACCACGGCGCCACGCTCCGCGAGGAAGTGCGCCGCCGCGCGGCCGCTCGCGCCGAGACCGACGACCAACACGGGAACGCCATCGAGCTTCTGGATGTCGATCGGGTCGGTCATCGCAGCTTCAACGTGGCGAGGCTCGCGAGCGCGAGCATGATGGAGATGATCCAGAAGCGGACGATCACGCGCGGCTCCGGCCACCCCTTCTTCTCGAAGTGGTGGTGGATGGGCGCCATGAGGAAGACCCGCTTGCCGGTGAGCTTGAACGACCCGACCTGGACGATGACGCTCACCGCCTCGAGGAAGAAGATCCCGCCGAGCAGGATGGAGAGCAGCTCGTTCTTGGTGAGCACGGCGAGCGACCCGAGACCGCCGCCGAGCGCGAGGCTGCCCACGTCCCCCATGAAGACCTGGGCCGGGTAGGTGTTGAACCAGAGGAACCCGAAGCCGGTGCCGATGACGGCCGCGCAGTAGATGCTGAGCTCGCTCGCCGACTCGATCTTCGGGATGAAGAGGTACTCGGCGACGGGCTGCTCGAAGAGCGTGACGCCCGCGAGGTACGCGAAGATGGCGTAGGCGCCCGCGTTGATCATCACCGGACCGATGGCGAGGCCGTCGAGGCCGTCGGTGAGGTTCACCGCGTTCGACATGGCGACGATGACGAACGCCGAGAACGCGACGTAGACCCAGCCCGGGAGCGTGAAGGGATCCGGATCGTCCGCGACGAACTTCACGAAGGGCGCCGCGAAGCGCAGCCGCAGCTCGAGCCAGTCGGCCGGGAGCCCCGCCTCGCCGTAGTAGAGCCAGCCGCAGACGGCGCCGGCGAAGGTGAACTGGAAGAGGAGCTTGTAGCGACCGGCGAGACCACCGGTGGACTTCTTCTTCACCTTGGCGGAGTCGTCGATGTAGCCGACCACGCCGAAGGCGACGGTCACCGCCGTCACGACCCAGACCAACGCGTTGGTCGGGTCCGCCCAGAGCACGGTGGAGACGACGAGCGCGAGCAGCATGAGCGCGCCGCCCATGGTCGGGGTGCCCGCCTTGGAGAGGTGCGACTCCGGCCCCTCGGCACGGACGACCTGACCGATCTGCTTCTTCTGCAGGCTCTTGATGAACCACGGGTAGAGCCCGAAGGTCAGCGCCATCGCGGTCGCCGTCGCGCAGAGCACGCGGAAGGGCACGTAGCGGAGGACGTTGAACACGCCGTAGCTCTCGTGGAGCGGGTAGAGGAGGTAGTAGATCATCGCTCCCCTCCTCCGGCGGCGAGGAGCGCGTCGACCACGCGCTCCAGACGCATCGACCGCGAGCCCTTCACGAGCACCACGTCGGTCGGGCCGGGCTCGAGCGTGACCTCGCTCGCGTCGGCGAAGCACGGGTCACCGTCGGCGGCGTCGGCCATCGCCGGTCCGACCAGCGCGAGCTTCGCCCCATGCGCGTGCGCGTGCGCAATCGCCGCCACGTGCATCCGCTTCTCGATGTCGCCCAGCTCCTTCATGTCGCCGAGCACGGCGTGGAGGGTGCCGCCGCGCTTCTTCGCGAGGGCCGCCGCGGTCTCGAGCGCCAGGCGCATCGAGGCCGGGTTGGCGTTGTAGACGTCGTCCAGCAGCAGCACTCCGTCCGCGCGGTGGCGCAGCCGCGCGCGCCCATCGACGGGCGCGACGGTGCCGAGCCCCGTGACCGCCTTCGCGAGGTCGAGCTCGAGCGCCTGGCAGACGGTCAGCGCCGCGGCACCGGCGAGCGCCGCACCCCGACCCAGCAGCTTCAGCTGAGTCGCGAGCTCGGTCTCGCCGGCCGCGTAGGTCACCGTCGTACCGTCCTCGTCGACCGAGAAGTCCACGAGCCGCACGGCAGCCTCGGGCCCCGTGCCGTACTCCAGCCGGCGAGCCTCGATGTGGAGCGCACGAAGGCGGGCGTCGTCGCCGTTGACGATGGCGATGTCCTCTTCCTCGAGCACGCCGAAGATGGCGGCCTTCTCGACCAGCACGTCGTCCACGGTGCCGAGGCCCTCCGTGTGAGCCGCGTCGACCAGGGTGACCACCGCGATCTCCGGCAGCGCGATCGCCGCGAGCGACTCGATCTCGCCCGGCGCGTTGGTCCCCATCTCGATGACCGCGACGTCTTCGTCGGTCAGCGTCAGCAGCGTCATCGGCACGCCGATGAGGTTGTTCAGGTTGCCCTGCGTGGCCGCGACGCTCGCGCCGCCGGCCTCGATCGCCGCCGCGGTGAGCTCCTTGGTCGTGGTCTTGCCGGCCGACCCGGTGATGCCGACGACGCGACCACCCCAGCGGAGCCGATGGGCCTGACCGAGGCAGCCGAGCGCAGCGAGGGTGTCCTCGACCGCCACGTGCGGCAGCCCCGCGGGCACCTCCGCGTCCGACGCCACGATCGCGCCGGCGACCCCGTCGAGCGTCTCGAGGAACGCGTGACCGTCGAAGCGCTCGCCACGGAGCGCGACGAAGAGCCCGCCCTTCGGGAGCGCGCGCGAGTCGGTGCCCACGCCGACGCACTCGATGGAGCCGTCCGTGTTCGCGCCGAGCTCGCCGCCGACGAGCTCGCAGACCTCGTCGAGGGTGAAGCGAGCCTGGTTGCTGGGGATCGGCGTGCTCATGCGCCCTCCCCGGTGGCGGCGGCGATGGCCGCGCGCGCGATCTCTCGGTCGTCGAAGTGACGCTTGGTCGTCCCGACGATCTGGTAGTCCTCGTGGCCCTTGCCGGCGATCAGCAGGGTGTCGCCGGGTCGCGCTGCGGCGACCGCGATCTGGATCGCACGCTCGCGGTCGACCTCGACCACGAAGCCCCGGTCGGCGTCGGCGCTCGCGCGCGCCAGGCCGGTGGCCTCCACGCCGGGGACGATGGCCTCGACGATCGCGCTCGGGTCCTCGGTGCGCGGGTTGTCGCTCGTGACGACGACGACGTCCGCGCCCTCGGCCGCGGCGCGGCCCATCTGCGGACGCTTGCCCGGGTCGCGGTCGCCGCCGCAGCCGAAGACGACCATGAGCCGACCCTCGGTGATCGGGCGCACGGCGCGGAGGGCGTTGTGGAGCGCGTCCGGCGTGTGGGCGTAGTCGACCAGCACGGTCACGCCGCGCGGGTCCGCGACGGGCTCCAGTCGACCGGGGGCGGCGGGCGCGCGACCGAGTGCAGCGCAGGCCTCGGCCGGGTCGATGCCCAGCGCGATGCCGCAGCCGAGCGCCACGACCAGGTTCTCCAGGTTGTGCCCGCCGACGAGCGAGCTCTCCAGGCTCAGCGGCTGGCCGCCGTAGCTGAGCTCCGCGCGGATGCCCTCGCGCGCCATCGTGCTCCCCACGATGCGAAGGCGCGCGTTCTCGCGGCGACCCACGGTCAGCGCGTTCGGGATCCGCTCCGCGAGCTGAGCGCCCGCCGGGTCGTCGACGTTGATGACGGCCGCCTTCGGGCCGTGCTCGGTGAAGAGCGACGCCTTGGCCTCGAGGTAGGCCTCCATCGTGCCGTGGAAGTCGAGGTGGTCGCGGCTGAGGTTGGTGAACGCGGCGACCGCGAAGCGCGCCCCGCGCGCGCGGTCCTGCGCCAGCCCGTGACTCGAGACCTCCATCACCAGGTGGCTCGCGCCGCCGTCGACCGCCTCGCGCGCGAAGCGGGCCAGGTCGTCCGACTCGGGAGTCGTGAACGACGCGGGTCGGCGCTCCTCGCCAGCGCGGATCTCGACGGTGCCGAGCATCCAAGGCGAGCGCTCGAGCGCCCGGAGCATCCCGTCGACCAGGTAGGAGGTCGTGGTCTTGCCGTTGGTGCCGGTGATCCCGACCAGATCGAGGTGCGCGGTCGGATGGCCGTAGACCGCGTGAGCGGCAAAGGCCATCGCGCGACGCACGTCGTTCGCGATCAGCTGCGGCACGGCGAGCTCGAGCGGGCGCGAGGCGAGCACCGCCACCGCGCCGCTCTCGATGGCGCCGGGCGCGAAGCGGGTCCCGTCGAAGCTCGCCCCTTCGATCGCGACGAAGAGGTCGCCGGCGCCGGCGGCGCGCGAGTCGTGCTGCACGCCGGTCACGTCCGCGTCCTCCACACCCTCCGGGAGGTGCAGGCGCGCGTCGGTCTGGACGCGCAGGGTCTTGGCGAGGGCGGCGAGCATCACGACCCGTCCTCCATCCGACCGCTGTCGTCCGTCGCGGCCAGGCGCGGCGCGCCCTCGAGCGCGACGTCCGCGCGGTCCTCGCGCAGGATCACTCGGAGGCGGCTGCCCCGCTGGGCGACCTCGCCGGCGGGCGGGTCCTGCGACACGACCAATCCGGTGCCCTCGAGCTGAACCGCGAGGCCGGCTTCATGAGCGGCGACCAGCGCCGAGCGCGCCGTCCGACCACCGAGGTCCGGCACCTGCACGCTCCCGGGCGGGACCGTCAGGGTCACGGCCGGCTCCGGCTCGTCGTTGCTCGCGTCGCGCTCGGCGAGTCGCTCGGCGCGCTCGTTCGCGCGGCGGCGACGGCGCTGCTCGCGAGCGAAGCGGTCGAGCGCCTCGCCGCCACCCTGCGCGGGCACACCGAGGTGGCGAAGCGCGGCCTCGCCGACGCGGCGGAAGACCGGGCCGGCGACGGTGCCGCCGTAGTGCGCGACGACCGGCTCGTCGACGACGACCGCCATCACGATGCGCGGGCTCTGCGCCGGCACGAAGCCGACGAAAGACGCGAGCCACCGGTCCTCGGCGTAGCCGCCAGCGACGTAGTCGGCCTTCTGCGCGGTACCGGTCTTGCCCGCGACGAGGAAGCCGTCGATGGCCGCCGGCTGACCGGTGCCGCCGGGGCCGGTGACGGCCGTGAGCATGTCGGCGACGAGCCGAGCCACGCGCGGGGGCACGACCTGTCGGCGCGCCTCCGGCAGGTACTCCTCGACCACCTCGCCGTCGTGGGTCTGCACCCGGCGAACGAGCCGCGGGTGCATCAGTCGGCCGCCGTTCGCGAGCGCGCCCATGGCGGTCGCGAGCTGGAGCGCGGTGGCACTCATGCCCTGACCGAACGAGATCGTCGCGGCGTCCATCTCGTACCAGCGCGAGTGGTGCCGGAGCGAGCCCGCGGCCTCGCCGGGGCTCGGAATGCCCGTGACCTCGCCGAAGCCGAAGCGGCGGAACGCGCGGTAGAGCCCGCGACGACCCAGCGTGTCGCCGATCTTCGCGGTGCCGATGTTCGACGAGAACGCGAGGATCTGCGCCGGGGTGAGCTCGTCGTAGGGCGTGGTGTCGTGAATGGTGTACTCGGCCACCTCCATCGCGCCGTCCTCGCAGTCGATGAGCTGCTGGCTCCCGACCGTGCCCTGCGCGAGCGCGGAAGCGACGGTGAAGGGCTTCACGGTCGAGCCGGGCTCGAAGCGATCGGTGAAGGCCCGGTTGCGGCGATGGGACGCGGGCGAGTCGCCCGGATCGTTCGCGTCGAAGGTGGGGTAGTTCGCGACCGCCAGGAGCTCGCCGGTCCGCGGGTCCATCATGACCACCGAGCCCGCCTGCGCCTCGTAGGTGCGGATGGCCAGCTCGAGCTCGCGCTCGGCGATGTGCTGGAGCGTCTTGTCGATCGTCAGCACCAGGTCGTCGCCTTGAGCGGCGCGATCGTCCAGGAGCTGCTCGGAGTAGACGACGCGACCGCGCCGGTCGCGGATGGCGGGCACGGCGCGCGAGGACCCGCGGAGGGTCTCCTCGAACGCGAGCTCGAGGCCCTCGATGCCCTGGCCGTCGATGTTGGCGAAGCCCAGCAGATGCGACGCGAGGCGCCGGTTCGGGTAGTAGCGCCGCGACTCGCGGTCGAGATGGACGCCTTCGATGCCGAGCGCGCGGACCCGCTCGGCCATGCGCGGCGTGAGTCGCCGCTTGATCCACACGAAGAGGCGGTCCGACTCGAGCCGGCGCTGGATCCGCGCGCGGTCGACGCCGAGGAGCGCGGAGAGCTGCATCGCCGCTGCCGCCGGGTCGACGCCCTCTTCCTTCATGCGGCGGGGGTTCGCCCAGACGCTGTCGACGTCGACGCTGACGGCGAGCTCGGCGCCGTGGCGGTCGTAGATGGTGCCGCGCTTCGGCGCGAGGCGAACCTGCCGGAGGTACTGCTCCTCGGCCATCTCGCGGAGCGCCGGGGCCCGCTCGATCTGCAGCACGTACGCGCGGTGCCCGACGGCCCCCGCGAAGCAGAGCAGCAGCGTCCCCAGGAACGCGATGCGCGCCCGAGCCCAACGCCGCTTCTTCGGAGTCAGGTTCTTCACCGGACACGCCCCGCCGTTCGGGCCTGGCGCTGCTGGCCCCCGATCGCGATCACGCGCTCGGGCTCCGGCTCCTTCATCTTCAGCGCACCGCGCGCGATGGCCTCCACCCGCGCAGCCTCGCGGAGCGTCGCCGCCTCGAGGCTCAGTAGACGCTTCTGCTCGACCAGCCGGCGCTGCTCGCGCCGCTCCGCGCCCACGTCGTAGCCGAGGCGGACGGTCTCGAAGCGCATCGAGAGATGCACGACGAACGCCGCCGCGGTCGCGAGCACCGCCGCGGTCCAGAGCATCACGAAGCGGGCGCTCGAGCGCTTGCGCGGCTCGTCCTTCGCGGCCTTCTTCTTGCCCTTCTTGGGCTCGGGCGCTTCCGGCTGCGGCTCCACGGGCCGGTTCTTCTTCGGTCGACCGCCCATCAGCTGGCCTCCCGGGGCAAGCGGCGCGCGGCGCGCAGCTTGGCGGTTCGAGCGCGCGGGTTGCGCGCCTTCTCTTCCTCGGTCGCCTGGACCGGCTTCTTGGTGAGCGGCTTCAGCGCCTCGTCCTCGCGGAACGCCCACTTCACGATCCGGTCCTCGAGCGAGTGGAACGAGATGAGCGCTACGACGCCGTCGTCGTTCAGCACGTCCTTCGCGAAGCCCACCAGCCCCTCGAGCTGGCCGAGCTCGTCGTTGACCGCGATGCGGAGCGCCTGGAAGGTGCGGGTCGCGGGATCGATGCGCCCGCGCTTGGGACCCATCACCCGGACCACCGCTCGACGGAGATCGTCGGTGGTCTCGAGCTCCCCCTCGTCGCGCATCTTCAGGATCATTCGCGCGATGGGGCGGGAGCGACGCTCCTCGCCGTACTGGTAGATGATGTTGGCCAGGCTCTCGGCGTCCTGCTCGTCGATGAGATCGAGCGCGGTCGGGCCCTTCGTCGGGTCCATGCGCATGTCGAGCGGACCGGACTCGCGGAAGGAGAAGCCCCGGGTGGGGTCGTCGATCTGCGGCGAGCTGACGCCCACGTCGGCGATCAGTCCGTCCACGCGCTCGACGCCGATTTCGGCCAGGAGCTTCGGCAGGTCGCCGAAGGCGCCGTGGACGAAGGTCACGCGGTCGCCGTGCGCGGCGAGACGCTCCTTCGCCGCGGCGAGCGCGGCGGGGTCACGGTCCACACCGATGAGCCGCCCGTCGGGAGCGCTTCGCTCGAGAATGGCCTCGGAGTGGCCACCGCCCCCGAGGGTGGCGTCGCAGTAGAGACCGCCGCTCCGCGGCGCGATCGCATCGATCGTCTCCTCGAGGAGGACCGTCTCGTGGACGAAGGTCGGGCTCACTTCGGTCACAGCCCCAGCTCCGCCAGTCGCTGCGCGAGCACCGCTCGCTTGTCGAGATCCTCGAGCACGCCGTCCCGAAGGGCGTCGAAGGCCTCGCGGTCCCAGAGCTCGGCGTGGCGACCCATGCCCGCCCAGAGCACCTCCCGGTCGAGGGAGGCGTGGTTGCGCAGGGCGGCCGGAATGAGGATGCGGCCAACCTTGTCGAGGTCGCACTCGACGGCGCCAGAGACATAGATGCGACGGAGCATGGCCACGCTGGGGTCGAACTGCGGCAGAGCCGACAGTCGTTCCTCGAAGGCCATCCACTCGCCCATCGGGTAGGCGACGACGCACGGGTCCAGGCCGCTGGTCAAAACGACCTTCGACTCTCCAGACGCAGCGAGGACCTCTCGGTAGCGCGCCGGCAAGCTGGTGCGCCCCTTCTTGTCGATCGCGTGCTCGTAGCGGCCTCGGAACACCTTCGTTCATCCGCGGCGGAAAGAGCGCCGACCCATCTGAGGCCGGTCTTGGCACTTCTTGCCACTCTTTACCACCGCGCCCGAAGCTACGGGGGTGTCACCGGGGTGTCAACCTTCTTTCCGATCGACGTTTTGCCCTTGTTTTTCAGGGGCGGAACGTTCGTTCAGCGGTCCCTGAGGGCGCGGTGGGGAATGGTGGATCGTGGGCACCACGCCGGGGTCATCAGACCCCACCCGGGGGATCAATGGTGATCCCCTATGGAGTGCCATTGAAGTCATTCACACCGTATCAATGATGCCTTAGCTGTCTATTTTGCGACGATGCGACTGTCAGACTCGGCCATCGACCTCGAACGGGGATACTCCGGATCTGGACGACCGGAGCCGCCTCTGCCAGCTTCGACGGGTGAGCTCGGTCGCCGACGAGAGCCTCGAGGAGGCCTGGACCCTCGTGGAGGAGGGTTGGGAGGACGACGGAGCCCACAAGCGCTTCATCGCGCTCTGCGACGCGGTCGGCCGACTCGACGAGGCCGGAGCCCGCTACCGGGCGGTCCAGGAGAGCGACGAAAAGCGCGCCCCGGAGGCCAAGCGACGGATCGACCAGATCGTGGTTCGGGCCCTCGCGACCCTGCAGGCCCAGCGGGTCGACCCGCCCGATCGACCCCGCCGGACGCTCTTCTGGGTCGCGGTGTTCGTCTTCCTGGCGATCTGCCTGACGACGATGTGGATGATCCGCGACCTCTGACCCTGGTAGGCTGCGTCCGTGCAGGTCGACTTCCACGCCCGGGAGATCACCGTGAAGCTCGTCTACTACGGCCCGGCGCTGAGCGGGAAGACGACGAACCTCCAGGCGATCCACCAGCTCGTCACCAGCGAGACCGCCGGTCGGCTGATGACCCTCGAGACTCGCGACGACCGGACCCTCTTCTTCGACCTGCTCCCGCTGACCTTCGCGGGCGGTCAGAACCTCCAGGTCCGCTTCAAGCTCTTCACCGTCCCCGGCCAGGTGATGCACAACGCGACCCGCCGGCTGGTGCTCCAGGGCGCCGACGGCACCGCGTTCATCGCCGACTCGCAGAAGTCGGAGACCAAGGCCAACCAGCAGGCCTTCCTGAACATGCGGAAGAACCTGCAGGAGAACGGCATCGACCCCGACACCCACCCGGTGGTCGTCCAGTTCAACAAGCGCGACCTGCCGGCCGTTCGCACCGACGAAGAGATCGACCGATTGGCGACGCGCGGGCGAGAGCCCGTCTTCAAGGCCATCGCGACTCGGGGCGTCGGTGTGATCGAGACCTTCATCGGACTCACGGAGATCACCTGGCGCCACCTCGAGTCCGTGCACCAGCTCCACGACAAGTTCGGGCTCCACCCCGACGAGTTCCTCGACACGGTTCGCGAACGGCTCGGCATCGGGAGGGCCGCGGAGTGAACGACGGAGCGGCCACCGCCAAGAGCGTCGACATCGCCCTCGGCGACATCGCGGATCTGCAAGACGTCGTCGATCGGGACGCGCTCCGAGAGATCTGTCGCTCCTTCTTCGACCTCTTCAACCTCTCCGTCCGCATCTACGGCGGCTCCGGGAAGCTCCTCGCGAGCGTCAGCGAGCCGGTCGAGCTCTACCAGTACCTCCAGGAGCTCGAGTCGGGGGGCAAGCTCGTCGGCGACATCGTCGACGCCGTGAAGCGACTCGTCCCCACGGGGAACGAGGTCGAGCGGCACGAGACGATCACCGGCGCCGTCTACGACGTGGTGCCCATCACCTACCAGGGCCGCGGTGTCGGGCGCTTCGTCATCGGGCCCTTCGTTCCCGCCGAGCTCGAGCAGGTGCCCAAGGCCCTCGTTCGGCTGGATCGATCCGTCGACCGGATGAAGCTCCGCGATCTGCTGATGAAGATGCCTCGTGTCCGAGAGGAGACCGCGGAGCGCATCACCGATCACCTGCGAAGCGTCATCGACCTACTCCTCTTCTCCAGCCACCGCGCGCACCTCACCAGCGAGATGCACGTGGCGTCCGTCCGGGAGAGCTACCGCGAGCTCGCCGAGAAGACCGCGAAGCTCCAGAGCGCCTACGACCGGCTCAAGGAGCTCGACCAGCTCAAGTCGAACTTCCTCGCCACCGTGAGCCACGAGCTCCGCACGCCGCTGACCTCCATCATCGGTTACTCCGAGATGCTCGAGGCCAACATCGCCGGAGAGCTCAACGACGAACAACGCGAGTTCATCGGCACGATTCACCAAAAAGGAAACCAGCTCCTCGGATTGATCTCGAGCCTGCTCGACCTGTCGAAGCTCGAGCAGGGAGTGATGCGCCTCGCGCCTCAGCCCGTGGACGCGGGCGGCCTCATCGAAGACCTCGAGCGCACCTTCGCCCCCCACGCCCACAAGAAGGGCATCGACCTCGTGGTCGAGGTGCGAGGCGAGCTCCCCGCCCTCAACGCCGACCCGCTTCGCTTGAAGCAGATCCTCGCCAACCTCGCCGAGAACGCCATCAAGTTCACGCCGGAGGGCGGGACGGTCCGCATGGTCGCGGAAGCGACCGAGTGGGAAGACGAAGGCGGTGATTTCGGGGCCGTCCTGATGGGCAGCACCCGCGAGGCCGTCGCCTTCCGGATCAGCGACACCGGCATCGGCATGCCCTCCGCGGAGCTCGAGCGCATCTTCGACGCCTTCTACCAGGTAGACGGCAGCTCGACCCGCGAGCACGGCGGCACCGGACTGGGCCTGAGCATCGTGAAGCGGTTGGTCGACGCGCACGGCGGAGCCGTCACCGTCGACAGCAAGCCCGGCCAGGGAACCACCTTCACGGTGACCATCCCCGAAGCCGAATCCTGACGCGAATCAATCGCTGAAGCGATTCATGGGTCAAAGGTCGTGGGGCCACGGCTCACACGATGCTCTGCCAGCGTCGTGATCCCATTCTTCGGCGAGCACCGCATAGCGCATCGTGTCGAGCCAGCCGACCGGGTTCGACGCTGGATAGCCGAGGTAGCGCTCCTTTCGGTAGCGCCCCTCGAGGCGGAGACCCAGTCGCTCGCACACTCGCCGTGAAGGCGAGTTGGGGACCGCGACCATCGCGAAGAGCCGGTGCAGACCCCAGCCGCCCTTCCCCGTCGAGCGAAGCGCCTGACCCATCAGGCCCGCCACCGCTTCCCGGCAGAGCCCCTGCCCCTGGCTCTCGGGCCGCAGCCACCAGCCGACCTCGGCGGTGCGCATGAAGGCGTTGATGTCGTGCAGCCCCGTCCCGCCGAGCACCGCACCGCTCTCCCGGTCGAAGATCCCCATCGGGAAGTCGGTGCAGCCGGAGCCCGCGGCCATCCGTCGGAAGCGTTCGACGTAGTGCACGGTGTGCTCGAGCTTCAGGTGGTCCGTCGACGACCAGAGCATCCAGGGGAGAATGGCGGCGCGGGAGCGGTCGATGGTCTCGAAGAGCGCGGCGGCGTCGTCCGCGGTCCATCGCCGAACGATGGTCCGCTCGGTCATCACCAAGGTCGGCAGCGGCACGGGAGCCTGCCACGGCGGTCCGTCGCTCGCGTACTCGAGCCAGTCGTCACCCATCACTCGTTCCTTCGGTGAAGTGGTCGAACCCGAGGCTGGCGTCGAGCTCGCGAACCGCGTCGCCGTCCCGCCATCGGATGCCCGGCTCCGCCTCGATCGTTCCGACGCGGACGGCGTCCACACCGCAGGCGTCGGGGGCGGCGAAGAGCAATCCATACGACTCGCCGCCAGCGAAGCGGAGGCGCGAGCCCTCCACTCCGAGCGACGCCGCGACGCGCTCGAAGTCTTCATCCGCCGGCAGCTCGAGGGTGGCGCCGCACTCGCTCGCACGACACACGTGACCGAGGTCCTGCACCAATCCGTCGGACACGTCGATGCAGGCGTGTGCACGTCCGGCGAGCGCCAGCCCGGCGTCGATGGCTGCGATCGGCGCGAGCCACGCCTCGCGATAGGGCTCGATGCCCGGCGGTGTCGCGTCGCGAAGCAACGACTCCAGTCCCAACGCCGCGTGCCCGGGAGGCGCGGTCACGAAGATCCCATCGCCCGGTCGCGCTCCGGCGCGGGTGAGCGCCTCGCCCGGCAGGTGACCGAGCGCCGTGGTGGTGATGCTCAGCTGATCGCCCGCGCTGAGGTTCCCTCCCGCGACCACTGCATCGAGCTCGATCGCGGCCTGGTCGATGCCGGCCATCAGCGCCTCGAGCTCGGCGTCACTCGTGGCGCTGGGCAACACGAGCGCGATCAGCAATCCCGTCGGACGCGCACCCATCGCGGCCAGATCGCTCGCGGCGCCCATGGCGGCGCGACGACCGAGCACGTCGAGCGAGGCGAACGAGCGACGGAAGTGGACTCCCTCGACGGAGACGTCGACGGTGGCGACGAGCGGCTCGCTCGACGGCGCGAAGACCGCCGCATCGTCGCCATTCGCGACCCGCAGGCGCCCCGGAACCGAGTGCAGCCGGTCGAGCAGACGCGCGATCCGCGCGTGCTCCCCGGAGCGCTCGCTCACCCTTGGCTCGCTTCGGCGATCCGTGGGTCCTGCGGACCTTCGACGCCCACCACCTCGACGCCGTGGTCCCGGAGATACTGGACCCCATTGGCGCCGAGATAGCCGCCTTCGACGACGAGCACGCGCGCGATCCCCGCGTGATGGATGAGCTTCGCGCAGAGGATGCAGGGCTCGCCGGTCACGATGAGCCAGGCCCCGCGGCACGCCACGCCGCTCGCCGCCGCGTTGCAGACGACGTTCATCTCCGCGTGGTGGCAGCCGATCTCCATCCGCGTGCCCGACTGGACCTTCTGCGTATCACGAAGGCACTCGTCCCCACCGCAGAGGTGGCCACCGCCCCGAGGGCCGCCGTTGTATCCGTCCATGAGGATCACGTTGCGTTCGGGGTCCAAGAGGAGCGCCCCGAACTTCCGTCGTGGACAGTTGGACGCCTCGGCGAGCGCGAGGCACTGCTGGATTCGAATCGCGACGTGCTTTTCCTTCACGCCTCGTGTGTCGCAGAACCCGCCCTCGGCCACAAGGGTCGAGGGGTCCCTCATTCGATCGCGAGCCGCTTGAGCATCTTCTGCAGGCCATAGCGACTCACCCCGAGGATCTGAGCCGCCTGGGTGCGGTTGCCCTCGGTGCGCACCAGGGCCTCCCGGATCAACCGCTCCTCGAGCGCGGCCATCTGAGCTTTGAGGTCGAGGGGATCGCCCGACGCACCGCGCACTCCGTCCGAGAGGTGGGCGAGCGTGACCTCGTCCGGCTCGTCGAGGAGCGCACGCCGGACCTCGTTCTCGAGCTCGCGAACGTTGCCCGGCCAGCCGTGAGCCAGGAGCGCGGCCATGGCGTCCTCCGCCACCGTGGTCGAAGGGCTCCCGTGTCGCGCGATGAAGCGGCGGACGAGCGGCGGGATGTCGGCCGTGCGCTCGCGAAGGGGCGGCAGCTCGATGCGCATCACCGCGATCCGGTAGAAGAGATCCTCGCGGAAGCGCCGCTCTTCGACCCAGCGCTCCAGTGGCCGATGCGTGGCGCTGAGCAGGCGGACGTCGACGGTGAACGCGTCGGTGCCGCCCACCGGGCGGACCTCGCCCTCCTGGAGCACCCGCAGGATCTTCGCCTGCATGGCGGGACTCATCTCGCCGATCTCGTCGAGGAAGAGGGTGCCCCCGTCGGCCGCTCGAAAGAGACCCGCGCGACCCTCGCTCGCGCCGGTGAACGCGCCACGGACGTGGCCGAAGAGCAGGCTCTCCACCAACGCATCGGGAAGCGCGGCGCAGCTCTCCGCGACGAAGGGCGCGCTCGCCCGCGGCCCGCGCTCGTGGATCGCTCGCGCGAGCAGCTCCTTGCCCGTGCCGCTCTCGCCAGTGATCAGCACGGGCACGTCCGCGTCGGCGACCCGCATCGCGAGGTCCAACGCGGCTCGCATGCCCGGGCTCCGCGCCACGATGGTCCCGTCGCGTGCCGGACGCAGCTGCGCGAGCTCGCGCTCTTGGGCCCGGACCCGCTGCTCGAGCTGTCGGTTCGCGCGCGCCAGGCGCTCCTTGGCGTCGTGCTCGCGCGCCAGGCGCTCGGCCCCGACCAGCGCGATGGCGGCGAGGTCCGCGAGGTCGAGGAGCAGCCGACGGTCGTCGGCGTCGAAGACGCCGGTGCGCATCCGGTCGTCCATGTAGAGCACCTCCGGTCGATCGCGCAGTGGAACGGAGAGCACCGAGCGAAGGGCCATCGCGTGAACGCTCGCCGCCTGGTCGAGGGCCTCGTCCGCGAGCGCGTCCATCGACACCACGGGCGCACGTCCAGCGAGCGTGCGCCCTACCACCGAACGGGAGGGTGCGTCGTCGGCGCCCACACCGGCGCGAGCCACCACTTCGAGAGCTCCCTCGTCGCTCCGTCGAACGAGCAGCGCGCGCTCCGCGTCCACGAGGGAGAGGGCCGCCTCGACCACCACGGCGCGCAGCGCGCTCGGGTCTTCCACACGGCTCAAGCGCTTCGCCAGGGCCCCCAGCCGACGCCAGCGTCCGTCCGAGATCGGCGCACGAGACTCCGTCGCCCCCGCGCCCAGCACACGCAGGTGGCGAGGAGCCCGCCGCATTCGGGCACGGCGCTCCGGGTCGAGCGTCCGCGCACCGGCGTCGAGCAACGAACGCGCCCGGGCCGCAGCCTCACGAGCCCCCTCGTGGTCCCGCGCGGCTTCGGCGAGGTCCAAGGCGGCGAACGCATGCTCCAGCGACTGGGTCCAGTCCGCTGGTTCGGCCGCCGCGAGCGCCGCGCGAGCCGCGTCGAGATCTCCGGTCGCGACGCCCACCCGCGCCGTCGCGAGCGCGCCATCGAAGGTCGCGGTGTCCCCCGACCAGCGGGAGGCCCAAGACGCATCCTGTCGCGCGAGCAGAGCGACCATGCGGGGGAGCCAGCGCGGATCCTCGGCCGCCTCCGCGGCGGCCCGCCTCGCGCGAGCGAGGTCCCCACGCCGGAGCGCCAGCTCCGCTCGGATGCCTTGCAGGTGGCGAGCGGTCACCGCGTCCGGCTCCTTGGCCTCGGTTCGCGCGGCCTCTTCCACCCACCCCTCGGCCGCGTCGTCGTCGCCCAGCACGACGGCGGCCGACGCCAGGTTGGCGAGCGCGCGGGCGAGGTCCCGATCGCGCCCCAACATCGCGAGCCGGCGCGCCGACTCCTCGAGATCGTCGAGCGCCGGGCTCAGCTCGCCGAGCTCGAGGTGCGCGGCGCCGAGGTTGCCGAGCGCGCTCGCCTCCAGGTGTCGCTCCCCCAGGGCGCGCGCCAGCTCGAGCGAGCGACGGTGCGAATCCCGCGCCGACGCGCGGTCGCCGAGCTGGTGATGTGCAGCACCGAGCGTGGACCACGCGCGCGCGGCCTCGCGGCGCGGAAGCGCGCCACCCAGCGCGTCACGAATGACGGCGACCGCGCCCTCCGGCTCTCCACGCGCGAGCGCGACCCACGCCACCAGGGTCGGCGAGTCGCCCTCGCGAGCGAACCGCTCCGCCGCGCCGAGATCTGCGCTCGCGAGCGCCAGCCAACCGCGGGTCACCAGGGCTTCGTCGTCGGCAACGCTGGCCAGCCGAGCGCGAGCGTCGTCCAGCCGACCGGAGCGACGAAGGGCCTCCGCCGCCAGCGCATCCGAGGGTGCCGCTTCGGCGGCCTGGCGATAGCGACCCGCAGCGAGCCGCGCTTCGTAGAGCAGGGTACGCAGGCCGCGGTCGGAGCCGACGAGTCGGAGCCCGTCCTCCAACGAGCGCTCGGCTCCTGCGGTGTCGCCCGCGTCGAGAGCCCGGCGGGCGACCGCGGCGAACGCGTCCGTGGCGGGCTCGCCTCGGTGCGCGGCGAGGTAGGCGGCGCTCCGCGCGTCGAAGGGCTCGAGCGATCGGGCGAGGGCCGCCCGACGCTTCGCCGTGCCGTGCTCGGCGAACGCGCGCAGGAGGTCGCTCCGCAGCCGCACCAGGCCGTCGTCCCCGACGCTGGCCCCGCCCATGCGCACCAGCGACGCGAGCCCCTCCCGAACCACGTCGAGGGTCTCGGTGGGCGCGACGCCGCCGACCAGACCGAGGCGCACGGCGGCCTCCCGTGCCGGGTCGGGCAGCCACACCTCATCGGCGGTCGCGGCGCCACGCGCGCCGAGCACGTCGGTCGAGGACGGGTCCTCTCCCGCGCGCCAGGTCTCCGCGAAGAGGCGCACCAAGCGGCCGGCCAAGCCCCCGGTCGCGTCGCGAGCGGACCGGAGCTGGGCCGCGCTCGGAGGCTCGCCGAGCAGATCCTCGAGCAGCGCAGCGAAGGGTTCCGCGGGCAGCGGCGCCATCGCGAGGGCGGCCTCTCCCTCGACCTCCACGACGATGGTCTGGCGGATCCGAGCGATGCGCGCGCTCCGCGCCCAGCGCTCCGCACGCGCCACGTCGCCGTCGGTGAGATGCACGATGGCTTCGGAGGAAGGCGGGTCGCCGCGGGGGTCGCGCAGGTACGTGGGTACGCGCTCTCCACCGGCCGCTCGCCGCTGCTGGAGGTGAGACACGGCCTCACGCACGAGTCGACTACGGCCAGAGCCGGGGGGGCCGCCCACGGACACCACCCCGCCGTCTTCGAGCGCCATGACGAGGCGCTCGACGAGCGACTCGGGCGCGCGGAAGGAGAGCGCGGTCGCGCGGAGGGCTCGTTCCTCGCCGGTGGCGGCGAGCGTACGCCGCTCGAGCTCGAGGCCGAGCTCGCGTCCGAGGTCTGCGAGGATCCCGACGGTCTCCCGAGCGGATGCGGGGCGATCGACGGCGAGGGGCGCCGTGAGCCGAGCGATCACGGCCGCGGCCACGGAGCTCGGGGCCAACGGCGCCCCCGGGTGTGCGGGGAGCGCACCGCCGAGCCATCGATGGAGGGTGACGCCCAGCGCGTAGAGATCGGTGGCGGGGGAGCGCGTCCCCAGCAGTCCCTCGGGCGCGAGGAACGCCGGGCTACCACGCACCGAACCAGCATCCACCGCGGGACCCGCGAGCCCGAGATCGACGAGGTGCACGCCATGCTCCGTGTCGAGGAGGACGTTCGCCGGCTTCACGTCTCCGTGGACCAACCCCGCGCCGTGGAGGGCAGCCAACGCCGATGCCACGCCGTGCGCGGCCGTGACCGCGATGCGGATTCGAGCGTCGTCGTCGAGGCCCAGCAGCGCGTCGGAGCTCTGGACGCCCGGCGCGAGCTCCTCCACGAGCAACGCCGTGCCCGCCGGCAGACCGAAGGGCGGTGGCAAGGGCGCATCGAGGCGGAGCAGCTCGCGAACGGCCACGAGCCCGGGGTGGCTCACCGCCCGGAGGCGCTCGGCCTCCAGGGCCAGGCGGGCCGCGTCGGCGGGCGCGACCGCCTTCAGCGCGAGCGCCGTGGGCGGGCTCGACGCTTCGTCCAACACCTCGATGACCCGACCGCTCGCGCCGCGCCCGATCTCCCGCACGTGGCGGTAGCGGCCAGCCAGGAGTTCGGAGTCGCCCATCGCCGCATGATGACGCCGTTGGCACCCGATCGACAACGATGTTGGCACCCAAGGTACACCCGCGCGAGGGGTCCGTGCTGCGTGCGGCCCCTCTTCTGCGCCCCCTGGATCGCGATCGCCCTCGCCTGCGGCGGGCCGAACGCGAGCGCTCCCCCGGCCGCCACCTCACCGGTCGACGAAGGCGACGAGGTCGTGGACGCCCCCGTCTGCACCGTCGGCGACGACGAGTCGGTGGACGCCCTGCGAGCGCGGTTGGCCGCGCTGCCCGAGTGTTCGACGCTCCGGATCGCGCTCGGGAGCCGGCTGGCAGCCGACGGCTCCTGTGACGAGGCCGAAGCGGAGCTCGACCCGCTGATGGCGGACGAAGCAGCGGCACGCCGAGCATTCGTTCGCCTCGCAGCGGGGAGCTGCGGCGACCGACGCCGGGTCGGGCTGGCCGAGGCGATCTGCGAGGCCATGCTCGCGGACGAGCCCAGCGCAGCGACGTGGATCGCGTGCGGTCGGCTCCAGGAGTCGGTCGGGGAGACCGCAGGCGCGATGGAGCACTACCGCCGGGCCCGCGAGCTCGACCCGAGCGGGGTGGAAGCGATCGAGGCGGCCGCCCTCGCGCTGCGGTTCCGAGACTTCCCGGTGGCGGCGCGCCACTACGAGGCGCTGACCGCGGTCGCTCCCGACCGAGTCGGGGGCTGGCGCGGACTCGCCCACGCACGCCGAGGGATCGGCGACCTCGAGGGAGCGATCGCCGCGATGGAGCGGGCCGTCGAGCTCGATGGAGCGGCGCCCGAGCCCCGCTACCACCTGGCGCTCTGGCTACGCGAGAGCGGCGCCTACGAGCCCGCGGTGGTCCAGCTCCGAGCGTTCCTGGTGGTCGCCGCCGATCGGCCCGCGTTCGCTTCCGCGCGAGAGCGCGCCCGCGAGACCCTCGAGCGCTGGCGCCGCGAGCTCTGAGCGCGGCTAGTGCGTGATCCAGACCGGTTGACGGGAGATCCGTGGTCTGGGTGGGTTCCATGGGGTGTCCGCGAACCGAGGAAATGCCGAGTATTTTCGAGCGTGAGGGGACGACCGCAGGGGGCGTACTCAGGGCGCGTAGCGCCCTTCAACCGGGCTGGATCACGCACTAGTTCGATGCGGCGATCTCGACCGACGCGGGCTCGACCCGCGCCGCCTCGACGCCATCCGGGAGCCCGGTGATCACCACCGGCACCGCGCCACCGAGCGCCGGATCGAGATTCGAGAGGTCCGCGGTCGCGCTGATGCGCGCCGGGTCGACCATCTCGACGGCGGTGGGTGCACCGCGGAGCATCACGCTGACCTGGGCGGGTTCGGCGCGACCCGGACCTTCCACCTCGACGGTCACACCAGGGATCGTCCGCTCGGCGAGGTCCCGAACGACCTCGAGGACCACCGTCACGTTGGGCTCGCCCTGGTAGCGCGTGTGAGGGGGCGGTCGGACGAGCGCCGCGCCGAGCTCGTTGCGGCCGAGCTGAATCTGGCTGAGGTCGACGGGGTCGGTCTGCACCGCACGGAGATCCGCGACCTCGGTGTCGGGCCCGACGACGACGACCTCGGCAGGCTCGGCGCGCGCCGGCTCACCGAGCACGAGTCCGTCCGGCGGCTGACCGACGAGCCGTGGCTGAATGGGCAACGGGCGCTCCTGGCGCGAGGCCCAGTCGAGCGCGATCGAGGTGGGACCGACCTGGGTGATGGTGACGCCGGCCGGGACGTCGAACTCGTCGTCCGCGAAGTAGTAGTAGCGGAGGTCGGTGTCGGTCAGATCGATCTGGACCGGCGGGATGTTCTCCGGCCGGATGGCGTTGATCTGCGAGCGGCTGCCCTTGAGGGTGAGCCGCACCTGGTCCGGCAGCTCGCTCACGAGCATCTTGCCGGAGTTCGGAGCGGGCAGGAGCGCGACGACGTCGACGAAGACCGAGCGCTGCGCGTCCTCGGCGCCGCGGACCAGCGAGAAGAGCACGATCGCCGTGATCAGCGACGCGAGCTTCAGGCCGATGTTGTTCATCACGACCTCGCGGAAGGTCCGCTTTCGCTTCTGCGGGCCGATCTTCACGAGGAGGACTCTTCTGCCTTCGCCCCGGCGAGCGAGGGGTCGACCTCGTCCGGCACCAGGCTCGTGCGGCCTT
Organism: Deltaproteobacteria bacterium; assembly: GCA_017644045.1. Taxonomy (GTDB): domain Bacteria; phylum Myxococcota_A; class Polyangia; order Polyangiales; family Houyiibacteriaceae; genus UBA1660. The sequence continues at coordinate 79,268 of JAEPMI010000016.1, forward strand.
CGGCGCTCTTGGACTTCTTCGTCGGCTTCTTCTTCTTCTTCTGCTCGCTTCGGTAGAAGAGCCCGAAGAGCGCCTCACGCAGCGAGGGCCCGTCGAGGTTGCGCACGATGTTGCCGTGGAAGCAGAGCGAGATGGCGCCCCGCTCCTCGCTCACCACGACCACGACCGCGTCGGTCTCCTCGGTGATGCCGAGCGCGGCGCGGTGGCGAGCGCCGAGGGTTCGGTCGCGGCCGGCGCTGCCAGCCAGCGGAAGGAAGGCGCCGGCCTGCCAGACCCGACCGTCGCGGATGATCAGCGCGCCGTCGTGCATCGGGTTCTCGAAGCTCGGAATGAAGATGCTGTAGAGCAGCTCCTTGCTGACCTCGGCGTCGAGCTCGGTGCCCTGCTCGATGAACTCGTCGAGCTCGGCGCCACGCTCGAAGACCACGAGCGCGCCGATCCGCTTGGCGGCGAGGTTCTGCGCGGCCTTGATCACTTCCTCGATCAAGACCGTCTCGCGGGCGGTGCGTTGCCCTCGGAAGAGCGGCCCGCGGCCGACGCGCATGAGCGCACGACGGATGTCCGCCTGGAAGATCACGACGACCACCAGCACGAAGTAGGTGACCAGCGACTCGAGGATCGTCCAGATGGTGAAGAAGCCGAGCCGGCGCGCGACCAGGTAACCCACGAAGACGAGCACGAGACCGAACGCCATCTGCATGGCGCGTGTGCCCTTGAGGATGACCAGGCCCCAGTAGAGGAGGACGGTCACCAGCCCGATGTCGATGCAGTCGCGGATGACCTCCCAGCCACCGCGATCGAAGAAGCCGACGAAGGCGTCGAGGCCATCGCCGAGCAGGCCCATCAGGAAGTCCATCGGACCTCCTGGATGGCGGCTCGGTGAGCATGCGCGAGGAGCGCGGCCTGGCGCATCGCGCCGACGTCGTGGACCCGGAGGGCGTCGCAGCCGCCGAGGACGGCCAGGGCACAAGCGACGGCGGTGCCGCTCTCGCGCTCCGAGGGCGAGGGGAGCGTCCCGTCGGCGTTGGGCGCCGTGCGCGCGATGAAAGACTTCCGCGAGGGCCCCACGAGCATGGGGAGCCCCAGGCGCGCGCGCAGCTCGGCGGTCCGGGTCAGCAGCTCCATCGACTGCGCCGCGGTCTTCGCGAAGCCGAGCCCCGGGTCGATCCAGAGGCGGTCCTCGGGCACCCCCGCGTCCCTTGCGCGGGCGACGGACTGCTCGAGCTCTGCGGCGACCGTGGCGACCACATCCGAATAGTGCGTGTTTCCGCTCTCGGTCTCACCTTTTCCGCGATTGTGCATCAGCACGAGCTGCCCATCGCTGTCCGCGACGGCTTCGAGCAGCTCACGGGAGGCTCCGCCGGAAACGTCGTTCACGAACCGAGCCCCGGCGGCGAGACCCGCCCGCGCGACCTCGGCCTTCACGGTGTCGAGCGAGACGGTGATGCCTTCGGCCACCAGAGCCTCCACGACGGGCATCACGCGCTCGAGCTCCTCGGCCATCGGAACGTGCTCCGCTCCGTCGCCGTAATCCTTCCCTTTCGGGCGCGAGGACTCGCCGCCGACGTCGATCACGTCGGCGCCCTCGTCGCGCATCCGGCGCGCGTGGGCGAGCGCGGTCTCGAGGGAGTCGAAGCGCCCTCCATCGCTGAAGGAGTCGGGCGTCACGTTCAACACGCCCCAGAGCGAGACGACGGACGGAGCGACGCCGACCGGACCCCGGTCGGCGTCATCTCGCTCTTCGGTGGAGCGCTCTGCGCTCCTGACCATGCGACCCCTCCTAGCGAGCCGGACGGCTCGTTCCCTCGCCCTCGCCCTCGCCCCTGCCCTCGCCCTGAGCAGGAGTGTTGGATTCGTGGGTGTGTGCCAAGACAATCATCGTTGGTGCGGTGGCCCTCCTTGGCTGGGCGAGGGGGAGGGCGTGGGAGAGGGCGAGGGGACCTGAGCAGGGCTCAGGTCAGCCCGCGCTCGGAACCTCCCGGGGACGGGGTTGGAAGATCGAGCCCTTCCGCTTCTCCTGAGCGTCGCGCCGCTTGTCGGCGTAGCTCGGGATCACGACCCGCTCGGGCGGCGGGAGAGGCTTGCCATCGATGATGGCTTCGATCTCGGGTCGGCCGATGGTCTCACGCTCCAGGAGCGCGTTGGCGATCGCCTCGAGCTTGTCGCGGTTCTCCTCGACGAGCTTCCGGGCGCGGTCGTACTGCTCGGTGATGATGCGACGCACCTCGTCGTCGATCTCCTTGGCGACCTCCTCGGAGTACTCCTTGTGGTAGCTCGCACCGAGGAAGCCGGTCTCCTCACGCTCGACGTAGGCCAGCGGGCCCATCTTCTCGCTCATGCCCCACTCCGTGACCATGGAGCGAGCGCGCTGCGTCGCCTTCTTGAAGTCGTCGGAAGCACCGGTGGTGAGCTGACCGAAGACGACCTCCTCGGCGATGCGACCGCCGAGCATCATGGCGATCTGGTCCAGCAGCCAGGTCTTGCTGACGCTGAGCCGATCCTCTTCGGGGAGCGACATCGTCACGCCCAGGGCCGGGCCACGCGGGATGATGGTGACCTTGTGAATCGGGTCGTGGTTGGGGACCAGCGTGCCGACGAGGGCGTGACCGGCCTCGTGGTAGGCGGTGGTCTTCTTCTCGCGGTCGCTGATGACCATCGAGCGACGCTCGGAGCCCATCAGGACCTTGTCCTTGGCCATCTCGAAGTCGCTCATCGAGACGAAGTCCTTGTCCTGACGCGCGGCCAGGAGCGCGGCCTCGTTCACGAGGTTCTCGAGGTCGGCGCCGCTGAAGCCCGGCGTACCGCGCGCGATGATCTCGAGGTCGACGTCGCTGGCGAGCGGGACCTTGCGGGTGTGGACCTGCAGGATGCCGGCGCGGCCGTTGAGGTCGGGCCGCGGCACCACGATGCGGCGGTCGAAGCGACCGGGGCGCAGGATGGCCGGGTCGAGGACGTCGGGGCGGTTGGTCGCCGCGATGATGATGACGCCGTCGGTGGACTCGAAGCCGTCCATCTCGACCAGGAGCTGGTTGAGGGTCTGCTCGCGCTCGTCGTGGCCGCCGCCCATGCCGGAGCCGCGGTGTCGACCGACCGCGTCGATCTCGTCGATGAAGATGATGCAGGGCGCGTGCTTCTTGCCCTGCTCGAAGAGGTCGCGGACGCGGCTGGCGCCGACACCGACGAACATCTCGACGAAGTCCGAGCCGCTGATCGAGAAGAAGGGCACGCCGGCCTCGCCGGCGATGGCGCGCGCGAGGAGCGTCTTGCCGGTGCCGGGCGCGCCCATCAGGAGGACACCCTTCGGGATGCGCCCGCCGAGGCGCTGGAACTTCTTCGGGTCCTTCAGGAAGGCGATGATCTCTTCGCAGTCGTCCTTGGCCTCGTCGATGCCGGCGACGTCCGCGAAGGTGACCTTGTTCTGCGACTCGTTGAGCAGCCGAGCGCGCGACTTGCCGAAGCTCATCGCCTTGCCTCCGGATGCCTGGAGCTGGCGCATGAAGAAGAAGAAGATGACCAAGAGGAAGATCATCGGGAGCCAGGTCACGAGGATGCTGGTCCACACGCCGTTCTGGTCGTCCGGCTTGTACTCGACCTTCACCTCGTGCTGAGCGAAGAGCTCATCGAGGCGATCGCTCATCCGACCGACGGTGACGCGCTTCTCGCGCCCCTGATCGCCGCTCTGCTTGAGCCAGTAGGTGTACTGCGCGGAGTTCTCCTGCGGCTGGACCTGGATGCGCTCGACCTTGTCCTGCTCGACGGCGGTCGTGAAGTCCGAGAACGCCGCGCTACGCGCCGGCTCCTCGGACTGGACGAGGTTCCAGATCGCCACGAACATCAGGATCAGCAGGACCCAGAGAAGCAGCGTCTTGTGGCTTTGTTTCAACTCGACCTCGGTGGACCCCTGGCGGGGAGGCGAGCATCCCTCGGTGAGCCCGAGCGATGCGTTCAGATGGACAGGACGATTGTGGGTCTCGCGTCCTGTACGCGCAACCCGCCCCGCTCCCTGGTTCATTCCATGGTTTCGGGGTGATGCGCTAGCTTTCCGTCGGAAATTCCGGTGGAGAGTTACCCACCGCTGCTCAATCGTCGGAGGGAGCCGTGGACCGCGTCCGCTCGGGTCCGGGACCGAGCGCCAGGGTCCCCCCCTCCAGGGTCACCTGACGGTCGCCGGGGAGCAGCACGGCCCCGCGCTCGGTGAGCACGAGCGCTTCGAGCGCCTCGAGGTGCGCGCGACCCAGCGCCACGTCGCGCCGTGAGGCCCACTCACGCAACGCCACGCGCCGGACCGCTCGGGGGGCTGCGCGCAGTGTCTCGACGTCCGGGTCGCTCCCGAGCGCGTCGGCCGCAGCGCTGATCACCTGGGAGTGGTCCCGCGCGTCGGCGGCCAGGTGGGCGAGATGCTCGACGAGCCGGGCATCCTCTCCTTCGAGCTGGGCGAGGATCTGGCGGAGCCGGACCCGCTCGAAGCGGGGATCGAGGTTGGACGGATCGTCGACCCACGAACGCCCCGACGCCTCGAGGTGGGCGCGGAGATCCAACCGTCGGCAGGTGAGGAGCGGTCGAACCAGAAGGGTCCGTTCGGTTCGTCGGGAGGGCGCCATCGCCCCCAGCCCGCGCACGCCGGCGCCCCGGAGCAGGCGCGCGAGGACCGTCTCCGCCTGGTCGTCGGCGGTGTGACCGAGGGCGACTCGATCGGCGCCGAGCTCGGCCGCGAGCGCCTCCAGGGCCGCGAGTCGTGCGTCGCGAGCCCGGGCCTGGAGGCCCGCCCCGGCTTGCAGCGCGAGGGTTCGGGAACGGAACGGGCGCTCGAGCTCGGTCGCGAGCGCCGCCACTCCCTCGACCTCTGCCGCGCTCTCGGGACGCAACCCGTGGTCGACGCTCCCGATGACCAACGTGAAGCCGAGCTCGTGAGCCAGGCGGTCGAGGAGCACCACCAGCGCGACGCTGTCCGGTCCTCCGCTGCACGCCGCCAGGACCGTCGAGCCTCTCGGGAGGAGGTCGTGGGCCGCCGCGAATCGACGCACCACCGCCAGGACGGCGCTCATGGCCGCAGAGTACACGGTGGGCGGACGGCTCCGCGCCCGGTACGCTGGAGCGCTGACCGAGGACTGGCACAGGCGCTTCGCGCCCTGAGCCCGCACCCTGGCGCCATCCTCTCACCTCGAAGATACTCCAGGCGATGGCTCCGCAGTCGCCGCGCCTCGGCTTCGCTTTCGCGATGGTCACCCTCGCCCTCACCCCCGACTTCCGTGGCTGCGGGAACGGCGGCGGCGGCGACGAGCCTCTGCCCACCGCGCCCTTCGAGGGGTGCCTCATCGACGCCGACTGCGAGGCGCGGATGTGCGCCGACGTCCGCTGTTTGGCCGGAACCTGCGAGGTGGTCGACGACCTCATCGATCGCGATGGGGACGGCGACGGACCGGCGGCCATGGGCTGCGGCACCGACTGCGACGACTTCAACCCCGCCGTGCGGCCCGGGGTCCCGGAGCGCTGCAACTTCGTGGACGACGACTGCGACGGCTCCATCGACGAGTCGGCGACCGGCGAGGAGGTCGCGTACCCGGTGATGATCACGAGCGAGGTCGCCGCGCTCGCCGCCTGGGACGACGCCAGCGCCGAACGCTTCGTGCTCTTCGAGGCGACGAGCAGCGTCGTGTTCATGCGGACCGCCTCGCTCGACGGTACCATCGGCGAGCCCACGGAGGTCTTCCGCCTCGATCGCGGCAGCGAGTTCGATCAGCTCGTGGCCCTGCGGAGCGGGACCGACGTGCTGCTGCTCGCGCGCACCGACATCGGCGCGGTGCGCTGGGTGGTGCTCCGGCCGGGCGTACCGGATGCCGTCGCGGGCCCGGAGTTCTTCGAGGATCTGCCGGGTCAGGTGCTCGACATGGAAGTCGCGGAGCGCGACGGAGGCTGGTGGATCGCCTTCGATCAGCAGTCCTTCCTGGACGAGACCGAGCGGCTGCGCACCGTCCACGACCGGCCCGGGGGCGATCCGATCCTGACGCTCGACCTGCGACTCGAGCCCCCCGAGGATCCGCTCGACGTCGCAGCGCTCGGCACCGGCTACGCGGTGACCTTCGACGGTCGGGTCGAGATCCACGGTGGCGGCGCGCCCATCGTCGTCACCCCGGCCGGCGCCCTCTCCCGGCGACCGCTCGCGAACGTCGATGAGAGCCTGGTCATCGGCTTCGCCGACGCGGCGGGCTTCCTCTCGCTCCAGCGCGTGATGGCCGACGGCACGCCGATCGGAACGCCGGTCCCCGGACCGAGCGTGATCGACCCCACCATCGCGAGCCTCCGCGGTTTCGGAGAGTTCCTCACGATCGGCGCCTTCGCCGATCGGGGCGCAGCGGTCTGGTTGCGTGGCCCGGACCTCGAGCGCGTCGTCGGACGTGAGTCGCCCGTGATCACCGATGGGGTGATCAGCACGCCGCACGTCGGCTGGGGAGCCGACGCCCTGGGCGTGTTCGCTGCCGGTCTCACCGGTAGCGTGGTGGCGTACGGCATCCCCTGCGGCCCTTGAGCCGCAGGGCGCTCAAAAGACGCCGCTGAAGAGCGAGAGCTGGACCTCGGTCGCCTGCTCGCCGCCGTAGCGGGCGAGCTCCTGCGCCGTGTAGACCTGGCCGACGGTCAGCCCGGGAAGGGCCAGCGACACGCCGCCCTCGTGGACCCGGACCATGCCGGTCCCACCGCGGGTCGCGAGGCGGCGACGGCGATCCATCTCGGCCGCGGGCTCGGGCTCGGCTTCCGGCTCGGGCTCGGCTTCCGCTTCCGCGGCCTCGCCGCCTTCCTCCGCGGGCTCGTCCTCTTCGAAGTCGTCCTCGGGGTCGTAGGCCGTCGCGGCAACGGTGATGACGATGCTGGGCACGACGAGCGCCAGGCCAACCATCAGGGTCGCGACCGCGGCCTTCTCGTTCCCTCGGTTGTCGATCGCGTAGTGACCGGCGATGGCACCGCCGGCGGCGCCGACGACCGGGAAGATGATCAGAGACCATGTCTCATCGAGCCCGGCGAGGGCCGGAATGGTCAGGCCGAGCTCGGCGCCGATGAGGCCGAGGCCGATCAGGCCCTTGGGCGACGCGTCGACCTGGACGGTCTCGTCCATCGGATCCTGCGCGGCGGCTCGGCTCGGTGAGGCCAGCGTGCCGACCGCGACGGCGGCGGCGAAGGCCATGATGAGTCCGAATCGGCTGATGTGCTTAGGCAAGAAACCCCTCCGTGAGACGTACGCGTGCGCGAGACACGCTGTCGGTGGCTATATCCGAGCACAGCCGCTCAAACAAGAGCTCGACCTCGAAGCCCGGTCGGTACTTCGCTTCTCGGGCCTTCGTTGCCCCGTGTCCAGGCCCGCATTCATCGCCCGTTGACGGGAGGCCCGGGACGGGATATTTCGCATGCGAAACTTCTCCCTGCGAAATGACCAACCCGGAACCCAGCAGCGACGCCGTAGCCACGCCCAAAGGGGGCAGTGCGCACGCCGATGAGGACATTGCTCGGATCGTCGAGGCGATCGTCTATCTGTACACGGAGTCGCGTCGGGTGACCAAGGAGCTCGCGCGAGCGTTCGGCCTGACCGGCCCGCAGGTGACGGTGCTCAAGATGCTCGAGGGGATCGGTGGCCTGAGTCTCTCCGACCTCTCGGCGCGCATGAGCGCGCGGAACTCCACGGTCACGGGCATCGCCGACCGGATGGAGAGGGACGGTCTCGTCGAGCGGAAGCGCGACGAGGACGACCGACGGATCGTGCGCATCCGGCTCACCGACGAGGGCCGCGCGCTGGCGTCGGAGATCCCGGTCGAGAGCATGGAAGTCTTCGGTGCGGCGCTGCGTGCGCTGGACCACGAGGAGCGACGGAGCCTCCGGCGAATCCTTCGCCGGCTGAGTGACCAGGTCGCCGAGCTAGTCGAAACCAAAGAGACGGAGCTCCGCCAGAGGCAGGCGGAGCAAGGAGATGGGGCATGAGTCGCAACGAGGACAAGGTCGTCGTCACCTGCGCGGTGACGGGAGTGCTCGCGAACCGGAAGCAGTGCGAGGGCATCCCCTACACACCGGTGGAGATCGCGGAGGAGTGCAAGCGGGCATACGACGCGGGCGCGTCCGTGGTGCACATCCACGCGCGCAAGGACGATGGGTCGCCCACCTACGCGCCCGAGACCTTCGCGGCGATCAAGAAGGAAGTCCGGGAGCGCTGCCCGATCATCCTGAACTTCTCGACCGGCGTGCTCGGCGACGACATCGACGAGGTCGTTCGCTACATCGAGGAGAGCCGCCCCGAGATCGGCGCCCTGAACATGGGCACCATGAACTACTCGAAGTACTCGCGGCGCCAGAAGAAGTTCGTCTTCGACATGGTCTTCCCGAACAAGTACGCGAAGATCACCAAGCTGCTCGAGGCGATGAACCGCGCCGGCGTGAAGCCCGAGCTCGAGTGCTTCGACAGCGGCCACACCCACGGGAGCTGGCCGCTCTTCGACATGGGGCTGCTGAAGACCCCGGTGCAGTACAGCTTCATCGTGAACGTGCTCGGCGGCATCCCGCCGACGGTCGAGTCGCTCCAGCTGCAGGCCAAGATCGCCGGTGACGTCGTGCCGGAGGGCAAGGCGTGCTGGGAGGTCATCGGCATCAGCCACGGGCACTGGAAGATGCTCGCGAGCGCGCTCGTGCTGGGCGGGAACATCCGCACCGGCCTCGAGGACCATCTCTATCTGCCGAATGGCGAGATGGCGAAGTCGAACGGCGAGATGGTCGAGCACGCGACGTCGCTCGCGCGGATGACCGGTCGCGAGCCGGCCACCGTGGAAGAGGCCCGCGAGATCCTGGGCCTGCAGCACTACGAAGCCGGCCGGCAGGCCGCGGTGGACGTCGGCCACGCGCCCGCCGCCACCCAGGCCTGACCATGCAGGAGCGAGCCTACGAGACCATCACCGCGACCGCGGCCGACGGCGTCGCGACCATCACGCTGAACTTGCCCGAGCGGAAGAACCCTCTCGGGCCGGCGATGGTCAACGAGCTGCTCTACGCGCTCGACGACGCCAAGGAAGCGGATGACGTTCGCGTCATCGTGCTGACCGGCGCGGGTAAGGCGTTCAGCGCCGGCGGCGACCTCAAGCAGATGGGCGGCAAGTCCGACCTGAAGCCGAAGGGCGACTTCGTCGATCTGATGATGCGCTTCACGCAGCTCGAGAAGCCGACCGTCGCGCGAGTCCCCGGCTACGCGATGGGCGGCGGCCTCGGGATGGTCGCGGGATGCGACTTCGCCATCGCATGTGAGTCGGCGATCCTCGGCACGCCGGAGATCAAGCGCGGGCTCTTCCCGATGATGATCATGACCGTGCTCCAGCAGGTCGTGCCGCGGCGGGAGCTGATGTCGATGATGCTCCTCGGCGAGAAGATGGACGCCGCGCGCGCGAAGGAGCTCGGGCTGCTCTCGCACGTGGTGCCCGACGACGAGCTGGACTCGGCGACGGCAGAGCTGGCCAGCAAGCTCGCGAGTCAGTCGCCGACGGCGATGCGGATGGGCCTTCGCGCCTTCCACCACCAGCGCGAGCAGGCGATGGCGGACGCCCTCCCCTACCTGCGCGATCAGCTCTTCGCCCTACTCGGCACCGAGGACGCTCGTGAGGGCTTGAGCGCGTTCTTCCAGAAGCGCGAGCCCAAGTGGACCGGTCGCTGACCGAATGCTGAAGCCGAGCGAAGACCCATGACCGGGCCGGGCCCCGCGCCTCAGCGCGGGCCGCAGTCGATGCAGTCGGTGCCGAGGTCGCAGAGCGAGTAGTCGGAGCCCGGGCCGCCGTCGTCGCAGTCGCCGTCGTTGCTGTATTCGCAGGTCTCGGTGCAGAGCGTCGTGGGCGAGCCGGAGTCGATGCCGAAATCGACGCCGAAGTCCTGGCCGAGGTCGCGACCGAGGTCGACCGGACCGCCCAGATCGCGCGGGCCGAAGTCGGGGAGCCCGGGGCCGAAGTCCGCGGGCTGTGCGTCCCGCGGCGCGGGGGCAGCGTCGACGGGACCACGGCGGCGCGGATCGCTCTCGCACGCGATGAGCGCCACGAGGGCGAAGGTAGCGATGATCACGGCTCGCACGGGCGGAGTGATGCCACGAGCCAGGCCGGAACGGTAGCCGTTTGGTGTCAGCCGAGCGCGGTGAGACCGATTTCGAGGGCGTCGCCGCCACGCCAGAGATCGGGCTTGAGGGTGCCGATGGCGGTCACCTCCTTGCCGAGCTCGTCGATGCGGTGCGCGAGCCGAGGACCGAACGCGCCGACGACCGCGTCGCCATGGCGGAGCCGCAGCTTGAGGTGCTGGCCGTCGCCGACGATGCGGGCCTCCTCGACCTTGGCGCCGGGCATGGCGAAGAGGGGCGGTCGGTTCGACTGACCCATCGGCTCGAGGCGCGCGAGGTCCCGGGCGGTGGGCATCGGGAAGTCGTCGTTGAGCTCGACGTCCACCTCGAGGGCTCGCTCGGAGGCACCCGGCGCGGGCGTCTCGGCGGCGAAGGCCTCGCGGAACTCCTCGATGCGGTCGGCCCGAAGGGTGACGCCGGCGGCGGCCCGGTGACCGCCGAAGCGGTCGAAGAGCGACGCGCAGCGGGTGAGCGCGGCGTGCAGGTCGATGTCGCCGACGGTTCGGCCGCTTCCGTGCCCGCGCTCGGAGTCGAGGGCGACGACCACGGAGGGGACGCCGAAGCGATCGCAGAGGCGCGCGGCGGTGATGCCGACGACCCCACGGTGGAAGCGCTCGGACGCGACCACGACGCCGTGGGTGGGCTCGGGACCCCAGAGGGCTTCGACCTGGGCGATGGCCTCTTCGGTCATCGCGCGCTCGACCGACTTGCGCTCGTCGTTGACCTCTTCGATCTGCCGCGCGAGGCGCTGCGCCTCGTCGTGGTCGCGCGAACGGAGGAGCGCGAGGGTGAGCGCGGCGTCGCCGAGCCGACCGGGAGCGTTCAAGCGCGGCGCGAGTCGGAACGCGATCTCCTGCGCGCCGAGCGGTTGGCGCGCCCGCAGGCCCGAGCGATCGCGGAGCGCCTGCACGCCAGGGCGGAGCTTCGGTGCGGCGAGCACCTTGAGCCCGGCGCGAACGAGCGCGCGGTTGTCGCCGTCGAGCGGCGCGACGTCGGCGACGGTGCCGAGGGCGACGAGGTCGAGGTACTGGCGCACGTCGAGCTTCGCGCCGAGTGCGGCCCGAAGACCGGCGACCAGGCTGAGCGCGAGCCCGGCGCTGCAGAGGCCGGCGTACCCGAAGTCGCAGTCGGGGCGATGCGGGTTGAGGAACGCATTCGCGGGGAGTGGCTCGTCGGGGACCAGGTGATGGTCGACCACGATGACGTCCACCCCGCGCTCGCGAGCGCGGGCGATGCGGGGGTGATCGGCCGAGCCGCAATCGCAGGTGATCAGCAGGTGGGGGTCACCCGAGAGACAGCGATCGAGCGCGGGCTCGGACAGGCCGTAGCCACCCTCGAAGCGATTGGCTGCGTGTGCCTGGACCTCGGCGCCGAGCTTCTCGAGGGCGTCGGCGAGAATGGCGGCGCTGGTCGTTCCGTCGACGTCGTAGTCGCCGAAGAGCGCGACTCGCTCGCGACGGCGACAGGCGGACGCCAAACGATCGGCAGCCGCGGAGCGGTCCGCCATCACCGATGGGTCGCTCAGGTCGGCCAGCCGGGGATCGAGGAACGAGCCGGCGGTGGCGCCGGTGAATCCACGCTGGAGCAACACCTGCGCGGTCGCGGTCCCCACGCCCACCTCGGACGCGAGGGCTGCCGCGGCGACGGGGTCGGTGGCGCGCACTTGGTACCCTGATGTCACGTCACGTATCGTCACGCAGCGACGGTATCAGTCTGTGGGCCATCCCACCACCCGAATCGTCAGATCCGCTCTCACTGGAGTCTTGTGGCATAACTTCACGACTGGTCGAGTGTTTCACCCCAATCGGGGTAGTGGAGCGAGTGGAGCACGACGAAGAGCCGAGCGACGGGCCGCCCTCGAGACAGGTGACGCTGCGGCCGATGGCTCGGCTGATCGCCGGGCGCTACCAGCTGGCAGAACCGCTCGGTCGGGCGGCTATGGGGATGTCTTCGCGGCATTCGACGAACGCACCGAGCGGTCGGTGGCGGTGAAGGTATTCCACCGGTGTGACTCCGACGCGCGCACCAAGGTGCGCGCCACGCCGCCCTACTGCCGCCCGAGGTGATCCTGGGCGATCCCGCGGATGTCCGAAGCGACGTCTACGGGGTCGGTCTCGTGCTCGACGCGATGCTCGCGGGCCGCCACGCGTTCGAGCGGCGCTCGAACTCGGTGCAGACCTTCCACGATGTCCTGGCGGGGAGCGCGCCCCGACTCGACGTCCACCGCCTCTCCCTCCCGGCCACGGTCGCCGACTTCGTCGCCGCGGCGATGGCCCGCGAGCCCACCGACCGCTTTCGCGACGCGACGGCGAGGCGCGAAGCGATCCGTCCGGTCCTGGACGCGATGCGCGAGCAGGCGTCGGCCCCGCCACCGTCGATCGAGCAGCCGATCGACGGGTCGCTCCAGCCCGATCGACAGCGAGTGAGCTGAGCGAGCTTGACCGGAGTCGCGGCCTTGCCGAGGCTCCGAGCATGCGCTTCTCCTCCCGAACGCCGTTCGCCCTCTTGGTTCTGTCGCTCGTCGTCGCCTGCGACTGTGGGGACGGCGGGGACCAGTGCACGAGCACGAGTGACTGCACCGGTGCGGACGTGTGCATCGACGGGACGTGCGTCGAGATGACGCGCGCCGACGGCGGCGACGACGATGCTGGCGGCGAAGACTCCGGGCCACCCGCGGTCTGCGACCTCGGCACGAGCTGCGGGAGCGAGTGCTGTCGCATGGGGGAGCGCTGCCGAGAGGACGCCTGCGTGCTGGACCTCGGCCCCTGCGCGACCAACGACGACTGCGCGGGCGACAGCTACTGCGAGGAGAGCTCGATGCGCTGCACGCCCTACGGCGTGCCACCGACGATCACGAACGACCCGGACTGCTCGCGGCCGATCGACATCGGCGAGTTCGAGCCGGCGGAGCAGTGCCGGTGGGACGGCAGCGACGCGGCGATGCCGACCTGGGCGAACGTCTACAGCGCACCGATGGTGGTCGACTTCGACCTCGACGACGACCCCGACGTGCTCGCTCCGTCGATCGTGTTCTCGTCGTTCGCGAGCTCCCGCGACGGTGGCGTGCTCCGCATCGTCGATGGCCGCACCTGCGAGACCCAGTTCAGCCTGACCGACAGCGCCGACCGACTGATCTACGCGAGCAACTTCGCCATCGGCGATCTCGACGCGGACGGGAGCCGCCCGGAGATCGTGGCGTCGGCGCTGCTCGGTACGGAGACCCCGGGCGGGCTCGTCGCGTTCGAGTACGACGGCGCGGCGTTCGTCCGCCGCTGGTACGGGCGCCGCTGCGACCTGGACGGCGAGCCGCGACACACGCCCAACGACTGGACCAACAACAACGGCGCGACCATGCACGACCTGGACGACGACGGGGTCCCCGAGATCCTGCTCGGCCGCTTCGTGTACGACGCGAACGGGTGCGTGCTGAACCCGGGCCAGAGCTACGACAACTACCTGCGCCTCGGGGTGTTCTCGGTGGTGAGCGACGTCGACGGCGATGGTGAGCCCGAGCTCGTCTACCCCGACGGCGTCTACTCCTGGAGCGGCACCGATTGGGTCCTCGAGGACTACTGGGCGCCGACCGACGTGGTCGAGGCGCAGCGCTTCGGGCACGTCGCGGTCGCCGACCTCGGCGACTTCCCGGGCACCAACCCGGGCGACGCGGAGATCGTCGTCAGCGCGGCGCCCTCCCCGACCTCGGCGGCGAGCGAGACCGGCAGCGTCCGCGTGATGACCCGGACCGGCGCCATCGTCTTCGGCCCCTTCGTCTTGCCGAACGAGCCGGCGCAGGTCGCCGGCCGCGGCGGACCACCGACCATCGGCGACTTCGACGGCGACGGGCAGCGCGAGCTCGCGGTCGCGGGCGGCAGCCGGTACACCGTCTTCGACCTCGACTGCGACATCGACGGTGAGACCGGCGAGGGCTGCGATCGAGTCGCGGGGCTCCCGCGCGGCGTCCTCTGGAGCCGGCCGTCGCAGGACCGGAGCTCGAACGTCACCGGCTCGAGCGTGTTCGACTTCGACGCCGATGGCGTCGCCGAGGTCGTCTACGGCGACGAGTGCTTCGTGCGCATCTACCGCGGCACCGACGGCGAGGTCCTCTTCAGCCAGAGCGCCTCGAGCGGCACTGGCTACGAGATGCCGATCATCGCGGACGTCGACGGCGACTTCAACTCGGAGATCGTCGTCGCGATGACCAGCGGCGTGAGCTGCCCGGCGACCGACCCGATCTACACCGCGGGCACGAGCACCTTCGCCTCGGCGCAGGGCATCGTGGTCTTCCGCGACTCCATGGACCGCTGGGCCGCGTCGCGCCCGCTCTGGAACCAGCACGCCTATTCGGTCACCCACGTGCGCGACGACGGCACCATCCCCCGCACCAGCGAGTGGGTCGCCAACCACTCCGTCGCCGACCTCAACAACTTCCGCATGAACGCCCAGGGCGACCTCGACCGCACCGGCGCCGCCGACCTCACCGTCGCCCTCGCCGACGACGTCTGCGGCGCCATGGGCGCGACCACCCTGACCGCCCGTGTGTGCAACCGCGGCACCAACCCCGTGCCGGACGGCGCGCGCGTCGTCTTCTACGAGGACGAGGCAGAGACCTCGATCGCCTGCGAGACCTCGCTCCCGCGACTGCTCGAGGTCGGCTCCTGCACCGAGGTCGGCTGCGACTACACGATCCCGGACGGCGAGATGCCCAGCATCACCGTGGTCGTCGACCCGGACGGCGAGGTCTTCGAGTGTCGCGATGGGAACAACCGCGGGGTCATCCCGTCGCTCTTCTGCGGGCTGATCTGATCCGCACTCATGCTGCGGTGCACCGCCTGTCGGACTCGGCTCCCGCCAATGAACCTGCTCGACTCACGCGGGCCACGTTCGTGCACTGCGTGCGGAGCGTCGCTCGAGGTGAGCACCGCTGACGGCGAGCTCACGATCGAGGGACCGTCGCTACCGCCTCTGCCGGACGGGCTCTCAGAGGAAACCGACGGCCGATCGACGACCGGCTACCGCGAGAGGGATGAGGTGCATCTGGTTCTCCGATGGCAGGGGCCTCGCGAAACGCCTGACCATACCCTCTCGCTACCGCTCGCCGGACTCGTGGCGTGCTGCGTGGCCAGTGCGGCCTTGAGTCTCTACCTGAGCAAGTTGGTTGCTCAATGGATCTTGGGCGGAGGCTTGGTCGCATTCCTCATCGTGATGGTGGCCCTCGGTACGCGAAGGGCCCGCTTCGGCCTGCTTCTCGCCGGCCGTGAGATTCGGCGGCTCGGCCCGGTCGAGCGGAGGGCGACGGTCGCCGGAAGCAGCGAGCTGTGGGTGAGTGGTCCGACCGATGCGGGGTTCACCGTTCGAGCGAAGTCGGAGGACGGTCAAGAGAGTGAGCTGGCAGCTGCGCTCCCATCGAGAAGGGCCGCGCTCTACGTGGCCGCCCGACTTCGGGCTGCAGTGGTCGGCGCTTCCGGGCAGTCATCGGAGTAGACCAATACCAGCCAAGTTCCGCGCCAGCCGGACGGTCACCCGTCATCAAGGAAGAAGTAGATCTCCAGTCCCGCAGCGACCCTCACCTCACGGTCTCGATAAGGCGCGAAGAACGGCTGCTCGGCGAACCAGAGAGCCACGTCATCCTCGGACAGCGACCAAAGCATCAGCTGCTCGGTGGTCCCATCTCCACGGGACTCGGCGTACATGCGAAGCGGGCGGCGTTGCTCGAGGTCCACCCACTTGGGCCGGTACACCGAGAGTGCGAGCGGGCGGGCGGACATCAGTCGATCCGTCAGGTCGGCCAAGCTCCCTGGAGTTGGCGGAGGGTTGGGACGAAACCAGTCAATGCGCTCCATCATCACGGTTCCATCGACCGGGCTGAGCAATCGCTCGATCCTCGGCTCCGAAAGCGGCGAGTGCCACTCGGCGCATATCTCGTCGACAAAGGAGGGCGTGGTGATGAGAAGCAAGCCAGACTGCGACACGGGGATGCTCTCCGGTGGGAACGTGAGAAGACGATGAGTGCTTTGCAAGAGATCATTGGACTGATCGAGCAGGGCCGGCGCGCCGTGGCCGTGAATCGATTGCGGAGGACCCACTTGTCCACCGACGATCGAAACGCAGTGCTCGACGCGTGCGTGCGACATGACGCGCCAATTGTTGCCGATCTCGCCCTGGGAGAGCACCGGATCGAAGGAGTCGAGCCCCATCCCTTGCTCGACGCACTTCACGCGGGGAGCGCCGCAGTCGCCAACTTACTACTTCGAAGACCGGACACGCCCACCGACGTGCTTCGGCGAGCGAAAGCGATTGCGCCCGACGAGTGGTTGGTCGAGCAGCTCGACGACGAGATCGTACGCCGCCAGCTCGCAAGGCGTCGGGCTTCCGCGCCGTCCATGGACGAGCAACTCGCTGAGCGGATCTTCGAGGCCCTCGGGGACGGGGACACCGCCCCCCTCGAACGAGCTCTGGACCAAGGCCTGGACCCGAACTCTCTCATCGGTTCGGACTCGCTGCTCAGTCTGATGATGTGGGGGCCACAGCTCGCTGGCGCCGCGATGCTGCTGCGCCGGGGAGCATCGGTATCCGCTCCGGCCAACGAGGAGTTGCTCTCGCAGACCGCAGGGATGGGGAGCGCGGCGGGGGTGGCGCTGCTGCTGAAGCACGGCGCGGATCCCAACTCCGAGGACGGGCGGGCCGCCGTCGCGGGCGCCATCCGGTCGCTCAACCCACTGCCCACGCTTCGTGTGCTGCTTCGGGAGGGCGCCGACCCAGATGGCACCGTCGAAGGGAGGAGTCGACCCATGACGCTCGCCGCGGAGGCCGGACGCCCCGACCTGGTAGAGCTCCTCCTGGAGCACGGTGCGAAGGACTCGCTCGAGCTGCGAATGACCGCGTTCTACAACGAGCCCGCGGCAAAGCGGCTGCGACGGACGACCAACGGTCTCGTCACCGGGCTGGGACTCAGGCAAGGCCCTCTCGGCGACGCGGACGAGTGAGGGTCCGCTCTTCAGAAGCCCACCGAGCACCGAGAAGGCGCTCCTCGCCCGAGCAAAGCCGGCCGCTCCCCTCTCTCCGGGCGCGGTTGTCCATGCAGCCGCTCGTCGATGGCCGAGCTGAGCGGAGGTCACGAGCTCGGGAAGCGTGGCAGATCGTTCGTCCACGCGAAGCTTCCGAGCTTCTGCATCTCCTTCGTCGCGCTCAGCAGCGGCGCAAGCGTGGCTCGAGCCAGCGCGCCGCCAATGCTGATCCGCTTCGCGCCAGCGACGGCGAGCTCGGCAACGGTCGCGTTCGAAAGGAAGGGCGCCAGGACGTTGACCGGCTTCCGGACCGCCGCGGTCACGGAGCGGACCTCGTCGAGCGTCCGCAGCGCTGGGGCGTAGAGGACATCAGCGCCGACCGCCTCGAAGGCCTGGAGACGGCGGATGGCGTCGTCGAGATCAGCGTGGCCGTGGAGCAGCCCTTCCGCGCGCGCGGTGAGCGTGAACGGGAAGTCCAGCGAGCGCGCGGCCTCGACCGCGGCGTGGACGCGTTCGACGGCGAGCGAGTGCTCGTAGATGGGCGATGAGGGATCGCCGGAGTAGTCCTCGATGGAGCCACCGACCACGCCGGTCTCCGCTGCCCGACGAATGGTGTCGGCGATCCCGTCGAGCGAGTCGGTGTAGCCATTCTCCAAGTCGGCACTCACCGGGATGTCGGTGGCCGCGCAGATCGCGCGGCAGTGCTCGAGCTTCTCCTCGAGCGAGACCGAGCCATCGGGCCGGCCGAGGGTGTGGGCGAAGCCCGAGCTGGTCGTCGCGAGAGCTTCGAAGCCCAGCGACTCGAGTAGTTTGGCGGTGCCCGCGTCCCAAGGGTTCGGGATGACGAAAGCCCCGTCGGCGTCGTGGAGGGCTCGGAACCGCTGCGCCTTCGCGAGTTGGGTCGTCATGAGTGCCTCCTAGCCGTGCTGGGGAACCGCGGCCAGCGACGGGCGCCTATCGAACTCGGTTTAGGTCAGGAGAGCCCGTGAACGCAGGCGGATCGTGGAGGGGGGAGTGTCCCCATGGTGTGAGGCGTAGCCACAGTCGCCCTCCCCCAATGACCCACTGGGAGCCGCCCCGGCCGAGGGCAACGCTGGTTCCGAAGACCGAAGACGGAAAGGAAAACGCCCGAGCCTCGAAGAGAGACCCGGGCGCCAACCGAAGAGCGAGAGCTTCAGGCCTTCGCCCGAGCCGCCCGCTTCGAGGCCCGCTTCTTCTGCGCTTCCTCGCTGAAGAACTTCCGGTCCATGTACTCCGTGACCGGCGCCGCGATGTAGATCGACGAGTAGGTACCGATCAGGATGCCGCAGAAGAGCGCGAAGCTGATGTCCCGGATGACCGGCGTGCCCCAGATGAAGAACGCGATGACCGAGAGCAGCGTGGTGCCCGAGGTCACGATCGTGCGCGAGAGCATCTGGCTCGTCGACCGGTTGATCAGCTCGCGGAGCGAGAGATCGCGGTAGCGACCCATGTTCTCGCGGATACGGTCGTAGACGACGATCGTATCGTTGATCGAATAACCCAGGACCGTCAGCAAGGCCGCGACCGTGGTCAGGTTCACCTCCTTCTGCACCAACACGTAGATGCCGAGGGTGATGACCACGTCGTGGAACATCGCGAGGACGCCGCCCGGCGCGAAGCGCAGGTCGAAGCGGAACGCGACGTAGACCATGATGAACGCGATGGCGTAGAGCAGCGACTGGATGGCCGCGTCGCGGAGCTGCTCACCGGCCTTCGGACCGACCCACTCCGCGCGGAGCGGAGCGCCCGGCGCGAGGTCACCGAGCTCCTGCTGGAGACCAGCGACGAGCTCGTCGGCGACGCCGCGGAGCTGGACCTCGAGGCGAACGTCGTTGCCGCCCGCGAGGGTGCTGACCTCGCCGCGGACGGCGGCGCCTTCGGCCTCGAGGGTGTCGATGATCGACTGATGGTCGACGTCGCGCGAGAGCCGGAGCGAGACCTTGTCACCGCCGGGCGAGATGCGGACCTCGTTGACGACGTCCTCACCGAGCGCGCTGACGAGCGCGGCCTCGATCGCGGTGGCCTGCTCCTCCGGGATGGCCGAGACCTCCCGGACGCGGATCATGTACTCGTTGCCGCCCTCGGAGTCCTCGACGGCGACGACGTCGGCGCCGCGGTGCCCGAGGGTCTCGAGGGTCTCGCGAATGGTCGCGCTCGTGATGTCGCCACCGAACTGGAGCTGCACCTCGGTGCCGCCCGCGAAGTCGATGCCGTAGTTGGGGCCCGGGAAGAAGAGCGACCCGAGCGAGAGAGCGACGAGCGCGAGGGAGATCAGCACCACCGGCGTGCGGTGGCGCATGAAGTCGATCGTGACGTTGGGGTTGACGAATTCCATGGTTCAGTACGCCCTCACCCGACCCGCAGTCGTTCGACCTTCAGGCCGCGCACGATCCAGTCGAAGAAGACCTTCGAGCAGAAGATGCCGGTGAAGAGCGAGGTGATGATTCCGATCATCAGCATGACCGCGAAGCCCTTGATGGGGCCGGTGCCATACTGGAAGAGCACGACGCCCGCGATGAACGTGGTGACCTGACTGTCGAAGACCGACCAGAAGGCTCGCTTGAAGCCTTGGTCGACCGCCGACCGTGTGGATTTGCCTTGGCGTAGCTCCTCACGAATGCGTTCCGTTATCAGCACGTTCGCATCCACGGCCATACCGATCGTGAGTGCGATGGCTGCGACGCCTGGGAGCGTCAACGTCGCCTCGAAGGCCGCCATGATGCTCAGGAGGAAGAGCAGGTTGAGCAGGACCATGAAGTCCGCGACCAGCCCGGCCACCTGGTAGTAGAGGAACATGAAGACGATGACGAGGCCGACGCCGACCACGGCGCCCATCGCACCCTTCTTCACGGAGTCGCGACCGAGGGTCGGACCGATGAGCTGCTCGTTGGCCGGACGAAGCGGCGCGGGCAGCGCACCTGCGCGGAGCACGACCACGAGCTGGTTCGCCTCCTCGAGGAGCTTGTTGTAGTCGAGCATCGAGCCGAGCGTGATCTGCGCTCGGCCACCGCCGATGCGGGTCTGGATGACCGGCGCCGACTCGGCGCGGTCGTCGAGAACGATGGCCATCCGGCGCTTGGTGTTTCGCCCGGTCATCTCCTCGAACTTGGTGGCGCCGGCGCTGTTGAAGGTGATCGAGACCACCGGCCGGTTGCCCTCGTTCGGGTCGTAGGTGACGGCGGCGTCGGCGACGTCCTCACCGGTCACGTCCGTGGAACGGAAGACGTAGTAGGTGCGCCAGGACTCCTCGTCCCGATCGCGCTCGTCGACCTCCGAGTCCTCGGAGCGGCTCAGCCGGCTCACGATGAGCTGGTGGTCGTCCGGCATCTCGAGGCTCTCGATGAAGGTCTGCAGCCGCTCGCGCGGGTCGATGCATTCCTCGTCGGCGGTCTCGCTGCACGGCTCGCCGGTGCTCACGAGGTAGCTGGTGGCGACCTGCGGGCGGGACTCGCCGGCGGGGGCCGACTCGGTGCGACGCTCGAGGCCGGCAGCCTCGATGGTCTCCGCGTCGAGGTCGGCGACGTAGCTGGCCTCGTCGTCCAGGACCTTGAACTCGAGGCGAGCGGTCCGGGCGATGATCTCGCGGATGGTGTCGAAGGCCTCTTCGGTGGCGCCGGGGACCTCGACGATGAGGTCGCCCTCGGTCTCGCGGCCGATGACGGTCGCCTCTCGGAGGCCCATCGTGTCGATGCGGTCGGAGACGGTGCGGACGGCCTGCTCGACGGCGGTCTTCCGGAGATCCTCGAGCCGATCCTCACGCATCGTCAGGTCGACGCGGAGCCCTTCGGCGCCGGAGCGGCGCAGGTCGGGGAAGTGGTCGCTGAGCCACTGGTTGTCGAAGAGGTCTCGGTCTTCCTGGTTCTCGAAGGTGACCCGGATGCCGCGGCCGCCGACCCGCTGGACCGTGATGCGCTCCTGCACGTCCGCGATCTGATCGCGGCTCGCCGAGTCCACGTCGTCGTCGTCGAGGACGCCGATGAGCACGCCGATCTGGCGGACCATCTGCTCGGAGTAGCGGTCGCGGCGGTCGCGAATGTACTCGTCGACCTCGACCTCGTAGCTCAGGCGGAGGCCGCCCTTGATGTCGAGACCGGGGTTGATGCGCCCGGGGAAGACGTCGCGGACCCACTGCGGCGCGGGCATGGCGAACTCTTCACCCTCGTCGGCCAGGCCATCGAGGCTGGGCCAGAGCGCGAGCCATGCGGCCGCAATCGCGAGAATGACGACCGTGAAACGGAGATACCAGGAACGATCCATCGGTTGGGTGGCCTAGAGAGCGAGTGGAGCGGGTTGGGTGTCGAGGCCCCAACGCACGTGGTGGCTCAACATTCGTTGAAAGAGAGAGGCTCAGTCCTCGGAGTCGTCGTCCGCGGCCTTGGCGATGGGCCCGGCGATGTGAGAACGGAGCACGTTGATCTTGGTCTTGTCGGCGATCTTGAGGGTGACCTCGACGTCGTCGATCTCGATGATCTCGCCGCGGATGCCGCCGTTGGTCCGGACCACGGTGCCCTTGTCGAGCGCCTTGAGCATCGCGTCGTGTTCCTTCTGGCGCTTCTGCTGAGGGCGAATCAGCAGGAAGTACATCACCAGGAACATGATGGCGATGATCCCGAACTGGGAGCTACCGCCCGCGCAGCCCATGGGGCCGGCCGCACCGCCGCCCGCGCCGCCACCGCCACCGCCGCCATCACCGCTCATGGCGGAGGCCGCGGGCTGCAGGAGCGACAGGAGCGTCACCAAATGGGTCATCACGAACACGAAATCACCTGAATTCTCGGGACAAAAGGACACCCCTGCCCCGAAGCCGCGGTGTACTACTCCAAGGGAACCCCCGGGTCAAACCCTGCGAGGAGCGAACGCAAGGGGTCTCGAAGCGGTCAAACCCCCTCGGAAGGGGCGTCGGGGGATGGCACCATCCGCCGCGTGAGCGAGACGGAGCACGATCGGGGGGTCGCCGCGCGAGAGGCGCTGGTCGAACGGTGGCCCGAGGCCCCCGAGAACGTGCGGGAGCTGGCGGAGGACCTGGGCCGGCACGCCCCGGCGATTCTGCCCCTGCTCCTCTTCGATCCGCCGCTCGGCGAGGCGGTCCTGGCCTCCCACCCGGAGCGCTCCACCCACGACGTGAACGTCCTCTTCGCCGGGGCGACCGGTCACCTCGGCGACGACGAAGCCCTGCTGGCCAGCCTCCGGCAGCTCCGCCACGCCGAGATGATTCGGATCGCGACTCGGGAGATCCGTGGCCACGCGGACGTGGACGACACCGCCCGCGAGCTGGCCCAGCTGGCCGAGGCGGCCACCGACGCCGCCCTCGCCGCTTGCCGCCGGAGCCTGGAGGCCCGCTACGGGGTCCCCCGGGACCCGGATGGTGAGCCCATCGGGATGGTCGTCCTCGGCATGGGCAAGCTCGGGGGCAGCGAGCTCAACCTCGGGAGCGACATCGACATCTGCTTCTTCCACCGGACCGACCAGGGGCAGGTGGGGGATGGCGACATCGGGGTTCACGAGTTCTTCAGCCGGCTGGCCCGCCGAACGACCCGGGCGTTGGCAGAGGTCACCGAGGACGGTTTCGTCTTCCGGGTGGATCTGAGGCTGCGGCCCGAGGGCACCCAGGGTCCGCTGACCCACTCGCTGGCCGCCGCCGAGCGCTACTACGAGGGGTTCGGCCGGACCTGGGAGCGCGGGGCGCTCCTCCGGGCCCGGCCGGTGGCGGGGGACCTGGCGCTGGGCGACCAGCTCATCGAGGAGCTGCAGCCCTTCATCTTCCCGAAGCGGGTCGACCCGAGCGTCGCCGCCGCGATGCACGGGATGGTGCTCCGCTCGCGGAGCGACCTGAAGATCGACCCGGAGCGGCACGTGAAGCTCGGCCGCGGCGGGATCCGCGAGGCCGAGTTCTTCGTCCAGGGGCTCCAGCTCGTCTGGGGCGGCGTTCACCCCGAGCTTCGCGTCCACGGGACCATCGAGGCGATCCGCCGGCTGGCCGCGCTCGGCTTCCTGGCCGACGGAGACGCAGCGGACCTCGAGCGGGCCTGGGCGCTGCTGCGGCGGGTCGAGCACCGCATCCACCTCCGGAAGGGCTACCAGACCTTCGACCTGCCGGAGGGCCCGGAAGCCGCAGAGCTGGCCCGGTCGCTGGGGTTCGCGGACGAGGCGACCTTCCGCCGAGCGCTGGAGGCCGAACGGCGGGTCGTGCACGAGCTCTTCACCTCCCTCGTCGAGGAGCCGGAGGACCCGACCGAGCTCGAGCCCATCGCCCAGGCGATTCGCGACGAGCAAGAGCTCGACCCGGCGTGGCTGGTGGAGCGCCTCGGAGTCGAAGATCCGGACGCCGCAGCGGCACACCTCGCCCGGATGGCTCGGCCCAAGGAGTCGCCCTTCGCGCCGATCGGCCACGCGGCCCACCCGGGGCTGGCGATCGAGCTGCTCGAGGACATCTCGAACGCCGCCGACCCCGACGCCGCCCTCGCTGGGCTGAGCGACTTCGTCCTCCGCGGCGGCGTGGCGTTCACCCGCTGGCTCGCCGACGAGCCCCGACTCCGCCGACGGCTGGTCGGTCTCTTCGGAGCCAGCCCCGGCCTCGGCAAGGACCTGAACCTGCGGATGGAGGTCCTGGGTGAGCTCATCCAGGGGAGCGGCCCCGCGACCGACGCAGAGCTCGCGGAGGCCCACGGCCGGCTCCCGACCGGTGAGGCGGAGCGCTTCGTCGACGGGCTCAGGCGCCTGCAGCGCGAGCAGGTGCTGCGCATCGGCCTCGCCCACATCGGCGAGGACCTGAGCGCGCGCGAGGCGACCGAGCGACTGAGCGCGCTGGCGGAGCATCAGGTGGGCGCGGCGTTCCGCTTCGCGCTGGCCGAAGCGCGCGCTCGTTACGGCGCCATGGACGGAGCCCTCGCGGTGGTCGGGATGGGCAAGCTCGGCAGCCGTGAGCTCGGCTTCGCGAGCGACCTCGACCTCTTCTTCGTCTACGACCGCGACGGGGAGACGGAGACCGGCCGCACCCATGCCGAGGTCTTCACGAAGGTCGCGCAGCGCACCATGCGGCTGCTCTCCCAGCTCTCGGCGGCGGGACCGGGCTACGAGATCGACGCGCGCCTGCGACCGAGCGGGACCCAGGGTCTGCTGGTCGTCTCCCAGAACGCGCTCGAGCGCTACCACGAGGAGCAGAGCGAAGGCTGGGAACGGCAGGCGCTGGTGCGCGCGCGAGCCATCGCCTCCTCCGATCCGGCGTACTGCGCCGTGGTCGATCCGCTCCTGGAGCGGCTCGCCTACGCCAAGGGAGGCCCGAAGCCGGAGCGACTGGCCGAGCTGCGCGGACGCATGCAGCTCGAGCTTGCCGGGGAGAAGGCCCATCGATACCATCCAAAGCTCGGCTTCGGCGGCCTCGTCGACGTGGAGCTCGCGACCCAGTGGCTGCAGATGCATGAACGCGATCCCAGCGTGCGGCGGCGTCATACGCTGGACGCCATCGACGCGCTCGAGGCGCTCGAAGCGAGCACTCCGGACGCACTCGACGCCCTGCGCGAGGGCTACCTCTTCTTCCGGCGGGTCGAGCAGGCGCAGCAGCTCCTCGACCCCACGTCCGACGGTCTCACCCTCGGTGGCCCGCGCTGGCGCGCGGTGACCCGTCGTCTCGGGGTGCGCGCCCGCGATGGCGCGGACGCGAGCCAGGTGCTCGAGCGAGACTGGCGTCGCATCGCCACCACCACGCGCGCGGCCTTCGAGGCCATCGTCGCGCCCGTGGATGCGGGGCCGCCCTGGGCGGAGGTCGAGTCGTGACCCGAGTGCTCGTGGTGAGCCCGCGCGAGGCGTGGGCGGGCGCGACGACGGCTGCGCTGCAGGGTGACGGTCTGAGCGTTCGCCACATGCCGACCGGCGAGCTGGCGATCGATGCGTTCGTGCAGGAGCCCGCCGACGCGCTGATCGTCGAGCTCGAGCTGCCCGGGCGCGATGGCGCGGCGACGGTCGAGTCCATTCGCTGGGCACCGGGCGGCGACCGCGCGCTGGTGATCCTCGTCGGCGCCAACGCGGACCCCGAGCGTGTGCGCCGAGTGGCGCTCGAGCTACGGGCGCGTTCCGCGCCGGACGGCAACCTCGGGAGCCTGCGAAGCGCGCTGGCGTCGTTGATGACGCCGACCGAGGATCAGCCCCTCACGGGAGAGATCACCAAGCAGGTCTCGAGCGAGGAGCTGATCGAGCAGACCCGCGCTCCGACCAAGGAGTCCGACGTGCGGATGCCCGAAGCCGCGATCGCGCCTGCGGTCACCGCGCTGCTGAACCCGGAAGACGAAGCCACCCGCGACACCGCCGAGACCGCCGCGATGGCGGACGACGCCCATGGTGACGACGCGGAAGGCCGCGAGGTCGAGGAGCGCGCGAAGGTCCTCGAAGAGGTGGCGCGCATCGAGGGCGACCTCGCCGAGACCTCGTTCGCGCGGACCCTCGCGCGCCTCGGAGAGCTGCGCGCCACCGGTGCGCTCCTGCTGAGCTCGAAGGGCGATCCGAGACCCACGACGACCAAGGAGTCGCCCAAGAAGGTCGTCTTCTTCCGCAACGGCATCCCGCTCCACGTCCGCTCGAACCTGGTGAGCGAGTGCCTCGGCCAGGTGCTGGCGCGGCAGGGTTGGATCGACAACGCGACCCTCGAGGACTCGCTCGCGAAGGTGCGGGCCGGGGGCGGCAAGCAGGGCGTGATCCTCGTGGCGATGGGCGCGCTGAAGCCGCGACAGCTGCGATCGGCGCTCGAGCTCGAGCAGCAGGAGAAGCTCTTCGACCTCTTCACCTGGCCGACCGGCAGCTTCCGCTTCAGCGAGGCGATGTCGCCGCCCGGCGAGACCGTGACCCTCGAGATGTCGATGGCCGAGATGGTGGTTCGCGGCATCGCGCGGGTCCCGGCGCCGCGAGTCGTGGACGCCCTCACCGACCAAGCCGAGCGCTACCCGCGACCCCAGGCCGTGCGGATGGGGGGGCTGCGGCGTGCCGTGGACCCGCCCGCGAAGGCGCTGCTGGACGCCGTCGACGGGCGCACCACCACACGCGACCTTCTCCAGCGCTCCACGAACCGCACGGACGGCGCGCGCGCGCTGCACGCAGCGGCGTGCCTCGGGGCCGTGACCTTCCACGACGAGCCACTCGAGGTCCCGGCCGAGCAGATCGTGTCCGGTCAGTTCGATCTGACGTCCGAGGTTCGGCGGCTCGCGATGCTCCTGCGAGACGGTCAGTACGCGATGGCGCTGCGCGTGACGCAGGGCGACTCGGACGCGGCGAGCAAGGCCGCCGGCAAGCTCGAGCGCGCCATCCGCACCGGGCTGGAAGAGGAGCTGGCGTCGCCGGACTTGCAGGCGGCGGCGTTCGAGGTGCTCTCGCGTCTGCCACGCGCGGCGCTCGCCGTCGGCGGCGACTTCGAACGCTCGTCGATCCCGCCGCCCCCGATGGCTGCCGCGCCACCTCGCCACGAGACCGCCCAGCTCCCGTCCGACTGGGGCGACGACGTGACCGAGACCTCGGTGGCCGAGGTGCTCCCGAGCGACGACGACGACGAGGGTCCGTCGACCACCGAGTTCCCGACCCTGCCCGAGCGAGACGCAGAAGCGGAGGCGCAGGCGCGAGCGGACGCGGCGTTCGTGGCCAAGGCCAAGGCCGCAGCCGCCGAGCAGGAAGCCGCGGAAGCCGAGCTCGCGGCGAAGCAGGAAGCCGCGGCGAAGGCCGAGGCCGAGGCGCGCGAAGATGCGGAGCGGCAAGCGCAGCTCGACGCACGCGTCGAGCGGATGCTGCGTGCCGAGCGCTTCTTCCGGCGCGGCTGCCGTGCGCTCGGGAGAGACGCGCGGGACCAAGCGCTCGAAGCGTTCGAGGAAGCGGTCGCCCTCGCGCCCGACGAGGGCGAGTTCCTCATGCACCTCGGTTGGTCGCGCGTGCTCGCGGAGGGCGGCGACACGGACGCGGGCATCGGCGAGCTCCGCAAGGCCGCGTCGATGGTGCCCAAGATGGAGCAGGTGCACCTCTGGCTCGCGCGAGCGCTGCGCGACTCCGGCGACACCGCCGGCGCCCGCGACGCCTACGGCGATGCGCTCGCGGTGAACCCCGACTCGTCCGACGCGCTCGAAGAGCTACGGGCGCTCGGCACCTGAGAGCCGGACGCCGGTCCGCGAGCTGCGTGATTCATCGCCGGAGCCGCACGGTGCCGGAGCTCTGCTGGGCGGGAGCGGTCCGGGACGGATCGCCGTAGTACGGGGTCGCCGGGAAACGCGCGGTCCAATCCAACTGGAGGGTCCCGGACACCGGCTCCGAGACTCGCAGGTCGATGTCACCCGTCCGTTCGTCGTAGAGCCAGTCGGTGTCGGGCGGTCCGCTGCAACCGAGGACGGACATCGCCATCATAGCCGACGTGTACTCGCCAGGGGTCAGCTCGGCGAAGGAGGTCTCGAGCTGCAACAGGTGCATGACGCGGGACTCCGGGCCGTCGACGTGAAGCTCGACGGTGAGTCCGCGGACGGTCTCGTCGGCCGAACGCACCTCCGCCGAGCCGGCCGGGGTCACGTCACCGATCGTCCCGGCCAGCGCCCCCTCGGAGGCTTCCAGTGGCTCCAGCATCGGCGTACCGGCGTCCATCGCCGCCGGTGTCCGCGAGGGCGGGTCGTGACGGTCGAGGTCGATCATGCAGGCTCCCAGACAGAGGCTGAGCGCGGCGAGGTGGAACGATCGCATGTCACCGCCAGCTGCAAGTCCCATGCGAAGCGCTGACCGCCGCGTGAGCGGGACCGACGCGCGACGCGGCGTGAGGCCTCGACCACAGGTGTGAGCGACCGACACGGTGGCCGCGGTGGAGGCGCGACGGAGCGGCGCGTGGTGATCTGCCCCGACCGAGTCCCCTCGTTCAACGGCCCTGCCGGGTGGCATGGGCGATGCACCGTCCTCTCGCATCACCCCGACGAAAGGACACTCCATGAACTGGGAACAGGTGAACGGAAACTGGGAACAGGTGAAGGGCGCGCTTCGACAGAAGTGGGGCAAGCTCACCGACGACGATCTCGAGACCGCCGCGGGCAGCCGCCAGCGCCTGGTCGGCAAGATCCAGGAACGCTACGGCGACGCGAAGGAAGAGGCGCAGCAGAAGATCGACCGCTTCATCGACTCGCTCTGACGTGGGCGACTCCAGTGACGAGCCCTGGTCCCCGTGACCAGGGCTCGTCACGCGTTGGGCGCGGCTAGGGTTTAGAGCGCCCCGACGTCGACCTGCCAACGCCGTCGCGCGCCCACGCTCAGTCGAGCTTGCGAGCTCGGGCGGTGAGCTCGGGGCTCGGATGGATGTGGAGGAAGCCTTCCTCCGCGTCGATGAGGAGCGGGTCCTCTTCGCGCACCCAGGAGAAGAGGCCACCGACCGAGACCAGCGTCGGAATCGCGGCGTGGGCGAGCAGGCGCGCGCCCAGCGAGTCGTCGGCCATCGGGTCGGCGACCACGATCGCCGAGGGGCGGCGGTCCAGGATGTCCAGGCAGAGCAGACCGCCGGGCGCCTCCGCCATGAGGAGCGCGCCCCCGGGGCGGACGAGCGGCCGCTGCTCGAGGTTGGAGTAGACCAGCCGGCAGAGCGCGGAGATCTCCGCGGCGCGACGCTCGAGCCACTCGAGCTCCTCGCCGCTCGCGGTCTGGAGCGGCGCCAGCGCATAGCGGCGGGCGAGCGCCCAGAGGCCGGCGGCGACGCCGCGCTGCTCGCACTCCTCGACGGCCGTGCGCCGGAAGCGCTCGTCGGACAGGAGCAGGCGCACGTTGGCGAGCTCGGCCGCGAAGTCGCCTCCCTCGTTCTCGAGGAGGATGTCGATGCGCTGGTTGAGCCGGCGCGCCACGGAAGCGAAGGCCTCGCTCACGTCTTCGCCGCCCGGGCGCTCGGGGAGCTCGGTGACGCCGCCGAGCGCGCGCAGGAGCTCGGCGCGCCCGAGCGCCTTGCCCGGCACCAGCGCCCGGCCCTTCAGACGCACCTGGCGGTTGGCGCCGCGGCGGGACTCGCGGGCGGCCTTCTTTCGAGCGCGCTCGCCACGGAGCGCGAGCGCGAAGGGCCCGACGATGGCTGCGGCGAGGGTCACGTCCTTCGCCGTGAAGGGGTCGTCCTCGGCTCGCTGGAGCACGACCACGCCGAGCACGTCGCCGTGGCGCAGGATCGGCAGCGCGAGGAAGTGCGGGAAGCGCTCCTCGCGGAGACCCTCGACGCGCGCGAAGCGGTCGTGGGTGCCGTCGCTGGCGACGACCTCGCCGGTCTCCGCGGCCATGCCGGTGATGCCCTCGCCGACGGCGAGCTGGACGTTGCCGACGGCGACGCGGGTGAAGCCGACGTTCGCGCGCATGACCAGCAGGTCCTCGTCCGAGGCGCTGCGCTCGCGGAGGTAGACGGAGACGACGTCGGCGGGCAGGAGCGTCGCCACCTCGCCGCAGAGGCGATGGAGCACGACGCGCAGCGGCTCGTACACCCGGCCCTCGTCATGGAGCCGGTGCAGCCGTCGGACTCGCTCGTCGCCCTCGATCCGCGCCTTCATCGGTCCCTACGTGACCTGCCGGGTCGGTCGCATCAAGACGTCGTGGATCTCGGCGCTCGCCGGAGCAGCCAGTACGTGCATCACGCTCTCGGCCACGTCGCCGGCGGTGAGCGCCCCACCCTCGCCCCGATCGGCGTAGGCCTGCTTGCCCTCGTCGACGTCCTCCAGGAAGACCTCGAGGAACTCGGTCTCGACGAAGCCCGGGCTGATCGAGGTCACCCGACAGAGGCTGCCGGCCGCGCGCAGCTCCTGACGCAGCCCCTCGGTCAGGCTGCGGACCGCGAACTTCGTGGCCGAGTAGACCCCGCTACCCGGCGGAACCCGGTGACCGGCCATCGACGAGATGTGGATCACGTGACCGTCGTCGCCGCGCTCCCGCATGTCGCCGATCGCCTCTCGCGTGCACACGCAGAGGGCGAGGAGGTTCACCTCGATCATCTCGCGCCAGTGCTCGGTCGCGCCGGTCATCAGAGGTGCGTCGCGGCCGAGGCCGGCGGAGTTCACGAGCACGTCCACCCCACCCCATTCCTGGCGGACCTTCGCGAACATCGCCTCGATGGCGTCCGTATCGCGGAAGTCGCAGGCGATGGCCAGACCTTCGCGACCGTCGACCATGGCCTGCAGTCGCTCCTTCCGGCGAGCCGTTACGACCACCTTCATGCCGGCGTCGAGCAGCCGCTCGGCGACCTCCTTGCCGATGCCGCTCGAGGCCCCGGTGACGAGCGCCACGCGCCCGCGCCATCGCTCCATACCGCTCATCCGTCCTCCAGGATCTGCATCGCCGCGTTGTGTCCGGCGGCGCCGATGACGGAGCCGCCGGGGTGGCATCCCGCGCCACAGGCGTAGAGCCCGCCGACGGGCAGGCGGTGCGGCACCCGGTCGTCGAAGCCGAAGGCGTTGTCGAGGTGGTGGATGTGGCCGCGGGTCAGACCGAAGCGCTCTTCGAGCTTCGGCGGCGTCAGCGGGTAGGTGTCGACCACCAGGTCGCTCGTGCCGGGTGCGAAGCGATCGCAGATGGAGAGCAGGTGCTCGGCGTAGCGCGACTCCTCCGCCTCCCACGTCGTGCCCTCGAGCGCGTAGGGGACCCACTGCACGAAGAGCGCGGCCGAGTGCCGGCCCTCGACGTCGGAGAGCGAGGGGTCGACCGTGGTGTGGATGTACCACTCGATCGCCGGGAACTCGGGGAGCTTTCCGGCGCGCACGTCCGCGAAGGACTCGCGCAGCGTGTCGAGCACGACGTCTTCGTCGGGCAGCAGGTGGATGGTGCCGCGGTGCTGGCCGAGGTCCTCCGGCAGGCTCCGGAACTCCGGGAGCGCGTCGAGGCAGAGGTTGAGCTTCAGCGTGGTCCCGTCGCGGCGCCAGTCCTCGACCTTCGCCTGGAACTCGTCCGGGAACGGCGCGAGCTCGGCGAAGCGGAAGGGGTCGGTCCCGAAGACGACGGTAGGCGCGCGGAGCGAACGGCCGTCGGCCAAGGTGACGCCACGAGCGACGCCTTCTTCCACGTCGGCGGCCACGACCTCGGCGCCCGTCTCGAAGGTCACGCCGGCGTCGCGCGCCGCCTTCTCGAGGGTGCGCGCGACGGTGCCCATGCCTCCGGCCACGACCATCCAGGTGCCACCGGCGCCGGGGAGTCGGCACATGTTGTGGATCAGGAAATTCATTCCGGTGCCCGGCGTGTCCCAGTCGCCGTTCAGACCGGTGAAGCCGTCGGTCACCGCGTACATCGCCTTCAGCAGGTCGCTCTCGAAGCCGAAGCGCTCGAGGTAGTCGCCGATCGAGCCACGACAGAGTCCGACGAAGGCGTCGCGGAGCTCCGCGCGCACGTAGCGCTCGGCGGTCTCCTCGATGGAGAGCGGCGCGGCCATCCAGGCGGGACCGACGTCTTCGCGGAAGGCGTCGAGCTCGGCGGCGAGGCGCTGGTCGGCGTCCCAGTCCGCCTGACCGAAGTGGGCCACCATCTGGTCGCGAACGGCGTCCCGGTCGGATCCCATCAGCAGGTAGCGCTCGCCCGTGGTCGGCAGGAAGTAGTGCGGGTCGCGCCGGATGAGCGGGATGTCCACCTCGAGCTTCTGCACCAGCTCGGGCGGCATCAGCCCGAGCAGGTACGCGCCGGTCGAGCACTGGACGTCCGGGGCCTTCGGGAAGGGGCGCTCGGTGCGCGTGGCGCCGCCGATCGTGTCGCTGCGCTCGAGGACGTGGACGCGGCGCCCGGCCCTGGCGAGGAAGGTCGCACAGACGAGCGCGTTGTGGCCGGCGCCGACGATCAGGACGTCGTGGTTGCTCATGTCGGCGAGCTGGCCTTTGAAGAGCTCACGTGGAGGGATTCGTTGGTCTGGGTGTGTGCCATGGTGCGTCCGCGAACCGAGGAAATGCCGAGTATTTTCGAGCGTGAGTGGATGGCGCCAGGGGGCGCGCTCAGGGCGCGAAGCGCCCGCGCCAGCTCTTCAAAGGCCAGCAAGGCTGAAGGCTCCGGCGCCGGAAGTCACGCGGCGACGCGTGCCGAACGCGTACCGAACGTGAGCGGCATCCCGCCCGAAGGGCTGAGCGTGAGGTTGCGGCGCTTGGTGGTGTAGCGCTGGCCGGCCACGAGCTGCGGTACGCGCCGCGTCAGGAGGGTCGCGAGCACCACTCGCATCTCGTAGAGCGCGAACGCCTCTCCGATGCAGCGGCGGATGCCACCGCCGAAGGGGAAGTAGCGGTAGGGGCTGATCCGCTGGCCGATGAAGCGCTCGGGATCGAAACGGCGAGGCTCGGGCCAGATGGCCGGGTCGAAGTGCGCGAGGAGGATGCTGCAGCCGATCACCGTCTCCGCAGGCAGCTCCCAGCCGGCCACGCGGCGGGGCTCCTTGAGCACACGGCCGATGCCCGGCACGATCGGGTGGATCCGCAGCGTCTCCTTGGCGACCGCGGTGAGGTACTCGAGCTCGAGGATCCGGTCGGGGTCGACCACGCCGTCGGGGAAGGCCTCGTCGATCTCGGCGAGCAACCGACTCCGAACGTCCTCGTGGAGCGCGATGCGGTAGAGCGCCCAGGAGAGCGCGGTCGCGGTGGTCTCGTGGCCAGCCACCAACATGGTCATCAGCTCGTCGCGGATTTCCTCGTCGCTCATCGGCGTGCCGTCCGAGTGCGTCGCCTGCAGGAGCGCAGCGAGCACGTCGACGCGCCCTTCGTTCGACTGCCCGCGGCGCCTCCGAATCATCTGCTCCAGCAGCTCCCGCACCCGCGCGCGGCGGCGAAGGAACCGGCCCCAGGGCGAGAGCGGTCCGAGGTCCCGCTGGAAGTGACGCACGAGGAGGCTGGGGTCATCGAGCGCTCGGAGCGTTCCGACCAGGAGCCGAACGAGCTCGTCGTCCGCGTCCGCGTCGATGCCGAAGACCGTCTGCAGGATCACGTCGAGGGTGATCTGCTGAGTCACGCTCTGCGTGACCGTCACCGTGTGGGTCGCGACGCGCTCCAGGGCGCTGGACGTCGCATCCCGCATCGCCTCGCCGTAGGCCTTCATTCGCTCGCCGCGAAAGGGTGGCAGGAGGAGCCGACGTTGCTCGAGGTGCGCGTCGTCGTCGAGCACCAGCACCGAGTACGAGCCGAGGAAGGGCTCGAGGAGCTGGTTGGCCTCCCCCGCATGAAGCTCGCGCGCCCCACCCTTCAGGATGGCTTCCACGTGCTCGGGCTTCGACATCTGGACGAGCGGCCACATGCCCGGCAGCTCGATGGTGACCACCTCACCATGGCTCGCCCGAACCGAGCGAAGGAAGGCGACCGGCTCGTACAGAAAGGAGAGGAGCTGCAGCGCACCGGGCGCTCCGGGGCCTGGGGGAAGGTGGGTGCGTCCCTTGCGGCGGGTCCGCCCCACGCGAGCCGCAGCTTTGGCGGTCAGTGGGTTGAGCACGAGCGCATGATAGTGCGAAGCGCGCTCGTGCTCGACCCTGCGCTGCTCCAGGCCTCAGTACTCGGACTCGTCGTCGTCGTCCGAGTCCTCGTCGTCGAGCACACGGTCGGCGAGGGTCTCCACGTAGGCCCCGACGTTCTCCATCTCGATCACGGTGGAGCCGTCGTCGCCTCGGGAGAGGAGCTTCCCGTCGGCGAAGAACCAGTCGCGGTCGTGCTCGCCCTTCTTGGCGTAGTCCCGCTGGCGGGTCAGGAAGCGGGCTCCGTCGAAGCTCCCGGGGCCGTCACTGTCGGCCGGCCAGGGG
The DNA here is from genome assembly GCA_017644045.1 of Deltaproteobacteria bacterium. GTDB lineage: Bacteria > Myxococcota_A > Polyangia > Polyangiales > Houyiibacteriaceae > UBA1660. The sequence continues at coordinate 113,127 of JAEPMI010000016.1, forward strand.
CGATCGGCGCCGAGCTCGACGGTCGCGAGCACCAGGAGCCGGTGGTAGAGCACGCCGCCGCCCTTGGATTCGACCAAGTCACCGAAATCATCGATGGATTCGGGCGGTAGGTGGCGATGGAGGAGCGCCGAGAGGATCTCGACTTCGCTCTTGCCTTCGAGACCCGCGAGAAAACCGGCGTCCCCCGCCACTTTGTCATCGTCGACGTCGAGGATCTCGTAGAGGCGCTCGAGCCAAGGCAACGTTTCGGGGGCCATCGCGACTACAGATACCACAGGCGAACGGACGATGGAGTACACGAAGAAAGACCACGAGATGTCAGGCCCTTGCGAGCCCCAGGGCCGTGGGGGTCAGGAGTGCCGGGAGGCCCGGGCACGGGATTGTCGCCAGGCCCAGCGCCCCTCCGGCGAGGATGCTGCTAAGGTCGGCTCGGGTGCCCGCGATGACGGGGACCCGAACGCGCCCGATCGGAGGCGCGCAGGATGGCCTCGCCTCGCCTGGAGTGAGGGGGCCGGAGGATGGATGTGAGGATGAGCGAGCTGGAGACGCTGCCGGACGAAGACGAGCGGGTCGACGACGACGAGGACACCCTCGTCGACGACGAAGGCACCGATCTGTCCGACGAGGCGCTCGAGGCCGAGGCCGACTCGGCCGGTGACGAGGACAAGACCAGCGGCAAGGCCGAGAGCAAGGCCGCCAAGGCCCTCGCGAAGGCCGGCGGCGCGATCGACCGGCGGGATCCGCTGGCGGTCTACATGCGCGACGCCCAACGCTACCCCCTGCTCAGCCGCGAGGAGGAGCACGAGCTCGCGGTGGCGTACTTCGAGCACGGTGACACCGAGGCCGCCCGGAAGCTGGTGACCTCGAACCTCCGGCTGGTGGTGAAGATCGCCTACGACTATCGGCAGGCCTACAAGAACCTCCTCGACCTGGTCCAGGAGGGGAACATCGGCCTGATGCAGGCGGTGAAGAAGTACGACCCGTACCGGGGCGTGAAGCTCTCGAGCTACGCCGCCTGGTGGATTCGGGCGTACATCCTCCGCTACATCCTGAACAACCACCGGCTGGTGAAGCTCGGGACCACCCAGGCCCAGCGGAAGCTCTTCTTCAACCTGAAGAAGGAGAAGGCCCGGCTGGCGGCGCAGGGCATCGACCCGACCCCCGAGCGGATCGCCGACAAGCTCGACGTCCCCGTGAAGGACGTCATCTCCATGGACCGCCGGATGGCCGCGGGCGATGCCTCGCTCGACGCGCCCTTGCGCGGTGCCGACGATGGCCGGCCGGTCAGCCGCCTCGACATGATGAGCGGCAACGGCCCCGGTTTCGACGAGGTCATCGCCGACGAAGAGCTCGGCGACATGCTCAAGGACAAGATCCACGAGTACGGCGCCACCCTCGAGGGTCGCGAGCGGGTCATCTTCGACAAGCGACTGGTGGCGGAGGATCCCCTCACGCTCCAGGCGCTCGGAGACGAGTTCGGGGTGAGCCGCGAGCGGGTGCGCCAGCTCGAGAAGCGGCTGCTCAGCCACATGAAGACCTTCCTCCGCAAGGAGCTGGGCGAAGCGGTGGACGTCTACGAGGCCGAGTGACGGACCCCGCCCTCTGGGTGGTCGCCACCCCGATCGGCAACCTCGCAGACATCACGCTCCGGGCGCTCCAGACCCTGAAGGACGCCGACCTCGTGCTCGCCGAGGACACCCGCCGGACGCGGGTGCTCCTCGAGCATCACGGGATCGACACGCCCCTCGACAGCTTCCACGCACACAGCTCCGAGGAGAAGATCGCGCGGCTGATCGAGCGGCTGGATGCCGGCGAGACCCTGGCGCTGGTCAGCGACGCGGGCACCCCGGTCATCAGTGACCCGGGGGTCAGGCTCGTGGCCGCGGCCCGCGCCGCTGGCCACGAGGTGTCCACCGCTCCCGGTCCGAGCGCGATCCTCGGCGCGTTGAGCATCGCGGGCCTGCGGGCCGACCGCTTCGTGTTCCTCGGTTTCCTCCCGCGCAGCAGCGGCAAGCGGCGGGCGGAGGTCGAGGCGATCGCCGCCCGGCGGGAGGCCTCGGTGCTCTTCGAGTCGCCTCAGCGGCTCGCAGCCCTGCTCGAGGAGATGGTCGCCCAGATCCCGGATCGGCAGATCGCGGTGTGCCGGGAGCTGACCAAGCGCTTCGAGGAGATCGTCCGCGGGACCCCCGCCGAGGTCTTGGAGCGCTTCGCGGATGGCGCGAAAGGCGAGATCACCGTGGTGGTCGAGGCGGTCGCCACGGCGGCCCCGGAGCTGGCGGAGGAGGACGTCGAGGCCTTCGTCCGGGAGGCCCTGGCCGGCGGCGATCGGGTCAAGAGCGTGGCCAAGGCGCTGGCCAAGCGCTCGGGGCTCTCGGGCAGCGAGGCCTACGAGCGGGTGCTCGCCCTCCGTGAGGGGGCCTCAGATCGGGATCCGGACGCCGAGGCGTGATAGGGTCGACATCGATGCGCCTGCGTATCTCCCTTCTCTTGGTCGGGGCACTGTCCCTCGGCTCCTGCGGCGAAGCGACCCCCGAGCCGGACGTGGGCTTCACGCTCGCCACGCTCGACATGGAGCCGCCCGACGACCTCATGTGCGTCAGCCTCTTCATCAGCGAAGACGGCGGATCGCCCTCTCCACTCTTCGTGCGGAACCTGGCGTCGCTCGACGATCCGGACGGGGACATGCAGCCGGAGCTGACCATCGACGCCCTGCCTGCGGCCGGGACGCCCTTCGAGCTGGTCATCGAGGGCTACACGATGGAGAACTGCAGCGGCACGATCGCCTACGTCGGCCGCAGCGGTGTCATCCGCCTGCAGCCGGGCGAGCGGCGCTTCCTCGAGATGGCCTTCTACCAGGTCCAGTCCGCGGAGGCCCTGGTCCGTGGCGAGCTGCCGGACAGCCCGGTGCTCCCGACCGCGACCACCTTGCCCGATGGCCGGGTGCTCCTCGCGGGTGGCTTCGTCGATCTGACGGCCGGCGATTGCCCGACCGGCGTGTCTTCGGGCTCCTGCTTCGAAGCGGAGGCCACCTCGGCGGCGTGGATCTTCGATCCGCCCACCGGGAAGTTCCACGAGGTCGAGGGCGGCATGGGCGTCGCTCGGGGTGGTCACACCGCGACCGCGCTCGAAGACGGCCGGGTGCTGGTCGCCGGTGGCGCCGCGGCCGTTCGGCTGGCCTTCGTGCCTGGCGCGAGCGGCACCAGCGCGGCCATCTTCATGGAGCCCTACGACTCGGCCGGTGACCCGGGCGTCGCGCACGACACCTTCGAGGTCTTCGAGCCCGAGGCGAACCCGGAGGCCCCGGAGGACGACCTCTTCCGCGACGGCGACCCCGGCCGGGGCGCCTTCTTCGGCAGCGCCAGCACGGCGGGCGAGCTCGGCCCGCTCAACCAGCAGCGCTTCCTCCACGCGGCGGCCCTCACCGGCGACGGGACGGTGGTGCTCGCCGGCGGACTCGGCATGGGCGCCTCGGACACCTTCGAGCACTTCGACCCGCGTCGCCCCGGCGGCTACGGCGTCTACGACAACACCGGGTCGACCCTGCGCGTGCCCCGCATCGCGCCTTCGGCCGTCACCCTCGAGACCTCGGCCGGCGCGAGCCAGACCTGGATCATCGGCGGGACCGTCTCGCGGGACAACGACGACCTCGCGGAGATCTGGACCGCGAGCGACATGGTCCTCACCGGTGTCACCCAGCCGGCCACCACGGCGGCCAACTTCCCGGCTGCGCCCGATGGCGCGATGGTCAAGCCGGACCGGCCGCGCTTCTCCCTGATGCGCCCGCAGGTCGCGCCGCTCGCGGGTGGCTCGATGGCGATGGTCAACGGCTGGTACGGCCCGCGTTGCCCGACCGCGACCGAATCCCCCTACTTCCCGCCGGACGGCGAGCTCGGCGTCATCTGCCCCAAGAGCAGCGGCGCGGACTTCCGAAACTTCACGATCGCCGCCGACGACGGCACCACCGTCGACTGGCAGGCATCGTCGAGCCGCTTCCAGTCTTTCGGGGCCGTCGCGGTGCTCGCCGACGGTCGGGTCGTCGTGACCGGCGGCATCGAGGACGAGGCCCTGATCACATCGAACGACCTCTCGATCTACCGGGCGGAGCCCGCTGACAACGGGAAGCCGGTCGCCGCCGGCGCCCAGAGCCTGGCCATCCCCCGAGCCTTCCACGCGGCCGCGGCGCTCCGCGGCGGCGGCATCCTGGTCTTCGGCGGGCTGACCGTCACCAGCGGCACCACGGTGCGGGCCACCACCCCCGCCGGCGAAGCCTTCTTCCTGTAGTTCGTGGGCTTCTTGACCCTCCCATTCGGGAGTCTCTAGGCTGCCCCGGATGAGGTTCTGGGCCGCTTGTGCGTCGCTGTTGGCGCTCCTCGGGAGCGTGCCTGGCCATGCGCAGGACGAGCCGCTCCGACTCATGCGGGAGCCAGGATCGTTCACCGACGTCATCGACGCGGCCGATGACCTCGACCCCTACGACCTGAACGTCCGGCTGGGCTTCCGGCGTTCCCGCGAGCGCGCCACCCTGCAGCGGCAGTCCACGGGCATGGTCCCGTCCTTCACGGACGTGGCGGACTACGAGCGAATCCGGAACGTGCTGGAGCTCGGCGTCGACTTCGGCATCTACAAGGACGTCGCCCTCTACGCGCGACTCCCCCTCGTGCTCGTCGACACCCGCTCGCTGAGCCCGAGCGGCGCAGCCGGCCCAGTGATGGCCTTCCCGGGCGACATGGACGCGCCCCTCTTCTCGCTGCCCTTCGACTCCCCGGACCGCTCGGGCCTCGAGCACCTGGCGGTGGGTCTCGCGTTCTCGCCGATGAACCAGGGGCGCCACCGATGGCAGCCCACCTGGACGATGCTCTTCGAGGGTCGCTTCAGCATCGGGGAGCTCATCGAGCCCTGCGCGGCGGGGACGGGCTGCAGCGATGGGGTGAGCGACGGCACCCACGCCGTCCGCTTCGAGAACCGCCTCTCCCGTCGCTACCGCTACGTCGAGCTCTACGGCGGCCTCGGCTTCCACTTCGCGTGGGCCGGCCGCGCCGAGGATCGCTTCGCGCCCGGCGGCCAGCTCAGCGGCTACGTCCACCGCCGTCCGCCGACCCGAGGGTTCCTCACGGCTGGCATCGACATCGTCCCCTGGGAAGAGCGGATGAAGTGGCAGCGGCTCAGCATCGATCTGCGGGCCACCGGGACCTACGTGTCCGAAGGGCGCGACTACTCGCTGCTCTACGACGCGCTCGGCACGAGCCAGCATCGGCTGCTCACCACGCCGAACTATGAAGGCATCCAGCCCTCCATCGGCCCGACCTACGACCTCGCGGAGGTGCCCTTCAACGGCCTCACCGACGTGCAGGCGCACGGGGAGCTGAGCGGGACGGTGGCGGTGGAGATGCAGGCGGCGCGCTACGTGCGGTTCCGCTTCTCCACCACCCTCACCTATGTCTCACCGCACTTCGTGACCTACAGCGACGCCTGCAACACGAGCGCGGACCCGACCAGTGACGACGACCCGCGCATCGGCGGCATCGTCGACCCGGCAACCGGCAACCGGGTCGGCGGCTGCAGCGACGGGCTCATCGACCCGCACTATCGAGCGATCATCGACGCACCGGGCCAGCGCTTCCGCGTCGACGACATCCTGCGGACGACCTTCTTCGTCCACGCCACCGTTCAGTTCTGAGGCGCTTCGGTGGGCTCCGGGGGCTCGACGCTCGGGATCTCGAGGCCGAGCAATCGGCGAACCTGGCCTCGCACCGCCTCCGAAGGATCGGGCTCGGCGCCCACCAGGAGCGCCAGCGAGCGGACCCGTTCCCACCGCGCTCGAAGGGCCGCCCGCTGCCGCGACACGACCTGGCTGTGGGCGATGAGCTCCCGCTGGAGCTCGGCGCCGCGCTCGGTGTTCCCGGCCTGCGAGGCCAGCACCCGCTGCCTTTGGATCTCCTGACCGCGGGTGCGCTCCTCCTCGACGCTCTCGGCGAAGGCGTTCAGCCACTCGATCTTCGGCTGCACGCTCCCATCCGGCAGCTCCGTCGCGCCGGCTTCCTCGAAGCCACTCCGTAGCCCACGAGCAGCCCCCACCTGGCCCACGCCCTCGGTCGGATCACTCGCCCCGCCGACCAGGGAGCTCCCGGGTCGGAGCGAGATCACCGAGGGCCGGCCCTCGTCGTCGAGCTCTCCGTCGTAGACGCGACCCATGCCCGCGAGCTGGGCGTAGAGCACCCGCCCGTCCGGTGCGACGACGAGGTACGTCTCGCCCGAGCCCTCGAGGGCAAGCGTGCCGGCGGGCGTGCCGAGCCGGAGCGTCGGGCGGCTCGAGCCACCCATCGGCGGCAGCTGCGCGTGAATCGCGCCCTCGGCGAGGAAGACCTGCGCGGGCGCCTCCTCACCGAGCGCGGCGCGGCTTCCCGGGTCGAGCGTGAGCCGAGCTCCATCCCGGAGATCGATCACCAGTGGCTCGGCATCCGGGGCCACCTCGAGCAGCTCCGTCTGCAGCTCACGCCCACGGTCCCAGCCGCTGACGACGGTGCCGAGCGGCGGCTCGCCGCGGGGCTCCTCCGGGTGCGGGCTCTCGTCGGTGGTGTCCTCCGGCGGCGGCTCCGGCGTCTCCTGCTCGGGCTCGGTCGCCGGCTCCGTGCCGCTGCAGTCGCACCCGCCGAGTGCACACACGAGCCCGGCGAGAAGGAGTCGCTTCACCGTCAGTCCTCGGCGTCGGGGTCGGTCTCCCGACCGCCCTCTTCCTCGGCCTTCGCGATGTCCGCCTTGTCGACCCGGCGGGTCGGCTCACCGAGGAGCTCGGTGGTCAGGTCCTCCGCCGCCAGGGCCTCGCGCGCTTCGCCGAGCTCGCGGCTCGTGTTGCGGAGCCGCTTGGCGAGCACGCCGAGGAAGCTCCAGAGCAGCTTCACCGCGACGTCGTGATCCTTGCGGACCATGTCGAAGAAGTCGCGCCGCTTGATGTGCAGGAGCTTCGCGTCGTCGAGCGCGGTCACGCTCGCGGAGCGGGCCGCCTTGTCGACGAGCGCCATCTCGCCGAAGTGCTGCCCCGGCCCGAGGTCGACGATCATCGTGCTTCCGGAGTGGACCTTCACCCGGCCGGTGAGCACCACGAAGAGCTGATCGCCCTCGTCGCCCTCCTCCACCACGGTGTCGCCGGCCTTGTACTGCCGGACGTCCGTGATGTTGAGCACCCGCACCAGCTCCTGATAGGTCAGGAAGCGGAAGAGGGGCATCTCGTGGAGGATCTCGAGCTTGAGGTGGACCTCGCGCGTGAGCTTGTCGAGACCGGCCTCGTCGTCCGGCACGCGGACCACGACGGCGGTGATGTTGTCCTTGCCGCCGCGCTCGTTGGCGAGGTCGATCAGGTGCTGGGTGAGCTTCTCCTCGGGGATCTCCTCGAAGAGGCTCTGGAGCTCGCTCTCCTCGAGGTAGCCGCTGAGGCCATCGCTGCAGAGGAGGAAGCGGTCGCCGGGAAGCACGTCGAAGTCGAAGACGTCGACCTCGACGCTCTCGTAGACACCGACCGCGCGGGTGACCGCGTTCTTGTACTGGAGCTTGTCGATCTGCTCGCGGCTGAGCTTGCCGCGCTTGAGCAGCTCGTTGATCAGCGAGTGGTCCTCGGTGAGCTGGTGCACCGAGCCCTGGCGGTAGAGGTAGATGCGCGAGTCGCCGACGTGGGCGATGAAGCCGCGGTTGCCGATGATCAGCAGCCCGTCGATCGTCGTGCCCATGCCGCGCTTGGACTCGTCGGCGACGCCGGCGGCGTTCACCTGGGAGCAGGCGGACTGAACGCTCGCCTCGAGGAGGCGGAGGATGTCCTTGCGGGTGGTGCCCCCGTGCCCTTGCTCGAATTCGACCAGCGCGTCGCGTTCGGCGGCGATGGCGTCGCGGACGACGCGGGTCGCCATCGAGCTCGCGACCTCACCGGCGGCGTGGCCACCCATTCCGTCGGCGACGATGTAGAGGTTGAGCTTCTTGTCGACCAGGAAGCTGTCTTCGTTGGCGTCTCGCACCCGGCCCACATCGGTGGCAGGCCAGAAGCGAATCCCACCCTCTGCGTTGACCGGTTCCGTCATGGGCTGGGGCATTGTCCTGGGGTGGCCGCTCCATTGCAACAGTCCCATGCGTACCTGCCGTCGAGGGGGCGAATCCCGGCGATTTCCGGCCTGAGTTCGGTATCCTCCCGCCCATGCGCGCGATCGCCAGCCTCTCCCTCCTCTTCGCCCTCGCCTGCGGACCCTCCATCCCCCCTGCCCAGACGCTCGCGAGCCTGGCCGAGGTGATGAACGAGCCGGTCGACGACGCGGACGAGAGCGCCCGCAACAGCCAGCGGGTCCAGGCCGTCGTCGAGAACGACAGCCTGATGAACCTCAGCCGGCCGGAGGTCGAAGAGCTCATCGGTCGGGGCGATCCCTGCTCGCGTCATCCGCGCTGCATGGAGAACGAGTTCGACGGGGACGACTGGTTCTACGACGTCGGGGCCCTCGGCGAGGGTTACCCCGGACCGGTGCCCATCCTCATCGTCGGCTTCGACCGCGAGGGCAAGGTCGTGAAGGTCTGGAACCTCCGAACGCACTGAGACGGGCGTCCCGACGATCGAGCGGATAGACTCCTGGCATCGCTTTCTTTTTCTGGTGTCTGGAGGGGTCGTGCGAACAGTTGGAATCTCGATGGTCGTCCTCGCGCTCACGGGTTGCGCGGGGTGGGAAGAGCTGCCCGAGGGCGCGACCGGGTTTCTCACCCTGAACGACGCGCGGCTCGACGGAACGCTCGGTGGGGTGAGCGTCAGCGGCGACGCAGACGCCACCGGGTACTGCACGCCCCAGGGGTGGATGGTCGACCTCCGAGCGACCGGCCCGGATGGGGCGGTGATGAGCACCATGGACATTCGCGGACTCTTCTGGACGCGCGAAGACCTGACCGCCGTGTTCCGCTCGCGTGGCGCGGACATGGAGCTCGAGAGCAGCACCGGCTTCGTCACCGGCAGCTGGAGCGGTGCCAGCGAGGCGAGCGCCGTGGTCGAAGGGTGCGCCGGTCCCGCCGACGAGGTCTGGACGACCGACGAGTCGGCAGAGATCGCGATCGTCGACGTGCAGTTCCTGGAGTGGGACCTGATGGAGGTCACCTACGAGGCGAGCTTCGCCAGCGGTGACGTCCTCCAGGGCTCCTTCAACTCCCGCATGCCCACCACCGACTGAGCGATGCGACTCCGACTCTTGGTCGCGCTGTCGTGCGTGAGCGCGACGGCATCCGCTCAGCTGCCCCCTTCGGACGAGAGCGCGGACGCGCTCGGCCCCCCCGCCCCCCCCCAGGAAGTGAGGGAGGAAGCGGAGGCCGAGGTTGCGCCCGCGCCGAGTGACTGCGCGGCCGTGCTCGCCTTCGCCGGGCAGAGCTACCAGGCGTGCGGCACCAACGTCGTGGTCCTGCAGGGCGAACGGGTCGTCCGTGTGTACGACCTCGACGTGACCCCGTCCGACCTCTTCGAACGGAACGGGCGCGTCTGGTTCGAGCTCGACGGGCAGGCTCACGCGCTCGACGGCTACGAACCGCGAGCCACGGTCGCCACCCCGGTCTCGGACGCGACCGTCTCGATCGCACCGGTTCCAGAACCGGCGCTCGCTCCGCCCGAGCCTCCACCCTTCGACGGCCCGAGCGATCTCGATCCCAACTCGAGCTACGGCGCACGCATCTCGCCGGAGCGAATGCCGGGGTTTCAGGTCGGACTCTCGGTGATGCCGGTGCTCGGCGACGGATTCGCCCTGATGGGAGACGCGTTCGTCGCCTACCGAGCGCGCCGCCCCTTCTCCGTCCGCCTGGTGATCGATCGCCTCGGCTACGCGTTCTCCACGAACGACGGGGACAGCTTCGGCGTGGCCGACGGGGCGCTCCTGCTGGGCTACGACCATCGCATCTTCGAGATGTCGGTGGGCGTCGGCACCACCCGAGCGCGCATCGACGACTTCGACCGGCGGCTCGACGGCATGGCGCCGACCATCATGATGGGCATGCGCTTCGGAGCGCTGGACGGGCTGCACGTCTCGGTGTCCACGAGCCTGCTCTTCGCCTCGGGAGAGACCACCCTCTCCACGATCGCCGTCCGGATGCAGTGGCCGCTCTCGGTCGGGCGGTGGTTGGTGATCCGTGGCTCCGGCGGTGGCCCCGCGAGCTACGGCTGGGGCGAGATCGGCATCCGAATCCTCACCCGAGGCCAGCGGGGCAGGGGTTCGCTCTTCGTCACGCCTGCCATCGGCGGCGCCGGTCTCTTCGACAACCTGAGCTTCCAGCGAGCCAGCGGCTTCGCGATGAGCCTGTCCGTGGAGTACCGACCGTAGTCAGCCCTCGAGGGGCGGCGGGGCGACGCTGACCTGGTTTCGGCCCTCGCGTTTGGCGGCGTACATCGCAGCATCCGCGCGGGCCTCGAGCTCGGCGGCGGACTCTTCGCCGTCCCAACGGGCGACGCCGATCGAGACCCGCTGATCGACCGCGATCCCTTCGCCACCGTCGAGCGGCTCCGACGCCAAGGCCTGACGAATGCGCTCGGCGACGGTCTCCGCGTCGTGGAGGGTGCAGCTCGGCATCACGACCACGAACTCCTCGCCGCCACGGCGGAAGAGCATGTCGCGGCGACGAATCTGCTGGCGGACCACGTCGGCGAACGCGCGCAGCACTCGGTCGCCGACGGCGTGACCGTGCGTGTCGTTGACCCGCTTGAAGTGATCGAGGTCCATGAGGAGCACGGCGAGGCCGGGCTCCGGATCGGACGCCGCGCGCAGCTCCTCCTCGAGTCGCGGCAGCAAGTAGGCGTGGCTCCAGCTCAGAGTCTGCGCGTCGGTGATCGCGAGGCGCTGCAGCCTCGCGCGCTCGATGGAGCCGGCGGTGCAGTTCGCGAGGAGCTGGCCGAGCATCAGGTCGTCCTCATCGAAGTGGTGCGTGTCCTCGGCGGTGACCGAGAGCGCGCCGATCACCTCGCCGAGGTTCGTGAGTGGGAGGACCAAGAGCGAACCGATGGTGTAGCTCTGCTGCTCGAAGGACACGAAGCGCGGATCGCGCTGCGCGTCGTGGAGGCATGCCGGCTCGCCGCGCTCGACGACCCAGCCGACCACACCCTGGCCCGACTTGAAGCTGAGTGGACGCTCCTCGAGACCGGCGCCGCTGCGGGCGCCGCAGAGCAGGTCCGTGCCGCTCTCGTCGAGGATGCGGATCGAGCTGTGCTGGGCCTGGAAGACCTTGAGGGCCGCGTCCGTGGCCGCCGCGAGCGCCTCGTCCAGCGTGAGCTCGCCCGCGAGGGCGGATGTCAGCTCGAGCAAGGTCCGCAGGGCCACCTCGGGGTCACGCACCCGGGGAGTGTTCGTTCCCGTCGGCCCGAGCACAAGCACCGTTCGCGAAACGACTCCGGATGGACCACGGCGGCCAGTCGAAGACAGGGCCGCCAGAGCTTTTTTCCAATGATTTCATACCCTGTCGATTCTCCTTGGTGCAAAGTGTCAAGTGTCGCTTGACACTTTTCGATGACCCCGCCAGGCTCAGGGTCATGAGAGCCCGCGCCATTCCCCAACCGCGACCCGTCCGCGGGCTGGATCTCCTGGCCAAGGTCGCCGCCTCCGCCGTGCCGGTGCTGGCGAGCCCGATCGACCAGCTCCGCCACGACGGGCGGCGCATCCTCGACCAGGCCTCGGGGCACAAGGAGCCGCCGTTCACCGACCGTGCCGTCGGTCCCCGGCCGCTCACCCCGCTGGCCGAGGTGTCGGTAGTCTCGGCCCTCTTGCCGGGAACACTCGGTGAGCGGCTGCGCCAGCTCGGTCGCGACCTCGACATGGTCCGCCAGCGACTCCGCGGGAACCCGCCGAAGGCGACCATCGACCGCCCGAAGCGCACTCGGCTGGCCGCCACCCCCGCACCGCGAAAGGCCATCCGCCCGCGACCGGTCGTGGTGACCCGAGTCGTGCGCGAGACACCGGATGCCGTCTCCCTCTTCCTGACCGAGGAGGACGGCTCGCCCTTCGAGTTCGTCGCCGGTCAGTTCCTCTCCTTCGACGTCGAGGTCGATGGCGAGGTGCATCGACGGGCGTACTCGCTCGCGACCCCGCCCCTCGATGGGCGCGACGCCCACGTCACCATCAAGCGCGTCGACGGCGGCCGGGTGAGCAACCACCTGAACGATCACGCCGAGGCCGGGATGTCCCTGCGGGTCCTCGGACCCTCGGGCGCGTTCACCCTCGAGCCCGACGGATGCGCCCAGCACCTGGTGCTCATCGCGGGCGGCAGCGGCATCACGCCGATCGCCGCCATCGCCGAGATGGCGCTCGAGGCCGCGCCGCACGCGCGCGTCACGCTGCTCTACGGCAACCGGGGTGAGACCGACGTCATCTTCCGCGAGCGTTTCGACGCGCTCGCCGTACGCCACCCGGATCGCTTCAGGGTCGAGCACGTGCTCGAGAGCCCGAGCGCCGCGTGGACGGGTGCCCGGGGTCGCCTGGACGGACCGACCACGATGGAGCGCCTCGCAGCGCTGGGCCACACCGACGCCGGATGCGCCTACTACGTGTGTGGTCCGAGCGGCATGATGGACGCGGTCCGCGAAGCGCTGCTCGAGAGCGGCGTCGACGCGGGACGGATTCACGAGGAGCGCTTCAGCCGACCCGAGGCGCGAACGGACGGTGCGGTGGAGCTCGGCGCGCACACCGTCACGCTGAAGGCGGACGGGCGCTCGCTCGAGGTCGTCACCGATGGGCAGACCATTCTCGAGGCCGGCCTCGCCGCCGGGCTCGACATGCCCTTCAGCTGCGCGATGGGCGGCTGCGCCGCCTGCAAGGTGAAGGTCACGAGCGGCCACGTGGTCATGGAGGAGCCGAACTGCCTGACTCGGGCGGAGCGCGACGAGGGCTACGTCCTCGCCTGCGTCGGACGCGCCGGATCGCCGTGTACGGTGGAGGTGGAGCGATGACCTTGGACGACGACCCCACCCTCGAGACCGAGACCACCGAAGAGAGCGCGCCGCGCCGCAAGAAGCGCTCGGCGAAGAGCAAGCGCGGCGACCACCAGCTGCGCATGAAGGACCTGTGCGCCGCCACCGGCCTCGAGCGACAGGCGATCCACTTCTACATCCAGCAGGGCCTGCTCCCGCCAGGGAAGAAGACGGGCCGCAACATGGCCTGGTACTCGGACGAGCACGTGCAGCGGCTGCAGCTCATCAAGAAGCTGCAGCACGAGCGCTTCCTCCCGCTCAAGGCGATCAAGGCCATCCTCGACGGCCGCGAGGAGAGCTTCGCGCCCGAGCAGCACCAGTTCCTCGCGCGGGTCCGCGACCGCCTGGCCCCCGAGCTGGTGTCCGGCGAGCCGCAGGATCAGTTCGTCGACGCCGAGGAGGTGTGCAAGCGCGCCGGCGTCGAGCGCCGCGACGTCGAGGAAGCCGTCGAGCAGGGCATGCTCGGCGTCGAGCAGACCGAGGATGGCGCGCTGCGCATCGCCGAGCGCGACGTGTGGATGATCGAGACCTTCGGCGAGATGCGCCGCCTCGGGTTCACCCGCGAGCTCGGCTTCACCGTGGCCGACGTCGCCTTCTACGAGGAGGCCATGAGCCGCCTCTTCCGCGAGGAGATGCGCCTGCTCTCCCGCCGGCTCTCACACCTCCCGCCCGATGAGGCCGCGCCGATGATCGAACGCGCCCTCCCCGTCATCCACACCTTCCTCACCCGCTACCACGCGCAGCGCGTGCGCGACTTCTTCGGCTCCCTCTGAGCCTCGCCGCGACCCTCCCCAGGATCTCAACGAACGAAAGCGACCGATGAACCCCGAGACTCTTCTCCGCATCCTCCCCGCCACCGTCCGCAGCCGCGTCGAGCCGTACTTCGAGGCCCTCGAGGTGATGACCGAAGTCCACAACCCTCGGGTCATGGCCTCGCTCGGTCCCTCGAGTGTCCGCGGGCTCGTCTTTCAGCGCGGCAAGCAGGGTCAGCCGACCCGGATCCCCGCGACCCACTCCGCGTACTTCGACTGGACCTACCCCAGCGACCAGCCCGAGATGCTCGAGCTCTACCGCCGCGCGAAGGAAGGGCAGTGGAATGGCGAGACCTACCTCGACTGGGGCACCCACGTCGATCCGTTGAACCCCGAGGTACCGGTCATCCCGGACTACTTCATCAACTTCGAGACCCTCGAGGAGTACGGCATCAAGCTCGACGCCCGGGAGCGCGCGCGCTTCCGCGCCGACATGCTCTCCTGGATGCTCAGCCAGTTCCTGCACGGCGAGCAGGGCGCGCTCTTCGCCGCCGCGCAGGTCACGGAAGCGGTGCAGTTCTTCGACGGCAAGCTCTATGGCGCCACGCAGGTCGTCGACGAGGCGCGCCACGTCGAGGTCTTCCACCGCTACCTCGATACGAAGCTCGAGAAGGTCTACCAGATCAACGACAACCTCTTCGTCATCATCGACGCGCTGATGAGCGACTCGCGCTGGGACATGAAGTTCCTCGGCATGCAGATCATGGTCGAGGGTCTCGCCCTCGGCGCCTTCGGCACGCTCTACAAGCTCACCAAGGAGCCGCTGCTCAAGGAGCTGCTGCGCAACGTCATCCAGGACGAGGCGCGGCACGTGCACTACGGCGTCATCGCCCTGCGCGAGCACATCACGCAGGAGCTCTCCGACAAGGAGCGCCGCGAGCGCGAGGACTGGGCCTTCGAGGTCGCCATCCTCATGCGCAACCGCTTCCGGGCGTACGAGATCTACGAGGAGTGGTTCGAGGGCCGGCTCTCCCGCAAGCAGTGGCAGCACGTCGTCGACACGGCGCCGGGGCTCGTGGAGTTCCGCCACGTGATGTTCGAGCGGCTGGTGCCGAACCTCCGCGAGATCGGCCTCCTCTCCGACCGCATCCAGGCCCACTACGACCGGGTCGGGCTCCTCAAGTACATGAAGGGGCGCGCCGCCCACGAGGTGACCGGCGACGAGATGCTGGCCCAGCTCGATAGCGAAATTGGCCGCCACGCGGCCTGATCGCCTACCCTCGTGAGGTGCCCGGGCCACCTTCCGATCGACCGACGTCCGAGCTCCAAACGGAGCTCGAGACGCGCTCGACTACCCGCCCCGGACAGACGGGACAGACGATGTCCGACCTGCCGCTCGTCCTCGTGTCGACCATGGACCGAGGGGCGCTGCAGCAGCTCGGTCTCCGTCTCTATGGACGTGCGTCGGTGCAGCCGATCCGGACCACGCTCGAGCTCAAGCGACACGCGCGCACGAGCGAGGAGTGCATCCTGGTGCTCGACTGCGCCGCGCCCGAGATCGACCCGCTCGACGTCGCGACGGCGCTCGCCGTCGTGAGCACGCCGACGGTCGTCGTCTGGGGAGCGTCCCCCGCCGTGAAGGAAGACCTCGCCGCGTCGACGAGCGGCGCCAAGTGGGTGCACGTCGGACTCGACACCGAGCCCGCGGCGCTCGCCGAGCTGATCAGCTCGCTGCTCTGACCCTAGACCGCTCACGACTTGCTCTGATCCGCCCTCGCGGGCTGTGCGACCACAGGTCGGCCCCGTCCCTCCTCGCCGATGCTCGGCATCGACTCGTCGTGCCGAAACCGACCCGCGGCCGCACAGCACCCCGATCATCGGACCATTTCAAGCCGTGAGCGGTCTATTCTTCGGGGGTCCAGCCTTCGTCGGCGGTGCCCTCGCCTTCGCCTTCCACCGGCGGTGGCGCGCACGAGTCCGGGCGGGGCTTGCCCGCCGCGTCGAGGTGGACATCGGTCCGCGCCTGCCGGGCCGCCAGCGCAGCGATCCGCAACACCGCTGGCGGCGCCTCCGGGTCGCAGCCCATGTCGCGCGCCTGCTCGAACGCCTCGGAGGCCTCGTCGCTGCGCTCGAGCCCGCGGAGAGCCTCACCCTCGCGGAAGAGCGCGTAGGCGTAGAGCGGGTGGTCGATGTGGCCGAGCAGATAGCGGAAGCTCGTTCGCGCCTCCTCCCAGGCCTCGGCCTCGAGTGCGATCTCTCCCCGGATGGCCCACGCCATGAGCAAGAGGTCCCCACCGCTCAGGTGCCGACTGGTGAAGCGCTCGGCCTTGCGGCTGGCGTTCCGGGCGCCGGAGCGCCAGGCCGCCCAGAGCTGCACGAAGTCGAGCTCCGCGCGGATCCACGCGTCGCGCACACGCGTCGCCGCCCGCTGGGCGGCCTGCTGGGTGTCGCGCCACGCGCGCCGCTGCTTCCGCGGCTCGGTCTCGGCCTCGGCCTCGACCATGTAGGCCAGCGCCAGCTCCCGCTGGAGCGTCTTGCGCTCGGCCCCGCGCGCCTCGCGCATCAAGGGCAACACCGTCTCGGAGTCGCGGACCTCGCCGAAGGTCGACACGTTCTGTTCGCCGTAAGCACGGAGGAACGCGTGCCCCTCGAGAGGCTCCGGTCGGTAGTCGCCGCCTCCGCCGCCGGTCTGGGTGCCGCCACAGGCGGCCAAGAGCCCAGCGAGCGCGGCGACCGCGCGCATGGTGTTCCCGCCCATGCGCGCAGCGTACCTCAGAGCCCGAGAGCCTCGCGATAGGCGTCATCGTCCGGCCCGTGGTGGTTCCAGTAGTCGGTCAGGATCGCGTGGGTCCGCACCGCGCGCGTGATCCCCTCCTCCCCTTGCTGCCGCTCTTCCCAGCCGAGCACGTCGAAGGGAAAGGCCGGCTCGAAGACGATCACCAGGGTGCGGCCGAGCTCGGGGTAGCTCACCTCGTAGCGGACCAGCTCCCCGCGGCCGTAGGTCTCGTCGCGGGCACGGTCGACGCTGGCACGGGCGGCGTAGGGTCGGATGGGCTGATGGCGGAAACGCAGGTAGTGGAGCGCGGGCACCAGCTCGAGCGCGTCGCCGGTGGGGAGCTGCTCTGCCCCGAAGCGCCCACGGACGAAGAGCGAGTCCTCGAGCGTCGCGGCACCGAACGACTCGTCGCGGTCGCCCTCCGCCTGGAAGTAGGAACGCAGCTGGAGCGCCCAGCCGTCGTCGCGGCGATTGAGCTGCGTGAAGGCCTGCCCACACCACTCGGTCACCGTCCCGGTGCTCTTGAGCGCGGCACCCTGCTCCGCCACGAGCCCGAAGGTCGTGGTCATCACGGTGTACGGGTAGATGCCGGTGTCGAAGCGGCGGTAGGCGTTGAGCTTCAGGACCGACACGTCCTCCTGCCCGTCGTCGAGCTCGTGCTTGACCTGCGCGTCGGGCAGGAACGGCTCGGTGACGAAGACCAGCACCGCGTCCCCCTCGCGAGCCGCGCCATAGCGCTGCTGCGTCAGCGCGAAGCGGCTGAGCTCGGCGCTGCCCTGGTACCAGTAGCGATCGAAGGTCGGGAAGCGCCGCGCGTGCTCGGCCGGGCCGTCGAGATCGAGCGCCTCGCCGGACGTCGTCGGCTCGGCCGGCGGGGTCGTCTCGCGCCCGCCGCAGCTCAGGAGCAGGACGAACAGACCGGTGGAGAGGGTGGCGCGCATGAGCCAACCCTGGGGCGATCCGAGCGGAACTGCCAGACCTGGATCAGCGCGGAACGGCCGGGCGCCGCGAACCGGTGCGCGGCGGCACGGTCGTGGTCGGAGCGGTCGGTGCCTCGATGTCGGGGTTCGCCTGCGTGGGCGCGGAGGGCTGGCGCGCCTGACGCTCGAGCTGCTCGATGCGGCGGCGGGCGGCAGCGAGCGCCGACTGAGCCTCGTCGCGCTCGCTGGTGAGCTGAGCGATGCGCCCCTGGGCCTGCCGGAGCTGCTCGCCCGCAGCCGTCGCGGCGGCCCGCGCGGTGTCGAGCTCCTGCTGAACGGCACCCACCCGAGCGTTGGCCTCGGAGAGCTGGCGGCGCGCGTCGGTCAGCTGGCGCTCGGTCGCCTCCGCCGAGGTCTCGAGCTCGGCGACCCGCCGCTCCGCCGCCGTCTTCGCGGTGCGCGCCGCCGCGAGATCCGCGGTGAGCGACTCGGCACGCTTGTCGAGCTCCTGGACCTGGCGACGCGCGAGCGTCAGCCGGCGGCGCGTCACCTGCAGGCTGCCCTCGGCCTCGGCGAGCTGCTCGGCGAGCTGCTCACGGTTCAGGTTCGAGCTCTCGATGCGACCGCGGGCGTCGGCGATCTCGCCCTCGAGCGCTTCACGCCGCTCCGTCTCGCTCTCGAGGTCGTCGAGCGCCGACGTTCGCTCCGCCTCGAGCGCCGCGGCCTTCTCGCCGGACTCCTGCGCCTGCGAGTAGAGCTCGTAGGTCACCGTTCCGAAGACCGCGAGCAGCGCGACCGCGAGCGGCCCGAAGATGCGGAGGTTGCGCATCCGCCGAGCGCGCACGCGCTCCGGTCGGGTCAGGATGTCCTCGAGCTCGTCGGCGAGCTCCGCCGCGGTCGGCC
Organism: Deltaproteobacteria bacterium; assembly: GCA_017644045.1. Lineage (GTDB taxonomy): Bacteria > Myxococcota_A > Polyangia > Polyangiales > Houyiibacteriaceae > UBA1660. The sequence continues at coordinate 131,433 of JAEPMI010000016.1, forward strand.
GCTCGGCCGGGTCGAGGGCCAGCCAGCGCTCGAAGTGCGGCCGGAGGTAGCGGAGCTCCTTGGTCACCGGCGGCTCGGGCATGTCCCGGGCGCGCGATGCGATGAACGTGTCGATGGCTCCACCGGTGATCTCGGGGGCGGTGTGAGGCTCGAGCGCGTTGCGGAGGCTGAGCGCCAACGCGAAGACGTCGGCCGCCGGCCCGATCGGGTACTCCGGAACGGGCTCGCCTTCCTGGTGTGCGAACTGTGCCGCCACCTCGGGCGCGAAGTAGGTCGGCGTGCCGGCGATCACGAGCTCGGCGTCGGTCGCGGCCACGCCGAGATCGAGCAGCACCGGCAGGAGCTGCTGCTGGTCGCCGAAGCCCTCGAGGTTCGCCAGGAAGATGTTGTCCGGCTTCACGTCCTGGTGGCGGACGCCGGACGCGTGCATCGCGGAGAGCGCGCGCGCGAGCGGGACGAAGATCGCCTGCGCCTCTTCGCGCGTGAGCGGCTCGCGCTCGAGGCGGGTCTCGAGGGTCTCGCCCTCGTACCAGGGCATGGCGAACCAGAGCCGGCTCTCGTACCAGCCGTGGTCCTTGAACTGAACGATCGACGGATGAAAGACCGCGGCGATGAGGCGCAGCTCGCGGAGCGCGGCTTCCTTCGCCTGATCGCCCACCGACTGCCGCTTGAGGACCTTGAGCGCGACGTGATGACCCGGGACCGTCAGGTCGCGCGCCCGGTAGACGTCGGCGAAGCCGCCCGAGCCGATGTACTTCTCGAGCTCGTAGTGCTCGTCGATGATCGTGCCGGTCGGGACGAAGGGCTGCTCGTCCGGATGCTGCGGCGGCGCGTGCGCGGACGCGATCTCGTCCTCGAGCTTGTCGAGCGCGAAGGCCTCGAGGAGCGCGCGCGGGAGATCGACTCCGTCGCCGGCTCGCTGGAAGAGGCTGCGCGCCGACGACTCCGCTGCGTCGATGCGCTTCTCGATCGCCTCGGCGGGCTCGCCGAGGACGAAGGCGATCTCCTCGACGGAGAGCTCGCGGGCGTGTCGGAGCTCGAGGAGCTCGCGGTCCTCGTCGTGCGGCGCCTTCCGAAGCTGCGCGAGGCCGGAGAGGTAGCCACCGCTCCGAGCGCTCTTGGGGCTGTACCACTCGAGCGTCACGTTCGAGGGCCGCGGCGCCTGGCTGATCTCGCGCGCCAGACGGAAGAGCCGCGCCTTGATCCCCGGCGGCTCGAGCAGCTGGTCCACGCCGCCCTCGCCGACCTGCTCACGGAGGCGGGTCAGTGCGTCGAGGCCGCGCTCCACGGAGCCCAGGCGAATCGTGAGGTACTGACGCAGCCCCTCGGCGTAGTGTCCGAGCGCGTGGTGCTCGAGCACGTCCCTGACCGTTCCCGCGGTGGGGGACACGGCCGCTGCGCGCCGGGCGGCCAGGAGCAAGGTGCCCTTGGTCGCGCGCGCTTCGAGCTCGGGGTTGGCGCCGCTCACGTGCATCGGAGTCTAGCGCCCTTTCGCTCCTTTGGAGCGGGTCTTCCGATCGATGTCGTTCGTGATTCGCACACCCTGGAGACGTACCGAGAGCCCGTTCGCTTCATCCACCGGACGATTCGCGGGGCAAGGCCTGTATCGCTACAGCAGGGGTAGACGGCTGTTGCCCGCTGGCGCACCGCTTGCCACAGTGGGTCGGTGCGTCTCTTTCTTTGCCTCTGCCTCGCGTTCTCGGCGTGCGGCGACGACGACACGGACGGAGATCCGCCCGACATGTTCACCGAGCCTCGGGACCTCGCCGGCGCCGAGCCCCGGGTGGAGATCGGGACGGGGATCACGAGCTTCGTCGACATCGCGCACGGCGCGGACGTGGAGCTGGTGAACGGCCCCCAAGGCGGCTGGCACGTGGACGTCGCCCTCCGACTCTACGACGTGAACCCGCAGGAGCTCACCATGCGCATCGAGGGCTACGACGCGACGAGCGGCGACCCGGTCGGCGTGCCCATCGAACGCATCCTCACCGAGCGCCGCGTCCAGCCCGAGGGCGACCATTGGCTCCGCGTGGGCGACCAGCTGATCTTCGCCATCGAGGGGCCCGACGAGGTCACCGACACCGACGTGCGCATCGAAGCTCGAATCACCACGCCCGAGGGTGCGATGGCGACCGCCCAGAAGGTCGTGCACGTGATCGACGACGTGCCCTGAGGGGTGCCATCCTCCGGTCGATGGGGACTCGCACGTGGCTGGCGTTCACCGCACTGTGGCTCGGCTGCGGCCAGCCCGTGAGCCGAGCCGAGCCCGCGGATCCGCCGTTCGTCGAGTCGGTGTCCACCGAAACGGGCACGGAAACGGGCACGGGGCCGGTGGCGCCGGTGTCGCTCTGGGTGACCGGCGACATCCTCCTCAGCGAGGCGGTACGGGACTCGATGAACGCGACCGAGGATCCCGCCGGTGCGTACGCGAACGTGCTCGCCCCGATCGCGCGGCTCTGGAACGCGGACGAAGGCGCGTTCGTGTTGGTCAACCTGGAGACGCCGGTCGCGGCGACTCGCCGACGCGCGATCGACGCGGCGGAGCCGGTGGAGCGCGGGCTCACCCCGGTCTATCTGCAGGGGCCGCCGTGGCTGCCGGAGGCGCTCGCGCGTGCAGGCGTCGATGGCGTGATGCTCGCGAACAACCACGCCCTCGACCAGGAACGCGAAGGGCTGCGCGAGACCATCGAGGCGGCACGCTCCGTCGGCCTCGTGGTCACCGGCGCCGGCACCTACCCGCGCCACCGATGGCCCATCGTGCTCGGCGGGGACGAGCCCGAGACCTCGCTGGCGGTGCTGACCTTCTACGACGCGCACGCGAAGGGGTGGGTCGACCCCGGGGAGTCCGCGCGCTCGTTCCTGGACGACGACGCCGTCGACCTCGTGGCCGCCACCACCGAGCGCCACCGCGTGGTGGCCGTGGTCCACTTCGTCGGCGAGCTGCGTGAGGAGCCGATGCAGCGCTGGCGCACGCGTGTGCAGCGGCTGATCGACGCGGGCGCAAGCGCCGTCATCGCGCACGGCACCCACGTGCCGATGGCGGTGGAGCGCATCGACGGCGTGCCGGTCGCCTGGGGCCTCGGCAACTTCGTCGCCGACATGGGCCGGCAGGCGAACCCGCGAAGCTCACGGGGTCGACGGCTGCCGAAGATCCGGTCGCCAAAGACCCGCGAGGGCCTCGTCGCTCGGGTCGCCCTCGAGCCAGACGGCGAGCTCTCGCTCTCCTTCCTACCGACCTGGAGCGGCGACGACCGCTTCATCCGCTGGCACTCGACGCTCCCCGGCGAAGAGGTCCAGTTCGAGCTGACCCCGCTGAGCGCCTGCGGCCCGGCCCTCACGCTTCCCGAGGAGTGGGCCGAGCCGTGGCGCAGTGAGCTCGCCGGTTGGATCGACGAACGGCGAGACCACCTCGTCGAGGTCAGCGGGCTCGCCCCGGTCGACTGCGTACCTGGCGAGCCGACCTGGCTGCGCATGGCGGACGCGCCGTGACCGAGACGCCGCGCGCGTTCAGTGGCCGCACCGCCACCCTGCTCGTGGTGGCATCGATGGTGGGCACCGGGGTGTTCACCACCACGGGGCACCTCCTGACGGATCTGACGTCCCCGCTCGCCGTGCTCGCGTGCTGGGGCGTCGGTGGTCTGCTCGCCCTCTTCGGCGCGCTCGCCTACGGCGAGCTCGCGGTGCGCTTTCCGGAGAGCGGGGGCGAGACCACCCTGACCACGCACCTCTACGGGCGGCGCGTGGGGTTCGTGGCGGGCTTCGTCTCGATCGTGGTCGGGTTCGCGGCGCCCATCGCCGCCTCCGCCATCGCCTTCGGTGAGTACGCCGATCGCGCGCTCGGCGGCGCCGGCGCCGCGGCTTTGCCCGTCGGCGTCGCGCTGCTGGTGCTCATGGTCGCGCTCCACGCGAGCGGACGCGGCGGCGCGCTCTTCCAGGACTCGTTCACCGTGTTGAAGGTCCTGCTGATCCTCGGCGTCGGAGGGCTCGGGCTCGCGCACGGCGATGGTGGGCGGTTGTCCGTCGCAGTCGACGAGGCCGCGGGCGCGATGGTGTCGGCGCCCTTCGCGCTCGGCCTGGTCTACGTGAGCTTCGCGTACGCCGGGTGGAACGCCGCGGCGTACGTCGCCGGCGAGGTGAAGGACCCGGCGCGCGAGCTCCCGCGCGCGCTCGCGATCGGCGCCGCGGTGGTCACCACGCTCTACCTCCTGCTCAACGCGGCGTTCCTGGTCGCGGCGCCGGTGGACACGCTCGCGGGCGAGACCGAAGTCGCACACGTCGCGGCCGCCGCGCTCTTCGGCGAGAACGCCGCGCGCGTGGCCAGCGGCATCATCGCGCTCGGGCTGCTGAGCACCGTCGGTGCGATGGTGCTGACCGGGGCACGCGTCGCCGAAGCCATCGGGCGTCGCTATCCAGCGCTCGGGTTCTTCGCGAAACGCGACGTCGAAGGCACCACCCCGCGCAACGCCACGCTCCTCCTCGGGGTGATCTCCGCCGCGCTCGCGTTCAGCGCGAGCTTCGACACGCTCCTGATCTACACGGGGGTCACCCTCTCCTTCTTCGCCGCGCTGACGGTCGCGGGCGTGTTCGTCGCCCGGCGGCGCGACCCCAACGACCCAGCGCGGCGCGCGAACCCGCTGCACCCGTGGTCGACGCTCGCCTTTCTCGCGCTGAGCATCTGGATGATCGTCGCGTCGACCGTGGCCCGACCGATCGCGGCCGCTGCTGCGGGTGGCACGCTGGCGCTCGGTGCCCTGCTCAGCTTCGTCTTGTCTTCCGACGTCGACCCGCCTTGAATGCGGGAATGACCCCGCCCTCGTTGACCGACCTCCGCCGCGCCCTCGCGGCGGGTGAGACCAGCGCCCGCGAGCTCCTCGACGCGGCGCTCGCGGCCGACCGCCACGACGCCTACCGACACGTCGACCCCGAGGCGTCGCGTGCCTACGCGAACGCCGCCGACGCCGCGCGGAAAGCAGGCATCGATCGCGGGCCGCTCATGGGCATCCCGGTGTCGATCAAGGACCTCTACGGCGTGCCCGGCTTCCCCACGACCGGTGGCACCGCGGTCCAGTTGCCGGAGCGCTTCGAGCGGCCGGGCCCGGTGGTGCAGCGAGCCATCGAGCAGCTCGCGGTCCCGACCGGAAAGACCCGCACGGTCGAGCTGGCCTTCGGCGGCATCGGGACCAACCCGCGCGGCACGCCCCGGAATCCCTGGGACGCGAAGGAGCATCGCGTGCCCGGCGGGTCGAGCGCCGGCGCGGGGGTCAGCCTGATCGAAGGCAGCGCGGCCCTCGCCTTCGGCACCGACACGGCCGGCAGCGTCCGCATCCCTGCCGCGTGGACCGGCACCGTCGGCCTGAAGACGACGGCTCGCCGCTGGTCGACCGAAGGCATCGTCCCCCTCAGTCGGACCCTCGACACGGCCGGCATCCTGACCCGGACGGTCGCCGACGCCATCGTCGCCTTCGACGCCCTCGACCCACGCGACGACTCGGTGCCCGAGCGCGTCACCGCGGGCGTCCGCATCGGCCGTAGCGACGGTCTCGCCTGGGAGTCGCTCTCGCCCGGCGTCGGCGAGGCCGTCGAGCAGGCGCTCGGCGAGCTCATCGTGGCTGGCGCCACCCAGCATCGCCTCGAGCTCCCTTTCCTCAGCGAAGCCCAGGAGCTCTTCTCGATCGGCGGCCCGGTCGCCAGCGAGCTCTACCACTTCCTCACGACGCACCTCCCGGACCGGCTCGAGGCCCTGGACCCCCGCGTGCGCGCGCGCATCGGCGACGCCGGCAACCTGCCGGTCCACGAGTACCTTCGCCGCATCGATCGGCTGACCGAGCTGAACGCCCTCGCCACCGACGCGCTGCGCGACGTCGACGTGCTCGTGATGCCCACGGTCGCCAACACGCCACCGACCGTCGCCTCCCTCGAGGAGCCCGGCCGCTACGCGGAGGAGAACCTGCTCTGCCTGCGGAACACGTGCTTCGCGAGCTACCTCGGGCTCTGCGCCCTCTCGATGCCGGCCGGCAAGGACGCCGCCGGGATGCCCGTCGGGCTCATGCTCATGGCGCGGCCCTTCCAGGAAGCCCACCTGCTCGCCGTCGCCCGCGCGTTCGAGCGCACGCTCGGCACCAGCGCCCAGCGCCTCGGTTCCCCCTAGCCCCCTGCTAAACCCGACGGGGCCGATGTTCTCTTGTTCTCGCACAGAGCCACGAAGAGCACGAAGGTTCACAAAGGGTTTGGTGGGGACGTCGACGTGGCCGCCGCGTTGACCGACGACGTCGTCGTCGACGCCGCCGCATGACCAATCAAATCTCTTTGTGGAACTCTGTGTTCTTCGTGCCTTTGTGCGAGAACAAAAACCCAGCGGGTTGGACTGAAGGACGGAACGAGGAACGCCGGCCCGCGTGAGCAGACCGGCGTCTCGAGTGGTGCGCGGTGAGCGCTAGTTGAGGTAGCCGAGCTCGCGCAGCTGCTGCTGCAGCTCGTCGTCCATCTGGACGTCGCCGGCCGTGTGCCGCTGGCCGCGACGCTGGGTGGCGTCCATCCAGTGGCTGCGGTCCGTCGCGCCGAGGAACTGGCCCTGCATGATGCGCAGGTAACGCGCGGCGATCGGGTGGCTGACCAGATCGAGCTGGGTCTGCTCGCCCGGGTCGCGCTCGAGGTCGAAGAGGCTGCTGGTGAGGTTGCCGCGGATGATCAGCTTCCACGGACCGCCGACCATGACGCGGCGCTCGTCGAGGAACTCGCTCATCGCGACCTCCGGACCGCTGCGGGTTCCGCCGTGGATGAGCGGCAGGAGGCTGCGGCCGGCGATGTCGCCCATGGGCGGGAGTCCCGCGAGCTCGAGAACGGTCGGCGCGAGGTCGAGGGTGCTCACCGTGGTGCCGATGCGGCCGGCCGGGACCGAGCCCGGCGCGTGCACGAGGAAGGGCACGTGGAGCAGCTCCTGATAGACCGAGTGGCCGTGGCCCCAGGAGCCGTGCTCGTCGAACTCCTCGCCATGGTCGGCGACGAAGACGAAGACGGTGTTCTCCCAGAGGCCGTTGTCCTTCAGCCGCTGGATGAAGCTGCCCATGTGGCGGTCGTGCTGGGTGATCTCGCCGTCGTGGAGGGCCTGGAGGCGCTGCACGTCGCTCGGCGTGAAGGTCACGCGGGGCGGGTTGCGCTTGGCGTCGTGCAGGAGCTCGCCGGTCATGCGCGGTCGCACCTGACCGTCGTAGTCGGAGCGCGAGTCGTACATCGAGACGAACTCCTGCTCCGGGTCGTAGGGCACGTGCGGGTCGATGGTGTGCACGTAGAGGAAGAAGCGCTCGTCCTTGTGCGCGACCGCCCAGTCGCCCGCCTCGCGGAAGACGTCCTCGGCCTCACTGCTCGCGCCCGCTTCGCGGATGTAGTTCTTGTAGTGGTCCCAGCCCTGGTCGAAGCCGAAGCGGTCCGAGATGTATCCGTTGGCGATGAGACCCGCGGTCGCGAAGCCGTTCCGCTCGAAGTGCTCCGAGATCATCGTCGCCTCGTCGCTGAGCACCGCGCCCTGCGTCCGCGCGCCGTGGTCCATCGGGTGGAGGCCGGTCAAAATCGCGCCGACGGCGGGCTTGGTCCAGTTCTCCGTGGACTGGGCGCGCGCGAAGACGGCGCTGTCCTCGGCGAGCTCGTCGAGCACCGGCGTACGGACGCGGCTGCTCGGGTTGAAGACCTTCAGCTTGGAGGCGCGGAGCGTGTCGACGAGCACGACGACGACGTTCTGCGCGGGCTCGATCTCCGGCTCGGCCCGCGGCGCGACCCCGATGCGGGGCTCACCCCAGGCCACGCGTCCTTCGCCGCCGGTACCCTCGAGGGTCAGCCGAACGACCTTGCCCGCGTAGTCGCTGATATCGACCTGAGCCTCGTGCCACTCGCCGGTGAGCGAGCGCTCGAAGATCTGTCGCGCCGAGCCGCCCTCCGGCTCGATCGTGATCCGCGCGGTACCACCCGCGGCACCCTCCTGGGCGACGGCGAAGAGGAGCTTGCCGGCTTCGGGGACCTCCACGTAGTAGCGAAGTGACGCTGGCGTACCGAGCGTGATCGCGTTCTTCTCGACCTCGCCCATCATCGCGGCGCCGGTGTAGGTGCCCCAGTCCGGCGGGAGCAGCTCGTCGCTCGGCGCGGCGCTGCCCTCGGTCACGCGGACCGACGCCAGCTGCACCGAGACGTCCTCGCCGCCGATGTTGGTCACGCCGCCGAAGCTGAGCAGGAGCTGGTTGTCGCCGGCCTGCAGGTGCTCCGCCGGGATCGCGAAGCCGACGGTCTGCCAGCTCTCGCCCTCGAAGAAGACCGACTGGATCGCCTCACCGTTGATGTAGGGCGACACCGCTCGCGTCCCGCGGGGCCGCAGCTGCAGCGTCACATAGCGCGGGCTGGCCTCGTCGAGGTGGAAGAAGATCCGTCCGCGGCGACCCGCGTTCGCGAAGGTGCGGTCGCCGTCGTGGCCTCGACCACCCCAACCCGCGTTCCAGTCGCCGACGGTGTACTTGTTTTGCGCAGGTGTGCCGAAGTCGATGTAGAGGCCCTGGCGGTCGATGTCCGCCAAGTGCGCCATCGCCAGCAGATCCAGCTGCGTGTCGAAGGCTCCGCCCGCGCCGCCTTCGGCAGCACCGCCCTCGTCGTCGTCACAACCAACCCATTGCACGGCCACCATGGCCGCGAGGAAGAGCTTCGCCCAGCGCTTCATCCCGTGCCTCCGCCCCCATCTCGGGGGGTCTCTCGTTGCAGTCTCACGGGACGATGCCCGCACCTTCGGCGCTATCACGCACCCCTCCGCAGACCAAAAAAACGGCGTTGCGCAGGGATGCCCCGCCGACTAGGTTTCCCGCGATTGCCGGCGCCACTGGGGAGGGGCCCGTCCGATCGCTGACGTCACCCCTGCCTTCGCGCGGGACACACGAGGATCCGATGACCTTTCGCTTCGCCCTTCCCTTCCTTTGTCTGATCGCTCTCGCCGGCCTGGTCGGCTGTGGCGAGTCGAGCACCGTCGAGGACGCCTCGATTCGCTTCGACGCCACCCCGCAGCCGGACCTCGGCCCGCCCGACCTCGGCCCGGTCCCGCCCGGTCCCGGCGCGGCGTGCAGCAGCGATGCGGACTGCGACGGCGCCTCGTGCATCCTCGACGAAGAGTGGCGCGACGGGTACTGCACCTCCGATTGCGCGACGAACGAAGACTGCGGTGAGGACGGCACCTGCGTCGCCAGCGGTGGTGGCTCGAACCTCTGCCTCGCCAACTGCGATCCCGACGACCCCGCTTCCTGTCGCCCGGGCTACGGCTGCACGACCGGGACGATCGGCACCGTTTGCATTCCCGGCTGCAGCTCCGACGCCGACTGCGAAGGCGGCCTGGAGTGTGCCGTCGGTAGCGGGGACTTCGGCGAAGGCACCTGCTTCGACCCCGACTCCGCGGTCGGCGACGAGTGCGCGGAAGATGACGAGTGCCCCGTCGGCGGCTTCTGCCTCGCCGAGGACTTCGCCGGCTGGCCCGGCGGCGCCTGCATCACCACCGACTGTGACTACGCCTCGGGCATGGGCTGTGGCGAAGGCGCCGTCTGCGCCGAGGGCAACTTCGGCGGACTCTGCCTCGCGGGATGCGAGACCGACGACGATTGCCGCGACAGCTACGGGTGCGTCGCCGATGGCACCTACCCCGACCGCATGACCTGTCGCCCGGCCTGCACCAGCGACGACGCGTGTGCGGGCAGCTCGGTCTGCAACCCCGCCCTCGGAACCTGCGACGATCCCTTCTCCGATGGTCTGCTGGGCGAGGCCTGCGGCCGCGGCATCGGCCCCTGCACCGGCGGCACTTGCCTCCGCGAGTTCGACACCGGCCTTCCCGGCGCCTTCTGCACGTACGTGGGGTGCACCCTCGGCCCGGACGCCGACGACGGCTGCCCGGCCGATGGTGTCTGCGTGGAGGGCTCGGGCGAGAACCTGTGCTTCGCGAGCTGCGAGGACGACGACGACTGCCGCGCCGGATACGCCTGCCGACCGGTGGACGAGGACGACGCCACGCGCGGCATGGGCTGCTTCGCCGCGTGCGAGAACGACTCGGTCTGCGCCAACGACGACTTCAGCTGCAACGTCGGGACCGGCCTCTGCACGGAAGCGTTCGAGTCCGCGCGCCTCGGCGAGCCCTGCGAGGACCTCGAGGACTGCCCCGGCGGCCTCTGCCTCGACGAGGCCGGCGAGGGCTGGCCCGCCGGCACCTGCGCCGCGCCCGGCTGCCCGCTGACCATGGACGCCACCGGCCAGCTCTGCCCGAGCGCCGGCGTGTGCGTCGACGACGGCGACGACGACGACCTCGGCTACTGCCTCATCGCCTGCACCACCGACACCACCAGCTGCCGCCCGGGCTACGCCTGCGTGGCGCTCGGCGGAGGCACCGACGGCGCCTGCCAGCCGGCCTGCGACGGTGACGACGACTGCGGCACCGGTCGCACCTGCGAGCTTGCCACCGGGCTCTGCATCAGCGGCACCTGAGCTTCGCCGGATGAGCGCGCGCGCTCATCCGGCGTCACTCGGCCCGTCCGTGGGGAGCGTGAGCGCGAAGCGCCCACCGCCGTGCGAGAGCACCTCGTAGCGGAGCGCTCCACCGTTCGCCTCGACCAGGCCGCGCGCGAGCGCGAGTCCCAGGCCGAGACCGACCACTCGCTGTCCCGACGGCGCGCGCACGGCGCGCAGCGCCTCGAAGATCCGCTGCGCGTCCTCCCCCGGCAGATCCGCCGCACGAATGTCGACCAGGACCTGCCCCTCTTCCACGCGACGCACGGCGAGCACGATCACTCCGCGTCGGACCATGCGACCCACGTGGATCAGGATGCCAGCCAGCGCCTGGACCACCCGGTCCGCGTCGACGTGGACCGGAGGGAGCCCGGGCTCGAGCTGTGGCTCGAGACCGACGCCGTCGTTTCGGAGGCGCGTTCGGGCCTCGCCGATGGCGTTGCCGAGGAGGGTCACCATGGGCACCCAGTCCTTGTCGACCGGGAGCCTGCCCGCTTCGAGCCGGGCCGTGTCGAGGATGTCGGTGACCAGCCGTGAGAGGTCTTCGCCGGCCGTCCGGATCGCTGCGACGCTCTCGAGCTGACCCGGGTCGAGCGGACCATCCAGCCCGTCGGCGAGCACCTCCGCGAAGCCCGTGATCGAGTTCAGCGGGCTCCGGAGGTCGTGACTCATCAACGCCATGAACCGGGTCTTGAGCGCCCGCGCCTGTCCGACGCTCTCCCGCGCACGCTCCTCGGCGCGGGCCATCTCGCCGTAGCGCTCCGTCAGCCGCGCGACCGCCTCGGCGACCGGCTCGCTCGACGTCGCGCGCATCCGTTTCGGCGGCGCCGGCACGACCGATCCGGGGACCCACGCATCGCCCGCGGCCGCGAGCGCCGCGTAGGCCTTCAGGTCCGTCAGGTCGGCGACGACCAGCCGCCCGAGAGAGCGACCGCGAAGGTAGAGGGCCCCGGCGACGACCAACGCGATGACGAAGACACCGATGGGCGGGATGAACGCGACCCTCGCCGCGAGCGTCGCGCCCACGAGGGTGGTGACCGCGAACGCCACCGACGCGAGCCGCGCACCGAAGGTGTTCGCGAGAAAGCGCCGCGTCGGCAGCTCCACATCCGAAGGAGCGACCCGATCGGTCGTCGCGCCGAGCACGGAGCGCCAGGCCACGCCGGCGCGAAGGCCTGCGGCCTGGAGCGCTGCGAACGTGGCGAGAGAGAAGAGCGCTCCCTCGCGCGGGCCGATGTCGAGCGGTCGCCCGACCGTGATTCCGAAGAGGGCGATGGCCACGCCTCCGGTCGTCGTCAGCGTCACGACCCGCGGCGCGACCAAGAGCCGACCCACGCTGGGGCCGGGCGGAACGCGCTTGCCCTCGAGCGCGGCCTCCACGCGACGCACGCCCTGGAGGGTCCACGCGAGCCCACCCACGGTCACCAACGCCGCGCATGCCAGCACGAGAAGCAGCGCGAGCGCGCCACTCGGCAACTCGATGTCGAGCACGGGAAGCGCACCGAACGCGACGAGCGCACCGACGCCTGCCCAGGTGCTCCAGGCCGTCATCAGGCGGAGCGCGAGCTTCGTGGGGGTCTGCTTCGCGGGCGAAGGTTTCACGACGATGGCCCCCGCGACTCGGCGCCCATGGGCCCAGCGACCGGCAGACGCACGGTGAAGACCGTTCCCTCGCCGGGCTCGCTCCAGAGCACGATGCGCCCCTCGTGGAGCTCGACGAGGCCACGTGCGATGGCGAGACCGAGCCCGGCCCCGACGCGTCGACGTCGCTTCCCGTTCGGCTCGGGTGCCTGGAGGAACTCGTCGAAGATCGTCGCCTGCACGTCCTCCGGGATCCCGACCCCCGTGTCGCGCACCTCGACGACGATGGTCGGCTCGCTCGCGCGGACCACGACCTCCACCCGCCCGCGCTCGGTGAACTTCACCGCGTTGGCGACCAGGTTGGTGAAGACCTGTCGCAGCCGCTTCGGATCGCCCAGGAGGAGGGTCTCGTCGGGCGCGTCCAGGGCCAGGGTCAGCTCCTTGCCGCGCGCCTGCGGTCGCTGCTCCGTCACCACGTCCCGCAGGAGCTGGACCAGGTCCAGCTCCTCGATCTCCAGATCCAGCTGGTGCGAGACCGCCGCGCTGAGATCCAGGACGTCGTCGAAGAGGCTCGCGAGGTGGGTGCCGGAGCTGAGGATGATCCGCGCGTCCTCCATCTGGTTCTTGGTCAGGGGCCCGTCGATTTCGCTGAGGAGCACGTCCGCGAAGCCGAGGATGGCGTTGAGCGGTGTGCGCAGCTCGTGGCGCACCGCCATCAGGAACGCGTCCTTCGCGGCGTCGGCTTCCTCGAGCTCGCGGCGCGCCGAGCGCTCGCGATCGAGCGCGGAGCGGAAGCTCGCGCGAAGCTGGTCGAGGGCCTTGGCCAGCGCGCCGATCTCGTCGCGACGACGCAGGCGGAGGCGCGCCCGCGTGGGGTCGGCGGCCATGCGGCGGACGCCCTCGCCGAGGGCCGCGAGCTCCCGGTCCACGCCGCGAACCCAGGCTCGAACCACCACGCCGCCGATCACCGTGGCCACCACGCCGCCGGCGAGGACGCCCATCAGCGGGACCCATTCCGTCTTGGCCACCAGTGCGATCGAGATCGCGACGACCGTGCACGTCGCGCCGAGCGCGAGGATCGCCCGGGTCGCGGCTCGGACGATCGGTACCGGACCCGCGGCGGGTCGGCTCTCGCGCTCCTCGCCTTGGGGGGTGCCCATGGTGCTCAGCGGAGGAGCGGGTGCTCCGGCGTCCCGGGTGAGCCGATGTCGTCCATGCGAAGCGCCAGGTCGATGCGCGCCGCGGCGTTGATGAGACCCAAGTGCGAGAACGCCTGCGGGAAGTTCCCGAGCAGCTCCCGGTTCTTCGGGTCGATCTCCTCGGCCAGCAGACCGAGGTGGTTGGATGCGTCCGCGTGCGCGACGAAGACGTCGTGCGCCTCGTCGAGGTGACCGCCGAGCGCGAGCGCCTCGGCGAGCCAGAACCCGCAGAGCACGAAGGCGCCCTCGGCGCCGCCGACGCCGTCCGGCGCGTGGTAGCGGTGTACGTAGGGTCCGGTCGCGAGCTCCTTCTGAATGCGCTCGATGGTGCGCTCGATGCGCGGATCGTTCGGCGGCAGGAAGCCGTGAATGGGCATCAGCAGAAGCGCGGCGTCCACGTGCTCGTGGCCGTAGGCGGCGACGAAGCCACCGCTCTTCTCGTCGAACCCCTGCGCACAGACGTCGGCGTGCACCTTCTCCGCCTCCGCGTGCCACTGCGTGCCGAGGGCGTCGTCGCCGAAGAGGTGCGCGAGCTTCGAGCCCCGCTCGAGGGCCACCCAGCTCATCAGCTTCGAGTGGACGTTGTGACGCACGCCATCGCGGGGCTCCCAGATGCCGTGGTCCGGGTCCCGCCAATGGGTCCGCACGTGCTCGCAGACCGAGCGCAGCGACCGCCAGACGCGCAGCGTCAACGAACCGCCGGCCCGTCGCTCGTAGAGGTACGCGGCATCGAGGAGCGCGCCGGCGGTGTCGAGCTGGATCTGGTCCTTGGCGCCGTTGCCGATGCGGACGGGCGCCGAGTCCCGATAGCCCGCGAGGTGCTCGAGCACCTCCTCGGCGGGGACCTTGTCGCCGTCGAGCGTGTACATGATGTCGAGCGACGAGCCGGTCGAGAGCGTGTCGCGGACGAAGTGGAAGAAGTCGCGCGCTTCCGGCACCGCACCGACCAGGTTCGCCGAACGGATCGCCATCGCGCTGTCGCGCGTCCAGGAGTAGCGGTAGTCCCAGTTCCGCACGCCGCCGATCCACTCCGGCAGGCTCGTCGTCGGCGCCGCCACCATCGCGCCCGTCGGGGAATAGAGCAGCAGCTTCAAGAGCAACGCGGAGCGGATCACGTGGTGCCGATAGGGCCCCTCGTACTCGAGGCCGTGCGCCCACTCGCGCCAACGGGTTCGCGTCTGGCGGAGGTGCTCCATCGGCCGATAGGCGGGGATGGGCTCCGGACGAGGCGAGTCCCAGGTCATCACCAGCCAGCGCGCTTCGCCGCCGCGCAGCGTCATCTCCGCGCGCACGCCGCCCCGGTCGCGACGCTTCCACTCGGCGCCCGACATCACGACCGCGAGACGCTCGCCCTTCTCCCCCTCGGCCATGATGCCGTGGTCGGCGAAGTGGAGCTCGGTCTCGCCGCGGCCGTAGTCGAAGCGCGGATCGAAGATCGCCTCGAGCTCGACCTCGCCCTGAACACAGCGGACGCGGCGATGCACCTCGTGCAGGCAGAGCCGGGGGTCGCCCGTCCAGGGCATGTAGTCGGTGATCCGGACGATGCCCTTCCCCGGCACCTCGAAGAGGGTCTCGAGGACGTTCGTGGACGGATCGTAGCGCTGCAGGGAGTCGAAATTCTCCGTGGGCCGGATGGCGTGGAAGCCGCCCTCGTGGGCGTCGAGGATCCCACCGAAGACGCTCGGACTGTCGAAGCGCGGCATGCAGAGCCACTCGATGGCGCCGTCCATGCCGACGAGGGCCGCGGTGTGTCCGTCACCGATGATCCCGCGCGCGCCGATGGGGAGCGGGCGACGCGCGGCGAGGTCCGCCGCGCGAAAGTGAAAGGGTCGCTGCAGCCGTCGAGCGGCGCTGTAGAGGTCCACGCCGCGATGCTAGCGCGTGATTCAGCCCGGTTGAAGGGCGCTGCGCGCCCTGAGCACGCCCCCTGCGGTCGTCCCCTCACGCTCGAAAATACTTCGGCATTTCCTCGGTTCGCGGACACCCCATCGAACCCACCCAGACCACGGATCTCCCGTCAACCGTTCTGAATCACGCGCTAGTGCGAGCGGCGGCGGACGACCAGGATCAGCGCGAGCGCGATGAGCACGATCGAGCCGCTCTTGCCGCCCGTCGGAGCACCGGCGATGCGGTTGGCGGCGCAGAGCCCTTCGAAGAACGCTCCCTGGATGGGCTCGAAGCAGACCGGCTCCATCGAGTCGTCGACGTTGCCCACGCCGTCGACCGCATGGACCACGACGCACGCCGGATCGTTGGCGCGTTCGTCCGTGAGCACGAAGCCGAGCGGTTGCTCCGCGGCGCCGGTGCCGCGGGCTCGCAGAACGAGCTCGGGCGCCTCGAGGCCCTCCTGCCGGGCCAGGTAGACGAGGAGCTCGATGCTCGACGCCGGCCCGTCGTCCCTGACGTCGCGAACGACCAGGTCCACGCGGTAGCCGGCGCCGCGGCCGCAGGTCTCGTCGACCGACTCCGTCGTGGGCGCCCCGACCGAACCGATCCGAGGCGGTTCGCGGTCCAGGTCCCGACCGGTGGTGAAGTCGATCGCGATGGGCTCGAGCTCGAAGCTCTCCGCGACGATGGCGTACTGCCGGTCCGACGCGAGGAGCTCGTCGGGAACGAAGTACACGTCGTCCCCGACCAGCTGACCCTCGCCCGGCACCTCGGGCCCGAGCTCCACGAAGCCCTCGTCCTCGTCGAGATCCTCGTAGAGACGCACGAAGGTGCCGGCGTCGGGCACGCCGACGAAGTAGTCCTCGCTGTATCGGACCCGGATGTACGCGTCGAGAGTCACGCCCAGGGCTCGACTCGCCGGCGTGAAGTCGAGAGGGCCGACCTCGGTGGACGGGCACTCGATCTCCCCTTGGGCGGCCGCTGGGGCCGCGGCCAGCAGCGCCAGGAGCGCGCCCATGGCTGCGGCGGGTCGAACCGTGCGACGACGAAGCATCGGCCGTCACTATAGCGGATCCCTCCCACGCCGCCCGCCGTGGCGGCGAAGGGCCGCGGGCTCTGCTACAACCGGCCCATGAGCGCGCCTCCCACGACCGTCGCGATCGGTGACGCCGTCCTGGACGGCTGGGCGCTGGCCGCCGCGCTCGACGGGGGCACGGAGGCGGTGCGAGGCTGCGCCCCGGCCTTCGCGCGGGCCCTGGCCGACCGGCTGGACGCGCTCGCCGATCCCGCCCGCAAGGTCCCAGCCCTGCGACGTTGGTCCAAGCGCGTGCCGACCACCGTGGACGCGCGGATGCTCGCCGCCGCACCCCCGAGAGCTCGCGCGCTCCTCGCGCCCCTCGCCAGCCCGGAGGTCCGGTCGGAGAGCCGATCCGCCCTGAGCGGTGTGCCCTCGCCGCGACCGGGCTATCGCCCTCCGGCAGGGCTCGCCGCCGGGCTCGCCGCTCGCGCGGCCCGTACGTCCCAGCCACCGAGCGACGACGACCGCGGCCGCGGGCGCCGGGCGCTCGCGGCTCTGCTCGGAGACGACGCGGCCAGTGCGCTGCTCGCATGCGCCGGCACCGAGCGAGACGCGGTCGAGCGCCTCGCCGAGCTCGCCGGCGGCGAGGAGTGCGCCGACCCGATCGTTCCGTTCGCGCTCGCCGCCGCGGCGAGTCACGCGGACCCGGTCGGGCGCTTCGGGCAGCTGCTCACTTCGAACGACGCCGGAGCGCGAGAGCTCCGCGAGCTGGAGGCCGCATGTCGCGTGTGATTCGAGGCGGGAAGGCCAAGGTCGTCCCCGCCGACGTCGTCGAGGCCAAGGAGAGTGCCGCGGAGATCCTCGAGCGAGCGCGCGCGGAAGCCGCGGCGATCATCGCAGCCGCGACCGAAGAAGCCGAGGCCGTTCGCCAGCGCGCGCACGCCGAAGGCACCGAGGCAGGTCGCGCAGAGGCGGCAGCGCTGGTCGTGCGCGCGGAGCGCCGCCGCCAAGCGCTCCTCGACGAAGCCGAGAGGGCGCTCGGGACGTTGGCGGCCGAAGCCGCGAAGAAGGTCGTGCGAGCAGAGCTATCGACCGCCCCCGAGCGGGTCGCCGACATCGCCCGCGAGCTCTTGAAGCGAGTGCGCCGCGCGCGCGAGCTGCGCGTGCAGGTCGCCGCCGAAGACGCCGAGCGCGTGCGCCCCCTCCTTCCCTCGCACGGCACGCTCGAGATCGACGACGCGCTCGCGCCCGGCGACGTCGTCCTCGTGACCGAGGTGGGCGAGCTCGACGCGCGCATCGACGTCCAGCTCGCGGCCCTCGAGCGGGCGCTCTCGGATTCGTGAGCGCCGACGAGCTCGAGAACGAGCCCCGCAAGGCCGGGCTCCTCACGCCGGCGGTGCTCTTCGTCGCGACCTGCGCTTCGACCCTCTGGGTCGGCGCACAGATGGAGGGCGTCGCGGTCGAGTCCGCGCTCGACATCCTGCACGGCTGGCCCTTCGCGCTGCCGCTGATGTCGATCCTCCTCGCGCACGAGATGGGGCACTACGTCGCCGGGCGCATTCACGGGGTCGACGTGTCGCTGCCCTACTTCATCCCCGTCCCGATGACGCTCCTCGGAACGATGGGGGCGGTGATTCGCATCCGCGGCCGCATTCGCTCGCGCAACGCGCTGCTCGACGTGGGGGCCGCCGGTCCCTTGGCGGGCATGGCCATCGCGCTGCCCGTGGTGATCTACGGGCTCGCCACCAGCCCGGTGGAACCGCTGCCCACCGGCGAAGAGGCCGCCTACATCATCGAGGGTCGGAGCGCGCTCTACCTCGCCCTGCTCCACGGGCTCCATGGGAGCATCCCGCCCGGGCACGACATCATGCTCACCTCGACGGCGCTCGCGGGCTGGGCCGGTCTGCTGGTGACGATGATCAACCTGCTGCCCTTCGGTCAGCTCGACGGTGGCCACGTGGCCTACTCGCTCCTGGGGAAGAAGCAGGACCGCATCTCACGCTGGGTGCTGCGCTCGCTCCCGCTCCTCGCCGTCGCGGTCTCCCTCTCGTACCTCTTCCCGAGCTGGCTGGCGGGGGAACCCCGCTACCTCCTCGCCTCCAACGCGCTCGCAGGGACGCAGTGGCTCATGTGGGGCTTCGTGCTCCTGCTCATGACCCGGATGGCCGGCTCCGATCACCCGCCGACCGAAGACGACCAGCTCTCGCGGCGCCGTCGATGGATCGCCATTGGCACCCTCGTGCTCTTTCTCCTCCTCTTCATGCCCACCTGGATCCGCGTCGTGGACCCGTCTGCAGGGAACTGGTTCCCTTTCGGTGACCCCTGATAAGCACGGAGTGTGACGCTCCGTGGTTCCATCGGGCGGGCCCTCGGCCTGCTCGCGTTCTTCGTGCCGATGGCGATGCCGTCCGGCGCGTGGGCGTGGACCGACGCGCAGGTCCACGGCGCCGACGCGGACGTGGTGCTGAGCCCGGACGGGCGCGCCGAGGTCACCCTCTCCCTCTCTCTGCGGGTGCGAGGCGGCTGGCTGGAGGGCCTCGAGATCGCCGGGTTGGAGCCCGACGCCCAGCTCATCGAGGACCCGCGCATGGTCTCCGTCCCTGGCGAGGGCGAGACCCTGGAGCGCTTCCATCCGCGCGCCAGCGTGCGCGAGCCGCGAGGCGACGACCCGGACGCCCGCATCCAGCTCAGCTTCCATCGACGCGAGTCGCCGCGCCGCGGTCGCTACCGCATCGAGGTGCGCTACTCGACCGACCTCGGCAGCCGGCTCATGCCGCGCGAGGACGGCGACGGCTGGAAAGGCGAGTGGACGCTGCCCGCCTGGCGCTCGGGCCTCGACGGCGTGACGATCACCCTTCGGCTCCCGCGCGGCGCCACCTTCGATCCGGACGCGCCGCCGCGCGCGTTGGTCGAGCGAGAGCGCTCGAGCGAGGGCGGGCTCACCGTTCTCCGGTGGGACCGGGCACACCTGCCTCGGACCACGCCCTGGCCGCTGCGCTTCGAGCTCCCGGCGGGCTCCCTCGACCCCGCCCTCGCCGAGCGACTCCGGGTGGGCGCCCCGGTGGACTCCGAGGAGGCGAACGCAGGCTCGGTCCCGACCCCGGGTACGACGACGATCCCGCGCTCGGCACCGGCTCCCTTCGAGATGCCGCCTTGGCTTCCGCTGGCGCTGGCGCTGGCGATGCTGGTGACCGGCGCGCTCTTCGAACGCGAGGCGCGCCGACGCCGGGCCCGCCCTCGTCCGCTGGTCGGGTCGCTCCTTCTGCGTCTGGCGCTCATGGCGCTGCTGGTCGGCCTCGACGCCGCCTTCGGCCTCGGGCCGATCGCGCGGGTGTGCGTGCTCTTCGCCATCGCTCTGGTCGGTTGGCAACGGTCCGCCGAGCCCGCTGCGCCGCGGCCCGGTCGCTGGGCTCGCCTCGACCCCGGCGCGCCGATCGCCGGCGGCCCCTCGCTCACCCACGCGGCGCTCGCCGTCGGTGTGCTCTTCGTGGTCGGCGGCGCGCTGGCGATGGGCGATCCGCTGCAGCCGTCCTGGGCGGTGCTCGCGCTCGTGGCGCCGCTGCTCCACGGCGGCGCGCGACGGCTCCCGCCGACGCTGGAGGCGCGTCGGGGTGCGCTCCTGGACCTGGCGGCCGCGCTGCGCGCGCCCCTCGAGGCCGAAGCGTCGTTGGCGCTGGTCGGCCACCACGACGAGGACGGAATCGGTGACGTTCGGCTCCGTTGGAGCCTCGCCCGGCCGCGGCCTGGCATCCATCGGCTCGACCTGGTGCTCACCGACGAGCGCGGGCCGGGCGGCCTGCTCCGCAAGGCGCGGCTGCTGGTGGTGACCGACGCGGGATCGGTGGCCGAGCGACACATGGAGCGGACGGCGCCGGTTCCGGAAGCGGGTCCGACGCGGCTGCCTGGGCGGCGCGTGATGCGGCTCTACCGGATCGGATCGGTGGGCGCGGTGCTCACGCTGCTGGCGCACGACGAGGTCGTGGAGCTGGCTCGGGCCGCCTGAGGTCCGCTCGCTCACTCTAGGGGGACTTGAGAAAATCCCCCGGCTCGTCGGGAGCGAATCCCTCCGCCACTTCCTTCTGGGTGAGGGTCAGGGCGAGGGTGAGGGTGAGGGAGCGCCTTTGGCGCTCAGTCACACTGGATGTCCGTGGTGTCCAATGTGGCTGTGCCCATCTGGCGGTTGGGCGGGTCCAGGGGATCGTCCGGTTGGGTGTCCGCGGTCCAGAGGACGAGCACCGTCACCTCCGAGGCGCCGCAGAGCTGGCTGCGGGCCTCGGGGTACGCCGCCGTGGAGACGCTGCCGGTGATCTGGACGGTCGTCGACTCACCGGGGTCGAGCGTTCCGTCGAAGCCCTCCGGGCGGTCGAGGTTGATCTCGCCCACCGGGACCTCCCCCACGAAGAGCTGCGCCTCGGGCAGGATGAAGTCGTCGCCCCCGAGGGCATGCTTGCCCACGCGAACGAAGACCGTGAGCTCGGTGCGCAGCACCTCGCCGGCGCCTTCGTCCCGCACGTACACGGTCGCGTCCTCCAGCTCGACGACGAGCGAGAGGGCGGTGTCGATGCAGCCCGTGAGGCCCAGCAGCACGAGCGGCGCGAAGCGCGCCACCCGCGAGCTCACCGGTCGACCCGCGCGACGAGGTTCTTCTTGATGCGCGGCGAGTCCTTGATCTCGCGCGCGACATCGTCGTCGTCGATCTCGACCGTCTCGATCAGCGCCTCGTGCACGGCCTCGTAGAGCCAGTTGCTCGACTCGGTGTCCGTGACGCACTGCGGCGCGGCGTGGCCCTGGAAGTCCTGCTCGTGGAGCTTGCTCGCCACCTCGTCGAGGAGCGTCATGCCCTCGCCGAGGAACGCGCGCGCCACCTCCAGCTGCTCCTCCAGCGGCGCCAGCAACTCCGGCATCGCCTCCGTGTGGCCGTCGATCGGCTCTGGCGACTTCGCCTTTGCCTTCTCGAGCGCCAGCGCGATGACCAGCGCCGATCCGACGTGCTGCAGTGTTCCGCGAACTCCAGGGATCGCGACGCTCTGCGAGAGCACGTGGAGCAACGCTCCAGCCAGTGTCGTGCGGCTCTCGTCGTCGACCTCGGGGTCTTCGACGATTCGCAAGACATTCTTCAGGTTGTGCGGGAGACCGATGACGGCCTCACTCATCAGCTCTTCGAACCGATCCCGAGACATGATCCTTTCCTGATCGTTCGGTCTCTCGCTGCGCACCCTCGGTCCCACGGGGACATCCCGTGGGCGTGTTGCGTCGGAGCGCACGCCAGAGCCGACCCGGCGAGTCTACAGCCTCGCCGGGTCCATACCAAGCGTTCCCCGCATCGGGGGGATTCGCTCAGTCGCGGGGGATGAGATCCCGGCCCGCCGGGCAGGCGACCTCGACGCCCGTGGGGCCGTCGTCGGTCTGCAGGATCTTGAACTCGACTCGGCGGTTCCGCTCCCAGGCTTCCTGGTTGCTCCGCGGGTCGACCGGGCAGCGCTCACCGTAGCCAGCGCTCCGCAGGCGGTCGCGCATGACGCCGCGCTGCACCACCGCCTCGACGACGCTGGCCGCACGGTCGCGGGTGAGACGAAGGTTGTAGTCGTCCGCGCCGCGCTCATCGGCGTGGCCCTGGATCTCGACCTTGGTGATCTGCGGGTTGCCGTTGAGCGTCGCCGCGACCGCGTCGATGATCGGGTACGAGCGACGCTGAATCACGGCGCTGTCCGTCTCGAAGTAGATCTTCTCGAGAATGATGAGGCTGTTGTCCTCGATGACGACCGAGCCGCGGTCCGGGCAGCCGTCCTCGTCCTCGAAGCCGTTGTAGGTCTCGGGGTCGACCGGACAGGCGTCGTCCACGTCGAGGATGCGGTCGGCGTCGTTGTCGAGGTCCGGGCAGCCGTCCTCGTCCTCGAAGTCGTCGTTGTCCTCGGCGTCGTTCGGGCAGAGGTCGTCCGCGTCGAGGATGCCGTCGCTGTCGTTGTCCGGGTCGGGGCAGCCGTCCTCGTCCTGGAAGCCGTCGCGGTCCTCGGGGTCGTCCGGGCACTCGTCGACGTCGTCGAGGATGCCGTCGCCGTCGCGGTCGCCTTCGTTGCCCTCGGGGCAGCCGTCTTCGTCGGCGTCACCGTCGCGGTCCTCCGGGACCAGCGGGCACTCGTCGTCATCGTCGAGGATGCCGTCGCGGTCGTTGTCCGGATCGGGGCAGCCGTCCTCGTCGGCGAAGTTGTCGAAGTCCTCCGGCTCGTCCGGGCACTCGTCGACGTCGTCCTTGTATCCGTCGCCGTCGCGGTCACCGATGCTCGGCTCGAAGATGAAGCCGGCCATCGCGCGGATGTCGGCGGCCATGAGGCTCGAGAGGGGCGGCAGCTGACCACCACCGGCGAGCACCAGGTAGCTGGAGCGCTGCACGAAGATCTTCAGACCGACGAGCCACTCCATGCTGAGCGCGCCCTCGGTGCCGAACTCGCTGGCGATCTGCGCGCCGTAGATCTCGCCCACGATGTCGAGGGAGTCGGTGGCGCGACCGCTGATGCCGAGACCGAAGGTGAGCAGGTCGTCGTAGGAGATGAGGGTGCCCGGGTCCGTGAGGGTCGGCGAGAGCGCGTTGCCGGTCATGCCACCGGGCATCGTTCGCCCGCCGAGCGGGAACGGGTCGCTCGACCCGAGGTTCCAGCGGTAGCCGACCTCGAGCGAGGCGCGGAACCGGCGCACCGGCCGGTACTCGGCGACGACCGAGGGCCACAGGGTGAAACCGGGCTCGCCACCGAACGCCTGCGGGTTGCCGGTCGGCAGCTGCGCGCGAAGGATCGCGGCGAGGCCGATCGGGTCCCGCTCGGCGCGGAGGATGCGGGCCTTCGCGTGAATGCGGAGGTCGCCGATGCCCTGCTGGCCGAGGCCCAGGCCCGACCCGTCGGAACGGGGCGGGTTGTAGTGGTACGCCGCCCCGTCGAGCGTCGGCACCGTCACGTTCTCGCCCTGGATGAACGAGATCGGGATCTGGATACCGATGACCAACCGGTTGATGAGACCGAGGTTCGCGTGGAGCGTACCGGTCGCGTAGTTCTCGATGATGTTGGTCGTTCGGACCGCGTCCGCGGCGGCCACGCTCTCGTCGTTCTCGAAGCCGTCGAAGGGCAGGATCCCGTGACCGAAGTCGAGGACCAGACCGAAGCTGAAGTCGAGGTGGCCGAGAATGTCCGTGCCGTTCACGGACAGGTGACCCTTCGAGTCGACCGCCGGCCGGAACAGATGCAGGTCCATTCCGTCGCCGCTCACGAGCTCGGCCGTGGCTTGCGCCTCTGCGGTGCTGGGCGCCTCAAAGGCGCCGAGCGCGAGCATCGTACCAAGGGCGATCAGGCCCAGCTGGCTCCACCGTCGCATTGCGTTCCTCTCCTCCGTCGCGCGCGGGGTGTGCGCGCCAGGCCGGGCTACCACGTTTCGGGGAAGCCGAGCAAGAACGGAGAGTTATCCGAGCGAGCCGCGCTCAGCAACCCGACGGCGTGTGAAATCGCTACTGGCCGAGCTGGCGGCGATACGCCCCAGCCTGAGGACCGGTCGGATAGCGGCGCAGGTACTCCTGCATGAGCCGGCGGGTGGCCGGTCCGTTGCCGATCGAGCGGTTGGCCTCGACGAGGACACCGAGCACCTGGGCGTTCTGGGGCGCACCCCGGAGCCGGTCGATGATGCAGCGGTTGTCGTAGCGGCACTCGCGCTGGACGTCCCGGACGTTGATGGGCCCGGCAGCCGAGGTCATCTCGGTCTGGGTGTTGTTCGTCGCGGTGTTCTGTTGGGTGTCGCCACCGCCACCACCGGTCATCCGCGCGCCACCGCCGCCGCCGCGACGGCGCATCGTGGTGCGCGCGGTCGTGCCGCCCGGGTCGAGACGCGCGAGGATCTGCTCCGCCGCCCGCTCCTGAGCGCGGCTGCGGCCCTGAATGGTCAGCACGCTCTCCGCCTCGCGCTGGGCGGCCTCTGGATCCGTCGTCAGGTGCTCGCGCGCCTGGTCGAGGAGGTACTGGATGTACGCCTCTTGGACGTTGGTGACCTCTTCGCGGTCGCGGAAGGGACTGTCGGCGGGAAGCTCCTCGAAGATGTAGTAGGCCTCTTCGACGTTCCCTTCGTCGACGGCGGCGAGCCCACGGTCGAAGGTCGCCTGCTCCGCGATCACGCGCTGCGCGTCGCTCTTGCAGGTCTGGGCGTCCTCGTTGCCGGGGTCGAGCTCGAGGGCGCTGTTCGCCAGGCGAACGGCCTCGTCGTACTCGCGATCCTGCATCGCCTGCTCGCACTCGGCGACCATGCTGGCCGCGGCGGCGGCAGGGGTGCCTTCCTCCGATTCCGGCGGATTCGAGGGCTCGGTCCCGACGGTCGGGTCGTTCTCGACCGGGGTCGAGGTCGTGTCGTCGCCACTCGAGAGCGCGATGCCCGCGCCGACGATCACCGCGATCAAGAGGATGGCGGCGGCCGCGATGTACGAGGTCTTCGACGGCGGCGGCTCCGAGAGGGTGACCGCGTCCATCTGAACGGTCCGGTCGGACTCGAAGACGTAGTGCTCGCCCTCGGCGACGAAGCGGAAACGGACCTGGCCGAGCTCGATGACGTCGCCGGAGGAGAGGACGGCTTCCTTGATGTCCTCGCCGTTCACCCGCATGCCGTTCGCCGAGCCGAGGTCGACGATCGTCACCTCTTCTCCGTCGACACGGATCTCCGCGTGCTCGCGGGAGATGCTGCGGTGGTTGACCCACACGTCGAGGTCTTCGGCGCGCCCGATGCGCATGCCGTCGCGCATCGCGAACTCGGCGCCCGGCGCCGGCGGCGTGAGCATGACGATGCGGGCCGGCGGTGTCGGCTCGGCGAAGCCGCCCGGCTCGGTGGACGCGCCCGGAGAGGCCGCGTCGCTCTGCATCGCGATGACGTAGTCACCGATGGTGACCTCGTCGCCCGCTTCGAGCTGGACCTCGTCACCGATCCGCTGACCGTTGACCTTCACGCCGTTGTACGAGGCGAGGTCTTCGATCAGGTAGGCGCCATCGGCCTTTCGCAGCCGCGCGTGACGACGGGAGACGTTCCGCTCCGTGAGCCGGATCGTGTTCCCTTCCTTCCGCCCGATCGTGATCTCGTCGCGTACGAGCGGGACGACCGTCGTTTTTCCTTCGTCGTCGGAAATGACGAGCTTGAGCATTGCGTGCTGTCGTCCTCAGTCGCTGCGCACGTTGGCGCCGGAATTACGCACGAATTGCGCAATCCTCCCGGATGGTACCTGTGCGCCCCCTGGTGTCAATGCGCCGGATCGGCTCATGCGGCCCTTCTCTCGTCGACGGACACGTCCCCCGGAGGCTTCCTTGGGCATTTTCCTCGGGCGTGGACGGGTCGTTCGGAGCCTCGACAGCAGCGTCGTGCGCGGGTTCCGAGTGTTCTCGCGAGCGCGAGAAACCCGATCTCGGCCGCGGGTCGTGACGGCTCGACCTCATCGCTCGTAGGGCTCGCGCTCGATCGTGAGCGGCACCAGCTCGCCATCGCGTGCGACCTCGATCTCGACGGTGGTGCCCGAACGTCCGCGCAGCCGCTCCACCACCTCTTGATAGGAGAGCGAGGTGACCGACACGCCCTCGATCGTCGCGATGCGATCGTCTGGGCGCAGCCCGCCCTTCTCCGCGGGCGAGCCGGGCGGGACGTCGACCACGCGGACCCCGCCCTCTTCGGAGTAGGCCATGCGCGCGTGAATGCCGCCGGGACCGCCGCAGCCGAGCTGAAGCGCCGCGAACGCGGTCATCGTCAGGAGGGCGAGCGCCCCGAGCGACGCGCGCACGCTCACATGTTGCGGCGGTACTGCCCGCCGACGTCGTAGAGCGCGCCGCTCATCTGGCCGAGCGAGCAGACCTTCGCGGCCTGCATGAGGCTGGCGAAGAGGTTCTCACCGGCGAGGGCGGTCTGCTGGAGGCTCGCGAGCGCGTCCGTCGCGGCCGTCTCGTTCCGCGCCTGGAAGGCCTCTCGGCTGCCGATGGCGTACTTCTTCTCGTCCTCGGTCGAGCGGATGACCTCCTTGGGCAGCACCGTGGGCGAGCCCTCGGGATCCAGGAAGGTGTTCACGCCGATGATCGGTAGCTCGCCCGTGTGCTTGAGCGACTCGTAGTGCAGCGACTCCTCCTGGATCTTGCTGCGCTGGTACATCCGCTCCATCGCGCCGAGCACGCCGCCGCGATCGCTGATGCGTCGGAACTCGGTGAGCACCGCCTGCTCGACGAGCTCGGTGAGCTCCTCGATCACGAAGGCGCCTTGCAGCGGGTTCTCGTTCTTCGCGAGGCCGAGCTCCCGGTTGATGATCAGCTGGATGGCGAGGGCGCGCCGCACCGACTCCTCGGTCGGCGTGGTGATCGCTTCGTCGTAGGCGTTCGTGTGGAGCGAGTTGCAGTTGTCGTAGATCGCGTAGAGCGCCTGCAGCGTGGTGCGGATGTCGTTGAACGCGATCTCCTGCGCGTGCAGCGAACGGCCGCTCGTCTGGATGTGGTACTTCAACTTCTGCGAGCGCCCGTTGCCGCCGTAGACCTCGCGGATGGCCTTCGCCCAGAGCCGCCGCGCGACCCGGCCGATGACCGAGTACTCGGGGTCGAGCCCGTTGCTGAAGAAGTAGGAGAAGTTCGGCGCGAAGTCGTCGATCGCCATCCCGCGCGACAGGTAGTACTCGACGAAGGTGAAGCCGTTCGCGAGCGTGAACGCGAGCTGGGTGATCGGGTTCGCTCCGGCCTCGGCGATGTGGTAGCCGCTGATCGAGACCGAGTAGAAGCGCGTGACCTGGTGGTCGATGAAGTACTGCTGGATGTCGCCCATCATCCGCAGCGCGAACTCGGTCGAGAAGATGCAGGTGTTTTGCGCCTGGTCCTCCTTGAGGATGTCGGCCTGCACCGTGCCCCGGACCCGCTGCAGGGTGTCCGCTGCGATCTTCGCGTAGGTCTCTCGGTCGAGCACCTGGTCGCCGGTGACCCCGAGGAGCCCGAGGCCCAGTCCGTCGTTCCCCTCCGGGAGGTCGCCCTGGTAGGTCGGCACCGGCATGCCCTTGTCGGCGTAGATCGTCGCGATGATCTTCTGCGCCTCCTCGAGCTTGCCCTCCGCGCGGAGGTGCTTCTCGCAGGACTGGTCGATCGCCGCGTTCAAGAAGAACGCGAGGATCATCGGCGCCGGGCCGTTGATGGTCATCGACACGCTGGTCGACGGGTCGCAGAGATCGAAGCCGCTGTAGAGCTTCTTCGCGTCGTCGAGCGTCGCGACGCTCACGCCCGAGTTGCCGATCTTCCCGTAGATGTCCGGACGGAGATCCGGGTCCTCGCCGTAGAGGGTCACCGAGTCGAAGGCGGTGCTGAGGCGCTTGGCCGGCATGCCGCGGCTCAGGTAGTGGAAGCGCCGGTTGGTGCGCTCCGGGCCGCCCTCCCCCGCGAACATCCGCGCCGGGTCCTCGCCATCACGCTTGAGCGGGAAGACGCCCGCCGCGTAGGGGAACTCGCCCGGAAAGTTCTCGGTGAGGCGCCAGCGGAGGATCTCGCCCCAATCGGTGAAGCGCGGCACGGCGATCTTGGGGATCTTCGAGCCCGAGAGCGAGGTGCTGTGGAGCGGTCGCTCGATGCGCTTGCCGCGCACGTCGAAGCCGTAGGTGTCCGCGCGGAAGGCGGCGGCGACCTCCGGCCACTCGCGGAGCAGCTTCCGGCAGCGACCGTCCAGGCGCTCCTCGAGCGCGGCGTAGCGCTTGGCGAGCGCGTGCACCGGCTCGGCGTCGGCGTCGGTGACCGTCGGCTCGCTCAGCGGATCGGCCTGCGCCTCGTTCTCCTGCAGCGCGTCGATGGCGCCGCGGAGCTGGAAGAGGCGGCGGGCAATGCCCGACTGCTCGTCGACCCACTTGTCGTAGCGGTCGGAGGCCTCGGCGATCTCCGCGAGGTAGCGAACGCGGTCGGGCGGCACGACGAAGCGCTTCTCGGAATCCGCGTCGCGTGAGCTCTCGAGGTTCGACTTCGCCAGGGCACCGGTCTCGTCGGCGATGGTCGCCATCAGCTTCCGGTAGAGCCGGTCGGTGCCCGGGTCGCCGAACTGCGAGGCGATGGAGCCGAAGATGGGCAGCTCCTCGTCTTTGGCCTCGAAGAGCTGGTGGTTTCGTTTGTACTGCTTGCGGACGTCGCGGATGGCGTCGAGGGAACCGCGCTTGTCGAACTTGTTGATCGCGATGACGTCGGCGAAGTCGAGCATGTCGATCTTCTCGAGCTGGGTCGCCGCGCCGTAGTCGGCCGTCATCACGTAGAGCGAGACGTCCGAGTGCTCGGTGATCTCCGTGTCCGACTGACCGATGCCGCTCGTCTCGAGAAGCACGAGATCGAAGCCGGCCGCCTTGCAGAGATCGATGGCGTCGCCGACCTGCGCGCTGAGCGCGAGGTTCGCCTGCCGCGTCGCGAGCGAGCGCATGTAGACGCGCGGGTCGTCGATGCTGTTCATGCGGATGCGGTCGCCGAGGAGCGCGCCGCCGGTCTTTCGCTTCGAGGGGTCGACGCTGATGATGGCCACCCGCTCGTCATCGAAGTCGCGCAGGAAGCGGCGGACGAGCTCGTCGACGAGCGACGACTTACCGGCCCCACCGGTGCCGGTGATGCCGAGGACGGGCACCTTCGAGGTTCCGTCCTGGAGCTTCCGCGCGGCAGCGACGATGGCCTCGCGCTCCTCCGGGTGCGTCTCGACCAGCGTGATGAGCTGCGCGAGCGCCCGCTGCTGGGTGGCGCGGTCGTCCTTCTGCGCGAGCGCCTCGAGCAGCGCCCCATGCGGGGGCTCGGTCGCCGCGAAGTCGCAGCCCTGGAGGACCACGTCGATCATCCCCTGCAGGCCGAGCTCGCGGCCGTCGTCCGGCGAGAAGAGGCGCGTGACCCCGTACTCGTGGAGCTCGGCGATCTCGCTCGGCAGGATGGTGCCGCCGCCGCCGCCGAAGATCTTGGCCTTCGAACCCCGCTCCTTCAGCAGGTCGACCATGTACTTGAGGTACTCGACGTGGCCACCCTGATAGCTGGTGAGCGCGATGCCCTGGGCGTCTTCTTGGACCGCGCAGTCGACGATCTCGGCGACCGAGCGGTTGTGCCCGAGGTGGATCACCTCGGCGCCCGACGCCTGGAGGATCCGTCGCATGATGTTGATCGCCGCGTCGTGGCCATCGAAGAGCGATGCGGCGGTCACGATGCGGACGTGATGCGTCGGGGAGTAGCGCTTGTCGGAGTGCGGGCCGCTCATGGTCCCGATGTACTCGGGAGGCTCGTTCGCGCCAAGGAGGAGTGTGAGGCCCCTTGCGCCCGCCCCGGCGATTTGGGCGCGCGGCCTTGCTCATCGGGGCCCTCCCAGCCATTACGGGCGCTCCGATGAACCTCGAAGCGCTCACCTCGATCCGCGACCTGGCGTGGCTCTATGCCGCCGGGCCGCTCCTCTTGATCGCGGCGCTGCTGCTCACGGCGCGCCTGAAGGCCCCTCAATGGCGTCGACTGCCCGACGCCTTCCGGGCGCTTCGGACGCCCGGCGAGGAAGAGGGGACGGCCCCCGGGCTGGCCGCGGCCTTGGCCGCGACCGCGACCTTCGGCGCCGCCGGCGTGGTCGGTGCCGCCACCGCGGTGAGCCTCGGTGGCCCTGGCACCCTCCCCTACCTCTGGCTCTTCGGCATCCTCCTCGCACCGATCTATTACGCGCAGACCCTCTTCGCGAAGACCGATGCTCCGGGCAGGGGTGACGCCGCGGCTTCGGGCTCGGTGTCCCGGCGCCTCCTGCGGATGGGCGGCGGCTGGCGGTTCCTCGGCGGCGCCGTCCTGGTCGCGCTCCTGGCCGCTGCGTGCCTGTGGGGCGGCGCGGTCCACGGGGCCGCGCTGATGGAGACCACCCAGGAGCTCCTCCCGGGATCCACGCCCGTGCTCGTGGGCGCGGCCGCCGCGCTCGGCACCCTGCTCGCCGTATCCGAAGAAAAGACCGCCGGGCTCGCGGGCTGGCTCGCGCTGGCGGGACTCACGGTCCTGATGGTCGCCGCGCTCTGGGGGATCGCCGCCGACCCGGGGCTCGCCTTCGGTGCGCTCGCGGACTCCTTCACCGGTGCCCTCGAAGGCTCGCCGCAGGCGGGTGACTTCACCGGCGCCCTCGCGGGCGAGGTCGCCTTCGCGGCGACGCTCCATCTCCTGCCCGCGGGTGCGTCCGGCGTGGGCGTGGCCGGCAGCCTCGAGTCGATCTCGCGCGGACGGGTCCGCGTCCAGGCGGCCCTCGCCCTGCTGACCCCGCTGGTCTTCGCGGTGTTCGCGACCGTGCTCGTGATGGCCAGCGTCGGAACCGGCGCCTTCTCCACCAAGGTCCAGGGCGAGCGCAGCCTGCTGGACGCGCGCTTCTATACGGTGCCGGCCGGAACCGCGAACGAGCGCATCGACGAGGCGCGCCTCTACGACGGCTACGTGCGCATCCGGGACGGACAGCCGCGTAACCCCCATCTCCTGGTCGGCAGCGAGCGCGGCATGATCTCGGAGCCCCGCTACGAGTACAACGGCCGCACCGCCGACATCGCGCTCCAGGTCCGCGAGGGCGCAGCCTTCCGGCTCATGCGCAACTCCGGCCCGGAGACCCTGGGCGACGTGGACGCCACGAACCTCTGGCGCGCGAGCGTCGTGGGCGAGATGGTGCCCACCGGCGGAACGTTGGCGGTCGCCACCGCACGGACGGCCGGCGGCGACCTCGCTGCCCGGATCCTGCTGGCCGCCCTGCTGGCCCTGGCCGCGGTCGCTTTCGCTGGCTTCGGCCTCGGCGCGGGCCGAGCGCTGCCGGCCTCGGTCCCGATGGCGGCCAAGATGGGGGTCGCGCTCCTCCCCGGCGTGGGCGTTGCCCTCGTACTGACCGGCGTCCTGCCCGGGATCCCCTTGCTGGGGCAAGTCGCCATGGCGGTGCTGGTCGCGCTGGTCGCGCTGGCGCTCATCCTCCGGAGCACGGAGCTGGCCAAGCTGGACGCCGATCTGCAGAAGAAGGCCGACAAGGCCGCGAAGAAGCGCAAGAAGCAGAAGAAGGCCGACTCGGACGGCGACTGAGGCCTTCGCGGGTCCCGGCAACGGTCGACCACCCCCCAGGGCCGTGTTAGGGAACCCCGCCGCCCGGGTCCCCGGGCCCAGGAGCGAGGATCAGATGAGCGAGCGCACGGTCGGAGTGATCGGGGGAAGCGGCCTCTACGAGATGGAGGGCCTCGAGGGCGTCGAGGAGCACGAGGTCGGCACGACCTACGGTGAGCCCTCGGACAAGGTCGTCTCCGGGCGCATCGGCGACACCCGCATGCTCTTCCTCCCGCGACACGGTCGCGGCCATCGCTTCCCGCCCCATCAGATCAACTTCCGGGCGAACCTCCTGGCCCTGAAGCAGCTCGGCGCCGAGCAGGTCATCAGCGTCTCCGCCGTGGGCTCGATGAAGGAGAGCATCGCGCCCGGCGACATGGTCGTCGTGGACCAGTTCATCGACCGGACCCGCAACCGGCCCAGCACCTACTTCGAGGATCTGGGAGTGGTGGCGCACGTGGAGCTCGCGGAGCCGGTCGACGCGGCCCTGGCGAACGCGCTCTACGCATCGGCGGTCGAGGTCGGCGCCACCGTGCACCGCGACGCGACTTACGTCTGCATCGAGGGGCCGCAGTTCTCCACCCGCGCCGAGTCGAACCTCTACCGCAGCTGGGGCGTCGACGTCATCGGCATGACCAACCTGCCCGAGGCCCGCCTCGCGCGGGAGGCGGAGCTTCCCTACGCTACCCTCGCGCTGGCGACCGACTACGACTGCTGGCACCAGGGCCACGCGAGCGTGACCGTCGAGGCCGTGCTCGAGGTGATGCGGAAGAACATCGCGACCGCCAAGGACATCCTCCGCGCCGTCGCCACCCGCATCCCCGATCCCGCGCAGTCCCCGGCGAGCAGCGCCATGGCGCACGCCGTGATGACCGCCCCGGATCGAATCAGCGACGAGGCGCGCAAGAAGCTCGAGCCGCTGATCGGCAAGTACCTCTGAGCAGACTTTCGCGACGCTTCCGTCGCGTGAACGACCACCCGAGCCCCTCCATCACTTCCCATGACTGACATGCTCGTCGTCGGCTCCCTCGCCCTCGACACGATTCACAACGCCCAAGGAACCCATGAGCGCGTGCTCGGCGGCTCCGCCACCTTCGCCAGCCTCACCGGCGCCTTCTACACGGGGGTGAACCTCGTCGGCGTGGTCGGGACCGACTTCCCCGACGCGATCGTGCACCAGCTCCGCGAGCGTGGTGTCGACACCAGCGGCCTCGAGGTCGCCGAGGGCAAGACCTTCCACTGGGAAGGGCGCTACACCGACGATCTGACCTCGCGGGAGACCATCGCGACGGACCTGAACGTCTTCGCGGACTTCGACCCGAAGATCCCCGAGGCCTTCCGGGACACGCCTTACGTGATGCTCGGGAACATCGCGCCCGAGCTGCAGCTCTCGGTGCTCGACCAGATCCGCAACCCCAAGCTGGTCATCGCGGACACGATGAACTTCTGGATCGACGGGGCGCTCGAGAGTCTGAAGAAGCTCCTGAAGCGCGTGGACGTGCTCGTGATCAACGAGGAAGAGGCTCGTCAGCTCTCGGGCCGCCACCACCTGATCCACGTCGCGGGGGAGCTCCTCGACATGGGTCCCTCGACCCTGATCATCAAGCAGGGTGAGTACGGCGCCTGGCTCTTCGCGGGTGAAGACGTGTTCAGCGCGCCCGCATTCCTTCTCGAGGCGAAGGACCCGACAGGTGCCGGTGACTCGTTCGCCGGTGGCTTTCTCGGCTACGTCGCGAGCAAGGACAGCACCGAGCCGGAGACCCTCCGCGCCGCCGTGATTCACGGCTCCGCCCTCGCCTCGTTCTGCGTCGAAGGAGTCGGCCCCGCGCGCCTGCTCGAGCTGTCCAAGGACGAGGTCGAGGCACGGGTGAAGGAGTTCCAGCGACTGGTAGATTTCTCACACCCGTGACACCATGCGGGCCGCTTACTCCCCGGGTGTGCGGGGAGCTCGCGTGTGTAGGGGTTCACCAACCCGAGAAGAGGATGAGGACTGGAATGAATCGATTTGGCTGGCTTGCGGTGAGTCTCGGACTCGCCGGATTGGCCCTGACGGGCTGTGGCGACGACGACGGCGGTGACACCATGACCGGTGCGGACATGGGGCCGGTCGTCTCCTGCGCCGACGACCCCTGCGCGGCCACCGAGCGCTGCTTCGACCGAGAAGAAGGCGGCGTGATCACCGGCCACCGCTGCGTCGCATGCCCGACGGACGCCCCGAACCCGGACGAGCAGATGCCGCCGTGCTGCTGGCGCGTCTCCAACGCGGATCGGCAGGAAATGCCCGAGTTCCGCGTGACCAACCTGCAGATCGACGAGCCGACGGGCAGCGCGCTGACCAGCGGCGCCGTGCTGAACCTGCTGGCTCAGTCGGCCGAGCGCGAGACCTTCAACTGGCTCATGCAGGTCACCGTGAGCGGGACCGACGTGACGGTGCTGACCGGCTACGGCCAGTACAACGAGAGCGCCGGGACCTACTCCTTCGTCGACGGCATCGCGCCGACCGATGGTGGCGGCGACCCCGACCGATGGAACCCGATCATGATCGAGGGGACGCTCTCGGGTGACACCTTCAGCGCCGACCCCGTCCCGGGCGCCTTCAGCGTGCCCATCTTCGACGAGGCTGGTGTGAACCTGGACACCGAGCTGCCGCTCACCAGCTTCGAGGTGGTCAGCGCGACCCTCTCCGAAGAGCGCAGCTGCATCGGCGAGCGGATCAACGACCGCGCGGCGTTCAACAACTACGAGACCGGCGGCCAGGTCGTCACCTTCGTGACCGTCGAGGACGCCATCGCGACGCCGGTGATGCAGCTGGGCACCACCATCTGCAACCTCATCAGCGGCAGTGACTGCGAGGCGGACGCGACCGGTGATTGGCGCTTCCCGCCCGACGGTCTCTGCACCGACGGGACCTGCGCGGCTTGCGACTTCTCGGCCACGGGGGACTGCAACGCCTGGCGCATCGTGGGCGGCTTCGCCGCCGCCGGCGTCGAGATCGAGTGACCGATGGCGGCCCTCGGGTCGCACCTGGGACGAAGCCCGCTCCTCGGAGTGGGCTTCGTCCGTTAAGGGCCGTCGAACGAGAAGGGGTCTCCCCCTGCGGACCTGTCATTCGCTGCGATCCGCACCGTCGAGGTTGTCGGAAGCCCCGACCGACCGGTAGGCTGTGCACACCTAACCGAGCTTGGGTGTGTAGAGAAAGGGTGTGTGATGTCGGAGCTTTCGGGTTTTCGGGGACGTTCGTCCTGCGACGAGGCGACGTGCAACGAGTGTAAGCCGGCGAAATCGCCCAGCTTCATGGGCTACAGCGCCCAGAGCTGGACGACGAGCCTGCTGAAGAGCCTCCAGTGGTCACTGGTCGCGTTCTTCCTGGTCGCCTGCGGCGGCGGAGGATGCGGTGGCTGCGAGGAGTGCGGCGTCTCGCCGATTCCGGGTGGCTTCCCGATCGAAGAACGAGTGTCGAACTCGGCCCAGGTCCGCCTGACGTCGAGCGGCATCGACTTCATCGAGAGCAACTCGAACGATCTGGTCACCCTCCTCCTCCCGGATGGGCTCCAGTTCGACATCCCACGCACGGAGACGAGCGCGGACCTGACCATCTGCGAGCCGGACATCATCGTGTGCCCAGACAGCGATTGCGCCATCAACGGCGAGATCGAGGAGCTGATCCTCGACCCGAGCGCGCCGAACCAGCTCTTGGCCACCATTCGGCTGGGGTTGCAGACGTTCCGCTGTGACGACTCGGGGGACTGCTCGCTCGGTGCGCTCCCGATCCGCCTGGAGCACTGGGCCTGCGGCGGCGGCGTGCTCGCCACCATCGATACCAGCGCCGGTAGCCGGCCGGATGTCGGCATCACCGCCACCATCACCTTCGAGACCGAGACCGAGCTCGCGCGCAATGGCTACACGCGACTCGTCGTATCCGATGCCCAGCTCGAAGAGGGCCGGTCGCTCGAGGACGAGGACATCGACATCGAGGGCGACGGTGGCCTCGTCGGCGCCCTCGCGGGCCTGCTGAGCGGCATCATCGTCGACCAGGTGGAAGGCCAGGTCGGCGACCTGCTCCAGGGTGTGCTCGACGATCAGCTGTGCACCACCACGACCGAGTATGGCTGCCCGACCGGCACCTGCTCGGACGACCCGGCGGACCCCGACTCCACCTGCCGCTTCGGTCCCGCCGACGGCTCGGGCACCTGCACCGGCGGCGGCCGCTGCGTGCCGCTCCTGTTGGGGACCGACGGAGAGGGCGACCTCGGCGCGGCATTCCTCGGCAGCATCTCGCCCGGCACCCACGCCCCCGGCCAGTTCCTCCTGGCGTCCGGCGGCGACGGTGAGGCGGTCAACGAGGGCATGAGCCTCTTCATGTACGGCGGCTTCATCGGCACCAACGCCGACTTCTCCGTGACCCCCGCGCACAACCCGTGTGTCCCGGCGATCGATCCCCCGCCGCTTCCGACCATCCCCCGGGTGGACACCTTCCGCGGCAACTCGGCGCCTGGCTTGGCCACGGACCCGCACCTCGGCATCGGCCTCGCGGAGTCGTTCCTCGACCACGCCGGCTACGGCATGTACGACGCCGGCCTGCTCTGCATCGGCGCGGGAACGAACCTGGCACAGGAGCTCTCGACCGGCCTCTTCTCGCTGGTCGTGCAGAGCCTCGGTCGCCTGGTCTTCCCGGAGGACGCGGCGCCGCTCGGCATCGCGCTCCGGCCGCAGACCCCGCCCGACTTCACCATCGGCGCGGGCACGGAGGACGATCCGATCCTGCAGATCGCGCTCGATCAGATGCAGATGGACTTCTACGTCTACAGCTCGGAGCGCTTCATCCGCTTCATGACCTACGAGGCCGACCTTCGGATCGGCATCAACCTCCGCGCGGAGGGTGGTCAGCTGATCCCGGAGATCGTCGAGCTGGCGCCCGCCGAGGGCACCGGCCGCGTCTTCAACACCGAGGACCTCCTCCGTGAGGACCCGGAGACCCTGGCGACCTCGATGGGCCTCGTGCTCGAGACCGCCATCGGCATGTTCGCGGGCGGCATCGGCGCCATCGACCTGCCGGACATCATGGGCCTGCAGCTCGACATTCCGGACGGCGGCATCCAGGGCATCACCGACGACGGCGAGGCCTTCCTCTCGATCTTCGCGAACCTGGCCGTCGCGCCCTCGCCCTTCACGGCGAAGCTCGACACCCGGATGCAGATCGTGAACGCCGAGATCGACCCGACCTCGCTCGCGCTCGACACGCTGGGCCAGGGCGAGATGCCGCGCGTGACCCTTCAGGTCGAGGCGCTCGACGTACCGCTCGATACCGAGGTGGAGTACAGCGTGCGCGTCGACGGCATGCCGTGGTCGCGCTGGACCACGGACACCGAGATCGTCCTCGACGACGAGACCGCGTTGCTCTTCCAGGCGAAGCACACCATCGAGGCGCGCGCCCGCATCGCGGGTGAGCCCAACTCGGTGGACGACAGCCCCGCCTTCCAGGAGCTCATCGTGGACATCCTGGCGCCGGAGCTCGAGCTCGAGAGCGCCGCGGACGGTGGCACCACCGTGGTGGCCTGGGACGTCGTGACCAAGAACGAGGATCTGCTGGTTCGCTACCGCGCCATCGGCGGCACGGAGTGGAGCGAGTGGACCCGTCAGGGCGACCTGGGCACCCTCCCGGTCGGCGAGATCGAGGTCGAGGTGAAGGACGAGGCCGGCAACGTCGGCAGCACCTCCTCCGCCCTGATTCGCGGTCGACCGAACCCGGCCGGCGGCGGCTGCGACTGCGCGGTCGAGGGCGAGGGTTCCTCGAAGGCGCCGTTCTCCGCGCTGCTCATGCTCGCCGTGTTCTTCGTCTGGCGGCGGCGGACGGGAGGCGTGCGACCGGCTCGGAAGGAGGCGCGCGGTCCTCGTGGCCGTACGTTTCTCTTCCTGAACTTCCTGCTGCCGCTCGCGCTCGCCCTCGGCGGCTGTGACTGCGGCGGCGGCGGAGACGACGATCCGACCGCCGACGGCGACATGATGATGCCCGCGGAGGACATGGGTCCGCGGCCGCCGCTCGACCCGGGTCTGCTGGCGACCCACCTCGACATGGCATCGCAGGAGGACGGCAGCTTGGTCCTCGCGGGGTACAGCCCCGGCAACCCGCCCCGCACGCGCTACGGCGACCTCGTCGTCGGTGTGTGGGACTCCGCGGCCGAGGTCGTGGACTGGGAGATCGTGGACGGTGCCCCGGACGGTCCGGTCACGAACGAGCCTGGCTGGCGTGATGGCGTCTCGGCGCCGGGTGACGACGTGGGTCGCTGGGCCTCGGTCATCGTGGCCGGCGGCGAGGTTCACGTCGCGTACTACGACCAGACCAACGGCGCGCTGAAGTTCGCGAGCGGCACCCCCGGCGGCAGCTGGGCGGTGCACACCGTGGACGAGGATGGAAACGCCGGACGCTACGCCTCGCTCATCGCCACCTCGAGCGGCGTGGCCGTCGCGTACATGGCCGTCATCAACGCGACCGAGACCCCGGGTCAGCCCACGGGCGTGGTTCGGGTGGCGACCGCGAGCGGCGTCCCGGCCGGGGCGAGCGACTGGACGGTCGGCGAGGTGCTCTCGAAGGCCATTCCCTGTCGCTTCGAGCTCTGCCCGGATGGGGCGGCTTGCGTGGAGACCGGGATGTGCATGACGACCGGCAGTGACTGCGGCGAGTGCGGCTCGGACGAGGCGTGCGTGGGCGGGAGCTGCCAGGCGACCTTCACCGAGGACTGGGTCCAGGCCCATCCGGAGGCGGTCGGTCTGTATGCGTCGCTCGCGGAGACCAGCACGGGCCTCGGCCTGGTCTGGTACGACCGCACCGAGGGCAACCTCTGGGGCTCGGCCGAGAGCGGCGGCACCTGGGGCGAGCCCTTCCTCATCGACGGCTACGGCGTCGGGGACAGCTTCATCGGCGACTCCGGCATCGGCGCGAGCCTCGCGGTGGACGCTTCGGACGTGTGGCACGTGACCTACGTCGACGGCGCCGAAGAGAACCTGCGGTACGCGCGGATCGAGGGTGGCACGGTGGAGACGGAGATCGTCGACAACGGCACCACCGACGGCACGACCATGCACGACGACGGTCGGCACCTCATCGGTGACGACAGCGCCGTCGTGGTGACCGACGGCGGCGAGGTGCGGGTGGCCTACCAGGACGCCACGGCGGGTCGGGCGATGTTCGCGCGACGCGGCGGGGACGGCAGCTGGACCTTGTCGGTCGCGGACGAGGGTGACTTCTCGGGCTTCTTCACCGACCAGGTGCTGGTGGGAGGCACGTCGTTCGTCGCCACCTGGTGGCGCAACGACTCGGAGGACAGCCGAGGCAACGGGGTTCGGGTCGTCAGCATCGACTGACGACACCCGGCTCCAAACGAACGAAGCCCCGGCGACCTCGCCGGGGCTTCACACCTTTAACGTCCCCCGGTTGCCGGGGCTTCACACCTTTAAGCGCCCCCCGGTTGCTCCGGGGTCGCACATCGGCCGGTCAGGCAGCCTTGGTCGCGGGCGCCTCGTCCACGAAGCGACGCCGCTCAGCACCCACCATGTCGAGGAGCTCCTTCTGCTCGACCAACCCAGCGTCGAGAAGCGCACGCATGTAGCCATCGGCATAGCCATGCGCTCGAGCGAGCTTCGCGTACGCGGCGCCATCGAAGCGCGCACGAAGCACGTCGCGAAGCAGGGTCTTCAAGGTGTCCATCAGCTGGTCGCGGTGATCCATCGGTCCTCCCGGTTCGACGTCCACGCCCGGACGCCGGTGTAGTCGTGGAATGGCTCATCGAAGCGTGTGGGGTCAAAAAACCGACGTGCTATGGGCACCTCGTGCCTTTCAGGGCACCCTCCAACCTCGGCCGGGGTGGCGGAACTGGCATACGCAGGCGACTTAAAATCGCTCGTGCTTCGGCACTTGCGGGTTCGAACCCCGCCCCCGGCACCGTCGCCCCGACATGGCGACCGAGCCCCCAGCGGAGCCGCGAACCTCCTGGGGTGCGATGACCCCCGTGCGACGCGTGGGGAGATCGGAGGGGCCCGGGGTCCGCGAGATCGGAGGGGCCCGGGGTGCGCACCCTGATCGGAGGGAACGAGGCGCCGGACCCGGGCTCGGAGAACCAGGCTTCGGGGACCGGAAGCCCAAGTTGGTCCGCCCGACTCCCGAGATCCACCGATGAGCGAAGGGATCAGGCACCTACCGAGCAAGAACAGGGGGCGGAGACGCAAGTGTGCGCGGCCCAGGCCGTCTGAACCGCGCGGAGCGCCCTGCGTCTGTCACTCGGAGGGTGGGTCCGAGCCTCGACGCTTCTTCGGCCGCCCTCGCCGAACGTCACGGCGCACAACGATTCGCCGCGGGTTGCCCTGCACGCTCGACCGTGGGTCGTTCTGGTGCCGGGTCACGATCGGCCGAGCGCTGTCCGATGCCTCCGCCGGCTCCGACCGTCGATAGTCGAGCTCGCTGGCTTCGACCATTGCGGCCGCGCCGTCGACCACGTCCGCCCGTGCCTCCTCCACGACCGCTGCCCGGTCGACCGGTCGGGGCGCATCCGCACCCCTCAATTCCTCGATGACCTCGTGGAGCAATGCCCCAGGGTGCGCCAAGAGCGCGTCGTCGTACGGCTCGGCCACATCCGAACCATGGAAGACCCTTTGCCCATAGGTGCCGTAAGGAAACGCTCTCGCCTCTCCGCTGAGGTTGGAATGGCGGACCTCGGCATGCTCCCGTCGAAACGTTCTGGTCTCCAACGCCGCCGCAATGCGTCGTTCTCGACCAACGGCGCCGGAGGCACCGACACGAAACGTCGGCACTCTCTGGCCTTTTGGTTCTGCGGCCGAGCGAGGCTCGTCGTAGGGATGTAGGCGCTTGAGCTTCTGAGCACCGAGAGCAGGGAACCTACGTACGCCGCGAACCTCACTCACCCCCTGCCGCGCGAGCCTCCTCATGTGATGGATCGCCCCGTGCAGATCCCCATCGAAGGCACGCATGATCTCCGGCGACGCTTCCGGGTTGCATTGGAGCTCACTCGCCCTGTCCCGCCCGAAGTAGACCGGCGGCTTCTTCACTGAGAGCCCATCCGTCGCCCACATACCGTACTCGAGCTGACGACCTGGCATATGGCCCGGCTGCTCCACCAATCCAGCCGCTACCTGATTCACGTAGTCGTAGGTCAGCTGACTCATCTGAGCCGACGCATCCAGCAGCCGGAGGTAGTGCGGCTGCCTCCCGTCCCAGATCTGCCCTGGTGCCTCGTAACCGAGCTCGAGAAGCAGCTCGTTGATCGCGCCGCTGACATCCGAGTGAA
The DNA here is from genome assembly GCA_017644045.1 of Deltaproteobacteria bacterium. Taxonomy (GTDB): domain Bacteria; phylum Myxococcota_A; class Polyangia; order Polyangiales; family Houyiibacteriaceae; genus UBA1660. The sequence continues at coordinate 171,997 of JAEPMI010000016.1, forward strand.
GCCGACGGGTGAACTCGGGCAGGTTGGGGTGGGACGGCGTAACGTCAGTATGGTGGTGGGTCACCACGAGCTTGCTCATGTGGATCGACACACCAGTGACCCGCTGCGCATCGGCGAGGGCAAAGAGCCAGATCTCGTTCACGAGAGGATGCCATGGCGCCAAGAACGCCTTCCGGTACGCCGTCCGTCGCGGAATGTGTCAACGAGTTTGAGACACGGGTGAGTTGATTTCTATGAAGCGAGGGGCACGGCGACGGTGCCCGGGGT
>JAEPMI010000017.1:0-148461 GCA_017644045.1 Deltaproteobacteria bacterium
CAGTGCGGATTCCATTCTCCGCCCTTCGGTAAGAGAAAGCCAGCGAGGGCTGTCTCACGTGACGTTGGCACACAGGGCCTTCGTGTTGCCGTTCCGTCGTGAGACCGACCAGAACGTCACCAAAAGCCCCCTCCTCCCTCACGAGTAGTGTGCGGACACTCACCCGAGGACACGGGGGAGGTTCGCACGACCTCCGAAGCACCCGTCAGTAGCTCGGCGGGAGCTTGCTCAGGTCGACCTGGTCGAGCGCGAAGCGGATGAGCGCGCTTCGGCTCATCTTGCGGTGCCCGCTCGCCTTCAGGTCGGCGACCTTGTCGTCGAGGCGCGCCAGGTCATCGAGGTACATGCTGATGCAGATGACCTTGTAGTGATCGGGCTGCGCGGCCTTCTTCTTTTTCTTCTTCGGCGTGAGCGCCTTCGGCGCCGTGTAGAAGGTGTCGCGCAGGACCTCGTCGACCTCGTCGCCGAGGGCTTCGTCCATCGCGCTGCGCGCGCTCGAGTCGTCGTGGCTCATCGTCCTCTCCTCATCCCGCCATCCGCACCGGCGCCGGCGCGAGGGTCTCGTCCAGCGTCTGCACCAACCGGCTGTAGTCGCTCGCGCCGTGGCTCTCCGGCGCGTACTCGAAGATGGTCTGCCGCGCGCTCGGTGCCTCGCGGAGCTTCGTGTTGATCCGCACCGGCGGCAGCGCGCGCTCCCCGAAGCGCTTGTGCAGCGCCTTGAGCGCGTCGTTCGAGATGCGGTTGCGCACGTCGAAGAAGGTGGGGAGCACACCGAGCAGCCGCACGTCGTGGCGGAGGTGCTCGCGCACGCCCTTGATCGTCTTGAGCACCTGCTTGACGCCGATGAGCGAGAGGTAGTCACACGCGACCGGCACGACCACGCCGTCGGCGTAGACCAGCGCGTTCTGGTTCATGAGGCTCAGCGCCGGCGCGCAATCGAGCACGACCACGTCGTAGCCCTCGGTGTCGGGGCCGTCGGCCATGAGCACGCGGTCGCCGAGGCGCTCGCGCAGGATGCGGTCCCGGTTCGGGCGCTGCGCCAGGTAGAGCTCGGCGGACGCGAGCAGCTCGTTCGAGGTGAGCACGTCGAGGTTGTGTCGGACGGGGACGGCCGCTTCGGCCGCGGAGACGCCCTGAACCAGCACGTGGTAGAGCGTCTTCTCCCCCCGGATGCCGAGGGACGCGCCGACGTTGCCCTGCCCGTCGCAGTCGATGAGGAGCACGCGCCGACCGGCCTCGGCGAGACCCGCGGCGAGGTTCACCGCGGTGGTCGTCTTGCCCGTGCCGCCCTTGTGGTTGAAGACCGCGATGCGTCGCGCCGGTCGCGGCGCATCCGGCCGGAGGCTCTTCAGCCGCGAGCGACACTCGGTCGTGCAGAAGTAGGCGCGGACCCCGTCGTGCACGACCGCCTGGAAGGGGTACTCGAGCTCGAAGTCCGTGCCGCAGACGCTGCACTCGCAGCGACCCGGTCCGGACAGGAGCCGCCGCTGGCAGACCTGCGAGCAGATGTAGACGTAGCGCCCCTCTTCCTCGCGGACCTGATAGCGGAACCGCGGCTGGAACGACCGCTGGCAGACCTCGCAGGTCGAGCGGGGCTCCGTGGTCTCGTGTCCTTCGCTGCCGATCTCCATCGTCGATCTCCCGGGCGCCGTGCGCCTCACGAAGCACCTATCGAAGTGCTTCTCGATCTCCGTTGGATCAGATGACGCCGGTCGCGGTCAAAAAACCGGCGAAGCTCGCCCGCCCCGGGTCAGTCGTCGCCGGAGTAGGCGAGGATGGCCTCGGCCGCGTGAATGGCGCGGCGGGCCGTCTCCGGGTCGCTGCCCCGCAGTCGGTCACCGAAGTTCGCCACCACATCGGTGGCGTCTGGCAGCAGAAGGTCGTTCGGCGTGCAAGACAGCGACTGACACAGTCGTAAGAAGGTCTCTAACGACGGGCTGGTCACCCCACGCTCGATCCGGCTCACGAACTCCGGCGAGAGGTTGGCCACCTCCGCCAGGTCGCGTTGTGTCAGTCTGGCTTTCCTGCGCTGTCGCTTCAGCTGTCGCGCAAGGACCCCCCGGTCCCTCGGTCGTTCGCCCATGGCCCCCCCATCGTGTGAGATCTGCACTCATAGTGACAGAACCTGGGTGGCAGATTCCATCGTACGTAGAATACGAAACGGAACCGCACCCATCGGGGGGAACAGTCGAAACACGTTTCGTGTGTCATCTCACGCCGTTCCGACGTCACCGAATGGTGTGCGGAAGGTCGCATGGATGATCGGGTGCACTGCCTGTACCATCCGCGCTCCCGCGGGTCCGCCCGCGAAAAAAAACGCCTGATGACGACCACTACCGACCTCCTTCGCGGCGAGCTCGAGAGACTCTTCGAGCTCGATGAAATGACCACCCTCTCCAACGAGCTGATGGGCTACCCACCAGCCGACGTCGGAGAAACGAACGGCAAGGGCGCCTTCGCCCGAGCGCTCGTGGAGAAGGCCGCGAGCGACGCGGCCCTCGAAGCGCTGGCGGACGCCATTCGGCTCTTCGGGAAGAAGTCGAACGCGCTCGCCCAGATCTTCGACGTGCGCGTCGGCAACGAGCTCGAACCGGGCAGCGACCTCGGTGGCTTCCGCGTGCTCAAGAAGGTCGGCGCCGGTGGCCTCGGCAAGGTCTACCTCGGCGAGCAGGGCGAAGGAGACGACCGAGTTCGCGGCGCGATCAAGGTCATCCGTTCCAGCCTCGCGCAGGACCGCTCCGCGGTGCGCCGCTACCTCACCGGCCAGCGCGCGTTCAAGCGCGCCGACGTCCCCGGCGTCGCGAAGATCCTGGACTGCGGCATTCTCGAGGACGGTCGGCCCTGGGTCGCGAGCGAGTTCGTCGACGGCCAGACCCTCGAGGCGCGCGTCGAACGCGTCGGCCCGATGCACTTCAACGAGGCTCGGCCGATCTTCGCCGGCATCCTGAAGGCGCTGGCCGGCCTGCACGAGCACGGTCTCGTCCACGGCGACGTGAAGGCGTCCAACGTCTTCATCACCCGACCGACCCGCGAGGACGGCTCGCGCGGTGAGCCGACCGGCGTGCTCGTCGACGGCGGCGCGCAGAAGCTCCTCGCGGCCGGCGCGACCAAGCCCGACGCCATCGGCGCGCTCCGCGTGTTCGGTCGCGCCGAGGCCATCGCGCCCGAGATGGCGCGCGGCGACGCCATCAGCGCCAGCAGCGACGTCTACGTCGTCGGCGTGCTCCTCTATCACGTGCTCTCGGGCCGCCTGCCCTTCGACGGCTCCTCGGCCTTCGACGTCATCGCGCAGCACATCGAGCGCGAGCCCGATCCGCCCTCGACGCACGCGCCGAAGGGCTGGGTCAGCAAGGAAGTCGACGCCCTGGTGCTCAAGGCCCTCGCCAAGGATCCGATGGATCGCTACGGCTCGGCCGACGAGCTGCGCAAGGCGATGGTGGCCATCGCCAAGGCGTCGGAGAAGAAGGAAGACCTCGACCAGAAGGCCTTCGACAAGGCCGCCGAGGCCATCCGCAAGGACCCGACCAGCGAGGACGCCGCGTCGGAGCTCGAGAAGGTCGTCGGCGTCGCCGGCGAGTGGGCCAAGGCCGTCGAGCTCTACGAAGAGGCGCTCGGCAAGGTCGAGGGCGACGAGGACAAGAAGGGGCTGCTCTTCCGCATCGCCCGCATCCAGGAAGCCGAGCAGGACGACGCTGCCGGAGCGACCGCCACCTACGAGAAGCTCCGCGAGCTCGACCCGAGCGACGACATCGCGCTGAGCGGTCTCGAGGAGCTCAAGCGCGAAGCAGGCGACCACGAGGGGCTCGCCGAGCTCCTCCTCGAGCGCGTGGAGATGGTCGAGTCGACCGCCGAGCGCGCGGGCGTGCTCCGCGAGATCGCCGAGCTCTACGAGGACCGCCTCGAGGATCCCGAGAACGCGCTCGTGGCGTGGACCCAGGCGCTGGCCGACGAGCCGAGCGACGAGAAGACCGCCCGCGCGATCGAGCGTCTGTGCGGCAGCCAGCAGGAGCGCTGGAACGAGGTGCTCACCATGCTCGCCGAGGCCGTGCAGGACCCGGAGAGCCAGAGCGAGGCGACGCAGCTCTACGTGCTGATGGGTCGCTGGTACGCCGACCAGCTGAAGCGCCCCGACTTCGCCATCCCCTGCTACTCGCAGGCCATCCAGCTCGATCCGAGCTGCGACGCCGCCTACGAGGGGACCATCGAGCTCTACGAGCGCGCGCAGTCCTGGCAGGAGTACGTGCAGGTGCTCGAGACCCGCGCGGGCGCGTCGAACAACCCCGCCGCCGCGCGCGACTTCCGCGCCGAGGCCGCGCACGCGGTGCTCCACAAGATGGGCGACAAGGACCGCGCGGTCGCGCTCTTCCGCGAGGTGCTCGAGGACGACCCGACGCATCCGAAGGCGCTCGACGCGCTCGCGACCATTCACGAGCAGAACGAGGACTGGAAGGCTCTCGCGGAGCTCCTCGTCGAGCGCGTGAAGCAGACCGCCGGTGACCGGAAGCTCAAGGCGCAGCTGCAGCTCGCCGAGCTCTACGAGGACCGCCTCGACGACCTCGAGAAGGCGTCGGTCCAGTACGAGGCCGCACTCACGCAGGACCCGCGCAAGCTCGACGCGCTCAAGGGCCTCGAGCGCATCTACGCACGTCAGGGCAACTCGCAGGAGCTGCTCTCGGTGCTCGAGCGCGAGCTCGACGTGCTGCCCACGCCTCGTCAGAAGATCGCCGTGCTCGAGCGCATCGGCGCGATCCAGGAAGAGGAGTTCGTCGACTCGGAGAAGGCCATCGAGGCCTACGAGCAGGTGGTCGAGATCGCCCCGGGCCACGAGTCCGCCGGTCCCGCCCTCGCCCGGCTCTACCGGCAGGTGGGCCGCTTCGACGACCTGGTCACCGTGCTCGAGAACCACGCGCGCGCGACCGAGGACCAGGGCCGCAAGACGGACCTCCTGGTACAGGCCGCCCGCACGCTGATGCAGGACGTCGGCGCGCCGGAGCGCGCGATCGAGCTCTGCGACGACGTGCTGCAGATCGATCCGAAGAACGTCGAGGCCCTCGGCCTGCAGGCGCGCCTCAAGGCGCAGCTCGGCGACGCGACCGCAGCGGTGGAAGCCGTCGACAAGCTCGCGCAGTCCGAGAGCGACGCGAAGAAGAAGGCGGAGCACTACGTCGAGGCCGGTCGACTCCTCGAGGAGTCGGGCGACAAGGACCGCGCCATCGAGCGCTACAAGCTCGCCCTCGACGCGGACGAGACCAACGCCGAGGCTGCCGCCGCGCTGCGTCGTGTGTACGGCTCCCGTGGCGACGCGAGCGGTGCGGCCGAGCTGCTGCTCCGCGAGATCGCGCAGGCGAGCGGGTCGTCGCAGAAGGCCAAGCTCCAGGCGGAGCTCGGCCATCTCTACCTCGAGCGCCTCGACGACGCTCGCAAGGCGCGCGACGCCTTCACCGTCGCGCTCGAGCTCGACCCGACCTGCACGCCGGCCGCGCGCGGCCTCGGTGACATGGCCTTCGAGGCCGAGGACTGGGCGCGGGCGGCCGAGCTCTACGAGCCGCTGCTCACCCGCACCACCCAGATGGACGACGAGGTCGCGCGGCAGCTCTGCATCCGCACCGGCGACACCTTCCGCGAGCTGAAGGACTACGCGAAGGCCGAGCGCGCGTTCCTGAACGCCAAGGCCTACGCGCCGGACGAGCGCGAGGTGCTCGAGAAGCTCGCGGACGTGACCTTCGAGGGTGGCGACGCGTCGGCGGCCGCCGAGCTCTACCGTGAGCTCGTCGAGAAGCTGGGCGACCAGCTCGCCGTGCCCGAGAAGGGGCTGATGCTCTACCGCCGAGGCGAGGCGCTTCGTCGAGCGGGCGACACGAAGGACGCGATGGCCCTCCTCGAGGAAGCCGCGGACCTGCGACCGGACGACCCCGCGCCGCTCACGGCCATCAAGACGATCCACGAGTCCGCCGAGGAGTGGGACAAGGTCGTGGCGGTCATGCGCCGCCGGATGGAGAACGCCCCCGACGACGAGCGCTACGCGCTGCTCGTCGAGGCCGGCGACGTGCTCCAGCAGAAGCTCAGCGACCGCAACAAGGCCGCCAAGAGCTACGTGGCGGCGCTCGAGATCACGCCGGACGATCGGAACCTCCTGACCAAGCTCATGGGGGTCTACTCGGAGACCCGTGACTGGTCGCGCCTCATCGAGGTCATCCTCCGCATCGCGGAGCTGGTCGAGGACAAGCGCCAGCTCGCGAAGTACTACCAGACCGCCGGATCGATCGCGCGGAAGGAGCTCGGTCGCCTCGACGAGGCCGCCGACTACTTCGAGCAGGCGCTCGAGAACGACCCGAAGTCCGCCAAGGCCTTCGAAGGGCTCGTCGGCTGCCTGGAGCAGGGCGAGAGCTGGAGCGAGCTCGCGAAGGTGTACCGCGCCCGCGTCGATCGGCTCCGCGAGGACGGCGCCAGCGCCGAGGACCGCGCGGCCCTCTGGGACCAGCTCGGCGACCTCTACCGCGACAAGCTCGAGGATCTGAAGCAGGCGACCGAAGCCTACGAAGAGGCTCAGGAGCTCGCGCCCGACGGCCGCGCGCGCCTGGAGATGCTGGCCGAGATCTACGAGGCCAACCCGAAGCGCTTCCTGCACAAGGCGGTGGACGTCCACGCGCAGCTGCTCCGGAAGAGCCCCTACCGCGTGGAGAGCTACCAGGCGCTGCGCCAGCTCTACACGGACGTGAAGCGCGCGGACCAGTCGTGGTGCGTCTGCCAGACCCTCAAGGTCCTCAACATGGCGGACCCGGAGGAGGAGTCCTTCTACAAGAAGCACCGCTCCAAGCACCCGGCCGCGGCCGAGGAGTTCTTCGGCGAGGACATCTGGTTCAACCACTTGGTGCACCCGTCGCAGGACCCGCTGCTCACGCAGATCTTCGCGGCGGTCATGCCGGCCGTGGTCGCGAGCCGCGCCCAGCCGCTGAGCGAGTACGAGGTCGACCCGACGCCGCGCGATCCGGCGAGCGATGACGCCGCGATGATCCAGACGCTGGGCTACGTCGGCTCGGTCGCGCAGCTCGAGCTGCCGCCGATCCACGCGCGGCCGAACGACGCGGGCGGTCTCAGCTTCCTCATCTCCGACCCGCCCGCCATCGGTGTCGGCAAGGGCGCGATGGCCGGCGGTCCGCCGCAGGCCCTCGCCTTCGTGGCGGCGCGCCAGCTGAGCTACTTCCGCGGCGGCCACATCGTTCGCCACCTGGTGCCGACCGGCAGCGGTCTGCGCGCGTGGCTCCTCGCGGCGATCAAGCTGGCCACCCCGCAGTTCCCGGTGCCCGGCAAGCTGACCTCCAAGGTCAACGACTGCCTCGAGTCCCTCACGTCGAACGTGTCGGCCACCGAGCAGGACCGCCTGCGCGGCCTCGTGCAGAAGCTGCTGGCGGCGGCGCCGGAGCTCGACATGAAGAAGTGGATCGCCGCGGTCGACCTGACCGCCGACCGACTCGGCTTCGTCATGGCGAACGACCTCGAGATGGCCATCGCCGTCATCAAGGCGAGCGCCCCCGAAGCGGTCGCTCAGAAGGAGCGCCTCAAGGAGCTCTATCTCTACTCCGTGAGCCAGGCCTACATGGACCTGCGTCAGCGGATCGGCATCGCGATCGACTGAGGCTCGGGGTCGGGTCTCGGAGTCGGCGGTCGGGTCTCGGAGTCGGTCGTCGGTTCTCGGAGTCGGCGGTCGGTTCTCGGAGTCGGTCGTCGGGTCTCGGAGTCGGCGGTCGGGTCTCGGAGTCGGCGGTCGGGTCTCGGAGTCGGCGGTCGGGTCTCGGAGTCGGCGGTCGGGTCTCGGGCTCGGCGGTCGGTTCTCGGGCTCGGAGTCGGGGCCTGAACGCGTGAACGAGAACCGCCGCGCACTGAGCCCGGCGGGTCTCGCGCTTCGCGCTACGACGCCTTCTTCGCCGTCAGGCCATAGAGCATCTTGTTGACGCGGTCGCTGAGCTCACGCGACTCGGGGCCGAAGCCGCTCGAACGGCCCCCGTGGCGACCAGCAGCTCGAGGCACGCATCACTTCCGAGTCGCGCTCGGCTCGGGTCGCGAGGTCTACAGCTGGTCCGCGAGCTCCGGATCATTGACGCGAGCCTCAGGCATCACGTCGCGATGCACGAGAGCCACGAGTTCGAGAGAGAGCTGAAGAACGATGAGCATGAGGGACGAGGTCCTTTCGAGCGCCATCGACGACGTGACCGCCACGCCGTCCTGCGCACCCGGCCCCCGCCCTCGTGGGCGGGGTCAGTCAACCCCGTCAGCCGCCGTAGGCGGGGCGAGCGCAGCGAGTCGGGTTTACTTACACCGACCACGAGGGCAGCCTCAGATGAGCAGGACGAGCCAGCTCCCTTCACCCTTGCCGCAGGCAAGCCGATGCGAAGCGAGGCTACAGAGTCCGACGCCGAGAACCGATCGGCGACTCCGACACCGATCGCCGACTCCGACGACCGAACGCCGACTCCGACGACCGAACGCCGACTCCGACGACCGAACGCCGATGCCGACGACCGAACGCCGACGACCGATCGCCGACCGACGACCGAACGCCGACGACCGACCCTCGACTCAGATCGTCACGTTCACGTCGTAGGTCCCGGCCGCGCTCGTCGCGGTGCCGGTCACCGTGATGCTGCCGGCCACGCGCTGGACGCCGCCGGTGCCGTCGTCCTCGATGTTCCCGCTCAGCGAGAGGTCCAGGGTCACGACGCCCTCGAGGTCGCCGCTCATGAGGAAGTCGCCGGTCAGGGTGCCGGTGATGGTGCCGTCCGGGATGTTCCGGAGGCTGAGCTGGAGGTACGGGAGCTCGCCGTCGGGATCGGTGTCGTAGACGATCATCAGCTCCTCGTCCGGCTCGGGGATCTCGTCGAGGTACTCGAGCAGGGCGATGTTCAGCCGCATCCCCTTGTTGTCGCTCGCGCCCATGTCGACCTGACCGGTGATGTCGATGGTGCCCATGACGTCGCCGGTGCCCGACTGCGGCGGGATGTTCGCGCTGCTGGCCTCGTTGAAGCCCTGCATACCGAGGGTGAGCGCTTTGGCGATCACGCCGTCCATCCCGATGTAGGCCGCTCGCGCATCCTCGTCGGAGGAGACGCCATCGTCTCCGCAGGCGGGCCCGAGCAGGGCGAGCGCGAGCGAGAGCACGAGGGAGCGCCGGAGCGCGGGTGAGTGGTGTAGTGGTGCAGTGTCCATGGACACCAGGGTCTAAGGCCCGCCCGGCTCCCGTCTAGGGACACAAGCGCCCACTCGCACGTACACGGCCGTCGGGGTGTCATCGAACCCGGAAATCGCTACTGTCCGCGGCCATGAGCCACCGATTCGCCCTCCCCGTCCTCGCGCTGGCCATCGCCTGTGGCGGTTCCGAGCCCCCGCCCGAGACCAACGGCGCCGGTGCCGAGAGCACGGAGGTGGAAGCGCTCCACCTCCCGAGCGGCGACCTCGACGCGGTGCTGGCCGGACCACACCGAAGCGACGACGAGCGGGCTCGCGACCCCTTCCGGCACCCGAAGGAGACGCTCGCCTTCTTCGGCCTGACGCCCACGTCGACCGTGGTCGAGATCTGGCCGGGCGGCGGCTGGTACACGAAGGTGCTCGCGCCCTACCTGCGCGACGGCGGCCAGATGATCGTGGCGAACGTCTCGAGCGAAGGCGAAGGCTTCCTCCCCGAGATGGTCCGCAACCTGAACGCGATGATGGACGCACAGCCGAGCCTCTACGACCAGGTGCAGCGCGCGGAGCTCCACGCCGAGGACCTGATGACCGGCGTGCCCGACGACAGCGTCGACCTCGTGCTCCTTCCGCGCACGTTCCACAACTGGGTCCGGCGCGACCACGACATCGCGGCGTATCTCGGGGCCATCGTGCGCGTGCTGAAGCCGGGCGGCGTGCTCGGAGTCGTCCAGCACCGGGCGCCCGCAGACCACCCCGAAGCCGAGACCGGCGAAGCGGGCTACCTCTCGGAAGCGTTCATCATCCGGCTGGCGGAAGAGGCCGGCCTGCGGCTGGACGATCGCTCGGAAATCAATGCCAACCCGAACGACGACCACGACCACCCCGAGGGCGTCTGGTCGCTGCCGCCCGTGCTCCGCGGGAGCGAAGAGACGGCGGACGCGATGCGAGCGATCGGCGAGAGCGATCGGATGACGCTCCGCTTCGTCCCCGCCGAGGGGTCGACCGACGCCGAATGAGCACCGCGCTGGACATCACCGTGCTCAACCACGCGGCCGTGGTGCTCGAGCACGGACCGGTGCGGTTGCTGCTCGATCCCTGGCTCGACGGGCACGCCTTCAGCGGTGGCTGGGAGCTCGCGCGAGAGACTCCCGACACGGCCTGGGACGCGATGGCCAACGCGACGCATCTCTGGGTCTCGCACTGGCACAGCGATCACTTGCACCCGGCCACGCTGACGCAGCTCGCCGCGCGAAACCCGGACGTGCGAGTGCTGGCCAACGACTCGCACAACTTCACGATGGTCGACCGCTTCCGCGCCCTCGGCTTCACGGACGTGCGGGCGCTCGGCGAGCGGACGCGCTGGCGCGACGAGCACATCGACGCCGTGCGCTTTCCAACGGCGGCCATCGACAACATGCTCCTCGTCGAGCTCGGGCCCTTCCGCGTGCTCGTCTACAACGACTGCAACCTCCCGCTCGGGGCCGTCCGACGCCTCCGCGAGCGGCTCGGACGCGTCGACGTGGTGCTCCTCAACTACAACCACGCCGGTCGACTCTTCACCGACGACCCGGCGCAGGCCGTGATGGACCAGCTCTGGGGCGCCATGGTCCAGAACGTCGACGCGCTCGGATCCTCGGTCGCCATCCCCTACGCGTCCTACCATCGCTACCGCTCGCGCTTCGCGCTCGAACAGAACGAGTCCCTCATCGATCACGCGTCCGCCGAAGCACGCTGCGCGCACGACGCTCGCTTCGCGCATGGCTCGGTCGGGCGCATGCTCCGCGTGGACCGCCCTGGGTCACCGGCACACGTCATCCGCGAGTCCACCACGACCGCGACCGAGCCCAGCGTGCTCGACCCTGGCGCTCCGCTCTCACAGGACGACGTCCTCGCCGTCACCCGTCGCTACCTCGATCGCCTTCGCCGCGACTGGTGGGGCGCCACGGCCTTCGTCGGCACCGTCCGCCTCGGGCTGGAAGACCTCGACGTGGGCCTCGAGCTCGACCTGCGCACCGGCGACGCGCGCCTCGTCGCGCCGCGGCCTTGCCACGCGCGCACCGACTCACCGATCCTCGTCCGCTGGATGGAGAAGCCCTTCGGCGACGACACCTTCCTCGCAGGCGCCCACTTCGCGCTCGGCGAGGACTCGAACGGCGGCCGCGTCGATCCGGCGCCGCTGCAGCGGCTGCTCCTGCTGAGCGTGCTCTCGAGCAACCACCTCGGTCCCTCGCGCGCGTGGCGGCTGCCGCTCGAATCCGCCGGGCGCGCGTTCCTCTGGGCGCGCCGCGAAGAGATCCTGGCCACGGCGCTCGGGCGGCGCTTCCGGGCCGGCGAGCTGCGTTCGTGAGCCGATGAGAGTGCCCCGCCAGGGCTGGGTCCTCGGGCTCGCGGCGCCCCTGTGGGCGCTCTTCGGTGGCCCCGATCTCGCCTCGGCACTCTTCGCCTACCTCGCCGCGCTCGTGGTGGTCGGCCTCGTCGCGCGCTTTCGACCACGGGCGCTCGAGCTGCGGCTCCCGCCGCTCGGGCTCGGGCTGGTCGCGGTCGCGGTCGTCGGACCCGCGCTGGGCGCCGCGGTCGAGCGCGCGCCGACGCTGGCGGAGAACGAAGGGTTGCTCGGGGTCGCCGAGCACCTCGGCGACCGATGGGCGATGGAGCGGACGCCCGCCATCGCTCCTGGCGTGGTCTTCACGGATCGACCGCAGCGCTTCTTCGTGCACGCGCCGGGCGCGAGCGCCGTGAGCGTGGAGGGCGCGGGGTTCGACGCGCCCCTCGACGCGGAAGCGCTCGGGCACGGGCTCTTCCGCGTCGACCACCATCCCCGGCGCGACGGCGCGTTGACGGCCGCGGCGCTCACGATCCGAACCGGCGAGGCGACCGCACGGCGACCGGTGGAGCGCGTGGTGCCTACCGCCCACCCGCGGCGACTGCGCACCAACCCGAGCCGCACGCTGGCCGCCGCGGTCAGCGAGGAGACGGACACGCTGCTGGTCGTGGACGCCGAGGGGTTCGTCGCGAGCCACGACACGGCCGACCGCCCGATCGACCTGGCCTTCATCGAAGGACCGGGCGCCAACGGCATCGCGGTGCTGAGCGCGGACCAGGTCGCGATGATGAGCGCGAGGTCTGGCGAGACCCAGATGGCCCATCCGCTGGCGCATGGGACCGCGATCGCGGCGGGTAACGACGCACCGATCGTCCCATCGGGAAGCGGAACGTCACTCGTGATGGGGGTCGGCGGCGAAGACCCGGGACTCCTGCTCTTGGTCGAGTCCGGCACCGAGAGGCTCGCCGACCTGCCAGAGGGGCCGGACGAGATCGTGTGCACCTGGATCGCCTGCGTCGCGAGCCTCCGTCGCACGGCGTCGTTGGTGGTGCTGGGGCGAGAGCGCGTCGAGGTTCCCCTCGGCCGCCCGGCCGTGGCGATGGCTGCCGTCGATGGAGACACGGTGCTGGTCGCCGTCACTGACTACAGCCCGGGGGAGCCACACCTCGGCAACCACTTCGTGCAGGACCAGCTCCTCACCCTCGACCTTCGGACCGCCACCATCACCGAGCGGCAACCGACCGCCTGGCGCTCGCCGCGACAGGCTGCCGCCGGCGACGTCGATCGCGGTCTCTCGCCCATGGCCATCGACGCGCATGGTGAGACCCTCGCGGTGGCTTTTGCGGGCAGCGACGAGATCGAGGTCTTCCGAAGTGGCGCACCAGTGCCCGCCGTCGTGGACCTCGCGGACACGCCACTACTCGCGCCGCAGGGGGTGGCCCGCCTCGCCGACGGAACGCTGCTCGTCTCGAGCCCCTTGGCGGGCGCGATCGGGCTCTTCGTTCGGGGCGAGCTCCGGAAGCTGGTGCAGCTCGAAGACGTGGACGCGCGGACCTCCGCGCAGGCGCTCCGGCTCCGCGGCGAGCACAGCTTCTACGAGGCGACGCGCTCCGGCGTGGCCTGCCAGAGCTGCCACCTGCACGCCGACACCGACCACGTGATGCGCAACATCGGCGGCCGACGGCTGGCCCCCACGCTGACCGTGCGCGGCGTCGCGGGCACCGCGCCCTACCTGCGCGACGGGAGCTATCCCCGCATCGCCGACCTCACCCACCTCTCCACCACCCTGCTCGGTGGCTGGCTGCGTCATGAGGCCGGCCGCGGCGAAGCGCTCGACGCGTTCGTGCGCGCCCTCCCCCGACATCCGCCGAAGGACCCGCCACTCGAGCGGGTGCGCGAGGGGCTCGACGTGTTCGTCCGTGCCGGCTGCCCGACCTGCCACGCGTTTCCCGCGTTCACCTCGCTGGCGTCGGTCCCTCAGGGGAGCCTCTTCCCCGAGAGTGACACCCTCGCGTCGGACGAGCGCCTCGACGTGCCTTCGTTGCTCTCGGTCGGCACCCGCGGGCCCTTCCTCGCCGATGGTCGCGCCCCGACCCTCCGCAGCGTCTTCGACGAAGCTGGCGGGCGCCACGGCGACACCGAGTCGCTCGCCGAGGAAGACCTCGACGCGCTCGTGACCTTCCTGGAGTCGCTGTGAAGCGCCTGGCGCTCTGGGTTTCGCTGCTCGGGCTCGCGGCCGTCGCCGGTGGGGCCGCGTGGGTTTGGACGGCTTGGTCCGCTGCGAGCTGGGTCGGGCTCTCGCGCGTCAGCGGCTGGGTGGCCGCTGGGCTCCTCCTCGCGAGCCTCGCGGCGAGCCCGGTCGGCCACGGCGGCGACGCCAAGCGAGTGAAGCGATGGCGACGAGCGCTCGGCGTCGGCGCCGCGGTGTCGGCGTTGGTGCACCTCGGCATCGCGCTCGGCGGTCCGGTGCGTGACGCGCTCGACGCGCTGTGGACCTGGCCCACCTACCGCGCCGGACTGCTCGCCACGCTGATCTTGGTCCTGCTCCTTGTGACGAGCTTCGCCGCCACCAAGCGCATCAAGGTCTGGAAGCCACTCCACCGGCTGACCTACGTCGCCGGCGCCCTCGTCGCGCTCCACCTCCTGCGCCTCCCCTTCGCGTCCGTGGTCGGGCTCCTTTTCTTCACCAGCGCCCTGATCGTCCTGCTCTCGTGGCGCCTCCTGCTCCGGCTCCGCCGCTGACGGGGACGATCGTCTTCTTTGTATTCGTTTCGGGCTCTCGAAAACGAATACAAAGGAGACGAACGCGCCCAGCGTCTACGGGGCAAGCCTATGTATTCGTTGGCGTTTCTCCAGAGCACGAATACAAAAGAAGACGATCGTCCCCGTAGCGCGCACCTAGCGCTCGAAAACGAATACAAAGGAGACGATCGCGCCCAGCGTCTACGGGGCAAGCCTATGTATTCGTTGGCGTTTCTCCAGAACACGAATACAAAAGAAGACGATCGTCCCCGTAGCGTGCCTAGCGCCCGCCCGTAGCGTGCCTAGCGCCCGTAGCGCGCGCCTAGCGCAGAGGTCGCCGTAGGGCGCGCTTAGCGTAGGGGGCCGGAGAGGGTGGCGATGAGGCCGTGGGGGTCGCCGTTGGCGAAGGCGAGGGTGAGGCCGTGGCGCTCGGCGACGTCGCGGGCGATGGAGAGGCCGAGGCCGGTGCCCGTGGGGCGGCGGGTGCGCGCCTCGTCGCTGCGGAAGCGACGCTCGCCGAGGCGCGCGAGGTCCGCCTCCGAGACGCCGGGGCCGTCGTCGATCACTCGGATCTCGAAGCGACCGTCGGCGACCTCGAGCAGCACCGCGACGTGACCGCCGCCGTCGTTGTAGCGAACCGCGTTGTGGACCAGGTTGCCGACCGCTTGCTCGAGCAACGTCAGGTCTCCGGTCAGCTCGACCGGTGAGTCCGGCGTCGCGAAGTCGAGCGAGAGTCCCTTGGCCCGCGCGAGCGGCTCGTGGCGCCCCGCCACCCGCTCGACGAGCTGGGTGAGATCCACCGGCTCCCGCACGAGGTGCCGCTCCGGATCGTCGAGCTTCGCAGCGGCCGCCAGGTTTCGGATCAACGCGCCGATGTAGTGCGCCTCCTCGAGCGCCTTGCCGAGCACCTTCCCGTCGTCGCTCCTGCCGAGCCGTTGGCGAAGCGCGACCAGGTGCCCCTGCAGCACGGTGAGCGGGATGCCGACGTCGTGGGTCGTGTTGCTCACGAAGCGCGTCAACGCGCGCTCGCGACGCTCGAGCGCCTCGTTCCTTCGCGCGAGCTCCTCGCGATCCGCCGCGAACGCCCGACTCAGCGCGCCGATCTCGTCGTTCGTCGGGTCCGGCTCGAACGCTTCCCCCCGCTGCGCCGCGAGCGCGGCGGCGGTGAGTCGGCGTACGCGCCGCACCAGCGGACCGGCGGCGGCGAAGGCAGCCGCGATCGCCAGGAGGGAGAAGAGGAGCGGCGGCCAGAGCGGCGCTTCGAAGGGCGCCGCGGGTCGCTCCACGAGGATCACGCTGCACGCTCCGTCGTCCACCGTTCGCAGCGCCACCTGCAGCATGTCGCGCCCGTTCGGGCCGCTGACCTCGCGCCACCCGTAGCCCTCGCTCTCCAGGTCGGCGCGCAT
This sequence comes from Deltaproteobacteria bacterium, assembly GCA_017644045.1. GTDB lineage: Bacteria > Myxococcota_A > Polyangia > Polyangiales > Houyiibacteriaceae > UBA1660. The sequence continues at coordinate 15,655 of JAEPMI010000017.1, forward strand.
GCCCTCGTCGAGCTCCGGCGCGTCTGCGCGGGCCGGTGCATAGCTCGCGTCGTAGGCATAGAGGTGCCCCACCCTCGCCGGTCTCCGCCCGCGCCGACCGCGCCGGCCACGCGCGCCGAGCAGGTCCGGCCGCGTGAGACACCGCTCGAGCAGGCGGTCGTCGAGCCGCTCCGACGTGGCCTCGACCACCGCGAGCGCCGCCGTGCGCGTCTCCCAGTGCCGCTGACCGAGCACGACCAGCACCGCGAGCGGCACCAGGACGACCAGCAGCATGATCGCCAGGCGTCCACGAATCCCGAGTCCGACCCGGGACGGCGTCGGTTGCTCGGTCACGGACGATCGACGGTGGTGACGGGCTCGAGCCCGAAGATCCGCTCCGCGTTCCGGTGGTAGATCTGCTCGAGCACCTCTCGCGGCAGCCCGAGTCCGTCGATGGTCCAATCGCCCTGGATGGGCGTCGGGTGGGCGAAGTCGCGGTCGTCGGTCTCGAAGTAGCGCCAGTGCGCCTCGTAGAAGACTGGGATGCGCGACGGTGGATCCATCGACTCGCCCATCGAGCCGAGCACGAAGCCGCCGCCAGGGCTCATCTGGAAGTCGGTGCCGAAGAGGATCCGCTCCGCGTGCTTCTCGAAGAACGCCCGCATGCGCTCCGGATCGTGCCGGCCGATCTCCGGAATGCGCGCCCCGGTCTCCACCACGAGGTTCGGATAGGCGTCGAGCATGCGGTCGACGCGGTCGGGCTCCTCGGGCGCGTTGCCGAAGTGCGCGCCCACGAACGTCGTGTCGGGGTGGCGCGCGACGCGATTCTCGAACTGCTCGAGCATCGACTCCCAGCTCGGCCAGCTCAGCCCCGTCGGCTCTCCATTCCGGTCGACGATCTCGCCGTGGAACGACCACGAGGGGTGCGCCGAGAGCTCGGCGTAGCGCTCGTTGTCCGGGGTGTTCGGTTCGAAGAACGCCTTCGGGTCGCCCGTGTGGATCAGCACGGGCAGCCCGTGACGCCCGGCCGCCTCGAAGGCGGGGTCGAGCCGTGGGTCGTCGACGCGGAGCAGCGTGCCGTCGTCGTTGGTGTAGCCGAGGCCGAGGCCCTTGAAGATCTTGAGCCCCACCGCGCCCTGCTCCCGGCAGCGCCGCAGCGTGTCTTCCGCGTACTGGGCGAAGTCGTCGTCGGCCGCGGCGCGCCAGTCGAGATGGCAGTAGGGGTACAAGCCGACGTCGCGGCCGGTCCGCACCAGCAGATCGAGGCGTTCGCCCGGCTCGGACCCGCTGGCGTTGAGGGCGACCGCGACCCCCTGGCCGCGGAAGATGCGCATGGCCGACCCCGTCAGCGATCGCGGCACGTGGACGTGCACGTCGATCTTCGGGATCGCCGCATAGCGGCGGGGCTCCTCCGGGGTCTCCGGCTCGTCGTCGGTCGGTTCCGTCGAGTCGACCTCCGCCGGCCCCTCGGGCGCGTGGCCGTGGCTCGACGCCCACCAGGCCACGCCCAGCGCCGCCGCCAGCAGCAGCAGACCACCCACGAAGAGGGGCCGCCTCATCTCGCTCGTCGCCCCAGCATGGCGCCATGCTCGATGATGCGGCGCGGTTTGAAAAGGCGCTCCTGACGTGCCCCCGTCAGGGGCCGTGCGCCAGGCCGCTCACCGGCTGTGCAGCGATTGAACAGTTGCCCGATCGGCGTGCGGACTCGGCGCAGCACTCCATAAGAATTTGGAATAACTGAGCAAACATCCGTCCGTCGCCGTCGGAGTTGCGGCCTCAGGTCCGCGATCTCGGGTCCTGTACCCCCGCGGGTCACAGGTACGTTCGTTGCACACCTGAGGGGAACCTGTGCGCACCCGGTCGATCCATCGGCCCCCGAGACCCCCCATGACGATCCACCGGCTCCTCCTCGCCACCGCCTTCACCCTCCTCGCTGCCCCCGCCAGCGCCCAGCTGATCGTCATCGACGCCGGTCACGGCGGCAGCGATCCGGGCGCCGTCGGCTGTGGGCTCGAGGAGGCGGACGTGGTGCTCGACGTCTCCCGCCGACTCCAGACGCTCCTCGAGGGCGCGGGCCTCTCGGTCGCGCTGACCCGCTCCGACGATCGCTACGTCGGGCTGAGCGCCCGCGCGGACTACGCCAACTCCCGCGGCGCCGCTCGCTTCGTCTCCATCCACGCGAACGCCAACGCGGGCACCCCGGCGACCGGCACCGAGACCTTCGTCGCCGAGGGCGCGTCCTCGAGCAGCCGCGACATGGGCACGCGCATCCAGTCGGAGATGGTCGGCACCTGGGGCCTGCGCGACCGCGGCCTCAAGACCGCACGCTTCACCGTGCTCGTGCGCACCTCGATGCCCGCGAGCCTCTCGGAGATGGGCTTCATCAACAACTGCGGCACCGACGCCGTGAAGCTCGGCAGCCCCGCCCAGCGCCAGACCATCGCCGAGGCGCACTACCGAGCGATCCTCACGCACCTCGGCCGCAGCGCGCCGACTCCCTCGCCCACCCCGACCCCCACGCCCACGCCGAGCACCGGTCGCATCCGCGGCGTGATCTTCGAGGACGTCGGCGCCGGCCTCGAAGACACCAGCCGCCGCCTCGACGGCGCGCGCGTGACCGTCGGCGGGAGCGCCGCCACGACGGACGCCACCGGCAACTTCAGCTTCGACGTCGCTCCGGGCGACACCACCGTTCGCGCCGAGCTCTCCGGCTTCACCACCAGCACTCGGACCTGCACCGTCAGCGCGGGCGGCGAGACCTGGTGCAGCGTCGGCCTCCGGCGCGCGAGCAGCCGCGGCACGATCCGAGGCGTGGTCCACGAGGCCGGCGACACGTCCGCGCGCATCGGAACCGCGCGGGTGGCGATCGGGGCGACCATTCTCACCACGGACGCTGCCGGCAACTTCAGCCTCGAGGTCCCCGCCGGGAGCACCACCGTCGAAGCGGAGTCCGTGGGCTACGTCTCCGCCTCGCGCACCTGCGACGTCACCGCCGGTGGCGAGACCTGGTGCAGCGTCGGGCTCACCGCGAGCTCCGCGCCGCCGCCGCCGGCCGGCAGCCTGTGCACGGACACCTGCCGAGACGCGGGCGACGGCTGGTGCGACGACGGCGGCGAGGGCAGCGACTACTCGATCTGCGCGCTCGGCACGGACTGCGGCGACTGCGGTCCGCGCGCATCCACGTCCCCGGCGCCCGCCCCGACGCCGACGCCGACGCCGGGCGGCGTCTACGCCGGACTCTCGCAGGGCGGCAGCGAGATCCCTCGCGTCGGGCTCGCGAACCCGACGCTCCAGAGCACCCTCGGCCTGGCGACCGAGCCCTTCGGTGACGTGGTCGACGTGGACGGCGACGCCTGGGTGCAGGGGCGCATCAGCCACTTCGGCGGCCCACTCGACATGGGCGTCCCCGCGGACGGCACCGGCGCCATCACCGGCGAGATCGCGCGGGACATGAACAACCCGCTGAACCCGTCCGCGGCCACCCTCGCGGCGCGACCGGAGGACTACTACTACCTCGCGATGCGCTGGAGCTACGTGCCCAACGGCCGCGCGTTCTGGGCCGACGCGCGCATCCTCCTGCGCAACCCGACCACCGGTCAGCAGGTGGTCGTGCGGCCCTTCGACTGGGGCCCGCACACCAGCACCGGCCGGGTCGTCGACATGTCGCCGCAGGCGATGGCCGACCTCGGCATGGTCACCGACGACCTGGTCCAGGTCGCCTTCGCCGCACCCGGCACCCCGCTCGGTCCCGTCGCGGGCACCGGCGACGGGAGCGCGCCGGCGGGCCCGACCGGCACCGTGCACGGCGTGGTCTTCGAGGAGCACCCGGGCGGAGATACCAGCCACCGCGTGGTGGGCGCGACGGTCACCGCCGTCGAGATCGGAAGGAACGTGACGACCAACGACGTGGGCTACTTCCAGATGCAGCTGCCCGCCGGGACCTGGAACCTCGAAGCGCGCGGCGCGGGCTTCGACCCGCGGCTCCGCAGCTGCGAGGTGCTCGTGCCCGGCGAGGTGTGGTGCTCCATCGCGGTGCCGCCGGGTGGCGGGACCTCGACCCGCATCGTCCTCGACGGCGGCAAGGTCGGCGACGGCTCGACCGCCAGCGGGCTGACCAGCGGTGGTTGTAGCGCGGGTGGCCGCAGCACCGGCGGCGCGTGGCTCTTCCTGCTGCTGCTCCCGCTCCTCCTACGCCGCCGACGGGGCCTCGCGGTCGTGGGCGCGGCGCTCCTCGCGACCACGGGCTGCGAGGAGGGCGCGAGCCCGAGCACCGAAGCGGTCAGCGAGACCGAGATCGCCGAGCCCGCCGTCGAGCGCATCGAGGTCGCCGCGCGCGTCGCCCCCTTCGCTCGGCTCACCGAGGTCGAGACCCTCACGGAGGGCGCGTACATCGACGCGCGCGTGTCGCCCAACGGCGAGCGCATCGCGCTCTCGCACGAGAACTACGAGGCCCTCAGCGTGCTCACCATCGGCGACGCGACGCCCGCGTTGGTGGCCGACACCGCGCGCTCGGGTCTCGCGCCGCGTTGGAGCGCGGACGGCCTGCGGCTCGGCATCCGGTCGCCGGAGCAGTCGGCGACGGCGATCCCGATGCTGGCGCGCGATCTCGCCGGTCACGAGATCCCGCCGCTCGAGCTCTCGAACGGGCTGCGCGCCTGGGCGGAGGATGACGTGATCGTCGTGATGGCCGGGGAGACGCGCACCGAGCTCGCGCCGCCCGGCGACCGCTACTTCGATCCGCACGTGTCGCCCGACGACGCCTTCGTCGTCTTCCGCGGACTGACGACCGGCCTCTACCTCTGGGAGCGCGCGACCGATCGGCTGCTCCACCTCGGCTTCGGTGACCACGCCGCGTTCTCCCCCGACGGTCGCTGGCTGATCTTCGACCGCCTCGAGGACGACGGTTCCCGCTTCACCTCGGGCTCGCTCTACCTCACCGACCTCCGCCACCCGGAGCGGCGCACGGCCCCGCTCCCGGCAGAGGGCCTGGTGCACCACCCGTCGATCGCAGGCGACACCGTGATCTTCCTCGAGGGCGAGGGCAGCGTGAAGCGCGCTCGCCTCGCGCTATAGCCACGGAGGACGAAGCGCGAAGCGCGAGGACGCACCGAGCGGCTTCGCCGCGAGACCTTCAGCTTTTTGGGGGAGCGAGGAGCGATTCACTCGCGACGAGCGGGGGGATTTTCCAAAATCCCCCCTGGGACTAGATCACCAGCAAGCCGCGGCGTTCGCAGTCCGCGGCCAGCGTTCCGGAGGAGGGCACGCTCAGGCCGAGGCGCTCCGCCAGCTGGCGAGCGGCCGCGCGGACCTCGGTGCGCGAGGGTACGGCGGTCGAGACGTGCGACGTACGACACCGCGCCTCCGCGAGTCGCCACGCTGCGGGAGCGAGGCCACCTTCGGTCTGCACGAGCTCGGCGAATCCGTTCCGCCGCCGCGTCACGTCGAGAAGCCATTCGGTCGTCAACATCACAAACCTCCTCTCGGGCGTAGGACGCCATCCCAGAGGCGGTTCTTCACCGCCCATGGCCGGGTCCCCGTCCGTGGTGCGCCGAGCTCTTCGCCCAGTCCGGCGCACGTCCACGTCACCCAAGGAAGGCGCACCCGTCAAGAAAAGCCCCCGCTCGACACACGGTAGAAACGGGAGAGCGGCGTTTTCCTCGTTTTCCCGCCGATCGGGGGCGATCGCCGGGCCATTCACCGCTCGCGGACCCGGATCACCGATGAACCAAAACCACGGATCGACGGCGAGACGGAAGCTCTGGGGAACTTTGTCGGTACAATGGACACGGACGGGAGCCCGGGCGCACGTGCGCGCGGAAACCAGGAGCACGGATGACGGACAGAGCTTTCGAAGAGTTGGGGATCGACAGGGACGCGAGCCGAGCGGAGGTCCGACGGGCCTGGCGCCGACTGGCCAAGCGAACCCACCCCGACGTCGATGGCTCTCCCGAGGCTGCCCGCCGCTTCCAGCGGCTCCGCCGGGCCTACCGTGAAGCGCTCCGGCAGGTCGATCTGCGGGCGGGTCGCCCGGTCCGACGCTCCCGGCCGCCGAAGCCGCAGGCTCCGCCCCGCGCACGCTTCCGCTACGCCTGCGGCTCCTGCGACGACTCCTTCTCGCTCGCGGGCGAGTGCCCGCGCTGCGGGATCGCGCTGCATGACGAGAAGAACGGCCCCGTGGCTCGGATGGAGTCGCCCGAGATCGCCGCGTTCGTGGACGCGCTCGAGAACCCGACGAGCTCCTTCTTCGATCGCTTCGAGATGCCGCCCGAGCAGCGCACCGCGATGCTCGCCGCCGGCCTGGTCTGCCTCGGCGGCTTTCAGGCGAGCCTCGGTCTGATGGGCCTCGCGGTCCTCAGCCTCGGCTTCGCGATGATCTGGGTCGCGAGCGAAGCCCACGGCAAGCTCCAGGCCGAGAGCGTCCGCCGCTGGCTCGGCGCCAAGTAGTCCGACCCGTCCGGCTCACTCGATGACGAGCGGGTTCGTCACGCCGAATGCCGCGAAGGGCAGCACCGGCTGCGCGCTTCGCGGTCCGTCGACGCGCACGACGACGAAGGTCGCGCCGCCGAGCGGCACGTCGATGACCTCGTCGACGCGGACCACGTCGCTGGACGCCGGGATGGGCTGGTCGACGGCGACCGAGGTCCCCGCGTAGACGCGCAGCCGATCGATCTCGATCCACGGTGGCGCCTGCACGCGAACCTGGACGCTCGCCATGTCACCCGCGGAGCCGACGACCTCGGCCTCGACGAACGCGCCGCCGCTGACCGAGAGGTCGCCCGCGCGGAACGAGGTGGCCACGTCGGACCAGCCGAAGGCGCCGAGCGAGTCGTCCGGCACGCGGACCAACGTGCGAGTGGTCCCCGCCGCGCTGGTCGGCGTGTGCGTGTCGCTGTTGCCGACCATCGCGAAGTGCCAGCCGTTGGCCCAGAGGCCGAGGTAGGTCGCGAAGGTCTCCTCGTTGTCGGAGCCGGCGCCGTCGTTCCAGACCTCGACGACGTCCCAGTCGAACTCGCTGAGGTCGGTCCCGGCGGGCAGGTTCAGGTCCATCGGCGTCGCGCCCACCATGCCGGTGAGCGGGTCCAGGTCGATGGCCTTGAACCAGCCGCTGTTGTCCTTGAAGGGATGGTTGATCTGCACGAAGGCGCCGCCCATCGCCTCGTCGCCCTGCGCGCGGACCTCGTCGAAGAGCACCGTCGGGTTCGAGCCGAACCAGATCGGCGCGCCGTAGCCCGCCCGGTCGGGGTCCTGCCGTAGCGGGTAGCCGCCGACGTGAGCCAGGATCGGGTCCGAAGCCTCGACGCCCGGCACCGCGAGCACGAACGAGTCGAGCCCCGCGTCCGCGAGCGCCGGGCCGTAGTCGGAGATGAAGTCGTGGTCGGTGGACGCGACCACCTCGAGCCCCTCGCCCGCCACGATGCGCACCGCGTCGGGCACGGCGTGGGTGCTGTCGGTGCTCAGCTCGGTGTGGAGATGGAAGTCGCCGGCGACCCAGCCGTCGGTGTCGACCACGCGCGGGAGGTCGGTGGTGATGGTCAGGGTCTCGCCGTCCACGAGCGTCACGTCCTGGTCGTGGCGGTCGTACTCGTAGCCGCGGCTCACCGTGAGCGTCGCGACCCCGGGCGGGAGCAAGAAGTCGGTGCTCCCGAGCGCGACCGCCCGGAGGATCTCCCGTCCGTCCCGCACGGCCGTGGCGCGGACGGGCATCGCCATGCCCTCGGCGGTGGAGTCGATCCGAAGCGTGGCGACGGGCGCGGCGGGAACGGTGACCGACGCCGCGTCGTCCGCGACGGCGTCCGCCTCGAAGAAGGGCCCGAAGCCCGGGGTGTAGCTGCGACCGCCGGCCGGCACTCGGACCTCGGTTCCGCCTTCGGCGACGCGCGTCCGCAGCCAGCCTTCGTCGTCGACCGAGACCGACACCCGCTCGGGGCCTTCGACCGTCACGGTCTCGAGTCCGTCCTCGTCCTGGACGAGGTGCGCGTGCGCCGTGGCGGCGTCGGGCGCGAAGGAGAGCGCGCCGGTGTGCATTCCGATCTCGCCGGCGGGGACGACCAATCGGTCGGCCGCTTGGAAGAGCAGGATGGTGAGGATGCGGCTCACGCCGACGTCGTCGGCGAAGAGCCGCGCGCCGAACGCCGTCTCCGGCGACTCCACGACCACGCCCCCGAAGCCGGCCGCATCGGATGCGTTGCCGGAGAGCATGTCGTCGTCGAGCACGCCCACGCCGGGCATCTGGACCTCGCCCGCGCCGCCGACCGTGACGACCATCGCGGGCCGACCGACGAGCCGCGCCTGACCCGCGGTCGCGGCGACCCGCATCTCGATGTGGAGTACGTCCTCGTCGGGGCGTAGCTCGTACGCGAGGACGCCGAAGCCGGGCGGCGTGCGCGTCAGGCCGCCGAGCGTCGCGGCGATGAGCTCCAGGCGGTTGAGCTCGAAGGGCACCTCCACGCGGGCAACGCCGCCGCTCCCACCGTCGGTGATGACGACGTCGCTCGGCCGCGCGGTCGCGAGGTCGAGCGCCATGAAGACCTCCTTGAGCAGGTCCGGCTCGCCGTGGCGGGCGCCGTCGATGATCCCCCCGGCGTGGGCGCCGATCAGGGTGGCCGACTCCGTGCCGGTTCGGACGATGACCGAGAAGCGATCGTTCGCGAGCACGATGTCGCCGACCCGGCCCATCGCCAGCGAGCCCCCGAGGAGCTCGTCCTCACAGTCCACGACCTTCGCTCGCACCTCACCCGCCCCGGGTGGCGCGGCCATGCAGCCGGTGGGGACGTCGGGATCGGGAGTGACCTCGAACGTGGGGGGGTCGGGTAGGTCCGGCGCGTCGGTGGGCACACTGCCATCCTCGGCCGCGTCCCCCGAGTCGTTCGAGCCGTTCCCGCCACACCCGAGGGCGAACGCCCCGAGGGTCAACCAAAGCCACCATCGCATCACGAGGCGCATGTTACGCGACCGTGACGCGACCGACCCCTTCAGGTGGCGCGTGGGCGCCAACCCTTTGGAAGCAGTGGGGATTGCCCCATCGGGGCCGCCCGTCTATCATCGCGCCGCCGGTACAAAAGGACTGACACTGATGACCTACTCTGGAGCCGCTCAGGCTTCTTCCGCGCGAGAAGAGCTCGGCAAGGCCCTCGAGGCCCTGCAGCAAGATCCCAACATCCCCGACGACGTCATGGCGGTGGCGCAGAACATCGCCCAGGCGGTGGGCGCGCTCTTCGAGGCCGAGAAGGCATCGTCCGAGCCGGACGGGAAGTCGAGCGTCAAGGCGGCGCTCGGGAACCTGAGCCAGACGCTCGCCCTGCTCCAGGACGTGAAGTCGCAGCACGGCGGCGTGGACATCGCCACCCAGGCGATCGCTCAGACGATGAGCAAGCTCTACCCGCTGACCACGGTGCCGAGCCGCATGGCGCCACCGATGGACGCGGACAAGACCATCGAGGACCCCCAGGTCCCGAAGGCCGCGAGCGTCCCTGCCGAGGCGAAGGGCTTCCAGGACACCACCGAGCCCGATCAGCAGCAGCCGGCGTTCGATCCCCAGCGGGCGTCGATGCCCAAGGTGGCTCCGACGCCCTCCGGCGCGCGCGAGAAGATCGAGGCGAACATCGGCGCGACGACCGAGAGCAACTTCTTCGTCGGCTTCAGCGGCGAGATCTCCCACGGCGGGGTGTTCCTCGCGACCTACGAGGTCCTGCCGCAGAACACGTCGGTCAACGTGCTGGTCACCCTCCCCGGCAACTTCGAGTTCCGGACGGACGGCTGGGTCCGCTTCGTGCGCGATCCCTTCGACCTGAACTCGGACGACGGCGCGGAGCCCGGCATGGGTGTGCAGTTCGAGAACCTGCCTCCGGAAGCCCGCGAGCTGGTGCTGCGCTTCATCCGCAAGCGCCCCCCGATGTTCTACGACGACTGACTACTCTGGGGGTTTGGAGCAAACCCCCGCCTTGCTCGGGCGGAGCCCGAGACTGCGGCTCCCCCGACTCCGCCGCTTCGCGGCGCCCTCGCTTCGCTCGGGCACTCGGCCTGCGGCCTCGTGATCAAAATCGCGGTCATCGTTCGGGGTGCACTTCGGAGCCGGGGCGGGTAACGTCGGAGTGTGTTCCTTCGAAAAGCAGCGCTCCGCCCGGTCCCCCGGTGGGCCATCGTCGACGAAGACGTGATCGCGTCGGTCGAGGCGTCCCTCGAAGACGACGAGAAGAACCTCCAGGAGTCGCTCGACCGTGGGTACTCCGACCTGGACCGGCTGCAGCCGACGATCGCCCTGTGGATGGCCGACGAGCTCTCGCGCATGCGCGACGAGCTCGTCCAGTCCGTGGGCTACTTCCTCTCCGTGACCGTGTACCTCGCCTTCCGCGAGGCGTTCCCGACCCGCCTCCGCGAGGTGGACGAGGGCATGCTCCAGATCGCCGAGGCGACGCTGACGGCGGACGAGGAGCTGCGCGCGGAGGACCCGCTCGAGATCCTCGACAGCGACGACGTGCTCGCGATCAGCCAGCCGAGCCTCGTGGCCTACGTGCAGCACCACGTCGGCGAGGCGCTGGACCAGGGCGAAGGCGAGGTCGACCTCGACGAGCTCGACCGCGTCTACCGCGCGTTGTTGGTCCAGGTGATCGCGCTGAGCCACGCGGTGGCCTCGCCGACCGGCGAGCTCGGTCCTTCGCGAGAAGCCCTCGCATGAACCGCTGGGTCGGTTGGGTCGCCCTCCTGGCGGCCACCGGCTGCGTGGTCGACGAAGGCGTCGGCAGCATCGGCCAACCGATCCGCGCGTACTGCGAAGCGAACGTCGAAGGCGTGGGCATGGTGCCGGTGGAGACCGAGTACCTGGCCCGCGTGGTGAACTGCGAGAACGGCGGCGCGGCCCTCGAGGCCCTGAAGGTCCAGGCGATCACGGCGCGCAGCTACCTCTACTACAAGCTCGACACCAGCGGCTCGATCGCCGACGGGACGAGCGACCAGGTCTACGGCTGCGACCGCGACCCGGGCGAGCAGCACTACCGCGCCGTCGAGGAGACCGCCGGGCTCGTGCTCCGCTACATGGACACGCAGGTCGCCGCCTTCTACGTGGCGGGCTCGCATCAAGAGGGACCGAGCTGCATGGGCGGCAGCGACGACCCGACCAACACCGAGCGCTACGTGACCTACAACGAAGGCCGCGCGGGCGAGGACCTCACCCAGACCACGCTCGGTTGGGTGAACGCGGGCAACTACGCGAACCGCGGCTGCGCCTCGCAGAACGGCGCCCACTGCCTCGCGGGTCAGGGCTGGCCCTACGAGGACATCATCCGCTTCTACTACGGCGAGGACATCGAGCTCGTCCGCGCCGAGGGCGCCTGCGTCACGCCACCCGACGAGCCCGACGCCGGCCCCGCGATGGGCGACGCGTCCGTGGTCGGCGTGGACGCTTCGGTCGGCGGCGACGCGAGCATGCTGCCGCCGCGCGAGGGCGACGGGCTCGAGGGCGGCTGCAGCGCGAGCGGGCGTGGATCGCTCGGGTGGCTGGCGATCGGGCTGCTCGCGTTCGTGCGCCGCCGCCGCTGAGCTCTCTCTTCTTCCTCGGGGCGCGAGAGCCTTCAGAGCTTTCGCTCGCGCAGCTCTTCCTCGAGCTCCGCGAGTGCCTGCTCCTCTTCGCTCGTCGGCGGCGCGTCGTCCGTGCCCTCGACCCGGACGCGGGGGCCCTGCTGGCGGGCCTGCATCTCGCGGAAGGTGTACTGCACGAAGCCGTCGGGCGTGACCTCGGCCCAGATGCGCGAGCCGTCGGCCATCGCGGTCAGCGCGGCGTCGGCCTCGGCGATGGAGATGCCGAGACCGCGCGCCGCGTCGGTCACGGTGAGCACCCCATCGTGCTGCTCGGCCAGGCGCAGGAGCGCGAGCTCGCGTTGGGTGTCCGTGCGCCGGTCGGCCTCGTTGGCGCTCCGCGAGGCAGCCCGGAGCGAGAGTGCGCCGACGCCGACGCCCACCGCGCCGATGGCGGCGGCGGCGATGATGCCGCCGATCGGCAGCAGCGCCGCACCGACTGCGCCCGCCAGCACGCCGCCCGCGATCGACATGATGCCGAGGAAGCGGAGACCGGCGGCCTTCCCGCGCGGTGCGGCCGGGCTCGCGGCCATGGGCGTGGGCACGACGACGGGCGGAGCGGCCGAGGGCGATGTGGGCGCGCCAGGCGCCTGCGCCTGCACCGGCTGTCGACCGCCGATCGGAAAGGGCGACGCGGACTCGAAGATCGTCGTCCCCGGCTTCGCCTCGCGCGGCTTGCCGCACGCCATGCAGACGTAGCCGCCGCCGAGGCCGGTCTTGATGCCGGCGGTCGCGTTGCAGTGGGGGCAGCGGTTGGCGTCACCCCAGACCGCGCCGCACCCGGGGCAACGCGACGCTCCGTCGGGAATGCTCGTGCCGCAGACGGTGCAGCTGTCGGGCTTGTCGCTCACCGAGCCCGGCCTCTAGCCCTCGCCGAGGAGCTCGTTCATCGAGGCCTCGTCGGCCGGCGTGAAGGGGTAGCGATCGAACTCGTCGCTGGTCACCCAGCGGTAGTCCTTCACCGCTTGGCAGGCCAAGGTGGCCTCTTCGTCGATGCGGCACTGATAGAGGTAGAGGTCCACCGTGTACTTCTCGTACGGGTGGCTCACGAACGAGATGAGCTCGCCCACGCGAGCGGTCACGCCCAGTCGCTCGTCGAGCTCCCGCGCCAGCGCCTCGGCGTCGGTCTCACGGGTCTCCACGCGGCCGCCGGGGAACTCCCAGAGCTCCGGCAGGACGGCGTTCGCGCGGCGCTGGGTGATCAGGTAGCGGCCGTCGCGTTCGACGACGGCGGCGACCACGCGGATGGTTTTTCGCGGCTCTTCGGTCACGTTGGCCGCCGAAGGGTACATCAGCGCCCCGCCGATGGCGACGGTCGTGAAAATCCCGCGAACGAACGCCATTCGACGCGAACCAGCGGCCAGCGCATGCTCCGCCCGTGGCCCGACTTCGGATCCTCTACTTCGGTGTGCCGCTCGGCGCCGAGGTGCTGCGCCAAGCGGGCTTCGACCCGGTCGTGAGCGTGCTCGCCCCGCTCGACATGGCGGGCCGCCGGCGCGTCCGGCGCCGGAGCGAGGGGCTCGTGCTCGGCGACCCGGCGGTGGATCCGGCGGTCCGACGGCTGCTGGCAGGAACGCGCCCCGACGCGCTCTTCTCGTTCTTCTACCCGCGGCGCATCGAGGCCGACGTCTTGGCGCTGGCGCCGCGCGGCGCGTTCGGGACCCACCCTTCGCTGCTGCCGCGCTGGCGAGGCCCGGATCCCTACTACTGGGCGCTCCGCGAGGGCGACGCCGAGACCGGCGTGACCCTGCACCGGCTCGAGCCGACCTACGACACCGGCCCGATCGTGGCGCGCGCGTCGGTTTCGATCACCGAGACCGACGACGCCTGGAGCCTGGCCAAGAAGCTCGACCGACCGGCCCTTCGCCTGCTCGGCGACGCCGCCGAGCGACTGAGCCGGGGCGAGGCCCTCGAAGGGGAGCCGCAGCCGGAGCCGACCTCGCCCTGGGCCCGGCGACCGACCGACGACGACCTGGCCATCGACTGGCAGCAGCCGGCCGACGCCATCCTGCGGGCCGTCCGCGCCGCCGCGCCGGAGCCCGGCGCGACCGCCGCGTTCGGCGAGCGATGGATCGAGGTGCTCGACGCCGAGCCCTGCGACGACGCCCCGCCCACCGGCCTGCGACCGGCCGAAGCCTGGCGGACGGCCGACGGCTGGGCCGTCCGCTGCGGCGAGGGAGCGCTCCGGATCCTGGAGGCGCGCGACGCGGAAGGCGACGTCGATCTGGACGAGCTCTTCGCTTCCGTACGCGACTGATAGAGTGGCCGCATGGTCCGACTCAGCCTCGCCTTGCTCGTGCTCGCTCTCGGCTGCGGGGACGACGACGACTCCGCGCTGCCCATGGAGGACGCCGCGGTCGCCGAAGACGGCGGACCGGTGGTCGAGCCGCCGGAGGTGGAGACCACCCTCGGGACGGTGATCGGCGGTCGCGAGAACGGGTCGCTCGAGTTCCTCGGCATTCCCTACGCCGCGCCGCCGGTCGGCGAGCTCCGGTTCCGTCGACCGCAGCCTCCGGAGAGCTGGAGCGAGCCCTTCGACGCGACCGGGCGGCCGAGCCGCTGTGAGCAAGAGGCCATCGGCATCTCGGTGCCGGGCTCGGAGGACTGCCTGGTGGTCAACGTGCACACGCCGGACCCGATGCCGACGGACGCACCCGTGCTCTTCTGGATCCACGGCGGCGCGTTCGTGTTCGGCGAAGGCATCCAGACCGACGGCGGCACCAAGGGTGACCTGCTCGCGCGCGACCACGGTCTGGTCGTGGTCAGCGTGAACTACCGCCTCGGTCCCTACGGGTTCATGGCGCACCCGGCCTTCGACGAGGACGGAGCGCCCGGCAACGTCGGCTTCTGGGATCAGCTCGCGGCCCTGCGCTGGACCCGCGAGAACATCGCGGCCTTCGGTGGCGATCCCGATCGCATCACCTTGGTCGGCGAGTCGGCCGGTGGAGTGAGTGTCTGTGCACTGCTGGCCAGCGCGGAGACGGAGGGCATGATCGCCGCCGCCATCAGCCAGAGCGGCCTCTGCGATGACCCGCTCGGTACCATCGACGACGCGAGCGCTCGCGCCATCGAGCTCGCGGAGGCCCTCGACTGCCGTGGCTCGGACGACGCGATCCGGACCTGCATGCGCGCAGCGACGCCCGAGGAGATCGCCGCCGCCGACCCGAGCGCCGACGCGGGCGGGCTCGGGGCGCGCGCGTGGTGGCCCATCGTCGATGGGGAGCTGGTCACCGCGCAGTTCCGTGACCGCCTCGCCGACGGCGCAGCGGCCGACATCCCGACGCTGGTCGGCTGGAACCAGGACGAAGGCACGCTCTTCGTCATGCTCGCGGAGCGCGAGGGCGAGGTCGCCGACGCCGCCGCGTACGAATCCTCGGTCGCCGATCTCGCGAGTCGCTTCGGCGTCGACGAGGCGGCGATCCGCGCGCAGTACCCGATGGACGAGAGCGACCCAGGCGCGACCATCGCGGCGATGCTCGGCGACGCGAGCCTGGCTTGTCCTTCGCGACGCGCGGCGCTTCTGCTCGCCGACCGCGGACCGACCTGGGCCTACCTCTTCACTTACCCGGACGCCGGCTTCCAGCTCGCGACCGAGCGCGACCTCGGCGCGTTCCACAGCGGCGAGATCCAGTTCGTCTTCGGCCATCCGTCCGCCATCGGGCAGCGGAGCTTCCGGGGCGACGAGGTCGCCGTGCACGACTCGATGAGCGCCTGGTGGGCGGCGTTCGTGACCGACCTCGATCCCGCCGACGCGGGCGGCGCCGCCTGGCCGGAGCTCGATGCGTCCGCGCCGGAAGCGATGGGGCTCGACGCTGCCCCCGCCGTGCGAGACGACCCCTTCGCCGACGCCTGCGCCCTATGGGACGCCGCGCGCTGACGAGGGCCTACTCCATCGGCGCGCGAATGCGGCGGCGCGGGGTCGGCACGTCGAGCACGGCGTCACCGCGGCGGATGCGGAGCTGAACCACCGAGCCCTCGGGGCCGCGGATGCGGTCGATGCTCCCGGCGAACCCGAGCGCGTCGACCGGCTCCCCAGCGATCGCCTCGATGACGTCGCCCGAGCGGAGGCCGACCTCGTGCGCGCCTCCCCCCTCGACGACGTCCGCGATCCGGAGCCCCTCTTCGATGGCCCCGAGCACGGCGCCGATGCCGACCAGCTCCACGGTCGGCTCTTCGCCTTCGGCCACCGGGGTGAGCGTGACGTCGACGGTGGTCACCTGACCGGGCATCGGCTCGAGGCCGGCGAGCACCCGCACGTGGTAGCCCGCGGCGTGCGCGTCGATCGCGTGGACCGAGGGTCCGACGCCCTCGATGCGGTAGCGGCCCTCGGCGTCGGTGCGGGCGCTCTGCTCGAGGGTGGGCGCACCCGCGCCTTCCACGAAGACCCGCGCGCCCTCGATGGGAGCGGCCGTGCTCCCGTCGGTCACCACGCCGGTCAGCACCCCGCCGTTCGCGAGCACCAAGGGCTCGAGCGCGTTGTCGCCGACGTCCAGCGTCACATCGCGGCCGGGGCTCGGCGCGAACCCAGGCGCGAGCGCGCTGACACGGTGCGCGCCGGGCATCAGCCCGCCGATCGCGAAGCGGCCCTCGGCGTCGAGCACGGCGCGCACGGCGACCCAGCGTGCGAGCGCGCCGTCGACTCGTTGGACCACGACCACGGCGGCGGCGAGCGGCGACCCACCGCTGCCCACGACCTGGCCGGTGATGCGCGCCTCGGAACCGAGGACGAGCCGCACGTCTCCAGCCGGGCTCTCGACACCCCGGACCTCGGCGGCGCCCCATCCCTCGACCGAGCTCTCCACCGTGTACGCGCCCGGCAGCACGCGCTCGAAGGCGAAGTGCCCCTCGGCGTCGGTGCGGGTCTGCCGGCTGGGCCGGATGCGGGTCGCGTCTTCTCCGGGCGGCCCTTCGAAGCGTAGGTCGACCGGTGCGCCGGCGACGCGGGTTCCGTCGGCGGCGACCACGACGCCAGCGACGCTCCCCGTGACCTCCGCGTCCTCGCGGAGCACGATGGTGATCCGCCGCGTGAGCTCGGACCATCGATCCACGCGCGTGCGTCCCGAGCCGACGGCGGCGGTCGCTTCGAGGACGGAGTCGAGCGGCGCGTTCACTCGGAAGCGCCCCTCCGCGTCGGAGCGCACGCTCCGGTCGCCTCCGCGACCCAACACCGTCACCGTGGCGTCGGGGACCGGCTCGCCCTCCCCGTCGACGGTCCGTCCGTCGAGCGTCGCCTCCGGCTCGAGCGGGACGCGGACTCCCTCGATGCGCCAGCCCGGTCGCGCCTCCACTCGGAGCGCCATCACCGAACCGTCGATGGGCACGAACCCGGGCGCGCCGGCGCTCGCGAGGGCGTAGGTCCCCGGCTCGTCGAAGCGAAGGGAGAAGCGCCCCTCGGCGTCGCTGATCACCAGCATGCGCTCGCGGTCGCTGACGAAGACCAACCGAGCGCCCGCGATCCCCTCGCCGCTGCTCGCGTCGACGACCACCCCTTCGATGCTCGCGTCGGGCGCCTCGACGGCGCGGGCGGTGTTCATCTCACCGACGGCCGGCAAGCGAGCGGCGGGTGCGCCAGGGCTACGCTGCGCGGCGCTCGCGCGACGCTCGGTGGAGTCGGCTACGGGGCCCTCGAGGGGCTCCACCACGGTCTCGTCCTGATGCAGCGCGCGGGGGATCAGACCGCCGGCGCGGGCGAAGAGCGCCAGCGCCGCGAGCGAGCACATGAGCAGGATGCCGATCTGCATCGGCCGGCCTTCGATGTGGTCCTTCACCAGACCGGAGAGCCAGACGCCGAGGAACCCGGCAGGCACCGCGAGCAGGCCGAGGTAGATGTCGAGGGCGGTGAGGTCGCCGCCGAGCACGCGGCCGCCGATGGTGATCACGCCGCCGATGACGAAGACCAGCGAGACGTTCGCGCGGACCTCGGCACCCTTGGCGCCCTTGTAGAGCAGCGCGATGGGCGGGCCACCGATGGCGCTGACGTAGGCCGCGGCCCCGCTCGCCGCGCCCGCGACGAGCTGGGTGACGTCGTTGCGCGCCACCGCCTTGCGGCCCGCGAGCACGAAGACCGCGAGGAGCACCAGCGCGCCGATGACGAGGTCGAGCACCGCCGCGCTCGCGACGAAGAGGAGCAGGTAGCCGAGGTAGGTCCCGGGCAGCCGCCCGAGGCTCATCATGATCACGCCCCGGAGCTGGACCGCCTCGCGTTCGCGCCACCAGATGCGAACGCAGAAGAAGAGCGACGCGATGAGCTGGGGCACCGGCGCGAGCCGCTCGTCGACGAGCAGCAGGAAGGGCACCGACACGATGGCGAAGCCGAACCCGAGCGCCCCCTGCACCAACGCCGCGAGCACCGAGGTCACGACCAGCGCGACCAGGTGCATCGTGGGGATGTCGGAGAGCGCCTCGATCACCGCGAGCGTCTACCACACCTGACACCGAGTGCCAGGTGCGCCGAGAGGCGCGCCATGTGCGCCGCAAGGCGCACCCCTCACCCTCACCCTCGCCCTATCCCTCACCCTTCGGAGCTCCTCTGGCCCCGGAACACAGGGCGAGGGTCAGGGTCCCGACAACGAGTTCCACCACTCGCCGTGCCCCAACCACAGGGCGAGGGTCAGGGCGAGGGTGAGGGTGAGGGTCAGCGTCAGCGAGGGCGAGCGTCAGGGTTCCGACAACGAGTTCCACTCGCCGTGCCCCAACCACAGGGCGAGGGTCAGGGCGAGGGTGAGGGTGAGGGTCAGCGTCAGGTGGGGGGCCGCAGGCACACCCGGCCGAGGCAGCTCAGACCCTCGCAGCAATCCGCGCCGGTCGAGCACGTCTCGCCGCTCTCGCGGCAGCGGTCCGGCGGCGGGGGCGAGCACACCAGCGCGCCGCCATCGCCCGGGCGACAGTCGCCACCGCAGCACTCGCTGCCGACCGAGCAGCCTTCGCCGTCCTCGCGGCAGGGACGGGGCGCCCAGTACGCGGAGATGTTTCGGGTCGTCGTGCGCTGACCCGGCACCCAGTAGGGCACCGAGCTCGGGTCGGTCCCGGCCGGTGCGTCCTTGCGGATGGCGGTGACCCAGATCTGCTGGAACGAGGCGCCCCGGGTGCCGACCTCGGCGTTGCCGTAGTCGCGACGCGAGAGGAAGGAGAGCCAGTAGTAGCCGCCCTCGTCGAAGGGCGAGAAGCGCGGCTGGAAGTCGTCGTGGCCGGCGGAATTCACGTTGTCCATTCGGACCACGTCGCTGCCGTCGCGGTTCATGATGTAGAGCGACCCCTGCCGGTCCTCGCTGCGGGAGCCGGTGCCGTGACCGAACGCGATGCGCGACGAGTCGGGGGTCCACGTGGGGTAGCTGTCGGCGTTGCCGCCCTCGGGTGCCCCGGCGAGCGTGCTGCCCGTGTGCAGCACTCGGTTCGCGCCGAGCGTGTCGGGCGCCGTCACGTCCACGGACGCGATGTCGCCAGCGGTGTTGATGCCGCCCCACCCGTTGACGTTCCCCGTGTACGCGATCTGCGTTCCGTCCGGGGACCACGCCGGGTGGGTGAGGCCGGTGGGCACCGTCCCGGTCCACGGGAGCACGGTGCCGGCGAACGGGTCGACGAGCTGGAGGCTCCCGCCGGTCGTCCCGGACTCGCCGATCGTGGTGGCGAGTCGCGTGTCTTCGGGGTTCCAGGTGCTGAACCACCATTGCGGGGAGGTGGGGTCGCCGTCATCGGTCGCGCGGTCGAGCGGGAACTCCGTCGGCGGTGGGTCACCGGTCAGGTCTGAGGTCAGGTCGAAGACCGCTGCGATGTTCTGACCGCCGCCCAGCCGGCCGACCATGTAGCGGCCGCTGTTGCTCACGGTGTGACAGCCGACGCAGCGCTCGGCTGGATTCAGCGCGCCGGGCGGGCTCGGCATGAAGGCCTCCGCGTTCGCGGTGCCGTCGTCGATGCGCAGGATGCGGCCCGCGGCGATGTCCCAGTAGTAGACGCTGCCGGTGAGCGCCGCGCTCGCGAACTGGATGGAGACGGGATCGCCGCCGATGGCCTCGCCGCTCGCGGCCTCCCAGCGGTCGACCGCCATGATGAGCGGGGAGTCGGGATCGGTGCGGGCGAGGACCTCCCACGCGGTGCGATCGACCAACCAGTGGTTTCCGAAGTCGGCGCCGCCGTGAACGATGTAGGCGTCGACGCGCGCGTTCGGCTTGGTCAGCGCGATGCGGAAGATGTCGTCCGCGACGCCGCGCAGCCACTGCAGATCGGCCGGGTAGACGTTCTGCGGCATGACGGCGCCCTCGAGCGGGTAGACCAACTGTGCTCTGCGCGCGTCGTCGCTCAGCGGTGTCGCGAAGCGGTCGGCGACGTCCGCGGGGACGCCGGGCCCGACGAGCTCCTGTTCGATGCGCACCCGAATCGGCGCGGTGGCGCTCATCGACGAGCCCATCACCTCGGCGCTCGCCGTCAGGGTGGCCGAGCCACCGGCGGCGCCGTTGGTCGTGTAGATGCCGTTGCCCGCGTCGACGAGGCCGGCCCCGACGTCGTCGACCTCGAAGAGCGTGCCGAGCACCGCGCCCGTGGAGCCGTCGTCGTAGGTCGCGATGAGCTCGAAGTCGACGGTGGCCATCTCGCCCGGCGCGATGGTCAGGTCCGCCATCGGCGGCTCGATGGCGACCGAGGTCACCATCCGCGGTGTCCCGAAGTCGCGACCGCCGCCGCCGAGGTCGCCCTCGCCACCGTCGGGCGAGGTCCGCGAGCGACAGGTGCCGTCGACGCAGAGGGCGTCGCCGGTGCAGTCGCTGGAGGTGGTGCAGGGCTCGCCACCACCGTCGTCGCCACAGGCGAGAGCGAGCGGAAGTGCCAGCAGGGAAAGGGCGAGGAGGGCGCGCGAGGGAAGAGAAGTCACCCCTCGAAGTTAGCGCCCTCGCGCGAACGCCGCCCTTACCGACGCTACTTTGGATCCACGAGCGATCAGTGAGCGGGGCTCGCGTCCATCCCGGTCTCCGCGAGGTACTCCTGAGCGAGGTGGAGGTCGTCCCGGTCCCAGGGATGGAAGCCGGGCTTCAGGTACTCCTTGATGCCGGCCAGGAACACGTTCTTGACGATGCCGCCGTCGTCTCGGACCTGCTTCAGCTTCTCGCGTTCCGCGCGCAGCGCGGCGCGGCCGATCCCGTCGTGGCGGAGGAACATGCGCGTCGCCCGCTGCCACCAGTAGGCGAGGAAGAGCGCGGCGAAGGCCATCCCGACCACGCGGACCAGGTAGCTGGGCTCCACCTTCGCGAGCACGTCGAAGGCGACCGCCTTGTGCTCGATCTCCTCGGTCGCGTGCCAGAGGAGCAGGTGCCGGACGGTCGGATGCGCCTCGTCGAGCACGCGCTCGGTCAGCGCGTGGTTGGCCATGATGGCCGTGAAGTGCTCGGCCGCGGCGGTGGCGGAGAGGTGGAAGGCCGGCGGGAAGACCTTCTCGAAGAAGCGCAGGCTCGCGCGGAACTCCACCAGGATGTCGTCGACCGGGTAGCCCTGGTCGCGCAGGATCTCGAAGAAGCGCTGGTGCTCACGGGCGTGGCTTCCCTCCTGGGCGTAGAAGCCGGCGGCCTCCTTCGCGAGCATCGGGTCGTTGGCGATCGCGTCCTTGTAGTAGCGCACGCTCTTCACGAACATCCGCTCTCCGTCGGGGAAGAGCAGGTTCACGCCGTTGATGATGTGCGTGGCGAGGGCGCTGCCGCCGAACCAGTGGCGGGGAATGGGGCCGCCCTCGAAGGGGAGCTCGGGCCGGCGCGCGGCGATGCGCGGGCGCGGGGGCTGCGGGGCGGAGTGAGTCTGGGTGTTGGGGGTCATCATCGAATTCCTCCCGGGGTTGGGGTTTTTTCGCCGGGCTCGGAAGCCCGTTGAATCTGGTTCAATAGACTAGGGGCTATTGAATCGAAGTCAATAGCCCGCCGCGAGTTTCTCGGCGGGGGCCCAATGACCAACGGAGGACGCAGCGCGAAGCGCGAGGACGCACCGAGCGCTTCGCGCGAGACCTTCAGGTTTTGCGGGGAGACGAGGAGGGATTCACTCCCGACGAGTCGGGGGATTTTCTCAAAATCCCCCCGGCTGATAGAACTTCGGCGGTGGCGAGCCGAAGCCGAATGAACGTCGATGAACGCCGCGAGCAGCTGCTCGAGCTGGCGCTGGAGCTCTTCGCGGAGCGGACCTTCGAGGAGATCTCGATCGACGAGATCGCCCAGACCGCCGGCATCTCGAAGGGGCTGCTCTATCACTACTTTCCCGGCAAACGCGCGTTCTACGTGGCCGCCGTGCGGCACGCGGCCGAGCAGCTGCTGAGCGAGACCACCGGCAAGGTCGAGGCGGCCCGCGACGAGGAAGTCGAGCAGGGCGAGCTGCTGCGGGTCGGGCTCTCGGCCTACCTCGACTTCATCGAGAAGCGGGCGACCACCTTCATCTTCCTGATGCGCGGCGGTATGGCCGGCGACCCCGAGGTGCGGGCCGCGGTGGACTCGACCCGCCAAGCGTTCATCGAGGTGATGCTCGAAGGGAGCGCCGACGGCGACGACCCGCGAGCCCGAACCGCGGTGAAGGGCCTCATCGGCTTCATCGAGGAGGCGTCGCTCGACTGGCTCGGCCACCAGGACTTCCCCCGCGACGAGCTGGCGAACCTGGTCGTCCGCGTGGGATTGGCGACGGCATCGGCCTTCGCATGAGCCGGCTCGGCGTCTGCCTCGGCGTTTGGCTCCTGGCCTGCGGCCCGAGCCCCGAGCCCACCGAGCCGGCCGACTCCGAAGACCGAGCGCCGAACGCCGACTCCGAAGACCGAGCGCCGAACGCCGACTCCGAAGACCGAGCGCCGAACGCCGACAGCCGAGAACCGAACGCCGACAGCCGAGAACCGAACGCCGACAGCCGAGAACCGAGCGCCGACAGCCGAGAGCCCGCCGACTTCGACGCCGAAGCGATCGCGCGCGTCCAGGCCCTCGACGGCAGCGCCAGCACCAGCATCGGTGGCCCCAACGACGGGCGCCTCGAGGGCGGGGTCGCCCTCCCCCTCCGCGGCCCGGGGTTCCGCTTCAACCCGCGTCGCTCCGAAGAGGCCCGCTACGGCGGGGTCGAGATGATCCAGGCGCTCATGGCCGCGGCGGCCCGCGTCGAGCGCGAGCTCCCAGGTGGCGAGCTCACGGTCAACGACCTCGGCTACGCGCGGGGCGGACCCATTCCCCACCACGGCTCCCACCGCGCGGGCCGCGACGTGGACACCCTCTTCTACCTCCTCGACGCGGACGGGCAGCCCTTCCCCTCGGTCGGCGCGCCCATCGACCCGGCCGGCGAGGGCACCGACTACCGCGACCTCTCCGATCCCGCCGACGACGTCCCCGTACGCATCGACCTGCCCCGCACCTGGCTCTTCGTTCGGGCGCTCCTCGAACACGAGTCCGAGTCGCCCGTGCAACGCATCTTCGTGGTCGAGCACCTCCGGACGATGCTCCTCGAGCACGCCCGCGAGCACGACGCCCCGGCCGCCATCGTGGCGCGTTTCGGCGAGCTCACCTGCCAGCCCTCCTATCCGCACGACGACCACTTCCACATCCGCTTCTTCTGCACGCCCGAAGACATCGGCGAGGGATGCGAGGACTCGGGGCCGATCTACCCCTGGCGGCGCGCCGAGCTCCGGGCCGAGGGCGTCCGCCCCGTTCGCCATCGCCCTCGGCCGGATCGGCCGATGGCCCCGACCACCACGGCGGACGAGGCCCGCGCGGAAGCCGGCGAGCTCCATCCGAGCGTCGAGGCCTTCCTCGCACGACGCGAGGCATGGACCGAGCAGCCTCATCCGGGCCGCCGCTACTGTCGCTGAACACCCTTACGGGCGGCCCCAACGCGGGGTATGCTGTTCGGGTGAGCTTCGTTCGGACTTCTCTTCTCTTCACTTCGCTGGGTGTGGTGGCCTGCGCAGTGGACGTGAGCGGCCTGCCCCACGACGGCGCCGTGGCGTCCGAGTGCATGGGCGACGAGGAGTGCTCCGACGGGGTGGACTGCACCGACGACACCTGCGGCCCGAGCGGCACGTGCATGCACGCCGAGGTCGACACCCGCTGCGCCGAAGGCGAGGTCTGCATCGCCGCGACCGGCTGTCAGCCCGAGTCCGACTGCAACGCCGACGACTGCGCCGACGCGCTGCGCGTGGCACTGACCTGCCAGGTCGGCGCTTGCCAGGCCGACGGCACCTGCCTCGGCGAGACCACCTGCGCGGCCGGAGAGAGCTGCTGCGGTGACGGGACCTGCATGGATTGCGACGACGGCAACCCCTGCACCGAGGACAGCTGCGACTCGAGCGGCTGCGTGAACACGCCCCTCGACGGCACGCCTTGCGACGACGGCGACTTCTGCACCGGCACCGAGGTGTGCAGCGCGGGCACCTGTCAGAGCTCGGGTGACCCCTGTGTCGCCCCCACGGTCTGCAACGTCGATCGCTGCGTCGGTTGCCGCAACGCGGGTGACTGCCCGGGCGACATCGTCCCGCCCTACGGCTCCTGCGAGTACGACGACGTCTGCGACAACAACGCCGTCCGCCGTCGGACCGTGACCTCCTTCAGCTGTGAGTCCGAGGAGTGCGTCGGCAGCGACAGCGAGGAGACCGACAACTGCAACCGGAACACCAACGGCACGAGCTGCGGCTCCGACACCGTCGGCCCCTGGACCAGCTGCGGCGGTTTCTCGAACACCTGCGACGAGACCGGCAACCGGACCCGCGAGCGCACGACCTTCACCTGCGGCGGCGGCAGCTGCGGCTCGAGCACCAGCACCGACAACGGCAACTGCAACCGCGACACCGACGGCACGATGTGCATGGCCACCACCACGCCCTCGTGGGGACCGTGCGGCGAGTTCTCGGACATGTGCGACGAGACGGGCGTGGAGCGGCGGACCATCACCACCTTCAACTGCGCCAGCGGTAGCTGCGCGGGCACCGATATGGCCCGCATGCGGGACTGCACCCGCGACACCGATGGGATGACCGGCTGCGGGACGCCCAACGCCGACGAGGTCTCGGCCTGCACCAAGACGGCGAGCGCCGACTCCTGCGACAAGGAGGGCACGCGCACCCGAACCACCTACGGGACGATGTGCATGGACGGCGGCTGCGTTCAGGTGCCGTCGATGATGACCGAGGCCTGCACGGTGGAGACCGATGGCGACTCCTGCGGACCCTCGGGGGCCTGCGAGGGCGAGTGCGACGGTGGCGACTGCGACCTGACGGTCAACGATGGGACCATGTGCGGTGGCTCGGGCGACTGCGCTGGCGAGTGCGACGGTGGCAGCTGCGACATGGATGCGCGGAACGGCCGCTCTTGCGACGACGGCATCAGCTGCACCGGGGACGGAACCTGCAACAGCGGGACCTGCTCCATGGGCAGCGAAGAGTGCAGCGCCATCTCCGGTGACTGCGGTCTGGGGGGATGTCCGGGACAGCGCTGTGACTGCGTCGACGGCGGTGGCGGCAGCTGGGCCTGCGGGTGTGTGGACAGCTGAGCGCACCTCAGCCGCGCTGCATGGTCCACACCGCGGGCGCACCGTCGGCCGGCGGTAGCTCGCGAACGACCTCGAAGCCGAGCTTTCGGTAGAACGCGAGGTTCCCTTCGTTGCTCGTCTCGAGGAGCGCCGGCGCATCGCCCTCGGCCTCGTCGAGCGCGGGCCGCAGCACCGCGCGCGCGAGGCCACGGCCGCGTGCTTCGGTGGCGGTCGCCACCAGCGCCAGATACCAGTAGCGCTCGGGCCGCCCCTGCTCGATGCGAGCGCTCGCGCGCGCCGCCGGCATCAGGCGACTCCAGCCGATGGACCGCAGCAGCCCCGGTAGGAGTCGGAGCTGCTCGCCGAGGCCGAGCTCCCACGCGCCCGGCGGCGCCCAGCAGGCGACCGAGCGACGATCCGCGCTCATCCACACCGATTGGTGCGGCAGCGTCAGCCGCTCGAGGACCAGGCGCACGTAGCGACGAACGCGAGCGGCGTCGCCCCCGACCAACCAGCCCACGAAGGGATCCGTGACGAATCCCTCCGCGAGCACCTCGGTCAGCGCGTCCACATCGGCCGGGCCGGCGCGGACGATGGGGGTCTCGCTCAGGCCGCGCCCGCGGCGTAGCGCCGAACGTGGTGCTCGACGTCGCCGAAGAGCGTCATCAGCGCGTGGTGGCGCTTGAAGTAGAGCCCGATGTCGGCTTCGTCGGTGACGCCGATGCCGCCGTGGAGCTGGATCGCCTGCCGGGACACGAACGCGCCACCGACGCCGAGCTGGTGCTTGGCCGCGGCGATGGCGGCGATGCGCTCCGGTCCGTCCTCGTCGGCGCGGACGATGGCCTCCGTGGTGACCGAGCGCATCAGCTCCACCTCGACGAACATCTCGACCGCGCGGTGCTGGAGCGCCTGGAAGCTGCCGATCTTCGAGCCGAACTGCTCGCGGGTCTTCAGGTACTCGACCGTGGTCCAGAGCATGGTCTGCAGGACGCCGAGACCTTCCGCGGCGGCGGCCGCGGCGCCATCGTCCATGGCGCGCTCGATGATCGCGGCGGCGTCGCCGCCGCTGAGGCGGGCGGCCGCCGGCGTGCTCTCGAAGCGGATGCGCGCACCGCGGTGACCGTCGATGAGGCGGAGGGTCTCGCGCTTCATCTGGTCGGCGTCGCCGTCGACCACGAAGAGCCCGAGCTCGTCGCCGACCATCGCGCTGACCACGAGGTGATCGGCCGCGTGGCCGTTGAGCACGAAGATCTTCTCGCCGGTGAGCGACCAGGTGCCGCCCGACTCCGTCGCCTTCGTGTCCGCCTGGGTCGGGTCGAAGCGATGGCCACGCTCGGCGTAGGCGAGCGCGAGGGTGGTCTGGCCCTCCATCATCGGCGTCAGGTACTTGGCGTGCTGGTCGGCGTCGCCGGCGCGGAGCAGCGTCCGGCCTGCGAGCACGACGCTCGCGAGGTAGGGCTCGGGGACGAGCGTCTTGCCGAGCTCTTCGAGCACGAGCCCGCAGTCGAGAAAGCTGCCCCCGAAGCCGCCGATGTCCTCCGGGAAGGGCACCGAGAGCCAGCCGAGCTCACCCATCTGGGCCCAGGCCTCCTTGGTGTAGCCGAGCCCATCGGTGTCTCGGAGCTTGCGGAAGCGCTCGACCGTCGACTCCTTGCGGGCGTAGTCCCGCACGGTCTTGGCGAGCATCTGCTGGTCTTCGCTGAGATCGAAATCCATGTGCCTGCCTCAGTTCTTGGGAAGCCCGAGGATGAGCTTCGCGATGATGTTCTTCTGGATCTCGTTGGACCCGGCGTAGATGGTGGTGGCCCGGTCGTAGCAGAACATCGACGGGACCCAGTGCTCGAAGGGCGGCACCACGCCCTCTTCGTTGAACCAGCTCAGCGAGTCGTGGCCCATGAGCTCCATGCAGAGCTCATCGATCTGCTGGACCAGCTCGCTGCCGACCAGCTTGAGGATCGAGCTCTCGGGCCCGGGGTGCTTGCCCTTCTGCTGCTCGGCGAGCGCGCGGTAGTTGGTCATCTGGTGCGCGCGCAGCCGGAGCTCGAGGCGCGCGATGCGGTCGCTCCAGCGCGGGTCCTCGATGAGCGGCTTGCCGTCGGCGCCCACCGTCTTCTCGGCGATGGTGCGGGCGAGGCGGAGGTTGCGGCGACACTGGCCGACGGCGGCGACGAGCGTGCGCTCGTGGCCGAGGAGTGCCTTCGCGAGATTCCAACCGCCGTCCAGCGGGCCGAGGAGGTTCTCCTTCGGCACCTTCACGTTCTCGAAGAAGGTGTCGCAGAAGGCCGGCGTGTGACCGAGGGTCTGCATCGGCTTCACCTCGACGCCCTCGGTCTTCATGTCGATGAGCAGGAAGGAGATGCCCGACTGCTTCTTGCCTTCGGTGCTGGTGCGGACGAGGCAGAAGATCCAGTCGGCGTACTGGGCGTAGGTCGTCCAGGTCTTCTGGCCGTTCACCAGGAAGTGGTCGCCCTTGTCCTCGGCGCTGCAGCGGAGCGAGGCGAGGTCCGAGCCGGCGCCGGGCTCCGAGTAGCCCTGACACCAGACCTCTTCGCCGGAGAGGATCTTCGGCAGGAAGCGCGCCTTCTGCGCGTCGTTGCCGAAGCGGATGATCAGCGGCCCGACCATGACCAGGCCGAAGGGGCTGAGGGGCGGCGCGCCCGAGAGCTCCATCTCCTCCGAGAAGATGAAGCGCTGGGTGGCGTCGAAGCCGGGGCCGCCGACCTCCTCGGGCCAGTGCGGCGCGACCCAGCCCTTCTCGGCCAGGATCTTGTGCCACTCCATGACCTCGGGCATCGAGAAGTGGCTGTAGGCCGCCGCCTTCTCTTTCATGGCCGCGGGCATCGCAGAATCGACGAATTCGCGCACTTCCTTGCGGAAGGCCTCGTCGCGCTCGGTGAAGGTGAGATCCATCGCGAGCGGAGCCTAGTGGGAAAACGCGCCGCTGAAAACGGCCAGTCCTGCAAGAGCTCGCCTTACCCCTCGCCCTGACCCTCACCCTACCCCTCGCCCTAGAAGAGCTTGCCTGACCCCTCACCCTCGCCCTACCCCTCGCCCTTCTTTTCTTGGGGCGAGGGTCAGGGCGAGGGTCCGGTGAGGCGGTGATGGAAACCTTGCGGGCATCGTCGCCCATCGGCGAGGCTCCCCCCGTGACGCAGCGAAGGGCAGCCAGGAGCGCGTGGGCGGCGGTGATCGCCATGGCGGCGCTGTGCGCCAGCCCCGCGGCCGCCCAGTCCTACGGGCAGTACCTGGTGATCCTCGACGACTCCGGCTCGATGGAGCGGAGCGACCCCGACCGGCTGGTGGTCATGGCCGGCGCGGCGCTGACCGCGGCGCTCGACGAGTCGGACCAGGTGATGCTGGTGGGGCTCAACGAGCTGGCGAGCGGCGTGGTGAACGGGCCGCGTTTCCGCTCGCCGAGCCAGCTCCTCGAGGGGCGCGACGGCGACGAGGGCAACCGGATCCTCACCGAGCAGACCTTCGCGCGCCTCGCGGCCTTCGATGGCCAGACCCCCTGCGGTCAGGCGCTGGCGCGAGCGCGGGCCATTCTGAACGACGTCGCCTCCGCGGGAGCGCCGCAGACCCTGCTCTTGCTCACCGACGGCGCTTGCAACGGCTCGCTCGAGCCCGCGCCACGCTGGCTCGGTGGCCTCCGGGCACACCAGGACGACCGCTTTCGCTTCGTGCTGCTCGTGCGCCGCGGCTCCGGTCGGCCCGCGCGCCAGCTCGTCTCCTACGCAGAGGGAACCGGCTGGAGTGGCGAGACCGAGGTGGCCTTCGACGCCCGCGCGCTGCTTCGCGCGTTCGCGGAGGTGCTCAGCTTCAGCCGCGGGCTGACCTTCGACGAGGGCGGCCGCGTCGGTCTCGAGCGGACCTTCGCCGGTGCTCGCTCCGTTCGCGCGCTCGCCGTCAGCGAGGCCGGCACCTCGCCGCTCCTCCTCGAGCGAACGGACGGCACGGCGCTCACGGGCGGACCGACCTATGGCTCGCTCTTCGGCTGGTCCCTGCGCACCGCGACCTTCGAGCCGACGCCGGCACCGGTCGCCATTCGCAGCACCAGCGTCGGAGCCGAGGTGCTCGTCATCCCGCTCTACGGAAAGCTCGAGGTCGAGGCGATCCTCGCGCCCTGCGGCGACGCGCCCGCCCTCCCCTGGGACCACGAGATCTCGATCCGCGCCGGCCACCCGGCGTGTGCGTGGGCGCGGCTGGTCGGCGACGCGGACGAGACCATCGTCCCCGGCCAGAGCTTCGAGTTCTCGATGGCGGTCTGCGGCGACGAGAGCACCCAGTGCACCGAGCCGGCGACCATGCAGCCGGGCAGCGACGGCATCTTTCACGCGCAGCTCGGCCAGCTCACCGAGGGCCGTCACGAGCGGCGCGTCCGCGCGAGCGGTGGCGCGCTGGCCTTTCCCGTCGACACCGTTCGCGGCGCGCGCTCGGTCGCGTTCGGCATCCACCGGGTCACGATGGCCGACGAGCCCACTCGTTCGGTGCACCGGATCGAGCTGGGCGAGCGACCGATCGCGCATCCGGAGCGCACCGCGCTCGTGCTCCACGGCTCCTTCCCGGCGGGCTCGCGGGCGCGGGTCGAGTGCGTCGTGCACGGCGGCGACGCTGGCGAGTGCCTGCGCTGCGTGCCCGAGGCCGAAGAGATCGAGCTCCAGGATCAGCTGCGCCTCGAGGTCGACCTGCGCGCGACCACCTTCTGTCAGGCGCTCTCCGTCGGCCACGACTCCGGCGAGGCGACCATCGACGCCGACCTGGTGATCACGCCCGTCGACGATGGTCCGCTCCTGCCGCACCACCTGCCGATCCAGGCGACGCTGAAGTACCCGAAGGCCGAGTGGCTCGAGCTGACCCTCGTGGGTGGCGGCGAGACGAACGAAGAGGAGACCGTTCCGGCGCCGCCGCGGCCCACGCGGGTCACGGTCACCACCGTCTTCGACGTCGACGAGGACGACCTGCGGACGAGCGCCGAGAGCGCCGAGCTCGCTCCGCGCGAAGGCGACCGGATGGCGCGGGTGCGGGTGCGAGCCAGCTCCGACGAGTGCTGCAGCCCCGAGACCTACGAAGGGATCGTGCGCCTCGAGGCGGACGGCTCGGTGCTCGAGCTTCCGGCGCGGATCACCGTGCGTGACCCGGGCTGGTGGACGTGCCCGGGCCAGAAGATCCTCCGCTGGACCCTCGCCGTGCTCGGGGTGCTCCTACTCCTCTGGATCGTTCGCGGATTCATCCGCCCCAACAAGTTCCGCGAGGGTGCCGTCGTCCTCTACGCCGAGAGCCACGATGCGCTGCTCGACATCAAGGAGGGCGACGACGGTCACCGGCCCTTCCGCAGGTTCGTGGAGACCAAACGCGGCTTCCGGCGCAACGCTGCCTTCCACCTCGGTGGCCCGCGCGCGCCGCTCCCCTCGCTCAAGCGCATGCCCGACGACGCCCGCTTCGAAGCCACCGGCGGCGGCGGCGCGACCTTGATCGTCGACCGCGACGAAGTCGTCGAACGCTTCACCGAATCCGAGGGCTGGCAGCCGCTCCCCAAGGGCAGCTACCCCGTCGCCTCCCGCATCACCCTCAAGCGCGGCGAAGACCTCTACCTCGAAGTCCGCCCCTAGAGCTTTACACCTCAGGGACGCTCTTGAGTTCTTTCCCCGTTCACAAAGCGACGCGTGCTTTGTGAACGGGGAAAGAACTCAAGAGCGTCCCTCGTGTGTAGAAGTCCAGCGCTGGCGGGGCGCGGGGCGCGGGGCGCGGGGCGGCGCGCGGTGGGACCGGGTTTGAATGTCGGCGGGGCGATGACGTCACGGCCCGCATGGGACCATCCAAGCAGAACCTTCTCCTGGAGCGGCGGGGCTTCTTCCAGGCGCTCGCCCTCGCTTTCTTGGCCGTGTTCGGCATCGGCTGCGTCGTCCACCGGCCGGGCCGTCGCCGAACGACGGTACGAACCAGCCGCAGTCGTGGCCGACGCACCCGCACTCGAGGCCGGAACAGAGGCCGGGGCCGAACGACGGTGCGGACCAGTCGTGGCCGCGGGCGCAGCAACCGCCGACGCCGCCGCTGACCACCGATCAGAACTTCTCGAGGTGCGGTCTGACGTCCAGCTCGAGGGTCCAGGCCGACTTCGGCTGATGCGCGAGATACCAGACGCTCTCGGCGATGGCGCTCGGCTGGAGGAAGGCTTCCGTCTCCATGTCGGGCGCCATCTTCCGGGTGCGCGGGAGGTCGACCATTCCGTCGACGATGACCAGCGCCACGTGGACTCCCTCGGGCTGGAGGTGGCGCGCCATCGACTGAACGAGGTTGCGCTGCGCCCCCTTGGCGGAGGCGAACGCAGCGAAGCGCGCGCCGCCTCGCAGTGAGGCGGTGGCCCCCGTGACCAGGATCGCGCCACCGCGCTCCTTCATGGTGGGGGCGACGGTCTTGGCCGCGGTGAAGAGCCCCAGCACGTTCACCTCCCAGGCGACGCGCATCGTCTCTTCGTCGACCGCCTCGAGGTCGCCGAAGACGCCGGAGCCCGCGTTGTAGAGGAGGACGTCGATCGGACCGAGCTCGCCAGCGATCCGACCGAGGACCTCGCGCAGCTGCTCGGTGTCCGTGACGTCGCAGCGATAGCTCTTGCCACCGAGCTCCTCGGCCAACGCCCTGGCGGGCTCTTCGCTCCGAGCCAGCAGCGCGACCCGATAGCCGCCCTCGGCGAAGCGGCGGGCGAACGCCTCGCCGTTGCCCGGACCGACCCCCACGACGACACACACCTTCGATTCGCTCATGGTCGGGGGACGGCAGACTCCCCACCCGCGTTACCTCCGTCCGAACGCGTCGCGGCCGCAGCTCCGAAAGGAACCGCGGCCACGATGCAGGGAAGGGACTTTGTTCAGGGCATGCCGTTGATGGCGGTCGTGCCTTCGCGGACTCGGAACCCCACGGCCTCACCGAAGGTCTGCCACAGGGCGATGGCGACGACCGCGATGAGGATCAGGATGATGATGTACTCGACGGTGCTGAGCCCGGCCTGATCGCGTCGCAGCGCGTCGAGGCGAGTGGCGAGGGCGAGGTAGGTTCGGGTCAGCGGGTTCATCATGGCTCCTGGTGCGTGGGGGTCAGGATAGCGAAAACCGAGCTCAGCTGCACCAGCTGGGCGTGGAGATGTAGCTCTCGGCGGGGATCTCGTCCCGGTGGAGCTCGTCGTTCACGCAGGTGCCGGTGCTGGAGTCCCAGCCGCAGAAGCCGTTGCCGGCGCAGTCGGTGCAGTTGGTGTAGCCGTCGCAGGCCATGCAAGCGGAGCGGCTCGTGGCGAAGTCACCCTCGCAGGAGCTGCCCATGGTCTCCGGCATGCACTCGTCGGTGGCGATGCACCAGCCCATGCCGGGCTGAACCGTGCAGTCGTTGCAGGTGGTGATGGTGCTCGGCTCCGGCACGCAGAGGCCGCCGCTGCAGACCTCGCCGGTGGCGCAGTCGCAGGTGGTGTCCTCGACGCAGACGCCGTCCTCGCAGGTCTCGTCGATGCCCACGCAGTCGGCGTCGACCATGCACATGTCGGGGCTGCAGTAGGGCAGGTCGACGTCGTCGCCGCCGCTCGCGCTCTCGGAGAATCCGACGCGCTCGTTGAGCTCGGTGAAGGTGCGGGAGAAGAACCCGAGGTCGACACCGACCGGGCCACGGAGCCAGAGGTCACCGCGGACGGCGGCGTCCCAGTTGTAGCTGCAGCCGGCGGCGTCGGTGGCGAAGCTGGCGGTCGCGTCGAGCTCGGCGCCCGCCTGCGGGAGCTGCAGGAGGTTGATGTCGAGGCGCATGTAGAGGCCGGCGTGCAGGTCGGCGTTCGCGCGGGCGTTGCCGCCCTCCTCGAGGTCGAGGTCGAAGGCGATGCTGCGGTCGAGGTCGGTGATGAGGTCGATGCCGCTGCCGCTGGTGTACATGACGCCCGCGGTGAGGTCGGCGCTGACCTGGACGGCCGCGGTCATGGTGGTGGGCTCCACGAAGACGTTCGCCTCGGTGAGCATCTGCGGGGTCAGGCGGAAGGAGAGCGAGACCGGGAGGATGCCGGCGATGCGGAAGCTCTTGTTCCACTCGACCGGGCGAATGCCGACGCCGGCGCGGTTCAGCGCGTCGATGACGTCGAGGGCGCACTGCGCGTCGACGGCGCCGTTGGTCTCGAGCTCGAGGGTGAGGGTCGCGCCGCCGCGAATGGTCACGCCCGCGCGGCGGACGGAGAAGCCGGAGCGGTCGAAGGTGACCTCGGTGTCCAGCCCGCGGGTCTGGAGCTGGTGGCGGAAGCTGATCTGGCCGTAGCCGACGCCCTCGCAGCTACCGGCTCCGTCGAGGATCTCCGTCGGGACCAGGTCGAAGGTGCCGAGGAGCGGGCTCGAGGAGCTGCCGATGCCGTCGTCGACCGGGGTGATCTCCGACTCCTCGGGGGTCGCGCGAAGGGTGAAGGCACCCTCGGCGAGCACCTCGTCGAGGCCGACCGGCTCGAAGGTCACCAGGCGGTCGGTGCCGTCCATGGCGATGTCGAGCACCCGGCCCTGGTAGCCGCGGCCCTCGTTGCCGACGATGACGTCACCGACCTGGAAGTCGATCTCGGGGGCGGTCGCGTAGCGGAAGCGGAGGCGGCCGTCGTCCTCGAGCACGACCCCCATCAGGTTCCGGTCGTCGCTCGGCACCCGGACGTCGTCCTCGAGCACGAGCTCCTGGTCGACGGTCACGCCCACACCGGTCGGAAGCGGCATGTCGTTCGACGTCGGTGCGGCGCAGCCGACGGCGAGGGCGAGAAGCAGAGAGATTCGGGTGAAGTGGGTCATCGGGTCTGGGGAGTCCTTTCCTCTGCCCGGACACTAATGCACACGGGGTGCCAACGCTCACAATGTGTGCACCGCCCCACATTTCGCGCAGATCTGGCGCAAACTCGGCTCCGCACGGCCCAGGACGGGGACTCGTGTGCCGAAAACGGTGGGGTCATCGATCCCCGCTCGGGTGTCTGGTCCCCAACGAAAAGCGGCCGGCGCGGAGGGCGCGCGCCGCTTCTACGGGGGGTTCGGCCCGGTCAGATCGGGACGACGATCTCCACCTCGGGCGGCACGAGGAAGTACACGTCGCGCTCGTCGAGGGGGGTGAAGCCGTCACCCAGGACCTGCACCGTCGCTCGGAAGAGCTGAGGCTCGGTGGTGGGCTCCACGGTGGTGTTCTCGTGAACGATGACGTCGAAGCAGACCCGGTTGCCCGGGAGCACGTCCCGGAAGATGTCCGGGAAGCCGTCGCCGGTGGTGTCCTCGCCGGTGCGCGGGGCGCAGCCGCGGGCCGGGTCGCCGGCCTCGTTCGCCTCGAGGCGCTCGAGGAACGCGGTCGACGTGTCGACCGAGTCGGCGGCGTCGTCGGTGAAGACGGTGGAGATGTCGAGCGGGGTCTGGCTGGCCAGCGCCCGCACCTGGTTCACGACCGCGGTGGTGAAGGCCGCGCCACCACCGCCGAAGGTCTGCACGAAGGGGTTGCCCGACATGTCGACCGAGCCGATGTCACGACCGAACTGCTCCATGTGGGCCATCCCGAGGGTGCCCTGGCCGATGCCGATCATCTTCACGTTGTTGTCGATGGCCGAGGCCACGACCTGGGCATACGAGGGCTCGCCGGTGATGTTCGTGTAGGCGTAGGCGTCACCCGGACCGTTGTGCCAGTAGATGTCGGTGATCATGACCACGATCGACACGGCGTCGTCGCGGAAGCAGGGCCAACCGTGGGTTCCGGCGGGACAGCCGGTGCGGGCGCCGACGCTGCTGCCCGGGTAGGGAAGACCGTTGCCGGTGGCGACCGCGTAGAACGCCTGGCCGTGCGACTCGGGACCGTCGTTGCCACCACGGGGCGTGTAGCTGCTCGTCGCGGCCTGCGCGGCGGCGATGTCGCCGGTGATGTCCTGGAAGTTGGTGTAGGGCTGGTCGCCGCCGCTTCCGTAGGGCGAGATGCCATAGTCGCGGAACTCACCGATGCCGAACTGGGTGTTGCTGATCTCCGCCTGGATGCCGGGGATCAGCGAGTCGCGAATCGCGGCCTGGAGCGAGGTGATGGAGCTGCCCATCGAACCGGTGGTGTCCATCAGGAAGTACACGTCGGCGTTCCGGATGTTCGTCGCGAAGTCGAGCGTGTCGCGCTCGGGCATCGGCGTGTCCTCGAAGGGCATCACGAAGACGAAGTCGCCGTTGGCCTGCGGGTTGTCCGCGGCGTCGAGCGGGTCGGTGCCGGCGCTGGTCTCGATGAGGTCGCTGGCGCCGTCGCCGTCACTGTCGGCGTTCCGCGGGTCGGTGCCGTTCATCGCCTCGGCGCGGTCACCGATGCCGTCGGCGTCGCTGTCCGGGTCGCGGAAGTCGGCGATGCCGTCGCCGTCGGTGTCGATCGCGAAGGTGTTCAGGTCGGCGTCGCCCGCCTCCTGCGAGTCGGGGAGCGAGTCCTCGTCGCTGTCGAGGTCGAAGCGGTCGGGGGTGCCGTCACCGTCGGTGTCGACCGTGGACTCCTCGGCGTCACCGATGGTGTCGTCGTCGCTGTCCGGGTCCACGTAGTCGGGGAGCCCGTCCCCGTCGTAGTCCTGCGGGTTCGCGGGGTCGACGATCTCGATGGAGTCGGGGATCCGGTCGCCGTCGTTGTCGTCGTCCTGGAAGTCGGGGATGCCGTCGGCGTCGCGGTCGGCGGTCCACTCGTCGGCGTCGGGGAGGCCGTTTCCGTCCGAGTCGAGGTCGAGGAAGTCGGGGGTTCCGTCACCATCACTGTCCGCGGGGGGCAAGCAGCCCGGTCCGCCACGCTCGACCTCGTCCGGGATGTCGTCACCGTCCGAGTCGTCGTCGTCGCGGTTGGCGACGCCGTCACCATCGGCGTCCTCCGTGCCTTCGTAGCTGTCGTCGATGCCGTCGCCGTCCCTATCCGAGGAACAGACGCCTGCCATCGGCCCCCCATCCGGCTGGGGTCCAGCGTCACCACGGTCCGGACCGTCGCCACCGCCGCCGGGGTTACATGCCATCAGCGCGATCACGGAGATCGCTGAAATCTTCGTCCACCACTTCATCGTTACCTCCAAGAACCGTCCCGCGCGCAGGATAACGGTAGCCGTGCACGAATGCACCGACCTTTTGAAGGTGCCTCACCCTGACTTGGTGGTGGTCTTCCGACCCCAGTGAGGCTCGTTCGCCGAGGAGTGGGGTCAGCAGACCTTTTCGCACCACTCGAAGTGGTCGGGATCACGCTGATACTGAATCCCGGTCAGCGCGTCGTAGAGCTTCTGGCTGAGCGCGCCGACTGCCCCATCGGCGACGGTGATGTCCTTGCCCCGGTATCCGAAGACACCCACCGGCGAGATCACGGCAGCGGTGCCGGTGCCCCAAGCCTCCTCGAGGGTGCCCGCCTCGGCCGCCGCCAGGACGTCTTCGATGGCGATGGGCTCTTCGCTCACCGGCACGTCCCAGTGCTTCAGCATTCGCAGCACGCTGTCGCGCGTGACGCCGGGGAGGATGGTCCCGGCGAGCGGGGGCGTGACGACCTTGCCGTCGATCTTGAAGAAGATGTTCGAGGTGCCGACCTCTTCGCAGTAGCGGTGCTCCTTGGCGTCGAGCCAGAGCACCTGCGTGTAGCCGGCCTTCTGCGCGCGGCGCTGGGCGCGGAGCGACGCCGCGTAGTTCGCGCCGGTCTTGGCCTCGCCGAGCCCGCCTTCGGCGGCGCGGATGTCCTCTTCCTCGACGAGGATGCGCGTCGGCTTGAAGCCGGAGGCGTAGTAGGCGCCGACCGGGGAGCAGAGCACGTAGAAGAGGAACTCGTCCGCCGGGCGGACACCGAGGAAGGGGTCACTCGCGACCAGGGTCGGCCGGATGTAGAGCGAGCAGCCCTCCATCCCCGGGACCCAATCCTTCTCGAGCTCGACGAGCGCCTTCACGCCCGCGCCGAAGAGATCGACCGGCACGGGCTCCATCACCAGGCGCTCGGCGCTGCGCACCATGCGCTCGGCGTTCTTCCGCCACCGGAAGAGATGGATGGAGTCGGTCTTCGATCGATAGGCCTTGAGCCCCTCGAAGACCTCGAGACCGTAGTGCAGGCACATCGCCGCAGGGTCGAGCCCGAGGGCGCCACGCGGACGGATCGTCGCTTCGCCCCACCCCTTCTCGCGATGGAATCGCGCCTCGAAGTAGTGGTCGGTGAAGAGCCGGCCGAAGCCCAGCTTCGATCCGTCGGTGGGAATCGGCTGCTTCCGGTCCTCGGGGCAGCGCTCGATCTCGATCTTCCAGTCGCTCATGGCACTCTCGCTCGAGGGCCAGGAGAGGCCCCTCGATTCGACGAGTACCACAGTCCCGCGGCGACTGCTCGCGGGGCCGGCTCGGGGCCGCTAGCGCTTCTTGGAGGCGCTCTTCTTCTTGCCGCCGCCGCCCTTCTTGAAGCTGCCCTTGCCCTTCTTCGGGCCGCCCTTCCCCGGCGAGCGACCGCGCTTGAACTGGCTGCGGTCCGGGGCGTCGCCCCCATCCTGCCAGCGGCGGAACTTCACGTGGGCGTCGCGCCCCTTGTCCGGTCGCTTCACCGCGCGCTCGAAGGCCGACACCACGCTGTCCGCGATCTCCACGCTCGAGGAGCGCGGACCGACCTTGATGGAGCCCACCTCGGCCTTGGTGATGTCGCCGCGGCGGCAGACCATCGCCAGGAGCCGGCCGGGGTCCGCGCCCTGCTGGCCGCCCCAGCTGACCTGGAAGCGAACGAAGGAGCCGTCGTGCTTGCGAGAGGCGCCACGGCCCGGATCGTCGCCGTCCCTGGCGCGGCTCTTCGCGGTCCGGAGGTGCACTTCGCGCGCCTCGGTGGGCCCGGCGTAGTCGAGCCGGTCGAGCAACCGGGCCACGAGATCCGTCGGGCTCTCCACCCCGTGGAGCAGCTTCTGGGCGAGCTGGCTCGCACGCCGGCTCGGGGCCTCGTCCGAGTCGGCGAGCTTCGCCAGCATTCGCGCGTCGGCCGCCTCCTGGATCTGCTCGGCGGTCGGTGGCTGCACGAAGCGCGCGTCGACGCCGGCGTCCCGGAGCATCCGCTCCGCCTTCCGCCGCTCGCGCAGGCCGACCAGCATGATCGACTGGCCCTCACGACCCGCGCGCCCGGTTCGACCGCTGCGGTGGGTGAGCACCTCGCCGTTGTCCGGCAGGTCGGCGTGGATCACCCGCGCGATGTCCTGCACGTCGAGGCCACGGGCGGCCACGTCGGTGGCGACGAGCACCTGGACCACGCCGGTCTTGAACTTCCGGAAGGCATCGTTGCGCTCGCGCTGGCTCATCTCGCCGCTGAGCGGCAGCACCAGGAACCCGAGGTCGGCGAGCTTCGCCGAGAGCTGCGTCGTGTCGATCCGGGTCCGCACGAAGATCAGCGTCTTCTTGTCGGGGTCGTGCAGGAGCAGGTTGATGATCGCGTTCAGCCGCTCCTTGCGCGGGAGCTGGATGCAGCGGTGCTCGATGTCGGTGTTCGCCTCGCCGAGCGGCGTGCCCTCGACCGCGAGCGGGTTCGGCTGCACCCGGTTGGCGAGCCGCAGCGCGTGACCGGTGAAGGTCGCGCTCACGAGGTGCGTGCGGTGGTCGGCGGTCGCGAAGGCGAGGATCGCGTCCAGGTCCTCCTCGAAGCCCATGTCGAGCATCTCGTCGGCCTCGTCGAGGACCAACGAGGTCATCAGCGAGAGATCGATCGCCTTCTTCTCGAGGTGGTCGCGGAGCCGGCCGGGCGTCCCGACGACGACGGTCGGCGAGGACGAGAGCTCGCGGCGCTCGCCCATGATCGAGGTGCCGCCCGTGACCACGACCACGCGGCCACCGAGCGGCTCGAAGAGCCAGGTCAGCTCGCGGCCGAGCTGCTGCGCGAGCTCGCGGGTCGGCGCGATGAACGCAACCGCGGGCTGCGCCGCGCCCTTGCCCTTGCCGCCCTTCTTCCGCTTCCAGCCCTCGGCGGCGGCCTCGACGTCCTCGGCCACGGCGAGGCCCACGGCCACGGTCTTGCCGGAGCCGGTCTGGGACGTGATGCGCAGATCGCGGCCCTCCGTCTCGGGGGCGAGCACGGCGGCCTGAATGGGAGTGAGCTCTTCGAAACCCTTCGCGGCCAGCGCGGTCTCGAGGCCGCAGGGCGCGGCGGAAAGGGGGGCAGTATCGGTCATGGAAGCCGGCTACCGTGGGCCGCCGGGGTCACGGCTGCAACCAGGCGATCACCAGAACTTCCACCAGGGCTTCGGTCGGAAGTCCGCCGCGGAAGGCTCCGAGGCGAGCACCCGGAGCGGCGGAACGCCCTCGAAGAAGTCGGTCAGGCCGAAGGCCTGCCAGATGGACAGGATGGACGACTCGTCGACGCGAGACGACACCCCCGTCTCCTGGGGAAGCGGTTCCCCTTCGGCGGCGCGGGCGTTGTTCAAGGCGCGCCGCAGCCGGCCGCCCTCGTAGACGTGGAGCACGTAGCTACCGCCGTGATCGCCGATGCAGACGGCGATCACCCGCCCCAGTCGCGCACTCAAGCGCGGGAGTCGCTCCTCGTCGAAGAGGCCGAGCGTGCTCTCGGCGAAGCCGGTGTGGTCGCCGTCCCGCCAGAGCGCGAGCAGGACGTCGTCGTCGTTCCGGTAGATCGCTTCGACGACGCTCCCCTCGTTTCGAGGACGGGCCGCCAGGCCTCCGAGCAGGTCGGGGAAGAGGGCACGGAGCGCCGCTTCGACCTCGTCGATCGACCCCTCCGCGGCAAAGAAGAACGCGGTGACCCCCATGCGAAGGGGGTAGCACGTGAACGCTCAGCGGCGGAACTGGCGGTACCACTTGCGGAGCTTGTGGACCGGTCCGTCGTCGCGGACGAGCTGCGGGCGCTCGCGGAAGATCTTGTTCTCCCAGATGTCGATGTCCTCGCGCCACTGGCTGACCCAGTTCCCGACCACGTAGCTGACCAGCAGCCGGGGGATCTTCGGGTCGGCGAACCAGCGGAAGCGGACCCGCTGCGCGAGCGGCGCGATCGGCGTGTGGGTCTGGATCATCACGATGTCGCCGACGTCGGGGATCTGGAAGCGGAAGTGCACCACGCTGCCGGGGCCATGGAAGGTGATGGTCGCCTTGGCCTTGGTCTTCTCCAGCGTCTTGCCGCGGAAGCGCAGCACGGCGGCGTCGTGGAAGCGCGCGATCCACGGGTGCTCGTCGTCGGGCACCCAGTCCGCTTCGTGGGCGATGGTCAGCCCCGGGATCGGCCAACCGAGCCAGGGCAGGCGCATCTGGCCGTGGAGCGGCGCGAAGTGCGCGAAGTCGACCGAGTTCTCCGCGAACTCCTGCAGGTGCATCTTCACCACGCCCGCGTCGTGGTCGCCGCGATGCTTCATCCCCGCGGGCATCGCCGGGATGCCGTAGTCGGGCGCGTCGGTGCCGTGCCAGAGGAAGACCAGCCCGTCCTGCTCGAGCACCGGGTGCGCCCCCGCCGCGATGGTCGGGAGCTTGCGGCCTTCCTTGAGGTAGGGGATCGCGGCGAGCTGTCCGTCGCCCTCGAAGCGCCAGCCGTGGAAGGGGCACTCGAGCTTCCCCTCGCAGACCTTGCCGCCGCTCAGGTCGGCGCCGAGGTGTGGGCAGTAGCCGTCGAGCACGTTGGCTCGGCCCTGCGCGTCGCGGAAGACCACCACGCGCTGGTCGAGGAGCTCCGCCGCCATCGGGCGGCCCTTCTTCGCGACCTTGTCGAGCGCCTTGCTGCGCGCGACCACGTACCAGCCGGTCGGGAAAGGCTCCGGGTAGCTCGCCTCGCGGCGTTCCTGTCGGAGGGTCTCTTCGCGGATGAGGCTGGAGGCGTCGGGCATGGGCTGGAACACGTTCTACATCACCCGCGCTCCAAGAGCACGCCAGCCCACGCCGATGCCTCCAGTACGTCACTCGCAGATGTCGTCGGTGCACTCGAAGGAGATGCAGTCCGCCGGCTCGTTGCAGGCGGCGCCGGACTCCCGGGGCTCGGCGCAGTGTCCGGGCAGGCGGAAGCCCTCGTCATCGGCGCCATGGGTGTCCTCGCAGTAGAAGCCCTCCACGCAGGCGCCGACGTCCTCGCAGTTGGCGCCGCCGAGGAGGCGCGGCGTGCACTGCCCTTCGAGCTCCGGGTCCTCGAGCTCCACGCGGAAGTCGACG
Source organism: Deltaproteobacteria bacterium (assembly GCA_017644045.1). Lineage (GTDB taxonomy): Bacteria > Myxococcota_A > Polyangia > Polyangiales > Houyiibacteriaceae > UBA1660. Next base: position 56,772 of record JAEPMI010000017.1, read on the forward strand.
CCCGGCTGGTCGCACCACTCGCTTTCGTCGCAGTCCCAGTCGATGAGGCAGGTGCCGCCCTCCGGAACGATGCAGACGTCGTCCACGCAGAGCATCCCCTCGCCACAGAGGCCATCGAGGCAGGGTTCACCGGCCAGCGGCGCGACGACGCACTCGCCGAGCGCCTCATCGGTCGCGGTGCAGAGATCGCCCGGCGTCATGCACTCCGCCGACTGGGCACACTCACCGCCCACGGGAACGTTCGGTGCCAAGAAGGGGCTCCCCTGACAGGGCACGTGACTGGTCGGATCGGCGTGGACGTAGTCGTGACACGCGAGCAGCTCCATGTGGTCCGTGCACGTGCGGAGCTTCGGCAGGTCGACCGTGAGCCGCTCGGCCTCGAGGCTCGCGTTCAGCGCGGCGCAGAGCGCGCCGGTCACCTCCTGTTGGGCGACCACGCAGGAGGCCTCGTCCGTGTGATCGAAGAAGAACTGATCCTCGGCGAGCCGATCGGGCTCGGCGCACTCGTAGAGCCGCGAACAGTAGAGCTCGGGCTGGGCGCAGAGCTCGAGGAAGGTCCGGTTGTCGATCGGACCGGCGTCGGGGTCCTCGGTGAACGCGTCGGTATCGACCGAGGGGCCATCCGAGTCACCGCAGCCGATTCCAGCGACGAGCGAGAGGAGAGAGAGCGCACGAATCCATCGGGCCGCGAGGGCCCCGTGTGTACCGCCAAACATGACGATTTTCCTTGGTGCGCGGGCGCGATTGTCGCGCCTCGCGATCGATTCATCGCTAGAGCATCCGGCGTGCCAACGGCGTCCGCTTCACGTTCCCTTCGACAACGCCGAGGCGTCCGATCGAGCCCGCTCTCGGCGGGGGATCGCCCCCGAGAACCACCGGCTACGGAGCTCGCCAGCGACCGGGCCGACATGTGCCTAGGTGAGCCGCGTCGGAACGACGTTCGAGACCGACACTACCTGGATTGAACGCCGGTGCTATAGGCTGCGGTATGCCTTCTCAGCTCGCTCGTTGCAGCATTCTCGCCCTCTTCGTCTCGGTCTCCGGCTGCGGTGACGACGCGCGAATGACATCCGACTTCGGTGTTCGGCCCGACGCCTCGGGTCTCGACGGCGGTGGCACGGACGGCGGCGGGATGATGGGCGAGTGCACGGTCGCCGCCGACTGCCCGGCACCGAGCTCGCCCTGTCTGGTCGCCATCTGCGCCGCGGGCAGCTGCGCCGCCACGACCGCGGAAGACGGAGTCGCGTGCGAGGACGGCGACTTCTGCACCGTGGGCGAGACCTGCACCGGCGGCACCTGCCGCGGCGGCGAGCCGAACGACTGCGGCATGACCGCCACGGCCTGCAACGAGGTCGTGTGCGACTCGGCCGCCGAGGCCTGCACCACGGAACCGACCGACGAAGGTCTGGCCTGCCCCGCGGCGAGCCTCTGTGACACCGGCATCTGCAACGAGGGCGTCTGCACCGGCGGGATGCCGCGCAACTGCTCCAGCACGCCCACCGACGAGTGCGAAGAACCCTTCTGCGACCCGGCCGACGGCGTCTGCAAGACGCGCGCGGTCATGGACGGCACCAGCTGCGACGACGGCAACCTCTGCACCACCGATGACAGCTGCACCGCGGGGGCCTGCGGCAGCGACACGATGGTCGACTGTTCGGAGATGGACTCGATCTGTGCGGTCGGGACGTGCAACCCGGCCGATGGGACCTGCGGGACGATGGCCCAGAACGAAGGCGTGGCTTGCAGTGTCGGCTGCGAGTTGGGCGGGACCTGCTCGTCGGGCATGTGCACCGGCGGCACCGAGCCCGCGTGCTCGCTGACCACCGACGGCTGCTGCCCCAGCGCCTGCAGCAGCTCCGACGACGTCGACTGTGACGTGTGCCCCGGCGAGGTGATCGGCACCAACTGCGTCTACGCGCCGTCCATCGGCACGTCCCTCTCGACGCAGAGCGCAGCGCTGTCCGCCTGCCAGGCGCTCGGCACCGGCTGGGGCCTCTGCTCGGGGGCGGTGCTCTGCGACCCCGCGACGGAGACCTACCTGATCGGTGCAGGCGCCGACTGCAGCGCCGGCGTCGCGGGCGGCGCGTGCGGCACTTCCGCCAACATCTACGTCCACGTCGACGGCACCTCGCCTTACTACCTCCGCTCGTCGGCCATCCCCGGCTGCATCACCTCGCCGGGCTGCACGAACTCGGTGTCGGAGAGCTGCGGCTTCGCGCTCTGCTGCCTCGGGATCTAGTGTCCCGGACGGGGAGTCGTTGCGAAGATCGGCGAGTCATCGGACCGTGAATCAAGGAACGACGACGAGGAATACTCTACGTATTTCGAGGAGGAGTGACGCAGAGTCACGGTTCGAGGGCCGGCGAGTTTGGTGACGAATTCCCGAGACGGGACACTAGCCGGCGTCAGCGGCGTCGACGACGAAGCAGGAAGAGCGCGGCGAGCGCGAACGGCACGGGCGCGTCCGCGGGTCCGGTCGTACGGCAGCCGCAGCCCCCGTCACCATCGCCAGTGTCCGTGCCGGCGTCGGGGGCGCCCGCGTCGCGTGAGGAGGTGCCGGCGTCGCGGCTCGGGGGGCCCGCGTCGACCATCGGCACGCCCGCGTCCGTGCCCGGCTCCGCGAAGGTGAGCGCGAGCGTGTAGCTGTCGACGTCCTGGTCGTACGAGTCGAGGAAGAGGAAGTAGGTCCCCGGCTCGAGCGTCGCCGCGATGCGCGAGCCGCGGTCGCTGTTGCGGTCGATGTCGTCGTCGCACGCGAGCTCCGAGCCGTCGCAGCCGTCGCGCAGGTAGAGCACCGTGTCGTACCCGCCGCTGCGCGCGGTGAAGTCCAGCTCGCGGTCGATGGTGAAGCTCCACACCCGGTCCCGGCCCGCGCCGCCGCAGGTGCCGACGGTGTCCGGCGCGAAGAGCTCCATCTCGCCCGTGAGCGTCTGGTGGATGGGCGGGATGACCTCGGCCTCCTCGCAGAGGTCACCGGGCAGCGCGGGCACACAGGGACCGTCGCAGTCGCAGAGCTCCGACTCGACGCCCGGCTCCGCACAGAACGCCTCGAGCGCCGGGCGTACGTAGGTCAGGCCCTCGCCGTCGTCCGTCGGCGGCGGGTCGATGACGTTCACCACGTTGCAGCCGCCGGAGGGCACGTAGTCGTCCATGCCGCCCCGGAGCAGACCGATGAGCTGGCCGGTGTGGTCGAAGACGCCCGAACCGGAGTTGCCGTTGAACGCATCGAGGGTCGCGTTCAGGTAGGTCGCGTCGGGGCTGGTCCAGGTCACCTCGCCGCCGTCGTCGATCTTCATCGGGATCCCGTTCGGGTGCCCGATGAGCGCGAGCGGCGTCCCGAGCGAGAGCCCGGCCGACTCGACCCGCACCGTCGCCGGGGTGTGGCCCACCACCGGTCGGTCGAGCTCCACGATGGCGTGGTCGACGTCTCCGTCGTCGTGATGGGCGAGCACCCGCGAGCATCGGTAGACGTCGTCCTCGGTCAGCGTCGCCAGCGTCCCATCGGCCACGTAGCGGAAGCCCATCAACCAGACGTCGTCCGTGCAGTCGTCGGGCTCGTCCACGCAGTGACCCGCCGTGAGCAGGTAGCGGTCGTCGATGAGCGTCCCGGAGCAGGTCCCGGGCTCGATCTGGCCCCGGAAGCGCTGGTCGCTGCAGAGCCCCTGCGCCTCGCCGAGCGTGCGCCGGTAGTCGATCACGAGCGCGTCCGGATCGGTGGCGTCGACGTAGGCCTCGTCGATCTTCATCGCGACCGCGCCCTCGGCCACCGCGCGCAGCTCCGCGTTGGCGTGGGCGTACACCTCGGTGCGACCGTCCACGCCGTAGACGACCGGATCGCTCCGGGAAGCCACGGGCTCGGCGCAGCTCGACAGGGAGACGGCCGTGAGGACGGACAACGGGAAAGCAAGGGAGCGCACGGGGGGATCATAACCCGAACGGTGCTGGAGCTCCGGTCGACGCCGTGGTGGCACGCGGTCGCCCGGTCGGTAGGCTGTGGGCGTGAAGGCTCGAGCCAGCCTGGTCGCCGCGGCGCCCATCTCCCTGGGGGTGCACCTGCTCGTGCTCTCGGCGATGGACCCGGTGGTGTCGGAGCGTCGGGTGGCTCCGCGCCCAGCGGGGGTGGCAGCAGAGGTGGTGTCGCTGCCGATCGAGCCGCCGGTCGAGGCCGAGCCGGTCGAGAGCGCACCTGCCTCGACCTCCACCTCGAGCGAACCCGCGCGAAGGGCTCGGGCGACGAGACCGCGCGCTTCCCGCCCCACTGCGGTGACCGGACCCGCGCCGGAGACCGCCGCCAGCATGCCCGCCTGGATGCGCCGGAACATCGGCGACCCGCGCTGGGTGGTCACCGAGAGCGACTCGCTCCTCGGCGACGCCCAGCTCGCCGCGCCACTCTCCATCGACCGACACGGGGACGGGACGCTCACCTTCCGCGGAAACGGCGTCGAGGGCTGCCGCTATCCCGACGGCAGCATCCAGACCCGAGCGGATCGCGGCGAGGGCGACCCGTGCTGCCACGCCGACTCGATCGACGACTGCGGCTGCCCCATCGACGACTCCGACGCGGCCGATCGCGCCGCCGTCCTCGAGCAGCTCGAACGCCAGCTCTGAGCGGGCCTCAGGGACTCAGCGGCAGGAACTCGCAACCATCGAAGAAGTCGATGTCGTGGGCGTACTCCACCGTGAGGTCGCCGGAGGAGCTCGGCGACAGCGCCATGAGCCCCCAGACGTGATCGGACGGAGGTGGCGAGCAGACTCCGTCCTCGTTGAAGTCAGCGAAGAAGTAGAGATCGTACGCCCGGTCGGACCAGGTCAGGCCAGGCTCGGTGAAGGTCAGCGTCTCGCCGCTCACCGTGCCGCTCCCACTCGCGAGCTCGAACCCGGATTCGTTGCGCAGCGAGTACGCGACCAGCTGGCCTTCGTGTGGAGCGAACGACACGAGCTCCAGGGTGAAGTCGCCGTTCATGGGTTCGGGAGGGTCTCCACAGCCGGTCAGGGCGAGCAGAGCGAAGAAGGCAGGGAGTCGGCGCACGGTGGTCCTTTCGGCCGCTCGACAGCGAGCGGTCGTGCATTGGTACCGCAGAGGCTCGAGGATCGCTCGCGCGCGCCTCGATCCCATCGTTCGTTCAGCTGAGCGCGAGCCGAATGGCGCGCTCGATCGGCGACGGGTCGGCGCGGTGGGGGTCGAGCGGCTCCGCCGGAAGCAGTGGCGGCTGAGCGAGCACGCGCGGTCGCGATCCGCCGTGGGTCTTCGCCGCCGAGTGCACCAGGAACGGGTGGCACAGGTAGACCGTCCCGGCGGTCCCGGTCGCGAGCGCGATGGGCCGCTCGGTCGAGTCACCGAAGTCGTCGGCGACCAGCTCCCGAAGCGTCATTCCCGGCTCGCCGGCGTCTCCGAGCGATCGCGCGACGTCGACGTGGGAGCCGAGCCGAAGCCGCGTGGGCGCGTCGTCCTCGCCCACGTCGCTGAAGAGGAAGAGCATCAGCAGTGCACGGCCACGGGAACGGAAGTTCACCCGCCACTCGAGGAAGTCGGGATGCTTGTAGCCGAAGCTCGGATCCACGTGCCATCCGGCATCGTCCGCGATCGCATCGGAGGGGAAGGCCACGCGAAAGGTCCCCATGGACCCACAAGGCAACCATCGCCCCGGGCCGACGAGCGCGTCGAACGCGGCGCGGAGCGCTGGCGTGTTGGCAGGGCGTACGAAAGGCGGCGCGTCGAACATCCCGAGTCGGACCACCGAGCGCGTCCAGCTCTCGGGAGCGTCGGTGCAGCCCGCGGCCGCGAGGATCGCCCGTCGGACGACCGCCGCTGCGTCCGCGTCGAAGGCGCCATCGATCCGAAGGAAGCCCTCTCGAACGAAACTCTCGACGTCCATGGGCCCGAGGGTGGCCACGACCACGGCGAACACAAGCCCGTGGCGCGTCGACCTCGCGAGTGTGGGCCGTGTGCCGCGACTCGCCGTCCGGCCTCACGCAGAATGCCCCGAAGCCGTCCGTTCTCGGGTTGGTACGGGGTGTGCTGAGTCTCCGATCATGACTCGCTTCATCCTCGCCCTGGTCGTTCCGACCGCGATCCTCTCCATGCCCTCGGAGGCCGAGGCCTGCGCTTGCTGCGACGGTGGCGCGGCGCGGGACGTGGTCGGGTGGAGCGAGTCCGGCAACAGCGCGCTGGTCCGGATGCGCGGCATCGGCTGCGAGGACGTGCTGGCGCTCGAGATCCGACGCCGCGGCGACGATGCGCCGGCCGGCTGCTTCGACCTGTACGGCGAGAACCCGGGCGCGCGCGTCGAGTGCGGTGCCGGTGCGCTCTCCTACGGCTTCGACCGCTGGGACTGGAGCGAGCGGCCGGCGTGGGAGTCGCTGCGCTCGCCGCGACAGGCGGCCTACCCGCAGACGCCCACCGAGGTCGCGGCCTCCCACCTGCGGGCCACCCTCACCCGCGAGGCGCCCGACGACGAGCTCGCGCCCACCATGCGGCTCGAGGTCTTCGCCCTCGGCGCGCGGGGCTGGGTGCCCCTCTTCGAGCGCACGCTCCACCCGGGGCGGCCCGACGACGCGCGCAGCCCGGAGGACATGACCCACGCGGAGCAGGTCACCGCGCGCACGCCGCGCCCCATCGAGGTGCGCGTGTGGCCGAGCCCCAACGGCCGCCACGCGCTGGTGGAGGTCGGCGGTCAGAACGAGTCGCCCAACATGGGCTGGTTCCCCGAGCAGATGAGCTGGGTCCGACTGCCGGCGGACCTCGCTCCTCTGCCGACCGTGGCCGCGGGCGACCCTGGCGGCCGAGCGCTGGCGCTGCACGGCATCGAGCCCGCCTTCGCCAACGAGAACGCCGAGGCCGGCCGGCTGGCCATCGCCACCGCTCGGGAGGTCAACCGCGCCGGGCTCACCGCCCACCGCGCCGAGCGCTTCGAGGAGGCGGCCGCCCTCTTCGCGACGGCCGCCATGACCGACCCCCGAGACGCGATGAGCCGCTACAACCTCGCCTGCGCCTTCGCCCGGTTGGGCCAGGAGGCGCCCGCGTTGGCGGTGCTGAAGGACCTGAAGGACTCCCGCTGCCCGCGGTGCGCCGAGCGGCTCCGGCGGGCGCGGCAGGACCCGGACCTGGCAGCTCTCCGCGACCGACTGCCCTGATCTCAGGGAGCCAGCGACCGCGGGAAACTGCTCGGCGCAGGACCGTCGGTCGCAGCCGTGAGGCGATAGCTCGCCCTGAGGCTCGACGACACCACCAGGAGGTGCAGGACGTCGGCGTCGTGCGCGCCGACCAGGAGCTCCGGGGAGCCGTCCCCGTCCATGTCCGCCATCGCGAGGGTCTGACCGTAGCTGGTCGGGGTCGCATCCGGGCTGTCGAGCGACATCCGTTCGGCCCCCAGAACCGGCCCCGCGACCATCGTGCCGAACACCCGCAGCTGACCGACGTCGACGAAGTCGCCGTTCCGCCAGTACGGAGCACTCACGAAGAGCTCGTCGCGGCCGTCGCCGTCGACGTCACCGGCGACCACGTCCGTGCCGAAGTTCTCGCCGGCCCCGTCCCCGCGGAGCTCCGTCGATGTGGGGACCAGGCCGCCGCGGCCCCCGCGGAAGACGTACACGCGGCCGCGCCCGCTCTCGTCGACGGGTGCGCCGATCGCGACATCGGAGAACCCATCCCCGTCGAAGTCGCCGTGAGTCGCAGCGGCGCCGAAGTCGTCCGCCGAGAGGACGGGCTCGCGTTCGAGCGGCACGCGGACGAGAGCTCGAGTGCCACCAAGGAACACGTGCCCCGAGCCTCCCATCGGCCCCGATGAGACGCCGACGACCAGGTCCACGAACCCGTCGCCGTCGACATCGCCTGCCGCGTACGGCGCCGCGCGGGGCAGGGTGCTGGCGACGGTCGACAAGGAATCGTCGACCACGAGCTCCCGACTCTCCATTCCCCACACCGGGAAGACTTCGTTCCGAGAAGTCCACCCCACCACCAAGTCGTCGAAGCCGTCGCCATCGAGGTCGCCGACGGAGGCGAGTCCCTGCCCGAAGGCCGAGGCATCGGTCGTCGAGAGCATCGCACCCGGGACGAGATCCCCGGCGCCCCCCCAGAAGAGCTGGACCTGGTCCACCATGCCCACGGCGAGATCCGAGAACCCGTCGGCGTCGAAATCGCCGGTCGCGACCGTGACGTGACTGTCGACTGACGGCACGCCAACTCCGGAGAGCGTCCGTTTGGCGAGCGCCGCCGACAGATCGGCCTCACCGTCGAAGAGGGTCACCGCACCCCCGGCGCCGGCCGCCCTCGGGTCGCCCGCCGCGACGTCGCCGTAGCCGTCGCCGTTCAGGTCGCCGCGCAGCCGCCCCACGTTCAGGTAGCGCACCTCGCTCGGTGTGCCGCAGCGTTCGTCCCGGCACCCGCTCACCCGCCACACGTATCGCGCGCCGACGGGCGCCGCGTCCACCTCCAGCGCGGACGGCGGTCGCCACTCGATGGGCTCACCCACCGCGCCGACGACGTAGCTCACCGCGCGGCCCGGCATGCCCAGCTGACCCACGCAGTCGGGCAGCGGCTCCGGGGTCCCGCATCGCACGAGCTCGATCCGGTAGTCGGAGGCACCATCGAGCGGCTCCCACACGAAGCGAGGTCTCAGCGAGTCGCCCGCGTGAATGGAACCCGTGTAGGCACCGTTGGGCGGCCAACGGAGCGCCGGCGGCGGAAGGGCGTCACCACCGTCCTCGCCCCCGCCACCGTCATCCACTCCACCGTCGTCGACCCCGCCATCGATGTCGTCGACGAAGTCGCGTAGGGGCGGAACGCAGGTCGCAACCCCGGCGACCGGCTCGCACGAGAGCATCCCGCAGGCGAGCTCGGCGCAACCGTCGGCGAACGCGAGGTTCAGCGTCACCTGACGGCCGTCGACGAACGCGGCCTCCACTCGAAGGTGGCCCAGCTCCCGACCCTCGGCGTCGAACCCGTCGGCCTCGTAGCGGAAGCTCCGTCCATCGTCACCGCCGGCGGGAGCGACGACCGTGGTCAGCGGCCATCGATCGGCGTCGGTCGCCACCGACCCGGAGTAGACCTCGGCGAACGTGCCGCCCGTCTCCGCGCCGCTCACGCGCAGCTCCACCCGCGTGATGGCGGTGCGGAGCGCCCCCTCGGCGTCGAGCCGGACGATCACCGCCGTCCTCGGGTCGTCGTCCCCACACCCGAAGAGGATCGCCAACCCGACGATCAGCGCTCGCTTCATCGACCGAACTCCAACGCGTGGATCACGCGCCCGGGCGCGTCGGCGCCGAGAGGCGAGCCATCGTCGCGGGTCCCCAGGGTGACCGCCACCACACCGATCCCCACCAGGGCCACGACCCCGAGCGACACCCACAGCCAGGTCAGGCTCCGCTCCTCGGGCGGGGTCTGCGATTCCGATTCCGGGGGAAGCACCACCGGGTCGGGATCGGCCGGCGGTTCCTCGGGACTCACCGACGGTCGGAGCTCGAGCGTCAACGAACGCTCCGGAGAGCGCAGGGTCACCCGCTCCCGGCGCGTGTCGAAGCCGGGCCTCGACGCCTCGATCTGGTGCTCACCGCGCGTCAGGACGATCGGCTCCGCCGTGTCCCTCTCCGCGTGGTCGACTCGCACGCGAGTCCCGGCCGGCGCCACGATCGTCAACCGGGTGACGAAGCGACCCGCGGCCGTCAGGGCTTGCCGAGCGAGCTCGGCCCGGTCCTCGCGAAGGCCCGGGTCGGCGACGAGCGAGGACTCGAGCAGCTCGACCGCCCGCACGTAGTCCCGCGCTTCGTAGGACGAGTTCCCCGCCATGCGCAGCGCTTCTGCGCTGGGGCGGATCTCGTGGGCTCGGAGGAAGAGGGTGCGCGCTTCGATCCAGTGACCCGCCTCGAACTCGGCGAGCGCCTCTCGAATCGTGCGCTCGAACTCCCCGCCCGGCTGTGCGCTGGTCGTGGATGCCAAGAGAAGCCAGATGGACGCCAACAAGAAGCCGCAGACGCGGTCAAAAGTCATCGAGCGCGACCATACCGACTTCGAGACGAGGTGTCGCACCCATCCGCGCCGGCGTCTCGGCCGGCTCTTCGGTCATCGCGCGCATCGGGCTCCGGCGACGTCGGCGACCGGGGCGTTCCTCGGTCTCCGCCTCGGCGGCCTCGGTCTCCTCCGGCGTTGCTTCCTCGGTCTCCTCCGGCGTTGCTTCCTCGGTCGGCTCCGGGATCACCTCGGGCTCTTCCTCGCTCGGCAGCACGGGCACTGGAGTCGCAGCCGGTGCGGTCCGCGGAGTGGGTCCCGCCAGCCCGGGAAGCTCGGGCTCGACGCTCGGCTCGCTGCCCCCGTTTCCGCTCGACCAGAGCACGGCCGCTCCGACCACGAGGCCGAGGACGGCAGCGACCGCGATCAGCGCCAGCCGCTTCTTGGACGCGCGCTCGGTCTCGCCGGAGGAGTCCGAGGGGAGCCGCACCTCCGTCATCGCGGTGCTGAAACTGGACGAAGCGTCCGCCGGCATGGGCGTCCCGACCGTGCCGGCCCCGGTCGGCTCGAAGGGCATCGCGTAGTCGGGGTCGGTCGTCGCGACGCTCAGGTCCACCGGGAGGCTCAGCGACGCCCCACCCGGCGCGTAGTGGTCGTGAGAGAGCCCGAGCGCATCACAGAGCTGGAACGCGAGGGCCTCCGCCGAGGGCGGCCGTTGCTCCGGCTTCTTGGCGAGGCAGCGAAGCACCACCTGCTCCACCGTGACCGGAACCGTCGGCACCAGCGCTCGCGGGGGCTTGGGCGGCGTCTGGACGACCTTCAGCAGGAGCGAGGGGATCGACGAGGCTTCGAAGGGGAGCGCGTGCGTCAGGGCTTCGTACATCATCGCCCCGATCGCGTAGATGTCCGCCCGGGCATCGATGACGGCGGCGTCCAGGGCCTGCTCGGGCGACATGTACGCCGGCGTGCCCATGACCATGCCGGTGTTGGTCAGCCGGATCTCGGACGCTCGCCCCTCGCTCATCAGCTTGGAGAGGCCGAAATCGAGGATCTTGGGGCGCACGGGCGTCCCGGGCCGGCCCTTCACCAGAAAGACGTTCTCCGGCTTCAGGTCCCGGTGGACCACCCCTCGCTCGTGGGCCTCCTGCAGGCCGTGGAGGAGGGGGAGCAGGTACGAGACCAGCTCGGGTGCGGGGACCGGTCCTCGCTGGAAGCGCGCGGCCAGCGGCTCGCCACGAAGGAGCTCCATCAGCGAGTACATGCCGCCGTCGGCCTGGTCGACGTCGAAGATCTGCACGACGTTGGGGTGCTCGAGGGCACACGCGCTCTGCGCCTCGCGAACGAAGCGCTCGGTCGCCTCCGGGCTGGACGCCAGGTCGGGGACCAGCCACTTGAGGGCGAAGCGCTTCTTCGTGCGGACGTGCTCGACCTCGTAGACCGCCCCCATGCCGCCCTGGCCGATGAGGCGGAGCACCTGGAACTTGCCTGCGACGGTGTCGCCGGGCTGGAGCCATCGAGGGATGGGGTGAGGAGCCGACATCGGGGCGGTGGTCAAGGTAATGTTACATCCAGAAGCGCTGCAACCTTCCCTTGGAACCGTCGGCGGCTCGGATGGGCGCCACCGGGTCCGAGAAGGCGCTCACCCACGATCCTTCCCAAGAATCCGGGGGTTTAGTACCAACGCCCCATGACGATCGAGATCATGCCTGGTGAGGTCACTCCGACCCTCTTCGTGGGACTCGGCGGCTCGGGGGGTCGGGCCATCGCGCGGGTGGCCGAACGGCTCCGCAGCACGCCAGAGTGGGACGCGAAATACCGCGATCTGGTGCGCTTCGTGGCCATCGACACCAACGAGGCCGACCTGGCGCACCTGCGGGGGCTGCCGAACGGTGGCGTCGAGGTGACCATCGGCATCTCGGACTTCGACAAGGTCGAGTACACGAAGCTCCGCCGCGGCGAGGCCTTCGCCGCCGAGGACGAGTACTTCACCCAGTGGGTCCACCCCTGGTACCGCTTCCGCGAGGAGAGCGGCGCGGGCGCCGGTCAGATCCGGATCGAGAGCCGGCTCGGCTTCTTCCGGGCGGCCGAGGTCGGCGACGTGACCCGCAAGCTGCAGGACGTCATCCAGAGCGTGCAGCACCACAGCCACGGCATGCGCCGACACGGCGCGCCGCTGCAGGTCTTCGTCTACTTCTCGGTCGCCGGCGGCACCGGGAGCGGCGCGTTCCTGCCGCTCAGCTACCTGCTCCGCGACATCATCGGCGACGACCGCGCGCGCCTCTTCGGCTTCGCCATCCTGCCGGACGCCTTCGAGGAGAAGGTCGGCATGAACCGCGAGGGCACGCTCGCGAACGGCTACGCCGCGCTCAAGGAAGCCGAGCACCTGATGAAGCTCGACGCCCAGGCGCCGCCGAACGAGCTCACCTTCCACTACGACCCGCGCGACAAGTCGAAGCGCACCATCACCCGCCGGCCCTACGACATCCTCTACCTGGTCGACCGACCGAGCCGCTTCAGCGTGGGCGACGTCGGCGAGGCGCTCGCGGACGCGACCTACGTCCAGATCTTCAGCCCGATCCTCGGCGAGCAGCAGGCGGACTACGACAACTACACGAAGGAGAGCCGCGCGCTCTTCCCGCCGGAGCTCGGCGACGATGGCTACACGGCCTTCTTCGGCACGCTCGGCGCCTCGCTGCTCCTGCTCCCGCGCGAGGACCTGCTGACCTACTGCGCGCGCCGCTACGCCGCGACCGCCGTGCGCCGCTACCTGCTCATGGACGACCCGAACCTCGTGAGCGACGCCCAGCGCGAGCGCTTCCGCGCGTTCCTGGTCGACCCCGACGAGCTCGCCGCATTGAGCCCCGAGGCGCAGGCGGAGCGCCTCGACGCGAGCTTCCAGCAGAAGATGGACCTGCTCGCGGAAGAGGACCGCGAGGGCGGCGTGTGGAAGCGCCTGCTCAAGGTGAAGGAGACCGCGGGCACCGCCCTCGACAGCCAGCTCCAGGCCATCGAGGACGAGCTCAAGGGCATGACCGCGAAGATCCGCGAGATCAGCGCCGACCGGATCCTCGACGACCAGTGGACGCCCGCCGCGACCGTCAGCGGTCTCAACCGCGAGGTCGCCGACGCGCGCGCCCAGGTCGAAGCGCGCACGGCCACGCACCTCAAGCGGCTCGAGCTCGGCGACTGGTGGGCCGAGTTCCTGGCCGAGGCCGGACCGAGCGGCGCGCCGGAGCTCGACCCCTACGAGCAGCGCTACGTGCTCACGACCTTCCGCCGCCAGGGCGGCATGCTCGCGGGCGACGCCATCGACGAGCGCGCCGAGCGCATCGCGCGGCTGCGCAAGGAGGCCGACCTCGGCCGCGACTCGCGCTTCCGCAGCGAGATGGACGCCCACGCCGCAGAGATCAAGAAGACCTACGGCGGCTGGGACAAGCTCATCACGCGCAAGGACACCGACTTCGAGCAGGCGCGCGACCGGACCGTCGCGAGCTTCAACCAGAACGTCGACAAGCAGCGCGCGCTCATCGTGCAGCAGGCGATGCACGAGATCCTCTCGGCACTCGGCCGCACCGCCGACCGCATGCGCGCGAGCTTCCGCAACGTGGAGTCCTCGGCCAGCCGCCTCGCGGACGAGCTCGAGGAGAAGGCGCGCCGCTTCGAGTACGACGGCGGCCTCGTCGGCAGCCAGAGCAACGACTACCTGCTCGACGTGGAGGTGCTCCAGCACCCGACCAGCCGCACGCGCTTCTGGGGTTGGTACTACGCCGACCAGGTGCAGAGCCGGCCGGAGATCGGCGACCCGAAGGCGGTGCTCGCCGCGGTCCGCGACGCGATGCGACCGAAGCGCGACCCGAAGGGCCGGCCCATCGAGCGCACCGCGCGCGAGATGGTCACCGACGTGGAGGGTGCGCTCGTCGGCGTGGCCCGCAGCTTCTTGAGCCAGACCATTCTCGGCGACCCGGAGAGCGACGACGAGTACGAGCGCGCCGGGCTCCGCATGGACGACGCGCTCCTGCTCGAGGCGCGCTACTACGCGCTGCAGGCCGGCCGCCCCGACGCGGACCCGACCGAGGCGCTGAAGGACGAGGCGCCGCTGCTCCCGAGCAAGCTCCGCGAGGACGACCAGCTCCGCCGCTACGCGCGCCGCAAGCTCGACGCGACGCTCGGCAAGGCCGAGCCGCTGACTCGCTACAGCCCGGAGGCGAAGAGCACGCTCAAGCACGCGGACATGGTGCTGCTCGGCCTCCACGAGACGGTCGAGAAGGGGCTCATCGGCGAGCTCATGAAGGAAGCGACCGAGGGCCGCGGCGCCGAGGTGCTCCGCGGCTGGCCCGATCCGGAGCGGCTGGTGATCTACCACTCGATCCTGGGCGTGCCGCTCTTCGCCTTCCCGCACCTCAACGCGGAGATGAAGCACGCCTACCGCCGCTTCCAGCAGATGGAAGAGGGCAAGGACAAGGCGTGGCCGCTGCACATCGACCACCACTGGGAGGGCCTGCCGGACCTCGACCCGACCGAGGCGCGGCAGACCATGCTCGCGGCGCAGGAGCGGGTGCGGCTGGCCATCGCTGCGCTGGTGCTCGGCAAGGAAGAAGGCACGGTCGTGGAAGGCGACGGAGGCTTCAAGCTCTCGCTGGGTGAAGGCGCCGAGCTCCCGCTCGGGGTCGACCCGATGGAGGCCGCGCAGGCGATGCTCGCCACGGAGGACTCGAAGCCGGCCATCTACGACACCGCCGTGTCGCCGCTGGTCGACGCCGCGCGCCACGCGACCGAGAAGGGCGACACCAAGGCGCTCCTCGAGGCCGCCGGCAAGGCCTGGAAGGGCGAAGCGGTGAAGCTGGAGCTGAAGGACGACCGCGACGCCGCCGAGGAGAAGCGGTACCAGGCGCTCCGCCGATCGGCGGCGTTGATCGACGCCCTGCTGGGCTGACGTCGCACTGGGATGGACGAGCGCGACCCAGGCGGGGGCCGTCGCCCTCCCGAGCGGGGAGATCCCCTGCAGCCGACCATCGTGGTCGGCATCGGGTCGTTCGGCGCGCGCATCGCACGGCGGCTGGCGGAGGAGACCGCCTCGGCGCTGCGGCTGCCGGGCGAGACCATCGACCCCATCAAGCTGGCGGAGGAGGTCCGCGACGTCGGGCTCGAGCTGGTCACCGCCGAGCTCCATGGCAGCGGCTCCGCGCGCCGCGTCATCGGTGAGGTGCCCGCGCGGGTCGCCGAGCGCGCGCGGGTGCTGCTCGACCACGCGCGGCTCATCGCGCACCGCGACGTGCCCGGGCGCGACGGCCCGACCCGGCTGCACGTGCTGGTGCTCGGTCACCTCGCCGAGCCGGGCGTGCGCGAGGCGCTGCCCACGCTGATCCCGCGCATCGGCGCCGAGCTCCTCGCGCGCTACGAGCCGCTCTTCCGACGCCACCGCAAACACGACGAGCGCGCGCTGCTCGTGCTCCCGCTGCTGTGCCTGCCGCACGCGCACTCGCTCGACGCCGACCAACGCGACGCCGTCCTCGACGCGCTGCGTGCGCTGAGCGATGGGGTGACGGCGGCCAAGCCCGCCGAACGCGCCGTGCCGCAGCTCTACCTGCTCGAGGACGTCGCCGAGCTGAGCGTGCTGGGCGACGCCGAGCAGGAAGCGTGCGTCCGCAACTTCGCGACCTTCCTGATCCGCTCGCTCGACGCCCTCCCCGACGCGCGCGGCTTGCTCTATGGGCGCCGGCCGGACGAGCCGCTCGCCACCTTCGTGTGCGCCGTGGCCGAGCTGCCGCGCCGGGCGCTCGCCCGCTACGCCGAGTGCCGCGTCGCGCTGGAGCTCACGAGCGCCATTCTCGACGCCGACCGCATCCCGCTCGACGACGCGCGCCTCGACGCGCTCGAAGAGGTCGAGCTCGCCAAGCTCGACGCGCCGGACACCGCCGCCGCGGACGTGCGCACGCTGATCGACCGCTACGTCGCCGAGCACGAGCCGGACCCGGAGCCGCCGTGGCACGCCGCGGGCGAGGCGCTCCGCGAGACCTACGGCCCGGACACCGGCGACGCCTCGTCGGACCAGCCCTGGCCGCCCGCCGAGCCGCCGGTCGGGTGGTCGCTCGAGCGCATGCGCGAGGTGGAGACCGCGTGGCGGCTGATGCAGCGGCGGCGCTTCGACGACCTGGTCGGGCGCGAGCGGCGGAGCGTGGAAGCGATCCGCGACCAGCTGCTCGAGGCCATTCGCGCGAAGATCGACCACGTCCTCTTCGACCCGCCGCGACCGGAGGCCTTCCGCGAGGCGGACGTGATCCTCGAGGTGCTCGAGCGCGACGTGGCCGAGCGACTCGAGGACGCCGTGCGCGCCCGCGACGACGTGCAGCCGCCGCCCGCGCCGAGCTTCGACAAGCTCCGGGCGGCCCACGCGAGCTTTCTCGACGCGGCGCGGGCCAAGCCCGACTTGGGTCGAATGATCGTCTTCGGGCTGCTCTTCGTGGCGGCCTGGGCTTCGTTCGCGCCGCCCCTGCTGCGCGCGCTGACCAAGGTGAGCACGCCGCCGCAGTGGCTCCTGCCCTGGCTCACCGACCGGGCGCCCTACACGGCGACGTTCCTCGGCCTGCTGCTCGCGACCCTCATCCTCGTACCGCGCTACCGCCGCGCGTTTCTCGAGGTGCGCGACCGCTTCCGCGAGACGTGGAAGGCGCTCGACCAGACCGTGCGCGGGCTGCGCGGCTCGGTGCTCGACTACTACGCCTCGCGGCTGCGGCTGGCGCGCGCCGTGGCTCGCGTGGAGGCGCTGCTGGCCATCGCCGACGCCATCGCGCGCGACCGGCAGCGCCTCGCGCTCGTGGACCGTGCGCTGCGGCATGCCCGGAGTCGCTTCCTCGACGAGCTGCGGCGGCTCGGTGTGCACCGCTACGAAGAGGGCGGCGTGATCCGCGAGGATCTGAGCGAGCTGCTCGCGGGTGGGCCAGCGGGTCATCGGAGCGCGCTGGTGGAGCCGCTCGTGGGTGAGGTCGGGGCCGAGGCCATTCGGCGCGCCCTCCCCGCGGATCAACGCGCGACCCGCATGGCCGACGTCCTGAAGACCCTCGTGCGCGCCCACCACTGGAAGCGCGAGTGGCGGCGCGACGTGCCCTTCGCCAACGCCGAAGCGCTCATCGATGCGTGCCGCCCGCACGCCTCGCCGATCGCCGAGTGGGATCCCTTCGGCGTGAGCGGCTCGGCCGACGAAGCCGCCGAAGCCATCGCGACCTTCATCCGGCGGCAGGCCCGGTGTCTGGGCGTGGCGCTCCGCTTCGCGCGGCACCTCGATCCGACCGACATCACCTCAGTCGCGAACGGGGAGTGCATCGTCCCGAGCGAAGCCTACGAGGCCGTGCGCCGCCGACTCGAAGGTGCCGCCGCCGGGCGCGCGAAGATCCCGCTCCACCGCGGCGCCGAGCGGGACCGCGCCTACTACGTGGTCGCGCTCGCCGACCTGCACCCCGCGGCCGTGCTGCCGGAGCTCCCGCCCGCGCCCGCCCTCGAGGCCGCTATCGAACCGCAGGTGCTGCGCTTCGAGGTGGAGAAGAACGCCGACGACGAGGGTGCCCAGTGAAGGAGCAGCTCGTCTGCGGCCTCGCGCAGATGGCGTCCGAGCTCGGCGCCACCGGGCTGGTCGGCCTCATCGCCGCGGTCGGCGCGCTCGGCACCATTCTCGCGACCATCGGCCGCCGCATCGCCGCGCTGCGACCGAAGGGCAGCCCCGCGCCCGGACCGCCCTGGCTGATGGCCACCCTGATCGCCATCGGCATCTACGCGCTCGCGCGGCTGGTCGACCCGCTGCTCTCGCACGACCTCGGTCCGGCGCCGCTGGGTGTGCAGGCCGACGCGTGGTCGCGCGTCGGCTACTTCGAGAGCGTGCTCCTCGGTCGCTCGTGGGCCGCGCCGCTCTTGCCCCTCGAGGACCACCCCACCCTCGCGGTGATGATCCACGCGGCGCTCTGGCCGCTGCTGGTGGTCCTCATCCGCTTCATCCTCGTGCGCTGGCCCTCGTCGGTGCGCGCCATCGGCGTCGACATCCGCTACGACACGCCCGACGCGGACCTGCCGCGCTGGTGGATCGGCGCGACCACCGCGCGCAAGGCCGACGACCGTTTCAAGCGCTGGTCCACGCGCCTGCTCTTCCTCCTGGTCCCACTGCACCTCACCGCCGGCGGGCTCATGGCCGTCGGTCAGCGCGGCAACCCCGTGCCGAGGTGCGGCGGGGCGATCGACGAGACGCTCGGCGCCGTCGCGAGCGAGGCGACCGACGTGCTCGACGCCGCGCTCGGCGACCTCGCGCTCCAGGTCGGGCACCCGGCGCCGGGCATGTGGATCCTCGGCGGCCTGCTCATCTTCGTGTGGACCCTGCACCTGCTCCTCCCCGGTCGCCCCCAGGAGGACGACGAGGAAGAGGAGAAGGAGGAGGAAGAAGAGACCGAAGAGGAAGAGGTCGTCGCCACCACTCTCCTCGAGAAGCTCACGAGCGCCGTCGCCGGTCGGGCGCAAGACGAAGCCGCCACTGCCGCGCTCGAGGCCAGCGGCCGGAGCCGGTCGCTCGGCACACCGCAAGACGCCGCCGACGGACGCACCGTGCCGCCGCCGGAAGGCCTCGGCCCGATGGTCGTCGAGGTGCTACGGGCGCTGACCGGGCAGGACCAGCTGCACGCGCACCAGAGCGGCGTGCTCGACCACCTGGTGCAGGCGTGGCGCGTGGAAGGCGGCCGCGGGGAAGGCGACACGCCCTCGCTCGAAGAAGAGGTGGCGCGCTCACCGGTGCGCGCGCAGACCCGCGAAGCCCCGCACGCGTTGCTCAGCGCCGCCGAGCGCTCCGGCCGCAGCACCGTGGCCATGCTCGCGGCCGTGCACGTCGCCATGGACCGCGGCGGCAGCACGCTCGTCGTGCTCCCCGAAGAGGCCGACGTGCGCGGCTGGACCGAGCGCTTCCGCGACGCCATCCAGCGCTCGCCCGCGCGCTGGAGCGTGAGCGTGGTCGAAGCCGGCGACGCGCTGAGCACCATGCTCCTCGGCGGCGAGATCCCGACCGTGGTCGTCACCGACATCGACCGCCTCGATGCCTCCGTGCTCGCCGACGCGCGCGCCGAGCCCTTCCTGGACCGACTCGCGCTCGTGGTCGCCGACGACGTGGACGACCAGGTGGGCATCGCGGAGATGCACCTGCACCTGATGATGCGCCGCCTCTGGGCGCTCGACGAGACGCGGCGGGCGCTCATGGAGGAGCGCGGCTTCCCGACCCTGCTGCTCGCGGTCGCCGGACCGGAGCCGCGCCCACACGGCGAGCCCGCGAGCGACGGGCGCCTCGGTTGGGCGCGCCACCTGCTCGCCGCGCCGCTGCGTTTGTTCGGTGAGCGCTCGAGCGCACCCCGCGCGGCGCGTCTCGTGCTCCGCCGCACCGACCTGCGCGGCCCCGGCGGCTCCGCTCCGAGCGCCGCCGCCCTCGCCGAAGCCTGCGAGGCCGCCGGTCTCCGCTGGCACGCCCGACGCGCCGGCGACGGGCACCGACGCCGCGAGCGCCTCGACCTCCCGCGCGGCGAGCGACACACCGACGACCCGCGCGAGGCCGAGGTCGTGCTCATCGACGGCGGCTACCTCGACGCGCGCCGCGAGGCCGTGCGCCTGCTCCACGCCGGCGCCATGACCGAGGACCGCGCCGCCATTCTCGTGCTCGCTGCGCCCGCCCACGAGGCCGTGGTGCTCCATCAGGAAGCGAGCGATGGCGAGCCACTCGCGCGCTTGCCGCGACCGGCCACCGTGGTCGAGCCGCGCGTGCTCCGGCAGCGCCACCTCGAGCGCGCCCTCGGTCGCGCCCACGAACGAGAGGCGCTGCGGCGCAGGCTCGGCGGCGACCTCGGCGATTCGATCCTCGACCGCCTCGAGCGCACTCGCCAGATCCGCACCCGCAAGCACCACCTCTTCGATCCGAAGCGCGACGCCCCCGTGGCCCGCGAGGTCCTGCAGACCGCGCGCGAGCAGCCGCTCGGCGAGCCCATCGACCCGCGCTGCGTCGGCGACGTGGACGCGCGCGTGGAGCTCATCGACGAGGGCACCGCCACCGTCATCGCGCGAGTCGACGCCGCCGTCGCCTCCGTGAAGCACCCGCCCGGCAGCCTCGTGCGCCATCGCCTCGGCACCTTCGTGGTGTTGCGCGACGAGGTCGCCGACAGCCGCCGCATCCTGCTCGACCACGCGGACCCGACCTCGACCACCAGCGTCGTCGAGGCCGCCGTGCGCGTCGACGACCCGAGCCCGGAGACCATCGTCGCCGCCCTCGAGGAGCGCTCGCTCGGTGGGCGCCCCACCAAGGTCGGCCTCCGCCGCGTGCAGCTCACCGAGCGCGCGTCGGGCGTGCGCCGCTACGGCGACGGCGAGCTCCGCGACGAGCGCCGCTTCGAGACGCCCGCCGAGGGCCGCTACGCCACCGACGGCTGCTTCGTGCACACCCCCTTCGACGAGGAAGGCGCGGCCACGCTCATGACCGCCTGCCGCTTCGCGCTCCGCACCGCCGTGCGCGGCAGCGAGGGCCTCGCCGACGTCAGCCTCGTCGAGCTCCAGGGCGCCTGGCACCTCATCTTCTTCGACCGCGTCCCCGGCGGCGGCGGCTTCGCCGCGACCATCGATCGCGAAGCGCTCCGCAGTGTCTTCAGCGTCGCGCGCCTGGCCATGGAGCGCCTGCGCCTCGACGCGCTCGACCAGTTCCGCGCCGCCTGGGACCCGCGACCGCGCGCCCTCCAGGGCGAGTGGCGCGAACGCACCGTCCTCGCCTGGCTCGACGGCTTGCTCGACCGCGAGAAGGAGCGCCGGCGCACCGCGCGCGGGGGCTACACGCCCGGTGAAGGCCAGCGCGGCGACCTCGGCCGGTTGTGGGTCGGCCAGAGCGGCCGCGCCGACGAGCTCATCTGGACCCGCCACCGCTGGGAGAGCACCGTCGCCCTCACCGACAGCGACGGCGCCACCATCCCGCCGGGCGAGGTCTTCTTCGACGCCGGCATCGAGCGCAGCATCCTGAGCGCCCCGCGGCGCCGCACCAGCGACTCACCGTTGGCCCCCTTCGCCAAGCTCCTCGAGGAACGCGCCGGCGCCCACTACGAGCACACCGCCCTCGCCCTCGTCTGCGCCATCCCCACGCGCCCCGACCAAGGCGACACCGCCGACCGCGACCCCGCCCGCACCTTCTTCACCCGCCACGCGGATCCCCTCGCCAAAGCCCTCCTCCTCCAAGCCCTCGTCCCGAGAGCGAGAATCCACGCCGACGACCAAGCGAGAGTCGCCATCCAACTCGGCGACACCTTCTACTCCCTCGACAACCCCACCCCCGAACCCCTCCCCGACTTCGAAGGCAAACCCCTCGCCGTATAGAGGGGGGACACTCCCCCCTCCTGATCGCCCTATTTAGAGGGGGACACTCCCCCCCTCCTGATCGCCCTATTTTTGCGGGCCCTCCGAGAGCAAAATGAAAACACTCTCCCGGGCGTCCGCTCACCCGTCCCCGAGCCGCGGCCGCACCTTCGAGAAGTCCCCCGCCTCCAGCCGCTTCCGCGCGACGTAGATCCCGAGCACGTCGATGTCCCCGAACTGCATCCCCGTCTGGTCGTCGCCCGGCAGCTGCAGCAGCATCTCGCTCGTCCCCGGCTCCTCCGCGTCCCACCCGTGCCGACGGAACCCGAGCAGCTGCGGCAGCAACGGCTCGAACGCATCGCACGCCTCGAACACCTCCTCGTAGGTGTCGCGCTTCTTCCCGCGCAGCACCTTGCCGACGTGCTTGTTGCTCGGTGAAGGCAACGTCACCGTCGCCACCAACTCCACCCGCGCCGCCTGATAGATGACGTCGTAGAAGTCCTTCGGCACCTCACGCCGCACCAGCTCCGCGCCAGGCTCCGTGAAGACTACCTTCGCCTTCTCGCAGTACCCCGCCGGCCCCTCGAAGTCGTTGCCGATGAAGAACGAGAGCAGCCCTTCGGTAGGCAGCGCGCCCTTGGGCAGCAACGGCGCCACGTCCCCCAGATCGACCTGCGCCAGGAACGTCAGCGGCTCCTTGCTCACACGCGGCCACTTCGTCTTGGCCGGCAGGTCCGGATGCCCACCGAGCTTCGTCGCCCCCACCTCGAGCTCCGCTTCCTTCACGCGCGTCGGCAGCATCAGGACCGCGCGCTGCGCCAGCTTCTCGTAGGCCCCCTCGAGCCCCGCGTCCGTGAACGCCTTCGCGTAGACCTTCTCCAGCTCCGCGAGCGGCTCGATGTTCGGATGCTTCGGCTTCGGCCCCTTCTCGTAGGTCAACACCGGCCGCGTCCGCGTGGGCTTCGAGTCCTCGGCGGCGACCTCCATCCGCGGCACCGCGCCATCCTTCTCCAGCTCCGCGATCAGCGCCGCGCCGACCTCGTTCCGATCCGTGCCCGGGAACTTCTCGAGGAAGTCGCGCACCGCGTGTGCGCCCGCCGGGTCACCGATCTTCCGTAGCCCCTCGAAACACACCTCCCACGACATCCAGCCCCGCCGGAGGTCGGCCATGAAGTAGGGAAGCGCCCGCGCATCGCCGACCTTCGCCAGGGGCGCCAGCAGGTCCTTGTACGTGAGGCTGCCGGGCTTCGTCGGATCCGGCAGCGCCGCACAGAACGGCTCGACCCACGACTCGTCCGGTTCGAAGTGCTCCAAGATCTTCAGCGCCGAGTGACGGAGCCCGAGGTCGCCGACGGCCGCGAGCGCGACCGGCACCCATCGCGGGTCTAGCGCTTCCGCCTTTGCGAGCCCTGCGAGCAGCGTGCGGCGCACCGCGCCGTCCTCGGCCAGGTCTCCGTACCGCTCGTAGACCTCCGCCGGCGACGCCAGCTCGCAGAAGAGCTCGAGCCCTGCTCTGTAGAGATTGCCCAGCTCCTCGCCGTCCCACTCGCGCAGATCGAACACCGCGGCCACCTGGAGCCGCTGCGGGTCGCCCTCGAGGTCCTGCATCAGCGCGCTCATGGTGGTGTCCCGAACCGCCGCGCTGCCGGCCTTCAGGATCTCGAGCGCACGCTCGAACCCGGCCTCCGTGTTGCACGTCGCGCCGACCAGCCAGTGCAGGTAGGCGAGCCGGCTCTTGATCTCGGGCCCCGCCTTGGTGTGGTCCTTCTTGAACTTGCGCCGCTCCTTGGCCGGGAGCGCGTCGATCTGCTCGTCGTCCCATACGGTGTTTCCCGTCTGGATCGTCGCGTCGTCGAGGAGCTCGAGCAGCTTCTCCGGCCCGACCGCCTCCGCGCGCGCGACCAGCGCGTCGTACTCCTCGCCCGAGGGCCGCCGCCACTTCGCAGGGCTCCTCTTCGGGAACGTTCGGAGCTTCGTGATGGCCTCGTCCGCGTCGGCGTTGCCGGTGTTCGGCGGGTCGAGGGGAGCAGGAAAGGTCACTTCGATCAGGCCACGAGACATGGCGATCGAATATCACGCGCCCTCCCCGCGCCACCTGACAAATCGTACCAAGGGTTCTCCCTCTTCACACCGGCCCTTTCAGCCCGCAGCATGGAGTCGATGCGCTCGCTCCCACTGCTCCTGGCTCTCGTCGCATGCGGCCCGCAGTGGACCACCATCACGCAGAGCGGACCGCCGTCGGCCCTTCGCGGTGCCACCCGCGTCACCGTCGCGTTCGACTACACCGACCTCCTCGTCGGCGAGGTCCCCGTGCAGAGCTACCTCGCCGGCCTCGAGCCGCCGAAGCGCGCCGAGATGGAGCAGGTCCTGCAGGTCATGGCCGACGGCTTCCTCGCCGAGCTCATCGTGGGCCTGCCCATCTCCGTCGTCCCCGCCGAAGCGCCGGCGGCGGAAGGCGAGGTCCGCGTCACCGCGCGCTTCCGCGCCATGGAGCTCGGCTCCTACCGAGTGGACCGGCGCATCGACTCACAGCTCGTCACCGACATCGTGTGGACCATCGGCCAGACCCCCACCGACGCCATCCGCACGCGCACGCGGGTGCAGGCCAACGTCTCGCAGCCCACCACCCTGGGACGCATGCAGCTCGCCGCCGGCGAAGCCGCCGAGATCGCGGCCGCCTTCTTCGAGCTCGAGCAGAGCCGATGAGTCTTGCCCGCAACCTCGTATACGTTCTGTTCTTCGTCGGCTGTGCGGACGGCGCGAGCTCCGTCCACTCCCCCGACCCGCCGCGCGCAGCGGATCGACCAGGAGAACCTGCTCGAACAGATGAACCGCCAGCCAACTTGCGCACATCGAGGGGGGTTCTGGTCATCCTCGAGCCCGGCGAGCCTCGCTCGACTGCCGAGGCGGTGGCGACCGAGCTCGGTGGCTTTCTGAACGAGTCGCTCGGGGACACCGGCTCCTACTTGGTGACGCTGCCCAACGCGACCCGAGCAGAGGCGCGCAACGCCGGAGCTCGCGCCCGCCAGCTTCCAGGCGTCCAGACCGCGGGAGGGGGCTCCTCCAGGGGACAACTCGAGTGGTGAGCCGAGGAAACCCGAGCAGACCCGCTGAGCTTCGCGCGTGGCGCGGATTGTCCCCGACTGGCGCGCCACCTACTACGACGGCCCCACCCCGCCGCAGTTCTCGCTCGGCGCGGGCGCCGCCACCACCGGCGAAGCCGACACCGACATCGCGGCCCTGCGCTTCGAGCGCGAGCAGGACCCCGACGGCCATATGGGTGTGTGCGTGCCGTGCCAGGGGTATGGGCGCGCTGGGCTGAGCTACTGAGTTCGCGAGCGGTTCGATGGTCGCCCTGGCAGCGACGGCCGAGCTGGCGGGCTCTACGTTTCCCCCTCGACTGGAAGCTGCTCTGCCACCTCGTCCAGGAACTGCCGGACCATGAGGGTCGCCTGCGCCCCCAGGTCCTCGTTCGGACCGCCGAGTTGGGCCGCGACCACACGGGAGCCAAGGCTCGTCTGGTGCGCGAAGTCGCGATGAAGGACGTCGAGCGCCATCTGAACCTGTGGCTCCCCGAGGAACGGAAGCAGCGCGGCGACCGCGTTGCTCAGTCGCCAGTCCACGTCTGACCGAGGATCGAGGCATCGGGGGATGCGTCCGAGTACCAGTGTTTCGAACGCTACGAGGTCGGCGGAAGGCACCGGACGCTCGTCGCCAGCAGTGCCCTGGGGCGCGAGCTCACCCAAACGCTCCAGCACATGGTGGAGGATGGCCTCGACCAAACGGCTCCACTCCGGCCTTTCGTTCGTTGCTTGCATCGCTGGCAGGTGACAGGTCGAGCGTCCAGGGAAGCACCCGTGAGCACTCAGAGCGCGGGGTCGACCCACTCGACCGAGAGCTGGTCGGGATCGAGATGGAGATAGTCCTTGTCCGTCGTCAGCAACGCTGCACCAGACGCCTTGGCGCAAGCTGCGATCCACAGGTCGTTCTTCCCCATGTTCCGCGCTCCGCCTGAGTGGTTCTGCGAGTACACGTCGATGGTCACGTAGGCATCGAGCACGCGCGGATGGTTGATGTCGACCGTGACCAGGCTGGTCAGTGCATGCTCGAGCGCCTCGAGCTTCTTCTCGCCCCAGCCGTTTCGAGCCGCCAGGGATCGCACCTCTCCGTGACTGACGATGCTCACGAGGGGCCGAGTCTTGCTGAGGCGGAGTCCGTACTCCGCGTCGATACGCTGGCCGAGCACCGTCCCTCGCACGAGGAAGAGCACGACGCTCGTGTCGAGCAGAAAGAGCCGCTCGCTCATTTCATCGACTGAAGGGCGTCGAGGAGATCGCCGTCACTCTCCTCCCCCGGCCACGTCCCGAAGAAGGCCGACACCCCGGTCTCCTCGTCCTGGCGTTGCTCGAGGACGACGGGAAGCGGGGCAACCGCCCTCGGGAGCACTTCGAAGATCGCGTCCTCGGCGCGGGCGCGGCCAATGGACTCCCCCAGCACGCGGAGGAGCCTGCCGGACGGGCGGTATTGAGCCATCCCCGAGACGAGCACTCGTTCGTTGAAGAGCACCTTCAGTGCATCGGGGTCGTGACCCTCGAGCAAGACGGGGACCTTCGTTCCATCGCGAAGCGTCAGCGTGATGTCTGCCCGCGAAGCCGAGATCGTGTCCAGCGTGCCCGCAACCCGCACGGCCTGGGGCGTGGGGGTCTCGTCTCGCAGTCGTTCGATCTGCTCGGCGTGCACGGCCGTCACTTCGACGGGGGTGTCCCGGTCCCGAAGCCCGCCGAGACGAACCCCAGCGAACCCTGCGCCACCGACTCTCGCGAACCGAGCGCACACATCGAGCAGCGCTCGGTCGGCCATGACCGAGTCGGCCTCTCCCTCGACGACCGATGCCAGCACCTGACCGAAGAGGTCGACCGCGGTGGCCCGGCCAAGCGCGACACCTTCTTCGAAGAGCTCCGACGCGAAGCGAGCCGGGTCCGCGTCCTCGAGCGTCGGCGCCTCCACGCCGACCACCGCCGAACCAGCAGTCAGCGCCGTGACCTCGATGGCGCAGGCGGCCTCGAGCCACGCCGGGCGCGTGCCCTTTCGAGTGCTCTCCCCTTCCACCGCGAAACGAGTAGCGGCTCGCGCTCCATCGATGAGCACGGCGAGGGCTTCCTGCAGGACGGACGCAGGCACGCGCACTTCTTCTGCGGTGCCCCCCATCAATGTCAGCGTGTGCTCCTTCACGGCGTTCCTCGGGTGTTTGCTCGGCTTCCCAGCGCGAAATCCCAGGATGCCACGCGGGTTGGGGCTCGTCAGCTTTCCCATCACGGTCTCCTCGACGCCCCACCTGGCCCGTAGAGCCACACGGTGACCTCGGGCAGCTCCGCGAATGCAGCTTCGATCGCCGGTCGCACCGCCCCCCACTGCAGCCCACCCAAGCCGCAGCCGAGCGCGGGAATCGCGATCGACGCGATCTCCAGCTCGCGCACCTGCTTCTTCAGGTCCGCGAGTCCATCGACCACCCACTCGAGACGAGACGGATGCCGCCAGTGCTTCTTGGTCGGGAAGTGGAAGATGGTCTCCGGCGGCGACGACCGACGGACAACGTGCACCCTGCCCGGCACGACCTCGCCCGCCTTGCAGGCCTTCGCGTACTCCTGGAACGCATGGGGGAACGCCCGCTTGAACTGAAGCGCGAGCCCTTTGCCCATCACGCCCACGCAGTTCACTGGGTTCACCAGCGCGTCGACATCGGCAGCCAGCAAGTCGCCTTCGGTGAGCTCGATCCCCATGGCGTAGCGGTACCACCCAGGTGTGACACCGCTCCCACGTGCTAGACCCGCGCCGATGGCGCACGAGAAGCGAACGGTGAGCCCCGGCCGCAAGAGCGGTCACGTGAAGCTCGAGAGCGGCGAAGAGGTCCCGCCCCCCGCGGGATGGGCGCTCCTGCCGCCCGGCGATGCAGGCCTCACTCGGCGCGTGAAGGCCGCGGGTCCGAGTTGGACCATCCAGGAGAAGAAGGGCCGCAAGATGTTCTCGCGCGGTGTGCTCGCGCCGGCCGAGAACATCGAGCGCGCCAAGGCCGATCTCGACGCCGAGCGCGCCACGCCCGCGTACCAGAAGAAGCTCGAAGCCAGCCGCCAGCGACGCGCCAAAGAGCACGCCGCCTACGTGAAGGAGTTCCACGCCGAGGTCCTCGCGTTCCTGGACTTCGCGCCCCGCTATGCATCGCTCGCCGGCGAGCTCGCGGGAGCGATCACCGCGCACGCCACGCCGGTCGGCTCGGGCACCGTGGCGCGGACCAAGCGCATCAGCGTGGACCGGCGCGCGGAGGCCGCGGTCATCGCGTGGATGCGGCACCAGACGACCGCGTACGACGACATGAAGATCGAGCGCCGCAAGGGCGCGCGGCGCGAGGTGCGGCGGATGCTCGCGAAGCGCTCGCGGCAGCTGCTCGAGCGGTACCGGCGCGGGGACGACGTGGACCTGGAGGCGTGCCCGCTGGGGAGGCTGTTCCTGATTTGAGTGGCTCCGCGGAGCCACCCGAAGAAATTCTGCCTCCGCTACGCAACCGAGCGGCGCACCGGTCGAGTAAGGGCCCATGCCGCACACTGCCGCTCTCCGCGGCGCTGCCCACCAGCGCCTTTCGCTCCTCTCGTTCGCCGTGGTCTTCGGGGCGGCCGCATGCGGAGACGCCCCGCCGTGCATGGAAGGGGACCCGATGTGTTCTGCGGTGGACGCAGGCCCCATGCCCGCACTCGACGCCGGCGCCCCCATGGCCGACGACATGGGTGAAGCCGATGCGTTCGTGCCCGAGCTCGGCGTCACGCTCTCGCCCGCAGACCTCCGGCTTCGTCGCGGAGAGAGCGCAGCCATCGAAGTCACTCGTTCTGGCTTCGATGGTCCCGTGGCCATCACGGTCGATGGGCTCCCGGCGGGAGTGGCCGCCAACCCGCTGACCCTGCCCGCCGGGGTCGATGGCGCGAGCATCGTCATTCAGGCCACCGACTCGGCAGCCCTGGGCGGCCTGGTCGCGTTCGTCGTTCGGCTCGGCGCAACCGACGAGCCCGCGCTGGAAGCCACCGCCGAGGGAACGCTGGTGGTCGCCGATGCGCCCGGAATGCTCGACGAGAGCTTTGGCCAAGACGGACTCGCGACGATCACCCACGAGGACGAAATCGACCTCGACCTCACCGAGGTCGCCATCGACGACGAGAGCCGCGTGGTCATGGTCGGCTACCTCCACAACGGCGGCGTGGGGCCCCGGCAGCTCTACATGGCGCGCGTCCGAGCCGACGGCGAGAGCGATTCGGGCTTCGGCGACCGCGGGTTCGTCATCGGTACCGGCGACCATGAGTCCCAGGCGAGCAGCTTCGTACTGGACGGCAACGAACTGCGCGTCCTGGGCCGCGCGCAAGCCACCACCGAACCTGAGAGCAGCTTCCGGTTCCTGAGTGCCTGGACCGAGAACGGCCGGCTCGACCCTTCGTTCGGTGACGGCGGAGAGCAGATCCTCCCCGACTGGGACCGGATCTTCAGCATCGCGCTCAACCGCGTGACTGGCCGACTCTTCCTTGGCGGCCAAGGTCGCGTCGATGCGGTGTCCACCGACGGAACCTCCCGCAGTCTCTCGGTGCCCGCCGACCTGCCTGTGATTGGCAGCATGATCCACTCCAACGGCACCCTCACCTTCGGCACCGGAGCGCGGACCTCCGGCGAAGCCGTGGCGGTCGTCGGTCGACTCCGAGAGACCGGCGGACTCGACCGGACCTTCGGCGATGACGGCTACCTCTGGCTCGAGCCCCCTCCCGGAGACCGCGACCTCAGTCAGGTACTGGCGCTCGTGGTGACGTCGAGCGGCGACGGATACGCGGGCGTCGACCAGGGAGTCCGGGGCGACTACCGCGGTGAGCCCGAGCTGATCCGCTTCACCGCCGATGGCGTTCTGGATTCGTCTTTCGGCACGGACGGTCGGGTTCGATTCGAAGACCGAGGTTTCATCCATAGCGTCGTGGTGGACCGTGAAGGTCGCCCCGTCGTCTACGGCTTCGAGACACCCGACTCGTCCAGCGCTCTGCGTCGAATCAAGCGGTACACCGCCAGTGGAACCCCGGATTCGGAGTTTGGCGAGGACGGGACCGTCGACCTCAGTGCACTCGACCTGCGGTTCATCACCCACGCGGGACACGACGCCGCCGCGGACCGACTCGTTGCCTGCGGTCGTGCTTCCGCCGGCTCCGTGCGCTGCGCCCGCTTCTGGCTCTGAGCACACGTCTCAGGACCCACTCACCACGTCGTCGAGCCGAGCCTGCACCCGCACCCAGGACTCGGTCTCGACCTCGCCCCGCCGCACCTCTTCGATCCGGCGGACGATCTCCTCACGCCACGCGGCCCTGCGTTCGCTCAGAGTGGGTCCTTCGCCCCGACTTCGCTTCGTCATCCAGCCACCGTCGCATCCGGCTGTGACAGCCACGTCGAGCGCAGGCGGGACCTCTCGCTTCACCGAGTGCTACATCACCCTCGATGAGCGAGCCGCAACCAAACCCATGGTGCCGGGTGCTCGGCATCGAGACCCCGACGCTCGAGGCCATCGCGAACCATCCGGAAGCGAACCACTACACGCGGCTCCTGGTCGCGCTCCTGGAGCGCGGCGAGCCGATGACCCTCGAGCAGGTGGCGGAGCGGATCGAAGCCGCGGGCATCGCCGAGCGGTCGCGCGCGCTGCAATCGCTGAAGCGCTGCCGCCCCGGGCGGCCCCCCGTCTACCGGGAGGGCGACCACTACACCCTCGATCCCCACGACGACGAGCTCGACCTCTGGGTGTTCACACTCGGGCTCCGGCCACCGAAGGTACGGACCCCGGCTCCGCCGCCGGAGCTGGAGCCGCTGCCGGGCCCGGAGACACCGCTCAC
Source organism: Deltaproteobacteria bacterium (assembly GCA_017644045.1). Taxonomy (GTDB): domain Bacteria; phylum Myxococcota_A; class Polyangia; order Polyangiales; family Houyiibacteriaceae; genus UBA1660. Next base: position 86,961 of record JAEPMI010000017.1, read on the forward strand.
CACGGATGAGCTCGACGAGGCGTTCCGGAACCGCAGCCTGAGCCAGTGGTCCGCCCAGCGCCTGGCCCTCGCCATTCTCGACGCCCATGGCGAGCCCTTGCCGGCCATCGACGTGGTGCAGTGGCTCGACGCTCGCACGCGATACCACCGCCTGAAGGTGGACTCGGCGCGCACGAGCCTCCGGCGCAAGGGGTCGCCAGTGAGCGTGCGGGAGGATGGCCGCTGGGCCATCGCTGCGGACACCGAGGAGCCGCTGGAAGCGATGCGAACCGCGGTCCGCGCGCTGGTCGAAACCGCTCGGCGCCAACCACCGCGCACCAGCCCGGAGGAGCTGGAGCAGCTTCGCGAGCGGTGGGACGCCAAGCGACGCGCGCACCAGGTCGAGCTCACCGCGATGTCGCGGGCACTGATCGTGGCGTTCCCCGAGACGAAGCCCGAGGCCGCCGCACTCCTCGACGTCGAGACCAAGGCACTGCGTACGTTCATCGGAGCCGAGCTCGGGGACCTTCCAGCGCGGCTCGAGCCGTACGACATCATCGGCGCCGTATCCGTGCGCCCCTTGCTCCGGAGCCTCGGCATCGAGCTCGGCGACCGCCGCGTGGCAGAGCTCGGACCGCCGCAGAAGACCCGACAGCTCAATCGGCGGGGTCGCACCCTGACCCTCACCACCGAGCTTCTCATCCAGGGATCGTGCAACATCAGCCGGCCCTTCGGTGACCCGAACACCATGGCCGGCTACCTCCGCGACGGGAAGCACGGCCGGCTCCGCCGTCGCCTCGAGGCCGACCTGAAGTCGCTCTACGCGATGTACCAGTACGGCCGCCTCCACGGCATGCTCCGATTGCGCTGGGGCTTCCTCGACGAGGGGCTGCGCGTGCCCTGGGTCCACGCGGACGAGGAGACTCTCTTCGATCTGACGCACCGGGCCCTCGACAGCGGACGGCCGCTCGAGGTGGTCGCGGGCACGGCTCCGGGGTGGGCCGACCCGTGGGCACGGAAGCAGCGGGTCTCGGTCCAGAGCGATCCGGAGGGCAGGCGCCCGTGGCTCGTCGACGAACACGGGCGCGTCATCGAGGAAGCCGACGTGCAGCTCGCGCGCTTGGTGGAGTGAGCAGGGCAGCGCCACGGGCACCTCGCGACCCACGACTGCACGCCCGCGGGCCCCCGCCAGTCTCACGGGAAAACTGAGTTTTCGACGACTCGAACCGCCGAAATCACGCCAAAACGGTCACTCCGTGCCCCAAGGAGTGCCGTTCATGGCATGATTGCCCGATCGCGAATTGTCAGTTCGGGAAGGAGTCAGCGGATGAGTCGCAAGCCGAGAATCGTGAGCCCCGCCGGAGGGCGCGTGCGCCTGAGACCGACCCCTGCGATCCGCCGCCCCGCCGTGCCGGTCCCGCGCCCTACCCCGGCGCCGAGCCGACCGCGCACCGCCAGTGTCCGCAAGACCGTCCAAGCGGACATCCGCCGCATCCACCAACAGATCGCCAAGGCCGAGGCGGCCTTCCACGCCGCCGGCGAGATGCTCCTGGCCCTCGACCGCCCCGACGTCCTCGCCGCCTTCGGCGCCAAGACCTTCAACCAGTTCCTCGACGAGCACGTCATGCCCTCGGGCACCGCGCACCGCTACATGACCGTGGCCCGCGAGTTCGAGCGCGACCAAGCCGTGGAGCTCGGCGTCAGCAAGGCCTACCACCTCGTTCAGTACGCGACCATCGCCAAGACCCGCTCCCGGGCTTCCGCGCTCGCCACGCGCGACGCCAAGATCGGCAAGCCCGGCAAGCGCATCTCGGCGATGAGCGCCGCCGAGGTCGCGGACGCGGTGCGGCGGGAGAAGATGGACGCCGGGCGGGCGGCGGTGGCGAAGGCGACCACGCGGGAGCGGAAGGCGGCGAAGGCGCTGGTGGCGCAGTTCGAGGAGCGCTTCGGGATGGACGCGACGATGCGGATCGACAAGAAGCGCGGGGTGCTGCGGTTGGAGGTGAAGTTGAGTGATTTGTTGGAGTGAGGGGCTCCGAGTACGGAGCCGTGGCTGACTACAGCCACAGCCGCGTACACGCGATTCGGTCGTAGTCAGCGTACCCGCAGGTGACCACCCGGTCGGCGACCGAGTCGTGACCCGCCGCGTCGAGCAACGGAGACTCGACGAACATGCCGCCGTCGCCGAAGGTGGTGTCCAGCGTGCCGGACCGTGTGTAGCGACGCAGTTGGCTCTCCGATCGGTATTCACTCGTGGCCACCCGGAGTCGGACGACAGGTCGATGCTGTCGATCGATGAACACATCGCTCGGCCAGCCACGGTCGGCGAGACGAACCCGGCCGCCATCGCCGAACGAGTCATCCAGACGGCCGTCGGCGGTGAAGCGAATGAGCTCCGGTACGTCCGCGAGCTCCGCGCCCCGATGTCGCACCAAGGCGAACCCACTTCCGTCGTCCTCCAGCGCAATCGCGATCCCGACCACGCCGTCCGGATCGGCGGCAATGCTGTCGACCCTCAACACGCCACCGTCCCCAAACTCCGTATCCCAGCGACCGTCGTCGTGGATTCGGCCGACCGCCGCGTCGGGTCCGGATTGCCCGGACGTGATTCGGCCGTTCTGGTGGACCATCGCTAGGCCAGCCAGGTACCCGTCGGGCACCGAGATGGCCTCGTGGGCACCCGCCGGGTCGAAGGCGTAGAGCGCCGAGAACGAGCCGTAGAAGTACCGCCCGTCTCCGAAGACCAGCCCACGCGGCGAGTCGTAGCCGCTGTCGTAGCCGAGGGCCTGAACCACGCCACGCGAGGCGAAGCCGGAATCCAGAGCGCCATCGTCGTCCCAGCCTGCGAGGAACTGGATGCCGGCCACGTGGTCCTCGTCGTCGCGCTTCATCATCAGCGCCCGAGCCTCTCCGTCGACCAAGATGAGCGACCGGGCGGTGGTCTCGTAGGCCGACGGGTTGTCGTAGACCAAGCCCCCGTCACCGAAGGAGGCGTCTCGCTCCCCGTCGGCGGTGAGCCGCACCAAGAACGCCGTCCGTGCGTATTCGGGCGCCTCGCCCAGCCTCTGGCCCATGGTGGTGATCGAGCCATCCGCGGCCACTGCCACATCGGCGAGCTCGAGTTCACCAACCCCCGAGAGCAACGGGACTCGCCCATCGGTACCGAAGGACCGGTCGACACTCCCTGGGCTTCCGGCGATCAGGAGCGAAACCATCGAAACCCGCTCAGCAAGCGCGCTCTCTTCCGCGGCGAGGTGAACGCGGACAGGCACCGGGCCGCCCTCCTGCGCGCTGCTCGAGGCGACGAGCACCAACGTGGCGCTGTCCACCGCGGCTGGCACGGAGACGGGGTCGGCGGCGACTCCGGCCGGAAGCCCATCCATCCAAATCGTGACCGGTCCCACCGGACCAGTGCGGACGAGGTCGACCGTCACCGTCGTGGAATCGCCCCGCACGACCCGAATCAGCTCTTGGTCGAGTGTTGCCGTGAATGAGGTCGGGACTCCTCCGTCGGCCGGCGGAAGAACGGGATCCATCCCGCTGTCACCGTTCATTGGGGGAGGTCCGCCATCCGGCATGGCAGTCGGGTCGGCTTCTCCGCAAGCGGCAGCCAGCAGGAGAATGGTCATGCCCAGCGGGCGGAGGGAGGAAAGGGTCGTCGAAACGCTCATGGGCCCCTCTTCGACTCGAGCTTGGGTGAGTTGCGTTGCCAGCAGATTTTGGCTGAGGAGGCCCGCTGCTCCGGGACCAGACCGTCTGGATGCCTCAGAAGGCGCTGGCCGAGCTCTTCGCTGTGGGCGTGCCGGAAATCCGCAAGCACCTTCAGAACATCTTCGAGTCCGCGGAATTGCAGGAGGAAGCAGTTGTTTCCGTTTTGGAAACAACTGCCGCCGATGGGAAGCGCCATCAGACCCGCTTCTACAACCTCGACGCCATCATCGCCGTCGGCTACCGGGTCAACGCCTTCGATGCCACCCAGTTCCGCCACGAACCCAAGGTTCCCTTCACGCAGCGACGAGGGAAGCCCAATGGCGGAATGCGGCTACCAGCCCGGGGATCAGCGATCCATCGCACGTTCTGCCTAAGGCGGTGTCAGATCGGCCAGCTAGCCTCGTCTTCTGGTCATGAACTCACCTCGCACCAGCGCGGGACTGCCGGCGGACGTCGCCGAGCGACTCGAGGTCGCGGTCGGACACTTGCCGACTCGCATCCACGCGATCGCCCGTGCGATCCTGCAGGGCGCGCAACCTCCGCGGGCCGAATCGATCGTAGACACCTGGACCGACCCACCAACGCCCGATGTCGGAGAGGGCCGCGACTCTGCCGCTGCGCCGTCGGCGGCGCCCGGGGCAAGGACCGCCAAGATCCGCGCGATCCTCGACATCCAGGGCGTCGGAACACTTGCGCCCGCGGGAGTATCCGGTTTCTCCGGCCACTTGAACGTTCTCTATGGAGAGAACGGCAGCGGGAAGTCGTCGATCGGTCGGATTCTACAGGACGTCGGTACATGCCACGCCGCAGCCCGGATTCTCTCGAATGTATTCGAGGAGGAGCCGGAAACCGCCTCGGCCCAGCTACGAGTGGTCGTCGGCGACGAGGAACGAGAGCTTCGCTGGAGCTACGACCCCGAGCGAGAAGCGCCACTCCTGAGACTGCGCGTCTACGATATCAAGTGCGGTGATTCGTACGTTCGTAGTGGTGCCGAAGCCTCGGTGTTGCCGGGCCCCGCCCAGCGAGTCGCGACCCTCGCGAGCTTCCTCGACGCGCTCAGGAGGGCACTTCAGGAGCGAGCTTCGGCGCTCGAGGCTGGCTGTCGGTTCGACCCCGCCGACGGCACAGCGGTCGCGGAGGCGTGGTACGAGCGCGATTCTGACCAGCTCGAGGCGCTGGCGAAGTGGAGCGAGGACGACGCGGCGCAGCTCGCCTTCCTGCTGCAGGGACAGCGGTTCAAAGACACCGACCTGGACAGCGCCGCCGGAGCGTGGGACGCAAGAGCGTTCACGCTTGGGCTCGCCAAGGAGGCGATTCTGCGAGCCAAAGCCGCACTCGAGCCCGCCCGCCTACGGGAGTTCCGCGAGCGTGAGGACAGGATTCAGGCGCTCGAGTCGGAGCTAGGCACATCCGAATCGCTAGGGCGCCTCGATGCGAAGGGCCTGCGCCAACTCTTCGCCGTCGCGCACCGCGTGGCTCCCAGTCACGTCGACGGTAGAGCCTTTTGCCCGCTCTGCGATCGAGACTTCGATGACGACGAGCTCAACGACTATCGCCTCCGGCTCGCAAGTGCCGACGCTGAGAGTGCTCTGACGCTCGACGCCCTCCGTAGACAGCAGGACTCCGACTTGGCGCTCTGGTCGGCGGTGCATGCCCAGCTCGACGAACTCGTTCTCGATGACGCGCCAGAGGCGACCCGGTGGGTACAGCAGGCCATTTCGCTCCTAGCGGCTCTGCTCCAAGGGGGAGGGAGCGATACGAAGGCCATCGCAACTGACCCATTGGCGGAGTTGCAAGCCTTGATCGATGACGCGAGGGATCGACGTCAGGCCTTGAGTTCGCTGGCCAAGTACGAGGGCGACTGGGAGCGTGAGCTCGCCGAGCTCGAGAGCCGCCGACAGCTGGCCCAAGACGACGGGGCCGCCGTTCTGGCGCAGGTCGCGAAGCTGGAGACCGCTGCTACGCTGCGTGCCGCAGTCGACATGCTCGGCACTCGGTCGCTCACCACCATTCAGAGTGACCTGGTGGAAGCACTCATGACTGCGAGCTACCGTTCAACGCTTCGGCAGTGCCTCGGCGAACTACTTCCTGGTCGCCCCGTCCGCCTGAAGCAGCGCGGCAGCAAGGGGCGGGTCCAGTACTCTCTCGAGCTCGAGGGGGCGACCAAGGGCAGCAAGCTTCACGACGTTCTGAGTGATGGCGAACGGCGGATGGCCGGCCTGGCCTTCTTCCTGACCGAAGCGGAGGTCATTGGTGCGGGAGAGACCCTGGTCTTCGATGATCCAGTGTGCTCCGTGGATGAGGTTCGGCGAGACCGGGTCGCGCGGCGGCTGGCCCGGCTCGCCCGGGATCGACAGGTGATCGTCATTACCCACGACCTCGTCTTCGTGGAGATGCTGTGCCGGCACGCGGGCACGGACGAGCCCACCCTGTTCGAATGCCGCCGCGCCGGCATCGTAGCGGGCCTGATCACGGATGGACTTGAAGTTGCGGTGGATGTCGGGGCGGCAGTGAAGGCGGTGGCTGCTTCGGCCAGCCGCCTTCAAGTCCTCGAGCAGCAGGTCGCCGAGGGCAAGCGCAATCTCGAGGAACTGAGCTCAGAGAGCCAAGCCTATCGGAGAGCACTCCGGGTCGCCGTGGAGCGGATCGTCGAGAAGCGGGTGCTTCGGGGGGTCGTTCGCCGGTTCGACCGAGCGGTGCACACCGGCATGCTACCCAAGGTAGAGCTGAGCCAGGACGTTAGAGACCTCGTTCAGGAGCTCATGAACGAAGCCTCTCGCGAGCTTCACGATTCCACCGTTGCCCTCGCACCGAGCTGCCTGGACGCGGCATCGGCGGCTCTGTACCTGGAGCGCCTTCGTGAGCTGAAGAGGCTCAGTAGGGAGAACTAGTCACCGTGGCCCAGATACACTTTCATGGTGACCCCATCGCCAACTTCGGCCCGGCGTCTTGGAACATTCGCCCAACCGCAGACGGGGCCCTTCTCGAATGCCGGCTTCCCGTCCAGACGATGGTGCTTCAAATGGGGACAAAGGTACGCTCGCTGCTCTTGGTCCCCCGACGTTCACTCGTGTTCGCGGCGGCTCCGGTTGGAATGATCTTCGGCTATGCCGCGTGCTCCGGCGCGATCGTGGTGGGCGCGGCCCCTCGTGAACGCACAATCGATCTGTCATTGGCGGTGACCCGCGAGGCTCTGGTCCGGGTATCCGAGCTACGGCGCGGAAACCCACTCAACATGCGCTTGGAAATCAACGCCGAGATCTACGCGGACGGCCAGCTGATCGACTTCGCGTATGCGTCGGTAGCGACTGAGCTCTCGGCGGGCGAGTGGCTGAAGATGCTGGACCTCGTCGGCCTTGCCACCACCTTTCTCGTGGAGCTGCCCACCCGCGTCGCCGAGACGCCCGAGCATCCGACCGCCGGCTACTTCCGCGATGCGCGCCAGTGCATGGAGCGGCGCGACCACGCGGGGGCGCTCGTTGGGTGCCGCCGCGCCCTCGAGGCCGCCGCGAAGCGCAGCGCCGACCGGGCGAACCGTCGCCTTCAGGCACTACTCTGTGGAGAGGTCGCGGCTCAGGAACTGACAGTTGCCGAAAGAGCGGAAGCCGCGGAGGAAGCGCTGCGACTTCTCCTCAACGCTGGAGCCCACCACGTGGAGGAAGAGCCAAGTGCTGACGAGGCGGCATTCGCTCTGGCAGTCACGGCGGCAGTGCTTCGGCTATACGGCACAGGCGGCGACCAGTGACGCAAGCGTTCGATTGGACCCGCTCCACCGCCCATGTGGAGCTGCTGTCGAAGTTCCGCACTCCTCGCCCGACCGGCGACTTCGGACCGGACTACCAGATGCCCGCCCTGGGGGAGTCCGCGCCCCAAGCCGTCGCTCGCTTTGTTCAAACGGCACACCTCGCTCCCGCAACCCTGCCCGAGCGTACGGCGACACTCACCGTTCGACAGCTCAAGGCCGGCCTCAAGCACGCAGGGTGCAGGGTCACGGGCAAGAAGGCAGATCTGGTAGAGCGACTCCTCGCGGAGGCGCCGGTGCAGGCCGAGAAGGCCACGGCGGCTCTCCCTACCCTTCACGCACTGAGCGAGAGCGGCCGCGCCCTCGTGCAGCAGTATCGCTCCTGGCAGCAGCAACGACTCGACGCCGCCATTGCGGAGGTGAGCATTCTTCTCCGCTCCAACGACCTGCGAGGAGCAGTCGCTCGGCATCGCACATTTGCGGCACTCGACCCCTGGAGGGATCCTGCCGACGCATACGCCGACGACGAGCAGCTCGTCGTCCTGCAGCTGCTGGCCGCGGCTCAGCCCGCCATTCTGCACACGGTCGCCCGCGAGAGCATGGGGACACTCCGGCTGGCCGCTGCGCTGACACACTTCTTCGGCCGCGCAGGTCGCGAAAGCGTCCCGGCCGGGTTTGCCGCTGGCTCACACTTGGACGACGAAACGGCCGTGCGGATGATGTCGTTCCACATCAACCATCTTCGGCGACGCGAGACCTACCTCAGTATCCGCGTAGAGCAGGTCAGCGTCTCCAGCTGCGACGATGAACGCACCTGTGAGGCTTGCAAGGCCCTCGACGGCCGCTCCTTCTCTGGCAAGGCAATCCCGGAGATGCCGCACCCGCACTGCACGAGCCCCTCAGGCTGTCGCTGTACGATCATGATGGCCGACCCGATCTGACTTGATCAGGCGTTCAACAAGGGCGTGGTCGGGCTCGCGAAGATTGCATGTCCAGCAGACGTGGCTCACCGCGGCGCGCACAACTCGCGCCGCCGTTCCCCGAAAGCGATCTTCTTCGGGTCGTGAAAGGCGATGATCATCGTCTTCCCATAGCGGTTGCGCGCCACGTTCACCTGGCGCGCGCCGAACCGCCATCGGTACCAAGACCGGTCCTGTGACACTGCCGTCGGCGGCTCCCGAAGCTCGGATTCGACCCAACCCGCTACAGCCGCGGGCTCGGCGTTACTGTAGACGTTGACTTCGAACAGCCCGCCTTCGGCGTCGACGAGAACCACGGCGCGCTGGTGTCCTGGCGCCGAGCTGGTGGGCAGATCCACGGCCGCCCAGGGCTGCCCCGGCAGCGGTTCCTCGTCGCCGCGACAGTGTGCGGACCGCACTTCGGTGCCCAAGGGCTCGACGCTCTGAAGCGGTGCTCCGAACGGGAGCGGCACGTCGAAGAGCGCCACGAGAATGGGGTCGCCAGCGCGAGGTGCGGCCTCTGCGTTGGGGCTGTCACCTGCCGTGTTCTCCGGGCTGGGGTCATGTGCCGGAGCGGACCCGGTCGAGCTCGGAGTACTGCCCTGCTGTTCCACGGGCGAGCTACCGAGCATCAGCGCACCACCGACCAGGAGAACCGCAACCAGTGCGGCGCCCCCACCAACCCAGAGCCCCCACCGAGGTCTTCCATCGACCAGCGGCGGGGGGTGGTGCTCGGCGCGCGGTGCGTCCAGCTCGGGCTGGGAGTCGGACGGACTGCTCGATATGGAGCTCGAGCCTCCGCCGTACAGCGTCTCCACGGCAACCACTTGGTCACGCCTGCTGGTGGGGCTCCAGAACCGTGCCTTCTCGCCGACAGCGCCAACGAGGAAGAGCACATCGTCGCCATCCGCGACCACGAACGGCTGCAAATCGAGTGCTGGATCACCATCACGGGTGGCCAAGAGAAAGAGCTGTCCGACAGACTGTACTCCGCTGACCTCCACGGCTCGCCCTTGTCGGTACGGAATGGCCCCGAGGCCGGTCATCGCGGCTGCGACGACGCCAGGAGTGCCCCTGCTCGTCGCCGAGAATCCATCACAGCGAAGCAGCCGACGCGCGAAGTGTGAGTTGGACTTCGCGAGGGCCGCTGCGCCGGCAACGAACGCATCCAACAGCTGCTCCTTCACGGTCGATGGAAGGCTTGGGTGTGCGAGTTGATTTCGGGCCACGACGAGCGCCTCGAAAGCCTGCCGGACCGATGGAGGACGCCGTTTGGGCATCTGCGCTTCTCCAAGGGCGGCTCGCACCAGCTGCGAACACTCCGGGGCGGGGGCGTCGAGTGTCCAGCCCGAGTGGACCCAGTGCAGGAGCTCGACACGGTGCCCTAGAGAGCTCTTGGCGAGCGCCGACTTCAGCTCTGCCCACGGCGGTAAGCGATGTTGGTCACGGCGCTGTACGGCGAGCCCATACGCGAACGCCAGACCAAGCATCGCCTCGACGAAGGTCAGAGCCCGGTGCCATTGGTCCGAATCGCGCACGCCTAGCCGCAAGCCGAGGCTCGCAAGCGGCAGCGGTAGCCGCTCCCACTCCTCCATGAGCTGGCCATGCTCAGTGCGCACACCCGCACTATACGCTTCAGGCGCGTAGAGCTGTCAGGGAGTAGCGAAGCCTAGGCCGCAGACTCGGTTGACGGGCGAGCCGTCAACAGCTGGAGCGCACTACTCCAATCGTCTTTCGCGAGCCGAGACCGAAACACCTGGGACATGCTTCCGGCATACCGTCCATCGATGTAGCCCCGGAAATCCAGCTGCACGTCCAGGCGAAGGGCCTCTCCCTGGGTCCGCTCCTCGAACTGCTGGACCGCCAAGGAGGAGAGCGGGAGGGCGACCTCGATTACATGGTCCTCCACACGAGAGCCGCGAGCGATGAGCCCTCGGGCCTCGGCATGCCCGACCAGCAGCTCAGCAGGCTCGCGCATGACCACCGCCGCGCGGGTCGCCTCGACCACGAGCTGCGGGGGTCGCACCAGCTGCGTCGGAAGCGGATGGACGATGAGCTTCATCGTCCCGAGCAGGAACCCTCCATCGAGCGCCCTCGTCGCCTTCCACTTGAAGTGGGTCACCGTCGCGACCGCCTCGTCGTTCCAGGATAGCTTCGTCATCTTCACCTCGGGACAGCCATCCGCCCTGATGTCCATCACAGGGGCGGTGCTGTCAGGGGAAGGACTCGCTGGCGGCTGGTATCTGACACGTCAGCCGCCGCGCGCGATGAACCCGGCCTTCTTCAGTCGGCGAATGAGCCGCCTCTCGATACTCACGCTCTCATCGCGGTGCATGCCCTGTAGGTGTGGGACCGGGATCAGCCGTATTCCGCGGTCCCGCACGTGCTTCGACGCCTTGTAGCCGCGCTTGTGGTTGGCGAACCGGTCCTCGGGCGAGAGCCCAGACTCGCCGACATACACACCAAACTGATCGCCGGGTTCAGACAGGAGCACCAAGTAGACGCAGCAGGAGCCCTCCGTGGAGGGTTCGAAGGTGGCGGCGATGCGGCGAACCTCGTCAAGCCACGATGTGGGTGGGCCTTCCGCCACCAATTCCTGAAAGCGCTGCTCGAGCAACGCCAGCAACTCCTTCGCTCGCTTCGTCGAACGATGAAAGCGAAGCTCTGCCATGACCGTTTCGAGCTCGCGGCGGTCTCCTCGCTCCGCGGCCTCCAGGCCGAGGCGTTCCAACTCCGACGCTGAGCATCCGGCCCATGCTCGCTCCGCGTCGCTCAAGGCCTTCATCGACTGATCCGCATCTCCGACAGTGCGTCGAAGAACCGCTGGTGCGCGATCCATCCGTCGTGCTCCCGATCCTCCGTCACGCCCTTCGGCCGCTGGCCGCTGGGCTGGTGATCATCGAGCAGGTCGGGAACGCCGCCCCGACTGACCACGATACAGGCCTGCCGGTGCCGAGACGCCATCACGCACAGTCGGCCCGTATCCAGGTGGAACTCGGAGGCTTCCGCCCTACCCGACAACGGATGCCATACCAGCACGACGTCGAACTCACGCCCCTGCAGGCGGTTGGCCGTGTCGACGACCGCGCTCGCGGCGGGTCCGGCCGAGAGCCGCTCCCGAACCCGGTCCCGCTGATCGCGGTGGGCCGTCGCCACGGCGATGCGGTCGGCCGTCAGCGGTGCCCCCTCGCTCAACTCGGGTGGCCACTGAGCGCGAACGTTCGCGTTGCGAGCTAGCAGCCGTTCCGCCAGGTGGCCCAGCGCATCGGCTACCTCCGGATCGTCCCGCAGCGTGAAGCGCGCGGGCAACTCGAGCAGGGCCCATCCGTGTTGGGCAGCCACGTCCAGAGCTCGGTCGGTGGTCGACGCGTCGCCTGCGGAGAGCGTGAGGCGACGGTCGCCTTCGACAGCCACGGCGCGGAAAGGCAGCTCGGGGTAGAAGCACTGCTGGACCACCGAGGCCGCGCGCTCATCCAAACGAAGGGACGCCGGTAGCACGTGGGTCGATGCCTCGACCCCGCTGAGTGCCGCGACCGCTTTCGGACCGGGCGTCACTGCCGAGGCTTCGATGCCATCCCAGCGGGCCGTCTCGATCTCGGTGAACGGGTCGAGCTGTCCCGGGTCCCCGACGAGGGCGAGTGAGTCCATCAGACGGCCGAAGCGAAAGAGCGCTCCAGCCGGCATCTGATAGGCCTCATCCACGATGCCAACGGCGAAGCGTCGATCGATCCGTTGGTTGCGCAGTCTCGTGCTGGCGTGATGCCCCCACTTGGCCGCGACCCCGACCACGACCGTAGGCTCCTGCACTTCCTTCGTCTTCTGCAGAACGCGGACGGCCTTCGACTGCCCAGCCTGCGCAAGCTCGGTCCCGAACTGGGCGCTCGCCTTCTTCGACGGCCATATCCCGACGCGGCCCCTCTTCAGCTCAGCCGCCAAACCCAACGCGAGGTCGGCAAGCTGCGCGTTGGTCTGAACGGCCACCATCATCGGCGTATCCGCCTCGAGCGCCGCCGCGATCGCCCGCTTGATCAGCCGCGTCTTTCCAGCACCAGGCGGCGCTTCGACTCGCACCAGCTGTGTCTCTCCGGCGAGCGTGGCTCCCACCACCTGCTCGATGACCAGTTCGGACTTCCGAGCGAGCTTCGAGTCAGGCACGGGCGCCTCCGAGCATCCATGGCGTCTTGGGGAAGCCGAAGGACTCGTAGGAGCTCTCCTGTTTCACCAATGCCACCGGTTGGCCGACCGCGAGCTCGTCATTCAGCGCCTTGCGAGCGATCGAGTGGCCGTTGGCGGAGCGCAAGCGCACTCGGGTGCCATCGCCGGTACTCTCGAACGACAAGACCTCGAACGCCACCGACTTCTCACGATCCCACAGCAACTCGAAAGTCACCTCTCCGCGTGGGCGCCAGGGGCCGGGTACCGTGACGTCGAGATCGATTCGGGCCGATCGCTTCTTGGTCACCTTCACCATCGAGACCTCGGCTGCTGTGATCGTCCCGTCGAGCGCTTCACCGTCAGAGGCTGCGACGGCGCGAACCAGAGCGTCGGTGGCTCGAGCATCCTGGCGCACCTTGCGGAGCGTCTCCTCGGCATCATCGAGCAGCAGGATGCTCCGCGCGAGGCTGTCCTTCGCAGCGAAGCGACCGCCCTTTTCCAGATAGGCATGGTGGCGCTCGAAGGCCGCACGCTCCGAGTCGGCGCGGTCGGCGAGCACGCTCGGAATCGGAGGAATGGCACGCAGAGCTTCCAAGAGTGCCCAGGTCGCGTCGTACGAGCGGGAGAGCAGCGGGTGGAGCAGGGATGCGATGGTCGCCCGACAGTCCTCCCGGTCAGACTTCCCTCGTGCTTTCCCGTACCCCTCGATGGCCGGCTGCAGGAGCTTCTCGTCGAACTCCGGCATGGTGAGGGTACCGCCCGGCTCGTACTCAACGCGGTGCGCAGCGGCGATCGCGTCGCCCGGGCTGGCCAGGCAGGCTTCGACGGCGAGCAGATGCGCCGACTCGGCTTGGGCTAGTGGCAGCGTCCAGTGCACGCCGACGGCCTTCGTCGCAACCAGCAGCGCGCTGTCCCACGGCGCGAGCTCATGGCGGTCGAGAAAGTACTGGAGCCAGCCCCCAGCACGTCTGAGCACCGGTGGGGAATCGTCTGGTGCATGGGTCAAGCGGTACGCCACCTTGCGCAGAAAAGTCACCGCCGCAGGGGTCGACAGAACCAGCTGAGCCGGCGCGGGAGTGCGGGTACCGCCGTCCGAAGTGGTGGCACTGGCGAGATTCGCCGCAATCGGGTCCAGCCATGCGCACACGGCCTCGGCCAGCTGTTCGAGGCCCTGCCAGGCCTCGTCCCGGTCCCGCGGCTCGGGGACCACGACCATCGTTTCGATGCTGGGTCCGCGCCCCCAAGCGAACGCGAGGGGTGCCCCGTCTTCACCCGCGAGCGCCATCGGAACCAGGACCATCGGCGCGTCGGCAACCCGCACGTGCCGGGCACAGGTGCTGCGTACGGCGGCCTTCGCGACGAACGCCTCCGCCGCAAGCACTGCCATCGCATCGGCACTCAGGTACATCGGGTCCTCGCAGCATCGATGCGCATTCGGAGTGCTCCGAGCCGCTCAGAGATCTCTGCTTCTGCGGGAGTGGTTGGCTGCAGCTCCCTTTTGATCAAAGCGTGGGCGCGTACGAGGTCGCCGGCTCCGTGCAAGAGCTCCGACACCGGAGAGCCGTAGTAGGCGGGATCGCCCGATGCGCTCGATGCCTCCCGGCACTGAAGCGCCATGGCGCACCCCGAGAGGCAGAACCCGGGCGCGTATCGCACGGGCACGCTGCCGAGGACGCTGGCGTCGTCCAGCCGGCCGTCCTGCGGAACGAGCTGGAGCACTTCCGCGACCAACTGAGGACCTCGGTCCACGGCGCGTCGGACCCGCTCTACCTCGCGGCGAATCTCTTCCACTCCAGCGATGCCGAACATCGAGTGCGCGCGGCGAAGGACGACGACGGCATCCCCCGGTGTCTCCACCGACAGGCCATCGACCCGAGCAGCCTGCTCGAGCGCGAGCGCATAGACCGCCAACTGCAGCCGCGTCTGTGCGAGGTCGTGAAGGTCGGTCCGGTGACCATGGTCGACGAACGCCTTGATCTCGACCAACAGCAGCTCAGGTTCCTCGTTGCGACCAGCTGGGAGCAGGAGGAGCCCGTCGGGCTCGAGGTCGCGCTCCGAGCCGAACACCTGGAAGCGAAAGCGTGGATGCAAGACCAGCATCGGCTCTCCGAGCTCGCCCTCCATGCAGCGCCGCATCGACTCACTGGTGCGCTTCCGTCGGGCCAGAGAGACATCCCCCGATGACGGCCGGGACTTCCACGGAACCAGGACGTCCAAGTCCTCGACGGCCAACGCATCCGGACTCTCGAGCACATCCGGCAATGCCTTCGCCAACGCTTCCCTCAAGCGCGCCGCACCATCGCGCCGGAGCACCAGCTCGAACTGATTCCCAGCGTTGATCGCGAACGGGCTCTGCCCGGACGGAGGCATTGGTCCCAGCAGCTTGGCGGCTGCATCGGCATTTGCTCCGACGACCGCGAGCGTACGGCGGCGAGCGCACCGAGTACGAACCGTGATGGCTAGGTCGCGGGCCGTATTGGATGCCGGGGGGAGCGAGCCGCGGAGACTCGGCAGGTCGTCGTTGCTCGGCTCACTCACGCCTCAAGAGTCCCGAAGGTGTGGCCGAGCTGTCAATCGAGATTCAGGTGTCAGTAGCGCCAGAAGCGCGCAATGGCTTCAGGGAGCGGAGAAGCGACACCAACGGCTTTCTCGATGCGGGCGATATCCTTCGCTCCTCGAGGCACAACACAGAGCTGTTCCAATGCGGCTTCACACTCGTTCGCGGCGCCGTCCCGTAGACCGCGGTCCAGGCGAACCAGGGCAGCAACGAACCCACTGCTTGCCGCCCCCTGAGCCGCGATCTCCGTGGCACGCACCCGAGCCTTTTCGGCTGCCGCCTCTTCTCCCACACGGTCGAGTGCCAGCGCGCGCCAACGGGCCATGCTGCCCTGAACGTGCCAGCGGGTGGCAGCCAGACGCTGAGCGAACCCTTCGTACTCGTCGAGTGCTCTCTCGGCTTGGCCGGTCTGCACGAGCGCCCGAACGATGGCTACGGTCAGGAACCCCTGGCTCCCGACATCGAGCTTCGGCTCGTTTCGCAGTCGGCGGACCTGGTCTCCCAGGAGCTGCTCCAGCTCATCCTTGCGACCGGTGTCACTGAGGACGCGGACCAGCTCACAGGCAGGAAAGCTCGCCGCTGCGTGCTCCCCGATCTCGAACCATCCGTCGATCGCCGCTCGAAGATCCGCAGCGGCCGTGTCCCAGTCGTGCCACGCGGCATGAGCTCGCCCCAGCGCACCGAGCAGCATGAAGTCGCCGCGAGACTGGTCGAGTGGCTCGAGGAGCTCGGCTCGCGCCTGGTCAGCGACGGCGCGCCAGTCGTCTTCGACAGCATCGGCGGCGGCTTGGACCGAATGAGCCAGCAGCCTCATCCGGACAGGGCGGCGCCTCTCGCGCCACCAATCCTCGCCGAGCGCGATCGGCTTGGCGCGGCCGATGTGCCGTTCGGCGATGGTCGCTGCGAGATCACCGAGGCGTCGTGCCTCGGGATCTCGCGCGGCAGATGCCACCGCGCGTGCCGTGAGTGCAAACCCCTCCCAGTCCTGAAGGAGGTGCGTATTTCCCAGGGCCAGCTCGAATAGCCCGCGCGCCGCTCGGTCGGCCTCGGAGGGGTTCGCCTGCCACCGTGTTCGGAGGTCCGCGAAGAGTGTCGGAAACGCGTGGCTGACCACTTCGTCGATGTGGGAGACAGGAATGAGCTCCAGGTCTGGGAGCCCAACGGCTGAAGCGAGCCGCTTTGCTTCACTCACCTGGGGCTCAGCCACGAGAAAGCGCCGCACGCCAGGTGCCCAATCGCGAATGACCTCGAGCTTGGCTCGTAGGCCTTCCACCGCACCGACTCTCCCTTCGCCGTCGAGTGTGGCGGACGCGAGCACGTCGGTCGGTCCTGGCTCGTCGGAGAGCAACGACACGTGCGCAATCGCCGCAGCGACTCCGAGGGACCGGCCTTCGATGGTCTCATCCTGACCGGAGCCGAACCGCCCCAGCAGCTCGGCACACCAACGGCCGCCCGCCTGCAGACGCTCGGGTCTGGCGAGCGCGGCCACGTCGCGGGCGATGACGCTTCGAGCAACCTCGACGGCTTCCGTCGCTACCGGCCCCAACGGCACGTTGTGCGACGGGGTTGCCATGCTCAGCCGCCACAAGGCCGAGCCACCGGTACGGGCGGTCACGAAGACCGCCTCCCCCACTCTCGGTGTGGGCCGTTCTACACTCAAGACCTGGCTCAGTTGCTGAGCGACGGCGGGGTCGGTCGGCCAACAATGCGCAGCCTTGAGAGCTCGCCGGACCTGGGACTTTGCGGGCACGTCCGAGGACTGCGTGATCTGATGGACCTTGCTTCCAACAGCTCTCACGTCGCGCCCAGCCACCACCGGGGAAGCGGCTCCGTATGGGCCAGAGCCACCCGCTGCTCCCGACCGAACGCCCGTTCGAAGGTTGCCCCCCCGTCCAAGAGAGCGGTGATGTGACTCTGAAGCTCGTCATCGACATGACGAAGCACGACGTCGAGCCGCTCGGCGGCACCGACCGTTCGGAGCGCCACTGCCACAGATTCCAGGCTGTCGCGTCCAACGAGCACGCCGGCTGCGGCAGCTCGCGCCAGCTCGTCACTGCGAGCGTACATCTCGCCCACCAGCTCTGCGTTTTGGACCAGGAGCTGCGCGTGGTCCGCTGCCCTCGCAGCGACCCGAAAGGTCACGTCCTCCCCCAGACCGCCGACCCATGTCTCGACGGCGGCAGCGATACCCGGCTCGCCGCGAAGCATTCTCTGGATATCGCCGGCCCGAGCTTCCTTGCTAGTGGGTGCCCACCCGCGAAGTAGGAGCCCCACCGCCGCGACTCGGTCCACGGCGGCTCCTGACTCCACGAGCTCCATGAACGAAGAAGACAGCCAGGGAGCGACCTCACGCGGGCCGGCCAGCTCCTCGAGCGATGGCGGCGGCACGAAGAGCGCAGGCAGCGCTTCGGGGAGCTCCCACTGCACGCGGCTGGATGGCTCGGTCGCGAAGACCGAAACGCTCTCGGCGCCCAATCGAGCCACGTACACCAAGCCGTTCACGTCGAGGCGAACGAGCGCCTGCTCCCAGCGGGCGTCCACGATCCGCTCCTCCTCTTCCCAGGTGCCTTCGACACCGGAGACCAGATCCGCGGTCCAGTCGACGCGGTAGATTCCGGCGGCGCCCAACCACCGCTTGACCTGCGGGAGCTCGACCTTGTCAGAGACCGGGTCGAAATCGGGCTGCTCGCTGAGGAGTGTCTTGGTGACTTCCTGAAAGCTGGGAGCAGAGCCCGCGAAAGCGCGACCGACGGTCGAGGGCGGGGCGGGCTTCTCCTCTACGAGCTCCACGTCCGCGTCATCGGCAATGCCCAACAGCACGCGCTCTTCTGGTGTGAGATCAGCCATGGCTCATACCTCCACGGTCAAGAGACGGGCCGGGGTCGAGGATCTGACACGTCGCGCCCCTCATCCGTCCGTCTTCCTACGCTTGAGCCAGCCGATATAGGCTCTGGCCAGGTGAGCCGCCTGCTCGTCCATCTCGCCGGCCTGCTGTAGAAACCCAATCATCTCCAGTAGTTTCTTGCGACTCCGCTCGTGCCGCTTGAACAGCGCATCGCGCGCCTTGATTCGGGCACCTTCATCGAGCGCCGGATCCAAGAGGTCCCCTGCTTGCTGGTCCGTACTGGCTAAGTCGACCATCTCTGCAAACGATTCGCGGAGCACGGTCTCCGACCGAGGCCACCGCACGATGCTGGCCTCCAGCACACGGGTGGCATGGCGCTCGGCGTCCTCGAGCAGGCCAATGTGGTCTTCGGTTGGTGGTTCCGCTGCAATCTGCTCAGGGAGCTCACCACCCTCGCGGTTCCGCTCGATGTGCTGGTAGGCGCTGCGTACCGCGCGCTTCGCGTACTGGTGTGCTCCTCCCTCGTGGTCGGTGCGCAGGGGCGAGGTCTCGAAGCTACGGAGGAGCCGCCAGAGTGCGTCCTGAACCGCTTCCTCCTGCTTCCACGGTGGCGCCCCAGGGCGAAGCGAGCGGGCGATCCCCTCGAGCGCTGGAATCAGGACGCGACCAGCCTCTTGTCGATCGCCCTCTTCCACCCTGGAAAGGACCCGCATCGCGGTCAGCAGGGTCATCGCTTGCCCACCACGGCGGCCCACGCTCGGGCCTGCTCGCCGGCCCAACGGGGAGAAGTCCGCCCCAAGCGCGGCCGCTCGGCCGGGTCAGCCGGCCCGGCCTCTTCGAGCCACTGTCGTGCTCGAGCGTCATGGGCGACTGCGGGCAGCACGACCCCGCTCCAGCGCCGAGCATTCGTCTGCGGAAAGAGCTTCACCCGAGGCGCAATGTCCGCCACTAGGCTCTCCCAGCTACGGTCCAGTCCAAGCGGGAAGCGCAGCTGGTTCGCCAGGATGTCCGCTAGTACCACCCCTGCTTTCACGTGACGGTCAAACGTCGTCACGAGCTCGAGCGGGACGAGCCGCGCAGCCGCGTCACCACCTGCCGTCCCAACCTGGACGGACTCACGAGCCAAGCGTGCTGCCTCGACGATGTGCTTCGCGTTCAGCGGAATGGACCGGCCCAGTCGCGGCTCGTTCGTGTGCCGGGTGGCCACGCGGAACCGGATGGAGCGGGGGGCCCCTGGTTCCTCGAGCAAACCAAGGATGCGCTCGAGGAGGGCGACCAGGCAGCTGCGGTAGGCATCATCTGGATTGGTCCCATCGCCAGGCACGGCCGCGGCGGCGATGAAGACGTCGTTCGCCCCATACGCTTCGTACAGCCCTCGAGTGACCCGGAAGAGGCCGTCTCGCTGCTCGTCAGCGAGCTCCCGGGCCTGAGCGTAGGCGCCGGGCGCGTGGACCTTCAACCAGCCATCGCAGGCCTCGAGCTCCTCCCTCGAGGGCTCGGTCCCCCCATCGACCTCCTTCAAGAACGCACCCACGACCGGGTCATCGGCCGGAGCAGACCGCAGCACTCGGACCGCAGGCTCACAGCGCTCGAGAACCTCCGGCGGTGTGTCCTCTCGAGACATGCACAGCACAACGCGATAGCTTGCGAGGTTGAGGGTTGTCATATGGGGCGGCCAGGGAACCCCAAGAAGGCAGGACTCGATGTCGCTTCGAAGCTGGTTCTCGAACCCGGCCGACTCGCGATCCCGAATCACGAGTCCAACCACACAAGAACACCTGTCGTTCTCGAAGTCGCCCGACTCGTCGACGTAGAGAACCCACTCTTCCCCCCGCTGCGCCATGGCGTCCGACGATACACCAACCAGATTGACCAGCGCCTCCCCTGATCGGGTCAGTCGTCGTCGGAGAATCGGTCCTTCTGATACTCGAGGACCTCGTCGGTCTGAAGCTGCCGAGTCGAGTTCCCCAACCGAAGCCAGAACTCTGCGCTGTGGGAGCCAGCCGTGCGCAAGAAGACTGGCTTCGTCGCAGCAGGAATCCCCACGCGGCACACGTCCTTGTCGCCGATCGCCTCGATCTGCGCTGTGATGCCAACCGCAGCGACCTTCCCCAGTCGGGTGGACACCAGGTCATTGAGCCAAAGCTCGAAACCATCGGCGCTCTTCTTCGCGAGGAGCTGGTAGTCGTGTTCCAGACCGACCACGCCGCCCTCGTCATCCACACCGATCAGCAGGGTGCCCCCATCGGCGTTCAAGAAGCCGCAGATGGTCTTGGCGATGGCATGCTCGATCCGCGAATCGGCCTGCTTGGTGTGCTGGTTGTACCGAGCTGCCGCTTTGAACTCCACGCGAGCGCTCTCGCCAGACTCCAAGAGCACCTCGGTGGGGACGGACTTCGGCGCTGGCTGGCTCTCGACTTCTCCGTCCCGCAGGCGTTCGAAGCCCGCACGGATGACCTTCGCCATCGCAGCCCGGCGCTCCTCCAGGAAGGCGTCGTACTCCATGGTCTCCCATCCCTTTGGGAGCGCGTGCCAGAACCGGGCCTTCTCCCGTTCCGTGGGCGTCAGCCGCTCCATGAACTCCGGGAAGTACTCGACCGGCGGCGTGTCCGAGATTGCGATGTTGTCAGGCCACTCCACCAAGGCGATGTTCGCGACCTGGTTTCGCCGGGACGTACTGGTGATGCCCAGAGTCGACAGATACGCACGCGGGAAGAGGTGATGCCGTTCGAGCGCCAGCTTCTTCGCCTTCAGCGCCGGGTCGGTCAGCTCGGAGACGCGCATCTTCGAGAAGAGCACCCGGGCATCCAAGATGTTGAGGGCCGCGTAGTACGCGAACACACCCGGGGAGCGGGCCCCCGACGTCTCCAAGATGTTCTGCGGTAGCCCGATCGACCAGAAGTCGTCCGTCAGGCTGACGTCGATCTGTCGCGAAAGGATCTCCACGAAGTCGTCGGCGCTCGCTGCATTCTTCAGCAGGCCCAGGTCCGACTCGATCTGCGACTCGGACGACGTGGTGTAGCGGCTGGTTACGGCCACCATGAAGAACCACCGAGCAATGATCTCGCGAAGCTGGTTCGGTGGCACGGCGAAGTCACGCCGACCGACCAGGTAGAGCAAGTACGTGTAGAGGATCGCAGTCTGCGATGAGATCATCGAGCTCGACCGAAAGCCCGCGCGGACCAGGCACTTCAGGAACTCGTGCCAGTTGGTGAGGTCGAGCACGTAGCTCTGCGCCACCTTGAGCTCCTCGAACTGCTCCTTCCGCCGCTCTTCGGAGACCTTGCCGGAGTCGAGGTCGCGACCATGGAGCAACGAGTAGATGCTCTTCAGGCGACCGCGCCGGAACGCCAGACCGACCGCGACTCGCAGCATCTGCGAGGGATCGGGCTGGATGAAGTGATTGAACGGCGACGCTCCGCTGACCGAGGGCTTCTTCGCCTCGCGGGCGAAGTGCTCGAGCTGCTTGCGCCCCTCGTCCCAGTAGACCGAGAGCAGCGTCAGGATGAAGTCCGACTGCCGTAGGGATACGCCTGCGGAGTTCACCCGAACGAACACCTCGGCGACCCGCTCTTCGTCCACCTCCGCAGCAAGCACGAGGGCAGTGAACGGGTAGGACTCGATTTCGTATAGCCGGTCGATCGCATCTGCGAGGCGGTCCTCTTCCTCGTCGGTGATCTCTCGGCTCTCCTGGAGCCGAGTCAGGAAGCGCTTGATGAACCGGCGCCGTGGGAGGTCGCCCATCCAGACCTCGGTGATGTCCGGGATGTACTCCGGGTCGCGCTGAGTGGAGGCGTTGGCGACCTCGAAGCTCGCGTCGCTGGGTCGGAACGCCACCTGGATGCGCTTCTCGACGAACTGGTCGTCGACCACCGGCATCCCCTTGAGCACTGCGAACAGGGAGGTCAGCCGCTGCTGTCCATCGACGACCAGAAGCCTCGGCGTATCGAACTGCTTCTTCTCGGCACCGATGCTTCGGCTGACGTAGTCACTGTTTGCCCAGAGAAGCAGGTATCCGACCGGAAACCCCTGATACATCGAGTCGAAGAGGTCTCGCACCTTGCTCTTCTTCCAGACGAAGGGCCGCTGGAGCTCGGGAAGGCCGATTTCGCCGGACTCGATCTCCGAAATCAGATGAGAAACGCTGTAGTCGACGTTTTTGAAGAGGGTGTTGGCCACCGCGGGACCGTACACCTGATGGGCCCATATCGTCGATTCTGGCATCCGGGTACCATGCGGTGGATGGGGCTCAGCCAGACCACCGCGAAGTCTGCGCTCGAGGATGGTCTGGACGACGTGATCGCCGACGTGACAGGCCTGGCGAGGACGACCGTACGCCGACGTCTTCGCCGTGCGCATGGCTCAACTCACGTGCGGACGGTGTTCGACCATCGCTGGCCAATGGACCCTGAGTCCGTTGGGCGACTCTCGGTCGCGGTGGTTCGCCGCGCGGACCTCTTCGACCACGTTTCCGAGATCACCGGCATCAGTCGCCGGCGACTGATGCAGAAGATGAGAAAGACTCACGGTCGCACGCTCCTCGAGAACGTGTTCGGCGACGAGCTCTGGTCCGGCTGGGACGACGATGATGAGCAGATCTCTGAGGTGCCCAACGACGCACGCGACCGCACGAGCCGTTCTGGCGAGCGCGACCGCCAACCCGAGTTGCCGTTCGCCCCCATCGCGACCGCACTGCGGCAGTTGGCAGCAGCTCCCCCCAGTGGAGAGTTGATTCGTGGCCGCTACCGCCTCGGCCGAAAGCTGGGCAGCGGTGGATACGGTGTGGTCTACGAAGCGCTCGACACGCTTCTGGACCAGACCGTCGCGATCAAGCGCGCCAAGAAGCCGGAGCACCAAGAGCTACTGCTGGCAGATGTTCAGCTGTCCTCGCTGGTACACCACAGTGCCGTCTGCCGAACGTGGCTGGACCGGGATGACCAGGGCGGGCTCTTCGTCATCGCCGAGCATGGCGGCCGGTCGGCAAGCGACCTCCTCGAGGAAACGGGTCCACTTGCCCCCGACTTCGCGATCGATGCGGTGGACCAAATCGCGGGTGCGCTGGACGCGGCCCACGAACGCCAGATTCTGCACCTCGACGTAAGTTGCGGAAACATCCTCGTCGATGACCGCGGCCATGCGCGGCTGACGGATTTCGGAGCTTCTCGGAAGGGCCGCAAGGTGGTGAAGGGAGTGGATGGCGCGACGGTCGTCGCCACCGCAGCGCACCTGACGCGGATCTTCGCGGCGCCGGAGCTGCTCTATTCGGGACAGGCGCGCGCGCGGTCGGACCAGTACTCGCTGGCCTATGTGCTGGTGGCTCTCCTGCGCGGGCGCATTCCAAGCCAGCGATACGAAGGTGGTCGAGTGGCCATCCCCAATGTCCTCCCGGCCCAGCGGAAGGTGATTCTGCGAGCACTGAGCCTGAAGCCCGAGGACCGATGGCCCACGTGCGGGGTATTCGCAGAGGCGTTGCTGCAGGCAAGCGCCGAGGAACCCGACGCTCGCGTCCAACGCCGGGCGCAGGAGCTCTTGGAACGGCTCCACAAGGTCGTCGGATCAGATGAAGAGAACACGCTCGCCTATGGGCACTCGATGAAGGTCGCAGGCTCGCTGGAGGCGTTCCTTCGCGCCGTTGCGCTCGTCTTGCTCGAGAAGGCCAAGGTCGACGAAGACTTCATCCGCAAGTCCATCCGCCGCGGGAGTCTCGACCGTGCCACCTGCGCGGAGCTCGCCGATGTGATTCGGAAGCTGGGGGACTCGCGGGCGGCCAAGGGGCGGCGGCACTCGTTCTCTTGGGTGGTGGAAGACCTGGGGAAGCGACGGAGCATTCTCTGGCGCGCCATCGAAGGGCGAAACGCCCTGGCGCACGGCCGATCCCTGACCCTTCCCGCCCCAATAGCCGCAGGCTTGCTCGAACAGCTCCAGCATTGGGTGCGAGAGGAGAAGGAGACGAAGTGAAGACCTATCAACTCTGCCTGGACGAGAGTGGCCAGTTCGAGGAGGGCGAAACCGAGAAGAAGGGGGGCTTCGAGAGTCAGCTCGTAGGGTTCTTCGGCCCATCCCACGAAGTCACCGAGGAACGAGCGGAGGGCATGCTCCGGGCCGCGACCCGAGAGGTCGACCTTCCCCTGGAAGAGCAGCTTCACGCGACCGACCTCGGGCGGGGGGAGCGGTACGACAAGCTCGCGGAGTTGGTGGTTACCCAAGTCGTCGATGCTGGGTGGCAACCAGTCCGGCTGGTGAACCGTGAGCAGCTGGCCAAGGAGTCCATCGCGGCCACATACGTCACTCTCGTAGCAGAGCTCTGCGCACAGATCTTCGAGCGCCTCGCTCCTTCGACAGCGGGTGAGGAAGTAACTCTGGAGCTCTTTTCGGCGCGGGTCAGGGTGAAGGGGGTAGCTGAGATTCCCAATGACCAGTACCTACGAGCGATTCGCCAGCGCATCTCGGATGTCACTGCTCGGCGTGGACACGCGGCCAGCTCGGCGCGTTGGCATGTCTTGGGAGTAGAGCTTGGCTCAGGCCGATATCGCCGCCGGCTGCAGATCTGCGACGTGCTCAGCAACGCCAGCCACGATCGATACAAGAAGGTGGGGAAGGCTGCGAAGAAGACCCTCCGAGAGGCCTTCGGGGACTATGACGTCAGCGTGGCATCGGCGGACGTGGAGCGGCGCGCTCGCGCAGCCGAAGAGCAAGGGGCGTTTGGGCTCGCCCTCCGCGCGATCGGAGAGGAGCTGATTGCCGAACGTCTCACCAAGGACGCCCAGCGCAGAGTCGGACGGATCCGAGCAAAGCTGCTGGACCGGCTGGCCGCCCTACCCGCTGCGTCCCGGCGAGTTCAGCTGCGCAGTCTCGAAGATTGGCTGCACTCCATCGCTGAAGAGCGTCGCGACTCGGCGCTTGCCAAGAGCATCATCGAGTGGCTTCGCGGGGACGTGATCAAGCCCCTGCACTCCCGGCTACCAGAGCGCGACCCTGCGCTGGCAGCGCACCGACTGGTGGTCCACCGCTACGAGCTGACCCGCGCCAATCACGCTGGCGAGCCGAAGGCCGCAAGAGATGCGTGCCAGGCCATCGACCAGGCGATCGGAGAGCTCGGTGGGCGATGGGAGCACTCCGAGCCGATCTTGGAAGCGCTGATCCACCAGGCCGTGCACCTGACGGACTGCTTCGAGCATGAGGAAGCAGCGCGGCGAGCGAAGTCTGTCGCCGACTACTACGGTGAGCTTGGCAGTCTCTTCTCGACGTTGTTGCCGACGGTCTTCCCGGAACGCATCGGCTCGGACCAGCGCGCTCGAGCGCTGGGGACCGCGCTACAGGCCGAAATGTATCGTGGCCTCCTCGAGCCGGAGCACCTTTCGAAGGCGCGGGAGCTCAGCGACGCGGCGCTGTCCGAATTCGAAGCCCCCAGTGACATCGCCCAGCAGCATCAGTATCGAGCGCAGCTCGAGACGTACGCGGGAGACTTCGATGCCGCGCTCGCGCACTTGGCCACATCGCTGAGAATCGAGCCCAGCCACACGGCGGTTGGCGAGAAGCTCGAGCACCTGGGTGGTTTCGCCCAGGGATTCGCCGCGTTGCACTGGGCGCGATTGGTCGCGCACATCCTCGAAGACGGCTCCGATGACCCCGGGCTACTGGCCGCCGTGGACCGCGCGAAGCTTCACACCCTCGACTGGGTCACTGGCGAGGCTGTGCCCTACCCTGCTCACGGTGTTCGGAGGCACTTGGCGCGCATCCAAGGGGCACGCGGCGACCTCGATGGGGCGAGCTCGACCCTTGGCCACCTTCGCCGGCTGCGGGAGAAGGAGGAGCGTCCCCTCTTCACGCTCATCGACGGGGCAGCGCACGCTCGAGTGGTCAGCAGCTTGCTCCGCGACCACCGGAACGCGGCCCGGGACCTGACCCGGAAGGCGCCCGTGGGGACGCTGATGCGGCTCGCGTCGAGCTACCAGAGCGAGATGCCCAAGCTATCGGAAGCCGCCCGGTCCATGGGGGAAGCGCTCGAGAAGGCGGAAGACGAGTCGTGGGATCGCGCCGCCACACGACTCTTCCGGGCAGCGGCTCACGTCGGCTTCTAGCCTTCGCTGTCAGATACGCGCTTCTGGCAGGTCGACCTATGGAGAGGGAGAAGAACCCAGATGCAGTGGCACGAGATCGTGGTTCAGACCGGACAGAAGCGAAAGGCCCAGTACCTCACGCACGAACGCACCTTGATCGACGCAGTTCGAGCCGTGTGTGGTCCCCGCAAGAGTGTCCAACTGGTTCGCATGGCACCCACCCAGCCACGTGGCACCCGGCGGGGGCAGTGGCGCCTTTCGGTGTGGATCGGTGCGTCACAGCGTGTCCCGCGAGTGGCTCAGGACCTGGTCGCCACGCTTCAAGACGCGACGGGATCCGACTGTCGCGTGGTCGGCACACGTCAGCCGTTGCCGCGCGCGCTCACGCTGAACGTACGGGGCGAGATCGACTTGTGGGTTCGCCCAGAGCACCATGGCAACCGTATTCCGACGAGCAGCTCAGGTGCGTGCTGGGTCAGCCGCCAACCGAACACGCGATTCGTTCCTTGGCAGACGAGCTAGGCCGCAGCCAAAGCGCGATTCGAGAGATCTACGCCATTGCCGTGACCCGACGTGGCCAGCTCAACCCTGAGATGGCTGCGGGCGCGTTCTGGCGGCAGGTCCGGCGCATCGCAGGCGAGCTGGGATGGCTTACCGTCGGGAAGCGTGAGCTCGAAGAGCTCGCCCGCGAACGACATCGGCAGGAGCGGCCACGAAGCCGTAACTGGTTCATCGGCCGGAAGCGCGACGGGAAAGTGACCCACGCCTTCCTACTGAGCTTCCGAGTCGACTCCGGGTTTCGGTTCGAGAGAGTCGACGACCTCTCGAACGACGAGAAGACTCAGCTCGAGGAGCTTCTCTCGACCTCCCGTTGGGTCGGGACCGGCGGTGAGACCAGCGAGGGCATCCAATGGGACGGCCGAACTGAGGTATTCCCTGGCACCGCTGAGCACCTGAACGCGTGCTTGTTCGAGCTTCGTTCCGGCCTCCAGGTCATGGCATCAGAGCCAGCCGTGTCCTTCGAGGAGACGGTCCGCCGTGTCGAGAAGAACTGGGCAGTCGCTGCCGCCCACGAGGAGGGCCTGATCATTCGGCGAACCTATCGACTCGAAGGAGGCGCCGAATGGCCGCACCACCTACACGCAAGCGCAGAAGACTTCCGACGGAGCTTCGCCACTTGGCCGAACATCATGCTCGCCAGCCAATCGACCTACGAGCACATGGAGAAGACCGCCGACCACGGGAGCGTGCGCTCGGACGAGGGCGACAACCCTGAGCCTGGTGAGCACCCGATGCTCTCGTCGTTCGTGAACGCTGACTATGAGCTCGAGATGGCCATCGACGATGAGCTCGAGCTGCACGTCGCGGTGCTTCTATTCGATGCTTACCCACATGCGGACGAGCCGGTGCCCGAGGAGGACACCCCGACCAGTTGATTGACCGGAGCGAGTCTCTGAGCAAAATCGGTCAACCGATGCAGCAAGGTGGCTGCCCGTAGTAGGGTGATTCCCATGGCATCCGTGGGACCCGGCCGAAGCGGTAGCCTCCCGGGCGGTCGAGCCTCTCCGCGTCAGGTCACCCCAGCAGCGCAGGTCTCCCTCCAGACGCTTCGCGTCCGAGAACAACGTCGGTGAGTCGCGACAAGGACAGGTGGAAGACGTTCGCTCACCAGAGCACGGTGCAGATGTGGGGTCGGCCCCCGATCCTGCTGACAGAGTTGGGTCGGATGGTGTCCCCCACGAGCGCGGACTACCCCTCCCAACTCTTCGACCTGCTCGAGACCACGCTGGCCATTGGCGGCGCCTACGGGTTGATGCGCACACAACGAAGGGCCAGCCCGAATGAATGGCAAGCCATTGTCCAGGACACCGCTGCCCTGCTCGATTCCCCAACGGTGGGCACCCGAGCTCAGCTGATACGGCGCCTCGACAAGCACGAGCGGGGCGTGTCCGGCTGGCTCCTGAAGCAGCGATGTCGTGACGAGCTCACGTACTTGGTCGAAGTGGTTTCACCAGATCAGCTTCCAAAGCGGCGGCGACCAGCGCTCAGCACTGCGCTGAGCGCATTGTGCGCAGCGAGAAACGGAGTCGCGCATCCGGGGTCGCTCACCCCGGAGCAACGCAAGCTGCTGATTGACGGTCGACTGTTCGAGGCTGCGATCAAGGTGCTGATCGAGGAGAACGAGCTCTTTTCTCCCAGTGTCCTTCGCGTGGACGAGTACGGCACCTTGAGCGATGGACAGCCAGGAGTTCGCGCAACCCGCTTCTCCGGCGAGAGCCCATTCCGGTACAAGGACCACGCGGTCATCGAGAACCCGTCGGGAGCGAAGCCGGGCCAGCTCTTTCTCACCCTCGAGCCACCTCTCCTTCTGCACCCCTTGTTCCAAGAGCGACGGGACGAGGTCTTCCTCTTCTGGGAGCTCGAGAAGGGACGACCTTTGCTGCGGCATCCTGGTTCGAACACCAAGGTCGAGGATGCGTTGGTGGGCGAGTTCCTCAGCTTGGATCCCGCGAGCTTCGGTATGGCGCGTGAGAAGGCGTCCGCGTTGGGATGGGAAGAAGCTGTTGCGAGTACGGGGCCGACTGGGCGGAAGAAGCCACGGCGCGCGAAAGCGGCACGACAGCAGAAGCGCAAGCGAGCCGCCCGCAATAAGGAGCAGAAGGCCGTTCAACCCGTCGTTCGGGTCGCCGCCGACCCAGCACCGGCGACCACGGCGCCAGCGAAGCACGGCCCGACCCTGCAGTCGCACCAGGCGCCTCGAGTGCTAATCTGGGTGCGAACGACCGTTGCCTTGATCGTGTTGAGCTTGGCCGGACTCGGTGGCCTGGCGTTCTGGCTTGGCAATCGAGCTGACTTCCACGCGCCCATGGGCGGCTCGGCGGGACAATCCCGCGGGCCCACCGACGCGAGCGCACACCCCAGCTCTTCTCCGCCGCCACAGAGGGATGGCGCGGGGTGTGGGGAGCTCAGTGCTGACCCATCGACCATCGACCGATTGGACGATTGGCATGACTGGCGATGCAAGTCGGAAGAGAACGTGTCTCGACGAATCTGGGCATCCTGTCTACGCCACGGGCACTATGACTCCGTTCACACCCAAGGCTGCCCTGGCGAGGAGCGGTGTTGTCCGCCGGATGCGGAGAGTGCGTGGCGCCAGGAGGAGCAGATCCGGCGGCTGATTCGCAGCCACTGTGGTCACCCTCGAGCCCACCACCGGGACAGCTTCACCGATTGGGACAGCTACCGATGTCGCGCCGAGGGTGAGGTCGACGGGGCAACTTGGCGGAGGTGCCTGAGGCGGTCCGAGTACAGCGATCAGGTAGGCCGGGGCTGTATCGAGGGAATGCTCTGCTGTCACGTCGACGACTGAGTCTCGGTAGCTATGTGATTGGCCCGCAGGCACCCAGCTCTGAACCGGTCTGCGACTGCTCGTCAGCCCGAGGCCGCACTTCCGGTATCGTGGGGCATGTTGGAAGATCCGATGCCCTGGCTCGAGATCATCGAGTCCAGGAGTGGTGACTCGCACCAGTTCGCCCCCGGGGCGATCATCGCCGGCCGCGGCGAGGCCTGTGACCTTCAGCTAGCTGACACCAGCATCTCGCGCTTTCACGCACTGCTGTTTGCCGAAGGGGGGCGCTGGCACATCCGGGACCTTCGCTCATCCAACGGGGTCACCGTGTGGCAGGGCGGAGCCGAACTCATACCAGGCCTTGCGCAGCACGACGGAACCGTCGACCTCCGCGATGGGGACACGGTGGAGCTGGGGGACGTCGAGCTTCGAATCCGTCTGACCGCTCCACTCGACTCTCCAGCCCGAAGCCTAGCTGAGGTCGTCAAACGCGTCGTCAGAGCAAGTGAGCTACCCGCGAGCCACTTGGTGGTCCGTGAGACCACCTTCTCGCTAACGCACCTCCTTGGCCAAGGGGATCCGCTCGCAGATGCGGAGTGCTTAGGTGTACTCCATGGAGCCCAGAGCACCTTCCATATTCCTCACCACTTCGGCAGCGAGGGGTTCACTCAAGTCTGGCTAATCAATGGCGATCAGTATGCAGGACTATCAGCACTTGAACCGACAGCACTCGACGGCCTGGTCGAGGAACCCGCCTCGAGGAACGGCTGGCGACAGGCCTGTGCATGCCCCATCGACACTGACGAGACCGCCGATCTGCTGAAGACCATCAACCGGATGCTTGGTTGGTCCAAGATGACTCGCACGGTCGCCGGCGTTGGTGCTCAACCCGTCTGGTTCTCAGATCACTGGGGATCGTGGAGCCGTCGCGCGAGCGCAGCGAGCCACTGGGTGTTCTTCACGCCGGCATCGACGGCCGACTCGAGAGCTGCGCGCTCGGAGTTCGCACGGGCCCTCAGGGGCGGCGACACTGATGAGCGTTGGTGGTTGTGCGGAACCGACTACTTCACGGCGGCCGCCACCAACGCTCGGGAAGAGGAGATTCGCCGCCTCAACTCCGAGCTTAGGTGCACGGAGCTGCTCGTACATCGCGCGGGAGACGAGCCCGAAGCATGGCTCGAAGCGTTTCGAACGCGCGGCAGCCGGGTAGCAACATTGGACTCGATATCGACGCCAATCGCGCGGCTGCTGGCAGAGGTGGACTCGTCCCATTTCGAAAACCCAGAGGTCGAGCTACCCGCACTACTGGAGGGAACGCTGCGGACCGTGGCGATGCTTGCGGTCTCCTTCGCGGTCCGGGGTGCTCTCGAGGGTGGGGGCAGGGTTATCCTCGACTGGGATTGGAAGCGAACGGGCGCGTCAAACGCGATGCTCTTCCTGCTCAAGCGACTCGAGAAGGCGGAGGTGCCGAAGGTGCTGACCTCGATCGGCCGCGGGGAGCTTGGGCGGTGCCTGCGGCGCGCCGTCGGGCGACGCAACCAACTGGTGCACGAGAGAAGCGACAGCCCGGCGCTCATCGAAGACACCGAGGTCGTCTCTGCAGCACTACAAACGCTTCTGGAGCATCTCGCCACACTGCCAGCCGAGCTGCTGCAGGTTCGTGCGGTTCGTCCTCTGCGCGGCAGTGCCGGGCCCAGGCCGCGGCTGAAGATTGAAGCGCGCATGTTGAAGGGGATGTTTCCTCGTCCGTACCAAGAAGAGGTGGTCGAAGGGGCGCTTCTCGACCCGGGCTTGTGGATGCGATCGACCGACGGCTGGTATCGACTGAGTCCCATTCTCGACTGGGTCCAGTGCGGGTCATGCGGGCGGTGGGACCTCTTCGTGATGCGTCGCTTTTCCACGAAAGACGGCATCGCGAGCGTCGAGCAACGGGGGCTCAGCCACGGGCGCCACGTACGGACGATCGATGTTCGCCTCGACGAGTCCCCAGAGCTCGCGGCCCTCGACTCCTAGCGAGGCTGAAGCGCCGACCTGCGACCTGTCAGATCGTGCTGCCCGCTGCGTCTCTTCCCCCGAGGAGACGATGATGACTAAGCCCCCTACCAAGCCTGCCGCGCTCTCGCCGATGAAGGTCAGCGGCATCCAGAACCTGGTCGAGCGCGCCTACCGCGAGAGCGGGTACAACCAGCACGTCCGCGAGGCCACCCGGAACTCGATGGAGGCGGGCGCCACCCGGATCGAGATCGGGCCGGAGTGGCAGGCAGTGGAGAACCTGCAGGTGTACCGGCTGATGATCGCCGACGACGGCAAGGGCATGAGCGCCGAGGAAATCCTCGGGTTCCTGAACACCTTCGGTGGCGGATCCGTGGCGCCAAGCATTTCGTGGAGTACCCGGCGGCCAAGAGCGGCAAGCTCGCCGCGTCCGGCACGCTGACCATGGGCGACGGGACGGAGCTCGACTGGTACTTCTGGGAAGGAGATCGGCCGATGGTCCACTCCTACGCCCAGCGCTCCGGATACATCGCTGCGCTCTACGACAACGAGCTCTACGACCCCCAGACCAAGGCCGCCCACTTCCGCCGCTTCGGCATCGTCGACCGGAGCATACGGGAGAACGTGACCCTCATCGTGCGGCCGCCGAGTCTCGCAGACGGGGTCGGCGTGTACCCCGACACGGCGCGTGCTTCCCTCAAGGTCATGGGCAGCAAGGATGCGGGCGGACCGCTTCCGTGGGCAGAGTGGGGCGAGGAGTTCGCCCACGAGATGCCCGAGGCGCTCCGCAAGGCCATCATCGCAGCCACGAGCGGGAGCAGCGGCTCCTTGTCCGACCCCCAGTGGCGCGAGCGACTGAAGGACCGCTTCGGCAAGCGGTGGAAGAGCACCCGCTACGTGGTGGACCCGAAGGGAGTCGACACGACCGACCCGGACGAGGCCGGAAGCGAGCCCAAAGAGCCGACCACCGAGCGGCCCGGCACCGGGGAGCCCGGTGGCACTGGCGGCAGGGGCGGTGGGGAGCGGAAGGGCACCAAGCCCAAGGGCTCCCGGCCGGCGCAGAAGAAGAAGACCGCCGCCGGTCTGCCCGACTACCGCTGGGTACCCGCCGACGACCTCGGTGAGGTGGCGGCCGCAGTCTGGCAGCCCAACGACCCGAGCCACCCCAATGGCGTGGTGCTCATGAACGCCGAGTTCCCCGGCTTCGTGGAGGTGGTACAGTACTGGACCTCGCGCTACCCGGATGTCCACGCGGAGAAGGTGCGTGAGACAATCCACGAGACCTACGGCCAGGCGATGATCGCCCGCATCGCCCATTCGGAGGCGCTCCGTGGCCGCCCGGAGTGGGCCAGCCAGCTGGACCAGCTCCGCAGTCCGGAGGCCCTGACCATGGCCGCGCTCGGCCTCTTCAGCGAAGACTCTCTGATCGCCACCCGGCTCGGCGGCCTGCTCGGCAAGCGGTCGAAGGTCGCTTGACCGAGCGGCGACCGAGCACGCAGTATCAGCGCCCGAATCCACCCTGGCTGTTCAACCGAATCGAGTATCATCCACCCGTGACAGCTCTTGCCCGAACAAACGTGAAGACCGCCCGTGAGGAGGACCTGACGGCGCAGCTGGCAGAGCTCACCCCGGCTCACCTTCCGCACGGTCGCGGCTCGACTGAAGAAGGCACAGGGCTGTTGCCATCTGGGGAAAACCTCTTCGAGGACCGGTGCCCGACGACGACGGCGGCCTTCGAAGGCGAGACCGCGGCCGGGGCGCGCGACTTGGAGCTCTACGACGAGCTCGCCGCGGTCACCCATCTGGCCGAGCGAACGCTTCGCGAGAGGCCGGCCGACGTCCACGGCGCTGCCGGCCGGGCCGCTAGGCGGCCCGTCGTCGAAGGCATGGGTCGAGCGGTATCCTCCCCCGGGCGCGTCCCCGACGCGGCCTGTCGAAGAAAGGCTGAATGAGTGATCACAGGTGAGCTGAAGTCCAAGGTCGACCGCATTTGGGACACGATGTGGTCTGGAGGGATATCGAACCCCCTGTCGGTGATCGAGCAGCTGACCTATCTCCTCTTCATCAAGCGGCTGGACGAGCTCCACACGCTGAAGGAGCGGAAGGCAACGCGTACGAAGAAGCCGATCGAGGAGCCAATCTTCGAGGAGGAGCAAGACCATCTGCGGTGGTCGCGCTTCAAGGAGACGGCGCCCGAGCAGATGTTCGAGACGGTCCGTGACCAGGTGTTCCCATTCATCAAGACCCTGGGCGCGAAGGGCGAGGACGACGGCGAGGGCGGCTCCACCTACACGCACCACATGAAGGACGCGCTCTTCATGATGCCCACCCCACGCGTTCTCGCGAACGTGGTCGATCAGCTCGACGACATCGACATGGCCGACCGTGACACCAAGGGGGACCTCTACGAGTACATGCTCGGCAAGATCGCCAGCGCGGGGCAGAACGGCCAGTTCCGCACGTCGCGCCACATCATCCGACTCATGGTCGACATGACCGCGCCCACGCCGAAGGACGTCATCTGCGACCCAGCCTGCGGTACCGGGGGCTTCCTCGTCGCCGCCTCCGAGTACCTCGTCGACCACCACAGCGAAGCAATCTACAAGGACGAGAAGTCCCGCCGTCGCTTCAACGAGAAGACCTTCCACGGTTACGACTTCGACAACACGATGCTGCGCATCGGCAGCATGAACATGCTGCTCCATGGCGTGGAGAACCCGGACATTCGCTACCGGGACTCCCTCGCGCAGACTGGCGACAACGACGCCGAGAAGTACTCGCTCATCCTCGCGAACCCGCCCTTCGCCGGCAGCCTCGACTACGAGTCGACCGCGAAAGACCTGCTCCAGGTCGTCAAGACGAAGAAGACCGAGCTCCTCTTTCTCGCGCTCTTCCTCCGTCTGCTGCAGACGGGCGGTCGCGCTGCAGTCATCGTGCCCGACGGCGTGCTATTCGGCTCGAGCAAGGCGCACAAGAAACTACGGAAGATGCTCGTCGAGAACCAGAAGCTCGACGCGGTGATCTCGATGCCATCGGGCGTGTTCAAGCCCTACTCCGGTGTCTCGACCGCGCTCCTCGTGTTCACGAAGACCAACTCGGGCGGTACCGACGATGTCTGGTTCTATGACATGCAGGCCGACGGATTCTCGCTCGACGACAAGCGCACGCCGCAGCCCGACAAGACCGACCTCCCGGACATCCTCGAACGCTGGGCCAAGCTGAGCGGCGAGAAGAAGCGAGCGCGGACCGACCAGAGCTTCCTCGTTCCGAAGGCCGAGATCGCGGAGAACGGCTATGATCTGTCCATCAAACGCTACAAGGAGATCGAGTACGAGGAGGTCGAGCACGATCCTCCGAGAGTCATTCTTGCGAGGCTGACCAAGCTCGAGACAGAAATCTCGCAAGGCCGCTCTCAACTGGAGAGTTTGCTGAGATGAAGGTAGTGCCTGTCGGGGATATTTGTGACCAGATTCGCGGGGTGACTTATGCCAAGAAGGACGCCAGCATGCAGCCTAAGCCGGGGTACTCTCCAGTGCTCCGTGCGGGCAATATCGGTGACCATGGCCTAGTCCTCGATGATCTTGTCTACGTGCCTGACTCCAAGATTTCTGACAGGCAGAGGGTTGCACCTAATGACGTTGTCATCGCTACTTCCAGCGGCAGTATCAAGGTTGTTGGAAAGGCCGCCCAAGCTCGCCATGGGTTCGAGGGCGGGTTCGGTGCATTCTGTAAGGTATTGCGACCCGGCTCCGAGGTCGATCCCTTGTATTTCGGGCACTTCTTCAGGACGTCTGCCTATCGACACAGAGTGTCGACGCTCGCAGCGGGCGCAAATATCAACAATCTAAAGAACGAACATCTGAACAACTTACTGTTACCCTTGCCGCCGCGCGCCGAGCAGAAGCGGATCGCGAAGATCCTCGACATGGCGGACGCCCTGCGGGCCAAGCGCCGCGAGTCCCTCGCCCTGCTCGACGAGCTCCTCCGGTCCACCTTCCTCGACATGTTCGGCGACCCCGTCACCAACCCAAAGGGCTGGGAGGAACAGAAGTTTGCAGCCCTGGCTGACGGCTTCCGAAACGGTCTCTCACCATCGACGAAAGGTGTTGTCGACGGTGAGGTCCTGACGCTGTCTGCCATTACACGGGGCGGTTTCGACTTTTCGAAAAGGAGGGCGGCGCGGTTCGACAAGGCGGCTTCGCCGCGCCAGATGTTGTCGACTGACACTTTCATGATCTGTCGGGGCAACGGCAACCTGGAGCTTGTGGGGGCGGGAGCATTCCCAGACCGAAGCTCCAATAGCGTCTGTTTTCCGGATACGATGATCGGCGCAACCGTTGATCAAACGGTTCTGTCGCCGGCTTACTTGGACTATTTGTGGAAAAGCAGACGGGTGAGAGAGCAGATTGAGAAGGGCGCTCGTACTACAAACGGTACGCACAAGGTAAACCAGAAGATTCTCGGGTCCCTTGTTCTTCCAGTGCCACCACTTGAATCTCAACGCGGCTTCGGCCTGGTAGCCGAACGAGTTGAGGAGCAGAGGCGACTCGCTCACGCGCACCTAGATCAGTTGGACGCGCTATTCGCGTCTCTCCAGTCGCGCGCGTTCCGAGGAGACCTCTGACGGATGGAAGTCTCCACCAACTTCGCGTTCCTGAAGCAACAGTTCCCCTACGCCGCTGAGAGCGCGAGCCATGCGGAGAAGCACGTCTACGGTGACCCTCGCGCCGCCTGCTTCCACGCGCGCCACGCCCTCGAGCGCCTCGTCGCGCGCGTCTACAAGATCGACAAGGCACTGAGCCCACCGAAGGTCACGAACCTCAACGGCTACCTCAGCGAGCCGAGCTTCCGCCAGCTCGTGCCACAGGTCGTGTGGCTTAAGGCCGAGCTGATCCGCGACGCAGGCAACGTGGCAGTGCACGGCAAGAAGATGCCCACGTCGGACGAGGCGCTGGACCTGGTGCGCGAGCTCGCCCACGTCCTCTACTGGGCCGGACGAACGTACCTGAAGAACGGCGCCAAGACCCTCCAGGGCAAGACCTACGACGAGTCGCTGATCCCCAAGGACCAGCCCGGCAAGGCCCCCGCGAGCGTCGCGGAGCTCGAAGCAGTGGGAGCCAAGCTCGACGCTGCTGCGGCCGCCCACAAGGAGCTCGAGGGCGAGCTGGAGGCGCTGCGCGAGAAGCTCGCCAAGATCAAGGCCGAGAACGAGGCCATCCCGGACACCCACGAGTGGAACGAGGAGAAGACCCGCCGGCTCCTCATCGACATCGCACTCCAGCGGGCTGGCTGGACGCTCGACCGGAAGGAGGACCGCGAGTACGAGGTCACAGGGATGCCTAACAAGAACGGCATCGGCTACGCGGACTACGTGCTCTGGGGCGACGACGGAAGGCCGCTCGGCGTGGTGGAGGCCAAGAAGACCATGGTCAGCCCGAAGAAGGGCCGCCAGCAGGCCAAGCTCTACGCCGACTGCCTGGAGAAGATGCATGGCCAACGGCCCATCATCTTCTACACGAACGGCTACGAGACCTTCCTATGGGACGACCTCGCCTACCCGCCACGCGAAGTCGCCGGCTTCTACAAGAAGGACGAGCTCGCGTCGCTGATCGTCCGACGTGGCCAGCGGAAGCCCATCGACGTCAAAGAGGTCAACGACAGCATCGTCGAGCGCTACTACCAGAAGCGGGCGATCGGCAGCATCGGTGAGCAGCTCACGAAAGCACACCGCCGAGCGCTCCTGGTCATGGCGACTGGTACCGGAAAGACCCGGGTGTCGATCGCCCTGGTGGACCTCCTGCAGCGGTCCGGGTGGGTCAAGCGGGTTCTCTTCCTGGCCGACCGCGTCTCGCTCGTGAACCAGGCCGTCGGCGCCTACAAGACGCATCTCCCGGAGTCGAGCCCGGTGAACCTCGTCACCGAGAAGGACAAGTCCGGCCGCGTCTACGTCTGCACCTATCCGACGATGATGGGCATGATCGACGAGACCAAGGACGGCCTGGCCCGCTTCAGCGTCGGGCACTTCGACCTCGTCATCATCGATGAGGCCCACCGGTCGGTCTACCAGAAGTACAGTGCCATCTTCCGCTACTTCGACTCACTCCTGGTCGGCCTCACTGCGACGCCCCGAGAGCAGGTGGACAAGAACACCTACGACCTCTTCGGCCTCCCCAAGGGCGTTCCCACCGACGCCTACGAGCTGGAGACCGCGGTGGCCGATGGCTTCCTCGTCCCGCCGCGGGTCCAGCAGGTAGATCTGAAGTTTCCTGCCAAGGGCATCAAGTACGACGACCTGAGTGACGAGGAGAAGGAGCAGTGGGAGAGCCTCGACTGGGGCGACGAGGCCCAGGAGCAGGGCCTGCCGGACCAGGTGAACGCTGCTGCCATCAACAACTGGCTCTTCAACAAGGACACCGTCGACAAGATGCTCCAGCACCTGATGGAGCACGGCAACAAGGTCGAAGGCGGCGATCGGCTGGCCAAGACCATCGTCTTCGCGCGCAACCACAACCACGCGGATTACATCAGCGAGCGCTTCGACCACCACTACCCTCACCTGAAGGGCCACTTCGCGCGCGTCATCGACAACTACCAGAAGTACCCGCAGAGCCTGATCGACGACTTCTCTCAGAAGGACAAAGCGCCGCACATCGCGATCTCGGTCGACATGCTCGACACCGGGATCGACGTGCCCGAGGTCGCGAACCTCGTCTTCTTCAAGCCCGTCTACTCGAAGATCAAGTTCTGGCAGATGATCGGTCGGGGCACGCGGCTCTGCCCGAACCTCTACGGGCCGGGCGACGACAAGAAGGACTTCAGGGTCTTCGACTTCTGCTTCAACTTCGACTTCTTCAAGGAGAAGCCCGACGGCATCGAAGTCGGCAGCACGGTCCCCCTCGGCGCCCGCCTCTTCCGCAATCGGGTGCGACTGCTCGCCCACGTGCAGGAGAGCCCGGAGGCGGACCCGGAGAAGAAGCTCGCTGAGTCCTTGACCAACAGCCTCCACGCTGAGGTCGCGGGCATGAACCCGGAGAACTTCATCGTGCGCATGCGCCTCGAGCCGGTGAACCGGTTCAAGGATCGCAAGGCATGGAAGAAGCTGAGCGAAGACGATCGCGAGCAGCTCCAGCAGCACGTCGCGGGCCTCCCGAGCGAGCTCGAGACCGACGAGATCGAGTCGCGCATGTTCGACCTGAGCGCCCTCCGAATGCAGGTAGCGCATGTCGAAGGCGACGTGAGCATGTTCGAGCGCCTTCGAAAGAAGGTCGTCGAGATCGCGATGATGCTGGAGGAGAAGACCGCCATACCGGCCGTGAAAGCGCAGCTCGCTTACCTCCAGTCGATGCAGGAGGCGGCGTTCTGGGAGGGCATCGACATCCACCTCTTGGAAGACATGCGCCTGAGGCTGCGCGGTCTGGTGCCATTCCTCGACAAGAAGAAGCGGGTAATCGTTTACACCGACTTCGAGGACGAGGTCGTCGGTGTGCGGGAGCAGACGGCCGTCTACATGCCGAAGATGACCGGCCTCCAGTACGAGAAGAAGGTGAAGGCCTTCCTCGACGAGCACCAAGACCACCTGGTCATCCATCGCCTTCGCACCAATCAGCCGCTGACTTCCACCGACCTCGAGGGACTCGAGCAGACCCTTGCCGAGATCGGCGAGGAAGAGGGCGAGACCCTGCTCTCGCACCTGCTCGCCAAGAGCGAGGCCCCGTCCCTCGCACACTTCGTCCGACGCATGGTCGGCATGGACCGAGAAGCCGCCAACAAGGCGTTTTCCGAGTTCCTGAACGACGAGAGCCTCACCCCGCCTCAGATCCGCTTCGTCGAGATGGTCATCGACCAGCTCACCGCCCGTGGCTTCATGGAGGCCTCCGCACTCTATGAGCCCCCCTTCAGCGACTTGCATGTAGGGGGACCGGACGCGCTCTTCGCGGGCAAGAAGAACGTAATCGACGGCATCTTCGAGAAGCTGAAGTCGGTGACCGCGAACCTCGAGTCCGAGGCGAGCTGAGTTAGGTCTGCAGCACAGTCCATGTTCTTGCACGAGCGCGGTGACGACACGGTGACTTCTGTCTGCGCGCTAACGAACTAGCGTTCGACGACGTGCTCATCGACTACGGCGCCGTCCAAGATGCATGGACGACCAAGTCCTCGCACCCATCGCCCACGACCTGGTCGATCCATCCGCCGCAGCGTCACACTCGACTGGACCGAGAACGAAGCGGTTAAGGCGGACATGGGCAACAGGGTCCGCGAGCTCCTGCGGAAGCACGGCCACCCCCCAACAGGTCGAAGGAAGCCATCGAGACCGTCCTCGAGCAAGCGGAGACCCGCTGCCGAGACCGGGCACTACAGCCGCTCTGAGCTCGCCCCGACCTCAGCACATGCCGCTCTCGCGCGCCTCGGCCAGGTACTCGGCTCGCCCCCACCGCAACACGGCGGGCGCAATCGCCTGGAGCCGGCGACCTGCCCATTCTTGCGGCACGTTGCGCTCAGAGGCGGCGTACTCCTTCAAGGCCGGCGTGCGCGGAATCGCGTGGAAGCTGAACTGCACCTGGTCCACGCGCGCGTAGACGAGCCCGCCTCGGTCCACGAAGACCTCCACGCCCTCGACCGACTGGGCCACCAACCCTTCGATCCAGCGAGCCACCTGTTCCTTGAACCGATACATCGCTTTCGGGATCTTCTGCGAGCCCGAGTACACGCCGGCCCGAGCGTTGCTCGCGGCGTTGAGCAGATTGGCGGCAGCCAGCGCGTACGCCGCCTCACCGCGGGTCGACACGGTCATGCCGATGGCGGCACGAGCCTCACGCAGCTCGCTGGTCTGGATCGCCATCGGCCCTCGAGCGGCGGCGAGCGCCTCACGTGCACTTCGCAGGTCATCGCCACCGGCGGCCTGATTCTCGGTGAGGTGCAGATGGTTCGTCAGGAAGCGAATCTGGGGAAGGTAGCGCCGCCCGGCCTGGGCGTTGCCTCCCGCTGCGAGCTCCAAGAGCGACGGCACCCACGTACCAGCGTTTCTCGCACGGTGATGTTTCGACAGGGTCGGTTGGCAGTACGGGACCACCAACCGCTCCGGTCGCCCTTCGTTCTTCAAAGCCGTGCGGTGCGCCTTCTCCTCGGTGAACCCGTGCATCACCCAGAGCTCGTTGCCCCTCGCGCGAAATGGCGGAAACCCACCATTCGATGGAACCAAACCATCGAACGGCCCCAGAGGCTCCGCCAGCTCGGCCACGAGCGTACGAAACAGGAGGCCCGAGAGTGGCAGTGAACGAGCCCTCGTGAGGTGCTCGAAACGCCCCTCCATGAAGTCGATGAGGGAGTTCCGGTGCGGGTCGGCCGACTCGGTGAAGAGGGTGATGAAGAACCCATCGTTCGCAGCCACCACGACGAAGCGGTCATCCCAATCGCCGTGGCGCCATCGCGCGCCTTTGGATCGTGCGCGCGTACGCAAGTGGACGCGGAACTCCGTGCGGCCAGCCTTCTTGCCCGGCGATTTGTCGAGCACCTGGAGCTCGTAGCGGCCGGTCACCTGCGTCCGACCGAGGCTCGCGTCCCCGTAGTCCACCACGGCGAAAGCCTCCCAGGGGTAGAGTTCGCGGCACCAGCGTGCCCCATGATCCTCGGCGTGATTTGCCAGCCAGGTGTCGAAGCTCAGCCCTCTGATCGCCTGGGCCAGCTTGGACGTTGGGGGTCGCGTGTCGTCCTGCATTCGTAGCACCTCAGGTCCGACTACAGCGGCCAGTGGGGATCGGGGGGAAGCTCCTCGCCGGACTGCAGCAGACTCCGCCAATGGCGCGCGGCGGCCTTGGCGCTCGCCAGCGCAGTCTCGATGTCCGGCTCGTGCTGGAGCTCGATGGTCCATCGGCGGCGACCGCAGCGGAAGCGTACGGTCGCGCGTTGCTCGAGCCGATAATGAGTGACCTCGCCCCGAATCTCAGGGCATGACCGCTTCGCACGCTTCAGCGGCTTCACCACCAACTTCCGAGTGTGCACCATCGCCTTGCCCCGGACACCGACGCCGGCTCGGCGTCCAAACACGTGACCTGCTCCAAACATCTCGACTCCTTCCGGGCATGGCCTTCCCGGGCACACCCATCGACTCATAGACGGGAGTACCGGTGCGATCTGACATGTGCGCTGCGCCTACGTTTCGAAAACGCTCCGATCGATCATCCCGGTGAGCTCGGGCTCAAACCCTACAGGCGCCGGCATCGCGCCCACGAAGGTGAGGAACTCCAGGTCATCATGCTCGTCGGCCTCCCAGGTCAGCCGGTGGCCCCCGTGCGCGATTAGCTGCAGCGGCTCCTTGCGCGCCGGGACCTGATCGCAGATGAAGAGGTCCTCGATGGCGCAGTCTGGGCAGGTGGCGTGGTGTAGGAAGGGTGTCAATCGGATCCAGCCGCCGCCTTCAGTGTCATGCCACCAGGTTCCGGGGCCGATATCTGCCTGTACCTCGTACTCCGGCTGATACTCGGGATCGATGGTGCGCAGGACTCGGCCGGACACTCTCTTCATCGAGCTTCGCCGCACCGACTCGACCGCATCGATTCGCCAGAGCTCCCAGTGCCCCATCGACAGAGCCGCGCTGAGCTCTTGCAGAACCTCTTGCACGGCACGAACCAGCTTCGTCGACAAATCGGCCGGCCCACCACGATGCGTCACCTCGTTGCGGTAGTGCGTCGCCTTCTCCGCCCGCTCGAGCCAGTCGCCAGCCAATAGTTGGTGCAGTGACCCAGGCAACCTGGGCATCTCCCAGCCCTCGAGCAGAGCGCGAATCATCCGGAGCCAAGAGCCGGCCCCACGGATCTGCAGCGGGACTTTCCTGAGACGGGCCCGTGCCCGGCTGGGCTGGTCGACCAGGGGCGACAGCGTGGCGGCGCAGGCCGTCCAGGCGAGATACGCGAGGCAACGTTCGAACTGCTGCATCGCCTGCTGCGCCTGCTGTTCGGGCCGCGCAGCGACGATCCGGGCAAGCGCTGTCGACAGAACTGGGTCTGTCGTGGTGTGACGAGCCGTCCGTCTCCGGAGCTGCTCCAGGATCCCTTCGACCCACTTCACCGTCCCAGGTTGCGCAACGGTG
This sequence comes from Deltaproteobacteria bacterium, assembly GCA_017644045.1. Taxonomy (GTDB): domain Bacteria; phylum Myxococcota_A; class Polyangia; order Polyangiales; family Houyiibacteriaceae; genus UBA1660. Next base: position 129,396 of record JAEPMI010000017.1, read on the forward strand.
ATCTCGTTGGAGCGGCGCAGCGGCGAAAGGGCGTCGGCGAGCGTCCGCTCGTCGGCGCCGCACGAAATCAGGACGGCTTCCTGCGACCACGCGATGCGGACATCGGTGAACATCGGTAGGGCGTCGATGGCGAGTACGAGGTCAGTTCGGACCTGGCACAGCGGGTCGTCAGCGGTTGGCCGCCGCGGGGAGATGATGGCCGAGCTCGAGTGTCGCCCCTTTCGCAGCTCGCCCTTCCATTCGTCGAGGCGCCCGCGGTACCAGTGTGGAACGGCACCTCCAGCGACGAAGCGGGACCCGCCGCCGATCTTCGCCTGGATGACCTTGTTCCGAACGCCCGAGAGAACTCGTGGTTCGGGCGAGCTCGCGGGGACCATCACGAGGGCAGCGCTGAGTGAGGCGCGATGCGGTTCGAGCGTCTGGCTGGCGACCTGCTGTCGCGCCTGCTCCAAGGCGCCAACCAAACTGGCGTCGGACCACGCGTCCGCTGGTAGGCCGAGGAAGAACTTGTCCTCTTCGTTGCCGAACAACAGCGGCTCGACCCCCAAAGTCTGCGACCACAGGCCGAGCACCTGGCCGAGCTCCCGCCGAATTCGGTTCGACAGCTCTACCCCAAGCCTTTGCTTGAGCTCCCCGAAGCGATCGATGTCGAAGACTGCCAGCGGGCGATCGCGCCTGCTGGTGCGCAGCTGGCGATACAGCTCGCGCTCGAACACCGAGCGGAAGACGAGATGCGTCTCGGGATCGAGTATCTGCTCGGCGACCTCCGCCGACCGATCGATGATGTAGAGCCGATGATGCCCCGCCACCCGCAAGTCGCTCCAACTGCTGAGGTGGTGCAGCACACCGGCTGCCGCCCGGTGTCCATCAATGAATGAAGGATTCGTGCGGTGCTCGAAGTCTCGATAGCACCATCCCTGACGCTCGGGGTGGTAGGACAACTCCCCGTGGGTCCGGGAGACGTTGTTGTCGTTGATGAGGAGGTCGCAATGAGCCTTGGCACGGCCGACGGTGTAGGCCTGGCCCGGAGAGATGACCAACTGCGAGCCGCCAATCAGACCGACGATGGCAGTCCCGGCAGGAATGTACCGGTCGGTCGGCACCGCAGGCTTCGCCGTGGCTCCAAGTAAGTGTCGCTTGGGTCGATCGGTGTCGGAGGCCATCGAGGTCGCAGGCGCCTCACTGAGCGCAACTGCGACCTAAGCTACCATGCCAACTGCGTTGGCTGGCCTGCCTACTCAGCGGCGTCGGGGACGCTCGACGTGTCCTGGTCGCTGCCCAATGCTTCCACCTCGATCGGCCGCTCCGACTCTGCCGACTCGTCTCGAAGTTCGACGTCGAGCGCAGCGAGGGTAGCCTTTGCTCGGTCGACCACGGCCTCGAGCCCATTGCACGCCTTGCGAACCTCGTCGCCGATGCCGAGCGCGTTCTTCCGGATACGGCCCGCGAGCTTGTCGATCTTGGCGAGGCGCTCGAGCTCCTTCATCAGCCGTTGCTCGATGTCCGCGAGGGCGTTGATGTCACCCTTGTCCACCGAGCTCTGCTTCCGCCGCGCCAGCGCGAGTCCCGCGGCGATCGCCCCCTTCAACATCCCATCGGACACGCGGTCCTCGGGATTCCATGTCACGACCAAGCGACTTCCGTATCGCGCAAAGCTCGGGAACCCAGTGGGCGCGGTACTACTGGCCATGACGAAGAGTCCCGTCTCTGCCCCTCGGTTCGCCATGGCCACGTCCAGCTCGGCGAGCGCCTTTCCGATCCCGTACGCCTTGGAGCGTTTCGCTTCGATGACCAACGAAGATCCCTCGAACGCGGTCTCCTCCGTGAATCGGATCACCGCGTCGCCGACCTTGCAGTGAGGACGGAGGCCGGTCGTGGAGCCGGTGGCCTCCACTGTCCAAGCACTGCTCTGAACCTCTGCGGCCACGAACGCCAGGACCTGCTCCTCGAAATCGGCTCCTCCGTGAGCGCTCTTGGCCTGCTCTTGGCGGCGCGTTTCGATTCGGGCGACCGCTTCTCTGAGGTCGGATTGGAACTTCCGCTGTTCGGTTCGCAGCTCCGTGAGCTGCTCCTCCTGCGTCTCGAGGCGGGACTCCAGAAGCTCTTGGAGAGTCCTCCGGACCACACCCAGCGGGGAATCCGGCAGCTCCGGGTTCACGGCCCGCCGCAGCGAGTCATGGGCGCTCCTCGTTTCTCGCAACAGAGTACTGATGAGGGAGGACTCGTCGTTCTGATCGAGTGCCGCAAGAGCCGTGAGGAGCTGCTCGTTGCGGTCCTCATCGGCGCTGTTGAGCTTCTCGTGGAGTTTCTGGAGGAAGCGACCAACCGCACCGTCCTTCTCGAGGGGATCCAGGGCCCGAACGACTTCGGTCCGGTTTTGCCGCAGCGCCTCCTCGACCTGCTCTCGGAGCAGCTGAATCACCCCTTCGCCCTCGGTAGGACTCAGCTTTCGGAAGAGTGGGCTCGCTTCGCCGACCTGCCGAGCCAGAGCGTCCGCCAGCACGCTGTTCTCCACGCCGACGTAACGGTCGAGCAGAGAAGCGAGGACTCCCGAGTCATCGAGGAAGGAGCGCAACCGCTCGCTCACCTGTCCATCGGTCGGGTCGAAGTACCGGGCGAGCACCTGCTGCATCGCTCGTTCGTGGGTTGCCGCCTGAGCAGCCAGCTGGGTCTCGAGATCCTCCATCAGTCGCTTGCCCACATCGGCCAGCTTGGTCTCCTGAGCCCGCGCGAACGCGCTGCTCGTCGCGCTGAAACCGAGTCGCCAGCTCTGCCGCCCCAGCTCCTCACGCTGTGCGGGCGACAGCTGTTCTAGATGCTGGAGGACGTCCGGCCGCGCGTCCCGAAGGCAGACCTTCACCGCGCCGTCCTGCAGCTCCACCGTCATCTCGATCTCGGGCCCATGAATGTGCGTCATGCAGGAGAGACGCACCGCCGCGGATGATCTGACACATCCTCCGCAAAGGACTCACGGTTTTCAGCGACGCCGCACCCCACGCACCACACATAGCTTGGTCACGTTGGGTTGAACCGCTCAGTGCGGGCACAGCCAAGACTGCCACCGCATCGCAGGCCATCAAAAGACTAATCGGTCACGCAGTAGCTCGTGGATGCGGTGTTGCAGACGAGCCCGCCATTGCAGTCGAAGCTCCCGCCACACGGAAGATGGCAGACCATGCCAAGGTCCGGGTTGGCTCGACAGAGGCCGTCATCGAGACCTGCCACACCGCAGTCTGAGTCATCGCTGCAGAACTCCGACAAGGCGTCCACGAACGCTTCGCATGTCGTGACCCTCAGGTCGCATACCGTCACCGACGCTCCCGAGACGGTCGTCGTTTCCCGACCTTCCGAGTACGGCCGGGTGTTGCCGCACAGCCCATCCGGTCCACCAGCTTCCATGGAGTCTCGTCGCCAGAGGCAGACCGCGGGCAGGTCCGTTCCATCGAACTCACGGGGCGCACACACGCGCCCGACGCCGCACTGACGGTCGCTGACGCACTCGACACACAGCCCAGCCGATCTCTCGCCGATGTCGGTGCATGTCCCGGCCCGGACATCGCAGACGTTCGAACCGCACTCCGTCTCGTCGTCTGCCGTGCACTCGACGCAGCTCCCACCCTCTTCATCGCACGCTGGCGTATCCGGGAACCGGGCGCATTGCGAGTCACTCGAGCAGCCCTCGCACATGTTCGTGTCCGTGTTGCACGCCGAGGCGTCCGCCTCCGTACAATCACTGTCCATCACACACCCAACGCACTCGTTGCTCTCCTCGTCGCAGACGCCGAGCGCGCCCGAGCAGTCCTCCGAGTCCGCGCACCCCACGCACTCGTTGTTCGCCGAGTCCGCGTCATCCACGAGGCACACGTCGTCCCCACAGTCCCCGTCGCCCAGGCAGGTCACGCAGCTCCCGGAGTCCGAGTCGCAGATCTGATCCGTGCCGCAGCCACCACAGGGATCGCTGCCGAGATCATCCACCGACATGTCGGCGGAGGCGCAGAAGCCTCCGTCCTCCAAGTAAACGTAGCCGGCCGGACACTCAGGGCCGGACGGTCCGACTTCACAGTCGCACCCAAACATCAGGGAGAGCCCTAGCCACAGGACTGGGGCCCAAGGGGTCATGATTCGTTGCACTCTTCGGCCTGGATCTGCTGGTAGCGATGAGCACGCGTAGGCGCGGGGCATCAACGTGTTCTGGCAGCGTTGGTCGGAGCTGGCAGGATCAGTTCGGGTCGCAATAGGTGGGATCGGCGCCAGTGCACTCGTCCATCTCACCATTCGCGCAGTCGCGGTCGCCCAGGCAAGCGTAGGTGCAAAGCCCCTCTCGACATACGCCGTCACCGATACCCGGCACGCCACAGTCGTCGTCGCCACCAGGGCAGAGGTCGCCGAACGCACGGACGGCATCACAGGTCGTCTGGCTATCTCGGACGAAGCAGTATTCGGCTTCGATGCCACCGACGCTGGTGGCGAGCCGCCTGGCAGGCCAGCGAGTCGGGCAGGCGGCCTCACCGGAGGTGGCGAAGTCGAGGAGGCAGTAGGAGGCCTCGTGCGTCATGCCCATGTCGTCGGTGAAAGTGGTGGGGACGCAGCGATGGTTCTCGACGCACTCGGAGTCGGAGACGCACTGCTGGCAGACGCCCAGGGTTCCGCGCTCCGCGCCGGTACAGGTCAGGAGCGTGGGGTCGCAGGCGAAGTTGTCGGGCGCAGGGCACGCGGTCTCTTCCGAGTCGACCGTGCATTCCACGCACTCCCCGGAGGGCTCGTCGCATGCGGGGGTGTCCGAACGTCCCATGCAGGCGTCGTGCGATGTGCAGTCGCCACACGTGCCGGCGTTGCACTGGGGTGCCGTGGGGTCCTCGCAATCACTGTCCATCAAACACCCAACGCACTCGTGGTTCTCCTCATCACAGGTCCCGAGCGCCCCCGAGCAATCCTCCGAGTCCACGCACCCCACGCACTCGTTGTTCGCCGAGTCCGCGTCGTCCACGAGGCACACGTCGTCCCCACAGTCCCCGTCGCCCAAGCACGCGACACAGCTCCCGCTCGCCTCATCACACACGTCGCCGCCGGTGCACATCCCGCACGGCCCCGCGTCGCCCATGCCCATGTCGCCGGGGCCCATGTCGCCGCAGCCCGGGAGGGTCGGGTCGTCCATGCAGCTGGCCACGCAGTCGGGGTCGTCGGGCTCTTCAACGCAGTTCACGTCGTCGGAGCAGCCGTAGAAAGAGAAGAGAGCCAGGAGAAGATAGGGGAAGGTGTTTCGCATTGGAATAGGCCTCGGTGGGGACTATCGCGCGACCGCCCCCTCGGTTGCGTAGATCTGACGATGCCCAGGGGGATCGGGCAACACTTGGCCCCGTTGGGCGGGTCCCCAGTGAAGCTGGGCCGGATTGTTCCGCGATTCCAGGGCCGCGCACCCGCACAGCCACCGCCCACACGCAGCCCCGTTTGCGGTAGCCTCCCGGCCCGTGAGCGAAGCGCCCGAAGAGCCCGAAGCCGAGGCCGACGAGAAGGGCACCGCCGCCCCCCGCCTCGGTGTCCCCAAGGAGTCCCTCCCCGGCGAGCGCCGCGTGGCGGTCACTCCGGACATCGTGCCCGCCCTGCTGAAGCTCGGCTGGGAGGTCCACATCGAGCCCGGCGCCGGCGAAGCCGCCGGGTTCACGGACGAGGCGTACGAGAAGGCCGGCGCCACACTCGGTCAGGGCGAGTCGTACCGCGAGCGCTCGAGCGTCTGGACGGCCGACCTGGTGGTGAAGGTCCGCGAGCCCACGGTGGCCGAGGTCGGCCAGATGCGCGAGGGCGCGGCCCTGGTGTCGCTGCTCTTCCCGGCCCGCAACGAAGCGACGATGCAGGCGCTCGTCGACAAGAAGGTCGAGGCGGTCGCGCTCGACAAGGTGCCGCGCATCACGCGCGCGCAGTCGATGGACGTGCTCTCGTCGATGGCGAACATCGCGGGCTATCGCGCGGTGCTCGAGGCGAGCCAGGTGTACGAGGGGTTCCTCGGCGCGCAGGTGACCGCGGCCGGCACGGAGCCGCCGGCGAAGGTGCTGGTGATCGGCGCGGGCGTGGCCGGTCTCGCGGCCATCGCGGCCGCTCGCGCGCTCGGCGCGGAGGTCCGGGCCTTCGACGTGCGGCCCGACACGAAGGAGCAGGTCGAGTCGCTCGGCGCGAAGTTCCTGATGCTGGACTTCGAGGAGTCCGGCGAGGGCGAGGGCGGCTACGCGAAGGTGATGAGCAAGGAGTTCATCGAAGCGGAGATGGCGCTCTTCCGGCAGCAGGCCAAGGAGGTCGACGTCATCGTGACCACGGCGCTGGTGCCGGGCGCGAAGGCACCGACGCTCATCGAGACGGACATGGTCGAGGCCATGAAGCCGGGCTCGGTGGTGGTGGACCTCGCGGCACACCAGGGCGGCAACTGCACGCTCTCGGAGCCCGACGTGGTGGTCGACCACGGCGGGGTGAAGATCATCGGCTACACGGATCTGCCGAGCCGGATGGCCACGACGTCGAGCCGCTTCTTCGCGGCCAACGTGCGCAACCTGCTGAAGGAGCTCGGCGCGCCGACCGAGGGCGCCCTACCCCTCGACCTCGACAACGAGATCGTGCGCGGCGCGCTCCAGGTGCACGAGGGCGAGCTCCTCCCGCCGCCGGAGCGCAAACCGCAGCCTTCGCCGAAGAAGGCGGCACCGAAGACCATCGAGCCCAAGAAGCCGCTCGAGAAGCCGGAGCCGCAGCAGTGGCGCACGGTGCTCGGCGGCGCGCTGGTGCTCGGCATCTTCACGCTGGTGGCGCTCACGGCGCCCGAGGCGTTCGTGCAGCGCTTCACGGTGTTCATCCTGGCGTGCTTCGTCGGTTGGCAGGTGGTCTGGTCGGTGACGGCCGCGCTGCACACGCCGCTGATGAGCGTCACCAACGCGATCAGCGGCATCATCCTGGTCGGCGGGATGCTCCAGGGCGCGCAGCCCACGCTGAACCTCGCGACGATCCTCGGCGCGGTCGCCCTCTTCGTGGCCTCCATCAACGTGTTCGGGGGCTTCCTCGTGACCCAGCGCATGCTCCGCATGTTCCGGAAGGGGGACTGAGCCATGCCCGCCATCCCCGAGAGCGCGCTGACGGTCGCGTACCTGCTCGCCGCCGTCCTCTTCATCCTCAGCCTCGGCGGTCTCTCCCGACAGGAGACGGCGCGCCGCGGCAACATCTACGGCATTCTCGGCATGGCGCTGGCGTTCATCGCCACGGCGCTCGACCCGGAGATGCAGCGCTGGGACATCGTCGCCGGCGCGATCGCGGCGGGCGGCATCATCGGCGCGTTCCTCGCGGCGCGCGTGCAGATGACCGGCATGCCCGAGCTGGTCGCGCTGCTGCACTCGTTCGTCGGCCTGGCCGCGGTGCTGGTCGGCATGAGCTCCTACCTGAACCCGATCCAGGAAGCGGCCTCGCCGACCGAGCACACGATCCACCTGATCGAGATCTGGATCGGCATCGCGGTCGGCGCGATCACGTTCACGGGGTCCATCATCGCGTGGGCCAAGCTGCGCGGGTCGATGAGCGGCAAGCCGCTGCTCCTGCCCGGGCGCCACTTCCTGAACCTGCTGATGCTCGGCGCGACCGTCGGGCTCGCGGTGCCCTTCATCCAGGCCGGTGATCCTCAGGACGGGCTGATGTGGATGCTGATCATGAGCGGCGTGACCGCGGTGATGGGCATGCACCTGGTGATGGCCATCGGCGGCGCGGACATGCCGGTCGTGGTGTCGCTGCTCAACAGCTACAGCGGCTGGGCGGCGGCGGCGGCAGGCTTCGTGCTGGCCAACGACCTGTTGATCGTGACCGGCGCGCTGGTGGGCTCGAGCGGCGCGATCCTCTCGATCATCATGTGCCGGGCCATGAACCGATCGATCCTCAACGTGGTCTTCGGTGGCTTCGGCACGGCCGATGGCGGCGGGGGCGGCGGCGAAGCGGTCGACCAGGGCGAGGTCGTGGAGACGAGCGCGGAGACGCTCGCGGGCGAGCTGAAGAACGCGCAGAACGTGGTCATCGTGCCGGGCTACGGGATGGCGGTCGCCCGCGCGCAGCACGGCGTGAAGGACCTGGTCGGCGCGCTGCAGAAGAACGGCACGAAGGTGCGCTTCGCGATCCACCCGGTCGCCGGGCGCCTGCCGGGGCACATGAACGTGCTGCTCGCGGAGGCGGGCGTGCCCTACGACATCGTGCTCGAGATGGACGAGATCAACGACGACATGCCCACGACCGACGTGGTGCTGATCATCGGCGCGAACGACATCGTGAACCCCTCGGCGCTCGACGACGAGTCGAGCCCCATCTACGGGATGCCGGTCATCGAGGCGTGGAAGGCGAAGCGCGCGGTGGTGTTCAAGCGCGGGATGAGCTCGGGGTATGCGGGGGTGCAGAACCCGTTGTTCTTCCTGGAGAAGACGCGGATGTTGTTCGGGGATGCGAAGGCCAGCGTCGACGCTATTCTGGCGGCGCTTCGTTCGTAGCTTCGGGCTTCGGTTTCAGGGGGTTCAGCTTTGCCTCGGGCTTCGGTTTCAGGGGGTTCAGCTTTGCCTCGCACAGAGTCACGGAGCCGCAGAGGTCACAGAGGGAAGAAGGTGTGGGGGGTGGGTGTCTCCGCGCGGATGACTGAGCTCGGATTGCGGGGGTTGTGGTTGGTGCTGGCCTTGGGAGTGGCGGGGTGTCCGGAGGAGACGGTGTCGGATGTGGGGGAGGTGTATGACCCTGCAGCGCCGATGGACTCGGGGGGTGAGGTGGCGGCGGACGACCGGGTGGAGGTCGACGGGTGTGAGGCGGAGCCTTGGGCTTATCTGCCTTCGGATGCGTTTCGGATTCGGGTGGAGGCGCCGGGCGATGGGGCGTTCGTTGGGGTGGTGCGGGAGTTCTTGGCGGAGCTCGGTGGGGAGGAACTGATCGACGCTCCGGTCGTCGGGAATGCGTTTCGGGTGGATTCGCTGCAGGTCGAGGCGGGGGATTCGGAGGACCCGGGGGCGTTGGTCGCGGTGCGGCGTGACGACGAGGTCGAGGTGTCGGGGTTCGGGGTGTTCGCGGGGGAGCACGAGGCGGTGTGTTCTCGGGTGGCGCCCGACGGGTTCCTCGTGACGTCGATGCCCTTTCCTCCGCAGGAGGGGCTCGACCCGCGCGGGCCGACGCCGCTGACGTCGACGTGGATCGCGCGCATCGAGGGCGAGGTGGTGACGCTTCGGAACGAGATCGCGATGCGGCCGGGGCACGAGCCGCTCGACGTGGAGCAGGAGCGGGACAAGCTGAGTCGTCAGATGCTCGAGTGGTTCCCGAACGAGCTGCCGGAGCTCGAGGTGACGCTCGAGAGCAACGTGCTGACGCTGCGGCTCACCGCGGACAACGAAGCCGAGGTCGAGGCGCTGCTCGACCTGCTCTCGAAGATGGTGCCGCAGGTGCGAATGAGCGTGCCCGCTGGGCCCTGAGCCCCCCTACTCGCAGAAGCCCTCGTATCGGACCTTGTCGGCCGCCGAGCACCGCACCCACCCGGCGCTCTCGAGGATGTTCGCGGGACCGCCGGACACGCCGATCACCGACGACGGGGACCAGACGACCAGCCCCTCTGCGTCGGGGTGGGTGAAGCAAACGGCCTCGCCCGTTCCGACCAGCTCTGCGTCATCGGGGAAGCACGCGCCCACCAGCTCGTCAGTCGTCGTGCACTCGCCCGAGACGTCGACGACACGCACGGTCCACTCGGTGCAGCCCTCCGGACAGGAGAGCGTCGCTGGCGGACCGGAGGGATCGCACTCATAGGGCGCCGCTGCCCCGTCTCCCGCGCTCCCATCGCTCGACACGGCCATTCCATCACGGGCGCCATCACTGCCCCCTCCGCCGCAGTCGCAAGCCGCGACCGCGGCCAGTCCGAGGAAGAGGGCGAGCCGGGGCTTCGGAGGAAGTGGAGCGTAGGACACGGTCGGAAGTCTAGCGCGCCCTAGGATTCGTCGGCGCGCTTGGCGGCCGGGCGCGAGGCCACGGTCGCTTCCGGTCCGCTGAACGCTTCCTCGCGGGTGCCCTCGGGGGCGATGGAGCGCGAGCGCGAGTCCGAGCCCGACGCGATGGTCGGCGCCTCTTCGGACTTCGAGTCGAACACCGGTGTCAGCGAGGTCCGCGAGGCCTCCGAGCCCGAACCCGGGCGGCGGCGCCGAGCCGACGCGGGCCGCAGCTCGGCTTCGCGATCGAGCTCGAAGAGGCGCTCGACCACGGCGATGAGGCCGGGGTTGTCGGTCGGGCGCAGCCACTCGTCGCACTTGCCGCGGTGGTGGATGAAGGTGACCCGGTCCTCGGCCGCGAAGGCGATGCGGGCACGCGCCTCGTGCAGCTCGCCGGCCATCACGGGGCAGTCGAGCGACTCGGCGATGGCGAGGGCCTGCTCGATGCGCGCGGCGCCGGCGGCCGAGTCCCCGAGCGCGTCTTCGGCGAGCCCGAGCACGCGCTGGGCACGAAGCCAGGGGAGCACCACGCGCACGGCTTCGTCCTCTCCGTCGGCGAGCACCTTGCGCGCGTGCTCGGCGGCGAGGCCCCAGCGGTACATCTCGAGCGCGGCCTGCGCGGCGGTCGAGCCGGCGTACTGGATGAAGAGGTGGTTGGTCGGCTCGAGCTCCATGAGGAGCGGCTCGACCAGCGCGAGCGCTTCCTCGGGGCGGCCGCGCTCGCGGTGGATCTCGGCGCGGGTCATCACGATGCGCTCCTGCAGCTCCATGCCCTGCTCCACGCGACGCTCGAGCGCGTCGAGGCTGCGCTTGAGTCCCTCGACGTCGTGGCAGAGCGCGTAGGCGGGGTGCGCGAAGAGTAGGCGCTGCAGCTCGGTGGACCAGGAGCCGAGCTGGAGCTCTTCGGCTTCGAGCTGGCGCTCGAGCTCGCGCGCGATGCGTTCCTCGCCGCGGTAGCGGTGGTGCACGACCTCGATCGAGCGGCCGCAGTGTTTGTAGTACGCGAGACCGATGCGCTCGATGGCCTCGAGGTCTTCGTGCAGGCGCGGCTGGAACTGGTTCACGTCCACGGTGATGCGCATCGAGCGCGTGCTGCCGTCGGCGACGCGCCGCTCCATCGGCTGGAGCGGGTTGAGCCACGAGCGCGTCGCGAGGCGGTTGGCGTCCTGCAGTCGATCGGTCGCGTCCACGAGCCGACCCTCCAGGATGTCCATCATCGCCTTGATGGTCTGGTAGCCGGCGTAGGGCGGCTGGCCCTTGAACGCGCGGAAGGGCTCGATGAGCTGGGTCAGCCGGCGTACGTCGTCCTTCTTGTTCGAGGCGTAGGCCACGGCGGTGGTGTAGCTGAGCGCGATGACGAACTGGCTGAGCGCGCGAATGGGCGTCGGGCCGCGGGCCTCGCCGAAGCGGAAGAGCCAGCGCAAGCTCGCCCAGACGAAGGCGACCACGAAGGCGAGGGTCCAGCCGACGAAGCGCGACCAGCGGCGCATGGTGCCGAGGCCGGCGAGGTCGCCGAAGATGTGCACGGCCTCTTCGCCGTAGCGCGCCGCGGCCGCTCGGTCCGAGACCCAGCCCGCGTTGAGCAGCATGTACTCGAGGTCGCCGATCACGGCGGGCGGCGCGCCGTTGGCCTTGCGCGCTTCGAGGGCGAGCTCGAGCGGCTCGATGCAGTCCGCGAGCGCCTGCGCTTCGTAGAGCGCGCGGCCGACCCGCTCGAGCATGGGCGCGCCGCGCTCGGTGTCGCCGCCGCGGACGAGATGGCGACCGGTCTGCGCTTCGGGGGCCTTCGGGTCCGCGGCGAGGACCTCGCCGATGTGGCGGTGCAGCTCGCGGGTGCGCGCGTCGTCGATGGTGTGCAGCAGCGCCTGACGGTACGCCTCGTTGGCGAAGCCGAGGCCCGCGCCGCGCTCGGTGAGCACGCCGGCCTGCGCCAGCTCCGAGAGCGCGCCGAAGGCCGGCGTCGGGTCGTGGTCGAGGTCGGCGTCGTGCCCGTCCCAGCCGCGGGCGAGCGCGATGATGCGCTCGAGCTCGGTGGGCACCTCGTAGACCGCGAGGAGCTGGCCGAGCGCCATCGCGAAGGGGCTGAGCGCGTCGAGGCGACCGGCGAGCGCGTCGCCGAGCTGCGCGGGGACGTCGGCGGCGCGAATGTCGGGCGGGATGATCCAGCTGCCCTCGGCGTAGCGGACCTCGCCGTCGTCGATGAGCTTGCGGATGGCCTCGGTGCAAAAGAGCGGGCTGCCCTCGGTGGCTTCGTGCAGGGCCTTGGCGAGGCGCGAGAGGTTGGGCACGTCGCCGAAGACGGATCGGGCGAGCGCTTCGACGCCTTCGGTGTCGAGGCCGCCGACGCGGAGCTTGGGCTCCTGGCGATCGAAGGCGTGGGCGAGCTCGGGCGCGCGGAAGGGCTCGCCGAGGCGGCGCGCAGCCCCGACGAGCATGCCGGGGATCGACTCGGAGGCCATGGCGAGGAGCGCGGCGCCGGAGGCTTCGTCGATGCGCTGGAAGTCGTCGACGAGAATGGCGATGGGCTGCGCTTCGGCGAGGCGGCGGAAGAAATACTGGGTCGCCATCTGCGCGCGCATGCGGTCCTCGGCGGGCTCGGCGCCGTCGTCGTCGTCGCGGGTGGGGTGGGCGCGGCGCACGGGCTCGAAGAGGCGACCGAGGAAGCGCGCGTCGGGGCGCGCGGCTTCGGCGGCGGTGTCGGGGGCCACGGCGAAGGCCTCGTCGACGAGCTGCGCGAGGGTCTCGTAGGGGCGCCCTTCCCCTTCGTCGCAGTCGGCGAGGAGCGGGGTGACGCCGCGGAGCTTGGCGCGGGTCGAGGCTTCGGCGAGCAGGCGGCTCTTGCCGGCGCCGCTCTCGGCTTCGAGGGCGAAGCGCGCGGAGCGGCCGAAGAGGATCTCGTCGATGGCGTGCTCCATCGCGTCGAGCTGCGGCTGGCGGCCGACGAGCGCGGCCGAGGTGACGAAGCGCGGGGCGACGACGATCTCCGGATCGGGCTCGAGGCCGCCGAGGGCGGTGAAACGATCGATGAGCACGGCGGCGCTCGGCGGGCGCGCGAGCGGCTCCTTGCTCATCAGGTCGAGGATGAGGTCCTCGAGCGCTTCGGGGACGTCGGCGAGCATGGAGGGAGAGGTGAGCGGCTGGGCCCAGATCTCGGGGAGCTCTTCGAGGGTGCGCGCGTCGTAGGGGCGGCGGCCGGTGACCATGCAGTAGGCGAGGACGCCGAGCGCGTAGAGGTCGGCGCGGCCATCGACGGGCACGCCGCTGAACATCTCGGGCGCCAGGTAGTTGGGGGTGCCGGCGACGTCGACCACGGCGCCGGCGTTCATGAGGACGCCGAAGTCGAAGAGGACGGCGCGGCCGTCGACGATGCGGACGTTGCGCGGGGTCAGGTCACGGTGGACGAGCTGGCGCGCGTGGAGCGCGGCGAGGCCGGAGGCGATGTCGCGGAGCAGGCTGCACGCTTCGTCGATGGGGAGCGGAGCGCGGTCGCGGAGGAGGTCGCCGAGGTCGCTGCCCGCCAGGAGCTCCATCGTGTAGTAGGGGCCGCGCGTGTCGACGCCATAGTCGAAGGCCTTGATGATGCGCGGGTGCTCGATGGACGCGAGGGTGTGGAACTCGCGCTGGAAGCGGAGCACGGCGCGCTTGTGGCGGGCGTCGCGGCCGACGGAGATGCGCTTGAGGGCGACCTCGTCGCCGGTGGTGCGGTCCTTGGCCCACCACACCTCGCCCATGCCCCCTTCTCCGAGCTGGGCTTCGAGCTGGTAGCGGCCGGCGACGACTTCCATGGGTCAGTCGGGTATGGGGTTGGTCGGTGGGCGCGCGAAGGCGTCGAGCACGGCGCGGCGGTGGGTGGCGTGGTGGAGGACCAGGCCTGTGAAGTGGCCAGCCGGGACCCAGCGGAGGTCGGAGCCGGGCCAGTGAGCGTGGAGCGCGCGGGCTTCCTCCGGGGGGACGAAGCCGTCGTGGCGGCTGGCGACGATGATGGCGCGCTCGGGATCGGGGAGCGCGGGGAAGCGGTCGATGCGGACTTCGGCGAGGGCGTTGGCGAAGCGGGTCTTGGCGGCTTCGAGGGAGCCGGCTTCTTGGGTGAGCACGTCCCAGCGCATGGTGCCGGTGAGGGCGCCGGCGGTGAAGATGGGCTCGGCGCTGAGCGCGGCGCCGCGGGGGACGACGGCGGTGGAGAAGGGGCTCGCGGCGGCGGCGAAGGCGGCCATCATGCCGCCCTGGCTGTAGCCGGTGGCGCCGACGTCGTGGCCCATGTCGTGAAAGGTGCGCAGGAGCGCGGCGGCCTCGTGGACGGTCGCGAGGTTCATGGCGAACTGGTCGGCGACGGTGCGGAGGAGCGCGGCGCGTTGGCCGGCGGGGCGGCGGGGGCCGTAGTAGGGGCCCTCGTAGATCAGGGCGCCGATGCCGTGGGCGGCGAGGTAGCGCGCGAAGGGGCGGCGGCGGGCGAAGCCTTCTTCGGCGGTGGCGGGGAGGACGAGGCAGACGGGCGCGTCGGGGCGGGGGATCCAGCGCTCGACGTGGCCGAGGTGGCTCTCGCGCGGGAGGTAGTCGGCGGCGGGGGATGGGTAGGTGCCCTGGTCGACGCGGATGCCGAGGCGCTTGCGTGGCTCGGACCAGGTGATCTCGACGGGATCGACGGGCCCCTCGAACTCGGCGACGCCCCGAACGCGCGCCTCCAGATCCGCGCCGAACCCATCCGCATAGAGCTTCGCGAAGGGGCTCCCGAGCCGAGCGACGACCCGGTCGAACGTGGCGTGGAGGGACACTCGCCCTCGAATTTACAGGATTCCCGCGTCCACGGCGATGGACAGAAAACGAATACAAAGAAGACGATCGTCCCCCCAAGAGCTCGTGAATCCCCTGCCCACACAGCCCCGCCGCGAAAACAAGACGCACAAGAAGACGATCGTCCCCGTCTGCTGAGAACGGGGACGATCGTCTTCTTTGTATTCGTTTTGGAGGTGGAGAAAATTAGATCCCAAGGGGTGCTCGCTCGTCTCGGTCCACTGCCAGCAGGAGGAGAACGAGACATGCCGAAGAAGAAGAGCCCCACGAGCCCCGCCCAACGAATGCGCCGCAGCCTACGCCGAAGCCTCGGTTCGGGCGGCGGCGGTCGCGCATTGGGGGTGCTCGCCGCCGTCGCCGTCGCGACCGCGGGCATCGTGCTCAGCACCGGGACCACGGGCGCCGCGCCGGTCCCCAACACCAACGTGACCCCGAACCCCGACTCGCCGCTCGCGGCGCCGGCGCCGGGCTCGCTGACGTTCCAGCAGGGGCCCATCAGCGGCAACGCCTCGCTCGCCCAGAGCGGCATCGTGGTCGGCTCGCCGCAGCAGGTCCTGGTCGACATCGACCTCAAGGCCACCGGTGAGGCCAACAACCAGCGCATCCCGGTCGCGATGGCCCTGGTGCTCGACCGCTCCGGCTCGATGAGCGGCCAGAAGCTCGAGCAGGCCCGCCGCTCGGTGCTCCAGGCGCTCGAGCAGATGCAGGACGGCGACTGGTTCGGCTTCGTGGCCTACGACCACGCCGCCCAGACGCTCGTGCCGCTGCAGCCGGTCGGCCCGAACCGCGCCAGCATCCGCGCCACGATCATGAACGTGCGCGCCGGCGGCGGAACGCAGATCCCGCAGGGGCTCGACCGCGGCTTCCAGACGCTCCAGAGCGCGCCCGCCGGCTACGCCCGTCGCGTGGTGCTCGTCTCCGACGGCATCGACGGCTCCGGCGTCGGCCCCCAGGGCGTGCGCAACACGGTCGCGACCTACGGCCAGTCCGGCGTGACGGTCGCCGCCCTCGGCATCGGCACCGACTACGACGAGGCCTTCCTCACCGCGGTCGCCGACGCGGGCAACGGCGCCTACGCCTATCTCGCCACCGGCTCCGAGCTCCAGGGCTTCCTCGGCCAGGAGATGCGCGCCGCGAGCGCCATGGTCGCCGAGCGCGTCGCCTTCGACTTCGCGCTGCCGCCCAACACCCGCTTCGTCGCCGCCTACGGCGCGACCGCGAACCACGCCGCCGGTGGCATCCACCTCGACGTGGGCAACATGGCCGCCGGTGATCAGCGCCACATCGTGCTCCAGCTCGAGAGCACCGCGATGGCGACCGGCCCGCTCGGCGGCATCGGCGTCGACCTCAGCTTCACCGACCGCGGCACCGGTCAGCTCGCCAGCGTTCACGCCGGCGCGCTCCAGGTCGCCGGTGTGAGCGACGAGGCCCTCGCCGCCGCGACCCGCAACAACGAGGCCTTCGCGGCCGCCAAGGCCGTGCTCCTCGAGCAGAGCCAGCTCGAGGCCATGAACGAGTGGCGCTCGGGCAACGTCGAAGGCGCCGTCCGGATGGCCCGCGACAACGCAGCCCAGCTCGACCGTCTCCGCCAGATGGCGCCGGCCAGCCCGACCGTCTCGGCTGCTGCCGAGGCCGCGGAGGAAGACGCCGAGAGCTTCGAGGCGCTCGACCCCTACAGCGCCGGCGGCCGTGGCTACGGTCTCGGCTCCAACGCCGCGCGCCGCACCCGCGCCACGGGGCTCTGAGATGCGCGCCCTGCACATGCTCCTCGGCGCCCTCGCCGGCGTGACCCTCCTGGCCCTGGTGCCGGCGATGGGGACCGGCGTGGGCGGGGCGCTCCTCGCGGCTCTCGCCGGTGTCTTCGCCGCCGGTGTGGTCCTCGGGCGAGCCCGCGCCGATGCCCTGGCGCTCGGTGCGCTGGCCTCCCTCGCGGTGGTCGCCGGCTCGAGCCTCTCGGCCGCGGCTGGTGGTGCCCTCGGGATCGCGCTGCTCCACGGAGCACGCGCCCGTCGCGCTCGCAGCTTCGTGGGCGGCGCGCTGGTGATGGCGCTGGCCACGGCCGGCGGCGCGCTCGCGGTGGTCCTGATCCGTCGCTACACCGGCTTCGGCATCGAGCGTGAGCTCAGCGCGCTGGTGGTCGCGGCTGCCCTGACCGCCCTGCCCTTCGCCATCCCGACCGACGACGAGGTGGCCTTCGGGCTCCGCGGCTCGCTCGACGGCGCCAAGGGTGTTCGCCGCAAGCGCATGCTGCGCGCGTTGGCCATCCGCCGCCGCCCGCTGCACCGCACGCCGGAGCTCGAGGCCGCTTGGGCGGGGATGCCCGCCATCCTCTCCCGCGCGTCCGACGAGGTCTCCAGCGCTCGCCTTCGAGCGCTCATCCGCGCCGAGCGCGCCGCCCACCGCCTGGAGAGCGCCGAGCTCGCCATCGGTAGCGACGCCGCGCCCTTCGACGCCGAGCGACAGCTCGCCGCCGAGCTCGAGGCCATCGAGGACCTCGCGGCGCCCCCCACCAACGACTGACTGCTCCTCCTGCATCCCGGGACCTTGGCTGGACCCCGGGCGTGAGCGGGCGGCGGGCCGAGAGGCTCGCCGCCCGTTTGCGATCGTAGAATCGCCGCATGGACCATCGACAGGGCCCCGTGACCGACCGACTCGTCCTACGCGCGATGGTCCCCGCGGACGCCGAGGCATTCCATCGGCTCAACAGCCATCCGGAGGTGATGCTCTACACGGGCGAGCCACCGATGCCCAGCGTCGAGGCCGCGCGCGAAGCCATCGAGCGCTACCCGGACTGGGAAGACCCAGGCTATGGGCGTTGGGCGTGCCTGCTCCGCGATGCCGGACCGGACGCAGCGCTCATCGGCTTCTGCGGTCTGAAGCTCCTGCCCGAGACCGGTGAGGTCGACCTCGGTTATCGCTTCCTGCCCGAGTACTGGGGTCGGGGTCTCGCCACGGAAGCGGGCCGCGCCAGCCTGGAGTACGGCTTCACCACTCTCGCCCTCCACGAGATCGTCGCCCTGGTGCTGCCGGAGAACGAAGCCTCGATTCGTGTCCTGACCAAACTCGGCATGCGGTGCACGGGCGACATCGACTACCTCGGCGACACCGTTCAACGTTGGGCGGTCCGTCGCCAAGACGCCGTCGAGCGCTGAGCGTGCGCACGCGTTCGAGACGGCATGACGACGATCGACGACATGTCGTCTCGAGACGACCTTGGCTCGGCGGCCGGAGCGCGTCCCGCTCGTAACGGGGCCCTCGCTTGGTTGGGGTACTGTCGTGAGTATGACGATGCGATGCGTGGGAGTGGCGCTGCTCCTGGCCCTGGCGTGCGGCGACGACGATGGGTCGCTCAGCGACACGATGGCGAGCGAGGACGGGAGCGTGCCGGAGCGGGATCTCGGCGGCGAGGACCCGCCGGACCTCGGTGGCGAGGACCCGCCCGACCTCGGTGGCGAGGACCCGCCGGATCTCGGCGAACCGATGCCGACCGCGAACTGCTTCGACTTCGAGAGTGGCGTGCTGGTCTTCGAAGCCGAGTCGCTGCCGTTGAACGAGGACTGGGCCATCGGCACGAGCGAAGGCGGCTTCAGCGGGTCGGGCTACATCGAGTGGACGGGCGCGAGCCACAACAACGACCCGACGCACGGGGTGATCGACGTGACCATTCGCGTGCCGGAGGCCGGGCGCTACCAGCTCACGTGGCTCACGCAGATCGGCAGGGGCGACAACACCACCGAGCACAACGACACCTGGGTGCGCTTCCCGGACGCCGACGACTTCTACGGGCTCAAGGGTGACCCGGGCGCGGAGATTCGCCGCTACCCGAAGCCCATCTGCGACGACACCGACGCGATGAACGCGCTCATGGCGATGGCCGACATCGACACCGCCGACTGCGTGCGTGGCAGCAGCCGCGACGGCTGGCTCAAGGTCTACTCCTCCGGCGCCAACGACTGGCGCTGGTCCGCCCGCACGAGCGACAGCGACGCCTCGATCGTGACGATGGAGTTCGACGCACCCGGCGACTACACGATGCAGCTCGCCGCCCGGGCAGACTTCAGCCTGATCGACCGCGTCGTCATCTACCGCGAAGGCACCAGCAGCGGCGACCGCGAGGACCTCGCCCTCCCCGAGACCCGCTGCGACTGAGCCCGGTCAGGAGGGGGGCCACTTCCTCTCCACGAACCGCTGGGCCCGGTCACTCGACTCGGAGGGAGGACAGGCCCCTCTCCTTCTTCCACGAACCGCTGGGCCCGGTCACTCGACTCGGAGGGAGGACAGGCCCCTCTCCTTCTTCCACGAACCGCTGGGCC
>JAEPMI010000017.1:148561-149305 GCA_017644045.1 Deltaproteobacteria bacterium
CGGTCACTCGACTCGGAGAGAGGCCTCGGCTTCTTCCGGGAACGTGCCTCCGCTGGCGCAGAGGAACCCCTCCTGTTGGTCGGTCACCTGTAGGGTCGCGTTCACGCTCTGCCCTGCGCCCAGGCCTGCGACATCGAGCGTCACCACGCAGTCGGCGTCACCCGAGCAGCGGTCGAGCAGGTCGACCAGCGTCCAGCGGAACCCGTCGGAGGGCACCGACTCGCCGCCCGGCCGCACGGTGACTCGAGCCGTCCCCGGCACGCCGGCGTCCGAGCCGGCGAGCTCTCCGTCGACCGTGATCTGCAGCACGGAGCTGTCCGCCGCACGCAGCGCGCGCCGGTTGATCTGCGCGCTGACCACGACCGGAACCAATCCGCTGGCGAACGCGCTGCCCTCGTCTTCGAGAACGTCCTCGGGAGGTGCACTCGTGGCGACCAGGACCACCGCCCCGACCACCACGACCGCCCAGCGAGCCCATTTCGACCCGGCCGAGGAATCACCCTTCGACGTCATACCCCAAGACTAGCAACGCCCAGCCCAACGGCCTGCTCGAGCAGAGCGACTCCAGCTCCGCACAGCCTGCACTCCTACACCCGAGGGACGCTCTTGACTTCTTTCCCAATTCACAAGCCCGCCTGTACTCCTACACCCGAGGGACGCTCTTGACTTCTGACTCCTGAGAAGAAACCCCGGCGGGGATCGCCATCGGTATCGCGGGATGCGATCATCGGGCGTGTTTCGGAA
>JAEPMI010000018.1 GCA_017644045.1 Deltaproteobacteria bacterium
CCATGGAAGCGCTCCATCTCGTAGGTCCCACACGGGTACTCGACGTCGCGGTTCCCCGCTCGCCACTCCTCGTTGGCACTGGCGTGAGCCTCCCGAAACGCGCGCACCTCCAGCGCCCCACGAATCTCGGCGTCCTTGCCCTCGAGCCCGCGCTTGCTGGTCTTGAAGCTCGGCACCCGCCCGCCGCCGCTTTCGCGGAGCGTCATCGGCTCGTCCCACGGATGGATCCCCCGGACCTCCGCCGCGGTCTTCGCGGGACGCTTCCGCGCGGCCCGAATGGCGCGCTCGCCGTCCCGCTCGAGCTTGCGGATCTGATGCACGAGCCCATCCAGGTCCCCACCGAACGCCCGATACAGGAGCGGCGGCGCCGACACCTGCAGCACCCGTGAGCGCTCCTTGCTCGCCGTGTAGACCGTGGGCCGATTCAGCTGGACTCCGGCGCCCTTCCACAGCCCCGGGTCCAGCGTCCGCCCCGGCACGCCGTCGCAGGTGTCCGCCAGTCCGGCCGCCGGCGGGTTCAGCCGCTCGTACACGATGTGCCCGAGCTGCGCCTCGGCGTCCATCAGCCGCATCACGTGGCTGCCCCGCGCGTCGAAGAGCTCGTGCGGGGCATCGTAGCGTTCGCGGGCCAGCAGCGTGTTGAGCATGCAGCTCATCTGGTGATGCAGCAGCCGCAGGAACTCGCCGAGGTTCTTGCGCGTGATGGTGAAGGTCAGGTGGTAGTGCGACCCGACCCGCACTGCGTGGTGCAGGTGAACGCCGCACTTCTCCGCGACCATGGCGAGGCACCAGAAGAAGATGTCGTCGACCTCGGGATGCCACCAACCCAGGAACGCCTTCCGGCACACGCACCGCCGCGTGACCGCGTAGGTCGCTCCGGGGACGACGATGCGCGGCGCGGTCACACATCACGCACTGCCAATCCCGTGCCTGGCTCCGCCGAGCCATTCCCTCGACGAAGCCCACGGTCCCGCCGGCGGTTGGCCACCGACTCGCCGGCGCCCGCCACCGTCACGCCGGCTGCTCGGCGCGTCCTCGTGGCGGCGCCCGAGCCCCTCACTCCTCTGCGAGCTCCGTTCGCATCCGTGTGCCCAGCCAGTAGGCGCAGTCCATGGCGGCGTCGAAGGCCAAGTGGAGCGCCCCGAGCCGGCTTTCGCCCCCGAGCTTGCGGCGGATGGACCCCAGCTGCTTCTCGATCGTGGTGCGCTGCACATGCAACAGCCGCGGCAGGTCGCGCAGGTTCACCTCCATGTGCGCGAGCAGTACACGGTGCTCGGCCGCGGTCAGACCCGCTTCGTTCGACAGCTCGCTGACGCCGATCGCGTGGAAGAGCCTCAGGCGCATCGCTCGATCGGCGCGCAGCCGCTCCGCGAACGCTCGCGCGTCCAGCAACTCCCGTTCTCGCATGCACTTCTCGAAGGGACCGGCAGCGGTGAGGACGGCGCCGAGGTCGATCAACGCGCCGGCCTGATGGCGATCACATCGCCGGATGTCCGCGAGAAGCCTCAGTGGGCGCAGACGCGACACCTCGGCGAGCACTTCCAGTGTGTCCGCCCACCACTCGTCGCGTTGCCGGTCTGCGAGACCGACGACGAGCGTGTGGCACCGCGGGGTGTCGCGCAGCCATCTCTCCAGGCGATTCGGATCCCGCACCGCTTGCACGCGGTCCGCCATTGGCGAGTCCGCCCAGCCGTTCAGCCGCAGGGTCTCGGAGTCCAGCACGGCAATCGGAGTAAACCGGCCGATTCGAATACCAGAGGGAGGCGCGGTGTCGAAGTCGTCGTCCCACACACCCATTTGGGGCTTGATCATCACACCCGTCCTGCCGTGTCTCGCCTCCGAGAGCAACCTCGTTCGCGTGAGTCGTCGTATCGTTCCAGTGATCGCGGCCACCGCGGGCGTCTTCGAAGCGACGTGAGTGTTCACCCTGCTCGAGCGGCTGGCGGAAGTGCGTCAGTCGCGGGCGGAGGGCGGATCGAGGTCCGTCGGCCGCTCGACGCCGACGACGCGAAGCTCGTCCGGACCGAGCGCGTAGAGATGCACCCGCAGCGGTCGGGAGTCCTCGTCGTCGTTCGACCAGAGCGCCATCAGATCGACGATGAGGTAGGCGGGGTCCGACGGCGTCGCGTCACTCACGGTCGGCAGTCTCATGCACAGGTGGTGCGGTCGACGCCGCACGAGCCCGCCGGTTTCGACCGTCTCGAGGTCGTCACCGCCGACGTGTCGCCAGGCGCGCGCCCAGTAGGGCCGCAGCTCCCAGTCGATCAGCTCGCTCGCGACCGCCAGATCCTCCGCGCACAGGAGCGGTCCCTCGCTCGACCGGACCACCACCGGTCGGGTGAGCGGCGAGAGCTCGCGCAGGAACGTCCGTAGGATACGCTCGCGACGGGCGACGAGGATCCGCTTCAGCTCGCTCTCCACGAGCGGATCCTGGATGCGGGCCTGGTCGACGACCGCGCGGACGTCGTCCTCGCTGATCCCCGCCACGATGCGCGCCATCCACGCCTTGTCCCCATCCTGCGCCGCGTCGAACGCCGGGTTCGGGTAGCCCGGTCGGTATCGCGCCGGGTCGAAGCGCTCGACGCCGAAGTAGCCGAGCACCTCACCGGTCGGTCCCTTCTCCGCGTCGAACCACGGCCGGTCGATCAGCCCGAAGCTGGCGAAGTCCTCGAGCACGTGGCGCATGTCGAAGTAGCTCGAGTGGCCCAGCCGCCGGCTGATTCCGTCCCAGCTCCACTGACTCCCGAAGCTGTCACCCCAGTCGATGTAGTTGTGCTGCACGTATCCCGGCGCGTCGTCGCCCTCGCCGTCTCGGACCCACATCGCGAGGGTGTTCTGCTCGCGTGAGTCGAAGTGGTTGATCCACGCGGCGAGCACGTACGCGCCGCGCAGCTCGCGACGGTCCTGATGCGGGATCACGTCGTTCGGGTCGTCGCTGCGGGTGCCCTCGTAGCGCCATGGACCGAGGGGTCGCCCCGGGAGGAACTGGCTCGACGCACCGCGGAAGCGGCCGTCGGGCAGCCGGGTGGCCTTCTCGAAGGCGGGCGCGAGCATGGCCCAGGTCATGGGCACCTCTTCGCCGCCGACCTTGGCGGTGGCGCCTTCCTCGATCGTCAGGATGTCCCTGTCGAAGAAGACCACTCGGTTGCACGGGGTCGAGAACCCGGCCGCCCAGTAGAGGAGCGAGCCCATGATGTCCGCCGACGTCGCGCGCTCGGGCTGGTTCGGGCTGTCGAACTTGAGGAGGAACTTGCGACCCTCGGCGTCTTCGATGATGAAGCCCGGGTTCGCGCCGTTCGGCTTGGCGCTGGTGATCGTCCAGGGGCCCGCCGGGTCCAGCGGCGGCTCGTCCCCGCACGCACCGCGGATCAGGGTCTGCCGGTCGAGGGGCCCGCGGGAGAGCCGGTTGGTGTACCAGCTCGAGTTCGGCACCTCGTCCATCGCGTTCACGTTGACGGCAGCACCGGAGGGATCGACCGCCAGAAACCGGGACAGGGGTCGAAAGAGCATCTGATCGGCCCCATCCCAGGCGAAGGGCGAGTAGTACTCCTCGGGCATGGGCTGAAACGCTCGGAAGTCCTCCTCGTCCACCCACATGGGATCGGCCAGCGGAAAGCGCCGGATCTCGTGGGCACAGCTGGTCAGCCCGATGAGGACGAGAAGAACGAGGATGCAGCGGTCGAACATGGCGAGCTCGGTGATGCTAACGCCTAATTCTCGATCCATCGCCCAAAAGCCAGCCATGATTGCACGCTCGATGCCTTCTCTGTCGCCCCCGTTCATGGCTGCCCTGGCCATGGCGCTGGTTCTCGCTGCGCCGACGGCGGCCTTTGCGGCCGGCGGAGGCGGGGACAAGGGCACGACCACGACCGTGGTCTCCGTGCTGCTGGTCGTCGGTCTCGCGTACCTGATCGCGAACTTCATCGTCGACCGGCTGCAGCGAATGCTGCTCATCGTCACCGGCTTCGAGTACCTGATCCTGGGGGTCTTCCTCGGGCCGACCGTCCCCGCGGTCCACGTGCTCGACAACCTCAGCGGAATGATGCCCATCATTGCGCTGGCCGCCGGCTGGGTCGGGCTGCTCCGGGGGATGGACCTGGACGCCGCCCGACTCTCGAACCGACCGACGGGGACGATGCGGGTGGTCGTGCTCCACCTCCTCCTCCCCGGCGCGCTGGTCGGCGGCGCGGCCTACTACTTCTTCTACCTGAGCCAGGGCATGGGCCTGGTGCCCGAGGTCGGCTGGCGCGAAGCGGGGGCCAGCGCCTTCGTGCTCGGCTGCGCCGCGGCCTCCGACTCGGAGGCGCCCTACGAGATCGTGGCGGGCCGCTACGAGATCCAGGGTCCGGTCGCCACGCAGCTTCGGATCGTCGGCCAGATCAGCGACGTTCTCGTGATCCTGAGCTTCGGCATCGCCTTCTGCCTCTTCCACGTCCCCTGGGGACAGACGAGCGGCACCGACCCCGAGTGGACCATGAACTGGCTCGGGATCCAGATCGCGCTCGGCATCGGCCTCGGCGCGCTCTTCACGCCCTTCCTGGGCGGCAACGAGTCGCCGAATGGGCGTTTCCTCGCGCTGGTGGGCATCATCACCTTCGCGTCCGGCGCGGCGTACTTCGTCCAGCTCTCGCCGCTCTCGGTGAACGTGCTCCTGGGCCTCGTGTTGGTCCGCTTCGCGAAGACCGGTCGGCTCATGCGCGAGACCCTGCAGACGACCGAGAAGCCGATGAACCTCATCATGCTGGTGCTCGCCGGTGCGCTCTGGCACCCGCTCGAGAACCGCGACGCCTGGACCGCCACCGCGCTGGTCTTCGGCTGCTTCCTGCTCTTCCGCCTCGTCGCGAAGTGGCTGGCGAGCAAGGTCAGCGCGTGGGGCATGACCTCGATGCGCAACGACCTCTACCGGGGTCTGCTCGGTCAGGGCGAGGTGACTCTCGCCATGGCGATCTCCTTCAAGGTCGTGTACTCCGGGCCGGTCGTGGACATCGCCTACACGGCGATCCTCGCCTCGGTGGTGGTGATGGATCTGGTGGCGCCGCGTCTGCTTCGAGATCTGCTGGTCGACGCAGGCGACGTGGGCCGGGAGCGCTCGTTGGTCGATGCGCTCGAAGACGCAGAGGGAGCTGCCTGATGTACATCGTCGTCATCGGCCTCGGTGAGGTGGGCCGCCACTTGCTCGGGGTCTTCCAAGCGGAGGGCCACGACGTGGTCGCGGTCGACAACTCCGCCGACGCGATCGCCTACGCGGAAGAGCATCACGACGTCGCCAGCCTGCAGGGCTACGGCGCGAGCCAGGAGGTCCTGCAGCGCGCGGGCGTCGCCGACGCCGACCTGGTCGTCGCGGTCAGCGACCACGACGAGGTGAACCTGATCGCGGCGCTCGCGGCCAAGCAGCTCGGCTGCGCGCGGGTGATCGCGCGCGCCCAGGGCAACGAGTGGGCGCGCTGGACCGAGGGCATCCGCTACGGGCTGCTCGGCGTCGACGTCGTGATCAACCCGCGCGTGCTCGTCGGCCAGGAGCTCGGCCGCGTCGCGCGGAGCCATGGCGCCACCGACGTGCTCGACCTGGCGCAGGCGCGCGTCGAGCTCGTCGAGATCGAGATGACCTCGCGGATGGCGAACAAGCCGCTCTCGAAGCTCCAGCTCCCGCCGGACACGCTGGTCGCGGCCTACGTGCGCGACGGTCACCTGGTCGTGCCGGGCGGCGCGGACGTGCTCTTGCCGGGCGATACCGTCTATCTGATCGGCACCCCAGACGCGATCCTCGGCGCCGAGGATCTCTTCAGCACCAAGCGAGAGGCGCGTCGCGTCGCGATCATCGGCGGCGGCGTGGTGGGTCAGGCGCTCGCGCGAGCCGTGCTCCCGCATGGGGTGCACGTGACCATCATCGAGCGCGATCCCGAGGTCGCCGAGAAGCTCGCCGCGGAGCACGGCGACATCGTGGTGGTCCAGGGCGACGGCACCGACAAGACCCTGCTCGAGGAGATCGAGATCAGCACCTTCGACCTGGTCGCCTGTGTGACCCACGAGGACGAGGTGAACCTGATGGCGGCGCTGATCTCCAAGCGGAGCGGCGTCAGTCGAACGGCGGCGATCGTCCAGCGCGCGGACTACAGCCCGATCTACCGGGAGCTCGGGATCGACATCGTGCTCTCGCCGCGAACCGTCGCGGCCGACCACGTGCTCCGCTTCGCGCGGACCGACGAGCTCCACAGCCTGCACCAGCTCGCGGACGGCCAGGCCGAGGTCGTCGAGCTCACCGCCGGTGGCGGGTGTCGCGCGGTCGGCAAGCCGCTGCGCCGCATGCAGCTGCCGAAGGGTGCGCTCCTCGCCGCGATCTCGCGCAAGGACTCGGTGGTCATCCCGCGTGGTGACGACGAGGTGCATCCGGGCGACCGCGTGATCCTGATGGCGACGCGCGAGGCTCGTCCGAGCGTGCAGCGCCTCTTCCGTGGGAGGCGCAAGAGCTAGCTCGTGCCGAAGCGACGACGAGGCGCACACCGCTGGCGCGACTTTCGCGGTGTGCTGCGCCCGCTGGGCGCGGTGATGGTCGGCGTCGGGGTCACGATCCTCGGCACCACCGCCATCGCCGCCACGTGGGACTTTCTCGCGCCCGACCCGGAGCTTCCGCAGGGCGGCGTCGTGCCGTGCCTGCTCGCGGCCGCGGCGTCGATCGTCAGCGGCACGCTGCTCTTCTTCTACGGCCGTCGACACGGTGGCGAGAACATGACGCGTCGCGAGGCGCTCCTCGCGGTGACCCTGATCTGGTTCGGCGCGGGCGTGTGCGGCGCGCTCCCCTTCGTCTTCGGTGCGCGGATGGGCGTCGCCGACGCTCTCTTCGAGTCGATCAGCGGCTTCACGACCACGGGCGCGACGGTCATCACCGACATCGAGGACCGGCTCAACCGGCCGTTGCTCCTGTGGCGCTCGATGACCCAGTGGCTCGGCGGCATGGGCATCGTCGTGCTCTTCGTGGCGGTCTTCCCCAACCTCGGCGCGGGAGGCAAACACCTCTACCGCGGTGAGGCCCCCGGCGCGCAGGCCGAAGGCTTCAAGCCCCGCATCGCCGAGACCTCGATGACGCTCTGGAAGCTCTACGCGATCTTCACGATCCTGGAGATGATCCTGCTCGCGGGCTTCGGCATGGACGTCTTCGAGGCGCTCTGCCATGCACTCACGACCATGTCGACGGGCGGATTCTCGACTCGCGACGCGAGCGTCGGAGGCTTCGGTGTGCCGGCGTTCGAGTGGATCATCTCGGTCTTCATGCTCATCGGCAGCGTGAACTACGGCCTCTACTACCTGCTCCTCCGGGGCAAGGACTTCGGTGTCCTCACGCGCAACATCGAGTTCCGGACGTTCGTCGCGCTGGTGCTGCTGAGCACGGGCCTGCTCGCCCTCCTGAACCTCGACCTGCACGGCTACGACGTGGTGGACTCCACCCGCTACGCGCTCTTCACCGTGGCGACGACGGTCTCATCCACCGGCTACGGGACCGACGACTACACGGCCTTCGGCATGCCCGCGTTCACCATCATGGTGATCATCATGTTCATCGGCGGGTGCTCCGGATCGACCGCGGGCGGCATCAAGATCGAGCGCGTGGTCATGCTCGCCAAGCAGACCTTCGCGCAGGTCAAGCGGAGCTTCGAGCCGAGCGTGGTCCAGGTGGTCCGCATGGGGCGTGCGGTCGTGGCCAAGTCGGTCCTCGCGGACGTCGCCGTCTTCTTCGTGATCTACATGGTGTCCATGGGCGTCGGCGTGCTCGTCGTGGCGACGATCGAGGCGGTCCCGGTGCCGACGGCGTTCGGCGCGATGCTCACCTGCCTCTCGAACATGGGCCCCGCGCCCTTTCACGACATGGCCGGGATGAGCGACAACTTCGCTGCATACACCGGCGTCTCGAAGGCCTTCTTCGTGGTGGCGATGCTGCTCGGGCGCCTCGAGTTCTTCACCCTCTTCGCGCTGCTGGTGCCGGAGTTCTGGCGACGATGAGCGACGAGCACGACGAAAAGACCACGTCGGAGTCGGAGCCGCCGGAGTCGGTGTGGCCCCCTGAGCCCGCTGGTGGCTCGGAGGAGGAAGGCCTCGCACCGAGTCATGGAGCCTCGGAGCCTTCAGA
This sequence comes from Deltaproteobacteria bacterium, assembly GCA_017644045.1. GTDB lineage: Bacteria > Myxococcota_A > Polyangia > Polyangiales > Houyiibacteriaceae > UBA1660. The sequence continues at coordinate 8,123 of JAEPMI010000018.1, forward strand.
GGAAGAGGATTCGGCGTCGGAGTCGGAGGTCGGTTCTCGGAGCTCGGAGTCGGCGGTCGGTTCTCGGCGTTCGGAGTCGGAGTCAGAGTCGGCGTCGGAGTCAGAGTCGGCGTCGGCGTCGGAGTCAGAGTCGGAGTCGGAGTCGGAGTCGGAGTCGGCGTCGGTCACTCCGGAGGCGACGGAGATCCCCGCCGCTGCCGCCGAGGGCGGCGCGCCGCTGCCCGAGAGCGGCGACGGAGGCGACCACGGCCACGACGACGGCCACGACGACCACGGTCACGGGGGCGGTCATGGTCACGGGGGCGAGGGCGCCACCTTCCGCCAGCTCGTGATCGTCCTGGCGCTCGTCGCCGGCATGGTCGGCCTGCACTTCCTCGCGGTGGAGAGCGACGAGCAGAGCTTCGACCCGACCGCGATGCTCGCGCTCGGCTTCGTGGTGCTGGCGAGCTTCACGATCGGCGCCCTCGTCGACGTCATCAAGCTGCCGCACATCACCGGCTACCTCATCGCCGGCATGGTCTTCGGCCCCTCGATCGCGGGGTTCATCCCATTCGAGCTCTGGCCACCCTTCGACGAGGGCGTTCTCAATCACGACGTCATCGAGCTGCTGAAACCGCTGAATATCCTGGCCGTTGCGCTCATCGCGCTGACGGCCGGAGGCGAGCTCAAGCTCGACGGGCTCCGAAAGGGCCTCGGCGCGATCCTCGGCGTGCTCGGCTTCCAGCTGATCACCGTCCTCTTCGTCATCACGCTCTTCTTCTACGCGGTCAGCGGCGTGTTCCCGGCCATCGCACTCCCGGGCCTCGGCGACATGGGCCCGGCCGTCTGGTGGATCGGTCTGACGGTGGCCGCGATCTCCTTCGCGACCTCGCCCGCGGCCACCATCGCCGTCATCAACGAGACGGGCGCCAAGGGCAACATGAGCCGGACGGTGCTCAGCGCCGTCGTCATCAAAGACGTGGTCGTCGTCGTCCTCTTCGGCGTCTTCTCGGCGCTCGCGTCCCAGTCCCTCGGCTCCGGCTCGGACGAATCGTTCGCCACCAAGCTCGCCATCGAGATCCTCGGCTCCATCGCCGCCGGCGTCACGGTCGGTGGGTTGGTCGCGGCCTATCTCCGCTGGGTGAACCAGGAGCTGCTGCTCTTCATCGTCGGCGTCGTCTACGCGACCACCCTCGTCGCGGCAGAGCTCCACCTCGACGGCGTCCTGATCTTCCTGACCGCGGGCTTCGTCACCTCGAACTTCTCCAAGACCGGCGACACGCTCATCCACTCGGTCGAGCGTCTGTCGACGCCGGTCTACGTCGTCTTCTTCACGATGGCCGGCGCCAGCTTGCACCTCGACGAGGTCATGCACCTCGGCGTGTTCGCGCTCGCGTTGGTCGCTGCCCGAATCTTCGCCATCTGGATCGGCGTGAAGATCGGCGCCATCGTCGGTCGCGCCGACCCGACGACCCGGAAGTACGGTTGGATGGGCTTCCTGAGCCAGGCGGGCGTCGCCATCACCTTCGCCAGCATGATGGCCGACCCGACCAAGTTCCCCGAAGAGGTGCACGCGCTCTCCGGGCTCCTGATCGCGGGTGTCGCGCTCAACGAGGTGCTCGGCCCGGTCGCGTTGAAGATCGCCCTCGGGCTCGCCGGCGAGATCGGTGGCCGAAAGACCGAGGAAGAAGAAGAAGAGGTCGCGGCGGACGGTCCCACGCCCGCCGAGCTCGAGCCCTGGCCGGAGCAGATCGAGCCGGTGAACTGGGGCGAGGCTCCCGACACCGGATCGGTGCAGCTCGATCGGATGATCAACGGGCTCGAGGAGGATCTCCGCGCGCTGGTCCGCGAGGTCTCCGAGGGGGCCATGCTGGACTTCCGGCAGAACGCGGAGACCTACCTGCGCGAGCTGCGCCGGGAGTACCTGCGGCACCACCGCCGGATCCTCGTCGAGGCTCGGGGTATCGCCGATCTCCCGGAGGGAGCGGACGAGACCGAGGCTCGCCAAGCGCTCGCGCTGACTCTGCACGACCAGCAGTCCGAGCTCGCCGAACGCTGGCGCTCGCTGGTCCTCGCTCGCGCGGCGCAGCTCTCGAGCCGAACGCTCTGGTCGCCGCAGCGGGTCGTCGAGGCGCTCGACGATCTGGTCGCCGGGGTGCCCGAGACGATGCGGGTCCCCTACCACCCGAGCTCCTTCGAGCGCCGCGAGGGCGACGGGTTCCTCAAGACGCTCGGGCGCTTCGGTCTGCGCTTCCGGCGCGGAACGGCGAAGCTCTTCGGCCGGCCGATGGCCAAGCACGAGGTCCCCCTCCGCGATCTGGTGCGCTACCACCTCGCTGGCCGCACGCCGATGCGCCTCGAGGGGGTCGCGGCGCTCGTGGTCGACGCCGAGCGACACCTCGCGGGCCGGACGCGTCAGCTCTTCGACGCGATCGTTCAGGCGTACGACACGCTGGCCGACGACTGCGGCGACATGGACCTGGCGCTCGACGCTCGGGTGAAGGAGGTGCGCGCCGACGTCGAGGAGGGGCTGATGCTCGCGCTCGACGAAGTGAACCGTATCGGTCGCGACGGGGTTCGGCGCACCGGCATGATCTTGGCGCAGGGCCTCCGCGCGGTGAAGAGCGAGTCGCCCATCTACGGCACGCTCGACCTACCCGACTGGGAACGCCGGTCGAGCCGCGTGTTCCGCGAGCGCGTCGAGGCGCTCGAGGCGCTCACCAAGGACCTCGGCGAGCTCCGAGAGAGCGCCGGCGGCGAGTACGCGCTCCTGGCGATGGAGCTCGAGCTCATCGGCCTCGAGGCCCGGGTGAAGGACCTGCTCGGCAACCATCGCTCCCGGCTCGAGGGCGAGGTCCGGCGCCGCGTGGTGCAGCAGGCGGATCGTGTGGTGGAGAGCTTCCTCGAAGCGCTGCAGCACGTCCGCAGCGAGCTCGCCGAGACCCACGACGGGCGAACGCTGGCCGCGATGATCCGTCAGATCACCGAGGTCGCGGAGAAGACCGCCGGCGAAGGCGCCCGGATCGCCCGCGAGCTCCGCGAGGAGCTCCTCGACCAGGAGAAGATCGCGCCGCTCATCGATGCGCTCGGTGAGGCCGCGACCGCGCTCACCGTTCGCTACAAGGTCATCGCCGGCCGTCTGCAGCACGGCGAGTGGAAGCTCCCCTCGGTGGTCCCGCCGGTCGAGGTGCCCTTCCGCGAGACGGTGCTCGACACCATCGACACCCGGGTCGCGCCGCGACTGCTGCGGGCGGCGCGCGAGACCGCCGATCAGATCCAGCCCCTCGCCGCGGCGATGCGCGAGGCCGAGCGGCTCTTGGCGTTCAACACCGAGCTGGCGACCGCAGAGCTCGAGGTGCTCGGCGACGAGGCGGTGCCGCAGGAGACGCTCCGACTCATCGAGGAGATGGTGGTCGGGCAGCTCGAGCGGAGCGAGGGCACCCTCGAGGCCTTCCTCGACGGAGCGCGTGATTGGCCGGACGAGCTCGGTGCGGAGCTCCACCGAGCCGCACTCGGCACGCTCGCGGAGCTCCGCGGTCAGCTCGTCGACGGAGAGATCACGCGCGCCAAGCTCGACGAGCTTCGACGCAGCGCCAACCGGCGTCGGCTCGCCCAGCGGGCGGTTCGGCTGCCCGAGCTCCTCCGCGAGGTGCGCGGCCAGCTCCGGCGCGCCGCGGTCCTGCTGATCGGCGAGACGCGCCTCGAGGCGTGGCGCCGACTGCTCGGGCTCCCCGCGCCTCGCGAGGACCTGGTGATGACCCCGGAGGCGTTCGCGCCGCCGGCGCCGCGGGTGAAGCTCCCGCTGGTCTACGAGCGGCTCTTCGCCGCCGACACCATGGAAGCGAGTGACGTGCTCACCGGTCGCGAGGAGCAGATCCGGCGGGCCCGCGAGCACCTCTCGCCGCCCGCGAAGCAGACCTCGCGTGACAGCGGCCGACGCCGAGCGGTGGCGGTCGTCGGGCTCGACGGCGTCGGCAAGGCATCGGTGAGCAGCGCGATCGTGCGGGGCGGCCGCTGGAAGAGCGTGAAGCGCTTCAACCTCGAGCGACCCATGACGGTGGCCGACGTGGATCGGCTGCTCGAGGAGGCGAAGCACGGTTCGCTCATCGTGATCGACGGTCTCTACTGGATGCTCGCCGCCGAGCCCGGTGGGTTCTCGCCGCTGAGGCACTTCGTGGACGGGGTGCTCGCCGATGGCGACCAGCGGAGCTGGCTGGTGCAGGCCGAAGAGGTCTTCTGGCGCTACGCCTGCGCGGTCGCGCCGCTGGCCGAGGCGTTCCCGGAGGTCGTGCAGCTCGAGCCGCTGACCACCGAAGAGCTCACCGCGGCCGTGATGGAACGGCACCGCCTCAGCGGCTACGGTCACGCCTTCGACCGGCTCGAAGGCGAGTCCTGGCTGGAGGGCTGGTTGGCGCGCAGCGCGAGTCGGATCCGGCGCCCCTACGAGCAGTACTTCAAGGAGCTGCACGGCGCGACGGGTGGACTGGTTCGCGACGCGCTCCGCCTCTGGCTGACGTCGATCCGCGGGATCGAGGCGGACGACATCGTTCACGTCGGCCACGTGCCTTCCTCCGGCTACACCGCGGTGAGTCGGCTCCCGACGGAGCAGCTGCTCCTGCTCTTCCAGGTCGCCCGGCAGGGCTGGATGAACGACGCGGTGCTGGCGCACCTCTTCCGCAGCGATCGGCGCACGGCCCGTGCCCAGCTCGCGCGCCTGCGCCACCTCGGCCTGCTCGAGTCGCACGACGGGGAGATCTTCCGGATCGCGCTGCACCTCCGCGGCGCGCTGGCCCGGGTCATCCGCAAGCGAGGGTGGGCGTGATGCGTTCGCTCGTCCTCGCGATGTTGCTCGCGACGTCGTCCGCCTTTGCGCAGGACGCGGGCGTGCCGGAGCCGCCGCCCCAGCCGAGGGAAGCCGCGACCGGCTCGCGCGCGGCCGAGGCCGAAGCCGCGGAGCGGACGCAGCCCGCGCCGCCGCCCCCGCGTTCGGGTGCCACCGACGCCGAGAGCCGAGCGCCGGCGACCGACGCCGACGCCGAGAGCCGAGCGCCGACGACCGACGCCGAGAGCCGAGAGCCGACGGCCGACGCCGAGAGCCGAGAGCCGACGACCGACGCCGAGAGCCGAGAGCCGACGGCCGACGCCGAAAGCCGAGAGCCGACGGCCGACGCCGAAAGCCGAGAGCCGACGACCGACGCCGAGAGCCGAGAGCCGACGACCGCCGCCGAGAGCCGAGAGCCGAGCGCGGAGCGCCGAGCGACCGACCCCGACACGCCGGTCGCCACGCGCGTGGAGCGACACACGGAGACCCGCTTCGTCCCGATGGCCGGCGACTCCGAGCCCGACCCGATCACCACCGAGATCGAAGAGCTCTCAGAGCTCTTCGGCACCGACCGCTCGCTCGGTGCCCTGGCCCTCCTGCTCATGGTGGTCCTGCTGGCGGCGCTCGCCGCCGTCGCGTTGCGGAGAGTGCGCGAGCGGCTCGAGCCGACCGGCCTGCTGCCGACGCTCCTGGCGCTCCTGCACCTCGCGCTTCGACTGATCGCGGTCGCGTTCGCGCTCGCGCTGCTGATTCGTGTGCTCCCGCCGCGCGCGACGCTCGTGATGCTGCTGACGTTCGGCGGGGTGGCGATCGCCATCGGCTGGTCGGCGCGCGACGTGCTTCCCGACCTCGTCGCGGGTTTCCTGCTGGTCTTCGAACGACGGATCCGCGGCGGGATGTGGCTCGTCGGCGACGGCTTCTCCGGTCAGGTGCGACGGGTCGGCGTTCGTTCGACTCTGTTGATCGACGTGATGGGCCGACAACTCGAGGTGCCCAACCGCCACCTGGTTCGCTCGCCGCTCACGAGCGACGCGAGCGGCGAGCAGGAACACGAGGTGTTGGTGCGCTTCGAGCGCGAGGCGCCGGCCGAGCAGATCCGCGCGGCGCTGCGCGACGCGGTGCTCGCGTCGCCCTGGGTCTTGCCCGGCTCCGAGGCGGTGGTGCTCCGCGACCCGGACGAGCCATGGCTCTGGCGAGTCCGCGGCCACCTGCTGGACCCGACCCTGGTCGCGCGCTTCGAAGGCGACCTGCTGGAGCGCGCGGAGGAGATCCTCGCCGCCTTCGAAGAAGCGGGCCGAGCGCCGCACGACGTGTCGCGCCCGAGGACGTCGCGAAGAGAAGGCGACGCGCTGTAGGGAGCCGAAGGCGACCTCCTCACCCTCACCCTCACCCTGCGTTCATGCTCGAGGAGTGGAGTGCACTCATCCGGGTGGCGCGCAATGCCCATCGAACGAGAGGGTGAGGGCGAGGGTCAGGGTGAGGGCGAGGGTGGCTGAAGCGCTCGTGCGCATTCAGCCGAACGCTGGACGCCCACGCATCCCTCGGCCACGCTCCGGGTGAATGACCCTTCTCGGCTCCCGATTCCCCCGCCTGGCGAGCCTGCCGCACGTGCCACTGGTCCGTGAGACCCCGGTCGAACGACTCGAGCAGGCCTCTCACGAGACCGGAGGCGACCTCTGGGTGAAGCGCGACGACCTGACCGCCGACGCCTATGGCGGCAACAAGGTCCGGAAGCTCGAGCGCCTCATCGGTGACGCGAAGCGCCAGGACTGCGACGTCCTCATCACCACCGGCGCCTACGGCTCGCACCACTCGCTCGCGACCAGCATCTTCGGGCGTAAGTGGGGTTTCGACGTGGAGCTGGTCCTGGTGCCGCAGCCGATCACCCACCACGTGGAGGAAAACCTCCGCGCAGACCTCGCCGTCGGCGCCCGGGTCCACCCGGTGAAGCGCTGGGCGATGGTGCCTGCGCGGGCCGCGGCGCTCCATGCCTCGCTCCGTTTCCGGGGCCGCCGGCCCTATCGGATCGGTCATGGAGGCTCGTCTCCGTTGGGGGCCGTGGGTTACGTCGAAGCGGGCCTCGAGCTCGCGGGGCAGATCGACGCCGGGCTCGTACCGGAGCCCTCGTCCATCCACGTCGCGCTCGGCAGCGCGGGCACGGTCGCGGGCCTCGCGGTCGGCCTGGCGGCCGCCGGGCTCTACATCCCCATCGTCGCGGTGCGGGTCACACCGCTGGCGGTCTGCAATCGACTCACCGTGACCTCGCTCCTGCGGCGCACGGTCGAGCTGCTCCGCGAGCACGACCACACGTTCCCCGACGTCGCGCGCGGCGCGACCAAGATGATCACCATCGACGGCAGCCTCTACGGCGCGGGCTACGGTCAGGCGTCCGAGGCGGCGGACGACGCCATCGCGAGAGCCGAGCTCGACGGACTCGTGCTGGATCCGACCTACACGGCGAAGGCCTTCGCCGCGTTCCTCCGCGATGGACGAACGGGTCGGGACTCGCGCCTCTACTGGCACACGCTCAGCAGCGCCGACCTCTCCGGCCTGCTCGGGGAGGCACCGCCGCTCCCGAGCTGGGCGAAGTAGAGTCCTCGACCGCGCGGGACCGACGCTCGCCCCGCGCTAGCGGTTCCGTTCGGCGGCTTCGTCGAGGCAGAGTCGCACGAAGACCACGAGCTGCTGCGGCGTCCACGGCTTCGGGAGCAGGCGCGCGCTCTCGTCGAGCTCGTCGTTGTAGCCGCTCATGAACGCGATGGGGACCGACGCGTGCGGTCCTTCGGCCATGCGCCGGCGCAGCTCCTCGCCGCCCATGCGAGGCATCACCACGTCCGAGAGGACGAGCGCGATCTCCGGCGCCTCGTCGAGGATCGCCAGCGCTTGGTCACCGCCCGAAGCAGTCAGCACCACATACCCCGCGGCCTGGAGTGAACGCGAGGTCATCGTCGAGACGGTGCGGTCGTCCTCGACGACGAGGATCGTCTCGCCGTTGCCCGCCCCCAGTCCGCGCATCGGCGCGGAGGGCGTGAGCATGTCCGGGTCGGCGTGGTGCTCCGGGAGCCGGATCCGGACCGTCGTGCCGACACCGGGCGCCGATCGGATGTCGATGGTCCCCTCGTGCTGGCCGACCAGACCGTAGGCGGTCGGCAGGCCGAGCCCCGTGCCGCTACCGCGCTCCTTGGTGGTGAAGAAGGGCTCGAAGACGCGCTCCTGCGTCTCGCGCGTCATGCCCGAGCCGTCGTCCTCGACTTCGAGGTGGACCTCCGGCCCGCGCGGACCGTTGGCCTTCCGGGTGCGAAAGCTGATCGTGCCTTGCCCATCGATCGCGTCGCGTGCGTTGGTCACCAGGTTGATCACGACCTGCTCGATGGCGACCCGGTCGGCGAGCACCACGGCGTCGCCGGCGTCCAGGTCGATGGAGAGCTCGAGCGACTCCGGGATCAGTCGGCGCAGCGTGGGGAGGAACTTCGCGATCACGTCGTCGAACACGACCGCGCGTCGACGCAGGCGGTCGCGTCGGCTGAAGCTCATCAGCCGTCGGACCAGGTCGGCGCCGTCCTCGCCCGCTTTGAGGATCTGCTGGAGGAAGCGAGCCATCTCCGAATCCTCGGGCACCTCTCGCTGCGCGAGGCTCGCGCACGCGCAGATGATCGTCAGCAGGTTGTTGAAGTCGTGCGCGATGCCGCCGCTCAAGGTCCCGAGCGCCTGCATCTTCTGCGCTTGGCGGAGGTTCGCCTCCACCTTCCGCTGCTCGGTCACGTCGTGGCCGACGGAGATGCGCGAGCCATTGGGCAGGAGAAAGTCCGCCCACTGCTGGATTCGTACCGTGCCGTCCTTCGCGACCACCTCGTACTCGCGGAACTTGCCGTCCGCCCGTTCGATGGAAGCGAACACCACCGCTCGCTGATCTTCGCTCGGATAGAAGACCGCCAGCGGGTCGTCCATCTCCGCGAGCTCAGCCGCCGTCCACCCGAGTCGCCGCTCGCATTCGTGGTTCCAGAGCAACACCGAGCCGTCCGCCGCGAAGGCGTCGATCATCACTGGCGCGTTCTCCAGGATCGTCCGGAACTGTGCCTCGCTATCACTCATGATGGACTCACCAGACCCCTAGGATTCCTCCCGCCGCGTCGCGAATCAAGGCGTGTGAGGCGCAATCACGCTCGAACGACCCCCACTAGTGGGTCAGTCGGGCTCGAAGCTCGCGGGCGTAGGCTGCCGGTGGCGCTCCGTAGTGCGCTTTGAAGTCGCGCGTGAAGTGGGACGCGCTGGCATAGCCCACCGCGAGCGCGGCCTCGGCCGCCCCGCACCCGTCCCGAACCATGAGCAGGCGAGCCTCTGCCAGTCGAATATTCTTCACGAAGCGCATGGGCGTCATTCGGGCGATCTCGCGGAAGCGATGCGCGAAATGGGAGGGGCTCATCGCCACCCGACGGGCGAGCGCTTCGACGCTCACCGGCTCCGCGGGCCGAGCGCGCACGAGCCTCATGGCCTCGCGGATCCTCGGGTCGTCGGTCCGGGCGGCGCGGCGCATCGGTCCGGCGCGCTCGGTGCGCAGGAGCCGGAAGACCAGCTCGCGGAGGGCGAGCGGCGCGACCACTCGGCGGGCCGCCGGATCGTCCACTGCCTCGAGGATCCGCACGAGGGTGGCCGCCAGCTCGTCGTCGAGGGCGTCGACGAACGCGTCCTGATCGTCGCCCGCCGGATCCTCGTCTTCGTCGATCGCCAGCAGCGTCTCGAGCACCACCTCGGGGTCCAGCTGCAGCGTCAGCGAGAGGTAGGGGCGCTTCTTGGTCGCGTGAGGGATATGGGCGGTGAACCGGGTCTCGCGCGTGACGAAGAGGTACGAGCCGGGCGTGTATCGGAGGCTTCCGCCGCTCGGCAGACCGATGGTCTTGGCGCGGTCGGCGATCACCGCCAGCACCAGCCCCGAGGTCTCGGAGCGCTTGGGTCCGAAGGGCGCGTCGGCGCGAAAGTAGGAGAGCTGCGGCCACGACGAAGCGACGAGCCCCTCGCGGGTCGCGTGCTCGCGAACGTGCGCGCGGATGCGCTCCATCATCTCGTCGCCGACCACGGAAGAGTTCTACCCCCAAGCCCTGGAGGGATCCAAAGCGATCGCAGGATCAGGCAAGTCTTCCGTCGCCCCGGCCATGGCGACGGTGCCCCGGCAGTCGCACGGTCCATGGCGAAGAGAGGAGGCGCCATGAAGCGACGCCGAGCGAGAGAAGACGGACCCGAGGTGAGCGCGATCGGCCTCGGTTGCATGGGGATGAGCGAGTTCTACGGATCCGCGGACGACGAGACGTCCATCGGGGTGATCCATCGGGCCCTCGATCAGGGAGTGACCTTCCTGGACACCGCCGACATGTACGGATCCGGCGCGAACGAGGAGCTCGTCGGACGCGCATTGAAGGACCGCCGCGACGACGCGTTCCTGGCGACGAAGTTCGCCATCAAGCGTGGCGAGGGTGGTTCCTTCACCGGCGTCAGCGGTCGGCCGGAGTACGTGAAGGAAGCCTGCGACGCGAGCCTGAAGCGGCTCGGTGTCGACCACATCGACCTCTACTACCAGCACCGGGTGGACCCGCAGGTCCCCATCGAGGACACGGTCGGCGCGATGGCGGAGCTCGTCGAAGCCGGCAAGGTCCGCCACATCGGCCTGAGCGAAGCGGCGCCCGACACGGTGCGTCGCGCGGCGAAGGTCGCGCGCATCGCCGCGCTGCAGACGGAGCTCTCGCTCTGGAGCCGCGAGCCGGAGGCGGAGCTCATCCCGGTGTGCGCGGAGCTCGGCATCCTCTTCGTCGCGTACAGCCCGCTCGGTCGAGGATTCCTCACCGGTCGCTACCGCTCCCGTGACGACTTCCCCGAAAACGACTTCCGCCGTCATCAGCCGCGCTTCTCCGAGGAGAACTTCCCGAAGAACCTCGAGCTGGTGGCCGGCGTGGAGGAGATCGCGAGGGCCAAGGGCTGCACGCCGGCGCAGCTCGCGCTCGCATGGGTGCTCAGCCGTGGCGAGAACGTGGTCAGCATCCCCGGGACCACCAACCCGGACCGGCTCGACCAGAACGCGGCGGCGGCGGACATCGAGCTCGGGGCCGACGAGCTCGCGTCCCTCGACGCCATCCTCCCGCCCGACGCGGCGGCCGGGACGCGCTACGAGTCGATGGCGCTGGTCAACGGCTGAACGTCAGCGCCGGTGCTTCCGGTAGATCGCCAGCGCGAGCTCACCCGCTGGGTGGGCTCGCGTCTCGGCGATCAGCGCTCGGGTCTCCGCGTCGAAGCGCTCGGGACTCGGCATGATCGCGCCGTAGTCGGGGGGCAGCACCAGCGGCGCGAGCAGCGCGGCGAAGGTCAGGTCCGCGGCGGTGAAGGTGTCGCCCGTCAGGTAGGGGCGGCCGTCGGCGATGGCGTCGGCGACCTCGTCCATCACGTCTTGGACCACGGTGTGGCTCCGCTCGAACCCCTCCCGATCGATTCGCATCGCCGCGCGCATTCGCGGGATGAGGAATCGCTCGCCGACCCGGAGCAAGCCCGTCTGGAAGACGTCGGTGTTCGCGGCGGCCAGCTCGACGAGGACACCAGGGGACTCGAAGACCAGGAAGTAGGCCATCCGCCGTGCGTGGGGACCGAGCGTGTCGTCGAAGCGATCGACCCATGCGTCGACCTCGGGGCTGGTGAAGAGGCCCGCGTCCGCGTAGCGCAGGATCGCGGTCGAGCCCGCGATCGGACCGGCGCTGGTGACCAGCACGGGCGTCGAGAAGCGGCTCGAGTGCGCGTCGGCCTCGCCCGCGTCGGTGCCGCGCAGCTTCCAGCGGACGACCGGCATGTGCAGCATCGGCAGCACCCGCCGCTCGGTGAACTCGATCCCCGCGAGCTCGAGACCCCAGCGTGCCTTCTCGCAGAAGTGCGAGAAAGGGATGACCACCAGCTCAGTCCCCATCGCTCGCCTCTTCCATGAAGAGGGACTCGAGCGAGCGCTGCTGGGGTCGCAGGGCGACGACGTGAGCACCCGCCTCGGCGGCGAGCGCGAGCGCTCGGTCGACCTCGCTCCGTTCAGCGAGCGTGACGTGCAGCCGCGCCGGGTGGCGGATCACCTTGCCGAGCTCCGCGAGCGCCTTCTCGAGCGCTTCGTCCGCGTCCGCGAGCTCCAGCTCGTAGCGCTCGACCTCGGCGCGGACGAGCTCGGAGACGGCGCCCTCCGCTCGCACCTTGCCCTTGCGTAGGATCACGACGCGGTCGCAGAGCACTTCGACGTCGCTCAGCACGTGACTGGTGAAGAGGAGGGTCTTGCCCGCGTCACGCTGCGCCAGCAGCACGTCACGGACCTCCTTGCGGCCGATGGGATCGAGGCCGCTCATCGGCTCGTCGAGGATCAGCAGCTGCGGATCGTGGAGCAGCGCCTGCGCGAGCCCGACCCGCTGCATCATGCCCTTGGAGAAGCGACCGATGGGTCGGTCCACCGCGTGGCGCAGCTTCACCTGGTCGATCATCGCTTCGGATCGCTCGCGCCGTTCCTTGCGGCCCATGCCGACCAGCCGCCCGCAGAGGTCGAGGAACTCGAGCGGTCGCAGGTACTGGTAGACGTAGGGGTTCTCGGGCATGTACCCGACCTTCGCGCGCACGGCGGGCTCGTCCGGTGAGCCGCCGAAGAGCTCGACCTGGCCACCGCTCGGCCGGACCAGCCGGAGGATCGACTTGATCGTCGTGGTCTTGCCGGCGCCGTTCGGTCCGAGGAGCCCGAAGATCTCCCCTGGCCGGACATCGAAGCTGACGCCGCGAACGGCGTCGACCTTCTTCCGGAAGAACCCGAGGCGGAAGGTCTTCTCCAGATCCTTCACCCGGAGCACCGGCGCGCTCTCGTCGCTCACGCGATCGCCTCCAGCGCGTCGATGACCGTGGCGCGCTCTTCGAGCGTCATGGTCGGGAAGAGCGGGAAAGCCACGCCGCGGTCGTCCAGCGCGTGCGCCATCGGGAGCGGCCCCTGCTCTCCGACCTGGCCCAGTCGATCGACCGAGTAGGAGAGCCGCCCCACCTGAACACCGCGCGCCGCGGCGTCGGCGATGAAGGCCTCGCGATCGCGGCCCTCGGGCAGGAGCGCGCCGAAGGTCTGGTGGTTGGTCTCGGCGCCCTCGGGCGTTCGCTGCAGTTGGTAGCGCTCCGCGAGTCGCTCTCGCATGGCCACCGCGTGCGCGCGGCGCGTCGACAGGATCTCCTCCAGTCGCTCCACCTGCGCGAGGGCGACCGCCGCGGAGAGATCGCTCATCCGCAGGTTCGCGTCGGGGGCGTCGAACACGCCGACGGCGCGCTGGCCGTGGTTGCGGGCGATGCGCATCGCCTCGGCGAGGGCCGGGTCGTCGGTCACGCACACGCCCCCCTCGCCGCAGGTCACGATCTTCCGGGGGTGAAGGCTGAAGCAGCCGATCGCGCCGAGCGAGCCGCAGGGCGACCCATCCGCAAAGCGGCTGCCGAGCGCGCACGCCGCGTCCTCGATGATCGCCACGCCCTCGAGCGCGGCGGCGATGGCCGGGCCGCGCGCCGGGTTGCCGAACTGATCGATGACGATCGCAGCCTTGGTCCGCTCGGTGCGGGCTGCCGCGAAGGCCTCGGCGGTGGTGTTCCACTCCTCGGCATCGACGTCGACGAGCACCGCCCGTGCCCCGAGGCGGACGACGGCGTGGGCAGGGCTCGGCCACGTCAGCGCGGGGCAGAGCACCTCGTCGCCCGGGCCGACCCCGAGCGCTCGCAGCGCGAGCTCGAGCGCCGCCGTGCCGCTCGAGACGGCGACGGCGTGGTCGGCCTGAGTCAGCTCAGCGAACACGGCCTCGAGCGCCTGGGTCTTGGGTCCGCTCGCGAGCCAGCCGGAGCGGAGCACCTCGGCGGCGGCGGACTCCTCCGCCGCCGTCATCCAGGGACGCGCGAGCGGGATCAATCAGGCCTCCAGCGCCGAGCGCACGGCGTCTTCGGTCAGGGTGGGCTGCCGCTCGCTCAGGAAGAGCAGCCGCTCCATCAATCGATCGAGCTCGCGGAAGTTGCCGGCCCATCCATGGCTGCGCAGCACGTCGCCCGCGCCGCGGCTCAGGACGATGTCACCCTCGCCCGCGTCCTCGCCTTCGGCGATCAGGCGCGTGTCCTCGCCGCGCTCCTTCAGGAGCCGGTTGGCGGACCAGAGCGCGGCGCGCGGGATGTCCTCGTCGCGCTCGCGCAGTGGCGGGATCGTCAGCTCGGCGCGCGAGAGTCGATAGTAGAGGTCGTGGCGGAAGCGACCTTCGGCGACCTGTGACTCCAGGTCGTGGTCGGTCGCGCCGATCACGGTGACGTGGCAGGGCTGCGGCGCCTCGTCGTCGTTCCGTCGGTAGCGGCCGCGCAACACGGGGGTCAGGCGCGCCTGGATCTCCCGCGGGAGGGTCCCGACCTCGTCGAGGAAGAGGGTGCCGCCTTCGGCGCGCGCCACCGCCCCGCGCCGGTCCTGAGTGCCGAAGAGGTGCAGTGCCAGCACCTTCGGGTCGCGGCCGCCGGTGGGCATCTTGATGAAGGGCGCGGTCCCGCCGGGGTGCATGGCCTGGTGGAGCGCTCGCGCGAGCCCTTCCTTGCCGGTGCCCGGCTCGCCGTAGAGCAGGACGTGCGCCTTGTGCGGGCGGTCGAGCAGGTGCTCGATCAGCTCCAGGATCCGCTCCGAATCCGGGTGTGGCGCGCGGTAGGTGAGCACGAGGCGGAGCCAGTCGTGCAGGCCAGCCAGCGTCGCGACCTCTTCGGAGACCTTGGCCGATTCGTTGGGCATGCGAGCCGAGTTCCTATCACGAACCGGCCGTAACCCGAACCGTCCCACGCGCGACGGAAGGTCGATCGACGTACGCGCCGAGGGCGCTAGACTCTCGCCCGCGGCAGCGCCGCCAACCCCACCGAGGAGATCGCCCGAGAATGGCCGACAAAGTCACCCCCGCCGAAGCCCAGCAACTCATGGAAGAGGAGGGCTACGCCTACCTCGACGTGCGCTCCATCCCCGAGTTCGAGGGCGGTCACCCCAAGGGGGCGTACAACATCCCCCTCAAGCACATGGGGGACGGCGGGATGCGCCCGAACGACGACTTCGTCGCCGAGGTCGAGGCCGCCTTCGGCAAGGGCGCCAAGCTGATCGTCGCCTGCAAGGCCGGGGGCCGGAGCAAGGCCGCGGCCGAGCAGCTCGAGGCGGCTGGCTTCCAGCACCTCAAGGACCAGTTCGCGGGCTACAGCGGCTCGCGCGACACGATGGGCCGACTCGCGGAGGCCGGCTGGGCCGCCGCCGGCCTGCCCGTCACGACCGAAGCCGAAGAGGGCCACGACCACGCATCCCTCGCCGCCAAGGCGAAGGGCTGACCGCCGCGAGGTGAGCCGCGCTCACCCGCGCCCTCGCCCTCCGACTCTCGACGGCACCCTCCAACGCCCGCATGCTTCCACGCATGCAGTTGCGCGAGCCCGTCGATCCCCGCCTCCCCTGGATCCGAACCCTCCACGATCTCGACGAGGCCCGAGCGCTCACGAGCGCCGGGCCCCGTGGGACGGCGCTCCGCCGCGCGGGTGAGCTCCTCGGCGAAGACCTCCGCGAAGGACCGAAGGTCGCGGCGGTGCGCACGCTCTCACTGGCGACGCTGATCTACCCGACGACCTTCGCGTTCAACCGCGCGGTGCCGTTGCCGTGGCCCTACGTGGTCATGACCCATCGGTGCCTGCTCGTTCAGGTCGACGTGGAGGGCGAGCGCAAGAACGTCCTCTTCAACCCGACGGACTACGAGGCGAGCACCGCGACCCCCTTCTTCGCGCAGCTCCTGGCGAAGATGCCCAACCCCGAGCTCGGCCGGAAGCTCATGAGCAAGGAGTGGGGCCAGGTCGACGTGCAGCTCGCGCAGCTCGGTCTGAGCGCCGAGGACATCGACGTGGTCGCGTTCGACCACTTCCACACCCAGGACCTGCGACCGATCCTCGGTTCGTCGGTGCCGACCATCGACGGGGTCCAGCTGAAGGCGCGCTTCCCCAACGCCTACCTGCTCGCGCCCCGCGCCGAGTGGGCCGACTGGGACCACCTGCACCCGCTGCAGCAGTCGTGGTTCATCGCCGACGGCAAGGACGGCGTGCCGGAGGACCGCGTCATCCTCACCGACCACGACCTCAGCCTCGGCGCCGGCTGCCTGCTCCTCCGCACGCCCGGACACACGACCGGCAACCAGACGATCTTCGTGCACGGCGACCGCGGCGTCTTCGGGTGCAGCGAGAACGGCACCAGCGCCGACAACTGGTCACCCCTCGAGTCCCGGATCCCCGGCCTGCGGCGCCAGGCCCGCGACTACGGCTACGAGGTCGTGCTCAACTCGAACACACCCGAGCTCGCCGCCGAGCAGTACAACTCGATGCTCCTCGAGCGCTCGATCGTCGATCGCTCCGAGGTCGATCCGGCCTACGTGCAGATGTTCCCGTCGAGCGAGGTCACGCCCTCGCTCCTCGCACCGGGCATCCGCCCCTCGATGCTCTTCGAGGAGCGCGACAGCGGCACGCTGCGCACGTCGACCAAACGAGTCGGCGCATCGGCCCGAGCCGTCGCCGCCGCGGAGTGAGCGCCGCCCTCGGTCCCGGGCACGAAGCGAACGGGGCACGCAGCGATGCGAAGCGAGCGGTGCTGCGCCGGGCCGCGAAGCGAAGCGATGCGAAGCGAGCGGTGAAGCGCGGGAGCGGCGAGCGAAGCGAGCCGACCCAGCCGCACCGGTGAGCGCCATCAACGGGCAGGGTCGAGCGAAACGTGGGGCCCGGGCCGGTCAGCGCCACGGCGGCGAGCGAAGCGAGCTGACGCAGGCGCGTAGCGCCCAGCGGGGAGCGAGCCGGCGACGCCGGCGAGTCTCCACGCAGCGGGCCCAGAGCGAGCTCGTCACGCGCGAATGCGCGGGGCGAGCGAACGAGCGCACCGGCGACTCGTGGGCGTGCGCAGCACGTTCGCGACGTCGCCCAGCCTCCAATGGAACCACTGGGCGGTCACCGGGCAGCGGCACACTGACGAAGCAGGCTGGGGCGGCGGACAGGCCCCCCAGGTGCGTAAGACTCGCCGGAGGTGCCGGCGAAGCCGGCGCCGAGGCGACCGTCGGCAGCGAGGGGTTGGACGCCGAAGGCGGACACCCCCGAGCGGCAATCCTGGGGGGCCTGTCCGCCGCCCCGGCCGTGGGTATCGCTGCTCTCAGAGCCCTGGCAGAACCGAAAAGAAGAGCTCAGTCGTTCCGACACCAGGTCCGGCCACCACCAGGCTCGGTGAAGCAGAACCCGTCGCCGGGGCAGTCCTCATCGGTGTCGCAGGGGTCGGCGCAGACACCCGCGCAGGTGCCCGGCTCGCTGCAGACGGTCAGCTGGCCGCAGACCAGGCTGCCATCGCAGTCGCCGTCCGCGTTGCAGGGCTCGCCCTCGTTGTCGCCGCAGCCGACGGGGAGGGCGAAGAGGGTGAAGAGGCTGAGGAGCAGGAAGATGCGCTTGATCATGGGCCGCCTTCTTAACCCTGGAGCGTGTCCGGGGTCAATCGGCAGGCGGTACGTCCAGCTCCCGGAGCCCCTCGTAGCCGGGGAGGTTCTCGAGGAGGGTCAGCCGGATCCCGTACTCGTCGCGGAGCAGGGCCGCGTAGCGAGCGGCCTTCTCGGTGTCGCCGAGCTGCAGCGAAGCCATGAGCGCGGTGTCCGGACCCTCGACCAGTGAGGGGTCCGCTTCGATCATCGATTCCGCGAGCTCCAGCGCGTGCTCCGCCTGGTCGCGCTTCAGCGCGATCTGCGCTTCGGACGCCGTCCAGTAGGGGTCGTCGAAGAGCTCACGGATGACCCGCAGATCCTCCAGCGCCTCGTCCCACTGCTCCCGCTCGAAGTGCGCATCGAGCAGCCGCACGCGGATGGCGGGGTCGTCCGGGAAGTGTCCGGCGTACTCGTCCAGGATGCGGAGGTAGCGCGCCGAGTCGTCCACGTTGGCGGCCGCGTCGACCCGTAGCCCGAAGATGATGTGGAGCCGCTGAACGGAGGTGGGGAGCGAGTCGTAGTGAGCGAGCGCGTCTTCGAAACGCTGAGCGCGCACCAGGTCGGCCATGGTCTTGATCGCGTCGCCGTGGTCGGTGATCGGGTTGTCCTGACCCATCGCGCGCTGAAGCGGACCCGGACCTTCGAGGACACCCTGGGTGAAGAGGTCCGCGACCACCTCGCTCTGCCAGCGCCCGGCGGTCAGCGTGAAGAAGTCGACGCCTCGTGCCGGCACGCCGCCGGGCTCGGCCGGCGCGTCCGCGGGGTGCTCCGCGACGAGGAAGTCGTAGAAGTTCACGCCACCCGCCGCGAGGATCTGGCGGAAGCGCGCCACCGGCCGGCCATCTCGCTCCGCGACTCGCTGAAAGTGGATCCGGTCGCCGCGCTGCGCGGCCATCTGGATCTGCTCCAGCAGACCGGGCCCCTCGGACGCACCGTCGGCGACGCCATGAACGAAGCCCGCCCGCTGCGCGGCGCTGGCTTCGGCCGGGAGGCTGCGGCCGGCGATCGCGCGAACGTCGATCGCCTCGACGAGCCGGCGGGACGGCGCCGGCGAGTTGATCAGGCCGTCCACGTACGTGCCCCACGTCTCGGTGAGATCCTCGTCCGCGAGCGGGAGCGCGTCGGGGCCCGCGGCCGCGCTCGAGCTGCCGTCGGAGCCTCCGACGGAGAGCATGAAGACGGCGCCCCCGAGGACGAGGAACACCAGGGCCCCCGCGATCGTGAGGATCTGACGACGACCCACGATGCGCCGCTCAGCTCTTCTCGCGGATGACGGCTTCGGCGTCGTTCGGCGTCACGTAGACCTCCGCGTCGACGATGTCGCCCTCGCTCATCCGGCCGAGCTCGGCGGCGTTCGCCTCGTCGGTGTCGATGTGCATCTCGAGCGCGTAGCTGTCCTTCACGCGGACCAGCACGTCGCCGAAGATCAGATCGCGGGGCCCACCCTTCACGGCGACCTCCACGTACTCCTTGTCCTTCACGCCGTAGGCCTCCGCGTCGGCGGGGGTCATGTGGATGTGGCGCCACGCACAGATCAGGCCCTCTTCGAGCTTGAGCGTCCCCTTGGGCCCTTCGAGCGTGATCGGCGCCGAGCCCTTGGTCTTGCCCGAGTGGCGCACCGGCGCGTCGACGCCGAGGAAGAACTCGTCGGTCCGGGAGATCTCCACCTGGCAGCCGGGGCGGAGGGGGCCGAGGATGCGCACGCCTTCGATCTTGTTCCGCGGGCCGATGATCGTGAGCTTCTCCTCGCAAGCGAACTGCCCAGGCTGGCTGAGCGGCTTGTAGGGCGTGAGCTCGTATCCCTCGCCGTAGAGCGCATCCAGCGCCTCGCGGGTCAGGTGGATGTGGCGCGCGCTGACGGCGATCGGGATCGGCTTCTTCTGCGCGATCTTCTTGGCGCCGCTCGCGATCTCCTGGGTCTGGCGGGCGATCTCGAGCTCCTCGTTGGTCGCGATGACCAGCGTCTTCACTCGCGCGCCCGGCTCGCTGATGTCGCGGACCGGGTCGTCGTCCGTGACCTTCGCGCCCTGGTTCGCGTCCTCGTCCATGCGGACGCCGAGGAACTCGAGCCGCTGGAGGATCCGCCGACGCATCGGCGCGCTGTTCTCGCCGATGCCGCCGGTGAGCACCACCGCGTCCACGCCGCCCATCACCGCGGCGTACGCGCCGATGTACTTCCGCACCTGGTGCGCGAAGACGGTGAGCGCGAGCCGCGCGCCGTCGTGCCCCTCTTCGGCCTTGGCCTGTAGGTCGCGCAGGTCGTTGCCGATGCCGCTCAGCCCCTTCAGGCCGCTCTCGCGGTTGAGCACGCGCTCGGCCTCGTCGATGCCGAGCTCGCGGGCGAGCTTCAGGACCACGCCGGGGTCGACGTCGCCGGAGCGGGTGCCCATCACCAGGCCTTCGAGCGGGGTCATGCCCATCGAGGTCTCGGAGCTCGAGCCGAGCTCCACGGCGCAGGCGCTCGCGCCGTTGCCGAGGTGCAGCGTGATGATCCGGAGATCCTGGACCGGGGTCTTCAGGTAGTCCGCCGCCAGCCCGGCCACGAACTTGTGGCTGGTGCCGTGAAAGCCGAAGCGCCGGATGCCCTTCTCCTTCGCGAGCTCGGTGTCGATCGCGTACATGCGCGAGCGGCGGGGCATTCGCGAGTGGAACGCGGTGTCGAAGACCGCCACGTGGGGCACGTCGGGGAGCAAGGCCCGCGCGGCGTGGATGCCCGCGAGGTTGACCGGGTTGTGCAGGGGTGCGAGCGGCACGCAGGCCTCGATCGCTCCCAGCACCTCGTCGTCGATCACCGACGCCGCGTGAAAGGCTTCGCCGCCGTGGACCACGCGATGACCCACGGCCTCGGGGGCGTGGGTCTTGGCCTCTTCGAGGATCTCCTTCAGCGCGTCCTCGTGGGTGCGCCCGTCGCTACCGATGCGCTCCGCTTTGCCCTCGGCGAGCCGCTTGCCCGAGTCGCTCTCGACGACCTGCCACTTCACGCTCGACGAGCCGCAGTTGATGACCAGTACCTTCACGCGTTTCTCCCTCCGTCGGAGCGCGGACGGTATCAAATCATGGCCGCACGTCGATGGCCCTCGCGGGAATCGAGGTCACCTCCCAGGGACGTGCGCGCTCCCAGGCGGCGATCGCCAGGCCTTCGCGCTCGCCCGCCCCCGCCCAACGGAGGGGGAGTGGGAAGCGCCGCTCCTGCTCCGCCGCGAGCGCGCTCAGCTCGATGCGGAGCACCCCGCGCCCGTCCGGCTCTGCCGTCGCGCTGACCCCCTCGCTCGCGCCGATGGCCGCGAGCGCGCTCGGCTCGAGGTCGGCACCGGGCGGCAGCGTGATGGCCAGCACCGGGTGCTCGACCGCGGTGGTGGCGCTCACTCGGATCTCGTAGCCCGCCCGGCGACCGGCGCGACCATCGATGCCCTCCACGGCCACCCGCAGCGGGCTCTCGTCGCTCTCGGCGACCGGTCGACCGTAGCGGGTCTCGAGCCGGCTCAGGTGGACCCCGCCCGACGTCTCCAGCTCGAGCGCGATCTCCGCCTCGCCCTCGACGTCGGCGACCGCCACTCCGTCCTCGAAGGTCAGCGCCTCGGAGCGCCCGTCGATCCGCAGCGTGGCATCGCCCTCGCTCCGCCCGAAGGTCCCGTGGGCCGCCGCGGTGAGCAGCCAGAAGGCCGCGTCGCTCTGTCGATCGGCGGCCAGGTGGGTCCGCCGCCCGAGGCCTCGCACCAGTCGGTCCCGCGTTCGCGTGTCCTGCGCGGCGTGCGCCGCCAGCGCGAGCGCGACGCTCGCGGCGAGCTGGTCTCGCGGATCGGTGGCGGGCACGACCTGCGCATCGCCCGAGTCGCCGGCCGGCTCCATCAGCCGGCGAGCCCGCACGTAGGCCGCGCGCCCGTTGGGGTCTTCCGGATCCGTCAACAGGAGCGCCGCGGCCATCCGCGCGAGCGCCGAGCCCTCCGTCTCGTGCGCGGTCCAGAGCTCCTCACGGAGCCGCTGCGCGACCGCCGCGGGACCGTTCCCCGAGGCCGGCGCGAAGCGCGGCAGCGCCATGCTGGAGAGCACGGCCAGCACCCGGCTCCGCCCCGCGGTGTCCAGGCTCCGTAGCTCGCGCGCGAGCCGCCGCTCGGCCGCGTGGTGTTGCCGTCGCTCCTCACCGAGCGCGGTGGTGAGCAGCGCCAGTCGCGCGGCATCGACCGCGTCGCTGGCGTCCGTCGGCAGGTCGCTCAGGTGGACGGCCTCTCCCTCGCCGGCCATCAGCCGTGCCCAGGCCCGCGCGATCGGCCCGAAGGCGAGCCGCGGATCGGCATCCACGCGACCGGGAGCGACCACGACCAATCGCGTGGTCGGCGCTCTCGCGTCGTCCGGCACCGGGTAGCGCACGCGCCAGACCCCATCGGTCGCGGAGCCCGCCCAGAGGGTGCGCTCCGGCGTGCCGTCGACGACCGGCGCGCGCACGACACGCTCCACCACGGTCTCGCCGCCACGCTGCAAGCGCAGCGTCACGGTCGCAGCCGTGCCAGCGTCGGTCGCTTCGATCCGGAGCGTGCGCTCCACGGCGTCACCCGCATCGAGCGCGCCGAGCTCGGCCGAGCCGACGGATATGTCGGCCCCCTCGCCCTGCACCGAGAGGGTCAGTCCCTCCGTTCGCTCGCCGGCGACGATGACCACCGGCATCGCCAGCGGAACGCCTTCGTGGAGCCGGGCGGGCACCGGAAGCGCGACGCGAGCGCCGGCGCGCGAGCTCACGGGCTCGCTCGTCAGGCCGACGCCACCGGCACCGACCGCGATCCCGAGCAGCCGATGGGGCACGGTCGCCGGCGGCAGGCGCGTGTCGAGCGGCTCGCTGCCGAGCCGGGTCTCGACGTGGAGCTCACCGGCGAGGAAGGGCGGCGGCTCGACGACGAGCGGCTGCGGCAGACCTCCGCGGATCGCTCGGCCCTCCAGCCGCGCCATCGGCCCCGCGTCCAGCATCCGAATGGTCTCGCGGTCGAGAACGCCGCGTCGCAGCGCTTGAACCAACGCCGCCTCGCCGACGGCGTCCGAGTAGAGCCCGGCGGGAACGACGCTGGCGAAGGGGTCGTCGAGGTCGTCGTTCGTGTCGAAGCGACCATCCGGCCCCGCCGAGGTGATCGCCCAACCCGGGACGACCACGGGCACACCGTCCTGCTGTTGGCGCGTGGGCTGGAGTCGGAAGGGCCGACCCCAACCGTCGAAGGTCCACTCGTGCTCGTTGCAGAACGTGGCCCACCAGTGACGCGGGTCCGCGTGGGGCGCAAAGGCCGGGTCCAGGTCGCGGTCGTGCACCCAGGGGCGCCAGGCCGCGAGCAGCTCGATCAGACGTTTCCGGGTCACCCGGCGCGCGACCGTGTCGAAGCCGAAGGCGCGGTCCATGCCCCGAAGGCGCGCCAGGGTCAGCGGCTCACCCCCGAGGTCGCGTGCACCCTCGGGTCCGAGCTCGCCCATGCGATCGACCGATTCCAGGAAGCCCTCGTTGAACTGCCGTCGCCCGCGGACCTCGTGGGTGATGTCGTCGAGGCTCGAGCGCTCCTGGGCCGTCGCTTCGGCCACCTGGTTTTCGAGCGTGCGGAAGAGCAGCGCGAGGCGCCCACTCCGGTAGAGCGCGCGTTGCCGCCAGGGGTCACGGAGCACCGCGACCTTCACCGGCTCCTCGAGCGGGGCCGCGGGTGTGGGCTCGCCGCGGACCAGGCGGAAGGGCGCCGCGATGTCCCGCGGCACGGCCCGGGCCATCGTGAGCGCGTCCGGCGCGGCGTGCCGTCGCTGGTAGGCCTCGACGCTCGCGGCCGAGCTGAGAATGGAGCCCACCGCGCTCGTCTCCGGGCTGCTCGCGACGCCACCCTGCAGTCGCACGGAGGGCGCCGACACTCCGGGGGCGAAGGCGAAGGTCCCGCGAAGCTCGGCCTCGTTGCGTCCGACGCGCACCCGTGCCCGGACCCAGAGCGGACCCGGTGCCGGCCGGTCGAGGGTCACGCTGTCATCCCCCCCGTCGACCCAGCGCGAGGCCACGGGCACCAGGTTGTCCCCCAGCATCCGGAAGACCGTGATGACCGCTGGCGCGCGGCCGACGGCGCCCCTTCGATGCAGCCGCACGCGCAGCCCACCGTCGGTCGACTCCACTCGCGTTCGCACGGCGGCGTCGGGGTCGATGGGGACGCAGCGCGCCTCACCGGAAGCGTCACCGAAGGCCACCTGCACGGCGACCGCCGTCACGCCGCCGCAGGCGTCGGTCGTGGCCTCTTCGGCGAGGGTGACCTCGGCGGCGCCGTAGCCGAGCGCATCGGTGGTGAGGGTCGCGTTGCCGAAGCGCGGCGCGCTGAGCGTCACCGGACCCGCGTAGGGGGAGCCATCGGCTCGCACCGCCTTCACGAGCAGGCGACTCGGCACCCCGGGGATCAGCGCGCCCGCCTCGGGCGCGACGTCCGCTGCCGCCGGCACGCTGGCGACGCGGATGGTGACGCGCTCGTCGATGGGGGCCTCGCCGGGGAGCTGGACGCGGAAGCTCGCGACCTCGTCGTGGATCCCGGTGATCGAAGGCGCGGTCCACTCGAAGGTGGCGACGCCGTGCTCGTCGGCGCGGACCGGATCCTCGTTCGTGCCTTGGCGAGAGACCGACGCTCGCACCGGCCGACCGAGGCCATCGCGCACCTCGACGTCGACCACGATGGGACCACGCGGTCGCACGATCGGCTGGCGAGGGACACCGCGCGCGCGGAGCCCGCGGTGGACGGTGGCCTCGGCCACCTCGACCTCCACCTGGCCACCGGTCGCCGGCTGGCCGGGCTCGGTCTCGGTGCCCTGGACCGCTTCGAGGGTCGCGCGAACGGTGGCGCGCCCCAGCTCGGTGGGCGCCTGGACTCGAGCGATGAACGCGCCGTCGGCGGTGGTGCTGACGACGACCGGCTCGCGCCCGGGCGCGACGATCCGAACCTCGCGCCCAGCTCCGACGGGCTGATCGGACGTGTCGGTCGCGTACCCGAACACCAGCACCTGCGAGCCGGGCTCGGCACGCGTCGGCAGCACCTCGACGTGGAACGACCCCTGGGTCGCGATGTCGATGGGGACCCGGAAGCGTCGCGACGCGCCCGCATGGAACGCGTCGATGACGATCTCCAGGTTCCCGACGTCCTCCGGCGTGTAGCGAATCTCGGCGCGGCCGTGGCGATCGGTGCGGAGCGTCGCGATCGGTCCGTCGGCGCGATAGGACGCGGTCACCTTCAGCTCGGCGTTCGCTGCGGGGCGAAGCTCGTCGGCGCCGCTCACCGCATGGAGGGTCACGAGCAGGAGCTGCTCTTGGCGATCGACGGCGGTGAGGCTGCCCTCGATCGACATCTCGAGACCGGTCACCCGCTGGGCTTCGGCGGGAGCCGAGAGCAGCGCGAGCGCGGCGAGCGCGAATGCAGTCGTGCGGGTCATCGGCTCACCTCGATGCGGATGGTCTGCGGGGGAACGACGGTGCGGCGGTCGGGCCGGTCGTTCGACCAGGCGTCGACGCCGAACCCGCTCAGCTCACCACCGAGCTCGTAGCGAAGCGTGATGGGCAGCTCGATCTCCGTTCCTGGCAAGAGCGCTCTCGGTGTCATCCGTAGGCGCTCGGCTTCCACGACCACCGGCTCGGCGAGCCGCTCGTTCAGCGCGCTCCGCGCGCGCTCGTCCAGCACGGCCCCGGCCGGGAGGGTGACGGTCAGCATCGGCTCGCGAATGGAGCGTGGCACCGCGTTGCGGACGGTGAGCGTGGCGGTCACCGACCCATCGAGGGTCGGCGAGTCCATCGCGACGGTGGCGCGGAGCGGACCGTCCTCGACGGCTTCTTCCGGCCAGGGGATCCCGAGCTCGGAGATCACGCGAGCGACCACGATCTGGTTGTCCGGCAGCCGCACGGGTACGGCGCCGCGGCCCCGTCGGAGCTTGGCCGTGAACCGCGCCTCGCCGCCCTGGACCCGGACCGTCGCCGACTGGCCCGCCAAGGTCGCCTCCACTTCGGTCAGCTCGCCGCGACCGAGCCTCGCGGCGAGGAGCTGCGCGAGCCCCTCGCCGTAGTAGGGCCGCCAGGGGTGCTGGAGCGGCTCCGCCCGCCGCTGGTCCGCGATGGTGCGAAGGATGGCGAACGCCTCCTCCGGAGCGCCCAGCTCGAGGTCGGCCAAGGCCAGCGCCGCGCTCGCGCCACGCGAACCGAGCGTCCGGTTCTCGGCGGGGAGCCACACCTGGTCGCCGAAGCGCACCAGGTCTCGCCGAGCTCGGCGAGCCAGCTCGCCGGCCATCGCGCGTTCCCCGTGGAGCGCGAGCCCGAAGGCGGCGAGCGCGTGGATCGCGGCGCTGTCGGAGGAGGCCTCGGTGGCGTCGGCTTCGACCGTTGCGATCAGATTCTCGCGCAGCCGTTCGAGGTCTTCGCGCAGCTCGGGACGGCCGTCACGCAGCTGCCAGGCGGCCGCCAGATGAACGAGCTCGTAGGCGCGCTCGAGCGGCGTGCCGCCCTCGCCGAGCTGCTCCGAGAGCTGCAGGAGCGTTGCGCGGGCGCGCTCGTCGGTGAGGCGCGGGTGGCTCCAGCCAGCGAGCGCCGCGCGCGTTCCGCTGCGTCCGCTCGGGTCGCTGGCCTCACCTTCGAGGGCGCGCGCGTAGGCCAACCAGTCTCCGTCGGCGTCGGTCGCGAAGAGGCGGGTCGCGCTGGTCAGCCGCACCTGCGAGGGCTGCAGGGCCCAGGCGCCGGGCTCGCGGTCGGTGGCGCCGAAGACCAAGGTGGTCTCGCCGCTCAGGAGCTGGTCGTCCGTTCGACTCACCCGGCGGACGTCGCGGAAGGTCTGAATGGGCATCCGGATCGCGTCGTCGTGTCCGCCGCCGCGCGCCACCGCGACGAGGGAGCCGGTTCCCGCCGAGCGCACCTCGACCGAGACGTACGCCACGGCTGCTCCGCCGGCGTCGACGTGGATCCGCTGGGCGTCGCCGACCTGGAGCTCGAGCTCTCCCTCGGCGACGAGACCGACCTCCACGTCCATCGCCTCGCGGCTGCGGACCCGGACGGGCACCTGCACCACCTCGCCGACGTGCGCCATCGCGGGGAGCGGCGCCTCCACGATCAGCGGCTTCTGGGTCGAGAAGCGGGTGTCCGTGGAGTGGCTCCACCCATCCCCCCGCCAGTGGACGACCTCGACCAGGTAGGTCGTCGCCGCGTCCGCGAGCGGGATCGCGATCTCGGTCACCCCGTCGTCGCCCGTCGGCTGACTCGGCACGAAGAGCAGCGTGCCCGGGAAGTCCACGCGCACTCGGCCGGCCAGCTGGTCGAGGCTGTCGATGACCGAGGCCCTGCCCCCTCGAATCTGCGGCGCGCGCGCGCCTCGCCGACCGTAGCCGCTGCCGTAGCCCGAGCCCCCACCGCCCCGGCCGGTCCCGCGCAGCCCGAGACCCCCGAAGCCGAAGCTCTCGCCGATCTCCTCGGCGGAGGCCGCGTCGCCACGCAGCGTCGCCTCCATCGCGGCGGTCACGCGGGCCAGCGCCTCGACCCACCCGTTGAGCGTCTGACTCACCGGGACGATCATCGAGAGCGCGGCGAGCAGGTCTTCCTCGCCCGACACGTCGGCGTAGAGCGTGCCTCGGGCGACCACCCGCGCGAAGGGATCGACCACGTCGTCGCCGTTGCCGAGTCGCCCGTCCGGCCCGGGAAAGGCGAGCGTCCACTCCGGCGCGTCCGGTGAGGGCGCGACCACGTCCGCCGGTCGTCGGCGGGCCCCGAGCGGCCCGCCCCACGGATCGCGCACGGCCGCTGGGTCCAAGTCGAGGTGGCGGACCATCTCGGAGACCCAGCGCTCCGGTCGCTCACCGTCGATCTGCCCCGACTCGATGCCTTGGACGAGCTGCTGGAGCACGCGGATGAGCTGCTCGCGCGCCACCCGTCGCGCCGCCGCCTGGAAGCCGAAGCCGGCGTCGGCCTCCTTCAGGTGGGCGAGGGTGAGCGGGCGATCCCCGAGCGTCCGAAGATCCGCGTCTTCGAGGATCGTGTTCACGACCTGCGGGTCGAAGCGCCGCCGCGCACCATCGCCCGTCGCGAGCGCATCCGCGCCCCGTTCACGGAAGAGGCGCTCCACCGTGCGCATCGCGTCGCCGACCTTCTCGCGGGTGATGAGGCGAGCCACCAGCACCGGGTCACGTCGGATGGTGCCGCCCCCCACGGTCGCCGGTCGGTTCGGGCCGGGGCCATGGGTCGGCTCCGTCGCTTCGCGCGGCATTTGCGGTGCGGTGATGCGCGCGGCGAGCGCGGCGCGGAGCAGGCGGTCGGCGTCCTCGGTCGACGGGTCCAGCATCGCGCGGGAGAAGGCGCCACGAAGCATCCGCAGCGAGAAGGGGACCTCGCCGCCATGCTGCGCGAGGTCGCGCACGTCGACGGCGACCCAGCCGGGCTCGCCGCCGGTGCGAATGCGGACCCCGGCGGTGCTGCCCACCTCGTAGGTGGGCTGCGTCGGCTCCGCTTCGACGAACGCGGGGCTCGGCGGGCGGACCAACACGGCGACGTGACTCTCGATCCCCTCGCCGCTGCGGCCGGTGTCCTCGTCGCGGATCGGGCGCGCGCTGACCAGGAGCGTGCCGAGCACGGCGGGCGTGTCGAAGGTCACGCGGCGGTCGTTCGGGCCGGCGACGGTGGCCGCGAGGAGCTCACCGGTCGCACGCGACATCAGCGAGACCGCGACCGGTCGCCGCGCCACGCGTCGATGGCGGCTCAGCTCGATCACCAGCGCCTCGCCCGGCTCGCGGACCGGCGTCGTGGCACGGAGCGCGACGTCCGCCTGCGCGGCCGGGAGGCAGAGCTCGCGCTTCTTGCCCTGATCGTCCTCCACCTCGAAGAGGGTCCCGACGTTCTCGCAGAGACCGGGCACTGCGCGCATCGGAACCGCGCGGAAGGTCGTGGACGCGAGGCCGTGAGCGTCGGTCGTCAGACGGACCTGACCACCACGGACCATTGGCGTTCGCACCGTGAAGTCGATCCCGGCCGGCGCTCGCTCGCCTGCGGAATCCTCGAGGGCGAAGTAGACCGTCGTGTCGAGATCGAAGGCGAGGGCGCCCTCGGTGAACGCTCGGATGGCGTATCCGCCGGAGCCCTGGAGCCGCAGCGCCTTCGAGGCGCGCGCGCTACCGATGGCCGGGTGGCTCACGACGAGGGTCACGGACACCACCCCGGTGTCGTTGGCGAGATAGGCGGGCGCGGTGGCCTCTCCGGACCAGAGGCCGCCATCGTCCGTGCGTCCGGTGATCGGCTCCATGCCTTCAACGGTGAGCGTGAAGGTCGCCCCCCGCGCGGGCTCGCCGGATGGCGCGACCACGCGGACCTGCGGGTGGAAGGTCCCGGAGGGCACGACGTGCGACTCCGGCCAGTCGAGCTCGACCAGCATGCGCTCCATCGTTCGGCGACCGATCTCGATGGTCGTACGACCGCTGGCGCCGGAGACCGGCTCTGCCACGACCGCGCCGACCGACGCGTTGCCCGCGGCGTTCGGCAGCCGGAAGACGTGGTGCGCGACACCGGAGGCGTCGGTGCGAACCACCTGCTCGACCTGGCCCTCGGGGCCGGCGAAGTCGAAGCGGACGGCGCGGCCGGCGACCGGCGCGAGCGTGCGCAGGTCGCGCACCAAGGCCCAGGCGTGGGCTCGCTCGCCACGGTGGTAGAAGCGGCGGTCGGTGCGGAGCTCGAGGGTCTCCGCGTGCGTGATCTGAATCGATTCCTGGACCGTGCGTTCGACGCCGTTCGAGGCGACCGTCAGGTGCACCGTCGCGGTCGCCGGTGCATCCACGGGGATCGGCACCGAGAGCACGTACGAGCCGTCCGGGTCGCTTCGCGTCTCGACCGCGTCGCCGATCGCGTGGTCGTCGTAGTGGAGGCGCCCGCGCACCGTGGCGCCCGCGGCGGGGTCGAGGGTCGCGAGGCCGCGCACCTCGAAGGCATGACCACGGAGGGTCCAACTCTGGCCGCGAAGCGCTTGCCGGCTGCCATCGACGCTGAGCTCGAGCCCCACGTCCTGGGCGCCCGCGACGCTGGCCACCATCCACAGCGCGACCGCTGCGATGACTCTCCCCCTGGTTCGACTCATCCCGGCTCGACCCTCCTGCGATTCCCTCACGCCGGAGCCCGACACCCCCGACCGGCCGGAGGTTCCATCGGCGCGAGACTCCACGTCAAAGAGCAAGAACTTGAACTTGACGTCAAGTTCAACTCATGCCAGATCATCTCCTCACGATGGGCAAGGCCGTTCGAGTTCCACGCCAAGAGCGAGCGCTTCGCAGCCGACAGGCGCTGCTGGAGGCGGGCCGTGAGCAGCTCTCGGAGCTCGGCTACGCCAGCGCGACGGCGAAGAAGATCGCGAGCGCCGCTGGCGTGAGCGTCGGCACCTTCTACCAGTACTTCCCCGACAAGGACGCCGTCCTCCGGGAGCTGGCCATCGACCGCTTCGAGTCGATCGCCGCGCGGGCCATCACCGCGCTCAGCCCGGCCGCCGTGCGCGACGCCGCGAACGTCGACGCCGAGGCCGTCGCGCGCTTCCGCCAAGCCGTGATCGCGGTCGCCGACTACCACCGTGAAGATCCCGGCTTTCATGCCGTGGTGACCGAGCGTCGCCCGCACGACCCCGAGCTCGACGAGCGCATCAGCGCTGGCGAGGGGATGTTGATCGGGCGCATCGCCGCGCTGCTCCGTCAGTGGGGCCGGCACACCGATCCGGAGGCCACCGCCTTCGTGCTCTTCGGCATGGTCGAGGGCGCGGTCCATGCGCACTGCCTCGGCCACGCCCACGTCTCCGACGAGCGCTTCTACGAGGCGCTCGTGCAGTCACTCATGCTCGTCGCTCGGGGGAACGCGAGCGGCGGAAAGGACGCGACATGACCAAGCTCGAGAAGATGATCGACGACTACAAGCGGGACCATCAGCACCCGATGAACAAGGCGACCCACATGGTCGGCATCCCGATGATCATCGCGTCGCTCCCGCTGATGTTCTTCGTGCCGCCGGTCGGCATCGGCCTCTTCGTCCTCGGCTGGATCCTCCAGTTCATCGGCCATGCGTTCGAGGGCAAGCCGCCGAGCTTCTTCCGCGACCCGAGCTTCTTGCTCGTCGGCGCGACCTGGTACGTGAAGCGCACCTGGTCGAAGCTCACCGGCCAGCCCTTCGACGAGCCCTCCCCGGCCTGACGCGGGAAGTTGGGGTGGCCCCGTGGGTTGCCATTTGGGGACGCTTGGCCTAGTCTTTTCCCGTGCTGGAACTCAAGTTCGACTACGCCGACTGCGTCGCGCATTCGGAGAAAGTGGTCTGGGCGCTCGACGACGTGATGACCGAGGGACAGCCCCTCGACTTCTCGAAGCCATTCCTGCCCGCTGATCTCGTCCGCCACCTGGATGGGGTGGCCGGCCTCGACGAGGCCACGCGACGCCAGCTGAACCAGATCGCTGGGAACGCCTACCTCAACCTCTTCCAGTTCGTGGAGGAGTACATTCTCGCGACCATGATGGAGCACGCGCAGGCGGAGGTCTTCGGTGACCCCGAGGCGCTGCGCGCGCTGACCCGGATGGTCGACGAGGAGCTCAAGCATCAGGCGCTCTTCAAGCGCTTCCGCCGTTCGTTCGATCGCGACTTCGGTCACTCGTGCGGGGTGCTCGAGAGCGCCGCCGCGGTGGCACACGAGATCATGAGCCACAGCCCCGTGGCGGTCATGCTGATCACTCTCCACATCGAGTGGATGACCCAGCAGCACTACACGGAGAGCGTGAAGGACGACGTCGGCATCGACCCCTTCTTCAAGAGCCTGCTCCACCATCACTGGCTCGAGGAGAGCCAGCACGCGCGCATCGACATGCTCGAGCTGAGCAAGCTCGCGGGCTACGCCGACCAGGCCACGCGCGACCGCGCGGTCGACGAGTACATCGGTATCCTCGGTGCCTTCGATGGTCTGCTCGCGGAGCAGGTGACGATGGACCTCGCCAGCCTCGAGTCCGTGCGCGGCGAGCCGCTCGGCGAGGCGCTCCAGAGCGCGATCCGAGAGGCGATGCACCAGGCCTACCGCCGGACCTTCCTCTGGTACGGCATGACCAACCGCAACGTGATCTCGAGCCTCCAGAAGCTCTCGCCGGAGGGCGCCGCGAAGGTCACCGAGAAGGCCGTCGCGTACGCATGAGTGGCGGCGACGACATCATCCAGCGGCTGGTCCACGTCTACGGCCCGACCAAGGGCGAGGCCCTCTATCGCGAGACGCTGGAGCGGACGGGACTGGCGGAGCTTCGCAGCCCCGATGACGAGATGCGTTTCGCCGACGCCCTGATCGACTCCGGCGGGCTGCTGGAAGCGATGGGTCGATCGCTTCGCGTTCGTGCGCTCCTTCGGGGCGCGTCCCGAGCCCCGCGCGCGGACCGCATCAGCACCGCGCCCTGAGCCGTGGCGCGGATTGAGTCTTGCGGCGAAAGCCGTGGGCTCGATGATGGGGGAATGCGTTCGTTGGTCGCTTCGCTCCTCCTCTTGCTCGGCTGCGGTGACGATGGCTCGACGCCGATGGACGGCTCGCTGCCAGGGACCGACGCGTCGGTCCCGCCCCGCGATGGCTCCCAGCCCGACCCCACCGACGGCGGGACCCGAGACGCGGCGACTCCCGTCGACGGCTTCGCGCCGGACGGGTTCGTCGGGGAGACCGGCATTCGCATCGACGGCCGGCGTGTGCTCCAGGACGGAGAGCCCGTCGAGTTTCGCGGCGTGTGCTGGAGCCCGGTCGCT
Organism: Deltaproteobacteria bacterium; assembly: GCA_017644045.1. Lineage (GTDB taxonomy): Bacteria > Myxococcota_A > Polyangia > Polyangiales > Houyiibacteriaceae > UBA1660. Next base: position 40,176 of record JAEPMI010000018.1, read on the forward strand.
CGGGGCGCGACCCAGCCGCCGGACTACGCCGGCTTCGCCGCGCAGGACATCCCGCTGATGGTCGCGGCGGGCATCGACACCGTCCGCACCTACAGCCCCATCCGCGACCGCGGCACGCTCGACGCGCTCCACGCGGCAGGGATCCGCGTGCTCGAGACCGTCTATGCGTATGGGGGCAACGACCCCGAGGTCGGGCTGGACGTGGTCCGCGACGAGATGGACCACCCGGCGATCTTCATGTGGGTCCTGGGCAACGAGTGGAACTACAACGGCCTCTACACCGGCGTCCCACACGACGAGGTGCGATCGCGGCTCGAGGCCCTCGCCGCCTCGATCAAGGCCATCGACCCGAGCCGGCCGGTGGCGACCATCTACGGCGAGCTGCCCTCGACCGAGACCATCGCCGCGATGCCGTCGATCGACGTGTGGGGCATCAACGTCTACCGCGGCATCACCTTCGGCGACCTCTTCGAACGGTGGGCGGACCTCAGCGCTCGCCCGATGTTCATCGGCGAGTACGGCGCCGACGCGTGGGATGCGCGTACCGGCATGGAGAACGTCGGCGCTCAGGCGGACGCGACCGGCACGCTGACGGAGGCCATCCTGAACCAGAGCACCGCACGCCACGCCGACGGCGTTGCCCTCGGCGGCACCATCTTCGAGTGGTCCGACGAGTGGTGGAAGGACGGCGACGGCGACCCGAACGTGCACGACGTCGGCGGCGTGGCGCCGGGCGGCGGTCCACACCCCGACATGACCTTCAACGAAGAGTGGTGGGGCGTCGTCGACGTCGACCGCAACCCGCGGCCCGCCTACGACGCGCTGCGGATCCTCTTCACCGCCGACTGAACCTCAGGGGCAGTTCGCCGAGGTCACCGTGTCCCCGGCCGTGGGGCGACCGACGTCGGCGAAGGTGAGCTGGATGGTCTGGCAGTAGATCTCCGTTGGGCAGTTCCCGCGGAGCTCCTGGTGAAGGTGTGGACCGGTCGAGTAGCCGGTCGAGCCGGAGCGACCGATGACCTGCCCCTGCGCGACCGAATCGCCCACCGCGACCGTGGCCGAGTTCAGGTGCTTGTATGCGCTGGTGTTCCCGTCCGCGTGCTGGAGGATGACCCAGTTGGCGTAGGGGCCGCAGGCCGAGCCGCCGCCGTCGTAGCAGTCGTCGCCGGGGCGGGTGGTGGTGCGTATGGCGGTGACGGTGCCGGCGCGCATCGCGTGAATGGGCGTGTCGAGACCCACGCCGAAGTCGTAGGCGTACATGGTGCGACCGGTGTGGCTGAGCGCGCCGCCCGGGGCCTGCGTGACGCGCACCGACGCGCCGCAGGCGAAGGGCAGGTAGTAGCCGACGTCCTCGGGGATCGGGTCCTCGGTGCAGGCCGCGAACGCCGAGTGGATGAAGCCATCACCCGCTGGCGCGGTGATCTCGTACCAGAGGTCGCTGCCCGAGACGGTCTCACCGCGCGCCATGCCCACCACCTCGACCACGGTGCCGTCGAAGAGGCGACCGACGGGATCCATCGAGGTGGTCGGGTCCGGGCGAATGTTGAGGTACTCGCCGGCCGCGACCATCACTCGAGCCCGAGGGCAGACCGGGCCCCCGTCGAGCTCGGGCACGCCGCCATCGGTCTCCACGCTGGCGTCCACGTCCGTGCCGGCGTCCACCGAGGCCGCGTCGATGGGCGCGGACGCGTCGCGCCGCTCGGTGCCCATCTCCGGATCGCCGCACCCGATGACGAGGAGAGCCGCGAGCGTGAGCGAGGAGCGCATCGACAGATGTTGCGATACCGAGACGCCGAGCGAAAGAGGGCGTGTAGAATCGGGCTCCATGAAGCCGTACGCCGCCGCTCGCGCCCTCGCTCTGACCCTGGTCGCCATCGTCGGCTGCGATTGCGACGACGATCCGGGCGACGAGTGCGTCTCGACGACCGAGTGTCCGCTGGACCAGGTCTGCGTGGACGGCACCTGCCAGCGCCCGATCGACGGCGGGCCCGGCGTCGACGGGGGTGGCGGCGAAGACGACGCGGGCACCACCGACGGCGGTCCGATCCCGACCGACATGGGGAGCGACCTCGGTGGCTGTGTGTCCGTGGAATGCCGCGCCACCGAAGACTGCTTCGATGGTTTGGACAACGACTGCGACGACACCATCGACGAGGGTTGCTCTTGCTTGCCGGGGTCGACCTCGCGCTGCCTGCCGCCGGGGACCACGCCTTCGTCGAGCCTCTGCGCATGGGGAGAGATGGCGTGTGTGGGCGCCGCCGAGTTCGGCGAGTGGGACGAGTGCACCGGCGCCGGCATGGGTATGGGCGACGAGCTCTATGGCTGCCGCCGCATCGGGATCATGGGCGCGCCCGGGGCGCTCGCGTCCTCGAACTTCCAGGCGTGGCTCGAGACCCAGGGCGCCATCGCCACGCGCTTCCATCAGACGAGCGACGCGGCCGAGCTCCAGCGCGCGGAGCTCGAGACCTTCGACCTGGTCGTCGTCGACTGGCTGCAGCGCCTCTACACCGAAGCCGAGGCCGAGACCCTGGCGCAGTGGGTGAACGACGGCGGCGGGCTGATGGTGATGACCGGCCACGATTCGGGGGCGACCGCGGACCGCCACGTCTCGCTGCTCACGGCGCTCGGGCCGACCTACGATCTGCCGGCAGGTCCGCTGAACGGCCCTGCGGTGCTCGTGTCACATCCGACCACGATGAACATGGACGGCACCGACGTGCTCCCGCCGATCACCTTCAACGGCGGCCTGCGCACGGTGGTGCCGGACGAGCTCAGCGCGACGATCGTGCCGATGGCGATGATCGGCGACCAGGTCGTCGGCGTGGCCGGTCCGCTCGGCGACGGCCAGGTGTTGCTCTTCGGCGACGAGTGGATCGAGTTCGACTCGGAGTGGTCGACCATGCCCGCGATTCCGCAGTTCTGGTTGAACGTGGTCACTTGGCTCGCGCCGGACACCACGCTCGACTTCTGCGAGTGAGGCGCGACCGCTGAGGCCAGGGGCCGTCTGCTACAACGCGGACCCATGGCCATCATCGACACCTTTCGCTTCTCCGACGCCGAGTACGAGACCCGCCTTCGCAAGGTCCGCGACGCCATGGAGAAGCGTGGGCTCGACACGCTGATCACCTCGGACCCGTCGAACATGGCGTGGCTGACCGGCTACGACGGCTGGTCCTTCTACGTGCACCAGGCGGTGATCATCGGTCCGTGGGGACCGCCGGTGTGGTTCGGTCGCGAGCAAGACGCGCAGGGCGCGCTGCGCACGGTCTACATGCAGGACCCGGACATCATCGCGTACCCGGACTACTTCGTTCAGTCGAGCAAGCGCCACCCGATGGACTATCTCGCCGCGAAGCTGACCGACCGTGGCTGGCACACCGGCCGCATCGGCGTGGAGATGGACAACTACTGGTTCTCGGCGCGTGGCTTCCAGGCGCTGAGCAAGGGGCTGCCGGACGATCTCATCGACGCCACCAACCTCGTGAACTGGCTGCGTGGGCCGAAGTCCGACGCCGAGCTCGACCGGATGCGCAAAGCCGGAAAGATCGTCGAGCGGATGCACGAACGCATCGCCGACAAGGCGGAACCCGGGATGCGGAAGTGCGATCTGGTCGCCGAGATCTACGACGCCGCGCTTCGCTACGACGAGCAGTGGGGGTTCGGCGGCGACTACCCGGCCATCGTGCCGCTCTTGCCCTCGGGCACCGACGCCGCCGCGCCGCATCTGACCTGGGACGACAAGGAGATGGTCACCGGGGAAGGCACCTTCTTCGAGATCTCGGGTTGCTTCCGGCGCTACCACTGCCCCCTCTCGCGCACGGTCTTCTTGGGCAAGCCGACCCAGAAGTTCCTCGATGCGGAGAAGGCGGTCCTCGAGGGGATGGACGCGGGCCTGGAGGCGGCGAAGGTCGGCAACCTCTGCGAGGACATCGCCATCGCCTTCTTCGAGGTGCTGCGGAAGTACGACATCATCAAGGACAACCGCACCGGCTACCCCATCGGGCTCTCCTACCCGCCGGATTGGGGCGAGCGCACCTGCTCGCTGCGGCCGGGTGACCGGACCATCCTCCAGAAGGGCATGACCTTCCACTTCATGACCGGCCTTTGGATGGACGACATGGGCTTCGAGATCACCGAGAGCATCGCCATCGGTGAGGACGGTCCGGAGCTGCTCGCGAACGTGCCCCGGAAGATGCTCGTGAAGGACTGAGCTGGCGCCGCTCTGGTACAAGGGCGGGATGCGTGAGGTTCACGATGTCGAGGTGGCGCGCCACCTCCTGGAGGCCTCCGGGCCGCTCGGTGTGATCGTCTTCAACGGGCTCGATCTGCGGTCGGTCGAAGGCCGGCTGAGCGAGCACGAGGTCGAGGGCGCGGTCTTCCTGGGATGCAAGCTCAGCCACGCGGTCATCGCCGACGTGGTCTGCCGCGGAGCGCTGGTCTTCCCGCGCATCGGCGACCTGCCCTTCGATCCCTATCGAAACCGCCTCTACACGCCCGACGAGCTCTTCGAGGGGTTCGACCCGACGGATCCTTGCACCTACTGCGATACCCCGGACGCGCAAATCTATCGGCACTGGGCCCTCACCGGTCGCCAGTTCCCGAGTTCGGTGCTCGAGGCGCTCGCGCGGCGTCTGCACGACCACGCGATGACCGACGCGATGGAGACCCTCCTCGAGGGGATCGACGCGCCGGTGGTCGCCGTGATGGGCGGCCACTCGATGGAGCGGGACCACCCACGCTTCGCAGCCGTCGCTCGCATGAGCCGCACGCTGGCGGAGAAGGGCTTCTTCCTGGTCAGCGGGGGTGGTCCCGGCGCGATGGAGGCGACCCACGTCGGCGCGCACTTCGCGCACCGCGACGACGCCGAGCTCGCCGACGGACTCCGCATCCTGGCCGAGGCGCCGAGCTACAAGGACCGCGAGTGGCTCGCCGCCGCCTTCCGAGCGCGCGAGGCACACCCCGTCGACGATCGCTGCGGGCAGAGCCTCGGGATCCCGACCTTCCTCTACGGTCACGAGCCGCCGAACCTCTTCGCGACCCACGTCGCCAAGTACTTCGCCAACAGCGTCCGCGAGGATGGCCTGATCAGCGTCGCCTCTCACGGCATCGTCTACGCGCCGGGGAGCGCGGGGACGATCCAGGAGATCTTCCAGGACGCCGCGCAGAACCACTACGGGACGGTCGAGGACATGGCCAGCCCGATGGTCTTCCTGGACACCGAGTATTGGACCCGGGAGAAGCCAATCTACCCGGTGCTCGAGGCGCTGGCGGAGGGTCACGTCTACGGGAAGCTCATCCACCTCACGGACGACGTGGACGACGCCGTTCGCTTCCTCGAGGAGAACGCACCGCGGGAGGTGCCCGGCGGTGGGTGGAGCTTCTGCGGCGCGCACTGCGCCGAGTAGCTAGTACACCGACGCAGAGGTTCTGACTGGTTCAGCGTGGATGATCGGCCCCGAGGTCGTTCGCCGCGCCGACGCAGGACAGGCCGAAGCCTATTCAAGGAGGTCGGCGGGCGAGATCGGGGTCGAGGGCCGCGATCAACCGGTCAGAACCTCTGTGGCGGTGTACTACATCACTCGATCGACGGCGGGAGCAGCAGCTCGTAGCTGCCGGTCGCGTCGGTGCGGCCGCTGGCGATCTCGACGTAGCGGCCGGACTCGGTGCGCGCGAAGGCGCGGACCTCGGCGTCCACCAGGGGCAGCTCGTCGGGGCCGAGCACGTCGCCGGTGACCGGCACGGGCGCCTGGAGAACGATGCTCTCCATGAGCGTGGTTCCGGGATCGAGCACGGCGACCTCCGGCATGACGCGCCAGGCGTAGCCGGCGGTGCTGCCGCCGCGGAAGGTCACGTCGTACACGCCGACATCGAGCGGAACGGTGGCCTGGCCGGTCTCGTCGGCGGTGGCCATCTGGGTCCGGTTGAACTCGCTCGCCGGTAGACCCTCGAAGGGGCGCGCGAGCGCCGAGGCGGCGACGGTGGCCGAGGCGACCTGCCGGCCGGCGAAGTCGGTGATGCTCGCGCCGAGCTGACTCGCGCGCTTCAGCGTGAAGAGCTGGCCACGCAGGATGTCCACGCCCTCGCTGGACGTGATCGAGAGCTCCTCGGTGAGCACCGTGAGCTGACCGGAGAGCGGGGTGACGACGACCTCGTAGTCGCCCGCCAGAAGGGTCGCGGCGAAGCGGCCGTCTTCGCCCGAGGTCGCGGTGGTCTCGAAGCTCCCCGCGATCCCGGTGGTCGGGTCCGTCACCGAGTCGGTGCGGAAGGTGATGGTGGCGCCGGCGACCGGATCCTCGTTCGGCGCCTCGACGCGGCCCTCGTACTCGATGACCTGCGTGGTCGGCACGCGGATGGTGAACTCTTCGGTCAGGAACGCCGGGTCGACCTTGATGGTCGGGAAGAGCGGTCGGTCGCTCGAGGCGCTGACGCGGATGAGGTAGCTCTCGACGTTCGGGCCGAGCACCAGCGAGAAGAGACCGTCCTCGTCGGTGAAGGCCGCCGACGAGACCACGCGACCTTCCGCGTCGACGGCGCGCACCTGCAGGCCTTCCTGCGGCTGCGGCGCGCCGTCCTCCATCGCGAGCACCGAGCCGGCGAGGGTGCAGCCCGCGCGAACCTCTCGCGAGCAGTCCGTCGCGAGCCCCTCCGGGTAGTCGAAGGGCTGGTAGAGGATCTGAGCGGCGATGCCGGGCTCCGCGACGGGCAGCGCCGGCGGCGTGAAGTAGAGCGGCGGAAGCGTGGTCAGCCAGCTGCCGTCGGGGCGCATGGTCGAGCTCGGCCGGACCTCGACCGTGAACGTCGCGCCGGCGGGAAGGCGAATGGCGAAGTCGTATTCCTGATCGTCCGCCACGCGCGCTTCACCGAAGGTGTTGGTCCGCAGCCGCTGGACCGGCCGGCCCTCGAGGCCGGGTCGGCTGAAGATGAGCTCGGCGTCGACCCGCTCTCCGCCCCAGCGCACTGTGCCGCGGAGCTCGACATAGGCGTCGAGGCGCACCGGCCACTCGCGCGGCCCTTCGAAGACCACGTCGCCGCTGCGCCAGGTCGGCAGCGCGCTATCGGTCGCGGCGTTCGGGGTGACCTCGAGGACCATGGTGTAGGGCGTGGTGACGTCGGCGACGCACAGGCCACGGTCGGAGTCGCAGCTGTACGCGCCGCATTCGGAGTCGTTCGAGCAGACGTTCTGGACCTCGGGGTCGAGGCCCACCAGTCCGCAGCCCGTGAGCACCACCGCTCCGAGCGCGAGAATCCAGCGTCGGTTCGAAGTCAGTCGGGGCATGTCGCGAGGTCGGTGGGTGTGCCGTCTTCCGAGAGGGAGTTGATCCACCAGACGGCGATGTCGATGTCGCCTGGAACGGTGGGAGTGCCTCCGCCTTCGAAGTCTTCCGACACCCGTAGCTCCAGCTTGTGGCACTGCCCACGGGGGAAGAGTGCGAGGTTGTTGACCGTGAAAGCCAGCGGACGCTCGAGGCTCTCCGTGACTTCGACCTTGCCGAAGTCGACCAGCGTCAGGGGCGCGTCCGGATCGAAGTTCAAGTAGACCTCGTAGTCGAGGTCGTCATCGAAGTTCGGATCGCGAACGATGACGGCGAAGGTCAGCGACTCGTCGACGTCGCGGTCGAGCGTGACGATCTCCTCGATCGGGTAGCGGGGCTCGGGCGCCGCCGTGTCGCTCACGATCGACGGCGGGTAGTTCACGTCCTCCGGGATGTCGATCGGATCCGTGATCAGGCAGCCGGTGGTGAGGGGGGTGAGGAGCATCGCGAGGATGGGAAGGGCGAGCGTCTTCGAAGCGCGCACCGAGCCCATGCCCATGGAAAAAGCAACCGATGTGCCAGGACTCCTGGTTTCGGAATCATTGGGTTTTTCTCGCGGTGACTTCATCGTCAGCGGATCCGGTCCGACAAAAATGTCCGGGATCCCGGGCCGGTGCACGTCCGGGTTCGGTCAGTCGCGAGCGCGTCCCGGTTCCGGGGCATCCGGCTCGCGCTCGAGGTAGCGGAAGATGGTGCGCGGATCGACGCCCAGATCGCGCGCCGTCTTGGTCCGGTTTCCGTCGTTGCGCTCGAGGATCTCGAGAATGTAGCGGCGGGTGAAGTCCTCGCGGGCTTCGCTGAGCGGTGCGACCGGCTTGAGGGCCTCTGGGAAGAGGTCGAGGTCCTCGCTCCCGACGAGTGTCTTGTCGGCCAGGACGATCGCCTTCTTGATGCGGTTCTCGAGCTGCCGGACGTTGCCGGGCCAGTTGTACTTCCGCATCGCAGCGAGCGCGCCGGGCGTGAAGCCCTTCACCTGCGAGCCGTACTCCTGCGAGTACTTGTTGAGCAGGTACTTCGCGATGACCACCACGTCGTCCCCACGCTCGCGGAGCGGCGGCAGATGGAGGTTCACGACGTTGAGCCGGTAGAAGAGATCCTCGCGGAAGGCGTTGTTCTGGATCTCCACCTCGAGGTCGCGGTTGGTCGCCGCGACGACACGGATGTCGACCGACTGCGGCTTCGAGTCGCCGACCTTCATCACCACGCGCTCCTGGATCGCGCGCAGCAGCTTCACCTGCAGCGAGAGCGGCATCTCCCCGATCTCGTCGAGGAAGAGCGTCCCCTTGTCGGCCTGCTGGAACTTGCCGTCGCGCGTCGCGACCGCGCCGGTGAAGGCACCGCGCACGTGACCGAAGAGCTCCGACTCCATCAGGTTCTCGGGGATCGCGCCGCAGTTCACGACCACGAAGGGCTGGTCCTTGCGTGGCGACCGCCGGTGGATCTCGCGGGCGATGAGCTCCTTGCCGGTGCCGGTCTCGCCCGTGATGAGCACGTTGATGTTCGCGCTCGCGACCTTCTCGACCTTGTTGAAGACCTCGAGGAGGCTCGGGCAGGACCCGATGATGTCGCCGAACTTCTTCACGTCGAGCTCGCCGGCCATCCGGTCGCGGTCCATGACGACCTCGTCCATGAGCATCGCGTTCTGGAGGATCAGCGACGCCTGCCCGGCGAAGATGGTCAGGATGTCGAGGGACGAGTCTTCGAAGAGGCTCACCACGTTGTCGTTGCCGACGTAGATCAACCCGAGCAGCTGCCCCTGCGAGATGAGCGGCGCGACCATCACCGAGCAGAGCTTCAGGCTCATGACGCTCTCGGAGGTGCCGAACATCGAGTCGTGGAGCGCGTCGCTGACGATCAGCGGCTTCCGCGTGTCGATGCATCGGCGGATGATGCTGTCCGAGAGGTGGCGGACGCCGTCGCTGATGTCCTTCTGGTCGAGGTTCCGGGCCGCGGCGATCTCCGGCTCGTCGTTGCGGGTCAGGATGATGAAGCCCTTGGCCGCGTGGGTGACCTCGATGACCGCGTCGAGGAGCGCGGTGATCTGCTCCGGCACGGATCGAATCTCGAGCAACCGGCGGTTGAACTCGCTCAGCTTCATCATGCCCGCGAGCTCGGCGCTGCGATCGTCCTCCGCCTCGGAGGTGGCGTGCTCGACCCCGTCGTAGACGCTGAAGATCAGCTCGACCTCGCCCATGGCGATGCGGTCGTTGTGGAAGATCTTGGTCTTCCGGCGCTTCTTGCCGTTGACCACCACCGAGCCCTTCTTGTCGACCTCGGTGAGGTTGAAGTCGCGGCCGTCGAAGACGATCTGGGCGTGGTTGGTCTCGAGGCTCGAGTCTTCGATCACGACGTCGTTCGCGCCGCCTCGGCCGATGGTCGTGATCTTCTTGTAGATGGGGAACGTGTGGGGTCGCCCCTCCGCCACGATCCACTTCAGGCTCGGCATGGGCGCAGCATAGCCGATGGCCCGGGAAAATCGCGGCAATCGACGAGCTCCAGGGCGGGCTTCGTTCACCATCCCCGGCCGACGGGGGACGCCCGGGCGCCGTGAATCGACGAAAACCGGCCAATTGTCGATCGAGCTGCTCCCGCGGCAGGCCGATCTTGACTTCGGGTCCGCCGACCGCTCCATTGGTCCCCTGAAATGACCCCCGAGGGACATGCGCGGCGTTCGACCAGGGCACTCCCGGCGAGCGTGTATCGGGTGTGGCTGCGGGTCGCCGAGCGATACGCGACGGGGCCCGAGTCGGCGGCCGATCTGGTGCACGACGTCCTGACCCGTGCGCTCGGTCGGGGAATCGACGACTGGGAGACGCCGGCGCGCCAAGCCTGGATGAGGGGAGCGCTTCGCAAGCACGCGGCCTTCGTCGCGCGAACCGCCGCCCGTCGGCGAGCCCGTGAGGAGACCGCGTCCGTGCCCGATACGGAGCCGATGGCCGCTCGCCGGCTCTCACCCGCGGCGCTGGCGCGCCTACCGAAGTCGCTCCGGCGCCTCGCGACGCTTCTCTCGGCCGACCTCCGGCGCGAGGAGTTGCTCTATCTGCTGGGCATCTCGGACCAGGCCTTCCGCCAGCGGCTCAGCGCCTTCCGTCGCGTGCTCCGAGGCATCGGTGACGACGACCTGGCCCCGCAGCCGCCGGCGCCATCGACCGACGGTCGTCGGCGCGCGCCCCTGATCGACGCAGCGGCTCGCCATCAGGGCGGCCGGGTGGTCGGCACGCACGACCCGGACGGTCACCTCCTGCTCTTCGTGGAGTGAGGTCATTTTCTCGCTCACGTTCGGCCCACCCTCGGCAACCGGGGAGTAGCGAAAGGAGATCGCATGCTTTTCAACTCGAAGCTTCAGGACATGGCCATCGTCTTCATGGTGGCGGATCTCGACCGGACCGAGCGTTTCTACCGGGACGTCGTGGACATCGCCCTCGAGCGTGACGGGGAGGGTGAGTTCACCTACCTCCAGACCCGCTTGATGAACGGTGCCGTGACGCTGGTGTTCTTCCAGGGCGAGTCCAAGAGCGGGACCACCCCCCAGATCGTCTTCGGACTCGACAAAGGGGGCATCGACGACCTCGCCGATTCGCTCGCCCGAGGCGGGGTCACGCTGATCACCGGCGTCACCGAAGCCCCCGGCGGTTGGTCCGTCGACTTCGAAGACCCCGACGGCCACACCCTCTCGTTCTTCCAGGAGGGCGACAAGCCCCGCCGGCTCTAGATCCGAACGCGGAAGCCGAAGCTCGGTGTGAGCACCAGGCCGAAGCGGTTCAGGTCCAGATCGCCATGGCTCGCGAACCAGCCTTCCGCCCACGCGGTGACCTCGACGAAGGCATGCAGCCGCCGGAACCCGGCGGCCATGCCGATCACTGCGCCGGCGCGGAGGGCGGTTCCCGTGGCCAGCTCGTAGTCGCCGCGGAGCTGTAGCTCGCCGCGCGCGTGCTCGACCCCGAGCCGCACCCCGATCCACGCGTCGTAGAGCCCGCCGATGTCCGCGCCGTAGGCGGCGCGCACCTCGCCGCCGAAGCGCGCACCGGAGCCGCGGTCGTCGTCGTCCGGGATCGCGCCGGCGAAGGGCGACACCGCGAAGATCAACGCCTTCCGCGTCGAGCCGTTGGCCAGCACGATCTCGCGCCGGAGGTCGAGGCGCACCATCGGACCCGCGACCATCAACCCGAGGTCGAAGCGGTCCAGGCCGTAGCGACCCATCGCCACGGGCACCATGCCGCCGCTCTCGGCGACCTGCCGGTAGCTGCTCTCCGCCGGTCCATGCTCGCGCATGTTCCCGACCGGCACCCGCACCGCCGCGCCCGCGGCCAGATCGGTCCGGTGCTCCGGCGTGGTCGAGCCCCCCTCCCACGAGGGGTTCGCCGCCGCGCAGCCCACTCCGAGGCAGGCCAGGATCGTCAGGGCGCGAACCATCGTCCCGACCATAGCGCGCCCCGCGTTCCCGTCACGGTCTCGCGTGTACCGGGCTCGACCGAAGCCCGCCAGCATCGCCGCCACGGCTCGCTCCCATCGTTGCTTGGCGGTCCGTGGCGCGCCGAGGACGCCCACCCCTGCGAGCTCCACCCACCGATCGAGAGGATGCCGTCCTGCGAGGACCACCGCTTCTGGGCGACTCAGATGAGGATCGGCACCTGGCACTCGGTCTCGGGCGTGAGCCACTTGATCGCGTTCAGCCAGAAGCGCTCGAGCTCGTACTCCGGATGGTCGTTCCACTCCGAGTCGTAGGTGATCCACTCGTCTCCCCAGACGAGAACCTTGCCTTCGCCGAGCGTCGCCGCTCGCAGCACGACGAAGCCACCTTCCCGAGCGACGACGTCGCCCTCGCCGACCACCTCGTAGCCGTTGTCGACGCCCACCTGGGTGACCATCTCCGACACGGGGTGGGTCTCCCACCCGGTCACCGGGACCGTCGGTGAGCCCGCCAGGATGGGAGTGGCGTCGTACTGCAGACCGCTGGGCGCGAGGAGCTGGTTCACGTTCGTCCGTTCGTCCGGGCTGCCGTAGCCGATCAAGGTCATGAGACCGCCGCCGCTCTCCAGCCAACCGCGCAGCGCGTCGACCTCGGCGTCGGAGTACGCACGCCCACGAAGGTCCTGCGCGACGATGACTTGGTAGGGCTCGAGCAGCTCCGGCGTGAGCGTGGTGTCGCCCAGCGCCGTCGCGCCGATGTCGCTGCGCTCGTCGAGCCAGGTCGCGAAGACGTCGCCGTCGCCCCACTCGCCGGGCTCACCGAGCGTCGCGATGATCAGGCAATCGCAGATCCCGTCGCCGCCCTCGTCGACGTCGTCGATGACCCCGTTGAGGTCGTTGTCGATCCCGTCGCAGACCTCGGGGCCCATCGTGCCGTCGGGCAATGGGCCGATGTCGCGACCCCCACCGCCGAAGTCCCGGGTGGCGCCGTCGGTCATCGACATCGAGCCGTCGCCCATCGTCGCGTCCGTGTCGTCGCCTTCTCCGTCCCCGTCCCCGCCGCCTCCGTCACATGAACAGCCGACGAGGGCGAAGACCAGGAGCGAGGGGCCGATGGCACGGAGAACGTGGTTCACTCGATCACGGTACGCCAAAGGATCGGTCTTCGCCCACCTTCTGCCGCGGTGGCGCGCATTGCCCCGGTCCGGTCTCGCGACGCGTCGGTTACGGTCACGAGGTAGCCGATCGGGGAGCATGGCTACGGGAGTCGACCGATGCGCACCCTCACGTTCCTCACCGTTCTCTGTCTCGCCGCCTGCTCCGATCCCGCGGACGATGCCCCGGACGCCGGTCCCGGCATGGACGGGGCGATCGACCCCACCGTGGACTCGGGCCCGCTTCCGGACGGCGCGTCGCCCGACCTCGGGGGTGAGACGCCGCCAGGGGTGGAGCCGCTCTTCGGGCCGTCGACCCCGCTGAACCCTGCGCTCTCCGAGGACACCGGCAGCGCGCTGATCACCCGCTTCGCCGATCGCGGCCGCGACCGCCACGCGCGAGAGACCGGCCCGGGCTTCGAGATCTACGAGCACTACCTCACCTGGTACTGGGAAGACCGGACCATCGGCGTCACCGTGACCGACACGGTGGGTCATGGCGGCAGCGAGATCCGCTTCGACGTCGTGACCCCGCACAAGCTCGACGCGCGCGAGGCCCGGCTCTTCTTCATGGGCCGGAACACCGTCGCCGAGTATTGCGACAACGGTCCCCTCGAGCCGGTCCATCCCGATGGCTCGCCGATGGACCCGGGCGCGTACGCCGCCGCCGATCCCGACCAGACCTTCCACTACCGGAAGACGGTCACCCACTATCAGCACCCGCTCACGTGCGCCTTCGACGATCTGGCCGTCGGTCAGCGGATCGAGATCGAGATCAGCCAGTTCCTCGAGTCGCCGAACAACGGCCGCGAGAACTACTACGGGACCACCTTCCTCTACGTCGTCGGCGAGGGCCTGGTGCCCTGGGAGGCCACCGGTCCCGAAGCCGAGCCCGGCTGCTGCGCGCTGAACGGCGTGTCCGCCGACTCGGTGCCGGTCCCGGTCGAGCGGCGACTCGGCGGAGGCACGACGACCCACCGCAACGAGTCGAACGAACCGGACAACCTCTTCCTGCAGATGGCGACGAACACCGCGCCGGAGAACGCGCAGCCCTTCATGCAGGGGCGCCGGCTGATCCATTCGAGCGTGCTCGACGGAACCCACGACGAGAACCCGACCGGCAATCCGCCGCTCGAAGAGACCATGGGGCTCGCCGGCGACGCGTACATCAACACGAGCTGCACGAGCTGCCACGTCCGCAACGGTCGCGCGCTCCCGGCGGAGGTCGGTCAGCCGCTCCCGCAGTGGGTCTTCAAGGTGGGCGCCGCCGACGGCGGACCCGACGCGCTCCGTGGGGCGGTGCTCCAGCCGAGCGGCAGCTCGTCCGAGGGCAACGTCCGCCTCGGCGAGTGGGTCGAGGCGGACGGTCTTCGGTCGCCGACCTTCGTCTACGAGGGCGACGCGCCCGCGCACGTCTCCGGACGCATCTCCCCGCAGCTCGTGGGCATGGGCTTGCTCGAGGCCATCCCGGAGACGCTCATCGCGGCGCTGGCCGATCCCGACGACGGCGACGGCGACGGCATCTCCGGTCGCATGCACGTCGTGCGCGAGATCGGCGGTCCGCTGCGGCTGGGCCGCTTCGGCTACAAGGCGAGCCAGCCGACGATCCGTCAGCAGATCGCCGCCGCGCTCCAGACCGACATGGGCGTCACCACCAGCGTCTTCCCGGCCCACGACTGCGTCGGCGACGGCTGCGGCGGCGACACCAGCCCCCTCTCCGACGAGAGCCTGGACGCGCTCACGCTCTACATCGCCTTGTTGGGCGTGCGCCCGCAGGGCGCCCACGACGGCGCTGGGGAGACGGTCTTCATGGAGCTCGGCTGCGCGAGCTGTCACGTGCAGACCTTCGAGACGAGCCCCTACGCGCCGCTCGCGGAGCTCCGCCAGCAGACCATTCACCCGTACACCGACCTCCTGCTCCACGACATGGGGCCGGGGCTCGCCGACACCTTGATCGACGGTGACGCGGATCCGCAGGAATGGCGCACCACGCCGCTCTGGGGTCTCGGCAAGAGCGCGGGCGTCGCAGGTGGCGAGGCCTACCTGCACGACGGGCGCGCACGCACGATCGACGAAGCCATCCGCTGGCACGGCGGCGAAGCGGACGCCGCGCGCGACGCCTACGAGGCGCTCTCGGACGGTCAGCGCGACGCGCTGCTCGCGTTCCTCCGCTCGCTCTGAGGGTCAGCGACCGAGGAGCCAGTAGGCGGCGAAGGCCGCGGCGCCCGCAGCCACCACCGCGGGGACGACCTTGGCGACGCGCAGGGTGGTGGAGGGGAGCGCGCCCGCCGGGCTCACGCGCGGAGGGTCACCGAAGACCCACAGGGTGGAGCCGTTCTCCAGGCCCACCTCCCAGGCCGCGACTCGGCTCAGCCGGAGGTGCTGGTGCAGCACGCGGCCACCATCGGGTACACCGGGGTGCTCGCAGAGCTTCCGAACCAGGACTCGCAGTGGGTCGCTCGAGCCCGCGGCGTCGCGGTAGCCGCCCTGCCGCACGAGGTCCTCGATGTGAGCGCCGCGCTGCTCGTGCATCGTCTCGCCGCCGTGGTCGCCCTCGTTGAGCGCGAGGAAGACCGCGTTGGGCAGCTCGTCGGACTCGTGCACGCGGATGACCTGACACTCCTCGATCCGCGCCCAGGCGGTCGGGTGACCGTAGAGCCCGCCGGAGCCGACGCACTGCGGGCACTGGACGTGACCCCGACCGTTGCATTGGAAGCAGGCTTGCGAGTGCTTGCCGTGCTGGATCCGCCCCGCCCCGTCGCAGCGAGTGCAGGTCATGTCCCCCATACCCGAGCAGAGCCCGCAGTCCATGTGGACTCGGACGCCGGGAACGACGGCGCTCGCCTCGTGGCCCACCGGCGGGTCCGCAGGGAGCGGAATGTCGATGGCCCACGGATCCGGCCCTGGCTCGTTGAGGCTCGGTCGCGACGGCGCAGCCTCCAGCCGATAGCGCACGCCCCGCGCCTCGTAGACGGAGGTGAGCACGACCTGCACCGGGCCGACCGGCTCCACCTTCGCGATCGCCAGCGACCCCGGATCGGCTCGCGCCCACGAGCGCTGGGCCTTCCAGCGGGCGAGCGCGTCGAGCGCGGCGGCGCGGTCATCCATCCGCCGCAGCGTACAGCGTCAGCCGAGCATCGTGGCGAAGCGTTCCCGGATGATGGCGTTCGCTTCGGCCATGATGCGGTCGACGAGCTCCTTCACGGTCGGGATGTCGCGGATCAAGCCGACCACCATCCCGCAGGACCACGCGCCAGCGTCCATCTCGCCTTCCATCATCACCTTCGGGTAGACGCCCGCGACCTCCGGGAGGATGTCCTGGATGGTCAGCGCGTCGCCGAGGTCCTTCTCCTTCTCGAGTAGGCGTTCGACGGCGGCGTTGGAGAGCACCCGCTCGGTGTTCCGCAGCGGTCGCATGATCAGGCGCGTGTCGAGCTCGGTCGCGCGGAGGATCGCCTCCTTCACGTTCTCGTGGACCGGCGCCTCCTTCGTGGCGATGAAGCGGGTGCCCATGTTGATGCCGTCGGCGCCGAGCGCGAGCGACGCGACCAGGCTCCGTCCGTCGGCCATGCCGCCGCTGGCGACGAAGGGGATCTCGAGCTCCTCCGCCGCGCGCGGCAGCAGGATGAAGTTGGGGATGTCGTCTTCGCCCGGGTGGCCGCCGCACTCGAAGCCATCGACGCTCACGGCGTCGCAGCCGATGGACTGCGCCTTGAGCGCGTGCCGGATGCTGGTGCACTTGTGGATGACCTTGATGCCGGCCTCCTTCAGCGGCGGGAGCACCTGGGCCGGGTTGTTGCCGGCGGTCTCGACCACGGTTACGCCGCCCTCGAGGATCGCGCGGACGTAGCCCGGGTAGTCGGGCTGAGTGAGCGTCGGAAGGAACGTCAGGTTCACGCCGAAGGGCTTGTCCGTGAGCGTCTTGCACTTGGCGATCTCGGTGGCGAGATCGTCCGGCGTCTTCTGGGTCAGCCCGGTGATGATGCCGAGCCCGCCAGCCTCACTGACCGCCGCGGCCAGCTCGGCGAAGCCGACGTAGTGCATGCCGCCCTGCACGATGGGGTGCTCGATGCCGAAGAGCTCGGTGATGCGTGTCTTCATGTCGTCTCCATGCCCCTCGGGGCTCAGTCGTCTTGGCTCGCGTGCCAGCGCTCCAGCTGGGCGTCGCTCGCGCCGGGGCCCGGTCGCAGCTCCAGATCCCGGCTCGGGATCGGGGTTCCGTCGGCGCGGCGAATGCGCACGGGCAGGATCGGCGAACCGGTCTGCCGGTCGTGCACCAGCATTGGCTCGCGCTCCTCACCGAAGACCCAGCGGTCACCCCACTGCCGGAGCGCGGTGAATACGGTCAGCAGGTCCTTGCCCTTCGACGTCAGGCGGTACTCGTAGCGAGCGCCGAACTGGCCCGCGTCCACCTTGGTGAACACGCCCTCGTCGACCAGATGGGCCAGCCGCTTGGACAGCACGTTCTTCGAGATCCGCAGGTGCCTCTCGAAGTCCGCGAAGCGACGGGTGCCGAGAAAGGCCTCGCGCAGGATCATCAGCGTCCAACCATCGCCGAGGATCTCGAGCGAGCGCGCGATGGCGCAGTGGGGGTCGTCGTAGCCGCGGTGCATGGGCGCCAATGTGGTTGCATAAAGAGACCAGATTGTCTAGCGTCGACCCATGGGTCAGCCGTCCACCTCCCGCAGCAAGCCGTGGCAGAAGACGGCCTGCATCCTCTGTGAGTGCAACTGCGGCATCGAGGTCCAGCTCGACGGCCGACACCTGATTCGCTTCCGCGGCGACAAGGCCCACCCGGCGAGCCAGGGCTATGCCTGCGAGAAGCCGCACCGGCTCGACCACTACCAGAACGGACCGGATCGGCTGCTCCAGCCGATGCGGAAGCGCGCGGATGGAACGCACGAGCCGATCGACTGGGACACGGCCATCCGCGAGGTCGCCGAGCGGCTCGCGGCTCTCCGGGACGAGCACGGCGGTGAGTCGATCTTCTATTACGGCGGCGGCGGCCAGGGGAACCACCTGCCCGGCGCGTACTCGGTCGCCACGCGCCGCGCGCTCGGATCGCGCTACCGGTCGAGCGCGCTCGCGCAGGAGAAGACCGGTGAGTTCTGGGTGAGCCACCGAATGGTCGGCACGCAGACCCGCGGCGACTTCGAGCACTGCCAGGTCGGGATGTTCCTGGGCAAGAACCCGTGGTTCTCGCACGGCATCGCCCGGGCGCGGGTGACCCTGAAGGAGCTCTCGCGCGATCCGCAGCGGACGATGATCGTCGTCGACCCGCGACGAACGAAGACTGCCGAGCTCGCGGACATCCACCTGCAGGTGAACCCGGGCACCGACGCGTGGCTGCTGGCGGCGATCGTCGCGGTGTTGCTCGAAGAGGGCCTGACGGACTCGGCGTTCCTGGAGGAGCGAGCGACGGGGTTCGACGCGGTGGTGGCCACTCTCGGTCCGGTCGACGTGTCGGCCTACGCCGCCATCTGCGGCGTGGGCGAGGCGCTGATTCGCCGCGCCGCGCGGGTGATCGGGGAAGCGGAGTCGTTCGCGAGCTACGAGGACCTCGGGGTCCAGATGAACCGGCACTCCACGCTCGTGAGCTACCTCCATCGACTGATCTGGCTGCTCACCGGCAACTTCGGCCGCAAGGGCACCCACTACTCACCCACGCCGCTCCAGCCGATCGCCGACGGGAGCCACAAGCGTGACAGCCCGGTCACCGGCGCGCGCATCGTGGGCGGGCTCGTGCCCTGCAACAGCATCGCGGACGAGATCCTCACCGACCACGAGAAGCGCTTCCGGGCGATGATCGTGGAGGCGGCCAACCCCGCTCACTCGCTCGCCGACACGCCCCGCATGCACGAGGCGCTGCTCGCGCTCGACACGCTCGTGGTGATCGACGTCGCGATGACCGAGACCGCGAAGCTCGCCGACTACGTGCTGCCGGCGACGACCCAGTTCGAGAAGGCGGAGGCGACCTTCTTCAACTTCGAGTTCCCGAAGAACTACTTCCACCTGCGTCGCGCGCTCCTCGAGCCCGCCGAAGGGCCGCTGCCCGAGGCGGAGATCCACACGCGCCTGACCGAAGCGCTGGGTGCGCTCGACGACGACGTGGTGGCGATGCTGACGACGGCAGCGAAAGAAGGACTGCGCCCTTACGCCACCGCGCTGATGAAGGTCGCGATGGACCCACGAAAGGCACCCTACGCGCCGGCCTATCTCTACCGCACCTTGGGCCCGGAGCTGCCCGAGGGGCAGGCCGAGGGCGCGGTGCTGCTCGCGCTCGCGGCCAAGGCGGCCATGACCTCACCCGCCGCGCTCGCTCGCGCGGGCTTCGAGGGTTCACCGCTCGAGGTGGCCGTGCGTCTCTTCGAGA
Source organism: Deltaproteobacteria bacterium (assembly GCA_017644045.1). Lineage (GTDB taxonomy): Bacteria > Myxococcota_A > Polyangia > Polyangiales > Houyiibacteriaceae > UBA1660. The sequence continues at coordinate 59,426 of JAEPMI010000018.1, forward strand.
CCATGCTCGAGAGCCCGAGCGGTTTCGTCTTCTCCGAGGAGCCGTGGGAGGTGGTGCTCGGTCGCGTCGGAACGCCCGACGAGAAGATCCACCTCGCGCTCGACGATCTCCTCGACGAGGTCCGAGGCCTGGCCGACGGTCCCGGTCCGCTCGACGCGGAGTACCCCTTCGTGCTCTCCGCAGGCGAGCGTCGCGCCTTCACCGCGAACACCATCGTGCGCGACTCCGCGTGGCGGAAGAAGGACGCCGAGGGGGCGCTCCGCATGTCGCCCGCGGACGCGGAAGCGCTGGGCATCGGCGACGGCGACGCGGTTCGCCTCACCACCCGACGCGGCTCGGTGGTCGTTCGGGTCTCCGTCACCGACGTGATGCGCGCGGGTCACGTCTCGCTCCCCAACGGGCTCGGTCTCGACACGGCGACCGACGAGATGGGCGGTGTCGCACCGAACCTCCTGACGGAGACCGCCATGCGCGACCCCTTCGTCGGAACGCCTCAGCACAAGTTCGTCCCCGCGCGGATCGAGGCGCTGGCCTGAGGGTCAGTTGCCGATGACGACCTGAGTCGCGCCGGCACCCTTCAGCCACTCGGCGCCGCGCTCGGTCAGCTCGCCGAGCAAGACCAGGTCTTCGCCTTCGACCTTCGCGCCGCAGCCGAGTCCCTTCTTCATCTTCCTGCAGAGCTCGTCGAGCCGCGACGAGGGCAGCCCGCTGACGCGGGTGACGGTCTTCCCGCCGCGGCCCTTCTTCTCGCGCCGGAGCACGATCTTCCCGGTCAATGGCGCTGGCCCCGCCGGAGTCTTCGCCTCGGCGGTCTCGGGCTTCTTCTCCTGCTTGGGCAGGTCCTTGCCGAGGCCCTGAAGCGCCGCGAAGGGGTTGTTGAAGCCAGCGTCTTTGTCGCCCATCGAGCGTGAGCGTAGCAGGATGCGGCCCTCCCGCCCGACGCCGTCAGGTGGTGTCCACTGGACCGGGTCTGACCCCGGCTCGCTGCACCAGGCTCGTAGCAACGGCACCTCGCTCGGCACGGATGTGTCCTTTCGGATCGACAGCGCTTCCACATCGGCCGGCAATCCAACCTCCGCGATCCGCGATCCGTTGGAGCGTCTGGGCGTGCTCGAGTTCTCGGTCCCAGCCAAGCGACTCTCTGCCCTGAGCTTTCCAGTAGGCCTTCCAGTCACTCCGATTACGGCGCCGCACGTAGTTCGCACATATCGAGGCGGCACCGAAGCCATTCTCGGTTCAGAGACAGACATGGAACGAACGGATTCTCGGGCGGGTCCTCGATTGAACCGTTACGTACATTCCGATTGACTCGTGCCGACGGCGTCCTAGCGTCAGCGAATGCGCATCGCTCCAACTCTCCAAGGCGTTCTGCTCGCGTTCCTCGCAATCACGAGCCTCTCCGCCTGCGGCGCGCCGCAGGGACCCCGAATCCGTTTCGCCCAAGCCTCGCCGTCGCAGCTCGCGGCCGCGGAGCGCGAGGAGGTCGTATGGTTCGAGTTCAAGCAGGGCGATGCGGTACCAATGGTGTTCCTGGTCAAAGGGATCGTCGACGCCGAGGCCGATACGCCGATTCGCCTCACGGCGACTCGTGATTTCTGGGTGGTCTCCTTCCGCGACGGTCGCCAGTACTTCTCCTTCGATGGGCGCTCGCTCTACCAGGGCGAAGTCGGCAAGTTCGGCCTCTTCCTGACCAGCAGTGATCAGGGGCCCGCCACTGGAATCATGCTCTACATCGGGCGGCCTCAGGACGCGCCTCCCGAGCTCCGCTGAGGCTCGCCGTCGAGTTTGTCGCGCCTTGCGCGCGGCCATAGCAGGATGGAGCCGTGCGCTCCCTTCCTCTCTTCGTAGTCCTCCTCGCGATCGCCTGTGGGCCGGAGTCACGGGCCGAACCGGAGGAGCCGTCGGAGGTGCTGCGACTCGAGGGATGGCCCGCGTTCCCGCAGATCGAGAGCACCGCGGTGGTTCGCCTCCTGGCGATCGCCGAAGCCCTCCCCGAGCTCCCCGAGGCCGACGGACCCGCGTGGGCAGGTCAGATCTTCGTGCCCTGGATGGAGCAGCGGCAGCAAGCGCTGGCCCAGGCCGCAGAGCTCCGGCGACACGCGCGCCGCGGGAGCTCGGGAGACCAGGCGATCGCGGTCGCCCTCCACGGGGCGATCCTGCAGCGCACGATGGACTCGCTGAGAGGCGCGCACGCGGAGCGGATCAGCCCGGAGGCGGGCGAGGCGTTGCAGGGGCCCGCCGCGGCGCTCGCGGACAAGGCGCGTCGTGCATACGAGGTCTGCCATCAGCTCGCCCTCGACGCCGGCGCCGCCCTCGATGGTTGGCGTCGCTCGTGCGACGACCATCTGGCGCGACTCCCCGACGATTCGTGAGAACGGGGGCTTGTGTTCCGGGGCGACAGCTCCAATGCTGCCGCGATGACCTGGATGTGGGTCGGCTTCCTGGCGATCGTGGCGGTGATGCTCGCCCTCGATCTGGGCGTCTTTCACAAGAACGCCCACGAGGTCAGCGCCAAGGAGGCGCTGGGCTGGACGGTGGTGTGGATCACGCTCGGCGTGTCGTTCACGGCCGTGATCTACTTCATGTACGAGAACGCCTGGTTCGGCGCCGAGCTCCTCGACGACGACGGGGTCCCGATCGACGACGGGCAGCCCCACGGCGGCCGCGCCGCGATGCGCTACCTGACCGCGTATCTGCTCGAGAAGTCGCTGAGCATCGACAACATCTTCGTCATCGCGCTGGTGTTCCAGCGCTTCAAGGTGCCGCGGATCGACCGCCACCGGGTTCTCTTCTGGGGCGTGCTCGGCGCCATCGTGATGCGTGGCGCGATGCTCCTCGGCGGGCTCTGGCTGCTCCACAAGTTCACCTGGCTCTTCTACGTCTTCGGTGCCTACCTGGTGTTCACCGGCATCAAGCTGCTCTTCCCGGAGAAGGAAGAAGAGGAGCACGAGGACTCGGGGCCCAGCTTCACCGATCGGCTCAAGGGCTGGTTCCACGTCGCTCCCGACGACACGCCCGACGCCGGTCACCGCTTCTTCGTGAAGATCGACGGCAAGCGCGCGATCACGAGCCTCGGGCTCGCGCTCATCGTCATCGAGTGGACCGACCTGGTCTTCGCGCTCGATTCGATCCCCGCCGTGCTCGCGGTCGCGCCCGAGCCCTTCATCGTCTTCACGTCGAACATCTTCGCGATCCTCGGGCTTCGCAGCCTCTACTTCGTGCTCGAGACCGCGGTGCAGAAGTTCAAGGAGCTCCGCTACGCGCTGGCGGTGGTCCTCGCCTTCGTCGGGGCGAAGATGATCCTCCACCACTGGGTGAAGATCCCGACGCTGATCTCGCTCGCGGTCATCCTGGTATCGATCGGGCTCGCGGTGGCGGTCTCGCTCATCCGGCAGCGCGTCCGTCGCGGAGAGCGTCGGCTGGACGGCTGAGCGGGTCGCGCCCCATGGTCCGGCCATGGATGCGAAGCCTTCGCGAGACGCCCTCGTCGCCCTGGACCGCAAGCACGTCTGGCGGCCCTTCGCGTCGACCGAAGACCACGAGACCCGGGACCCGCTCGTCGTCACCCACGCGGAGGGCGCGCGGCTCACGGACGCCGACGGTCGGACCTACTTGGACGCCACCGGTTCCTGGTGGTGCACCCACCTCGGTCACGCGAACCCGCGGCTGATCGAGGCGCTGCGCCGCCAGACCGAAGCGCTCCCCCACTGTGCGCTGGCGGGCATCGCCCACCGGCCGGCCGCCGAGCTCGCCGAGGCGCTGGTCGCCGCGGCCCCACGGGCCGAGGGCGACGCGACGCTCGACCGGGTCTTCTTCGTCGACAATGGCTCCACCGCGGTCGAGGTCGCGCTCAAGCTGGCGTTCCAGTACTGGCAGCAGAACGGCCGACCGCAGCGTCAGCGCTTCCTCGCTCTCCCCGGCGGCTACCACGGCGACACGCTCGGAGCGATGAGCATCGGCGCGCTCGACGAGGTCGGCGCCGTGTTCGCGCCGCTCCTCTTCGCGACCAACGACGCCGAGCCCATCGTCGACCCCGAGGGCTGGGCGCCGGTCTTCGACGGGCTCATCGCGCAGCTCGAGGCTGACGGCGACACCATCGCTGGCGTCGTGGTCGAACCGATCGTCCAGGGCGCGTGCGGGATGCGGATGTATCCGCCCTCGGAGCTCGCCCGACTCCGCGAGGCCTGCGACCGCGTCGACACCTTCCTGATCGCCGACGAGGTCTTCACCGGCCTCGGCCGCACCGGTCCGATGTGGGGCTGCGACCACGCCGGCGTCGCGCCCGACCTCCTCGCGGTCGCCAAGGGGCTGAGCGGCGGGCTCCTCCCGTTCGGCGTGACCCTGGCGAGCAAGCGCATTCACGATGGGTTCCGCGGCGACACGCGCCGCGCGTTCCTGCACGGGCACACCTTCTGCGGCAACCCACTCGGCGCGGCCGTTGCCCTCGAGGTGCTGCGCATCTACCGCGAGGACGACGTCATCGCCGCGGCAAAGCCCAAGGCGGAGCGCATGGCCGACGCGTTCGCGGCGATGGGTGAGCTCCCCGGCACCCGCCATGCGCGCGCGCTCGGGATGGTCGGGGCGATCGATCTCGGCGAAGGCGGCTACCACTCTCGCATCGGCTGGGAGGTCCAGGAGGCCGCCCGCGAGCGAGGCATCTGGCTTCGCCCACTCGGCAACGTCGTCTACGCCGTCCCGCCCCTGAACATCACCGACCCCGACCTCGACGCGCTCCTCGACGGCATTCACGAAGCCCTCACCTCGGTCCTCGGGTGAGGCCGAGTCAGGGGATGCCGCCGGTGCGGAGGCCGAGGCGTTCGCGGACTTCCTCGATGGGCATGGCGAGCACCTCTTCATAGGGGAGGCCGAGGCGGTAGAGGGTCTGCTGGCCCTTGGCGGCGCGGAATGCACGCACGACTCGGCGCGGGTTCAGCAGGAAGCCGAAGGCGGCGGCCATCGAGTTGTAGAACCAGCTCGCGAAGTTGGTGCAGCCGGCACGGAGCTCCCAAGCGCCGATCTCTCATTCGCCGACCAGGTCGGTGCCGTAGCCGGTGGCCACATGGTGCAGGTCGTGGAACCGAGCGACGGCCTTGCGGCCGTCGGTGTTCGGGAGCGGGATCACGATCGGGCCGATCGGGATGTCGACGGTCGGGGCGTCGTAGCCATCGGTGGTGAAGCCGTTCGTGTCGAGGAACTCGTCGAGGGCCTGACGGGTGCTGAGGGCTTCGAGGGGTGCGGTGTGTGTGGTCATGGCGGCCTCCAGAGCAGAACCTGTGGCCGCCCCGCGCACCGGTCGATTCGCGTTTTCGACGTCAAAAGCCGAGCGATCGCGGAGGCTTGCAGACGCCTTCGAACACCCGTGTAAGGTTTGGCTCGTGGCTCGTCGCCCGAAGAAGCAGCGCCGCGCGCCCAAACAGGCCCGGTCGAAGGCCACGGTCGACGCGATCGTCGAAGCGGCGGGCCAGGTTCTCGCGCGCGACGGGACCCAGACGACGGCGACGGGAGTGGCCGAGCGGGCGGGCGTGAGCGTGGGCTCGCTCTATCAGTACTTCCCGAGCAAGGAGGCGCTGATCGACACCTTCCTCGCCCGGCGTCTCGAGCAGGACATGGCCGTCGCGCAGCGACTCGCCCAACGCGCGAGCGAGCTCGAGCCGCTCGACCTGCTCCGCGCGGCCGTCGAGGAGATGGTCGGGGTCTACCGGGAAGACCGCGAGCTCTACGCCGCGGTTGCGGAGGTGCTCCCGCTGATCGAGCAGACCCCGGAGATCCGCGAAGGCCTCGACCGCATGGTCGCGATCGGCGGCGCGATGCTCGCCATGCACTCGGACTGGATCGGCGATCGCGATCCCGAGCTGGTCGCCTTGGTCGTCTTCCACTCGCTCCGCGGAGCGCTCTTTCGGATCGTGGCCACCGCTCCCGACAAGCTCGACGATCCACACCTCGTCGACCTGCTCTTCGGCGGCGCGCGCGGCTTCCTGGTCGAGCCTCGGGTCTAGACCGCTCACGACTTGCTCTGATCCGCCCTCGCGGGCTGTGCGACCACAGGTCGGCCCCGTCCCTCCTCGCCGATGCTCGGCATCGACTCGTCGTGCCGAAACCGACCCGCGGCCGCACAGCACCCCGATCATCGGACCATTTCAAGCCGTGAGCGGTCTAACCGGCGGCGACGAACACGATGATCGCCGTGATGATCGTGAGGAGCAGACCGCTGCCGCCCACGACCAGGCCGAGCTGCGCTCGGCTCAACACGTGGTCGCTCTCCTCCGGCTCGGGCTCGACGGCCGCGACGGCGACTTCCTCCGCCGAGGGTACCGCGGTGATGTCCACGTGTGCTTCCACCCCCGCGGCGATCTCCACTCGTCGTTCGGCCACCGATTCACCGTCCCGTAGCGCCACCACGGTGTGGGCACCCGGGGCCAGGAAGAGGAGTCGGCCCAGCTGGTCGGCGCTCAGCGCCTCGCCATCGACCGTCGCACTCTCCGCGGTCCCGCCGACGTTCACGACCAGCATCGCGACCCGAGAACGGGCCGTGCGAAGGAGGGTCTGCGCTCGTTCGACCAGCTCCGGGGGAGCGGCCTCGTCGTCGACCACGCGACGGGCGTGTGTGGCGGCTTCGACGTGCTCCCCGAGCTCGAACTCCGCCGCCGCCAGGTTGTAGAGCACTGCGGGCGCGGGCTTGATCTCCGCCGCACGCCGGAAGGCGATCGCCGCTCGGCCGAAGAGGCGATCCTGAACGTAGCGCAGGCCGTCGTCGAAGAGCTGCCGTGCTTCGGCCAGCTCCTCCGCGGTGGGTTCGTTCTCATCCGACTCCTGAGCGGCCACGAAACCGGGGAGGCCGAGACCGACGACGAGGAGCCATGCCGTGAGTCGCATCGGCCCGAGCATAGACGGGCGCGGAGTTCTCCGCTCGTATCGTTCAGAACCCCGGGTCGTCGACGAAGCGTGGGCGCCGCGCCCTTCGTCGCCGCCGCGACCCCCTGCGGACCTCGGGCTCATCCTCGCCCTCGGTCGCTTCGGTGTCGGTCTCTGGGTCGGTTTCCGTGCGCACGTCCTCGACCGTTTCGTCCGTGCTGGCCGCGGCTTCGGTGGTCTCCGTCTCGGTCGAGCCCATCTCGGCCCCCGCGGGTTCGGCTTCTTCCTCGAGCGCCGGGTCGACCTCGTCCACCGACTCGCGGGTCGGGGCGGTGGTCTCCGCCGCCGGTGGGCTTCCGGAGTCGCGCAGCGCGATGCCTGCGCCGATTCCCAGCGCGGCGATGACCAGCCCTCCGACGACGAGGAGCGCCATCGGCCGCCGCGGCTTCGGTTGGGGCGGTGGCGCCACGGTGGGCACCGGAGCGCTGATGATGGCCGGGTCCGGCGCCGGCGGGGGCGCGGTCCGTGGCGCGACCACGTCCTCCTCGCGAACCTCCTCGAAGAGCGCGAGTCGTTCGCTCACCGTGTCGTCCGATACGAGGTCGGGCCCCTCCTCGAGCTGTTCTCCGTAGAGGGTCCTCATCAGCTCGCCGAGTCGGCTCGCGTTCACCACCTGGCGCTCTTCGGCGAGCCACTCCTCGAGGGCTTGCTGCATGTCGCCGGCGGTCTGGAAGCGCTGCTCGGGGTGCTTGGCGAGCGCCCGCTGGACGATCGCGTCGATCGCTTCGGGCAGGGAATCGTCCACATCCCGAATCGACGGAACCGGATCCTGGAGGATCGCCTTGAAGGTCGCCCGCTGTCCGTCCCGCTTGTAGAGGCGCTTCATGGTCAGCACCTCGTAGAGACAGATGCCGAGCGCGAAGACGTCGGAGCGTCCGTCGAGCGGCTTGCCGAGCACCTGCTCGGGCGAGAGGTAGCCGTGCTTCCCCTTCACCTCGTTCCCGGGCGCGTCCCGGTCGCCGGCGACCTGGACGACGCCGAAGTCGAGCAGCTTCACCACCCCATCGCCACGAACCATGACGTTGTGGGGGGTCACGTCTCGGTGGACGACGCCCATCCGGCGCCTCCGCGAGTCCTTCGCCGAGTGCGCATAGTCCAGTGCAGCGGCGACCCGGGCGAAGATCGCGACCGCGTAGGACACCGGCATCGCTTGCCGCCGCTTGGCGAGGGCCGTGAGCATCTGCCGGATGTTCGCCCCGTCCACGAACTCCATCGCGATGAAGTAGTGGCCCCCCACCTTTCCGAACTCGTAGGTGGAGCAGATGTTCGGGTGCGAGAGCTGCATGGCGACGCTCCCCTCCCGAAGGAAGAGCGCGTCGAGGTCCGCCTCGTCGTCGATCTCGGTGCGAAGGATCTTGAGCACCACCAGGCGCGAGCTCCCCCCGCTGCTCCGCTCCTGGGCGAGGTAGATCTCCGCCATCCCACCGATGGCGATGCGCCCGAGGACGTCGTAGCGCCCGATGCTCGCGATCGGCGGCGGCATCGAGACCCCACGGGACATCCGGTCCACGCTCATTCGCCCGCTCTCCGGGTGCGAGTCCGGCTCAGCGAATCCGTCGGCCGAGCGCACTTGACTGTCGTCGTCGTCCGAAGGGGTCGGCGCGTCGGGAGAAGAGGCGACCATGGGCCGCTGGGGAGTATAGGGCAGGCGGCCCTGGACCGCTCATTCCGAACCGGACGGCGTCCGATCAGCTGACGGTGCGCAGCCGGACCTTGCGCCGTCGGGGCTTCTGGGACCCCGGCGGGGCGTTCCATTCGCCGTCGGGACCGAGCAGATCGGCGACCAGATCGTAGTCGGCGGACTCGGTCACGAGCGCCTTGCGGATCTCGCCGGGCTGGGCGTCGCCATTGGCGAGGTAGACCTTCCCGTCGACCCCGAGCGCCTGGCCCCACCAGCGCCCCTCGAGCAGGAAGTCGCTCTCGTCGGAGACGCCGTCGACCACCACCTCGACCTCGGTCGCGATGCGGGCCTTGAGCTTGTCCCGGCTGATCGGCCGCTGCGCGCGCATCAGCTCGCGGTGGCGCCGCTTGGCGACCTTCGGATCGACGAAATCGTCGGTCATCTCACCCGAACGGGTGTCCTCTTCCGGTGAGTAGAGGAAGACGCCCACATGGTCGAATTCCGCCCAGCGGACGAAGTCCAGGAGGTCCGTGAAGTCCTCGTCGGTCTCGCCGGGGTGTCCGACGATGAAGCTGGTGCGGAAGACGAGGTCCGGCACCGCTGCTCGCATGCGGTCGACCACCCTCCGAAGCCGATCGCCGCCGTGACCGCGGCGCATCCGCTTCAGCATCGGCGTCGACGCGTGCTGCAGGGGCATGTCCACGTAGGGCAGCACCTTCGGGTGGTCGCGCATCAGCTCCGAGAGCCGCTGGGTGAGCTTCTCCGGGTAGAGGTAGTGCAGACGCACCCACGCGAGCCCTTCGACCTCGGCGATCGCCTCGGTGAGCTCGGCCAGATCGGGCTTGCCCTCGAGATCGCGGCCGTAGGCGATGGTGTCCTGGCTGATCAGGCTCACCTCGACCACACCAGCGCTCACCAGCGCTTCGACCTCGCGGACCACGTCCTGGACGCTGCGCGAGCGCTGCTTGCCGCGGAAGCTCGGGATGGCGCAGAAGGAGCAGCTGCGGTTGCAGCCCTCGGCGATCTTCACGTAGGCGTGGTGACCGGTCTGGGTCAGCACCCGCGGGTCCTCGGCGCTCATCGTGTAGAGCGCCGGGTGCCCGACCATCATCCGCTGACCCTCGCCGCGGAGCACGGTGCCGAGCTTGAGCATGTCGCTCGAGCCCAGGAAGTGGTCGACCTCGGGCATCTCGCTCGCGAGCTGGTCCGGGTAGCGCTGGCTGAGGCAGCCGGCGACCACGAGCTGCTCGCAGCGGCCCTCGTCCTTGAGGGCGCCCATCTCGAGAATCGTGTCGACCGACTCTTCCTTGGCGGGCCCGATGAACCCGCAGGTGTTCACGACGATCACCTCGGCGTTCGCGGGGTCCGCCACGTGCTCGAAGCCTTCCAGCCCGGCGACGCCGAGCATGACCTCGGTGTCGACGCGGTTCTTCGCGCAGCCGAGGCTGACGAAGTGGATGGTTCGCTTCTCCGATTCCATGGGAATCGGACAGCGTGACCCGCGCGAGGCCCGAGGGCCAGCGCTCGCGTGAGCTACTGGACGGCGTCGTCGAGCCAGGGTGGCCGCTGGATGTCTCGGCCGAACTCTCCTTCGACGTATCGCATCCGGTCCGGCCAGACGGTCTCGAGCTCTTCGTGAAGCGCGCGGTAGTGCGGCCGCCAACCGTCTCGACCTGGAACACCATATTCGTAGTGGATGACCCCGAACCCGATCTTCGTGCCACCCTCTCGGTCCGTGCCAGCGCGGATCATCGTCGCAACGCCATCGCACATCCAGAGCCAGTGGAAATCAGGGTCGTCGCGGCCCGTCCCTTCGCGAAACGACCAACCCCTCCGCCGTGCGAAATCGCGAAGTATGTCGGCAAAGCGTGGCCACTCGCTCTTGGGCACGTCGAGGGTCGTGTCGAGCCTGGAGGTGTTGCTGTTCGGTCCGCCCGTGATCCAGTCCTGGCACCCGCCAGCGTCCTCGGAATCACCACGCATCGAGAGGACTCCGGCCACGGCGGCTCCGATCACCACCAACGCCAGCACGACGTACGGTGCCTTCGAGCGATGTTGGGCCATCGGACTCAGCTCGAGGGGCCGAATCGAAGCGTGTAGGAGTAGCGAACGTCGCCGCCGCTCGCTCCGGCGCCCGGGCGGATGTGCTCGCCGGCGTTTTGCACGCAGCGGTCGAAGCGAGCGTTGTCGAAGGTGGATCGCTCCACGCGCACGCCGCGCACGCGACCGCGAGAGGTGATGGAGAAGACGAGGTTGAGCTGGCCGGTCTGGAGAGCTCCTCGGTTCACGAGCTGCTCGTAGCAGCGCTCCATCCGTCCTGCGGCGACTCGGATGCCTCGCTTCACGTGCGCGTCGTCGATGTGGCCGGTGCCGTCGACCCGCTGACCGACGATGGCGTGCACGTTGTCCGCGAGCCTCGCGTCCTGCTCGACCGAGGGGATGTCGTTGTGCTCACGGACCGACGCCTCGTTGCCGGTCGGTTCACGGACCACGGTCTGCGGGGTCAGGTGCGCGTCCTCGGGCACGCAATCCTTCAGCGCCCGCGCGAGATCGGCGGCGCGCTGCTGCAGCGAAGTGACCATGTGGACCGCGTCGCGCCGTGCGTTCGCCGAGGTCGACTCGGTCTGCCGTGCCGCGTCCCGCAGAAGCCGCATCGTCGCCTCCAGGTCGTGGTTCACCCGCTCGAGGCAATCGACGGTGCGTTGGGCGCTCGCCCGTGCGGCGCCCGGGTCCGGGTCCTGCGCGAGCGCGAGCGAGGGGACGAGGAGAGCGATGGCGACGGAAAGAACACGCATGACCCTCATAGGACGCCACCTTCCGCGCCGATGTTCAAATCTCAGTGGAACGTGGAGTGCCGGAGCGGGTGGTCCTCGACCTCCGCGTGCTCCGGTGCATCGGTCGCTCGAGCGACGCTGCGCGCGTAGGCGCTCGCGAAGGGAGCCGCGGTCGCGCCGTGGAGGACCACGCTCGCGAAGACCGTGAGCATCGCGGCCGTGTACACCTGCTGAGCGTGCGGGATGCCACTCCGCTCGAGCAGCAGGAGCGCGAAGAGCACCGAGGCGAGCCCACGAGGACCGAACCAGCCGAGGAAGAGTACGGTCCTGCCGCTCACACCGGAGCCGACGAGCGACAAGGCCACTGGAATCATCCGGATGACGGTGAGGCTGGCCGCGGCGTAGGCGAAGTCCTGCCAGCGCGCCTCGGCGAAAGCGGGGCCGAGCATCGAGCCGCCGAGCACGGTGAAGACCAGGACCATCAGCAGCTGGCTCTCGGCCTCCATCAGCTCGAAGAGCGGCTCCCCGTACTTCCGTTGGAGGTTGCCCAGAGTCATCCCGCCGACGAAGGCTGCGATGAAGCCGTTGCCGCCGATGGCGCTGGCGACCGTGAAGCAGAGCAGCGCGATCCCGATGCCCGAGAGCCGGTAGTAGCTCTCGTCCATCCAGCCCTTCTTGCGGGCCCGCGCGATCGCGCGAGCGCCGAGCCAGGCGATGCCGAGACCCGCGGCGGGTCCGAGCGTGACCTGCTCGGTCGCGAAGATGGCCCACTCGCTCATCGTTTGTCCTTCCGACGTGCGGGACGCGAGCGAGAAGAAGATGAGCACGACCGGGACCGCGATCCCGTCGTTGAGACCGCTCTCGACGTTGAGCGCCTGTCGGATGCGTGCGGGCACGGCGGACAGGCTCACCACCGCCTGACCGAGCGCGGCGTCGGTGGGCGCCAGGATGGTGCCGAGCGTCGCGGCCTCCATCCAGGTGAGCTCGGGCATGAGCAGCTTCGCGACCCCGGCGCCAGCAGCGATCGTCAGTGGCATGCCGATGCCGAGCAGTCGCACCGGGAGCCCCAGCTCGCGCCGCAGCGCGTCCAGTCGGATCCGCGCCGCGTCGCCGAAGAGCACCATGGTCAGCGTGATCTCGCCGAGCGCGTGCACCGCGTGCCCCTCGAGGTCCAGCTCGACCCAGCCGAGACTGCGTTCGCTCACCAGGATACCGACCCCGGTGAAGAGCATCGGGGCGGTCAGTGGACTCCGCGAGAGTTTCGCCGAGACGAGCCCGAAGCTCACCAGCAGCGCGCCCACGAGTGCGAGAATGGGTTCCACCGAGAGCGAGGCTACCGCAGTCGTACGACGCGCCGCGCTGGACGAGTGGCGAGCGCTCGGCGAAGATCCAAGCCTTGCTTCGTTGGACCACACTCGCCGCGATCGCGCTGGCGGGGCAGGCATCGTTCGCGTCGGCCGCTCCCCCATCACTGGTGGTTCGCGGCTCCGACGGGTGTGTCGAGCGCGACCCACTGATGGCGCGGGTCGAGCACTGGCTGGCCGGCCCGGTCCCCGAGTCGGTCGAGGTCGAGGTCGAGCTGACGCCCCCCGGCGCGTCGCTGTCGATCCGTCGCGGCGGCGGCGCGCCCGCGCTCCGACGCTTCCCTCGGCTGGACGGTGCGTGCGCCGACCGCGTCGAGGCGCTGGCGCTGGCGCTGGCCATCGCGCTCGATCCGGTCGCCGTGAGTCGACGGGTGGAGGCCGAGCAGGCGGCCGAGCCAGTCGAGCCCGATGAGAGCCCCCGGGCGCCCGAACCCTCGACTCGCCAGGTCGACGAGCGTGATTCGGAGGCTCCCCGGCCGAGCGTGCGCGACGAACCCCGAGCCCACGAGATCTCGTTTGGGCTCGCGCTGGGCGGCGGACTCGCGTGGAACTGGCTCGAGGCCCCCGCGATCGCGGGAGCGCTCGCGCTCGACGTGGGGATCCACCCCAACGTCACCCTTCGTGCTGCGTTCCTCGTGACCGGCGAGCGCGATTCGAGCCTGGGCACCGCTCGCTATGGCGGCCGGATCATCGCCGGCGAGGTGGCCGTGCGCGCCGGGCGAGCGCTGGGCGCGTTCCGGCTGGAAGGCTCGGTCGGGCTCCTGGTCGGCGCGATGATCGCGCGAGGAAAGGGGTTCCCCGAGAATCTGCGCTCGCGCCGCCCGTGGGTGGCCTTCGCGGCCGGACCGCGCCTCGCCGTGGCTCTGACCGAGCGAGTGGGCGCCGCGCTCTTCGTCGATGCGGTCGTGTCCGCGTTGCGGGCACGTGTCCACGTCATGGACCCGAACGGCTCTTCGCTCGGGACGAGCACCACGCCGAGCGCCGGTCTGAGGCTCGGTGTGGAGGCCTTCGCACTTTTTTGAGCTCGCCGTGAAGGATGGAGGCCCGTGTCACCATGGAGAGCTGGACCCATGAGCGCGCGCGTCCCCACCGAACGGCTCTTTCGCGAGCACGCCCCCTTCGTGGCGTCGTTCTTGCGACGGCTGGGGGTGCACTCCGTGGACGTCGACGACGCGGTCCAGGAGGTGTTCCTGGTGGCGCACCAGCGGGGCTTCACCCCGGGGCCGGCGACCCCTCGGAGCTGGCTCGGTGCGATCGCGTGGCGGGTGGCCTCGGCCCGGCGCCGCGCGGCCACTCATCGCCGCGAGATCCCGGACGATTCGGGCATTCATGACCTGAGGGCCACGACCGCCGGCCCCGCGGCTGCCGCCGAGACCCGCGAGGCGCTCGTTCTCGCCGGGCGGGCCCTCGATTCGCTGGACGAGGAGCATCGGGTGCCCTTCATCCTCTTCGAGCTCGAGGGGGAGAGCTGCGCGAGCATCGCCGCCGGGCTCGAGGTGCCGCTGGGGACCGTCTACTCGCGCCTGCACAACGCGCGGCGGCGTTTCCTCGCGGCCTATGCCGAGGCGGCCCGAGACCCGAGTGACGCGACCGACGACGAGGTGGGGCGATGAGTCAGATTCGGCGCATGATCGACGATCCCGAGACTCCGGAAGGGGTCCGGGAGGGTCTGGAGAAGGCGGCTGCCGAGACGGAGCCGTACGACGTGGAGGCGGGCCTCGGCCGGCTTCAGGCGGTGCTCGCGGCAGGCGGCGTCGCTGCTGCCGGGGGGACCGCCGCGGCGGCGACGAGCGCGACGACCGGGAAGGTGTGGTTGAGCCTGGCCCTGGTGGGCGCGCTCGCCGGCGGTGGGGCCATCGCGTTCGTCGCCAGTCAGGACGAACGGCCGGTCGACTCGGAGCGGCCGAGCACCGACTCGCGGGCCGAGGAGCCGAGCGAGAGCGAGCCGAGCGTGAGCGAGCCGAGCGTGCCGCCGGCGACGCTGCCCGAAGCGGAAGACGAGGCGCCGCCCGAGCGCGAGGCGCCCTTGGAGCAGCCGCCGGCGGCCGAGCCCGCACCGGAACGGACCGCCGACCCTCAGCCGAGGGTCACGAGCCCCGCGCTCGCACTGCGCCAGGAGACGCTGCAGCTGGCGCGCGTTCGAGCGGCGCTGGAGCACACGCCCGCCGAGGCGCTGCGGCTGGCGCGGCAGGGTCAGCGGGAGTTCCCGGACGGCGTCTTCGCGGAGGAGCGCGAGGCACTCATCGTCATGGCCCTCGAGCGCTCGGGCCAGCACGCGCGCGCTCGTCGCGCCGCGTTGGCGTTCATCGAGCGCTACCCCAACGGTCCGTCGACCGAGCGCGTGCGAGAAATTTCCGAAGCTCGCTGAAGGATCCCCGGCGGAGCGACATCAAGCGTCATGGACTCGGGTCGAGCTTGGACGTGCGCCCTCTGGCTCTGCGTCGCCTGTACCGGCACTTCGGGGGCCGTCGGGATCGATCCAGGCATGGCCGACCCCTGCACCACGTCCGCCGATTGCGGCTCGGTCGCGCCGATCTGCGGAGCCGACGGGCTGTGTGCGCAGTGCGCCACGGATGTGGACTGCGACGAGGGGCGCTGCGTGGGTGGCGAGTGCGTGGAGTGCGCGGGCGACACGGACTGCACCGGGGACGACCCCTACTGCATCGGTCGCGCATGCGTCGCGTGTCGCGGCACCGTCGACTGCGACGAGGAGGAGCCCATCTGCGCCCCCGACGGCGACTGCTTGGCGCCGTGTCCGGTCGATGGGTGCGAGAGCGATCGCGTCTGCCATCCGGAGCTCGGTGCCTGCGTGGACTGCGCGAGCGACGGCGACTGCGACGCCGAGTCTCCGCGCTGTGACCCCGTCTCGCTCGAGTGCGTCGAGTGCGTCGCGGCGGCCGACTGCGGCGGCGCGGTGTGCATCGACGGCGACTGTGTCGAGTGCGTGCGAGACGGCGACTGCCCGACCGGGCAGACGTGCTCGGAGAGCCTCGAGTGTGACTGACCAATGGAACGACGAAACCCAAGGAGCCCCATGATCTCTTCGACTCACTTTCTTACGAACCTCGCGATCGCCTCGTTCGCGTTCCTGCTCACCGCGTGCGGCGACGACGGGCCCGCGACCACTAGCGACTGCCCGGGCCCTGGCTGCGTATGCGTGGGCACGGCGTGCGATTGCGCGCCCGGCGAGGCGTGCAACCTCGAGTGCACCACACCGGCCTGCGACTTCGAGTGCTCGGCGGGCGCGATGTGTGACGCGAGCTGTCAGGTCGACTGCCAGGTCGACTGCCAGGAGGGCAGCAGCTGCAACGTCATGACGACCGCCGACTCGGACGTGGACTGTCGTCCGGGCGCCGTCTGCACCATCGTCGGCGGCGCCGAGGCCGACGTCGACTGCACCTCGAGCGAGTGCGACCTCACGACGGGGCGCGACAGCGACGTCGATTGCGACGACTCCGACTGCACGATCGCGGCGGGCCCGGCCTCGACCGTGAACTGCACCTCGGGTGCCCGCTGTGACGTGAGCTGCGAGGGCAGCTGCGAGGTCAACTGCGACAGCGGGTCGACCTGCACGTTGGCGTGCGGTGATGGAGACCCGATGGCCGTCGGTGAGACCGCGACCTGCGGCGCCCCCTGAACGCTCCCCCCGTACACACATCTACACCCCAGGTGATCCCATGCCCCGACTTCGATTCTCGACGCTCCCGTTCCGATCCCCCTACGGCCTACTCGCAACTCTCGTCATGGCCGCCTCGATCCTCGCCGTCTCGCCGAGCCCGGCCGAGGCCCAGCCCCGCGGCGCGATCAACCGCAACGGGATCGATGGTGTCCGCATCGAGATCCACGGCGTCGTCGGCTGGTATCACGCCTTCGGTGCCGGCATGCGCGTCGAGATCCCGATCCTGAAGACCGGCTTCACCAACAAGCTCGACGACGAGTTCGCGCTGAGCTTCGGCGGTGACGTCGGCTTCTTCCCCTGGGGCGGGAGTCGCTACGACGAGAGGCGGTGGGAGCGTCGCTACGACGACTGGGGCCGTTGGTATGGCGACTGGGCCTTCTGGGGCGTGGTCACCGCCAACTACAACATCTACGTGGGGAACAAGTGGTCGTTCTTCCCGGAGCTCGGCTTCACGATCAGCGTCCACGACTGCTGGGACCAGGACTTCGATCGCGAGGTCTGCGTGACCGCGGCGCCGGTCGGCGGAGTCGGCGCGCGCTACCACTTCAGCCGGCGGGTCTCACTGGTCGCGCGGGTGAACTGGCCGATCGGCCTCCAGGTCGGCCTGACCTTCTGAGCGGACGCTGCTGGAATGTCCCTCGAAGTCGTGGTCCTGGATGACGACGCGCTCCAGACGCGCGTGCTCCAGCGTGGCCTGACCAAGCGCTTCCCCGATGCGTGCGTGAATGCGTTCGTCGATCCACGCGTTGCCTCGAGGGCGGTCCTGGACCGCCCGCCATCCGTCGTGATCACCGACCAGGACATGCCCTCGTGTTCCGGGGTGGAGTTCGCGCGGACCATTCGAGAGGCGTTGGGCGCACGCTGTCCGCGCGTGGTCTTGGTGAGCAGCGCACGGATCACCCGCTCGGACCTTCGACTCTTCGACGCGCACCTCCAGAAGCCATACCGCCTCGACTACATGGCGGGCATTCTTCGGCCCTGGCTCGACCGCGTGGCCGCCCGATAGATCGGGGTCACCACGCTCGGGGCGCGATCCGGCGGGGCGGGAGCGCGCGCGGGTAGAGGAGCAGCGGCAGCAGGTAGCCGCTGATGAAGCCGATGATCGCGCCGCCGATCACGTCGGACGCGTAGTGGCGCTCGGACACGATGCGGAGCGTGCTGGCGAACGACGCGAGGGCGAGGGCGCCCGCGCACTCGACGTACCCGATCACGCTCCAGCCGCGCAGGCGCTGGTGGGCGCAGACCAGCGCCGCGCCCGTGAACGATGCCGAGGTGTGGCCGCTCGTGAAGCTCTGATAGCGGCTGCCCGAGTCGCACCCCGGGTCGTGGGTGGGGTCGGCCTCGCAGGGCTCGACGTAGGGCCGCGGTCGCCGGACGGCGTGCTTCAGCGAGACCGTCACCAAGGCCTGGAACGAGAAGGCGAGGGCGTCGGCCGTGAGCAGACGGTAGGTCACCCGCGAGTGGCGGGTGCCCTTCGCGTGCCACGAGATCGCGTCGGCGACCGGGGCCGCGGCTGCGGCGAAGAGGAAGAAGTCGCTCGCGTGGGCCGCGCGTCGGCGGCCGTCGATCGTCGGGCGGATCCAGGACTCGAAGCCGCGGTCGATGGGACCATTCGGCGTCCAGCGAGGCGAGTCGGACGGGACCGTCACGTCGATCGTCAGGGCCATCGCCGCGAGCGGGACGCTGACGAGCCAAGGCCACCACTCGAGATCGGGGTCCGCTGGGGAAGCGTCGGCGAAGGACTCGGTCACCGGTGTCTGTTCGGTCGACTGAGCCCGCGCCCACCCACTCGTCGAGGCGAGGAGCGCGAGCACCATCCAGGTAACCTTCATCGTTCACCGCCGTTCACGCGCGCCGACTGCCCGGCACGTTCACGTTCGTGACTCCCATCTCTCGCGTCCGGCTCTTCCCCTTGCCATGCGCCACCCAGCGACATTACGACAGGCGTTGCGGAGAGGGTGAACGGAGTCGAGCAGACGAGTCCTGCTCAGCACCGAGAGCGCATGGAGCCGAAGCCCGACGAACGCTATCGGACGCACGGCCGAGGACGAGACCACGCTCGCAGAGCGGGGGCGAGCCTCGAGCTCAGCGCCAGCGCCGGCGCCCGAGGATCACTCCGAGCAGTGCGAGCAGCCCCCAGGGGGCCGCTCGAGAGCCGGCCGTGACCCGGCAGCCGCAACCGCCGTCACCACCGTCCACACCTCGCGGGCCACCGTCCCCACCGCAGCCGAGCGCAGGATCGAAGGTGCCGCTCGCGCAGTCGTCGCAACCGTCGCCGTTCGAGTCACCACAGCGCGTGGGGTCGTCTGGGAACTCGTCGTCTTCATCGGCCCGGCCGTCGCCATCTCGATCGGCGGCCACACGGACCGACACCGACGCGCGCTCCTCCATGCCGCTCCCGTAGGTCAGCACGGCCTCGAGCTCGAAGATCCCCGTCCCTTCGAACCTCGTCGTGATCACGTGCATGCCGGAGCCCCCCGGTTCGAGCGAGCCCAGGTCCCAGGTGAGCGTGTCGCCGCTGATGGTGGCGGTCGGGTCGGTCGCGACCACGCTGACTCCGGCAGGGAGGGTGGCGGTCAGGGTGGCGTCCACCGCGGCGGAGGCACCCGTGTTCGAGTAGCTGATGGTGAGCGGCTCATCGATCGGGAGCGGGTCCGGAATGAAGCGCCGACCGATCCAGGCGAGGCCGACGTCGGGAGCCAGGGCTCCGGTCACGCAGTCGGCCTCGAAGAGCGCGTTGAGGAAGAGCCGCGCCCCCTGCGCGTCGGGGTTGCTGCTCATCGGGAGATCCGTGGAGTATCGGTGTCCGCCGAGGTAGCTCACCTTGCCGGTCTGACATTCCTCCGGGTCCGCGAACTCGTCGTGACTGAGGATGTCGCACTCACCGTCGACGTAGCCGGTCATCCACACGTCGTCCGTGCCGACCCCGCCGGCCCCGGTGATGAAGGTGATGTCGCGGTCGTTCTTGTAGCGGACGCCCAGGAAGCTGCTCAGCGTGTAGGCCGGCTCGCTCCCGCCGACGGTACCGAAGGCACCATCCATCTGGTTGTAGGGCACGCCGGGCTCGTGGACCACGACTTCGTCCTCGCCGGGTCGCTCGCCGATCAAGAAGCCGGCGCCGCGCTCCTTGTCGTCCGATGGCATGCAGCAATCTCGAGCTCCGTCGTCGCAACCCCCGATGACACACTCGAAGTCGCCCTCGTCGCTGTCGCAGGGACAGTCCGGCAGGCCGACGGTGGTGAGGAAATGCCCCTCCCGCCCCTCGTCGTCCAGATAGGGCCAGGCGGGGTTCGGCACTTGGTTCTCGTACGCGTTCACCGCCTGACACTCCGCGAAGAAGTGCGTTGGGTGACTCAGGAACTCGCGCACTTCGGCCACGACTTCGTGGCCGTGATAGGTGAAGGTCTCACCGTCGCACTCCGCCTGGGTGGCCGGGCAGCCGCCGCCGTCGCACTCCACGGTCTCTCGATCGTTGACCCCCCAGTGCATGCTCATGATCTGGCAGTACGCAGGTGACCCGTCGGGATGGAAGAGGGCTCCATTGCGATGGTCGGTGTTCGGTTCATCACAGGTGCCCATGTCGCCCATGATCGATGGGACGGTGAGGAGGTCCGGGTTCGCCGTCCCAGGGCCGCAGTCGGCGCCGCATCTGCCAGCTGGGAACTCGGCGCCCGTCGACTGCGGAATGCCGGCGGCGCGGAGGTAGCCGGTCGCGATGTCCTCGTTCCCATCCGCGAAGACGGCGATGGTCGGTGGCTGAACCATCTCCTTTCGGACGTTCCCTTCGAAGGCTTCGGTCGTCTCGTGGACGCTGACGACGTTGAACTCCGTTCGCATCGCCCAGGGGTGGGCGTCCCAGAGCGATGGGTCGTTGTAAGCGTCGACGATGGCGGTCGCGCGCTCGGCATCCACGGCGTCCACGACGAAAGGCCCACCGCGATAGCCGTGCGACGCGATCGTCGCCCCGGGCGAGAGCACGTCGTCCGAGTCCCAGAGGACCAACGCGCCGACGAAGAAGTCGGGGCTGGCGGAAGGGTACGTGCACTTGATACCGGAGCCCTCCTCGGCGCAGTCCCAGGCACACTCGTCGCCGGGCGTATCGCAGGGGGCGGCGTGCCACACCTTCTCGCCATCGATCACCCAGTAGACGGTCACGCCCTCCCTGAGCAGGTGATAGACCAGGCCGTAGGCCTGAAAGAGGCCGGAGTCCTGGTACGCGAGGTCCATGGGGATCACCAAGCTGCCCGCCTCGAACGTGCGAGAGATGCCGCCCTGAGCGCTCGCTGGGGCCGCGGCCATCGCCAAGGCTCCCAGCATCGCGGCAAGGGTGCATCGGGCGAGGTGGGGTCGTGTCGTCATGAGGGGCTCCGGGTTCGGACGGGGTGAGCGCGTTTCCGTGTCCTTCATGCGCCGTGCGTCGAGAATCTTCACTCGCGTGAAGAATTCGAGGGCTCGGCGCATGCAGCCACCATGAAGCGTGCGGCGATGGCTCTCTACGGACTGCTGGGGTGTGCGTTCGATCCCTCGGGAGTGCCCGAGCCCGACCCCACGACCGACGGAGGCGGGGTCGTCGACGCCACGGCCGTCGACGGGGGCTCCGACTCGGATGGATTCGTCGAAGACCTCGGGCTCTCCGACGCCGGCTCGCCCGACCGGCCGCCTTCCGCCGGCCCCTGCGACCTCCATGTGACGCCCGGGGCTGGCGACGGCAGCGGCAGCGCGCGCGATCCACTCGGATCGCTCGCCGTCGCGCTCGAGCGGGCCGCACCAGGCGCGGAGCTGTGTCTGTCGGAGGGCGCGATCGAGGAAGAGGTGTCGGTGAGGACGGCCGACGTGCTCGTGCGAGGGGGGTGGTGTGCGGGCTTCGAGACCCACGACCCGGAGAGTTGCCCATCGACCATCGCGTCGAGCTCGGGAGTCGGCTTCGCCATTCGAGGCGCAAATGGAGTGATGCTCGTCGACCTCTCGCTGACCAGCGCAGACGCCGACCTCGCGGTCCGGTCGGCTCACGGGCTCCGCATCGTGCAATCCATCGATGTGGTGCTGCAGGGGGTTCGTGTGACGGTCGGCCGCGGCACCGCCGGGGCGTCCGGCCCGAACGGCGCCAATGGCGAGGATGGGCTCCCCGGCGAACCGGGCTCCACCGGGGCGACGTCCCGGGCCGCTGGCGGTTCGAGCGCCTGTGCGCCGGGGGGCGTGGGAGGCTCGGGCGGCGAGCCGGGCGCGGAGCCCACCGGCGGGGAGCCCGGGAGCGCGGGAGCCGTCGGGGGCGGCGCGGGAGCGAACCTCGGCGGCGAGGACGCTCGCGGCGGCGCCGACGGGGGTGATGGTTCGGGTGGAGAAGGTGGCACCGGCGGTCAGGGGGGTGCTGCGTTCGGCGCCCTGGGCGCGGACGGCACGTACCTGCCCGCCCACGGCCTGGCCGGGCAGCCGGGGACCGCGGGTGGCAGTGGTGCTGGTGGCGGTGGTGGCGGCGGCGGCGCAACGGGCGACGAAGCCCACCACGGCGGCGGCGGTGGCGGGGGAGGAGCGGGCGGCTGCGGCGGAGGTGGCGGCGCCGGGGGTCAGGGAGGTGGCGCGTCGCTGGGAATCGTCCTGGGGCCTGCGGCGGCGGTGCGGCTCGTCGACGTAGTCGTGGAAACGGATCAGGGTGGCGCCGGCGGCGACGGTGGGGACGGCGGCGATCGGGGACGCGGTGCGGCCGGCGGCGACGCGGGTGCCCCCACCGGTGATGGGGCGGAAGGCGGAGTCGGAGGGGACGGCGCCGACGGCGGTCGAGGCGGCGGTGGTGGTGGTGGTGGGGGGGGCCCGTCGGTGGGAATCGTGATCGGTCCCGGTGCCACCGTCGTCGAGGAGGGACGAGTGGACGTTCGCCAGGCTGCGGCGGGCGCGAAGGGCTCCAAGGGGACCGGTCCGGGGACCGCTGGAGCCGACGGTGCCACCGGCACGAGCGCTCGCGAGCTCCGTCTCGAGTAGGAGCCCGAGCCACCAGCGCATGGCGACTGCGTTAGGCTCGAGCGGTGGTGCGGATCTCCATCTTGCTGCTCTGTCTCGGCCATGGCGCCGCCTGGGCCCAGGCCCCGGACTCGCTGGCAGAGCGTCTCACGGTGCCTGACGCGGAGTGCCTCACCCGAGCGGCCATCGCGGCCCACCTCGCGAGCTGGCTCGGGGGCGATCTGGCCCCCGACGATCCGCGGCGAGTGGTGGTGCACCTGGGTGAAGCCGAGCGGACGGGGGTCGCTTTCGTGCTCCTGCGAGGTGACGAGCCGATCGGCGAGCGTCGCTTCGAGGCCCTTCCCGAGCCGTGCCCGGATCGGCGGGCGGCCTTCAGCCTGGCGCTGGCGATCGCTCTGGATGCGGGGGTGCTCGAGCGCATCGGAATCGCGTCGGCAGCGAACGACTCACCAGAGCCAACCCAGGTCGAACCCGAGGAGCCCCGGCCGCCTCCGACGTCGGACCGCCCCCCCACGGAGTCACCGCGCGTCCTCCGTGTCGGTGCCCTTCTGGGCCTCGGGGTGGGCTCCGGTCTGACACCCACCTGGCACGGGTCGCTCGCGCTCGCGCTCGCGCTCGGCGGGGAGCGGTGGGAGCTTCGGCTCGGTGCGTGGGCGACCAACCGCCGCGAGGTCCCCCTGGGATCCGGCCGCCTCGACGCCCAGGCCGTGGCGTCGTCGGTGCTCGGTTGCCGGTACGCCCCGCCGGTGCGTCGGCTGAGCATGGGCGGGTGCGTCGGAGCGATGGCGGGCGCGTGGCTCGGCTCCGGCGAGGGGTTCGCGCAGTCACGGTCCGACCGGGCGGCGTGGATCGCGGGTCAGGCTGCGATGGTCGCCCGGTGGCCGAACGACGGCGCCGTACGTCTCACCATCCTCGCGCGAGTCGTCGTGCCCGTGCTGCGAGCGAGCTTCGTCGTGCGTGAGCCGACCGGCAACATCCTGGCCCGAACCAGCCAAGCGATCGTGGGAGGAGAGGGCTCCGCGGGTGTCGAAATCACGTTTCGGTGAAGAATCTCGCCCGCCGCGGCATGAAGCAGTCGTCGACTCGCCTCCCAAACCCTCGCGGCTCGATGCCGGCGAGCTCTACCGGGCTCATGCGCCGTTCATCGCAAGCTTTCTCGTGCGGCTCGGGGTTCCGGCGCGCGACGTACCCGATCTCGTGCAGGACGTTTTTCTCATCGCCCACCGCAAGGGTGGCTTCACCGACCGCGGACGCGCCAAGCCACGGACCTGGCTCGGCTCGATCGCGTTTCGCGTCGCCGCGGGCCATCGAAGGCGGCGGCGGCCGGTCGTGGGTCTCCCCGAGGCTCCGATTCCGGCGGGGAGCGATCCGGAGCAGGAGGTCCAGGCTCGACGTGCAGCACAGCGCGTGGAGGCCTGCCTGAGCGCCCTCGACCTCCCTCATCGTGCAGTGTTCGTGCTCTTCGAGATCGAAGGGCTCAGCGGTGCCGAGGTGGCAGAGATCCTCGAGATCCCCGCTGGGACCGTCTACCGCCGGCTGTCCAATGCGCGGCACCGTTTCGCTGAGGCGCACGCCCGGATGGTGGCCGAGTGACCGAGGACCCCACGCGCCTCGTCGACGACCCGTCGGCCCCGGCTCTGCTCCGGGAGGACCTTCGTTCGGCGATCGACAACCCGCCGCAGATCCCACTGCCGCCCACGCCTCCGGTCCCCGGGTGGACCCCCCTCGCCGCCGGACTCGCCACGCTCGCGCTTCTGGCTGTCGGCGGCCTGATGGCGTTGCTCCTCTGGCCGGGAGAGCCGGAGCAGGCATCGGCACCGCCGGCTCCGCCCGTTCGGCATTCGGCGATCGATGCCGCCGCGCCGCGACTCGCCGTCGTGCCCCTCGATGGAGGGATCGCGCTCCCCCCGGTCGACGAAGCGAGCCCTGCTGAGGAGGAGCGGGAGCCCGAACCCGTGGCGCGGGTCCGTGGCCGCGATCGGGTGACCGAGCCCACTCCGTCGGTCGCCGACGAAGTGGCGCACATGGCCGAGCTGCGCCGGATTGCCCGTAGCCAACCAGCGCGAGCGCTGGCGATGGCGCGCGATGGGGAACGACGGTTCCGAGAGGGGCTCTTCAGCGAGGAGCGTCGAGCGATCGAGGTGCTCAGCCTCTACCGACTCGGTCGCACGGCCGCGGCTCGGCGTCAGGCGCGCCGCTTCCTGGAGCGCTATCCGAACAGCACCCAGGCCGGCGTGGTTCGACCCATCCTCGCGGGGCCCTCCGCGCCGAACGGAGCGGAACGGTGACCCGGCTCGCAGCGCTCCTGATGCTGACGACGGCGTGCACTTGCGAGGGCACGGTCGGCGTCGACGATGCGCCGACCGACGCCGCGACCGATGGACCCGAAGTGCCCGGTCTCATCGCGTTGCGGATCGACCCGCCGTCTCGAACCATCGTGGACGACGGCTTCGAACCCGGGGAGACCACGACGTTTCGTGCCATCGGCACGTTTGCCGACGGTGAACGGGACGTGACCGGCGAGGTCGGGTGGTTGGTCGAGGACGATGGGCTCGCCTCCATCGCTGCTGGCGACGTGACCAGTCGGGGGATCGGTGGCTCGACTCGAGTGCTCGCGCTGGGCGGCGGGCTCGAAGCGAGTGCCGAGCTCGACATCCGACTGGAGGTCGTCGTGATCGCCGACGGGACCCCGGCGGACGCCGCTGAGCGGTTCGGCCGCGATCCCAGCAGTGACATGACCGGCAGCGACGCCCCGCGCGTCGTCTACCCGAGCGATGAGACGATGTTCCCGCGAAACCTCGGTCGCGTGAACCATCAGTGGGAAGGCGACCACGAGCTCTACGAGCTTCGTTTCGAGAGCGAGCGGGCGCTGATTCGGTACTTCACGACCGACGACCAACTCGAGCCGAGCCCCGATGGGTGGCGCTGGCTGGCCGAGACTCACGCGGGCTCCGAGCTTCAGATGAGTGTCCGGGGGCTCGACGCGGAGGGAACCATTCACCGCTCCCGCTCGCTCACTCTCTTCTACTCGGACGCGGAGGTGCAGGGCGCCCTCTACTACTGGTCCACCGGCGCTCAAGGGGTCATGCGCGCGACGATCAGCTCGCCGCTCGCGACGAAGTTCTATAGCAACCCGGCTGCGGGCGACGACACCTGCGTCGCGTGCCACACGGTGGCGCGCAATGGCCGGCGAATGGCCATGGGTTACGGAGGGGAGCGGCTACGGCAGATCTCCGTGCCCGAACGAGAGCTCCAGATCCCCGCCGATCCCGATGGCGATGGGCCGGACTACGGTTGGGGAACCTTCGATCCGTCGGCGTCGCTGCTGCTCTTCGCGACGGACGGAGACCTCACTCTCCTGGATGCGGAGACCGGCGATTCACGCCCGCCGCCGGTCCTGCCCGACGGATGGGTGGCGACCCACCCCGACTGGAGCCCGGACGGTCGGTCGGTCGCCATCGCCTATGCCGACGGCGGCGGCCTCGGCAACAAGGGGGTGAAGGGCACCGGACTGGCTCGCATTCCCGTTCTCGACGACGGCACCTTCGGGGCCGCCGAAGTGCTGCTCGAGAGCATGGGCGATGACGACACGCTCTATTTCCCCAGCTACTCCCCCGACAGCCGATGGATCGCGTTCGCGCGAGCCGACGAGGACTCGAAGGACGCGGAGTCCGCCGAGCTCTTCCTGCTGGCCGCCGATGGCCGGAGTGCCCCCATCGAGATGGGGCGCCTCAACCGTCGGGTGCGGGACGAGGACGACGTGCTCCTCACCGGCTCGACCATGCCGACGTGGGCGCCGACGAACCGTCCAGGGATCTTCTGGCTCGCCTTCTCGTCGATCCGGGCCTACGGCCACGTCCTGTCCGACGGCGACCGCGACCAGCTCTGGGGCGCCGCCATCGACCCCTCGGCGATCGGGGCTGGCGATCCGTCCTACGCCGCGTTCTGGATGCCCTTTCAGCAGGTCGAGGAGGGCAACCATCGGGCGTTCTGGGCTGTCGATACGGAGATCGTCTGCCCCGAGGAGGTCGAGCTCTGTGACGAGCTGGACAACGACTGCGATGCCATCGTCGACGAGTCGTGCTGTGAGCCCGTCCCCGAGATCTGCGGCAACGGCATCGACGACGACTGTGATGGCGAACCCGACGAGGGATGCGGTTGCGCCGACGAGGAAATCTGCGGCAACGGGCTCGACGACGACTGCGACACACGCATCGACGCCGAGGACGAGGATTGCGTCATCTGATGGTGGTCGAGGCACACCCGCGTGTGAGCGACGAGCCGCTCATCTTCGTCGTGGACGACGACGTGGTCATGGGGCGCATGCTGAGTCGGGCGCTCGCTCAACTGATGGACGGGGTTCGAGTGCGCGCGTTCGCCGACCCGCTTCGCGTCTTTCAGGCGGTGGTCGATCACCGACCGTGTGTGCTCCTCACCGACCAGGAGATGCCCCGATGCACGGGCGTCGAGCTCGCGAGCGCGTTGCGTGACCGTCTGGGCCCCGACTGCCCCCGGATCGTCTTGGTGAGCGGAGCGCGGGTCAGCGCCGCAGAGAAGTCTCTCTTCGACGCCTACTTCCAGAAGCCCTTTCGCATCGCGCACGTAGAAGCCGCGATCCGTCGCTGGTTGCGGACCTCCCACTCGGGGATTCGAGCAGTGGACGTAGGGGCGAGCTCGACGGTTCACACCGCCCCGACCCAGCCGCCGCCTTCCGCTGCCACATCCCGCACGGACCGTCCTTCGGACGTCCCGACCGAACCACCACCCTCACCCTCGGAGTGACCCACATGCGCTCGTCGACCTTCGCCCTCCTCGCCCTCGTCGTTCTCGTCGCCGCATGCGGCCCCTCGGAGGACTGCCGCTTCGATCCCGCGGGTTGTGGGGGTGACATCGGTGGCAACTGCGTCGACGACCGTGATTGCGCGGATGGCTTCTGCTGCACCGAGGACGCCAACTGCGGTGGTGGCATGTGTACGCAGAGCTGCGACTCTGATGAGGACTGCCCTTCGTTCATGGCGTGCGAGCACGACGTCTGCTTCTTCCGTTGTGACGACGACCTGGACTGCGCCGAAGGGCAGAGCTGCGAGCACGGGGACACGGTCTGCGAGTGGCCGTGACGCAAACGCGCGGGTGGCTCTTGGAGCTGGGCCTCAGATCGGGCTGACGAGGACTTCGCGCCGACCGCCGGCCTTGGAGCTGGCGGGTCCGACGACGCCCTCGGCTTCCATCTGGTCGACGAGCTTCGCGGCCTTGTTGTAGCCGATGCTCAGCTGCCGCTGGACGTGGCTGATCGAGCAGTAGCCGGCCTGAGCCACGCACGCGACGGCGCGGTCGTAGAGCGGGTCGTCCTCGGAGACACCGCTGCCGCTGCCCTCCTCGCGCGGCTTGAGGATGTTCTCGTCGTAGACCGGCTTGCCCTGCTCGCGGAGGAAGTCGCAGATGTCGGCGACCTCGTCCTCGGAGATGTAGGCGCAGTGCACGCGCTGCAGATCGCTCGAGCCCGGCGGGAGCATGAGCATGTCGCCGCGGCCGAGGAGGTTCTGCGCGCCGACGCGGCCGAGAATGGTCTTGGAGTCCTCACGCTGGCTGACCTTGAAGGCCATCCGGGTCGGGAAGTTCGCCTTGATCATGCCGGTGATGACGTCGACGGAGGGACGCTGCGTCGCGAGGATGACGTGAATGCCGGCGGCGCGGGCCTTCTGCGCGAGACGCGCGACGGCGGCCTCGACGTCCTTGGCGGCGACCATCATGAGGTCGGCGAACTCGTCGACGACGACGACGATGTAGGGGAGCTTCTCCGGGGTCGGCGGCTCGCTGGCGGACTCGCCGTCGGTGGGGTCGTGGTAGACGTCGTTCCCCTCGTGGTCCTTGCCGTGCATCTTGCCGGCCTTCGAGGGCATGAGCTTCTCGATGGGGAGATCGCCGGCGATGACCTTGTCGACCTTCTTGTTGTAGGTGCCGATGCTCCGGGCGCCGGCGTCGGCGAAGAGCTGATAGCGGCGCTCCATCTCGTCGACGGCCCACTTCAGCGCGAGGGCGGCCTTCTGCATGTCGGTCACGACCGGCAGGAGCATGTGCGGGATACCGTCGAAGACCCGGAGCTCGACGACCTTCGGGTCGATCATGAGCATCCGGACCTCTTCCGGGGTCTTCTTCGCCAGGATCGACGCGAGCATCACGTTGAGGCCGACCGACTTACCGGCACCGGTCGCACCAGCGACGAGCAGGTGCGGCATCTTCGCCAGGTCCTGGTAGACGGGCTGGCCAGCGATGTCCTTGCCGAGCGCCATCGGGAGCGCGCCGTCCATCTTCTCCCAGCGACGATCCTCGAGGATCTCGCGCAGGTAGACGGTCTGGCGGTCGTCGTTCGGGAGCTCGATACCGACCCGCGCCTTGCCGGGGATCGGCGCGACGATGCGCACCTTCTGTGCCGCGAGCGCGAGCGCGAGGTCGTTCTCGAGGTTGGCGATCTTCGAGATCTTGGTGCCGCTCTGCGGCTCGAACTCGTACATCGTGACGACCGGACCCGGGTGGATCTCGTCGACCCGGCCCTTGACCTTGTAGTCCTCGAGCTTCTCCACCAGCCGGTGGGCGTTCTCCTTCAGCTGCTCGGCGTCGACCTCGATGCGACCGGGGTCGACCCCTTCGAGCAGCTCGACCGGGGGCAGCTCGAACTTGCCGTCCTTCGGCTTCGGCATCTTGATGCCGCTCGGCGCTTCGCGGGTCTCGCGGGGAGCGATGATCTTCGGGCCGTCGTCGGCCTTCGCCTTGGCCTTCTTCTTCTTGGCCGGCTTCTTCTGCTGGGAGGGCACGACCACCGGCTCGGGGATCTCTTCCTCCTCTTCCTCCTCTTCTTCTTCTTCTTCCTCGTCGTCGGCTTCGGACACCGAGGGAGCGCGCTCCTCGCGCTCTTCTTCCTCTTCCTCGTCGACCTCTTCCCCTGCGAGCTCGGCCTCGAGCGCCTCGCGCTCCTGCCGCTCGAGCTCGCGCGCCTCGCGCCAGGCCTCGGCCACGGTGCCCAGGCTGTCGCGGACCTTGGCCAGCCCGGCGCCACCATGGACGCGGACCCGCGCGATGATCCCGGTGATCGTCAGCCGGGTGCGGAGCACGAGCGTGATCAGCAGCACCGTGATGGTCAGGACGTACGCACCCGCGGTCCCGAAGAGCGATCGGAGGACCTCGCCGAGCACCTCACCGAGGATCCCGCCGGGCAGGTGGCCGCCGTGGACCTCCGTCCCGAGCAGGGCCAGATGGAGCAGCGAGCAGCCCACCAGGGTCAGCACCAGCGTGCTCACGACGGTGGCGACCCCGAGGATCGCCCCCTTCCCGCGGAAGAGCCGGACGCTGGCCGCGGCGAGCTCGAAGGGGAGCAGCCACGCCGTGATGCCGAAGGCGGCCACCACCGTCCCGGCCAGTGCTGCCCCGACCGGGCCAGCGAGGTTTTCGGTGCTTCGTGCGTCGTACGACGCGAGAGCGAGGCCAAAAAGCACGGCCGCCGACGCAGCCACGAGGCCGAGTACCTCGTGTCGTCGACCCGGAGAATCCGCCGCCATCACGTCGCCCGCAGACGAACGGCTCGATGTAGTCTGATGTGCGCCCAAGTGGGTCCCTTCCGCATCTGGTTGTAGGAAGTGTCCCCGGTTCGGGTCAACTTTTCGGCCAGCCGCTGGAGGCGCCCCCGATGGGTCGAGAAAACAAGGCGTTGCAACAAAGACGCCCAGGTCTTGATCACAAGGGAGATTTCTCTAGTATCGTCGCGACTTCCGCGGGGAACGGGCGCTCTTTTCGCGCTCCTCGAGCGGGTGACGGAGCCGATGCACGTACGCCGACGAATCCTGTCCTGTCTTGCCCTGGCCATCGGGCTCTCCTCGATGGCTGGCTGCAAGGTCACTGCCGAGGACATCGACTACTGGAAGCGGACGGTGAAGGGGCCGGGGAAGATCGTCGCGGTCATCCAGGCCGACCGCTATCCGATCGAGCTCCGGACCAAGGCCGCCCTCGCGCTGGTCGAGATGGACCGCCAGGACGTCGATGGCGTCGCGCAGCTCCAGCAGACCCTCCAGAACCTGCAGAGCCAGGACGCGGAGGTCGTTCAGCAGATCGTCGCGGGCATGGTCCCGGGCCTGCTCGAGATGATGCAGGGCGCCGACGAGGACCACGACGAGAACCTCGGGCCGCCTCCGCGCCAGACTCGCGCGAAGGACGCGGCGTACCTGCTGATCCCGCACGCGAACCCGGAAGCGCGTCAGCAGCTCACCGACGCGGTCGTGGGCTGGTACGCGGTCGACTTCGCGAACCGCAGTCTCGCCGGCAACTACTCCTCGGAGCAGGT
Organism: Deltaproteobacteria bacterium; assembly: GCA_017644045.1. GTDB lineage: Bacteria > Myxococcota_A > Polyangia > Polyangiales > Houyiibacteriaceae > UBA1660. Next base: position 90,063 of record JAEPMI010000018.1, read on the forward strand.
CGTGCGCTCGCTCGGCAGCCCCGCTGCGCGTCAGCTCGTCGAGGGCATGAACGCCCACATGCCGCAGCAGGCGCTCGTGAAGATCTCCGAGCTCATCTCGCAGATCGGTGACAGCGAGACCAAGCAGCAGGCCGGCGAGCGCCTCGTCGCGATCCAGCGCGAGATGGAAGGCCAGGAGTTCATCGACTGGCTGAAGACCGAGATCCAGGCGGCGATGGAGGGCGAGGTCTCCGACGACCGCGTCACCAACATCGCCGTCGTGAACCGCGAGAAGTTCATGAACGAGGGCGCGCTCCCCGCCATGAAGCACCTCGCGTCGGTCGACGCGGTTCGCACGCGCCTCCTCGAGGTCGCTTCTGCCGCCCCGCCCGCCGAGTTCCCGGACGGCGCCAAGGAGGCGATCAACCTCCGTCGTCAGAAGGCGCTGCAGGCGCTCGAGGGCAACGTCGAAGAGGCTCACCTCGACCAGGTGCTCACCCTCGCGCTCGACGAGAACAACCCGATCAACGTGCGCGACTACGCCTTCGACCGCGTGGGCGACATCCGCAGCCGTTCGGCGATTCCCCGCCTGTGGCCGCTGGTTCAGAACCCCGACAACGAGGTGCTCCCGAAGCGCCTGCGGTGGCGCGCGGGTGAGCTCGTGCTCGCCCTCGGTGGCACCGAGATCATCCCCGAGTTCCTCTCGAAGCTGCCCACCGACAACGGCGTCAAGTTCGAGCCGGAAGAGCTCGAGGGCTACGCCACCCGCATGAGCCAGATGACCCCGCCACCTTCGTCGCTGGTCGAGCGTCAGCTCTCGGCGTCGGAGTGGTTCAAGCGCGTCATCGCGCTCCGCTTCATCGAGCGTCGTGGCACCGCCGCCGACGTCTCCAAGATGCAGCGGCTCAGCAACGACCGCGCGGCGACCGTGGGTGACGCTTGGGAACGGCTCGAGCTGACCACCGTCGGTGCGGTCGCGAACGCCGCGGTGGAGGCGCTCCAGGAGCGCTTGGCCAGCCCGGGCGATGACGACTCCGGCGACGACGCCGCAGGCGAGGAATGAAGGCAGGGCGTACGTGAGTCACGATCAGAACAAGAAGACCCTGCGCTCCTTCCAGTGCCGCGACTACCTCTGGGAGATCTTCGGCCAGATGAGCGGCGAGCTCGAGTGCTCGGTCGACTACCTCATCAACGAAGCGATGCGGCAGTACGCCCGCTCGCGTAACTACGGTGTGCGCGCGCCCTCGCAGCCGGGCATGCCGCGTCCGCCCATGCCGGGGCCCGGTGCGCCGCCCCCGCCGCAGGGCGGAGGGATCCCGTCGATCGGACATGCGCCCGCGCCGCGTCCGGCGATCCCCAGCGCTCCGCCGCCCCCGCCTCGGGCGCCGGGCTACGGCGGTTACGGCGGCGGGAGCGTTCCCACCTACCCGCCGCAGCATCAGCAGCCGCCCCAGCCGCACCATCAGCCGGCCTACCAGCCGCCGCCGACCGGTGGTCCCTCGAGCTACCCGCCGCCGCCCCGGCCCGGTGGGCGCCCGAGCGCGCCGCCGCCGCTCCCCGGACAGGCTCCGCCCGCGCCCGGCTACGGCGGCGCGCGGCCCTCGCTCTACGTGATCTTCAACGGTCAGAAGATCCCCGTCACGAAGGAAGAGTTCGTGATCGGTCGCGGCAGCAAGACCGCCGACCTGCCCATCAAGGACGGGAACATCTCCCGTCGTCACGCCGCCATCGTCTTCCAGGGCGGCGCCTACTACATCAAAGACCTCGGCAGCACGAACGGCATCGAATACAACGGTCGCCGGATCGACAGTAAGCGCATCGACGAGGGCGACATCGTCCAGGTCTGCGACTACGAGCTACGCTTCACCTACCGCTGAAGCTGAAGCTCGCGGAAGGCGTCCAAGGCCGGTAGGTCGAGGACGCCGACCGCCACGATCGCCACCGCGACCAGCACGAGCGTCGCCACCATCAGCCAGCGGAGCGGGCTGCCCTTCGGCTCGTCCGGGGCAAAGAGCCTCGGCGCGCGTGGCCGCTCGGGCAGGACGCTCGGCGTGCTCGCGGCGCTCGGTCGCTCGAGGCTGAGCCGCAAGTCGCTCGCGAGCTGGTGCGTGTCCTGGTGGCGCTCGGCGGGATCGCGCGCCAGCGCTCGTGCGATCACGGCTTCCATCGCGGGGGGGAACTCGAGGTCGGGGTTCGCTTCGGAGAGCGTCGGCGCGGCCTCCTGCTGCTTCTGCGTGATCACCTGGAGGTGACTCTCGCCGTTGAAGGGCATCGCGCCGGTGACCAGCTCGAAGAAGGTCGACGCAAGGCCGTAGACGTCGGTGCGGCGACTGCCGTCCTCGCCGCGCGCGAGCTCGGGCGCCATGTACTCGGGCGTGCCGACGAAGGTGCCGGCCTGGGTGAGCTTCGTTCGGTTGCCGTACTCGATGCGCACGAGCCCGAAGTCGAGGAGCTTGAGCACCGGCGCTCCGAGCGGGCCTCGGGTGAGGTGGAAGTTCTCCGGCTTCACGTCGCGGTGGATCACGCCGGCGCGGTGCGACGCACGCAGCGCGTCGGCGGCCTGCTCCATCAGCTCGACGGCGAGCTCGAGGTCCATCGGCCCCTTCCCCTGCACGGGGCAGTGCACGTAGTGCCAGAGACTCATGCCGTAGAGCCGCTCCATGACGAGGTAGGGGCGCTGCCGATCGTCGTCGATGAAGCCGGCGTCGTAGACCTCGACCACGTTCGGGTGCCGAACGGCGCGAGTCGCTTCGACCTCGCGGAGGAAGCGCTCGCGTGCGACCGGGTTGCCCGTCCACTTCGCGCTCATGACCTTCAGCGCGACCATGCACGACTCGCGCTCGTCCCACGCCTCGTAGACGTGGCCCATGCCTCCCTCGCCGATGTCGCCGAGGAGGCGGTAGCGGTCGCCCAGGCGGGCGCCGATCTCGAGTCGCTCCCACGAGGTGGGCGCCTGGTGATTGCGGACTCGCGCGGTGTTGTCGCGGCTGCTCATGCCCTGGTTGTCATTCAAGAACCTTGCCGCGCTCACCTCCGAGGATCTCGCGGTCGTGCCGAGGCGAGTTGCCGCACTTCTGCCGACTCACCCCGCTTCGGCGGGCGCCGTCGGTGGAAAAGCGCAGTATCGGGCTGGGGGCGAACGGGCCCGCCGACGTCAGTCAGCCCACCTTGACGGTGAGCACCGCGCACTTCGCGTGGCGGACGACGCGCTCGGTCACGCTGCCGATGAGCCACCGCTGGAGCCCGGACCGACCGGCGGTGGCGATCACGACCAGGTCCACGTCGTTGTCCTCGATGTACTTCAGGATGCCCTCGACGGGGCTCGGGTCGTCGCGGTGCGCCAGCGTGGTCTCGGGGCCGAGTCCATGGCGATCGCGGACCGCATCGAGATCCTTCTCGAGCTTCTCGCGGACCGCGGCGTGGGCCTTGGCGACCTGCTCTTCCGACGGGAAGAGCCCGGTCGGCGGCGGCGTCGTCGGCGGGCTCACGTGGAGGACCGTCAGCTCCGCGCCGAGCGCCTTCGCCAGCGATGCCGCCTCCTCGACGGCCCGGTCGCTCGCTTCGGAGAAGTCGGTGGTGCACACGATCCGTCGGTAGGCCACCGTCAGACACTACCTCACGCGCGCAAGCGCTGTCGCACCTGTTCGAGGCGGCTCTTGATGAACTCGCTCTCGGGCTCGAGCTCGAGCGCCGACTGCAGCAGGTGCCAGCACTTCCGCCAGTTCCCCTGGTGTGCGGCTTCGACGCCCTTCTCGAAGAAGAGCCGTGCCTGCGCCGATTGGATCGGGGGCCCGGTCCGCTCCGCGGGCGCATCCTCCGGCTGCCGGATCGCTCGGTCGCGCTCGGTGGCGTCGAGTCGGAGCTGGCCGCGCCGGAGCGCGTCGTCGTAGGCGGCGCGCGTGCGTGGGTCGGTGAGCACCTGATAGGCCTCGCTCCCGCGACGGTAGATCGCGGTGGCCCGATCGCGCTTCGCCGCCTCGGCGTCGGAGAAGCGGTCCGGGTGGTAGCGGCGCGCGAACTTGCGGAACGCTCGCTTCACGTCGGCCAGGCTGGCTCGCGCGTCGATGCCGAGCAGGGTGTAGTAGTCGAGCTTCGCGAGCTTGTCGTCGCTCACTCGTCGGCCCCTACGAGCTGCGAGTGACGCTCCGTCATCGATTGGAGCTCCGCGTCGTCCGCGCCGCCGAGCAGGTTGATGCGGATGGTCTGCTCCCGGCCGGTCGTGACCTCCTGCGCCTTCACGTCGAGGGTGCCGCTCGCGTCGAGCTGGAAGGTCACGTTGAGCCGGACGGTGCCGCGTGGGCCGGGTGGAAGGCCGGTGAGCTCGACCTGCCCGAGGGGCTCGTTGTCCTCGAAGCGTGGCGCCTCTCCCTGGCACACGCGGATCTGCACGTCCTCCTGATCGTCGGCGGCCGTGCTGAAGACCCGCGCGGCCTCCGTGGGGATCGGGGCGTGGCGCCGGATGAGCGTCTGCGAATAGCCGCCGGTCAGCTCGATGCCGAGCGCGTGCGGCGTCACGTCCATCAAGATCGGCGCTGGTCGGTCGGCGAGATCGATGTGCGCGGGCGGCGCGATCGGCGCCGCGTCCACGCCCGTGCCGAAGCCGAGCGTGGGCTCGCCCCGCTGGTGGCGCTCGCCGGACCCGCCGATCTGGAGCGAGGGAAGCGACGAGACCCGGGGCGCTTCGATCGCGGGCAGGGGCGGGAGGCCTTCGTCGGTGAAGAGCGACTCGCCATCCAAGCCGGACTCGGTGGATTGACTGGCGCCTCCGATGCCCACCTGCTGCGCTCCGTCGATCTGCGGAGGCGCGTCCATGGTCGGCAGGTCGAGCACGTCGCCCATGAGGTGGTCGGGCAGATCGAGCTCGAGCGCGTCCAGGTCGGTGAGGGCGCTGTCGATCTCCATCATGCCGCTGTCGATCTCCATCGTCAGCGACTCTTCCTCGTCCTTGGTGGTGCCGGCGACCTGCTGGATCCCCTGGACCACGACCGCCTCGGGCGGGAGCGGTGGGGGCCCTTCCACCTGAATGGTGGGCGCGAACGCCGGCTGCTTGGGGAGGTTCGCGCGCCGCTTCTCCCGACGCTCGCGCAGCCGAGCGAGCTCGGCCGCGGTCTTCTTCCGGATCCCCGCGCGGGCGGGCGGCGGTCGCTCCGACTTCCCGCTGATCGTGCGGCCGAGGATCGCCGCGCCCTGGGCGACGACCAGATCGGGATCGATCTCCGTCCGCGGCTCCTTGCCGAAGAAGCGCTGCACGCGGTCGCGGACCAGCGGGATGCGCGTCGAGCCACCGACGAGGACCACGCTGTCGAGCTCCTGCGGCCGGAGACCCGCGCTCTTCAACGCCTCCCGGCAGACGTCGAAGGAGCGCTCGACCTGTTCCATGATGAGCCCTTCGAGCTCCGGTCGGTCGAGGGTCTGACGTAGGTCGAGCGAGTCGGGACCGAGCTCCTCGACCTCGATCTTCACCACCGGCAGATCGCTGAGCTGGCACTTCGCCCACTCGGCCGCGGCGCGGACCCGCTCGAACGCCTGTCGATCCTCGGTGGGGTTCCAGCCGGTCTCCTCGGCCATTCGCTCGGCGAGGGCGGTGGCGATCACCAGGTCGATGTCGTCCCCGCCGAGGAAGGAATCACCGGCCGTCGACAGGACCTCATAGACGTCCTCCTCGAGCTCGAGCAGCGTCAGGTCGAAGGTGCCGCCACCGAGGTCGTAGATGGCGACCCGCTCCGAGCGGGTCGCTCCGTAGCCGTAGGCGAGTGCGGCGGCGGTCGGCTCGTTGACGATGCGCGCGATGTCGATGCCGGCGACGCGCCCCGCGGCCTTGGTGGCGGAGCGCTGCAGCTCGTTGAAGTTCGCGGGCACGGTCACGACGGCGCGAGAGCAGCTGTGGTCGAGCGCGACCTCGGCGACGCGCTTGATCTCTTTGAGCACGAACGCGCTGATCTCGGTGAGCGTGTAGGTCTCTCCGCGGACGTTCACGACCACGCCGCCGGAGGCGTTCTCGATCAGCTCGAAGGCGAAGCGGCTCTGCGCGCGCCCGACCTCGGGCGCGGAGAAGGGCCGGCCGATGAGGCGCTTGACCGAGTAGACGGTGTTCCGCGCGTCGATGAGCCGCCGCTCGCGGGCTTCCTCACCGACCAGGATCGACCCGTCCGGACGAAACGAGACGACCGAGGGGATCAGCCGGTGGCCGAGCTCGGTCGGGAGCACGCGTGCCTGACTCTCGTCCGCGATGGCGACCACCGAGTTGGTGGTCCCGAGATCGATGCCCAGGATCGGTCCGTGGCTCATGGCCGGACCCCACCGGGGTGTTCACACGAGAGACGCATCGGGCCGCTCAGTATACAGAGACCGGCGCGTGGTTTGGGAACGTCGAGGCTCGGGCATGTGCCGATCGGCATAACCAAAACGGGTGAGCCGGCCGGAGGCGATCGCGTCGCCGGCATCCTCGATTCGTACCCCCGCTGTGGCTCGACTCAGAAGGGGCGCGGAGACACGGGCCGGGCGGGGTCGTGAACGCCGTGGTCGTGTGCCCAGCGGGACTGCTCTTCGCGCCAGCGGCGCCGGCGGGTCACGAGCCCGACCAACAGCAGCAGGAAGAGCGCCGCGGCGAGGGAGCCGCCGACCGAGAGCGGCTCGAGCGGTCGGTCGAGGCCCAGCCGCGGAGCCGGCCGGATGGTCCGCGCGGGGCCGTGGGCCGGGAACTCGTCGGTCTCCAACCAGCCCTCGAGCTCGGCGCTCGAACGCAGCTCGGACTGGTGTCGGTCGAGGTATCGGCGCCGCTCGCCCTCGTCCATCTCGCCGCGCAGGTGCGCCCAGCGAACGTGTTCGGGAGCGGCCGAGTACGCCCACGCCAGTGGACGCTTGGTCCAGTCCGGCGTGGCCACCCACACGGCCGCGCGATCGCCATCGGCGGTCTCGACCAGGATCGCGTCCGTGGCGTCGACGACGCAGCCCTCGAAACGCACGTGACCCGCGACGTCGGCGGGTGCGTCCGTGCAGTCGATCGTGGTCGGGCCTTCCAGACGCATCCCGGCACCGACCGTCGCGATCAGCGCGCAGATCGCCAGCGCGATCCCCAACACCCAGAGCCAGGCGACGTAGGCGGAACGAGTCATTCGCGCCTCATCCGATCCCGAAGGGCCTCGCGTCGTGCCCGCTCTGCGGTTCGGCGCTCGGCCCGGGCCCGCGCCTCCTGGCCGAAGGTTCCCGTGCGGATCGCCTGCTGCTGCGATCGTTGGCTCAGCTGCACGGCGACGGGGTCCTCCCAGGGAGCGGTCCCCTCGTACATGTCCTGCAGTCGGCGCCGGAGCGCCCGGTCGGTCTCTGCCAGGTCGAGGAGCGCCTCGGTCTTCAACCGTCCCCGGCGGTACGCCACGATCTGCACCTCGGCTCGGGCCCACTCGTCCGCGTGCTCCGGGATGGCGGCGAGCGCCTCGTCCAGGAGCGCCTCGTCGGCGCACGCGACGGCGTGGGCCAACCAATCGACCGCCGGCGCCGCCTGCTCTGCCGGCGGTCGGCTGCCGAGCGCGAGCCACCGCTCGCCGATCGCCGCGCCGGCCTTCGCTTGGGTCCGTCGCGGCAGGGCGTCGCACGCCTCGGCCAGCCCGCGATACACGCCCGGCCGCTCGGGAACGTGGGCGTCGGCGAGCGCGAGAAGCGCATGGGCGACCTCGGGCACGCAGCCCTGGTCGATCTGCTGGGCGAGCTCCGGCGTCCGGTAGCGCTCCGTCTCGGAGGCGATCACGGCACCGAGGCTCTCCGGATCGGCGCAGTGGCCGAGCGCGCGCAACACCTCGAGCCGCGTGTCGGCGTCGTCGATGTCGTCGTAGCTGGCCGCGAGCCCGATGGCGGCCTCGGGCTCGTCGCTCCGCAGCAACACCGTTCGGAGCGAGCGGCTCCGCTCGTCGCCCCAGCCGAGCAGCTCCATCACGCGGCCGTAGGTCTCGGCCACCTGACCCACGACGTCTCCCTCGATGTCGGGCGCGAGCTCTGCGAGCTGTTCCATCCCGACCGCGGCTTCGGTCGGTGAGCCCTCTTCGATCAGGTGGAGGATCTCCTCCATCTCCGTGCCACGGGGCGCGTCGCCGACGGTCTCGTGGAGAACGGTGGACGGGCCACGCTCGAAGGTCTCGACGGCGGCGACCGTGAGCGCACCGAGGGTGATGGTCGCCATCGCCAGCGCGCTCACGACACCGGTGACCCGGCGGTCCTGGGCGAGCCGCCACCGGGGATCGCCCGTCGGCGCGTCCGGTTGCTCGAAGCGCCGGAGCCAGGCGGGCAGGGCGACGAGGCCGAGCAACGTGCCGCCGAGCAGTGCGCCCATCGTGGCCACCATGGCCAGCTCGCTGCCCTTCTCCGGGTGCAACGCGGGCTCGCACCCCCACTCCCCGCAGCGCTCGCAGGGCTGGGTCGGCTGGGTGGAGTCGCTCACCCCTGCACCCTACAGCGACCGCTCGCCGCTGGCACGTCATGGCTGCCATCGGGACGTCTGCTAGACCGAAGGGGCGCGCCCATGGCTGCCCAACACCGCTCACTGCCGACCTTCTTCCTGGCCGCGGCGATTTTCTCGCTGGGCTGGGCGTCGAGCGCCTCGGCCGAGGAGCGCACCTTCGGGCTCCGGGTCTTCGTCGCCGACGTCGAGGGCGAGCCGGTGGTCGACCAGGCGTGGATCGACGAGCGGATCCAGTGGGCCAACCGGATCTTCGAGCCGGCCGAGCTCACGTTCACCCAGCAGGTCCGCGAGGACCTGGCGGACGAGCACACCGACATGGTCAGCCGCGCCGACCGCCACGCGCTGGGGCCGCTGATCGAAGGACAGCGCATCCACGTCTTCGTCGTCCGCTCGCTCGCCGACGTGGACATCGAGGGCAACTTCATCCGGGGCGTCCACTGGCGCTCGCGCCGCGGCGGACCGGGGCCCGGCGGCGGCCAGCGTCACTTCGTCATCCTGAGCTCGATCGCCGGGCCGACCGTGCTGGCCCACGAGCTGGGTCACTTCTTCGGCAACCCGCACAGCCCGACCCCGGGCAACATCATGAGCTACTCGCGCGGCAACGGTCCGCCCTTCTTCGACGCGCAACAGCTCCGCCGCATCGGGCGCCACCAAGAGCGCTTCGTCCGCACCGAAGAGCTGGTCGTGGTCGGCGACTGAAGTGCGGCCCGATCTTCACGTGAAGATCGACACGTGCCAAACACGAACGGGCGCATGAAAGACAGCAGTGTCCGATCGTTCGCTCGGTTGAGCCCATCGTGGCACTTCGTTCGTTCGCCGAAATTCGTTTCGGCCTGCGGTTCGAGCAAAGACGGTCTCTCAGCGCGCCAGTGCCCCGATCGCGCCGGTTTTCCCTTGTAATCACGGGCTCGTGTGACTTTCCGCGTAGCCCCGCCTCGGGTCCCGGGCAATGTTGCCCGTTCGGAGGAATTCATGAAGAAGCTGTCGAAAGAGATCTGGATCGTCGCCGCCAAGCGGACCCCCTTCGGAGCCATGAGCGGCTCGCTGGCGGGCATCAGCGCGATCGACCTGGGCGTCCACGCCGCGAAGGCGACCCTCGAGCAGTCGGGGCTCAACGCGGACGAGGTGGACCAGGTCATCCTCGGCAACGTCCAGCAGACCAGCAAGGACGCCATCTACGGCGCGCGCCACGTGGCGCTCAAGGCCGGCCTCCCGATCGAGACTCCGGCACTGACCGTGAACCGCCTCTGCGGCTCCGGCTTCCAGGCGGTGATCACCGCCGCCGAGCAGATCCTCATGGGCGACGCCAAGTGCGTGCTCGCGGCCGGCTCCGAGAACATGAGCCAGGCGCCGCACTCGGTGTGGGGCCTCCGCACCGGCGCCCGCTTCGGCAAGGCGCCGGCCATGGTCGACACCCTCTGGGAGGCGCTGACCGACAGCTACTGCAACACGCCGATGGCCGTGACCGCGGAGAACCTCGCCGAGAAGTACGAGATCTCCCGCGAGGACTCGGACGCCTTCGGCGTTCGCTCGCAGCAGAAGTGGGCCGCGGCCCAGGAGAACGGCTTCTTCGCCGACGAGATCGCGCCCGTCGAGGTGAAGACGCGCAAGGGGCCGAAGACCGTCGACACCGACGAGCACCCGCGCCCGCAGACCACCATGGAGACGCTCGCGAAGCTCCCGCCCGTCTTCAAGAAGGACGGTGTGGTCACCGCCGGCAACGCCTCGGGCATCTGTGACGGCGCCGCTGCGCTCATGGTCGTCGACGGCGACTGGGCCAAGGGCCGCGGCCTCACGCCGCTCGCGAAGATCGTCCAGTGGGGCGTCGCGGGCGTCGACCCGACCATCATGGGCATCGGTCCCGCGCCGGCCATTCGCAACGCGCTCGAGCGCGCCGGTCTGAAGCAGGACGACGTCGACCTCTTCGACGTGAACGAGGCCTTCGCCCCGCAGTTCCTCGCCGTGCAGAAGGAGCTCGGTCTCCCCGAGGATCGCACCAACGTGAACGGCGGCGCCATCGCGCTCGGTCACCCGCTCGGCGCCACCGGCGCCCGGATCACGACCAACCTCATCTACACCGCGCGCAAGATGGGCAAGTCGCTCTCGGTCGGCTCCGCCTGCATCGGCGGCGGCCAGGGCATCGCCATCATCCTGGAAACGGCCTGACCTGCCGACTGGTCCCGATGCCCCTAAGCTGATCGGAGAGGAAAGACGGATGAGTGAAGCGGACGAGTTGATCTACGACTGGAACGAAGTCGATCGCGGAGGGCCCCTGGAGGTCAAACGCGACTTCGAGCTCCACGACGAGACGCTCCGCGACGGCATCCAGAACCCTTCGGTCGTCGACCCGGGCATCGGGGACAAGCTCGAGATCCTGCACCTGCTCGACGAGGTCGGCGTCGACACCACCGACGTCGGCCTCCCGGGCGCCGGTCCGCGCGCCTTCGAGGACGTGCTGACGCTCTGCCAGGAGATCGCCGAGCAGAAGATGCACATCCAGCCGACCTGCGCCGGCCGGACCCTCGTCGCGGACATCGCGCCGATGGTCGAGGTCTCGCAGAAGGCCGGCATCCCGGTGGAGGTCATGACCTTCATCGGTAGCTCGCCGATCCGGCAGCTCGCGGAGGACTGGTCGCCTTCGCTGATCATCGAGCGCTCCATCGCCGCGATCGACTTCGCGGTGAAGGAGGGGCTCCCGGTGAACTTCGTCACCGAGGACACCACCCGCTCGCGGCCGGACCTGCTGCGCGACCTCTTCCGCGCCGCGATCGATCACGGCGCCACCCGGCTCACCGTCTGCGACACCGTCGGCCACTCCACGCCGGACGGCGTGCGCGCGCTCATCGAGTTCACCCGCGAGGTGATCGACTCCACCGGCGCCGACGTGAAGATCGACTGGCACGGCCACAACGACCGCGGCCTCGCGCTGGTCAACTCGATCTTCGCCCTCGAGTACGGCGCCGACCGCGTGCACGGCTGCATCCTCGGCATCGGCGAGCGGGTGGGGAACGCGCCGCTCGATCAGATCCTGATCAACCTCAAGCTCCTCGGCCTCATCGACACCGACCTCTCGAAGCTCAGCGCCCTCGCGACCAAGGTCTCGACCGCGACCCGCTTCCCGATCCCGATCAACTACCCGGTCGTCGGCGAAGACGCCTTCCGCACCGCCACCGGCGTGCACGCCGCCGCGATCATCAAGGCCCAGGCGAAGGGCGACGACTTCCTCGCCGACCGCGTCTACTCCGGCGTCCCCGCCGGCATGTTCGGCCGCGAGCAGGAGATCTGCATCGGCCCGATGAGCGGCGCGAGCAACATCACCTACTGGCTCGACAAGCGCGGCATCGCCCACGACGAGGGCCTCATCGGCGCGATCATGAAGGTCGCCAAGCAGAGCGACCACAACCTCAGCGACGCCGAGGTCCGCGCGGTCATCGACCGCCACAAGCGCAACAACGGCGGCTGAAGCCGACCGATCGCGATGAGCTCCTACGACTGCGTGCTGCCGATCGAGGAGGCGCGGCTTCGTGCTCACGTGTTTCGTTGGGCGGATGGTGTGGTTGCCGAGCTGCCAGTGCTCTCCGAGAGCCTTCGCGACCAGAGCTCTGATGACGAAGAGCACCTCTTCTGGGCCATCCGCCGAGATGCCGCCATCGTCCCTCTAGTGACCGAGGACGGCTTCTACGGACGACTGCACTCCAGCCCCGCCGTCGCCGTCGCGGGCACGAAGAACGGTTTTCGACTCGAGGGGCTCGAGCGCATCTACATCAGGGAACGCTCGCTCTACCGCTGCCGGTGGACCCATCCGGTTGCCGGCAGCGAGTTGCTCGATCACCTGCTCCACGGTCTTCGCGGTGTTCCCGGGTTGCGCGTCTTGGCCGAGGCGCCCGCCTGGCCCGCTTTTGATGACCCCATGGTGATGGGCTACCTCACGGCTGCCGAAGTCCGGGAGCTCGACCGGGTCGCGCGAACCCTGGGCGAGGGGCCGCACGAGCAATCGCTTCGCACGATGATCAG
>JAEPMI010000019.1 GCA_017644045.1 Deltaproteobacteria bacterium
CCCCGTCGCGATGGAGCAGAAGCAGCGCTTCGCCATCCGCGAGGGTGGCCGCACCGTCGGCGCCGGCGTCGTCTCCACCATCATCGAGTGAGACCGTGGGCGAGCGCCTGAAGATCGTCCTCGTCTGTGAGGACTGCGGCGCTCGCAACTACAAGCGGACCAAGGCCCGCCGGGTCGGGGAGATTCAAGAGCGACTGGAGCTCAAGAAGTTCTGCCCACACTGCGGGAAACACACGGTCCACCGCGAGTCGCGATGACGGCCGCCTCGAGAGAGGCGGCCGCTCGCGTCCAAGTCGCAAAAAAAAGCATGCCGCGAGTTGCGCCGGGCTCGTCCCGATCGCATACGAAGCGGTCCGAACGTCAGTAGCTCAGTTGGTAGAGCAGCGGATTCCAAATCCGCCGGTCGGGGGTTCGAGTCCCTCCTGGCGTGCCCAGTCAGCCGCACGACTGGCCAAACGCTGAGAACAAATCGGCTTTTCGCCTGTTGAGAAGCCCGCGGGACAAACCGAAACGAGAACGACCAAGATGGCCATGGAAGACAGCAAGCCCACCGGCACGCTCGGCATCGAGCGGTGGGTGCAGTTCGCGTTCATCGGGATGGCCCTCCTGATGTTCTGGTTCATCGACCACCTGGCGTCCGACCTCTCCGCCTTCGCGGCGCAGAAGCTCGACCTGTCGACTCCGAACCCGAACATCGTCACGGCCGCCTCCGCGATCGTCTCGATCCTCTTGGCCGCCTGGATGTACCGCAAGGAGAGCACCAACAAGTTCTCCCGCGAGGTCGCGGTCGAGCTCAGCCACGTCACCTGGCCCAGCCGCCAGGAGACCTGGTCCAACACCCTCGTCGTCATCATCGTCAGCGCGATCGCCGCGGTGATCCTCGGCGCCTTCGACGCCGCCTGGTCGGCGGTGACCGACCTGATCTACTGACCGCCGATTGAACCCCGAACGATGACTGTACCGGAGATGGACGTGGACGAGAGCAGCGCAGAGCCGCAGAACGCGGAAGCCGCGGGCAATGAAGCCGCGGAGGAGCAGTCCTCCGTCCGCTCCGACATGAGCTGGTACATCATCCAGGCGTACAGCGGCTACGAGAACAAGGTGAAGCTCTCCCTCGAGGAGCGCATTCGCCAGGTCGGCATGGAGAAGCACTTCGGGGAGATCCTCATCCCGAAGGAGAGCGTCTCGCAGAACCGCTCCGGCAAGAAGCGCGTCGTCACGCGCAGCTTCTACCCCGGCTACATCTTCATCCAGATGGACCTCACCGATGAGACCTGGCACCTCGTGAAGGGGACGCCGAAGGTCAGCGGGTTCATCGGAGGGCGGCACCCCTCGCCCGTGCCCCAGCGCGAGATCGACGTGATCACGGCGCAGGTCGAGCACGGCAAGGTGCCCATCAACCCCAAGGTCACCTTCGAGCCGGGCGATCACGTCCGGGTCACCGAGGGCGCCTTCGCCAACTACACCGGCACCGTCGAAGAGGTGAACCCCGAAAAGCAGAAGGTTCGGGTTCTCATCAGCGTCTTCGGCCGCGCCACGCCCGTCGAGCTCGACTACGCCAAGGTCGAGAAGACGGTCTGAAACAGATTCCCGCTTAGCTCAGGTACAGGACGCCCCCCATGAAGAAGGTCATCGGACAGATCAAGCTGCAGCTCGACGCCGGCAAGGCGAACCCCTCGCCGCCCGTCGGACCTGCCCTCGGCCAGCACGGCGTGAACATCATGCAGTTCTGCAAGGAGTTCAACGCCCGCACGCAGAAGGACATGGGCCTGGTGATTCCGGTCGTGATCACGGTCTTCTCGGACCGCTCGTTCACGTTCATCACGAAGACCCCGCCGGTCCCCGTCCTCATCAAGAAGGCGCTCGGCATCCAGTCCGGGTCGCCGACGCCGAACAAGACCAAGGTCGGCACCCTGACCATGGACCAGGTCCGCGAGATCGCGGAGGTCAAGATCAAGGACACCAACGCGGGATCCATCGAGACCTGCATGAAGAGTGTCATGGGCACCGCTCGCTCCATGGGAGTGAACGTCGCCAAGGCCTGAGGCCGAGGCGCACCCACCAAAGAATCACGCGCCTCACTGGGGAGGCGCACCCCGCACCGCCGGGGAACCAGGCGGGAGACACGTCGCTGTCCGTGAGGGCAGAGGACGGTCGTTAGGAGGATGAATGAAAACCGGTAAAAAGCGACGGGCTTCGCTAGAAAAAGTCCAACACGGCCACCGGTACTCGCTCCAGGAGGCTTGCCAGCTCGTGAAGGAGGCGTCTTTCGCCAAGTTCGACGAGACGGTGGACCTCGCGGTGCGCCTCGGGGTCAACCCGAAGCACGCCGATCAGATGGTTCGAGGCGCAGTCGTTCTTCCGCACGGGACGGGCTCCACCAAGCGCGTTCTGGTCTTTGCCAAGGGCGAGAAGGCTCAAGAGGCAGAGGCGGCGGGGGCCGATTTCGTCGGATCCGATGATCTGGTCGCGAAGATCAATGATGGCTGGCTCGATTTCGACACCGTCATCGCCACTCCGGACATGATGGGCCAGGTCGGCCGTTTGGGCCGAGTCCTCGGTCCGCGCGGTCTCATGCCGAACCCGAAGGTCGGCACCGTGACGTTCGACGTCACCAAGGCCGTGTCCGAGGCGAAGGCAGGCAAGATCGAGTTCCGAGTGGAGCGTGCGGGCATCGTGCACGCGCCGATCGGCAAGGTCAGCTTCGAACAAGCGCAGCTGGAGGCCAACACCCGAGCCCTGCTCGACACGTTGGTTCGCCTCAAGCCTGCGTCCGCCAAGGGCGTCTACATGAAGAGCATCACCATGAGCTCGACCATGGGCCCCGGAATCCGAATCGAGCCCGGCTCGATCTCTGGCGCGGTGGAGGCCTGACATGCCGATGACTTCGACTGAAAAGGAAGCCCAGGCCCTCGAGGTCCGGGAGAGCTTCGAGAAGGCCATTTCGACGGTCCTGCTCGACTTCCGTGGCGTCGACGTGGAGACCATCACCGAGCTCCGCTCCCGTTTCCGGGCGGCGGGCATCGAGTACCGCGTCGTCAAGAACAACCTGGTGCGCAAGGCCCTCGAAGGCACGGACTTGGAGTCGAACGACGACCTCAAGGCCCACCTCAAGGGCATGACCGGCATCGCTTGGAGCTACGAGGATCCCTCGACCGCTGCGAAGGTCATCCGTGACTTCCGCAAGGACAAGAAGGACATCCTCGAGAAGAAGGACCAGCCCCCGAAGCTGGTTCCCAAGTGCGCCCTCCTCGACGGCAACGTCATGGACGGTGCGGCGGTCGAGACGCAGCTCGCGTCGATGCCTGGCAAGGACGAGATCCGCGCCATGCTCCTCGCTCAGCTGTTGGCGCCCGCACAGAGCCTCGTTCGGCAGCTCGCCGCGCCGGCTCAGAACCTCGCCTACCTCTTCGACGCCTACAAGCGGAAGCAAGAAGAGGGTTGAGGCTCGAGGTCTTCATCCAAACCGAATCAACCAACCAAACCCAGACAACAACAACTTTCCGCGAGCGTCGGGCCAACCCTTACGCAAATCCCCTTCGGTCGCGGTGCGGAGAATAGACAAATGGCGAACATGAACGTTGAGCAGATGGTCGAAGAGCTTAGCTCCTGGACCGTGATGGACGTCGCGAACCTCGTGAAGACCCTCGAAGAGAAGTGGGGCGTCTCGGCCGCTCCGGTGGCCGTGGCCGGTGCCGCTGGCCCCGCCGCCGACGCCGCTCCCGCCGAGGAGAAGACCGAGTTCGACGTCGAGCTGTCCGATGCCGGCGGCCAGAAGATCAAGGTCATCAAGGCCGTCCGCGAGATCACCTCGCTTGGTCTCGCCGACGCCAAGAAGCTCGTCGAAGAGGCTCCGAAGGTCATCAAGGAGGGCATCTCCAAGGAAGAGGCCGAGGAGATGAAGAAGAAGCTCGAGGAAGCCGGCGCCAAGGTCACCCTGAAGTGATCGGCCGGCGCCTTGCGCGCACGTCCTCGGACGGTGGAAATCGTCCATGGCAAGCAGTTTGCTTGCCAACGACCTCCCGGTGGGCTAGATCGCCCGCCGTGGAGGCCGTGGCGTGCGTGCAGCCCTCGCTCCTGGACGGGGAGTCGAGGGTCCTAGGCGTCGATTGAGAGCGACCCGAGATCGGGCCCGATGAGGCTCGAATCTCGCGGTCGCTTTCCGTCCATATAGTCCAGAAATTACAGCGCTTTTCTTAAACAGCGATCGGGTCGTCCACCTCGACCGGTCGCGCACGGCCGAGCCAGGCGGGGCACGGCCGCACCCATCAGAGCAGAGCAGCAGGGAGCTGAAGGCACCAATGGCGACGAAGATCCAGACCAACTTTCGGGTCCGGCACAGCTTCGGGAAGATCGAGCGATTCCTCGACATCCCGAACCTGATCGACATCCAGAAGCGCTCGTACGACAAGTTCCTCCAGACCACGGTTCCCCGCAGCGAGCGGGAGGACATGGGTCTTCAGGGCGTCTTCAAGAGCGTCTTCCCCATCCGCGATTTCAACGGGACGAGCGAGCTCGTCTTCGAGGGCTACACCCTCGAGCGCCCCAAGTACGACGTGGACGAGTGCCGTCAGCGCGGCATGACCTACGCGGCGCCGATCAAGGTGACGATCCAGCTCATCATCTACGACACCGCCGAGAGCGGTGAGCGCCCCGTCCGGGACATCAAGGAGCAGGAGGTCTACTTCGGTGAGATCCCGCTGATGACGGACAACGGTACGTTCATCATCAACGGCACCGAGCGCGTCGTCGTCAGCCAGCTGCACCGCAGCCCGGGTGTCTTCTTCGACCACGACAAGGGCAAGACCCACTCGTCGGGCAAGTTCCTCTACCAGGCGCGGATCATCCCCTACCGCGGCTCGTGGCTCGACCTCGAGTTCGACCCGAAGGACCTGCTCTACGTCCGCATCGACCGCCGCCGGAAGATGCACGCGACCGTGCTGCTCAAGGCCCTCGGCTACAGCACCCACGACCTGCTCGACTTCTACTACGACACCGAGACCGTCTTCTTCGAGGCGCGCGGCAAGTTCACGAAGTCGATCGAGTACGACCTGCTCCCCGGCCAGCGCGCGACGCGCGACATCAAGGTCGACGGCGACGTCGTCGTCCGCCGGAACCGGAAGTTCACCCGCTCCGCGATCCGGAAGCTCAAGGCCGCCGGCCTCGAGCGTCTCCCGATCGACGAGTCCGAGGTGCTCGGCAAGGTCAGCGCCGAGGACATCATCGACGAAGAGACCGGTGAGATCCTCCTCGGGGTCAACGACGAGGTCACCGAAGAGAAGCTCGAGATGCTTCGCGACGCGAAGATCGACTCGGTGAAGGTCCTCTTCATCGACGGTCTGAACGTCGGCTCCTACCTCCGCGACACCCTGCTCGCGGACAAGGTCCAGACCCAGGACGAGGCCATCCTCGAGATCTACCGGCGCCTGCGCCCCGGCGATCCGCCCACCCTGGACACCGCCCGGAACCTCTTCAACAACCTGTTCTTCAACCCCGAGCGCTACGACCTCTCGAAGGTCGGCCGCCTGAAGCTGAACTACAAGTTCTACAAGGACGTTCCCGAGGAGGAGCGGCCGGAGCTGGACACCACCGTCCTCACGAGCCGCGACATCCTCGAGACGGTCGGCCACCTGATCGACCTGAAGAACGGCAAGGGCACCACCGACGACATCGACCACCTCGGCAACCGCCGGGTGCGCGCGGTCGGTGAGCTCATGGAGAACCAGTACCGCATCGGTCTGGTTCGCATGGAGCGCGCCATCAAGGAGCGCATGAGCATGTCTCAGGAGATCGAGACGCTCATGCCGCACGATCTCATCAACGCGAAGCCGGTCAGCGCCGTCGTCAAGGAGTACTTCGGCAGCTCGCAGCTCTCGCAGTTCATGGACCAGACCAACCCGCTCTCGGAGGTCACGCACAAGCGTCGTCTCTCCGCCCTCGGGCCGGGCGGTCTGACCCGCGAGCGTGCCGGCTTCGAGGTGCGCGACGTGCACACCACGCACTACGGCCGCATCTGCCCGATCGAGACGCCGGAGGGTCCGAACATCGGTCTCATCGCGTCGCTCTCGACCTACGCGCGTGTCAACGAGTACGGCTTCGTCGAGACTCCCTACCGCAAGGTGGAGGACGGCATCGTCAAGGACGAGAAGGTGAAGTGGTACTCCGCGCTCGAGGAGGAGGGCCACTACATCGCCCAGGCGAACGCCGAGGTCGAGCCCGACACCAAGAAGCTCGTCGGGAACCTCATCGCCGTCCGCTATGACGGTGAGTCGATGATGGTCACGCCGGACACCGTCGAGCTGATGGATGTCTCGCCGAACCAGCTGGTCTCGGTCGCTGCCTCGCTGATTCCCTTCCTGGAGCACGACGACGCGAACCGCGCCCTCATGGGCTCGAACATGCAGCGGCAGGCCGTGCCGTGTCTTCGCAGCCGTGCGCCGATCGTCGGCACCGGCATCGAGGACCGCGTCGCTGGCGACAGCGGCGTCTGCCTCGTGGCCAAGCGAGACGGTATGGTCGAGTCGGTCGACGCGACTCGTATCGTCGTCAAGGCCGAGGGCGAGGCCGGTGCGTTCCCGGATATCTACCGGCTGCACAAGTTCCAGCGCTCGAACCAGAACACCGCGTACAACCAGAAGCCCATCGTTCGCCCCGGCGACAAGGTGAAGGCCGGCGACGTCATCGCCGACGGCCCGAGCTGTGACATGGGTGAGCTGGCGCTGGGTCAGAACGTCGTCTGCGCGTTCATGCCCTGGGGCGGGTACAACTTCGAGGACTCCATCCTGATCTCCGAGCGGATCGTGAAGGACGACGTCTACACCTCGGTTCACATCGAGGAGTTCGAGTGCGTCGCCCGAGACACGAAGCTCGGCAAGGAGGAGATCACCCGCGACATCCCGAACGTCGGTGAAGAGGCCCTCAAGGACCTCGACGAGTCGGGCATCGTGCGCATCGGCGCGGAGGTCGTCTCCGGCGACATCCTCGTCGGCAAGATCACTCCGAAGGGCGAGACTCAGCTCTCCCCGGAGGAGAAGCTGCTCCGAGCCATCTTCGGTGAGAAGGCCGGCGACGTCCGCGACACCTCGCTCCGGGTTCCGCCCGGTGTGACCGGCATCGTGATCGACGCCCGCGTCTTCGCCCGCAAGGGAACCGAGAAGGACGAGCGCGCCCGCCAGATCGAGGACACCGAGCGAGCCAAGCTCGAGAAGGACATGGCGGACGAGATCAAGATCATCAAGGAGTCCGCCTACGCTCGAGTCCGCAAGCTCCTGCTGAAGCAGACCACGACCGCGAAGCTCGTCGACGACAAGGGCAAGGTGCTCCTCGCCAAGGGCACCAAGATCTCCGAGGACGAGCTCGACCCCATCATCCGCAAGTACTGGGGCCACATCGAGGTCGACAAGAACAAGGAGAAGATCGACGCCATCCTGGCCCAGCTCGAAGAGCAGACCAGCGGCATCGAGACCCTCTTCCAGGAGAAGATCGACAAGCTCGGCAAGGGCGACGAGCTCCCGCCTGGCGTCATCAAGATGGTGAAGGTCTACGTCGCCATCAAGCGCAAGCTCCAGGTCGGCGACAAGATGGCCGGTCGTCACGGAAACAAGGGTGTGGTCAGCCGCATCCTTCCCGAGGAGGACCTGCCCTACCTGCCGGACGGCACTCCGGTCGACATCGTTCTCAACCCGCTCGGCGTTCCGAGCCGCATGAACGTCGGTCAGATCCTCGAGGTCCACCTCGGCTGGGCTGGCTGGCTCCTCGGGCGTCAGCTCGACGGCATGCTCGACGAGCGGACTCCGGACTACGACGAGGTGCGCGCCAAGCTCGGCCGCATCTACGGCAGCAGCCCGGAGATCATGGAAGTCGTCAACGACGTCAACGACAAGGAGCTGATCAAGTTCGTCCGGAAGCTCAAGGACGGCCTTCATCTCGCGACTCCGGTCTTCGACGGCGCGCACGAGCAGGAGATCAAGGATCTCCTCACGGAGGCGAAGGTCCAGACCAACGGTCAGACCATCCTCTTCGACGGGCGGACCGGTGATGCCTTCCACGAGGACGTGACGGTCGGCGTCATGTACATGCTCAAGCTCCACCACCTCGTGGACGACAAGATCCACGCGCGGAGCATCGGGCCCTACTCGCTGGTCACGCAGCAGCCCCTGGGCGGCAAGGCGCAGTTCGGCGGTCAGCGGCTCGGTGAGATGGAGGTCTGGGCGATGGAGGCCTACGGCGCGGCTTACGCGCTGCAGGAGTTCCTCACCGTGAAGTCCGACGACGTCCAGGGTCGCACCCGGATGTACGAGGCCATCGTGAAGGGCGAGCACTCGCTCGACGCCGGTCTCCCGGAGAGCTTCAACGTCCTCATGAAGGAGCTGCAGGCGCTCTGCCTGAACGTCGAGCTCGTCGAGGCGGACTCGGTCCGCGACCGCGACGACATCCTCGCCGCCGAGGAGTGACGAGGTCGAGCGGCGCTCATCCGAGCGCCGCTCCCTCGGCTCGCTCCAACCCACCCCCGACAACCCAAGTATTACGAGCCCCACACAGCCTGATCAGCTGGTAGCTCCCGGAAAGACAACGACATGAAGGACATCTTCAGCTTCTTCGAAAAGCCCAAGGACCCGCTCTCGTTCTCGGCGATCCGCATCGGATTGGCGTCGCCCGAGAAGATCCGCGAGTGGTCGCACGGCGAGGTCAAGAAGCCCGAGACGATCAACTACCGGACCTTCAAGCCCGAGCGCGACGGCCTCTTCTGCGCGCGCATCTTCGGGCCGGTGAAGGACTACGAGTGCCTCTGCGGCAAGTACAAGCGCATGAAGCACCGCGGGATCGTCTGCGAGAAGTGTGGCGTCGAGGTCATCCAGTCGAAGGTCCGCCGTCAGCGGCTCGGCCACATCGATCTGGCCACCCCGGTCGCGCACATCTGGTTCCTCAAGAGCCTTCCCTCGCGCATCGGTGCGCTCCTCGACCTGAAGCTCAAGGACCTCGAGCGCGTCCTCTACTGCGAGAGCTACGTCGTCACCGACCCCGGTGAGACCCCGCTCGAGAAGGGCGAGATCCTCAGCGAGGACCGCTACTGGGAGCTCCTCGACGAGCTCGGCGACGACACCTTCGAGGCCAAGATGGGCGGCGACGCCGTCCTCGACCTCCTCAAGGAGCTCGACATCCACGCGATGGCCGAGAGCCTCCGCAAGGACCTCGGCGAGGCCACCTCGGTCGCCAAGCGCACCAAGATCTCCAAGCGGCTCAAGGTCGTCGAGTCCTTCAAGGACTCCGGCAACCGCCCCGAGTGGATGATGCTCAACGTCGTGCCGGTCCTCCCGCCGGACCTGCGTCCCCTCGTCCCCCTGGACGGCGGCCGCTTCGCGACCTCGGACCTCAACGACCTCTACCGCCGCGTCATCAACCGGAACAACCGCCTCAAGCGGCTTCTCGAGCTGAACGCGCCGGAGATCATCATCCGCAACGAGCGGCGCATGTTGCAGGAGGCGGTCGACGCCCTCTTCGACAACGGCCGTCGCGGCAAGACCATCACCGGCCCGAACAAGCGCCCCCTGAAGTCGCTCAGCGACATGCTCAAGGGCAAGCAGGGTCGCTTCCGCCAGAACCTCCTCGGCAAGCGCGTCGACTACTCGGGCCGTTCGGTCATCGTGGTCGGTCCCTCGCTCCGGCTGCACCAGTGCGGTCTGCCGAAGAAGATGGCGCTCGAGCTCTTCAAGCCGTTCATCTACAACAAGCTCGAGGAGCGTGGCTTCGTCACGACCATCAAGAGCGCGAAGAAGATGGTCGAGAAGGAGAAGCCCGAGGTCTGGGACATTCTCGACGAGGTCATCACCGAGCACCCAGTGATGCTCAACCGTGCGCCGACGCTCCACCGCCTCGGCATCCAGGCCTTCGAGCCGGTCCTGATCGAGGGTAAGGCCATCCGCCTCCACCCGCTGGTCTGCACCGCCTTCAACGCCGACTTCGACGGCGACCAGATGGCGGTCCACGTGCCGCTCAGCGTCGAGGCTCAGATGGAAGCGCGCGTGCTCATGATGAGCACGAACAACATCCTCAGCCCGGCGAACGGCAAGCCGATCATCAACCCGACCCAGGACATCGTCCTCGGCCTCTACTACATGACGCGCGAGAAGCCCTTCGAGAAGGGCGGCTACCGCGACGACCGTAAGGGCGAAGAGAAGTTCCGGGGCGTGTACGCATCGCCGACGGAGGTCCGCATGGCCTTCGACGCCGGTGAGGTGAACCTCCACGCGCGCATCAAGCTGCGCTGGAAGGGCGAGCTCTACGACACCACCGTCGGCCGCGTGCTCGTCGCCGAGGTGCTCCCGAAGCCCCTCGACTTCCGTCACGTGAACCGCGTCCTCGACAAGAAGGCGCTCTCGCGCCTCATCGATGACTGCTACCGCGCCGCGCAGAACAAGGCGACCGTCCTCCTGGCGGACCGGCTCCGGACCCTCGGTTACGAGATGTCCACTCAGGCCGGCGTGTCGATCTGCATGGACGACATGAGCATTCCCGAGTCGAAGAAGGACATCCTCGCGCAGGCGCAGGGCGACGTCGAGACCGTCATCGAGCAGTACCAGGAAGGTCTGATCACCGACGGCGAGCGCTACAACAAGGTCGTCGACATCTGGGCCGAGGCCTCCGACCGGGTCGCTCGCGACCTCGTCGAGGGCATCGCGACCGACGTCATGAAGGACCCGCACTCGGACGCCACCGTCACCGTGCCCTCCTTCAACTCCATCTTCATGATGGCCGACTCGGGCGCTCGAGGCTCCAACCAGCAGATTCGTCAGCTGGCCGGCATGCGAGGCCTGATGGCCAAGCCGAGCGGCGAGATCATCGAGACGCCGATCACCGCGAACTTCCGCGAGGGTCTGACCGTTCTCCAGTACTTCATCTCGACGCACGGTGCGCGTAAGGGTCTTGCCGACACCGCGCTCAAGACCGCGAACTCCGGTTACCTGACCCGTCGTCTCGTCGACGTGTCCCAGGACGCCACCGTTCGCGACTTCGACTGCGAGACGCTCGACGGCATCTGGGTCAGCAAGCTCGAGGAGGGTGGCGAGGTCGTCACTCCGCTCGGCGAGCGCGTCCTGGGTCGCGTGGCCCTCGAGGACATCGACGATCCCGTCACCGGCGAGACCCTGGTCGAGGCCAACGAGGAGATCGACGAGGCGAAGGTCTCGCTCATCGAAGAGCGTGGTCTCGAGCGGGTCCTCATCCGGTCCGTGCTCACCTGCCAGGCGAAGCGCGGCGTGTGCGCCAAGTGCTACGGGCGTGACCTCGCCCGCGGCTACGAGGTGAACATCGGCGAGGCAGTCGGCATCATCGCCGCCCAGTCCATCGGCGAGCCGGGCACGCAGCTCACGATGCGTACGTTCCACATCGGCGGCGCCGCGGCGCGCGGTAAGATCGAGCAGAGCTCGATCGAGACCCGCGCGGCCGGCAAGGTCGTCTTCGAGAACGTCCGCACCGCGACGAAGAAGAACGGCGAGACCGTCGTCATGAACCGTCACGGCATCCTGAAGATCGTCGACGAGTCCGGTCGTGAGCGCGAGCGCTACAACCTGACCTACGGCGCCTTCGTGAAGGTCGAGGACGGTCAGGAGATCGAGAAGGGCACCACCATCTCCGAGTGGGACCCCTACGCCATTCCCATCCTCACCGAGGTGGCCGGCGAGGTTCGCTACGGCGACGTCGTCGAGGGCGTGACCATGGAGGAGCGCACCGATGAGGTCACCGGCCTGAGCCGTCGTGTCGTCATCGACTCGCGCGATCCCTCGGCGCGTCCGCGCATCGTCATCATGGACCCGGAGTCGGGTGAGCCGATCCAGGTCGGTCAGGGTGACGCGCGCTACTTCCTCCCGGTGGGCGCGAACATCATCCCGGTGAACGAGCAGGTCGTCGAGGCCGGTGAGATCATCGCGAAGATCCCGCGCGAGACCACGAAGACCAAGGACATCACCGGCGGTCTGCCGCGTGTCGCCGAGCTCTTCGAGGCCCGCAAGCCGAAGGACCACGCCATCGTGTCCGAGATCGACGGTCTCGTGCACTTCGGCAAGGACACCAAGGGCAAGCGGAAGGTCATCATCACGCCGGACGTCGGTGAGCCGAAGGAGTACCTGATCCCGAAGGGCAAGCACCTGACGGTGAAGGAGAACGACCGGGTGCGCGCTGGTGAGCCGCTGATGGATGGTGCGCCGAACCCGCACGACATCCTGAAGGTCAAGGGCGAGAAGGAGCTCTCGAGCTGGCTCGTCGACGAGATCCAGCAGGTCTACCGACTGCAGGGCGTCGCCATCAACGACAAGCACATCGAGGTGATCGTTCGCCAGATGCTGCAGCGCGTTCGGATCAAGGAGGTGGGTGACACCCGCTTCCTCCCGGACCAGCAGGTCGAGAAGTGGAAGTTCGAGAAGGAGAACGAGCGCGTGATCGCCAAGGGCGGCCAGCCGGCCGTCGCGGAGCCGCTGCTCCTCGGCATCACCAAGGCCTCGCTCTCGACCGACTCCTTCATCTCGGCGTCGTCGTTCCAGGAGACCACGAAGGTGCTCACCCAGGCCGCCATCAGCGGCAAGGTGGACTTCCTCCGCGGCCTCAAGGAGAACGTCATCATGGGTCGTCTGCTCCCGGCCGGCACCGGCCTGGGCGCCTACGACAAGCTCGACATGGTCGTCGACGAGACCGCGACCGCCGTGGAGAGCCCGACGGAAGCCCTCGCCGCCGCCAGCGAAGAGTGAGCTGAATCCGAGTGGCTCCGCGGAGCCACACGCGAAGACGGCGCGTTCCGAAAGGAGCGCGCCGTTTTCCGTTGTGGGGGGCTCTTGAATTGGTTGGGGCAGCCGGCAACCTTGTCGCTGTGCGCGTCCTACTCATCGCCCTCGTGCTCATGGGTTGCGCCCGTAGCCACGAGCTCGGGGGAGCCGACGCTACCCACGGTGATGCAGGAGCTCCGAGCGACTCGTCGCTCACGCCGGCGGACGGTGCGAGCGGAGGTGATGCTGCCGGCGCACGCGACGCTGCCGGCGCGCGGGACGCGGACGTCACCGTTCCCTGCGTCGAGGAGTCTCACTTCATCGACGTGCCGCACGATGGGCCCACCAGTCCTCTACTGGCGTACGACGGGACCGGGTTCGGGCTGCTCTGGGGGCGCGGACACCGCTCTGGGTGCGGTGTTCGCTCTTGGCACTTCCGACGGCTCGACGAGACCGGACGTCCCGTTTCTCCGGCCCGAGAAGTGGTACGGACGGGGTTCAACGCGCCGGCGACCCTGAGCTTGGTCGGTGACGAGTTCTGGGTCACCTGGCTGGACCTCTTGGAAGACGGGGGCGGGGTTCGCCTCGCCCGCCTCGACGAGACCGGGGAGGCCGTGGCCGACACCGAGGACCTCGTTCGGCGAGTAGGCACTCACCATGCGATCGCGGACCACGATGGCCTCGCGCTGATCTGGGCTGAGGCAGAGGAGGAAGACGGTCGAGCTGGGTTCGTCCGCGTGAGCTCCGCCGTCGACGAGACCGCTCGTCACGCGCTCACTGATCCGGCGACTCTCCATTGGCCTCGAATGGTCCGGCTGGCGGAAGGCTATGCGGTCATCAGCGAGAACGGCTTCGAGGGCTCGTTTCATCGTCGACTCGATAGGACCGGTGCTCCCGTGGGCACCCCACTCGAGGTGGTCGAGGACCGACGGCCTGGCCCAGCACACGCTTCGGGTCCCTCGGCCGTATACCCACTTGGTTCGGGAAGCGGTAGCGCCACCATCTCCCCAACAGGTGACGAGGTGGTCTTGACCGTGCTCGACGCGATGGGGAGACGCGTCCGACAGGAACGGGTGGCGATCGTCCCTGGCCCGGTCGGGATTGGCGCTGCGGCCGGAGCGAGCGGGGAGATCGGTGTCGTGTGGCACTCGACGACCGGAGTCCACTTTCTTCGCCTCGACGGGGCCGGCACCGTCGTGGAAGGGCCACGCTTGGTGCTGGACGGATCGTTTGGCTGCGACACCCATGGAGCGAGCCTGTCCGTGGTGGCCGTGCCCGGTGGCTTCGCTTTCACTGCAGTCATGGACCTTGGCGCGGGTCGCGCGGACGCCCTGCGCTTCGGTCGAGTCTGCTCGCGGAGATGATCGCGTTCTAGGGCGACGTGTGCTCTGGGACCACGACGGAAGCGCTTGCCCCCCAGCGAAGTGTGAGCTGAATCCGAGTGGCTCACGTGAGCGTGCGCCAGGCAAAGCCTGGAGAAGGGGAACGAGATGATCTGAAACCTTCTATCGAAACCTAGCGGGT
>JAEPMI010000001.1:0-116460 GCA_017644045.1 Deltaproteobacteria bacterium
CGATAGGTCTCGTGATGCTCGCGTACGAGCGCAATCGCTGCTCCCATGTCGTTCCCCTTCGAGCATCGAACCTACTCCCTGGGTGTGACGCTTTCCGGAACGAAACCTCCTTAGAAACAGAGACAGCCTGCGTTCCGCGCGACCGTCTTGGCCATCCAGGGCGCGCGATACCAACCTCGCCGCATGCTCACCGGCAGCTGCTTCTGTTCCGCGCTCACCTTCGCGATTCACGCGCCCCTGCTCGGCGCTCAGAGCTGTCGCTGCTCACGATGCCGCAAGGTGTTCAGCGGTGCGGGCTCGACGTTCGGCTTCCTCGAGAAGGGGAGCTTCGAGTGGACCTGTGACCCAGGGGCGCTGACCCGATTCTCGACCGCGCAGGGATGGGAGATCGGCTTCTGCGGAACGTGTGGCTCGACCCTCTGCAGCATTCACGAGGACACCGTGATGGGCGTCGCCCTCGGAACGATCGACGGCGACCCCGGCATCCAACTGCAGCGTCACATCTTCGTCGGCTCCAAGGCGCCCTGGGATCACATCGGCGGCGACGCGCCTCAGTTCGACGAAGGACCCACCGACTGAGCGCGCTAGGCCCGCCCGACGAGGACGTCCAGCACGTCGCCGGTGGAGAGCCCGAGCGCCAACGCGTCCACCTCGGGTCGGAGACGCATCGCGAACGCCTCGATGAGCTCTTCTGCCAATCGGATCGCCGCATGCAACGAGTCGCGCCCGACACTGACGGTTGGTGTGTCCGGTCGCGGTGGCTCGTCGGAGGGCTCGACGAACGAGAGCGTGTCCGCCTCCGCTCGCACGTAGGTCTGTGGGTGACCGATCCACACGGGCTGCCAATCACGAGACTCGATCGACGCCGCGATGCGCCATTCCTCGAGGTTGGCGAGGTCGCCACAGCACTGGGGCTCCACGGCAAACCGCCCGACCTCGAGCACGTACCCTCCATTCAACGGACCGATGGCGTCCACGCCCAACTCGCGGGCATCGACCAGCGCGAGGTCGAGCAAGCCGCGGATGGCCAATGGATCGGCCAGGCTCTCGACCGGTACGAACCACGAGCCCGGGGCGTAGGGAGTCAGCCCGACGATGCCCGCGTCCTGTAAGGCTGCTTGCCAGTAGCGCGCCCATTCCTCGCCGCTGGTCGGCGGCGTTCGTTCCATGGTCGCGAAGCGGGCGGGCTCGAACTCGACCACCGGAATCAGCGACACGCTCATCCGAGCAGCGCTTCGTACTCGTCCCAAGGCGACGCCCAAGTTCGCTCGCTCATCACGCTCACATCATACCCGCCCGTGAACCGAATCCGTTTCATCCGATTTCGCTGGCGCGCGCCCCCCGTCGACACAGATTGCGGCCTTGTTCGAAAGGAGCAAGCGCATGCGGTTCTCAATCTCGGTTTCCACCTTCTGGGGTCCCTTCATGCGCCTCTTCGGCTTCGGCGGAGAGCGCGCGTACGTGGAGCTCGACGATGAGGCGATCACCTTCCGCTACGGCACGGCGACCGAGCGGGTGCCGCTCTCCGAGATCGAGTCGGTCGGCCCTCGAGCCTGGCCCTTCTACTACGGGCTCGGCGCGAAGATCGGACCGGACCACGGCGTGGCCTACGTCGCCAGCCTCGACGGCGTCGTGCAGGTTCGCTTCACGAGCCCGCGCCCGATGAACGTCTGGGGTCCCTTTCGCACGAGCAAGGCGCGCTGCGTCACGCTCTCGCGCGAAGATCCGGAAGGCTTCATGGCCGCGCTCGGCGCGCGCATCGCGTAGCGCCACGGCGTCCGCCCACCGAGCTCCCCGCTCGGTGGGCGCATCGCCGAGCTCACGAACCGCAGCTCAAGATCCACAGCGGCCGTCGCCGTTCGCGAAGCCGGCGGTCATCGAGAGGATGTCACCGCCCGCGCTCGGAACCATGCCGGCCGCGGACCAGTCGGTGCCGTTGCTGCTGTGGTAGGCGACGCCACCCCCACCCTCCGGAACGACGACGCACTCGCCGCGGAGGCAGAAGCCCTCGCCGAGCGTGGCGCCGACGTCGGCGACCTGGTTCCACTCCATGCCGTCCGCGGAGCGGAGGATGCGCGAGCCCTGCAGTGCGTAGAGGTGTGTGTCGTCTTCGAAGACGCCGCGGTACTCGCCGGCGCGCACCTGCTCCCAGGTGGAGCCGCCGTTGCGCGAGGTGCAGAGAGTCTCGCGGGAGCCGAGCACGAGGGTGTCGCCGACCTTCGCGATGCCGCCGAGCACCTGGATGCGGTTCACGCAGTTGCCGTCGAGCTCGACGCTGCTCCAGCTGTCGGGGTCGCCTTCGCTCACGTGGACTTGCGTCGAGGGGCCAGTGGTGACGACGACCAGCGTGCCGTCCGGGAAGGCCTTGCCCTGGCGCACCTGCCAGCTGCCGGCGGGCAGCGTTCCGCCAGTGCTCCAGCTCGTGCCGTCGGTCGAGACCGCCGAGTTGCCGAAGGCACCCTTCACGGCGACGAAGCGACTGCCGTTACCGAGGATGGCGCCATGGTCGACGGTGCCGCCGGGTCGCGAACGCTCCATCCAGTCCATGCCGTTCGCCGACGAGTAGAGGTGGCCGCCCTCGTTGCCCCAGCCGAGGCCCATCACGAAGACGCCGTTCGTGTAGCCGACGCCAGCGAAGCCGACGTAGGGGTGGTGCTCGCCGTCGGAGCGCCGGCTGCTGCGCTCCTGGGTGGTCCAGGTGTCGCCGCCGTCGCAGCTGGTCGCGGTCCAGCCGCCGTGAGTCATCGCCACGAAGATGCGGTCGCCCGAGGGCAGCGGCCCACCGTCGGTGCCACCGTCTTCATCCATCGGGACCGCGGCGTCCACGCCGGGACCAGCATCCGCGCCACGGCCGGCATCGACGGGGTCGAGTCCGCCGAGGTCCCCCATCGGCACGCCCTCCCAGAGATCCGGGCGACCGGGGCCAGCATCCGTCGGGGGATCGTCGCTGGACGTCATCTCGCCGGTGCAGCCATTCGCCACCGCCAGCAACGAGCCGACCACGATCCAGGAGATCACGGGCCCGGGACGGGATTCTCCGAGGGTCGAGAGCAGACGGGCGAAGACCGAAGGGAGATACCGCATGGGGGTGGGTACCGCCAGCGCGCCGGAACGGCTCACCCATCGGGCCGCGCGGTCAGATGCCAGGCGGTGCGCAGACGCCAAAGCCGAGGATCATCTGGCAGCGATAGCCTTCGTCGCTCCGGCAGTCGGCGTCGCTCTCGCAGGGCGGGGTGCAGAACTGGCCGCTCATGCTCGAGCCCCCGCCGGAGCTGCTGAGCGTCGCACAGCCGGCGACCGGGCCGCACTCGTCGTCGGGCGCTCCCTCGTCTCCGCAAGGCTTCGAGCAGAACCCGTTGGGCCAGGAGACCGAGCCCACCGACTCCGTGAAGCATTGGGCGTCCGCGGGCTCGGTGCACTGGTCGTCGCTGGTGCACGGGTCGCCGACCGCGCGGCCGCCCGACATGGGCGCGTCGATGGGGGTGCCACCGCCGTCCACCGTGGGCGTGCCGCCGCCGTCCGCGCCGACGCGGCGTTCCGACTCACAGGCGAGGAGGAGAAAGCAGAGAGCGAGGGCGATGCGCATGGCGCCCATCGAACCACCTGCGGCCTTGCAGGTGCTTCGGGCGAGCTGCGGCCCCTCACGGACGTAACCCCGCGGGCCGTCGATCGTCCCACCACCCATGAGCGAGAGCAGCTACACCCCGCCGAAGGTCTGGACCTGGGACAAGGACAAGGACGGCGGCAACTTCGGCAACATCAACCGACCCATCGCCGGGCCGACCCACGACAAGGAGCTGCCGGTGGGCGACCACCCCTTCCAGCTCTACTCGCTGGCGACGCCGAACGGCGTGAAGGTCACCGTGATGTTCGAGGAGCTCCTCGAGGCCGGCCACTCGGGTGCCGAGTACGACGCCTGGCTGATCAAGATCAACGAGGGCGACCAGTTCGGGAGTGGCTTCGTCGACATCAACCCGAACTCGAAGATCCCGGCGCTGCTCGACCGCAGCGAGGATCCGGCAGTCCGCGTGTTCGAGTCGGGGTCGATCCTGCTCTACCTCGCAGAGAAGTTCGGAGCCTTCCTCCCCACCGATCGCGCGACCCGCACCGAAGCGTTGAGCTGGCTCTTCTGGCAGATGGGCGCCGGGCCCTACCTGGGCGGCGGCTTCGGCCACTTCTACGCGTACGCGCCCAGCAAGATGCAGTACCCGATCGACCGCTTCGCGATGGAGACCAAGCGGCAGCTCGACGTGCTCGACCGCCGGCTGAAGGACAACGAGTACCTCGCCGGCTCCGAGTACACCATCGCCGACATGGCGGTCTGGCCCTGGTACGGCGCGCTCGTGAAGGGGCTGGTCTACGACGCGGCCGAGTTCCTCTCGGTGCACGAGTACGAGAACGTGATCCGCTGGACGGATCAGATCACCGAGCGGCCGGCCGCCAAGCGTGGTCGCATCGTGAACCGCGCGTGGGGCGAGAAGCAGCTCCTCGAGCGGCACTCGGCCGCCGACTTCGAGGGCGTCGTCTGACGCACTCTGGCTGACTACGAGGGCTTTCGACCGGCCGATAGGTACATCAGAAGGCCGCCGGTGAAGCGCCAGGTGTGGTCCCTCACGGTCTGCCGCATGTGCTGGTCGTAGCGCATCGCCAGCTCCCACAGCTCGTCGAGCTCCGCGAGGTCGCCGCCGCCGGCCGTGAAGATCTTCTCGGTCGTCTCGCGACCGCCATAGCCCCAGGCCTGCTGCCCTTCGGTGCGCTCGAGCATCTCGACCGAAAGCTTCTCGGCGGGTGACTCGTAGGGAGGCAGCCACGTCGCGCAGCGATCGTTCTTGTAGACCTGCCGGTGGGTGAGCCCGAGGTCGAGCATCAGGCTCGGCAGCCGCTCGCCGATGCCGCTGTCGCCCTGACCGAGCTTCGCCTTGCCGACGATGCAGGTGCGCTCGAAGCGGAGCAGGCGGAGCGTGTCTTCGAAGGGGAACTCCGGCTCCCCGACGCGATACATGAACGCGTTGGCCACGTTGTTCGGTTCGGCAGCGACCACGAGGCCGCCGGGCTTCGCGACGCGCGTCATCTCGGCGAGGACCGCCTTCGCGTCGGCCACGTGGATGAGCACGGTCTGGCAGGTCACCAGATCGAAGGTGCCGTCGTCGAAGGGAAGCTCCAGGCCATCGCCCTGCCGGTAGGTGAAGTCGTGGTGGCCGAAGCGCTTCGCGCGCTCACGCGCTGCGTCGAGGAAGCCCTCCTCGTGGTCGACACCGACGATGCTCGCGCCGGGCTCGAGGAGCGTGCTGATCCGGTGACCCCAGTGACCGGCGCCGCAGCCGACGTCGAGCACCGAGCGGACCTCATCGAAGCGGAGGCGCGTTGCGAGGAGCTCCAGGTAGTCCTGGTGCCACCAGGTGTCGCGCCAGTCTCCGTCGAAGCCCGCCAGCTCGGTGTAGCGCTTCGCGGAGATGCCCAGGTTTCGCTCGGACTCGGTCATGGCCGGAGTCTAGGTCCGCTTGACCTCCAGGCGGGGCCACGTTATTGGATAATCCAATTCAATGATGCGGAGCACCCAGTGAGCGCCCGGACGCTCCCCGACCGGATCGCGGACGAGCTGATCGCCCGCGTGTTCACGGGGGAACTGGCGCCTGGGGACAAGCTCCCGCCGGATCGAGCCTTGGCCACCGAGCTCGGGGTCGACCGGACCTCGCTCCGCAACGCGCTGCGCCAGCTGACGCGCATGAACCTGCTCCGACCGGTCCGTGGATCGGGCGTCACCGTGCTCGATTATCGGCAGCACGCGGGCCTCGACTTCCTGGCGGCGGTGCTCGAGATCCCCGGGCTCGAGCTCGGCGGTGCGTTCCTACTCGAGGCGCTCGACCACTGGGAGCAGGCGATGCCCTCCATCGTCTCGTCGGCGCTCGCGCGGATCACTCCGGCGCAGCTCGGCGAGATCGACGAGCTCCTCGAGCACCAGGCCGAGGTCCTCGAAGCCGGCGCCGACCTCGACGAGGTGGCGCGCCTCGAGGTCGGACTGATCGACTCGGTCGTAGCGATGCTCGGCGACGTCACGCTGCGGCTCATGGCCAACTCCACGCGACCGCTCCGCCGGCGCCTGACGAGGCTCCAGCTCGAGCTCACCGACGACCCGCTCGCGCAGATCCAGGCCAGCCGAATGCTCCTTCGACGCGCGCTCGAGGACGGTCCTTCGCCCGACATCATCCGCACCGCGCACGCGCAGATCCTCTCGGTGGTCCACGCCCCGCTGCGAGCCCATCTGCGGACTCTTCCCACCCGACCCCATCGAACGTCGCGCTGGCAGCGCCATGAGAGCGCCAGCGCCCGCACCTGACCCGAGGAAGCCATGACTCTCTTTCGACCGAACCGTCTCCAGCAGCTCATCCGTGACCCCGGCGCGCCGATCGGCGCCATCGCCGCACACCTCGACGCGCTCGACCACGACACGCGCATGGCCGAGCTCGCCGACACCACGCGGCAGGACCAGCGCCTGCTCTGGACCAAGGCCGACGCCGGCGACCCGATCGACTACGAGCACTTCGTCCCGAAGGACGCCAAGCCGCTCGAGCCCATCGTGCATCACGGGCGCAACACGCTCCCGCTCCCCGGCCCGCAGCGCTTCTTCCGCAAGCCGATGACTCGGCCGGAGGACGGCACGGAGCGCGCCTTCGGCTACAACGACGCGCCGAGTCGCGGCCTGGTCGGTCCCGGCTACTTCGTGCTCGAGAAGAGCGAGCCGGCGTGGACGGACCGCGGCGCGTGGTTCGTGAACTACTTCACCCACCCGGACGGACCGGTGCCGGCGGACTGGCCCACCGTGAAGCCCAACAGCGAGGGGCTGCAGCGCTTCGTCTACGGCGGCACGCGCGACTTCATGCGCAAGGTCAGCGACCACGTGTCGATCGGCGCCGCCTACAAGGGCGACAAGCCGCTCGACCACTACTTCACGCTCTGCCGCGAGGGCTGAATCGGTAGGCACCCGGCGGGTCGTTCGCTACAACCGTGGCGATGGCCCTCCGGCGTCGTCCGCACATCGGTCTCGACCTCGCCCTCCCCGGGGACGGGCCGGGGCTCGTGGTGATGGAGCTCCCGGAAGGCAGCCCGCTCACCGGCCGGGTCGAGGTCGGCGCGCGGCTGCTCGCGATCGACGGACTCCCGATCACCGGGCTCGACGACGTTCGTGGGCGGGTGCGCGAGCTCGTGGTCGGCGACGAGTGCGTGCTGAGCTTCGACCGCGGGACGATTCGTCAGGTCCTGGAGCCACTCCCACTCGAGCCGAGCCCGGGCCGGGTCGAGCTCGGCGAGGTCGACGTCCCGTCGGAGGGCTACGCGCTGCGATCGATCTGGACGTTCCCGAGCGAGCCGGGACCGCACCCGGTGGTCTGGTTGATGCCGAGCGCAAACTGGCTCTCGGAGGAGCACACCCAGGAGCTCTGGCACCCGACGCTGAAGCTGGTCCGGGCGCTCACCGAGCGCGGCTTCGCGACGCTCCGGGTGGACCGCAGCGGCATCGGCGACAGCGAGGGGCCGCCCTGCGTGGACACGGACTTCGACACCGAGCTCGCCTGGTGCCGCGCCGGACACGCGCATCTGTTGGCGCACCCAGAGGTCGATCCGGACCGCGTATTCCTCTTCGGACGAAGCCTCGGCGGCACGCTGGTTCAGCTGCTCGCTGCGGAGCTCGACGTGAGAGCCGCAGCGGTCTGGGGCGCGACCGCCATCCCCTGGCACGACGCGATGATGGCCACCGCCGAACGACAGCTGCGCCTGAAGGGTGTCGAGGAGGAGCCGCTGAAGCGCCACATCGCGCGGCGCCGCCGCATCAGCGAAGCCGTGCTGATCGGAGGCGAGCTCCCGCGTGAGGTGCTCGCACGAGAGCCGGAGCTCGCGCCGGCGAAGGACGAATTCACCGGCGGCCGAGTCCACGGTCGACTGGCGCGCTTCTTCCAGCAGCTCCAGGCACTGGACGTGGCCGCGGCATGCGCGCGCTTCGAGGGCCCGATGCTGATCATGCGCGGCGAGCTCGACTGGATCACCGGCGAGGACGACGCCGCGTCGGTGGTCGCCGCCGCTCGGCACCCGACCTTCCGCTTCTTCGAGGGCATCGACCACCTGATGCACCGTCGCGACGACATGGCCGAGGCGTCGGCGCACATCTTCGGCGGCGACTTCGACCCCTCGGGCGCCGCCGCGATGATCGAGTTCTTCCGCGCGAGCTAGACGACCGCGCGCTTGCGCGGATCGGGGAAGACCCCGCCGTAGAGCGGCGTCGGCACCTCGGCGTCTTCCTCTTCTCCGGCGTCTTCGACGCCCGCGTCGGCCACGACACCCGCGTCCGGCGGACCCGCGTCGGCGACGGCGGCGTCCGGCTCGGCGCCCGCGTCCGGCGGCCCCGCGTCGGCGACGGAGGCGTCCGGCTCGGCGCCTGCATCGGTGACCTCGGTCGACGAGCCACAGGCGACCACCCCGACCACCATCGCCGCGCGCGCCGCATGGCCGGCGGCGCGGCCGAGTCGACCGCGAACGCGCGCCGCGGCGAGGCGCTCGTCGCTCGAGCCGCAGAAGGGACAGGCGGGTTCGTTCTCGTACACGTGCCGCTCACAGGCTCGGCAGAGGGTCATCCGTCGCATGGGTCGTCTCCTTCGGGCGGCCAGGGCTCCACCACGATCTCCCACAGACCATAGTCGAAAGGCTCGCCGATTGCCGGCGAACGCGGAACCAAGCGCTCCCTCAGCCCCTGCGCGCGGTGCTCGAGCGCGCGATGATGGCAGTAGGGCTGGTTGCCTCGCCGCCCGAGGAACGACTCCGAGGTCCAGGTGCAGCCGGCCTTGCAGGACTCGGCGTAGTAGCAGTCGGCGCAGTAGCCCCAGAGGTCGTCGGTGCCGCGGTCGCGGGTGAAGCGGAGCTCCGGCGTCCGCTCCCACAGGTCCACCAGCGAGTGGTCGCGGAGGTTCCCGCCGACCCAGTTGCGCGTCGGCAACGAGGGGCAACCCTTCACGTCCCCGTTGGCTTCGAGGCCGAGGACCAGCCGCCCCGCCGTGCACTCGGTGCAGCCGGACCGGAAGAGACCGCGGAAGCGGTGCTCGTAGGGGCCGAAGTAGCCCACGTTGTTGCCCGCCAAGAACGTGACGCCGCGGGCCTGGCAACGCTCGGCCAGGTCGGCGAGCCGCGGAAAGAGCTCGAGCAGGTCGTAGGGTTGCAGGAGCAGCTCCGGATCGTCCGCCGCGCGGCCGGCGGGGACGGTGAGCGCGAGCTGCCAGCCGTGCCCGCCCACGTCGACGAGGCGATCGTGAACGTCTTCCAGCTCGTGCATGTTGAGCCGGTTGATCTGCGTGTTGAGCGCGACCTGCATCCCGGCCGCCGACGCGTGACGGAGCGCGGCGATGCCGGCGGCGTGTGCGCCGACGAGGCCTCGAAGTCGGTCGTGGGTCTCCGGCGTGCCGTCGATGGAGACCGAGAGGCTCTGGACCCCTGCGTCCGCGGCGCGCCCAGCCACGTCGGCGTCGATACCGCGACCGCCGCTGACCATGGCGCACGCCATGCCGCGATCGCGGATGGCGCGCGCGACACGCTCCCAGCCCTCGTAGAGGTAGGCCTCCCCGCCGATGAGCGTGACCTCCTGGACGCCGAGCTCGGCGAGCTGGCGCACGACGTCGAGCGCCTCGTCGATGGAGAGCTCGTCCGGGCGGGCGCGCCCAGCGCGCGAGCCACAGTGGTGGCACGCGAGGTCGCAGCGAAGAGTGAGCTCCCAGACGCAGTGGATCGGACGGTGCCGACGATCGATCGCCCGCGGCTCCATGAGCGGGACGCCACGCGAGCGTGATGCCGTCGCTTCGACCAACGGCAGCCGGCGAGGCTTCTTGGCGGCATCCCCCATGGCGCCAACGTAGCGCGGTCAGAAGGAGAGGCGGTAGGTCTGGAGCCGGCCGTCCACGGTGCAGACCGTCCCGTCACTGGGGTTCTGCAGGGTCACGCCGGTGAAGGTGATGTCGAGCACCCCATCGTTCGGGCGGTAGTCGGCGATGGTCAGGGTGCCACCGATGGGATCGGCGACGGTGCCACCGAGCACGCCCCCCGAGTCCATCGCCAGGTTCGTCCAGGTGGTGCTGGTGATCACGTTCACCACCTGACCGGTGTCGACGCGGTGCTGGGACGAGAGGGTCTCGCTCGCGCCCGCCCCGTCGAGGTCGAGCTGGACGCTCCCGGTGACGCTTCCGCCGGCGGTCGAGGTCACGGCGATGGACTCGCTGTTGCGCACGACGACCACGTCGCCGTCGAAGGTGGGGCCACAGCCGCCGCCGAAGGTCAGACCGACGTCCGCCGCGGGCGGACCGCCATCGAACCCGCCGCCGCCGTCGACACCCGGCCCGAGGTCCGCGCCGGGGCCGGCGTCGAAGCCCGGTCCGAAGTCCACGCCGGGACCGGCGTCGAAGGAGCCCCGAGTGGGCGAACGGGTGTCGTCACCACAGCCGAGGACGAGGAGCATCGAGAGGAGGGCCCAGCGCATGGGCCCACCATACGTCAACGCGGCGTCACCCTTCCCGGCTACCCTCCCGCCATGGCACTCGAGAAGACCGTGGCGCTGCTCCGAGCGATCAACGTCGGCAAGCACAACCGGATCAAGATGGAGGACCTGCGCCCCGTCTTCGAGGCCCTCGGCTGTCGCGAGGTCACCACCTACATCGCGAGCGGCAACGTGGTCTTCGCCGCCCCGGCGAAGGTGCGCCAGACGCTCGCGAAGAAGGTCGAGGCCGCGCTCGAGGCGGAGCACGACGTCCGCTCGCCAGTGATCCTGAGGCAGGCGAGCGAGCTGGTGGCCGCGGTCGAGGCGAGCCCCTTCACCGCGCACGATCCGAAGAAGGTCCACCTGGTCTTCCTCGCGGAGGACCCGACGGGCGAGGTCGACGCGGCGACCTACGCGCCCGACGAGCTCCACCTCGAGGGGCGCGAGCTCCACCTGCACACGCCGCTCGGCCTCGGGAAGTCGAAGCTCGACAACAAGAAGCTCGACCAGGCGCTCGGCACCGTGACCACCACCCGCGGCCTGCGAACGGTGCAGAAGCTGATCGAGCTGTGCGGATGACGCTGGAGCTCGAGCGGACGGCGGTGGTCGAGCTCGCACGCTCGCTCGGCGGCACCGACTTCGGGCTGAGGCAGGTCTGTCAGGGCGGGGACTGGCTCTTCCTTCTGGTGTCCTTCCACGGCGCGGAGTCGAGGCTCCACTGCGCGGTGGTCGCTGCCGGGCGGGACACGCTCGAGGTCGGGGCGACCCAGGTACTCGGCTACATCAAGCACGACAACGGCGGCGGGACCCTGCACTGCACGGCCTCCGGCTCGCGGGTCTCGGTGGGGACGGAGTTCACGGTCCACGTGCTCGAGCATCGGGAGGGTTCGTTCGCGGCGAGCCACGCCGTCGACACCGAGCAGAGCACCGAGGACGGGTGGTTCTGGGGCGAGGACCACCTGCTGCACCTCGACGAGATGAGCGCCGGCGGCTTGGTGCTGACCGACCTGCGTGACGGGCACGCCTCGGTCCTCGAGCTGGAGGCGGTGGACCGCTACGGCGTGAGTCCGGCGGCGGCGTTCGGCGCGACCCTCGCGGCGGGCGAGCTGATCGTGGTCGCGTTGCCCGAGCTGACCGTGCTCGGGCGCCATCCCGTCGGGGGCTCGCGCGACGAGCTGCTCTTCCACCCGACACGGCCCGAGCTGTTCACCATCCGGGAGGACGCGATGGTGCGCGTCGACGTCGCTGCGGATGGCACGCGAGTCACCGAGCTTCGCTCGGTCCCGACCGGACGACTCGAGGCGTTCGACCTTGCAGGCCGCAAAGCATTCGCTCGCACCGACCACTACCGACTGCCGAGCACACCGCTCACCGTCGAGCTCTGGGACGCCGACGAGGACCGGCTCTCGGTGCTACCGCTCCCCGTCGACGGACGCGACTGGTGGGTGCTCCCCGACGACGCGCTGGCGGTCGCCCACCGGGGGCCGGAGCCGCCCGGGGGCGTGCGTCTCTCGTTCGCGCGTCTCCGGGACTGATATGCTCCCGGCCGTGGCCGAGATGCAGACGAACGCCAGTAGCTGGAGCACTGCGCTCCGGACACCACAGATCCTCTGCTTCGCCCTGCTGGTGTCGACCTTCATCTACGGCGGGCTGATCCTCTCGGGGATGCTGCCGCGCGGCGAGGACGAGGCGCTCCGGTGGGTGCTCTCGGGCATCGGGCTCTTCGGCGCCATCGCGTCGTTCGCGATCCCGGGAATGCTCTGGAAGAACGCGCCGCCGATCCAAGCGGAGTCACGCGACGAGATCGATCCCGACGGGCAAGCGATGTTCCGCGACGCCGCGCCGACCCGGAAGGTCGTCACCGACCCGAAAGCCGTTCGGCGGACCTACACGGCGCGCCGCTTCACCCCCTTCATCCTCTCGCTCGCGCTCAGCGAGATCCCGGCGATCATGGGTCTCATGACCTGGATGACCACGAGCGTGCCGGTCGCGGCGTGCCTGGTGCTCGTCGCCTTCTCCTCGACGCTCATCGTCCTGCGCTTCCCCTTCCCGAAGCGCTGGCGCGCCGACGCCGAGGCTCGGGTCGGCGCGCTCATCCCGGACTGAGTACTACGGAAGCTCGGCCTTGGCGAAGCCGGCCCAGCAGCTGTCGTAGTCGTCCTGGAGCGCCGGCGTCTCCATCGCCCACTGGGTCGGCGAGAAGGGCCAGCGGCTCTCGAACATGAAGGCCATGGTGCCGTCGATCTTCTGCGGCACGAGCTCGGCGCTCGACGCCTTCTCGAAGGTCGCCTGATCCGGGCCGTGGCCGCTCATGCAGTTGTGGAGCGAGATGCCGCCCGGAGCGAAGCCGCCGGCCTTCGCGTCGTAGACGCCGTGGACCAGGCCCATCAGCTCACTCATCACGTTCCGGTGGAACCACGGCGGGCGGAACGAGTGCTCGGCGACCATCCAGCGCGGCGGGAAGATCACGAAGTCGCAGTTCGCCGTACCCGGCACCGAGGTCGGCGAGGTCAGCACCGTGAAGATCGACGGGTCCGGGTGGTCGAAGCTGACCGTGTTGACCGTGTTGAAGCGCGAGAGATCGTAGCGATAGGGAGCGAGGTTGCCGTGCCAGGCGACGACGTCGAGCGGCGAGTGGTCCATCGTGGTGGCCCACAGGCGGCCATGGAACTTCTGGATGACCGTCGTCGGGCGCTCGATGTCTTCGTATGCCGCGACGGGGGATTCGAAGTCTCGCGGGTTGGCCAGACCGTTCGCACCGATCGGCCCGAGGTCCGGCAATCGCAGCAGCGCGCCGTAGTTCTCGCACACGTAGCCGCTGGCTTCGCCGTCGGGGAGCTCGACCCGGAAATGGACGCCGCGCGGGACCACCGCGATGTGGCCGGGCGGCACGTCGAGAACGCCGAGCTCGGTCACGAGCCGAAGCGCGCCGGCCTGAGGCACGAAGAGGAGCTCGCCGTCGGCGTCGTAGAAGACCGAGCTGCCCATCGATTGGTTGCACTGGTACACGTGCGCCGCGAGCCCGGTGCCCGCGGCGGGGTCCCCGCTCCCGGCGATCGTCTTCATGCCCGCGACCCAGTCGGTGGGCCCATCGGGCATGGGCTGCGGATCCCAGCGGAGCCGGTTCGGAGAGGGCGGGAGCTCGTCGAAGGGCCCGCTCCGCCAGAGCCCCTGGTCGATGAGCGCGAAGGCCCCGCGCCCCGCCGTAGGCCGCAGCCGATAGAGCCAGGAGCGCTTGTTCTCGGATCGAGGCGCGGTGAACGCGGTACCGGAGAGCTGCTCTGCGTAGAGCCCGTGCTTCACCCGCTGGGGCGAGTTCTGCCCCTCCGGGAGCACGCCAGCGATGGCCTCGGTCGCGTGCTCGTTGCCGAATCCCGACAGGTAGTCCGTCATGGCCCGAAGCCAACCACGAGCGGACGCCGCGATCCAGGAGAGTGCGCAGACCCCGAAGCTCAGTGACCCGAGCCGCCCCAGAGCTCGACGAGGCGGCGGTCCCGCCCGCAGCCGGTGCGGTACTGGCGGTACCGGATCGGGTGGGTCTGGTAGTAGTTCTGGTGATAGTCCTCGGCGACCCAGAAGGTGGTCGCGTCGGTGATCGGGGTGACGATCCGCTCGCCGAGCTCTTCGGCGATGGCGGCCTTCGACGCTTCGGCCGCGGCGCGCTGCTCCGCGTCGACCGGGTAGATGCCGGTGCGGTACTGGTTGCCGCGGTCGCAGAACTGACCGCCGGCGTCGGTCGGGTCCACGTTGTGCCAGAAGGTCTCGAG
The DNA here is from genome assembly GCA_017644045.1 of Deltaproteobacteria bacterium. Taxonomy (GTDB): domain Bacteria; phylum Myxococcota_A; class Polyangia; order Polyangiales; family Houyiibacteriaceae; genus UBA1660. The sequence continues at coordinate 14,275 of JAEPMI010000001.1, forward strand.
CAGCGTCTCGTAACGGATGACCGCGGGGTCGTAGAGCACGCGGATGGCCTCCGAGTGGCCGGTGTCGCCGCTCGACACCTCCTCGTAGGTCGGGTGCTGGGTGTTCCCGTCGGTGTAGCCGCTGAGCACGGACTCGACTCCGTCGAGCACCTCGAAGGGGCGCTCCATGCACCAGAAGCAACCGCCCGCGAAGAGGGCGACGGCCTTGCCCTCGGGGGGCTCGGGCGCGCGCGGCGATCCGTCGTGCTGCTCTTCGACGGGGGAGTCGTCCGCGGTGGCTTCCTCGCTCCCGCTCGGCGCGGTGGACTCGTTGCCGGAGCAGGCGGCAAACGTGGAGAGGACGACGAAGAGGGCGAATCGGGCGGTGATCATGTGCCAGGACATAGGGTCGATCCGCCGAGACGTTACGCGTTGGCGGCCTCGGAGGCCTCGCGCACCTCGGTCGCGTGCTCGGCGAGGTAGAGGAGGAAGTTCTCGTGGTTCTTCCGGACCGCCTTGCGGAACATCGAGCCGAGTGCGGCGCCGATGGGCCAGAGCAGCGGCGATCGCAGCTCGAACTCGAAGGTCCGGTCGAGCTTGGTGCCGCCGGGCGCGGGCATCATGCCCCAGCGCTCCGCCGCGCCCTTGGTCAGGAAGCGGAACGCGGAGCTGAACTCGGAAATCTCGACCGCGTAGAGCGTCGGCCGGTCCGCGAGCACGACGCGCTCGGTGTGGGTCGAGCCGTCCTTCGAGTGGACGGTCGCCCGCGAGCCGGCCGTGCGGGAATCCCCCTCGTGCCACTCGAGGCGGTCGATGCCCGGGATCGGCCCGTGACCCGTGAAGGTCTGGTAGGCGGGCGGGCTGGTCAGGAAGTCGTAGGTCGCCTCGACGTCGAGGGGCAGGACCACGACCTCGTGGATGCGAATGGTGGTCATCGGACCCCGACTCTACAGGCTCGCGGCCCGCAGGCGCACCTGAGCGCACGACGTCTTCATCGCGGCGACCGCCTCGTCGAGGAGGGTCAGCACCGGAATGGGACTCTCGCCGTCGACCTCCGTGTGGCCCAGCCAGGGGGTCCGCACGCGGCGGGCGCAGCCGATGAGCTCGCAGAGCCGGTCCGCCTGGTCGGCCGGCACCAGCGGATCGCCCTCGCCGTGGAGCACCCAGACCGGCCCCCGTGGGCCACGGCGCGGCGAGAGCGCCGAGAGCACGACCGGCGGCACGTCGCCGGCGGCCTCCATCACGCGGCGGGCATAGCGGGTGCCGCCGGTCTCTCGGTGATGGTCCCGGAGCGCCACGAGATCGGCGTGCGCGCCCACCGTCAGCACCCCGGTCACCGGCGTGTCCTCGAGCGCCCGAAGCGCGACGCCACCGCCGACGCTGATGCCGACCGCGCCGACGCAGCCATGGCGCAGACGGGCCGCCTCGAAGTAGTCGGCGAGCTTCGGGACCACCTCCGGATCCGGCTCGAAGGCGGCCAGCGTGGGCAAGTGGGGCACGTGAACCACGAATCCCTCGTCAGCGAAGATCGTCGCCAGCCGGGCCATCCGTGGCTCCTCGCCGCCCTCGGGATGGACGCCATGAACGAGCACGACCGCGGGCTCGAGCGGCTCCGGCTCGGCCCTGGCCCAGCGCCGGCCGCGGATCCCGGCGAAGATCTCCGGAGTGCCGGGTCGGGCCTCGACCGACTCGAAGCGTTGGAGGAAACCGCCCCAGTGGGCCCAGCGGCGCACGGGGGCGCTGACCACCCAGCCCAGGACCAGGATCGCCCCGAGCACCCAGAGCCAGCGGCGTCGTCGCACGGGGGGGAGCGTAGCCTCGGGTGGACCCTTGACCCAGCGCCCTCACCAGCCGAGGATGCCGCCCATGACCGCACCCTTCGCCGGCGTCGTCCAGCGCAGCTACGCACTCGAGGGAAACCACGTGCTGATCATCGACGCGAGTTATCAGGGGGAAGCGGAGATCGGCGCCTGGATCGAGGTCGATCTGCCCGACACCTCGGCCGGAACCGCTCAGATCAAGAGCGTGGCCTGGGGCAGCGCCTTCGACGCCCAGAGCCCCCCGCTCACCCTGGTCGTCCACGGCCTGAGCGCCGTCCCCGAGTCCGGCGCCGAGGTGCGCGCGGGCAAAGCGCCCGCCGACGGCTGATGCGGCTCGAGCAGTGGGCCGCGCCCGTCGTGGCGCGGCTTCCGCAGAGCCCCGATGGGGACGAGGACGAGTTCCGCTTCGGACCCGAAGCGTTCTCCGAACGGCCCTCGGAGCTGGCGACGGGCTCGCTGATCCTGAAGCGTGGCAGCCACATCTACGGCCCCTCGTTCCGTGTCGACCGAGCGGAGTGCTTCGGGACGAAGGATGGGTATGCAGCTCTCGGGGTCGTTCTGGCGAGCCTGCTCGCCAAGCCCCCGGCCGATCCCATGACCATCGTGCTCTCGGACCCGCGGTCGGAGGTCCGGCGAATCTCGATCGAAGCGCCCTACTCACGACAGGAGACCCTGGGCCTCGAGCAGGTCACGACCGGATTCACCTACGATCCGATGCCGGTGCAGAAGCACCCGTGGGACTTCCCCTTCCCCGAGCACCACTACCCGTGGCTCGCGCTCTCCAACGAAGCCGACCACTGTCGCACCGACGAAGACTGGGCGCGGCGCGACGTCGTTCGTGGCTTCGGCTCGGCCATCGGTGTCGCCAAGCTCGCGCAGCTGCTCCTCGACCTGAGCCGGGAGAGCAACGAGACCACCGAGGTCGAGCTCGAATGCGAAGGCGGCTTCCGCGGCGTCGCGGCACTCAGCGCCGAGATCCGTTTCTGGCTGCCGGGCAACGACTTCTGCGTCCCCAGCGACTTCCCGCGCTAGCTCTGAGCGTCGCGGAGCTGCTGTATGAGCGGGCGCGACGCGGAGATCGTGACGCCGCGGGACATGAGCTCCTGCAGGACCGCGAAGGACTCCGTGTCGGGACCGACCGAGACGCCGAAGAGGGCGAGGTTCGTGAGGGCGGAGAGCTCGAGGAGCGGCGAGAGGTCCGCGACCTTCGTGTGGGCGAGGTCGACCTTGGTGAGCGCCGGGCACCGGCGGAGCGGACCGATGTCGGTGAGCGGGTTGTCCCGCAGGTCCACGCGCAGGAGCGCCGGCTTGTCGCCCAGGCCCTCGAGGCTCCGCAGGAAGGTGGCGCCGAGCCAGAGCGCCTCGAGCTTACGGAGCGAGGCGGTTGGCTCGAGGCTCGCCAGCTCGTTGCCCGAGAGGGAGAGCTCCCGCAGCGCTTCGCAGTGCTCGAGCCCGTCGAGCTTCTCGATGGGCATCCAGAGTTCGGGGTAGCCCTCGGCTTCGCCATGGTCGGTCCAGCGGAGCTGCTCGAGCCTGGCGAGCGACGCAGCGCGGACGTGACCCGCTTCGTCGGCGTCGATCGCCTGGAGCGAGAGCGCACGACGCAGGCCTTCGTCGGGGATGTGGACGGTCGAGCTCACCAGCCGCGGTCCTGAACCCGGCTGGTGAGCTCGCCGACCTTCTCGACGCTCACGGTGACCGAGTCGCCATTCACGATCGGGCCGACGCCCGCGGGCGTGCCCGTGGCGATGAGGTCACCGGGCTCGAGGGTCATCACCGAGTTGATGAAGAGGACGAGCTGGTAGGGGTCGAAGACCATCAGCGAGGTGCGGCCCTTCTGGCGTTCCTCGCCATTGACGGTGCAGCGCACCTCGAGGTCCAGCGGGTCCACGCCGGTGACGATGTGCGGACCGACGGGGCAGAAGCTGTCGAAGCCCTTGGCCCGGGTGAACTTGCCCTCGGCGCGCTGGATGTCGCGGGCGGTGACGTCGTTCACGCAGGTCAGCCCGAACACCGCGGCGCGCGCGGCCTCGACGGTGTCGTCGCGGATCCACTTGCCGATGACCAAGCCGAGCTCGGCCTCGTGCTCGACCTGCTGGCTCGCCGCAGGCCGCTCGATGGGGTCGCTGGGCCCAGCGACCGAGGTGCTCGGCTTGAGGAAGATGAGCGGCGTGGTCGGCACCTCGTTGCCGAGCTCGGCGGCGTGGGCCCGATAGTTGCGACCGACGCAGACGATCTTCCCCGGCTTCACCGGCGCGAGGAAGTACTCGCCGCTCACGAAGTCGCCGGTCGGCTCACCGCCGAACCAGGGCTCCTTGCTCAGGATCGCCCAGCGCTCGCCGTCCTGCTTCACCCATCGGGCGCGGTTCTCGTGGACGACCCGGCCGTATCGCTCGCTCATCGGCGAAGACTACTACTACGCCGTCGCGAGCGTGGCCCCGATGGCCGCTACCTGTCCCTGCGTGTCGACGTCGTCGTGAATCGCCGGATCGGGGACATCGACCGCGTGTTCGTGGCGAGCCGGCAACGAGCGCAGGATGCCTCGGAGCCCATCCGAGCCCGGCTCGGCGCAGATGCGCTCGAAGAGCACGCGGTCGAGCAAGAGCGGGTGCCCGCGCCGTCCAGCGAAACGCGGCCGCACCACCCACGCACCGGTCGCCCGATGCACATCGAGCAGAGCTCTCACCGTCCTGGGCGAAACCCTCGGGTGGTCCACGAGGCTCACCACCACGGCGCGCGCCTCGGTCGCTCGGAGCGCACATCGAAGCGACGAGAGCTGACCTCGTTCCGGCTCCGGGTTCCAGATCACCTCGGCGCGCGGGAGCACGCGCTCGACGCGAGCGCCGTGAGGGGCCGCCAGCACCACGGCCACCCGGGCGCAGCCTCCCGCCTCGAGCGTGGTGACCGCGTGCTCCACGAACGTGCGGCCGCGATGGATGGCCAATGCCTTCGGGCCTCCGGCCCGCCGCGAGGCTCCCGCCGCGAGGACCACGCCATGAATCCCGAGGCTCACTCCGCTGCCTCGCGAGGACAGTGCGCGCCGGTCGCAGCCCATTCGCGCGCGAGCTGACCGAAGAGCGCCTGGTTGCCCGGAGCGGGCTCGAGGTGCTCCGGTGGCTCCCACCCGTAGGCCACCAACTCGTCTTCCGCCATGTGCTCGAGCAGCTCGTCCATGCTCTTGCCGCCGTTGCGTGACTCGTCCTGGATCTGCTCGCAGATGGCGGCGAGTGTCTCGCCCTCCCAGGCCATCTCCGCCGGGGCGAGGTGCCAGTGAGGATTGCCGGGCACCGTGAGGAAGTTCGCCTCGCCGTGACAGCTCGCGCAGGGGAGACCCGGCGCGCCGTGGCCGTCCTCGCCGCGGACGACGTGAGGCTGGTGGGGCTCACCGGCGCGCTGCAGCGGACGCTCACCGGCGGGATGGCAGTTCACGCAGCGCGGGTGCAAGAGCACCTTGCCCATCTCCTCGAAGAGGGCCGCGGAGCGCTCGCGCTCGTCCGCGATGTCCGCGAAGTCGGCGACCGAGCGCAACCCCGCCGAGGCCGGCAGCGCTTCGGCGACGGGCTCGGCCTCGTCCGTGGCACCGCAGTCGTCACACCCGGTCGCAACCAGCAGGAGCAAGAGGAGCGGCCTCATTCCTCGTCCCCCTCGGAACGGCCCGCAGCGCGGCCGATGGCGCGACGAATGCGGACGTAGGTCGCGCAGCGGCAGATGTTCCCCGCCATGCCGCGGTCGATGTCCTCGTCGCTGGGTGTGGGGCGGCTCCGAAGGAGGGCGACCGCGCTCATGATCTGACCCGACTGGCAGTAGCCGCACTGCGGCACCGCGAGCTCGACCCACGCCGAGCGCACCGCGTCCGCCTCGGGCCCTTCCACGCCTTCGATGGTCACCACGGACTTGCCGCTGACCGACGCGACCGGTGTCACACAGGCGCGCCGAGGCACGCCGTCCACGTGCACCGTGCACGCCCCGCACTGAGCCACGCCACACCCGTACTTGGTCCCGGTGAGCCCCAGGTGGTCGCGCAGCACCCAGAGCAGAGGCGTGTCCTCGGCCACGTCGACCTCGCGCGCTTCGCCGTTGATCTCGATCGTCACGCTCATCGGTCCCCTCCCAGCCGGTCGCGGCGGTCGGCCCCGAAGACGGGCAAGCGACGGACCCGCGTGCCCGTGGCGGCGAAGATGGCGTTGGCCAAGGCCGGTGCCGCAGGTGGGGTGGGAGGCTCACCGACGCCTCCCGGTGGCGCGCCCGACAGTACGAGCCGCACCTCCATGCGCGGCGGCGACTCGCCCATGCGCATCACTCGCCAACGGGGGAAGTTGTCCTGCACGACGGCCCCATCCCTCGCCGTGATCTCGCCGTAGAGCGCGTTCGAGAGCCCGAAGAGCGTGCCTCCCTCGAGCTGCGAGAGCGCGTGGTCCGTGTTGACCACCGTGCCCGCGTCCATGACCGACCACACGGCGGGGATCGTCAGCCGCTCGTCGACCATGGCGACCTCGACGACCGTGGCCACGTACGAGGTGAACGACCGGTGCGCGGCGATGCCCAGACCGTGTCCTTCGGGAAGCGGCCGCCCCCAGTCGGCGAGCTCGGCGACCATCTCGGTCACGGTGCGCAGCCGGCCCGTGTCCACCGGGTGGGTCTCCATGGAGCTCCCGTAGTTGTCGTACTCCGCTCCCTCCCGCCGTGGGTCGACGCGGCGCGGCGGACCGATGAGCTCGAGGAGCATGTCTTTCGGGTCACGGCCGGCCGCGTGGGCGAGCTCGGCCACGAAGCTCTGCACGGCGAACGCGTGATAGATGTTCGCCACGCTCCGCAGCCACCCGATCCGGACGTGCGCCTCGGCTTCGCCGGTTTCGAGCAGGAGGTTCGGTACGGCGAAGGGGGTGTCGCTCGCACCGAGTCGTAGGTCGCCCCACCCCGGCTCGCTCGCGCCAGCCTGAAACGTCGACGCGATCGGGGGAAAGACCGTGCGATGCAGGAACGCGGTGCACTTCCCTGCGTCGTCGAGCGCGCCTTCCAGCCGCTGGGCGCTGACCGTGTGGTAGTAGCCGTGGCGCAGCTCGTCCTCCCGGGTCCAGGTGACCTTGACCGGCTTGCCCACCTCGCGCGCCAGGAGCGCCGCCTCGGCCACGAAGTCCTGCTTGGACTTCCGACCGAAGCCACCCCCCAGCCACGTGACGTGCACGGTGACCTGCGCTTCGGGAACGCCGCAAACCTCCGCGACCGTTCGGCGCGCCGCCTGCGGATTCTGAGTGCACGCCCAGCATTCGACCCGGTCGCCGTCCCATCGCGCGGTGGCAGCGGGGGGCTCCATCGTCGAGTGAGCGAGGTGCGGCACGTAGTACTCCGCGCTCACCCGTTGGTGCGCCGACTCGAGCGCCGCCATCGTGTCCCCCCGTGCCCGGCGAGCTCGACCGGGCTCTCGGACCTTTCGCAGGAGCTCCGCTTCGTAGGTCTGCGAGTCGTAGCTCCCGTTCGGACCGGGGTCCCACTCGACCTGGAGCTCCGCGCGTCCACGAATGGCCGACCAGGTGTCGCGGGCGATGACCGCGACGCCTCCGAGTGGCTTGAACCCCACCGGTGCCTCGAGGGTCGGGAGCTCCACCGTTTGCACCACCCCGGCCACCGCCCGCGTCGCCGTGTCGTCGTAGGAGCGCACCGAGCCGAGGACCTGCGGCGGTCGAGCGATCACGGCGTGGAGCATGTCGGGGAGGCGAACGTCGATCCCGAAGGTCCCCTCCCCGCGCACGATGGAGGGAATGGTGAGCGAGGGGGTCGGCTTGGAGACGTAGCGCCACTCGGACGGGTCCTTGAGCTGAATGCGACGCTCGGTCGGCGGAGTGAGTCGGGCAGCGGCGGCGGCCAGCTGACCGTAGGGCAGCTTCCGCTCGCTACCCGTGTGCACGACCTCTCCCTGAATGCCCTTGCACTGACGCGGGCTGACGCCCCACTCCGTCGCGGCCGCCTGCTCCAACATCTGGCGCATGGCCGCGCCCGCGATGCGCAGACGAGTGAAGTTCTGCCGCACGGAACGGGACCCATCGGTGTTCTGATCGCCGTACTTGGCGTCGCCCACGGCCTGCTCGACCACCACCCTGTCCCATGGGATCTCCAACTCCTCGGCGACCAGCTGGCACATCGCGGTCCACGTCTGCTGGCCCATCTCCGACCGATGGCAAGTGATCCGTGCGGTGCCGTCGTCCTCGAGGGCGATCCAGAGGTCCGGTGTCGCGTCTCCGCCCGCCACGTCCGAGAGCGGCCCGGGAGCATCCGCGCGGGTCCGTGCACGGAGCACCACGCCCAGCACGAACCCGCCGGCACCAGCGACGAACCCTCGACGGCCCGAGCGAAGAAACGAGGTCGAGGGAGCACGTTCGGTCGTGTGGGCGGCCATTTCCTAGGAGAGGGCCGAGGCCCGAAAGCGTTACAGAGGTCGCTCAGTAGAGCGGATCGTCGTCGCCATCGGTGACGATGACGTAGACGATCGTGTCGGCGCGGAGGCTGGGGTCCAGGCTGGCCCAAGCGGTGGCGATCGACTCGGCGTGCATGGTCCCATAGGCGACCACGGCGAGGATCTGCTTGGTCCACGCGTCGTCGGACCGCACCCCCGCGGAGCTCTCGAGCACGTCGGCCAGCTTGTCCGTCAGGAGGTCGGTCGCCCGAGACACGGGGTAGGGATCGCTCGGCGGAAACACGAACGCGCGAGTGACGGACACGCCGATCTTCTCCGTACCGATCATGACGAGAATGTCCGTGATCGTGCCCGTGTAGCCGGGCATGTAGTTGATGAACGTCTCGGTCTTCACGAGCGTCGCGCCCTCGCAGCGTGCGAGCACCTCGAAGGCGAAGGCCTCGCTCAGACCGGAGCTGCCACCGGCGGTGCCCTCGGTCAGGATCGTCTGAGCGCCAGCCGTCAGTAGGGAGAAGTCGTCCGGGTCCGTGTAGGGGTCCATCATGAAGTCGAGCCGGGTCTCGAAGAGGAAGGGCTCGGCGGACGTCAGCTCGGTGTCGAGCCGACCGCAGGGCCCGGCGATGGTGCCGAAGCCCATCGCCATGGCTGCGTCGCTCGTGCCGCCGTCTTCCACGACGAACATGTCGGGGTCGGCTCCGAGGTCCTCGGGCACGAAGGCATCGGTGTCGACGCCGAGCTCCCCGAGGATGAACGCGTCGGGCTCGGTCCCGAAGTCCGACCCGCCGGCGTCGAGAGAGCCGAAGTCGGGCCCTCCATCGAAGGGAACTCCGTCGGTGTCGTCGGAGCAGGCCGCGAGGAGCGCGAAGCAGAGAGCGAGGGCGGTGCGCACGGCCGAGAGGATAGTCCGGCCCGGTTCAGCCGCCCAGCCGGACGGGCAAGCGGCGCGGGCCCCAGTCGCCGGGCCGGCTCTCGAAGACGCCCGCGATGGCGGTGCCGCAGCTGCCGCAGCTGCCCTGTTCGCCGAGGTTCCACTTCGTCAACCGGTACCAGTCGCGGCCGACGACGACCTCGCCGCAGCTCGGGCAGAAGGTGCTCTGACCGACCTCGTCGTGGACGTTCCCAGTGTAGACGTGGTGGATGCCTGCGTCGCGCGCGATGCCGCGCGCTCGCTGGAGCGTCGCGGCGGGCGTGCGCTCCTTGTCCCTCATCTTGTAGTCGGGGTGGAAGGCGGAGAAGTGGAGCGGCACGTCCGGCCCGAGCTGCCGGACGACCCAGCGGGACAGCTCTCGGAGCTCCTCGTCGCCGTCGTTCTCGCCCGGGATGAGCAGGGTGGTGATCTCCACCCAGGTATCCGTCTCGTGGACGAGGTACTCGAGGGTCTCGAGCACCGGCTGCAGCTCGGCGCTGCAGAGCTTCCGATAGAAGCGCTCGGTGAAGCCCTTGAGGTCGACGTTGGTCGCGTCGATGGGGGCGAAGAAGTCCTTCCGAGCGTCGGGCCCGATGTAGCCCGCGGTGACCGCGACGGACTTCAGGCCCACCTCCCGACAGGCGTGTGCGGCGTCGACCGCGTACTCGAGGAAGATGACCGGGTCGTTGTAGGTGAACGCGACCGAGCGGCAGCCGAGCTCGGCGGCCGCCTGGGCGATGCGCTCCGGCGGTGCCTGGTCGAGGAGTCGGTCGAGCTGCCGTGACTTCGAGATGTCCCAGTTCTGACAGAAGCTGCAGGTCAGGTTGCAGCCGGCGGTGCCGAACGAGAGCACCGGCGTGCCGGGAAGGAAGTGGCTCAGCGGCTTCTTCTCGATCGGGTCCACGCAGAAGCCGCTCGACCGACCGTAGGTGGTCAGGACGATCGCATCGTCCTGCCGTGCGCGCACGAAGCAGAGCCCTCGCTGACCGTCCTGCAGCTTGCAGTGGCGCGGACACACGTCGCAGCGCACGCGCCCGTCGGGGAGCGCGGTGTAGTGCCGGCCGGGGAACGCGTCCGCGAAGGTCTCCACGACTGCCATGGTTGACGCATCGAGCCACCCTGGCCAGGGTGGGAACGCACGGGCTCTGCTACCGTGATCGCCCATGGACGTTCGCCCCGCAGCGCTGGCCGGCCAGTTCTACGCTGGCGACGCCGCGACCCTCGCGGCGGACGTCGACCGTTTCCTCGCTGCGGCGACACCGAGCGGGCGAGCGCCCAAGGCCATCGTCGCCCCACACGCCGGCTTGATCTACTCGGGCCCGATCGCGGGTAGCGCGTACTCCGAGCTCGCGCCGATCCGTGACCAGATCGAGCGCATCGTGCTGCTCGGACCGGCACACCGAGTGTTCGTCCGTGGGCTCTGCGCGCCGACGGTCGAGCGCTTCGAGACGCCGCTCGGTGCCGTGCGGTTGGACCGGCGAGCGCTCGATTCGCTCCGCGACCTCCCGCAGGTGAGCTTCGCCGACGCGCCTCACGCGCAGGAGCACTCGCTCGAGGTCCAGCTGCCCTTTCTGCAGCGGCTCCTCGGCGACTTCGCGCTGGTCCCGCTGGTCGTGGGAGCCGCGTCTCCCGAGGACGTGGCCGAGGTGCTCGAGCGCCTGTGGGGCGGGCCGGAGACGCGCGTCGTGATCAGCTCCGATCTGTCGCACTTCCACGACTACGACAGCGCGCGGGAGCTCGATCGGGTCACCACCGCGGCCATCGAAGCGCTGGACGTCCGTGGGCTCGACGAGGAGTCGGCCTGCGGGCGGGTGCCGATTCGGGGGCTGCTGACCGTCGCCCGCCGTCACGGGCTGCGCGCCCGCACCCTCGACCTCCGCAACAGCGGCGACACGGCGGGCCGCAAGGACCGCGTGGTCGGCTACGGTGCCTACGCCTTCACCGATGACTGAGCCCTTCGACGACGCGAACGGCAAGCGCCTGCTGGCCATCGCGCGGGAAGCGGTCCGCGCGGCCGCAGCGGGCGAGCGGCTCCGCGTCGCCGTCGCCGACGAGCCGGCCGAGCTTCGCTTGCCGGGGGCAGCCTTCGTGACCCTTCGATCGGCCGACGGGTCGCTTCGGGGCTGCATCGGATCACTCTCGCCCGTTCGCCCGCTCGCCGAGGACGTCGCCGCCAACGCCGCCAGCGCGGCGCTCCGAGACCCGCGCTTCACGCCGGTCACGCCGACGGAGGTCCCGACGCTCGCCGTGTCGATCGCCGTGCTCTCGCCCTTCGAGCCGATCGAGGCGGCCGACGAGGGCGCGCTCCTCGCCCAGCTGCGCCCCGGTGTCGACGGCCTGGTCATCCGCGACCGTGGTCGCCGCGCGGTCTTCCTGCCGCAAGTCTGGGGTCAGCTGCCGGAGCCGCGAGCGTTCCTGGACGCGCTGAAACAAAAGGCAGGGCTCGGGCTCGAACCACTCTCCCAGGCCCTCGAGGCAGAGCGCTTCACGGTCTCGTCGATCGGGAAGTGAGCGCTCAGGGGCAGGCGTCGGGCGGGTCCTGCCCGTCGGTCACGCCCGCCAGCCGCGATCGGTAGCCCTGGAAGGTCACGCCAATGCTCAGCGCGTCGCATTCGACCATGTCGCCGCCGGTGCCCGGAGTCGCGCGCACGTCGGCCGCGGTCTGGAGCTTGTTGCGGAAGATCATGAACTCCGCGTCCCCGTCGCACACGCCGAGGCTCCGCGTGGTCTGGAGCAGGTCGAGCACCGACCAGCGACCAGCGAAGGTCAGGTCGGAGAGCTCCGTGAAGTCTTCGCTCAACGTACCGATGGCGCGAGCGTCGGTCAGCTTGACGGTGATGCCGTTGTCGTCACCGGCGAAGCGGATCTCGACGCGATCCGGAAGGACCATCACGAGCTGGCGCCCCACCACGTAGGCGTTGTCGTCGCGCACGAGAGGCTGCTCGAGATCGCTCCCGAAGAAGGTGTCGTCTCGGAGCACGAGCCAGTCGTTGCCTTCCCACTCGGGCACGCCGAGGCGGGTCACGCCATCGGGCATGTAGGGCTCGAAGTCGACGATGGTGTAGTCGGGCGGCTCGGTCTGGTCGGCCGTCCCCGCGAAGCCGGTCACGCTCTGGCTCAGCGTCGCATCGACGCGCGGGTCGTCGTCCTGGCCGTTGTACCCGCGGAGGCGCACCGCCACGACACCGACCCCGGCCTCCGAGCTCATCCGGGCGGTGGCCTGGAGCTCGGGGAAGACCAGCTCGACCAGCGGGTAGAGCTCGGCGCCGAAGGCGTTGTCGATGCCCTGTTCGCCGTCGATGAGGAGCGTCGCGTCCGGGTTGGGCGGGATGCACTCACCCTGTGGGACCGGCGGCTCGCTGCAGTAGTTGTCGAGGTTGAGACCGATCTCCTGCCAGCCGATCTCGCCCTGGTTGAGGAGGACCTCCTTCAGTCCGAAGACGAGCTCCTCGATGTCGTCCCCCTCCATCTCCGCGGGCGGACGCGCGGGGGCGACCCGACTGCCCATGGTGCAGCCGATGCCCGTGTTCATGCCGAAATCGGGCGGGGCTTCGCTCATGTCGACGGAACCGTCGTTGCCAGTTCCGTCGTTCTCGATCAGGGAGGGGTCGAAGACGTTGCATCCCACGAGCAGGACGCACCCCACCCCACCGAGGAAAGCCAATCGAGCCGAACGCACCAACACGCCGGCATCATATCAGAGCTCGGCCAGATCGCTCAGCCGATGGCGCGCATCGTCCCGCCACGCATCTTCCGGAACAGGTCCCGGGTCTGCGGGAAGGGCCGGAGCGCCTCGCCGAGCGAGCGGGAGAGCCGGAGGACGCGCTGCTCGAGCTGGGCGCGCTCGTCCGCGTTCGCGCGGAGCTGCTGCTTGCGCCCCTCCTGGCCCGCTCGGGAGTCCCGCTCGAGTCCGGCGATCCGCTGGCGCAGGGCATCCAGCTGGAACTGGAGGTCCCGCGTGGGCGAGGGCGCGGAGGCGTTCAGCCAGTCCGCGTAGGCCGCGGTGGTCTCCCGGAGCGCCTCCAGGGCGGTCGGGGTCGGCGTCGAGCCGTGAATGGCGTCGAGCTGGATCACCCGGGCCAGACAGGTCCGGTAGCGCTCCAGGTGGTCCCGGGCGATCCCGGGCGAACCCCCTTGCTGGCGGGTCTTGGCCCGTGCCTGGGAGAGCTCCCCCGCGAGCGTGTCGACGGCGTGGACGAGCCGCTCGCGGTCCGCCTCGACCCGCGCGTCTTCCTTCGTCACGGCCTCCTCGAGCCGCTGGGCCTCGGCGCGGAGGGCCTCGAGGCGGCCGAGGGCGCCGTGGAGCTCGGCGAGGTCGTTCTGGATCTCCTGCGGGGGCTGGGATCCGTCGGGCCAGACCCGGTCGACCATCAGCTGATAGAGGCGGGCTCGCTCCCGCCAGGCACCGATCCGGGCGAGCTCGTCCGGGACCGGGACCTCCCGGGAGACCATCGAGACCTTCCGGACCCGCTTGGCCTTCTCCGAGGCCATGGTCCCGAGGGTGTTCACCACGGAGTGGGCGTCGACGGGCCGGTGCCCCGGGTCCTTGGAGAGGAGCTCGGCGACGAGCCGCGAGAGGAGCGGCGGGCACTCCGACCGCACGCTGGCGAGCTCCGCCGGCATGGTCTCCATGTGGTGGAGCACCCAGCCCGCCATCGACTGGGACTGGAAGGGCAAGGTCCCGGCGACCATCTCGTAGAGGACCATCCCGAGCGCATAGAGATCGCTCGCGGGGGTGACCTCGGCGCGGGCCTGAAAACGCTCGGGTGCCATGTAGCGCGGCGAGCCGAGGAACTCGCCGGCACCGGTGAGCCGCCGGTCGTTCGGCGAGAGCGCGATGCCGAAGTCCATCAGCTTGGCGACCCGCGTGCCGTCGTCGCTGCTGCAGATGAAGACGTTCTCCGGCTTCACGTCGCGGTGCACGACGCCGAAGTCATGGGCACGAGCGAGCGCGCGCGAGAGGTGGAGGCCCAGCATCAGCGCCTTGTCGAGCTCGAAGGCCCCGTCGCGCTTGATGGGCTGGTCGAGAGGCTCGCCGTGGAGCAGCTCCATGACGAGGTAGGGCACGAGCTGCGGCGTCAGGCCGAAGTCGAAGATGGTGATGATGTTCGGGTGGGCGAGCTGACGGGTGCTCCGCGCCTCCCGCTCGAGCCGCTCGCGGAGCGCTTCGTCGTCGGCGAAGCGATCGTGGAGGACCTTCACCGCCACCACGCGGTCGCCGACGTTCTGCCGTGCTCGATAGACCGTGCCCATGCCGCCACGGCCGAGCACCTCTTCGAGGGTGTAGCGACCGCCGAGCACGCTGCCGATGCGTGGGTCCGTCATGGCCTGCAGCGGCGCGCCGTCGACGAGACAGGCGAAGTCGTCGTCGCTGTAGCGAAGCCGACATGTCGGGCAGACCTTCACGACCGCCAAGCCTACCGGCTTCGCGGATCGGGTGGCCAGGAACGGGGTGGCTATTCGGCGGCGAGTCGGGCGTGCATGGCGCGGGCGGCGCGACCGCGGTGGCTGAGCGCCGCCTTCTCTTCGGCGGTCAGCTCGGCCATGGTCCGAGTCTCGCCCTCCGGCAGGAACAGGGGATCGTAGCCGAAACCGCCGTCCCCACGTGGCGCCTCGAGGATCTGGCCTTCCACGGTTCCGTCCGTGGTCTCGAGGACCGTGCCGTCCGGCAGCGCCAGGACGAGGACGCAGCGGAAGCGGGCGCTTCGCTCGCGCGATCCGGTCAGCCGCTCGAGCAGGAGCGCGTTGTTGGCGGCGTCCTTGGAGGGCTCCGGAGCTCGGCCGGCGTCTTCCGCGAAGCGGGCGGAGCGGACTCCGGGGGCGCCGTCGAGGGCGTCGACCTCGAGCCCGCTGTCGTCGGCGATGGTCGCCATCCCCGTGTGGGCCGCGATCTCGATGGCCTTCTTCTCCGCGTTCCCCACGAAGGTCTCGGCGTCCTCGACGACCTCCGGCAGCGGCGCCTCGGGCCCCACGACCTCGGTCGGGAGGTCGGCGAAGAGCGTGCGGAGCTCGGCGAGCTTCTTCTGGTTCGAGCTGGCGACGAGGATGCGGGCCGGGATCATCAGGGCTTCTCCAGGAGGCGGTCGAGGTTCACTCCGACCGACTCGAGCGCTGCCTTCTGCGAGGCGATGAGCTCGGGCATCGCTCCGAGCGCGAGGTCGAGCATCGCGTCGAGCTGCGCGCGAGGCACCGGGGCGCCCTCGGCGGTCCCCTGGACCTCGACGAACGCTCCGTCCCCTGTGCCGACGACGTTGAGATCGACCTCGGCGTCGCGGTCCTCGAGGTAGCAGAGGTCGAGAATGGGCGCGTCTTTCAGCAGGCCGACGCTGATGGCGGCGATGGGCGTCCGGAGGATGCCGGTCCGCACCGAGCCGTCTTTCACCAGCCGGTCGAGCGCGATGGCGAGGGCGACGAAGCCGCCGGTGACCGAGGCGGTCCGGGTGCCTCCGTCGGCGTCGAGCACGTCGCAGTCGATGGTGATGGTCCGGTCGCCGAGGTCCTCGAGAGCGACGCACGAGCGAAGCGCGCGACCGATCAGTCGCTGGATCTCGGCGGTGCGCCCGCCGATGCTCCCTCGCCGCCCCTCGCGATGCTGACGGCGCGGATTGCAGCGCGGATGCATCTGGTACTCGGCCGTGAGCCAGCCGTGGCCCGGCGTGTCCATCCACCGTGGGGCGCCGTCCTCCAGGGAAGCGCTGATCAGCACGCTGGTCCCGCCGCAGCGGTAGAGGACGGAGCCCTCCGGGTTCCGCTGGAGGCCGGTCTCGATGGTGACCGGGCGGAGGGCGTCGGGGGCGCGCTTGTCGGGTCGGGTCATGGCGCAGCCATCCCGCGAAGCGGCGAGTGGGTCAAGACCCCGCGCCGCCGCGCGTGCTATCGGGGGCCATGCTCCACGGACGCATCGCCACCCTGCGGCACGAGAGCCGCTGCCTGAAGGACAACCACCTGGGTGACCCCCACGTGCGCGAGATCCTCGTGTACCTGCCGCCAGGCTACGACGAAGGCGGGCCGTACCCCACCATCACCCTCTTGCCGGGTTTCGCGGCGAACCACCGGTCGATGCTCGGCTACAAGCCCTTCGAGCCGAACACTGCGGAGCGCTTCGACGCGCAGATCGTGGCCGGCGAGAGCGCGCCCGCCATCCTGGTCATGCCGGACTGCACCAACCGCTGGGCGGGGAGTCAGTTCGTGGACTCGGCGGCGACCGGTCGCTACCAGACCTACCTCGCGGAGGAGATCCTCCCCTTCGTCGACCAGGAGCTGAACACGCTGGGACCGGAGGGCCGGGCGATCGCCGGTCGAAGCTCGGGCGGCTTCGGGGCCCTCCGCCTGGCGATGGACCGGCCGGGCACCGTCGCTGCGGTGGCGAGCCACGCGGGCGACGCGGCCTTCGAGGTGAGCATGCGGCCGATGCTCCATCAGGCGGCGATCGCGTACGACCGGGCCGGCGGCGTGGAGGCCTTCGCGAAGACGGTGAGCGAAGAGGGACCCAAGGGGCCGTTTGCGTTCGACGGGCTCATCGTCATGGCGTGCTCGGCGGCCTACGCCCCGGAGCCGGATGCGCCCGCGCCCCACTGCGCCCTCCCCTTCGACCCCAGCACCGCGGTGCTCGGCGAGGGCTGGAAGCGGTGGCTGGCGGCCGATCCGCTGGAGCGACCGGAGGGGCTGAAGGCGGCGGCTGGCTCGCTGAGAACGATCTTCATCGACGCCGGGGATCGCGACGAGCACGGCCTCCACTTCGCGGCCCGAATGCTCACGAAGGCGCTCGAGGAGGCCGGAGCATCGGTCACCTACGAGGAATTCCCCGGCGGTCATCGCAGCACGAGCTACCGTTATGGGACATCTCTACCCCTGCTCGCCGGGGCGTTGGCGCCCTGACATCGGGGTGGCCGAATCCAACAGCAAGCTTGGGTCCAGGGGGCCCTTCGCCTATCCTGGCGGCGGCCGCGAGGTCATGGGCTGAGCCCGGAGGGAAGATGGCGACGAAGAAAGCCACCAAGAAATCGCGCAAGACTGCCAAGAAGGGCAGCCCCAAGAAGGCGGACAAGAAGAAGTCGAGCGCGAAGAAGGCCAAGAAGGCGGCTCCCAAGAAGAGCGCCAAGAAGGCCGCCCCGAAGAAGAAGGCCAGCACCAAGAAGGCGAGCGCCGCCAAGCCGAAGAAGGCGAAGAAGGCCGCTCCCAAGAAGGACGCCGACGAAGAGACCTCTGCGCCGAAGTCCGGCGGAGGGGCCGCCGGCGAGGCCGCGCGCATCATGGCGCAGGAGACCCCTGCCGCGGCGGTGACGGAGCAGTGCGAGCTGCTCTTGGATTCCCGGCGCACCGTCGCCACCAAGGCCGCCCGGGTCGTCCACGAGATCGTGAACGAGAAGCCCGAGCTCCTGGTGTCCCACGTGGAGAAGTTCGCTCGCGGACTGACCGCCAAGCCCAAGCGAGTGGTCCAGACCTCCGCGGACGCCCTCCCCGCGATCGCGAAGATCAGCCCGGCGCGAGTCGCCAAGCACCTGGCGACCCTGAAGGAAGCCTTCGAGCCGACCCTCGCCGACGGCAAGGACGGGCTCGTCCGTACCTTTGCCAACCTCTGCACCGCATCGGTCGCGTACCAGAAGCGGCTGGAGCCGATCCTGACCCACGCGCTGGAAGGCGCGAACGGCAAGACCCTCCTCCGCTGGTCGGAAATCGTCCTTCCGGCGCTGAAGGGCGAGCCGCACGCGCGCGCCCGTTCGGTGGTCGAAGATCGGCTGGACCGTATCCCGCGCTCGATCGCTCAGCAGATCGCCAACAACCTCGGCTTCAAGCTCCGCGTCCGCTACCGCTGAACGGCGCTCACGGGCGGTCCCGAAAGGGCCGCTATCACGGGGACTTGGCGCCGCGAGCGCTTTTCCGTTATGCCCGAAAGCATGACGGAACGATGGATGCGAGCGTTCATGTGGGCGGGGCTCGTCGGTGCGATGGCGTGTGCCTCGGAGCCGCAGCCGCTGGTGATCGGCAACGGCGGCGCGGAAACGGGCACTGGCGATACCGGCTCGGCGGGTGAACAGGACGCGGATCGCTGGCCGCGCGAGTACGTGGCGGGTCCCGGAAGCGGGGCCGCCCTGCTCTTTCAGAGCGGCGACGCCGTGGCGCGCATCGGCTACGTCTCCGAAGGGACCCCGCTGAGCATCGCCGGCTTCCCCGAGGCCGGGCACGTACCCATCCGGATCATGGAGGGCGGCATGAAGGTCCGCGCGCTGATCGCGGCGGACCGGTTCACTCTTCGGGTCCAGCAGCGCGGCAAGCTCGGCGGCACTTCCGTGTACGTGACCCCGGGCGACTACGTGCAGTTCGTCGGTCCCGGCGACGACGAGGGCATCTTCCGGGTGCGCGCCGGCGCCCGCTTCGGTCGTGAGGGCATCGAGCTCCCGACCTTCGAGGGCATCTACCCGGCCGACCGGCTCGCGGTCACCGAGCCGGCGCCGGACGAGAGCTTCGAGGCCGGAGCACCGCACTCGCTGCCGGCCGGGATGGAGGTCCCGCTCTACGAGAGCCCGAACGGCGAGGTCATCGCCACGCTCCCGCCGGCCGAGCCGCCGATGGTCGTGCAGGTGGTGCAGGAGCGAGGCGAGTGGAAGGCCGTCCGCGTGGGCACCGGCCCCTACCTGGTCGGATACCTCAACGCCGACCTGGCTCCCGCGGAGGCGCTCGAGCCGGCGCCGCAGGCACGCCCGACCGCCGCGCCGGGCGAGGTCCCGATGCGCCTCCGCCACGACCAGGAGCGTCCGCTCTGGCGGGTGCGGGCCGGCACCTGGGTTCGCTACGCCGAGGAGAAGGTCGCGCGACTCGAGGCCGATGGCTGGGCCCGCGAGATGAGCCGCAACGACGCGGGCGTCGACGTCTTCGTCGCCGTGGACGACAGCGTCGCCATTCGCGGCGTGGTCCCGCAGGACGCTCTCTTCGAGGTCGCCGGCGCACCGGCGGCTCCCGCGCAGCCTGCGGCCCCCGCTCAGCCGGCCGCCGGCGAGCCGGCCCCGGAAGGCGCCCCCGAGTGACGGTCAGGCCGCGCTGGCGAGGCGCGGCTGGCCATCGTCACCGCGGGTGAGCCCGCACGCCTCGGCCACCGCGTCGCGATAGGCCTGCCAGGCCTGGAGCACCGTCTCCATCGCCTCGATGACTCCGTCGCGGTCCGCCTCGGGGACGTGGTCCAGCATCATGGCCCACGCGTCCGCGCGGTGGCTGCCCTCGACCTGGCGATGGGCCTTGGTGAGCGCCAAGTGCTCGAGTGGAAGCCCGTAGTGCTTCACGAGCGGGTGCTCGCTGAGCGGGGGAGCCGGACGTTTGGGCGCATCCTCGAGCTCCCCGCGGTCGTACTTGGTACCCTCGAGGAAGATGGTCGTCACCGCCGCGGCGCGGCTCCACCCTGCCCCCTCGGTCGCCGCATCGACGGCCTCTCGGTACGCGGCGGCGGCAGGGAGGAGCGTCACGGACTCGAAGCGGGCCAGGTCCATCCCGAGGCCCTTCGGGTACTCGAGGAAGAGCTCCGGGTGCGGCCGTCCCGCCACGAGCCCGCCGGTCTCCTCCTCGTAGAGGTTCTCGGCGAGGTCCCGGCGGACTGCGGCGATGGGGCACTGCACGTAGGCGCGCCCGACCATCACCGGGAAGTCGCGGACGTAGACCTCCCACTCCTGCTCGAGGTGAACGTGGAGCCGGTCGGCGGGGACGAGCCCGCCCGTGAACCCGGGCCAGGCCCAGTGTTCCTTGCGCTCCATCACGTGGAGCAGTGCTTCCTTGAAGGCCTCGCGATCCATCGCGATCAGGGTAGCGAGCGCGCGACCAGCGGGGCCAATTCGAGTCAGCCGAGGAGCGAGGGCTCCATGTGCTCGGGCTTCGCGAACCCGAGGAGCTGCATGACGGTGGCGGCCACGTTGGCGAGCCCGGCGCCTTCGACGCCGCTGGCCTTCAGCGTTCGACCCGGCGCCCAGATGTGGCAGGGCACGGCGTTGAGCGAGTGGCTGGTGCGCACGTCGAGCGAGCCGTCGGGTCGGCGCCTGTAACCGCTGCCGTCCTTCATCAGGTCGTACATCTGGTCGGCGTTGCCGTGGTCCGCCGTGACGATCAGGGCGCCCTTCGCCTCCTGGATGGCGTCCATCAGACGGCCGAGCTGCAGGTCCACGCACTCCACGGCGACCACGGAGGCCTCGAAGTGGCCGGTGTGCCCCACCATGTCACCGTTGGCGAAGTTGATGCGGAGGTGCTTGGCGTCTCCCTTCTCGATGGCGGCGAGCGTGGCGTCCGCGATCTCCGCGGCCTTCATCCACGGCCGCTGCTCGAAGGGCACGTTGTCGCTCGGGACCTCGACGTAGGTCTCGAGCGACTCGTCGAACTTGCCGGACCGGTTGCCGTTCCAGAAGTAGGTCACGTGGCCATACTTCTGGGTCTCGCTGCAGGCGAATTGCGACACCCCGCTCTTGGCCAGGTACTCACCGAGCGTCCGCTCGATGTTCGGCGGGTCGACGAGGAAGCGCTCGGGGATCTTCAGGTCCCCGTCGTACTGCATCATGCCCGCGTAGAAGACGTCGGGGCGCTCGCCCCGGTCGAAGGCGTCGAGGTTCTCCTCGGTGAACGCCCGGCTGATCTCGAGGGCGCGGTCGCCGCGGAAGTTGAAGAAGAGGACCGCGGCGCCATCGCGGATGGGCCCGATGGGCGCGTCACCCTCGGTGAGGACGAACGCCGGGAGGAACTGGTCGGTGGCCTTCGGGTCCTCGTCGTAGAGGGTCTGGACCGCCTCGGAGAGGCTCCCGAAGGTGCGCTCCGCCTCGCCGTGGACGTGGGCCTTCCAGCCGCGCTCGACCATCGACCAGTCCGCCTCGTAGCGGTCCATGGTGGTCGTCATGCGGCCGCCACCGGAGGCGACCCGGTAGTCACGTCCGTCGGTGCTCAGCTCCTCGAGGAGGGCCTCCAGCGGCTTCACGTACTCGAGCGCGCTCCGCTCGCCGACGTCACGGCCATCGAGGAGCGCATGGACGCGAGCCTCGGCCACGCCTTCCTCGGCGGCCCGACGGAGCATCGCGTGGAGGTGGTCCTGGTGGCTGTGGACGTTGCCGTCGGACAGGAGCCCGATGAAGTGCAGCGGCTCGCCGCTCTCCTTCACGCGCGCGACGGCGTCCTTCCAGACCTGACCGTCGAAGATCTCGCCGCTCTCGATGGCGAGCTGGACCCGCTTGGCGCCCTGGTCGTGGACGCAGCCGGCGCCGAGGGCGTTGTGGCCCACCTCGCTGTTGCCCATGTCGTCGTCGCTGGGGAGCCCCACCGCGGTCCCATGGGCGGCGAGCTGGGTGGTCACGGCCCCCTCCAGCGTGGGGAAGGCGTCGAGGTTCGGCGTTCGGGCCACCCAGACGGCGTCCCCCTCGTCGCGCCGGCCGATGCCGACTCCGTCCATCACGACCACCAGGACCGGGCCCTCGACCCCGGGGAACGAGGGATGTTTCTCGAGCTGCGTCACGCCCATGTCGGTGTCTGTAGTACCTCGGCGAGAAAACGCCATCGCGTGGCATGGCTCCCGGTACGGCCCACCTGACAGATGCTGCCGTTCGCGGACTCGACACTGACGGCGGACGCGCGGGCCGGTAGACTCCTGGGGTGCGCCGTAGACTGCCTTTCGCCTTCCTCCTCCTCCTGATCACCGCCTGCGACTGTGGCAGCGACGACGACACGATCGGCCGATCGTGCATGTCGTCCGCCGACTGTGGCGACGGGCAGATCTGCATCGACAACATCTGTGAGTCTCGCGACGTCCCGGACGGCGGCGAGACGGACGCCCTGATGTGCGAGTCGGACGAGACCCTCTGTGGGCTGCGCTGCTGCGCGGCCGGCGAGCTCTGCTCCGACACCATGGGCTGCGTCACGGACTGCGGCGGCGAGACCCTCTGCGGCGACTTCTGCTGCGGAACGGGCGAGCTCTGTCAGGCCGGCGCGTGCATCCCCGATTGCGGCGCCGAGGAGACGCTCTGCGGAGCGGCGGGCGAGCAGGTCTGCTGCACCAGCGACCAGGCGTGTCTGAGCAACATGTGCGCGGACCTGGGCGTCGAGTGCGAGTTCACGGAGGACTGCGAGCTCGACGAGATCTGCCTGCTGTCGCTCGGTCGGTGCGCCCCGCGCGACGCGGTCGAGGTCTGTGAGTTCCGACCGGAGCCCGGCCCCTTCGACCCCGTCGTCGCCTGTCAATGGCGCCCGGTCGCGGGTGACAACGTCAACTTCGACGACGTGGTGATGACTCCTTCGGTCGCGAACCTGACCGACGACAACGGCGACGGCGTCACCGATACGAACGACATCCCGGACATCGTCTTCATCAGCTTCGACCGTCAGAGCGACGGATGCTGCACGGCCAACGGTCGACTTCGGATCGTCAGCGGGCTCTGCAACGAGGACGGAACGATGAACACCATCCACACCATCGCTTCGCCCTTCGTCGGGAACAGCTCGGGTGTGGCCCTTGGCAACCTCCACCCGGACTCGATGCCCGGCGAGAGCGCGCCGGAGATCGTCGCCACCTTCCGTGGGGGCGGGACCATCGCGTGGCGCCGCACCGCGGACGACGGAACGGCCTGGGAGGAAATGTGGCGCAACAACTCCTACCTGCCCGCCGGTCGGTCGCAGGGTGGCGCGCAGCCCTCGCTGGTGGACGTCAACACCGACGGGCAGCCCGACGTGCTCATCGGCAACGTCGTGCTCAACGGCCTCGACGGCACGCTCCTCTGGGACGGTGCCGTGACGGTCGGCGCGAGCGCGGGCGTTGGCCACAACGCGTTCCTCGGCCCCGTCTCGACGGCGGCCGACGTCGACCTCGACGGCGACATCGAGGTATTCGCCGGCAACACCCTCTACGCGGGCGCAGACGGTGCCGAGATCTGGACCTTCACCTACACGAGCTCGAACTCGAGCTGTCAGGGTTCGCAGCCGTGCGACGGCTTCAACGCCATCGGCAACTTCGACGACGACCCCGAAGCGGAGCTCGTCATCATCCGTGAGGGCGAGGTCTTCATCCTCGAGCACACCGGTGAGCTACTCGAGAAGATCGTGCTTCCGAGCGACGACTGCTCCCGCAACGAGAGCGGCCCGCCGACCGTCGCGGACTTCGACGGCGACGGGCGCGCCGAGATCGGGACCGCCAGCGCCGACTTCTACGTCGTGGCCGACCTGGACTGCATCGCGGATCCGCTGCCGGCGGAGTGTGACTCGCGCGGTGTGCTCTGGAAGGCGGCCAACCAGGATTGCTCGAGCCGCGCGACGGGCTCGAGCGTCTTCGACTTCGAAGGCGATGGTGCGGCCGAGGTCGTGTACGCCGACGAGAGGACGTTCTACGTGTTCGATGGGCGCACCGGCGCCGTGCTCTACGAGGACACCTCGCACTCCAGCAACACCCGAATGGAGATGCCGATCGTCGTGGACGTCGACAACGACGGCAAGAGCGAGGTCATCGTCCCCGAGCCGAACACGAGCAGCGTGAACCTCGGCGGCATCGAGGTCTGGGAGGACCCGATGAACAACTGGGTCCGGACCCGACGGATCTGGAACCAGCACAGTTATCACGTCACGAACATCACCGAGGACGGCCAGGTGCCGCGCTACGAGGAGCCGAACTGGTCGAACGAGCGGCTGAACAACTTCCGGCAGAACGTGCAGCCGGGCGGCCTCTTCGACGCGCCGGATCTGCAGATCGAGTCCATCGTCCTGGCGAGCTGCAACGCGAGCACGGACACGGCCGAGATCGAGGTCACGGTGACGAACGCCGGTGCGCTCGGTGTCGCGCCCGGCATCCCGGTGGTCGCCTACGCGACGCAGGACGGTGGCACCGAGGAGCTCATCGGTGTCGAGCGGACCACACGCTTCCTGCTCCCGGGACAGAGCGAGACGCTGACGTTCACTTGGTCGCCGGCCGGCGGCTTCAGCGCGGCGACGTTCACCGTGCGCGCGGTGGTCGACGACGATGGCATGGGTGGGTCCGAGTACAACGAGTGCATCGAGGACAACAACGAGAGCACCTCGATGGCCTTCATGACCTGCATGTTGGGCTGATCGAGCGCGAGGGCGCTCGATCCCCGTGCCCGTGCCCTTGCCCGTGCCCGTCGGCATGGAGCGAGGTCCTCGCAGAACCCAGTGACTGGCGTGCGCCCCAATTGAACCGCTCGATCGGGCACGGGCACGGGCACGGGCAGGGGCACGGGGCGTTCGGACGGCTTCGCCGTCAGAACGCGTAGAAGTCTTCCGGCACCGTCTCGGTCGGGCGCCAGTCCACCTCGCCGGCCTCCGCGCCCTGGTAGCGCAAGAAGACCTCGCTCATCGCGTCGCGATCGAGCAGCGCCTTGATGCCAATCGTCTTCTCGATCCACGCATCCGCCAACGTGGGGTCGAGCTCGCGCGCTTGGACGAGGCCGACCACGAGCACCAGTAGGTGCTTGCACATCGAGCCTCGGAGGCCGCCGCAGACGTTGAGGTTCTGCGTGCAGCAGGAGTAGCTCCCGTCGGCCCCCAGCCGACAGGCGTAGCGCAGCTTGGCGTCCGTCTGGCTCTTCACCACGCCGATGACCTCGGTGTCCCGGACGTCGTTGAAGAGCTCGAAGCGATCGGCCTTGAGCATCTTCAGCGCCTTCCGGAGCTTCGAGCGGTCCGCACGGCTCTCGATGCCCTTCAGGAAGCTGGGGAGGTCGGTGACCTTCTCGTCCGGGCGCGACTCCACCTGCGCGGCCGCCACGCGTTTCGCCTCCTGGTCCTTCACCTTCTGCTTCAGCCCGGCCTTCTCCGCCTTCTCGGTCTTCTTCTCCTCGCGGAACTCCTTCTGGGCCGCCTTCAGCGCCTTGGCGTCCGGTACGGCGATGCCCCACGCCTCGCAGAGCGCCTCGAGCGCCTCGTCCTTGAGCTTGGCGCCGGTCACGCGCCCCTTCTTCACGCTGATCTCCACCGTCCCCGGTCGGAGCTCCGCGTCGGCCAGCTGCGCTTTCGCGTGGGCCAGGGCCTTCGCCACCGTGGGCTGCTTGAAGTCGCTCGCCCGCGCCGCGTACTGCGGCCCCCATTGGTCGACCTTTCCCGCCGTCCACTTCCGCGCGTAGCGAGTGACCTCCAACTTCAGCCACCACGGCCTCTCGTCCACCACGATCCGCGCTCGCAGCTCGATCACCTCGGCGTGCTTGGCTTCCTCTTCGATGGTCTCCGCAGCGTTCATCGTCTCCTCCATGGCTTTGCCATCGTACGCCAACCCGCCTCAGCTCTCCCCGCTAGGATCGGCCCTCGAGCCATCCAGCGCTCGCATGGATCAACGCGGGCATGATGGCGTACGTCATCAGAACCACGATGCTCGCGACCGAGAGGATCACAGCGATCAGCCGATGGCCAGGTAGGACCGCCGCGAACACCGGCGGGATGAAGTACACCGGCGCGAGCAGGCCGAGAAAGGTGAGCGCCGCCATCTTGTGCCGCGAGGGCACGAGATGGCGGCGCGAGTCGGAATCGGGGGGCATGCTACTCCGCCGCCGCGAGCTCCGGGGTCGATGCGCTGCTTCGCACCTGTCCCACCAGGATCGACCAGTCCATGCCGAGCGCCGTGTACACGTCCGCGGCCTCCGGCCGACCATTGTCGGCGAGGATCTCGACCATCAGACTCGCTCCATCTGCGACGACCACGCCGCTCTGGGCGAGCCGGATGAGGCCGGTCTCCCGCTTGGTGAGGTTGAACGTGCCGCTCGCATCCACCGCGACGTACGCCTCGAACCCTTCGCGAACCGCTCGCATCGCCGGAAAGGCAGCGCAGACTTCCAGCGAGACCCCCGCGAAGATGAGCTTGTCGCGACCGGTCGCTCGAATCGCGGCGGCCACGCGTGGGTCATCCCAGGCGTTCACGGTCGTGCGGTCGATGAACGCCTGACCGGGCAAGGCCTCCGTCAGCTCGGGAAACGCCGGACCCCAGAGCGTTTGGGCGGATGTGGTCGTGGCCACGATCGGCAAGCCGAGCGCTCGCGCCGCCCGCGCGAGGCCGACGACGTTGTGCTTCAGCTCGGCAACGGAGTAGTCGCGAATGCCCGTCATCAGGCCCACCTGGTGGTCGACGAGGACCAAGGCGGCGTTGTTCTGGGTCAGAGGTTCGGGGTTGTGTCGATCTGTGTTCATTGGTTCGTCTCCATTGGGTTGATGGCCGCCACGAAGGGTGCGGCCAAGGTCAGTCGATCGAGCCCAGGCGCCCGGCCGCGTGCTCCGCGGCGACCGCTCTGAGCTCCTCGCGGCTGCTCATCACGAACGGGCCTTGCTGGACGAAACGCTCGTCGATGGGCTGGCCCTGCAAGAGCACCACCTGGCTGCCGGCGGTGCTCCGGATTTGGAGCGCGGTCTTCTCACCGCCGTTGCGGAGGGCCATCGCGGCGTGCCGTGCCAAGTGCGTCGTTCCGCCACGGACGCGAACGCTGGCGTCGCCACGAACCGAATGCAGCCACACGCCATGGCCCGGCGGGATGTCGTGCACGTAGCCGCTCCCCGCTCGGAGCTGAACGTCGAGGATGGTGAGGGGGAGTGCAGGCGAAGACGCGCCGACGACACCCCTCGTCTCACCGAGCACGACGCGGACCCGGGCCCCATCACGATCGATCACCGGCATGGTGGCAGCGCGAACGTGCAGCGACGCCGGCGCATCGCGCTTGGCCCGAGCCGGGAGGTTCACGAAGATCTGGAGCGCGTGCGTGCGCGCGCCCGGCAGCGGCGCCTCCTCGTGCACCGCACCCCGTCCCGCCTTCAGCCAGTAGAGGTCCCCCGGGAGCAGGTCGAGGTCGTTCCCCAGCGAGTCCCGGTTGTGGAATCGTCCCTGACTGTCTTCGAAGAGGACCGACACCGCCGACATACCGGCATGGGGGTGCGTGCCGAAGGTCGGCTCGGTCATCGTGAAGTGGTCCACCATCACCAGCGGATCCATGAGCCCGTGGAACTGCTCGTGGCCGAAGCTCAGAGCCTCGAAACCATCACCGATGCGCAGGGGCCGCGCGTGCGTCGGCTCGGAGAGGTCGAGGGAGTCGGCGTGCGCGTCGTGGGCTCTCGAGTGGGTGTCGGTCTGCGTGGTCATGGTCGGCCTCCTTGGGACACCCAATCCATAGCGATGGAACGATGACCCTCGAAAGAGGCAGAACCAGGACGTATCGTCCCATTCATGGAACGATACCGGCGAGAGAGAACGTGGACCTGAACGACTACTTCTACTTCGTGCACGTGGTGGAGAAGCGGGGCTTCGCACCCGCGGGGCGAGCTCTCGGCGTTCCGAAGTCTCGACTGAGCCGCCACGTTCGGCAGCTCGAGGACCGACTCGGGGCACGCCTCATCCAGCGCACATCCCGCCAGTTCGCCGTCACCGACGTCGGGGAGACGTTCTACCGATTCGCGCGCGCCGCGCTCGACGAGGTCGACGCTGCCGAAGCTGCAGTGAAGCGTCGTACGAACACGCTCGAAGGCCGCGTGCGCCTCACCTGCTCGGTAGGCATGGCTCAGTTCGCCCTACGCGAAGCACTGGTGCAGTTCCTCGTCGACAACCCCCGGGTCGACATCGTCCAACACGTCACCAACCGCGCGGTCGACCTGGTGGAGGGTGGCTTCGATCTGGCCATTCGCGCGCATACCGGACCGCTGCCCGACTCGAGCCTCGTTCAGCGTCGCCTCGCGGATGCTCCATGGCATCTCTTCGCGGGCCCCGCGTACCTGGAGAGCGCAGGCGTCCCACTGACGCCGGAAGCGCTGGATGAACACACGGGGTTGAAGCTCGGCTACGCGCCCGAGCGTGGGAGCTGGTCGCTCCGGGGTCCCGACGGCGCGAGGGTCACCGTGCCCTACCGACCACGCCTCTGCAGCGACGACATGGTCACGCTCAAGGACGCGGCGACCCAGGGATTGGGGATCGTGGGACTGCCGGGCTACATCTGCCGCGACGATGTCGAGTCCGGCCGCCTGGTCCGAGTCCTTCCGGAGTGGACCGCGGGGGACGCGGAGATCAGCCTGCTGATGCCCTCGCGGCGCGGCGTGATGCCGGCCGTGCGAGCGCTCGCGGAGCACCTCCAGGAGGTGTACCCGACCGTCACGCGCCTGAACGCGGCGCTGGGCTAGATCCGATGGAACGCGACCTCGATCGCCGCGTCGTCGGCGTCCTCGAGGTGGTGCTTCGCCTGCGATGGAATCGGATGGCTCTCGCCCTCCGTGAGTGCAGTTCGAGCGCCATTCGCGTCGACGTAGGTCACGCTGCCCTCGAGCACGGTCAGCACTGCTCGCACCCCGGCCTTGAGGTCGTGCTCGGTGCGCAGTCCCGCGGGGATCTCGCCGCGCGCGAAGCGCAGGACTCGGTAGGGCTCACTCGTCACGGTGCACGGTGTCGGGGCTGAACGCCGGCAGGCAGACCGCGATGTACTCGGCGCCCTCGGCGCCGGGCGTCGAGTAGCGGATCCACTCGCCGGCCTTGGTCAGGATCGCCTGGCCGGCTTCCACCACCATCGTGCCCCCCTCGTGCTCCACGTGGACGGCGCCCTTCAGCACGACCGTGTACTCGTCGAACTCCGGGCGCTGGCCGGGCTCCTCCCAGCCGCCGGGCGAACGCATGTGCGCGATGCTCAACCGGCTCTCGCCGTTGTTCGCTCGACCGGCGTACTCGTCGATGAGCTTGGGCTTGGTGCCCGCGGCTTCGATGCGGGAGGGCGACTCGATGAGGGTGGGCATGACCGAACGATGGGCGCGTCGAGCCGCCCGGTCCAGTCACACCGGTCGGCGGCGGTTCGCCAGGTAGGTCAGGACCCAGACCAGGCCCATCGCGCCGCTGCCGTAGAGGAAGTACTCGAGGGTCGAGCGCACGTTCTCCGACCAGGCGAGCAGGTCCTCGGTGGTCTCGCCGGTCGGGCCACCGACGATCACGTCCGGGCTCTCGATGACGAACGCGATGCCCGCCTGGACGAGCGCGTTGACCACGGTGACGCCCCAGGTGATCCGGCCCACGTGGGCTCGGCTGAGGAAGGTGATCATGATCGGCCCGAAGAGCCACGCGAGCGTGCTCGCACGCAGGGCGATGGTGGGGTCGAGCAGCCGCGCGCCGAAGGCCGCGCCGATGACGAGCAGCGGACCGATCCACGACGGCGGCAGTCCGCGACGGGCGCCGGTCGCGCGCCCCGTCTGGATGCGGACCGACGTGAGCGGAAGAAAGCGGGCCAGCTCCTCGAGCCACCAATGCAGGTGACCGCGGGCGACATCGGCGTCGGGCGGGTTCCAGCCCTGTAGCGTCAACGTCCGACCGCCGTCCTCGCGCTCCGCGAGCGCAGCACCCTCGAGCGCGCCCGCGCCCTCGCCCCGATAGGCCTCGAGGAAGAGCTCCGTCAGCTCGTCGAGCAGGTTCAGCTCGGCCTCCCCTGGCTTCTCCAGGTCGAGCTCCACCGTGACGGTCGGCGAGAGCTTCCAGTCACGGCCCTTCTTCACGACCAGCGGCGCCGCGGGGAGCGCCATCGGCTCCTCGACCCACACCAGCTTCTCGCCGCGCAGCGCGACGCCGCTCGGGAAGGGCACCAGGTCCCAGTCGGCGAGCACGTCGGCGCCTTTCAGCAGCTCGCTCGGCTCGCCCTTCACCACGACACAGCCGACGCTCGTGCCGGCCCAGTCCTCGGCCACGCCCTCGGCGCTGCCGATCAACACGTCGGCCTCCTCGAGCGGCTCGAGCACCGACCTGGCCGTGGCCTCGTCGAGTGGCTCGTCGCTCTTCCAGACCAGCAGGTGATCCCGCGGTTCCTCCGCGGAGCTCTCGTCGTCGCTCACGCGCTCACTCGGCGGCGTCCGCCATCGGACCCAGGAGGGTCTCCGGCGGGACGATCTTGCCCATCACGGCGCTCGCGGCGACGGTCAACGGGCTGGCGAGGTACACCTGCCCCGGACCGCTGCGGCCGGGGAAGTTCCGGTTCTGCGCGCTCACGCTGACCTGCTC
Source organism: Deltaproteobacteria bacterium (assembly GCA_017644045.1). Classification (GTDB taxonomy): domain Bacteria; phylum Myxococcota_A; class Polyangia; order Polyangiales; family Houyiibacteriaceae; genus UBA1660. The sequence goes on from JAEPMI010000001.1 coordinate 44,346, forward strand.
CTGCGTGCGCGAGGCACCCGGCCCGGCGTTGATGCAGGCACCACAGCTCGGCGGAATCATCGTCACGCCGGCCTTCTCGAAGACCTCGGTGTAGCCCTTCGCTTCGGCGTATTCGCGGATCGCCTGGCTGCCGAACTGGATGTAGCACTCGACGTGCTCGGGGACCTTTCGCCCCTGCGCGACGGCGGCCGCGAAGACCTTCGCGTACATGTCCATGTCGCTCTTCTTGCCGCCGGTGCACGAGCCGCCGTAGGCGATGTCGATGCTGACCTCGCCCTCGAGCTCGCCCATCGGGATGCCGTTGCGGGGGTCGCCGGGAGTCGCGACCATCGGGCCGACCGCCGCGAGGTCGATGGTGAAGGTGTCGAGGTACTCGGCGCCCTCGTCGCTCTTCAGGATCTTCGCGCGCAGCTCGTCCTTCGCGACGCCGCGCTGCTCGTGGAGGTAGTCGACCACGACCTCGTCCGCCTCGATGATGCCGGTGAAGCCGCCGGCCTCGACCGCCATGTTCGTGAGCGTCGCGCGCTCGTCCAGGTCGAGGCCGCGAACGCCGGGACCGGTGAACTCGAGCACCTTGCCGATGCCCTTGCTGGTGCGGAAGAAGGGCTGCGCCAGGATGTGGAGCATCACGTCCTTCGCGCTCACGCCGTCGCGGAGCTCGCCCTCGAGGACGAAGCGAACCGTCTCGGGCACGCGGACGCGGACGTCCTTCGTGTACCAGGCGTTGGCCATGTCGGTGCTGCCGACGCCGAAGGCGAACGCGCCGAGCACGCCCGCCATGCAGGTGTGGCTGTCGGTGCCGATGACCACGTCACCGGGCATCGCGAGGTCCTCGACCACCGCGTTGTGGCAGATGGCCTCCGAGCCGCCCTTGGGCGCTTCGCCGTAGAGCTTCAGCCCGTGTCGCGCGGCGAACTTGCCCTGGGTCTCGGCCAGTCCATCCGCCTTCTCGAGCAGGCCCATCTTCCGCTTCTCCTCCGGCATCACGTCGGAGAGGAAGGTGAGGTGGTCACGGAACGCGAAGACGCTCTCCGGATCGGTAACGCTCGCGTCGTCGCCGAGCGCACGACGCAGGAGCGAGTCCGCCATCGGCGTCACGTACTCGTGGCTGAAGCGGACGTCGGTGCGCACGAAGAGCGCGTCGCCCGGCTTGACGGCGTCGACGCCGAGGGCGCCCTCCGCCGCGTCGCGGACCGCGTTCTTGGCGATGATCTTCTCGACCAGGGTCATCGGGCGCTTCGCGGTCTCGATCGCGGGTGGCGCGATCTTCCCGGCCATGCGCTCGCGGTTGTAGGCGAAGAGCCCGCCGGCGCGGACGATGTCCGCGCTGATCGGATCGAGGCCCTGGGTGAACTCCTCGATGGAGATGGTCTCGCCCGCGATGATCCGCTTCAGGATCCCGAAGTCGGTCGTGGTGAGCAGGCCGATGTTCTGGCAGTTCTGCCCATAGATCTTCTCGATGCTCTCGGCGACGACCAGCTCGATGCCGGCGGCGAGCTCGCTGAAGGGCGCGGTCTCGCGGCTGCTGCCGCAGCCCTTGCTCAGGCCGCTGACGATGACCGAGAAGCCACCGTCCTTGATCGAGTCCTTCTCGACCACGCCACCCTTCAGGCCGACCATGGAGTACCGACCGAGGGTCTCGTCGTAATAGAAGCAGACCCAGCCGGGCGTGATCTCGTCCGTGCTGATGTTGTCCCGGAGCTTGCGCTCGGGGTCGAGCTCGAGGTCCTCGCCTTCGAGCTGCTTGCGCAGCAGCGCGAGGTCCTCGGTCAGATAGAGAATGCGGCCTTCGAAGCGGAGGTCGGTCGGTCGGGACATCGAGTGGCTGGTTCCTGTGCGGCTGAGCGTGCGGCTGCCCCCCATGAAAGACATCCAGCGCGCGCGCCTGATGGCGCATCGTCTTCCATCGAGGGGGGCGGTTCCATCCCGCTCGTGCGCTTCGTCACTGATTCCGCTGGTCTTCGGCTGCGCCCGTGGCGGGACCGCCGTGGTACCGTGCCGGGGTCATGCATCTCTTCGTGGCGGGGGCGACGGGGTATACGGGGCGGAACCTCGTGGAGTTGGCGGCCGAGCGCCCGGGCCTCCGCACCCACGCACACGTTCGCCCGGACTCCCCACGGCTGAACCGATGGCGCGACCGTTTCGGGGTCCGCGGGGTACGCGTCGACGCGACGCCGTGGGAAGAGCAGGCGATGACCGAGCGCATCACGGAGCTCGCGCCGGACGTGGTCTACGCGCTCCTCGGCACCACCAAGAAACGCGCGAAGGCCGCTCGCGAAGCAGGCCAGGAAGCCGGCTACGAGGCGGTCGACTACGGACTGACCGTGATGCTCCTTCGGGCGTGCGTCGCCGCCGGGCACGGTCCTCGCTTCATCTACCTCTCGTCGATGGGCGTGAAGGACGGCGTGAAGAACGAGTACCTCGCGGTACGAGCCCGCGTGGAGAGCGAGCTCGCGGAGAGCGGCTTGCCCTACGTGATCGCCCGCCCGTCGTTCATCAGCGGCGAAGACCGCGAGGAGAACCGGCCGGGTGAGCGCATCGCGTCGACCCTCGGCGACGGCCTGCTGAAGACCGCAGGCGTGCTCGGTCTCGGCAAGCTCCGCGACCGCTACGCATCGATGACCGGCGAGGAGCTCGCGCGTGCCCTGCTGCGGCTCGGCACGCGCCCGGACCACGAAGACGAGATCGTGGAAGCCGACGGGCTTCGCGAGCTGGCGCAGGCATTCTGATGCGGCTCTCGCTCATCGTGATGCTCCTCTGGAGCGCGAGCGCCGGTGCGCAGGATCTGATCCTGGACGGCACCCTCGACGCCGACGCACCGCCCTACACCGCCATCCCCTTCACGGTCCCCGAGGGCACCGTGGAGATCGAGGTCCGCCACGACGACCTGAGCGAGGCCAACATCCTGGACTGGGGCCTCGCCGATCCGGAGCGCGTCCGCGGCTGGGGCGGCGGCAACACCGAGCCCGCCGTCGTGGGCGTCGAGACCGCGTCGCGGAGCTACCTGCCCGGCCCGATCGCCGCGGGCGAGTGGCAGGTGCTCGTCGGCCAGGCGCTGGTCCCCGAGCCGGCGACCTATCACATCGAGATCTTCTTCCGCACGACGCCGACCCTCGACGCGCAGCCGGACCGCGGTCCCTACGTTCCCGCCGCCGCGCTCGAGAGCGGCCCCCGCTGGTATGCGGGCGACTTCCACGTGCACTCGCTCGAGAGCGGCGACGCCCGCGCGACCATCGACGAGTCCGCCCAGCTCGCCGCGGACCTCGGCCTCGACTTCATCGAGCTCTCCGAGCACAACACCGTCTCGCAGGTCGACTACCTCACCAGCGCGCAATCGCGGCACCCGAGCGTGCTGCTGATGCCGGGCATCGAGGTCACCACCTACTTCGGTCACGGCAACGCGATCGGCGTTCCGACCTTCGTCGACTTCCGCGCGCGCTCCGACGTCGGCGTGACCTTCGAAGGCATGGTCGCGGACACCGAAGCCGCGGGCGGCATCTTCGCGATCAATCACCCCGTGCTCGATCTCGGCGACGTCTGCCTCGGCTGCGCCTGGGACCTCGGCACCGAGGGCGTCCACGCGCTCGAGATCCAGAACGGCGCCTATTCGCTCACCGGCACCCTCTTCTACCGGAACGCCACCGCCTTCTGGGACGCCATGCTCGACGAGGGCGCGCACGTCGCGGCCATCGGCGGTAGCGACGACCACCGTGCGGGCGTCGACCTCGACCGGCTGCAGAGCCCGATCGGCAGCCCGACCACGCTGGTCTACGCCGACGAGCTCTGCGTCGCGGCCATCGTCGACGCGGTCCGCGCGGGGCGCACGGTCGTGAAGCTCGAGGGCCCGGGGGACCCGATGGTCGAGCTCACCGCCGGCCGCGCCATGGTCGGCGACACCGTCGACGGCCCCGTCACGCTGACCGCCGTCGTCACCGGCGCCACCACCGGCACCCTCGCCTTCCTCCGCAACGGCGACATCCACACCCAGGTCGACGTCACCAGCGACCCCTTCGAGACCACGCTCGAGGTCGACGCCCCCTTCGGCGACGTCGACGACCGCTGGCGCGCTCAGCTCTCGATGCCCCGACCCCGAGTCGTCACCAGCCACATCTGGGTCCGCGCCAACGGCGAAGAGCCCCCGCCCGATGGTGGCCCCGGCGGCGGGAGCACCGGCGGCGGCTGCGGCTGCCGAACAGCCCCCGGCTCGTTCGCAGCGTGGCCACTGCTCCTGCTTCTCTGGACGCGGCGCTCACGCCCATCACAGCGCTGAACCACTCAGGTCTCCCCGCTCCTCGGACGAATCGAGCGCGCGAAGTTGCGCGAGGCCGAAACCGCACCAGATGACATCTCGGGCAGCGGGCGAGGGGATGGCTCGCCGGCCCCATCGGGCAGTGGCAGGAGCCCCGCCACCGACACCAGCGCACGGTCCCACGCTTCAGGGTCGGCCATCGAAGGCGTGTGCGCAGGTGAGGTCCGTCGCAGCCTGAAGCATCACGGTCACCTCGCCCCGATATCGCCCGTCGAGTCGCTCCCAAGAGAAGCGAGTGGAGAGCCCGAGGACCACCCCGGCCAGGAACTTCCACTCTGGCGAGATCCGGTGCTCTCGAGCGTGCCAGCGCGCCTGGATGTCGATGGGGTCGAGCGCCATCGGGCATCAAGGCGCAGCGTCGGGTGGAGCTTCGCAGAACCCGCCAGACTGCTCGACTGCGTCCGTGGGGCAGACGCGACGACCGATGCCGCACTGATAGGGCACTTCGGTCCCATCAGCGAGACAGCAGACGATGTCGGCGGGCTCGTCGCACGGCGGCTCTTCGATGACGTCGTCTCCGCACGCAGCCGCGAGCAAGAAGACGGTGGCGCCCAGAGTTCGAAGGCAGTCGACCATGGTGGGGGCATCCTATCCTACACAGGTCGATGAGCGCCGGCGCCCGAGCGCTTGACGCGCCGCGGCATGCGGCGCAGCCTCCGCCCTCGATGGCTGATTCTGCTGTTCCCTTCGAGAAGGTCCTGGTCGCCAACCGCGGTGAGATCGCCGTCCGCGTCATGCGGACCCTCCGCGAGATGGGCATTCGCTCGGTCGCCGTGTACAGCGATGCCGATCGTGACGCGCTCCACGTGCGGATGGCGGACGAGGCCGTGGCCATCGGGCCCGCGCCGAGCCGCGAGAGCTACCTGGTGCATGAGAAGATCCTCGCCGCCTGCAAGAAGACCGGCGCGACGGCCATTCACCCCGGCTACGGCTTCCTGAGCGAGAACGCGGCGTTCGCACGCGCCTGCAAAGAAGCCGGCATCACCTTCATCGGTCCGGACCCCTCGGCGATGGAGGCGATGGGCTCCAAGACCGCCGCGCGCGAGAAGATGATGGCCGCCGACGTGCCGGTCGTGCCCGGTGCGCTCATCGACGACCCCTCCGAGCTGAAGGCCGCGGCCGAGAAGCTCGGGTTGCCGGTGATGCTCAAGGCGTCGGCCGGTGGTGGCGGCAAGGGCATGCGCCTGGTCCACGAGGCCGCGGATCTGGAAGAAGCCTTCGAGCGCGCGCGCAGCGAGGCCGCCAACGCCTTCGGCGACGACACCGTCTACATGGAGAAGGCGATCATCAACCCGCGGCACATCGAGATCCAGGTGCTCGCGGACGGCCACGGCAATTGCGTGCACCTCTTCGAGCGCGACTGCTCGATCCAGCGGCGACACCAGAAGGTGATCGAGGAGTCGCCCTCCCCCTTCGCCAAGGCCGACGACGCGAAGATCGCCGAGATGGGCGCCGTCGCCGTCGCCGCCGCCAAGGCCGTCGACTACGAGGGCGCGGGCACCGTCGAGTTCCTCATGGGCACCGACGGCAGCTTCTACTTCCTCGAGATGAACACCCGCCTGCAGGTCGAGCACCCGATCACCGAGCTGGTGACCGGCATGGACCTCGTGCGCGAGCAGGTGCGCATCGCCGCCGGCGAAGAGCTCGGCTACGACCAGAGCGCCGTCACGCGCCGCGGACACGCGATCGAGTGTCGCGTCTACGCCGAGGACCCGGACCGCAACTTCATGCCGAGCCCCGGCCCCATCGACGTGCTGCGCGTGCCGACCGGCCCCGGCGTCCGCGACGACTCGGGCACCTATGAGGGCTCCGAGGTCCCGAGCCACTACGACCCGATGGTCAGCAAGCTCTGCGTCTGGGCGCCGACCCGCGACCTCGCCGTGCAGCGCATGCGCCGCGCGCTCGAGGAGTACGTGGTCACCGGCATCAAGACCAGCGTGCCCTTCCACCTGCGGGTGATGAGCCACCCGGAGTTCGTCGCCGGTGAGTACGACACGGGCTACATCGCCAAGAACGAAGAGGCGCTCCTGACCCCGCCCAGCCTCGGCAGCGACGCCAAGGCCCTCGCCATCGCGGCCGCGGTCGCGCAGGCGTTCCGCGATCAGGACGCCATCGGCGGCACCGGCACGGCGAAGAGCAACGGCAGCAACGGCGGCCCGGGGATCTCCCCGTGGCGCCTCGGCGCGCTCACTCGCCACTGATCGCGTACGCCGTCCGCATCACCTCCGCCGCGGGTTTGCCCGCCGGTGAGAAACCGGTCGGGCCTTCCTCGCGCGAGTCCGGGTCGGTGAACCACTTCCAGAGGTACACGCCGCGCACGTAGTCGCGGGTCGCCGCCTCGGCGAAGAAGAGCGTGTAGAGGGTGCGCTGCAGCTCGAGGTCGACCTCGGCGTCGGTGCCGTCGGTCCACTCGTGTGGCCGCAGCGCCGCGTTGGTGGCCGAGCGGTAGCCGATCTCGGTGAAGATCACCGGACGCTCGTGCTGCGTGGACAGCTCGGCGAGGCGATCGAAGTAGCCACGGAGCCGCTCCCGCATCGCGCCGGTCGTCTCGCCCTCCGCGTGCGCGACTGGCGGGTAGAACTGGATGCCCAGCGCGTCGAGCGCGTCCCAGAAGGGCACCGAGTCCATCGCGTCCCAGTTGGCCGCGTAGACCAGCTCGCCCTCATAGACCGACCGCACGGCCGCGATCAGCCGCCGCCAGCGCTCCTCCTGGCCGAGGCTCGAACGGAGCTCGGTCCCGATGACCAGCCACTCCACGCCGGTCTCCGCGGCGAGCCGGGCGTAGCCGACCATCCACGGCTCGTACGAGTCGAAGAACGCGTCCCAGCCGGCCGCGGGGTCCAACCGCGCGCGCCACTCGCCCCGCGCCACCCACAGGTGCGGCTTGAGCATCACCGAGTGCCCGGCTGCGTGCGCGGCTTCGATCTCCCGGCGGGTGCGCTCGTCGGTCTCGGACGCGCCGATGGAGTCGGCGTGGCGAATCTCGTGCGCGCCGAGCGAGGGCAGGAAGCCGAAGGGTGTGAGCGACACGGAACCGACGGCGTGCTCCCGAAGCTCTTCGAGCGTGCGCCGACTCGTCTCGCTGCCGTAGCCTCGCGCGCCTCCGTCCTGATAGGCGTGCGCGTAGCAGACGCCGCGCAACACCTCGGGCGGCAACGGCGGCACCTCGGGCAGCGGCTCGACCGGCGCGGGAGCTTCCACCGCGGGCTCGACGGGCCGGCTCGGCGCGTTCGGCTCGGTGGCGCAGGGGCCTCCGCACGCCGCCAGCCCCAGCCACGCCATCCACCAGATCCTCCGCGCTCCGCCCGCCACGGGACCACTCTGCCACTTTCTTGCCGCCCTCGCGCCGACCCAGGTACACGAAGGAAGCGGCCGACGGTGTGCTGGCCGTGACCGAGTCGGAGGGCGATCCGGCTCGGTGGGAACTTCACCACGGGAGGGCTCCATGACCCGCACCGCCATGTCCATTTGCGCGACCATTCTCGGTGCAGCGCTGCTTTCGGGACCCATGATCGACGCCGCGTCCGCACAGGGCCGCAGCACCTCGATCGCCATCGGCGAGACGAGCGCCCCAGGCGCGCTCGGCAGCGAGCTGCGCGACGCGCTCCGCGACGAGCTCGGTGGCGTCGCGAACGTCCGCGTCACCAACGCCCAGCGCGCACGCTACGTGCTCCGGGGCTCCATCACCCACATCGACGAGCGCCGCGAATCGGACCGGATGGAGTGCGAGGTCTCGCTGATCCTCGCCGACCGCCGCGGCGGCAACATCCGCCTCATCCTCGAGGGCCGCGCCGCCGCGCGACTGCCGGACGGCGAAGACGCCGTCGCTCGCCTCCGCCCGGAGGTGCTCCGCGCCGCCGTGCGCGGTGCCCTGCGCCCGCTCGGTCAGCAGCCGCTCCGCTGAAGCGACGCCGACCTCACGATGGGGCTCGTCCGCTGAGCGGACGGGCCCTTCGTGCGTTCAGGGGAGGAGCGAGAGGTTCGTGACGGAGCCCGGCGGGTTCACCGCCACCGCCGGCGAGCCGCTCGAGCGCACGACCACGCAGCCCGCGCCCCCGCCGCCGCCGCCACCGTTGGCGAACATCGAGTCGTTCGAGCCGCCGCCCGCACCAGCGGGCATGGCGAGGCCGCCGCCGTCGCCGCCGTCGGCGCCGTACTGGAAGCCGCCCGAGTCACCGCCGGAGGGCCGGGCCGTCGCGGCATCCACGCCGTCCTGGCCGGCACCGCCCGCACCGGTGCTGCTCGAGCCACCGCCGCCGCCGCCGCCGACCACGCTGAGGCCACCGGCGCCGGAGATGTCGGGCGCCTCGACGATCACGTTGCCGCCAGCACCGCCGCCGCCGCCGCTGCCCCAGTTGGTGCCGCTGTCGCCACCGTTCCGGCCGCCTTGGCCACCGCCACCCCCGGCGACGATGCCGCCGGAGATCACGATGCGGTTCGCCGCGGTGAGCTGGAGCGCGCCGCCACCGGCGCCGCCCTCACCCGCGTTCGAGAAGGTGCCGCGGACCGCGCCGCGGCCGCGGCCACCGCCGCTGCCGCCGACCAGCGGCTGAAGATCGTTCCCGTCGAGCCAAGGGCTACCGCCCTCGCCTCCGTCAGCCGCGCCGCCGCTCCCTCCGTCGCCGCCGCCGCCGCATCCACCCGCGCCACCTCCGCCGCCGTCATCGAAGTCTTCCTCGTGCACGCCGGCTTCGCCGCCACCGGGACCCTGTCCGTTCTCCGCGCCGGAAACCGTGCGACCGCCAGGCTGACCGGCGGGGCCGGTCTGATCCTCACGCGCGGAGACGTCGATGATCCCCTCGATGCGGATCTCGTCGTTGGCGACGATGATCAGCGGCCGAGCACCGCCGACCTGCATGAAACCGGACTCGCGGAGTCGGAAGCTCCCGACGCTCAACACGCAGGCCTCGCCGCCACCGCGCATGCTCACCACCCGGGACGCGCCGGTCATCGAGGTGCAGCTGTTGGTGTCGTAGCGGAAGGCTTCGTCCAGATCGAGATCGGGGCCGTCCTCGCGGAACTGCTCGCGACCGACGTTGGAGGGCGTGAAGCCCGTGGCGGTCGGAAGGCACTCGCCGGTCGCGCCGTTGCAGCCGGCGGGACAGGGCACGGTCACGCGCACCCCATCCTGGCAGACGAGCGAGTTGCCGCCGGCGCACTCGGGCGGCGCCGGGCAATCCGCCGGGGGCATGTCGGGCCGCAGGAGCATGTCGACCGGGCCAGGGCCCATGTCCCGGGGGCCGCCGCCGTCGACCATGTCGGGCGGGCCGTAGTCCGGCAGGGTCACGTCCGACTCACCGAAGACGTCGGGGTCGGTGTCGATGAGGGCGCTGCAGCCGCCGACGAGCGCGGCCAGGCCGAGGAAAAGACAAGAGCGAGCCAACATGGGCGACAGAATGCCATGAACGACGCTCTCGCGGCACCCCAGGCGCGTGAGATGCCAGGCGGAGTGGCAGCGAGCCTGGGCCCGGAAACACCAACGAAATCGACGGATCCCCCGAAGGCGGCTATGACCGGGCGGTATGGGCATCGATGGATGGCTGACGGTGGGGGTGGTCCTCGCGATGGTCATCGTGATGGCGTTCAACCTGGCGGGGCCCGACCTCGTGCTGGTGGCGGGCCTCACGTTCCTGTTGGCCACCGGAGTGCTCGACCCGGCGGAGGCTTTCTCGGGCTTCGCCAACCCCGCCGTCGGGACCATCGCGGCGCTCTTCGTGGTGGCCGCCGGCATCCGCGAGACGGGGGCGCTCGACTACGCCGCTCGAACGGTCCTCGGCCAGCCCCGCGGCGTAGCCGGCGCGCAGCTGCGGGTGATGCTCCCGGTCGGCGGGCTGTCGGCGTTCATGAACAACACGCCAGTGGTGGCGATGTTCGTCCCGATGCTCCAGCGATGGAGCAAGCAGACCCGGATCAGCGTCAGCAAGCTCCTCATCCCGCTGAGCTACGCCGCGATCCTCGGCGGCACGTGCACGCTGATCGGCACGAGCACCAACCTGGTGGTCGCCGGCATGGCGGCCGCTCGCGCCGAGCCGGTCCAGCTGGGGATGTTCGACGTCGCCGTCCTCGGCGTGCCTGCGCTCATCGTGGGCACGGCCTACATCGTCTTCGCCAGCCGGTGGCTCCTCCCCGCCCGGCGCGGCGTGGACCAGGACGTCACGGACGTCCGCGAATACTCCATCGCCTTCCAGGTCGAGGCCGGCTCACCGGTCGTCAACGAGACCATCGAGAGCTGCCTCCGGAGCCTGCCGAAGCTCTACCTCTTCGAGCTCGAGCGCGACGGGCAGGTCTTCCCCGCCGTCTCACCGCAGACCCGTTTGAAGGCGCGGGACGTGTTGCGCTTCACCGGCATCGTGGTGGACGCGGCCGTCGACCTCCGGAAGATGGGGTTGGTCCCCGAGGAGTCCGCGATCACCGGTCGACCGGACCGCAGCTGGGTCGAGGCGGTCGTCGCCGCGCAGAGCGCGCTGGTCGGCCGGACCGTGCGCGACGTGCGCTTCCGAACCGAATACGACGCAGCGATCCTGGCGGTCCATCGCGAGGGCGAGCGCGTCTCGGCGAAGGTCGGCGACATCGTGCTGCAGGCGGGCGACCTGCTCCTGCTCGAGGCCGAGCCCGGCTTCGCGCGACGCCACCGCGCGGACCCGAGCTTCATGCTGCTCAGCCCGGTCGCCGACAGCGCGCCACCGAACCACCGGCGGGCGCCACTGGCCGCGGCGATCCTGATCGCGGTCGTCGCGCTCAACGCCGCCGGCGTCCTCCCGCTCCTGACGGCGGCGTTGATCGGCGCCGGCGCGCTGATCCTGACGGGCTGCCTCCGTGGGCACCAGGCCCGCCGCGCGCTCGACCTGCGGGTGTTGGTCACGGTCGGCTCCGCGCTCGGCATCGGCCTCGCCGTGGAGAGCTCCGGCGCGGCGGCCTATCTGGGCGGCGCGCTGGTGAGCGCGTCGTCCCCCTTCGGCAAGGTCGCCCTCCTCGGTGCCGTCTTCGCGGCGACGAGCGTGCTCGCCGGGCTCGTCTACACCGCCACGGCGGCCGCGGTCATGTACCCGATCGCCGCGGCGGCGACCGAGAGCGCGGGCATGCCGGGGACGGCGGCGGCGCTCTTGGTGATGCACGCGGCGTCGACCGCGTTCTCGAGCCCGATCGGCTACGCGGCGAACCTGATGGTCTACGGCCCCGGCGGCTATCGGTACTCGGACTTCATCAAGATCGGGCTCCCGCTGCAGGTGATCCTGGGCGTGCTGAGCGTGACGATCTTGTGGTGGCTGTGGTTGTAGGAGCGGCCGCGAAGCGGCCGTTCCCCTCTCCCTCTCCCTCACCCTGACCCTCTCCCTGAGACGGAGCGCCGAGCGATCTCCCGAAGGGTGAGGGATAGGGCGAGGGTGAGGGCGAGGGACCGAGCGTCGCTACGCTTCCGCTCAGCCAGGCGGGATCTGGAACATCAGGTAGGGCTCGTCGGTCCCGTTCGGGAACGCCGAGCCGATGAAGCTCAGCACGCGCATCGTCGGGGTCTGAGCCTCTGCCTCGACGAGCGCGCCGCAGGGCTGGGCGCCGCAGAGCGGGCGCATGGTCTTGGCAACGACGTTCTCTTCGTCGGCGGCTGGCGTGGTGGCCTGGTAGCGCCAGGTGAACGCCGCGGTGACGGCCGGCGGGAGCTCGGCCTCTTCCTCGCCCTCGGGCGGCGCGATGCCGTCGAGGAAGGTGTCGTGGGCCGGGGCCGGCGGCTCGGGGTCCGGCGCGCCGAAACGGTGCAGCTCGATCTTCACGGCGTTGCCGCGCGCGAAGAGCTCCATGTGCATGTTGCCGCCCTCGGCGATGTTGCTCGCCTTGAACGCGCAGTCGACGTAGGGGCCCTCGCGGCACGCGGTGTACATCTCTTCCCAGATGTCGCCGATCTCGTTCCAAGAGCGCATGTGGGTCGCCGGCGGCTCGTGGAACTCTTCGTCCTCCACGCGAATGTCCCAGTTCGACAGGTTCAGGTAGCCAATCTCCGTGCCCGTGCCCTGCCGGGTCATGAACGAGATCTCGGTGACCCGCGTCTCCTTCAGCGTGGAGAGCACCAGCATCGTCGTGCGCCAGGGCGTCGAGCCCAGGATGCGCAACGTCGCGTTTCGGCGAGCCGGGCCGCCGTCGATGTTCGTGCGCAGCTCCTGGATCGTGTTCGACGAGGTCACCGAGGCGTCCGGCACCTTGCCGTTGTCGAGCTCGAGGATCGTGTGGCCGTCCACGCGCAGGTTCGAGGGCGCGATCTCGATCGCGACGACGTTGGAGGGCCCGCTGGCCTCGTAGCGATAGGAGATGGGGAGCTCCAGGACGCCGACGATCGGATCCGTGCTCTCCTGGTTGGCTTCCGCGTCGTCGCCACAGCCCACGAAGGCCAGGGAGAGGACGAGCCAGGGCACTGCTGCTCGGAATGCGCGAGTCATGGGCGGGACCCTACCAACGCGCCGCGCAGCGCGGAAGCCCCCACGTCGACGCGCGACGCCCCCGTCAGGGGCCGGGTCTCCAGCCCTGCTATGCTGGCCGTCATGCGTCGCTTTCCCTTGCTCGCCCTGCTCGTCCTCGCGGCCGCCTGCGGCCGGACGGTCCTGGTCGATCCCGAAGGCCTCACCGACGGCGGGAGCCCGGACGGCCGGTTCCTGCCCGACGGCGAGCTGCCGCCGCCGGACGGCTCGATCGGCTGCATCACCGACGACGACTGCGACTTCGGCCTCAGCTGCGTCGCTGGCATGTGCGTGGAGGGGCTGGTCTGCTTCAGCGACCTGGACTGCGCCCCGGGCGAGCGCTGCGTCGACGGAGTCTGCGAGCGACGGACCTCCTGCATGACCGACGCGGACTGCCCCGACGGGCGCATCTGCGATTCGGGCCGCTGCACGGTCCCCGTCGAGTGCACGGTGCGCGCGGAGTGCATGCCCGGCGAGGACTGTGTTGCCGGGAGCTGCGTCCCGCTCCCCGACTGCACCTCGGACAGCGACTGCGGCGCCGCCGGCTTCGAGTGCTCCGACGGAACCTGCGTCTTCACCGGCGACTGCATGTCCGACGCCGAGTGCACGAGCGGCTTCGAGTGCATCGGCGCGCGCTGCCAGTTCACCGGCGACTGCCTCGACGACGGGGACTGCGGCTCCGGCTTCCGGTGCGACTCCGCCCGCTGCGTCCCGACCGGCTGCACCTCGGACTCCGACTGCGCCGCGGACGAGCTCTGTGACTTCCTCTCCCGCCGCTGCGTGCCTTCCGTGGAGTGCACCACCGACGCCGAGTGCCCGACGGGCAACCTCTGCTTCGGCGGTCGCTGCACCACGGTCCGCCGCTGCCGCTCGAACGCGGACTGCCCGCCGCCCGAACGCTGCGACGGCTTCCGCTGCGTCGACCCCGACGCCGCCTGTGGCTCGGACGACGAATGCCCCACGGGGCAGCGGTGCGACTTCGGCTTCTGTCAGCCCACGACTTGCACGATGGACAGCGACTGCGAGCTCGGCTGGGGCTGCGCCGGGGGCCGTTGCTTCCCGCCCTTCTTCTGCGGCATGGACTCCGACTGCCCCTTCCCGGGCATGACCTGCGAGGATCGCCGGTGCGTCGGGACCGACTGCATGGTCGACGCCGACTGCCCCGGCGGCGCGGGCGGGATGCAGGCGTGCATCTCCGGCGCGTGCGTCCCGCTGCCGCCGGTGTCCTGCATGCTCGATCGCGACTGCGGCCCGGGGGAGCAGTGCAACTTCGGCTTCTGCGAAGTCCCCGACACCTGCCCCACCCAACCCTGCCCGATGGGCCAGGTCTGCGAAGACTCGCGCTGCGTCCCGCCGCCCGAGTGCACTTCCGACGTGGACTGCGCGGGCTCGGGTCTGAGCTGTCGTGAGGGACGCTGCGTCTTCGTCGGTGAGTGCACGACCGACGCGATGTGTCCGGAACGCTTCGCGTGCATCGGCGGCGGCTGCGTCTTCGTCGGCGAGTGCACCCGGGACGCCGACTGCGACCCGCTCTACGAGTGCGTCACCGGCAGCTGCAGCTACGTGGGCGAGTGCCGGACGGATGCCGACTGCCCGGGCGCCGACGTCTGCGTCACCGGCAGCTGCCAGGACGGTCCCTGCCGCGCGAACACCGACTGTCCCGCGGGCGAGGTCTGCAACATCTCCACGCTGGCCTGCGTGCCCGACATCGACTGCAACTCGGACGGGGACTGCCCGCTCGGCTGGACCTGCCTGGGCGACCAGTGCACCGCGCTCCAGTTCTGCTTCCCACCCGGCGGCGGCACGATGGCCGGCTGCCCCGACGGGACGATCTGCGCGGACTTCGGCGCCTGCTTCGTCGCCCAGGAGTGCGTGGGCGACGGTGACTGCTCGGGTGACGAGATCTGCGAGTTCAACTACTGCCAGCCCTCGAGCTGCGCGACCACCGCCGACTGCAACTTCGGTTGGACCTGCGAGGCGGACCGCTGCTTCCCGTGGCTCTTCTGCGGCTCGGACGCGGACTGCGGTCCGGTTCGACAGTGCATCAACAACCGCTGCCAGAACCCCGGCGGCTGCGTCGAGGACGACGAGTGCCCGCCCGGCCAGACCTGCATCGGCGGCCTCTGCGAGACGCTCCCCCCGGGCAACTGCGTTCGAGACGCCGACTGCAACCCCGGCGAGATCTGCCAGTTCAACTTCTGCATGCCCGGAACCGCCTGCCGCACCAACGCCGACTGCCCGGGCACGCAGGTCTGCGTGGACGACCGCTGCCGCTTCACGATCGAGTGCCGGATGGACAGCGACTGCACGCCGCCGGAGACCTGCAACGCCGACGGCCAGTGCGTGTGAGCTGAGCCCGGCCTCCGGTCGTGGTAGGGAGGGTGGATGCCGCGCCCTCCCGACTTCTCCACTCACATCGGCTCGCTCTCGTCCCGCGTCTTCTCGGGTCTGGCCGCCAAGGCCGCCGAGCTGCGCGCGAGCGGCGCCACGGTGCACATGCTCTCGGTGGGCGACACCTTCGAAGAGCCGCCGCCGAGCGCTCGCGTCGACACGCTGACGACCGACACCCTCCCCGGCATCCACAAGTACGCGCCGCCCGGCGGCCTGCCGATCCTCCTCGACGCGGCGTCCGATCGCACCGAGCGCCTCGGCCGCCGAGTCCCGACGGACCGACTCCAGATCATGAGCGGAGCGACCGCAGGGCTCAGCGTGATCACCGAGACCCTCCTCGACGTCGGCGATGAGGTGCTGCTCCCTTCGCCATTCTGGCCGCTCATCCGCGGCATCATCGCCAAGCGGGGCGCGACTCCGGTCCAGGTACCGCTGATGCACGCGCTGGCAGAGATGGACGTCGAAGCCGCGCTCGAGGCGAAGGTCACCGATCGCACCGTCGCGCTCTACGTGAACACGCCGCACAACCCCACCGGCGCCGTCGCCCCTGCGGCCGCCGAGGACGCCTTCGTTCGCGTCGCCCAGCGCCACGATCTCTGGCTCATCTTCGACGAGGCCTACCAGGACCTGCACTTCGGAGAGCCGCGGGCGCCGCTCTGGACCCGCGACGACGTCCAGGACCGCTACGTGGCCTGCCATACGCTCTCGAAGTCCTACGGCATGGCGGGCGCGCGCATCGGCTACGCCCACGGCAGCGCCGACGTCACGCGCGCGCTCCGTGGCGTTCAGGCGTTCTCCACGTACTCGGCGCCCACGCCGATGCAGGTCAGTGGCGCCCGAGCGTTGAACGACGGCGACGAGTTCCTCGAGCGTCGCCGCGAGCTCTTCGCGGTGGCTGGCAACGAGACCGCCGAGGTACTGGGCATCGATCGCCCCGCCGGCGGCACCTTCCTCTTCTTCGACGCGACCCCCTACTTCCGCGACGGCGAGACGGACGCGCTGCCCTTCCTCGACCGCTGCCTCGACGCCGGCGTGCTGATGACGCCGGGCGCCGCGTGCGGCACCGACTTCGCGAGCTGGGTCCGGATCTGCTTCACGTCCGAGCCGATCGACGAGCACCGCGACGCCCTCGAGCGCCTCGCGGGCGTGCTCCGTGCGTGACCCAGATCTTGCTGCTTTCGGCTCGTGTCCCTAACCTCGCGCCATGAAGAAGATCTCACGTCGAGAGCTCCTTCGCCGGAGTGCGACTTTCGGCGCGGCGGGGCTCGGTCTGGTGGTTCTCGGAGCCGGCTGCGGTGGCGAAGAGGGACCGAACTGCAACGATACGTCGGGCCTGACGCCTCAGCAGAGCTCGACTCGCTCGTCGCTCGGCTACGTCGCCAACTCCCCGCACGGCGCCCAGAAGAACTGCACCAACTGCAACTTCTTCACCGCCGGCAGCGCCAACGAGTGCGGCGCCTGCACGCTGGTGCCCGGCCCCATCGCGGGCGAGGCGTACTGCAACTCCTGGGCTGCGAAGGCCTGACCCTTCAGTCGTCGTCTCCGGAGGCGATCGGCGGCCACCACGAGTGGGGCTGCCGAGGCTGCTCACCGGAGGCGCGGCTCGGAGGCTGGCTCTCGGCCACTCGGGCACGCAGACCCGTCTCCACCGCGTCGATGGGGAGCCCGCGCCGGATCGTTTCGGCGTGGGCGACCGCCTCGTCCGGAATGCTCTGCATCGCGAGCGCGACCGCATCGACCAGATGCGCCCGAACGGCGTAGTACGTCGGCGACGAGGTCGCGTCGCACGCGAAGGCCAGCGCGCCCGCGGCGCGGAGCGCGCTCGCCGGCGGGCCGAGGGACTCCTTCGCCCGCTCGGACGCCCGAAAGCCCGCTGCCCAGGCGGCGGCGCCGTCCACGTTCCCACGCGCCCAGTGCCGTGCGATCGAGAGCGTGTCGACGTAGATGCCGTGCCGCTCGAGCGCCCGCTCGACCACCGGAGTGGTGAGCACCACCAGCCGGCGCCGATCGATCTGCGCGTGGAGCGCGAGCTCGATCATCCAATCCGGCCGCTCACAGGCGGCCCACCCTTCGGCGAAGGTCCGATAGCGCTCGAAGAAGCGCACCGTCTCGTGACCCAGCGACAGCACGGAAAGCTGCATGGCCGAATGACTGTGCAACGTTCGTACCTCGCCGGACGGCACGAAACGATTGGTGATCCTGGTTCACCGGACGGTCACCATCACCGAATCACGGGGGCGAGTGCCCCCAGAACGGGCAATCCACGCCACCCTGTCACACCCTGAGTGGGTGGCCCGGCCTACTTCAGCTTGGCGAAGCGGGCCGGGAGCTTGGCGTCGATCGAGAAGCGGCCCGCCCCCAGGAAGCCGATCGCCAGGTAGGCGACCAGGTACACCAGCGCCAGCTCCTTCCGCCCGAGCGGATCGTCCGCGTGCACGATGAACGCGGCGACCGCCATGGTGACGATCAGCGGGACCACCGCGAGCCGCGTGAACGCACCCGCGACGACCAGCACCGCGCAGCCGACCTCGGCGAAGACCGCGAGCGCGAGCGCCACCGGTGAGCCGAGCCCGATCGGGTCGGGGAACGAGTCCATCTTCTCGGCGAAGCCGAGCAGCTTGGGGATCCCGTGGGTGAGCATCATGCCGCCGAACATCAGTCGAAGCAGCAAGCGCCCGACATCCTCGAGGGTGTCCTTGCGCGAAGCCATGGTGGCTCTCTGTCGCCCGAGCTTCGCGAGCGCAACGGCCGTCGGCCCGAAACGAAAAAAGGCCACCTCGATGAGGTGGCCTTTTCCAGCGAGAGCGTGAGCCTCAGGGCTCGAGGCCCCACTTCTTCTTGTTGTCCGAGACCTGCTCCGGCGTCGGCTGGTCCTGCTCCTCGGGAGTCGGGACCTCGAAGTCGTCCATGTTGTCCACCGTGAGGGCGTTGAGGGGGGTGTCCTCGCTCAGCACCTCGGGCACCGAGACGTCCTCGTAGATCGCTTCCCAGGGGCACTCCGGCTCACAGGCACCGCAGTCGATGCACTCTTCCGGATGGATGTAGAGCTGGTTGGGGAACTTCTGGTGGTCATCGCCGGTGTACGCGTAGATGCACTCGACGGGACAGACATCGACGCACGCCTGATCGACGCAGTCGCGGCAAAGACGGGTGATGACCCAGGCCATGGCAGAACCTCTCCGGAAGTATCGGTGTAAAAGACGCGCGAGCTTGCGCGTCCGCGGGTCCTGTATGGGCCAAGGGCCACAAACACGCAAGAACGATCGGGCGAGCGGTGTATCCTCGGCGCCGACCATGCCCAGCTCCATCCTGACTCGCACGTTCCTCTGGCTCCCTCTCGTGCTCGCCCTCGCGGCGTGCGGCGGGGGCGATGACACCGCTGGCGGCGGTGGAGACGGCTCGTCCGGCGGCGAAGACGACGAGTGGTCCGACTGGGACGACGACGAGGAGCCCGAGGTCGAATCGCACCACGGGGCGATCGAGGCGCTCGGGATCTCCGGTCCCGATCAGCCGTGGGCGGACATGAGCCACGAGGATCGCGAGTGGTACATGGTCGGCAAGGTGCTGCCGATCATGAAGGAGATGTTCGCCGAGCACGACGCCGACCGCTGGGGCTCGGGCTATGGCTGCGACACCTGCCACGGCGAGAACGGGCCCGAGGTCGAGTACGAGATGCCGCCGATGAGCTCGTACAAGGTGCCCCAGCCCGGCAGCCAGGCGTGGACCTCGATGGAGGGCATCTTCGGGGAGACGGTCACCTTCATGGCGGAGACCGTGACGCCGACGATGGGCACCCTCCTCGGCATCGACGACTACACCTGCTTCCACTGCCACCCGCGCGCCGAGTAGTCACTCGTTGAACGGTCGCCTCGCGCTACAGCTCTTCTTCGGCCCGCTGGCCGCGGGTGGGCTGGCCTGGCTCGGCGTCGATCGAGGCAAGACCTGGCCGCTCATCGCCGCCGGGGTCTTCCTCGTGGTCTACGTCGCGCTGGTCCTGCGTCGCCCGCTGCGGCGACGGCGCGCGCTCGCGAAGCCCTTCCCCGAGGCGTGGCGCACGGTCCTGGAGCGCAACGTCGTCTTCTACACCGAGCTCGACGCGGCGGGCCGCGCGCACTTCGAGAAGAACGTGCAGCTCATGGTGGCGGATCTCGACTTCGAGGCGGTCGGGGACGTGGCGCTGGACGACGAGCTTCTCGTGCTCTCGGTCGCGGGCGCCGCGGTCATCTTCCACCACCTCGGCATCGAACCGAAGGTGCGTCGGACCATCCTGCTCTACCCCGACAACTTCGACGACGAGTACGACTCGTCCAAGCACGCCGACATCCTCGGGATGGTGCACCGCCAAGGGCCCATCGTCTTCTCGCGTCGTGCGCTGAAGAACGGATGGAACCGGAAGACGGACGCCAGCAACGTCTGCATCCACGAGTGGGCCCACGTGCTCGACCTGGACGACGGCTTCGCCGACGGCGTGCCGGTGCTGGTCGACGACGAAGCGAAGTGGGACGAGATCCTGGCCGAGGAGCTCGAACGCGTGCGCCGCGGTCGGTCGGCGCTCCGTCAGTACGCCGGCACGAACCGAGCGGAGCTCTTCGCGTGCGCCGCCGAGGCGTTCTTCGAGAAGCCCGAGCCGCTGAAGAAGAAGCACGCGGAGCTCTATGGGCTCCTGGTCGAGGCGTTCCGCTACGACCCGCTGGCCGACTGAGGGCCTCCGCCATCGGCGCACGCCGATTCGTTGGAGGTGTGCCCGGCGGCTGCTATGGCCTTGCTCATGGGTGCGAAGGTTGGTTCGGCGGCAAGGGCGATCGGGATCCTGATCGCCATCTGGGGCGTGGTGCTCGCGATCGCGTACGTGGCCGATTCGCTCCCCGGGTCGACCGAGAGCACCGAGGCCGAGCCCGATCCGGAAGCCACCGAGACCACCGAGGCCGAGGCGACCGAGACCGCGGAGTCGACCGAGACCGCCGAGCCGGAGAGCATCGAGACCGAGCCGGCGACCGCCCCCACCGCCCCGACCGAGGCGGCGACCGAGACCCCGGTCGACACCGAGAGCGAGACGGCGCCCACCGAGACCGAAGCCAGCGGCCGGACCATCGGCCCGCGGCGCCACACCAAGGTCTGCGAGGGCGTGGAGCACGCCCGCCTCGGCGTCGGCTCGGTGGTCGGTGACCCGCGCCCGGAGCAGATCGTCCTCTGCGGCCGTGAGGCGCACGTCTTCGCGGTTCACGGCGGCGAGCTGGCGCGGCTCGCGACCCTGACGCTCGAGGGCGACACGCAGGTGAAGATGGCCGCCCCGGTCGTGACCGACGTCGACGGCGACGGGCTCCGCGATCTGGTCCTCGGTTGGACCGAGCTCGACGCCGAAGGCGGCCCGAACGGCGGAACGCTCCGCTGGGTGGCCGGTGATCCGAGCGGCGGCTTCGGCGAAGACCACGTGCTCCACCCGCTCTCGGTGGTCGACATCCAGACGGCCGAGCTCGACGGCCGCACCGGCGCCGACCTCGTGGCGCTCCACTGGGCCGACGGCTTCGGCCGCCGCCCGAGCGAGGCCTGGGTCTTCGCCGGCGGTCCGTCGCCGCGCCGACTCGCCCGCCGGCGCCTTCGGCACGACGCCGTCGCCGCGGCCCTCGCCGACGTGGACGGCGACGGCGAGCTCGACCTGATCACCGTGGACGCCGAGGGCGCACAGATCGCCGACGGCGACGGCAGCGGTCGCTTCCCCCGCGTCCGCTCGATCGTGCTCGAGGCTGGTCGGGACGTCGTGGCCATCCCCGCACCGCCCTCCCCCGCCCCCGCGGAAGGTGAAGCCGCCCCGGCCACCGTCCCGGACACCGTCTACCTCGTCGGCGCTCAGGTGATGAAGCTCGACGCCGCCGGCGAGCCGACCACCATCCCCGCACCACACGGCATCCTCCGCGCGCTCGGGCTACCGACCGGCGAGCTGCTCGCGATGACCCGCCAGCGCGTCGCGCGCGTGGCCGAAGGCTCCGAAGAGACCGTGGTCGACCTCCCCGGCACCTTCCGTCCGACCGACATGGCGCTCCTCGGCGGCGACGAGTCTCCGGTCCTGCTCGTGCTCGGCCGGACCTCGGGCGGCTGGGAGCTGGTGGAGGCGCCCATCGGTGAGAGCCGCGTACGGCTCGAGCCGGCCGCCGAGCCGAGCGACGTCGTGGACGCACCGCTCGTGCTGAACCTGACGTTGCGATGAGCCGCCGGGTGCGCGGGCTCTGGGCCGCCCTCGCTTTCGCGCTCGCCGTGAGCGCATCGAGCGCCTCCGCGCAGTGGACCCCACAGCCCGGCCACGGGTACGTGAAGGTCTGGGCGAAGTGGCTCCTCGGCTTCGGCTACGTCGATGGCGAAGGCGACTACAACGGGTACCAGAACTACCACGAGCTCTTCCTCGCCACGTACGGCGACGTCGGCATCGTCGACGGCCTCGCGCTCTTCTGGCACACCGACATCGTCCGTGGCTTCACGCTGCGCGACCCGGTCGCCGACGAGCTGCGAGGACACGTCACCGGAGGCGATCCCGCGCTCGGGCTTCGCTGGCGCTTCCTGCTCCGCGACCGCTTGGCGATGGCGCTCGTGGGCTCGGTGCGCGCACCGCTCATTCAGCGCACCGGCGAACGGCAGGTCGTCTACGAACGCCACCCCGGCGACGACGGTGTGTACGACCGCGTGGGTGGCCTGCGGATCGGCGCCGGCACCTGGGACCTCACGGCCGGCCTCAAGGTCGGCTACGCCTTCGACACCTGGTTCCTGGGCGGGAGCCTCGCCTACCAGGCGCGGCTGAAGGGCTTCGACGATCGCATCGTCTGGAGCGCCGAGGTCGGGCTGACCCTGAACGAGAAGTGGGGCTGCACGATCCGGGCGAACGGCGCCCACTCGATGGAGCCGATTCGGTCCGATCCCGACGACCCCCCGCGGAGCGAGAGCCCGAGCGGCATCGGCAATGGGGTGAGCTGGATGGGCTTCGCGGTGGAGCTCGACTACGAGCTCCTCGAGCGCTGGTACCTCGGCCTCACCATCGAAGGCGGCCTCGGTTTCCTTCGGCGACAGACCGGCGGTCCGGTGACCAGCCTGAGCCTGGCGACGACGTACTAGAAGTTGCCCTGGAGCCGCAGACCCGCGCCGCGTCGATCCACGGTCGGCTGGAGCGACACGCCGGCGAGCGGTCGGCCCTCGGCGTCCACGTCGACGCGCTGCAATCGGTTCACGCCGAGGAGCGCGCCTCCGAGCACCGTCACGCCCGCGCCGAGCAGCAGCGTCACGACCGCCGCGCCGTTGAGTCGCTCACCACGCCTCTCGAGCGCCAGGACGGCGTCCGTCAGATCGTCCTGGGTGCACCCGGTGGCGCAGATGGCGTCGATCTCCGCTTCGTAGTCGTTGATGGCTGCCCGGCCCGCGAGCTGCAGACCGGCCCCCACGCCCACGGCGACGACGCCACCCATCAGCGTCGCCCAGGGGACCCAGCGGGGCCATCGACGCTCGAAGTGCGCCATCCGTTCGAGCGGCACCAGCTCGATCGCGGTCTCCGACCGCGTACCCGGCATCGCGTCGATCCGTCGGGTGAAGGTCAGGAAGCCGTCCTTGGACGCGACCACCCGATGGGAGCCCGCGCGCATGAGCCGCTCGATGCGACCGGCACCGTCGAGGACGGTGTCGCCGTCGAGCGCGACCTCGGCCCCCTCCTCTTCGTTCACGATCACGATCGTCGCGAGCTGACCACGCAGGAGCTGCCGGTTGGTCGTGAGCTGCTGGTGGACGTGCGCTGCGAAAGGTGCGTCGTCCCAGCGCAGCGCGCGCTCGACCTCATGGTAGGCGCCGATGGGATCGTCCAGGTGGATCAGCGCCACCGAGAGATTGCCGTGGATCGCCGGGTGGTCCCAGTGCTGGAGCGCTTCCCGATACTTCCTCGCAGCCACCGAATAGTCGCCGGCACCGAAGCTCTCGTTCCCATCGCGGAAGAGCGCGAGGGCGGCCGACTGATCGGCTTCGCTGACCCCCTCCGCCCACGGCCGAGCCTCGGGCTCGGGCTCTGTGTCCGACGCCTCCACGTCCGACGCGACCTCCGGCGTGGCCTCCTCGTCGGCCTCTGGGTCCGCCTGCGCAAACGCGGAACCGGCCGACGCGCCGAACGCGAGCGCGATCAGAACAACGCGTCGCATGCCACCAGGAAGCAATCCGGGTCGGCGCAGTCGACCCATCCATCACCGTCTTCGTCGAGGCCGCCCGTGCAGGTCACCTCGTAGGCTTCGCAGGCACCGATGCCCAAGCAGCCTGGGTCGGCGCAATCCACCAACCCGTCGCCGTCCTCGTCGACTCCGTCGCTACAGCTCGTCTCCGTGGCGCAGAGCGGGGCCGCCGAGCAGTCGCTGTCCGCGCAATCCACGACGCCATCGCAGTCGTCGTCGACCCCGTCACCGCAGCGGGTCTCGGTCGAGCCCCCGCGACAGGTGCAGGCGCCATCGATGCAGGCCTGTCCCATGCCGCAGCCCTTGTTGGCGCAGTCGGGGTCGGCGCAGTCCGCGCTTCCGTCGTCGTCGTCGTCCATCCCGTTGCCGCACACCTCGTCCGGCACGGCCGAGGTCCACTGCAGCTCCCAGGTGTCCGGCTGGGGGTCACCGTTGGTGAAGAGGATGGAGTCGCTCTCGGGCAGGTACACCACCAAGGGGCCCCGTCGACTCTGCGGCAGCACCGGGGTCGGGACCTGCGACCAGCCCCAGGCGCCCTCGTCCTCGCGAAGCTCCCAGACCTGCCGCCGCTCCACGCCACCCGCCATGCGGATGCGCCCGACGAGCACCATCGAGCGGCGCGCCGGGTGGTACACCATCCCCCGACCATTGGCGGGGGGCGGCGAGGCCGTGGTCGCCAGCTCGGTCCAGGCGGTGCCGTCGTACTCCCACGTGTCCTGGAGCATCGGCCCGTCACCCTGCCCGCCGGTCATCACCACCCGCGAGCGCTCGCTGTCGTACGCCGCCAACGCCAAACGGCGGGGTGCGGGACCACCAGCGGAGCTCACCTCGGTCCACGTGGTGCCTCGCAGCTCCCACGTGTCGCCGAGGTTGGTGCCTCCATCGCTCCCACCGAAGAGCACGATCACTCCTCGAGCCGAATCGTGGACGAGCACGGACTCATCCCGACTCGGCGGCGCTCCCGACGTGGCGAGCTCGAACCAGCGACCGTCCTCGAAGGCCCAGGTCTCGAGGTCGGGCATGCCGGGACGCACGGCGATCGTGCGCCCGCTGGTCGGGTCGTGGACCGCCGCCGAGAACGGGGGGCCCATGAGGTCGTTGACGGGCTCGCGGTTCCAGCTGCCGTCGTAGGTCCAGAGATCGCGGAGCGTCGTCGCCCCCATGCCGGGGAAGCGCCCGCCGTAGAAGAGCACCCGCCGGAGGAAGGGGTCGTAGTCGCCAACCGGGAAGAGCCGCGCAGGCGGCTGAAGCGCGAGCTCGATCTCCCGCCATCCCGACCCATCCAACACGTAGGTCGCCGAGAAGCCCGGGCCCATGGGGCCGTCCGCGCCGAGGCTGAGGACGATGCCCAGACGCGCATGGAAGGCGAAGGTCATCCCCGCGCGCGGCTCGGGCGCCTCACCGGGGACGACCAACGGAGTCCAGTCCATCCCGTCGTACGCCCAGAGCTCGTTGTTCGGCTCGTCGAACGTCCCCCCGAACGCGAGCACCAGGCCGCGCGTCGCGTCGTAGGCCATCCCGGCTCGGGCGAGCGGAGTCACCGCAGGCGTGGTCTCCGTCCAGGCGCTTCCGTCCCACTCCCAGGTGTCGTTCAACTGGACGTCCGCCGCATCGGTGCCGCCGAAGAGGACCACCCGCTCGCGCGCGGAGTCATAGGCCAAGAGGTGACCGGTTCGTGCCGGTGGCGGCGTGGCCGGGTCGGCCTGGGTCCACACCTCCCCGTCCCGCACCCAGGTGGCGCTCGTCACGCCGCTCGCGTCGGTGCCTCCGAAGATCACGACCTGATCCCGCGCGGCGTCGTAGGCGCCCGCGGCGCCGGAGAGCGCGGGCGGCCCGTCGGTCTCTCGCACCTGCCACTGCTCACCGACGAGCTCCCATCGGTCGTCGAGCAGGGTCGGCGGCATCGGCGGCCCCATCCTCGGCTGAGGCTCCTCGCCGCCGAAGACCAGCACCCGACGGCGTCCGGCGTCGTAGACCATCACGTGACCCGACCGAGCCGGCGGCTGGGGCCCACGAATCGATCGCCAGCCCTCCCCGGCGAACGACTCGGTGAGCCTCAGCCCCTCACCGGCGGGGCCGAGCCCGCCGAAGCGCACGACCCGATCGTTCGCCGCGTCGTACGCGGAGCGCGTCAGGGTCGTGCCGAGGGCACCCGGGAAGGCGAGCGGACTGAAGATGGGCAGCTCGGCCGTGCACGCGCTCGAGCAACCATCGTGACTGCGGATGTTGCCGTCGTCGCACTGCTCGCCGATGCCGAAGTCGACCTGCCCGTTGCCGCAGGTCTCGTCGGAGAGACAGGTCGGCCCGCAGCCGTCGCCGGGTTCGTCGTTGTTGTCGTCGCAGACCTCGCCGGGGTCGCGGACGCCGTTTCCGCACCGCTCGCGGAGACAGGTCGGCCCGCAGCCATCGCCGGGCTCGATCCCTCCGTCGTCACACTCCTCGTCGGCGGCGCTGTCGAGGATTCCGTTGCCGCAGGTCTCGTCGGAGTCACAGCGGGCGGAGCAGCCGTCGCCGCTGTCGTTGTCCCCATCGTCACAGACCTCGCCCGGGTCCCTGAGCCCGTTGCCGCAGATCGGCAGGAAACAGGCCCCCTCCGCGCAGAATCCGTCGTCGAAGAGCCCCTCCACGCTGCAGATCGCGCCGTCGGGCTGCCCCTCACAGGCGGCCTCCTGTTCGGGCCGCACGCAGCGGGGACCGAGAACGGCGAGCTCCACGCAGACGGCGTCTCCCGGGCAGAGCAGGTCCCCGCACCGAGTCGTGTGGGCATCCAGGCAGCCCGCGGCGACCACCACGAGGAAGCTGGCGAGGGCGGCGCCGCGCATCCCGAGACTGTAGCAGCTGTGAGGACTTCAGGTACGCTGGGGGCGGTGTCCGACTCGCATCACCCCACGGCGGTCGAAGTGCCGGAGGGCCGGCTACCGGCCACTCGGACCGCGCTCCCCGATGGGCTGCGCGCGGCTCGGGCGGAGCCCTCCTCCGAAGGGGGGACGGAAGTCGAGGAAGGCCCCGAGGGTCCGAAGCTCCGGCGCGGCAGCAAGATCGGGGTCTACGAGATCATCCGCCCCATCGGCGCTGGCGGGATGGGCTCGGTCCATCTGGCGCGTGACCCGCGTCTCGGTCGCCGGGTGGCGATCAAGGTCATCGCCGAGTCGAAGAAGGCGCTGCGGGAGCGACTCCTGGTCGAGGCCCGCAACACCGCTCGCTGCCGCCACGAGAACATCGTCGTCATCTTCGAGGTCGGCGAGATCGACGGCTTCCCCTTCCTGGTCCTCGAGTACCTGGAAGGGCAGGCGCTCGGTGAGCTGCTGGAGGGGAACACGCTCTCGCCGCGCAGGGCGGTCGAGATCGCGCTCCCGATCGCTCGCGCGCTCGAGGCCGCTCACGCGATGGGCGTGGTCCATCGCGACCTGAAGCCGGCCAACGTCTTCATCACCGAATCCGGCGCGGTGAAGGTGCTCGACTTCGGCGTGGCCAAAGCGATCGGCCGCGACGCCTCGTTCGCTCGGGCGAGCGAGCGGCCGACCGACCCCCAGAAGCCGGGCGACCCGGACCGTACCGGCACCCGCCCGATCTCGAAGCCCCCGGAGGAAGAGGCGGCGGCGGGCGAATCCGAGCGGCCGAAGCCGAGGATCTCGATGCCACCCCCGGAGCTCTCCGACCTCACTCGGCCGGGCGTGATCGTCGGGACGCTGCGCTACATGTCTCCAGAGCAGCTGCGGGCCGAGGAGGTCGATGGCCGCACGGACATCTGGGCGCTCGGGCTCTTGCTCCACCAGATGATCGTGGGCGAGCACCCGCTCGGGGAGACGCTCCAGCCGCTGCGCCTCCAGGCGATGGCGGATGGGCTCCTCGAGATGCCCACGCAGGAGAAGATGGCCTCGGAGATCCCCGCTCCGATCGCCGCCATCATCGCGCGCTGCCTCCGGTCGAAAGCAGACGATCGCTACCCCGACGCGACCAGCCTCATCGCCGATCTCGAGGCCTACGCGAACTCGCGCGCGCGTGGCGCGGTCGCGGACGGCGAGTGCCCCTACCCGGGTCTCAGCAGCTTCCGCGAAGCCCACGCCGACGTCTTCTTCGGTCGCGACGGCGATGTCCGGCGGCTACGCGCGCGGCTGGTCGACCAACCGCTCGTGGTGGTCGCCGGCGCGTCGGGCGTCGGCAAGTCGTCGCTCGTACAGGCGGGGCTCGTGCCCTCGCTGCTCGGTTCCGGTGAGCCATGGGAGGTGTTCCGACTGCGGCCTGGTCGTCGCCCGCTGGCCGCGTGTGCCGCGCTCCTGTCCGAGCTCTCGGGCGAGCACAGGGACACGGATGTCGATGCCCGCGTCGAGCGCCTACGCGACGAGCCGGGAACCCTCGGCACCGAGCTCCGCAGCCTCGCTCGCCGGCGAGGGTCGCGCGTGCTGCTCGTGGTCGATCAGCTCGAGGAGCTCTACACCCACGAGGTCCCCCGGAAGGACCGCCGCGCGTTCACCGACGCCATCAGCGCGGTCGCCGACGACGTCGCCTCACCGCTGCGAGTGGTCGCGACGCTCCGCGCGGACTTCACCGGACGGGTCGCGGAAGACGAGCGCTTCATGGAGACGGTCACCCGCGGCCTCATGCTGCTGCCGCCGCTCGGTCGCGAAGGGCTCCGCGAGACCTTGGTCCAGCCGGCGGCGCTGGTCGGTCACACCGTGGACGAGGGTGTGGTCGACGCGATCCTGGACAGCGTGTCGGACACTCCGGGCGCGCTCCCGCTGCTCCAGTTCGCCGCCACGAAGCTCTGGGACGGTCGCGACAAGGAGAACCAGGTCCTCACCCGCGCGTCCTACGACGCCATGGGTGGCATCGAGGGCGCGCTGGCGAGCCACGCGGACGCGGTCTTCGCCGAGCTCCCACACGAGACCCGCGAGGAAGCCCGGCCGGTGTTCCTTCGTCTGGTCACCCCCGAGCGAACGCGCGCGATCGCGACGCTCGCGGAGCTCTCCGAGCAGAGCAAGCGACCGAAGCGGGTGCGGGAGCTCGTCGAGGCGCTGGTCCGAGCGCGCCTGCTCGTGGCGCACGACGGCAGCGAGGAGACCACCATCGAGATCGCGCACGAGGCGCTCATCGAGAGTTGGCCGATGCTCGGTCGGTGGATCGAAGCGGAGCGCGACGACGTGGTCGCCCTCCATCAGCTCCGAGACGCCGCGCGACAGTGGGACGCGCGCGGCCGACCGAGCGGTCTCCTCTGGCGTGGGGACGCGCTGGGCACGGCGGACCGCCTCAAGGAGAAGGAGAGCTCGCTCTCGAAGCAGGAGCGCGCCTTCCTCGACGCCGCCCTCGACGCGGAACACCGCTCGCGGCGTCGGCGGCGCTGGGGCTTGATCGCCGCGATGGCGATCGCGTTCGCCGTCTCCGCGGGTGCGCTCCTGGCGATGATCCTCATCGGCGGCGCGGAGCGCTCCGCTCGCGAAGAGGCGGAGCGCGCTCGCGACGAGGCCGAGCGAGCGCTCGCCGCCGAGCAGCAAGCCACGAACGCCGCCGAGCAAGCGGCCCAGGAACGCGCTCAGCGAGAAGCCGCCGAGAGCCGGGCGGCCGAGTCGGAGGCCGAGGTCGAGCTCCGCGAAGAGGACCTCGCGATGTCCAACGCTCAACTCGCGGAGGCGCTCGAGCGACAGCGCGCCGCCGCCGAGCGAGCGCGCGGCGCGCGGGTGGCCGCCGAGCGCGAGGCCAGCCGCGCGCAGCAAGCCGAGCAGTCGGTCCGAGGGCTTCTCGCCGAGCGCGAGCGGCGCCTCCGCGAGCTCGAGCGGCGGCTCTCCAAGATCAGCACCGAGCTTCGCTGAACAGCCGGCGGCCGCGACCGTCCGCCGCAGGGTGCCGGCCGGAGGAGCCCAGGCCACTTCGAAGATGCTCGATGACTTCCGAACGGGTCCCCACGTCGTTCCCCAACGCCGCCCTCCATGGTCTAGAGTACGGCCCATGTCAGGAACGGACGAAGTGGTCGTCGCAGTGTTGGAGAAGCTCTTGGGGCGAACCAAGGCCGACATTCGTGAAGACCCGAGACGGTACGCGGCGTTCTTCTCGGACGACATGTTTTGGGAAGCGCTCGGCGCGACGATCGACTGGAAGCAATTCCAGCTACCCGCTGCAGACGAGAGTTCGTCGGCCGCCAGGTTCTACGGCCGAACCGACTTCGACCTGGCGGCGTCGTTGTGTGACGTCGAGGCGATCGACAGCTCTCACTCGGGCATGGGCCCCCTCGCGGCGCTCCAGGATCGCCTCGTGTCCGGAGAGTTCTCACCGGCCGACCTCGGAGAAGCCTTCGTCGGCGTCGAGATGCGAATCGATGTGACCGGAAGCCTCGTCGAGGCAGCCACGGCCATGTTCTTGCTTCGCGAGGGTCCGGTGTTGACCCCTGACGAGTACTGGGAGATCGATCCCGAGTGGGCAGCGCTCCTGGGTGCCTTCGACTCGACGCTCGTCGATCACCTCGGGTGGTTCTTTCAGTCCCCGTCGATGGCGCGCAGCACCGGGGGCATGCCCGTGGAGAGGCTGCTCTCGGTGGCGCCCAACGATTCGACGATCGAGACGGTCGCCCAGATTCAGATCGGAGAACACCAGGGAAGCATCAAGCTCTGCCGCGTGTGAGCGGGAGAGCCGCGATACCTCCCTAGCGACCCCGAGGTCGTGCTCAGGTCGCGAGGTGGGTGACCGAGTCGCCGTCGCCGCCGGTGGGCGGTACGGGCATCGGCTCGAGCGCGGCCTCGAGGACCTCGTCCATCGAGTCGACCAGCACGAACTCCATCGTCTCGCGCACCGACTCCGGCACGTCGTCGAGGTCGACGGCGTTCTTCTTCGGCAGCACGACCCGGTCGAAGCCCGCTCGGCGGGCGGCGAGCACCTTCGCGTCGATGCCGCCGACCGGGAGCACGCGACCGCGGAGGGTCGCCTCACCGGTCATCGCGGTGTCCGGTCGGATCTTGCGCCCGCTCAGGAGCGACGCGAAGGCGGTGAAGATGGTCACGCCCGCGGAAGGCCCGTCCTTCTGCACCGCGCCCGCCGGGACGTGCAGGTGGAGGTCCTGGGTCTCGAAGACGTCCGAGTCGACGCCCAGCTCCGCGGCGTGCGAGCGGATATAAGCGAGCGCTGCGCGCGCCGACTCGTTCATCACGTCCCCGAGCTGGCCGGTGATCTCGAGCTTGCCCTTGCCCGGCATCTTGGTGGTCTCGACGTAGAGCACGTCGCCGCCCACCGGCGTCCAGGCGAGGCCCGCGGCGACCCCCGCCGGCCGCTCGCGCTCGGCGAGCTGCTGCAGGAAGCGCGGCTTGCCGAGGACCTCACGGACTCGCTTCTCGTCGAGCGCCGCGGCGCCCTGGTTGTCGCGAGCGACGTCGAGCGCCACCGCACGCAGGAGCTTCTTCAGCTGCTGCTCCAGCTTTCGCACGCCCGCCTCGCGGGTGTAGTCGCGGACGATCTGGAGCATCTGCGCCTCCTCGATCTCGATGTCCTCGAGACCGTGTCGGTCGAGCTGCTTGGGCCACAGATGCCTCAGCGCGATCTGGACCTTCTCCTCGTCGGTGTAGCCGGTGACCTCGATGATCTCGAGGCGGTCACGCAGCGGCGCCGAGATCGGCCCGAGCTGGTTGGCGGTCGCGATGAAGAGCACCTCCGAGAGATCGAAGGGCAGGTCCACGTAGTGATCCTGGAAGCGATCGTTCTGCTCGGGGTCGAGCAGCTCGAGGAGCGCCGCCTGCGGATCGCCGGCCCAGTTGCTCACGCCGACCTTGTCGATCTCGTCCAGCACCACGACCGGGTTCTTCACCTCGGACTTGCGGATCGCCGACATCACCCGACCGGCCATCGCGCCGACGTAGGTTCTGCGGTGACCACGGATCTCCGCCTCGTCGCGAACGCCGCCGAGGCTGACTCGGACGAGCGGTCGACCGGTGGCGTCGGCCACCGACTGCGCGAGGCTGGTCTTGCCGACGCCGGGCGGACCGACGAGGCAGAGGGTGGTGCCACGCGCTTCGGGCGCGAGCTTGAGCACGGCCATGTGCTCGAGGATCCGGCGCTTCACGTCGTCGAGACCGAAGTGGTCGGACTCGAGGTGATCGGAGACCGCCTGCAGATCCACGGGCGCCTCCGCGCGCTCCTGCCACGGAAGCTCCGCGAGGGTCTCGAGCCACGTGCGAACGACGTTGGCCTCCGGCGCTTGCGGGTTGAGGTTGCGCAGCCGCTTCATCTCCCGCTGCACCGTCTTCTGGTGCTCCTCGGGGATGATCTCCTCGAGGGTGGCCTCGAGCGCGTCCAGCGGATCCTCGTCGTCTCCGTCGAGCTCGCCGAGCTCCTTCTGGATGGCCTTGAGCTGCTGCCGCAGCAGCTGCTCCTTCTGATGCTTCGAGAGCTGCTTGCGCACCTCCGAGTCGACGCGGCTCTTCAGCTCCGCGCTCGCGCGGGCTTCGGAGACCAGCTCGGCCACCCGACGCAGCCGCGCCGGCACGGAGCGCTCGCGAAGGAGCTCGACCTTCGAGGCCGAGGGCACCTCGAGCCAGCCACCGACGATGTCGGCGACGCGCGCCGGACTCGCGCCGGGGAGCGCGGCCAGGAGCGCCTTGTCGACGCCGAGCTCCTGCAGGCGAGCGACGAGCGCCGTGGCCAGGGCGCGCGCCTCCTCGCCGTTGGCGTCGGTGTCCGAGGCGGGCTCACAGCGAGCGCGCCAGAAGGGTGTGTGCGCAGTGAGCTCGGTGAGCTCGACGCGCTGGATCCCCTCGACGACGAGGATCTGACCGCGGCGACCGCGGTCGACCTTGTCCTTCACCCGGGCGAGGATCGCGACGGGATGGAGATCGGCGAGGACGGGATCCAGCACCTTGGAGTCGTGCTGCACGGCGAGGAGGACCTCCTCGTCGCGGTTGAGGGAACGGGTGAGGGCCCGGGACTTCTCGCGACCGACGGGCAGTGAGGTGAGGCGACCCGGCAGGATCACGCCGCGCCGCAGGGGGAGGAGCGGCCAGTCCCGGCCGCTGTGGGTGGGGGTTGTCATCGGCGGCAAGCTGGGTCGCTGATCGACCCCGTCAAGGCACGCTCAGCCCTGCAATCGTGGGATGAGCGCTGGAAGTAACTCTCCCGCTCGAGCCGCGACTTTCAGTGTTGCGTGCGGATCTCCGCGCGTCTCACCGAGGTTCACGAGCGCGATCGGCTGGCCCCTCTTGGAGGCGCCCCGAACGAAGCGATAGCCGCTGTACACGGCGAGCGACGAGCCCACGACCAACAGCACGTCGGCGGCGTCGACGATGTCCCAGGCGGCCTGGACCCGCTCCTTCGGGACACCTTCGCCGAAGAAGACCACGTGCGGTTTGAGCGGTCCGCCGCAGCGTTCGCAGCCGACCACCAGGAAGTGCTCGTCCGGATCGATCTCCGCGTCGCCGTCCGGCGCCATCTCCGCTCTGCGCGCGACCCAATCGGGGTTCGCCTCGGCGAGCCGTCGCTGCAACTCCGTCCGTGGTGAGATCGCGCGGCACTCCAGACACACGACCTCCGCGAGCGCCCCGTGGAGCTCGACGACGTTGCGGCTGCCCGCCTCGTGGTGGAGGCGATCGACGTTCTGCGTGACCAGCCCGGTCAGCAGCCCCGCGGACTCCATCTCGGCCAGCGCGCGGTGCGCCGGGTTCGGCTCGGCGCCCGAGAAGCGCTCCCAGCCGACCATCGCTCGTGCCCAGTAGCGGCGACGGGTGGCGGGCTCGCCGATGAAGCCCTTGTACTGGATCGGGTTCCGGGCACGGCGCCTCGTCTCCGGCCCCCGGTAGTCGGGAATGCCGGACTCGGTGCTGCAGCCGGCGCCGGTCAGAACGGCGACTCGGCGGCCGGCGAGGAGTCGGACCAGATCGTCCAGGGTGCCCGTCGGGGCGCTCTCGGGGGCGGGATTCGGCACGGATTGGTGGTGAAAAGGTGGGCTCGATTCACCTCGGGGTCGACCCGGTGCTACCAACGGGCCGTGACCGGGGACGGATCGACCCAGGAGCCGACGGAGGCCGACGCGCGGATCGCGGCGGAGTCGCTCGCCCTTCGTCGGTCGGCGCTCGATCCGCTCCGTGCGATCGGCGCGGCGGAGTCTGCGGGGTTCTCGAGCGACACCGCCGAGCGCCACGCGCTGGCCGAGCTCCTCGAACGGCTGGAAGACGTCGGCACCGTCGTCCTCTCGGGCGACCCGGAGGGGCGATCCCGGGTCACCGCGCTCCTCGTGGCGGACGCCTGGGTCCGGGGCGAGGAGCGCGTCCTCTTCGTCGGGCCGAGACCGCGAGCGGTGGACCGGCTGTGCGCGCGCTGCGAGCGTGACCTGATCGAGGTCCGCAACGAACGCGGGGCCTACACGGGGGCCGGGCTCTTCTGGGTGCCGGACCTCGACGCGGCACCCCCCGGACTCGGTGGCGCGGATCCCTTCGCGCGAGTGATCCACGTCGGAGCTCCGGTGGACGGTCCACCCTGGAGCGGGCCGACCGTCTGGGTCACCGATGAGCTCGACGGCGTGGCCGCGCCGGCGTTGGTGCTCACGCCGGCTCGTCGGCACGGCGCGCCGACCGGGCCGGAAGGCGAGGCGGTGGATGCCGTACTCCAGGAACCGCTGCTCTGCCTCGAGCCCGCGCTCGGTCCGCTCGCTCGGCGGGCGGCCGAGGGAACGAACGCCGACCGCGGGGCGGTGCTCGGTCGACTGACGACGCGGCTCGGTCGGATGGTCCGCGCGGCGCGGGCAAAGAGGAGCGACGACGGAGCGGAGACCGCGCGCCAGCTCGCGAGCGACCACGACGGGATCGACGACGGGATGCTCGCCGCCGCGCTGGACGCGGCGGGCGCCGGAGCGGCCGAGCTCGCTGCGCTCGAGGCCGAGCGAGCGCGGCTCGAGGAGCTCCGCGCCACGCTCACGGGGGCGAACGATCCGGTCTTCGAGCTGCTCATGGTGCGAGCACGGGCCGCGCTCGCCGCGGGTAACGGAGCCGCGCTCGTCCTGCCGGGTCGGGCGAGCCGCGAGGCGGCCCTGGAGGCGCTGGGAGACTCCGTCGCGGCCGGCGAGTCGGTCGAGGACCGGCTCGCCGCCGCGCGCGCTGGAGCGGTCGCCGTCGTCAGCCTCGCAGAGCACCGCGAAGAGCGCCTCGACCGGGTCGCCTATGCCGGGCTCCGTGTGATCGCCGACGCTCGGAGCCCGATCCCCGAAGCGACCGAGCTCGTGGGGGAAGGAACCTCGGACGACGCGCCCACGGTGGCCGACGACTTCACGCACGAGCTCGATGCCGACGAAGAGCAGTGGGCCCACTGGCGGCGGGTGCTCGCTCTCGACGCGCCGCTCGCGCATCCCACCGCGCGTGACGCCGTCGAGCGCGGCCGGGAACGCTCGGCGCACCCTTGGCGCCTCGCGCGACTCCGCCGGGACGAAGGAGACGCGCTCGTGGTGATCGGCGAGTCGCGCGATTGGGAGCCTGCCCACCCGACGCTCGACGAGGGAGTGTTCCACGCCGAGCTCGAGCTGCTCCGCGTCGCGCGCGTGCGACTGGAGCGCGCGCTCGCCGACGCCAGGTCCACGTGGGCGCGGGCTCGCACCGAGCTCGCCAAGCGCCGACGAGCGGCCGAGAGCGCCATCGAGGAAGCGCGACGCCGCAAGGAGCGGGCGCTCGGAGACGACGCACGCCGCGACGCGGCCCGCGCGCTCGAAGAGGCCGAGGCAGCGCTCGCCCCTCTCGACGACGAGGCACGAACTCTCATGGCCACCCACGACGCCGAACGGCGGCGAGCGTTCGAACGGTTCGCGACGCGGTCGACCGTGGAGGCGATCGAGGACGACGGAGCTTCGTCACACCCGGGAGCGAGAGTGGCTGGCTGATGCTCCGGCTCCTCCACACCGCCGACTGGCACCTCGGTCGTCGCTTCCCGAGCTTCGAGCCGCACGCCGCGCGCGCGCTGACCCGCGCCCGGCTCGACGCCGTGCAGCGGCTGCTCGCGCTCGGTGAACGGCTGGCGGTGGACGCCATTCTCTGCGCCGGAGACCTCTTCGACGAGCCCGCCCCGGATGCGGCGGTCACCGAACCGCTCGCCGAGCTCCTCGCGGCGCACGAACGTCCCATCGTGCTCCTGCCAGGCAACCACGACCCGCTCGGTGGCGCGCAGAGCCCGTGGGATCCGAAGCACCCGTTCCGTCGCGCACTGCCCGACTCCGTCCACGTCGTCGACCGGGACGATTTCGAGCTCGAGCTCGAGGGCGGCGTCATCGTCGCCTCGCCCTGTCGTTCCACCGCCGGCGCGGCGCCCGTCGCCGAGCGACTCCCGGCGCGGCGCGAGGGAGACGAGCGGGTGCGGGTGGGACTGGCGCACGGTTCGACCTTCGGCAGCGCCGCGCCGTTCCCGGTGGAGCCCGAGTCCATCGCGGCGCTCGGCCTCGACTACCTCGCGCTGGGCGATCACCACGGGCTGGAGGTGCACGGCGGCGCGACCACGATCGCGTATCCCGGCACCCCCGAGCCCACGTCTCATGGCGAGAGCCACGCCGGCCACGTGTTGCTGGCGATGGTCGCCCGCGGGCGCGCGTTCTGCGAGCCCGAGGCCGTGCACCGGTGGCACTGGCGTGATGTCACGATCGAAGGGCTGGACGACCTGGCGATCCTCGCCGACGACGACCTCGGCGACACCGTTCTCCGGGTACGCTTCGACGCGACGTTCACCCCGGCGGAGCAGGCCCGGGCGGAAGCGCTCCTGACCCGCATCGGTCGCGCGACCGACGCCCTGACGATCGAGCGTAGCGGTCTTCGGCTCGATCTCACCGACGCCGACGCGCCCCTCGACGAGCTCTCGCCGCTCCTCGCCGACGCCGGGCACACGCTGCTCGAGCAAGCGCGCGCGGGCGACGCCGAAGCCGAGCGCGCGCTCCGCCACCTCTTCCGACTCGCGGTGGACCGATGATCCTCGAACGCATCGAGGTGAAGCACTTCCGGCGCGTTCGCGACGCCGACCTGAGCCTCGGTGCCGGGCTCAACGTGATCTTCGGACCCAACGACCTGGGCAAGTCGACCCTCGCCGAGGCGATCCGAGCGGCGCTCCTGGTTCGGAGCACCTCGAAGGAAGCGGAGGGCTTCGTCCCCTGGGACGCACCGGAGTCGAAGCCCATGGTGCGGCTCACCTTCCGAGAAGGCGACGGTACCCGCTGGCGGATCCGGAAGCGCTTCGGGAGCACCGGCGGGGCCGGAGCGCTCCTGGAACGCGCCGAGGGCGACGAGTGGATCACCGCCGCCAAGGGCCGACACGCGGACGGCGAGCTGCGCGAGAAGCTGCGGTGGGGGATCCCGGCGCCGGGAGGCCGAGGCGGACCGCGCGGCATGCCGGACACCTTCCTCGCCCGCGCGCTCCTCGGGCAGCAGGGCGAGACCACCACTCTCTTCGACGCGAGCGTGTCGGACGATCCCAGCTCGAGCGGGCGCGAGTGGCTCGAAGAGACGGTCGCCAGCTATGCGCGGGACGACGCCTTCGACGCGGTGCTGGAGCGGGCGCGCGCCGAGGCCGCGCGCGCCTTTCTGCCCAACGGCAAGCGGTCGGCCGCGGCAGGCTCGCCGTTTCGAGTCGCGGCCGATCGGGTGAAGGCCCGCCTCGAAGAGGAGCGCCTCGCACGCCGCGCCCTCGAGGAAGCAGAGCACACGCACGAGGCGCTCGCGGACGCGCGAGAGGCGCTGGTCCGCGCTGAGCGCCGGCGCCTGGACGCGTCGGAGACCGCCGAGCGCGCGGAAGCGCTGGCCCACCATCGCGCGCTTCGAGCGCTCGACGAATCGATCGCAGAGGCCGAAGCCACCGAGGCCGCTCGGGCGGCGAGGGCGGCCGAAGCACGGGAGGCGGCCGACGCTCGCGAACGGGCCCGACGAGAGCTGGAGACGCTCCGCGCACGAGCCGAGACGTTGAGCGCGCAGCTCGCCAGCGCCCGCCGCGGACGGGCGGCCGACTCCGTGGAGCGCGCCGGCGCCGCGAAGGCGAAGGCGGAGGAGCGGGTGAGGCTCGCGCGCAGCCGGGCCCGGTTGGTGGACGAGGCGGTCCAACTCGCCGACGAGCGCGCGCTGGAGGCGAAGGCCACCGCGCTCCGAGCTCGCGTGGCCGAGGCCGCGGACCTGCGGGAGCGAGCAGCCGCCCGCGAGTCGGAGGCGGCATCGCTCGAGGCCTCGGCCGGGCCGGATCCGGAGGCGGTCACCGCAGTGACTCGAGCCGCGCAGGAGCTGGAGGTCGCGCGAGCGCGAGTGAGCGTGGGGCTCCGCCTCTCGCTCGAGCTCGCGGAGGACGTCGAGGTCGAGGTGCGGCTCGATGACGAGCCGGCCCTCTTCGCGCCGACGCTCTCGGCGGCTGGGCGGGCCCGCGTCGTGCTGCGGCGTGAAGGCGAGGTGCTCGCCACCCTCGAGGCGCAGGCCGGCGACGACGCGGACCACCAGGCTCTGGTGGAGGCGCGCGACCGACTCGCGGCGCTGGTCGAGCCTCTACTCGACGCGCACGAGCTTCCGGACCTCGACGCGCTGGTCGCAGCCGCCGAGGCGGGCGGCGAGCGACGGCGGGCGGCGGAGGAGCGGCGAGCCGAGGCCGGGCGGCTGCGGGAGCGGGCCACCGAGCGAGATGCGTCGGAGGCGCTGGCCGAGGTCGAGGCGACCTTGGCGGAGCGCCGCGAGCGGGTGAGCCAGCGAGCCGAGGCCGAGCGGTTGCTCGACGAGGTCGAGTCGGTCGACGCGCTCCGGAGCGAGTCGGCGAAGGCCCTCGCCGAGGCGGAAGGGGCCCTCCGCGACGCGGAAGACACGCTCGTACGGGCCGAGGCGACGCTCGGAGCGCTCCCGGAAGCCGCCGAGGCCGAGGGCGACCTGGACGTGGAGTCGCTGGAGAAGGCGCTGGAAGAGACCCGCGAAGCCATCGTGGCGACCCAACCCATGACGGCCGCGGCGGCCGAGGTGGAGGCCGACGAGAGCGCCCGCGAAGCGCTGGCGGAGCTGAAGGCACGACGGGTCGCGCTCATGGAACGCGCACCGGACCGACCCGCACCGAGCGACGAAGACCTGCCCGAGCCGAAGGCCGCGGCCGAGGCGCTCGTGGCGGCCGAGGCCGCCGTTCGAGCGGCGAGGGAGACCATCGCCCGGCTCGAGGGCCGCGCCGACCGCCAACCCCTCGCCGAAGCGCGAGCGGCGCTGGAGCGTGCAGGCGAAGCGACCGAGCGAGCGCGCGCCGCCGAGCGCGAGACCGAGCTCGAGTACGGCGGCTACCGCCGCTTGGTCGCGACCCTCGAGGCGACCGCCGCGAGCCGCGGGCGGGACCTGGGCGCCGCGCTGGTGGCGCCCGTCGCCGCGCGCTTCTCGGCCTTGCTCGAGGCCGTCGGCGGCGAGTCGCAGCGCTACGGCGCGCTGGTCCTCGACAGCGACGCCTCCGCCGAGGGGGCCGTGGTCGACGGTGAGCTCCGGTCCCTCGACGCGCTCTCGATGGGCACTCGCGAGCAGCTGGCGATGCTGCTCCGGCTCACGCTGGCGGAGCGGCTGGGCTCGTTCCTGTTGCTCGACGACCACCTGACGCACACCGACGCCGCGCGCGCCGCGGCGATCGGCGAGCTCTACCGGGACGTGGCGGAGCACACGCAGCTCGTGGTCTTCACCTGCCACCCCGAGCGCTACCTCCGGGCTCGGAAGTCCAAGCACGTCACGGCCATCGACGCCGAGCCGCTCCTGCGGGCGAGTCACCGGCCGACGCCCGACCGGTGAACCATGTTAGCGTTTGCTCGATGCGGCTCGGGCTGTGCTTCTCTTCTCTTTTGGTTCTCGGGGTGGGCTGTGCCGCCGGCGAGCCACCTCGCCGTATCGGCGGCGACGGCAGCACGGACGTGGACGCGGCCGTCGACGACGCCGGTCCGCTGGACGGCGGACCCGCGGACGGAGGAGGCCCCGGAGACGCGGGTCTCGACCTCGGCGTCGACGGCGGGTCACCCGACATGGGCGGCACCGACTCGGGTGTGCCGGGGAGCTACCTCGATCGCTGCAACGTGCCTGGCGAGTGCGAGTCGAATCGCTGCATCGACGACCGGGGCCCGACCCGCTTCTGCACCGTCACCTGCGTGACGAACGGCGACTGCGCGAGCGACCACCTCTGCGATGCCGGCCAGTGCGTCCCGAACGACGTCGGCGGGCTCTGCGATGAGGCCGCCGACTGTGTGACCAACCTCTGCGCCGGGAACCCGGCCACCGGCGTCGGCGAGTGCACCCGCACCTGCACCAGCGCCGGCGACTGCCCCGCGGGCTTCGCGTGCAGCAACGCGGGCGGCACCTTCGTGTGCGTGGACATCGAGCGCCCCTGCGCGCAGTGCAGCACCGGCGTCTGCCTGAACGATCTCGGTCAGGGCATGCGCGGCTGCACCACCACCTGCCGTGGGCCGGCCGACTGCCCGCGCTCGCTCCCCGGCCTCGAGTACACCTGTAGCGGCGGCTACTGCATCCCGTCGAGCTTCGTGCTCGGACCGGACTCGATGGGCTCGACCTGTCGCTTCAGCGGCACCGCGAACCTCTGCCGGAGCGGCGTCTGCGTCGACGGCGACGACGGAAGCCAGACCTGCACCCAGGTCTGCAACGAGCGCGGGACCTGCGGCGAGGGCTTCGCGTGTGTGCCGAGCGGTGACGGATCCGGCGGCACGGTCTTCGTCTGCCAGGACGCCGGGACCATCGATCTCGGCCAGCCCTGCACGCTGGGCACTCAGTGCGTCAGCGGCATCTGCGACACGACGCGGAACACCTGCTCGCGCTTGTGCACCGACGACCGCATCTGCCCCACGGGCACGCGCTGCGTCGCGGACGTCGGCAGCGGCGGCGCCTTCGCGACCTGCGTACTCTAGACCGCTAGAGATAGTCTTCGGAGCCGAGCGCGTCGCTCACGGTCAGGAGGGCGCGGCGCAGACGCGTGAGGCCTGCGGCGCCGAGGACCTCGGCCCACTCCGCCTCGATCGCGGCGATGACCTCGCGCGCATCGCTCAGGAGCTCGAGCCCGCGCTCGCTCAGAATCACCCGCTGGGCGCGGCCGTCGTCGGGGTCGGGCTGGCGCTCGACGTAGCCGCGGGCCTCGAGTGACTTCACGGTCTTGCCGATGGCTTGCTTGGTCACGGCGGCCCGCTCGGCGAGCTCGCTGACCCGGGCGCCCCCGTCGACCGGGAGCCGCGCGATCACCTCGACGTCGCTCTGTCGGAAGTCGTCGTAGCCCAGCGCTCGGATGCGGGTGTCGAACGCCTCCTCGAACGTCCAACGAGCCCGAGCGAGGGCGCGACCGATGTGGCTCCGGCGAAACTCACCGAGCGCGTTGGGTGCAGGGTCCATGACGGCTTCTCTATGCCAGCGAGGTCATTTGGACAACCCGGTTGACGATTTAGACAACCGGGTTTACCAATTGCCCATGACCCACCCGAAGTCCTGGAGCGCCGCGCTCCTCACCCTCGTCGCGCTGGCCTGCGGATCGTCTGCCGAGCCGACCGCGACCACCCCCACCGAAAGGTCCGAACCCATGATGGTCATCCGTGTCGTCGTCGACGTGAAGGTCGACTCCGTCGACGCCTTCATCGCCCACCTGAACGTCGAGGCCCCGAAGGTCCGAGAGCTGGCGGGCTGCCTCCGCTACCAGCTCTTCCGCGACCCGAGCGAACCGACCCGCTTCCTGCTCTACGAGGAGTGGTCCACCGAGGCGGCGTTCGAGGCCTACCGCTCGAGCGAGCTCCTCTCGCGGAGCTTCGCCGTGCTCGGCCCGATGATGGCGGGACCGCCGGACAGTCAGTATTTCGCGGCGAGCCCGACCGGCACCTGAGCGCCCGCCGTGACAGGGCGGCGAGGTCCAGAGTCCTCACCGCCACGCCCACCCCGGTCCACAGACCCCAATGAACGGGCAATTCGAGCCCAGATCGGGGGCAGAAGCGTTCTCACGCGGCTGGCACGGTTTTCGTATCCATCAGTCGCGTGAACCGCTCCCCGCTCACCGGCTGCCTGCTCGCGACGCTGCTCGCCTGCAACGGCGTCATCGACGAGCCGGCCCCGACCAGCCGCGAGAACCCCGTCGATCTCCCGGACTACGCACCGGTCGCGCCGGTGCTGCCGCGGCTGACCCAGGCCCAGTACCGCAACGCGGTCGGGGAGGTCTTCGGCCAGCCGCTCCCCGGGGTCGAGCTCGAGGCGGACACCAACCCCTACCTCTTCACGAACATCGGCGGAGCGACGACCACCCTGAGCGAGCGAGGCGCCGCGCTCTACGACGAGGCAGGCCACACGATCACGACCGCCGTCTTCGCCGACCCCGCGCGGCGCGACGCCCTCTTCGGCTGCACGCCCACTGCTCCCGGCGACGAGTGTGTCGCGGGAGCGCTGACGCATATCGGACGCCGACTCTTCCGCCGCCCGCTCACCACCGAGGAGCAGGAGCGGTGGACCGGCATCTCGGTGGCCCTCGCCGACGGCGACGCCTGGCGCGGCGCTCGCCACGCGCTGGCGGGCATGCTCCAGTCGCCCCACTTCCTCTACCGCGTCGAGATCGGCGAGCCGATGGTCGACCAACCCGGTTGGCGTCGCCTCGATGGCTACGAGATGGCCAGCCGGCTCTCGTTCCTCTTCTGGAACTCCATCCCCGACGAGGCCCTCCTCGAAGCCGCCGAGCGCGGCGATCTCGACACCGAGGACGGGATCCTGATGGAGGCATGGCGCCTCCTCGAGGACGAGCGCGCCGAGGACGCGGTGCAGCGCTTCTTCGCCGAGTACCTCGACCTCGGTCGCCTCGATGGGCTCGACCGCGACCCCGAGACCTACCCGACG
Source organism: Deltaproteobacteria bacterium (assembly GCA_017644045.1). Lineage (GTDB taxonomy): Bacteria > Myxococcota_A > Polyangia > Polyangiales > Houyiibacteriaceae > UBA1660. Next base: position 86,470 of record JAEPMI010000001.1, read on the forward strand.
TTCACGCCGACCGTCGCCGCCTCGATGCGGAGCGAAGTCGAGCTGCTCGTGCACGACCTGGTGTTCCGGCAGGACGCCGACGTCCGGCGCCTCTTCTCGACCCGCGAGACCTTCGTCAACGCGGAGCTCGCCGCGCTCTACGGGGTCGACGCCCCCGACGCCGACGCGATCACCTTCGTGCCGGTCACGCTGCCGGAAGACGGACCGCGCGCGGGCGTGCTCACGACCGCTGCCTTCCTCTCGATGAACGCGCACCCGACGGAGACCTCGCCGACGCTTCGGGGCAAGTACGTCCGCGAGCGCGTGCTCTGCCAGACGGTGCAGCCGCCGCCGGACGACGTGATCACCGACCTCGAGATGGGCAGCACCGAGGGCGCGACGCTGCGCGACCGCCTGGAGCAGCACCGCGACGATCCGGCCTGCGCGAGCTGTCACGCCTTCATCGACCCGCCCGGGATGCTCTTCGAGCACTTCGACTCGATGGGTGCCTACCGCACGGAGGAGCCCGGCGGTCCGGTCGACTCGACCGGCGACCTCGACGGAGTGCCGCTCGAAGGCGCGCGAGACCTCGCCGCCCTGCTCCGCGACGATCCGCGCGTCCCGAGCTGCATGGTCCAGCAGCTCTACCGCCACGCGACGGGGCGACTCGAGCAGACGTCCGAGACCGCGGCCTTCGTCGCCCTCGAAGAGCGCTTCGCCGAGAGCGGCTACCGCTTCAAGGACCTGATGATCGCGCTCGCCACGAGCGACGCGTTCCGCACCGTTCGCGAGGTGTCGCCGTGACCAAGAAGCTCAGCCGCCGCACCTTCCTGCGAGGCGCCATCGGCGGAACGACCGTGGCCCTCGCGCTCCCGACCCTCGACGCGATGGTCGGCACCGGCGCCCGCGCCGACGCCGGCAACGAGCCCTTCTTCGGGCTCTTCTTCTGGGCGAACGGCCTGCCCTGGCACGCCAAGCACGGCGGCGAGCAGGCGGCCGCGGGTCACCCGGATCTCTGGACTCCGGCCGGCGCGAGCGCCGAGTCGCCGCTGCTCACCGAGCTCCAGCGCCACCGGGTGAGCGTCGCCACCGGCCTGCAACCGCACACCGACATCCCGGGCTCGCCGCCCGGCCAGGGCGACGGCCACATGCGCGGGTTCATGGTCGGTCTCACCGGCGACCGCATTCGGCCCGAGGGCTTCGACCACCCCTCGCACACGCTCACCGCGCTCCGCCCGACGCTCGACCAGTACATCGCGAAGCACCCGGCCTTCTACGGCGACACGCCCACGCGCTTCCGTTCGCTCGAGCTCGGCATCAGCCAGGCGCGCTTCCACGACTACGGCCACTGGAACGGCATCTCCTACAACGGGCCCGACTCGCAGAACCTGCCCATCCACCGGCCCTCGCAGCTCTACGCCCAGCTCTTCGACGTCCCCGAGGACGCGGTGATCCTCGGACGCCGCGCCCAGCTCCTGGACGCGGTGATGGACGACGCCCGCAGCCTCCGCGCGAAGCTCGGGGCCACCGATCGGATCCGCCTCGAGGCGCACATGGATCACCTCGGCGAGATCCAGCGGCGCTTCGCGATCGGCGCGGGCACCTGCGAGGCGCCACCGATTCCGGGCGATGGCGGCAGCCTCATCCAGCAGACCGAGACCATGGCGAGCCTCCTGGCGGTGGCGCTCCGCTGCAACCTCACCCGGGTCTTCTCGCTGATGCTCACCTCGCCGGCCACGACCCACGCCTTCGGGAACCTCGGCGTGCCCGACGGGATGCACAAGACCTGTCACGACGGGCACTGGGAGCGCGTCCGCGCGATCAGCGAGCACCAGATGTCGGCCTTCGCTCGGGTCCTCGACGCCTTCGAAGCGACCGAGGAGCCCACCGGCGGCACTCTGATGGACCGCGCCTGCATCCTCGGCGTGAGCGAGTACGGCGAAGGCTGGAAGCACGGCACCCGCGAGCTCCCGGTGGTCCTCGCCGGCGGCGCCTGCGGTGCGCTGGCGCGCGGGGTCCACGTCCGCGAGGAGGGGGGCAACGTGGCCAAGGCCCACCTCACGATCCTCCGCGCGCTGGGGCTCGAGCACGAGTCCTGGGGCTGGAACGGCGGGGACACTCGGGACCACTTGCCCGGCCTGATCTGAGAAAATCGGCACGCCGTAGACCCTTCGGCGCGGCGGCGCGTCGGACTCCCCATGCGCCGCCTGATGCTCCTCGCCGCCGCTCTCTCCTCCCTCGCCCTGGCCGGACCGGCCGCCGCCCAAGAGGTGGTGATCCAACCGCTGCCGGTGGTGACCCCCGGGCGGGTGATCGTTCAGCCCGGCGTCTCACCGCGCGAGCGCGCCCAGCTGCGAGCGCAGCTCGCGGCGCGGCGGGCCCTCAACCTCCAGCGCTTCCGGCAGTACGCTCGGAACGGCGCGTTCCCCGACAACCACGTCCGGCCCGGGATGCTGAACGTGATGATCGACGACGAGGGGAAGATCTGCGCCGCCGCGAACCTGATGGCCCTCGACGGCCTGATGGGCCTGGTACAGCAGACGGCGGAGCGCGACAACTACCTCCGCTTCGTGAACGTCCATCAGGGCCCGCTGATGGCCTGGATGCTCTCGAGCGGTCTGACCCAGGAAGAGATCGACCAGATCCAGGAGCCCTACGACTTCATCGGCTTCGACGATCCCCGTCCGATCCCCGTGCAGGAGGATGACGAGAAGCTCCGGCTCCAGGCGCGCTTCCGCGAGGTCGCGGCCACCCTCGCCCGCAACCGTGAGCGCAGCCTCGACGTGGCCCTCGAGCGACTCCTCGTCTGGCGCGGCCAGCACGGCGTGCCCCTGAACGCAGCCGTCCAGCCCACCGGTGACCCGAGCGTCGTCGTGGCGCTGCGTCCGCCGACCCGGCCCGTTCAGCCGGTCGTCCAGCCCATCCGCGTGCAGCCGCTGGTGGAGCCGAACGTCCGCGTTCGAGTGCGTGTCGCGAGCGCCAACCCCGGCTCCCCGTTGGTCTGGGCGCCCGGCATGCCGGTCCCCGGCCGCTGACCCTAGCGCCCGCGCGCTGCTCGCGTAAGACTCCCCCGCGATGGGTGAGCATGGGTCGGAAGCGCTGACGCTCGCCCGCGAGGCGACCGACCCCACGATCGTCGATCCGCGAGCCACGATCCGGGCCGATCAGGGCGGCAGCTTCGACGAGAGCACGCTGCCCACCCTGCCGTTCGAAGGCGATGGCGCGGAGTTCGAGCGCCTGGGTGTCCTCGGCGCCGGCGGGATGGGGATCGTCGAGCGAGCGCTGCAGCGCTCGCTCGACCGTGAGGTGGCCATCAAGCAGGCCAAGGACCCGAACCCGCGCATGCGCAGCGCGATGATGCGCGAGGCGCGCATCGCCGGTCGGCTCGAGCACCCGAGCATCGTGCCCGTGCACGCGCTCGGTCACGACGATCGCGGCGAGGCCGTGATCGTGATGAAGAAGGTCACGGGCGCGAGCTGGCACGAGCTGCTCCAGGACCCGGACCACGAGCTCTGGGGTGATGGCGACCGAGTGCTCCGCAACCTCGAGATCGCCATCGCGGTCTGCCGCGCGATGGAGCTCGCGCACGCCCGTGGCTGGATCCACCGCGACCTCAAGAGCGAAAACGTGATGCTCGGCGAGTTCGGCGAGGTCTACGTGCTCGACTGGGGCATCGCCGTGCGCGTCGAGGAGGCCGCGGCGGGAGAAGCAGCCTTCGGCGGCACGCCGGCGTACATGTCGCCGGAGATGGCGTCGGGCGGCGTGCTCACCCCACGGACCGACGTCTACCTGCTCGGCGGCATGCTCTACGAAGCGCTCTCGGGCCAGGCCCCCAACGACGCGCCGACACCGCGGCAGATGATGGCCAAGGTGCTCATCGACCGTAGCCCCCGCCGGCCCCCGCGCACGCCGCCCGAGCTCCAGGACATCATCGCCAAGGCGATGGCGTACAAGCCCGAGGATCGCTACGCGAGCGTGGCCGAGCTCCGGGCCGCGCTGGGCGAGTTCGTGGTGCACCGCGACGCATTGCAGATCGCCGGTCGCGCCGAGGCGCTGCTCGCGGCGGTCGCGCACGGCGAGAGCGAGGACCCGCGCGCCGACTTGGTGGAGGCGCGCTCGTCGTTCCGCAGCGCGCTCTCGCTCTGGAAGGGGAGCGAGCGACTCCGCGAGGGTCTGGACCACTGCCTCGACGCGCTCTGCGAGCGAGAGCTCGCGGACCGGAACCCGATCGCGGCAGCCGCCTGGGCCGCCCAACGGAGCGAGCCGAACGAAGCCCTCGACGCACGCATCGAGGAAGCGCGCCATCGACAGGACAGCGAGGCACGCGAGCTCGTGTCGCTTCGCGACGAGGCCGCCGAACGAGACCTCGCCGAGTGGGCGCGAAACCACCGCACGCGGATCTGGCTCTACGCCATCTCGTTCATCATCGTTGGCGGCGCCGGCGGCTTCCTGCTGCGAGCGGGCTACTGGACGCTCGGCTGGCTGGAGCTCGGGCTGATCAACGCGGTCTTCGTGGTGGCCACCTTCATCAGCGTCCGGGTCCGCGCGGGCACCAACGCGATGAGCCGGAAGATGGCGAGCGTGATGATCCTCGCGGCGCTCTCGCCCTTCACCTCCATGGCGCTCGCCTACGGGCTCGGTCTGACCGCAGCCCAGTCGTTGCCGCTCGACCTCTTCCTGAAGGGCGGGGGAACGGTGATCCTCGGTCTCTTCGTGCTCCCGGCCTTCGTGCCCGGGGCCATCATCCTGGGGCTCGCCGCGGGTCTGCAGGTGATCTTCCCGGACTACCCGCTCGAGCTGCAGGCCGCGGGCCTCTCGGCCAGCTTCCTCTACCTCGCGTATGGCCTGACCCGGTTGAAGCCCTCGTGATCGGCTCTTCGAGCAACACCGCCCACCTTCGCGTCCGCCTCCGCGACGAGCTCGGCCTGGTGAGCGACGATGGCATGGCGATCGAGGTTCGGAGTCGCGGGACCACGACCATGGGCGGCGGCCCCTACCGCGGCGCGACCAGCGCGCCCCGCAAGAACGTCTTCCACATCGTCGACGTGGAGGAGACCAGCGTCGCGCTCATGGATGCGCCTCACGATCCCGGCGTCCGTGGGCCTCTCACCCAGGCCCTGCTCCAGCGCCATTCGGTCATCGTCTTCTTCGACGCGGAGGCCGAAGGCGCCGCCGTGCTCGGCGTGGCCTCTCGCTCGCTCGAGATCCCAGCGGCCGTGATGATGGCTGCGCGCGCGGCCACCGCCCTGAAGGTCATCGGTGGTTGGGACGAGTCCAGAGGCTTCGTCTACGTCGCACGGGAGGCGACGCCCGGACGGCTGGCCGAGCCTCACCACGTGTGCGCCGAGGCCAGCTGGCAGGAACCGCAGTGGCGAGTCGCCGCGTACCGGCCCGACCACGAGTGGCCGGCGCTCCGTGCTCGATTCGGCACCGGCGCCATCGTCGGGCTCGACGTGGACGGGACCCGCGCGTTCCTGCGACGCCACGGTCCGGTGGAGACCGACCTGATGCTCGCCAAGGTCGAGGCGACCCTGCGCCGGCTGACGGCACGCATGGGAGCGACGTTCGCGCGTGGCCGCGGCGACGAGTTCCTCTTCGCCATCGAGTACGCCAAGGGACCGGCGCTCGGCGAGGCCGCGCTGGAAGCCGTGCGGGCGCTGGAGATCCCCAACGGCGCCGGTCGCTCGATGGAGGCCCATGTGGGGGTGGTGCCCGGCGCACCCGCGGACACCGTCGCCGCACGGCTGGAAGCGGCGGTGAGCGAAGCCGCCGCCGCGACCGGTGAGCGCGTCCGCGTCCACCTCCGCTGAGCCGAATGGATCCGAAGCGGCCCCGATCGGGTATGCTCGGCTCGTGCAGTTCGATCAGCTCGAGAAGCAGGAACAGCTCGCCCTCGCGGGCCTGGTGCGCTTGGTCGTCCGAATGGATGGCCAGTTCTCCCCCGGCGAGGTCGACGCCGTCGCCGCCCTGGCCCGCGAGGTCGGCGCCACGGACTTCTGGTCGCAGATGGCCCAGGCCCAGACCATCGAGATGGACGAGCTGGGCGGCCTGGTCGAGGAGGTCCGCCCCGAGGTCCGTGGGTGGATGTACGGCGTTCTGGTCGGTCTGGCCGCGGTCGACGGCATCGAGGAGGCCGAGTCCGACCTGCTCTCCTGGCTCATGGACACCTGGGACATGAACGACGACTGAGCGGCCCCACGACGCGGGACTTTCGTAACGAGCCGTCGGTGCTATCGTCCGAGCACTCATGCTGATCCCGAACGTCGTCGAGACCACGCACCGCGGTGAGCGGGCGTGGGATATCTACAGCCGGCTCCTGAAGGACCGCATCGTCTTCCTCGGCACCCAGGTGCAGGACGACGTCGCGAACGCCATCATCGCGCAGCTGCTCTTCCTGGAGAGCGAGGACCCCGACAAGGAGGTCACGCTCTACATCAACAGCCCGGGTGGGGTGATCACCTCCGGTCTCGCGATCTACGACACCATGCGGTACATCCGCTGCCCGGTCGCGACCGTGTGCCTCGGCCAGGCCGCCTCGATGGGCGCGTTCCTGCTCGCCGCCGGCGAGAAGGGCATGCGCCGGGCGCTCCCGCACAGCCGGGTGATGATCCACCAGCCGCTCGGCGGCTACCAGGGTCAGGCGACCGACATCGAGATCCACGCGCGCGAGACCATCAAGCTCAAGACGAAGCTCAACGAGATCCTCGCCGAGCGCACCGGTCAGAGCGTGGAGACCATCCAAAACGACACCGAGCGCGACAAGTTCCTCACCGCCGACGAGGCGAAGGAATACGGCCTCATCGACGAGGTCATCCAGCCCCGAAAGAAGGGCTGAGCTCGCGCGTGGTCCACGCGCTCCCCGACCTCGGCTCCGCCGTCGAGATCACGCTGATCCGGCACGGGCAGTCCGTCTCGAACGTGACCGGGCACTGGCAGGGTCACGGCGACTCGCCGCTGAGCGAGCACGGAGTCGAGCAGGCCCAGGCGCTCGCCGAGCGCTTGAGCGGGGCGTCCTTCGATCGTTTCCTCTCGTCCGACCTGAGCCGCGCGGCCGACACCGCGCGCGCCGTCGGCTCTCGGATCGGGATGGAGCCCGAGCTGATCGCGCGCTGGCGGGAGATCGACGTCGGTGACTGGGAGGGCCTCACCCGCGAAGAGGTGAAAGAGACGTTCCCGGAGCAGATCGATGCGCTCAAGCAGGGCAAGCCGATCAAGATCGGCGGGGCCGAGTCGTGGCTCGATCTCGCCCAGCGGGTGAACGGCGCCTACCAGGACCTACGTGCGGAGCTCGAGCCCGGTCAGCGGGCCGCCGTGTTCGCCCACGGCGGAGTGATCGCCAGCCTGGTCGGCGTGCTCTTCGGCGTCGGTCGCGACCGGCGGCGGCTCGGCAACGTGGCCAACACGGCGATGACCACCATTCGCTACGACGGCGACCGCCCCACCCTGCTCCGCTACAACGACGCGACCCACGTCGGACCGCTGCCCTCGTGGGGCCAGGAGCGGCTCGAGCAGGGCGCGACGGTGGTTGCCCTCGTACCGGAAGCCTACGCGTACGACGCTCCGATGAAGGGCAACGCCGAAGCCGATCTCGGAGGGCACCTCTCCACCCTCGCGGCGGCTCACCCCGGCGAGCGGATCGGCCTCGTCGTCGCGCCGGCGCCCTGGAGCACCTTCGCCACGTCGATCCTCGGCAACCAGGTCGCGCTCGGTGCACCGCTCGGACCCACCCACGTGGTGGTGACCGAGGACGGCCACGCGCTGGCCGACCTCAACGTCGGACACTGACGCCGACGGCGTCGAAGCCGGGTCGCACGATGGCGTCGATCGCGTCGTCGACCACCGCCATGAGCGCGGCGCGGGCGGGATAAGCGTGACCCGGGACTCCGTGCTCGGGAAGCGTGGCGATGCGATCGCGCCAGGCCTCGCGGTTCGCGTACAGCAAGCGGGGCACGAGCTCGCCGATCTGCCGGCGTGTGTCGTCGTCGACCGCGCGTGATGCCAGATGCGCCCAGCCCACGCGCGCGTGGGCGACGTCGTCCGCGAGGTGCTCGCGATGCATCACCTGCACCGACTCGGCTCGGGCCTCGGCGAGACAGGCGTCGAGGAACGCGGCCGCGATGCTCTCGTTGATGCAGCAGAGCCCCACGACGTGCAGGTGCGGGAGGAGCGCACGGGGCGCACCGACGTGAGTCGGCATGTGCACGCGCTTCGGCTCGAGCGGTCGCGCCGCCTCACCACGGTAGCGACCGGCGAGCTCGGCGCAGAGCCCCGCGTGTCGGACCTCGTCGGTGCATGCGCGGCCCGCGAGGTCGAGCACGCTGGCTTCGGCGCCCACCTCGTAGAGCCCGGTGAGCACGCGCGCGAACGCGGAGCCGGTGTTGATCTCCGAGCGGGCGCGCTCCTCCCAGAGGGCTGCGAGGGTCAGCCGCGTGGCTTCGTCGAGCTCGGCGATCGCGGGGTCGTGGTCGGGGAGCGCGCGCCGGACGCTCACAGGATGAGGAGCATCCCGTCGTCGGGATCGTCGGGGTCGCCGGTGGTGAGCGAGGTCATCGTGCTGCGCATCGAGGCCATGGTCGCCATTGCGGACGCGGTCTGCCGCGCCGAGTCCGAGTCCGACTCCGACTCCGACCCGGACTCCGACTCCGACTCCGCGAACCGATCGCCGTCATCCGGCTCCGATGGCCGATCGCCGTCCGCCGACTCCGCGAGCCGATCGCCGTCGTCCGATCCCGATTCCGGCTGCCGATCGCCGCCCTCCGGCTCCGTCGCCCCCGGCTCCACCGGTGTCTCGCTCCGTGGCTCGGGGTCGTGACAGCCGCCCGTGACGCTCGCGCCCACGATCACGATCGCGTGAAAGAGCTTGTGCGCCGCCATGCCGTCATCGTAGCCAACCTGGAGGCCGAGGTCACCGTGCACTGGCGCCGCGCCGACCTCGGCCCAAGAGATGGACCGTGCCGACCGATGCTGACGAAGACGCGCTCGTCACCTCCCGCGGGGATCGGGGGCGGGATGCCACACGACCGGCGCAGATCCCGCTCGCCGGCTGGAGAGACGTCCTCCGCCGCACCTGGCGGCAGCTCGGGCGCGACAACGTCAGCATCGTCGCCGCGGGCGTCGCGTTCTACGCGGTGCTCTCGGTCTTCCCGCTCCTCGGTGCCGCGGTCGCGACCTACGGCCTCATCACGGACCGGGCGACCGCCCAGGATCACATCAGCCGGCTCTACGAGCTCGTGCCCGGCGAAGCCGCCGAGACCCTCGCCGAGCGCGTGCAGGCGCTGGTCGCCACCGACGGGCAGACGCTCGGCACCGGCCTGTTGGTGAGCCTCGGGTTCGCGCTCTTCTCCGGCAGCCGCGGCGTCGACGCGCTGCTCACCGGCATTCACATCGCCTACGACGAGAAGCGCAAGCGGACCTGGTGGTCGCAGCGTCTGCTCGCGCTCGGCCTCACGGTCGTCGGCGTCTTCGGTGGTGTGCTGATGCTCTTCCTCGTCGCTGGCGCCCCCTCGCTCTTCGGCTGGCTGCACCTCGGCGGAACGAAGCGAATCATCGGCGAGGTCCTGCGCTTCGTGATGCTGATCGGCGGCATGACGTTCGCGCTCGCCGTGCTCTATCGCTACGGCCCCAAGCGCAGCAACGCGCGCTGGCGTTGGCTCACTCCGGGCGCCTTCCTCGGGTCCATCCTCTGGCTCGTCTTCTCGTACGGCTTCTCGTTCTACGTCTCCATCTGGGGCGACTACGAGAACACCTATGGCGCCATCGGCGGCGTCATCGTGCTGATGGTCTGGTTCTATGTGTCCGCCTTCGCGGTGCTCCTCGGGGCCGAGGTCGACGCGGAGCTCGAGGCCCAGACGCTCCGGGACACCACCAGCGGCGAGCCCGAGCCCATGGGCGAGCGCGGCGCGGTGAAGGCCGACACCTTCGGCGAGGCCGCGGCCGACCCATCGACGTACGAAGACTGAAGTCATACGCTCAGGCGATGGGTCGCATGAAGGATCGCTATGGGCGTGATGGGTCCGTGCCCGGCAGAGTGCTCCCCATGACCGACCGACTTCCTCGCCGCGAGCTCCTTCGACTCCTCGGGCTCGCCCCGCTCGGAGCGCTGGCCGCCTGTGGCGACGATGGCGGCGTCGCGCCGCTCGACCTCGGACCCCTCCCCAGGGATTCATCCACCCTCCGAGACTCGTTCGTTCGCGACGGGGCAGACGGGTGTCTCCCCACCAGCTCCGACGCCCTCGGTCCCTTCTTCGAGGCCGGTGCCCCCAATCGCTCATCCGTCGCAGCCGTGGACGAGCCGGGCGACCGCCTCCTCTTCGCCGGCGTCCTCGCCGACGAAGGCTGCGCGCCCCTCGCCGGCATGCGCATCGACCTCTGGCAGGCCGACGTGCTGGGCAACTACTACGACGCCGGCGCGGACTTCCGGCTCCGCGGCCACCTGATCACGGGCGACGATGGCAGCTTCGCCTTCGACACCATCGTGCCCGGCAACTACGAGACCGCGACCGGGCCGCGCCCCGCGCACCTGCACGTGCGCGTGAGCGAGCCCGGCGGCGTGGTCCGACTCGTCACCCAGATCTACTTCACCGGCGACCCCAACCTCGGCGCCGCGGACGGCTGTCAGCCGCCCACCTGCTTCTCGAACGACTCCGAGCGCATCCTCGACCTGGTTCCGATGGGCGACCTGCTCATGGCGGACACCCGGCTCATCGTCTGACCACCGAGGCGCCGAGCCCCGCTATGCTCGCGACATGCGGTGGCTCCCCCTTCTCGCGCTTCTCATGGCGTGCAGCGACGACGGACGAGCGGAGCCGGAAGCGCCTCCGACCGAGGAGCCCACCGGCTCTGCCCGAACCGAAGCGGAACCACAGGCCGATGAGGAACCACAGGCCGATGAGGAACCACAGGCCGATGAGGAACCACAGGCCGATGAGGAACCACAGGCCGAGGCGAGCCCCGAACCCGAGGTGACACCGGAGCTCACCCCTCGAGCGTGTGAGCTGGGTGAGCCGGTCGAGCTGGGGACCAGCAACAGTCGTCGGCCGAAGAACGTGGCGGTCGCGCTCACGTCCCAGGGAGGCGTCGTGGCTTGGGCACACGACGAGGACACGATCACCGTGCGCGCGCTCCGCGACCGGGAGCCGCACGGCGAGCGAGTCGCGGTCTCGCTCACCAGCGCCTCGGACCTCTGGTACCCCCACGGACTGAACGCCGTCGGTGACCACTTCGTGCTCGTCACCCACACCATCTGCCCGAACCGCCGAGGGCTCCGGAAGTGCCTCTACCTGCAGGTGCTCGACCGCGATGGCCACCCGATGGGCGAGCCGCTGGAGCAGGAGACCGTCGAGTGGGCGACCGGGCTCACTGCGACGACCGAGGACAGCCTGCTGGTGCTGCGCGCCCACACGTACCTGCCACCGGTGCTCGAGCGCTTCACGCTCGGTGAGGACGGTACGATCACGCGGGAGACGATCGGTGACCTCGCCCACGGCCTCGAAGAACGGGGCGAGGCGGAGCCACCCCAGATCGTCGCGCTCGCCGCTCGGGGACGGGACACGGTGGCGTGGGTGCGGGTGCCGGGTGAGCGTGGGTCCGCCGACTTCCTCCACTTCGGCGACGCCCCTGGCGTACGGCTTCGCCTTCCGCGCGCGAGCGGGGAGCAGCTCGAGCTCCTCGCGAACGGCCACGCCCGCATCCACTACTCGACCCGGGACACGCCCCACGTCGTCGAGGTCGACCGCAGCGGTGAGCTCGTGGAGGACCCGCGCGCGCTCGACCCGGACGCCAGCGACGGGCCGCTCGCGCCACTGCTCCAGACGCTGGAGGGACACGCCTCCTTCGGCCTCGCGTATCCCGGTCGACGCTGGGCGGCGGAGCCCGTCGAGCTGACGGGGCGCTTCGACGTCGCACTCGGAGGGGCGACCGGACACCACGTCGTGGTCGAGAGCGACACCGGTCGGCGCCCACCGAGAGCCATCACCCTCCGGACCATCGACTGCGCCGACCCCTGACTACTCCATCGCGGCGAGCGCACTCGCGGAGGGGCGACCGACCTTCGCCTCGAGCACCACGATGGGCTCGAGGACCTTCGGCTCGCCCGCGCTGAACCATGCAAAGCCGGGGCGCATCTCGCCACGATAGGTCCCCGGGAACGCGAAGCTCTCGCTGGTCGCGAGGTCGAGCACCTCGGCGTAGGTGGTCGTGCCGCTGAGGTAGATGAGCACCACGAACTCGTGCGCCGCCTCCCAAGCGTAGGGCGCGGTCCCGAGCAGCACGCCATCGGGCAGGACCTCGGCGCTCAGGAAGTGGAGCTCCTCTTCGCGTCCGTCGAGGAAGAGCTCGACGCCCCCGGAGCCGGTGAGGAAACCGACCGCGAAGAGGTTGGCGCTCACGCCCTCGCCACCGCCGGGCATGCGGAAGCGGGTACAGAGCAGCGCGTCCGAGAAGCCGGCGCTGCTCCGGGCGGTCGAGAAGGTGTCCATCTCGTCGCGCTCGAAGACCAACGAGTCGCTGTCCGCGAAGACGGTGCCCGACACCAAGGTCATGTCGTCGGGGAAGGCGTCGAAGCTCGGCTGCCAGAGCAGCGACTCGAAGAGCGCTTCGTCACAGGAGCGGATGCAGGGCAGGAGTGGGTCGCAGCCGGCGAGCGGATCGTCGCCGAGGTCGGGCTCGCCCGAGTCGGTGTCGACGCGCGCATCGACGGACGCGTCCACCGCGCCATCGTTCGTCGGCCCGGCGTCGGAGCCGCCGCCGAAGTCGCTCGTGTCGGGCAGGCAGGCCGCCAGACCGATGAGCGCGAGCCACGCACCCCGCGTCATCGCTCCTCGCGAACGATGGAGCAGGTCTCGGTCTCGCCGTCGAAGACCACGTGCGCCTTCCCGGACCGGAGCTGCCGGATCACCGTCGCCCGCTTCTCCTCCAGGCTCGGCTCTCCATGGCCGTAGTCGGTGCCCTCGCGCAGGATGAAGTCGTCGATCACCCCGAGCAGGGCCTCGCGGCTCAGCCGATCCATTGGAATCCGCATGAGCGAACCATAGCGCGGGGGTGCGGCACGCTCACCCGGACTCGAGGAGTCGCTGCCTCAGGCTGGCCATCGCCTCGACCCATTCCTCGGTGATCCCTGGCTCCAGCCCCTCGAGCGCTTCGAACCCTTTCCGAAGCGACGAGCCCTGCGCGATGCCTCCCACGAGCTCGGCCAGGTGGGCCGCTTCCGCCGACGAAGGCTCCCACTCGTGCTCCGCCACCAGGTCCTCGTGCCAGGACCCGACATCCGGGGTGGGCCGCCCGAGGGCGGTCGAGGCGAGCACCGCGGCCGCCAGCACGAAGAAGCAGTCGTCGACCGACGCGACGCCGGGGTCGACCCCCCGAACCTCCTCCATCATCCAGTCGAACCCCTGGCTGCGAACCGACGAGCCGAAATGGTGGAGGTGCCTCGACTCGAAAGGCCAGACCCCATGCACACGCAGTCGCACGACCGCAGCCTAGCCCCAACGCGCGAACGCGCTAACCACTGACGATCACGTCGCTTTCGTCCCACGACATTTTTGTGGGCCGTCCTGAGCCACTCGTCCGCTCTCGAGGTACTCACGATCGACCGGTCTGATGGCGAGCAGCAGCACAGCGGAGGCCTCCGTGGAGATGGACCTCGACGAGGTTCCCGAGGGTCGAGAGATGAGCGACGCGGATCTGGTGCGATCCGCGCGGGAGGGGGAGTCATGGGCACTCGAGGCGCTCTACAAGCGACACGCACGCATGGTGAACGGCATGGCGTGGCGGCTCATGCCTCACGATCCGGAGGTCGAGGACCTCGTGCAGGACGTCTTCATCCTGGCGTTCGACCGACTCTCGCGACTCGAGAACCCGGGAGCCTTCCGGTCGTGGATCGGGGGTATCACCATCCGACAGGCCCACAAGAAGCTCCGCCGGCGGGGGCTGCGGCAGCGACTGGGCCTGGCGCGCTCGGAGGCAGTGGACCTGGATCGGCTGATCTCCCCGTCGACCCCACCCGACGCAGCCGCCGAGCTGCGGGCGGTCTACGGCATCGTGGACCAACTCCCCGCGCAGGAGCGGGTGGCCCTCATCCTTCGGCGGGTCGAGGCGCTCCCACTCGGCGAGATCGCAGAGCAGATGGGCATCTCGCTCGCGACCGTCAAACGCCGGCTCAGCGCGGCGGAGACACGGCTCCAAGAGAATCTCGCGCGCGTTCCGCGCCACTCGGCCAAGGGAGGCCGGTATGACTGAACCCCGATCACTCGCCGAGCACCTGCCGCGTCCGATGGACGACATCGCGGAGCGGAAGCAGTGGGCACAGATCCGCGAGCGCCGCGCGGCGAAGCGCCGCAAGCGCTGGGCACTCCTCGCGCTCGGCCTCGCCGCGACCGCCGCCCTCCTGGTCGCCATCCCCTGGCACGGCGACGATGCCCTCGCCGCGGGCGACGTGCTCGCCGCCACCGAGACCGCGACGACCGTCCAGCTCGCCGACGGCACCGAGATCCTCATGGAGGCCGCCACCGCCCTCGAGGCCGAAGCGGCCGAACCCACCGAGGTCCGTCTGGGGCTCCGCAGCGGTCGCGCGCGCTTCGACGTCGCGCACGATCCGAGCCGGGCGTTCCGAGTGATGGCCGACAACGTCGCCGTGCGAGTGGTCGGCACCCGCTTCTGGGTCGGCCGCGATGGCGACGCGATCGAAGTCATCGTCGAGCGAGGCGCCGTCGAGGTACGCGACCCGGAAGGGAACCGGGTGCTCCACGCCGGCGACCGCTATCGAAGCGACGAGCCGCCGGAAGCCCCAGAGGCGGAGGCCGAGACCCCGGAGACCCTCGAGCCCGAGGTCGAAGCGGAGCGCTCCGCGCCGCGCGTGCCGGCTGCGTCGGTCCTCTTCGCTCGCGCGCGTGAGGCACACCAGGCGGGCAACGATCAGGAGGCCGCGGAGCAGTACGCCGCGCTCCTGCGGCACCATCGCCGCGACTCGCGAGCCGGTGTCGCCGCCCTCGCGCTGGGCCGACTCCGACTCGATCTGGGACAACCCGCGCGCGCCATCGCGCCGCTTCGGATCGCCGCGCGCAGCGGGCCCAATCGAGCCGACGCGCTGGCCCGCTTGGTCGAGGCCTACGACGCGTCCGGGCGCAGCGCGGACTGCCGTCGCGCGCGAGAGCAGTACCTCGAACGCTATCCGGAGGGTGTGCATCGCGCGGCAGTCGTGCGACGTTGCGCTCCATGATTCGCGGGGTCGCCCTGCTCCTCACGGTGCTCACGCTCGTGCCGTCGGCGCGCGCGGACGAGCCGAAGCGCGTCGCGCTCGCGCTTCACGGAGAGTGGGACGACCCGACGCGCGTCGGCGTCCGAGCCGATCTGGCGGCGAACGTGCGGCACGAAGGCTTCGAGCTCGTGCACATGGCCGACGGCGCCGCGGGCATCCTCGCCACGGTGCACGTCGACGCACCGGCCGCCGATCGGGTCACGATTCGCATCGTCGACGACGTCACCGGCAAAGAGGTGAAGCGCGAGGTCGCGCTCAGCGGCGTGCCGCGCGACACCTGGCCCGTGGTGATCGCGACCAGCGCCGACGAGCTGCTTCGGGCGAGCTGGGCCGAGCTGACGTTGGACCATGCGCCCGAGGCACCGGCGGTCGTCGCCGCGACGCTCGAGCGACACCTGACGCCCGAACGGGTGACGGAGCGCGCTCCTCCGGCGCGCTGGCGACTGCTCGCGCGCGGCGGTGGCGAGGGATACACCGGTGGCGACATCCACCTGGGAGGCGACCTGGTGTTCCAGCTCCGGCTCGGCGAGTCACGGCTCTCGCTCGAGCTCGCGGCCGGTGGACGGCGCGCGCCGAGCCGCCGCAGCGAACGTGGCGACGTGTGGTCGGTCTCGGCCGGCGGCGAAGCCGGTCTGGCGATCGAGCTGCTGCGTGCGCATCGGACGGTGCACCTCGATCTGGCGCTCGGCCTCCGGACGGCGTGGGTCGGCTACCGGGCCGAGGCGAACGAGGGTTCCTCGGCCACGGATGGGAGCGGCCTCTTGGTCTCGACCAAGCTCTCGCTGCGCTGGGGCCTCTCGCTCGGCCCGCTGCTCTTGATGGTGGACCTCGGCATCGGCGCACCGATCGCCGGCGTCGAGGCGCGCGACGACAGCTCCGCGATCACCGGCGCGACGGGCCTCGGGTTCCACGGCGGCCTCATGGTGGGGTGGGAGCGGTGAAGCGGGCGCTGCTGCTCCTTCTCGTGGTCGGCTGCGTCGATGGCGTCAGCGTCCTCGGCCCGACCGAGGGCGACGTGCTCCAGGGCGGCCGACTGCTCAGCTGCGGCTCGGGACACAGCTGCGTCATCGCCGGCGGCAACCTCCAGTGCTGGGGCGGCAACGGAGACTACGAGCTCGCGCAGCCCGAATCGCGCCCGTCCACGACCCCCGTGGGCATCGGCGGCGAGTGGACGGACGTGGCAGCCGGCTATCGCTACACCTGCGGCATCAGCGACTCGGTCGTCCACTGCTGGGGCAGCGGCGCGGACGGCCGGCTCGGCGACGGGCGCACCGCCTCGAGCGCAGACGTCTCGCCCGTCGCGCTGCCCGCGCCCGCAGTCCAGATCGCGGCCCACTTCGACCACAGCTGTGTCATCACCGACGATGGCGCGCTCCACTGCTGGGGCAACAACGAAGAAGGTCAGCTCACGGTGGCCGGCAGCACGAGCGAGCCGCGTCCCGTCGCCGTCGCGCCGGAGCTCCGCTTCCAGACCGTGGGACTCGGCCAGGGGCACACCTGCGCCATCCAGACCACGGGCGCGCTCCTCTGCTGGGGGCGGAACACCACCGGCCAGCTCGGCCAGGGCGAGGGCGCACCGGTTCGCATCACCACCCCGAGCGCGGTCGGCACCGACACCGACTGGGACGCGCTCGCGGTCGGTCAGGATCAGGCGCTCGCGATCCGCCTCGACGGGACGCTCTGGGCGTTCGGCCTCGACGGCAACGATCTCGAGGTCGGCTCGCTCGGTCTCCCCGGTATCGGCGTCTACACGACTCCGGTCCAGGTGGGCGACGCCGACAACTGGCGGCTGGTCGCGACCGACACGTTCCACAGCTGCGGCATCCGCGGCGCCGGTGAGCTCTGGTGCTGGGGGCAGAACGCCGACGGGCAGCTCGCCCTCGCCGACCGCGAGCCGCGCGATCTGCCGACGCGTGTAGGTACGCGCGACGACTGGGAAGCCGTGGCCGTGAGCCGCTTCCACACCTGCGCGCTCCGCCGCGACGGAACGGTCTGGTGTGCCGGCGCCAACTGGAACGGCCAGCTCGGCCAGGGTGACTTCGAAGCCCGCGACGAGCTGACGCCCGTGCTCGCGGCGCCGATCGACTGACCCGTTCCGCGATGTCGACCGGGCGCCACGATCGACACGGCCGCCGCGCATCATTGCGCGACGGCCGGCCGAGCGGAGGTCGATGTGTGTGTGGGGTGACCTACGCGTGCATCGCTGGGTCGAGCTAGGCGAGCAGCTCCGTCATCGGCCCCTCGTTCACGCTTCGGAGACCGAAGCTGTCGATGCCGATGCCCATCGCGTTCGCGATGGTCCGCCAGAAGTCGTTGTTGGAGCGCGCGAGGCTGTTGTACTGGTTGGCGTCGCTCCGGGCGATCACGCGAGAGGTGTCGGCGCGCCCGTCGACCAGACGATGGCGCGGATAGACGACCGCGTGGTTGGTCCGGAAGTAACCCTGCGCGTCGCCGATGATGTGCCACGGGTAGTCGTGGTTCCGGTGCCAGCCGTCGCCGAGCTGACCGCAGTAGATCACCAGCGTGTTGTCGAGGAGGGTCGTGCCGCCCCCGTCGTCGCGCGACTCGAGCTCGGTGAGGAGGTTCGCCAGGACCTCCATCTTGATGCGCTCGAAGTCGGTGATCTGCCGGAGCAGCGTCGCGTTCGGCGGGAAGCCCTTGCTCGCGAGGTGGACCAGGTCCTCGTGCCAGTCGCCGCTGAAGCCGAACATGGCGCCGGGCGGCTGATGCATGCGGATGGTGACGACCCGCGTCTGGTCGGCGTGGAGCGCGGCCGCGGCGAGCTTCGGCATCCACTCGGCGGTGGTCTGCCAGGTGCCGACGTCGCCGCCCCTGCCGGACCAGGCGTCCGCCACGACACCGCGCTCGGGCACGTCGATGGTGGCCGGTCCACCCGGCGACGTGACGGGGCCGCCGCCGGAGAGCGACTGACGATCGTACATGTCGCGGAGCTGCTCCTGGTAGCGACCGATCGTCACGCCGGAGGCGCGACCGTCGAGGTTCGAGACCAGCCGGGTGGTCTGCTCCATGACGAGCGCGTCGATCGCCGCGCGGCGCTGCTGCGGCCGGTCGTCCATCACCGGGGGCGGGTCCCCGGGGTCGCTGGGCGCCGGCGGCGTGTACATGCTGAAGACCCGGTCCCACGCCCGCGTCGGGTCGGAGAGGAAGGGCACCTTGCGGCCGCCGGCGGTGTAGGTGCCGCCGTCCGTGTGCTGGTAGGAGGTCGAGTGCACGACGGCCAGCTCGAGCGACGAGAGCGGTCGAGGGGTGCTCGCCGCGAGCTGGCCCGCGATGAACTGATCGATCGAGATCGCCCCCGCCGCGTAGGCCGCCGAGCGGTGCGCGCCGGTGAGGCAGGCGGTCTGCCCATGAGCGTGTGCGTTGCCGGGGCTGATCGGGTCGCTGTAGTTGCAGGGCACGTCGATGCCGTGGACCGCGGTCATGCGCGACTTCCAGGGCGCCAGCGGCGCGAAGGGCTCGGCGAGCTGCCAGCCGGCGCCGGCGGTGAAGGGCGAGTCGCCGTCCATGCCGCGGTTCAGCCGGTAGCGGCAGAGCCCGGTCACGTCGTGGAAGAAGATGATCCGCAGCGGGCGAGTGGTCTGCGCCTTGGCCTTGGGGATGACGCCACCGGCGTGGAGCGCGGTGATGGCGGCCCCGGCGCCGAGGGTCTCGAGGAAGGTTCGTCGGTTGGTCTTGGTGGTCATGGTGTCTCTCACTCGGCAGGGGCGAATCGGAAGGCGTCGCTGCTGGCGACCGCGCGCAGGGCACCACGCAGGTCACCGTCCTCGGCGAGGGCGCTGGCGACCTCGGCGATGTGGCACTGGTCGTCGATCTCGGTGTTGCGCGAGAGCGCGTAGCGGAAGAAGTGCGTCGAGAGGCACTGCTCGACCCGGAGGTCACCCTCGAGCGCGTCGACCAGGCCGATGGCGTCGGTGAAGTCCAGGCCGGACACCGAACCGCTGGAGTCGACCGGCTGGCCATACTCCGTCTCGCGGTAGCGGCCGACCGCGTCGTAGCGCTCGAACGCGAAGCCGATGCCGTCGATCGCGTCGTGGCAGACGCCGCAGGTGCCGGAGGTGTGCTGCTCCTCGAGGCGCTCGCGGGTGGTGCGCGGCTCGCTGTCGACCTCGGGCGGCTCGAGGGCCTCGTCGGGGAACGAGAGCGGCGCGCAGAGCACTCGCCGGAGGACGAGCACGCCGCGGAAGATCGGCGAGTGGGCCGCGCCGTGGCTCGTCGACGCGAGCACGGAAGGTTGGGTCAGGATGCCGGAGCGCTCCGCTTCCGGCAGCTCCACCGGAACCAGCGTGTCGCTGCCCGGCGCATCGACGCCGAAGTAGGGCGCGAGGCGGTCGTTCACGAACGCATCACGGCTCGAGAAGAGGTAGTCGATGTCGCCCTCCTCCCAGAAGGCGTGGCGCACGTAGGCCCGATAGGACGCCTGCAGCTCCGCGCGGAGCTCGTCGTCGTCGAGCTCGGGGAACTCGGAGGCCCGCGCGAGCTCGAGCTGCTCCTGCTGGAGCCACTGCGAGAAGAAGTCGTCGACGACCTGCTTGGTCTGGTCGCTGGCGAGCAACCGCTCGAGCTGCGCCTCGTAGCCGCTCTCGGTGCCGAGGTCGCCGCTCTCGGCGGCGGCGATGAGCTCCGCGTCCGGCGGCTCGTTCCAGAGGAAGTAGGAGAGCCGCGCCGCCAGCTCGTAGCCGTGGAGCGCGACCATGCCGCGCGGAGCGTCACCGCGGGGGTCGCCGATCTCCGGCAGGTAGAGGTAGTCCGGCATCTGCAGGAGCGCCTCGAGGAACATCGTGACCGCCTCGGTGGGGTCGGCCTCCGCGGCCTGCGTCGTGATGAACGACTCGAAGCGCGTGAGCTCCTCGTCGACCAGGGGCCGGCGGAACGCCCGCTCGGCGCTCTGGATGGCGACCTCCACCGCGCACTCGGCCGTGGTCAGCCCGCAGGGCATCCACCCGGGCGAGGCGACGGCGGCCTGGGCGACGTTGCGGGCGGCGAGCTGGTAGCTCTCCACGACCAGCTCGGTGATCGAGGCGTTGGCCACGTCGTTCACGTAGGTGTGGTCCGGAATCGGCTCGACCAGTCCGAGGCTGGGGAGCTCGAGTCCAGGGAACACGACCGCGAGCGACCGGCGATACTGCTCGTTCGTGAGTCGTCGGGCCGGGTTGGTCCCCGCGGTGAACTCGTCCGGAGCGCAGGTCCGGATCTCCACGATCGGTCGCGAGGTGTCCGGACCACCCGGACCGACCCCGGGCGGCGTGTTGGAGGGGCTTCCGATCTCCCCGGAGCACCCGACGAGGGCGATCGCGAGCAGGAGGCTTCGAGTGGGCGTCGGCATGGACGTGGGTACCGTCGGCCCGCGGGGATGGCTCACAGAATCTCGTTTCGGACGCTTTTCCCTGATTTCGCGGGCTGATGGCACCGCCGGCAAGCCACGATTGGCCCGCGTGGGCAGCTCTGGCATGCTCGCGGGCCCCGTGACGACGAAGCCCGATGGAAACGCTCTCGCGCTGGCCGACGTGCGCAAGCAGTTCGGCGAGACGACGGTCCTGAAGGGGATCGACCTCGCGGCCGAAGATGGCGAGCTCGTGGTGCTCGTCGGGCCGAGCGGCTGCGGCAAGAGCACGCTCCTCCGCTGCCTCGCGGGCCTCGAGACCCCCGACCACGGGACCATCCGGATCGGCGAACGCGACGTGACCCGCCTCCCGCCGAAGGAGCGGGACGTCGCGATGGTCTTCCAGAGCTACGCGCTCTATCCGCACCTCACCGTGCGCCGGAACCTCGCCTTCGGGCTCGAGCTCCGCAAGACGCCCGCGCGGACGATCGACAAGAGAGTCACCGAGGTGGCCGGGATGCTCGGGCTCGAGGCGCTCCTCGACCGTTACCCGCGCGAGCTCAGCGGCGGCCAGCGCCAGCGCGTCGCCATGGGCCGCGCGATCGCCCGCCGGCCGAGCCTCTTCCTCTTCGACGAGCCGCTCTCCAACCTCGACGCCGCGCTTCGCACCGAGGTCCGCATCGAGATCAAGCGGCTGCACCATCAGCTCCGCACCACGATGGTCTACGTCACCCACGATCAGGAGGAGGCGATGACCCTCGCCGACCGGCTCGTGGTGCTCAACGGTGGCGTCGTCGAGCAGCAGGGGCCCGCCATCGACGTCTACCGCGAGCCGGCGACCCGCTTCGTCGGCTCGTTCCTCGGGAGCCCGGCGATGTCGTTCCTCCCCGCGGAGGCGAAGGAGGGCACCCTGACCGTCGGCGACGCGACCTTCGACTCCGAGAGCGCGCACCGCGGCCCCTGCACCGTCGGCCTACGCACCCACGACGTGGTGGTCGACCCCGACGGGCCGCTGACGCTCGAGGTCCGCGTCGTCGAGACGCTGGGCCACGCGACCCACGCTCACGGCGTCGTCGAAGGGCACCCCTTCGTCGCGCGGCTCCATGGTGACCAGCGACCCGCCCCCGGCGACGAGGTCCGCCTGCGTCCGGTCTACGTTCATCTCTTCGATCCCGAGAGCGGCGCGCGCATCCGTCGATGACCCGCGCCCTCGCCGCCCTCGCGCTGGTGCTGGCCAGCGCGCTGCCTGCTCGCGCGGAGCCGATCCGGCTCTGGCATGCCTACGGCGGCGCCGAGGAAGCCGCGCTCCGAGAAGCGGTGCGCGAGTTCGAGCGACGCACCGGCGAAGAGGTCGACCTGCTCGCCGTCGCCTTCGGTGCCTACCTCGCCAAGCTCGAGTCGGCGATCCCGACCGGTCGCGGCCCCGACGTCTTCATCGACGCCCACGAGCGACTCACCACCTACGTCGACGCCGGGCTGCTCCGCCCGATCACCGGTGACGTCCCGGACTCGCTCCCACCGGAGAGCCTCGCGCCGCTTCGTCAGGGCGACGCGCTCTACGGTCTGCCGCTGAGCCTCAAGTGTGCGGCGCTCTACCTGAACACGGACCTGCTCCCGGAGACGCCGGAGTCGCTCGACGCGCTCGCTCGCGCGCAGCTCCCCGAGGGCACCTTCCCCCTCGTGATGGAAGCGGAGAACGGCTACTACGTCGCCGCGATCCTCCATTCGCTCGGGGGCCAGCTGCTGACCGACGAAGGCGAGTACGGCTTCGAGGGCGAGGCCGCGGAACGAACGGCGTCCTGGCTGGCCGCGCGCGTGTCCGACCGGACCATCCCGGACGAAGCGACCGGCGAGCTCGTGCAGCGCCTCTTTGCCAGCGGCGACGCGGCGGCGGCGATCAGCGGGCCCTGGCTGGCGCCCGACCTCCCGGAGGGACTGCACTGGCGAGTGGTTCCGCTGCCTCCGTTGCAAGACGGCGGCGAGCCGCTCGAGCCCTTCCTCACGGTGGAGGCCGCGTTCGCCGCGTCGCAGCCCGAAGGTGACGAGCGCGGCAACGCCGAGGCGGTCGAGGCGCTGATCCGGTTTCTGGCTGGGACCAGTGGTTCCCGGATCCGCGCGACGGTCGGTCGCCAGATCGTCGCCGACGAGGAGGCGTGGGGCGACTCGCGACTCGGCCACGACGAGTTCCTGACGACCTTCCGGCGGGCCGCTTCTCGCGCACGGCCGATGCCCACCCACCCGCGGATGCGCATGACCTTCGTACCGGTCCAGCGCGCGCTCCGCCGTGTGCTCCGAAGCGGCGCGCCGCCCGCCGAGGCGCTGGCGACCGGGAGCCGCGACTTCGCCGACGACACCCGCCCTCCCCCGGCCGAGCGCGACCCCATGCCGCTGCTCTTGGTCTTCGGGCTCCTCATGCTCGCGCTGGTCGGCTGGTGGATCCACAAGGCCCGAGACCCCGCCGTACGCCTGGCGATCAAGCACTCGATCCCCGCGTACAAGTGGGTCGCCCACGCGTTCCTCGCCGTGGCGGTGTTGGTGATCGTGCCGCTGCTCGTCGGCGCGGCCGTGTCGCTCTTCGCCGGCCGAGGCCGCGACCTCCACTACGTCGGCCTGGCGAACTACGCGGACATCCTCACCGCGCGCGGCGGCGACCTCCTCGGCGATCGCAGCTTCTACATCGTGCTGCTCGTCACCGTCCTCTGGACCGTCCTGAACCTCTTGCTCCACCTCGGCATCGGCGTCGCGCTCGCGCTGCTCCTCAACCGACCGAAGCTCCGCTTCAAGGGGCCCTACCGGGTGTTGCTGATCCTGCCCTGGGCGGTACCGAGCTACGTCACCGCGCTCGCCTGGAAGGGCATGTTCCACCGCCAGCTCGGCGCCGTGAACGCGGTCATCGAATCGCTCGGTGGGGACCCGGTGAGCTGGTTCGCGCACTTCGGTACCGCGTTCACCGCGAACCTGGCGACCAACGTGTGGCTCGGCTTCCCCTTCATGATGGTGGTCACCCTCGGCGCGCTCTCGTCGATCCCGGACGACCTCTACGAAGCCGCCGCCGTCGATGGCGCGACCCGTTGGCAACGCTTCCGACGGATCACCGCCCCGCTGCTGGTGCCATCGCTCGCGCCCGCCGTCGTGATGGGGGCGGTGTGGACCTTCAACATGTTCAACGTGGTCTTCCTCGTCAGCGGCGGCGAGCCGGGTGGCTCGACGGAGATCCTCGTCAGCGAGGCGTACCGCTGGGCCTTCACCCGCGGCCAGCTCTATGGCTACGCCGCGGCGTATGCCGTGCTCATCTTCCTGATCCTCGCGCTCTGGACCCGCGCCACCGTCTGGGTGGGCACCCGCTCCAAGCGGCGCGCGCCGGTGGGGGCGACGACGTGAAGGTGCTCAAGTCGCTCGGCGTCCACGCCATCATCCTCTCGGCGGTGGCCTTCGCGCTCTACCCCGTGCTCTGGGTCGTGAGCCTCGCGCTGAGCCCGAACGAGCCGCCGGGCGCGATCCCCTGGCCCAGCGACCCGAGCCTCGACGCGCTCAGCGAGGTCGTGCTGCGCCAGGACGACGAAGGCACCTACCTCTTCCTGATGCAGACCGGCGCGTCGCTGCTCGTCGCGTTCGCCACCGCCTTCGTCGCGATCCTGATCGCGACCCCGGCGGCCTACGCGCTCTCGCGCTTCCGGTTCGTCGGCAAGGACGCCAGCCTCTCGGCCCTGCTCGCGACCCAGATGTTCCCGGGCGTGGCCGCGGCCATCCCGCTCTATCTGCTCCTCGACGCCATCGGTCTCATCGATCACCTCGGCGGGCTCGTCCTGGTCTACGCGACCACCGCCGTGCCCTTCGCGATCTTCCAGCTCCGCGGCGCCTTCGACGGCATCCCGAGGGACCTCGAAGAGGCCGCGATGGTCGACGGCGCGACCCGCCTGCAGGCCTTCCGGTTGGTCGTGCTCCCGACCGTCCGCCCGGCACTCGCGGTGACAGCGCTCTTCGCGTTCATGACCGCCTGGAACGAGTTCATCCTCGCCGCGACCTTCCTGAGCCGCGAGGAGATCTTCACGCTCCCCGTCGTGCTCCAGCGCTACGTCGGCGAGCACCGCGCGCAATGGGGCCACTTCGCGGCGGGCGCGATCGTGGTCAGCGTCCCGGTGATGGCGCTCTTCTACTGGCTGCAGCGCCACCTCGTCGGCGGTCTCACCGCCGGCGGCGTGAAGGGCTGAAGATCGACGAGCGCCCGACGCGCGTGCGGCGACCTCCCCTGCCCAGCCGAAGGCTGTTTGTGCCTGCCGCGCCTCGCGCGCATGCTCTCGCCCGATCGATGCGAGGCTCACTCGGCGAGGGAGCGGATGTAGGCGACGATGGCGTCGATCTGGCGGTCGGAGAACCGGAACGGTGGCATGTTCACACTGGCGTAGCCGGTGACCACCTGCGACTGCGGCTGCAGTATGGACTGCCGGATGTAGTTGGCGTCGGCGACGGCGCTCGAGCCGTCGACGAAGGCGCGTTCGCGGCGCCAGAGCCCGGCCCAGTTGGGCGCCGGAGCCTGAGCGACGCCGTCGACGGAGTGGCACGCGACGCAGTAGTTCGAGTGGAGCTGTTGGCCCCAACAGACCTGCAGGTCGTCCGCGCTGGAGCATCCCGGAGCTCCTCCAGGCGGATCGATGATGGGCTGCCAGTACTCCTCTTCGGAGATCGCGCGCAGGTCCCCCATCATCGTCGAGTGGTTCGTGTTGCGTCCCCCCTCGCGGAAGGCGCTCGCCTTGGTGCCCGCGGGCGCGCCGCAATACTCCGCGCAGAAGATGGGAATGGCGCACGTGCGCTCCATGTCCCCGGGCGACACGTTGCCGCACCACAGACCCGCCGGGCAGTCCGCGTCCCGGGCGCACTCGATGACCGGCGTCTCCCGCGGCACCTCGAACCACAGCGTCGAGTACATCCCCGGCACGACGTCTCGCTTCACCCGAAAGGCAGGAACGAAGAACGAGTGCAGCACGTCCGACGAGCCCATCACCAACCGGATGGGCGTCCGCGCGGGAACCCTCAACGTGTTCAAGTCATCGACCACACCACCCGTGTGCTCGAACTCCCAGTTCCACTGCATCGCGCGGACGCGAATGGTCAGCGCATCGTCCGGCGCCACGCGTCCAGCGGCGTAGCCGGTGAAGCCGACGTGGAAGAGGTAGACCAAGAGCACCAGCGGCCCAGCGGTCCACGCCACCTCCAGCAGGGTGCTGTGCCCGGTCGGCTTCGCGCGAACGCCGGCTCGCCGACGGTACCGCCACGCGAAGACGGCCACGGTGAGGAAGATCGCGAGAGCGACCACCACGCTGATCCAGAAGATCAGCATGAAGCTGCGGTCGACCTCCGGCGCGAGGGTGGACCACTGCGGCGGTAGCTGGAGCGTGCCCTCCGGCAGCGGCTCGTCGGTCGGGTTCATGTGCGGACCCCTTCGACCGAAGAGCTGGGTCCGTGTGCCCTGGCGAACCAGGGACAGGAAGTTCGGGAAAGGGCCTCAGCTGTTGCTGGAGGCGCTCTTCTTCGGCCCGTAGGCGATCTGCTCGAGTCGCGCGAGGTCGACGACCTCGATGAGGTCCGGGCTGACCGAGAGCGCGCCCTGGCGCTCGAGGTAGGCGAGGCCGCGGGAGATCTCCTCGCGCACGGTGCCGAGGCGACCGGCGACGGTCTCGGTGGTCAGGTCGCGCACGAGGTTGCGTGCGTCCTGCCCCTTGGCCTCGCGCATCGCGACCAGCGTGCAGAGGAAGCTCGCCAGGCGGGCCGGAACGGTGCGCAGCGAGAGGTCGCTGACCAACGCCAGCGTCCGGTCGGAGCGGTGTGCGCGCAGATCGAGGAGCGTCTTGAAGAGGATCGGCTTCCGCTCGCCCAGCGAGTAGAGGAAGTCGTTGCTGATCACGATCGCGCTCGCCGCGCGCATCGCCACGGCGCTCGCTGGATAGGTGCCCGCATCGAAGCGAATGCCCTCGACGATCACCTTCCCGGGACGCGCGAGATAGAGGATCTGCTCGCGACCGTCCTTGCCGCTCTTGGTCAGCTTCACCTCACCGGTGCGCACGACCCAGAGGCCCTCGGCTTCCTGGCCTTCGTTGAAGAGCGGAGCACCCTTCGGTGCCTTTCGGATCTCGGAGGCATCCGCGAGCGACTTGAGCTCGGCGGAACCGAGGTTCGCCAGGCGCTTGACGTCCTTGAGGAGCTCTTCCGGAGTGCGGGGCGCGATCGCCATGGCGCGGACTCTACCACGACGAAGGCGGCGTGTGCGTCCTCTCAAAGGGCGGTGAACCACGTTTTTTCGCGGTCGCACCGAGCGCCCGAGACCCGGTACGAGTGTATAGTCCGCCGAATGAGCGCACCGAAACGGGGGGACCGAGACGCTTTCGTGGTCATCCGCCATGGCGACCAGACCCGGGTGGTCGATCTACCCCCAGGGGAGACGGTCGTCGTGGGTCACGCCGACGACGCGGACATCTCCCTGGACGATCCCCAACTCCACCCGAAGCAGCTCTCGTTCGAGCGCCAGGGTGAGCAGATCATGGTCAAGTCGCTGGCCGACGGCACCTTCGTGGGCGGCAAGCCCCTCGGGGCCTCGATGCTGGTCGGCCCGGGCGAGGAAATCTCGGCTTCCACCGTCCGGATGGTGGTCGGCGTGGCTCGCCCGCTGAACGGGACCGGGCGCCGGGCGCTGACCCACCACGAGCTGCGCGAGCGGCTCTACGAGGAGCTGAGCCGCGCGGGGCGGGGCGGGCGGCCGACCGCGCTCGTCATGCTCTCAGGCCCGAACCCGGGCGATGGTCAGACGATCACCAGCGCCGCGCTGGACGCGTTCCGCGCTGGGGACGTCGTCGCGACCTACGCGCCCGACCAGGTGGAGTTCCTGCTCCCCGACATCGACGAAGCCACCGCGCGGCTGGTGGTCGAGCGCGTGCTCGAGGGCGCCGAGGTCGAAGCGCAGGTGGGCCTGGCCATCGCGCCGCACCACGGCGAGTCCCCCGAGCGGCTGATCCGCGCCGCGCGCGAGGCGCTGGCCGAGGCGCAACGGACCGAGGTCACCATCGCGACGCCGCCGCCGCGCGTTCCGCGAGCGGTCGAGCAGACCGTGGTGGACGCGCACGACCCGGTCACTCGAGAGCTGCTGGCCGAGGTGGACGCGCAGGCGGACGGTCGCGACCCGGTGTTGCTGCTCGGCGAGCGCAGCGCCGGGAAGAGCGCGATCGCTCGACTGCTGCACGTTCGTGGCGGTCGCGAGGGGCCCTTCGTCTCCGTCGCTTGCACCACTCTCGAGGGCGACACCGCGAAGGCAGCCCTTTCCACTCAGATCACCGACGCGACCGGTGGCACGCTGATGCTCGACGAGGTCGGCGAGCTCGACCAGGCGTCGCAAGCCGCGCTGATGGGGCAGCTCGACGTTCTGGCCTCGGCGAACGTGCGACTCATCGCGACCACCCACCGCACCCTCGCCGGGCTCGTGTCGCGCGGCGGGTTCGACGAGAAGCTCTACCAGCGGCTGTCGACGATCCGGCTCGAAGTGCCTTCGCTGCGCAGCCGTCCGGACGACATCCTCCCGCTGGCGACGAGCTTCGCCCGCCAAGCGGGCGCGGAGGAGGTGAAGCTCTCCCCCGGCGCCGTGGCTCGCCTGCGCTCCTATCCGTGGCCCGGCAACGTGCTCGAGCTGAGCAACGCGATGGCGCGAGCGGTCGTGCTGGCTCGCGGCGGCGAGGTCCTCGCCGAGCACCTGCCGAGCGAGCCCGTGACGATCGCGTCCGGCGAAGGGCGGCTCCGGGAGCACGTCGACAGTGTGGAGCGCGACTCCATCATCAAGGCGCTGGCGGACTGCAACCACAACCAGACCCACGCCGCGAAGCGGCTCGGCATCAGCCGACGTGCCCTCATCTACAAGATGGAGAAGTACGGGCTGAAGCGGCCACCGAAGGGCTCGCGAAAGCGCTGAGCTCTCTTCGCGACAACCGCGTGAGCTTTCTCACTCGTTTCAGCGCACAATTAAAACGACGGTCCGCCGCGGGAGGGGGGGATATGACCGCGTGCGGACCGTCGACGTCCGGCCACCGAGAACAGGAGGGGGGAGGGATTGCCTCGGCGACCGTCGCTTCTACCTAGAGCAACCGGCGTGCCAGGTGAAAACACCAATGATCACGTAAATGGGTGAGGCCGAACCATTTCGGATCTGAAATGACACCTGGGCAACGGATTTCAGGATTGCAGATCTGCAATCGACTCACTCGACCCGAGACGGACCCAGGGGTCCCGTGCCCGCGGACACCCAGTCTGGGACGATCGAGGCTCACTCCACGAGGCGGAGATGGCCGCGACGCTTGCCCGGCTCGGCGGGCTCGGCGTCACCGCCGGCGGCCTCACGAGCGGCATCGTCGGCCGCGAGCTCGGCGGCCACCGAGCGCGGCGGCGGCGGAATGGTGTCGGAGCGCTCGGCGCCGCCTTCCACTACCCGCAGGCCGTTCGGCGGGCGCTTGCCCAGCTCCCGTTCGACCTCGGCCGTGAGCTCCTCGGGCATCGCTTCTTCCCAAATCATTCCGCGACCTTCTTCGCCAGCGAGGGCGAAGACGGCGCCCCACGGAATGGTGCAGTGAAAGGGCGAGCGGTTGAAGGAGAGGGTCCCGGAGAGCCCGTGCCCGTCGACCCGGAGGTCGGGGATGGGGATCGGCAGATCGAGCCCGATCTGCAGCATCACCTGAGGCTGCTTCGTGAGGTGCATCGGCAGCACCACGCCTTTCGACCGCGGGTCGAGGTGGACGAACACGCTGCCTCTCAGCAGCAGCGCTCTGGCCACGTCTTCCTTCGGCGGCAGTCCGTCAGGTCCCTTCCCCACCTCGCAGGCTTAGCACCCGCGCCAGCACACGCCAGCCGGGTCCAAACCATTGCCAGGTCGGGTGCCCGGTGCCATGTTCGGCGGGTTCGACCCCCGGCAACGGTGGTCGGGCTCTTTGACAAGGCGAGCCCGTTCACGGCTCGCTCCTTCGGGGGCGATCGGTTTCGACGGGAACGAAGAAGGATTGGTTGCGTGTCCGCCGGCCTGGTACGGCGAAAATCATCCAGGAACCCAATAAGTGCGAACGACAACGCGCTCGCTCTCGCTGCCTGAACAGGGTTAGTTGAGGGCCGTCGACCCGGAGAGCCCGTCAGTACTCTCCGGTAAGGCGTCATTTGAGCTGACTGGTCACCGTGGGCGTTACTCGCTGCGGTGATGAGACTTTCGAGTAGCTAGCGACCCTGAAGGCCCGTTCGTGGGCATGACGGAGAGCGAAACTTCAAATACACGAACTACGCACGTAGAAGCTCGTCTGGAACGTTCTCGGACCGGGGTTCGATTCCCCGCGCCTCCACCTCTGCCTCGCGATGAATCGCGAGGCCAAGCTCGGTCATCGCGTCGGCCGGATCCTTC
>JAEPMI010000001.1:116469-916126 GCA_017644045.1 Deltaproteobacteria bacterium
AATCGCGAGGCCAAGCTCGGTCATCGCGTCGGCCGGATCCTTCCAGCTTCGTGGACTTCGTCCACTTCGCTTCGGAAGGATCCGCCCTCGGCGATTCCCCGCGCCTCCACCTATGGTCGGTTGCTGAAGCAACCTCCCAAGCTCGGTCATCGGCTCGCGCGGAGCTTTCCGGCTTCGTGGACTTCGTCCACTTCGCTTCGGAAAGATCCACGCTCGTCGATTCCCCGCGCCTCCACCTCTGCCTCGCGATGAATCGCGAGGCCAAGCTCGGTCATCGCGTCGGCCGGATCCTTCCAGCTTCGTGGACTTCGTCCACTTCGCTTCGGAAGGATCCGCCCTCGGCGATTCCCCGCGCCTCCACCTCTGCCTCGCGATGAATCGCGAGGCCAAGCTCGGTCATCGCGTCGGCCGGATCCTTCCAGCTTCGTGGACTTCGTCCACTTCGCTTCGGAAAGATCCACGCTCGTCGATTCCCCGCGCCTCCACCTCTGCCTCGCGATGAATCGCGAGGCCACGCTCGGTCATCGCGGCCGGACTTGCTTCGGTCGGCGCGATGACGTTCAGAACTCGTCGCAGCAGCCGCCGCTGCAGGTGCCGTCGCAGATCGATGCCATGGCGCCGCAGCCGCCCACGCCGCAGATATAGCAAGAGCCGCCTTCCGGGATCGTGCAGCTGCCGCTGTCGAGGTAGTTGCTGCCGTTGACGCAGGTGCCCGAGCCGTTGCACTCGCGCGGGCGACAGGTGCGGGTGCGCATCCCGTCGTTGAAGGCGCAGCTGCCCATGCACGCGCCCCACGGGTCGCAGGAGTCGGAGCCGCAGCTCGTCCCCACGGCGACGTTCGTGTACACGCAGCCGGTCGAGGTGTTGCATGAGTCGTTCGTGCACGCGTTCCCGTCGTTGCAGTTCAGCGCGCCGCCCCCGCTACAGCTCCCGCCAGAGCAACGGTCGTTGATCGTGCACGCGTTCCCGTCGTTGCACGTCGCGGTGTTGTTCGTGTTCACGCAGCCCGTCGACGTGTTGCACGAGTCGTTCGTGCATGGGTTGCTGTCGTTGCAGTTCAGCGCGCCGCCGCCCCCACAGCTCCCGCCAGAGCAACGGTCGTTGATCGTGCACGCGTTCCCGTCGTTGCACGTCGCGGTGTTGTTCGCGTTCACGCACCCACTCGACGGGTTGCACGAGTCGTTCGTGCACGGGTTGGCGTCGTTGCAGTTCAGCGCGCCACCGCCTTCACAGCTCCCGCCAGAGCAACGGTCGTTGATCGTGCACGCGTTCCCGTCGTTGCACGTCGCGGTGTTGTTCGCGTTCACGCACCCACTCGACGGGTTGCACGAGTCGTTCGTGCACGGGTTGGCGTCATTGCAGTTCCGCGCGGCGCCGGCGCCGCAGCTCCCACCCGAGCACTGATCGCCGACCGTGCAGGCGTTGCCGTCGCTGCAGGGGTCGCTGTTGTTGGCGTTCACGCAACCGCCGGCGCCGCAGCTGTCGTCGGTGCACGGGTTGCCGTCGTCACAACCGGCCGGCACGCAGCTCCCGCCGCAGCAGATCTCCGCGCCGCCGCAGAGGTTGGTGCGCACACAGAGATCGCCATCGCAACTAGCGGTCTGACAGGGGCCGGCGGTGCAGTTCATCGGCGTGCACACCGGGTACTGACACCCCATCGCCGCGTCGCAGGTCCCGCCGGCCTCTGCCGTGCACATCCCGTCGTCGGGCGTCGCCGCGCACGAGTCGGTGTCCTCGTCACACACATCGACCGTGCAGTCGACGCCGTCGTCGCAGGTCACCGCGCTCTCCGCGGGTGCGCACACGCCCTCGAGGCAGCGCTCCGGTCCGTTGCAGTACGCCCCGTCGTCGCAGTCCGCGTCGACGAGGCAGTCGGGCATGCCGAGGTCCGTGGGGCCCATGTCGCTCCCGGCGTCCATGCCCGCGTCCATCACCATGCCCATGTCGCTCCCGTCGGGAACGACCACGCAGCCGGTCGCCGGTTGGCACACCTCGCCCGCGGCGCAGCTACCCTCGGTCTCCGCGTCGAGGCAGACACCGTCCACGCAGCGCGCCTCCGCGCACGCCGCGCTCGGTGCCTCGCAATCGGACGCCGACGCGCAGCCCTCGGTGCAGGCGTCCGGGTTCTCCGGAGAACAGTCCGGCGAGACGCATGCCCCACCCTGACACTCGGTCGCCGAAGGATCGGCCGCCGGACAGGTGACCTCCGCACAGCTCCGGGTGAAGACCAAGGTCTGGGTCGAGCGCTCGCGAAGCGCGACGGATACGCGCCGGCGAGCGACGGTCCCGCCCGAACGGTCGAGCAACCGTCCGACCAGGATGATCGACTCCTCCCCCGCCGTCTGGAGCTCACCCACGCGCTGCCCGCGGAGGAACTCGTCCGTGGGCTCGATCGGTCGGCGGAAGGAGAAGTCGGCGTCCTCCACGGAGATCTCGACCGTCTCGAACTCGAGGCCGGGAACATAGTCCGTGAGGACGTCGACCCGGAGCAGGACCCCGTCGTCGGAGCCACAGGACACGCTGAGCAAGAGCAAGACCGAGAGAGCGCTCCACCACTTCACCATGGGTGGACTCTAGTCGAACCTGGTGAATGACGCTCAGCTCATGCTGAACGCGAAGGGGTAGTTCACGACGACGATGCCGCCGCCCTCGGGCGGCGGGAACCGATAGGACCGAACGACACCGAGGACGCATGGCGTGAAGCGCGCGTCGCCCAGCGCTTCCCCCTCGGTGACGAGGGCGTTCGTCACGCTTCCGTCCGGGCCGATGATGAAGCGGGTGACCACTCGGCCTTCAAAGACGCCCACCCGATCCATGGCCGCCTCGAAACACGCGACCATGTCGTGGTTCTGCGTCCGGATGACCGCACGGATGGTCTCCTTCGCGAGGCTGCCGCGCACCGTCGGCGTCTCCCGCACCATCAGCTCTCCGAGCGCCTCCATGGGGTCCGGCGGAGCCGGTGGCTCGGCGATCGCCACCACCCCGTCATAGGGCGAGTCGGTCGCGTCGAAGCTGGGCGCGCGCACGCGATCCGCCTCGATGACGAAGGGTCTGTCGCCGCGGGGATCGCTCGCCGCGCCGAGAGCCCCCGGTTCTGCCACCGGCGCCGGCCCCGCCCGCAACATGGTCGCGAGCAAACGTAGCTGGAGCCGCGCCCAGCGCTCCTCTTCCAGCGACTGCAGGTCGATCGGCGGCGGGGCCACATCCAACCCGAGCTCGTGCTCCATGGCCGCGAGCGTCAGGTCGAGGTCGAAGAAGGCGGCGAGCGGTCCCTCGTGTGCCATCAGCCCTTCCAGCTGCTCCACCACCTCCTCCGCCTCCGCCATCAGCCCGGCCGCGTCGCCGAGGGCGTAGGTGGAGTCGAGCTCGCGCCACGCCTCGTCGATCAGATCCTGGGCCACGGCGGCGGCGAAGGTCAGCGCCCCGCGTGGTGCCCGTCGTTCGTCCGAGAGGCGCATCAGGGCGTCGGCCGCCGCGTCGCGACGCTCCTGCCCACTCCGGGCGGCGCACGCCACGAGCACAGGCTCCAGCGCGAGCAGCACGCGCGGCTCGACGGTCTCACCGAGCTCGTCGGCCGCGGCCACCGCCCGAGCGAATCGCGCCGCACCCACCGCACGCTCGAGACACGTGTTGCCCGGGGCGACGTGCGCCTGGAATGCCGCCCAAGGGACGACCTCGTAGCGAAGCGGGTACTCGCCCTCGGAGAGCACCTCGGCATACGCGCCGGTGGCGACGGTCTCGTCCAGCTGCTCGAGCACCGCACGCTGTCGAGGATCGAACGACGCCTCCACCAGGTCGAGCATGCGACCGGGGCTCTGGAGGTTCGGTGGCGGCCCGAGCCGCCTGCCCATCTCTTCGAGCGACTCCGGACGCGGCAGAACGTTCGTCTCCTCGGTCGGCACCAGCCCGACGGGGATCGGCTCCCGGCGTTCGTCGATCGCGGTCACGAGCTCGTGGAGGTGTGTCTCGAGCACGTTGAGCTCCCCGGCGATCGCGCGGGTTCGATGCCGGATCGCGACGAAGACGGCGCCGATCACGATCAGCGCGAGCAGCGCGCCGATGCGAGCCGCCCGGAGCGCCTTGCTGCCCGCGCTCGGCTGGTCGGTCACGGGAAGAAGAGGTGGAGCTCGCCGACCTCGTCGACGCCCGTCTGGCCGTGCTGATAGACGATCGCGTACTGGCCGCACCAGGTGAGCTGGGGCCACCAATCGGTCACCGGTCCCGAGACGACGGCGCTGTTGGCGCGCGTCGTTCCGTCCGGCGCGAGTCGCGCGAAGTGGATGTCGTAGGGGTCGCTCGCGCTGCCGACGTTCCAGACCACGCCCCACTCGTTCGTGTCGGCCCAGACGATGTCGGGCTCGCCCGCCCACGGGCCGGGGTGCAAGGTGCGCTCACTCCCCGAGACGCGGCCGGTCGCGTCGACCCGGGTGAAGCGAATGCTCTGGTCGGACGGCTGTCGCCAGACCACGCCGTACTCGGTGCCACTCCAGGCGATGGCCGGTCGGTTCAGCACGGTGCCGGCTTCGATGTCGCCGGAGCGCGTGACCATTCCGTTGGCGGCGATCTCGGTCACGCCGAAGGGGGTCGAGACGATGGCGTAGTGATCGTCAGCCCAGATCAGCGGCGTGCCCGTGTAGCCGTAGTCGCCATCGTCCACCACGGACGTGCTTCCGGGCGCGGGCAGCAGCACACCGGCCTCGGAGATCCGCGCGAAGTGGATCTCCGAATCCGCGTTCACCCACGACACACCGTACTCACGGTCGATCGGGTTGTAGGCGATCGCGTGGACGTAGATGGTGTCCGCGGCGTCGGAGAGGTGCAGCTCCGAGCCCGCGACCAGCGCGCCGGTGTCGTCGAGGCGCGCGAAGTACGCCTGCCGCGTGGCGCCACGGTCGTCGAGGTAGATCACGCCGAAGCCGGTCGCGCTTCGCGCGAGCCGCACCCAGATGCTG
Organism: Deltaproteobacteria bacterium; assembly: GCA_017644045.1. Taxonomy (GTDB): domain Bacteria; phylum Myxococcota_A; class Polyangia; order Polyangiales; family Houyiibacteriaceae; genus UBA1660. Next base: position 121,422 of record JAEPMI010000001.1, read on the forward strand.
AGCTCGCCGTCGTCGGGCGTCACCATCGTCGGCACGCTGGTCACCGTGCCCATCGCATCGACGCGGCCCACGTACGACTCGCGCGCAGGGAGGCCGGCGGTGGGCTTGCGGAAGTGCCCGATCGCATAGTCGGAGCCGGTCCACAGCACCCGCGGCAGGCCCGGCTGGACGCCGGTCACGACGGTGTGGTCGCCGGTGCCGCCGGCGCAAGCGGTCCACCCCATGCCGCCATCGGGCTCCATGAACGCGTCCGGCTCCACGAACGCATCCGTCGCCACGAACGCGTCGGGCTCCACGAACGCATCCGTCGCCACGAACGCGTCCGTCGGGACGCCCGCGTCCGACGCGCCCCCGTCTTGGTCCGAACCGGCGTCCGAACGCGCTCCGAGGTCGACCCCCGAGTCGAGCGTGCCGCCGTCGATCCCACCGGCGTCGTCCACGCACTCCGGACAGCCGCCATCGTCACCACCGCAGGCGGCGAGCACGAGGAGCAGGGACCCAGCGAAGACGGAACGACTCATCGGCGCATGATACGCCGACCGCGGGCTCACATCCCTCACGGCTGATCGTCCCGAACGAGCACGAATCGCACCTGAGTCGCGTGGACCGTGTCGATCCCCTCGATGGGCCTCCGTGCCGGCGCGACCACGATCGTGAGCGTGTGCTCGCCGGGCTCGGGTAGCAGCTCGGAGGCGAGCGCCGTCAGGCGAACGGCCCCACTCGCTGCGACGTCGATGGGGAGGTTCAAGCGCTCGGGCTCCCCCGCGCCGCTCGTCCGGAACACTGCCGCGTGCACGGGGATCGAGGTCTCGGTGGAAGGCCGAAGCCGAAGCTCCACCCGGTCCTCGGCGCGGAAGCGACCGCCGGCCTCCCCTTCCGCACCACGCTGGGTCTGCGCGCCTCCATGAACCGACGCGGCGTACTCGGGGAGCTCGGGCGTGCTCTGCGGCAGCCACACGAAGAGCGCGATTCCGGCCGCGAGGGCGATGGCCGCGGCGCCCACGACGAACCCACGACGCGACCCGGTGCGCGCCGCTGCCCCCGACGACCGGGCCGGCGCTTCGCTCCGCACGGGCACCGCTTCGGCGACTTCGCTCGACGGCTCACCGACCTCGCTCGGCGCACCGAGGATCGCATCCAGGAACCCCGCCTGGTCGTCGTCGTCCAACGGCGCGAACGCCGCCTCCAGCGCGTCGGCCTCGTCGCCCGCGTCCGCACGCAGCTCCGCGAGCTCGTCGTCGGTGAGCTCGCCCGCGGCGAGCTTCTCCCAGCGCGGATCGAGCTCGCGCTCGCGCGCCGTTTCTCCGAGAGCGTCCATGAGCTCCTCGTCGGTCATCGGGTTCGCTCCCCGGACTCGAGCTCGCCGCGAAGCGCTCGTGCCCGTTTCATGATCCGGCTGCGCCACGCGTGCGCCGCGTCCTTGGAGAGTCCGAGCTCGGCGCATACCTGATCGGTGGACTTCTGCTGGCGCCAGACCAGATCGAAGACCTGCCGACCGAGCGGGCTCAGCTCCTGCTCGAGCCGCGCGAGCAAGAGCTGCAGCATCTCTCGGTTGCTCACGTCGCGCTCGACACTCGCCTCGCTCCCACCGCGCTCGAGCGTCGCCTCTTCCACCGGCTCGTCGGTGAAGGGGCTGCGGCGTTTGCTTCGGAGGATCGACTTCGCTTCCTGCTCGGCGACGCGACCGACGAAGTTCGCGAGCGAGAGCCCACGCTCCGGGTCCCACCGACGGAGCACGCGCGCGTCGTTGGCGAAGAGCATCACGAAGACCTCCTGCGCCAGGTCGCGGACCTCTTGCCGCGCTTCCCTGCCGGCGAGGACGCCCTTTCGATAGAGCACGCGAGCGACGCGCGCCTGGATGACGGGTGTGAGGAGCGCGACGAGCTGCCGGACCGCCTCCGGCTGCCGCTCGAGGGCTCCGGCGAGCACGGCCTCGCCCGCCGGCGTGCGCGGCGGCGGCGACGGCTCGGCGGCTTCGACGGGCTGGGGTTGAGCGCTCATCGCCGGCGCAGCGTAGGGGCCCGGTCGCGGTCGGGCCAGCGAAGATCGCGCGTGGTCGTCGTGCCCATCCGGACCCGGAAGACGGCCCCCCGTGTGTTCGCTCACGCGCTCGAACGAGGCGGTGTCAGCTCCTCGTCGCTCGCGTCGGAGGCCTCGATGTCCCCGCGGTCGCGCAGTGGGTGTGACCGGGCAAGAGGGACGAATGGAGAACACGACAGATGAACTGCATCCTGAAGAAGCACGCCCTCGCCTGGGCGCTGGGCGGGACCCTCATGGGCTCGCTCGCGGGCTGCGCCGCCGACACGACCGTGGCTCTGGAGGACGAGCTCGCCGCCGCCCGCGAGGCGGAGGGTCTGGCGGAGCTGATGCCCGTCGAGCTGAGCGACATCGACGGTGAGGCCGAGGCCATCGAGAGCGGGTCACTCATCCACGAGCTCGAGCTCGAGGGTGGCCGCATCATCCGCTTCGTCGAGGAGGAAGACGGCTCGGTCGGCGTCCTCGAGGTCGGGCACGCGCAGCAGCTGATGATCCCGAGCTTCACTCGTGACGAGGGCGTCACCAGCCTCGAGCTCTTCCAGACGCTCGCGCCCGAAGCCGACGTCCCCGAAGCGCTGGTGGCCGCCCACGCGCGTGAGGCCGAAGCGCTCGAACGCGCCGACCTCTCCGTGGTCCCCGTGCGCGTCCCGCTCGGCTGGCACGACGAGTTCGGCGAGCAGTCCTACTTCCGCTGCGACAACCGGTGGAGCGACCCGCCCAACGCCTACAGCCACGAGTGGTACTTCAACAACTCCTGGCACCAGACGTTCAAGAACCGCACGGAGGTCGAGGAGTCGATGGTCGTCGAGCTGCTCGACATCACGAACTCCTCCTACTTCTACGCGGGCGGCGGTCCCGTTCGCCGTGTGTACCTCGGCGTCTGTGTGGACGACCATTGGTACGGGCCCTTCAACGGCGCCAGCGATGACGTCGACTTCGAGGTACAGCGCCTCGTGAACGGGGCCTGGACCCACGTCGTCGACTACCGTCTCCACGGCGACGACCGGGCCGTGTACTACAACGCTTCCTGGATCAACCGTCGCTATCGCGGCCGCATCCGGGCGTACGACCCGCCCGGCGGAGCGTACACCGATGGGCTTCGGGACGTCGGCTTCGCCGTCGCGTACGACAAGCCGCTTCAGCTGCAGTTCGAGCTCGCTCCCTGACCCCTTTTCTCGGACTGGAGGTCGCCCCTCATTCGCGCTATCCAGCGCGACATGGGGGGCGCCTTCGCATGTCTTCGACGCTCGCTGCTCGTCGCGCTCGTGGCGGTGGCGTGCGACGACGCCGAGCCCGAGGTCGCGCCCATGGAGCCTCTCCCCCTTGCATTCTCGGGCTGTGAGCAGCTCGACCACGAAGGCCGGTGCGGCATTCGACCGGGAGAGACCCTCACGATTTGGGTCGAAGGGGAGCGGGCTCCGGCAGTCCGAATCCTCGGCGCGGAGGCCGACACCGATCCGCCCGAACGTGTACTCGGCGGCTGGCGCTGGAATCTCACAGTCGCAACTGATTGGAACACTGTTCACCTATTGCGCGACCGCACGGAATCGCTTTTGATGCTCACGACTCCCGACGTCCCCGAACCCATTCGGGAAGCCCGCGCGGCTCGCACCGCAGGGGAGCTCGATCGCGCACGCTCGATCCTCGACTCGTTCACGCCGAGCGACGACCGGGGGCGCGGACTCCGCGAAGGGATGCTCGCACGAGTCGCCTTCTCGCGCGGGGACAACGACGGCTGTCTCTCGCACTACGACGCCGCGCGTCCGTTCCTGGAGCGCGCTCGCGCCCACGACCAGATCGTCAGCGACGGGCTCGCGGCCGTCTTCGTCCTCCACCGCCGGCTCGGTCGAGTCGGCGACGCGCGCGCGCTCCTCGAAGAGCTCGAGCCCCACGCCACCGACTCGGTCGGCCGCATCCGCTGGGACGTGACGCAGGGGACGCTCCAGCACGCCGTCGGCGATCTTCGGAGCGCGCTCACCAGCCTCACCCGCGCCAGCCGCGACGCGCAGCGACTCGGAATGCGCACCGAGCGCTTCGGTGCCGACGAGATGCGAGCAGACTCCCTCGTCCGCCTCGGACGGTTCGCGGAAGCCGACCGAATCATGGACGAGCTCGGCGAGACGGTGAGTGACGCGCCGCCGTGCACCCGTGCGGACTATCTGGCCAACGTCGGGCACCAGCGAACGAAGACCGAGGATCCCGAACGGCTGCGCTCCGCGCTCGAGCCGCTGCGCGCAGCGCGAGCGCTCTACGCTGGGGAGTGCCCACGGTCGGCCTCCCTGGCGAACGCGCACCTCAACCTCGCCCACGCGGGCCTTCGCCTCGGCAACCTCGAAGACGCGAGCCAGGAGCTCGAGAAGGCCGCGTCCATCGACGCGTCCGACGCCACCATCGAGGCCTGGGTGCTGGAGCTGCGGCTGGCGCTCGCGGTCCGAGCGGGCGCCTACGAGGACGCGCTGGCCAGGGCGGAGACCCTCGAGAGTCGCGCACGTGCCGCCGGTTGGCTCCGCTCGGTCTGGTGGGCCCTCCTGGGCCGCGGCCGAGCGCTGCGCGGGCTCGGCCGCGATCGGGACGCGGCCCTCGCGCTCGACCACGCCGAAGCCGTCCTCGATCGCCTCTACCAGCGGCTCCCGCTCGACGGTGCGCAGGGGCTCGCGCTGGTGGAGCACGACGCGAGCGCCGCCGAACGGGTGACCCTGGCGCTGGAGCGCGGACATCCGGACCGCGCGTTGGCGATCGCTCGCCATGCCCGGCGACGAAGGCTCGGTGCCGCACACCGCGCCGTACGCATCGGGAGCACACCGCAGAGCGCGGCCCTCGACCGCTACTGGGCTCATCGGCGCGCCCTTCGTGAACGAACGGAAGAGACCTGGAGTCTCGCGTTGGATCGACTCGCCGAGCACGCGGCGGAGAGCGAAGCGCTCGAATCCCGTGCGCTCGAGGACCTCGACCGGGCGTTCCCGCCGCTCGACCGTGAGCTGCCGCCGCTGCCCGACGACGAGCTCGCCCTGGTGCTCTTTCCGACCGAAGGCGGAGTGGCCGTCCTCGCGTCGCTCGCCGGCGAGCATCGAGGCTCGGTCCGGGCGCAAGACGACCTCCTCGAAGGGCTGGACGACTGGATCGCTTCCGCCACCGCCGTTCGAGTCCTCGCGCACGGCACCGCGGCGGCCATCGACGTTCACCAGCTCCCCTGGAACGGCGACGCGCTCGGCGCGCGGAAAGTCGTCCTCCACGCCCTGGACCGCCCTCGCTCGCGAGGGGCCGACGGTGGCGCCGTGTTGGTGGTGAGCGACCCGAGCGGTGACCTCGCTGGTGCGCGGACCGAGGCCGGCGTCATCGCGGCGCACTGGGCCGAGCGAGGCGCGGCGGTTCGGCAGCTCGGCGGAGACGAAGCCACGCACGCCGCGTTCGTGCGCGAGCTCCGCGGCGCCGCACGCCTCCACTACGCCGGACACGGCGAAGCCCGAGAGTCCGGTCTGTGGGGCAGCGGCCTTCGTCTCGCCGGCAACGAACGGCTCACCACCGCGGACATCCTGGCCCTCCCCACGGTGCCACCGGACGTGATCCTCTCCGGCTGTGAGACCGGCGAACCCGATGGCGGCGTCCTCGGGCTCGGCCTGGCCCACGCCTTCGTCGCCGCGGGCGCCAGCCGGGTCGTCGGCAGCACCACCGCCGTCGACGACGCGACCGCCGAACGCGTCGGTCGCGTGCTCGGCCAGGCGCCGGCCGACCAGTGGCCCGAGAAGTTGCGCGAGCTCACCTCCGAGCTCGGCGAGCGAATGGCGGCCTTCCGCCTCTACGTCCCCTGAACCGCGAGAACCCCATGAAGCACGTCTCCCTCCTTCTCCTCTCGATCGGCCTCGCCGCGTGCAGCGCCGAGCCCACCGTGGGCGCCGACCCCGAAGCACTCGTCCGGGTCGGCACACCGATCGATGCCGGTCCGCCGCCACCCGCCCCGACCGCCGTGGACGACTTCCACGCACCGCCCGGGGGCTGCTGGTTCGAGCCGGACCCCACCCACGAGTGCCTCACCCGGGTCGGCCGCGAACCCCCGTGCCCGACCTGCCTCTGCAAGCACTGCGGGCGCTTCGACTGGTGGGACGGCAAGCACTGGGCGCTCATCCAGGCGGGGACGAACCTCGAGGGCCTGACCCTCGCCGACCACGCCGTGCTCAGCCCTCACCCGGGTATCGGCGGCGCGAAGCTCGACCACGAGTTCGTGGACATCGATCCATCTCTCGTCGCGAACGGCTACCAGGCCGTGGTGGTCCCCGAGCAGTACGCGCAGAAGGACCAGCTCTACATCTACTTCGTCACCGAGTCGGGCAACGCCTCGACCGTCTCGGAAGCGGCTCTGATTCCGAAGATCTGACGCCTCCAGGAATGTCCACGCCACCGCGCCGGGTTAGTCTCCCGGCGTGCGTGGTTGGACCCTGGCCGTGTTCCTGACGGGAGCGCTCGCGAGCTCCGCGAGCGCACGGGACGTGTGGGACACGCCCTACCCCGGGGTCGTGCACCTCGAGCGAACGACCGACACTCCGTGGTCGATCCACGCGGTCCTGGTCGACCTCTGCGCGCCCGGCGTCCGAGTCCGCGCATCGAGCCACGAGGAGCGAGGCCAGACCACGTCCGCGTTCGCCGCGGAGGTGGGCGCAGCCATCGCGGTCAACGGCGACTTCTTCCGTTCGGGTGCCGGCTACGACACGAGCGGCATCGCGGTCGGCGACGGAGACCCCTGGCCAGCGAGCGGCCCGGACGACCGCTGGATGCTCGCGGCGTTCGGCCTCGAGCGCGCGGAGCTCCTGGCGCCCATGACCACACCCGAGCCCTGGATGAGCGAGTCCGTGGGCGGCGTGCCCGAGCTGGTCGTGGGCGGCGTTCCCATCGACGACTACTTCGGGTGGCGCTTCTGTTCCGTCCGGCACCCGCGCACCGCGCTCGGCCTGAGCGACGATCGCCGGACGCTGATCCTCGTCACCGTCGACGGCCGCAGCTCGGAGAGCGCGGGGATGACGTGCCCGGAGCTCGCCGACCTGATGGCGGAGCTCGGCGCGCATCACGCGCTGAACCTGGACGGCGGTGGGTCGACTGCCATGGTCGTGGGTGGCGACGTCGTGAATCGGCCCTCCGACGGATCGGAGCGAGTCGTCGGCAACCACCTCGGCGTCGTCGTGAATGGGGCGACCGGCGTCGATGCGTGCCCCGAACGAGCTCCGCTTCCGGCCGCGAGCGAACACCTCCCCGAGCCCCCGATGCAGCCCGCAGGCGGGCTGCGGGTGTGGCACCAGCGGGCGCGGTGACGCCCTGCCCTGGCTCGTCGTTCTGATGACCCTCGCCCGGCGGCAGCCATGAGAGCGACGCTGCTCACCCTCCTCCTCGTCGCCTGCACGGCCGACCTGACGCCCACCGATGGCGGCCGTCGCGGCACGGACGCCGGGGGCTCCGGCGTAGACGCCTCGTCGGATGGCGCCACTCCCGACGCGCTCATGAGCATGCCGGACGGAGGCCCGCCACCGGTCTACCGCGTCGCGGTGCTCAGCGACCTCAACGGTTCCTACGGGTCGACGACCTACGACTCCACCGTCCACGCCGCGGTCGAACGCATCGTCGCCTGGGCGCCGGACCTCGCGCTCGCCACGGGCGACATGGTCGCGGGCCAGCAGAGCGGTCTCGACTACCGCGCGATGTGGGCCGGCTTTCACGCCGCGGTCAGCGACCCGCTCGCGGCGGCGGCCATCCCTTTTGCGGTCACCCCCGGCAACCACGACGCGTCGGGCTACGCGAGCTACGCGGAGGAGCGCGCGATCTACGTCGACGAGTGGAACGCTCGCCGCCCCGACGTCGCCTTCGTCGACGAGTCGGGCTACCCGCTCCGCTACGCCTTCCGGCTCGGGCCGGCGCTCTTCGTCTCGCTCGACGACACGACCGTGGGCGCGCTCTCGGCGGATCAGATGAGCTGGCTCGACTCGCTCCTCGAGGCAGACGACGCCGAGCTCACGATCGTCTACGGACACCTGCCGCTCTACCCCTTCGCCGAAGGCCGCGAGACCGAGACCATCGGCGACCCGGAGCTCGAAGCGCTCCTGAACCGGCACGAGGTGGACCTCTTCATCAGCGGCCACCACCACGCCTACTACCCTGGTCGTCGCGGGGACCTACGCCTGGTCAGCATGGCGTGTCAGGGCTCGGGGCCGCGGGCGCTCATCGGTGGCGACGGAAGCCGCAGTCGCTCCCTCCTTCTCTTCGAGCTCGACGCCTCCGGCATCCGCATGCTCGATGCGTTCGGTGGTTCGAGCTACGAGGCGAGAGTCGAGCGCAGCTCACTCCCCGACCACGTCAACGAGGGCGAGCTCCGCATCGACCGCGACGACCTCTGATCACCTGGCTTCCGGGCAGTCGAAGCGATCGGTGAGCACCGAGCAGGCGCAGACGATCTCTTCCTCACTCAGGCAGGGGCCATAGTCGGAGCCCGAGTAGGTCGCGCAGTTCGGAAAGGCGCGGGTCGTGCACATCGCGCCGGCGAAACCACCGCAGCCGGGTCGCATCGCGCCCGGCAGGCACGCGCCGTCGACGCACTCGAAGCCCATCGGACAACGCTCACGACAGGGCGTCCCGATCGTCAGCCCAGCGCACGGCGATGCGCCGAGGTCGTCCATCGGCGTGCTCGCGTCGGTCTCCGCGCCCGCGGCGTCGGCGGTGGGGCCTCCGTCCTCGATCTCGCTGCCCGCGTCGGTATCGCTGCCGGCGTCGCTGCTGCCTCCGCCATCGCCGCCCGCGTCGGACATCGAGGCGTCTTCAGCCGGGTCGTCGGTGACCACGTCGTCGTCCCCACACGCGAGGGCCGCGATCAGGAAAGAGAAGAGAGCGAAGCGGGTCATGACCGAAGGATATCCCTCGCCCGCCTGCTTTGCGACTCGCTCAGAGCAGCGGCAGCTCCAGGAAGCCACCTTCCGCTCGCCGAACGTCACCGGGGGTGAGCGGCACGCCGATGTCGGGGAGCTCGATCACCGTGCCCTCCAGCATCGTCGGGAGCTGCTCGAGCAACACGCTGCGCACGGCGTCCTGCAGCCCTTCCATCTGCCGCTCGGTCAGCGGAACGGCCGCGCTCTCGACCCACACCTCGGCGACGCTCTCGTCGGGGAGCACCACCGGCGCGATCCCGCCGGTCGCCGGCTCGAGCGCCAAGCCCAGCTCGACGTGCGCCCCCACCACGATCAGCGGACGGTCGGCAGTCCCGAGCGTGATGCGCAGCTGCCCGAGGCCGAGCGCCAGGTCCGCCATCCCCGACTCCGGGGCCCAGGCGATCGGCGCGAGCTCCGACGAAAGGTCGACCTTCAGCGGGGTCGTGGCATCGACGCCGGGCAAGTCGGTGAGCCCCGGCGCGAAGATCGAGATCAGCCCCGCGGTGATCGGCGTCGACGAGTCCGCCGTCAGGTCTTCCATCTCCAGCGCCCCACCCTGGTACGCGCTGAAGAGAAGCTGACCCACGAGGTTCGGGTCGAGGTAGAGCGTCCCCGGCGCTGCGCCCATCGGCGTGGTCGCCAGGAAGGGCGCTCCAGGTGCGCGACCACCGAGCGCGCCGCTCGTCACGCGAGCGCCGACCGTGGCCACCAGCTGGCCATCGATCGGCTCGAGACCGGTCAGACAAATGCCGACGGTGATCGGGGTGTCGAAGAAGTCGAGCATCGTCTCTTCCTCGAGCCCGCCGAAGTCGGCCAGCAGATCGTCCACGGCCCCGCCGACCGCGTCCGCGAGCTGGTCCTCGAGCAGGTCGGCGACGTAGCCCTCGGCGAGCTCCCCGACCGCTTCGCCGAGCAGTCGGTCCGTGCTCACGCAGGGGAAACCGAGCGGCGGAAGACAGACCTCCCTGGGAATGCCCGACGCGGTCACGCGCAGGTCGAGGTCGAGGGCGGGGATCGACACGGAGGTGCTCACGGCGCGGAAGCCGTCCAGGCAGGTCCCCGGCGCCACCGCGTTCGGTTCGAGGACGACGCTGACCACGACCGTCGTCTCGTTCAGCTCCGAGCCAGGGAGCGCCGACGCGCGCAGGCCGCCGAGCACCGGGATGTCGACGTCGCACTCGCCGTGAAAGGCGACGGCGACGTCCCGAACCGTGACGCTCGCCACGATCTGACCGGCGTCGTTCATCGACAGCCCCATCTCGGGCGACGCATGCCGAACGGAGTCGACCGTCAGCGTGCAGGGTCCGGTCGCGAACTCCGTCCCGGCCGGCACGAGCGCGCTCACGTCGAGCCCCGACACGTCGCCGCCCGCGAGGCCGAGCAGGAGCTCCGGCGTGACCGTCAGCCGCGCGGCGTCCGGATCGAGCAGCCCCTCGGGCAGGTAGTCGGCGCGCAAGAGCGAGCGGTGGCCCTGCGCCAGGTTCCCGTCGACGTCCCACGCCCGGACCTCCGCGAGCGAGAGCCCCATGGGCGCGTCGACGGCGTGCGTGAACCCGCCGCCGGGACCGGTGCTGGTCTCGGTGCCCTCGACCTCGACCCGATCGACGCCGGCGGTGGACTCCACGGAGCCCACCACGCTCATCGTCGGCGTCTCGACCCGGCCGTAGGAGTCGGTCGGCGAGGTGTCGAGTCGCAGACCGGTCGGGTCGTCGACGACGCCCGGCGTCTCCGGGTCCATCGGGCCGCGACGGTCGGTCCCCGGGACCTCCTCGAGCACCCCCGTGGCACACCCGACGAGCGAGAGAGCGATGAAGGCGACGAGGAGCGCGCGCGGCATACCTCGCGTGCGTTGCAAGAGTGGCGCCGAGCGATTTCCCCGACGTTCGTCGCGTGGCTGGAGACGCCAGTCCCCAAGAACGCGCACTCACTCTGGTCCCATGACCCCAGTCAGGCGGCGCGGCGGGTCAGGGGGATGGCGCCGTCCGAGCCGAAGAGTCGCTCGCGCCAGGTCTCGAGGAGGGGCGCGGTGTCTTTCTGGCTCGGGTGGAAGCCCCGCCGATAGTACGCGAGGTAGTCCGGAACCAAGCGACGGGTGAGCCCGGGCTTCATGCACAGGAAGTAGCCGAGGCGCAGCCAGGTCGTCGGACGACGGGCGCGCTTCTGGTCCGCAGCCATCACCGCGTAGAAGTAGGCCATGAACCCGATGAAGAGCCCGGTCGTCAGCGCCATGATCGCGCGGCGCTCGAGCTCGTTGCCGCCGGCGGCGCGATAGACGTCGAAGGCCACGTCCTCGTGCTCCACCTCTTCGTAGGCGTGCCAGAGCCAGAGCGGGGTCAGCCGATCGTCGATCGCCGCGCGGTGCCGCTCGTCTTCGAGGAGCTGCGCGGCGAGGAGCGCGGTGAAGTGCTCGAGCGCGCAGGTGATCGCCAGCCGCTGGCGGGCCCCGAAGAGCTTCGGAGCGAGCTCCTTCAACACCCAACGGAGCTCCCGATCGACGCGCTTGGCGCTCGGGATGCGTCGCTCCAGCGACCGGTTGAGGGCGCGATGGGCCGCGCCGTGGGCGGCCTCCTGACCGATGAAAGCGTCGACGCGAGCGAGCAGCTCGGGGTCGTCGATGAGGTCGCGATGAGCCCGCACGGCGCGAACGAAGAAGTTCTCGCCCTCGGGGAAGACGGCGCTGAGCGCATCCCAGAAGATCGAGAGATCCGGGTCTCCGTCGTACCAGTCGAGCGGGACCCCGCTGAGATCCCCGGGGTCGAGACGGCGTACGGTGAGCGTTCGAGTCATGACCCCAGGTTGGGGATCGGCGCTCTTGGCGCCCAGGTCAGCCCGTGCCATCCTTTTGTCAATTCGGGCCACATGCCGCCTTCCACCGACGAACGAGAGCAGATCCCCGCCGCCCACGCGCTCCACCTGGCGGAGGTCGCGGCGGCGCTCGGCGTGGACCGGGACCGTCTCTTCGAAGCCTGGGGCCTCCGCGAAACCGAGGTCGCGGACCCCGAGCGCGCCATCGATCTGGAGACCGTGCAGCGCCTGGTCGCGACCACCCGGCGGCTCACGGGCGAGGACGGGCTGGGGCTCTACCTCGGGACCCGAATGCAGATCGCCAACCACGGGAGCCTCGGCTTCGCCGCGATGACCGCCCCCACGGCCGGCGCGGCCCTCGACGTCGCCATGCGCTTCGTGACCACCCGGACCCGCGCGCTCGCGCTCCGGCATCAGGTCGTCGGCGATCGGGGCGCGCTCATCCTGGAGGAGAAGGCCGACTTCGGCGACGCACGAGACGTGGTCCTCGTCGCCCTCGTGGTCGGCATCTGGCACATCGCGCAGGCGCTCACGGGTCGCGCCGTCGTGGGCGACGTCGACTTCGCGTTCCCGAAGCCGACCTACGCGCGCCGCTTCGAGGCACTCGCGCCGGGCCGGGTTCGCTTCGACCAGCCGATCACCCAGCTCGTCTTCGACGCAGCGCTCCTCGACGCTCCCCTGGTCATGGCGGACGTCGCTGCCCACCGCCGCGCGTGCGAGCAGTGCGAGCGCGAGCTGCGCGGCGAGCAGGAGCTCGCGTCGCGGGTTCGCACCGAGCTGATGCCGAGCCCTCCGCCCGATCTGCCCTCGGTCGCCCGCGCGCTCGGCATGGCGAGCCGTACCCTCAAGCGCCGCCTCGCGAGCGAGGGCACCTCCTTCGCCGCCGTGCGCTCGGACGTGCTCCGTGAGCGCGCCATCTTGCTCCTTCGCGCCAACCACACCCTCGAGGAGTGCGCCGGCGCGCTCGGCTACTGCGACGCGGCCAGCTTCAGCCGCGCGTTCAAGCGGTGGACGGGCCAGACCCCCGGCGGCTATCGAGAGTCCTCGGCCTGATCGTCGGTCTCGATCGCGAGCGAGCGGCGCGCCATCCGACCGATCAACAGCGTCGCTCCGATCGTGGCGACGACACCGACCCCGAGAACGACCCATCGCCACCAGGGCGTCGGCTCCGAGGCGTCGGGTGCGAGCACCAGGCTCCGGGCCATCTCGCCCGAGAGCACGTAGAGCCACACCGACGGCAGCATCCCGAACGAGGCGATGAGAAAGTCGCGGGTGCGGATCCGGCTGAAGCCGAAGGCGTAATTGAGCGCGTTCCAGGGGATCACCGGCGAGAGGCGCGTGAGCATCGCGACGCGGAGGCCGTCGTCGGCCAGCGCACGGTCGAAGTGGGCGAGCCGTGGCAGCTCCGAGAGCCGCCTCTCGAGCCAGCCGCGGCGACCCGCGCGAGCCACGGCGAAGCCCGCGACCGATCCGAGCACGGCGCCGACGAACCCCCAGAGCAGCCCCGACGAGAGCCCGAAGAGGGCGCCCGCGGCGAGCTTGGTGATGCTGCCCGGGACCATGAGAACGCCACTCACGACGCAGAGCCCGAGGTAGGCCGCTGGCGCCCAGGCCCCGAGCGAGCGCACGTAGGGATCGAGCTCGGGCAGCGCACCGCCGACGAAGGTCATCAGCGCGGCGACGGCGACGAACGCCAGCGCGCCGACCACCAACCCGAGCGCCGTTCGTCGCTGTCGACCCACCCCGTTGGGGTAGCGCTCCGAGCCCGCCCGCGGCAAGCGCCGCGGTGTAGACTCGCGCCGTGTGCCGAGCCCTACTCCTCCTGCTGGTGTCGACCGGCTGCAGCATGGTCGGCATGGCCGATCGTCAGATCGGGAACCAGTACGAGCGCGAAGGGCTCCGCGCGGAGGCGGCCGAGCTGGGCGCGGACACGGTCCACTACTGGGCCGGTGGCGCGCGGGCGGGCGACCAGCGCGCGCTCCTGCTGATCCAGGGCTTCGGTGCATCCGCCCAATGGCAGTGGGTGCTCCAGGTCGACTCCTTCAGCGAGTCCCGCCGGGTGATCATGCCGGACCTGCTCTGGTTCGGGGAGTCCACCTCGACCGAGGCCGATTACTCGCTCGGCCATCAGGTGCGCGCGATGGTCGCGCTCCTCGACCGGCTCGGCGAGGGGCGCGTGGACGTGGTCGGCATCTCCTACGGTGGACTCGTGGCCTACGAGCTGGCGAGCGCGCACCCCGATCGGGTCGGTCGACTGGTGATCGTCGACAGCCCCGGGCGCGCGTACACCCACGACGACTATCGCGCCCTCTGCGATCGCTTCGCGGTCGATCACTTCGCCGACGTCCTCCTGCCGGAAGACACCGAGGGCATGCGCACCCTCCTCGACGTCGGTGTGGAGATGGAGGTCTACGCGCCCGCGTTCCTCCTCCGTCAGGCGCGCCGCGAGCTCTTCACCGACCACGCCGACGAGAAGCGGGCCATGGTCGACGCGCTCTTGCGCGACCTCGAGGAGCTCCGCGCGAAACCGGATCCGCGCGCGCGAGACACTCTGCTGATCTGGGGTCGCGACGATCCGATCTTTCCGCTCGAGCTCGGTCAGCGTCTCAAGCAGCGACTCGGTCCGGGCGCTCGGCTGGAGATCATCGACCATGCGCGTCACACCCCGAACTTCGAATGGCCGAACCGCTTCGACGCCCTGGTGCTCCAGTTCCTCGACATGCCGTGCAGCTGCGATCGGCCCGCGTCGTGAGACGGCTGGCCCCGCTGCTCTGCCTGGTCGCGTGCGCACCCCCGCCGCCACCCGCGACCCCCGTCGTTCGCGAGTCACCGCCGCTGGTCCTCAGCGAGGGCTCGTGCTTCGGACTCGACGAAGCGGAGCCGGCCGCCGCCCTTCCGCTCCTCGGTGGGCGGTTGATCCTCACGCCACCGGCGGTGGAGCTGCGCCTCGACTCACGGCCCATCGTCGGGCTGCCGACCGGTCGCGACTCCGAGAGCCTGCTCTGGGTCCTGCCCTCGGCGGAGTCGAGCCTGCTGGTGTGGACCGTCGAGCGCTTCCGAAGGGTGGAGGAAGGCGAGCTCGAAGAGGCGCTGGAGACCCTCTACGAACGCGACCCTCGCTTCGCCATCCGCGCGCTGGCGATCGAAGAGCTCGAAGCCGCGGCCGCGATTCCCCACGACCCCATCCGGCGCGACGGAAGAATGCTGGTCGCCGAGGTCTTCACGCGGACGTCGGACGGTCTGGTCCAGCAGACGAGCGTCTTCACCGACCCGACCACGGCGAGCACGCCGGGCTGCCAGCGCGCCGCGGTCGCGATCGCCAGCACCCTGCGGCCCGGTCGGCGGGCGCTGCCCGTGGTCCAGGGTCGCGTGGCCCTCCGCCCGGGTCTCACCATCGAGCTCGAGGCGCCGCACGTGGTCGAGATGGTCACTGGTGCGGACCACTCCGTCGCGATGATTCACGGGCTCGAGCCGCTGGTCGCCGAGGCCGCCCCCTATCTCGGCGTGCACATCGGCGCGTCGCCGACCTGGGCGCCGCCGGAGAGCGTGCGGCTCTTCGAGGCCGAGCTCGCCGGCCGACCGGCTCGCTGGTTCGAGACCCGAGTGCTGCACACGCAAGAGCGCGCCGGGCTGACGACCGTGCCGGGTCTCGGCTCGCTCCACGTGTTCATGGGCGCCCCGGACAGGGGCTCGATGCGGGACCTGCAGTCGATCGTGGACACCCTCTCGACCGATGCCGAGCCGGACCCGGCGCCGACCTGCGAAACCATCGACGGCAGCGAGCCCGTACGCTCACCGGAGCTCGAAGACGACCCAGCGGTCGCCGCGCTCGAAGGCGCGGAGCGCTTCGCGAGCGCCGCGATCGCCTTCGACGACAGCCCCGCAACCCTCGTCGCGGCGTTTCGTAGGCTCGCGGCTCGGGCGGACGCGGGTCGCGCGTTCGAGCACCTCGCCGCGTCCGACTCCACCGTCGCGCGGCTCTGGGGTCTCGCAGGACTCGCGGCCATCGGTGACGGTCGCTTCGACCCCATCCTCTGCCACGTGGCGCCGACCCTCGAGGGGACCGTGGAGGTCCACGGGATCTGCGGCGTCACGACGGTCGGAGTCAGCGAGCTGATCGAGCGAGAGGACGCGCCGCGGAGTCCGGGCTTCTGGCAGTCGAACGAGTACCGCTCCATCCCGCGTGACCTCCGCGGTCGCGGCATCGCCCAGGAGCTCCGCTGGGGTCCGCTCGTGCCGGACGCGGTGGAGACCGGCGCCCGCCTGCTCGGCGGAGGGGCGACCCCACCCGAGACCTTCGACGGCGACCGCCGGGCCGATCCGGTGCGCCTGCACGCTGACCGCCTCTGCGCGACGCGACGCGACGGCCGGTGGGCGTGCTTCGGTGAGAACCGCGAGTGGCTCTACCCTGCCTCCGTCGCTCACCCCCGGGCGACCACGGGGCTGGCCACGACGTGCTTCGTGGACGGCGAGGGACGGCGAGCCTGCGCGGGGTCGGCGCTCGATCGCGCGCTGAGCGCTCGTGCCGCGACGTGCGGCGGCGACAGCCCCGAACCGCTCACCGCCGCGAAGGCCTTCGATGATGGTCCGTGGCGCCTGGTCGATCTCGGCCACGAGGCCTGCGGCATCGACGCCCAGGGCACGCTGCACTGCTTCCGGGGCGAGGCCGATCCGCCGCGCTGGGTTCGTGGCGCGGATCGGCTCGCGTACGGCGCGGCGTACCCGGTCTTGGCGGGAGGCATCACGGGCGCGAGTCGGGGTCACGGGACCACGCGCTGGGCGTGGACCGAGAGCGGTCGGGTCTTCCGCTGGAGCGCGGACGAACGACCGACTGCCGTCGCCGAGCTCGAAGGACTCGAGCGCATCGTGGGCGGCATGCGGATCACCTTCGCGCAGATGGAAGACGGCCGGGTGCTGGCCCTCGGTCCGCAGCCCGGCGAGCCCTGGTGGGACATGGTCGGCAACCTCGGCCACGAGTGGGTCGAGCTGCCGGCGCTCCACGGCGGCGAGCTCACCGTCGACGCCTATCACGGCTGCGCACGCTTCAATCGCGGCGTGGTGAAGTGCTGGGGCGCCAGTGGAGCGGGCCAACTCGGGAGCGCGGTCGGTGGCCGGCGCTCGCCGCCGACCGAGGTCCGCGATCTGCGCGGCGCACGCTCGCTACACCTGACGACCGATGTGACCTGTGCCCTGCTCTCGGGCGACCGACTCCGCTGCGTCGGCTCGGGTGCGCCCTTCCTCGGCGAAGGCGAAGGTCGGCGGGACGTCCGGCTCGGACGGCGCATCGAGCAGGTCGACGCGACCACGGCTCCCAACGAAGAACGCCCACCCCCCGAATAGGAGGCGGGCGTCTTCAGAGTGTTCGAGCGCGTCAGGCGGCTTCGACTTCGACCGCGCCGGGCTGCTCCATCGGCTCGAGGAGCTGACGGCGCTGGCGCGCAGCCATGATCTTCTTCTGACCGGCGGGCTTCAGCGTGATCCACATGAAGTCGTGGATATCGAGGAAGTCACGCGGCTCGAGACCACCCTCGACGAGGAGCTCCTCGACGCCCTTGGTCATGTGCATCAGCCGCTCGTAGAGCAGGCCCATCGGTCGGTCCGAGACGAGCAGGCCGGGGGCCATCCACTGCGCCTGGAGCGAGAGCACGCGAGCGCGGACGACGACGTGCTCCTTCGGATGCACCGCGCCGAGGAAGACGGTGGCCAGCTCCCACGAGGGGGTCTCGCCCATCGCCTTCTCGAGCGCGCGAACGTAGCTGTCCATGCGCCCGATGAGCTTCGACTTGCCGTAGAGGAGCGCGCGGAGGGCGTTCATGACCTCCTCGTGGTGCTCGGCCTCGATGGCCTTGAAGCGCTTCCGCTCCTTCGCGCCGACGAGCCCGGTCACGGTGAGCACCTTGCACGCCGCCTTGTGCGCCTCGGTCGGGTCGCCCTGCAGGTTCTTGCGGCTGAGGTGCTTCTCGGCCCGCGCGACGAGCGCGTCCCGGTGTCGCTTCAGCGGCCGCTTCCGACCGTCACCGCGGTGATGCTCCGCGTAGCCCTCGTCCTGGAAGCCTTCCGGGAAGAGCTGGCGCAGGTACTCGATCTGCTCGTCCATCGACGGCGGCAGGATCCTGTTCTTGAGCTCCGGTCGGTCTTCCTCCGGCATCATCTGCTGGAGGGCGTCCACGATGCCGGCCGCGACGTTCATCGGTCGGTCGACCGCGTCGAGCAGGTGGTAGTAGCCCTGCTTGAAGTACCGGTTGCGACCGTCTTGGAACTGCATCTGGATTCGATCGTCCATCACGTTCTGCAGGATTCCGAGTCCCCAACTCTCTCGCTTCGTGTGGCGGAAGAGGGTTGGCATGGACGCGTTCGGATCCTGGGTCTCGATGTCGTTGGTGATGGTCTGCTGCGAGTTCGTCTCTTCGGTCGCGGTAGTGGACAAGGGGTCTCCTGGGTAAAGGGTTCGTGGGTCGAAGTCCGATCGGCGGATTGAGCGGTGCGCGCAACAAACCGCGAACGACGAGAGAGTCGAACGCGGGAACACGCGCGGCCCGAGGCGGGCGCCGAGGGAAGCGAGGCATTCGCGGGACCGAAGTCCCGAGGGGACCGAAGCCCCGTATTCCCCGCCTTTTCTGGCTCGTTCTCGAGGTGACGAGCCCAGCGGCAGCCGGGCGCCCTGCTCGAGGGAGTGGAGACACTATAGGTCGACTTGGGCCCGAGCGAAAGGGGGCTCACCCAAATTCATGGGGAATCATGGGCAATTGCAGGACCGCAGCGTACGATCCCGGCTCATCCCGACTTCCGATCAGACCTCGCGAGCGAGCGTCGCGAGCCGATCGAGAAAGCCGCTCGAAGGCACGCCAAACGCGCTGGCGAGCGCATCGCCGAAGCTGCGCCCACCGCCGGGAGGCGGAGGCGGCGCGGCCCTGCGACGCACACCTCCGGCGCGCGTCCGCGACGCGTCCGGCGCACCTGCCCCACCGCTCGAGGGAGCGGGCGCCGCGGCGCGCGGGGCCGCAGGCGGGGGCGGTGCTGCACGAGGCATCGGTGCGGCCGGAGCGGCGCGCGGCACGGGCGGTGGCTCGAGCACGCTCCGCATGCGGGAGAGCGCCCGGCTGATGCGCATCCGAATCGCCCCTTGGCCGACGCCGAACGCATCCGCGAGCTCGGGGTACCCCATGCCGTGTCGGAAGCGCAGCACGACCAGCGCGCGACCGGCTTCGTCGAGGCTCGCGAGCGCACGCTCCACGTCCGCGCGGCGCGCCAGCAGATCCGGCGCGAGCGGCTGCGGGTCGATCGCCGCGTCGTCCTCGACGGGCTCGAGCGCGTACGGCGAGCGCCCCTGCCGACGGAGGTGGTCGAGGCAGCGGTTGCGGGCGATGGCGAGGAGCCAGGTGCGGGCCGACGCGTCGCCGCGATAGCCGTCGAGGGCGGTGAAGGCTCGGTGGAAGGTGTCCTGCGCGAGGTCCTCGGCGGTCGCCCCGTCGCGCACCATCGCGCGGCAGAAACCGAGCACGTCGGCCGCCATCGAATCGACCAACCACTGCGCCGCCTCACGACGGCGACCGGTCACGAGGAGGGCCGCGAAGGGCTCGCTCAAGGCAGCGCTCCGGGGAGCGTTCGGCGAATGCGCAGGACCATGAATCCAGGGTAGACGAACGCGCGGCCGTTCTGTCACCAGCCTCGACGAAGTTTTTCCGAAAGCCCAATGATCTCGTGGATACAGAACATTTTCTCGCAGGCCAGGTGACAGCGTTCGAGGGGGCGCGTCCAGCTCGGGGAAAGGAGGACGAAAGTCCATGACCGCACGCATCCAAGGCAACTCCATCCGCATCGGCCAGCTCACCCTCACCCTCCAGCGCACCTTGCGCATCCCCGACGACGGGAAGAGCTACCCGCTCCCACCCGGCCTCGGCGCCTTCCCCCTGAAGCGCGTCGAGGACTGCCCCAACGCGCCGAAGGAGTGGCGCGCCAAGGGTGGTGTCCTCGTTCCCATGTACGCACGCGAGGCCATGTGGCTCTCCTTCCGCGGCCCGCGCTGGCGACCGCACGCGGTGAAGGTCGGCGTCGGCAAGGTCTGCGCGATCACCGGAGAGCGCTGGTCCGAGTCGCTGTCGCGCAAGAAGCAGGACTACATCGTGACGCCGCCGCAGCCGTGGCTCGACGGCATCGCGACCGGCCACGGGACCATCCGGCAGTTCGTCGCGACGCAGATGGGTCGCGGCCACACCGTCGAAGGTCAGGTCACCGGACGCGAAGAGGTGGGCGGACTCCAACTGAAGATCTTCGCTGGCAAGGCCAGCCGCTTCCCGGAGCCGCCGCCCCCACCGCGGTGCCGCACGCGCGCGGGTGGCGGTCCGCCGGTCCCCCGTGCGGCGCCCTGCGCGCCGGCTGCTCCCGGCGCCGCGATGGGACTCGGCGCGGGCGGTCGCATGGTGCAGACCATTCACCGCGACCCGCACGGTGTCGACGCCTACGAGGTGCGCGGGACTCGGCTCTTCATCCACCTGGTCGACGCGCTCCGCTGGCGCGAGCTCACCGGAGCGGAGCCGCCGTCGACGCCGATCAGCGCGGCGACCTACGCGCAGCACGGGTTGCCCTGGTTCGAGCTCCAGGACCAGCACGCGCCGGCGGTCGAGCCCAGCGCCACGCTGCAGTCGGTGAAGTCGCTCGGGGAGCTCGACGCCGAGGAGCTCGGCGACCACGCCACCGTCGACGCGATCGACCCACCGCCGGTGGTGAAGCTCCCCTACCCGATGCCCGGCGCCATCACCGACGGTGAGTGGTGATCCGCACTCACGAAACCCGGCCGACTGGCCGGAAAACCCTTCCGAGGCTAAAGCGCCCGGATGAGCAAGACGGAGAAGAAGGACAAGCCCTGGAGCAAGCACGTCCCGGACGGCTCCTTCGACACGGTGGTGATCGGCTCGGGCATGGGTGGCATGACCGCCGCGGCCCTCCTCGCGAAGACCGGTGAGCGGGTGCTGGTGCTCGAGCAGCACTACGTCCCGGGCGGCTTCACCCACACCTTCCGCCGACCCGGCTACGAATGGGACGTGGGGGTGCACGCCGTTGGCGAGGTGACCCACCACTCGCTCACCGGGCGCCTGCTCGAGCACCTCACCGACGGTCGGCTGCAGTGGGCCAGCCTCGGCGCGAGCTACGACGAGTTCACCTACCCCGACGGACTGCAGCTCTCCTTCCCCGACTCGCCCGCCCAGTTCCGCGAGAACCTCATCGACGCCTTCCCGAGGGAGCAGCGCGCGATCGACGAGTACCTGCATCTCGTGAAGGCGGTCTCCGGGACGATGCGTGGCTACTACCTCGCGCGCCTCGCACCGAAGCGCTTCTCGAAGGTCGCCGACACGCTGATGGCGCGAAAGGCGAAGAAGTACCTGACGATGCGCTGCAAGGACGTCATCGACGGGCTCACGGACGACGAACGGCTTCGCGGCGTCTTCGCCGCCCAGTGGGGCTACTACGGCGCGCCGCCGAGCCGCGCCTCGTTCGCGATGCAGGCGCTGGTGGTGAAGCACTTCCTCCACGGTGGGTACTACCCGGTCGGTGGCAGCGGTCGCATCGCCGAGGAGCTGCTCCGCACGGTGGCCGACGCCGGCGGTTGGACAGCCATCCGCTCCGACGTGGACGAGATCCTCATCGAGGGTGGCAAGGCCGTCGGCGTGCGGCTGACCTCCGGCCAAGAGGTGCGCTCGAAGAAGGTGCTCAGCGCCGCGGGCGTGCTCTCGACGGTGACGCGCCTGCTGCCGCAGTCGCACCGCGACGAACGCTGGGCCTCGTCGATCCGCGAGCTCGCGCCCTCCCCCGCGCACGTGTGCCTCTACCTCGGCTTCGAAGGCGACGTCCGGGCCGCGGGCGCGACGGCCGCGAACCAGTGGTTCTACGAGACCTGGGACATGGAGAAGGACGCCTGGGACGTCGACGCCGACGGACCGAAAGGCGAAGCGCCGGTGCTCTACTGCAGCTTCCCCTCGCTGAAGGATCCGGAGCACGACCCCGGGCCGAAGCAGCGCCACACCGGCGAGGTGGTCACCTTCGTTCCGTGGGAGACCTTCGCGCCGTACAAGGACGCGCGCTGGCACAAGCGGGGTCCCGAGTACGAGGCGCTCAAGAAGCAGGTCGAGGAGAAGCTCCTCGCTCACTTCGTGCGACGCATGCCGAAGCTCGAGCCGCTGCTCACGCACGTGGAGCTCTCGACGCCCGCGTCGACGCACCACTTCGTGCGACCGATGCACGGCGCGATCTACGGCCTCGAGCCGACGACCGAGCGCTTCGAGAACGAGTGGCTCAGGCCGCGCTCGCCGATCGGCAACCTCTACTTCGGCGGGAGCGAGGTCGCGACCGTGGGCGTGATCGGCGCGATGATGGGCGGCGTGCTCGGCGCGACGGCGGCGGCGCCGCTCGGCGCCTTCGACATCATCCGCAAGCTCTCCTGAGCCGTCGCGAGACCGCACGGGCCGTGTCGGGATGCCACGGTGTCGGCGCGTTCGGCCCTGCGGAGACCCGTTGGAACGATGCTCGCAACGTCTCTATCCATCATGGGACAGAGACCAAACGTAGAGACCATCGACCGCTCCAGTGCCCGGCAGGGCATGGGCTTCGAGACCGGCGACCGACACCGGGCCGCCATGAGCGACGAGCACGAGATGCGTGCGATGCCCGGCCCCCTTCCCCCGGAGGTTGCCGCGGCGAGCTCGCCCTTCCACTCGATGGCGGGCTCGACCCCCGAGCTCCCCCGCCGGAACCCCAAGCTGACCCTGGGCGTGATCGGCGGACTGCTCGCGATCGTGGCACTGACGATCGGGATGCTCTTCTCGAGCACGAGCTTCGTGGACCGAGAGGATGTGCCCATCCCGAAGTCGACCCTCGTGGCGGAGTGATGCACCAAAGGATCGCGCCGCCGCGGCCGGGTGCTACCTTCGGCCGATGCGGAGCTTTGGCCCGTTCGACGGTGTCGCGATCCTCGGCGCCGCCCGGTACTTGCCGGGGGAGCCCATCGACAACTCGGGAGCGCTCGCCGCGTGTCCGAAGCGCGCCGCGATCGACGACGTGCGCCGGCAGTTTCTCGCGCGCGGGCTCGAACAGACGCTGGGCGTGCACCACCGCCACTGGGTGCACGTGCCCGGCACCGAGCTGAGGCCCGGCGAGGAGCAGACGAGCGTCGATCTCGCCGAGGCCGCGGCGCGCGCTGCGCTGGACGACGCCGGAGTGAAACCAGACGCGCTGGCCCACATCTTCGTGGTGAGCTCCACGCCGCATCGGATGACCTCGACCATCGCTGCGCCTCTCGGCGCCGCGCTCGGCACGCAGGCACCGGCGGTCGACGTGCGTGTCGGATGTGCGGCCGGGCTCTTCGCGCTCCAGCTCGCGGCCGCCACCCTCGCCGCGGATCCGAGCGCGCCGGTGCTCCTCGTGGGCGCCGAGACCTTCTCGAAGATCATCCCCGCTCAGCACGAGGCCGCGGTCGTCGCGCTCGGCGACGGCGCCGCGGCGCTGGTGCTCGGACACCGCGAGGGATCGGCCATCGACGCCATCGCGCTCGCCACCGACGGCAACCTCGGTGGGCTCGTGACGACCGACGGTGCGCTCCCGCCGACCCCTGCCGAGATCGAGCGCGGCGGCTACGTGCTCGGCGGCCAGCCGGAAGGACTCGCCGAAGCGGTGCCCGGCAAGTACCGCGCAGTCATCGACGCCGCGCTCGAGAAGGCCGGGGTGGAGGGCAAAGCGATCGATCTCCTGGTGCCTCACCCGACCAACCGCGGCATGGCCGAGGCGGTCGCGCACCACGTCGGGGCTCGCGCGACCTACGTCGCGGGGATCGCCGAGCACGCGAACATCGGCGCCGCCGGCTGGATCGCGGCGCTGGCCGAGGCTCGCCGCCGCGGCATCTACGAGCCCGGCCAGCGGGTGATGGTGGCCGCGGTGGGCGGCGGGCTCTCGAGCGGCGCAGCCGTCTTCCGATGAGCGCGCGCGCGCTCGAGTCGTGGCTGGGTGGCTGCGGCTCCGCCGTCGCGATCGAGCAGAGCGACCGGAGCTCGACCTACGAGGAGCTGCGGGCGCGCGCCGACTCCATCGCCGGGTCGCTCCCGGACGTTCGAGGGCGGCTGGTCGCAGTGCACGCTGGAGACACGGCGACCTTCGTCGCGGCCGTGTTGGCGACCCTGAATCGCGGCGGCGCGGCTCTCCCACTGGAGGCGTCGAAGACGCTGCCGGATCGAGCGCGGCCGGTGGCCGTGGTCGATGGAAGCGAAATCCATGAGCAGCCCGACCCGCGCGCGCTCCCCGAAGGCACGGGTCTCGTGCTCGCGACCTCCGGCACGACGGCGGGCCCACGACTGGTCGCCCTGAGCGCCGAGGGCGTGTCGGCCAACGTGGACGCGATCCTGCGGTATCTGCCGGTCGCCGACGCACCCCGCACCGGACTCGTGGTGTCACCGACCTACAGCTACGGGTTGGTCGGTCAGATCCTCACCACGCTCCGGGTCGGAGGAACGGTGGTCTCCGTCGGCTCGGACGCGGCGACGCTGGCCACTCGAGGAGTTCTCGGGTTGAGCAGCGTGCCGGCGTCGCTGCGGGCCATCGCGGAGCAACCGAGCGAGCTGCGGTTGCGCTACGTCGCGTCGGCAGGTGCTCCTTTGGACCGAGCGACGATCGACGCGGTGCGCTCGCGCTTCGGCGACGCGCGCTTCTTCAACCAGTACGGGCTCACGGAAGCGTCGCCTCGCGTGAGCCGACTCGAGCGCTCCGACGCCCCCGAGGCGTTCGACGCGGGCTCGGTCGGCCGCGCGATCGATGGAGTCCGCCTCACGGTCCGCGACGACCGGGGAGCCACGCTGGCTCCCAGTGTGGAAGGGTCCATCGTGGTGCAGAGCCCGAGCGCGATGCTCGCGTACCTGGACGAGCCCGAAGCGACCGCCGCTGCGCTGAGCCCGCACGGGCTGGTCACCGGGGACCGCGGCGTGTTGGACGGCGACGGACGCCTCCATGTCCGCGGTCGCGGGGACGACGTGGTGCAGGTCGCGGGCGTGCGGGTCTCGCTCCGCGAGGTCGGCGCGTTCCTCGAACGAGACCCGGCGGTCACCGAGGCGCACGTGGTGGCGCTGCCGGCGAGACGGACGGGCTCGACGCTGGTGGCGGTCGTGGCCTGCGACGAGGGTGCGGTCGCGTCGCTTCGGGAACGGGCGCGCTCGGAGCTGCCCGCGGCCGCGAGACCTTCTCGATTCGTCACCGTGGCGGCCCTCCCCCGCACCGAACGCGGCAAGGTCGACCGCGCGGCGCTTCGTTCGTTGGCCGAGGGCTCACCGATTGCTGGGCGAGGAAACAACGGGTAAGCGATCCGGATGGACACCCGCGACACCGTCCGCGCGATCGTCGCGGAGCTGGCGACCGTTCCCGACGACGACGAGTCGCCAATCGACGTGGAGTCCCTCGTTCGGATCCAGATCATCGAGGCCGTGGAAGACGCTTTCGACCTGATCGTCAGCGCCGACGACCTGACCCCCGAACGCTTCGCGTCCGTCGCGTCGATCGCCGCGTTCGTGGAAGAGAAGAACGACGCGTGAAGGTCCTTCGGCCAGCGGACTTCGGGCGCGGCGTGCGGGTCCGTGGGATGGGTGTCGCGCTCCCGGAGCGCCGGGTCACCAACGCGGACCTCATCGCGATGGGCTGCCCGCTGAGCGAAGAGGAGATCGTGAAGCTCACGGGCGTTCACGAGCGGCGCTGGGTCGGCCCGGGCGAGGCGACCAGCGACCTCGCGAGCCGCGCCGCTCGAGCCGCGGTGGCCGACGCGAAGGCCGAGCTCGGTGAGGTCGAGCGACTGATCCTCGCGACGGTGTCCCCCGACTACAGCTCGCCCAGCGCCGCGTGCGTGGCCCACGCACGGCTCGGGCTCGGAGAGACGCCCGCCCACGACGTGACGGCCTCGTGCAGCGGCTTCGTGTACGCGCTCGAGATCGCGACGCGATGCGTGCTCACGGGTGAGGCCCCGGTGCTGGCGGTCGCGGCCGACGTCCGC
The DNA here is from genome assembly GCA_017644045.1 of Deltaproteobacteria bacterium. Lineage (GTDB taxonomy): Bacteria > Myxococcota_A > Polyangia > Polyangiales > Houyiibacteriaceae > UBA1660. Next base: position 147,183 of record JAEPMI010000001.1, read on the forward strand.
TCGCGCTTCGTGGACGTGACCGATCGGAGCACCGCCGCGCTCTTCGGTGACGGCGCCGCGGCGGCGCTGGTCGACGAGGGACCCGTCGGCGAGGGGCTGCTCGCCATCGCGCTCCTGGCGGACGGCAGCGGCGCCCACTCGGTCTACGTGCCCGCGGGCGGCTCCCGGGAGCCGGCCAGTGAGTCGACCGTCGCGGAGGGCAAGCACACCATCCGCATGGACGCGGGACCGAAGGTCTACCTGAAGGCGGTCGAGGGGATGCTGGGAACGGCCGAGGCGCTCCTCGAACGTGAAGGGCTGAGCTGGGACGACGTGGCCATGCTCGTGCCGCACCAGCCGAACCGGCGGATCCTCGATCGGCTCGCGCGGCTCGCGAAGATCGATCCGGCCAAGGTCGTGATCGACCTCGAAGACAAGGGGAACATGTCGGCGGCTTCCGTCGGCGTCGCGCTCGACCGCGCGCTACGGGAGCGCGCGCGACCCGGCGACCTCGTCCTCGTCGTCGCCGGTGGCGCCGGCTACACCGCGGGCGCTGCGCTGCTCCGTATCGGTGAGTGAGGCGGCGACCGCCTCGTCGATCGTCGCGACGCGCTTCCGCACGAAGATCCCCGGCGGCACGCTGACGCCGGTGAGCACGTGGTTGCCGCCTTCGAGGGTGGTCTCGGCGCCGAGCACCACCCGGTCCGCGATGCGGCAGCCGGGGCCGATCCCCGCGCGGCCCAGGATCCGGCAGCGATCCCCGATGACGACGTCCGGCGCGACCAGCACGTCGACGGCGAGGAGCGTGCCCTCCCCGACCGCGATCTCTCCGAGCACGAGCTTGCCCGCGTCGACGTAGTGACCGCTGATCAGGGTTCGCGCGCCGAGGATGCTCTTCCTGCCCGCTCGGAAGAGCGCCGGGTCGAGGATGTCGACGTCGCTCGAGCAGTCCGCGTCGAACGCCACCTTCGCGCCGAGCGCTCGGAGCGCCAGGAAACGAAGCACGTTCGAGGTGAAGATCAGCGGCTTCATCGGCCCGAGGAGGAGCGCGCGACGGAGCAGCGAACGGAGCACCCACGACCAGAAGACCGAGCTCTTCATGAACTCGTGACGGCCCGGCTTCAGCCGCGGCAGCAGCAACGTGAGCACGCCGATGGCCACGATGGCGCCGAGCACGGCGAGAACGGCGCTCACCGCGACGTTCACGACCGGCGGCAGGTGCACGCCCACGAAGCGCCAAGCCAGGTACCCGCCCCCTCCGTAAAGGGTGACCGCCAGACCGTAGAGCAGGAGATCGTAGAGCAGCCGCGCCACCGCCTGCATCGTAGCGCTTGAGCCTGCTCGGTGTCCGATTCAGGATCGGCGGATGACGCGCGACGAGGTCCAGAAGAAGCTCGCCTCCATCCTCGGCGAGAGCTTCGCCATCCCCGAGGCGAAGGTCACGCCCGAGGCGACCTTCCGCGGCACGCTGGGCCTCGACTCGCTGGACATCGTGGACCTGGTCTACTTCCTCCAGAAGGCGTTCGACTTCGAGGCCGACCTCGACGACTACCGCGACCTGCACACGGTCGCGAAGCTCATGGACTTCATCGAGGCCCAGACCGCCGCGTGAGCGACGACCCCGACGAGCTCCGGGAGCGCTTCGACGCCGAGCAGGCGCGCGCGGACGCCGGTGGCGGCGTGGCGCGTCAGCGGCGTCAGGAACGACTCGGTCGCGGTACGGCTCGCGGACGGATTGCGGCGTTGGTGGACGACGACTCGTTCCTCGAGCTCGAGCGCCACGTCGAGCACCGACGCGGGGGCGCGCTCGTTCCGCCAGGGGACGGGCTCGTCGCCGGCATCGCGCGGATCGACGGCACGCCGGTCGCCGTCTACGCGCACGACCCGACCGTCTTCCGGGGCGCGCTCGGTCACGCCGCTTCGCGCAAGCTCTGCCGGCTGATGGACCGCGCGGGCGCCGAGAGTTGGCCCATCGTGGCGCTCGCCGACTGCGACGGGGTCCGCGTGGACGAAGGCACCGACGCGGTGGACGCGTACGGCGAGGTCATCGACAGGCGCATCCGACTCCGCGGCCAGGTCCCGCAGCTCACCTTGGTGTGCGGCCTCTGCGTCGGCGCGGCCGCCTACGACGCGGCGCTCACCGACTTCGTCGGCATGGTGCGCGGGCAGAGCTTCATGTTCATCACCGGCGCGAAGCTCACCGAGGTCGTGACCGGTCAGCGGGTGTCGATCGAAGAGCTCGGCGGTCCGGAGATGCACGCCACCAAGACCGGCGCGTGCCACGCCGTGCTCCCGGACGAGGCGGCGGGGTTCGACTGGGTCCGCTCGATGCTCGCGGCCCTCGAGGCCCGCACCTCGCAGGAGCCGAGCGGGGACGGTATCGACGCCGCGATCCCCCGCGACCCGCGCCGCGGCTACGACAGCCGGGCGGTGATCGACGGACTGGTGGACGCGGGGTCGTTCCTCGAGCTCTCCGCGGACTTCGCGCGCAACCTCGTGACCGGCCTGGCGCGGCTCGACGGGAAGCCAGTGGCGCTGCTCGCGTCCCAACCTCAGCACCGCGCGGGTTGTCTCGACATCGACAGCTCGCGGAAGGGCGCTCACTTCGTTCGCTACGCGAGCGCGCGCCGGCTGCCCTTGCTCACGCTCATCGACGTGCCCGGCTACTGGCCCGGCAAGGAGCAGGAGCAGGGCGGAATCCTCCCCTTCGGCGCCGAGCTCCTCGACGCCTACGGCCGCGCGAACGTGCCACGCATCGCGGTCGTGCTCCGGAAGAGCTACGGCGGCGCGAACGTGCTGAGCTACGCCGCCGACCTGCGCTTCGCGCTCCCTACCGCCGCGGTCGCGCCGATGGGCGTGGACGCGGCAGAGCGCCTGCTCCTCGCGCCGGTGAGCGACGACGCCGACGGGGAGACGAAGGCGCGCGCGGAAGCGGAGCGCGCCGCCTTCCGAGAGAACTGGGCGCACGAGCACGGCGACGCCTGGGCCGCCGCGCGCTCCGGCTACTTCGACCAGGTGGTCGCCCCGGAGGCGCTGCGCGACGTGCTCACGCAGAGCATCGGAGTGCTCGCCCGATGACCGACCGACCGATCGACACGCTCGATCTCGGCGGTCCCTCGCGCGAGTTCCGGGTCTCGATCCCCGACGCCGAGCACAGCGACTTCCGAACGCGGGTCTGGGCCGATGGCATCCCGGACGGGCCCGAGGAGCTGCAGCCGCACTACCCGACGCTGGTGCACGCGTTCTTCCACACCCTCCGGGTCGGAGGCGACACGGGCATCACGCTCTACGGCGAGGGCCGCAAGGATCCCGTCGAGCACCGCAGCTACGCGGACCTCGCGCGCGAGTCGCGCCACCTCGCTGCGCGGCTCGCAGGTCACGGCATCGGTCAGGGCGACCGGGTGCTGCTGCTGCTCCCGACCAGCTTCGAGCTCATCAGCACCTTCTTCGCGCTCCAGCTCCTCCGCGCCGTGCCGGTGCCTGCCTACCCGCCGGCGATGCTCGAACGGGCGGAGCTCGCGCTCGAGAAGCTCGGGCTCATCGCCGACCACTCGGACGCGAAGATGATCGTCACCAACCGGAAGCTCCGGGTGTTGATGGGCGAGATCGCGGAGAGCGGCCGACCGGTGGTCACGACCGAGCGCCTGCTCGGCGACGGACGAAAGGCTTCGGTGCCCCAGAAGGTCCGCAAGAGCGAGACCGCGTTCATCCAGTACACCTCCGGATCGACGGGCCATCCCAAGGGCGTGATGCTCAGCCACCGGAACGTGTGCGCGAACGTTCACGCGATCGGCCAGGCGATCCGCGTGAACCGAAACGACGTCGTGGTGAGCTGGCTGCCGCTCTACCACGACATGGGGCTCATCGGCGCGCTGCTCTTCTCGATCTACTGGCGGTTGCCGCTGGTGCTGCTCTCCCCGTCGTCGTTTCTCATCGATCCGCGTCGTTGGCTCGAAGCGATCACCGAGCATCGAGGCACGCTCTCCCCGAGCCCGAACTTCGGCTACGCCCGCTGCCTGCGTCGCGTCCGCAACACCGAAGGGATCGACCTGAGCAGCTGGCGGTGCGCGCTCAACGGCGCGGAACCGGTCAGCGCGCAGACCCTCGACGAGTTCGCGGAGCGCTTCCAGATCGCCGGCTTCGAGCGCACCGCGTTCTTCCCGGTGTACGGGCTCGCGGAGACCAGCCTGGCGGCGACCTTTCCCGAGCCCGGGACGGCGGTCGAGCGGCTCCAACTCGACCGACAGCAGCTCGCGCACGGTCAGGCGATCGAATCGCACGGTCCGGGCTCCACCACGGTGGTCTCCGTCGGGAGCGCCGTGCCTGGGCACGAGGTGCAGGTCGTCGATGCCCACGGCGTCGACCTGCCCGACAACCAGGTCGGCCACATCGTGATCAGCGGCCCTTCCGTGATGGAGGGCTACTACGACGCCCCCGAGGTCACCCACGAGGTGAAGCGCGGCGACACGCTCTGGACCGGCGACCTCGGCTTCTTCCGCGACGGGAACCTCTACGTGACCGGGCGGGTGAAGGACCTGATCATCGTCCGGGGAAAGAACTACTACGCGGAAGACGTCGAACGGATCGTCGAGTCGATCGATCACGCCCGCGCGGGCTGCGTCGTCGCCTTCGGCGTCTACGACGAAGAGAAGCAGAGCGACCTGCTGGTGGTCGTCGCCGAGACTCGGCTCACCGACGACGACGAGCGCAAGGCGCTCGCCGACGTGATCGGGACCGAGGTGCAGGAGCGCTGCGGCCTGCAGGTCGACGAGGTGGTCCTGTTGCCCCCCGGCGGCGTGCCGAAGACCTCGAGCGGCAAGCGCCAGCGAGCGCTCTGCCGCGACCTGCACCTGCAGGGCGAGCTCGGCAAGGAGCGCCGCACCGGCAAGCTCGGCATCGCGCTCGCGTTCGTGCGCAGCGGGATGGGCTTCGCCACGGCGGCCGCGGGTCGCCTGGTCAAGCGTCGCCCGACCGTTCGCTGACCGAGCGGAGGGTGTAGGCTCGCGCCATGATCGGAGCGTCGCGTCGGGTGGGACACGTTCACCATGGCTCACTCGTGTGCCTCGTCCTTCTGCTCGCCGCCTGCGGTGGCGACGACGGGGTGAATGACGCCGGAGTCGTGGACGACGCGGGCCCTGCCGACTCGGGCCCGCCGGACGGGGGGCCGCCCCCCGACCCGTTTGCGGACTACTTCGAGGCTGGCCCGCACCCGGCCGGCAATCGGCGCTTCGAGCTCGAAGACGGAGACCGAGGACGCACACTACCGGTGGAGGTCTGGTATCCCGCGGACGAGTCGGCCCGAGCCGCCGCGGCGACGGGGCAGACGCTCTCGGCGTTCGAAGCGGACCCGCCCCGAAGCGACACGTTCGCCAGCCTCCTGACCGATGCCCCAGACTGCGTCCGAACGCAGACTCGATCCGCCGACGCGCCCACTCCGGCCGAGGGCCCGTGGCCGCTCGTGGTCTTCTCGCACTGCCACGTGTGCACACGCTTCGACGTAGCGTCGGTCGCCGAGCGGCTCGCGAGCTTCGGCATCGCGGTCGCCGCGCCCGACCACGAGGGGAACACTCTCTGGGACCAGCTCGAAGGCACGGCCGCCAGCGTCGGCGAGGAGTTCCTCGAGGTCCGGGTCGCGGACGTGCGCTTCGTGCTCGACAGCCTCCTCGGATCCGACGCCGCGGTCCCCGCCGAGCTCGCGGGCCAGTTTGACGCCGCTCGCGTCGGCGTGATGGGGCACAGCTTCGGTGGCTCGACCGCCGGCATCACGGCTGCGCGAGACGACCGGATCCGCGCGGGGCTCTCGATCACCGCGCCCCTGACCGCGCTTGGCGGCGGAGCGCCGATCACCACGATCGACACGCCCTTCCTCTTCCTGCTCGCGCAGGAGGACAACAGCATCCAGGCCGTCGGCAACGAGCTCATCCGCAACGAACACCGACGCATCCCGGCACCGGCCGTGCTCGTCGAGGTGGAAGACGCCGGCCACTGGAGCTTCTCGGACTATCCCGGTCTCATCGAGCTCTTCGACCCGGGCTGCGGGATGGGCACGCGACAGATCGGCGGCGACCCATTCACCTACCTGGACCCCGAGATCGCGCGCGACATTGCCGCCGACGTGGCCGCCGCGTTCTTCGCGAGGCACCTGCTCGACGATCCCGGTGGGCTCACGCCGGTGATCCTCGGGCACCCGTCCGGCCGCACGGTGGTCGAGCTCAACGGGCGCTGAAGCCGCCGGCCGGCTCGGAGGCTGACTCCGACTCCGACTCCGACTCTGACTCCGACGCCGACGCCGAACTCCGACTCCGACTCCGACTCCGAACGCCGACTCCGACTCCGACTCCGAACTCCGACTCCGACTCCGACTCCGAACTCCGACTCCGACTCGGACTCCGAACTCCGAACTCCGACCGCCGACCGCCGAACTCCGAACTCCGACCGCCGACGCCGACTCCGAACTCCGACCGCCGACGCCGACCGCCGACCGCCGACCGCCGACTCCGAACTCCGATGACCGAGCTCCGAACGCCGACAGCCGCGCTCTGACTCCGAGCCCCAGCCACTCCGGCCGCCCCGGCCTCCCCCGGTGCGTTCAGCCAGTGGTGATGAGGCTCTCGTCCTGGTCTGTTCATCGTGCCCTCGTGCTCGGCGGCGTAAACCCTGCTCCGCCTTCGGCTACGCACCGCCGCTTCGCGACGGCAAGGGGTTGACTCCGCCTGCGCTCGAGGGCGGGGGCCTTCGGCCAGGACGAGGTGTCCACGGCAGCAACAACCGGAGGTTCCAAATGCAGATCTACTCTCTCGCTCTCGACGCCGTTTCCGCGGTTCACGAGGATGTCTCGCCGATGCTCGCTCGCCACGATGCGGAGCTCGCAAACCAGTTGCATCGCGCGATTCGTTCGGTTGCGCTCAACGTGTCGGAGGGGCTCGGGCTGCTCGGCGGCAAGCGACAGCGGAGTCACTTCCAGATCGCGCTCGGCTCCGCTCGCGAGAGCAAGACCTGCATCGAGCTCGGGCTGGCGACTCGCGCGCTGAAGCGCAGCGCGCGCGTGGAGCAGGCGCTCGATCGGCTCGACCACGTCTGCGCGATTCTCTGGAAGCTGACTCGGCGACACGTCGCGTAGAGCAAAGACCCGCCGGGCACCCTGCCCGGCGGGTCTCGCCGTTTCCGACGCTCAGCCCTTCCGAATCAGCCCGAAGAGCATCCCGTTGACCCGGTCACTGAGCGCGACGCTCTCGGCCGCTTCACCCGCCGGCTGTCGGCGTTCGGATCTCGGAGTCGGCGGTCGGATCTCGGAGTCGGCGGTCGGAGTCGGATCTCGGAGTCGGCGGTCGGCTGTCGGCGTCGGCTGTCGGCTGTCGGCGTCGGCGTTCGGCGTCGGCGCCGAACGCCGACCGCGCTAGAAGTCCGGCGCGTCGGCCGCGATCATCTCCGGAACGAACCCGCCCTCGAGGCTGCTGTCGCCGAAGTCATCGACGAGCGACCCGTCGGCCTTCCGGACACCGACCGCGCTCAAGATGGTGTTGAACATCTTGTTGTGGGTCACGTAGCTGCCGCCGCCGCGGACGTCGACGTACTTACCGACGTCGAGGTTGCCGCCGCAGCTGCCCGCGAAGATGAAGGGCACGTTGTTGTAGGTGTGGCTGATGCCGTGACCGAGGTCGTTGGTCATGCAGACCACACCGCGGTCGATCAGCGGCTCGCCGGTGTCCGCGACGTACGCGCTCAGCCGGTCGATGAGGTGCCGGAAGAGCCGCAAGTGCATCTTGTCGATCTCGCCGTGCATCTCCTGCGCGCCCTCGATGGGGTCGCCCTCGGATCCGTCGCTGTAGATGCGGTGGGAGATCTGGTGGAAGCGCGGGAGCTGCGCACCGCCGCGGTAGCCCGGGATGGTGTGCTGCGTGCCGTCGTTGCCGTTGCCGAGCTGGAGCGTGGCGGAGCGGACGTAGCCGCAGGAGATGGCCAACGCGATGATCTCGTTGTGCATCTCGGTGACGCGCTGGTAGTTGCCCTCCGAGAGCGGGTCGATCCCGTCGACCTCCATCTCGAGCATGTCGGGCAGGTTGCAGCCCATCAGCACCTCGAGGTCGCGGATGGACGAGAAGTGCAGGTCCAGCCGACGACGGTCGTCGGTGCTCAGGTCCCCGCTGAGCAGGTCGCTCATCTGGTCGCGAACGAGGTCGTTCACGCTCAGGCGGCGCTCGCGGATGCGATTGATCACCTCGACGTCCATGCCGGCGAGGCCGGTCATGCGCATGTAGGCGTTCCAGGGATCGTTCTCACCCGCGCGCAGGTCCAACGGACCGCGGTAGCTCATCACCTCGGGCAGGTAGCCGCTCTTGCGTCCCGTGAAGAGGGTCAGCGGCTCGCGCTCCGGGTGGAGCTCCCGCGCGATGCGGTTGTCGACCGACTCGCCCATGGCGAGCGACTCGTTGCCGGAGGGCGTCTCGCTCACCCGCGCCGCGGTCAGGCACTGGTTGCCGCCACCGCTGTGACCACAGCCGTTGCCCGGGAAGGCGAAGCGCAGGCCTGCGACGGCCAGGATCTTGTCGGCGTACGGCGCGAGCTCGCTCAGCGCACGATCGCTCTCGGCGGCGAGGCCCGCGGTGGTGAGCGGACCGGTCGCACGCGGCCAGTAGCGCTCGGGCTCGCTGTTGCCCGCCTGCGCGACGCCGTTCCCCTGCCGCACCCAGACCGCGAAGCTGTCGGTCGGTGTCTGCGCGCCGGCCCGGGAGCCGAAGCGGGAGAAGGTCTCGAGGAAGGGCAGGCCGAGCGCCACGGTGCCGGCGCCTCGCAGGAAGAGGCGGCGGGTGATGGGCTTCTTCTTGGTCTTCTTGCTCATTCCGAGTCCTCCTCGGGCTGGAGGCGCCGGTTGCGGAAGAGGTTGCTGTCGACGAGGCCGACGAGGATCTCCTTCACGGAGAGGTCGTCGCTGCGAGAGCTCCGAGCGATGTGGTCGATGACCGGCGAGTCGCCGGGCTGGAGCGGTCGGCCGAAGGAGTACTCCAGCCAGTTCTGCGCGTAGCAGCGGTGCGCGTCGAGAGACTCGGCCATGGCCTCGGCGAGCGCGACCGGTCCGTCGAAGCCGACCGGGCCCTCTTCGAAAGAGAAGCTCGCGGCCGCGTTGATCGGGAGGCCGTTGTCCTCGGTGCGCCAGCGGCCGAAGTCATCGAAGGTCTCGAAGGGATAGCCGATGGGGTTGATGGCCTCGGCGTGACAGGTCGCGCCGCAAGTGCCCGGGCCGGTGATGGAGTCGATCCGCTCGCGGCGGGTCTCGCCGACGAGGGTCGGCGGGTCGAAGACCGGCGGCGCCGGCAACGTGGTGCAGAGGACGTAGAGGTTGATGAAGATGCCGCGGTGGATCGGCGCGGTGTCTCCGTCGTGCGAAGCGATGAAGCCCGGCTGGGTGAAGAGACCTGCGCGTTGGCTCGGGTCGAGGTCCACGCGCTCGAGCTCGGGACCGAAACTGCCTTCGACGCCGTAGAGCGCCGCCGTGTCCTCGTTCACGTAGGAATAGGGGGCGGTGTAGAGCTCGCGAATGCCGCCGTCGTTCTCGAGGACCACGTCGTCGACGAAGGCCTCGGCCTCGGCCCGCAGGGTGTGGCCGATGTCGGCCGGGAAGCCCTCGAGCTCGACGTCCTCGTAGTGCGCCAGGTCGAAGAGCTTGTGATGGAAGGAGCGGATCTTCGTCGCCGCCTTCGCGTCGTCGAGCATGCGCGCGGCCTGGGTCCGCAGCCCGTCGCCTTCGGTCAGCTCGCCGGCCTCGGCGGCGCGGAAGAGCTCGGCGTCGGGCATCGAGTCCCACAGCGTGTAGGAGAGACGGTTGGCGAGCTGGTGGTCGTTCAGGGCGACGAGGCCGTCGTCGTCGGCCTCACCGGACTCGTCGCGGTAGAGAAAGTGCGGGGACTGCAGCGCGGCCTGGACGATCATCGCCACTCGAGCCGCGTCGTTCGGTGCATCCGGGTAGTGGGTGCCGGCCTGCGTCGCGAGCATCACGAAGGGCTGCACATCGTCCGCCGTGACCGGTCGGCGAAATGCCCGTCGCAGGAAGCGCTCGGCGAAGGCCTGGGTGCGCTCGGGCTCGGTCCCCGGCAGGCCGTCCGTGAGCCGGCCGTAGAGCTCCGCGTCCGCCAGGACCATGTCCGCCATCGCCTCGGCGGCGCCCTGGTAGTCCGCCCAGAGGTTCGGCGTGACCTGGAGCACGGTGCTGTCGTTGTCGAAAGCGGTGGTGCCGCTCGGGTCACTCTCGAAGCTGGCGCTCAGCCCGGGAGCGTCGGCGAGACCGAAGAGGTCGCGGAGCGTGTTCTCGTACTGACCATGGCTCAGACGCGGGTACGCGCTGGTGGCCGCCGGAAACGCGTCATCGGGGTCGCAGACCCCGTCGGCGCATGGATCGACCGTGGGATCGTCGGGATCCGTCGTGGTGGGTGGCGCTCCGATGGTGCCTTCGCAGGCCAGGAGCGTCGCCAGGGCGGCGAGGAGGGTGGTGTGGAAGCGCAGCATGAGGGGGAGGGTCCGCTAGGCTACCATCTGAGGGTGAAGCGGGTTCGTTACGACGTTGTCGTGCGACCGGGTCGGTGGCGGAGGAGAGGGTCGAGCGACGAATTCCTCAACGTATCCAGGCTCGCGTCCCGCCCGATGGGGACCTCCGCGTTCGGGGATGCGAAGTAGGATCCGACGAAACGTCGGCGCCCTGGCCGGCTCAGCGGGCGGACCGAATGCCAGACGCTCTCCTCCATCAAGAGCACGCTGCCGGCGCTCGCGGTGATCGGCTGGGCGCCCGGCCAATCCGGCTCGTGAATGTCCCCGCGGGCGGCCACCGGGTCGCCGACCGAGCGCGGGATCACCTGCCAGGGCCCGGCCTCCGTGAGCGGGTCCACGAAGAGGAAGTGGACCATCCGAACGATGGTCTCGCGCCGCGGCCGATGGCCCGTCTTCCGCCACCGCTCGTCGTCGATGCCTCCGGCATGCGACTCCCACTCGGTGAAAGGGCGGGTCTCGTCGCTGAGGACGGCGCCGACCAGCTCGAGGTGCAACTCCGGGCCGAGGATGGACTCGAGCACCGAGAGCGACTGCGGTCGGAAGAGCTCTGGGGCGAGCTCGGGCGCGAAGCGGAGGAGCCCGTAGAGCGCCAGCCCCGGCGGTGCGATCTCGACGCCCTCGTCGAGCCAGGTGGCGCCTCGCCCCGTGAGCGGAGGCGAGCCGTAGCTCGCGTGGACCCGATCGAGCGCGTCGCCGATCCGGGCCAGCGAGTCGGGAGGATGGACGGCCGGCAGGAGCGCGAAGCCCTGCGTGCGCACCCGCTCGGCGAGCGCGCTCATCGGTAGCGCGCCAGGTCGATCGCCGCAGCGCCCGCGTCCGCCCACTCGGGCGCGGCCACGTCCCTTCGGGCGAAGTAGGCCGCGGCCAGGACCCGCTCGCCCGGCCGGCCGCGCGCGCCCGCGGCGTGCCAGGTGCACTGCTCGATCGCGACGAGGGTCCCCGCCTTCGGCAGCAGCGACACCGACCCGGGCCACGCGACCACGTCGATGTCGCCGGGCGGCTCGGTGGGCTCGCCCACCCCCCGGGGCAAGACGTAGAGGGGACCCGCTTCGTCGTCGACATCGTCGAGGTAGAGCAGGGTCAACACCCGCTCGATCCGGCCGATCGCCGGCCAGTGTCCGCTCTGGAAGCGCACGCCCTCGTCCTCGCCGCCGATGTGGGTGTGCCAGCGGAAGAAGGGTCGGGCGTCGTCGCTGATGAGGGCGCCCAGCTCCTCGACCCGCGCGTCGCCGAGGACCTCGCGGATCAGGGCCACGAGCGGGGGGCGCAGGTAGGTCGCGACGAGCTCGGGGTGCCGGTCCGCGAACCCATGGAGCGCGAGCCCCGACGCGCTCACGGCGGCCGCCTCACCCAGCGCCCGCGTGTCGGGCTCGTAGAGGGTCTCCGGGCGCACCGGCGCCGCCAGCTCGAGCAGGCGGCCCCGGAGCTCGGCCGCCTCGTCGGGCGAGAGAAACCCGTCGAAGACCGCGTAGCCACGCGTCGCCAACTGGTCGGCCGGGGTCATCGCGCCCATCATAGAGCATGGTCCGCGGCCCGAGCAGGTTGACACTCCTCCGCGGGACGCAGGAAATTCGGCCATGGTGACCCGGCAAAAACGCATCGCGTTGATTTCGTTCGACGTCGAGGTCGCCGGGTCCCTCAGCACGTTCAGCTACAGCATCCACAAGCTGCAGGCGTCGCTGCTGACGTGCCCCGGCCTCGAGGACGCCGAGATCCGGGTCATCAACCGCGAGACGTCCGACCCGGAAGCGCTCCTCGAGCCACTGCTCGAGTTCCAGCCGACGATGATCGGCGCGTCGCTCTACGTCTGGTCCTTGCTGCCCTTCCGCAGCCTGGCGGAGATGTACAAACAGCGGCATCCCGAGGTTCCGATCATCGCCGGCGGGCCGAGCGCTCGGAAGAACGTCTTCGATCTGCCGCCCTACCGTTCGTTCCAGCAGACGGTGGACGCCATCGTCGTCGGCGAGGGCGAGTCGGTGGTCCGAGAGCTGGCCCTGCACCACCAGGAGCCCGACTGGAAGTCGACGGTGTCTGGGCTGCTCGTCTGGAGCGGTGACGAGTGGGTGTCGAACGGCGAGGCCCAGCGCCCGCAGGTCGACGACTACCCGAGCCCCTACCACCTGAACACGGCGCCGCCCGGCAGCGGCTTCATCGAGACCTTCCGCGGCTGCCCGGTCACGTGCTCGTTCTGCCAGTGGGGCGGCGTCTCACTCGGCGGCGTCCACTCGGTGGAGTACCTGGTCGAGCACCTGCACGGGCTGAAGCGAGCGCAGGTCGAGAACGTCCTCTTCCTCGACGCCGCCTTCAACCTCAGCCCTCGCGCGTTCCGCAACCTCGCAGCCGCGGACGCCGAAGCCGAGGTGCTCAAGGACTTCACGGTCTTCGGTCATCTGTACCCGACCCACGTGCAGGACATGCACCTCGAGCTCTTCGCCAAGATGGGGCGAGTGCACCCGGCCATCGGCGTGCAGAGCTTCGTGCCGGAGGTGCTCGAACGCATCGGGCGCACGGTCGACATGCAGCGCTTCGAGCGCGTCGTCGGCGCGATCCGCGACGACTACGGGGTCGACGTCGAGCTCATCATGGGGCTCCCCGGCGACACGCCGAGCTCGTTCCGGAAGACGGTCGAGAAGGCGGTCGAGATGGCCGACGCCGTGCGCATCGCCTTCTGCATGATCCTTCCGGACGCGCTGCTCGACCGGGCCCGCCCCCACGACGGGATCGAGTTCGACCACGAGACCTTCTTCATGAAGTCCTGTGCTGGCTGGTCGGAAGAGGACCTCGCGCGCGAGTGGGCCTGGGTCAACGACGTCGCCAGCCAGTTCTACAAGCAGGAGAACTACGGCAGCTGGGTCGGCTTCCGCACGAGCGGCGACGAAGGCGAGCGGCAGGACCGCATCCCCGAGGTGGACCGCTCCCCAACCGTCCCCGCGCCGACCGTCGAGCGACTCCGTGATGCGGTGAACGCCGCGAGCGTGGACTTCCAGCTGCGCGAGATGCGCGTGCGCCACGGAAAGGTGCTGGCCGACCTCGATGGACCGATTGGCGACGTGGTCCTCGAGGCGTGCGTGGCGGAGCCGGACGCACGCTTCTTCCTTCGCCGCGAAGGCGTCGACTACAGCCACTCCGGCGACGTCGGTCGCGAGGGCGCCGAGGGCCTGAAGCGGGTCATCGACACCCTGCACCGCGACATCCGCCAGCTCCTCGCCGACGCCGCGCCGAGCTCGGAGCCGGCCCTGGTCCAGCTCGGCGGCAAACCCAGCTGAGCGGGCTCGGTCGCCGGGTGCCCTGACCCCGAACTGGGGACTCTACTCGCGGCTCGGGAGGGCGCCGGGCGGCGCCGAGATCCGGCTTGCGCGAGTGGCATTCCGTGTCAATCTGCCGGCTCCCAATGAAATTGAAAATTAATTTCATTTTCAATTTGGTGGCCGCGGTTCTGGTTCCATTCGCCGGCCCCGCTCACGCTCAGGATGTCCAGCCCCCGGCCGTCATCGAGCTCGCGGACCCCGTGCGACCCTCGGTCGGGGACGGCTCATCGGTCCTCGTCCGACTGCGGATCACGGTCGGAGTGGATGGGCTGGTGTCAGATGTGGAGGTGGTGGAGAGCGGAGGCGAAGCCTTCGACGCGGCCGTGATGGAGGTCGCTCGCGCCGCTCGCTTCGAGCCCGCGCGCCGCGATGGAGTCGCCGTAGCAGTACGACTTCCGTTCGAGTACACCTTTCCGGCGGTCGAGCCAGAAGCCACAGAGGAGCCCGCGACCGACGAGCCGGAGGTCGTCTTCGATCCCGAGACCGGAACCCCGCTCCAGCCGTCGGTCGACTCGGAGGCCGCGACCGAAGCCCCCACCCCGGCCGAGTCCCCGACGACGGCCCCCGAAACCATCGAGCCGGAGACCGTCGACGACGAGGGCGAGATGGGCGACTTCGAGTTCGGCGCCCAGGCGCGAGTCCGCACGCGGGAAGACGAGCGACGGCACTCCGCGGAAGCGGTCGACGTGGTCGACATGGACGACGCGCAGACCCGGACGGCCGACCTCGGCGAGGTCCTGGCGCGCACCGATGGCGTCACCGTGCGGCGCTCCGGTGGCCTCGGCAGCGCGGAACGGATCTCGCTGGTGGGACTCGAGGGGCGGCAGATCCGCTACTTCCTGGACGGCATCCCGCTCCGCTACATGGGCTTCGCGACGGGCCTCGCGAACATCCCGGTCGGGCTGGTCGACCGCCTCGAGATCTTTCGTGGGGTGGTGCCGATTCGCTACGGCGCCGACGCGGTCGGGGGCGCCATCGACCTGATCTCGGAGGACGTCACGGACGGCTCCGGTGCGAGCTTCGCGTACCAGACCGGCTCCTTTGCCACCCATCGGCTCTCCGGGAGCGGTCGCGTCTACCATCCCGGCACCGGCTTCTTCACCCGCGCCGCCGCCTATCTCGACTCTGCCGAGAACGACTACGACGTCGACGTGGAGGTGGCGAACTCGTCCGGCCGACGGGAGCCACGCACGGTCGATCTCTTCAACGCGGACTACCGCGCGTACGGCGGAATGGTCGAAGTCGGAGTCGCTCGTCGACCGGGCGCTCGGCTCGCATCGGTCCGAGCGTTCGCCACCACCTTCGATCGCGGCGTCCCCCACGACATCGCGATGACGACGCCCTACCACGACGTCCGCTATGGGCAGACCGACACGGGCTTCGTCGCGCGCTACGAGAACGACTTCCTCGACGAGCGCGTGAGCCTCGAGCTCGCTGCGGGCTACGTCGCGCATCGCATCGACTTCCGGGACCAGGGCACGTGCCGCTACAACTGGCTCGAGCAGTGCGTGCGCGAGCTCGACCCGCCCGGCGAGATGGGCGGGATCGTCGCGGGAGGGCGACGGCTGAAGACGGTCGAACGCAGCACCTACGCGCGGCTGAACCTCACCTACCGCCCCACCCGCGAGCACGCGCTGACGCTCTCGGTCAGTCCCGACTTCGACTTCCGAGACACGGAAGGCGGCACGCTCGCCACCGGACTGCTGACCGGCAGGTCGACGCGCGAAATGGTCGTCGCGGGGGTCTCGTACGACCTGCGGCTCGCGGACCGCTTCGAGAACTCGTTCTTCGTGAAGGGCTACTGGCAGCGCCTCACCGCCGACGAGCAGAGCTTCGACGGGGTCGTCACGCATGACGCCAACGAAGCCGCACCCGGCTTCGGAGACTCGCTGCGCGTCGACCTGAGCGACGACGTCTACCTGAAGGCGTCGTACGAATGGGCGACGCGCATGCCCGCGAGCGACGAGTACTTCGGCGACGGCATTCGCACGCTGCCGAGCTTCGAGCTCCGTCCGGAGCGCAGCCACAACGTGAACCTCGCGGTCAACGGGCAGCTCGAGCACGAGCGCTTCGGCGAGCTCCGGGCCGACGTCGCGCTCTTCGCGCGCCAGGTCTCCGACCTGCTGTGGCGGACCGCTAGCGACGAGTCCTTCCAGATCGAGAACATCGGCCGCGTGCGCTCGCTCGGCGCGACACTGAAGCTGGAGTACCTCTCGCCCGGCGAGTGGGTCGGCCTCCGCGGCACCGGGACCTACCTCGACTCGCGGAACTTCTCGGACGAGGACCGCTTCGCCGACGTCCAGGGCGACCGCATCCCCAACCGCCCCTACCTCGAAGCCTCGGCCGAGATCGCGGTCGGCATGTCGGGCTTCCTGACCGCTCTCGATCGGCTGACCGGGCTGTGGGGCTTTCGATACACCCACGAGTTCTTCCTCGGCTACGAGAGCCGAGGGGGCTCGGGCGACCCGATCACGGTCCCTTCGCAGCTCGTGATGTACGCGGCGCTTCGCTACGCGGTCACCGCTCGCCCTCGATCGATCTCCGCGGCGATCGAGGTCCAGAACCTGAGCGACGCCGCGGTCTACGACTTCTTCGGCGTGCAGCGCCCCGGGCGGGCCGTCTACGCAAAGCTCGCCGTCGACCTTTGACCCACTGGCTTGGATAGGCCGTAACAGGAGATGGACAGATGACACTCGACAAGAAGACCCGGGCGCTGCTCGCGCTGACCGCCGCGCTGGCGTTCGCCGGCTGCGGCGACGACGACTCGACCGACGACCCCGGGGACGACCCGATGGTCGACATGGGCACCACCGACATGAGCTCGGATGACGATCTCGGGGGCGGACCGGTCACGACCGAGAGCTACGTCGTCACCGTCCACGACGGCGACAGCGACATCACCTACCTCGCGCAGGTCGACGACCTCGCCGCCGGGACGACGGTGGGCTTCACCGGCCCGCAGATCCCCGGATCGGTCATCGCGGTCGCGTCCGGAGACGACCCCTATGTCTACGTCGGCTCGTCGAGCTCCGTTCTCTATCGCTACGTGGTGACCGCCGACGGCGTCGAGCTCGACGACGAGGTCGACTTCATCAACCAGGGCACGACCGCGATCAACGGCTACCAGTCGGCGCTCTTCCTCGTCGACGAGACCAAGGGCTACTTCCTCGACCTCGCCAACAACCAGGTGGTGATCTGGAACCCGACCGACATGACCGTGACCGGCGCCGAGGACTTCTCGGAGACCGTCACGGGCGCCGACATCCGCTCCGGCCACTCCGGGTTCCCGATCCAGATCGGCACCAAGTACTACTACGGCCTCGGCTTCATCGACTCGACCACGCTCGGTGTCCTCGGTGGTGCCGCCATGCTGGTGATCGACTCGGCCGACGACAGCGCCACGGTCTTCCGCGATCCGATGGACCGCTGCGGCTACACGTTCTCCATCGCCGAAGGCACCGATGGGATCTACCTCGCGTCCGAGTCCTACGCGGCCGCCAACCACGCGCTCGACGACTCGGCCCCGGCGCCCTGCATGGTGCGCTTCGACCCGGAGACCGAGACCTTCGACGAGACCTTCCAGCAGGACCTGACGGCCCTCGTCGGCGGCACCGCCGCGGGCACCGTCGTTCCCGGTCCGACCGCGGGCGAGGCCTACCTCCGCGTGCTCGAGGAGTCCGAGCTCCCCTGCACCGTGGAGCAGTGGTCCATGGGCGACTCGTCGTGCCCCGCCGGCGGCGCCGGTCCGCGCGCCCGCCTGCTCAGCGTCCAGGCCGCGTGGAAGTGGTACGAGCTCACGCTCGGTGACACCCCGGTCGCGACGGAGATGCCCGACGCGGTGCTCACCTCCGGCGCCACGCTCGGCATCAACTCGGGCGCCGAGATCCTCGTGCCGGAGTTCGAGGGCACGGCCACCGACCTCCGCGACTTCACGGGGAACGTGTACGGCGACATCGTCCTCGAGAGCGAGGGGTACATCCGCTCCATCGCGAAGGTGACCGTCGTCACCGAGTGACCAGGCCGCGCCGCGCGGCCTTCGGGTCGCGCGGCGCTCCGTTTCTCCTCGGTGGGCCCGTCACCACGGACCCACCGAGGAGCGACCGAGCTCCCGACACCATGACCACGCTCTCCATCCTCGGTCTGACCGCCGTCGTCTTCGGCTCGGTCGCCCTCCACCTGGCCGCGCCTCGCCAGCGCTGGCTCGAGTCGCCCTTGCCTGCGCGACCGACACGGCTCGCCGGAGCGCTGTTGCTCGCTGCGGGCTGGGTGCTCTGGACTCGAGAGATCGACGCCCTGACCGCCACCTACGTGCTCCTCACGAGCGTCATGGTGCTTTTCGTCGCCCTTCCCCATCTCGGCGCGCTGGTCGCCATGCGGCGGGAGGACTGAGATGACGACCAAGCGACCGGCCATTCAGCGCGACTGGTTCACCAAGACGATGGCTGGACTCCTGCTCGGCTTGGTTCTGGCGTTCGGGATCAGCGGCATCGTGTCCGAGCTGACCACGAGCGTGCCCCTCGTGGTTCGAGCGCAGCTGGTCATGTGGCTCGTCACGCCCGTGTGGCTCGTGATCTTCGCGAGCGTCTACTTCTTTCGCAGCGGCGCGCGGGCCTGGCTCTGGCTGGGCGCCGCGAGCGCACTCGTCCACGGCGCGTTCTTCGCGCTGAAGGCCCTCTGACGGAGACCTGCCATGAAGGCCGAGCTCATTCGCATCTACAAGGTGCTACACACGTGGACCGGCATTCTCGCCGGAATGGCGCTCTTCATCGCGTTCTTCGCGGGCGCGTTGACGATGTTCGAGGAGCCGCTCACTCGCTGGGCGTCGGCGCCGGGCGCGGCGGACATCGTGTCCCTCGACGAGACTCAGGCGCTCATCGTGGACACGCTCCGCGAGCGACCGGATGCGGCGAAGGACTTCACGGTCCACCTGCAACCCACCGAGGCCACGCCCGCGCGCCTGACCTGGCACGTTCGGCCAGAAGGTGCGGGCGAGCACGACGAGTCGGGCGGCCAGCACTTCCTCGCGACACGCGACGCGAACGGCGCGCTCGAGATTCGTGAGCACCACCCCGCCAGCGTGGGTCCTCTGATCGACACGCTGCACCGAGTGGTGGGTCTGCCCTTCGACAACGATCCCGGCCGGCTCTTCATGGGGATCGTCGCGGTCCTCTACGCGCTGGCTCTCTTCTCCGGCGTGGTGATCATCTTCCCGTCGCTGGTGCGCGACCTCTTCGCGCTGCGGATCGGGAAGAACCTCAAGCGCATGTGGATGGACGCCCACAACGCGGTGGGTGTGCTCAGCCTCCCCTTTCACATCGTCATCGCGTGCACCGCCGTCGTGTTCGCGTTCCACGACTTCATCTATGCGGGGCAGGACGCACTGGTCCACGACGGGGAGCTCGCGACCGCGTTCCGGCCGCCGCCTCCGCCCCCGGGAACGCCCATCGAACGAGACCCCGCCGAGATGCAGTCGCCGGCCGACCTGATCGCGTTGGTCGAGGCCGAGTCCCCGAGCTTCGAGGTCTCGTCTCTGCAGTACGTGGGGGTGAGCGGACCACGCGCCGCGGTGCGCGTGTGGGGGACCGATCCGGCGGCCATCTCACCGCGCGGCCCAGGCGGCTTCGCCATCGTCGATCCCTACGGTGGACGAATCGTCAACGAGGCCTTCATGCCGGGCAGGCAGTCGGCCCCCAACCTCGTGGTGAGCAGCTTCTTCGCGCTGCACATGGGCGCGTTCGGTGGCGGACTGATCCGCTGGGCCTACTTCCTGCTCGGCCTCGCCGGCGCGTGGCTCTTCTACACGGGCAACCTCCTGTGGGTCGAGTCTCGGCGCAAGAAGGCGCCCAGGGGTCGCGACGGCCAACCCGACCAACCCCGCAACGTGCGTCTCATGGCGTCCGCCACCGTGGGTGTCTGCCTCGGCAGCGTCTGCGGCATCGCGCTCACCTTGCTGGCGAGCAAGTGGCTCCCCGGGCGGGTCGACGACCTCGCGAGCGCGCACCTGCTCCTCTACTACGGCGGCTTCTTCGGTGCGCTCGTCTGGGCGTTCGCGCGAGGCGGAGCACGCGCCGCCGTCCATCTGCTCTGGATTGCGGCTCTCCTCACGGCGGCTCTCCCGCTCAGCACCCTGCTCGGGTGGCTCGCGCCGGCGAGCGGCACCTGGGCCCATACTTCCGGTGCTGCCCTCGCCGTCGATGGCACCGCCCTCGCCCTCGCCGTCGGCTTCGCGCTCATGGCGCGCGCCACGGCACGACGCGCACGGCACGGCTCGCGAGACAGCGTCTGGGCGCTTCCGGCCGCTCCCGTCCCCGAACCCGCCGAGTAGCGGTCAGTCGCCAGAGCGACAGGTCGGACAGATCCCCTGCAGCTCGTGGACGTGGTTCGTCAGCTCGAACCCGAAGCGGCTGGCGATGTCGTCTTGGAGCACCTCGATGGCCTCGAAGTGGAACTCGACGACCTTGCCGCACGCGGTGCAGATGAGGTGGTCGTGGTGCTCGCGCTCGAACGCCCGCTCGTAGTGCGACCCATCGCCCTCGGTGATCAGGGTGGGCTTGAGTAGCCCGGCCTCCACGAGGAGGGGCACGACCCGGTAGACCGTGGCCGGGTGCGCGTCGCCGCCACCGTCGCGCCGCAGGTCGCCGATGAGCTCGTCCACCGTGAAGTGGCCCTGGCGCGCGAGCGCCGCGCGAGCGATGCGGTCCCGCACCGCGGAACGTCGCAGGCCCTGCGAGCGAATGATCGCGGCCAGCTGATCGAGCGCGCGCTCGATGCCGGCGTCGTCGAGAGGAGGGGCTGGGGACACCTCGTGCACCACCCCATGCTGCGACTCGTTCGCTTTTTTGGCAACCCGTCCCAGAGCGGGGTGGGTCGTCTCAGAGGGTAGCGCCACCATCGACCTTCAGCTCCTGCCCCGTGATGTGCCTCGAGTCGCTCGAGAGCAGGAAGGCGACCGCGTGGGCCACGTCCAGCGCGTCTCCGACCCGCCCGAGGGGGATGCCCAAGCGGAAGAGCGCTCCATCGCCGTCGACGAGCACACGCGGGTCCTTCCCGTCGAGCATCGCCCGGAGCATGGGCGTATCGGTCGAGCCCGGGCAGACCACGTTGCAGCGGATCGAATGCGCCGCGAGCTCCAGCGCGAAGCAACGCGTCAGCATGCTCGCCGCCGCCTTGCTCGCGCAGTAGGCCCCCATGCCCAAACGCGGTGTGGACGCGGCGTTGGAGGCCACCGTCACGATCGAGCCGCCGCCATGGGCGATCATCTTCGGCGCGACGGCGGCCACGCTGTTGCGTACGCCCTGGACGTTGACGGCGAGGAGGTCGACCAGGTCGTCCGCAGCGGCCACGAGGGAACCGCTCCGGAGGATCCCCGCGGCAGCCACCAACCCACGGACCGCTCCGCGCTCCCGTTCGACGAGGTCGACCGCCGCAGCGACCGAAGACGCATCACACACGTCGACCAGGTGTGCGGAGCACTCGTCCCCGAGCTCCGAGCGAAGCCGCTCGAGCCCCTCGCGATCCCGGTCGAGCGCGGCGACGCGTTCGCCGCGTCGAACGAGCAACGTCGCGACCGCCGCGCCGATGCCCGACGCGGCGCCGGTCACGACCACCGTCATCGCTTGGTGCCCTGGAGGCTCAGCCAGCCATCACGAACGGTGGCGGCGGAGGGCTCGAGGCGCACGCCGCGCAGCAGCGACGACAAGCGGGCCTCGTCGACCGACCCTCCGAGCCACTCCTCCAGGCACACCACACCACGCGCTCGCGTCACTCGAGCGAGCTCGTGAAAGGCGGCTCGCGGATCGTCGGATCGCTCGAGCACACCGGGGGCCCGCACGAGGTCGAAGGTCTCGTCCGGGAAGGGCAGGCCGTGCACGTCCCCCACGGCGAAGCGCACGTCGAGCGCGACATGGCGGGCGCGAGCGAGCGCCTCGCGAACGTTGGAGAGCGAAGCGTCCAACCCCACCACCCGGGCGCCGTTCAGACGCTCGGCGAGCGCGAGGGTTCCCTCCCCGCTCCCGCAGCCGAGGTCGAGGGCCCACTCGACCGAGCGCTCCGTGGCCAGCCTCGGTCGTGGAGACGGCATCCGCTGGACTCCGAGGCTCATGGCACCGAGACCGCCGCGACCACCTCGGCCACGGTGGTGACCACGCCGCAGGTGCGCGCGACCTGCCGCAGCGCCACTTCGTGGTCCGCGCGAGAGAAGTCCGCGACCGCGTCGGCGACGAGGAAGGGCTTCACTCCTTGCATGAAGCCGTCCACCGCCGTCGTGAGACAGCCGATGTGTGCGTACACGCCGCTGATGATCAGCTGGTCGCGTCCCATCTCGATGAGACGCTCACGAAGATCCGTCCCGTGGAAGGCGCTGTAGCGGCGCTTCGGGAGCATGATGTCGCCCTCACTCGGCTCCAGCCCTTCGACGACGCGCTGCAGCTCCGGGTGCTCGACGATGCCGGGACCCCACATGTCCCAGAGCAGCCCTCGCTCGTCGCGACTCTGCTCGCCCGGTTGCGCGGAAAAGAGCACCGGGACACCTGCCGCTCGACACGCTTCGCGGATCGTTCGAATCCCCTCGATCGCCGGACGCAGCGGCGCCGTGCTCGGGTCGTAGGCCCGAAGGAAGTACGTCTGCATGTCGTGGATCAGCAGCGCCGCGCGCGACGGATCGAGCGACCAAGGCGCTCGCGCGACCGGCCAGCTGCCGACCGGCGGCAAGTCATAGGATGCGATCTTGGGGATGGCCATCGGGGGTTCTCTCTCTTGCTGTGGTTGGCTGCGAGCTCTGCGCGATGGCGACCGCGCTGAGCATCGTGTGCATCTTGGCGTTGGTCTCCGCGAGCTCGAGCTCGGGGACGGAGTCGGCGACGATCCCGGCGCCCGCGAAGAGACGCATTCGGTCGGTCGCGACCTCGGCGCAGCGGATCGCCACGATCCAATCGCCGTCGCCGGACCGGGTCGTGTAGCCGAGAGTGCCGGTGAAGTGACCGCGGTCGAAGTCCTCGGAGTGGCGAATCCACTCGCGGGCTTTGGAGGTCGGCAAACCGCAGACGGCGGGCGTCGGGTGCAGCGCCAGCGCGAGCTCGAGCGAGGTCCGCTCCGGCTCGAGGAGCTCTCCCTCGATTCGCGTCGAGAGGTGCCAGACGGAGGGCGTGGCCTCGAGCCGCGGCTCGCGCTCGAAACGCACGTCGCGGACGAAGGGCCGCAGCCGTTCGACCACGTCCTCGACCACGAGCTGGTGCTCGTGCCGATCCTTGGCCGACCCGAAGAGTGCCTCCGCGCGCTGTGCGTCGATCACGGGGTCGGCGCTGCGCCGCGCGGACCCGGCCAGCGGGACGCTGACCACGCGACGGCCACGTTGGGAGAGCAGGAGCTCGGGGCTCGCGCCGACGAGCGTCCGTCCCGCGTCGACCTCGAGCGCATAGGTGAACCCGTGGGGGTTTCGAGCGCGAAGCACGGAGAGGAGGCGGGGGAGCGCTGGTGGCCTCGCGAGCCGCACCTCGAGCGCGCGTGCGAGGACGACCTTGTCCAGGGCGCCTCTCCGGATGGCCTCGACCGCGCTTCCCACCGCGCCCACGAAGGCGTCGTCGGGGTGCTCCTCGAAGGGCACCTCGACCGATCGGGTATCGACCGGCGCCTTCCATGGCTCCCGAACCTGGACCTGCTCGGGGTGAAAGAGTCGAACGGCGTGGGCGGGGTCGAAGGGCACGGCGCCGACCAGGAAGCCCGAGCCGTCTTCGGCGAGGAGCGCACGCGCACGCGCGACGAGCGCCTCTCCCTCCGAGGGTGTGCCTTCGAGGGTCACTCCCTCGTCGTCCGCGGCGAGGGTCCGCGTGGGGCCGGCGAAGAAGAAGCGACGACCGACGGTCGGCTCCGAATGGGCGCGGTCGATCATGACGGCACGTCCGTCGCACCGAGCAGGCTCGCGTAGTGGCGCAGGGTCGGTTGCTCGACGAGGTCCAGGAACTCGACCGGGACACCACTCGCTTCGAACGCCTCGACCAGACTCATCAGTCGGAGGGAGTCGAGGCCCCAGTCCACGAGCGAGTCGTCGGGCCCCAGCTCGTCGGCCGAGATCTCGATGAGCTGCGCCACGTGCGCGACGAGGGCTGCATAGGAGCGAGTCGAGAGCGGGTTCACGGTGTACCTCCGGTCGCCGGATGGCGAAGCTGGCGCTCGAGCGCGCGCCGGTCGGTCTTGCCGACCTTCGTTGTGGGGAGCGCATCGACGAAGGCGATGCGGTCGGGCATCTTGAACTCCGCGACCCCGCGATCGCGCAGGTGTCGGACGAGCGCCGGGCGGCGAATCTGCGGCTCACCCTCGACGACGAGCACCGCACAGAGGCGCTCGCCGAGCACGCGATCCGGGACGCCGACGACCGCCGCGTCACGGACGCCGGGGAAGGTTCGCAGATGGGCCTCGACCTCGACTGGCGCGATCTTCTCGCCGCCGCGGCTCACCTGCTCCTTCGAGCGCCCCTCGACCACGAGGTTGCCGTCGGGCCGCAGGCGTACGCGGTCGCCGGTGCGATAGAAGCCATCGGCCGTGAACGCGCTGCGGTCGTGCTCCGGCGCGCGGTAGTAGCCGCGGATCGTGTAGGGACCGCGCGTCTGCAGATCGCCGACCTCGCCGTCGGGCACCGGATCGCCGTTCGCGTCGACGACGCGAAGCTCGTCGGCCTCGCACATCGGGCGCCCCTGCGTTTCGAGCACGACTCCGGGCGAATCGCCGAGGCGCGTGTAGCAAACCAGACCTTCGGCCATGCCGAAGACCTGCTGGAGCGTGCAACCGAACCCCTCGACCAGCTCGGTGGCGAGCTCCGGGTCGAGCTTCGCGCCGCCGACCTGAAGCACCTCGAGCGAGGACAGCCCGCCAGCGGGCGCGGCCGCGAGCCACGCACGCGCCAGGGGTGGCACCACGCCGGTGATGGTCACCCCTTCGCGATCGATGAGACCGAACGCCGTCGAGGGATCGGGACGCGGGCAGAGCACTACGGTTCCCCCAGCCCAGAGGGCGCCGAGAATGCCGGCGGAGCTGAGCGGGAAGTTGTGGGTTCCGGGCAGCGCGACCAAGTACACGCTGGATGGCCCGAGACCACAGAGCTCGGCGCTGCGACGGACGCTGAAGAGGTAGTCGTCGTGCGTTCGTGGGATCAGCTTCGGCGTACCGGTGCTCCCGCCCGAGAGCTGGAGCAACGCAACCTGCGTGGCGTCGGCGGGTGGAAGTCCCGCGCCGCCCGCGCGGAGCGAGTCGAAGCCATCGCCTCCCTCTTCGCTGACGACGAAGAGGTGCTCGAGCGACTCGAGGTCGCCACGCAGGACGCGGGCCAAGCCCGCGTGGTCGAAGCCCGCCCAGCGGCCGACAGTGGCGAGCGCGCGGGCGTCCGTCTGCCGCACGAAGTGCTCGAGATCGACGCGCCGATGGCCGGGGAGTGCCATGACCGGGATGACCGAGGCCCGAAAGCACGCGAAGAGGAGCTCGACCAGCTCCATCCTGTTGGGCAGCTGGACCACGATGCGGTCCAAGGGCCTCAGGCGCTGGCGAAGTCCGCAGGCGAGCGAGTCGACCCGCGCGTCGAGCTCCGCGTGAGTGAGCCGTCGCTCGCCGCAGACGAGCGCGGTCCGGTCGGGGTCTGCGGCGGCGTTGCGTCGCAGCATCCCGTCCAGCGTTTCGCCCGTCCACAGCCCCTCCGCGCGATAGCGCTCGGCGAAGGCCGCCGGCCAGGGCACGGCGCCTTCGAGCAGCGATCCCGTGTCGGTCACGTGCCCTCCACCTCGATCGGCTCGTGGTGGTCGTGGTTCACCACGCCGCGCTTCCAATGGCCGGACGACCGGACCACCGCCTTGGGCAACCCGCGCTCCAGGAGCAAGTGAGCCTTCACCTCCTTGACCTCGGATGCCTCGCCCGCGAGCCAGACGAAGCCGCGACCGTCGGGCAGCTCGAGGTCGCGCAAGCGGTCGATCGCCCGCGCCCCCTCCGAACGTCGCGCCCAGTGGATCTGCAGACGATCGGAGACACTGGGCGGCCGCTCTTCGCTCGCATCGTCGACCTGGGCGATCAGGATCGCGCGTTCGCTCGCCGTCATCTCGTCGACGCGTCGCCCGACCTCGGGGAGCGCCGTCTCGTCGGCGACGAAGAGGTGCCAGTCGAAGGACTCGCGAAGGATGAACGAGCCCCGCGGCCCGGCCAGCCCGAGCTCCGCTCCCGCCTCCGCGCCCGCGGCCCAGCGGGAGGCGACGCCGTCGCCGTGGAGGTAGAAGTCGATCGCGAGCTCGTTCGCCTCCGGATCCCAGGAGCGCGGCGTGTAGTCCCGAGCGATCGGGGTCCCCTTCGCCGGCGGCTGGATCCGGCCCTGAGCCGAGAGGGTCGGTAGCGCCAGCTCGCTCGAGCCAGGCTCCGGGAAGAAGAGCTTCACGTGGTCCTCGGGCGCGAGGCTCACGAACCCGACCAGCTCGGGACCGGTGAACACGAGCCGGCGCATGCGAGGGCTCAGCTGCTCGACGCGCGCGAGCTCGACGCGCCGAATGGCCAGCGGATGACGCTGGAGATCGAAGGGCGGGATCATCGTTCCTCGTCAGGCGAAGGTGCCCGCCGCCTTCATGGCGCGGAGGCTGTCGGACGCAGCCTCGATGGCGTGCTCGATCTGCGGACGGGTGTGCGCACCCGAGATGAAGTTGAGGTCCCGCCGCAGGAGCACCCCGCGCGCCGCCATCTCTCCCTGGAACGCTTCACCGGGACCGGCGTTCTTCTCCCGGTCGGGGTGGAAGAGGAGCATGGGCAGCGGGTCGTAGCCGACCACGCTGAGCGCGCTCCCGTGGTCGCGCGCCACCGACTCCACACCCTCTCGGAAGAGGCGGCCGAGCTGGTGAATCCGATCGACGTAGTCGGTCGAACGATAGATCGCGAGCGCCCGCTCGCAGACGGCGAGCGAGAGCGTCTCGCCACCGAAGGTGGTCGAGACCTGCAGCGGCGCCATCGCGGCCATCGTCCGGCGCGGACCGACCACTGCAGACAACGGCATGCCGGCGGCGAGTGCCTTCGAGAAGCAGGAGAAGTCGGGCTCGATGCCGAAGTGTTGCTGGGCACCGCCCAGCGCGAGTCGGAAGCCGGTCACGATCTCGTCGAACGCGAGGCAGACCCCCGTCTCCGTACAGAGCGCGCGCAGCTCGGCGAGAAACGCACGGTCGACGCGCCGGTTGTAGGGAAGGGAGAGCAGCACCAGGGCGATCTCGTCGGCGCCCTCGCGAACGGTCTCCAGGATTCGCGGCTCGTCCGAAGGCTGGAAGAGCGGCAGCCGGGTCGTCAGCGCGCCGAGCGGCTCGGGAACGCCAGGCGTGTCGAACATGAAGTGGTCGTGCCAGCCGTTGTAGCCGATGGTCACGATGCGGGAGCGGCCGGTGCGGGCTCGAGCGAGGCGGACGGAGGCCGAGGTCGCGTCGGCGCCGGTCTTGAAGAAGCGCACCATCTCGGCCCCTGGCACCAGCTCGACCAGCGCCTCCCCCGCCCGAACCTCGAGCTCGGTGGGCAGCGAGTGGAGCACACCGCTCTCGACGGCCTCGGCGACTGCGGCTCGCAGCTCGGGGTGACCGTGGCCGAGCGAGGTCGCGCCGAGCCCGCAGATGAAGTCCACGTACTCGTTCCCATCGACGTCCTCGACCAGCGCTCCGCGGCCACGGGCGAGAAAGACCGGAAAGCGGCCCGGACAGAACTGCTCGGGGCGCTTCATGAGCGAGTGAGTCGTCCCGGGCACGAGGTCCACCGCGCGCTGAAGGAGCTCGGTGGACCGGGTCAGGGACCAGGGCTGTGAATGGAGCTTCGGGAGGTGGGTCATCGGATGGACGCCATTAACCACGACTGACTCGCATCTTCAAGTCGGGGATTGTCGTTTTTGCGAATTTTCTCAGGAACATCACGTTCATTAATGCTCTTGACTCGCATCTTCATGCGAACTACGGAAGCGGCCACCATGCCCCTCGGCGACTCGTTGACCCGAGCCCAGCTCGGGATCTGGCTCGGCCACCAGCGCGCGGATGACCCCTCGGTCTTCGGCGCGGTGGAGTGCCTCGTGCCAAGCGGTCGTTTCGACGCCGACCTGCTGGCAGCGGCGATTCGTGAGACCCACGCGGAGGCGACGGCCCTCCACGTGCGGTTCCAGGAGCTCGATGGGGAGCCCCGCTGCGTCCGGGCCACGCCACCGCTCGACCTGACCTTCGCGACCTGCCCGGACGAGGCGGCGCTCTTCGCGATGGGGCGCGCGGAAGCGCACCGAGCGTTCGACCTCGACCGGGGCCCGCTGCAGCGACACCGAATCGTCCGCCTCGGCGACGGTCGCCACGCCTGGCTCCACGCCGCGCACCACATCGCGCTCGACGGATACGGGTTCCAGCTCTTCGCCCGCCGGGTCCTGACCCGCTACGAGACCCTGAACCGTCCAGCAGAGCCGAGCGGCTTCACCGAGCTGGCTCCCGTTCGTGCCGAGGACGAGGCGTATCGTGGGTCGGAGGCCGAGGCGCGCGATCGAGAGTTCTGGGCACACGCTCTCGGCGATCTCGGACCGCTCGGGTTTCCCCCGCTGGACTCGGCGGTCGCCCATCCCATCAAGCACCGGAGAGTGATCGACCCGGAGCTCTTCGGCCGGGTGCTGAGCACTGCGCGGGCGGCCGGCCTCGGTTGGCCGGATCTCGGGCTGGCGGCCATCGCCGAAGCGCTCGGTGCCCAGGCGGGCGCGCGACGCTTCGTGCTCGGACTCCCGGCGATGCTGCGGATGGGCACCGCGGCCGTTCGGACGCCCTGCATGGCGATGAACGTGGTCCCGCTCGTCGTGGACCGACGCGTGGGAAGCGTGCTGACGCTCGCCGCTGAGCTGCGCGACCGGCGCCGCCGGCAGGCTCGACACCAGCGCTATCGATACGAAGCGCTGCGCGCCGAGCGCGGAGACTCGGTGTTCGCGCCCGCGGTGAACCTCCTGCCCTTCGAGCGGGTGCGGACGGTCGGCGGCCATCCAGCGACGACCCACACCCTCGCGACCGGGCCGGTGGAGAACCTGGCGTTGTCGCTCGCGGCCGCTGGCGACTCGATGGAGCTGGTCGTGGACGCCCACCCCAGCCTGGCCAGCGAGTCGGCGCTCGAAGCCTTCGCCGACACGCTCGTGCGCTCACTCGAGCAGACGGCGGCGCCGCGAGCCCAGGTCTCGGCCGCCCTCGACCACGACCCGCTGGCGCGCTTCTTCGCCATCGCGGACTCGGCGCCGGAGCGACCGGTCCTCGTCGAAGGCGACCGTGAATGGACCCGGGGCGAGCTCGCGGCCGAGGTTCGGGAACGAGCGGCCGCTCTCCGGGCCGAGGGGCTGGGTCCCGGGGTCCTCCGACCCCTCGACCGACCGCGGAGCGCGAACGCGATCCTCGAGCTCCTCGCCATCGTGGCCGCGGGCGCGGCATACGTGCCGCTCGCCGAGGACCTGCCCGCGGCGCGGCGGCGCGCGATCCTCGATGCAACCGGTGACGCGAGCGGCGATGGAAGCCGCGCTCCCACGAGCGCCGACCCCGCCTACGTGGTGTTCACTTCGGGCAGCACCGGTGAGCCGCGCGGAGTCGAGATCTCCCGGCGGGCGCTCGCCCGCTTCGTCGACGCCGCGAGCGACCGCTACGGCATCGGCCCCGACGACCGAGTGCTCCAGTTCGCCCCACTCTCGTTCGACGCGAGCGTCGAGGAGATCTTCGTCAGCCTCGCCGTCGGCGCGACGCTCGTTCTGCGCTCGAACGACGCGCTCGAGTCGATGGAACGCTTTCTCGCCGAGTGTGCCGATGCCCGGACCACGGTGCTCGATCTGCCGACCGCGTTCTGGCACGAGCTCTGCCTCGCGCTGCGCCAGCGAGCGCTCTCGCTGCCCTCGAGTGTGCGCTCGGTGATCATCGGCGGAGAGGCAGCGCTCCCCGAGCGACTCGAGCACTGGTTCGACGCGGGCGGGCCACCCGTGCTCAACACCTACGGACCGAGCGAAGCAACGGTGGTCGCCACCGCCGCCCGGATCGAGGGGCCGGGCGGCGTGCCGATCGGGCAACCGCTCGCGGGCGTCGAGGCCCTCATCGCTCGTGGCGGCCGCGTGGTGGACGGGCCGGCGGAGGGAGAGCTCCTTCTCGCCGGTCCAACGCTCGCGACCGGCTACCTGGGAGACGAACGAGCCACCCACGAGCGCTTCGTCCTGCTCCCGGGGTACGGCCGAGCCTATCGCACCGGCGACCGCGTCCGTCGCGACGACGACGGCACGCTGCACTTCCTCGGGCGGGTCGACGACGAGCTCAAGATCAGCGGTCATCGCGTGCGCCCGACGGAGGTCGAAGCCGTCCTCGCGCGGCATCCGCTGGTGCGGGCGGTGATCGTGCGCGCGACCGAGGGGCCCATCCGCCGGTTGGTGGCGCACGTCGAAGCCGATGCCACCCTGACGGCCGAAGCGGTCCGGGCGCAGGTGCGGCGATTCCTCCCCGAGCCCATGGTGCCGACGGCCGTCGCCATTCACGAGCGTCTGCCCCGCAACGCCAGCGGCAAGCTCGACCGCCGAGCGTTGACTCTGCCATCCGACCCCGTCGCACCGGAGGTGCTCGGTCCCATCGAGCAACGCGTGCTCGAGGCGTGGGTCGAGGTTCTCGGCGTGAGGGCGCGCTTGGACGACGACTTCTTCGCGATCGGAGGGAGCAGCCTCCAGGCGATTCAGCTCGCCAACCGACTCGCGCAACGGGGGATCGAAGTCCGGGTCGCGCAGCTCTTCGAGCACCCGACCGTTCGAGCGCAGGGCGCGCTCCTCTCCGGCGGTGGCCGAGCGAGCGGCGCGTTCGAGCCCTTGCCCACGACCCTCGGTTTCGAACGCGCTCACCCACCGACCGACGCACGGGCGGCGTTGCTGACCGGCGCCACCGGCTACGTCGGCATCGAGCTCCTTCATGGGTGGCTCACACGAACCGCGGAACCCGTCGTATGCGTCGTGCGCGCCGACGACGCGAGCCATGCGTGGCGTCGCTTGGTCGAGCGCGCCCAAACCAACGGCCTCGACCTCGAGCCACATCGCGCCCGCATCGACGTCGTGGCGGCGGACCTCACCGAGCGAAGCGAGCGCCTGAACACGCTTCCGCCCTGCGGGGTGGTGCTGCACGCCGCAGCGTCCGTGAACCTCGCCCGAACCTACGAGAGCCTCCATGACGCGAACGTCGGTGCCACGGCGCGCATGCTCGACCTCGCCGCGCGGTGGGGAGCCGAGATGCACCTCGTATCGACCCTGGCGACGCTGCCGGCGGACGCGCCGACGGAGGAGATCCATCCCTCGCACGCCGGGCTCGTGGACGGCTACCAGCGGTCGAAGTGGCACGCCGAGGCGTTGGCCGCCGAAGCCGCCGCGCGGGGTCTGCGCGTCGCCATTCATCGATTGGGCCGGGTGACGGGGCCCAGGCGCGAGCCGCGCATCAACACGACCGACCTGCTCTGGCGCGTGGTGCGAGCGGCCGCACGCAGCGGCGCGTGGCCGGACCTACCCTTTCGCGAGTCCTGGATCCCGTCGGACGACGCGGCCCTCGCCATCGTCGACCTGCTCGCGGCGGGCGCGGCCACGACCCCCGCGAGCGCCTACCACCTGGCGCACCCCGGCTACGTCGAGCCCGAACGGGTGCGAACCGCGCTCGAAGCGGTCGGGCTCCCCCTCGAGACGATCCCGCTCACCGAGTGGACCGACCGGGTGCTCCGGTCCGACCACGCGGAGGACGTGGCCACGGCCGCCTGGTTCGAGCAGCGCGCGAGCGCGGAGCTGGCCGCGGTCGAACGAGTGGAGACCCGCCGGCTCCTCGCCCGCGCACCCCACCTGTCCACCACGGTCATCGAGGACGCGCTCCTCGATGCGTACTGCCGAGACGCGCTCGGCCACCGCTGACGACGGCACTCGCCGTCCGAGAATTCCGCGGCCCGAGGCGGCCCTCACCACTGCTCCAGGAAACGAGATCATGACTTCGATTCACTACGACCGGACCCTGCGCCTCGCGCTCGGGTCCCTCCTGCTGGCCGCCGCCCTCGCGGGTTGCGGCGACGACGACGGGGACGACACGTCCACCGACGACGACCCGACCACGGACATGGGGCCGAACCCCGGCACCGACGCGTTCACCCCCGATGACCCCGATGGCGGTGGCGATCCCGAAGTCGACATGTTCGTCCCCGATCCCTTCCCCACCCTTCCCGACGTGCTCTCGATCACGGGTTGTGAAGCGATTCCGCTCGGGCCGCTGTGCTCGGTCGACCAGGACGAGACGGACCTGAGCCTCAACTGCGGCGGGACGATCCTCACCGGCACGGTCACCGACGCCGGTGCGGTGTCGGTCGCCGCCGCGGAGACCACCAACGAAGACGGCGCCGCGGTGAGCCTCACGTGCGCCGGCGAGCTCGATCGAGGCATCGTCGAGCTGAGCTGCACCGAGAGCACGGCCGCCGTCGGCGAGATCCCCGCGAGCGAGACCACCTGCACCGCCGAGTCCGATGGCCAGATTCTGCCCTCGTACAGCTGCATGGAGGTTCCGCCCACCCTCGAGGGCGTCAGCCTCTGCGTCGAGGGTGACGACATGGGTGGCGAGACCATCGAGGCAGGTGACTGCCGTGTGATCCAGGACGGCTGCGTCTTCCAGGCGGAGTGCGCGGACGGCCTCGTGCTCACCGGGTCCGTGTCGAGCGAGGGCTTCGACTTCGACGTCGACCTCGTCGCGCTCGCGGACGCCGAGGGAGACGAGCCCGCCTTCCTCGAAGGCGACACCGTGCCGCACGGTTGCAGCGCGACCGTCGAGGGCACGACCCTCGCTGGCAGCTGCGGCGCCGGCCGAGCGGGTCGTCGCGGGATGAACACCAGCGTCTGCAGCATCGGCGGGTCGGCCGCCGAGATCCCGAGCTGCGATCTCCTGGCCCCGACGAGCGAGCACCTCTTCGTGCTCGAACCCTGCGAGACGCTCGAGTCGATCGGTCAGCCCATCTGCGCGTTCCGCCAGAACGGCTGCGTCTGGGACGTGCAGTGCGGCGACAACCCCGAGCTCTCGTTCTCGGGCCGCCTCGAGCCCGGTGCGACCGAGGTCGCCTTCCAGCTCTCGACCGGCACGCCGTGCGACTTCGAGTTCGATGCGGATGGCGACATGACCGGGGCCTGTCGTGTGCCGGGTGAGGTCGCCTGCGAGCTCTCCAGCACCGACGCGGTGCCCGGCGGTGCCGCCTGCCCGATCGTTCCCTACGAGAGCGACTTCTACAGCCGCGGCTGCGCCGGTGGCGATCCGCTGGACTGCCGCGTCGCTCTTCAGCACGGATGCAACTTCATGGCGGCCTGCGACTTCAGCAGCCGCTTCCAGGGCATCCTGATCGTCGGCGAAGCCTCCTACGGCGATGGCATGCGGTCGCACCTCGAGTTCAACGGTGCGCCCGGCTACGAGTGCTACGTGGACCAGGCCACCGAGGCCGAGATCACCAGCGGCGATCGCGCCGCGAACGAGTGGTACGGCCAGTGCGAGAACGCCTCGGGCGGCATGTGCCGGGACAACTACGACCCGGACACCGGGGAGGGTTTCCGCGGCCTGCAGGTCTTCTTCGAGGAATGACCCGAGAGGGACGCTCCCACCGCCTGGTGGGAGCGCTCCCGCTCGCTCCGAACGACGATGAATCTCCGCTTCACTCTCGAGCCCACGACGCTCGACGCGATCGGCGACCTCCGCGAGCAGCACCTCGACGGGCTCCCCGAAGCCATCGACGCCCTCGTCGAGATCCTCGTTCGGTCGGCCCGCCCGCACCGCATTCGCGCGCGCGGCGAGACCATCGGTTACGTCGTCGTCGACGACCGGCGGCGAATGCTGGAGCTGCACGTTCGCCAGGACCACGAGGTCTACGCGCACGACCTCTTTCCGCAGATCCTCGAGCGCCTCGACGTCGGTTCGGCGCTGGTCCAGACCTTCGACGCGCTCTTTCTCGCGTGCGCCCTGGACGAGCAGGCATCCGTGTCCATGCGCGGCGCGCTGACGCGGCACTACTTTCCCCGCGCGCTCCCGTCGATCGACCGCATTCGATACGACGAGCGCCCGGCCGAGCTGCGAGACGTTCCGCAGATCCTCGCGACCGACCAGGACGTCTTCATCGACGAAGGGCGACTCCGCGGCGCCGTCGAGCGCAACGAGGTCGTCGTCTTCGAGCACGACGAAGCGCTCGTCGGCTTCGGACTGATGCGGATCCTCCACCCCGATCGCCCGCACGTCGAGGTGGGCATCGCGGTCGACGCACCCTTCCGAAACAAGGGCTACGCGATCTACATGCTCCGCGACATGGTCGAGCACTGCGTCGCGCGCGGTCTCGAGCCCATCTGCGGCCTGTCGCGCGACAACGAGGCGTCGATCCGCATGGGTAGCCGAATCGGGCTGGTCTCCCGCTACCGGCTGATCGAGCTCCACTTCGGCGATGCGTAGCTTCCTGCTCGCGAGCGTCATTCTCGGTTGTGGCTCGACGGGCGCTCCGGCGGACCTGGGCGGCGACGCCAGTCTCGACGGCGGGCTCTCGGACGCCGCCACAGCGGACGGAGGAGTAGCCGACGGAGGGAGCGACGGCGGCCACGAGGACGCGGGAGAGTCCGACGCGGGTCTGATCGACATGGGTCCACCCTGCGACCATCGACTTCCCCCGACGGACACCGCCCCGCTCCTGCTCAGCGAGACCGGGCTCTACGACGACATCGTCGCCAAGACGGTCGCCTCGGACATGCGCCTCTTCGCTCCGCGCTTCGCGCTCTGGTCCGACGGAGCCGAGAAGACTCGATGGCTCCACCTGCCCGAGTGCGGTGAGCGAATCGACAACCGCGACCCGGACCACTGGTCGTTCCCGGTGGGAACGCGCGCGTTCAAGGAGTTCGCCGTCGACGGCAAACGCATCGAGACCCGCTTGGTCCATCGCTTCGGTCCCGGCGCGGACGACTTCCTCTACGCCCACTACCTCTGGAACGAGGAGGAGAGCGAGGCCTTCCTGGTCACCGCCGACACACCCGAAACGGACCGAGTCGACCCGCGAGGCACGACCTACACGGTCCCCGACGTCGAGACCTGCCCGCGCTGCCACGGGCAGAGCGGTGGCGAGGGAGGAGGGCTGCCCTCTCGGTTCCTCGGCGTGGGCGCCGTCCAGCTCTCGCATGGTGGCGACGGCATCACGCACCTCGGGCTGAGCGCCGAGGGTCGGCTGTTTCGACCGGTGAGCGAGCCCGCGTCACTGCCTGGCAACGCGACCACGCTCGCAGCGCTCGGGTACCTGCACGCCAACTGCGGCTTCTGCCACAACGAGACCGTCGACGGCGTGTCGTTTCCCGCCAACCCCTTCTCGCTCTTCTTGAGCACCGACGCACGCAGTCCATGGAACACCGGTGCGTATCGAACCGCGGTCGACGTCCCTCCCATCGGCTTCTCCGGTAGCTGCGACTACCGGGTGGCCGCCGGCAGTCCGGAGACGAGCTGTGCGATCGAGCGCATGTCGGTCCGCGATGGCTCCACCCGGCAGATGCCCCCGATCGACACGCGCTTCGTTCATTCCGAGGGCATCGCGACGCTCGAGGCGTGGATTCGGACCCTCTGAATGCGCTCCGCTTGCCACTGAAAACGATTCTCATTATCAAATAAGATGTCCGACGCCCCCGACCGACCGTCCCCCCAGCCGAGCCCGCGCAAGCGGCGCCGCAAGCGCGCGATGCGCTGGGTGCGCAAGACCCACATGTACCTGGGCCTCTTTCTCTTCCCGTGGGTGATCTTCTTCGGGGTGAGCGGGATGCTCTTCAACCACCCCAACATCGGTCAGGAGGGCGTTCACGCTCGACCGATCCCCGCCGAGCTGCTCCGCGAGCAAACGGGCGTGGGGCCGATCGACCCGGACGAGGTCGCGGCCGAGGTGGTCGAAGCGCTCGGAGAGCGGGGGCTCGACTACGAGCTCGACGAGGACTTCGAGAGCCGGTTCCACGGCTCGACCGCCTTCGCGACGAACGGTGCCGACGAGACCCATCTGGTGCTCCTGGATCTCGAGGCGGGGCGAGGGCTGCTGCTCTCGCGTCCCGCGGAGAGCGCCGAGCCGCCCGCCTTCGCAGGCACCCTCGAGCTCCCGGAGCGCCAGCTCGCGGCGCTCGAGCCGAAGCTCGCGGGGCTGATGCCCGCGCTCGAGGTCGAGACCGATGGACCGCCACGCCGGCATCCGCGCATCGCCCCCACGCTCCGCTTCCGGATGACCGACGCCGGAGGAACGCGTTGGAACGTCACCTACCACCTCGGCAGCGGCCAGCTCGATGGTCGACCGACCGACGAGTCGCCCGACTTGAGCCTCCACGACCTGCTCGGGGCGATGCACAAGACCCACCATTTCCCGCCGCGGCTCGGACCCACGACCTTCTGGGCGCTCTTCGCGGATCTGACGGGCATCGTGCTCGTGATCTGGGCGCTGACCGGCCTGCTCATGTGGGTGCAGATCAAGAAGGCGCGGGTGGTGGGCACCGTCGTGGTCAGTGTCGGCCTGCTGGTGAGCGCGTGGACGATGTTGGCGACCCACGAGGAGCTGCGCTTCCCGAACGTCCGGCCCGAAGGACCGGGCGGGCCGCCTCCCCCGAGCGCGCCCGCCGAAGAGGCTCCCGAGTCGGAAGACGCTCCGGCGGTCGAGACCGACGGCGCTGAAGAGACGGGAGCCCCGGAGACCGAAGCGGACTCCGAGACCGAAGAACCGGAGGCTTCGGCGCCGGAACGAGCGCCGATGGAGTGATAGCCTGACGCCATGCGGTGGACGCTCGTCTTCCTCTTCGCGTGCGGCTCGAGCACGACGCCCGCCACCCAGCCGGCGCCGGTCGAACCGACCGCGACCGAGCCGGCGACGGAAGCCGAGACGTCTCCACCGGCGCCGCCGACGTGTCTCGAGGTCGGCGAGCCGACCGAGCTCGAGGGCTTCTGGCCGCGGGCGGTGGGCCGGATCGATGGCACCACCTGGGGCACGCTGGCTCGAACGACCGGCAGCGGGACCTGGACGACGGAGGTGATCGCGCTGGACGGGAGCGGGCGCGGACTCGTCCGCGCCGACCTCGGCGTGCAGCTCGTCGGGCCGACGATGCGCGCGTTCGTGGATGGCCGAGGCGTGCGGGTCGTGTGGATGCCCACGTTGGCCCCCGGACGGCACGACCCCGTCCGAACGGCTCGCGTGGACGTCACCGATCCGGATCGTCCAGTGGTGTCGGACCACGCCGACCTCCCGGGGGTGCCGGAGGGCTGGGTGGAGCGCGCCGCCGGGGACGGTGAGCACTTCATCCTCTCGATGAGCGAGGCCAACGCCGACCGCACCGCCGGGCGACGGCTGGTGCTGCTCTTCGAAGGAACACGGAAGGTGCGCGAGTGGGAGGCGCAGGCGGCCGCCGTCTTCTGTCAGGGAGCCTGCGGCTTCGTGGCGTTCGACGAGCGTACGGCGACCCTCACGGCAAGCGACCGTCGCGAGTCGCAGGATCTCGACGGTGTGTGCGCAGCGGTTCCGTTCCGCGGCCCGAACGGGAGCGCGGTCGTGCTCCTCTCGCCCTCGGGCTACGCAGGCTGGCGTATCGGAACCGACGGCGCGCTCGCACGCATCGAGCCGGAGGCGTGGGACGCGCCACGCGTCTGCGATGTCCATCCGGCGCACGACTCCTGGGTGGCGGGCGACCGCTGGCTCCGCTGGAGCGACGCGGGGCTCTCGGTCGAGCCCGTCGGCACGGACGAGGCGCACCGAGCGCTCTACGCCGCGACCGGTGACTCGCTCGCCGCCGTGAACGTGGACGTGGCGAGTCACATGCAGCACTCGCCGACGGACGCGCAGGGGCGGAGGCGCTACTACCGACGTTGGGAGCTCAGCGGCGCGCGCGCTCGGCTCCTTCCCGGCGACGCCACGGCCGACATCCCGATCACCACGGCCGAGGGCATGGGGACCGAGCCCGAGCTCGCCGTCTTCGCGCGCGGCGGCCTCGCCTCGTTGCTCGCGCTGCACAGCCCCACCGCGCCCGGGCAGCTCTTCCCGATCGCTCGGACCTGCACGGACTAGAGCGCATCTCAAAAACCATCGCCAGTTGATCCGTGGACTCGGTGCGTCAGGCGTAGCGTCCGCGAACCGAGGAAATGCTGAAGCATTTTCGAGCGTGAGGGGACGGCTGCGGATGGCGTGCTGCGGCCGCGGAGCGGCGGCGAGGGGTTTTGAGATGCGCTCTTAGAGCGGCGCGCTCTGCAGGTGCGCGATCTTGAGCTGGGCCTCGGCGGCGCCGGCGGCGACCTTCGCACTTCGGATCGAGTCGTAGGTGCCGGTGGCCAGCGGGCGGGGCTCGAGCGGAGCGAGCTGATCGGCGCCGCGGAGCCGGTCGTAGTCGAAGCTGAGTGCGCGCAGTGCGTCGTCCATGGCGGCCGCGACCATGGCGAGGTCGGCCTCGCCCTCGAGATGGAGCGCGTAGCCGGGCACCCCACCCTCGGGGGTGTCGAGCGGCGCGACGACGAAGTAGGTCGGGTCGACACCGTGAGCCGCGAACGCTCGTGAGGCGGCTTCGTTCACGTGGGCCTCGGTGAGCTTCTCGCCGGCGAGGTTCGCGGCAGCGCCGCCCTTGCGGACGAAGCGGATGCGCGGGATCCGCTCGTGGAAACCGGCGACCTCGACGACGTCGCCGAGCCAGTAGCGATAGAGGCCTCCGCTGGTCGTCGGGACGATGTAGTAGCGCTGGCCGTCCTCCACCTGGTCGAGGGTGAGAAAGTCCTCGGGTGCGAGCGCCTTCGGGTCGTCGACGGCCTCGGCGCGCGCCTCGGGGACGAGCTCGAAGTAGTGGCTCGTCACGGCGAGCGGGCCGCCCGGCTCTTCGTCGCCCATCGGGATCGAGCACCAGGCCTCGCACGCGGAGTAGATGGCGTCGCGAACGACGACCTCGGGGCCGAGTCGACGCTGGAGCTCCGGGATGTAGACGCCGGCCGTCGCGTTCTTCCAGCAATAGACGAGACGGAGCTTCGGCATGGCCGCGCGGGCGAGGCCGTGAACCGGGCCGTCGAGGGCCGCGCGAAGGCGGCGGGCGATGTCGGGCCGCGGCGGGAGCATCGCACCGAAGAACGCGCGCTGTTCGGCGTCGAGCTCGAGCTCGGTGGGGAGGGCACCGGCCTCGAGGGCGTCCGCCAGCTCATCGGCGCGGGCCTCGAGGTCGCGGAGCAGGTAGACCACCGGCGCGGGGAAGATGCCGGCGATCAACGACACGTCGCGCAGGCACGCGATCCAGAGCGCGAGAAAGCTCCGCGTGCGGAGGTCCGCGACCTCGAAGAGCTCGTAGGGCCACGCGTAGATCGCGCGCACGATCGGCGGCATCTCGGTGAAGTTGTAGCCGCTCATGGTGCCGATGCCGGCGCCGCTGGGTGCCTCGTCCACCCGCCGCGATCCGACGAAGTAGAGGGCACGACCACGGAAGGCGCGCGGATAGCGGCGGAAGAGGTGCGAGAGCGCGACGTGGACCGTCTTCTGGAACTCCTCCCGGTAGGCGTCGGTGATGGGCACGTGCTTCGGCGTGCCGGTCGAGCCGCTGGTCCGGACGAAGTAGACCGGGTCCTCGGCCGTGAGCACGGCGGACTCGCCGGCGAGCTGACGGTCGACCCAAGGCGCCAGGTCGGCGGACGTCATCAGCGGCACCGTCCGCGCGTAGTCCGCTGGACCGGTGACCGAGTCGAAGCCGTTCGCCTTGCCGTAGGCGGTCCCCCGGCCGCACTCGAGGGCGGCTCGGAGCCGCTCTCGCTGGGCCTTCATCGGATCGCGAGCGGCCTTCGCGAACGCCTTCGCGTTCGAGCGCCGGCTGACCTGACCGAGCACGTGGAGGAGCCGCGGCGGCAACTGGAAGGCCATGGCGCATCAAAGCACGTGCGAAGGGTCGAGCAACCGCGCCGTTGACGAGTCGCCTTCACTCGGGGCAGGACACTAGCGATGGACCTCGTCGCGACGCTCGAAGCGAAGCTCGATCCGGTCACCGAGCCCGAGGCGGCGACGATGGCGGCGTGGGACGCCTACCTCACGGCGACGCTCCCGCCAGAGCGCGCGGCGGCGATCGAGCGCGAGGGGATCTTTCCCCGGGCGGAGCTCGACGCGCTGCTGAGGGGACCGGCCGGCGACGCGTTCGTACCGCACGCGGAAGGGGGCACGCTGAGCTGGTCGACCCTGATGCGAATCTGCAGCCGATTGGCGGAGCGACAGCTCGGCGTGGTGCTCTGTCTCGGCGGCGTCGTGCTGGGCGAGCTCCCTTTCCTGGTGGCGGGGAACGCCGAACAGCGCGCGGCCTTCATGACCTCGCTGCGCGAGGGCGGGCTGGCCGGCCTCGCGCTCAGCGAGTGGGACCACGGGTCGGATCTGTTGGGCAACGACACCGTCGCGACCGAGACCCACGACGGCTGGCGTTTGAGCGGCACCAAGCGTCCGATCAACAACGCGTCGGTGGCGACCCATCTCGCCGTGCTCGCCCGAACCGGGGAGCCGAACGATCCCTTCGGCGCCACGCTCTTTCACGTGCGGCGACCGACGCCGGGGCTGAGCGCGACGGGTCCGGTCGACTGGAGCGGGTTCCCAGGAATGGACCTCGATGGCGTCGTGCTCGACGACGCAGCGGCCGATCCGCTGGGCGGCGTGGGCAAGGGCTTCGCGCTCGCGCGTCGGGTGCTCGAGATCTCGCGCGGTGGCGTCGCGTGCATGGCGAACGGGGTGCACGCGGCGGCCGTCGGTCTCGCGGAAGCGCACGTGCGAGAGCGCTCGCTCTACGGAGCACCGATCGCCGAGCTCGAGCCGGTCCGGGTCTCGAGGGCACGGCTGCGAACGCGTTTGGTGGCCGCGCTCGCGCTCGGACGGGTGGCCGCGCGCACCACGCAGCGCGCCGCCGTCAGTGCGCGCCAGTGGACCTGCGCCGCGAAGCTGCTCTGCCCCGAGCTCCTCGAGCGGAGCGTGCACGACGCGGGCACCCTCCTCGGTGCGCGGTCGCTGATGGGGCCCTTCGCCGCGCTCCGTCGCGACGCGCCCATCCTGGCGATCTTCGATGGGTCGTCGCAGCTACAGAAGGACGAGCTCTGGCGGCACGCGGCGACGTGGCGACGAGAGCTCGAGGAGCCGAGCAGCGTCGGCGTCTTCGACCCCTGGCGGGAGGATCCCGAGGTGGCCGCGCTCTGTCCGCTCTCGCTCGGCGTCGAGGGCGCCGCGGAGGTCCACGAGGCGGCCCGCGGCGCGCGGAGCGAGTCGGTCGCCACGCGCTTCGCCATCAGCGAGGCCGCGGCGAGCCTCTACGCGCTGGCGGCGATGACTCGCCTCGGCGCGCCAGCGCCCTTCGTCGCGCACGCGCGCTGGCTTCTGCGCACCCCCTTGGCGACAATGGGCGTCGCCGTGAAGGACCGACGCGAGCCCTGGGAGCCCACCGAAGCGAGCTGGGGGTCGATCGTTGGCTGAGCTCGACGGCAGGGTCGCGCTGGTGACCGGCGCGAGTCGCGGCATCGGCCGTGCGTGCGCCGGGGCGCTGGCCGCGAAGGGCGCGACGGTCGCGCTGCTGGCGCGCGAGAGCGACGCGCTCGACGAAGCCGCCGAGTGGGTCGGCGGGCTCGCCCTTCCCTGCGACCTGCGCGACGACCTCGCGATGGACGGCGCCATCGCGCGTCTCCGAGAAGCGCACGGGACGCCCACCATTCTCGTCCACGCTGCGGCGAGCCACTACCGCATCCAGAAGCTGCACACGGTTCGCGACGAGGACGCCCGAACGCAGCTCGCGCTCGACGTCGGCGCCGCGGAGCGACTCTGCCGAAAGCTCGTCGCGGAGATGATGGTCGCGCGCTTCGGTCGCATCGTGCTGATCGGATCCGTCGCGGCACACACCGGCGTCGCGGGCGGCACGCTCTACTCGATGGCGAAGGCGGGCTACGAGGGGTTGGTCCGGGGGTTGACGGTCGACTACGCACGGCGTGGCGTGACCGCGAACGTGGTCACGACGGGCATCGCGGACACGGAGCGGATTCAGGAGCGCACCCGTGGCGACGCCGAGGCCCGCGCGAAGCTCGAGCGCTTCACCGCGACGCGCGAGCTGACCACCCCCGAGGAGGTGGCTGCGGTCGTGGCCTTCCTGTGCACGCCGGCGGCGAGCGCCGTGACCGGCACCGTGGTCGAGGCGACCAGCGGAGCTCACCTTCACAACGGCTGGTGAGCCGGTCATGCTCGCCCCTTCATGAGCGCCGCCCTCCCCGCCCCTGTCGAGCGCGCGCCCGGCGCCTGGATCGTGTCGCCGGGCTACGACACCGCGTTCTTCACGGCGAGCCTGCTGGTGCCGCTGACGCTCTGGCTCGGCTTCTCGGCGGGCGTGCTGACGGGCATCGCCGTCTACGTGCTCTTCCAGCTGCTCTTCAACCTGCCGCACAACTTCCAGACCTGGACGATGTCGGTCCTCGACGAGGGCGACCGGAAGAAGCACGGCCGGCGCTATCTGCTCGCGGCTGTCGTGTGCCTGGCGGTGCTCGGCGTGCCGATGGCGCTCTCGCCGGACGGGGTCTACCCGTGGGTCCGCGACGCGCTGATCTACTGGGGCTACTACCACCTGGTCCGGCAGCACTACGGCTTCCTCCGGCTCTACGAGCGGAAGATGGGCGACGTGCCGGCGAAGGAGTCGCGCTTCTACGCGCGCTACGTCGACGCCATCTGCTACCTACCGCTGCTGGTCCGCTTCCGCGACCCCGAGCTGATGACCATCAGGGTCGGCGCCGTCGACGCGTGGATCCATCACCCGGTACTGCCGGAGTCGGCCTGGGTTCCGATCCTCGCGCTCTGGGTCGCGTTCGTGGTCGCCGCCGTCGCGCACCACCTGCATCTCTGGCGAAAGGGCCGGCGCGGGCTGATGCCGCGCGCCCTCCTGCTGATCAGCGTGACCCTCGCCTTCGGCCTCGCGGTCCTGGTGGTGCAGGACATCATCGTGGGCATCGCGGTCGTGACCGCCTACCACAACCTCCAGTACCTGGGCCTGACGTGGTTCCACAACCGCAACCGCGCGGCAGAGCCCGCGGAGGGCGACGCTTCGAACTCGACCATCGGTTGGCTGCGCGGCGGGAAGGTGTGGCTCTACCTGCTCTTCACGATGTTCTACGGGGTGGTGATCTTCGCTCCCCGCGCGCTGATTCAAGGCCAACGACTCGCGGAGCTGCCCCTCGCGTTCGTGGTGGCGATGCACTACTACGTCGACTCGCGGATGTGGCAATTCCCGCTCTACCCCGAGCGCGGTCGCTGGCTGCGTTTGTCCCGCCCCCGCGCGTGACCCAATCCACCCGCTGTGCCCTTTGCCTCGCACAGAGTCACGGAGCCACAGAGTTCACGGAGGTTGGAGGGTTGGTCGACGCGGGGACGCGCCAACTCGAGATGCGGCGCCGCGTTGCGTCTGACGATCCGCCGTCCGACCGCACAGCCCCGCACCACCAATTTCTTCTCTGTGAACTCTGTGGCTCCGTGACTCCGTGCGAGGCCACGAGCTGAAACTGGGAGCCGTGAAGCCTGGGGCTAGGAGTGGGCGCGAGGCCGGGTGAGGAACGCGTAGGCGAACGCGAAGGGCACACCGATGGCGGCCATGGCCCAGAAGAGCGAGAGCCCCATCGCCGGGTAGAGGTTCAGGAAGAGCAGCGGCCCGACGACGGTCATCAGATCGGTGGCGGTCCCGAAGACGCCGAAGACCCCACCGTAGGAGCGCTCGTCACCGGTGCTCGTCGCGGCGTGCTTCAGCGTCGCGGTGAAGATGACCGAGGACGACCCGATGTAGCCCGCGTACGCGGCCCCGAAGGCCCAGCCGTTCGTGAGGAAGCCCATCGCGACGAGCGAGCCGAGGAGCGGGAGGGCGAAGGCGTTCGCCACTCTCCGCGGGTCGACCCGGTCGGCGAGCGCGCCGGCGATGGGCTGGGCGAGGCCGAAGGCGAGGCCCGTCACGACGAAGAGCGCGGTCACGCCGCCGACGTCGAGCCCCAGATGGTCCGGACCGACCAGCGGGAGCAGGCCCTGGAACGCGCTGAAGGTGAGCTTGTTGAACGCGATGGGGAGCATCAGCGCGATGAAGAGCCCGCTCTTCAGGAGCGCGCCGATCTCTCGGAAGGCCTCCGCGGGCGTCTTCTCCACCGCACGCGTCGGCGGGGGCGACGGGCGGACGAAGAGCAGCAGCGTCACCACGACGGTCGCGCCGAGCGCGACGAGCAGCGGCAGCTTCGGACCGAGCTCCGTCGCTTCCCCGAGCAGGCCGCCGAGCGCGGGCCCGACCAGCAGACCGCTGGTGCCGATGGCGCCGAGAAATCCCATGCGCCGCCCCATGTGCTCGTCGTCCTTCGGTGCGCCGGGCTCTCCGCGCGCCGCGATGGCGAAGCACGCGGGATAGACCAGCCCGGTGG
Source organism: Deltaproteobacteria bacterium (assembly GCA_017644045.1). Taxonomy (GTDB): domain Bacteria; phylum Myxococcota_A; class Polyangia; order Polyangiales; family Houyiibacteriaceae; genus UBA1660. Next base: position 191,425 of record JAEPMI010000001.1, read on the forward strand.
CCGCGCCCTCGAGCGCGCGCCAGAGCGTGAAGCTCTCGAGACCGAGCGGCAGCAGGAACGCCGCGAGGGAGACCCCGAAGACGACCAGCGCCCATCGCGCGACGCGCTCGGGCCCGAAGCGGTCCGCCCAGACTCCGCCGGGGATCTGCATCGCGATCTTGGTGATCGCATAGCTCGCGTAGACCGCCGAGAGCATCGTCTCGTCGGTCGCCGCCCGGCCACCCGCGAGCTGCGGCAGCAGCGGGACGATCACGCCGTAGCCGAGGCTGACGACGAAGAGCGCGAGCGTGCCGACCGCGAGCGAGCTCAACGCGCGGCCCCCCACGAGATCCACCTCGCGATGGGCCTCGCAATGGGCGGGGGAGTTCGGGTGAATCGAGGAGGCACTGCCGACGAGAGAGGGGTTGGGTGCCAACCCCTAGGAACAAGGGGGAGTTCGGGTGAATCGAGGAGGCACTGCCGACGAGAGGGGGTTGGGTGCCAACCCCTAGGAACGGAGTCCGACGCGGCGGGCGAGGCTGGAGTCGAAGACTCCGTCGGGGTCGACCTCGCGCTTGAGCGCGAGCCACTCGTCCGCGCGCGGGTACATCTTGCGGAAGGTCTCGGCGTCCACGAAGGCGTCCTTGCCGAGGTAGATGCGGCCGCCGGCCTCGAGGACGATGGCGTCCAAGTCCTTCAGGAGCGGGTCGAGCTTCTCGCTGATCGGGAAGTCGATGGCGAAGGTCCAGCCACGGAAGGGGAAGGAGAGCGGGGCCTCGTTGGCCTCGCCGAAGCGCTTGAGCACGTTCAGGAAGGGCGCGCAGCCGCTGCGAGCGATCCGCTCGAGAATGGTGCGCATGCGCTCGCGACCGCCCTCGAGGGGGATCACGAACTGGTACTGCGTGAAGCCGCGCTTGCCGTAGCCGCGGTTCCACTCGCCGACGAAGTCGAGCGGGTAGAAGAACTTCTCGTAGTGCGCGACCGACGCGCCGTGCGACTGCACCTGGTCGAGGACCACGTTGAGGATCTTGATGGTGAACGTGCTGAGCGTGAAGCTCGGCATGTCGAAGGGCACCACCAGGGGCGAGAGCGCCGATACGCGGAGCGGCGCCTTCCGCATCGCGGGCTTCAGGTCGTCCAGGGTCGCGTGGTCACCCACGGTGAGCACGCCGCGGCCGAGGTTCTTGCCGACCGCCAGCGAGTCGATCCACGAGACCGAGTAGGGGAAGATCGCGTCGTTCTCCTCGATGGCGTCGAGGAGCTCGTCGAGGTTCCGCGCCGTGACCGCCTTCTGCCGGAAGAAGGTCGTCTCGATCTTCCGGAGCCTCAGGGTCGCGTCGAGCACCACCCCCAGGAGACCCATGCCGCCGAAGGTCCCCCAGAAGAGGCGCGGGTGGGTCTCTCGGCTGCAGTCCACCACCTCGCCGCTCGCGAGGAGCATGCGGAAGGACTCGACGCAGCTCGAGAAGCAACCGTCGACGTGGTGGGCCTTGCCGTGGACGTCGTTGGCGATGCAGCCGCCCACGGTCACGAACTTCGTCCCCGGGGTCACGGCCGGGAACCAGCCGCGGGGCGCGAAGTCGGCGATGATCTGGCCGAGGCTGACGCCGGCCTCGCAGGTCAACGTCCCGGTCGCCTCGTCGAAGCCCAGGTAGCGGTCGAGGGCGGTGAGCTCGAGGACACTCCCGCCCTCGTTCACGGCCGGGTCGCCGTAGCTGCGTCCCAGACCACGGGCGATCGATCCGGCGGATCCGACCTCGGCGACCACCTTGCGAACGTCTTTCGCGGTCTCGGGCCGGGAGACCTCGCACTCGACCCGGGGGTAGTTGCCCCACCCCGCCAACGTCTCGGTCACGGCTGCACTCATGGTCCTCCCATAGCCTCGATGCGAGGGCTGGCCAATCGGCGCTCGAGATCGGGTACTCTCGGTGCGTGACATCGAGTCAGCCGAGCACCATCTCCGTCGGTCGGTCGACCGATGTCGGTCAGATCCGGGAGATCAACGAGGACTTCATCCTGGTCGACGAGGAGCTCGGTCTCTACGTCGTCTGTGACGGAATGGGTGGCCACGCGGCTGGAGAGGTCGCGTCCAAGACCGCGGCCGAGACCGTCCGAGAGGTGGTCGCCGCCGGTCCCATGCCGGGCGAGATGGACACCCCGGCGCTCGACGAGCTCATGCGCCGGGCGGTCACGGAGGCCAACCGCCGAGTCCACGCACTCGGCCAACAGGCCGGCAGCCGGAAGGGCATGGGCACCACCTGCACCGCGCTCCTGGTCCGTGGTCTGCGGGCCGCGCTGGCGCACGTGGGCGACAGCCGCCTCTACGTGAGGCGCGGCGAGTCGGTCCACCTGATGAGCCAGGACCACACCTTCATCGCGGAGGCCATCCGCCAGGGCGTGATCAAGCCGGAGGAGATCCGGCCGGACATGCCGCACGCGAACATCGTGACCCGCGCGGTCGGCCCCAAGCCCTCGGTGCTCGTCGACACGTTGGTCTTCGATCTGATCCCCGGCGACACGCTGCTGCTCTGCTCGGACGGGCTCCACCAGTACTTCATGGACTCCGGCGAGCTCTCCACGTGCCTCGGCGCCGAGGAGGTCACCGAGATCGCGCCGCAGATGGTGGCCACCGCGAACGAACGCGGCGGGGAAGACAACATCTCCGCCCTGGTGCTCCGGGTGCTGGACGCTCCGCAGGTCGCCAAGCGCGCGGGAGAGATCACCCAGACCTTCTCCGCGCTCACGCACATCCACCTCTTCCACGAGCTCAGCATGACGGAGCTCGCGAAGGTCCAGGAGCACCTGCAGAAGCTCCAGATGCCCGCCGGGGCCACGGTGTTCGAGCAGGGCGACAAGAGCGAAGGCCTCTACATCGTATCGACCGGCAAGGTCCGGGTCCATCGCGGCGACGTGGAGATCGCGGTCCTCGGCGAGGGCGCGCACTTCGGCGAGATGGCGCTCCTCAATCAACGACCGCGCGCGGCCACGGTCACGGTGCTCTCCGACGCGCGCCTTCTCTATCTCAGCCGGCAAGCGTTCTACGCGGTCGTCCAGGCCGATACGGTCGTCGGCGTGAAGTTCCTCTGGAAGCTCGCGCAGACCCTCAGCCTCCGCCTCGACGAGGCCTACGAGACGCCCGAGCAGTTCCTGCAGAAGCGCGAGACCCTGACCTTCGGCCTCTTCCCCTCGCCGTTCAGTCGGAAGAAGAAGTAGCGCGCGGGTCCGCGCCGTCGGCTGCGCGGCGTGCATCACGGTAATGACGCCAGCAGACGGGAACGTATTTCTCGTCCGCGCCGAGGTCGACCTGCGGCCCGTCGAAGACCGCCTTCCCATCCGCCATGCGGAGGTTGAAGACCGCCTTCTTGCCACAGCAGTAGCAGGTGACCTTCACCTCCTCGATGGAGTCGGAGAGCTCGAGGAGCCGCTTGCTCCCGGGAAAGAGGCGCGCCTGGAAGTCGGTGCGCAGCCCGTAGCAGATCACCGGCACGCCCAGGTCGATGGTCATGTCGCGCAGCTGATCGATCATCTCCTCGGCGAGGAACTGGGCCTCGTCGACCAGCACGCAGTCGACCCCCTCGAACGAGGATGGATCGAGGGTCTCGTTCGGGTCGACGAGCAGGTCCGCCTCGGCCTCGAGCCCGGCTCGTGAGCGGATGATCGCCTCGCCGAAGCGGTCGTCCATGCGGGGCTTCATGAGCAGGCAACGCTTTCCCTGCTTGCGGTAGTTGTGAGCGACGGCCAAGAGGTTGAGCGTCTTGGCGCTGTCCATGGTGCCGTACCGGAAGTAGAGCTTGGCCACGGCCCCGATATGACCGGACCGGGGCCCCGCGTCGAGCAGGCGCGAAATCGGCGCAGATCGACTAGACTCAGGTGGGCATGAGCGGCTCCGAGCCACAGAAAGCTGGCGCACAAGGCACAGCAGAAGACCCCCTCTTGGGGCAACTCATCGCGGGTCGCTACCGCATCGAGCACCGGATCGCCGCCGGCGGTATGGGGGTGGTCTACAAGGCCCAGCAAGAACCGCTGGGCCGGCCGGTCGCGGTCAAGATCCTCCGACGTCCCGAGGATCCGCGTCTCGACACGAGCTACGCCGACCGCTTCCTGCGCGAGGCCGCCGTCGTCGCGAACCTCAACCACCTGAACACGGTGGTCGTCTACGACTACGGCAACGATGGTCCGCACCTCTACTTCGCCATGGAGTTCCTGGAGGGGCAGACGCTGACCCAGCGGGTCTACGAGCGGGGCCCGATGGCGCCGGTCGACGTGCTCCAGGTGGGGCGCCAGATCGCCTCGTCGCTCGAGGAGGCGCACGAGCGGGGGCTGGTCCACCGCGATCTCAAGCCGGGCAACATCATGATCTGCCCGCAGCGACACGACCCACTCTTCGTGAAGGTGCTCGACTTCGGCCTCGTGAAGCTGGTCACCGAGGAGCAGGCGAAGAAGCTCACCCAGAGCGGCATCATGATGGGCTCGCCGCGCTACATGTCGCCGGAGCAGGTCCGCGGCATCGACAACATCGACCACCGCGCCGACATCTACTCGTTCGGTGCGCTCCTGACCTTCTGCCTGGCCGGTCGGCCGCCCTTCCCCGATGGGTCGCAGTTCGAAGCGATGCGGCACCACGTGTACACCGCGCCGCCCGCGATCCGGACCCTGAACCCACGCTGCACGGTGAGCGACGAGCTCGAAGCCACCGTGCTCCGTTGCCTCACCAAGAACCCCGACGAGCGCTTCCAGTCGATGCAGGAGGTGCTCGCCGCCTTCGAGCGCTGTCCGGAAGCAGGCAGCAGGGGCCGCGATTCGGGGAGCAGCTACGACGACGGAGGCCGGACCTCCGTCGACCTGCTCCCGCCGGGCGGGAGCGTCAGCGACGAGCACGTCCCGCCGGCGCCGATGCCCGGCCCGAACCCCGAGAACGACTCTCAGATCTCTCAGATCTCGAGCTCGTGGTTCCGAAAGGCCGACGGAACCTCCCTGAGCACCGCCGGCTGGCTCGTGCGCGGCTTGATCGCCGCGACCATCGTCCTCGCCGGCGCCGCCGCGGCCTTCTTCGTGCCCCAGTTCCTCGCCCCCGAGCCGAGGGCGACTCCCCTGCCCCCGATCGCGCCACCCGTGCCCGCCGCTCCGGCGGCCCCGGGTGAGCCGGAGGGGACCGAGCCGCCGGAGGTGTCCGAAGCCGATCCGCCGACCGAAGGCGGCATGGTCATGCTCCGCCCGGTCCGGATCGTCACCGACCCCCCCGGTGCGTTGATCACGCACGAGGGAGAGACGCTCGGGACCACCCCGGTCGACCTCGAGATCGCCGAGGGCGAGCCGTGGCTGCTCTCCATCGAGCGCGCGGACCACGAGATCGAGCGGCTCCGCGTGGACGGCACACAGGATCTCATTCGGATCGAGCTGACGCCGATTCAGGTCGCGGAGGAGCGGGCGACCACGCGACGACAACCGACCGAAACGACCATGCGTCGGCGGAACGACGACGATGTCGTGAACGGCAGGACCAAGGTCATCCGCGACCCCTGGCAGTAGCCGCTACTCGCCGAGGGCGTCGATGAACGTGCGGAGGGTGGCCAGCCCGTCGGCGTCGACCATCTCGGTACCGAGCGGCGGCATCTGAGTGCCGAGGGCGCGCGAGCTCGCACGGACGAAGACCGAGCTCTCGTCGGGCGACCCCGAGGCGATCCGATGAGTGGTGCCCATGAGCATCCAGGCACCGGGCACGTCGACCGCGTTGGTCGCCACGTTCGACTCCGCGAAGCTCTCGACGCCCACGTTCGACCAGAGCTGCATGCCGGCGCGAGCGCCCGCGTTGCCGTGGCACATCCCGCAGTTGGCGTGGAGGTAGCCCATGCCCGCCGCGTAGCGGGAGTCCCCGTCGCTGGCGACGACCGCGTCCGCCACGGAGATCGTCTCGGTGAGCAGCCCGCGGGTGTTGAGCTGGTCGAGGCTGAGGCCCGCGCCCGAGTGGTTGAGCTGGATCGCGCTGAACCCGTTGATCACGTCGGCGCGGCCGGGGGACGCATGACACTCGATGCACTGCGCCTGCGACGGGATGTCGTGCTCGGTGCCGAGCACGTTGTCCATGCCGCCGAGGACCTCTTCGACGGCGGTCTGCGCCACGTTCCAGACGAAGGTCTGCATGGTCCAGAAGTCCGGGCCGCTCCCCTCTGCCATCTTCTCGAAGTAGCGGGTCTCGAGCTTGGTCTCGCCGCTGGGGGTCAGGAAGTTCTTCCAGACCCGCGTGCCGACCGGGTAAATCCAGTTGTCCGGATCGGTGGTGTCGATCTGCGAGCCGGCCGGCAACGAGATGTATCGCTGCTTGTCGAAGCCGTCGGTCCAGAGCCAGTAGCGCGGATCGAAGGGCTCGACGTCATCGGCGATGACCGTGCAGAGCGCGTCGATGTAGAGACCGGGCGGACCATTGCACGGGGTGCCGAGATCGGGCCCCGCGTCCGTGCCGACGCCTTCGTCGGGAGTATCGCTCATGTCCTCGGGGATCGAGCCGTCGTCCATCGAGACGAACTGGTCGAGTCCCGCGTCCGCAGGTGCGGAGTCATCGTCCCCACAGGCGCTGGTCAGCAGCAGCCCTCCGAGGAGAAAAGTACAAAGGGAGGAGAGGACGAAACGCCGCATCGGTGCTATGGAATAGCACCCTCGGCGTGTGTCGTCGCGTCGAAGATCCAACGCTCTCAAACGGGGGACCCCTGTGCTCCAACGATCTCGTCGATCGCTGTTTCGACTCGCTTGTCTCGCTCTTCTTCTCCTCGCATCCGCCGGTCCCCTGGCGACCAAGACCCTGGCTCAGCCAGAGGCGGCCGTTGAGGACGATCGCGAAGAGGCCGAGACGCGCTATGACGCGAACCTCGACCAAGCGGCACGTAGGGTCTTCCTCTCTGCGCGACAAGCGTTCGCCGCGGGTGATTACGAGGTGGCCCTCGAGCGCTTCCGTCAGGCGTACAACCTGAGCCCGCGCCCGACGCTCCTCTACAACATCGCGGCGACCCTCGACCGGCTCCGACGGGACGACGAGGCGGTCGTGGCGTTGCGGAACTACCTCGAGGCCGTCCCCGATGCCGAGGACCGCACCGAGATCGAGGCCCGGATCCGGGTGCTCGAGGAAGCCATCGCGCGCCGTGAAGCCGAGCGTCAGCCGGACGAGACCGACGGCGGCGGCGAGCCCGAGACCGAGGGCGAAGGCGAAGGCGAGGGCGAGGGCGAAGGTGAGGGCGAAGGCGACATCGGTGGCGGTGGACCCGTCACTCCGCCGCCCGACGAGGGGGGCGGCCTCCACCCGGCCATCGTGATCGCCGCGGGTGGCGCCACCCTCGTGGTCGGCGGCCTGCTCATCTGGAGCGGGCTGAACACCAACAGCCAGTGGGACGACCTGCAGAACTACGTGACCGAGCCCGGCGCCACCCTGGCCGAAGGAGAGCAGATGCTCGCCGACGTCGAGAGCGCCGAGACCCGGACCAACATCCTGATGGGCGTGACGATCGGCCTCGGCGCGACCGCGGCGGTGCTCGCCATCTTCACCGACTGGGGCGGCTCGGACGACGAAGACGAGCCGGAAGACGGATCGATCACCGTCGGCGGCGCCGCCGGCCCGAACGGCGGCATGGTCGGCCTCTCGGGGACCTTCTGAGATGTTTGCTTTCTCTGGCTCGAAGACGATGACGATGACTCGACCCGCACTCCTCCTCGCGCTGCTCTTCGGCTGCAGCGTCTCCGACCCCTCCGTGCTCGATCCGCTCCGTGACGACGTCGAAGACGACGGCGGGATGAGCGAGGACGACGCCCAGGTCGACGTCGACATGAACCTCGACCTGCGCCAGGGAGCCGACTCGTGCGGCGACAGCGCGGCCTTCGTGATCGGTCAGCGTCAGCTCGACATCATCGTCGACACCCGGGGCCTGTCGAACCAGACCACCGTGCCGTGCGCGCCGAGCGCGGGCAACGACGCCTTCTTCGCCCTCGACGTCGTCGCGGGCGAGGTCTGGCACTTCCACCTGACCAGCGCGGGCGCCGAAGCGAGGAACCCGGTGCTCTACCTCCTCAGCGACGACTGCGACGATCGCGCCTGCATCCAGAACTCCGACTCGTGCGCCGGGACCGGCGACGAGCACTTCGCCTTCGTCGCCCCGAGCACCGGCCGCTGGTACCTCGGCATCGACTCCGCCGAGGCGGGTGGCGGCGTCTTCCAGCTCGATGCCTTCCGCCCCGTCTGCGGTGACGGAATGCAGGAGCACGGCGAGACCTGTGACAGCGACGAGCCGAGCGCGTGCGGCGGCGCCGGTTGCGTCAACTGCCGCTGCCGGGTCAGCCCGAGCAGCCCCGGCGAGAAGTTCCCGAACGACAACCTCTACGAGGCGAATCAGATCGATCTGGAGGGGACCGACTCCATCACGATCACCGGCGGTCTCGCCGGCCCCGGCTCGTGCGATGAGAGCACCTACCCGGACGTCTACACCATCCTGATCAACGACCAGGAAGACCTCTCGGTGAGCCTCAACAACTTCTCGGGCACCGACTGCGCGAGCGGCGACGACGTGCCGGTCCAGCTCTCCCTCCTGACCTCGTCGGGCAGCCTCGCGCGGCCGCAGCAGAGCGACGGTAACGGCTGTGCGATCATCGACGCGGCCGACCTGCCCTCGGGCCGCTACTTCATCCACGTCGCGGATGGTCGACCGGTCGATCGCTCCGCCCTCGCCTACCAGCTCGATCTCGCGGTCGCTCCGTGAGCCGCGCGGGGGAGGACGCAGCGCGAAGCGCGAGGACGCACCGAGCGGCCACGCCGCGAGATCTTCAGGTTCTCGAGGGAGTGAGGATCGATTCACTCGCGACGAGCGGGGGGCTCTTGCAAGAGCCCCCCAGAAAGAAAGGGTCAGTCATGCGCTCGTTGCTTCTCGCGCTCGGGCTGGTGCTGGTGCATGCGCCGGCGGCGCTCGCCCTCGAGTCCTTTGCCGCGAACCTGCCCAACCGGGCCACCGCGACCACGAGCCTGGGGGAGGAAAAGCCCTGCATCACGTGCCACAACAACCCCGACGGTGGCGATGGCTGCGTGTCGGGTGGCGGCACGCGTCCCTGCCTGAACCCCTTCGGCATGCAGTTCCGGGCCAACGGGTTCATGTGGTCGGCCTCGCTGGCCGCCATGGACGCCGACGGTGACGGGTTCACCAACGGCCAGGAGCTCCAGGATCCGAGCGGCACGTGGGTCTTCGGCGCGCCGATCCCCGGCAACGAGGACTACGTCACCCGGCCGGGCTTCTCGACCGACAGCCCCGGCATGCACGACGACGACGGCGACGGCTACTGCTGGTTCGGTGAAGACATCGACATGAACGGCACGTGCACCGGCACGGGCGAGAACAACGGCGAGCTGGACTGCGACGACATGGACGTCGCGATCAACTCGGCGGCGATGGAGCTCTGCACCAACCTCGAGGACGACAACTGCGACGGCCTCGACACGCTCGACGACCCCTCGTGCATGAGCGTGGTCGACCGCGACGGCGACAGCTACTGCCCCACCGGCCGCGACATGAACGGCGACGGCAACTGCGTGTCGAGCGCGGCGGAGATGACCGCCGACGTGGACTGCGACGACACGCGCATCACCGTCTTCCCGGGCGCGCGAGAGAACTGCACCGACACGCTCGACAACGACTGCAACGGCGTCGCCGACATGGACGACGACATGTGCCGCAACGACGTCGACAACGACATGGACGGCTACTGCCCCATCGGCACCGATCTGAACGGCGACGGCGACTGCCTCGACCCGATGGAGCTCGACTCGGGCTTCGACTGCGACGACACCAACCCGCTCCAGAACCCGGACCAGGCGGAGATCTGCACCGACACGATCGACAACGACTGCGACGGACGACCGAACTTCGAGGACGAGGAGTGCGAGGGCTTCTTCGACGAGGATGAGGACGGCTGGTGCCCCGTCGGTCAGGACATCGACGGCGACGGCAACTGCACCGGCGAGGGCGAAGAGGGCCCGGTCGTCGACTGCGACGACACCGACCCGCTGACCAACCCGGGCGCACCCGAGGTCTGCACCAACGGCGAGGACCAGGACTGCGATGGTGTGGGTGGCCTCGGTGACGAGGACTGCGTCGGCTACCTCGACATGGACGGCGACCGCTACTGCTTCGTCGGCTTCGACATGAACGAGGACGGCGACTGCGCGGATCCCGGAGAGATCGGCGGGGGCGAGGACTGCCGAGATGACCTGCCGGATGTGAACCCGACGGCGACCGAGGACTGCATCGACGGGCTCGACAACGACTGCGATGGCAGCTTCGACGCCTACGACTCGTTCTGCTCGGCGGACTACCTCGACTTCGACGGCGACCACTGGTGTGGGGTCGGCAACGACCTGAACATGGACGGCGATTGCTCCGACGAAGGCGAGCAGGACGGACCCGCCGACGCCGCCCCGAACGACTCGACCGTCTTCCCCGGCGCGCCGGAGAACTGCTTCGACCGCAAGGACAACGATCAGAATGGGCTCGTCGACGCCGACGACCCCTACTGCACGAACGACGTCGACGCGGACATGGATGGCTGGTGTCCCATCGGCCAGGACCTCAACGGCGACGGCGACTGCATGGACGAAGGCGAGAACATCGGCGCCTCGGACTGTGACGAGTCGGACCCGAACCGGAACCCGGGCGTGATGGAAGCGACCGCCGGCGAGGACATGCGGGGGTGCTTCAACCGCATCGACGACGACTGCGACGGTGACGTCGACCTCTTCGACTCGGAGTGCTTCTTCGTGCTCGACCGAGACGGCGACGGCTACTGCGGCGTCGGCGTCGACGACAACGGCGATGGAGACTGCCTCGACGTCGACGAAGACCGGATGGGCATGGTGGGCGACTGCGATGACGCCGACCGGACCGCGTTCCCCGGAGCGTCCGAGATCTGCGACGACGGAGTCGACAACGACTGCGACGACCGCATCGACGCCGTCGACCCGCTCTGCGGCGGCTGCGCGAGCGATGCGAGCTGCAACGACGGCGACCCGTGCACCGAGGACCGGTGCAGCGAAGACCGCACCAGCTGCGAGAACATCGAGATTCCGATGTGCACCGCGGGTCCCGATGGCGGGATGGGCGACGGCGGAATGGACGGCGACGGCGGTGGCGGCGGCTGCGGCTGCCATGTCCCGGGTTCGGGACAGTCACCGTGGCACGGGATTTTTGCGCTCGGTCTGGTAGGCTGGATCGTCCGGCGACGTCGTCGTTAGTCCTCCGGGAGGGTTGTGGTCGTGATTCGTAGCTTGGTGTCCGTCGTGGTCGTGTGGGTGGCGTCCGCGTCGGTCGCGCAGGCCTACTCCACCTACCTCTCCGAGATCCCGAACTCGGACGTCCACGGCTGCTACACCTGCCACAACAACGCCTCGGGTGGGGGCGGCTGCGGGTCGCCGCCCTGCTGGAACTCCTTCGCACCCGACTTCGTCTCGGCGGGCCGACAGTGGACCGCTTGGCTCCGTGACCGGGACTCGGATGGCGATGGCCGTACGAATGGGCAGGAGCTCGTCTACTTCGGGTCGAGCTACAGCTCGCCCGATGGATCGTCGGTGGGCTCGGGTACCTACTCTACGCGACCCGGCTACGCGAGCGATCGGCACACGAACGAGTGCTACCTGCAGAGCACGGGCACCTGGGGCTATTCGTACAACCCGCGGAACTACACCAACTGCTCGACCAACTCGGCCACCAACTGCACGAACAACACGAGCAGCGCGGTCCCCTCGCAGATCGGGCGCTACTTCGGGTTCAGCTGCTCCTGCGACGCGGGCTACAGCGGCAACGGTCGCCGCGAGGTGAGCGGGGACGGCTACTACGACTCGGGCGCGAGCGGCTGCTCGGACATCAACGAGTGCACGCTCTACAACTACTGCCTCGAGAGCTACGGCGCGAACAGCTGCACCAACACCGCGGGCTCCTACGACTGCACCTGCGGGACCGGCTTCTACGAGAGCGGCACGGGCTTCAGCCGCCGCTGCTACGACCGCAACGAGTGCACCAGCTACAACTACTGCCTCGAGAGCTACGCGGCGAACAGCTGCACCAACACCACCGGTAGCTACGACTGCACCTGTGGTGAGGGCTTCTACGAGAGCGGCACGGGTCAGAGCCGGCGCTGCTACGACCTCAACGAGTGCACCAGTTTCAACTATTGCCTCGAGAGCTACGGCGCGAACAGCTGCACCAACACCACCGGTGGCTTCAACTGCACCTGCGGCACCGGCTTCAACGTCATCAACAACGGCACCTACAGCGAGCGCTGCGTCGATGACAACGAGTGCGCCGACTTCAACCGCTGCCTCCACAACAGCTACCCCGCACAGAACAGCTGCACGAACTCCACGGGCAGCTACGACTGCACCTGCGGCGCCGGCTTCTCCGTCGCCAACAACGGGACGACCTCCGAGACGTGCGTCGACGACAACGAGTGCGCCGACTCGAACTTCTGTCTCGAGGACACCTACGGGGTCAACAGCTGCAACAACACCACCGGCAGCTACTCCTGCACCTGCGGCGCCGGCTTCAGCGGCACCGGTACCGGCTCCTGCACCGATGACAACGAGTGCGACGGCAACCCGTGCCTCGAAGACACCTACGGGGTCAACAGCTGCAACAACACCGGCGGCAGCTACTCGTGCACCTGCGGCACCGGCTTCAGCGGCACCGGCACCGGCTCCTGCACCGACGACAACGAGTGCACCGCGGGCAACCCGTGCCTCGAAGACACCCACATGGGCATCAACTCGTGCACCAACAGCACGGGGAGCTACTCCTGCACCTGCGGTGACGGGTTCACCGGCACGGGCACCGGCTCCTGCGTCGACATTCCCGAGTGCGATGTCGCCACCACCTGCAACGAGAACCTCGGCTACGGCACCTGCGTCGAGCAGGAGGGTGGCTACACCTGCAACTGCAACACCGGCTACGGCTTCGACGGCGACACCTGCGTGGTCGAGAACGAGTGCACCACCGGTCTGAACGACTGCGACCCGAACGCGACCTGCACGGACACCGCGATGTCCTACGACTGCGCGTGCGACCCGGGATACACGGGCGACGGCTTCACCACCGGGACCGGTTGTACGGACATCAACGAGTGCAGCACCCCGAGCCGCTGCGGCCGCAACCTCAGCGCGATGAACACCTGCAGCAACAGCGCGGGCAGCTACCTCTGCATGTGCGCGGACGGCTTCCAGATCCAGGGCAGCGGCCTGACCGCGACCTGCATCGACGTGAACGAGTGCGTGGACACCCCCGGCATCTGCGGGCCCGGCAGCTGCAGCAACGGCGTCGGCAACTACACCTGCACCTGCAACCCCGGCTACACCTTCGACGGCAACACCTGCGTCAACATCAACGAGTGCAGCACGCCGAGCCGCTGCGGCCGCGACCTGAGCGTCAGCAACGTCTGCGCGGACTCGGCCGGCTCGTACAACTGCACCTGCGCGGCCGGCTTCGACGAGGTCAACGGCGGCACGCTCTCGGAGAGCTGCGTCGACACCAACGAGTGCACCGACACCCCCGGCATCTGCGGCGTGGGCACCTGCAACAACCAGGTCGGCACCTACTCCTGCGACTGCCCGACCGGCTACGACTTCGTGGGCGGCACCTGCGTCGACATCGACGAGTGCACGGGCAACCCCTGCGGCGCCAACGGGACGGCCTGCACCAACACGCCGGGCAGCTACCAGTGCGCCTGTGAGCCCGGCTACTCGGCGCCCGCCAGCGGCGGCACCTGCACCGACATCGACGAGTGCGCTCTCCCGGGGACCTGTGGCGCCGAGCGCGCGGGATGCACCGACACCGACGGCTCGTACGTCTGCTCCTGCAACAGCGGTTACCGAGCTCCGGGCTCCGGCGGCACCTGTGAGAACGTCGACGAGTGCACGGAGACCCCGGGCCTCTGCGGCAACGGCACCTGCGCCGACAACCCGGGCTCTTACGTCTGCACCTGCGACGCCGGCTACGAGGCGCCGGCGATGGGCGGCACCTGCTCCGACATCGACGAGTGCGCCGCGGACGCGAGCCTCTGCGGCTCGGGTGGCAGCGGCTGCAACAACGTCGACGGCACCTACGAGTGCGTCTGCATGGACGGCTACGAGGCGCCCGCGACCGGCGGCAGCTGCTCCGACATCGACGAGTGCGCGCTCGAGTCTCCCTGCGACCCGGGCTCGTGCACCAACTCGGTCGGCTCGTACAGCTGCACCTGCCCGACCGGCTACCTCGCCGAGGACGGCGGCTGCGTGGACATCAACGAGTGCGAGCCGATGCCTTGCGGCCAGGGTGCGTGCTCCGAGGGTGACCCCGGCACCTACCTCTGCGACTGCAACGAGGGCTACCAGAACACGACCGCGATCGACGGAACCTGCGTCGACGTCGACGAGTGTGCCGATCCGGCGCTCAGCATGTGCGACACCAACGCGAGCTGCGCCAACTCGGTCGGCTCCTGGACCTGCACCTGCAACGAGGGCTGGGCCGGCGACGGCATGACCTGCGCCAACGTCGACGAGTGCGCGGACTCGGCGCTCAACGAGTGCAGCCCGAACGCGCTCTGCACCGACAACGACGGCAGCTACGACTGCACGTGCCGCGAGGGCTACGAGGGCTCCGGCGTCGACTGCTTCGACATCGACGAGTGCGCCGTGTCCGACCCCTGTGGTGAGGGCGAGCGCTGCGTGAACCTGATCGGCATGACCGAGCCGGAGTGCGTGTGCGAGCGTGGCTTCACCCGCGACGAGGACACGGGCATCTGCGTGTCCGGCTGCGGCAACGGGGTCCGGGTCGAGGGCGAGGAGTGCGACGACGGCAACACCGACGAGGGTGACGGCTGCAGCGCGACCTGCGACGTCGAGCCCGGCTGGGCCTGCTACGAGCCGGACGACCGCCTCTCGGTGTGTGACGACACCTGCCCGGACGACCTGGTCCAGCTCAACGAGGAGTGCGACCTGGGGCCGGACGGAAACTCGGACACCGAGCCGGACACGTGCCGCACCAACTGCGTGCTGCCCTTCTGCGGCGATGGCGTGGTCGACACCGGCGAGACGTGCGACGACGGCGAGGACAACAGCGACGAGTCGGCGGATGCCTGCCGAACGAGCTGCGAGCCGGCCTACTGCGGCGACGGAGTCGTGGACAGCGGCGAGAGCTGTGACGAGGGCACCGGCGAGGCGCTCCCGGACGGCAGCTGCGGGGCAGAAGCCTGCGCGGGTGACCTCGGAGTTGTCGACGAGCCGGACCTCGGCGTGGACACCGACGGCGACGGCGACGGCGGCTGCGGCTGCCGGGTCGCGCGCCCGCGGGACGTCGGGGCCGGGTTGTTCTGGTTGCTGGCGGTCGGGCTGCTGCTTCGGCGGCGGCGGCGCTGAGCGCGGGGTCCGACCCCGACTCCGAGAACCGACCCCGACTCCGAGAACCGACCCCGACTCCGAGAACCGACCCCGACTCCGAGAACCGACGCCGACTCCGAGAACCGACGCCGACTCCGAGAACCGACTCCGACTCCGAGAACCGCTCCGACGGCCTCGGGTGCACTGAACCAGTGGGAGTTGGTCTCTCGTCCTGGTCTGTTCACCGTGCCCTCGTGCTCGGCGGCGTAAAGCCTGCTCCGCCTTCGGCTACGCACCGTCGCTTCGCGACGGCAAGGGCTTGACTCCGCCTGCGCTCGAGGGCGGGGGCCTTCGGCCAGGACGAGGTGTCCACGGCGAACCCAATGAAGGTCTATCGAGTCGCTTTGCAGATGGTCGGTGAGGTGCACACGGCGGTCTTGCCCAAGGTGCGCGTCGGCGGTGACCGCGAGATTGCCGACCAGCTGCATCGGGCGTCGCGGTCGGTCGCGCTCAACGTCGCTGAAGGGCTCGGGCTGCTGCCCGGCAAGCGGCAGCGCAATCACTTCGCCATCGCGCTCGGGTCCGCGCGCGAGACGATGGCGTGCATCGACATCGCGGTGGCGACGGGGCTCGTGAGCTCGGAGTCGGTGGCTCCGATCGCCGACCGGGTCGACCACGTGTGCGCGATGCTCTGGAAGCTCACGCGGCGAAGCGCCGCGTAGGCGAAGAGCACGCGGTGAAGACCCGCCGGGCACTGGGCCCGGCGGGTCTCGCGCTTCGCTACGACGCCTACGCCTTTGCCGTCACGCCGTAGAGCATCTTGTTCACGCGGTCGCTGAGCGCTGTGGACTCGCGAGCGGCATCCGCCGACACCGCCGCAGTCGCGACCAGCAACTCGAGACACGTGAAGAGCTCTCGACCCGAGCCGAGCGCGACTCGGAAGTGATGCTGCTGACGACGCGACCGACCGTAGCCAGAGCCTTCCGCGATGTTCAGCGGCGTCGACCGAGCCGCACGACCGAGCTGGTCTGCGAGCTCCGGATCGTTGACGCGAGCCTCAGGCATCACGTCGCGATGAACGAGAGCCACGAGCTGAAGTGATAGACGATGAACGATGAGCATGGACTGACCTCCTGTAGGTCGAGCGCCAACGACGACGTGACCGCCACGCCGTCCTGCGCTCACCCCCACCGCCCTCGTGGGCGGGGTCAGTCAACCCCGTCAGCCGCCGTAGGCGGGACGAGCGCAGCGAGTCGGGTTTACTTACCCCGACCACGAGGGCAGCCTCGGATCAGCAGGACGAGCCCAGCCCCTTCACCTTTGCCGAAGGCAAGCCGATGCGAAGCGAGGCTACAAAGTCCGACTCCGAGAACCGAACGACCGGATCCGACTCCGAGAACCGATCGCCGACTCCGAGAACCGACTGCCGACTCCGAGAACCGACTGCCGACGGCCGAGAACCGACGGCCGACCCCGAGAACCGACGACCGACTCCGAGAACCGACCGATCCCGCGCGCCCCACGCCGTGGTAGCGTTCCGCCCGTGACCACCTATCGCGAAGACGGGCTGAAGCTGAAGGATCTGGACGACGACGAGGCACTCGCCCTCGGCGGGCTCATCCGGGTCCTCATCCGTTTGGACGGCTCTTTCTCGGAAGAGGAAGAGGAGCACATGGACGCGGTGGCGGCGGAGGTCGGTGACCGAGAGACGCTCTGGAGCATCATCTCGCGCTCGGCCCAGGAGCTCGCCGACGACGACGCGATCCGGCGGAAGGCGGCCATGGTCGACCGCACCGGCGCGCGTGAGCTCATCCGCTACGTGCTCGAGAGCATCGCGATCGCCGAGACGATCACGGTGACAGAGCAGAAGCTGCTCGATTGGCTCGACAACGAAGCCTGGACCGACTGAGCTACACCAGCACGCCGCTCAGGGCATCGGTTCCGTCGTCGCCGAACACGGCGCCCGTGGCGCCGAAGCTCCCGCCGACGCCGAAGAGGCGCATGAGGGTGACGTGCAGGTTCGCGAGCGGCGCGCCGCCGGTGGCGATCTGACGGCCGGTGGTGCCGACGAAGCGCTGCGCGCCGAAGAGCAGCGGACAGACCCGCTGGTGATCGTGGTTGTACCCGTCACCCATGCTCGGGAGCACGAGCACCAACGTGTCGTCGAGTAGCGAGCCGCCGGAGCCGGAGGGCGTGCCGTCGAGTCGACCGAGCAGGTCGGCGATCATGGTGGCGTGCCAGCTCTCGACCCGCTGCAGCCGGTCGAGGCCCGAGGGGCTGAGGTCGTGGGAGAGGACGTGGTGCCCACCAGGCGCACTCAGGAACTCGTGCGATCGCAGGCTGAGCCCGAACTCGATCATGAAGGTGATCACCTGGGTCTGACCACACTGGAGCGCGAGTCGAATGAGCTCGTGGAAGGCCACGACCCGATCGGGGTAGCTCTGCGCCGAGGGCACCAGCGCGTCGCTACCGCAGCTGGTCGCGGGCGGCGCGAGGCCGGTCTCGAGCTCGCGGAGGGAGGCCTCGTACTGCTGGAAGGTCTCCCGGTCTTCGGCGGAGAGCGTGCTCGCGAAACGGGCCGAGTCGGAACGGAGCGCGTCGAGCACCGAGCCGACGGATCCTCGCCGGATCTCGGCGGCCCGACCCGTTCGCCCATCGACGGCGCCATCGCCGAAGAGCCGCGTGAACGCGGCGCTCGGGTGAATGGTCGGGAGGAGCGGTTGCCGTGGCCCGCTCCAGGAGAGGCTCTGCGTGTAGGCGCACGCCGAGCCGCCCACGTCGCACACTCCGGGCTCGCCGGCGCTCCACTGGAGCGAGCCGAAGCGCGTCCCGAAGTCGACCTCACGCGCGATCAGCTGATCGACGGAGATGTCGTTGTGGACCTGCCCACCAGCCACCGTCGGGATGGTCTTGCCCGTGAGGATGGTGCCGGTCCCCATCGCATGCGCGGCACCCGGGCTCGCCACGGCAGCCGTGTTGTTGAGGTCGACCAGCGAGAGCGCCCGGTGCGCGAAGGGCTGCAGCGCCGCCGCGGGTCCCGGGAACGTCAGGCCGCCACCGCTCGCGCTCGGAACCCACCACTCCCGACGGCGCCCGTTCGGGAGGTAGTAGACGAGCAGCGCCGGGACATCTGCGGCGCGAGCCACCGACGGGAGAAAGGGGAGCGCGAGCGCCGCGCCCCCAGCGGCTCGAAGGAACTGTCGGCGTGTCGTCACGGTGCGTCTCCTTCGTGGCCCCGGAACCCATCGGTCAGGGCGATGGCCTCGAGCACCTCGCTCAGGCTCCAGCCCTCGGTCGTCGCCTCGGCGGCGATGTCGTCGATGACCGCGTTCTCGTCGCCGACGGGGCTACGGCCGAGCGCGTAGGTGGTCAGCCATCGCGTGACGCAGGCGACGAACGCTTCCCGGTCCAACGCGGCGGCCATCTCCTCGGCGCCGTCGAAGGTGCCCCCGCCCTCCGGGAGCTCACCGTGCGAATCGAGGCCCGGCTCGTCCCGGACGCGCCCGAGCGCGTCGTAGCGCTGGAAGCCCATGCCCAGGATGTCGAGGCGCACGTGGCACGAGGCGCAGACCTCGTTCTCGCGGTGCATCTCGAGCTGCTCCCGCACCGTGAGCTCGCCTTCGAACTCGATGGTGGGCACCTCGAGGCCGGCGGGCGGCGGCGGGACCGGCTCGCAGAGGACGTGGTCCGAGACCCAGCGCCCGCGCTGGATCGGCGACGGGTGGTCACCCTGGACGTGCAGGGCGAGCCACGCGCTCAGGCCCAGAACGCTCGCACGGCCCTCGGACGCGGCGACCTCCTGGGTCTCGTCGCTGCCAGGGAGGGGCTGCCCGTAGTGCGCGGCGAGCCGGTCGTTGGTCGCGGCGAAGTCCGCGTCGAGCATCGACGCGACCGGTCGCTCGCTGCGAAGGAAGCCACGGAAGAAGCCCTTGGACTCGGCCTCCATCGACGCCATGAGCGCCGCGTCGGCCTCCGGGAAGGTCTCGGCGGACGGACTCAGCTGGTCGAGCCGCCGGGTGGAGAGCCACTGCTCGCCGAAGCCGTCCACGATGGCCTGGGCGCGGTCGTCGGCGAGCATCCGGCGCACCTGAGCCCGGAGCACGTCGTCGTCGTCCAGCGTCCCGTCGTGCGCGGCCTGCATCAGCGCCTCGTCCGGCGTGCTGCTCCACAGGAAGTACGAGAGACGACCGGCGAGCCACTCGAGGTCGGTGTCGCCGCGCCGGCGGCGATAGATGAAGTCGGGCGCCACCAGGATGCGGCGCAGCGTCAGCCGCAAGGCCTGGTCCGCGGTCTCACCCTCGTCCACGAGCCCTCGCCAGAACCGGTGGAGCGCGTCTGCCTCGTCCGCCTCGAGAGCGCGGCGCCACGCGCGCCGGGCGAAGGTGGTCGTGATGCGCCGGTAGCACTCCTGGTCGAGGTCGTCGGTGGTGACGGGTGCGATGGAGTCGACGATGTAGACGTGGGGCGTGGCCCCCTGCACGAGTCGCGGCGTCAGACTCCAGGGGAGCCCGATCGGCGTCGTCTCGAGCTGGCTCCGCGGCACCTCGTCGAACGCCTGCTCGTTCAGACGCCAAGCGGTGAGCGAGGTCGGATTCAGCACGTGCCGGAGGACCGGGCCGCTCTCGTCCACGTCCTCGACGAACACGCGGGGATCGCCCGGCGAGATCACCACGCGGGGCACGAGCGGCATCGGCGGGCCGTCCGCCCAGCCGTCGGTGGGGGTGCTCTCGACGGCCCCGAAGCGCCACGCTTGGAACGAGGCCGGGTTCCGGACGTGGCGCCGAACCTCGACCGGCTCGACCGACGGGGGCTCGGGCGTGCACACGAAGACTCGCTCGACTCCGGGGCCGGGAACGTTCGGACCGCGGAGCTCGACCGAGGCGACGAGCACGTCGTTGCCATAGCCCTCGGCGGGCTGGCGGACGAAGTTGGTCGGCCGGAAGACGAAGGTGTGCTCGCCCGCGGTCAGGTCGAGCGGCACCACGTGGTGTTCCGCGCCCTCGCGCATCACGACCGTGCGAACGACGCCCCCGTCCACCTCGATCTGTAGGTTCGGCGTGAGCGGCGTGGGCGAGATGTCGGCGCCATACGAGACCCCCTCGGCGGAGAGGACGAGCTCCACCGGCCCACCGGGCACCCGTTCGGTCATGCGGAGCTCGCCGCCCAGGAGGGAGCGGACCGGGCCGACGGCCTCACCGACCGGCGGCAAGTCCTCGGCGCTGCGGTGGACCAGGTGCGCGGGTCGGGTGTCGAGCGCGTCGTCCACCACCTCCGCGGCGGCGGCGTAGTAGGCGCTCAGCAAGGTCGGGGTCAGCGTCAGGCTCTCGGCGATGTTGTCGAGCCCGGAGGAGGAGCCGTCCGGAGGGAAGGTGCTCCCGGGTCGCAGCCGCGTGCCGAGCAGGTCCCGCACGCTGTTGTCGTACTCGAGCCGATTCAGTCGGTGGAGCCTCGGCGGAGGCGCGTCGACCCCGGGACCGGGGTCCATGTCGACGTCGTCGTCCGGGAGGGTGCCGATGGTTCCATCGCAGGCGAACAGCGCGAGACAGGCCCCCCCGATGAGCAACGTCTTGGGCATCGACGACTCCTGATGCACCCATCGTTCCACTGCCCGAAATCGGACCTTTTGGGCCGATGCGGACAGTGGACCGCGACACGCTGGCGCGAGACTGGGGTCCGTAGGCTCAGGAAGCCTGCGCGGAGGGAGCGTCCGAGGAGCGCTCTCCGTCATCCGGCGCCTCGGGCGGTGCCGGCGTGCGGCGGATGATCTCCACCCGCTCCACGTGCCGGTCGTCGCCCACGAGCACCCGGAGGTCGTAGTCGCCGACCGTGACCTCGGAGCCGATCGAGGGCACCCGACCGCTGAGGTGCACGAGCAAGCCGCCGAGCGAGTCGAAGTCGCCCTCCGTGGAGCCCTCGAGGGATTCGCCGAGGTACTCCTCGAGGTCGTAGATGCTGATCGTCGCGTCGGCGACGAAGTGGCCCGGGCCCTCCTGTCGGACGGGGGCCTCGTCGTCGTCGTGCTCGTCCTCGATCTCGCCGACGATCTCTTCGAGGATGTCCTCGAGGGTCACCACCCCGGCGGCGCCACCGAACTCGTCGACCACGACCGAGAGGTGGATGCGACGGGACTGCATCTCCTGGAGCAGTGCGCTGACCTTCTGGGTCTCGGGCGCGAAGAAGACCGGCGTGCGCATGAGGTCGCCGAGGGTCTGGTGTTCGAGCCCCTGGCGGAGCGCGCCGAAGACGTCCTTCGCGTAGAGGATCCCCTCCACCTGGTCCATCGATCGCCGGTACACCGGGTAGCGGCTGTGCCCGTTCTCCTCGATGGCGAGGAGCACCTCCTGGAGCGGAGTGTCGACCTCGAAGGCCACCACCTGCATGCGCGGGACCATCACCTCGCGCGCCACGGTCGCTCGGAACTCGAGAACGCTGCGCAGGAGCTTGGCCTGGTCCTGCTGCAGGTCACCCTGCTGCTCGCTCTTCTCGATCATCTTCTCCACCGTACGGTGGCCGACCTCGGCCTCGGCGGGCGCGGCCGGAATCATGCGAGCTGTCAGTCGACCGAGCGCCGCGATCGGTGCGCCGATGGGCAGGGCGAGCCACTCGAGCGGGCGGAGCACGCGGAGCATCCGGAGCGCGGCGCGCGACGCGCGGCGACGCGTGATGGCGCTGAAGACCTCGGAGAGCATCGCGTAGGCGAGCCCGACCGAGACGGCCGCGGCGAACGACCACCAGCCCTGGTAGCGAGCGCCCAGCATCGCGGCGCAGCCGGCCGCGGCGCAGACGCAGAGCACCCGTCCGACGAGGAGCCGGGTGCGGACTCGCCGCCCGAGCGCCACACAGCGTCGCGCCTCCTTCGCCAACGGACCGGTCTCGTCGTCGGCGATGGCACGGATGCGCGCATCGCCCAGAGCCGAGAGGCCGGCGTTGGTGGCAGAGTAGAGCACCGCGAAGAAGAGGCCGAGACCCACTCCCACGCCGAGCCCGATACTACCTGGTTCGTCCAAGGCCTTCCTCAGTCGAGGTGAGGGTGTGTACCCCCGACCTGCGCTTCGAGATTAGACGCGGCTTCTCGGCCTCGCAAGGGAGGCCGGCTCGCCCGGCCCCATCGTTACTTGGAGGCATCTCGGGTCGCCCGGAGGCGGAGCCGCAGCGCGTTGAGCCGAATGAAGCCGGTCGCGTCGGACTGGTCGTAGACCTCGTCCGCCTCGAAGGTGGCGACCTCCGGGTCGTAGAGGGAACGGTCGGACCGGCGGCCGACCACCTGGGCGCTGCCCTTGTAGAGGCGGATGCGGGCCTCGCCCCAGACGTCCTTCTGGGACTCGTCGATGAGCGCCTGCAGCGCCTCGCGCTCCGGCGCGAACCAGAAGCCACGGTAGACCAGGGAGGCGTACTCGGGGATCAGGCCATCGCGGATGCGCATGACCTCGCGGTCGAGCGCGAGCGACTCCACGGCGCGGTGCGCCAGCTGGAGGATGGTGCCGCCGGGGGTCTCGTAGACGCCACGGGACTTCATGCCGACGAAGCGGTTCTCGACGATGTCGACCCGACCGACGCCGTGCTTGGAGCCGATCTGGTTGAGGCGCTCGAGGAGGGCGAAGGGCGTCATGCGGTCGCCGTCGACGGCGACCGGGTTGCCGTTCTCGTAGCTGATGACGACTTCCTGGGCCTCGTCGGGCGCTTCCGAGGGAGTCGTGGTCCAGCGGAAGATCTCCTCGGGCGGCGCGGCCCAGGGATCCTCGAGGATCCCGCCCTCGTAGCTGATGTGGAACGCGTTGGCGTCCATCGAGTACGGCTTCTCCGCGGTCGCTTCGACCGGGATGTTGCGCTGCTTGCAGTACTCGATGCAGTCCGTGCGCGACTTCAGGTCCCAGATGCGCCAGGGGGCGATGACCTTCACCTTCGGGTCGATGGCCATGGCGCTGAGCTCGAAGCGGACCTGGTCGTTGCCCTTGCCCGTCGCGCCGTGCGCGATGGCGTCGCAGCCCTCCGCGTGGGCCACGTCCATCATCGCCTTGGCGATGACCGGGCGGGCGATGGAGGTGCCCAGCAGGTAGGAGCCCTCATACACCGCGTTGGCGCGGAGCATCGGGAAGCAGAAGTCCCGAACGAACTCCTCGCGGACGTCCGCGACGACGCACTTCTCGGCGCCGGTGGCGCGCGCCTTCTCGTCGAGTCCGGTCAGCTCCTCGCCCTGGCCGACGTCGGCGCAGAACGCGACGACCTGGCAGCCCTCGTAGGTCTCTTTGAGCCAGGTGAGGATGACGGAGGTGTCGAGCCCACCGGAGTAGGCGAGCACGATCTTCTTGGGCGTGTCGGACATCGCGCGGCAGCCTGGCTCAGCCGGGCCAGCGCGTCAACGCCGCGACCTCTCAGGCGATTTCGATGGCTTCGGAGACCAGCAGGTCGACCAGGGTCTTGAGGGTCTCGAGCCGGGCCATGCCGGAGACCATCAGGAGCTCGTCGATGGTCGCGCTGCCGTCGATGCGGCTCAGCAGGAAGCCCGCGCGGTGGTCCAGGCCGAGCCACCGGATCTCGGAGGGCTTCACGACGACGCGGGGCCGCGCCTCCAGGCTCCCGAGCCGGGTGAGGTAGTGCTGCTCCAGCCGAGAGCGGCTCTCCTCGCTGATCTGCTGCGCTTCTTCGTGGTCCGGGGTTCGGCCCAGCACGAGCTCGGCCGCGAGCATCGCGCCGGTGAAGTCGTCGAGCTCGAAGCGCTCCCGCATCTCCGCGACCAGGTCGAGGTTCGAGCTCGTGATGCGCGAGCGCTCCACGAGACCGAGCGCACCATCGTTGCTCGACGGCGGGATGGACTGCAGCTCCACGCTCGAGCGCTCACCCGCCTCGCGGGTCTCGCCCTCGTCCAGGCGAAGATCCTCACTCGGCTCGCCCTCGGCGTCGAGGTCGATGGACATCGAGTCCACGCTCTCGTCGGGGAGCCGCAGCGGCGGCCCCACGAGCTCGGTCGTGATGCGACCGGAGCTCGCGGGCAGGGGAATGGAGTCGGCGGACGAGCGACGACGCCGCCGGCCCTCGGGCGCGTCGGAGTCACCGCTCTCCTCCGCCATGGCCATGGTCCTAGGCAGACTTTCCGACGACGCCCTTGAACATCCGCTGGGTGCGGGTCAGCGCGTCGATCTGCTCCTTGAGGCCCGCGGAGTCGTTCCGCTCCATGAGCATCTGGGCGCGCTCGACCACGGCTCGCGCCTTGTCGATCGCGTCCCGGCCGAAGTCACTCCCGGCCACGACCGCCTCGACCTCGGGGAAGAGCTTCTCGATCTCCGCGATGAGCGTCTCCGCCTGCTGCTTGACGCCCTCGGTCTCCTCGTCGCCGCGGCGCGCCACGGCGTAGTCGGAGGCCTCCTGCATCATCAGGTCGATCTCGTCCTGGGTGAGGCCGCTGGTCGCGGTGACCGTGATCGACTGTTCCTTACCGGTCTCCATGTCCTTGGCGTGGACCGAGACGATGCCGTCGGCGTTGATCTCGAAGGTCACGTCGACCTCGATCTGGCCGGCGGGCGCGCGGCGCAGACCGGTGAGGATGAACTCGCCCAGGAGCTCGTTCTCGTCGGCCTTCCGCGACTCGCCCTGGAGGACGAGGATCTTCACGGCGGTCTGGTTGTCGCGGACCGTGGTGAAAGGCTTGCCCCGAGAGGTCGGCACGGTGGTGTTCTGCGGGATCAGCTCCTCGAAGAAGCCGCCGGCGACCATGATGCCGAGGGTGTGCGGGGTGACGTCGAGGAGGACCATGTCCATCTCGCGCGAGTCGTCGATGAGCGCGGCGCCCTGGATCGAGGCGCCCAGTCCCACGACCTCGTCCGGGTGGACGCCCTTGCAGGGCTCCCGCTCGAAGAACTCGCTGACCGCCGCCTGAACGCGGGGCATGCGGGTCATGCCGCCGACGAGGACGACGTCCTCGACCTCGTCCTTCTCGAGCCCCGCCTCGTCGAGGGTCATCTCGCAGATCTGGACGGTACGGTCGACGAGGTCCTGGGTCAGGTCCTCGAGCTGGCCGCGGGTCAGCAGCTGCTGCAGGTGGAGCGCCTCGTTGCGCGGGCTCGAGATGATGAAGGGGAGGTTCACCTCCGTCTCCATCACCGCGCTGAGCTCGCACTTGGCCTTCTCCGCGGCGTCCTTGAGGCGCTGCAGGGCCATGCGGTCCTGGCGCAGATCGATGTCGTGCTCTTCCTTGAAGCCCTGCACGAGCCAGTCGATGATCCGCTGGTCGAAGTCCTCGCCGCCGAGGAAGGTGTCGCCGGCCGTGCTGACGACCTTGAACACGCCGGAGCTCGAGATCTCGAGGATCGAGATGTCGAAGGTGCCGCCGCCGAGGTCGTACACCGCGACCGTGCGGTCGATGTTCTTGCCGAAGCCGTAGGCCAGCGCACCGGCGGTGGGCTCGTTGATGATGCGGATGACGTCGAGGCCGGCGATCTGCCCGGCGTCCTTGGTCGCCTGGCGCTGGCCGTCGTTGAAGTAGGCCGGGACGGTGACGACCGCCTTCTGGACCTCGTGGCCGAGGTAGTCCTCGGCGATCATCTTCATCTCCTGCAGCACCATCGCGCTGATCTCGGGGACGGAGTAGACCTTGTCCCGAAGCTGGATGCGGCAGTCACCGTGGGGCCCCTCGACGATGCGGTAGGGGCAGGTGGCGATGGCGTTCTTGACCTGGGGGGTGTCGAACTTCCGACCGATCAGCCGCTTGGCGGCGTAGACGGTGTTCTCGGCGTTCGTGACCGCCTGGCGCTTGGCGATGTGGCCGACGAGCCGCTTCCCTGCCTCGGTGATGGCCACCATCGAAGGGGTGACCTTGTATCCGCCGCGGTTCGCGATGACGACCGGAGTGCCGCCCTCGACGACGGAAACGCACGAGTTGAACGTGCCGAGATCGATGCCAATGACCTTGTCCATTCAGGCTCCCAGGACCCTTCTCCCGACACACCGCCGAAAGTATTGAGGGATCCTACTTCAGCTCCCGCTGGAGAGTCTTCACGATCTCGGCGTCGGGGTCCAGCTTCACGACCTCGTCCAGCTCCTTGCGGGCACTCGCTTTCATTCCGGCCGCCGCGTAGATCCGCGCCAGCGCCGCGCGGTTGGCCGCGAGCCCCGGTTGAATGGAGACCGCCTTCTGCGCGAGGTCCCGAGCGACTTTGAGGTCGCCCTTCCCTTCGAGCAGCGCCAGCGCTGCCTGTCGCCACGCGCGCGAGTCGTTCGGGCGACCCTCGGCGACCTTCTGCCAGGAGCGCGCGGCCGCCTCCCAGTTCTCGTGGTGTTCCTCGTAGCGAGCCTGCTTGAGGTAGGTGTCGGCCATCTGGGCCGCCAGCGCCGCCCGGAGCTCGTCGTGCCGCTCCTCCCAGTCCTTGCGGTCGGGGTCGATGGCCAGGGCCATCTTGAGCGCGTTCACCGCCGCGAGGTTGTCGCCCTTGTCGGCCGCGGTCTCGGCTTCCGCCACCAGCCGTTCCGCCTGTGCCCGGTCCCGGCCCCCGGTCAGTCCGGCCGTCGCCCGCAGCGAGCTCCGCAGCCCCTCGCGAAGCGACTCCCGTGTGACCTCGCTCGACGGCGGGCGAGGCGTGGGCGGCCGGGACGACGGCTTCCCCATCCGCTTCTCGAGGAGGCGCTTCGCCATCGCCTTGCGCTCTTCGTCCGTGAGCCGCGGCGGTCGTGGTGCCTTCGGAATTTCGGGCGCATCGACCTTGGGCGCCGAGATGTCGGGCTTCTCCTCCGGCGGGCGGTCGGTCTTGGCCGTCTCGAGCCGCTGCCGGTCGAGGTCCGCTGGCAGGGCCGAGTCCGCCATCGCCTCGGCCTCGGCCTCGCCCGCCTTCAGCCCGCTCTCCATCGCCTTCGTCTCGTCCTGGACTGCCAGGTAGGCGTCGTAGGACTGACGGCGCTTCTTCTTCCCCAGCGTCTCGTAGGCCCGGGTCAGGTGTTCGAAGACCTTCTCCATCTTCGTCTTGAAGGTGCCGAGCTTCTTTCCGTAGAGCGTGTCGGGGTGGAAGCGCTTGGAGAGCCGGAAGTAGGCCGCGCGGATCTCCGCCTTGTCGGCCCCTCGCTGGATGCCTAGGAGCTGGTAGAAGTCGACCTCCGAGAGCCGGTGGTAGGCGTGGAGGATCTCGTGCTTGCGCTCCGGCTCGAGGTCCGCGGCCTCGTCGAGCTCCCGCGGGTCGTAGAGCGGCGGTGACATCGCCGACGGCCGCTCCTCTGGCACGGGCTCGGGCGCCCGCTCCTTCGGTGGCGGCGGTGGGCGCGAGGCGATGGTCGGTGGACCGGGCGGCCGCCCGAGCGCGCCGAGTCCTTCCAGCCGGCTCAGCAGATCCTGGACCCGGTCCACCGTGGCCCCGGTGATGTCGGCGATGTCCTTGACGGAGGTGTCCCCGTCGATCCGCGACAGGATGAACCCGTCGAAGGGATCACGGATCGGCAGATCGGTGACGACGAGGTCGTCTCTCAGCCGCGGCACCCAGTCCGTCGCCCCTTTCTCGGCCACGGTCGCACCTTAGCGCACCACCCCACACCGGAGGCATGGAAAAAACTGGGACACGCGCACGAACATGCCCTCATTTGGGGCTACGGACTCGGAGCTTCCGCCGCCCTCACCCGAGCAGGTGAACGAGCAGCGCCTTCTGCGCGTGGAGCCGGTTCTCGGCCTCCGCCCAGACCCACGAGGCCTCGCTGTCCATCACCTCGGCGCTGACCTCTTCGCCCCGGTGGGCCGGGAGGCAATGGAGGAAGATGGCGTCGTCCGCTGCTCGAGCCATCAGCGCTCCGTCGACCTGGAAGCCGGCGAAGGCCGCCTCGCGGGCCTTCTGCTCCTCTTCTTGACCCATGCTCGCCCAGACGTCGGTGGTGATGACGTCCGCGCCGGCGGCCGCTTCCTTCGGGTCCTCGGTGAACGTGAGCTGCGCGCCCATCCGCTTCGCCGCTTCGACGATGGAGGGCTTCACCTGGTAGCCCTCGGGACTGGCGATCCGGAGCGAGAAGCCCGCCTTGGCGGAGGCGAGCATCCAGGAGTGAGCCATGTTGTTGCCGTCGCCGATCCACGCGACGGTGAGGCCCTCGAGCCGCCCCTTGGCCTCACGGACCGTCTGCATGTCCGCCAGGAGCTGGCACGGGTGGTAGTCGTCGCTGAGGCCGTTGATGATCGGAACCGAGGCGTACTCGCAGAGGGTCTCGACCTTCTCGTGGCCGAAGGTCCGGTAGACGACGCCGTGCACATAGCCCGAGAGCATCCGGGCCGTGTCCTCGAGGGGCTCGCCGCGACCCATCTGGGTGTCCTTCGCGATGAGGGTCGTCGGCATCGCACCGAGCTCGTGAATGCCCACCTCGAAGCTCAGTCGGGTCCGCGTGGAGGCCTTCTCCAGCACGATGGCCACCGTCTTGCCCTCGAGGGGGCGGGGGAAGGTCATCTTGCCGCGGGCCGCCTTCAAGGCGTCGGCGCCGTCGAGGATCGTGGTGAGCTCTTCGGACGAGAGGTCGTCGAGGGTGCGGAAGTGGCGGAGGCTCATTCGCGCCCCATAGCACGAGGAACCGCAGGCGTTGACCCGGCAGGCCAAATCCTTACGCTCCACCGGCCTTGCACCACGACGACCCCCGAGCCGCGGTTTCGCCGCCCTTTCATGCCACCACCATCGTCGCCGTCCGGCGCGACGGCGTCGCCGCGATGGCGGGCGACGGCCAGGTCTCCCAGGGCCAGACCATCCTGAAGGGCAGCGCCAAGAAGGTCCGCCGCATCGCCGAGGGCAAGGTGGTCGCCGGCTTCGCGGGCGCGACCGCGGACGCCTTCACGCTCCTCGAACGCTTCGAGGCGAAGCTCCGGGAGCATCGCGGCACGCTGCAGCGCGCGGCCGTCGAGCTCGCGAAGGACTGGCGGACCGACCGCTACCTCCGTCGGCTCGAGGCGATGATGATCGTGATGGACACGGAGCAGACGCTCCTGCTGAGCGGCACGGGCGACGTGGTCGAGCCGGACGAGGGCGTCATCGCCATCGGCTCGGGCGGCGCCTACGCGAGCTCGGCGGCTCGAGCGCTCTACCGTCACACCGACATGGACGCAGAGACCATCGCGACCACCGCGATCGGAATCGCCGGTGAGATCTGCGTGTACACGAACGGCAACGTGGTCGTGGAGACCATCGGGAAGAAGAGCTCGTGAGCAAGAAGAAGGATCGGACGTTCACCCCGCGGGAGACCGTCTCGGAGCTCGACCGCTACATCATCGGTCAGCACGACGCGAAGCGCGCGGTGGCCATCGCGCTGCGGAACCGCTGGCGCCGCCAGCAGGTCGAGGGCGACCTGCAGGAAGAGATCTCGCCGAAGAACATCATCATGGTCGGCCCGACCGGCTGCGGTAAGACCGAGATCGCCCGCCGGCTCGCGAAGCTCGCCAAGGCGCCCTTCGTGAAGGTCGAAGCGAGCAAGTTCACCGAGGTCGGCTACGTGGGCCGTGATGTCGAGGCGATGATCCGCGACCTGGTCGAGATCGCGATCGACCTCGTGCAGCAGGAAGAAATGGAGCGCGTGCGTGCGCGTGCCGAGGAGAACGCCGAAGAGCGCCTCGTGCAGCTCCTGGCCGACGAGATGGCGCCGCCCCCCGAGCCGCCGCCCCAGCCGCAGACGCCGCAGAGCCGGATGTTCGGCCCCTTCGTGATGAACCAGCCGCCGCAGCGGCCGGCGCACCCGGAGAGTCGGCTCGACGAGATCCGCCGCAAGCTCCGCGGGGGCGAGCTCGAGGACGAAGAGGTGGAGGTCAGCGTCCAGGACACCGGCGCGCCCTTCATGAAGATCTTCGGACAGAGCGGCATGGAGGAAATGAACCTCAAGGACATGCTCGGTCAGATCCCGGGCTTCCAGGGCAAGACCAAGCTCCGCCGCGCGAAGGTCAAGGACGTCCGCCGCCACATCGAGGACGAAGAGGCCAAGAAGCTCATCGACATGGACGGCGTGCAGCGGCGCGCCATCGAGCGCACGGAGCAGAGCGGCATCGTCTTCCTCGACGAGATCGACAAGGTCGCGAGCCGGCAGAGCGCCAGCGGTGGGCCGGACGTCTCCCGTGAGGGCGTCCAGCGCGACCTGCTTCCGCTCGTCGAAGGCAGCACGGTGTCGACCAAGCACGGCTCGGTGAAGACCGACCACATCCTCTTCATCGCGGCGGGCGCGTTCCACGTCGCGCAGGTGTCGGACCTCATCCCGGAGCTGCAGGGTCGCTTCCCCATTCGGGTCGAGCTCGAGCCACTCAAGAAGGAGGACTTCGTCCGCATCCTCACCGAGCCGAGGAACGCGCTGACGAAGCAGTACACGGCGCTCATGGCGACCGAGAAGGTCGACCTCGTCTTCGAAGCGGACGCGATCGAGGCCATCGCGAGCTACGCGGCGACCGCCAACGAGCGCAGCGAGAACATCGGTGCGCGTCGGCTCCACACGGTGATGGAAGCGCTGCTCGAGGAGCTCAGCTTCGCGGCGTGCGAGATCGGCGGCCAGAAGGTCGTGGTCAACGGCGCCTACGTGAAGGAGCGGCTCGAGCCGATCCTCGGCGACGCCGAGCTCAGCAAGTTCATCCTCTGAGCAGCGGGGAGAATGGCGGGAGCGCTCCGTAGACTGGAACGTGAGCGAGTTCTGGACCCTGCACGGCGCGCTGGTCACCGCGAACGGATCGGCCACCGTCGAGCGGCGGGACATCGGGGGGCACCCGGCGACGATGGTGCTCGCGGTCGCCGGTGATCTCGCGCTTCCGATGCTGGAGAGCGTGAAGGATGCCTTCCTTAAGTTGGCTCGCGTGGACGAGGCCTCGGTCGCCGGACTGCTCGCCACACTGACGCCGCCGTGGGTGAGTGGAGCGGCCGCGGCGGTCAGCCACGGGGCGACCGTGACCACGGCGATCGCGGGGGCCGGCTCGTGCTGGCGGCAGCACGGTGGCGAGCTCGTCGACACGAGCGCGGGCGCACATCCGATGGCCTGGGGTGACGGCTGGCTGGTCAGCGCGGACTTCCGGCCCGAGGCGGGTGACTTCTTCGGGACCGGCACGGTCGACCCCGACGCGGCGAGCGCCTCGCCGACCCCCGCCTTCGCGAACGACACGCTCGACGACGCGCTCCGGGCCGCGCTGGGCGACGCGGCGGCGACGGTCGCGGCGACCTGGGTGGGCGAGCTCCGCGCTCGGCGTTGACGCGCTCGCGTTCGGCGGGCTTGCCGTCGCGGGCGGCGGCTCGATAGTCGCCGCGTGAACCGAATCCTCCTGGCAGTGCTCGTCTCGGTCGGCTGCGCGAAGGGGCCGGCGTTCGGCCCCGCTGCCGCCCCGCTCACCGAGCCGACCGCGCTCTGCTCGGCGGCGCAGCGATCGGGATGCCGAGGGGTGGCACGAGTCGAGCGAAGGCTCGCGAGGGCCGACCTCGAGCTGCTCGGCGCCACCGGGAGCCCGGGCGGAACCCAGGGCGCCTTCGTGCTCACCCTTCGCGATCGGAGCGATGGGACCGTCCTTCGGGCGAAGTGGCGGGCGGTCGACGGCGGCGGCCTCCTCAACGTCCCGCATCGCGAGCTCGGCGCGTATCACGTGCAGCAGCTGCTGCTCGCGCCTCGCGACCAGGTGATCCCGCCGACCGCCGCGCGCTGTCTGCCCCTCGACGCCTACCGCGAGCACGTCGACCCCGACGCCCGGCCCACCGAGGGAACGGAGTGCGTGCTCGGCTTCGTCACCTACTGGCTCGAGCACGCGATCGGCGTCGACGACGCGCGGGACTCGGGTCTGCTCGAGGCGGGCGAGGGCCTCTACGATCCGGAGCGTTTCTCCGAGGACGAGGTCTATCGGTCGACGCTCTCGAACCTCAACCTGGTGAGCCACCTGGTCCGACACGGCGACGCGCATCGCGGCCAGTTCGTGTTCGTGCGGCACGGCCCCCACCTGGTCAGCTACTCGGTCGATCACAGCATCGCGTTCGAGGCCGTCCCCAACCCGATGCTCCTCTTCCGGAAGGACTGGTCCAACATCCAGCTGCCATCGCTCCCCGCGAGCAGCATCGCCCGCCTGCGCCGAACGACACAGGACGAGATCGCACGGCTCCGCACCCTCGTGGAGCTCGAGCTTCGCGACGGCATGCTCGTCCCCGTCGACGAGGGGGCAGCGTTCGGCGACCCGGGCTCCCCCGTTCGCCTCGATGCCGACCGGGTGCAGATCGGCCTGACCGAGCGGGAGGTGGAGGGCGTGGCCGAGCGCATTCGAGGGCTGCTCTCGGCCATCGAGCGCGGCGAGATCCAGACGCGCTGAGGCGCGGCGTCGACGTCCATCGGCCCCGGTCTCCGAACGGGGACGGGCCACCAATTCTGGTGATTTTCTAGTCACACGCGAGCTAATCTCCGCTCGCCGCGTGGACTTCCCGGGCGGCCCTAAGGAGGGGAACGATGAGCGAAGAGAGCGCACCCGAGGTCCAGCAGGACCTGATGAAGGGCATCATGGCCGCGGCTGGCGCCGCCCTCGTGGTCGGGTTGATCTACGGCGTGGTCGGGATGTTCGTGAACGAGTTCAAGTGGCTCGCGTTGGCGACCGGCGCCGCCTCCGGCGTCGCGGGCGTCACGTTCGGCAAGAAGTACTCGATCCCCCTGGGCGTCGCGGCCGCCGTCTTCACGCTGATCGGGATGATCGTCGGCAAGCTGCTGATCCAACCCGGCGAAGGTGGGGACTGGGTCGCGTACCACACCACCCTCTTCGACATCATGTTCTGCTACGTCGGCGCGCCGGCGCTGGCCTTCATCGCCGCCGGCACGCAGGGCGGCGACTACGTGAAGAGCTACCTGCCCATCAACCGCTGACGCCACGCACCTCCGCGAGGCCCGGTGAGAGCCGGGACCACTCGCGGAGGTGTGCCGCTCCCGCGGCCGGCGCGCGGAGAGTGAACGCTCAAAAGGCCTCGTATCCGATCGAGCCCATGAGCATCACGCCGGTCCCGTTCGGGTCGCCGAGGAACGCGAGTCGGCTCTCGAAGCTGATGACCAGTCCCTTCCGCCGGATGCCGTCGGCCCCGACTCCGTGCACGGGGTACACGCCCGCTCGGAACCCGATGGCCGGGCCACGCGGGTTGTTGAAGACGCCGTACCCGGCGCCGGCGCCGATCACGAACATGTCCGCGATCGTCACGTCGGCCATGAGGAGCGCCGCGAAGGTGCCGGTGATGCCGCCATCGACAGCGCGACCACGACCGCGACGCGGTTCATTCCAACAAAGCTCATCGTTCCCCTCCTCATGTCGGAGGGACACGTGTGTCGAGCCCCTCCGTTCGAGCCGACGGCGGTTCGTAGTGAAGATTCATCGAGGTCGTGTCGACGGGAAACGAGGGGCATCACACAATGGGCGCCCATGGCCGAGACCGACGGCATGAAGCGCTGGGTGACCACGTGATGAGCGACGTCGACGTTCTCTTGCCGTGGCTCTCCGAGGTGCTGCCGATCCGCGCCGAACGGGCCGTTCTGGAGCTCGGGGACTTCGAGGCCGCCGAGGTCGTCGACGGTTGGGTCCGCATCCCCTTCGTGGGCGCCGTCCTCGACGAGGACGGCAGCCTCGTCGAGGCCACCGAGCACCCGCTGCCGCTCGTCCATCGAGAAGACCTCGAGGATGAGGTCCGAACTCGGGCCTTCCTGCGCGGCTGGTCGAAGGCCGTCGCGGCGCGAGTCGGGTCGCAACACGAAGAGAGCTCCGCGAGCCTCTGTGCCATGGACGTGATCTTCATGGCCGCCCGGTCGCGCACGGTCATCGACGACCTCAGGCTCCGAACCGAGGACGACTTCGAGGAGGCGATGACGAGGGCGCGCTGGCTCGATTCGGCTCCAGACGTGGTGCTCTACCCGGACCTCTCGAATCTGCCGAAGCCCGTTGCCCAGGACTCGGCGCGTGAAGCGGCGCTCGCGCTCACGCCGGACCGGGAAGCGATGCTCGCCTACCTGCGCTGGCTCGACGAACGGGACGACCCGCGCGGCGCGGTCGGCTTGGCGATGGCAGGACCCCGCCACGCCGACGCGCGACGAGCTCAGCTGCTGCTGCGAGAACACCGTGAGCAGCTGATCGGTCCCTTCTCGCTCGGCGAGTCCGCCGATGCTTGGTGGGAGGTCGCATTCACCTGGGAGATGGGCTGGGTCGACACCATCGTGGTCGAGCTCTCGCTCGACCCCGCCGGCCCTTCACCGCGTGCGCTCCTCGACGCCCTCTTCTCGCTCCCGGCCACCCGCTTCGTGCGCGAGCTGGTGCTCGGCGTGGCGCCCGAGGTTGCCGACTTCGACGACGTACATCCGCTGGCTCGTTGGAGCGACGTCCTCGGTCGAGGCTCCGATGCGCTCCGGCGTCTCGAGCTCTTCCGCGCAGACGAGCTCATGGATCGACCGGAGGACGAAGCCGGCCTACGGAAACGCTTCCCTCGGCTCGAGCAACTCGAGATCTCCTCGGGTGCTCGACCCATCGCGTGCCTGCCGCACGGGGAGGCGTAGCCGACAAGCGTCATCGAGCTCCTCTAGCCGAGCTCGCGCTCGACGCCGAAAGCGGCGCATCCCACAATGGGCACCGATGGCCAAGAAGGATCTGCCCTCGTCGCGCTTCGGGCGCGCGGCGCGTATGGCGCTGCTCGGCGCGCGTACCGGCGCGGGTTGGGTCTTCGACGGCGACGGGAAGAAGACCGCGAAGGCGGCCGCGGGTGTGCTCGGGCAGATGCGCGGCCTCGCCGCCAAGGCCGGGCAGATGGCGAGCTACGTGGACGGGCTCGTGCCGGCGGACAAGCGCGAGGCCTTCGAGATCGCGCTCGGCGCGCTGCGCGCGGCCACACCCGCGTCGGACCCGGAGGCGATCCGCGCGGTCGTCGAGGAAGACCTCGGCGCGCCGGTGGGCGAGCTCTTCGCGAGCTGGGAGCCCGAGCCCTTCGCGAGCGCGTCGATCGGCCAGGTGCATCGAGCCACGCTGATCGACGGCACCGAGGTCGCCGTGAAGGTCCAGCACCCGGGCATCGACCAGGCGGTCGAGAGCGACCTGAAGAACGCCGGGCTGATGGCCAACATGAAGGCCTTCGCGTTCGGCGCGAAGATGGGCATCAAGGAAGGCATGGACGAGATGGCGGAGGTCTTCCGCCAGGAGCTCGACTACGCCCTCGAGGCCGACCGCCAGGAGCGCTTCGCGGATCTCTACGCCGACGGCACGCACATCCGGATCCCGGCGGTGGTCCGCGACCGCTCGAGCAAGCGCGTGCTCACGACCGTGATGGTGCACGGCAAGACCTTCGAGGAGGCGTGCGAGAGCGACCCCGCGCTCCGCACCACCTGGGCCGAGGTGCTCTGGCGCTTCGTGATCCACTCGACGATCGTCGGCGGTGTCTTCAACGGCGACCCGCACCCGGGGAACTTCATCTTTCACGACGACGGCTCCGTCACGGCGCTCGACTTCGGTTGCGTCATCGAGATCCCGCCGGAGCGTCGCGCGATCTCGCGAGCGCTCCACACGGCGGCGCTCACTGGCGACCTCCCCGGCTTCTACACGGCGTCGCGCCAGATGATGGAGATGCCGGAGGACGAGGGGCCGCCGCGCGAGGACGAGCCGCTCTTCCACCAGCTGGTGCTGAAGTTCTGCCGTCGCCTCTTCGACCCGATCTGGGACTCGCCCTACCGGGTGAGCCACGAGTGGGCCGCGAGCCTCGTGGACGACTGCATGACGATGGCCAAGAAGGCGATCCGCACGAAGGCCGACGAGATGATCACGATGCCGGAGGGGATGATGTTCCTGAACCGGCTGCAGTTCGGCTTCTACTCGGTGCTCGCCCGCTTCGACGTGCCGGTGGACTACGCCGCGGTCGAGCGCGACGTGCTCGGGCTGAACGCGCCCGCTCCGCTCGACGCGACCTCCTGAGGTTCAGAAGCAGCTGGCGCGAGCCACCGAAAGCGTGCCCGGGTAGACGCGAATGTTCGAGTCGTCGATGCGGCAGGGCAGCACGTCGACTTCGGCGCGTCCGGGGACGACGTTCGTGAAGAGCAGGATCGGGTTGCCGAGGCCCAGCGTCGCGTCGCCGGTGCGCTCGAGTCGCGGGTTCCGACGAACCGCGATCTTCTCGCCGAAGGGTAGGCTGAGCGACGCGTCGACCTGCGGGCCGATGCCACCGTTGGAGTCCGACACCACGATCATCCCGAGGCTCGGGTCCTGTGTGATCCCGATGTCGGTCAGCTCGGAGGCCTCGACGGTGTGGAGCTCGCCGCCGACGTCGGAGAAGCCCGGGATCGGCGGGACCGTCCCGCCGTCGTAGGGGTAGAGGATGGGCTGGAGCGTCGGCTCGGTGACCGCGATCCAGGTGGGGATGGGCATGGCCACGTTCACCATGCCCATGGCGTCGGCCGTGAAGGTACGCAGCGGACGCATCAGGGGCAGGTAGAGATCGGCTCCGGCGATGGGCGTGGTCCCGTTGTAGTCCAACACCGTCAGCGAGATGGTGATCTCGGAGGGAATGGCCGAGCAGAAGCCGCCGCTGCACGCGACGTCACAAGCCGCGCCGCAGAGACCGCAGCTCGCCATCGAGGTGAGCGGTGTCTCGCATCCGTCCACCGAACGCAGGTTGCAGTCGCCGAAGACACCGACGCACTCGCTGACCTCACAGCGGCCGGCGGAGCAGACCGCGCGCGCGTTCGGAAGCGTGCAGCTCGCCGTCGCTCCCTCGTCGGTGGTGCCATCGCAGTCTTGGTCGAGCCCGTCGCAGCGCTCCCGCGCCGTCGGGAAGACCGTGGGCTGCGCGTCGTCGCAGTCTCCGGCGCGCGCCACGAGCACACTCGAGTCCACGCAGAGGCTCATCGCGGGTCCGGCCCCGTATCCGTCGCCGTCGCCGTCGACGTACCAGTCGGTCGCGTCGACGCCCTCGTCGACCCTCGAGTCGCAGTCGTCGTCCTGTCCGTTGCAGAGCTCCGCGGAGCCCTCGGCGATCTCGGCGCGCCGGTCGTTGCAGTCGGTCCCACCGCAGCTCACGTCGGCGACCCCGTCACGGTCGTCGTCCTCACCGTCGCCGCCCACCGCGAAGTCCGCGCTGCCGTTGCAGTCGTCGTCCCGTGCGTTGCAGGCCTCGACGCCCACCGGACTCACCGTGTCGAGGGAGTCGTCGCAGTCGGTCGGCAGGAGCGAGAAGCCATCGATGGGATCGCAGCTGATCCGGCGCTCACCGTAGAGCGCGCCGTAGCCGTCGCCGTCGGCGTCCTCGTACCAGAGCACCGCGCTCGCGTCCTCGTCGGTGGCCTCGTCGCAGTCGTTGTCGAGGCCATCGCAGATCTCGTTCTGGGTCGGCTGCACGCTCGGATCGGAGTCGTCGCAGTCGTCACCGTAGAGCGAGAAGCGCACGCTCCCCGGGCACGCACGCATCGGTCGCTCGGCGTCGCCCCGACCGTCGGCGTCGGCGTCGACGAAGCCCTCGACCGAGACGCCCTCGTCCACGTCGCCGTCGCAGTCGTCGTCCACCCCGTTGCAGACCTCGCTACTCGCGGGTGAGATGGACGCGTCGAGGTCGTTGCAGTCGAGGCCGGTCCCGTCGAGCGTGCAACCGTCGTCCAGGTAGCCATCGCGGTCACGGTCGCGCGCGCCGGTGGTCGCCGGGTCGCAGTCCTCGTCGACGCCTTCCGCGTCACAGATCTCCGGGTTCCCGGGGAAGCGGTTGGCGTCCTCGTCGTCGCAGTCGCCGCCGCCGCACTCGAGTCGGTCGACGCCGTCACCGTCGCCATCCGGGCTCTCGCAGTCCCCATCGCACCGGTCCTCGGTCTCGATGCAGGCGCCGATGCCCTCGCACGGACGAACGCCGGAGACGCACCCGAGCGGGTTCGCGCCCTCCCCCGGCAGACACCGCTCGGTGCCGTTGCAGTAGACGCCGTCGTCGCACTGCGAGTCCGTCGTGCACTGGAGCGCCCCGTCGGGGGACCCGTCGCCATCGTCGCCGCATCCCAAAGAAGAGACGACCAGCAGCGCCGCCAACCAGCTTCCCCG
The DNA here is from genome assembly GCA_017644045.1 of Deltaproteobacteria bacterium. Taxonomy (GTDB): domain Bacteria; phylum Myxococcota_A; class Polyangia; order Polyangiales; family Houyiibacteriaceae; genus UBA1660. The sequence continues at coordinate 229,737 of JAEPMI010000001.1, forward strand.
CGTCATCGGCCGCGCAGTCTAGCGGAGGCCGCCGCAATGGCGACCCTCGCTCGGGGACGGTGCGCTAGGCTCTCGCCATGAGCTTCGAACGCGGCACCCACCGCACTCACGACGGCACCGAGCTGGCGACCTATCGCTGGGCGCCCGAGGGCGAGCCGATCGCAGTGCTGCAGATCGTTCACGGCATGGCGGAGCACGCGGCACGCTACGACCACGTGGCGGCGGCGTTCGCCGCCGAGGGCTTCTTGGTGTCCGCACACGACCACCGCGGTCACGGCCACTCGGTCCCGTCCGGTGAGACCCCGGGCCACATCGGCGACGAGGACGGTTGGCAGAGGCTGGTCGGCGACCTCCACGAGCGCGCGCAGGCCCTGAAGGCCGAGCACCCGACCCTGCCGCGAGCCATCTTCGCGCACTCGATGGGCGGCTACGTCGCGCAGACGCTCCTCGGTCAGAACCCGGACGACGCCGACGCCTGGGCGATCAGCGGCAACGGGGGCAAGCCGCCCTTCATCGCGGCGGTCGGCCGGGTCATCGCGCGGGCCGAGCGGCTCCGGCTCGGCAAGCGGGGGGTCTCGGACCTCATCCGCAAGCTCACCTTCGGTGACTTCAACAAACCCTTCGAGGGCCGGACCGCCTTCGACTGGCTATCCCGGGACCCGGCGCAGGTCGATGCCTACGCCGCCGACCCCCTCTGTGGCTTCGACGTCTCCATCGAGACCTGGATCCAGCTCCTCGACGCGATCCCGACGCTGACCAAGCCGGCGCACCTGGCGCCGATCCCTCGGGAGAAGCCGATCTACGTCGTCGCCGGGAGCGACGACACCTCGATCGGGCGTGCCCAGGGAGCCAAGAACCTCGTGGAGGCGTATCGGGGCGACGGGCTGAAGGACGTGACCCTCCAGCTCTGGCCGGGCGGACGGCACGAGATGGTCAACGAGACCAATGAGGACGAGGTCATCGCGGACCTGGTGGGCTGGGTGAGCCGGGCGCTCGGCCTCGACAACTGAAGGCCTTTCACCTCCTGCGTGCCTTGCCGCGGGTACCGCCCCCTGCTAGGTGGAACGGGTTCTCCATGGCACGCACTTACCTTACTCTCGGCGCCTCGGCGCTCCTCCTCCTCGCCGCCTGTGGCGACGACGACGGCGACATCACGGGCATCCCCGACCAGGGCATCGACATGAGCGAGCCGGAGACGGACATGGGTCCGCCGCCCGACAGCATGCTCTTCGGGCCCTGCGTCATCGACTCGCAGTGCCAGGCCACGATGGGGCCGACCGCGTTCTGCCGAACGGGTGCCGAGGGCTGGCCCGAGGGTCACTGCACCCTCCCCTGCGCCGACCGTGGCCCCTGTGACGATGGCGTGGTCTTCAACCACTGCATCCCGACCGGCGAGGGCGGCCAGAACATCTGCGAGCAGGCCTGCTCGAACTCGACCGACTGTCGCGAGAACTACGTCTGCGCCGCCAAGGGCCAGGTCGACCCCAGTCGGCCGACCTACGGCCTCTGCGTCGGCCTCTGCATGGACAGCGAGGACTGCGGCTACCGCTCGGACTGCAACCCCTACTCGGCTCAGTGCCTGCCGCAGGGCGAGGTTCCGACCGAGGGAGGCCGCACCGGCGAGGCCTGCGCGAGCGACGACGCCTGCCTGAGCGGCAACTGCATCCTGGGGCGCAACGAGGGTGGGACCCCGACCGGCTGGAACGGCGGCACCTGCATCGGCAACTGCGCGCTCGAGCCCGGCTGGAACAGCAACGACCTCTACTTCGGTGACGCGTACCCGACCGCGGTCTGCCCCGACGCGAACGTCTGCTACCCGACCGGCGAGCTGGTCCAGGGGAGCCCGGGCGTGTGCCTGAAGGTCTGCGACACCAACGCCGACTGCCGCGAGGCGGAGGGCTACGAGTGCTCCAAGACGGTCGAGCTCTCGAGCGGACCGAAGACCTTCACGAACGGGATTTGTTTCCCGGTGGATTGCGCGGAGACGCCCTGCCCGGCAGGGTTCTCCTGTGAGAGTGTTCCGGCTTCGGGTGGTGGTACCCGGTCGGTCTGCGCCCCGATGTGACCCGGGGTCTAGGTGGAACGAGGATTGTGATGAAGAAGCTGACCTTGATCGTGGGCGCGCTGCTGGCGCTCGGTGGCTGTGGTGATGACGACTCGGACGGGACGGATGTCTCGGACGTGCCGGAGATGGACATGGGCACGCCCATGGACGAGGACATGGGTCCGGTCGACCAGCTCTCCTGCCAGGACCGGGTCCCGACGAGTGGCTTCGGCGCCATCCCGGGTCGGAACCTCAGCGGGTTCACGCTCCAGGACTGCAGCGGCGCGGACTACTCGTTCTACAACGAGTCCTTCTGCGAGAACGAGCTGACGGTCATCAGCATCGCGGCCGGCTGGTGCCCGCCCTGCATCGCCGAGAGCGAGCAGCTCGAGGAAGAGATCAACGACTTCTACGCCGGCCAGGGCGTGCGGGTCATCCAGATCCTCACCCAGACCGCCGACTACTCGGCCCCCGACCTCGCCTACTGCGAGGGTTGGGTGGACCGCTTCGGCCTCTCGAACGTCGAGCTCATCGATCCGGCGCAGCTCACGGGGATCTTCTTCCCGGACAACGCGCTCCCCTCGACCATCATCGTCGACAGCCAGGGCGTGATTCGCTTCCGCGAGAACGGTGCCAGCGATGGCCTGACCTCGCTCAAGAGCGCGATCGACGAGGTCCTCGGCGACTGAATCCGGCTCGGTGCGCGCGAGGGTCACAGCGCTCGCGCTCCTTCTGCTAGGGCGGGCTCTCCTCTTTGGGGGGCCCGCTTTCGCACAGACGGGGGCGGGAGCAGAAGCGGAATCGGAGTCGGAGGACGGTGATCGGCCGCCGGAGTCCGCGTCCGAGTCGGAGTCCGCGTCGGAGTCCGTGCCGGAGTCGGAGTCCGCGTCGGAATCCGACGAGCCTCCCGCCGACGACTACCAGCTCCCCGACGACCTCGACGAGATCGACGGCGACGACTGGGAGCTGCCCGACGACCTCGACGAGGAAGACGACGAGGACGGCGGCGACGACGAGTGGGACTTCGACGCGGTGCTCGCGGAGGCGGACGAGAACGGTCCGCCAGTGCTACCGGTCTTCGGTGAGACCACCTTCACGCTGACCAGCACCACGCGCGCCCAGTACCGCTTCGAGAACTTCGACTCGAACGATCTCAACGACCACTTCTTCAGCGCGTGGGAGCGGCTCGAGGCCGCGATGCAGGGCGAGGAGCTCCGCATCGGTGCGCGCCTCGACTTCTTCCTTCCCCTCGCGCAGTCGGACTGCCCCGAGGTGGCGACGGGCAGCTGCGTCGAGGGCGATGCCCGACTCGAGCGCTTCTCGGTGCACTGGGAGCGCGGGCCCTGGAAGCTCGACGCCCTCGACAGCTACGCCGTCCTCGGCCGGGGCATCGCGCTCAGCTTCCGCCGGCTCGACATCCTGGGCACCGACACGGCCCTTCGAGGCGGTCAGCTCGCCTACGACGACGGGAAGATCTTCTTCAAGGCGCTCGGCGGCGCGGCGAACCCGCAGAACCTCGATCCCAACACCCTGGCGATCATCCGACGGCCGGCCGACCAGCCGCGAGCCTCGCTCTGGGAGTCGCCGGACACCCGCGACTGGATCATGGGCGCGGAGCTCGGCTACCGCCTGCCGGGCTTCGAGCTCGGCGCGCACGGCGCTCGGTACATGTTCGCGGCCGACGACACCACCGGCTTCCGGCAGCAGACCGACCTCGACATCGTCGGCTGGCACGTCGAGATGCCGCGCCTCGCGAGCGGCCGGGTCAGCCTCTACGGCGAAGCGAACCTCGCCCGGCGGGAGGTCGACGACCAGCTCCGAGGGGTCAGCAGCAACTACGGTCGCGCCATCTACGCCTCGCTGCAGGCCGAGGCCTCCGATCGCGCGACGCTGGCCTTCGAGTGGAAGGACTACCGCCGCTTCTACGTCGCCGATGACGTGGCCGCGCCGGCCCACCGCATCTACAGCGCCGTGCCCGACCTCGAGGGCGACTACGAGCGCCCGGAGAACCAGAGCAACGCCCGCGGCGGTCGGCTGCAGCTCGACTACGGCTTCCCGCCCGGCGGCTGGGGTCTGTCGGCGGCGCTGCTCAGCTACGGCCACGCGGAGCATCGCAACAGCGACCCCAACGACGAGGGCGATCCTTGGTCCAGCGATGGCTTCTGGCTCAACCACCTCACGCTGAAGGTGCAGAAGGTCATTCGCGGGCGGCCCACCGGACTCGGGTGGACCTTCGATCTCAACGGTGGCTACCGCGACGACCGCTACCTCGGCGCTCGCGACGCCCGTGAAGGCGGCGACCTCCACTGGCGCGTCGTCCACGGCCAGCTCGAGGCGGGCATCGTGACCGGGCCCCACAGCGTCGAGCTGAGCCTCATCCACCGCCAGGAGAGCAAGTGGAACGCCTCGGCGCTCGACTTCGACGACTACGTCCGGGGCTCGCTGGCGATCACCTACTCCTGGCAGGGCCGCATCCGTGTCTCGCCCGTGCTCGCGTGGAACAACGAGAAGCGGGGCTCCGACGCGCCCGTGCTCTACCCGGGCGTCGAGGCCCGCTTCGACTTCCTCGAAGGCAGCTTCCTGCGAATCTTCGGCGGCGCCCAGCCGGGTGGCCGCATCTGCTCCGGCGGCGTCTGCCGCGACGTCCCGCTCTTCCAGGGCGTCCTCGGCGAGCTGGTGCTCCGCCTCTGAGTGAATGCCCTCCCTCCCCTGACGTCTGCTACGAGAACCTCATGCGCCTGATCTCCACCCTCTCCGTCCCCTTTCTCGCCGCCGCCATGCTCCTGGGCGTGATGGCGCCCCCGCAGGCCGAGGCTCGCGTGGGTGGTCGACCGCCGGCGTTCACCCTGCCGTCGATCCCTGGTGGACCGGTCAGCGGCAACTTCGAGATGGGCGATCACCTCGGTGAGCACCCGGTGGTCATCATCTTCTGGGCGACCTGGTGCGAGCCCTGCAAGCAGCAGCTGCCGCTCTACCAGCAGCTCTACGAGCGCTACAAAGAGCGGGGTCTTGAGGTCGTGGCCGTCAGCATGGACGGCGCGGAGACCATCGCGCGCGCCGCGCCGACCGTGAACCGCTTGGGTCTCGAGTTCCCAGTGGTCAGCGACCTGGACACGGCCGTGACCAGCCGGTTGAACCCGCGCCGTGGCGCGCCCTTCACCGTCTGGGTCGACCGCAGCGGGCGAATCGTCCACGAGCGGGAAGGCTTCACGCTGGCCGAGCGGGACGACATCGCGCGTGGCGTCGCGGCACTCGTCCGCCGCCGCTGAAATCCTGCAGTGACCACTCCAGGAGGCGCTGGGGACCGCGAACCCCGCCCGTGAGGGGTCGGGTGTCGACACCGATCCCGAAAAGCGTCGTAGTTTCGCGGAACCCCGTTCGCAGATCGGGCTGGCAGGCTATGTGCAGAAAGGTAGGACATGGCCCGCACCCTCTCCTCCCATCCAGCTCCTGACGACAAGCACCCGGTCGATCGCATCCTCGATGCGGTCCGCTCCATGCGAGCGGGCGCCGGCGACGCGAACCTCTCCTATCGCACCATCGCGAAACGGGCGGGGCTGAGCAGCGGAACCGTCTCCTACTACTTCAGCTCGAAGGCGGCGCTCCTCGAAGCGGCGCTCGACCGCTTCCATGTCGGCATCGCGGAGATCCTCCGACCCTGGCTCCGGGTCCGAGGCCCGAACCCGGGCCACATGTCCCGGCGGATGATGCGCCACCTCTTCCGCAACGAAGACGACGTGCGGCTGCGCCTCGCCGCCTGGGTGGAATCGTGGGGCCTCCCCGAAGAGCGGCTCGCCGAGACCGACCGTTTCCTGACGCTAATCTCGGCCTCGCCGTGGATGGGGCGCTGGTCCAAGACCGAGAAGCGCGTGATCATCCAGGGCCTGGTCTGGGCCGCCCAGCGCTACGCCGCGCTCTCCGAGCACGAGCGGGCCGTCGTCGTCGGCATCGACGACCCGGACGAGGCGCGCGAAGTCGTCATCGAGACCATGGGCAAGCTCGCCGAAGCCCTCGCCGCGAACGAAATCACCCCCGCCGCAGTGGCGAGCTAGCGACGCTTGGGCTTTCGGCGGGTGTAGAGCTCGCCGCCGGGGCCGAGGGTCGGCGCCTTGGTCTGGGGTGTCGTGCGCAAGACCCAGAGATCGGAGCGGGAGCCGATGGATTCGGCGCCGTCGTACTCGCTGAAGTCTCGGCGCACCTCGCGGATGACGAGGCCGCACTCCGCGAGGAGGCGCTGCTTGGCGAGCGCCCGGTCGGGCGCGCGGCGGCTCGCGCCGAAGGCGAGGTAGAGGGTGCCGCCTTCGCGAAGCGCCTCGATGGCCCGCGCGATGAAGAGGGCGAAGCCCTCGATCGCGTAGGGCGGGTCGGTGAAGACGGCGTCGCGCTCGCGGAGCGTCTTCGGGATCGGCTCGCGCAGGTCGTGCTCGTGAACGTCGACCTCGGCGCCCTTCAGGAGCGCGACCAGCTCGGGGTCCACCTCGAGCACCGAGAGCTCGGCAGCCGGCGCGAGCGAGCGGGTGGCCGCCGAAGTGAGGTCGTCATCGCCGAGGAAGAGGAGCGAGCGTTCGGCGCACCCCTCGGCGATGAGGAAGCGGGCGCGGCGGACGACGCTCTCCGGCGTGGCGTAGACCTGGTCGAGGTCGCGACGGATCGAACGGCCGGCGCCGAGGAGGCGGACGGTCTCGGCGAGCTCGTCGTTGGTGCGCTTTGACCCGAGGGCGCGGGACCGGCGAGCAGCCGCCAGCGCCTCGAGGCCGGCGGGCGAGAGCTGGAAGCGATCCGAGCTCTGCGCGAACCAGTCCGGGTGCGCCTTGCCGAGCGCCTTCAGCACCGAGTGCGGCTCACCCGATCGCCGCACCACCTCGGTGCGCGCGAGGGTCGACTCGGCGACCGCGTCGAGCACCCGAAACTCTCCAGAGTCCATCGGCGGACGCTAGCACCACCGCAGACACCGTCGAAACGCGGACGAAACGAGAACGCGCTTCACTTGCCCCCGCTTGTGGTACCGTCCCGGCGCTCGCCATGCGCGCTTTCTTCGTTCACCTGACGGTGCTGGGTGTCGCCGTCGTGTTCGCGCCTTCCGTCGTGGAGGCCACACCCCCCGATGTGTTCGGCTACGGCGCTCGCCACCAGGCCTTGGGCATGACCGGCGTGTCGTTCTCCAACGACTACGAAGCGGTCTTCGCGAACCCCGCCGGCCTGGCGCGCGCAGAGCGGAGCGGGATCAGCCTCGGTCTGCAGGCCGCGTCCTTCGAGCTGACCCTCGACGGCGACGACTTCGACCTCGAGGCCTACCGCGGCAGCACCATCGGCTTCCACCTGCCGCTGCCCTTCGGCGGGGCGCTGGAGAACGTCCTCACGCTCGGCGCGGGCTTCTACACGCCGGCGAACACCGTCCTGCGCACCGACATCATCTTCGCCGAGACGCCGCAGTGGGCGCTGCTCGCGCGCACCCAGTCGGTGAACCTGGCCATCGGCCTCGGCATCGATCTGGGCAAGCTCGTCCCCGGGCTGAGGCTCGGCATCGGCGTCTCCGCGCTCGCGACCATCACCGGTCGGCTGATCGTCACGCTCGACGAAGCCAACTCGTTCAACTCGCTCACCGAGACCCAGCTGCTGGTCAGCTACAACCCGATCGTCGGCGTCACGTACGACACCGGCGACTGGAAGATCGGCCTGGTCTACCGCGAAGAGGTCCGCTCCGACATCGACCTCGACATCATCGTCGAGGGCCTCCCGGTCGCGCTCCCGCGGATCAACATCACGGCCACTCCGCAGTACGACCCGCACACGCTCGCGGCCGAGGTCGCCTGGCAGGCGACCCCGAACCTGATGGCGGCGCTCCACCTCACCTACCGGCGCTGGTCGGCGTGGCCCGGGCTGGTGGGCAAGTCCACCGAGAGCTCGTTCTTCCCCGTGGCCCCCGACATGCGCGACACCATCTCGCCGCGCCTCGCCATCGAGTACGTCGGCGGCCGTCGCAACACCGAGGGCGCGCTCCGCTTCGGCTACTCCTACGAGATGACGCCGTCGCCTCCGGCGGCCATGGCGGCGGGTCGTGATTCGGAAGGTCAGCCTCGAGAAGGGGTGATGCTCCCGCGGCGACTGCTGGACTCGGACCGGCACATTCTCACCGGTGGCTTCGGCATGGCCTATCACGTGCCGGACAGCCCGGCGGTCATCCGCCTCGACGCCTTCGGCCAGCTGCACCGCGTGGTCGAGCGGACCCACGACATCCCGGCCGTCGATGGCGGCGCCTCGAACATGGTGACCAGCGGCTGGATCGTCGCCGGCGGTTGGACGGGAGCGATCGAATGGTGAGCCGCGTCGCTGCCGCGCTCGTCGCGCTCTGGGTCGCCCTCGTCGCCAACCGCGCCGAGGCGACCCCGCCCGACACGCACGGTCTCTTCTCTCGATCGATCAGCCTCGGTGGCGCCGTCACCGCGGACGTCGAGGACTCGAGCGCCAACTACTACAACCCCGCCGGCCTGGTGCGCAGCGGTGAGCTGCGCCTCACCGTCGGCTACCTGAGCGTCAGCCCGTACCTGAACATCAACGACGAGCGCTCGTCGGTGGAGCGGCACGGCGCGATGGTGGTCGGCCTGGTCGCGCCCGCGACCTTCGGCAACGCACGCCTCGCCTTCGGCCTCGCGCTGCACCTGCCGGACCAGCGGCTCGCGCGAACCCGCTCGGCCGTCGTGACCCGACCGCGCTGGGAGATGTACGACACACGCCCGGGCCGCATCTATCTGGCGACGAACATCGCGGTGAGCCCCGCGCCGTGGCTCACGATCGGTGCGGGCATCACCTTCCAGTCGCCCTCGGACCTGACCCTCGACATCCGGGGTGACGCCCACGCGACCAGCCCCGATTCGATGTCGCGGCTGGAGCACCAGTTCGCCGGCGACTTGACCTCGATCCGCTACCCGCAGGCCGGCATCCAGATCCACCCGCACGAGAAGTTCTCCTTCGGCGTCGCCTATCGCGGCGAGTTCGAGCTCCGGAACCGGATCGTCGCCCTCGCCGACGCCAACATCATCGGCATCGGCGCCGACCCGATCCCCCTGCAGTTCTCTCTGGTGTCGGACACGACCAGCATGTTCGGTCCGCAGCAGGTCTCGGTCGGCGCGGTCTTCGACCCGACCTCCTGGCTGCATCTCGCGTTCGAGCTCACCTGGTACGACTACTCGAAGCACCCGAGCTTGATCGCGGACCAGGAGATCCTGCTCAGCGCCGACCCGCCGCCGGGGCTCGGCATCACCATCCCCGACGAGATCACCTCGCTCCCGCCGCTGCCGCTGAACCTGCACGACACCTTCGTGCCGCGCGTCGGCATCGAGATCACCGCAGCGCGGACCGAGGCCTACACGCTGCAGACCCGACTCGGCTACGTGTACGAGAACTCGCCCTTCCCGGCCCAGACCGGAACGCTGAACTTCGTCGACAACGACAAGCACACGATCACCGCGGGCGTCGGGCTGCAGCTCACCGACCTCGAGCCGACCCTTCCGGGCTCGCTCAGCATCGACGTGCACGCGATCTACAGCTACCTGCCCGAGCGCGAGCACATCAAGGACTCGCTCGTCGATCCGGTCGGCGACTACCGCTCGGACGGCCACCTCTTCGGGGTGGGCGCCACGCTCGAGGTCGCGTTCGAATGATGAGGCGACGCAGCATCGGCCTCGCGGCGATGACCCTCGCGTTCGTCGCCTGCGCGACGCTCGGCGCGGAGACCGACTTCCCCGACATCATCCAGTCGAGCGGGGCCGGCCCCTTCAGGCTCCTGACCGCCGAGGAGACCGGCGGGCTCGCGGCGCCGAACGGCCGCATCTACTTCAACCGGCAGGCGGTCCAACGCTCGATGGTCGCCGACGGGATGCTCTTCTACGACGGCGCGGACGAGATCGACGAGCCGCCCGACCGGAACCCGGACCTACCGGAGGGCGCGCTCGACTTCGCGCAGCTCGGACCGAGCCGGATCTTCCGCAGCGAGCCGCGACCGGTGGGCATGGACGTGCTCGAGGGTGCGCTCAGCTTCAACGGTGGCCCCATGGTCCTCGAAGCCAGCGAGGCCTGGGAGGGCGAGTCGGTCTTCGACCCCTGGGTGCACGTCGACGACGACGGCACCGCACGGCTCTACTACGCCGCCGAGGGCGGCATCGGCGTGGCCGAGGCGAGCAGCGCCGGCGGCGCGTTCAGCAAGGTCGCGGGTCCGGTGATCACCGACGCGCGCTCGCCCACCGTGGTCCGCTTCGGCGGTGAGCTGGTCATGCTCTTCGAGGCGACCGACACGGGCACCATCGGCCTGGCGCGCTCGAGCGACGGCCGCGCGTTCACCGAGGACACGCGAGAGCTCGACCTCGCGCTCGCGGGGGAGAGCGAGCTCGCGCGTCCCGGCGCAGTGGTCGCGACCACGCCGACCGGCCGCACGGTCCTGCGCGTCTACTTCGAGGCGGTCGGGGCCGAGGACCTGCGCATCGTGACCCTCGCGGCGACCGTGGACCTCGACTCGTGGGACCGACTCGAGTCCGAGATCGGCGTGCTCTCGACCGTCGAAGGCGCACGGGCCCCGGCGCCGCTCCTGCTCGATGATGGCATCACGGCGCTGACCCTCACGCGGCCTCGCGAGTCCCGGGGCGTGGAAGTGCACGCGGTCTGTGGCGCCATGGCTCCGGCGCATCTGTCGCTGGTCGACGCGCCCGAACCCGCCGCCGAGGAATGACCCGCACGCCGGATGCGGAGCGGGTGTTCGAGTGCGAGCACCCGACCGACCCGGTGCGCACGCTTCGCCTGCAGCGGCTCGGTCGAAAGGACGAGTCGATGCACGTCGAGCCCGGCGCGCTCACCCTCGCCACGCGCACCCGCGCGGGGGCGGTCGCGGTGCGACTCGAGGCGCTCGACCCACACCGCGTGCGCCTCTCGGCGTGGGGACCGGCGGCCGAGTACGCAGCCGAGCGAGGCGAGTGGCTGCTCGGGCTGGACGACGATCCGACCACCTTCGATCCGACCGCGGGCGGCACCGCCGATCCGACGGTCGCGCGTCGGCTGCGGCGGATGATGCGCGAGCAGGAGAGCATGCGACTCGGGCGCTCGCTCTCGGTCTTCGACATCCTGGTCCGCACGGTGCTCCAGCAGCGGGTGACCTGGATCGAGGCGACGAGAGCGCAGCGCGTGCTGACGCGCGAGTACGGCGAGCCTGCGCCGTTGCCCGGGCTTCGGCTGCCGGCCGACCCGCGAAAGCTCGCGGCCGCGCCCTACTACGATCTGCACCCCGCGGGCATCGAGCGAAGCCGCGCCAAGACGTTGCGATTGCTCGCCAAGCGCGCGGCCGCGATCGACGACATCGACCAGCTGCCGCCCGAGGAAGCGAAGGCCGCGCTCTTCGCGCTCCCGGGGATCGGGGGCTGGTCGGTCGGCATGATCGCCGGTTTCGGTCTCGGCGATCCCGACGCGGTCCCGGTCGGTGACTTCCACCTGCCGAACGTGGTCAGCACCTTCTTCGCGGGCGAGCCGCGCGGCGACGACCGGCGGATGCTCGAGCTGCTGAAGCCCTTCAGGGGCCACCGCTTCCGCGTCATCCGCCTGCTGATGACCTCCGGCATTCACGCCGAGCGCCGCGGTCCGAAGAACGCACCGTCGAAATGGACGACGGACTCGAACTACTGACGGATAGGCACTGGGTGACAGTCCGGTTGACGACCCGCCCCCGGTCTCGGATGCTCCGGTCGTGAACACCGAGACCGACGCGGCCCCGCTGGGCCGACGCGAGCGACGCAAGCGCGCCACCCGCGAGGCTCTGCTCGACGCGGCCTTCGCGCTCTTCGCAGAGCGCGGCTACCACGAGACCACGGTCGACGAGATCGCCGACGCCGCAGGGGTCTCGCGCCGGACCGCCTTCCGCTACTTCCCGACCAAGCATTCGCTGGTCTTCCCCGAGCGGGAACGGCGGCTGGAGCGCTTCAAGGAACTGCTCCACGACGATCCGAAGCTCCGTCCGTACCAGGCGCTGCGGCACGCGGTGCTCGCCCTGGCGGTCGAGTACCAGGAGGAGCGTGGCTACCTCGTCGCGCAGGACGCGCTGGTGCAGGCGACGCCGGAGCTCGCCGGCCTCGAGCTGCGGATGGACCGCGACTTCGAGGAGGCGATGGTCGAGCGTCTGCGCGACGGCGGACGATCACGCGCGGCGGCCCGCCGAGCGCGGGTGCTCGGGGCCGCCGTCATGGGCGTGATCCGCGCCTCCCTCCGCGAGTGGCTCGACGGCGGGGGCAAGGCGGACCTGGCCGGCCTCGGTGAAGAGGCCTTCCGGGTTCTGGAAGAGGGCGTCTCGGTCTGAGCTGCCGCGTCAGGAGGACGTGGCGCGAAGCGCGAGGACGCACCGAGCGGCCATGCCGCGAGACCTTCAGGTTTTTGGGGAGACGAGGAGCGATTCACTCGCGACGAGTCGGGGGATTTTCCCAAAATCCCCCAGGGAAAGAATTCACTTCTGCCGGAAGACGATCATTCCGTGGGTGAGATCGTAGGGCGAGAGGGCGACCGTGACGTGGTCGCCGAGGATCACTCGGATGCGGAACTTGCGCATCCGGCCGCAGAGCTGTGCTCGAACGGTGTTGCCCGCCTCGGTCTCGACCTCGAACTGACCACCAGCGAAGACATTGGTGATCACACCGTTGAGCTTGATGTGATCGTCACGTCCTGTGTCTTCCTGGTCGTCGAAACGACGACGACGTCCGCCTTTGCGACGGCCGCCACCGCCTCTCCTGGGTCGTTTTGCCAAACTGGTTCTCCTGGGTGTGGTTTCGTGTCCGCCGGGGTCCGGCGGCGTTTTCTGCCCTCGTGGGGCGGCACACCCTAAGTCGGCTCGGCCCGAGACGCCAGTAGCGGCCCCCTCGCGCCTCAGCGGTCCAGACGGGACTTGAGGTCGCGGCCCCAGCGGGCGATGTGGTGGTAGAAGGGCGTCTTGGACGCCTCGTCCTTGGGGCTGTAGGCGTCCGTGAGGTAGGGCACGTAGCAGGTCCGGCGGAGGCTGCGGAGCCCCTCGTGGGGGCAGCGCTCGACCCGGTGCCAGGTCCGGCCGTCGTGGACGGTCAGATCGCCGGGCTCGGTCTCGACGGCGATCTCGTCCGGGTCGACGTCGTGGGACACGAAGTAGGGCTTGCGGGTGAGCATGTCCCAGAAGCCCTGGCGGTGGCTGCCGGGGATGATCCGGAGGCCGCCGTCCTCACGGCGAATGCGGTCGAAGTGCAGACCGACGTTGAGCATGGGCCCGGGGATTTCCCGGTTCATGAAGAGGTCGCGCAGGCCGTCGGTGTGCCAGCCGAGCCGCTTGTACGCGCTGCCGGGGACGTTGAGGTTGCGGTTGAAGACGAGGCCGTCCTTCTCGTGGTCGCCGACCCGGGTCTCCTTGCCGACCAGGCTGCGGACCGGAGCGAAGCGCTCGTCGCGGACCAGCTCGTAGAGGTACTCGCTGAAGAGGGAGCTGAAGGCGAAGCGCTGGATGAAGGGCTCGCCGTCGACGCCCTTGCCCACGAAGAGCGGGATCCCGTGCACCTCGGTGCGCTTCTCGGCGAGCCAGCGCTCCTGGATCCGATCGATCTCGCTCAGCACGCGGTCGACCTCGTCCTTGGTGAGCACCTGCGCGAAGACCAGGTAGCCGTGCTCGTCGAGGAAGGCCTGCTGCACCGGCGTGATGACCTCACCCAGCTCGAAGCGGGTGGCGAGCGGCAGGGCGCGCGCCTCGCGGCGGTCGGCGTCGGTCACCTCGGCGCGGGGCGGCGAAACGAGCATCTCGGGCGTGAAGCTGGGCTGGACGGCGTACATGGCGTGCTCCTGGATGGGCGTGGGTCGGGGTCGGGGCTCAGATGCCGAGCATCTGGTGGGCGTGGTCGACGAGGTGGTCCTCGACGGCTCGAAGGGCGGCGTCGGGGGTGTCGGTGCCGGTGACGAGCATCAGCTCGCTCTCCTCGGCGATCGCGTAGCGGCCGTTGAGGAAGACGAGGCTCTGGAGGGGCAGACGCAGCGACGACGGGTCGCGACCGGTGGCCGCGGCGACGAGGGTCGAGGCCTGCTCGAGAAAGGGCAGGAGGAAGTCGTCGACGCGACCGGTGTCGAGCGCGCCGCGGGCGACCACTCGGCGCATCATCAGCCGCATGGTGGTGCGGCGATCGCGGGCGAAGCGGAAGGTGGCCCGGACCGCGTCCTCGAGGATCGAGTCGACGCCGGAGCTGCCGAGGGCCGTCACGAGATGGGCGCGGAGCTCGGCGAGCTCCTCGTACATCGCGCCGACGCACGCCTCGTAGAGGTCGTCCTTCGAGCCGAAGTAGTGATGGACCATGGCCAGGCTGACCCCGGCTCCCTTGGCGATGTCCCGCACCGAGCTCTTCGCCCCCTTCTCCGAGAAGAAGAGCGTCGCGCTCTCGAGGATACGCTGCTTCGTCGCCGCAGCGTCCGCGTTCACCGGTCTCGCCATACCGGAGACATTAACTAATCAAACGTTTGATTACAAACCCAGCCCGTGCGATCCCTCACCCGTGACCCCCAGCAACACCGGGGACACTCCCCCCCTCCCGATCCCCCAATTTTCTAGGGCTCTCCGAGAGCAAAATGAAATTTGCTCCCGCCCCGCCTCTCAACCGAACCGCACCGCGTAGATCGGCGGCAGGTTCGCGCTCACCGTCGCCCACGAGTCGCCACCGTTCGCGCTCATCCAGAGCGACCCGGTCGTGCTCCCGAACGCCAGCGTCTCCCCGCTCGCGTCCACGTCGAGCGCGTGCCGGAACACCAGATCGTACGCGTGCTCCTGCGGCAGCCCCTCGCGGAGCACCTCGAAGCTCTCGCCACCGTCACGGGTCCGCGCCACGACGACCTTCCCATCGACCGGCACCCGGCACTCGTCCTTCACCGCGGGCACGAACCACGCGGTCTTCGGGTCGGTGGGGTGAGCGGCCACCGCGAATCCGAACGAGCTCGGCGGGACCTCGAGCGAGCTCCAGCTCACGCCGCCATCGGTCGACCGGAACGCGCCGTTGTGGTGCTGCATCCAGACCACGTCCGGCTCGGCCGCGCAGCGCTGGATGCGATGCGGATCCTGGATCGCCTTCATGTCTCGCTTCCCGTCGGGCATGTAGTCGGCGACGAGTCCGTCCCCGACCAGCTCCCACGCCGCGCCGTCGTCCTGGCTTCGCCACACACCGCCGCAGCTCACCGCCAACAGGAGCTCCTTCGGATCGGCGGGGTGGATCGCGATGCTGTGGATGCCGGGCGCGTCGTAGCCGCCGCCGAACGCCTGCTTCCGCTCCTCCCGATCCCAGAGCGGGCGGACCAGCGTCCAGCTCTCCCCCGCGTCGTCGCTGTGGAAGAGCCCTCCCGGGATGGTCCCCGCCCACAGCCGATCCCCCGCGGCCTCGAGCGACCAGATGAGCTCGAGCGACCACTTCACGTCGTCGACGCCCTGCGGCTGCTCCGGGTACACCGGCACGGCGACCTCCTCCCACTCCGCACCGCGCCTCCGGCGCAGCTTGGTCCCGAAGTGCCCGAGGTTCAGCGCCGCGTAGAGGGCGTCCTCCGTGGGCAACGTCAGCGTCACCGGATCGCCGAGAAAGTCCACGGAGGCGATGACCCACCCGGTTCCCTTTCGCTCGAAGGTGAAGAGCCCCTTCCGCGTCGATACGTAGAGCCGGTCCATCGCTCGCTCCTCAGCCCCCCGAGAGGGCTTGCATGATCACCACCTCGCTCGTCGGTCGCACCGCGCGGGCGAGGTCTCGAACGGCCTCGCCGTCCACGAACACGACGATGTGCCGGCGCAGCCCGCCCTGATCGTCGAGCACGTAGCCGCGCAGCCGGTCGTGGCTCGCGAAGAGCCCCTCGAGCACCTCCGCGACGGTCTCCCCCGCGACCTCGCACGCGGGCACCGTGAGGTGCCGAGCGAGGATCGGAGCGACGTCGACGTGAGCCACGACGAGAGCCTCGAACGCGCGCCGAGCTCCGGTCAAGCGCGGCCGGCCGGCTGGATCGGTCGTAGCTCGCGTGTCACTGAAAAGCTCCACGGCCCAGACGTCGCGAGCGCTAGGCTCCAGCGACCGGCCGGAGATCTTTCCCTCATGAACACACGCACCCTTCGATTCGCTTCCCTCTCCCTCTGCATCCTCGCGCTCGCTTGCGGCGACGACGGCGGCACCGACCCCGATGGCGCCATGCCGATGGAGGACGCCGCCATGACGGAGGACGCCGCCATGACGGAGGACGCGTCCACCGAGGACATGGGTCCGGTCGACGACATGGGTCCGGTCGACGACATGGGGATGCTCGACCCGGACATGGGCATGGCCGAGGACATGGGCACCAGCGACGCCTGCGTGCCGATGACCTGTGAGGACCTCGGCGCCGAGTGCGGCTCGGTCGACGACGGCTGCGGCACCACCCTCGACTGCGGTACCGACGCGACGTGCGTGGCCGCGAGCGGTGACAACGCGGTTTGCAACACGGGCACCAACGCGTGCGAGTGCACGGTCAACACCTGCGGCGCCGGCGATTGCGGTGTCATCGACGACGGCTGCGGCGGCACCGTGGACTGCGGCACCGACTGCTCCGCGGTCGGCGCGTCCGCGACCTGCAACACCACCACGAACATGTGCGAGTGCACCGCCAGCACCTGCGAGGACCTCGGCGCCGAGTGCGGCATGGTGGACGACGGCTGCGGCACGACTCTCGACTGCGGCGGCGACGCGACCTGTGTCGCGGCCGAGGGCGCCAACGGCACCTGCAACACCCCGACGAACCTCTGCGAGTGCTCGCCCAACACCTGCGGCGCGGGCGAGTGCGGTGTCATCGACGACGGCTGCGGCGGCACCGTGGACTGCGGCACCGACTGCTCCGGCCTCGGCGCCAACGGCACCTGCAACACCACGAGCAACATGTGCGAGTGCACCCCCGACGTCTGCGCCGCGGACAGCTGCGGCATGCCCGACAACGGCTGCGGCGCCGCGCTCGACTGCGGCACCTGCGCCGGCCTCGGCGAGAGCTGCAACGGCACCACCTTCACCTGCGAGGTGACCGCGCCCGCGCCGGCCGCCGGTCAGGTGCTCATCAACGAGCTCCTCTACGACTCGAACGGCTCGCTCTCCGAGCCGCAGGGCGAGTGGCTCGAGCTGGTGAACGCCACCGGCATGGCGCTGAACCTCACCGGCTGCACGCTCGCGGACGAGAACTCGAACGTGATGACCGTCAACGGCGTGATCCCCGCCAATGGGTTCTTCCTCTTGGCCGGCTCGCTCACCATGGCGGACAACGGTCTGGCGGTGGTCCCGAACGACCGCCTCGAGTTCGGCCTCAACAACGGCGGCGATGGTGTCACCCTGACCTGCGGCGGCGCGACCATCGACTCCATGAGCTACGACGACGGCACCACCTGGCCGGATGCCTCGTCGGCGTCGCTCTCGCGTGACCCCTCGGCCGCCTCGATGGCCGACTCGAACGACCCGGCCAACTGGTGTCTCGGACAGACGCCCTACTTCGACGCGGGCGGCGCGGACGAGCACCTCGGCACCCCGGGTGCGGCAAACCCCGGCTGCCCGAGCACGGTCGACGTCGTGGTCGACTTCTGCCGCTTGCAGTTCCCGGACACCCTGAGCCTCGTGCCCGGAGAGTCCGCGACCGTGTACGGCCGCGTGTACGAGGAGGGCATCACGGACCAGACCACCGCGACCGACGTGGACCCCATGCTGGTCGGCGAGCTGGGCTACGGTCCGGCGGGGACCGACGCCTCGAGCGCCGCCGGCTGGACCTGGCAGGCCGCGGCGGCGAACACCGGCTACGACGGCTCCATCGCTGGCGAGCCGAACAACGACGAGTACCAGTCGGAGCTGGTCGCTCCGCCGACGCCGGGCAACTGGGACTACACCTACCGCTTCAGCCTGGATGGGGGCACGACCTTCCTTTATTGCGACACCGGCGAGGCCGGCACGAGCGACGGGTACAGCATCGGTAACAACGGCATGCTGACCATCACGCCCTTCGGCACCGATGACATCACGGCCATCAAGGGCTCGACCGATGGCGTCATCGACATCGATGTCGACCTCGTCTACGTGACCTACATCAAGCCCGCCGTGGGCTCGGACGCCGCTGGCTTCTTCGTCCAGGCGGAGACCAACGGCCCGGCCATCTTCGTGGAGGTCGACCCGAGCGGCCTCTCGGTCGGCGACGGCATCACCTTCACGGCGACCGAGCTCAGCACGGTCAGCGGCCTCCAGCGGGTCACGGCTCTGACGAACCTGACGACGGTCACGACCGGCTTCGACGTCGACACCATCCGTCAGGATCTGAGCTCGGCCACCGACCTGGTCAGCGCGCTCGGCGACTACGAGAGCGAGCTGCTCACGATCACGGCCGACATCACGGGCGCCTTCGCGAACGCCGGCGCGGACCACTCCGCGGCCGTCATCGAGACCGCCGGCGTCACCGGAGACACCGATCTCCGCTTGCGACTGCCGAACACCGTGGTCGCGTCCACGGGCGTACGTCAGGGCTGCAACGTGACCTTCGAGGGCGCGATGTGGCGCTTCAACGCCGTCGCCCAGCCGAGCGGCTGGGTCGACGCCGACCTGACCATCAACAGCTGCTCGGCGCCGGTAGTCGCGAGCGCCGTAGCCACCGACGCCAACACCGTCGTCGTGACCTTCGATGTCGCCGTCGGCGCCGCTAGCGTCATGGGTGACGGCTCGCAGTTCACCTTCGACAACGGCCTGACCGCCAGCGCCGCAGTCGTGAGCGGCAACCAGGTGACCCTCACCACGTCGGCGCAGACCGGCGGCACCACCTACACCGTGACCGTCGCCGCCTCGGTGACCGACGAATTCGGCACCGCCGTCGGCACGCCGAACACCGCGATGTTCGCCGGCTTCACTCCGAGCACGGCCATCCTCATCTTCTCCGAGTACCTGGAGGGAACGAGCAGCAACAAGGCGCTCGAGATCACCAACATCGGTACCGGCGACCAGGCGCTCGGCAACTGCGAGATCCGCCGCTACGCGAACGGCGGGACTTCGCCGACCGCCATTGCTCTGGACGCGGTCACCCTGTCCAGCGGTGACACCCACGTGGTCTGCAACAACAGCTCGGAGGCGAGCCTCCTCGCGCTCTGCGATCAGACGTCCGGAACCGTCACCCACAATGGTGACGACGCCTATGAGCTCGCGTGCGACGGGACGGTCGTCGATCGCTTCGGCCAGGTCGGCTTCGATCCTGGTTCGGAGTGGTCCGGAGACTGCGACCCGCCGGCCGCGGCGGTCGGCACCCTCGACGTGGCCCTCACACGCAACTGCACCGTCACGACAGGTGACACCAGCACCGGCGCGTTCTGTCCGGCCAGCGAGTGGGCTCTGACCGACGACATGAACGCGATCACCTACGCCGACCTCGGCAGCTACACCTGCCCCTGAGCCCGAGCTCCCGGTGAGCGACAAGCAGACACTGCGGGTCGCTCGCTGGGAGGCACTGCAGACCGCCGGGGCGGCGCGCTTCCCCGGCACCAAGGGCCGCATCCCGAACTTCGTGGGTGCGGAGAAGGCCGCGGCGCAGCTGGCCGCGACCGAGCTCTTCCAGCGGGCGCGCACGATCAAGTGCAACCCCGACTCGCCGCAGCGCCCCGTCCGCCACGCGGCGCTGAAGGCGGGCAAGACCGTGATCATGGCGGTGCCCAAGCTCGCCGAGCGCGAGTGCTTCTGGCGACTCGACCCGGCGACGCTCGACGATCTCTGGAAGGCGAGCAGCATCAAGGGCGCGGCCGCGGTCGCCGAGCCGATCCGCGAGGACGCGGTCGGCACGATCGACCTCATCGTGACCGGCTGCGTCGCCGTCGCCGAGGATGGTTCGCGCCTCGGCAAGGGCGGCGGCTACAGCGACCTCGAATACGCGGTCCTGCGCGAGCTCGCGCTGGTCGACGCGGACACGCCGATCGTCACGACCGTCCACTCGTCCCAGGTGCTCGCGCCGGGGACGATCCCGATGGACGCCCACGACATCTCGCTCGACCTCTACTGCACGGAGGTCGGGCTCACTCGATGCGAGCGCGTCTTCGCGCGACCCGAAGGCGTGGACCGCTCCATTCTCGAGGACGACAAGCTCGGGGAGATCCCCGCGCTCGTGGAACGATTTGCGGCCGTCGGGCCCCCTGATCGGTAGCTCCGCGTTCGGGGACTACCCCTATTTTTATTGCCTCCGAGACTCTTGCAGCGTGCTTGGGCGCAGTTCAGTATCGCTGGATGCGTAGCCTTTTCGTCGTATGCCTGATCTCCTCTCTCGGTTGGTCTTGCGGTGACGACGGAGGCACTGGGGATCCCGACGGCGCGCCGCCGAGCTGTGACACCGACGCCGACTGCGACGACGGCCTCTTCTGCAACGGCGCGGAGACCTGCGGAGCGGACGGCACCTGCGTGGCAGGCACCGCGCCCTGCCCGGCTGCCATGTGCAACGAGGACACGGACAGCTGTGTCGAGGGCTGTGTGGACGCCGACGGTGACGGCGTGAACGCCGCGAGCTGCGGCGGCACCGACTGCGACGACGACGACCCGACGCGCTTCCCGGGCAACACCGAGATCTGCGACGCAGAGAACAAGGACGAGGACTGCGACCCGCGCACCTTCGGGTTCCGCGACGCGGATTCGGACGGCGAGGCCGACGCGCTCTGCTGCAACTCCGACGGCAGCGACATGTTCTGCGGCACGGACTGTGACGACTTCCGTCCGACCGTGAACAGCACCGCGCCCGAGTCGTGCGACCGCCTCGACAACGACTGCGACGGCAGCGTCGACGAGGGGGTCCTGACCACCTGGTACCTCGACGACGACAACGACGACTACGGTGTCGAAGGCACGACCATGGAGGCCTGCTCGCAGCCCTCCGGCTACGCGCCGCAGCCCGGCGACTGCAACGACGGCGCCTCCGGGGTGAACCCGGGCCTCGGCGAGCGCTGCGACCAGCCGACCTCGGGTGACCCGGTGGACGAGAACTGCAACGGCATGGTCAACGAGGACTGCGACTGCACCGAGGGCGAGACCCGTCCGTGCACGCTCCCGGGCCTCTGCGCGTCGGGCGAGGAGATCTGCGACTCGGGCACCTGGAGCGAAGACTGCTCCGTCACGCCCGAACCGGAGACGGCGTCGCCTTGCGACGACATCGACAACGACTGCGACGGCAGCGTCGACGAGGGCCGACTCGTGCAGTGCTACATCGACGACGACAACGACACCTTCCCGCAGCCGGGCGCGACCCAGGAGGCCGTCTGTCCGGCGGCTGGTCGGCCCACGGTCGGAGACTGCCCGCCCGGCTACACGAACCGCACTCCGGGTGCGGGCGCGAACGACTGTGACGACATGCGCTCGTTCATCAACCCCGCCGCGACGGAGCAGTGCATCGAGGGCGCGATGGTCGACCGGGACGAAGACTGCGACGGAACCGTGGACGAGGGCGTCGCGGTGATGTGCTGGATGGACGGCGACAACGATACCTATCCGACCATGGGCGCAGGCGAGAGCCGGTGCATTGCCGGTGGACGCCCAGAGGTCGGCGGTTGCCCCTCCGGAACCACCAACCGCATGCCCGGCACCGGCGCGACCGACTGCGACGACGGCACCTTCAACGTCAACCCCGGCGCGACGGAGATCTGCGACCCCGAGATGATCGACGAGAACTGCGACGGCATGGCCAATCCGATGAGCCAGTGCGCCTGTGTGACGGGTGAGGATCGCAGCTGCGCCGACGGCGGCTTGCTCGGGGTGTGCGCGGGCGGCGAACAGAACTGCGAGTCGGGCGCGTGGAGCAGCTGCTCGATCTCGCCCACCACGGAGTCCGCCTGCGACGGCATGGACACCGACTGTGATGGAGCGGTCGATGAGGGCTTCCTCGTGGATTGCTACATGGATGGTGACGGCGATGGCTACGCACCTGCTGGCGCGACTCTGATGCGCCTCTGCTCCTGTGGTGCCGGCACGACGAGCCAGGCGCCGGACAGCCCGTCGACCACGGACTGCGACGACACCGCGAACGGTGTGCATCCCGGTGCCGCCGAGCTCTGCAACCGGATCGACGACAACTGCTCGAGCGGCGGTGGGGTGGATACCGCCGAGGACTTCGACGACGACGGACACGCGCGCTCGACGGCGGCATGCAACGGCGGGTTCGACAAGGACGACTGCAACGACGGAGACAACCGCGTCTTCCCCGGTCAGACGGCGTACTTCACGACGCCACGCTGCCCCCCGCACGCCGCGGTCAACCCCAGCTGCTCCGGCAGTCTCGCCATCTGCGGCGCCCTCTGCTCGAACATCAACCTGACCAACTGGTTCGACTTCAATTGCAACGGCAGCAACGAGCCGCAGCCCGAAGCGTTCTGTCGCAACAACGACATGACGAGCCTCTCCTGCTCGCCCGCCGGCTGCTACGGCAGCGGCCCGACCGACCCCCCGTCGATGACCGACTGCGGTCAGTCGGTGGGCTACTCCTCCTGCTACTGCGACACGGGCACGCCGATCCACTCCTGTCAGGAGAGCCTCTACATTCCTCGTTTCGGCATCCGCCGCATGACGACCGTCGGCTGCCGCTGAGGCCTGGCCCATGCGTCGAATCCTCCTGTGGTCGAGTCTCGTCGGTCTCCTCGCTGTCGGCCCGGCCGGTTGTGGCGACGACGCTGACATCGCCCCCGCCGAGCCCGCGAACGCGCCCGAGCCCGCGGCGCCGGAGCCCCAGCCCGAGCCGACATCGGTCGCGGAGCCCGAGCCCGGACCGGCCGCGGAACCCCCGGAGCCGCCCCCCGTGGTGCCCGAGCCCCTCGCTACCCCACCCGCGCCGAGCGAGGGCGCGTACGAGGGCACCATCGCAGGGCTCCCCGCGGTCGCTCCCGGCGGCCGCGTGCGGCTGGAAGTGGTGCACACCTCGACGGAGCGAGTCGATGGCCGACGGGTGCCTCGCGCCGCGATCGCCGATGCCGACGCCAAAGCTTCGCTCGACCCCCTGCTGGACGACTTCGCCCGTGGGAATCGCTGTCAGATCAAGCTGGCCACCGAGACCTTCGTCTCGGTCGAGTGCGCGTACGAAGACGAGATGGACCTCGTCAGCGGGATGCGGAGCGTGCTCGTCCGCCACTTCCAGGTGGGCGACGACGGCCGCTTCGCGCCGGTGTCGACCGCCCACCTGCTCCACCCGCCCGCCAGCGGCGAGGCGGCCGGCGGGGACCGGACCCTGCTCCAGCTGCTCGGTCGGGGGACCGAGCCCGACGACTCGGACATCGTCTTCCTCCGGACCGGACTCCAGATCATTCCGCGAAGCGAAGACTACGAGCGTCAGATCGTCGGGTGGCGTTTGGTGGCTCCGTACCTGCGCGCAGACTCGGCGCTCGGGCGCGAGCTCGCGGCCCAGGGGCTCGAGCTCGCACCGGAAGGCACGGCGATGCCCGAGCTCCCGGCGGAGACCTGGATGGTGCGCCTGATGGAGGTGCACGACGCTGCGCACGGCTTCATGGCGCTCCCACCGGAGCTCCAGGCAGACGTTCGCCTCGTGGAGCCGCCCGGGCTGATCCTCGCGCCCGGCCACGAACGTTCCGACCTCCCCGACCTGGACGTGGGTGAGTGGGAGCCCGCGCGCTGGATCGGCCCGCTGGCTACCTTCGGCATGCGGCAGGTGAAGGAAGACGACGAGCTGCGGGCCAACCCCGGCGCCACGAACGAAGACGAGGACGTCCCCGTCACCGCCGGTGAGCGCCTCTACACCGTCGAGGGAGTGCTCGGCGACCGCCGCTCATCGCCCGATCGCGGTTGGTGCTTCGGCTTCTCCTGCGAGACGCGAGACGGTCGTACCGTGTGCATTGGCGGCTGGATCCGCGCGCGGAACCTCGAGGTCATCTCGGACCTCGGTGGCGCCGGCGAACCGGCCGAAGGCGAGACGACCTCGGAGTGACTCCGAGTGGCTGTCAGCTCGCCCAGTCGAGGACGATCTTGCCCGACTGACCGGAGCGCATGATCTCGAACGCTTCGCCGAAGTCGGTGACCGAGAAGCGGTGCGTGAGCACCGGGGTCACGTCGAGCCCGGACTGGAGCATCGCGGCCATCTTGTACCAGGTCTCGAACATCTCTCGGCCGTACACGCCCTTGAGCACGAGGCCCTTGAAGATCACCTGATCCCAATCGATGGTCACGTCCGAGGGCGGGATGCCGAGGATCGCGACGCGGCCACCGTGATTCATCGCCTCGAGGAGCGACTGAAACGCGCTGCCGTTGCCGCTCATCTCCATGCCGACGTCGAAGCCCTCGGTCATGCCGAGCTCCTTCATCGCGTCCCGCGGCGTGCGCTCCTTGACGTTGATCGCGAGGCTCGCGCCCATCTTGCGGGCGAGCTCGAGGCGATACTCGTTCACGTCGGTGATGACGACGTGGCGCGCGCCGACGTGTTTGGCGATGGCGACCGCCATCACGCCGATCGGACCGGCGCCGGTGATGAGCACGTCCTCGCCGACCAGGTCGAAGCTGAGCGCGGTGTGGGTCGCGTTGCCGAGTGGATCGAGGAACGACGCGACCTCGTCGCTGATGCCCTTCGGGATCTTGAAGGCGTTGACCGCGGGAATGACCAGATAGTCCGCGAACGCGCCGGCGCGGTTCACGCCCACGCCGACCGTGTTCCGGCAGAGGTGCCGCTTGCCCGCGCGACAGTTCCGGCAGTGGCCGCAGGTGATGTGACCCTCGCCGCTCACGCGGTCACCGACCACGAAGCCACGGACGTGCGAGCCGATGGCCGCGACCTCGCCGCAGAACTCGTGGCCGACGGTCATCGGGACCGGGATGGTCCGCTGCGCCCACTCGTCCCAGTTGAAGATGTGGATGTCGGTGCCGCAGATCGCGGTCTTCCGCATCTTCACGAGGATGTCGTTCGGCCCGACGGACGGGACCGGCACCTCCTCCATCCAGAGGCCCTGGGTGCGCTCGCGCTTCACCAGTGCGCGCATCGTGTCCGTCACGAGATCACCCCGAGCTCACGGCCGACTTCGGTGAACGCCTGGATGGCGCGGTCGATGTGCTCGTCGTCGTGGCCGGCGGACATCTGCGCGCGGATGCGCGCCTGACCGCGCGGCACCACCGGGAAGCTGAAGCCGATGACGTAGATGCCCTTCTCGAGGAGCTTGTCCGCCATCGTGCTCGCGAGCTTCGCGTCACCGAGCATCACCGGGATGATCGCGTGGTCACCAGGCAGCAGCTCGAAGCCGGCCTTCGCCATGCCCGCGCGGAAGCGCTCGGCGTTGCGCCAGAGCTTTGCCCGGAGCTTCTCGCCCTCGCTCTCGATCAGGTCGAAGACCGCGATGGAGGTCGCGGCGATGACCGGCGCGAGCGTGTTGGAGAAGAGGTAGGGCCGCGAGCGCTGCCGGAGCCACGCGATGATCTCCTTGCGACCGGAGGTGTACCCGCCGGACGCGCCGCCGAGCGCCTTGCCCAGGGTGCCCGTGATGACGTCGATGCGGTCCATGACGCCGAGCTTCTCGTGGGTGCCGCGGCCGCCGTCGCCCACGAAGCCGACGCCGTGGCAGTCGTCCATGAAAGTGATGGCGCCGTACTCGTCGGCGAGGTCGCAGATGGCCGGCAGGTTCGCGTAGTAGCCGTCCATCGAGAACACGGCGTCGGTGGCGATGACCTTGAAGCGCGCGTCCTTGGCCGCCTCGAGCTGCGCCCGGAGGTCGTCCATGTCGTTGTTCGCGTAGCGGAAGCGCTGGGCCTTGCAGAGCCGGATGCCGTCGATGATCGAGGCGTGGTTCAGCGAGTCGC
Source organism: Deltaproteobacteria bacterium (assembly GCA_017644045.1). Classification (GTDB taxonomy): domain Bacteria; phylum Myxococcota_A; class Polyangia; order Polyangiales; family Houyiibacteriaceae; genus UBA1660. The sequence continues at coordinate 255,579 of JAEPMI010000001.1, forward strand.
TGATGATCGCGTCCTCGGGCCCGAAGCAGGTCTCGAAGAACCCACCGTTCGCATCGAAGCAGGCCGCGTAGAGGATGGTGTCCTCGGTGCCGAGGAACTGGCTGATCCGCCCCTCGAGCTCCTTGTGCACGTCCTGGGTGCCGCAGATGAAGCGGACCGACGCCATCCCGAAGCCGTGCTCCGGCAACGACTTCTGCGCCGCCTCCACCAGCTTCGGGTGGTTGGCGAGGCCGAGGTAGTTGTTCGCGCAGAAGTTGATGACCTCTTTGCCGGTGGAGACTTCGATCGACGCCTGCTGGGGAGTGACGATCACGCGCTCTTCCTTGAAGAGGCCTTCGTCCTTCAGCTTGGCGGTCTCGGCGGCGAGGTGCTCGAGCAGGGGGGGATGCATGCGCGGGAGCTTAGTGGATGGCGGAGCCGGCGTGCGCCGGCGGGGGCTCCGCCTGTGAGCGAAGTCAGGGGGCCAGTCCGCACGCTGGCGACGGGGGTTCTGCCAAGCTCCCGCGCCACGGGCATCCCTCACGCCGACCGCGCCCGCAACCGGGCGGATTCATGAACCGTGGCTTAGACTCACCTCGTCGTGATGCTTCGTCTCCCCCTTCTCTCTCTGTTCATGCTCGTCGCCCATGGGTGTTACCTGTTTCATGGCCACGAGTCCGACGATGAGACCGACCCGGGTTCCGCCGATGACGCGTTCATCCCGCTGCCACTCACGGACGCCGGCCCGGCCCCCTTTCCCGATGCCGCCGGAACACCACTTCCACCGGTGACGGGAGGCCCCCCGATCCCGTCCGACGAACCGGACGTCGGGGCGGGTGATCGTCCGAGCGAAGACCCGGGGGCCGACGAATGGCGCGACCCCCCGCCGGTCGATGCCGACCCGTGTTGCGAGGTCGGAGTCATCGTCGGACTCGACGACATCGATCGTCAGGCGAGCGTCCCCGTGGTCGCTTGGAACGGTGCCGGCTGGGGAGTGTCGTTCTCCGACACGCCCGCGCCTCCCGACTGGTCGGGCCCCGAACGGCGGACTCTCTTCGGACGGATCGACGAGATCGGCCACGCGGTTGGGCCTCCTCGGGTCCTCGGAGGCTTCGACGCGTTTCCCACGGACCTCGCGTGGGGCAACAATCGCTATGCGTTGCTGACCACCGGGCCGCGACTGAGCGACGGGCCGGCGCTGCTGGCCATTCTGGATTCGGAGGGTGAGGCACGACAGGTCACCTCGATTCCCGAGTCCAACGGAGGGGCCGCCGTCGAGCGCTACCCACTGATCCATGGCTGGGCAGTCGCCACGTACTTCGACACCGACGGCGGCGAGAGTGGGCTGTCCAGACTCGTGCTCTTCGACGATTCGCTGAACCGTCTGCCCGCCGAGCAGGATCTGGGGATCACACTCCACGCGGACTGGCGCTCGATATCGGTGGTGCCGTCCAAGCGACGACTCTCGGTCGTCCATGCGACGGAGAACGGCATCCTCCACCGAGCCTTCGACGGGGTCGACCTCACGGAAGACACCGCCGCCCGCGCGCTCGTCTGGCCAGGAACCTACGATGTCGAAGGCCCCCGGCGGGAAGAGCCACCTCCACAGCGGGTCGCCAGTGCGGTCTCCGCAACGCGGCTCCGCGACGCCGTGATCGTCGCGTTCATGAACCGGAGGGACGTGGCCACCGTCGTCATCGACCCCTTCGGCGAGGAGCCGCCGACGGCTCCCGTTCCGGTCGCCCAGAGCCCGTCCCACCGGAACCCCGGCATTGCCGGCGACGACATCACCGGAACGGCCGGCATCTGCTTCCCGAGTGGTGCCGGCCCGCTGGGTGGAGGTGCCCCCGACGCAGATCAGCTCCGGTTCGCCGCGGTCGGTCCCGACGGCCAGCCGGTCGGTGAACCCGTGACCATCATCAGCGACCTCAGCTATGTCGCCGCGTGTGACGTCGCGGCCGCGGGACCGGGCGAATGGTTCGTCGTCTGGTGGAACGCAGCCCGCGAAGAGCCTCGGCACAGCATCTCTGGAGCTCGAGTCACCCTTCGCGGGCGCTGAGGTTCACGCCACGGGCAACGCCCGCGGGTCGCGGCTCCTGCCGGTTGGTTTCCACAGGAGCGTGTCGGCCCGGACGCGATGAGCCGCGAAACGCGCACGGAACCGCGCTCGACGCGTTGGCACTCATCGTGCTGTGCCCGGGCGCATGCTGCGCTCCGCCGCTCTGCCGCTCCTCCTGGTCGCTTGCCAGACATCGACGGTCGCGACTTCCTCGCCGGACGCCGGCGCGTCCGAAGCGGGAGTCGAGGCCATGCCCGACGGCGGTCCGCCCGACGCGGGCGACGGCCCTCGCGCACACGACGCCCATCGCGAGGCGATCGCTGGGCTCCCCGATCTGCCCCCCAGGCGCTGGCCGGCGCGGGTGGCGCGTCACTCGTCCACCGAAGTGCTCGCGCGCTACGCGGAGCACCACTCGATCGCGAACGTGTTCCTCGTGGACTTCGCAGCGTCGCCCACGGACGAGGCCGAGGGGGTGCTGGTCCTCCGCGGCGTGGGTCCCGATGGGCCGTTCGAGCGCGCGGCGTTCGTTCGCGACCACTACGGCAACCTGGTCTTCGAGGACGTCACTCGCGCGGAGCGCCACCGCCGCGCCGCGTACGCCACCGTCCCGGAGCGTGACGCGTACGTCGACGAGCTCGGAGCGCGCTACGCGACCTGCGCATCCTCGTGCGCGACGGCGCGCTACCCGAGCATCTGTCCGGGCGACTGCGACGATCGCGCTCGCTTCGCGCTCCACACGGACGACGTGGTCTTCGCGTCGGGCGAGATTCGAGTGACCACCGACATGCGATCCCACCCCCGTCAGATCGGATACCGCGTGACGTGGGGTGAGCGCTCGGCGAGCTTCCTCGAGGTCGGAGGAGGCCCCGTGTTCCGGCGAGTGCGGATCGACGCCGGTCATCCCGCGCTCTACGCCTACCTCACGCTCTCGGGTGGACATCGCGTCTTCGTGCGTCGGGACGACCGAGTCGACTCGCTGCGTGGTCGCTCCGTCCACGACTTCGAGGCTCCGACGCCCTGGGAAGGGTGGTCGGGCCACCGCCACGGCTGGAGCCAACCCCCGAGCGACGAGGCTGACCGCGAGCTCCGCTTCCCCGGCGACGGAACGATCCGTCGAGTGGTGCACGAGGGCGCGTTCTGCCGGCGCAGTGAACGGAGCACGGACGCGTCGTCCTGGGAGTGGTGGCGCGGCCGCCGCTCCGAGGTCGTCATGCGCCTCGATGACGCCCGCCATCGCATCACGTCCACGCACCATCGCGCGGGTCGGTGGGGCGAGTGCTACGAGGAGCTCGTGGCCGCCTGCCCCTTCGTGGACGTGGCAGGCGCGGACGGCGAGTGGGCCCGCGTCGGCGAGGTGCTCCGGAACGTCCGCTACGACGACGAGACCCAAGCGCTCGCGCTACCGGCCGCGTCCCAATCCATCCGGCGCGTGCGCCTGAGCGAGGAGAAACACGAGGTGACCCATCTCGACGCGGTCCATCTCGAGGTGAACGGCATCGCGATCGTTCCCACGAGCTGTCGTGGCTCGGCGCCGCCCGCGTACTGCGAGGTCGACGGTCGCCCCTGGGTGATGCACCAGGGCGACACGCTCGAGCTCGTCTTCGAGACCGACGCGCCTGGGTCCGCCGACCTCGTCGCGACCGGCCACTATCGACCCCACGTGCCGCTGTGATCGGGGCGCTCAGTCGGTCGCCGACGTGGTCGCCGACGAGTCGACGACTCGGAGGAGCGCCTCGCGGGCTTCCGGGTCGACGTGATGGTCCGCGAGGACTCGCACGCGCGCACGACCTCGCTCGGACCGTTCGCTCGCTCGGCGCGCGGCCCGCTGGCGGACGGGCAACGAGACCCGCGGATCGGACGCCACCTCGAGCAGCGCCTCGAGCGGGATCTCGGCGGTCCGGTAACCGCCGGCCGACTCCTCGGCGTCCTCTTCGAAGAGGGCCGCCGGCGGATCGGGCTGGGGTCGGTCCCGAAACCGCTTCCAACGCTTCTCGATCATCGACCGCAGGGCCCTGCTCGACTCGTCCGGCAGGTGCAGCTCCTTGCCGTCGCGAAGGATCAGCCGGAGCCCGACGTCGTCCTCGGCGATGGCGTCCACCTCGGCCCAACTCACGAAGTCGGGAAATCCGTCCCCCGTGGTCCCCATCCCGTCATCGCCGATCCGCAGCTTCACGCGAAACATGAAGAGCGCGAGCGAGCTCAGGGCGAGCGCCCCGAGCGCCCACCCGAACCCGATCGCCGGGAAGAAGGCAGCGCCGACGACGCAGGCCGCGACGACCCCGCCCATGTACACCAGCCGGCGGGTCTCGAGACGCTCACCCAGCCCCTTGGCCGGCTGCAATCGAATGACGGTCGGCGCCTCCATTGGTGCGCACTCTACCGCGGCTCGGGCCGCAGCGACGCTCGATGGGCCCTGCCTCGGCGACCGCTGATCGCTTCGAGGTATGCTTCGCCATGCTCGACCGCGTCCTCGGTCCACTGGTTCGACACACCCTCGGCCTCCCCCGCCCGGTGCTCCGGCGCATCGCCGGACGAGCCCTGCGGAACGACCGTGGTGACGCGCTCGACGTCCAGACGCAGGCGCTCCTGAAGCTCGCCGACCTCGCTCGGGTCCCGAAGATGCACGAGCTGCGGCCGAGCGAGGGCCGCGCGGCGCAGGACCGGAACGCCGCGCTCGTCGATCCCGCGCCGACCCCGGTGGCCTCGGTCGACGACACGAGCTTCGAAGGGCCCGGCGGCCCGGTCGCCGTTCGCATCTACCGGCCACATGGGGCGAGACCGATGCCGGCGCTGGTGTACTTCCACGGCGGCGGCTTCGTGATCGGCAGCTTCGCCACCCATGACGGCACCTGTCGCGCGCTCGCGACGGAAGGCGAATGCGTGGTGCTCTCGGTCGACTACCGGCTGGCGCCCGAGCACCCGTTCCCAGCGGCCGTCGACGACTGCATCGCGGCCTTCCGGTGGGCCCCGCGACAACGCCCGGTCGCTGGGCGTGGACCCAGCGCGCATCGCCGTGGGCGGTGACAGCGCCGGGGGCAACCTGGCCGCGGTCACGTGCATCGCCGAGCGCGACGGTGGGGGCGCCCTCCCCTGCTTTCAGCTCCTGATCTATCCGGCCACCGACATGACCCGCGCGCAGCCTTCGCACCGCGCGCTCGGGAAGGGCTTCTTCCTGGAGACCGAGACCATCGATTGGTTCCTCGACCACTACCTCCCGCCGGGCACCGACCGCCGCCAGTGGCGCGCGTCGCCGCTCTTCGCCGAGAGCCTCGAGGGCTTGCCGCCCGCGCTGGTCGTCACCGCCGGCTTCGACCCGCTCCGCGACGAAGGGGAAGCCTACGCGGCTGCACTCCAGGCAGCGGGCGTCACCGTCAGCGAGCTCCGCGAGCCCGCACTGGTGCATGGCTTCGTGAACATGGCGCTGATCCGAAGCACCGCAGCCAGCCGCGAGGCGATGGGCGCTCAGCTCCGCCGCGCCTTCCGCTGAGGCCGCTCACGCGGGCAGTCTGGCTCTCCAGCGCTCGGCCTCGGACCTCCCCCCACGCTCCGCGAGCCAGCCGATCATCGCTCGCCGCACGTCCGTCGGCGTGTCCTCATCGGCCAGCGCTCATCGCGTGTCGCGCGCCTTCGCCACCCGTGTCGGCCATGGCCGTCAAGAGCTGCCCGCGCTCGTGGTCGGTGGCATCACGGAGCTGGGGCGCCAGCTCCGGTTCGCCGGATGACCTCTCCGTCCGGCAAGGTGATGGAGAGCTCGACGCCCAAGACCGACGCGACACCCTCCCAGATGCGCCCATCCGAGTGCTCCGACCTTCGCTGCATCCTTCGAGACTCCTCGGGTCGAAGCGGGAGGTCAACGTGGCACGCTGCCGATGCCGGAGGCCAGAGGCTTCAAGCGTCGTCGCGGTCCGGGTCGTCGTCGGCGTCCGCGTCCTCGGCCAGCGCTTCACCGTCACCCTCGTCCTCGAGCTCCTCGGGGTCCGGGTCGTCGGCCATGGTCGCCAGCGGCACCAGGCTCGGGCCACCGAAGGTGAGCGCCAGCGAGCGAACGACCTCCGGCTGAGCAGAGAGCTCCGCGAGCAGCTCACCCATCGGACCGAGGTCGCCCTCGGCGCCGTCGATGTCGTGAGCCTCGACTCCGGGGCGGTCGACGAAGACACGCTCGGCTCCGCTCGCGTCCACGATGCGCACCTCGAGCTCGAGGTCCTGGTCGGCGCGCGGGCGCGGCATGCCTCGCCGACGACGCCGGTTGGCGGGGCCGTTCAGGGTGCCGTAGCGCGCGCGGCGCCCTGGACCGCTCCAGTCGACCCACTGGGTGCGGAGGCGGCGCGCGTCGACGTGCACGAAGGTGCTGCGTGGGTAGTAGCCGCAGCCGGCGTGGTCGATGCGGCGGCAGTACTCCCAGACGACCCGGTGAGGGACGCCGTGCACGCGGATGTCGGTCGCGCGACCGCTGGTGTGGCGGCTGGACTCGCGGGTGCGCCCGCCGGCCGGGCGGAAGCCACTGACGATCCGGATCGGTCGACCGCCGAAGTGGTCGCTGATGCGCGCGAGCAGAACGGCCAACCGAGGGTTCGCGTCGGCGGCGCGGGTGTCGTCCTCGCTGCGCTGGAGGAACTCGCTCAAGACCCGCAGCCCCTCCTCGAGGACCCGACCCTCCGAGTCGACGAGCTGCACCTCGCGGCGCTCGTCCCGGCGAAGGAGAGTGACCTGGCCCGGATGATCCGGGTTCCCGTAGTCGCGGTTCATCTGCTCGGCAGGCGTGTAGCCGGGCATCACCAAGCGCTGGCCGGGGCGGATGCGGGCGTTGCGCCGCAGCCGGTTCGCCCGGCGGAGCTCGCTCACGCTCACGTGCATGCGGTGCGCGATGTGGCTGAGGGTCTCGCCGCGCCGGACGTAGGTGGTGTGGGCGTCGGGGATCTTCAGGGACTGCCCCGGGCGGAGTCGCGCCGAACGCAGCTGGTTGGCCGCGCGCAGATCCTGGACCGAGACCCGATAGCGGCGCGCGATGGCCGCGAGGGTCTGACCGGAGCGAACGGTGTGGTGTCGCTCGGCGAACACCGTCGACGCCGGCAGCAGCACCGCCACCGCCACGAGGGCGACCCCGATCCTGCGGAGCATCCGGCTGAGGTTCGCTGGGGACACGGCGAGCCAGTATGGAACACCTGCCGACGGACGCCACGATCCGGGGCCCCGTTGCCCTCGGGGCCCGCATCCACTATGACGCGCCGCGTAATGCGGTACCGAGTGACCCTCGAAGGATCCGAGCGAGACATCGACGTCCAGATCGCCCCTGGCGGCTCGGTCGCCGTGACGATGGACGGTGAGCCGGTCGACGCGGACATCCGGCGCATTCCGGGTGGCGTCAGCCTGAAGCTCGGCGGAAAGGTCTACGACGTCATGGTCGGTGGGCCCGCCGACGCGATGGACGTCGCCGCCGGCCCGCTCCGGGCGACCGCGAAGGTCGAGTCCGAGCGGAACCGCTCGCGCAAGAAGAAGGGCACCTCGGCCGGCGACTCGACCGAGGTCCGTTCCCCGATGCCGGGTCGGGTCGTGAAGATCCTCGTGGCCAAGGGCGACGAGGTGGAGGCCGGCACCCCCGTCATCGTGGTCGAGGCCATGAAGATGGAGAACGAGCTCCGCACCGAAATCGCCGGGACGATCGCCGCCATCGAGGTGGACGAGGGCCAGGCGGTCGAGGGCGGCGCCCTCCTGATCAAGCTCGAGTGATTCCGCAGCACTCGGGGTGACTCGGAACTTCCGGGGTCCCCATGGTGTTGTTACAACGGACCCCATGAGCGAGGCCGGACCGAGCACGAAGAGCGCCGCCGCGGAGCCCGAGAAGGGGCGTCCGTGGCTGAAGCGCTATGACCCGCTCACCAGCCTGGTGCTCGTGGTGCCGGTCTTCCTGATCTACCACCTGGGCATCCTCTTCATGGATCGGCGCAACGGCGTCGACATGGCGAGCACGGTCTTCTTCGGGATCCTGAAGCAGAGCGTCGGCGTGTACGTCGGCGTGACCGTCGCCATCGCGGCGGCGCTGATCGGCGCGGGCTTCTACCTCCGGAAGAAGGGCAAGGCGCGGGTCTTCGCCTTCGTGCCGGTGCTGGCCGAGAGCACGCTCTGGGCGATCGGCCTCTCGCTCACCGTGGGCTGGGCCACGGCCAAGTTGATCCCCGGGATGATCGAGACGCTGCAGCTCGCGGCGGAGCCCATGGGTCCGATCGACAAGCTGGTCATGAGCGCCGGCGCCGGCTTCCACGAGGAGCTCGTGTTCCGGGTGATCCTCTTCGGCGGCCTCGCGTTCTTCCTGCGGCGCGTGCTCAACGTTCGCGCCACCTGGTCCTGGGTGACCGCGCTGGTCGTCAGCTCCGCCATCTTCTCCGGCATCCACTACATCGGTGCGCTCGGCGACGAGTTCACGATCGGGAGCTTCGTCTTCCGCTTCCTCGCCGGCGTGTACCTCACGTTGGTCTTCCGCTTCCGTGGCTTCGCGGTCGCCGTCTACTCTCACGCCATCTACGACGTGATCGTCCTCTTCCTGCTGCAGTAGTGCTGGTGCCCGCGTTCTTCCGCATCGCGACGCTGGGCCTGCTCGGCGTCGTCTTCGTTCCGACGGCGCACGCGGACTGGCTCGCCGTGCACCCGACGTGCGCGATGGGTGACGCTCCCCGCCGCTCCGGCCCGAGCGAGCTGCTCTACCCGCGCCCCGGTCTACCGGCGTTCGCCGAGCCGGGCGACGCGCTCACGATGCGCGTGCGCGTGCCCACCGCCCTCACCCCGCCCCCCGGCGTGCAGCAGGAGCGCGCGCTGGCGGGTTGGTACGTGGAGCTCGTGGGGACCGACACGCTCTCGGTGGCCGAGGCGCGACACCACTATCGGCTCCGGGTCGCGGACGTCCGTCCCGATGGTCACTCGACACTGGTCTATCGCGCGACGGTGCAGCTGCCGCCGTGGCTCGCCCCCGGGACCTACGACATGAAGGTGCGCTCGCCCGGCAGCGAAGAGGTCTTCGCGCCGTCGTCGCTGCGGGTGGGAACCGGTGGCGCGCGCATCGCGCGGCTCGCCTCTCGGCCCACGGCGGAAGAAGCGGCGGCGTTGGCGCGGCTGCCCGTGGATGTGTGGCTGCTCGACTCGCGGGAGTGGCACGCCGAGTCCGACTCCGACTCCGACTCCGACTCCGACGTCGACTCCGACGTCGACTCCGACAGCCGAACGCCGAGCTCCGACGCCGAGAGCCGAACGCCGAGCGCCGACGCCGACGACCGAACGCCGAGCGCCGACGCCGACGACCGAACACCGAACGCCGAGAGCCGAACGCCCAACGCCGACTCCGACGACCGAACACCGACCGCCGACCCCGCCCCGCTCGCGCTCCCCTGGCTCGACCTCGCCGGCACCTTCGGCGTCCGCGTCGGGGACGGCCTGCTGGTGTCCAACGGCTGCGACGATCCCCACGTACCGTTCCGCGTCGCCGTCGAACGGGTCGGCGCGCCGACTCTCGACGTGCCCGACCGACCGGCCGCCGGTCGCTACCGCGACGCCGAGGGCCACGAGGCGCCGATCCCCAACGCCGGTCTCGTGCCGTCGGGCGACGAGCGCTGGGTGAACCGCGCCGGCGTGCCCCTCCACGTGCGCGTCGTCTTCCCGGAAGGGCCACGCGGGCTCGCCCTCGAGGGCGCCAGCGAGCGGATCGGCTTCTGGCCCGGCACTCCGGTCCGGCCCGTCGGTCACCGCGCGAGCGTCGTCGGCCTGTGGACCGTGCCGGCGGGCGCCTGGGTGTCACCGCGCCGACTCGAGCCCGACGAGCCCACCCTCGAAGTCACGGTCCGCGGCGAGCCGACCACCCACGCCACCACTCCGGTCCAGGTGCGGAGCGACGGCCGCGTCGCGCTGGCCTGGGAAGAGGATGGCTCCGCGTTCGTCGACGAGGCGGGCATCCGCGAGGTGCCGGTCCGCTTCCGCTGGCTCGAGCACCACGAGCTCCATGCGCTGGCGATCGGACCCCGAGGCGCCGCCAGACGGACCGCGAGCGCGACCGTCGTGGTGACCGAGCGACCCAACAGCTGCAGCGCCGGACCAGGAACACCCCCTTTTGGTGCCATTTTCTGCACCACCCTCGGGCTCTTCTGGCTTCGGCGTCGCCGCTTCCTTTGCCAACACGGGCCAACGCGCTAAACGTTGCCCGACGAAATCGCGGCTCGGGGAATGAAGTCTCCCCCTGCTCGCGTTCGACAGCGCCCCATGCTCATCCGACTCGCCATCCTCACCCTGGCCCTCACCGCGGGCTGTGCCACGACCATCCCGAACACCACCGTGGAGGACACGGCGGACAATCGATCGGTGGTCGCGTTCATGGAGAAGTACCGGAAGGCGATGGAGGAGCGGGACGTGCGCCGGCTGCTCGAGCTGGCCTCGCCGCACTACCTCGACGACAACGGCACCCCCGGCGGGGCGGACGACGTCGACTACGAGACCCTTCGAGAGAACCTCACGCTCTGGGCCCGCCGCGTGGACGATGTCCGCTACGACATCAGCTATCGCCGCGTGAGCTACGCGCCCAACGACCGCATCTATGTGGAGATTCGCTACGGCGGCTCCTTCCACATCCAGCGTCCCGCGACCGAGGACGAGCAGTGGTCCCGTCGTCTCGCGAACCACCGTCTGGTGCTCCAGAAGCTCCCCGAGCCCGAAGGCGAAGACGAGTTCCGCATCCTCTCCGGGATGTAGGAATTCCGGTTCTCGTTGAACCCCGCCCGCCGAGTCAGCTAGGGTTCGTTCGCCCCGCATGAGTGGCGACAAGAAGAAGCTCGGCAAGATCCTGCTGAAGCAACGTGCCGTCACCCCGGACGAGCTCGATCAGCTGTTGGAACGGCAGAAGTCCCAACCAGGCCATCGGCTGGCGTCCGTCGCGCAGCAGTCGGGCTCGGTCACCCCGAAGAGCCTCCTCAAGGCCTTGAGCGAGCAGCATGGCGTTCCGGGCATCGACCTGGACCAGGTCGTCGTGCCGCTGCAGAACCTCGAGCTCGTGCCCGAGGACGTGGCCAAGCAGCACCTGATCCTCCCGATCCTCGTGAAGCCGGACCGCGTCTTCCTGGCGATGTCCGACCCCGCCGACAAGCGGGTGATCGAGGAGATCGAGTTCGTCACCGGCCGCCGGGTCTTCCCCTACGTCGCCCTCCACGACTCGCTCCAGGAGGTCATCGCGAAGGCCTACGGCCTGCGCGGCACCGGCGAGGAGCACTACATCGGCCCGACCGTCCCGCAGGACTACCTGGAGTCGCTCGGTCTCGCGCCCTCGCGGACTCGCTCGGAGCCGCCGAAGGCGCCGGCCGGCGTGGTCGTCGACCGAGACATCGCGGACGACGGCCTCGACCACGACGACGACCTCGGCCTCGCGGAGCTGACCAAGAAGGCCGCCTCACCGCACGACCCTTTCGCTTCCCAGGTGGCGCCGCTGCCCACGGACATCGGCCGCAAGGACCGGCCCATCCACCCGAAGATCCTCATCGTCGACGACGAGGACGACATCCGGAAGATGTTGAGCCGAGTCCTCCAGAAGAAGGGCTTCGAGGTCCTGGAGGCGAGCAAGGGACTCGCGGCGCTCCAGCTCGTGCGCGAGAACACCCCCGACGTGATCCTCCTCGACGCGATGCTGCCCGAGGTCCACGGCTTCGACATCTGCCGCCGGATCAAGGGCTCGAAGCGCTACGGGCACATCCCGATCATCATGGTCAGCGCGGTCTACCGGGGCTGGCGAGTGGCGGAGGACCTGCGCAACTCCTACGGCGTCGACGCCTTCCTCGAGAAGCCCTTCAAGATCTCCGAGGTCGTCGCCCACGTGGAGCGGGTGCTGGAGGGCCGCGCCTCCGAGCTGCCGATGGACGACATGCTCAGCCGCGAGGCGAGCGACGCCCTCGAGAAGGGCATGGACCTCTACCGGAAGGGCGACCTGGACGGGGCCATCGATAAGCTCCGCTCGGGGCTCACCATCGATCCGCTGAGCTTCCAGCTCCACTATCACCTGGGCCTGCTCTGCGGCCGGCGGGACGACGTCTTCGCCGCGATCCACGAGCTCGAGACCGCGGTCGACCTCCAGCCGCGGAACTTCAGCGCCCTCAAGAACCTCGCGATCCTCTACCAGCGGGCCGGCTTCAAGCACAAAGCGGTCGAGATGTGGGAGCGGAGCCTCGGCGCCGCCCCCGACGACGACACCCGCGAAGGGATCAAAGAACACCTCATGGGCCTGCTTTGAGCCGTCCCGCGCTTCCCGCCCAAGAATTCATGGCCTCGGCGTTTCGGAACAGCTCGGAGGGCTTTCCGCGACCAGGGCGTTCGATCGCTGCACCCCCGATGGTCTATAGTCCCCCGCGAACCTGTCCCCGATGAAGTTCCTCTGCGACAACTGCAAGGCCAAGTACCAGATCCCGGATGAGAAGATCCGCGGTCGGACCCTGAAGATGAAGTGCCGCAAGTGCGAGCACCCCATCCTCATTCAAGGCCCCCAGGAAGCGGCCGCTGCGCCAAAGGCCCCGTCTCGACGGGGCGGGTCGAGCGTGAAACCCGCACCGAAGCGCCGCGGAGGCTCCAGCGTGGGTCCCCGCCCGGTCAGCCGACCGGCGCCGGCCGCGGCCAGCGCCCTGGGTGCCGAGTTTCGCCGGGGCGGCTCCCTGGCCCCCGAGCCCGCCCCGCAGGCCGCCAAGGTCGAGTGGTACGCCGCCATCAACGACGTTCCCGTCGGCCCGATCAAGCGCGACGAGCTCGCGCGGAAGATCGGCACCGGCGCGGTCCACGCCAAGAGCCTCTGCTGGCGCGAGGGCATGGACGACTGGAAGCCGCTCGAGCAGGTGCCCGAGCTGGCGAGCCTGCTGGCGTCGCGCCGAGTCCCGGCACCGCCCCCCCGTCCGGTCGCCGGCGCCCGGACCGCCCCGCGGCCGCCCCCCAAGAAGGAAGCCTCCGGCCGCTCGAACGTGGTGCCGATCGGCGGCCGCATGGGCGCCGGCGCGACCCCCGGCTTCGACGACGACGACGAGAAGACCGTGATGGCGCCCCCGCCGTCCGTGGCGGCGGCAGACGCGTCGGCTCCCGACCTCACGCCCCTGCCGATCGGCGAGCCCGCCACGGCAGCGGCTGCCGTGGGCGCCTTCGACGCGCCACCCGCCACCGACCTCTCGTCCCCGTCGCTGACTCCAGCGCCGAGCCAGCCGGCCCAGCCCGCCTCGCGCGGTCTGCCGCCGCCCCTGCTCATCGCGCTCGTGGGCGCCGGCGCCTTCGGCGTCGCGTTGGCGTTCATCGCCGGCAAGAAGATGTTCGCGGACGAACCGCAGGTCGAGGTCGCGGCCAACGATCCGGTGACCGAGGAGGAGCCGCTGGGCCCCGACCTCGAGTTCGACGAGGGCGACCTCGAGATGCCCGAGGAGGGCGAGGAGCCCGAAGAGGCCGAGGAGCCCGAAGAGGCCGAGGAGCCCGAAGAGACGGACGACGCGCCCGCCTCGACGATGCGTCGCGCCACGACCACCGGGACGATGACCGCCACGACCATGACCGGCACCAGCGAGATGCTGACGGCCGCTCAGCAGGCACTCCTCGACCGCTACGGCGGCAGCGACACCTCCGGGGGTCCTTCGCTGATGAGCGTCAACGTGGGCTCGGGTGGGTCGAGCAGCCGCGAGCAGCTCGACGCGAGCGCCGTACGCCGAGTCGTCGGCGCCGCCACCAACCGCCGCGCGCTCCAGCGCTGCTACGAGACGTCGATCCGCGGCGCGGCGGACGCTCCCAGCGTTCGCATGGACATCGAGGTGCGCGTCGGTGCCTCCGGCACGGTCACTCGCGTCTCCGCGAGCGGCAACGACTTCAACGGCCTGAAGGCGTGTCTCGAGCGGACCGTCCGCCGCTGGCGCTTCCCGGCATCCTCGGGCGGCGGCGAGACCCGCTTCCCGGTCGTGTTCTCGCCGAGCGGCTGACGATCAGCGCAGGGCGCGAACGAGGAAGAAGGCGACCGCGGCGAGCGCGAGCGCGCCGACGATCAGGACCGCCCACTGGACCGCCTGGCTCTTCGGCGCCGCCTTCGGCGCAGACGTCGACTCGGGCTCGAGGGAGACCTGCACCGACGACCCCTTCGACGGCGGGGCCAGCCCTTTCGGCGGCGGCTCACTCGGCGGCCGGTCGATCCCCAGTTGGTCGAGCATGTCGCCGCCCCACATGGCCGTCGGCTCGTCGGCCGCGTGACTCATGAAGCCGTCGTCGTCGTCGTCGTCCGACATCCAACGGCGATCGTGCCAGATTTGGAGCAGAAACGGCAAAGTAGTGCACGACTGAACCGTGACGAATGGGCTACCGTCGGCTCATGGACCCGGCCGAGCTCACCCGATTGACCGCCGAGACGCTGTACCTGGTGTTGCTGGTGTCCGGTCCGCCGCTGCTCGTCGCGCTGGCCATCGGACTGGTCGTGGGCCTGCTCCAGGCGGTCACGCAGGTGCAGGAGCAGACGCTCTCCTTCGTGCCGAAGCTGGTCGCGGTCGCCACCGTCCTCGTGGTGGGCGGCGGCTGGATGGGCGGCCAGCTCCTCCGCTTCACGGACCGCCTCTGGCGGGCGATCCCCGACCTGATGTAGCGCTCAGCGGCGCCGGCGCAGACGCCGGGAGACGCAGACCAGAGCGACGATGGCCAGGAACGCCGGCGCGCGGTCGCGGTCCCGTCCGGAGGACACGCGGCAGCCGCACCCGCCGGTCGCGCTCGACGGTGAGGTCCCGGCGTCGGCGGTCATCACCTCGGCGTCGACCCCGACGCCCCCGTCAACGACGGGCACGCCGGCGTCGGTCATCGGTGCCACCGGGGACGTGCCGATGCGCGAGCCGCACGCCCGCTCGGGGTCGGCGAGGCGATGGTCTCCCGCTTCCTCATCGACGAAGAGCGCCGCGCGCTCGGCTTCGCTCACCATGATCTCGTCTTCGTCGAACTTCATCCCCGTGATGTCCGCGACGGGCTGGACGAAGTCGGCGGCGGCGATCACCGGCTCGGACTCGTAGCAGTTCCGCTCGAGCCGCATCCGCTCGTACTCCTCGGGCGCCTCTCGAACGTAGCCGGGCACGTGCTCCCAGAAGGGATGGTCGGGAGAGAGATCGCCGAGCAGGTACTCACCACGAATCCCCGGCCAAGATCCATCCTCCCACCAGGCGAAGGAGTTTCGGGAGACGGCGACCGGCTGCCCCGAGGAGACCACGAGGTTGTCGTGGACCCGCGAGCCCCAGCCCGCGCGAAAATTCATGCCCAGCCGGGCTCCGACGATGGTGTTGTGGGCCACCTCGGAGTGCGCGCCGTTGCCGGTCATCTTCAGGTACGTCTGCAGCGGGCCGTTGGTCTGCGCGCGACCGAGCTCCACCCCGGCCGACGCGGCGTCGTAGATGATGTTGTTGCGAACGATGGTCTCGCGGAAAGGGGAGAACACTCCGTAGTCCACGTCGTGAACGACGTTGCTCAGGAACCAGTAGGGCCCGCGAGAGTTGTTCTTGAGACCGAGGCCGTAGTGGCAATCGTGCACGTGGTTGCCGATCACGTAGGCGTGCCCGTCGGGGCGCAGGAGGCTCTCCTCCCACTCGGCGCGGCTCGCGTCGTGACCCGCGGCGGGCGCCTCGCTGTCGTAGGACAGGCGCGTGACCGAGTAATAGCAACCGCCGTTGACGAACCCGCGGTCGATCAGCTCGTCGGTCTCGCGATCGATGTTGCCCACGTGGTGCAGGTGGTTCTGCACCACCACGTTCCGGGTCATACCGCCGCTCGCCTGCATCACGATCAGCGCGTCGTTGTCGCGCCCGTCGGTGTCGGCGTGGTGCAGGTGGAGCTCCCTGAGCGTCGTGCTGTAGCCGTTGACCGAGAACCCGCGGCGGTAGACGCGACGCATCTCGAAGCGCTCGAAGACCCAGTGTCGGTGCGCCACCACGAAGGCCGAGCTGCTCCAATCTCCGCGGTTCTGATACGCGAAGTCGAGCACCGCCGTCATGCCCGCCGCGTAGGCCTCCGGCTCCGTTCGGACCACGATCGGTCGCCCCGCCTCTCCGGCGTTCTCGGTCTTCAGTCGCGAGGACTCGTGGCCGAACGCGTCACGGATCGCGCTCATCTCATACACCCCGGGCGCGAGGTGAATGGCGGTGCCCGGTTCCGCATTCGCGACCACGCGAATCAGATCGCGCCGCGGGTTCGCGGCGGAGCCATCCCCGTCCTCACCGGGCAAAGGCGCGACGTGCACCACCCGCTCGGGGGTCACGTCCACGCGCCCCTCGAGGAGCGAGGCGATCATCGCGGCGTCCTCGGGCGCGGGCTCGTGCGTCGCTTGCGCGCTCGCCACCACGGGAAGCGAGAGCGCCAGCAGGCACGCCGTTCGACTCGACCCGCTCACGGCCCCACCCAGTCGCCGATGGTGCGGTTCCCGTCCGCGTCGAGGTTCGTCGGCGGGCTCGCGCTGGTCGCGATCACCAGGTCGTCGATGTAGCAGTGATTGTCGGGCGGCAGCTCGTTGTTCCAGTAGGTGAAGAGGTAGAACGCGTCGATGTCTCCCTCGGCGTCCGGAATGGTCGGCACGTCCGCGCGATCGAAGATCAGCTCGCCGTCCCGCCAGATTCGAACGCGGCCGCTGCCCCCTTCGTCGGCGGGCACGTCGTCGATCGAGAGGTACATCTCGTAGCGCTCCCATCGGTCGCGGGGGATCGGCTCTCCGCCGTAGACCTCCCACTGGTCGTGGATCTCCTTGATCGTCCGCAGCACGCTGCGCCGTTGGTCGGCCTCGTCGACGTAGAGGTCGTTGTATCCGCCGTTGCTGCCGTCGGCGAAGCGCGAGTGGAGACGGAGGAACTTCATCCACGGGCTGGCGGAGAACTCGAAGCTGCTCGGCCAGTAGACGTCCAGGCGAACCCAGACCTCCTCACCGGCGCGAAGCACCGGATCGATTCGGACGATCCCGCCCCAGCGACCGAAGCCGCCCCCGTCGCCGCGCTGGATCGCCATGCGCGCGCTCATCGAGCCCCGCGCGGCCTGCTCGTGGCTCGCGGTGGTGCGACCGGCGGAGCCGAAGGCGACACCGCTCAGGCCCTGGCCATCCTCGTAGGTCTCGAACCCGTCGGCGTAGTAGGGCTCGAACGGGGTCCCCAGGTCGGGCTCGCCCGCGTCGATCCCGCCGAGGTCACCGGGGCCGAGATCCGATGGCTCGGTGACCGTCCCCCCGTCCAAAGGGGGCGTCGCGAGGTCGGGACCAGGGGCGCTCTCGCCCTGCGTGCCGCATCCGGCGCCGGAGAGGAGACCGAAGGTCGCGAGGGCGAGCCGGAGCGTTCGCTGTAGCATGGGCCCACCGTACCGAGCCCCCGCTGGTGGGCGACGAACGCTCCCTAATTGCCGCTTAGCTGAGACCGCCGACGCCAGCGTCCAGGGGGGGTTCGGTGTAAGCTCCCATCCAAGTGATTCGCGTTGCTCTCCTCCTCTGCTGCACGACCGCCTGCGTTCTGAAGCCACTGGACCTCGAGGGAGCGAGTTGCCCCTGCGCCGAGGGTTGGGTGTGCGATCCCCTGACCGACACGTGCGTCGAGGGTGGGCTCGGTCGTTGCGGCAACGGCGCGGTCGTCCTCACCAACCTGCGGACCGACTGGGTCACCCCGAACCAGGCCCGCCTCTCGTGGGAGGCCGAAGGGCTCGACGACCTCTTCGGCTACGAGGTGGAGATCGGCACGAGCGAGGAGGCGCTCCTGGCGGGCGAGGTGCTGAGGGTCGTGACCAGCGAGGACAACCCCGAGCTCGCGCGCAACCGGCTGCTCAACGCGATGGACGGCGATCCGGTGCTGGGGACGACGATCACCGGGCTCGACCCCGACACGACCTACCGAGTGCGCTTGGTCGCAGAAGACAACGCCGGCGAGCTCAGCTGCGCCCCGACCATCGGTGTGCGTACGAACCCGGCACCGAGCCGGGAAGTCGCACTGACCCACGAGTCCGAAGACGGCGCGAACCCGCGCCCGGTCTGTGTGACCTTCGAGGACGACCCCGACGGCGCGCGCACGGGCGACCGCTACTGGCAGTGGATCGCTCGCTGCGGGGCTGGCGCGGACGGACCGGTCGCCGTGTGCGAGGACCCCGACATGCCTCGCCCGACGTGCTGGGAGAACATCCGCATCGAAAACCTGAGCTACGAGCTCGACCTCTCGCCCGGACAGTTCCAGAACGCGTTCCTCGAGCTCTGGGTCGACATCAGCGGCTCGGATCACGGCTACTGGGGCCAGATCGGCCTGAGCACGCCCGACGGGATGGGCTCGGGTCAACGTTTCTTCGGCCGCGGTCGGCTCACCTTCGCGTCGGGCGCCGGCTATCGGCGGTACCAGATCCCCTTGGACGAGCTGAGCTCCTCGTCCGGCCCTCTCGACCCCGACACGATCAACCTCGGCCTCCGCTCGTTCCGTATCGGCACCGAGTGGGACGCGGGCGCGATCATTCGGATCGACGACGCCGCCATTCGCTGGTGAGCTCAGTTGAAGCGGGGGAACGCCGTGGTCTCGGCCGCCATCTCCGCTTCCATGGCGGGGGTGCGAGGCGGTCGCGACCGCCGGCGTGGTTGACGCTGGAGCGACAGCCGCAGGCGCTGGTCCAGATCGGGGACCACCTCGGTCACCAGCGGCCGGTATCCATCGAGGCTCAGCTCGATCGACACCGCCTCGGTGCCGCGCGCGATGGGCACCGTCGCCGGGGTCGGGCCGACCTCGTCGCCAGCCAGCCGAACCATGGCGCCGGGAGGTTCGCTCTCGATCGTCACCTGGACCGGAGCCGCGTCGTCCTCGACGTCCTCGACGGCGGGCTCGGGAGGCTCGGTGGCGCTCTCCGCCGTCTCGCCCGGCGTCGACTCGATGGGTGCGAGCGGCGTCGAGGACACGCTCTCGTCTTCACGGGAGAGCGCGTAACCCGCGACACCGACGCCGAACGCGAGCGCCACCCCGAGCGCCCCGAGGGCGGCCGGCCGCCGACTCGACGAGGGGGCGACGACCTCGGGTGCGGTGGACGGATCCTCCGTGCTCGCCTCGACGACGACAGAGGGGATCTCGACGTGAGTGTCCACCTCCGGCTCCGGCGGGGTGTGCAGCTCCGTGCCGTGGGAGACGCGTCGCAGCATCTCCCGCTTCTCGTCCATCCGGTCGGCGAAGAGCCGCTCCATGTGCGCAGCCAGCTCTTCCTCCGGGCGCCCCCCGCCGGCGAGCGCCGGTAGGGCATCGAGGAGCGCGATGCGGAACGTGTGGACGTCGGGGTAGCGGTCGCCCGGGTCCCGCGCCAGCGCGCGCAGACAGACCGCTTCGAGCGTCGGCGGATAGTCGGCGACGATGCTGCTCGGCGGCGGGATCGGGTCGTCCTGAACGGCGCGTAGACTCGCCAGGGGAGTGTTGCGGCGGAAGAGCGCGTGACCGGTGGTCAGCTCGTAGAGCACGATCGCCAACGAGAAGAGATCGCTGCGCCGGTCGAGCGCCTCGCCGCGAGCCTGCTCCGGGGACATGTAGCGGATCTTCCCCTTGAGGGAGCCCGCTTCGGTGGTCGTGATGCGATCGCTCGCCTTCGCGATGCCGAAGTCCATCACCTTCACTCCACCGCGATACGTCACGAAGAGGTTCTGCGGTGAGATGTCCCGGTGCACGATGCCGAGCGCCTCCCCCTCGTGGTCGGTCATCTCGTGCGCTGCGTGCAGTCCGGCCGCCGCCGAGGCGATCACGTGCACGGCCTCGGCGTAGCTCAAACGGTCGTCGCGAGAGCGAGCGCGTCTCTGCACGCTCGCGAGCGACTCCCCGTCCAGGTACTCCATGACCAGGTAGAGCTGCTCTCCGTCCTCACCGAGCTCCTGATGCTGGACCACGTTCGGGTGATGGATGCGCGCGGCGATACGAGCTTCGTCGAGGAACATCTCCACGAACTGCCGCTCCTCCGCATACGCCGGGAGGATCCGCTTGATCACCACGCTCCGCTCGAAGCCGCTCGGACCCGTGAGCCTTCCCAGGAGGATCTCGGCCATGCCGCCTCGCGCGAGCCGACAGACCACCTCGTATCGACCGATTCGTGTCGTCTCCTCGGCCATGTGCATCGGTGGCAGGGCGTTATAGTATCGGCCGGTGCCGTCCCGCGCTAGTGACGCCTTCGCGCCCCTCCTCGTCCTGCTCGCCGCGACCCTGACACCGGCCGGAGCGTCCGCGCAGGAGACCGACGCGGCGCGCGCCGCCGAGCTGGCCCAGCGAGCCCTCGATCACTACGAAGCCGGCGCTCCCGAGGAAGCCATCCCGCTCTTGCTCGAAGCGCGCGAGCTCTACGCCGAGCCGCTGCTGACCTACAACCTGGCGCGCGCCTACGAAGCCCTCGGACGCGATGCGGAGGCGCTCGACGCCTACCAACGGTACGTGGAGGAACGCCCGGACGCCCCCGACCGAGCGGCGATGGAGACGCGGATCGCGTCGCTGCGCGCGAAGATCGACGAGCGCGAGCGGCTCGCACGCGAAACGGAAGAGGAACGGCGACGACGGGAGCGAGCCGAAGCACGCGCGGCCGAGGCGGAGGGCCCCACCCCTTGGCCCTTCTTGGTGCTCTCGACCGGCGGCGCGACGCTCGGAGCCGGGGTCGTCTTCGGGGTGCTCGCACGGAACGAGCGCGACGCGGCCGCGGACGAGCCCGTGCACCTCACCAAGGTCGCGCGAGGGGAAGACGCCGACCGCCTCGCCACCGTGGCCAACGTCCTCTTCGCCGTCGGGGGCGCCCTCTGCGTCGCCGGCGCGACCTGGTTGACGCTCGAGCTCGTGCGGGGTGGTGACGACGAGCCGACCGCCACGCTCACGCCGACGCTCGGTGGCCTCTCCGTCCACGGAAGCTTCTGACCCGGTCCGTGGTGAGCCGCTCGACCAACCGCAGCCGCATCCCGCTGAGGCATCGCCTGCCGAACCCGCCGGCGGTGTTCGTCGGACGGGAAGAGGCGATCGCTTGGCTCGTGAACGCGCTCGAGCGCTCACCGGTCGCCGTGCTCTCGGGCCCCGGAGGCATCGGCAAGACCGCGCTGGTGCTGCGGGCGCTCCAGGCGGCGTTCCCGGAGGCCCGCGAGCGAACCCTCTACCTCCCGATCGCCGAGGGCGAAGCGCCCGACCAGGTGCGCTTGGCCCTCGCGCATGCCCTCGCCCGCGCAGCTGGCGTCGAGGACTCGGTGGACATCGCCGGTCTGCGAGGCGACCCCGAAGAGCTCACCGAGCTCGCGCTCGATCTCGCCGAAGAGGGTCCGTTCTGGGTCGTGTTCGACGACCTGCAGCACACTGACCGCGGTGAGATGGCCGAGCTGCTGCGCCAACTCTCCGCCTACGCGCGCGAGAGCCGCTTCATCGCGACCACCCGGGCGGAGCTGCCCACCACGGCGCTCGAGGGCCAGACGCTCGCGCTCGATCGCATGGGCCACTCGGCGCTGGCCGAGATGGCGCGCATGCTGCGACCCGGCACCGACGCCGCCGACCTCCAGGCCGCCGTGAACGCAGCGGCGGGCTCTCCATGGTTCCTCCAGCAGTACCTGGCCGCCGGGGCCGAGGGGTTGGCGCTGACGCGCGCCGGAGTGCTCGAGTCGGTGTCCGAGGGCGCGCGCGAGCTGCTCACCACCCTGGCGTGCCTCGAGGCCCCGCTCCCGCGGGCAGTCGTGGCATCGCTGGTGACCCTCCCCGACGAGGCGGAGCTCGAGGCGCTGGTGACCCGGGGTCTGCTCTTCGACGACCACGGCCTCCGGGTGCACGACCAGGTCGGCGACTTCCTGTTCCCTGCGGGCACGGCCGGGCGCTCGACGCTGCAGCGGCGACTGGCAACGCTCCTGTCGGCTCGAGAGGAGCCCGATGCGGTCCTCGAGGCCTTGCGACTCCATGGACGGCTCGGCGACCTCGACTCGCTCGTGGCGATTCTCCAGGAGCGCGGCCACGACCTGATCGGCCTGGGCTACGCGCCTCGCATCTGGCAGCTGGTCGAGCACGCCACCGATCCGCGCATGGGGCTCTGGCAGCTTCGCTGCGCGGCCGAGCTCGGCAACGCCACGGTGCTCGGCGCGGTCCGCCCACCGCGTTTCACCCAGACCGAGGACCAGCTCGCGTGGGCGGCGACCCAGTTCCTCCTGGGCGAGCGGGAGGAAGCGCGCCGCATCGCGCTCGAGGTCGCCGCCGCGGGGGACGCGCTGCAGTCCGAAGCACGTCGGCTCGCGGCTCGATGTGCGCTGCACCTGGGGCGGGCGGCAGACGCCCGCGCCGAGCTCGCTCTCCACGCCGACGGCTCGAGCGCGACCGCGGCGCTGCTGGCCTTGTTGGACGCCTGCCTCGAGACCGACGGTGCGTCGGCGACGGTCGCGGCCGTCGGTGCGCGGCTGACCGAAGACGATGACGCGGAGGCTCTCCTCGACGTCGCCATGGCCCACTACCGGCTGGGCGAGAGCGTACGCTCGGACCAGCTGGTCGAGCGGGTGCTGACGACCCCTCGGGGCGGTCGCGCGGCGCTCTTCCTGTCGCGTCGAGCGCTCCTGCTTCGGTCGAGGGTGGCCATCGACCGAGGAGCGCTGGGAGACGCACGCGAGCTCATCGAGCTCGTGCGCCCCTTCGCGCGAGGCACCTCGGTGCTGCGCCCACTGGTCATCGAGCTCGACGGCGCGCGGCGCCTGGCGGTCGGTGAGCTCGCCGGGCTCGAGGCGGCGCTCCAGCATGGGGCGACCCTCGCGCGCCATGGGGACGTCGCGATCGCCGAGCGACTCGAGCGCCTGACGGAGGAGCTCGCGGCCCGGCGCGAGGGAGACTCGAGCGCGGAGCTCGACGACCCGCCCACCGCCTCCCCGTGGCAGTCGGAGCGGGAACGAACGCTGCGCGTCGCCCTGCGCTCCGCTCGCCGCGAGCTCGCCCAGGGCGACCCTTCCGAAGCCATCGAAGCGGCCCGACGGGTGAGCCAGGAAGCAGCGCACGCGGATCTCCGCGTCCTCGAAGCCGAGGCGCTGCTCCTGCTCGCGGACGGGCTGCTCGCTTCGCTGGCCTTCGACGAGCTCTCGAAGGTGACCGCCGCGCTCGCGCAACGGAGCGAAGCCTTGGACTCGCCACGCGTTCGGCTCCACGTCGCGTTCTACGAGGGGCACGACGATCCCGCGGTGTTGGAGCGCCTCGCGAGCGAGGGACACACCGCCCCCCGCGCCGCGCGCCGAGCGCGCTCGCTCTTCGGTCTGCCGGCGCCGCTGGACGCGGTGGACGAGCTCGTGCTCGCCGCGGCCCGAACGGCGTGGGCGGATCGACGAGTCGAGACCCTCGGGTCGGACGACTCCGATGCCGCCGGCTGGGGGCTCGACACGCTTCGCTCGATCGTATGGCTTCCGGATGGTCGCACCATCCGCCTCGCCAAGAAGCCGCTGCTGGTCCGCGTGCTGGCGACGCTGTTGAGGCACGGTGGAGAGGCGAGCAAGGAGACGCTGATCCAGGAGGCGTGGGAGGATCCGAGCTACCACCCGATTCGGCACGATCCGAAGCTCCACGTGTCGATTCGCGCGCTTCGCAAGGCCATCGAAGACGACCCCAGCCAGCCCACCCGGCTGCGGACGACCGATGGCGGCTACGCGCTCGGAGGGGTGACCCGCCGGGTGTACGCCGCTCCCTGAGCGCGGTCGCGCCTCCCTCGGCCCACGCCTCCCTGGCCGGCGGGAGAGTCGAGCCCCCAGATGGCGACGGTCCTCCGGAAGCGACCGGGAGCCGACGGGTTTTACCCGGTTTAACTGCGCCTCCTCCCCACCAGGGGCCACGTTCCTGGCGTTTGGAATCGAACTCAGGAGGAGGCGCGATGCGTTTGAACTGGCTTAGTTGGATGTGTGTGGGGCTCTTGTGCCTCACGGCATGCGGTGACGATGACGGCGGCGACGGCGACGGCATGGACGCCGGCGGCGAAGACGGCGGCGGCATCGAGGTCGACGCGGCCGCAGAGGACGCGGGCGACGAGGATGGCGGCGTCGACACGGTCGCCACCCTGCCCAGCCAAGGCTCCTCGATCGCCGCAGCGGAGGTCGGTGACACCATCGCCGTCGCGAACTTCGCGTCGGACAGCGTGACCTTCTTCGAGGCGGGCACCCTCACCGAGCGTGGCCGCGTGGACGTGGGTGACGAGCCCGCCTCCGTGACCTTCTCCCCCGACGGCACCGAGGCCTACGTGGTGAACCGGGCGGACCAGACGGTCTCGGTCATCACCGGCGCCGACGGCAGCTCCCCGACCGAGGCGACCACCATCGCCGTCGGTTCCGAGCCCCGCCTGGCGGCGCTCTCGCCGACCGGCGCGACGCTCTACGTGACCAACTGGGTCGACGGCACCCTCAGCGTGATCGACACGGCCAGCCGCTCGGTCACCGCGACGGTGGCCCTCGGCGGCAACCCCTACGCGGTCTGCGTCACCAACGACGGCGACGGCGAGGACGACGACGAGACGGTCTACGTCACCGACTTCTACTCCCGCGCGATCGAGGGCGAGGCCGAGGCCACCGACCGCGGCCGCGAGGCGCGCGTCTTCCACCTCGACGCGAGCGACATCACCACCGTGGCGTCGACGATCACCCTCGACCCCATCGACGTCACCGGCATCAACGCCGAGATCGACGCCGCGAACACCGGCGCGTTCCCGAACCAGCTCTACGCCTGCACCGTCCACGAGGATCACCTCTACGTGACCGCCGTCGGTGCCTCGCCGGAGCCCTTCGGGACGACGACCGACTTCCGCCAGAACATTCACGGCCTGCTCTACGAGGTCGCGATCGCGGACGACTCGGTCACCCGCGAGCTGAACCTCAACCAGATGGTCGCGGCCCTCGAAGGTGAGAAGCGTTTCGCCGCCGTTCCGACCGGCATCGCCTTCGTGCCCGGCACGACCTTCGGCTACCTCTCGGTGATGACGGCGAACATGGTCCTTCGCATCGACCTGGCGCCGGAGCCGCCCACCGCGGGCTCGCCCACCGGGACGAACTTCCTGGCCACCGGCCCGTCGCCCACCGGCATCGCCATCACCGGCGGCAAGGCCTACACCTACAACGAGGTCGGTCGCTCGGTCAGCCAGATCGACCTGCCGAGCCAGACCACCGAGGAGCTCGAGGTCACCTCGGCGCCGCTGCCCAGCGCCGGCACCAGCGAGTTCGACGCGCTCCGGGGTCAGCGCTTCTTCAACACCGGCCTCGCGCGCTGGTCCACCGGCGCCTGGGTCGGCTGCGTGGGCTGTCACCCGTCGGGCACGACCGACAACGTGACGTGGACCTTCCCGGCCGGTCCGCGACAGACCAGCGACACCTCGGCGACCTTCGACCGGTCCCAGAGCACCCAGCGGATCCTGAACTGGACCGCCATCTTCGACGAGGTCCACGACTTCGAGCTCAACACCCGTGGCGTCGCGAACGGCGTGGGCGCCATCGTCACCGACGCGGGCCTCGACACCGCGAACCGCATCGACTTCCTCGGCGCGGGTGGCCCCGGCAACCCCGAGAACGGCTTCAACGTCGGCTCGTCGGCCGGCGTCAACGAGCGCGACGGCGTGCTCGCCGACTGGAACGAGATCGAGGCCTACATCCGCACGATCCGCAGCCCGCGCGGCGCGACCGTCACCGAAGGCGACCCGGCCGAGGGCGCCACGCTCTTCGCCGAGGGCGGCTGCGCGAACTGCCACGGCGGCGTCCTCTGGACGCTCTCGGAGCGCTACTCGACGCCCGTCGTCGACGGTGACCTCCGCGCGGTGAGCTTCGCCGACGAGGGCGTCACCTCGCTCGGCTCGGTCTCGCCCGCGACCACCGTGCTCGACGATCTCGGCTTCGACACCGCGCTCATCAACAACGACACGAACGGCGCGCCCCAGCGCCACCTCTGCGTCGTCCGCGAGGTCGGCACCTTCGGGGCGGGCGGCGCCGATGACCGCGGTGCGGCCGAGACTCGGCAGAACGGCGGCAACGCGCAGGGCGTCGACGGCTTCAACGTGCCTTCGCTGCTCGGCATGGCCACCGGCGCGCCCTACCTACACAACGGCGCGGCGGAGACCCTGGACGAGTTGCTCAGCGACCCGGACTTCCAGAGTCACCTCATCGCCGGCAACGCGATCTTCAGCCTCACGGCCGAGGAGCGGGCGAACCTCATCGCCTTCATTCGCACCGTGGACGACGACACCACCGTCGTGCCGCTGACGGCGGGGCACCAGCTCTGTCCCGAGGGCGTCACCCCGCCGACTCCCTGAGCGCCATCCAACCCCCGCCCGAACGGTCTTCCTCCAACTCCCACCCACGTTCGGGTGGGGGGCGCTCTTTCTCAAGCCTCCGTCCCCGTCAGCACGACGGGGACGTCGGGGTCGAAGCGATAGCCCCCCTCCCCTCTGACCAAGACCTCCCGGAGCCCGAGCTTGCGTAGCGTGCTGAGCGCGACCTTCACTCGATTGAGTCCCGACTCGACGTTGACCGTCTCCCCCGGCCAACCGAGCTCGAGCAGGTCGTGCGAGTCGAGCGCTCGGTCTTCCGCGTGCGCCCTCCCCAGGCCCACCGCGATCTGCCAGAGCGCTGCCCGGGTGCCGAGATCGATCTCGCGCCCGTCGGGCAAGGTGACGCTGCCGTCGGAGAGCGAGAGGGTGAGCGCGCCGCGCCCCAGCCGCCGGTCGAGCAGGCGCATCGCGATGCGTGCGTCGTCGGATGGATGGGTGGCCTCGGCTTCGGCCGCCGACTCGAGCTCCGCCACCGCGTTCGGCCGGGACGCGACCGGCTCTTCCGTCAGGGCGAGGTGGAGCCGATGAAGCGCGACGGCGCGATGGATGCCGGGGTCCTCGATGCGCTCGAGCGCGTCGGCCGCCTCGTCGAAGGCCTCGGTCGCCGCCGCCACGCGCCCACGCTCCGCCTCCGCCGCCCCGCGCATCGCCGCGACCAGCGCCGTCAGGCGGAGGTCGCCCACGCGACGCAGCCCCTCGAGCGCTCGCTCGTAGAGTGGGATGGCCGCCTCGAGCTCACCTCGCTCGTGCTCGACCGCGCCCGCGTAGGCGGAGAGATGCGCGACGTAGAGCCGATGACCGACTCCCTGCAGTCGGGCGATGCCGCGCGCGTGCAGCTCTGCGGCCCGCTCGAGGTCACCGAGCTCCTGCTCGAGGATCGCCAGGTTGCCCTCCGCGAGACCGAGCGCGACCGGCGCCAGCGCCGGGTCGAGCGACTCGACGGCCGCCGCGTAGTGCTCCCGGGCCTCGTCGAAGCGCTGCTCCTGCAGCCGGACGGTGCCGATGTCCGCGCGAAGCTGGGCGGCCCGTTGCGGAAGCGAGAGGGCCTCGGCGAGCCGGCGACCGCGCTCGTAGTGGGTCGCTGCGTCGTCGAGATCGCCCCGCGCGTGAGCGACGATGGCCCGCTGCCGGAGCGCCTCCACGCGGCAAGGGTCCCGCTCGGGCGCCAGCTCGAGCGCGCGGTCCGCGTGGACGACCGCGGCGTCGATCCCGCCGCGCGCCAGCTCGCACGCCGCGCGTCGCGCGAAGCAGAGCGTCAGCTCGATCGGATCGGTGAGCTCGTCCGCAGCCGTCGCGAGCGCCGTGAGCGCGTCGTCGATCTGACCGGACACCTCGAGGACCCGCGCTCGGGCGACGAGGAGGCCGGGGTCGGGGGGCATGGCGTCCAGGAGCTCGAGCGCCGAGTCGACCGGTCCGCGCTCCGCGAGCACGGCGACGATCGCCAGCGTGAGGTCTCGCTTCTCGCTCCCCTCGGCGACCCGCCACGCGCCACGCAGCTCGTCGAGCGCATCCGTC
Source organism: Deltaproteobacteria bacterium (assembly GCA_017644045.1). Lineage (GTDB taxonomy): Bacteria > Myxococcota_A > Polyangia > Polyangiales > Houyiibacteriaceae > UBA1660. Next base: position 283,390 of record JAEPMI010000001.1, read on the forward strand.
AGAGCCGCGAGGGCCTCACCGTGCTGCGCGCCCCGGAGCTCGGCGACCTCGGTCCGCGAGAGCTCCGCGTAGTGGCTCACGTGGGCGCGGAGCGTCGACTCCCGCAGCTCGAGCTCGTCGAGCCGCTCGGCGGCGAAGGCGCGCACGGGCGTGTAGAGCCGATGGCGGTTCCCCCCACGAGCGAGCAGCGAGTGGTCACGGAGGACGTGGAGGAGGTCGACCGCGTCGCCGCCGAGCACGGCTTCGGCCGCCGTGGTGTCGAAGGCTCCCGCGAACACGGTGCAGCGGGCCAGCGCGCTCTGCTCCTCGGGCACCAGGCGCTGCCAGGAGTCCTGCAGCGCGTCGTGGAGCGGCGAGCGTCGACCGTGCCGCGTCTCGATGGCGCTCAACCCGCGCGACGCGAAGCGCTCCAGCATCTCGGAGGGCGAGAGCACCCGCAGCCGGGAGGCGACCAGCTCGAGCGCCAGCGGCACGCCGTCGAGCGCGAGCACGAGGCGTTCGAGCGCCTGACGCTCCTGCGCGTCCGCCGGCAGCTCGGTGCCCGCGTGCTGCAACACCAGCTGCAGTCCGGCGCTCGCCCCGTCCACCGACTCGGTGGCCAGGGGCCCGACCTCCACCAGCGACTCGCCGGCGACGCCGATGCGCGCGCGGCTCGTCACCAGGACGCGAGCGGCCGGGGCTTCGGCGGCCCACCGCGGCACGACCTCGCCGAGCGCCGCGATGGCCCCCTCGGCTTCGTCGAACACGACCAGGATCGAGCCACGCGTCTCGAGCGCGTACGCCAGCTCCATCACCGGGTCGCCGAGATCGACCCAGCTGAGTCGCATCCCGAGCGAGTCGGCGACCGAGGCACAGAGCTCGTCCGCGCTCGTCACGTTGGAGGCGTCCACCCAGACGGCCGGACCCTCGCCCCACTCGCGATGGGCCTCGACGGCCATCCGGGTCTTCCCGATGCCGGGAGGCCCGGTGAGGGTGGTCAGGGACTCGTCGCCCAACGACGCAGCGAGCTGCGCACGTTCCGCGTCCCGCCCGATGAGCGGGGTGAGCACTGGCGGTGGGCCGAAGCGGGTCATCGCGAACGCATCCGAATCCCCACGAACCGGAGAGGGCCCCATGTCGGTGTGTGAACTCGCGTGCTAGCTTGCCGCCCGATGCGGGCCCTTTGCTTGATCTGTTTGCTCGTCGGATGCACTGGCTCTTCGGACGACGCTCCCGTCGTGGCCGGCGGAGGGTACCGCGGAACGTTCGCGGGCACCGTCACGATCACGGCCCACGACCTGAACGATGGGTCGCCGATCGGCGGTGCCCTGGTCCGGATCGACGGAATCGACGTGGGCGCGACGGCCGAGGACGGCTCGATCGTCATCGATGGCGAGGCGCCGGATCGCATCGAGGTCAGCGCCGAGGGGTATCAGACGACCGCCTACGTGGGTACGAGTGCCGAAGTGGTCACCGTGGCGATGCGCCCCGCGCCCACGCTGCGGCGCGTCTCGGGTACGGTCACGGGCCTGGACGCGATCGAGGTCCCCGAAGGCGCAATCCTGCGGACCCGGGTGGGCGTGGCGACGGAAGGTGGTCGAGTCACCCTTCCCGACCCGATGCTGCCGAGCATCTGCGATGGGACCGACCCCTGTGCGTTCGCGATGCGCGTGGCACCCGATGTGGTCAGCCGATTCTTCGCGCAGATCGAAGCGATCGACGACCAGGGCACCACCGAGACCGACGACGACGTGGTCACCCCACTCTCGTTCGCGCTCTCCGGCGTGGTCGTCCCGAGTGGGGCCGACGAGATCGCCGACGTCGTGGTGGCGCCCCTGCCGGCGAGCGCGCTCTCGGCGATCGAGCTCGACCTCCCCGGCCCGGTGCCCGGCAGCGATCGGGTCGTCGGCGTGCCCGGCGTCGGTCTGGGCTCCGCCATCTTCTTCTTCGGTGCGCACGAAGGGCAGACCCGCTTCCTGCTGCCCGCGGCGACCGGCGAGTTCGAGGGCTCCCGGCGATGGGCCGTCACGCGAGCCACCCGCGAGGATGGCGCGGAGTCGGTGGCCGTGGTTCGCGCGGCCATGGGCGACGCGGTCGAGGCGCTGGTCGCTCCGACCCCCGAGGCCATCCCGGAGCTCTCGCAGAGCGGCGGCGTGGTGGACCTCTCGGCCCAGGGCCCGCACGCCGTGGTCGAGGTGTGGGACTCGAGCGAGGATCGCTCGACGCTCGTCTTCGACGATCGCGACAGCCTGAGCGTCGGCGCCTCCGCGCGGGTGACGATGTGGAACGCGCCGGCTCAGACCGACGGGTTCCGCCTGAGCGAGCTCCGGTCGACCTTCACCGGTTGGGTCAGCGTCCCGGTCGACGCTCTCTGATTCAGAAGCCCGCGCGCGCCTCGAGCGACACGGTGCCCGCGGCGCTCTGACGCTGGAAGAGCACCACGAAGCGGCCGTTGGGCGCGACCCCCGGGGCGCCGCGGTAACCGTCGCCCAGCTCGTGGCGGGTGAAGGTCCCGTCGCCGACGACCCAGAGCTCGAGCGAGGAGTCGCCCTCGTCGCCGTAGGAGAGGAGCGCGACCTCGCCGTCGTCGTTGATGGCGGCGAGCTCTCCATTGCCTTCGAGGTCGGCACCGCGCCCCTCGAGATCGCCCGACTCGGCGGCGGCCCAGCTACCATCGGCGAAGAGCGCATGGTCGAGTGTCTCGTCGGTCTCGTCGATCGCCAGCACCCGGAGGCCCGCCGCCGACCAGAGCAGCGCCAGGGAGTTGGCGTCGAAGCCGTCGGCGGCGAGCGGTCGCTCGGCCGCCCAGCTCGAGCCGTCCCACTGGGCCACCGCGACCCCGGTGCCGTCCGCGTAGCCGACGGCGAAGCCCGCATCGGTGGCGCTGACCGGGTAGGCGTCGGGCGCGTCGGTCAGGGTCCCGAAGGGCTCCGTGACGTCGCCCCACGAGCCTCCCGCGAAGACCCGAGCCAGGTAGGTCGTCTCGGCGGAGCCGTTCTCCTCGCGCCAGACCAAGAGCGTGCCACCCGCGCCACTCGCGCTCTCCATGCGAGCCACCGTGTCCGTCGTCGTCGTGCGGATCGCGGTCGGCGCGCCGAAGCCCGCGCCGAGGTCCGTGAGCACCGCCGCCTGCAGGTCGGCTCCCCCGAACCAGTAGGCGACGACCCCGTCGTCGCTCGCGCTGCTTCCGGCCGGGGATCGACCGCTCTCGAGCTGAGTGAGCGCGTCCGTCGCCAGGGTCGCGGGAGCGCTCCAGCTGCCGGCCGAGAAGGCGCTCCAGCGCACGATGCCTTCGCTTCCGATGCGCTCGAGCCAAATGGCGACGAAGCCGCCGTCGAACGCGTGGAGGCGAAGATCTCGGACCCAGTCACCCATCCCCGGCACGTCGCGCTCGGTGAGCGTCCCGTCGCCGGCGCGATGCGTCAGCCGGAGCGACTCGGGGAGCGTGCTCCCGCCGGCCTCGCGGAAGGTCGCGAACGCGGCGTCGTCGCCGCCGAGCGCCACCACCTGCCCTCGCCCGTCGAAGGCGGTGGGACCGACGAAATCGGTGGTCCAGGTCGCTCCGTCGGAGCTCAGCCCGACCACGATGCGCGACTCGAGGAACTCCTGCTGCCAGAGCGCCCGCACGTCGGTTCCGACCGCCCAGGGGCGACCGGCGCCCCGCCGCCAGTCGGCGGGCACGTCGCTCTGCAACGGCACGAAACGATCGCCCGTTCCGTCCACGAACGCGACCTCCGCCTCCGTGGCGCTGAAGTCGCCGAAGGCCAAGCGCGAGCCGTCGACGTCGACGACGGTCGGGCCCGAGCCGAAGCGACCGTCTGCGACCGCCGAGGTCGCCGCGTCGGCGTCGATGCCCGCTCCGCCCATGGCCGGAGCGTCGGTGGCGACCACCTGCCGGAGGCCGACGCTCGGGTCGAGCCAGGCGATGCGGATCGCGGAGCCCTCGCGGACGGCGGCCACCGGGAGCTCGCGGGCCTCTCGCTCGACGCTCGTCAGGGTGGCCAAGGTGGTCGGCTCGGAGACGACGATGGCGTCGTTGGCGTCGAAGCCGACGCGGACGGCGAGCAAGCTCCAGGGCTGATCGTCACGAATGGTGGCGTCGCCTTCCCACATCAACACCAGCGCTCCCTCGTCGAGCGCGACCACGCCGCAGGGCACCGTGTGCAGGTCGCTCGCGCTCTCGTCGCGGACCGAGATCTCGGTCCACTCGTACGTGCCGCTCCCGTCGCCGCTCGTGTCGTGGCGCACGAAGGCCTGGGTGTAGAGGCGGTAGCCGGCGGACGCGGAGGTGCCGACCCAGTGGGGCCAGATGTCGTGGGTGCCATCGGTGGCGACCATCTCCAGGTCCTGCTGACGCGCGTCCGGCGTGGGCACCTCGAACCAGTCGTAGGCCGTGCCGTTCCACTCGGCCTCCATCAGCAGACCCCGGTGGGTGCCGAACACCACGCGATCGCCGTTGACCACCCCGACGGTGCGGCCGACGAAGCCGCTCGTGTCCGGCCCCTCGACCAGCACTCCGTCGACGATGGATTCCGTCTTCCCCAGGTCCTGGTTGAGCATGGCGACGTAGCGGCGCGGCGCGTGGCCGACGACGTAGACGGCGTCCTGGGTCACCGAGCCGCTGCGACCCAGCTCGGTCTGCCAGGCATCGCCCGTGAACTCGCGCAGGAGGCTCAGGCCCGAGACGTTCCAGGCGGCGAGAAAACCGCCCACTCCGTCACCAGCGACGAACGGTCGGTAGACCTGCGTGTCGACCATGGACGCGTAGGGCGAGCCCGGGTCGAGATCGTCCACCTGCACCGCCGCGTCCCAGCCATCCGCTTCGGTGTAGCGCTCCGCGAAGAAGTCGACGCCCGGGTTGCTGCATGCGCTGCGATCGCAGTCGGCGTAGACCACCATGGCGCTCGTGTCGCTCGCGGCGACGTGAGCGTCGCGACCGGGCAAGAGGCGCGGCGCCCCCCAGGCGCTCGCGTCCGCATCGTAGACCGCCACGTAGTCGCGCTCGCTGTACGGTCCGGCGCGGAAGAGAGCGACCACATGTCCGCCACTCGTCTCGACCGCCTGAACGGTGTGCGGGTTGGCGAGCACCGGCGCCGGTGGTGCGGGCAGATCCGTGGGCGTGGTCGGCCAGCCGCCCTCCATGCCCGCGTCGTCCATCGTGCCCAGATCCGGCGAGCCTCCGTCCGTCCTCGGGTCCCCCCCGTCCACCCGGTCGTCGCCCATGTCGACGTCGACCGACGCGTCGTCCGTGGTGGGGTCATCGTCGTCACCGCAGCCGGCCGTCAGAAGGGCGAGGACGAGGAGCGAGGCGAAATTGCGCATGACGCGATTTATACACCTCGCGCTCACACCAAACGGTTGATTTTGCGCATGAGTCCCCTGGTTGGGACGGCTCCTCGTGCGCTCCGAGATTCGATGTAGAGTCGCGCGGTGGAGGCGCTACTGCGGCTGCTCGGCGGGGAGACCGCCGTTCAGGAGACGCTCGCCGTCGGCGGGTTGGTCGCCGCGCGCGTCGGCCCGCTGACCGTGCTCGCGCCCTGGCTCTCGCTGCGCCGCACGCCACCGATGATCCGCGCCGCGCTCGTGCTCGCGTTGACGGCGGCGCTCACGCCGCTCGCGCTCCCGCAGGCGCGGGTCGCGGTGATGGAGCTCGGTGGGGCCAGCTACGCGGTGGCCGTGCTGCGAGAGGCGATGATCGGCGCCCTCTTCGCCATCGCGACCGCCCTGCCCTTCTTCGCCCTCGACTGGGCCGGACGGCTCACCGACACCTGGCGGGGCGCCTCCATGTCCGAGGTGATCGCGCCGAACACCGGCGAGCGGACCAGCCCGCTCGGCGATCTGCACATGCTCATGGGCATCGCGCTCTTCTTGAGCCTCGGCGGCCATCGGATCGCCTTCGCGGCGTTCGCGGAAGGACTGCGTGTCGCCCCGGTCGGCATGGTCGAGCTCGCGCCACGGGCGCAGGGACTCGCGCTCGGCGCGGCTCAGCTCACGGGCTCGGCCCTCGCCTTCGCGCTCGCGATCGCCGCGCCGGCCGCGGCCGCGATCGTGGCGGTCGAGGTCTCGCTGGGCCTGCTGGCCCGCAGCGCCCCGCAGGTGCCGGTCTTCTTCGCTGGCATGCCGCTGCGCGCGGCGACCGGGGTCGCGGCCGCGCTCCTCGCGCTCTCGCTGGTCACGGCGCAGCTGCCGGAGGTGTTTCGGGCCGCGATCGACATCGCGAGCCGCTGGGTCTCTGGTCCCTGAACGAGGTCGAGCGTTGACAGCCCACGCCCATCGATCGTACGGCGCGGCATGACGACCATCGACACCCTCATCGACGCCGAGACGATCGCCAAGCGGGTCGAGGAGATGGGCAAGCAGATCAGCCAGGACTACGCAGGCCAGGAGGTCGTGATCGTCCCGGTGCTCAAGGGCAGCTTCATGTTCGCGGCGGACCTGGTCCGGCACATCAGCATCCCCTGCCGCATGGACTTTCTCGGGCTCCGCTCCTACGAGGGCGAGACCTCGACCGGCGTGGTCCAGATCACCAGCGACCTCACTCGCGCGATCGAGGGCGAGCACGTGATCGTGGTCGAGGACATCGTCGATACCGGTCTGACGATGGAGTACCTCTTCGAGAACCTCGCGACCCGGAAGCCGAAGTCGGTGAAGCTCGCCTCGCTGCTCCACAAGCCGGCGCGGACGACCGTCGACATCGAGATCGACTACCTCGGCTTCACCATCGAGGACGTCTTCGTCATCGGCTACGGGCTCGACTACGACCAGCTCTACCGGAACCTGCCCTACCTCGGCGTGGTGCGGAGCGAGGACTGATGTCCGATCCCACCAAGCGTCTCGCCATGCTCGAGACGATGATCGAGAAGGGGAGCACCGACCCCTTCGTCCACTACGCGCACGCGATGGAGCACCGCTCGCAGGGCGACCTCGCGAAGGCGCTCGAGCTCTTCGGGAGGGTCGCCGAGCGCTTCGAGGACTACGTGCCCACCTATCTCATGGCCGCGCAGGTCGCCGAGAAGCTCGACGACCTCGACACCGCGAAGGACTGGGCGGAGCGCGGTCTGCAACGGGCTCGAAACGCCGGCGACGCCCACGCGCAGGGCGAGCTGCAGGCCTTCCTCGACGATCTCTAGCTCGGGTTCTCGCGCACGCAGACCACGCGGCGAGTCCACGCGACACCGCCGCGACCGTCGCGGGCCACGAAGAGGTGCGTCGCCGAGCGCGAGCCCTCGGTGTCCACCGAAGGGGTCCAGGGCAACGCGAGCGGTGCGTTCGGCTCACCCGCGTCGAGCACGGCGAAGTGCGCGTCGAGCTCCCCCTCCGTGACCACGTGACTGAGGAGAAAGGGCACCTCGGCCTCGCGCTCGGAGTCGTCGACCGCGAAGGCGACCGCGATGGGCTCCTCGTCCGCGACCACCATCGGCTGCGCGTCGGCGAGCGCGCAGTCGGGGTCGCCCTCCGGCCAGAGCGCGCCGTCGATCGTGACGTCGAAGCCCATGGCGTCGGGGTTGTCGTTCCACTCGTCCGGGCTCTGCGCGATCGGGATGGAGGCTTCGACGACCTCCGGGAGCACCGTGGCGCCGACGCAGCGCTCGAAGGGCGACGCGGGGAGCGCGCCTTCCGTGCAGCCGATGCCTTCGACGTGGAGCGACCCTTCGACGCCGGCCGGAACGACGAAGGTCAGCGTGGGCACGCCGGCCCCCTCTTCTTCGACGATGGAGCCCGTGGCGCAGCCCTGCTCGACGCAGACACGCATGCGCCAGGTCAGCGGCGTCTCCGTGCCGCTTGGATCGGCGACGAGCCAGCGCACGGTCGCGGACTCGCCAGGCATCGGCGTGGCCCGGCGGTCGGTGCCTTCCACGGTCGTCTGGACCGCGAGCACCCGAACGCGCTCGAGGCGGTAGGGCGGGTCGAGGTCGCCGGTGCAACCGACGAGCAGCAGGATCGGCAGCCAGAGTCGTCGCATCAGAGCTCTCCTCGCACCCCGAGGTTGGGGAAGATGGGCAGCTGCGACACCGTCGTCGTCTGCCGGTAGTCGTAGCCGTAGACCGTGTACTCGGGGTTCCGCGCGTCGTAGGCGTTCTGGAGATCCAGGTAGAGGGAGATGCGCCCCGCGCGAACGGTCCAGCTCTTCTGCACCCGCAGGTCGAGGCGATGGAAGGGCGATTGGCGTGCGCTGTTGAGCTCGCCGAAGACCGGCCGGTAGAGACCGCTGTCCGCGTCGTAGACGGACCCGATGACCGGTGTCTCCGGGTTGCCCGAGGTGGCGCGGAAGGCGAGCGAGAGCTGCCAGCCGCGACCGACGTTCCAGGTCGAAGAGACGGTCAGCGCGTGCGGCACGTCGTAGTCGAAGGGGCGGAGCCCGCCGCTCTCGCCCCGGCGCTGACTGCGGATGTACGAGTAGTTGATGCGCGCGACGAAGCTCGGGAGCCGCAGCTCGGCGTAGACGTCGGTGCCGAGAATGCGCCCACGCCCTTCGTCGACGACCGGCTCGCTGCCGTCGTCCGGCGCGACCGGGAGTCCGTCGAGCCATTTCGCGTAGCCGTCGACGCCGAGGCGCAGCGCGTCGTCCGCGAGCTCCTGGCTCACGCCCACCGTCGTGTGCAGCGCTCGCGCGTAGCCGATGTTCGGGTTGCCGATGCCCGGAATGGCGTAGCCGTTCTCGTAGCCCGGTGGCTGGGAGAAGAGTCCGACGCCGGCCTTGAGCACGGTGTCGTCGGTGACGTCCACGCGGGTGCTGAGCCGCGGGTCGACCGATACCGAGTCGATGTCGCTGCTGTAGTCGGTGCGCAGGCCGACCACGATCGACCAGGGCGGGAGCGGACGCAGGTCGAGCTCGAGGTAGGCCGCCGGCCGGATGATGTTGATGTACTCGTCGACGTGGACCTCTTGCCCCGGGTTCGTCGGGTCGAAGCCACCAGGGTCGCCGGTGCCGGGGCCCGTCTGCTCGCCCGTGTATTCGAGACTCGCGCCGACGTAGTGGAAGTCGAGGCCACCGGTGAGGCTCCAGCGCTCGTTCGCGCGGAAGCGCCACTCGCTGCGCGCGAAGACCTCGGGGCCGGTCGTGCTGAGCGCGGAGAGCTGACCGATCTCGGTGTCGATCATCATCGCGCCGGCGCCGACCGAGATGCGCTGCCGAACGCGGTCGAAGCGCTTGTCCCACTCGAGCTGCAGCCGGTGGAACTGCAGGTCGATGCCGATGGCGCCGCGAAGGCGCGGGTCGTCGTCGGCCGGTCGGTCGGTGATGATCTTCAGCCGGTCGCGGCTGCCGTAGGCGCGGAGGCGCAGCGTGTCTCGGCGGGAGACACGCACGGTCGCGAGGGTCTGATAGTCCCAGTAGACCGGCGCGGTGACCGTGGAGGAGCCATCGCCGGCGATCGCGTCGAAGAAGAGGTCGACGTAGCTCCGTCGTGCGGCGACCGCGACGCTGCCACGCTCGCCGATGGGCCCCTCCACCGCAGCCGAGGCGTCGAGAATGCTCAGGTCGAAGAAGCCGTGCCATCGGTCGTTCTTCGGGTCGCGTGGGCGCGCCTCGACGATGGCCCCGAGCGCGCGCCCGTAGCGGACCGAGAAGTTGCCGGGGACCAGCGTGACGTCGTCGATCAGGTGGGAGTTGAAGAAGCTCCGGAAGCCGCCGAAGTGGTAGAGCAGCAGGACCGGCGCGCCGGCGAGGAAGACCTGTGAGTCCTCCGGGCCCGCGCCGCGGACGAGGAGCGCCGGCTCGTTGAGCGGCGGGCGAGAGACGCCGGGCATGAGCTCCACGCCGCGGAGGACTTCGCCCATCGTGCCCGCGGTCTCGACCGCTTCGCGCGCGTCGATGCGGTGAGCGGTGGGCTCGCGCGGCGGCGCTTCGACCGCGATGGTGGCGCCGAACTCGAGCTCTTCTTCTGGCGCGGGTTCGGGTTCTTCGGACTCAGAGGGTGAGGGTGAGGGTGAGGGTGAGGGTGAGGGTGAGGGTGAGGGTGAGGGTGAGGGTGAGGGTGAGGGTGAGGATGAGGGTTCGGCGGGGGGCGGCGGGGCCGCTTCGAACACGTAGCGGTAGCGGATGGAGACCGCGATGGGCTCGCCGTCGCGCGTGGCGGGGGTGAAGACGAAGCGACGCACGGCGTCCAGCGCCGCGGTCTCGAAGGCCGACCCCGTGGGAACCGTCGGTTCCGCGCGAGTGACTCGCCCGTCCACGTCGATGTCGATCTGGACGATGATCTCGGCGCCCTCGGTCGCCCCCGGCGGACGCTCCGCTTCGACGAACTCCGTGAGCTCCGGGAGCACCACACCTTCGGGTTGGGCGAAGGCGAGGCTCGGAGCGAAGACGATCAGGAGAGTGATTCCACCACGCACGCCTCCCCAGTGCGCGGGTCCCCGCCGAGCGTTGCATCGCTTCGTTCAGGCGCCGCGGAGCTTCGACGTGAGCACGTGGTCGCGCCACTGTCCGTCGATGCACAGGTAGTCGCGCGCGTAGCCCTCGACGACGAAGCCGAGTCGGCGGAGCAACTTGCCGCTCCGTTCGTTGGTGGGCTGATAGTTCGCCTGGATCCGGTGCAGGTCGAAGAGCTCGAAGGCCATCGGGATCCCGGCCCGCAGCGCTTCTTCCATCAGCCCCTGCCCCACGTGACGATGGTCGAGTCCGTAGCCGAGGGTGCAGCTCTGGAAGGCGCCCCGGACGATGTTGCTGAAGTTGCAGCTCCCGATGACCCGGTCCGGATGGCTGGGGCCGACCGCTCGGCTGACGACGAAGAGCCGCATCGCGGTTCCGTCGGCGAGCTCCTGCCGGTTCTGGGTCAGCCGGTCCGCCCAGAACTTCTCCGTGTAGAAGCCCTCCGGCCGCGCCGGCTCCCACGGCTCGAGGTGTGCGCGGTTGCGCTCGAAGTAGCGCAGCACGGCGTCCGCCTCCGCGGGCGGGGGCATCAGGAGCCAGAGCCGGTCGGTGGACCGTGGGTGGAAGGCGACCACGGCGGGAGCATTGCACGAGAGCGAAGGTGCGGCGATCGCGCCCGGGTCGGGCTTGTCGGTGCGTGCCGATGCGTGCCACGAACCGGTCTTCATCGCCGACGAATCGGTCAAACGCCACTGGCACGGATCGAGCAGCTCAGCTGCCCCATGACATGGATGAAGCGGGTGGTCGTCGGCGCCAGCGCGGCATGGATCGGATTCGCGATCCTCGCCTGTACCGAAACCGACGCGGAGGTCGAGGGCGACCTCGCGAGTAGCGGACGATGCCCGGCAGGCGAGCGCTGTGCGCCGAGAGGCGGCCCTCGCTTCTTCCTCGCACCCGCGCCTGCAGGGGCGGAGCCGCCGACGGACGAGCTCCCGCCGCTGGCAACCGGTGCCCGCGGCTGGGTCCGCTTCGTCGAGGCGAGCGCGTCGGGCTCGGACTACCTGAACGTGCCCGGAGCGCGCATCGAAGTGGACCCGGGGCTCGGGACGGCTCCGGCATCCGACGCTCGAACCCCACTGCTGGCGATGGAACCCGGAACGTTCACCATCCGCGCCGTGGACGAGCTCGGGAACCTCCATGATCGAACCCGTATCCGAGTCGTCGACGGGACCGAGCTCACGCTCCGCCCGGTCAACTGGTTCGTCGGACCGATCGGACCGTCGACCGGCTGGCACGTCTGGCCCGGGACCCGGATCCGCCTGTCGAGCGAAGTCCGATCAGAAGACGGAGAGCTGCTCGTCGCTCTCACCGGTTCCGACGCCGTGATCGATCTCGACGTTCCCTCGTCCGGCGTGCTGGACGTCGAGGCTGCCTTTGGAGACCTGACCACGACCGCACGGCTTCCGGTCGCACGTGGCGTGGACGGCGTCGTCGGCTACGCGCCGCTCTCCTGCGACTCCGAACGGCGAGACACCCTCTATTGCCTCTACGGCGTCGAGGGAGGCTCGCCCGTCTACGACGCACCGCTGGTGGTCGAAGACGTCGACGAAGACGGGAATCCCTACGCGATCGAGCTCACGGGGTTCCAGTGCATCCGGCGCGACCCGGAGCCGCGCACGGTCACCCTGTCGTTGGACGGGAGCCGATGGACCCAGGTCATTCCACCCGCTGGCGACAGCTGCGCGGCGGACTGAGCAGACTTCGTGTGCTCCGAGGTGCGACTGCCTCTATGCTGCGCGCCGATGGCCTGCACCCCCAGGTTCCGATGGCTGATCCTCGCGCTCCTGACAGCGTGCGGCGGTCGCACACCGCTCGACCTCGAGGTCGACGCCGAGGTCGTCGAGCGACCGATCCCGGGTGAGGAGATCTGCTCCGGGCTCGACGAAGACCTCGACGGCATCGTCGACGAGGGCTTCCGCGACGACGCGGGCCGCTACATGCACCCCGATCACTGCGGTGGCTGCGGTATGCCCTGCGCGCCGACTCGTGCGCGGGAAGTGGCGGCCGAGTGCATGGTCATCGACGAGACCGCGGTCTGTGCGGCGACCGAATGTGCCGCGGGCTTCGCGCCCTCCGCGACCGGCCGGTGCGTGGCGGTCTTCGATCGCCTCTGCCTCCCCTGTTTGGAGGACGCGGACTGCGGCGAGGTCGAGGGGCAGCGGTGCACGGACGTCGGCGGGGAGATGCGCTGCGTGGCGCCCTGCGGCCCCGGCGGTCCCGGCTGCCCCGCGGGCTACAGCTGCCGCGCGGAGGGCTTTTGCGCGCCGCTCGGCAGGTCGTGCGCGTGCGAGCCCGGCGACATGTTCGACCTGGCGTGCGCGCTCCTCGATCCCGAAGGCAACCGCTGCCCCGGCGCGGCCACCTGCAACGATGGTCTGCTCAGCGAGTGCGTCGCTCCGATGGAGGTCTGCGACGAGGCGGACAACGACTGCGACGGCGTCATCGACGAGGGCTATCGCGATCGGCGCGGCGCCTACATCCTCGACCCGCAGCACTGCGGTGAGTGCGGCATCGACTGCACCGACGAGGTGCTGCCCGACGGCGACCTGACCTGCGGTGGCGACCCCTTCGCGCCGAGCTGCGTGCTGCTCTGCCCCGACGCGGCCGACGGCATCATGCCGGGTGACCGCATCGACGCCGATCGCGACATCGCGACCGGTTGCGAGTGCACCGTCGGCTCGCTCGACGATCAGCCCGGACCGCTGCGCGCCGAGGGCGAGGACCTCGACGTGAACTGCGACGGAGCCGACGGAATCGTCCTCGAGAGCTTCTACGTCGCGCCCGACGGAAACGACGACGGCCCCGGGTCGCCGACGCGACCGCTTCGGACGATCCAGGTCGCGCTCGAGCGCGCCGCGGAGAGCCTCGGCAGCGAGGAGCCGCGACCGCACGTCTTCATCGCGAGCGGCGACTACACCGAGGTGCTCGAGCTGCCGGATGGCGTGCTCGTGCACGGCGGGTATCGACGCGACTTCCTCGCGCTCGATCCGGACGGCTTCCGGGTCGAGGTCCGCGCACCCACGGACGCGACCAGTCCCGGCGGCGCGGCGCTCGTGGTGGATGGCGCCGGCCGCCGACCGACCCGCGTGGAGTGGCTCACCCTCCGCGGTCGCGACGCGCTGACGCCCTCGACCGCCGCCTTCGGCGCGGCGCTGCTGAACCCCGGCCGCCAGCTCACGCTCGCCGACGCGACCATCATCGCGGGCGTGCCCGGTTCCGGGATGAACGGCACGAGCGGCAGCGCGGGTGGTGAGAGCACCACGGCCGCCGAGGCCGGCGACCCGCCCCGCGGGGCGATCGAGAACGCCATGCACGTGTGCCAGTCGGGCCCGCCGAACACCGTCGCCGGTGGTGATGGTGGAGTGAACTCGTGCGCGGGCTCGAACGTGTCGGGCGGCAACGGCGGCTCGCCCGGTTGCCCCGTGTTCGCGATGTTCCAGCCCAGCGGCCGGAGCGGCCAGGGGGCTGGCGCGGGTAGCGGCGGCACCGGCGGACAGGACTCGCAGGGTCCCATCTCCGGGCCCGGTTGCCCCGGTCGCCCGCTGTGCTGCGGCCTGGCCGACTTCACCGTCCCCACGGACTTCCGCGGACCGCAGTCGGGCACGGCCGGGCGCGACGGACGACCGGGTGCCCCCGGCGGCAGCTGCGACGACGCGCTCGGCACCTTCATGGGACCGCTCTGGGTGCCGGCTGACGCCTCGATGGGCACCGGTGGCAGCGCGGGCAGCGGTGGCGGTGGCGGTGGCGGCGGCGGCGGCGCGGTCATGGACTGGAACGACGGCCTCTGTGAGTTCGTCGACGGGATCGGCGGCGGCGGCGGCGGCGGCGGCGCGGGCGGCTGCGGTGGCGACCCCGGCACGCCGGGCACCAGCGGCGGGCCCTCGGTGGCCGTGCTCGTGCGCTTCACCGGGGCGATGGAGATGCCGACGCTCAGCGGTCTCGCGTTGCGACCGAGCGACGGTGGTCGCGGCGGTGACGGCGGCGCCGGTGGCGACGGTGGCCGCGGCGGGACCGGGGGTCTCGGCGGCGAGCTGCCGCGCGAGGACCGCTCGACGCCGACCTTGTCCGGCCCGTTCCCCGGTGGCCGTGGAGGTCTCGGCGGCAGCGGCGGCAGCGGCGGCGGCGCGGGCGCGGGCTGCGGCGGCGGGAGCATCGGCATCTGGGTGACCGGTGGCCGACCCGACGTGGCCGCGTGGGAAGCGGACAACACGTTCATGCTCGGTGCGGGCGGTCTGCCCGGACAGGGCGGCGGGGGCGACGCGCCGGCGGCGCCGGGCGCCGAGGGAGGAGCGGTCGATGTCGTGGTTCGCTGATCTGCGGTGGGCCGCGCTCGTCGGTGGGCTCTTGCTCGCGAGCGGCTGCTATCGCGCCCACGAGTGTGGGGAGCCGGAGTCGTGCAACTACGACGACGACGACTGCGACTTCCGGATCGACGAGGACTTCCTCACCGAGGACGGCATCTACGCGGTCAGCCCCGAGCACTGCGGTGGCTGCGGCGTGAGCTGCGCCGAGGTCTTCCCGACGGCCGCGGAGACCGCGTGCGAGGTGATCGAAGAGGGCGGCTCGCTGCTCGCCCGGTGCGTGCTCGTGAGCTGTCCCGAGGGATGGCACCGCGCCGGCGATGGGGCGTGTGCACCGGACGCTCCGGTGCTCTGCCTGCCCTGCAGCGAGGACGCGGACTGCGAGCTCCGGCTCCCGGGCGCGCGCTGCCGCGACACGGTCGGCGCGGACGGTGGCGTGAGCCTGCGCTGCCTGCCGCCCTGCGACTCGGAGATCGGCGGATGCCAGCCTGGGTTCGTGTGCAACGCGGATGGGTTGTGCGAGCCGCAGACCGGGCTCTGCTCGTGCACCGAGGAGACCTTCGGGGCGGAGCTCGCGTGTCTCTTCGAGCGCGACGCAGCCTACTCGTGCGCCGGCGTGCAGGTCTGCACCGAGGCGGGGCTCGGCGAGTGCGAGCCCATTCTGGGCGAGGCGTGCAACGACGCTGACGACGACTGCGATGGCGAGGTCGACGAGGACTTCCGTGACGACGCGGGTCGTTACGTGGCGCGCCTGCACTGCGGTGGCTGCGCGCAGCCGTGCGTGGAGCCCGGGCCGAACATGATCGCCAGCTGTTTGCCCGCTGGGGCCGGCGTGACGTGTGAGATCGAGTGCGAAGAGGGCTTCGTCGATGTCGACGGCATCCAGGCGAACGGCTGCGAGTGCGAGCGCTTCGACGGCGAAGGGCCGCCGCCGGCCGCCGGTGGCGACGCCGACTGCGACGGCGTGCCCGACTCCACCGACGACTTCATCTACGTGACGACGACCGGGAGCAACACCAACCCGGGCACGCTCGAGCGACCGATGCGGTCGATTCAGGCGGCGCTGATGCGGGCCGATGCTCAGGGCAAGGACGTGCTCGTGGCGCGCGGCGTGTACGACGGAGTCTTCGATGTCGTGGGTGGCGTCTCGATCTTCGGTGGCTACCGCCCCGACTTCCGCGATCGCGACCTCGCGCTCTTCCCGGTCGTGGTCGAGCGCCGTGGGGCGGCCGCGGGCACGCCGGTCATCACCTGCTCGGACGTGACCGAAGAGACGCGCGTCGAGGGCTTCATCGTCCAGGCGACCGATGCGACGCAGCCGGGCGAAGGCAGCACCGCGGTCTACCTGGACGACTGCGGGCCGATGGTGACGCTGGCATCGCTCGAGATTCGCGCAGGGCGTGGCGCCCCGGGGATTCGCGGCGAGAGCTCGTCGGACAGGTATGCGCGAGTCACGGGCGGCACCCTCGACGAGATCGACGGTACCGACGGGGCGCGTGGCACGGCCGGGAGCGCGGCGGGGATCTGCCGGCGCATCTCGGCTGGCGGTGGCGGCAGCGAGCTCTGCCGATTCTCTGGCCAGAACGTCTCGGGAGGTCGCGGCGGTGACGCCGACTGTCCCTCGCTCGGCTGCTCCAACGGGAGCCCTTGCGGCAACGCCGGCTGCACCGACTTCACGTCGGGTGGGGTCTGCGACATCGACGCTGCGCGCGCGGTGGCCTCGCCGAACCCGTCCGCGAGCGACGGCCGAGGGACCGCTCCCGGCGACGCGGGCGACGACACCTACAACGCACCGACCAACCGAGGCGTCTGCAACTTCTGCGACGACAACCCGACGCTTCCGCGGACCGGTGTGCGCGGTGGCGACGGTGCCGAGGGCTTCGATGGCACCGCCGGTCGGGGCTGCGCGGCGGGTCCGCGCATCGACGTGTCCACCGGTCGCCTCGGCGGCGGCGCGGGCGCGAATGGCGGCGACGGGACCGACGGGAGCGGCGGCGGCGGTGGGAGCCCGGGCTCCGGCTACGCAGTGATCGGCGGCACCAGCGGTAGCTGCGACGACCGCAGCGGCGGCGCGGGTGGCGGCGGAGGCTCCGGTGGCTGCGGCGCGCCCGCGGCGAGCGGGGGCACTGGCGGCGGCACGAGTGCCGGCATCGTGATCCGGGCGACCGCGGGCGGCGCGGGCCCATCGCTCGAGGACGTGCGCATCGTGACCGCGAGCGGCGGCGAGGGTGGCCCCGGCGGAAGCGGCTCGGCGGGTGGCGTCGGCGGCGGTGGTGGCCTCGGGGGCTCGACCGCCTTCTGGTGCTCGCGCACCGGTGGCCGCGGCGGCGATGGGGGCAGGGGCGGCGCGGGCGGTGGGGGCGGCGGCGGCTGCGGCGGCGGCTCCCACGGCATCGTCGTCTTCGATGGCGCCTCGACGACCTATGTGGACCAGCTCGGCATGGCGACCATCGACCGCGTTGGCGTCGCCGGTCGTGGAGGCCCTGGCGGCTTCAGCCCCGGCAACGCCGGCACCGACGGCTTCGACGGATCCGGCGAGGCCATCTTCGTGCTCCCCTGACCGGTCTTGCGGATCGAGGGCGTCGTTGCGCGACCCGGATGGGCGAGCGAGGCTGAAGCGTGCCGGATCGCGTGAACCCGAAGTGGCGCTCGGTTCCCCCGGCACCGAGATCGCACATCTCGGTGGGGCGAGCCCTCTACCTGCCGGCGCTGATTCCGGCGGTCGGGTTCGCGATGCTCTCGCAACCAGTGGCCGGTATGGCCGCGGGCCTGATCGGGGTCTTCGTGGTGCTGGCCGCTTCGAGCAAGCGCCTCGACCCGCTCTGGGTGCTCACGTGCTCGCTCACGGTCGCGAGCGCCTCGGTGATCGAGGTCCACGATCTCGGCCCCTACGGTCTCGGCACCGCTGGCGGATGCGTCCCACCTCCCGACTCGCTCGCCTACTTGGCGTCCGAGGGTCCCTACCTCGAGTTGGAGGAAGTCGCGTTCGTGCTCTCGCTTCCGAGACTGGCACTCGGGCTCGTGTTGGCTCTCCCCGCACTCTTGGCTCCGGTCGTGCGGCGATTCTGGAAGCGGCGACCAGCCTCCGTGGCCGAGTAACCGCAACCGATCGCGGATAGGGATCCGACCGGATCGCGAAAAGGGATCCGAGACCGCGCGGATCGGGATCCGACCGGACCGCGCGGATCGGGATCCGACCGGACCGCACGGCTCGGGATCCGACCGCGCGCGGATCGGGATCCGACCGACGCGCGGATCGGGATCCGACCGCGACCGACGCGCGGATCGGTTCGCGCGGATCGGGATCCGACCGAGGTTGACGGCCCACACCTAGCTCAGCCTCGTGCCAACGGAGCACGATAGGCCACGCTGGGTCCTCGTTTCAGCCCATCTCGAGCATCACGGTCGGAGCCAACGGCCCGAAGTCGGGCACCACGCGCGCGCCGACCCCGATTCCGAGCACGCGAGGCGATCGACGGACGCAAGTATGCGCGCCAATGCCTTAGATCAGCGCGCAGGAGACGAAGACTCGCCGGCTTCAGGGTGGTGGTCGACAGACCACGCCGTGATGAACACGCATCCACCATGTGCCGGCGGGAAAGACCGCCGACCGGTCGCCCGCCGTCCACTTGGCGAGCGCTTCGTCGTAGGCAGCGTTGAACGCTCTGCGCACTCTGATCGCACGACGGGCAGCTTCGAGGTCACCGGCAGCAGCGAACGTTGGGTTGCGCGCCCCGAACTCCTCGACACTCGTCGCTCGCTTGGTGTGGGGCGTACGAAGGACGCGCCGTACGCCAGCGAACTTGCTGCCTTCGGCTTCGAGCTTCCGCCGAGCCTCTTGCTCGAGTCGATGAACCTCGCGAGCGATCGCTTCTCGCGCCGCTTCGACGCTGCCGTACTCCTCGATGAGTAGATCAGGCATGTCGATTGGGAGCTCGGCGACCTCCGGCCAATCCTCGTTGTCTGCGTCGAGGTGATAGTCCGGTCGGGGAGTGCGCACGATGCGAGACCCGATGTCGCTGACCAGAGTCTTGGCGCCCGGCCAGTCCTTGCTGTACCGGACCGCCCCAGCCTCCGAAGGGTTGGCAATCGCATAGGCCATCTGGGTGACCAGGGCCTCCGCGGTCACGGGCTCGTGCTCGCCGGTCGGCGCCTTGTTCAGGACCTCTTCTGGCCAGCCTCTGAAGGCCTTTGTGCATTGAGCAAGCATTCGGTGGAACTCCCTCCGAAAGTCAGGAAGGAACCCGAAGACATCGGTGACCACGTAGTGGAAGTGGGTCGACATCAAGACCGCGACGTGAACTCGGATGCCGTACTTGTGGGCTGCGACCGAGAGGCAGTACCAGAAGATCTGCTTCATGCGCCCCTCGGCATCGGGCGTGAATAGGTAGTGCCGCCGAGTGGTGCGCCTGTCGTTACAGGTGATCCGCCCCGGAAGGACGATGCGACGTCGGGTCATGACGAGCGACGTCCTCAAGATCCCTGCCAACCGATCCAGAGGGTGAGGGCCGGGATTTCTTGCTGCTCCCGCCGGCGGAACCGCCACTTTCATGTGGCGGCCGCCACCCCAGGAATTGCAGGGAAAGTCGACCGCTCTGTCGAAACCAGACAGAGACGAGGTCAACCGCGGTCGGATCTCGTTGTCGCGGTCCGTTGGCGCGGTCGGATCTCGTTTCGTTGCGCCCGGTCGGATCGCTGCGGACCATCGAGCCAGGCGATGAGCAGCTACTCGACGTGTTCCAGGAAGCGAACCGCGTTGGCGGCCAGCTCCGGAGTCGCAGCGACGATCACGCGACCGCGGTGAAAGCCTTCCGTGAGCGCTTCGCCGCGCCAGCCGACCGCCACGCCACCGGCCCCTTCGATGACCGGAACCACCGCGGCGATGTCGTACCAGGAGAGGCTCGCTTCGATGACCAGGTCGAGCTGGCCCGAGGCCACCAGCGCGAAGCCGTACGCATCCAGACCCTGTCGGCACAATCGGCAGCGATCGGCGACAGTGGCGATCGCCTCGGCCTCGTCGAGCTGCAGATACTGCCCCGCGCGCATGTCGGTCACCATCAGCCGAGCCTCCCCCAGAGTCCGCCGCCCCGATGTCCGCACCTCGTCGCTGACGCCTCCACGCTCGTAGGTGGTCGGACGATCGACGCGCCGAATCCATCGCTCTCGAGTGAACGGCTGCGCGATCGCGCCAGCGACGAGCACCCGTCGGTGCTCCAGGCCGATGAGGGTGGTCCACACCGGCACGCCGGAGACGAAGGCGCGGGTCCCATCGATGGGGTCGACGACCCACCGCCACGGAGCGGTCCCTTCGACCTCCCCGTGCTCTTCTCCGAGAAAGCCGTGGTCCGGGAAGGCCGCGAGCGCGGCGTCCCGAATCGCTCGCTCCGCCGCCCGGTCGGCCTCCGTGACCGGGTCGAAGGCGCCCTCCAGCTTGTTCTCGACCGGCAGGTCCGTTCGGAAACGCCGCAAGGACTCGGCCGCCGCGAGATCGCAGAGCTGGGCGAGAAGGCTGCTCGGGTCATCGCTCACCCCTCGGTCCTGGCATCGCCCAGCCGAAGCGCAACCCCGCAGATCTCGGCATCGCCCACGGGCCGATCCGTGGTAGAAGCCCGAGGTGGCCGAAGAGACCGTAAACAGCGAAGACGGCGTCTGGGTCGTCGTCGAGACCCACAAAGGGGTGGGCGCGGTGTTCAGCTACCGCGGCCTCACCAGCCGCGACGAGCTCGACGCCTGGGTCCAGGGCGAGCTCGCCGGGGCCCTGACCTTGCGCTCCGCGTACTGGCTCGATGAGGACAACGGGCGCCTGATGCCCGTCGTCGTCGGCCGTCATGGCGAGTTCCGCAACGGAACCGGGACCCTCCACCTCGCCGCCGACACGATCGTGATCGTCATGGAGCTCCGCGCCCCGGACGCCGGAATCCTCGAAGAGAAGCCCGGCCAGGTCTTCCAGCTCGGAGCCGTTCGCAGCACGCCGAGCCAGCCTCCGTCGCCCCAGACGGAGCGCACGCCGGACGACGACGGCAACGAGTAGCGCGGCCGCTCACAGCGCCCTGCCCTGCGCGGCGGGCTTGTGCTAGGACAGCCGCGATGCGGGTCGCGGTCATCCAATTTCCCGGTTCGAATGCGGACTGGGACGCGCTTCACGCGGCGAGAGACGTCGCCAAAGCCGACGCGCGGTACGTTTTCCACAAAGAATCCGAGCTCGGCGAGACCGACGCGGTCATCGTGCCGGGCGGCTTCTCCTTCGGGGACTACCTCCGGCCAGGCGCGATCGCGGGCTACTCGCCGATCGTCCCCGCGCTGAAGCGCTTCGCCGAGCGCGGCGGGCCCATTCTCGGGATCTGCAACGGCTTCCAGATCCTCGCCGAGATCGGCCTCCTCCCCGGCGCGCTCACCCGCAACGCGCACCTCCGCTTCGAGTGCCGCGACGTGCACCTCCGGGTCGAAGGTCGCGGGCCCTTCACCGACACCCTCGCCGAGGGCTCGGTCATTCGCGTCCCCATCGCCCACGCCGACGGCCGCTTCCACTGCGACGCCGAGACCCTCGAGACCCTCGAGAAGAACGGCCGCATCGCCTTCCGCTACTGCCACCCCGACGGGCGCCTCCCGGAGTCCCCGACCGAGCGCGGCACCGACGGCCTACCCATCAACCCCAACGGTTCCATCGCCGACATCGCCGGCATCTACGACGAGCGCGGCAACGTGCTCGGCATGATGCCCCACCCCGAACGAGCCTCGGAGTCGATCCTCGGCTCCGCCGACGGCCTGGGCCTCTTCGAGAGCCTCGGCGCCCACCTGCGAAAGGGAGCGGCATGAGCGCGCCCATCGGCCTCCCGAACGATCCGCCCGCCGACGAGGCGCTCGCGATCGAGTTCGGCCTCGAGCCCGAAGAGTATGCCCACGCCCTCGAGGTGCTGGGCCGCACCCCGACCTACGCCGAGCTCGGCGTCATCAGCGTGATGTGGTCGGAGCACTGCTCCTACAAGTCGTCGCGCGTGCACCTCGCGCGCCTCCCGACCGAAGGCCCGCAGGTCGTGCAGGGCCCCGGCGAGAACGCCGGCGCGGTCGACATCGGCGACGGTTTCTGTGCGGTCTTCAAGATGGAGTCGCACAACCACCCCAGCTTCATCGAGCCCTACCAGGGCGCGGCGACCGGCGTGGGCGGCATCCTCCGCGACGTCTTCACGATGGGCGCGCGCCCGATCGCGAACCTCAACAGCCTCCGCTTCGGCCGACCGAACCACCCGCGCACCCGCGAGCTGGTGCACGGCGTCGTCGCCGGCATCGGCGGTTACGGCAACTGCATCGGCGTACCCACCGTCGGCGGCGAGGTGCAGTTCGACGCGAGCTACGACGGGAACATCCTCGTCAACGCGTTCACCGTCGGCATCGCCAAGAGCGACGGCCTCTTCTTCGGCACCGCCAGCGGCCTCGGCAACGCGGTGATGTACGTCGGCGCCCGCACCGGTCGCGACGGCATTCACGGCGCCACGATGGCGAGCGCGAGCTTCGAGGGCGAGACCGAGCAGAAGCTCCCGACCGTTCAGGTCGGAGACCCCTTCATGGAGAAGCTCCTGCTCGAGTGCTGCCTCGAGATCTTCAGCAAGGACTGCCTCGAGGGCATCCAGGACATGGGCGCCGCCGGGCTCACCTCGAGCTCCGTCGAGATGGCCGCACGCGCCGGCAACGGCATCGAGCTCGACCTCGACGCCATCCCCCGCCGCACCAAGGCGCTCACGCCCTACGAGATGCTCCTCAGCGAGTCGCAGGAGCGCATGCTCCTCGTCGCCAAGGAGGGCCGCGAGCAGGAGGTCATCGACGCCTGCGTGAAGTGGGACCTCGAGGTCGCCATCGTCGGGCGCGTGACCGACACCGGTCGCTTCGTCTGCAAGGCCACGCCGGGCCACGACCCGCTCGACGACACGCCGACCGCGAAGGATCCGCAGGTCGTGGTCGATCTCCCGATCCCGCTCCTCGCCGACGAGGCGCCGAAGTACGACCGGCCGCAGAAGCAGCCGGACCCCCGCACGCTGGCCACCGGCCGGATGACCGCGGTCGGCACCACCGAGCACATCACCGACGACCCCGGGAAGATGCTCGTGCAGATCATGGGCTCGCCGAACGTCGGCAGCCGTCGGTGGATCTACCGGCAGTACGACCACGTCGTCCGCGACGGCACCGTGGTGGGCCCCGGCGAGGGCGACGCCGCCGTCATTCGCGCGTTCTGCGAGGACGGCGAGAAGACGATCGAGAAGTTCCTCGCGATCGCGGTGGACTGCAACGGACGCCACGTGCTCCTCGATCCCTTCCACGGCGCGGCGATGGCCGTCGCCGAGTGCGCACGGAACCTGGTCTGCGTCGGCGCCAAGCCGCTCGGCACGACCGACTGCCTGAACTTCGGCAACCCCGAGAAGCCCGAGACCATGTGGCGCTTCGCCCGCGCGATCGACGGGCTCGCTGCGGCGTGCTCTGCGCTCGACGTGCCGGTCGTCTCGGGCAACGTGAGCCTCTACAACGAGACGGACGGCAAGCCGATCCTCCCGACGCCCTCGGTGGCGCTCGTGGGTCTGCTCGAGTCGCCGGAGCACCGACTCACGATGGCGTTCCGCGAAGAGGGCGACGTCATCGCGCACCTCGGCAAGCTCGGTGAAGGCCAGCTCGGCGGCTCCGAGCTCCTCATGCAGCTCCACGGTCACGTGTCCGGCGAAGCCCAGCAGATCGATCTCGCGGCCGAGCGAAAGCTCCAGGACGCGATGCGCGCGCTGGCGAAGGCCCAGCTCCTCCGAAGCGCCCACGACCTCAGCGAGGGTGGCCTCGGTGGGGCGCTCGCCGAGAGCTGTATCACCGGCGCCATCGGCGCCACCGTGAAGCTCCCCGACGGACTGACCCCGGCGGACGCACGGCTCTTCGGCGAGGAGCCCTCGCGGATCGTCGTCAGCTTCGAGCCGGACGCCCGCGCCGAGGTCGAGAGGATCTGCACGGAGCACGGCGTGCCCTTCACCGGGCTCGGCGTGGTCGGCGGCGACCGGCTCACGGTCGACGGTGTCCTCGAGGTTCCGGTGGCCGAGCTCGCCGAAGCGCATCGCACCGCGCTCGACGAGATCGTGGGCGCCGATTGAGCTCCATGGCTCGGTGGCTCCTCGCGATCGCGCTCGCCGGCTGCGGCGGCGCGACCACGACTACCACCGAGACAACGCTCGACCCCGAGCCGCCCTCCACGCTGCAGCCCTGCGCCCTCGAGAGCGCCCCCCTGCGCATCCCCGTCGCCGAAGGCTGGGCGCTCGCGTCGAGCCCCGAGGGCTGCCTCCTGGTCGACGAGACCCACGAAGGCAGCGCGCTCTCGATCGCCGCCCTGCCCCAAGAGACCGAGGCCGCCGCGAGCCTCGAAGAGGACGTGCGCGGCTTCTTCCGCGACTCGGGCGTGCTCGGCGGGGAAGTCCGCTTCGTGGGCCGCGAGACGGTCGACCTCCTCGGCCAACCCACGGAGGCGCACGAGTTCCTCGCCGAGCTCGAGGGACTCGGGACCCGAAGCGGGCTCGTATCGGCTCGGCCAGTCGGCCCGACCTGGCTGGTCGTCGTCCTCTTTCACGCCCCCGGCGATGGGGACACGCGCGCGTCCATGGTCCGGGCGCTGGAGGCGGTGACCGCGGGCGAATAGGACCGCGGGCGTTCACAGGTGCGGAAGACGTTCTTCCCAGAACGGTTCAAACCCGACTACGGATGGTTCTATGCTCCCGGGCATGGGGGTAGCCGAACAGCTCGTGGTCATCGGTGCGTCCGCGGGTGGCCTCGAGGCGCTGGACTTCGTCTTCGAAGGGGTCCCGCCCGATCCACGCGTGGCGTACGTCGTCATCCTGCATCTCTCGCCGAACCACGAGAGCACCCTCCCCACCCGTATCGCGAGACACACCACGATGAACGTGGTGGGGAGTGAGGAACGCGGCGGCCGCTTCCCCCGCGCTCCCGTGAATGGATGTCGATGAGCACCGTCCGGTCACGCCCCGCGCGACGCGCGTGAGCCGGAGCTGATCACGTTCGCGACCATCGACAGGAGGTCGTCCATGTGCAGCTGATGGGTCAGGTGCGCGAGCGGTCGTCCGAGGTCGGCGTCGAGGAGGTTGATGCACTCCTTGGCCGCCAGGTTGAAGCGGGCCAGGCGCATCTCGGTGTCCAGGACCACCAGGCCCGACGACGTGG
The DNA here is from genome assembly GCA_017644045.1 of Deltaproteobacteria bacterium. Classification (GTDB taxonomy): domain Bacteria; phylum Myxococcota_A; class Polyangia; order Polyangiales; family Houyiibacteriaceae; genus UBA1660. Next base: position 308,239 of record JAEPMI010000001.1, read on the forward strand.
CCCCCAGGATCTCGTCGAGCTCGGTGAGCTGCAGCACCTTGTCGTGGTACTCCGAGTCGACCGTGTGGAGCTCCTCGTTGACCGACTGAAGCTCTTCGGCGAAGTCAACATCGTGGGTTCGGGAAACGCCGCGATCGCTCACCTCAGCGCCGACCCCGAATACGACGCCGTGATCAGCGATCTGGTGATGCCCGACGGCACGGGCATCGACCTCGCACGGTGGGTCGAAGGGAACGCCCCACGACTCCTCGAGCGATTGGTGTTCATGACCGGCATGCCCCACCCGGACCTCGCCTCCTATGACGACCGGCCCCCACCTGGAGAAGCCCTTCGACATCCCGCGGGTCCGAAACCGCCTCCTCCACGTGATGCTGCGGGCCGACCAGCTCGAGACCGAGGGCTGAGCCGGCCGCCAGGAGCCGACTTCTACGACGTCGCCGTACCCGTCCGGCGGCGATCGTCCCGCCGACGCTTGTATTTTGCGGACTTGTTTCCTATCCCCCCGTGGGGCTCACGCAGGGCCCCGCTGGGAGCACCATGAGCAAGGCTTGGCGTACATCGCCGGATCACGAGAACACCGGCTGGCCGAAGGGCATCCGCTACATCGTCGGCAACGAGGTCTGCGAGCGATTCAGCTTCTACGGGATGCGGGCCATCCTCACGGTCCACCTCGTCGCGCTCTACGCGATGAGCGGCCAGACCGCGGAGCAGGCCGACGACTCGGCGACCGCCATCTATCACCTCTTCATCGGCGCCGTGTACGCGTTCCCGATGATCGGCGCGATCCTCGCCGACCGGTACTGGGGCAAGTACAAGACGATCCTCTGGCTCTCGCTGATGTACTGCGTGGGCCACGGCGTGCTGGCGGTCGCGGACATCCCCGAAGACCCGGACACGCGACTCAACTTGGTCTTCCTCGGCCTCGGCTGCATCGCCCTCGGGGCCGGCGGCATCAAGCCCTGCGTGTCCGCGAACGTCGGCGACCAGTTCGGCCGCGGCAACTGGTTCCGCGTCGAGACCGTCTACCAAATCTTCTATTTCAGCATCAACTTCGGCTCCTTCTTCGCGACGCTCCTGATCCCCTGGATCCGCGGCGACGGCGAGGAGCTCTGGCGAGTGTCGCTGGCCTTCGGCATTCCCGGCATCCTGATGGCGATCGCGACCTTCTTCTTCTGGCTGGGTCGCCACGAGTTCGTGCACGTGCCGCCGAAGCCCGGCGGCAAGCTCGGGCTCATGGACACCTTCGCCGGCGCCGTGATGTTCATGGCGATCGGCCACCTCTTCCTGACCCCGGCCGAGTGGGGCTGGCTCGTCCGCGGCGGCATCAGCGCCGGCTGCCTCGTGCTCGGTCTGATGCTCTTCTTCGCCCGGCAGAAGAACGAGCCGGACGACGGCTTCCTCGCCATCCTCCTCTACAACCTCCGGGTGAAGCTCGGCGGAGCGAAGCAGGAGCCGCTGGCCGGCCACGACGATCCCGCGCCGAAGGACAGCCCGCTCGACAAGGAAGGCGGCTGGTCGCGCTTCTGGAAGCCAGCGATCGAGCGCTACGGCATCGCTGCCGCCGAGGGCCCCTACGCGGTCTTCAAGGTCTGCACGATCTTCATCTTCATTCCGATCTTCTGGGCGATCTTCGACCAGCACGGCTCGACCTGGATCCTCCAGGCGCAGTCGATGGACACGCACATGTTCGGCTGGGAGGTGCGGCCCGAGCAGGTCTCCGCCTCGAACCCGCTGATGGTCATGGGACTCATCCCGGTGATGAACGTGGTCTACCGCGTCAGCAAGAAGGCCGGCTTCGAGTGGACCCCGCTCCGACGCATGGTCATCGGCCTCGCGATGGCCGGCGCCTCGTTCGCCATCGCCGCGCTGATCCAGCAGCAGATCGACGCGAAGGGCGACGGCGTCGTCAGCATCTGGTGGCAGGTGCTCGCGTACCTGATCCTGACCACGAGCGAGGTGCTCGTCTCGATCACCGCGCTCGAGTTCGCCTACACGCAGGCGCCGAAGCGGATGAAGTCCGTGGTGATGGGTCTCTTCATGCTCACCATCACGCTCGGCAACCTCTTCGTGACGCTCCTGACCGCCGCCAAGGACGGCCTCGCCGAGATGCTCGGTGGGGAGTTCGGGCAGGCCGAGTTCTTCTGGTTCTTCTGCTGGGCCGCGGTCATCGTCGCGGTCTTGATGGCAGTGCGCGCCAAGTTCTACGTGCGCCGCGACTACACCCAGGACTGAGCGCTGACCAGGACCTGGCACGGGCGCTTCGCGCCCTGAGCGCGCACCCTGGCGCCATCCTCTCCCCTCGAAGATACTCCAGCATCTCCTCGGCTCGAGGACGCACCATGGCACACACCCAGACCACCAACTCACCTCGCGCCAGTTCCTGGTCAGCGCTCTGATTCCCTTGGCCGACACGACCACCCCCCGCAGAGAGTTCCTCGGTCACCCGATCGGGCTCTACATCCTCTTCTTCACCGAGCTCTGGGAGCGCTTCAGCTACTACGGCATGCGCGCGCTGCTGGTGCTCTACCTGGTCGCCGAGACCCGGGAAGGACCGCTCGGCGGGCTCGGCTGGGAGCAGGAGGACGCGCTCGCGCTCTACGGCTGGTACACGATGCTGGTCTACGTGATGTCGATCCCGGGGGGACTCGTCGCCGACAAGCTCCTCGGACGAAAGCGCACGGTGATGGTCGGCGGGCTCACGCTCTGCGCGGGTCACCTCGTGCTCGCGCTCCCGGGCATCACGCCCTTCTACACCGGCCTCGGTCTCATCGTCCTCGGTGTCGGCATGCTCAAGCCGAACATCTCTTCGATGGTCGGCGACCTCTACAAGCCCGGCGACAAGCGTCGCGACAAGGGCTTCAACATCTTCTACATGGGCATCAACATCGGTGCCTTCGGGGCCGGCATCATCGTCGGCACGGTCGGCGAGAAGTTCGGCTGGCACTACGGCTTCGGCCTCGCGGGCATCGGCATGCTCCTGGGCCAGGCGGTCTACGTCCTCGGCCGAGGCCACCTGAAGGGCATCGGTGAGCTCTCCAGCGGCACCGACGCCACCCCCGAGCAGATGGAGGCGGCGAACCGACCGCTGACCAAGGTCGAGCGTGACCGGGTGGGCGTGATGTTCCTGAGCTTCTTCCTGGTCATCATCTTCTGGGGTGCCTTCGAACAGGGCGGCGGCCTCATGAACCTCTTCGCGGCCGAGCACACCGACCTGATGCTCGGCAGCTTCGAGGTCCCGGCGACCTCGTTCCAGTCGCTCAACCCCCTCTACATCATCCTCTTCGCCGTCCCCGTCGCGAACTTCTGGGTGGCCTGGGGTCGCCGCCGGGAAGACTCCTCCCTCTTCAAGATGGCCATCGGCACGATGATCATGGGCTGGGGCTTCCTCTTCATGCTCGCCGCCTCCATGCAGGTGGACGCGGGCGAGAAGGCGTGGATGGGCTGGCTCGTGCTGGCGTACCTCTTCCACACCCTCGGCGAGCTCTGCGCTTCGCCGGTGGCCCTCTCCTTCGTGACCAAGCTGGCGCCGGTGAAGTACGCCGCGCTCATGATGGGCGCCTACTTCGCCGCGACCGGCCTCGGCAACAAGGTCGCCGGCCTCGTCGGTGAAATGGCCGTTGGCGACCTCGGGCCGACCACGGTCTTCATCGGCGTCGCCGCCTTCACGAGCGTCATCGGCATCCTGGTCATCCTGTCCCTGAAGCCCCTCAAGCGGCTGACCCACGGCGCCGAAGACCAGGATCCCGAGCCCGCCGAGCCCGAGCCCTCGACGTTCTGAGCTAGCATCGAGCCCATGAAGGCCCCTCGCATCGTCGGCGTGGACGTGGCGCGCGCGCTCGCGTCGCTGATCATGCTGCAGGGGCATGCCTTCCACGGCTGGGCGAACGACGCGGCCAAGGAGACGGGCGCCTACGCCTTCACGCGGGTGCTCGGCACCTTTCCGCTTCCGGCTTTCCTGGTCCTCGCGGGCGCCGCGATCGCGCTGCGCCTCGATGTCGCCCATCGCCGCTCCGAGTCCGTGAGCGAGCTCCGGCGCGGTCTCGCCCGCCGTGGGCTCAAAGTGCTCGGCTACGGCTACCTGCTCTCGCTCGGCTACGCGCTGATCGACGGCGGGCTTCGTTGGACGGTCCTGCTCCGCGCCGACGTGCTCCACGTCATCGGCCTGAGCATCGCGCTCGCCGCCTGGGTGGGCATTCGCGAAGGGAGCGATGGCCGCGTGGATCGGGACGCCTTCGCCCGCCGCGTGGGGCTGCTCGGGCTCGCGGTCACCCTCGCCTGCCCCTGGCTCTCGGCTCTCTCCCAGGGGACCGAGGGGCCGGCCCGCTTCGTCGTGGGCCTGGTCAGCGACGTCCCGGGCGTCGGGCTCATGCCGCTGGTGCCCCTCTTCGCGTGGCTCGGCCTGGGCGCCGTGGCGATGCGCGTCATCGGACCCAGGCTCGCCGAGCCGAAGATCGCCGCGACCCTCCTCGTGGTCGCGCTCGCCCTCCTCTTCATCGGCCGCTTCGGCACCCCGCCGCTCCGCGACCTCGGCCCCGGCACCGGCCGAGCGAGCCTCGGCATCGTGACCAACGTGCTCCAGCTCGGCGGCTGCGGCCTGGTGGTCCTCGCCCTCGGCGGCCTGATCGGTGACCGGCTCTCGGGCGCGCCCCTGCGGTTGGCCATTCGTATCGGCCAGGGCTCGCTCTTCATCTACGCCATCCACATCCCCTTCTGCTACGGCCGCCTGGCCGGTGACCTGCGGCGCGGCCTCGACATGGGTCGCGCGACCCTCGCGGTGCTGCTGCTCATCGCGGCCAGTATCCTGGCGCTCGCGCTCCGCGACCGGATCCGCACCTGGGCTCGGTCCCGATGGACCGCGCGCCGGGCCACTGCCTGACCCCACTTCCTTTCGGCATTCACGGGAATGGGCTAGGTGCAGAGCCGCGTCCCTGCTTCGCCATGCGTCCGTCACGACTCAGCTGCTGCCTCCTCTTCCTCGCCGCGTGCGAGTGCGGGAGCACTCCGGGTCCGACGGATCCGCGGACGGACCCTTCGGGCGAGCCGGCCGCTACGCCCGCCGTGGCCGAGCCAGAGCCCCCGCGCTTCCCGGGCTACCCGACGCTGGACACCTCGGGCCTCGGCATGGCTCCGCAGCGCTACCGGCACGTGGTCCCACGCCTGAGCCCGCCGACCGGCTTCCGCTTCCGGAACCTCATCTACGAAGCGAACAACATGACCCTCCGCGGCCCCCGCGGAGAGAACGAGCTCTACGAGTCCACCGGCACCGAGATCGCCGATCGCTGGCGCGAATCCTCGGCGGGCGTCCGCAAGGTCTTCGCCCTCCGTGACGCCCTCTTCAGCCAGCAGGACCACCCGATCGATCACGACCCGGTCGCGGTGATGATGCCGCCGAGCTGGGTCACGGTGGCGGTCGCCGAGTCGATGGCGGGTCAGACCATTCAACCCGTGACCGCCCCGCCGCTCGACGACGACGACGCCTGGGCCGCCATCGACACGCCGGCGGCTCTCTTCGGGTCCTTCCCCGTGAGCGAGCGATTGCACGAGGAGGCCACGCGACCGAGGACCGTGCTCGCCCCCGAGCGACTCCGGGTGACGAACGCACGGCGGACGGTGCGATCGCTCGCCGCGGACGCCCAGGCGATGATCGCCGCCGCCGCCGATGGACCCGAGGCCGTAGCCGCCGCGGGCGCCGAACGGATCTCGCTCGCCGACCGGCTCTACTTCGGCGAACGGCTCCGTCGCGAGCACATGATCCTCATCTCGGTGGAGAACCCGAATCGCCACGAGATCGTCGAGGAGGCGAAGGGGCTCACGGTCCACGGGCGCGAGCTCCCGGACGAAGCGGTCGCCATCGCGCGGCGCGCCATCTACCGGCGACGACTGGCGGACGGCGACCTGGCCATCGAGCGCTACGATCTCACGCGACGCGACGAACGGGAGCGGGCGATCGCCATGCTCGAGGCGGTCATCCCCCAGGAAGGCGAGGCGGTCGCCGGCGAAGCGAGGCTCTGGCTCTGGGTCCACGGCGGCCTCGACGCACGGGGCATCGGCGGGCGCGATGCGGCGGCGTTCATCGAACGCTTTCGCGGCGAGGTCGCCGAGGCGAACGTGGACGTCGATCGCCTCGACTACCTCTCGAAGCCGCACGTTCGGATCGGTGGGCAGCACGTGGCCGCGCAGCTCGATGCGATGGCGCGCCGGTACCAGGGGCTCGATCTCCCCCTCAGCCTGAACGTGGGCAGTCGCTTCCTCGAACGGCTCTTCGAGGAGCTCGAAGAGCGGCGCGTTCGACGCGAGGCGCGGGCCGAGCCGGACTGACATCGCCGGTTCGTTAACCACCCCCTAACGTTCGAATTCACCTACACGACCCATCTGGACGTGGACGCTCCTGGCCGTATGCTCTTCGCCGATGCCCCCCGTCGGCGCATGAGAGACGAGTGAACGCAACCTCACACCATTCGCCCCCGCTCCACGTGGTCGGCGTCGGGGCCTCCGCCGGCGGCCTCGAGGCGCTGCGGGATCTCGTCGAGCACCTCGGGTCGCACTCGATGGCGCTGGTCGTCGTGCAGCACCTCGCCCCCGAGTACGAGACGATGATGGACCAGATCCTGGCCCGTCACACCGACATGGACGTCGCGCTGGTCTCCAACGGCGTCGCCGTCGAGCCGGGCCACATCTACCTGATCCCTCCGGGCAAGGAGATGATCATGTCCTCGGGTCGGCTCCTGCTGACCGACCGAGACGAGAACGAGAACCCGAACCTCCCCATCGACACGTTCTTTCGTTCGTTGGCGCAGGAGCTCCGGGAACGCGCCATCGCGATCGTGCTGAGCGGCACCGGTCGCGACGGGTCGCGGGGCATCCGCGCCGTGCACGAGGCCGGTGGTCTGACGCTCGCGCAGACCGCGAGCTCCGCCCAGTTCGACGCCATGCCGCGCGCGGCGGTGGACACCGGCTGCGTGGACCTCGAGCTCGACCCGGAGAAGATGGGCCGCGCAATCCTCCGCTACGCCCAGGTCGACGCGCAGGCGCCGGAGAAGCTGAGCGCCCCCGAGGAGAGCCTGCACGCCATTCTCGAGACGCTCCGTCGCCGCTCGGGGATCGACTTCCGGCAGTACAAGGACTCCACCATCCTCCGTCGGCTCCAGCGACGGATGGCCCTCGGTCGGATCGACGACGTCGACCAGTACGCCGACCGCGTCGCCATGGACCCGACGGAAGCGGACGCGCTCTACCGCGATCTCCTGGTCGGCGTGACGCGCTTCTTCCGCGACGACGAAGCCTGGGACCAGGTGGCCGACTACGTCGACACGCTCGTCGGCCGAACGACCGACACCGGCGACGAGCTCCGGGTGTGGGTCGCCGGCTGCGCCACCGGTCCGGAGGCGTACACGATGGCCATCCTCTTCGGGGAGGCCTTCCGCCGTCGTCAGATGGAGCCGCGCGTGAAGATCTTCGCGACGGACGTCCACCGCCAGCTCCTCGAGCGCGCGAGCCAGGGCATCTACGACGACGAGAGTCTGGAGGGCGTGCCCGACGAGCTCCGCGAGCGCTGGTTCGTGAGCCGCCGGCCGGGTGCCTCGGTCGTCGTGCCGGCGTTGCGCGACATGATCATCTTCGCGCACCACGACGTGACGCGGGACCCGCCGTTCACGCGACTCGATCTGCTGAGCTGCCGGAACATGCTCATCTACCTGCGACCGGCGGCGCAGCAGCGGGTGCTCACCCTCTTCCACTTCGCGCTCAAGGCGTCCGGGCTCCTCTTCCTCGGGCCGAGCGAGAGCCCCGGCAAGCTCGAGGACGAGTTCGTGTCGCTGGACACCCGGTGGAAGCTCTATCGGAAGCGTCGCGACGTCCGACTTCGAGGTGTGCTCCGCGCGCCGCAGAGCATTCGTGGCCGGCGCCCGGGTCCCCTGCCGACCGAGGTCCGAAGCGACGCAGGACTCCGCGCGAGGGACCGGCTCCTCGCTCGCTTCGCTCCGCCCTCGGTCGTGATCAACGCGCTCGGCGAGGTCGAGCACACCATGGTCGGTGGCGGTCGCTTCCTCGACGCCCGCGACGGCGAGTTCTCCCACCGGCTGCTCGACATGCTGAGCGGCACGCTCCGCACGGCCGTCTCCGCGGCCACCCACCGGGCGTGGCGCCGCGGTGTGAGCACGAGCTATCCCGACGTGACCGTGCAGCTCGACGGCGAGACCCGCACGGTCGACCTGCACGTGGAGCCGCTGACCCCGAGCGCGGGGGAGCAGAGCTCGCTGGTGATCAGCTTCATCCTCCGGCCGCTCGAGAGCGAGGCGAGCGCGGAGTCGCAGTCGCCGAGCCAGCTCGCGGTCGATCGGGTGAACGCGCTGGAGGACCAGCTCGCGGTCACCAAGGAGAACCTCCAGGCCGCGCTCGAGGAGATGGAGACCTCGAACGAAGAGCTGCAGGCGACCAACGAGGAGCTGATCGCCTCCAACGAGGAGCTCCAGAGCACCAACGAGGAGCTCAGCTCGGTCAACGAGGAGCTGGTGACGGTCAACGCCGAGCACCAGGAGAAGATCGTCGAGCTGCAGACGATGACGGCGGACCTCGAGAACCTGCTCTCGAGCACGGAGGTCCACGTCCTCTTCCTCGACGACACGCTCTGCATTCGCCGCTTCACCCCGCACGTCGGCGAGCTCTTCCGCATCAAGAAGGCGGACATCGGTCGGCCCATCGCCGACTTCCGCCATCGCCTCGACTCCGAGGTGCTCATCGAAGAGGCCCAGCAAGTGCTCGAGTCGAGCGAGCCGGTGACCCTGGATCTCGGTGAGCTGGACACGGAGGGGCGCTACATCGTCCGCATCCTCCCCTACGTGATGGAGGGCAAGACCGAAGGCGTGGTCTTCACCTTCCTCGACGTGACTCTCCTCCGGCAGGCGCAGCGCGAGCGGGAGCGACTGACCGACGTGGTGGCCGCGACGCCGGACTTCGTCGGTACCGCCAGCCCGCTCGGGAAGGTGCTCACCGTCAACGAGGGCGGCCGACGGATGCTCGGTTACGAGCCCGACGACGACCTTCCCGAGAACATCACCGACTTCCACCCGGAGTGGGCCGCCGAGCTCCTGCGCGACCACGCGATCCCCTACGCGCTCGAGCACGGCTCGTGGCTCGGGGACAGCGCGATGCTCGGGATCGACGGCGAGGAGATCCCCGTCTCACAGCTCATCCTCGCGCACTCCGAGGACGGCGCCGGCGAGCGCTTCATCTCGACGATCGCCCGCGACCTGACCGAGGTGCAGGAGCACGCGCGGGAGCTCGAGGAAGCCGACCGGCGCAAGGACGTCTTCCTGGCCACGCTCTCCCACGAGCTGCGCAACCCGCTGCACGCCATCCAGACCGCGGCGCAGCTGCTCGAGGCCGGTGGGGCCGACCAGCTCGACCGCACCCTCCCGGTGCTTCGTCGCCAGGGAGAGAACCTCGAGCGGCTCCTCGAGGACCTGCTCGACGTCTCCCGGATCACCGCGGGCCAGGTGCACCTCCGCCTCGAGCGGGTGGACCTCGGCGAGCGGCTGCAGGCGGCCGCAGAGGCGGTCCACGCGACCCACCCGGAGGCGAACCTCCAGCTCGCCCTCCCGGAGGGCGTGGCGATCGACGCCGACCCGACGCGACTCGAGCAGATGGTGAGCAACCTGCTCTCGAACGCCGTGAAGTACTCGCCCACGGGCAGCCCCGTGCGGCTCGACGCCGTTCAGCACGATGGGTGGGTCGAGATCGTCATCGAAGACGAAGGGCAGGGGCTCAGCGAGGAAGACCTCAGCCACATCTTCGAGCCCTTCGTGCGGCAGGGCGACACTCAGGCCGCGCCAGGGCTCGGTCTCGGCCTCGCGCTGGTGCGCCAGCTGGCCCACCTCCACGGCGGCGCGATCCACGCCAGCTCGAAGGGCCTCGGCGAGGGCAGCAGCTTCACGCTCCGGCTCCCCTGCGACGCCTACAGCCCGGTGAAGGAGCCCCGCCCCATCAGCGACTCACCGAAGTCGAACGGCATCGGCAAGAGCAGCGGCCGTGGCTACCGCTCGGTGCTGGTCATCGACGACAACCGCGACGCCACCGAGATGCTCTCGCAGCTCCTCGAGAGCCGTGAGTTCGAGGTCCACGTCGCCAGCACGTTCGAAGAAGGCTGGGCAGCGATCCAGTCGCTCACGCCGGACGTGGCGCTCGTCGACATCGGGCTCCCGGACGGCTCGGGCCTCGACATCGCGCGGCGCCTCGGCGACGCCGACGAGCGCCCTTCGCTGCTCGTCGCGGTCAGCGGCTACGGCCAGGACGACGACATCACGTGCTCGATGCAGGCCGGCTTCGACCAGCACCTGGTCAAGCCGCTGCGAGTCGACGACCTGCTCTCGATCCTCGAGCCCGCCCACGACTGAACGTCCCGTTGGATGGGCCGGGCGACCGTGGTAGGTCCAGGGGATGGAAGAGACCATCCCGGTCGTCGACCTGGACGACCTCCGCCGCGAGGGCGGTGCCGATCGCGCCGCCGACGCCCTGAACGAAGCCTTTGGCCAGTACGGACTGGTGTACGTGCGCAACCACGGCATCGAGGTCGAGCGCCTCGAGCGCTTCTACGACCGCTGGGTGGAGCTCACCGAGCGCGCCGCGGACGAGAAGCGTTCCTGGGCCCGTCCCGACGTCTGGTACCAGCGCGGCTGGACCCCGCCGAACACCGAGCAGGCGGTCGTCGCCGGCGGTCAGCCGGACTTCAAGGAGTGCTACTTCGTCGCGCCCTTGGAGCTCGACGAGCGCTGCCGGCTGATGTTCCCGGAGATCTACGCCGAGAACAGCTGGCCCGAGAACGCAGGCGATTGGCGCGAGGACTACCTGGCCCTCGGCACCGCGGTCCACGAGGTCGGGATGGACCTCCTGCGCGCGTGCGCCAAGGCGCTCGACCTGCCGGAGACCACCTTCTCCGAGGCGACCAAGGGCGGCCCCCACGTCACCCGCGCGCTCCGCTACCTCGCGCTCGACGAGAGCCAGGTCGGCACCGACATCGTCTGGGGCGAGGAACACACGGACTTCAACCTGCTCACGCTCCTCCCGGGCGGTCGCTTCTACGATCCCGCCGGCAAGCGCTGCGAGCGCCCCGATCCCGAAGCCGGCCTCTACCTCCGCGCCCGTGCCACCGACGAGCACCCGAAGGGCCGCATGGTCCACGGCCGCCCGCCCGCCGGCTGTCTGGTGGCCCAGGTGGGCCAGCAGCTCGAGATCCTCACCGGTGGCCGCTACCAAGCGACCCCGCACGTGATCACGCCCCCGAAGCAGCCGGCGTACACCCGGACCGCGCTCGCGCACTTCATCCACCTGCACTCCGAGCGCCGGCTCTTCCCGCACGAGAAGTTCCTCAGCGAGGAGACGATTCTCGCGTATGGGCCGCCGGTGCTCGCGGGGACCTACGGGCTGAAGACGCTCGTCGACATCGGCCTGGCGCCGAAGGACGCGCTGAACAAGCTCGGGTACCACCACTACGACCGCCTGGCCGACGCGCGGTCGTAGGTCCGGAGGCACGACCTCCCTCGCACTTCTTCGAGGGCTCCTTGCGGGAACAGGGTGAGGGTCAGGGCGAGGGTGAGGGTGAGGAGTCCGCCGTTGGCGGACTAACGAGCTCGGACGCTCGCGCGCCCGCCTCGCGAGGCCCGAGCGCTCCCGCGCGCCGGCGCCGACCCGCGGACGCTCACCGAGCTCCGAGGCGCCGACCCGGCGACGCTCACCGAGCTCCGCGGCGCAGGCCCGGCCACGCTCACCGAGCTGCGGGGTGCGGGCCCGCGGACGCTCACCGAGCTGCGCGGCGCAGGCCCAGAGCGCACGACCACCGACGACCTGGGCGCCGGGCCGGTTCGCACCACCGGGCCTCCGCGCGACCGGACGACCGTCCGTGGACGCACGTTGGAGCGAACCACGACGCCAGCCCGAGGCCGGGGCTGCGGCCGGACGACCACGCGCCGCCGCGGGTGGACGTAGGTCACGTTCGAGCGATAGCCGGGCGCGACCCAACGGCCGGCGACGTAGGTGTAGCCGCCGTTGACGACCACCCAGCCGCCCGGATCCCAGACGTAGCCGACGGTCGGCGGCACATCCCAGTACCCGGCGACCCACTCGTAGTCGTAGCCGTTCCAGTGCCAATAGCCGTCGACCCAGACGTAGCCGGAGTTGGGCGAGACCGTCGCGACCTCGACGACGGGCGCCGGCGGTCGCACGGCCACGGTGGTGGTGCGGGTGGTGACGTAGCCCATGCAACCGCTGCAGAGCGCCAACGCGAAGGCGAGACCGATCACGGCGAGGATGCGAAGAGACATCGATGGCTCCTCCGGGAAGCCCGGCCGGAAAGGTGCGTCTGGTCGGAGACCCGCGCCATGGGGGGTGATGTCGTTTTCCCTGCGGGCCGCCCGGGCTCTATTGAACCAGATTCATCCGATCTCGGAATCAGCCAAAACGGTCTTTATCCACGGCTATCATGCGCCAATTCTGGCGTAAATGCTTTCTGCGAGGTCCGGAAAACTCAGTTTTCCGGTGAAACTCGAGGCCTTCACCTCGGTGCCGCCAGTGGGTGCAGCAGCCGCTACAACGGCGCCGGGATGCTCAGGCGCGGGGGCGGGCCGGCGGTCTTGATGAGGTCGAAGACCGAGCGGGGGATCGTCGCCGTCGGGCCCGGGCCGAAGGGGTTCAGGTAGAGGGCATCGACCTGGGTCTGATTCTGGAGCTCGACGCAGAGGCCCTCGCCGTTGACCACCATCCGCTTCACCTGCTGGCGGAGCTGAGGGTCGAGGGCGTTGACGAACGCCGCGTAGGAGTCGGGCGTGGTGCAGGCGACGCCGGGCTGGTCGTAGCCGTCGTGGCCGGCCTTGGCGATCATCCGGCCGTCGCCGAAGAGGGGGAGGTACCAGGCGTCGAGCGCGCGCATCCGCGCGAGGATCTCGCCGTTGGTGGCGATCGAATCGGCCGCCGCGACGGCGCGCTCGAGCGAGACCGCCTCGGCCCAGCGGACGAGCTGGTCGAAGCTCTGGCGGTCGAAGTCGAGCCGGTCGTCTTCGAAGCCGCCGCCGTTGATGACGACGTAGCTGGCCACCTCCGGCAGCCTGCGGAAGAGCGCATCACCGCGAACGCCGCTGACGTAGCAACCCAGGAGCGTGCCATTGCGGGTGGCCTGAATGGCCGTGCCCTGCTCGGTGAAGATCCAGACCTCGTCGGCCGGGACCTGGGTCCGGGACCCGAGCGAGACCTTCCGGGCGTCCGCCACCTCGCTGCCTTCGAAGAGGGAGATCGGCGCGAGCCACTCCTTGTGCGCCATGAACTCCCGCAGGACCTGGCTGGTGTCGGCGTCACCGCGCGCCTGAGCGAGGCGAACGGCCCGAGGCCGGGACATGGGCGGGGGGGGGATCATGCGCGGGCTGGGGGTCGATGACCCCAGCGCGAACTATCGCATACCCAGCGCCCGTTCGAGAAGTCCGCGGTCACCTTGGACCGCGGTTCGCTGAAGGTAGAAGTCGAGCCCGCGCATCCCGCCGAGCTCCTCACCGCCACCGGCACGGCCCGGCCCCCCATGAATGCACGAGGGAAGCACGAGTCCGGGCGCCGTCGCCTGGTCCGCGACCTTCTTGCTGGCGACCAGGACCCGCCCACTCCAGGGGGCGAGCGCCACGAGCATGTTCGCCACAACCTCACGATCGTCCGAGTAGAGCGAAGCCACCAAACCGCCCTGGCCGAGCGCCACGAGCTCGCCTGGCTCCTCGTTCCCCTCATAGGGCATCAGCGTGGTCACCGGCCCGAAGACCTCGTGCTCGTGGACCACGGCCGCGGCGCGCGGGTCGTCGGCCCGGAGCAGAGTCGGCGGGAAGAAGAAGCCCTTGCCCCCCTTTGCGCCGACGGGGCTCGCGTCCGATTGCCAGACCTGCTTGGCGCCGCCCTCGAGGAGCTTGGCCACGCCGGCCTTCACGTCGTCGAGCTGCTGCTTGCTGGCGAGCGGCCCCATGCGGACGCCCTCGGCGCGCGGGTCGCCCCACACGATCCGACCCATCGCTTCGGCGAGCGCCTCCTGGACCTGATCGATCTTGGCCTTGGGCACGAACACCCGCCGCGTCGCGGTGCACTTCTGGCCGGTCTTCTGGGTGACCTCGGTGCTCACGTCGCGGATGAAGCGGTTCCAGGTCTCGGTGCCGGGCTCCACGTCGGGACCGAGCACGGCCGCGTTCAGGCTGTCGGCCTCGACGTTCACGCGCACCGAGCGGCCGATGACGTTCTGCAACCCGCGGAGGTGGGCACCGGTGTCGGCCGAGCCGGTGAAGGCGAGCACGTCCTGCGGACCGAGGTGGCTGAGCAGATCCCCAGCGCTGCCGCAGACGAGCTGGAGCGCGCCCTCGGGGAGCACCTTCGCCTCGGCGAGGACCTCCATCATCCGGTAGGCGGTGAGCGCGGTCGCCGTCGCCGGCTTGCTGATCACCGGCATGCCCGCGAGGAGCGCCACGGCCGCCTTCTCGGCGAGGCCCCAGGCGGGGAAGTTGAAGGCGTTCACGTGCACCGCGACGCCGGGTCGCGGGAGCTTCGCGTGGTAGCCGTAGAAGCGCGCGCTCTGGGTGAGCTGCTCGCCCTCGCCCTCGACGAGCACCTTGGTGTCGCCGAGCTTCTTCCCGAGGCTGGCGTAGTACGCGAGGGTCGCGGTCGCGCCGTCGATGTCGAACTTGGCGTCGCCGCGGGTCGTGCCGGCGTTGAGGATCGAATCGTCGATGAGCGCCTCGCGCGCCTCGTAGAGCGCCTTGCTCATCGCCTTGATGACCGCGCCACGCTCGGCGAAGGTCATCGCGCGGAGCGCGGGGCCACCGACGGTGCGGGCATGCGCGAAGGCCTCCGCGAAGTCGAGGCCCTTGGTGCTCGTCGTGGCGACGGCCTCCTCGGTCGACGGGTCCAGGAGGGTCGCGCCCTCCCCTTCGCCGTCCTTCCAGGTGCCGGCCAGGTAGCTCTTGAGTCGCAGCATGGGTCCTCTGTGCGCCGAGGCCCCGAAACCGCCAATGAGTTCGCTCAGGGGGCGCCCTCGGCGCGGGCAGACGGTGGCCCACCGGTCGTGGCATCGTCCGTACCGGATGGAACGGAAGCCCCGAACGCCGGACGCCCCCTTCGTCGGGCGGGACGCGGCGCTGACGCGGCTCGAGGCCTACCGCCGCGACCGGGCCCTGGTCGTCGTCACCGGACCACCCGGCGTCGGAAAGACGCGGCTCCTGGAGGAAGCGGGCGAGACGCCGATCCGCTTTGGCGGCGAAGAGTCGGCCGAGGAGATCTGGGCGACCCTGGCCCGGGCCTGGGGCGCCGCCGAGGAGCGGCGAGAGGCGTTCGAGGCCGCCTTCACCGAGCGGCCGGGCCCGTTGGTGCTCGACGCCTTACCCGAGCATCACGCGACCGCGGTCCTGGGAGCGCTGCTCGATCTCCCCGACGCGCGGGTGGTGGTCGCCACGCGGGTGCGTCCCGGGCTCGCCGGAGAGCAAGTACTGGAGCTCGAGCCGCTGACGACGGCGGACGGCGCTGCCTTGCTGCTCGAGCTGGTGGAGCGAACGCGAGGCACGGCGCCCACCGAAGACGAGCGTCCGTGGGCGAGCGAGGTGGCGACGGCGGTCGGCTGCCTCCCGCTGGCGCTCGAGCTCTGCGCCGGGCGCGCGCGCATGCTCGGGCTTCGCGCGATCCACCACCGCCTCTCGGACTCGCTCGCGGCGCTCGGCCCCTCGCTCGAGGTGTCGCTGCGTGCTTCCTGGGATGCCCTCGGCGAGACGGAGCGGATGGGAGTCGCGCGCTTGGCGCCGCTGACCGGTGGCGCACCGATCGACGCATTGGAGGCGCTCCTCGGCTCCGGCGGACTCGACACCCTGGCGCGACTGCGGGAGCGCTCCCTCCTGGTCGCGAGCGACCACGGGCTCTGGGTGCCCCGGCCGGTGGCGACGCTCGCGGTCGAGGAACGCGCGGAGGACGTGGAGCGCGGACGACTCGCTCTGGCCGAGCTCCTGGCGACCACCGAGCCGAGTCGATGGGCCCGCCGCGAAGCGCACGCACTGGCCCGCACCCTCGGGGAGCGAGGGAGCGCGCCCGCGCCCATGGCGAGCGCGGTCGTGCGCGCGCTGGTGGCTCAGGGAGGTGGCGCCGCCAGTGCCGCCCTCGAGCGACTGGTCGAGCCGCTGGTCGACATCACCGCGCGTTCCGGCGCGTCGGTGGAGCTCGTGGGTTGGGCGCACCTCCTGCGGAGTCACGCGCGAACGGCTGCGGGCGACGAGCAGGGAGCGGCGAAGGACCGACGCGCAGCGGCGACGCTGGCGGCGAAGGGCGAGCACGCGACGCTCGCCGACGAGCTGCGGCTGCTCGCCGCCGAGGAGGGCGCGGACGTGGGCGAGCTCGGCCCCGCCCCCGCCGACCCCGTGCAGCGCCGCCGCTGGGAGTGGCTGAAGGCGAGGGCCGACGGGGACGAGTCGACGATGGACGCGCTGGCGACCGGGAAGGACCGCGTCGCCTTTCGAGCGCGTCACTGGCTCGCGGAGCGCGGACACCGACGCACCGAGCGACTCGAGAGCATTCTCGAGGATGCCGGACCAGGGGAAGCGCGCGAGGTGCTCGCAGCACTCGAAGCGCTCGCGGAGAGCGAGGGGCGCGGACGACTCTGGGAAGCACGGCGCCTGGCGGAGCAGCTCGGCGATCGGGCGACGATCGCCGCGATCGACGAGCGTCTGAAGTCGGCGCCGAGCGTCGCACCGCTGGCGATCGAGGAGGGGCGGATCCGTCGCGGCACGGAGGTCGTGGACGTCGCGCGCCGCCCCACCCTCCGGCGGGTGCTCGAGGCGTTGGTGGCGAAGCGGCTGGAGGCGCCCGGTGAGGCGCTCGCGTGGGATACGCTGCTCGAGGCGGGGTGGCCCGGGCAGAAGGTGGGCGCCGAGTCGGGCGTGCATCGCGTGCGCGTCGCGGTGTCCACGCTGCGGAAGCTCGGGTTGGCCGACGTGATCGAGACGGTGGACGAGGGATACCGGCTGGCCCCCGACGTGCCGCTCGCCTGATCCGAGCCGAAGGCGAGCCCGAGCCGAAGGCGAGCCCGAGCCGAAGGCGAGCCCGAGCCGAAGGCGAGGATCCCTCACCCTGGCCCTCGCCCTCACCCTCGCCCTGTTTTCGGAGACTGGTTCCCCTCGCCCTGTTCCGGAGACTGGCTCACCCTCGCCCTGTTCTGGAGACTGGTTCCCCTCGCCCTGTTCCGGAGACTGGTTCCCCTCACCCTCGCCCTCGCCCTGTATTTTGCGGTGAATCGGGCACGGGCACGGGCACGGGCACGGGCACGGGTTTGGTCTTTGAGGCGCGTTGATCCGCTTTGAGCGGCTTTGATGGGGGGCTTTTCCACCGTCTCCGTAGCTTCTTTCGACCGCGACGTTCCGGATGGACCGGAGAGGCGGTCGGAAGGAGAACATCATGAAGACCATCACGTTCATCGGGGCCATGCTGGCGCTCACCGCCTGCAGCCCGACCATGAAGGAGCTCGATCTGGAGGCCGCCGGCCTGCCCGCGACCATGCAGGCGCCCGAGGGCGCTTCCGCCGAGGCGGGCCCGCTCGAGAGCGTTCACGTCACGGCCGAGGGCTTCGACCTCGTCATCCGAAAGCGGGAGCTCGATCTCGCCGCAGAGAAGGCCGAGGTCTCGGGCAACGACCGCTATGCGCTCGCCATCGACACGCCCGACGCACTCCTCACGGAGTTCGAAGCCATGGGCGGCCCGTTCTATCGGGCGCACGTGAACGTCACCGTGGGTGGCGAGACCTGGAGCTGCGAGACCGACGCGCTCGCGAACGTGACCGACTCGTCCATGGGCGAGGCGATGGTCGAGGCCTGCCGCAGCCTGACGGCGAAGTGAGCGATCCGATGACCATCCAGCACACCCTTCGCCTGTCCCTGCTCTTCGGAGCGCTCGCCTTCGCCGCCTGCGACGACGGACGCGAGGACTTCGAACGCTTCGTCGCCGAGGAGGAGGCCCGCGAGGCCGCCGAGGCGGCCGCCGCCGCGGCTGCTGCTCCGGCCGAGGAAGCGCCGACGATCACGCTCGCTCCGCGGGAGGTCGCAGAGATGGGCGTGACCATCTCCATCCCGGAAGACGCGCGCACCCTCGCGGCCTCCGCCGCATCGACCACGTTCTCGAAGCCGCTGCCCGGCGGGCTCCACGAGCTCAACGTGCAGGTCCGCGGCTACGGCGCGGCCGACCTCGCTGCGGCGAGCGCGGACGCGACCATGCTCGGCGGCAGCGTGGCCGAGAGCGAGACCCTCGAGGACGGGCGGCAGCTCGTCGTCCTCGCACCGCGCGGCGTGCTGCAGCAGGTGATCGTGTACACGTCAGAGCGCAGCGCGAGCTGCACCGGCCCGCGCGCCGAGCTCGAGCGACTTCGCGAGATGTGTGGGTCGCTCCAGCCGAGCTCGTGAGCCGAGCCTCGCCGGCACGCGGCGCTCCGGGTGCGCTCTCTCGAAGAGCGCCCCGGGGCGCCGCGCTCGCCGTCCGAGACCCTCACCGAGCCCCTCACCGAGACCCTCACCCTCACCCTCGCCCTTCTGCAGGAGCGGGTCATCGCGATCAGGCCGGCGGACTCACAGCAAACCCGGCGAACACGACACGGTCCGTCAGGCCGCGCCGATGGCGTCGCGGAAGGCCACGATGTCCGGCGGCCGAGTGGTCGGATCCTTGGCGAGCGCGGCCTCGAGGAGCGCGTCGAGCGCCTCCGGCAGGGGCTGCACGGCGACGCGGCTCACCCGCGGACACGGCGTGTCGAGGAGCTTGGCGTAGGCCAGCGCCACCGTCGGTTCGAGGAAGGGCGGCACGCCCGTGACCATCTCGTAGACCACGGCCGCGAGCCCGTAGATGTCGGCGCGCACGTCCAGCGCCTCACCGCGCGCCTGCTCGGGGCTCATGTAGAGCGGCGTGCCGACCGCTTCGCCAGTGGCCGTGATGCGACTGGTAGCCGCGTCGTCGAGGGGCTTCACCAGACCGAAGTCGAGCAGCACCGCGCGCTCGCCCTCGGGACCGCGACGAAGGAAGACGTTCGCTGGCTTCACGTCCCGGTGGAGCAACCCGGCGGCGTGAGCCGCGGCGAGCGCGTCCGCGACCTGCACCGCGATGGTCCGCGCCTCGGCCCACTCGAGCGCTCCGCGCGTCCGCAGCCGATCCTCGAGCGTCTCGCCCTCGAGCAGCTCCATGACCAGATAGGCGAGCCCATCGTCCGTCTGGTCGAAGTCGTGCACCGGACAGATGCCGGGGTGGCCGAGCGCCGACGCCGCGCGCGCCTCCCGCTCGAAGCGCTCGATGGCCGTGGGCGCGAGCCGCGTGCTCGGCGGAAGGGTCTTGAGCGCGTAGCGCCGCCCCGTTCGGGTGTGGGTGGCCTCGTAGACCTGGCCCATCCCGCCGGCGCCGAGGAGACGGTCCACGCGCCAGGTCCCGCCGAGCACGGCGCCCGGCTCGAGCGTCCCATCCGCGCGCCAGCGAGGCGCACCCGGGGACGTCGCGATCGCCACGGGCGACTCGTCGTCCGAGAGCAAGCCTTCGGTCACCGCGCGAAGCACGAGCGCCTCGGCGTCCTCCGCGTCGATCTCGAGAGCCTGCGCGACCTCTGCCTGGCTGAAGCTCGGCCCGCGGCGCTCGGCCCACGCGACGAGGGCCCCGAGCCGCTGGAGCGTCGCCCGACGGCGGACCGCGAGGGCGATGAGCACCGCGCCGACGATGCAGGGGATGACGCCCCCCGTCACCGCGCAGAAGCCGCCGATGATCGCGCCGTCCTGCTCCTCGATGCGCATCGCCATGAGCAGGCCCATCAGCACCCAGAAGAGGCCGAAGAGCACCGCCAGCCCACCGAGCACGGCGAGCCAGGCGACCTGCCGGCCCCGCTTCCGGCTGGAGGTCCCCCACCCCTGCAAGCGCGCGCGCATCCCGGATGGAGTAGCCCAGGGTGGTCGGGTCCGCCAAGGCGGGGCCGAAAGCTCCCCTTCTCAATCGGGCTCGTGCGCGGTAGTCCGAGCGCATGACGATCGACGACACCCTTCGCGCCGAGGTCGAGGCGTGGATGGCCGAGGATCCGGACGAGGACACTCGAGCGGAGCTGGAGGCCCTCCTCGAGGCCGGCGACGAGGCCGAGCTCCGTGACCGCTTCCGAGGAATGCTGAGCTTCGGCACCGCCGGGCTGCGCGGCCTCTTGGGGGGTGGCCCGAACCGCATGAACCGGGCGGTGGTCCTCCGCGCGACGGCCGGGTTCTGCGCGCACCTGAAGGCGAGCGTCCCCGACGCCGCCGAGCGCGGGGTCGTGATCGGCTTCGACGGGCGGCGAAAGAGCCGAGTGCTGGCGAACGACGCCGCGAGCGTGATCGCGGGCATGGGGTTGAAGGCGCTGGTCTTCGAAGAGGTCGCGCCGACACCGCTGGTGGCCTTCGCGCTGCTCGACCAGAAGGCGGCCGGCGCGCTGGTGATCACCGCCAGCCACAACCCACCCGACTACAACGGCTACAAGGTCTTCTGGGAGAACGGCGCGCAGATCATCCCGCCCCACGACGCGGCGATCGCGGAGGCCATCGGGGCCGTGGAGAGCCTCGCGTCCATCCCGCGCAGCGACGCGCGCACGGTGCTCGGTGACGACGTCGCCGACCGCTACCTCGCCGGGGTGAAGGCGCTCGCGCAGCACCCGGAGAGCCCGCGCGACCTGACCATCGCGCACACCGCGCTCCACGGCGTCGGCGCCCCCTACGTGCGCCGCGCGCTCGCGGACGCCGGCTTCGAGGCCGTGCATGAGGTCGCCTCGCAGCGCGAGCCCGACGGGACCTTCCCGACCGTGGCGTTCCCGAACCCCGAGGAGAAGGGCGCGATGGACGCCGTGGGCGCGCTGGCCAAGGAGGTCGGCGCCGACCTCGTGCTCGCGAACGATCCCGACGCCGACCGCCTGGCGGTCGAGGTGCTCCACGAGGGCGCGTACGTCCGACTCACCGGAAACGAGATCGGCTGCTTGCTCGCGGCCTACCTGCTCGAGGAGGGCTCGGGCGCCAACCGACTCGTGGTCGAGTCGGTGGTGAGCTCACCGATGCTCCTCAGCATCGCGAAGGGGCACGGCATCCGCGCGGAGCAGACGCTGACCGGGCACAAGTGGATCCAGAACCGCGCGCTCGAGCTCGAGGCCGAGGGGCTGGAGCTCGTCTTCGGCTACGAAGAGGCGCTCGGCTACGCCTGTGGGACGCTGGTGCGCGACAAGGACGGCATCAGCGCCGCGGCGGTGATGGCGGACCTCGCTGCTCACTGCCGGGCTCGCGGCAAGACCGTCATCGACTACCGGGAAGAGGCGTGGCGCCGCTACGGCCTCTACCTCTCCGACCAGGTCTCGCTGGTGCTCCCCGGCACCGAGGGCGCGGCGCAGATCCAGGCGCTCATGGTGCGTGCGCGAAAGGAGCCGCCGACCACGCTCGGCGGTCTCGCGGTCACGGCGGTCCAGGACTTCGAGACCCGAACCCGCACCCTGGCCGACGGCTCGACCGAGCCGCTCACCTTCCCGGCGGCCAACGTCGTCGTCTTCGAGGTCGAGGGCGGCCACCGCGCAATGCTCCGCCCGAGCGGCACCGAGCCCAAGCTGAAGATGTACTTCGACGTCCGCGTCGACGTCGCGGACGGCGAAGCCATCGCCGCCGCCCAGGCGCGCGGCAACGACACGCTGGCGGGCATCGTCGGCGACTTCCGCGAGCAACTGGGCGCGAGCTGAGCCGCCGGGCTCCACCACCGGAGCCTCACTGCGGATCGTGCACGTACTCCCGAGCCCCACGCTTCGCCAGCATCTTGGATGCTCCGGTTTTTTGACCGCTGCGCTCGCGGTGTGCGACGCCGGGGTGGAGGAGATGTCCATGCTGGGAGTTCGAGCACGAGTGACCGACGCCGTCGCGTTCGAGGCGCGCCGAGGCGAGAACAAGCGCGCGATGCGCGTCGTCCGCGCCCGTCGCCCCGACCGACTCCGCTGGCGAAGCGCGGTGAGCGTGGTGAACGCAGGCGCCGGCCGTCTGCGAGGGCTCGACCGCCTGCGGATCGAGGAGCCCGTGCGCGAGATGGTGCTCGACCTCGACGACGACGTGCTCCAGCGCGAGGTCGTCCTCGATGCTCGCCGTTACGACGTCGACCTGGACCGCGGCGAGGTGCTGCCCTTCCACTCGATGGGCGACCTCCGCCGCTACGCCTTCCTCGTCGGCGCCGACATCCGCACGATCATGCGCTACGTCGAGCTGCCCGAAGACTTCATGGCCCCGGTCGACACCGCAGGCTGCGTGCTCGTCGGCCGCGCGATGGCCAACCACCATCGCCGTCGCGCTCAGCGCCTCTGGCTCGAGCTCCCGGACCCGGACGCCCCGCGTCAGCGCATGCGGCACGAAGAGATGATGGCCGACCGGGCCAAGCGCGACGCGGAGACCGCGCGCCGCTGGGACGCCTTCGCGCGTCGCCTGCTCACTCCCTGAGCGCGCTAGCGCGGCTCTGCCCAGACGCCGAGCACGTTGCCCTCGGTGTCCTCGAAGTGGAAGCGGCGGCCCCCCGGGAAGTCGAAGGGCTCCGTCTCGATCGTGCCCCCCGCCTCCACGACCGCCGCCAGCGTGGCGTCCAGATCCGACGAGAAGAGGACGACGAGCGGACCGCCGCGGGTCGGCTCGCCGACGGTCAGGCCGCCCTGCTCTCGCTCCTCACCCTGAATGCCCGCGTAGCTGGGCCCGTAGTCTTTCAGCTGCCAGCCGAAGGCCTGGCCGTAGAAGCGCTTCGCACGCTCCAGGTCACGGACGGTCAGCTCGATGTAGTCGATCGTGTGGTGCCGGTGGCTCATGGAGCCACCGTACCCTGGACCTGTGACTACTCTGGCGCCGCGATGGCGTAGGGGTAGCTGATCTCGAAGCTCTCGCGCGTGAAGCGCGGGAAGCGGGCGCTCTGGACGACGCTCTCCATGCAGGCCTGCGTGTCCGGGTCGATCTCGCCGCCGGCGTGACTCTCGAGCGACGCGGCGGTCACGTGGCCGCTCTCACCCTGGATGACCACGTGAAAGGTCACGCGTCCGCCGAACATCGGCGCACAGCCCGCGACCCCAGCCTCGAGCGGGCGCATGGCCGCGATGATCTGATCCCGCGCCGGGTGCTCGGGCAGGGGCGGGTCGGGGACCTCGCCACCGAGGTGACGGAGTCCTTCGCGGGCCTCCATGTTGTTGTAGTTGATGTTCACGGCCGCCTGAAGCGCCGCGATCGCCTCGGCGTTCTGGTTGTTCTGCACCAGCGCGCGAGCGAGCCCGACGAAGTAGGCGTCGTTCTGGGGGGCGAGCTCGGTGGCCTTGCGGAGGGCCATCGCGGCGCCCGCCGGGTTGCGGGCGGCCATCTGCGCGGCGCCGAGGGCGGCGAAGGTGGGTGCGTGGCTCTGGTCCGCCTGGACTGCGGCGGTGTACGCCTGAACGGCCGCCGGGTACTGACGGGCGCGCATCAGCGAGGCGCCCTGCCGGCGGAGGGTCTGCACGTCGGTGGTCGCGGTGACCTGCGGCGTGCGGCCGTTCCCGTTCCGGCCGTTCCCGTTGCGGACGTTGTTGTTGTTGGGCGGCGGGGGAGGCGGGGGTGCGACGGCGACCTGCGCGGCGGGCTCGCCCCACTCCATCATCGCGCGAGCGGCGCGGGGGCTCAGGCCGAACGCCTCCTGGGCAGCGGCGGCACCGCCGCGCGCGTGGAGGGCACCGGCGATGCAATGCACCAGCCCGGGGGCCGGTCCCACGTGCCAGGCGCGGATCTGCGCCTCGCGGTCGCTCGTGCCGCCGGGGCAGGCGTCGAGGAGCGCGACCAGCGTGCGACCGCGCGAGTCGTTCGTGAGCACGCCGGGCACGCCGAGCATGGTCTCGCCGACCTTGCTGGCGATCTCCCGCGCGTAGCGCCGGTTGACCCGCGCTTCGCGGAGCTGCTGCTGCAGGGCGTTGCCATCGTCCGGAGCGAGGTAGGGCAGCGCGACCGGCGTCAGCGTCGCGGCGGCGATGAGCGCGTCGCACTCGCCGATGGTGACGCTCCAGCGATGGGCGCACATGACCGCCGCGTTCCGACCGGCCGAGAAATAGACCTGCAGCGTGGCCAGGTCGAGGCCCGAGCGGAGCCGCTGCATCACCTGCTGGAGGCGCTGCGTGTACTCGCCCCGGTTGGCGCCCGGGCCCGCCTGGGCACCGAAGAGGGCGCGGTTGGTGGCCTGCCGCAGGTTGTCGTAGCTCTCGCCACCCTGGCGGGCGTTGTCCGCCATCCGAGCGTCGATCTTGCGCACGAGCGCTCGCGCATCGGCCTGCGGCATTTTGCCTTGGTTCACCAGCCGTTGGACCACACCCGCGTCTTGGGCGTGGGCCACCGGGGCGGCCACGGGCGAGAGGAACGAAACGAGCACGAGGCTCGCGAGAAACGGCAAGAGAGGGCGATACGTCATCGGCGACTCGATTCGAGGGGCAGGTCCGTGAAGACGAACGAAGAAGCTAAATATTCTCCATCGCTTCGAGGGTATGCCGCGAACCGGGTGCCAATAGCACCGGATCGGTGGGCTCGTCCATCGGACGCGTGGGGATCCGCTCGGGGGACTATCTCCCGAGGCCCGCGAGGAGGCCGAGCACGCCCTCGACCCGCGCACCCTGCCCGGGACCGACGGGAGACGAGGGAGCGCCGCCATGGAGTCCGACGACGGCGCCCGACGCGTCGAAGAGCGGTGCGCCGTAGGGCGCCGCGCCCAGATACTCGAGGACCCCTTCGGCGCCCGTGAGCGTGATGGGCTGGGCCAGCGCGCTCGCGCCCGTGTAACCGTGCACTACCAGCGTGACGCCATCGTCGAGATGCGTGAGCTGATCCGGACCCGCGAGGGTGGCCATCGCCGGTGCCTCGCCGCCGATCTCGACCAGCCCGACGTCGATGCCACCCATCGCCCCGGCCGCGGGAGTCTCGGGATGACGCCACATCCGAACCACCGGATAGGACGCATCGTCGCTGACCACGGTGACGGCCTTGCCCGCCGCCTGCCGCGACTCGACGGCGAGCACGCACTGGCCGCTCGTGGCCACCAGATCGCGGCGGACCGCGAAGGCGGTGCAGAAGACCGCGCCATCCGCGCCGGTCAGCCGCCACAGCGACGACCGCGTGGAGGCGCTGATCCGGGAGACGTCCGGCGGCTCGGCGGCCGGCTTCTTGGCGAGCACGTACACCGCGAAGCCGATGCAGACGACCCCGAGGAGCATGCCGAGACAGCCCGCGAAGAGCTTCCAGCGGCGAGAGCTGCTCTCGTTCTGCTGCCGCAGACCGTCGAGGGCCTCGCTCACCATCATCCCGACGGTGCGCTGTCCGAACTTCTTGTCCGCGGGCGGCGGTGCGCTGCGGGGGACTCCGCTCACTGGAGGCGCGCCGGCCGGCGGTGCGCTCCGGGGCGGCGGGTGCGTGCTCGGCGGAATCACCGGCGGCGGATGCTCGGACTGTTTCGCACCCCAGTCGGCGCCCATGGGCCCGGTGGACTGAGGCGGCTCACCGTCCATCGGCGGGAGCGCCTGCGCCGCGGCGGTCGGGGCGTTCGGCCGCGCCATGGGCACGGCCTCCGTGTTGGCGCTCGGCGCCGCGCTCGCCTCACGCGGGGGGATGAGCTCGAGCCGGATCCGCGGTCCACCGAAACCGCACTCGATGATGTCGCCGGTCGAGATCAGGCGCTCGTCGACCTTCTCCCCGTTGATGAAGGTCCCGTTCCGGCTGCCGGCGTCTCGCAGGATCCACTGCTCCCCCTGCCGCCGGAGCTCCGCGTGCCGCCCCGAGGCATCGAGGTCGGCGTGCGCGTCGAAGGCCACATCGGAATCGGGCATCCGCCCGAGCCGAACGACGTCTTGGTCGAAGGTCAGGACTCGCCCGGCGTGGGCTCCGGCGACCTGATGGATCCGGAGCAGCACGTGAGCTTAGAACGGGTTGGTGGGGAGGGCTTCTTCCATGGTGGCCTGCATCGTCGGAGCGGTCTCCATGGTCGTCATCGTGGTCGGCGTCATCTCGGTCGTCGACGCCATCTCGGTGGCCGTCATGGCCGTCGTCCCGCCGCGCATCGCCGTCGTGCGCATGGTGGCCGGCTCCATGGTGGTCGTCGGCTCCATCGTGGCGGGCTCCATCGTGGCGGGCTCCATGGTCACCGGCTCCATCGTCGGAGGCTCCGGCTCCTCCACGTCTTCTCCCTCGATGCCGGCGTCGGGGCTGGTCTCCGCGGCCCCACCGGGCAGCATGAGCGCGACGTCGGAGGGGACGCCTTCCCGGATGGTCACCGTCGCAGACGCCAACACCGAGCCGTCCTGCCGCGCTTCGAAGCGGTAGGCGCCGGGGAGGAGCTCGAGATGGAGAGGCACGCCGTCTTCGAGCGGGCCGTAGTTCTGCTCGTCGATGAAGAGCTCGCCACCGACCACGTCGGACTGGATGCGCACGTCGACCGGTTCCGGCTCCGCGGGCTGTTCCGGCTCGTCGATCGGATCCACCGTCTCGACCTCCGGCTCGGGCTCCGGGTCGCGCATGCTGTAAGCGATCGCCGCGATGA
The DNA here is from genome assembly GCA_017644045.1 of Deltaproteobacteria bacterium. Classification (GTDB taxonomy): domain Bacteria; phylum Myxococcota_A; class Polyangia; order Polyangiales; family Houyiibacteriaceae; genus UBA1660. The sequence continues at coordinate 334,804 of JAEPMI010000001.1, forward strand.
TGGCGATGAGCAGCAGGATGACGATGATCGGCCCGAGCTTGCTCCCGTCCTGCGGGACGGTCGGGTCGTCGGCCCTCGTCGCGATGGCCGGGCGCTTCACGTCCGAGCCCGGCTTGCGCGCCGAGGTCTTCATCGTCGGCTCGCGCGCCGGGATGGAGCCGCTGCGGCCGTCGAGCGCGGGCAGCGGATAGGGCATGTAGTTGGGCTCGGGCGAGCCCTTGGCCGGCGCGAGACCCTCCCCGCCGAACTCGGCCATCACACACGTGATGTTGTCGTGGCCGCCGCCGGCGTTGGCCATCTCGATGAGCTTGTGGGTCATCGCCTTGAGGTCGTCGCCCTCGGCCATGACCTCCTGGATGAGCTCCGCGTGGACCAGCCCGGAGAGGCCATCCGAGCAGAGCATGATCCGGTCGCCCTGCCGGAGCTCGAGGAACGTGAGGTCGACGCTCACCTCTTCGGTCGTGCCGAGCGCCTGGAGGATGATGTTCGAGTGCTCGAACTCCTCGGCCTCCTCCTCGGAGAGCTGGCCCGCCTCGATCAGCTGGTTCACCAGGGACTGGTCCTTGGTGATCAGCTTGAGCTTGCCCTCGCGGAGCACGTAGCAGCGCGAGTCGCCGACCTGGCCGACGAAGAGCGTGTTGTCCATGAGGCCGGCGACCGTGGAGGTCGTGCCCATGCCGCGGCGGCTGCGGTCCATCTTCGCGGCGCCGAAGATCCGGCTGCCCGCTTCCTCGATGGCGTAGACCAGGCGGTGCGCGAAGAGATCGTGGTCGTTCTCCGTGTCGCCGGTCTTCATGACCTCGTCGAGCGTGTCGACGGCCATCTGGCTGGCGACCTCACCGGCGGCCGCGCCACCCATTCCGTCGCAGACCGCGAGGAGCAGGCCGCGCTCTCCGACCTCGGTCTCGCGGACCTCGTCGTCGGGGACGCCACGGATGTCGTCGTCGATGTCGACGCAGACGAAGTTGTCCTCGTTGTGCTCGCGGACCAGACCGACGTCGGTCGCGCCGTAGTAGCGGACCTCGATCGGGCCCCGCTCGCCGGTCTCCTCACCCGAGTCGTCGTCGTCGTCGCTCGAGTCTTCGCCGTCGTCGCCCTCGTCGTCCGAGTCGGCCTCGTCGGGAGCCTCCTCGTCCGAGTCCTCGGTCTCGTCGTCGTCGATCTCCTCGCCGGTCTTCGAGTCACGAGCGCGAATCGCACCCGGGACGTCGGGCACGGTGGCGGTGACGTCTTCTTCCTCTTCGGGCACGTCGGTCCCCTCGTTCGGGCTACTCATCGGGCCCCCGTCGGATCGAAGCGGAAGAGATGGCGGCCGACCCGGAAGTGGTCACCGACGCGCAAGGCGTGCTCCCCCCGCAGGCGCGCACAGGTGCCGTTGGAGGAACCGAGGTCCTCGAGGACCGTTCGTTTTTGAGCTCGATCGAATCGCACGACGGCATGACGGCGGGACAGGAAGGGGTCGTCGGTGAAGACGATGTCGCCAGTCTCCCGCCCCAGCACGGTTTCGTCACGATACAGGTAATGGACGTCGCGGCCCACCCCCTCTGTCGTGTATTGCACCAACCGGGCGTAGGCCGGCACCTCGGGGGTGCCGAAGACCAGACAGCCACCGGCGCGGGCGGGCCCGAGCGGCAGCTCGTCCTCCTCCAAGAGCTCGAAGCGCAGAACCTGCTGTCCGATGAGAATCATCGAGCCGGAGACCAGCTCTTCGGCCGCCTTCAGGCGCACGTACACGCCGTTGGCGCTCTGCAGATCGCGCAGGAACCAATCGCCGCCGCGCCGCAGCACCCGGAAGTGCCGGGGAGAGAGGTAGGGATCGTCCTCGAGGGAGACGTCGCCCTCGGAGCGCCCGAAGTCGGTCTGCTCCTGCGAGAGCGGGTAGGCGGGGCCGTCCGTGCCGTCCTTGCGGATCGAGACGATCTGGTGGGTCGCCTGCGCGGTCGACTCTTCCTTGCGGACCGTCCCGCCGACCTGCGGCGACTCGATCGTGCGGGAGCCGGCAGCCGGCGTCGGGTCGGCGACGCCATCGGAGTAACGCGCGCCGCAGAACTTGCAGAACTCGGAGCCACGGTCACCCACGCCGCGGCAGCGCCAACAGATCGGCCCTTCGGCCTGCTGGGTCGGCGCCTCCTGCCGCGGCTGAGCGGCCGGCTGAGAGCTCACGGGCGTGGGATCGATCTGCTGTTGTGGCTGAGGGCGGATGGACGGCGGTTTCGGGTCGGGCGCCTGCGGCTCGGGTGGCGGTGCCCCCTGCGCCTGCAGGTTGTTCCCGCAGTGAACGCAGAAGCGCATGTTCGGCTGGTTCATCCCACCACAGCGATCACAACGCACTTTGGCGCCTTGGGCGTCGCTCGCTGGAAGGCGCGTCCCGCAGTGCTGACAGAAAAGACTGCCAGCGCGGTTGTCATTGCCGCAGCTGGGGCAGCGCATGGGTGGTGCGAGTTGACCCCACATGCCCGGTCAGGGTCAAGGGAATCGCGAGGTTTCTGGAGGGCGCGGCTCTCGATCGGGGGCCATGGCCCCCGGAACGTCGCTCAGCCGGGCCCTTCGACCAACACCAACCCGAAGCGAAGCATGATCGCGACGTTCAAACCGAAGCTGTCCGCGCGCGTCACGTGATCGGCATCCGTCGTGAATTCGTTGGTCACGAAGGTCCGGACGGAGAACGCGCCCGTGAAGCTCAACCCGGAAGTGATCTCCACTTCGGCGCCGGCAAAGAGATCGATGCCGCCGCCCACGCCGCCGACCGTGAAGGTGTCGCCGAGGAGCAGGAGCCCAGCGGAAGCACCGGCGTAGGGATGGATGAGTCGTTCCTGCAATCCGTAGTAGCGAATCGTCCCGCGGATCATCTGCATCGTGCTGAGCTCCCAGACGCCACTACCGTCGAGGAAGGACACGTCGTAACCGAAGCCGGCGGCGAGCCCGCGGGGGAATCGCCACTCCAGCGTAGCGCCCACGCCACCGCCGCCACCGAAGATGCACTGGGCCTCGAGTGGGCAGAGTGGGCTGCGGAGGATCGGGAAGACGGCGTCCACCAGCAGCTCGCCAGCCCGTCGCGGCCCGACTTCATCGGGTGCGGGCGGCTCCTCGAAGGGCTCGGCGAACGCCGTCGCGGGGAACGCAGCGGCGGCAGCAAATGCCAGGGTCAGGAACCCTCGTGTTGACAGCCATTTCACGGTTTCTATAGTCGCGCCGTTTTCGACCCGCGGAGCCCTCGGGGCCCCCGCGTCCACCCGGGGCTTTTCCGCAAGCTCGCTTCGGGTTTAGCCTAGCAGGTGTAGCGCGATGGAGATCTACTTCGACAAGCGGTCCGTGCGTCAGATCCGCATCTCAGCGGCCGACGCCATCGAGGAGGGTGACACGTTGACCCTTCGTGAGGATCTCCGCGAAGCCTTCACCGAAGACCAGATCGAAGAGATCGAGCGCCGGATCGACACCGGCGACATCAACGACCTCTTCAACGACGTCTTCGAGGAATGGGACGCGGAGGACATCGAGGAGCTCTTCGAGCTGCTCGAGGGTCAACTCGCGGAGGCCGACGTGGACCTGAAGTATCAGGCCCCCGAGATGGACGACGACGACGAGGAAGAGGACGACGACGAGATCGACGACGACTTCGAGGAAGACGAAGAAGAAGACAGCGCCGGTCCGCCGGACGCCTGAGCTTCCGTCAGCCGCCGCAGTCGGCTTCCAGCCGCGCCGCCGCTCGGCGGCGCGCGCTTCCGACCTCGAACTCGTCGACCGCCTCGCGTAGGTAGTCGCAGCCGCGCTCGCGGTCGCCCGCGTCGAGCCACATCTCCCCTCGCTCCACCAGCGCGTCATCGCGCAGGAGCGAGGTCTCGTACTCGTCGTAGACGGCTTCGTACGCGGCGTCCGCTGCATCGCGGTCGCGCAGGTGCACCCGCTGGATCTTCGCGATCTGCATCAGCGCCTCGGCGAACGCCGGGAGCGTGTAGCTGCCCACCATGCTCGTGCCCTCGCTGCGCTCGAGCATCGCCTCGAGGCGGGCGATGGCACGACGGTACTCGCCGTCCTCGACGTCCATCTCGGCGAGCTGCAGCGTCGCGTCATCCCAGCGGTGGCCGTAGGGATAGGGGTAGTCGCGAACGGTCCGCTCGAGCGCCGCGCGCGCCCCTTCGCGGTCGTCCTGCGCGAATCGCAGGCGCGCCTCGTGCGCGAGAATGTCGTCGCCGAGCTTCGAGCGCCGAACCTGGGGCAGGAGCCAGTCGAGGACCGCCAGCGCTCGGTCGACCTGGTCGTTCTCTTCGAAGTGACGCAGCCACCAGACGAGCCCGCGCGCGGCGGGGCCCTCGCTCGGGAACTCGAGCGTCACGCGCCGGAAGAGCGCGATGGCGCCGTCGACGTCACCCAGCTCGTACTTCAGCCGGCCGGCGTCGAAGAGCGCACGCGGCGTGCGTCGCGACGGCGGATGCGTGTTCACGATCTGCATGAGCAGCTCGATCGCTCGCTCGGGGTGGCCCGCGTCGACCTCGGCCCGCGACTGCCGGTAGAGGGCCTCGTCGCGGTCCACGCGCCGGTCCGCTTCGTCGGCGGCGCGGCCGTAGGCGTCGGCGGCTTCCTCGTCGCGCCCGTGGCCCGCGTGCCGGTCGCCTTCGGCGAGGGCGTCGCGGTGCGCCGCGCTCTCCGGCTTCGAGAGCGTGGGCGGACAGCCGACGAGCGCGAGGGCCGCGACGAGAACGAGGACGGCTCTCATGCGAGTCCGCGGAGTCGCTCGATGGCGACCTCGATCATCTCGTCGTTCAGGTCGCGGTGGGTGGTGAGGCGGACGACCCGCGGGCCCATCGCCGAGAGGCGCACGCCGACCTCGGCGGCGCGCGCGACGAAACCCGCCGCGTCCTCGTGCGCGAAGACCACGATGTTGGTCTCGGTGCGCTCCGGATCGGCGCCGAGCGGCTCGAGGGCGGCGGCGAGCTGCTTCGCGCGCCAGTGATCCTGACCGAGATCACCCAGGTGGTGCTCGATCGCGTGGAGCGCCGCGGCGGCGAGGATGCCGGCCTGACGGAGGGCGCCGCCCATGCGGCGGCGCAGTCGCATCGCGTCCGCGCGCCGTTCCCTCGGGAACGCGAGCGCGGAGCCGACCGGCGCGCCGAGGCCCTTCGAGAAGCAGATGCTGACGGTGTCGGCCACCGCGGCGAGCCGAGGCAGCGGGACCTTCGAGGCGACGTGCGCGTTCCAGAGGCGAGCGCCGTCCAGATGGACGCCGAGCCCCTGCTCGCGCGCGAAGGCGGCGAGCGCCTCGGCGCGCTCCTGCGGGAAGACCAGCCCACCGGCGTGGTTGTGGGTGTTCTCGAGCGTGACGAGGCGCGGGCGCGGGTAGTAGTAGACGTCCGGGAAGAGGACGCCCTTCAGGTCGTCCGGACCGGGAAGCGGCGTCGGCAGCGAATGGATCTGCGCGCCGACGAAGGCCCCCGCCGCGCCCGACTCGTAGAGCCCGCAGTGCGCGTGCTCCGGCGCGAAGATCGCGTCGCCCGACTGGCAGTGCAGCATCAGGGCGATCTGGTTCGCTTGCGTTCCCGAGGGGACGAAGAGCGCGTCCTCCTTGCCGAGGAGCTCGGCGACCTTCTGCTCCAGAGCGCGCACCGTCGGGTCTTCACCGAAGACGTCGTCCCCGACCTCCGCGGTCGCCATGGCTTCCCGCATCGCAGCGGTCGGCTTGGTGACCGTGTCGGAACGAAGGTCGATGGCGGTCGAGCTGGGCAGCGTCACGAGCGGGATGGTGCGAGCTGGTGAGATTGGGGTCAACGTCGCCGCAGCCGACCCTCGCCCTCACCCTCGCCCTGACCCTCGCCCTTTCAGGGATTGAGTCGGAACTCCAACGAAGGGCGAGGGTGAGGGTCAGGGCCAGGGTGAGGGAGGCCGGTCAACGTCGCCGCAGGCGACCCTCACCCTCACCCTTTCAGGAATGGAAACACGAACGAAGGGTGAGGGTGAGGGTGAGGGTGAGGGTGAGGGAGGCCTTCAACGTCGCAGGCGACCCTCGCCCTGACCGTCGCCCTTTCAGGGATTCGGTCGGCAATCCAAGGAAGGGTGAGGGTGAGGGTGAGGGCCAGGGTGAGGGGCCTTCGGCGTCGGCCTTCGGCCTGGCCTCGGCTTCGCCTTCGACCTACGCGCTGCCGTGGCTGTGGCCGCGGACGTGGGCCGCGGCCAGGAGGTGCGCGACGCGCAGGGGCTCCGGCAGGAGACCGTGCCGCGTGTGCAGCTCCAGCGTCGCCGCGGCCTTCGCCGGCGTGAGCCCGACTCGCTGGATGAAGAGCTTCCCGCAGGGCTCCATCGGGCCTGCGGCTTGGATGAGCTTCCACTTCCGGTCGCCGCCAGGGACCTTCGTGCGGAGCGCGCGTTCGATCGAGCGCAGGTTCGGCGCCTTTCGGGTGACCACCAGGATCGGTCGCTCGATCCGCTCGTGGAGCTCGTGCAGGTCGACCACGTTGAAGCCGGCGACCGTGATCCCCTGGAGCAGCACACAGCCGATGTGATCGTCGAAGCGCGAGTCGCGGATCATCCGCGCGAGCTCACGGGCGCCGTTGCGGCCATCGCGCCGGGCCTTGCCCACGATGACCCCGTCGAGCCGATCGGTGGCGTAGACCGCGCCGACCAGCGGGACGTCGCCTCGGTGCGCCTTCGCGAAAGGCGCATCGTCGACACCGATCAGGTTCGGGAACGCGCGACCCACGCCCGTACGTATCATGCGGACGGTGAACGAGCTGCCCAGCATCTACGAGGCGAGCACCATCGACCCGCCCGCATCGCACATCGTGGCCGCGGTCATGGGCGGGCTCTACCTCGTTCTCTTCGTCGGCTTCCTGCTCGCCTGGGCGGACGCGCGCGCCCCCCGACGACGCGCGGAGGCCGCGCGCAGCCAGCGGCTCGAGGTCGGCCCCGCTCAGCTCGTCGGCTCCATCGAAGGCACCGCTCGAGTGGTCGACGCCCCGGACGAGCGAGTCGCTCAGGTGGAGGCTGCGCCCTTCACTCTCATGACGGACCATGGACCGGTGCGGGTCGTTTCTGATGGACCCGCGAAGTTCGTCGCCGGCCAGCTCTCCGACCGCCCCCTTCGCGGCGGTGTCGCCTATCGACGCGTGCCGCTCCTCCCCTGGCTGGGCGCGCTGGGCGCGGGGACCGCCATGCCCGGCTCGAGCTTCTTCTTCGCGGTGATCTTCCTGGTCTGCGCCCTGCGGGGAGCGGTCGCGATCGTCGCGACCCAGCTCGAGGGCGGACCGGGCCATTGACAGCCCCGGGACCCTTGGCTACATCAGCGCTCCCTTCGGGGCCGGGCCGCCTCTCCAGGCGCTCGCGACCAGGCCACCCTAGCTCAGCTGGTAGAGCAATTGTTTCGTAAACAATAGGTCGTCGGTTCAAGTCCGATGGGTGGCTCCACGAAACGCCGGGCGGTCTCGACCCGGCGTTTTTCATTCCGTCGCCGTTGCCCCCGGTGGAGGTCGCGAGGGATCCTCCGCCGATGAAGTTCCTCGGAGAGAATCCGGCAGACTGGCTCGACGACCTGGGGTTCACCTACGAGCTCCGCTTCGAGTCGGAGCCGACCGACGAGCAGTGCGCAGCGCTCGCCCACGCGTGGACGGCGCACTGCGAGGGGAAGACCCCCACCCGCGCCGGAGCGGTCGAGTTCTCGCGCGAGTTCGCCTACCTCCTGGCGCTCCCTCGACGCCCCGGCAAGGGCGAGCGCGACCTCTTCAAACACGTGGCGACCTTCCTGAAGAAGAAGGTCCATGGAGCGATCGCGCCGCTCACGGAGGTGGTGCTGCTCACCGCCGCAGCGGACTTCCCGGATCTGGATCCGGGTCCCAAGGTCCCCGCCTCCCAGCGACCCGAATCGCCGGACCACCCCGAGCCGGGTCCACGCGAGGCGTACCAGGCGGTCGTTCGCGAGCTCGTGCGAAAGGCGAAGGAAGAGCGTTTCGCCAAGTGGACCGCCGAGCCGCCCGCCGGGATGCTCGGCCTGCGCGTCGTCGAACGACCGGGACCGGGCGTGCCGCAGGTGGCAGAGGCGCTGCGTGCTGGCTTCCCGCCGGAGGGCGAAGGCAGCTATCCGATGTGCTTCTCCGGCTCGAGCTCGCGCCCGACGTGGGTGCCCGCGCAGTACGCGCAGACGCGTAAGGAGGTCGACCTGCGCATCGGTGGCGAGGTGCGCACCATCGCCCTACCCGACGGCCTGACCACGCGCGGCATCGCAGCGCCACACCCCGATGGCAGCCGGATCGCCGTCGCGGCGTTCCAGGGCAAGCGTGGGATCCTGGTGATGGTCGACACCGCGACGGGAGCGCTCTCCACCCCCTGGAGCACCGAGGCCGACGAGATCTCGATGGAGTCCATGGGGGTCGGCTGGCTCACCGACGACCACCTCGTCGTCACGACCGCGCAGCGGATGGTGGCGCTCCACGTGCCGACGGAGGGTGAGGCCAGCGTGACCCACCAACGCAAGGGCGACCGCCATGTCGTCCCCTGCCGCGAGGGCCGCCTGCTCTACGAGGTGAACGGCGGCTTCTTCGCCTGGAACGGCGCGAAGATCAGCCCGGCGACCAAGTGGAAGGTGGACTACCTCTACTTCCACTCGGAGTCCGAGGACTCGATTGTCCTGCGGCAGGGAAAGCCGCGCGAGGAAGGACCGGACGACACCTACTTCGAGGTGACCCACCTCGACGAAGTCCTCGCCGCGAAGGCCACGCCGAAGAAGAAGGCGGTGAAGAAGACCGCCACCCAGAAGGCACCAAAGAAAAAGGCCGCGAAGACGGCCTGGGAGCCCGTCGATGTGGAGCCGCCCATGCCGGAGCCCGACGACGAAGCGCACCCCGCGCGGGATGGCTGGACTCACCCCGGCAACCCGGCAGACAACCTGCTGCGCTGGGGCCCGGCGAAGAACCCGACGGTCGTGCGCGCGAGCGACGCGGACGCCCTGGCCACCCTCTCGAACGAAGGCGTCACCCTCGTCCACGGCGACCGGATCCACAAGGTCGAGACTTACATGCCGAAGCGGCTCGCGATCAGCCCCGGCGGCACGCGGGCCTACGCGCTCCAGTCGAACCTGAGCGTCATCATCGCCATCTCCGAGGAGAGCGCGGACGGGGACCGCGTGGTCTGGTCGGACGAGGCCAAGCTCGGCGAGATCGGAGACTTCGCCCCGGTCGGGGAAGACGAGCTCGTCGTCTTCGGCAAGCGCGCGACCGTGTGGTTGAAGCGCGTGAGCGCCGGCAAGTGGGACACGCTCGCCCGGTCCACGGCCATCAAGGGCGGCCAGCGCGCGGTGGCGGAGGGCGAGCGCATCGCGGTGCTCGCTACCGGCGCCAAGAACCTGCTGGTGGTCGAGCGCGACGGAGACGCCCTGAAGAAGGTGAGCGCGGAGAAGAGCGACGCGACGGAGCTCTTCGTCCGCGATGGAGCGCTCCACGCGGTGACCGCCGACGGCGTCCTTCGCTACGCGGGCTGACTCACTCCGCGCAGGGCGTGAGCGTGTAGGTCGAGCCGGTCCAGCGAGGCTCGAGGCCACGGCGCCTCGAGAAAGGGGTCGCGCGGAGACCGTCGCCCTCCGTCTCGAAGAGGATCAGCAGCCCGTGGATCCGCCCGGCCGCCGAGAACGCGAAGCGACCCGTCGCCGGCTCGAACATGAGCTCGCTCTCGAGCCGAGCCCGGCGCCCCATCCGCTCACCACGCGGACCCTCGACGACCCGGAGCACCGAGGCTCGCCCTCGCCCCTCCCGTCGAATCGTCCAGCGCTCGCCGTCGGTCTCCCAGCACCCGTCGATCGCGTCGAACGCCTCGCCGGGAATGCCCCGGCGAATCACGTCACCACCGGCCTCCTGCGCGAGCAACGGCGTGGAGATCAAGCAACCGAGCATGAGCAGCAGACGAGCCATGACCCGTCGTACGCGCGAGGGCCGGGTTCGATCCCCACTCGCGATGCTCAGACGTCGTTGAGGCGCCAGTCGTAGGTGATGCGACCCACCTCGGCCGACGCGGGCACGCTGCTGAGGTCGACGCCCTTGCGCTCGAGCCAGCCGCGGATGGAGCCGCCGTCGCGCTCGAAGTCCTCGTGGAACCAGTGGAAGATCTCCGAGACCTTCACCTCGCCATCGCTCACGCGAACGTGCCGCCGGTTCGCGACCGCTCGCTCGACCAATCGATCGAGGGTGCGCTCGAGCGAGCCCTGGCGGAACGCGCGCCCATGCAGCGCGGGGCAGCTCTTGGCGGCACAGTTCAGCGCGAAGTGCACGCGCGCGTCGCGGAAGCGCGGGCGGACGATGCGGTTCTCGATGTCGTCGAGGGTCCGGCGTGCGCCAGCGACGCGATGACGCTTCGAGTCGAAGAAGCCGTCCACGTCCCGGACGGTCCGGAGCGGGTAGTTGTCGATGACCGACTTCACCACGATGGCGTTGTAGGCGTTGAGCCAGTCGGCGAGCCCCGAGGACTCGGGCATCGTGGCCACCGAGGCCAGGAACGCGTCCAGCTTGGCCATGGCTGCGGCGTCCGCCTTCAGCGCCGCGTAGTCCACGCCCCCGCGGCGGGCGTGCGCCTGCAGGACCTCGTCCCACGGCCCGGAGTCCAGCGCGGACGCCTGGCCCGGCGCGACCAGCGCGAGGGCGAAGACGGCGCCGAGCAGGCGAGCGAAGTGGCGAAGCAGGGTCATCAGGGTCTCCTCTGGTAGGTGAGCGACAGCTTGTACGCAGCCGTGGCCGGAACATTTCGTCCGTAGAACGCTCCGTCGACGCCGAAGCCCAATCCGAAGCCCCCGCCGAGCTCCGCGAGGAGCTCCAATCCGACGGCAGCGTACTCCACTCCGTCGCCGAGGCCCGCGATGCGAGGCACGCCGGTCGAGGTGTCGGCGTTGCGATCCTGCACGACCAAGAGCCCCGCCACGCGGGCGATCCACCACAGCCGGTCGAAGAAGGGGCGGTCGACCTTGATCCCGGTCTCGAGCCTGTAGGCGAGCTGGTCCCGGATGTCGGCCGCCGGGGGGAGACTCGCGCGCGTGTCTCGCGGTGTGGTGCGCACCACGTAGCCGACGCTGGCCTGGACGAACTGCTGCACCCGGCGCCAGCCGAAGCCGTGGCCCAGAGCGAGGTGTAGCCCGACGTCGACCTCACCATCACCGGTCGGCAGGAGATCGGCGACGGTCTGGGACGCCGGGTCTCCGTCGGCCTCGGGCGAGGGGTCACCGGTGGGGAGCCCGACTCGAACGCCGAGCGAGAGATGCACCGGCGCCTCGAGGAGGCCGGTCCAGAGCCCGAGATTCAGGTCACCGAACCCCGTCACGGCGCCCTGGTCGACGAGCACGCTGCGCCGAAAGACCTCGCCCTCGAGCGTCGCCATCAGCCAGCGATCGACGATGCCCGCCTCCGAGTAGAGCGCGAGGGTGTGCTGGCGGAAGTCGTTGATGTCGAAGCGCTCGCCGTCGTCGCCATAGAACCCGTCCGCGCGCATGACGCGGTAGCCGAGGTTCACGTACGCGGAGCCGGGATCGCGGATCCACGCCTGGGCCTCCGCGTTGCTGCTGCCGAGGGTCGCGAGCGCGACGAGCGCCATCAGGAAGCGGTTCATCGGGGCTCCATGACCGCCCGCGCGGTCTCGACCCCGAAGGGCTCGCAGTAGATGAAGACGTAGGCGGGGCTCGGCGGCTCCGCGAGCTCGACGTCGAAGCGATTGGCGCCCCGAATCGATCCGGAGTCGAGGCGCGCCACGACGGTGTCGGCCGCGGTGAGGGAAGTGCCGATGGCCGAACGCGGCGTGACCACCACCACCGGCCCGGGCACGGCCGCCGAGGCGAAGTCCTCCGAGAAGACGAGCTCGAGGCCGGTGTCGGTCGACTGGAGCGTCGCGGTCCCGGCGGCGTCGTAGCCACCCCGGCCCTCGAAGGCTCCGACCAGGGTGATCGCGCTCGGCGCCCCCGCGTCGGTCTCCCGGCCCGCGTCGCGATCGAGGCCAGCGTCGGCCACGCCGGCGTCCGCGAAGGCATCGGTCGGCGCCGCGTCGGCGGACGCGAGGCCAGCGTCCACCGGCGGTGAGTCGGGGCGGAGGTCGGTGTAGATCGCGTCGCAGCCGACCAACGCGAGGCAGGGCAAGAGAAGCAGTCGCACGCCCGCCCTACCCGCACGAAGGGGGTTCGTTACGTGCCATCGTCCGCAGAGGGTCCGCGGCCTGGCGGCGACGTCCCCGTCCGGGGGTCGCTAGCCGATGCGGAATCCGCGACTCTCCCTCGATGATCCAGCGCAAGGGCCACAGCCCGATCGATCATCGGAAAGACGGAGTGACGGCTGGCGACACGCTGGAGGTGAGCCACCACGACGTCGCGATCTTCGCGCGCCAAGGACAGTTCGTTCGGGTGCTCCAGCCGGGGAGCTACCAGGTGCCGCCGGAGTTCTCGGGACCGGACATGGAGGTCTTCTTCGTGCTGACCACACCGCTTCACGATCAGAAGTTCGGCGGGAACCTCGGCGCGGGGCTGCCGGTGCGCGCCGCGTTCGGCAAGATCCAGTGGGTCATCCGCGACCCGGAGCGCGCGGTCATGGCGGTCGGCTTCAGCGACACCAGCGGCTTCGACCGGTGGGTCGCCTCGACCTTCCTGAAGGGACTGCAGCACGCCGCGGGCAAGGCGCACCTCGCAGGGCAGCCGCTCGACGGCCTCGAGGCGGCCGCGATGGCCGCTGCGAACGAGACGCTCTCCGCGCAGGGAGTCGAGGTCCTCGCGGTGACCGAGATGCAGATGCGCTAGACCCGCGTTCCGAGCGTCATGGTTCCGGCACATGCGCTGACCAAGGGGTGCATCCGTTCTCGTGACGGCCCGAGAGGGCATATCGTGGGTCGGGCGTGCGTATACTCCGCGCCATGCCCGCCCCCATCGTCTGCTACCTCTCCGGGCCACGCCTGCTCGTGAAACGACCGGGGGAAGAGCCGCTCGAGCTCGAGAGCCGCTTCGCCGAGGAGGTCCGCCAGCGCGCGGTCCAGATCCGGAAGAAGCACGAGTGGAAGCAACAGGGCCGGGGTGCCCAGTTCAGCGGTGCGCTCCTCTGGGGCATGGATGGGGACGACCAAGGGCCCGGACCGCTGGCGTGGTTCACCGCGTTGAGCCCCGGACGCGCGCCCGGCGAAGTCCTCTACGCCCTGTCCTCGGGTCGGGTGAGCGGGGTGTTCGCGGCCGACGCGCGCGCCGAGGAGCCGGCGGAGACCGAGCAGCGTCTCTTCCACACCGCGGACTTCCAGGTCTTCGACCTCGCCCGCACGGACGACCACGAGTGGGTCGCCTGCACGACCACCGGCGCACACGGGGTCCAGCACCTGGGCGCCATGCGCGAGGACGGCTCGGACTTCGAGCAGCTCACCGAGGGCGACTCCATGGACCGGGCCCCCGCGTGGGTTCCCGGCGTGCACGCTCAGCTCGTCTACGAGTCGGCCGGTGTCGGTCGCGACGCGGCGGGCCAGATGGTCGGCTTCGGACCCACCAGCGTGCAGCGGCTGGACGTCCCGAGCTCGGAGGTGAGCACGGTGCTCGAGGACGCGAAGCACGACCACCTGGCCCCACGGCTGGATGCGTCGGGACGGCTGCTCTGCATCCGCCGCCCCTGGCACGACCCGAGCAAGGGGGCGCTCGCGTCACCCAAGAGCGTCGGGCGGGCGCTGATGGACTTCGTCCTCTTTCCGTTCCGCCTGATCTTCGCGCTCTTCGCGTACCTGAACTTCTTCACCGCGAGCTACACCGGGAAGCCGCTCACCACGGCGGGGGGTCCCGAGAAGCAGGGGCGCGACGCTCGCCAGCTCGCGATCTGGGGCAACCTCCTCGCGGCCGGTGCCGTGGCGCCGGGAAAGGCCGACGAGCCCCGAGACGTCCCCTCGAGCTGGCAGCTGCTGCGGTGGACCCTGGACGACGAAGGCCAGCCGAAGGGCGACCCCGAGGTGCTGGCGAAGAGCGTCGCCGACTATCACCTCGCGAGCGATGGCTCCGTGGTGTTCACCACGGGCCGGACCGTCGTGTGCCTGAGCCCTGATGGCAGCCGCGAGACGCTCGTCGAGGGTGAGCACATCCGGCGGGTCGTGGTCCTCGGCGACTGAGATCCCGAGTCATTTCACGGAATCGCGAGCCAGTCGCTCGTGGTCACCTCGACGTGTCACAGGTCGACACTAGACTGCCGTCCCCTATGGCCGACGGCTCCGCACCCCAGTCTGGCGAACCGGTCCCCTACGACAAGCAGGGCGAGCGGCGCTTCGATCCGATCCGGGAGATCCGCGTCCGCGGCGCCCGCGAGCACAACCTGAAGGCCGTCGACGTGGACATCCCGCGCGACCGGCTGGTGGTGGTCACCGGCCTGAGCGGCTCGGGCAAGTCCTCGCTCGCCTTCGACACCATCTTCGCCGAGGGGCAGCGCAAGTACATGGAGTCGCTCTCCGCGTACGCCCGGCAGTTCCTCGACCAGCAGAAGAAGCCGGACGTCGAGAGCATCGAGGGCCTCCCCCCGACCATCGCGATCGAGCAGCGCTCCGCCGGGCACAACCCACGCTCGACCGTCGCGACCTCGACCGAGATCTACGACTACCTCCGTCTGCTCTTCGCGCGCGCCGGCAAGCCCCACTGCTGGGCGCCGACGAAGAAGAAGCGCGATGGCACCGTGACCGAGCGCTGCGGGCTGCCCATCGACCGCGCCCATCCGAGCCAGATCACCGACGCGGTGTCGGCGCTCCCGGAAGGCACCCGCCTGATGGTGCTGGCGCCGATCGTGAAGGCGAAGAAGGGCTTCCACCGGGACGCCCTCGAGCAGCTCGCGAAGGACGGCTTCGTCCGCGCGCGAGTGAACGGCGACGTGGTGGACCTCGGCGATGTGCTCGCGAACGAAGGCGAGAACCCGCTCGGTCTCGGTCGCTACGAGAAGCACACGGTCGAAGCGGTGGTCGATCGACTGGTCGTCCGGGAGTCCTCCCGCGGTCGTCTCGCCGACAGCGTGGAGACCGCGCTGAAGACCGGCGGCGGTGTGGTCGTGGTCCTCACCCAGACCGCGGACGGCGAGAAGGAGACGGTCTACTCCGAGCACTACGCCTGTTCGGAGCACCCGGGCTTCTCCCTCGACGAGCTCGAACCGCGCCTCTTCAGCTTCAACTCGCCGCAGGGCGCCTGCCCGGGCTGCCAGGGACTCGGCGTGCTCCTCGAGTACGACGAGGACCTGATCCTCCCCGACCCCGAGCTCAAGATCGGCAAGGACGGGGTGAAGCCGTGGAAGAAGGCCGGTCCGGCCGGCATGTTCTCCGGTCGCCTCAAGCGTCGCTTCTGTCGCCGCTTCGACGTGACGATGGGCACGAAGATCGGCGACCTCTCCGAAGAGCTCCGGGCGATCCTCCTCTACGGCACGAGCGAGGAGGAAGAGGAGGCGTACGGCGCCGAGTGGGCGGGCGTGATCCCGCACCTCGAGGGTTGGTTCGAGAAGACCGACTCGAAGTGGGTGAAGGAGTTCCTCCAGGACTTCATGACCGAGCAGGAGTGCCCCGACTGCAAGGGCAACCGGCTCAACCTGAAGGCGCTCTCGGTGATGCTCGAGACCTCCGTGGCGCTGCCGAAGGAGGTCGCCGACGACCGCAAGCGGCTGGGCCTCACGAAGGAGCGCAAGAAGCTCACGCTCGCGGACTTCGCCAAGCTCGACATCGAGACCGCGACGGAGATCCTCGCCGGGCTGAAGCTCGGCACCGAGCAGAAGATGATCGCCAAGCCGATCGAGCGCGAGGTGAAGGCGCGGCTCGGCTTCCTCACCTCGGTCGGGCTCGGCTACCTCTCGCTGGACCGGCGAACGTCGACGCTCTCCGGTGGCGAAGCGCAGCGAATCCGGCTGGCTACCCAGGTCGGGTCCGGCATCGTGGGGACCGCCTACGTGCTCGACGAGCCGACCATCGGTCTGCACCCGCGGGACAACGCGCGGCTCATCCGCACGCTCCGGCACCTCGCCGACATCGGCAACACGGTCATCGTGGTCGAGCACGACGAGGAGATGATCCGCGCGGCCGACCACGTGCTCGACATCGGTCCCGGACCCGGCGTTCACGGCGGCGAGGTGATCGCCCAAGGGACCATCGAGGAGATCGCCCAGGTCGACCGCTCGTTGACCGGCAAGTACCTGGTCGGCGAGCGCGAGGTCCCGACGCCGAAGCCGAAGGACCGCCGGAAGCTGAACAAGCGCCAGGCCCTCGTCGTGAAGGGCGCGCGCCAGCACAACCTCAAGAAGGTCGACGCGACCTTCCCGCTCGGTGGGTTGCTCGCGGTCACCGGCGTCAGCGGCTCGGGCAAGTCCACGCTGGTGAACGACATCCTGCTCGCGGCGTGCAAGCGCGAGATCAACGGCAGCCGCGTGAAGCCGGGCAAACACGACCGCGTGAACGGTCTCGGCAAGATCGACCGGATCATCGAGGTGGACCAGTCGCCGATCGGTCGGACGCCGCGGAGCAACCCCGCGACCTACACCGGCATGTTCACCGAGATCCGGAACATCTTCGCCGCGACGAACGAGGCGCGCGCGCGCGGCTACAAGGTCGGCCGCTTCAGCTTCAACGTGAAGGGCGGCCGCTGCGAGGCGTGCCAGGGCCAGGGCACGAAGAAGATCGAGATGCACTTCCTCCCCGACATCTTCGTCGAGTGCGAGGTGTGCGAGGGCGCCCGCTACAACCGCGAGACCCTGCAGGTCGACTACCGCGGCAAGAACATCGCCGAGGTGCTCGCGATGACCGTCGAGGACGCGGTCGACTTCTTCGCGAACCACCCGAAGATCCTCCGCTTCGCGAAGTGCCTGAACGACGTCGGACTCGGCTACCTCACGCTCGGCCAGCCGTCGACGACGCTCTCGGGTGGGGAGGCGCAGCGCGTGAAGCTCGCCAGCGAGCTCGGCAAGGGCGACACCCTGCGCGGCCAGCAGGACCACACCCTCTACGTGCTGGACGAGCCGACGACCGGTCTCCACTTCGAGGACGTGGCCAAGCTGATCACGGTGCTCGAGCGGCTGGTGGATCAGGGCAACACCGTGCTCGTCATCGAGCACAACCTCGACGTCATCAAGAGCGCCGACTGGCTCGTCGATCTCGGCCCCGAGGGCGGCGACGGCGGCGGACAGATCGTGGCCTTCGGCACGCCGGAGGACGTCGCGAAGGTGGAAGCGAGCCACACCGGCCAGTTCCTCCGTCCGATCCTGGGCAGAGACGTCACGTGGTAGCGCTGCACGGCCTCGTACGTCTCGAACCCGGAGGAGGAGTGCGTGGATAGCGACGAACAGCGCTACGTGGTCATCGGAGAGCGCGCCGAGGACTCGGATACGATCGAAGAGCTCGCCTACGAGGTGCTCGTGGGCCTGAGCTCGGAGCCGAAACGGCTGCCCTCGCGCTTCTTCTACGACGACGTAGGGAGTCGGCTCTTCGCGCGGATCATGCGCCTCGAGGAGTACTACCTCACCGACTGCGAGCACTCGATCCTGGAGCGCTCGGGCCCCGAGATTCTCTCCTGCATGGAGGGCCGAGCGTTCAACCTGGTCGACCTCGGCGCGGGTGATGGCGCCAAGACCATGCTGCTCCTCCGGCACCTCGCCGAGATCGGCGCGGACGTGACCTACGTGCCGATCGACATCTCCGAAGGCGCGATGAAGGGGCTGGTCGCGACGATTCGGAAGGAGCTGCCCTCGATCCGGGTCGAAGGCGTGGTCGCCGAATACCACCGCGGGCTCCAGTGGCTGGTCCGGCAGCGCTCCGACCGCGCCAACCTGGTGCTCTTCCTGGGGTCGAACGTCGGCAACTTCGATCGCGCCCAAGCGCGCGGCTTCCTCGGTCGCATCTGGGCATCGCTCCGCTCGGAGGACCGCGTGCTGGTGGGCTTCGACCTGAAGAAGGACATCGAGAAGCTGCTCGCCGCGTACAACGATCGAGAGGGGGTCACCTCGGCGTTCAACCTCAACCTGCTGGAGCGGATCAACCGGGAGCTCGGCGCGAACTTCGTGACCGATCGCTTCCGCCACTTCGGCACGTACGACGTGACCAGCGGCGCGATGAAGAGCTATCTGGTGAGCCTCGATCCGCAGGACGTCCGGGTCGACGCGCTGGACCGCTCGTTCCACTTCGACGCGTGGGAGCCGGTCCACACGGAGTACAGCTACAAGTATCTGCGGAGCGATCTCGACTCGCTGGCGCACGACTCCGGCTTCGTGGTCGAACAGCGCTTCGAAGACGAACGAGGCTGGTTTGCCGACGATCTCTGGCGTCCGCGGAAAGGCGGCGACGACGGCTGACCGCTTGACGTCCCCATCGATGGACGCAGGGACGCCGGACACATCCTTGCCCTGACGGGGGTATCTTCGGCATCCTGCCATTGGTGGCAGGCGATCTGACGACTGAGGAGCTGCCGACGCTGCTCGTCGTCGGCACCGGTGAGCCCATGTGGGAGGCCATCGAAGCCGGCCTCGAACGCCACGCCACCTTCGCCGAGGGCGCCGAGAAGGACTCCGCCGCCCAGGCCGCGATGGTCGCCGCGCCAGACGTGATCCTGCTCGTGGGCGACGCCGCGAAGGACCACGACGCGGTGCTCGCGAGCTTCGCCCAACACCCCATCGCTCGCGTGGTCCCGGTCATCATCCTCATCGACCGGTCCAACCTGCAGGCGCGGCTGGACGCCTCCCGCCGGGGTGTGACCTTCGTCGAGCGGAGCGCGAGCGCCGACCAGGTGGCGCGCGAGATCGCCGCGCTCTGCCGCGAGCTCCCCGACCGCCCGAGCAAGCCCAGCATGGAGCTCGGCGAGACCTCGCTCGACGAGGTCCTCGCGATCCTGAAGACGGAGCTCCAGAGCGGCATCCTCTCCGTGAAGACCGGCCAGGACGAGGGCGCACGCTTCGTGCTCCGCTCGGGCCGCAAGGTCGGCAGCGCCATCCAGGACTTCGTGTCTCGCATCCGCCCGCTGGTGGAGAAGGCCGACGGTCCGGTGCGCTTCGACTTCGAGAGCGCCGAGAGCCGGGAGATCCCGCTCTTCGACGATCTCGATGACGACGACGACGGCGATCTGGCCATCTTCCGCGACCGCCGGATCGTGCTGATCGAAGACGACTCCGCCGCCGCCGACACCCTCGCCCAGGAGCTCCGGGCGCATGGCGCGACCGTGGTCGTGGTCACCAGCTCCGGCTCCGGTCTCCCACGTGCCCGGAGCAGCGACCCCGAGATCGTCCTCGTCGAAGAGCACGGACTCGATGGTCCGACCTACGAGGTCATGCAGACCCTCCGGCGCGACCCTCGCTTGAAGTGGGCCTCGCTGCTGGTGATTCGTCGCGACGAGCTCCTCCCGCCGGACCAACCGCCGCGAATGGAACGGCTCGCGCGAGCCTTCGAGCCGCTCTTGGCGGCCGACGAGGAGGTCGCCCGGCAGGCCGCCGAGCTCGACGCCTTCGACACTCGCCTCGAGGCGCTCGGTCCGTCGCGGCTCCTGCGGGCGCTGGCGTCGGCCGACCGAACGCTGCGGGCGACCATTCGCCACCCGCGCACCGTCATCGAAGTCAGCTTTGCCGAGGGGCTCGTGGCGGGCGCGGAGGCCCGCAAGCCCGGGCAGACGCAAGGCGAGGTAGTCGGCGGCCCCAAGGCTCTCGCTGCGCTCTTGGCGATCAGCACGGGCCGGGTGCGCGTGGAAGCGCGCGCCGCGCCCGCGACCGCCAACCTCCTCTCACCGCCTGGCTCCGCCCTGGCCGCCGCCGCGGAGGAGACCCCACCGATCAAACCGAGCCTCCCCCCGCCGCCGATGATGCCGGCGCGCCCGAGCCAGCCGCCTCAGCAGCTCCTCGCGCAGCTCGAGCAGGTGCTCGGAGAGCTCGAGGCCGCGGGAATGATCTCCCAGGCGCCGCCGCCCCCCGCGGCCGACGTCGACGAGGGCGCGCCGACCAGCGCCATGCAGCGGCTCAAGCCGGCCTCGACGGAGAAGCAGAGCTTCCAGATCCCCAAGCCCGGCCCGGTCCCGCGTGACGCCGCCAAGCCCGCAGCACCGCCGAAGCCGGTGATTCCGAAACCCGCCCCTCGAGCGAAGAAGCCGGCTCGAGCCGTTCCCGCGCCCAGCGCGCTCGCGAAGGGTCTCGTCCCGGAGCGCGCGAAGGCGCCGAAGCCGGTCGCGCCGAAGTCCGGGCCCCCGCCGGCGCCTCCCCCGCCGGCCGCCGCGGTGCCGCGACGGCAAACCCGAAAGAAGACGCTCGTCGGCATGGTGGCTCCGGTCGCCGCCCCCGAGCCGCCCTCGCCGCCCCCGGTCGAAGAGGTCGCCGACGAGCCGTCGGAGGCTGCGCCGCCCCCTGCTCCCGAGCCGTCCGCGCCGAGGCCCGCTCCCTCGGTGCCTCCGCCCACGCCGGCCGCGATGCCGGTCGAGCCGCCGGCGCCCGTTCCGGTGCCCGCCCCGGTCGCGGCCCCCGTCGAGCCCCCTGCCCCGCTGATCGCGCCGGTGCTCGCAGCTCCCGAGATCGCGCCCGCGCCCGAGGTCGCGCCGGTGCCCGTGCCGCTGGCTGGAGCCGCACCGGTCGCGCTCGCGGCGCCGCCCGAGCCCGAGGGCATGAGCACGGACGCGACGTTGGCGTTCGAGGCACCGTCGAAGCGGCCGTGGTGGCATTGGGCGGTCGCGGCGATCGTGCTCTTCACGGTCAGCGCGGTCGCCGCCTTCTATCTCGGCGGTGACGATCCGCAGACGGTGGCCATGAACGCCGAGCCCACGGCCACGGACACCGACCCGGACCCGACCCCTACCGCGACGGAGACGGAGACCGAAGAGGCCGAGCAGGTCGAAGCGGAGACCGAGGAAGCGGAGACCGAAGCCGTCGCGACCGAGGAGACGGAGACCGAGGAGGCGGAGACCGAGGAGGCAGAGGCAGAGGAAGCCGAAGCCGAGACGGAGGAAGCCGAGGCCGACGAAGAAGAAGAGGAAGAAGAGCTCACGGCGGAGGAGCGCGAAGCCCTCGGCGAGGGTGAGAGCTCGGGCCAGCCCCAGACCCGAGCGGAACGACTCTCCGCCCTGATCAACGCCGGCAACTTCTTCCGCAGCCGCCGCCGCTACACGCTGGCCGAGCGCCGCTACGAGTCCGCCCTACGGTTGAGCGCGAGCAACGCGCGGGCGCTGACCGGCATCAGCCTGGTGAAGATCGCGCAGCGCGAGCCGAACCAGGCGGTTCGCTACGCCCGCCGGCTGGTCCGGGTTCGCCCGGGCAGCGCCGGCGCCCGCGTGATCCTCGGCGACGCGCTGGCGCTGGACGGCGACCGTACGGGCGCACGCCGCGAGTACCGCAAGGCGCTCGAGATCAACCCGCGCCACTCGGGGGCGCGGCGCCGGCTCCGCCGCTGACCTTCTTGGTCAGCACCTTCGAGCGCCGCTTCCGGTCGTAGGGCGGTCGGGTCGCCGGCAGCGCCGAAGGCGGCGCGGGTACGAACCCGTGCTGCCGGAAGAAGTGGTGACTCTGAGTCGTGAGCACGAAGAGCGACGCCAGCCCGAGCTCCTTCGCCTCGCGCTCGATCGCGCCCAGCATCGCCTCACCGCGGCCGTTGCTCCGGTGCTCGGAGCTCACGGCCAGGCACGCGAGCTCGGCGGTCCCGTCGGTCGGGTACGGATAGATCGCGGCGCACGCGAGAATGAGACCGTCCCGCTCCAGCACGCGGAAGCGTTCGATGTCGTTCTCGAGCACCTCCCGCGGTCGGTGCACGAGCACCCCCTGGTCGGCGAGCGGCTCGAGGAGCTGGAGCAGCGCCGGCACGTCCCGTGGGAGCGCGCGGCGAACGTCCTCGTAGGGCTCGCGGCTGATCAGCGTGCCGATGCCTTCGCGCGTGAAGAGCTCGCGGACGAGCGCTCCATCCGCCTTGCGAGGGAGCACGTGCGCGCGGCGAACCCCGCCACGGATCGCGAGCGCCGCCGCTTCCAGGTGGAGACGCAGGTCCGCCGTGATGCGGCGCTTACCCCCGAGACGCGCGTCGAGCTCCGCAAGCGTGAGCGCGCCGATGCGCTCGCCGCCCTCGGTCCAGGTCTTGGCCTCCGCCAGCGCGATCACCTTCTCCGCCCCGAGCGCCACCGCGGTCTCGGCCGCGAGCTCCGGCGTCGAGAGGTTGAAGGCCTCGCCGGTGAGCGAGTAGCCGAGCGGCGTGAGGATCACGATGGCGTCGTCGTCCAAGCGCTGCCGAATCGCCTCCGCGTCGACGCGACGGACCCGGCCGGTGGACTGGAAGTCGACCCCATCGAGCACTCCGCAGGGTCGCGCGGTGACGAAGTTGCCCGCCGCCACACGAACGCGCGCGCCCGCCATCGGTGAGCCCGGCAGGCTCACGGTCAGCAGTCGCTCGAGCTCCACCCGATTGACGCCGGCCGCTTCCTTCGCGGCCGCGAGGGCGTCCGCGTCCGTGATGCGCAAGCCATCGTGGTAGCGGGACTCGCCGCCGCGCTCGGCGATGCGTCGCTCGATCTGTGGACGCGAGCCCGCCACGAGCACGAGCCGGACACCGAGCGAATGGAGCAGGACGACGTCCTGCACGAGCTCGGGGAGCTTCCGGGAGCGCATCGCCTCCCCGCCGAAGACCACGACGAAGGTCTTCCCTCGGTGCGCGCGGATGTACGGCGCAGCGAGGCGAAAGTCTTCGAGGAACGGCGACTCGCTCATGCCCGCCCCTCGACGCACACGGCGTGAATGGCCTTGGCGTAGATGTCGGTGCCCGACACCAGCTGGTCGTGCGGCACGTGCTCGTTCGGCTGATGGGCGACCTCGATGCTCCCCGGTCCGCACACGACCGTCTGAGCACCGAGCTGCTGGAAGAACGCCGCCTCGGTACAGAACATCACCGAGCGCGGCTCCTGGCCGGTGAGCTCCTCCAGGAGGCGGACCGCGGCCGCGTCCCGCTCGATCGCGAAGGGCGGCACCGACTCGACGAGCTCCTCGAGCACCAGCCGGTAGCGAGGATCGAGCCGCGAGCGCAGGCGCGCCTCGAGCTGTGTTCGAATCTCGCCCGGCACCATCCCCGGCAGGAGCCGCATGTCGTAGGTCATCGCGCAGCTGCCGCAGATGCGGTTCGGGCTGTCACCGCCTTCGATGCGCCCGAGGTTCAGCGTCGCGTGGGGCACGTGGAAGTCCTCGATGCGGAGCTCCTCCGCGAGGTCCGCGCGGAACGCCTGCAGCTCCGCGATCACAGCCGCCATTCCGTCGATGGCGTTGAGACCGAGCGCGGGGTCGCTCGAGTGCCCGGCGCGCCCCTCCACCAGGACCCGGTGCATCAGGATGCCCTTGTGCATCCGCACCGGCACGAGCCCCGTGGGCTCGCCGATGATGGCCATCGTCGCCCGTGGCGAGCCGTCCGCGAGCAGCTGCCGGGCACCGTTCATGGTGCTCTCCTCGTCGGCGGTCCCGATCAAGGTCAGCGGCGCCTTCAGCTCCCCGGCACGAAAGCGAGACGCCGCGGTCAGAGCCGCCGCGAAGAAGCCCTTCATGTCGGCGCTCCCGAGTCCGTGGAACACGCCGTCTTCGCGCTCGGTGAGCGTCCACGGATCCGACGCCCAGCCTTCCGGATCGGTCGGCACCGTGTCGGTGTGACCGGAGAGGATCAGACCGCCCTCCCCTTCCCCGAGCGTCGCGACGAGGTTCGCCTTCGACGGGTCCTCTCGAAGCGGCACGACCTCGGCACGAAAGCCGGCGGACTCGGCCCACTCGGCGAGACGCTCGACCACTCGGCGGTTGCTCTGGTCGCGGGACGCATCGGGGCTGCTGACCGAAGGCTCGGCCACCAGCTGACGAACCATGTCGAGGGTCTCGGGGAGGCTCATGGCGGGGCGACCATAGCAGGGCCGGAGGGCTCAGCCCCCGCGGACGCTCTGCGGGAGCTGGCGCTCGAGCCAGGTGAGCACCGGCGAGCGCTCTTCGTCGGGAAGGACCAGGCTCGTCCGCCGGCCGAAGAGGAACACCCGAACCCCGTCGAGGAGGCGTTGGCCGCGAATGGAGCCGCGGGGCAGCCGGGCGACGTGGTCGTCGAAGCGGCCGTAGACGTGGTCGGCGGTGAGCGCCACCTGGTGGGGCACCGCCTCGATCGGGTGGCCCCGCATCCGAGCGAAGACCCTCGGCCACCCCCGGACGCCCTGCTGGTAGGCGAGGACGATCTCGCTCCGCGAGCGATAGACGTGGCCGTCGTGGGGCATGTGCGCGACGGGCTCCCAGGGGACCAGCGGCTCGCGCCACCAGCCACCTTCCCGAACGGGCCAGCCGGCGCCCCGGGCGTAGCTGAGCAGCGACTCGAAGACCCCTTCGGCCGCCACCAGATCCGGCGTCGGAGCCCACGTGTCCCGCGGCGACCATGCCGAGCCGAAGGAGCGCTCGTCCACGCGCCGCTTCCCGACGTGCCAGCGCACCTGCATGGCGGGCCAACGAGTCGCGGTGAGCGAGCGCAGGTCGGCGATCGGGAACCGGACCTTGAAGAGCGAGCGGACGATCTCCTGGGCCGGTCGGCGCCAGAGGCGCGGCGAGACCTTGCCGCGGCGCTCGAGGAAGGCCGCGAACTCGTCGACCGATTGGCAGAATGCGTCGTGGCGGGCGAGACCGAAGCCGGTCAGGTAGCCGTCGTCGAAGGCGAGGTGATCTCCATCGACGCATACGAGCACACCACCAGAGTGCCATGACGCGAGGCGGATCGGGAGGGGGAAGCGACGCGCGGTGGCGCTCGGCCCCTCGGGCAGGGAGACTGCCGCCGTGCCCCTGCTCCTGCTCCTGCTCGTCGGCCTCGCCCTCGTGGCGCTGGTCCTCTTCCGCGCCAACGAGCTCTTCGTGCTCAGCGCGCGGGGCGGTCGGGTGCTCCTGCTGCGAGGAAAGCTCCCCGGCGAGCTCGAGCGCCAGCTGAGCGCCATCCTGCGGCAGTCGGGAGCGACGGGTCAGCTCCGCGCCGTTCGCCAGGGTGGGAGCACGCGACTGGTCGGTCGGGGCCTCGGCGGGGATCTCGAGCAGCGCCTGCGCAACGTCTTCTTCGCGTCCCGCTTCTCGAAGCTGCGTTGGCTCGCCGGCCCGGACCGCCGCCCCCGCAACCTCGGTCAGCGGCTCGGGTGGGATTGGCTCGCCTGGCAGCTCGCCGGGCCACCGCCCGACCGGGGCTCCCTCCGCGTGGTCGAAGACCCGCCGGAATCGGGCGAGCGGAACGGAGCGTTGCGCGATCGCCCCAGCGATCCCGGGTAATGCTGCGCTCGTCGCTCCGTCGACGAAACGAGGAGCAAGGGAGAGAGCAGCGATGAGTGGATTCCTGACGAACGGCGAGTGGGTCACCCAGGACCAATGGGAGAAGGGCAAAGGCGGGGAGTTCCGCCGGCAGAAGAGCCAGTTCCGCGACTGGATCGAGGATGCGCCCGATGCCCGCTTTCGCCCCGAGCCCGGGCGCTACCACCTCTACGTCTCGTACGCCTGCCCGTGGGCCCATCGCACGCTGATCGCGCGCTCGTTGCTCGGTCTCCAAGACGCCGTCTCGGTCACCGTCGTTCACCAACACATGGGCGACCAGGGTTGGGAGATCCGACCCGAGGACGACGCCGACGCGACCGCCGATCCGATCCACCACGCGACGAAGCTCCACCGCGTGTACGCGGCGGCGAAGCCCGACTTCACCGGGCGGGTGACCGTCCCGGCGCTCTGGGACCGAGAGACCGGCACGATCGTCAACAACGAGAGCCGGGAGATCCTGCGGATGTTCGCGACCGTCATGCGCGACCTCGGCCACGGCGAGCTCGACCTGAGCCCGGCCCCGCTCCGCGAAGCGATCGACGCGGCGATGGACCGCTTCTACCAACCGCTCAACAACGGGGTGTACCGCTGTGGCTTCGCCGGCACCCAGGACGCCTATGCCCAGGCCTTCGGCGAGCTCTTCGCAGAGCTGGACCACTGGGAGAAGGTGCTCGGCGAGCAGCGCTACGTGTGTGGCGACCAGCTGACCGAGGCGGACATCGCGATGTTCACGACGCTCGTTCGCTTCGACCCGGTCTACTACGTCCACTTCAAGTGCAACGGACGGCTGATCCAGCAGTACCCGAACCTCTCCGGCTTCCTGCGCGACGTCTACCAACACCCCGGCGTGAAGGAGACGGTGAACATGCGGCACATCAAGGAGCACTACTACCAGAGCCACCCGTCGGTGAACCCGCGCCGCTTCGTGGCGCTGGGTCCCGACCTGAGCTGGTACGACGAGCCGCACGGCCGCGGGTGAGCGCGGCCCCAAAAAGAGTCGCGGCCGCCACCGAGTGTCGGTGACGGCCGCGAATCGGCGGCGGGGAGGAGACCTCCGCCGCCTTTGCTCCGGTCAGTAGCCTTCGGCGTCCATGGCGGCGTCGTAGCTCTCGAGCGCGGCGCCCCGAGCGGCGGCCGGCGTCGCGGCGCGTTGCGCCCGGCTCCGGGTCGAGCGCACCCGGTTCAGGCGCTCCTGCATGACCTCGCGCTGAGCGGCGGGTGCGGCCATCGCGCCTTCGACGAGGGCGTCCTCGGCGAACTCGAACTGGCGGTCGGCCTCGGCGCGGTTGCCGTTGTTGAGCGCGACCGCGGCCTGACGCTGCGCTTCGGCGGCGCGGTAGTTGGCGACCATCGCCTGGACCCGCGGCTGCGCGCTGCCCTGGGCGGCGACCTGGTCACGAGTGACCTCGTAGCCGATGGCGACCTCCTGGGTGCGGCGCGCGTGCTCGTCGTCCGGCGTGCGGTAGACGAAGCGTGCGGTGGCCAGGTTGCGATTGCCCGTGCGGTTCGCGGTGACCCGAGCGCGGAAGAGGATCTCCCGCTGCTGTCCGGCGTAGACGCTGCCGAGGGGCACGCGCAGCCGACCGTCCGAGATCTGGGCGCCGGTGGTCACGCCCTCGAGAATGGTCACGCCCGGACCTGGGTTGATCTCGATGATGGCGTCGGTCGCGACGGTGTTCGCGAGGAGCTGAACCTCCTGCTGGAGGATCTGCGCCATCTGGTAGGGCTGCTCGAGGTGGTAGAGGCGGCCCGAGCTGCGAACCGCGAGCGCGCCGAGGGTGTTCTCGTCGTAGTCGAGGCCGACGCCGATGCCGGTCACCTGGACGCCGTACTCGGTGGCGTTGCCCGCGAGGTTGCCCAGCGAGTAGGGGTCGGAGGGACCGATGTTCGCGTGACCGTCGCTGATCAGCACGAGGCGGCGCACGGTGTGCGTCGCCGGGGTGGCGGCCAGTCGGTTCACGCCGACCTGAACGCCGCCGTACATGTTGGTGCCGCCGCCCGCGTGGAGGTACTGCACCGACTGCATCAGCGTGCCGCGGGTGTTGGTCGAGACGGTCGTCGGCGCGGCGATCTCCCGCACGCCGTTGTCGAAGGAGTAGATGGAGACGATGTCGCCGTCCTGGAGGCTCTCGAGGAGGCTGGACGCCGCGATGCGGGCGTTCTGGATCTTGTCGCCGCTCATCGAGCCGCTGGTGTCGACCACCAGGCTCAGCGCCATGGGCGGTCGCTCCTGTCGACCGGGCTGGTCGGGTGCGTCGATCCAGACGCCCACGTAGGTCTCGCCGTCGGCGCCGACCACGACCCGCGTGCGTACCGGCGAGCCGCCGATCCAGGCGTTCGTGCCGCCTTCCCCCCCGGAGCTCGAGACGGTCACGCGCGTGGTCTGCGCCTCCACCGTGTCGGCTCCGCCGCCGCAGCCCAGGGCCGCGGCCATCGCCAAGAACATCGCCTTTCGCATTCGAATCTCCTCCTGACGCTGGATGCGTCGTGAGGGTTCGAGACGGCCGGCGATCCAAAAGGATCTAGAACGGCCGAAATTCGAGGCGCCGGGCGAAAAAGCCCGTGAAATCAGTCCTCGAGCGAGGCGATGGTCTCCTTCGCCCGCTGCTCGTCCAGCTCGTTCTGGTCCTGCTTCTCCCAGCGCTCGAGCTTCCGGTAGAGGGTCCGGCGGTCCACGCCGAGGACCTTCGCGGCCTGGGTCTTGTTGCCGCCGACCACCTTCAGGACGCGGTGGACGTAGCGCCGCTCGAGGGTCTCGAGCGAGGGCATCTCGTCCGGGTCCTGCGTGTCGATGATCACGCGAGAGCTCTGGTACTTCCGGACCCGCTCGGGCAGGTCCTCGACCGTGAGCTCCTCGAAGCGGGCCAGGGTGACCGCGCGCTCGATGCAGTTCTCGAGCTCGCGGACGTTGCCGGGCCAGTCGTACTCGAGCAGGCGCTCGGCGGCGGGCTGGCTGACGCCGGTCACGTTGCGACCGGTGTTCTCGGCGAACTGCTTCACGAAGACCTGCGCGAGCCGGAGCACGTCGTGGCCGCGCGCACGGAGCGGCGGGAGCTGGATGCCCACGACGTTGACCCGATAGAAGAGGTCCTCTCGGAAGCGTCCCTCCTGGACGTCGTCCTCGAGGTCACGGTTGGTCGCCGCGACGATGCGCGTGTCGAACGCCCGCTCCTGACCGGCGCCGACCGGACGAGCCTTTCGCTCCTGCAGCGCACGGAGGAGCTTCGGCTGCATCTCCATGTCCATCTCGCCGATCTCGTCGAGGAAGAGGGTGCCGCCGTGCGCCTCCACGAAGAGGCCGTCCCGCGAGCGCTTCGCGTCCGTGAACGCGCCCTTCACGTGACCGAAGAGCTCGCTCTCGAGGAGCTGCGCCGGCATGGCCGCACAGTTGATCGCCACGAAGGGACCGTTGCGGCCGCTCTGCTTGTGGAGCGCCTTGGCGACGAGCTCCTTGCCCGTACCGCTCTCGCCGGTGATCAGGACCGTCGCGTCGGAGTCACCGATGCGGTCGATGAGATCGAAGACTCGCCGCATCGCCGGGCTCCGGCCGACCATGCCGAAGTCGGTGATCGGACCCTCGACCTGCCGGCGGAGCCGCTCGATCTCCTTGGTGAGCGCGCGGTGCTCGGCGGCTCGGCGAACCGTGGCCTCGAGCGCCTCGGGCTCGAGTGGCTTGGTGATGAAGTCGTACGCGCCCGCTCGGAGCGCGCCGATGGCGGCCTCGATGGTGCTGTAGCCGGTCATCACGACCACCGGGATGTCGGGCCGCAACGCGATCGCCTGCTCGCAGAGCTCGAGACCGTCCTCGTCGCCGATGCGAAGGTCCGTCAGCACGACGTCGAGATCCGACGACCGGACGTGGCGCAGCGCGTCCGTCATGGTCATTTCGCACTTCACGTCGTGGCCGGCACGCGAGAGCGCGGCACCGGCCAGATCGAGGATGGATTTCTCGTCGTCGACCACCAGCACGGTGGCGCGAATGTCTAGGCTGTCCACGGGATGAATGAACCTCGGGGTTGGAGTTCCGGGGGGCCGCAGAGTGACGTGGCCCTCGGATCAGGTCTTCTCATCGGGCAGCGGACCCAAGATGTCAATCCGCATACGGCTCCCTTCGCGCTTGACCCAGGTGTAATTCCAGGCCGCACCGACGACTCCACCGAGCACCGGAACGAAGCGGGTCCCGGTGCGGGTCACCACGGCTCGGCCGAGCCGCCGGATCACGGCCTCCTGGACGGCGAAGCGGACGATCCCCTTCGCGCCCGAGCCCTGCGGGAGAGCGGACGTCGCGCGCCACACGTCCTTCCACCAGTCCGGCGAATCGAAGAACGTCGGGTCGTCGACGTAATGGAGCCCTGCCGCGAGAGACGCTCGCTCCGACCAGACGCCGCGGACGTCCAACACCATGAGCGGCAGGGTCCAGATCCCACCGGGAATCCCGGTGAGGAAGCCACGCACCGCGCTGCGCCGAGCGTGTTTCTCGGTGAGACGTTCTGCCACGCCCGAGGCGTCCAGGCCTTCCCCTTCGGCCTCACGGACCCGCGACTTCGTCTTTTCCACGTCGACCGGCGCGACCTTTCGCCCGATCCAGTTCGAGAGCATTCCCATGCGCGCATTCTACTGCACTCCCCGTTCCACCGGTCTCGCCTCGAGCACCGCGAAATTCAGCGCGAGAAGAATTTCCTTCCGTATCCGTCGGTCGGCCCCCAGGATTCCGAAGCGAGGCCCCGACCTCGGGGGAAGGAAGCGACAATGAAGAAAGACAGCAAGGGCGGCGACAAGTTCGCCAAGGCGGCTCCCGCCAAGGGCGGCGACAAGTTCGCCAAGTCGGCTCCCGCCAAGGGCGGCGACAAGTTCGCCAAGCAGGCTCCCGCCAAGGGCGGCGACAAGTTCGCCAAGGCGGCTCCTGCCAAGGGCGGCGACAAGTTCGCCAAGCAGGCTCCTGCCAAGGGCGGCGACAAGTTCGCCAAGCAGGCTCCCGCCAAGGGCGCCCCACAGAAGGGTCAGGCGCCGGCCAAGGGCGGCGACAAGTTCGGCAAGAAGTAGTCGCGTCGGATCCCGGGTGAGGCGGGTTGTCTCGCCCCACCCTGGCTCCGCTCGACGGCTTGCCCGGCACGCGCCCTGCAATGTACGGGCGCATGACTTTCGCGCTCTATCCCATCTCCGAGCTCGGCGTCCTCTGGCTGCAGGCCACGATCACGGTGGCTCTCTGCTGGCTGGTGGTGCGGACCAAGCTCATGCCCGTGATCGTCGCCTCCGCGGCCGTCTACACGGGCACGATCCTGCTCTGGCTCACCCTGGTCGAGCTCGACGTGCCGACCCTCTGGGATCTGCAGCTCGCCGGCCGCGGCTACCCGGTGCTCGCCCTCGGTGGCGCTGGCTTCGCGATCGCCTTCTTCGTCCTGAAGACGCTGCAGCGCCGACAGGTCCGGCGCGACGCCAAGGCCCGCGCTGCGGACCGCGCAGCTGTCGAAGCGATCGCGCCCGGTCCCGCCGAATGACGCTGAGGCGTTTCGTCGCGCGGTGAGACGGAGCGCCATGGAACCTCGCCTCGAACGCGGTCGGGAACGGGCACGGAACGGTGCCTGCATCCTCATCGAGACATGCACGAGACACGACTTCCGCACGAGAAGAACCTCCACCTGCCGAACGCCGCGACGATCGCCAGGCTCCTCGAGCACCGGGGTGCGAACGCGGTGACGATCTATCTCCCCACGGTCGAGAGCGGCGACGCGAGCGCCAAGAACCGCATCCGATTCAAGAACGCGGTACAGCGGTCCACCGACGCGCTCCGCGCGATGGGCGCCGACGACGCCGTCATCGAGCGTACCTTCGAGCCGGTGTCGCGCTGGGAGTCCGGCGACGACTGGTGGGCCCATCAGGGGCACGGGCTGGCGGTGTTCCTCCACGACGGCGCCATCGACGCGTTCCGCCTCCCAGCGAGCGTCGAGGAACGCACGCTCGTCGGCGATCGTTTTCACATGCTCCCGCTCCTCCAGCTGAGGGACGCGAGCTGGCCGCACTACGTACTCTGCCTCGAACAGCAGGGGCCGACGCTCTACGCGGCGACCGCCCACACCCTCGACCCGGTGATCCACGACTTGCCGAGCCTGTCCGATGCGCTCGGGCACCAGACGACCGAGGCGCACTCGAAGGGGCACTCCACGGCCTCCGATGGCGGGCGCTGGATCCTCCATGGCCACGGCAACGGGAGCGACGAGGAACACAAGCGCGAGCTCCGCAAGTACTGCCGGGTCGTCGACGAGAAGGTCCGAGCCATCCTGCCGAACGGGCGGACACCGCTCGTCGTGGTCGCGGTCGACTACGTCGGCGCGATCTACGCAGACGCCAGTGACCACCCGACCATCATCGGTCGCGTCGCGGGCAACCCCGGGTCGTTCGATCGCGAAGAGCTCCATCGGCGAACGTTCTCGGTCGCCGAGGCGCACTTCGCCGAACCACAGAACCGGGACCTCGAGGCCCTCGGTCAGGCGCTGCACCGAGACATGGCCACGGTGGAGATCGAGCGAGTGCTCCGCGCAGCGAACGACGGTCGCATCGAAGTGCTCTTCCTCCAGACCGGCGAGCAGCTCACCGGGAAGTGGGAGCCCACGAAGCGCTCGGTCACCGAGCTCTCCGACGATGATCGCAGCGACCATGCCCTCATGGACCTCGCCGCACGCGAGGTGCTCGGCAAGGGCGGACGGCTTCGGTTCACCGACGGGAGCTCGCTTCCCACCGACGAGCCGGTCGCGGCGATTCTCCGCTACTGAGCGGTCGACCGCGCGGGGGTCCGCTTCAGCCGCAGCCCTGCCGATCGCAGACGTCGCTGGCGTCCAGGCGCTCGCACCAGGGCTCGAGCCCTCGCTCGCAGGCGTAGAGCTCGAGCCCGCCCGCGTGCCCCTCGAGGGTCGCCGGATCGGTGGCGCGCAGCGCGGCGTCCAGACGTTCGCACGAGTCCAGGTGCTCCCCGTGACACCATCCCCAGAGGAGCCCGAGCCCCCGGTCCGCGTTCATCGCGACCAGCCGGGTGCAGCCCTCCAGGTTCCCGAAGCGACACGCGTAGCTCATCAGCCGCTCCGCGTGCCGTGGGTCACGATCGCCGATCCGGCTCGCCCGCTGCACGCACGACTCGAGGCCGTCTTCGGGGCACACGGCCCACTGGTCGCTCGGGTCCAGCTCGGCGACGCAAGACGGATCGGAAGAGAGCTCCCGCTCGGACCACTGCCCGTCCGATCCTTCACGCCGTTCCCGGTAGAAGAGGAGGCCACACACGCCGCTGATCGGCTGGATGGTTCGCACCCTCCCGTCACGCAGGAGAGTCGTTCGGTCGAGGTCGGTCGACGTGACCGGCACGAACGCCGGCTCGTCCCCGCAGGTGACCGGCACCCACCAGGTCTCGTCCGCTCGGCGCACGAGCTCCGAACGGCGCAGGACGACGTGGCGCCCCGCCTCGACCACGCACGCGGTCGCGCCATTCGGCTCGAGCTTCGCCTCCACCCGATCCGTCGTCGTGACGATCGAGGTCTCCCCGAGCGGAGGGTCGTCGACGAGAGTCACCGACCGGCCCCCGAGTCGGAGCGCCACGGCCTCGCCTTCGCCCTCGTCCGCGTAGAGTCCGGCGACCACGCCCACCTCCGCACCGAGACTCAGGCCGAGCTCGCCGTCCGCGACGAGCATCGGGTAGCCGGGCCCCAGATCCGACCAAGGCTGCGCGGTCACCTCCTCGAGCGAGCCCGTCGCGAGGACGACGGCGACCCGCGGAGAGGGACAATCGATGCACGAGGTCCGCTCGGTGCGCTCCGCCGCCCAGCGACCGGCCGGCAGCGGGGAGGGGAGCGGTGCTTCGGCGACCGGGGTCGCGGTCGGAGTCGGAGCGGCCGCAGCGCAGCCCATCGTCGAGCACAGGAGGAGCGAGAGGCATCGCATCTCACAGACCTACGTTCCGGCGCGCCCCCTCTTCCCTCAGGGTGAAACTTCACACCTCGCGCGAAACGCCTCGCCGTGATCGACCGCTGGGGCATAGCGCACCGCCGGACCGAAGCGCAGCGCGAGGTTGGTGCTGGCACGGCCGCTGCAATGTCTTCGAGCGTCCCCAACGGGGCACCGCAGACACGCGGACAATCACTCCAACACAAGGAAACATCACATGCTCAAGTGGGCACTCGGATTCTTCGTTCTCGCTCTCGTCGCCGCCGTCTTCGGTTTCGGTGGCATCGCCGGCGCCTCGGCGGGGATCGCCAAGATCCTCTTCATCGGCTTCATCGTCCTGGCGGTGGTCGGCCTGATCGCGGGCAACCTCCGAAGCAACTCCTGACGCATCGTGCGCGGGCATGACGAAGGCGGCGGTCCGCGTGCGGGCCGCCGCCTTCGTCGTGCGAGTGGGCGGGTCGCTCTCGGAAGCACCGATTGCATCGACACGGCGATATGCACGATGCGGTTCGATCGCTCCTCCCGGCGACTCGAGTTGCCACCAGTGAGGCACGATGCACCGATCTCGTCCGCATTGCGCCGCTGATCGGGGCGTCAATTGGGTAGGAACGAGTCTTGCGTTAGGGTGAAGGCACATGAGCACAACCGACACCAGCAGCAACAGCGAGAATCCCCACCAGTTCGAGATCGTCCCCGGCCCCAATGGCCCCATCTCCGTCTCCGGCCGCGCAGAAGCGGTCGAGCGAGCGAAGGCGCTCAGCGCCGACATGCCTCGCCCGGTCCGCGTCGAGCGCATGGACGGGAAGGTGAAGATGGAGTTCCGGAGCGGCGGCATCGTCCGCTATCGGCGCCGCACGCGCTGAACCCGAACCGTTCTCGAACCGAAGGAGCGCCGCGACACCGCGGCGCTCCTTCTTCAATTGGGGTTGTCCGAAAATGGTTCCGCAGGTCAATCGCGGGCGACCTTCACTCCGCGTTCGGCCGGTCGTTTCCCAGCGCCTGCAGCTCGTCCTCCCACTGCTCGGCGAGGTGCTCGGCCGGGTCCACGCTCAACCGGTCGCTCTCGAGCACCACGCGCCTTGCGTGCGCCAGCGGCTCCACGCCGCGGCCGTGGTCGCGCGCCCAGTGGTCGGTGAAGATCGCGCCGAGGAAGAAGATCTGCGCCGTGTAGTAGACCCACACGAGCAGCGCGATGAGCGAGCCCGCGCCGCCCCAGGCCTCCTGCACCGCGAAGTCCGCGACGAGGTGCCCGACCACATACGAGCCCGCGATGGCGAGCGTGGTCGTCACCAGCGCGCCGAGGAAGGCATCGCGCCAGTGGATCTTCGCGTCGGGGAGGAGCACGTACACCATGGCGACGAGCGTGGTCAGCACGGCCACCGAGGCCACGAAGTCGAGCAGCCGGTAGACGAACGCCACGCCACCGATGTTGGCCGCAGCCGCGGAGATGGCGGCCTTGCCGACCGCGACCAGGAAGAGCGCCGCGCCGAAGGCGAAGACCATCACGAACGCGAGCATTCGACGGCGAAGGACCTGACCGGCGAGGCCGCGGAAGCCGGGCGAGAGCGTGGATCGAATGCCCCAGAGCAGGTTGAGCGCCGCGCGGAGCATCCAGAAGAGACGCACCGAGACGAACATGAAGATGACCACCGAGATGGAGGTGGCCCAGGAGCTGTCGCTGGCGGCCGAGCGCTCGATGGCCTTGGCGAGGAAGGTGGAGAGGTTCTCGTCGAAGATCGCCTCGAGCTGGCCGGTGAGCTCGCCGCGGGCGGCCTCCTCCCCGAGCACTGCGCCGAGAATGGCGATGGCGAGCACGCCCGACGGCGCGAGCGCGAGCAACGCGTAGAAGGCGATGGCCCCTGCGAGCAGCGACCCCTCGTGCTCGCGAAACGAGCGCCAGGTCTTCCGGAGCACGCCCACGCCCTTGAGTACCACGAACGGAAAAGGGCCGACGCTCTCGCGCCGGCCCTCTTCACGGAGAAGCGATTCGCCTCAGTAGCGGTAGTGTTCCGGCTTGAAGGGGCCCGCCGCGGGAATGCCGAGGTACTCGGCCTGCTTGTCGTTGAGCTTGGTGATCTTGGCACCGAGCTTCTCGAGATGGAGGGCGGCGACCTTCTCGTCGAGGGCCTTCGGGAGCACGTAGACCTTGCCGCTCTCGTACTTGCCGCTGTCCTTCTCACGCCAGAGCTCGATCTGCGCGAGCACCTGGTTGGTGAAGGAGTTGCTCATCACGAAGCTCGGGTGACCCGTCGCGCAGGCGAGGTTCACGAGGCGGCCGCGCGCGAGCACGATGATCTTCTTGCCGTCCGGGAAGATGAAGTGATCGACCGGGCCCTCCGGCTTGATGTTCTCTTCCTTGATGTTGTTGGCCGGGTCGGTGAGCCACGCCATCTCGATCTCGGAGTCGAAGTGGCCGATGTTGCAGAGGATCGTCTCGTCCTTCATCGCCTGCATGTGCTCGTGGGTGACCACGTCGCAGCAGCCGGTGGCGGTGACGACGATGTCGGCGAGCGGGGCCGCCTCGTCCATGGTCACGACCTGGAAGCCCTCCATGAGCGCCTGGAGCGCGCAGATCGGGTCGACCTCGGTGATCATCACGCGGGCACCCTGGCGGGCGAGCGCCTGGGCGCAGCCCTTGCCGACGTCGCCGTAGCCGCACACGACCGCGACCTTGCCGGCGATCATCACGTCGGTGGCGCGCTTGATGCCGTCGACGAGCGACTCACGGCAGCCGTAGAGGTTGTCGAACTTCGACTTGGTGACCGAGTCGTTGACGTTGATGGCGGGGCACTTGAGCTCGCCACGCGCGGCCATCTGGTAGAGGCGATGGACACCGGTGGTGGTCTCCTCGCTGATGCCCTTGATGCCGCCCTCGCCCTCGAAGAGCTCCGGGTAGGTCTCGTGGGCGATGACGGTCAGGTCGCCGCCGTCGTCGAGGATCATGTTCGGCTTCTGGCCGCCCTCGAAGGCGTCGAGCTGCTGGTGGATGCACCAGTCGTACTCTTCCTCGGTCTCACCCTTCCAGGCGAAGACGGGGATCCCGGCGGCGGCCATCGCGGCGGCGGCGTGGTCCTGGGTCGAGAAGATGTTGCAGCTGGTCCAGGTGACCTCGGCGCCGAGCTCGACGAGGGTCTCCATGAGGACGGCCGTCTGGATCGTCATGTGGAGGCAGCCCGCGATGCGCGCGCCCTTCAGCGGCTTGCTCTCGCCGAACTCCTCGCGGAGCGCCATCAGACCCGGCATCTCCTTCTCGGCGATCATGATCTCCTTGCGGCCCCAGTCGGCGAGGGAGATGTCGGCGACCTTGAACTTGACCTTCGGTCCGTCGGCGGCGTCGACGACCTTGCTATCGGTGGTGGTGGTTTGCATCGAAACGATTCCTGTCGGTGGTTTGGGAGGGGGATCCGTTGCCGGATGAAGGTTCAGGCGGGGCGACGCCCTGCCAGGATCTGCCAGTCGAGGTGGCCGTCCGGTCCGTCGCCGCAGCGGGCGGCCGGGACCGAGGTGAGCGAGACCGCTTCGAGCCCGGCCTTCGCGGCCCACTCGCGCAGCTCGTCCTGCTCGAAGCCGAGCCAGGCGTCCGCCTGCTCGGTGCGCATGCGCTCGTCTTCGTGCGAGCGGTAGTCCATCACGACCACGACGCCGCCGGGGCGCGCGAGCGCGACCAGATCGTGGAGCGCCGACGAAGGCTTCGGCGCGTGGTGCAAGACCCGCGCGGCGAAGACGGCGTCGGCGCCCTCCCCGACGGCGTCCTCGATGCTGGTGTCGCCGAGGTTGGCCTCGAGGAGCTCGACGTGACCGTGGGCACGCGCCGAGACGCGCTGCATCGCCACCTCGAGCTGAGCAGGCGAGCGGTCGACCGCGATGACACGATCGAAGATCGGCGCGATCACCTCGAGCAGGCTCCCGTCGCCGGTGCCGACGTCGACTGCGAGATCGCGGTGGGCGACCAGCGGCGCGAGCGCCTGTAGGTAGACCCCGAGCTCCGCCGGCCAAGGCGAGCCCTCGCCGCGGGCCTTCGCGAAGAAGTCGCGCGCCGCGCTCTCGCGCGCGGCGACCACGCCAGCGATCCGAGCGATGCGCCCCTCACGCTCGCAGAGCGAGCGACCGGACCGGAGCGCGTCCGCGACGACCGGGTCGTCGTCGACTCCGTCGGCGAGCCGCGCGTACACGCGGGTGCCTTCCTTGCGGACCACGATCAGGCCACGCTGCCGGAGCGGCTTGAGGTGGCGGGAGACGTTCGGCTGCCCTTCCTCGAGCAGCTCGGCGAGCTCACCGATGGCCAGCTCTTCCTCGCCGGCCAGGGCCAGCAGCTTCAGACGCGACGGCTCGGCGAGGAGCTTGTAGAGCTCCCAGCGGCGGTCGGTCGCAGCGGCGGCGGCGGGCATGGGCATCTATGTA
This sequence comes from Deltaproteobacteria bacterium, assembly GCA_017644045.1. Taxonomy (GTDB): domain Bacteria; phylum Myxococcota_A; class Polyangia; order Polyangiales; family Houyiibacteriaceae; genus UBA1660. The sequence goes on from JAEPMI010000001.1 coordinate 372,351, forward strand.
TGCGCCAATGCGCACAGATGCAAACAGTATCTTTCGAGGCTATCTCAAATAACTGAAATCATTCGGCTGGACGGAACACGAGCTCCATCTGAGCGACCGAGATTCCTTCGCCTTCGGCCGCCGCAGGGAAGGCGAAACGCCGGAACCGCCCCACGACACACGCCTGCATTCGGTGCTCCGGATCCTCGATGGAGGAGGTGGTCACCGTCGCCGTCTGAACCGAGCCACTGGCGGTGATGACCCACCGGATCGTGAGCTTCCCGCCCGCCCCCTCCTCGCGCTGCAGGTGTTGCTCGTAGCAGTAGCGCAGCTGGTTGAAGTGTCGGCGGACGACCCGGCGCACGATGTCGGAAGAGATGGGTCCCCGCACCGTCGTCTCGCTCAGTCGCACGCGCGGCGGTCTCGTTCGCCGCCGGCGCGGTCCCGAGCCCCGGCCATAGCCCGGCCCCATCGCGGAGCCGTGGTCGATGGTTCCGATGTTCCCGAGCCCGATGGTGCCCTCTCCGGTTCCCCCGCCGCCCCGGCCAGTCCCTGCCAGCCCGAGTCCACCCGTGCCGAAGTTCCCTCGGACGCGAGTCGCAGTGACGGGCCAGCTCACGCGCCCTTCGCCCGATGCGAGCCGAGCGTTCAGCAGCGCCCGCTGCAAGCAGCGAGCGATCGCGTCCGCCCTCGCTCCGTCGGGAACCGACTCGGTCTGGACGTCGACGACACGCTGACCTTCGAAGGCAACTCTGAGCTGCCACTCACGAACGTCGGACTCGGGGATGCACGCGCGGGCCGCGCTCTGCACTGGGCGAAGCGCGTCGACGAGTCGGGGTGGGTTGCCCACCGACGCGAGCACCGGAGGCTCCGGTTCCTGCGCGAGGGCGGGAGAGGTCAGCAGCGCGAAGAGCGCGAGGAGTCGGATCGGTCGGGGATGGAGCATGGGCGGTCGAAGGAGTCGAAAGGACATCGTGCGTACTCGTACGGCATCGGCGTCCGCAAGCTCCCTCGACCGCGCACGGCCGCGACCTCCGCGATGGTCAGGAGGGCTTGCGGAAGCGGAGCGTCATGCGATCGCTCTCGCCGATCGCCTCGTACTCGGCGCGGCCCTCGTCACCGAGACGCAGGCTCGGCGGGAGCGTCCACACGCCTTCGGGGTGGTCGTGGTCGTCGGCGGAGTTGGCGTTGATCTCGCTCTTCTCCTCGAGCACGAAGCCCGCCGCTTCGGCGAGGCCGATCACGTAGGCCTCGGGCACGTAGCCGTTCTCGGCGGTGACCGCCGGGTCGGCCCCCTCGTCCGCGCGGTGCTGGACCACGCCGAGCACGCCGCCCGGCTTCAGCACGCGGAACATCGCCGCGTAGACGGATTCGGCTTGGCCGCGGTTGATCCAGCCGTGCGTGCTGCGGAAGGTGACCACCATGTCGGCGGAGCCGTCGGCGCCGAGCGAGACCCGCTCGGGCGGCCCGAAGATGACCGTCTCCACGTCCGAGTAGAGCTCGGGCTCGCTCTGCAGGAAGGTCATGAAGCGCTCGCCGTACTCGCTCTCGGCCGGATCGGGGATGGCAGCGATCAGCTGCCCCTGACCCTTCACGGTCGGCGCGAGGATCTCGGTGTACCAGCCGCCGCCCGGCGACATCTCCACGACGGTCATGCCGGGCTCGAGCCCGAAGAAGGCCAGGGTCTCGGCCGGATGCCGGTACGGGTCGCGGGCGCGGTTCTCGTCGGAGCGGTGGGAGCCGGCGACCGCGGCTTCGAGCGAGCCGGTCGCGCTCTCGGCGCCAGCGGTGTCGTCGCCGCCGTCGGCGGTCTCCGCGCCACCGCAGCCGAGGGCCAGAGCGAGAATGAGGAGTCGTGCGTTCTTCATGGCCGACCTCATGGGGAACGGACGGTCGACCGTCAATCCATCATCGCCGGAATCGACGGAGCATCATGGTCTGGGTGCCGTACGCGAGCAGGGTGCGGTCCTGGTCCCAGAGCTCGATCTCCGCGCTCGCATAGCCGTCCTCGGCCCAGACGCCGCGCGCTTGGCAGAGGATCCACTCGCGGCTCGTGTCCGCGAGGTAGTGGATCGTGAGGTCGAGACTCGGCGCGAAGAGCCTCGGGTGCTCGCTGCCGAGTGCTTCGAAAACGGCGGCCGGCATGGTGTCGACCAGTGGCGGGATCGCGGCGAGGGCCAACCGACCGTCGCGGTGGGGCGGCTGTCGATAGCGGAACCACCGCGCGCACCGCGACGGCCCGGCCTCCCAGTCGCGGTCCCAGAAGCGGCGGCCGAACGCGAGCCTCGCCTCCAGCTGCTGGAAGAAGGGCAGGTCCGGCGGCCCCTTCCAGTACGCGGGAGCCTCGGTCGGACCGGGGAGCTCCGAAGGAAACTCTCGGGCCACGAGCGACGGACCGGAGCGAGCCTTCACGAAGGTGGTCAGCACCTCCATGTGCGGCGATTCGCCGGACGGCCCGAGCTCTGTGCGCGTCTGCACGGTCACGTTGCCACGCCGCAGCACGTGCACGCGCAGATCGAGCGGTCCTTCGGGCACCGCTTCGTGGAAGAGCGTCGTCGACGAGAGCGGCCGCCACTCGCTGCCCGCCTCCGCATGCGCCGCCCGCAGCGCGATGGCCGTGAGCACGCCACCGGAGGGCAGGAAGAAACTCCACGCGGGGCGGGCGTCCGCTCCGTAGAGCGCCACGTCACCGTCGGATCCGGTTCGCTCGACGAAGGTGTCGTCGAGGAGCTGCGCTGCGTCGGCCACGGTCAGAGGGCGTCGTAGCGAGCGCGCATGTCGGCCCAGCCGGGGAGCGCACGAACGGTCGCGAGGTCCTCGTCGCCGTCGAGCACCTCGACGTCCTCGAAGCCCGCTTGGCGCGCACGCTCGAGCCAGCGGAGGGCATCCTCCGGGCGGCCGAGGCGGGCGACACAGCACGCGACGTTGAACGCCGCGAGCGGGTCGCTCGCACGCTCGTAGAGCAGCTCGCCGAGCCGACAGGCCGCGTCGAAGTCACCGGCCTGGAAGGCGGCGCCCTGGAGCTTGTGCGCCGCGGTGGGCGAGAGCGAATCGGGGTGGGTGCGGAAGAGCTCGAGGGCCCGCTCGAACGCGCGGGTCTCTTCGACGGCCGCCAGGTAGCGCTTCTCGACGAAACGAGACGGCGCCTGCCGGAGCGCGGTCTCGAAGAGCTCGAGCGCGTCGGAGGCCCGACCGAGCGCGAGCTGGACCGCGCCCTCGAGCGCCGGATCCGGGTCGCGCGTGCCGGAGAGGTTGTCGAGCGCCTCGCGCGCACGGCTCGGCACGTCCTCGAGCAAGAAGCCCCACGCGGCCAGGTGGTGCGCCTCGTCGCGGAGCGCGGGATCGTCGGTGTTGCGAACCAACACGGACGCGCACTGGAGCACGGTCTTGGCGTCGCCCTTCTCGAGCGCCTCGTACCCGAGCTTGAGCACGTCCTCCGGGCCCTCGACCCGGCGCACGCCCTTCTCCTCCATCTTCTTCTCGAACTTGAGCGCCTGCACGTTCAGGAACGCGAAGAGGCCGAGGAACACGAGAATGAAGACCGGGACGGTCTGCAGGGCGAAGAGCACCGCCGCGACGGCGCCGATGACGACCAGCGAGACGTAGCGCGCGACACGCAGCCCCTTCTTCTTGGAGAACATCTGGAAGATGCTCGCCATGGCGTTGCCCCCGTCCAGCGGGAGGATCGGCGCGAGGTTGAGGAGCGACCACCCCAGGTTCACGAGCACCACCCAGAAGAGCGTGAAGTGGAGCAACGACTCCTCGGGAGGAGCGAGCACTCCGAGCGCGATGAGAGCGATCCCACCGAGCGTGATGCCCACGATCGGACCGGCGATGGCGATCACCAGGTTCTTCCCCGGCGAAAGCGACTTGTTCTTCTTCCAGCGGGTCACGCCGGCGAAGGCGGTCAGGTCGATCAGCGGCTCCAAGCCGAACGCCCGGCCGGCGAAGGCGTGACCGAGCTCGTGGCAGATCACTCCCTGGAAGACGATGGCCGCGAAGATCGGCAGCGTCCGCCAGTCCCCCGTCTCCTGCATCGACCAGAAGAGGAGGATGGTCAGGAGAAAGAGGACGTGAACCCGTACGGGCGTGCCGAAGAGCCTGAATTTCAGAGCCACGATGGCCCACCATGAGGCCTGGACCCCGGGTTGGCCAGTCTCTGGGGGGTCAGGCCGAGAGGAGGCTCTCGATCATCGGGAGCCGGTCCTGGCCCCAGAAGGGCTCGTCGTCGCCGACGCCGGTCAGGAAGAAGGTCGGGGCCCCGGGGACCCCGCGGGAGATGGCCTCGGCCGTGGCGTCGTTGAGCAGCTGCCGGGCTTCCGGGCTCTTCATGGCGTCCAGCAGAGCGGGGTCGAGCCCCAGCCGCTTCGCGACGTCTTGGAGCACCTCGGGGCTGGCGGGCCGGTTGTGGCCCCAGTAGGCGGCCATGAGCGCGTCCACCAGGTCGGGGACCTTCTCGGTCGGCGCCAGCAGCGTCAGGCGGAGCGGGTCGACCGTTCGGAGCGGGAAGTGGGTGTTGAAGCGATAGGGCACGCGCCACCACTCGGCCCATCGCTGGAGGTCGACCGTGACGTTCCTGCGCTTCGGCTCCGGGAAGGTGGCCACGGGGACCATCGGCGTCCCGATCTCCTTGAAGAGCGCGCCGAGGAGGAAGGGCCGATAGATGAGGGTGGTGCCGGTGGCTCGGGCGATGCGCCGGACCTGGGTCGTGCCGAGGTACGCGAAGGGGGACGAGTAGTCGAAGAAGACCTCGAGCGTCCGCTCGCTCACCGGCTCGCCTCTTCGCGGATGCGCTTCTTGCTCGCGGCCCACCCGCAGATCGGGCAGGTCGCGAGGTCGTGGTTGCGCGCCGGGCAGTGCTCGCGACCGAAGTAGATGATCTGCAGGTGCCGAGCGTTCCAGGTCTCTTCCGGGAAGAGCTTCTTCAGATCGCGCTCGGTCGTGGCGACGTTCTTCGCGCTCGAGAGCCCCCATCGACCGGCGAGGCGATGGATGTGCGTGTCGACCGGAAAGGCCGGGATGTCGAAGGCCTGGGCCTGGACCACCTGCGCGGTCTTGTGACCGACGCCAGGCAACGCCTCGAGCGAGTCGAGGTCCGAAGGCACCTCGCCGCCGTGCCGTTCCACGAGGAGCTCCGCGGCGCGCTTGAGGTTCTTCGCCTTGGTCGGCGCGAGGCCGACCTGACGGATCAGGCGGAGGATCTCCTCGACCGGCAGCGCCGCCATCGACGCAGGATCGGGCGCGACGGAGAAGAGCCCCGGCGTGACCTCGTTGACCTTCTTGTCGGTCGTCTGCGCGCTGAGCGCGACGGCGACCAAGAGCGTGTACGGGTCGACGTGATCCAGAGGGATCGGTTGCTCCGGGTAGAGCTCGTCGAGGATGGCGCCGATCCTCTCGGCCTTCTCCGCGCGCTTCATGCCGCCGATGATGCTGTGGTGGGGGCGGAGCGCAAGCGCTCACCACCACTCGTCGTCGGAGAAGGGACCCATCCGTCGGCGACGGCGACGGCGGCGACGCTCTTCGTCCGCCATGCGAACGACGACTCGGTCGGCGGCCGCCCGCATCGCCTGGATGCTCGCCGCCTGAGCGCCCTCCCCCACCGCCTGGGCGAGCGCCTTCGGGTCGGCGACCTGGCCCGTCGCCGCGAACTCTCGGTCGGCCCACAGGGTCGTGGCTCGGCGAGCCGCGCGGGCGAAGAGATCGTACTCGCCGCCATCGAAATAGAGACCGCCGCAGCACGCGGTGCGTTCGATCTCGATGGGTCCGGCAAAGCCCTGCACCTGCATCGTGATCATCGGCTGCCCGTGCGCCGGGCATTGCAGCGCGCTGGGTCCGACCTCGATCGCCGCCTCTGGCCCCACGCCGAACACGGCCGCGACGTCGATGCCCCGGACCTCCACTTCGCCAGGGTCCAGGAAGATCGACGCGCACTGGTCACAGCGGTCGATCTCGACGCCGTTCTCGCGGAAACGCCCGTACCTCGTGCGGCAGCGCGGACAGCTCCGCTCACCGGATCCGGGAGCCATCGGCTCGGGGACCCGCGGAGCCGGCAGCGCCGCAGCGGCCAACGCACCGACCGCCGAGCGCAGCAGCTCGTGCTCCCCCGCGTCGAGGAAGACGCCACCGCAGCACGGCGAACGCTCGATGACCACCGCGCCCTCGCCTTCCCCGACCTGGAAACGAGTCATCCGAGCCCCCTTCCCGCACGGACAGGCTCGGTCCGAGCCACCGACCGGTCGGGACCCTCGCCCGAAGAGCTGGTCGGTCGAGAGCCCGGTCGCATCGATCCCTTCGACGTCGAGGAAGACCCCCTTGCATCGGAAGCACTCGTCGACCTCCACGTTCCGAAGCGGGCGAAGGACCATCGGGTTGTGGCACGCGGGGCACATGGGCATGGCGCGAAGAGTGCCATCTCACAGTGGGGGACTTCACGCTCCTTGCGTTTTCACACTTGGGCCGACCTCACGCACGAGGGTGTGCCGTGTTTTCGGGTATATGCAGCCCATGGCCGACTCTTCCACGCCCGTGGCTCCCAACTTCGAGACCCACCCGGACCGCTACAAGCACTGGCAGCTCGATGTGGACGGGGCCGTCGCGAAGCTGACCATGAAGGTCGATCCGCACGGCGGGCTGCGCGACGACTACGAGCTGAAGCTCAACAGCTACGACCTCGGCGTCGACATCGAGCTGGCCGACGCGATCCAGCGGATCCGCTTCGAGCACCCCGAGGTACGCGCGGTGGTCTTCCAGAGCGGCCTCGACCGGGTGTTCTGCGCCGGCGCGAACATCCCGATGCTCTCGAGCTCGGCCCACGCCTTCAAGGTCAACTTCTGCAAGTTCACCAACGAGACGCGCCTCTACCTCGAGGACGCCTCGGCCAACAGCGGCATCAAGAGCCTCGCGGCCTGCGAGGGCACCTGCGCGGGGGGCGGCTACGAGCTGGCCCTCGCCTGCGATCGGATCCTGCTCGTCGACGACGGCTCGAGCGCGGTGAGCCTCCCGGAGGTGCCGCTGCTCGCCGTGCTCCCGGGTACCGGCGGTCTGACGCGCATCGTGGACAAGCGGAAGGTCCGACGTGATCTGGCCGACGTCTTCTGCACGACCAGCGAAGGCGTGCGCGGCAAGCGCGCGGTCGACTGGGGTCTGGTCGACGCCATCGCCTCGCGCAGCAAGTTCGAGGAAGCGATCGACACGCAGGCCAAAGCGCTCGCCGCCGAGGGCGCGGACGCCAAGCGTGGGCCGGGCATCACGCTCGACCCGCTGACGCCGACCGTCGAGGAAGACACGATCACCTACCGGCACGTCACGCTGAAGCTCGACCGCGCCGCGCGCGTGGCGACGCTCACGGTGAACGCGCCGGAGAGCGATCCGCCGACCACCGGTGACGCCATCCAGGCCGCCGGCGCGGACCAGTGGGCGCTGCGCTGCTTCCGCGAGCTCGACGACGCGATCCTGCGACTCCGCATGCACCACTTCGACATCGGGCTGGTGCTCCTGGAGACCCGCGGCGACGCATCGAAGGTGCTCGCGACCGACGCTGCGCTCGAGGCGAACCAGGACCACTGGCTCGCCAGCGAGATCCGGCTCCACATGGCGCGCGTGCTCCGACGCTTGGACGTCTCCTCGCGGAGCTTCTTCGCCATCATCGACGAGGGCTCCTGCTTCGCCGGCTCGCTCTTCGAGCTCGCGCTCGCGGCGGACCGCTCCTACATGCTCGAAGACGACGACGAGAAGGTCGCCGTGCAGCTCGGCGCCCTGAACGGCGGCGCGCTTCCGATGGGCAACGGGCTGAGCCGACTCCAGACCCGCTTCTTCGGGGACTCCGCGACGCTCGAGAAGGTCCTGGGCACCGAGGGTCCGATCGTGACCACGGACGCCGACGATCTGGGTTTGATCACGCTCGCGGCCGACGACATCGACTGGGAAGACGACGTGCGGATCGCCATCGAGGAGCGCGCCAGCCTCTCGCCCGACGCCCTCACCGGGATGGAGGCCAGCCTCCGCTTCCCCGGTCCGGAGACGGTCGAGAGCAAGATCTTCGCGCGCCTGAGCGCCTGGCAGAACTGGATCTTCCAGCGTCCGAACGCGGTCGGCCCGCAGGGGGCACTGACCAAGTACGGACAGCCGGACCGGCCGACCTTCGACTGGACCCGCTGCTGAGCCAGTCTGAGAAAACGCTCGTGATTCCCATCACGTGAGCGGCTTCACGTGAGCCGCCACACTGCCGCCGAGGGTGGCTGCACCTAGCTTGAGTCCTCACGCCGGGCCGCGGTGACGCGCGCCCGTGCTCCCCCCGGAGTCGCCGCACGGCGGCGGCTCAGTAGTAGGAACGCACCCCATGTCTCTTCAGGACTCCATCCCCAACAACGTCGACCTCGGCTCGGACCGCAAGCTCATGCGGGCCTTGGAGAAGTGGCAGCCCAACTTCCTCGAGTGGTGGCGCGACATGGGCCCGGAGGGGTTCCAGGAGGACCAGATCTGGCTTCGCACCGCGATCAGCGTCGATGCCAGCGGCTGGGCTCACTACGACTACGTGAAGATGCCCGACTACCGCTGGGGCATCTTCCTCACGCCACGGGACGGCGAGCGGACCATCGGCTTCGGCGACGTCTCCGAGGAGAAGGTCTGGGACGAGGTCCCCGGTGAGCTCCGCGGCATGCTCCGCCGGATCATCGTGACCCAGGCGGACACCGAGCCCGCCAGCGTCGAGCAGCAGCGTCTGCTCGGGAAGTGCGCGCCCTCGCTCTACGATCTGCGCAACCTCTTCCAGGTGAACGTGGAAGAGGGGCGACACCTGTGGGCGATGGTCCACCTGCTGCACCAGTACTTCGGTCGCGACGGTCGCGAAGAAGCCGAAGCGCTCCTCGAGCGCCGCAGCGGTGACGTGGACAAGCCGCGCATCCTGAACACCTTCAACGAGCGCACCGACGAGTGGCTCAGCTTCTTCATGTTCGCGATGTTCACCGACCGCGACGGGAAGTATCAGCTCTCCTCGCTCTCCGAGTCGGGCTTCGATCCGCTCGCTCGCGCCACGCAGTTCATGCTCACCGAGGAGGCGTTCCACCTCTCGGTCGGTGAGTACGGCGTGGACCGCGCCGTGCAGCGCGCTGCGGAGGCGACCGTCGCCGACTCGAACGACGACGCGCGCGCCCAGGGCGCCATCGATCTGGTGACCATCCAGAAGTACATCAACTTCTGGTTCTCGAGCGCGGTCGAGCTCTTCGGCGGCGAGATCTCCTCGAACGCCGCGGACTACTTCGCGGCCGGCCTCAAGGGCCGCCACCACGAGCAGAAGAAGTACGAGGACCACGCGGCCCTCGGTGAGATCTACTCGATGCCGATCGTCGAGAAGGGCAAGCTCACCAGCCAGGAGGTCCCGCTCCGCAACGCGATCAACGAGCAGCTCCGCGACGAGTACGTCGCGGACTGTGAGCGCGCGGTGGCTCGGTGGAACAAGACCATCCAGAAGGCGGGCCTGACCGGCGTCGAGCTCTCGCTGCCGAGCCGGCGCTTCAACCGCCGCATGGGCATCTACGCCGAGTACCACTTCGACCCGCGGGGCGACCTCATCGACGAGGCGACCTTCGAGGCGAAGAAGGACACTTGGCTCCCCACGGCCGAAGACCGCGCCTACGTGCAGTCGCTCATGAAGCCCTGCTACGAGCCCGGAAAGATGGCCAGCTGGATCGCCGCGCCCCGCAAGGGCGTCAAGGGCAAGGCCATCGACTTCGAGTACGTGAAGTTCACCGGCTGAGTCTTTCCGCTCAGCTGGAGAAGTCTTCGACGCGGCGGGCGAGCTCGGCCTCGACGTCCGCCAGTATGGCGGCGAGGAACGCCGCGTCGTTCGAGAGATCCGCGTGCTCGTCGTCGCGCACGGTGGGCTCCGCCGCGCGGGTGAGCATCGCGTCCCGGTGGTGGCGGAGCGCGTCGGCGATGAACGCGAGCGCCTTGTTGGAGAGCTCCATCGAGACCGAAGCTGCGACTCGCGCTCGCCCACGTCAATCGTCGCGCGTCGTGCATACTTCGCTCATGGGGAAGTCCTTCGAGCTGCACTACGACGTGGTGTGCCCTTACGCGTACCTCGCCTCGACGCAGATCGAGGCGTTGGCCGAGCGCTGCGACGCGACCATCGAGTGGAAGCCCTTCCTGCTGGGCGGCGTGTTCCGATCCATCGGCGGCGCCGACGACCCGAACGCGGTGATGCCGGAGCCGAAGGCGGCGCACAACCAGCGCGACATGCGCCGCTGGGCCGAGCGCTTCGGAGTGCCGCTGGTCATGCATCCCGAGCACCCGCGGCGCTCCGTGCTCGCGCTCCGCGCGCTCCTCGCCGCCGGCGAGGAGAGCCGCGTACCGGCCACGCACGCGCTCTTCGCCGCCTACTGGAAGCGCGGGGAGGACATCGCGGACCCCGAGGTCGTGGCGCACGCGCTGAGCGGTGCGGGGCTGGACGGTGTGGCCTGTGTCGAGCGCGCGAGCGAACCGGCGATCAAGGACGACCTCCGAGCCCGGACCGACGCCGCGGTGGCGGCCGGTGTGTTCGGGGCGCCGACCTTCATCGTCGACGGCGAGCTCGTGTGGGGACAGGATCGACTCCACTTCCTCGAAGCCATCCTGCGCGACATCCCGCTCCGCGAAGCCGCGCGTCAGCTGCGCGCCTGACGAGCGGGACCGCCTTCGAGTCGCGATGACGGAACGAAACGCGCGACCGTGGGCTCGTGCCTCGAGGAGCTTGCCAGCGCGGGGGTCGACCAAAACCATTTTCGGCGACCTACGCCTCCTCGAAACACGAGCCCACGGCCGCGCGGCCGTGGACTCGTGAGGGCCTACTCGAGACCGCAGAGCGGGTCGTCGCCGCAGTCGTTCATCCGATCCAGCCGCTCGGCGTGGGTGTCGGGGCGCGGTCGCGGTCGGGGCCGCCGAACCGCAGGGGCCTCGGGCTCCGGAGCGGTCTCGACGACGGGCTCCGCTTCGACCATCGGCTCGGGCTCCGCCTGCGGCTCCATGGCCGGCGCGATGGGAACGTGGACCTCGCGGATGATGACCTCGGGCTCCGGAGCGGGAGCGGTCGCCTGGACGAAGAGCAGCACGCCGAGGACCGACGCGGTCGCGCCGAGCAACCCGGCGATGACCGGCCAGTGACGCGCCGGGCGCTCGGGGGGCGGCTGCATCGAGCTGGCGAGCATGCGGTCGTGAATCAAGGAGCGCTCGGCGCGAATGCGGTCGAGCTCGGCACGCATCGAGGCGATCTTCCGGTCGCCGTCGGCGGTGCGGGCCTCGACCTCGGCGTCCACGTCGAGCTTCGCCTTCTCGCGGGCGATGGCGGCTTCGCGAGCCGCGACGGCCTCGGCCGCACGGCGGGCCTGCGCGGCAGCCTCGGCGGCGCGGGCTTCGGCGGCTGCTTCCGCAGCCTTCCGGGCCGAGGCTTCCTCGGCCTCTGCCTGAACCCGGGCGCTCTCGAGCGCCTCGAGCTCGGCCAGGGCGAACTGCACGCTGTTGTCGGTCGGGTTCTCGTTCATCGCGTCCTCCATGTTCGTCAGGAGGTAGTGCGAAGACCGGGCCAACCGTTTTCTTCAATGATTACTTAGGATCCGAATCACCTGAGCTTCTATCGATAGATTTCGATCTATTGAGAGAAGACTCAGTCGACGAAGGGCTCGAGGACCTCGTCGAGCGTGCTCGAGCGCACCTCGCCCACGAAGCTCGCGGCGACGTTTCCTTCCGGGTCGACCAGGATCGTGGTCGGGAGCAGCTCGACGCCGAAGCGATCGAGGTCCGACTGGGAGACCACAGCCTGCGGGAACTCCATCCCGAGCCGACGAGCGGCGGGGATCGAGCGGCGGTCGACCGCGAGGCCGATGGCGGTGCCGCCAACCGCGGCGAGCTTCTCGTGAGCGGCCTGGATGGCGGGAGCTTCCGCCCGGCAGGCCGGACACCAGCTCGCCCAGAAGGTCAGCAGCACGGGCTTGCCGCGGTGGGATTCGAGGTCGAAGGTTCCACCAGTCGCGAGCGGGAGGCTGAGCGCCGGGACCGGCTCGCCCGCAGGCATCGGCTCGCGCCCACGCTGGTTGGAGAGCATCCAGAGCGCGCCCACGACGACGAGGATCCACGGCGCGAGCGCCCGGAGGACGGCCGCGAGCCCGCGACGAGGCGCGGGCGGAGCGTTGGACGCGGAGGCAGTGGAGTCGGTCATGGGGCGGGGACCCGAAGGTGAGCGAGCACCTCGTCGAAGGTCGTGAACGGTACGCAAGGTACGCCCCGCTCGTTACAGTGCAACGCCAGCAGACTCCCTTCGACGGCGAAGACGGTGGGCACGACGCCGGCCACGGAGCGGTCGGACGAGCCGTCGCCAGCGAAGAGGTGCGCCCCGTGGCGCTCGCAGACCGCCGCTTTGCAGATCGCGTAGGGGCCGCGCGCGAGGTCGCGGTGAGGGAAGTCGAGCGTCGGGCCCGCGGGACCGGGCTCGAGACGGTTGTAGTAGGTGGCCGCGAAGAGCGAGAGCCGGTCACCGAGGATCGCCTCGATGTAGAGCCCGAAGCCACCGGACGCGAGCACGAGGGTCAGCGCACCGCGGCGGGCGGCGTCGAAGAGAGCGTCGGCGCCCTCCCGCAACGCTCCGAGCTCTCGGGCTCGCTCCTCCATCCGTGTGCGGTCAGCGGTGACACTCGCCCACATCCGCCGCTGCGCGTCCGCGAGCGAGAGCTCGCCCCGTCGCCAGGCGGCACCGACATCGCGCCACCCGGGCTCGGCGAAGGTCTCGCAGAGCTCGTCACCGACGTCGTGGACGGCGAGCGTCCCGTCGAAGTCGATCACCATCGTTGGAGGGGCGAGGTGGTCTTCCTTGTCCACGCGGGGCTCGCCATAGCATGCTTGGGACGGTGGCTGACGCAGGCCGCCCGAACGCATGGCCTCACTCAGAACGACGCTCGCACTCCTCTTGCTCTCCATCGCGGCGCTCCCCATGGCGGCGCGAGCGCAGGACGACGCCGACCGGACGACCCTCGAGCGGGCGCGGGTCGCCATGGAGACCGGCCAAGAGCAGTTCAACGCCGGCGACTACCTGGGCGCGGCCACGAGCTTCCTCGCGGCGTACGACGCGCGCCCCTTCAGCGCCTTCCTCTACAACGCGGGGCTCGCGTTCGAACGCAACGCTCAGCTCCGGCGCGCGATCGGGCTCTACCAGCGCTACCTCGAGCAGGAGCCGGACGCCGACGACGCCGCCGAGGTGCGCGGGCGCATCCAGCGGTTGCAGGACGCGATCGGCGCGGCGCAGGCGACCGCTGGCGGTTCGGACTCGGACGGCGACTCGGACCCCGATGGCGACGGCGACTCGGGCACCGACGCCGATGGAGATTCGGACGCCGACGCCGACGCCGACGCCGACGCCGACGCCGACACCGACACCGAGCCGGCCGTCGCTCCGCCCGCGGGACCGCTGGCGATGAAGTCACTGCTCTCGGTGGAGACGCAACCCTCCGACGCACGCGTCACTCTGCGACGGGACGGAGAGGTCGTCGCTCGAGGACCGTCGCCCTTCGCGGAGACGCTCGACGAGGGCGAGTACGAGATCTCGGTCGAGCACGCCGACTACCGCACCGTCAGTCGGACGATGCAGGTGCGACCGGGCAAGGTCTACGTCGCCATCCTCGAGATGAGTCAGGGGGCCTTTCTCGGCTTCCTCCGGCTGGTGACGGATCCGCCGGGCGCGCAGGTCTTCATCGACGACCGCGACGCAGGCCCCGTCGGGGTCACCCCCTTCCAGGCGCCGTTGCCCACCGGACCGCACCACGTGTGGATCGAGAAGCCCGGCTACGCCGCGCTCGAGGCGGACCTCGAGGTCGAGATCGGTCAGGACGCGGTCGAGGAGCTCAGCCTCGAGCGCGTCTCGCATGGACGACTGCGGGTGATCGGCAACATCCCCGGGGCCTCGGTCTTCGTCGACGGCGAACGGGTCGGCGAGGTGCCCTTCGAGGGCGACGTCGAGGCCGGTGAGCGAGAGGTCACCGTCTCCGCGGACGACATGAAGGACTGGGAGGAAGAGGTGACGATCGCGCGCGGTCAGCTGACGCCGATTCGGGTCGAGCTCAACCCCGCGGTCTCGCGCTCCGGCGCCTGGGTGAGCCTGATCCTCGGGCTCGGCGCGGCGGCCGGTGGCACCGCGCTCTACTTCCTGGCCGACAACCTGAGCGCGGAGCTCGACGCCGACCGTGCGGCGGGGACGCTGGTGAGCGACGACGAACGCATCCTCCGCGGAAAGCTCTTCGCGGCAGGCGCCTACGGCGGCTGGGGGCTCGCGGGCCTCTTCGGCATCATCTCGCTCTACCTCTTCGTGCGCGATCCCTTGCCGGACTCCGAAGGCCGGGCCTTCGAGCCCCGCGACTGGAGCTTCGCGCCCGTCTTCGACGGTCAGCGGGCCGGCGGTGTGCTCCGGGGGACCTTCTGATGCGCCGTACACTCGTGGCCTTGCTCTCCACGCTCGGGCTCTCCTGCGTGTTCGGCGACGTGAAGTCCACCGAAGACGCGGTCCCGATCGAGGCCATCGAGCGGCCGGCCGAGTTCTCCAACGCCGGAGCCTTCGGCCTGGTGCTCGACGGGTACGCCGGGCAGAGCGCGAGCGGCATCCCGGTGTCGCGCATCGTCGCGACCGCGGGACCCGGAAGTGGCCACGTCGCGATCGGCGTCTGGGACGGTGACGGGGACCGACCGCGCGAGGCCATCTTCGATGGCTGCGAGGAGCTCACGGACTGTGAGCGCACGATCGGCACCGACGTGATCGGCTTCCCGCTCTGGAACGGCATGCGCGACTGCGTGATGACCTCGGCCGCCGAGGAGCGAGCCGTGCGCATCCAGTGCGAGTCGGATTCCTCGATGATCCTCCGACTCGCCGTCCCGGGGACCGCGGGCTTCGGCACCGCGCTCGCCGCCATCCCCGCGAACAACGGCGCCGGTGTGGCGCTCATCGGCGCGCCCGAGCCGGGCATGGTCGCCGAGTCGGGCGAGCTCTGGAAGATCGTCGCTGGCGAGGTCTCTCCGATCCAGCTCACGGTGGGAGGAGACTCCGGCATCGGCGCCGGCGCCCAGCTCGGCGCGGCGCTCTCCGCGGCCGAGCTGCCCTCCGGTGACGTGATGGTCGCGGCGTCGGCTCCGGGTGCTTCGCGGGTGGTGGTGTTCCGCCTCCCCGCCGATCCGACCGACCTGGCGCTCGAGACGCTCGGCTGCGTCGACGCGACCGTGGTTCGTCCGCCGGGCTCGGACGTGATGCTCGGCGGCGCGATGGCCGTCGGCGACGTCGACGGTGACGGGACCCCCGATCTGGTCCTCGGCGATCCCGCGGCGAACCGGCTCTCCATCGTGACCGGGACGAGCCTCACGGGCGCGGTCGGCTGCGTCGATCCGTCCACCGTCGACGACCCGACCTCCACGCGAATCGACTGCGCATCCGTCGACGCGCCCAGCGTCGACACGTGTGGCTCCTTCGGTGCGGCGGTCGAGATCGGCGACGTGAACGGCGACGGCATCGGCGACGCGGTCGTCGGTGCCCCCAGCTCCACGGTCAACGGCGACGCCGACGCCGGCGCGGTCTACACCATTCCCGGCTCGACCGGTGGCCTCGACGCCAGCGGTGGCAAGGGCCTCGGCATGAGCCAGACGGAGCCGGACATGCGACTCGGCGAAGCGCTGGCGACCGTGCCCTCGCAGCTCACCGGCGCTGTCCGCGACGAGGTCGTGGCCGCCGCTCCAGGGGACGCACGGCTCTTCCTCTTCTGGTGCAGCGGCGTGGCCGGCGACGACGCCGCCGAGGGTCGCGACCGCTGTCTCGAGCGATGAGCACCATCCCGAAGGGCCAGATCCTCGTCGCCGACGACGAGCCGAACCTGCGCCGCGTGCTCCGGGCGCAGCTCGAGCGCGACGGCTGGGAAGTCCACACCGCCGAGGACGGCGAAGCCGCGTGGCAGACCCTGCAGGAGCACCACGTCGACGTGGTGATCAGCGACCTGCGGATGCCCGGGCTCGACGGCATGGCGCTGCTCGAGCGGATGGTCCGCGAGCATCCCTCGGTGCCGCTGATCATGATCACGGCCCACGGCACGGTGGACACCGCGGTCGAGGCCCTGAAGCTCGGCGCGTTCGACTACGTGACGAAGCCCTTCGATCGCGACGAGCTGAAGCACGTCATCGACAAGGCGGCCCGCACCCGCGAGCTTCGCGCCGACGAGCCGAGCGTCGATCCCGAAGAGCGCGGTCGCTACCAGATCATCGGGGACTCGCCGTCGATGCACGAGGTCTACTCGATCATCGAGCGGGTGGCGGACACGCCGAGCACCGTGCTCATCACCGGCGAGAGCGGCACCGGCAAGGAGCTCATCGCGGAGGCGCTGCACGAGAACTCCAAGCGGAAGCCCAAGCCGTTCATTCGCGTGAACTGCGCCGCGATCCCCACCGAGCTGCTCGAGAGCGAGCTCTTCGGCTACGAGAAGGGCGCGTTCACCGGAGCCGTGACGAGCAAGCCCGGGCGCTTCGAGCTCGCGGATCAGGGCACGCTCTTCCTCGACGAGATCGCGGAGATCCCGCCGAACATGCAGGTGAAGCTGCTGCGCGTGCTGCAGGAGCAGTCGTTCGAGCGCGTGGGCGGCGTGAAGACCACGGAGGTCGACGTGCGCGTGGTCGCGGCGACGAACCGCGACCTGGCCGCGGCGATCGAAGAGGGGACGTTCCGAGAGGACCTCTACTACCGGCTCAACGTCGTCCACGTGCACCTCCCGCCGCTGCGCGAGCGCCGCAAGGACATCCCGCTCCTGGTCGACCACTTCGTGGCCAAGCTCAACAAACGGCTCGGACGGACGATCGAGGGGTTCTCACCGGCCGCGCTCGCGAAGCTCGAGGCCCACCAGTGGCGCGGCAACATCCGCGAGCTCGAGAACGTGATCGAGCGCTGCGTGCTCTTCACCGACGGACCGGTGGTGAAGGAGTCGCATTTGCCGCCGGAGCTGCGCGACGGCGCGGACGGTGAGGGCCGAAGCTCGGCCGCCGCGATGCTCGAAGAAGCGCAGACGAGCCCGGCCGCCGGCCTGAAGGACATCGTGAAGGAGGCCACGGCGAGGCTCGAGCGCGAGATGATCGTGCGCGCGCTGAAGCAGACCGAAGGCAACGTGACCCACGCGGCGCGACTCCTGAAGATCTCCCGCAAGAGCCTGCAGACGAAGATGAAAGAGCTGGGGCTGCGCGACGAATGAGGGTCCTGCTGGTCGAAGACGACATCGCCCTCGGCGATCAGGTGGTCGAGCACCTCGAAGGCATCGGCTGCGAGGTCGAGTGGATCAAGGACGGCGACGAGGCGCGCGGCGAGGACTCGACCGAGTACGCGCTGATCGTGCTCGACCTGATGCTCCCGGGAACGTACGGGATGGAGCTGCTCAAGATCTTCCGGAGCCAGGGCGACGTCCCGGTGCTGGTGCTGAGCGCACGGCAGGACACGTCCGACAAGGTCCGGGCGCTCAAGCTGGGGGCCGACGACTACCTCACCAAGCCCTACTGGCCCGAGGAGCTCGTGGCCCGCGTGCGCGCGCGGCTGCGCCGGCCGGAGCTGCGCCGCGAGGACGGCCGCAAGAAGGTGGGCGCCATCGTGCTCGACGAGGGCGCGCGAACGGTCGAGGTGGGCGGCGCCAGCATCGACCTGACCAAGGCGGAGCTCGATGTGCTGCTCGCGCTCGCGAAGCGACCGGGCTCGGCGATGACGCGACGGGCGCTGGTCGAAGCAGCGCTCGAGCAGGGCAGCGAGCGAACGCTCGACGTCCACGTCTCCCGACTCCGCAAGAAGCTCGGCGACGCGGGCGGCCAGATCGCCACCGTCTGGGGCATCGGCTACAAGCTCCTGGAGGAGCTGCCGGATGAGTGAACGAACGACGCGAGCCGTGCTGGCGATCCTGCTCTGCGGGTGCGCGAGCAACGGCGGCGGCGACTCGGACCGCCGCGACGGATCGGTGATGGACGGCGCGGTGGACGGTGGCGCCGGCGAGTGCGCCATGGAAGGCGACCCGTGCGACGCCGACGGAGACGGCTGCACCCAGGACCTCTGTCGGGGCGGCGAGTGCGTCGCGGGCGCGGCGGTGACCTGCGACGACGGCGCCTCTTGCACCACCGACACGTGTGTGTCCACGGGCCCGATGACCTTCAGCTGCGAGCAGACCGTCAGCGCCGGCCGCTGCTTCGCGGGCGGCGAGTGCCGCTCGGAGGGCGACCGCGACCCGGCCGCGATCTGCCGGGTCTGTGACCCCAGTCAGTCGACGATGGACTGGTCCAACGCCGAAGGCGCCTGCGACGACGGCGACGTCTGCACGACGAACGACACCTGCCGCTCGGGCAACTGCGAGGGGGACCCTCGCGTCGACGACTTCGAGCCGAACGACGACATGGTCGCGCCGCACGGGCTCGGCACGGTCAGCGACGGCGACAGCTACCCCGCGGGGACGCTCGAGGGATCGATCTATCCCGACGACGACGTCGACTGGTTCGTCTACGTGGACAGCGACGACTTCCCGAGCTCGATCTTCCCGCGCGCTCAGCTCCAGGACGTCCCCAGCGGCTCGGACTACGACCTGTGTCTCTTCATCCGCTGCCAGGACGGGAGCACGCCGGACGTGGACTGCACCGCTGGCTCGCGCGAGGACACGGGCGGTCTGCGCGGTTGCTGCTCCCGCAACGGCGCGAGCGCCGACGAGAACGTGCGCGTCGACCACGACTGCGACGCGACGGACGACACGGCAGACGTGTTGGTGCGGATCACCAGGGCCAGCGGCCCGCCGGTCTGCGACACGCTCTACACGCTCCGCTACGGCGACGACTGAGATGGAGGTCACCCTGAGTCTGGACGAGTGGCCGCTCGTCGTGGCCCGGTGGCCCGGGGACGGCGGGCTCGAGGACATCGATCGCTACTACGCCCAGTACCCGGAGCTGATCCGTCGCGGCCGGGCCGATGGGCCCATCGTCTTCATCACCGACCTGCAGAAGGTGAGCATGGCGGGGACCAACGCCACCAAGCGTCAGCACGTCGCCAAGCACACGGCGAAATTCATCCCCGAGCTCACACCGCTGATCCGTCGAGAAGCGGTGATCGCCAGCTCGGCCTGGGCCAAGGCCAGCATGACCGCGGTGTTCATGTTCTCGAAGCCCGCCTGGGAGCTGAAGGTCTTCACCGACGAGCGCGACGCGCGTTTGTGGCTCGCCGCAGTCGAACCCTCGGTTCGGCTGGACCCGGACTGACACGCGCTCAGGCCGGGTGGGGCTTCTCGGTCCACTCGGGCGGGAGCCAC
This sequence comes from Deltaproteobacteria bacterium, assembly GCA_017644045.1. Classification (GTDB taxonomy): domain Bacteria; phylum Myxococcota_A; class Polyangia; order Polyangiales; family Houyiibacteriaceae; genus UBA1660. Next base: position 391,637 of record JAEPMI010000001.1, read on the forward strand.
TCGTGCTCTTCGCCGAGCTCGGGCTTCGGGGTGGGGACCGAGGGGCCGACCCAGAGCGCGATGTCGTCGAACTCGCGGACGAAGTGCGCGAGGCGGACCCGCTCGGCGGCGCCGATCTCGAAGGTCTCGCCGCAGACGTGCGCGCGCACCACCCGCGCGTCGTACATCTCGCGGACCTCGGCGATCGTCACCTTGGCGGTCACCGCGTCCCATGCGCCGGCGGTCATGGGGACGCCCGCGTACTCCGCCCGCGCGTCGACGCGCTCACCGTCGATCTCGAGCGCGATGTGATCGCACGAGCGCCAGCGGGCCTCTGGAGCCGCGCGGCCGACCAGGAGGTCGACGCGGATGTCGTCGTGCTCGGGCGCGGCGGTCAGGTCGAAGCTGCCCCAGGGCACGGGCGCGTCCGGGGTCTCGAAGACCAGCTCGGCGAGCACGCTGGGCTCGAAGACGAAGGGCTCGTCCTCCATGACCTCCAGGTCGTCCGCGAGCTCGCCCGGTTCGACGGCGGCGGCACCGGCCCAGTGGAGGACCAGGAGCAGGAGGGGGAGCAGGGAAAGCCAGCGGGAGGGCGCGGACGAATCCGCACTCGCTCGCACGCTGGGCTCGGGCTGCCTCTCGGGCATCGGGGTCTGACTCCAAGGCTCCGGCGGGGGGCTGGCAAGCCCCTCCCACCTCGCTGATAGGCCCCATGATTCACCCGGATCGACGGAAGCGCCAGTGCCACTATGCTTCCCCCGGTGAGGCACCTGCACGATTTCGAGGACCAAGCCCTCGCCCGCCGGTTCGCGGACGCGCTCTACGCCGAGCAGATCCCGACGTCCGTGCGGGAGAGTCGGAAGGGCGGGCACGCCGTCTGGGTCGAGGAGGACGACGACCTCGACGCGGCCAAGGCGGCCCTGGCCGTCTTCCTCGACGACCCGAACGACCCCCGCTTCCAGAGCCTCCAGAAGGAAGCGAAGGAGCAGCGGAAGGCGATCGCCGCCGAGGAGAAGAAGAGCCGTCACAAGGAGATGAAGGCCCGGGAGGCGTTCAAGAAGCCGGCGATCGGCTGGCTGACCGGGCTCTTCATCGGCGCGAGCGTGGTGATCACGATCATCGCCGACCGCGGGCACGCGCCGTCGGCGAGGCTCTTCGACTTCGCGAAGCTCTACTCGTACCCCGGCGGTCCGATCGACCTCGTGTTCAGCCTCCAGAAGACCTACCTGGAGGACCACGAGTGGTGGAGGCTCTTGACGCCGATGCTGCTCCACCTGAGCTGGCTCCACCTGCTCTTCAACATGTGGTGGCTCAAGGACCTCGGGACCGCGATCGAGCACCAGGAGTCGAGCTGGAAGCTGCTCGCCATGGTTCTGGTCGTGAACCTGCTGGCGTGCTTCGGCGAGTTCTTCATCGGCTCGCCGCGCTTCGGCGGCTTCTCCGGCGTCGTGTACGGCCTCTTCGGCTACCTGTGGATGCGTGGGCGCTTCGATCCCACCTACCCGATCCGCCTACCCCGCTCGACCGTCCTCTGGATGATGGTCTGGTTCATCCTCTGCTTCAGCGGGTTCATGCCGATCGCCAACACCGCTCACGCCGTCGGACTCGTCGTCGGTGGCCTCTGGGGCTTCCTCCAGTCCGGCTACATCCGCCGCGTCTGGCTCCGGAAGAACTGAGCCCTCGAAGTCCCAGCCGAGCTTGGTCCGCAGCTTCTTCAACGGCTTCCGATCCCAGAGCTTCTCCACGTCGAAGAAGGGGGCGAAGGCCACGAAGGTGAGCTGGTAGACGAAGCCGATGGCCATCAGCGCGAGCACGCCGACGTGGAACCCCCACACGGCCACCGCCCAGAGCTTGCCGATGCGACGGCCGAGGATGGCGAAGGGCGCGCCGAGCTCGAGCACGAAGCTCACCCAGGCGAGCACCCCGAAGAACGCCGGATAGGGCAGGAGCCACGCGCCCAGCGGTGAATGGACGCTGCCGAGCTCGAGCTTCCGGACGTTGTCGAAGCCGACGTAGTTGCGCAGCGTCTCGCCAGCGACGAAGTCGAAGCCGCTGTTCTGGAGCTTGGCGACGCCGGCGAGCAAATACGCGAGCGCCCCGACCGACACGAGCAGTCGGATCGGCCAGCCGTAGCGTGCGTCGACGTGCCGCTCGGGCGGACCCTTCCGCTTCGCGTCCATCGAGAGCGCGTCGGCGCTGGGCGTCAGCGCGAGCACCACGACGTGGAGCAGGAAGAGGTTGTCGGTGTGCATGATCTGTCCCCACGAGTTCGAGTACGTGAGGACGACCCAGAGCAGGGCGGCGTAGATCGGCGCCAGGACGCGGTGACGCCAGCCAGCCAGGAACGCGAACGAGAAGACGACCGTGGCGATCACCAGCGCCTGGTAGACGGCGGGCAGGATCGGCGCGCCGCCGAGCGCGATCACGCCGACCGGCCGAAAGCGGTCGACGTCGTCGAGCGCGTAGCTGAGGAGGTGCGGCGTGCGGATCGAGAGGTAGATCGCGCCGAAGAGACCGACGATCACCCGGAGGGTCGCGAGCCGCGTGGCGGGCATCGGTCGCCGCCAGAAGCGGTCCAGCCGTTCGAGCAGGCTCATCGGCGCACCGGGCAGCGATGGTGGACGGTCCGCTCGATCGGCTCGGGTCCGTCCTCGAAGTACGCGACGGTGTCCCAGGTGCTCGTGGCGATCTCGATGAAGCCGACCTCGGCGTAGTCCTCGTCGGCGGCGACGCGCTCGGCGATCTCCTGGCAGTAGCCGGCCGCGTCGGCCCGGTGGGCGATGGCGATGGTCATCATCGCCTGCATCACCTCGTAGCTGCCGCTGGTGATCGTGGGCGGGAGCGGCTCGCGAACGCCCTCGGGCCACACCCCGAGCACCTGGGTGATGGTGAGCATCGGGGTCGGCCGCCCGTGCGAGAACATCGGGTAGTCGCTGAAGGGGAACGAGTCCTCCGGCGGGTCGCGGAAGGGCGGCGTGAGCACGGCGACCATCAGAGCCAGGCTGAGCCCGTAAGCGTAGAGCGCGCGGAGCACTATCTCTTGGCCCAAGACTGCGTCTCGGGCGGGGGATTTTCTGAAAATCCCCCCACTCGTCGCGAGTGAATCGCTCCTCGTTTCACCCAAAAACCTAAAGGTCTCGCGGCGAAGCCGCTCGGTACGTCCTCGCGCTTCGCGCTGCGTCCTCCATGAGCGATGGGCTCGAAGCTGTATCTCGGCCTGGGCACGGAGCTATCTACCTACGAGTCGGCGTCGTCCGCCAGCCGAGCGTAGCTGGCGTCCCGATCGGCCTGGATGGCGAGGAGGATCGCTTCGGCCTCGGCCTCGCCCATCGCCTCGAGGGTCTCACGGTTCTTGTCGGCCACCCGTTCGTGGAGCGGCGCCTGGGCCTTGGTCTCGAGCATGGCGCCGAAGTCGATCTCGCTGGGGTCGAGGAAGGCGGTGCCCCGGTCGCTGGTACGCTTGCGGACCGCCTCGAGCGAGGTTCGGCGGATGAGCTGGATCACCGGGTCCGGCGATCGGCGAATGAAGGGCACGAGCCGGCTCGGGTGCGAGAAGTCCGCGCGCGCGTTCGGGTGGAAGGCCGCCATCGCCATCGGCGGTGACCCGTCGTGCAGCTCCGCGTCGCGTTCGCGAACGGCGCTGACGAAAGCCTCGTGCTCGGCGCGCGTCGCCGCCGAGCGCGGGAACACCAACAGCCCCACCTCGATCGCCTCGTCGGCGCCGATGCGGGTGACCGCGTCGATGGTCGGATCGAAGAGGCCCTCGCCCGGCTCGAGGAGCACCCGCACCGTGACCTTGCCGTCTTCCCGCGCGCGGACGGCCCACGGACAGAGACCGAGCGCTTCGACGAACTCCCGCTGGTAGCGACCGTAGATGCGCAGGGCCTCGCCCTCGAGGCGCTCACGGAGGTCCGCGTCGAGCGGTCCCGCCACGATCACGCGCTCCGAATCGCTCTCCGTGCGAGCCACGGCGCGGAGCATACCCGGTGGACGGCCTCGGTTCTCGGTTCTCCGTCTCCGGAATCAACGGGGCCGCCGAGACGCTAGACTGTCGTGGTGCCCCTGCTCCATCGCTGCATCCTCACCCTCGCTTTGATCGCGGGTTGCGGGCGCTGTGGAGAGCCACCCCCGGAGCGACCGGACCGAGCGGAGGTCGAGGCGCCCGAGCCGACGGCACCCGAGGTGGAGGAGGCGCCCGATCCGCTCGCCGAGCTCGACCTCCCGCCACCGATCCGGATCACGGTCGAGGACGAAGACGCGTTCGATGCCATCGCCGAGCGCACCATCGGCGCCGATCACCTGCCAGGCGCGGTCGTGATCGCCGGTCGCTCGAGCGGACCGGTGTTCCGGCGCGCCTACGGGTCGATGGCCATCGAGCCCGAGCGGCTCCCGATGCGCGTCGATGCGCTCTTCGATCTGGCCTCGGTGACCAAGCTCTTCACCACGGCGCTCGTCATGCAGGCGATCGACGAAGGCGAGCTCGCGCTCGAGAGCGACGTGGGCGGATGGATCCCCGCGCTGCGCGGCGTGACCGTGGAGGCGCTCCTCAGTCACACGTCCGGGCTGCCCGCGGTCACACCGCTCGCCGCCTTCGAGATCGAGGAGCGCTCGGAGGCGCTCGCGCAGGTCTTCGCCGACGCGATGGAGCGCCGACGACCCGCGGGCGAGTTCCACTACTCGGACATCGGCTTCCTGGCGCTCGGCGAGCTCGCGAGCGCCGTCTTCGCGATGCCGCTCGAGGACCTCGTGATCGAACGGCTGGGCGAGCCGCTCGGGATGGATGACCTGGGCTACGGCCCGGTCTCGGATCCGCGCGTCGCTCCGACCGAGCGAGCGCCGCGCCGCGCGGCTCCCGGCGAGCCGGCACCGATCGTGCGGGGTGAGACCATCGACCCGCGCGCATGGCGGCTCGGTGGGGTGGCCGGACACGCGGGTCTCTTCGCGAGCGCCGACGACCTCGCGCGCTTCGCCGAAGCTCTGCTGAGTGGCCGAGCGATGAGCGCGGAGTCGCTGGCCGCGGTGACCACGGCGCGGAGCCTCCCTTCGGACTCTGGTCTCGTTCGACGCGGGCTCGGGGTCGACATGGACGCGCCCGCCGGCTTCTCCGAGCGGAGCTTCGGTCACGGCGGCTACGCCGGCGTCTGGCTCTGGGTGGACCCTGCGATCGACGGCTACCTCGTCGTCGCCACGCATCGCGTGCACCCCGACGGCGAGGGTCGCGCCGGACCGATCCGCACCCAGCTGGCGCGGCAGGCGAGCGAGGCCCTTCCGAGAGCCCTGCCGCCCCTCGAGAGTGCAGCGGCGCTGGGCATCGACGTGCTGCGAGCCGAGTCCTTCGAGCGCCTCGCCGGTCGACGGGTCGCGCTCCTGACCCACGCGGCGGCGCGGGCCCGCGACGGTGAGCGGAGCGTGGACCTCTTCGCGCGGAGCGACGCGCTCGAGCTCGTGCGCATCTTCACGCCGGAGCACGGCCTACGGAGCGCCGCGGAAGGTCACGTCGCCGACGGCGAGCTCGACGGGATCCCGACCGTCAGCCTCTTCGGCCGGCGGCGCGACCCGCCGCCCGAGTCGCTCGCCGACGTGGACGCCGTCGTCATCGATCTCCAGGACGTGGGCGCGCGCTTCTACACCTACTTCGCGACGATGAACCGACTGCTCCGCGCCGCCGCAGCGCACGAGCTGCCCGTCTGGGTCCTCGATCGACCGAACCCGCTGGGTGGCGCCGTGGCCGGACCGATCTCCGTTCCATCCGCTCGCTCGTTCGTGAACCACCACCCGCTGCCGATCCTCCACGGCATGACCGCCGGCGAAATGGCTCGTTTCCTGGTCACCGCGCTCGCGCTCGACCTCGAGCTCGAGGTGGTGCCGATGGTCGGCTGGGAACGGGCCCCGTGGACCGAGGCCGGGCTGCGCTGGGTTCCGCCCTCCCCCAACCTCCCGGACCTCGACGCCGTGCGCCTCTACCCGGGCGTGGCGCTGGTCGAGGGGAGCAACGTCTCGGTGGGGCGCGGAACCGATCGCCCGTTCCGCCGCGTCGGCGCGCCCTGGCTCGATCCGGACGCCGTCCTCGCCGCGCTGCCGGCCGAGGCACGCGCTGGCGTGACCTTCACCGTGGAGGCCTTCACGCCCGCTGCGAGCCGACACCGCGGTCGGCGCTGTCGGGGGCTCCGCCTCCACACGGACGACCCCGAGGCGATCGCCCCCGTGGCCCTCGGGCTCGGATTCGTTCGTGCGCTCCATGAGGTGCATCCCGAGGAGGTGGACCTCGACGCGATGAGCGGCATGATCGCCGATCCAGCCCTGGTTACCCAGATCAGGGAGGGGGCCGCGCTCCACGAATTACTCGCCACGGAGTCCGAAGACCTGCGACGATTCCGTCGCCACCGGAGTGCGGCACTCCTCTACGAGGATTGACACCACGAGCGCCTCTCGGCGACGCTCGCTCACCGCGCCCCTCTCGGCACCCGAAATCACCCAAACCGCCCCGATTTTCGGCGCCCCCAGGGACCTCTCCGCCTCACCATGTCCGCGCTCACTTCGCTGCTCGTCCGAGACCAACGCGTGGCCGTCCGGAAGATCGAGGAGGCGATCCAGCGGCAGGTGATCGCCGGCGGCTCGTTGGACACGGTCCTCCTGGAGCTGAACGTGGTGGCCGAGAACGTGCTCGCGGCGTACTGCGGCGTGATCCACGGCCTCGAGCCCGCGACCCGCGCGGAGCTGCTCGGCGTCGATCCGGACGTCATCCGACTGGTTCCCGCGCCGGTGGCCGAGCGACACCGGCTCGTTCCGCTCGCCTTCGCGAACCGGACCCTGCGCGTCGCCGTGTCGGCGCCACTGGAGCCGGAGACGGAGCAGCAGCTCGCCTTCCTGCTCGGCGTCGAGCTCGAGCAGCGCGCGGTCGCCGAGGCGAGCCTCGAGAACGCGCTCCACACCCACTACGGCATCCAGCTCTCGCCACGCATCCGCCGGCTCGGGAAGAAGCTCGCGGAGCGGGACGCTGGCGAGATCCCGTACGTCGCGCCCCTCGAGCAGAACACCGCCGAGCGGAGCAGCGATGGCGAGTACGCCAACGTCGACGACGACGACGAGGCGGAGACCGAGAGCCCCGAGGAGGGGAAGAAGAAGCGCGAAGGGCGTCACACCTCGCGCTTCGGCGTGGTGGCCGAGCCCAAGCTCATCGAACGCGAGAGCTCGATCTCGGTGACCGCGAGCGGTCCGCCGCGGCGACCGACCCAAGAGCTCGCGTCGCGACCGCCGCCCGCGCCCGACGTCACCGCGGATGAACCTGCGCCGCCCGCCCCCGAAGCGGTCCCGCCGCCCGCGAAGCAGCCGGCGCGCGGTCGCATCTCCCGAGCGAAGGGCGAGCTCCTCCGTCGCCATCGCGGGCCGCTGACGGCCGCACGCGCCGTCGAGCTCCTTGCGAAGGCGGACCACCGCGACGACATCCTGGAGGTGGGCTTCGCGTTCACCCGGCAGTTCTTCGACTTCTGCGCGCTCTTCGTCGTGCAGGACGAAGAGGCCGAGCTCCTCGACGCCGCGCCGATGGACGACGACGCGCTCAAGGAGGCTCGCCAGGTCGTGGCGCCGCTCGCCGAGCCTTCGACCTTCGCGCTGGTCTACGAGGGCCTGGTCTCGGCGGTCGGGAAGCTCCAGCGCTCCACCATCGACGAGCAGGTGCGCGACGCGCTCGGCCGCACGAACGCCCAGCCGTCGGTGCTCGCGCCGGTGATGATTCGCCAGCGGGTGGTGCTCTTCCTCTACGGCGACCGGAACGGCGAGGCGTTCGGCCTGGAAGACGTGCCGGAGCTGGTGGCGTTCACGCCGAAGCTCGGCGAGGCCTTCCAGCAGCTGATCCTGCGGCGCAAGTTCCGGGGCTACGCCCAGGGCGACGCGCGAACCAGCGAAGCCCCCGACGCGCCCGACGCGCCGGCTCCGGCGAGCGATGGGCGCAGCCCGCAGCTCCCGGGCGAGCCGCCCAAGCCGGAGGCGGCCTGGAAGGATCAGAAGACCCGCTCGCCGATGAAGAAGCTCGAGGCGTCGGAGGAAGCGCAGGAGCGCGTCTCTCGCGACTTCGCGAGCGCAACGGCCGCGGCGACCAAGCCGGAACCGGAGCCGGTACCGGAACGCGCACCGGAGCCGGAACCCGAGCCCGAAGCGCGCGGGTCGGAGCCGCCGGTCGAGGAAGTGCGCGTCGGCTCTCGTCCCTTGGCCGCGCCGGCCGAGCCCGAAACGCCGACCGAGCCCGAAGCGAAACCGCAACGCGCGTTCCGCCCTTCGGACGTGAGAACCGCGCCGGTGAGCGAGGGACCGACCCCGCTCGAGCGCGCGGTGGAGTCGAGCCTCCCTGCACCGCGGAAGCGGAGGAAGCGCTCGAAGACGTTCGACGCCCTGGGCGTCCCTCGCTCCGCTCCGCCGCCGCCCATGGGTAGCGACGAAGGCGAAGAGGACGAGGACCCCGCTCCCACGATCGTCGAGGCGCAGGACGACGCCGAGCCGGTTCTGCTGAGCCGAACCAAGAGCGCCCCGCCGGACGACGACGACGACGACGAGATGGAGCTGGTCGTCGAGGACGCGGACGACGAGACCGCCGCCGAGGTCGCGGCGGCCGCGGCGGAAGAGGAGATCACCACCGCCACGCCCCTGCCGGAGACGAGCGCGCCCCCGGAGCCGAGTGTCTACAAGGCCGGCGGGCAGACGGACGTGATCGGCGGCGGTCGACCGCGAAAGCGCCCCCGTGCCGGTGACACGAAGGACGCGCGGAGCGAAGGCGGACGGCGTGCCGTCCAGACCGACGTGGTCCCGGCGAGCCGACGACCGACCCCCTCGCAGCCCCCGCCCTCGGACCCGCCGGCAGAGCGGCCGACCAAGGTCGAGGTCCGCCACGCGGACACCCTCCCTTCGGAGACTCCCTCGATCATCGTGGAGATGGACGAGTCGATCGAAGACGCGGTCCGCGGGCTGAGCCAGGTCGGGCCCGACAGCGCCGAAGCGGAGATCGCGCAGATCGTGGCGCTCGGAGAGCAGGCGCTCCCGGTCCTCACACGCGACTTCCCCGGGTTGCTCTGGTTCGATCGCAGCCGGCCCCATCGTCGACTGCCTCGTGGTCGCGACATCTCCGCCGTCGCCCGAGCGATCGCGGCCTTCGGCGACCGAGCGGTGCCCTACGTGATTCCGGTGCTCGACCACGAAGGCTCGGACGAGCGCTTCTACGCCACGCTCCTCGCCAGCGAGTTCCGGCACCCGATGCTGGTGGAGCCGCTCGGCCGACGGGTCTTCGACCGAGACGAGCGGACCGCCGCACTCGCCGTCGACGTGCTCCGCATGCAGCGTCGGTTCTCCGGTCCGCTCCAGGACGTGGTGGAGGGACTGCGCGCCGAGGCGCGCGTCCCTCGCAGCGACATCCACAAGCGCGTCGCCGCTGCGCGAGCGCTCGGTGCCCTTCGGGACGTGGGCTCACTCGTGCTCTTCGTGCAGCTCCTCGGCTCCGACAAGCCCGCGCTGGTCCAAGAGGCGCTTCGCTCGCTCGTCGCGCTGACGAAGCAGGACTTCGGCGACAACGTCGCCAAGTGGGAGAGCTGGGCCGAGCAGAACGGCCACCGCCATCGCATCGAGTGGCTGATCGACGCGCTCCTGCACAACGACGAGAGGCTTCGAGCGGACGCCGGCGAGGAGCTGAAGCGGCTGACCCAGGAGTACTACGGCTACCACCCCGCGCTGCCGAAGCGCGACCGAGAGGTGGCCCAGCGGAAGTACCGCGACTGGTGGTCGAACGAGGGCCAGCGGCGTTTCGACTCCTCCGCGCCCTGAGTGGGGGCGGAGCGGGTCGGGGGCCGAGTACGAGCGAGAGGCGACGAGCCGAGGCTCGTCAGCCCATGCCCATGTCTTCGCCGGCACCCATGTCGGGGGGGCCCATGTCCTCTTCGGCCGGACCCATGTCCTCTTCGGCCGGACCCATGTCGTCACCCGGACCCATGTCTTCGCCTGGACCCATGTCCTCGCCCGGACCCATGTCTTCGCCCGGACCGAGATCGGGCCCCGGATCGACGAACATGTCGTCGTCCGCGGGGCCGGAATCCACGTCCGGGAGAGGCCCGAACGGGTCTCGACACATCAGCTCGACGCAGATCAGCCCCTCGTCGCACTGGTCGTTGTTCTGGCAGTAGTCGCCAGCGGCGCCCCGGTCTTCGACGCACCCCGAGCCGAGCGCGAGCCCGGCGAGGGCCAGGGTCAGCGCAGCACGAAGGAGCACAGAGCGAGCATGCATCGTTCCCAGGATGCCACAGGCGCGGCTCCGAGGGCCACGGAATGATACGAGTTCGTTGAATGTCAGAGCCCACCGGGCGATGCTCGGGACGTGCCGGCGAAGACCAAGTCGCGTGGGCCCAAGCGCAAGGGCGGCCCGAACCGACTGGTCGGTTCTACGATTCAGGGGCGCTACCACGTGGTCCGGCTCCTCGGCGACGGAGGCATGGGCGCGGTCTACAAAGCGGCCGACCAGGTGCTCCGGCGCTTCGTGGCCATCAAGCTCCTGCACCCCGAGACCGCGGCGAATCCGTCGGCGGTCGAGCGCTTCGTCCGCGAGGCTCGTTCGTCGGCCGCGATCGGTCACCCGAACATCATCGACATCCTGGACTTCGGGTACGAGAACGAGAGCCCTTTCCTCGTCATGGAGTACCTGCGCGGTCGCTCGCTGAGCGAGGCGATCGCGGACGAAGGGCGGATGAGCGTCGAGCGTTCGTGCAACATCGCCACGCACGCGCTGGCCGGGCTGGCCGCGGCGCACGACCGCGGGATCCTGCACCGGGACCTGAAGCCCGCGAACCTGATGCTGATCGCGCTCCTCGGCGATCGGGACTTCGTGAAGCTCTGCGACTTCGGCTTCGCGGCCCTCGTCCAGCCCTCCGTCCGAATCGATGGCGGCAAGAGCCTCACGCCGGCGCGCACGCTCGTGGGCACCCCTGCGTACGCTGCGCCGGAGCGACTGCGCGGTGACGACACCCGCGACCCACGGATGGACGTCTACTCGATCGGCGTCGTCCTCTTCGAGATGCTCGCCGGTCGCCGTCCCTTCGACGCGCCGACCTTTCGTGAGCTCGCGCGGAAGGTGCGGCAGGATCAGCCGCCCTCGCTGCTCGCGCTTCGCAACGACGTGCCGCCTTCGCTCGACCGGGTGATCCGCAAGTCGCTCGCGAAAGACCGAGACGACCGCTGGGCGAACGCGGAGGAGTTCGCTGCCGCGTTGGTTCCCTTCGGCGGCCGCATGCTCCCGATCGACGACGACCATCCGTCGGACAGCTTCACGATGGATCTGCTCCGGCTCCGCGCGCGCGAGACGCAGCAGCAGCGCGCGATGAGTAGCTCGGAGGCCGAGGCCATCATGGAGATGCGCCGCGGTCGTCGCGAGAAGAAGCGGCCGAAGTCCCGGCCGAAGCCGCCGACCGAGCCGCCGCCCGAGCTGGTGAGCGAGAGCATCCCGATCGAGATCGAGGACCCGCCCAGCATGCGGACGACCCTCAACCGGGCCGACAACGACGAGCTGCGGCAGGCGGGCGAGCACGCGCCGCTCGTTCCGGCGCAGACCGATCCGGACTCGATGACCATCGCGATGGATCGCGACACGGCGCTCGAGATGGCCAGGCACGAGTCCCTCGACTCGGCCGACGAACGACAAGTGCTCGGTACGCTGCCACTCGCGGTCATCCGTTTCGTCAGCCGACGCTTCGGCGAGCGACCGCTGACCGATCTCCTCGCGTCGTTGGCGCCCACCGCGCGGGCGATCTTCCACGCCGGCGTCGGCGAGGAGGACTGGGTCAGCTACACCGCGCTGGACGCGCTCGTCTCCGGTGTGGACGCGCGGCTCGGTCGCGACGACCTGCACCTCGTCGTCCAGTGCGGGCGCTCGGCCGCGGAGGGCTGCTTCGACATGATCCGCGCGCTGCGTCCGCCCTCCCCGCCGCCGGAGCTACTCCTGGCGGAGGTGCCCCGGCTCTTCGCCGAGCTCACGCGAGGGGTGGAGGTGAAGGTGCCGCGGGTCGGGCGGGGCTATGGGCGCGTCGAGATGACGGAGGAAGGCGAGTCGAGCCTCACCTTCGGTGTGTTCCTCATCGGCTTCCTGGACCGCGCGCTCGATCGCTTCGGCGCCAAGGACGTCGAGGTGAACATGATCAGCAGCCCGGCGCTCGGTGACGCCGAGTGCGTCTACGAGATCAGCTGGATCGCCTAGCTCTCGGCTAGCTCTCGGGCTCGTCGAGTGACTCGCCGGCCAGGAGGCGGCCGTACCCGTCCTCGTCGATGACGCGCGCGCCCTTCTTCTCGGCTGCCTCGATCTTGGTCTTCCCGACCCGCTCGCCCGCGAGCAGGTAGGTCGTCCCCTTCTTCACGCTCTTGTGGACCTCGCCGCCGTGCTTCTCGATCTCCGCGTGGATCTCGTTCCGCTTGCGGTCGAAGCTCCCGGTCACGCAGAACGAGAGACCCTCGAGCACGCCGCCGACGACCTTCTCCCGGCGCGGCTCCTCGGCCTTCACGCCGAGCGCGAGCATCTTCTCGAGCATGGCGCGCTGATCGGGGTCGCCGACGAAGTCCGCGACGCTCTTGCCGATCTTCTCGCCGATGCCGTGAATGGCCGCGAGCTCCTCGACCATCGGCTCGCGGGGCGCGTCGAGGAGGGTCCGGAGGTTCCCGTACTTCTCGGCGATCAGGCGCGCGGCGACGCTCCCGACCAGCGGGATACCGAGCGCGGTCAGCAGCCGGGAGAAGGGTCGACCGGCGCGGGCCTCGTCGATGGTCACGATGAGCCGATCGACCGACTTCTCGCCCATGCGCTCGAGCCCGAGGAGCGCGTCGCGCTGGGTGGGTAGCGCGAAGATGTCCGCCAGGTCTTCGACCAGACCCACGTCCACGAGCTGCTCCACGAGCGACTTGCCGAGGCCGTCGATGTCCATCCCCCCGCGGCGGGTGAAGTACCAGAGCCCCGCGGTGAGCCGACCGCGACAGCGAGCGTTGACGCAACGCAGCGCCGACTCGCCCTCCGCGCGGACGACCGGCTGGTCGCACGCCGGACAGACCGTCGGCGCGGGCCAGGGCTCGGCGCTCGGCGGTCGCTGAGCGACATCGACCGAGAGCACCTGCGGGATGATCTCGCCGGCCTTCTGGATGATCACCGTGTCACCGACGCGCACGTCCTTCTCGGCGATGAGGTCGAGGTTGTGCAGCGACGCGCGCGACACGGTGGTGCCCGCGAGCTGGACCGGCTCGAGGTTCGCCACCGGCGTGAGCTGGCCGGTGCGACCGACGTCGCAGGTGATCGAGAGGAGCTTCGTCGCGGCCTGCTCGGCGGCGTACTTGTACGCGATCGCCCAGCGGGGGAAGCGCGAGGTGAAGCCGACCGAGTCGCGCAGCCGCACCTCGTCGAGCTTGATGACCACGCCGTCGGTCTCGTAGGGCAGGGTCTCGCGGCGGGCGTCGAAGCGCGCGATGTACGCGAGGACCGCGTCGATGTCGGCGCAGCGCCCGTGCTCCCGGTGCGTGGGGAGGCCGAGCGCGGCGAGCGCTTCGAGCATCGCGCCGTGCGAGTCGTAGCGCTCCTGGACGAGGTCGTAGAAGGCCACGCGGAGCGGACGCTCGGCGGTCTGCTTCGGATCGAGCAGGCGCAGCGACCCCGCGGCCGCGTTGCGCGGGTTGGCGAACGCGGCCTCGCCGCGGCTCGCGCGCAGCTCGTTCACCGTCTCGAGGTCCGCCGGACGGATGAAGATCTCGCCGCGGAGGGTCAGCGGCTGGGTCTCGGCGACCCGCAGCGGGATGGCCTTGATGGTCCGCACGTTCGCCGTGACGTCCTCACCCACCCGGCCGTCGCCGCGGGTCGACGCCTGGACCAGCTTCCCGCCCTCGTAGCGGACCTCGATACTCGCTCCATCGATCTTCGGCTCCGCGACGTAGCTGTAGCCCTCGCCGATCATCTCCTTGATGCGTCGATCGAACTCGCGGAGCTCCGCCTCGTCGTAGGCGTTGTCGAGCGAGTACATCCGGACGGCTCGCTCCACCTTCACGAACCCCTCCCGCGGGGGCGCCCCCACGCGCTGGCTCGGAGACTCGGGCGTCTGCAGCTCCGGGTGCTCTTTCTCGATGGCCAGCAGCTCGCGGTAGAGCGTGTCGTACTCGGCGTCGGACACGGTGGGCGCGTCGAGCACGTAGTAGGTGTGGTTGTGCTTGCGGAGCGCCTCGCAGAGCTCGGCGTGGCGGGCGACGGGATCGGCCATGGCGCGGGAGTCTATGCGTTTGGGGTGACGAGTTCAGCCCTCATCGCTGGGGAGCACTTCGCCGTCACGCGCCCCTACCGGACTCTCGAGGCCCCGATTCGCGGGAGCTAGGGTCCCGGATGGTCTACGCCCTCCTCCGCCTCCCGGTAGTCGTTGGCTCCGCGATGCTCTCGATCCTCGCGCGCGGCCGTGCGCGTGCCAAGGCGGGACCTGACTCGATCGATGCGTTCGTCGACCGGCATCTCCGCGACGAAGCGACGGCGACCGGCCATCTCGAGCGACGGGGACGGAAGCTCACCGAGCCTTGGACCGACCCGTCCGAGTGGACCGCCGATCAGCGGGCTCAATGCAGCATTCACTGCCTTCGAGCGCTCCCGCCTGATCGCGCGCCAGCAGCTCGGAACCGCGGCCGGCAGCGCGATGCAGCTCCCGGAGGACGAAGTGCGCATCGCGCAACAGCGCGGCCTCCGCGTCGAGTGGGACGGGGACGCCTGGTCCGAGGTCGAGGTCATCGGCCTCCGTCTCTGATCCGCGGGCCCGGCAGTCCTGCGGCTGACTGGGTGTACCTCACGGGCAGGAGAAGAACCGCAGGTACCGCCGCGGCTCATCCGACTCCCAGCTGCCGTCGTGGTCGATCGGCCGCACCCACGTCATCGCCACACGGCCCCCGGCCCACGCGAGGTTCGGGTGCAGGCCCGGCATGCCCGGGTCGAGGTCGAAGGTCTCCCGCAGGTTGCCGTCGGGGTCAAAGTGCCACAGCTGGATGTGGAAGCGGTGGCGGTCGCCGAGCGGGGTCGAGGTCTCACCGGACTCGCGATCCCAAAGGACGGCAGCCAACAGATAGCCGCTGCCGGTCCAGACGATGCGCATCTGCTCTGCGATGACGTTGCTCTGCGTATATTCCTCGCCTTCCCAGCCGACGCCGGGGCGGTACGGGCGGGCGATGAGCGATCCGTCGCCCGTCGACAGAGAGCCGGGCGTCTGCACGACGAAGAAGCGCTCGCCGTCGGAGGCGACTGCGGTGCCACGCGGGTGGGCGTGGTAGCCAGTGTCGAGCACCTCGTGTGGGTCGGCGTCGAAGGTCGTGGGGTCGAAGCCGCGGAGCTGCAGCTGGTTCTCGAAGGAGCAGTGGTAGAGGAAGCGCGGCGTGGCACAGTCAGCGTCGCAGGCAGCCGAGACGGCCCAGCAGTTGCGGGTGCGGCTGCCGGTGCCGTACTCACGCTCCAGCCCTGCGGAACCGTCCGCGAGAACCTCGGTGGCGACGGGAGTGTTGGTGCTGCCTGCGCAGGTGTAACGGTTGCCGACGACGAGGGCGCGGTCATCGGTCGGTAGGACGTCGACCCACCCGCCGCTGTTCCAGTTGCACCAGGCGAGGTTGGTGCTCGTTGCGAATGCGAGCGAGCCGTCGCGCTCGATGCCGACAACGTCGTACGAGCGACTCGTGGCGTTGGCGTAGACGAACCGGTCGGTGCCGACGACGTAGCCGAGCGCTGCTTCTCCGGCCGGGCGGCTGCTGAGGCTGCTCGTCGTGACCTCCGGCGTGCGCACGGGGCCGGTCACCAGGTTGCCATTCGGAGCACGCAACTCGAAGACGATGTCGCGACCGTCTCCGTCGGCGTTCCAGTCGGTCCGCGCGAGGGCGAGCTCTTCGCCGGTCCAAGCGACGCCAGTGCCACCTTTCCACGCGGTGGAGCGCTCCCCGCCCTCCAGGTCGTCGAGCTCGATGACCTCACTCGCCTCGAGCGCGTCGCAGTCGAGCGAGTCGCAGTCGGGGTCGGTGCCACCGTAGCGCAGCAGGGGGCAGCAGCCGTCGGCTGGACCGACGGGGCAGTCGGCGGGATTGGTCGTCTCGGGGCCAGCGTCGGTCCCGGCGTCGGTGGAAGCGTCGGTCCCGGTAGGGGTGGCTGCATCCGTGGGGCCGGCGCCGGCGTCCGTCGACGCGTCGGCGCCGACGTCGGCATCCACCTCTACTCCGGAATCCGGACCATCGAAGGTTGCACCGTCGTCACCACAAGCGGCACTGAGCACGACGAGGGCGCTCAGCTGGAGGGCGAATCGGGTCATCCTGCAGAGGTACGCGGTGAGTGCCGGAAGCTTCCCCACTCTGGCCACCCTTCGGCCTCCGAGGGAGCGATGAGCGTCGACTTCGCAGATGCGGGGTTCGGTGACCTCCGAGGCAGCGCTTCGCCATCGGCTTCGAAGGGACGTTACCGGCTCAGCCCTCGTCGGTGGGAACCGCACGCCACCACTGGAGCAGCCGGGTGATCAAGCCCGGTGGCTGCGGCTCGCTCCAGCGATAGTCGGCGAGATGGTCGAGCATTCCCGGTGTGAGGAAGGCGCCCGCGCAGCCTTCACACCGCCAGAGGGGCTTGGTGTCGTCGAGATAGGGGAGCAGGACGAGCGCCTGATCGCAGTCCGGGCAGACCGGGTCCCGGTCCAACGGGCGCGTGGCCTGCTCGAGCGCACCGGCGTCCGCCATCCGACGGGCGATGGCGCTGGGATCCCCGTCGAAGTAATCCACGAACACGCCAGAGCAGTTCGGGCATCGGTCGACCGTCCGCGGCTCGTCGCCGGCGATCGGAATGGCCTCCATCGGCCGCGCGCAGCCTGGGCAAATCCGCCTTCGGTCGCGGTACATGGTCGGAGACTACTCAATCTGTTGCGGCGCGGCCGGCCATTGCTCCGGAGGCACGGCGACGCTATGGCCAGCAGGTGACCGAACGTGGGCCCCTCGACGAGCTCTTCCCCGGCGTGCGCGCCCAGCGCGACGCACTGCCGGAGTCGCCGGTGCATCCGCGAGTGCTCGAGGTGCGCGACGCGCCAGACGTCGCCAGCTTCCTGATCGTGGTCTGGCCGGACGCCGAAGACGGTCCCGCGCTGCGGCAGCTGCTGGCCCGCGTGATCGAGGCGACGCTGCTGGCGGAGCTCTCCCGCGCGCCGAGCGACCTCCACGGCGACGGCGCGCGACGAGTCGGGTCGCTCCGCTTGGTCTCTTACGCTCCGATCGATACCGCGGCGCTCGCCCGCTACGGACTCGCGCGCGCCACGGCCGACGAGAGCTGGCGGGAGCCTCTCGCCCACGTCCGCGGAGAAGCGAGCGCGGCCGGGCGCGAGCCCCCCGAGACCGAGCCCCAGCTCTTCCACGCGAGCTTCACCGAGCCCAGCGAGCGGCTCGCCGAGATCGAGCGCGGCCTGCGAGCCGTGGGCGACGAAGCGATGTTCGGCGTCTCTCCCGGCGCGCTGGCACGACAGGTCGGCACGCTGCTCGAGGTCGACCCCGCCGATCTGGTGGCCATGGGCACCGCGCTGGTGCCGGACGTGCGCGAACAGGTGCGTTGGGTCGAGCCGATGCTCTTTCAGGCGCTCTGCGACGCCGCCGGCGTGCACGCAGCTCGCGTGCTGAAGCTCCCGGTCCAGTGGGCGGTCTCCGAGCCCGACGACGAAGGGCTCGCGCCGCCACCGCTGCTCCGGACACGAACGACGGCCGGCGACGTCCACGTGCCCGTCGGCATGGAGCTGCTGCGCTGGTGCGTGATGCCGCTGCGCGAGGGCGAGTCGGTGCCCTCCCTCGACGAGTGGTGCCGCGACCGCTTCGGTGGCGGCCAGTAGTGCCGGTCGCGCCGAGCTACCGCGCCGACCCGCGCTATCCGCCGGGCGAAGGCTTCGCCGATCCCGTCGAGCCCGCCCGCTTTCCCGAGCACGTGCTCCGCTTCCGCAACGACCCATGGGCCGAGCAGGTCGGGCTGCACACGCTGAGCGACAGCGAGTGGGTCGACCATTTCGCGCGCTTCGAGCCGCTGCCGGGCAACCTCCCGAAGCCGCTCGCACAGCGCTACCACGGCCACCAGTTCCGCTCGTACAACCCGAACATCGGCGACGGGCGCGGCTTCACCTTCGCGCAGCTGCGCGCGAGCGATGGGCGCCTACTCGAGCTCGGGACCAAGGGAAGCGGCCAGACGCCCTACTCCCGCACGGCCGACGGGCGACTCACGCTCAAGGGCGGCTTCCGCGAGATCCTCGCGACCGAGATGCTCGAGGCGCTCGGGGTCCCGACCTCGAAGACGTTCAGCCTCATCGAGACCGGTGAAGCGCTCGAGCGTCACGACGAGCCGAGTCCGACGCGCGCCGGCGTGCTGGTCCGGCTCAGCCACTCCCACGTGCGCTTCGGCTCCTTCCAGCGGCACGCCTACGAGCGGCGGGTCGGACGGCTCCGCTCGCTCCTCGAGCACGTCTGCGAGACCTACTACGCGAAGGAGACCGCAGACGCTGCCGACCGGCCCTTGGCGCTCCTCGAGGCGGTCATCGAACGCTACGCGACGCTGGCCTCGCGCTGGATGGCCGCCGGCTTCGTCCACGGCGTGCTCAACACGGACAACATGAACATCACGGGCGAGAGCTTCGACTACGGCCCGTGGCGTTTCCTGCCGCGCCTCGAGCTCGGCTTCACCGCGGCCTACTTCGATCAGACCGGGCTCTATGCGTACGGCCGGCAGCCGGAGGCGGTCGCGTGGAACCTCTCGCGCCTGGCGGAGGCGCTCACGCCGCTCAGCCCGAGCGCCGACTGGGCGGGCGCCCTCGAGGGCTACGGGCCGAAGCTCAGCCGGCAGATGGGGCTGGCGTTCCTCCAGCGCCTCGGTCTTCGGTCGCGCGACCCCGACACGGACGACGCCACGCTCGGCGTGCTCCTGGCGTTCCTGAAGGACCGCCCGCTTCCGTTCCAGGCGTTCTTCTTCGACTGGTGGGGCGGCGAGGCGTCGGCCGATCGCGCGCACGCCTCGCCGCGGTGCTCGCACTACGAGGCCCCGGAGTTCGAGACGCTGCGAGAGGCGCTCTCCCTCCACGAGCCCATCGACGCCGAACGGTTGAGCCACCCCTACTTCGCTCGCCAGTCGCCGCCCGACATGCGCATCGAGGAGGTCGAGGAGCTCTGGCGCCGGGCCGAGGCCCACGACGACTGGCGACCCCTCGAGCACAAGGTCCGCGACCTGCGCGCCATGGGCGACGTGCTCGCCACCCGCCACGAGGCGGGTGCCACCGCTTCGGAGTAGAGTGGGCTCATGGGCCGCGACCCCCGCGACCGGATCCCCGACGTCCGCGACGGACTCACCCGCGCGGAGCGGGTGGTCCTGTGGCAGCTCGACCTGCTCCAGAAGGAGCGCGGCGGCCGCAACGTCCCGACGGCGATGCTCTACGGCCGCGTGGTGGAGCACGTCGACATGTCCGTCGGCGAGCTCCAGCGGATCCTTCAGCGCATGACCGGCGGCACGCGCTAGCGAGTCAGGGGCACTCGTAGGCGTCGTCGATCGCCTGAGCGAACGCGTCGGTGTCGACCGAATCCGGGTCGTCGACCGCGATCGCGGCCTCGATGGTGGACCGCCCCGTCCCGAGCGTCGGGTAGAGCGCCGGCGCCAGGGTGCGCACGAAGGTCCAGTGGTAGAGGGCCTCGAGGCCGTCCCCCTCGCACATCGCCATCAGCCGCGAGCGGACGACCTGCGCCAAGCCGTAGCTGATCGCGCGGTCGAGCTGGTCACGCGCGAGGTCGCGCATCTCGAGGTCGGTGGCGGTCTCGTCCGGATCGAGGTCGCGCCAGCAGCGCACCGCGAGCAACGCGTCCCAGACGCGGTCGTGGGCGGCCGCATCCGCCTCGTCGATGTAGCGGGCAATCCCGATCCCGCCGCGGTCGACCTCGCCCCCCGTGTAGTACGCGTAGCTGGAGTCGCAGTCCTTGGCAGCGGTCGTGCAGCTGAACGCCTCCTTGCGGGTGGAGGCGTAGAGGAACCAGATGAGCGCAGCCTCGGCACGCGCCGCCGGGAGCACGCCGCCGTTCTCGATGCCCTCGTTGAGCGCGTCGAGAATGGTCGGCTGGAGGGTGACCGGGCCGACGCAGTAGTCCGGGTACTCGGCGGCCATGGCGGGCTGCGTGCAGTCGGTGCCGTCCGGCACCTCGAAGCGCGGGTCGTAGCGGCGGGCGACGCGGGAATCGAGGCCCTCGTCTTCCTGGTAGAGCATGCGCGCCATCAGGTAGTCGTCGGAGGTCGGGGAGCCGCTCGGGTCGAAGATGAGCGAAGCGATGTCCTCGAACGCGCGAATGCGCGCGATGGACGAGATCGACTCCTCGATCCGGTGGTAGGTGCCGTCATCGGAGATGCACGGCGCCCACATGTCGTCGGCACCGGGCGAGTAGTCCGTCGGCAGCGGCATGCAATCGACGGTCGGCATCGCGGGCAGCGAGCACATCGGCCCCGGCCCGAAGTCGGCGGGCGCCGAGGCATCGTCGGGGACGGTCGCGTCGACCGTCGAGGTGTCGCCGTCGTCGTCGCCGCAGCCGGCGATGGCCAAGAGAAGGGAGGAAGCCAGGAGGGTCTGTCGCAATGCGTTCTCGGGGGCGGCCGCGCTGGGCGGGCAGAGTTCTTCGAGTGCCACCTGTATCAGACAGCCGCCTTGCGTTCACAACTCGGATTCAGCGTCGACCGAGCTCGAGGGTCAGCCGGACCCCTCGGCCGGGTCCCACGATCGACGAGCCGTGCACCTTGTAGGCCGTGTTCGCGAGGTTGTGCGCGACCAGCGCCACGTGCAGCCAGTCCTTCCACCGCCAACCGGCCCGCAGCTCCACCAGCGCGTAGCCCGGCGTTCCGCCGTCGGGGATCCGCGGGTCGCTCCCATCGCTGACGGCGAGTCGCGTCTGCGCGGCGGCCCACCGAAGGCCCGCGCCGACCCACACGCCCGTGCCGCGATGGCGCCAGCGACCCTCGACGTTTCCCTGGAGCGGCGGCACCCGCGAGAGCGGCACCCGACCCTCCGGCGCGAAGCGGTCACCGAGGCTCGGTCCCTCGCCCCAGGCGTAGCTCACGTTCGCGCTCAGGGTGACCTGCTCCGGCAGCAGGAGCGTCGCGGCCGACTCGCCGCCGAAGAGCACGCTCGCGTCCGGCGCGTTGATCAGCTGGAAGGGATCCCGGGAGCCGAGGCAGTCCGGGGTGCTCGGCGGGCAGTCGTCGATCTCTCGGACCACGCGCTGAATCCCATCGGTGATGCGCGTCGCGAAGACCCAGAGCTCGAAGCGCAACCAGTCGAGGCGCAGCTTCGTGCCGAGCTCGGCGGTCAGCGATCGCTCCGGCTCGAGCTCCGCGTTCTCGAACTGGAAGCCGGGGCCGACTTGCTGGCGCCCGGTGAGGTCGTCCAGGTTGGGCGCGCGAAAGCCCTGGTCGAGGTTCAGGAAGAAGCCGTAGCGCTTCCGCGGCTGCACAGTGATCCCCGCGCGCCCGACCACCGCGCCGAAGGTCCGATCGACGGAGCTCGTGCCCGATTCGTCGTCGCCGGGCGCGCTGACACCGATGACCTGGGCGCGACCACCCGCGCGAAGGGTGAGCCCATCGATGGGCTGCACCACGAGCTCCGAGAACGCTCCCAGCGTGGCCTGGATCGAGTGGTCGAGGTACTGGCCGCGGGAGAGCTCGAAGGTCCGCACCGGCTCGAGGTCGGTGAAGGACTGGTCCCCCCGCGAGTGCACCTGGTCACGGTAGCCATCCGCGCCGAAGCGGAGCGCGACCCGCGGCAGCTCTTCGCGCAGATCGGCGGTCGCGCGAAACGCCGCGCCGAGCGAGTGGACCTGATCGACCCAGCGAAAGCGCACCCCGGCTCGCGGCCGCTCGCGGCGGCGGTGCTCGTCGTGGAGCTGGTAGGAGACGGTCAGGCTCAGGTCCCGCAGGGCGCCCGCGCTTCCACGGAGCCCGCCGTAGGCGAGGGTCCGCCACTGCCGATCGACGGTCAGACACTCGTCGACGGGCGCCTCCGGGGCCGGGCACTGATCGGTTCGCGGCGCGTCCATCTGGCGGTAGCCGTAGACGGCCGCGAAAGCGCGGAGCTGGCGGGTGATCTGCTGGTCGACGCGGGCGTCGAAGGCCGCCTCGCGAAAGCCGGTCCCGAGCTGCGTGCGCCAGTCGCCGATCGGGCGGTCCGCCTCCTCGGTGAAGCGCGGAACCCAGGGCGCGACATCCCCCCGGCCGAGACCGTCGCCCTCCCGCCGGTGGCGCACGACCCCGCCGGAACGGAGCAGGTCCACGTCGCGGTAGCCGACGCCAGCCTGAAAGGCGCCGCGGTTCCAGCGAAGCTGGAGCTGGGCGCGACCGCCGAGCTCCCGATCGACGCTCCCGTAGCGCAGCCGAAGGCGCGGTCGGAGCTCGACGCCATCGACCGGGCCGAGGTGGGGCCGCACCGGCTCCGCGCGGATGACGCCACCGAGCGCGTCCGAGCCATAGACCACCGAGGCCGACCCGTGGAGCACCTCGATGCGGCTCACCGAGGCCTCGTCGATGGTGAAGAAGTACTGGTTCGGCCCCTGCCGATAGATGGCGTTGTTCAGCCGAACGCCATCGAAGACGTGCACCACGCGCTGGCCGGTGAGGCCGCGGACGTAGGGGCTCGCCTGGGCGTGAGCGGTCTGCTGGACCGCGACCCCCGGCACCCAGCCGAGCGCGTCCGGGGTGGAGCGAGGCTGCCGCTCGTCCATCTCCAGGCGGGTGACGACGCTCTCGGCCCGATCGTCCGACTCCGTCGTAACGGCGCCGATGTTGGCCGTGGCGCCATATTCGCCCTGACCCTCCTCCGACTCGAGCGCCGACCCCGATTCCTCTCCCGACTCCGACTCCGGCTCCACCGCCGTGCTCGCCCCGAACGCCGGCTCGTCCGCCGGGGACTGAGCCACGGCCACGGCGCTCGAGAGGCAGAGCAGGAAGGCAAGCGGACGCATCGAATGGCGCGGACGCTACACCTTCGATGGGGCCCCCACCAATCGTGGGTGGGCAACCCGCCCCGATCGGAGGTATGCTTTTTCTCACAATCACCGTCACACCGAGGTCCCCATGAGACAGGCCGCCCTCCCCCGCGCACTGCTCTGCATGCTCCTGCTCGCAGCGTGCGACTGCAACGACACGACGCCCCCGTGCGAGCGCGACGAGCCGATCTTCGGCTGTGGATCGAGCTGTGACGACACCAGCCTCTGCCGGGCTGGGCTCTACTGCGACCCCGACGAGGGCATCTGCACGGCGGACTGCGCAGACGACGACGACTGCGGCAGCGCCGAGCTCTGCAACGCGGACGGCATGTGCGAGGACGCGCCGGACATGGGCGGCAACCGCGACGCCCAGGCCCGCTTCGACGGCCCCGGCAGTTGCCCGAGCGTCGAGGTGGGCGCGCGCCGCGTGACCCCGACGGTCATCCTGGTGGTCGACCAGTCGGGCAGCATGACCTCCGGCTTCGGCGGCTCGAACCGCTGGGACGCCCTGCGCGATTCGCTGCTCGATCCGGACGACGGGTTGATCCAGGCCCTTCAGGACCAGGTCCGCTTCGGCCTGGCGCTCTACTCCGCCGAGGCGGAAGGAAACAGCTCGGGCCCGCCCATCGGCGAGTGCCCGATGCTCAGCGAGGTGACCGCGGCCATCAGCAACTACGACGCGATCCGCACCGTCTACGAGGCCGCCGAGCCCATCGACGAGACGCCGACCGGCGACGCGATCGACGCGATTCTCGATGGCTGGCTCGGGATGCCCGATCGGCCGACCGACCCGACGATCTTCATCCTCGCCACCGACGGTGAGCCGGACCGCTGCGAGGAGCTCAACCCGCAGCGCGGTCAGGACGAGGCCATCGCCGCGGTGACCCGCGCACATGACAACGGCATCCGCACCTACGTGATCAGCGTCGGCTCCGACGTGTCCGACGCCCATCTCCAGGACGTCGCCAACGCCGGCCTCGGCGAGCCGGCGACCGATGCGGAGTTCTGGGTCGCCGGCGACGACGAGGGCCTGCGCGATGCGCTCGGCTCGATCATCGGTGGCGCGGTGAGCTGCTCCCTCGAGCTCTCGAGCGCGCTGGCGGACGTCTCGGAGGCCTGCATGGGCACGGTCGTCCTGAACGGCCGGGAGCTCCCCTGTGACGACCCGGACGGCTGGGAGGCGACCGACGCCAACACCATCGAGCTGCTCGGGGACGCCTGCGACGAGCTCCTGAGCACCACGGGCGCGACCCTCCGGGCGACGTTCCCCTGCGGCGTCGACCTGATCTGAGGACTGCCCCAATCGGGGGCATCCCGATCTTTCGCTTGATGATAATGAATTCGCGTTTCATCTTCTTCGGGTGCTTCTCCTCCGAGAAGACCCGGCGATCGAGCGCCCCGCTGCCGAGAAGCGACCGGCGTCCCGTGAGGGGCGGCGGATCGTGCTCTTCGTCGTCGCTTCGGTGATCGGCCACGTGGGCCTGGTGGCTGCGGCCCCCTCGCTCCCGGTGTTCGCGGCCGCGATGGCCGAGGACGAGCTGGTCTTCATGGACCTCGAGCCGGACCCGCCCGAGGTCGAGGCCGCCCCGATTCCGGTCGAGGAGCCCGAGCCGATCGAGGAGCCCGAGCCCGTCGAAGAGCCGGAGCCGATCGAGGAGCCCGAGCCCGTCGAGGAGCCGGAGCCGATCGAGGAGCCCGAGCCCGTCGAGGAGCCGGCGGAAGAGCCCGTGACCGAGGCCCCGGTCGAAGAGCCGGTCGACGAGACGCCGGTCGAGGAGCCGACCGAGCCCACCGACGCCTCGCTCGCCGCGACCGACCACGCCGGCGCCGAGGCGGCCGAGACCGTGGCCAGCGCCGCGGGCGGCCTGGCCGTCGACCGGACCGCGGGCGCGGGCCGTGAGGGCGCCGTGAACGGCGCGACCCGCACGGAGCCCGTTCGGCCCGACCCGAACGCCCTGCGGGCGTGGCGACTCTCCGCCATGCGGGCGCTCGGTCGCCCCCAGCCGACGCTGGCGCTCCGCCGCACCGGACAAGAGGGCATCGCCTGGGTGGCCTTCCAGATCGACGACACCGGCCGCGTGGTCGGCGTCCGCCTGCACCAGAGCAGCGGTCACGACCTGGTCGACGAAGCCGCCCTCGCGTTCGCGCGGACCCGCTCGGTCCTCCCGCGGCCACCGGCGCCGTGGGACACGCGCTGGATCCGGCTCCCGATCCGCTACCGCGCCGAACGCGGCTGAGCGCTACTCTTCCCAGTCGATGCGGATCTGCGCGGGCGAGTCGTCGTCGCCCTCCGGTGAGTGCTCGATGGTCGCCACGGCGTCGGTGACGCCGCTGAGGTGAGCGCTCGCCTCGCCCCAGCCCGCGACGCTCTGCCAGAGCACCGGGTGCGGCTGCGGGAAGTCCTCGATGATCAACCGCGCCCAGCCCTCGCCGTTGGTGACGCTGAGCCGGCCGGTGCTGTAGTGCACGTCCCACATTCGGCCCGCACGCTTCAGGACGAAGCCGATGGAGCCCACCCGGAAGAAGACACGGTAGAGGGTCGAGAGGTTCTGCTTCGCGCCGTAGTACGCGACCTCTTTGCAGAGCGTGAAGTCGCCCCGCCCGAAGATGCGGTCGATGGCGACGTTCATGTCGACGAAGAGCGCGAAGGGCACCCAGGACGAGCGGAGGACACCTGCCTCCAGGATCGCCCGATGCTTCGGTTCGAGCGCGGCACGGACCTGAGCCTCACCAGCGGGGCCATGGCGTTCGCGGAGCCAACGCTCCCTCGCCGTGATGGCGCTTCCCTTGAGCAGTACGGGCTTCAAGGGCACCAGTCTAACAGTCGGGACGCGTGGTCAACCAGGGTCGCCACGATCGAAGAGAGCGACGCTCGTCCCGCGGACCGCCGCGGCGACGCGAACGGCGTCGTGCAGCTGGGTCGCGTCCAAGCCGACAGCGCGCCCCTTCGCCTCGTGGTGGCGCATGCACGCCTGGCAGCCGTTGAGGGCGCTCGCGGCGAGCGCGAAGAGCTCGAAGTCGGCCTTGCTGCCGGCCGGGCGGGCCACCCGTTTCATCCGCAAGCCCGCGGGGAGGTGCGCGTGCTCGCCACCGACCGAGTCCACGAAGCGGTAGTAGACGTTGTTCATCGCCATCAACGCCGCGGCAGCGCGTGCGTCCTCGAGGGTCGCCGACGCGACCCCGGCTGCCGCGGCGTCCGTCGCGAAGGCGTCGGTGAGCAGGCGATCCCGCAAGGTCACCGCGGACGCCATGGCGCAGCCCCACCGTTGGCCGACGTTCAGGCGGGTCTCGCCGAGGACCTTCGCCAGGTCGTAGGCGAGATCCGCCGTGTGCGCCGGGAGGGTGGCGAGGAGTGCGTCGGTGGCGTCCATGGGGGTCCCAAACGAGAAACGGCCACGACGAGTCGTCGCGGCCGCTTCGAAGGATAGCCCTGGCGGGCCCGAGATCAGAGGCGCTTCGAGTAGTACTCGATGACCAGGTTCATCTCGACGGGGAAGGGCACGGAGCCGGGACCGGGCAGCTCGGCCACGGTCGCGACCTTCTTGTCCTCGTCCCACTTGAGCCACTCGGGGCGGTTGAGCGCCGGCTTGTCCAGCGACTCGACCACGATGGCGATCTCCTTGCTCTTGTCGCGCAGGGTGATCTCGTCGCCCTCGCTGACGCGGAAGGAGGGGATGTCCACGCGCTTGCCGTTCACGCGAACGTGACGATGACGCACGAGCTGACGGGCGGCCGGGATGGTGCGGCCGAAGCCGGCACGGAAGACCACGTTGTCCAGACGACGCTCGAGGAACTCGATCAGCTTGTCCGGAGTGGGAGCCTTGTCGCGCTTCGCCTCGACGAAGAGGCGGCGGAACTGCCGCTCGGTCAGACCGTAGTTCAAGCGCAGCTTCTGCTTCTCCTGGAGCTGCTTCTTGAAGTCCGACTCACGCCGACGACGGGCGTTCTTCGGCCCATGCTCGCCGGGCGGATAAGCCCGATCCCACATGGTCTTACGGGAGAGCCCGGGGAGATCGACTCCGAGGGCTCGCATCTTCTTGACTCGCGGTCCGGTGTAGCGCGACATGTCTCTTCAGACTCCGTGGTGGCGGCCGAGCCGCCGAAAACAACCGGGCCCGCTTAGCGCAGACCCGGGGAAAGTCAAAACGGACCGGCGAAATTGAGCCGATCCACCCGGGACTCGCGGACTGCGGGTCCGGGGTCGGGCGGTATGACCCGAGATCCGGGGTGCCGTCAAGGGCCCGGTGCTGCTATCTGGCCCAGCCTTGCGCGCGCTGGGGATGGCGCTCCTCTTGTCGGGGCTGGTTGGATCGGTGGCGGGGGCCCAGCCTTCGGAGACCAGCCGCGTCCTGCGGGCGACCCGGATCGACGGGGATCGACAACCCACCATCGATGGACAGTTGGACGACCCGATCTGGGCCGAGGCCCACGAAGCCGACGATTTCGTGGAGCGGCGACCGGTCCAAGGGGCGATCCCGCCGGTCCGGACCGCGTTCCGGGTGCTCTTCGACCGGGAGGCCCTCTACGTGGGGATCCGCCTCGAGATGGCCGAGGGCGAGGAGGCGAGAGCCGTCGAGCTGGCGCGAGACAGCTTGGCGATCTTCAGCGACGACGCCGTGACCGTGAAGGTCGACGTTCGCCACGACCACCGGAACACGGTCGGCTTCACCGTGAACTCGGCCGGCGCGCAGCTCGACTACATCGCGATCGACAACGGGCGAGTCTTCCGTCGCGAGGTCGACGCGGTCTGGGAGAGCGCCGTCACGGAGGTCCCGGGCGCGTGGATCGCGGAGATGCGGCTGCCTTTCACCGCGCTGGGCCTGGCCGACGTGGTGGGCGAGCGGGTGGTCGGTCTCAACATCACCCGCGACCACAACGCCGCGCGCGGCACCTACGACTGGGCGGCGATGCCGGTGCAGCTCGGCGCGTTCTCGGCGCAGCACTACGGCGACCTGCTCGGCCTGGACGACGTGGAGACCGGCCGGCCACTCATTCTCCTCCCCTACGTGCTGGGTGGGCTTCGCGAGGACGACCCGACGCGCTTCCCGAGCGGCACCCCCTGGACGGTCAGCGCGGGCATGGATGCGCGGATGCGGCTGGCCGAGGACGTGTGGGGCGAGCTCACGGCGCTCACGGACTTCGCGCAGGTCGACCTCGACACCCCGCAGGTCAACCTGGACCGCTTCCCTCTCTTCTTCCCCGAGCGGCGCCCCTTCTTCCT
This sequence comes from Deltaproteobacteria bacterium, assembly GCA_017644045.1. Classification (GTDB taxonomy): domain Bacteria; phylum Myxococcota_A; class Polyangia; order Polyangiales; family Houyiibacteriaceae; genus UBA1660. Next base: position 419,862 of record JAEPMI010000001.1, read on the forward strand.
CAACGGCCTCGACGTCTTCACCTTCGGCGCGGAGGGCCAGGCCCAGCCCTTCTTCACGCGGCGCATCGGCCTCGACCAGGACCGGAGCGAGGTCCTGATCTGGGGCGGCGCCAAGGCGTACGGCCGGGTGCCGCTCGGGGGCAGCAACCGGCTGACCTTCGGCGTGCTCGACGTGCTGACCGACGAGGACCCGATCACCAACTACGGCGTCGGCCGACTGCGGCTCGACCTCGGCGAGGCGAGCTACATCGGCGCGATCGCGACGGTCCGCACCCCGGGCGATCAGCGCAACGACGTCACCGCCGGCGCGGACTTCTTCGTGCGCGCGGCGGACGGCAAGCTCGAGCTCTCCGGCTTCGCGTCCGGGAGCTTCGGTCCGGAAGACCCCTCGGACGACCCCGACGCGCCACCGCCCGGCATCGAGCGCGGCGCCGCGGGTCGGCTCGCCGCACGCTATCGGGGTCGGGTCGCCCGGGCGGAGATCTCGGGGCTCTGGGTCGGCCCCGACTTCGATCCGGCGGTCGGGTTCGTGCGGCGGCAGGATACCGTTCAGCTCGACGCCGAGCTGACGCTCCAGCGACGCACCGATGCGATGGGGCTCGAGAACGTCGACGTGATCTTCCGCGGGGCCCAGCTCTTCGACAGCACCTTCGACACCCACCAGGGCAGCCGCGGCGGCGCCGAGATCGCGCTCGGCTGGGTCAGCGGTTGGTACGCCTACGCGCGAGCCGACTACGTCGAGGACGTCGTCTTCGAGAGCTTCGACCTCGCGGGTCGCACCGTGCAACCCGGGACCTACCGCGGCCTGCAGACCTTCTTCGGCATCAGCCGTTCGGACGCCCGGAACCCGTACTTCTCCCTCGACTACGACGCGGTCTCTTCGTACTTCGGCGGCGTCCGCCAGACCGCGAGCGCGTCCTTCGGCGTCACGGCGACGCGGCACGTCCGCCTGGTGCTCAGCGGCGCGCTCAGCCACCTCGAGCTTCCGAGCTACGACCCCTTCTTCCTGTGGACCGCGAACGCGCGGCTCACGGTCGCGCCGACGACCACGCTGCAGCTCGACGCCATCTTCCAGGTCGACGCCGTCGCCGAGGTCACCGGGACCCTCGTTCGGCTGCGGTGGCGCTACCTCCCGGGCAGCGATCTCTTCCTGGTCTACCGCGAGCGCCGCCCCTACGGCGACACCCGCGGCGATCCCGACCAGGCGCTCGAGCGCCGAGCGCTGCTCAAGCTGATCTTCCGCTTCGACGCGCTCCTGTGACGCTCAGTCGATGATGCAGGCGTCGAACTGCTCGCCCGCCACCTCGGTGGTCTCCGGACAGCCCTCGAGGCGGACCTCCCACACGCCGTAGCAGGTCTCCAGGGCGCTGGCGTCGCAACGCGCACTACGGACGCAGTCGTTCAGCTCCGAGCCGGCGTCGACGAAGCAATCGACCAGCGGATCGAGCTCGCCGGAGTAGTCGTCGTACACGCGCTTGAGGCAGCTGACCTCGGCGCTGCTGAGCTCGTCGGGCATCGTGCAGAAGTCCTCGGTCTCGAACGCGGGGCAGCTGCAGATCTCCGAGTTCACGGAGTCTCCCACCGCGACGAACTGGTCGATCGGGTGATCCGAGCACCCCACGAGGGCCACGAGCACGAGCGAAAGGAAGAGGAAGCGCATGAGTGTCTCCTGTTGCTGATGGATGGAGGCGCTCACCGGCCCCCTACCGATGCCGGATTCTACCCCACGTGGCCCCCGCCATGGACAGCCATCGCGCGGTGGCTCTCGCCCGACCCGCGACTGACGTTCCTGCCGCTTTCTTGGGGATTCTGGGCGTCTTGGGCATCCATGACTCATGGCACACGGGGACCAGGGATCGCGCTCGACACGAGCGCTCGACGTGCGCGTCTTGCGCTTCCAGAACCGGCTCGACATCGAAGAGCCGGCGATGCTCACCCGAGACCTGCTGACCGCGGGTCGAATGGACGACGCCCGAGCCGTCTTCGAGGCGGCCATCGAGCGTGACCCCGGGGACGCCGACCTGCTGCTGACGGGAGGCGAGCTCTTCCTGGAGCGCGGCGACTTCGTCTGGGCGAAGCGGCTGCTGATCCTGGCCGCCAAGCGCAGTGAGGGCTGGGCCTCTCCCTGGCTGGCGCTGGCCCGGGCGCTGATGGCGACCCGCGACCTCGACCGCGCCGAGGCGGTGCTCGAGCGCTGCTGGGAGCTCGCGCCGGATGCTCCGGAGACCTGGGCCCTCGACGAACGACTCTCCGGTGAGAGCGCCCTCGAGCGACGAATGTGCACCTTCCTGGCCGACCCCGACCAGGACGACCCGGCGATGCTCGCCAACGCGCTCATCGCCGCAGAACGCGAATCGGACGCGATGGCGGTGCTCGACGCCGGCCTCGCCGCCTACCCCGACGACGTCGACGCCCTCTTCGTCCGGGCTCGACTCCACGAGGTCCGCGGCGAGCTCGCGGAGGCGCGCGACGATCTTGCCCGGGCGACCGGCTCCGATGGCTCCTGGGCCACCGCGTGGGAAGCCCTCGAAGACGTCTGTCGCCGCACCGGGGATCACGCGGCCGCGCGCCAGGCCGAGTCGTCGGCGAAGCACTTCCGCGAGCGGAACCAGAAGCTCGCGGATCTGGACCGCGCCTTCCTGGTGGGTGCCGCGGACATCATCACGACGGATCTGGCGACCCTCTGCCAGACACCGTCCGTCGCGAACGGCTTCGCGCCCGTGCCGGAGACGGCCACCGTGAAGCCGAGCGCCCTCCCCTTCGAGGACGACGTCGCGATGGGCGTGCCGGTCGACGAGGACGATCTCTTCCCGAACTACAGCCAGGTCCACGAGACCTTGCCGCCGCCGGCGATGGCCTCGGACACCCTCAACGACGACCTCATGGGGCTCGCGTCGGCGACCGACGACCTCGACGACTTCCTCGAGCAGATGAAGCCGGACACGCTCGTCGGTCACCCGGCACCGACGGCGGCGGAGCTGCGCGGGCTCCGCGGCGCCGAGAGCGGCCGCAAGCCCTACGTGCCCCCGACCCCGACCCAGCTCCGGCCGAGCGAGGCGCCCAACGACGATTCGTCGGAGCGCGTGACTGTGCCGCTCAAGAAGTCCAGCCGCCGTTGGGCCGCCGGCTGATCGTCTCGCGGATCGAGTCGACCGACTCTTCCCAGCGCTGGCCGTCGAAGGGCTCGACGATCCAATCGTCGGGCCCTTCGTCCAAGCAGCGGACGTTCACGTCGAAGCCATCCGGATGCGAGCGCGGCACGTAGTAGGGGTGCACTCCGCAAGTGCGGCAGAAGTGGTGCTTCGCCGTGTGGGTCCCAAAGGTGTAGGTCGCGAGCGCAGCCGGGTCGGTGAGGAGCTCGAAGTCGTCCGCGACGACGATCGCGTGCAGGAAGCCCTTCTTCGTGCAGACGGAGCAGTTGCAGTCGATGGCCTTTCGCTCGTCGAAGCGTGCGCGGAAGCGCACCGCGCCGCAGTGACAGCCGCCCTCGAGCCACTCGCTCATCGCGCCGTGAGCTCCCCGACCTCGAAGGGACCGCTGATGAGGCTCAGGTCGTCGGCCTTCAGCACGCCGAGCTCACGCTCGCTGTGGATCCAGACGACGTCGTCACCGATCGCGTAGCCGGCGAGCCCGGCGATGGTCCGGCAGCGGTCGGGCGGATGGCCCAGACAGAGCTCGTCGCCCTCGCGAGTCGTCGGCGTGGCGCGCTGCGCGGCGGGGTAGTCGGTGGTGGCGAGCTCGCCGCGCGCGTCGACGGTGGTGGTCGGAGCGCCGATCGCCACGAGCTGGAGCACGTCGTCGACGACCGCGACGTACGCGACCTCGTCCGGCTGCTCGGGTGTGACGGTCGCGCGGACCTCGCCGTCCTCGAGGTCGACGACACGGATCTCGCGGCCAGGGCCCATCAGCCAGGCGACCGAGTCGCCCACGGCCAGGGCCTGCCCCCACGCGGAGGGCTCGCCTTCGATCGCCTGCTCGACCTTCCAGCGGAACTCGCCGGTCTCGAGAGCGAACGCGTGGAGCGCGGGGTTCCCGCGCGCCTCGGTGACCAGCACGAGCACCAGCTCATCGGTGACGCTGAGCTGCGGGTCGTCCTGCACACCGAAGAGCGCTTCCGACCACGTCATCGTACCGTCCGCGTTCCAGACGCCGATGTGGGTGTACCCGCGCTCCTCGAACCCCTGCCGGAGCACGGCGACGCGCGTCTCGTCGACCACGGCGACGGTCTCGATGGGACCGTGGGGCTCGCGGCCCCAGAACCACATGGACAAGGCGAACGCGACGCCGCCGAAGATCAGCACCAGCATACCGATCGCCAGTGCCTTGCCGCTGCGTCGCTTCGGTCGGCTGTGCTTCGAGTCCTTGCGCGTCTCGGCTTCTCTCTCGGTCATTCGGCGTCGTCCTCGCTGGGCGGCGCGCTCGCGCCGACGTAGCCGAGAGCTCGGAGCTGGTCGGCCAGCTCGCCCTCGACCGTGGTCTGGGTCCGTTCGGCGCGCGGGGCCACGTGTCCGTCGAGCGCGAGCCCGAGCGTGCCGCGGAGATGGCGCAACAGCAGCGGTCGCTCCGCTGCGAGATCGTGCTCCTCCGCGGGGTCGTTCCGCAGGTCGTACACGAAGTGGCGCCGGTGCGTCCGCTGGATGAGCTTGTAGCGACCGAGGATGAGCGCACGCCAGCCCTCCATGAAGCCGGCGACGCGCATGGTCGGGGCGTCGCTGGGGTGTCCTTCGAGGAGCGGGATGAGCGAGCGGCCGGCGAGCGCACGGTCGGGCTCCATCTCGAGCGCGTCGAGCACCGTCGGCACCACGTCGACCAGGCCCACCGGCTCGTCGATGCGAGTCTCGCCGATGCCCGGGAGCTGCACGACGAAGGGCACGTGGAGCAGCTCCTCGAAGAGACTGTGACCGTGACCGACCGAGCCGTGATCGAAGAACTCCTCGCCGTGATCCGCGGTGAAGACGACGAGGGTGTCGTCCATCAGCCCGCGGCGCCGGAGGCCCTCGAGGATCGCCGCGAAGTGGGTGTCGTGATAGGTGATCTCGCCGTCGTAGAGCGCTTCGAGGCGCTGGCGATCCCGGGCGTTGGTGTGGAGCGACTCGGCCTTGATCTTCTCGAGCAGCTCGCGGTCACGGGTGAAGTCGATCGGCCCCTCGTAGGGCTCTGGATCGTATTGGGCGAGGATCTCGTCCGGCGGGATGTAGGGCACGTGCGGGTCGATGGTGTGCACGTAGAGGAAGAAGGGATCGGCGTCGGCGCCGCTGCCCTCTTCGCCGATGTGCGCGTCGAGCCAGCTGAGCACGTCCGAGGCGACGAAGCGTGCCTGGGAGCGGAGGCCGCTGCGGATGTAGTTCCGGAAGTCGCCGAAGCCCTGCTCGAAGCCGAAGGCGTCGCTGACGTAGCCGTTGGCGACGAAGGCGGCGGTCGCCATGTCCTGGTCGCGGAGGCGCTCGGCGAGCGTGACCACGCTGCGGGGCACCGCGGCTTCACCGGTGGTGGCCGTGTGCTGCCAGGGGAGGAGCCCGCTCAGGAGCGTGGCGACCGAGGGCTTGGTCCAGTTCTCCTGAGTGTGGCCCTGGTCGAAGATGGCCGCACCGCGAACCCACTGGTCGAGGCCGGGCGTCTCGACGCGCGACTCCGGGTTCCAGGGATGGAGCTTGTCCGCGCGGACCGTGTCCACGAGGTAGATGAGCACGTGCTTGGGTCGGCGGTGCGTGCGGCGTTCGCCGGGCGCCTCGAGCGTGACGATGCGGGGCTCGGTGATGCGCGCGGCGCCGCCCGACGCGATCAGGTCGATCCGCGCGAAGTCGCCGGCGAGCTCGCTCAGATCGACGTCGAGCGCGCCGTCGTGCTCGCCGAGGTCGAGCGCCTCGGCGCCGTCGCGGAGCGCGCGAACGCGGAGCGCGCCCTGGGCGACGGTGCCGCGCAGCCGCGCGCCGGAAGGCACGTCCATCCCGTAGGCGAAGGTCATCGCCGCCGGGATCGCGAGCGCGTCGTTCGTCCCGAGCGAGGTCGGCGGTGGTGCGGAGCCCTCTTCGGGCGCGCCGATGCGCATCCAGTCGAGCGCGATGCCCGCGCTCACGCCGTCGTCGCGCCCGGTGCTCGGAACGCGCAACTGCAGAAGGTGCTCGCCGGGCTCGAGCGCGGGCAGCGTCTCGGTCACGGTGGTGAAGGTGCCGTCGGTCGGCAGCCGGCCGTGACCGACCGTGTCCCCGTCGACGTAGATCGTGAGCCGACCATCGCCGAACGCGCGGGCGCTGAAGGTCAGCTGCTGCGGCTCGTTCGACTCGATCGGAAGGAGCAGCTCACCGGTCACGCCTTCGATGAGCTGCGTGGTCGTCTCGCCGAAGGTGTGGGTGTCGCCGGTGCGGGTCCGCCACCCACCGAGCGTGTGTCGCGCGCCGCCCGGCGCACCGAAGTCCACCAGGCGCGCGTCGCCACGCCAGAGCTCCGCGCGCGCACGATGGCGCGCCAGATCGAAGCGCACCCGCTCGGGCGCTTCCGCTTCGACCTCGGTGTCCGGCGTCGCCTGCTCGACCGCGGGCGCTTCCGTCGTCGACTCCGCCTCGGGCGTCTCGTCGTCGTCCCCACACCCGAGGGCAACGACCGCGATGATCAGGGGTCCGAGGCGCACGGGCCTCTGATAGCCCGATACGGCGGCCCGTCGAGCGGCGGCGGGCACTAGGGAAGAATCGCCCTGTTTCGGATGGGGACCCGGAGGGGGAGAGTGTCCCCCAGGGGTTGCGTTCGGGTCACGGTCATCCGAGCTGCCAGGCGGCGTTGTCGAAGGCCGCGATGATGTGGTCTCGGAACGCGCGGGCCTTGGCGGGCAGATGGCGCGCGCTCGGGTACACGAGCGACATGCCGCCGCGGTTGCAGTAGCGCTTGGGCAGCACACGGATCAGCCGGCCGTCGCGCACGTCCATCGCGCCGAGATGCGAGGGCATCCGAGCGATGCCGCCGCCGGCGATGCACGCGCTCCTCACGAAGGCGTACTCCGAGGAGCGGAGGCGACCACGGACCTCGATGGCCTCCGACTTCTTCCCGCCCGCGAAGGTCCACTCGATCGTCTCGCCGTTCGGTCGGAAGAGGATGCACTCGTGATCGGCCAGGTCCGAGACCTTCTTCGGCGCGCCGCGCTCCGCGAGGTACGCCGGCGACGCGAAGAGCTGCAGCTCCACCACCGCGAGCTTCCGGGCGATCAGCGACGAGTCTTCGAGCGTGCCGCCACGCACGGCGAGGTCGAAGCCTTCGGCGACCAGGTCGACCTTGCGCCCCGTCAGATCGATGTCGACCGACACCTCGGGGTAGTTCCGCATGAAGTCGGCCACGATCGGCGCGAAGAGCCGACCGAAGTCCACCGGCGCCGTGACGCGCAACAAGCCACGCGGCGTGTCGCCCGCGTCCGCCACCGCCGAGGTCGCGTTCTCCAGATCCGCGAGCGGCCCGGACGCCCGCTGGTAGAGGCTCTGCCCTTCGGCCGTGGTGTTCATGCTCCGCGTCGTCCGCTGGAGCAGCCGCACGCCGAGTCGATCCTCGAGCCGCGAGATCCGCCGGCTCACCGTCGACTTCGGGACCCCGAGCAGGCGCGCCGCCCCCGCGATGCTTCCCGCATCCACCACCCGCACGAAGGTCGCCAGCTCGTCCAATCCGTCAGCCATGGTCGGACGCTACCGTTGCATTGACGCAACTGTCTACCGAAAAGGCGCCCTCTGGTGAGCGCCCACGCAACCCATCATGTTCTCCCTCGTCGGCGGGAGATGCCCGCCAAGCACTCACTCCTCGAGAGAACGAAAGACGAGGCTCCTCATGCACGCCCTACTCAGCAAGGTCCCCACCGCCGCCCGCCTCCTGCTCGGCACCATCTTCGTGGTCTTCGGACTCAACGGCTTCCTGAGCTTCCTCCCCATGCCTCCCATGCCGGAGGCCGCCGGGACCTTCCTCGGCGCCCTGGTCGGCACCGGCTACCTGATGACCCTCGTGAAGGCGACCGAGGTCGCCGTCGGTGTCCTCCTCCTCGCCAACCGCTTCGTGCCGCTGGCGCTCGCGCTCATCGCGCCCATCGTCGTGAACATCGTCCTCTTCCACGCGGTCCTCGCGCCGGCCGGTCTGGCCCTGCCCCTGGTCGTGCTCGCGCTCGAGCTGTTCCTCGCCTGGAGCTACCGCGACGCCTTTGCGCCGATGCTTCGCGCCAAGACCGAACCGACTGCCCGCGAGGCCGACGCCCGCGCCGAGACCCAGCACGCGCACGCCTGACGAGTCCACGGACTCTCCGTTTCCCTCCCCCAGACGGCCGGGCCCCACTCGATGGGTCCGGCCGTCGCCTTTCCGTCGAGCGTGTGGGCCGCCGTGCCCACGGTGCCCGAGCCGCTGCAGATTCCGTACTCGGAGATCGAGCAACCGACGGAGCGCATCACGACCGGTATGCTGTCCCCGCCCGAGGAACGATCCCGACCTCGAGAGCCAGCCCTTCGACCCGGAGACCATGGGCATGCTCGGCGGCATGGTGATGTGGAGCCCGGAGGACCTCGACCTCGCGTGTGTCGTCGGCGAGGATCCGGACGGGTGCCAGGACGAGGAGTGAATCAGGGGGCCACGGTGCCGTTCGCTCCATCGAGCCGAGCCCGAGCGGCGCGCGCGACGCGCGGGTCGTCGAGCGCGGCCGCGACCTCGAGCTCCGCTCGAAGCACATCGTCCAGCCGGAAGCGCGCCGTGCCTTCGATGGCCGCGGCGCGAAGGTTGCCCGGCTGCGACTCGTCCACGTAGACCGAGCGAAGGAGCGTGAGGGTCTCCGCGCCGTCGAAATGGCGGAGCGTGCTCGCCGCGCGGACCCGCACGAGCATCGGGTCACCGTTCGTCACCAGCCAACGAAGGCTCTCTTCGGGCTCCGGGTGAGCGACGAGCGCGTCGCGATCCGGGAGGTCCTCGGTGTGGCGCGCGCGGAGCAGGCGCGCGATCGCCTCGGTCCCCTCCGGTGCGTCCGCGTAGCGCGGGTCGGGCTCGGCCGAAACCGGCGCGGTCGGCTCAGCCGGCTCGGAGCTGGGCTCGGTCCCGTTCGTCTCGGCGCCACCGCACCCGAGCGCGCCGAGCAGGACGAGGTGCACCGCCCTCATCGCGCCACCGGGCTCGCGGCGAGAATGGCCACCTGGGTCGGCGAGAGCTCCCGCTGCCGAATCCCGTCCTCCGCGGTCCAGAACATCACGTTGCGTCCTCCCTCTTCGAGACACTCGGGCACCGAGAGCTCTCCGTCGCCGTCGGTGTCGCGGCTCGCCGGACACTCCGGCGTGTCGGCGAGCGGATCGTGCTCGCCGCCTTCGGCCTCGGTGGTGTGAAAGAGCCCGAGCTGGTGCCCGAGCTCGTGCGCGAGCGTCTCCCCGAGGAGCGCCGCTTCGATCGTGGTCCCGTCGGCCGACAGATGCGTGTCCACGCTGAGCACCACGCCGCTCCAGCTCGTGCCGAGGACACCGTTCGGGCCCGGGACCCCCGCGGCCAACCCGAAGGTGCCTGGCTCGAGGAAGTCCTGGACGATGAGCACCGGGATGGTGCGTTCGTCCGCGAGCACGACGCTCGCGCGCAGCTGATCGAGCTCGGAGGTCGTGTCGTCCACGAAGGCGCTCGGCCAGTCGATCGTGGTCGGTTCGTCCAGCACGAGACCCGGGGCGCCCGCGTCCTGGTAGACGCGCACCGCTTCTCCCAGCGCGGCGCGGAGGGTGGTGTCGTCGATGAAGGTGTCCGCCACCAGGATCGGCGCGATCGTGATCTGGGTCCCCAGCCCCGACTGCGTCATCACGTGGAGCGTGCCTTCGTCGGCGCCGCTGGCACCGAAGAGCACCGGTTCGATGGCCACGCAGCCGCGGGGCGGGCCGCTCGCCTCGTCCATCGGGAACTGGAGCACGGCGAGCCGGTCTTCGTAGTGGAACCAAGGGCCCTCACCGAACTCGTCCACGACGTCGACCACCAAGTCGCCGTCGAGCGCCACGCGGAACCCGGCCATCGCGTTCGGGTCCTCGAGCGCGAAGGCGAGGCCCGCGAGCCCTGGCGGAATGGCGAGCACGACGGGCTCACCGTAGGTCAGGTCGCCGCGACGCTCCCACCGAACCGGGAAGTCGACCCGAGCGTCGATGTCCGGGGTGATGGGGATGGCCTCGTCGCAATCGGCGTCGATGGGATCGGAGTCGCCGCAGCCGAGCGCCGAGCCGACGAGGGCGAGAGCGGAGAGGAGGGTCGAGGATGAGAGCCGCACGCGAACGTTCCACACCGAGCATATCCCATCCAGGCCGGCGTCCGCTCACAGCCTCGCTTGACCCGAGGGGGCCCATCGTGTGAACCGTCCGCGTCTTTTGCAGGCGTCGTCCGCGTTCGCGGGCACGCGAAGGAGTAGTCGACGGATGAAGATCGAAGGGAATGTCGCGCTGATCACTGGCGGAGCCTCCGGGCTCGGCGAGGCCACCGCTCGGGCGCTGGTCGCCAAGGGCGCGAAGGCCGTGCTGGTGGACATGAACGTGGAGCGCGGCGAGGCCGTGGCGAAGGAGCTCGGCGACGGCGTTCGCTTCGTCAAGACCGACGTGACCGACGAGGCGCAGGTGAACGCCGCCCTCGATGCGGCCGCGGAGCTCGGCACCCTTCGCGTCGCGGTGAACTGCGCCGGCGTCGGCTGGGCGGCTCGAACCCTGAAGCGCGACGGCACTCCGCACGACTTCGACCTCTTCAAGAAGGTCATCTCGGTGAACCTCGTGGGTACGTTCAACGTGACCCGTCTCGCCGCGAGCCGCATGAGCCAGACCGACGCGGTCGACGGCGAGCGCGGCGTGGTCGTGAACACCGCCTCGATCGCCGCCTTCGATGGTCAGATCGGCCAGGCCGCCTACTCGGCGTCCAAGGGCGGCGTCGTCGGCATGACCCTGCCAATCGCGCGCGACCTCGCGAAGTCGCAGATCCGCGTCTGCACCATCGCCCCCGGCACCTTCGACACCCCGATGCTCGCCGGTCTGCCCGAGGAGGTCCGCCAGGCCCTCGCCGCCGGCATCCCGAACCCGGCCCGCCTCGGCGATCCCGCCGAGTACGCCGCGCTCGCGTGCCACATCGTCGAGAACGGCTACCTCAACGCCGAGGTCATCCGCCTCGACGGCGCGCTCCGCATGCCGCCCAAGTGAGACGCGCGCCGTAGGCGCCGTCCTCACTCCCGTGCCCGTGCCCGTGCCCGTGCCCGTGCCCCTGCCCGATCCCATCGGGCCGCACGGGCACGCGCAATTTCACAAAATGCATTTCGTGCTCGGATCCCCTGCAAACACAGGGGTCTCCGAGGGGTGATCCTGTCCCCTACTCCCAGTCGTGGTCGAGGCCCGCTCCTGTCCCCTACTCCCAGTCGTGGTCGTGCCGCACGCCTACGTAGGTGGGGAAGCGGGGGACGCCGGCTTTGGTGAGCTCCTGGTAGCGGAAGGTCACGATCGCGCCGATGGGCGGCGGGTCGGCGCGCTCGGCGTCCGAGAAGCCGGTGCCGACCTTGAACTCGGTGCCTTCTTTCAGCACGACGCGGAGCGCGCCCAGGCGCCCTTTGTGTTTGCCGCGGCCGGCTTCGTGTCCGATGACCCGCGCCTCGGCGTCGAAGAAGCTCTTCACCTTGAGCAGCGACTCCGAGCGGCCGTGCACGTAGGTCGAGGCGGGCTTGCGCAGCATCAGCCCCTCGCCGCCGAGCGCCTCGATGCGCGCGAGCTCCCTCTTCAGCGCGTCCAACCCGTCGCAGAGGGTGTGCTCGAGCACCTTCGCGTGCTTCCACGCGTGCGCCTCCACCAGCTCCGAGAGCTGGGCGAGCCGGTTCTCGAAGGGACCGCCGAGCTCCGGCCCATCGAAGATCACGTACGAGAGCTCCGACCACTCCTTCGATCGATCGGCGCGCCGCGCGATGGACACCGTGCGCTGGAACTCACCACGCCCGCCGAAGAGCTCGCCGTCGAGCGGATGATCGGGGAGGCCCTCGGTGAACCACTCGGGCGCGAAGTACTCGTTGCCTTGCCGCGAGATGAAGCGCTTTCCGTCCCACCACGCGCGCACGCCGTCGAGCTTCTCGCTCATCCACCAGCCGCTCGGATCGTGCACGTCGGGGTCGAAGCTCTCGGCGAGCAACACCTTCGGCGCGCCCTCCTTCGCACCGCGGGTGCTCACCGCGCGGGCGGGCAAGCTCCCCAGCCGCTCCGTCTCGGCGGCCTCGCCACGGAAGCGCCGCAGGTGCTTGCAGGTGCGCCGCTCGATCGGCACCGACTGGTTCCGCCACGCCGGACACGTGCACGAGTAGACGCCGCCGACGTTCTTCAGGGTGTAGCTGCGACTCCCGCTGCCGGGCACCTGGGTCTCTTCGCCGTCCGCCAGATCCTGCGGACCGTCGCCAGTCTTCGCCGACGTCGCGGACTTCGCCCCACCGGTCGCCTTCACCTCCACGGGCGGCAGCCCCTCGCCGACCTCCGCGTAGCCCTTCTTCACCTTCGACGCGATCTGCTTGTCGACGTGTGCCTCGGCCTTGGCGTCGGTGCCCAGGTCCTTGGTCTTCGTCTGACCGCTGGTGTCGATCTTTCCCCAACGGGTCGTGACCGAGCTGCCCTCGCGCTCGATCTCCCAGAACTTGTTCGACTTCTGATCCTTGTACTCGAAGCGGCGCATCGCCCGCATCCTACGCGGGATCGGCCGCTCGGATCCCCCGCGCGAATTCAGCCCTGCGCGGCAGCGACGTCGGCCGCCGTCGGCGCGCGCTCCATGCGCCCTTCGGCGCGCTCCGGTCGACCGCCACCGCGACCGCCGCAGCGCTCGGCCAGCGCCCGAAAGAGAGCGCCACAGTCGACTGTCGACGCCGGTCCGCGCGTCGCGACTACGTGGAACGCATCCCCCACCGCGGCGCTCAGCACCACGAGCCGGCTTCCCGTCGCCGCCTCTGCGGCCAGCGCACGCAGCGTGGCCACGTCGGTGTCCAGTGACGCGACCGCGGGATCCCCGCTGATCGCCGCCGCCTGCGCCTTCGCGAAGGCGGCCCGGGTCGCGCCGAGCTGCTCGCGCGCCTCCCCGAGCTCGCGCTCCAGCTTGTCGATCGCCGCGGGCACGTCGTGCGGCCCGCAGGTGAAGCGCGCCGCCAGCGAACGGAGCGCCTCCGATTCTGCACCCAGCACGCGGCGCGTGCGCGGACCGGCGGTGAAGGTGACCCGCTGCCCGCCACGGTGTCGGCTGGCGTCGGTGATGCGCACCCACCCGACCTGCGCGGTGTCCGTGCAGTGAGTGCCGCCGCAGGGCGTGAGGTCGAAGCCCTCGACCTCGATGATCCGGATGGCTCCGTCGACCTTCGGGGCGCGCCGAAGATCCATCGCGGCCAGTTCCTCCGGGCTCGGGTGCAGCTGACGCACCACGCGGTGCTCGTCGACGACCTGGTTCACCCGCGCTTCGATCTCGGCGAGCGTCTTCGGGCTGAGCTCTCGGTCGAGGTCGATGGTCGCGCCCGACTCGCCGAGCCGCGACGACACCGTCGCCGCCTTGCCGAGCTCCAGCAGCGCCCGCGAGAGCATGTGCTGGCCGGTGTGGAGCGCCATGTGCTCGTGGCGCCGTGCCCGATCGAGCCGCCCGCTCACCAGGGTCCCGACCGCGGGGAGCTCGCCCTCCAGCACGTGGTGGATCCGCCCGGCGTCGTCGACCTGCACGTCGACGACCGACCGGCCGTCGAGCACGCCGTGGTCCGGGAGCTGACCGCCGGCCTCCGGGTAGAAGAGCGTGGCCTCGAGGAGCACCGACGGTCGCCCGTCGCGCTCCGCGTGTGCCACGACGCGAGCGTCGAACTCGTCTGAGTGGGGGTCGTCCCAGTAGAGCTTTCGGGTCGGCGTGTCGGTCACGCCGGGACCATAGCTCAGCCCTGGCGGGAGGCTCAGCGGGTGTGCGTCGGTTCCGCGTGGCTGAACTCGATCACCACGTCGTGCGTCCCGACGGCGGCGGCCTCGAAGGGCTGACGTGGCAGGAAGCGGTTCAGACAACGCGAGCCGCGCTCGGAGGGAACCGTGCTGCGGAGCACCCGAATGCGGGCGCGCCCACGCCGGTTCACGGTGACCCGAAGCGTGATCGCGCCTTCCGGCGACTCGAGCCGCGACGCCTTGCGGCGGCAGTCGAGCAGGACGGGGATCGCCTCGCGGAACGAACGCTGGAGCGCGGCGACCTGCTCGGCCGTCGCGCGGCGGCCGCCGGTCACGGTGAACTTCACGTGACCGTTGCCCGAGCGCCCCTCCGCGGTGAAGCGGCCGTCCGCGTTGCGGGTGACGGTGACGTCGTCCTCTTCGGCGCGTCGCTCCTGGGTGGTGGCGACCCCCTCCGCCGCGGAGTTCGTGAAGGTGAGCACGACGAACGCGCTGCCCGGCGGACGAAGCGACCCGAGGTCGAGGCGCCGGAGCTCGCGGAGGATGCAGCGGCTGAGCTCGCGGTCGTCCACTCCGTCTTCACGCATCTGGACGCTGCCGCCGCTGGCGAGGTCGACGGTCAGCCGCATCTCCCCCTGCACCGTGGGCCGCTCCTCGGTGACCTCGTGGTAGCAGGTCCGGATGGCGCCCATCTTGGTGCCGACGAGCCCGCCGATCTGCGCGAGCTTGTCTCCGCTCGTGCGCGGACCACTCTCGAGCGACATCCGGACGTCGGCCGTCGCCGTGATGTTGGCTTCGCCCTGCCCCATCTCCTGGGCGCCCGCGGGCGCGGCGAGGGCCAAGCCGACGGCCACGAGTGCGAGCTGGATCGGTCGTCTCATCATCTGTCCCACGCCCCCATCATGGCCCAGCGACGGAAAGCTCGCAGTGGATCTTCATCGGATCACTGGGAGAGTCGGCGCTCACACCGGAGAAATCCGTTCCGAGCACCCCATTTGGGGACATGGGTCAGGGAGCGGGGACGAGGTCGAGCGAGAGAGCCCGGGTCCGCGCGCCCATCTCGATGATCGGCTGCACCCCCTCGTAGTCGACACCGGTCAGGACGTGATCGATGGGCTCCTCGAAGGGAGCGCCGCTGTCGAAGCGGCAGGTGGGGTTCAGCGCCGAGTCCATCGGGTCGTCCCATACGATCTCCCACGTGGTGTCGCCCTCGACGATCCGAGCGCTCCGGCAACGCAGACCGAGGCGCCGAGTGTTGCCGGTCGGGAGCACCAGACCGGTGGCGAAGGTCCCCTCCGGGCAGTTCGCCGTGTGCATGAGGAACGCCGGGGAGTCGCCGGTGAGGCACGTACCCGCGCCACCCGTGGGCGCCGCGCCCGCGTAGGTGTCGACGAAGGTCCCGACCTCGGTCGTGACCCTGTACGAGGTGGGCGTGGTGCTCGTGTCCTCTTCGTAGGCCACGCTCCGGCAGTTGAGCCGGTAGCGATAGACGCCGTTCGCGTTGCTCATGTCCGCGAGGATCTGACCCAGCACCTCGTTGCCCGGACACTCCAGTCCGCCCGCGGGCGAGAAGAAGTCGGTCGTGTTGTTCCGGCCCGACACCGCGGGCCCCAAGCTCACGCCCTCCGGACAGCCGTCGTCGATCCGGCCATCGCAGTCGTCGTCGATCCCGTTGCACACCTCCGGCAGCCCGGGCGCACGGGTCGCGTCGTCGTCGTCGCAGTCGCCACCAACCGAGCTGAACCCCTCGAACGAGCCACACGCGCTCACCGCCACGTCGCCCACGCCGTCGCCGTCCTCGTCGCGGTAGTAGGTGTCGAGCGCGAGCTCCTCGTCGACGTCGCCATCACAGTCGTCGTCGACCTCGTTGCAGGTCTCCGCCTGGCCCGGGAGCGTCCCGTCGTCTTCATCGTCGCAATCGAGCCCACACTGGGTCCCGTTGCAGCAGCCGTCCCAGACGACTCCGTCTCCGTCGGCGTCGGTGTCGCCGAAGGTGTCGGGGTCGCAGTCCTCGTCGACGCCCTCGGCGTCGCAGATCTCCGTCGCGCTCGGGTTCCGGCTCGCGTCCGCGTCGTCGCAGTCGTCGCCACCGCAGCGGATGTCGCGCGCGCCGTCACCGTCGGCGTCGGGGCACTCCGCCGCGTCGCACCGGTCGTCGAGCTCGTTGCACTCCGTGCCCACCCCGCACGGGGTGCCCCCGGCGAGGCAGCCCATGGCGTTCGAGGCAGGGTCGGCCGGCGCGCAGCTCTCGGTGCCGTTGCAGAAGAGACCGTCGCTGCAGTCCGCGTCGGCGGCGCAGACCGCGCGCGCATCCATCGAGGGCGCAGCCTCGCCACAACCGATCGACGAGAGCAGGAGGAGGCCGGCCAGGAATCGCACGGCGGCAGGGTACCAGGCTCCGCCGCTCGGGGAGCGATCACCGCCGACGAGGCAGGTGCCGCCGAACCTCGCGCACCGCTGAGCGGTCGCCAGCGGCCAGGACCCGCGAGCTGGACCGGTTCTCCACGACGAGCGCGTCGGCCGGGCCACCCGCGACCACGAGGACCCGACGGCTCCGGACCTCTTCGGGGGATGGCACGCGGCAGCCTCCGACGATGGGCCCGTCTTCCCGTTCGGTGAACCCTCGCCAGCGCACCACGGCGTCGCCGCCCCGCTCGACCGGGCCCATGAGGACCTCGAGCACACCGAACGTGAGCATGGCGTCCGGGATGCCCCGCATGCCTGTCGCGAGGGGTTCGCTGGCCGCCGTCGCGCTCAGCCGCCCGACGAAGACCGCGGTGGCCGCTGCGAGCTCCTCGCGCAGCGCGCGCCCCCGACGCGGTCGGCAGTCGACGCGCGCGTGGGCGGCACCGGGCACGACGAGCGCGCCGAGGCTCGCGGCGGACAGCAGCAGGAAATCGCGACGGCTGGAGCACGGAAGAGGGGGCATGGCAGCGAGACACCCGGGTCGCGGAGAATCTTGGCACACGTCGGGGGACTCGCGCTTCGCGCGATCGCTGCTAGGCAGTGGCCGATGAGCGACGAACGACCAGAGGCTCCCGCCGAGGGGCTCGACCCCGCCGAGGCGGAGCGGGTGGTCGAGTTCCTCGAAGCGATCGTCGAGGACCGGGGTGTGCTCGCCGACCTGGACACCGATCTGATCCGCCGGCTGATGACGGCCGCGGGTCGGGCGAGCCGGCCGACCAAGCACGAACAGAAGAAGCTCCACCGGGAGTACCGACGACGGCGACGGGACGCTCGGCGCGCGAAGGACGAGGCGCTCCTCGACGCGACCGGCATCCGCGAGAAGCGGCGCGAGCAGGTCTTCCAGACCCCCGACCAGCACGAGAAGGTCGACCCGGGCGACGTCTCCGAGTGGCCGAAGCTCATCGAGGAGCGCTGCTGCTACATCTGCAAGGCGAGCTTCGATCGGCTGCACCATTTCTACGACCAGCTCTGTCCGAGCTGCGCGACGAAGAACTACGAGAAGCGATTCCAGACCGCGGACCTCGACGGGCGCGTCGCGCTCCTCACCGGCGGGCGCGTGAAGATCGGCTACCAGGCCGGCGTGATGCTCCTGCGCGCGGGCGCTCACCTCATCGTGACGACCCGCTTCCCGGCCGACGCGGCGCGGCGCTACGCGTCGGAGAAGGACCACGAGGACTGGATCGACCGCCTCGAGATCCACGGCCTGGACCTGCGCCACACGCCGAGCGTCGAGGCGTTCGCGGCCCACGTGCTCGAGACCCACGCTCGACTCGACTTCATCGTCCACAACGCCTGCCAGACCGTGCGGCGGCCGACCGGCTGGTACGGCCACCTGATGCCGGGCGAGCGCGCGCCGGTCGCGAAGCTCCCGGCGGCACAGCAGAAGGCCCTCGCCTCGCACACCGAGCGCATCCGCGAGCTGCAGGCGTCGCTCGGCGAGCCCGACGCTGCGCTCACGGCGGGCAAGGACGCGAAGGGGACGATGACCTGGGCCGATGCGCCCGCGCTCAGCCAGTTGGTGCTCCTCGAGGAGGATCTCCACGCGGGCGAAGCGCTCTTTCCCGAGGGGAAGCTCGACCAGGATCTGCAGCAGATCGACCTGCGGGACAGCAACAGCTGGCGCATGACGCTGGCCGAGGTGCCGACCGTGGAGCTGCTCGAGGTGCTGCTCGTGAACGCGACGGCGCCCTTCGTGCTGAACGCGCGGCTGAAGCCGCTGATGCTCCGAGTGCCGACGCGCGACAAGCACATCGTCAACGTCTCGGCGATGGAGGGGCAGTTCTACCGGTCGCAGAAGACCGACAAGCACCCGCACACGAACATGGCCAAGGCGGCCCTCAACATGATGACCCGCACGTCCGCGGTGGAGTACGCCGAGGATGGCATTCACATGAACAGCGTGGACACGGGGTGGGTCACCGACGAGGACGCGCACGTGATCGCCGAGCGCAAGCGCGAGATCCACCGCTTCCACCCGCCGCTCGACATCGTGGACGGCGCGGCGCGGATCCTCGACCCGATCTTCCACGGCATCAACACCGGCGAGCACCTCTTCGGGCTCTTCCTGAAGGACTACGTCGCGACCCGCTGGTGAGCGGTCAGTACGCGGCGCCCGGCTCCGCGAAGTCCTCGAGCGGCGTGAGCGAGCTCGGCAGGCTGACGCGAATGCGCTCTTCCATCGTGAGCGCGGGCTCGAAGGCCACCGCGTGCTCGCGCACGGCGAAGCAACGGTGCGCCGGGTGCTCCTGCGACCGCGCGGCGTCGTCGTGCTCGGAGTCGCCGGGTCGATCCTCGGCGTAGACGACGGAGAGAACCAGCGACATCTCCGAGAACGAGGTGCCCGTGCGCGGGATGATCGCCAGGCCTTCGCAGGTCAGGCCGGGGCGGCCATCGCAGACCACGGGGCTCGAGTCTTCGATGCCGGTGGCCAGCGGCGCGGCTTCGCTTCGTGCCCCGTGCGACGCGCGCCGCCAGCGAGGCGGGTGGGCCCGCCCGGGCAACAGATCGCGCGCCGACACGTTGGGGGACAGGATGGCCGCCGGCATGAGCAGGAAGGACACGAGCGCGCCCAGGAGTGCGCGAGCGCCGCGCATCCCATCGCCCTCTGGAGGCGTCTCGGTGGGAACCGTCTCGCCGGTGAGCTCGGCGAGGGTCTGCGCGTCGGGGGTGACCTCGACCCAGCGACCGTCGACGCGGAGGCGCGGCCGGAGCTCGACCCGGTCGAGATCGACGGCGTCGCTCGCATAGCGGAGCCGCACCAGGACCGCGCGCTCGTCGAAGCTGGGCGGCAGGCGGGAACCGAAGAGCTCCGCCTGCTCCTCGTGGTCCACGATCTCGGCGGAGAAGCGCAGATGCGCCGGCACCGTCGCCTCGACCACCGGGTACTCGACCTCGCCGCGCTCGTAGGCGCACACCGCCTGGCGCGGGGTCTCCACCGCCACCGAATGGGCACAGCCCACGGCCCCGAGCAGCGCGAACGCGACGACCCGCATGGGGGGACTCTAGCTCGCCGGGGCGCCATGTCCCCTCCGCGGGCGAATCGTCACGGTGTGCACCGGCTTGCACACGCTCGGGCACCCATGCGGGAGGACTCGCGGAATTCGGGGCGAGAGTCCGCTGGCACCCCTCTTGCTCAGTGACTCACCCGTTCCGGGGACGAGGGTGGCTGGTCCTCGGAACGGCACTGGTATCGTGACCGAGTGGCTCGGGTGGAGGACGACTGATGAAGCGATGGATTCGAGGCTCTTGGCTCCTGGTGTTCGCGTTCGCCTGCGGTGAGGACGACCCCGTTCAGCTCGATGAGCCGATCGAGGTGCTGACCTACAACGTGGGGCTCGCCGCGGGGAACGTGCCGATGGTGGACTTGCGGTCGGTGCCGGTGACCGACGCGCTCGTTGCCGACTCCGCGGACGTGCTCTGCGTTCAAGAGCTATGGAACGACAACGACTATGCCTATCTCGCCGGACTGGACGCCTTCGCGCACACGCAGCGACTACCCGCGAACGACGAGGAAGGAGTGGCGTGCATTCCTGGTGAGCTCGATCCGCTCGCGGCCTGCGTGGAGGCGATGTGTCCCACGGCCCAAGGAGACGCTCTGGGAATCTGCGCCACGAATGATTGCGGCGAGCCGTTCGGTGCGTTGGCGCCAGGCTGCCTCGGGTGTGCTTCCGAGGTGGTCATGGGCTCGGCCACGTCGAGCCCGATGGACGTCCGAAGCGAGTGTGAGGGTACCGAGGGGTCGCGCTACATCTATGGGGGTACATACGATGTTGCCATTCTCAGCCGGCTTCCGGTGACGGCGCACGAGTCGCTTGTTCTCGACTCCTACCTGGTCACGGCCTCGGTCGAGTACGCGCAGGTGCAGACGCCGACGGGCGGGGGGGTTCATGTCTTCTGCACACATCTCGCGTCCCCATTCCGCGACATCCCGTACGGTGGCGAGTTCGGCTCCTGGGAGAGCGAGCAACAGCACCAGGCGGACCAGCTCGTGGGCTTCATCGAGGAGCGCGTCGCCTCGGGCGACCACGTCATCGTGGCCGGCGATCTGAACACCGGACCGATGGGCACGGGCTACGAAGCGATCCGCGAGTCCATCTACCGCTCCATAGTCGACCGCGCGGAGCTCGACGAGGGCTTCGCCACCTCGGCCGCGGCGGACTGCACGTCCTGCCTCGACAACACCTTCCGACTAGAGGCCTCGCGCGCCACGCTCGTCGACCACGTCCTGCTCGGCGGCGACCTCTCGCTCATCAGCGCCGAGCGAACGTACACGGAGACGGTCGCGCTCTCTGACGAGATCGACTCCCACCTCTCGGACCACTACGGCGTGCGCGTCGTCGTCGGCCCCGGCGAGTGACCATGCCCAGCCCGCGCCCCCGAGCCTGGCGAGGCGCCTGGCTCGGCGCTTCGCTGTGCGCGGCGCTCACGATCGCGTGTCCCGAGAACGCGATGGCCGACGAGCCCGTCCCGCTCTCGATGGTGAACCGGGCCCTGACGCAGCACGAGGCGCCACCGGGCCTCTTGGGTGGCGCAGTGCTCACGATCAGCGGTGCCGTGGTCGCCGTCGGAGGGCTGATCGGAGCCCTGGCGGGAAGTACCTGCTACTCGTCGTGCGGGGGCGACGACCGACCCAACGCCGCCGGTTTCGCGATCGCGGCGGTGGGCGCCGTTGGGACGGTGTTGGGGTTGGCGCTCGTCTTACCGCTGCAGGTCCGTGCGCGTCGGAAGTGGCTACGCGAGCATGGGCTGCGGTTCTCGGGTCGGCCGGGCGGTGGCGCGCTGGGTTTCGAGGGGCGCTTCTGATGCGAACTGCGTTGGCCCTGGTGCTGGCCACGCTCGGCTGCAGTCCCACTTCCCATGTGCAGGGCGCGGTGGAGGTCGAGCATCCGGCCGAAGCCAACGGGATGGTGGCCGGGCGCTGCACGACGCGGGATGGTCGCCGAGTGTCCGCCCCGGTGGCGCGGTACTTCCCAGGTGTCGTTCGGAACCGCCCGCTTCTCTACGAGGCCACCCGCAACGGTCGCGCGATGCGGTTCTCCAACACGTGGAGGGACGACCGAGGCACCCACTTCTTCGCCTGGGTCGATGGCGGTCCCGGATACCACTATGTCTTCCCCACGGACGCTGACGCTCCAGCCACCCGCGACGTGCTCGGCCCCGGCTACCGAGTGCGTCGCCGCCATCGCAGCTACCAACCCGAAGGCGTGACTCTGATTCGGTGCGAGCTCCGCCCGATGACCGGAAACGAGTGGTTCGGTCCGCCGAGCTGACGCCTAGGGAACGCGGAACAGGCGGCGCGTCTCGGCCGCCGAGAACCGCCGGCGCGGGTTCACGTCGAAGATCTCGGTGGTGGTCGTGTCGCCGCTGACCTCGACCATCTTCATGGTCTTCACGGCGAAGCCCTCGCCCGTCAGCACCATCTCGCGGAGGAAGCGCGCGAGCTGCTGGTTCCGCGGCTTCAGCGTGAGCGTCCACTCGGCGCCGTCGCGCTCGTACTCGACCCGGTAGGTGCGCTCGAGCGCGGCGCGGTCGCCGGCGAGCACGTAGCGGAAGCTCTCGACGAAGCCCGCGAGGACCGGGCTCTCGCCGAGCTCGACGACCTGTCGCTCGCCCTCGGAGGCGAAGGTCAGGCGGTCGCCCTCGAGGAGCGCGTAGCTCTCCGTCGGGCTGGTCACCTTCCGCATGAGCTTTCCGGGCGGGGTGAAGTAGAGGACGCCCTCGCTGCGCACGGGCACCGCGAGCAGCGCGATGCGCTTCTCCTCGCGGAAGCGGGCGCTCATCCCCGGCATCGCGGCGAAGCGCTGCAGGAGCGCGTCGAGGCTCGGCGCGCTCTCTTGCGCCGAGGCCTCCGCCGGCGCGAAGGCGGGCGGGGCGACGCTAAGCAGCGCCAGCAGGGTCCAGAATGCGGTCGCGAATCTCACGGGGAGTCTCCATGAACATCTCGCCCTCGTTCGAGGTGACCACCAGGGTGGTCCACGCTCGGGCGGAGCGCTTGTCGTGGGTCAGGTTTCGGATCTCGTAGCTCACGAGCAGCCGCTGCTCGATCTCCTTGAAGCGCGCCTCCACCGACAGCCGCTCGTCGAAGCGCATGGGGAAGGCGTAGCGACAGCGGGTCTCGATCATCAAGAGCCGGAAACCCATCGCCATGAAGTCCGCCACGTCCAGCCGGTGCCGATGGAAGAGGTCGGTCCGCGCGATCTCCAAGTATTTGTAGTAGTGGCCGTGCCAAACGATCCCCAGTGGGTCGCAATCGTGGAAAGGCACCAGCTGTTCGTGGTGCCCCAGGTGGACGCCGACGGAGGTCTTTTTCTTCAATGGTCGTCCTTCGGCGGGGCCGCGGCGGGAGGCTCGGCCCAGAAGTCGTAGAAGTTGAACCAGTTGTCCGGGGCGTCCTTGCAGAAGTCGGCCAGGATGTCGGCGTACTGCTGGGCGTAGGCCTGAATGGCCTCCATGCGGTTGCCACGCGGGAGCTTCACCCGCTCGGCGAAGGGGATGCAGAAGAGCTCGTAGGTCGCCTTGCCGCGGTAGATGCCCGCCACGAAGTAGACGGGCGCCTTGAGGGTCGCGGCCAGGATGTAGGGGCCGGCGGGGAGCCAGGCCTTCTGACCCAGGAAGTCCACCTGCACCGCCTTGGCGCCGGGTTGGACCCGGTCGCCTAGGATGGCCACCAAACCGCCCTCCTCGAGCTTCTCACGGATGGAGAGCATGAAGCCCATGCGCCCACCCTCGGAGTCGATCTCGATCAGGCGCACCTTGGACCCGGGGTCGAGCTCCTCGAGCACCTGGTTGAAGCGTCGAGCGTTCTTGGTGAACACCACCGGGTAGAGCGGGAGCGCCTCGCGGCCGCTCTGCTCGCGCATCGCGTGGAACGACCCGAGGTGGGCACCGAGCAGGATCGCGCCCTCGCCCGTGTCGCGGAGCTTGGCGAGGTGGTGGTGACCGTTCCGGGTCACGCGGAAGAACTCCGTCTTCCCGCGCATGAAGAAGAGCGCGTCGAGCGCGCACTGGGCGAAGCGCCGCACCTGGCGGTAGACGTCCATCCGCGTGGTGGTCAGCCCGAGCCGCGCGCGGAACTGCTCCGTCGCCTTGTTCGCCGGCGTGCTGAGCAGCGTGTAGTAGGCGGCGATCATCGCGACGAGGCCCCGGCCCGCGGTCCGCCCCATCATCGTCGCCATCACGATCACGGCCTTGATGCCGAAGACCGAGCCACGCTCGCCGACATCGCGCCAGCCCGCCTCTTCGAGCTCTTCCTCGCGCTCGGCGCGCTCCTGAGCGCGCTCACGCCCGAGGATGCGTCCGCGCAGATCGAGATCCTTCACGAGCCCTCCTCGTCCGGCCGCGGCGGCCAGACCATGGCGAGCAGCCGGTCGTGGGGACCGCGGCCGTACTCGCGGAAGCGCGCCTTCCGGAGGATGTACTCACCCACGAACATGCCGCCCATGAGCGCGTAGGCGATGCCGCCCGCGTAGATGGCCCACCAGCGCGTGGGCGCCACCAGCGCGAGCACGCCGGCGAGGGCGCCATTGAGCGTGAAGAAGACGCACCAGGCGACGGTGACCTGCCGGCAGTGCGCCACCTTCGCCGCGCCGTTCGAGCCCTCGCCGAGCTCCGGCTCCTGCATCCGCGCGAAGCGCTCGATGATGGGCATCTCGCCCTTCAACGAGAGCGCGAACTGCGCGAGGAGCGCGGCGCTGATCAGCACCGGGAGGAAGAGGAAGAAGACCGGCTCGTTCAGGAGCGTCCCGGTGAGCAGCAGCGCCATGACGCTGAGCGGGAGCCGCAGCACCGGCCAGAGGTGGGTGCGGTCGCTCTTGAAGACCCGCATGCCGACCAGCGGGACGACGATGGACATCGCCACCAGCCCGACCGTTCGAGGCGAGCGGTGGGTGAGCGCCCACCAGAGCGCCACCGGATAGGCCACGGCCAACACGGCGTTCACGATCCCCAGGAAGACCTTCAAACGGACTCCCTAGAGTCCCCCGCTCATCACGATGACCTGGCCGGTCACGTAGGCGGCGCCGTCGCTGGCGAGCCAGGCCGCGAGCGAGGCGACCTCCTCGGGCTTGCCGATCCGGCGAGCGGGAATCTGCTTCATGATCAGGTCGATGGGGGCGCCTTCGATCATCTCCGTCTCGACGAGGCCGGGCGCGATGGCATTCACGGTGATCTTTCGCTTCGCGACCTCGATGGCGAGCGCTTTCGTGGCGCCGATGAGGCCGGCCTTGGCGGCCGAGTAGTTCACCTGTCCTCGGTTGCCGTTCACCCCGCTGACCGAGGCGATGTTGATGATGCGGCCCCAGCGCTTGCGGCACATGGGCATCACCAGCGGGCGGGTCACGTTGAAGAAGCCGTCGAGGGTGGTTCGGGTCACCTTCTCCCAGGCATCCCAGGTCATCTGCGGGAAGCTGTCGTCGATGGCGACACCGGCGTTGTTCACCAGCACGCCGATCGTGAGGCCCTCTTCGAGGAGCGCTTCGACGGCCGGGGTGGCCTGCTCGCGGTCGGCGACGTCGAACTTGCAGAGGCGGACGCTCCCGCCCGCGCCCTCGATCTCCGCCTTCACGGCCTCGGCCGCGTCGTCGTTGGAGCGGTAGTTGAGGAGGATCGGGTGGCCCGCCGCGGCGAGCGCCTTCGCGATCGCGGCGCCGATGCCGCGCGATCCCCCAGTGACCAGAGCGTGAGGCTTGCTCATGGCGGCCTCCTTAGCACGGCCTGCACTTTTGGCCCGAGAGTGAACCCAGAGCCCCGATCAGCCTTCGGAGCCCCCGACCTGCATCGCGATGGCCCGCTCGATCACGGGGCCCCAGCTGACCCACTTGTGGTCGCCCTCGAACTCCTCGGCGTGGTGAGGCACACCCGCTTCCTCGAGGTGCTCGTGGAGCGCCTCGTTGGAGGCCTTGATGCCCGCGCGGTCGCCCTCGGCCCACCCGAGAAAGAGGCGGACGTGGAGGTCTTCGGGCTCCTGCCACACCAGGAAGGGGTCGTCCTGGGCCACGTCGGCCGGAGCGCGCGGCGGTCCGAACACCCGGTGCGTCGGGATGAAGAGCGCGTAGAGGCGGCTGTCGACGAACTCGAGCATCCGCTTCGTGTCGAAGATGGGTCCGCTGAGCACGGTGGCCGTGGCGAAGTGCTCGTGGTGGCGGAGCGCGAAGCGCAGGGTGCCCGCGCCGCCCATCGAGACGCCCATGACGTGGCAGTCCTCTGGGCAAGGCTTCGTGTGGTACTCGCGCTGCACGTCGGGGAGGAGCTCCATCAGGAGCCAGTCCTCGTAGCGGCGCGTCCCGTCCCACCAGTTGATCCAGAAGCCGTTGTCTCCCTGCGGCAGGACCACCACGACGCGGGGCAACCGGCCCTCTTCGATCGCGGCGTCGAGCCGCTCGGCGACCCCGTACTGCTCGAAGTTCTGCGGCTCGTCACCGCCGCCGTGGAGGAAGAGCACCAGCGGCAGCTCCTCGTCGGGCGAGAAGCCGGGCGGCGTGTACGCCGCGTACGAGAGCCGGGCGCCGTTCATCGCCTGGCTGGTCACGGGCACGTAGTCGAGGCGCTCTCGCTGCTGGCCGCAGCCGGCGAGGAGTGCCAGGGCGAGCATGGACGGGGCGACGCGAGTCATCGGCCAGGTCTAAGGCCATCGGCGACGGTCGACCAGGTTGGCGAACGTGTTCTACGCGGAATGGTGAGCCGGTTTGCCGCGCTCGCGGCACCATCATCCGTGCGACTCGGACACACACTCGCCTTCACCGCCCTGGTGGTCTCGGCCCTCGGGGGATGCTTCACCTCCCACGACGACAGCCCCTCGGACGACGGCCGGGACATGCGGGTCGGCGACCGCGACGGCGGACCGCTCCCCGCCGACGCCTTCGTCGACGACTGTCCCCCGTTCCCCGGTCCGCCGACACCCGAGATCCGCATCTCCGCCGACGAAGCGGAGTGCGTCGGTGTCACGGCCCCCGACTGCGCGAGCTGCCACACCCGCCCCGAGGGTTGGGTGCTGCGACCCGCGGCAGACGGGGCTCCTCCGATTGGCGGCATCGACTTCAGCGAGATCGTCGCCGAATGCATCCCCGACTGCCGCTTCGACTGACCCGCGGGTCCCTGCGCCAGGCATCGCCTGACGGGGAGCTCGTGCCTCGAACATGTCGCGCCCGTAACGGCGTCGGCTCGCCTCGGATGTCAGGGTCGCGGCGTGAAACCGAGAACGCCTCTGACCGCCCTGGCACTGATGCTCGCCGTGGGCTGCTTCAACTCTCACGACGACCGCCCGTCGGAGGAGCGCGACCTGGGAGCCGCGAGGGACAGCGCGGTCGGGCTGGACGCCTCGACCGACTGCCTCCCCTATCCCGGTCCGCCGACGCCCGAGATCCGGATCACGGCCGAGGAGGCCGAGTGCGTGGGAATCACGGCTCCCGAGTGTGCGGGCTGCCACACACGACCCGAAGGCTGGGTCCTCCGGCCGATGGATGGGTCCCCCTCGCTCGACATCGACTTCGGCGACGCCGTCGCCGAATGCATCCCCGACTGCCGCTTCGACTGACCTGCCCGAACGCGTGCGTGCCCCACGAAGAAGAACTGGGGTAGCGTCGGGCCATGAGCGAGTGGTTCGAGTCGTGGTTCGAAACCGACACATGGCTGCGCATCCACGAGGCCTACTGGCGAGACCGGGCGGCCGACGAGGTCGCCGAGCGACTCGAGTCGGTGATGGCTCTGCCCACGGGCAGCCGGATCCTGGACGTGCCTTGCGGCATCGGTCGCCTCAGCGCGGCGCTCGCCGATCGCGGCCACCGGGTCCATGGCGTCGATCTCTCGGAGATGGTGCTCGCGGCCGCCCGGTCCCACGCGGGCGATCGCACGGTGACCTTCGAGCGCGGCGACATGCGTGAGGTCGAAGGCTCGTCCGAGTTCGATGGCGCCATCTGCTGGTGGGGCAGCTTCGGCTACTTCGGCGACGAAGGAGACGAGGCGTTCGTCCGCGCGGTGAGGCGTGCGTTGAAACCGGGCGCCCCATTTCTGATCGAGGGATTCGTCATGGAGTCTCTGCTTCCTGGCTTCCAGGCGAGCGGAGTGGGTCGCTTCGACGACGTGATGTTCGTGGAGGAGCGTCATCTCGACCTCGAGACGTCGACCATCGAGAGCACCTGGACCGTGTTGGAGAACGGCGCGGTCAGCGGTCGGACCGATGTGCGCGTTCGACTCTATCCGTGGCTGACCTTGCGAGCGCTCCTGAACCGCGCCGGTTTCGAGCACACCACTCTCCTGGACGCCGGCACGCTCGAGCCCTTCGTCGCGTCGTCGCGCATGGGCCGCACGCTCACGCTGGCCCGCTGACGTTCGAGGAAGAATCGGGAGCGTCCGCCGGTAGGCTGTGGCCATGGCCGCCTACGATGCATTTCGAGAGTCCTCCGTCTTCCAGTCCGTCGCTCACACGAGCGATGGTGCGGCAGTGACCCGAGACGGGCTGCCCGCCGACCTCGCGGCGATCTACGACGCGCTCGATCCCGGCGCGTACGGCGATGGACTCTTCTGGCTCGGCGACCCCACGCTCATGAACGAGACCTTCGGGCCGTGGATGAACCCGCGGCCCGGCGTGTCGATGCTCCCCTTCGGCCGGAGCGCGTTCGGCGACGTGTTCTACGTGGCGTTCACGGACACGGTGCCACCCTCTCCGGGCGTGCTCGACGTCCACTACAAGACCATGCGGCCGGCGTACGCGACGAGCCTCGCCGACTTCTTCGACCGGGTGCTCCTCACGGACTCGTATCGGGCCGAGGAGCTCCGCGAGCTGCGCTTCCGCCAGGCACGCGACTCGCTCGGCGATCTGGAGGCCGGCGAGTGCTACCACTTCGTCCCCGCGCTCGCGCTCGGGGGCAGCGAGGACGGCGAGCTCGCCAAGGGCGACTGGGCCGTTCACCTCGAGTTGCTTCGCCAGCTGTGAGCTCAGCGGTGGGCGAGCGCCCGGTCCGCGAGCTCGTCGAAGACCGGGGTCCAGGCCAGCCACCCGTGCGGACCCGGGATCGAGAAGGCGCGGCCCTCGGGCAAGGCGTTCTGCAAGAGCTGGAAGTCCGCCACCGACGGGTCCTGCTCGCCATAGCCCAGATAGATCGGCGTCCCATCGTCGGCGGCGAGCTGCGCCTTGATCCACGCCCAGTTCCGCCGGGTCACGTCCGAACGATCGCCGGCCGGCCCCTCGAGCTCGCCGGGTGACCAAGCGTCCAACCCCGCGGCGCGGATCTCGTCGAGCACCTCCGGCTCGCCGAGGTAAGGCGCCATGAGAATCACCCCGGCGACCTCGTCCGGGTGGGCCGCCGCGTAGCTCACCGCTCCGAAGCCGCCCATCGACGTGCCCACCAGCCAGATGCGCTCGTAGCCCAGCCGCAGGGCGGGTCCGACCACGTCGCTCTCCAGTCGGGGGAGCACGGAGAAGTCGCGGTAGAAGCCGAAGTGCGCGTGCGCGCCGAGAGCGTCGAAGCGCGTCTGCTCGTGAACGATGTCCACGAGTCCGTAGCGCTCGAAGACGCCCCCGTCGTCACCGAAGCCCGGCAGGAACACGACCAGCCCGTCGGCGCGCTCCGGACCGTGCTCGGCGTGGTCGAGCACCCGGATCGGCGGAGTCGGCGAGGTCAGGAAGCACCCGGCGAGGAGAAGGAACGGCGCGATGCGAAGCATGCCCGGAGCCTGGAGCATCCGTCGGGGGCTTCCAAGGGTCCCGTGCGTACCGAATCAGCCATCGCCACTCGCTTCCCGGTTCTCTATGATGATCGCGACCGTGGAGCAGCTATCCGGATTGGACGCGTCGTTTCTCTATCTGGAGACGCCGCGCATGCACCTGCACGTGGCGATGTGCGCCGTGCTGGATCCGCGCGAGATGCCGAACGGCTACCGCTTCGAGACCATCGTCGAGCACATCCGCGAGCGGGTACACCTGGTGCCGCCCTTCCGTCGGCGGCTGCGCGAGGACCCGCTGGGCCTCAATCACCCGTTCTGGGTCGAAGACCCCGACCTCGATCTGATCCACCACGTGCGGCGCGTGACGCTCCCCGCGCCCGGCGGGATGGTCGAGCTCGGCGAGATGATCGGGCGGATCAACTCGGTCCCCCTCCCCCGCAGCCGGCCGCTCTGGGAGATCTGGGTCATCGAGGGGCTCCGCGACGGGCGCTTCGCCATCGTGGCCAAGGTCCACCACGCCGCGGTCGATGGGACCTCGGGCGCAGGCCTGCTGGTCAACTTCTTCAGCGTCCAGCGCAACGCACCGGCGCCCAAGAAGCCGAAGAAGGCTCAGGAGCCGGAGACGATCCCCTCGGACATCGAGATGCTCCGCGAGGCGGCCCGGGCTCGGCTGGCCCAGCCCCGGAAGCTCGTCGAGCTCGCGCAGAAGACGGTGCAGGCGGTCCGAGCGGTGGCCGACCGGCGCAAGGGGACCGACGTCGCGGTCGGAGGCACCCCGCTGCGGGCACCGAGGGTCGCGTTCAACGGAGCGCTCGCCGCGAAGCGAGACGCCGCCTTCGCCCGCCTGCCACTCGACGGGCTGAAAGCGATCAAGAACGCGGCCGACGGCGTGAAGCTCAACGACGTGATCCTGGCCATCGGCGCCGGGCTCCTCCGGAACTACCTCCTGGCCAAGGATGGCCTGCCGGACGAGCCGCTGATGGCGACCTGCCCCATCTCGGTCGGCGGCAGCCGCGGCTCGAATCACGTCTCCGCGATGTTCGTGCCCCTACCGGTCCACCTCGAGAACGCCGCCGAGCGGCTCGGGGCGATCCACCGCTCCACCCAGGGCGCGAAGGAAGAGCACCACGCGCTCGGCGCGGAGATGCTGCAGGACTGGGCCGAGCTCGCGGCGCCCACCACCTTCGAGCTGGCCGCGCGCTTCTACACCCGGCTCAAGCTCGCCGACCGGCACCGGCCGGTACACAACCTCATCGTCTCCAACGTCCCGGGGCCCCCCTTCCCCATCTACTTCGCCGGCGCCGAGCTCGAGGCGATCTACCCGATGGGTCCGGTCCTCGAGGGCTCGGGCCTGAACGTGACGGTGATGAGCTACTGCGGGAACGTCGACTTCGGCTTCATGGTGGCCAAGAACCTCGTGCCGGACGTCTGGGACCTCGCCGAGGCCGTGCACGAGGCCTACCGCGAGCTCCGCGCCGCCTACGGTCTCGAACGACCGAGCGAGCCGAGCGAGGCCCGGCCCGGCGCGCCCGCGGAGTAGCTCTGGAACACGTTCGGTTCTGCTGATGGCGTGAGCCTGGCGCATCACTGAACTCCCGACGAAGACGATGCGCCCACGCGTCTGCGGATGACGTAGAGTCGGGCTCCCGATGGACCTGGTCTCCATCTTCCTGCTCGTCGTCGCGTTGGTCCTGCTCGTCGGGATCGCCGCCGAGGTGATCTTTCAGCGCACGGGGATCCCGGACGTGCTCTGGCTCATCGCCGTCGGTGCGCTCTTCGGTCCGGTGCTCGGGCTGGTCGAACGCGATACGCTCCTGGCCTCCGCGCCGCACATCGGCGCGCTCGCGCTGGTCGTGGTCCTCTTCGACGGAGGCAGCGAGCTGCGCCTGGACGAGCTGGGGAAGTCCGCGGGCCGGAGCGTGAGCATGGCGGCGCTCGGCTTCCTGATCGCCGTCGGGGTGACGGCGCCGACGGTCATGGTCGGCAAGTGGCTGCGGCTCGTGCCCGTGAGCTGGGGCTGGACGCACGCGATCATGATCGGCGCGCTCGTCGGCGGCTCGAGCTCGGTCGTCGTGATGCCCGCGCTGCGGCGCGCGAAGCTCCGCGAGCGCTTCACCACGATGGTGAATCTCGAGATCGCCCTCACCGACGTCTTCACGGTCGTGGTGACCGGCGCGATCCTCGCGGTCATGGGCCACCGCGCGACGAGTGCCGAAGGCTCGCCGGCGCTCGTGCTCGGACAGTCGTTCGTCGTCGGCGCCGTGCTCGGGTGCGTGGGCGGGCTGATCGCTGCCCTCGCCCTCCGGCGGCTCGGCAACAGCGACTTCGCCTACCCCCTCCTCCTCGGCTGGCTCTTCCTCCTCCACGTCGGCGTCGAAGAGCTCGGAGGCTCGGGCGCCCTCGGCATCCTCTCGGCGGCGGTGATGGTCGGCAACGCGCCCAACCTCGAGAAGAGCTCCGGCCTGGCGCGCGCGGCGCGAGTGGGAAAGAGCTTCAGCGGGGTGCACGACCCGATCAGCTTCCTCATCAAGAGCTTCTTCTTCGCCTTCGTCGGCGCCATGCTCGGTCCGCACTGGGGCGCCTTCCTCTTCGGTGTGGCGATCGGCGTGGTGCTGTTGCTCGCGCGGCTGGCCGCGGCTGGGATCGCGACGCTGAAGTCGGGGATGAGCAAGCCGAGCCGGATCCTGCTCGGCTTCCTCGCCCCCCGAGGGATGGCCGCCGGCGCGCTGGCGCTCCTCCCGCTGCGCGCGGGCGTGCCCGAGGCCGAAGGGCTCCCGCCGATCGTCTTCGCGGCGCTCGCGGGCTCGATCGCCACCTTCGCCATCGGGTTCCCACTGCTGAAGCGCCGGCTTCCGGAGGACGCCTTCGGCGTGGACTCGAGCATGGGGAGCGACTCGGGCTGGAGCATCTCCGAGGCCATCGCGATGGCCAAGCCGAGCCCGCTGTCCGCGCTGCCGAGCTTCGAGTTCGAGGAGGACCCGCCGACCAAGAAACGCAAGAAGCTCTCGCGGGGAGCGGACGGGCTGGCGCACTCGAGCTCCGACAGCGACGAGACCCAGGCTCCGTCGGGCAGCGACGAGCGTGCGACGCGCGCTCCGGCGGGGAGCGACGCGAAGGAAGACGTCGGGCGCGCGAAGACCGTGCGACCGCCGGCCAGTCCGCTTGCTCGTGCGCCCACCGCGAAGCAAGTCCCCGATAGCACCCAGCCGGAGGACGAGACGTGAGCGACGAACGAGTACGGGTGGACCGCGACGGAGCCGTCGCGACCGTGTGGCTGACCCGGGGCGAGAAGCGCAACGGCCTGGACGTGCCGATGTTCGAGCAGCTCATCGCCGCCGGGCGCGCGCTCGAGAGCGACAAGAGCCTGCGGGCCGTGGTGCTCGCCGGCGAAGGGCCCGCGTTCTGCGCGGGTCTCGACTTCCAGAGCTTCATGAGCACGCCGAACGCGCCCCAGAAGCTCCTCGCGCGCAAGGGCCCGACCAACGTGGCGCAGGAGGTCGGCTGGGTCTGGCGCGAGCTGCCCGTCCCGGTGATCGCCGCCATTCACGGCTCGTGCTTCGGCGGCGGGCTCCAGATCGCGCTCGGCGCGGACATCCGCCTGGCGCACCCCGAGGCCCAGCTCTCGGTCATGGAGATCCGCTGGGGTCTGATCCCGGACATGGGCATCACCCAGACGCTGCTGCCCCTGGTGCGGCCGGACGTCGCCAAGGAGCTGACCTTCACCGGCCGCCGCGTCTCGGGCAAAGAAGCGCTCGAGCTCGGTCTGGTCACCCGGGTGGTGGACGACCCTCAGGCCGAGGCGAAGGCGCTGGCGGACACCATCGCCACCAAGAGCCCGCACGCCATCCGGGCCGCAAAAGCACTCTACGACCGATCGCCGGGCCTCTCGGTCGCGGAGTCGTTCGCCCTCGAAACCGAGCTCCAGCTCCCGCTCCTGGGCAGCAAGAATCAGCTCGAGGCCGTCCAGGCCAACATGATGAAGCGGGACCCGGTCTTCCAAGACGTGGAGTGAGGTCCCCTGGCTGAGGGCGCCCGGGGTGCTATGGGGGTCGGTTCGAATGGATCGACGAACGACCCGGCGCCTCCTCGGCGCCATCCAGGAAGAGAACGCGCGGGCCTTCGAAGGCCTGCACATCCGGGGACACAAGCGCCCTCACTTCCTCTCGCATCTGGTCCGGCACCGCGAGGAGTGGATCCTCGAGGCGCGCTTCGGCGCGCTCTCCAAGGACGTGCACACGACGACCCGAACGGCGCTCGTCGACGTCCGGGTGGGGAGCTATCGGCGCGACCAGATCGCCAACGGCGGCCTGCACGACAACTCGCGCGACCTCGAGAGCTACGAGTGGGTGCAGCTCCCCTTCGGCAGCAGCGGCCACGGCTTCCGCCATGCGCTCTGGCGGCTGACCGAGGTGAAGTATCGCGAGGCCTGCGACGACCTGCTCCACAAGAAGGCGGTCGAGCTCAACTACCTCGACCCGAGCCGAAAGCTGGGCGCCCTCGAGCGACGCGAGCCGGTGCAGGCGTTCGAGCTCGACGAGCTGCCGGCGATCGATCACGAGCACTGGGTTCGCTACGTCACCAAGCTGAGCGCGGCGATGAAGCGCCTGCCGATGGTGCGCGATGGCGACGTCCGCTTCCGCGCGACCAACCAGGTGCGGGTCTTCGTGAGCAGCGAGGGCGCGACCGTGGTCGAGTCGAACCCGCAGCGCGCCATCGACGTGTACCTCTGGTACCTCGCGCCCGACGGTCACACGCTCCCCTACTCCAAGACCTTCTTCGTCACCGACGAGACCGAGCTGCCGACCGAAGCGCAGCTGAAGCAGTTCCTGCGGCGCATCCATCGACGGCTCGAGACGCTCTCGAAGGCGCCGGTGCTCCGCAGCTACGCCGGTCCGGTGCTCCTCGATCCCACGCCCGCGGGGCTGCTCGTGCACGAGGCGATCGGGCACCGACTCGAGGGAAGCCGACTCCTCTCGCAGGGCGAGGGGCAGACCTTCCGCGACTCGGTGAACTCGGAGATCCTGCTCCCCGGGATCGACATCTGGGACGACCCGACCCTCTCCACGTTCCAGGGTCGAACATTGACCGGCCACTACGCCTACGACGACGAGGGCGTGCGCTCGAGCCGCGCGAACCTGGTCGAGGATGGCGTGCTGCGCGGCTTCCTCACCACGCGCTCCCCGATCGCCAAGGGGCACGTCTCCAACGGTCACGCCCGGAGCGCGCACCACGGTCGCGCGATCAGCCGCATGGGCGTGACGGTGATGGAGGCGCACCACGGACTCGACGACGATGCGCTGATGGCGGCCTTCCTCGACGAGATCCGCGCGCAGGGTGCGCCCTACGGCTTGCGGATCCTCGAGGCGTCGAGCGGCGAGACGTCCACCGACGCCTACGACTTCCAGGCCTTCCTCGGTGACGTGGACCTGGCGGCCCGCGTCTTCCCCGACGGGAGGCAGGAGCTGGTCCGCGGGTTGGACCTGGTCGGCACCCCGTTGAACGCCGTCCGAAGCATCATCGCGGCCGGCGCCCGGCAAGAGGTCGACAACGCCTGGTGCGGGGCCGAGAGCGGTTATGTGCCGGTCACGACGATCGCCCCGAGCCTCCTGGTCGACGAGCTGGAGCTCCAAGCGAAGCCGATGCGGCCGATGACCCAGTTCGCCTACCCGATGCCCTGGGAGGGCTGACACAGGGCCGAACACCGTTCGGAATCGCTCCCCAGACGGGGATCGCAAGGATCTTCGAGAAGCGAGAACGGATTTTCCCACTGTTCTAGGGGTGGGTTGGCCGCTATCTTTCTGTGAACTCATGGTGACTCACGCTCGCGACCATTCGGCTCTCGTCGATCCGGTCTCGGGGACCCACCTACGGCCGAGGCGCGCTGCGCCGGGCCGGGTCCTCTTGATCGAATCGGACGACGATCGTGCGGAAGCGTGGCGGAAGGCCCTCGCGCCGGGTCAGGTCACGCGCGTCACCCAGCTGGAGGACGCGACCAGCCGCCTCGACGAGAGCGACGCGCCGGACCTGCTGCTCATCGGGTGCGCGGTGCGCGGCTCCGACATGGACCGAGACCACCTGGTCGAGTTCTTCCTCGGCAACGACATCGTCACCCGCTCCGCGCTCTACGTGGACGCGCGCCGATGCACGATGGAGATCGCGACGGCGATGCTCACGATCGGCGCGGCGGTTCGGCCGGGCAACTCGTGGGAAGCGGTCAGCGGTGACTGGGTGCGGCTCGCGTTCGCGACCGGTCAGAGCAGCACGAGCGACGAAGAGACCTACCAGCTCGCGAAGAACATCGCCGCGACCGAGGTCGCCGACCGCTACAACCTGACGGCGGCCCACCTCGAGCTCCTGCGCGCGCTCCTCGAAGAGGACCAGCGCCGCGAGGTCGCCAAGCTCCTCGGACGAAGCCACGGCACCGTCCGCGTGCAGCTCGGTCAGATGCGCGACCGCTCGCACCTGAGCACCGCCGAGCTCGTGCGCGAGACCTTCGGCGTCGCGGCGAAGTCGATGCCGCACCTCGCTAGCCTCGTGCGCTGAGCGAGCTTGGTGCGCTGAGCGAGCCGCAGGCGAGCTCACCTCACCCTCACCCTCGCCCTGTCCCTCACCCTAGTTGGCGTCGGAGTGGGCAGCCCCGACGTACGCACCTCGCACCCGAACACAGGGTGAGGGTGAGGGCGAGGGTCAGGGTGAGGAGTTTGCTTCGCCGCTTCGCGGCTCAGCTCACCGGTACTTCGGGACCCAGCCGCTGGTGTCCTGGAAGAGGCGCACGCAGCGGATGGTCTTCGCGTCGGTCAGCTCGAAGCGGTGGTAGCGCTCCTTCGGCACGACGATGAGATCGCCGGCTTCGACCTTCACGCGCATCCACTTGTCGTCCTTGCTGCGGATGTCGAAGATGCCCTCGCCCTCGAGCACGAAGCGGACCTCGTCCTCGTCGTGCAGGTGCTCGTCGTCGAACTTCGCGCAGATGGCGTCGAGGTTCGGAGTGTCGGGCCGCAGCTCGACCTGATCCTGCTCGATGTAGCCGCGCTCGTCCTTGAGCTCGTCCATCTTCGGCTGGTAGGCGCTCGGCTCGAGCGCGAGCTGTTCGTTCAGCACGCCCTCATCGGTCAGGCGCTCGCTGCTGATCGGGGTTCCGTCGTCTCGCCAGGTCGCTTCCATCACTCGTCTCCGTCCGCGCTCACTGCGCGGCTTCGGCCTTCTGAGCCGGCGGCTCTGCCGCGTCCACCCCGAGCTGCCGCATCTTCACGGCAGCTTCGAAGAGGTAGTCGTAACACTCCGCGTGTCGCTTCGCCTCGACCCAGTCGCGGCCCCAGACGTACACGCCGTGTCGGCGCACCAGCACCGCGAAGGACTTCGGGTAGGCCTCCATCGCCGCGGCCATCGAGTCGGCGAGCTCGTGCTCGTGCGCCGTGTTCTCGATCACCGGGACCACGAGCTCGTCGTGGAACCCGACGCCGCGGATGCCCTTCATCATCTCCAGGTGGGTCACCCGGAACTCGTCTCCGCTGATCAGCGTG
The DNA here is from genome assembly GCA_017644045.1 of Deltaproteobacteria bacterium. GTDB lineage: Bacteria > Myxococcota_A > Polyangia > Polyangiales > Houyiibacteriaceae > UBA1660. The sequence goes on from JAEPMI010000001.1 coordinate 456,385, forward strand.
GCGAGCAGCGCGTTGACCGAGTGGCTGTGCATGACCGCCCCCGCCTCGCGGATGCGGAAGGCGTTGAAGAAGAGCGGCGCGCAAGCGCTGAGGTTGCCCGCGGGCGCCTTCAGGACGTTGCCCTCGGCGTCGAGCTCGAAGAGGTCCTCCGGCTTCAGCCGCTCCTTCTGAACGCCGCTCGGGGCCATGTAGACCTTGTCGCCCTCGCGGATGCTGATGCCCCCGCCCGTCCCGGACACCCAACCCTGGGTGTAGAACTGGCGACAGAGCTCGCAGATGAGGTCGCGGGGATCGTGAGCCATGGGTTCTCCTGTGCCGCTCGCACACCGAGCCGGCAACGGCGGAAGCTAACGCGCCCCGGAACGGGCGCAAGCGACGTCGCTATTCTGATTCCTCGGCCTCGGGGGCCGCCGGCGCCTCGTTCGTCTCTTCCTCGGCGGGCTTCGGCCGCTTCTTCCGGACCGGCCGCGGGTAGTCGCAGCACCCGGGGGCGCACGGGTTGGCCCGGGGCGGCAGGGGCCCGACCGTCGGGGGCTTGCCCTCGACGCCCTCGGTCACCTCGAGCACGAGCTGGCGGAGCCCTTCCACGAACGCCGGGTGGGTCCCGACGGTCTTCGCCCGGACCATCTCGATGCCCTGCTCCGCGCACGCCTCCTGGGCCTCCCGGTCGAGGTCCCAGATGACCTCGACGTGGTCGGAGATGAAACCGATGGGCACGACGACCACGTCCGTGGTGCCGATGAGCCCGAGCGCTTCGATGTGCTCGACGATGTCCGGGCCGAGCCAGGGCACCTCGGGCGGGCCGCTGCGACTCTGGTAGACGAGCTGGTACTCGGGCTTCGAGACCCGCTCCGAGACCACCTCGGCCACCGCGTGGAGCTGCTTCTCGTAGTCACAGTGCTCCGCCATCACCATCGGGATGCTGTGGGCGGTGAAGATGATCCGAGAGGCGTCACGCCGCTGACCCGGGAGCTCGTCGAGCGCCTCCTCGGTCCGAGCGACCACCGCGTCGATGAAGCCCGGGTGGTTGAAGAAGGTCCGGACCTTCTCGACGAAGGGGACGCCCTCGCCGACCTGCTCGCGCGCAGCGGCGATGTTCTCCTGATACTGCCGGCAGCCGGAGTAGCTCGAGTAGGCGCTGGTGAAGATGGCCACCGCCCGCTTGATGCCGTCGTCCTTCATCTGCTGGAGGGTGTCCGCCAGCATCGGGTGCCAGTTGCGGTTGCCCCAGTAGATGGGCAGCTCGGGGCCCTTCTCGGCGAACGCGGCCTCGAGGGCCTCGATGAGCGCTCGGTTCTGGGCGTTGATGGGGCTCACCCCGTCGAGCGCGTAGTAGTGCTCCGCCACCGCGAGCAACCGCTCCTTCGGGACCCGCTTGCCGCGGACCACGTTCTCCAGGAAGGGCATCACGTCGGCCCGGCTCTCGGGCCCACCGAAGGAGACGAGAAGCACCGCGTCGTAGGGCAGGTCGTCGGGCGCGGTCGTCGGGAGCGCTGGGGTCTCCTCGGCGGCCTCGGGCTTGTCGGCGCTCTCCGGCTCGGATGGGGCCTCGTCCTTCTCGTCGGTCACGGGCGTGATGATCGGGTCGCGGCGGCCCCCGATCAAGCCTTCTGGCCCCAAACGGGGTCTGAACCTGCGAAAGCTTGCCCCGCTGGATCCCATCGCCTACCACCAAGGCCGTGCGGGTCACGATTCTCGGGAGCGGCAGCCAGGGCAACGCCACTCTCTTCGAAGCGCCCGACGGGACCCGGGTCCTCGTCGATGCGGGGCTCTCGCTCCGACAGATTCGAGGTCGATACCTCAAAGCCCGCGGCCGCGAGCTCGACTCGGTCGACGCGCTGGTGCTGACCCACGCCCACGGCGACCACGTGGCCCACGCCGCCCGGGTGGCCAAGGGCCTCGACGCGACCGTCCACGTCAGCCGGAGCACGGAGCGACAGGTCGACCTGGCGAACGTCCGGGTCGAGCGGCTGGACCCGCGCAGCACCATTCGGATCCACGGGATGCGCCTGCATTTCTCCCCGATTCCCCACGACGATCCGCAGGTCGCCGTGGTCGCCGAGGACGACGGAGGGGACCAGGTCGGGCTGGTGACGGATCTCGGCCGAGTCCCGCGCTCGCTGGAGAAGCACCTCCGCGGCTGCCGGACCCTCCTGCTGGAGAGCAACCACGAGCCGGAGCTCCTGGCGACGGCCGAATACCCCCGCTTCGTCCGGGACCGCATCGCGTCGCCCCACGGGCACCTCTCGAACGCCGAGGCGGCCCGGCTGATCCGGCGGCTCGCCCGGCATCGGCTCGAGCGGGTCATGCTCATGCACCTCAGTCAGAAGGCGAACTCGCCCCAGCGGGCCCGCGCGCGGGCCCTCGACGCGCTGAAGGGCGAAGACGTCGAAGTCCGGGTCGCACACCAGGATCGGGTCCAGATGTACGACCAGCCGCGCGGCATCCAGCTCGGCCTGGCGTTCTGAGGCCTCGCGCGTCCGCGCTCGCCCGTGCTATGGGCTGCGCATGACGCTCTGGTACGAAGAGACCTTTCAGGGCACCCGCCTGAGCCTCGAGTCGATCGAGACGCTCTACTCCGGGAAGTCCGAGTTCCAGAAGATCGAGATCTTCGAGACGAAGGCCTATGGCCGGGCGCTCGCGCTCGACGACGTGTTCATGACCTCCGTGAAGGACGAGTTCATGTATCACGAGATGCTGACCCACCCGGCGATGCTCACCGCCGAGGACCCGAAGCGGGTGCTCGTGATCGGCGGCGGCGACGGCGGCACGGTCCGCGAGGTGCTCCGCTACCCGGGGGTCGAGACCTGCGTGATGATCGAGATCGATCAGGGCGTGGTCGAGGCCTGCAAGGAGTACCTGCCGATGATCGGCACCGCGTGGGACGAGCCGCGGCTCGACCTCCGCTTCGCCGACGGCATCGACTACGTGAAGAACAGTGACGAGGAGAAGTACGACGTCATCCTCCTCGACGGCACCGACCCGGTGGGCCCGGGCGAGGTGCTCTTCGCGCAGGAGTTCTTCGCCGCCTGCAAGCGCATGATGAAGCCGGGCGGCGTCCTCGCGATGCAGAGCGAGACCCCGATCCTGATGCAGCAGGTCTTCTTCGAGACCCAGGGCAAGCTCCGCGAGCTCTTCGCCCACGTGCATCCCTACTTCGGTCCGGTGCCGCTCTACGCCTCCGGCATCTGGAGCTGGACCTGGGCGTCGGACCGCGAGGGTCACCTGAACCTCGACCACGGCCGCGCCGCGCCGATCATCAACGGCTGCCGCTACTACAACGACGCGATCCACCAGGCCGCGTTCGCTCAGCCGAACTACGTCCGGCGCGGGCTCGCGAAGCTCGGCGGGTGATCGTCGACCGAAAGGCCGAGCTCCGAAAGGACCAGGCCGCCCTCACCGAGGCTCGCGCCCGAGCTCGGGTGCTCCCGATCTGGCGCAACCGGAGCCTGGTCACCGGCGACCGGCCACCGAAGCCCATCGCGCTCGAAGGCGCGGCGGCCCGGGCCGCGCTCGACGCTGGCGAGCACCCGGTCTTCCTGGGCGTCGACGGCTCCGGTGCGCCCGTCTTCGCCGTGGACCTCTCGGCGATCGACGACCCGAGCAGCCTCGGCATCGAGGGGCGCTTCCAGGATCTGCGCATGGCCGGGGCCTTCATGGCGACGCCCGACTTCGAGCCGCTCGCCTACGCACGCGGCATCACGCGCTGGAACCGGAAGACGAACCACTGCGCGGAGTGCGGCGGCGCGTTGACCACCGAGGACGCGGGCTTCGCGAAGATCTGCAGCCAGTGCGAGACCCGGACCTTCCCGCGGACCGACCCGGCCGTGATGGTGCTCGTCGTCCGCGAGGATCGAGCGCTGCTCGCGCGCCAGCACGGCTTCCCCAAGGGCATGTACTCCGCCCTCGCGGGGTTCGTGGAGCCCGGTGAGAGCCTCGAACAGTGCGTGCACCGCGAGGTGGGCGAGGAGGTCGGCCTCTCGGTGCGCCGCCTCCGCTACCACGACTCGCAGGGCTGGCCCTTCCCGCGCTCGCTGATGATCGGCTACCTCGCGGAGGCCGGCCCCGGCGACGTGGTGCTCGAAGAGGAAGAGCTCGAAGAGGCGCGCTGGTTCTCGAAGGACGAGCTGCGCTCACCGAAGGGCTTCTTCTACCCGCCGCCGATGTCGCTCGCGCACCACCTCGTGAAGTCCTGGTTGGGTTGATCGGTCAGCGGAGGAGCGCGGCGCGGAACGCATCGGCCGCGGCGAGCTGACCGGTGTCACGGAGCATCTGCTCGTAGCGATTCGCCAGCGTGGCGCGGAGCTCGGCGTCCTCGGTGCTCTCGGTGATCACCGTCAGCACGCGCTCCGGGGAGCTCTGGAGCGAGACGTGCACCCGGATGCGGTCCTTGGCGGCCTCGCGGACCAGCTGAGGTCCGCCGGGGTTGCCCTCGGCGAGCGTGATGACGTCCGCGAAGGCGCGGTCGGCGTCCTCGAAGCGGCTCAGGTTGTAGAGGACCCAGGCCCGCTTGTAGCTCGCGTAGGCGCGGGTCTGCTGGTCCGCGCCCTCGGTCGCCAGCACCCGGTCGTAGCCCTCGAGCGCCGCCTCGAGGTCCGCCTCGATGAAAAAATGCTCCGCCAGCCGCAGGTGCGCCGCCGAGACCAGGCTCGGCCGGGTCTCGCGCTCCAGGAGCTCCCGCGCCGCTTCCAGCGACTCGGACTCCCATTCGCGTCGCTCCGCCAGCAGCCAGAAGCGCGCCTCGCGCGCCTCGTCGAAGGCTGACGACGAGGGCTCGATGGACTCGAGCACGCGGCGGGCCTCCTCGAGGTCCGCCAGGCGGGCGGTCGCGTGCTCCTGGGCCCGCGCTTCGCTCGCGCCGCGGGCCTCGGCCGGCTCTTCGAAGCTCGCGTCGAGCGCCGTCATCTCCGCCCGCGAGTGAGCCGCGGCGCGCTCCTGCAGTGCCTCTGCGAGCCGGATCAGGATCGGCGCCGGCTCGGACGAGCGAGCGGCGAGGTCTTCGAGTCGTCGAATGGTGTCGCCGAGCCCTGCGATCTCGCCGGGCGCATCCCGGGGCCGGAGCAGCTCGGTCTCACTACCTTCCGGCGGATCGCTCGGGTCCGCTGGAGCCGGGGTCGGAGCGCTCGCGCACCCCAGGATCGAGAGCAAGACCAGCCAACGCATGGCGCGTACGAACTCGGCGCTCGGGAAAGGTTCCCTCAGAACGAATCGACTCTGAGGACGGTCACGTCGCGCCGCATTTCCGTCCCAGAATCACCGCCCACGAACCACGCGGCGGCGCCACCAGACGATTCCGAACCCGAGGATGGCGAGCCACCCGGCCGAGGACGAGGCGGGCGCCACGACCCGGCATCCACAGCCCGACTCCTCGGCCTCGCTCTCCGCCGCCGGCGTCTCCGTCTCCGGTTCCGCCTCTTCGGCCTCTTCTTCCTCCGGCGTCGGCTCCGCGGCTCCGCCGCGCCCGACCACCAACGCGTTGAGCACCGAAGCGTCACCACGCGGCGCCTGCGAGAGATCGGTGGCTGGGAGCGCGCCACTCCCGCCGGCTCCGGCACCGGTGTTCTCCACGCCCTCCCACGGGCCGCCCCAGACGCCGCGCCGCGGCTCCTCGCATTCGATGGGCCCTTCCCACTCGTGGCGAATGACGTAGCGCCCCTGGAAGTTGTTGCTCTCGGAGGACTGCGCCTCGTGGCTGATCTCCGCGGGCTCTTCCGTCGGTGCGCCGAACGTGCCGGCGTGCTCCCGGCCGCCCATGATCGGGTCCGCTTCCCGGAACACCAGGTCCTCACCGAGGCTGTCTTCGTCGTAGCGATAGTGCAGCCGGGTGAGGACCCAGCCGTTGAAGGGACCGGCACCGCCACCGAAGAACCCGAGACCCCCGAGGCCGAGGGTGTTGGAGCTGGGACGCGGGCTCGGAGGCGGCGCCGTGACCTTCGAGAAGACGAACGGGTGCGTGATGGTCACCGTGCCGCCGCCATCGACCTGCGGGAAGGACCAGCGTCGCCCCGCCTGCGCGAGGCACTGCTTCACCTGGTCGTCGTCGATCTCGGACTCGGTGATGGAGGACGCACGCACCCTGCCCTCGCTGGTCACCTCCAGCTGCAGCACGACACGGCCCGCCAGGTCCGGCTCCCGCGTGAGACCCTGCTCGTAGCAGAAGCGGACCTCGTTGATGTGCCGCCGGATCACCCGGCGCGCGACCTCTCGCGCGAGCCCGCTGCCGTCGACGGCCACGGCGCCGCTCCGGACGCGGCCGGTGTGCGTGATGGGCCGCCCGATGGTGCCCAGGTTGCCGAGGCCGATCGTGCCCCCGCCACCCATCGACATCCGGATGGGGCCGTCGTGAACGACGTCGCCGCCCAGCGTGAGGATGTCCTGCGCATCGAGCGAGGGGCCGGGACAGGGATCGCAGCTCGACGCGGTCCACGCGTACTCCGTCACGACCGCGTTCGGGTGACTGGCGAGCGTCTCGTCGAAGAGCGCGGCGTAGAGCTCACCGAAGCGCCCACGCGCCGCGGGCGCGACGTCGAGGTTCGTCGGGATGGTGACGTTGTCGTAGTTGGCCAGCTCGTAGCGCTGATTGTTGGCGAGGATGTGGACGATGAGGTCCTGCTTCCCCTCTCCGGCGCTCAGCAGCCCGAGCCGCACCGGCAGCGAGAAACTCTCGCTCTCGTAGTGCACCCGAAGCGGCGAGAGCACCGCGCGCCCGTCTTCGAAGGTGACGCGGTCGACGTTCACCTTGGCCACGAAGAACTTGCTCTCGTTCTCGACGTAGGGCCGCAGCAGCTCGGCGGCCCCGTCCGGGATGCGGTAGTCGTTCTCGTGGAGCCAGGTCTCGAGCCCGGCAGAGTCGCGCGCGGAGAGGATCACGATGTCGTACTCGCCGACGGCGAACTCCGCCTCGACGGTCACCGTCGCCGCCGCCTCGCCAGTTCCGCCGCCACCCCGCCCGGTCCCGCGCAGGCCGAGCCCGCCGAAGCCGAAGTTCTCGCCGATCCCGGGCTGGGCGCAGGGGTCCTGCTCCCAATACTCGACCAGCCGTGGTGCAGCGAGGCGCTCGACCTTGTCGAAGATCGCCGCGTCGAGGACCTTCACGTTATCCTCGTCGAGCACCTCCGGCACCGGCACCACCATCGCGAAGTCCTCGGGCGGGCCGTGGTAGTCGTTCCGCATGGAGAGCACGGTGTTCGTGCCGTCGCGCAAGAGGACCACCATGGTGGCTTCGTTGACGAGCGATCCGTCGGCGCTGCCCACGTAGAAGCCGCAGAACGCCCGAGCCGAGAGCGGCGCGAGCGCGATGACCACGACCGTCAGGGCCGCAGCGAGCGATTGACGAGCCATCGGGAACCCTCCTGGGCGCCGAGAGTACCGCAGACCCGCGGTTCTGGGCGCCTCACCCCACGTTTGTCGGGGAATTCTCGAGCAACGAAGTTGACGCTGGGAGCCCTGGTTCTAAGAATGGAGACTCAGCTGCGATTCGATGTCCTGGAAACCGACCACCGCCGTCGGGTTGGCCATCGCCCTCGTCGCCCCGCTGGCCGCTTTCGCTGACTCTCCGACCGACGATCGAACGACCAACGAGCGTGAAGGGCTCCTGACCCGTCCCCCTTCTGGACCGCCCCCGTGGGCGCTTCGTCCCGTGCCGCGCGTGGCGGTCGACGACGAGAACCCCGAGGTCTGGGTGCAGGCCCGCCGACACGACGCCCCGGTCTTCTCCTCGCGGAGCACTCGCGGCGGCAAGGGCATGGTCCGCTACGGCACCGCGCTCCCGGCGACCGAGGTGCGGCGAAACGAGCACTGCAGCGGCCGTTGGCTGAAGCTCGACCCGGGCGGCTTCGTGTGCACCACGATCGGCTTCCGGACCTTCGACGAGCAGCCGGAGTCGCCGGACGTCTCGGCCCCGCCCAACGTGTCCGCGCCCCTGCCCTACCGATACGCGATGGTCACCGACCGCGAGGCCCATCGCTTCGACCGACTGCCCACCGAGCGCGAGCTCGAGCGCGTTCGCGAGGACTCGGAGCTTCCCGGCCTCGCCGAGCAGCTGGACGGGGACTACTTCGTGACCGTCGCCGACGAGGTCGAGCACCTCGGCGAGACCTGGGTCCGCACGGCCGCCAACGCCTACGTGCCGCGCTCCGCCATCGAAGAGGTCCAGGCCAGCCGACTGTCCGGCGTTCACGACCCCGATGGACTGAACCTGCCGATGGCCTTCGTCCACGTGGACACGACTCCGGTGGTCAACGCCAGCTCGCAGCAATCGGTCGCTCCCAAATACGCTCGGTTCGAGGTCAAGGAGATCGACGACGAGCACGTGCTCAGCGATGACGGCGTCTGGGTCCCCCGGGACGCCGTTCGGGTCGTCCGCCTCGAGGAGCGGCCGGACGATGTGCCCGAGGACGGTCGGTGGATCCACGTGAACCTCGACGAGCAGACCATCGTCGCCTACCAGGGGGACACCCCGGTCTTCGCGAGCCTGGTGGCCACCGGCAAGGAGGGCTACGACACGCCCACCGGCACCTTCCGGATTCGCCACAAGTACGTGAGCATCACCATGCGCGGTGACGACCCGACCGACGGCGTCTACGACGTCGCCGAGGTGCCGTGGACCATGTACTACCACCGGAGCTACGCGCTCCACGGCGCCTACTGGCACGACTCCTTCGGCAACGTCCGAAGCCACGGCTGCACGAACATCGCGCCGGCGGACGCCCGCTTCCTCTTCACGTGGACGACGCCGCGCCTCCCCGACGGATGGCACGGCGTGCGCGACGACGGCACCTGGGTCCATCTCACCCGCGCCGCCGACGAGACCGACGACGAGAGCGCATCTTGAAGTCAATCGCCAGTTGATCCGTGGACTCGGTGCGTCAGGCGGAGCGTCCTCGAACCGAGGAAATGCCGACGCATTTTCGAGCGTGAGGGGACGGCTGCGGATGGCGTGCGGAGGCCGCGTAGCGGCGGCGAGGGGCTTCGAGATGCGCTCCAGCTGAAGCTCGGCCTCGCTTGCGGTACACAGGGCGCGATGAGCATCGAAGCGCGCTGCGTACGAATCCGCGAGAGCGGTGGTCCCGAGGTCCTCGAGCTGAGCACCACCGAGGTCCGTGACCCCGGCCCCGGCGAGGTCCGCGTCGCGGTGGCGGCTGCGGGTCTGAACCGAGCGGACACGCTCCAACGCCGGGGCTTCTACCCGGCGCCGAAGGGCTTCCCCGACGACATCCCCGGCCTCGAGCTCGCGGGGACCGTCGAGTCTCTCGGCGAGGGCGTCAGCGGCTTCGCGGTCGGTGACCCGGTGATGGCCATCATCGGCGGTGGCGGCATGGCGACCCACGCGGTGGTCCACTCCCGAGAGCTCCTGCCCGTTCCGACCGGCCTGAGCCTGGAGGAGGCCGCGGCCATCCCCGAGGTCTTCCTGACCGCCTTCGACGCCCTCTTCGCCCAGGGCGACCTCCGAATGGGCGAGACGGTGGTGCTCCACGCCGTCGCGAGCGGCGTCGGCACGGCCGCGCTGCAGCTGGCCGCCAACGCCGGCGCACGCGTCATCGGCACCTCTCGGTCGGCGGACAAGCTCGAACGCTGCAAGGAGCTCGGACTGGCGCACGCCGTCGACACCAGCGACGGGACCTTCGCGGATCCGGTCCAGCAGCTCGGCGGAGCCGACCTGATCGTCGACACCATCGGGGCGAAGTACCTCGCCGAGAACCTGAAGGCCCTGGCGCTCCGCGGCCGAGTCGTGGTCCTCGGGCTGATGGGCGGCGTGAAGGGCGAGATGCCGCTCGGCCTACTGCTGGGCAAGCGCGCCCGGATCACGGGCAGCACGCTGAGGGCCCGGCCGCTCGAGGAGAAGGCCGCCCTGGCCCAGCGCTTCATCCGGGAGGCGCTCCCGCACTTCGCCGACGGCCGCCTGAAGCCGGTGATCGACGCCATCCTCCCGATGAGCGAGGTGGGCGAGGCCCACGCCCGCATGGAGCGAAACGAGACCTTCGGAAAGCTGGTCTTGAGCTGGAAGTGAACTGGCGCGTGATTCAGCCCGGTTGAAGGGCGCTACGCGCCCTGAGCACGCCCCCTGCGGTCGTCCCCTCACACTCGAAAATACTTCGGCATTTCCTCGGTTCGCGGACACCCCATCGAACCCACCCAGACCACGGATCTCCCGTCAACCGGTCTGAATCACGCGCTACTCAGGTAACTTCCCCGCAGCTCGCACGTCGGGGCTGGTTGCCGGTGCCCGTCTACGACTTCATACCCTCCAGGCACGCCATGCCGGCCCAGCCGAAGCAGTACAAGGAGCTCGAGTCCGCCATCGACGCGGTGGTGGAGAGCTACGACCAGGGTCGCCCGATCGACAACCTGGAGAGCGCGGCCCTGCCGAACAAGCGCGCGGCCATCGAGGCGCTCCGAGAGCTGCAGCCGGTGCTCTTCGCCGGCTTCTACGCCACCCGCGCACTGAGCCGCGACAACCTGCGACACACGATCGCGGAGCACCTCTACCGAGCCCACGATCTCCTGGTCGAGCAGATCGAGCGGGCCCTGAACTACGAGGCCTGGCTCGGTCGACGCGGGAGCAGCAACCCGCCGCCGCCCTCGGCGTCGTCCTCTCCTGTACCGCTCGCCCCCCAGCGACCGGCAGCTCCCTGCCCCGGCTCCGGCGAGGACGTGGTGCTCGCGCTCTTCTCCAGCCTGCCGGAGATCCGGCGGCTCCTCGACGGCGATCTGCAGGCCGCCTTCGAAGGTGACCCCAGCTCGGAGAGCATCGACGAGGTCGTCTTCAGCTACCCGAGCATCGCGGCGCTCACCGCGCACCGGGTGGCCCATCGGCTCTGGCAGGAAGGCGTCCCGCTCCTGCCGCGCATCCTCACCGAGCACGCGCACAGCCGCACGGGGATCGACATCCACCCCGGCGCGACGATCGGCGAGCGCTTCTTCATCGACCACGGTACGGGTGTGGTCGTCGGCGAGACCGCCGTGATCGGCGACGACGTGAAGCTCTATCAGAACGTCACCCTCGGCGCGCTCTCCGTGCCCCGCGACCGCAGCGACCGCCGCAAGCGTCACCCGACGCTCGGCGACCGCGTGACCGTCTATTCCGGCGCGACGATCCTCGGCGGCGACACCGTCATCGGCCACGACTCGGTCGTCGGCGGCAACGTGTGGATCACCAAGTCCGTGAAGCCCGGCTCCAAGATCTTCGGCCGCCCGAAGAACGACTAGCGAGTCATTCCGAGGCGCGCGTGGCGACGTGCTCGGCGATCGCGCCAGCGATGTCGTCGCCGGTCGCGTCTTCCATGCCGTGAATGCCGGGCGAGCTGTTGACCTCGAGCACCACCGGGCCGTCGGCTCCCTCGAGCATGTCGACACCGGCGACCTCGAGCCCGAGCGCGGAAGCCGCGCGGATGGCCGTCTCCGCAAAGGCGGGCTCGATGGCGATCTTCTCCGGCTTCGCGCCGCGGTGGACGTTGGAACGGAACTCGCCGGTGTCGTTGACGCGCCGTACGGCGCTCACGACCGAGTCGCCGACCACGACCGCCCGCACGTCGCGTCCGCGGCTCTCCGCGATGAAGCGCTGCAGGAGGACCGGGCGGTCGGCATCGAGGAGCGTCTCGGCCAGGTTGATCGCCTCGTGCCGGTCCGGCGCGAGGAGCACCCCGGAGCCCTGCGTGCCCTGCAGGACCTTCACGACGTAGGGGGGCTCGCCCAGTCGGTCGAGCGCGGGGCCGAGGTCCGAGCGGCGACAGACGAACGCCGTGGGCGGATAGGGGATCGAGGTCTCGGCGAAGACCTGGAGCGCCTGCAGCTTGTCGCGGCTGCAGCGGAGGCCGCGCGCGGAGACGGGCGAGTAGATGCCCATGAGTCGGAGCTGCGCGAGCACGGCCGCGCCGTGAAAGGTCGCCGAGACACCGATGCGGGGGACCACGCCATCGATGCGCGGCAGCGGCTTGCCGCGGTAGGCGAGCGTCGGCGCCCCCGGCACCAGCTCGATGGAGAGGCGCATCGTGTTCAGGACGCGAGCGTCGTGACCACGCGACGTGAAGGCCTCGACCAGCCGTCGGTTGCTCTCGGCGTCCTTCTCACGCGACAGGATGCCGATGCGTACGGGCGCCCCCTTCGTCATTTCTCGACGCGGTCCTCGCCGGAGGTGCCGGGCTTCGCCTCCTTCTCGATGTAGCTGACGATGGCGCCGGCCACGTCGACGCCGGTGGCGCGCTCGATACCTTCGAGCCCGGGTGACGAGTTCACCTCGATGACCAGCGGGCCGTGCTTCGAGCGGATCATGTCCACACCGGCGACGCGCAGGTTCATGGCCTTCGCCGCGCGCACCGCGATGGAGCGCTCCTCCGGGGTGAGCTTCACCTTGGTACCGGAGCCGCCGCGATGGATGTTCGAGCGGAACTCGCCGGGCGGTGCCTGACGCACCATCGCCGCGACGACCTTCTTGCCCACGACGAAGCAGCGCATGTCCGCACCCGCGGCCTCGGCGATGAACTCCTGCACGAGAATGTTCGCCTGGAGGTTCCGGAACGCTTCGATGACCGACTCGGCTGCCTGCGAGGTCTCGCAGAGCACCACGCCGATGCCCTGCGTGCCCTCGAGGAGCTTCACGATCAGCGGCGCGCCACCGACCGTCCCGATGAGCTCCTTGACCGCCGTGCCCGAGTGGCCGAACGCGGTCACCGGCATCGCGATGCCCTTGCGCGAGAGCAGCTGCAGGCTCCGCAGCTTGTCTCGGCTACGGCTGATCGCCTGCGACGTGTTCACCGTGTAGACGCCCTGCATCTCGAACTGCCGCACCACGGCCGTGCCATAGAAGTTGGCCGAGGCAGCGATCCGAGGAAGCACGGCATCGAGCCCGTCGATCTCCCGGCCGTCGACCATCAGCTTCGGCTGATGGGCCGAGATGTCCATCGAACACTTGAGGTAGTCGACGACTTCGACCTGGTGGCCAGCCTCCCTCGCGGCTTCGACGACGCGGCGGGTGCTGTAGAGCTCGGGCTTCTGAGAGAGGACGCAGAGTTTCATGGTCGGCGGAGAGACTACCAATCCCGCCCGCGGGCCGAAATGCGTTAACGAAGAGGGCACTGCCGCGCCGCTTTCGACATGCGCGACCCGCCCGGCCGGGCCAGGCTCGCGCGGTGACGGACGATTCCGCCAGAACCGGCCTCGGTGCCGAGCTGAAGGCGCTGCTGGTGCTCTGCGCGCCGCTGGCGCTGATGGAGCTCTCGCACTCCGGGATCGCCGCCCTGAACACGGCCTTCGCGGCGCCGCTCGGGGCCGTCGAGCAGAGCGGGATGGGGCTCGGCAACGTCATCCTCTTCTCGGTCACCGTCCTGGGGCTCGGGCTCGTGCTCGGGTTCGACGCGCTCTTCTCCCAGGCGTTCGGTGCGGGCGAAGAGGACGCGGCCGGCCACTTCGCCTGGCAGGCGGCCTGGACCAGCCTGATCGCGTCGCTGCCCGTGATGGGGGTGCTCGTCGGCATCGCTCAGCTGCTCCCGCACATCGGGCTCGACCCGGGCACCGCGGACGCGACCGCGCGCTACGTGCTCGCGCGAACGCCCGCCACGATCCCCTTCCTGATCAGCATCGCGGCCCGCGGCTACCTCCAGGCGCGGGGCGACCTGCGACCGATCCTGATCGGCTCGGTGGTCTCGGTCGTGCTGAACGTACCGATCGCGCGGGTGCTGATCCTCGGCTCCGAGATGCTCGGCTTCGAGGGGATGGGCGTGGCCGGCGCCGGCTGGGCCTCGACGCTCGCTGCCGTCGTCATGACGCTGGTCATGCTCATCGGCATCGGACGACCGCCGGGCGAGCACCGGCTCCAGTGGTCGACCATTCGTCGCGCCACGCGGCTGGGGCTCCCGCTCTCGGGGCAGCTCTTCGCCGAGGTCGGGATGTTCTCGCTCGTGACCTTCCTGGTCGGCTACTTCGGACCGGAGGCCCTCACCGGCCACCACATCGCGCTCACGCTCTCGTCGCTCACCTTCCAGGTCACGCTCGCCATCGGCGCGGCGGCGTCCGTGCGGGTGGGGCGCGCAGTCGGCCGAAGCGACGTGCCCGGCACCCGGCGCGCCGGCTTCGCGGCGATCGGGATGGGGCTGGCGTTCATGGGCGTGAGCTCGGGCGTCTTCTGGGCGTTCCCCGCGCCGCTGGCCGAGCTGCTCGCGGACGAGGCGGGCGCCATCGTCGCGGCGGTGAGCCTCATCCAGGTCGCGGCGGCCTTCCAGCTCGCCGATGGCGTGCAGGCCGTCGCCGCGGGCGTGCTCCGGGGGGCTGGCGACACGACGCCCGTCTTCATCGCCAACGTGATCGGCCACTACGGACTGGGGCTGCCGATCGGCCTCGCGCTGACCTACGGGCTCGGCATGGGCCCGGTCGGCTTGTGGTGGGGACTCAGCGCCGGGCTCGCGGTGGTCGCGTGCGCGCTGGTGTGGCGCTTCCACCGGCTGAGCCGCAAAGCGATCGCGCGCTCGTAGCTCAGAAGCGCTCGGGCACGAGCTCGCCGCGGACCAACTGATCGCGAAGGGTGCGGCGTAGGATCTTCCCCGAGGGGCCCGTGGGCAGCGCGTCGACGCGCACGAGCTCGCGCGGCCGCTTCGCGTGGCCGAGCTCCTCGAGCAGATGCGCGGCCAGCGCCTCTCGGTCGAGCGCGTCGGCGGCGACGACCGCGACGAGCTCTTCGCCGACGTGCTCGTCGGGCCGACCCACGACCGCGACCTCCCGGACCCCGGGGAAGCGCGCGACCGCTTCCTCGACCTCGGCAGGCACCACGTTCACGCCGCCTCGGAGGATCAGATCCTTGATGCGGTCCACGATCCGCAGCCGGCCGCTCTCGTCGAGCACGCCCAGATCACCGGTCCGCAACCAGCCTCGGTCGAAGGCGGCCTTCGTCGCTGCCGGGTCGTCGAGGTAGCCAGCCATCACGTTCTGGCCGCGGACCTGGACCTCGCCCTCTTCACCGACGCGCAGCTCGCTTCCGTGCGGCCGCTCGCCGGCGGCGACGATGCGCACCTCGACGCCCCAGACCGCGGGGCCGACCGAGCCCGGCGCGCTCTCGCCGATGGCGGGCGCGTCGATGGCGGTGAAGGTGGCCTCCGTCAGGCCGTAGCCTTCGCGAACCGGCGCACCGAGACGGACCTCGGCCCGTTCGCGAACGGGCTCGGCCAGCGGGGCGCCCGCGCTGAGCGCCCAGCGCAGCTCGCCCCACGGGGCACCCTCGGTGCGGCCCCACGCGCTGAACATCGTGGGTACGCCCGGTAGCCAGGTGACGCCATGCGCCGTGGCTGCGTCGAGCGTGCGGTCGGGATCGAAGCGGCCGCCCGTCGCGTGGCGCGCGACGAAGACGGTGCGCGCACCGGCGTAGAAGGGCGCGAGGATCGCCATGCGGATGCCATAGCTGTGCGCGAGCGGCAGGACTCCGAGGACCACGTCGTCCGGTCCGAGAGCCAGGGTGTGGTGCACCAGCGCTCCCGTGTGGGCGACGAGCGAGTCGTGCCGGATCACCGCGCCCTTCGCCGAGCCGGTCGTGCCCGAGGTGTAGAGGATCATCGCGTCACCGGCCGGCGACTCGGAGAGCCGGCGAGCAGGGCCCTCGAGCTCCTCGAGCCGCATCACCGGGCAGGTGAGCTCGGCGGTCAGCGAACGCGTGTGCTCGTCCACCAACGCGAGCCTCGCGCCCGCATGGGCCGCACGAAACGCGAGCTCCTTGGGCGGCGCCGCCGTGGGCACGGGCACCACCACGGCTCCGGCGTGAACGATGGCGAAGAAGGCCGCGACCGCATCGACCGAGCTCTCCGCGCACAGGAGCACGCGGTCGCCGGGCGCGACGCGCCGGGCGATGGCACCGGCCATCGACGCCGCGCGCGCGTCGAGCTCGGCGAAGGTGGTCACCGTCCCCGCGATGCCATCGACCAGCGCGGGCCGCTCGCCGTGACGGCGAGCGTTCTCGGTCAGGAGACGGCCGACGTGGAGACCCATCGCCGGGAGCATGGCGCGAGGGGGGTGCGTGGACAACCGACCCCGCGCCGACGCAGCGGTGACCTCGGAGCATGGTGACTTCGAGCCCCTCTCCGAGCGGCCCCTCGGGAGTTCACGGACCCGCTCTTCTGCGAAGTCGACGGCGGGCGCAAACGAGAATCGGTCAGCGACCGAGCCGAGTTCTACGGGCGATACGCTCGCCCGGTGGTCTTCCCGGCCAGCACGCGTTGAATCGCGCGCTGCCAACCGCAACAGGCAGGTCCATGAAGATCTTGGTCCTTCTCACCCTGTGCTGCATCGCCTGTGGGGGCGATGACGTGACCCTCGACGCGTCCTCTGACTTGGATGCGGGGCTCGTCGACGGTGGCAGCCATGCATCCACGGACGCCGCTGGACACGATGGCGGACGACCCGATGCCACGGACGCCGGGGTCGACTCGTGCCACTCGATTCGAAACCTCACCGATCTCGCACCGATGCTCGACGACGCGCGCTGCGAGGACGGCGTCGCCGTCGTGTGTGACTCGGACACCTCGACCTGGGAGCACACGACCTGCGGAGTGGGCACGCGTTGTGAGACCTACCCCGTGACGATCTACGAGAACATCGGCGACGAAGAGGACGCCGAGTACGTGGCCGCGTTCGACACCGTCGGAGCCGATTGCATCCCCGAGGGGGCCGACGCGTGCACCTGGACGGTCGATGCTGGGGGACGGAGCACCACCGAGTTCGAGGACCGCTGCACGGACGATCTCCAGCGCGAATGCCGCCGCGCGGCCGTCGAGAGCGTGTACATCACCCGCAACGGCGGGTTCGCATCGACCGAACGCGGCTGGGTGCTCGACACGCCCTGTGCGGATGACGAGAGCTGTCGTGGCCAGTACTGCGTCGAGGATGACCTCGTGTCGTGCGACTCGTTCGACTTCGAGAGCACGTGCACTGGCGACGTGCTGCACACGTGCCTCAGTGGTGACCCCTTCGACTACGAAGCCGACGTCGATTGCGCCGCACGCGGCGGGACCTGCGAGTCCACCTGCGCCGGAGGCGCGAGCTGTATCGACCCCGGTCGCGATCCCTGCGATCCCGAGACGTTCGTTCCCGTTTGTGCGGGTGCCGATGAGCTGACGACCTGTCAGTTCGACTGCTACACGCGTACGGTGGAGTGCGGGGAGCAGTTCTACCAAGGCAGTGTCGTCGATACGTACTGTGGAACCGCGTACGACGTGTACCGGGGCCGGCCCGAAGCCGCGAGCGACACCTGTCTGCCGGAAGGCGCGCCGACGTGCGTCCCTTCGACGTTCGTCGAGCGCTGCGAAGGCGACACCACGGTGACCTGCGACGGGCTCGTCCGCCGCATTGCCTGTCCCGCGGGCCAGGAGTGCACGCTCGTCGACGGCAACGCAGGCTGCGCAGTGCCCGACAGCCCTGCCTGCACTGCCGGCGTCATTTCGTGCGAGGGCGACTTGCTCGTCGGGTGCTGCGAAACGGGTAGCGACTGGGTGGACCGCACCCACCGCTTCTGGTGTCAGCCCGGGTTGCAGTACGTCCGCCAAGACTGTGGGGCGTTCGGCGGCACGTGCTACGAAGACTCGACCTTCGGCTTCACCGAGTGCCGATGAAGCGGCGTGGTCACGATGTGCCAAGCGACCCGAGGCGAGGTGTGGAAGGGCGTGCTCGTGCCGCCCATGTCGTCGGGGAGGCCGACCCGCACTCGATCGCGCCGCGCGCCGGGCGACCCCGACGACCGCAACGGTGATACCGACGGCGACGGCTACACCGACCTCGAGAAGTACCTCGACGGCACGCTGCCCGGCTGAGCGGGTCGAGGCTCAGCCCTCGACCAGCAGAGGCATCGTCCACTCGAGGCGACAGGCACAGAGCTCGCCCGCGTTGAGCGTGAACCGCTCCCGCGCTCGGTCCAGGTGCGCGCCGCGGTCGGCGCGAGCGCATCGAAGTCACTCCCGACGAATTCGACCCCGCGCAACGAGAGCGCGAGCTCGCTGCCGTCGTTGTGGATCTCCGTCCGAGCGCGGCCCCGTGCGTCCTCGAACTCGGCGGGGTAGACGACCATCACGCCCACCGGAGGAGCTGGAGGATGGAGTGGAGGACGTCCGTGGTCACCTGACCGTCTCGTAGGGGATGCCTTCGAAACCCAGCGCCCCGATTTCGTCGGGGCTACGCAGGAACACGTTGCTCTCCCAGTTCACGCTTCCGAGAAACTCTCGTTTCTGGTCCTCGAACTTCGCCGGATCGGGCGTGGTGGACCGATCGAGAACGTGCGGTGGCAAGGCTGGCCCCATGCTGATCGCGGAGAGCTCGGGCCATTCCGCCATCGTCGCATCGAGGGGCACCGTGGCATGGCCGGGAAACGGAACGAGCCGGTTCATGCGCTCCACGATGGCGCCCACCCATTCGTCATAGAGCGGTCTGTGCTCGGCCCCCAGCAGGAATCGCATGACCGTCACGAGACCACCCGTCAGGTGATGTGGCGGCAAGACCGGCCACTGTTCGTGAGACCGGATCCGGTGATCGAACCATTCATCGAGGAAGTACAGGATCGGGCCGGTCCAACGATCCGCCTCGTCGATCTCCTCCAAGGAAGCGCGACTCTCCGGGGCGGAGAAGTAGGCGGGATGCTGCTGCAAACAGAACAGCGCAACCGACAAGTCCGAGAGCAGACGCGTATCTGCCCGACGACCGACGCGTGGAACCCCCCAGGCTATCGCCCCCGAAACGATCGTGTACAAGCCGCTCACATGCTTGTCGCACAGACTGTCGGTCAGGGGAGTGCTCCGGTCAGGACCGCCTGTCGCTTCGGCGCCCCGATACCTTCCGGCGACCTTCGCGCCGTGGAGGTCGTCCGGCAGTCCAATGAACTCCTGAATTCTCTCGATCCACATGAGTGTCCTCATCTCTTCTTTCGTCTCTCTTGGCAAACCCTCGTCTGCCTTCGATGGTTCCGACGGCCTTCTCCGGACCGGAAGTCGTCGAGGGACGACCCGAATGGACGCCTACCGGTGCCAGGCGATGCCGATGGTCGGGGTGAGGTTCTGGGTGCCATGGACCACGCCGTTCTCGAGTGAAGAACTGCTGCGCCGGTCGTAGTAGCGCACGCGGTATTGGACTCGGATCACGATGTCGATCTCGGGGTGCACCGGAGCGTAGGCGGCGAGCGCGAAGTGCCACGCGACCCTCGGGGAGGTCCGGAAGGGATCGCTCGTGCCGCCGGCCCCATCCGGGAGGTCGACCCGTGCCCGGTCGCGACGAGCGCCCACCAGGCCGTAGCCGATCTCGGCGGCGAGGAAGCGCCACTGGAGCCGGAGGAGCGGGCCGAGCCAGACCTCCCAGTAGCGTCCTTCGATCAGCTGCGTGACCTCGGGCTCGCCCGCCATCAGTCCTTCGAAGCGGCCCATCGAGCGGTTGCCTGCGTCGATCTGGAAGAAGACGCCGAGACGGATGAAGCGCCAGAGGTTCGCGGTTGCGGTGAGGTGCAGCCCGAAGGCCCGGTCGACCACGAGCGGCTCCACCGACGTCCCACCGATCTCCGACTTCACCTGCTGCTCGAAGCTCGAGTAGGTCAGGCTCGCGCCGATGCGAACGCGCTCGAGCTGATACGGCTCCCGCTCCTGGGCGCCAGCGGGAGACGCCAGCGCGAAGAGCGCCAGACCAGGGAGCAGTGCCAATGCGAGTCGAGCCATGGGCGAAGGATGCCCCGAGCCCGCCGCACGGACCGAATACCCTGCGATGGCGTGGGGGAGCGACCGGCGGTAGGGTCCGCCGCGATGACCCGTGCGCGGACTCTCCTTCTCGGACTGACCCTGGCCTGTGGCTCCGAGGAGCCCACAATCGACCGAACGGACTGCGAGCCGACCGGCGGCGGCGAGACCGCGGAGCGCGAAGCGCCCGCGTTCGACGACGGTGGGTTCCTCGAGATCTACGCGGCGACGGGCGGTTTCCGCAGCGGTCGCCCAGCCGGCTTCGAGCTGACGCCCGACGGCAGGGAGGTACTCTTCCTTCGCTCCGGCCCACGCGACTCGGTACGGAACCTCTACGCCCTCGACCTGGAGAGCGGGCAGGAGCGAGAGGTGCTGACCACCGCGCAGCTGCTCCGCGGCACCGAAGAGGAGCTCAGCGACGAGGAGCGTGCGCTGCGCGAGCGGCTCCGGCTCACCGCGCGGGGCATCACCAGCTTCCAGCTCTCGGACGACGGCGAGCGCATCCTCGTGCCGCTGAGCGGCAAGCTCTTCGTGGTCCAACGGAACGCCAGCGAGGGCGCCATTCGCGAGCTTCCCTCGGACGGCGGTTACGCGAACGACCCGCAGTTCTCGCCCGACGGACGCTACGTGGCGACGGTGCGCGAACGTGAGCTCTGGGTCATCGACATCGAGCGAGGCACCCAGAAGAAGCTGACCAGCGACGCGAGCGAGACCGTGAGCAACGGCCTCGCCGAGTTCGTCGCGCAGGAGGAGATGAGCCGCTACCACGGCTACTGGTGGTCGCCCGACTCCCGGACGATCCTCTTCCAGCAGAACGACGAGTCCGAGGTCGAGACGCTCTTCGCCTCGAACCCGATCGACCCGAGCGCCGCGCCGCACGGCTCGCCCTACCCGCGCGCCGGCACGACGAACGCGAAGGTGCGGCTCGGTCTGGTCGACATCCGCAACGCGCGGACCCGCTGGGTGAGCTGGGACAACGAGGCGCTCCCCTACCTGACCAAGGTGGTGTGGACCGAGGGCGCACCGCTGACGATCCTGGTCCAGGATCGCGCCCAGCAGCTCGAGCGACTGCTCACCATCGACCCGCAGACTGCGCGCACGGCGCGCCTGCTCGAGGAGCGCGACGCCGCGTGGCTGAACCTCGACCACTCGATGCCCCGGTGGATCACCACTGGGCCACGACCGCAGCTGCTCTGGAGCACCGAGCGCGAGGGCGCCTGGCAGCTCGAGCTCCGGAACGAGAACGGCGAGCTGGTCCGGGCGCTCACCTCACCCGAGCTCGGCTACCGGGAGACCCTCGGGGTCGAGAAGGACGGCAAGGCCGTGTGGGTCCTCGCGAGCGCGGATCCGACCGAGCAGCACGTCGTGCGTGTGCCCCTCGAGGGCGAGCCGCGGCAGGTGACCGAGCGGCCGGGCTGGCACGACGCTTCGTTCGGGGGCGACCACGAGGGACAGCCGCTGTGGGTCCACGTGGCCGACACCCAGGCTGACGGGATGCGGATCGCCGTTCGGCACGGCGCCGAAGACCTGCTTCACTCGATTCGCGACGCGAGCGAGGCGCCGCCGTTCACGCCCCAGCCCGAGTTCCTGACGGTGGGCGAACGCGACTACCGCGCGGTGGTGATTCGACCGCGCGACTTCGAAGAAGGCCGCACCTATCCCGTGCTCCTCTCCGTCTACGCCGGTCCTGGCTACGTGAAGGTGCGAAAGGGCCGGGACCGCTACCTCCGCGAGCAGTGGCAGGCGGACCACGGCTTCATCGTGGTGAGCGTCGACGGCCGGGGCACGCCCTACCGCGGTCGCGAGTGGGAGCGCGCGGTGCGCGGCAACCTCATCGACATCCCACTGGCCGATCAGGTCGCGGGTCTGCAGGCGGTGGGCGCGCAGGTCGAGGAGCTCGATCTGGAGCGGGTCGGCGTCTACGGCTGGAGCTTCGGCGGCTACTTCTCCGCCCACGCGGTGATGCAGCGCCCGGACGTCTTCCGCGTCGGCGTGGCCGGCGCGCCGGTCGCCGACTGGCGCGACTACGACACCCACTACACCGAGCGCTTCATGGGGCTCCCCGACGAGAACCGCGAAGGCTACGCCGCCTCGTCGGCGCTGACGCACGCAGGCGACCTCGAGCGACCGCTGATGATCATTCACGGCACCAGCGACGACAACGTGTACTTCGTACACGCGCTGAAGATGAGCGACGCCCTGATGCGCGCCGGCGCACCGCACGAGTTCGTCGTGCTCGCGGGCTCGACCCACATGGTCGCGGACCCCGCGGTCGCACGCGCGCTCCAGGGACGGATCATGCGCTTCCTGGCAGACGGCCTCCGCTAGCGCCGAAGGCGCAAGCGCCACAGGCGCTCCTCACCCTCACCCTCGCCCTGAGGGATGCACGGGTCTCACCGCCCGACACGAGCGAAAGGGCGAGGGGTCAGCGCGCTTGGCGATGTGCTTCCTCAGCGCCGGGTCAGGGCGAGGGCGAGGGCGAAGGCGAGGGTGAGGGCGGCGCCTTCGGCGCCTAGCGACCTGGGAGGTGCACGCTGAGGAACGCGATGCCCTGGCCCGCGTCCGGCAGCCGACCGATCTCGCGGAGCACGTTCGCCACGCAGCGGGCGGCTTCGGGCGGCCCCGGGTCCTGCGTCGGGTCGGGCTGCGCGATCGCGATGCGGCCGCCGGCGCTCACCAGGAGCTGAACGCGAACGTCGACCGCGCTCGCCTGACGGCAGCGACGCATCGCGCCAGTTCGTGAGGTCGCCTGCTCGTGCACGACGGAGGCGCTGAGCCCGCCGACGATGCGCGGCTCGCCGATGCGGATGGCGCTACCACCCGCCGCAGCCGGCGGCGCGGGTCCATTGTCGGCGCTCGGCGTCGGCGATCGGTCGTCGGCGGTCGGTGTCGGCGGTCGGTCGTCGGCAGTCGGCGTCGGCGTCGGCGATCGGTCGTCGGTAGTCGGAGTCGGAGTCGGAGTCGGAGCTCGGACATCGGTGGTCGGAGTCGGAGTCGGAGTCGGCGTCGGAGTCGGCGCCGGGACGGGCGAAGGGCCCGGCACCGCGTGCGGCGGGCCCGCGACGGGTCCGGGCTGGGTCCCCGTCGCCTCGCTCGCGACCTGCTTCGGATCCGCGCCGCTCACCGCGTCCAGCACCAGCGGCACTGCGACGGCGGCTCCAATGCCCAGCGCGAGCGCCGCGCCGATCACCAGCCAACGTCGGGTGCTCCCCGACGACGGAGGCGGCATCGCGCCCGGATGGGTGACGGGCGTCGCCGCCGGGATCGAGGGCTGATGGCCCATCGAAGGCGTGTGGCCCATCGAAGGCGTGTGACCCATCGAAGGCGCGTGCGAGGGCTGGTACCCCATCGACGACGGCTGCGGCTGCGCCACCTCGCCCGCGGTCTCCGCCATCCGCGTCTGCGGCATCGGCACCTGACCCACCGGGGGCGTCGAGGGCATCGCGGCCGTGTGCGCCGAGCCGAGCCGCGACTCGTTGGACTCGAAGGGCGCCAGCGCGGCGGCGAGCTCGGACGCGTTCGCGAAGCGCTGCGCCGGATCGGTGTGGAGCGCTCGGTCCACCGCCCGAGCCAGCGCGGGGGGCGCCTGCGGGATCGCCGTGGCGAGACCGGGCGCCGGCTGGGTCGCGACCTTCACCACCAGACGCTCATAGGTGTCCGCGTCGTGCGGCGGCCGACCGGTGAGCATCTCGAAGAGCATCGCGCCCACCGCGTAGAGGTCCGCGCGATGGTCGACCGTGGCGGCGCCGCGGAAGGTCTCGGGCGCCATGTAGTGGGGCGTGCCCATGACCACGCCCGTCTTGGTGAGCGGCGCGACTCCATCGCCCTCGAGCTTGGAGATGCCGAAGTCGAGGATCTTCACCCCACCCGCGGTCAGGAAGATGTTCGCCGGCTTCAGGTCCCGATGGACCACGCCCGCGGCGTGGGCGGCCCCGAGCGGGCGGAGCACGGCCATGGTGAGCTCGACCGCGCGCGCGATCGAGACTGGGCCGCGGGAAGCCAGGTGATCGGCCAGGTCCTCGCCGTCGAGGAGCTCCATCGCGAGGAACGCCTCGCCCTTAGGCGTGATGCCGCAGTCGTAGACGTGGACGATGCCCGGCTCGGTGATCGCCGCCGC
Organism: Deltaproteobacteria bacterium; assembly: GCA_017644045.1. Lineage (GTDB taxonomy): Bacteria > Myxococcota_A > Polyangia > Polyangiales > Houyiibacteriaceae > UBA1660. The sequence continues at coordinate 480,184 of JAEPMI010000001.1, forward strand.
CGCCCGTGCCTCGCGCAAGAAGCGCTGCTGCATCTCCTCGGTGGGCGGCGGATGCGGGTGGAGCACCTTCAGCGCGACCTGGCGGCCCATGTGCGCATGGCGCGCCCGATACACGGCACCGAAGCCGCCGGTCCCGAGCAGATCCTCGAGGACGTAGCGATCGACCGACTCGCCGATCCGTGCACGTGCTTGGGCCTCGTCCACTGGCTCCTCTCTACTCTACGTTTGGCCGGCCCGCATGCCTTCCCGCGAGTCGCCATTCCCGGTATCAGGGGGAATGACCGAAGAGACCACCGAAACCATCCTCCACGTCGAAGAGCGAGAGGGTGTGGCCGTCATCCAGATGGACGACGGCAAGGCCAACGCCCTCGGGCCCGCCATGATCCACGCGCTCATGGACGCGCTCGACACCGCCGAGGCCGAGGGCCAGCCGGTGGTGCTGACCGGCCGCGAGGGCCGCTTCTCGGCGGGATTCGATCTCAAGGTCATGGGCAGCGGCCCGGAGCCGGCCAAGAACCTCGTTCGCCTGGGAGCCGAGCTCTTTCTGAAGGTCTACCTCCACCCCCGACCCGTGGTGATCGCCGCGAGCGGCCATGCCATGGCCGGCGGCGCGGTCCTGCTCCTGTGCGCGGACGAGCGCTTCGGTGCGGAGGGCGCGTTCAAGATCGGGCTCAACGAGGTGGCCATCGGGCTGCCGGTGCCCTGGTTCGTGACCGAGCTCGCAGAGGCCCGCCTCGAGCGGCGCGCTCGAATCGCCTCGACGCTCTTCGCGCGGATCCACGATCCCGAGGCGGCGATGGACGCCGGGTTCCTGGACCGGCTGGTCGCCCCCGAGGCCCTTCTCGACAGCGCGATCGAGACGGCGGCGCTGCTCGCCAAGCTGCCGGCGAAGTCCTTCGCGAGCACCAAGCGCAGCCAGCGTCAGCCCTTGGTCGACCGGGTCAGCGAGGGGCTCGAAGCCGATCTCGAGCGCGTGGTCGCCGACCTCACTTGAGAAGTGGTCCGACGACAGGTAGGAAGCCCTTTCCAACAGGAGGAAAAGAGACCGATGAGCCTGAACCCCGACACCCCCGCACCCCCCGTCAACGTCCCCGGCGACGGTGAGCTCCGCGCCACCATCAAGACCAGCATGGGCAACATGACCGTGCGCCTCTTCGAGAAGCAGGTCCCCCGGACGGTCGCGAACTGGGTGGCGCTCGCCAAAGGCGACGTCGAGTGGACCGACCCCTCCGGTCAGAAGTCCAGCAAGCCGCTCTACAGCGGGACGATCCTCCACCGCGTCATCCCGGAGTTCATGATCCAGGCGGGCTGCCCCCAGGGCACCGGTCGTGGTGGTCCCGGCTGGCGCTTCGCCGACGAGATCGACCCGAGCCTCAAGCACGACAAGCCGGGCGTCCTCTCGATGGCCAACGCCGGCCCGAACACCAACGGCTCGCAGTTCTTCGTGACCGAGGTCCCGACCCCGCACCTCGACGGCCGTCACGCGGTCTTCGGTGAGCTGATCGACGGCATCGACGTCGTCCGGCAGATCGCGCGCGTCCCCTGTGGTCCGGGCAACCGACCGAAGACCGACATCGTCCTGCACGAGATCGAGGTCTTCCGAGCCTGAGATGCGCGCGCTGGCGATGACCATCGCCCTCGTGGGGGGGGCCATGCTCGCGGGACCGACCGCGAGCGCGCAGAGCAACGATCTCGATCAGGAGGCTCGGGCGCTCTTCGAGGCTGGGCGCGTCGCGTTCGACGCCGGCCGCTACGAAGACGCGCTCGAGCACTTCGACGACGCGTACGCACGCAGCCGCCGGCCGCGGCTCCTCTACAACGTGGGGCTCGCGGCCGACCGGGCTGGGCGCGTGGACCTCGCGATCCGCGCCTACTCGAAGTTCCTCGACTCGGTGGAGGACTCGCCCCACCGAGCGACGGTCGAGGGTCGGCTCGCGGAGCTGCGCGCCCAGGGCGCTTCCCCACCCGATCCCATCATCCAGCCGCAGCCGCAGCCGCAGCCGGAGGTGCCGATCATCATGAATACCCCGACTCCCACGCCGGAGCCGGCACAGCAGAGCGCGCCGGTCGCTCCCCAGCCGCAAACGCAGGCCCAGCCTCAGGCCCAGCCGCAGCCGAACGGCCAGCCGCGCATGGCCGAGCCGCCGAACCGGACCGGCCCGATCTTGGCGATCGTCGGAGGCGCGGCGCTCGCGCTCGGTGGCGTGGCGCTCATCGGCCTGTCCTTCTCGGCGAAGGCCGAGGCGGAGGACGAGATCATGTGGCCGCGCGCGAACGACGCGAACGAACGGGCCCGGCGCCGCTCGGGGAGCGGGTTCGTGCTCGGCGCGGTCGGCGTGGTCGCCGCGCTCGTGGGCATCGTCTGGCTCAAGGTCTCGGACCGCGCCGCCTACGGGCTCACGCTCGGCCCGAGTCACCTCGGCGTCGAGGGGCGCTTCTGATGCGGCTCCCGGCCCTGATGATGGTCGTCGCGATGGTCGGCTGCGTCGAGGCCGACATCGACGCCAACGGCTACTACATCTGTACCGAGGACGATCACTGCGCCCCGGGCAAGGTGTGCGCGCACTTTCGGTGTTACGACCCGCCGGCGCCCGAATGCTCACCCTTCGATTCGGCGGGCTGCGCTGCCGACGAAACATGTGTGACCTTCGAGTCCGGTCCGGGCTGCACGACCCCAGGGACCGTGGGCGCCCTACAGAGCTGTGCGGGTGACCTCGATTGTGGTCGAGGACTGCACCGGGTCAACCTCGTCGGTGCGGATGGAACGCCCACGGGCTGCATCTGCTACCAGTTCTGCCGAGACGACTCGGACTGCACGGCTGGCACTCGATGCACCGACGAGCTGTTGGTGACGGAGCAGCAGCGGCGCTGGGGCCCAGTGCCCATCGGTGTCTGCGAGTAGCTCGGACGAGCGGAGACCGGCGACGCGCCGAAGCGCGCCGCCAGGGCCCCCTCGTACGAGAGCTCAGCTCTCAGCGGGCGAGCCGAGCTGCAGGAGAGTCTCGTGCGAGACCTTCTGCACCGTCGGCAGCGTTTCCACCGGCGCGCCCCAGCCTGCGAACAGACCGAGGTAGAGCTGGTCGGCGAGATCGCGCGTGGCGAGGTTGCTATCGAAGCGACCCAGCTTCCGCAGCTGCATCACGCCCTGGGTGGCACCCCAGAGCAAGATGGTCCGCTGCGAAGGGTTACCCGGCGTGAACGCACCGCACTCGACCGCAGCCTGAACTCGCGAGCCGACGCGTCCGAGGACGTGCCGGAGCGGCTCGAGGATGCCTGCATCGACCACTTCGTTGGCAATCAGCTCCCGGGGGTCACCCAGGGAGAGGGAGAGCAGCTTGTGATGCGTCGGGTGCCGGCGGGTCAGCGACTCGTAGACGCCAACACCGGCCCAGACGTGGATCACCGCCGCGGTCTTCGGGTCTAGCCCGTCGGCCGCGACACGCCGCTCGACCAGCTCCGCCACGATGTCGAGGTCGCGCTCGATGCGCTCCACGACTCGTAGCTGGAGGGCCGCCAGGATGGCGTCCTTGCCTTTGAAGTAGCGATACAAGGCACCCACCGCGTAGTTCAGCTCTTGGGCGAGCCGAGCGATGGTGAACGCCTCGTAACCTTCCTCGGTCAGCAAGCGCATCGCAGCGTCGAGAATCCTTTCGGTAGTCTCGAGCCGCTTCTGCTCGCGCCGGGAGGGCTTCTTCATGTCATCGTTTGAGGGAGTAGTATGTGTGGGGAGGGACACCAATGTGTGCTGAACGGTGTTCGACCTCCTGTCAAGCACGAATCAAACGAAAGTAATGGTGCACCGCACCTTCGAATCGAAAGTGAGTGAGGATTCTAACGTGCCGATCCTCGAAATCGCTCCCATCGGAGAGCCGATCCTTCGGCGACCCGCCCGCGTCATCGACCGCGACGAGCTCGCCAGCGAGGCGACTCAATCGTTCATCGACGATCTGATCGCGACGATGCGACACGCAAAGGGGGCGGGTTTGGCGGCCACTCAGGTCTACGACGACCGCCGCATCTGTGTGATCGAGGTCGGCGACAATCCCCGCTACCCGTACAAGCCGAAGATCCCTCTGACGGTGCTCGTGAACCCCACGGTGACGCCCATCACCGAGGAGACGTTCGCGAACTACGAGGGTTGTCTGAGCGTCCCCGATCTCCGGGGTGTGGTGGACCGAGCCGTGGGCGTGAAGGTCGAGGCTTGGGACCGGCACGGCGAGCCCATCGAGCGAGAGATCTGGGGCCTCAGCGCGGGCACCTTCCAGCACGAGGTCGACCACCTCGACGGCCTGCTCTTCGTGGACCGCGTCACCGACACCACGACGCTCTGCACCTGGAAGGCCTTCGAGCGCCACCACCGCGAAGCCTTCGTGACCCGGGTGGAGGCGCTCGTGAGCCGGTTTGGGAGTTAGAGCTGCGCCCGAAGGGCGCCCTCACCCTCACCCTCGCCCTACCCCTCGCCCCTTCGAACGCTTCGAGAGGGACACCAACATCGCGGTGATCTCGTCGTATAGCGAAAGGGCTGCGTGGGCGGTCGCTAGATCTGCCTCCTTCCGACGGAGGCAGACGTCGAGCCACGCGGCCACCTCTACGGCAGACCGACACGCCATCCGGTAGAAGCGGGCCTTCTCACGAGGACTGAACTCTCCGGCTCCCTCTGCGATCTTGGCAACCACGGAGGTCGCAGCTCGGTCCATCTGGTCACGCACGTTGCGCCGGCCGGTCGGGAGCTCGTTGCAAATGCGATCGCAGAGCTCGAGTCCGTCGAGAGAGTGTTGATAGACCGCGAGTTTGGTGTGGTTGAACGCCATGCCCCGTTCTTCGTCCCGTTCGGCTGCCAGTTGTTCCCAGCATCGAAAGGGTGAGGGTCAGGGCGAGGGTGAGGGTGAGGGTGGGCCCCTTCGCACCCTACTCCGCGGCGACTGGCTCGTCGGCGAGCTCGCCGGCGGCTCGGGCTCGGTCCGCTTCGCGGCCCTCTTCGAGGATCTTCTCCGGCACGGGTCGCAGGTCCCAGACGATGCCGAGCCAGCTGAGGGCCTTGAGCACGTAGTAGGTGACGTCGAGCTCCCACCAGTAGAAGCCGTTGCGGGCGGAGGCCTGGTAGCGGTGGTGGTTGTTGTGCCAGCCCTCGCCCAGGGTGATGAGCGCGAGGAAGACACCGTTGCGCGAGTCGTCGGTGGTCTGGAAGCGGCGCTTGCCGAAGACGTGGGCGAGCGAGTTGATGAAGAAGGTGCCGTGCCAGAGAAGGACGGTGCTCCAGAAGAAGCCGACGATCAGGCCGGGGAGCCCGAAGAAGGTGAGGCAAGCGACGGCCAGGACGGTCGGGGGGACGAGGAAGTACTTGTTGAGCCAGACGAGCTCCGGGTACTTCGCGAAGTCCTTGATCTTGTCCATGTCGGTGTCGCTCGCACCGTCGTAGAAGAGCCAGCCCATGTGGCTGTGCCAGAAGCCGCCGAGCACCGGGCTGTGGATGTCGCCTGGCTGGTCGGAGTGCTTGTGGTGGCGCCGATGATGCGCGCCCCACCAGAGCACGCCCTTCTGCGCCGAGCTCATCGCGATGAACGCGAGGATGAACTGGAAGACCCGGCTGGTCTTGAAGGTCCGGTGGGAGAAGTACCGGTGGTAGCCGGCGGTGACGCCCCACATCCGAACGACGTAGAGGACGAGACAGACCACGGCGGCCTGCCAGGTGATGCCGGTCCAGATCGCCCCGAAGGCGACCAGGTGGCAGAGGATGAAGGGGATGGCCCCACCCCAGTCGAGCTTCTTCTTCTCGATCCACTCGGGGACGGCGTCGGTACTGCTTGCCATGGCCAACGGTGTAAGCCGTCGGCGGATCTCCGTCCGTCATGGTTCGGCGATGCTTGGTCATAGTTCGGTCATCGCTCCGTCATGGGGCGACGACGAACCGGAAACGCTGGCGATACAGAGGGTTCCGGCGGTCGAAGCCGGAACTCGATTCACGGATCGGGCAGGAACTTGTAGCCGGCGCCACGCACCGAGAGGAAGTGGATCGGCGCCTTCGGGTCGGGCTCGAAGTGCCGCCGGAGCCGCGAGAGGAAGTTGTCCACCGTGCGCGTCTGGCTGTAGTTCCGGAGCTTCCAGACCTTCTGCAGGAGCTCGTCGCGGCTGACCACGCGACCGGCGTTCTCCGCGAAGTAGCGGAGCAGGTCCAGCTCGAGCTGGGTGAGCTTGCGCGGCTCGCCACCGACGCTGACCTCGTGGGTGTCGAAGTCGACCACGACCTGTCCGAAGCTCAGCGTGGCCGACTCGTGCTCGCCGTTCTGCGCTTCCCACTCCCGCCGGCGAAGCATCGAGCGCACCCGCGCCAGGAGCTCGTCGAGGGAGAAGGGCTTGACCATGTAGTCGTCGGCGCCGGCCTCGAGGCCACGCACGCGGTCCTCGGCGCTCGAGCGAGCGGTCAGCATGATGACCGGCACGAAGTGCCCCGCCTTCCGGAGGCGCTGGCAGAGCTCGAAGCCGTCGAGGTCCGGGAGCATCACGTCGAGCACCAGCGCGTCGTAGCCCTCGGGCTGGACCAGCTTCTCGCTCGCCTCGCGCGCGGTCCCGGCCACGTCGACCTCGTAGCCCTCGAGCTCGAGGTTGAGCTTGAGGCCCGCCGCGAGGTGATCCTCGTCCTCCACCACCAGGAGCCGCTGCGTCACTGGCGGTCCCCTGCCTTGGCGCTGATCTCGTCGTTCGCCGGGAGCGTGATCCGCATGGTCGTTCCTTGTCCTTCCCCTTCGCTCTCTGCTTCTACCTTGCCTCCGAGATTCCGCACCAGGGCGCTCACCACGAAGAGGCCGAGGCCGGTGCCCCGGCGCTGGCGCACCTCGGGCTTCTGAACGCGGAAGAAGCGGTTGAAGACCCGCTTCAGGTGGCGGCGCTCGATGCCCATCCCGTGGTCGCGGACCTCGAGGATCGCCCGGCCGCGCTCGTCGCGCTCGGCGCCGATCTCGATGCCCGCGTCCTTCGGCGAGTACTTGAGCGCGTTGTCCACGAGGTTCTTGAGCACGATCTCGAGCGCCGCCTCGTCGGTGACGACCACCATCGACTCGGGGATCTCGATGGTCACCATCCCCTCCGGGCGCGCGTGGCGCATCGCGCTGCTGATCGCGACCCTCTCGACGAGCGCACGCAGCTCCACGTCGGAGAGGTTGATGCCCACCGAGCCGGCGCTCGCCAGCCGCGTCGATTGGAGGACGTCGTCGATGAACGAGGTCAGCCGCTCCACGTCCCCGAGCATCATGCCGTGGAGCTGCTCGCGCTTCTCCTCGGGCAGGTCCGGCCGGACCATCGTCTCGAGGCAGAGCTTGAGGGAAGCCAGCGGGCTCTTCAGCTCGTGGGTGACGCTGTCGATGAAGGTGTCCTGCCGGCGCACCTCGAGGATCTCTCGCGCGAGGTAGAGCGACATCAGCAGCAGGATCGTCACGACCACGATGAACGAGACCGTGCCGACGACGAGCAGCCAGACGTCGAGGGTCGCGTCGTCGTTCTCGGCCAGGTTGTTGGCGAGGAGGATCGTCCAGCCGACCAGGAGCGCGAGACTGAGCACGATGCTGACGGCGCCCAGGATGATGGGCGTCGAGATCGAGCGCAGATTCCGGCGGCGAGCCATGGAGCGAGCCTAGAGGACCCGGTCGATCCGCGCGGTCAGCGTGTAGGTCCCGTGGACCCCGTTGGCGTCGTCACGGATCGTGAGCGTCCCAGCGGTCGTGTTCAGGTCGATGGAAGCGTCCGTGTCCTCGGCGGTCGTCATCGTGTCGGAGCCGACCACGCTGGGCGGCGAGTCGCCGACGGTGCAGGGGAAGTAGCCCGAGTTCGGCCCACCGTAGAGGAGCTTGCCGCCGCAGACGACCTGGGCGTTGCACCAGTAGCCGATGGGCAGGTCGGGGCGCGGCTGGCGGCGCACGTTGAAGTTGCAGGTCGCGCCCACGTTCACCGGCGTCGAGCCGTCGATGGCGGTCACCGTCGCGTTGACGATCCGCGGGGCCGTCGGGACCGAAGGCGGCGGCGGGAGGGTCGGCCCACCGGGCGGCGCCCCGGGGACGATGGGTCGCCCGGGCTGGGTCGGCGGCGGCTGGGTCGGGGGCGGCTTCGGCTCCTCGAAGGGCACCGGCGCCGTGACGACGTCTTCCTGACGCTGCGTCAGGTACCAGACGCCGAGGCCGCTGGCGGCGCAGAGGCCGACCACGAGGAACACCGCGCACCCGATCGCGAAGTAGAGGACCTTGGAGTCGCTGTCGTCCGTGGGCCGCGAGCTGGGTTCCATCGGCGAGACCATGACGACAGGATCTAACACGGAATCGGGCCGGGGATTCCATCGGCGAGAGGCTCAGGTCGCCAGGAGCCGGTCCAGGTGCAGCTTCTCCCAGAGCTCGGCCTCCCGGTGGTAGGGGAAGACCTTCTCGAGCGCCCGGAACTGGGGCGTGTGGAAGACCACCTGATTGCCGCGCCGCTTGGGCGGCATGCAGTGGTGGAGCATCTCGTGGAAGACCACGCTCTGGACGTAGAAGAGCGGGACCCACTCCTGGTCGAGCGCCCGGTGGATGCGGATGAGCTTGTCGTCCGGGATGTAGAGGCCGAGCTGGATGGAGCGCCGACGACGACGGCGGCCACGACTGAGCCTCGGCCCCCAGGTGATCGCCACGCCGGTCATCGCGTCCGGGAAGTAGACCCGCTCGAGCTCGTCGAAGATGTCTTCGAGGTCGTGGTGCGCGCCGCGAGTCCGGACGATGGGCCGACGCTTCGGCTTCCGCTGGGTCGGACGGATCGCTTCCTTCCGCTCACGAAGGAAGTCACGGAGGGTGGCGCGCGCGCCGGGCACGCGGTGGATGGCCGCCGCCATCGCGTCGATCACGGCCGGTCCCGCGTCGAGGAAGACGTGGTTGGCGCGCACGTGAAAGCGCCCTTCCCGCTTGCGCGCGGAGAACATCGCCGTGCGGTTGTCGGTGATGACGAGCCGCACCGGGGTCCCGAGACGCGCACCGAGCTCATCGGCGAGCGTTCGCGCCTGGCGCGGCTCGATCACCGGCGGGCGACGGGTCGGCGCGGCGACGCGCTCTGGCTCGTCGTCGTCCGGGATGTCGACCGCGGGTGGCTCCGCATCGCCGAAGAAGAAGCCGAGCTGGTCGGGGTCGCCCACGCCCCACTGGGCTACGGAGTCGTGCGGATCCTGTCAAGAAGCCGAGGCGCGCTCGAGCCAACGGCGCGCACGAGGAGCGCGCGCATCCGCGGCCGCCACCGAGGGCGGCAGGGGCGCGGTGGACTTCGTGGACCAGAAGAGCATCGGCCCCGGATCGTCCATGCGCATGCGGGCGACGAGGCCCGCCGCGCCCTTGGCGCTGTAGGTGGTGTCGAGCTCGAAACCCGCCGCCTCGCGAAAGGCCACGATCGCCCGCCGCCCTGCGTCGGTCGCGAGCCCGTATCCGGGACCGAGCTGCGATCCGTCGACCGCCAGAGTCGCGCCGAGACGGGCCCGCGAGACCGCCGCCGAGGGATCACGCGTGAGCTCCGCGAGACGCTCGCCGGTGCGCACGGCCAAGCTCACGATGCGGGAGTGCGCCGTCACCGGCCACGGCGTCACGCGCACCGCGTGGATCGTCGGCGGGTAGCGCCAGCCGAAGCCGCGCGCAGCGCAGAGGTGCGTCCCGAGGAGCAGGCCCGCGGTGGTGCAGGTGGAGCCGACGGCGATCACGATCCGACGTGGCGCCGGCAGGTCACCGCGCTCGATCTGCTCGGCCAGCTCGAACGCCGCCGAGACGTAGCCGATCGCGCCGCGGGGCGTGGCGCCGCCGGGGACCATGACGAAGGGTCGCTCGCCACGGCGTTGGTGCACGTGCTCGGCCCACGCCATCCCGAAGGGCAAGGCCGACCAGTGGGGGAGCAGCATCGGTGAGGGGCGGCGACCGACGTCGGTGCCGACGAGCACCTCGAAGTTCTCCCGCGCGGCGGTCGAGATGTCCTGCGGCCAGAGCACGAGCCCCGGCTGCAACCCGACACGCGGTGCGTGGAGCAACATCGCCGTGCCGTGGTTCGTGCCGAACGCACCGGTCGAGTAGATGTGGGTCGCCCCCTCTTCGAGCGCCTGCGCGAAGAGCACCTCGAGGGTGCGCACCTTGTTGCCGCCATAGATGCGCGAGCTGAGGTCGTCGCGCTTCACGAAGGCGACCGAGCGGCTGTCGAGCGCGCGCGCGAGGCGGTCGAGCGGCTCGACCGGCGTCGGGAAGTCACCGAGCGCGACGAACGGAAGCTGAAGGGACGGGAACGCGTCGAAGATCGGCCGGTCACGCGTGACCAGTGAGGGCTCGAGCCCTGGAGCCGCAGCGGGCCCCGGTGTGTCGGCGGATTCCATCGACGACGGATGAGGTACCACGTATGGTCGCCCAGCCTTGCATCCGATCGTCGCTGCGCTTTCGATGGCCGCCTTCCAGGAATTCGCCGAGGCGGTGCTCGTGCCCATCCAGCTCTTCCTCGCGATGCTGGGCATGGGCGCCACGCTGACGGTCGGTGACTTCCTGAAGGTCTTCGCCCAGCCGCGCGGCTTGGCGGTCGGCCTCGGCATGCAGTGGCTCGTGGTGCCGGCGCTCGCCGCGGGCTTCATCGCCATCTTCTCGCTCTCGCCGGGTTGGGCGGTGGGGCTCGTGTTGGTCGCGGCCGTTCCGGGGGGCGCGACCAGCAACCTCTTCACCTTCCTCGGCCGCGGGAACGTCCCGCTCTCCATCGCGGTCACCACGGTGACCACCCTGGCCTGCATCGGCGTGATCCCGCTGGTGCTGCGGATCCTCGCGGCGCCCTACCTGCCGGAGGGCTTCGAGTTCCCGACGCTGCGCATCCTCCGCGACATCGCGCTCTACCTGCTCCTGCCGCTCGCGCTCGGCATGGTCATTCGCCGCTTCTGGGCGAGCCGCTCGGAGGCGTTCAGCAAGTGGTCCATTCGCGGCAGCGTGCTCTGCATCCTGATCATCGCGGCCAGCTCGCTCGGCAGCGGACGCATCCAGCTCCAGGAGTACGGCTGGGGGCCGCCGCTGGTCGTCGTGGGGTTCCTGCTCACGCTGACCGTCGTCGCGCCGCTGCTGGTGCGGCTCGTCGGCCACGACGACGCCGACGCCACCGCCATCGGCATCGAGGCGGTCGTGCGGAACGTGGGCATCGGGCTGCTCCTGCTCCGCTTCTTCTTCCCGGATGAGCCCGACGCGAACGGGCACATTCTCTTCACCTGCCTCTTCTACTCCGGCGCGAGCGGCGCCTTTGCGCTGCCGATCCTCTTCCGCGGGAGGGCGATCGCAAAGGCTCAGGCCGTGGCAGAGGACTCGGCGTCCGGGTCGACCACGTGATCGTCCACGTCGACCTCCACGCCCGCCATCTGCAGTAGCCGCAGCGCGTTGCTGGTCCGCACCACGCCCTGGCGGAGCCGGTAGTCGAAGAGCATCTCGCCGCCCTTCATCACGTCGGTGAAGTGCACGTTCTGGATGCGGCCCGGGTAGTCGTCCTCGAGGTGGGCGAGCGCCACGTCGTGGGTGGCCGCGAGCCCGCTCGCGCCCCGGTCGAGCAGATGCTGGAGCACGGCCCGCGCGCCGATGTGCCGTGCGCGGGCGTTGGTGCCGCGGAGCAGCTCGTCGAGGAGGAAGAAGATGGGCGGCTCCGCGTCTGCCTCGCCGACGACCGTCCGCAGCTTGGTGAGCTCGGCGTGGAAGTAGCTCGCGCCGCGCTGGAGCGAGTCGTCGATGCGCATGCTCGCGCGCAGCCGCACCGGCGAGAGGACGAAGCGCTCGGCGACGACCGGTCCGCCGGCGAGCGCCAGCGCGATGTTCAGCCCGACCGAGCGGAGCAGCGTGGACTTGCCCGCCATGTTCGAGCCCGTGACGATCAGCGCGCTCGAGGTCTCGGGGAACGATACGTCGTTGGCGACGCGGGCCTCGGGCGCGAGCAGCGGGTGCGCGAGCCCTTCGGCGGTGAGCGGGGTCGGCTCCTCGCGGACCTCCGGGAAGGTCGCGCTCGGATCGATCGCCGCGAGGGTCGCGAGGCTGCTCATCGCCTCGAGATCGCCGAGCGCGTCGAAGGCGCCCTCGAGACCGGCGCCGACCTCACGGTTCCAGCGCTCCAGCCGGTAGAGCACGTGGAGGTCGTAGCAGGTCGCGATGTTCACGAAGAAGTGGAGCGGGAACTGCGTGTAGAACTCCGCGAAGCCGGCCCATCGGTCCAGGCGCGCCATGTACTGACGCGGTCGCTGACCGCCGATGCGCAACCGCTCCTGGAGCGCCTTCAGGGTGGCCGCTTCGAGCGCCTCCTCGTCGGCGAGGACCAGCATCTTCTGGATCGCCTCGACGTAGCCGCGGCGCGCGGCGACGAGCTGGAAGACGTCGATGGCGCGACCGGCCATACCGAGCGCGAGCACCGTCTGGACGCCGAGCACCACCAGCCAGACCCAGCCAGGGATCAGCCCGAGCGCACCCACGACGAGGGTCGCCAAGACGGCGACCGGGAGCAGGTGGATCACCGCGACCAGCGCGCCGCCCACGATGGGCTGGCGGCGGGTGAACTTCAGGAAGGGCGCGGGGTCGAGCTTTCCGCGACCGTGGGCGCGAGCGCCGAAGGCCTCGAGGGACTCGCGGAACTCGAGGTTGTCCGCGAGCTCCGCGCTCGCCTTCTGCCGGGCCGCGATGGTCTCGCGATCGACCGGCTCGCTCAGCAGTGCGACCAGGGCGCGCTCGCCGATCACGGTGCGGCTCACGTCGATCCGCTGGACCAGCGAGCCGGCCCCGGTGAGGTCGATGTCGGCGGCGTAGGGATGGTCGGGCGCGGCGCGGGTCTCCGGGACCGGGAGCTCGAGGAAGCGGGCACCCGCGCGCAGCCGATGGCGGGCGTGAACGTCGGCACGGGCGCGCGCCTCGTCGCGGGCCGCCTCGGTCTTCGCGTGGAGAATCACGAGCACGAAGAAGACGACGACGGCGGCGATGCCGCCACCGATCATGATCGGGTCGCCGGCGCTCCACCCAGCGCCGCCGAGGACCAACGCGACCAGGAAGAGCAGCAGCCGCCCGAGGCTCAGGCGAGTCGCCCGCGCGTCGAGATCGTCCGCGACGGCGCCGTGCTCACGCTCGCGCCGTTCGTGGAGCTGCGTGATCGCCTCGCTTGTGGCCGGGCTCTCGGTGTCGCTCACCCGGGGAAGCTACGCGGGGCGCAGCCTGGGAGCAACGTCAGTTGTGGCGGTTGCCGTGGCCGTGACCGTGGCAGGACCACATGCCGCGGTTGCCTACCAGATCGAAGCTCCAACCCGCGGTGAGCATGAAGGTGTGCTCCACGCCGCGGGTGGCGAGCGCATCGCCCTGGTCCGGCTGCCGGTTGTCGACCGGTATGGTCAGACGATAGCCGATGCCCATCGGGCCCCAGTTGTAGCGCTTGCCGATGGTCACGGCGGTCATCGCGGCGAAGTCGTCGCTCATCGTTCGGTGCTCGGCGCCCACCTCGAGCGCCATGCCGCCGTAGCCGAGGAGCAGGCCGCCGTTGACGCGCCAGGCGCCCTCGATCTCGTAGCGGGTCTCGGCGAACGAGCCCCAGTTCCAATCGCTCGACCCGGGAAAGTGGCGGAGCTCGAGCCCCGCGCCGATGCCCCAGATCCGCCCGTCGTTCGGGGTGAACGACTGGATCAGGCTCGTGCGGAGCTGCACCGCCGGCCCGCGTGCCTCGGCGGTCCCGGCGTCGTTGGCGGAGGCGGTCGAAACGGTCGCACCGAGGACCAGCGCGAGGGCGGCGAGGAGGGAGGGCAGTCGCATGGACACAATCTTGGGGGCACGCGGAGGGCGCGTCCAGAGCCGTGCGGGGAAGCTCACGGGAGACGTCATCGACCCACGGCCGCCGCTCGGATAGGCTGGCCGCATGAGCGAGGCCGCCCAGGAGTCGTCCGCCGCCCCCGTCGAGGGACGAGGCGACGGAACCCAGAGCGGCGTCGAGGCCGGCTCCACGGTCGATCAGCACGGGCGCTACCGCATCGTCGAGCGCGAAGGACGCCGCTTCATCCGCTCGGGGAACGCGCCGAACATCGAGCTCCACGTCGAGCGAGGCCTCGCCGTGGACGCGAGCGGGCGGAAGAAGTTCGGCGCGCAGGCGGTCTTCCTCGACGGCGTCTACACGGGCGCGCCCTTCTGCGACAACGAGGCTCGGCAGTACTCGCTGGACCATCACGCCGGCTGCGTGCGGACCTTCACCCTCGCGACCTGCGAGCAAGCGGTGGTCATGCTGCTCCAGGGGCTGCCGCTCTCCACTGGGAGCTGGACGCTCTGGGTCAACGACCCGGACCTCGACTCCATGCTGGCGGCGTGGGTGCTCATGAACCACGTCGAGCTCCTTCGGGACGACCGCGCGCTACTGAAGCACGCGATGCCGGCGATTCGATTGGAGGGCGTGATCGACGGTCATGGAACCGACCGCGAGATCCTGACCGGGATGCCCCAGGACGCGCTCGAAGCCGCGCGCGAGCAGGTCGACCGGCTGATGGAGCCGGAGCTGGACATCAAGGGTTCCGGCGGCTGGGGCAAGCTCGACTTCATCCACTACGCCTGTGAGCACCTCGAGCGCCTCGACGGTGAGCTCCTCCCCCACGGCGAAGTCGACGCGCTCATGGAGATCGAGGAGCTCGGCCGGGCCACGCTCGTCAACGATCGCATCGCGGTGCTGCTCTCCTCCACGCTCGGCATCTACGCGGTCGAGGAACGCCTCAAGGAACGCTACGGCGCGTCGCTCGGCGTGATCGTCCTGAAGACCGGCGCGGAGCGGTACACCCTTCGACTGGTGGACCAGTTCCTGCCGAAGAACCTCGAAGCGGTCTACGCGGCGCTCAACCGCACCGATCCGCGCGCCCAGAAGAAGGGCAAGAACCCCAACGTCTGGGGCGGCTCGACCGACATCGGCGGCTCCCCCCGCGGCACCGGCACCGGCCTCGAAGGCCAGGCGATCCTCGACGTGGTCGCGAGCGTGTTGGGCCCGCACGTCCCGTGGTGGCGTCGGCTCTGGCGCTCGTTCCTCGCGCTCCTCCGACCGAGCAAACCGCGGCTCCCGCCTCCCTCGAGCGGATGAGCCGACGCGCCTGGCTGCTGGCCGCGCTGATGGCGACCACGGTCGCCGGCTGTCGCTGGAAGGCGGAGCGCGCGTGGGCGTGCCGCGATGGACTGGAGGTCGACGAGGTCGCAGACGTGCCGGGCAACTGGCAGTGGCGACCGATCGCCGCGCTGCCGGAGCTCTCCGACGGAAGTCGCTACGAGGCGTCTACGGCGGAGTGGCAGTACCACCACTTCGCGGGCGCCCCGCCACGGGTGACGGTGCGGCGGATGGCGTCCGATGGACGGGAGCTCGCGAGCGGCGCGACCCACCTGCACGACTTCGGTCGGGTGGTCGGTTGGCGTCTGGACGGAGACGAGCTCTGGCTCCGGGCGGAGTCTCGGAGTGGCGGAGAGTTTCGTCGCTTCGCGCCCCGTGGGCGCTGTCGCTTCGACCGGCCGGGCCGCTGCGATCCCCGCGAGCGCGCCCTGGCCGGCGACGCGGGACGACGACCATCCGAGGGCCGGAACGCGACGATGGACGTTCCACCGGAGCTCGGCCCGGAGCTCCCACCGGCCAGCGAGCTCGGAGTCGAGGGCGTGGTGTGCGCGGCCGCTGAGACGCCCGCCGGAGGGCACTGGCTGGTCACCGCCACGTACACCGACATCTACCTCTATCGAGGGGAAGGCGGTCGGATCGAGCCTCTGAGCAGCTTCGACGCGGACTACGTGGCCCGTTGCAGGGTTCACTTCGGCGGCGGATTTGCGACGCTGGTCACGCTCGTCGAGCGTGGGGGGACGTCGATCGGGCCTCTCGGCGTGGTCGAGGCGCACACCATCGACGTCTCGACCGGCGAGCGCATCGCGCGCCACTCGACCGGGGCGATCGCTCGCGAGGACCTGTGGTCGATGGTCGACTCCGAGGGCGTTCACCACATCGTGTGGACCGACTTCAGCACCTATCACTACAACGTCTGGCGCATCGAAGATCCCCATCGACCGGACCCACCGCGGCATCTGTTCACGAAGTATTTCGTCGCCGGTGCGCGGCTCGAGAAGCGCGACGGCGACGTCCTGCTCTTCTGGTGGGGCAGAGGTGCTGACGCCGCCGAAGGCGAGGTGCCGCTCTGTCACGGCGCCGACGACCCGCAGCCGGTGAAGAGCACGATGTCGCCCGCGCTCGGGATGACCTTCATCGGCGGATGAGCCCGCCCGCTCGCGCTCGGGCTCATTTGTTGTAGAGCACTCCCATGAACGTCTTGGTCACCGGAGGGAGCGGCGGCATCGGCCTCGAGACCGCTCTCGGGATCGCTCGAAAGACCGCTGCGAACGTGTGGGTCACCGGCCGGAACGAGGGTCGACTCGAGGACGCGGTGCGCGCGCTGAAGGCCGCGGGCGCGAGTGACGCCAGGGCCTTTCGGGCCGACTTCTCGTCGCTCGACGACGTACGGCGGCTCGCCAATGAGGTGAGCGCGGCCGCCGAGGGCGGCCTCGACGTGCTGGTGAACAACGCGGGGCTCTGGCACCAGGAGCGGCAGGAGTCCGCCGATGGCTTCGAGGACACCTTCGCGGTGAATCACCTCGCTCCATTCCTGCTGACGCTGCTGCTGACGCCGCGCTTGATGGAAGCCGGCTCGCCCGGGCGCGCCGCGCGGGTGGTGAACGTGTCGTCGCGGCTGCACGAGCGGCCCAGCGCGCTCCGCCTCGAGGAGCTGGTCGGCCAGGAGCCGAGCTACGTGGGCCTCTCGGTCTACGCGCGCACCAAGCTCTGCAACGTGCTCTTCAGCAACGAGCTCGCCCGCCGCCTCGAAGGTCGGGGCGTGGTCTCCAACGCACTCCACCCCGGCTCGGTGCAGACCGACGTCACCCGCGACAGCTTCCTGTTGAGCATCGGCATCCGAATCGCCGCGCCCTTCCTCAAGACCGCCGCCGAGGGTGCGCTGACCTCGATCCGCCTGGCGACCGACCCCGCGCTCGAGGGCGTGACCGGCGGCTACTTCTCCGACGAAGCCCAGCTCCCGCCCAGCGAGGCCGCGCTCGACACGGGTGCCGCCAAAGAGCTCTGGGACCGGAGCCTCGAGTGGACCGGGCTCGACGCCGGTTCGCTGGCGGGCCCCCTCCGAGCGGCGTAGGGTCCCGGCCGTGGAACCGAAGCTCGTCGATGCGGAGGCCTTCAAGGCCGCGATGCGAACCTGGGCCAGTGGCGTGACCATCCTGACCAGCGTCGCGGACGGGCAGATCCACGGGATGACGGTCAGCGCATTCTCCAGTGTGTCGGCCCAGCCGCCGCTGGTGCTCGTGTGCGCGAACCAGGCGAGCTTCACCCACGAGGTGATCGAAGTCTCGCAGGTCTTCGGCGTGAACGTGCTCGCCGCGGGCCAGGAAGAGATCAGCAACCGCTTCGCGATGGGCGACGCGGCGCACCGCTTCGAGGGCGTGCCCTGGACCGCCGGGTCGACCGGCACGCCCCTGCTCGACGGGGCGCTCTGCAACCTCGAGTGCCGCGTCCGCAACAGCTACCGCGAAGGCACCCACACGATCTACATCGGTGAGGTCATGGACAGCCGCGTCCGTGAAGACGCGGCGCCCCTGGTCTACTTCGACGGCGGCTATCGCTCGATCGGCTGACCCCCGAAGCCACCCACACACGATCTGCGCTATGTTCGCAGGGTGTCGTCCGACGAGTGGCTGCGCATCTCCGAAGCCGCGCGCCGCCTGGGAGTGAGCATCAACACTCTCCGTCGGTGGGACGCGAAGGGCATCCTCACGGCGCAACGTGACCCGACGAGTGGGCATCGCCTCTACTCGCTCGCCGCGCTCCGTCTCTGGGAGGCCAGCTCCAGCGGCTTGCCCGAGCCCCTCTTCGGACGGGAGGACGCGCTCGCGTGGCTGGAGCGCTGTCGCGCCGACGGCGTTCGCACGATCACGCTCGCCGGCCCGCCGGGCATCGGGAAGACCGTGCTCGCGCGGGCGTTCGCCGCCCGGACCGGCGCTCGCGTGGCCGATTGCTCGGCATCCGCGCTTCGCACCCGCGCGGAGCTCTCACGGGCCGTTGCTCGCACGCTCCACACCCCCCGCTGCGCCGCCCACGCGATCGTCGAGCAGCTGTCGAACGAGAACATCGCCATGTTGCTCCTCGACGACGTCGGCCCTGTCGAGCCCGATGGCCTTCGCTGGCTGGACGAGATCTCCGCGCGGGTCGTGGTCCTCGTGACCACCCGGTGGCCGCTCGCGCTCGCCCGCGAGCACGTCCTCCGACTCGGGCCGCTCGCCTACCCGAGAGCCGGCGTTCGTGACGACGACGCCCCCGCTGTGGCGTTCGCCATCGCGCGACTGCAGGCCCACGGTCTTCCGCGCATCGACGACCGCCTACGCGTCGACGCCACCGAGATGGCACGGCGAGTGGAAGGCCATCCCTTGGCGATCGACCGTGCGGCGGCCCGCGCGGCTACCCTCGGTACGGCGAGGGTTCGCCAAGAGCTGGAGTCGAATCCGATCCCGGGCGGGTCGAACCTCGAGACGACCCTGCTGGACAGCCTGGAAGGTCTGGAAGAGCAGGAACGGACTCTCATGGCGGTCCTAGGGCGCCTCCCCGGCGAGCTCGACCTCGCCGACATCGAGCTGCTCGCCGATGGCCCGGTGGTGGACCCACTCCAAACGCTGGTCGAGCGTTCCCTCGTTCAGGCACACCAAGTCCCCGATGCGCCCACCACCGTGCGCTACTCGGTTCACGCGATCATCCGGGCGGTGGCGGAACGAGCATTCCCGAGCAGCGGGAACGACCCGCTCGACGGACGGATTGCGCGGTGGGCCGTCGCGCTCGCTCGGGCCCATCTGGATTCCCGTTCGACGCTCTCGCTCGCCATGGTCGAGCGTAGCGCGGGCGTCTTGGTCCACGCGTGGCGTTCGATGGCCAGCGAGGAAGACCACGCCGACGACGCCGCAACCATCGCCGCCGGCCTGGCCACCCTCGTCTCGGTCCGTGGTCCGACACCGGAGCTCATCGAAGTGATGGCTCACTCGGTCGAGAGTACGGCCGACCCCGGGTTGCGCTCCGAGCTGGTCCGCCAGCTCGCACTGACGAACCTCGAATCCTCCGACACGCAGGGCGCGATCGAGCGGCTGGAGCACGCGATCGATCTCGCACGCGACCATCCCGAACAGGCGTCTCTCGCGCTCGCGCAGCTCTCGGGCCTTATGGCCCGCCTGGGGGATCTCGACACCGCGGCCAGGCACCTGGACACGGCGACAAAGCTCGCCGACGGGCAGCCCCACGCAACGCTCCTCGTCTCTGGGGTGCGAGCGTTCATCGCCCTGCTGACGGGCCGGGCACAGCAGGCTCGTCGGGAGATCGAGCGCTATCGCTCGCTGGCGATCCAGATCGGCGACGTCGCCTTCGAGGCATCGGCCTCGAGTCACCTCGGCAACCTGGCCGACGATCAGGAGCGCTACGACGAGGCTGCCGTGCACTACGCGCGAGCGCTCGAGCTCGCCCTCGACCCACGGTACGAGCGGGTCTTCAGCGCTCCGATCGTGGCGCACTTCGTCGGCCATCGCGCCGTCTCACTGTGGCAGATGGGCGAGCGGGACACGGCGCTGACGCTCTGCGAGGAGGCGATCCAGCGGGCGCGCGCCGCGCAGTCGGTGCGTTTCGAAGCGTTCTTCGAGGCGTGGCGCGGAGTGATGCTCGCCACCAAGGGCCGCCTCCGCGAGGCCGAGCAGGCGATGGACATCGCCGCCGCCAATTCGTCACTGGTGGAGCCGGTAGCAGAAGTCCTGCGCGCCCACGTCGACCTCGCCGGCAGCGCTCCCGGAGATTGGAGGGCCTGGGCGCGGGCCGCACGGCGCTGGACCTCCAGCTCGAGTGCGACCGCCACCCAATCACGTCACCTGCGCTTGGCGCGCCGGAGCGTCGAGACGTTGCTGCTCGACCGACTCCCGGAAGAGTCAGGGGATCCGACGCTCATGGTGTCCTGGGATGGCTTGGCGAGCGAGCCGACGCGCGAGGTCGACTACTCGAAGCGACCGTCGCTCCGGCGCCTTCTCCTCGAGCTGGTGCTCGCACGGCTGGCGGAGCCCGGCACGACGATCCCCGTAGCGAGTCTGCTGGGAGCAGGCTGGCCGGACGAGAAGCTGGTTGACGGCTCCGGCGCGCGCCGAGTGCACGTCGCCCTGTCGACCCTGCGGACTCAGCTCCTTGGCGACTTCCTCGAGTCGGTCGACGGTGCGTACCGGCTCTCGCCGAACCTGTCGGTGGCCGTCTGGCGAGGCGCTCAGCGAACCCAGTCGTAGAGCGGGAACGTCTGGTCCAGCGGCCCTTCACGACCGATGTCGCGATGGGTGCGGATGGTCGCCACGCCGAGCGCGCGGTCGTAGATGGCGATCTCATCGATCGCGCCCAGAATTCGCCTCTCGTCGCCTTCGCGGAAGCCCACCTGACCGATGCCCGCGACATCCGGTTCGAAGTCCTCCATTCGCGCTTCGCCGACGGACTCCCCGTTCGCGTAGAGGCGCATCGTGGTCCCGTCATAGGTGGCGACGAGGTGCACCCACTCGTCCGCAGCGACCACTCCCTCCGCCGAGGTGATCGCATGCTCTCCGCCCTCCACGTCGAAGAAGTTCGCGTGAACACGGTCGGGCCCGTCGTGGTTCCAGAGGCGCACCCCCGGCTGCTCGTCGAAGAAGAACTCCAAGAGGGGCCCCGTCACACTGGCCCCCTCACGCCGAAACCAGAGCTCGAGCGTCAGCTCGCTTCCCATGAGCTCTTCGAGCTCGGGCAAGGTGGCGGAGCTCTCACCATCCAGCCTCAGAGCCCCATCACCGTCCTCGGCGAGCGCGCCCTCCGCAACCCGTGATGCCCCGCTCGAGAAGGATCCTGCCAGACCGTTTTGGGAGTCGTCTCGGGCCGCTCCGCCCGCCGAGGCGTCGCCGAGTCGCCAATAGCCGACGGGTGCGTCGAGGGACACCGCCTGGTCGTAGGTGCGAGCATCGCAGTAGCGCGTCGCCGGAGGGTCGGCGCATACACCGAGGCCATCGCAGTAGCGACTCGCGCACTCGAGGTCGCCCGTGCAATCCCAGCCGTTGGTCTTGACCGGCTGGCAATCGCCCCAGCGCCCGGGAGACCAGTCGGCGGGGAGGTTGCACCACTCGCCCTCGGAGCAGTCGAAGCGATGGGAGCACGCCCCGTCCGCCTCGGGGGGCTCGCACACGCCCTGGGCTTCACCATCCGAGCGCCGATAGAGATGACACGCGAGCCCGTCGGAGCAGGAAGCCTGGGAGAGCCGAAGTTGCACGTCGTCGTCCGGGTCGCGAGGCGTGCAGTCCGCGTCGGCGACACCCGTCCCAGCGAACAGGTCGAAGAAGCCTCCGACGCTCGGCGGCTCGACGAAACAAGCGCCGGCGCGCCGCTCGAGCTCGGCGAGATAGGCCCCACCTCGCTCCGGCACGTAGCCGACGCGAGGATCGTCCAGATAGGCCTCGAGCGCGTCGCCACAGGCCTCGGTCTCGCGCTCTTCGCAGGTCGTCTCGGTGCCGCCGGGTGTCGACCCCTCGCAGCAGGTGTCGTTCATCTGGCAGGTGATCGCCGCCAGTCGCGCACAGAAGGCGCTCGCCTCGATGGGCGCGCCGCTCGGGATCGAGGCGTCGGCCACCGACCCATCACGGTCGTTGGACAACGATCCGCCGCCGCAGCCCGTCGCCAGCAATGTGAAGAGCGTCACGCACCAACTCGATCCACGCCAGACCATCATCCGTTCCTCTCCTGTCGGCGCCGCACCAGTCCCAGCAGAACGAGGAGCAGCGGCCACGCGCCGGACGCTCCGCCCGTCGCTCCACAGTGACATCCAGAGTCGGCGCCGGTCGCCGGCCCGTCGCCTGGGTTGACCGGCGTCGAACCCATTCCGCCGATGCGAATGGTCGCGAAGCGTTCAGGAGCTCCCCACTCGGCGCCCCACGTCGGCCCGGGGAGCTCGATCGGGAACGACCGACCATCCGAGCGCCAACATCGCAGCCCCACGTCGTCTCGAGCGCAGACGTCGGCCCGCCCGTCCCCGCTGACGTCGGCCAGGCGAATGGTGCGGAACCACGATGGCTGAGTCCATCCCCCGGCGTCGGTGAGCGCTGGCCCATCGACGACCGCTCCGAAGGTCCGACCGTCCGAGAGCCAGCAACGATAGCCATCGGAGGCACGAGCACACAGGTCCGCCCGTTCGTCCCCGTTCACGTCGGCCATTCGAATGGTGGCGAAGTGATCTGGGTTGGACCAGCCGTCCTCGTCGGCCATCGACGGGCCGACGATCGGTCGGCCGAAGCCACTGCCCGTGAACGGATGACACTCGAAGTCGGTGGGGGTCCTTCCACAGACGTCCGCCCGCCCGTCCCCGTCGACGTCGGCGAGCTGGATCGTGCTCCAGTGGTCGAGCTCCTGCCATCCGTCCGCATCGGTCCACGCGGGCCCGACGATGGTCCGACCGAACGACGTCCCGTTGGACCGCCAACAGAGAACCCCATCCGCGTCTCGCGCACAGACGTCCGCGCGGCCATCGCCGTCGAGGTCGCCCATGCGCAGCGACCCGTAGTGGAAGACGCTCGCGAACCCCGCATCGTCAGCGAGCTCGGGCAGGAAGAACGCTCCATCGTCGGAGAAGTCCACCCCGTTCGAACGCTGACATCGGAGACCGTCGGACCAGCGAGCGCAGAAGTCGGCGCGGCCGTCCCCATCGACGTCCGCGAGGCGAATCGACGTGAACCGAGCTGGCTCTCGGAACCCAGCGTCATCGCTCACGTCGGGGCCGATGACTTCGCGGTCGAAACCGCGCTCGCCGTCGGACCGCCAGCAACGCACCCCATCACGGGTTCGGATGCAGATGTCGTCGAGCCCGTCGCCGTCGAGATCGCCCATGCGCAGCGTGGAGAAGATGGATGGGTCGCTGGCGTCGTCCGGGAGACGCGGTCCAGGGACGTGGTCGTCGAACCCGTGAGCGGCGGCCAGGTGACATTCGATGTCCGCGCCCAGAGCGCAGACGTCCGCGCGCCCGTCACCGTCGAGATCGGAGCGTGCATCCACCGGCTGGAGCACCAGCTCTTCGATCGCGCACTGCTCTTCGATCATCTCGTCGATCGAGCCGTCGCAGTCGTCGTCGAGGCCGTTGCACTCTTCGTCGGAGGCGCGGACGCCCCCCTCGCACGATCCCCAGGTACCCGAGCCGCTGCAACTCTGGACCCCCATCTCGCAGACGCCCTCGTTCGTGCCGCATGCCCTGGACGACCCGGGAGAGCATTCACCGCACGCCGTCCCCGGTGCCTCGTGGTAGCCGCGCTGCTGCACCCACAACGAAGAGCCCCGACCGCACGCCCCCGCGAAGACTTCCTGGCGGCCGGCCCCCCAGTAGCGGCGCCAGTCGAAGTGGAGGTGGGGCCCCGTGCTCGAGCCGCTCGACGCGGAGAGCCCGAGCACCTGGCCACAGCGAACGTAGTCGCCGTTGTTCACGGTGACGGTGCCACGATCCATGTGGCAGTAGGAGGTGACGGTGCCGTCGGAGTGGCGGATGCGAACGTGGTTGCCGCAGAAGCCACCGCACGAGTTCCCCCGGGACCCGTACCTGTTGCAGTCGTTGAACCTGCCAATCACGGTTCCCGACTGTGCGGCCACGATCGGGTTCCCGACGCCCATCGGGAAGTCCTCGCCCCCATGGCCGTCATAGCAGAACCAGCAGCTGGCACCGGGGGGACAGCGGGTGCACGCGTAGTCCGTGCAGCCCCCGGCTCCGCCATCGTTGTCGAAGCCAGCTCCAAGCCGATGGCCGGAATTGAACGGCCGCCGAAACCGTGCTTGAGCACCAGCAGTGCTCGCCAGACTCGCGAGCACGAGAACGCCCAGGAGAGAGCCGAGCGCGAGCCTCACGGGCGGAGCTCCAGCAAGTGCTCCCGGCCCGACTCGTCCTGGAAGACCAGCGTGCGACCGTCGTAGAGCGGCGGGGTGAGAGAGCTCGGGAAGCTCTGGCGGACGGAAACGTCCACCAGCTCCGGTTCCGAGCCTGCGACGACGCGATAGAGCTCCGCGAATCCGCTGCGACCAGAGACGAATACGACGTCGCCGTCGGGCCCGATCGTCGGGTTCCACGCCGGGGCATAGCCCTGGGTGAGCTCCACCGGCACCCCCGTCCGAAGGTCGATGGAGACCACCTCGAGCTCGGGCATCTCTCCACGGACGTAGGCGACGGTCGACCCTCGCACCGCGAGCGGCACGGCGACGTTCTCGTCCAGGAGCTGATCACTTCCATCGTGGAGCCGCAGTCGACCCCCGGCGTCGACCGCGACCGCGGTGTCCCCGACCCAACGGGCATCGGTCACCAGGCTACCCACCGGGAGCGAGCCGGCGGCGGTGGTCAGCCGGAGCACGCGCGGTTGGTCGGAGTCGGGTACCGGCGGGGTGAGCACTCCCTGGATACCCCGGTCGAGGACCACGGTCTCCAGGACTGGCCCGCAGTCCTCGCAGGCGCCGGGGTCGACGCTCTGTTCCTGGGTGGCCTCTCCGACCGCGAGCTCGGTGGGACCCGTACAGCCCATCACGATCATCGCGAACGACGTTCTCCACCACATGAGGCCAGAATAGACCAGCCGCGAACGCCGCTCTCGTCAACCGTGGTCAAAGGATCGAGCGGATCCGATCCCCGTCACCCCGGGTGCTACCCACCGATGGGTAGGTTTGGGTAGGGTGCGCTACTGAACGCGGATCGGGACTTCGCCCCGGGCGCCGCCCTGGAAGATCACGTCCTGCACCTCGACGCGATGAGCGCCGAAGGTGACCGTGCCGTCGTAGCGACCGGCGCGGATGTGCTGGAAGCCATCGCTCGAGCTGAGGTTGATCGGCGTCTCGGTGCCGCGGCGCGTGAGCTCCGCGCGCCAGGTCCGAACGACCCGCCCGTTGCGCTCCACGCGGAGCTTGACGTTCGCCACCGAGAACGACACGTGCATCGTCGCCTCCTGGCCGGGCTCGACCATGACGGTCTCCTCCATCTCCTTGCTGGGCTTGCCGAGCACGTCCTCGTCGCTGGTGATCTCACCGGCGAGTCGGTACTCGCCGGGCTGCAGCGTGAAGGTGGAGCCGGACCGACCACTCTCGACGACCTCGCCGTCCATGTTCAGCACGCTCACGTTGCCGCCGACGTCTTCACCGCCCACGCGGTTCACCACGGTGATGCGAGCCGGACCGGACGCCTCGTCGGGTGTATCGGCGACCTGCTCGGGGTGCGACTCCTCCATCGACTCGACGTCGATGTCGGCGTGATCGCCGCCGAGGTCCACGTCGGACCACGGATCCTCGCTGCCGCTCGTCTCTTCGTTCTGGGCCTCGTCCTCGCCGCCGCCGCACCCGAACGCGACCGCCCCGAGGAGCAACGCCAGGATTCTCAGTTCACTGCGCATCCCTGTGACCTCCAACAGGCGAAGGATAGTCAGGGCTGCGGCCGATTGGCCATGTTCCCGCAATGGGACGCGACGTTTCGCCAAGATGCGAAATCTGCAGTGGAGAGCGCCCTACCCCTCGAGCTCGACGAAATGGTCGAGACGGCCGGTCCGGGGGCTCCACACCTGGAGCTTCAGCGCCTGGCCACCCCGCACGTCGAAGTGCGCGACCGCGCGATGGCCGGTTCCCTTCGAACGCTGGAAGTAGATGGCGCCGAACCCCGAGTGGCGACCGCGCCCCCAGCCGTCCAGGTGACCGAGCTGCTCGCGGCTCCCGTTCGGGTCCACCAGCTCGCCGCCGACCGGCTCCGCGTCCACGACCAGGCCCTGGTTCCAGGTGAGCCCGCGGGCGCTCTCGAGCACCTGACTCGGGAGGTAGCCCTGGTTCTCGACGGTGACGCTGACCCGGCGGATGCCGTCACCGAGCGGCTTCACCTGCACGTCGGCGACCACGATCCGCGGCGCGAGCGCGACCATCCGGGAGAAGAGCTCGGCCTGCTGATCGCAGACCTCCGGGAGCTTCTCGTTGGGCGGGTTCGAGAAGCCCACCGTCGGGTCGAGCCCGCCGAGCTCCACCGGCCCGAGCTGCGGGTGGTCGAACGCGCGCCACGGCCGGACCACCCGGCCCTGGTTGTGGTCGCGGTCCCACTCCGCCAGCGCGATGAGGTCGGCCCGGTCGAGCCGGCTGTAGCGTTCGACGAAGCGCTTCGGTCGCTCGAAGCCGACCTGCTCGAAGATGTCCCAGAGCTCGCAGACCCAGGCGATGCAGCCGCGGTTCACGAAGGCGTAGTCGATCATGTCACCGTGCAGGCGCTTGCCCGGCTCGTAGGTGAACTCCTCGAAGCCGCTGACGGTCGGATAGCCGGTGAGCTCGTCGGCCCAGCCCTCGAGCAGCTTGTACACGCCGCGGTCGAAGGGGTTCATCTTCGCGTCGGGCGCGTCCCCGAGCGGCCGGATGAACACCCCGCCGAAGGTGTGGAGGTTGGTCCACGCGAAGAGGTGCGGTCGGGCCGCCGTGTACTCGACCACGGCGCGCGACTCGGGCTCGCTCATCGGGTAACGCCCGGCGCCCATCTGGATGTGGTCGGGCTCCCAGGTGGCCGGGAAGTTCCGGTTCAGGTCGGGGTCGTTGTCCGACAGAAAGCTCGGGTCCGGGACGGTGACGCCGTCCCAGCCGTCGATGGTCCCCTCGGGGTAGAGCTTGTAGAAGGGGCCCTCGTCGTGGAGCTCCCGCGGCACGAGCAACCCGGGGAACTCGGGCGCCTCGACGAACTCGCCGCCCGAATCCTCGACGCGCATGAGCAGCGCCACGCCGTCGCCGTCGACGTCGCTCGCCTCCCAGCGGGGAGCCCCGGTCTTCGGCCGGTCGTCACGCGGGACCGAGCGCACGTAGCGCCGCGTCTTCAGCACCGCCTCGGCGCCATCCGGCGACATCCGCGGCATCACGTGCACCAGCGTCTCGGTGATGACCCGACGCATCGGCTCGGGCAGATCGCTCTCGCCGAGGTGCACGGCGAGAATCGCCTCCGCGGCGGCGAGGGCCACGCTCGAGCCCGCGAGCTCGCTGGCGTGCATGTTCCCGTCGATCCAGGCCGCCGGGCGCGGTCGCTCCGGGTCGAAACCGATGGTGAGCACCCAGAGCTCGCGCCCCTCGCCGCTCTTGCCGATCGACTCGAGGTGGGCGATGTCGCCGAACGCGTCCGCCCACGCCTTCAGCTGGGCGGTGAGGGTCTCGTAGTCGAGGTAGTCCTCACGGAAGGGACGGCGAAGCTCGGTCAGGCGGCTCATGGCCGCGGACCTTACCTCACTCGAAAGTGATGGCGCTCTGGAGCGTGATCGGCTTGTCGCGGAGCCCGAAGCCGAGCCCGACCGCGACCGCGCCGGCGACGAGCACGCCGCCCACGACCCACACCCACACGGGGATCCCCCCGGAGTCGCCGTCGTCGCCACCGCCGGGCGGTGGCGCCACGACCGGTGCGTCGCCGAAGATCCGGGGCTGGTCCTCGGTGCCGATCTCCGCGAGCCGGTTGCCGTGCTCGTCGAGGACCTGGACCGCGTAGTCGATCTGAGGGGCGTCGGGGAGCGCCGCCACCTCGACGAGCGCCTCCGGTGCCGCCGGCACCGTGGTCTCGGTCATCGGCTCCATGGCCGCGTGGTCTCGGCTGAGCACGCGGATCTCGGACGCCATCCCGAGCGGGTCGGAGAGCTCGACACGGATCGCACCTCGCGCACGAACCACGCGGGCCTCGAGCGCGAAGCCAGTGGAACGGGAGGCCCAGAAGCCGCGCGCCTCGAGAAAGGGCCCACGCAGCCGCGGCGCGAGGTTGGTGTCGACCTCCGCGTCCGGCCGCAGGGCGAGCATCTTCACGTACGCCTCGCGTGCGGGGTCTTCCTCGCGTTCGGCGGCGTTGCTGAGCCCGATGAGCTCGTAGATGCGCGCCACCTCGGTGGGCGAGTGACCGCCCTCCTGTAGCGCCTGGTTGGCCAGCTCGATGACGCGCGGGAAGTCGATCTCCGAGTAGGCGTTCTCGGCGCGGTCGAGAGTCGTCTGTGCAGACGCGGTCGACGCGATGGCCAGGGTCGACGCAATGGCCAGGGTGGCGACGATCAGGGACAGGCGCCGGAACATCGGTCCTCCACGCTACAGCCGGTCGGCATGGTGCCGGCTTCGATTCGTTCTCGGTACGCGTCCGTCGGGGCGAGCACGATGGTCACCTCGCTGGCGTCGCCGTAGACGTCGCGGATGGTGCACCCGCTGAGGAGTGCCTCGCCCGTGGTGTCCTCGGCGACCGCGACGTAAGCGCGCAGGCCCTCACCGACCGAGGGAAGCTCCACACCACCCCTGCGGAACTCGCAGACGGGGATCGGACCGGTGTCTTCCGACGCATCGGAGATCGAGCCCACGTCCTCCGCCTGGGCGAGGAGATCGCGGCAGGTGCCCGCCTCGCCTTCCTCGACCGGGACCCCGTAGACGCGAACGGTCTCCGAGGCCGAGAAGGCCTCGACCGAGGGGAAGGAGAGCTCGAAGGTCTCGGTATCCGAGCCGCAGCTCGCGAGCGCGAGCGCTGCGAGCACCATCGCGATGCGTGTCTTCATCCGCCCCCAGGTGAGATCACGTCCACTCGGACGAACATGCCACCGGTGTAGCTCCAGATTTCGTAGTCCGAGGTCACGTCGCCCGAGGGATCCAGATCCACCGAGCCGCTGGCGCCCTCGTAGTCGATGTCGCCCTCCGGCTCCTCGAGCGCGCCGAGGGCCTGGGCGATCTGGCCGCTGATCATCGTGGGCTCGCCCGCGTCGCGGTTGGCGACCTGGTAGAGCGCGTCGCGAACGGCGGTCCCGTCGGTGGTCCCGGCCTTCTGGATGGCGAGGGCCAGCAGGATCATCGCGTCGTACTGGTTGCCGCCGAAGATGCCCGGGCGCTCGCCGTAGGTGACCTCGTAGGATGCGGCGAAGGCGTTGGCACTCCGGGTGTCGGGCTCGACGATCGGCGCGGTACCGATGACGCCCTCCACGAAGCTCGGGTCGCCGGCCGCGGTCGGGAAGCCCGGGTCCTTGAGTCCATCGGAGCCGATCCAGGTCACGTCGGGCGGTGACCCGAGGCTGTTCCAAGCGCGCAGGATCTCACCCCCGTCGTCCGGGAAGGCGACGAGCGCGATGCAGTCGGGGTTCGCCGTGGCCACCGCCTGGACCTCGGTGTCGTAGTTGGAGCGACCGCCCACGAAGGGCACCACCTCGACGACCTCGACGGTGGGCTCACCGGTCAGGCTCTGGTTGATGCCCTCGGCGAAGGGTTCGCCGTAGGCGTCGTTGATGTGGAGGATGGCGACCCGCTCGCAGGACTGGCCCACCGCGACATCGGCCAGCACCTGGGCCTGCTCGGTGTCCGAGGGCGCGGTGCGGAAGAGGTAGCGGTCGTCGGCCGGCTGGATGTCGGTCAGGTTCTGCGAGGTCGAGCAGCAGGAGATCTGCGGGGTCTGCTGCGCGGCGGTGACGGCCTGGACCTCCTCGGTGGCCGAGGACGAGAGGCTGCCGATGATCCCGATGGCGCCCTGGTCCAGGAGATCCTGAGCCACGCGCGCGGCCTGGGCAGGGTCGGTCCGATCGTCCACGACGATCAGCTCGATCTGGCGGCCGCCGAGCAGACCGCCCGCGGCGTTGACCTCGCGCGCCGCCAGCTGGGCGGACTTCGCCAAGTGGTCGCCGACGGAGCCGAGCGGCCCCGAGAGCGAGACGATGACACCGACCACGATCGGTTCGTCCCGCGGCGACCCTTCGCCGTCTCCGCAGCTGACCAGCGCCAGCGCCAACGCGAGCGCCGTGAGCTTGCCCCCTCTAAGCCACATGTCTATTCGAGCCCAACCCTCCGGGTCACCGTTTGACCGGGGCGAATCGTAACCTGGTAGCGGGTGCGGAGTCCACGCTCGGGATTCACCAAGGTGAGGGTGTGGGACCCCGGCGGGAGCTCGATCCGGCGGAGCGGCGTGGTGCCCAGGTTGCGCGATCCGAGGCGGACCTCGGACCAGGGGATCGTATCCAGGGTGAGGAAGCCGGCCTCCTCCGCGGGGGCGGCTTCCATGGCGGGCTCGACCATCTCGGTCTCCATCGGTGTCGTGCGCCGTCGGGCTCGGCGACGCCGACGCGTCGACTCGGTGTCGGCCGCCATGGTGACCGTGGGTCCGGCTTCCGTCTCCGACCCGGACTCCGACTCCGACTCACCGACCGCCGACACCGACTCCCGATCGCCGACCTCCGACTCCCGATCCCCGACGGCCGACTCCCGATCGCCGACCTCCGACTCCCGATCGCCGACGGCCGACTCCCGGTCGCCGACCGCCGACTCCGACTCCCGATCGCCACCCGCCGACTCGGGCGCCTGGTTCGCCAACGGTTCGAGCGGCTCCGTCCGGACCCCATCGGTCTCGGCGACCTCGGTTCCGTCCTTTCGGAGCAGCCAGGCCGCCATCGCGCCGACCAGCGCCGCGAGCAGGAAGACCAGCGCCACCGCCCAGCGCCCCGGGCCCTGACCGTGGTGCGTCGGCGGGTTCGTGATCACCCCGCTGTGGCTCCCCGAGCCCGCGGACGGCACCGGGGTCATGACCTGCCCCTGCAGCTCGCCCGCCATGTGGGCCTTCAGGATGGCCCGCTGCTCGTCGCGGTCCTTGTCGAAGAAGCCGGCGAGGAAGGAGCCGAGCTCGCTGCGCGTGGAGTGCAGGCCCTCGCGCTGCATGAACGCCACGATGTCCTCACGGAGCTCGCGGGCGCTGCGGTAGCGCTGCTCTGGATCCCGCTGGAGCGCACGACCGACGATCGCGGAGAGCTCGGGCGGCACGTCGACCGCCTGGTCGAGCTGCACGATGTCGGAGCGGAGCGCGTTGTTGAGCGTGCTGATCTCCGAGTCGCCCTTGAAGAGACGCTTGCCGGCGATGACCTCCCACATGACCACGCCGAGCGACCAGAGGTCCGCGCGGTGGTCGTGTTGACCCGAGCGCGCCTGCTCCGGTGCGATGTAGGCGAACTTGCCCTTCACCTGACCCGCGCGGGTCTCGGTGAGCTGGGTCCCGGCCTTCGCGATGCCGAAGTCGAGCACCTTCACCTGGCCCTCGTAGGTCAGGAAGAGGTTCCCCGGCGAGATGTCGCGGTGGACGACCCCGAGCGGGGTGCCGTCGTAGTCCTCGAGGGTGTGGGCGTACTCGAGCCCGTGGAGCGCCTCGGTGAAGATCCGGCAGGCCATCCCGAGCGGGATCGTCTGACCGCTCCGAGCCACTCGCTTCAGCAGCCGCGCCAGCGACTGCCCCTCGAGGTACTCCATCGCGAGGTAGTGGAGCCCGTCCACGTCGCCGACGTCGAAGGTCTGCACGACGTTCGGGTGATTCAAACGGGCCGCGAGCCGAGCCTCGTCGAGGAACATCCCGACCAGGACCTCCTCCTCCTCGAGGTGCGGATGGAGCCGCTTGACCACGGAGAGCTTGGTGAAGCCAGCGGGTCCCTTGGCGGCCGCCAGGAAGACCTCGGCCATGCCCCCGTGACCGATCTTCGCGATCAGCGTGTACTTGCCGAAGGCCTGCTCGAGCACGAGCGGCGAAGCGATGCCCGCTTCGCTGGTCGAGATGGATCGGACGCGTATCTCCCCCATGAGTTCACGACAGGTTCCCCACGCCAGGCCTTTGGTGTCAACGACACACGCGTGACGGCTCCATGGACCGAGGCCCTCGGAGCCTTGGAACGGACTGAAAAACTCCGCCCAGACGGTCGAGAAGAAGGGGGAGCGGATCCCCGTAGGATCACCCCAATGGGGACTATGATGAGCCCCGCCGGAAGATGACGCGCAACACCAGACTCCTCTCGTTGGCCGGTCTCGTCGGAGCCATGGCGCTCTGGACGCCCGGCGCCACGGCACAGTGGCTGACCCGGGCGACCACGGAACCCGGCTTGCTCGACGACCTCGAGACCGCGTTGGTCGGTGACGTGGGAGCGGCCGCGGCGCGAAGGTCGATGGCGGCCGGCGAAGCCGCCTTCCTGGTGCCACGGACCCCTCGGACCTGTGACCCCACGCGCGGAGCCGGGTGCACCTCCTCGCTCCACTTCTGGCTGGTGAACCTCGGGAGCGAGCCGCTCTTCGCCCTTTCGGTCGAGGTACGACTCCGAGACGGCTCCGAGTCGGTCGTCCTGACCGAACGGGTGCCGGTGGTGCCTGCCGGCTCGGCCGTCTGGCTCACGCTCGAGTCTCCCTTCCAGCTGTACCGGAGGGTTCGCCTCTCCGAGCTCGACGACCCGGTCTCCGACCCGGTGGAGATCGGCTACGACACACGGGTCAGCGGTCTGCCGCTGGGGCCGGCGGCGGCTCGTGCACTGGACGACTTCCCAGCCTTCGAGACGGTCAGGGCCACTCCCGAGGGTCCCTCGGCGTTCTCCGCGAGCGATGCATTCCTGCTCGCCCTGACCCACATCGCCGAGGCCGATGCGCGGCGGCTCGCGCAGCTCTACGTCGACACCCTCGGTGGCCCGGCCGCGCGGGAACGCGTGCTCCGCATGCCGACGGATCCGAGCGTCGCGATCCTGATCGATGCGTTGCCCGCGTCCGAGCTCGGCCCGCTCGCGATCGAGGCGCTGCCCCACCCCACCGACCTGCAGCGACTCCTGAACGTGGTGCAGCCTGCCCAGTTGCGTCCGATGGTGCCGGCGCTCGCCGAGCAGGGACCCAGCGGCAACCGAGCCCTGCTGGAAGCCGCCATGGCGACCGCCGACGAGGAGCGCTTCGCCATCCTGGAGAGCGCCATCGGCGACGTCGATGTGGAGGGCTTCACCGCCGGATGGCGCAGCCTGCGCGACGATGCGCTCCTCGAGAGACGGCTCGGGATGCTCCGAAGGCTCGAGGGGAGCGACGCACACCGCGACGCGGCAGCTCGGGCGATCGTGCAGCGCCTCGAGCGCCGGCGTCCCCTCTCCACGAGCGCGGACGAGGAGGTCGATCGGATCCGACGCGAAGCCGAGCCAGCGTTCGACTCCGCGCTCGAGTCCGCGCTCGACGATTGGTGGATCGTCGACCCCGAAGCGCTCGAGGCATCGACCATCGACCGCTACCGACACTTCCGGAGCATGGTCGACGGTCCGCTCTCCGCGTGCACCTCGCGCTCCGATCTCGGGTTTCGTCTCGACGAGTGCGCCAACGCGATCGGAGCCGACGACCAGCTATCGAGGCTCGCCCAGGATGGAGCGCTCGCGCCACACGTCCTGGACCACGTCGACGGCTCCCTCCAGCACGAGACGGACCCGAACGAGTACGCACGGCGAGCCAGCCGATGGGTCCCGTACGGCCTGTCGGCGGTGGCCATGGCCGACCAGCTCTGCGACTCCCGAGCACGAGTGGACGCCGAGGTGATCGACGCCGCGCGCCGACTCTCGCCCGACGCGAAGTGTGTCCGAGACGTCGACGCTCGAATCCTCGGGCTCGCGCCGGCCCACTTCTGGCCCGCGCTCGCGGGGCTCCTGGGGGTGCTCGCGCTCCTCGGCCTGATCGTGGTCAGGGCCCTCCGGCGAAGCGCCAGGAGTCGGGACGCGCTTCGCGCGGCGATGAGCGAAGCAGAGGACGACGCCGAATAGGCGACGCCGTGCGTCCCCGGGCGTGAGTCCTTCCGGACTCACTGCCCGAGGAAGCCCTCGACGCTCGCGTCAGACCGTCGGCCCGAAGGCCAGATCGCTCATCTGCACGGGGCTGTCGTCACAAGCCTTGAGCACGCGGGCCTCGGCCACGACCTCGGGGAGCTCGTTGACGGCGAAGAAGATGCCGGACCACTTCTTACCCTCGTAGAAGGCCTTGTCGGACTCGCCGAGACTCGAATCCTCGAGCTTCTTGCGCGCGATGACGGTGCTCTCGAGGAGCAGCCAGCCGATCGCGAGGCGGGACATCATGCCCAGGAAGCGCTCGGCCATGAGAGGGATGTTCTGCATCTGGCCGCCCTGGAACCAGCCCAGGAACTGCATCACCGAGCCGCCGACGGCCTCGTGGGCCTTCTGCAGGTTGGCGATCGACGCCTTCAGCTCCTCGTCTTCCTTGTGCTCGTTGATGAACTTCTGGATGTCGCCGAGGAAGGCCTGGGTGTTCTTGCCGCCACCCTGACCGAGCTTGCGCCCCACGAGGTCGAGCGCCTGGATGGCGTTGGTGCCCTCGTAGATGCTGAAGATCTTGGCGTCGCGAGCGTACTGCTCGACCGGCCAGTCCTTGAGGTAGCCGGCGCCGCCGTAGACCTGGATGGCCTTCTCGCAGACGCGGAAGCCCTCGTCGGAGGTGTAGGCCTTCACGATCGGGGTCAGGAGGTTGACCTGGCCCTTGTGGTAGGCGGCGCTCTCGTCGTCCTTGCCGGCGATCGCCTCGAGGCGATCCTGATGGACGGCGAGCTTGGTGATGAGGGCGCGCATGCCCTCGACCTTGGCCTTCATCTCGAGCAGGTCCCGACGGATGTTCGGATGCTCGATGATGGGCACGCGCGGCGACTCGGGGTTCTTCCAGTCCTTGATGGAGCTGCCCTGCTTGCGGTCGCGGGCGTACTCGAGGGCGTTCAGGTAGGCGCTCGAAGCGACCGCCAGGCCCTGGATGCCCACGCCGATGCGCGCGAAGTTCATCATCTTGAACATCTGGCGCATGCCCTGGTGCTCGACCTCGCCGACCAGCTCACCGATGCACTCGCCGGCCTCGCCGAACTCGAGCACGCAGGTGGCCGAGCCGTTGATGCCCATCTTGTGCTCGATGGAGGTCACCTGAACGTCGTTGCTCTCGGCGAGCGAGCCGTCCGCGTTCGCGCGAATCTTCGGCACGATGAAGAGGGAGAGGCCCTTGGTGCCGGCGACCGCGCCGTCGATGCGGGCGAGCACGAGGTGGATGATGTTCTCCGCCATGTCGTGGTCGCCGCCACTGATGAAGATCTTGGTGCCCTTGATCTTGAACTTGCCGTCGCCGATCGGGGTGGCCGTGGTCTTCGAGGATCCGACGTCCGAGCCGGCGTGCGGCTCGGTGAGGCACATGGTGCCGCCCCAGGTGCCGTTCATCATCCGCTCGACGTAGAGCTTCTTCTCCGCGTCGGTGCCGAACTCGGCGATGAGCTCGGCGGCGCCGAGCGCGAGACCCGGGTACATGTTGAAGGCGGTGTTCGAGCCGCTGATGAGCTCGTCGGACAGCACGGCCACGGTGGAGGGGGCCTCCATGCCGCCGTACTCGGCGGGGCTGCCGAGGGTCCGGAAGCCGAGCTCGTAGATCTTGTCCCAGGCTTCCTTGAAGCCCTCGGGCACGGTGACCTTGCCGTCCTCGAGCTTGCAGCCCTGGGTGTCACCCAAGCGGTTGACCGGGCCGGTGACCTCGGTGGCGAAGCGATAGACCTGGCCCATCACCTCTCGGATCGTGTCTTCGTCCCACTCGGCGAAGGGCTCGGAGCCCAATACGTCCTGCAGCTGGAACTGCTCGAACATGAGGAAGAAGAAGTCGCGAAGATCTGCCTTGTACCGATTGATGCGCTGCCCAGACACTGAAACCTCCGGATGAGTGGGTCGACCCCCTCGAAACAGGTCGGAAACCTGGAGGCAACGACGCACCGCGTCAAGGCGACGGTGTCGTGACGAGTCCCTGGCTTGGGAACGTCAGACACGGCTCGGTCGTGCACGATGTCTGCTCCAGATGGGGGAGGCGATGATGCGACGGCTCGGGTGGGTGCTGTTCTTCGGGGTGGTGGGTCTTGGCTGCGGCGACGATGGGTCGCCCCCGACGGGCGATGCGGCGACCACCTGTGCCGACGACTCGATGTGCGACGACGGCCTCTTCTGCAACGGCGTCGAACGGTGTGTACCGGACAACCCGGCCGCCGGCGCGTTCGGCTGTCTGCCTGCCGACCCTCCCTGCGGCGATCAGCGCTGCGACGAGATGACCATGGAGTGCCTCGCGAACTGCGCCGTCATCGCGGACGCGGACGGCGATGGCGTGGACGCGATCGAATGCGGCGGCGCCGACTGCGACGACCGCAACGCGAACCGCTTCCCCGGCAACACGGAGATCTGCGACAGCGAGGGGGTCGACGAGGACTGCGACCCGCTGACGTTCGGTGACGAAGATCTCGACGGGGACGGCTTCGTCTCCGCCGCGTGCTGCAACACCGACGCGGACGGCGTCGCCCACTGCGGGGACGACTGCTCCGACTCGCGCCGCGACATGCGACCGGGCTTCGCGGAGACCTGCGACTTCCTCGACAACGACTGCGACGGCGACACGGACGAAGGCGTCGCGGTGACCGGCTTCGCCGACGAGGACCGGGACCTCCATGGCGATCCCTCGGCGCCGATGACCGCCTGCCCGGACACGCCCGGCTTCAGCGTCGTGGACGACGACTGCATGGACGACGACCCCGAGGTCCATGGCGCGCAGCTCGAGATCTGCGACCGCAAGGACAACGACTGCGATGGCCTGACCGACGAGTCGCCCGCCTCGGTGCCCTGGTACCCCGACGAAGACGACGACGGCTTCGGTCGCGCGCTCGGCGACGTGGTGATCAGCTGCGACCCGATCCCGGGCCGCTCGCTCCGCTCGAGCGACTGCGACGACATGGACCGGCAGCGGAACCCGGCCGCGGGCGAGCTCTGCAACGCCGAGGACGACGACTGCGACGGCCGCGCGGACTTCATGATCGCGCCGGGCAACTTCGAGGACGACGACGGCGACGGATGGGCCGACGCGACCTGCGGTGGGTCCGACTGCGACGACTCGAACCCGAGCGTCTACCCGGGTGCCCCCGAGCTCTGCGACGGCATCGACAACGACTGCGACGGGGTCGCGGACGGCGCCGACGCGATGGCGCTCTGGTACCTCGACCTCGACGGCGACGGCTACGGCGACGAGGGCAGCCCGCCCATCGAGGACTGCGACCCACAGCCGGCGCGCATCCCGCGTGGCGGTGACTGCGACGACACCAACGCCGCCATCCGCCCGGACGTCGCGGACATCTGCGACGGCGTGGACCAGGACTGTGATGGCGCCACCGACGAGGACTCGGTTCGCTTCGCGACCTTCGTCGACTCCGACGGCGATGGCTTCGGGGACTCGGCGAGCTCGGCCGTCTTCTCCTGCCGGCCGATCACCGGCCGCAGCGATCGTCCCGGCGACTGCTCGGACGGCAACGCCGACAGCTACCCGGGCGCTCCCGAGCTCTGCGACCTGCTCGACAACGACTGCGACGCCGCCACCGACGAGGACGCGCCGACCACGTACTACCTGGATCTCGACGGGGACGGCCACGGCGTGCCGGGCGACACCATCGAGACCTGCGATCCGCCGGCGGGCTACGCCCCGCTCGACGACGACTGCGACGACGACGACGCGGGCCGGAACCCGAGCGCCGCCGAGCGCTGTGACCTCGTCGACAACGACTGCGACGGAACGGTCGACGAAGACGGAGCGACCGCGTGTGCGGCGGCAAACAGCACGGGCAGCTGCTCGAGCGGCGTCTGCACGATCACCAGCTGCGACAGCGGCTTCGACGACTGCGACAGCGACTTCATGAACGGCTGCGAGGTCGCCACCGGGACGAACCCGACGCACTGCGGCGGCTGCGGGATGCGCTGCGACCTGGGCGACACCTGCGGGGTGGTCACCGGTGGGACCTGCGACGACTCGACCTTCGTCGGGATGACCGCCGGCGAGTCGACCTCCTTCGCCATCCGCTCGACCGGCGGTCTGCTCGGTTGGGGTCAGAGCAACTACGGTCAGGTGGGCACGGGCAGCACCGTCGATGTTCCGGTCGCGGGCTTCGTGACCGGTTCGATGGTGATGGTCAACGGCAGCGACGACGTCACCTGCGGGATCACGAGCGGTGGCCGCGCGCGATGTTGGGGCCGGAACGCCTACGGCAACCTCGGACTCGGACACTCGGAGAGTCGACCCGTCCCGGTGGCGGTGCCGGGCCTGGAGTCGCTGATGTCGATCGACGTGGGCGAGCGACACACCTGCGCTCTCCGGACCGACGGCTCCGTGCTCTGCTGGGGCAGCCGTGCCGCCGGACGGCTCGGCGAGGGAGGAACGACTGGCAGCGTCACGCTGGCAACCGATGCCGTGCCCGTCACGGGAGTCATGGATGCGGTCGAGATCCATGCCGGCGTGGCTCACACCTGCGTCCGTCGCTCGCTCAGCGCGGGCGGCTTCCGGGTCTCGTGCTGGGGCGCGAACACCAGCGGTGCGATCGGTCAGGACGGGAGCGTGGGCCAGGCGAACACGCCGGTCGACGTCGCCGGGCTACCGACCGACATCGTCGCCTTCGGCCACGGTTACGCCAACCACACCTGCGTGCGCCTCAGCACCGGACAGCTACGGTGCTGGGGCGACGCCCGCTTCGGGGTACTCGGGAACGGCGCGACCAGCGGGGCAACCCCGACACCGGTGACGCCGACCTTCTCGGGAGGTGCCGCGGTCGACCAGGTGGTCGATGTCTGCACCGGCTTCCACCTCACCTGCTTCCTCCGCGACGACACGGGCACCGCCGGTGAGTACTCGGTGTGGTGCATGGGCGCGGACGACTACGGCCAGCTGGGCGACGGCGACACGGTCCGGGTGGACCGAGCCTACGCCCAGCAGGTGGTGAACGCCGACCTGAGCCCGGTCACCGACGCGACGCATCTGTCATGCGGTCGGAACCACGCCTGCATCGTTCGGTCGGACGAAACGGTGTGGTGCTGGGGCAACGATGGCGACGACCAGATCGGGAGTGGGCCGGGGACGTCGCCCGGGAACAACCCCGCGCCAGTCCTCGTCCAGGGCATCACCCCCTGACGCTTTGGCGAAGTCTGTTTCCCGACTCATCGACCCGTGGTACATGGCCGGCCGATGGGGGTGAATCACGTGCGAACCACCATCGTCGAGGTACGCCCATGACTCACCGATTCATTCTCACCGCTCTCGCTCTCTCCTTCGCCCTGGCTGGCTGCAAGGAGCCACGGCTGATCGTCAACGACCCCAACTGGGTCGCGCCGCCCGACGTCCACGTGACGAGCACCCACATCACCATCGATCGACACATCAACTTCGAGCTCGACAGCGACGTCATCCTGGCGGAGTCGAACGAGCTTCTCGACAACATCGCCGACACGATCGTCCACCACCCCGAGATCACCTCGCTACAGGTCATCGGACACACCGACGCGGCCGGAGGCACAGCGCACAACCAGGACCTCAGCAACCGTCGGGCTGCGGCGGTCGTCGGCGCGCTTCAGGCCCGAGGCGTCTCGATTGCGCTGGAGGCGATCGGCAAGGGCGAGACCGAGCCGCTCTGCCAAGACGACACCGAGGCATGCCACGCGCAGAACCGTCGCGTGGAATTCCTCATCGTCGGCTCCGAGGGATGATCCCGGGGGAAGCCGGCGCGGCGCCGACATGGCGCCGACCAGACAAAGGACATGACATGAGCATTCGCAAGCACCTTCTCACCGTCGGCTGCGCGTTCGCCCTCCTCGGCGGCTGCGCCAAGGACGAGCCCCAGCCGGAGCCCGAGCCGGAACCCACCACCGGAACCGAGACCGCCGTCGTCGCCGACACGCCCGAAGAGGCGTGGACCGAGCCCACCGACGTCCACATCGAGGGCGACCACATCACGATCGATCGCAAGATCCACTTCGAGTCGGACAGCGACGTGATCATGGCGGACTCGAACGACCTGCTCGACCACATCGCCGACGTCGTCAACCACCACGCGGAGATCCACCATCTCAAGATCATCGGTCACACCGACGCCTCGGGCGGCCACGCGCACAACCAGGATCTGAGCGAGCGGCGTGCCGCCGCCGTCATGGCCGCGCTGCAGCAGCGCGGTGTCCAGATCGACCTGCGCTCCTCGGGCGTGGGCGAGACCGAGCCGGTCTGCGAAGACGACACCGACGAGTGCCACGAGCAGAACCGCCGCGTGGAGTTCCTCATCGTCTCCGATGAGGACGCCGCCGCGGAAGAGGGCTGAGCGAGGCCCCGCGAGACGGCGGGGTGGACTGAGCGCATGACGTCGCCTACATCAGCGGCGTCATGCGGCTCAGCAAGCACCTCGCCGACCTCGCGTCCTCCACCCTCCAGAGCGCCCTCGGGCTGGACGAGCGCCCCGATCCGCTGCTTCGACCGGCGGATCCCAAGCACGGCGACTACCAGCTGAACGCGGCCATGGCGCTGGCGAAGAAGCTCGGGCGCAAGCCCCGAGACATCGCCGAAGAGGCCGCCACCGAGCTCGCGAAGCTCGATGCCATCGCGAGCGCGGACGTCGCCGGGCCGGGGTTCATCAACCTGCGGCTCGAGGAGGCTTGGCTCGCGGCGCGGCTGACCGAGTCGCTGAGCGACCCCAAGCTCGGTGTGGACCCGGTGGACCAGCCGGAGACCATCGTGGTCGACTTCTCCAGCCCGAACACGGCCAAGGAGATGCACATCGGGCACATCCGCTCGACCATCATCGGCTACGCGATCGTGCAGCTCCTCCGCGAGATCGGCCACGAGGTCATCGGTGACAACCACCTCGGCGACTGGGGCACCCAGTTCGGCCTGCTCATCGTCGGCCTCCGCGAGTGGGGCGACGAGGCGAAGCTGAAGGAGGACGGCGTCGCCGAGCTCGAGCGCATCTACAAGCTCGCGAGCGCCAAGAAGAACGAAGACGAGGCCTTCGCCGACGCCGCGCGCGCGGCGCTCGCGGAGCTGCAGCAGGGTGACCCCGAGAGCCGCGCGCTCTGGGAGCGCTTCATGGCGATCACCCGTGAGGCCTTCGACGCGGTGTACGCGCGCCTCGGCGTGACATTCGACGAATGGCTCGGCGAGAGCGCCTACCAGGACCGGCTCGAGGGCGTGGTGGGGCTGCTCCAGGAGAAGGGGCTCGCCAAGGAAGACCAGGGCGCGCTCGGCGTCTTCTTCCAGGATCTCGGCGGCGAGCTCCCGAAGTCGCTCCGGAAGGTGAAGACCCCCTTCATCGTCCGGAAGAAGGACGGCGCCTTCAACTACGGCACCACCGACGTCGCCACGATCCTCTACCGCAAGGAGCGCTGGAACGCCGATCGCTCCGTCTACGTGGTCGACACCCGCCAGGGCCTGCACTTCCAGCAGCTCTTCGAGGTCGCGAAGCGCCTCGGCGTCGAGATGGAGCTGACCCACGTCGGCTTCGGCAAGATCCTCGGCCCGGACGGCAAGCCCCTCCGGACCCGAGACGGCGGAGTGCCCAAGCTGATGCCCTTCCTCGACGAGGCGGTGTCGAAGGCCCGCGAG
This sequence comes from Deltaproteobacteria bacterium, assembly GCA_017644045.1. GTDB lineage: Bacteria > Myxococcota_A > Polyangia > Polyangiales > Houyiibacteriaceae > UBA1660. The sequence continues at coordinate 521,440 of JAEPMI010000001.1, forward strand.
CGGATCGAGGAAGGCCGCGAGAGCGGCCGGCTACGTATCGCCGACGAGGACGTCGATGAAGCCGTGAAGGTGATCGGCATCGGGGCGGTGAAGTACGCCGACCTCATGCAGAACCGCACGACCGACTACCGCTTCGACCCGGAGAAGCTCATCGAGTTCAAGGGCCAGGCCGGGCCCTACATGCAGTTCCAGGTGGCCCGCATCCGTTCGATCTTCGAGAAGGGCGGCGAGACTCTGGAAGGGTTCTCCGCACCCATCCTGCTCGATCACGATCGGGAAAAGGCGCTCGCCCGGGTCCTCGCGCGCTACCCCGATGCAATCCACGCTGCGGCCGAGACCTATCAGCCGCACCTGGTGTGCGACCACGTCTACGAAGTCGCGACCGCGTTCAGCGGCTTCTACGACGACTGCCCGGTGCTCGACGCGGAGGGTGACGCCCGCGCCAGCCGCCTCGCGCTCTGTGCCCTCAGCGAGCACCAGCTCGCGCACGGCCTCGGCCTCCTCGGCATCGGCGTCCTCGACAAGATGTGAGCGCGAGCGCGCCTCAGTGCGCGCCGTGCACCATCGCAGGGTCGTGCGCCGACCCCGTGCGCTCCTGCCAGGTCTCGGCGTCCACGACCTGCTGACGGTAGGCTGCGTGACAGCTCGTGCACGCCTCGAGCGTGTGGGCCGTCGTGCGCAACACCTCGGGCCCATCCTCCGCGCGAGCGGCGACGCCGATGGCGTCCGCCCGCGAGTGGAACTCGAGCGCGAGGTCGGTGAAGCCTTCGGCGCCCGCGCCCATGTGGCGACACATCGTCTGCATCTGCGGCGACGACTCGATGAGCGCGGAGGCCTCTGCCACCGCCTCCCAATCCTCGGCCGCCGCGCCGGCGGTGATGCGCTGAATCGCGACCAGGTGCTCCATCATGTTCTGCTTCTGGTGCCACGCCATCATCGGCTGCAGCGGTACGGGCATCCGGGGGTCCAACGCGTCGAGCGCTTCGATGGGCGCACATGCGCCGGGCGCGTCTTCTTCCGCGGGCTGGGGCCCAGCGCTTGGCGCCTCGGGCGGAGGTGACGGCTCCGCCGAGCCACAGCCGACGACCAAGACCAGGAGCCCGAGTTGGGCAGACGAGGGAACGTTCATGACGACTCCGTGGAGGTGTCTCCGCCCGCCATCGCGCGGGCCAGTGAATCGAGAGCGGCGACCAGCTCGCCTCCGTCCGCCTCGAGGCGCTCGAGCAAGCGCTCGAAGTGCGCTGCGCTCGAGCGGTCCACTCGCCGCGCGAGAGTCGCCCCATGACGGGTGAGCCGAACGAGCCGCGCGCGGGCATCGTCCGGATGCACCACGCGCTCGATCTCGTCGGCAGACTCCATCCGCGCGCAGAGCCGGGAGACGTTCGTCCGATCGATGTTCAGCCGCTCCGCCAGCGCCGTCACCGTCATCGGGCCCTCCGCGAGCAGCTCGAGCAGCGCCCAAGCATGGGGCGCCGGCAGCGGCGTGCCGCACGGCCGGCGCGCCTCGTCGAGCGCTCCATGCGCGACGATCAGCCGGCGCAGCGAATCACGCAGCGCGCGAGCCTCGGGGTGGGCAGCCATGTCGATGCGTGCATTCGCACACATTCGTCATGCGTGCAAACGCACGCATGCGTCAGAAGAGGCTGGGCCGACCGTTCTCGTCGACCCACTCGATCTCGTCGACGTCGATGATGGTCTCCACCGCCGCGAGCAGCGCCTCGGGTCCGGCCTCGGTGAAGGTCGGCGGTGGCACGCGCCGGAACAGCCGATCCCAGAAGCGGCGTGGGTCGATGGGATGGACCCACGCACGCCACAGCGGCAGCTCGTCGTCTTCTTGGTCCTCGGGGAGCTCGTTGCCGTACGCGTCGACGATGCCGTCGAAGCCGTCGTTCGCCTCGACCAAGCCGACGCCGATCGTCCACGGCTCACCGTCGATCACGGCGTCGCCGTACCACCCCCAGTCCTCGGGCCCGTGCCCTCGACTCTCGTGCCCCGCGGCAACGAGGGCGTCGAGCAGGAAGAGGATCAGATCCTCCCCCATCGCGTCGTTGATCGCGTCCGGGCTGGCGACCTCGGTCTCGAACTCCGTGGTTCGGAACTCGAGGTAGCGCCGGGCCATCAGTCCTTCGTCTCGCGGAGCACGCGCTGGGCGACGTGCCATGCGGCGCCGGCTTCGCTGGTCGGGTCGTCCCAGCGGCCCTCGAAGCGGCCGCAGAAGCTCGACTTGATGACCTCGTGGAGCACGGCCTCGCCGCTCATGGCGCTCATCAGCGGGTGCGAGAGATAGATGCAGGCCTCTTCGGTCGCCCGAACGCTGAGCCCGCGCATCAGCTCGTCCGACTGGCGGATGGCGCTGGCCACCGAGACGAGTCGCTCGATGACCGGCCGGCCGAGATCCGGGTGGCGACGGCGCAGGAGCTTCACCTCCTCTTCGCCCGGCAAGTAGTCGACCTGCAGCGGCGCGAAGCGGTCGAGCTGCGCGGCGTCGATGCCGAAGGTGGCAGTGAACGACGAGCCACGGTTCACGGCCGCGACGAACTGCACGTTGTCGGGGATCGGCACGAAGCGGGCTTCGATGGGGTGGTACACGCGCCGGAACGAGTCGAGCATCGGCATGAGCGCGTTCCGCGCGGTCTCGGGGCAGCGGTTGAGCTCGTCCAGAAAGACCAGGTAGCGCTTGTCGGGCGACTCGCTCGCGGACTCGATGGCCTCGAGGATCTCGGTCTTCACGAAGTCGGTGACCGGAGACCCGGACTCGCTCGCGCGCACCTGGATGGTGGCGAAGAAGTCACTCGCTTCGATGACCGCGCCGCAGTTGTAGAAGACCAGCTCCATGCCGAGGGTCTCGGCGAGCGTCCGCACGAGCACCGACTTGCCCGAGCCCTGCGGACCGTCGAGCAAGATGTTCAACCCCGACTCGAGCAGCACCTGCAGCTTCCGCGCGACCCACGGGTCCAGGTAGATGCCCTCGATCGCGAAGGGCGCCGGCCCCTCGTAGGCCACCTCGATGTAGCCGTGGTCGGAGCGCTCTGGCTTCTCGATGGTGACGATGCGCACCATGCACGGCGCGCCCGCCACGATCTTCGGGTCGCTCGTGAGCACCGCCTTCGGCGCGCGCTGCCCATCGAGGTGGGTCGCTCGCAGCGTGAAGCGCGAGTCTTCCTTCGGGTTGGGCCAGAAGGTCGCCTGCAGCACCTGTCCGACCTTCAGGTCACCCACGTCGAGCTTCGCCATGACATGCGTGTACCACGGCCCCGAGCCGGCGCGTCAGCTCACGACGGGGATGGCGTAGAAGAGCTCCGACTCGTGGGATTCGGCGTCGTAGCCCTCCCCGTAGATCTCCAGATCCGCGCCGTAGCTGTGCCGGTAGTCGCCGGCCATGAGCCAGGTCGAGTAGGCGTAGCTCACCGTGTGGTCGACCTCGCGGGCCGGCCCCCGGTGGGCGAAGCGCGCGTACGTCGCGCCCGGCAGCTCGAGTCGCACCAACCCATCGGGCACGGGAGCGTTCGGGTGGACCTCGATGGCCGCGTGGTAGTCGAGCGCCTCGCCGTCCTCGACCAAGCCCGGCCGAATGACCCCGTAGCAGACGCCAGGGATCGCCTTCTCGATCCGGTCGAGCCAGGGCAGGAACTCGTCCCAGAGCCGCGGGAGCTTGTCGCCCAGGTCGTTCTTCTCCGAGTCGACGCCGTAGAAGGTGGTCTGCAGCCCCACCAGGCACATCGCGTCCCGGGTCTCGATCACCGGCTCGCGAGACACCCGATCGCGGAGGTACGCGATCGAGTCCTCGTCGAGCTGGAGCTTCCGGGGGAAGAGATTGCGCTTTCCGAGCCCGCGGTAGGCCGTCGGGGTCATGCCGAAGGCCTTCTTGAAGGCTCGCGCGAAGGCCTCCTGGCTCTCGAAGCCGGCGTCCAGCGCGATGTCGAGCACTCGCAGGTCCGTGCCCGCGAGCCGCTCGAGCGCGTTCGCCATCCGACGCGAGCGGATGTAGGCCTTCAAGGTCTCGCCGGTGAGCGACTTGAAGATCCGCTGGAAGTGCCACTGGCTGAGTCCGGCGGCCTTGGCGACTGCGCCGAGCGGCACCTCCTCTTCGAGGTGGGCTTCGATGAAATCCACCCCGCGTCGGATGCGCTCCACGTAATAGGCGTCGTCGGACTCGGCCATCGGCTCAGCCTTGCTCGGGGACCTCGAAGAAGCCCGTCATGGCCACGAGCTTGCCATGCTCGTCGTACTCGCCGTAGCTCGTGCCGGTCCCTTGCAGGCCGCCCTCTCCGTCCAGCATCCGCCAGCGGGCGATGCTCCGACCGTGGTGGGTCATGAACTCATCGGTCACGAAGTGTCCGCCCGGGATCTGCTGGTGGAACGCCCGCATGTACGCCACCAGCTCGTCCTGCCCCGAGGCGACCATCAGCGGGTCGCGATACACGCACTCCGGCACCGCCGCGTCGGCGAGGAGCGCGCGCTTCTCCGCTTCGCTCTCGACCTTCCACGACTTCACGTAGCGTTCCCAGACCTCTCTCGTGTCACTCATCGAAACCTCCTGTGTGCGTTCGATGAGTCCACTCTTCCGCGGCCCGCCGCTGCCCTTCTGACATTTTGTGCGGTTCCGTCAGCGCAGCACACTGCTGGCGAGCTTGGTCAACACCTTCCCGAAGCGCATGGCCGCGGCGGCGTAGTCCTCGTCGAGCACCTCGATGTAGTGATCGAAGCACTGCTCCTCGAGGGGCCGCACGGCGATCTGCGCATTCATGAGCCCGTCCCGCGCGAGCCGGCGGCTCAGGCCGCGGAGGGCATCGACCGAGCACTCGGTGGGGAGCCCGTCGCTGATCATCACCAGCAGCTTCGCTGCTCGCCGCGATCGGTACGCGTGCTCGGCCACGTGGGCCAGGCCGGCCGCGTCGTTGTTGCCGCCACCGGATTCGAGAGTGGTGACGGCGCAGTTCTCCGAGTCACCGCAGTCGAAGATGATCGAGTCGGTGAAGCCGAAGATGCGGGTGTCGACACCATCGAGACCGCGCGTCGCCTCCGCGAGGAGGACGCCGAAGCGGTGCGCCTTGTCCATGCTCTCGCCGACCATCGACCCGGAGCAGTCGATGGCCATGCCGAGGAAGAGATCGCGCGAGAGCACCCGCTCCCGCGACACGAGAATGCGCGGGTCCCCCTTGAGCGCCAGGGCCTGCAGCTGCGTTCGGTCGAGCCGGTGCCCACGCAGCCGCCGTCGCTGCGGCACGGACCGCACGCCGAGCTCCTCGAACGCGCGCCGCAGGCGACGGGCCGGGAGCGCGACCTCGCGCATCACCTCGCGGTGCTTGTCCCGATCGACCGGGAGCCGCTCGACCTCGGTGATCGGCGAGAAGCTGTCGTCGGCGCCGACGTTGATCGCCAGCCCGCCCCGGGCCCGGCTCGAGCCGCCCTGAGACTTCTTCGGCGGCTCGAGGATGCGCTCGACCTCGCGCTGGACCTCCTCGTCCTCGATGCCGGCGGTGTCGGTGACGCCCTCGAGCTCTCCCGCGCCGCCGGTCTCGTGGCCGCCGATGTGATCGGCCAGCGTGACCTCGTCCCCGAAGATGCGCCGGAGCTCGAGCGCGATCTCCCAGAGCTCCTCGGCGCTCGAGTGGCGGAAGCGCCGACCGAAGAGCGCGAGCCCCTCGCGGACCTTCGGGTCGTCGTGCCGATCGCCGAGCCCCATGCGGAGCGCCCGGAAGAAGCGGGCGAACGAGTGCCCCTGCCGCTCGAGCGCGCCGAGCAGCGGCCCGTTCCCCACGCGAACGCAGTCGGGCTCGTCGGCGACGGATAGCTCCGAGGCGATCAAGGCCAGCGCGGCGTCCACCCCGAGCGCCTGCACCAGGTCGACGACGATCATCGATCGCCCGCCGTGCTGGAACGCATAGGCGGCCAGCGTCTTGAGTCGGTCGCCGAACTCCGCGTCGATGGCGCGCAGCCGACGCTCGAGGTGCTCGTCGAGCACCAGGTTCATCAGCGGACGCATCCGCTTCTGACCCGCGCGTTCCCACACCTCGAGGTGGTCCTTCTCCCGGTGGTAGAGCTGGTGACCGAGCTCGTGGAGGACCAGTCCCTCGACGACTCGCGCACCGTCGGGCTCATCGCGCAGCAGCGGCTGCGCGGTGATGTGAACGTCGCGCGTTCGCAGATCGGTGTACCCGAAGGCCTTCGGGTCGGAGATCAGGTGGAAGCGCATCAGCCGGCCGGTCAGCTCGAGCCCGCGCTTCGTGCCCCAGGCGAAGACCTCCGCCAGCGCGCTCACCTCGCGTCGTCGCCGGCCCGCGGCCCAGCGGGTCAGCGCCCCCGCGGCGCGAACGCGGGTGTGCTTGGTGTTCCCGTCGCGGAGGGCCGCGCCCCAGAGCGTCTCTTCGATCGGTCCGCTGATCCGGTTCACGCGCTCGAAGAACGCCTCCTCGAGCTTGCCGGTGCCCACCCGCAGGACTCCGTCGGCCAGCGCGACGAGCACATCGTCGTCGGTGCGGATGTCGTGCACGATGCCGCCGCCGAGCAGCGCGTTCTCCCAGAGGATGGGACCGCCGAGTGCGTGGCCCTTCCCGTGGAGCCTGAGCGCGCAGCGAAAGCGGAGCTGCCCATCCCGTTGGTCGTCCGCCATGAGAAAACGGCGGATGGCGGGCAGGTCCTCGTCGAGGAGCGCGTGCTTCATCGCGAGTTGGTAGGCCGCCGGATGCGGCGACGACGCCGCCAGTGTCGCGAAGCGCTCACCGAGCTCCGAGCGCAACCGCTCGGCGTCCTCGACCCGGAGCCACGACTCGCCGACCAGGGGCTCGCACGCGACCGCCACGGCCGCCTCGTCGTCCTCGAGCGCCATCGCGAGGAGGAAGCGTGCTTCCGTCGGAATGGAGGGGTTCGCGAGTCGCTCCCGCAGCTCGTCGGCGCCCACGTGTTCGAAGAGGAGCGCGGCGCGCGCGGCGACCACCGCGCGCTCGCTGCCCACGTCGATCACGGAGAGCAGCCGGCGTTCGCCTCGCTCCCCGAGCAGGACGAGGCGGATCGCCGCGTCCTCACCGACGGCCCAGTCGCCCAGCCACTCGGTGAGCTGGTCGAGGTCCTCGCTCACCTTCACGGCGGCCAGCTTCTCGGCGCGACCGGCCACGATGCGGCGGGCCCGCTGTCGGGGCGGAAGCCCACGGCTCGAGATCCACTCGCGGAGCGCCTCGCGAACGTCGTCGGTGAAGTCGGCGAGCTTCGCGTGCACCGCCTCGCGCCGCTGCTCCATCAGCGCGTGCGCCACCCCCTTCACGGCGATGGCGTTGAGCGCGCGCGCCGCGCCCACTCCGTGCGGCGTGTCGAGCTCCCCGATGAACGCGTCGATCCACGCCTCGGTCGCCCATCGTTCGACCCGCTCGATGGGGCCACGGTAGCGCGCCACCGAGAGCTCACGGCCGACCGCCCGAAAGAGCCGATCGGTGAGCTCCGCGCAAGGCCAGGCCGCCGCGCTGGCGAGGAACGCCGGGCCGAGCTCGAACACCCGCTTCGCCGCCCGCTCCGCGAGCTGCTCCCAGCGATAGAGCCAGGCGTCGAGCAACATCGAGCCCACGCCCTGACCGAACCAGGCGTCGACGAGCGCGCCGTCGAAGCTGGGACCGAAGATGGCGCCGCCGCCACTCCAGTGGTCGAGGGCGGCCGCGACCTCGGGAAAGGGGTCCCCACAGGCGAGCAATGCCATGCACGCCCGGCGATCCGGTGCTCCGGAGCGACCCTCGAGCGCCTCGACGAGTCGACGGAGCGGGTGGTCGAGCGTGATCGCACCGCCGCCGCGGATGGCCGCGACCTCGGAGTCGTCGAGCTCATGGAGCTCGGGGAGATCCTCGTCCGGAGGGAGCACGGTGAAGAGCTGGCGCTCCTTGGCCCAAGCGCGCACGCGAGGGTCGGCGTGGCCGAGCAGCGCGTTCGCTGCTCCGTCACCCCCCGACAGGAGCCGACCCAGCGGCTCCAGCCAGCTCACGAGCACCTCGGTCTCGAGCGCCAGCAGCGTACGAGTGAGCGTGTCCGAGCCGAGGCCCGCCAGTGAGATCAGGATTCGCTCGCCGAACGCGTCATCGGGTCGAAGCGTGGTGAGCACGCGGTGCCACTCCCCTTCGCGGCCGAGGTGGAGCCGAAGTCCGACCGCGAACGCCCGCAGCGCGACCTCGCTGTCGAGCACGAGGTCCACTCTCGGCTCGAGCGCCGCGAGCGCATGAAAGAGATCGTCGGGCTCCCAGACCGCGCTCAAGTCCTCGAACAGGCCGCGGCGATGCACACACGCGGCGAGGAGCACCCCCGCCAGCGGCGCGCGCGGGTCGGTCGGGCCCATGAGTCCCTTCGTCGCTGCGCCAAAGCGTCGAATCGCCGCGACGTCGACCCGCAGGAGACGGTAGGCCTCGAGCGGATGGGCGATCGCGCGATCGACCATCAGCTTCGTTCGCTTCCGTCGGGACGAGCCCGGTCCACCGGCCTCGGGATGGAGCTGCCCCAGCAAGAACGAGAGCTGCCCGCCCGTGACGAGCGAGGCCATCGCGAAGGCACCCGCCCAATCGAGCTCCCCACCCGGTCGCAGCAGCTCCTCGAAGACCCGCTCGGCGAGCGCCGCCCGCTCCTCCGTGTCATTCGGCGAAGGGGGTCGGGCGCCGCCCAACCCGACCAGCGCGGCACGACGGTAGCGCTCGTCGATGCGCTCCTCGAGGAGCACGCCCAGGTCGATGCGAAGCGCCAGCTCGAGCGCCGGGCCCTCGGGGTCGCGCACGGCCTCTTCGCGCATGGACTCCGCGAGCAGCGCGCCGACTCGCTCGTTGCGTGTCGCGAGGCTGGCCAAGCGCCGATGGATGCGGAGCCGATCGTCTTCCGGGCCATCCACGAAGAGCGCGAGCAGCCGATGGACGCCACCGGGGGTGAGGTGCGCGAGCAGGAAGCGCATCAGCACGTCGGGCGAGCGCGCGAGCAACCACGCGCGCGCCGTCGCGACGTCGAGATGGCCGCGCTCGACGAGGCCGAGCATGAAGCCGACGTCCTGTGCCGGCAGCTCCACGCGGTCGATGCGGTCCGCGCACTCGGGGTCGGCGAAGAGCCGCGCGGCCAGGTCGTGCGCCGGCGGTGGACAGGACTCGAGCGCGCGGCGTCGGATCGCCGGGTCCGGGTGGAAGAGCGCGTGTGCGTAGCGCGCCGGGTGGCTGTGACCGCTCTCGGCCAGCGCGTCCACCGCGGCGAAGCGCACCGTCTCGACCGGGTCGTCCAACGCCGCGACCATCGAGCGGATCGCGCGAGGGCCACGACAGCCGGCGAGACACTGGAGGGCGACGGCGCGCAGCTCGGCGCTCTCGTGCGTCAGACACGGCTCGAGGAACCCGAGGAACGCCACCCGGCGCTCGACCGTTCGCATCGCGAGCGCCGAGAGCGGCTCGACGAGCGACTCGTCGAGCCGCCCCTCGCGAAGCTGCTGATGGAGCTCCAGATCCTTCATGGCCGATCAGTTGGGGTAGGCGCCCACGTAGACCTCGCCCGCGTTGCCGCTCGGCACGCAGCCGGCGGCGGGCATGGGAGGCATGGTCGGTGTGTCGATGGTGCAGGTGCTCGGCTCCACCGAGAGCCGGATGCGACCGAGGCCGCCGGCCCCGCCGCGACCGGTGCCCGTGCACGAGCGACCGACACCCCCACGGGCGCCGCCGCTCGCGTCCACCAGCGCACCGGAGTCGATGCGAATGGAGGGCGACGCGAGATAGAGCACGCCACCCGAGCCGCCGCCGCCGCCGCCACTCGCAGAGCTCACGACGGACGGCACCCCTGACCCCTGGCCACCCGCGCCACCCGCGACCGAGATGCGCGCCGTGTTGGCGATGATGATGCTCTCGTGGCTCGTGATGCGGAGCGCACCGCCGCCGCCACCACCGCCCGCGCCCTCGCCGCATCGACTACCCGAGTAGATCCCGTCGCCGCCGCCGCCACCACCTGAGCCGGGCTGGAAAGTGGTCGTCACGGCGAGGTCGGTCGCCGCCGATTCGCCGATCGAGCCACCGCCGCCGCCGCCTCCCTGGGCGCAGCTGGTGCCGCTGCCGCCACGCGCCTGGCCGTCCTCGCCGTCGTAGACCGAGACGGTCGTCCGTCCGCCCTGCGCCACGGTCCCCATCGAGCCGCCGTTACCGCCGATGGTCGAGACGAGCTCGCGCGCGCCGCTTCCGCCGCTGGCTTCGGTTCCAGCGCGTGACGCACCGCCACCACCGCCGGCATAGCCGCCGCCGCCGCCGCCCGCCTGACCCGTCTGGCCGCGAGCGCCGGCGCCACCGCCGTAGACGCCACCGTTCGCGCACATCCCCTCGCCGCGGCCTCCCTCGTCGCCCGCGCCACCGCCGCCGCCCACGCCGCAGCCGCCCGACCGACCGGCGTTCCCGCTGCGGCCGACGTGGCCGCCGCCACCGCCACCCGTGGCGCTGCCGCACGACGATTCGCGGCCGTTCTGCCCGTTGCCACCTGCGAGATCGATCTGCCCCCGAATGACCACCGCGCCGCGAGCGCGGAGCTCGAGCACGCCGGTCCCGTTGGTCCGCAGCACCGTGTTCGGGCCGAGGTCGATCCGGTCGTAGTGGTAGACGCCGGGGGGCAGGGTCAGCTCGTCGGTGCCCGCGAGAATCAGGTCTCCGTCGGCGCCGGTGCTCGGGAAGGGCGGCATGCAGCCCTCCGGCGGACAACGAGGTCCGCCCGCGTCGATCGGACCGCCATCCGGCATCCCGGCGTCACCGACACCAGCGTCCATGGGGACGTCGCAGTCTTCGTCGACCATGCCGTCGCAGTCGTCGTCCTCTCCGTCGCAAGTCTCGAACGCGCCGGGATGGACGTCGGTGCGGGTGTCGTCGCAGTCCGCGCGCGCGCCGTCGACGCCGGGGCACGCCGAGTCCGGGTAGCCGTCCCCGTCGTCGTCCTCGGAGTCGTTGGGCCCGAGCAGGTACCAGGTGCCGGCCGTGCAGTCGTCGTCGACGCCGTTGCAGAGCTCCGTCTCGCCCGGGTTGCGGTCCGCGTCCGTGTCGTCGCAATCGCTGAAGAGCTGCGAGTATCCGGCCGGTCGACCGAACACCACGATCGATCGACTCGGGTCGTTGGTCCCGAAGCCGTCGCCGTCGTCGTCCGCGTACCAGGCCGTCGCCACCGGGGACTCGTCCACGACCTCGTCGCAGTCGTTGTCGACGCCATCCATGATCTCGGGGCGCGCCGAGTGCACGTCCGGGTTCGTGTCGTCGCAGTCCATCGGCGACGTGGAGATCCCCGGCCAGCCGGGGCAGCTCTCCATCGGCGCCTCGGGATCGCCGTAGAGATCCCGGTCGACGTCCGCGTAGCCCATGATCGTCGCGCCCTCGTCGACGCTGCCGTCGCAGTCGTTGTCGAATCCGTCGCAGACCTCGGGGGCCAGCAGGCTCGTGTTCGCGCGGTTGTCGTCGCAGTCGTCGCCGCAGGCGTCTCCGTTGCAGCAGCGCGCGTCGACATAGCCGTCACCGTCGCGGTCGAGGTCACCGAGGGTCGTCGGGTCGCAGTCTTCGTCGATCATCTCGAGATCGCAGATCTCGGTCGCGTCCGGGTTCACCGCCGCCCGCGAGTCATCGCAGTCGTTCCCGCCGCACTCGACCGAGTCGTAGCCGTCGCCGTCGGCGTCCGGGTCGGAGCAGGCCATGCCGCACGTCTCGTTCGCCTCGTCGCAGGTCGCACCGGGACAAGGCATGGTCCCGCTGACGCAACCGTCCGCGCCGGCCAGTCGAGACCCGGGGTCGCAGAGCTCGGCGCCGTTGCAGAACTCTTCGTCGTCGCACTGATCGTCCGTGGTGCAGACGTCATCGCCACCCGCATCCGGACTGCCTCCGTCGTCCCCGCACGCGGCACAAGCGATGAGGAGCGAGAGGAGAGCACGGCGCGAGTTCATCGCCAGGAGCATACACGGGCCGAGCGAAGACGGGGCACCCTCGCGAGCCACCCGCCGTTCCGTCCATCCTGGGTACTCTCCGCAAGCTCGTGAGAGCCGCCGCGGATGGCCACAGGTTGGAAGAAGGCGAAGGCTTCCGCCCGCACGCGACCTTCCCCGTCGATGCCACGATCGCGTCGTCCCGCGTGTTGCCACGCTCGGATCCGAAGGCACCCCCGCAGTGGAGCCCGCACGAGACGGAGGGGTACCGGATCTCCGCGCCCGACCGCTCCCACCAGAGAGGCCGTCGTTTTCGGCGCGGCACGCCGTGAGCCCGAAGAAACGGGTCACGGAGCATCATGAGAAGGGCGAACACGACCGATGGGTCGCGAGCGTGCCCCGTCACTGACTCCACACGTCGCCATGCCACCGCTTGCGCGGCGCATCGGCGTCAGTGGCTGGAGTCGAGTCTCGGTTCCGTCATGGGCACCTCCGCGGTGCGGGGAGGCGCGACGGTAAGCACGTCGATCGAGTGCGCAAGGGCCGAGATGCGATCAAGCGTCGCTCGGCGCGTAGGGACCGGGCTTCACCGAGCGGGGCTCGGCGAGGAAGAACGACTGGGTGACCCCGTCGCCGACGGAGTTGATCTTCGCCTGCAGCTTGTCGACGTACTCGTGGAGGCCGCCGATGAGGATGTCGTCGGTGGCCGAGAAGTCGAGCTCGGCGCGCAGCCGGCCGAGGCGCTTCTCGGCGACGTTGCTGAAGGTCCCGAGCGGGCAGCCGGTGATCTTGTGCAGGCTGCGCTCCGCGCTCGAGAGGCAGTGACGCACGGAGCGGGGGAAGCGCCCATCGAGCATCAGGAAGCCGACGACCTTGTCCGGCGAGATGCGGCCGTGCTGGCGGCGGTACTCGATCATGCAGTCGGTGGACTGGAGCAGCGCCGACCACTGGATGATGTCCAGCGGGCTCCCGACCGCCTTCGTGTCCGGCAGCAGGATGAAGTACTTCACGTCGAGGATGCGCGAGGTCTTGTCGGCGCGCTCGAGCGAGCGACCGAGCCGCGCGAAGTGCCAGAGCTCGCCGTGGGAGATCGTGTTGTCGAGGATCCCCGTGAGCAGGTGGCTCTGTAGCTTGATCTGATCGAAGAACGCGGTCTGCTGCGCACCCTCGAGGTTGGCGCCGGCGGCCTGGTGCACCATCAGGTAGAGCTTGTTCAGCTCCTCCCAGCTCGCGAGGCTGAGCCGGTCGCGAATGGTGCGGCCGTTCTCGCGCGCGGCTTCGAGGCAGCTCACGATCGAGTTCGGGTAGTCCTTGTCGAAGGTCAGGAAGTGCACGACGTTCTTGCGCGTCGGCTTTCCGTAGCGCTCCTCGAAGAGCTTCTGATCACCGGTGATGGCCACCAGCGGCGCCCAATGCTGCTTGCGGCCACCGCCCTTGCTCAGGGCGTCGTGGACGTCCACGAAGCGCGCGACGTTCTCGGCTCGCTCGATGTACCGGCAGAGCCAGTACATCGACTCGGCGACGCGGGAGAGCATCATTCCGCACCTCCCTCGAGCTTGGCCTCGGTGCCGAGGACCCAGGTGTCCTTGCTGCCTCCGCCCTGCGAGCTGTTCACGATGAGCGAGCCCTTCTTCAGCGCGACGCGGGTCAGCCCACCGGGCAACACGTAGGTGCTCTCGCCGCAGAGGACGAAGGGCCGGAGATCGACGTGCCGCGGGTCCCAGCCCTCTTCGGTCACGGTCGGAACGGTGGAGAGGTTGATCACCGGCTGCGCGATGTAGCGGCTCGGCTCGGCCTCGATGCGCTCGCGCACGTCGGCGAGCTCGTCCTTGCTGGCCTTCGGGCCGATGACGATGCCGTAGCCGCCGCTCGCGTCGGTCGGCTTCACCACCAGCTCCTCGAGGTGGTCGAGCACGTACTTCAGCCCCTCCTCCTCGCGGCAGAGGTGCGTGGGCACGTTCGGGATGATCGGCTCCTGCTTCAGGTAGTACTCGATGATCCGCGGCAGATAGGCGTAGACCGCCTTGTCGTCGGCGACGCCGGTGCCGGGCGCGTTGACGAGCGAGACGTGCCCCTTGCGGTAGACGTCCATCAGACCCGGCACGCCGAGGAGCGAGTCCTTGCGGAAGACCAGCGGGTCCAGGAAGTCGTCGTCGATGCGGCGGTAGATCACGTCGACCCGCACGAGGCCGCTCGTGGTGCGCATCTTCACGCGGCCCTCGTGGACCACGAGGTCCGAGCCCTGCACCAGCTCGACCCCCATCTGCTGCGCGAGGAACGAGTGTTCGAAGTAGGCGGAGTTGTAGCTGCCGGGCGTGAGCACGACCGCGCGTGGGTCGTCCACGTCGGGGGCGACCTCGAGCAGCGTCTCGAGCAGGCGCTCCGGGTAGTCCTCGACCGGCTGGACCTGCAGCCCCTCGAAGACCTCGGGGAAGGTCCGCTTCATGACGGCGCGGTTCTCGAGCACGTAGCTCACGCCGCTCGGCACGCGGACGTTGTCTTCGAGCACGTACATGGTGCCGTCGCCGCCGCGGACCAGGTCGGTCCCGCTCACGTGGCAGTAGGTGCCGTGGCGCGGCCGGATGCCGCGGCACGCCTCGAGGTAGCCCTTCTGCTTCAGGATGAGGTCGCGCGGGACGATGCCGTCGTCGAGGACCTTCTGTCCGTCGTAGAGGTCTGCCAGGAAGAGGTTCAGCGCTTCGACCCGCTGCGCCAGGCCGGCTTCGATCGTTGGCCACTCGTCCGCGCCGAAGATCCGCGGGATGACGTCGAAGGGCCAGACCTTCTCCTTCCCCGCGTCGTGGCCGTAGACATAGAAGGTGATGCCGAGGTCGCGGAGCTTCGAGGCCGCGGCGCGCTGGTGCGCGAAGAGGGCTTCGGCGTCGAAGGCGCGGAGCCGCTCGACCAGGAGCGCGGCCTTCTCGCGGGGCACTCCGGATTCGTCGAAGAGCTCGTCGAAGGTGGCGCCGAGCCCGGGTTCACCGCCCGTGACTTGGCTCTGGGACTGGCTCATGCTCGCTGGCTCCTCGACTTTCTCATCTCTTTGGGGCTAACACGATCATCTCACGATCCGAAGACCGGTCTCCATCGGAGAACGTTTGGATTTCCCGTTTTTCACGGAGAGAAACGGGTCTGAAACGAACCTGAAACGCTGGTCCGTCAGCCTCGACCCTCCCCACGGGACCCCTTCGAATGACCATCCGCGTCGCCCTCCGCCACATCACCGACTACCGCTACGACCGGCTCGTCGGCCTCGGCCCCCAGGTCGTCCGACTGCGCCCGGCCGCACACTCGGTCACCCAGCCGGTTCGCTACACGATGGACGTCGCTCCGAAGGAGCACTTCATCCACTGGCAGCAGGACCCCCTGGGCAATCGGCAGGCTCGCTTGGTGTTCCCCGAGAAGACCGACCACTTCCGAGTCGACGTCGAGCTCGTCGCCGACCTCGAGCCGCTGAACCCCTTCGACTTCTTCGTGGAGCCGGAGGCCGAGGAGCTCCCCTTCACCTACGACGAGGCGACGGTACCCTCGCTGGGCCCCTTCCTGAAGAAGACGAGCTACGGCGACCGCTTCCGGAAGCTCGTCGGCGAGCTCGGCCCGAAGGACGGCCAGCGGACCGTCGACTGGATGGTCGCGGTCAACCAGGAGCTCGAGAAGCGCATCGGCTACGTCGTCCGAATGGAGCCCGGGGTGCAGACGCCCGAGGAGACCCTCGAGATCGGCAAGGGCTCCTGCCGAGACACCGGCTGGCTGCTGGTCGAGCTGCTCCGCCACTACGGCATCGCGAGCCGTTTCGTGTCCGGCTACCTCATCCAGCTCGTGCACGACGTGAAGCCTCTCGAAGGTCCGAGCGGTCCGTCCGCGGACTTCACCGACCTGCACGCGTGGGCCGAGGCCTTCGTTCCCGGCGCCGGCTGGATCGGCTTCGACCCCACCTCGGGCATGCTCGCGGCGGAGGGCCACATCCCGCTCGCCTGCACTCCGCGCCCGGGCTCGGCGGCGCCGGTGACCGGCGCGCTCGACGAGTGCGAGGTCGAGTTCGAGCACTCGATGAGCGTGCGCCGGATCCTCGAGACCCCGCGCGTGACCCGGCCCTACGAGCCTTCGACATGGCGCGCCATCGACGCCCTCGGCCGAAAGGTCGACCGGGAGCTGGCCGACGAGGACGTGCGTTTGTGGATGGGCGGCGAGCCGACCTTCGTCTCCATCGACGACTACGACGCCCCCGAGTGGAACACGGCCGCGATGGGTGGCGACAAGAAGCAGCGCGCCGAGACGCTCTTCGAGAAGATGATCGCCCGCTTCGCGAGCGGTGGGCTCCGCCACTACGGTCAGGGCAAGTGGTACCCCGGCGAGTCCCTCCCCCGGTGGGCGTTGACCTGCTTCTTCCGCAAGGACGGCACACCCATCTGGCACGACGACGACCTCGTCGCGCGACCCGGTGGCGACGCCCCCGACGACCCGACGCTGACCCGGTTCGGCCAGGCGCTCTGCGAGCGGCTCGGGGTGAGCGACCAGCACATGGCGCCGGGCTACGAGGACGCGCTCTATCACATCTGGCGCGAGCGCCGACTGCCCAGCAACCTGGACCCGCTCGACAACCGGCTCGACTGGGAAGAAGAGCGCGCGCTCATCGCCAAGGTCTTCGAGCGCGGCCTCGGCCACCAGGTCGGTCTGGCGCTTCCGCTGCGCGCGGTGCGTCCCTTCCCGCAGGCCGAAGCGCGCTGGGAGACGGGCTCGTTCTTCCTGCGCCGCGAGCATCTCTTCCTGGTCCCCGGCAGCTCCCCGATGGGGTACCGGCTCCCGCTCGACTCGCTGCCTTGGATGGCCGACGTCGATCGCGAGATGCTTGGTGAGCGCGACCCCTTCGCCGAGTTCCCGCCGCTGCCCGATCCTCGGCGGCCACGGCGCACGAGCGATCCCCGCACCCAACATCCGGGCGCGGCGCAGCGTGACGCGGACGCCCCGGCGCCCTTCCAGTCGGCGGCGGGCACGGTCCGCACCGCCCTCTGTCTCGAGGTCCGCGACGGGATGCTGCACCTCTTCATGCCGCCGGTCCCGGACGCCGCGGCCTACCTCGAGCTGGTCGGCGCGATCGAGCAGACCGCGGCCGACACGGGCACGCCGGTGCGCCTCGAGGGCTACACGCCACCGGGCGATCCACAGCTGCAGTCGTTCTCCGTCACGCCCGACCCGGGTGTCATCGAGGTCAACATCCACCCCTCGGCCAACTGGGACGAGCTGAGCGAGCGCACCCGCACCGTGTACGAGCTCGCACGCGAGTCACGCCTCGGCGCCGACAAGTTCCTGCTCGACGGTCGCCACGTCGGCACCGGCGGCGGCAACCACGTGACCCTCGGCTCGGCGAGCACCGGCGACAGCCCCCTGCTGCGCTGCCCGGACCTGCTCCGCTCGATGGTCGGCTACTGGCTCGACCACCCTTCCCTCTCCTATCTCTTCAGCGGCCTCTTCATCGGCCCGACCAGCCAGGCCCCGCGGGTCGACGAGGCGCGCCACGAGGCGGTGCGCGAGCTCGAGATCGCCTTCGACGAGCTCGAGCGGCAGGACGGCAACGCTCCGCCCTGGCTCGTGGACCGGCTCTTCCGCCACCTGCTGACCGACGTCACCGGCAACACCCACCGGTCGGAGTTCTGCATCGACAAGCTCTACTCGCCGGACGGCCCCGCCGGCCGCAAGGGCATCCTGGAGCTGCGCAACTTCGAGATGCCACCGCACCCGGAGATGAGCCTCACCCAGGGCCTGTTGCTCCGCTCGCTCGTCGCGTGGTTCTGGCGTGAGCCCTACCACTCGGCGCGTACCCGCTGGGGCACCACCCTGCACGACCGCTTCATGCTCCCGCACTACGTGGAGAAGGACTTTCACGAGGTGGTCGAGGATCTGCAGAACGCCGGCTACCCGCTGCAGCGCTCCTGGTACCAGCCGCACGTCGAGTTCCGCTTCCCTCGCCTCGGCGCCGTCGACGCGCAGGGCGTCGAGCTCGAGCTGCGCACCGCCCTCGAACCCTGGCACGTGCTCGGCGAGGAGGGCGCGATCGGCGGTACCGCGCGCTACGTCGACGCCAGCCTCGAGCGGCTGCAGGTCACCCTCCGCGGCGCGCTCGAGCATCGTCACACCGTGCTCGTGAATGGCCGGGCCGCACCGCTGCAGCCGACCGGGACCCGGGGCGAGAAGGTCGCCGGGATCCGCTTCCGCGCGTGGCAACCGCCCGCGTGTCTGCACCCGACCATCGGCGTGCACGGCCCGCTCCGGATCGAGGTGGTCGACACGCATCGGCGCCGGTCGATGGGTGGGTGCACCTACCACGTGTCGCACCCGGACGGTCAGGCCTACGACCTGCTGCCGATCAACGCCGAGGAGGCCGGCGCTCGACGCCGCGCCCGCTTCGTGCCCTTCGGCCATAGCGCGGGCGAGCTCCACATCCCGGAGCCCGTAGTGGACCCGGACTGCCCGCTCACCCTGGACCTGCGGCGGGATCCGCCGGCCGCCCGGGAACGACCGGCCAGCGACGCCCACGAGCCGACCGGCGCGCGAACGCGGCGGAGCCGCTTCGCCAGCCAGTCGTGAGGGAGCCGAAGGCGAGCGAACCCCTCACCCTTTCGAGGCGCGAAAGGGGTGAGGGACAGGGCGAGGGTGACGGTGAGGGACGAAGGGCGAGCGAGCCTTCACCCTCACCCTTCGAGAAGGGGTGAGGGACAGGGCGAGGGTGAGGGTGAGGGACGAAGCGGAGCTTCGTGGAATCCCTCGACGTGGACGATCCATCCGGGCTAAGAATCGGGGGTGAACGTGACGCCTCCGAGCGTGGCCCCCGGGGCGGCCCGCCTCCCTTATGTGGCCCCGCAGGGTGTGCACGATCGGATGCGCGCGCCGGACGGGAGCACCCGCGAGGGCTGGGAGCGGCTGGAGACCTATCTCGCCACCCTGGGCACCGAGGAGCTGGCCGCTCGCCAGGCCCAGGCGCAGGCCCACATCCGCCGCAACGGTGTGACCTACAACGAGTTCGCCGACCCGCGAATGGCGCACCGCCCGTGGACCGTGGACCCGGTCCCGACGGTGGTCTCCCCACGCACCTGGGGCGCGATCGAGCTCGGGATGCAGCAGCGTGCCCGGCTGATGGACGCGCTGCTCCGCGACATCTACGGATCGCAGCGCGTGCTCACGGAGCGGCTGCTGCCGCCGGAGCTGATCTTCGGCAACCCGGGCTTTCTGCGACCGTGCCATCGGCTGCTGCCGGCCCACGCGCCGATGCTCACGATGTTCGGCGCCGAGCTCGCGTGGGACTCGGCCGGCCGAGCGGTGGTGCTCGCCGACGGCACGCAGGCGCCGAGCGGCGCCGCCTACGCGCTCGAGAACCGGCTCATCGTCAGCCAGGTGCTCGCCCGCGAGTTCCGTGGCCACCAGGTCCGCCGGCTCGCGGAGTTCTTCGACCGCTACCGCAACACGCTCCGCTCGCTCCCGACGTACGCCCGCGAGAACCCGCTGGTCGTCGTGCTCACGCCGGGCCCGTACACCCAGAGCTACTTCGAGCACGCCTTCCTCGCGAGCTACCTCGGTCTGACGCTGGTGCAGGGCGCGGATCTCTCGGTGCGCGATCGCCGCGTCTACCTCAAGACCCTCGGCGGCCTGGAGCGCGTGGACGTGATCCTGCGCCGCGTCGACGACCATCTCTGCGACCCGCTCGACCTCGATGGCCGCAGCGGCGTCGGTGTCGCCGGGCTCACCCAGGCCGTGCGGGCCGGGAACGTCGCCGTGGCGAACGCCCTCGGGACGGGCGTGCTGCAGACGCGCGCGTTCCTCGGCTACCTGCCCTCGATCTGCCGCGCGCTGCTCGGCGAGGAGCTGCGGCTCTCGTCGGCCGAGACCTATTGGTGCGGCGAAGACTCGGCGCGCAAGCTCGTGCTCGACCAGCTGGCCGGCATGGTGGTCGGCCCGACCTTCCCGCGCGAAGGCTCGAAACGCGTCGCCGCGGGAACGCTCACCAAGGCCCAGCTCGACGAGCTGCGCGCGAAGATCACCGCGCGGCCCACCGACTTCGTCGCGCAGAAGGACATCTCGGTCGGCACCTCGCCGAGCTGGGTCGACGGCACCATCGCGCCTCGCCCGATCGTGCTCCGCACCTTCGCGACGCGGACCACCGACGGCTACAGCGTGATGCCGGGCGGGCTGACGCGGGTGAGCTCGCGCGATGCGCGCAGCGAGGCCGCGCTCCAGACCGGCACCACCAGCAAGGACTGCTGGGTGCTCGCCGACGGCCCCGTCAGCACGCTCAGCCTGCTGCGAAAGGCCGCCGCGCCGCTGACCATCTCCCGCGCCGGCGGCGACCTGCCGAGCCGCATCGCGGACGACCTCTACTGGCTCGGCCGCTACGTCGAGCGGGCCGACGAGACCGCGCGGCTGCTGCGGGTGCTCACGGCCAACCTCGCCGACCACAGCGCGAGCGGTGGCAACACCGTGCTGCCGACCCTGGTCCACGCGCTCGCGAAGCACACCGAGGGCGAGACCGAGCTCGCGTCGCCGGTCCACGCCGATCTCGAGCCGCTCGAACGCGAGATCGTCGAGTACCTGCTCTCGGAGGACACGCCGCGCAGCTTGCGGAGCCTCGTGTCGAACGCGCGGCGCCTGGCCTTCGCGGCGCGCGACCGCATCAGCCACGACGCTCTGCGGGCGCTGCAGCGCGCGAGCGACGCCTTCAGTGGCGACGCCTTCTCGACCGACATGGGCTTCGGTGTGGCGCTGGACCTGATCGACGAGGTGCTCCTCGCGCTCTCCGCGTTCGCGGGCGTCGGCTTCGACGGGCTGACCCGCGGTGCTGGCTTCCGCTTCGCCGACATGGGTCGCCGCGTGGAGCGTGCCCACGGCACCGCGACCTTGATCGAGAGCACGCTCGGTCGCTCGCAGGAGGACGAGGACTCGCTGCTGCTCGCGTTGCTCACCCTTCTCGACAGCACGGGCGCGTACCGCCGACGCTACCGCGGCGCGCTGGATGTCGCCGCCGTGCTCGACCTGCTCGTGCTCGACGAGCGGAACCCGCGCTCGGTCGCCTTCCAGCTCGCCGCGCTCAACGAGCACGTGGCCGAGCTGCCCAGCGAAGACGCGCGCGAGCACCGCCGACCCGAGGCGCGGGTCGCCCTCCGCGCGCTCACCCGACTGCGGCTCACCGAGCCCGCGGCGCTCTCCGAGGTCGATGGCAACACCCGCAAGACGTTGCTCTCGGTGATGCGCGCGACCGCCGACGACACGGCCGACTTCTCCGACGCGCTGACGACCGACTACTTCGCCCACGCCGTGGCTCAGCTGAGCCTCACTCGGGAGGAGGAGGAGGCGTGAAGCTCGAGGTCAAACACGTCACGACCTACGTCTACGAGGACACGGTCTCGGTCGGCCACAGCGAAGCGAAGCTGCGTCCACGGGCGACGCGCCATCAGGAGGTCTGGCTCAGCGAGCTCACCGTGGAGCCCGCGCCGAGCGCCAAGTCCTCGCACCGCGACTACTTCGGGAACCTGACCGACTACTTCGTCCTCGACGCGCCGCACGACGAGCTGAAGGTGACCTCGCTCAGCCGGGTCAACGTGCATCCGCCCACCCTGCCCGACCCGGCTCAGTCGCCGCCGTGGGAAGAGACGTGCAAGCGGCTCCGAGAAGTGATCACGGTGGGGCCGGAGGGCGCGATCGAGCACGTCTTCCCGAGCCCCTTCGCCAAGCCGACCGAGCAGCTGAAGACCTTCGCGCTGAAGAGCTTCACCCCCGGCCGGCCGACTTTGGAGGCCGCGTTCGATCTTCGGCACCGGATCTTCGACGAGTTCGAGTACCAGTCGGGCTCGACCACCATCGCCACGCCGCTCGAACAGGTGATGAAGCAGAAGAAGGGCGTCTGTCAGGACTTCGCCCATCTGATGATCGCGTGCCTGCGCTCGCTCGGTCTCGCGGCCCGCTACGTGAGTGGCTACCTCGTGACCCAACCGCCGCCCGGCCAGGAGAAGCTGCAGGGCGCGGACGCCAGCCACGCGTGGCTGGCGATCTGGTGTCCGGGGATCGGCTTCGTCGATCTGGACCCGACCAACGACACCGTCCCCGACGCGAGCTACGTGACCGCGGCGTGGGGGCGCGACTTCGGCGACGTGAGCCCGATCAAGGGCGTCGTGCTCGGCGGTGGTGCCCACACGGTGCACGCTGCCGTGGACGTGGTACCCCTCGACGCGCAGTGAACGCCAAGACCATCGCCGCTGTCGTGTTGGCTTTCGCCCTGGCCGTGGGCGTGGGCTTCGGCGTCCGTTGGGCCGGCAAGGCAGGCATCGGCGACGAGTGCGAGGTCGACGGCGACTGCCGCAGCTTCTCGGCCATCTGCCTGCAGAGCTACGCCGACCGCACGTGCACCCAGCTCTGCACCACCGACGACGAGTGCCCCGAAGGCGAGGTCTGCCGCGAAGCCGACCTCCAAGACGAGACCGGCACCACCGACACCGCCCACGAGGTCTGCGCCCCCCCACCCCCCACCCTCGACACCTTCCGCGAAGACTAGGGAAGACTAGGGGACACTCCCCCCCTCCGGATCCCCCGCAAACACAGGGCGTTCCGGACGGAAAATGAATTTTGCCTCCGGAGGGGCCCCTCAGACCCCCGACGCCGCCTCCACCACCAGCTCGCGCAAGAAGCGATGGGCCGGCTCCCGCTGTCGCCGCTCGTGCCACACCGCGTGCAGCGCAAAAGGCTCCAGGCCCACGGGCGGTGGATGCACCTGCAGCGGCGCCGTCCGCGCCAGCCGCTCCGCCAGCCGGCGAGGCATCGTGAGCACCAGGTCCGTCTCGGCCACCACGAGCGGAGCCGCGACGAAGTGCCCGATCCGGAGCGCCACTCGGCGCGAGAGCCCCTTCTCCGCGAGCGCTCGATCCACGTAGGTCGGCCCCGGGTCACCGACACCGATCAGCGCGTGCGGCAGCTCGACGTACTGCTTCAGCGTGAGCCGCCTCTTGATCCGTGGATGCCCACGCCGAACCACGCACGCGAAGTCCTCCTCGAGCAGCCGCCGAGTCCGGAGCGACGCCGGTAGATTCGCGTACACCCCGATCGCGAGGTCGAGCGACTTGTTCTCGAGCCCGGCCATCACGGCCTCGCGACGCTGACTCCCGACGTCGAGGTTCATGGAGGGCGCCCGCTCACGAAGCGCCCGGAAGATCCCGGGCGCGAGCAGCATCGTGCCGAAGTCTTCCGACCCGATGCGCATCGTGCCTTCCGCGGTCGCCGGATCGAAACGCTCACCCGCCCCCAGCACCGATTCGAGCGACGCCAGCGCCTCGCGCAGCGGCGACTCGAGCGACTCCGCGCGCTCGGTCGGGACCATCGTTCGACCGCTGCGCACCAGGATCGGGTCCCCCAGCACCGCCCGCAGGCGAGCGAGGGCATGGCTCATCGCGGACTGACTGAGCCCGACCCGCCTCGCCGCCCGCGTCACGTGCCGCTCGCGGAGCAGCGCATCGAGCACCGGGAGCAGGTTGAGGTCGATCGCCGATACATGCAGTTCGTTCATCTCTTCAATGCCAATCATGCATTGGTTGGGACGAACTTGGCGACCCAGGATGGTCTTCACCGGCGGGAGGGACCCGCTCGAAAGGAGACATCGCCATGTACGTCGTCGCAGGAGCCACTGGAAACACCGGGAAGATCGTCGCCGCGCGCTTGCTCGAAGAGGGCAAGGAGGTCCGCGCGTGGGTGCGGAGCGAGGCCAAGGGCGGCGAGCTCGCCGCCAAGGGCGCGGAGCTCGCCATCGTCGACCTGGAAGACTCGGCGTCGGTCGAGGCAGGGCTGGCCGGCGCCAAGGCCGCGTACCTGCTCCTACCGCCCGCGATGGGCGCGGAGGACATGCTCGCTCTGCAGGCCGAGCGCGCCGAGCGCTTGGTCGCAGCCGCGGAGAAGGTCGGGCTCGAGCACATCGTCGTGCTCAGCTCCATCGGCGCCCAGCACCCCGACGGGACGGGGCCGATCCGCGCGCTGCACGACTTCGAGCAGCGCATCGCGGCCGCCGGCATCCCTCACAGCTTCGTCCGCGCCGCCTACTTCCAGGAGAACTGGGGCAGCGTGCTCCCTGTCGCCGCGCAGGACGGGGTGCTCCCGCAGATGCTCGGCGACGCCGGCCGCGCGATCCCGATGGTCGCCACCAAGGACATCGGCGAGACGGCCGCCAAGGCGCTGCTCGATGGACCACAGGGCGTCATCGAGCTCGAGGGCCCGGAGCGTTACTCGCCGGCGGACACTGCGGCGGCGGCCGGCGAGTTGCTCGGCAAGAGCGTCGCGACGGTGGACGTGCCCTTCGAGGCGCAGGAAGCGCAGTTGCAGAGCTTCGGGATCAGCGCGGACGTCGCCGCGCTCTTCCGCGAGATGAACGAGGGCATCGCCCGCGGCCACGTGGACTTCGATGGCACGGGCACCCACGTCCGCGGTGAGCAGCCGCTGAAGGCGACGCTCGCGACCCTCAGCTGAGCTCCATCGCGAGCAGGGCGCGCTTGCGCGGCAGACCCCAGCGGTAGCCGCCGAGCGCGCCCTCTTTGCGTAGGACGCGGTGGCAGGGAATCAGCACGGCGATCGGATTCGCGCCGACGGCGTTGCCTACCGCGCGCGCCGAGCTCGGGTGCCCGATGGACTCGGCGAGCTCGCCGTAGCTGGTGTGCTCGGCGACCGGGATGGCGATCAAGGCGCGCCAGACCTGGACCTGGAAGGGCGTGCCCCGAACGTGGAGCGCGAGCGGGCCAGTGCTCTCGCTGGCTCCTCGAAGCACCGACAGCGCGTCGGCGCCGGCGTCGGCGTTCTCTCGCAGCGTCGCGTTCGGGAAGCGGCGCTGGAGCCACTCGGGGCCCTCATCGAAGCGCATCGCGCAGACGCCGCGTTCGGTGGTCGCGACGAGCGCCGGGCCGAGCAGCGTGTCGCCGACGGTCCAGTCGATGGTGAGGCCGGCGCCCCCCCGCCGGAGCTCGCCGGGGGTCATCGCGCGGAGCGAGACGGTGAGATCGTGCAGGCGACCGGGTCCGGAGAGGCCAGCGTCGGTGGCGGTGGCGAGAACGTCGGCTCCCGCGGCCAGGCGTGCTTCGGCGTCGGTGAGCACGAGCGACTGGGTGAAGCGCTTGGGGCTGACGCCGACGTGCTGGGTGAAGAGGCGCTGGAAGTGCGCGGGGCTGAGGCCGGCGGAGGCAGCGAGCTCGGCGAGCGGGGGTGCATCGGCGGGCGCGGCGGCGAGGGTTTGGATCGCCTCGGCCATGCGTCGGTAGTGGCTCGTCATGGGGAGCAGGGTGCCGTCAGCGATCGGCCCGCTCCACCCGGATCCTGCGGCGGATTGGAGGGGCTCGGAGCGAAATTCATTTTCCGTCCGGAACGCCCTGTGTTTGCGGGGGATCCGGAGGGGGGGAGTGTCCCCCTACTTTTTGGGGATGCCGGCTTCGGTGAGGATTTGGGTGGTGTGCTCGCCTTGGCTGGGGGCGGGGCCGCTGCACGCCGGGGCGATGGGGGTGCGGGGGTTGCCGAGGCCGGCGGCGAAGACGCCGCGGGCCATGTGCTGGGGGTCGGACTCGAGCTCGTGTGGTTCGAGGATGGGCTCGAGGCAGCAGTCGTGCTCGTCGGCGAAGGCAGCCCACTCATCGCGGGTGCGCTCGGCGAAGATCGTCGCCAGCTTGGCCTTCACGTCCTTCTGGTGCGGCCCCGGCATCAGGGCGTCCATCTTGGTCTCGATGCCGACGCCCTGACAGAAGGCGTTCCAGAACTTGGCCTCGAGCGACGCGAGCGAGACGTACTTGCCGTCCTTGGTCCGGTAGGTCCCGTAGGGCGCGATGCCGCCCATGAGCATGTCCTGCCCACGAGGAAACTCCATGCCGCCGGCGCGTAGCCCGATGCCGAACGCGGCGAAGCTCAGCGCGCCCTCGCACATCGAGATGTCGACCATCTTTCCGCGGCCCGTGCGCGCACGCTCCTGGAGCGCGGCGAGGATCCCGATCACCGCGTAGAGCGCACCACCACCGATGTCGGCGATCTGCACCCCCGGCACCTGCGGCGCTCCGTCGGCCGGGCCGGTGAAGCCCATCACGCCGGCGCGCGCCAGGTAGTTCAGGTCGTGCCCGGCCCGATCCACCAGCGGGCCGTCCTGCCCATAACCGCTGATCGCACAGTAGATCAGCTTCGGGTTCAGCACGCTCAAGGTCTCGTAGCCGAGCCCGAGCTTCGTGAGCACACCCGGCCGGAAGCTCTCCACGAGCACGTCGGCCTGCGCCACGAGCGCCTTCAGCGCCTCTTTCCCGTCCTCGGTCTTGAGGTCGAGCACCACGCTCCGCTTGCCGCGGTTCAGCATGGTGAAGACGGGGTTCACCCCGCCCTCGCCCTGCGGCGGCATGAAGCGCAGGTAGTCGCCGCCGCGGGGATCCTCGACCTTGTCCACCGTCGCGCCGAGATCCGCGAGGACCATCGTGGCGAAGGGGCCGGGCAGGAGCCGGCTCAGGTCGAGGACGCGCACGCCGGAGAGCGCTCCCTGGGGAGCGCCACCGGCGTGCGACTCATCCTGCTGGCTCAGGCCAGGATCTCCTGGAGCTTGGTGGCGAGCATGGCGTTGCCCTCCACCTTCAGGTCACCCGAGAAGTAGAGCTGCATCGCGTTCGCCGGGTTGTCGCTGATCTCGACCCAGTGCTCGCTGGTGCACTCGATGGTGCACTCGGAGTTGCCCTGGTCGCCTGCCTTCACGCCGAGGTCGTCCTTGAGGTTGACCGTCCACTCGCCGCCGTCGTCGCCGGTGATCTTGAAGAGGAAGATGGCGTCGACCGCCTTGGCCTTCTCCGGGTCGTTCTCGATGCGCTCGGGGATGTCCTTTTCGAACGAGGTCTTTGCGTCCGGCATTGCGGCTCCTTGGTGAAGTTCTGGGGGTTACTGAATCGCGATTCAGCGCGGTTGTCCTACGTGTGGCGGGGGCTCGTGTCAAGGCTCTCGCCGCTCCCGCACGACCCTGCTACGTCCGAACCATGAGCGAAAGCAAGGGCGAAGCCCTCGAGCGGCTCCGCGCCGACCAGTCCCTCCGCCGCGATGGCGTCGCGATCGTCGTCGACGCCCTCCTGCGCCAGACGGTGCGCGACCTGGTCGATCCCGCGGTCTTCGTCGACGTGGTCAGCCGCGCGGCCGAGGCAACCTTCCTCGAGCGGCTGCTCCGCGAGCACGTCGAGCCGGGCATCGAGCGGGTGCTCGACGGCGTGTCGGGCACCACCGTGGGCGATCTCCTCCCCGAGGGCGAAGGCGAAGCGATCGAGGCCCTCGTGGTCGGCGCGACGCCCCCGACCCTCGACTGGATGGCCGGGGCGGTCGACCCAGACCTCTTCCGCCAGCTCTTCGCGCCCGTCTGGCAGGACGTGCTGCTCCGTTTCGTCCGCAAGCTCCCTGGCCTCGGCGGCGGCCTCGCCGGCGCGCTCACGAAGATGGGCGACTCTGCGATCGGTCGCTTCGGCCGCGGCGTGAGCGGCAAGGTCGAACAGCAGATGGAGTCGACCACCAGCGACTTCGCCAAGGGCCTCACCCACGAGGTCCGGCTCGCGATCACCGAACGGCTCAAGAGCGACGAGGGCAAGGCGATCGACGCCGAGATCCGCAAGCAGGTCCACGCACGCATCCTCGAGACCGACGCCGCGGTGATCCTCCGCGATCTCGATCGGCTCCCCCGCAAGGAGCTGCTGCGCCGAATGCCGGCGATCGTCGCTGCCAACGCCAAGAGCGATCTCGGCCGGTCGATCGTCCGCAAGGAGGTCGAGGCCTTCCTCGCCGTCGAGGGCGATCGCACCGGTCACGAGGTTCTCGAAGAGGCCGGTGTGGCGCCCCAGGTCCGCGCCTATCTGCGGGTTCAAGCGGAGTCGCTCCTCGGGGCCCTCCTCGAAGACGACGCGTTCGCGGGCTGGATCACCCGGTGGTTGCAGGGGTAACGACCACCCCCGATCGGAGCGCTGGCGATCCCCCGGATGGATCGGCTACCGATCGGCCCCCATGGCGACCCACGAACGACTCCAAGACCTCGAAGACCTCCTCGCCTCCCAGGGCGCCGACCGCGTGCGCCTCGAGCTGGTGCGCCGCGCGCGCATCTTCAAGCGCTCCTGGGTCGAGATGGCCGAGGGTCTGCACAAGGTCCGCAACCACCAGCTCCACCTCGACTGGGGCTACAAGGACCTCTACTCCTATTGCTCCCAGGAGCTGCTCCTCACCAAGCACACGGTGGAGAAGCTCCTCGGCTCCTTCGGCGCGATCGCCGAGCACGCCCCGCAGGTGTTGCAGCGCGACGGACTCGAAAAGCCCGTGCCGCAGCTCGACTCGGTCGAGTACTTCGCCAAGGCGCTGAAGAACCACTCGGACAACGACGACGACGACTTCATCGACGACGAGCGGCCGGACGAAGAGGCGTGGACCGATCTCAAGCGCGCCGTCTTCGACGACGACGCGCCCGTCAGCGAGCTGCGCAAGACCTTCAACGAGCAGTTCTTCCCGAAGAAGGAAGAGACGGAGGCGAAGGTCCGCGAGAAGACCCGCGCCGCCGCTCGCCGCCTCGAGGGGCTCCTCGCCCGCGTGAAGGGCATCGATGGCACCGCGCTCACCGAGGCGCTCCAGGGTCTCGCCAAGCTCCGCGATGCCCTCGACGAAGCCGACCGCACCGAGAAGGTCGCCAGCTGAACGAGACGGCTCGGGCACATGGAGTGCTCCACCACACGACCGATCGCCTGATGATGCGCTCCTTCGCTCCGGGTGGGTGGCTCTTCGCTCTGCTCACCCTCTTGGGCTGCGCGGCGCATTCGCCCGCACGAACCCGGTGCGAGTCTGCGCCGATGCCGGACGACGGGGGCCGAAGGTTCAATCCCCGAATGCCGTGGCCCTCAACCGCGAGACCTGGGGCCGACAATCGGATAGGCTGCGCGCCATGAAGCCGATCGACCCGTACGCTCCCCCCGACGAGCCCAACACGGGCTCGGAGCAACCGCAGAGCCCCGAGCAGGCGTTCTACGCGGGCGAGAATGCGCTGCACTGCAACCGTTGCGGTGCACGAATCGCGGAATCGCGGAGGTTCTGCGAGTCCTGTGGCGCAGCCGTCGAAGACCCGGACGATCGTTTCGTGTACGACGCCGTCCACGCGCCGGCCCTCAAGAAGGCCCGCTACTGGATCCTCGGCGTCGGCGGGCTCTACGCGATCAGCGGCCTGCTGATGGGCGGGCTCATGGGCGGCTCCCTGGCGACCCTGATCATCGTCGTGAACCTGGTGCTGGCTCTCATCCACGTGGGGCTCTTCTTCTGGGCGCGCTTTCAGCCCTTCGCCGCAGCCGTGGCTGCGCTCGGACTCTTCGTCACGGTCCACTTGTTGAACGCCATCGCCGATCCGGCGACGCTGCTCCAAGGTCTGTGCGTGAAGGTGCTCTTCATCACCGTGCTCTCGGGCGCCGTGAAGGCCGGGCTCGACGCCCGCCGACTCCGCATCGGCCAGTGAGGCGCTGCTCCGTCTGCGGAGGCGAGCTGAGCGAGACCGCGCAGTTCTGCGGTGGCTGCGGCGCGACGGCGGACGGCACGGCGCGCCCGAGCCAACCACTCGGCGACCCCCGGTTGGCCGGACGCGGGCTGGTGATCGCGGGCGGGGTCTATCTCGCGTTCCTCGTTCTCTGCCTCCTCGCGGTGCTCACCGAGATGCAGGTCGGCGACCACTGGTACGACATCGTCTCCGCGGTCGTCGCGGTCGGCGGCTTCGCAGCCCTGGGCCGAGAGGCGCTCCCGCCCCTCGGCTTTCCCGTGCTGACCGGGAAGGGCCTGCTGCTGACCCTGATCTCGATCACCACCGCGCTCCTGGCGAGCACCGCGCTCAGCTTCG
Organism: Deltaproteobacteria bacterium; assembly: GCA_017644045.1. Lineage (GTDB taxonomy): Bacteria > Myxococcota_A > Polyangia > Polyangiales > Houyiibacteriaceae > UBA1660. Next base: position 551,187 of record JAEPMI010000001.1, read on the forward strand.
TCTGGCCGGAGTGGCTGAGCATTCGCAGCCTCTACGTCCAGGAAGGCGCCGGCTTCGCCATGGCGATCGTGGACTTCTGTGTCCTGGCGCCCGTGATCGAGGAGCTCGCGTTCCGCGGGGCCATCCTCGGTGGGCTCGCGCGGGTCTTCGATCGCCGCGCCGCGATCGCGCTCAGCTCCTTTCTCTTCGCGACCATTCACCTGAGCCCCATCTCGTTCGTCCACCTCTTCCTCGTCGGTGCGCTCTGCGGAACCCTCCGCGTTCGCTCCAAGAGTCTCTACCCCGCCATGCTCGCTCACTCCGCCTACAACGCGGTCGTGCTCGCGCTAGACTGGTGGGTTCTCTGAGCGCGCCGGAACTCTCGTCCGGGAGATCCTCGAAGCTGCTCGGCTCCTTCGGCGCTTCCCGAAGAGGGAAGAGTGCGCGCGCCGACGAGCTCGTCACATGGCCCGCGCCGTGCCGCGGGCACTCGGTGGTGTACGATCCACGACGTGACGAAGCGTACCCTTCCGATTCGGAGAGTGTGCCCCAAGGGCGAGAAGTGGGAAGACATGGCCGTCGTGGACGGCGGGCGACAGTGCCTGCGATGCGATGCCCACCTGCTCGATCTCTCGACCTTGACCGAAGCCCAGGTCGACCTGGTCCGGCAACGGGCGCGCCAAGGCGCAGGTGTGTGCGCGAAGGTCTCGCTCGACTCGGACGGGTTGCCGATCTACCGGAAGGCAGCCGTTCGGCGATTGGTGCAGACCGCGGCGGGCGTGGTCATGAGCGTGTCCCTGGCGGCGTGTGGCGAGCCAGAAGGGGTGACCGTGACGCCACTCGCTCCGAGGGCCACGGAAGCGAAGGTCGAACCCGAGGTCGTCGCCGAGCCGGAGGCCGTCCAACCCAAGCCGGTGATCGATGCCGAACCCGAGGCTGCCAAACCCGAGCCGGTGGTCGATGCCGAGTCCGATTGTGTCGCCTCGGGGGCCGACGCCGCGGACCAGCCTCGCGAGCGTCGGCGCGTGCGGCGCCGTCGTCGCGGACCCGACGACGAGGAGTTCCTCATCCTCGGGTTCCTCGACTGACCACACTCGACTTCCGACCCACGCCGACGCCGCGGTGCCATCCGCGGCCACAGGTGCTATCTGCCCCGCATGCTCAAGGTGCACGTTCGCGGCGAGGCCGGATACGACGAGACCCTCGCCTCCCTCGCGCGGCGCGGTGACGCCGACCTCGAGAAGGTCGAGCCTGCCGTCCGGGAGATCCTCACCGCGGTCCGCGAGCGCGGCGACACCGCCATTCGCGAGCTGACGCAGCGCTTCGAGGACCGGACACAGGAGCACGTGCTCGTGCCGGAGGCCGAGTGGCGCGCCATCGCCGAGGCGTGCCCGGCCGACGTGCGCGAGAAGCTGGCCGCGGCCGCCGAACGCATCCGTCGCTACCACGAGCACCAGAAGGACCCCGGCTTCCAGTACACCGAAGAGGGCGTCACGCTCGGTCAGCGGGTTCGGCCAGTGCGTGCGGCTGGCGTGTACGCGCCCGGCGGCAAGGCGCGCTACCCGAGCACCGTGCTCATGACGGCCGTGCCCGCGGCCGTCGCCGGAGTGCCGCGCATCGTGCTCGCGACGCCGCGCATCACGCCGGAGATCGCCGCGGCAGCCGTCGTTGCGGGAGTCACCGAAGTGGTCGACGCCGGCGGTGCGCAGGCCATCGGCGCCCTCGCCTACGGCACCGAGTCGGTGGAGCGCGTCGACAAGATCGTCGGCCCCGGCAACATCTACGTCGCCTGCGCCAAGCGGCTCGTCTTCGGCGTCGTCGACATCGACTCCATCGCCGGCCCGAGCGAGATCCTCGTCGTCGCCGACGACGGCGCCGACCCCGACGTGGTCGCCGCCGACCTGCTCAGCCAGGCCGAGCACGACGAAGACGCCTACCCGCTGCTCGTCACGATCTCGAAGGCGTTCGCCGATCAGGTCGCCAACAAGCTCGAGGCGCGCCTCGCCAAGCTCAGTCGCAAGGCCATCGCGACCGAGTCGGTCCAGCGCAACGGCTACTGCTTCGTGGCCGGCGACCGCGCCGAGGCCGCCCGCGTCGCCGACGCGCTCGCCGCGGAGCACCTCGCGCTCGCGGTCGACGAAGCGGAAGCGCTCCTCGAGGACATCGGCGCCGCCGGTGCCGCGTTCCTCGGCCACCACACCCCCGAAGCCGCCGGCGACTACGCCGCGGGCCCGAGCCACGTGCTCCCGACGGGTGGCGCCGCGCGCCACGCCAGCCCGCTCGGCGTCTACGACTTCATCGTGCGGACCTCGCTGATCCGCTACTCAGCCGAGGCGATCCGCGCACAGGCGGATCTGCTGGAAGGCCTCGCGGAGCTCGAAGGCCTCGAGGCCCACGCCCAGGCCGTCGCCGCCCGCCGCGAGCGCTGACCCCGACTACGGCTGCCAGTTCTCGGTCGGGTTGCGCAGCCAGCCGGCGAGCATCTCGCCGGTCAGCCCCTCGGCGTCGCCGGTGATGGGCTCGAGGGTGGTCTGCGCGACCTTCTCGCCGTTCGCGTCGAGCACGACGAGGGTCGCGATGCGCTCGATGCCGTAGCGCTCGAGGAGCTCGGTGTGCTGGTCGAAGCGGCCGACGTCGATGACGATGGTCTCGTACTTCTCGGCGAGGAGCGCCGCCATGGCCGGCTCGTGCGAGAGCCGAAGGACTTCGCGGCAGTCGGGGCACCAGTCGGCGCCGAAGTCGAGGAGGATGCGGCGGTCGTTCGCGGCGGCGCTGGCCTTGGCCGCGTCGAGCGCAGCGGTGAGCTCGGCGTCGGTCATGGTGACGTAGGTTTCGGGTGGGGCCATGGCGGGTTCCGGGTCGTCGTCACACGCGACGAGGGAGAAGAGCACGAGGGCGACCGCAATCGAACGCATGGGCCCTACCCTGCCACGCCGGCTCGAGACCGTCATCGGTAGAGCCCCGTGACGTCCTCGAAGGGGACGTCGCCGGGCGGGCCGTCGGCGTAGCAGTGCTCGAGCACGGCCTCTTCGCCGAGCGCCATGAGCGTGGACGAGACGGTCCCGTACTCGGGCGTCCGGATGCAGAGTGCCTGGAGCCGGCGCACCAAGTCGGCGTCGAAGCGTGACTCGGCGGGCGGCTCCGGCACATCCACGTCGGGCACACCGTCGTCCGCGAGGATCTCCATGAGCTTCGACCGGAGGGCACACCAACCATCGCGGGCGATCGGCTTCACGCGCTCCCTGGCGCGATCGGCCTTCGGCATGTGCACCGAGCCCAGACGGTCGTTGGCCAGCACGTGGACTCCGCGACCGAGATCGACACGCTCGATCGCATCGTCGCGCCCGTACGCGACGGTGAGCCGCTCGGCGTCCCCGTAGATGAGGTTGAACGGCAGCGTCAGTCCGGGCTCGAGCGAGTCGAGGTACGCGTCGATCGCCTCCGGCGAGCCCGCTTCGAGCGCTTCGCCGACGATCGCCCCACGCGAACGAGGACGCGGCTCGGGCATCACCCAGGTGCGTTGATTGGTGATCGCGGCGAAGACGCCGCTCCCGGTCGCGCCGAGCCAGGTGCCACCGCTGCGGAGGTCACGACCCGCAACGACACGAGCCCCGCCGACCGTGTGGCCGCGGAGCTCGGGTGGAGCCGCCGTCCGGGCGTAGAACTCGTCGCGGTTCGCCGCGACGATGACCGGGATGATGGAGTGGACCCGGTGAACGACGATGATCGTGCACACCGCCCGATCATAGCGCCGAGGGCCGGAGACGTTAGCCGGAGAAGTCTGGACACGGAGGCCGAAGGCCGAAGTGCCCGAGCAAAGCGAGGGCGCCGCGAAGCGGCGGAGTCGGGGGAGCCGCAGTCTCGGGCTCCGCCCGAGCAAGGCGGGGGTTTGCTCCAAACCCCCAGAGAGCTAGCGCACGACGACGACGGATCCGGTCGAGGTGTTGCTCGGGATCTCGGTCGGCTCGCCGCGGCCGTAGGTGTAGGTCTCCGGGAAGGTGGCGGTCCAATCGATGCGAACCGTCCAGGGGTCGACCTCGGTGACGACGACCTGCACGTAGTCCGCGCCCACGTCGTAGTCCCAGTTGCCGTCGCTCGGGCCGGAGCAACCGGTGACGCTGAAGTTGGGGTCGCCGGTGCCGGAGGTGGTGTAGTAGCCGGTGCTCTCGTAGGTGCCGGGCTCGAGCTCCGCGATGCTCACGCCGTCGATGTTCAGGCGGTTCATGCCGGTGCCCCCGAGGCCCTCGCTGCGGAGCTCGATGCTCGCGCCGTAACCGAAGTCGGACGCCTCGTAGATGCGGGCGTCGCCGTCGACCTGCACCAGGCCGAGCTCACCGTCGAGCAGGGCCGCGCTGGCCTCGAGCTCGGTGTACTCGCCGTAGTAGTAGGGATCCTCTTCCCAGGTGTCCTCGCCGAAGTCGAAGTCGTAGAGGCAGCCGCTCATGCCCATGACGGCGGCGACGAGCGTGAGGCGGGTGAGCGTGGTGACGGTCTTCATGGTGCAGTTTCCTCCCTGTCCTTGTTCGCCGGATCGCTCTGCAAGGGCCGGACCACCAGTTCTACGGCTGGATTTCTTTGGAAATTCCCGGCTCGGCGCCAGAGCGGTGTAACCGCGAGTGCACACACCTCCTGACCCGGTGTGCGCACCGTGGCACACGCGTGGTCACGTCTTCTCGGCCACGCAGAGCCGCTCACCGCCGAGCAGCACGCCTGCCCAGCGCGGGTCGCCGCCCCAGTCCTGGGACCACTCGTCCGAACCACGGTCGCTCACCACCGAGAACCCCTGCGTGTCCATCAACGCCGCCATCTCGTGAGGTCGGTAGGTCGCCTCGAGTCCTTCGCCGAGCGCACGGAAGCCGGTCTGGACCACGCGCTCGAGCGCCGGGATCGGGGGGCCGTGATCGGTCACGTAGGTCACCGCGAGCCGGCTCCCCACGGCGCTCCGCTCGGCCACCTGCTCGAGCGTGTCCGTGACCGCGGCCCTCGGCAGGTACATGGTCACGCCCTCCCAGATCCAGAAGCTCCGAGCGTCGGCGTCGTGGCCAGCGTTCTCGAGGGCATCGGCCACCCGCTCCTGGCCGAAGCGAACGGGCACGTAGGTGGGCGCGCCGATCGAAGGCGCGCGGGAGCGCTTGAAGCGTTGGGTGTCCGGGTGGTCGACCTCGAAGACGCGCACCTCGGGACCGGTCGAACGCCACGCGCGAGCGTCGAGGCCCGCGCCGAGGAGCACGACCTGCGTGATCCCGTCGGCGATGGCGGCCTCGAGCTCGGCGTCGATCGCGGCGGTCCGCAACGCGATGTGATCCACCAGGCCGAGCGAAGCGCGTCGGCAGACCTCGCGCAGTCGCGGTCGCTCCGCGACGGCACGCACGACCCCTTGGAGCGGTCCGTCGATCAGATTGCTCGCGTGCGGGTCCCGACGACGCGGCGCGATCGCGCGAGCCGCCGCGACGATCGCGGCGGTGAGGCTCGGCTTGCCCTCACGCATCGCGCCCCAGCGCCGCGCGAACGCGCAGGGCGTCGGCGTCGAGCACCGCGCGGACTCGCGAGAGGCGGGTCGCGTGGACGAAGGCGTGGATCATGTCCGGGACGAGCACGGTCTCGACCGGCACACCGGCATCCTGCAGCGCGTCGGCGAACTCGAGCCCCTCGTCGCGCAGCGGGTCGAAGTGCCCGACCACGAGGCGCGTCGGCGGCGACTTCTCGAGGTCGCCGTGAATGGGCGAGAGCCGCGGGTCCTTGCGGTCCACACCGCGGGCGTACTGATCGATCATCCAGTCGGTGGTCGTCCGGTCGAGCCCGAAGCCCTTCGCGAAGAGCTCGCGCGACGGTCGCGCCAATGCGGCGTCGGTGCCCGGGTAGTAGAGCAGCTGGTACTGCACCGCTTCGCCCGCGCGGCCGAGCGCCTGACCGACGACGGCCGCCAGATTGCCGCCAGCGCTGTCGCCAGCGAGAGCGACGCGCTCCGGGTCCAGCTCATAGCGGTCGGCCGCGTCGCGCAATCCGTGCACGGATGCGAGGCAGTCGTCGACGGCCGCAGGGAAGGGGTGCTCCGGCGCGAGTCGGTAGTCGACCGCGGCCACCGCACAGCCGGAGACCCGGCTCAACCGACGGCAGAGCGGCTCGTGCGTGCGGAGGGAGCCGATGGTCCAGCCGCCCCCGTGGAAGTAGACGATGACCGGCACCTTTCGCCCGGGCGCCGGGTGGTGGATCCGCACCGGCACCCCCTCGACCCGCACGTCGCGCGTCCGGGGCGCGGGCGGCTCGGAGGCCGCCATGATCTCCTCGACGAGGACCTCGTACTCGCGCCGCGCCCCCGCGACACCGAGCGCTTCGAGGGGTGGCTTGCCGCTCTTCTCGCCGACACCGAGCAACACCTGGAACGCCGGGTGGAGCGTCTCGCCCTCGACGACCTTGGGCTTCCCCGCCAACCGGCGAAGGACCGGGGTCGGGAGGGAGAAGAGGGTCCGGGCGATGCCCGACTGGAGCTTCTGCATGAGCACGACTCGAGAATCGTACGCCAAAAAGGATGCAGCGGGCGCCGGTGTGGTCCGGCGCCCGCTGCGGGTGGTGGAGTGACAGATTGGATGAAGTGGGCGTGGTGGTGCTCGCCCACGACGTCGGTGGATCAGCCGGCGGAGATTTCGCCGCAGGTGTTGGGGTCGACGCAGACCCAGCAGCCGTCCTTCACGATGGCCACACCGCTGGTACCGCACTCGGGGCGACTCTCGTCGCACACGGGCTCACCCTCGTGACCACAGGGGTTGGGCACGCAGTCCGGCGCGCAGTCGAGACACGCGGGGCAGGAGCCACGAGCGCAGCCGTTGCAGTACATCGACTCGGGACAGTCGAGGTCGGAGGTGCAGCCGGGCTCTGGCGAGCAGCTGCCGTGGTAGCTCTCGCAATCGCTCATGCTGGGGTAGATGCGGCCGCAGTCGACGCCGACGCAGTCGCAGCCCGAGATGCCCTCGCAGTAGGCGCCGTTCCAGCGAACGCCGAGCACGGCGTCGCAGTCCCCCTGACCGTAGGCACGCATCGGCTCGCAGGTCGGGGCCGGGCAGTCGGGGACGATGCACATCGAGTCGGCCGGCTGGCAGTTGTCGGCGATGCCGGGGCAGCCGCCGGGGCAGCACTGTTCGTCGGCCCCGCAGACGTCGTCACCGCAGGGTTCGCAGGCCGAGGGATCGGGGTCGCCGCAGGAGGTGCCAGCCGGGACACAAGTGCCCAGACCCGCGGGGTCGCATCCGAAGCAGCACTGAGCGCCGGCGCCACAGTCGGCGTCGTTCGCGCAGTCTCTGGGGCAGTCGATGGGCGGGCAGACGCCATCGGGTCCGCTACAGTGGGACTCGCCGCCGAAGCAGCCCGGGCAGCAGACCGCGCCTTCCTCGGTACAGACCTCACCGCTACACACGACGGGCTCGGGGCACGCGATGGTGGTGCATCCCGCGCCCTCGGGGGCGCAGATGCCGCAGCTCGCGTTGCAGCAGTAGGTCCCGTCGGTGCAGGTGTTCGCGCCGCAGGGCTCGCCGTTGCTGCCGTCGGCACGCGGGCCGGCATCGGAGCTGGTGCCGCCGTCGTCGGAGCCGATCATCACCGAGCTGGAGCAGCCGGCGAACGCGAGGGTGCCCAAGGCGAGGGCGAAGAAGAAAAGGGTCTGTCGAATGGTCATCGGGGTGCCTCCCAGCCGACCGTCTCTCGGTCGGTTCTGATGGGTACGTGGCCCACCTCGGCTCGATCCGTCACAAAATCTTTCAATCGGCACATGTGCGGCTCACGCGACCACGCAAGGGCGAGCCGGGGTGGGCTCGCAGGAAGCGCTCCGCGAGCGGTCGCCCTTCCGTGGTCCGGCCTGCGCCGCAGAGGGAGATCGCGCGCGCTCCCTCGCGCTCGACGGCGAGGCTACCACTGGGGAAGCGGCTCGCGTGCTCGCCGAGAATACGCAGTGCTTCCGTGTGGTTGCCCGCATTCGCCGCGGCATGGGCGCGACGGATGAGCCCGAGCTCCGCCGCGAGCGTGTCCGGGTCGGCGACGGGCTCGGGCGAAGGTGCCACGGTCGGCGCGGCGGACGGTTCGGGAACCCGCCGCGTGGTCGAGGGGACCCGAGAGGCCGCTGGCGCATCCGGCACAGTTTGACCCAACCGCTCGGGCTCTGGTTCTGGCTCGGGCTCGGGCATCTCGGGAGCGAGCTCGACCTCGGGCACTGGGGCGGACGCCCGGTCAGCCGCCGGTGCCTCCGGAACGACGTCCGGGGACTCCGCGGGCTCGGCCGGCTCGGCGGCCACCACGACTTCGTCGTCCGGAGCGAGCGTCGCCACCCCGCCGGCGACGCCGGCTCCGACCAGACCGATCGCGACGCCGATCCACACCTTCGCCGCGAGGGTGCTGCCGATCGCGCCGGTGGCTCCTGCCGCTCCGCCGGTCGCCGCGGCAGCGGTCGCTGCGGTTCCTCCGGCCGCGCTCGCCGCGCCGGTGGCGGCGACGGCAGCCAGGACGCGCCGACGAACGCGGTGACGGTCCTTCGCGGTCGGCTCGTCGAGCCCTCGGACCGAATCGAGAAATGCGGCCGCGTCGGTGTCGAGCTCGGCCTCGCCGTGGTCCTGCTTCATGAGTCGCCTCGTTCCTTGGCTTCGATGGCACGCATGCGGGCGAGGGCCCGCTCGAAAGCCCGCCGCGCGAGGCGCAGACGGGAGTAGACGGTGTTGAGCTTGGCGCCGGTCAGCTCGACGATCTCCGGCGCGCTCATCTGCTCGAGCTCGGAGAGGACGAAGACCTCGCGCTGCTCGTCGGGCAGCTGATCGAGGAGCTCGCGCAGCTGCGCGAGTCGCTGGGACTGCGCGGCCTTCCCTTCGGGATCGGCAGCGGGCGCCTCGACGGGCCCCGCTTCGTCGATGGCCGTCTCCCGGCGGCGGGAACGCTTCTTCCGGTGGTCCGCGACGACGCGGCGCGCGATGCCGTAGAGCCAGGTCCGGACGGACGAGCGCCCCTCGAAGTCGCCGAGCTTTCGGTGGACCACCACGAAGACGTCCTGAACCACGTCGTCCACCGCCCCTTCCTCGGCGCCGAAACGGCGGGCGAGCCGCCACACGAAGTCGAAATGCTGCTGGTAGACCGCGTCGAAGGTGGGCAGGTCGTCGGTCGTCGGCGCAGCCGCGTGGGCGGCTGCCTCGGCGGTAGCGGTCAACACATCCCCTCTGTGGGATGACGGGGCGGGATCCGTCACGACGCCCCATTGTAGGCGCTCATCGGGCCGGATAGCGCAGGACCAACCCCACCCGGCCGACGAGCGCGTTCGGCCGGTGGGCCGCACCGAGGCCGAGGATCTCGAAGCGAGGTCGAGTGGTGGCGGCCCGGAGGTCGGCTTCGACCCCCAGCCCGACGCGGCCCACGCGGACGAATACCCGCGCCAAGGCACCGACGAGCGCCAGCGCGCCGACCCCTCGATCGGGATCGGAGATGCCCGCGCTGGCACCGCTCAGCACCGCGACGTCGAGCACGGCTGCCGCGTCGAAGTGGACCACGCTCCGAACGAAGCCGGCCCCGAGCTGCGCTCGCCCCATGAACCCGAAGAAGCGAGCGCTGGCGTCCGGTCCCTCGGGGCGGCTCACGGTGGTCTCGCGCGGGAAGAGTCCAGCGACCCCGACCCCAGCCCGCAGCCGCCGTCGCTCGAGGCGGCCCCCGAACGCCAGACCAGCGGCGGGCCCCGGCAGGACGCCGAGCTCGAGGAAGAGGGACGCGTCGAGGGAAAGGCGAGTCGGCCAGTGGATCGGACCGGAGGGTGACGAGGGAGTGCCGGGCGGTGGCAGGGGCTCGGCCTCCGACTCCGACGACCGACTGCCGATCTCCGACTCCGATGACCGACCGCCGATCTCCGACGACCGACTGCCGATCTCCGACTCCGACGATCGACTGCCGACCTCCGACGACCGACCGCCGACCTCCGATGACCGACCGTCGACCTCCGATGACGGACCGTCGACCTCCGATGACCGACCGCCGACCTCCGACGACCGACCACCGACCTCCGATGACCGACCGCCGATCTCCGTCGGCGAATCCAGCGCCGCCCCGGCCTCCATCACCACCGTCTCGGGCAACGCCGGCGCTTCGCCCTCGCTCCCGGCCTCGGCGACCGCTCCCGGATCCACCGTGAGCGCCACCAGCAGCGCCGCCGCCTCGGCCAACGCCGCGCAGTCCCCCGCGCGCAGCACGCGCGATCCGAGCGCCGTGCCGTCGGCATCGCCGATCGTCAGCGTGAGCGAGAACGTCCCTTCCTCGGTCGCGGCGATCTCGCCGGTCACGCGGACGTGGTTCCGTTGCCCGTCGGGGTCGCCCCCGAGAAGCCGCGCCACCTCCGCGTCCAGGCTCGCATCGGTGCCGCAGGGCGCGCCCTCCGGCACTTGCCACGAACGCACCATCACCGGCGCCGGCTGCGCGACGCCCCGCGCGCAGACGAGCACGGCGAGCGAGCACAGCGCAGCAGCCACGCGACAAAGCACACCCGAGCCTTAGCCCGGAAGAATCGCCGGAGTCGAGCGGAAGGTCGGCGGAGCAGGGGGCGGAGTCTTCGTGCTAGCGTCTGGAACCGATGCTTGGCGAGGGGAACGTCGCGACGCTCGCGGGAGTGGAGGCCGAGCGCATCGAGCTCGTGCGCTGCACGCTCCTCATCGCGGCGCCGGCCCCCTGCGTCCTCGCGACCCAGGTGAAGGGACTCGGCTCACTCCAACTGGTGAAGCGAATCATCGCGTTCGGCGACGGGCTGCTCCAGCGGAGCCCCTACATCCGCATCTTCCACGATTTCTCCGAGGTCGAAGGCTACAAGTCGAACGCACGCAAGGAGCTCGTCGACTGGGGCGTGAGGCGGCGGGGCGAGATCCGCGACACCAACGTCCTCTTCCGATCGAAGGTGGTGGCGCTGGGCATCACGCTCGCCACGGTCCTGCTCAAGGATCAGGTGGTCGGGTACTCGAGTCGGCCACAGTTCGAAGCCGCGAGGCGCCGAGCCATCCTCGAGAGCCCGGGTGTGTAGCCCGCCCCCGAAGAACGTCTCTCCCCCGAGGTAGGGTCCCGCCATGGATGGACGAGCCGAGGTACTGGCGGCGATCGAGACCGATGCGCGGCTCGCCGCGATTCGTGACGAGGCGGCCGCCCGGATGGGCGCCGACCCGGACCCGGGGCACGACCTGGAGCACGCGCTCCGCGTCGCGCTGTGGACGGTGCGGCTGGCGGAGGCCGAGGGTGGCGTGGACCGCGCCGAAGCGATCGCGGCCGCGCTGCTGCACGACGTGGTGAACCTGCCCAAAGACCACCCCGAGCGGGCCAGCGCCAGCGCGCGCTCCGCCGACGTCGCCCGGGAGCTGCTCCCGGCGCACGGGTTCGACGGCGACGCGACCGCTCGCGTGGCCGAGGCGATCCGCGATCACAGCTTCAGCCGGGGCGCGACGCCCACGACCACGCTCGGTCGCGCACTGCAAGACGCCGACCGGCTCGAGGCCCTCGGTGCTCTCGGTCTGTGCCGAACGCTGTCGACCGGAGCGAAGATGGGTGCCGCGTACGCGCACCCGGAGGATCCCTTCGGGGAGGCTCGCTCGCTCGACGACCGTCGCTACACCGTGGACCACTTCTACGAGAAGCTGCTCCGACTGCCCGAGACGCTCCAGACCGAAGCAGGTCGCGCGGAGGCCGCCAAGCGAGCCGCGTTCTTGGAGCAGTTCCTGGTGCAGCTCGGCGAGGAGCTCGGGGTCCCCGCGCGGCTCACTCGCAGCTGATCGGTCGAGCCGACGGGAGCTCCCAACGCGGGTGCGCGGGGTCGAAGAAGGACGCGGGGTCGAGCTCCCCGCCCGCGGTGCGGAGGTGATCGGCGATCTGCTCGCGAACCGGCTCGCCGTCCTCGATGGCGATCGCGCTCCGGTCGACACCCTCGAACGCCGGGGTGGTCGCCAGGTAGTCGCTGGTCAGTAGGGTCAGCGTTCGGCGATCGGAGATGGGACGCCCACGTCGGTCACGAAGGGTGACCTGGAGCTCGGTGCCGCGACAGGTCGCCTGCACGGTGAAGCCGCTGCCGATCAGGATGCCGCCCGAGCCACGGAGGTTCTCGGCCACGATGGCCTTCAGCTGTGCGCCGGTGAGACGCACGGTCGCGAAGAGGTTGTCGAAGGGAAACGCCTCGTAGAGAGCGCCGTAGGTCATCGGGCCGGCGGGTACGTTGGCTCGGACACCACCCGCGTTGAGGAGCGCGACGTCGACGTCCGGGTGGACCGCGACCATCTCGTCGGCGAGCAGGTTCCCGAGCGCGGACTCGGCCCGATAGTCGCGCGTGACCTCGGCGGTGGCGCGGGTCTCGCCCAGGGGCTCCGCGATGCGGGCGCGGGCGCGCTCCAGCGCCGGCATGACCGCCGTCAGGACGCGTGGGTCGGGGGTGACGTTCGCCTCGAGGTACTGCCCCGGCTCGCAGTCGCTGAGGCCACGCTCGGGTGTGGCGCACACGTCGCGGATGGGATGGACGATCCGGTCGACGAGCGCGCCTTCCTCGAAGACGAAGTCCACCCGACCGAAGCCGGTCGCGAGCGCGCCGGTCTCGACCACGGCGACCCCCTGGACCTCTGCGATCACGCGTTTGTGGGTATGCCCGGCCGCGACCATGTCGACGAGACCGCGGGGCAGCTCCTGGACCACGTCCATGATCTCGCCGGCGCACTGCGTGGGCTCGTCCTCGTCGCACTCGCCGCCGGCGTGAGCGAGGACGACGACCAGCTGCGCGCCCTGCTCACGGAGCGCGCGCGCCTCGGTGGCGATGGTCTCCGCCAGCGGCGCGATGGCGAGGGTGCGCACGTTGGCGGCGATGGTCGTGGAGAGCGTGTCCTCGGTCGTGACGCCGATCATGCCCACCCTCACGCCGCCCCGCTCCACCAGCGCCGAAGGCACGACGTTGGGCCAGTCGGGCGATCCACCGGCGGCGAGCCGGATGTTGGCGGCGAGGAAAGGGAACTCCGCTTCCGACGCGCGCGCCTTCAGCGCGCCGAAAGGGTCGTCGTCGTCGTCGCCCGGCGTCGCGCGATCGCCGACCGGACCGTAGTCGAACTCGTGGTTGCCGATCGTCACCGCGTCGTAGCCGAGTGCGTTGAACGCAGCGACGCCGGTGGCGCCCTCGTCCATGTTGGACGCGATGGTCCCCTGCCACATGTCGCCGGCGTCGATGAGCAGGACCCCACCGTCGTGCTCTCGGAGCCGCCGGAGGATGCGGACGTACCCGCCGAAGTCGGGGAGCCGCTCCAGGTGGCCGTGAATGTCGTTGGTCGCGACGATGGTCACGACCCGGCGGCGAGCCGCCTCCGCTTCGACCGATGGGATCGACTCGAGCGGCGGGATGGTCGGCGGCGGGGTCACCTCGCTCGTCGCACAGCCGACGATCAGGAGCAGCGAGAGCGAGCGCAGGGTGCGGGCGGTGACCATCGCGAGGTTCGTAGCGCCGGTCGGCGTGGCGAGGCAAGCGTGGTATCAGCGCGCGGTGACCGACGTGCCCCCGCTCCAGCGTTTTCCCGCGGCCCTTCCCCGCCATGCGTTCAGCGCGCGAAACGCCGCGCGCGCCGGCGATGTCTGGCGCTCCCTGCAGGAGGTCGCCGTGGAGGCGTCCACCCGCGTGGGCTGGGCGCCGATGCGATACCGCGCCGAGGGCTCGGCTTTCGTGATGCGCACGATGACCGTCGACCACGTCCGCGAGGCGCGGTACGGCGAGACCCTCGAGGCGCGCACCTGGGTCCACCCGTTCAAGCGCGGCATCTTCTCGACCCGCGAGATCCGGATCCACTCCGCCGAGGACGGCAGCCGCATCGCGACCGCGACCCAACAGTGGGTCCACGTCGACAGCACGATGAAGCCGGCTCGTGCGGGCGAGGGGCTGACCTCGGCGTTCGTCCCGCACGAGGAGCCGGGCGATCCAGGAGCCTCGCTCCCCGCCATCGAGAGCGAGCTCGACTCCGCCGTGCACCGCTTCGAGCTGACGCCCTGGTTCACCTGGATGGACCCGCTCGACCACGTGAACCACCCGGCCTACGTCGACTACTGCGACGAGGCGGTCGCGCGCGCAGCCCACGCGGCCGGCATCGCCCCACTGCAGCTGCGCCCACGCGCCGAGAAGATGACCTACAGCCGAGGGCTCGGGGCGCTGGAGGAGGCCGTCGTCGAGACCCAGCTCCGGGGGCGCACGGCCGATGGCGCCGTGGTGTGCGACCACCAGATCCTCCTGGCGGACGGCACGCTCTGCGCCCGGGGCACGACGGTCCGCGATCTCGCGGAGGGTTCGGTCGACGCGCTCGCCGAGGCGCTCTCGTGAGGAAGGGCGCCGCCGAAACGTCGTACGATGGCCTGATGAGCTGCCGCCCGATGAGCCGGATCCTCTTGTGCGCCGCGATGGTCCTCGGGGCCTGCGACTGTGACGAGAAGAGCGACATGGAGCGGCTCCGCGAGCAGGTGGACACCACGAAGGTGCACCTCTGGGTCGCGGCCAAGGTCGCCTTCACCAAGGCCAACTCCGACGACCCCACCGTGGTCGAGGCGCGGCAGCGGCTGATGGCGTTGATGGAGGCCTACCACGCGGGCGCAGTGGCCGACCCGGAGGACGTCGCCGAGGCGGACGCGGACGGCGACGGCGACGCGGACGAGCCGGTGAACACGCTCTCGGCCTCGGAGGCCGTCGACCTGGCGGTCGCGCTCTGGGAGCTGCGCGAGACCGGGGCGCGGATCGTGCGCGAGGACAGCGAAGACGAGCTCGACCCGGTCCTGCCGGTGCTCCTCCATTCGCGTGGCGTCCCGGACGCATTCGTGAGCCGCATCGACGCCAACACCGAGCACGCACTGCTGATGCTCGGCCTCTTCGTGGTGAAGCTGCACCCCAAGGGGCCCACGCCGGTACCCGTCGAGATCCTCCTCTACGAGGGGATGCACGTGAACGTCGACGAGCTCGGCTTCCCGGGGCTCAAGGATCCGACGCTCGCCGCGCGCAGCTACCTCTACGCCAACAGCGACTACTGCGACCTGGCCAAGGAGGACGCCGCGGCGCTCGACGAGGGCGAGGCCCAGCAGCTCTCGAACCTGTTGACCGAGCTCGGTGGCGAAGGACTCGGAGCGGAGGACGCCCGACGGGCCGCTGGCGCGCTCCAGGCCATCGGCCATGGCTCGACCGCGATCTGCTACCTGAACCGCGAGGACGAGGACAACGCCAACGAGGAGCTCGAGGCGTTCGTGGACTCGGCCGAGCGGGGCGGGGCCGCGCCGGAAGACCTGGCGATCATCCGGGCGTACCTCGCATACAAGGGCGACGATCTGGCCGAGGCCCGGACCCAGCTCGCGCTGGCGAAGACCTCGGAACGCTTCGACGACGAGGAGCGCGCCGAGATCGACGAGCTCATCGCGCAGATCGATCGCGAGGAGAGCGGCGCCCTGGATGGGTACTTCGACAAGGCCGCGCTCGGGACCGCTCTGCTCGCGGTCACCTGGCACGAGCTGGAGAAGGCCGGCGTCCTCGAGGCGCTCTCGGATTCCCCGCTCTTCCACGGAGTCTCGGACTTCGTGCGTGGCGGGACCAGCGCGGTGCGGAACGCCTCGCAGGCGGTCGATCAGGCCAGTGAGGCCGCGTCCGACACCGCCGAAGGGGTGGTCGAGGGCGGTCGCTCGCTGCTCGAGGGCATCCTCGGCGACTGAAACGTCCCTGAAACCGGGCACATCGACGCTTGCCGAGGCGCCAGCCGAGGCGTAGCGTCGCGGCCGTATGAGCGATCCCAGAGAGGACGAGGGACAGCCCGGAAACTTCGTGGCGGATCGGGTCCGCGAGGACCTGGAGTCCGGCACCAAGGGCGGGCGCGTGGTCACCCGCTTTCCGCCGGAGCCGAACGGCTACCTCCACATCGGCCACGCGAAGAGCATCTGCCTGAACTTCGGGCTCGCGGCGCTCTCGCCCGAAGGCCGCTGCCACCTGCGCTTCGACGACACCAACCCCGAGGTCGAGAGCCCGGAGTACGTCGAGGCGATCCGTCGAGACATCCAGTGGCTCGGCTTCGATTGGGGCGAGCACGAGTACTACGCGAGCGACTACTTCGATCAGCTCTACGCCTGGGCCGAACAGCTCGTGAAGAAGGGCCTCGCCTACGTCGACAGCCGACCGCTCGAGGCCATCCGCGAGACCCGAGGCGACTTCCACCGACCGGGCGAGAACAGCCCCTTCCGCGACCGCAGCGTCGAGGAGAACCTCGAGCTTCTCCGGAAGATGAAGGCCGGTGAGCTCGAAGAGGGCTCCGCGGTGCTCCGCGCGAAGATCGACATGCAGTCGAAGGACCTGAAGCTCCGGGATCCGCTGATGTACCGGATCAAGAAGGTCACCCACCATCGGACCGGCGACACCTGGTCGATCTACCCGATGTACGACTGGGCTCACGGCCAGTCCGACGCGATCGAGGGCGTGACCTACTCGGTCTGCTCGCTCGAGTTCGTG
The DNA here is from genome assembly GCA_017644045.1 of Deltaproteobacteria bacterium. Classification (GTDB taxonomy): domain Bacteria; phylum Myxococcota_A; class Polyangia; order Polyangiales; family Houyiibacteriaceae; genus UBA1660. The sequence goes on from JAEPMI010000001.1 coordinate 567,649, forward strand.
AACCACCGTCCGCTCTACAACTGGTTCCTGAAGGCGCTCGAGATCGAGCAACCGCCGGAGCAGATCGAGTTCGGTCGGCTGAACCTCAGCTACACCGTGCTCAGCAAGCGCAAGCTGCTGCAGCTCGTCGAGGAGAAGCACGTCGCCGGTTGGGACGACCCGCGAATGCCGACCATCGCCGGGATGCGCCGCCGCGGCTTCACGCCCGAAGCCATCCGCGCTTTCGCGGACCGCATCGGCGTGAGCAAGAACGACGGCGTCGTCGACGTCGGCCACCTCGAGTACGCGATCCGCGAGGACCTGAACGAGACCTCGTTCCGGAAGATGGGCGTGCTGAAGCCCCTCGAGCTGGAGATCACCAACTGGCCCGAGGGGAAGGTGTACGAGGCCGAGCTCGACAACATCCCGAAGAACGACGAGGCCGGCACCCGGAAGGTGCCCTTCTCCGGCCGGGTCTTCGTGGAGCAGGAAGACTTCATGGAGGACGCGCCGAAGAAGTGGTGGCGTCTCGCGCCCGGCAAGGAGGTGCGCCTCCGAGGCGCGGCCCTCGTCACCGTGAACGAGGTCGTGAAGAACGACGCCGGCGAGGTCGTGAAGCTGCAGTGCACCTGGGACCCGGAGTCGGAGGGCGGCAACGCCGCGGACGGCCGAAAGGTGAAGGGCACGGTCCACTGGGTGAGCGCGGACCACGCGGTCGACGCCGAGGTGCGCCTCTACGACCGGCTCTTCGCGGAGGACGACCCGAGCGACCTCCTGGAGAGCTTGAACCCCGACAGCCTCGAAGTGCTGACCGGCTGCAAGCTCGAGCCCGGCATCGCCGACCTGCCGCCCGAGAGCCGAATCCAGCTCGAACGCACCGGCTACTTCGTCACGGACGCCAGAGATCACGTCCCTGGTGAAAAAGTCGTGCTCAACCGGACGATTCCCCTGAAGGACAGCTGGGCGAAGCTCGCGAAGAAGATGGGTGTGCGAAAGTAGCGGCCGTGGTGGGCATCGACATCGGCTCGACCCTGGGGCCCTATCGGCTGGTCGCCGAGCTGGGCGAAGGCGGCATGGCCCGCCTCTTCCTCGGGTTGCGCACGATGGCCGACGGCTCGACGCGCGAGGCCGCCATCAAGGTCATCCGGCCGGAGCACCTCCGAGACGAGGCGTTCATCGAGATGTTCCTCGACGAAGGCCGCATCGCGTCCTTCGTGAACAGCCCACAGGTCGTCCGCATCACGGAGGTCGGCGAGGTCGGCGGCACCTACTTCATGGCGATGGAGTTCCTCCACGCCGTCACGCTGGCGACGTTCCTCAAGGAGCTCTACCGACTCGACCGACGCCCGAGCCCGGAGGTCGCCGTCGCCATCTGCACCCGGGTCGCCGAAGGTCTCCACGCCGCCCACGAGACGCGCGACGAGAGCGGGCGCTTGCTAGACGTCGTCCACCGAGACGTGAGCCCGTCGAACATCCTGCTTGGCTGCAGCGGCTCGGTGAAGCTGATCGACTTCGGCATCGCCAAGGCGCAGGGGCGCCTGCACAAGACCTCCTACGGCCGCACGAAGGGCAAGCTGCGCTACATGGCGCCGGAGCAGATGCGCCGGAACGACGTCGACAAGCGGGCCGACATCTGGTCGCTCGGGGTCGTGCTCTGGGAGACGCTCGCGACGCGGCGGCTCTACGGGAGCTCGGGCGATCTGGACGTGGTGCGCACGGCCCTCGAGGGCGGGCTGCAGCCGCCGGGCGCGTACGCCGACGTGCCCTTCGCGATCGATCGGGCGGTCATGCGCTGCCTCCAGGTCGACCGGGAGAAGCGACCGCCCACCGCGGGAGAAGCCGCAGCGATCCTCCGAGAGTCGTCACCGGAGGCGGCGGCCATTCGCGACCAGGAGCTGAGCTCGCTGGTGTGGGCCGTGTGCGGACACGTCCTCGACAACCGCGCGCGCTCGCTGCCCATCGAGCTGCCGACCCGCAAGACCCTGACCACCCTCGAGCCCAAGCCCGCGGTGGCGCTCCAGAAGTTCAGCGAGTTCCTCGACGAGGCCGACGACGCGACCGTGGTCGGCGAGCTCAGCGAAGACGACCTCGCGTCGATCGGCGCCAAGTCCATGTCGCTGGCGCCGCCGAGCCCCGAAGACCACAAGATCACCCGGCGAGCGATCCCGGGCGGCGCCGAGCAGCCGACCGCCGGGGCGATCCCGAGCAGCAAGGGCGCGGCCGCCACCATCATCGACGGCACGCCACCTCCGGGCCCTGCCGCTCCGGTGCCGATGCCCGCGCGTACGCGGGTGGACACCGCCGGCGGCCTTCGACCGGCCGTCACCCCCAAGAAGAAGCCGCTACCCCTCTGGCTGCTCCTGGCGTTGGCGATCGGCGGAGCGGTCCTGACCGGAGTGCTCTCCTACGCACTGGTCCGCTACCTGTGAGCGGGGACCGGTGAGCGAGGAACGGAAGGGCGTCCGATACGAGGACGTCGAAGACGGCTACTTCGAGGAGCGTGGCCTCCGTCGCTACGCCGGGGTCTGGTCGCTGTGGGCGCTCGGGGTCGGCGCGGTCATCAGCGGCGACTTCTTCGGCTGGAACTTCGGGCTCGCGGACGGCGGCTTCGGCGGCCTCTTGGTCGCCACGGGGATCGTGACCGTCATGTACCTGGGGCTCTGCTTCAGCATCGCGGAGATGTCGGCCGCGCTGCCGCACACCGGTGGCGCCTACTCCTTCGCGCGCTCGGCGATGGGTCCCTGGGGCGCCTACGTCACCGGGCTCGCCGAGAACCTCGAGTACGTGCTGACGCCGGCGGTCATCGTCGTGGGCGTCGGCGGCTATCTGGGCTCGGTCTTCGGCACCGGCCCGGAGTGGGCGCCCGCCTGGTGGGCGGGCTGCTACGCGCTCTTCGTCGGGCTGAACGTCGTCGGCGTGGAGACCTCGTTCCGCTTCACCGTGTTGGTGACCTTTCTGGCCCTCGGCGTGCTCGCGGTCTTCTGGGTCGGCGCCATTCCCCACTTCGACTGGGAGGTCGCCAAGGGCAGCCGCGGATGGTTCCCGAGCGGCGCCATGGGCGTGTTCGCGGCGATGCCCTTCGCGATCTGGTTCTTCCTCGCCATCGAGGAGCTCCCGCTCGCCGCCGAGGAGGCGCACGACCCCGTCCGCGATCTCCCGCGCGGCATCATGTGGGGTCTCGCCACGCTGATCGTCGCGGCGTTCCTCACGCTCTTTTTGGCCGCCGGCATCCCGCCCGGTACCGACGCGCTCGCCTCGAGCGACGAGCCGCTCTTCGCCGGTCTGCAGACGATCTTCGGCCAGGGCATCGGGGCCAAGGTCCTCGCCCTGCTCGCGGTCACCGGGCTCATCGCCAGCTTCCACTCGATCGTCTTCGCCTACGGCCGGCAGATCTACTCTCTCTCACGCGCTGGCTACTTCCCCCGCTGGCTCTCGCTGACCCACCCGAAGCGGAAGACGCCGCACGTGGCGCTCGTGGTCGGCGCGCTGATCGGCTACGGCGTCGCGTACCTCATCCACGCGCTGGGGTCGGACCATCCGGTGGGCGCGGTCCTGCTGAACATGGCCGTCTTCGGGGCCGTGATCGCCTACGCGCTGCAGATGGTGAGCTACCTGCTGCTGCGGAAGCGACGCCCGGACATGGAGCGCCCCTACCGGAGCCCGCTGGGTAGCGCCGGCGCCGTGGTCGCGCTGCTGATCGCCCTGGCCTGCCTGGTCGGGCTCTTCGTCGTCGATCCCGTCTATCAGCTGGTCGTCCTGGCGACGGCGGTCTGGTACCTGCTCGGGCTGGCGTACTTCCAATTCTTCGCCCGCCACAAGCTGGTGTACTCGCCCGAAGAGGCCTTCGCGGAGGGGGAAGGAGGGCCTGATGGGAGCGATGGCCCAGCGGAGCCATGAAAGCTGGTAACCTGACCGCGTGATTGGGGTCGGCTCCACCATCGGCGCCTACGAAATCGTCGCCGAGCTCAAGTCCGGTGGGATGGCGAATCTCTACCTCGGCCGGCGGCAGGGCCCGGCCGGGTTCAGCCGCCACGTGGTGGTGAAGGCGGTCAAAGGCCACCTCTCCTCGCACTCGGACTTCGTGAAGATGTTTCTCGACGAGGGGCGCATCGCGGCCCGGATCCAACATCCGAACGTCGTTCGCATCGAGGAGCTCGGCGAGCACCAGGGGCTCTACTACCTGGTGATGGAGTACGTCCACGGTGCCGCCCTCTCCGAGTTGCTCGGCGGTCTGGCGGGGATGGAGCGGCGGCTCACTCCAGAAGCCGCGGTCGCGCTCGTCGCGGACGCGGCGGCGGGACTCCACGCCGCTCACGAGACCCTCGACGACCGCGGCGAGCTGCTCCACGTCGTCCATCGCGACGTGAGCCCGCAGAACATCCTGCTCGGCGCGCTCGGCGAGGTGAAGATCATCGACTTCGGCATCGCCAAGGCGCGGAACCGGCTCCACGTCACGGACGCCTCCGGCGGGCTGAAGGGCAAGCTCCGCTACATGGCACCCGAGCAGCTCATGCAGGGCACCCTCGACCGGCGGGCGGACATCTACGCGCTCGCGGTGGTGCTCTGGGAGATGCTGACCATGCGGCGCCTCTTCGAGGGCAAGAGCGACGCCGAGGTGATCAAGCGAATCCAGGCCGGCCAGTACCCACCGCCCGGCGCGTTCGCGGAAACGCCCCACGAGCTCGACAACGTCATCATGGACGCGCTCTCGCGGGACCCGGCCGACCGACCCCCGACCGCTCGCGAGTTCCGTCAGCAGCTCCGGAACGCCGTGCCGGGCGCCGCGAACATCGAGCCCGGCGATCTGGCCGCGCTGCTCTGGGGCGTGGTCGGCGACAAACTCGACCAGCGGGCGAACAGCCTGCCGCCGGGCTCCGCCAAGACACGCCACTCGATCCAGCTCGAGCAACAGCCCGAGGACATGGTCGCTCGCCTCACCGCGCCGGTGGGCCGCGCCTTCGCGGATGCGTCCACCGTGCCGAGCACCTTCGTGCCGCCGAAGATCGACGCCGCGCCGCAGCCGACGCCCGAGTACTACTACCCCGAGCACACCCCGCCGCCACCGATGGCGGGGTCCGGGTCGGGCGAGATCATTCCGCAGACCCGCGCCGGCTCCTACCCGGGACCAGCGTCGGGCGGCTATCCGCAGCCGCAGCCGCCGCAACCGCCGCCCTCCGGTGGTGGTGGCTCGCTGGTGTTGGTCGCGATCGTCGGCCTGCTCGCAGGCGCGGTGATCGTGCTCGCCGCCCTACTCTTCTTCGGCTAGCGCGCGCACGGCGTCGACGGTCTCGCGGAGCTCGTCGAGGATCGCGTGGGACCAGCCTTCACCGAGGGCGTCGACCACGGCGCCGTAGTACCAGAGCGAGCCTTCCTTCTTGCCGGTGAAGCGCTCCCAGAGCTCGTCACCGATCGTGTGGAGGTCCCGAAGGATCGAGCGGGCGTTGTGCAGCTTGTCCGCCGCGCTGATGAGCTTGAGCTCCTCGGGCTCGTTCCGGAGCTCCTCGAGGTAGGTCTCCTTGCGCTCTCGCCAAGGCGGCTTCGGGAACTCGGTGGTGTCGCTGAGCTGCTCGACCAGCCGCCGCACCCGTGCTCCGAAGCGCTCCTCCAGGTCCTCACCCGTCGCGCCCCGGATGTCCTCGAGGTAGTCGTGGAGGAGCGCCGCGATCATCTGGTCCTCGTCGCCGCCGTACTCGCCGACGGTGACCATCACCTGGAAGAGGTGCGTGAGGTAGGGGACGCCGCTCCCCTTCCGGTAGTGGGTTCGGAAGGCATCGGTGGCGAGCGCGATCGCTCGGTCGAGGCGCTTCGTGTACATGGGCTCGGCGCCGGAGGTCATCGCGTCACAACCATTTCTTTCGTCGGAAGAAGAAGAGCATGCCCACGCCGATGAGCAGCATGACCGTGATCAGCGCCGGGTAGCCGAAGCGCCAGTCGAGCTCCGGCATGTTGTACGGCGAGTCGGTGTCGAAGTTCATCCCGTAGACGCCCGCGAGAAAGCCCAAGGGGATGAAGATGGTGGCGATGATGGTCAGGACCTTCATCACCTCGTTCATCTTGTGGCTCACCTGGGAGAGGTGGACGTCCATCAGCGTGCTGACGACCTCTCGCTCGCTCTCGAGCAGGTCGACGATCTGCACGGCGTGGTCCGCGACGTCTCGCAGGTAGACACGGGTGTCGTCGGAGACGCGGGTGCCTTCCACCCGCTCGAGCTGACCGATCGCCTCGCGAAGCGGCCAGAGCGCGCGGCGCAGCATGATCAGCTCCCGGCGTACCTCGTAGAGGCTCTCGATGACGGGCTCGTCGTCGGTGCCGCGGAGGATGCGCTCCTCCTCGTCCTCGAGGCGAATGCTGATCTCCTCGATGAGCGGGAAGACGCTGTCGACCACCGAGTCGAGCAGCGCGTAGAGCAGGTAGTCGGCGCCCGCGGTCCGGATCCGGCCGCGCGCCTCTCGGATGCGCGAGCGGATGGGGTCGAAGACGTCGCCCTCGCGCTCTTGGAACGTGATGACGAAGCCATCGCCGAGGAAGAACGAGACCTGCTCGATGTCGAGGCCGCGGTCCGGGACTCGCTGCGCCATTCGGAGGACGGCGAAGTCCGCCTCCTCGTAGGGCTCGACCTTCGGGCGCTGCTCGGTGCTGAGCACGTCCTCCAGCGCCAGGCGGTGGAGCCCGAAGTGCTCCCCGATCTGGCGGAGGAGCTCGACGTCCGCCAAGCCCCTCACGTCGAGCCAGAGCACCTTGGGGTTCTTCCGCTGGAGCACCGCGACCTCGGCGATCGACGAGCACTCGGCCTCGTGGAGCTTGTTGGGGCCGTACGCGATGACCCGCATCTTGCTCGGCTCGGCGGTCGGATCGGCGCGCAGCGTACCCGGGACCGCGCCGACCTCTCGCTGTCGACGCCCACCGATTCGGAGCCGCGGCTGCTTTTGCTTCTTTCGGGCCATTGGCCACGAAAGGGTGACGGAGAACGGCTCGGAGGGTGAAATTCGCTTCGGGTGAAGGGGCTCGGACGTGCCCCCGAGAGGGTGTATTCAAACGTGTTCCAGCGTTCACGGGACGCGACGAGAGTTCACGGTCGGACAGTGTTCACATCGCTGCAATCATTGGGTTTTTCGAGACGGAATCGTGGCACGATCCTTCCAAGGGGACGAGGCATGCTCCGCTGCCTTCCCATCCTTCTCGTCCTCGGTGGTTGCCTCCATGCCCCGGTGCGACGAATCCCCGCCAACAATGCACACGTCGTCGCCGGTGGCGTCGTCGGCGTCGAGCTCGAGGCCTCCGCCGAGCTCACCGGACCCAAGGTCCACGCGGATGGAACCGTGGTGGTCGAGGGAGACGCCGACGCGGTGGCCACCCGAGACGTCTTCGTGGCGTTGCCCGACGTGGAGGCCTCGGCCGACGCAGCCATCGCCTCTGCCTTTGCCGCAACGGACGACGCCCTGGCTGCGGTCGATGGCCTGCTCGCCACCGCGCACGTCCCGAGCGTCGACGTGAACGTGTCGATCGACGGGAGCGTGAGCGTCGGCGAGGGCTGGGCCGCCGGAGCCCACGGCTCGGACGGCAGCTCGGCGGTCGGCGGCTCGGCCGGGAGCGACGCCTGGGTCGACGGTGCCGGAAGCGGCTCGATCGATGGAACCGGCTCGGTCGACGGCAACGGCTCGGTCGACGGCAACGGCGCGGTCGACAGCAACGGCTCGGTCGAGGGCAACGGCTCGCTGCGGGTCGACGCCGAGCTCGACGTCCTGGGCGAAGCCGAGCAGCCCGAGCGCCTGGCGGAGCGGGACCGGGGGGTCCGCGCGACCGGTCGGGTGCGCGTGAGCCTCGGCGGTCTGATGACCGATGGCGGACTCGAGGTCGACGGCATGCGCACCCGGCTCGACGACCTCGCGCCGCTGGCCGAGACCGAGACGGAGGCCGCAGGCGCCACGACCCTCCAGGTCGGCGGCAACGTGCGGGTCTCCGGCGATCTCGAGGTGGATCCCAACGACCCGAACGAGGGCCGCGTCGTGGTGCGCGTGCGCGGTGACGAGCCGGCCCAGGTCCGAGCCCGCGCTCGCGTCCGAGTCCACCTGGTCGTCGACCGGAGCTCCTCGATGCACCGGAACTGGCCCGATGTGCAGGCGGCCGCCCGCACGCTCGTGGAGCGGCTCGATCCCCGCGACGAGATCCACGTCGTCGCGTACGACGCGAACGCGGAAGAGGTCGTCCCCCTCGGGCCGGTCGGCGATGGCCGCGCCGTGTTGCGCGCCCTCACCCAGATCTCGGTCGGCGGTGGCACCAACATCGAGGCGGGCCTCGGCGCCGCCTACCGCGCGGCGTATGCCGCCCCGACCGCGATGCCCTCGCGGGTCATCCTCCTCTCGGACGGCGTGCCCAACGGTGGCGCCTTCACGGCCGCGGAGCTCGCGCCGATGGCGGCCCGCGCCAGCGCGGCGGGGTGCCTGACCAGCACCATCGGCATCGGTGACTCGTTCGACGCCGACGTCCTCCGCAGCGTCGCCCGCGCCGGCTCCGGCGGTTACCACGTGGCGCTCGAGCCCCACACCCTGGCTCCCAACCTCGCCGCCGAGCTCGAGCGGGCCCGCGTCGAGGCCGCCGCGAGCGTGAATGTCCGGCTGGACCTGGGCGACGGCGTCCAGCTCGCCGAAGGCGTGGACGCGAGCGCGCTCACGCCCGAGGTCCGTGGCCTCGCCGCCGGTGAAGAGCGCCGCTTCGTCATCCGCGTGCGGCTGCGCTCGAACCAGAGCTACCGCGGCGCGCGGGTCCGGATCCGAGTGCGCCTGGGCGCCGGCGGTCAGGTCCACCGCGCCGAGGGGACCGTCCGCGGTCGCAGCGGCATCGCGACCGTCCGGGTCGCCGCGGACGCCGATCTCGCCAACGCCATGGACCTCGCGGCCGAGCACCTGAACAACGGTCGAGCCGAGCAGGCCTCCGCGGCGCTCGTGGCGCACGCCAACCGCTACACCCCCTACGAGGCCGACGCCCGACTCCGCGTCCGTGTCGGCGCGGTGCGCCGCGTCGCCGAGGCGGTGCGGGTGCTGACCCCCCGGACCTCCCACGCGAGCCGCCGCCGGGTCGCGCTCGCGATGGGCGAGATGGCCAGCCGCCTCCTCCGCTAGGCCCAGTGAACCCTGGGCCTCGCACGGAGTCACGGAGTCACAGAGGTCACGGAGAATCGCGGGTTGGTGGGGGGACCCAGTCGGGTCCGACGACGGGGGAGTCGTCGCCTACCTGTTCTTTCCCTCCGTGGACTCCGTGGCTTCGTCACTCCGTGCGAGGCCTTTGGTCGGATGGGTGGAATGGGGCGCCACCGGTTTCGAACGGAGGGGTGTAAGTGGAACACGGGAGCCGCGTTGGAGAGGCATGCAACGCGACCACCGGCTCCGTCCCACTCTCTCCTCGCTCGCGACCGTCCTGATCGCGGGCCTCTGCTTCGCTTGCTTGCCTGGGGCGGCCCACGCCCAGACGGGGCCGGTGGTCGAGGTGCTGGACGGCGGCGAGCATGCCCAGGCGCCCGACCGCTACGACGCCCGTGGCCGGCGGCAGGCCCAGCCACTGACCGTCCGTGGGCAGCAGCAGCAGCCGAACACCACGATCATCGTCGTGCCGAACCCGCAGCTCACGCCGCCGATGACCACCCCCGCCCCCGAGCCCATCCGTCGCCGCACCGCCCGCCGGTCCGGTGGCTACCTCGCGTTCGGGGCACAGAGCGGCTTCTTCATGGGCATGGGCGGCGGCCTCGCGCTCGCTCTGGCCGGCGAGCGGGAACGAGGCGGGGCCACGCTCGGCGCGGTCGCCGCGCCCCTCCTCGGCTCGGTGCTCGCGGGCCTACTCTACCGGTGGGCCCAGAACGACCACTGGCGCGAGCTCCCCGGTCAGGTGATGTCCGGCATCTACCCAGGCGCCATCCAGGGCTCGCTCCTCGCCGGCTCCATCATTCACGCCTTCGGTCTCGAGGACCGCTCGATGAACCGCACCCTCGGTCTCGCGATCGGGGCCACGACGCTCCTCTCGATGGTCCTGCACGGCAACGCCGGCGAGGCCGCACCGAAGCGCGCGGGGCTCTACTACGCGACGCTCGCCGTCACGGCCATCGCGCTCCTACCCTTCGCGCACGCCTTCGACCAGCCGGAGGTCATGCTCTATGGGGCGACCGCCGCGGGTGCGGTGCACCTCATCCTCACCGGCATGGCCCCCGCCATCCGCTGGTGAGCGCAACTCCTTGCTGCCCTTGGAGTCTAATTCTCTCACAAAGACACCAAGCTCACGAAGAGCCACCAAGGGTTTTGAGTAACCCAATCCATCCTTTGTGGACCTTCGTGTGCTCCGTGCCTTTGTGCGAGAACAAGGGCGGATTGGGCTCTTCGAAGCCGGACGAGGAGCGGGCTACGGGCAGGACGCCGTGTTCGCGTCACCCCAACCGACCTCGAACGCAGCGACGTCGCTGGCCGTCAGAGAGCTGAACGGGATGTAGTTCGTCAACGCCGTGCACGGGTCTTGCGTGAAGGCCGTGGCGCCGAAGTTCGCGACCTCGTCGTACATCGCCGGATCGCCCGTCGGGTTGCCGTAGAGCATCGGGTGCACCGGGGTGAACGCGTCGACCATCGTCCACTCGGCGACCACCTCGTCGCCCATGATGACGTAGACGGTTGGGTTGTCGCCGCGGTAGTCGACCGCGAACCCGTAGTTCGTGTTCGAGGTGTCGTACGACTGGTAGTAGATGATGTTCTGCCAGACGCCGCCGCTCGTGTTGATCGACATGCTCGGCGGCACGTTGTCGGCCGAGTAGGGGTTCAGGTCGCCCTCCCAGATCACGAGGCCGGAGCCCTGGTTCACGTTGCCGGTGTTCCGGGTCACCTCGAAGTACCAGAACTCGCCGATCAGGCCCTGATTGGCGCGAATGCCCATCTTGTCGGCGACCGTCCACTTGGCGCCCAGACCATCGGTCGTGATGCCCGAACCGACGTTCGGGTCGGTGGCCGAGCTGCTCACGAGCTGCACCGGATCGAACTGGGGCAGCGTGCCGGTCACGGTCACCCGGACCGTCGCGAAGCGTCGGCCGCCATCCGAGTCGATCACGGTCGCCCGCACCGGGTGGAGCCCGATCTGTGTCGGCGTGAAGCTGAAGCTCCCGCCCATGCCCTCGGTGCGCGAGCCATAGACCGTCGCGAGGTCCTCCCAGTAGATGCCGGCCGTCAGACTGCCGTCTTCGGCGTCGGTCGCCGTGCCCGTCAGCATCACGGGGCTGCCGAGTGCGACGCTCACGTCGGACGACACGGTCAAGGTCGGGAGCGCGTTCGCCGGCTGGCTGGAGGTCCCGCCGAAGCCGAGCACGAGCGCCGAAGCCTCGTCGGTCAGGCCGGCGGAGGTGAGCGCCGCGACCGGGTCGAAGTCGAAGGGATGGTTGGTCGTGTCGTTGCCGAAGTTGACCTGGGCCTCGACGCCGACCTTGCGGCGCGCGCCCGCGATCATCGCGTACACGTCCGTGGTCACGCCCGTCATGGTCTGCGAGTGGACCACCGCGGGGGTGCCGTACTCGTTCGTGATCAGGTGCACGATGGGGTTCGCGCCTCGGTAGTCGACCACGAATCCGTAGGTCTCGGTGGAGTCGCGAGACACGCCGCCGAGGTACATCCCGTCGAAGAAGATCGAGCCACTCGTCTCGATGCCGAAGCTGGTCGCGTTCGCGCCCGGCGTCTCGTCCAGCGGGGAGGTCGAGGTCGCGACGCCGAAGTTCATCAGCTCGTAGGGCGTGGTGTAACAACCCTCGGGCGCCTCGCTCGGGTCGCAGTCGTAGGGCGCGATGGTGCCCTCATAGTAGAAGACGCCGGACCCGGGGGCGATGGAGCAGTCCGATCGGACGCCGGAGATTCCGAGGGTCCAGAACTCGACGCCGAGCATCTCGGCGGTGAGCATCACGTCGGCGTCCGGGCTCTTGTCCGTCGCGCTCAGCAGACAGGCGGCCGAGGTGGCGCTGACCATCTGCGTGGTCGTGTCCATGAAGCCGTTCGCGTCGGTGACCCGCTGGGTGATGGTGTAGGTCCCCGCGCTGGCGTAACTGTGGCTCGTGGTGGTCACGAACCCGCCGCCCTCGCCGTAGTCGTACTCGGTCGTGGTGATCGCCGAGTCGCCCGCCGTCGCGGTCGAGCTCACCCCCACCATCAGCGGCGCGGAGCCACTCATCGGCGACACCGTGAAGCCCGCCGTCGGACCGACCACGCAGACGCCACCGACGCAGCCATCGGTCGCGCAGTCGCCGTCGCCACCGCACATCTGTCCCTGGGTGCAGTCCGGGCAGCCGGGGCCGCCGCAGTCCACGTCGGTCTCGGTCCCGTTGAGCACGCCGTCCGGACAAGCTGCCGCCACGCACGCGCCGCCGGTGCACACGCCGCTCGTGCAGTCGCTCGGTCCGTCGCACATGTCGCCGGTGCCGCAGGTCGGGCAGCCGGGACCGCCGCAGTCCACGTCCGTCTCCGTCCCGTTCAGCACGCCATCCGGACACATCGGACCCACACACGCGCCACCGGTGCACACGCCGCTGGTGCAGTCGCCCGCGCCGTCACACATGTCGCCGGTGCCGCAGGTCGGGCAGCCGGGGCCGCCGCAGTCCACGTCCGTCTCCGTCCCGTTCAGCACGCCATCCGGACACGCCGGCACCTGACAGCTGCCGCCGCTGCAGACGCCGCTGGTGCAGTCGGTGCCCGCGCCGCACATGTCGCCGTTGGCACAGGTCGGGCAGCCCGGACCACCACAGTCGATGTCGGTCTCCGTCCCGTTCAGCACGCCGTCCGGACACATCGGCGCCACGCACGCGCCGCCGGTGCACACCCCGCTCGTGCAGTCGCTCGCGCCGTCGCACATGTCGCCGGTGCCGCAGGTCGGGCAGCCAGGACCGCCGCAGTCCACGTCCGTCTCCGTCCCGTTCAGCACGCCATCCGGGCAGGCCGGCGTCTGACAGGTGCCGCTCATGCACACGCCGCTCGAGCAGTCGCTCGCGCCGCTACACATGTCGCCGTCGGCGCAGGTCGGACAGCCGGGGCCCCCGCAGTCGACGTCCGTCTCCGTGCCGTTCAGCACCCCGTCCGGGCACATCGCCGTGATGCACACACCGCCGGTGCACACACCGCTCGTGCAATCGCTCGCGCCGTCGCAGATGTCGCCGTCGTCGCAGGTCGGGCAGTCGGGGCCACCGCAGTCCACGTCGGTCTCGGTGCCGTTGAGCACGCCGTCCGGGCACATCGCCGTGATGCACACGCCGCCCGTGCAGACACCGCTGAGGCAGTCGCTCGGACCGTCGCACATCAGCCCGTCGCCGCAGGCGTTGCAGTCCGGACCGCCGCAATCTTCGTCGGTCTCCGTCCCGTTGGTGACCCCGTCGGTGCACATCGCGCCGACACAGGAGCCCGCGTCGCAGACGCCGCTGGTGCAGTCGCTCGCGCCGTCACACATCTCGCCGTTGCCGCAGGTGGGGCAGCCAGGGCCGCCGCAGTCCACGTCCGTCTCGTCGCCGTTGAGCACGCCGTCCGGGCACATGGCCACGATGCAGACCCCACCCGTGCACACGCCGCTGGTGCAGTCGGTGCCGTCGGAGCACATCTCGCCGTCGTCACACGCGGGGCAGTCCGGCCCGCCACAGTCGAGGTCGGTCTCGGCGCCGTTGAGCACGCCGTCCGGGCACATCGCCGCGGCACACGCGCCGGCGGAGCAGACCATGCTCTCGCAGTCGCCGTTGCCGTCGCAGTCCTCGCCGGTCCCACAGCCGTCGCAGGCGCTACCGCCGCAGTCCACGGCCGTCTCGGAGCCGTTGGTCACGCCGTCGGAGCAACTCGGAGCCGCGCAGGTCATCGCCGTGCACACGCCGGCGATGCAGTCGTCCGCGATGGAGCACCCATCGCCGATGGCGCACGGTCCGCAGCTCCCGCCGCAGTCCACGTCGGTCTCGTCGCCGCCGATGATCCCGTCCGTGCAGGTCGGGGCCACGCAGCGGCCGCTCGAGCAGATCCCGGTGACGCAGTCGTCGCCCTCGGTGCAGTCGAAGCCCTCGGCGCAGGGATCGCAGCTCCCGCCGCAGTCCACGTCCGACTCGTCACCGTTCATCGTGCCGTCGTCGCACGCCGGCTCGGAGCAGCGACCCGAAGCGCACGCGCCGCTCATGCAGTCGCCGTTGCTCTCGCAGCGCCCGTCGATCGCGCAGCCCGCGCAGCGGCCACCGCAGTCCACGTCGCTCTCGTCGCCGTTGAGCGTCCCGTCCATGCAGGACTCCGGCAACATGCAGCGGCCGTCAGTGCAGACCTCGCCGGCGTCACAGTCGGTCGCCAGGGTGCAACCGGGGTCGATGGGGGTGGGGTCCACCGCACAACCGGCGGCGAAGACGACACTCGAAAGCAAGAGCGCGAGGGGGGTGAATCGACTCAAGAAACCTCCACGGTGGTCGGCATGCCCGACGCGCGCAGTATACGGGTTCGGTCAAGGGTGGCTCCCCTTTCCTGGCGTTGACACGATGGCGCGGTCGCGGGAGCTTTCACCCCTGGTGCTCGATATCGCGCGCATGAACCGGATCCGACTCTCCGGTCGACCGATGGGTCAGCGGCTGGTGGCCCGGGGGGTGCTTCGGCCGAACTACGCGCTCGCCCGCACGCAGATCGTGTTCGAGGGAGAGGAACGGATCCCGGCGGAGCCGGTGATCTTCGCCCTCAATCACACGGACCGATACAACTATTGGCCCTTTCAGTACGCGCTCTGGCGACACCACGACCGCTTCACGGCGACGTGGGTCAAAGGCAAGTACTACGAAAACGCTTTCGTGGGTCGCTTCATGGAGCTCACCAACAACCTGCCGACGGTGTCCCGTGGGTACATCATCACGCGGGACTTCGTGAGCGCCCTCGAGCGGCGCCCCACGAACGAGGAATACGCCGCCCTCCGCGCCCGAGTGGATGCCGAGGCGGCAGGCGAATCGCATCCCCCCGATGAGGGCCTGATCCCGGCCGAGCTCCTCGAGCGACCGCGCGACATGCTCGGGCGCGCCTTCGATCCCGGCGCCGAGTCCTACGCCGCGGCCATCTGCGCGGTGTTCCGCACGATGATGGGCCGCTTCGTCGAGCTCCACGAAGAGGCCTTCGCCAAGGGGCTCGACATCCTGGTGTTCCCCCAAGGAACGCGTTCCATCCGGCTCTCGAAGGGGCACATCGGGATGGCTCAGGTCGCGCTCCGCTACCAGAAGACCATCGTCCCGGTCGGCTGCAGCGGAAGTGACCACGTCTATCCAGGATCCAACCCTTTCGCGAGGAAGGGGAAGATCACCTACCGGTTCGGCGTTCCGATCCCATACGAGGAGATGAGCCCCTTCCACGTGCCCGAGCCCTTCACCCCCTTCGACCTCCGCGACGAGCGAGCGCACCGCGAACGCTTCCAGGGGCTGACCGACCTGGTCATGCGTCGGATCGACGGACTGGTCGATCCACCCTATCGTTTCGCCGACGATGGCGAGAGCGGCGGGGTCACCGGCAGCAATCGCTTCATCTGAAGTCATGACTTCCCCTTCCGCAAAACCCGTCGAGACCCCCGCTCGTAGCAGCCAACCGCCGGGGCCCTACCCCGCCGCGCTCTACGCCGCGGTGCACCAGGGCCAGCCGGGCGACGTGGCGTTCTACCGGCGCGTCTGCGCGGGAGCCCACGAAGTGCTCGAGCTCGGCTGCGGGTTCGGTCGGGTCGCCCGACCGCTCTGCGACGACGGCCACTCCGTCACCGGCGTCGACCTCGACCGCGCCCTGCTCGAGATCGGCCGCAAGCGGGCGCCGCGGGCGCAGCTCCTGGAGGCGGACTTCCGCGAGCTCGACCTCGGTCGCCGCTTCGATCGGATCCTGTGTCCCTTCAACGGGCTCTACTGCCTCACCAGCGAGGCCGACCTGATCGAGACGCTGAAGCGGGTGCGCGAGCACCTGCGGCCGGACGGCCTCTTCGCCTTCGACGTCTACGACGCGGACGACTTCCACACGGACGCGCCCGACGGGGGCGACGACATGCCGGAGCTCGTGGCCACGGCCGAAGCGCTCGGGACCACCTGGGACGTCTTCGAGGCGAGCCTCTGGGACCGCTCGGAGCAGCGCATCGACGCGGTCTACACCCACGTGCCGCACGACGGCCGCCCCCGGGTGACCGCGAACATCCCGCAGCGCTACCTGCTCTCCAGCCAGATCGAACCGCTCCTCGCGGAGGCGGGCCTGACGCTCCTCGCGCTGCACGGCGACTTCGACGAGCAAGAGCACGACGGCCAGTCGCGGCTCATGATCGGCATCGCGAAGCCGACCCCTTCGGCGTAGGCCCCGCGACGCGGGACTCCCTCGCCCTGTCCCTCACCCTCAGGTCGAGCAGACATTCGCCGGTTTCTTCTCACACCGTTCGAAGTGCGTGCACCGTCGGGGCGATGGCCACCTACAACTTTCACCGCGCCGAGATCACCTGTCCCTGGTGCTACCGGGCGCACACCTTCCAGCTCCAGTTCAAGCTCGGCCGCGGCGGGCTGAACGACTACGCCGTCGGCGACCGCATCGAGTACGTCGGCCTGGCCCCGGTCCATGAGGGCGGTCGGCCACCCAACGGAGACTGGGACGCCGAGGGGCACGGTGAATGCCCCTCGTGCGAGCGGGACTTCTTCGTCGACCTGGCGGTTCGCGGGGATGTGCTCGTGGGAGCCGATCGGACGTCGGTGCGGAAGGCGTTCATGGCCGGCGACCTCGGCAGTCCATGGGGGCGGCCGGCGCGCGAGGCAGCCCCCTTGCTCCACCCACGCGGGATGCGCACTCGCACCGGATGGGCACCTACGACGTCCACCACACCGAGATCACCTGCCCGTGGTGCCACGAGACCCATCGGGTCGAGCTCCAGTTCCGTTTCGGACACTGCGACCTGAACGTGGGTGCTGCGGCCTCACTCTCTCCCGACGGCTCGGCGAAAACGAAGGGTGAGGGTCAGGGCGAGGGTGGGGGTGAGGGATCCGCCTTTGGCGGATGGGCGTGTTAGCGTGCGCGTATGGCGCGACATGTCGTGGCAATCGTCGGGGGTGCGGTGGCTGGGTCCGAGGCCGCCGCGTTGGTTGCGGAGAAGGGCGGTATCGCCGTCGTCTTCGAGCAGGGGGAGCGTCCCTACGGGAAGATCGAAGACGGCCTCCCGCGGTGGCACGAGAAGCTGCGCATCAAGGAGTACGAGCGCATCGACGAGAACCTGAGCCACGAGTCCGTCTACTTCGTTCCGAAGACGGAGGTCGGCGGCGACGTGAGCTTCGAGGAGCTCCGCTCGCTCGGCTTCAACGCCATCATTCTCGCCAACGGTGCGTGGCGGGACCGGCGACTGCCGGTCGAGGGAGTCGAGGCGTACGTCGGAAAGGGCTTGCTCTACCAGAACGCGCTCGTGCACTGGTTCAACCACGAGCACGAGCCCGGCTACGACGGCCCGCGCTACGAGATCCCGGAGGGCGCGATCGTGGTCGGTGGCGGCCTCGCGTCGGTCGACGTGGTGAAGATTCTCTCGCTCGTCACCCACGCGCGAGCGCTCGAGAAGGCGGGCCACGCACCGAACCTCATCGCCATGGAGCAGAAGGGCATCGCCGCCTGGTGCGAGCGCGAGGGCATCCCGCTACCCGAGGTCGAGCTGCCGACGCTCTACTACCGCCGCTCGATGGAAGAGATGCCGCTCGCCAGCCCGCCGGATGATGCGACGGAGCGTCAGCTCGAGAAGGTTCGTGGCGCGCGGGTGAAGATCATGGAGCGGGTGATGGACCGCTACCGAGTGAAGTTCGTCGGCAGTCGCGTGCCCGTCGCGCCGTTCGTCGAAGAGGAGCGCCTCGCCGGGTTGGTCTTCCGAAAGACCGAGGGCGAAGGCCGCGCGATGAAGGAGGTCCCCGGCTCCGAGGAAGAGGTCCGGGCGCCCTTGGTCATCAGCTCCATCGGCTCCATCCCGCTGCCGATCGTCGGCCTTCCGATGAAGGGCGAGCTCTACGACTTCGCCGACTGGGAGACCGGCGAGGTCAGCGGCATGGAGGGCGTCTTCGGCCTCGGGAACGTGTTGACCGGCAAGGGCAACATCAAGGCGAGCCGGCAGAACGCCGCCGAGGTGACCGCCGCCGTCTTCGACGCGTACCTCGACGACGAGCCCTTCGAACGGCTGCACGAGGCGGCCCGCGAAGCCGCCGAACCGGTAGTCGCCAAGGCGATGGAGGGCACGCCGCTCGAACGGGACCAGCGAACCCCGATCCGCGAGCTCGTCCAGGGGCGCTGGAAGGCGATCGGCTACTCGGACTACCCGACGTGGGCCGAAGCGCACCGCGCGCCGTGAGCGGCCCCATCGAAGCGTCGCTCCGCGGCTCGCCATGGGCGTCGCGCGCGGCGGCGGTGGTGTCCGCGCTCCGCGAAGCAGCCATCGACGCGACCCGGCTCGAGGCCTCGGTGCGCGGCGACGCGAGCGGATCGGCCCAGGGCGGGCGAATGATGATCGAGCGCGTCCGCCCGAGCGAAGCACGGGCGCTGATCGCCGCCCTCGGCCTCGCCCTCGAGGCTGACGACGAGGCGCTCTGCGAATGGGCCGACGCGAACGACCAGCCGATGATCGTCGGCTGGGACGTGGGGCGTGATCCTCCGGTCGCGAAGCTCTACGTCAACGCGTCGGACGCGTCCGAGGCGAAGCGACGCTCGTTGGGCGCGGCGCTCGGCTTGGCGCACGCGCCACACGTCGTGGGCGTGAACCTGGGGAGCCGGCGCGAGACCAAGGTGTACGAGCAGCAGGCGGAGCCGCCCACCGACGTGCCGGAGGCGCTCGCCGCGTGGGCGAAAGACGCGGCGGTCGCGGGTTGGGTGATCTCGCTCGACGCGCCAGCGCTCACCCGACGCGCGGTCTTCGCTGCGCTCCAGCCGACCGAGGGCGCGCCCGAGCTGCGGACGCTCCCGGGCTGGAGCGAGGCCGCCGTCGCGGCGCTGCCCTTCCCGATCGGTTTCGCGAAGTCGGTCGGCTACGACACCAATGGACGATGGGTCGCGTACGTGAAGCCCGCGGGCGCGACCCCCGCCGCCCACGACCTGGAGCCGGTGGTGGTGCTGCGGAGTCCGTCGGGTGAGATCGGGATCTTCGTCGAGCCTCTCGGTGCTCGCGCCTACCTCGAGGTCGGCGCGCACGCCCTCTCCTACCGACTGCGCGAGGGCGACCCCGACCGCGACGCCATCGACGCCGCGATGCAGTGGGCCGCAGGTGAGGTCCAGCGCACGACGCCGAGTTGGGACTCCCCGCCCGAGCCGTGGGAGCGCATCGATGGGTGAGTCGCTCCCGATCGCGACACCGCTCGCAGACCCGCGCCTGAAGGCTGGACCGAGCGATCGCTACTTCGACTACTGCCTCGAGGCGTACGCACCACGCCGTCCGCTCACGGAGCGCTCACGCCGCTCGGAGGCGTTCCTCTGGGCGAGCCTGGAGCACGCCGGGATCCGCGAGCGCATGGAGCCCTTGCTGGAAGCGATTCGCGCGTCCGTCGGTCGCGACCTGACCGTATGGGGCGTGAAGCTCGACCGCGGTCAGCTCTGGTGGGAGCTCTACTTCTACGACCCTCGGGACGAGCTCCCGGCGAGCAAGGTGGAGGCGCTCCGCCAGACCCTGGCGCCCTGGGTCGCGCTCACGCCGGTGCTGCCGGCTCACCAGAAGTACATGATGGTGAGCTTCGATCTCGACGGACCGACCCTCGATCGCGGCACCGTCGACCAGGTCGACCTCTACCTGACCGGCACCCCCGAGCACGCCGGGCGCGCATACGCGGCGGTCGGTGATCCGGCAACCTTCGAGCTGCGGAACACCTATCGCTTCCTCGACCCGAAGCGCGAGATCGATGTGCTCCTCCCGCTCCTGCAGGCTTCGGTTTTCGCGGACCTGAACGACGAGAAGCGACTGGCGCAGGCGCTCATGCCCCGCTTCTTCCCCTGCAAGCGGATCTGCGCGGCGAAGAAGCGCGACCGCGACGGGATCTACTTCTCGGGGATCGCCATCGACCAGCTCGCCGACTTCCTCGAGCGCTTCGAGTACCCCGCGCCCCTGCGCGCGCTCGCCACCGAGCACGAGGCTGCCTTCGAGCACCTGAGCTTCGACATCGGCATCGACTACCGACAAGAAGGCGAAGCGCTCGTGTACCCCAAGTCCAGCTTCTACGGCACGCTGTAGCGCATGGAGTCGCAGCACGGCCGCTTCGAGCCCACGCGCTTCGAAGACCTCACGGTGACGGTGGACTTCCACTGTCACAGCGCCTGCCGCTTCTGCATCGTCCAGGAGGGGATGAACCGCTTCAAGGGCGTGGCCTTCGAGCGCTTCACCGCGGCCGTCGACGACAACGTGGAGCAGCGGCGCTACCGGCGCCTGACCTTCACCGGCGGCGAGGTCGCGCTCGAGAAGCGCCTCTTCGACTTCGTGGACTACGCCCGCGAGTCGGGCAGCTTCGAGCACGTCCGCCTGCAGACCAACGGCCGACTCATGGCCGACCGCGCCTTCGCGAAGAAGGTGGTCGACGCGGGCATCGACGAGTTCTTCGTGTCACTCCACGGACCGAACGCGGCCGTCCAGGATCACATCTCGCAGCGGCCGGGCTCCTTCGACGAGGCCTGGGCCGGCATGCAGAACCTGAAGGAGCTCGGCGCCACGTTGCTGACCAACACGGTGCTCTGCACGCCGAACGCGGATCACCTGAGCGCGATCGTCGAGACCGTGGCGCCGCTCGAGCCGGTGCGCATGGAGTGGTGGAACTACCTGCCCATGGAGGACTTCTCCGACGAGCGGGAGCTGCTGGTCCCCATGGCGCGCCTGATGCCGTCGCTCCGCGACGCGCTCGAGCGCGCCGCGGAGCTCGGCATCGAGACCACCACCAAGTACGTGCCGCGCTGCCTGCTCGGCGAGCACGGCGCGAGCCTCGACAACGGCCAGCCGGACGTGGTCATCGCCGAAGACTTCTACGAGCCCTACCCGCGCTTCAGCTGTCTCTACGAGGCGAAGTGCGAGCACTCGGAGACGTGTCTCGGGCTGACGCACAGCTACATCGAGAAGTACGGCTGGGAGCGCGACCGGCTGGTCCCCGAGCCGCGCACCACTCCGTGGCGCGAGCCGGTCGACGGCTTCGCGCTGGCGAGCGAACGAGCCGGCGGCACCGGCGCGGCGGCCGGTGGGCGGACCCACCCGGAGTGGCGAGCGCTCGTCGACGGGGTCGCGGAAGCGCACGACGCGCAGCTGACCTCGCTCACCCTCGACCGGCGCCGCTGCATCTACCACTTCGAGCAGGGCGAGAGCTCGGTCGACGTGGTGCTGACGGCGCGAACCGCCGACGGGCCCGCGCTCTTGCGGACCGCGAGCTTCGACCTGCACTATCGCAACGTCGAAGGAGCGGAGACCACGCTGGCGCCGCTGGTGCGAGCGGTGGCGGAGGCGGTCCGCGACCGGGACCCGGGCGGCATGAAGCTCGACGAGCGGAAGGGCCTGGTGGGCGTGGACGCGCTGCGGCGCTCGGCCCTGCGAAAGCAGCGCAAGACCGAGAGTTGAGCCGTTTGGGGACCCCCGTGGCTCCTACCGCCGTGCCGAACCTCTCGCTTCGCCGCTCCGGCCTCTGGGCGCTCGCCCAGGGGCTCGTCTGCCTTCCCCTCCTCGCGCTGGCCTGTGAGGGCGACCTCAGCTCGGACGACGACTCGTCGGACGTGACCCCCGCGGACGGCGGACCGATGATCGGCGACTCCGGAACCGAACCGGGGGTCGACGGCGGACCGCGGCCCGATGGCTCGACCCCCGACGACCCCGACCTCGGCCCGCCCGACCCCGATGGCGTCCCGATCTTCGTCGCTCAGGGGCACATGGGCCGCACCACCGTGAGCTGCGACGACGGCCGCTCCTGGACCAACGACACCTCCATGGACGACGCGGTGCGCTGCTTCACCGACGGCTTCGACTGCGACCACCACCCGGGCTCGGCGAAAGGGCTCGCGTGGTCCCCCCGCGACGGCGGCCACTTCTACGCCACCTACGGCTGGGGTCCGCCGGGGAGCGTGCGCCGCTCGACCGACGGCGTGACCTGGGACCCGCGGCTCGAGGAGACCACCTTCGGCGGGCTCGCCTACGGCAACGACGTGCTGCTGGCCGGCTCCCGCAACGCGCGCCGCTCGACCGATGGCGGCGACACCTTCGAGGACGGCGTCGACACCGGCTTGATGGTCTGGAACGTTCGGCGCACCGGCTTCGCCGGCGGTCGCTTCGTGCTCGTCGGCGAAGACGGCGGCGAGCGGGACGTCGTGTGGAGCACCGACGGCGCGACCTGGGATCGCCCCTCGACGCTGCCCGGCGAGTGCGGCGGCGGCATCCAGAACACCGGCGGCATCGTCGACCTCGGCGGCTCGATCGTGATCGTCGGCGGCGACGGCGTCGCCTGCGTCTCGAGCGACGACGGCGACACGTTCTCCTCCACGACCATCCGGGACGGCGTGACCTCCCACGCGGTCAGCCACGGCGGCGAGGTCTTCGTGTGGTCCCGCGGCGAGGTCCACCGCAGCAGCGACGGGAGCGACTGGAGCAGCAGCGCGACCGCCCCGAGCGACCTCCTCCTCGGCGCGGTCGCCGTGAGCGATGACGGCACATTCGTGGGCGTCCGCGGCGGTTGGCAGAACTGGTACGAGAACCAGGAGTTCTACCGATCGGAAGACGGCGTCACCTGGGAGACGCTCGGCGACGGGAGCTTCACCGGCTCCCACCCGATCCGCGACATCCAGTTCGGCCGCGTCCCCGCCTGCCCCTAGCACCCATCGGCTCGAGCTCAATCGAAGAAGTCGAAGAGATCGAAGCCGAGGTCCAGCTCCACCTCCAGGTCCATCCCCGACTCGAGCTCTTCGCGTGGCCGCTCGTACGACCGGAGCCCGGAAACCCAGTCGGGCGCCTTCCCGAAGCTCTTCGGTTCACCCAAGCTCTCGAAGTCGAGGTCGTGCTCGACCCGATGGTGGGAGCCCCAGAGATCGCGGAAGCGGACGTGGTCTTTGGTGATGAGGTAGGGCCACGGATGGACCTGGAGCTGAACGGCGGGGGAGAGCCTCACGTGCATGGTCTGAACGAGCTTCTGCAGGCGCTCACCGAGCGGATAGCCCTCGGCCTCCTCGAGCCTGGCTCGCTGAACATGGCGGTAGCTATCGCTCACACGCGTCCAGGTCCACGGAAGCTGCCGGGTGTTCATCAGAAACGGGCCGAGGAGAATCGACTCGGCCTCGCTGGGAAGCTCGTGATCCGAAAGGATCCCGATCGAGCGTGACTCACCTGGAGGGACGCTCTCCACGATGAGAAGGGAGGCGCCGATGCCTGCGAGCGGACGCTTCCCGAAGAGGCCGGGGAGCCAGCTCGCCAAGCTGCCGAAGAGGCCTCCCTTCGCGTCTCGCGTCGCCTTCCTCGTCGGTTCGATCTGTCCGGGCCGCAGGTCGCCGATACGCTGCACGGTATGGGTCACACTCTCTCCATCGCGAGGATACACTCCCGCAGATGGCGGATGAGGGCTGAGTGACCTGGAGCTCCGAGCAATGGCGGGACTGGGTGTGCGACCACCTCGATGGACTCGGCCCCTCCGACCCGATCGAGGACGGCGTGGCCTCGATGTCCCGGTTGGTGGAGGTGGTGTCGATCTTGGAGTCCGACCCGTCGGCCATGATCAAGATCCCTCCCGAGTCGAGCCCGCCCGCGGTGCGGGAGCCGGTCGGCGAGGCCGTTCGCGCTCACGCCGTGGAGGTCTTGGACCGATGGCGTGTGGCGCTGGCCTCGTGTGGCGTCGACGACTCCCATCCGCTGATGAAGCGAGCTCGACTCTACGGACTCGTCTCGCAGACGATCGCACCCCTGAGGCGCGACCCAGCCGTCGATCGGCTCCTCGACGCCCTCCGCGAGAAGCTGGAAGACGAGTCGCTCGAAGCCGCCGGCCATTGGCGCGACGCCTGCGCCGGCGACGTTCACTCGCAGCTGGAATCGATGGTTCGTCATCGCACCGGCCGGTCGCTGGGGAGCGGAGTCGCGTGGGCGGTGAAGAAGGTTCCCCGGGGACAGGCCGACCGCGTCGCCGAGCTTCGAGACAGGCTCGCGCACCCATTTCCGAGCTGGCTCGAAGGCGTCTATGCGGCGGTCGATGGGATTCGTACGCGCCTGACGTCCGAGGGGGAGGAACGCTTTCGCCCGGGCCCCGACATGGTCGTGCTGCCCAGCAAGATGGCGCGCGCCCACCACGACCAGATCACGTTCGGATCCACACGCTTCTTCGTCTATGTGTGCAAGCTGCCCAGCGGCGAGATCTGGCGAGAGCCAGGACCCTTCGACTCGTCCATCGCCGCCGAGGTCGGGTCCCGTGCATCGCGAGAGCTCCTGGGCAGGACGCGCGTGGCCAACGACGGGCTCGACTACCTCGAGCAACTCGTCGCCCGCTACGGACGCCCCCTCTGATCAGAAGGGCGTGCACTCGCCGGCGTTCGGACCTCCGAACTGGCACCGGAACTCGGGTCCGATCATCTGGCAGAAGGCGTCACCGCCGAAGAAGTCGCAGCGGGGCGCGCAGACGCTGAAGCTCGACTCGTAGCAGACCTGGTCGATGTTCCCGACGCCGGCGCAGTCCGAATCCGAGAAGCAGCGGCAGGTGAAGATGTCCACGAAGCCGTCGCCGTCGTTGTCGACGTTGTCGCAGCACTCGCCGCCGCCGCCGAAGGGCGAGCAGTCGGTGTCCGCGCAGTCCGTCCGTCCGTCACCGTCGTCGTCGAAGCCGTTGGTGCACATCGACGGACCGATCTCGTTCATGAACCCGACGCCCATGTCGCCGGGCGGCGGGCCCATGTCGGGGTTGCAGATCGGGTCCAGTCGGCAGACCGGGTCGCGGCAGTCGATGCGACCGTCGCAATCGTCGTCGACGCCGTTGGAGCAGTTCTCCGGGCGCGGCACACAGCAAGCCGGGTCGCCGCTGCAGAAGGGATCGGCGCAGTCGGTGAGACCGTTGCAGTCGTCGTCGTTGCCGTTGATGCAGCTGATCTCGAAGGGCTGACACGCCGGTCCGCACGCCGGGTCGCCAAAGCAGTCCGGGTCGTCGCAGTCGGTGAGACCGTCGCAGTCCTCGTCGATGGGGATGTCGCAGATCTCGGCGATGCACACCGAGCAGAGCGGGTTGCCGGTGCAGTCGGGGTCGACGCAGTCCACGAGACCGTCGCAGTCGTCGTCCCGCCCGTTCCGGCAGCGCTCGGCGACGCAGTCGCCGCGGCACGTCGGGTCCATCAAGCACTCGGTGTCGTCGCAGTCCGCGCGCCCGTCACAGTCGTCGTCGACCGCGTTGTTGCAGAGCTCGAAGGGCGCACAGAAGTCGCAGCGCGGGTCCATCGTGCAGTCGGGGTCGTCGCAGTCGACGCGCCCGTCGCAGTCGTCGTCCTGGCCGTTGCGGCAGGACTCCGGCGACGGCACGCAGCAGCGCGGGTCGTCGTCACAGGCCGGGTCCATGCAGTCGGCCAGACCGTTGCAGTCGTTGTCGCGGCCGTCCCCGCAGCGCTCCGGTCGGGGCACGCAGCAGATCGGGTCGTCGACGCAGTCGGGATCACTGCAGTCGGGGAAGCCGTCGCAGTCGTTGTCCGTGCCGTCGCCGCAGACCTCGGGGCCGGTCGGTCGGCAACACATCATGTCGGCGAGACAGTCGCGGTCGGCGCAATCGGTCAGGCCGTCGCAGTCGTTGTCGTTCCCGTCGCGGCAGTTCGCCTCGCGCTCGGTGCACATCTCGCACGCAGGGTCGTCCGTGCAGTCGAAGTCGTCGCAGTCGACGAAGCCGTCACAGTCGTCGTCACGCCCGTTGAAGCAGCTGAACTCGAAGGGCGCGCACTCGAAGCACTCGGGCAACATCGCGCAGTCGGGGTCGTCGCAGTCGAAGAGACCGTCGCAGTCGTTGTCGACGAAGTCGCCACAGAAGGTCTCGAAGGGGTCGCACCCGCCGCAGCGGGGCTCGAAGCGGCAGTCCGGGTCGCGGCAGTCGAGCAGGCCGTCGCAGTCCTCGTCGAAACCGTTGAAGCAGTCGAACTCGAAGTCCGAGCACATCCGGCATTCGTCGCTGTCGAAGCAGTCGGGGTCGGCGCAGTCGATGCGACCGTCGCAGTCCTCGTCCACGCCACCGCGGCAGCGGGTCTCCGTCGGGAAACAAACGCAGCCCGGACGGCGCGAGCACTCGGGATCGTCGCAGTCGAAGCGGCCGTCGCAGTCGTTGTCCCGACCGTCGAAGCAGTTGGTCTCGGTCGGCGCGCACACCTCGCACTCGGGGCTCCCTGCGCAGTCGAAGTCGTCGCAGTCGAGGAAGCCGTCGCAGTCGTTGTCACGGCGGTCGCTGCAGGAGAGCTCGAAGGGCGCGCAGCCGCACTCGGGGGTGCCGCCGCAGGCGAAGTCCTCGCAGTCGGTGAAGCCGTTGCAGTCGTCGTCCCGGGCGTCGCCGCAGAAGATCTCGCGATCGGAGACGGGGACGCACTCGTCGCAGCCGGGGCGACCGAAGCAATCGGGGTCCGCGCAGTCCACGCGACCATCGCAGTCGTCATCGCGGCCGTTGGAGCAGTTGGTTTCGCCGGCGGGGCCGAGGTCGCCAGCGATCACGCACTCGCAGACCTCGGGGAAGGCTCGGCAGTCGGGGTCGGCGCAGTCGACGAGACCGTCACAGTCGTTGTCGCGGCGGTCGACGCACGACATCGGATCCGCTTCCGGGAAGCACTCGCCGCAGGTGGGATCGAAGCGGCAGTCGCTGTCGAAGCAGTCAGCCTGCCCATCGCAGTCGTTGTCGATCCGGTCGCCGCAGTCCTCGGGGAAGCGCGAGCTCATCCGCGGGTTCGCGTCGTTGCAGTCGCCGCCGCCGCACTCGAACGAGAACTCGCCATCACCATCGCCGTCGACCGGCTGGAACTGGCAGCTGCGGGTGCGCTCGTCGCAGCGGTCGAGGGTGCAAGAGAGGCCGTCGTTGCAGAGCAGCGGCGACGACCCCACGCAGCCGCGGGGTGAGCAGGTCTCGGTGCCGTTGCAGAAGAGGCCGTCGTCGCAGCGCGCGTCGATGGGCGTCGACGCGCAGCCGCCGAGCGCCTCGGAGCACTCGTCCGCGGAGCAGTCCACGCCGTCGTCGCAGCGCAGGGGCGGGCCGGCCTGACAGAAGCCGTCGGGGCCGCAGAGCTCACGGCCGTTGCAGACGAAGCCGTCGTCGCACTCGAAGTCGCCAGCACAGGGGACCCGCTCGCAGCCGCCGGGGGTGCAGATCTCGCCGACCGCGCAGCGGGACGAGTCGGGGACGGACTCGCAGCCACCGCTCGCCTCGACGCAGCGATCGTCGGTGCAGCTCACGCCATCGTCGCAACGCACGGGGGCTCCGGCGACGCAGGTGTTGTCGATGCAGGACTCGGCGCCGTTGCAGACCAGCCCGTCGTCACAGTCGGCGTCGCTGCGGCAGATCACGTCCCCGTCCGGGGGAGGCGGAGGGGCGCCATCGCGGAACTCGTCGAGCTGTGTCCGGCCGCAACCGATCGCGGCGACCGCCGCGAGGATCGCCGCCCCATGCGCCCACCGAAGCCGCTTCTCGCTCGTCGTCCTCATCACCCTGCACTCTCGCAATGGCCCCACCGGGCCCTTTCCGTCAGCTCGATCGTCGCGCGACGACCGCCGAATTTTCATTTCAGTCTATCGACGGGCCACGTTTTGGCACAGAACTCCGCAACGCAGCCCAAGGGTGAAGGACTCTGCAAGTCTGGGGCCCGCCCGGCGAACCCGTTGGAAGTGCAAGAGATGGCTGCCATACCATCGCCCACCGGACAATTCTGCCGATAGCGGCATCGGCACGAGTCGGCCAGTCACGGATCCGTGCCAATGCGTGCCGCGGCACGTGACTTCGCTCACCGGGTGCCCGAATGCGCTGCGATCTCGTGCGTTGAGCGCTCCGAACCCCCTTGACTCCATAACTGATCCCGGTACACCACGGCCGCGCCAGCGGACCCCCGGTGGTGCCACCCCTAGCCACTCGAGAGCGAGCGATGAGCAACGCCATGATCGAGGCGCGAGACCTGTCCAAGAGCTACGGCCAGGTCGACGCCCTCAAGGACGTCAGCTTCGAGGTCAGCCGCGGCGAAGTCCTCGGCTTCCTCGGCCCCAACGGGGCCGGCAAAACCACGACGATGAAGATCCTCACGTGCTTCATCGCCCCGTCCGGTGGGACGGCGTCGATCAACGGCGCGGACGTCTTCGACGACCCGATGGGGGTCCGGCGGTCGATCGGCTACCTGCCGGAGAGCACCCCGCTCTACACGGAGATGCTGGTCCTCGAGTACCTCGAGTTCGTCGCCAAGATGCGCGGCTACACGGGCACCGACGCCCGCAAGCGCATCAAGAAGGCGGTGGAGCAGACCAGCCTCGGCGACGTCATCGCCAAGGAGATCCGGCAGCTCTCGAAGGGCTTCCGGCAGCGAGTCGGGCTCGCCCAGGCGCTCGTGCACGAGCCGCCGGTGCTGATCCTCGACGAGCCGATGAGCGGTCTGGACCCGAACCAGGCCTCCGAGATTCGCGACCTCATCAAGGAGATCGGGCGCGAGCGCACGGTCATCCTCTCGACTCACGACCTCGGCGAGGTTCAGGTCACCTGTGACCGGGTGCTCATCATCTCCAAGGGCCGGCTCGTCGCCGACGACACGCCCGAGGAGCTGCGCGAGCGGAGCGGCAAGGCCAGCTACCGCGTCACGGTCGCCGACGACTCGAAGGGCGACGAGAAGCGCATCCGCGACCTGCTCGGCAAGGTGAAGGGCGTCGACCGCGTTCGGCCTCGCACCGCCGACGCCAAGGGCGAGCTCATCTTCGCCGTGTCGCCGTCGGGCTCCGAGGACCTGCGCCGCGAGCTCTTCCAGGCCGCGGTCGACGGTGGCTTCGTGCTGCTCGGCCTCGAGAAGAAGGCCGAGGGTCTCGACGCGGTCTTCCGCGACCTGACCACCCGCGAGGCGGACGAGCCGAAGAAGCGGAAGAAGAAGAAGGCCACGGCCGACGACAAGAAGGCCGAGGCGCGCGCCAAGAAGAAGGCGCGCGACGAGGCGAAGAAGAAGGCCGAGGAAGAAGAGGCCGAGGAAGAGGAAGAGCTGGAGAGCCAGGAGGAGGAGGCAGCGGCCGACTCCGACTCGGACGACTCTGCCTCCAACGATTCCGACGCCGGTTCGGATGACTCCGACGCCGACGACGACTCCGACTCGGATGACTCCGATTCCGACTCCGACGATTCGGACGACGAAGACGAGGAGAAGAAGTGATGACCAACATTCGCACCATCGCCGGACGTCAGTTCCGGAGCTACTTCAACGGTCCGATCGCCTACATCGTGGTGGCCGTCTTCCTCCTCGTGCTGGGCTTCCTGTTCTGGCAGACCTTCTTCCTCCAGCAGCGGGCCACGGCGCGCGAGATGTTCAACTACTTCTCGCTCATCAACTACTTCGCCCTGCCCGCGGTGACGATGGGCTTGCTCGCCGAAGAGAAGCGCACCGGCACCATCGAGCTGCTGATCACGATGCCCGTCACCGACGCGCAGGTGATCCTCGGCAAGTTCCTCGGCGTGCTCGGCCTCTACCTGGTCATGATGCTGCTGACGCTGCCCTACGTGTTCAGCATCGGCTCGCTCGGCGAGCTCGACTGGGGCCCGGTCTTCGCCGGCTACTTCGGTCTGCTCCTGCAGGGACTCGCCCTGATCGGCATCGGTCTGGCGTGCTCCTCGTTCACCGACAACCAGCTCATCGCGTTCTTCGCGGCGCTGGCCATCTCGGTGTTCTTCTTCCTCATCGACAAGTTCCTCCCGCTGATGCCCCGAGGCCTGCAGCCGATGCTGGAGTTCATCAGCTTCGACGTGCACCTGAACCTCCTCCGCCGCGGCGTCATCGCGGTGCGGGACACCCTCTTCTTCCTCAGCGTCGCGGGTCTCGCGGTCCTGATCGCCTTCCGGTCCCTCGAGAGCCGGCGCTGGAGCTGAACCCATGGCCAAGAACGACAAGAAGACGAGCAAAGAGGCGACCGCCCGGCGCAAGTCCGGCTTCGCCATCCAGTCGGTCGGCACCCTGGTGCTGATCGCCGGCGCCCTCGTGGTGCTGAACCTGCTGGCCTACTTCTACGGCTTCGGTCGGGTCGACCTGACCGAGAACCGGGTGTGGAGCCTCTCCGACGGCTCCAAGGAGCTGGTCGCCAATCTCGACGACGAGATGGAGATCACCGCCTACTACAGCGACAACATGCCGGCGCCGCACAACGCCACCAGCGAGTACGTGCGGGACATCCTCGAGGACTACGCCGACGCGTCGAAGGGCAACGTCCAGCTCAACTGGGTCTCGGTCGAGACCGACGACGACAAGGAAGCGGCCGAGGAAGACGGCGTGCAGCCGAACGTGGTCCGCATCTTCGAGAACGACCGCGTCTCGGACACCGAGGTCTACGCCGGCCTGGTCATCAAGTACCTGGGCGCGACCGAGGTCATCGCGCCGCTGCTCTCGGTCGAAGGCCTCGAGTACACGCTCACGATGAAGATCAAGGAGCTCGCCGGCGACAAGCCCGTGGTGGGCATCATCAGCGGGCACCAGGGACCGACGCTCGCGCAGGGGCTCAGCAGCCTCCGCGAGGCGCTCCCGACGTACGAGCTGCGTGAAGTCGGCGCCGACGAGCCCATCGAGCCGAACGAGTACGCCGCGCTCCTCCTGGTCGCGCCGACCACCGAGCTGAGCATCGACGAGCTGATGAACATCGACCAGTACGTGATGAAGGGCGGCTCCCTCGGCGTCTTCGGCGCCGCGCTGAGCATCGCCGTGTCCGAGCAGGGTCAGCCGAACATCTCGCCCTTCGAGAGCGGCATCGACCGGCTCCTCGAGCGCTGGGGCGTGAAGCACCGCACCGGCGTCGTGCACGACTGGCTCTGCACCCGGGTGGCGATGCAGGGCCCCTTCGGGATCCCGATGGCGGTGCCCTACCCGCCCTCGCCGGACATCGCCTTCACGGACGAGCAGCGCGAGCACCCCGCGGCGTTCCGCCTGCCCAACGCGCCGATGCCGCTCAGCACCCCGCTCGAGCTGACCACCGCCGGTGAGGACGTGAGCATCAAGGTGCTGGCCCGCTCCAGCGAGAACAGCTGGCTCGTGACCGGCGACACCCTCGACCTGGCACCGAAGCAGCCGCGCGAGTGGATCCCGACCAACACCCAGGGGCCCTTCGAGCTCATGGTGTCGATCGAAGGTCAGCTCCCGAGCGCCTTCGCCGGTGGCGGCATGAGCTCGGGCGAGGGCCCGGCTCCGTCGCCGGAGCTCGAGGAGTCGGACGGTGAGGTCCGTGTGCTGGTCGTCGGCTCGTCCGGCGTGCTGCGCGACGAGTTCCTTCCGCCGGCGAACCAGGGCCGGCCCCGCGACCTCGGCGCGCTCATGGCGCTCGCGCTCAACAGCATCGACTGGCTCGCCGCCGAGTCGGAGCTGATCGCCATCCGCGCGAAGAACGTCGAAGACCCGAAGCTGCAGGTGCCGGACGCCGTCGCCGAGGCGGAGGAAGAGGCGCTCGCAGCGATGGAAGCCGAGGACCGCGAGGCGGCCGAGGAAGCGCTCGAGAAGCGCAAGGAGGCGGTCGCCCAATGGGATCGCCGCAAGTCGACCTACAAGTGGATGAACACGTTGGGGATCCCCTTCCTCTTCGCCCTCTTCGGGATCATCCGATGGCGCATGCGCACCGCGCGGCGGAAGAACATCAAGCTCTGACGAGGCGTTCGCGATGAACTGGGAAAAGAACCGACTGATGATCGCCGGCGTGGCCTTCGTGGGCCTCCTCGCCATCGCCTTCTTCGCGCTCAAGGCGCGCGAGGACGCCGACGGCGGTGGCCGAGATGGCGAGACCGAGGAAGAAGAAGAGCTGCCGGAGCTGCCGGCGATCGAGCGCGATTCGATCACCGCGCTCGAGATCAGCCGCCCCGCCGACGAGGAAGGCGCCGAGCGCGAGAGCGTCCGCCTGGAGAAGGACGGCGACACCTGGCGGGTGACCCAGCCGCTCGAGTCCGAGGCCGACACGACCGCGGTCAACACCGTGCTCGAGAAGCTCGAGAACCTCGAGGTGACGGGCATCGCCGCCACCCGCGCGGCGAACCACGAGCGACTCGAGGTCGACGAAGCCGGCACGATCGGCGTGGTCGTCGAGCAGGAGGGCGCCGAGCCGGTGACGCTCTACATCGGTGCGTTCTCCGATCAGGGCACCATGGTGCGCCTGCCGGACGAAGACCGAGTGCTCACCGTCGGGGGCAGCATCAAGTACGCCTTCAACAAGGACCTCAAGGACTGGCGCAACCGCCGCGTGGTGGACATCCCGCCGCCGCAGGTCGCGATGGTGACCTTCGAGTCGACCGAGGGCGGCACCTGGTCGTTCCAGCGCAACGCCGAGGACGAGTGGGCTCCGGTCGAGGGCCAGGAAGAGATCGAGCGCTTCGGCGCCAACAAGGTCCAGTCGGTGGTCTCGAGCGTGTCTCGGATGCGCGCGGTGAACTTCGGGGCGCCCGAGATCGACGCAGCCGCGGCCGGGCTCGTGGAGCCCAGCGGCACCGTGACCCTCCAGTACCGGCCCGAGGCCGAGGGCGACGAGGAGCCGGCGGCGGACGCCCCGCTTCAGACCGTGGTCCTGAAGGTCGGCGGCCCGCGCGAGGGCGCCGAGGAGCTCTACCTCCAGCGCGAGGGCGACCCGACCATCTACGTGATCAGCAAGTACCTCGCGGACCGGATGCGGCCGAACGCCGAGTCGTTCCAGACCCCCGAGGGTGGCGAAGAGCCGGCCGGCGGCGGGATGCCTCCGGGGATGCCCCCTGGCATGCCCGGCATGGGCGGCCCCGGTGGTCCAGGCGGCGGTCAGATCCCGCCGGAGCTGATGCAGCAGATCCAGCAGCAGATTCAGCAGCAGCAGGGCGCACACCCCTGACGGCTGCTATGGTCTCGATGATGCTTCGCCTCTCCGTTCTCGCTTCGGTGCTCCTGGTGGCCGCGTCCGCGTCGGCGCAGACACCCTCCGTGGACCAGGTGCGGAACATGCTCTCGGCCTTCGAGGAAGGACCGTCGGCGGAGACTTGGCAGGCCCTCGGGCCCGAGACCCTGGTCGTGCTCGAGCAGCTCTACGACGACGAGGGGCAGCAGCCCTTCGTCCGGCTGCGCGCCATCCACGCCGCCGGCCACTTCCCCTCCGAGGCGAGCCGCTCGTTCCTCAAGCGGGTGGCGATGCGGGAGGGTCAGCTCGATCTGCACGTCCGCGCCGCGCTCCGCACCATGGCTCGCGCCTTCGGGGAGAGCGCCCTCGCGGACATCCGACCCTTCCTGAGTCACCGCGAGACGGTGATCCGCGAAGGTGCGGTCCTCGCGCTCGGCACCATCGCGACCCCGCGCGCGCGCACGCTGCTCCAGTCCCGTCTGAGCGTCGAGCGGAACGAGGCCGTCAAGGCCACGCTCCAGCGCACGCTGCGTTGAGGCTACGGAGGACGCAGCGCGAAGCGCGAGGACGCACCGAGCGGCCACGCCGCGAGACCTTCAGGTTTTTGGGGGAACCAGGAGCGATTCACTCGCGACGAGTGGGGGGATTTTCGCAAAATCCCCCCGTGTACTAGGCGTCGAGCAGGTCGGGGAAGAGCGGCTGCAGGGCTTCGGCCAGGCGGTCCTTCATGCCTTCGCCCTTCGGGACGAAGTGATGGAAACCGAGCAGGTGGAGCAGCTGCAGGTCGCGTTCCTGCGCGCCGGCGCTCACGGCCACGATCTTCGTCTCCGGCGCGAGGTCGTCGCCGCGGATCTGCATGCCGACCTCGATGCCGTTGAGCTTCGGGAGGTGCAGGTCGAGCAGCAAGAGGTCGGGCGCTTGCCTTCGAACGTGATCGATCGCCTCCTGCCCGTCGTGAGCACGACGAAGGCGGACCCGGTCCTTTCCGAAGAGCTCTTCGATGTAGAAACACTCGATCCGAGCCAGGGCGTCGTCGTCTTCGACGATCAGAACGTCCAAGGTCCGCTGACCCTGGGGCACCATCGAACCCTTCATGAGCGGTTCGGCGAGACGGGTGGCGATGCCCTTCAGCTGCCACGCGATCCCCTGCGCGCTCTGTGGCCGATTGGCGGGGTCCTTGGCGAGCATCTCCTGGATCAGCTGATCGAGCTCCAGCGGAACTTCGGCGCGCTTCTCACCCACGGAGGGGATCTTCCCCTCGAGGTGCATGGCGAAGAGATGGTTGATCGACTCGGCCGACGCGTACGGGGTCTCGAAGGTGAGTACTTCGAAGCAGGTCGCCCCGAGCGCATAGATGTCGACCAGTGGCCCACCCCCCTTCGACACCCGATCGCGTAGGGTCTCCGGCGCCATGTAGGGCGGTGAACCGGCCACGAACCCGCGCAGCTCGCTGTCGTACTCGGGGACGACCAGACCGAAGTCCATCAGGACGACCCGTCCGTCTGGCGTGAGCATCATGTTCTCGGGCTTGACGTCACGGTGCGCCAGACCCGCTCGATGGACGACCGCGAGCCCGTCCGCGATGGCGGTGAGGTACCGGAGCGCCTCGGTGAGCGCGATGGGACGGTTCTCCGCACGCCGCTCCGCGATCTTTCGGGAGAGGCTGACCCCGAAGATCCGCTCCATGACGATGAACTCCATCCCCTCGTGGGTTCCCATGGAGTGCACCGTCACCAGGCTCGGATGCCGAAAGGCCGCCAGCGCCTGAGCCTCCTTTCGAAGGGGGGGGCACGTTCGGCTTCGGCTTTGCGACCTTCAGCGCGACTCGTCGTTCGAGCTGGCGATCCCGCGCTTCCCAGACCTGGGCCATCCCACCGGAGCCGAGCAGGGACAGCACCTCGTAGTGCTCGCCGACGATCTGTCCCTCCCGAAAGAGCGGGGGAATGGAGGCGCGGGGTGGCTGCTCGCCTGCCTCGGGGAGATCGGTCGGTCTGCGGGCCGCGTCCTGTCCGGGTCCTGACCCCTCGTCCATGGGCCTGACGTCCCCACGGGTCTCGTCCTCCGGGCCTGCCGTAGGGAGCATCGCCTTCCGCTTCGCAGGGGAAGTGGTCCTCGCTCCATCGTCGGACTTGGTTGTCACCTGTTGCAAGAGTACCACTCGCACGAGGAAACGATCGAGTCAGAGGTCGATGGCTTCGACCTCGCCGGCCTCTGCTCCGAGGAAGCGGCTCGCCACCTCCTGAAAGCGGTCGGGCAGGTCGGTGACGGTGATCCGCATGCCGCCCTCCCCCTGCCGCCGGAGTCCGCGGTCGTCGAGGATCCGCTCGAGCTCGAGCGCCGTAGCCTCGGCGCCATCGACGACGGCGAGCTCGTCACCGAGCGCCGCCCGGCCCTCCGCCTCGATCACCGGGCGAAGCAACGGATAGTGCGTGCAGCCGAGCACGATGGTGTCGACGTCGCGCGGCGCGAGCGCTTCGAGGTATTTCCGGACGACCTCTTCGGGCACCGCCCCTTCGGTCCAGCCCTCCTCGGCCAGCGGGACCAAGAGCGGGGCCGGCTCCTGTACGACCTCGACCCGGGAGTCGAGCGCCGAGACGGCGCGCACGTAGGCGCCGCTCGCGACGGTCCCGCGGGTGGCGAGCACGCCGACGCGTCCCTTCCGGGTCGCGGCGACCGCGGCGGAGGCGCCCGGCTCGACGACCCCGATCACCGGGACATCGAGCTCC
The DNA here is from genome assembly GCA_017644045.1 of Deltaproteobacteria bacterium. Lineage (GTDB taxonomy): Bacteria > Myxococcota_A > Polyangia > Polyangiales > Houyiibacteriaceae > UBA1660. The sequence continues at coordinate 603,330 of JAEPMI010000001.1, forward strand.
ACGCGGAGCATGTCCACCGCGACCGCGCTCACCGTATTGCAGGCGACGACGAGCACCTTCACGCCGTGGCGCTGGAGGTGTCGGGCACAGCCACGCGCGTAGCGGATGACCGTCTGCGCCGAACGCGAGCCATAGGGAACCCGCGCCGTGTCGCCGAGATAGACCAGGTGCTCGTTCGGCAGCCGGGCTCGAATCGCGCGTGCCACCGTCAACCCGCCGAGACCGCTGTCGAACACCCCGATGCTCGCCTGGGCGCGATCGCCCGTCTCTTCGCTCACAACCCGTCTCCCACGCAGACCATCTCCTCGCACCGCCCGCTGAGGCAGTGACGGTCTTCCTCGCAGCTCCCACCGTCGCTCGATTGCGGCAAGCAGAAGCCGCCCCGAGGGGTGACCTGACAGTAGGCGCCGACCGCGTCACCCGGGCCGGAGCACTGCTGGTCGATCGAGCAGTCCTTGGTGCAGATCCGCACCTCCTCGCCGTCCTCGGTGAGGAAGGCGCGGCAGTCGAGACCGTCCTCGCAGACGTAGGCGTCGCTCTCCGGCGTGGTGCAGATGAAACCGATGCTCGACCGGGTCACGCAGAGGCCCCCATCGACGCCACCGTTCGCGGTGGGGTCGCACTCGAAGCCGAGCGCGTCGACGACCCGGCCGAGGCTGAAGAGGTTCTCGCAACCACCGGCCAGGCGGGCGGCCTCGTCACAGCTGAGGGAGCACTGCTTGCTCGCACCGGTGTCGAGGCAACGCCCCAGCAGACAGTTGGTGTCGTCGTCGCACGGCACGCCATGGACGCCGGGGAAGCACACGACCTCTTCGTCGGAGAACACCGCGGCCTGCTCCAGACACCCGAAGCCTGGTGGGCAGCGGGTGTCCGGTGGGTTGCACGTCGCCAGGCAGAGCGGCGCTCCCCCGCCGGTGTCGATGGGCTGTGACCGTGCCGGGCAGCCTTCGCCCACGTCTCTCGGGACACAGTAGTAGCGGTTGGCCGCAGCCCCCGGCGCGAAGGCGACGAAGTCCGCAAGACAGATCTCGTTCGGCTCGCAGTCGATCGTCCGGTCGCACGGCGAGACGGGGTAGCAGACGCCCTCGTCGGTCTCGGCGCTGGCGCGGATGCACTCGAAGCCCTCGCCACCGCACTCCGAGGCAGTCCCGTCCTCGCGGATCCGACACCCACGCAGGCAGAGCGAGGTGCCGTTCTGCTCGGTGCAGATCCCGTCGCAGGTCTCGTCGCACTCGGGCGCACAGAAGTCGGTGGCGTAGGGCGTCGCCTGCACACAGCCCCACCCCTTGCCGCAGTCGCGGTCCGTGCTGCACGGGAAGACGTCCTCGTCGAGGTAGCCGTCGTCGATGCGGCACCCGGCGACGACCACCAGCAGGGCCAGCGCCAATCTCACCACTGGGTGCTCCAGTCGAGCGCCGCGCCTCCCGGCGTCACCGAGACACGCGCTCGGGAGCCACCGCTAGCGCCACCGAAGTCGCTCAGCCAGAAGCCCACGCCCATCACGCCGAGGCCCGCGACCGCGAGACCGATCCCGGCGTTCGCGATCCGCGCGTCCCGACGGCGGTCGTCGGCGAAGGCGAGCGCCTCGGCGCGGTTCACGCCCGGCTCCGGCTCGCGGGCCGACGAGATGCCGAACCCGGTCGCAGCGCCCGCGCCGACGACGACGGCAGCCAAACCGACCCAGAGCGCGGCGGAGAGATGGCGCTCGACCGGCGCGACCTCCGCGGCCGCCTCGCCCTCCGGCGGCTGGGGGATCGTGGCCGGGGCGACGGGGTTGAGCGAGGCCTCGAGCCGGACGACATCGCCATCGGCGAGCTCGACGCTGCGCACCCAGTCGAGGTGACCTTCCGCGCGGACCCGGACCTCGTGGGCGCCGGGCGCGAGGGTCGCCGCCTCGAGCGGGGTCCCGGTGTAGGTGCCGAGCACCGTCCCATCGATCGCCACCTCGGCGCCGGGCACGTCCACTCCGACTCGCAGGGTCGCGGTCGCAGCGGCTGGGTCGAGGGCGGCGAGCGCGTCGATCATCGCGTCCGCGAGCTCCCCGAGCTCCCCCTCGACCTCCCGATAGGCGTTCGCGACGCTCTCACCGGAGCGAGTGTCGATGCGATGGAGATCGAAGATCCACTTCCCTTCACGTCGCGCCAGGGTCGCAGCGAGGACCTCGGCGACTCCGAGCTGCACACCGACCCGACTGAGGCAGGTCGAGGAGCCGATGCACTCCAGGGTGGCCTCGTCGTTCTGCCCGAGCTGGGCCTGGAACTCCTCCTTACCGAGGATGGAGGTCCCCTGCTCCGAGCTGGCGACGGTCCCGATGACCAGCTCGGTCAGGGCGTCGGCGGTCACCGCGTTGGCGGCGTCCACCGGCAGGACGACCACCAGCACTCGCCGAGTGGGCGATTCGGGCGCTTCCGCCTGCGCATCGTGTGGGGCCTGCGCGCACACCTGACCACCGCCCCAGAGGGTGGCGACCACCAACGAGGCCAGTGCCCCGAGGGCCTGCCCGTGCTGCCCAGCGCGCATCGCCGGGAGTCTAGCCTCTCGAGGCCGAGGGCGCCGGGTGAAGGGGGCGTCCACGCACGTCGTGAAGTCACTTCGCTGCGCCAGGCTGTCCCTGCTACTCTACCGGCCTCGAATGCCCTCCTCTCGCCGCGTCTTGGTCCTTCACGACGACGACGCTTCGCGTACCCGTCTGGAGACGATCCTGGGCGGCGCGGGCTTCGACGTGGGCACGCACTCGTTGAAGGGCGCGCTCGAGGGCGTGTTGGCGGAGAAGGGTCCCTCCCTGATCCTCATCGCGGTCACCGGCGACCCGTCGCGCGGGCTCGCGGTGCTCCGCTCGCTTCGCTCCGACCCGCGCACGCGCGAGAGGCCGGTCGTCCTGATCATGGACGACCACACGGAGGCCCACCCCGAAGCGTTCACCCAGGCGTTCGAGCAGGGCGCCGACGACGTGGTGCGCCGCCCCTATGGCGAGGGCGAGCTGATCGCGCGGGTCGGTCGGCAGCATCGCATCCGGCGCTTCGTCGACGCGCTGGAGGACGAACGCAACGACGCGCAGGTGATGCTCGAGCTCACCCAGTCGCTCGCCTCGTCGCTCGACTTCCGAGAGATCCTCTACACGGTCGTTCGGCGCATCGCCGATGTCGTGCAGGTGCAACGTGTGTCGATCGTCCTCGCGCCCGAGGTGGAGGACGAGGACGTCGGCTACGTGGTCGTGGCCAGCGATGACGAGCAGCTCTCCAACCTCCGCCTCGATCTCACGAAGTACCCGGAGATCCGGCAGGCGCTGCGCACGCGCCACCCGCTGACGATCAGCGACGCCTCGACCCACCCGGTCCTCGATGGGGTACGTAGCGATCTCGAACACTCGGAGCTCAGCGCGCTCAGCCTCTTCCCCATCGTCTGGGAGGAGCAGGCCATCGGCGTCCTCTTCCTCCGCGCGCGTGCCGAGCGCGGTGAGTTGAGCCGTCGCGAGATGCACCTGTGCCAGATGGTCGCGGGTGCCACCGCCGTCGCGTTGCGGAACGCCCGCGTGATGCAGTCGCTCCGCGACCACACGCAGCAGATCACGTTCGCGCGCTTCGAAGCGGAGCGCCGCCTGCGCCAGCTGAAGCGCTACGCGGACCTCTTCGCGTCGGCCGCCGAGGGCATCGCCGTCGTCGACGGTGAGGGCTACCTCCGCTTCGCCAACCCCCGCGCATGGGAGATCGTCGGCCTGCAGGAGAACCAGCTGCGGAGCCCGAAGCTCACCGACCTGATTCACGAGGAAGACCTCGAGCGGACGCGCTCGCTCTGGGACGGGTTCGCGCGCGGCGAGTACCCGCGAGGCGTGGATCTGCGGGTCACGCACCAGAACGGTGACTGGCTGGTGATCAGCTGCTCCTTCGCCTCGCTGACCGACGACGACGGCTCGGTGCTCGTCTCCTTTCAGGACGTGACCGAGCAGCGGCGCACCGAGGCCGAGTTCGTGAAGACGATGGAGTTCCTCGAGTCGCTCATCGACGCGTCGGTGGACGGCATCGTCGCAGCGGACATGGACGGCAACGTCATCCTCTTCAACCAGGGCGCCGAGCGGATCTACGGCTACCGCGCGGAAGAGGTCGTCGGCCGCATGGTCACCCGTGAGCTCTACCCCGAGGGTGGCGCCGCGGACGTGATGCGGCGGTTGAAGTCCGACCAGTTCGGCGGTCACGGCCGCCTCTCACCGACGAACATGCACGCGCTCGCGGCGAACGGCGAGCTGGTCCCCATCCGGCTCTCGGCTGCGATGATCTACGAGCGCGGCGAGCCGGTCGCGACCTTCGGGATCTTCACCGACCTCCGAGAGAAGCTCCGCGTGGAGGAGCGCCTCGCCGAAGCCCAGCAGCGCCTCGCGAGCACCGAGCGCCAGGCTCTGATCGCCGAGCTCGCGGGCACCGCCGCCCACGAGCTGAACCAGCCGCTCACCAGCGTGATGGCCTACGCGGAGCTCCTGAAGCGAAAGCTCGAAGAGGGCACCGCCGAGTATCGGGCCGCCGGGATCATGGTCCGCGAGGTCGAGCGGATGGCGGAGATCGTCAAGAAGATCGGCAAGATGACCAAGTACGAGACCAAGTCGTACGTGGGCCGACAGAAGATATTGGACCTGGACGCAGCGTCCGATGAAGCGACTTCCGATGTGGGGGGAGTCAGCGAGGAGATTTGAACGAGAGCCGAGAGGACGACGGAGAACAGAGTGACGACGAGTGGGAGAGCCGGGACAGTGGCCCGGTTCCTCTTCCGCCCGCTCGTCGTCGTTCCCGGGTCGGTCAAGTCACCACCGGGACACAGAACCGAGCTGCCATCGGGGCCGGGATCCGCACGGCGCGCACGCCGACCGCGCTGACCCTCCACGATGTGGCGCACGAGTGCGCCCAGCTGGTTCGACAGGGAAGCAGCCCCGGGCCCCTCGACGAGGAGGCGCTCCTCGAGCTCTACCTCGCGCGCATGGGCGCCGTGCTCGGTGGGCGCCGGCTGGTCGTCCGCATCGCGCGTGGTGGCGCGAAGGTCGACCTCGTTCGTTCGACGGCTCCCCTCGCTCCGGAACGCCGGGACCAGCAGTGCGTCACGAACGAAGCCCTCCGCATGGCGGGCCTCGATCCCGACGACGCCGCCCTCGCCGGCTTCGGGGTCGTCGACGACTACCGCTTCGACTTCGACGATGGCGCCCAGGGCTTCGACGTCGCGCTGGTGGACGGTGGACGACTCCTCGGCGTGCTCGGTGTCGAGTATCACCCCGGCATGGCGATCCCCGAGCCGGACCCGGCGCTGCTCCGGATCTTCGCGGCGCAGCTCTCGGTCGCTCTCGGACGCGCGCGCATCGTCGAGGAGGCGAGCTATCTGAGTGGCTACCTCGCGAGCCTCCTCGAAGACGCGAACGTGCCCATTCTCGTCATCGATCGGAAGCGGCGGGTCCAGGTCGTGAGCCGCGCCTTCCTCGAGCTCACCGAAAAGCGCCGGAGCGAGGTGCTCCACCAGGACCTGACCGAGCTCGTCCCCGAGCCGTCCAAGCAGCCGCTGCTCCAGGCCGTCCTACGGAGCCTCCGCGACGGCGAGCTGGCGACCGTCGACGTCTCCCTGCCCGCCGCGGACGCGGAGCGACGCGAAGCGGTCCTCGATCTCGTCTCGATTCTCGGTCCGGAGCGCGAGGTCGAGGCGCTGCTCGTGATCGCCCGCGACCTCACCGCGATCCGGAAGCTCGAGGAGCAGGTCGTCCACGCCGAGAAGCTCGCGACCCTCGGCCAGCTCGCTGCCGGCGTGGTTCACGAGCTGAACAACCCGCTGACGAGCATCTCGGTCTACGCGGAACGCCTCCATCAGAAGGCCAGCGAGGATCCCAACGCCGACCCGACGGACGTCGAACGACTCGGGCGCATCGTCCAGGCAGCCGAGCGCATCCTGCGCTTCACCGGCGACCTGGTCACCTACGCGCGGCCAGCGACCGAACCGCCGCGCTCGCTCCCGCCCGCCGAGGTCGTCGAGCAGGCCCTGGTCTTCTGCGAGCACGTCGTGCGCGAGACTCAGGCCGAGGTCGAGTTCGCGATGACCACCGACCTCCCCGCGATCCTCGGGGTCCGTGGTCAGCTCCATCAGGTGTTCATCAACCTGATCACCAACGCCTGCCACGCGATGCCGGACGGAGCCGGCAAGCTCCGCATCGAAGGCGAGGTGACCGGCAAGCGCTCGGTGGCCATTCACGTGCACGACAACGGCGCGGGCATCCCGACCGAACAGTGCGAGACGATCTTCGAGCCCTTCTTCTCCACGAAGGGCGAAGGCGAGGGGACCGGCCTCGGCCTGTCGATCGTCCGCAACATCCTCCAGCAGCACGGCGGCGCCATCGAGGTCTCGAGCGAGCTGGGGAGCGGGACGACCTTCACGGTCACGCTCCCCGCCGCGGAGTGAGCGCGCTCAGCGACCGATGGTGACGAGGAGCGCGTCGCCTCGAGCTTCGACTCGGTACGCCGGGTTGGCGCCGGCGGCGAAGCGGATCTCGAGGACCGCGCGCTCGCCCTGGTTCAGGATGGACGCGCGCGCGACCCGCGGGTGCGTCGCGCCGATGCGCCGGGCGCCGTCGATGGCGTTGGCGCCCTCGAGGGTGACCTTGAACCCGCTGTCCATGGGCTCGCCGCGAAGGGCGGTCGGCGGAACGCTGAGGCGCAGGCGGAACTCGCGCCCGCCAGCGACGTGGGCCTCACCGAAGGCGAGGCTCTCGCTGCCACCCGAAGCCACGCTGGGCATCGACGGGAAGCTCGGTGCGTCGAGCTGCCCACCCTCGGGCTCCGCTTCGGCTTCCAGGGTCGGGTCGTCACCGAGCTCCGGGTCCATCATCGGCTCTTCGATCGGCGCCTCGTAGGCGGGTTCGGGCTCTTCGATGGGAGCCTTCTCGAGCGTCAGCACGGGACCGCCGTCGGCCATCGCGTAGCCGGTCAGCGCCACGGCACCGCCGAGCAGAGCGACGACGAGCACCAGTCGTCCGACGCGGAGTCGGCCAGCGCCCTTGCTCTCACCGCGCGCCTGCGCGCGCTGCCCCGGACGCGCCTGCTGGCGAGGGGCGCGGGTCTGGCGCTGACGCTGCTGCGGGCGGCGCTGAGTGCGCTTCTGAGTCGACTTCCCGCGGAGGTTCCGGAGCGTGGTCCAGCAACGGGCGGCGAAGCCACGAGTGCGCGCCGCAGCGATCTTCAGCCAGGGGCCGGTCTTCGCCCACGCCACGCGGAGCCAGGCGCGAACCTTCACCCACAGCGGCAGCACGCGACGGATCGCCTTGGTGGCGACGGCGCGCGGATCGCTGCGGAGCTCCGCCAGCAGCGGGTCCGCCTTCGCCTCGGCCTCGGGGGCAGCCTGGATCTCGGCGCTCTGCTCGCCGTCGAGCTCGGACTCGTCCTCGTCGTCGAACGCGTCGGCCTCGACGCCGGACTCGTCTTCGTACTCGTACTCGTCGTCGTCGTCCGACTCGTCCATCGCCGGCGCGTCGATCCCGACTCCGCTGCGAGCGTCGATCTCACGGGCCTGCACCGGCATCTCGAGCGGCGCCTTCATGGCGGCCGGGGCCATCTCGGCGACCGAAGACTCCTCGTCGAGCGTCTCCGGGAGCGCCTTCGGGGCCACGCCGGCGTCGGTGGCCGTGCCAGTGGCGCGATCGAAGAGCACCGTGAGCGTCAGCCGCGGCACGCCGCCATCCATCCGGAGGTCGACCGCTTCGAGCATTCCCCGCCGGCCATCCGACTCGACGCCCTTGCCGATGGTCAGGAAGGGCAAGGGCTGCTCGACGATCATGGCGGCGCCATCAGCGTGCACCAGCTCGGTCTCGACCGTGGGCCCGACGCCATCGATCCGGAGACTGACCCGTCGGTCCATGTCGATGGAGTCGTCGACGATGTCGTTCGCGATCGAGAGGGCGCCGATCGACTCGTGCCAGGCATCGATGAGGCCGGCGATCCGCTCGGCGTCCGCCTGCTCGAGCTCGGTGAAGCGCAGGCCGAACTGACCATGGTTGGGTCCGCTGTCCTCGGCCCAGACGACCTCGGCGTCCGCCGCGACCGAGCCCCCGTCCTCGGGGGAGCGGAAGCGGCAGCGCAGCTTCGAGCCAACGTCCGGCAACACCGCGGAACGCATCGCGAGCCCACCGAGGCCGACGTCGATCGCGTCGGCCGGGAAGGATTCGTCGAGCCCCTCGGGGTAGAGGTCGACGAGCACGTCGTCGAGGGGAACTCGGGTCGTCTGGGGATCGCGTCGCTCGCTGGCTGCTTCCATGTCGTTGCCTCTTTCGGCGCCACTCGGCGCCCCTTTCACGCATGGCGGATGGAGGGGCGATGGGTCCAATTTTCGGCAAATGGGGGCCGATCTCGGAGACATGGGCCGGCCAAAGGGCTCGGAGAGGAGCCACGACGGTCCCGTAACGGGCTTCGAAGGGTGAACGGCGTACGCTCCTCGACGTGTGGGATGCATCGGGACGAGTGAGGCTCGTGTTCGGGCTGGCGCTGGCCGTCGGCTGCCAAGGCGAGATCGGTGATCCGAGCGGGGACTACCCGACCGTCCCGGACGGCCCGCCGCCAGTGGACTGCAGCGAGCTGCAGCCCGGTCGCGCGCCGATGCGACGGCTCACCGTGCACGAGTACGACAACACCGTGCGGGACCTGCTCGGCGACACGACGGGACCCGCCGCCCGCCTGATCGACGACGAGCGCGGCGTGACCAGCGCCGACGCCCGACTCGTCACGGTCCTGCTCGTCGAGCAGTACATGGCCGCCGCCGAGGACGTCGCCGCGCGAGCCATCGGCGACCTGCCCGCGCTCCTCGAGTGCGACCGTTCGACCGTGGGCGACGACGGATGCGCCACCCGCTTCATCGAGCGGATCGGCGCTCGCGCGTTCCGGAGACCGCTCGAGGACGCCGAGGCCACCGCCCTCTTCGACCTCTACGCCGTCGTGGCGAGCGAGATGAGCTACGACGAGGGCATCCAGGCGGTCGTCGAGGCCATCCTGCAGGCGCCCGCCTTCCTCTACCGACCGGAGGTCGTCCCGCTGGACGGGGAGGCCGTGGTTCGCCTCGATGGCTATCAGCTCGCCACCCGTCTCTCCTACTTCCTCTGGTCGACGATGCCGGACGAGGCGCTGCTCGACGCGGCCGCGAGCGGAGAGCTCGAGGACGACGCAGCCGTCGCGGCACACGCCCGCCGGCTCCTGGAGGATTCACGGGCCGAAGGCGCCATTCAGCGCTTCTTCGGCGGCTTCCTGGAGCTGGAGCACCTCGACGGGCTCACGAAGGACCCGGAGGTCTTTCCCGACTTCCAGCCGGCCATCGCCGAGCTGATGCGGCAGGAGACCGAGGCGTTCATCCACGCCGTGCTCATCGACCCGGAGGGTGACCGGAGCTGGGCCACGCTCCTGACCGCCGACTGGTCGATGATGAACGCAGAGCTCGCCGAGTACTACGGTGTCGAGGGCCCGGCCGGCGACACCTTCGAGCGCGTCGACCTCGACCCTGCCTACCACTCCGGGCTGCTCACCCAGGGCAGCCTCATGGCGACCCGGGCGCGCAGCTACGAGAGCTCGCCGGTCCATCGCGGCATGTTCGTCCGCGGCAACCTGCTCTGCGGCATCGTCCCCGACGTACCGGAGAACCTCGAGGTCGACCCGCCCGATCCGGATCCGAGCCTGACGACTCGCGAGCGCCTCGCAGAGCACCGCTCCGACCCGATGTGCGGCTCCTGCCACCGGCAGATCGATCCGCTCGGCTTCGCGTTCGAGCACTTCGACGGAGACGGACGCTTCCGCCCGACGGAGAACGGCCTGCCCATCGACGCAAGCGGCCTGATGGTCGACTCGGACGTCGACGGGGAGTTCGACGGAGCCGTGGAGCTCGCGGAGAAGCTCACGGGCAGCGAAGAGGCCCAGGCCTGCTTCGCGTCCACGCTCTTCGAGAACGCGCAGGGTCGCGCTTCGGACCACCGTGACGGCTGCTCCATGGACCATCTGCTCACGCGCTTTCAGGACTCGGACTTCGACGTCCGCGAGCTGATGATCGCCATCACCCAGACCGACGCCTTCCTCTACCGCGTCGCCGACCAGGACACCTTCCTGCCCGAGGAGGAGCGACCGTGAAGAAGCTCTCGCGACGCACCTTGCTGCGCGGTGCCGGTGGCGCCGCGCTCGCCCTGCCCTTTCTCGAAGCGATGCTGGGGCCCCGCCGCAGCGTGGCGCAGACCGGCGCCGTGCCCAAGCGGGTGATCTTCTGGTTCACCTCCTGCGGCCCGGTCCCGGAGACCTGGTGGCCGACGGGCGGCGAGACCGATTTTGCGCTGCCGATGGCGATGCAGCCCCTCGAGCCGTTCCGGGACCGGATCCTGATCCCGGACGGCGTGCAGATGACGACGGCCATCGAGCGCTCCGGCGGCCGCAACGGACACGACGTCGGGACCGGCCACGCGATGGTCTGCCGCCCGCTGCAGGAAGGTCCGAGCGGCTTCGGCGAGTTCGGTCACCTCTGGGACGGCTCCGCCGGCGGGATCTCGATCGACCAGCACATCGCCGATGCGGTCGGCGAGGACACGCGCTTCAAGAGCCTCGAGTACGGCGTGCGGGCGCAAGGCATCCGTCAGGCCGTCCCGAGCCGCATCTCGTACCGTGCGGCCTTCGAGCCCGTCATTCCGATGCATGGTCCGGCCGCGGCGTTCGACCGTGTCTTCGGCCCACTGACCGGTGACGCGGCAGCCCAGGCCCGCCAAGCCCGACGCCGCGAGCTCGTGCTCGGAGCGGTCCAGGGTGAGCTCGGTCGGCTCCGGCCTCGCCTCGGTTCCGACGACCGACGGCGAGTGGACGCTCACGTCGCAGCCCTCGACGACATCACCTCGCGCCTCGACGGATTCGACGGAGCGGTCTGCAACGTCCCCGAGCGGGGCGACACCACCAACGTGCCCGAATGGGGCCGGCTCCATCTGGACATGATGGCGCGGGCGATGGCGTGCGACCTGACCCGGGTCGCATCCATCCAATGGGCCAACGGTCAGAGCGGGATGCGCCACGAGTGGCTCGGTCAGAGCGACGCGCACCACTCGCTCTCGCACCGTGGAGACTCCGACACCGACGCGCGCAACCAGGTCTCGGCCATCGACCGCTGGTACATGGAGCAGTTCGCCTACCTGCTCGGCGCGCTGGACTCCGTGGAAGCCGGCGACGGTCAGACGCTCCTGGACCACACGACCGTGGTCTGGGTCAACGAGCAGACCAAGGGCATCGGGAACGTGCACCGCTTCACGCGAATGCCCTACGTGATCGCCGGCGGCGGCGGCGGTTACTGGCGCACCGGCCGGAAGGTCGACGTCGAAGGCCGCTCCCACAGCGACATGTTCGTCAACGTCATGCACGCGATGGGCATGAGCGACACCAGCTTCGGCGACCCGGACTTCTGCACCGGACCGATCGACGCGCTGAGCGCCTGACGGCGCCGCGGTCTAGAAGCGGTCCATCAGCGCCATGCCGACGTAGGACAGGATCTGGACGCCGATGATCCCGAGCGCCCAGAGCGCGCTCAGGATTCCGCTGATGAGGAGCAGCGGCTGGTTCCGGTCGGTCGCGCCGACCCTCGAGTTGTCCATGCCCATTCGGATCGCCTGAACGGAGGCGAACATGGACATGATCCCGCAGATCAGCGGAACGATGAGACTGAGCAGCGGCACGCAGAACATCATCGTCCCGACCAGCGCCAGCAGCGGCGGCGAGATGGCCGTCTGGATCATGCTCTTGGTCGACGCCTCGGCGAACTGCGCGTCGCTCTCGCAGGTCATGCAGATCAGCTGAGCCTGGCCGTTGTAGACCATGGAGCTGGTGGGCACGACGCGGCCGCACTGGGCACAGGGCTGGGTCTCGGCATTCATCCCGCCGTCATACGCCGGTCGTTTCGTGGTCTTCCTCCCGGACGGCTGGCGCCGTGCCTCTCGATCGGATAAACATGTTCACTGAACGTGTTCAGCGAAGGTCCCCGAGCCAAGCAGAAGCGCGAGACCCGCGAGGCCATCCTCGAGGCAGCGCGCGCCGAGTTCGAAGCCGAAGGCTTCGACGGCGCCAACATGCGCGCCATCGCCAAGCGGGCGGGCGTCGCTGCAGGGACGATCATCCACCACTTCGGCGGCAAGCGGGAGCTGCTGCACGCGGCGTTCTTCGCGGACCTCGACGACGTGCTCCAGCGCGCGCTGTCCAAGACGGGGCCAGGATCGCTGGAAGCACGCCTCGGCCGACTGAGCCGTGCCGTCTTCGGCTACTACCTCGAGCGACCGGCGCTCTCCCGGACCCAGCTCAAGGAGTCGCTCTTCGCTGCGCCCCCCTGGGCAGACCGCTTCGGCGCTCAGGTCGAGCAGGTGCACACCACCGTGGCCGACTGGGTCGCCGAGGCGATGGCCGCCGGCGAGCTGGCGCCCAGCGGGGAACCGCCGCTGATCGCCGCGAGCTACCTCTCGTTCTTCTACTTCGCGCTGCTCGGGTGGGCCCGTGGCTCCGTCGACGCACCAGAGGCGATGGTCGCCTCGCTCATGGCCCACCACCTGCGCGCGCTGCGAACGGAGAGCCCATGAAGTCGTTGTTCCAGTCGGAGGAGGCCCGCGCCGCGATGGTCGCGTGGCACGAGCGCTTTCGGTCCCAGCTACGGACGCCCCTCGAGAGTCGGCGGCTGAGCACGATGGATGGCGAGACCCACGTCCTGGTGGGCGGACCCGCGGACGGAGAGCCACTGGTGCTCTTCCACGGAGCGCTCGCGTCGTCCGCCCACGTGCTGCGCGAGCTCGAGCCGCTGATGGACCACTTCCGCGTCCATGCGGTGGATGTGATCGGGCAGTCGGTCATGAGCGCCGACACCCAGCTCGACGTGCGGACCAACGCCTACGGCCAGTGGGCCAGCGAGGTGCTCCACCTCCTCGAGCTCGAGCGCGCGCACGTGGTGGGCGTGAGCTGGGGCGGCTTCGTCGCGCAGCAGCTGGCCACGGCCAGCCCCGAACGGATCCACAAGCTGGTGTTGCTGGTCCCCGCCGGCGTGGTGCCGAGCCCCTTCGCCAGCTTCTGGAAGCTGGGCTGGCCACTCGCGATGTACCGCTCGTTCCCCAGCGACGCACGGCGAGCCAAGCTGCTCGGCCGTCTCCTCAGCACTCCGGACGACGAGCTCTGGGGCCCCTTCCTCGCGGAGGCGTTCCGCGCCTACCGACTCGACATGCGTGTGCCGGCGCTCACGAAGGACGGGCAACTCGCGGACCTGCGGGCGCCAACGATGGTGGTCGCCGCGGACGACGACCTCAGCTTCCCCGGTCCTGCGCTGCTCGCTCGCGCGGCCGAGCTCTTCCCGAACCTCGAGGCCACCGAGCTCATCGAGGGACGGCACTGTCCACCGACCACCGACGAGTTCCGACGGTGGCTCGCCGAACGCATCACTCGCTTCCTTCGCGCCGCCTCGGTGTCGGCGGCGGCCGAGTGATCATTCGGCCACCCGCCAGCCGATGGTCGTGAGCGACGGGACCTCGACCCCCGGGTCGCTGACGATGACACCGTCCGCGACCCTCGCGGTGCCGAAGGGCTCGAAGTCGGCTTCCATGATCGGCGTCCCGTCGGCCCGGACCGTGCCGAGGCCGCCGAGAACGAGCAGCTCCACCGCCGTTCCCTCCGCGAGGGCCGCGTCGTTCGGGAGCCGAAGGCCCATGGGCTCGCCGCTGACGATCTCGGGAGCGAACGTGTAGAGGCCCAGGAGCGCGTCGCCCGGCTCCACGAAGCAGAGCTCGCTCTCGACCGGGACGAACGCTCCCTCCAGGTCTTCGTACTCGCCGTCGAAGAGTCGACCGGGGACGACGTCGGTGAGCACCACGCCGCCCTCGAAGGTCACGTCCCTCGGCGCCATCTCGTCGCCGAGCGGCGGCAGGTCGGTCGCCGGGACGACCTCGTGGAGCACCGCAGGGTGCGGCAGCAGCTGGACCGAGTCGTCGGGCGCGAGCGGTACGTGGCAGTAGGTCGTACCGTAGGGCTGCTCGCGATGGAGCACGCGGACCGCGAGCTCGTCGACGCAGCGCACGTTCTCGTCGAAGACGTAGGCGTACCAGCCGGCCTCGTCGGTCATCTCGAACTGGAAGCTGCCATCGTCGTTCTCGGGCGGGCTGGTGCAGACGAAGCGCCCATCGTGGAGGCGCAGGCAATGCTGGACGGTGACGCCGGCGACGCCCTCCCCCGCAGCGTCGACGACGCGGCCACGGATGCCAGCGAGCCAGATGCCCTCGCAGGCGGGGTCCGGCGTCCGGTCGAGCTCGTCGAGGATCGGGAAGTCCGGCGGCGGGTTGCCCCCGACGTCGTCGTCACCACCACAGGCGAGCAGGGAAAGCGAGAGCACCAAAGCGAAGCGGGCCATGACCTGCGTACGACCCTAGCCCGGATTCGTGACGGTCGCTCGATCCTCACGTTCGCCGGAGGCGGGCCTAGCCCTCACCGTCGCCCTTCTTCGAGTGAGGACGAAAGGTCCGAGAGGAGGGTGAGGGACCGTCGGCCTTGGACGTGAACAGGGTGAGGGCTAGGGCGAGGGTGAGGGCGAGGGGTGGCCGTCATTCGGGGTGGGTGTCGCTCGGGCGGTTCAGCGGCACGGCGTCGTCCGTGAGCGAGGCCTCGATCGCCTGGGGCGGACCGCTGGCGGGCAGGACGATGACGAAGGCTGCGCCGCCGTCGATCCCGTCCTCGACGTCGATGGAGCCTCCGTGGTCGCCGACGATTCGGTGAACGATCGCCAAGCCGAGGCCGGTGCCCTTCGCCTTGGTGGTGAAGTAGGGCTCGAAGACCTTCAGCCGATCGGTCGCCGCGATTCCCGGTCCGTCGTCCTCGACGACGATCATGGCCTGCTCGTCTCCGTCCTCGCCTTCGATGGCCTCGAGGGTCACGCGGACCATGCCCCCCTCGTCGCCGTGCCGCGCCTTCGACGCGTCGAGGCCGTTCTGCACGAGGTTCAACAGCACCTGAGTGAGCTGCTCCCGGTCCGCACGGATCGTCACCGGCTCGGTGGGCAGGATGACCTCGATCTCGCCATCGCGGACCGAGAGCCCCTCGACGTGGTGCACCACCTCACGCAGGTCGAGCGACACCGGCTTCGGCCGGGGCAGCCGCGCGAAGCGGCTGAACTCGGTGACCATGTCGTCGAGCCGCCGCACCTCTTCCAGAATGAGCTCGGCCGACGCCGTGAACTCTTCGTCGAACGTCGGGTGCTTGCGCGCGTGCAGCTTCTGCATGGTCTCGATCTCCATCTGGATCGGCTGCAGCGGGTTCTTGATCTCGTGCGCGATCCGGCGCGCCACCTCGCGCCAGGCGGCGATGCGTTCCGCTCGCAGGAGCTTTCGACGGGTGGACGCCAGCTCGCGCGTCATCTCGTTGAACGCTTCCATCGCCGAGCCGACCTCGTCCCGGCGCTTGACCCGCATCTGGCTCTCGAGATCACCGCTGGCGACGCGCCGCGTGGCTTCTTCGAGCTCGGCGAGCGGTCGCGAGAGCGTCATCGTGAAGCCGAGCGCGAGCAGGATGGCGAGCACCAGGGCAGCGACTGCGAGATACACGCTTCGCTCCCGGAGGGTGGCGATCTCTCGCTCGAGCGGCGCGTCGTCGATGGTCGCGTGAACGGTGAGCGAGGGCTCCCCCGCCGCATCGGTGAACGACGCGATGGACTCGGCCGACTCCGGCAGCTCGCTCGGCGGCAGCACCGCGAGCTGCACCGGGCTCACGTCGCCGAGCAGGTCGTCGGCGTAGTCGGCACCGAGCACGCGCCCGGCGACCACGGCGACCGCCGCGCCGTCGCGCGCCACGACGCAGCCGGTGAGGAGCTCGCGCTCGTCGCGGACGCCGTCGCCGTCGCGCACCCGGACCTCGTCGACGAAGGGCTCGTCGCCGGCGCGAGCGATCGCGTCCACGAGCTCCGCTCGGCCACCGACCTGATCGGGGTAGTGGCCGGATCCCAAGATTCGCCCCCGGCCCGAGCCGGAGCGAGCATCCAGCAGGAAGAGCGCGTCGAAGCGGCGCCCGCGCATCAGCGGCGGGAGCACCCGGACCATCTCCTGCTCGGTCGCCGGACCGTAGCGACCCGTCGCCAGGTCGAGCAGGAGCCCGTCGATCACTCCGTCGTGCTCGCAGAGCGCGTCGACGGCGCGACGGTCCGCCGCGATCTGCTCCTCCACCCGCCGCTTCGCGCTCTCGACGCGCGTCGTGAGCTGCCGGTGGTGCTCGGCGTAGATCCGCTCGACGAGGCTCGAGCGAACGAGCCACCCGAGCGCACCGAGCGGCACCAGGGTCGCCACGACGAACGAGATCAGCAGTCGCCAGCGGAGCTTCATCGGGAGCGCTCCGAGGGTACGACGCCGAGGCCGTTCACGGGGTCTCCGTCCGCGCGCGAGGCAGATGCGCGTCGCCCAGCCGGAGCCGGCCGGCCGCGTCGAAGCGCACGTCCCTCACCTCCTGGTCGAGGTGGAGCTCGAGCCGACGCCGCCCGAGCACCGCGGCCCCGAGGGCGAGAGCGGAGCGCTGCTCGCCGGCCTCGTCGAGGGTCCCCGCGACGCCGGCGGTCCACACGGCGCGGGCGCGCGTTTGGTCCCCCGTGGCGGCGTGGGCGGCGGCGAGCAGCGCCACCCGGGCGAGCGGGTGGGCGACGGGCAGGGGCGGCGGCACCTCGGCGACGCGGAGGTGCCAGCGACCGCGGTGGATCGCGTCGGCCCAGCGATCGACGGGCACCGACTCGATGCGCAGCCGCGCTCCCTGCTCGTCGACGAGCGCCGCGAGCGCTCGCCCGAGCTCTTCGCCCAGCCGATCGCCCTCGCGGACCAGTAGCGTCAGCTCGCCGGAGAGCGCGCGACGTGGTGGTCCGACCTGCGGCGACGGGAGGCCACCCGCGAGCGTGTCGGAGGGTCGAAAGCCGACTCGGGCGAGGCGGTCCCGACGCAGCGCGCCGACCAACGCACGCCACTGGTCGCTCACGCGGTGCGGGTTCGGGACGAGGAGCACCGGAGCGATCTCGGGGAACGGGTGCGGCGCCGTGGCGCGCTCGGGGCGGCGACCGTGCAGGCTGTCGCCGGAGAACGAGCCGTCGGCCTCCCCGAGCACGAGCGCACGGAGGTCGTCGTCGCGTGGACGCGGCGGCAGGAAACGCCAGTCACGAAGGTAGGGCGCACCGCGCAGCGCGCTGCGGAACTGGAAGAGCCGGAGCTCGTCACCGACCATCCGTGGCCGGTAGGGGCCGGTGCCGGTCCCGACGGCCGCGCGGTAGGCGAGCGGTCGGAGCGCCAGGAGCGGCCTCAGATCGGTGCCCTCGACGGCGGGCCGAAGCCGAAGCGTGTGGTCGTCGACGACCTCGATCGCCGGCCGACCATGGTCGACGGCGAGCGGCGCCAACCACCAGCTCGGCCCCCGGCGCGCGAGCCGCCGGAGATGGATGGCGAGATCGTTGGCGCGGAGCGGGCGCCGGTCGTGTCGGCGCATCCCCTGCTTCAATGTCAGCTCGAGCTGGCCGTCTTCGGTGAGACTCGGCTCGCCGTCCAGGAGACGCTCGAGCGGATCGAAGACCGCGTCGGCGACCGTGGCCTCGAAGAGACTGCCGACCTGCGTGGGGTCCGGCACGCGCAGGGGCTCGGGTGCGATCACCCGAATCGTGCCGCCATATCCTGGCGGAAGGTCGGCGCGCCCCTCGGGTGCGAACGCGAGCGCGATCAGGATCGCGAGCCATGCGCGCGTCATCTCGGCCCCCGCAGGATCCAGAGCGCGCTGCGACCGTTGCTCTCCGAGATCGCGAAGAGCGAAGGGACTCCGTCGCCGTCGAGGTCGCCGGAGCCGGCCACGCGAACGCGCCCTCCCACCTCTCGAGACCAGAGCCGGCGGAGTCCGCCGTCCGCCTGCAATCGCAACAGGCCGAGCTCGTCGCCGTCGCCCGACTCCTGGCTCCCGCTCACGAGGATCTCGACATGGCCGTCGGAGTCCATGTCGCCGGCGCCGAGCGCTGCGCCGTGACCCTGCAGGCCGATCTCGCGGCGGCCGGTGCGTGCCACGAGACGGCCGCGTGGGTTCACCACGATCTCCACGTCCGCGACGCTCCCATCGCTTCGCCGCACCCAGCCCTGCCAACGCGCGTAGAACGAGCTCGACGCCGCCGGGGGGGAGGGATGGCCCTCGCGAGCGAGGAGCGCAGACGCGAAGTAATCCCGGCCATCGACCGGCTCGGCGCACGCGTCGCCCCAGCGGTGCGCGAGCTCCGGGCACTCGCGGTCGACGACCGGTTCGAGCCGAAGGGGCGCCCATCCCAGCTGGTACGCGGGCACTCGATCGCGCCACTGAATCGTCGCCGATGATCCTTCGATCGCCATCGTCGCGAAATTGCGACGCGCGGCGACCCCCGGCCGGGGTCCCGGCGGTCGCTCGGCCCGCCCGACGAGCGATACCGACGTGCGGCGGCCCTGACGAACGCGGAACACCGAGACGTCGTCGTCCCCGACGAGGACCAGCATCGGCGGCTCGGAGCCCTGTCCCGGGAGGGTCCCCACCGCGAGGTAGCCGGTCGACGGGAGCACCGCCGACGTCACTTCGAGCGCGCTTCGCGACGCTGCCGGCCTCCGGTCGACGAACGAGCGAAGCTCGGCGTCGAGCGGCACGCGCCAGCGCCGCGTGGCGGCCGGCCGGAAGAAGAACTGACGCCACCAGCTGAGCTCTCCCTCGCGCGGCACGAGCGCGACGCGTAGCTCCCGGTCGTCAGCGCTCAGGTCGAGGACCAGCTCGGCGTCGCCACCGGCCGCGCCCGCCTCCGCGAGGGCTTCGGTGACCGCCTCCGAGAGCTCCTCGGCCAGCGCGTCCGCCCGCGGGCTACGGGGCGGCCAGTGGGCCTCCACGCGCAGCGCGCGGCTCACTCCGTCGCTCGCGATGGCTCGCGCTCCCTCGGCGAGCGCGGCGCGCAGGGTCTCGATGGTCGACCGGTCTCGGCCGGGCTCGAGGGTGAGCGTGGTCGGCTGCGCGCCGCCGAGTCCACCGACGACGAGCGCGAGAACCAGAGCCGCGCCCCCCGCGCGCCTCACTCTTCCTCCACGCCGCCGAACTGCTCCATGAGGAAGGTCGAGGGGTCGGCGATCTCGGGCGGGCGAGCGGTCTCCGTCGGGACCGTCCCCTCGAGAAAGACCTCCTCGAGCGGCTCCTCCATCCCCTCGTACGCGAGCAGGCCGGTCGCCGGATCGATCATCGCCGCTTCGACCCCGCTCGGTCGTGGGAAGGGCTCGGCGGGCCGGTCGCCCTCGGCGGCGGCGATGACGTCCACCCAGATCGGCAGCGCGGTGCGTCCGCCGCCCTCCCGGCGACCGAGGCTGCGGCGATCGTCGAAGCCCACCCAGACGCCCGCGGCGATGCGCGGCGTGTACCCGACGAACCACGCGTCGCGCGCCTCGTTGCTGGTGCCGGTCTTGCCCGCGACCGGACGCTCGAGGCGCTGCGCCCGGCGACCGGTGCCCTCCTGGACGACGCTCTCGAGCATGCTCGTGATCACGTACGCCTCGGCGGGCGTCAGCACGTCGCGCGCCGGCGCCCGCTCGGGCAGCGCGATCTCTTCACCGTCCGGGCCGACGACCCGATCGATGAAGCGTGGCTCGGCCCAGCGCCCGCCGGCGGCGAACGACGCGTAGGCACCGACCATTTCGATCGGGCGCACGCCGCTGGAACCGAGCGCGAGGGTCAGCGTCGGGTCGAGCTCGGACTCGATGCCGAGCTGACCGGCGAAGGTCGCGGCGGCCTCGGGGCCGACCTGCTCGATCGCGCGAATGGCGACGAGGTTGATGCTCTTGGCGAGCGCGGTCCGGATGCGGACGTCGCCCTCGTGACGCCAGGTCTCGTAGTTCTGCGGGTTCCACTGATCGTAGACGGCCGGCGCGTCGATCATCACCGTGGCGGGCGTGAAGCGCCGCTGCTGGATGCCGAGGGCGTAGACGAGCGGCTTGAAGGTGCTGCCCGGCTGGCGCAGCGCTTGGGTGGCGCGGTCGAAGCCCGGGCGCGATTCGTAGCTGCCCACCACCGCGAGCACGTCGCGGGTCCGCACGTCGAGGACGATCACCGCGGCCTGCGGCCCCATCTCGAGACGCGCCTCGGCGCGGCGGTCCTCGCCGCCGGCGTCCAGGATGGAGACACGCACCCGAGCGCCCACCGGCGCGGCGACCGACGCGACGAGCGGCTCGGCGTCGTCGTCCTCCGGCTCCGGGACGTAGCGCTCGGCCGCCGAGAGATCGGCCACCGCCTCGTGTCCACCGACGTTCAGGACGATGGTCCCGTGCTCGTCGTCGGTGCCTGTCACCTCGGCGTCGTAGGTCCGGCCTTCGCGGAGCACGTCGACCTCTTCGAGCGCTCGCTGGCGACGGCGCGGCTCGCGCAGCGGAAACTGGCGACGTTGGCGCGCGTCGTAGGTCCTCAGTCCCTCGCGCACGGCCTCACGAGTCGCGCGCTGGAGCGATGCGTCGAGCGTCGTGTGGACCGTGTAGCCACCTCGGCGGTAACGCTCCTCGCCGAGGATGTCGCGCAGCTCGCGGCGCACGCGCGTCATCAGCTCGGGCGCGATGCCCTTCTCGTCTTCGCCCTCGTCGAGCTCGACCTCGGCTTCGCCCGCTTCCTCGATCGCCTCGAGGGTCAGGTCCGGCCAGTACTGCTCGCGCTTGGCGGCGAGCTGCCGGAGCACGTACTCCTGCCGTCGCTCCGCCGCCTCGCGGTGGCCTCGCGGACTGAGGCGGGCGGGAGCCTGTGGCACACCGGCGATCAGCGTGGCTTCGGCCAGCGTCAGGTCCTTGGCGTCCTTGCCGAAGTAGTACTGCGCGGCTTCCTGCACCCCATAGCGACCGTGGCCGTAGTTGATGTGGTTCAGGTAGAGATGGAGGATCTCGTCCTTGGTGAGCTCCTGCTCGAGGCGACGCGCGAGGATGAGCTCGCGGATCTTTCGAGCGAAGGTCCGCTCGGGCGAGAGCAGCAAGAGCTTCACCACCTGCTGCGTGATCGTGCTGGCGCCCTGGGCCTTCCGGCCCTCCGCCACGTCGCGCATGACCGCGCGGATGATGCCGGGGTAGTCGAGGCCCTCGTGTTGGTAGAAGTCCGCGTCCTCCGCGGCGAGGGTGGCGACGATCAGCGAGCGAGGGATCTCGTCGATCGGGATGACCGTCCGTCGCTCGGTGAAGACCTCTCCGAGCACCTCTCCGTCGCGCGCGAGCACACGGGTGGTCTGCGGCGGCGCGTAGTCGCGCAGGGTGGCGACGTCCGGCAGATCGCGGCCGTAGTACCAGAAGATCCCCGCCAGGCCGATGAAGCCCAGCAGCGCCAGCGTGAGGGCGGTGATGGTCAGCCGCTTGAGCCAGACCTTCCACCGCGGGGGCTTCTTCTCGGCGCCCTTCTTCGCGCCCTTCTTCCGGTTCCCCTTCGTCGGGCGCTTTCCGCCGCGCGTGCTGGTCGCGGGACGCTTCCTGGGCCGCAGTCCCTTCTTGGTGGTCTTCCCCTCGCTCACCGCGCCGCTCCTGCGGCCAAAGCCAGCGAGAATCGGTCGACGGTCAGATGAATCACCAAGCGGTCCTACCCCGCGGTCAACGCTCGGGCAAAGGCGAGACTTCCCGGACGCCCTCGAGGCGCTCCCGGACGACCCGCTCCCCATCCCGAACGGTCGCCAGCAGCCACCGGGCCACCAGCTCGTTCCGATCCGCCATGGCGAGCTCACCGGCGCGGTCCGCGGTGAGGGCGTGGAGGGTGATCGCCGCGGCGACGGAGACGTTGAGGCTCTCCACGAATCCGCGCATCGGGATCGCGTAGGTGCCCTCGGCGCGCTCCCGCATCTCGGGCGAGGGACCGCGGTGCTCGTTGCCGAAGACGACGGCGACCTTCGGTCGGGTGGCGAGCTCGGCCGGCGTCACCGTGCCCTCCATCGAGGCGACGTAGATGGCGTAGCCCGCGTCCCTCAAGGCATCGGCGCACGCCACCGAGTCCGCGTGGCGCCGGAGGTCGAGCCAACGGTGCGCGCCCTTCGAGATTTGACGCGACGCGTGGAACCCCGCGGGTCCGGGTACGACGTGCACCTCCTGGATGCCGAAGGCGTCCGCGCTCCGGAGAATGGCGGACGCGTTGTGCGGGTCGGCGATCGACTCGAGCACCGGGGCCACGCTTCGCAGCCGCCCCGCGGCGACGGTCTGCAGGCGCTCGAGCCGTCGCTCGGTCACCAGCGGACCGAGCGCGCCGATCACCTCGTCGGCGGATGCCGGCAAGGGCGCGACCGAGCCGAGCTCGATCTCCTCCACTCGGGGATCGTCACGCCTCATCGAGAGCCCGGGCTCAACTAGCTTCGAAGTCGGGCGGGACCTCGAAGTCGACCTCGATCGAGGGCTCGCCTTCGAAGTCCGCTGCGGGCGCGGTGGCCGGGGGCGAGGGGACGTCCGAGAAGACGAAGCTGTCGCTGACCTCGGTCGCGTCCTCTTCGTCGCCGTAGGCCATGCCCGGACGAAGGTCCATGGTGGGGTGCTCGCTGCTGATCGAGAGGTCCTCGCGCATCTTGCGCTTGCCCTTCTCGATCACGTCCTCGACGCCGGGTTCGAGGGGCGACGGGAAGTCCTTGGCGATCATCACCGCCTCGCGCATCTCGGCGGCGCTCTGGAAGCGGTCGTCGGGATCGAAGGCGAGCGCTTTCATGACCACCGCCTCGAGCTGCGGCGAGATCGAAGGCCGGATCTGCGCCGGCGGTGTGGGCCGGCCGGTGAGGATCTTGGCGAGCAGCGCGTTGTAGTTGTCGGCCGCGAAGGGGAGCAGACCCGTGAGGCACTCGAACGCGAGCACGCCCGCCGCCCAGAGGTCGACGCGCGCGTCGATGGAGCGCTCGCCGCGCGCCTGCTCGGGCGCGAGGTAGTAGGGCGTGCCGACGACCGCGCCGGTGCGCGTCAGCGACATCGTCTCGTCGGAGTGCTTCGAGATGCCGAAGTCGACGAGCTTCACCGCGCCGTTGGTCGCCAGGAAGACGTTGTCGGGCTTCAGGTCGCGGTGGACGATCCCACCCTCGTGCGCGGCCTCGAGCGCGGAGAGGACCTCCATGAGGATGTCGCACGCCTCGGCGATGGGGAGGCCACCCTCGATCGCGAGCCGCGAGCTCAGCGGCTCGCCCTCGAGGAACTCCATCACGATGTACGGGCTGCCGTCGGCGAGCGAACCGAGGTCGAAGACCTGGACGATGTTCGGGTGACCGAGGCGACCCGCCGCCTGCGCCTCGCGCTCGAAGCGCTTCTTGGCGTCGGAGCCGGACCCGTGACCGCGGAGCAGCACCTTGATCGCGACCTTGCGGCGGAGCCCCGTGTGCTCGGCGCGGTAGACCACGCCCATGCCGCCGCGACCGATCATGTCTTCGATGCGGTACTTGTTGTCGATCGTCATCCCGAAGAGCCGCGTGACCGAGGGCGACTCCTCCATCTCGACGTCGCCCTGCGACGGGATCGACATCCGCCACACGGGCTTCACCGGCGGGCGCTCGATCACCTTCTTCTCGAGGGCGATCGGCTTCCCGGTCATCGGGCACTCGGTCTCCTCCGCGTCATGCGGAAGGTTGCAGTGTGGGCATCGGACGAAACGACTCATGACCGAACGGCCCTCGAAGCTATCGCCTCGCTACCTCGCTGTCACGCCGACTTCGGGCGCGCGTGAGCACTCACACCGGCAACGGTCCTCAACCGGAGGTGGAGCCGACTCGGACCCCGATGACGAGCGTGCCGCCACGGTACGACTGACCCGCCACGAAGAAGGGGTCGCCGGGGGCGGTGACCACCTGGAGCAGGGGCAGATAGGCGTCTGCTTCCGGGCGGTTGATGGACACCTGAACTCGGTAGCGTCCGTCCGGCATCACGCGCTGGAGGCGGATACGGAGCGTGCGGCCGTTCGGGAGCGCGACGTCCCGATCGACGCCCGCGCGAAGCTGCTCGCGCTTGCGGTCGAGGATCTCCATCGACTGGAAGGCGTTGAACGGCGCGCGCTGGAGCGCGGGAATGTCTGCGAGCGCGGGGTCGACCGTGCCGGCAGACTCCTTGGCGAGCACCACGATCACCTCGGCGCTCACGCGGTCCTGAGCCTCCGCGCGGCCGGCCATCAGCGCGAGCGCGAGCGCGGCCAGGGGGGCGAATCGGAGGATGGTGGTCAGGGGGTTCATGGTGGGCTCTATTCTTGCGCCTATTCTTCGGCGATCCAAACGACGGCCAGGGGCTGGCCTTGCTCCCCTTCGACTTCGAAGACGGTGCCGGTATTCGCACCGAACTCGACTCGTTCGACCGAGGACCCCCCAGGCGGGTGGAGCTGCACGTGGGTCGGGTCGTCGATCTCGACGGTACCTCCGCCAGCGACCCGCTCGCGACCCTCGTCGGGGTGAACGCTGTTGGCGATGTCGGGATCGGTCGACGGCTGCGCCAGGAAGGCGATGGCCACCGCGGCGGCGATCGCCATGGCGACGGCGACCACGGCGGTGTTGCGCTGCTTGCGCTTCTGGCCCTCGATGAGCTTCAGCCGCGGAGCCGGCTCGGCCTCGATGCCGCGCTCGATACGCAGGAAGAGCGCATCGGCGTCGATCGACTCGGCCTCGCCCTCGGCGTTCGCGCGGAGGATGTCCCCGAGCCGCTCCATCTGAGCGACCCGCTCCTGCTCGAGCTCCGACGCGTCCACGTCGCGGCCCACGACCAGCGCCTCACCCTCGGTGAGCTCGCCGTCGTAGAAGCGCTGGAGCTTGTCGTCGTCGATGTGGGTCATGGTCTAACTCTGGATGTCCAAATCCCCCTGCACGTATTCCGCGAGGGCGCTCTGCATGTTGCGCCGGGCGTGGAAGAGTCGGCTCATGATGGTCCCCTTGGGGACCTCGAGCACGCGGGCCATCTCTTCGTAGCTCAGCCCCTCGACCTCCCGGAGGAGGATCACGGCGCGGTGATCCTCGGAGAGGGAGTCGAGGGCTTCTCGAATGGCGTCGGCCAGCTCCCGCCGCAAGACGGTCTTGCGGGGGTTGGCGTCCAGCATGGTCGGGAGGATCGCTCCATCGCCCGCGACGTTCTCGTCGTCTCGACCGACCTTGTCGTCGTAGTCGAGGTCCCGGCCCTTCTTGGCCTTGCGGACGTGGTCGATGGAGAGGTTCATGACGATGCGGTAGAGCCAGGTGTAGAAGCTGGCGGTCCCCTGAAAGTTCTGGATGTGCTTGTGGACCTTGATGAAGGCGTCCTGGACGATGTCCAGCGCGTCCTGCTTGTTTTTCACGACACCGAGAGCGACCGCGAAAGCCCGCCGGTGATACCGGTCGAAGAGCTCGCGGAAGGCGTCCGTATCCCCTCGCTGGGCGAGGGCCACGAGCTCCTTGTCCCGCTCGCGTTCCTTGGCGGTCGTCTTGGTCCCACGCTTGGACGCGCCGGAGGCCTCTTCATTCACCTCGGCGTCAGCGGACTCGTCGCTCTCCGCCTCGTCGGGTTGTTCGCCAGCGGCTGATGCAGTCACAGAAGGGGCTCCCGACCGCATTTCGGCGGCCTCAGCCATGGGCAGCTTTGTATCACAGCTACCGCCCTCGCCCTTCATTTCACCACCATCGGTGGAGATGGCGACCTGGACGTCCGATCAGCGCAGCCGAAGCGGGGCGTAGAGCACCCCCCGACCGCGCTTGATGCGCAGCAGCGCTCGGCCGTCGCGGAGCGCCGCCTGGACCTGCTCGGGGCGAGCCACACGGCGACGGTCCGCCTCGAAAATCACGTCGCCCGGGACAATTCCGGCACGTGCGGCGGGAGAGCGCGGACGGACCTGGCGGACGAGCACCCCGGCACGCAATCCGCGGCGGCGCGCGTCCTGGCGGGTCAGCGCCTGGAGCCCGAGGCCCGCGGGAGTCTGGGGCGGCGTCTCCGGCGTCTCCGGGCTGGCCTGCTCACCGTCGGGGCGAACGCCGGTGGTGACGGTGAACTGGCGGCGCCGGCCGTCACGGATCGCCGTGAGCTGCATGCGGCTGCCGACGCGGGTGGCGATGACCCGGCGGAAGAGCTCCTGGCTGTCGCCGAGACCGTGGCCGTCGACCTGGGTCACGACGTCGCCCGCGCGGAGGCCCGCTCGGTCGGCGGGACCGCCCGGCTCGACGCCGGCGATGAGCGCACCACTGGTGCCTGCGTCGAGGCCCATCTGCTGGACGAGGGCAGGGGTGAGCTCCTGGAAGGAGACGCCGAGGTAGGCCCGACGGACCCGGCCGGTGTCGATGATCTGGCTGGCGACCTGCTCGGCGAGCTCACTGACCACGGCGAAGCCGATGCCGGTCCCGCGGCCCACGATCATCGTGTTGATGCCGATGACCTCGCCCCGGAGGTTGACCAGCGGACCGCCGGAGTTGCCCGGGTTGATGCTCGCGTCGGTCTGGACGTAGTCCTCGATCTCGTTCATCCCGACGCCGCCCCGGCCGACCGCCGACACGACGCCGGCGGTCACCGTGTAGTCGAGCCCGTAGGGCGAGCCGATGGCGACCGCCCACTCGCCGGGGCGGATGCGATCGCGGGACGCGAAGCGGGCGGCCGGCAGGTCGCCCTCGTCGATCTTGATCACGGCCAGGTCGGTCGCCGGGTCGGTCCCGACGACCCGAGCGGGGAAGGTGCGGCCGTCGCGAAGGCGAACCTCGATGCGGCGCGCGCTGCCGACGACGTGGTTGTTGGTGAGGATGTGTCCGTCGGCGCGGAAGATGACGCCCGACCCGCCACCCCGGATGACTCGCTGGCTCTCACCACCCATGAGGGCCTGGATGCCGCTCGGTCGGCCGGGCACCTCGACGCGGATCGAGACCACGCTGTCGGAGAGTCGATGGGCGACCGACGCAAAGGCGTCGCCGAGCGACTCGGCGAATTCGATGGCCCGCTGCTCGCGGGCGCTCGGCGCGTCTTGGGCCAGAGCGGGGGCGCTCAGGGAGAGCGCGAGGACGGGTACGAGGAGGGTTCGGGTCATGGGGGAGGGTCTCGTGGGAGCTGCCGTCGGAAGACTCCGACAGGGTTGTTTCGCCTTCGAGGCCGTCAACCCCCGTCCCGGTGGGGCCATTCCACCGGCAATTGTGGCACGGGGATGGACGGGCGCGCATGGGTCCGGCATTCATGGGCCATGGCCCAGCTCCCGCAGACGCCCGAGCGCTACCTTCGATCGCCCCGCTTTCGACGGGACGAGAGCGGCCTCTCGTTGCTGGTGATCGCCTGGGAGTGCGACGGCGCGGGCGGCTCCGAGCGGGTCATTCGGTGGCCGGTGGATGGCGCGGGGTCGCTGGGCGAACCCGAGCCGGGACCGCTCGTGCCCGCGATCGAGACGCTCGATGGGCAGGGCGCGGTGGCTGCGGCGGCCGCGGAGATGAGGGCGGCGAGCGAGGGCGCGACCCTGACGATCGCCAACGGTGCCGGAGAGACGGAGCTCTGGCTGGAGCGAGAGGGTTCGCGACTGCTCGTCTGGGCCGCTCGCGGGATGGCGGCGGGCCCAGCCATCGCGGACGCGCCGAACGGGACCTGGGTCGCTTGGCACCACGACGTCCGGGAAGACACGGGCGAGCGGGACGTGTCGAAGTGGATCGCCCTGCGCTTCGTCGATGCGGACGGCGCCGTGCACCGACCCGCCGCGGCGATGACGGACCGAGACCGCGACCGCCACGGCGAAGAACAGTCCTTCGAGTTCCCTTCGCTCGTGGTCGGTGCGGATGGCGCCGTCGCGCTCTTCGGCCGGGGCTCGCACGACTTCTACCGCCAGGACCTGAACGCCTCGGGCTTCGGACCGCGGCAGTCCCTCACCGATGGGAGCTGGGGCTCACGCGGTCGGAGGGTCGTGGCGGCGACGCTCACGAGCGGAGAGCTGCTGGTCGCGCGACGGGACCGGCGAGCGATCGAGCTGGACGTGATGGCCGCGCCGACCGGTGGCGCTCCCGCGCTCGAGCCGGCGATCGTGGACGAGCGCCGACCGGTCCAGGGCGGCGCGGCGCGCAGGGCCGACCCCGCGGAGGCGCGCGGGCTCCACACCTACTTCGGCGACATCCAGCAGCACAGCGCCCACAGCGATGGCGTGGGCAGCGCCGAGGAGGTCTACCTGCGCGCGCGCGACCGCTACGCCGACGACTTCGTCGCGTTGACCGACCACGAGTCGTTCCTCGGCAAGCGCACCGGGCCGGGCGAGTGGCGCTACCTGCAGGAGGTCGCCGACGCCTTCGACGCGCCGGGACGCTTCGCGACGCTGCTCGCCTACGAGTGGACCGGGAAGATGTATCCGGGTCCCGGCCACAAGTGCGTGTACCTGCCGGCGCGCGATCTCCCGATCGTGTCGCGGGACGACGTGCCGGAAGGCGCCGAGCTGGTTCGGCGGATCGCGGCGATCGGTGGGTGGGCGGCCCCGCACCACATCGGCTGGACCGGCGCCGACGAGGCCGGCCACGACCCGGCGGGGCAGCCCACCTGGGAGATCTGTTCGTGCCACGGTTGCTACGAGCACGCCGACCACCCGCTCGGGCAGCGGGGTGAGCTCACCGACCAGCTCGTCGACGTGATGCTGAAGAAGGGGCACCGCTTCGGCTTCACCGCCTCGACCGACAGCCATGGGCTGCTCTGGCACCACGGTG
The DNA here is from genome assembly GCA_017644045.1 of Deltaproteobacteria bacterium. Lineage (GTDB taxonomy): Bacteria > Myxococcota_A > Polyangia > Polyangiales > Houyiibacteriaceae > UBA1660. Next base: position 631,947 of record JAEPMI010000001.1, read on the forward strand.
AGGCCCGCAAGCGCGACCCCTATCGGACGGGGCTGACCGCGGTGCAGGCGCCGTCGTTGAGCCGGGAGGCGATCTTCACGGCGCTGAAGGAGCGCCGTTGCTACGGGACCAGCGGGGCGAAGATCCGGCTCGACTTCACGGTCGGCGGGCACCCGATGGGGAGCGAGCTCGACGCTGGTGAGCACCAGGTGGTCGGGACCGTGGTCGGTGCTTCCGAGCTCGCGCGGGTGGAGCTGGTGGGCGCGACGGGGGTGCTGGCCAGCGGTGCAGTCGATGGGGTCGACGGGTCGCTGGACGTGACGATGCGCTTCCCGGAGCCGGGGTATGGCTATCTGCGGGTGGTGCAGGTCGACGGCGAGATGGCCTGGTCGAGCCCGGTGTTCTGTGGGTGACGCACGTCGCCCTCTTCTCCTGAGGGTGAGGGTGAGGGCGAGGGTGAGGGTGAGGGGATCGGCGCGTTGCGCCGATCAGCGCTGGTGCTGCTTGCGCTCGCGCTCGACCTGCTCCTTGTACTCGACGGAGTAGCGGGTCCAGGGGCGCAGCTCGAGGCGCTTGAGGCTGATGGGCTCGCCGGTGCCTTCGCAGACGCCGTACTCGCCGGTCTCGAGCTTCTCGAGGGCGTTGGTGATCTGCACGAGGAGCTTTCGCTCCTTGTCGGCGAAGCGCATGAGATACGCCTGCTCGGTGTGGCGCTGGGCGACGTCCATCTCGTCGGAGAGCGGGTCGACGTTCGAGATCGCGTCGGAGAGGTGTGCGCCGTGGCCCTGGACCACCCGATCGCGCTCGGAGAGCAGCTTGTCGTAGAGCGCCTTCACCTGCTTCTTGGTGAGGCCCGAGTCGGGATGAGCCTTGGGCTCGATCTGAGGCTTCGAGCTGGTGGTGCTCTCGGCCTTTGCCTTCTTCTTGCTTGCCATCGATGCTCCAGGCCTTCGAAACGAAGGGGGCGAATCGATGCCACAGGGGGCCCAGGATTGCAATAGGTGGGACCGGATTGTCCCGAGGCGTGGGTGTTCGCATTGGCCGAAATCCACTGGGTGGGACACGCTGAGCCCATGCACGGCCGGCGAACCGACCACGCCCGGGGAGGGCTCCGATGATCGACGAGTCGAGGGATTTCGTCCCCCTCTCCATCGCGGTCGTGACCGTGAGCGATACTCGCACCGAAGAGGACGACCGCTCCGGGGCCATCCTGGTCGAACGGGTCGAGGCGGCCGGCCACCGGCTGGTCCACAAGCGCATCGTCCCCGATGACCGAGCCGGGCTCGAAGCGGTGCTCCGGGAGCTGATCGCCGACCCCGAGGTGCAGGTGGTCCTCAGCACCGGCGGCACCGGGGTGACCGGTCGAGACATCACGCCCGAAGCCTTCGAGGCGGTCTACGAGAAGGCCATCCCCGGCTTCGGTGAGCTCTTCCGTTGGCTCAGCTACCAGAAGATCGGGACCTCCACGATCCAGTCGCGGGCCACGGCCGGCGTGGCGGGCGGGACCTATCTCTTCGCGCTGCCGGGATCGACGGGAGCGGTGAAGGACGCGTGGGACGAGATCCTGGTCTTCCAGCTCGACGCGCGCTTCCGGCCCTGCAACTTCGCCGAGCTCATCGGGCGGCTGCGGGAGTAGGTCTGGCCCTCGGACTCGAGGGCAAGGGCAAGGGCAAGGGCAAGGGATCTGAGCGGCGCGTTGCGCCTGCTCAGATGTCGACCTGCATGCCTTCGACGGCCACGAAGGCTCCGTCCCACTCGGCCTTCGCCTGCTCGGCGACGTCGTCCATGAAGTCGTCGTCGTGGTACGGGTCGTGGTGGAAGATCGCGAGGCGCTCGACGTTCGCGGCCTTGGCGAGCCGGACGCCCTCCTGCCACGTGGAGTGACCCCAGCCGATGTGCTTGGGGAACTCCTCGTCGGTGTACGTGCTGTCGTAGACCACGAGGTTCGCACCGCGAATGAGCTCGAGGATGTTCTCGTCGGGCTCGCCGGGAACGTGCTCGGTGTCCGTGATGTAGCAGAACGACCGACCGTCGGCCTCGATGCGGTAGCCGGTGGCTCCGTCCGGGTGCTGGAGCGGCGCGGTCTTGATGGTCACGCCATTGATCTCGAACGTGTCGCCGGCCTTGAAGTCGGTGAACTTGAGGTCTGCCTGCAGGGCGGTCAGGGGCACCGGGAAGGTCGGTCGCGCCATCTGTCCAGCGAGGACTCGCTCGACGCCGCCGGCGTCATAGAGATGACCGGCGCGGATCTCGAAGTCGTGGTCCGGGACATAGGCCGGGGTGAAGAAAGGGAACCCGTTGATGTGGTCCCAGTGGGTGTGCGTGAGGAGGATCTTCGCCTCCTTCACACCCCGCTCGAGCAGGCTCTGGCCGAGGTTCCGGATCCCGGTTCCCGCGTCCAAGATGATGGACGTCCCATCGACGTGCACCTCGAGGCAGCTGGTGTTCCCGCCGTAGCGGACGTGCTGGGGCGACGGGCACGCAATGGACCCTCGAACACCCCAGAATCTGACCCAGAAATCCATCAGTGACGGACCTCCGGTGCCACCGGTGGCTCCCAACCCATCGAAGCGGCTCCTTCAGCCATGGTCCGCATGCTACCTCAGAGAACGGCGGATCCGGCAAAAACGTGTCGGATCTCCGACGTCGCACCGCTCGATCCCGGCCCGCCGACTCGAAAAGTCCAGATCCGGTGCTACACCGGAGGATTCCCTTTCCGATGCGTGATGTCCAAAACGAGCCCGACGAGCGCGGCTTGCCGCTCGATGCGGTCGGCGTCGCGGGCGTCCGCCTGCCGGTGGTGGCCTTCGGCCGGCCGACCGTGGCCATGGCGGATCTACAGGTGTCGTTGGCGGCCGATCGGCGGGGGACCCACATGAGCCGGTTGGTCGAGCTGCTCCACCAGCATCGCGAGTCCCTCGACCTGGAGGGGCTGGCGGTGCTCCTGGCGGACACCCGCGAGCGGCTGGACGCCGAGACGGTCCACGCCCGCTTCGCCCTCCCCTACTTCGTGTCCCGAACGGCGCCCGTGAGCGGCGCGACCGGGCTCCTCGACCTGGACGTGGTCCTCGAGGGTCGGCTCGGCGCCACCGGGACCCAGTGCACACTCGAGGTGACCGTGCCGGTGCAGAGCCTCTGCCCCTGCTCGAAGGCGGTCAGCGACTACGGCGCGCACAACCAGCGCGGCCGGGTGTACCTGCGGGTGTCTCCCGTGGGTGAAGGCGTGACCATCGACGCGCTCGCGGCCATCGCGGAGGCCCACGGGTCCGCCCCCATCCTCCCGATCATCAAGCGGGCGGACGAGCGCCACGTGACGATGCAGGCCTACGACAACCCGGTCTTCGTCGAAGACATGGCGCGCGGTGTCGCGGCGGAGCTCGTGGCCCACCCGGGCGTGGGTGCGTTCCGGGTCCGCGTCGTCAACGACGAGAGCATCCACAACCACCAGGCGGTGGCCGAGATCGCTCAGGGCGAGTCGTGAGCCTCGCGCTCCGCTTCCGCCGGCGCTTCTCGATGGCGCACCGGCTGACGAGCGGCGCGGCGGCCAAGTGCGCCACTCCCCACGGCCACGACGAGTACGTCACGGTCGAGCTCGTGTCGGCGGAGCCTCGCGCGCTCGATGGGGACGCGAACATGCTCGTCGAGTTCGGTCGCGCGAAGTCGCGCTGGCACCGTTTCGTCGACGAGCGCCTCGACCACGGCTTCCAGCTCTCGACCACCGATCCGCTCCTCGCGATCGCCAAGGAGCGCTTCGGTGAGTGGCGCCTGATCGTCACGCCGGGCGACCCGACCACCGAGCTGATGGCTGCGCTCCTCGCGGCGAAGTGTCAGGCGATCCTGGACGACGAGCTCGACGGCGCGCTGCGGGTGCGGCGACTGACGCTCCAGGAGACGCCGACCAACTCCGTCGTCTTCGAGGGCGATCCGCGTGAAGTGCTGCCGGCCGGTGACGGGTGGTGGTGGCGGGCGGACGAGTCGACCTCGTAGGCGCCGGGAAATCTCGTGCACGTGCGCGAACGTGCACGTGGCTGGTCAGCGCGTCGCGACGAGGAGCTGGGTGAGGTACACCTGGCGGTGTCTCGGGCTGACGTGGCGGAGCCACGGGAGGCCGTCGACGACTTCGAGTACCTGGCCGCCGAGGGCTTCGACGAGCTCGGCCAGGACGTCGCTCGAGGTCGCGCCGAGGCCGGGGTCCGGCGTGGTGAGCAGGAGCTGCCCCTCGGGGGTGAGCGCGGCGAGCGCTCGTTCGAGGAAGCCGGCAGGGTCGTCGAGCAGATCGATGACGTTCATGGCCACGATCCGGTCGTAGGCGTCGGGGGCGAGCGGGAGCGCGTCGGCTTCGGCCACCACGAGCACCGGTGGTGGGTGACCGTCGCGGGCGACGAGCGTCTTCGCTCGCCAGAGTGTCCGCGGCACCTTGTCGACGAGCACGAGCTCCTCGGTGAGCGGGGCCAGTGAGCGGGTGAGCCGACCGGCGCCGGGACCGATCTCGGCGACGCGGGAGAAGCTCCCGTCGGGGACCGCCAGTCGCTGCTGGAGCATGGCGAGCGGACCGTGCTGGAGGGTCAGCGCGTCCAACGCCGACAGCGCGTCGCTCGCGGGACCATCTGGACCACCGACATCGGCGATGCCTTCCTCCGGGCCCGTGATGTCGTCCTTCAGCGGCTCCGGCTCCGCGCGATGGTGCCGGTGCGCCGCCTCGATGTGGGCGAGCGCCGAGCGTGGCACCTCGCCGGTCTCGGCGAGCGCCGCCAGGAACGCGTCCCGGTGCCGTGAGAGCGCGAGGTCCGCGGCCGGCTGGAGCACCCAGAAGGGACCGAGCTTGGGGAAGCTCTCGTCGTCATCCGTGCACTCGAGCCCATCGGGCGTGGTCTTCAGCGGAGCGCCGCAAGTCGGACAGACGAAGGCTTCGTTCACCCCCCGGGTCTAGCACGGGCCGGTGTCGGGCCGTCAGAAGACGAGCGGGAGCAGGCGGTAGCGGACGGTGCGGCTGTAGTCGCGGTAGGCGGGGTCCTCGGCGAGGAGGCGCTCTTCGATGAGCACGCGAACGATCTGGAAGGCCACCGCGAGACCACCGATCGACCACGCCACCCATCCGCCGGGGCTGAGCGCCGCGACGAGCATCATCAGCTCGCAGGCATAGGCGGGATGGCGCAGCAGCCGGTAGGGACCACGGCTGACGATCGGTCGCTGCGCCGGGAGCACCGCGAAGCTTCGACCCAGCGTGAGTAGCGAGACGGCGGTGCCGACGGCACCGACGACGAAGACGGCCTGCGCTGCGGGTGACCATGGCCCCTCGACCGCCGACATGGCGATGGCAGCCGCCGCGACGGCTGCGGCGCCGAGCACCAAGGGGAGCCGCGGTCCGTCCTTCACGGGTACGCGCCAGAGGAAGAGGGCGGCGACGACCAGATCGAGCCCGACCAGCGCCCCATCCATCCAGACGGAGCGCGACCCCTCGCCGAGACGGAACGCGATCTGCGCGGCCCAACCGAGCGCGGTGGCGGCGAGGAGCACGTCTCCCCACTTGTCGCGGAGCCTCACCCGTGGGGGCTCAGTAGAGGATGAAGCCCCACTCGAAGACGTGGGAGAGAACGTTCACGACGACGAGCACGCCGATGAACACCGCGATTCCGACCCAGTTCTTGCCACCGTTTTCCGACATCGTTCCCTCTTCCCTCCGTTCGGGGGAGCGCCCCCCGCCATGCAGGATGCCCGACGGTCGGGGCCTGAACAACGGTTACTACCCCCGGAGCGAGGGAGCGATCTATCCTGAGGCGAACGGCTCTCACCGGAGGTCCCCATGAAATCCATCCTCATCGTCGAGGACGACCCGCTGAACGCGAAGCTCCTGACGAACCTGCTCGAAGCCCACGGCTACCGCACGCGGCTGGCGACGACCGGCGCCGAAGGGGTGAGCGCTTTCGGCGAGGAGACCCCGGACCTGATGCTGATCGACATCCAGCTCCCACGGAAGAACGGCTTCGAGGTCTGCTTCGAGGTGAAGCGCAGCCCGCAGGGCCGCTCGATGCCGGTCCTGCTAATGAGCGCCGTGTACACGGACCAGGAACACGCGACCCGCTACTCGGAAGAGCTGTCGGCCGACGGCTACCTGATGAAGCCCTTCGACATGAACGTGTTGATGGAGCGCGTGCACGAGCTGATCGGACGGAGCTAGCGCTTGCGCCAGCCGCGCTGGCTGAAGGAGATCGACCGGCCCGACAACCGCGAGAAGCTCCGACTGAGCATCTGGAGCGGCTACGCCGTCGTCGGTGCCCTGCTCGTGCTCGCGTTCATCGCCGGTGAGCTCGGTGTCGTGCCGCACACCGTGGGCATCTACGCGCTCATCGGTGTCAAGGTCCTCGCCAACACCTTCGCCTGGCTCGCGCACCTGGCGAAGCGCGGCGTGCTGGCGATGGCCGGCCTCAACACCATGGCGGACCTGATCTGCCTGACCGGCGCGATCTACTACACGGGCGGGCCGCTCAGCCCGCTCTTCGTGACCTACGTCATCGAGATCACGATCTTCGCGTTCTTCACCAACCGGACGGCGACCACCATCGTCGCGAGCGTCAGCTTCGCGCTCTACGCGGCCATGCTCTCGTTGGTCTACGGCGGCATCCTCCCAGTGCAGCAGCCGCCCGCCGCCGAGCTCGATGCGCTGACCCTGCCGCGCTTCGGCCTGATGCTCGCCTACGCGGCGTTCGTCCTCGGCGCGACCACCTGGTTCACGACGGGCGTGCTGGCAGTGCTCGAGCGCGAGCGAAAGGCGCTCCAGGAGCGCACCGAAGACCTGCTCGAGGCCGGGACGCAGCGCACCTACTTCATGGCCAACGTCACCCACGAGCTGCGCACTCCGATCCACGGGATCACCGGCCTGACAGACCTGCTCGAGGCCGAGATCTACGGACCGGTGACCGACGAGCAGCGGGGCGCACACCGAGACATCCGCGAGAGCGCCAAAGGCCTGCTCCGCATGGTCGACGATCTGCTCTCGCTGACCCGCGCGGAGGCCGGCAAGCTCGACCTCCGGCTCGCGCCCGTCCCGGTCCGCGAGCTCGTGGAGGCGGTGACCAGCTCGGTCGGCTGGATGGTCGGCACCAAGAAGCTCGAGCTCACCAGCGAGGTCGCGCCCGACGCCACGACGCTCCTCACCGACCGGGGTCGGCTGAGTCAGATCCTCGTGAACCTGCTCTCGAACGCAGTGAAGTTCACGCCCGAGGGCGGGCGGGTCCACCTGGCCGTCAGCCGGACCCGCGATGGGATGCGATTCGCGGTCACCGACACGGGCATCGGCATCGCTCGCGAGACGCAGGACGCGATCTTCGAGCCCTTCCGGCAGGTGGATGGCGGTGACGAAAGGCAATACGGCGGGGTGGGTCTCGGGCTCGCGCTGGTGGCGCGTCTGGTGAAGGCGCTCGGCGGCACCATCCACCTCGACAGCGCGATCGACGAAGGGAGCATGTTCACGGTGGTGCTCCCGCTCGAGCACCCGGATCGCGACACACCGGACGGCGAGTTCGAGGATGCCGAACGACAGAGCGCCTGAGCGATTGTCACGTAATGGCGAGAGGCGTCTTCCCGTCTCCACCGGCGCACGGCGCCCACTCGACGCGACCGTCGATCGATGACTCCGACCCCCACCTCAGAAGCCCCGGCGAGCCGCGGGATGCCCCTCGACGGAACCGACGTTCTGGTGATCGAGGACGTGCCGGATTCGCTCGCGTTGATGGCCCAGGTCCTCCGGATGGCCGGTGCCACCGTGCACGAAGCAGTCGACGCGACGGACGCGCTCGCACAGCTGGACGCCGGGCTTCGCCCCGACATCATCGTGAGCGACATCGGGATGCCCGGGATGGATGGCTACGAGCTCATCGAGGCCATTCGGGCGCTCCCGCTCGACCCCCAGCCGCCGGCGGTCGCGCTCACCGCCTATGCGCGACGCGACGATCGACTGCGCGCGCTCCGCGCCGGCTTCCAGGCGCACCTCTCCAAGCCAGCCGACACCGAAGAGATCGTCGCGACCTTGGCTTCCTTGGTCGCGCTCGTTCGGTAGTACCCTCCGCGCGATGGTTCACATCGCGGGAATGAGCGGCAACGAGATCTTCTGCCTGGCGCAGAAGGGACTCTCGCCTGGCGAGATCGTGGTCGGCAACAGCGTCTACTCGATGGGCCTGGCGGGGGCGATCGGCTCGTTCGGTCGCTCGGTCGCGGGCGGCGAGATCACCCAGATCACCTCGATGATCAACGAGGGCCGCCAGGCGGCGATCGCTCGCATGGAGGGGGAGGCGAAGCAGGACGGAGCGATCGGTGTCACCGGCGTGAGCAGCCGGCTCGGCCGGCTGGCGGGCTTCACCGAGTTCCTCGCACAGGGGACCGGTGTCCACGCGCAGGGCTCGAGCGCTCCCTTCTTCAGCACCGCGGCCTCGGGGATCGGTCTCTGGTCACAGCTCGATCTCGGGTACCGCCCGATCCGCTTCGCCCTCGGCAACGTCGCGTACGCCCTCGGGCTCGGCCGCGGCATCGTCGGCTCGTTCCGGACGCTCGCGCGCGGCGAGGTGAAGGAGTTCTCGGCGATGTACAACGAGATCCGCCACACGGCGTTGCGCCGGCTCATGGACGACGCCTCCCGCCAAGGCGCGAACGCGGTCGTCGACCTCCAGCTGCAGATGCTCCCCTACGGGCCGGGCACCGTCGAGCTGCTCCTCACCGGCACCGCGAGCCATCAACCGGCGCTCCCGGATGGGCAGGTCGTGACCAGCGAGCTCAGCGGCGAGGAGCTCTGGAACCTCGCGGCGCTCGGCTACGCGCCGCAGCAGCTCGTGATGGCGACGAGCGTGTACTCGCTCGGTGTGGCCGCGGGACTCGGCGCGCTGGTCCGCGGAGTGAAGCGCGGCGAGCTCCCCGAGGTCACCAAGATGATCTACGACGCCCGCGAGAACTGCGTCGAGCTGCTCCGCAGCGAGGCACAGGCAATCGGCGCGGAGAAGGTCGTCAGCACCCGCCTGACGATCCGGGAGATCGGTCAGGGGATGGTCGAGCTCGTCGCCGTGGGAACCGCGGTGCGGCGCGCACCGGAGACCCTGAGGGCCCAGACCCCGGCGCTCATCCCGCAAGCGGTGATCAGCGATCGGCGGAGCACCAACGCGGGTGAAGACGTCACCACCCTCGCGAACCAACAGGTGGCCTTCCGAGCCGCGCTCGGTCGCGGGACCGGCAACGCGGCGGGGCTCCTCGTGGCGCTGCTGATGATCTTCATCAGCCTGTGCATCGGCTGCGGGATCGCCTTCGCGGCGATCTTCCAGAGCGGCTGAGGCCGCGAACGCGGCTCAGAGCAAGAAGAGCAGGAGCATCAGACCGAGCCCCGCGACGCCGAGTGACACGGTCGCGAGGGACGAGTCCGGCTCCCGGGGCGGCGGCGGCCGGTCCGGTCGACGCACGAACTCCCCAGAAAACCGAACTTCTCGGGATTCTCGAGCTGCGTGGGCGAGTCCGCCCTGAATGAGCCTCAAGTGCATCGTGTCACATGACTGTAACACACACGGTTCGGGGCTGTCACGCAAACGGCGGTCGAATTTTACAGCGACGAAAGGTGCCACCCGGCCGGCTGCTCCCGTCCTATGATGGCGAGGTGAGCGCGGACGACACCCTCGAGGAGGCGCTGCGGGCAGCCGTTCGAGACACCTGGGAGGCGCTCCGCAACGAGCGACCGGACGATGCCCTCTACGCCTTCGGGCTCTACGTCACTCGTGATGTGCTCTTCGTCGGTCCGACTGCGGGATCCGAAGGCGGGTTGGCATCCCTGGAGACGGAGGGTGCGACGGCCGATCGCTGGGCGCTCTCGCGCTCGCCGCTCCATCTCTGGGGCGAGGACCGCTTCGATCGGGTCCAGACCGTCCTCGCCGCGCGCCCCGATCCCTACGAGCTCGGGGAGGAGGAGTTCGCCAAGGAGGTCGCCGCCCGACTGGAGGCGTGCTTCCGCGCGCTGAAGGCGCTCGACGGTGAGGGGCTCTTCGGAGAAGGCGAAGACCGCCATCGGATCGTGGTGAGCGTCTACTCCGCCGACACCTCCGACCGGCAGCGGCTCGAGCACGCGGCACGATTGAATCCACCGGAGGCGTTGGCCGCCCTCGCCCCGGCCCTCCACGTCCGCGAACCGACCGGCGCGCCACGGACGCTCGGAGACACGCCCGTGCTCCAGGTGGCCGCGCTCGCCGCGCGCGACGGGCTGCTCGTCGCGGCCGGTACCAGCGGCGAGCTCCTCGGCTGGAGCGTCGATGGTGAATCCATCGAGAACCGCTTCGCGATGAAGGACGAGGACGAGCACTGGGCCGTGGCCATCGGGGTCACCGGCGCCGTGCTCTACGGCTCGACCACAGGGATTCGTCGCCGAGTGCTCGACCAGCTCGAGCTGCCGGAGGTGCTCCACGAGGGAGCGAAGGTCACGCAGCTCGTCGTGGCCCCCGACGGCTCCTTCCTGATCGCGGACGAGGCCTTCGAGCGTCTGCTCGCCATCACCGAGGAGCGCCAGCTCGCGTGGGAGCGAAAGCCCGGCGGTCGACCGCTCGCGATCGCGCACGACGGGAGCTCGGTCGCGGCCGCCGGCAAGAGCCAGGAGAGCATCTGTCTGCTGGACCCGGTCACGGGGACGGAGACCGCGATGATCCCTGCCGCGCACGTGAGCGCCGCCGCCTTCGCGCCCGACGGCACCACGGTCGCGACCTCTGGGCGACAGTCCGTGGTGCTGCACGATCAGACCGAGGGCTGGGCCGCGACCGCACACTGGGAAGTCACGAGCCCCGCGAACGCCCTCGCCTTCTCGCCGAGCGGCGAGCACCTCGCCGCGGCGCTCGGTGACGGGACGCTGAAGGTCTGGAACGTCGCGTCGCGCGAGACCGTGCTCGACGTGCACGGTCGGCAAGAGGCGTTGCTCGCGGTGACCTGGCTCGACGACGAACGAGTCGCGGCGGGTGGTCGCGATCCGGACCGGGGACCGCCGGTCTACATCTGGCGCCTGTCGTAGAATGCGCGCGCCTCGGCGACCCGGGAGTGCGAACGGTCGGGCATTTCGCGGGCCGGGCTGAGCTCAGCTGGGGAACGTTCTCGTCACGTCGGCGACGGCTGGATTCCGGAACCCCATCCGCACCCACGCCCAAAGTAGCCGGCCCATGAACGAGACGGTGTGGGTCCGCGCGTTCGGAATGTCGTCCCGAAGCGTGGTCCCGGCAGGGACATCGCGAGTCATCGTCCGCAGCTCGGGGGGCGGGGGCTCCACCGGCCAGAGGGCAGCGTAGAGGCTCAGCCAGTGCCCGCCCGAGAACTCCAGGTACATCGGGGTTCGACAACAGCGAGCGATCACTCGCCGGGTCGTCGCGTCTGGACTCAGGCGGAACGCGGCGAGCTCGTCGCCGCCGCTGGCCAGGAAGATGCGGTCCTTTCGATGGACGACGAAGTGTGTGCCGCCGTTCGGTGCCAGCACTGGGGGACACCCGAGCGCTTCGAGCTGGTGGCCAGCCGTACGGCAACTGGTGCAGTGGCACTCGGCCGCGAGAATCGGCGGACCATCGACGTCGAGCGTGGTCGCGCCACAGTCGCAGGAGAGACGAGTCACAGGCGGGTTCCGGCGTCACGCGGCAGAGCGAGCTCGAGACCGAAGCGAGGGAAGAGCGTCTCGACGTCGAGGAAATGGGTCATCGTGGTGATGCGGTGGTCCGAGAGCTCCAGCACGACGAGCGACCACGCTCGCAACTCGGCCCCGACGGGCTTGTACTGGGCGAACGCGACCGAGCCGCAGGCGGCGGTCGGCACGAGGCGAGAGCCTCGACAGGCCGCCCCCTTCCCCAGGAACCAAGCCCCGATGGCACGGGGCCCCTCGAGCCAGAGGGTGTACGGCGGCATCGACATCCGCGCTTCCTCGGTGAGGAGCCCCACCAGTCGATCGATGTCGTAGTCGTGGAATGCGTCCACGTACTCCTCGACGAGGCTTCGCTGAGCTTTCGTCATCTCCGGGTCGGCGAGTCCGAGCTGCGTGGCCGCGAGGGAAGCCCTCGCCCTCTGAAGCGCGCTGTTGACCGCCGGCCGCGTGGTCCCGAGGGTCTCGGCGATCTCGTCGGCGGAGAATCCGAGGACGTCCTTGAGCAGGAGCACGGCGCGCTGGCGGGCGGGGAGCCGCTGCACCGCCGCCACGAACGCGAGCCGGAGACTCTGACGGAGCACCGCGCGCCGCTCCGGGTCGACGTCGCCCGGAAGAGCCGCGCCGTCGGGCACCGGCTCGATCCAGTGCTCGGAGGAGCGCGCCACGAGCTCATCCGTTGCGGTGCCTGCCGGGTGGTCTTGCACCGGCAGATGGCGTCTCCCCCGAGCCCGGAGCTGGTCGATGCACACGTGCGTCGCGATGCGATGGAGCCAAGTCGAGCGCTCGCTCCTTCCTTCGAAGGAACCGCGCGCGCTCCAGGCCTTGGCCAGGGTCTCCTGCACCGCGTCGTCTGCCTCGGCGGGCGAACCGAGCATTCGGTAGCAGTGGCCGAAGAGCGAGGGGCGCAGCCGTTCCAGTTCGTCGGTCAGCATCGCCACTCCTCCGGTTCGGGCCTCCACCGAGTCAAGCCTCGACCAGTACTTCGAAGCCACCGAAGATCATGCGTCGACCATCGAATGGCATCGGGTTCACGTCCGGGTGCAGCCTCGGGTCTGCCATCACGCGCTTCATCGCAGCGTTCCGTGTGGCGCGATCCGGCCACGCGACCCAGCTGAACACCACGGTCTCGTTCGGCTGCAGCTGAACGGCTCGGCGGAAATCCGTGACCTTGCCTTCGGGGACATCGTCCCCCCAGCACTCGATGACCGCGAGCGCACCGAACTCGCGAAAAACCGCCGACACGGCCTCGACATGCGCGCGGTACTCTTCCTTTTTGTCGGTCGGCACGGCGGCCACGAATCCATCCACGTAGTTCATCTCTCGTCTCCTCTTGGGGGTTCGAGACTTGGACGAACCTCGCTGGGAGAATTCATCGGTCGACGTGAAGAAAACATCCGGTCGTCGTCGACCGCGGCGTGGACGATGGTCCCAGACGGCTCAGGGCACGCGGCAGATGTCCGGGCAGACCGAGTCGCCGGGGCAGTCGGAGTCGGAGTCGCAGCGAACCCGACAGTTGAACGCCCCGGCGGCGCAATACGCCCGGTCGCCGAAGCGCTCCTCGCAGGGGTCGTTCACCGCCGAGCACTCGAGCGTGCAGTAGGGCTGGTCGGAGGGCCCGCCCTCCGCGCAGACGAAGCCGTCGGCGCAGTCGCTGTCGACGAAGCACGCGCTCATGAAACCGCTTCCGCCCCCCTCGTCCGAACAGGCGGACGCCAGGAGAACGAAGGCGGCGAAGAACGGGAGGGCGAAGCGCATGGCCGACCCTACCAACATGAGCCTAAAGCGACCTACCTGGTTCGTGGTAGGCGCGTACGGCGTCGTCTGACGGGCTCGGTACCGCCAGGTCAGTTCAGACTCTCGTCCCTGGTCCCGAAGTTCAGCGTCTCGTCCCGTGGGTTCACGATCCGAACGGTCGGGTCGATGGGGATGTCGATCACCCAGGTCCCCTTCTGGGACCGCTGAAGCGCGTCGCGGAGCTCGTCCTCCGTGGTGACCCGAATCGCGTTGGCTCCGAGCGAGCGGGCATAGCCGACGATGTCGATGACGGGGAGGGACCAGTCGTGGCTCCGCCCGTACACCTTCTGGGATCCGTGCGCGACCATGCCCCACTGTCCGTCGTCGAAGACGGCGAAGGTGACGGGCACGTCGTGTCTCGCACACGTGGCCAGCTCGTTGCCGGCCATCAGTAGACCCCCGTCGCCACAGATCCCGACCACTCTGGAATGAGGGGCGCCCATCGCGATGCCGATCGCCATGCCGATGCCCGAGCCCATTCCACCCAGGCCGAGGGAGGCATGGAATCGACCGGGCGTGTCGAGTCGCAGTCCCTGCGCGGCAAAGACCAGATGGTTGCCGATGTCGCTGGTGAAGATGGTGTCGTTCGGGAGCGCCTGCTGAAGGACCGCGGGAACCCCGCGAGGGTCGAACGGAGCATCCTGGAGCGGCCGATGGTCGGGCGGCGCGATCGTCAGCGGTGGCGACACGTCGAGGGGCTCGGGCAGCTGCCGCAGGACGTGATCCAAGATCACCCGGGGGTCGCCCGCGAGGGCATAGTCGACCGGGTAGGAGCGCCCGAGCCGGTCGGCATCGTAGTCCACCTGAATGACCACTCCGCCAGCAGGCCGAATGAGCTCGCTGAAGTTGGCCGTCGTCGTGTCGTCGAGGCGAGCACCGACGATCAACAGCGTGTCCACCCCGTCTTGGAGATAGGCTTCGGCGCGCCCAGCGCTCCCCACTCCGAAGACGCCGAGGGACAGAGGATGACTCTCGGGGAAGAGCCCCTTCGCCTCCAGATCCGTGAACACGGGACAGCGCAGCCGCTCCGCGAGCGCGCGGACCACACCTCGGGCGCCCGCCTGGTACGCGCGGCCACCGAGCATGATGGCCGTACGCTCGGCGCGTAGGTGTTGGACGATGTCCGCGCTCAAGTCGGCGGGGGGAATGCTCGGGTGGATCCCGCTGGCGAGGCTCACTTTGGTGCGTGGTGCGCGCTGTCCAGCCACGTCGACCGGGATGCGGATCACCGCAGGACCGTAGGGACGGGACGTCGCTCGCCGTATCGCCTCCGACGTGAGCGCCCGCGCCACCCAGGGGCGTTCGATGATCAGAGACTCTTTGGCGAGAGAGCTGGCGACTTGGTGGAGGTCGATGCCGTGGAGCGAACCGTCCTGGAGCGCAGCCCGACCTCTGGAAGTGGTCGCCACCTCTCCGACCAAGAGGATCAGTGGAGTCTCGTCCAGCCGTGACGCGGACAACCCGGTCAGAGCGTTGAGCGCACCCGGACCGGAGGTGACGGCCACGACTCCTGGTTGACCGGTCGACCGCGCGTACCCCATGGCGGCATAGACGGCCATGGTCTCGTGCTGGCAGGACACGAACTCGGGCCCCGCGCCGTCGAGGCACGCGTCCACCACGGGCGAGATGGTTCCGCCCGGAATGCCGAAGATGCGATCGACACCGGCTTCGTTGAGTACGGACACCACCGCGGCTGCGGCGGTCTCCGAAACCACCGTCGATGCAGGGGTGGCCTTCAGCCGGGACGTGATGAGAGAAAGGGGGGTGGGCTCGGACATGGGTCTCCTTCGGAGCAGCGATCTGGGCTCCTCTCGCATCCTCAAAAGACGGTGGGACGCTCGGGGCCGGAGGTACGGGCGCCCGAGGCTGATCTTGATGTCTCTCAGTGCGATGACTCATTGACCCCCAGAGGGGGCCATGAGCGCAGCGGTGGCTAGCTCGCCTCTTCAGCGACCCTGACGCCGAGCGTCAGGTAGCGAGCGCGAAAGTCCGCGATCGCATGGGCGATGTGATCCACATCGGCAACGACACCACGCTGGCGAAGTTGGGTGCTCAGCCACGCCACCGCGCCCGGCGTGTCCTTGAAGAGCTTCATGGGATAGGAGTGCGCCGAGAGAATCGTCATCCCAGTGGCGATTCCTCGCTGAATCGCTGCGACGAAGCCGGTCTGAGAGAACACGCCGGCCACCCCCACCGCCCCCCGCGCTGCGAGCCGCTCGTTGATCGAAGCGCTGAGCTCCCGAAGCTCCGGTGAGGGAGTCGACCCTTCCGGGTAGAAGAGCAGTGCGGCCCCACGTGGAGAGTTCTCGAGAGCCCGCATCCCCAACCGCTCCGTGCCTTCCATGGCACCGCGGAGGATGTCCCCTCGCCAAATGACGCACGCGACCGGCCCCACCACCACGAACGCGTGGTCGTCGGTCACTTCGAGCAATTCGAGGGAAGGAGCGCTGGACACGTAGGTCTCTGAGTTGTCGCTTTGGATCGCTGAAGGATATCTCTAACCGCACCAACGGAAAAGAACCGCTGAACTGTGGGCACCCGATCCCTTGGAATAGATCAGAACCAGGTCCCCGGCGCTCGCGCGACCGGAGTCTGCGAGCGCCTCCAGAGCCAAGCCTACGCTAGCCGCGAGCGGATAGCCGACTTGAGCGAACCGAGACACGGTCTGCTCCGGGCCGAGACCGAGACGCTCACAGAACACGGCCGGCGCCCATGGGCGAGGTTCGTAGCTCACGAGCCAGTCCAGGTCCGATGCTTCGACGCCGGCCCGGGCGAGCAGCGGCACGGCGACCGACTCGAACACGGTCGCGAGCTGGGCGCCCATCCGGCGGGAGAGCGCGGGATCGGGGGATTGCCAGGTCAGCTTCGATCGATGCGCTTCACCGTCGTACCAGGGGGTCGCCCAGTGGTCCGGCTGCGGCAGCAGCTGGGCCATGCGATGGAAACTGCCCAGCGTGGCGTGGCCGGCATCGACGAACCCCTGCCCTACCGGCACCGGACCCATCACCGTCGCGACCGCGGCGTCCCCCAACACTCGAGAAGTGATGTTCGCAGGGTTGGAGAGCCGACTCGTGATCGCGCTCTGAACGAGCAACGCATGCCGATAGCGGCCGGTGCCGATCAACCGAGCAGCCAGCTCGAGATGCATCGGCAGCGACGCGCCCTCGCGCTCCGCCCCGAAGGCCAACACGTCCGAGCGCAGACCCAGCCGGTCGGCCAGCAGTGGGGCATTGCTCGGGGCCGCCACGTCAGCGAGGTGAGAGAAGGTCAGGAGCAGGTCGACCTCATCGGGCGCGACACCGCTGCGCTCGAGCGCCTGTGCGCATGCTTCGTGTTCCAGGTCCGACGGCGAGCGCCCGTCTTCGAGAACGCGCCGTTCGACGGCGCCGAGGAACGGGTCCCCGGCTTCGGCAGCCAACCTCGGGGCCACCTCCGGATCCACTCCCTGCTGCCGAAGCATCGCGACCGTCGGCTGCTCGAAGACGTCGCCCCGCCGGTCGGTCACGACGTCCTGCCAGAAGTCGTTTCGGCGAACCCGAGCGGGTAGCGCGCCGGCGACGGCGAGGATGCCCGCGACGGTCAACGCGCCCTCCGTCGTCGTTCCGATACGACCGCGAGGATCTCGTCTCGAGATGTCGGCTTGGCGAGCAACGGTACCGGCGTCTTCTCCAGCCACGCGCGGACCTCGTCGCGAAACGCACCGCCGGTGCTGAACACGAACCGGTCGAGTAACTCCGGGGCGATTCGGCCGAGCTCTCGGTACACGCCGAGGCCATCGACTCCCGGCATCATCACGTCACAGACGATCAAGTCGAAGGCCAGGTCGCCACCCTCGAGTCGCTCGAGGGCGGCCGGCGCATCCTCACCAACCACCTCATGGGGCCGAAGGAGCCGGCGGTAGGCGCGACGGATGGAAGGCTCGTCGTCGACGACGAGGATTCGGAAGAGGCCGGGGTCTTCGGTTTCAGCGGAAGAATACGAGGGGCCATCCGATTCCGCGGGCTCGGTGGTCTGCGGAAATCGAACGACCACTCGCGCTCCCGACCGATCGGTGCGGTTGCCCACGTCCATGCGGCCGTCGTGCGCGAGCACGATCTCGTTGGCGATCGAGAGTCCCAGGCCGGAGCCGTCTTCCCCCTTGGTCGTGTAGAAGGGTTCGAAGGCACGACGCAGGACCGCGGGAGCGAATCCCGGACCGGTATCCTCCACGACGAGCTCCACGTCCTGGCCCGCCGCGCGCGTGGTCACCCGCACGACGTGAGCGTCCTGCTCCGAAGTCGCGAGAGCGAAAGCCGCGTTCACGAGCAGGTTGGTGACCACCTGCGCCAACGCTCCCGATCGGCCCATGATCAGTGGGCGGTCCGACGAGAGATCCAGTTCGAGCCGACCATGATGCTGAATCTGATTGCGAGTGAGAACGCAGGCCCACTCCACCACCTCGTTGAGGGAGGTCGGAGTGAACGGTTCCTGCTCGGTGGGGCGGCGAGCGAATACACCGAGCTGTCGGACGATGCCGACGATTCGCTCGACGCCGACCCGGCTCTCCCCGACGAGGCTGGTGACCTCCCGAGGTTCTGGCAACTCCACCGAGGCCAGGAGCTCGGCGATGGCTGGGTCGGCCCGTCGCGCGTGCAGGCTCTCCACCAATGACTCCCACAACCGCACGTGCGAGGCGAGAACGGTGAGATTCGCCGCCACGAACGACGCCGGATTGTTGATGTCGTGAGCCACGCTGGCCGCCAGGCGGCCGAGGCTCGAAAGACGGTCGTCGTGCTCGAGCTCCCGTCGACCTCTCTCGTGCAGCTTTCGCTCGACCGCGTACTGAATCGCTCGGGTCAGGATGTCGGGCTTCAGCTCGCTCACGTGGAGGTAGTCCTGGGCCCCAATCTCCAGGGCCCGCCCGGCGTGCGAACGATCTCGACCCACGATGATGAATGGGATGTCTGGCCATTCCGCGACCAGATCCAGACCATCACCGTCGGGCAATGTCTCCGTGATCAGCACACACGTCGGTCTCGCAGTTCGTAGGACCTCGCGTGCCTCGACGTGCGTGCTCACGTGGTGGAGCTGGGTGTGCCTAGCCCTCGGGGCGGCGTCCTCGGCTGGAAGCTCGAGGTCGATGAGGCCGTCACCGACCGTCAGTACCTGCCACGCCGCGTGTCCTGGGATCGATAGCGACAGCTCTGGCGCACGGGTCGTGAAGCTGTCTGCTGGTGGCACAGACACGAAATATGGGGTCTAGGCGGCCGGCAAACAACCGTCCCCAACTGGTCGGTAGCCAACCTCGCGCTCGTGGGCCCGCAAAACGACGAAACCCCTGGGATCCTAACGGATCCAGGGATTTCGAGGGGTGGGCGACGAAGGACGTGATCCATCGGCCAATGGAGGCCGAGCTCGGCAGGGCCCGTGATGTCGCGGAACGAGCCCAACGCCGCAGCCCGGCGAAGCGCTGGTCAGGCCGCGGAGAGAAAGCTGTCGATCTGATTGATCGCCGAGCTCGCGCCCTCGACGATCCCCATGTCGAGCACCTGCTGAAGCGCCTCGGCGCTCGCGTAGGTGCTGACGAAGGTGGCTCGGGTGCCCGCTGCGATCGCCTCGAACGAGTACGTGCATTGGGAGACCGGCATGTCTTGGTTCACCACGAAGCTCTCGTCTGCGAACCCATCTTCGAAACTGAACGCATTCGGCTCGTCCACGGCAGTGATGGTCCAGACGCCGTGGTACTTCTCCCCTTCGGGCCCGGTCATGAAGTACTTGCTCACCCCGCCTACCCGAAGCTCGTGTTCGACGAAAGTCGCGGGGTGGCTCGGAGGTCCGAAGACGCGCTCGAGCTGACGCGGGTCGGCGTAGAGAGCCCAGATCCGCTCGATGGGCGCGGCGAACTCGGCGGTGATGGTGAGGCTCAGTCGCTCGGTGTCATGAACCACATTGGTGACGGGCATGGATCACTCCTCTGGGTCGCGCTGCTGCGCGTTCTGGTTGTTGGTCTCGGCCTCCATCGCTAGGAGGTCGTCGATTCGAGCCACGCGACCGCGCCACACCTCCTCCAGCTCGGAGAGGAGGGCGCCGACCGTTCGAAGGGCTTCCACCTCGCCGGTCGCCAACGCTTTGCGGCCCTCCCGACGTTTGGTCAGCAAGCCCGCTCGCTCGAGCACGGCGACGTGCTTCTGCACGGCTGCAAAGCTCATCTCGTACTTCGCAGCCAATGACGAAACGGAGTGCTCACCCGCGAGGACGCGACGGAGAATGTCGCGCCGGGTGCGGTCGGCCAGCGCCCGAAAGAGCGCGTCCGCCTGGTCGTCGTCGTACGTGAACACTCCGACATACAACCATCTGGTTGTATGTTCGTCAAGTCGAAGGTGGGTGCTCGACGTCGACGGAGTCGGCGACGTCGAGGCAGTCCCCCGGAGAGAGCCTGGGACCGACGTGGCCTGGCTACGGCGTTCCGCTGGGTCTCGACATGAGCCCGTCGAGGTAGACGTCGAGTTGTCGGTGGGCGGTCGCACGCTCGGCGGCGGGGTCGAGACCGATCACCAAGGGTCGACAGAATCTGATGGTAGCGAGTGCGATGTCCGTCGCCGTGACGTCGGCATCGATGGTGCCGTCG
Organism: Deltaproteobacteria bacterium; assembly: GCA_017644045.1. Classification (GTDB taxonomy): domain Bacteria; phylum Myxococcota_A; class Polyangia; order Polyangiales; family Houyiibacteriaceae; genus UBA1660. The sequence goes on from JAEPMI010000001.1 coordinate 651,962, forward strand.
GAGCGCGCAGCCCCGATCAACCGGTCGAGGAGTTGGCGCGCGGCGGCCTGCCGATCGGGCCAGCTCGGGGTGTCGAGCAACGGTCGGAGGATGCTGACCACGCCCAGACCGGTGTCGATGGCCACATGCGCGTAGCGGCGCAGCGCCTCACCTCCGGACCGGGACTCCTCACACGCGCTCTCCCCTTGCTCGATCGTGCGGTCGAGCACGTCGAGGACCACCGCACGCAACAGTCCCTCCCGATCGGGAAAGTGCCGGTACAGCGTTCCGATACCGACTCCAGCTCGTTTCGCGACGGCGTCACGAGACGGCTCCGCACCCGCCTCGAGGACCAGTTCGATCGCCGCGTCGAGGAGCCGGCGACGGTTCCGTCGCGCGTCGGCCCGTTTGAGGTCAGGTGCGTTGACACTCGCCATGAAGCGGAGCATATCCCTCCGCTTTCGCGAGTCCAATCGTCGACGGAGAGCACGGAGGCCCCATGAACGATGACCAGAGCGATCCTCGGTCGAAGACCATCGAGCAGGCCATCGCCGAGTCGGACGGCACACGCTCGGCCCCAGTGACCTTCGAACGGTGCGACCACGTCGTCGGGCCCTTCTTCCACGGCACGAAGGTCGCCTTCCGACCTGGCGATCTCGTGGTCGTCGGCCACCCGTCGAACTACCACCGAGGTCGGGTCGCGAACCACGTGTACTTCGCCGCCCTCCTCGAACCGGCGGTCTGGGCCGCCGAGCTGGCCACCGCGTTTGCAGAACGGAGCGGGTCGGGCCGGATCTACGTGGTGGAACCCACCGGCCCGTTCGAGGACGACCCCAACGTCACCGACAAGCGGTTCCCCGGCAACGTCACCCAGTCCTACCGAACCCCGCATCCGATGCGAGTCGTGGAGGAAGTGGCGACGTGGGACGCTCACACCCGCGAACAGGTGCAGACCATGGTCGACAGCATCATGCGCCTTCGTGCGCAAGGGCTCGACGTCATCGAGGACTGACTGCCACGTAGCCGAGGGCCCGAAACGAAGAATCCCCCGCGACCGTGGCGAGCCCGAGGGCCCTGGAATCGCTCTGTCGAGGAGGAACTGAGATGGCGGGTCTGGCTCTAAGGGAAGAGGTGGCAGCATGCATCTTGGGTGGGTACCGGATGCACACCCCTGGAGGACCCGGAACTTCGGGCTAGCCTTCCGCGGAGGAACACAGAGTGGACCACGACTACGACTTGAGCTTCTTCCTGGAGCCACCATTTGATGAGGACACCGTGATGCGCGTACTCCTCTTGGTTCAGCACATGGGAAAGAGCGGACGGTGGCCGCGAGGACGACCGGACTTCGTCGACCAGACGGATGAAGCCTCCGCAACGCGACCAGAGGACGAGCCAATCCGCACCGTAGGCGGGCTCGTGCCACTGCACGCGCCAGGAGCGGGGAGGTCGAGCGCTGGCGAGGCCCGGGAGTTGGAACGGGTGACCCAAGTCATCAACCGCCTCTGTGAGTTCAGCTCCGCTGTCGACGCTTCGTTCGAGGTTCAGTTGGGAGGGAAGTACGTGGGCCGCGTCGCCAAGGGTGAGCCTGATACCGTGCTGTCCAAAGGACTTCTGGAAGTGTGGAAGCGCTCTGTCGAAGCGTAGGTCGAACGTACAATGTCGCGGATCATCATCATCAGCGCCAACACCTCTGCGCCCGGCGCCGAGGTGGTCGGCCCCCTGCGAGACGCCGTTGCTATGGGCATCACCGAGGCTGGCCGAGCCCTCGTGGGAGAGATACCCCTCGTGGATGTGGTGCTGTTCGAGAACGACCATCACGAAGTCGCAGCTCGGATCCGTAGGCCTTGTCGCAGCCTCGAAGCGTTGGAGCGGCCCTATCGGATCTATGAGCTGGCCCCGGAGGAGAGTTGGGCCTCCATGGATGCGTCGCTTCGAGAACTGCTGGAAGTCACGCCCTCTGCACTCGAGCACATCCTCGAGCGGTTAGCCTCCCGACCGGCGTAGGCTCCGTCCACCGCCGAGCTCGCGGCGCCGGTTGCCACCAGGGTCCCGAAACGAAGAATCCCCCGCGACCGTGGCGAGCCCGAGGGCCCTGGAATCGCGGGGGATCTGATGGTGGGTCATGAAGGACTTGAACCTTCAGCCAATGGATTAAGAATCCACTGCTCTACCGATTGAGCTAATGACCCGGTACGTCCGACGGGAGCGCTCCCTGCAAGGAGCTGGGTGGGATGCCCATGGGGCACACCCGGTAGGATTCGAACCTACGACCTGCGGATTCGAAGTCCGACGCTCTATCCAGCTGAGCTACGGGTGCTCGTCGTCGGGACGAGTAAGAAGGCAAAGAGCACGCGGCCGAAACCGCGAGCGCGCCTTCTACTCGATCCAATGAGTCTGTCAAGGAGCCGTCGGAAAACGCCGACGCCGTCGGACGTGGGGTGACTGACGGGGCTTGAACCCGCGACATCCGGAGCCACAATCCAGTGCTCTACCACTGAGCTACAGCCACCAAAGAGCGGCGAGAATAGCTCGCGGTCGGGACTCCGCAAGTCCTCGCGACCGATTTTCTGGGATGGCTCGCGATCTTCGGTCTTCACGGGTCCGGCGGCGCGTCCGGAACCACGAGGCGACCCTCCTGGTAGCGGCGCCTCGCCCACTCGGCCATCCCCATGCCGGCGGCGATGGCGATGGGGTAGCTGTGGTTGATGCCGTACATCGGGATTCCCACGATCTGCTGCGCGGCTTCCAGGATCGCCGGTGCGCAGCCGTCGTCCTCGTTGCCGAAGACGAGCACGGCGTCTTCGGGGAGCTCGGCCTCCCAGAGGCCCACGTTGGCGTGATCCTTCTCGAACGCGACGAGTGGCCAGCCCTCGGCCGCCGCCTTCTCGACGAAGGCCTCGGTCGTCGGGATCTCCAGGATGTGCTCGTAGCGCTGCATCCCCATCGCCGCGCGCTCGTACCAGGGCTCGGTGCCGATGAGCACGACCTCCCGCACGAGGAAGCTGTGCGCGGTTCGGATGATGGCGCCGATGTTGAACGGGTTCTTCGCTCGATCCACCGCGACCCGAAAGGGATGGCGGATGCGATCGAGCTCCGCCTTCACCTCGCTCCGCGGCATCCCGAGCGGCGGCACCCGCGCCATTTCAAGGCTTCCACTTGATCGAGCAGCCCATCGCCGGGGTCGGCTCGACCGGAACCGAGTCACCCGCGAGGACGGCGTCGAGCGCGATCCGGAGGTCTCGGGTCGTGACGGCGCTGGGATCGCGCCACGAGTCGTCGATGCGACCGGCGTAGACGAGCTTCCGGTCCGAGTCGAAGACGAAGGGGTCCGGCGTGCAGACGGCCTGATACGCGCGGGCGACCTCCTGGGTCTCGTCCTGCAGGTAGGGGAACTCGAAGCCCTTGTCGGCCGCCCGCTTCTCCATCTCCGGGAGCGAGTCGTCGGGGTAGCGCTCGGCGTCGTTCGGGTTGATGGCCACGATCTGCACGCCCTTCGACGCGTAGTCGCGGTGAAGCGCGACCAGCCGGTCCTCGTAGGCCACGGCGTAGGGGCAGTGATTGCAGGTGAAGACGACCACCAGGACCTTCGCGTCGGCGTAGTCGTCGAGGCCGTGCCGGGCGCCGTCGGTGCCCATCAGCCCCTCGAAACGCGGCGCGGAGCTGCCGAGCGGAAGCCCCTTGGAGTGTGCGAGAGCCATGCGCGGAGCATAGTGCGTGATACAGGTCGGTTGAAGGGCGCTACGCGCCCTGAGCACGCCCCCTGCGGTCGTCCCCTCACGCTCGAAAATACAGGGGTATTTCCTCGGTTCGCGGACACCCCATCGGACCCACCCAGACCACGGATCTCCCATCAACCGACCTGCATCACGCACTCGCGGACGCGCGACAAAGCACGCCGGGGAGTTGAGCCTGGCCCCGTGGGATGCGAATCTGCGCCCGATGGGATGGAAGTGTTCGGGTGTGGCGGCCCTCTCCGCCGTGGTCGTGCTGTTCGCAGCCGGGCCCGCGCTCGCGCAGCCCACGTGCCCCACGGACGTGGTCGGCTGCTACGCGGAGGACGCCGACTGGGAGTGGCAGAACAGCCTCTTCGACACGGTCGACTTCGACAGCGGCTGGGTCCCCTCCGGGTCGGACCTGCAGCTCCGCTTCACCTTCCAGCTCGCGGGCGAGACCCAGGTCGAGGTCGGCGGAACCCCGACGATGTCCTGGCCGCCGCCGATCGAGGCGAGGGTCCCCGGTCGCCCCGGGACCGGCTACCTCAGCAGCAACTATGGCCTGGAGATCCGGCTCTACTTCCGCTTCAGCGTCCGCGTCGCCGGCATCTCCTACACGTTCGAAGACGAGATCGACATCCCCTTCATCCCGATGGACCTCCGCTCCTTCGACGAGACCGGCTGGGATCCCTTCCTCTTCCCGCCGGCCGCCCCGGTGATGGTCAGCGACGCCACGGAGAACATCGAGCTGGTCTCGGTCGGCCTCGGGAGCATCGTGAGCATCCCCGGTGTCGACGGCGGGCTCCGCGTCGACGCGAACCTCGAGCTGGACACCTTCTATCAGACGCTCCGCATCGTGATGGACGACGGCGACTCGCCGACGATCACCATGCCCGACGGCGTCTCGATCCTGGCGCCGGTCGGCGCGACCGCCGACTACGGTCCCTTCCGCGACGTGCTCATCCGGCCCGAGGGCATCCTCGACTACATCCTCCGGCTGAACTTCATCCCGACCATCTTCCTCGACGTCCTCGGCACCGGTTTCACCTTCCCGGTCGCGACGCTCCCGCTCGAGCTCGCGGACCTCGAGGACGAGGTGATCTTCGACGACGTCACGATCCACGTCCCGCTCCCGGACATCGACCTCCGCCCGAGGATGATCGACTTCGGCGACGTGCAGGTCGGCGAGACCGCGACGGACACGCTCATCGTCAACAACGACGGCGAGGCGGACCTCGAGATCCTCTTCGACCCGATCCCGGCAGGCTTCACCGCGCCGACGTCGCTCGTCACGCTCGCCCCGAGCACCACCGAGTTCATCGAGGTCGCGTGCGTGCCGACCGAGGAGGGCCCGATGGCGGGCATGCTCATCGCGAACACCAACGACCCCGACTCGCCGGCGGTGTTGATCCAGCTCCGATGCAACGGCCTCGTGCCCCCGCAGCCGGACCTCGGCCCCCCGACCGACATGTTCGTCGGCGCGGACGCCGGCCCCCTCGGCGGTGTCGCGGGCGGCGCGTGCGGCTGCCGCACGGTGGGCACCACCGAGAGCCGGGCCCCCTGGGCGCTCGGCCTCTTCGGCCTGCTCCTCTTCGTCCGCCGCCGGCGGTGATTCCTGAGGGGATTTTGCGAAAATCCCCCCACTCGTCGCGAGTGAATCGCTCCTCGTTCCCCCAAAGACCTGAAGGTCTCGCGGCGTAGCCGCTCGGTGCGTCCTCGCGCTTCGCGCTACGTCCTCCGCCGCTGAGGCGTCAGGACAAACGCCCCGCGGCGTCGGCGAGGCGCTTCAGGCCCTCCTCGATCTGCTCCATCGACGCCGCGTAGCTGATGCGGACGTGACCGGGCGCGCCGAACGCAGTGCCCGGCACGACCGCCATTCCGACGCTGTCGAGCAGGTAGTCGCAGAAGTCCAGGTCGGTGCTCACCTTCCGGTCGCCGTCGCTCTTGCCGAGGAGGCCCTCGACGCTCGGGAACGCGTAGAACGCGCCCTCGGGCTTGCGGCACTCGATGCCCTCGATGGCGTTCAACCCCTCGACGATGCGGTCACGCCGCTTCTCGAAGGCGGTGCGCATCTCGTCGATGGCGTCCTGCGGGCTCTCGAGGGCGACGCGCGCGGCGGCCTGGGCCACCGCGCAGGGGTTCGTGGTCGACTGACCCTGGAGCTTGTTGACCGCGGCGATCACGTCGGCGTTGCCGATGGTCCAGCCGATGCGCCAGCCGGTCATCGCGTAGGTCTTGGAGACGCCGTCGATGATCAGCAGGCGCTCCTTCAGATCGGGCGCGACGGTCAGGAGCGACTTCTGGTCGAAGCCCTCGTAGACGAGCTCACCGTAGATCTCGTCGACGAGAATCCAGCACTCGTGGCCACGGAGGACCTCGGCGAGCGCCTTCAGCTCGTCCTCGGTGTAGGCGCTGCCGGTCGGGTTGCTCGGCGAGCAGAGCACGACCGCCTTCGTCTTCGGCGTGAGCGCGCCCTTCAGCGCGTCGGGCGAGACCTTGAAGCCCTCGTCCGCGGTGGTCTCGATCACGACCGGAACGGCGCCGACGAACTCGACCTGCGCGGGGTAGCTGACCCAGTGTGGCGCGGGGATGATGACCTCGTCACCGGCGTCGTAGAGGCAGAGCGCGAGGTTGAAGAGCGCATGCTTGGCGCCGACCGAGACGGCGACCTCGTCGAGCTGATGCTCGACGCCGCGACGGCGGGCGCTCGCGGCGAGGACGGCCTTCTTGAGCTCCGGCGTGCCGGTGGCGGCGGTGTAGCGGGTGTGGCCGGCCTCGATCGCGGCCGCCCCACCTGCCCGGATGTGCTCGGGCGTGTCGAAGTCGGGCTCGCCCATCGAGAACGAGACGATGTCCTTGCCTTCCGACGCCAGCTGGCGGGCTTTGCCCGAGATGGCGACGGTCGCGGAGGGCTGAATGCGGGAGATACGTTCGGCGAAGCGCGGCATGAGCGGGACTTTGGCTGATTGGGAAGGCCAAATCAACGCGCCGCGTCACGGGTGAATCGTGAATCCAATTCGTGGACACCATCCTGTCCAACATGTGGACCCGTCCAAGCAGTGGACATGTCCCCGTCGACGAAAGCCGAATGATCTTCACGAGACATCGTTGGCACGTTCCTCGCTGTGAAACCTGTTCGCAAGGCGCTCTGCGAAAGGTTCCCCCGATGCGTACGACTCGACTCCTGGCTGCTCTGACGACGATGGCGACCCTCTGGTCGATCGCGCCCAGCAGCGCCGATGCCGCTTGCTACGTCGCCTTCGTCCATGGTCGGGGCGACGACCGAACGGAGCACTCGCAGAGCCAGATGGAGGACAAGTACTGGGCGCCCGAGGGCCTGGACTCGGCCACCTACTGGGCCGCCGAGCGGAAGGGCTGTGTGGTTCGCCGCATCGGATACAACGGCGCCCGCAGCTTCTTCGACGGCGGCGCCGCGAACGTCGCCGCGCAGCAGATCAACGACTTCATCAGCGACTACGACATCCAGGACGGCGAGCTGATCCTCATCGGCCACTCCATGGGCACGCTGGTGACCCGCTACATCCTCAACAACGGCACGCCGAACGCGCCGCTCTACAACCGTGGCATCTACGGCGGCAGTGAGGACGGCGACTACGAGATCCGGCAGGACAGCTCCACCTGGTCCTACTCGGACTTCGACCTCCCGGCCGGCGGCACCATCAGCGGCAACGTCACCGCGTGGGTCGACATCGAGCACAGCTACAAGGGCGACCTCGAGGTCGACGTCTGCCACAACGGCACCTGCGTTCGCGTCTGGAACCGCTCCGGAGGGAGCGGCAACGACATCAAGCAGAACTTCTACCTCGGCAACTGGAACGGCCACCCGGCGGGCGGTCTGTGGCAGCTCCGGGCGCGCGACCGCGACGGCCACTTCTGGCATGCCGACACCGGCGACATCCGGCACTTCTCCGTGCACGTGAACACCGCGCAGAACGGCACCGGCTGCACCAGCTCGAGCTCGCTGAACCACCACTGCAACTTCGACCGCATCGCGCAGAAGACGAGCCACGCCTTCCTCATGCAGGGCCCGCTCACCGGCGTGGAGAGCGCCGACGCGCTCTACGGGCAAGCGGACACGTGGTACGCGGACGCGTCGGCCTCGATCATCAAGTGGATCGGCATGGTCGGCGCGGACCGTGCGGCCTACTACATGCGCCGCGGCGCGCTCGAGTACGCCTCGGCGTCGGGTAGCTGGCTCGGTGACAGCGGTCGCGACACGATGGTCTACACGGTCACCGGTGAGTACGCGGACGGCGACTCCGGCTCCGGCAAGGGCGACGACGGCGACCTGAACATGGCGTGGGGCGGCATCTGCCACCACAGCCACGTGGTGAACCTCTGGCTCTGCGGCCGGACGGCCGGTGACGGCCTCGTCGAAGCCGAGAGCGCGCGCGGCGGGTTCATGCGCTCCGGCTCCGGCTACGGTGACAGCGGCATGCCCTCGAGCGGCATCTACCGCTCCTGGTACAGCTGGCAGACCATTCAGGGCGCCCGCACCGACTGGCTCCGCTACGACGGCAACCACTCCTCCGGTCGCCACGACGGCCACAACGACCAGATCGTCGACAACGTCCGTGGCGTGAACACCAGCTCCTGGCCCTACTACTACATCGGGAACTACGGCCTGAACCTGCAGTGATATCGTGAGCGCGTTGAGCGCTCGACGGAAGAAGCTGCTCGGAGTCGCGGCAGCCGTCCTCGCGGCGGCCGTCGCGCTCCTCGTTTGGCTCACGCGCGGCCCCGACATCGAGACGCCAGAGGAAGGCGGGTACGAGCTGCCGGTGACCTTCGCCGAAGGCGAGATCCCGCCGTCACCTCACGACCCGCGCACGCGACCGGACGACCCGACCTTCGTGCCCGACGGTGGTCCGCGCCGTCCGCAGAGCCTGACGGAGGAAGAGAAGGAGCGAGTGACGGTCGAGACGGAGGAGCCCTTCGACCTCGAGGAGCTCCCGCCGACGATCGTCGACCCCGGACCGGGTGAGTACCTGCGCTTCTACGGCGGTCGATCGGGGGCGCTATCACCGCACGCACGGCCGTCGTGGGCGAACGTCACCACCCAGATGCGCTCGCGCCATCCGGACCCGCCGAGCGTGGTGGCGTGGACGCCGACCATCCGGGTGCAGTCGGGCCAGGCCGTGCCCTTCCTGGCGCTCCTTCGAACGCCCGAGGGTCGCCATCGAGCGCAGCGGGTCACCCTCACGCTCTGGGACGAGGCGGAGGCGGGGGAGCGGCAGGTCGCGGAGATGACCTACGTGCCGGGCGACGAGGAGTCGCCGCACGACTACGAAGCGCTCTACACCGCGGACGCCGACCAATGGCCGGAGCCGGGAAACGGTCGACCGGTCGAGCTCAACTGGCTCATCCGCGCGGAGGGCACGTACGAGGGCGAGCCTTACGCGCGAGACGCAGGCGGAGTGCTCACCATCCACTCACCGGCCGGCATGCTCCGCGCGGAGACGATCGAGGTGGCCAAGACCAACGAGGGCTTCGTGCTCCGGGCCCAGGCGGTGATCGAGGAGCAGGGAACCTACTGGGCCTACGCCGAAGCCTGGGGTGGCCACGACGGGGACCGACCGATCGCCTTCGGCCGCCTCCGCCGGGAGAACCTCGAGCCGGGGACGCACACCTTCGAGCTGCTCTTCGGCGGGGCCATCGTCGCCGACCGGGGCATCGACGGGCCCTACGCCATCCGAAACCTCCGGTTCATGCGCGTGGACACCGTGCCGCCGCAGGAGCAGGAGCCGATCGACCCCGCCGCGACCACCCCCCCTTGGACGGCGGCCAGCTTTCACTGAGTGAGCATTGTCGTGCCATCCCGCCAAGCCTTGCGTAGAGTGCCGGCGGATGGGTGATGCGATGATGAACAAGATTCTCTTCTGTGCGATCGGGCTCGCGTTCTGCGTGGCCTGCGGTGATGACGACGGCGACGGGGACGACACGATGGATGCGTCCGTCGAGGACATGTCCATGCCGGAGGGCGATGGCGGGATCGGGCCGATGAACCTGCCCGGCCTCGACGGCGACGTCGAAGTCATCGTCGACGACCGGGGCATGCCCCACATCTACGCGACGACGATCCACGACTTGATGGTCGTGCAGGGCTACCTGATGGCCCAGGATCGCTTCGTCCAGATGGAGTTCATCCGACGCGGCGTGAAGGGCCGGCTCGCGGAGGTGCTCGGCTCGGCCGACAGCTCGGTCGTCGGGCGCGACCGGGACTCGCTCTTCCTCGGCTTCAAGCGTCAGGGTGAAGCGATCTACGAGTCGCTGCCGGACGACAGCCGCTCGAAGCTCGCGGCCGACGCGTTCGTGGACGGCATCAACCTGTACATCGAAGAGGTCGTCGAGAGCGACTCGTACCGAGCGCCGCCCGACCTCGAGATCATCAACGTGATCAAGGCCAGCGGGAACCTCGGCCGCTGGACCGGCGCCGACATCTTCGCGCTCGCGCGCTACCAGGCGTGGAACCTCAGCTACGACGCGGGCGCCGACACCTCGCGCACCCAGGCCCTCCTCGGCGTGCAGGCGGCCTTCCCCCCGCCCGAGCCCGGACCGCCCGGCGACGAGGTGCTCGAGAGCCGCGCCGGCATCTACGGTGACTTCTTCTCCGAGGTGCAGGCGCGCCGCGTCTATACCCGCGACGGCCTCCCGGCCTCCGACCCCTTCACCATCGAGGCGCAGATCTTCGAGCGGGAGCTCCCGCTGCTGACACCGCAGGCGCTCCGAGGCGCGCAGGGCTTCTTCGACCGTCTCGACGGCAACCCTCTGCTCCATCGGGACGAGCACGTGGGCAGCAACTCCTGGGTCGTGCACGGCGACGTGACCGAGAGCGGCAACCCGATCCTCGCGAACGACCCGCACCTCTCGCTGACCAGCCCGGGCATCTGGTGGTACGTGCACCTCAACACCGCCGAGATGGGCGGCGAGGACGACATCGACGTCCAGGGCGTGGCGTTCGCCGGTCTACCGGGCGTGGTGCTCGGCTACAACCGCGACCTCGCGTGGAGCGCGACCACGACGGGCTACGACGTGACGGACGTCTACTCCGAGGTGGTCACCTACGAGTACCAGGGCGACGGCGCGGACCCGCTGTGGATCCCGGTGTCCGTGAGCTTCGAGGGTGACGACGTCGCCATCGAGGTCATCGAGGAGGTCGTGCTCCACGACGAGCAGGACCCGATCCCCAACCCGGTCTACAACGTGCCGCACCACGGCCCGATCATCCCGGGCTCCGAGGTCTACCCGGACACCACCGTGGCAGCCGGCGAGACCGCCGAGGGCGGCGCGCTCTCGGTCCGCTACACCGGTCACGAGGTCACCAACGAGCTCGGCTTCTTCGTCGCGCTCATGACCGCGACCAGCGTCGACGAGGCCGCGGCCGCGCACCGGGAGTTCTTCCAGGTGGGCGCGCAGAACATCGCGATGGTCTCGCGTGACGGCGACGTCGCCTGGTCCTCGCACGCCTGGATCCCCCAGCGGGAGGCGGCGGCCTGCACCTTCAGCATCGACGACGCGGGCGTGGTCAGCGGCGTCTCGCCACTCTTCGTGTTGCCCGGCCAGGGTGGCTACGAGTGGGGCGACGACATCGACGACGCGCTCATCCCGCAGGCGAAGAACCCCGCCGAGGGCTTCATCGCCACCGCCAACCAGGACAACGCGGGCGTGACCGATGACGGCAACGTCTGCAACGACGGCCCCTACATCGGCGGCGGCTTCGCCGTCGGTTACCGCATGGGCCGCATCGTCGAGAACCTCGAGGCGATGGCGGGCGCCGGCGGCATCACCCCGGCGATGATGATCGAGCTCCAGGCGGAGACGAAGTCGTCGATCGGCGAGTCCTCGCGCGACGCCATCGTCGCCTCGCTGGACCATGCCCTCGGTGATCCGAGCGACGACGACGCCCTCCAGGACGTCGTCGACCTTGGCGGCGCGGATGGCTTGAACGACCTGCAGGTGGTGCGCGACCGGCTCGCCGCCTGGACCCTCGAGACGCCGCACGGCGTCGGCGCCACGGACGACGGAGAGATCGCCGACAGCGTCGCGACCACGATCTTCAATGCGATCATCACCCGCCTGACCGGCCTCGCCTTCGACGACGAAGAGGCCGCCATCGGCCGCGGCATGAACGGCTCCTACAACGCGCGAATGCTCGAGTGGGCCCTCGCGGACGCGGCCACCCAGATGGATTCGCTCTACACCTTCCGGGCGAGCTACCAGGGCGACACCGAGTGGAACGACACGGTCGTGTGGGACGACATCACCACCGACACCGTTCTCGAGACGCGCGACGAGCGGGTCGTCAGCGCGGTCTTCGCGGCGCTGGCCTTCCTGAACGAAGACCTCGGCGAGGACTGGGACGAGTGGCGCTGGGGTCGGCTCCACGCGGTGCGCTTCGACCAGATCGCGCCTTCGCTGAGCGGTCTGAACCGAGTGTCGATTCCGCCCGGCGGCGACGACGAGTTCCCGATCGGCTTCCCGCGCCACGGTGACTACGGCGCCGTGGACGTCGGCAACTTCTCGATGACCGACGGCGAGCGCTTCACCCACGGCAGCGGCGCGAGCCAGCGGCTCGTGGTCGAGATGACACCGGAGGGTCCGGTCATGCCCTTCAACGCCCTCCCCGGCGGCCAGAGCGAGCACATCGCGAGCCCGCACCATGCCGACGAGGCGGAGCTCTGGCGCAGGAACCAGCAGCCGCAGCTCTACTACACGCGGACGGACGTCGAGGCGAACGCCGAAGCGACGTTCATGATCAGCCCCCGCTAGCGAAGCGCCGAAAGGCGCGAGCTAGCCCTCACCCTCACCCTCGCCCTACCCCTCACCCTGTGTTTGGGGGCGGAATCGAGGGCGGAAGGAAACGCCTTCAGAAAGGGTGAGGGTCAGGGTGAGGGGTCAGGGTCGGGGCGAGGGTGGAGTCGAGGGCCGACGGAAAGGCCCTCAGAAAGGGCGAGGGTCAGGGCGAGGGTGAGGGTGAGGGAGCGCCTGCGGCGCTTTGCTCACCACCCCATCTGCACTTCGCGGGCCGCCCGATGCTGCTCCGCCGCTCGCTCGGCGGGCGAGCGCAGCCCGGCGTTCACCAGGCCCAGGATCGCGATGATCGTGGTGCCGACGGCGATGCTCACGCCCGCCGTCGTGTCGATCTTGTCGCGCCCGGTCAGGCCCGCGACGGTGGCCGCGCCAGCGAGCTCGAGCACGCCGAGCGAGAAGCGCACCCAGCGCCGCCGGCGGTCGTGGCGCGCGGCTTCGAAGAGCGCGTCCTCGTAGGCGTCGAGGTCGATCGATCCCGCCCGACGGTCCGTGTAGAACTGGACGAGCCGCTCGTGCGCCTCGGTGCCCGCCTTGGGATAGAGCAGCCGCCGGATGCCCATCACGTAGAGGGTCGACGCGCCGATGAGGCAGCCGATGCCGAGCACGAAGTCGAGCGCGCGAAAGCCCTCCTCTGGCGGGATGAGGAACTCGACCGCGCAGTAGGTCTCGAACACACCCATCAGCAGCGTTCGCTGCGCGCCGATGAAGGACACGGCGTCGAACTCGAGCGCGGCGACCCGGAGCGACGCCTCGAGCGAGAGCTCTCGTCGCGAGAGTCCGTCCCGCTGTGCCGTGACCATCCCGCGGCTCGCGGCGGACTCCTCGACGCTGACGTCCAAGCTCGCCGACGACTCCGGCTCGTCCTGCGCGAGTGCCCCCGCGGACGCGAGGAGCACGGCCGCGATGGTGAGCGCGCGCATCACGCCGCGCTTCGATCGAGGAAGTCGCCGACCGTCGGCCAGATGGTGGTCGTCGCGTCGTCACCGACGACCAGATCCATGTGGCCCACCGGGAAGACCCGATAGTGCTTCTCCGGGCTCCGGCTCATGTCGTAGGCGGGACGCACCGACTCGGGCGGCGCGAGGTCGTCGCGGTCGCCCGCGATGACGAGGAGCGGCACGCGGAGCGCCTCGAAGGCACGGCCGTAGTCCATCGAGCCGTCGCGGCTACGGAGCGCAACGCGGTCGCCACCGGCGAGGATGTCGAAGGCGATCTGTAGGTTGGTGCGGTCGAAGGCGCGCGCGAGGTACTCGTCGAGCACCTGGTCGTTGACGTTGCCCGAGCGCCAGCCGCGAATGGGCGTGGGTAGGAAGGGCAGGTTCCAGAGCGCGCGACGGCGATGGAGATGACGGCCCACGAGGCGGGTCGGCAGGTCCAGGTTGCGGTCGAAGGCACCGGTGAGGCGCGTGGTCTCGAGGACCCACGCGAGCGCCTTGAGGAACGCGCGACCGGCACCGAAGCGGTAGGGCGAGCCCAGCGTCGCGAGCGCCTGGACCGAGCCCTTGAGCGCGGTAGCGGCAGAGCAATAGCTGACCAGCCCGCCCATCGAATGACCGACGAGCGCGACCTTCGAGTGACCGGAGAGGCGCTGCACCTCCCGGGCGCACGCCGGGATGTCCTCGAGGATGTACTCGTCGAGCACCTCGGGGCGCTTCGCGTCGAAGCGCTGCGACCGACCCGCGCCGCGCAGATCCACGTTGTAGACGTCCCAGCCACGCTCCGCGAGGTAGCAGGAGAAGGAGCGGCTCGGCAGATGCCAGGTGTAGCGGTTCTGCGCGAACCCGTGGATCAACAGCACCGCGCCGCGCGTGACCGGCGGCGGGTCGCCCGCGAGCCGCCCTTTGATGCCCTCGGCCTCGGCGAGGTCGCGCCGTCGCTTGCGGACCATGCCGATGGGCTGACCAGGGGTCATCACCACCTGCTTCACGAAGGTGGCCCGCTGGTCGAAGTCGATGGACTGCTCGACGATCTCCGTTCGCAGGATCACGCGAAGCGGAAACTACCAGAATCCCCGCCTGGCGCCATTCGAGAGCCCAGAGCGCTGACCGCGAGCTCGCCTCGGCCCTGATCAGCTCTCCAGGAGCAGGAACGCGGCGATCGCCGCGAAGGCGATCCCGACGAGGGCCAGCCCGAGCGCGATGCGGCGCAGCTGCGCGCCGGGCTCGTGCGTGGGCAGCGGCTCGGGGGCCGCCGGCGCCGCGGGCGCCTCGGGCACTTTGGGAATCGTCGGCAGCGGGGCCGGAGAGGGGAGCGGCCGGATGGTCGCGATCTGCCCCGGCGGCGGCGGGTCCGTCGCGACGGCGAAGGCCCCTGACCAACGCCCCCGGACGGCGTCGGGCGCGAAGGGCAGCAGCGCCTTGGCGAAGCTCTCCACGGTCGAGAAGCGGCGGTCGGGCAAGGGGTCCATCGCGCGGAGCAGCACTTCCTCGAGCTCTTCCGGGATCGAGGGCTCGATCTCGCGCGGCTTCGGGAAGAGACCCCGCGAGACCTTCTGGACGAGGTCCGCGATGTTCCGCTCGCGGAAGGGGCGACGACCGGTGAGGACCTCGTAGAGGAGCGCGCCGAGGCTGTACTGGTCGCTCTTCTCGTCGGTGGTCTGTCCTCGCGCCTGCTCGGGCGACATGTACTCGGGGGTCCCGATGAGGGCGTCCTCGCGACGGTGGAACGAGTCGTCCTCGAAGTCGTCGGGGCGGGCGATACCGAAGTCGAGCACCCACGGGTGAAGGCTGTCCCGCGGACCGCGCCCGACGATCACGTTCGGCGGCTTGAGATCGCGATGGACGATGCCCATCCGGTGCGCTTCGGCGATCGCACTCGCGATGGGCAGAAGCATCTCCACGGCGCCCTGCGCGTCGAGCGGGCCCGAGCGCTTCAGGAGGTGGTCGAGCGGATCGCCGTCCAGGTACTCCATCACGATGTAGGGGAGCTGCTTCTTGTGACGGCGACCGGAGGGCTCGTTGAAGGGCGTCTGGTCCCCCGCGAGGTCCTCGAAGGGCACGCCCGGCTCGCTGGCCTCGGACCAGGTGTCCGCGCTCGGAATGGTCGCCTCGAGAATGCCGTAGTCCATCAGGCGAACCACGTGCGGATGGCGAAGGCGACCGATGAGCTTCATCTCGGTCTCGAAGCGGCGGTGGTCGTCCTGGGCGTCGCCGATGGCTCGCTGCGAACGGAGCACCTTCACCGCCACCGACTGACCGGTGCTGAGCTGAGTCGCCTGGAAGACGATCGCGAAGCCGCCGACGCCGACGGTGCGCTCCACGCGGAAGCGACCATCGAGGACGGTGCCAGGCTCCGCGTCTCCGTCCGAGGAGAGCACGGTCGCCGAGGTCGGCCCGGAGGCGGCTCGGGTCTGCAGGTGGCTGGCGACGCGCGCGAGGAGCACGGGGAAGTCGATGGGCTTGGTGACGTAGTCGTTGGCCCCGAGCGCCAGCGCCTGGACGACGTCTTCGCTGTCGGTCTTGGCCGTGGCCATCAGGATCGGCAGCTCGGCGCGGTCGTAGAGGTTCCGGAGGTAGCGCAGGACCTCGAGCCCACTCATGCCCGGCATCATCACGTCGAGCAGGACGAGATCGGGCACCCACGCCTCGATCTTCTCGATCGCCTGCGGCCCGTCGACGGCGGTCTCCACCTCGTAGCCCTGGCGCCGAAGGCGACGAGCCAACATGTCGCGATTCGCCTCGTTGTCGTCGACGACCAGCAGGGTCGCGTCCGCGCTCTTTTGCTCGCTCACTCGTGGTGCTCCGCGCCGCCGAAGGGTAGCGCATTCCCAGTTCTCTTTCAGAAGGTACTCTTCTCTCGATCGATGGCCGATCTCCGCAAATGGCTCGTGCCCCAAACCCTGCTGGGGCGGCTCGCGTTGGTGACGGGCGCGATGCTCGTCATCGCGGTCGCCGCCCTGCTCTGGCAGGAGAGCTCGCGCATGAGGGATCAGATCGAGCAGGGCGAGCAGGCCCGCATCGCCGCGGTGGCGGGAACACTCGCCCTGGCGCTCGATGGTGACCGGCATCGCCAGGCCGCCGCCGTGAGTCTCGCGCCGTGGGATTCGTGGGAGACCGCGCCCCCTTCGGTGGCGGAAGAACACCGGCGACTGGCCGCGGCCGCCGCACGAAACCGGTTGGCCACCGGGGTCTCGACGCTCTCGCTGGTGCCCAGCATGCAGGACCGGGTGCGCGCGGCGCCGGAGCAGATGATCCCCGATTCGCTCCGGATCGTCGCGACGAGCCACCAGGTGCCGGACCGAGCCTTGCTCACCGACTACGTGCCGGAGATGGCGCCGGCGCTGCTGGATGCGCAGACCGCGAGCCGAGGCGCGCATCGGGACGAGCACGGGACCTGGATCACCGCGTGGGCGCCGATCCTCGACCGTAGCGGCCGCGTCGTGGGCGTCGTCGAAGTGAACGCGAGTCTCGACTCGATGCTCGACGCCGCCCGCAACCACGTGGGCCAACAGATCCTCTTCGCGCTGCTGGTCCTCATGGTCGTCGTCACGGCGATGATCGTGGTGAGCGCCCGGCTGACCCGGAACCTCTCCGAGCTCGGCGCGTCGGCGCACCGGTTCGGCGGGGGCGATCTGCGAACACCGATCACGGCGAGGCCGCGGTCCTCGGCAGAGGTGCGCCAGCTGGCGGAGACGCTCGAGGGCGCCCGCCGTGAGCTCTCGAAACGGATCGAGGCGCAAACGCAGACCGAGTCCGAGCTCGAGTCGGCAGTCGAACGGGCCGAGGAGCTGGCGCGCGTGAAGAGCCGATTCCTCGCGAACATGAGCCACGAGCTGCGCACGCCGCTCAACGCGATCCTCGGCTACACCGAGATGTTGCTCGAAGAAGCGGCGGGCGAAGCGGCCGAGGATCTCCGGCGCATCCACTCCGCGGGCACGCACCTCCTGGACATGATCGACGACGTCCTCGACCTCGCGAAGCTCGAGGCCGGCAAGATGGACCTCATCACCGAGGACTTCGACGTGGGCGATCTCCTCCAGGCGGCGGCCGACACCGTGCTCCCGTTGGTGTCCAAGCGGAACAACGAGCTCGAGGTGAACCGCCCCGAGGCGCCCATTCGGATGCGCGGCGACGCGAAGCGCATGAGGCAGGTGCTGCTGAACCTCCTGGGGAACGCGGCGAAGTTCACGTCGAAGGGCCTGATCTCGGTCGAGGCCGAGCAGAGCGGCGAAGGCGCGAGCGCGCGTGTGGTGTTCCGGGTGCGCGACACCGGCATCGGGATGAGCGCCGAGCACCTGGACCGCCTCTTCCGGCCGTTCACGCAGGCCGACGCGACGACCACGCGGAAGTACGGCGGCACCGGGCTCGGGCTCTCACTCTCGCGGGAGCTGGTGGTGCGGATGGGCGGGCGGATCTACGCGGAGAGCCGCGAGGGCGAAGGGTCGACGTTCATCGTGGACTTGCCCAAGGGATGATCCGCCAACGGCGAAGCCGCCCTCACCCTCACCCTCGCCCTACCCCTCACCCTTCGTTCGATGCAGGGCGAGGGCGAGGGTGAGGGGGAGGAACCCGACTTCGTCACTTGCGAGCGATGAACGTTCCGTCTTCCCGAAACCGGCCGCGCACGCGACTCGGCGAGCGCGAGTACACCGCGACCTCGCCGGGCTCGGCGAAGAAGCCGGCGTAGGCGATCATCGCCGCGTTGTCCGTGCACGCGCGGATGGGCGGGACGAAGAGCTCGAAGCCCTTCTTCTCGCAGAGCTCGGCCGCGCGAGCGCGCAGGCCCCGGTTGGCTGCCACGCCGCCGCCGAGCACCAGGCGGCTCACGCCTTCCTTCATGCAGCAGCGGACCGACTTTCGCGCGAGGACCTCGACGATGGCCGCCTGGAGGCTCGCCGCGAGATCGGCCTGGGTGGCTTCGTCCATCGGGCCCTCGTGGGTCTCCACCGCTCGGGCGACGGCGGTCTTCAAGCCGCTGAAGCTGAAGTCGTGGTCGTCGCGGTGGAGCATGGGGCGCGGGAGCTCGAAGGCGGTCGGGTCGCCGACCTTGGCGAGCCGGTCGATCACCGGACCGCCGGGGTAGCCCAGGCCGAGGAGCTTCGCGGCCTTGTCGAACGCCTCGCCGGCGGCATCGTCGCGGGTCTGGCCGAGGAGCGCGATGTCGTCGGGCGCGTCGACGCGGTAGAGCGCCGTGTGGCCACCCGAGACGAGGAGCGCCACGTACGGGTACTCCGGACCGATGGGCGCGTCGTCGTCGTGGCGGAGGTGGCAGGCGAGCAGGTGACCATCGAGGTGGTCGACGCCGAGGAGCGGCAACCCGCGCGCCCAGGCGAGGCCCTTCGCGAACTGAGCGCCCACCAGGAGCGCGCCGACGAGGCCCGGGCCGTGGGTGACCGCGATGGCGTCGATGGCGGGCCAGCCACCTGCGCCCTCCACCGCCTCTTCCACCACGGGCACGATGGATCGCAGGTGCGCGCGCGACGCCAGCTCGGGCACCACGCCGCCATAGCGCGCGTGGACGTCGATCTGGCTGGCGACCACGTCGGAGACCACGCGCCCGTCGGCGCGGACCACCGCGGCGGCGGTCTCGTCGCAGGAGGACTCGATGGCCAGGATCGTCCGAACGCTCACGAAGCACTCCGAATCTCGAAGACGCCGAAGAAGTCGCACTCCTGTCTCGACCGCGGGTCACAGTCCTCCGGCAGGTCGGGAGGCGAGAGGAGCGGGAGCGCGGCGCAGTCCAGCGCGCCATCGCCGGCGACGATGCGCAGCTCGAGGCCGCCCTCCTCGAGCAGCGTCACGAAGACCATCGCGTCCCGACCCGCGAGCGGTCCGCGCGTCGGCTCGAGCGCGTACACGTAGGTGCGCACGCGGCTCGACCCGGGGACCTCGAGATCCGAGAGCGCGTCGTGGGACAACGCGGGCACGGGACGCAGCGGCTCGTCCACGAGGGTCGCGGTTCCGATCCCGCAGTGCTCGTCGTCGGTCGAGAGGCGACCGGGCCCAGCGCCGGTGGTCTCGTCGTAGGTGAGGATCGTCGGGTCGAAGTCATCGAGCGTGAGGGTCGTACCACCGCGGAAACCGCGGCGGATGAAGGAGCACGGACCGGTCCCGTCCGCGCACGCCAACCCGCCGAGGACGTCACCGGAGTAGTCACCGCGGTACTCGCCGAGCTCGGTGCATCCCGAGGCGGCGAGAGCGAACGCGAAGACGAAGACGCGGGCCATCGGGAGCAGGGTAGCTCAGCCGATGGCCCGGGCCACTCAACGACGACCGCGTGCAGTGACGAAGCCGAGCGCCACCAAGACCAGCGCGAAGCCGGCGCCACCCTGGCCACCGGCGGCGCAGCCGCCGCCGCCGCTGCTCGGCGGAAGGCAGAGCGCGAGGGCGCCGCCGTCCACACGAGTGCACTCGAAGCCGGGCGAGCAGGCGTTGTCCGGTCCGCACTCTTCGGTGCAGATGCTGCCAGCGCGGGTGCCCATGGCGCAGAGCCCACTGGCGCACTCGGCGTTGTCCGCGCAGCGGTCGCCGGTGAGGCCGAGGTTCGGCGCGCAGACGCTGGTCGAGGGGTCGACGGGCGTGCACGAGAAGCCCATCGGGCACTCGTCGTCACCCACGCAGAACGCGGAGCACCAGCTCCGGCCGCCGGCGCTGGCGCAGAAGCCCGAGCCACAGTCCTCGTTGGTGATGCAGCCGCCGCCGATCGCCTCGCGCGGGCCCCGGACACAGCTCATCTCGCGGCAGTGGAACCCTTCGCCGCACGCCTCGTCGTCGGCGCACATCCGAGAGCAGTAGCTGACACCCTCGTCGGTGAAGCAGTAGCCACTCGAGCACTCGTCGTCCTCCGAACACGGCTCGCCGATCCCGTAGGGACCACCGAAGAGGTCCTGCGGCACGCATGCACCGCAGGTGGCGGCGCTGGCGACGCACACCTCGCCAGCGAGGCAGTCGCCCCGGTCACCACGACAGAACGAGAGGCAGCGCTGCGTGCCGTCGCCCGGGTCGACGCAGTAGCCCGTCAGGCAGTCCGTGTCGTTCTCGCACGGGTCCTCGATGAGGCCGGTGCCGACGGCGCCGGGCGCGCAGAGGCCCTCGCAGCTGCCGAGGCCGGTGCTCGAGCAGAAGAAGCCCGTCGGACAGCCGACCTCGGGCTGCATCGGGTCGCACTCCTGAGTGCAGACCGTACCTGCGCCGGCCACCACCTCGGCGCAGCGCTGTCCGACGCACTCGTCGTCGGTGGAACAGTTCGAGCCGACGGGCGTGCATCCCTCGTCGAGGTCGCCGTCGCAGTCGTTGTCGATGCCGTCGCAGATTTCCTCGGAGGGAACGCAAGCGCCGGAGTCCTCGAGGGCCTGCTCGATGAACTCCTGGAACGGAGCGATCGAGTTGTAGGCACCCGGATCACCGCAGCGCGGGTCACGCCGCTCGGTCGGATAGATGAACGACGCGACGCCCCAGATGCGCCCCTCGGCGCCGATGAGCGGGCCGCCGGAGTCGCCGGAGCAGACGGTGGGATCCACGAAGATGAAACGACCCCGGAAGCCGTCCACGCGACCCTCGACGCGGTACTTGGTACCGCTGGAGCCGGTCTCGGTCTGGCCGAAGCCGATGGCCGTGAAAGCGTCGCCCGCGAGCGAGGTCGGCGAGTCGAAGCTCATCTCGCGCGGCGTCTCGGTCGCGGCGGTCGACAGAATCATCACCGCGACGTCGGTGCCGTCGGAGAGGTCCCAGGACCCCGGGACCGGTCGCACCTCCTGCACGCGGTACTGCTTCGACGCGCTCCGCGAGGAGGGGCCCACCAGGATGCGGAAGTCGCTCGCCGGCGAGGCGAAGTTGCCGTTGCCCTGGACGCAGTGCTTCGCCGTCAGCACGAGCCGCGGGGCGACGATCGTCGCAGTGCAGGCCGAGCCACGGATGTTGTAGAGGAAGACGACCTCTGGATAGCCGGTCTCGTAGGTCCCGTTGTAGATGGGCGAGCTCCCCTCGCCGATCGGCTCACCGGGCGCGACGCACGCAGCGAGGAGGACGAGAGAGAGATAGCGAAGCGCACGGGTCATCGGGACACCTTCCGGCGGAAGAAGAAGAAGCAAGCGACCGAGAGCCACCAGACCGCGCCGACTGGCGGCGCGCCCCCTACGGCGCAGCC
Organism: Deltaproteobacteria bacterium; assembly: GCA_017644045.1. GTDB lineage: Bacteria > Myxococcota_A > Polyangia > Polyangiales > Houyiibacteriaceae > UBA1660. Next base: position 673,570 of record JAEPMI010000001.1, read on the forward strand.
ACCGCCGTCGTTACGGGGAATCGACTCGGTGTCGATGCAGACCGAGTTCACCCCGTCTGCGGAGCGGACGCAAGCGAAGCCCGGAGCGCAGGTGCTCTCCGAGTCGCAGAAGCGCGTGCAGACGCTGCGGCTTCCATCCGGGAGCGGCTGGCAGAAGTCGCTGATGCACTCCTCGTCGGAGGTGCAGTCGCTGCCGACGATCCCGAGGTCGGGCGCGCAGAGCGAGGCCTCGCCCACGGACAGACAGCTGAAGGCGGCGGGGCAGTCCTCGTCGGTGCCGCAGAAGAGCGTGCACCAGGCGTCGTCACCTCGAACGGCACAGAAGAGCCCCTCGCTGCAGTCGAGGTTGTCGATGCAGTTCTGGCCCGCGCCGCTGCGGTCACCGCGGACACACTGGCTCGAGCTCGGGTCCTCCATCACGCGGCAGTGGTAGCCGGAGCCGCACTCGTCGTCGGTGGCGCAGCCGCGGGTGCAATACGAGTCGCCGGCCTCGGCCAGACACGAGCCGGACTGGCACTCGCCGTCCTCCTCGCAGGGCTCACCGAGACCGCGCGGTGCGCTGAGGATGTCCTCGGGGACGCAGCCGCCGCAGGTTCCCGGACCGGCCACGCAGACCTCGCCGTGGAGGCACATCCCAGCGTCACCGACGCAGGGGTCCAGGCAGCGCTGGACGCCGTCACCGGGGTCGGCGCAATGGAGCGACGCACAGTCGGTCGCCATGGTGCACTCCTCGTCGATGGCGAGGGTGCCCGCGGCGCCGGGCTCGCAGCGTCCGTCGCATCCATCCGTCTGCGCACAGTAGAGGCCGGTGCCGCAGCCGGTGAAGGGCCGGACCGGGTCGCAGTCCTGGGTGCAGATGCGGCCGCCATCGGTGTCCTCGCAGCGGTTGGTGAGGCACTCGTCGCCCGAGGTGCAGGTCTCACCGACGTCGAGGCAGGTCTCGTCGACCAGACCATCGCAATCGTTGTCGCCGCCGTCGCACGCCTCTTCGCCGTCGTCCGTGCAAGCGCCCGCGGCGCGAAGCACGTCGTCGATGTTCTCGAGGAACGCGGCCACGTGGTTGTAGCCGTTCTCACCCACGCCACACGCGCTGCCGAAGCTGGCGATGCCCGCGATCTGGCCGTCGGCGGTCAGCAGCGGCCCACCCGAGTCGCCCTGGCAGATGGTGGGCGGCGTGTAAATGACGCCCTGGCTCTCGGCGTAGCGAGAGACCGTGGTCCCCACGCGGTACTTCACGCCCGCGCCGCCGGCCGGCGTCTCGCCGAAGCCCACCGCCTTCATCTCGGTGCCGATGAGGTCGAGGGGATCGCCGCGGTAGACCGGGAAGGGTGGCGCCGGCGCGTCCGAGCGGAGTGTGATCACGGCGATGTCCTGGCCGACGAGGCCCCGGAGGCCGAACTCGCTGTAGGACCCTTCGGTGGTCCACACGTCGATGGCCCCGAAGGTCTGGGTCAGGCCGCGGATGTTGTCGCCGATGCCGATGACGAAGCTGGACGGGGGGCTCGGGTTCTCGACGTCCGGGTTCTGAACGCAGTGCTTCGCGGTGAGCACCACGCGTGACGCGATCAGGGAACCAGTGCACAGGCCGCCGGCGCGGTTGAGCACTGCGACGACCGAGTCCTCGTTCATCGCGGTGCGCTCGCCGTCGACGATCGCCCACTCCGCGGAAGCGGTGGGAGGGGGCGCCGACTCTCCGCACGCGGCGAGAAGAAAGAGAGAAGAAAAAAGAGAGGCGGAGATCCGCAGCCGCATGAGGCCTCGATCCGGTCAAGTAGTGGGGAGGGAAAGCGGGGCTCGCGTCACACCAACGGCCCGGCCAGCTGTCTGGGGCCAAGCGCGTGGGGAGTCACGCCAGGCCGGCGGAAGCTAGCAACCCCGAAAAGTAGGGCGCAAGGCGACCCTCGATGGGGATTCGTTCGGTCACGAGGCCCACTTGCGTTCGACCCCGCGATTGCAGGGGCTGCGCGGGATTTGCACAGCGTGAGCCGACTCACGCACATCTGACCACCTTGTGCTCCGCAGGTCGGGACGATGTGCGGAACGATGTTCAGCTGGCGAGGAGCACCGCGTCGCGCCAACGGCGCGTCGCGAGGGCGTCACCAGCGCTTGCGGCGCGGGCCGCGGCCGTCTCGTAGTGGCCGCGTGCGGTCTCCCGATCGCCGGCGAGCTCCGCGATGCGACCGAGCAAGCCGGACGCGCGAGCGACCAGGGCGCCGGCGCCAGCGTCCTCTGCGAGCTTGCGACCGGTGTCGGCCTGCTCGCGGCACTGGTCGGCGTCCCCGATGGCGAGCAGGACCTCGGCGAGGTCGAGCCGGACTCGCGCTCGGGTGGTCAGATCGCCGCTGCTGCCTTCGAGGAGCTCGAGGGCGCGACGATAAGCGTTCGCCGCGCCGGCGGGATCGCCATCGGACGCACGCGACTCGCCGAGCGCGAGCTGCACGTCGCTCTCGACCTCCGGGTCCTCGCCGGCGACGATCTCGAGCGCCTGTCCGAACTGTCGCATCGCGTCCCGGCGACGGTCGCGAAGAGTCGCGATGCGACCGAGGACCACGTGCATCCGTGCCCGCGCCGAAGAGAAGCGACCGGTGAGGTCGAAGGCCTCGCGAACGACGCCGTCCGCCCCCGCGAGATCGCCAGCTCGCGCCATCGCCCAGCCGAGCTTGCGGCTGAAGGTCACGAGGGCGGTGTCCATCACGGTGTCGCCGCTCTCGAGCATCTCGCGACGTGCCAGCTCGAGCGCGCGCCGGTACGCCAACACCGCCGCGCGGGTGTCGCCACGACGGAGCGCGGTGTCGCCCATCCGCTCCAGCGTCATCAGCGAGCGCATCGGCTGCCCCGAGCGATAGGCATGCTCGGCCCGGACCTCGAGCGGCGCGCCGCGCTCGGTCACCAAGGCCAGGATGCGCGCGTGCACCTCCTTGCGGGCCTCGGCCGGGATGAACGCGGCGACGAGCTCGGCGATGAAGGGGTGCGTCAGGTCGACGGTGGACGCGCTCACGATCGCGAGCCCCGCGCTGGAGAGCTCCTCGAGGCCGCTCATGTCGGCGGGGTCGACGAGCTCGCGGAGGACCTCGAGCTCGCAGTTGCCACCGTAGGCCGCGACGGTCTGCATGACGCGGCGAGCGGCGATGCCCACCCGGTCCACGCGCTGCGCGACGGCGTCGGCGAGGCGGGGCGGCATCGTCTCGTCGCCGAGCCCCTGCGCGCCGAGCGAGTGGAGCTGCTCGAGGTAGAGGGGCAAGAGCCGACGGCCGGGCATGACGGTCGACGCCCCTGGCCGAACGGCCGCGGTGTCGCCCTTGAGGAACTGCGCCGCCTGCTCGAGGGTGAGCCCGGCGAGCTCGATGACGTTGCCCTCGGCGCGACTGGTGGGCCCCATGCCGAGGAGCAGCAGGACCGACGTCTCACCGAGCGACTCGTCGAGCTGCGCGAGCACCTTCTGGGTGAGCCCGTCACCCTTGTCGATGTCGTCGATGACCAGCACGGCGCGTGCGGCTCCGGTTCGGGCCAGGCCCGTTCGGATCGCCGCGGCCACGGCGTCCGCCACCGCGCCGATGCGCGAGCGCTCGGTGTAGCCCTCGAGGCCCCTGGCTTCCGCCAGCTCCTGCAGGCCCGCGCGGGAGAGTGGGTCGAGGATGCTGCCCTCCGCCGCGACCTGCTCGAGCTCCTCGACCTTTCGCTCGAGGAGCAGCGCGACGAGCTCGCGGAGCGGACCGTAGGGGACGGGCGCACCCGTCGGGTGCGGGGCGGCGCCGACGACCAGGTCGCCGGCTGCGGCGAAACGCTCCGCGGCCTCTCCGAGGAGCCGGGTCTTGCCGACGCCCATCTCGCCCATCACGTGGACCTGCACCAAGCGCCCGAGCGCCTCGCGACGGTACTCGTCGAGCGCCTCGAGCTCGGCCACGCGCCCGACGAAGGGGCGCTGGACATTGGACACGGGCCGGAACGAGGTGCGCGGAGCGCGGCTGCTGGAGGTCGCAGGCTTGGAACCGAGCCGGGTGCCGCACTTCCCGCAGAAGCGCATCTCCGCGGGGTTCTGAGTCCCGCAGCTGCCGCAGGACACGGTCTGCAAGACGCCCGACGTCGTCGAGCGCATCGTCTCGAGCGCCTCGCGGATGGCGTCGCGCATCTCGGAGGCGTTCGCGAAGCGGAGGTTTCGATCCTTCTGGAGCGCGCGGATGCAGATCTCCGCGAGTGAGTCGGGCATGCCCCGGTGCGGCGCGACCTCGCGCGGGTCAGGCACCGGATCGTTGATGTGACGGAGGACGACCTTCGTCGGGGTCTCGTCGTCGAAGGGCAGCTGGTCGGTGAGGAGCTCGAAGAGCACGACGCCGAGCGCGTAGAGGTCACCGCGCCCGTCGACCTGCTCGCCGCGCGCCTGCTCGGGCGGCATGTAGTCCGGGGTGCCGCACACGAGACCGGGTCGGGTGATCGAGGTCGAGTTGTTGCCGACGATGGTCGCGAGGCCGAAGTCCACGACCTTCACCAGGTCGTCGCCCGACTGGAGTCGGCGGAGAATGATGTTCTCCGGCTTCATGTCGCGGTGGACGATGTCGAAGGCGTGCGCTTCGTCGAGCGCCTCGAGGACCCCGATCAAGATCTCGCAGATGCGCGGGAAGGGAAGCGGCCCCTCCTCGTGCATGACGAGGGCGAGGTCCTTGCCCTTCAGGAACTCCATCGCGAGATAGAGAATCCCGTCGTCGGTGCGACCGAAGTCGATGATCGAGACGCTGTTCGGATGGTTCAGCCGACTCGCGGCGCGCGCCTCGCCGTAGAAGCGCGCGACCGTCTGCTCGTCGCTGAGCAGGTGCGGGTGGATGACCTTGATCGCGACCGTACGGCCGAGCGTGCTCTGCTCGGATCGATAGACGCGGCCCATGCCACCGACGCCAACCAACTCCTGAACGAGGTAGTTACCCCCGATGGTCCGCCCCACCAGCGGGTCGTTCGCGCTCGACGAGTTGTCGATCGCAGCCCCACAGGAGCGGCAGAACTTGTCGCCTTCGGTGGCGACGGCTCCGCACTGATGGCAGAGTCGCACGGGCGGAGTCTACCATGACCCGACCCTCGTTGAACCCAATCTTGCCGGTCCCCGCGGCAACGGAAAGCCGGGCCCGCCCGACTGGAAGTGAACGTGCACGCGTCCTCGTGTTGGGAATCAACCTCTGGCTCGTCGCGGGCGCCATTCCGGCCACGATCGTCCAGCATTGGGGGGGCCTTGGCGCATCGACCGGGATCCTGCTTCCCCTGGCCATCGGCGCCGCGCTCCTGAGCGGGAGAGCCCCCTCGGAGGGGGGTCGCTCTCGCTTCTTGGCCACGCTCTTCCTCGTGGGGCTCGTTCCGGCGGCCACACTCGGGGTGGTGATGCTGCTCGAGCGGAGCTCGACCAACGACAGCCACCCCGCGCTGGCGATGGCGCTCGGGAGCGCGTCACTCCTCGCCTATCTGGCGGTGACGGCGGGCGTGCTGGCCCGACCCATGGAGCGATCGGACGTCCGGCACCGCGACATGAAGGCGCTGGTGGAGAGCGATGACGCGGGGGGCCGACGCTGGCGGCGACGGTTGGTGCTCGGCGTCGCCGGGCTCGGGGCCATCGCCCTGGCGCTGGTCGCGCCCTACCTGGGCGGCGAGGGCGCGCTCTTCCGTGCGTGGGGAGACGCGGCCGATGCAGCCGGAACGCTCGCGGCGGTGGTCGGCGGTGCCCTCGGGGTGCTGGTGCTCGCGGCGTTCATCGGCCCTGGGCTGAGGGCGCAGCGCCCTCCCCCCGTCAACCGCCAGCGCTGGCGCATCGCGATGTTCACGCTCGTGGCCGTCTCGGGCGCGGTGGTCCACACGCTCCTCGACCGGGGATGACCGCGCCGCGCACTCGTATTAGGGTCCCGCCCGTGCGCCCCCCGCTTCGCCAGGCACTCCTGCTCGCGCTCGTCGCCGGCTGCGTCAGCAGCGGCAGCTACGACGGTGACGTCTACCGGGACTCCGAGACCCACTTCCGGCTCGCGAGCCCGGGGAGCGGATGGGAATCGATCGCGGTAGAGGGCGCGAACGACCTCGCGTGGGCGAAGGAGGGCGCGGTCATCCAGGTGAACTCCAGCTGTGATCCTGGGCTCGACATCCCTCTCGAGGTGCTGACCAACCACCTGATGATCGGCTTCACCGAGCGGTCGATGGTGGCGCAGGAGCGCGTGCCGATGGCCGGCCGTGAAGCGCTCCACACCCACGTACGGGCAAAGCTCGACGGTGTCCCCCGCGAGCTCCTGCTCGTGGTCCTCAAGAAGGACGAGTGCGTGTACGACTTCGCGGCGGTCACGCCGCCCGGCTCCGCCTTCCAGCGGACGCGGTCCGATCTCGAGGGCATGTTGGCGAGCTTCGAGACCCGATGAGCGCCGGGTCGCGTGCCCGCGGGGCGATCGAGGAGGTCGGCAGCGTCGCCGTCCTCGGCATCCGCTCGATCAAGACCCTCTTCCGGACCCGCTTCGAAGGTCGCGAGTTCGTCTACCAGCTCGAGCAGCTCGGCGTGCGGAGCATGGCCATCGCCTCGGCCACGGCGGTCTTCGTCGGCATCGTCATGACCATCCAGTTCGGCGTGTTCATGGAGAAGTACGGGGCGAAGGAGGCGCTCGGTCGCGTCATCGGCATCAGCGAGGCGCGCGAGCTGGCGCCGGCGCTGACGTCGCTGGTGGTCGGCAGCCGAATCGCCGCCGGCATGGCCGCCGAGATCGGCTCGATGGCAGTGACCGAGCAGATCGATGCCATCCGTGCCCTCGGCGCCGACCCGATCCGAAAGCTGGTGGTACCGCGGGTCGTGGCGAGCGTGGTCATCATGCCGCTCATCGCCTGCATCGCTCTCGTGCTCGGGATGATCGCCGCCATGGTGGTCGGAATCACCTCCTATGGTCTGTCCGGGCCCACCTTCGTGAGCGCGGCGCTGGATGCGGTCACCCTCCAGGACTACCTCAGCGGTCTCAGCAAGACCCCGGTCTTCGGGTTCCTCGTCGCGATCCTCGGGTGTCACTTCGGCATGACGACCCACGGCGGCACCGAAGGCGTCGGGGCCAGCACGACCAAGTCGGTCGTGGTCGTGAGCATCACCATCCTCGTCGCGGATGCGCTCCTGACGCAGCTCTTCGTCGCCCTGTGAACCCGAACGTTTTCGGAGACATGACAGGGCCCCCGGCTCTGCTACGGTAGCGATCTTCCGGCCGAGCGCCGGATCCTCGAACATGCCTCTCTTCGTCGCCACCGTCCGCTATCTGGGAGCCTCTCCGTGAGCGCGGTCGAAGGTCAAAGCGTGTTGAACGCGCTCCGGTCGCAGGGGCAGCTCACCGAGGACCAGTTCGACCGAGCGATGGCCGAGGCGCGCACCCGCGGCAGCCGGGCAGAAGAAGCGATCCTGACCACCGATGGCATGAGCGAGTCGATGCTCATGAAGTGGCTCGCGGCGCACCACAGGACCCAGTTCGTCAGCACCGAGAAGCTCTCGCGCGCCAACGTCGACCGGCAGCTGCTGCGCATGGTCCCGCGGCAGCTCGCGCAGCGGGCGCTCGCGTGCCCGATCCTCTGGAAAGCCGGCAGCGGGACCCTCGCGGTGGTGGTGGCCGAGCCGAATGGTGCGCTCGAGGACCAACTGCGCGCCGCGGCGGGAGCCAAGACGGTGAAGCTCTTGGTCGCGCGGCCGGCCGCGATCGAGGCGGCGATCAAGAAGCACTACGACGGCGATGCGCGCGCCTTCGTGCCGCTCCTCGGCGAGCGCGCGGTCCGCAAGAAGAAGAAGTCCGGCGTCGGCGCCGCCTACGACACCGGCGCGTTCCCGTCGGCCGAGAGTGGCGCCATCCCCATCGACGGCTTCGACAACCTCGATAGCTTCGACGACTTCGGCTTCGCCGGGGTCGCCCCGACGGCACCGGCGCCCGTTCGCCAGGCCACGCCACCCGCGAAGCCGCCCCCGGGGCCGCCGCCGCCGCCCCCCGACAACTCACCGTTGGTGATCAGCGCGCCCGACATCGTCGCCGGCCTCGCAGCCGGGGCGGCCCCTTCCGAGCCGAGGTCGATCTCGTCGGCGCCGCCGGAAGCGTTGGCGGGTGAGCGAGCCGCGTACCTCGACATGCTCCACGTGATGATCACGCTCCTCGAGCGCGATCGAGGGGAGCTGAAGGACCACAGCCTCGAGGTCGCCCGCCTGACGCGCGATCTCTGTGACCGCCTCGGCCTTCGCGGCTCGACGCGCCACGGCATCGTCATCGCCGCCTACCTGCACGACATCGGCAAGTCGGGGAACTACCACCTCACCGCGCTCAACGTCTCTCGCTACGAGGGCCACCGGAGCCAGGCCGAGCGCAGCTACGGCACGCCCGGGCGCCTCTTCGAGGGCACCGCCGTGCCGAAGTCGACGCTGCAGGCGCTCGACCATCTCTACGAGCGCTGGGACGGCAAGGGCTTCCCCGGCCGACTCAAGGGAACCGACATCCCGCTCGGAGCGCGGATCATCGCGATCGCCGAGACCTTCGCCGACCTCACGGGCCACGCGAAGAACCCCTACCGCCGCGCGCTCGAGCCCGCCGAGGCGCTCAACGCGATGCAGGGCTTCGCCGAGAGCCTCTTCGACCCCTCGCTGGTTCGTCTGCTGCGCGAGCTGGCCATCGGCGACCTCGAGCGGAAGCTCCTGGCCGAGCGGCGGACGATCCTGCTCGTCGATCCCGACCCGGACGAGACCACCGTGCTCGACATCCGCCTGTCGGCGGGTGGGTACGACGTCCGCGTCGCGCGCGACGGATCCGACGCGCTCGACAAGGTCGACCAGCACACCATCGACGCGATCGTCTCGGAGGTGCAGCTCGGCGGAACCGACGGCTTCGCGATGATGGAGAAGCTCCAGGCGAAGGGCTTCCAGGGCCCGATCCTCTTCCTCACGTCCAAGGGCGACCGGGAGAGCGTGAACCGCGGCTTCGCCCTCGGCGCCGCCGACTACCTGGTCAAGCCCGCCTCCCCCGAGGTGGTGGTGGCCAAGGTGCGGCAGCTGCTCAGCTCGGGTGCCGGCCGTGGCATCCGCGGCAGCCTCTCGGAGATGGCCCTGCCGGACGTCGTGCAGGTGCTCGGCAACGGGCGGAAGTCCGGGAAGCTGGTGGTCCGTGGGAACGGCAAGAGCGGCGAGCTCTACTTCCGCGAAGGCCACGTGTGGGACGCGAGCATCGGTGGGGAGCGTGGCGAAGAGGCCTTTTACGCGCTGATGCGGATCGACGACGGCGAGTTCTCCCTCGACCCGACCCAGCTCCCCTCGACGCGCCTCATCGAGGTGCCGACCGAGACGCTCCTGCTCGAGGCCATGCGGCGCGTCGACGAGGGGTGACGCCGTTGGGTAGGCTGCGAGGGTGATCGGCCGAGCACAGCTGGCCCTGCTCGCCTTGCTGCTGGGCGCGGCACCCCAGGGTGCCCAAGCGGACTCGGACTTCTGGGACGAAGTGCGGCGTCCCGGCACGCGCGTGTACCGCGATGAGGTCATGCGGGCTCGGCGCGCGCTCCGCGCCCGCCGCTTCAACCGAGCGGCACAGCTGGCCCAGGAAGCGTCCGAGCGACTCCCGGATCGCTCCGAGGCCCACGTCGTGCTCGGGCTCGCGCGCGGCGAGCTGGGCGACAGTGAACGGGGGGCCGAGGCGCTCGAGCGGGCCCTCGAGCTCGACCCGGCCGCGCTCGACGATCCGCTCGACGGAGGCCAGGGCGCGGACCTGCTGGCGCGGGCCGGGCACCACGAGCGAGCGGCCATCCTTCTCGGGCGGCTCCTCGGAAGAATGAGCGAAGGACCCAATCGTCAGAACCTCTACGTACTCTATGGCGACGTGCTCTCCGTCCTCGGCCCCGAGCGCCTCTCCGACGCGGAGCGGGCGTACCGCGAAGCGCTCCGCGCGGTCGCCCACGATCCTCGAGCGGCCATCGGCCTGGCGCTCGTGCTCCACCGGCAGAACGGCGACGAGGACGAGTGGCGCCAGCTCGCCGAGCTGGTCGCGACCCGAGGGCGGGTCGACGAGCTGCTGAACTCGCTGCCGATCCCGGACTCGGAGCGCTTCGCGCGCAAGGCGGTGGCCCTCCTCGCCATCGGGGACCGCGGCGGCGCACGCTCGGCGTGGGACCACGCGCGCGAAGGCGTGTGGGCCGACCACGCGGCGCGCGCCTCGGAGGCGCTCCGGTGACGCGCGCCCTCGCGTTCCTCCTGGTGACGCTGCTCTGCGCCCCGACCCTCGCGAGCGAGGGCGAATGGAGTCGTCCGGTCGACGAGACCTCGGACTTCTGGCGGGAGCTGCGCCAGCCCGGTCACCGGCGGGCGCAACAGCTCCTCGGCCAGGGCATCCGGATGCTCCAGGCGGCCGCCCAGGAGAACATGCCGTTCCGGAAGGCGGCGCTCATCGGCAACGCGCTGGCGCGCTTCACGCTCGCGCGCTCGCACGTCCCGGACGACCCGGAGCTGCTCTTCTTCCACGCTCGGGCGCTCGCGCTCTACGAACGCCCCGTCCCCGGCAGCCGCCGGACCGAGCGCCGGGATGCCGACGCGATCGCGCTCTACGAGCGGCTGGTCGAGGTCGCCCCGGACCACCGGGCGGAGGAGGTCGGCTTCGAGCTCGGCATCCTCTACACCCGGGTCCGAGACTTCCCGAAAGCCATCGCCGCCTACGAGCGCTCGGTCACCCACTCGCTCGCCGACGACCAGACCCCGATCAGCTACTCGAACATGGCCGAGGTCCGGATGATGAGCGGCGACCTGCAGGGCGCCGTCGCCGACTACGAGCGCGCGGTCTCGCTCTCCCGCGCCGGCGGTCCGCTCCACGGCCGCTCGCTCGCGCTCGCGCTCTTCGGCCTGGCGGTCGCGCTCGACCGACTCGGCGAGCACGGCGGGGCGGTCGAGAAGGCGAGCGACGCGGTCAGCGCCGGCGGTGGGTCGGTCGGTGTGCTCCGGAGCGACGGGGTCTTCTACGAGCCTGCCGCCGAGATCCACTGGTACGAGGCGCTCGGCCACCTCGCGATGGCAGACGACGCCGGCCCCGCAGAGAGCGCGCGCTTCCTGCGTCGAGCGGTCCAGAGCTGGCAACGCTACGTCCGACTGGCCACGGACGACGATCCTTGGAAGGAGCTCGCCGAACGGCGGCTCCAAGAGGCGCAACAGGCGCTGAGCGCCGCGGAAGCGCACCGGGAGTAGTCAGGATGACGGGGGGAGCGAGCGGGGGATGGAACCTTTCCGGCGCTCGCGCGTCGGGAGCTGCGATGCGTCGACTCCTGATGCTCTTCATCCTTGGGAGCGGTTGTGGCGACTCCCTCCCCGAACGGCCCGAGAAGGAGACCGGCCTGGGTCTCGAGGAGCCGATGGTGGTGGAGGGAGCACCGCTCCTCCCCACGATGGGCGGGGCGCTCCATCCCTCGCTGACCCTCTACTCGGGCGACACTGCAGCGCTGCTCAACCCGAACGTCTGCGCCTCTTGCCACGAGGACGTGGTGGCGACCTGGTCACGTAGCGCTCACGCCCGGGCCTCCTTCGACAACCCCTGGTACCGCGCGGTGGTCGATGCCTTCCGTGAGGAGCGCGGCTTCGAAGAGAGTCGCTTCTGCAGCGGGTGCCACGACCCGGCGCTCGTCTCCACGGGCGGCGCGGATCAGGCGATCTCCCCACAGGACCCGCGGGCTCACGCGGGGATCACCTGCCTCGTATGTCACTCGACGGTGCGGACCACCGCCGACGGCAACGGGAGCATGGTCGTCGATATCCGCGATCCCCTCTTGCCGGATCCGGCGAACCCCTCGCAGGTCGCCGCCCACCGCGAACGGATGCGACCGGAGCCGCTCGAGACCCCCGAGCTCTGCGGGAGCTGTCATCGGTCGTTCATGGGCCAATCGATCGGCGTCCCGCACCACGTCGGCGGCGTCGACGACATCGGCGCCTGGCGCACGAGCGTCTACGCAGGTTCACATGGGCGTCGCATCGACGAACCGGTGGAGGAAGCCACCTGCAGCGGCTGCCACATGCCACCCGTCGACGCGACCAGAGGCGACGTGGCGGCGACCGATGGCCAGATCCTCGCTCACTCGGTCCGCGGCGCGCACACGCCGATCGAGAACGCCGAAGAGACCCGCAGCATGCTCACCCGGGCAGCCACCATCGACGTGCCCCGAGCGCGGACCGCCGAGGGTTGGGAGCCGATCGAGACCTTCGCGGAGCGTCGGACGGTGCGCGGCGACCTCGCGTTCGACGTCGTCATCCGAAACGTCGGGGTGGGTCACCGCTTTCCGGGCGGCACACGCGACCTTCAGGACACGTGGATCGAGCTGACCATTCGGGACGCTGGCGGACGCGTCGTCGCCGAAGCGGGCACGAACCACGCGACCGATGACGATCCGAGCGCGTTCGTCCTCCGGGCCACCGTTCTCGACTCGGAGGGCCGGCCAGAGCGGCGCCACCGAGTCCACCGCTTCCACGCCCCGGTCTTCGACCGCAGCATCCCGCCGAGGGACGCTCTAGCGGCTCGCTATGAGGTCACCCTGGAAGGCCCCGCGCGTGGTCCTTTCCAGATCGAAGCTCGCCTTCGCCACCGACGTCACTCACGCGATTTCCAGGCGTTCGTGTGTGAAGCTCATCGCACGCCTCGGGGTCGCGCGTTCGATCGAGCGAGCCGAGAGCTCGGTCGCGAGCCCGTCGATCCCTGCTCGCCCGAGCCCATCACGGAGATCGCCGAGTGGATCGTCGGGACGAGCGAGCGCACCACCTGGCGGCGCCTGCACGACCTCGCGCTCGGGCTCTCACATTCGGTGCAGGAACGCCTCGACGAAGCTCGGCCCGTTCTTCGCGACGGCCGCTCTGCTGCGGAGACCCCGTTCCAACGAGCCATGCTCGATCTGATCGAAGGGCGCATCGCCGCGCGGCAGGGACGGCTGGACGAGGCCCTTCACTTCGCTGACGCCGCCGAACGAGGGGCCCCAGATCATGCCGCAGCGATCGCCCGCGTCCGTGGGGAAGCCTATGCGCAGGTGTGGCAGTGGGAGTCCGCGGCCGAGGCCTTCGCCGAGGTCGCGGAGGGCGCGCCTCGCGACGCCGCCAGTTGGAGGGATCTCGCCCGTGCACGAGGAAGCACGGGCGACGACGAGGGGGCGTTCCGGGCGTCGCTTCGGGGGCTGACGCTTCGACCTCGGGATGCCGATCTCCTCCGGAGCCAGCATCTGGCCCTCGACCGTCTGGACGCTGGCACGCCGGAGGTACGCGAGGCCTTCCTGATGCACCGGACCGTCGACGAGGGCCCGACGTTGCTCCGCCGTTGTCAGCGCTCGGTCGAGGGCTGTGACCGCGATCGCCAGCCGGTGCCCACGATCCAGATGCGGACCCGCTAGCCCTCACCCTCGTGCTAGACCGCGCTCATGACGCGACGCTGGCAGATCGAGCACGAATTCGGACTGGACCACCTGGCGCACTCGGAAGGTGCGCCGAGTGAGCCGGGCCGTGGACAGATCGCGGTACGCATCCGCGCGTGCAGCCTGAACTACCGCGACCTGCTGGTCGTTCGCGGAGAGTACGACCCGCGCATGGAGCTGCCCTTCGTGCCGCTCTCGGATGGCGCGGGCGAGGTGGTGGCCATCGGTCGGGACGTCGAGGAGTGGAAGGTCGGCGACCGGGTGATCGGCTGCTTCGCGCCCAAGTGGCAGGGCGGCGAGCCCACCAAGGCGATGCTGCGCGCAGCCCGCGGCGCGCCCCCGCTCGGCGGCATGCTGCGTGAGCGCGTGGTCGCGGATGCCGAAGGCTGGGTCCGCACGCCGGACCATCTCAGCGACGAAGAGGCGGCCACCCTGCCCTGCGCCGCGGTGACGGCGTGGCACGCGCTCGAAGGCGTTCGAGCTGGCGAGACGGTGTTGGTCCAGGGCACCGGCGGCGTCTCCATCGCGGCCCTTCAGCTCGCGCAGCTCAAGGGCGCGCGAGTGATCGTGACCTCGTCGTCCGCCGCCAAGCGCGAGCGCGCGGAGGAGCTCGGGGCCTGGCAGGTCATCGACTACGTCGCCGATCCCAAGTGGGGGAAGAAGGTCGAAGCGCTCGGCGGCGCGCACCGAGTGATCGAGGTCGGCGGCGCCGAGACCATCAACGAATCGCTCCGCGCGGTCCGCGTCGGAGGCCAGATCGCGGTCATCGGGATTCTCTCGGGCGTGAAGGCTCAGATCGCGCTCACGAAGGTGCTGATGAACGGCGTGAGCCTCCGCGGGGTCATGGTGGGCAGCCGCGAGCACTTCGAACAGATGAACGCGGCGATCACCGCACACGAGCTCAAGCCAGTGGTCGACCGGGTCTTCGACTTCGACGAGGCCCCCGAAGCCTTCGCCTACCTGGCGAGGGGCGCCCACTTCGGGAAGGTGTGCCTCCGCCTCGGCTGAGCCGCGAGCGGCGAAGCGGCGAAGCCGCAAAAAACGGCGAAGCCGCCCTCACCCTCACCCTCGCCCTAACCCTTACCCTTCGTTCTTCGGGGCGAAGGCTCTTGCCGTGAGCGACCTCGCTCGTCAGCCCTCCGCGTCATTTGTTACGTTCCCTGCGAGACCCCATGTCCAAGAAGCGAAGCAAGAGCGGCACCAAGAAGAAGCGCCAGAAGAAGTACGGCGGCCCCGGCACGACGAAGTCGGAGTCCGAGCCGGTCGCCGGCGGCGTGATGCAGGGCATGGTCGGCGGCTTCCGCCGAGCCGTGGGCGTCGAGAAGCCGAAGAAGTCCGGCGGCGGGAAGATCTGGACCTTCCTGCTGATCGCCGCCCTGGCGGCGGTCGTCTACTGGCGCTGGTTCCGCGGCGAAGGCTGACGGAGTCCCTCGAGCACGGCTCGGGCCTCGGGTGGCATGCTCATCGGCGCAAACGCGGACACGCGAGCGCGCCCGGTGTTACCTACCGGGTACCGCCCGAGGGCGGATCCGAGCGCGGCGACGCTCAGTCGGAAGAGCTGTCCGAGCACTTCTCGCCCATCGCGTTGGACCAGCCCGAAGCGAAGCATGGCCCAGTGAACACGGGTGTGGAGCCACGGCGACGGCTGGCTGATCACGTGGGCGAGCTCGAGCTTTCGCCACGCGAGCGACGGATCCGTGAGCGCACGGCTCTCCTGGAGGAAGCGGTCGACGTGGGCGCGGAGCATCTCATGGCGGGGCATGAACGAAAGGTGAGCGCCGTGCCGGCGACCCGCTTGAACGAAGCGGTCAAGATGGGCGTCCGAGTGAGCCTTTCGCGGCCCGCAGGGCCTGGGAAGGCGTGACACCGAAGAAGCGTCGAAAGGTGCGGCTGAGATGCGCCCCATCGCTGAAGCCGGCAGCGACGGCGGCCTCGGTCAGCGATGCGCCCTCGGCGACCGCGTCCACCGCGTGCTGGACCCGGCGCCAAACCAGGTATCGGCGGAACGGCAGCCCGACCTCCGCGCTGAACCGGTGGGTGAGCGTGCTCGGTGCCACGCCCGCGGCGGCCGCAACGTCGTCGAGGCGCGGAATCGCACCGAGCTGCTCGTCGACATGGGCGAGCGCCGCGCGTACGGCGGCGCTCCTCGGCGGCGGACGCGGCACCCCCGCCCGCAACCGGTCGAGCAGCACCGCTGCCGATGTCGGGTCCCGCCGATCGAGCCCAGCGACGAGGCGCTCGAGCGCTTCCTCGGCCGGCCCGGACTCGAGCAGGGCACCCAGGTGGCGGCCCAGCAACAGCTCTCCGTCGACGAGGAGAACGGTGGCCACCCCATCGACGCGAAGGGCGTGGGGTCGGTTGGCGGACACACCCGCCAACCCACCAGCCACGCGAACGTGGTCGCCCACCAGCGCAAAATCGCTGCCCAGAACGAGCTGTACAGCGTGATGCGCGTGGGCTCTCGCGTCGGTGGATGCACGCCAAGAGGCGACACCGGGGGTCAGGACGAGAGCAGCGGACGCACTCATCTACAGCCGCTGCGCGCGGGAGCGGAGCAGGTGGTCGGCGAGCACGAGCGCGACCATCGCCTCCGCCATCGGCACGAAGCGCGGCAGCAGACAGGGGTCGTGGCGCCCGAAGGTCTGCACCGTCGTCGCCTCGCCCTGCTTGGTGATCGTGCGCTGCGGCTGCGGAAGGCTCGAGGTCGGCTTCACCGCCGCTCGCAAGACGATGGGCATCCCGGTGCTGATCCCACCGAGCATGCCGCCGTGACGGTTGCTCTCGGTGACGACCTTCGCGCCCTCGGTCGTGAACACGTCGTTGTGCTCGCTCCCGCGCATGGTCGCGCACGCGAAGCCCGAGCCGTACTCGACACCGAGCACCGCCGGTAGACTGAAGAGCGCCTTGGCGAGGTCCGCCTTGAGCTTGTCGAAGACCGGCTCGCCCAGGCCTGCCGGAACGCCGCGCGCGACCACCTCCGCGACGCCGCCGATCGAGTCCTGCTGCTTCCGCATCGCGCCGATCAGCTCGACCATCTTCGCCGCCGCTACCGGATCCGGGCAACGGACGATGTTGGGCTCGCCGTCGGGCAAGGTCTCCACCTGCTCGAGGGTGACGTGCTCGGGGATCGTCGCTTCGACGTCGCCGACCTGCACCACGTACCCCACGACCTCCGCGTCGCAGAGGTGGGCGAGGAGCTTCTTCGCGATCGCCCCCGCCGCAACTCGCGCAACCGTCTCGCGCGCGCTGCTCCGGCCGCCGCCGCGGTAGTCACGCTCCCCGTACTTGGCGTCGAAGGAGTAGTCCGCGTGGCCCGGCCGGTAGACCTCGGCGATGGCCGAGTAGTCCTTGCTCTTCTGGTCCTTGTTCCTGACCAGGATCGCGATCGGCGTTCCGGTGGTCTTGCCCTCGAACACGCCGGAAAGGATCTCCGGCGCGTCGGGCTCCTTGCGCTGGGTGACGATCTTCGACTGACCGGGCCGGCGGCGCTCGAGATCGGGCACCAGGTCGGACTCGTCGAGGGGCAGCCCGGCGGGACAGCCATCGACGATGACCACGTTGCCCGGCCCGTGGCTCTCGCCTGCGGTGCTCACACGGAACGTGTGGCCGAAGACGCTACCCCCCATCGGCGGGCGCCTCGGTGGGCCGGCTCACGTGGAGCGTCTTCCCGACGAAGAAGGGGCCCATCTGAACGATGTACTTGGAGGTCTGCTGCGTGCTTCGCATCCGCTGGACCACATGGGAGAGCGGGTGCAGGTCCTTGCCGATCAGACCGATCACGAACTCGTTGTCCGCCTGGTCGAGGCCGTGACACGCGAGGCGCACGTCGTGGGCGAGCTCCTTCGCGCCATAAGCGCGCCCGATGAGCGCGTGCTCCATCAGGATGGAGCGCTGCTCCTCGTCCGAGAGCTGCGCGAAGGCGCCCGAGCGACGCAGCGGGTACCAGACCGCCCAGGGCCACCCCTCCTGCGTGGCGTTCTCCGCGGGACGCTTCAGGAGCCAGTACTCGAGGTCCGGCTCGAAGCCGGTGGCGTAGGTCCGCCCCATCATGGTGAGCTCCGGCCGCAGCTCGAGCTGGCTGAGCTCGTGACGGGCGAAGAGCGGCCGCACCGCGTCGACGAAGTGGGCGGGGTCCTCGGACCAGGTGAGCAGGCCGATGCCGCGCGGGTCGTTCGCGTCGGCGTAGACCACGGCGCCGATGCCCTCGCCAGCGAGCGCGCCGTGGAGCGCCTTCGCGGGCTTGGCAGCGTCCGCTCCGATGGGGGACCGGAACACCTGCAGCTGCATGAAGAGCCGCCGGTCCATGGACTGCTCGCGACCGCGGAAGGTCGCGCGCTCGTGGACGTCGATGTCGGGCAGCTGGGGTCGTCCGCCGCTCGCTTGCTTCGCCTCGCTCATGAGGCTTCTTACCCGTGGGGGCCTCGGGTTTCCAGACGAGATACGCTCTGGCCGTGCTCAGAGGCTCGCGGCGCGGCGTTCGGCGAGCACGGCGACCACCACCGAGCGGACGCCCCGCTCGTCGAGGCCGACGAGGAGATCCGCGTGATCTGCGAGCCCGTTGAGGCCCATCACCAGCAGGGTGGTTCGCTCCAGGGGGAAGGCGAGGCGCCCATGATGGAGGGCCGCCAGAAGCTGTTTCAGCTCCTCGGTCGACGCACCGCTCAGTCCGGTCCCGAAGCCCAAGGTCTCAGCGACGGGGGGAGTCGAGCCGGCGGCCGGTCTCGTCGGCCCAGGGATCGATGACCTCGCGAGAGACCACGCTCACCGCGGGCGCGTCTTCGTCGGACGCCGGGTGAGCGGCCCACGGGTCGATGACCTCGGAGTACGGGAGCAGACGGTTCGGGTGGTCCCCGTTCCAGGGGTCGAGCACTTCGACCAGCACGGTGGCCGGCTGGTCTTCGTGTCGGGGCGCGGAGTCGCGCCAGGGATCGAGGACCTCACGGCTGCCGGGCTCCCGGTCGCGGCGGGACTCGATGACGAGCCGCACGGCGATGCGAGCCAGCTGATTGGCGTTTCGCCGCTGGGTGATCTCGCGGGTTCGGGTGTGGCCGGCGGGGTCCGTGAAGCGCATGCGGATCGGGCCCTCGCTGGGCACGGCCACGGTCAGCGTCCCTTCGGCCGTGGGGGCGGCGTCGTCGGAGAGCGCGTAGGCCGGGACGCCCGCGCGGGCGATGGCCAAGCGGAGCGCTCGGGCGGGAACGACACCATCCTCGGACTCCACCACCACCACGACGGGTGCCCGCTCGTCGGCTCGCACGCCGGTCGCACCCAGCGTGATCGCGAGGGCAGCGAGCCAGGGCGCCGCCTGAGCGACGCGGGACGGAGTTCCGACCATGGGTGGAAATATCCTGCCTTTTCCTCCCCACGTCAAAGGGTCGCTGTGAGGTATCGTTTCGCCGTAATCCCGGTCCGCCGGGATCCGACGGGGGTACGACCGAGGGGGTCGATCCCCGTCCAAGCCTCGAAAGGCGAGGCGAAGAGAGGAACTTGCGATGAAACGTATCCTGATGCTCGTGCCCGCGATGATGCTGATCGCCTGCCCGCCACCCGGCGGCGGCGGTGGCGGTGGCGGTGGCGGCGGCGGCGGCGGCGGCTCGACCGGTGGCAGCGCCGGGATCAGCGCTCAGTGCCGTGACGCCAGCTACGGCCAGGGCTCCGCGGCCCTCAAGGTCCACACCTTCCTGATGTCGGCGCACGCGTTCACCACGAGCGCGGCCGAGCTGCAGGGCTCCCTCAAGGGCGTCTGCGAGCGCATGGGTGCCGAGCTCGGCATGACCGGCGCCGAGCTCAGCGGCGACGTGCGCACCGTCTGCCACAACGTGTCGGAGCGGATGAAGTCGGAGATGGCCGACATGCGCGGCGAGGCGAACTTCCAGATCCAGGTCGTCGCCGATCCGCCGCGCTGCGAGGTCTCCGTCGACGCCTACGCCGAGTGTGTCGCCGAGTGTGACGTGAACGTCGACCCGGGCGAGGTGAACGTCACCTGCGAGGGCGGCTACATCGCGGGTCAGTGCTCGGCGACCTGCGAGGGCGAGTGCGCCGTCGAGGTCCAGGGCCAGTGCACCGGCAGCTGCGAGGGCACATGCTCCGGCGGCTGCACGGGTACCTGCAACGGCACCTGCGAGGGCACCTGCTCGGCGACCAACGCCCAGGGCGAGTGCGCCGGTCGCTGCGACGGCACCTGTCACGGTGAGTGCACCGCGGGCTGCCAGGGCAGCTGCGAGGGCAACTGCTGGGTCAGCGGCCAGGCGAGCTGCAGCGGCAGCTGCCGCGGCGGTTGCTCGGTCGAGTACCAGGAGCCCCGCTGCTACGGTGAGGTCCGCGCCCCGTCGGCCGACGTCGACTGCTCGGCGTCCTGCGACGCGCGCTTCAGCGCCGAAGCCGAATGCACGCCGGGTCGTGCGGAGGTCCGCATCGATGGCGACATCAGCGGCAACATGCAGGAGAAGGCCGAGCGCATCCGCGCCGCGGTCGACGCCGGCTGGGTCGAGCTGCAGGTCCTCAAGCGAAAGCTCACGGTCCTCGTCAGCGCCGGTCGCCAGCTCTCCGACTCTGCGCGCAACCTGCGCGGCGTGGGTGGCCAGGTGGCCGCCTCCGCGCTCTGCATGGCGCAGGCGCTCACCGCGGTCCCGGTCGCGATGAGCCAGGTGAACGTGTCGCTCGAGGTCTCGGTCGAGGTCAGCGCCTCGGCGAGCGTCAGCGGCGGCTGAGCCTCGGCTCCACTCGGAAGACGCCGGTCCCGCATCGCGGGGCCGGCGTTCTTCGTTCCGTCTCCCGGCCTTCCCGGTTTCAGCTTTGCCTCGCTCTGCGCGAGGCAAGAACCGAGAGGAAACAGAGTCGTCCGTCACGATGACCGGCCCCGAGCGTCCAAGCGCCATGAAGCGCCTGAAGAAGGTGGCGAAGTGGTTCTTCGTCGCGCTGCTGCTGCTGGTGGCCACGGTCGTCGTCTGGGGATTGATCGCGAACGAGCCTCGCCCCGAAGGCGGCGAGACCGGCGAAGCCGCCGACACGCTGGCGCGACGGGTCCAGAGCGCGGTCGGCTACGAGGGTTGGGAGGAGCTCGGCGCGATCGCGTTCGACTTCGCGGGCGCCAACCGCCATCTCTGGGATCGCGAGCGCGGCTACGCCTATGTGACCTGGGGCGATCTGCCGAGCCCCGGCGGGGCGAGCGACGCGGGCGACACCGAGGTCTGGCTCCGACTCGGCGACCGGTCGGGCGTCGTGAAGGTCGACGGTGAGGTCGTGCGCGGTGAGGAGGCGGACGCGCTCCGCGAGGACGCGTGGGGTCGCCACATCAACGACACCTTCTGGCTCTACCCCTTTCGCTCCTTCTTCGACGAGGGCGTGACCCGGAAGAAGATCGGCGACGCGCTCTACATCGAGTACGCGTCGGGCGGCGCGACCCCGGGCGACGGCTATCTCTGGCACCTCGATTCGAACGGTCGCCCCACCCGCTGGCAGATGTGGGTCTCGATCATCCCCGTGGGCGGCGTCGAGGCGACGTGGGCGCGCTGGGAAACGACCAGTGAGGGTGTCGCCATCGCCACCGAGCACGAGATGGGCCCCCTCGGCCTGGTGCTCGCCAACATCCGCACCGCCGAGAGCGCCCCCGAGCTCGCTGGCGGCGAGGACCCCTTCGCGCCGCTGCACTGAGACCGGGGTTACGAACGGGGGCCGGATCCGACATCATCGGGACCATGCTCACGCCCGAAGCCGTCGCCTCCAGCAAAGACACCATCCGCACGCTCGTCGTCGGCGCGAACCGAGGCATCGGCCTCGAGCTCGCACGCGGCGCGAAGGCGCGAGGACAGAAGGTCTACGCGACGACTCGGAAATCCAGCGACACGTTGAGCGAGCTGGGCGTGGTGCGCGTCATCGAAGGGGTCGACGTCACGAAGGACGACGACATCGCGCACCTCGACGGGTCGCTCGAGGGCGTGACGCTCGATCGGTTGATCATCAACGCGGGCATCTTGAAGCGGACGACGCTCGACGACCCGAACTTCGACGCGGTGCGCCGGCAGCTCGAGGTGAACGCCATCGGCCCGCTCCGGGTGGCGGCGGCGATCCGTCACCGACTCGCCGATGGCGGCAAGCTCGCGATCCTGACCAGCCGCATGGGCTCCATCGCCGACAACGAGTCCGGAGGCTCCTACGGCTATCGGATGAGCAAGGCCGCCGTGAACGCCGCGGGCATGAGCCTGGCCCGCGATCTCGCGGACCGGCAGATCGCGGTCGCGCTGCTCCACCCGGGCTACGTGAAGACCGAGATGACCGGCAACAGCGGGCACGTGACCCCCGCGGAAGCGGCGACGATGCTCCTCGACCGGGTCGACGACCTCGACATGGAGCACACCGGCGTCTTCTGGCACGCCAACGGCGAAGAGCTGCCCTGGTAGGGAAGAGCGGCGCCGCGCGCGCCGTAGGGAATTCCGTGGGCATGCTGCGCTACATCCTGCAGGGCATCGGCTGGGAGGTCGGTCGTTCCGCCGCGAAGGAGGGCATCGAGCACCTCCGCGAGGAGGAGGCCAAGGCCAAGCAGCCGCCGATGAGCCCAAAGGAGCGCGCGAAGGCCGACGAGCGCGCCGCCAAGGAAGCCGCGAAGCGGGCGAAGCAGGCCGACAAGGAGAAGGCCCGTGCCGCGAAGGCGAAGGCGAAGGCCAAGCGCGCCGAGGCGAAGGCCATCGACCGAGAGCTGGCCGAGCTGAAGAAGAAGCTCTGAAGCTCAACGATCGACGCCCTCTGCCGTACGGTCCGAGGTGGGCGCTCGCGACAGGTCGGCGGAGAGGTTCGGCCGCTACCTCCCGGCCCCCTCCGTCGAGGCCGAGGTGGCCGCGATCGTCGCCGAGCACCCGGAGCTCCCGAGCCTCCTGACGCGACAGCCGGACGAACCAGCGCGGCCCGAGATGGTGATGCTTCGGAAGGCGCCGATGCCCTTCTTCATGGTGCCCGTACCGATCCCCGATCGCCCGGGGATGATCTTCGCCAGCCGCTGTCCTGCGCGCGGCGGCCACTACGTGCTGGAAGACCTCGACGCGCTGGAGCGCGAGGGGATCTCGCGGATCGTCTGCCTCGTGCCGACCGAGCCCCTCGAGCAGCTGCACGGTGTCGATGGCTACCTCCCCGAGGCGCGCGAACGCTTCGGAGCGCGCTTCCATCAGGTGGACGTGCTCGACCACCAACTGCCGGCGACGGACGAGGGCTTCAACGACGCGGTCGCCGCGATCGACACCGCGCTCCGAGACGGGGAGCGCGTGCTGGTGCACTGCATCGCGGGCTGCGGTCGCACCGGCATGTTCGTCGCGAGCCTGATGGTGCTCGCCGGCCTCGATCCCGTGGCCGCGATCCGACGCTTCCGCCGCCACCGCCGCTGCGGACCGGACACCGTCGAGCAGATGGCGTACGCGATCCGGTTCGCGCGTCGGTTCGCGCCACCGACGGCCGAGCCGGAGCCGGAGCACGAACGAACGTGGGCTTGGCTCGCTCCGGTCGACCGGGTCTGGCCGATGAGCGATCCCGAGGGTCGCCCCCACGTGCTCGCTCGTGGGGGGACGGCGAGCGTGCTGCTCGGGCGCATGCGGCTGAAGAACGGAGCGATCCATCGAGTGGCGATCAAGCAGCCCCGCATCCCGTGGCGGGACGACCAAGCCGAGGCGATGCAGGCGACCATCGAGGCGCTCGTGGCGGCGGGGGTCCGGCTGCCGCGGATGTTCCTCCACCTGCTCGGCGACGAGTGGGTCGTCGTCTCGCAGCTCTTCGGCGGACGTGCCCGTGGCTCGCGACTCAGACAGCCGAGCCAGTACTATCGCCACCTCTCACCCGAGGAGCGACTCCGCGCAGTGGGGCAGCTGACGCGGGTGGCCAACGCCGGCTACGCACCCGCGCTGGACCTCTTCGTGGTCCTCGAACCGGAGCCCTGGCAGGCGATCCCCATCGACCTGGACCTGATTCACCGCGAGCCCGATGCCGGCCGACGGGTGTGGGCGCTGATGCGCTGCGCGATGCAGATCTCCGACGAGCCGGCCGAGCGGACGACGATCGTCAGCGCACTGCGAACGGAGGCGACGGGCGACACGGCAGCCGCGCTCGAGCGTGAGCTCTCCGACCGTTCGAGCGTGTTCCGCCGCTACTGGGATCCCGCACGGCGCGCGTAGAGGTAGATCGCCATGTCGGTGTCCCGCTCGTGGAGGATGACCACGGTGCGGGTCCCGGCGCGGGTGCGCTCGCCGCCGCGGATCACCTGCCGGTCCGGCACCGTCCAGAAGTCGAGCTCGGTCTCGGGACGAAGGCCGCTGGCGTCGTACGCGGGTGCCAGCGCCTCGAGGCTGGTGCCGCAGCCGCGCAGAAAATCGCGGAGCTCGTCCTTCGGCAGCACGAGCTTCGCGTGGGTCACCGCCTCGTTCGCGTCGCCGCCGATGTGGTCGTGGAGCTGCACCGCCGTCGACGGCACCGGGCAGCCGGTGAAGCGCTCGATCCGAGCATGGGGCGTCGTGGCCGCTGGCTCGTCGCAGGCCAGGAGGAGGAAGGAGATCGCGAGCAGGACGCGCACGGCGCGAGAGTAGGCCAGCGACCCACGGGGTCAACCGTCCAGACGGCCGGGGGCCGAGCGAAGTCGGATCACCAACGCACGCGGACGAGGAGGCGGCGACCGTTGCCTTCCAGCACCTCACCGAGCTCGTCCAGGAGCGGCCGGAACGGTGCTGCGCCTTCGAGCGTGGGGGACGTGGGCCCGCTGATCGGTCCGGCCACGTCGTCGATGTAGTCGGACTGGCCCGCCGCGTCCGAGAGAACGGCGGAGGCCTGGAACCCCGAGGGGCGACCGCCTCCCCGCACCCGGAGCTCGAGGCGAACGCCGCTCGGGAGCGCCCGCAAGAGCATGCCCACGATCGTCGGTTCTCGCCGAGCACGCACCAGCGCGGTCAGCGCAGCGCGTATGCGCTCGGCGTCGAGCGACCCTTGGCCGAACGCCTCGGCGAGCACTGGAGCGAGTGCCGGGGGCCCTTCGTAGTCGATCGTCGCGTTCGCCAACGTCCACGTCTGTATGCTGGGCTCGGCCGACGCTTCGGCTCCGGCCATCGCGGCTCGTGCGGCGCGCCGGTCGCTCGGGGCCGCGACACAATCGAAGGCCCCCCCACTCGACACCGCCATGCGAGCAGCGATGACGTCGGCCGCGAGCAACGAAGGACAATCGGGCGGCGCGCCACCGAACGCGAGGGTGCTCTCGTCGGCGAGCGCCGCCGCCGCGAGGGCGGGCTCCAGATCGCCCGGAAGGACCGCGGCCAGCTGCTCCCGGATGCGATGCGGCAGCTCGGTCCACACACCCAGCACCGCCGCCGGCCGGCCCGCCTGGACCAGCATCTGCGCCAGTGAGGAGACGGCCGAGTCGACGCGATAGTCATCGCCGTCCTGCGCGGCGATCTCGGAGAGTCGGCGCTCGGCCAGCTCGAAGGTGCGCTCATCGGAGCCCATCACGCGAGCGGCCGTGGCCACCTCGTCGAGCTGGGTGCTCGCGATGGACCGCCGCACGAGGGACTGCCAGGTGGCGTGCTCGGCCCACCGGTCCCGCGGGACAGCCATCAGCAGCTGCTGTCGGAACGAGCTCGTGCCGCGACGGTGCAGAGCGTCCAAGCGGCGGAGGGTGGCGTCGCTGGAGTCTCCCGCGAGCGCCACGAGTCGTGCCACGTACACCCCGATGGGCAGCGACGGGATCGCCTCGTCTCGGCTGCGCTCGAGCATCGTCCACGCCTCGCCGGCTCCCTCGTCCGCTTCGTTGGCCGCCCACCAGGCTCGTAGCTCGTCCGGATCGGTGAGCGGTCGGCCGATCACCTGGGAGGCCATCGAGAGCGCCACGTGGCCCACGCGCACGAGGTCCGAGCTTTCGTAGGTGCTGCGGTCGACCTGCCGCACCGGAAAGTCCGACTCCACGAGCGGCAGGAGCGCGGCCATCGCGTCGCTCGGCTTGGGCTCGCTCGCCCAGCGGTAGAGCTGGCTCGGCTCGTTCGCTGCTCGAGCCTCGGCGCTCGGCTGGGGCGCCGCGAGGGCGCGCTCCATCCGGCGCAGCACCTCGACCAACGGATCCGCGGCGGCTGCTGCCTCGAGTCCGTCGAGACCAGCGATCACCTCCAGCCGAGAGCGGAGCATCACGGTGGTCATCGTGGGGTCGCCCTCGTAGCGGGCGAGGGCGTCCCGTAGCGCTGCGAGGGCCAGGTCTCCCTCGAGCTGACGCATCGGCGACGAGTCGGGCGCGGGCATGCTCACGTGAGGGGTCTCCACCGCCTGCTCGAGGAGCGCACGGGCGAGCGCGGCCGACCCCCGCCGGTGCACCACGTAGGCCAAGGACGCCACGTCCACGGACATCGACCCGTGGGCGGCGAGAACGCGGGACCGCATGCCGGGCTCGGCGTCATTCAGTACGCGAAGCGCGTCTGTGACGTGACCTCGGAACTCGTTCTGGTCGAGCCCCCGCTCGTTCGACTGGGTGGCGCAGGGCGCGCCGAAGAGCGAGGAGAGCTGAGTGAGCCCCGGCTCGCCTTCTTGTCGGAAGCAGTAGTGGGTTCGGCCCCACGTGGGCACCGGGACCACCTCCGCGGACTCGACGCCGGCGGCGGGTCCGAGCGAATCGATCAGCGCCACCAGTCGCGCGAGATCGTCGTCCGCCGAAGCGGGCGCCTCCGACCCCGCGGATACGGGTTCGGAGGCCGCGGGTTGGGGAGGAGGAGCCGTGGATGGCGCCGAGCAGCCCAGCAGGACTGCCAGCGCGCAGAGCCTCCAGCTCATTCGTGACGCCGGCGGCGGCGGAGGAGCGCCAGGCCGACCAGGAGCATCCAGAGCGCTCCCTGGCCAGCCCCCGTCTCGCTCGCGGCGCAGAGCGCGCCGCCCGAGTAGCCGCCGGTCGTCGGCGGCGAGTCCGGCCCCTCGTCGGGGTCGAGGTACGCCGGAATCCCGTCGCCGTCCTCGTCCACGCGCCCCTCGGTCTCGTCGTCGATGCCGTCGCCGTCCGAGTCGGTGTCGCGCCAGTTGGGCTCGCCGTCGCCGTCCACGTCGTTACCGTGCTCGTCGCCGTCGGCGATCTCGTCCGCGGTCGAGATCCCGTCACCGTCGTCGTCCGGGTCCAGGTAGTCCGGTGTACCGTCGCCGTCGAGGTCGCCAGTCCCCTCGTCGAGGGTCGGCGCGCCGTCTCCCTCGTCGTCCGGGTCGCGCCAGTCCGGGGTCCCATCGTCGTCGGTGTCGGGAAGGGTCGGCGCCGTTCCGCCTTCCGACGGGTCGAAGGCGTCGTCGATGCCGTCGCCGTCCATGTCGCTGCCGCTCGGGGTCGTGTCACCGACACCGTCGGCGTTGCCGTCGCTTCCTTCGATGAGATCCGGGACACCGTCCCCGTCGGCGTCGAGGTCCTGGTAGTCGTCGGCGCCGTCGCCGTCGGTGTCCGGCGGAATCCGCGCCGAGCCCCCGTCGTCGGGGTCGACCACGTCGGCCAGCCCATCACCGTCGGTGTCCGTGTCGTCGTCGACCTTTCCGTCGCCGTCCGTGTCCACACCGCCGCTCTCGACGATGTCGGTGATGCCATCACCGTCTGCGTCGAGGTCGTATGCGTCCGGCTGGCCGGTCCCGTCGGTGTCGATCGGATCGGGCAGGGTCACGACGTCGGCGTCTCCGTCGTCGGCGTCGAAGACGGCGAGCACTCCGTCGCCGTCCGCGTCGGTCGCGTCGTCGGCTCGACCATCCCGGTCGGAGTCGAGATCCTCGCCGCCGTTCTCCCAGAGGTCCGGGATGCCGTCGCCATCGGCGTCGAGATCGAGGTGGTTGGGAATGCCGTCGCCGTCCGCGTCGCGGTCGTTCGCCGGGTCGCCGTCGTCCGGGTCGGGCACGCCGAACTCGAGGAGGGTCGCCAGACCGTCGTTGTCGTCGTCCGGGTCGAGGTAGTCGGGCACACCGTCACCATCCGAGTCCCGGCAGGTGTCGTCCGTGGGGAAGACCCCGTCGCACTCCACGACGTCGATGATCGAGTCCCCGTCCGAGTCCGTCGGCGCGAACATCGGGTCGAGGTAGTCGAGCAGGCCGTCGTCGTTGGCGTCGCCATCGCCCTGGTTCTCGGTCACGTCGAGCACGCCGTCACCGTCGGAGTCGACGTCGTACCAGTTCACACCCTCGGTGCCGTCGACGTCGTTCGGATCCGTCGCGGGCCCCTCGTAGTCGATGGCGTCCTGAACCTCGTCCGCCGTCGAGCGGCCGTCACCATCGTCATCCGGGTCTTGGAAGTTCGGGCGCATGTCGGCATCAGTATCGGGGACGGGTGCGACCACTCCGATCACGCCCCCGCAGTCGGCCGCGTCCACGCAGTCGACGTCGTAGGCGTCGTCGAGGCCGTCGCCGTCCGTGTCGACCCCGCTCGGGTCCACGTCGGCCACGCCGTCCAGATCGACGTCGTGACCTTCGATCGCGTCGTCGATGCCATCGTCGTCGGCGTCGGTCTCGCGGAAGTCCGGGACGTCATCGGCGTCCGCGTCCGCGCACAGGGCGACCATCGGGCACTCGACGCCGTCGGCGATGCCGTCACCGTCCGCGTCGACGTCCCGGAAGTCGGGGCCGCCGACACCGTCCGTGTTCGGGACCGCCGCGATCACGCCCACGACGCCGCCGCAGTCGGTGCAGTCGGGATCGTAGCCGTCGTCGATGCCGTCCCCGTCGGTGTCCACGCCGGCCGACTCGGTGCCCAGGTGGCCCTCCACGGAGTCCGGGACGTCGTCGTCGTCGCTGTCGACGTCGAGCACGTCCACCGTCCCGTCGCCATCGGTGTCCGGGCGCGCGAGAGCGGCGCCGACGAGGGCGTCCGCAAGACCATCGCCGTCGCCGTCGGTCGTCCCGTCGAGAATGCCGTCTCCGTCCACGTCCGCGCCGTCGGCCTCGAGGGTGTCGGTGAGACCGTCGCCATCCGAGTCGCGGTCCAAGAAGTCCGCGAAGCCATCGGTGTCGGTGTCGCCCACGCCGAGCGGAGCCGCGGCGATGGCGTCGTCCAGACCGTCACCGTTGCCGTCCGCGAAGCCGTCCACCACGCCGTCGGCGTCGCCGTCGGTGCCGCCGCCCTCGACGAGGTCGGGGAGCCCGTCGCCATCGGCGTCGCGGTCGAGGTGGTTCGCGATCCCGTCGCCGTCGGCATCGAAGGCCGCCGGCAAGGCGTCGCAGAGCCCATCCGAGTCGGCGTCGGTGCAGGTGACGCTGTCCGGGTCCAGGTACTCGGGGACCCCGTCGCCGTCGCTGTCCTCCGACAGGTCGGTGCCGCCGAGCTCGTCGCTGTCGAGCACGCCGTCGTTGTCGTCGTCGAGGTCGACCTCGTCGGTGACGCCGTCGCCGTCGCTGTCGCCGAAGACGCACTCCTGCCGCGGACTGCAGGTCGTGATGCCGTCGCAGTCGTCGTCGGTGACGCAGCCCACGCAGATCCCACCCGGGTCACAGACCGGCAGGTCGCCGGGGCACTCCGAGCTGTCGCTGCACGCAGGCGCGCAGAAGTTGGAAGGTCCGCAGACATCGGCGCCCGGACACTGGTCGTCGGTCACGCACTCCACACAGCGCGGCGCGCCCGAGAGGTCACAGACCGGGGTCGCCGCGTCGCATCCGTTGTCCACGCCGGCGCCTGCCGCGTCGTCCTCGCAGAGCGTGCAGACATGGGCGGCGCCACTGATGTCGCAGGCCGGAGCATCGGCGGTGCAGCCGACGTCGAGGCCCCCGACCGAGTCGTCCAGACAGGCTTCGCAGGCAGGGCCACCGGCCACGTCGCACAGCGGCGCCGCAGCGGAGCAGCCACGGTCCACGCCCGCCCCGGTGGAGTCGTCCTCACAGGCGATGCATGCGTTCGCCACACAGACGAGCCCGGCACCGCAGTCGGCGTCGCCAGCGCAGCCGACGCACACCGGAGACGCGCCCGAGGTGTCGCAGATGGGCGTCGCGCCCGAACAGCCGTCGTCGGTGGCCCCGGGAGCCGCCGTGTCGACGCAGAGCGTGCAGACGTTGGGAACGCCCGCGTCGTCGCAGACCGGGTTCGCCGCATCGCAGCCCGTATCCACGGCGTCACCGGCCATGTCGTTCACGCAGACCGAGCACACCATGTCGATCGGATCGCAGATGCCGCCCTCGCACTCGCCACTACCGGAGCAGGTCTCTCCGTCGCCGAGCAGACACGCGTTGCTGCATGTGTCTCCGTCGACGGAGTTGCCGTCGTCGCAGACCTCTGCACCGGTGAGGTAGCCGTCCCCACAGACCTGGAGCCAGTCGCCGACCCCGTCGCCGTCGGAATCCTGGGCGACGGTGAGCGGACTGACCACCGGGAGCCCAGCCGCGGCGCAGCCCGCGGGCGAGCCGACGGACACGCAGTCGGGGTCGAAGGCGTCGTCGATCCCGTCGCCGTCGTGGTCGTTGCCGGACGGGCTCACGTCCGCCGTCTGGTCGCCGTCGGTGTCGAACGCCTCGATGCCGTCGCCGATCCCATCGCCATCGGAGTCGGTGTCGAGGAAATCCGGCTCGCTGCCGTCCGCGTCCGGCGCGGCTCCCACCAGGCTGCCGGAGTCGCAGACGCCGTCCGAATCGACGGTCGTGCAATCGTCTGGTTCGCCGTCGCCGTCGCCGTCGAGCAGTCCGCCCTCTCGCGCGTCCGAGATCCCGTCCCCGTCGGAGTCGAGGTCGAGGTGGTTGGGGATGCCGTCGCCGTCGGCGTCCACGCTGGCCGGGAGGGTGGCGCAGGTGGCGGGGATCGTCGGGGCCGGAACGCAGCCGCCCGGGATGTGATCGGGATCGTTCCAGTCGGGGACTCCGTCCTCGTCGGTGTCGATGTCCGGGTCCGTGGCGAACGAGGGGAGCTCGACGAGGTCGGGGATCCCGTCCTTGTCGCTGTCGAAGTCGGAGCGGTCCTTCACCCCATCGAGGTCCGTGTCCACGGCGCAGATACTCCCCGTGGTGGGCCCGATCAGCTCGTAGCGCTCATCCTGCTGCGAGTGGACGTAGAAGCCGAGGTTGCCCGTGGGGAAGGAGGGAGTCCCGAGGGCCGCGGGGGTCACGTCGAACTCGAGCACCTCGTTGATGGGCAGGAAGATGTCCGTGCCGACCAATGTCTCCGGCGTGATCCAGACGCGGATGCGGTTGGCGCTGAAGAGCATCCGTACTCGGTACTTGCGGTTGTCCTGCCAACCGGAGGCGGAGCCGGCGGCGAGCGGGAAGCTCGCCGACTCGGCCAGCAGCTCCACGTTGCCACCCGTCCCGGACCACATCTGGCCCTCGGTGACGTCGCCGGTGACCCGAGAGAGCACCAGACCGGATTGGCGGGTGCCACCGAGGGCGGTCTGAGTGGTCTGCTTCCAGCTGAAGTAGAGCCAGTCGGTGGTTGCCGGCGTTCCGGTACTGGCGAGCTCCCCGGCGTCCCAGCCCACGGTCCACCCGATGAAGTCGTCGTCGCTCGCCGTCTGCACCGACATGTCGAAGGTGAGGGCCGCGATGTCGGCCGGCATGGTCGTGTTGAAGACCGCCGGGATCGAGTTGGCGGTCTGCCGAACCACCGTCGGACTGTCGACCACGAAGTTCGCAGCGGTGCCCGAGACGTCGAGGCTCTGCGTCAGGTCGAGCTCGAAGCTGACCGGTTCGCAGACGAACCCGTCCTCGACGGAGCAGTCCATGCCGCAGCCGTCGCCGCTGGTGGAGTTGCCGTCATCGCACTCCTCACCGGTCTCGACCTCACCGTCGCCGCAGATGGCGAACACCGGGGTGGTCCAGAGGCCGACCAGGGCAGCCACCAGGAGTCGAATCATCGTCGCGCTCGTCTTCATACCGCTCACTGCTCGTCCTCCGAGGCGTCCATCGTGTCCTCGCTCGGCCCCGAATCCCGTTGCTCGATGCCCTCGCCGCCGCTCTCGATGTTGAACTCGACGCGGCGGTTGCGCGCGTGGTCGTCTCGGCTCTGGGCGTCCTCGACGATGGGGCGGTCGGGGCCGAACCCGCGAGCGACCAGCCGCTCGGCGGCGACCTCGCCTCGCTCCACCAAGAACTCCACGACCGCTTCGGCGCGTCGCTGTGAGAGGTCGACGTTGTATTCGCGTCGACCCCGCGTGTCCGTGTGGCCCTCCACCCGAACTCGGTCGATCTCCGGGTGGGCGTTGAGGACCTCCGCCACGTTCAAGAGCAGCGCGTAGCTTCGACGCTGAATGCGGCTCCGGTTGGTGCGGAAGTAGACCTTGTCGAGGATCTCCAGCCGGCCCTCCTGGATCCGCACCTGCTGGCGGCGCTCGCACCCCTGGTTCTCCGGCGGCCCGGGCTCGTCGGGACAGTTGTCCAACCGGTCGACGACGGTGTCGCCGTCGCGGTCGGCGTCCGGGCAGCCGTGGTTCGCGGGCGGACCGGCCTCCATCGGACAGCCGTCGGCCGAGTCGAGGACGCCGTCGCCATCGTTGTCCGGGTCGGGGCAGCCGTCCTCGTCCTCGAACTGATCCACGTCTTCGGGTTGGTCGCGGCACTCGTCGTCCACGTCCAGGATCCCGTCGCCGTCGTCGTCGGGATCGACGCAGCCGTCCTCGTCCTCGTTGCCGTCTCGGTCCTCGGGCTCGAGCGGGCACTGGTCGTCCGGGTCGAGCACCCCATCCTGGTCGTTGTCGGGGTCCGGGCAGCCGTCGGTGTCCTCGAACTCGTCGACGTCTTCCGGTTCGCGCGGACACTCGTCCACGTCGTCGGTCAGGCCATCCCCGTCGGTGTCCACGGGCTCCACCGACTCGGCCTCGCGCTCGACCGGCGGGGTGTAGCCGACCATCGCCACGGCTCGGACATCGGGCGAGCCGAACCCGCGCGTGAGGCCGGGACCCGCGCCGAGTCCGGCGATCACGCCGGTCTCGTGGAAGAACTTGGCGCCGAGAATTCCTTCGAAGGGCGTGGTCTCGCGCGTGAAGGCGTCCTCGAAGGTCGTGGAGCCGTAGACCTGAGCGTGCAGGTCCAGGTGGCTCCCGTCCTCGTCCGACCACACCGGGACGACGAACCCGAGACCGAAGGTGAGTTCGTCGCCGAAGGCCAGGTTGGACGCGCTGCTGGTGTTCTCCCGGATCCGCACACCGGCGTCGAACACGATGCGCGCGCTGCCGGCCAACCGGCCCTCGAAGAGGAGCTCCGGGTGAATGGTCAGGAACTCGTCGCCGAGTAGACGTTGGTCGTTCCCCGCGGTCGGGAAGGTCCCGGTGACCTGGAGGCCGATCGCCGCCGGGTCGTCGGCTTCGCCGAAGATGCGGAGCCGCGCACCGAGGTACGCGTCGCCCACTCCCGGTCCGTCTGCCGACAGATCGATGCCCGCGGCCAACAAGTCGGCGGGGTCGTCGCCGGCCTGCTCCAGGGTGATCGGCACCCCGGCGTAGATGACGAGGCGGTCGAAGAGACCGAGGCTGAGGCCGACCGTCGCGTTGAACTGATGGTCGACGATCCGGTGCTCTTCACTGCCGGCGTCGCCCAGATCGCCCTCCCACACCAGCGGGTCGTGGGCGTAGTCCAGGTGGAGCTGGGCTCCCCACCTCAAGTGGCCGAGGTCCGTCGGGCGACTGAGGTGGAAGTCGTCCTCCGGCGTCTCCGACGCGGAGAAGCGGTTCAGCGGTGCCCGCTGAGCATTCGCCCCCCGAGCCGATGCGAGCACGGCGAGCGCGGAGATGGACAGAACCAGGGCAAGCGACGGGCGCATTCCACAAAGATACCGTCCAACGGAAAAAAGATCTCGAATGAGCGGTCGCGGGCTGCGGGAAACACGTTCACGACCAGGTGAACGCGTTCTCGCCTTCAGCGACAGAGGTAGCGGGCGTCCATGAAGGTGCTGGTGCACTCGGAGTCGGAGTTGCATCCGCGGTAGCGACAGACACCGGCGTCGCACTCGTAGTTGTCGGCGTCGAAGGCCGCGCTCGCCGTCGAGCAGTCCGCGACCGCCGAGCAGGTCAGCACGCAGTTGCGGGTCGCCGTGGGGATGGGGACGCCGGTGTCGGGCACCTCGGCCTCGCGGCAGCCATAGCGGGAGTCCATGTAGGTGCTGGTGCACTCGCTGTCGGAGTTGCAGCCCGTGTACCGGCAGACGCCGGCGTCACACTCGTAGTTGTCCGTGTCGAAGGCCGCGGACCCGGAGCCACAGTCCGAAGCGGTCGAGCACGCCTGCTGGCAGGTCGCGAGCCCGCTCAGGTCTCGGCACACGTAGCCAGTGCTCATGAACGTGCTCTGACACTCCGAATCGGAGTTGCAGCCCGTGTACCGGCAGATGCCGGCGTCACACTCGTAGTTGTCCGCATCGAAGGCCGCGGATGCCGAGCCACAGTCGGCACCGGTCGCGCATCCGAGCTGACAGAAGTCGATCGGGTCGGGCGCCGTCCCGCCGTCCCGACCCGTCGGACCGCCATCGGTGCCCGGAGGCAGCTGAGCATCCGCCCTCGGACCGCCATCGGTGCCAGGTGGCACCCGAGCGTCGGTGCCCGGCGCGATGCTGCCGTCGACGGCGGGACGGGTTCCCCCCCGGCCGTCGTCACCACACCCACAGAGCAGCACGAGCGCCACCATCGAAGCAGTCCGCATGCCCCTGATACGCGGAGTGCCAATCCCTCTTCCCAGGCGCCCGTTCTCACTCGGGGAATCGCTCCACGATCCTCTCTGCCGGACGGCGAGATCGGTCTTGCAGCCCCAGACGGAATCGCTCGGTGCTCCGAGTGGATGCGAGAGGACCTGAACGTACGAAGGAAGCAGCCCCGACAGGTTGACGAAGCGCTAGCGGCGATCGGGCTCGAGGGCTAGGGTCGCACGATGAACACACGGTATTTCTTCTTTCTCACCATCGCTCTGGCCGTCGGGTGTGGCGACGACGCCTCCGACGGGATGGACGGAGACGGAGGAACGAGCTGCGAGTCGGACGAGGACTGCACGGACGGACTCTTCTGCAACGGTGAGGAAGCCTGCGAAGCCGGTCGCTGTACGACCGGCCTCCTCCCCTGCGCCGGCGCGGACTGCCTCGAGTCCAGTCGTACCTGCGAAGACACGGGTTGCGTGGACGCCGACGGAGACGGACGGCGGGACATCGCATGTGGCGGCGACGACTGCGACGACTCGAACCCCGAACGCTTCCCCGGCAATACCGAGATCTGCGACGTCGAGGGAGTGGACGAGGACTGCGATCCTGTCACCTTCGGCTTTCGTGACGGCGACGGCGACGGGTCCCCCGACGCGCGCTGTTGCAACGGCGACAACTGCGGCCTCGACTGTGACGACTCGATGCCGGGCACGAACCCCTCGGTGCCGGAGGTCTGCGGCGACGCGATCGACAACGACTGCGACGGGTCGGTGGACGAGGGTGTGGTCCGCACCTGCTACGAGGACGCAGACGGTGACGGCTTCGCTGCGTCCGACGCGGCGACCATGAACGACTGCTCGTGTCCGGCGGGCTGGACCGAGACCGAGCCGTCCGCCGGAACGACCGACTGCAACGATGACCCCGGTTCGTCGGGCGGCGACTTCTACCCCGGTGCCTCCGAGGTCTGCGACGGCTTCGCCAACGGCTGCCCCGAGGCAGACGCTCTCACCCCGGTGGAAGCAGAAGACGCCGACGGCGACGGACACTCGGCTCCCGACGCTGCCTGCACCGGTGGTTTCCCCAAGGACGACTGCATGGACGACCACGAGAGTGTCTTCACCGGTCAGACCACCTACTTCGACGTGCCCTGGTGTCCTCGCTCCATCGAGGGTGGCCGAATCATCCGGATCACCGGCCGCTTCTGGCTCTGCGCCACCGACGCCGCCGTGCCGAGCTTCGACTACGACTGCAGCGGCACCGTGGACCCGACCCCGTCGTTCGACCGGTGTCAGAACGCCTCCGGCGCGGCGGTCTGCTTCGTCGACGGGGCGCCCGATCAGTGCCTGGGCACGGGCCCGACGGATCCGCCCGACACGGAGGACTGTGGTGACCCCCTGGAGCACACCGTTTGCGAATGCACCGAGGGCAGCGGAGCGCTGGGAACCGACACCTGCACGGGCTCCACGGAGACTCGAACGCTCCTCTGCCGCTGAGCGCTCTCAGGGAGTCCAAGCGACGCATCGTGCGGCCGACTCGCCCTGCATGGCACGCAGCCAGGGGACGGAGCGCGGAACGGCGCGTGCCGACCACTCGAGGAGCGGATCACCAGCGGGCCCCGGCTCGCTGCCGAAGCGCGCTGCCCCCTTTTCTGCGTGGCGATCGAGGGTCCTGGAGATGCCGTAGCCACTACCGAGAAGCAGCACGGCCAGCGCCAGTGGTACGGCGGCACGACGTGGGTCTCGGAGACAGCGGCCGAGCAGCAGGAAGGGGAGCCCCCCGAGAACCCACCCGTAGCGCTCGCGCGGTTCCACCGCCCAGGCGATCTCCCGGAGCGAGTGCTCGTAGGGGGCCGGGTCGAGGAAGGGATCGACGTGGGAGAGGGTGCCGGCTGCGAGCGCGGCGACGTACTCCCTCTGCCCGAGCAAGCTGGCGCCGATGCACGCGAAGAGCAGCGCGTGCACGACTGGCTCGCCGTGGTCGTCGCCCGGAGTGACGGTCACGAGAACGCTAGCCACCATCGCCACGCCGGTCGCCCCCCAGCGAACCCAGGAGGATAGGAAGTCGACGCCGGTCGAGGAGCTGAGGATCAGAACGACGAATGCACCCACGAGGACGACAGCGATGGCTGCCCGCCCTGGCCTCGGGGCGGTGCGCTTCGTGCTCGCGAACCACTCGACGAAACGACGAGCGGCGAGACTCGAGGCCAACGCCGCCACGAGCGCGGCCACCGTCAACAAGGCCCAGAGCTGGGTGGTCCCGGCCTCTCCGAGGCGCTCGACGAGAGCTGGCAAGTCGTGCGCACCCATGGCGGGCGGCAACGCGAGGAGCAGAGGCGAGGCGCAGAGCCCCATCACGAGCCAGCGGTCACGCGGAGCGCGATCGAGACGCACGCCCTGAACGACGGCGACGAGCACGCCGACGATGATGTGCCCGAGGGGCAGCGCGAAGGGAACGCCGCCCTGGATCCCGCGCAGGGGCATCGCGAGCCGCGCCTCGAAGACGAAGGCCGGCCCGAGCAGGAGGAGGACCACCGCCGGAGGAATCAGACCTAGCCACCATCGCCGCGTCACGGCCCCCCAACGCGCCGACTCGGATTTGCTTCCCTCGTGGCTCAGCGAGTGGCGAGCTGGACGAGGAGACTGTCCGGGTCGAGCTCCTCGTTCGCGGCATCCGCCGCACGCAGCGGGAGGGTGACCGAGAGCCGGTCGCCGAAGAGGTCGCCCAGCCCGAAGAGCGCGCGCCAGTCGCCATGGCGCAGGGTGAGTCGCAGCCGGCCGTCGTGGCGCACGACGGCGATCGCCTCGGCGTGGGTCGGCTCCGGGTCGCCGGTCGCGCTCTCGCGATAGGCGAGCGGAACCCGGAGCTCACAACGGAGCGCCCCATCGTCCACGCAAAGCGTCAGGTGCCGCTCGCGGATCGCCTGCCGAGCGCCACTCTGGCGGTCTTCGTCGAAGACCTCCTGTTCGGTCTCGAACGCGACGATGCGCTGACGGTCGCGGTGGTTGTCGAGCCGGCGGACGAGCGCGATCCGGCCGCTGCTGTGAGGCAAGCCGGGGTCGGGCACCTCGCCGAGGAGCGCCACGGGCCGCAGTCCCTCGCGGGCCTCGACGAGCCAGAGGAAACGAGTGGCGTCCGTGCGCAGCTCGAGGAGCCCGTCGTCCCTGCGACGCTCGAGCTCGCACTCGTCCGCGCGATCGGCGTCGACCTGGGTCAGCGCCCATTCGCAGAGCTCGGCTTCCGTCGCCATCGTCGGAGCGCAGACCTGCGGACTCAGCTCTGGATGGGGGGACGCGCATTCCGTCTGAGCGCCGGCGGTGGCGCTGGCCAGGAGCACGAAGAAGACGATCACGACGCGCATGCGGAGCGAACGGCGCGGGCGACGGGTTCGATTCCCGACCACCCATCTCGCTCCCTCCGAGGGTAGATTCCACTCCGCGAATCGTATCTGGAGGTTTGCAGGCCGCCCCCCTCGCGCGCTGCATGACTGGCAAAGGAACGTCCCCGTGCTCACCCAACGCAAGCTCCTCGACCGCTGTCTCGCCCACTACCGAATGGACTCCTACGGCAGCATCCGAGACGACGTCTCGATGCTGCTCGGGCTCTTCGCCGACATGCGCGGCGCTCCGGAGCGGCTCGCCGAGCTCCTCGAGGGCGTGCCGGGCGCGGACGACATCGTCCACCGCTTTCGGTTTCTCGTCGACGCCTCGGGCGACGGAATCGTCGACCCCGAGAAGGGCATCGTGCGGCCCTACGCGGTGGTCACGGATCCCGCCGACGTCGACCCGGCGACGGTCGAATCGCTGGTCCGAGCGCACTACGAGAAGATGGCGGCGCTGCTCCGCGAGGCCGGCAAGGAAGAAGCCGCGGCGGAGCTCGAGGCCGAGCGCGCGTTCGAGCGCCGCGACGCGGCGCCCGAGCTGGCCTATGACTACCGCGACGAGCTCGGCGACTTCATCCGCGACCACCTGGACTACGACAGCTTGGTGAGCGTGCTCCGCGAAGCGGCCTACGGCTTCGCGGCGTCCTACGAGCTCGCGTGGTTCATGCTCTGGAGCCACTACGGCGAGACCATCGCCACCGAAGACCCGTTCCGTCCCTACGCGGCTCTGTGGAAGGCAGGCGTCCGCTTCGGCCGGACCGCGGACCGACTGGTGGTCTGGACCCCGTGATCGACCAGGAACGAGTCATTCGGGAGCTCGCGGACGCCCCGGCACGCACCGTTCACCTGACCGTCTTCGGTGTGGGCGGGGTCCCGCCCCGGCCAGGACTACGAGTCGATCCTCGAGGTCGGAAAGGCGATGCCTTTCGAGGGGCACTTCGAGGTGCGCGCGCCGATGCGGGCGATCACCGATACCGCAGGGGTCTTCGTGGAGCTGGTCGGTCCCTCCACCGAGATCGGCACACCCCACCGCTCTCGTTCGAAGACGACGGGCTCTCGCTCTCGTACGACTACGACCTCGGCTGGTGGCGGGGCAGCGCGCGCTGGTGCGGCGAAGCGATCGGGCTGCACGTGCGGGTCGAAGGCCACGTCGAGACCGGGCTGACCACCGCGGACATCTGAACCGATGAACGACCGCTCCGGCATCCTCGTAATCGCCTCGCCGTAGCGGATCGGCGCTCAGTCGGTCTGCCCGATGCGCTCCAGCCACGGCGGCGCGTGGTCCAAGACCTCCCGCACCTTGTACCCGAGGCTTCTCGGCTCGAAGGGCTTCTGAATCAGCTCGACCCCTTCCACGATGATCCCGTGGTGCACGATGGTGTTCTCCGTGTAGCCGGACATGAAGAGCACACGCACGTTCGGGCAGCGCGCCGCCAATCCTTCGGCGAGCTCCAGACCGTTGATTCCGGGCATCACGACGTCGGTGAGGAGCAAGCCGGGTCGCCAATCGTCCTCGTCCAGGATTCGAAGCGCGTCCTCGCCGGAGGAAGCGACCCGCACGTCGTACCCCAATCCGCTGAGCACCCGGTGCGTGATTCGACGCACCTGCGCGTTGTCCTCGGCGATCAGCACCGCTTCGGTCCCCCTGGCGGCCGCGGGCGTGGGGCGCACCTCGACCTGGTCGGCAGGGTCGAGCATTCGCGGCAGATAGATCTTGAACGTCGTGCCCCGACCGGGCTCGCTGTACACCCAGATGTGGCCGTCGGCCTGGCGGATGATTCCGTAGCAGGTCGAGAGCCCCAGGCCCGTACCCTGCCCCAGACCCTTCGTTGTGTAGAAGGGCTCGAAGATCTGTGCGCGCGTCTCCTCCTCCATCCCCACCCCATCGTCGGAGACGACGATGGAGACGTAGTCACCCGGAGGAATGACGCCTCCCTTCGCTCCGACCTCGTCCTCTCCCAGGACCACATTGAGGGTCTCGAGCGTGAGGTTGCCTCCCCTGGGCATGGCGTCGCGCGCGTTGACGGCCAAGTTCAACAGAACCTGCTCGAGGGCGTTGGGGTCGATGCGCGCGTTCCACAGACCTTCGAAAAGATGTGCGGCGTAGCGAATGTCCTCCCCGAGCGCTCGCTCGATGAACGCGTGGGTTCGGCGGAGGACCTCGTTGACGTCGAGCACTCGAGGGAGGACCGCGCGGCGGCGTGAGAAGGCCAGGAGCTGTGAGGTCAGCGCGCTCGCACGCTCCGCGGCGAGGAGGATCTCTTCGATGTCCTGCCGAAGTGCCTCGTCTTCGAGCCCCTCCCTCGCCAGCTGGCCGAAGCTGAAGATGACGGTGAGGATGTTGTTCAGATCGTGGGCGATCCCTCCTGCGAGACGGCCCGTCGCTTCGAGCTTCTGCGAGTGACGGAGCCGCTCTTCGAGGTTCTGACGCTCGGTGACGTCCTGTACCGCGCCGAGCAGCATCGTGCTCGACGACCCCTGGCCGGGGCGCTCGACGCTCGGCTGCACTCGACCGTCGATGGCCACCCTTCGCTCGATTCCCTCGGGGAGGACGATGCGATGCTCGAAGTAGAAGGAGCCGCCCGCAGCGATGGCGCGCTCGACGTCTTCGGACACCCGATCCCTGTCGGCAGGGTGGATCGCCTGGAAGTAGTCCTCGTACGTCAGGTCGGTTCGCGAAGGGTCGACGCCGAATAGCTCGTACACCTCGGCGGACCACGTCACCGCATCGGTGCCGAGGTCCCAATCCCAATAGCCGACCCGCGCAAGTCGGCTGGCTTCCTGGAGACGCTGGTGGGTTCGGCGGAGCTCTTCGTCAGCGGAGTGCTGCTCCGTGGTCCGCTCGGTTCGAACGAAGATGCCTCCGATCGCTCCAGTCGCGTCGCGCCACGGCCCAGCTTCCCATCGAAGCCACTCTCGTTCGCCCCGGACGTTGACGAACGTGTCGTCCTCGTGCCGCTCGTGGGCGCCGGCCATGCACCGGGCGTGAACGTCGCGCCAGCGCTGCGGGACATCGGGAAAGACCTCGTAATGGGCCGATCCACGGAGGTCGCGCCCCTCCACGCCCCACTCCTGGCTCCAGCTCGCGTTGTGGAAGAGGTACCGCATCTCGCGGTCGAAGACCGCGATGGCGCTCGGCGAACCTTCGAGGATCGCCAGCGCACTCTCCCCAGTAATCTGGAAATCCGGCTCGGGCTTCCCCATGGGCCTACCTCTATCCTGCCTCGCACGAGCGGGCAACGGCCCTCGCCGAAGAGCCGTTTCGCTCAGCCCTCGTAGGGCGCGAGCTCTTCGCCGCTCAGGATCATGAAGGCGTTGCCGTAGGTCTCGAGGAGCTCGAGCAGCTTCTCCATGTCTTCCTTCGAGTGACCGCGGGTGACGTTCAGCCTCAGCCGCTCCTCGCCCTTCTTCACGCCGGGGTAGACGATGGGGACGAGCATCACGCCGCTCTCGAGCATCGCGAGGTGCGTGAAGAGCGCCTTGCGCTCCTCGTTGCACATGACCGGCATGATGTGGGTGTCGCTCATGCCGAGGTCGAAGCCGATGTCGGTCAGCGACTTCCGCATGTAGGCGGACTTCTCGTGGAGCTCGGCGACGAGGCCCTCGCCGTCCTCGACCAGCATGTCGAGAATGGTGCTCGCGGCGGCCACGATGGGCACCGGGAGGCTCGCGCTGAAGAGGAAGGAGCGCGCCATGTTCTTCACGTGGTCGACCACGTCGCGCTCGCCGAGGAGGATGCCGCCGATGCCGCCGAAGGTCTTCGAGAAGGTGCTGACCACGACCGGGATCCGGTCCTTCACGTCGTACTTCTCGAAGATGCCGCGGCCGCCCTTGCCGAGCGTGCCGGTGCCGTGGGCGTCGTCGCAGACGAGCACCGCGTTCTCGTCCTCGTCCACCGCGTCGAGGAGCTCGAGCAGGTTCGCCTCGTCGCCGTCGAGGCTGTAGATGCCCTCGATGCAGACCAGCGCGTTCTTGCGCTCGCGCGTGCGCAGGCAGCGCCGCAGCGAGCGCGCGCTGTTGTGGTTGAAGAAGCGAATCTCCGGCGCGTTCCGCGGGGTCCCCGCCGCCATGAACGTCCCGTCGAGGATGCAGGCGTGGCTGAGGTTGTCGAGGATGATGGTCGTGTCCTTGTCGGCGAGGGACATGATCGTCCCGACCATCGCCTGGTAGCCCGTGGTGAAGAGCAGGCAGGCCTCGTAGCCGAACCAGTCGGCGAGGCGCTCCTCGAGCTCGACGTGCGCCACGGTCGTCGCCTGGACGCGGCTGGACGAGAGCCCGCAGCTGTACTGGTCGACGGCCTTCTTGCTGGCTTCCTTGACCTTCGGGTGCGTGGTGAGCCCGAGGTAGTCGTTCGAGCTGAAGTTCACGATCGGCTTGCCGTCGATCGAGGTGTGCAGGCCGCCCGACTCGAACTGCTTGAAGAAAGGGTAGACCTGATTCTCTTTGGCCTCGCGGATGCGGGCGAGGGCCTCGTGGGCCTTGGTGTCGATCCAGCTCATTCGATCGTCTCGTGCAAAAGGGTCAGGGCGCCTGGAGGACCACGGCGCTCGCGTTCCCGTAGTAGCCGATGGTGCTGACCAGCACCGTGCGAACCGACGAAGGCGCTTCGCCCTGGAGCAGCGGCGCGACGGGCGCGCCGTTCATCCAGGACAGGCCGGCCGCCAGCCCGAAGGCGCCGCTCGCGCCGAAGGTCTCGCCGTGCAGCGCCTTGGGCGTCGCCAACGGGGTCGCTTCGCCGAAGACCGCTCGAAGGCCCTCGCCCTCGGCGGTGTCGATCAAGGCCACGCCGGAGCCCGCGGTCGCGACGACGTCGACGTCGCTCGGCTCGAGGCCAGCTTCGGCGAGCGCGTCGCGGCACGCGCGCTCCACCGCGTCCGCGGAGCCGTGCACCAGGAGCGCCTCGGACTCGGGCGGCGCGAACGCGGTCCCGTAGCCGGTGATCACACCGAGCACGCTGGCGCCGCGAGCTTCCGCGCCCGCGCGACGCTCGAGATAGAGGTAGGCAGCGCCCTCGCCCATGACCGCGCCCTTCCCTTCCGGGCCGACCACGCCGAGGCGCGCGAGGGCGCGGTAGAGGGGCTCGCTCACGACCTCGCCACCGCCGACGAGGAAGCCGTCTGCGCGACCCACGTCGAGGTGGGTCGCCGCGACGAGGATGGCGTCGAGGGCTCCGCAGTTGCCGTCGACCACGGTCGTGTTCGGCGCGCGCAGATCCTCCCAGATGCTCACGTAGCCCGCGGCGGCGTTCACCACGGTGTTGGGGAAGCGAGAGGGGTTGATGAAGCGCGGATCCTCGAGCTCGGCGACGAGGTTCAGCTCGGTGATGGCGTCGAGGCTCCCGTAGGCCGTGGCGCTGCAGATGCCGACGCGATCCGGACCCGGCGCGCCTTCGCGGAACGCCCCCTCGCCGTCCTTGAGGCCTGCGTCGATGAGCGCGGTCTTGGCCGCGGCGATCAGGAACTTGGTCAGCCGGTCGAAGGTCCGGTGACCGCGCTTGCCGAGGTGCTCGGTGGGGTCGAAGCCCCAGCACTCGGCCGTGCGCGCGCCCGGGAGCGCCTCGTTGTCGAGGACCTCGGAGGTCGTACGGATGGCGGCCTCGGTCGCCTTCGCGGGATCGGCCAGCGCGGCATCCCAGGCGGCCCTGCCGACGCCGAAGGGACTCACGACGCCGAGGCTGGTGATCACCAGATCCATCAGGCCCCGACCTCGGGCAGCACGCCGGGCTTGGCGAGGCAGAGCGCGGCGTCGTAGCCGCCGAAGGCGAGCGAGTTGTTGAGCAGCGCGCGGACGTCGGCGGTCCTCGGCTCGTTCGCGACCAGGTCGAGCTTCGCGCAGTCGGGGTCGGTCTCGCCGTGGTTGATGGTCGGCGGGATGATGCCGTCGTTGAGCGTCAGCACGCAGCTCACCGCCTCGATGGCGCTCGCTGCGCCCATGCAGTGGCCGATCATGCTCTTGATGCTGGTGAGCGCCGGCTGCCGGTCGCCGAAGATGGCGTCGAGCACCTGCGCCTCGACCTTGTCGTTCGCGTCGGTGCCGGTGCCGTGCGCGTTCACGTAGTCGATGGCGTCGGGGTCGAGACCGCTCCCGGTGAGCGCGGTGCGCAGCGCGTGAATGCTGCCCTCGCCTTCCGGGTGC
Organism: Deltaproteobacteria bacterium; assembly: GCA_017644045.1. Taxonomy (GTDB): domain Bacteria; phylum Myxococcota_A; class Polyangia; order Polyangiales; family Houyiibacteriaceae; genus UBA1660. The sequence continues at coordinate 717,015 of JAEPMI010000001.1, forward strand.
GGGCGCGTGATGTGGTGCGCGTCGCAGGCGAGCCCCAGCGCGCCGACCTCGGCCAGCGGCGTCGCGCCACGGCGCACCACCGACTCCTCGGACTCGAGCATCAAGACGCCAGCGCCTTCACCGACGATGAGCCCGCGCCGATCCTTGTCGAAGGGCTGGCAGTGCTCCGGAGCGATGGCCCCGAGCCGCGCGAAGCCTGCGTATTGGAGCTTCTCGATGACCTCCGCCGCGCCGCTGATCGCGCGGTCGCAGCGACCGGCACGAATGAGGTCGGCGGCGTAGCCGATGGCGTAGTTCCCGGCCGCGCAGGCGGCGGGCAAGGTCTGGACGATGCCCCGCGCCCCGAAGCTCCGAGCGACGTGGATCGGCAGCAAGGTCGTGCCGTAGCGGGGGAGTGCCGCCGAAGGGACCTTCTCTTCGCCGTCGTGGATCCAGCGGCTCTCGAGCTGACCGAGGAGGTTGGCCTCGCCCATGGTGGTGCCCATGACCACCGCGGTCCGCGGCCCGGCGGCCTCGCCCTCGAGACCGGCCCCGCGCACGGCCATCCGGGCGGCGGCGATGGCCATCGCCGAGCAACGCCCGGCGCGGCGCGCCTCGGCGGCGGTCATGTGCTCGCGCGGGCGGAAGTCCTTCACTTCGCACGCCAAATCGCGGTCCAGGCCGCTGGCGTCGAAACCGGTGATGGGCGCCGTGGCCTCCTTGCCCTGGCGGAGCGCGGTGCCGAAGGCCTCCGTGCCCAGCCCCACCGGGCTGACCACGCCAACCCCCGTCACGAAGACCCGTCCCATCGCGGGCACCGCATACGACGGGCCCGGCCCCTTGTCGAGGCGGCTCCGGAGTTGGCCGACCGGCCGGTTTTTGAATGATGTCAAACGCTTGACCGCCCTCCCCCCACACCGTAGGTCTTCGTGTCATGGGAGATGGCACGACCCTGGTGAGCGCCCTGAGCGCCCTCCGGCAGGGGCCGGGACGCGGGTTTCGCTTCGTCGGGCTCGACCGCCAGGAACGCTACTTCGCCTACGAGGAGCTCGAGGCGGAAGCGCACCGTCGCGCGGCCTTCCTCGTCGACCGCGGGCTGAAGAAGGGCGACCGCGTCGCGCTGGTCATCCCCGAGCCGCACGAGTTCGTGCTCACCTTCCTCGGTGCCTCCGTGGCCGGGTTGGTGCCGGTGCCCATCTACCCGCGGGCGAGCTTCAAGAACGCCGACGGCTACGTCGACATCCTCGCGCACATCATCGGCACCGCCGAGGCGGCCGCGGTCTTCTGCATGAAGAGCAACCGCGAGGTCGTCAGCCAGATCGCCAGCCGCGGCGTCGACGTGCCCATCTGGGACGCGACCGACACCTTCGAGGGCAGCGCCCCGAGCGCCGGGCTGCCGAAGGTCGGCGAGGACGACCTCTGCTTCCTGCAGTTCACGAGCGGCTCGACCAGCAAGCCCAAGGGCGTGATGGTCACCCACGGGAACCTCGTCGCGAACGCGCGCGCCTTCCTCGGGCCCAAGGGCCTCGACCGCAACGACGACGACGTCGGCGTCAGCTGGCTCCCGCTCTTCCACGACATGGGGCTGATCGGCTTCGCTCTCGGCACCCTGGTCTGCGACATCCCCGTCGTGCTCCTGCCGACCGAGACCTTCGGTCGCTCGCCGCGCGTGTGGCTCGAGAAGATCAGCGAGCACCGCGGCACGATCACCTACGCGCCAAACTTCGCGTATGGGCTGGTCACCAAGCGCATCAAGGACCGCGACCTCGAGAACATGGACCTCAGCCACCTCCGGGTGGCCGGTTGCGGCGCGGAGCCCATCCGCGCGCGCACGCTCCTCGACTTCGCGGAGCGCATGAAGCCCGCCGGCTTCCAGCCGAAGGCCTTCCTGCCGAGCTACGGCATGGCCGAGGCCACCCTGGCGATCACCTTCCACCAGCTCGGCGACGAGATGAAGGTGGACCGCGTCGACGCCGACGCGATGAAGGACGGCGTCGCCCGCCCCGCGGACGACTCGACCGAGACCGTCCTCGAAGTGGTCAGCTGTGGCGAGGGCTTCCCCGAGCACGAGGTGAAGGTCGTCGACCCGGATGGAGCCGAGCTCGGCGAGCGCCGGGTCGGTCACGTGGTCACCCGCGGCCCGAGCGTCACGCAGGGCTACTTCCAGAACCCGGCCGCGACGGCGGAGGGCTGGAAGGACGGCTGGCTGCAGACCGGTGACCTCGGCTACTGGGCGCCCGATGCGGACGGCACGATGAACCTGCACATCTGCGGGCGCATCAAGGACCTGATCATCATCCGCGGCGCCAACCACTACCCGCAGGACATCGAGTGGGCGGTCGCGGACATCGAAGGCGTGCGTCGCGGCAACGTGATCGCCTTCAGCACGCTCATCGACGGCGTGGAAGAGCTGGTGGTCGCGGCCGAAGCGGTCAGCGGCGACGCCGAGCGACTCCGCACGGAGATCGCCCGAGAGGTGCAGCGTGGGTTCGGGCTCAGCCCGAAGCACGTGGCGGTGGTGCCGGTCGGCACCCTGCCGAAGACGAGCAGCGGCAAGGCCCAGCGCCGCAAGACCCGCGCGCTCTACGAAGCGGGAGACCTACCCGAGCATCCCTGAGGGCGGCTCGGCAGTTACGGATTGGATGGAACCATGGATCAGCTGAAGGAAAAGCTCCGCGAGATCATCGCGGAGGTCGCCGAAATCGACGACGTGCCGGATGACGTGCCCTTCAAGGATCTCGGCATCGACAGCATGATGGCGATCGAGATCGTCGCGGACGTGGAGCGGACCTACCAGCTCTCGATCCCCGAAGAAGAGCTGCAGCAGATCGTGGATCTGAACAGCGTCTACGGTCTGGTCGCGCCCAAGCTCGCGGCCATCGACGCCGCCGAGTAGCGGTGACGGAAGCACCGGCCCCGCGCGAGGGGCTCCTACACGAGACGCGCGCGGGGTACGGCGACACCGATCAGAGCGGGATCGTCCACCACGCGGTCTATCTGCGTTGGCTCGAGGACGCCCGCGCCACCTGGCTCCGCGAACACGGCATCGACTTCCGCGCCATGGAGCGCGACGAGCGGGCCGGCTTCGCCGTTTGGAAGGCGGAGGTCCGCTACCACCTCCCGGCCTTCTTCGACGATCGACTCCACGTCGAGCTCTGGGTCGGCGAGCTCGGCCGCGCGAAGATCCGCTTCGACTACCGAGTCTGGCGCGAGGAGACCCTGCTGCTGGAAGCGTCGGTCCATCTCGCGTGCATCGACCTGGACCGCTTGCGAGCCCGTGGGCTGCCGCAGAGCGTGCGCGACGCGCTGAGCTGATCGATGGGCGGCAGCTGGGGCTCGCGGCGTCGCCCATGACCTCGGGCCGATCCGCAAGGCACAGGGCCGGCTGGCGGCGAGCGGTGCGACGGCACAAGGTCCCAACATGAATCGACACGTCGAGCATCCTTCGAGGCTGGACGGGCTCGGTCCATCGACCTTTCGAGTCTGGGCGGTCGTCTGGGTCGCCGTCGGTGCCTGCGGGTCGCCAGAGTCCGGCGACTCCGCGCCTCCCGCACGTGAGGAGACGGCTGGCGCAGACGCCGAACCTGCCGCGGACGACGAGGTCGTGCTCGGTGCCTTGTCCGGCGGTTCGCTTCGAGCGGTGCTCGGTCCGCCACCGGAACCCGAGGAGCCACCACCCTCGCCCGCGAGTCGAGCGTCGGCGGGGGCGCGAGCCTCGATCGCCATCTTCGCCGCAGTGGAGCCGCTCCACGCCGCGGCCACCGCGATCGAGGTGGGCACCGACCGCGCGTCGGCCGACATGACCACGGCCGTCGCCGGCCTGCGTGACCGAGTCGAAGAAGCCGAGGCCGCGGCCCGGAGCGCCCTCGCAGGCTACGAGCCTCTCTTCCACGACGCCGCCCACGGAGCCGAAGCACGCACCCGTGCGGGCGACCTCCTCGACAGCGTCGCTGCCACGATCGCCGCCGCTCGCTTTCCCCTTCCCGTGCAGCTCGCGGACCAGGTCGCCGAAGCGAGCGCGGACGTGCGTGCCGAGGTCCAGGAGACCGTCGACGACGCGATCCACCAGGTGTTGCTTCTCCGCACCCGCCCCCTCTTCTGTGACGCGGCGAGGCACTATGGAGCTGCCGGCACTCCGCGTGCTCGGGAGCAGTTGGCGCGATACGGCCCCGTATTCCTCGAGAGTTGTCCCTAGCTCGCGGTCTTCTCAGCACCGGTCTCACCCCGAGATCGACGCGGCAGCGGTTAGAGTAGCGGCGATGGCGGAGCTCGATGCGTTGACCACGGCGTGGAAGTCGCGCGGGCTCTCGCCGGAGGACATTCACGAGCGCGAGGATGGCACCATCGCGGCCACCGAACGGACGCTCGCCGCCCCCGATCCCGACGCGTCGCCCCGCCGCCTCGTCGTGGGTGAAGAGGTCGCGCTGCAGGAGGTGATCGGACGCGGAGGCATGGGGGTCGTGCGCTCGGCTCACCAGCCCTCCGTGCGTCGCGAGGTCGCGGTGAAGCACCTCGGCGAGGAGGCCGATCCGCGCGCCTTTCGGAGCCTGCTCAAGGAGGCATGGGTCGGGGGCAGCCTCGAGCACCCCAACATCGTCCCGGTGCATACGCTGGCGCCGCACGATCAGGGCGTCGCGGTCGTGATGAAGCGCGTCGAGGGCCGGAGCTGGAGCTCCGTGCTCCGCGACGACGCCGACCCCGGACCGGACCCGCTCGGCGCGCACCTGCGCACGTTCGTGCAGGTGTGCAACGCGGTGGACTTCGCCCACAGCCAGGGCGTCCTGCACCTCGACCTCAAACCCGCCAACGTCATGCTCGGCGCGTTCGGGGAGGTCTACGTCGTGGACTGGGGGCTCGCGGCGGGTGTCGATGGCGCGCCCGCGTGGCTCCCACCCGCGAGCGAGATTCGTTCGATCGCGGGAACGCCCGACTACATGGCTCCCGAGCTCGCGCTGGGTGCGGGTGAGCGCATCGACGAACGAACGGATGTCTACCTCCTCACGGCCGTGTTGCACGAGATCGTGACCGGGCGCCCACCCCATCGAGGCGAGAGCGTGATGGTGCGCCTCTTTCAGGCCTACCAGTCCGAGCCGGTGACCCTCGACGACGTGAACGAGGAGCTGCTCGCGATCTTGCATCGAGGCATGCACGTCGACCCCGAGCAACGCTTCGCGAGCGTCCGCGAGCTGCGGGAAGCGGTGGAGGTCTTCGCGTCGCACCGTGAAGCCGACGAGCTGATCCGGGATGCGGACCAGGAGATCACCGAGCTCGAGGCGTCGCTCGCCGACGACGCGACCGAGACGGACGTTCAACGCGAGTTCGGCGGCGCGCGCTTCGCCCTGCGCGCGGCGCGCGAGGCACGGCCCGATCATCCCGCGCTACCCGAGCTCCACCGGCGACTCTACGAGCCGATGGTCGAGTGGGCGCTTCGCGTGGAGCGGCCCGCGCTGGCGGAGAGCTACCTTCGCGAGCTCGGCGTCGAGAGTCCGTCGTTGCGGCACCGGCTGGACGTGCTCCTCGCCCGCGAGGAAGACCGAGCGGCTCACATCGCCGCGCTGGAGAGTCTGGCGCACGACCACGACCTCGACCAAGGGCGCGACTTCCGCCGTCGGCTGGGGGTCGGGGTGGGTCTTCTCTTCCTGGCGGTCAACGTCGGGATGGGATGGGCCGAACGAACCGACGTCCACCAGCTCGGCTACGCCGACATGGGCGTGACGGGGATCCTGATGCTCGCGGTCTTCACGCCCTACACCTGGCTACGGCGAGGAGAGCTCTTTCGGAATCGCGCGAACGCGAGCCTCTTCGGGATCTGCATCTTCACGTTCGCCCTGACCCAATTGCACTGGCTCTCGTCGTGGCAGCTCGGCCTGCCCTTCGCCGTATCCCTCGCGCTCACACCGCTGCTCTACCTGCTGGCGTTCGGTGCGCTCACGGTGCTCTTGGACTGGCGCTTCGCCCTGAGCCCGCTGATCCAGGTCCCGACCTTGCTCCTGGCCGCGCTCTTTCCCGCGTGGGTCTACGAGATCATCGGCCTCGGCGGCGCGCTGAGCGCCGCGAACGTCGGCCTGGTGTGGCGAGGTGCACGCGAATGAGCGACGTGACCGAAGCGCTCACGACGCTGTGGCGCGACCGGGGGCTCTCGCCTTCCCAGCTCCGTGCCGCAGACGACGGAACCCTCCTGGCGTCGGACCGCCGAGGGCTCGCGGAGAGTCAGACGCTCTTCGCCAGCGACAGCGCCGAAGGCGAAGCGCTCGCCCTTTCGCCGGAGCCCTTCGAGCTGCACGAGCTCCTGGGGAGCGGGGGCATGGGCGTGGTTCGCTCGGCGAGCCAGGCGACCCTGCGGCGGTCCATCGCGGTGAAGACCGTCTTGGACGTGGCCGACCGAGGTGCCATCGCGGCACTCCTCAAAGAGGCATGGGTCGGCGGATCGCTCGAGCACCCCAACGTGATCCCCGTGCACGCGCTCGCGCGCGGCAGTGACGGCCCCGCGCTGATGATGAAGCGCGTCGCGGGCATCGGCTGGAACGTGGTGCTCGAGGAACGGGAGCTCGCGCGCGACCTGGATACCTTCGTTCAGGTCTGCCACGCCGTTCACTACGCCCACACCCGCGGCATCCTGCACCTCGATCTGAAGCCCGAGAACATCATGATCGGCGGCTTCGGTGAGGTGTACGTGCTCGACTGGGGGCTCGCGGCGTCGCACGGCGACGACGCACCCGAGTGGCTCACGCCCGCCAAGGAGCTGAGCGGGATCGCCGGGACGCCCGGCTACATGTCGCCCGAGCTCGTCTCGGGCGACATGGACGCCATCGGGCCGCGCACGGACGTCTACCTGCTCGGGGCCGTCCTTCATCACGCGGTGACCGGCGGCCCACTGCACACCGGCGAGACGCTGATGTTGCAGCTCTCGCGTGCGTTCATCTCCGAGCCGAAGGACTACCCCGACGAGGTGCCGCGAGAGCTCGTGCGCATCATTCATCGCGCCACCGCACCCGCGCCGGAAGACCGGTTCGAGAGTGCGGACGCGCTGCGCAGAGCCATCGAAGGCTTCCTTCGACATCGCCGTGCCGACCGCACCATCGCCCGTGCAGAAGCCGTGTCGAGCGAGCTCCGTGACGCGCTGGCCGCAGCGCACGAGGCGATCGACATCGAGCCACGCTTCGCCGAGTACGAGGTGGCGCTCGAGCAGGCTCGCCGGGCTTGGGCGGAGCATCCACGGCTGGCGCTCTTGCAGAACGACCTGTGGCGCCAGCGCTTCGGCTACGCCGAATCTCGCGAGGACATCGCGGCTGCGCAGGAAGCCCTCGCGCGACTCTCGGAACCGGATGCTGCTCTGGAAGCACGGCTTCGCGAGTTGATCTCGGCGGCCGATGCTCGCGCCAAGCGGGTCGCGCGCCTGGAAGCCATGCAGCGCGAGCTCGACGTCACGCTGGGGCGCCAGGATCGCCGACGCTTGTTCATCGGGTTGGGGTTGGTGTGGGCCGCGGTCTGCATCGGGCTCGGCGTGGGCACTCGCGGAGGGTGGCTCGAGCTCGGATACCAGCAGCTCCTGGCCGAGGGCGTCGCGCTCGTCGCCGTCCTGTTTCCCTACGGGTACTGGCGACGGAAGGTGCTCTTTCAGAACCGCGCGAACCGCAAGCTCTACGGTGGTCTCATCTTCACCGCGGTGACCGTGGAGCTCTTCTGGGTCGTCAGCCTCCTGCACGACGTGCCGGTGACGAACGCGGTGGCGCTCACGCCGATGTTCTACACGTTCGCCTTCGGAACCTTGGCGATCACCCTCGACCCACGCTTCTGGTGGGGCACGGGGCTGCTCGCGATCACCAGCGTGACGACCGCGTTCGCCACGACCTGGACGCACGACCTGCTGGGTATCGGCGGCCTCTGCGCGGTCCTGGCGACGAGCTGGGCCTGGCGCGAATCCTGATGGCCCCAACGGGGGCGACCACGCCGCCTCTGCCCAGACATCGTTCGGGACGGCCTCACACCTGGGGTGTGACAAGGGCATCGTGAGCGCTCCTCACACGCTTCTGTGGTTCTCCTCACCTACGGGTTCAGGTACCCTGGGTGCCCCAGATGGGTGACACGAGGGCCGACGACGAAGAGACCCGCGCCGAAGCGGTCGTGCCGCGAGGGAGCCGTCCCCCGGCGCCACGCGCAGGAATGGCCATCAGCGAGCGTGTTCGCCTCAAGAAGCCGCTCGGCAAGGGTGGCATGGCCGAGGTCTGGGTCGCCGATCACCTGACCCTCGGGGTCGAGGTCGCGGTGAAGTTCCTCAGCCTCTCGAACGACAAGTCGATGCGCGAGCGCTTCGCGCGAGAGGCGCAGCTCGCCGCGCGCATCGACCACCCGCACGCGGTGCGGGTCTTCGACCATGGCCTGACCGAGGAGGGGACGCCCTTCATCGTCATGGAGCGAATCGTCGGGGAGCCGCTCTCGGATCGCATCCGCCGGAGCGGTGCCTTCTCGGTCGACGACGCGCGCACCATCTTCGACCAGGTCGCCGCCGTGCTGGCCCACGCGCACGGACTCGAGATCGTCCATCGCGACATCAAGCCGCACAACATCATGCTGCTCGATGGTCCCGAGCTCTTCGTGAAGGTGCTCGACTTCGGGTTGGCAAAGCTCCTCTACGAGTCCGAGGAGGACGTGGCGGCCCTGACCCAGACCGGTTGGGTGCTCGGGACGCCCGCCTACATGGCGCCCGAGCAGCTCGTCGAGGCACGCACCGCGACCGAGCAGACCGATGCCTGGTCGCTCGCCGTCCTCGCGTACGAGCTTCTCGCCGGCAGCCGACCCTTCGTCGGTCGACTCCAGGCGGCCATCGCCATGGCGATGCTCACCCGCCGCTACCGACCGCTCAGCGAGCACCGACCGGACCTGCCCGGCGCCCTCGACGGGTTCTTCGACAAGGCCCTGGCGCCGCAGACGGAAGACCGCTTCCACGGAATCGACGGACTGCGGAAGGGCTTTCACGACGCGCTCGACGCCAGCGACGCCCACCGCTTCGTCGATGGACGCATCCGGCTGAGCGAGCGGGTCTACGGTCGCGAAGTCGAGCTGAGCACCCTCGGCGATGCGCTCGAGGCGACGAAGAAGCGCTCCGGCATGGTGCTGGTCTCGGGCTACTCCGGCGTGGGAAAGACCGCGCTCATCGAGGAAGGTCGCCGTCGTCTCGCCAGCGATGGGATCGTCTTCGCCTACGGCAAGTTCGACCAGTTCAACCGGACCCCCTATGACAGCGTCGTTCAGGCGCTCCGCGAGCTGGTGCGCAAGGTCGCGCCGCGGGACCCGGAGCCGCTGGTCGAGTGGCGCATGAAGCTCCAGGGGCTCCTGGGGGACACGGCCGACATCCTGATGGAGATCGTCCCCGAGCTCGCGGACCACCTCGGCACACCGACCGTGCAGACCGAGACCTCGCCTCCGGAGGCGCGCAACCGAATCGCGACCGCCGTGCGCCGCCTGCTCCACGCGGTCGCGAGTCCGGAGCGTCCGCTGGTTCTCTTCCTGGACGACCTGCAGTGGGCCGACCTCCCCACGATCGAGCTACTGACCCGTCTGGCCGCCGACGGCGACGCCGCCACCGAGCGCGACGTGCTGATCATCGGGAGCTACCGCTCGAACGAGGTCGGCGAGACCCATCCATTGTCCGCGATGATGGAGACGCTCCGCGAGCGCTCGACCGCCTTCGAGGAGATCCGGCTCGGGCCCCTCGGCGAGGACGCCGTGCTCGAGATGATCAACGACGCCCTCGGGCCCGGCGATGGCCGCGTGCGGCTCGCGGTTCATTGCCACGAGAAGACCCGAGGCAACCCCTTCTTCCTCCGGCGCTTCCTCGAGACCCTCTTCGACGAGGGGCTCCTCAGCTTCGACGTCGAGAGCCAGGCGTGGAGCTGGGACCAGTCCCGGGTGCTCGCGCGTCGCGTCGACGACGACGTCATCGACTTCATCGCAGCCGAGATGCGTCGCCTTCCGGAGGCGACCGCCGAGTGTCTGGCGATGGCCTCGTGCATCGGCGGTCAGTTCGACCTCGGCACGCTCGCCTTCCTGCTCGACACCGACCGACGCCGCGCGCTCGACCGCATCCGCCCCGCGCTCTCCGCCCAGCTCGTGGTGCCCGGCTCCGAGGACCTCTTCCTCGGCGACGAGCTCGGACCGCAGCGCGTGACCTTCCGCTTCGCGCACGACCGTATCCATCAGGCGGCCCGCTCGCTCCTCGACGACACCAAGGCCGGCGAGGCGCACCACCGAGTGGCGACCTTCCTCCTCGAGCACCTCGACGAGCAGGAGCGACAGGCACGGGTCTTCGAGCTGGTCGAGCACCTCAACCGAGGTGCGTCGCTCAAGCCGGCGATCGCCGGCGACGTCGATCGGCTGCGGACCCTCAACCTCGACGCCGCTCGCCGCGCGACCCGTGCCGCCGCCTTCGAGCCCGCCGGCGACTACTACCGCCGCGCGCTCGACCTCTTCGACGAGTCCGAGTGGGAGACCAACTACGAGGGCGCCCTCGAGCTACACGTGGAGAGCGCCCGCTCGGCTTACCTCAACGGTCAGCCGGAAGAGATGGAGCGCCTGATCGGAGTCGCCGTCGCCCACGCGAAGAGCACGATCGATCGCGTGCGTGCTCGGGAGGTCTCCATCCAGGCGCACATCGCGAGTCAGCGCTTCAAGGACGCGGTGCATCTCGCCGTCGAGCTCCTCGGCGAGCTCGACGCCGAGATCCCGGAGACGCCTTCCGCCCAGACCATCGAGGTCGCGGTCGGCGGCGCCATCGGCCGGCTCAAGGAGCACGACCTCGCCGCGGTCGTCCACCTGCCGAAGGCCACGGATCCCACGGCGATCATCGCGCAGCGCATCCGCCAGAGCGTGATGTCGGCGGCCTACCTGAGCGCGCCGCAGCTCTTCCCGATCCTCCCGACCGAGATCCTCCGCTCCACCCTCTCGGACGGAGTCGTCGACCAGTCGGCCTACGGGTTCGCGGTCTTCGGAATGGTGCTGAACGCCGGTGGCCTGATCGACGTCGCCTACGAGACCGGGCAGATGGCGCTCGCCCTCCTCGACCGCACGGAGGACCGCACCTCGATCGCGAAGGTGCGCCACATCGTGGTCGGCCACATCAACCCCTTCGTCGAGCCTCTGCGCGACTGCGTCGAGCCGGAGCGCGCCATCTACCAGATCGGCACCGACACCGGTGACCTCGAGTACGCCTGCTGGGCCCTGCACCTGATGGTGGCCAACGGCTTCTACAGTGGCATGCGCCTCGGCGCGCTCCGCGAGCTGGACACTCGCCACGTCGCACTCATCCGACAGCACCGCCAGCTCCCGGCGCTCAGCTGCACCCAGCCCTTCAGTCAGACGATCCGCAACTGCATCGGTGACGCCAACCACTCCAGCCGGCTCGTCAGCGCGGACTACGACGAGGACCAGCACATGGCCGAGCTCGAGTCCGTCGGCTTCCGGGGTGCGGCCTACATCCTCACCGTGGTGCGCACCTTCATCCGCTTCCTCTTCCGCGAGCTCGATGGCGCGGTGAGCGCCGCAGACTCGGGCGCCGAGTTCGCGGATGGCGCAGTCGCCACCTACCACCAGGTGTGGTGGCGCCAGTACCGAGCGCTCGCGCTCCTCGGTTCGAAGGGAGAGGACGCCCTCGACGAGGCGCGAGAAGCGCTGGCCGCGCTCGACCATTGGCGCTCCTTCTCCGAGATCAACCACGCCCACCGGTCCGCGCTCGTGGCGGCGGAGATCGCGCGGATCGAGGGCAAGGACGGCGACGCGATCGCGAGCTACGAGTCCTCGATCGCGCACGCCCGCGAGCACGGGTTCCTCCACGAAGAGGCGCTCGCGAACGAGCTCGCCGCGCGCTTCTACCTCGAGCGCGGGAGCGAGACCGCCGCGCGCGGGTACTTGCTCGAGGCGCGTGAGGCGTACGTCGAGTGGGGCGCCCAGGCGAAGGTCCAGCAGCTCGAGGGCGAGCTCGGACACGTGCTGACACGCAAGCGGGGCCGCTGAGCCTCGGGGAGAGAAGAGAGCGAATGGACCTGCACCTACCTCATCGGGACGCCGGTCCGGCGGACCGCGAAGCGCGCCTCGAGAAGAAGCGCGAGCAGTATCGCTTCGCCTACGACTGGCCTCCGGGCGTCGCCACCTCGGCCGAGCTCCCCAAGCAGGACGACTACTCGAAGCTCTATCTGCTCGAGTCGGCGAAGGTCTACTTCGACGTCGGCGTGAACGTCGCCGCGATGGCCATCGAGGGGCACCAGGCCGGTGAGCTCCTGAAGCTGCTCGAGGAGCGCTTTCGCGACATGAGCGCCAAGGCGCTCCACGAGCACGTCTTCCGGACTCCGCGAGACGTCGCCGCGACGTTGCCTCCGCGCCGGCCGAACAGCTGGGACGAGTACCGCGCGTTCTTCGCCACCTGGGAGCAGACGCCGGTCATCGCGACCTACGACGACGAGCAGATGCGGAACGAGTCCTTCGCCTGGCAGCGCGTCGCCGGCGTGAACCCGATGGTGCTCCGGCGTTGCGACGCCATTCCCGACAACCTCGGCGTGGACGCGGCGCTCTTCCAGCGAGTGATGGGTGAGAACGACTCGCTCGACGCGTGCATCGCGGAAGAACGCCTCTACATCGCCGACTACGCGATCCTCGATGGAGTGCCGACCGGCAAGACGCTCAACATCCAGAAGTACCTCGCGGCACCCATCGCGCTCTTCGCGGCGCCGAAGGGTGGGCGACGGCTCTTGCCGGTGGCCATCCAGCTCGGGCAGACGCCGGACGCGGCGATCTTCACACCGAGCGACGGCTGGCGCTGGCGGGTGGCGATGATGCACACCCGCATCGCCGACGCGAACGTCCACGAGGGCGTCGCCCACCTCGGCCGGACGCACATGGTCATGGAAGCGGTGAAGCTCTGCATGGAGCGGCAGCTGGACGAAAAGCACCCGCTGCACCGGCTGCTCGACGCGCACGTGGAGACCACCCTCGCCATCAACCACAGCGCGAAGACCTCGCTGATCGCGCCGGACGGAACCGTCGACCACTGCTTCGCGCCGACCATCGAGGCGTTCGCCGGCGTCGTGAAGAAGGCGCTCGACACCTATCCGATCTCCGAGGCGACGCCGCGCAAGGACCTCGAGGCGCGCGGGCTGATGAACACGGAAGCGCTCGACAACCCGTACCGGGACGACGTGCTGCTGGTCTTCGAGGCGGTGGAGCGCTTCGTCCGCGAGTACATCTCGGTCTTCTACGAGAGCGACGCGGACGTGACGGGTGACCTGGAGCTCCAGGCGTTCGTGCGGGAGCTCGGCGCCTCCGACGGTGGCCGCCTCACCGGCGTACCCAGCGTCGACACGGTCGACGAGCTCGTGGACCTGATCGCGACCTTCGTACAGATCGCGGGACCGGGTCACTCTGCCGTGAACTTCGCGCAGTTCCCCTACATGGGCTTCGTGCCGAACATGAACGGCGCGTCGTACGAGCCCGTGCCCGGCGCCGACCTGCCCGACGAAGAGGCGTCGTTGACCGCGATGCTCCCGCCGCTCCGCCCCGCGCTCGAGGGCGTGACGATGGTCTACTTCCTCTCGCACGTGCGCTCGACGAAGCTCGGCCACTACGCGCCCTTCCACTTCCGGAGCCACCAGGCGAGCAAGGCGGTCCACGGCTTCCAACGCCACCTGAAGTCGATCGAGGGAATCATCGACGAGCGGGAGCGCGACCGCTTCCTCCCCTACCCCTTCTTGAAGCCCTCGCTGGTGCTTCAGTCGATCAGTATCTGAGGACGCCATGAAGCCCTGCCTGCCCCAGAACGACGAGCACCCGGCCAAGCGCGCCCGTTCGCTCGAAAAAGCGCGCGAGGACTACGTCTTCGACTTCAGCTACCAGCAGATCGTCAGCGTCGAGAAGGTGCCGCTGCGCGACAAGAGCGACCCGAAGTACTGGTTCGAGATCGCGAAGGTCACGGCCGAGCTCAAGGTCAACGAGCTGAAGGCCCCGAAGGACGGTGACGGGTCGGTCGCCAGCTACATGGCGATGTACCAGCAGATGGAGCCGCCCTCGATCACCGCGACCTGGGAGCGCGACGACGTCTTCGCCTGGCAGACCGTCGCCGGCACCAACCCCATCATGCTCCGGCGCCTGGACGCGCCGCTCGCGCACTTCGCAGTCACCGAAGCGGACGTGACCAAGGCGCTCGAAGCGCAGGGGCTGCCCGCCGACACCCTCGAGGCCGCCATCGCCGAGGGCCGCGCCTTCGTCACGGACTACGCGATCCTCGACGGCATTCCGCCGGGCACCTTCGAGAACCAGCAGAAGTACGTCTTCGCGCCGATCGCGCTCTACTTCGTCACGCCGAAGGGGATTCGCGCGATCGCCATCCAGTGCGGCCAGGAGCCGGGTCCGATCTTCACTCCGGCGGACGGCGCCGCATGGAAGATGGCGCGGACCGTCGTGACCAGCGCGGATGGGAACTTCCAGGGGATCATCTCGCACTTCGCGTGGTGCCACGAGGTCATGGAGTCGGTGATCGTCTCGACGCATCGGCAGCTCGCCGAGCGACACCCGCTCTTCGTGCTCCTCGAGCCGCACTTCGCGAACACGCTGGTGACCAACGAGATCGCGATGACCTCGCTGATCGGTCCCGACGGCAACATGGAGCGGCTGCAGAGCGGCACGCTCGAGGGTTCGCTCGACCTGGCGAAGAAGTCGCTCCGCGAGCTCCGTCTGCTCGAGACCGCGCCGCACCAGGACTTCGCCGCGCGCGGCGTCGACGACACCGACGCGTTCCCCGACTATCCCTTCCGAGACGACGGCCTCCTCTCCTGGGCGCCACTCGAGCGTTGGGTGACGAACTACCTGCGGCTCTACTACCCGGACGACGCGACGGTCGCCGAGGACATCGAGATCGCCGCCTGGGTGGAGGAGATGGGCTCCGAGCAGGGCGGTCGTCTGCAGGGCCTCTCGACGCCCGAGACCTTCGACCAGCTCCGCGATCTGGTGGCTCGGATCCTCTTCCGTTGCACCACCTTCCACGCGGCCTTCAACTACACCTCGTACGACTTCTTCGGCTTCGTGCCGAACATGCAGGCCGCCGCGTTCGGGCCCGGTCCGGACACGGTGGAGAATCCCAGCGACGAGGCGGTACGAGCGATGTGGCCGCCGTACACCGCCGCGTACCAGGGGATGCACCTCTTCTACACGATCTTCCGCGTGCAGCTGAACCGCATCGGCCACTACCCGAAGGGTCACTTCCACGACCCGCGGGTCGCACCGCTCGAAGCGACGCTCCAGCGCGAGCTCGACGAGGCCGAGGAGCAGATCGCGGCTCGCGACGCGAGCCGGATCGTGCCCTACCCCTACCTGCGCCCGAGCCGGGTCTCGCTCAGCATTCACGTCTGAATCCGCTCGCTCGATCCACGAGCGAGCGCTAAGAAGGCGCCGCCATGGACACGCCCTCGGTGCCGCCGGAGGTCGCCCTCTGGGTCGGAGTCGGCTCCGCCGTCTACCTGGTCGTCGTGCTCGCGCTCGCCGCGTTCGCGCAGCGCCGTGTGGACTCGATGGAGGACTACGTCGTCGCTGGTCGACGGCTCACGCTCGGGCTCGCGAGCGCGACCCTGCTCGCGACCTGGTTCGGCGCCGGCACGTTGCTCGCCGTCGCCGACGAGGTCCGCGCCGAGGGCCTGCGAGCGGCGGCGCTCGACCCGATCGGCGCCGGCGTGTGCCTCGTGCTCGCCGGGCTCTTCTTCGCTCGCAAGATGTGGTCCCTGAAGCTCGTCACGCTGGCGGACCTGTTCCGCCGCCGCTTCGGACCACGGGTCGAGGTCTTCTCGGGCGCGCTGCTGGTCCCGGTCTACTTCGGGTGGATCGCGGCGCAGCTCGTCGCGCTCGCGCAGCTCCTCGAGCTCTTCTTCGGGCTGCCCGTGGCGGCGGGTCTCGCGGCGGTCGCGGCGTTCGGCATTTTCTACACGGCGCTCGGCGGCATGTGGGCGGTCACGCTCACCGACGGCCTGCAGATGGCGCTCCTCCTCGTCGGTCTCGTCATCCTCACCGGCGCCGTCGCACTCCACTTCGGCGACTCGGTCGGTGAGGGCGCGACTGCGGTCTGGCAGCAGGTCCCCGACGGCCACCGCATCTGGATCCCGCGCGAGTCGCTCGCCGAGGCCGGCGCGTGGCTCGGCGTCTTCTGCGCTGGCTCTTTGGGCAACCTCCCGAGCCAGGATCTGATGCAGCGGATCTTCGCCGCGCGCTCCGCCAAGGTCGCCCAGGCGGCGTGTCTCGTCGCGGGTGGCGCATACCTGACCTTCGGTCTGCTGCCGCTCTTCCTCGGGCTCGCGGGCCACGTCATCGATGCCGAGGGCGGTTCCACGCTCCCGATGCTCGCCGGGATCGCGCTCCACCCGGGCCTGGCCGTGCTGCTGGTCGTCACGCTCCTGAGCGCCGTGCTCTCCACCCTCGACAGCGCGATCCTCGCGCCCGCGACGGTGATCGCGCAGAACCTCTGGCGGACGAGCGAGCGCGTGTCGCCGCTCCAGCGCACCCGCATCGCCGTGGTCGGCGTCGGTCTGGTCAGCGTGGGCGTCGCCTACCTCGGCGAGTCGGCCTACTCGCTGCTGGAGTCCGGCTACGAGCTCGGCATGGTCTCGCTGCTGGTTCCGCTCGTGGTCGCCGTGCACCTCGAGCGCCCATCCGTTCGAGCGGTCGTGGTGGCGATGGGCCTCGGCACGTCGCTCTGGCTCGCCGCACAGGTCGCCGGGCTCGAGTCGCTCGGACCGGTACCGGTCGGGCTCGCGAGCACGGCGGCGGCGACGATGGCGTACGCGCTCGTGGCTCGGCTCGCGCCCGGGACGCGCGCCGAGCCACTTGCTGTGCAGTCCGAGAGCTGACCCCCGTCGGCGGTCGGAGTCGGCGGTCGGTTCCCGGCGTCGCCACGCGCCTCCCCGACTGGCCAGCGGCCGGTGTCGCCGAAGGGCGCGCTCGGAATCTGAGGGCACCATTCGAAGGCGCCACTGGGTACGCTCCGTGGATGACGGCACGCTCGCTGGCTCTCGTCCTGCTCCCCGCGCTCGGCTGCGCGACCGCGACCCACCATCATCGCCCGACCGAGAGCGGCCTGGAGGTCCACACCCTCACGCTCGACCACTCGAACGCGCACCTGGTGGTCACTGCCGACGGCGCCTTCCTGGTGGATAGCGCGACGCCGAGCCGCGTCGACGACCTGGTCGAGGCCATCCGAGACGCCGGGGTCGAACCCGCCGAGCTCCGCGCGGTGATCCTCACGCACGGACACGCCGACCACGCCGGAGGCGCGAAGACGCTCCACGAGCGATTCGGCGTGCCCATCGTCGCCGGCGTCGGCGACCGCGCGATGCTGGCCGCCGGCGCCAACGAGCTGCTCTGTCCGACCGACTGGATCGCCCGCAAGCGCCTCGAGACGGACCAGAACCTGCGCTTCGAGAGCACCGTCGCCGACCGGTGGGTCGCCGCGCCCACCTCGCTCGCTCGCCTCACCGGGATCCGCGGGCGAGTGCTCCCGATGGCCGGACACACCGAAGGCTCGCTCGTCGTGGTGGCCGGCGAGGTCGCGTTCGTGGGCGACCTCTTCCGTGGCTCCATCGTCGGCCGCACCGCGACGACCCACTTCTACATCTGCGACCTCGACGACAACCTCGAGGATCTCCGAACACTGCTCGAGGTCGCCCCCGACGCGACCACGTTCTTCACAGGCCACTTCGGCCCGGTGTCACGGGCCGAGGTCGAGGCCCTCATCATCGCGCGCGGGCGCTGATCAGCTGGCCTGAGCGAGCGCGCGCGCCATCGCGTTCGAGACCATCGCTTCCATCTCGGAGCGGAGGCCGTTCTCCAGGCCGGCGTCTTCCCACTCGATGCGCACGACCTCGTCGACGAACGCTTCCACGGACTCGGGAGGACGCGCCGCGAGGCGCTCCACGTGACCGCCGGAGAGACACACGCCGAGCTCGTCGCACATGGCCTGGAGGAGCTCGCGGACCTGTTCTGGAGAGAGCATGAGGAAGGACGCTAACCGAATCGCGAGAATCGGGCGAAAAACGGTTGAGTGACGCAGGTGTCGGCCTCGAAACGGATTCGGGTGTAGCCTTTGACCCATGGTTCGCTTCTCCGCGCTCGCGCTCGTGATCTGCCTCGGCTGTGGGGAGTCCACCCCCGCGGACCCGGACGGCGGCCCGGTCGCGATGCCGCTGAGCTGCGGAGTCGAGCCCTGCGATTTCGTGATCTCGGCGCTTCGGGTCCCCCGGGTCGATGCCGCAGGTCGGGTCATCGGGGTCGACCTCGACGACCACGTGAGCGACGAGACCTCACCGCGGAGCTGCGGTCACGCCGACTTCGTGGCGCCGGACGGGACGATGGGGGTCGACAATCAGTTCGTCGAGATGGTGCCAACGCTGGAGGCGGCACTAGGCACTCCCGTCGCGGACGCCAGGGACACCTCGATCGCCAATGGAACCTTTCTGTTCGGGCTGACGCTCGCGAGCGACGGCTCGGACCCGGCAATCTCGGTCCGCGCGGGCAGCCTGGCGGTGGCCGACGGGACGGAGCCCCAACTGGATGCGTCCGGTGGACTGCTCGCCTCACAGCCGTTCGTCTGGGAGGACGCGCCGATGGAGGGTGAGGCAACGCTGATCGATGGGGTGCTCGACGCGAGCATCGGAGATGTCGAAGTCACGTGGCCGTTCGACGAGACCACCGAGATCGAGATCCCGGTCTCCACTGCCCACATCGTCGTGCCCGTCGTGGACCGTGAGCCCGGCATCGGAGTGCTCGTGGGCCGCATCGACATCGACGAGCTCATTCGTGCCGGAGGCATGACCGACCCATCCGATCTCCTCCGACGCACCCTCGAGGAGCGCGCGGACCTGGACCCCGACTCCGAGGGCGTCTGCCAAGCCATCTCCATCGCCGTCGAGGTCGAGCTCGTCCGCGCCCGGATCGATCGCTAGCGGGGTATGCTCCCGGGCGATGTTCACGCCCGACGCCGAGCTCACCGACCACGCCTTCGATCTCTGCCAGCGCCTGCTGCGCATCGACACGACCAACCCGCCGGGCAACGAGATCCTCGCCGCCGAGATGCTGGCCGAGGAGCTGAAGGAAGCCGGCCTCGAGCCCACGGTTCTCGAGAGCGCCGAGGGCCGCGGCAGCGTGGTCGCGCGGTTGAAGGGCAAGGGCACCAAGCCGCCGCTGTTGCTCACCGGCCACCTCGACGTGGTCGAGGCCGACCCGGAGAAGTGGACGCACCCGCCATTCAGCGGCGCGGTCGCTGACGGCTGCCTCTGGGGCCGCGGCGCCATCGACATGAAGAACCACTGCGCGATGAGCGTGGCCATCCTCACGCGGCTCTCACGCGAGGGGTTCATGCCCGAGCGCGACATCATCTTCGCCGGCGTCGCCGACGAGGAGGCCGGCTGCCGCATGGGCTCGCTCTGGCTCTGCGCCGAGCACAAGGAGCTCGTCGAGGCCGAGTACGCGCTCGGAGAAGGCGGCGGCTTCAACATTCACCTCGCGGGCAAGAGCTTCTTCACCATCCAGGTCGCCGAGAAGGGCGTGTGCTGGGTGAAGGCGCGGACCCAGGGCGAGCCCGGCCACGGCTCGATGCCGCGCTCCGACTCCGCGGTGGTGAAGATGGCCGAGGCCATCGCGCGCCTCGGCAAGCAGGGGCTCCCGATGCGCACCACCAAACCGGTCGAGGAGTTCGTGCTGGCTCTCGCCCAGGACCTGCCCGGGCCGATCCGGAAGATGCTCCCGAAGCTCCTGCACCCGGCCATCGCGCCGAAGATCCTCGACACCATTCTCGACCCGGCGGCCGCCCGCGGTTTCCGCGCGATGCTCGGCAACACCGCGAGCCCGACCGTGCTCCGGGCGGGCAACAAGACCAACGTCATTCCGAACTATGCGGAGGCGGAGATCGACGGCCGCACCGTCCCCGGCCAGACCACCGAGGACATTCTCCGCGAGCTGCAAGAGGTGCTCGGGCCCGAGGTCGAGCTCGAGGTGATGCACGACCTGCCGCCGGTGGTCGAAGAGCGCACCGAGCTCTACGACACCATCACCGACGTCATGAGCCGCCGCGCGCCGGAGAGCCCGGTCGTGCCCTACATGCTCCCGGGCTTCACCGACGCGAAGGCCTTCACCGGCATCGGGTGCAAGTGGGTCGGCTTCGCGCCGGTGAAGATGCCGCCCGAGATCCGCTTCGCCGACCTCTTCCACGGGAACGACGAGCGGATCCCCATCGACGGGCTGAAATGGGGCACCGAGACCCTCGCCGAGATCGTCGCCCGCTTTGCGGGGGTGTCCTGAGCGATCGATAGGCTATGATCGCGCGCGATGAGCCGCGGGCACCCCTTCACCGACGTCACCTTCGAGGACGTCATCCAGTTCGACAAGCGCACGCTGAACGCCGTTATGGACCACGGCGCGACGCCCTCGCGCGAGCACCTCGAGGGGTGGGAGTTCAAGGGCTTCAACCCGCCCGCCTTCGCGAAGGTGCTGGGCTTCCAGAAGTTCGTGAAGGGCTTCTTCGTCGACGACGCGGGCAACCTCGCCGGCTACAACCTCTTCGTCGAGAAGCCCCGGAGCGGCCCCAAGGCCGCGTGGCGCCCGAAGAAGGACGGCGCACCGGAGACGCGCCACGGCTTCTACGATGTGGTCCCGGTGGGCGCGAACCCTCGCTACGACGACTACCCGAACGCCGTGCTCCTCGACTACGGCAGCGGCCGCAACAAGCCCATCGATCCGGAAGGTCGCATTCGCGACTTCCTGGTCCAGGTGGACCCGTCCAACCCGGACCTCTACCTCGGTAAGGCCTTCCTCGACCTCGGCCTCGGCCGGGTCTTCAGCAACTTCTTCGTCCTCGAACGACTGCGACCGGCTCCAAAGGCTTGAGGCTCGTGTCGGACGACGACACCTCCGACCCGCCGAGCCACACCCGCACCGGCCCCTCGCTCGGCGTGGCACTGATGACCATCGCGCACACGGCGAAGGTCTGCGCGCCGACCGTGGTGGAGGGAACGCTCGGTCGGCTGCGCCGGGAGAAAGCCGACGCGCGCCTCGACGAGTGGTCGAGGGTCGCCGCGTGGCTCGCCGACATGCGCGTCGAGGTCTCGGGCACCGAGCACATCGACCCGGGAGAGACCTACGTGGTGATGTCGAACCACCAGTCGAACTACGACATCTTCACGATGTACTACGCCTATCCGGCCACGCTTCGGATGGTCGCGAAGGTCGAGATGCGCACCATCCCGCTCCTCGGTCGGGCCATGGAAGCAGCCGAGTTCGTCTTCGTCGACCGGCGCGACAACCAGCGCGCCCGGGAGTCGCTCGAGATCGCCCGTGACCTGATGCAGTCCGGCGTCAGCGTCTGGATCGCGCCTGAAGGCACGCGCAGCAAGACCGGTCACCTCGGTCCCTTCAAGAAGGGCGGGTTCATGCTCGCGCTGCAAGCCGGCGTCCGAATCCTCCCGGCCACCATCCGGGGCACGCGACACGTGCAGCCCATCAAGCAGCTGGCCGTGCATCGACACCAGGAGGTGTCGCTCACGTTCCACCCGCCGATCGACGCGCCGAGCTACGGCGTCGACCGCCGGGACGCGCTGATGGCCGAGGTCCGCACGGCGATCGCGAGCGGCCTGCCGGAAGAGCTCCGCCAGCCCGCGGAGCCCTAGCGCGTGATGCACATCGGTTGAAGGGCGCTACGCGCCCTGAGCACGCCCCCTGCGGTCGTCCCCTCACGCTCGAAAATACTTCGGCATTTCCTCGGTTCGCGGACACCCCATCGAACCCACCCAGACCACGGATCTCCCGTCAACCGATGTGCATCACGCACTAGCGCGTCACTGAACGGCCTGGCCGTTCTCTTCGACGATGCGGCCCGACTGGATGTAGTCGAGCTCGGGGAAGCTGGAGCGGAGGTAGGTGTTGCCCATCCGGCTCATGTCGCCCTGGGAGGGACCGCGACCGCGTGGCGCGCCTTCGCCGTAGCCGCTGTGCAGGCGGTCGACCGCGGCCATGTCGCGCACCCGACCGAAGGGGGCGAAGCCCATCCCGTCGAGGCGCTGGTTGTCGCCGTAGTTGATGAAGAACTGGTTCGCGCGGGTGTTCGGCCCCGCGGTCGCGAAGGTGACCATGCCCCGCGTGTTGTGCTGGGTGACCGGGTCGTCCTGGATGGTCCGGTTGGTCCAGATGCGGTTCACCCGGGGGTCGCCGTGAATGCCCGCCTGGGCCATGAAGCCCTCGAGGACGCGGAAGAACGCCACGTCGGTGAAGTAGCCGAGCTTCACGAGGTTGTAGAAGCGGTCCGCGCCCTTCGGGGCCCAGGCGCGGGTCACGTCGATGACGATCGGGCCCTCGGAGGTCTCGAGCTGCACGGCGTACGTCGCCGGCGCCTGCTCTTCCTCGCCCGGGCTGAGCAGCTGCGGGTTCACGGGAGCGGCGGCGGGCTCCGCGGGCTGCGCCGGCTGGGTGGGCGGCGGCGGCTCCTCGGCGGCAGCCTGGCCCGGCTCGACCGGCGGCTCGGCCTCCTGCTCCGCTCGCGCGGCGCGGGCGTTGCGGCGCTCACTGTCGTCGGGCTCGGGCGTGCGGCACGCGCCGAGCGCGAAGGAGAGGATCAGGGCGATTCGGAGACTCGAGGCAACCATCGCCGCGAGTATGGCCGCTCCGTCCGCGGGGGCAACCGTGACGCAACGGTGCCGCCCAAAGTTGGGCCCTTGCCTCTGACGGTGGAGGCCACAAGGTCCGGGGGTGTCTTCCCCCGACGAATCCCGGGTCGGCGCGCCGCCCACCTGGGAGCTCGTCGCGCTCGTCGCCAGCCTGATGGCGCTCAACGCCCTGGCGATCGACATCATGCTGCCGGCGCTGGACCGGATCGCGTCGGACTTCGCGATCGGGGACCCGAACGACCGCCAGCTGGTCGTCGTGGCCTACGTGCTCGGCTTCGGCGTACCCCAGCTCTTCTACGGCCCGCTCTCGGATCGGATCGGCCGCAAGCCGGTCACCCTGCTGAGCCTGCTCGGGTACACCCTGACCGGCGTCGCGTGCGCATTCGCGGGCAGCTTCCACGCGCTCCTCGCGCTCCGCTTCGCCCAGGGCCTCTTCGCCGCAGGCTGTCGCGTGACGGCCATCGCCGTGGTCCGCGACGTCTACAGGGGCCGCGGCATGGCGCGGATCATGTCGCTGGTGATGACGGTCTTCATGGTCATCCCCATCGCGGCGCCAGGGCTCGGCCAGCTCGTGCTGATGGTCGCGCCCTGGCAGTGGTGCTTCCACGTGCTCGGCATCGCCGGCGCGGCGCTCTTCCTCTGGGTCACCTTCCGCCTGCCGGAGACCCTCCCCACGGAGAAGCGCTCGCCGCTGAGCGTCGTCGGCACGCTGAAGGCGTACGGCGCGGTGTTCAAGAACCCGGTCTCGCGTGGCTACACGCTGGCGGCCGGCATCATCTTCGCCTCGCTCTTCGCGTACATCTCGTCGTCGGAGCAGGTCTTCCGCGAGGTCTTCGAGGTGGGCGACGCCTTCGCCCTCTACTTCGCGGGCATCGCCCTCGCGCTCTCGGTCGCGAACTTCCTGAACTCGCGCCTGGTGGAGAAGTGGGGCATGCGCCGACTCGGTCACGGCGCCGTGGTCGGCTTCACCGTGACGGCGGGCATCCTGCTCGCGCTCACGCATGCCTTCGGCGACCGCCTCGACGTCTTCCTGCCGCTCTTCGCGCTCTGCTTCGCGTGCTTCGGGATGATCGGCGCGAACTTCAACGCGCTGGCGATGGAGCCGCTCGGCCACATCGCGGGCACCGCGTCCGCGGCCTTCGGCTTCATCACCACCACGCTCTCGGGGGTGCTCGGCGGCCTCGTCGGCCGTGCCTTCGACGGCACCACGATCCCGCTGCTGAGCGGTCTGGTCGTGCTCGGTGGGACCAGCCTCGGCATGGTCCTGCTCACCGAGCGGGGCCGGCTCTTCGGCGCGGACGAGGCCGGAGAGCCAGAAGACGGCGGACTGGAGCCGGTGGGCGCCCAACGCCCCAGCCGACCCTGACCATCCGTTCCTGTGGGTCTCCCTCCGCCTTCCTGCGCTCGACTTCGAGTGACAGACTCGTCCGGTCGTGGACAAGCTCGTGCCGATCTCGACGCTTCTGGGCACGGTGTGGGCCCTGCTCATGCCGACGGCGCCAGAGGGCGCGCCGACCGCCGACAAGGCGGAGGTCGTGGTCGAGGAAGCGGTCGAGCCCGTCGAGGTCGTCGAGGACGAGCTCGAGCTCGCCTTCCCGAGCATCGCGGAGTGGCAGTCACCGCTCCGGCGCTGCAGCCGCCGAGGCCGCCGACGCTTCTGCGATGGTCCGCGTCAGGTCCCCGCTCCGCACGGTGAAGCCGCCGAGCTCGCCGCGCGGCTGGACATCGAAGGGCGCCGGGGTTGGTTCACGGTGATGGGCGGCGCGGCGCCCGACGAGGTGCTGACCGAGGTCCCCGGCGAGGAGAGCGACACGCTGCTCTGGCCGGTCCCCGACGGCTTCATGGGGCGCGGCTTCGGGCACACGCGCCGTCGCCAGCTTCGCCACCGCGTCCACCGCGGCGTGGACATCCCGGCGCCGGTCGGCTCGCTGGTGCGCGCCGCGCACGACGGTCTGGTGGTCTACGCCGACAACTCGGTCGCGGGCTACGGCAACATGGTCGCCATCCTCCACCCGGGGGACTCACGCACCACGGTCTACGCGCACCTGAAGCGGGCCGCCGTCTTCGCGGGTCAGACGGTGCGACGCGGTGAGGTCATCGGCGAGGTCGGGCGCACGGGCCTGACCTACGCGCCGCACCTGCACTTCGAGTATCGCGTCCGGGCCCGCGCCCGGAACCCGGGGCGCCGTTTCGTGGAGCGTCCGACCTACGAGGAGGAGCAGCGCATGATGGCCGAAGCCGCCCGCCGTCGGCGCGAAGGCCAGGCCGTGCTCGCGGAGCGACGGGCGGAGCGTGAAGCGCGTCAGGCGCGCCGCGCCGAGCGCGAGGCTCGCGCCGCGAACTGAGCCTCAGGGCGTCGAGTCCAGCACGGTCCGCAGGTAGGCAGCGAGCTCCTGCGCCGCCGGCCCCACCTCGTGACCGCCCGGATGTGCGAACCAGGTGAGCTCGGCCCCCCGATCGCGGAGCCAATCGCGCAGCCGGCGCTCCTCCTCGAAGGGGAAGATCGGATCGCGCTCGCCGGCGGCCATGAAGATGCGCTGACCGGCGATGCGCTCGGTGTCCCAGGTCGGCAGCGACATCCCCGCGAGCAACGCGATCGCCGCCGGCCGTGGCTCGAGGCTCAGGCCCGCGTCCATCGCCATGCGGCCGCCCATGCTGTGGCCCGCCACCACGACGCGCTCCGCTCCATCGCGACGAGCTCGGTCGACGAGTTCGGTGAGCATTCGCCGCGCGGCCAGGATGTCGCGACGGTGGGCGCGTTCGCTCCCGAGGTCGTCGGGCCAGCCGAACCAGGCGTAGCCACCGGCCGGCACCCGCCGTGGCGCGAGCGGCAGGATGTACGTGGCCGGAACCTCCTGCGCGACCTCGTGGGCGAAGGGCACCAGGTAGTCGGGCGAGCTCCCGTAGCCGTGGAGGAGCACGATGGCGGTCGAGCCGGATCCGAAGGAGTGCGCCTCGAGCGGGCCCCAGTCCTCGAGCGACGCGTCGACGCCCCAGCGATTGTCGAACCCGATCCAGGCGACGACGGCGGCGCCCAGCGAGAGGATGAGCAAGATGCGCCATGCCTTCGGCCGTTCGCGCTTCGCCACGGCCGGAGGCTACACCGAACGGCGCGACTCGGACTCCGACTCTGCGGTCAGGCTCCGAGTCGGTCGTCGGTTCTCGGAGTCGGTCGTCGGTTCTCGGAGCCGGTCGTCGGTTCTCGGAGTCGGTCGTCGGTTCTCGGAGCCGGTCGTCGGTTCTCGGAGTCGGTCGTCGGTTCTCGGAGCCGGTCGTCGGTTCTCGGAGTCGGTCGTCGGTTCTCGGAGTCGGTCGTCGGTTCTCGGAGTCGGTCGTCGGTTCTCGGAGTCGGTCGGCGGTTCTCGGTCGTCGGTTCTCGGGGTCGGTCGTCGGTTCTCGGGATCGGTGAGCAGCGGATGAAGACGCCGAAGGACCCGCCGGGCCGGGCCCGGCGGGTCTCGCGCTTCGCGCTACGACGCCTTTGCCCTCGCCGTCAGGCCGTAGAGCATCTTGTTGACCCGGTCGCTGAGCGCTCGCGCTTCGTGGGCCGAACCCGCCGGCACGGCCCCGGTCGCCACGAGCAGCTCGAGGCACGTGAACACCTCGCGACCGGACCCGAGCGCCACTCGGAAGTGGTGCTTCTGCCGACGCGACCGACCGTAGCCAGAGCCTTCCGCGATGTTCAGCGGCGTCGAGCGAACCGCCCGAGCGAGCTGATCCGCGAGCTCCGGATCGTTGACGCGAGCCTGAGGCATCACGTCGCGATGAACGACCGAGACGAGTTGAAGCGAGAGCTGATGAACGATGAGCATTGGGGACGGAGTCCTTTCGAGCGCCAACGACGACGTGACCGCCACGCCGTCCTGCGCACCCGCCCCCCGCCCTCGTGGGCGGGGTCAGTCAACCCCGTCAGCCGCCGAAGGCGGGACGAGCGCAGCGAGTCGGGTTTACTTACCCCGACCACGAGGGCAGCCTCAGATCAGCAGGACGAGCCAGCCCCTTTCACCCTTGCCGCAGGCAAGCCGATGCGAAGCGAGGCTACAAAGTCCGACTCCGACAACCGATCGCCGTCGCCGAACCCGACAACCGATCGCCGACAACCGATCGCCGACAACCGATCGCCGACAACCGATCGCCGACTCCGAGAACCGACGCCGACTCCGAGAACCGAACGCCGACTCCGGAACCGAACGCCGACCTCCGAGAACCGACGCCGACGACCGACGCCGAGAACCGCGACTACCGACGCCGACGCAGCCAGAAGAGCGCCACCAGAAGCGGCATCGCCCCACCCGCGCTGCCTCCGGCCGCACAACCGCAGCCATCCCCGCCGTCGCCCGAACCGTCGTCGTCCCCACCGCCATCACCGCCACCGCTCGGCCCGCCATCGGGCCGTCCCACGCTGGCGTCCGGGTCCGGCTCCACCGTTCCGTCGTGCCACTCGAACGCGCCGATGTCGGTCGCTGCGCCCTGCGGTCGTGGGATGCCGTCGAAGTCGAAGGCGGGGGCGTTCTCGTCGGAGCCCGAGTCCACGGCCGCCGACCCCTCGAGCAGTCGGAGATCGAAGCCCGGCGGATCGACGAAGAGCGCGGCCGGATCGTCGAAGAGCAGGTTGTGGTCCTCGACCGAGTCGTTCGCCTCGAGCGTGATCGTCTCGGCGAGGTTGTTCCGGATGGTGATGTTCTCGCTCGGCGTCCCGTCCTTGTGGGCGCTGACGTCGATCCACGGCGGCCCCGGTCGCTCGCCGCGCCGGACGTCCAGCACCGTGTTGTTCACGATCCGCATGTTCCGCGCGCCCAGGAACGTGATCCCGTGCCAGTGGTTCACGATCACCACGTTGTTCTCGACCACCCAGTCCTCGAAGAAGCCGTCGAAGCAGCCGATGCCCTGCGCCGAGCCGGCGAAGGGCCGGTCCGGATCCTCGAAGCCGATGAAGAGGTTGCCGCGGAGCACGACGCCACGGACCACCCCGGTCCCCGGCGTCCCGTCCTCGCCGACGGACCACGACTGGAAGAAGTCGTCGTGGTGGTCGTCGACGTCGTAGGCGTTCTTCACGACGTTCCCTTCGAAGAGCCCGAAGTCGCCGATGCCGCGCAGCCCGTCGCGGCTGAAGTTGTCGACCAGGTTCCCGATCACGTTCGCGTTCGGCGAGTCGTGTGCGATCGAGATGCCGTAGCCGACGTTGCGCACGCGGTTGTTGCGGAAGGTCGTGTCGGGCGCGCGGGAGCTCATCCCGGTGCCCGGCAGGTCCGCCCAATCGCTGGCGGACCAGTCGGCGACCACGTCGTCGGTCGTCGAGAAGATGTCGCAGTCCTCCACGGTCACCCCGCTGCAGGAGCCGGCCACGCTGACCATGGTGCTGCTCTCGTACGGGTCGCCATGGGAGAGGCTGATCGAGAGCCCTCGGACGACGACATCGGTCGCGCCCTGGAGGGTCAGCGTCCGGAGCCGAGCGGTCTCACCGTCGGCCGCGGCCACGGTGATGCCGGTCCCGCCGATGGTCAGGTCGCCGTAGTCGCCCTCGTGCAGCCAGATGATGTCGCCGGAACCGGTCGCGCCCATGGCCTCGTCGACCGTGCCGAAGGGCGAGGCCGCGCTGCCGTCGCCGGTCGATCCCGGCGAGACGTGGACATCGAGGGCGGCCGCGGGGGCGGCCATTCCGAGGAGAGCGACCAGGCAGAAGACACGCACGATCCCAAAGTACGGGGCCCGCGCCCCGGATGCGTTTACATTTTGATCGTGATGCGGTGGCTCATGCTCGGGCTCGTCGCGGCGTGCGGCGGGAACCCGGCGTCGCCGATGGACGCGGGCGAGCCCGACATGCTCGACGCCGGCGACCCGACGTGTCCGCCACCCGAGGGCGCGCACCCCACGGTGGGGACCGGCGTTCCAGCCCCAGGCTGGCGCTGCGTCCGGGACCCGCGGGTCCTCACCGCGCCGCGAGACGTCACCGTCGACGGGGACACCATCTACGTCAGCGAGATGGGCACCGGCCGGATCGTGACCGTCGGTGACTCCATCGACGTGGTCGCCGAGGGGCTCTCTGCGCCCGTCGGCCTGCGCGTGCTCCCGGACGGCGACCTGCTCGTCGCCGAAGAGGGGCGCGGCTCCCTCGCACACATCGACGTCGCGACCGGCGAACGAACGGAGGTTCGGGGCGAGCTGAACGCCGTGACCTATCTCGAGCTCGGCCCCGACGGCGCGGCCTATGTCTCGTCGTTCCGCGAGGTCGCGCCCACCGGAACCGGCGTCGTGTGGCGCGTGGATCTGGCGACCACGGAGGCGACGATGTTCGCGACCGGCCTGAACGTCCCCGAGGGGCTCTTCTTCGAGGGCGACGAGCTCCGCGTGGTGGAGTGGCACCTCCCGTCGGCGGTGGTCGGGTTTTCGGCAGGTGGCGGCGACACGGGCACGAACCTCGGCGCGGGCTACGAGAACGCCTATGGGCTGGTCGGTGACCGAGAGGGTGGATTCATCGTGGGCGATCACGCAGGCCGCATCGTGCACCATCGCGCCGACGGAACGACCGACACGCTCCTCGAGGGCATCGGCCGACCGGGTGGTCTCGCCTGGCACGGGGAGACGCTGTTGATCGCAGAGTTCGTGGACTTCGGCGCGCCCGGCTACTTGGTCCGCCTCGAGCCGCGCTAGTGCGGGGCTCAGACCGGTTGACGGGAGATCCGTGGTCTGGGTGGGTTCCATGGGGTGTCCGCGAACCGAGGAAATGCCGAAGTATTTTCGAGCGTGAGGGGACGACCGCAGGGGGCGTGCTCAGGGCGCGTAGCGCCCTTCAACCGGGCTGAGCCCCGCGCTAGTGTGCTCGCATGGGGTATCGGGACGAGCTGGAAGCGCTGAGGATCAACCACGAGATCGTCAGCAAGGAGCTGGAGACCATGCGCGCGAAGGCGACTGCCAGTGTCGAGCACGCCGCGCGCCTCGAGCGGAACCTCGCCCTGGCGGAGGGCCGCGTGGGCGAGCTCGAGGACCTGCTCGGCGGAGAGCTGGGCCAGCGCGCACTCCGGCGTCGATGGCTGCGACGGGCTTCGACCGCCATCGCCGTGCTGGCCGTCGCTGCCATGGGCCTGATGATGAAGACCGAGGTCGAGAAGGCGCGGGTCACGGCCGAGCTGACCGCGGCTCAGTCGGTGGAGCGCGCCGCTCGGACCGCCGCGTGCGAGGCCGAGCTGGAGCGCGAGCGGGCCAAGGCGGAGATCCTCGAGACGCAGTACCAGGGTTTCTACGAGCGATTCATGGACGGCATGGGCCACCCCGTCAGGTGACAGCGAGCCCACCGCGAGCTAACTGAAGGGCGCATGCGCTACGAAGGACGTATCTATCGGCCACCCTCGGAAGCGGACGCCTACATCCTGCAGGCGACGATCGGGTGCTCGTGGAACCACTGCACCTACTGCGACATGTACCGGGACAAGGAATTCCGGGTCCGCGACCTCAGCCAGACCCTGGAAGATCTGGACGCCGCCGCCGACGCCGCTGGTGAGCGCATCGAGAAGCTCTTCGTCGCCGATGGCGACGCGCTCATCATGGACCTGGACCACTGGCGTCCGATCCTCGAGCGAGCCCGAGAGACGCTTCCGCGGCTTCGGCGGGTGTCCTGCTACGCGATGGCGCGCAACGTCGCCGCCAAGAGCGACGACGAGCTGAAGGAGCTCGCCGAGCTGGGTCTCACGCGCCTCTACATCGGACCGGAGTCCGGCGATGACGTGACCCTGAAGCGCATCGCCAAGGGCGACACCTTCGAGGGCCACGTCGAGGCCGCGCGCCGAACGAAGGCCGCGGGCATGGAGCTCAGCGTCATCGCGCTGCTCGGCATCGGGCAGGACCGCGCCGAAGAACACGCGAAGAGGACCGCCGAGCTGGTGACCGCGATGGACCCGGAGTTCTTCGCCGCACTCACGGTGACCGTCGTGCCCGGCACGCCGCTCGCGAAGCTCCGCGCCAAGGGCAGGTTCGAGGTGCCGCCGGTGCCCGAGCTGCTGATGGAGCTGCGGACCATGGTCGACGAAGCGCGGCCGACCGACTGCCTCTTCCGCACCAACCACGCGTCGAACTATCTGCCGCTGGGCGGACGTCTCCCGCGGGACCGGGAGCGGATCGTCGCGATCATCGACGAAGCGGTCGACGGCCGCATCCCGCTCCGCCCCGAGCGCCACCGAGGGCTCTGATGGGTGCCCTCCCCCGCGTCTTCGCGCGCCGCCCGAGTCGCGGCCACTGCCCGCGCTGCGATCGCCAGCGGCGCTACGAGGTGCCCTCGCGGGCGTGGGGCGTGCTCAAGGTGCTCTGGTTCGCGACCATCGCCTTCATGGCGGTGTGGACGCTGGCGATCAGCGCGGACGTCACCTTCATGACGCCCTTCGCGATCACCATCCTCTTCGGCGGCGGCTTCATCTTCGACCGGGCCGCAGAGCCGGTCCGCTGCAGCTACTGCCGCCTCCCGA
The DNA here is from genome assembly GCA_017644045.1 of Deltaproteobacteria bacterium. GTDB lineage: Bacteria > Myxococcota_A > Polyangia > Polyangiales > Houyiibacteriaceae > UBA1660. The sequence goes on from JAEPMI010000001.1 coordinate 748,129, forward strand.
TCGAAGAGTGAGCGCGTTCAGGGCGCCAGCGTCGTCGTCTCGACCGTCCGCTCGGCGACCTCGGACTCCTCGAAGGCGAGGGGCTCGTAGTCGCCCTCGATCCAGCCCTCCGTTCGGTCGTCCCAGAACTCGCTGTCGGGATCGCCGCTGGCGCCCCCGATGAAGTTCACCAGCGCCCGTGGGCGGCCGCCCTCGTCGAAGCTGGCGACCATGCGGTACACGGCGCCGCCGGTGACGTCCATACGCTCCACGGGACCGTCGGAGCCGAGGAAGCTCGCGTCGGCGACGTTGACCGTGCCGTCCGCGCCGTCGGTCGGGACCCATTCGCGCTCGTAGCGACCGCCGACGTTCGTGCTGAACACGGCGCCATGGACGTCTCCCCAGGAGTACGCGTCCGGGTCGAGGCTCCCGAAGGTGTCGGTCAGGTAGGTCGCCGCCTGGTCGAGCGCCGCGTAGGCGTGGCCGCTCGCCGGTCCGTCGACGATGTCGGGCGCGAAGAGCAGCGCGAGCCGAACCCACTTGAGCACGTAGATCGACGACGCATCGATCAGCGGCTCGAAGAGGATCGAGAGCTCGTCGGCCAGGATCCGCTCCGCGAGGAAGTAGACCCACGCCTGGAAGAGGAGCGCGTCCGCCGAGGGCCGGTCCATCCGCTGGTCCCACGCCTCGAGGCGGGCGACCAACCCCGCGAGGTCATCGCGGTCCCGGTAGTCGACGAGCGCGTCATCGGTCTCGAGCCCCTCGGCCGCCTCGAAGAGGGTCGGCAGGATCAGCTCGGCGACGACGCTGTGCGTGTCCTGCTGGATCTCGATGAAGTCCTCCCCGGTCACGTCGCCCCGATCCGCGAGACGCTCGAGCTCCCCGTCGATGCGGTAGCCGCGGGTGCCCGGGTCGAACCACACGCCGTAGTAAAAGGCGTCTCCCTCGAGCGCACCATCGCCGGTGAACCCGTAGTTGTCGTTGTTGGCGCTGGCGATCCAACCGGTGGTCTCCGCTCGGCTACGCGGGAGCTGGTCGAGCGAGAGGAAGTCACCGGTCCAGGCGCTCGACGGGTCGTTGCCGTCGAGGACCGCCCACGGCTCGCCGAAGGTCCCGGGCGTGCCGCGGTCGGGCACGCGCGGGCTGGAGCGATAGGTGATCCCGTCGGCGGTCGCCGCGATGAAGTTGAAGGCGCCGAGCTCCATCGCGTCGACGGCCGATTCGAAGTCCTCGAGCGTGCTGGCCGTGTCCACCCCGTAAAAGGCATCGGCCTCGGAGGTGGGTGTGTCGCCGGCCCAGCGCACCATCACACGCCGGTTGCCGTCGGTGAGCGGTAGCGGCGCGAAGTCGCGCGGGAGCAACACGCCGTGGCCGGGCACGTCGATGACGGTCTCGGTGCGAGGGTCGTCTCCGTCGATGGTGAAGGTCTCGGAACGACGCACGACGGCAACGGTCTCGCCCCCCACGACCACGGTGTCGTCGGCGGAGACGTCGACCGCCACCAGGTCCATCCAGTCCGGGTAGGTGGTCGTCGCGGTCCACACCAGATCCTCGTTGTGGCCGAGCTGAACGGCGGGCGTGCCCACGAACGAGAAGCCGATCGCGTTGAAGGAGCCGTCGCGCGCCTCGATGTGCTGCGGGTAGAAGATCGAAGGCGACTGCAGCGGCTGGTGAGGGTCACCGGCGATCAAGGGCCGACCGTCGACGGTGTGACGACCGTCCATCGCCCAGTTGTTGCTCGCGCCCGGTCGGAGCTCGCGCATCTTGGCGGTGAAGGCGCGAAGTCGCTCCTCGGCGTCCGGCGGCAGCGACGTGCTCATCAGACTCGCCGGGAGCGGATCGCCGACCTCGCCGACCGCGGGCCGCTCGTCTTCCGGGATTACGTACGAGGGGACCATCGGTCGCCACGCCTGCCCACCGAACGCGGTCCAGATCTCGGAGGCGTAGCGGCGGATCAGCGACGCGAGGAGATCGAACTCGAGCTGGTTGGCGTTGCTGAAGAGCAGGAGCTTGCCGACCGTGTACGTGTCGTCGGTGCGCCACCGCTCGGGCTGGAAGCCGAGCTCGTCGAAGCCGTAGGGTGTGGGCACGTCGCCCTCGAGCACCTCGTCGATGAAGCGGTTCACACCGGCGGTCCACGCGACGATGAGCGCGTGCGACTCGGGGTGCTCGGCGCGGGCGAGCGCGGCGTTCTCGCGGCCCATCCGAGCGATGTTCACGGTTCGAAGGAGGATGTCGTCGTCGATTCGATCGGGCAGCACCTCGGCCCGCCGCCCCTGCGAACGGAGCCGGATCAGGGACATCTGCAGCAAGCGATCGCGCGCTTGGGCATACCCCGCGCCATAGAACGCGTCCGCCACGTCGGCGCCCTGCACGTGCGGGATGCCGAGGTCGTCGCGGCGAATGGTGACGGCGCCGGAAAGCATGAAGCTCTCGGATTCGTCGGGGCCGAGATCCACCCCCAGATCCGGAGGGGCCGCGTCTTCCACCGGTCCGGCGTCGACCGAGGTCGCATCATCGTCGTCGCCGCAGGCCAGTAGGAGCGCTAGGATACAAACTGACACTCGGTGCAAGTTGCTCACGCGCACATCATACCGATCCTGCCGTCGTCATGTGGACGACTGCATCAGCTGAAAGCTCGTTGGAGCTGCTAGGGTGCCGGGCGATGCCGACCATGTGCCGGTGGGTGCGGGGATGACGGCGGAGAAGCCGGACGATCGCTGGTTCCCCGAACACGCGAAGACCCAGATCGGTCCGATCGATCAGGCGCCCTCGCTCGAGCTCGAGCTCCCCGACGACCTGCTCCCGCCCGCGTCGCGTGCTCGCTACGAGCAGCAGGGTCACCTCGGGGCGGGAGGCATGGGCGAGGTCGCCCTCTGCCTCGATCACGCCATCGGTCGGCAGGTCGCGATGAAGGTCGCGCACGAGGATCTGCACGAGCGCGGCGACATCCGCGCTCGCTTCCTCCTCGAGGCCCGGGTTCAGGCCCAGCTCGAGCATCCCTCGATCGTTCCGGTGTACGACCTCGGCCGCGCCGAAGCGGGAGCCCCCTTCTTCACCATGCGGCGAGTGAAGGGCCGCACGCTGGAGCAGGTCCTCGAGGCTCGACGGGAGGGCGAAACCGAGGTCCTCGAGCGCTTCGGCGAGCGGCGTCTGCTCTCTGCGTTCGCGCAGCTCTGCCTCGCCCTCGACTTCGTGCACGAGCGGGGGGTCGTGCACCGCGACCTGAAGCCGGCCAACATCATGTTCGGCGAGTACGGTGAGGTCTATCTGCTGGACTGGGGTCTGGCGAAGGTGCTCGGCAGGGACGACCCGGAGGCCGCCGAGACCGAAGTGATCGACCCGCAGGGCACGCTCAAGGACTCGTCGCCGCAGACTCAGTTCGGGACGATCATGGGCACACCCGGCTACGTGGCGCCGGAGCTGGTGGGAAAGAAGCCGGTGCTCACGACCAAGGCGGACGTCTACGGACTCGGCGCGCTCCTCTTCGAGCTCCTCGCCGGCGAGCCGCTCCACCGCGGAGAATCGATCGTGAGTCTGATCCGCTCCACGGAAGCGCCGGTGGACGATCGCGTGCGCAACATGGAGACGCCGCTGCCGCCGGAGCTCGAGTCGCTGGTGCTCTGGGCGACCGAGCTCGACCCGGGCCAACGGTGCCCGAGCGCTCGCACGCTCCACGATGGCATCGAGCGCTACCTCGATGGTCACCGCGATTCCGAGCGGCGGAAGCAGCAGGCCGACGCGCTGGTGGCCGAGGTGGACGCGCACGACGAGGCCGAGTCGCTCGATCCCGAAGCGGTCCGCCGTCAGTCGCTCGCGAAGCTCGGGCGTGCCCTCGCGCTCGACCCGACCCATCGCGGTGCGCTCGAGGGACTCGTGGGGCTGCTGACCGATCCGCCTCCGCTGCTTCCGGAAGAGGTCCGCGCCGAGCTCCAGGAGCAGGAAGCGAAACAGACCCGTCAGGCCGGGCGCATTGGTGCGGCGGTCTTCCTCGGCCTCAATCTCTTCATCCCGTTGGTGCTGCTGACCGGGATGCGGACCTGGCTGCCGGTCATTCTCTTCTCCACGTTCACCACCCTGACCGGCATCGCCAGCTGGCTGGTGTCGCGACTCGAGCGGCCCACCACGCGCAGCGCGACCGTGGTCTTCGGCCTGGCGCTGGCCACCGCGGCGTCGACCTCGGCGCTGATCGGCCCGTTCCTGATCTCGCCCTTGATCATCGTGGTCGTCACGCTGCTCTTCACGCTCAACCACCCGCCGCAATACCGGATCCCCTTCGTCATCGCGGGGCTGCTCGCGGCCATCCTCCCCATCTCGCTGGAGTGGTCGGGCGTGGTCCCGGCGTCGATGGTGTTCGACGCGGACGGCCTCCACGTCCTCCCTCGAAGCTCCGACCTCGCGCGGATACCGACGCTCGCGCTGCTCACGATCGTGTCGTTGGCGGTCATCGCGATCGCCGGCGGCGCCATCGGACCGATCCGCAAGGAGCTCGACAAGGTGCAGGCGCGACTCCGGATGCAGGCGTGGCAGCTCAAGCAGATGGTCCCCGCGTCGACCGACGAGGTGAAGGCCCAAGAAGACCCCCCGAAGGAAGAAGAGACTCCGTGAATCGAGTGTTCGCACTGATGCTCCTCGCCGCATGCGCGCCCACGCCGGTCGTCACCGGCGGCGGCACCGCCCCCGACGGCGCGGCGTGGTTCGCCGTGACCGAAGGCAAGGAGCTGACCTTCTATCGCTGCGAGCGTTCCGGGTGTGTCGTCGTCCCTCGGATGGATGGTGGGACTGTCCAGCCGGAGACCGCGCCCGTCGAGGAGGAGCCAGCAGAGCCGGAAGCCGAGGATGGCGAAGAGGCGACCGAGGAGAGTGACGCGCCCGACGAGGAACGGATGGACCTCATGGAAGGCGTCTTCTAGCGCTCAGCCTCGCTGGGTGCCGAAGCTGTCGCCGAGCCAGAGACCCACGACCTCCCGCACGCTCGTGTGCTCGCGTGGGGCGAGGGGGAGCTCGAGCGGCGGCGACTGCGCGGGAGAGCGGAGGTCCTCGTCGAGGAGCGCACCGAGGCCGCCGTGGGATGTCATGCGCGTGCGGACGGCCGCTTGGTACTCCGGCTCCAGCGCCGCGAAGCGATCGCGCAGCACGCTGCGGCACCACGCCCGATGCGCGTTGCTGCGCGTTCCACGGAAGCGGAAGGGGCCGGCCTCGAAGTCGAAGCGGCGCTCGCCCTTCGAGAGCGCGAGCGCGTTCGCGCGGAGGTAGGGCAGGTAGATCTGGCAGACCCGATCGAGGATCTCGTCGAAGCCCGGGCCCTGCGTCGGCCGGTGCGTCGCGTCCGCCGCGAGCTCGGAGCCGCGGGTGGCCCAGGTACGCGCCACCCATGCCCAAACGCGCGGCGCGTCCCGCCGCATGACGATCGCGGAGTCGGGGTCGCAGGCGAAGTGACGGAACATCGGCCCCATGAAGCCGATGTCCACGATGCTCGGGCGCTCGCCGCCGAGGAACGGACGCCCCGCGAGGACTTGCTCGAGCGAGCGCAACTCCACGAGGTAGGCGTCACGGACCGCTCGCGACGACTCTCGCGTCATCCCGTCGCCGCTCAGCCAGGCCACGTGCTGTCGCCGGGCGAAGACGCGCGCCAGTAGCTCGGAGGGAGCCGGTAGGTCGTGCAATACCTCGCGCGCGATGCGTCGTCCGAGGTGGCGGCGGGTGGTCTCCGGCACCCAGCGCCACCACATCGCAGGGCGCCAGAGCCACTCGTCGCAGTAGTCCTCGATGAGCGCGCCGATGAACGCCTCGGCCGGATCCGTCGGGATGATTGGCGGCGAAGGGTGTCGCTCCTCGAGCCAGCGGATCATCGTGCTCGACTCCCGGAGCCAGGTCCCGTCATCGAGCTCCATCGCCGGGACCTGCGCGACCCCGGTTCCCTTGCCGACGTACCCCACCAGCGTCCGGTGGGTGACCGTCTCGCGGCGGTAGGGGATTTCCTTGTAGCGGAGGTACGACTCGACCTTCCCGCTGAAGTAGGAGATGTCCATCACGTAGAGGTTCGGTGGGGGCATCGGCGAGCCCGACTCTACACCGCCGGGCGTACTAGCCGCGGAGGTCGTGGAAGAAGACCTGAAAGTGCGGAAGGGCCGCGCGAGCAGGTAGATGCTCGCGAGGACGAGCGGCGCCTCCGAACTGTCACACCACCGTCGTCTCGGTGACGGGGGCGGATCTCTACGGTGCGCGGGTGAGCGACGAGCGCATGGGCGTGTTCGGCACGGCGTGGATCGCGAGCATCGTGCTCTATGCGGTGGTCCGCACGCTCGTGGTCTGGCCCACCCTCGGCGACTACGGCGTGAACCCGTGGGCGTTCCTGGTCTTCGACGTGGTGAGCGCCTGGCCCTTCGCCTACGGGCAGATTCGCGTGGTGCGCGCCGCGCGCTCCCAGCGTTGGGCTGCGGCGCAGCGATGGTCTGCGATCGCCCTCGTCGCCTTCGTGGCGCCCTACGCCTACATCGCGGGCGCCGGATCGGGCGAGATGCCCTGGGCGGCGTGGGCCGTGGTCGGCGGCTTCATGGTCCTGCTCGCTGCCTTCACCGTGATCCGCATCCGCCGACAGGTCGCCGGCGAGCCGGGGGCGAAGCGCACCCCCGACTCGCCGTCACCCTAGCGGTTCTCCATGCGCCAGCGACGCACGATGCTGACGCGACCGACCGTGGTCCGGCTCCCCTCCACTCGGAAGGGGATGCGCTGGCGGTCGTCGCGCGCTCGAATCTCGAGCGTGCCGTTGATGGGCGTCGTGTCGTTCGGGTCCACGCGGTTCACCTCGATGTAGTAGGTGCCCACGCCGGCCCGACGGAGCCCGACGCGCTCGTGACCGATGCGGCGTGCGTCGTCCCCGACCACGTTGGTGCGCCCGCCCATCCAGCTCAGGCGAGTGCCCTGCGGCGTGACGAGGGTGATGTCCACGTCGGCGCCGCCGGTCCAGGTCGCTTCGGCCATCAGGTCGCCCCGGATGCTCTCCGGGTTCGGCGCGGTCGACGCCGCCTGGCGCACGCTCTCGCGGTCGTCCGCCGGGACGGCATCCAGGAGCCGGTTCGCGGCCTCCGGCCGACCCAGCGAGCGCTCGCAGCGAACGGCGGCGGCGACGATGTCCTCGTCGTTCGGGCGAATCTCCGCGAGGGCCACACGATGGGCACACGCGCGGGGCGCCTGGTTGGACCGCTCGAAGGCGTTGGCCATGCGCTCCTGGAGCACCCGCGACTCGGGCTGCAGGTCGACGATGCCGCTGAGCAGGCGGAGGGCCTTCTCGCGCTCGCCGCGTCGCCCGACCACGTCGGCCAGGTAGGTCAGCGCCTCCGGGTCGAGCCGGTCACGCTCCATCCACTCGCGAGCGATCTCTTCGGCGCGCTCGAGATGGCCGGCGCGGGAGAGCGCACGAACCAGATCACGGTGCCGGTCGCGGCTGTCCGGGCTGGCGCGGAGCTGCTCCTCGGCCACACGGACGGCGACCATGTCCTGCTCGCGAACGCCGTCACGGCTGATCCGGCCTTCGCGGAACCAGACCTTCCGCATCCAGCGGCCCGGACCGCGGCGACGGCGAGTCACCGGCTGCTGCGGGCGCGCCGCCTCCTCATCGCGATCGACGCTCGTCTCCGCGCCGGTCGCGTCGGCGAGGTCGGGCGAGGGCTCGGCCTCCTCCATCGGCTCGTCGGGTCGAGGGGCGGGGTCGGCGTTCGGACGTCGGCGACGTTCCCGTACGTTCGCGGCCAGCGCGTCGTCGAAGGGGTTCCGGTTGTCCTCGGCGCGGAACCGAGCGGGACCGGCGGCGGTGCGCGAGGAGCTTCGCGGCGCGCTCATCGCGGTCGAGCCGTAGCCGAAGGCCGAGCCGCCGCCACCGCGGCCCGCACCGACGGTGCCGAGACCGCCGAGGCCGATGTTCGCGTCACCGCCGAGCGCTCCGAGAATGCCGGCGTTCGCCGCCTCGCTCTCGCCGTAGACCATGTCCTCTTCGCCGGTCCACTGCACCGAGGCGCGGGCGCGGTCGACGCCGAAGGCGCGGAACATCGCCTCGCTCTCGAGGACGAGCAGCGAGGTCTCGCGGCTCATCACGCCGTAGGCCTTGGAGAGAGCGATGATGCTCGCCTGGTTCTCCGAGCGACCTTCGTTCTCCATCGCCTTGATGCGCTCGGAGGCCCACAGCCGCGGCACGAAGGCGTTGCCCGCGGCGGTCTCGGTCTGGAGCGTGACCGGGTAGCGCTGCTCGAAGGCGCCGCTCGCGGTCTTGCCCCGCAGGACGACGTCACCCGAGAGCGAGTCGCGATCCATTCGCGCCGCGACCAGGATCTCCTGGCCGTTGCGAATGGTGGGCATCTCCGTCGGCGCGATGAGCGCGACGCCCTCGGGCATCTCGATCGACGCGGACTGCAGCGACGCCCCGTAGGTGGTCTCGAGGACCGCGAGCGCGGCCTGGCTCGAGCGCTGACCAGGGACGAAGGGCACGTAGTGACCGCCGCCACCGCGGGCCATCGAGGCGAGCGCGGGCGCGTCAGCGTCCTGGCCGATCCCGACCGTGGTCAGCTGCGCCTTGCCGTCGAGGAGCTCGTGCATCTCGTCGCCGAGGCTGCCCGCGCGACGGTGACCGACGCTCGCGGCGCCGTCGCCGATGTAGACGAGGTGGAGCTCACGGTCGGTCCCGCTGCGAAGGCGCTGAGCGGCCTCGAGCGAGGAGCCGAGCGCCGCCACCAGGTCGGAGGCGCCAGCGGGCTCTTCCTTGTCGAAGAACTGCTGGATGGCGGCCGCGGTCGCGCCGTTGGGCATGCGGAAGCCACCGCTGAGCTCGCGGCAGGTCACGTCGCAGGTGAGCGCGGTGACCCGGTCGCGCCGGTCCATCTCGCTCGCCAGCGCGGTCGCCAGTCGGCTGGCGCGCTCGTAGCGCTCGCCGACCATGCTCTGCGAGGCGTCGACGACCAACACGTAGTCGCGGGCCCGGTTGGCGGTCGCCATCGGGAGCTCCGGCTGGAGCGCGAAGACGACATAGCCGCGGTCGTCCTGCGCGAGCTGTCGGTGCTCGTCGAGGACCTCTTCGTCCTCGCGTGTCGCCTCGGGGGGCGGCGCCGTCGCGTCGCCGCGGAAGGTCCACCAGCGGATCTCCGCGTCGCCGTTCGGCATCTGGTAGTCGACGATCAGGTCGCCGGCCGGGCGGAAGCTCTCCGCGGAGTAGCGCAGCCGGTCGCTGCCGTCCTCGCGGGCGGAGGCCATCTCGTAACCGTGGGCCTTCGCGTTCGCGTCACCGGCGACCTTCACGTCGACCTCGAAGTGACCGACCGCGGTCGAGTCGTCGCCGGCGTGGGCCAGCGGATAGACGTAACGGCGCTCGTCCCCGTGCGGCTGGATGGTCTGCTCGTAGGCAATGCGGATGCGTCGCTCGCCGTTCGCGGGGATCGGGAAGATGCGCAGCTCGAAGCGCCCCCCCTGCTGCCACTCGAGGAGCGCGGGGTCACGCCACGGGCCGGGGACCCAGATGAACTCCTCCTGCTGCTGGCGCTGCTGCTCCGGCGTCGCGTTGCGGATGACGCCATTCCAGATGCGGCGCGCGCGATCCTTGGCGACGAACGCGCCGTCCTCCCAGGTGCCCTCGACGTCGAGCGAGAGGCTCGCGATGCGGGCATCGGCCGGGAGCGGGAAGCGGAAGACACCCTCGAGGGTCTCGTTCCCGTCGTTGCGGAAGGTCTCCTCGATCTCCGTGCGCGCGACGTTGCCGACGATGCGGACCTTCACCGAGTGGTGCGCGAGCGCGAGCGGGCGCTCGGATTCTTCGCGCTCACCCGGACGGTGAGCGCGGAGCTCGCCGAGGCCGGGGACCGGCACGTCGTCACCGACCTCGGGCTGCAGCTCGCTCCAGGAGACCGAGCCCGCCAGGTTGGTGGCGGGGACGACGTCGGGCGCGCGGTTGCTCGCCAGGAGCGCCTCTTGACCGGTCTTCACGTTGACGGCGCCGCCGCCGGAGCGGACGGCCACCTCACCGCGGAGCACGCGGACGGATCCTTCCTCGTCGCCGACCGAGACGAGGAACTTGGTGCCCAGCACCTCGACCTCGCCGAGGGGCGAGTGGATGACGAAGTTCGGCCCCTGGTCGAGATGCGCGACGTCCGAGAGGATCTCGCCGCGCTTCAGGGTCAGGCCGCGGCCGTGGTCGCCGACGACGACCTCGGTGTCGCGGTTGAGCGCGACCGTCGAGCCATCGGAGAGCTGCAGGAGCGCGCGGCTGCGCGCGTCGGTGCGCACGGTCGCGCCCTGGGCGACCGCGGCGCCGGGGGCCGCCGCGAGCTCGCCGTCGTGGACGATGGTCACGCCGCCCTGGTCGAGCTCGGCGATGGTCGCGTGGAAGTCGTGCGCGTAGTCGGTCGGCTCGGTCGGGTCTTCGTCGCCGCCGCTCAATCCGACGACGAGGGCGACGGAAGCCGCGACGGCGAGGACGCCGCCGACGCCCGCGGCGACGATGGCGCGACGCTTGTCGAGGCGGTGGAGGGTGCCACCGGAGCGGGCGGCCGCGCCGGAGTGCTTCGACTCGGGCTCGGACTCGGAGCTCGGCTCGCGGCTCGCGGTTTCGGCGATCGGCTCTCGGTCCTCGGAGTCGATGTTCGGCTCTCGGTGTTCGGCGTCGGCGTCCGGCTCTCGGTGTTCGGAGTCGGCGTCGGCGTCGGGCTCTCGGTTCTCGGAGTCGGCGGCCGTGTCGGCGGCCGACTTCGCGACCGCCGCGGTCGCCGCGGCGGCGAGCGCCGGGTCTTCGACCGTCGCCGCCTCACCGGCGCGGGCGTCGAGCGCGGCCATCAGGCGGCTCTCGAGGTCCGCGGGCACGTCGAAGTCGGCGCCGGACTCGGCGATGCGCTCGGCAACGTCGGTCGCGTCGTAGCGGAGATCGCGCGCCTCGTCGTGGTCGGCGAGGTGATCGGCGAACCGATCGAGCGCGGCCTCGTCGCCGTCGACGATGGGCGCGAGGTGATCGAGGAAGTCTTCGTGGGTCTGCTTGCTATCGGTGGTCATCGGAGGGCTCCAGAGGAGAGGAGGACGTCGCGGAGTCGGGCGAGGGCGCGGCTGGCGCGCTTGCGGGCGGTGGCTTCGTCGATCGACTGGATCTCCCCGACCTCGCGGTAGGAGAGGCCCGCCTCGAAACGAAGCAGCAGCGCCTCGCGGTCCGAGGGCTTGAGCTCGTCGAGCCCCGCCCGGACCGTCGCCGCGCGCTGGCGCCGCTCGAGGAGCTCGTCGGCTCCTTCGGCGGCCCCCTCGGCGTCGTGGATCAGTCGAAGCCGACCGGCGCGACGGGCTCGCTTGGCGAGTCGCCGCGCGCACATCCGCCGCGCGATGCCGTAGAGCCAAGGCCGCATGGCATCTCCGCGAATGGAGTCGAAGCCATCGAAGGCAGCCAGGAGCGACTCCTGGAGCACCTCTTCGGCCTCGGCCTGATCCCCGAGCAATGCCATGCAGAAGCGGCCCACCGCGCTGCCGTGCTCACGAGCACAGAGCGCGAGGGCCTCTCTCGGCTTCCCCTCCCTGGCGAGGGCGAGTACCGGGTCGGCGCTCACCTCCGCAACTGTTCCTGCTGCCATCACGTCCTCCGAGTGACCACGAGACCCGCTTTCGTGACCGCGTTCTTGGCTTTGTGACCGAACCATCGCTCCACTGACCCCACGATGGCCAACAGTGGCTCAAACCGAACGCACTTGGGACGTTCTTGCACTCCTGCCGGAGCCATGCCGGCCCGGCCGACTTGGTGGACTGCCACCCGATGGGGATGGCGCGGGTGAGCCGAAGCCGTCTCCGCGCATCCACTCGGAGATCTGAGACGTCAGCCGATGAGGTGATCGCGCCAGTAGTCGCTCAGGAAGATCCCGTCCGGGTCCCACTTCGCGCGGAGCGCCTTGAAGTCGGCGAGCCGCGGGAGCTGTTGCGCGTAGTAGGCGCGCCAGTCGGCGGAGGCTTCCGGGAGCCACTTGCCCCAGTGTGGGCGGAACCCGAAGGGCTTCAGCACCTGCCAGAAGGCGTCGTAGAAGCCGCGCGGGTTCGTCGGTGCGTCCCGGCCGAAGCGGAACACGTCGATGCGCACCACGTCGCTTCCGTACGCCGGGCTGAGCCAAGCGCTGCTCTCCTTCGCGCCGTAGACCTCGCAGGAGAACGCGCCGGTCGCGTCGTAGGCGCTGGTCGCGGTCCCGTCGCCCGCGTAGTGGTCCTTGAGCGCGTTCATCACGTCGCCGGTGTGCTCGAGCGGGATCCACAGCTCGGTGAACTGCGTCGGCCAGAGCTGGTCGTCCATCTGGTTGTCCATGGGCAGACCGCAGCGCCAGCCGTCCCAGAAGGTCTGGGTGCCGTCGCTCACGAAGACGCCGAGGATCGGAGCGATGACGTAGGGCACGACCTTCGCGAGCTCGCGCGCGGCCCACTGCACGACCGGCGAATGGCTCGCGAGCTCGGTGAGCTTCTCGAGGAGCCAGACGAGGACCGCGACGAAGTCCTTCTCGATCGATCCGATGCTGACGAGCTCGTCGATCTTCGCGTGTGCCTCGCTCACGAAGCTCTCGACCTGCGGGTGGAGCGAGTCGTGGGCCGTCAGATGATCGGCCGTCGACCCGTGGAGCCGCTGCCGGATGTAGTCGAGCACGTCGTTCATGCTCAGCGGACCGGTGGGGTCGTCCACGAGCGTCGGGCAGGCGTTCGGGTCCGGGTCGCCGTCCAGCGTCTCCTTCAGGTGGGCGAAGAAGTCGTCGAGCTTGCCCGGGATGACCGAGATGTCCTGCAGGTTGCCGAGCACCGTGTAGATGAGCGAGCCGGCGAGCGCGGCGATCCGCGGGGCCTTACCGAGCTCTGCGTAAGGCTTCGGCGTGAAGGGCTGCAGCGGCTCCATCCGCGCGGCGCGCCACACCTGCACCCGGTGGAACTTGCGCTGCGGCCACCACATGAGCCGCGTGTAGGGCGTCGCGCGGAGGAAGCTCGCGAGCGAGTCGGGATCGTCGTTCGGCGCGAACATCTTCACCGGGGCGTCGGGGCTCTCGGTGCCGATGGTGATCTGGTCACCGAAGATGTTGAAGCGCGGGAGGATCCGAAAGCTGACCTCGGTGATGACGCCCAGGAGACCCATCGACACCTTCGCCGCCTCGAGCTCGTCGTCGCCTTCGCGGAGCTCGCGGACCGTGCCCGTGCCGTCGACCAGCGTGAGTCCGGTGATCTCGAGGTGGTGGGTCAGCGATCCACCAGAGCTGCCGGTCGAGAGGAAGCCGGCCACGGTCTGGTGGCTGATGCCACCCAGGTCGCCGAGCGCCCAGCCGGCCTGGTCGAGCTGCAGGTCGAGGCTGTTCGCCCAGGTCGAGGTACCCGTCGGGTCGTAGGGGTCCTTGCCCAGGTGGGTCCCGGCGAGCGCCGTGACCTCCTGGTTCTTCGCATCGATGGTGACACCGGTCATCTTCTCCATGAGGAGCGTGATGGCGTCGGCAGGAGGCTTGCCGCCCTGCAGGGGGCCGCTGAAGATCGCGCCCTCGACCGAGTGCGCGGATCCGCGCACCCGGAGGGTCTTCTTCTCGTCGCGGGCGCGCTTCACGGCGGCGACCACGTCGTCGGTGTTCTGGGGATGGACGTAGCCGTCCGTTCCAATGGCGTCGGTCATCGCGCGGACGCTACCAAGCAAATGCGCTCCGTGGGGGCACCATCGCTCAATCGAGGTACGCCGCCCCGATCACACGTGTATCCTGCCCCGCGGTGAGCTTCGCCGGTTCGACACGCTTCCGTCTGCTCGAGACCCTCGGCGCTGGCGCGTTCGGAGCCGTCTACCGAGCCGAGGACCGGGAACGGGAGACGATCGTCGCGCTCAAGACGCTCCACGAGGTGGAAGCGGAGAGCCTGCTCTACTTCAAGAACGAGTTCCGTGCGCTCCAGGATCTCGACCACCCGAACGTGGTGCACTTCCACGAGCTCCACGAGGTGGACGGCGAGTGGTTCTTCACGATGGACCTGGTGGAGGGGACCGATTTCCAGCGCCACGTCCGACCGGAGGGACGGCTCGAGCCCGAGCGGCTGAACGACGCCGTGCGGCAGGTGGCGACCGCGCTCGCGACGCTCCACCGCGCGGGACTGGTCCACCGCGACGTGAAGCCATCGAACGTGCGCGTGGACGAGTCCGGACGCGCCGTGCTGCTCGACTTCGGGTTGGTCACGCCGAGCCGCGCCGTTCAGCAGGACATGGTCGGCACACCCAGCTTCATGGCGCCCGAGCAGGCGCGACAGGCGCCGGTCGGGCCGCCGGCCGACGTCTACGCGCTCGGGGTGATGCTCTTCCAGGCGTGGACCGGCGAGCTCCCCTTCGACGGGAACGCGTTGCACCTGGTGGTCCGGAAGCAGATGGTCGACGCGCCCTCGCTCGGTCAGGTGGACCCGGACGCCCCACGAGAGCTCATCGCCCTCTGCGACGGGATGCTCCAGCGAGAGCCCGAGGCCCGCCCGAGCGCCGAGCAGGTGAGCACGGCGTTCGCGAACGGGCTCCTCGATGGCGTCGCGCCCTCCCCTCCGCTCGAGCTCCGCGCCACGGTCACTCCGCAATCCGACGAGGACGACGCGACGCTGGACGCGATCCCGACGCACGACACGCCGATCTCTGCGCGCGCCGTCGCGCAGGTGCGGGCAGCCGCCGCCGAAGCACCACCAGAAGCGCTCTTCGTCGGCCGCGAGACCGAGCTCGCGATCCTGGACCGCGCCCTCCGAAAGGCGCGCGAAGGCGCCTTCGCGGCCGTCTTCGTCGAGGGCGAATCCGGTGTCGGCAAGAGCGCGCTGGTCCAGGCCTTTCGCGCGGGGGTCGAGCGCGCCGATGGCCTCGTGCTCGCCGGTCGCTGCTACGAGCACGAGCGCGTGCCCTACAAGGCCTTCGACGGGATCGTCGATGCGTTGAGCCGCCGACTCCGCCGACGGAAGGACCGCGACGTCGAGAAGCTGCTCACGCCCGAAGGCACGCTCCTCGACCGGGTCTTTCCCGTGCTCGGTCAGGTGCCAGCGATCGCCGTGGGCGGCGGCTTTCGCGCGCCCAAGGACGGGCTCGAGCTTCGGGACCTGTGCTTCCGGGCGCTCGCCGATCTGCTCGACGCGCTCGCCGATGAAGGTCCGCTCCTGCTGACCGTCGACGACTTCCAGTGGGCGGATGCGGACTCGCTCCGCCTCTTCGAGGTCCTCGCCGAGCACTCGCGCGTGCTGCTGGTGGCGACCCTCCGAGAGCCGACGCGGGAGATCGCCGAGCTCGCGTCGAGCTGGGAGCGGCTACCGCTCGAACGCCTCGGACCGCGGGAGGCGCAGGCGCTCGCCGAGGCCATGGCGCCCGAGGGCGTCGACCCGGCGACGCTCGCGGAGAAGGCGGAGGGTCACCCCCTCTTCATCGCGGAGCTCGCGCAGCACCTCGAGCGGCAGAGCGACGGCCCCGTCGATCTCCGGGCGGCGATTCGCGCGCGCATCGAAGCGCTGGACCGGGAGGAACGGGACCTGGTCTTCGGAGCGGCCATCGCCGCTCGCCCGATGCCCCCGTCGGTGAGCGCTCGCGCGGCGGAGGTCCCCGTCGCGCATCTCTCGCGACGGCTCAAGGCGCTGCGGCTGGCGAGCCTGGTGCGCACCTCGCCCGATGCCGAGGACCCGCGGCTCGAGTGCTTCCACGACCACGTGCGCAGCGCGGCGCTCTCGCTCCTCGACGACTCGACGCGCTCGAGCTGGCACCGACGGCTGGCCTCGGCGATCGAGTCGCGCGCCCAGACCACCGACGCGGAAGCGCTGGCGCTCCACTGGCGCGAGGCCGGCGAGATCGATCGCGGCGCCGACCACGCGCTGGTCGCGGCGCGGAGCGCGGCGCGGGCGCTTGCCTTCGACCGCGCCGCGGACTTCTTCGTGCAGGCGCTCGAGCGCGAACGAGCCTGGGACGCGCAGCAGCCGATCCACGTGGAGCTCGCGGACGCGCTCCGACAGGCGGGGCGCGGCGCGGAGGCGGCCGAGCACTACGTCACCGCGACGCGCGAGACCGACCCGGTGGAGGGGCGCCGACTCCGGTCCCTCGCCACGCAGACCTACCTCCAGAGCGGCCAGCTCGACGCCGGTCTCGAGCTCGCCGAGGGGCTCCTCCGAGAGATGGGCATGTCGCTGCCGAAGGGTCCGAAGCGCGCGCTCGCCTCGCTGCTCTGGAACCGCGCGCGGAACGCGATGCGCGGGCTGGCCTTCGACGCGAAGGACGAGGCCGACGTCGAGGCTCCGGTGCTCGAAAAGGTGGACACCCTCGGCACGATGGGCACGGCGCTGGCCATGGCCGACTTCATCCGCGGTGCCGACTTCCAGGCGCGCGCCGTACGGCTGGCGCTCGACTCGGGGGAGCGCAAGCGGGTGGCGCGAGCGCTCGCGAGCGAGGGCGCGACGCTGTCGACCAGTGAAGCACCACCGATGAAGAAGGGCCGGGCCTTGCTCGAACGCGCGGAAGCGCTCGCCGACGACATCGGCGACCCGGAGACCTCCGCGTGGGTCGACCTGAGCTGGGGGACGGCGCACCTGAACCAGTTCGAGTTCGCGCCGGCGCTCGAGCGCGCCAGGCGCGCCGACGAGATCTTTCGCGCGGAGTGCACCGGTGTGCCCTGGGAGCTGAGCACCACGCACACGATCGTGACGATGTCCCTGTGGAGCATGGGCCGCTACCGCGAGCTGGCGAGCGTCGCGCCGCAGGTCCTCCGCGAGGCGCGCGAACGGAGCGACGTCTACGGCTCGACCACCATCACGACCTCCGGCGCCTACGCCATGTACATCGCGGAGGACCGTGCCGAGGAAGGTGTGGACCGGGTGGCGGCCGCCATGCGCGAGTGGGGCCAGCCGCCCTTCCAGCTGCAGCACTTTCTCGAGATGGAGGCGATGACCGAGCTCGAGGTCTACCTGGGCGGGCGCGCGGCCTACGAGCGCCTGCAGAAGGGCTGGCCGGACCTGCGACGCTCGCTCTTGCTGACCGTGCGCTCGGTGAAGTTCATCATGCTCGCGTGTCGCGCTCGCGCCGCGCTCTGCCTGGCGAAGGACGACGCGAGCGAACGCGAGCGTCTCGTCCGCGCGGCGGCCAAGGACGTGAAGGCCGCCCGCCCGCTGCTCGACAACGCCGCCTGCCAGGGTCAGCTCGACCACGTCGAGGGCTCGGTGCTCGCCGCGAGCGGGCAGACGGATGCGGCGATCGCCAAGCTGCGCGAGGCCGAGCAACGGCTACGGGACGGAGCGATGGAAGGTTACGCCCACGCGGCCGCGCTGCGACGGGCGGTGCTCGAGCAAGACGACGACGGAACCCAACGGGCCACGGACGCACTTCGCGGCTGCGGCGTACTCAACCCGCGGCGCTACGCCTGGCTTCGCTCGCCCGGCCCCTGGGAGTAACTCAGTCCTTGGGCATCAGGGCGAGCATCACGATCGCCGCGACGACCTCGAAGCCGAAGGCGCCGGCGAGGAGCCAGCCGAAGCCGTTCATGACGCCGGCGAGGATCGCGGCGACCGAGAGCAGGGTCAGGATGCCGTCCTCGACGAGGTTCGCGTAGAGCAGCCCCCGGATCGACGCGCGCTCCTCGGACTTGGCCAGGGTCGCGTGGAGGATGGCGACGAAGAGGAGGCTCGCGCCGAAGGTGCGGAGGAGCACCGTGGTGCTCGCGTCGACGTCCAGCCCGATGAGCCCATTGATGAGCGTCGGGATGGCGAGACAGCCGACGCCGAGACCGGTGGTGAGCGCGGCCTGGAAGTAGGCGAACTTCGTCCAGAGCTTCTGGTAGCTGTCGGTGGTCACTCGCCAACGTCTTCCGCGTGCGGGTGGCAGAAGTAGCAGGAGAAGCCTTCGCCGGTCTCGGCGTCGTACTCCTCTTCACCGATCATGGTGCGCATCGCGGGCACCACGTGGTTGAACATGAAGCGCACCATCTGCGGGTGCTCCTCGACCATCTGGCGCTGCTCGTCGGATCCGCTCGGGTGGAGCGGCGGGAGCGAGGGCGCGGGCATCTCGAAGTTGCGCGCCTGCATGTCGGGCCCATGGCAGGTGCCGCAGTTCATGTTGCCGAACTCCTCCGAGTCGTACTCGGCGAAGAGCTCCTTCATGTAGGGGAGGACCGACTCGCCCATGAAGTGGCCCTTCTCCTCGGGCGTCATCTCGTCCCAGGGCTTCGGCGCGACGGGGATCTCCGAGGGGTCACGCGTCCGGACACCGCTGGTGGTCGGGTCCGACTCGACCGGATCGGCTTCGGCGCCTTCCGTGGGCTCGGTGGTCTCGACGGGCTCGGGCTCGGAGTCGCCGCCGCAGGCGAGCGAGAGGCAGAGCGCCAGGAAGGTGAGGATGCGCAGCATGTTCATGAGTGGCTCGGAGGGTACTGGATGGGCCCGTATGGGGTGAAGAGAGTGACGGTGCCCCCGTGCGAGGGCCGACCTCTGTTACGCATCTCGCGCTCGAGCGACTTCCCTCGGGCATGCGGCTCTACGGCCACGAGATCGCGATCATGGAGGCCGGCCCCCCCGACGGGCCGCCGATCGTCTTCCTCCACTCCTCCGGCATGAGTAGCCGCCAATGGCGCTACTACGCGCGGACCCTCGGAGACCGTGGTTGGCGGGCCCTGGCGCCGGACTTCATCGGTTGCGGTGGGTCCGAGGCGTGGCGCGGGTCCGGGCCCTTCCACTTCCTGGCCGACCTGCGGATGGCGGACGAGCTGATCCGTCGGCTGGAGAGGCCCTGCGTGCTGGTCGGCCACTCCTACGGCGCGTTCCTCGCCATTCAGCTCGCCAGCGCGCTCCGTGAGAAGATCGAACGGCTCGCCGTCTGGGAGCCGGTGGCCTGGGGCGTTCTCTACGAGAACGACGGCGACGGCTTTCACCAGGAGCAGGTCGAGCGTGGCTTCTTCGACGACGCCACCGGTGGCTCGGAGCTCTGGATGAAGGGCTTCGTGGAGTGGTGGAGCGGCGACGGCGCCTGGGAAGCGATCGGCGAGCGGGGCCGGGAACAGATGATGAAGTCGGCGCGGAAGACCTTCGAGGAGGTCCGCAGCCTCGGCGAGGACCAGACCGCCGCCGTCCACTACGCGACCATCACCGCGAAGACGCTCTTGATGAACGGCACCCAGTCACCGGTGCAGGCGCGCCAGGTCTGCGAGCGACTCGCTACGATCGTCCCGAACGCCGAGCGCCTCGAGCTCGACGCCGGCCACCTCGCGCCGATGAACGCCATCGCCCAGGTCGCGCCCGCGCTCTTCGACTGGCTGGAGTAGCCGAAGAGCGCTCGGGCGCTCAGAGCTCGGTCATGCCGCCGTCGACGACGTACTCGCTGCCGGTCACGAAGCTCGCGTCGGCGGAGAGCAGGAAGCTCGCGACCGATGCGACCTCTTCGGGCTGACCGAAGCGACCGAGCGGCACCGCCGACAGGATCTGCTCGGCCATGCCCTGGATGGCGTCTTCCGGGAGGCCGGTGCGCGCGAAGAAGCTCGAGTCGATCGGACCCGGGCTGACGGCGTTCACGCGGACACCGCGCGGCGCGAGCTCGCGGGCGAGCGCACGGACGACCGTGCGGAGCGCGCCCTTGGTCGAGGCGTAGATGGTCGCGCCAGCCATGCCGACGTCGCGCGCGACCGAGGTGTTGAAGACGATGGAGCCACCGGTGGGGAGCAGCGGCGCGATGGCCTTCGCCTGCAGGATCGGGCCGCGGACGTTCACCGCGTACTGCGCGTCGAACTCGTCGCTGGTCACGTCGCCGAGCGGCTGGAAGCGCCCGAAGCCGGCGTTGAGGAACGCGGCGTCGAGGCCGCCGAGGTGCTCGAGGACCGCCGCCGCGAGCGCGTCTGCGGCGTTCGGGTCGGATGCGTCGTTCGCGATGGCGGTGACGTTGTCGAGCGCGCCGACCTCGGCGATGCGCTCGGGGTTGGTGCCGGTGACCAGCACCTGCGCGCCTTCGGCGGCGAGACGCTCGGCGGTCGCGCGGCCGATGCCGCTGGTACCGCCCGTGACGAGGACCTTCTTGTCGATGAATCGGGACATGGGCTCACTTCTCCTGTTCGGATTGGATGAGCTGCGTCGGCGACTCGGCGACGGAGGTTAACCGGCGAATCTGGGATGCTGCGATGCGCGAACGGAACACGCTCGGTCATCGTGGGACGCGGGGGCGCCTTGACGGGTTCACGCGCACATGGGGTGATGCGCGCCTTCCTCGCTCATGATGACGTCTCCCCCGATCGTCGCGCTCGTGGCGCTCTCGCTCTGCACGGCTTGTGGCGCGAAGAGCGCCCTGGACGAGCACCGTTCCGACACTCCAGAGCGCGACGCCAGCACCTCGGACTCCGGCCCCCGCGACTCGGGCGCCGGCCTCGGTGACATGGGTTCACGAGTCGATCTCGGTTCCGACTTCGGCACTCCGGATCTCGGCCCGCCGACGATGCCCTGCGTCACGAGCTGCGAGTTCTGCAGGCCGCGGGGTCCCGCGGTCGTCTTGAGCGAGGACTGGGGGCAGATGCCCGATCCCGAGTGGGACGGAGAGAAGCTGTTGGTGGCCTACGACCTGCGCTCGCCAGAGTTGGTCGCGCTCGTGGCCGTGGAGCTCGACGGGACCATTCTCTGGAACGAGCCCATTCGAGGCATCCAGCTGCCCCGCGTCGCCTTCGACCGCGAGGCGGGAGCCGGGCTCGTGATCTTCGACGGTGGACTCCAGTGGCTCGGTGCGGATGGACGCCCGCTGGGGATGGTCGAGCGACTTCCCCCGTTCGCCAACGTGTCGGGTGAGGTGGCCGTGACCGAGAGCGGCTTCCTCACGATGTTCGCCCGACTGAGCGGCCCCCTCCACTTCCATCGCGTCGGTCGCGTGCCGGAGCCGGTTCGGTTCGGAGACGTCCTCGAGCCCCGGGGTTCGCTGACTCCCGAGCACGTGGTCGACGCCGCAGGGCGCGCCACCTTCATCGTGACGTCCGAATTCGATGCGTCCGGGTCGGAAGGGTCGTCCGCACTCTACCGAGTCGGCGCGTCGGGGCCGCCGGAGCTCGTCGCCGACCTCGGCGAGCGGGGGGTGGTCACCGGACTGGAGACCGGACCCGACGGCTCGTTCTACCTGCTCCGCCGGGGTGTACCTCCGGAGACCTTCTCGCTGGGGCTCGAGCGCATCGAGCGATCGGGCGCCGTGCTCTCTCGGACAGAGTTCCCCTCTCGCGCCCTGCGCCAGCAGCTACTCCGGCTCGGCGACTCGCTGGTCTTCACCACGACCGACGAGGCGATCGAAGGCGGGTCGCTCGTCTGCGCCAACGTCCGGGACCCATCGTCGTTCACGACGACCCCGTACACCGAAGCGCCGACCCCCGGATCGCCACGGATGGTCCGAGTCCCGCGCGGGTTCGCCATCACGTGGGGCGCGAGCGATCCACCGGAGTTCGTTCAGCCGATGCTCCAGGTCTACGACTGCTGTGTTCCCGAGTAGTGGCGCTCAGAGCGCCGAGAGCCGGCGCGTGAGGAAGCGGCGCTCGGACTCGTTCTGGCAGAGCTCGAGCGCGCGCTCGTAGGCCGCGCGCGCGTCGCTCGACCGCTCGAGGCGACGCAGGAGGTCCGCCCGGGCCGCGTGGAAGAGGTGATAGCGGCTCAGCTCTTCGTGGAGCCCGTCCATCGCGGCGAGCCCGACCTCGAAGCCGTGGGCGAAGGCGACGGCGACCGCGCGGTTGAGCGCGACCACCGGTGAGGGCACCACCTGCAGCAACACGTCGTAGAGACCGACGAGCTGCACCCAGTCGGTCGCTTCGGGCGTCGGCGCTTCCGCGTGCACGGCGGCGATGGCCGCCTGCAGCGCATAGGGTCCGGGCGGGCCCATGCGGAGCGCGTGGCGAACCAGCGCGATGCCTTCGGCGATCGCCTGCCGATCCCAAGCGCTTCGGTCCTGATCCTCGAGCAGCACGAGATCGCCCTCGGCGTCAGCGCGGGTGTCGCGTCGCGAGTCCTGCAGCCGCATCAACGCCAGCAGCCCGAAGGCTTCCGGCGCCTCGGGCAAGAGCTCGACGAGCTCACGGGTCCAGCGAATGGCGACGGTGCACAGATCGCGACGCACCAGCTCGGCGCCCGCGCTCGCCGCGTAGCCCTCGTTGAAGACCAGGTAGAGCACGGCGAGCACCGACTCGAGGCGCTCGTCGAGCTCGCTGCGACCCGGCACCCGGTACGGGATGCCCGCGCGCTCGATCTTCTTCTTCGCGCGCACGAGCCGCTGCGCCATCGTCGGCACCGGCACCAAGAACGCTCGCGCGATCTCCTCGGTCTCGAGACCGGCGATCGCGCGGAGCGTCAGCGCGACCTGCGCTTCGCGCGCGAGGGCCGGGTGACAGCAGGTGAAGAGGAGGCGGAGCATGTCGTCGGGGACGTCGGCGGCCTCTGAGGGCGCGCCGCGCTCGTCTTGGCGGAGCGCTTCGAGCCATTCGATCTCGCGCTCCTTCTCCCGGCGCATGGTCCGGTGACGGAGCTCGTCGATCGCGCGGCGACGCGCGGTTCGAACGAGCCAGGCGCGCGGCTGGTCCGGCACCCCGTCGCGGGGCCACTGGACCAGCGCTGCCTCGAGCGCGAGCTGGAGGGAGTCTTCCGCGAGGGTCAGGTCCCGAACGCTGCGCACGAGGCGCGCGAGGACCCAGCCATGATGCTCGCGGACGACCCGCTGAATCGCCGCCGTGGCGCTCATGGCGC
Source organism: Deltaproteobacteria bacterium (assembly GCA_017644045.1). Classification (GTDB taxonomy): domain Bacteria; phylum Myxococcota_A; class Polyangia; order Polyangiales; family Houyiibacteriaceae; genus UBA1660. Next base: position 770,794 of record JAEPMI010000001.1, read on the forward strand.
CACGGTATCAGGCGGGTGCGACGGTGGGACCTCAGCGCTCGCTGAGCGGCGGGTCGTCCCAGATCATGACCGGGCGGACCTCGATGCTGCCGTGCTGAGCGGTCGGGATCTTCGCGGCGATGGCCAGCGCGTCGTCGAGGTCGTCGGCCTCGACCAGGTAGTAGCCGCCGAGCTGCTCCTTGGTCTCGGCGAAGGGACCGTCGACGGTCATGGTCTTCCCGTCGCGGACGCGAACGGTGGTCGCGGTGCTCACACCCTCGAGGGCGTCGCCCGCGATCATCTTGCCGGCCTCCTTCAGCTCCTTCGTGAAGGTGGTGTAGCCGGCCATGATGGCCTGCATGTCCTCGGGGGTCCGCTGGGCGCGGAGGGACTCGTCTTCGTAGATCATCAGCAGGTATTGCATCGGTCTTCCTTTCTGGCGCTCGGCGCCCGGACGACGGAGAGTCGATCGACCCGGGGCCGGATCGACACCCCCTCGTCGATTTTCCCCGCGAGACGGGCGCTCTCCGGACTTTTCTCAATGATTCCGGGCTCGACGAACTTTTTTCGATCGAGCTGTCGATCGGCCGCGACCTCGCTCGACCTCTTCGTGACACCGCGGCTCGACAGGCGAGTCGCTCGATGAGGAGAACCGACATGACCGATTCCAACGCGCACCAGGGCCACTTCAGCTGGCACGAGCTCTTCACCAACGACCTCGAGAAGGCCAAGGGCTTCTACGGGGAGCTGCTCGGCTGGACGATCGAGCCGATGACCATGGGTGACGGCAAGGAGTACCCGCTCATCAAGGCGGGCGACGCCGGCATCGGTGGGATGACCCCGCCGCCGATGGAGGGCGCGCCGGCGCACTGGGCCGGCTACGTGACCGTGGCCGACGTGGACGCGACGGCAGCGAAGATGATCGAGCTCGGCGCCGAGTCGCTCATGGATGCCTTCGACGTGCCGGGCGTCGGCCGCATCCAGGGCATCAGCGACCCACAGGGCGGGAAGTTCCTGCTCTTCGCGCCCGAGGGCGACGAGCCCAACACCGAAGCCGGCGTGGGTCAGTGGCACTGGAACGAGCTCTGGGCCAAGGACGCGGACGCCGCGGCGACCTTCTACGCCGAGGCGCTCGGCCTCGAGAAGAAGACGATGGAGATGCCCAACGGCAGCTACTTCATTCTCGAGGGCGAAGGCGGCGTGCCCCGCGCCGGGATCATGACCTCGCCGGACGCGTCCATCCCACCGCACTGGGCCTTCTATGTGCAGGTCGACGACGTGGACGCGACCCGGAAGAAGGCGGAGAAGCTCGGCGGTGCGACCCAGGGAGACGTGATGGAGGTGCCCGGGGTCGGCCGCTTCGGTTTCATCACGGATCGCGAGGGCGCACGGCTCGGCGTCATCGCGCCGAGCTGAGCTCGCACGACCGTTTCGCCCCCGCGCAGGCGGGGGCGAGGCGGACCCTACGGCAACACGCGACCTGAGGCTCAGGTATGGTGCCGCCGATGGGCGACATCTTCAGCGTCGAGAACCTGGTCAACCTGGTGGTGCTGGTCTTCCTCCAGGCCGTGCTCGGGTTCGACAACCTGCTCTATCTGTCGATCGAGTCGAAGCGAGCGCCGAAGGACCAGCAGTCGCGCGTGCGGCGGATCGGGATCCTCCTCGCCATCGCCCTGCGCATCGTCCTGCTCTTCGTGGTGCTCATGCTGCTGGAGAGCTTCTCGGAGCCCTTCCTGGAGGTGCCCTTCGAAGGGATCCTCGAAGGCAGCTTCAACTTCGCCACCACGGTCTTCCTCATCGGCGGCGTCTTCATCATCTACACCGCCGTCAAAGAGATCCGGCACATGATCAGCATCGACGACCTCGACGAATCGGTCGAAGGGGAAGAGAAGAGCGTCGCGCAGGTCCTCGTCATGATCGTGGTGATGAACCTCGTCTTCTCCTTCGACTCGATCCTGAGCGCGGTGGCGATCACCCGAGTCACCTGGGTCCTGACCGCGGCGATTCTCGCGTCGGGCCTGGGCATGTTGGTGCTCGCGGATCGCGTCGCGGAGTTCCTCCAGCGCAACCGCAAGTACGAGGTGCTCGGCCTCTTCATCCTCCTGATCGTCGGCGTGGTGCTCCTCGGCGAAGGTGGACACGAAGCGCACCTGAAGATCTTCGGCTACGCGGTCGAGCCGATGAGCAAGATGACGTTCTACTTCTCCATCGTCGTGCTCGTGGTCGTCGACGTGCTCCAGGGTCGCTACCAGAAGAAGCTCGAGGCCCGCCGAAGCCGGGAGCGCGACGCTTCCTAGAGCAGCGCGGCGACGGTTCGCCGCATCGCGGCCTTCGAGCGTTCGACGTCGAAGCCGTGGTCGTCCCGCAGGTGCGCCCACGCGCTCCACGAGGTGGCCGCGAGGAGCGCGTCGAGAACGACCTCCCGTTCGCCATCCGGCAGGTCCTTCGCGAAGAGCCCTTGCAGGTGCATCCGAGCGAGTGTTCGGTTCTTCGCCTGCGACTCACGGACGAGCGCGTTGCGGTGCTTCAGACGCTCGGCCACTCGACGCAGCGGCATGATGAACTCGTAGATCGCCGTGCGGTGTTCGACGAGTGCGTCGATCCTGGCGTCCCGAGTGGGTCCACCGGTGGGCGCAGGGAAACGCTGCATGACCTCGGTGCGCTGCATCTCCATCGCGGCGCGCTGGACGTCCTCGATGTCTTCGAAGAGCCGGAAGACCGTGCGACGGGAGAGCTTGGCGCGGTCCGCGACCTCCTTCGCGGTCGGCACCTCCCCCGTCTCCCGGATCAGATCGAACATCGCCTTCGCGGTCTTCTCGCGGTTGTCCGCCGCCCGGCGTCGACGGCCGTCTTCCACCTCGGTCACGCTCACGGAGTCATCCTATCTTCTGTCACCCGGGGTGTCACACCCGGGGTGGAGCGTGACTCGCGCCGCCCGGTGAGTCATGGAGCATGGAGATGCGCGCTCTACTCATCGTGCTCCTCGCCGGCTGCGGCGCCAAGAGCGGGCTCGAGGTCGAGGTGCGGCCCTTCGACGCGGGCCCCGACATGGCGGAGTGCGGGCGGGACCGGGAGTGCGACGATGGCCTCGAGTGCACCCGCGACGAGTGCACCGGGGGACGCTGCGAGCGCGTGGCCCGGGACGGGCGCTGCGAGGACACGCGCTGCACGGTGGGACGCTGCGACCTGGAGCTCGGGTGCGTCGCGGAACCGATCGGCTGCAGCGACGGGGTGAGCTGCACGGTCGACGAATGCTCGGAGGACGAGGGCTGCACGAGCACGCCGGACGACGCCCTCTGCCCCATCAGCAACCGCTGCGATCCGGTGCGCGGGTGCATCGCCCGGGCGCTGGTCCATGACGACCGCGCGCTCTACGAGGTCGAGCTCCCGAGTGGCGAGCTCAACTTCCTCACGCGGACCGGCGCGAGCTTCACCGACATCGCGCTCGCGAACGACCGCGAGCTCTACGCGGTGAGCCGGACCCAGCTCTACGGGATCGACGACGCGACCCCGACGGTGCGACCCCTCGATCTCTCCGACCGTTGGGTCGCCCTCGACGTGGGCCCCGACGGTCAGCTCTACGCCGCCGGGGAGAACGAGCGGGTGGTGGCCATCGACCTCGAGACCTTCGCCTCGCGGGTCGTCGCCCGGCTGCCCCCGCCCTTCGTCGCGTCCGGCGACATCGCCTTCGTGGAAGGGCGCATGCTGATCACGGTCACCGACCGACCGTCGTCCTCGAGCGACGACACCCGCCTGGCCGAGATCGATCTCGCCAGCGGCACGGCCCGCATCCTCGGTCGAACCGGCTTCCCCTGCATCTGGGCGCTCGCGGCGTTCGGGCCGCAGCTCTTCGGGTTCACCTGCGACGGCACCCTCCTGCGAATGGACCCCTTCACGGGAGACTCGGAGCTGGTTCGAACCCTCGGCATCCGGGTCGGCGGCGCCGCAGCGCGCTGACCCTCAGCGACTCAGCGCGAAGATCAGGAAGCCGATGAGCGCCAGCGCCGCCGCGCTGCCGAGCACGACCAGGAGGATCTTCGCGACCGACCAGGGCGCCTTGCCGAAGACGCACGACGGGTCCTGCCCGTGCACGATCGCGCGATAGAGGTCGCCGCGGTAGCGATAGGCGAGGACGTAGCTGGGGAACGCATAGCGCCGCGTGCGCAGTCGCTGGGGGAGCACCGCGGCCGCGAGCTTCCGCATCCGCGAGCCAGGCACGAACTGCTTGGCGTGTTGCTTCGCCTGAGCGAGCACGGCGCGATCGATGATTCTTCGCGCGGACGAGCGCGGCACGTCGAAGCGTTCGATCGCCGCGCCCTGCATCGCGTGCGGTTCGCTGACGGCGCTGCCGAGGTCGAAGTGGCGCGCGAGCTTCTCGACCTCGTCGTTCGTGAGGCCGCGCGACGCGCTCACCAGCGCCTGGCGCACGGTCAGCGGCACCTGCCCCGAGTGCGGGGCCCACGCCGAGCGCCTGGCCCCTGCGTTCGAGTCCGCGGTCCAGCTCACCAGCGCTTCGACGTCGAAGGTCCAGCCGACCCACCAGAGCGGTGTCAGGTCCGCGACGGTCGCCTCGCTCGCGAGGTCGCCCGGCCGGAACCAGCCGAGCGAACCGAGCCAGGTCTTCAGCGCCTCGCGCGCCGTCGCCGGATCGACGCGGAAGGGCAGATACGCGTCCGCCGCATCGATGGGGTCCTCGCTCTCTTCGAGGTGAGCGACCGATCCACAGAAGGCACACTTGGGCGCCTTGGCGTCGACATCGTAGGTGAGCGCGGCGCCGCAGCCATCACAGCGAAGGATGCGCGCGACCACCTTCTGCACCGCAGCCGCGTTCGCGGGGACCGGGAGGAAGCAGACGGCGCAGCGCAGGTCCTCTTGCTCGATCGGGCTCCCACAGCGACCGCAACCCGGCTTGCCGCGCTCCTCTTCCCAGACGTCGGTCAACGGCTCGCCTCCAAGGCCAGGAGGACGACGCCGGCCACCACGGCCAATGCCAGGAGGATCGCGACGGTGATCTTCAGCCAGCTCTTCGGAGGCTTGCCGGTGATCTTCCCGGTCTGACCGTTCACGAGCAGCCGTACCGGCGGCTTCTCCGGGTCGTAGCGCACCGGCAGCACCCAGACCGGCATCATCGCGAGCCGGAGATCTTCGCCGTCGAAGCGAGTGGAGTGCTGGAGGCTGCGATGGCTGTCGCCGGGCATGAAGCCGCCGAGCATTCGCCCCACTTGCGCCGCGGCCTCGCCCCGCGCGAGCTCCACGCACTGCGCCGGTGCGTACGAAGGTTCTTCGGCGCCCCAGCCGCTGAGCAGGATCGGATCGAAACGCCTCAGGTCACGAAAGTCGAAGGGCTCGATGGCCTCGAGCTCGTCGTTGGGGATGCCGCGCGACGCGGTGACGACGTGGTCGCTCACGTAGATCGAGTGGAGTCCCTGGAGCGATCGCCATTCGGTCTTGGTCTTGGTGCGCGTCCGGGTGACGGTACGCCCCTTGCTGTCGGTGGTCGTGTAGGTCTCGGTGACCGTGTAGTTCTCACCGATCTGCGCCGAGTACTGGCTGTGGGCGATCGCGGAATAGAGATAGGTCGGGACGTAGAGCCCCCGGATCTCCTCGACGGCCGCCTTGCGGAACGATTGTGGCGCGAAGAACGCGCCCTTCACCCAGCGGCGTGCGACCTCGAGCGCCTTCTCGGGCGGAAGGGCGAAGCCAATCGCGAGCTCGGGGTTCGGCCGATCGGCGGTCGACGGGCGGTCCACCACCTGTGGCGAGCCACAGTAGAGACACTTGCCCGTCCGCCGATCGGCTTCGATCTCGACCCGCGCGCCACAGCTCTGACACTCCAGCTGCATCGCGCGGATGGTACGTGCCTGACGCTACGGCGCGAAGCCGCACATGGCGCGACAGACCCCGCCGGAGATCCCGAGCATCATGATCGGGCAGCACATGTCGGTTCCATCCGTGCAGTCGGCGGGGCTGTGACAGAGCTCGAAGGAGCCGAATCCATCGCACGAGTCGGTGGTGCACTCCACGGTGGCGCCACCCGCGCCACCGGTGCCACAGCAGACTTCACCGCCGCCGCAGTCCTCGGGGCCGTCGCAGGTCGCGGTACCTCCCGCGCAGGCGTCGCCCGCGGTGATGCACTCGAAGCTCGCGGAGCCGCCGGCGAACGTTGCGCAGCACTCCTGGGTCGCGGCGTCGCAGGTCATGTCGCCGCAGTCGATCGTGCCCGCGGTGCCGCTCCCACCGTCGGTGTCGGTCGTCGTGCCCATGTCGTCCCCGGGGGTCGTCCCGAGGTCGTCGCCGGGAGTGGTCCCCAGGTCGTCACCGCCGGTCCCGAGGTCGTCGCCGGGCGAGGTGCCCAGGTCGCTGCTCGAGCCGCCCATGTCGGTGCCGGGGTCGTCCTCGGCCGGTCCGTCATCATCACCACAACCCACGGCGAGCGCCGCCGCGAGCATCAAGCAAGTCCATCGCATGAAGGTCTCCCACCCGCCGGTTGCGCCGACGGCCACGCTGGAAGCCTACCAGATGGTCCGAATCAGCGGTTCAGCCGGGCGCCCGTGACGGCCTGGATCAAGCGCTCGAGTCCCCGGAAGAACCCGATCTTGTCGAGCGGACCGTTCATCCAGCCGGTGGTCACGCAGTAGCCGTTGTCGTGCGGCGACGCGTGGTGACCCGCGTGCGAGTCCGGCGAGAGCACGAGCCCCGTCTTCTGGAGCAGGCGGATCGCGCGCGGCGGCTCGCTCATGTGAGCCCACTTGTGGAGCTGGCTGGTGAGCGCGATGAAGAGGCCCGCGAAGAAGAGGAAGATGGTCGGGCCGGCGCCGAGCACCTCGGGCGCCCACGCCGCGGGCGCGGTGAGCGCCACCGAGAGCATCGCGTTGTGACCGTTGGTCTCGACGAAGTCGTGACCGACCATCGCTTTCGGATCGAGGTGATGCTGGCGGAAGGTCCGGATGGCGAGCTGACCGACGATGGGGGTGTCGACCGAGCCCCAGGTGTCGAAGCCCCAGTGGACGAGCCCCGAGACGAGGTCGGCCACCGCGATCCCGGCCACGATGGCGACGAACCAGACGAGCACCCCGGCGTCGGCGTGGTGCCACGCGCCCGCGGCGGCTCCGATCATGCTCAGCGCGGCGAGCCCGAGCCCGAGCCACTCGTAGCGCCGGTGCGCGCCGGTGTATCCCGCCTCCAGACTCTCGACCGTCTCCGGCTCTCTCCCCACGGGGCTTGCCTCGTCCTGGCCGGCCCCCTCCACTGCCGTGTTCATCCCTCGCACCTCCCGCGATCCATTATGCGCCAAATCGACTCCGTTGGAGGAGATACGAGCGAAGGGTCCGATCGGTTCATTTCCGTTTGATTTCGGAGGAGCCGAGCCGGTCGCTTCCCGTCGGTGGTGGTCAGACACCGTGCGGGGGAATTCAACGACACTGTTGTAGGACAGCCTGCGCGCGCTCACTCTGGGCGGGTGGAACACGTTCACTCCGCAGACGACGGTCGATCCCCGGGCAGGTTCCGCTGGCTGACCTCCCTCCTGAGCTTGGCCCTCGCCATCGCTGGCTGCGAGGACGACTCGGAGCTGGAGCTCTCGATCGACCTGCGCACCGATTGGGTGGCGGGGATCGAGTTCGTCGGAGTGCGAGCCACCATCGACGACGAGCGCACGGAGGAGGCGCTGACCGGAAACGTCTCGTACGTGGACGGGCGGCGGCTCTTCGATCTCACGGACCTCCAGCCGGCGTCCCGGCGCTCGATCCGAATCGACCTCCTGGATGGGGTGGGCGACGTCTTCGCGTCGCGCGAGGTCCTCATCAGCCACGACGACGACCTGGCCGTCACCGTGGTGATGAGCCGTGACTGCTCCGCGGTGGTGTGTGGCTCCGACGAGAGCTGCCTCGGCGGACGCTGTGTCGACCCCGGGTGCACCGACGGTAGCGAAGAGGTCTGTGAGGACCCGGACTGCAACGCCGACAGCGACTGTCCGGCCATGGCCGCCTGCTCCGCTCGCGCGTGTCGAGAAGGGATCTGCCTCTACGATGCGGTCGAGTGTGAAGCGGGGCTCTACTGCGCTCCCGAGACCGGGTGCGTGCCCGTACCGACCACCGGCGACATGGGCCCTCGCGACGCCGGGACCGATCTCGGACCCCCCGATCTCGGCGCTCCGGACGACGCTCTCTACATCTCCCCCACCGGCGACGATGGGGCCACCGGGTCGAGGACGGAGCCGCTCCGCACCTTCTCGGTGGCGCTGAGCCGCCTCACCGCGGGAGACACGCTGATCGCGTTGCCCGGTGAGTATGGTTCCGCGACGGGCACGGACCTGATCGAGGTCCACTGCCAGGCTGGAGGCACGACCTGCGCGGGTGGCCCATGCGCGGAGGGGACGGCGGCGAACCCCATCGTGATCCGAGCGAGCGAGGAGCGAGCGGCACGGCTGGTGGCTGCAGCCGGCGACACGAGCGCCATGATCGAGCTCCGCAGCTGCGATCACTACTGGATCGAGGGGTTCACTCTGCAGGGGCGCGACGACGCGGACATCTCGTGGGACGCGATCTCCGTCGGCCAGTCGAACGCCCTCACGCTCCGACGGAACCTGATCGTCGGCAGCAACCGCGCCGTGAACGGGCACCTGATCTCGGTCGTCAACTCCAACGACGTACTGGTGGAGGAGAACGAGCTCTACGACTTCCACCGGACCGGCATCCAGTTCCATCAGTCCCGACGCCCGATCGCCCGTCGCAACTACGTGAACTCGAGGGGCTACGACGACATCGCGGGGGGGAACGTGAGCCTCTACCCGGAAGGCGGGGACACGGCGATCGGCTGCAGTCACAGCACGGACTGCCTCTTCGAGAACAACCTCGTCGAAGGTGACACCGAGGATGCCTTCGACATCGGCACGTCGGTCGCGAACGGCGACGGGCTCGGGCGCGAAGGCGACGGCGCACGGCTGCTCGGCAACCTCGTGCGGGGGACCGTCCGTGGGCTCTACGTGTCGAGTGGCTGCCAGGGCATGGCCGGCTGCATGAGCATGGACGAGCGGATCATCGACGGGGTCACGGTGAGTGACCACGTGGTGTTCGACACCCGAGAGCACGGGGTCTTCGTTCGCGGCGCGGTCGACGTGACCCTCCGCAACCTGACCATCCTCGATGCGACGGTCCGCGTCGACGAGAACACCGGCAACGCTCCCATGGAGCCGACCGCGTTCCTGACGAACGTGGCCGTGTCCTATCCCCCGGGGGGCGGCTCCACGGGAGTCACCGTCCACGACCAGGAGAGCTGGTCGATCCGCTCCAGCAACAGCTTCGGCTCGGGCACGGGATTCGACACCACCGGCGACGCGTCGGGCTTCGTCGGAAACACCGAGGTCGATCCGCAGCTCGGAGCCTGCATTCACCGCATCCCCTCCACCTCTCCGCTCTCCGGAGCTGGCGAAGGCGGAGGCGATATCGGCGCGACGGTGGTCTTCCGAACGGAGGACGGGACGCTCACCGCGACGCGCCTTTGGGCGACCGACGGGTCCTTCCCGTGCGGGGCCGTCGTCTCGGGACTCAACGACGGCGCGGCCGACTGCAGCACGGCCCACACGCGCCTCAACGTGGGCGCCGGCTGCGCCGTCCAGTGACTCCAGCTCTCCACTCATTCACGAAAGAACGATCTCCGATGTTCCGCTTCGCCAGTGTCTGCCTCTGCGCCGCCATCACCGGTTTCGGCTGTGGTGATTCCTCCGACGATTCGGGAGCCCCCGAGGACGCTTCCGTTCGTGACGCGACCACCGACGGCGGCGCGACGGATCGCGACGGCGCGCTGCCCCCGGACGGCTTCGTCCCCGCCGGAGACGGTGGCTCGGACGATGGCGGCACGACCGTCGGTGGTCCCCTCCGTGCGTTCCCCACCGCCGTCGGTGCGGCCGCGGAGATCACCGGCGGGCGTGGAGGGTCGGTCTACCACGTGACGAACCTCGACGACTCGGGCCCCGGCTCGCTCCGCGATGCCGTCAGCGAGTCGAACCGCACCATCGTCTTCGACGTGTCGGGGCGGATCGTCCTCGAATCCCGCCTGACCGCGAACGCCGACAACATCACCATCGCCGGCCAGACCGCGCCGGGCGCGGGCATCACCGTCGATGGCGAGAACTTCATGATCTACAACTCGGACAACTGGATCGTGCGCTATGTGCGCTTTCGAGGCGGATACGCGGCAGCCGACACGCCGGACAGCTTCGCGGCCCTCAACAGCATCCGCGTCTACGTCGATCACTGCTCGATGAGCTTCGGCGCGGACGAAGGTGCCTCGTTGACCCAGAGCAGCGGGAGCACCGCCACGACCGGCGAGGCGACCATGGGGCGCTGCTTGGTGGCCGAGAGCAAGACCGGGACGATCCTGGACGGCGAGGCGGGCTACACGTCGTACCAGAACCTCTACTACAACATCTCGCACCGCTTCCCGAACGTCGCCTCACCGAGCAGCGGGTCGTACGACATCATCAACAACGTCGTCTGGAACTACAGCAACCGCCTCATCCGCGGGAACGACGAAGCCGACATCGTCCACCTCGGCAACTACGCCGACATCGGCACGACGCCGATGCGCGACGACCGCATCAACCAGTACCAGTACCGAGGGGTCGAGCCGCGCATCTTCACCGAGGGGAACGTGATCGTGGCGGTGAACAGCCAGAGCCCCAACACGCACGGCGTCGAGGCGATGAACGCCGACAACCGTCTGATGTGGTCCTTCTTCGACGGGACCCTGAGCCCCTACGTCGAGGACGATCGGCTCCCGACCGAGTGGTTCGCCGCGACGCGACGCGAGCTGCTCGGTGTCGCCCCGATGGTTCTGTCCGCCGAAGAGGCGTTCGCGCAGGTCCCCCGCGACGTGGGCGCCAACCGGAGCCTGGGCGCCGATGGCGCCACGACCGACAACACGGACGACTACGACGAAGAGTGGATCGCCAACGTGCTGGCCGGCGTCTACGCCGGAAACCTGAGCATCGGCGAGTACTCCGTGGACCCGCTGCCCAGCGAAGAGCGCCCCGCCGACTTCGACACCGATCGCGATGGCATGCCCGATGTCTGGGAGCGCGCCAACGGCTTCGACCCCGACACGCCCGACGACTCCGGGGACGCCGACGGGGATGGGTACACCAACCTGGAGGAGTACCTGGACCTCGTCGATCTCTGAGTGGCTACTCGGCGGGCGCCGGAGCGGCGCTGGTGACCGGGAGCGGCTCGGTGCCGGCCGCGGCGTGGTCCGTGGCGGGCACCAGGGCGCGCATGCCGGCGTCGCGGAGCATGGCCATGTCGGCTTCGACGTCCGGGTTGCCAGTGGTCAGCAGCTTGTCGCCGTAGAAGATGGAGTTGGCGCCCGCCATGAACGCCAACAGCTGGGCTTCGCGGTTGAGGCGGCTGCGGCCCGCGCTGAGTCGGACCATCGACTGGGGCAGCATCAGACGCGCGAGCGCGCACATCCGAACGAGCTCGAGCGGCTCGACCGGCGGCTGATCCTCGAGCGGGGTGCCCTCGACCGCGACGAGCGCGTTGATGGGCACGCTCTCCGGGTGCGGGGTCAGGCTCGAGAGGGTGACCAGCATCCCGAGCCGGTCGCCGAGGGTCTCGCCCATGCCGATGATGCCGCCGCTGCAGACGTGAATGCCGGCGCCGGCGACCCGGCTGATCGTGTCCAGCCGCTCCTGGTAGGTGCGGGTGGTGATGATCTCGCCGTAGAACTCCTTCGAGGAGTCGAGGTTGTGGTTGTACGCGGTGAGCCCCGCGTCCTTGAGCCGCGCGGCCTGCTCGTCGGTGAGCATGCCGAGGGTGCAGCAGGCCTCCATGCCGAGGTCGCGCACGCCGCGGACCATCGTGAGCACGCGCTCGAACTGCTCGCCCTCGCGGGCGTCGCGCCAGGCGGCGCCCATGCAGAAGCGGGTCGCGCCCGCTTCGCGAGCGACCTTCGCCTTCGAGAGGACCTCGTCGACCGTCAGCAGCCGCTCGGGCTCGACGTCGGCGCCGTTGCGGCCGCTCTGCGGGCAGTAGGAGCAATCCTCGGGGCAGGCGCCCGTCTTGATCGACAGGAGCGTGCAGAGCTGGACCGCGTCGGGCGGGTGGAACTGCCGATGCACGCTCTGAGCGCGGAAGAGCAGCTCCGTCAGGGGCAGGGCGTAGAGCGCCTTGGCCTCGCGGATGGTCCAGTCGTGACGGATCGCGGTCTCGGTCATCGTGGCAGGGCTCTAACCCGAAATCGCTCCCATTGCACCCTCTCGGGCCACGCTGCTAACTTCCGCAGCCCTTGGCCCACGGCGCCACTGACGACGACTCCGCGCCCAGCGACGCGCCCCCCGCCGAGAGCGACGGCACCGAAGTGCCCATGGCGAAGGTGCCCGTGCTGGCGGGCATCGCTGCCGCGGCGGCCATCGTCGAGCTGATCGGCGCGCGTTTCTCCCTGCGGATCGAGGGGTCGCGGGAGTTCCTGGAGCTCAGCCATCAGCAGCTCCTGGAGTTGAAGTCCTGGGCCGCGTTCGCCCGAAACCTGGGCGCCGTGGCCGCGCTGGTGGCCCTCGCCTTCACCCTCGCGGACTGGATCAAGCCGCGCCCCTTCCTGTCGATGGGGCTCCGGATCGGCATCGCGGCGATCGCCGGCGTACTACTGCCCACCCTGGTGCTCTCGACCATGCTCCCCGAGCAGCGGACGACGCTGGTGGTGGTGCTGGTCGCCACCGGCTCGGCGCAGCTCCTGGCGGTGCTCTTCGGGATCGGGGCGATCCCATGGCGCGCTCCGCGCCTTCCCCGACTCGGCGTGACCGGCATCATCGGCGCCAGCTTCTTCGCCTTCACCGCCACCGTGGTGCTGGTGATCGGCGCCCAGACGCTCTGGCAGCACGCGCACCCGCTCGGGATGGCCCTGCGCCGGACGGGCGAGGTCTCGTTCCTGGTCACCGTGCCGCTCCTGGCGCTCTCGGGGCTCCCGCTGAAGGGCTGGCGAAAGGTCGGCATCGCGATCGGCGCGCTGCTCGGGTCCTGCGCGATCGCGGCGGTCTCGCGAGGCGCGACGGTGCTCGAGCCGGAGGCCTGGGGCGACGTGCTCTACGGCGCGACCCACTTCGAGCTCCTGCTCGAGAATGCCAGCGCGTTCTACATCGGCTGGATCGGCCTCACGACGCTCGCGGGCGTCGCGGCGCTCTTCCACGAGAACCCGCGGGACCAGCAGAAGGGGCTCGCCGCGCTCCTGCTCATGGCGGGCGGGTTCTCGCCCACCACCCCGGGAACGATCATCCCGATGATCCTGGGCGTGTCCCTCGCCTGCCGCGCGCTCATCGCCCACGCCGCCGAGGCGGGCCGGGCAGCGCACGCGCCGAAGACCGAGCCCGCGGAATAGTCCGCTCGTGGCACACCGCGTGCTGCACCGCCGGAGATGCCCTGCGGTGTGTGCCAGATGGTGCCCGGTACCCAGCCCGCGTCCGGTCGGACGCCGGCCGAGCGTGACGGCGAGTCACGCGGGCACACAGCGGTCCACATGCTACCCTCGGCCCTCGGAGGGAGCCCCTGGTCACGGAATCGAGCGCGCGCGAACGCGAGGAGCACGAGGGGGACGAGCCCGCGCTGGCCCAGACCGCGCTGGACCCCGATCCCGATCGCGCGAGCGGCGACGGGGAGTGGACGACCTCGCGCGCCGAGCCGCGCATCGTCCGCGAGGGCGAGGACGAGGACGAGGGGCCCGACCCCATGATCGGGCGAGTCCTCAGCGGGCTCTACAAGGTGGACAGCCGCATCGGCGAGGGCGGCATGGGAACGGTCTACATGGCCTTCCACGTCCATCTGGAGCGGCCCTTCGCGGTCAAGGTGCTCTCGGAGAAGGTCGCGGCGAACAAGCAGGCGGTCGACCGGCTGCTGATGGAGGCCAAGGCCGCCAGCTCGATCGACCACGAGAACATCGTGGACGTCGTCAGCTTCGACGCCACCGAGGACGGCAAGGTCTTCCTGGTGATGGAGATGCTCGAGGGGACGAGCCTCGCGGATCTCGTCGACAAGGGGCCGATGAAGGTCGAGCGCGCGCTGCCGATCGCGCTGCAGGTCTGCGAGGCGCTGCACGCGGCCCACGAGCGGAACATCGTCCACCGCGACCTGAAGCCGGACAACGTCTTCATCGTGCGGAAGAAGGACGCGGACTTCGTGAAGGTGCTCGACTTCGGCATCTCCAAGGTGAAGACGGCCGAGGCCGAGCAGGTGCGCATGACCCGCACCGGCCAGCTCGTCGGCACCCCGCTCTACATGTCGCCGGAGCAGGCGAAGGGCGAAGCGGACGTGGACCGCCGCGCCGACGTCTACGCGCTCGGCGTGATGCTCTTCGAGATGCTCGCGGGCGAGCCGCCCTTCGAGGGCAGCAACTACTTTCAGCTCCTGTGGAAGCACGGCAACGAGGCGCCCCCGGAGCTGAGCGACAAACGCGCGGAGGTTCCGCCCGGAGTCGCGGCCGCGGTGATGAAGGCGCTCTCGAAGTCGCCGGACGACCGCTTCCAGACGATGGCGGAGATGGGCGCGGCGCTCGTGGCCGGCGCGCCGGGCATCGCGCTGGACCCGGACCGGCTGGTGAGCCTGCCGCCGCGGCAGGTGGTGGCCGGCACGCCGGTCGCGTCGGCGACGCCGACGCCGGAGCCCGCGGCTGCGGCGCCCGGTCGCGCGTGGAGGTGGGGGCTGGCCGGGGCGGTGCTGGCGATCATCGGCGTGGCGGGCTTCGCGATGAGCGGGGCGTTCGGTGGATCGGACTCGGACGTCGGAGAGCGGCCATCGGAGTCGGACGTCGGGGACCGGGAGTCGGACGTCGCGGATCGGAGCTCGGAGTCGGCCGTCGGGGATCGGAGCTCGGCGTCGGAGTCGGAAACCGAAACGGAGACCGAGACCCTCCCGATCGGGGAACCGCCGCCCGCGCTCGTCACCGTGCGCTTCGAATCCACCCCCACCGGCGCCACGGTCGTGGGTCCGGGGGACGAGACCCTCGGGGTGACCCCTTTCGCTGCGGAACTTCCCACCGGCGAGCCCATCACGGTACGCTTCACTCGTCGGGGCCATCGGCCTCGAGAGGAGGACGTGGTCCCAGAAGACGGGGCGACGGTCTCCGTCCGCCTCCGGGCGCGGTCGACCGAATCCGGGGGCTCGAATGACTTTCCTTCGATCCGCATGAACCTCTGATGAGCGTGCTCCGTCTGGCATTGATCGCGATCGCCCTCGTGGCGGTCGCGGCACCGTCCGTGTCGGTCCAAGCCCAATCGGGCAACGCGGAGGCTCGCGCCCACTTCGACGAGGCGAACCGTCACTTCGCCCGGGCGCGCCGGCTTCGAGGCGCTCGCCGCACCCGCGCGCTCGAAGAGGCGCTCGGCGAATACATGGCGACGCTGGCCATCGTCCGCAGCCGAAACGCACTCTTCAACACCGCGCTCGTCCTCGAGCAGCTCGAGCGACCGACCGAGGCCTTCGGCTTGGTGCGCGAGTACCTGGCCATCCAGGGGCTGACCGACCAGGAGCGCGCGGACGGCGAGGCCCGGATGGCCGAGCTGCGAGCCAAGGTCGCGGTCATCGCGGTGGAGAGCACGCCGGCGGGCGCGCAGGTCTACGTGGACCGACGCGACCTGGCCGCGCGCGGCCGGACGCCGATCGAAGTGGCGGTCGAGCCCGGTGACCACACGGTCTATCTGGTCCTCCCGCACCACGAGACCTTCGAGGGCGAGGTCGCGGCGGCGCCCGGTGAGCGCGCCGAAGTCCGAGCCACCCTGGCGGCGGAGCCCGTGGCGGTGACGCTCGAGGTCATGGCGCCCGCTGAGACTCCGCTGACCCTCGACGGCGAGCCCGCCGAGGCCGGCACGGTGCGCCTCGCGCCTGGGCTGCACGTCGCGCGGCTGGTGCCGCCCCGCGGGACGCCGGTGGAGCGTCGCTTCGAGGTTCGCCCCGGCGAGCCGATGCGGGTGCGCCTCGAGCTGAGCAGCACCGCCGTCGCCGTTCAGACCGGAGCGCTACGGGTGACCTCGAACGTCGCCGCGCAGGTCTTCGTGGACGACGCACCGATCGGCGAAGGCCAGGAGGTGGACGCCGAGCTCTCGTCCGGCAGCCACGTGGTCGAGGTCCGAGTGGCGGACCGCGACCCGCTCCGGCGAATGGTGCGCATCGAGCCCGGGGCGACCGCGGAGCTGCAGGCCACCTTCGAGGAAGAGACGCGCCCGCTCGGCGTGCTCCCGCACATCGCGCTCGGCGTGACCGTCGCCGGCCTCGGCGCGACGGTGGGCCTCGGCATCCGCGCGCTGAACCTGAACGACGACAACGAGGCAGCGTGCAACGCGGCCGGCGGACCGATCGTCGCGCCCGAGACCTGCCGCCGCCTCGCCGGCGAGGTCGAGGACGCGAACCGCGCGACCGACATCGTGCTGGGTGTGACCGGCGCGCTCGCGATCACCACGCTGATCCTCTACCTGGTCAACCGACCGAGCGCGGACGCGGACCTCCTGCAGGTGAACGTGGACCGGAGCGGCGCCGGCGTTCGCTTCGGGAGGCGCTTCTGATGCGCTGGTTGCTCGCGCTCGTGATGCTCGGCGGCTGCTCGCTGATCAACGACCCCGACTGGAACGAGGACGCGCCGCCCTTCGACGGCGGTCACGACATGGGCGACGGCGGCGTGCCCGACGGCGGGGACATGGAGATCCCCGACGGCGGCGACATGAGCCCGGACATGGGCCGACCCAGCGAGCTCTGCGGTGTCGAGGGTGACGAGGACATGGATGGCCTCGAGGACTGCGCCGACTTCGACTGCGTCGACGATCCCGCCTGCTGCGGCGGCGGCGTCCCGGTCTTCGATGTCACGTCGTGGAACACCACCGAGATCAACCGCATGTTGCGTCTCCCGAGCAGCACGCCTCCGACCATCAGCACCTCGGACGGCCAGATCACGCGCTTCGATCCCAACCGCACGGCCGCCGCGATGTTCCCGGAGTGCATGCCGCTCGCGCTCGGCGCGACCATGTCGGTGGACTTCTATCCGCAGCCCGACCAAGAAGGCTTCAACTGTGGCGGTGCCGGCCAATGCGACGAGTTCGTCCAGTGGGTCCTGGCACCCGCGGATGACATCGGCGTCGCGGGTGAGCTGCTCGACGAGCTCTCGGTGCGCGTCTACCCCGGGCTTCGGGTAGAGGTTCGCCGAACCGGGACCGTCCTCGACTCGTGGCGCCCCGAGGACGCGGCCGCCCCAGGGACCCTCATGACGCTGCTCGTCGAGGTAGGCCCCGCGCTCGACGACGCGATGGTCCCAGTGCTCCGAGCGTCGATCCGAATCGGGTACTCCGGCGAGGAGCACATGTTCTCCACCGACGCGATCCGCATCAGCGACCTGCTCGACGAGCCCGGATGCGAAGAG
Source organism: Deltaproteobacteria bacterium (assembly GCA_017644045.1). GTDB lineage: Bacteria > Myxococcota_A > Polyangia > Polyangiales > Houyiibacteriaceae > UBA1660. The sequence continues at coordinate 788,161 of JAEPMI010000001.1, forward strand.
GTCCCCGGCTTGTACATGGCGCTCCAGGGCCAGGGAACGAATGCCGGACAGATCGGCGTCACCTTCGCCGGCACGCTGAGCTGCCCGAACCCCGCGCAGTTCGCCCCACCCACCGATGCCCGGCCGCTCACCCGCGTCGAGCTCGACTGGGACACCAGCTTCACCTTCGGCGGCATCGAGTCGCCGACGATCGTCAGCGAAGGCGAGACCGACCCCTTCTGGCACGTGATGGCCTCCGGCTCGAACGACCAGCTCGAGCTCGAGCAAGGCGACTTCCGCGTGGGCCACGCCATCGGCCACGCGAGCTCGTCGTTCTGGAACCAGCCGACCTGGCCGCTCAGCTCGGAGGGCGCGCGCTACGGCGACGACCCGCCGTCGTGCGCGTCGATGCCCCTGAGCTGTCCGAGCGATCCGATCGGCAGCGTGCGCGATCCCTTCCTGCTCGACATCGGCGAGGGCAACGGCATCTACGCGTTCGCGCGCGAGGTCGTGCCCTTCATGCGCCCGCACGGCCTCTACGTCGCCGTCGGCGCGCTCAACGTCACGGACGGGCTCACGCCGACCGAAGTGCTCCGGCCCGGTGACGTCGGCGACGGATCGGAGTGCGAGTCGCTCCGCGATCCGGCCCTCGTACCGACCGGCGACGACGACCACTACTGGCTCTTCTACACCTGCGAGCAGGCCGCCGGTCGCTCGACCATTCGCGCCGCGCGCCTCGACTTCTTCGGGAGCATCTCCGTCGAGGACGACACCGACGCCGAGGTCCTCGCGCCCGGCGACGTGCAGGCCTTTGGCGCGACCGCGGTGCGTGGCCCCGAGCCGCTGGTGGCCACCGAAGCGGACCGCGACGTGATCCGCGTGTGGTTCATCGGGCTCGACCGCGACTTCGAAGCGTCGATCGGCGTCGCCATCGCCGACGTGAAGAACCTGAGCACCACCACCACGGCGCCGGAGCTGACGCCCTACCCGGCCAACCCCGTGTTGCAGCCGACCGACCGCTCCCTCGATTGCGCGACGCGCGTCTGCGAGATCTACGGCTTCGCGGTCACCGACTCGCCGGACGACACGCGCGCCGGGCTGCTGCGAATGCTCGTGGCACGACGAGTGCAAGTTCCAGGAGCGGGACGCTTTTTCGACCTCTTCCCTCTCGAGCAAGCCTGGGACCCGCTGCAGTAGACCAGCCCGAGATCACCGAGGAAACGCGCCCGAAGCCACGAATGGAAGCCCCCGAAACCCACTGAGTCATGTTGCGCCGCCTCCTGATCCTGATGCCCGGATTGCTCGCCTCGAGCGTCGCGCTCCTGCATCTCGGGTGTGGGGACGACGGTACGCGCCCCCTGACCGCCGACATGTCGCCGACGGATCGGGTCGACGCCGGCCAGAGCGCCGACATGGCGCAGGAGCCCGGCGCGGACCTCGGGGCGCCCTCCCCGGAAGACGACGGCTATCCGGCGAACCCCAACACTGGCTTCGAGCTCGACAGCGCCGAGGGACCGGCCGCCCGGAGCAGCTGCTACCGCGACGACGACACCACGCTCGAATGCACCGACGTGCTCTGCGGCGAGCTCCCCGTCTGCTGCGTCGGCGCGACCCGCGAAGGCTGCTGCGCCGGCACCGACCGGGTGCCCTCGACGCTCATCGGCGGCACCGACTGCACGAGCATCGGCTGCCTCGGGGCGGACGCGCGAGCGTTCGGTGTTCCCGGCCCGAGCTTCGACATGGGCCTCGTGACGGGCGGCGACGCGACCGGTGATGGCGGGGTCGTGTTCGACACGCCGGTCGATCTCCGGAACCAGTCGGTGGTGCTGGAGGCCGTGGTCGCGCCGCCGACCGCCGACTGCGACGACGGCTGCTTCGAGACCGTCGCGCTCGCCATCCTGAGGGAGGCCCCGCCGTCGGGCGAGACCGTGCTCGTCCAACCGATGGCCGCGCTCCGCTACTCCGGCGCGAACGACCGGATGCTCCTCGAAGCCGGCGGCGAGATCCTCCACCGTTTCACGGAAGCGCCCGCCGCGACGTGGCGCTTCGAGGCGACGCCCGAGGGCACGCTCCGAGTGCTTCGCGACGGCACCGAGGTGCTCTCGCTCCCGAACCGGGTCGTCCCCGGGGTGGTCTACGCGGCGATCGTCGGCCGCACTCGGAACCCGAGCGCATCGGGCGGCGAAGCGGCGCACCTCTCCCGGCTGTCGATCCGCGTCGACACCTGTGACATCCCGACCGGCTGGCTTCGCGGCGCGCCGCTCGAGTTCACCGAAGCGCCCGGCCCCGACATCGGGCGACCGAGCCTGCTGCTCGGCGACCCCTCGCTGCTCGCGTTCGACGAGGGTGGCGCGCTGCGCCTCTACCGGCAGTCGGTGTCCGGTCGCTTCGATCCGGTCGCCCTGACCGCCCCGGCCGACGTGGTTCGCGACCCGGAGCTCGTCGATCCCGCGGCGCCGTGGGTGCTCGCGCTCGGCGACGACGGCGCGGTGCTGGCTGGCGGGCTCGCCGACCTCGAGACCGCCCCGGTGTTGACCTGGTCGGAGCTCGTCCCCGGCTGTGACGGATGCGAACGCTCCAGCCCGACGACCGCGACGGCGTTCTCCGGAGACCGGGTGCTGCTCTTCCTCGAAGACGGGTACCCGCGGCTCCATGTCGCGAGCCTCGATGGCGCGGGGTACGTCGAAGTGCCTCGGCTCAGCGCCGTCATCGAGGAGCTCACGCGCCCCTCGCGCGACGAACGGCTCACGGGTGTGTCGCTCGTGCTGCGCGACTCCGCATGGCACCTGCACGCGACCTATGCCCGCGGCACCCGCTCGCTGGTGCGGCTCTTCGTCTCGGAGGAGCTCGTGGTGTGGCGCGCGCTCGGCCAGGTCTTCGGTCCCTCGGGTGAGGGCTTCGATGCGCTCCAGGTCTGGAGCTTCGCTGTCGCCAACGGCCGGGACGAGGGTGCGCTGCGCGCCGTCTATCGTGGCAGCGACGGGGTCGATCCCACCATCGGCACCACCACCCGCCCGGCGCCGTGAGCCGGACGCCATGCGCCGCGATCGGGCAGATCCGCCCGGTCGGCACGCCGTGGCACAAGGATGGCGCCAGAAAACATCAATGATTCCGGCGTTCGAGTCCTGGCACGGTTGGCACGCGTCATGATCTCTCCTCGGGTGGGGCAGACTCCGTCTGACCCACGGACCGATGACTCGCCGCACCACATTCTCGCTGCTCCTGCTCGCGCTCGCCGGCTGCGCCGAGGTCGGCGGTGACGAGGGGATTCGCGCGGACGACGATCCCGGCGGTCGCAGCGATGGGGGCATCGGCGCCCGGGACATGAGCAGCGCCCCGGACGCCGGCCCCGCCGCGGACCAGGGGACGTCGCCGCCCGTCTCCAGCTACACGGGCATTCCCGCGGCCGACCCCGACTCCATCCGGGTGGGCGGCGAGAGCGCGACCGACGACGCCTTGAACGACACCCGCTCCTGCTACGACGGCGAGGACAACGACGCGGACAGCGCGGTCGACTGTGCGGACCCGGCCTGCTTCCCGGTCGCCAGCTGCTGCGTGAGCAGCGGCCGCGCGGAGTGCTGCACGGCGCCCGAGGTCATCGCGGACCAGAGCTTCGACGCCTGCTCCGATCCGGCCGGTTGCCTCGACGCCACCGTCTTCGGCTCGCCGGAGCCCTTCGTCTCGGGCGGGGCGCTCGCGATGGGCGGGGACTCGCTCTACGACTCGGGCGTGCTCGTGACCGCGGCGCTCGACCTCCGCGGCGAGCGCGTCGAGCTCGAGGCGACCTTCCGCGACACCACCACTTGCTCCGGCTGTCTCGACGGCGCCGCGTTCGGCGTCACCGCCCAGGCGAGCCTCGACGATCAGGACCACGTCGAGCCGCTGGTCGCGCTCCAGCGGAACGCGGGTGGCGACGTCCGGCTGCGCGTCGGACCGCGCACCCTGCAGAGCTTCGTCGTCACGGAGGGCCAGCCCTTCACCCTCGTGCTGCGACCGGACGGAGTCGGAGAGGTCAGCCACGCCGGAACCACCCACTCGTTCGCGCACACCGTCGGTCGCGTCGTGCATGCGGTGGCGTGGGGCTACTCGAGCAACCCGTCCGCCTCCGCTCCCGAGGGCGTGTTCCTGGACGACCTCTCGATCGCGCGGTCGCGCTGTGGCGCCGCCAACGGTTGGCGCGACCGCGCGCCCACCGGCGCGGACGAAGGGCGTCTGATGGGCATCGGCGCCGCGACCGACGCGAGCGGAACCCACTGGCTGGCGCTCGACGACATGGACGGCCTGGCGATCGGCACCATCGACGAGAGCGGCGCCTTCGACCCGCAGCCGCTCGAGGTGGGCACCATCCCGTGGGGCAACGATCCACGCGGCTGGGGCCTCACTCACGACGGCACCGATCTCTGGCTCACCTTCCTCGCCGACGTCGGGGAGCTCGAGACCGCCTTCGGCCGCGCGCGGCTGAACGGCGACACCTTCGAGCCGGAGTCCGAGCCCTTCTTCCAACCCAGCGCGGCCGTGGCGCACGTTCGCTGGGTGGTCGCTCGCGGTCACGAGCTGCTGGTCGTCGACGACGGCGCCGTGGCCCTCTTCGGGCGCGGCCCCCAGGTGCCCGGGGCCGAGGACGTGTGGGTCCGGCTCGACTCGGACCTGCGGGCGCTCACCACGGGCGCGCATCAGCCCGACCTGCATCTGACCCGTGAAGGCGTCTGGCTGCTGCACGTCGCCCGGCCGATGGGCACTCGCTGGGTCGTGGAGCTCTTCGCGTCGGACGAGCTGGTCGCGTGGCGGCCGATGGGGGTCGTGCTCGCCGGTAGCGGTGACCTCGAAGACTTCGATGGTCTCGGCGCGAGCGCGCCAGCGGTGGTCACCGAGGGCGACGCCCTGCAGCTCTACTACGTCGGTCACGGCCCCTCGGAGCAGTTGCTGGGCGGCGTTCGCCGTTGGCTGGGAGCCCCCCGATGAACGTCGGCGTGGTGGTCGGCATGGTGCTGCTCCTGGCGCGCGCCTGCGGTGCGGGGGACACGAGCGAGGACGCGCCGGACTTCACCGCCGACGCCTTCGGTCCGCCGAGCTCCGACATGGGTGCCGGCCTCTTCGACGGAAGCGCCGGCGGCGACATGGGTCCGTCCGGGCGCGGAGGACTCTACGCGGACCCTTCGCGCGCCTCAGACGACCTCGGTGAGATGGCGAGCCCGGAGCCGGGCGTGTTCGACGGGGACATCGCGAGCTGCTTCGACGGCGCGGACTCGGACGACGACGGAGCCGCCGACTGCGCGGACCCCGACTGCGCCGCCACGGTGCGTTCGTGCTGCGCGGGGCGCGGCGACTGCTGCGCGAGTCCGTCGACCGTGAGCTTCTTCGCCGACCCGTCCGCCCTCGCGAGCTGCGCGAGCGATCCGGCGAGCTGTCTGCCGGCCGCCGGCTTCGGCGCGCCCGGCCCCTACGTGGCCGACGGTCTGAGCGGCGGCGGCGATGGGGTCTACGACAGCGGGCTGCTCTTCGACGCGACCATCGATCTCGACGCCGAGCGCGCGAGCCTGACCGCGACCTTCGCGCTGCCCGCCGACTGCGCGGGCGGCTGCATGGAGAGCGTCTCGTTCGGCTTCACCGACCAGGACTCCTTCGACGCGCAGTCGCACGTCGAGGCCCTGCTCGCGCTCACGCTCTCGCCGAGCCGCGGCGAGGTGTCGCTCCGCGCGGGCGACCGGGTCCTCGCGCGCTTCGCGGCGGCCGAGGGGGAGTGGTCGGTCCACGCCGCCCCGGACGGCACGGTGGGCGTCGAGTCTCCGACCGGCTCCGAGCCGGTGGGGCCGCGCTTCGTCCCCGCGCGCGGCGCGCACCCGGTGGTCTGGGGTCACAACGCCAACCCGAGCGCGACCGCCAGCGGCGGCGCCCGGCTGCGATCGTTGGCCCTCCGGCGCGCCCTCTGCGACATGCCCCGCGCGTGGGCACCGGCGACCGTGGTGAGCGACGGGAGCGGACCGCTCTCCATCGGTGGCCGACCGAGCATCGCGACCCTCGACGACGTGGACGTGCTCGCGTGGGCCAGCGACGGTTCGATCCAGCTGGCGGCCGGGTCGAGCGCCGCGGGTGACTGGACGATGGTGACCGGCGTGAGCGGTGGTGAGCTCGAGCGCTTCTCCGGACCGGAGCTCGTGCCGCTCGCGCCGCTCGGTGGCGAGGGGCTCGCCCTCTTCATGGCGCGTGAGGGCGACGATCCCGGCATCGTTCGGGCCACTGGCAACCTCGGCGATGGCTTCGGCGACGCCGCACTGGTGCTCCAACCCTCGCGCATCGGGGCCACGCGGCTCACGGCGCCGACGCTCGCCGTGCGGAACGCCGACCCCGCGCTGGTGATGGTCGCGTGGGCCGAGGGCGCGAACCGTCAGCTCCACGCCTTCAGCAGCGGCGACGTTGGGGAGACCTGGGAGGCGCGCGGCGCGCTCGCGCTCCCGGAGCTCGACGACGTCGAGGAGCTCGGCGCGCCTTCGCTCACGGTCCAGAACGGGACCTACCTGATCTACCTCCCGGTCCGCCGGGGGACGCGCTGGCGCATCGCGCAGTTCGTCAGCGACGACCTGCGCTACTGGCGCTTGGTCGACGATCGGGCGTTCACGAGCGGCTCGGAGCAGCACGCGCCGCTCGGGGCGCGCGACCCCGATGCCCGCGTCTGGGGCGGGGGCGTGGAGCTCTTCTACCTCGGCGTCGACGGGGTCGAGCCGACTCCACTGCGGACCTGGCGACCGGCCACCGACGACGCGATCCTGCCCGGGAGTTGAGAGACCTCTCACGGCCGTTTGGCGGGCTGCCCCCCATATGGTGGCTCGATGACCTCGCTACGACGGATCGCATGCGTCCTCGCCCTTGCCGGCTGTGGGACGACCAGCACCAACGTTCAGACCCACGAGCCCGAGCCGGAACCCGAACCGGTGGCCCCGGTGGTGACCGAGGCGCGCAGCTACGACGACTTGGAGCGGCTGCGCTTCAACCAGGTCGCGATGCGGCTGAACCTCCCGCTCTTCTGGACGACCGACGCCGACGACGACGGCGCCATCGACCCGAGCGAGGTCCGCTCCCTCGACTTCTACATGAGCGACGAGGTCGCCTGGACCGAGGGCGACTCGTTCACGACCACCTTCGACCAGGTCTACGACCTGATCGTGGCGTCGAGCCAGGAGCCCACCCCCGAGGACGCACGGCTCGCGGCGATCCGGCAGGAGCTCGAGTCGACCGCGCCGACGCTCATCGAGACCGACCTCGGCGAGATGCCCGCGCCGCATCGCGCGTTCGCGCGTCACATGGCGGTCGTCGCCGCTCACATCGACGCGCTCTACGCGCGGCAGGTCGGCATGACCGCCATGGCCGGCGACGTTGCCGACGACCCGGCGTCGCGCGCGATCTTCCGCCGCAACTGGGGCCCGCAGTGCCGCGGCTCCGCGACCGAGTCGATCCCCGAGTGCTCCGCCATCGAGGGCTCGCCGAAGCAGCCGGTCGACGTGTACCCCGCCGAGCTGCAGACCGAGGACGGCTTCTGCCAGACGCTCGAGGCGCGCGACGACTCGGCCGCGCTGCTCGGTCACTTCACCGTCGTCCGCGCCGGTGAAGACGGCAGCCTGCAAGCGGTGCCGTACCACGAGGCGTACGCCGAGCAGATCACGCCGCTGGTCGCGAGCCTGCGCGCCGCGGCCGACGCGATCGCCGCCGACGAGAGCGAAGCGAAGCTCGTCGCCTACCTGCGCGCCGCCGCGCAGGCCTTCACCGACAACGACTGGGACCCGGCCAACGAGGCGTGGGCCGCGATGAACGCGCAGAACTCGAAGTGGTACGTGCGCGTCGCGCCGGACGAGGTCTACTGGGATCCGTGCAGCCAGAAGGCGGGCTTCCACCTGACCCTCGCGCTCATCGATCCGGCGTCGCTGCAGTGGCAGGAGAAGCTGACCCCGCTCCAGGCCGACATGGAGGGCTCGCTCGCGCGGCTCGTGCGCCGCTACCGCGCCCGTGAGGTCTCCTTCCACATGCCGGACTTCATCCAGATCGTGATCAACGCCGGCGACGACCGCGACCCCTTCGGCGCGACCATCGGTCAGAGTCTGCCGAACTGGGGCCCGGTGGCCGAGGAAGGCCGCGGGCGCACCGTCGCGATGAGCAACCTCTACGCGGACCCCGACAGCCAGGCGCGTCGCCGCGAGATCGCGTCGTCGCTGCTGACCGAGGAGGCGATGGCCATGCTCGGTGACGGCACCGACGCCGGCCTGATGTCGACCATTCTCCACGAGGCGACCCACAACCTCGGGCCGACGAGCGCGACGCGCGTGCGCCGGAAGACGCCGGGCGAGCTCTTCGGCGGTGGGCTGGCCTCGATGCTCGAGGAGTTGAAGGCGCAGACCGGTGCGCTCTTCTTCGTACCGATGCTGGTGGAGAAGGAAGTCATCAGCGCCGACGCCGCGCGCGAGACCTACATGGATTCGATCGTCTGGGCCTTCGGCCACATCAGCCGCGGCATGACGACCCCGAGCGGTCAGCGGAAGCCCTACAGCCAGCTGGCCGCCGTGCAGGTCGGCTTCCTGATGGAGAAGGGCATCCTGAGCTGGGACGCCGAGGCGACCGCCGCCGACGGCGAGAGCCAGGGCGCGTTCAGCGTGAACCTCGAGAACATGGACGAGGTGGTCACCGAGCTCATGAAGGAGGTCGTCCGCATCAAGGCGACCGGTGACAAGCGGGCCGCCGAGGCGCTGGCCGACAAGTACGTGCCCGACGACTCACCGGTGCCGCACGAGGAGATCCGCCAGCGCTACCAGCGCTTCCCGCGGACCACCTTCGTCTACGACGTCCACTACTGACGCTGGCGGAACCGACCGACCTGGGCCCGTTCGCGCGGGCCCCAGGCGGTCATCTCGTCGCCGCTCTTCGCGGCCCAGACGAGCGCCATCGGGTAGCCGAGCTCGGCGCAGATCTCGAGTCGACGCTCGAGGAACGCGTCCGCGTCGCCCGCCCGTGAGAGATCGCCGAGGCGCTCGCGCCACCAGCCGTGGCCGACGCCGAAGGCCTTGGCCTGGCTCGTGGGCATCTCGCCGACGATGCATGGCTGAATGGGCAAGCTGTCGTGCCGGCGCAGGCGCCAGGGCTCGTAGAGCGAGGGGTAGTGGTGCACCTGGTGCACGTAGTCGCCGTTGGCGCCGAGCGTCGCGAGGCGAGTGGCGAGAGCTCGGGGGAGCCACTTCGGGTTCGCGAGCTTGAAGCCGATGGTGGACCGCAGACCGCGCTCGGTGATGCGCTCGACGCCGCGCTCGAGGAAGCGGGCCATCATGGGTGCGCTGACCGTCTTGGGCATGATGCGCACGGACCAACCGTGGAAGCGGCCGTGGAGCGGGCCGCCCTCGACCGACCAGTCGGGCTCGTTGATCACCTCGAAGGCTTCGAGGGTGTCGCGGTAGCGAGCGGCGACGTCGAGGAGCGGCTCGAGGGTCGCGTCGAGGAAGCGGTCGATCTGGGCGGCGTCGTCCCCGTCGTTGCCGAAGACGAGCGCGCCGCGGCCGCGGCTGAAGACGTCGGCGCCCTGCAGCTCGACCGGGTGGAAGAGCTCGAAGGAGCAGAGCGAGGGCATGAGCTTCACGCCCGCGTCGGCGGCGACGCGGAAGAGCGCTTCGAAGTCGGCGAGGAAGGACTCGCGGAGGGGCGGGAGGGTCTTCGAGGTGAGGACGAAGCGCTGGGACTCTTTCCAGGTGGCGCGCACGAGGGCCCCGCGGAGCCAGCGACCGCCGCGACCGAGGAGCGCGTCCTCCGGACTGAGCGGCGCGAGGGCGAAGTGGTCGCGCGGATCGGCGCCGACCGGGTAGTTCACGCCGGCGGCGAGGACCCAGAAGCGAACGACCTCCACGCCGAGCTCGCGGCGCCACGCGCCGAGCTCGTGTCCAAGCGCGGCCCAATCGCGCTTCGGAGGCGCGCTGCCGCCGTTCCAAGGGGGTGGCCGGTGGCCGAAGTCGTGGCCACACGCGATCCAGGGGAGGTTGAGACCGACGCGCATCGAGTGTCGAGGGTAGCGCGGTCCTTGACCTGCCATGGTCGCCGCGTGAGGATTCGGCCCCTTCATGAGCGACGACGACGCCAAGGATCCGGCCCCCGACGCCGATGTCGAGCCGGCGGAGCTGCCGGTGCCGATGGGCCGACGGCGAAAGCGTTTCCGGCTCGTGATCTTCGGGTTCCTGGCGTTCCAGATGATCGTGCCGCTGACGTACTACGTCCGCGCCGACCCCTACGACGAGCGCTTCGCCTGGCGGATGTTCTCGGCGGTCCGTCTGCACAGCTGCCGGCCGGGTGCCACCGAGGTCGCCGACGGGCAGGAGCGCCCGGTCGACATGCCGAAGGTCATTCACCAGGCGTGGATCAACACGATGGCGCGCAACCGCGAGGACGTGATCCGGGCGTTCCTGGCGAAGCGCTGCGAGGAAGACGGCGTGGAAGAGGCGACGCTGACCAACGTCTGCGTGACGCCGAGTGGTACCCGTCTCGCGCCGCAGATCTATCGCCGCGACTGTGCGAGCGGCACCGAAGAGCTCCCCGAGCAGCTCATCCTCGAGGACGAGTAGATGGGGAAGCGGAAGAAGAAGAAGCCGAAGCTTCGATCGTCGAAGGGGTCGTCGTCGATTCCGAAGGACGAGTCGTCGTCGGGGACGAAGTTGACGTCGAACGACTCGGCCAAGGCCACGGGAACGAGCAAGGGCAAGGGGGGTTCGCGGGAGCGGCTCGAGAGTGGGTTCGACCGCTACTTCTTCGGGCAGGTCGCCGCCGTGCGGCCCTACCTGCTCTTGCGACTGACGCTCCTGCTCCTCGCCTTCGACTGCTGGGTGGACCTGATCCCTCACGCCGGCCGCTACGGCGTCGGCGACTTCAACGTCGCGCACTTCGGGATCCTGGAGCTGCTCCCGACGCCGACGCCGGGGCTCTACATCGGCACGCTGGTGCTCACCGGGTGGCTCTCGCTCGTGATGGCGGTGCGGCCAGCGCGTGTGGGTCTCGCCGTGCTCTTCGGGCTCTACACCTATGGGTGGTCGATGAGCATGCTGGACAGCTACCAGCACCACTACCTGATCTCGCTGCTGCTCTTCAGCTTCATGTTCTTCCCCGTGCCCGCGGCGACGGAGGTATTCGGTCCCACCGGCACCGGCGAGGAGACGTCGGAGAAGGACCTCCGGCGCGGCCGCGTGATCGGCGGCTTCCTGCTGCTGGTCTTCGTCGCGGACGCGACGATGGCGGCGTGCGGGGTGCGTTCACCGCTCGACCGCCTGCTGGGGGAAGGCACCCTGGTGATCGGCTTGCGGGCCACGGCGATCCTCCTCGGCGCGCTCCTCATCCTCATGGTGGACGAGGGCCCGAAGTCGGAGGGAAAGCCGACCAGCGCGTGGGCCTACGTGAGCTTCTGCGTGACGTGCGCGATCGTCTACTTCTACACCGCGATCACGAAGCTCGCGCCCGATTGGCGTGAAGGTCACGCGCTCCGCCGCCTCGGCAACTCGGACGCGTTCCAGGAGCTTCAGGCGCAGGCCATCGGCCCGGAGGGCCTCCCGGTGATCGGCACGATGGAGGTCGACTCGTTCTGGAAGCTCATGGCGACCGGCGCGATCCTGGTGCAGCTGGTCGGCGCGACCGGCTACCTGCTCGCCGCGAAGCAGGAGCGCTTCGGGGGTTGGAAGCGCTATCTGATCGCAGCCCTCGGACTCGCGCCGCTGAGCTTTCACGTCGGCGCCGAGCGGATGGAGCTCGAGATCGGTTGGTTCAGCTACTACATGCTGCTCGTCCTCTTCGTGGTCTTCCTGCCGGTGGAGATCCTCCGACCGGTGGGCGCCGCGTTCAGCTGGCCCGCGCGTTTCCTGCGCGAGCGCCTCGGCGACGCACCGCGGGGCGCGCCCTGGCTCTTCCTCGGCGTCGGGCTCGTCTCCAGCTTGGCGGTGGCGATGAGCCTCGACCTGCCAGGCACGAGCGTCGCAGGCGGACTGCTCTCCGCCATGCTCGTGGTGGGTGTCGTCGTCGCGGAGCGGAAGGGGCGCCTCAGCGACGCCCGCGGTTGGGGCATCGGCGCGATCGTCGCCGGCGGCGCGATGCTGGTCTCGATCACCCTGCTGAACGACGTGCGCTACGACTACTACCGCTTCGTCGGCGGCGACCACCGCCGGCGGGGCGAGCTGGTGGAAGCGCTCGAGGCCTACGAGAAGGCGAACGAGTACCAGCTCTATCCGTGGTGCCTCTCGAAGGGCCGGGAGCGCGGCGAGTGCTTCCGGACCGAGGAGACGGCGCGCGCCCGGGCGGCCGAGCTCGGCGATGGATGGACCGCCGCGCGGAGCGATCGCAAGGAGAAGGAAGACGAGGTGCGGGAACGCCTCGAGCGTCAGCGAGCGGCCGAAGGCGATGAGTGAGGTCCGGCGAGAGGGCGAGACCATCGTCCTGCCCGGCCTGGTGAGCGCTCACTCGCACGCGTTCCAGCGCGGTCTGCGCGGACGCACCCACGCGCTCGCGCGTGCCGGCGAGGGGTCGTTCTGGAGCTGGCGCGGGCTGATGTATCGCTTCGCGGCCGGACTCGATCCGGAGTCGATCTTCGCGCTCTCGCGGCTCGCCTTCCGCGAGCTGGCGCGAAACGGGGTGACCGCGGTCGGTGAGTTCCACTACGTCCAGCACCAACCGGACGGCACGCCCTACGACGACCGGGTGGTGCTCGCGGAGTCGGTGATCCGCGCCGCGCGCGAGGTGGGCATTCGCATCACGCTGCTTCGGGTGCTCTACGCCCGCGGCGGCTGGGGGCGGCCGCTCGAGCCGACCCAGAAGCGCTTCGTCGACGGCGACGTGCGCGATGCGCTCGCCGACGTGGACGAGCTCCGGAAGCGCTTCGCGGGCGACGAAGGCGTCCGCTTCGGTCTCGCGCCCCACAGCGTGCGCGCGGTGCCGGTGGAGTGGCTGCGCGCGGCGCGTGACTACTGCGACGAGCACGGGCTCCCGCTCCACGCGCACGTCGCCGAGCAGCGGCGCGAGCTCGCCGAGTGTCTCGCCGAGCACGGCAAGCGACCGGTCGAGCTGCTCGCGGACGAGGGCATCCTCTCGGAGCGTTTCGTCGCGGTACATGCGACCCACCTTCGGCCGCACGAGGCGCGCCTGCTCGGTGACAGCTTCGCGTGCCTCTGCCGCACCACCGAGCGCGATCTCGGCGACGGCTCACCGGACGTGCAGCAGCTCCGCGACGCGGGCGTGCGGCTCTGCGTGGGCGTCGACTCCCACGCGCGCTCCGACGCTCTGGAAGAGCTCCGCGCCGTCGAGCTCGACGAACGCGTCCGCGCGGAGGGGCGAGCGCTCGCCGCTGACGGCACCGCCCTTCTCGAGGCCGGCACGAACCTCGGCAGCGCAGCGATCGGTCAAGCGAACGACGGCGACGAGGTGGTGCTCGACGCCAACGACGCCTCGCTCCTGGGCGCCCCCGACTCCGGCCCCGCGCTGACCGACGCCGTCGTCTTCGGCGCTGACGCGCGGGCCATCCGAGAAGTGCGGGTTGCGGGCGAGTCGGTCTCGCTCGAACCCACGACGGAAGAACGCGATGCGTTCGACGCCGCCGTGGCGCAGCTGACCCGCTGAGCGCTCGACTCAGATCACGATGAGCCAGCTGTTCGTGTCGATGTGGACGCCCTGGTCCCCCGAGGTGAACAGCGTCGTCGGCGCCGCGCTCGTGCTCAGCCGCACTACCGAGTCGTTGGTGAGACACACCGCGCGCCGCATGTCGTAATTGACGGGGACACTCCCCCCCTCCCGAACTCCCGCAAAAACAGGGCCCTCCGAGAGCAAAATGAAAACCCTCCAACGGGCACCGGTCCGTGGCACCAAGGCGAAAGGCCCTGCGGACAGTCTTCATTTTGCTCTCGGAGCCCCTTTGGAAATAGGGGGTTCCGGGAGGGGGGAGTGTCCCCGAATCTTCCCCGAATCTCAGTGGCCGGCGAGGCGGCAGCCGCAGCCGCCGCTGGGCGGGGGCTCGGCTTCCGTCGTGGCCTCGGGCTCGGCTTCCGTCGTGGCCTCGGGCGCGGCTTCCATGGTCGCGGCGGGCTCGGGGGTCTCGACTTCGGGCTCGGGTTCGGGTTCCGGCTCGGGCTCCGGTTCCGGTTCCGGTTCCGGCATGTGAGGCGGGTGGCCCTGGCTCTTGAGGATGTGGTCGGGGTCGCCGAGGAACTCGAAGTGCATCGTGTCCTGCAGCCGATCGCGACCGAGCCAGTAGAAACCGAAGCGCTCGAAGACGTGCACCCAGCACGAGGGCATCGACATGCGCTCGTAGATCGACTCCACGTCGCGCTGACAGAGCGGATGATCGCCCCACTGCGCCACGCACATGCAGCAAGTGTTCAGATGGGGATCCACGTCGATGGCGATGCCGTAGACGTGATTGGAGACCTGGCCGTTGTGGTAGGTGTTCCGCGTCCGCAGCCCCGAGAGCCGCACCGGGTCGTAGCCCGAGTCCGCGCACTCGACCTTCAGCACCTCTTCGACGCACGCGAGCGCTGGCAGGATCTTCTTGTTGAGCCGCACGTTGAGGCCCATGAACTCGACCCGCTCCGAGTTGTCCATCGGGGTCGTGTCGTTCCAGTCCGAGTCGCCGAAGCCCTCGAAGTAGCCGTACTGCTCGGTTCGGTAGCGAACCGCCTGCTCCTGCAGCCCGCGGCGCCGCGCCTGCTCCTCCGGCGGCTGCGTCCACCGCGGCAGGAAGTTCTCCCGGACCATGTCGGGCTGGGGCGTCTGATAGTTGCACTGCGTCCCGTTCTCCGGGAGCGGCGGCGCGTCGTCCGGGATGGGCGCCCGCTGCGGCGCACGCTGTCCCTGCACCGGCTCCGCCGGCGCCCCGGCCATGAAGGGCAGGGCCAGCGCGAAGAGCACGAGGAGCGGTCGAATGGGGCGGCGGAACCAACGCATGGCGCTGCCATAGCACGGGCGAGCCGCCGCTCGACGCGCGCCGCTTGTGAGGAAACTCTCCCGGTGGTAGAGCCCCGGCGTGAGCCGCGCACCCGAAGACGACCCGCCGGAGGACACTCCGGCCACGACCGCGAGCCCCCCTCCCGAGAGCACCCACGCGCTCGGCTCGGTCCGAAGCGCCCTCGACTCGGTCGACCGCCGCCTCCTCGAGGCGCTCGCGGAGCGTGTGCGCCTCGTGGAGCGCGTCGCCGAGCGCAAGAGCCGCGGCGGCGCCGTCGTCCGGGACCCTGCCCGAGAGGAAGCGCTCCTCGGCAAGCTGGTCGACCTCGGCCGCGAAGCGGGCCTCGACGCGTTCCTCGTGACCCGCGTCTTCCGCGAGGTCCTCGACCACTCGCTCCGCGTTCAGATCGAACGCCTCGCCGGCCGCGCCGGCGACGAAGCCACGATCACCGTGGGCTTCCAAGGCGGTGAGGGCGCCTACAGCCACATGTGCGCCCAGCGCTTCTTCAGCGCGCGGAAGGCCGCCATCTTCCGCGGCTACCCCGACTTCCGCTCGATGCTCGAGGCGGTCCGCGACGGTGCGCTGGCGTACGCCGTGCTCCCGATCGAGAACACGACCGCCGGCTCGATCAACGAGAGCTACGACCTTCTGGCGGAGTACGACCTCCGCCTCGTCGGCGAAGAGGTGCAGCGCGTGGAGCACTGCCTCATCGGCCTCGCCGACGTGCCGCTCCACCGCATCCGGCGGATCTACTCGCACCCCGTCGCGCTCGCGCAGTGCCGCGCCTTCCTGAGCAGCCTCCCCGGCTGCCACGCCGAGGCGTCCGAGGACACGGCGCTCTCGGTCGCCAAGGTGAAGCGCGAGCAGGACCTCAGCCAGGCCGCCATCGCGAGCGAGGAAGCCGCTCGCATCTACGGTCTCCCGATCCTCCGGCGCCACGTCCAGGATCAGCGCGAGAACCTGACCCGAATGGTCATCGTCGCGCGCGAGGACGAGCCCCGGGACCCACGGCTGCCCTGCAAGACCTCGCTCGTCTTCGCGACCAAGCACGAGCGCGGCGCCCTCGCGCGGGGCATCGCGGTGCTCAGCGAGCACGGGCTGAACCTGACCAAGCTCGAGTCCCGACCGCGTCCGAACACGCCGTGGGAGTACCGCTTCTACCTCGACTTCGAGGGCGACATCGACGACCCGAACGTCGCTGAGGCCCTCGAGCAGCTCGGCGCCGAGACGAGCTACCTGCGCGTGCTCGGCTGCTACCCGGCGCGCACGCTGCCCGAGTCTCGGCCGGTGGAGCCTGCGCAGCCCGCCGCCAAAGCCGCGACCCCGAAACCCGCGCCTGCCCAGGGCGTGGTCCGCGTCGGCGATCGGCTGGAGATCGGCGCGGTGCCGGTCGTCTTCGCCGGTCCCGCCTCGGGCGATGACCCCGCGGAAGCTGCCGCCGCCGCCCGCGACGCCAACGCCCAGGGCTACTGGGGCGCGTTCCTCAGCGAGGGCGGACTCATCGGCAAGGCGCGCGAAGCCGTGGTCCGGGCGGCACACGAACGCTCCCTCCCGATCGCCCTACCCGTCGACCACGCGGCCGACGTCCGCGAGCTCACCCGTCGCGCGGAGCTACTGGTGGTGCCGCCGGCGCGAATGCACGACACCGTCTTGCTGCGCGAGCTCGGCCACGTCGACGCGGCGGTCGCGATCTCGCGGCTTCCCGGCTCGCGGCTCTCCGAGTGGCTCGACGCGGCGCGCTTCGTGCGCGAGCGCGGCAACGGCCGACTGATCCTCGTCGATGGCTCCTCGCGACGGCTCCCCGATCTGGCGCTGCTGCCAGAGATCACCGCCGCTTGCGATCACCCGGTGCTCGTCAGCCTGCAGGCCGCCAGCCCCGACGCGCGACCGCGGCTGGCGGAAGCCGCGCGCATCGCGGGCGCCCACGGTGTGATCTGCCCGAGCGGCGAGTCGCTCGCCGCGGTGGTCGCCGCCGTCCGGGGCAGCTAAACCAGAGTTCGTGATTCTGGATACGCCCTCGCCGGTCCCCGACGCCGCACTCCGCGCCCGAGCGCCTCGAATGGCCTACGGGCCGTCCTTCGTTGCCGCGGATCGCGAATTGCGAAGCCGGATGCCTCGCCCGATCCCATTTCCAGAATCACGAACTCTGGTTTAGGACTCCTCCGATGGACGTCGAGCTCAGGCAGGCCGACCTCGCCGACCGTCCGGTGGTCGAAGCCTTCCACCGCGCGCTCTATCTCGAGCACCGCGCGTCGGTGATGCCGGCCGGGATGGAGCGCCTCTTCGCCTACCGCTCGTTCGAGACCGTCCTCGCCGAAGACGTCGCCGCCATGCTCCGCGATCCCTCCGTCGTCGTGCTCCTCGCCGTCGGCAACGGGAAGGCGGTGGGTTACATCACGGGCACCATCGAGAACGACGAGCGCCGCGTCATCCGCCGCAAGGGCGTGGTCGGCGACTGGTACGTCGACGAGACCGTCCGCGGCGCGGGCATCGGCCGACGGCTCTTCGAGACGCTCGAGAAGATCTTCGCCGAGGCGGGCTGCGGCCTCGTCGAGGTGGCGACCTGGCCCTTCAACGAGGGCACCCGCACGGCGCTCGACCGGCTCGGCTACTCCGAGATCCAGATCACCTACCGCAAGGAGATCGGCGAGTGAGGCTCGCGCTGCTGATGCTCGTCCTCGGCTGCCACTCCAACCCCGGCGACCGGCTGTACACCCCGCTCGCTTGCGAAGAGGGCACAGCCGACTGCGACGGCTCGCTCTCCACCGGCTGCGAGTCGCCCGCCTCGAACACCGACTGCTGCGGCCAGATCTGCGACCCGGACCAGCGCTGCGTCGGCGGCCGCGCCCGCTGCCAGTAGTCGGGGACAGGATCACCCCGCGGATCGCCCTATTTTGCAAGGGGATCCGAGCACGAAATGCACTCTTGCGGAGGCGGAGAAGTTCCACTGGGAGAGAATGCATTTCGTGCTCGGAAGGCCCTGTTTCACAGGGGGATCCGGGGGGTGATCTTGTCCCCATCCTGCAACACTGGTTCTGCGGGGGATCTGGAGGGCCCGGTCGTCAGCAGCCGGCGGCGGTGGCGATGGGCTCACCACCGCACATCGCGACCTCGTGGTCGATGGCGTCGTTGATGCACCCGACGCCCGGGCACCAGGAGCAGTAGCCGCTGTCGGCGCAGCTCCCGCAGTCGCTGAAGTCGCAGGGCTCGCAGGCGCTCGGCTCGTCACGCCAGTCCGGTTCGCCGCAGCTCGCGCGCTCGGAGTCCGGGACACACTCACCGCTCGCTTCGCACCAGCCGCAACCGGCCACGCCGTTGCACGCGCCGCAGGCCGTGGCCTCCGCGCAGGCCTCCGCGCTCGGCTCGCAGGCCGCCGCCTCGGCCGGCCCGAGCGCGGTGCCCGGCGCCGCGAACGCGACGAGCACGTCCTGGTCGGTCACGAGTCCGAGGTCGCTCATCACCTGCGGCGACACGTCGACCACTCGCCGGGTGCGCGTGTGCGGGCCCCAGTCCACGGCTCGCGCCACGACGCTGGCGCCGGTCGCCGGGTTCGTCAGCACGAAGCGCGCGTTGCGCCAGAACTCGCGACCCCGCGGCTCGTAGTTCCAGCGCATCGCGATCCAGTAGTAGTCCGCCGGTCGCGCCGCGAGAGTCTCCGCAGACGGGTCGACCGGGTCGTTCAGGTAGCGGACGCGCTCGCCGGTGATCGCGCCGGTGCCGCTGGTCGGGATGCTCCGGTCGTCGGGGCTGCCGAACCAGGAGATCTTGCCGCGCACGTAGGGCAACCCTTCGTGAATGACCTGGTCGCCATAGGGCTCGGTCCCCACCCCGAGCGTGCGACGAAGCGTGTCGTTGCTCAGCCCGGCGCGCGGGATCTCGGCGCCTCCCTGGCTGAGACCGGCGTGGGTCCCTTCTCCGCCGCCTTCGCAGGCGCTCTGGCCGCAACCCTCGGTGCCGGTCTCTTCGGTGCACGCACAGCGCCCACAGCTCCCGGGGCCTTCCTGCCAGCGACCGTCGCAGCACTGCCAGCCCGCCGAGCAGGCGGTGTTGGCGTACACGCCGCCGTAGCTGTGCACGCAGCTCGCCCCAGGCGGCGCAGTTGCAGGCTCGGGCTCCGGCGCGGGAGCCGGCTCCGGCGAACAGCCCTCGGTTCCGCTCGCCTCGGTGCAGGCGCAGCTGCCGCAGCTTCCGGCGCCTTCCTGCCAGCGACCGTCGCAGCACTGGTAGCCCGCCGAGCAGCCGCGCTCCGGGTAGGTGCCGCCGAAGCTGTGCACGCAGGCGCTCGTCTCGGGCGGCGGCGCGGCCTCGCCCTCGCAGCCCACCGAACCGCTCGCCTCGGTGCACGCGCAGCTGCCACAGCCGGCGTCACGGGTGGTCCAGGAACCACCGCAGCACTGCCAACCCGCCGAGCACGCGCGGTCGCCGTACACGCCGCCGTTGCTGTGCACGCAGCGACCCGCGGAGGTGGGCGGCGGCGCGGTGGGGGGCGGCGCGGAGCCGTCGCACATGCCGCTGCGTGCGATGGCGCGAATGTCGCCGAGCAGCGGCAGGGTGTTCGCGCCGGGGCACGAGGTGCTCGCGCCCCCATGCTGCGTGTGACCGCGAAGCGAACCGTCGTTGACGGTGATCCCGAAGCGCGACGAGAGCACGTTGGCCAGCTGGCCCGCGGCGCAGATCATGGCGGCCGGCGGCGTGCGCGGACCACTCAGACCAGCACAGCCGCTGTTCTGGAAGCAGCCGACCAGCGAGATGCCGATGTTGCCGGTGTTGTGGCCGCCGACGTGGGCGCCGAGCAGATCGAGCGGGCGGCCCTCGAAGACGGTGCCGTCCGTGCCGATCAGGAAGTGGTAGCCCACGTCGCACCAGCCGCGACCGTCCATGTGATAGGCCTGGATGCCGCGGACCTGACGCTCCGGGTTGGTCGCACCAGTGACCGTGTGGTGGATGGCCATCCGATGCTTGCTGGGGTTGCGACTGGAGCAGCGGGTGGAGCGCGCACCCCACGAGGCGCGGCTGACCACACCGGCGGCGGCGAGCTCGCCCGCGAGCGCATCGGAGCGACTGCCGACCAGCGCATCGCTCGCGTCACCGACGGCGGCGCTCTCGTCGACGTAGGTCGCCGACCATCGGATCTGGCGGATCATCTCGGCGTCGGCTGGCGGCATTCGGACCTGAGCGCCGTCGACGATGGTGCCGAAGTCCACGATGCCCACGTGCTGGTCGTGCTCGCTCCAGGTCCACTCGACCGGCTGCCAGGTGCCGCTCGCCACGCCGCCTTCGACCGCCCGCGCCTCGAGGCGCGGCGTGAGATCCGGCGTGCCCATGGTGACGAGCACCGCGACTCGGTTCGCACCCTCGGGCGCGCTCACGCCGGGCGCGAGCAGGTAGTCGTCGAGCTCGGTCCAGCTGTCGACGATCTCCGCCCCGGTGAGCACCTGTTCGGCGTCACCATGGGCGGGGTCGCCTTCGGCGTCCGGGTCCAGCGAGTGCAGACCGCCGGAGGGCGCACACGCGAAGGCGAGGGAGAGGGGGGCGAGCCAGCGGAGGAGGCGGGTGGTGGACATGGGTGTACCACCAAGGAGCACAGGTCGTGCCATGCCTCACACGTCGCCCCAACCCGGGAGTGACCGGCGAAGTGGCCACCCAATGGTGACTATCGACCCCAGCTGTCTGGGGTCGGAGCCGACCATGGGGGTCAATCGGCCCCGTCCGTACCGTCAGTCCGAGGCGGTGAGCCGGAAGGTGTAGAGCACCTCCAGCTTCTTCTTCGGCGCGTTCGAGAGCGTCACGCTCTGGAGCACGTTGCTGAGGCACGAGCGAAGGGCCGGGTCGGTGACCTGCCCCTCCCCGAACTCCACCTGCTGGACGTGTCCGGTGGAGCCCTCGACGTGGAGGGTGGCCTGGACCTCGCCCTGGATCGCTTGGTCGCGCGCGAGCGCGGTGGTGTAGCAGCTGTTCATCTCCGCCTGCTTGGCGTCGACGGCGGTGCGGAGGCGCGACTGGGCGTCGCCGATCCCACACGCGCTGAGCGCGAGCGCGCTGATGATGAGCATGGCGCGGGTCATTCGCCCTCTCCTTCCTCGGCGTCGGCCGTTTCCTCGACGTCGGCGTCGTCGCCTTCACCCGCGGCGTCGGCCGAGGGTCGAAGCGAGTCGTCCGTCTCCACGATGTTGAACTCCACGCGCCGGTTTCGTGCGTGCGCCTCTTCGGTTTCGCTGGTGTCGAGCGGGCGCGACTCGCCGTGGCCGACGGCCTCGAGACGCTCGGCGGCGACACCGTTCTCGACCAAGCGCTCCATGACGGCGTTCGCCCGGCGCGTGGACAGGTCCTGGTTGTAGGCGGTGCTGCCCTGACTGTCGGTGTGACCCTCGATCTTGATCTTCACCAGCTGCGGGTTGTCGGTCATCACCTGAGCGATCTCCTGCAGCAGGCTGTCCGAGTCGTGCTCGATGGTCGCCTCGTCGAAGGCGAAGTGGATCTTCTCGTCGACCCGGATTCGTGTCTCCTCGACCTCCACGCGGGGCGGCGGCTCCGGCGGCGGCGGTGGGGGAGGCGGCCTCTCGCCGCGGATTTGCACGGGCGTCGTCTCGTTCAGAGCGACCGTGCCTCCACATCCCGCGGCGGCAATCCCGATGATCAATGCAATGGGTCCAGCTGAGCGCATTCAGAGCTCTCCTTCCGAAGCCCGGACACACGTCGGCCGTTCCCCCAGGCCGTCCCCATCCGAGCGGGTCGATGCTCTCACAGGTGTCGGGCGCTCGTCATCTCGAGCAAGCCCCCAGCGGGGGTGTGTCGACGCAATAAATCGGACGCCCGAGGCGCTCCGAGTCAGCTCTCGGTGTCGAGCGCGTCGAGGATCGGGGCGATCAGCTCGCGGCGGAGCTTGAGCCCGACGCGGTTCGCGACCACCACGCTCGAGACATCGGCCACGTGCTCGACGACCTCCAGGCCGTTCTGCCGGAGCGTCTCGCCGGTCTCGACGATGTCCACGATCACATCGCTCAAGCCGGTCAGCGGCGCGAGCTCGACGCTGCCTTGCACGTAGAGCACCTCGGCCGGGATACCCCGCTGGGCGAAGTGACGCGTCGCGACCCGCGAGAACTTGGTGGCGACCCGGAGCAGCCCCGAGGTCGGCGGCGGATAGGTCGCGCCCTTCATCGCGGCGACCGCGAGCTGACACTTGCCGATGCCGAGATCGAGCGGCGCGTAGAGGTCGTACTCGCGCTCGAGGAGCACGTCGCGGCCGACCACGCCGATGTCGGCGGTGCCGTACTCGACGTAGGTCGGTACGTCGTCGGGCTTGAGCAACAGAAAGCGCGCTCCGGGGTGGGTGCCGCCCGCGTGCGCGAAGGGCGGCAGCTCACGGATGAGCTTGCGGCTCCGCTTGGTCAGCGGACCGGTGTCGAGACCCGCCGCGTCGAGGCGCGGCACCAGCTGCTCCAGCACGCGACCCTTGGGGATCGCGATCGTGATCGGCGCGTCCACGACGGCGTCCCCCTAAGCGCTCGCTCCGGGGACGCGCTCGATGGTCGCGCCGAGCCCGGCGAGCTTCTCTTCGATGTGCTCGTACCCGCGGTCGATGTGATAGACGCGCAGCACCTCGGTCTCGCCCTGCGCGAGGAGCCCAGCGATCACGAGCGACGCGCTCGCGCGCAAGTCGGTGGCCATCACCGACGCGCCCTGCAGCGAGTCGACGCCCTTCACGGTGGCGGTGCGGCCGTGGACGGAGATGTTCGCGCCCATGCGGTTGAGCTCGGGCACGTGCATGAAGCGGTTCTCGAAGATCGTCTCCTCGATCACGCTCTGGCCCTTCGCCATGACCATGAGGACCATGAGCTGCGCCTGCATGTCGGTGGGGAAGCCCGGGTGCGGCGCGGTCTTGATGTCGACGGCCTTCAGGTCGCCCTCGGCGACCACTCGGACGCCCTCGCCCTCGCGCTCCACCTCACAACCCGCCTGGCGCATCTTCGCGGCGACGGCCTCGAGGTGATCGAAGGTCACTCCGTCGAGGTAGACGTTCCCCTTCGTCGCGGCAGCGGCGACCATGTAGGTCCCTGCCTCGATGCGGTCGGCCATGATCGCGTGGTCCACCGGCTCGAGCCCTTCGCGGCCCTCGATGACGATCACGTCGGTGCCAGCCCCGGTCACGTTGGCGCCCATCTTGTTGAGGACCCGCGCGAGCTCTTCGATCTCCGGCTCGCGCGCGGCGTTGACCAGCGTGGTCCGCCCCTCGGCGAGCACCGCAGCGCTCATCAGGTTCTCGGTGCCGGTGACGGTCGGCATGTCGAGCACGACCTCGGCGCCGGTCAGTCGACCGCGCGGCACCTTCACGTGCACGTAGCCGTGGTCGAGGTCGACCTTCGCGCCCATCGCCTCGAGCCCCTTGAGATGCTGGTCGATGGGTCGCGCGCCGATGGCGCAGCCACCGGGCAGCGAGACCGTCGCTTCGCCGTAGCGCGCGACGAGCGGACCCAGCACGAGCACCGACGCCCGCATCTTCTTCACCAGCTCGTAGGGAGCGACCGGCTCGTTCACGGCGCGGCTCGTGATGTCGAGCACCGACCCGTCCTGGACGACGGTCAGGCCCATCGTCTCGAGGAGCTGGCCCATCGTCGCGACGTCGCGCAGCGCCGGCACGTTGCGGAAGCGATGCTCCCCGTCGGCCAGGAGAGCGGCGCAGAGGATCGGCAGGGCCGCGTTCTTCGCGCCGCTCACACGGAGCGATCCCTCGAGCCTGGCACCACCGCGGATCCGAAAGCTGTCCACGCCGGTGCTTACCCAATGGGGGGGACGATGGCAACGAAAGCGCGGACCGGCGCTTGCGTCGCTCGGTCGGCTGGGGCATCACGGGCGACCGGAGGGTAGGATGATGTGGTGGAGAGCACTACTGGTCGCACAATGTGCGGCAATGCTCGCGTGCGGAGACGACGGCGCGGTGATGGGCGGGGATGCGGGCCTGCTCCCGGACGCCGACTCGGGGATGGTCATGACCGACGCGGGTCCGCCGGTGATGCCCCAGCCACCGGGCTCGGCATGTACGTGCGACGCCGGTTGCGAAGGCGACGACGCCCACCCGGGGATGTGCGTCTACGGCATCTGCATGCAGCGCGCGGCCGGCGCGTGCGCCGAGGGTGGCTCGACCGCCGAGTGCAACCCTGGCTCGCGCTGCTGGGGCTTCAGCGGTAGCGAGGACAGCGTCTGCTGGCCGGACTGCGACAGCTTCATCTGCGCGGGCGAGTGCGACGGCGACGGCTCCTGCGTCTTCACCGAGACCTCGAGCTGCGACCCGATGTGCGGGAGCGTCTGTGGCGTGGGTGCCTGCTCGGCCGAGGAGCCGAACGGCACCTGCGAGGGCGGCCAGACCTGCGTCGACGGCGTGTGCAGCGACGTCTGCTCGCCGAGCGTGCCGACCGGCGCCTGCGGAGACGGCGCGACCTGCACCGACGGCGAGTGTGTGTTGGCGAACGGCTGCCCCGACTGGCGCTGCGAAGGCAGCCACTGCACCGAGCTGATCCCGATGCCCGGCTCCTTCGATCGGACGAGCGCCGAAGCGATCGCGGACGGCTACTACATCGGAACGCTCGAGCGCTATTCGTACCTCCGCCGTGACTTGACGATGTTGGTCCGGCACGCGGCCTGCGAGGTGCTGCTCCGCTTCCCGGGCACGAACCCGATCGGACTCGCCGATCTCGCGCAAGCGGATGGCATGACCCCGGGCATCGACAGCGGCAGCCCGCGCCACCCGACCACGACCCACACCGGCAGCGACCTCGACATCGCCTACTACCAGACGGACGGCTCCAACAACCCGCAGATCATCTGCGGCGACGGGAGCGACGACAACGGCAACGGCGTCGCGGGCACCTACAACGACGGCTACTTCTGCACGACGGAAGAGAACATCATCGACTGGCCACGGCAGGCGTACTGGTTCGCAAAGCTCGCGACGACGCCGCTGGTCCGGGTCTTCGGCATCGACGAGACGCTCGCGGACGACTTCGAGCGCGAGCTCGATGCGCTGCGGGTGGCCGGCGACATCACACCGGAAGAACACGGCCGGGCCTCACGGCTCGGCTGGGGCAACGACGGTGGCTGGGCGTTCCACCACCACCACACGCACAACAGCTACGCGCTGCCGTGAGATCAGAGCGCGCCGGCTTCGCACACGAAACCGATCTCGTCGTCGCAGTCTCGATCGTCGAGTAGGCCGTCGCTCGAACGCAGCTGACCACAGCTGCCATTGCCACTCGGCTCGCCACCGCCCCAGGGGTCGCCGTCGATCTCGTCCGTGGTGGACCAACGCCAACGCCACTTGTCACGGCGATCGTTCGGGTTGTTGGAGAGGATTCGCGCCCTGCTCCACCAGCTCATGCCGCCGATGTGCATGGCGAGAAAAGCGTGCTCGGCGGGGTCCGCGATGCGCACCAGATCGTAGCCGCGGTCCTCACAGTAGGAGAGCGCCTCTCCGTAGCTGTAGCCACCGCCCGCCACCGTGCAGAACTGGTAGACACGACCGGCGTTCTGACGGCTGCTGCAGCTGACGTCGTCCACGTCGCAGGCGCCGTCGTCGTCGATGATGCCGTTGCAGTTCTGGTCGGTCCGGTCGCAGGTCTCCGCCATCTCGACGCAGTCGCCCTCACAGACGAGCACGTCGCCCATGCAGCTGAGCCTGCCGTCCGCGACCGTGTCCGGGTCGGGACCATCGCAGGCCATGCCGGCGGTCGGAGCGGCGTCGGTGCAGGTCGGGCTCCCACCGGAGCACCCGCTGAGTCCGTCCATGCATCCGTCGGCGTCGCCATCGCAGGGACCGCTGCTCAGACCATCGTCGATGATGCCGTTGCAGTCGTCGTCCATGCCGTTGCAGATCTCGGCGCTCGGGCTGCACATGTCCGGCGGTGGAACGAACGAATCGACCGGCTGCGCGTCGGTGCCCGGGACGAAGGAGTCCACCGGTCGGGCATCGACACCGATGGGTCCGAAGTCGTCCATGCCCGTGCCGCCGTCGGCGCGCGGCGGACCGAGCCCGGAGACGTCCACCGCGCAGCCCCAGCCGGCGATGGCGAGCATGGCGATGAGCGCGCGGGACATGATTCGTTTTATCATAGGACGAGGCCTTCCCGCCCCCTCAGGGTGCGGCGAGCGTAGCGCCTTGGAGAAGGGAGAGATCCACGACCTCTGCCATCCGCTCGTACCCCGAAGGCGAGAGATGGAGACCGTCTCCGCGGTCGTACTGGGGTGCGAGACGTGAGGGGTCGTCGGGGTCGCGCACCGCGGCGTCGAAGTCGACGAAGCCGTCGCCGAGCTCGCCGCTGCGAATCGCCGCGTTGACCTCGCGCCTCCGCGCATCTGCGTCCGCATAGAGCGGGCCGAAGCTCCCGGCCGCGCCTCCCGCCGGTGTCAGCGTGCCGACGATCACGTTCGGCGGGCCGTTCGGGCCCACCGCCTCCTTCAGCATGGCGACCGCCGCCGAGAGTCCGGCGATCACCTCGGCCGCCTCGGGCTGGGGGTCCAGCGCCAGGTCGTTGATGCCCTGCATGACGATCACGTCGGTCACGTCGCTGCGCCAGAGCACGTCGCGCTCGATGCGCGCGACCAGCGAGGGCCCGGCGAAGGGGAACACGCCCGGCCGCAGCACTCGGTTGCCGCTGATGCCGAGGTTGACGACGGAGGTCCCCGTCATCGACTCCGCGACGCGACGCGCGAGGAAGTCGGGGTAGCGCGCGTCGGCGTCGACCGAGAGCTCCGCGAACGTGTCGTCACGCTGATCGCCGTCGGTGATCGAGTCGCCGATGGCGACGATCACGCCATGACCCCGAGGTGCGACGACGTCGACGCCGACGACGAAGGGCCGGCTCGTCATACTCATGGTGAACGCGTCGCCGGCTTCATCGGCGGCCACGTCGCCCGCGCCGGGTGCGGCGACGTA
Source organism: Deltaproteobacteria bacterium (assembly GCA_017644045.1). GTDB lineage: Bacteria > Myxococcota_A > Polyangia > Polyangiales > Houyiibacteriaceae > UBA1660. Next base: position 815,001 of record JAEPMI010000001.1, read on the forward strand.
GGAGGTCTGACGCGCAGCGAAGTGCCGAGTCGCGCCGCCAGGGGCGGGAACGAAGACGCTCACCGCGAGACGCTCGAACGCCTCGAAGGAGAACGGCACCGGGTCGCTGACGATCTCGTCACCCGCCGGGACCGTGACCCGACGAGCCCCCGCGAAGGAGAGCGCGACGTTCGAGCCCGGGACGAGGTCGGCGCCAGAGGCTTGGCGCCCGAGCAGCGCGCGCTCGAAGGTGAGCGGCCCGGCGCCGAAACGATTGGAGAGCCGCACTCGCGCGGTATCACCGCCACGGAGCGGCGTCAGGATCAGCCGCAGGCTCTGGTCCGCGTAGGTCGGGCCCGAGTCACCTGGAGCCGCGGCCCAAGCGCCGACCCATGCGCCATCGGGCTCGGCCGTTGCCTCGCCACAGCCAGCCGCGGCGACGAGAAGGAGAAGAAGTACGCGAGCGCGCTCGGAGACCATGACCAACTCGGTCGCGCGCGCACACCCATCACTCGCGATGGGGAGCGGGTAGCGCGGCGTTCCCGACGAGTCACGGACGGAGCCTGGTGAGCCTCACTCCGCGAACGTGCTTCGGCGCGCCGTCGACCTCAGACGGCGTCGGTGCTTTCGATGGCCCACTCCTCGGCGAGCGCGTCGCGCTCCCAGCGCTTGAAGTCCGCGTCGGCGAAGACGGCGTCGCAGTAGGCGCTCGCGGCTGCCGGGAGCTCGACGCCGTAGGTCCGGAAACGCGTGCAGACCGGCGCGTACATCGCGTCGGCGATGGTCCGGTGACCGAAGAGGAAGGGGCCACCGTGCTCCGCGAGCAGCTCCTGCCACAGATCGATCAAACGCTGGATCTCGTGGCGAGCGAGGTCGCTCCAGTCGCGGGGCTCGGTGCGCCGCCGGATGTTCATCGGGAGCTCCGATCGGACCGCGCCGAAGCCCGAGTGCATCTCCGCGCTCACCGCCCGGCACTGGGCGCGGAGCTCGCGATCCTTCGGGAGGATGCCGGGTTCGGTCGCGGACTCGGCGGCCCACTCGGCGATCGCGAGCGACTCGAGCACGACCCGGCCGCTCGGCAGGTGGAGCGCCGGTACCCGGCCCGTGGCGCTGACGGCGAGGATCGCCGGGTTGTTCATCTTGCCGTAGTGGTCGCCGCCGAGCGGGATGACCTTCGTGTCGAAGTCGACGCCCGCCCACGCGAGGGCGAGCCAGGGACGCAGCGACCAGGACGAGTAGTTCTTGTTACCGACGTAGAGAACGGGGGTGCTCATTCGACGCTCCTCTCGGAGCCGGAAGGGTAGCTCGGAAACGAGGAAGGATGACCAGATGGTCGTCGTATCCTCGATCGCGATGGCCATCCTGAAGTCACTCATCGGTGTGCTGATCACGGCCGCCTGCCTGATCGCCTACCTCGCCATGACCAGCGAGTACGACGACGCGCTCGCCTCCGAGGGCAAGCCCGGTCGGGTGCTCGAGGTGACCGAGGACGGCGTCCGCTACGAGATCCACGACCCGGGCTCGCCGTGGGACGACGACGGCGATGGCTGGGTCGGCCCCTACACCGACGAGGACGCCCCAGAGTCGGCGCTCGCCACCCTCCGGCCCGGCAACCCGGTGACCATCAAGAAGGGCCAGCTCGAGGTCAGCCTCTCGCGGCCCAGCCCGCTCCTGCTCTTCGGTGTCTTCTTCGGCCTCCTCATCGCCGCCTGGGCGTTCATCGGCCCGATGCTCGAGCGGAGGGCGCTCGAAGACGCGCAGTCGGACCCGATCCGTCTGATCACCTTCATGGTGAAGAAGACCCGCAACACCCAGATCATCGCCGGCGCCATCACGCTCCTGATGGGTCTCGGAATCGTGGTGGTGCCCTTCTTCGACGACAGCGCGGGCACCGGGGGACTCATCTTCCTGGTCGCGCTCGGCGCGGTCGCGATCCTCGCGGCCCTCTTCATGTTCTCCAAGGCCTGGACGCTCCGCGACCCGAGTCGCGCACCGGTCATGCGCGCCATCCTCGAGCAGCCGCAGCGCATCTGCTGGGTCTACCAGTTCACCCACGAGGTGAACGGCGTGCCCAACTACCACATCTTCGTCCACCTCGAGGACGGCAAGAAGCTCGAGTTCAGCCTCGCCCAGATCGACCCGAGCTCGCTGCTCATGGCGCTCAAGGAGCGCCTCCCCCACGCGATCTTCGGCTACTCCGCCGAGCGCCAGCAGCTCTTCGCGCGAGCCCCGGCGGACTTCCGCAGCCAGGCCCCCACGCTCTGAGCTCGCGTTGTCGGCGCGACACTCACAGATAGCCAGGGCACAGCCGCTCGATCCTCTCGATGAGCCTCTCGTTCTTCCTCGGTCCCTGCCGCGCTGTATGCCGCGAAGAGTCGGTCGACATCCGAGGTCACCGGACTGGCATCGTTGGCCACCACCCGCCGCAGCCGGTCGTAGGCCTCGCGCAACAGCATGAAGCGCTCCGGGTCGCGTTCGGGCGGCGCTTCCTTGATCGCCCGTAGATACGCCCGACGAACCTGAGTCCGGTCGCAGTCCGGGGCGACCCCGAGGAGCGCTCTCGCTTCATCGAGCGTCATGGCGACGTCCTACCTCTCCTCGTTCACTCGAGCTCGAGCCACTGGTCGACCATGAAGAAGGGCGGCGGAGAGCCTCCGCCCCAGTCCGGGTAGTGGACCATGACGTCGAAGGTACGGTCCGCGTACAGGGCTCCGAACCAGCTGTTGTGCTCGGTGTGCCCGAGTAGGACCCAGTGTCCGACCTCGAGGGATCGGAACTCCCGTCCCTCACACGGCTCGGCCATGCACGGCTCCAGGTCGGCCGGTAGCGCCGGGCCACCGACGGAGTGAACTCGACGAAGGGCGCCCGTCTCCATCAGGCGGGTACGCTGCTCCGAGGACAGGTGCCATCGGGCCCGCGCCGTCGTGTCGGCGTCGTCGAACGAATAGGTCGGTGCCCCCAGGTCCGGCAGAGACGCGATCCGCCGAACGTAGTCGCCAACGGAGCGACGCTTCGCGCCCACGAAGACCACGACTACCGCCACGGTCAGCAACGCGATGCCGACCACCACCGTGATGGCGATGCTCTTCCGACTAGGGCGCAGCCGGCTCAGTTCCGGAGCTCGCTGAGGTGGGTGATGAACCACTCGTCGCCTCAGGCGTTCATGGTTCGGACCTCGAAGCATGTCGGCGGTGCTCCAACGTGCTTCGGTCCGCCGCTCCGTCCGTCACCCACTCGCCGGTCGCGGACGCGACCGCCGGGTCAGCACCCACCCGCTCCGCGATGGCGCGAGTCTCTTCGGCGGACGAGGCGCTCAACCTCATGATGTAGAGCCCGCCGACGCCGACGTCCTGCAGCTCGCTTCCGCCGACCTCGGCCGAAATGCGCTCTGCGACGTCCGCCCCGTGCCCCTCTCGGAGCTCGACCAGGAGCTTGCCGTAGCCGAGATCGGTGTCCGACTCGGGCGGAGCGGGCACGTCCTCGTCATCGGCCGGCTCGATCTCCGCGACCGCAGGTCGGTCGGGTGGCGGTTGGGTGGCGGCTGGGTGGGGACCCTCTCCGCCGGCTCGCTGCAGGCCGACGTACAGAGCAGGCCCACGAGCAGCCCTTCGATCACCCTCCCCCTCATCACGTACACGCTAGTCGCACGACGACCCGAGAGTCGAATCGGCCCACGACTCGATCAGTTCCGGAACTCGCTGAGGTGGGTGATGAACCACTCGTCGCCCCAGGCGTTCATGGTTCGGACCTCGAAGCGGCGCTCCTCGTCACCGACGCGGTAGACGATGTGGTTGTGGCGCTGCGCCCAGTAGGGGAGCCGGTTCGACTCCTGGCGCACCTCGACCCAGCCGCGACGGCGCGAGAACTCGAAGCGGACGTACTCCGCCTCGGCGGGGATCTGCGCGTGGAGCGCGTGAATGTCGCGCTCCCAGAGGCGGAGCATGCGGTCGTAGAAGCGGTCCGGATCGGAGACGCCCTTGATGGCGGCGAAGACCTCGCGACTCATGAAGAAGCCCTTGCCGGCCTCGACGTCGTCGGCCTTGATGGCCTCGAAGAGGGTGCGAGCCTTGTCGTCGACGTTGCCCGGCCCGGGGCGGCGCGGGGCCTCCGAGAGATCCGGGCTGTTGCCAGCGGGGACCTCGATGTCCTGGGCGAAGGCGAGCGACGCGAGGGCGACGACGAGAACGGGGGCGATCCAGCGCATGGCTCAGCCCTAGCACTTCATCGCAGGGCCATCACGCGGAGCACGCTGTCGAAGTTGGCGCGCCGGTCGTCGACGCCGTCGACCGGGCCGGTCGCGCAAGGTGCATCGTGGCAGCCGCGATTCACGATCCCGCTGACCGCGTCGATGAAGACGTTGCCGCTCAGGCCACCGGCGACGAACGCGCGAAGCTGGTCGAGGTAGGCCCAGCCGTCCTCGTCGTAGGTCTGCACGGTGCTCATCCAGTAGAAGAGGCCGGCGACCCACTTGAGCTCCGGGTGGTCCGTGCTCGCGCAGATGGACTCCGGGTCCTGGCAGAAGTCGATGTCGGGGTAGAGCACGGTCGCCGGCGGCGTGTGCTCCGCGGGGTTCAGGTGGGTGCGCCCGAGGAAGTGGTTGAGCACGCCGAAGTTGCAGCGGCCGGTGGTCTGGATGACGCCACGGCCCCACCAGCAGCAGCCCTCGACCGACCCGCCCGAGCCGTCCCAGACCCAGGCGCCGGCACGCTGGCCCTCGTAGACCTCGCACTCGGGGCGCGACCACGCGGGGCCGCTCGGCGTGAAGCCGGCTTCGGTGGCCGGGTACGGGTAGCAGTCGTGACCGTGGTTCCAGCGACCGGTGCGACCGTCGGCGGTGAGGAGCCCGGCGGCCTGCAGCTCCGAGTCGGGCGCGCAGAACATCGGGCCGGGCGCTCCGTACCAGGTGGCGTGGGTGACCGCGGTCGCGCGCATGGTCGGATCGCGCGGGCAGGCCATCTCGCAGTCGTAGCCGCCGTAGTCCTGGCCGAGCTGACCGCACGAGTTCGAGATCTGGTAGCCGTTCGACGAGTCCCAGTTGTTCTCGTCGCAGGCGTCGTAGCGGATCGTCTCCTTCATGCTCTGGGCGAGGAACGCCGCGAGGTTCACGAGCGCCTGCTGGGTGCGGACCTCGTCGCTGGCGTCGGGATCGCCGAGCCAGAGGCGATGCTCGCCCACGCCGACCCGGTGCATCATCGCGACAGCGCGGGCGAAGTCGCGCCACTTGTAGAGCCGCGAAGGGCGCCAGCTCATGTCGGGGTCCTGCGAGATCAGGACCTCGTTGTCGTACCGGCTCGGGTCGCCGAGCAGCACGCCGTCGATGCCGGCCACACCCGTGATCGTCGCATCGCAGGCGCCGTCGACGCAGACCTCGCCCTCGCCGCAGGCGGGGTCGCACGGGGCCGGCGCGGGGACGGACGCATCCGTCGCGGGTCCGCCCGCGTCGCGGGCCGGCGGGGGCGAGCCGCCGTCGGCGCCCGGTGTGGGCGTCGCGCCATCGAGCGCGGGCGAGTCGTCGCCGGAGTCGGTGGGGTCACCGGTCATCGAGCCGGTGCAGGCGAAGAGGAAGAGCGCGAGCGCAGTGAACCGAATCATCGACTCACCAGAGGCGAGCCGACGCGCGTTCGGGTCAAAGCGCGGCGAGGATTTCTTCGCGAAGGGCCGCCGCGGCGGTGGCACCGCGGGTGACGCCCAGCGCCGGCGAAGCGGCGAGTTGGCCCGCGATGTCCTCGGCGACCTTCTCTCGGGCGGCCCGCTCGGCGCGCTCGTCGCCGATGCCACTCTCGTTGCCGCGCGCCTCGAACGAGCCCAGCGATTCGCCGGTCCACGCGAGGTAAGCGTCGACCTCGGCGCTGGCCTCGTACCAGGTGCGGCGCGAGCCCATCCGGCTCGCGAAGTGACTCTCCACCCGCGCCACGAGGACGACGTCCAGCGCGCCGCGGTGCTCGTCGGCGAGCGCGCGCAGCGTGGCCACACGGCGGGCTCCCTGCGCCGCTTTCAGCGCGCGGCCACGGGCCGCCTCGAGCGACTGGCGCGCCCCGGCGCCACGGTCTCGGAGCGCCCGGTCGAGCGCGTCGGCGAAGGCGCCCTCGGTGCGGTCGCCGACCACCAGCGCCCACTGGCGGAGGCCGACGGGGCGCGAGCGCAACGCGGTGCGCAGCTCGGGGAAGAGCGAGTCGAGCGGCGGCACGAGGGCGGCGCGGTCGAGGGTGACCACGAGCCCGTCGCCCGGGGTGGCGTTCACCAGCGCCACGCCGGCGGGATCGACGCCGACCCGGAGCGGCTCGCCCTCGCCCACGGGCGTCACGAGAAACGGGAGCCCGGTGAGCTGCTGCGCGGGCTCGCCAGCGTTCAGGAGCTGGAGCGCAGGCTTCCGGAGCGGTCGGTTCATGCCGTCGATGGGCACGCCGCCAGCCCAGAAGGGCCGGAGCGAGAGCGAGCGGAGCGCCTCCGCCGCGAGCCGGACCGGCTCCTCCAGGTCGATGAGCACGCACGCCTCGTCTTCGAGGAGCGCGCGGCGGCGCTCGCAGACGAAGTTGGCGATCGCGGCCTGCTGCAGTGGCGCCACCCGTTCGGCGAAGGCGCCACCGAAGGTCGGCCGGGGCAGGCGCTCGGAGAGCGAGTCGAGCAGCGCGCGGAGCTCGGCGTCGGTGAGCTCGATGCGGGCCGCGTGCCCCGCGTCGTTCGCACCGACCTCGATCGCGGTCGGCTCGACGAGGGCGACCGGCGCCTCTCGCCCCCAGGTTCCGAGCACCCGCTCGCGCAAGGCGATCCGAGCCGCGGAGACGGCCTCGTCTGGCGTGGCCCCGGTCGTCTCCACGAGGACCGCGGGCGGGACGTCCGTGTCGGTGACGGGCGGCGGGTCCGTGGTGGCGACCGTCTCGCCGCCGGTGTCGGTCGTCGGGGTGGGCTCCACGGGCTCGGCGTCGGAGCACGCCGCGAGCGCGAGCAGGACGGCGAAGGTCCGGTTCACTGCGCCACCGTCGCGGTGATCCTCGCGAAGTCCACACCCCCGAGGTGCTCCCGAGCCTTCGCGACCCCTTGCTGGAGCGTCTGCTCGGGCGACCGATCGCCGAGGCGGGCGATGGCGCCGATCTCCGGCTCGAGCGCCAGGTCGATGAAGAAGTCCTCGAGCATGGTTCGGTACGCCAACGCGAACGCATTGTCGTTCTCGAGCCGCACCTGTGCCAGTCGCTCGAAGAGCGGACGGGCCCGCGCCCAGAACGCGTCCTCCTCGTCGGCCTCGCGACTCACCCGGGCGTCGGTCGCCAGGAACGAGCCGACGTGGACCAGGTAGTTGTCGACTTGCTCGGCGAGCTCGCCGTCGATGTTGGCGCCGGGCCGACCGAGGCGGAGCACCGCCGGCACGCGCGACGCCGCGTCGGCGAGGATCATCGCCGAGGGCTCCGCGAGCTGTTCGTGGAGCGTGTCGACGTCCGTCGTCGGCGCCCGCACGGCCATCGCACGGTCGAGCGCGCGGACCAGGTAGCCACGGTGCGCCGCGTCCTCCAGGCGACGCTGCAGCGCGTCGACGCCCTCGGGGCGGTAGACCTCCGAGAGCGAGGGGTCGAAGGTCTCGCGGACGACGCCCTCGAGGAAGCCGGGCTCGGTCCGCGCGAGGAGCGCGCCGGTCATCACGCGGGCGTTGCGGTCGCCCTCCGTGAGCGAGCTGGCCACCACGTCGTAGACCTGGATCTCGAACATCTCGTTCTGGGTCTCGACGATCCGGTTCTGCTGGAACGCCAGGTAGACCTGCATGCCGGGGATCGCGAGCGCGAGAATGGTGAAGATCAACATGAAGAGCCGACGGCGCACCATGAAGCGGACGACCGACTCCGCGAAGAGCCGTCCGTTGTCGAGGATCTCCTCGCGATCGGGCCACTGGGCGCGCTCGCCGCTGAAACGCCCGAGGGTCTCCACCATCTTCCCGAACGAGCGAACGACCTTGTAGCGGTCGAAGATCGGGAGCAGCAGGCGCAGCCCCGAGAAGAACCCGCGGCGCGCGGACTTGCTCCGCTCGGCCTTGGCCTCGAGCCGGCTCAGCCGCTCACGGAGCTCGGCGTTCTCCGCCTCGAGCGCCGCGACCTTCGCGAAGGTCTCGTCGTCCATGGACACCGGTGTACACCATCGGCGGTGTTCGCCAAGCACCTTCGCCGCTCTGGCCCCCGAGATGGACGCTCACGGAGCTGACCTCGCGCCTCACCGCCGGTACGCTCGGTTCCCATGACCGAGCTGGACGTGAAGCGGGACGGTGCCGTCGCGCGGTTGATCCTGAACGGACCGGAGATGCGCAACGCCCTCTCCCCCGCGGTGCTGCGCGCCGTGGTCGACGCATGCGCCGAGCTCGCGACCGACGACGAGGTCCGCGTGGTGGTCCTACGCGGCGCGGCGGGCACGTTCTCCGCCGGCGCCAACCTGCCGACCTTCATGGCGGAGCTCGGCGGCAAGGCCGAGGAGACGTGTGACCTCGGTCGCCGCGCGGCGGAAGCGCTGGCCGCGTTGCCGCAGATCACCGTCGCCGCGATCGAAGGGCACTGCGTGGGTGGAGGGGTGGTGCTCGCCGCGGCCTGCGATGTCCGTGAATGCACCGCGAGCGCCATGTTCTGCATCCCGGAGCTGGAGATCGGGATCCCCCTCGCCTGGGGCGCCACCGAGCGCCTGGTGCAGCTCCTCGGCGAGACCGCGGCCATCGACCTGATCCTGACGAGCCGCCGCTTCGACGCATCGGAGGCCGCGCGGCTCGGTCTGGTGACGCGCGTGGTCGAGGGCCCGATGGACGAGGCGCTGGCAGCGCTCGTGGACGTGATCGCGGTGCGCCCGGCCGGGACGCTCCGGACCACGAAGCGTCAGCTCATGGCGATCCGTACTGGCCGCTTCGACGCGAGCGCGGACGCCGCGGCGCTGGTGAGCGCGCTCGCGGATCCGGAGACCCAGCAGGCAGCGCAGAGGTACATGGCTCGCCGCCTCGCCAAGAAGCGCCGCTGAGCTCGGCGCTCGCCTTCAGAGGCTCCCGGCCGCGACCGCGTCGGCGAGCCGTGCATACTCGGGACGGAACCCGAGCTCCTCGCGGATCCGACGCCCGTTCAACAACACGTCGAACGCCCGCCCGCGCTCCGGGGCCGAGCCATCCGGTGGCCCCTCGCCCACCGTGGCGAAGAGCTCCGCGAGGTCGGGGGCTTCGTCGTCGACCACGTTGTAGACACGGTGTCGCAACTCGGTGGTCTCGAGCACGAGGTGGACGGCCTGGGCGACGTCCGCGTGGTGACCGATGGCGAGACGTTGGCTCGGCGCGAAGGTCTTCATGAAGGGTACGACCTCGGCGATGTGTGGGTCGCCGTCGCCGTAGACGAAGGGAAGGCGGAGCACGCGCACGTCGAGCCCTTCGGTCGCGAAGAGCGCCCGCTCCGCAGCGAGCTTGCTCTGGGGATAGGCGTCGACCGGCGAACACTCGGCCTCTTCGTCGACCGCTCGTCCCTCCTTGGGACCGTACACGAGGCCGGTGCTGGTGAAGACGAAGCGTTCGACCCCGGCGTCGCGGGCAGCAGCGGCGAGGCGGCGCGTACCCCCGTCGTTCACGGCGTGCGCTTCGTCCGGGGTCGCTCCACGAAAGAAGGCGGCGCAGTGGACGATCGCCTGAGTGCCTCGTGTCGCGGCGACGAGGGATGCATCGTCGAGCAGGTCACCGAGGACCAACTCGACCGAGGGGTCTCGGAGCGATGCCGCGCGGTCCAGGTCACGGACCAGGGCGCGCACGTGGTGGCCTCGGGAGACCAGATGGGGAACGAGGCGGCGGCCGACCTTGCCGGTGGCGCCGGTGACGAGAATCGTTGTCATGTCTCCGGTCTAGCGAGACCCTTCTCGGGCGTATTGGAAGATTCGGCCATCGCTTGCCGACTCGGTCGAGGCTCACCAAACTCGAGTCGTGGATTCGGTCTCACGCGTCGCGTCGTCCGCCCGACCGGCCAAGGTCTGGTCGGTGGCGCCGGAGCCTCGGAGCCGGAAGCGGCTGCTCATCCCCCGGCTGGAGGTCCTCCTGGGCGTTCGGTATGGGCGCCCTCTCCAAGACGGTCTGAACGTGCACGCCATGGGGATTCGCCGCACGGTCCTTCGCAAGACCATCGAGGGCGGCCACCGTGCGCTCTTCGTACGAGTGCCCCTCGGGGCGAGCCGCGCAGTGCTCGGATCCTCACCAGCAGCGATCGCGGGTCGAGCGGTCGAGCTTCGAGAGCTCTGGGGACCGAGCGCGGCCCAACGGCTCCAGGAGCAGCTGGCCCACGCCCCGGCCCCCGAAGCGGGTGCGCAGCTACTGCGCGAGGCCGTGGCCTCACGGATCGAGAAGAGCGACGACCACGATGCACACCTCGGGATGGTGCTCGCGGCCACCGAGCTCCTGGACCACGAGCCGGTCGGTCTCGTCGCCGACAGGCTCGGCTCCAGCGAGCGTCACTTCCGCCGAGTGTTCCGGGACACGGTCGGCGTGAGCCCCAAGACCTACGCCCGCCTTCGTCGCTTCCGCCGTGCGGTGGGGCTCGCGCGACGGTCGGACGCGCCGGACTGGGCCGCGATCGCGGCCGACACCGGATTCTACGATCAGGCGCACCTCATCGCGGAGTTCCGTGCGATCGGTGGCGCACCACCGCGTGCGTTGATGACCGAGCTCCGAGACGCCGGCGCGCTCAGGGCGCCGCACACATGAAGCCCGCGGGGATGGCGCCGATCGGGGCATAGACGAAGGTCACGTTCGAGCTGCTCCGGGTCGGGTAGCCGAGCTTGTAATAGTTGTGCACGCCCCCGCTGCGGACGATGAAGACCGTGTAGGGGTTGAAGCGTACGCTGGTGCTCGAGGTCAGCCCGGTGCCGCTGGCCGCCGTGACGTCGAGCCAGTCGAAGGGCTCGAGCGCGCGAACGCCCGGAGTGCCGCTGCCCTGGATCTCGATGCCGACGGCGGTGCCGCCATCAACCGCACGAAAGATGAGGTCGTTGCCCGCAGGTCCGGGCGGCACCGCGACCTCACCGTTGTCCAGGTCGATGATGTCGGCTTCCCAGCGCAGCGTCGTGCGGCAGCCGCACACGCGCTCGCCACCGGTCCCGGGCGCCACCACACAGTTCAGCCGCGAGTCACACGCCGGGACCCGATCTTCGCCGTCGTTGCAGTCGTCGTTCGTGGTCGAGAGACCGAGCTCGAGCGCGCAGGCCTCGACCTCCGTCGTGCTCCCGTAGCCGTCCAGATCCGCGTCCCGGTAGAAGGTGGTGGTCACCCCTTCGTCGACCATTCCATCGCAGTCTTGGTCCAGCCCGTCGCACAGGTCTTCGATGCCACCCGGGACACAGCCGGCGCAGCGGTCGTCGCAGTCGGTCGCGGCCGGGACGCCGCACGCGACGTCCGCGAACCCGTCGCCGTCGTCGTCCTCCCCGGGACCGTCGAGCGCCCCGTCACAGTCCGTGTCGATGCCATCGCAGAGCTCGGCGGCGTCGGGGTTCCGTGACGCATCCGCGTCGTCACAGTCGCGATCGTTGGGGACCCACGTGCCGCCCTCGCAGTCGATGGACGCCGGCGCGCCACAGGACGAGACGAACCCACTCGCCGGATCACCGAATCCGTCCGAGTCGCAGTCGCGGAAGAAGAGGCGCATCAAGAGCCCCTCGTCGGCGTCCCCATCGCAGTCATCGTCGAGGCCGTTGCAGGCCTCGGTCTCACCGGGCCGGACCGACGGTTGGCTGTCGTCGCAGTCGCCTCCGCAGCTCAGCTCGCCGGTGAGCGCCAGGTTGCAGCAGATGGCGTCGACGACGCCGTCACCGTCGTCGTCCTTTCCACCCAGGGTGGTCTGGTCGCAGTCCTCGTCGTGGCTCTCGTCGCAGATCTCGGTGTTTCCCGGATAGCGGTCGGGGTCCGAGTCGTCGCAGTCGTTCCCACCGCAAGCGATGGCCCGGAAGCCATCACCATCCGCATCGCCACCCGCGTCGCAGTCGAGAATGCAGGCGTCACCCACTTCGTCGCACTCGCCAACGCATGGAGCCCGGCCGGGCTCGCACATCCCGTCGACGCAGCGCTCGCGGCCGTTGCAGAAGGTCCCGTCGTCGCACTCGCCGTCGCTCGAACAGCCAACGGAGGCGTCGCCCCCGCCGCCACCGTCGTCGCCGCAGGCCAACAAGAAGCACATGAGCACGCCCGAGCACCACCGCAGACCCATCTCGACACGGTGCCCAGGCCCCGGCGTGCGAGTCAACCGCCCTACGCGATCGAGAGCCCGGTCGCGAAGAGGACCAGGCCCAGGAGGACGGCCCCGAGGTGCATCAGGCCGACCCGCCGGTCGAAGCGGTCGTCGTCGTCGAAGGCGCGCTGGCTCATGCGGAACGCCGCCACGACCCAGAGCGCGAAGCCGAAGAGAGCGAGAATGGCGCCGCCCGGGCTTGCCCCCGGTGGGTGTGCCAGCTGCGCGGCGTAGGCCTCACGGAGCTCGGAGTCGCTCTTGTCGGAGTCCATCGGCGCATGCTCCTGCTGGAGCATCAGGGTCGCGATGCGATCGTCGGCGCGCGCCAACCGATCGGCGTGCGGCGTGGTCAGCCCGCGGGCCCCCACGATGGCGCTGCGGACGGCCCGCCAGGCGAGCACGGCGTCGTCGATGGCGCCGGCCTCGGTCGCCTCCACGGCCAGCTCCTCGAGCCGCTCGAGTGCCCGAACGCAGTAGGGGTTCCCCGGCGCGTACCACGCCGCCGCCCGACGCCAGTGCATCCGCGCTCCCTCCGGATCGCCGCCAGCCATCGCCTCGTCGCCTCGCTCGAGCTCCATCGCGGAGCCGACCACGACCCGGCCGGCGATCGCGATCACCACCGCGCCGCCGATCGCCAAGCCCCGCAGCAAACGGCGAGCGCCCGGTCGGGGCTTGCCGGCCGAGCGGCGCTTCTTCGGGGTGGGCTCGATCGGCGCGGCGATTGTGTCGGCGCTCTCGTCGATCACACGAAGTCCCGCCGGGAGAAGACCGCGGAGGCGAGGACCAGGAGGACGATGCAGTAGAGGGTCGCGTAGCCCATCGTCTCGCCCACGTAGAGCCAGGGCCCGCCTTCGTTGGCAGCGGCCAACGTCGCATGACCGGGCACGAAGAGATCGAAGTTCGGCACGACCCGCGCGAGCCCGTGGAGCATCGAACGCACCTCTTCGCCGAGGAGCTCCGAGCGCATCTCGGCCATCGACTGCGCGCTCCGGCCGACCAGCCACACCCCGAAGGTGAAGCCGCCGGTCAGGAAGGGCGTGGAGAAGGAGGAGAAGAAGAGCGCCACGGTGGTGAGCACCGCCACCTCACCGAGATCGAGGATCAGCGAGCGACCGACGAGCGCGACGTCGACGTGCACCGAGCCCGCGACCGCGAGCATCACCCCGGCGAAGAGCGCCGCGAGCGCGATGGTCGTCACGGTCGGATCGGGGAGCTTCTTGATGAGCACGCCGAGGGCGATGGCGAACCCGAGGAGCAGGCCGCTCACCAGGCCGAGGCTCGCGCCGCGCTGGACGCCCATGACAGCCAGCAGGATACCGCCCATCACCAGGACGAAGACGAGCGCGGTGAGGACGATGCCGCCGAACTTCCCGACGAGGAACTCCCAGCGCCGGATCGGCTTGGGGAGGATCACGTAGAGGGTCTTGCGCTCGATCTCCTTGTAGAGGAGCGACGAGCCCAGGAAGATCGCGACGACCACCGAGAAGAAGGAGATCGCGGCGAGCCCGATGTCTTCGACCACCCGGAGCTGCTGCGTGAGCGCGAGCTCGCCGAGGGCGAGGTTGAAGAAGAGGACGGCACACGCCAGCCCGAGCACCCCGTGGAGGATCCGGTCGCGGACCGCCTCTCGGAAGGTGTTGAGGATGATGGCCCAGATGCGGCTCATCCGGCCCCTCCGAGGAGAGGCTGACCACCGATCAGCGCGGCGAGGCCGTCGTAGGCCAAAAGGAGGAGGAGGGCGGAGAGCACGATCGCCAAGAGACGGTACCAAAGCCGGTTCCGCTCGCGGCGGGGGAATGCGAACACCTCCGAGGCGACGGCGGCGGACTGCTCGAGCTGGAGCGCCAGCGCGGCCGCCCCGAATGCGTAGCCCCACGCGGGGCCGGTGTGGCTCAGGGAGTCGACCGACATCACCCAGAGCGCCCGGGCGTCGGCCCCGCCGAAGGTGATGCGCCCCCAGACCAGCCAACCGTGAATGACGGCGAAGATCGTCGAGGCGGCGCCGACCACCCAGCGGAGGCGCCGCATCGAGGGGTCCCGGCCGAAGCGAAAGCGCAGCGCGGCGCTCAGACCGAGCCAGGTCACCAGCGCGGCCCCGACGATGGCCATCAGCCACGGCGCGAAGACGAGATGGCCCTCCGCCCACGGGAGGAAGGTCACCGCACCACCGCGCGACGCGTGCGCGAAGAGCACCAGCTGCACGAGCACCATCGCGGGCCAGAGCAGCCCCGCGAGCGCGTGCACCTTCTCGCGCCGCGTGGCCTCGTCGTGCATGGCACCACCCCTATTCTGATGGGACCGAGAGGTCAACGTCCTGGCGACGGAGCGATGGGTCGCTCGGGCCGCGGCCGCGGGGTATCGTCGCGCCATGAGCGACGTCACCGCCGAGGAGATCCCCCTCGTCGTCAACCCGCGAGCCGGTGCCGGCAAGGCGAGCAAGCGCCTGCCTCGGCTGCTCCGGTCCCTCCGCGCCGCGGGCACGAACCCGATCGTCCACCACACCCGCCACCCCGGTCACGCCACCGAGCTGGTGCGCCGGCTGCTGAGCGATGGGGCCGCCGGCGTGGCGGTGGTCGGCGGTGACGGAACGGTCAACGAGGCGGTCAACGGTTTCTTCGACGAGGCCGGCGAGCCGGTCTCCCCCGGCGCCTGGCTCGGTCCCCTCCCCTGCGGCACCGGCGGCGACTTTCGGAAGACGGCGGGCATCCCCGAATCACCGGAAGCGATGGCCGAGCGGCTGGTGGGCTCCGAGCCGAAGCCGATCGACGTCGGGTGGATCACCTTCGTCGATCACGACGGCGACGACGCCCATCGGGCCTTCCTCAACGTCGCGAGCTTTGGCATCGGCGGCCTGGTCGACCGACTGGTCAACGAGAGCCCCAAGTGGATGGGCGGACGGACCGCGTTCTTCGTGGGGTCGCTCCGCGCGCTCACCCAGTACCGCAACCGGCTCGTGCGCTTCCAGGTGGACGGTCAGGACCCACGCGAGGCGCGCGTCATCAACGTGGCCATCGCCAACGGCCAGTACTTTGGGGGCGGCATGCACATCGCTCCCGAGGCCGCGCTCGACGACGGCCTCTTCGACGTGGTCAGCCTCGAGCGTCAGGGCATCGCCGAGCAGCTCACGCTGACCAAGCCGCTCTACGACGGCACGCTGCTGCGCCAGTCCGGGGTGGAGTTCACCCGCGGCACGACGATCCATGCCGAGCCCCTCGAGGGTCTGCCGGTCGAGCTCGACGTCGATGGCGAGGCCCCCGGCCGGCTGCCCGCGACCTTCGAGCTCCGCTCGGGGGTGCTGCGCCTGCGGTGAGCCCCGCGGTTCCACACCCCTGGCTCGCCCACCCGCGGGCAAGGTCGCTCCTCGCGCTGGCGTCGGGTGCGCTGCTCGCGACCTCCGTCGTGAACCCGAGCGGGACCCCCTTCCCCGCGATCGCCTTTCCCTTCGCTGGGCTCATGCTGGTCGCGCTCGACGGCGCGCCCACCATCAAACGCGCCGCGTGGCTCGGTTGGCTCGCCGGCTTCGGCTGCAACGCGGTGGCGTTCTACTGGATCGTCGGTCTGCTGCAGGCCTTCGCCTACTTCCCGCTCGTGGCGGCGATCCCGGTCGCCGCGCTGCTCTGGGCCGCGCAGGGGCTGACCATGGCGCTCGCGGCCGCGTTCGCGGCGAGCGTTCGCCGAGCGGGCGTACCGCTCTGGGTCGGCTTTCCGCTCGCGGTGATCGCCGCCTTCGGCGCCTCGCCCTCGCTCTTTCCGTGGAACCCGTCGGCGAGCCTCGTCGACTGGACGGAAGTCGCGCAGGTGGCGGAGCTGGGCGGCGCGGCGTTGCTCGACGCGGTCTTGCTCTTCACCGGCGCGGGGGCCTTCGAGGCCATGCGGCGGCGACGGGCGCTCCCCACGGTCGTCGCGCTCGTTGCGCTCTTCGGCGCCTGGACCTTCGGGCTGCTGCGGCTCCCCGCCCTCGAGGCGACCTACGAAGAGGCACCGACGCTGCGGGTCGGCGTGGTCCAGCCCAACGTGGGCATTCACGACAAGCGCGACCGCCGTCTCGCCCCGCGGCACCTGCTGCAGCTTCGGAGCATGACCGCCGAGCTCGAGCGTCAGGGGGCCGAGGTCGTGCTCTGGCCCGAGACCGCCTACCCCTACCCGATGGGTCGCGGGATGGACTACGAGCCCGTCGGCACCTACCGGATGCGCGCCATCGGCAGCAACGTTCCGCTCCTCGCGGGGACCATCACCCGCGGCGGAGAGTGCGAGCGGTGGAACTCGGTGGTGGCCGTGACGCCGGAGGGCCGCATCGCGGGGGTCGCGGACAAGGTGGTGCTGCTGCACTTCGGCGAGACGGTGCCGGGCTGGCACGTGCTGCCGCCGCTGCGCGACTACTTCCGCTGCCCCGGCCTGACCGCCGGCGAGACCCCCTCCGTGCTCCCGAGCGCCGGTGCCCGCGTTGGCGTGCTCAACTGCTACGAGGACGTGCTCGCGGACGCGACTCGCGACGTGGCCGCGCTCGACCCGCAGTGGCTGGCCAACTTCACGAACGACGCCTGGTTCGGCGACACCGCCGAGCCGCACCTGCACCAGCTGATCGCGCGCTTGCGCGCCATCGAGAGCCGCCGCGAGCTGGTACGCGCGGTGAACACGGGCGTGAGCAGCCACGTGCGCGCCGACGGCGTGAGCTTGATCGAGACCCCCACGTTCGAGCCCGCGAGCTTCGTGGCGGAGGTCACGCTCCTCGAGGGCGTGACGCTCCACACCTGGCTCGGCGACTGGGTCACCTCGCTCGTGCTGGGTGTGCTGCTCGGGCTCCTGGTGGTCGTGTCATTCCACCGCGAATGAACAGCCACGATAGAAAATGATGCTGACTTCGGAGATGGGACCGCAGAACGTGCTCGCGCGCGAGAGTGTTCCCTTCACACCGAAGACCTTCGGTCTCTGTTCCGGTGATGGGCGTGGCTGCTCGAGCCAGCCCCTACATCCATGGAGCTCTCATGACCGACGATCACATCATCCTGTCCCCACTCGGCGCGACCGATACGGCGCGGAGAACGCGCACGAAGACCACGCGCCCGATGCTCTTGCTCGCGGCGTTCCTCTTCGCGCAGGGCTGTGCGATGGAGGGCGCCGACTCGGGGGACCTCGACGCAAGCGGCCGAGCGACCTCGGCGCTGAACGCAAGCCCCACCTCCACGCCGATCTGCGGCACGTCCGCGTCCGTGGACGGCTACGGCCACGCCCCTTGCGAGGCGCTCGACGGCGAGTGCCAGACGGGTGTCTTCGACCCCGTCAATGCGTGCTGTTTCGTTCGCGATCGGCCGCCAGGTGTGGCGTGCGAGACCGGAAGCTGCGGTCGAGATGGCCTCTGCGATGGTCCCGCCCATCAGGACGACCGCGACCAGGACGGCGTCCCCGATGTCCGCGACACGGTGCTGGGTCACGGCTCCTGGATCCGAAGCTCCGGGCCGGCGCTCGAGGCGTGGGAAGACGAGGACACCCTCACGCTCTTCTCCGGCGACAATCCCATGGCGGAGATCCCGCTGAGCGCGTACACGGCGCAGAGCCCGCTGGACCTCACGACGCTGCGATTCGCGCGGACTCGCAATCAGCGCCGGAGCGCGTTCACCGCCGTGGGCCTCGAAGGGGTCGGCGCGAGCGCGCTCTATATGCCGATGGCCACCGGTAGCAGGATCTGCGTGGCGACGGAGGGCGACGCCCTCGCCACACTCGCGACGGATTGCTCGGCGAACCAAGCCCTGCAGTGCCCGAGCGAGGGTGCCGACGGTCTGCGCTGCGAAGCCGCGGGATCGATGTGGCGAATCGAGGGCGAGGAGCTCGCGTTCGCCTGGGTTCCGATTCGGAACGACGCGCGCGACATTCGGATGCAGGCGAACTGGTTCCGACCGCAGTTTCCCTTCCCGTCCGCGATCCCCCGACGCGGCTGGGAATGGAGGCTCCGCTTCGAGCTCTGCAACGGGGTGGACGACGACAACGACGGCGAGATCGACGAGGCCTACTTCCCCGATGGCCACCGCGACTCGACGGGCGCCGGCCTCTGCAACGATGGCCTGACCTGCACCCGCGACGCGTGCAACGACGAAGGCGTCTGTGAGCACGTCGTCCGGACGGGCGGGAGCATGGGCTGTCAGTCGGGAGCGGCCTGCGCCATGCCCGTCTGCGGCCGACCGGACGCCGTCGACCCGGGCCAGCGCCTGAGCGACGAGCTGCCCAATGGGTGCTTCTTCGTTCTGCAGGACGATCTCTGCACCGACACTTGGGACAACTGCGCCTGCAACGGCGTCGAGCGCTGCGACCCCTGGCGGGCCGACTCGGCCGAGTGGTCGGATAACCTGGGATGCGTCCCCGGCACGCCGCCTACGGAGGTGCCCTGCGAGCTCGCCGGAGGCGATGGCGACGGCTGTAGCCTCGAGACGTGCTGTGAGGACTTCGACCCCTCGATGACTGGCTGCCGTCTTCACCGCAAGGCCGTGGAAAGAGTCGGGCTCGCCGCGGCGACCGCGGCCCACGATCTAGCGTGCAGCGACGCGGCCAGGATCGGCGCGAGGACGGGCGCGGGCGGTGTCGTCTGCCCCCAGGGCGCGTTCCAGCGGGTGGTGCCCTACGGGTCGCAATGCGACGACGACAACCCGTGCACGACCAACGGTTGCGACGCGCCGTCCGGATTCTGCACCACGACGAGCCTCTCGGGACCGCAGCCGGAGTGCCAGGGGATCGTCAACCAAGGCTGCGGCGAGAGGACGTGCGAGTTCGGCAGCTGTGTGACGGCCCGCTCGACCCCCAATCCGAACGTCGCCACGGACTGTCATGGCTTCGCCATGGCCGAGAACCCGCCCTACTGGCAACCGACGTGTCTGGAGCAGCAATGCAACGCGTCGAATCAGTGCGAGCGAGTACCTCGTGCCTCCTTCTGCGACAACGGCGACTTCTGCGACGGCGTGGAGGTCTGCAGTCTGGAGAACGTGGAGGCCACCGGACCGTTGACCGGCACCAGCACCTCGACGCCCGGGGTCCTCGGCTGCGGCCCCGCTCCGCGAGCGGCCTGCGACGATGGCGTGGGGTGCACCATCGACCGCTGTCTCGGGCCCGATCAATGCCAGAACCTACCGAACGATGGCTCCTGCTACTCGCTTCGCGGAGAGGTTCGAAACATCTGCCTCGAGACACTCTCCTGCGATCCAGCCGCCAGCACCGACGCCGATGGGTGCGTCGCGCACTCCCCGGCGGTCAACCCATGCAACGATGGCGATGCGTGCACCGCCGACAGTTGCTCCTGTGGCAACGAGCTCTGCACCGTGCCTGCGTGTGAGCACACTCCGGTCTGCGTCGTGGTCGATCCGATCGACCCGAACCCGACCTGGCCCCCGCTGCCGCCGATTGGACCCATCGGCGGCATCCGTCCCGTCAGACCCTGACGGATCGGCGCGAGAAAACGGATCGGATTCCTTGGTAGCGCCTCCCGGCCTGCCCTCTGACCGGGCCGGGAGGTATCACTTCCGGCCGCGGGCGCGCAGGCCGAGGAGCGTGAGGCTCTCGTCGCTGCGTCGCAGGCGGATCTCGGAACCGATGTCGACCTTGAGGACCTTCTGCGCGCCGTCGAAGAAGATGCGGCCTTCGCGGATCTTGCTCTTCACCGAGAGGGTCTCGCCAGCCTTGAGCAGCCCCTTCGTGTGCGCCAGCTCGGTCTCGCCGGGGCGGTAGGGCTCGCGAACGACCCACTGGATCTTCTTGCTCTGGATGCGGAGCACCTTGCCGCCGGCGCTTCGCTGCGCGGCCGTCGATCCGGCGGCGGGACCGACCCAGATCCCGCTCGACGTGTGCGCCTCGGACTCACCGAGCGGCTTCCCGTCGGTGTCGAGCGGCGTGATCAGGTAGCGCGTCGCCGCCGCGGGGCTCTTGTGGCAGAAGAGGATGTCGTTGAGCACTCGCCGCGTGTGCACTTCACCGTCGACCTCGACGGCCATCCGCGTGAGGCGAGTCGGCGTGAGGTCGCCGCTGAGCGCGTTGTCGACCAGCTCCTCGAGCTCGCTGGCGTCACCGGCGCAGAAGTAGCCGACGGAGGTGTCGGGCGAGCTGTTGATGGCGAGCATGGGCGTGCTCGCGTCCACCGTGTGCGAGGCCCAGAGGAGGGTCCCGTCGCCACCGAGGGTGAGCACCAGGTCCCAGCCGTTGCCATCGTCGTCATGCTGGTGGCGAAAGGTGACCGAGAGATCCTTGCGGCCCTTGAAGTAGGCCTTCGCGCGCTCGAGCGTCGCCACGTGGGTCTCGTGGGCGTGTTCGAGGACGTCGACCGAGGCGTCGCCCTCGGCGATGAGCTTCGCGATGCGCGCGTCGTCCTTCCCGTAGCGCTGCAGGGTCGTCTTCTTGTAGACGACGAGCACCTTGGTCTTGGTGCTCACAAGGGCGCTTCCTCTTCCTGCCAGGTCCAGCGGAGCGCCACGCCTGGGGCGAGCGTGCTGCGGGTCTCGCCGGCCCCCATGATGAGCCAGTAGTCGAGGACGAAGGCGACCGCCAAGCGCTCGCCCCAGCGGATGTCGAGGCTCCCGCCCACGCTCACGAAGAGGCCGCCCTTGAGGCCGTCGTTCGTGGCGCCGCCCCAGGGGCCGGCGCGAACGGTGAGGCTCCCGCCGACGTAGTCACCGATGCCCGCGATGCCGAGCGTGAGCCCGATGGGGGCGAAGGCGCGGTTGCTCTCACCGGCGTCCGCACCCCCGGTGAGCGCGCCGACCCCGGCGGCCAGCCCGATCCGGAAGAGATCGAAGCGCTTCCAGAGGTCGACCAGGATCGTCCCGCCACGCTCGCCCTGGTCGCCCAGCTCGAAGTGGAGCTGCGCGGCCACGGATCCGTCCGGGTTCCAGTCGGCGTGGGCGGTACTGGCCGAAGCGCCGAGGGCGACCAGGAGGACGAGGGCGAAGCTGGAGGAACGCAAGGTCGGTGGCTCTCCGAGACGAAGGCTACAGGAGCCAGGTGTGCTCAGCCGGACTTCTTGGCGTCGGCCAGGAACTGCTCGAGGCCGCGGTCGGTGAGCGGGTGCTTCAGGAGCTGGTGGATGACCTTGTGCGGCAGGGTCGCCACGTCGGAGCCGAGCAGGGCCGCCTGGACCACGTGGAGCGGGTGGCGGATGGACGCCGCGAGCACCTGCGTCGTCATGTCGTAGTTCCGGTAGATGGTGATGATCTGCTCGAGCAGCTCCATGCCCTCGCCGCTGATGTCGTCGACGCGGCCGAGGAAGGGGCTGATGTAGGTCGCACCGGCCTTCGCGGCGAGCATGGCCTGGGTCGGGCTGAAGCAGAGCGTCACGTTCGTCCGGATGCCCTCCTTCGTGAAGATCTGGACCGCCTTGAGGCCCTCGGCGATGAGCGGGACCTTCACCACGATGTTCTCGTGGATCTTGGCGAGCTTCCGGCCCTCTTCGAGCATCCCGTCGCAGTCGGTCGAGATGACCTCGGCGCTGATCGGACCGTCGACGATCTCGACGATGTCGTTGATGACCTCTTCCAGCGTCCGACCGCTCTTGGCGATGAGGCTCGGGTTGGTGGTCACCCCGTCGACCAGGCCCATGGCCGCAGCGTCCTTGATGTCGTCGATGTCGGCGGAGTCGATGAAGATCTGCATGGTGTCTCTCTCGTGAAGGGTCGGACGGCGCCACGCGCCTGTCACTGGAGGCATAGAAAGCACGGCGGCCAGAAGCAAGGGTGCTGCGATCCGAGCCGGGAGATGACGCACCCCCCTGGGGGCTCGACCCGCCCCAAGACCGGACTCCGAGAACCGACTCCGAGAACCGACGGCCGACTCCGAGAACCGACGGCCGACTCCGAGAACCGACTCCGACTCCAAGAACCGACTCCGACTCCGAGAACCGACTCCGACTCCGAGAACCGACTCCGACTCCGAGAACCGACTCCGACCTCCGAGAACCGACTCCGACCTCCGAGCTCCGACTCCGACGGCCTCGGGTGCGCTGAACCAGTGGGGAGTTCGTCTCTCGTCCTGGTCTGTTCACCGTGCCCTCGTGCTCGGCGGCGTCAACCCTGCTCCGCCTGCGGCTCCGCACCGCCTGCGGCGGCAAGGGGTTGACTCCGCCTGCGCTCGAGGGCGGGGGCCTTCGGCCAGGACGAGGTGTCCATGGCAACACACAACGGAGGTTCCCATGAAGGTCTATCGAGTCGCGCTCCAGATGGTCGGTGAGGTGCACACAGCGGTCCTGCCCAAGGTTCGCGCGGGCGGTGACCGCGAGATCGCTGATCAGCTCCATCGAGCATCGCGGTCGGTCGCGCTCAACGTCGCAGAGGGGCTCGGGCTGCTGCCTGGGAAGCGGCAGCGCAATCACTTCCAGATCGCGCTCGGGTCGGCGCGCGAGACGATGGCGTGCATCGACATCGCGGTGGCGACTGGGCTGGTGAGCTCGGAGTCGGTGGCTCCGGTCGCCGACCGGGTCGATCACGTCTGCGCGATGCTCTGGAAGCTCACGCGGCGGAGCGCCGCGTAGCGCAGCGCAACGAGAGCCGCCGGGAACCGGGCCCGGCGGCTCTCGCGCTTCGCGCTATGAGGCCGTCAGGCCGTAGAGCATCTTGTTGACCCGGTCGCTGAGCGCTCGCGCTTCGTGCGCCGAACCGGCCGGCACCGCCGCGGTCGCGACGAGCAACTCGAGGCACGTGAACACCTCGCGACCCGAGCCAAGCGCGACTCGGAAGTGATGCTTCTGCCGACGCGACCGGCCGTAGCCAGAGCCTTCGGCGATGTTGAGCGGCGTCGAGCGAACCGCACGACCGAGCTGATCCGCGAGCTCCGGATCGTTGACGCGAGCCAGGGGCATCACGTCGCGATGAACGAGAGCAACGAGCTGAAGTGAGAGCTGATGAACGATGAGCATGAGGGACGGAGTCCTTTCGAGCGCCATGGACGACGTGACCGCCACGCCGTCCTGCGCACTGCCCACCGCCCTCGTGGGCGGCGTCAGTCAACCCCGTCAGCCGCCGAAGGCGGGACGAGCGTAGCGAGTCGGGTTTACTTACCCCGACCACGAGGGCAGCCTCACATCAGCAGGACGAGCCCAGCCCCTTCCCCCTTGCCGAAGGCAAGCCGATGCGAAGCGAGGCTACGACTCCGACAGCCGACTCCGAGAACCGACAGCCGACTCCGAGAACCGATCGCCGACTCCGAGAACCGATCGCCGACTCCGACGACCGATCGCCGAGAGCCGAACCCCGCTCAGGGGGCGGCGGCGACTCTGAGCTCGTACCCCACCTTCGTGCCGTTCCCACCGTCCCGCACGTAGAGCACGTACCAGCCGGGCTCGAGCCGGCGGCGAATGACCTCGCGGGAGCCCGTGCCGCGGGCGCCGTCGACCAGCTCGGCCCGCAGGTCGCGCAGCTCGAGGTCGAGGTCGGTGTGGTCGGCGGGGGCGCCGCTGCCGAGGATCTTCAGCTCGACCACCACGTTCGTCGCGGCTTCGAGTCGGAAGCGATAGACGTCGACCGCATCCAGCCCGTTCACCGGATGGGGCGGGCTGCCGCTCGGCGTCGGGTTCGAGACCGAATCGATCTTCCCGGAGAGCGTCGCCGGCAGCTGCAGGTCCGTGGGCCAGAGGCTCACGTCGTCTTCGGGGAGCATCTCGCTGGGATGACCACCGACGACCAGGACGCGCTTCATGGCCGCTTCCGTGACGCGGCCGGTCCTCACCAGGAAGCGCAGGAAGGTGGCCACCGAGGGGAACGCGCCTTCCTCCGAGCGCAGGGCGCGCATCGCGTCCAGCACCCCGGCGGGCCCGAGGGCGACACCGTCGCGGTCCGAGTCCGGGAGCTCGCCCGCGCCGTCCGCGAGGTCCCAGAGGATCTCGGCGACCCCGGCCTCGCTGCCGATGCCGTGCGGCTCGTCGTGAGCGCCGCGCTCCAGGTCGTGGTGGATCCGCAGGCTCCCGTGCGGCTCGACGCCGATGGTGTCGAGGTACTTCGGGTGGCGCATCACGGCGGCGGCGAAGAACGTCGCGCGCCCCTCCTCCCACGCGAGCCCCGGGTCGAGCAGGAAGCCGCGGGGGTGGCCGCCGCCGTGGCTGCTGTCGGTGGTCAGCACGTCGAACACGAAGTGACCGAACTCGTGCAGGACGATCGTCTCGTCGTGCTCGTCGGTGTCGGTGGTGAACTGCTGGTTGGGCTCACCGCCGAGGAGCTCGATGGTGTAGCGCCCCGAGCCGGCGGGCCGCTCACCGGTGTAGAAGCTCCACTCGGTGGTCTGACCGCGGCCCCAGTAGGCGAAGAAGGGCGGGAGGTCGAGACCGACCCACCCCTTCACGGCCATCGCGCCACGGAGCATCGCGTCGAGGATGTGGAGCGCTCCCGCCATCGACTCTTCGTCGGCGACGTGAATCGTCTCCCCGGCATCGGGCACCGGTACGCGGAGTCGGTGCGGCTCGACCCCCACGCCATCCGTCGAGACCATCAGATCGTGGGGTGCGACCTTCACCTGGCTCACCAGCTCCACGCTCGTGGCCGCCGTCGTGGCATCGAGGCCGAAGCAGCCGCGCTCGTCGGTCACGCCGACCGTGAGGGGCTCCTCGCCGTTCAGCGCCCGCACGTGGATCAAGCGCGCGGGCAGCGGGCGCCGGAGCGAAGACGCACCCGTCGGGGTCGGGGACCGCGTGTCGAAGGTGACGCACGCCTCGATGCGCAGCGGCTCCGCGTCGACTTCCGGGGTCACGGGCCCGATCCGAGGGCCGCAGGCGGTCAGCGCGAACGCGACCAGGAGCACGCGCCTCACTCCACCACCTCGATCTCCACGACGGTGTCTGCCGGCGCATCGTCCGTCTGTACGGGCGGATCGAGCTGCCACTCGAGCCAGGTCAGCACGGCGGCGCCGACGATGGCGAGGACCCAGAGCCAGAGGCTCCTGGAGTCCATCCGTGCGGGCACGCGCATGCCCCCTTCGTACACCAAAGCGGGGGACGAAGCTCGTCAGCGGTGGATCTGGTTCCGCAGCGAGCGGACCACCATCACCTGGGTCGCCATCGCGAGCCCGTGGCCGATGTCGGGCTGCTCCTCGACGAGGTTGCGGACCAGCCGCGCGGTCTCCCTCAGATCGAAGCGGGCCCACCCGACGATCGCGGTGTCGCCCCACTCGTAGCTGTGGCTGTCGTAGTACCAGTCACCGCTGCGGAGCGCGCCGCTGCGGCCCTCGACGTGGACCACGTCGTCGCCCGGATGCAGCCGCATCTGCCCGGACACGCCGACCAACGGAAGCGGGATCTCCCAGTCGAAGTCGACGTGGTCGTCCGTGCGCTCGACGATGCGCGCGCGGCTGCCGTGAACGAGCGACTGCCCGAACTGCTCCGGGTCCGTCATCATCGGTCGCACCTGCGCCCGGTTCGCGCCCATTCGCGCGACCACGCTGACCCGCTCGATGGCGTCGCCGTTCCGCTCCAGGAAGACCAAGTCGCCCTGACCGATGAGCCGGGTCAGCGCCATCATGTCGTACTGCGGACGGGCCAGTGGCGCGGCCCTGCGCGCCTGCTCGACGTGGCCCGCGCGCCGCTCGGCCTCGCGCTCCGTCCCGAGGAGCATGACGGTGCCGAGGATGGTGTTGATGCTGCGAAAGACCGATCGCCCGCCGCTCGACAGGCGGTCGGCCACGTAGTTCGCGCCGCGCATGTCGAGACGGATCGCGAGCACGACCATCGAGCGGTTCTCCCCCTCGGGATGGACCCGCCACACCATGCGGCCCTGACCGAGGTCGCCGCCGATCGCGCGGACGTCGATGCGGTGCCCGCGGCGCGCGTTGCCGGGATAGGTCGTCATCACGTTCTGGCCGGAGAGTCGGAAGACCGCGAGTCGCCAGCTCCAGTCGTACGCGGTCTGTCGGCCCTCGCGGGTGGTGATGTCCACGTCGTCCATCGCCGGCATGAAGCGTGGGTATGCAGCCGGGTCGGCGATGACCTGGGCGACCGTGTCCGCGGGCGCATCGACCAACCCGGCGAGGACGATGGACGAGATGTCCGAGTGGGCGTCGTAGAAGTGGGCCAGCAGCGCCGGCCCCCGCTCGAGGTGGGGCCGGAGGAGCGAGCGCTCCGCGGCGTTGAACGTCCGCAGCGGAGCGTCCGCCGCGTCGGAGGGGTCCTGAGCCGACGCGGTGACGGCGAAGGACGCCACGAGGGCGAACGCGAGGGTCCGAGCACGCATGCCCTTTCGGACGGCGCGCTCGGACCGATTGTTCAAATCACGCCGCGCTCAGAGGTCGTCGTAGGTGATGGCCCCGCGCATGCTGCCGGTGTGAATGGCGCACCGGTAGGCGTCGATCGCGGCCTCGAAGTCGGTGTCCACGGTGAAGAGGACGGCCGATCCGGTCTCGTCCCAGTCGATCTGGACGTCGCCCTCGAGCGCGCCGGCGGTGGCGCCCTGCGCGAGCTGCACCGTGTCGGCACCCCCGCCACCGTCGGTGATCAGATCGAAGGGGTGGGCGCCTGGGCTCGTGTTCACGACGCGATAGCGGAGCCCACGGATCAGGGTGATCGCGGGGTCCGCGCCGGTCAGGCTCGCGGTCGGCGCGAACGCGGACGAGGCGGCCATCGAGAAGTTGAAGTTGGCCCCATCGCCACTGACGGTGACCTCGATGTCCGGCGTACCGGCCGGGATCGTCACGGTGACGTTCCCCTCGATGTCGGCGCCATCGTTGGCGACCGGGTCCGTGCCCGACTCGAAGGTCCCGATGGTGCCCGCGTCCTCGTGGAGGCGCACGATCACCATCTCCGTGTCACCGAGGCGCGAAGTGAGCGGGATCTCGGCGTCGGTCGTCGTGCCCGCGCTCACCGCAAGGGTGCCGAGCACCATGGTGTCGGCGGCGTCGTAGACCACCAGGAACCCGTCCGCGCCGGCTTCGACCTCGGGGATCGTCAGCACGGTGGTGAGGTCCATCGTGATCGCGCCGGCGTTCACGTCGAGCGAGCAGATGCTCGTGTTCGCGCAGCCGGAGACGGCGTCACAGCTGTCCGCGGTGCAGGCGTTGGTGTCGTCGCACATCGCGTCCGTCGGCGTGTTCGAGCAGACCCCGCCCGTGCAGCCCTCGACCGTGCAGTCGACCGAGTCGTCGCAGTCGCCCGGGTCGGTGCACATGAAGGCGTCGCCGTCGAACATGTCGGTTTCCGCGCCCATGTCCTCGGCCGGACCCATGTCCTCTTCCGGGCCCATGTCGTCCTCGGGTCCCATGTCCTCTTCCGGGCCCATGTCCTCTTCGGGCGGCGTGCCCATGTCCTCGTCGTCCATGGCCATGTCGACACCGCCGTCGTCGACGATCCGGTCCCGATCGAAGTCCACCACGAGCTCACACCCGGCCATGGCGACCAGGGCCAGCAGCCACCCGGCCCGACCCAATCCACTCATCCGTCGACCCATCAGAACGTCACCTCACCCACCAACCCGGCACCCGTCGGCGATGCGACGGGATAGAACACGGCGGTCGCGCCGTCTTCGCTCTCTTCTTCCTCGTCGTCGTCGTCATCGTCCGCGGTCAGGAAGATCACGATAGCCGAGATCCCCGCCACCGCCGCGAGACCGAAGGCGACGTCCGCGAAGAGCGCGTAGCGCTCGCCCTTGTCCGCGCCCGACTCGGTGGGGGTGTCGTCGAACTCGCTCTCCTCGGTCAGCGCGAGAAAGCCGAGGACGGTGCCGCCCACGAGACCGGCCGCGGCCACGGCCGACAGGGCCCAGACGGCGGTCCCGGGACCGTCGTCGTCTTCGTCCACGTCGTCGAGCTCGTCGACGCCCGCTTCGGGGAGGCCCTCCCCGTCCCCCTCGAGGGTCGGCTCCGGCGCCACGATCTCGGCGAGCTCGAGCGCGACCTCGGGTCGGGTCGCGAAGCCGGCCTCGACGCGTTGCTCGGCGGGCTCGCGCCCCTCGAGCGTGAGCGCGACCACGTGCGTGCCGGACTCGACCTCGATCTCGGCGGGGGTGACCTCGCCGGTGTCCTCGCCATCGATGACGATGGCCGCCCCCGCGGGCGTGGAGGAGATCACGAGGGTCGCCGGAGCGGTCTTCATCTCGTCGATCTTGGCCTGCACGGCCTCGGCGTCCGGCGCGTCCTCGCGAGTCGCGAGGTAGGTCTCGAGCGCCTCGACCGCCCCCTGGAGGTTGCCCTGCGCCTGCCGGGCCTCGGCGACGCCCAGGAGCACGACCGGGTTCGGGATGATGGCGTACGCCCGCATGAAGGCCGCCTCGGACTCCTCGTGCTTCCCCTCACGGAAGAGCGCCTGGCCCTCGCCGTAGGCCTCGCGAGCGGCGGCGCGCGCCTGCTCCGGAGACATCTCGGCGGCCTCTTCGGCCTCACCCGATTGGGCTTGGGCCACCGGTGCGATGGCGACGAACGACAGTGAAAGCAGGGTCGACAGGAAGATCGGCAACGAGCGCATGATGCATGGCCTCCTAGAGCACGCGGACCCTAGTGCAATCTCAGGGAATTCGGCAACTCGACCCGCAGCGAACGTCACCGTCCCGACACGGAAGGGGGATTCGGAGGACGTGGCGCGAAGCGCGAGGACGCACCGAGCGGCTTCGCCGCGAGACCTTCAGGTTTTTGGGGGAACGAGGAGCGATTCACTCGCGACGAGTGGGGGGATTTCGTCAAAATCCCCCGGAGACCTAACGCCCGCCGCTGGCGAGCCAGCACTCGCGGACCCAGGCCTCGACCTCCGAGAGCGGGAGGCGCACCGCCTCCGAGAGGGCCTCGAGGCGCTGCATGGTGTCCTCGACGGCCGCCACCTCGGTGGCGACCCGCCCCTCCATCGCCTCGTTTCGTCGCTCGAGCTCGAGCCGCAGGTCCTGCAGCTGCGATTCGACCGCGTCGCACTCCCCCGCCTGCTTCTGCAGGGTCTCCTCCACGGTCGCGAGCTCCCAGAGGATGGCGTCGGACTCCCCCTCGCTCGCGGTTCCGTCCTTCACCTTGCGGCGGAAGACGGCGTGCTTCGTGCGAAGGTTCTCGCGTCGGCGGACCATCTCCTCGAAGGCCCCGCGGGTCTTCGAGAGCTTCTGGGCGAGCTGGTCGATCGCCCGACCGAGGGTCGTGCGGTAGTCGCGGGCCTCTTCTTCGAGGCCCTCGATCGCCAGGTGCGCTTCCTGGACGCCCTCGAGACCCGTCTCCAGGTTCGCGAGGGTCTGGCGCGCGAGCTCCATGCGGTCCGACACCCCGTTGGGCACGGACCCGCTCGCGCGGATCGACTCCACCGCCGCCAGCAGCGCCTCGAAGCGCCGACGCCACCGGTGGATGCCGAGCGGCCCCAGGTCCTTCCGCTCCACACCACCGCTGCCCCGCTCGACCTCGGGGACCGTGATGGCGGGCGCGTCGGGGATCGCCCCCTCGAAACCATCGGGGTCGGTCGGCTCCTCCGGCTCGACGCCGTACGCCTCCGCCTCGGGCGGCGGAGGCGCGGGCAGCGTCATGCGGCCCGACTCCTCGAGGTCGACCTCACGGCTCTGCTCGTTGAGCCCACCCCAGCTCTCGCTCCCGCCGAGGCGCTCACGCGTGGCCTGCAGCTCCTCGAGGAAGTGGTAGGCGTCGCGGAAGCGGTCCGAGGGGTCCTTCTCGAGACAGCGGAGGATCAGCTTCTCCATCGCCGGCTCGACCGAAGGGTGTCGTTCGCTCGGCGGCACCGGTCGCTCGGTGACGTGCTTCACGAGCAGATCGCCCGGGTACTTGTAGTCGAAGGGCAGCGCCGCGGTGCTCATCTCGTAGAGGATCACGCCGAGCGAGTAGAGGTCCGCGCGACCGTCGATCGCGGTCGACTGGATGTACTCCGGCGCGATGTAGCCCGGGGTGCCGAAGATCTGCTGGCTCCCCGTCAGCGACGGCGCATCCATGATCTTGGCGATGCCGAAATCGAGGATCTTCACCTCGTCCTCGACGTCGCGGGTCGGCACGAGCAGCACGTTCTCCGGCTTCAGGTCGCGGTGCACCACGCCCATCTGATGGGCGCGACCGAGGGCGGCGCCGATCTGCTCGGCCACGTGGAGCGCGCGCGCCGGCGTGAACGGAGCCTCCGCCAGGGCGTCGAGCAGCGGCTCGCCGGGGACGTACTCCATCACCAGGTAGACCAGGCCGTCGTCGGTCTCCCCGAAGTCGGTGATCTCCACGATGTTCTCGTGGTTGATGCGGTTGACGGCGCGCGCCTCGCGGATGAACCGGTCGCGCTGGATCGGGTCGCGCGAGAGATCTCGCCGGAGCGTCTTCACGGCGACGAGCCGATCGATCAGGACGTGCCGCGCGAGATAGACGTTCGACATCCCTCCGGCACCGAGCCGGGAGATCAACCGGTACCGGCCCGCGACCGTCTTGCCGAGCAGCGGATCCTTGACGGCTTCGAGCAGGTGGCCGTCGGCAGGACAGGTCTCCTTCGACGAGCCGTAGCTCCTACCGCATTGGGGGCAGACCTTCATGGGGAGGGACCGACGAGTCTACCGTGGATCGGGTGCCCCCGTCTTCGGGTGGCGATGCGAACGTTGCTCAGCCCGCGTCCTCGTCACCGAGGTCCGCCTCGCCCATGTCCTCGAGACCGCCGTCCTCCGGGCCCAGGTCGTCCTCGGTCCCGGCGTCCTCGGGGCCACCGTCTTCCGGGCCCAGATCGGCCGTCCCGAGGTCGTCCTCGGTCCCGAGGTCGCTGATGCCGAAGTCGACGGGATCGCGCTCCCCCATGTCGATCTCCTCGGGGGGCGGATCGGAGCACATCTCGCCTTCCTGGAGGCACACCCCTCGCACCGTCGCCGTCGCGGTCGCCTTGCAGCAGACCAACGCGCCCGAGCAGTCGTTGTCCTCGAAGCACGTGTCCCCCCTCCCCTGCTTGCAGCCGAAGAGGCCGGCGAGCGCGAGCGCCAGGAAGAGTCGGGAGATGACGGAGGTCGAGATCATGGGTTTCCTTGGAGACCGCGCCGGAGCCGGTCGGCGGCGGAGCTTAGCAGGCGGGTGGGGATTGCAAATCCCCAGGATCAGCGGCGTCGGGGGGCGCCCCGGGGCCGTTCGTAGGCGCAGCGGAAGCCGAGGTCGGGCGCCGTCGTCCCCTCCGGCACCGGGATGCGGGTGGTCACGCGGAGGGCGTCCGGGGTCGAGCGCCAGGACCCGCCGCGGACCATGCGCTCGCCACCGGTGGTCGCGCCGGTCGGGTCCACGGCCGGGCCCGCCTCCCAGTCGTGTCCATCCGGCCCCCCGCGGTCGGCGGTCCACTCCCAGACGTTCCCGGACATGTCGAGCACCCCGCGGGGGCTGGCGCCGCCGGGGTACGAGCCGACGGGTGCCGCGTAGCGGTGCCCGTCGATCGGGTCCGGCTGGGAGCCCGCCGCGCCGTGGTTGGCCAGCCGGTCGTTCCACTGGTGCCCCCACGGGAAAGGGCGACCGTCCGGCCCGCGCGCGGCGCGCTCCCACTCGCTCTCGGTCGGCAATCGGCCGCCCGCGAACTCGCAGAAGGTCCGCGCCTGCCGGTGGGTGACGCCGCTGACCGGCATCTGGGGCTGGCCCACCCGATCGTCGGCCAGGGACACACGGGCCGGGCTGCAGGCGCCGGCCGCGACACAGCGGGCATAGGCCGCGTTCGTGACCTCGGTGCGGTCGATCCCGAAGCGGGAGACGTAGATGTCCCGCTGGGGCAGCTCGAGCGCCCAGAGCTCCTCCGAGCAGCGGTCCGAGCGACCGCGATAGGCGCGGGTGCACAACGTGAGCGCGCTCCGAAGGTCCTCCGGCCGGCTCCCGCGGCGGAAGTGGCCGCCGTCGATCCACACGACGCGCTCGGGCTCGAGCGACACTCCCGGCCCCTGCGCCTCGAGGGGCAACCCCGCCGCGAGGGCGAGGAGCGCTCCGAGAGCGGTCCAGGGGATCCAGCGCGTCATGCGTCCATTCGAGCAGCTCGGCGGCGGGCGCGCCAGATCAGCCACCCGCCGACGGAGGCCATGGCGATGCTGATGAGCTGCGAGGTGCTGATGACCCCACCGACGAGCCCGCGGACCTGGTCGCCGCGGAGGGTCTCGACCACGCTCCGGATCACCGCGTAGCTGACCAGGTAGACGCCCACCCAACGACCGTCGCCGGTCTTCCGCTTCGGCCAGAGGAGTAGGACGAAGGCGAGCACGAGCAGGGCCGCCGACTCGTAGAGGGGGACGGGGTGGCGAAAGAGCCCCGGAAACGACGCGGGCGCCGCCGGGTGTCGGTAGTGGACGGCCCAGGGGCCATCCCAGGGGAGTCCGAAGCAACAACCACCGAGGAAACAGCCGATCCGGCCCAGCGCGTGGGCGGCCGGGATGGCGGGGACGGCGAGGTCGAGCAGGCGCCAGGCGGGCAGGTGCAGCACCCGCGCAGCGAACGCGTAGGCCGCCGCGCCGCCGATCGGCGCGCCGTAGAAGACCAGGCCACCACTCTGGATGGCCTGCATCGGCTCGCCGGTCCGGATCCACTCGACCAACACGAAGAGGCTCCAGGAGCCGAACATCGCGCCGGCCACCGTGAAGCCGGCCGCTGCGATGACGGCACCGACGTCGAGACGCGCGCGCGATGCCGCCCGGGTCGCGAGCGTCACGCCCACGACGATGGCGAACATCAGCATCAGGCCGTAGGTGCCGAAGGCACGCTCGGCGTCGCCGATTCGCAGGACGGTGAGGATCGGGTCCATGGGGACCCGCACGCACTACACGACCCGGCGGACGCTCACCAGCCGGGAGTGCGGGGCGCCGGCTACATCACGCCGGTCGGGTTCTCCAGGTGGACCAGCTGGAACTGGTTGCTGGCGGCGTCGCGGCAGCCGATCACCTTCGCGGTGCCGGAGACGTAGCTGTAGCACTGGTTCGCATCGAGCCCGAGAGCGGTCACGCGGCTGGCGTCGGCGGTGCCGGCGACCACGGCGGCCTCGGAGCAGGGGCGAACCCCGTCGCTGCAGCCGCGCCCGATGGCGTCGACGAGGGGCTGGTCCACCTGACACGCGACGGCTTGGTACTGGCCGGCCACCGAGGGGTGGAATTGCTGCATGGCGCCGGCGCCGCTCGGGTCCGAGGTGCAGCTCATCTTGATGGCCGAGAGCTTCATGCTGACCGAGATGCGGTTCATGTTCGCCGCGAGGCTCTGCCCGAGCTGCTGACCGAGCGCGTCGCCCGGGGAGGTGCCCGACGGGTTGTTCTGCCGGTTCATCTCGCCAGCCGTGAGGCAGGCGTTGCAGAGACCGCAGGTCAGCGCGACCGCCAGCGAGAGCAGGAACGCGACGATGTTCAGGATCAGCCCGGCGAGGGCGACGCCGTTGGTGCCCCCCTCTTGCTTGGCGCGGCTCATCGCCATGCCGCCGAGCACGATGCCCGTCAGCGAGAGCAGCGGGGCGCCGAAGCTCAGGATCGAGCCCGCGATGGGCACGGCGGTCAGGAAGAACCCGCCGATCATGAAGAGGAAGGCGACGCCGCCGAGGACGAGTGAGGCGATGGGCATGAGGGCTGCGAGAGTCGTCGGGATTGTGGGTGAGATCAAGCGATCTTCACGCCTCCTCGCCACTGGCGGTCGCTCGGTCCATACTCCGGCCCCCATGGACCCGGACCCCCAGGACCCGACCCCCGACGAGACCGCTGCACGCGCTGGCCGTTGTGCGATCTTCGGGCGTCCCAATGTCGGGAAGTCGACCTTCCTGAACCACGTCTTGGGACAGAAGCTCGTCATCGCGACCGCTCGTCCCGGGACCACCCGGAGCGCGGTGCTGGGCGTGTACCTGAGGGAGGAGCCGCCCACTCAGATCGCGTTCGTGGACAGCCCCGGCGTGGCCCGGCCGCGCACGCCGCTCCACAAGGTGCTCGTCGAGCAGGCCCAGCAGGCCCTGACCGACACCGACGTGGTCCTCTGGATGTCCGAGGCACCCAAGCCGCTCGAGAAGAAGGGTGGCAAGACCGAGCTCCGCACCGACGTGCACCCGACCGACCGGGAGATCGTCCGCTACCTCGAGGGCGTGAAGGCGCCGGTGGTCCTCGCGCTCAACAAGGTCGACCGGATCCAGGACAAACGGCTCCTGCTGCCGATCCTCGAGAGCTATCAGGCGATGCTCGAGGAGGCCGGGGTCGAGCTCGCGGGTATGGTGCCGATCAGCGCCCGCAAGGGGACGCAGGTCGCGACGCTGCTCGATCTGATCCGTGAGCGGCTCCCCGAGGGGCTGCTCTACGAGGACCCCGACTTCGTCACCGACCGGCCGCAGCGCTTCTTCGTGGCCGAGCTGATCCGCGAGGCGGTCATCCGCGCGACCCGCAAGGAAGTGCCCTATGGCGCGGCGGTCTACGTGGAGAGCTTCGACGAGAAGGGCCGCGTGGTGAAGATCCACGCGACCATCGTGGTGGAGAAGCCCAGCCACAAGGGCATCGTGATCGGTGCCCGTGGGGCGCGGATCAAACAGATTGGGATCGAGGCACGAAAGGCGATCGAGGAACACATCGGTCGCCGGGCGCACCTCGAGCTCTGGGTGAAGGTCATCGAGGGTTGGACCTCGGACCCGCACCGCGTGAAGAAACTGGCGACGGACGCCGAGGGATAGCGAGAGAGCTTTGGGTAAGAAGCGCAGAGGCGCGCCGCTGCCGGCGGGCGCGGACGGCGGCAAGCCGCTGGTGGCCATCGTCGGCCGCCCGAACGTGGGCAAGAGCACGCTCTTCAACAAGCTCGCGCGGCGGACGATCGCCATCGTCGAGGACATGCCGGGCGTGACTCGGGATCGGCACTACGCCGACTCCTTCGCGCTCGGCCGCGAGTTCGTGCTCGTCGACACCGGCGGCTTCGACCCGGGCAGCGACGACCCGATGACCGAAGGCATCGCCGCCAACGTCCGCGCTGCGCTCGAAGAGTGCGACCTGGTCATCTGCGTCTTCGACGGCACCTCGCCCGCGCTGCAGGCGGATCGGGAAGCCGTCCATCTGCTCCGTCAGACCGACCGGCCGGTGATCTTCGTCGCGAACAAGGCCGACGGGAAGAAGCAGGCGCAGGAGTCGATGGGGCTCTACGAGCTCGGCGTCGACGACATCCTCCCGGTCTCGGCCCTCCACTCGCGGGGGCTCGGGCAGCTCGAGGAGCGGATCGTGAAGGCGCTCCCGGAGCCGCGGCCGGTCGTGGAGGTCGATCTGAAGATCCCGCGCGTGGCGATCGTGGGTCGACCGAACGCCGGCAAGTCCTCGCTGGTGAACCGGCTGATGGGCGCCCAGAAGCAGCTGGTGGACGACCGGCCGGGGACCACGGTCGACAGCGTCGACACGCTCTACGAAGACGACGACCGCCGGCTCATCCTCATCGACACCGCCGGCATGCGGCGGAAGACGAAGGTGGCGAAGGACGCGGGCAAGAAGGACGCGCCCGCGGTCGAGCAGCTCAGCGTCTACCAGTCGATCAAGGCGATGCAGCGCTCGCACGTGACCGTGCTGATGATCGACGGCGCCGACGGAGTCTCCGAGCAGGACGCGAAGATCGCCGGCCTCGCCGACGACCGCGGGCGCGCGCTCGTGATCGGTCTGAACAAGATCGACCTCATGAAGGGCGACGAGCGAAAGAAGGCCATCGAGCGCACGCGCGAGATCCTCGCGTTCGTCCCCTGGGCTCGCGTGGTCCCGATGAGCGCCAAGAACGGCCGCGGCACGCGGAAGCTCCTGGAGGCGATCGACGAGGCGGTCACCTCCCATCGCCAGCGCATCCCGACGGCCGAGGTGAACCGCTTCTTCGAAGAGGTCCTCGAAAGGCACCCGCCCCCCACCATGAAGAATCGCGCGGTGCGGCTCTACTACGTGACCCAGGCGGAGGTGGCGCCGCCGACCTTCGTCGCGGTCACGAACGCGCCAGACCACATCCACTTCAGCTACCAGCGCTACGTGATCAACCAGCTGCGCGAACGGTTCGGGTTCGACGGAAGCCCGATCCGCATGCGCTACCGGTCCAAGAAGGACCGGCGCTGAGTCGCGTCACACCTGGAGCTTCTGCTCGAGCTCCTTGAGGTGGTAGCGCGCCATGCCGAGGTTGCCCTTCGGCCGGTCGATGGCGAGGTACATGAAGAACTCGGGCTTCTTCTCGAGCGGACGGATCAGATGGAGCTGGTCGCCGAGGGTGATGAGGATGTCCTCGATGTTCCCCTCGATGCCGAGCATGTTCATGACCTTCATCTTCGAGCGCACCACCTCGGTGTTGCCGGCGGCGGCGGTCTCGATGTTGAGGCGGGAGCCACCGCCCGCGGTGCCGAGGGTGAGGCCGCTCTCGTAGTCGACGATGGCCGCGCCGATGGCGCCCTCGATGGTCATGGCCTGCTGCAGCGTCTGCTTGATGTCCATTTGTGTCTCCACTCCTTTCGCGCGTTGCGCTTCGGTGGGATCCGAACGGGTGCCCT
The DNA here is from genome assembly GCA_017644045.1 of Deltaproteobacteria bacterium. Lineage (GTDB taxonomy): Bacteria > Myxococcota_A > Polyangia > Polyangiales > Houyiibacteriaceae > UBA1660. Next base: position 851,535 of record JAEPMI010000001.1, read on the forward strand.
CTCCACTCCTGAACCCGTGCCGCTGAATTTTTCGCGACCACTCCCTGGCCCGTCCCCAGTCGCGGGTCGGATGCCGGCACGGTTGATGCTTCGTCTCCCGCCCATGGCGGGGATGACACGAACTGGCACGTGGCTCTTGGCGCTCGCGCTGCTCGGCTGCGCGGCGGAGATCGGCGATGCGTGCGACTCCGAGTCCGACTGCGAGAGCGGTACGAGCTGCGTACCTCCGGGTTCGCCGCGGGTGTGTGGGATCTGCAGCCCCGACGACCGGGCCTGCGCATCCGATACGGACTGCGCCGCGGGATCGCACTGCGAGGAGTACGAACCGATCTGCTCGACCTGCAGTGGCGCGCTGCCCACGCAGTGCGTGGTCGACTGTACGGTGGGGAGCTGCGCCGAAGACAGCCGCTGCGACGGTGGTCGCTGCGTGCCGCTGCACTGCACCTCGGGCGAATTCCCCTACGAGTGCCCGAGCAACTTCCGGTGCGCCTCCGACGGCGGGGGCGACGCGCACGGGTGCGTGCGGCTGGACTGCGACCGCGACCGGAACTGTGACCACGGCGCCTGCGTGAGCGGGCTCTGCTGGGACGGCGAAGGGACCTGCATGGGTCCGGTGCCCTGATCAGAACGTGACCGACTCGACGATCGTGCGAAGGGTCGACTCGGTGGCGGCGAGCGCAGCCGGCTCACCGCCGCGCGCGGGCGCGAGGAGCATCAAGCTCACGCCCTCCGGCTGCCGCGGCACGTAGACCTGCCGGAAGACGTAGGTGCCCGGGAGGAAGGGTCCGACCGTGGCCGGGACGTCGAACGCGGAGTCCCGACGGACGAGCGACGCGCCACGTGCCGGGAACGGCGCGGTGCCGAGCTCGCGGGTGGCGGGCGCGCCGAGCTGGCGGACCAGATCATCGGCAGCCTGACCGAGCAGCTGCGGCGTGACCTGGCCGTGGCCCCAGCTGACGGTGACCTGCTCCGCACCCTCCGGCGTCTCGCGATGGAAGGTGACGTAGGACCAGGGCGAGGGAGACTGCTGGGTGCAGGGCATCACCTGGTACCCGGCCGGATAGTCGACGCCGAAGCTCGGGAGGATCAGCTGCGGGTTCGCGAGGCAGTTCGCGCGATGGTCATAGTGGAGGAAGCCGGGCGTGGGGCTGGGCGAGGAGGGCACGGTCGCCGGCGGCGGGCTCGGCGGGACCGCGGCGGACCCGCCGTCGCGCGCCCCGACGAAGAACACGAATCCCACGGCGAGGCCCCCGATGATGAGGCATCCCAGCCCCGCTCCGACCCCCGCGAGGATCAACCCCTGCTGCCTGTCCACGAGAGCGACGGTAGCCGATTCTCGCGCGGGCGCGCACCGCGGTCTTCTCGTGCGCCGCGAGCGCGCTGCCGATCGAGCGGATCCACGGGCACTCTCCAGGGGTGAGGGGGGTTTGGACGGTGGGGCTCGCGTGCGCCTTCTGTGGCTGGCTCGCCAGCTCGGCGATGGCTCAGTCGGAGGCCGACCCCGCGCCGGTGCAGAACGTTCAGGCGTCCCTCGAGCAGGAGGCTCGAGCCCTCTTCCAGGCCGGACGCGTCGTGGAGCGCTCCTGCTCACGGGGCTGTTCACCCTGATGCTCGCAGAGCCGATCGCCGGGGTGTCGGTCCGTCAGCCCGACTGACTCAGCGCGAGAGCGGCGCGAAGAGGGTCTCGAGCTCGTCCTCGGTGAAGGTGCTGGTGCCCGCCTGTCCGTGGAGGATCGCGTTGGCCAGCTTCCGCTTCTTCTCCTGGAGCGCGAGCATCCGCTCTTCCACGCTCCCGGCGACGTAGAGGTCGTAGACGAAGACCGGACGCTGCTGACCGATGCGGTACGCGCGGTCGGTCGCCTGCGCCTGCGCCTGCGGGTTCCACCACGGGTCGTAGTGGATCACCGTGTCGGCGCTGGTGAGGTTCAGCCCGACGCCGCCTGCCTTGAGACTGATCAAGAAGACGTCGCGCTCGCCGTTCTCGAAGCGGTCGACGAGCTGCTGCCGGTTCTTGCTCTGACCGGTGAGCATCAGGAAGGGCGTGTTCTTCTCCTGCAGGCCCTCGCCGATCAGTCCGAGCATGGTCGTGAACTGGCTGAAGAGCAGGATGCGATGCCCCGCCGCGAGCTGCGTCTCGATCAGCTCCATGCAGGCGCGGTACTTGGCGCTCTCCCGAACGAAGCGCGCCGCGTCCATGCGCACGAGGCGCGGATCGCAGCAGAGCTGGCGCAGCTTGGTGAGCGCGTCGAGAATGGTCACCGTGCTCGCCGCGATGCCCTTGCTGCGAATGGTCGCGCGCACCTGGGTGTGGGCGGCGATGCGGATCGCCTCGTAGAGCTCCCGCTGCTTCCCTTCGAGCTCGACCGGCTGGAAGAGCTGCGTCTTCGGCGGAAGCTCCTTGGCCACCTCGCTCTTGTTCCGCCGCAGGATGAAGGGGCTGACGGCCTGGTAGAGCGTTCCGAGCCGCTCTTCGTCGCCGTACTGTTCGATCGGGTTCCGGTAGCGCTCGCGGAAGTCCATCTGGCTCCCGAGAATGTCGTCACCGAGGAAGTGGAAGAGCGACCAGAGCTCGCCGAGGTGGTTCTCGACCGGGGTGCCGGTGAGGCAGAGGCGATGGCGACTCTCGAGCGCGCAGGCGGCCGCGTGCGAGCGGCTGCGCGGGTTCTTGATCACGTGCGCCTCATCGAGGACGACGAAGTGCCAGTCGCGGCTCGCGAGCTGCTCCGCGTCGCGCACGAGGATCGGGTAGCTCGTGAGGACGATGTCCGCGTCCTTCACCTTGGACCAACGACCCTGCCGCTTCGGCCCGTGGTAGCCGACCACCTTCAGGCCCGGCGCGAACTTCTGGATCTCGCGCTTCCAGTTCCCCATGAGGCTGGTCGGCGCGATGACGAGCGAAGGGATGTCCGCTCGCCCCTCGGACACCTCGGTCTGCAGATGCGCGATCGTCTGCAGGGTCTTCCCGAGGCCCATGTCGTCGGCCAGGATGCCGCCGGCGCTGCTCTTGCGAAGCCGCTGCATCCACGCGAGCCCCTCGCGCTGGTAGGGCCGGAGCGTGGCCTGCAGACCGGCGGGCTCGAGGCGCGACTGTGGCGCGTCGACCAACACCTTCCCGCGCTTGCGGGCCTCGCGCTGGGCTCCGCCTTCCCACCGCAGCTCCTCGGTCGCGTCCTGGAACGCCTGGTCGAGCGTCTCGAGCGCGATGGCCTTGTGGCCACGGACCACCAGGCCGCGGTCCTCGTCGTAGAGCTCGACGAGCACCCGCATCAGCGCGCGCAGCGGACCGGGGTCCACCGCCACGTGCTCCCCCGGCGCCACCTCGAGCGCCACCGGCCGCTGCCGGGTCTCGAGGTCACCGAGCGAGAGCTGTCCGTCGGCCTGCTCCTCCAGGAGGGAGACCAGGGCGGGCAGGAGATCGAGGTGTCGACCGCCGACCTCCACACCGAGCTCGAGGGCGAACCAGTCCGGTCGCTCCTCGTCGGCGCTCACGGTGGCCACGAAGCTCGGGCTCACGGCGACGCAGCGGTAGGGGTAGTCCGCGGGGACCTCCACTCGCCAGCCGAGCTCCCGGAGGGCGGGCAAGGCCTGGGCGCTGAAGGCCACGTGCGCGTGCACGTCGCCGTCGACGCGCACCATGTAGTCGGCGTCCGCGTCGGGGGGCACGCCCACGCTCTCCAGGCAGTCGAGGTCCACGGCGCCGAAGCGCTCGAGGAGCCGCCGGGCGTTCATCTCGGCGTCGCGGTCGCGAGGGTAGGCACGAATGCCGCCCTGCCCCGCCGCGAAGAAACGGTCCCGGGGATCGGAGGCTCGCACCCTCGCCCGGAGCTCCGGGTACTCGAAGGTCAGCTCGAGGAGTGGCGCCTCGACCTCGGCGAAGTCGGAGCCGTATCCGTGGCGATCCACCAGGACCCGCTCGGTGAAGACCCGAAGGCAGGGGACGACGGGACCGGCCGGCTCCATCGCCTCGCGCGACTCGTCGGAATCGTTGAGGTTTTGCCAAGGCTCGGCCACCACCTCGCCAGGGCTGGTGGGGGGCCGGAGGGGATCGCGAAAGGTACTCGTGGCCGTCGATGAGGTCACCCGCGAGTTAGATCAAAGACGGGATCGGATGTCGACATCTTCGTGGATCCCGGGCACTTCCGGTGCACCACCCCCCTGCCGGGCGCCATCGCTGTCACAAGCCCGTTGCAGAGCCCCTCGGGCCCCCGGTTCCACTCGTGATCCTGCGGCCCCCCTTCGCGGGCTGGGGCCTCGCACGGAGTCACAGAGTCACAGAGGTCCACAGAGGAACGAGAACACGAGTAAAATTGGCGTGTCAGCTGGCGTCGCGGTGTGGGTGGTTCAAAAAAGGAACCTCTGTGATCTCTGTGTCTCCGTGACTCCGTGCGAGGCAAAGGGCACATCGACGCCAACGAAGCCTACGGGAGGGGACTGCCGTCCCCATTGGGGATCATCGACCCGGGCGCCCGTGACACGGTCACGCGCGCGGGGGCGCACATGTGCGGCTCCGCACGGATGGTACGAACCGTGCACACATCCCCTCCGTGCGCGCACACGCCCCCGCCCTCCTCGCCTTCGCAGCCCTCGTGGCGTGCGGCGGCGAGGCCATCGAGCCGGAGGTGCGGGTGTCCCGCGAGGTCGTCGATGCCCCGCCGATGCTGCGACCGCCGGTGCGCTGCGAGGAGCTCGGGGCGGACGAGCGGCCGCTCGCGGTCAGCCCGGAGGGCGACCTCTGGCTGGGGACCCCGACCGGGCTCCGCGTACTCGGCACCGATGGCGAGGTGCGAGACGTCGACGTGACGCTCGAAGGCCCGGTGGACCACCTGGTCGCCTGGAGCGACGAGGTGGCCACGGCGGTCATCGGGGGCGAGGCTTGGCGCGTCGAGCCGGAAGGGGCGCGTTACCTCTTCCTGCCGGAGGCCGTCCGGGGGCCGACCCGCTTCTGCGGGGACCTCGAGCGGGACGGCCAGGCGGCGCTGGTCAGCGCGACCGGCATCTACGAGCGAGCCGCCGGGCAGTGGTGGGCACTCGGGCCCGAGGAAGGCGAACGCTTCGACGGGGTCGAGTGGCTGGCCACGGTCGACGGGGCGTGCGCGGCGCCAAGCGGCGGCCTCTGGTTCGGTGAGGGCACGAGCTACGTCCGCGTCGACGCCAACAGCATGGCGCGCTTCGAGGTGCCGGAAGGCACTGGGCCCGCCGTCGTGGGCGACCTCTTCGGCGTGGCCATTCCCGCGGGTGACGAGCTCCTCTTCGCGCTCGAGCGGGGGCCCGACGACGACGCTTGGGTACCCGTGCGCTTCACCGCCGGGCCCATCCGGGACGTGGCGGGCTCCGCGAACGTGCTCTGGGTGCTCGTCGGCAACCAGCTCTATCGCTACGACGGAGAGTGGGCCGAGGCCGACGTGGTCCTGCCGACCGGCGCCGACGATCTGCTCGCCCACTCGGCCGGCGGCGTCTGGGCGACCGGCGAGTCGCAGGCGTGCCACATCGGCGAGGCCTCCATTCGCATCCGAGGCGTGCGGCCGATGGAGCACTTCACCACGCGGACCGCCGACCTCCTCGTGGAGTCGGCGATCCCGGTCACCCTCCGCGTCGACGAAGGACCGGCCATCGCCGGCGAGCCGGGAGAGCTCCCGGAGAGCTGGGTCTTCCCGAGCCTCGCGCTCGGCGGTCCGGGCTGGCACCAGCTCCAGGTCGATGGCGACGGAGAGGGCCGCGATCTCGCGTACCGCGTGATGGCCGGTGACGTCTCCTGGTCCGCCGACGTGCGACCCATCTACGAAACGCACTGCGCCGGCGGGAGCTGTCACGGGACGGAGAGCGAGGAGACGGTGGACCTGTCCACCTACGACGCCTGGTTCGAGTACGCGCTCCCGATCCAGAGCGCGGTCGTCACCGGACGGATGCCTCGCGATCGCTCGGACGAGTGGAGCAGCGACGAGCTGACCACGATCACGGATTGGATCGACGGAGGCATGCAGCCATGAGCCGATGGTGTCTGACCCTGCTCCTGCTCGGAGCGATCGCCTGCGACGGGCAGATCGGATCGCCCACGGCGGAGCCGAACGACCCCGACGACACGGTCGAGACGGCGCCGCCCGCTCGCGATCCGGTGGGCGACGCCAACCTCCCCGAGGGCCGACGGCTCCGCCGGATGTCGGCCGATCAGTTCGTCGCCTCGCTCGAGGTCGCGACGGGTCAGCGCTGGCGCGACTACGAGCGCTTCGCAGCAGCGATGGGCCGAGCCGACTACGGCGAAATCACCGAAGAGGGCCTCGAGCTCAACGTCACCTTCGAGAAGCTGGTCGAGGACGCTGCGCGGGCGACCTGTGAGGACGCGGTCGCCGCGGACGTCGACGGAGGCAACGTCATCCTGCGCCACGCGACGTCTTCGGACCGCGACGAGGCCGCCTACGTGGCCAACCTCGAGTACCTCTTCCTCCGCTTCCTGGGTCAGCCCCTCGCGGTAGGCGACAGCCGCCTCGATCCCTGGCTCGGTCTCTTGAACGCGCCGCCCGCGGAGGGCGCCGAGCTCACCGACCTCACCATGCGCCGACGGTGGACCGCCGTCTGCGTCGGACTCGTCACTCACCCCGACTTCGTGAGCTACTGACATGGCCCTTCGACGACGCACCTTCCTCCAGTCCCTCGTCGGCGCCGGCGCGTTCGCTGCCGTCGCTCCCGCCGTTCGTCTGCTCGCGGAAGAGCCGGTCGAGCGGCGCTTCGTGTCGCTCTACTTCAATGGCGGGTGGGACATCCTGCTCGGGCCGGACGCGCGTCGTCCCGGAACGTACGCGGGGCTCCGCACCGGCTACGAGCTGCTCGACGAAGCGTACCGACGCCCGATGGAGGTCCGCCTCGGCGACCAGACCGCGCTCTGGGGTGCCGCGATGAGCGCCCTGACCGCGACCGGTCCCGGTGACGCCGCGCCGCACTCGTCGCTCTGCACCCTCTTCAAGAGCGTGAACATGAACACGGTCGCCCACCCCGCCGGCCGTGCCTACATGAACACCTTCCGCTCACCGAGCGGGGTGGTGCCGCGTGGCAGCAGCTTCGGCACGGTGATGGCCACGGGCGGCAACCTGCACGAAGGTCTGGTCCTGCCGAACGTGTCCCTCGGGATGCCCTCCTTCAACGAAGGCTACGCACCGGACTACACCGGCGTGCGCACCTCGACCGCGCCCGACATCCTCGACCTGCTCCAGCCGCGAGAGTCGCTGGACGACGCGACCGAGTCGCTCCTCCGGGCGGCGCAGGACGCGGCCGAGAGCTGCGTCGGCCGCGCCTACGAGGGCCGCCGTCCGGCCGACGACATGCGCGCCAGCCGCGATCGGGTCCGGCGCCTCCTCTCCGAGAACGTCGGGCGTCTCTTCGACATCCGCGCCGACACGGCCGAGGCGAGAGAGCTCCGCGGTCGCTATGGGCTGAGCGCGACCGCCGCGCGGAACCCACGTGACCCGCGCGTCGTCGCCGCCATCACCGGCCAGCTGCTCGCGACCGGACTGAGCCGCTCGGTCTCCGCGCAGATTCAGACCGGCATGGACACCCACAACACCAACTGGCAGACGACCCAGGGGCCTCGCCTCCGCGCTGGTTTCGAGGCGATCGCGCACCTGCTGTGGGACCTGCGCCGCGACGACCCGAACCTCGAGCGCACCACCGTCGTCGTCCACTCGGAGTTCGCCCGGACCCCGAAGATCAACGGCACCGGCGGTCGCGACCACTGGTTCGCCAACGCGGTGCTCGTCTTCGGCGGCGGCCTCCGCCGCGGCGTGGTCGGTGCGACCCGCGAGGACAACCTCGGGCTCCAGAAGACCAACCTCGCGACCGGCGCCGCGGACGAGGGCGGCGAGATGCTCAAGCCCGAGCACATCGCCGCCACCCTCGCGCTGAGCCATGGGCTCGACCCATCCATCTTCCGGACGGACCCGCTCACCGAGTGGATCGAAGGAGGCGTCTGATGAGCGCGTTGCAGAAGACGGCGTACGGGTTGGCGTTGCTCGCGGCGCTCTGGGCTGCCGGCGCCCGCGCGCAGGAGACCTGCGCTCCGCAGGACGAGGGCGAGACCGTGTCCGACCATCGGCTGCTTCGGCAGCTCTCGCTCGATCTCCGTGGGCGAATTCCGACGATTCAGGAGTACCGACGACTCGAAGAAGGAGAAGCCGTCGACACGCTGCTCTCCGAGATGCTCGAGAGCGAGGAGTACTTCGCGCAGGTGCGCGACGACCATCGCGCGCTCCTGTGGGGCAGCCTCGGCCAGATCGACGACATGGCCCCCGGCGGCCGACGGATCCGCCGAACCTCCTCGGGCATCTGGCGAGTCACGAACAACCGGCGCCGATACCGCGGCAGGAACAACGTGGAGTGCCTGAACCAGGCGCAGCCCGCGAGCGAATACGACTCGGCCGGTCGCCCCCGCGCGCTCCAGACCTTCTCGGACTCCTCCTGCGACGGCGGCACCTGTCGGCGCGAGGGCTACGTGATGGTTCGGCCCTACTGGGCGCCGGACACGCCGGTGAAGGTCTGCGCGTTCGACGCCATGAGCGTCAGCACCGGCCGTGATGGCAACCGATGCGACATCTACAACCCGGACCCCGGCTGCGGCTGCGGCCCCAACCTCCGCCATTGCATGCCCGAGACCACGAGCCCGGCGCAGCGCGCGGTGCGTGACGCGCTCGAACAGGAAGCGCCGCGGATCTTCGAGCACATCATCCGCGAAGGTCGGTCCTACCTCGAAGCGTTCACGACCCGGGAGACCCTCGTGAACGGACCGAGCGCGTTCTACTACGAGAACTTCGCCGGCGCCGAGACCGTCGGTTCCGGCGGCGCGCGTGTCTACGACCCTGCGCTCGGCGAGCTCCCGGACCTGACCTTCCAGGACGAAGGCGAGTGGCGCGTCATCGAGCGCTCGGAAGCGCACGCGGGCGTCCTCACCACGCTGCTCTTCGACCTCCGCTTCGCGAGCAACCGGAGCCGGGCGAACCGCTTCTACACCGCGTTCCGCTGCGAGCCCTTCGTGCCTCCGGCGGGCGGTCTACCCGCGGAGACGAGCGGCGACCCCGACCCGAACCTCCGTGAGCGCGATGGCTGCCGCTCCTGTCACCAGACCCTCGAGGTCGCGGCGGCGCACTTCGGCCGATGGCGCAACGACACCACCTTCGGGCTCTTGCCGAGCAGCGCGATGGATCCGCTGGGCGTGCGCGACGACTGCGCGACCTGCGGCGACGGCACGCGCTGCTCGAACTTCTGCAACACCTACTTCGTCACGCGAGACAACTCGCACGAAGACACCCACGCCGACTGGGCCGGCTACCCGCTGGTGCGCGCGTATCTCGACGACACCGAGGCGGCAGCGGTCGACGTCGGTCCGGCGGGTCTGGTGGACGAGCCCGACGAGATCGAGCGCGTGGCGAGCTGCACGGTTCGGACGGTCGCCGAGCGGATGCTGGGCCGGGAGCTCACCCGTGACGAGCACGTGACCTGGGTCCCCGAGCTGGCCGAGTCGTTCGCGACGAGCGGCTACGACTACACGGCGCTGATCCGTTCGATGGCCGAGAGCCAGACGTACCGCCAGGTTCGCTGAGCGAAGCGGCCGAAAGGCGCTCGGCGTTGACGGATCGGTCCGCTGCGGGAACGCTGCGGCCGATGCGAACGACGGGATGGTGTGCGGACGCGCTCCGCGTGGTGCTGGGCCTGACGATGGCGGCAGCGCTGGGCTGTGGCGACGACGACGGTGACGGAGACGCGCCCGTCGACTCGGGCGTGGACCAGGGTCCGCGCGACTTCGGTCCGCCGGAGCCGGACCCCGAGCCGATCCCGAAGCGCCCCTGGGTCGTCGGCGTGAACACCACGATGGCGATGGTCCGCTGGGAGACCCCGGACGAGCCCACCACGGTCGAGCTGACCCTCACCCCGGAAGAGGGCGGCGAGGCGCGGACCATCGAAGGGACCTCTCGCGAAGACACGATCACGATCGAACACGGGCTCGGGCTCGCCGCGGTGGAGCTGCCCGACTTCGCCGGCACCTACTACCTGCAGCAGGTCACCATCGACGAGCTCACGCCGAACACTTGCTACACGTACGAGGTCACGGCCATCGAGGAGGGCGGTCGCTTCTGCACCATGCACGAGCCGACCGACCACACCACGCCCATCGAGCTCCTGGTCGTCGGTGACACCAGCCCGGTGCTCGGCGCCACGGCGGGCCTGATCGACCTGCTGGTCGACGACTCGGTGGAGATGACGATCCACGCCGGTGACCTGCAGTACTACGACGCGCTCTTCGAGACCTGGGCCGTCTGGTTCCCGGCGCACGCGCCGATCCTCGCGCAGGGTGCGTTCTGGCCGACCATCGGCAACCACGAGGAAGAGCGCGACGGCGAGTACGACCAGACCTACGCGCGCTACTTCGAGAACCCCTCGCTGACCGAAGCGGGCGAGCCCGACGGCAACACGAGCGCCTACCACTTCCAGAGCGGCGGCGTTCACTTCTTCTCGGTCAACAGCGAGGACGACATCGGCGAGTTCGACGAGGACTTCTCGTGGCTCGACGAAGGGCTCACCGCCGCCGAAGCGAGCGAAGGCCATCGCTTCAGCATCGTGTTCTTCCACCGACCGATCTGGACGCTGGCGGAGCACTCCCCTTCGGAGTCGCTGCGCGCCGTGATCGATCCGATCCTCGACGCGCACGAGGTGCCGCTGGTGCTTCAGGGGCACAACCACGTCTACGAGCGCTTCTCGGTCGACGGCCGCACCTACATCGTGACGGGCGGCGGGGGCAGCGGTCTCTACACGCTCGACGACCAGGTCGAGGTTCGGCCGGACGAGGCACCGCTGCGCGTGGCGGCAGGCGTCTTCCAGCACGGGGTCCGGATCACGATCGACGAGACCGAGATGCACCTGCGCGCGATCGACAACGAAGGAACGATCCAGGACGAGGTCACCCTCCCCTTCTGATCGGCTGGTCAGGGCCCGCGCCTCGGGTCAGGCTCCTCGGGTGAAGGGGACGTTTCGCTGGATCGCGTGGAGCATGCTCGCCGCCCTCGGCATGGGAGCGCTGTGGTGCTGCCGAACCGAGGTCTCCGGTGGGCTCGACCAGGAGATCGCCGGCAGCGGCGGCTCGACCGACGAGGGAGACTCCGCGAGCCACTCGCTGGGGACGAACCTGTCGGAGATCGGCTACGCCTACCGCAACAACCCGTTCGTCGACCTGATGCGCAGCGCCGACCCGTTCTTCTCGGGCACGGTCGACGGCTGGAGCGACGAGCGCACGCTCGAGGTGCGGCCGGATGGGTATCCTGCTCGTCTCGCCGAGGGACAGGTCGCGCGGACCTTCCTGATCGGAGGCGACACGGCGCACGTCGGCGGCGAGATCGTCGTCCTCTACGAGGGCGACGGACAGCTCGAGTACCGCGGCGGCGTGGAATCGGTGGAGCGGGGCGAGGGGCGAGACGTGGTCACGCTTCGCGAGCGCGACGGGTTCTGGCTCGAGATCCACGCCACCGACCCGAGCGACCCACTTCACTCGATTCGGCTCCTGATGCCTGGCGGTCGGTGCGCCGACGACGCGACGAAGGCGTGCCGCGCGGACGGAGAGTGCAGCGAGCGCTGCGTGCCCTTCGAAGAGACCTACGCGGACCAACCCTTCCACCCGACCTTCCTGGCGGAGCACGCGCCCTTCGACGTGCTTCGCTTCATGAACTGGATGCGCACCAACCGCGTGCGCGGCGACGACTCCCCGCGCCCCCGCTGGCCCGTGAGGGAGTGGAACGGCTACCCCGCGGTCGACTACGCCCAGTGGCGACCGGTGCCGGTCGACGTGATGGTCGACCTCGCGAACACCACCGGCGCCGCGCCCTGGTTCAACATCCCGCACCAGGCGAGCGACGCGTTCGTTCGAACCTTCGCCGAGCGCGTGAAGGAGCGGCTCGCGCCCGAGCTCTCGGTCTACGTCGAGTACAGCAACGAGGCCTGGAACGACCTCTTCCTGCAGTCGCAGGAGATCAACGGGCTCGGTTGTCGCGCGCTCTCGCAGGACCCCGAGGGCGAGTGCGACCACGACCAGGACGGCACGCTCTGCGAATACACCGAGTGGAACGCCACGCAGGAACGCTGCGTCGAGTACGGGCAGCGCTACTTTGCTCGGCGGACCGCGCAGATCGGGGCCATCTGGGACGAGGTCTTCGGGGACGACCCGCGCGTGATCACCGTGCTCGCGACTCAGATTGGGAGCCTCGAGCACCGCGGCGCCCCGATGTTGAACCACGAGGTGCCAGGGCTCGGCCCGGTGTACGAGCACGTCGACGCGGTGGCGGTGGCGCCCTACTTCGGCGGCGGGGAGCCGCCGGACTCGGTCGACGAGATCTTCGCGCGGGCCGAGCTCCCGGGCGGCGACGAGACCTACGCCGTGCTGCTCGGCGAAGAGCCGGACGGTGGGCCGCTCCACTGGATCGTCCGCGACATGCACGCCCTTCGGGACCGCGAGCCGTGGAGTCACCTGCCGCTCATCGCGTACGAAGGCGGCCAGCACTTCCTCGCGCTCGGTGACGAGTCCCGGAGCGAGATGCTCGCGACCGCCAACCGCGACCCGCGGATGGGCGAGCTCTACGACGAGTACCTGCGGCGCTGGGCCGCGCTCACCGAGGGCGGACTCTTCGTGCACTACCGCAGCCCGAGCGCTTGGAGCGTCTGGGGCACCTGGGGCTCCAAGGAGTACCAGGGTCAGCCCGTCTCCGAGGCGCCCAAGCACCAGGCCCTCCTCCGCTACCTCGGGGACTGACCGGCACTGGATTTTCGGGCGATCCGGAGAGTTTGCATTTTGCGTCCGGAACCCCTGTTTTTTCGGGCGTTCCGGAGGGGGAGCCTCCCCTTATTTGACGCGGTGGAGGGTGCCGCCGGCTTCGATCATGATGGTGAGGCCGCCGAAGCTGGGGAGGAACGCGGCGCTCGGTGGCTTGGCGCGACGACCGTGGGTGAGCTCGAGGAGCACTCGGCGCTTTTCGAGGTCGTAGACCGCTCGGTAGCGCGCGTCGCCGAGGTCGAGCTCGCGGGGGAAGGTCTCGTCGACGATGTGCCGCAGCTCGAAGGGCAGGTCATCGGCGAGAAAGTCTTCCGCGCTCAGAAGCGCGACGTCGGCCCCGCTCTCGACGCCGAGCTCCTCGACGCGGGCGCGCGCCCAGTCCTCGAGGGACGGCGGCTCGTCGAGCTCGGGTAGACCGAGCCCCTTGCCCACCCGGCTGTGCGAGAGGCGGGCGGCGAGCGTGCGGATCTCGAGGCGACGGCGGCTCTCGTCTCGGCTCTTGCGGTGGAGCCGACCTGCGAGGAAGAGCTCGACGACGGCGTCGCGGGCGGGCTGCCCCTCGGGCACCGCGTCGCGCTCCGCGAGGACCCGACCGGCGTGCACCCGCTCGAGGGTCGCGACGATCGTCCCCTTCACGAGCTTCGCCTTGCCGACGCGCTCGCGACCGATGCCCGAGTCGCGAAGCTCGGCGATCGACACCGGCGAGGCACAGGTCGCGAGCAGGCGGCGGTCCTTGCCGCGCCCGAAGGCGCGCTCCTCGAAGACGACCAACGCCTCGGCGGGTGTCTCGCCCTGCCCCGGCTCCACCGCCAGCCACGCGGCGCTCTCGCGCGCGAGCGCCACCTCGGTGCCGCCGCTCGAGAACGCCACGTGCCGCTTCCGCCGGCGCGCGAAGTGGCCGCTCCTCGGATCGGCGCGCAACGCGATCGCGCGCAGCGCCGCGGCGTCGACGGTCTCGTGCTGGGGCGCGCCGAGGCCGAGCGCCTCGCGCAGCCGCTTCGCGATCCGTCGCGCTTCGCTCCGCGCGGGGTCGTTGCCGCCACCGCGCACCGCGAGGATGAACGCGGTCGCGTCGCACGCCGCCGCTCGCGGATCGTTCGGCTCGCGCGATGGCTCGCCGGAGAAGAGCCGCCGCCCGGCGGCGAGCGCGGCCACGAGATCGACGGCGTCCTGCAGGAGCGCGGCGTCGTCGCTCCGTCGCGCTTCGAGCAAGAGCCGACCGAGCGGGGCGTCGAGCGGCAGCCCGTGCAGCCCCTCGCCGATGGGCGTGATCCCGCCGTCGTCGATCGCGCCGAGCAGCCGGAGCTCTTCGCGTGCGGCTTCGACGGCGTGCGCCTTCGGCGCGTCGAGGAACTCGAGCGCTTCGACCGAGCGACCCGCGGCGGCCGCCCCGAGCACCAGCGGCACGAGGGACTCGCGATGGACCTCCGGCGGCGTGCGCTCCGCGAGGTCGGCCCGCCGCGCCCAGAGTCGAACGGCGACGCCCGGCCCCGTGCGGCCCGCGCGACCGGAGCGCTGCTCCGCCGCGTCGCTCGCGATGGGGTGCAGCGCGAGGTGCGCTCGGCCGCGGTGGTACGCCGTCCGCCGCACCAGGCCGGAGTCGATGACCAGCGCGATGCCCGGCACGGTCAACGAGGTCTCGGCGACGTTGGTCGCGAGCACGACCTTCCGACGCGTCGTCTTCCGGAAGACGCGCGCCTGGCGGTCGAGGCTCAGGCTGCCGTGCAGCGGCACGATCTCGAAGGGCCGCCCCGAGAGCGCCGACTCGAGGTCGGCGATCTCGCCCTTCCCCGGAAGGAAGACGAGCACGTCGCCGTCCACGCTCTCGACCGCCTCGTCGAGCGCGCTCACCACCCGCTCGGTGAGCTGGTGGCTCGCCGGGAGCGTCAGCCCGCCGTCCCGATAGCGGACCTCCACCTCGTGGAGTCGCCCCTCGGCCGCCAGGTGTCGCCCGCCCAGATAGTCGCGGACGCGCGCGGCATCGAGCGTGGCGCTCATCGTGACCAGCTGCGCGTCGTCGCGGTCGCGAAGGAGCGCGAGTAGCAAATCGACGTCGAGGCGCCGCTCGTGGAGCTCGTCGAGCACGACCACGTCGCTCGCCGCCACCTGCTCCAGCTGCCGCAGCGCGATGCCCGGCGTGACGAAGCGGATGCGCGTGGCGTCGGAGACACGCACATCGTCGCGAACCTGGTAGCCGACCCGCTCGCCGAGCGGGCTTCCCTCGAGCTCGGCGACTCGCGCGGCCAAGGCCCGGCACGCCACCCGGCGGGGCTCGACCACGATCACCGAGTCCCCGCGATCCATCAGATAGCGGGGAACCTCGGTCGATTTGCCCGATCCCGTCGGCGCCGTGATCACCAGCGGGCCCCGCTCACCCACCACCTCCTCGCGGATCGCGGCGATGGGCAGCGGCTCGTTCGGTTCGGAACCCACGCCCCCGCTCTGCCGCAGATCGTGAGTTGGCTCAAGGATGGAACACGCGCGGACCCCGGAACCCGTCACCATGCGCGCCCATGCCCGACTCCTCTGCCATGAGCAATCCCCTGATCGGCCTGCGCGCCGAAGCCGAGCCCTTCGACATTCCCTTCGACCGCATCGAGGCCAGCCACGTGGAGCCGGCGGTGGACGCGCTCATCGCGGAGGCCACCGAGGCCGTCGACGCCATCACCTCGGCCCCGCGGACCTATGACGGCACGCTCGGCGCGCTCGAGCACGCGACCGAGCCGCTCGAGATCGCGCTCACCGTGGTCGGGCACCTCGAGTCCGTCGCGACCACCCCGGACCTCCGCGAGGCGTACAACCGGGTGCAGCCGAAGGCGAGCGCGTTCTTCTCGTCGCTCGCGCTGAACGCCGAGCTCTTCGCCGCCCTCAGCGAGTTCGCCGAGACCGACGAGGCGAAGGGCCTCGAGCCGCTCCGCGCGCGCTTCCTGAAGAAGACCCTGGACGACTTCAAGCGCCACGGCGCCGAGCTGGACGCGGCGGGGAAGAAGCGACTGAGCGCCATCGACGTCACGCTCTCCGAGAAGACGACGAAGTTCGCGCAGAACGTTCTCGACGAGACCAACGCCTTCGAGCTCGTCATCGAAGACGAGGCCGCGCTCGCGGGCCTGCCGGACTCCGCGCGCGCAGCCGCCCGTCAGTCCGCCGAGTCGAAGGGCAAGGAAGGCTGGCGCTTCACGCTCCAGGCGCCGAGCTACATCGCGGTGATGACCTACCTCGACGACGCGTCGGTGCGCGAGAAGCTGTGGAAGGCGTACAACGCGCGCGCCAGCTCCGGCGATCGCGACAACCGACCGCTCATCTGCGAGATCCTCGAGCTCCGCCGGGAGAAGGCCCAGCTCCTCGGCCACGCGGACTTCGCCGACTTCATCCTCGCGGACCGCATGGCCAAGAGCGGCGAGAAGGCGAGCGCGTTCGTGGACGACCTCCGCGAGAAGACCACCGCGGCCTTCGAGCGTGAAGAAGAGGAGCTGCTCGCCTATCGCCGGGAGCTCGAGGGCGACGACGCGCCGGTCATCGAGCCGTGGAGCATCGCGTACTACGCCGAGAAGCTCCGCAAGGCGCGCTTCGACTTCGACGACGAGGTGCTGCGCCCCTACCTGCAGGTCGACGCGGTGCTGAAGGGTCTCTTCGAGATCGCGGAGCGCCTCTACGGTGTGCGCATCGAGCGGCGCGAAGCGCCGACCTGGAACCCCGACGTGCGCTGCTACGGAGTCCACGACGGCGACCGACTCGCCGCCGCGTTCTACGTCGACCTCTTCCCGCGCGAGGACAAGCGGGGCGGTGCGTGGATGAACGCGCTCTCCTACGGCCCCTCGCCGGAGACCCCGCACCTGGGCCTCTTCTGCGCGAACGTCTCCGAGCCCATCGGTGATGCGCCGGCGCTGCTGACGCACAGCGAGGTGGAGACCCTCTTCCACGAGTTCGGTCACCTGCTGCACCACGCGCTCAGCGAGGTGCCGCTCCGCTCGCTCGGCGGCACCAACGTCGCGTGGGACTTCGTGGAGCTGCCCAGCCAGATCATGGAGAACTTCTGCTGGGAGCGCGTGAGCCTCGACCTCTTCGCGCGCCACCACGAGACGGACGAGCCGATCCCCGAGGCGCTCTTCGAGAAGATGCGCGCGGCCCGAACCTTCCGCGCCGCCACCGCGCAGATGCGCCAGCTCGGCTTCGGCTCGGTCGACCTCCGGCTGCATCGCACCTTCGACCCGAAGGCCGGCCCCGAAGCCGCGATGAACCTGGCCCGCGAGATCCTCGAGGCCCACGCGCCGGCGACCTATCCGGCGGACTACGCGATGATCTGTGGCTTCACCCACCTCTTCGCGAGCCCGGTCGGCTACGCCGCGGCCTACTACAGCTACAAGTGGGCCGAGGTCCTCGACGCCGACGCCTTCACCCGCTTCCTCGAAGCGGACGTGCTCAGCGCCGAGGTCGGCCAGGAGTTCCGCGCAGCCATTCTCGCCAAGGGCGACTCGGAGGAGCCGGACGCGCTCTTCCGGAAGTTCATGGGCCGCGACCCCTCGCTCGACGCGCTCCTCGTCCGCTCCGGCCTCGCGGCCTAGGTCGGGCCAAGGCCCGACCTCCCTCACCCTCCCCCTCGCCCTCGCCCTCGCCCTTCTGAAGAACGCCCAGACGCACATCGGCCTCCACTGGTTTCCCGGTGGAGGCCGATTCGTTCCCTCAGAAAAAGGGTGAGGGTCAGGGCGAGGGTGAGGGTGAGGGCGTCCGCCTGCGGCGGACGCTCAGGACGCCGCCTGGAAGTCGATGCGGACGGTGATCTCGTTGGAGACCTTCGCCTGCACGATGGACGGGATGTCCACGCCGTGCTCGTCGAGCTTCACGGTGAACTGGGCGCGGCCGCGGACGCGGGTGCCGCCGTCCCACTGGACGCGCGTGCGAGCGGTGACCGGCTTGGTCACGCCGTGAATGGTGAAGTTGCCGCGCACGGTCACGTTCGCATCTTCGTTCGCCGAGAGGCTGCTGGCGCCGGTGACGCCGGTGATCTCGAAGGTGGCGTTCGGGTGGCTGCCGGCGTCGAGCCAGTCCTCACCGCGGAGGTGCTCGTCACGGAGATCGATGCCCGTGCGGAGGGACGCGACGGGGACGGTGATGGTCCCGCGGGTGGCGGCCAGGTTGCTCGGGTCGATCCGGAACGTGCCGCTCGCCTGGCTGGTGCGACCGTTGATGGTCTCCAGCGGGGCCTCCGACTTGAACGACACGCGTGCGCGCCGGATCTGCATCTCCAGAGTGTCCGCCGATGCGATGGCGGCGGTGGCGAGGACGAGGGCAGGAATCAGAAGCTGGCGCATGCGCATGAGTCTCTCCGGGGGTGCAGGGTCGCGTCTCGGCGGGCGGCCACATGGACGGTGCGCGCGCCAGAACATTCAAGAGCGAGCATACCTACATGTGACCCAGGACGGTGTTACGAACGTGGCATCCAATCGGTCGGACGCTCACATGTAGGTACCGCGAGCCTCCCGAACCGGCTCATGGCGCGAAATGACACCGTCAGAGGTGCTGATCGAGCATCCAGGTGTAGATCGGCAGGCCGTTGTCGAGGTTGTAGGTCGCGTTCCACGCCGCGCCGTTGTGACCCACGCCCTCGAGCATGTTGAGGCGAGCGTCCCTTCGCGGTGGCGCAGGGCAGGCGATGAGATTGGTCATCGGCCCCTCCGTGGAACCGGGCGGGGTCCCGCCGTTCGCGTCGTCGCTCCCGTGAATGCCCCAGATGGCGACCTGGCCGAGCTCGCACATCCGGTTCGTCCACGCGGAGTTCCAGTTCCCGGAGATGGCGACGACCGCCGCGATGGGGCTCTCGTCGATATGGACGCGCAGGTAGTTCGCGATGCCGATCGCGCCGCAGCTCAGGCCGGTGAGGTAGAGCCGGTCGGCGTCGACGTTGTAGTTGGCGATGGCCCACGCGAGGAAGTCGCGGATCGCGTTCGCCGAGGGGCAGCCGCTCGCCGTCTGCATCGACAGGACCACGAAGGGCCGCGTGTTGGGCCACTCGTCCCGGTCGATGAAGCGGGACGGTCCGGCGCGCAGCAAGTTGTCCAGCGCGTCACGGCTCCCGTCGCCGTTCTCACCGAGGCCGTGGAAGAAGATCAGCAGAGGCGAGGGGGCACCCTCCGCGTCGTAGCCCGGCGGCAGGTACTCCCAGAAGCCCGCGGGCGCGTCGCCCGTCCCGAGCGGCACCGCCGTGTGTCGGGTCGACGCCATGTAGTCGGGATCGAGCACGGGTCCGCCATCGACGCCCATGTCGACCGGCGGCACGAACTGATCCACCGCGAGCGCGGCGTCGCCGAGCTCACCGCCGTCGTCGGGAAGGTCGTCGCCCGCGTCGCGCGGTCCCGCATCGCGTGCGGGCCCGCCGTCGACATCCGTGTCGGAGCCGTCGTCGTCACCGCAGCCGAAGAGGGCGACGACCAACACCGTGAACAACGTTCGTCTCATGGGCCCAGAGTGCCTGCGACCCTCGAGGGACACCAGGGCCCTCTCCGAACGATGTTCGACCTCGACTCAGAGAAGCTTGGCGACGTCGCTGGCGATCGACTCGGGCTTCGTGGTCGGGGCGTAGCGCTTCACGACCTTGCCGTTCGAGTCGACGAGGAACTTGGTGAAGTTCCACTTGATCTTTTCAGTCCCAAGCAGGCCCTTCTTCTCGCCCTTCAGGTACTGGTAGACCGGGTGGGTGTCGGGCCCGTTCACGTCGATCTTCGAGTGCATCGGGAAGCTGACGCCGTAGTTCTTCTCGCAGAAACCGGCGATCTCTTCTTCGGTGCCCGGCTCCTGAGCGCCGAACTGGTTGCACGGGAAGCCCAGGACGACGAGGCCCTGGTCCTTGTACTTCTCGTAGAGCTTCTCGAGGCCGGCGTACTGCGGCGTGAACCCGCACTTGCTGGCCACGTTCACGAAGAGGGCGACCTTGCCTTCGAGGTCGTGGAGGTCCTTCTTCTGACCGTCGAGGGTGGTCACTTCGATGTCGTAGAGCTCACTCATGGTCTGTCGGTTGTGAGCCCAGCCCCGGCCACAGGCAAGCGCTCGGCGGGTCGACCCAGGCGCCCCTCGGTTGCACCCCAGACCGCGATCCGCTTGGATGGGCCATGCTTCGCTTCACGCTCTGCCTCGCGCTCCTTTCCGCCGCATGCGGTGACGATGGGCGGATCGCCACGTCGCCCGGCTTCGACATGGGCCCGGCACCCGACGGAGCGCTCCCCGGCGTGGACGGTGGGCCAGGTGTCGACGGCGGCCCGCTGCCGATGAGCCCGCTGGTCGATCCCACGTGCCTCGACGGCATGTACACGGAGACGCTCCCGCCGGTGACCGCGGACCTCTCCGGGTTGAGCTGGACCGGCGACATCGGTGCCTACGTCGACGGCTTCCTCGACCGCCGCTACCCGGTCGGCGCGGCGCTGGTCCGCGGCGGCCGAACGAACACCGACTTCGGCCAGCCCTGCGACGAGCTCTTCGCGGGCTCGCCCTCGAGCGCCGACGACATGGTCGACCGCATGGGCACGATCGTGCACGAGTGCGGTCACTTCTACGACGGCGAGCTCTCGACCTTCAGCGAGAACTCCTATGTGGTCACCGACTCTCTCACCATCGCGTGCGAGCGCGGCGACACCACCAGCCGCGGCGGCGACACGTTCGCACGCAGCCGCATCACGGGCGACGAGTATGCGTCGCTGCGGCCGCCCTGCCCCGAGGGCTCGAGCGGACCGGACTGCGACTTCTACGCCGGCACCTATCTCGACGGCGACCCGGACGACGGGACCTTCGAAGGCGGCGATCAGGGCTTCAACATGCTCCTCGAGGAGGCGTACCAGTACGTCAACTCGCTCGCGACCGGCTGGGCCCTTCTCGACCAACGCTCGCCGGGCTTCAGCAACACCTCGAAGGACGGCATCCTGACCTTCCTCTGGTACGTGGAGCGCTACCTGCGGATGGCGCGCCTCGACTACCCGGACGCCTACACGCGCTTGAGCGGCGACGCCTGCTGGCGCGAGGCCATTCTGACGGTCTGGGGCCGAGCGTGGCTCTACCTCGAGGCGACCGAGGGCCTCGATGGCCTGACCATTCACGGGCCCGCGATCGAGACGCTGGTGATGGACGCGGAGCTGCTCGGCGAGATCGAGCGCATCCGCGCCGCCCACGGCTGCTGATGTTCTTCCTCCGCTCTCTCGGTGCCCGTCAGTTCGACCTGGTCGTACGGCAGCTCGCGCGATGAAGCGTCACCCGCAGCTGCAGGACCTCAGCCGAGACCACCATCACGCGCTGGTGCTGGCGCGGCAGTCGCGAATCGCGGCCAAGGGCTCCGACGATGAGGTTCACGCTCGCCTGGTCGCCGCGCGGGAGAAGCTCGAGCGCGAGCTCGCGCCCCACTTCGCCGTCGAGGAGCGACTCCTGCTTCCTGCCCTGGATGACGCGGGGCTCGGGGAGCTCGCCGCTCGCACGCGCACGGACCACGCACGGCTCCGTGAGCTGCTACGGGACGACGCGCCGGACGAGCGCGCGCGTCTCCGGGAGTTCGGGGAGCTGCTGCGCGACCACGTTCGCTTCGAAGAGAGCGAGCTCTTCCCCGCCGCGGAGGCGACCCTCGACGACGCGACGCTCACGGCGGTCGCCGACGCGAGCGCAGCGCTCGAATCCGCCGAGCGGCGGCGGGCGTGCGACGCGCGCTGACTCGCTCAGTCGGAGTCGCCCACGCCGGACGCGACACGCACCTCGGCCGCGCCGCCCACGGCTGCTGACCGTCGGTCAGAGACCGAGGAAGAGCGCGAAGAGGAGCGGGCGAACGAGCGCGAGGAGGATGCCGACGATGGCGAAGGCCCACGTCGCGGGCACCCGCCAGCCCATCCGCGCGTGATACTCGGGGTGGCGCAAGAGGGTCACCAGCGCGCCGACGCACGAGAGCACGGCCAGCACCGAGCAGACCAGCATCGGGTTGATGCAGATGCTGACTCCGCCCAGGAGCGCGCCACCCGCTGCCGGGCCGAGGATGCTCATCGCGGCGCGTTGGTCGCCGGCGTCGATCTGCTCGAGCGTCGAACAGCGCGCGCACACGAGCTCGCCGTTGGCGTCGTACGTCGCCGACGCGGGATCCATGGGCTGACCACACTTGAAACAGGTCGACATCCGCGCGGCATATCGCATCAGCCCCACGACCGCCATGGCGCGAACGAGGTAGGACGCTCAGTCCGCGTCGCCCACGGTGACCACCACCTTGCCCTTCGCTCGTCCCTCCATGACCTGACGGAGGGCGTCGGCGGTTTGCTCGAGCGGGTAGCAAGTGTCGAGCACCGGGCGGATGTCGCCGGCGACGATCCGCTCCACCATCCAGTCGAGGTCCCGGTTGGGCTCGATCACCAGGAGCCGGAAGCTGCGACCGCCGAGCGAGAGCAGCTTGCCCATCGTCTGAACGGCGAGCAGGTGCCTCACGTGGCCGCCAACCATCAGGTAGCGGCCGTCGGGGACCAGGGCGCGGCGGTACGCGAGCTGGGAGTGCGCCGCGGTGAGATCGAGGATCCGATCGTAGCGTTCGCCGCGGGCAGTGAAGTCCTCGGCGGCGTAGTCGATCACGGTCGACGCGCCGAGCTCGCGCATCAACGCGAGCTTCTCGCCGCTGTCGACGGCGGTCACCTCGGCGCCGAGGTGGCGAGCGGCCTGAATGGCGAAGGTCCCCGCGCCGCCACCGGCGCCGTTGATCAGGATGCGCGTGCCTTCACCCACCCCTTGATCGCGCACGCCCTGCACGCCGATGGCCGCGGACTGCGGGATCGCGGCCGCCTCCACGAACGAGAGCTCCGGCGGCTTTCGCATCAGCTCGGCCGCCGGCGCGACGGCGTACTCGGCGAAGCCGCCGAAGGTGTAGAGGATGTCGCCGAAGACCTCGTCGCCGACCTTCCAGCGCGTGACCTCGGAGCCCACGCCCACGACGACGCCGGCGACGTCCGAGCCGAGCACGGTGAACTTGGGCCCGAAGGGACCGAATCCGCGGATGTACGCGGGCTTGGCGGTCAGGAACTCGACGTCCGAGCCGTTGACCGAGGTCGCGCGCACCTCGAGCAGCACCTGGTCCGGCGCCGGCTCCGGCATCGGCAGCTCCTCCAGGGCGAGCACCTCGGGGCCGCCATACCGTCGATTGGTCACCGCGCGCATACGCTCTCCTCCCGCTCACTACGAGTGGCGACGATTCCGTATGTCACGACCCCGACCCATGCGGACACTCATCCGCTCGGGTCGGGTGACGTCAGCTCAGATCGCGCCGGGGAACTGCTCGAGGCAGTCCATGTAGCCGAGCGCGACGAGCTGGCGGCAGACCTCTTCGTTCATCTCGCCGGCCTCCTGCGCGTGGCGCACGGCCTCGCCGCCGCCCTGGAGCCAGCGGGTGCGGTCCTGGGCTCCGAGCTGCTGGCCGCTGAGGATGCGCAGGTAGCGCATGGCGACCGGGTTGTTGCGGCCGTTGAGCTCGTTGCGCTCGTTCGGGTCCGCACCGAGGTCGAAGAGGACGTAGGTCAGGCTCGAACGAAGGATGAGCTTCCAGTCGCCGCCGCGGATGACCCGGCGGTTCTCCTGGAAGTCGCTGAAGGCGACGTGCGGTCCGGCCGGCGGCGCGCCGCGGAGGAAGCCCATGAGGCTGCGACCCTCGAAGGAGTCGGGGACGTCGACGCCGGTGGCCTCGAGAATGGTCGGGCCGATGTCCATCGTGCTGACGGTCTGCGAGACGCGGCTGCCGCGCTCGGTGACCCCGGGCCAACGAACGACGAGGGGCACGTGGAGCAGCTCCTGGAAGATCGAATGGCCGTGGCCCCAGCTGCCGTGGTCGTCGAACTCCTCGCCGTGGTCGCTGGTGATGACGAAGATGGTGTCGTCGGTCAGGCCGAGGTCGTCCATCTTCTCGAGGAACGCCGCGAGCTGCGCGTCGTGGTAGCTGACCTCGCCGTCGTAGAGCGCCTCGAGGCGGCGGCGGTCGCTCGCGTCGAAGGTGACCGCGGGCGGGTTCTTCTTCGCGTCCTCGAGGAGGAGGTGCGTGCGGCGGTTCTGGACCTGCCCCGCGTAGTCGGTGCGCGCGTCGTATCGGTGCAGGTACTCGTCGGGCGGGTCGTAGGGCACGTGCGGGTCGATCGTCTGGATGTAGACGAACATCCGATCGTCGTCGTGGTGCTCCTCGATCCACTCGGCGGCCTCGCCGAAGACGTTCTCGGCCTCGGTGCTGCGCTGCTCGCGGATGTAGTTCGTGTAGTGGTCCCAGCCCTGGTCGAAGCCGAAGGCGCGAGAGACGTAGCCGTTGGCGATGAAGCTCGAGGTCGCGAAGCCCGCGTCCTTGTAGACCTCGCCGAGGGTGGTCAGCGACTGCGGCAAGCGGGACGCGTCGTTCTTCGCGCCGTGGGTCGCCGGGAAGGTGCTCGTGAGGATCGAGGCGACCGCCGGCTTGGTCCAGTTCTCCGGCGACTGCGCGTGCTCGAAGACGGTGCCCGCGGCGGCCACGGCGTCGAAGGCCGGCGTGTCGACGCGGGTCCCCGAGTTGTAGGGCTTGAGCTTGCTGGCGCGCATCGTGTCGATGCAGAGCACCACCACGTGGCGCGCCTGCGGGAGCGCGCCGAGCTCGACGCGCGGCACGGCGACCAGCGCCTCGCTCAGGAGCAGCGCGTCCCCGCCCTCGGCGGCGACGTCGAGGCGGACGATCTTGCCGGCGAGGGAGCTCAGGTCGATGCGCTCGCGGCCCCAGCCGCTGCCGGCCGAGAAGGTACCGAGCTCGGCGGCGCTGCCGCCCTCCGGCGTGACCTTCACGGTGACGTTCACGCCCTCGCCCTGGGCCGCGTGGCCGAGCACGAGCGTGCCGTCCTCGGGCACGTCCACGTACCAGCTCCAGCTGCCGGGGCTGGCGATGCGGAGCGCCTCGCGGGCCTCACCGCCGGCCTCCGCGCGCGTGCGGAGCGGGCGGGGGGAGTCCGGCTTGGCCGCGTCGGCGCCGGGGGCGATTCGAATCTCCGCGACCTCGAAGGAGACGTCGGCGCCGTCCACGGCGGTCACGTCCTGGCTGCGCAGCAGGATGTAGTTCTCGCCGGCGCGGACCTGGTCGGCCGTCGCGTTCACCGAGATGTCCTTGAAGCCGCCGCGGCTGACCTCGGGCGAGCCGAGCGCGTCGCTGTTCAGGTAGACCGTGATCTGCTCCGAGCCGACGGCCTTGAGGCGCAGGTGGATGGTGATCGCCTGGGCGCGGTCCATCGGGAAGTAGACGCGGCCCATGTTGCCGAAGCGGGTGACCGGCTCGCCGTCCACGATCTGGTCCTCGCCCCAGCCGCTGTTCCAGTCGCCGCTGGTGTACTTCGGGCGCGCGGTGGTGCCGAAGTCGAGGAAGAGGGAGCCCGCGTGGCGCACGTCCGCGAGGTGAGCGAGCTCGACCAGATCGAGGTGAGTGCGCAGGTCGGCCGGCGCCTCGTCGGGTTCGTTGCCGCCGGTGCCCTCACCGCCGCCGCCGCCCGTGTTCTCGCTCGTCTCGTCGCCCTGCTCTTCGTCGTCGTCACCACACCCGAGGGGCAGGGAGATCGCCACGCCCACCAGGGCCAGAGCGAGGGTCCATCGCATTCGCCGATGCATCGATTCCTCCAATGAATGGAACCGTTTCGCCCACGGTTCCCATTCCAGTGTCCGGGACCCCGGCTATCACGGGAGGACGCGCCTGTCGATCCGGGCGCCGCGCTCAGGGGCGGCGTGAGAGCCAGCCGTGGATCAGGACGCTCTGGTAGCAGAGGAGCGGATCGGTGAAGCCCGCGTCGGCGATGATGTCGCGAACGTCGCTGGGCGGCAGGATCGCGACCTTGCCAGCGAAGGCCTCCATCAGGTTCTCGGGGAGCTCGTGGCCGGCATGACGCCACGCCGCGCGCCACAGCGCGATGGCCTGCTCGACCGGCTCGGGCACCGCGAGATCCGCCGAAAGGAACGGCGCGCCCGGACGCAGGCGAGACGCGATCTCGCGGAAGAACGCGACGCGGGCATCCCGCTCCACGATGAACTGGGACACGAGCACCGAGGTCGCGCCGTCGAAGGCCACCCCGGACGGGAGCGACTCGATGAAGCCGTGGTGGAAGGTGCAGCGCGAAGCGACCCCGGCGGCCTCCGCCTTGGCACGACAGCGACGGAGCATGGGCTCCGACGGTTCGACCGCCGTGAAGCGCCACTCGGGAAAGCGCTCACTCAGGTAGAGGATCTCCGCCCCGGTCCCGGCTCCGACGCTCAGGACGTGCGCGTCGTCGGGTAGCTCCTTCAGCGCCAGCTGGGTCACCAGGTGCAGCGCGTCGCGCATCATGGACAACTTGGCGAAGTGGCCGTCGTAGGACTCCGCCGCCTGCTCACCGAACAACTCTTCCATGACCGGAGACGCTACTCGGAACGAACCCGTCGCCGGAGAGCGGCCTTTGGCATTCGATCGGCGGATCTTTCGATACCGAGGCCGTTGGGAAACGAACGACGGCCGAGGGGCGAGGGCCCCCCGGCCGATCGATCGAGTCGTGGTCTCAGCGCGGTCCGCAGTCGGCGCAATCGGTGCCGAGGGCGCAGACGTCGAACTCCGAGTTCGGGCCGCCGTCGTCGCACTCGCCGTCGTTCGCGCTGTCGCACGTGTTGGAGCAGCCACCGCTTCCTGCGGCGGGCGGCTCTTGGGCCGGGCGCGTGCCGCAGTCGGCGCAGTCCGTCCCCCACGCGCAGACGTCGAACTCCGAGTTCGGGCCGCCGTCGTCGCAGTCGCCGTCGTTCGCGCTGTCGCACGTGTTCAGGCAGATGGTGGCCGCGTTGGCCGCGGGAGCCGGAGCGGCAGCCGCAGGGGCGGCAGCCGCGGGCGTCGACGTGGCCGGCACCTCGGCCTGTACGGCGGGCTCGGCCGCCTCGTTCTCCCCGCCGCAGGCGACGAGTCCGACGGCGAGGGCGAGCAGGAGCGAGATCTTCTTCATTGTGTTTCTCATGTTGGTGGGGGGATTCCTCATGGGTTGAGGCCCGGTCTACGGCTCCCCCATCGGAGACCTCTCCCGGCCGAATCGGACACCGTATGGTGACACTTGGTCTCGCAGCGCGAGAGTCGTATCGCCAGTTCCGCCCCAGACGCTGCCTGCTCCGCAGAGAAGCGCGGGTCGCTTGCTCCAAGGGATCGCGTCGGATTAGTTTGGCTTGGACGGATGAAAGGGACGGCACCGTTGGAGCAGGCCGCGAGCGGCGTGCGGAAGTCGCTGGCGGCGGGCGAAGTGAGGGTCTTGACGCGGCTCGCGCGACGCGAGCCGCTCCGGATGATCCTCGAGGACATCGTGGGGCTCATCGAGAGGGTGAGCGACGGCGGCACCGGGTCCATCCTCTTGGTCGACGGGGAACGCCGCCTCCGCCACGGCGCCGCGCCCGGATTGCCGAAAGCTTATATGGACGCGATCGACGGTCAGCCCATTGGACCGACGGCTGGCTCCTGCGGTGCTGCGGCGTTTCTCAACGAGCCGGTCTACGCAGAAGACATCGCTTCCCACCCGAACTGGGAGCCCTACCGCGAGCTGGCCCTGCCCAACGGCCTCCGAGCGTGCTGGTCGACCCCCATCGTCGACAGCCACGGAGAGGTGGTCGGGACCTTCGCCGTCTACCACGGGGAGCCCCACCTGCCCGGCCCGCAAGAGCTGGAAGGCGTCGCGATCGCGACGGCCCTTGCTGCCCTGGCGATCGAGAGCTGGCGCAACGAGCGTGCCCTGCGCAACAGCCGGCAGCGCTATCGCCAGATGCTGGACGCCGTGGGCGACCCGGTCTTCCAGGTGGAGGTGGAAGAGGGTGGCACGTTCCGCTTCTCGGCGATCAATCCCGCGTTC
Source organism: Deltaproteobacteria bacterium (assembly GCA_017644045.1). Classification (GTDB taxonomy): domain Bacteria; phylum Myxococcota_A; class Polyangia; order Polyangiales; family Houyiibacteriaceae; genus UBA1660. The sequence continues at coordinate 879,171 of JAEPMI010000001.1, forward strand.
ACTCAGGTGACCGGCCTGACGGAGGAGCAGGTCGTGGGGAAGGAGGTCCGTGAGGTGCTCCCGCCGGACTCCTACCCACGGGTGGAGCGCGAGTATCGGAAAGCGATCGCCACCAAGAAGCCGATCCGCTGGAGCGAGGTCTCGGCCTACCCCGCGGGCAAGAAGGTCGGCGAGGTCCATGTGGCGCCGATCTTCGATGACGAAGGACGGTGCACACACCTCGTTGGCGCGGTACACGATGTGACCCTTCACGCGGAGCTCAACTCGCTCATGGACGAAGCGCGCTGCGCGATCGTGACGGCGGACCGCGACGGTCGCATTCGCCGATGGAACGGTGGTGCCGAGGCGCTCTACGGCCATCCTTCGGAGGCGGTGGTCGGTCGGCCCCTCGCCGAGGTCCTGGGGGGCGAGCCGGTCGACGCGGACGCGCTCGCCCAGCGCGGAATGGTCACGAGTGTCCGAGAGCGGCGCACCGCATCGGGTCGAACGTTGACCGTCGAGAGCTGGACCTCGTGGGTGGTCGACTCCCTTCTCCTCGTCGAGGTCGACGTGACCGAGCAGAACCAGCTCGCGGCGAAGCTCGCACGCGCAGAGCGGCTGGCTGCACAGGGCCGCCTCGCCGCGGGCATGGCCCACGACTTCAACAGCATCCTCACGGCGATCCTGGTCAACGCGGAGCTGCTCGGCGAGGAGCCGTTGAGCGAGGCAGCCCGCGAGTCCGTCGGCGACATCATCGCGGCCGCGCAGGGGGCCACGAAGCTGAGCCAGCGAGCGCTCTCCTTGAACGTGGACGACGCTGGGCAACAGGAGACCGACCTGGTGCAACCGGTCCGCAAGGCTCTACGAACACTCGAGGCGACGCGTCCGCCAGACGTCGCGATTCACCTCTCGCTCGACTCGGATCTGCCGAAGGCGGTCGCCGACCCCACCGACGTTCAGCAAGTGGCCCTCAACCTGGTGGCCAACGCCATCTTCGCCGTCCAAGGGCGAGGCACGGTGGAGGTGAGCCTCGAGTCGCGTCGCCTCGATGAGCCCTCGGCGTTCGCGGTCGGTCACCTCGACCCGGGCGAGTACGTGGTGCTCTCGGTCACCGACGACGGAGCCGGAATCCCGGCAGACCTCGTCGCAAACGTCTTCGAGCCCTACGTCACCACCAAAGGCGACGGAGGTACGGGCCTCGGCCTCGCCATCGTGCGGCGATGCGCCATCGGTCACGACGGTGCCGTCGACGTCCAGAGCGAGGTGGGTCGAGGAACGCGCTTCGAGGTCTGGCTGCCCGCCGCCCCCCGACCCGCCAACTGACGGCGTCACGCCGGTGGTGGAGGCTCCCAATGGGGCATCGGATCGGCCCAACCGATCGTCTCGAGCACCGCGCGCTGTGGGTGCGTGACCAGCAGGTAGGTCATCTCCTCGAGGTCGTCGGTGTCCTCGCGCAGACCGAGCATTCGTCGCGGGTCGCCCGAGACCCGGAGCGCGTGGTCGTAGAGACCGACCCACTGGCCCAGCGTGCGTGGTCGGAAGCGCTCTTCGGTGCCCGCGCCATGCACCGATACGACACCGCCTTCGTCGGTCAGGATCCCGTCGAGCGCGTCGATGCCGTGGGCCGCGGCGATCGACACTGGCGCATGCAGCGCGTCGTCTGCGCTCTTCGATGACAGCCAGTGAGCGCGAGCGAGCTCGAGCGGGTCGATCTCCGGGCCTTCGGCCGGGAGACGGTCGTCGCCGAAGTCCGCGAGCAGGCCGACGTCCCTCACCTTCAACAGCGCCTCGTAGTCGGCGGGCGAGAGCGCGTCGGTCGGCGGTTGCTGCGCGCGCTTGCTCTTCGTGCCCCGACGCCGACGCACACGAAGGGAGAGCGCCTGGAGATCGCTCATCAGGTCGTAGGTCACCTCGTCGCCGACCTCGACGTCGCTGGCGTAGTCACGGAGCGCCCAGACGCCAGCGTCGCCGTCGATGATCGACAGGCTCTGATCGTCGTACACCACGACCACCACACCCCAGCGGCCGGCCGACCACTGGCGAGTCGGGTCCCACTCGATCGGCGTGGGGTCGAAGTCCTTGGGCCGCACGTCGGTCGCCTCGCCGAGGCCGGGAACGAACGTGACCAGGGTCTCGAGGGAGTCGATCGGCGATCCGTCGGTCACGGCGAAGCGCTCACGCTGACTGACGATGACGGGGGGCTCGAGCGAGACGACGATTCCGTGGCGACGGCGGGGCATCGCGCGGAAGCGTACGCGATGTCGCCGGCGGGGATCGCCGACGAGACTTGACCGGTCGATCGGCGATGGGTATCCCGCGCGCCCACCACCGGAGGCAGTCTTGGGCGCATTCAGAGGATCTCTCACCTATTCCAAGTTCCACGTCCGGGGCGAGCTGCCCCAGGACTTCAAGACCCGTTTCGTCGATGCGATCCGGCTGCGGGCGTTCCGTGAGCTCGACCCCGGGGAGGACCTCGACCAGCGCTCGGGCTGGTGCTCGGTGGAGCATCCCTTCGATCTCGATCTCACCTCCGAGAAGGTCTTCTGGAACGGGTACCTGAACCTCGGGTTCCGAACCGACACCTGGCGGATCCCGAGCGCCCTCTTCAAGGCGAGCTTCCGCGAGGTCGAGCGCGAGTTCTGCGCCGCGAACGGCATCGAGAAACTCAGCCGCTCGCAGAAGCAGAACCTCGAGGCCGTCGTCATCTCGCAGCTGCGACGAAAGGTCGTGCCGGCGATGAAGGTCGTGGACCTCAGCTGGGCGCTCGATGAGGGCGTGGTGCGCTTCTTCCATCAGAGCCCGAAGGTCCACGACCAGATGCTCGAGCTCTTCGAGAAGACCTTCGAGCTCGACCTGGCGCTCGACGGCGCATTCCTGCTCGCGGAGACGCGCGGCCTCGACGCGGCCACGGCTCTTCCCGAGCTCGAGCCCACCCACTTCCACTCGGTCGGAGCCTGAATCATGGATCTCGTCGACAAGATCGAACGGTCGCGCTTCCTCGGACGGGAGCTGCTCGTCTGGCTCTGGTTCGAGAGCGAGCGCCGTGAAGGCCTGCTCTCGCTTCCCGGTGGCGACGGCTGCGAGCTCTGGCTCGAGGAACAGCTGACGCTCGTGGCGGAGAAGGCCGAGACCAAGCTCAAGGCCGGCGCGCCGAGCACGACGCCCGAGGCGAAGGAAGCGCTCCGCCAGGGCAAGCTGCCGACCAAGGCCAAGATGCGCATCACCCGCGGACCGCAGTCGTGGAGCTTCGTCTTCGACGCCGACTCGCTCTCCGTCTCGGGCGTGAAGGTGCCCGCGCAGATCACCGAGGACACCGACGAGAAGTTCTACGAGCGCATGCAGCTCGTCGAAGAGCTCGAGGCGATGCTCGGCGGGCTCTACGAGCGTTTCGTCGAGCTCCGCACCTCGCAGGGTTGGGAGAGCGAAGCGGCGGCGATCCGCGAGTGGGTCGAGGCCTGACGGCCGCTCATCGGTCCGAGGCCTGCGCCACCCGTCGACGGAGCTCTGGGAGCACGTCGGTCGCGAACCATGGGTTCTTCTTCATCCAGGTCTTGCTCCGCCACGACGGGTGAGGGAGCGGGAAGTGGCTCGGGCCGAAGGCGTCGAACGCGCGGACCGTCTCCGTGAGCGTTCGCTTCATTCGCTTCCCGAGTACGTTCCGCACCGCGTACATGCCCACCAGCAACGTGAGCTCGGGCGGGCGCTCCATCGCGTCCAGCAGTGGCCCATGCCAGGTCCGCTCACAGATCGGGGGCGGCGGGAGGTCACCGCTCGGCCCCTTGCCCGGGTAGCAGAGCGCGGAGGGCAGGATGCCGAAGAGCTCCGGGTCCTCGAAGGTCGCGCGGCCGACGGCCAGCCACTCGAGGAGGTGGTCGCCGCTCGCGTCGTCCCACGGGATACCGCTGGCGTGGACCTTGGAGCCGGGCGCCTGGCCGATGACCAGGATCCGGCTGCGCGGAGACATTCGGACGACGGGGTTCGGTTCGAGCGATCCCGCGCAGAGGGTGCACGCGCGGGCCGCGGCAAGGATGTCGTCGAAGCTCTTCATCTCGTTGCTCCATACGCCGGGTACGCTCCTCGTTACCCGGCGCACGAAAGTGTAAAATACCGTCAACCGTGACATCCTGTGGCCATGCGGGTGGGTTTGTGTCTCGGTTTGGTGCTCCTGATCGGCTGCGGCGACGACGACATGGCGCCGCCGGACCTCGGCGCCTGCGCCGTGGACTCGGACTGTGACGACGGCGTCTACTGCAACGGCGACGAGCGCTGCGTCGGCGGTGGCTGCGTGGCGCCGGTGATGCGCTGCCAAGAGGAGCAGATCTGCGACGAGCTGCTTCGCCGCTGTCTCACCGAGTGCTCCGTCACCGAGGACGCCGACGGAGACGGAGCGCGTGCCGTGGAGTGTGGCGGTAACGACTGCGACGACTCCAACCCTTCGCGCTTCCCGGGCAACACCGAGGTCTGTGACCTCGAAGGACTCGACGAGGACTGCGACCCGATGACCTTCGGGTTCCGCGACGCCGATGGCGACGGGTCTCCGGACGGACGCTGCTGCAACACGAACCCGGCGGACGACACGACGACCTGCGGCGGCGACTGCGACGACGCGGCGCCCGGCGCGAACCCGAGCAACCCAGAGGTCTGCAACGACATCGACGACGACTGCGACGGCATGGTCGACGAGGGGCTGCGTCGCGTGCTGACCATCGACGCCGACGGTGACGGACACGGGGACGCCAGTGAGGGCGCGACGACCATGCTGGTCTGCAACGACATGGCTGGCTTCGCGGCGCTGGCCGACGACTGCGACGACACCGACCCGAACCGCTTCCCGGGCAACCCCGAGCTCTGCGACGACGCCATGGTCGACGAGGACTGCTCGGGCGAGGGCAACGACGTCGAGGGCGGCTGCGCTTGCACCGGTGACGAGAGCCGAACCTGCGGCGAGCTCGGCCGCTGCGCGGGCGCCACCCAGCAGTGCACGGGGGGTCGCTGGGGTCCGTGCGCGGTGGTCCCCGCGACCGAGGTCTGCGACGGCAGCGTGGACGAAGACTGCGACGGGATGGTGGACGAGGAGCTCACCGCCGAGTGTTGGGCCGACGGCGACGGTGACACCTTCGCCTCTGGAAGCGCGGTCCGTATGGACGTCTGCCGGAGCTCCAACCCCGGTCGACAGGACGCTCCGTACAATGGGTGTCCGCCGGGCATGACGGGCCGGGCGCCGGGCGCTGGCACCGTCGACTGCTGCGATGCGGACCTACGGGTCCGACCCGACCAGACGAGCCCGTATGGCACTCCGAGCAACTGCGGCGGCTTCGATTTCAACTGCGATGGGCGCACCGTCGACGGCAACCCGGACTACGATCGAACGTCCGATTGCGCGGGCTACGGGAGCATCGTCGAGGACTGCCGAACGAACGCCAGCGGCATCGGCAACGGCTGGCAGGGCACGATCCCTCCGAACTGCGGAGACAGTGGCGGGTTCTGCACCAACTGCTGGATCAACCCGCCCGGCACTTGCTACTCGCACCTCTGCTTCTCGCGCCCCCGCGACTGCATCTGAGTCGGCTTGCTAGGCTGAGGCGTGCGCCGCCTCTCCACCCTCATGCTCGCCGTGCTGCTCGCCGGCTGCGGCGCGAAGACGCCGCTCGAGGTCGAGCCGTGTGGCACCGACGGCGGGCTGCGCGAGTGCACGACCGTGTGCGGCGCGGGAATGCAGCAGTGCATCGATCGGCTCTGGACGGCGTGTGACGTCCCGCCGACCCGAATCGCGTGCAGCGACCGCTGCGGTGAGGGCACGCAGACCTGCGTCGATGGGGTTCGCGGCGAGTGCGAGGTCCCGCCGCTGACCCTCCTGTGCGAGACGGAGTGCGGGATGGGCAGCCAGCGCTGCGTCGATGGCGAGGCCGAGCCCTGTGAGGTGCCGGTGGCCGAGCGGCCGTGCAGCACCGAGTGTGGTGAAGGGCTGCAACGGTGCGTCGACGGGCGCTGGGGTCGGTGCAGCGCCGACGTGCCCTTGCCGCCGGTGCTCGAGGGGCGGGTCCGGGACTTCTCGAGCAGCCACCCGGACTTCGAGGGGCCGATCGGGAGGGACCCGGGCATCGTGGCCGACCGGCTCGGCTCCGATGGGAAGCCGGTCTACGTGGGCGGCACCGAGGGCACGACGAGCGGTCGCGCGAACTACGACCAGTGGTACCGGGACACACCGGGCGTGAACCTGGGCGCGGACATCGAGCTCCCCCTCGAGCCGATCGACGAGGAGGCCAGCTTCTTCGTCTTCGACGACCCCGACTTCTTCCCCATCGACCGGAGCCTCCTCGGGAACGAAGGCCGGGACCACAACTTCCACTTCACCCTCGAAGCGAGCGCGACCTTCCTCTACCAGGGCGGCGAGATCTTCCGCTTCCGTGGCGACGACGACGTGTGGGTCTTCATCAACCGGCGGCTGGCGATCGATCTCGGCGGTGTGCACTCACGGCTCGAAGCGACCGTCGATCTGGACGACGCGGCGGACGAGCTCGGCCTGGTGCTCGGCGAGCGCTACGAGATCCACCTCTTCTTCGCCGAACGGCACACGGACCAGTCGACCTTCACCATCGAGACCTCGATCGCCGACACGCTCCGCTGCGAGGAGTGACGCCTCGGTCGCCCTTGCAGGCCGTTCGGTGGAACGAGTTCCCCCTTTCGGCGGGATCCCGACCGTGCTTGGTTGAGAGACCATGTCTCTCCACCGGCTCGCCCTCGCCTCGCTCCTCCTCACCCTGGCCGCCTGCGGCGACGACGGCTCGATCGGCGGGGCCTGCGACACTGCCGCCGATTGCGACGACGGGCAGCTCTGCGTGGACGGTCGCTGCGAGGCCATGCCCGATCGGCCGGACGCGGGCGAGCCCGACCTGCACCGGACCACGCCGCCGGTGCCCACGTCGCTCGCCATCCTGCCCGCGGCGCCGACGCTCACGGTCAGCGGGGCTCCGGCCTCCCTCACGCTCACCGGCGAGGTCACCTACGACGACGGCAGCACGCGTGCAGCCGACGGCTTCTGGTCGGTCGACTCGAGCCGACTCGGGAGCATCGACTCCACGTCGGGCGAGTTCACGGCCACCGGGGACCTCGCCGGCAGCGTCGACGTGAGCCTGGAAGCGCTCGGCATGACGGCGACCGAGACCCTGCAGGTGAACGTCGAGCGCGTCATCGTCGTCGACGGAGCGCCGGCGGACAGCGAGGCACGCTTCGACGCGGCGACCGTCGCCACGACCGACCTGGCGACTCGCGAGGCCAACCTGCTCTACCCGCTCGACGCGACCCTCTTCCCCAAGAACGTCTTCGCCGCCGACCTCCAGTGGGAGCGCGGCGCGGACGGTGACCTCTACCGCGTGCGGCTCGTGGTCACCGGCGTCGACATCACCGCGTACGTGGCGCACTCGGGGGCCACCTTCGGCTACGACTGGCCGGTGGCCGCGGACGTGTGGCGAGCCCTCGCGGAGGCCGCGCCCGAATCCCCCGTGACCGTGGCGGTCGACCGGCTCGAGGCCTCGAGCGGAGAGGTCGTGCCCGGCACCGCGCGGACCTTCCGCTTCGCCGACGCCTCCATCCGTGGCTCGATCTACTACTGGGACCTCGCGAACGGGCGCATCCAGCGGATTCGCGGGGACGGCACGGGTCTCGAGACCTTCATGCCCTCGCCGCCAGCACGCCCCTCGGACGGCGCGCGCTGCGTGGCGTGTCACACCGTCAGCCGCGACGGCACCCGCATGGCCGCGGAGCTCTGGGGTGGCGGCGACTACGGGGCGGTGTTCGACCTGACCACCGACCTCTCGGGTGATCCCGCACCGACCGTCGTCGCGCCCAACGTCCAGCGCTTCCTGACGGCGAGCTTCTCGCCCGACAACTCGCGCCTCGTGGCAAACCAGGGCAACCAGCTCTTCCTCATGGACGGCAACACCGGCGCCGGAGTCGCGGCCGGGGGCGCCGGTCTCCCGGCGACCGGCTCCGCCCACCCCACGTGGTCGCCCGATGGCACCCAGATCGCTTACGCGATGAACACCAACGGCTCCTGGGGCGTGGACTTCACCGCCGCCGACCTGGGCATCATCGACGTCACGGCCCCCGATACCTTCGCGGCGCCTCGGGTGATCATGCCCGGCGCCGGCCGCGTCGTGGCCCGGCCGACCTGGTCCCCGGATTCGGCGGTCCTCGCCATCCAGCACGGCACCAACAGCCGGATCGACAACGGCGGTACCGCGTACCCGGGCAGCCTGCGACTGGTCAGCCGCGACGGCAGCAACGTGTGGAACCTCGAGACGCTCAACGCCGGCGGGGACGACAGCTACGACCCCAACTTCTCTCCCTTCGACGAGGGCGGGTACTTCTGGATCGCGTTCGTCTCGACCCGTGACTACGGCAACGCCCAGTCGGGCACCCGAGGGGCGCGCCGGCGGCAGCTCTGGGTCGCGGCGATCGACAACTCGCCGACCCCTGGGACGGACCCGAGCTTCGTGCCCTACTGGCTGCCGCAGCAGAACCGCGCCGAGCCGAACATGGCGGCCTACTGGACGATGGAGCCCTGCCGCTCGGAGGGGCTGACCTGCGCGACATCGGACGACTGCTGCAGCGGTTTCTGCCGCGACACCGGCTCCGGTCCGGTCTGCGTGCCGCCGGACGAGGTGGAGTGCAGCGAGCGCGGCGAGGCGTGCGGCAGCGACGGAGACTGCTGCGAGGGCGCCGGCACCTGCATCGCGAACCGCTGCTCGGATCTGGGCTAGTCGCTAGTCGACGATGACCCAGCGGAGGTCGGGCCCGACCTCGATGCGATCGACGCTGGTCAGCTCGCCGCTCGCCTCGACCCGATAGCTCTGCAGGAAGCCCGAGTCCTGGCCGGCCGCGATCACGTAGCGGCCGTCGGGGCTCATGGCGAACTCGCGGGGTCGGGCCTCGGTCGAGACCGTGCCGAGCGAGGTCAGCGCTCCGTCGGAGGCGATGCGGAACATGGCGAGCGAGTCGTGGCCGCGGTTGCTCCCGTAGAGCGCGGTGCCGTCGGGCGTGACGTGGACGTCGGCGGTGGTGTTCGAGTCGCCGTCGAAGCCTTCCGGCAACGTCGGGTAGGCCTCACGCCGGGTCAGCGAGCCGTCGGCAGCCACGTCGTGGAGCACCACCACGTCCGCGAACTCCATGATCACGTAGGCGTAGTCGCCACTCGGGTGGAAGGCGATGTGCCGCGGCCCCTCGCCCGCGTCGCTGGCCACCTGCCCCTCGAGCGCGAGCTCGCCGGTGTCACCGAGGGAGTACCAGTGAATGGTGTCGCCGGTGCGGTGCGGCACGTAGAAGAGTCCGTTCGGCCCGAGGGTCGCCGCGTGGGGCTCGTCCGCCGAATCGAGCGCGTCGGTCTCGGTGAAGGGCGGCGCGCCGTCGACCGCGTGAGCCCGAAGGCGGTCGTCACCGAAGTAGGCGCTGACGAGGTGGTCCTCCGCGTCGTCGAGCGCGACGTAGACCGGGTTCCCGGTCCCGCCCGTGACCGGCAGGACGGTGGGCCCGGTCAGGTCCACGACGCCGATGGAGCCGTTCCGGAGCCCCACATAGAGCCGTTCGCTCTCCCGCCCGTAGGTCATCGCGCCCGGACGCTCCGGCAGCGTGATGTCGTCACCGAGGCTCAGGGTCCCGTCCGCCGCGAGTCGGCCCGTCGCGAGCCGGCTCTCCCCGCCGACGCTGATCCAGAGGTCCCGATCCCGCGCGGGCGGTCCGAGATCGGGCTCGGTCCCGAAGTCGACCGCCTCGGCGGCGTCCGCCACGAACATGTCACGCTCCCCACCATCGGAGACCGGGCCTCCGTCGAAGGAGTCGCCGGTCCCGTCGTCGTCCCCGCACGCCGCGAGGGCGAGCAACACGATCCATGCGTGGCGCATGGGTGGATTCTAGCGGAGCGCCGACCGTCGACCGTAACCCCGTCGTCGTGGTAGCCCAGAGGTCGGCGTGGGCGACGAGGCGGAAGATCTGGTGACGGTCGTGGTCAGCCACGACGCCAACGAGGCGTTGCTCCTCAAGGGCCTCCTCGAGGACCAGGGCATCGTGGTCGCCACCCCCGGCCTCGAGCATCGGTCCATGCTCGGCATGGCCGGGAGCTTCGTGAAGATCCCGATCAAGGTCCCTCGCCGCGACCTGGCCGAGGCCGAGGCCCTCCTCGACGCGCTGAACGAGGGCGGAGACGACGAGGACGACGAAGACGACGAGGAGCCGGTCCCCGAGGAGGCACCCCGGCGGCGGCGCATCGCCATCTTCGTCGCCTGTGTCCTGACCTTCGGCTGCGGACACTTCTACGTGCGCCAGAACGTCGCGGGGCTGGTTCTCGCCCTGATCGAGCTGAGCGCCATCGTCGTCCTCTGCGGCGGGGAGCCGGTGGCGGCGGCGCTCCTGGCCGGCTGCGTCCTGGCCGACATCGCCGGGTCCTTCGCCGGCGTCCGGCGGCAGGAGCAGGGGAAGCCGAAGCCCGAGGGCCCGGCGCAGGTGCTTCGGACCGTCGCCGCGGTCGCCGTCGCCACGACCCTGAGCTTCGGGGTCCTCCAGCTGGTCCCCGAAGACGAGGAGCCGCCCCCCTACCAGGACCTGGCGGCGGACCCGCTGCCCACCTTTCCCTTCTGAGGGCTGAGCTTTCGCCTCTCATCCGGGCGCCCCGTGTGCTAACCCGCGTGCGCGATGGATGGCTCAGAACCGCGAAACGGCTGGGACCTCGAGAAGGCCGCCCAGCTCTACCAGATTCCCGGATGGGGCGAGCCCTACTTCCGCATCAACGACCGCGGTCACATCGAGGTCCGGCCGGACCCGAACGAGGACCGCGCGATCGACCTCTTCGAGCTGGTGAACCAGCTCAAGCAGCGCGACCTGGATCTGCCGCTCCTGATCCGGTTCCCGAACATCCTCAAGCACCGGATCGAGCTGCTCAACCAGTGCTTCGCGAAGGCCATGGAGGAGTACGAGTACGGCGGGTCCTACCGCGGCGTCTTCCCGATCAAGGTCAACCAGCAGCGCCACCTCGTCGAGGAGATCGTCGACGCCGGTCGACCCTGGCGCTACGGCCTCGAGGCGGGCAGCAAGCCGGAGCTCCTGATCGCCGTCGCCGCGATGGAGTCCGAGGACGGCTTCATCGTCTGCAACGGCTACAAGGACGCGAACTACATCGAGACCGCGCTGGTCGCCTCGCAGTTCGACAACGAGGTCGTGATCATCCTCGAGCGACCGGACGAGATCGACTACGTGCTCCGCGCGAGCGAGGACCTCGGCATTCGCCCGAAGCTCGGCGTGCGCGCCAAGCTCTCGAGCAAGGGGATGGGCCGCTGGAAGGATTCGGCGGGCGACCGCGCGAAGTTCGGCCTCACCACTTCGCAGCTGGTCTCCGTCGTCGAGACGCTCGAAGAGAAGGACATGCTGGACTGCCTCCAGCTTCTCCACTTCCACATCGGGAGCCAGGTCAGCTCCATCATCCCGTGGAAGAACGCCATGCGGGAGGCGGCCCACCTCTACGTCGAGCTGACGAAGATGGGCTGCGGCATGCGCTACCTCGACGTGGGTGGCGGCCTCGCCGTCGACTACGACGGCAGCAAGACGGACTTCCGGGCCTCGATGAACTACGGCGTGCAGGAGTACGCGTACGACGTCGTGGCCGGCATCCAGGACGCCTGCGAGAAGGCCGACATCACGCCGCCGACCATCGTGACCGAGGCCGGTCGCGCCGTGGCCGCCTACCAGGCCGTGCTCGTCTTCGACGCCGTGGGCGAGTCGCTGGAAGAGCGCCACGCGCCGGGCGAGCTCCCGGAGGACGCGCACCGCGTTCTGGTCGAGCTCTACGACACCTGGGAGGGCATCAAGCCCAAGAACGTCCAGGAGGCGTGGCACGACGCGAGCCAGGCGCTCGAGGAGGCGCGCAGCCTCTTCAAGTTCGGCTACATGGGCCTGAGGGACCTCGCTCGAGCGGAGCGGCTCTACTGGAGCTGCTGCGAGCGGATCCGGGAGCGGATGCAGGGCCTCAAGCACGTGCCCGAGGAGCTCCAGCGCATCGACGAGCTGCTGGGCACCATCTACTACTGCAACTTCTCGATCTTCCAGAGCGCGCCCGACATCTGGGCGATGGATCAGCTCTTCCCGATCATCCCGATCCACCGCCTCGACGAGCAGCCGACCGTGAAGGCGCGGCTCGCGGATCTGACCTGCGACAGCGATGGCGTGATCGACAAGTTCATCGACGTCGAGGAGATCCAGACCGCCCTCGACGTGCACCCGGTGAAGCCCGGCGAGCCCTATCTGCTCGCGATGTTCCTCGGTGGCGCCTACCAGGAGACGCTGGGCGATCTGCACAACCTCTTCGGCGACACCAACGCCGTCCACGTGCGGCTCGAGGACTACGGCTACAGCGTGGCCAACGTCATCAAGGGCGACTCGATCGAGCAGGTGCTCCGCTACCTCCAGTACGACCCGGACGAGCTCGTCGAGCGGGTGCGCAAGCAGGCCGAGCGGGCGCTGGCCGCCGGCAAGATGACCATCGACCAGCTCCGCACCTTCATGCGGCACTACGGCGAGAGCCTGCGCGGCTACACGTACCTACGGGGCCGCCGGTGAGCGAAGCGCCGACCCCTACGCCGGCCGGGAAGAAGGACAAGAGCAAGCTGCTCATCTTCCTCGGCGCAGGGTGCGGCTGTCTGGTGCTCTTCGGCGCGATCGTGGCGGTCATCGGAGTGCCCGCGCTCCTGAGTTACATCAAGCGCTCCAAGGCGCAGGAGGCGCGGCAGAACCTCGTCGCGCTGAGCCGACTGGTCGAGCAGGAGTGCGCCTCGGAGAGCGTGCCCGGGGGACTCGCTGGTGGCGTCCAGCAGAACGGCTACACCGGGATCGTCCCGGCCGGCCCGGTGCCGCCGGTGCCGCCCGCGAGCACCCAGGCAACCGGCGACTTCGCGAACGACCCCGGCTTCGCGCGCGTCGGCTTCGCACCGAACCCGGTGGTCTACAGCTACTCGATTCGACCGATCGAGGGCGGCGTGGAGCTCATCGCGCAGGGGGACCTGGACGGCGATGGCGAGCTCTCGCTCTACAGCGTGTCCTGTGACGCTGCGTGTCACTGCTTCAGCGACCGCATGTATATGGAGAACGAGCTCGAATGAAGACGCTGATCGTCACCCCGACCTATGACGAGCGTGACAACCTCGCGCCCTTCATGGATGGGGTCTTCGAGGTCGTCCCGGACGCCCACGTGCTCGTGGTCGACGACAACTCACCGGACGGCACCGGCGCGCTCGCGGACCGCATCGCGGAGCGCGACGCACGGGTCCACGTCATGCATCGTGCCGGCAAGATGGGCCTCGGCAGCGCCTACCTCGAAGGCTTCGGCTGGGCGCTCGAACGCGGCTACGACCTCGTCTTCGAGATGGACACGGACCTCTCGCACGACCCGCGCTACCTGCCGGACTTCCTGGCCGCCTTCGAGAACGGCGCCGACCTGGTCATCGGCTCGCGCAACGTGCGCGGTGGCGGCGTCGAAGGCTGGGGCATCGGCCGCCACATCCTGAGCAAGGGCGGCAGCCTCTACAGCCGAACCATCTTGGGGCTCGACGTCCGTGACCTGACCAGCGGCTACAAGGGCTTCCGCCGCGAGGTGCTCGAGAGCATCGAGCTCGACCAGGTCGCCTCCGAGGGCTACTCGTTCCAGGTCGAGCTGACCTACCGCGCCATCCGCCGCGGCTTCCAGGTCGCCGAGGTACCGATCATCTTCGTCGACCGGCGCGCCGGTCAGAGCAAGATGAGCCGGAAGATCTTCGCCGAAGCCGTGATGATGATGCCGAAGCTCCGGCTCGACGCCCTGCGCGGCAAGCTCTGACGCGTTCGGTACCCGCGTCGCTGGTGCGCCCGCCACCGAGACTCGGAGGGCTGGGCAGCTCGATTCGCGCGAGGTATGAGGGACCCATGACGGACCTCGGACGCTCGCTCGAGCACGGTGACGATGCGGCAGGAGCCGACCACCGCAGACCGGGCTTCGCATTCTCTGCCGACCACGACCTGGCCTTCGCCCTCGGCTGGCCATACGTGATTCGTCTGGTCGAGGACGAGGACGATCCCGGAGAGGTCGCACTGAAGCTGGCCAAAGGAAAGCTGGTCACCTGCGACTGGCCGCGAGCCGCGACGCATCGAGTGCTGCGAGCCCTAGGAGCGGGGATGAAGGGCCGGGGGCTCGCTCCCGAGGGAGCGAAGGGCCTGACCAACCCCGACGAGGTGAGCGAGGACGAAGCGCTCGCATTGCTGAAGGCTTTCTTCGAACAGCGCTTCATCAAGCGGCTCCAACCTCTGATCGCCACCTTCGCCTTCGAGGCGATCCTCGGTCCGGAGACGGTGCTCGACACGTTCCTGAGCTCGGTGGAGACCTCCCCGGCTGCGTGGCTCGACCAGCGGGCGGCCATCGCCAATCTCACCGTGCGGCAGGGCTATCATCTCCTCCGCGTTCGGCGGGAGGTGGCACCCCGATACCGCGAACGCATGGAGGCGCTGCTCGCAGCGCACGCGGAGGCCATCGGACTGAACGACCGACCGCCGAACCGGTTCCCGATTCGTCACCTCGACATCGTCCTCCATGGACGCGCTGGAGCGGAGCGGAGCGGAGAGGTCGTCGACGGCAGCATCGTCCCACGCCATCTGGGCTTCGTGATGGACGATTCGGGCTTCGTCCTCGAGCAGGCTTCCGCCCTGCGGCCCGACCCGAGCAGCCGGGTCGATGCACGTCTCGCATTCCTGGCGGGAGAGCGTTGGCTCGAGCAGGAAGAGCAGCGCTGGCCCAAGTACAAGCACCCCACTCCGGGCATCGCTCACCAGCAGGTCGTCGAGCAGCTGGGGCGGATCCGGTCACCGAAGACCTCCGCCATCATGCTGGCGATGGCAGCGAAATCGAAAGCCAAGAAGCAGGCGGCGGCGTGGTTTCTCGAGCACGCCGACTTCGCCCGCCCGCATCTCGAGGCCGAACTGAGTGGGGAGCACGGTGCCGTGGCGACCGAGCTCCTCGCGAAGATCGACTGAGCGAGCGGAGTTGGTCAGGGACCCGAGGGGCCGCTAGTCTCGGAGTCGAGATGCTCCCTTCGAACGATCGGGCCTTGCCAGCGACACTCCTGTTCGCGCTCACCTGCGTCTGTGGCTGCGGGGAGGAGGCGCCATCGGACACGGCGGACCGACCGGACGGTGGCCCGCGGCCCGATCACGGTGTCGTGTGTGAAGGAGAGGTCCCGCGCCGGCTCGAGCCCCTCTGCGAAGATGGCGCAGGGATCGGCTGCGACTGCGCGTTGGGTACGCCGGAAGCGTTCTCGACTCTCGACCGAGGATACGGTCAGAGCACCTTGATGCTCGGTCCGACCACGAGTGGTGGTTTCGTCGCGGCGCATGCGCGCGGGTGCGTAGAGGACTGCGACACGAACCGGCGGGCGGTGCTCGAGGTCTTTCGCTTCGACCCGAGCGGACAGCTACTCGCGGAGCCACTCGAAGTCACATCGTCGCTGAAGCCCAGCACGGTCGACGCGGTGCTCGAAGGTGACATCCTCTCGATCGCCTACGGCGACGAGGCCGGGGGCAGCACCGAGAGCATCCATCTCGCGGCCCTCGACGTCGAGACGGGCAGGTGGCTCACCGAGCCGCGTGCCGTCCTCGACCCGCCCGGCGCCCTCATCTCGGTCGCGCTCGCTCGCGGAAGCGGAGGCTACGGCGTCGTGTTCTCGCAGACGGTCTCCCGAGACCGGCCCGACGCGACACCAGGCTTCTTGTTCGCCTCGGTCGACGAGACGGGCACCGACGTGACGAGCCCACGTCTCGTCGCCGACACCTGGGGACGGCGAGTGGGTCTCATCGACCACGGTGACGGCTATCTTCTCGGTCGATGGACCGAAGACGGCCTCGAGCTGGCGCGACTCTCGTCCACGGGGGACGTCATCGACGACCCGACCCCGGTGAGCGCGAATCGGGTCGGGAACTCGGGACCCATCCTCCAGCGAACGGAAGAAGGGCATCGAGTCACCTTCGGTAACTGGGACGGACTCTTCATGGCCCATACGGATCGCGACGGGCGGCTGACCGATGCCCTCCTCCCCATCGCGGACGGAGCGTTGCTCGACGTCGTCGACGACGGGGACTCGACCGTCGTGACCTGGCGGATGGTGAACCGGTGCCCTCACGACATCGAGAATCCTCCCCTCGACTGGACCGGCGGAACGGTGCTGACGCGTGTCGACGCTGGCGGTGCCCGCGTTCACCGCGACCTGCTGCTCCGACACGATCGGGAGACGTCCGCGTCAGGAGCCGAGCTGGTCCGGTCGCAGGCCGGCCTCTTCATCGCGTACAACGTCCCGCTCGGCCCCGACGGGTCGACCTCTTGGCTGCGGCCGGCGTGCGGCTCTCTCTGAGAACCGACAGGGCGACTCGACCTCAGAGCGCGAAGGTCATGTGCATCTCGAGCGCGTTCGGCGGCGGCGGCGGAAGCTGCCAGGAGCGAGCGGCGCCGGCGACGCACGCGCCCACGCCCGCGCCGATGGTGTCACGCACCGCGCGGCTCCCCATCACGTGTCCGTCGTCCGCGGCGATCAGGCCGAGGGTGACCTGACCGCTCAGCGACGGGTCCGCGCGGGTGGCTCGGTCGAAGCAGTCCTGGACCTGCGAGAGGTAGCGCTGCTGGATCACGCGCTGCGACTCGATGCGGTAGGCCGCGGCCGCCGCCTGCGCGGCAGGGCCGTCGCTCGCCGCGATCGTGCGTCCCCCGCCCATGGTGGTCGTGCTCGTCGTCGGGGCTTCGTCACGCGTTCCGCCCGTCGTCGCCTCGGCGCGGGGCTCGACCGACGCGGAGGACGACCGAGTCGGTCGCGCGGCGGCAGTCCGTCGCGTCGTGCGGGGCTGCTCGGTCATCGCCGCCCGATCCTCGGCGACGACGCGCGCGAGGGTCTCTTCGTCCACCGGCACCACGGTCGACCGCTCGATGAACACCGGCATCCCGATGACCATCGGGCGATGCGCGTCGACGCCCGCATCCACCGCCGCCGTGGAGTCTCCGCCGCCCGCGAAGGCGAACACCGCAACCCCCGCCGCGAGCAGCCCGACCACGATGGCGATCGCGAGTCCCGCCCCCTTGCGGACGGGAAGGGTCACCGACTCCTCGTCACTCATGTCTCGACGCTAAGAGGGCAAGGGGTGACGCCTCACGACGTCACAGGCGGAAGATCACTTCCAGGCCGATGTTCAGGCTGATCTCGACCTGACTGCCGAGGAACCAGAACGTCGGGGAGAGGATGTCCGCGCCGATCTCCACCCGCTCGCTCACGGGGATGTTCAGACCCGCCGAGAGACGGAGCACCGGACCGTTGAACGGGAGGTAACCGACCGACGCGCGAATGGGCACCGTCAGGTCGCTGCGCGAGCTGAGCCGGATTCGTTGGGTCAGCTGCAGCATCGGCAGCAGGTTGCTCTCCCGCGAGTCGCGGCCACGCAGGTTCGCGTACGCCCCGTAGAGGCCGATGTGCAGGTTGTGCGTGATCCGGAAGCCGAGCCGGAGCCCGACCAGGTGGTTGTAGAAGAAGTCCGAGCTCGTCCCGAACGCGGCCTCCGTCTGGAGGGCGACGTCGAAGCGGCGGGTCGGCCGCCGCGAGACGCGACGCTGAGAGACCTGGACGCGGTCGACCCGTTCGGGCGGCGTCCACTGCGCCGCCACCGCCTGCTCGCGGGTGGGCTGACCCTCCTGCGGCTGCGCGTAGCGCTCGGCGGCTTCGCGGTCGAAGGTCGCGGGCGCCGGGAGCGCCTCGCACATCAGCCGAGCGACCACCTCGTGCAGGTCCTCGGCGCCCGAGGTCCCTCGCGCGAAGAAAGGCCCCGCACCGTCGAGGCTGGCCACGGTGATCTCGAAGACGTAGCGCCCGTCGTGGGCCCAGACCTTCGCGAAAGCACCGCGCTGCGAACGTGAGACGTAGGTCACCCGCCACAGGTCCGCCGGCGACGGCGGATAGGGCATCTGCATCCGCTGCGCGGCCTGCACCGTGGGGGCGGCGTCGACCACCGTGTAGCCCATCTCCTGGGCGGTGATGCGCATGCGCTCGGTGACGTGGCGGCCAACGACCGGCGCCACGCCGTGCGGCGCCGCATCGATCACGATCATCTGGAGCGGCGGGGGAGCGGCCTCCTCACCCTCGGCGTCGGCCGGCGGCGGCAGCTCGCCGGCCTCCCCCGATTCCGGGGTCTCGCCCGCGCTCTCGCCTTCGGCGCCTTCGGTCGCGCCCTCGCCCTCCGTGGAGTCGGGCGGGTCCGTCGGACCGGTACCCGGCGGCGGGTCGGTGCCCCCGGCGCCGGGCGGAGGATCGATGCCCTCGCCCCCTTCGACCTGAGCCAGCGCCGAGGAAGCGCCAGCGCCGACGAGCGCGAGAACGAGGAGCACGGTGTGCAGGTGACGACCCACGGCCGAGAGTGTAGAGCACATCGCGTGGGATCGCCGTCCCGACGTCACCACCCGCCGCCGTGGGTGTTTCTGGCACTCCTGGCCCTGCTTTCGGGGTGCGAAGACGGGCGCTCGCCCGAGGAGCCACCCGAGCCAGAGGCCGCGCCGCTCCCCGAGCTCCCCGAGGAGCCGACCCCGAGCCCCTGGCCCACGGAGGTTCGCTCCCTCGAGGAGAGCGTCGCCGATTTCGAGTCCCTGGACGGCTGCGTCGCGTCCATGCGCGAGAGCGTGCCCGTCGAGGTCGCCGAGCTCCTCTCCGACCTGGGCTACGACGCGGCGCTGAGCGAGGTCTGCCGCTCCCTCCAAGCGGCTGCGACCGGGGACCCGAGCCACTGCGACGCGCTCGTCAGCTCCGCGGTCCGCCGCCGCTGCCGCACCCGCGTCGCGACCCTCCACCAGAAGCCGGAGGCCTGCCCCGACGCGCTCGGTACCGAAGGCGGTCGCGACCCGAGCTGTCTGGCTTGGGCGCTGCGCGACGCCGCCCTCTGCGACGGCGCCGGCAGCGCGGAACGCAGCACATGCCTCGCGGTGGCCACCGGTGACGCCGAGCGCTGCGCGGCTCCGCTCGGTCTCACCTCCGAGGCCGGCTGCCGAGCCATGGTCACCCGCATGGAAGGCCTGGTCGACGCGGACGCCCCACGCCGCCGGGACCCGCCCGAGCTCGCCATCGACGAGTCCGATCCCGAGCTCGCGCTCCCCGCGCATGCCGCTCGTACCCTGGAGCGGGGGGTGGTCGCCGTCGCGGTCGGCTGCTCGCACCGGGTGTCCCTGCGAGTCGCTCCGGGTCTCGGCGACACTCGTGACCACGTCGGTCTGACCCTCGACCTGCGCATCTCCAGGGACGGCGGCTCGCTCGGCCCCGGCTCGGAGGTCGCCATCGGCGCCGTGGGCACCAGCCACGCGCTCCACGGCGAGCTCACCCTCGCGGACGGAACGGAAGCGGTCCCCGGCGGCAGGCTCGAGGCCATCTTCGAGACGACCTACACCCGCGACGGCGCGGAGCACACGTTGAGCGGACACCTGCGGACCTTCTTCCGCGACGCGGCGCCGCTTCCGGAGTCGTGCGCGCTACCGCAGTGACTCGGCAGCGGCTTCGGGGCTCACCGAGCAGAGCGAGAGGCCGGTGCTGAGCTCGACGCCCGCCGGCCCACCGCCTCGCGGGATGAGATCCAGGTACCAGAACGCCGCCGCGTCGTTCTTCGCGCGCACCGGCGGGAGTCGCCAGAGCAGGTTGTAGGCCTGCCGCCCGCTGACCTCGGTCACGCGCGCGATGGTCTTCGCGAGCACCTCGCCGAGCCGCTCGAGCTCTTCGTCGGCGAGCGCCGAGAAGCTCCCGCGGAGCAGCCGCGGAACGATCCACGTCTGGTAGTTCGCCTGGGGAGCGAAGGGACAGAGCACCACGAAGTCCTCGTCGGCGCTGACGATGCGCTCCTCGGCGTCGATCTCCCGCGCGAGCACCGTATCGAGGAGCGAGCGCCCCTCGCGCCGTGAGTGCGCCCGAGCGAGCGCCCACCGGCGCTCCTGGAGTCGGCCGCCCACGGTCGTGCCGAGCAGCTGACCGTGCGGATGTGGCTGGGAGCTGCCCGCGCGGCGGCCGCGATTACGGAACACACTGACGTGGCGAATGCCGTCCATCGCTTCCATCGCCGCAAGCCGGTCGCGATAGCCTTGGAGCACCATCTTTCGCAGCTCGGGCGAGAAGGTCGGCAGGTCACCCTCGTGCTCGCGGCCCTCGACCAGGATCTCGTGCACGCCCGTCGCCGGTCGCGCATGACCGCCGGTGGTCGTGGGTGGCACCACCTCGGTGCTCACCACGGGATAACGATTGGTGACCGCCCGAACGCGCCAATCGGCCGAGGTCGGGAACTGCGCCACGATCTCCGTGGTCTCGCCCTCGTTGCCCGGACAGAACGGGCACGGCCCCGGGGGCGCCGGGAGGAGGGGCCCACGCGCGCTGGTGTCCATCGGCACCGACGCCCGGCCGGGCGCGACCACCCGCCAGCTGTCTTCCATCGGATCGTGTCGGTAGCTCGCCGCGTCGCTCATCCTTCGCTCCTCTTCGTGAGCCTCTTCTTCTGTACCTTGCCCATGGCGTTTCGGGGAAGCGCCTCCACGAAGACGACCGCTCGTGGCCTCTTGTGGGGGGTGAGCTCGTCGGCCACCCGCTGGATGAGCGCGTCGGGGTCGGGCGCGTCTCCGCGACAGACCACGTAGGCGACGATGCGCTGCCCCAGATCGTCGTCCGGCTCGCCGACCACGGCGACCTCGGCGACGGCCGGGTCCTCGAGAAGGCAGGCTTCCACCTCGCCGGCGCCGACCTTGTAGCCGCCGGTCTTGATCAGATCGACGCTGCGGCGGCCAACGATCCGGATGGCTCCGTCGGCGCGACGCGCCGCCAGGTCACCGGTGTAGAACCAGCCCTCGTCGTCCCGCACGGCCGCCGTCGCTTCGGGGCGGTTCAAGTAGCCGGCGAAGACGCTCGCACCGCGGACCGCGACCTCGCCGAGCGTCTCGTCGTCGTGCGCGTCGAGGGTGCGCCGCTCGTCGTCGACCAGCTTCAGCTCCACGCCGGGAAGCGGCGGACCCACATAGCCGGGCTGCGGGTCACCGAACGCCGAGACGCCACAGTTGATGAGCGTCTCGGTGAGCCCGTAGCGCTCGTGGACGCCGCGACCCGACAGCTTCTCGAGCCGCCGATGCTCTCGTACCGGGAGCCCGGCGGAACCGCTCACCAGGAGCCGCGCGGAGCGGAGCCCTGGCAGGAAGGTCACGTCGCCCTCCGCGGCGTCGGCCAGCCGATGGAGCATCGTCGGCACCGCGAAGAGCATCGTTCCGTCGGCCGCCAGCACGTGGCAGGCCGCCTCGGGATCGAAGCGACCGAGGTGGTGGAGCGCCCCACCGACGCGAAGGCTCCCGAAGAGCCCGAGCACCAGACCGTGGACGTGGAAGAGCGGCAGGGCGTGGACCACGACGTCGCCATCGGTCCAGCCCCAGCGGTCCGCGAGCCCATCGAGGTTGGCCGCGACGTTCCGCGCAGTGATGACCGCGCCCTTCGGCGCGCCGGTGGTCCCGCTCGTGTAGAGCACCAGGAGGGGCTCGTCGTCCACGGAGCGCTCGGGCGGGGTCGCCTCGGTGCTCTCGATGCGGGTCGCGGCCGCCCGATCGGCGAAGGCCGAGGGGTCCGCCGCGAAGACGGCCTTGGGCGCCGCGTCCTCGAGGATGTGGGCCAGCTCCTTGCTGCCGAGCTTCGGGTTCAAGGGCACGCTGACGAGCCCGGCGAGGGCGTGGCCGACGAGCGCGACGATCGTGGCCGGCTCGGGGGTGGCCCACACCGCGACGCGGGTCCCCGGGGTCAATCCGAGCTCACGACAACGGGCCGCGTGGCCCCCCGCGAGTCTCGCGAGCGATCGGTGGGTCAGGACCTCGGGCTCGGCGTCCGCACCGTATCGGTAGGCGGGCGCGTCATCGGCGAAGGCGAGGCGAGGGAAGAGCAGGCTCACGCCCCGTCCGTAGCATGACGCGGCGCGTTGCTCGAAGGGCCTTCGTCGCCCAACCTAGGCCGATGACCTCCCCGGATCGCATCGACACGCCCTTGACCGAAGCCCTCGGCATCGAGATCCCGCTGATCTGCGGGGCGATGTACCCCTGCAGCAACCCGGAGCTCATCGCCGCGGTCAGCGAGGCCGGCGGCATCGGCATCGTCCAGCCGATCAGCATGATGTACGTGCACGGGCACGACCTCCGGGAGGGTCTCCGCAAGATCCGGTCGCTCACCGACAAGCCGATCGGCTTCAACGCGCTCGTCGAGAAGAGCTCGCAGGTCTACGAGGACCGGATGAAGAAGTGGGTCGACATCGCCCTCGAGGAGGGCGTGCGCTTCTTCATCACCGCGCTCGGAAACCCCGACTGGGTCGTGGCGAAGGTTCACGCGGTCGGCGGCACCGTCTTCCACGACGTGACCGGCGCCGTGCACGCCAAGAAGGCGCTCGACAACGGCGTCGACGGGCTCATCTGCGTGAACTCCCGTGCGGGTGGGCATGCCGGCGAGAAGACCCCGATCCAGCTCCTCGAGGAGCTCGGAAGCTTCGGCGTCCCGCTGGTCTGCGCCGGTGGGATCGGTAGCCCCGAGGACTTCGTCCGCGCGCTCGACCTCGGCTACGCGGGCGTCCAGCTCGGGACCCGCTTCATCGCCACGGACGAGTGCAAGGCGCACGACGACTACAAGCAGGCCATCGTCGCCGCGAAGGCCGACGACATCGTGCTCACGACCCGCATCAGCGGCATCCCTGTCGCGGTCATCGAGACCGAGTACGTGAAGAAGGTCGGCACCGAGACCGGCTGGGTGCTCCGCCAGGCGCTCCAGCACCCCAAGACCAAGCACTACGCCCGCATGCTCGTGCAGCTCAAGAGCATCTTCGAGCTCAAGCGCGCCTCGCTGAAGGGCGCGAGCTACCGCGACTACTTCCAGGCCGGCAAGAGCGTCGAGGGGATCGACGCCGTCGAGCCCGCCGGCGCGATCGTGAAGCGCTTCGGCGACGCCGCGCGAGCCTCGCGCGCGATCGCCGCCGCGGAATAATCCGGCTCTTCGAGTATTCTCCGCGCCGATGGCCGACCGCACCAGTCGTCGCCGCTCGCGTTTCGAGCGGCGCATCCGACGCCGGATGGCGCTGACGGCCGCGGTGGAGGAAGCCGACGCCACGCCGAGAACGGTCGGTCCCGCCCGAGAGGCGACCGAGGCCGATCAGTGGATCGACCTCATCCACCACGTGCCCCGAGTCACGGTGGACATCGAAGTCCTCCGCTCGGCCGTGCGCTTCTCGTTCGAGTCCGGCGATGCGGGTGGGCTGCTGCGTCGCTCCGTGGAGGACGCGCCCATCGCGCCGAGCTCGTTCGCCGCCGGCTCCTTCGCGGACGGGCTCTTCCTACCCGAGCTGATCAAGCACGTCTTCCGCCCCACGGTCGGCGGCATGTCGATGGGGCCGAGCGAGCGTCACCTGGTCACGCTCCTGCGCTCACCGCCCGACGACGTGCGCGACGTCGTCCTCCGCCAGTCGGTGCTCCGCGAGCTCGTCGCCACACCGAAGCTCCGCGAGTCGGTGGAGAAGGCCTACGGGCTGCTGCGCGATCTGCGCGATCACCTCGACGAGCGGCCGATGTCGCCGGGCGACACCGTGCGCCGCAAGGTCGAGGTGCTGACCACCCTGCGCGACTTCTTCGTGGTCGCCGCCAACGGCCTCGAGGGGAGCGAGTCGGCGCTGAGCCGACTGCAGGCGCGGGCGAGCGAGGTGCAGTCGTCCGCGGTCTTCGAGCGACTGGAGCAGGTGCTCTCCGCCGAGGGTGAGATGGCCGTCCTCGACGTGCGGCTGGTGCTCGCGTCCGACGGTCAGATCCGCGACTTCCAGCTCGTCCGCTCCGAGGAGCCGGTGGGGAACCCGGTCATCCGCTCGCCCTGGCGCCGCTTCTGGTCGCGCATCGTCGCGTTCTTCCGCGGTTACCGCTACGGCGAGCAGGAGGTGCTGCTCAAGGTCGTCGACGAGGTCTTCGCCTCGCTCGAGGACGAGGTGCTCCCGCTGATCAGCCTGCTCGGCGACCTCGAGCTCTACCTCGCCGCCCTCGCGTTCCGCGACCGCGCCACCAAGGTCGGGCTCGAGGTGTGCTTGCCGACGGTCGTCGACACGCCGGCGCTCGAGGAGCCGAGCGGGCCCGCGGAGTTGCGCGGGCTCTTCAACCCGCTGCTCCTGCTCCAGGACGTGGTGCCCGTGCCGCAGGACCTGGTGACCGAGGGGCACGACGCGATCGTGCTCGTGACCGGACCGAACTCCGGCGGCAAGACGCGCACGCTGCAGGCGGTCGCGCTGGCGCAGCTCATGGCGCAGGCGGGGCTCTTCGTGCCCGCGCGCGCAGCGTCGCTCACGCGCGCGCCAGCGATGTTCGTCTCGCTCGTGGAGAGCGCGCCGGCCGACCAGAAGGAAGGCCGGCTGGGCACCGAGCTCATGCGGGTGCGGCGCCTCTTCGAAGAGATCCAACCGGGGAGCCTGGTGATCCTCGACGAGCTCTGCTCCGGTACGAACCCCGGCGAGGGCATCGCGATCTTCAACATGGTGCTGGGGCTGTTGCCGCGACTTCGGCCGCGCGCGTTCCTCACGACCCATTTCCTCGACGCCGCACGCGAGCTCGAGGCGAACCCACCAGTGGACCGACTGGTGATGCGACAGGTCGAGCTGACCGAAGACGACGAGCCCACCTATCAGCTGGTCGACGGCGTGGCGCCGAGCTCGCTGGCCCACGCCGTGGCGTCGCGCCTCGGCGTGACCGAGGAGGAGCTCGAAGCGCTGGTCGCGAAGCGATTGAAGGCGGCGAAGTGAGAGCCCTGGCGCTCGCGGTGCTGCTCGGCTGCGGTGGTGCCTCGACGCCCGGGACCGCGGAGCCCACCGCCATCGGCGCCAGCGCCGAGCTCCGAGCCCAGGAGCGACGCGAGGCCGACGGACCGGTCGGCGCGTCCCTCGCCGCCATGGCGGAGGCGGACCTCACCACCGAAGAAGGCCTGGAGGTGCTGAGCTTCAGCGCGGCGTCCGTCTTCGCGATGGCGACCTTCACGCTCGCGCTCCAGGCCCATGCGGGCGAGCCGACCGACTGCATCGAGCGGGAGCACTCCGAGACCGCGGACGGCACGCGCACGGTCGTTCGCGCCAACGAATGCCCGAGAGACGACACGCCGGAGCGTCGCATGACGGGCGAGCTGATCATCGAAACCCGAGAGCAGAGCTGCGGCGAGTGGGTCGGGCTGACGCTCGGTTCGTGGTCCATCGTCGACGACCGGCACTGCGGCAGCACCGAGCACCCGAAAGGCACCCGGATCTTCCAGGGCCGGATCCTCTCGAACGAGTGCGGCAACACAATGTCGATCGAGCTGCTCATCTCCGGCGACGGTTGGGAGGAGCGCGACGGCGTCTGCCAGCCCATGCGCGAGACGGCGCTCCGCTACGAGCTGAGCCACGGGGCCGACGGACTGGAAGGGGCCGCTCCGATGAATGGCCGGGGCGAGGTGGGCATCGCGGGCGCCGGGCGCGCCCGTGTGGAGACCATCGACGAGGTGCTCGGTCGGCAGGACTGCCGAACGGAAGCAGAGTCGGGCGTCACTCGTGCTAGCGCCGGCGGCCACGTGGCGGAGGTCACCTACGACGGCGCCACCGAGTGCTCCAACCCGGGGAGCGCGCCCTACACGCTCGACGGACAGCCGGCTGGCCGCACCGAGCACGCGTGCGCCACTGGCGGCACCCCCTCTGCGTTCGCCCTCCCCTGCGTCGTGCTCCTGCTCCTGCTTCGGCGCCGCTCGAGGACCTGAGGGCACTGCCCCCACCTCGGGGTGCGACGACGCTCATCGCACGCATGGTGTAGATTCGTCGCGATGGATCGGACTCGACTTCATTGGGTCTTGGCCCTTTCGTCGCTTCTCGCGGCCTGTGGAGACGACGCGGCGCCCCCGGACGCGGCGCTCGGGTGCACCGCGGACGTCCAGTGCTCCGACGGAGTCTTCTGCAACGGCGAGGAGCGCTGCGATCCCAGCGACCCCGCTGCCAGCGCGCTCGGTTGCGTCGCTGGGGAAACGCCCTGCCTCGCAGGTCAGCGTTGCGACGAGCCCGACGCGCGTTGTGCCGCTCTCTGCGACGTGACCACCGACGCCGACGGCGACGGATTCGCGGCGCTGGATTGTGGCGGCGACGACTGCGACGACGCCGATCCCGGCCGCTATCCGGGCAACGTCGAGATCTGCGACGACTCGGGCGTCGACGAGGACTGCGACCCCAGCACCATCGGCGATCGGGACGTCGACGCGGACGGTCACATCGACGCCGCCTGCTGCAACGGTGACCACTGCGGCACCGACTGCTCCGACCGCCTGGCCACGATCAACCCGGGGGCCTCCGAGGTGTGCGACCTCGTCGACCAGGACTGCGACGGCAACGTCGACGAAGGCGTGCTCTCCATGGGGTTCGAGGACCGCGACGGCGACCGTCATGGCGACCCCGGCCGTGAGCGGCTCGCATGCGCCTTCGACGGCGACGTCACGCCTTCGATGCTGGACTGCGCGGACGACGATGGACGCGTCCACGGGCAGATGCTCGAGATCTGCGACGGCGTCGACAACGACTGCGACGACGCGATCGACGAGGATCGCTTCAGCGTCTCTTGGTACGTCGACGCCGACGGTGACGGCTTCGGCGATCCCGCCGGCGAGGTGCGAGCGAGCTGCGAGCCCATCGAGGGGTTCTCCACGCTGCCCTTCGACTGCGACGACGGCGACGCCGATCGCAGCCCGATCACGCCGGAGGCCTGCAACGCCCTCGACGACGACTGCGACGGGCGCGCAGACTTCGTGCTCGAGACCGGGGACACCGAGGACGACGACGGTGACGGCGTCGCCGACGCCCGCTGCCCTGGTGGCGCCGGGACCGACTGCGACGACCGTGATCCTCTGACTCGCCCGGGCGCACCCGAGCTCTGCGATGGTGTCGACAACGACTGCGACGGCACCATCGACGAAGGCGCGACCGAGCAGCTCTGGTACGTGGACGAGGACCGCGACGGCTTCGGCGACGAGTCCGCCGAGCGCCGCGCGAGCTGCGAGCGGGTGCCGGGCCTGGTGCTCCAGGGTGGCGACTGCGACGACGGAGACGCGTCCGTACGACCGAGCGCCAGCGAGCGGTGCAACGGCATCGACGACGACTGCGACGGTTCGTTCGACGAGAACGCCGGTTTCGTCGCCACCTACGCGGACGCCGATGGCGACGGGTTCGGCACGGGCATGCCCGTGGCCCAGTGCGCGGTCGCAGGTCTGCGCGCGACCCTCCCCGGCGATTGTGACGACCGCTCCGGCGCGGTGCACCCAGCGGCGGTCGAGCTCTGCGATCGGGTCGACAACGACTGCGACGGTTCGGTGGACGAAGGCATCGGCACGCTCCCGATCACGACCTACCTCGACACCGACGGCGACGGCTTCGGCGATCCCGCAACCGCGCTCACCGAGACTCCGATCGCCGGGAGCTGCACCTTCGATCCCGCTCGCACCACGCTCGGTGGCGATTGCGACGACTCCGACGTCGATCGCTTCCCCGGCGCGACCGAGCTGTGCGACTCCGTCGACCAGGACTGCGACGGCACCGTCGACGAGGAGGCGGGCGACGTGGCCCAGTACCTCGACCTGGATGGCGACGGCTTCGGTGGAGGCACCCCCATGCTCTCGTGCGACCCCGTCGCCGACCACGCGCTTCGACCCGACGACTGCGACGATGGCGACCCGGCCATCCGCCCCGGTGGGACCGAGCGCTGCAATGGGGTGGACGACGACTGCGACGGCGCCATCGACGAGGCGCCCGCCGGCACGCTCGACTGTCCGCTCGACTCCGCGAACGCCTTCCCCGTCTGCAACGCCGGCGTCTGCGGCTTCGACGCTTGCCTTCCCGGCTTCGACGATTGCGACGGCACGTCCACCAATGGCTGCGAGACCGTGCTCGCCACCGACGCGGCCCACTGCGGGATGTGCGACGCCAGGTGTGGACTCGCGGACCGCTGCGAGAGCGCGAGCTGCGCGCTCTTGCCGATCGACGACGTGGCCACCAGCTCCGCTGGCGGCTGCTTCCTGCGCGCGGGCCAGGTCTTCTGCTGGGGTGACGACCGCGGAAACGCGGTGGTCGGCGACGGCAGTGACTTCAACGAGCTGCTCTGGGGCCCGAAGCGCCCGGTGCTCGGCCTCACCGACGCCGTGGCCATCGTGGGCGGTGCGATGCATTTCTGTGCGCTCCGCGCCACGAACGAAGTCGTCTGCTGGGGCCAGAACTCGTCGGGGCAACTCGGCGACGGCACCACGAACCAGGGCGCGGCGCCGACCGCGGTGGTCGGCGGACACCTCTTCGCGCAGATCGCCGCGGAAGGGAGCCAGACCTGCGGGCGGGATCTGGCGGGCGCCGTCTGGTGCTGGGGCACCCACTCGGGCGCCGGCCGTCGCGAGACACCGGTCGAGATCACCTTCGAGGATGGTTCCTCGATGGACGCGACCGAGATGGACGTCGGGGGCAGCCATGTCTGCGTCGTGCGCGGGACCGACGGCCGGGTCTACTGCGCGGGCTGGAACGATCGCGAGCAAGTCGGCCTGAGCGGGCTCTCGCTGCTGCAGTTCACCGCGCCGGTGGCGAGCGTCACCAGCGCCACGGACCTCGGGCTCGGAGCGATCGTCTCCTGCGCCCGCCAATCCGATGGCACGGTCTGGTGCTGGGGCGACGGGGCCAACGGGGCGCTCGGCGACGGGACCACGAGCGGCACCCGCCGGGACCCGGCGCCGGTCACCGGCCTCACCGATGCGGTGGAGGTGGAGGCCGGAAGCTCCCACGTCTGCGCGCGCCGGACTGACGACACCCTGGTGTGCTGGGGCCGGAACCAGCAGCTCCAGCTCGGCGACCCCGCCTTCACGGACGGCACGTCCGCCGTGCCGCGGGCGGTCCCCGGCTTGACCGACGTGGTGGCCTTCGGGGTCCATCAGCGGACGGCTACCGGGTCGATCGGACCGGTGTGCGCCGCCGAGGGCGCGACGGCCCGCTGCTGGGGTCCGGCCTCGTGGGGCCGCTCCGGTGACGGCATGACCGTTCACGACGATCGCGCCCCTCCCGTTCAGGTGCAGCTCTTCCCCTGATGCGCCGGGCGCCCGCCACCGATGGGCGGGCCATGGTGCTGTCCAGACGCTACTCGTCGTCTTCGCCGCGCAGGCGCGCCAGGCGCTCGCGGATGCGCGCTTCGAGACCGGAGTCGCGGGGGAAGTAGTAGCGCCGCCCGAGCAGCTTCTCGGGCATGTAGGTCTCGCCCTTCGCGTAGCCGCCCTCGTCGTGCGGGTAGCGGTAGCCCTCGCCGTTGCCATCCGCCTTCATGAGCTTCGTGGGGGCGTTGCGGAGCTTCTTCGGCACCGGGAGCGCGCCGAACTCGGCCACGTCGGCGCGGGCCGCCTTGAAGGCGTCGTAGCTCGCGTTCGATTTGGGGGCCGAGGCGAGATAGGTGCAGCACTGCGCGAGCGAGTGGAGCGCTTCGGGCATGCCGAGCCGGTGGAACGCCTGGTCGGCAGCGATGGCGATCTGCAGCCCACGGGGGTCGGCGTTGCCGATGTCCTCGCTGGCGAAGATGATCATTCGCCGCAGGACGAAGCGCGGATCCTCCCCGGCTTCGAGCAGGCGAAACATCCAATAGAGCGAGGCGTCCGGGTCGGTGCCACGCATCGACTTGATGAACGCGCTGACCACGTCGTAGTGCGCATCCCCGGTCTTGTCGTGCAGGAGCGTCCGTGCGCCGTACGCGTCCGCGACGGCTTCGGCGTCGATGACCGTCCGGTCGGCCGCGAGCGTCTCCAGGGTCGTCAGCGCACGCCGCGCGTCGCCGCCAGCGCCGACGGCGAGCGCCTCGAGGCCATCCTCCGTCAGCTCCACCGCCCCGCCGAGGCCACGCTGCGGATCGCGCACCGCGCGCTCGATCACCCGGGTCAGCGCCTCTTCCGAGAGCGACTCGAGGCGGAACACGCGCGCTCGGCTCAGCAGCGCCGCGTTCACCGCGAAGGACGGGTTCTCGGTGGTCGCGCCAACGAGGGTGACCGTGCCGTCCTCCACGTGCGGCAGGAGCGCGTCCTGCTGCGCCTTGTTGAAGCGGTGGATCTCGTCGACGAAGAGAAGCGAGCGACCGCCTCGGCGACGGCGCTCCTTCGCCTCGTCGAGGATCTTGCGGAGCTGAGGCACGCCGCCGAGCACGGCGCTGAAGGGGATGAAGGTCGCGCTGGTCTCGTGCGCGAGCACCCGCGCGAGCGTGGTCTTGCCGGTACCGGGCGGTCCCCAGAGGACGATCGACGGGAGGCGGTCCGCGGCGATCAATCGGCGGAGGAGCGCACCCTCCCCGACCAACGCCACCTGCCCCTCCACCTCGGAGAGGCGGCGCGGACGCATGCGCTCGGCGAGGGGCGCATTCGCCTCCGCCACCTTGTCGAACAGATTTCCCGACCCATTCATGTGAGGCGCTCCGCAGGTACAACAACCCGGGAGTACGGTCTGGGTAGCCGTGGATGATCGGCCCCGAGGTCGTTCACCGCGCCGACGCAGGACAGGCATGAGCCTATTCAAGGAGGTCGGTGGGCGACATCGGGGTCGAGGGCCGCGGGGAGCGGACCGTACTTCCGGGTTGTTGTACCCAGAGCCTGACACCAATCCCCGCGATTCCAAGGAAGGAATCGGCGCCGGTGTCCCACCCCCACTGCATGCTTCGCGCCCCACGCGGCGACCCTGACATTCGTGTCGCGGCCACCACACCAGTGCGAACGCGGCTACCCACCTCCCGACCACGAACCACCGCAAGTCCCTGTAAGAACCGGGTGGCACGAGCGTTGCTCTTCCAGAGACCACTCACCCCCGGAAACGCCATGCATCTCCTCGACCTCCTTCACGACTACCAGCACCTGCGCGCCAAGGCCGACCTCGTGTCCCTGGCTCCGCACGAGGTGGTGCGTCTCGACGGGCTCACGCAGCTCCTGCGAGGGAACGCGGAGGGCCGTCGAAAGACGCCGCGCTTCGGTTTCCCACGACCGCTGCCGGTCACGATCGCCCCGCGCGGAAGCGAGGGCTTCGTCCCCGCGAGGCTGCGCGAGATCGGCGCCCAGGGCGCCGCGCTCGAGCTCGAGCGCCCGCTCCCCGAGGGGCGCACGCTGATCCTCTACTTCGACGACGAGGAGCGCGGCCTCCGCTTCGAGATGCCCGCCATCGTCGTCTGGCAAGCGGGTGGCCACGCCGGGATCCGCTTCGAGGGCATGCCCACGCGCCGCGACCTCGCCCGCGCGGCCTAGCTCCCCGTTTCGCGATGCCGGCGGTGTAGCGAATTCTCGCACAAAGCCACAGGGAGCACGAAGCCTTCACAAAGGGGAACTGGATGAGGAGCCACGCGTGCGCCGTCCGCCGCGCATGCGGTCGAACGCCGCCGCGAAGTCGGTCCGATCCACAAAAAACCTTTGTGTTCCTCTGTGTTCTTCGTGCCTTTGTGCGAGAACAAGAGCCCAGTGGGCCCAACGAAGCCTGGAGCTCAGCGGGTGGGCCAGAGGACGATGCCCTCGACCAGCTCCGGGTCGACCGCGGACGGCCCGAGCTGGACCTGTACCGTCGGGCTGCTGAGCTCGAGCAAACCCTGGAGGCTTCCCTCCAGGAGCGCTTGCCAGGCAGCCGAGCGGCGGACCGCCGGTGCTTCCTCGAGAACCATTCGGACGAAGCCGCGACCGGCGTCGCCCTTCACGACCCTGCCGTTCTTCCGCATCGAAGCGCGCCACAGGTGGGGGGCGAGCTGAATCACCTCGCCGGGCCCGTCGCCGAAGGTCCGCAGCCAGCTTCGCCGCATCGTCGCGTAGCGCCCCCCGCTGGCCAGCTCCTTCTTCACCCACGCACGGCCGAGAGCCCGCAGCCGGTCGGTGCCACCGGAGATCGCGAGTGTCTCGTCCACGAGCGCGGCGTAGGCCTCTGCGGAGATCCACTCCTGTCGGGCCGCCCCCTCGAGCTCGCTCGCGAGATCGGGGCGCTTGCGCCGGAGCGCTCGCCAGGCGGGACCGTAGAGGTCGCTCTCTTCGAGGGCTCGGCAGACGTCGGCCACGATGGGG
The DNA here is from genome assembly GCA_017644045.1 of Deltaproteobacteria bacterium. GTDB lineage: Bacteria > Myxococcota_A > Polyangia > Polyangiales > Houyiibacteriaceae > UBA1660. The sequence goes on from JAEPMI010000001.1 coordinate 911,297, forward strand.
CCTCGGACGCCCGGACCTTCGGAGCGATCGGCGCTCCCCACGACCGTTCTCAGCGTTCCTCTTCGAGGTGCTCGGAGAGCGCCTCACCGACCGCGAGCAGGTTCGGCGTGATCTGCCGCACCAGGAAGCGCTCCACCGCGGTCGCGATGGGGGACGCCACCAGGTCGGGCACGACGCGCACCTTCGAGAGGTCGATGCGGATCTCTCCGCGGATCTCGACCCGGGTGCGATCGCCGATGGAGACGAAGGTGTTCTCGCCCTCGCAGCGCACCGCTTCCGGGAAGACGTGGCTCTCGATTCGCCACTGACACTGGAAGGTGCGCTCGTCCCAACGGGCGTGGTCGTGCCAGCTCACCATCGGAGGCAGCACCTTCTCCGCCGAGGCGGGGACCCGAGCCGAGCCCTTCCAGAGGTTCGTGAGCTCGGTGATCGGGCCATCGACCGTCCGGTTCTCGACCACGATCTCCTTCACCCGGGGTAGCCCTTCCACGATCCGCGGGAGCTCGTCCCGATAGGTGCGGAAGACCACATCCCGAGGAAAATCGATCACGGCGTCGGCCTCGATCCTCATACCTGCGGGGGCACCTAGCAGGCGCAGGCCCTCGGAGCGAGCGGAGCCCGTGCGATACGGCAGAGGTCCAATTGCGTCGCGCGGCGCCCCTTTCGGAGCGCCGCGCGTTCGCAGGGGTCAGTGTCCCGTCAGAACGGGAAGCCGTCGGCGCCGGTTCCGGGCGAGACGACGCCGACCGCGCCGGTCACGGCGGAGTGCGCCATGAACGCCCCGGTGAAGGCCGGGACGCGAACCAGGGACTGGTCCGTGGCCGAGCCGCTGGCGTAGGTCATCGTGTCGAGCGTGGTCCCGCCCAGCGCGAGGGTGACGGTGGCGCCACCGTTGACCAGGTTGAGGCCGCCGCTGCTTGCCGTCGCCACGCGGGCGCCGCCGAAGGTCCCGGTCGGCGTGCCGCCGCCGAAGACCACGTAGGTGCCGAGGGCCGGGAGAACCGTACCCGCCGGAACGGTGTGCCGAACCGTCCCGCCGATGGTGATCGTCACCCCGGAGATGTCGAGACGGCCGGCGGTGGCGTTGACCAGCTCGACGAGCTCGTCCTGGGTCGCGCTGGCCGTCCCGTCGCCGTTCACGTCCGTGGCGGGCGGGTCGTACATGACCTCGTGAATGACCAGGTCACCGGCCTCCGGCGCGGGCGAGGTCGCCAGCGCGGTGCCGTAGATGTCGAAGTTGCCCCGGCGGTTGTCCTCCCAGAGGATCAGGTCGCCGGAGATGGTCGCGTCCGCCTGGGTGCCCGGGTGGGTGCTCAGCGCGGTGGGCGTGCCACCGAATCCGGTGATGCCGGTGTTGGCGTCGCCCGCGCTGTAGTCGGTGTAGACGTAGATGGTGCCGTCCGCGTCGTTGGCGATCTGGGCCGCGGTGCCGCCGACGAGCGAGGTCTCCGCCGGGAACTGCGGCGTGGCGCCGAAGGTCGAGCCGAAGATGTCGAAGTCGTTCGTGGTGGTGGCCATGCCGTCGGCGACGGCGCGACCGTCGGTCCACGCGAGCAGGAAGTAGTCCGCGACCGGACCGAGCTGGCCGGGGGGTGCAGACGAAGCCGCCGCGAGGTTCGTGGGGTCGACGACCGTCGAGCCGGTGCCGAGCTCGAAGGCGACCAGCCGCCACTCGCCGGCGACGGGCCCATCGCTGAGCCACGCGATCACGTTTCCGCGAATGGTCGGCTGGATCTCGTTGGAGCTCGGCGTGTCGACGAGGATGTCGTCGGACGTTCCCGTCGCGATGTCGTGGATCCGGATGTCCCAGGTGGTGCCGTCGAACTCGTCGAAGACGACGAAGCCACCGTAGATCTCCGGCGAACCGGACTGCATCGTGGAGAGCGCGGTCTCGGTGTCGGTCCGCAGGTCGTAGAGGAAGACCTGCGCCGCCGCGTCCTCGCCGCGGACGTAGGCGACGAAGTCACCGTAGACGACCGGGTTCCACTCGCTGGTGGCGGTGGTGGTCAAACGGCGGACCTCGCCGCTCTGCAGGCTCTGGAAGACGATGTCCCAGTTGCCGTCGAAGTTCTGCATGTAGACCAGGTGCTGGTGGTGCAGGTTCGGGAGCACGACGTCCTCGGGCGGCGCCACGACCGGGATCGCGATGCAGTCCTCGTCGTCGGTTCCGTCGCAGTCGTTGTCGAGGCCGTCGCAGTGCGACTCGTCGGCGCTCGTCTCGTCCGTGAGGAACGAGGCGCCGTAGCTGTCGGTGCCGCTGCAGGCCTGCCAGCCGGCGGCGCCGCCGCAGGTCTGGACCGCGCCGCCGCACACGCCCTCGGTGAGCGCGCAGGCGGGGGCCGTCAGGTTGTCGTCCGTGACGCCGTCACAGTCGTCGTCGAGGCCGTTGCAGGTCTCCGGCTGCGCGGTGACGCCACCAGAGCACGCGCTCCACTCGCCGGCGACGCAGGTCTGGCTCCCGCGCTCGCAGGCGCCGGTGCTCGAGCCGCACTCCTGGGTGGTGCCGGTGACGCAGTCACAGCCCTCGTCGACGTCGCCATCACAGTCGTTGTCGAGGCCGTCGCAGAGCGTCTCGGTCGCCTGGTAACCCGTGCCGTAGGTGGCCGCGTCGCAGGTCTCGAAGCCGCCCGCGCCACCACAGCTCTGGGTGGAGCCGGCGCAGACGCCCTCCTGGAGCGGACAGGCGGCGCCGATGACGCCCTCGTCGGTCGAGCCGTCGCAGTCCTCGTCCATTCCGTCGCAGGTCTCGGCGCCGCCGGTGACCTCGCCGGCGCAGCCGCCGAAGGAGCCCGCGGTGCAGGTCTGGACGCCCGCCATGCAGACACCGGTGTCGGTGCCGCAGGCCTGGGTGGCTCCGTCGATGCAGTCACAGCCCTCGTCGGTCACGCCGTCGCAGTTGTTGTCGAGACCGTCGCAGAGCGTCTCGACGGCCTGGTAGTCGCCGCCGTAGCTGGCGATGCCCGAGCACGCGATCCAGCCGGCCGCGCCACCACAGGCGCGCTTGCTGCCCGCGCACACGCCCTGCTGGAGCGGGCAGTCGGGAGCGGTCAGCTCACCGGGCTCGTCGGCGGCGCCGTCGCAGTCGTTGTCGAGGCCGTCACAGGTCTCGCCCATCGGGCCGACGTCGCCCTCGCACGCGCCCCACGTCGCCTCGGCGGTGCAGGTCTGGGTGCCGGGCATGCAGGCGCCCTCGTCGAGGCCACACGGCTGAGTGTCACCCGGGGAGCAGGAGCAGCCCTCGTCCTGAGTGCCATCGCAGTCGTTGTCGAGGCCGTCACAGGCGGTCTCGTCGGCCTCGTAGTCGCTGCCGTAGTCGGTCGCGTCGCAGCTCAGGAAGCCGTCGGCGCCGCAGCGAGCGACCGCACCGGCGCACACGCCTTCGGTGAGCTCGCAGGCAGGCGCGTCGAGGTCCTCGTCGGTGTTGCCATCGCAGTCGTCGTCGACCTCGTTGCAGACCTCGGTCGCGTCCGGGCTGATCGAGGCGGAGGTGTCGTCGCAGTCGGGACCGGCGGCGCAACCATCGCCGTAGCCGTCGTCGTCGTCGTCCACGCACATCCCGCCATCCGGGTCGGGGGTGAACATATCCGTCATGGGATCCCCGCCATCCCGGCCGGGTCCCATGTCCACGACGGGGACCCCGTCGTCGTCGTCGCCGCAGGCAACGGTCAATGCCAGCGCGGCCACGAGCCACACGCCCCGACGGGCGAATCCTGTTCCAATCATTGGTGCAATACCTCCGGGCCCGTGTACGTGGAGGTGCGCCAGATCTTCACTCTCGCCGGGGGCGGAGCGTGATGGGACTCACTCTTCGGCGGCGAGCCGCAAGGTGCGCCGATGGCCGATGGCGTGGCCGAGGAGCCCGCTCAAGGCGGCGCTCACTTCCGAGGGATCGAGGTTCTCGGTGGGCAGCTCGACCGTGAGGACCACGTCGCCGTCCTCGTCGTAGGCGAACTTGGTCATGAACATGTCCCGGTTCATGCGGAGCAACCAACGCGCGAGCTCGAAGGAGTTGTCGCCGCCGGTCGAGAGGAAGGGGACCACCGAGGCCACCAGCCAGTTCTCGTGGAGGCGGACGTAGACCGTCATCTTCCCCTCGTCGGTGTCGTGCTCGGACTTGAAGGTGTCCTTGCCGTGGGGCACGGCAGGCCACTCGAGGGCCTCGAGGTGCGCCCGGAGGGTGTCGGCGTCCATCGGGGCGGATGATGCGAAATGGAGCCCTCGGTGGCAACCTCGGCCTCCGATCGAGGGTTGCGTGGGTGCCATCGGGCCCCCACATGAGCCCCCGAGGAGCACGCGATGGCCGAAGGAACGATTCGAAAGTTGGGGCTCGAGGGTGGGCTCTGGGCGCTCATCACCGCGGACGGCAAGACGATCGAGCTGATCGATCCGCCGGCGGCGCTCCAGAAGGACGGCGTGAGGGCTCGGGTGAAGGGCAGCCGCGACGAAGCCGAGGTCTCCATCGGCATGGTCGGCGACGCCATGACCGTCGAGAGCTACGAGATCCTCTGACCCACACCCCCGGCAGATCTCTACACTCGAGGGACGCTCTTGAGTTCTGACTCCTGAGAAGAAACCCCGGCGGGGATCGCCATCGGTATCGCGGGATGCGATCATCGGGCGTGTTTCGGAAGACCGAGGGTCAGGGTTCGCTGTTCGAAGCGAAGTCGCTGCTGTCGGAGCCGCAGAAGAAGCGGCTGGAGGAGAGCTGGGCGGGGCCGTTCCGAGAGAAGGTGCTGCCGCTGCTGCTCGAGGCCGAGGAGCGGTTTGCGGTTCTCTACGGCGAGGAGGGGCGTCCCAACTTCAGCGTGGCGAGGCTGCTGGGCATCTCGC
>JAEPMI010000020.1 GCA_017644045.1 Deltaproteobacteria bacterium
CAGTGCGGATTCCATTCTCCGCCCTTCGGTAAGAGAAAGCCAGCGAGGGCTGTCTCACGTGACGTTGGCACACAGGGGGTCGCGGGAACGCACTCGCCCTCCTCCGCTGCCACATCCCAGTCGCCCCACTCGCATGTGTCCGCGCAAAGGCGGGTGCGATCAAGGCACAAGTCGTTGGTCTCGTTCTCGACAGCGCCCGGGGCACATACGCCCTCGCCGATGCAGGCGGAATTCTCGGTCCAGAAACCTGACTCACAGATCTCGGAGCGACTTCCGCAGTTTCCACATGGAGCCGTACGAGTGTCTCCTTCGGTTCCACAAGCTTCGGTGGGCGTTCCCCCGTCTACGCCCAGGTCGAGTTCGACTCGCTGATCGGGCTCGAACGCGTCCGCGAGTAATGCGTCCGGCACCGCCCCGTCCGTGACGTCGCCGCCATCGTCGGAACAAGCCCCGGTGCTGGGGATGGCAGCAAGGGCCAGAGCGAAGACCAGTGACCTGCGGGGATTCAGCACCGGTGTTCGATACCAGCGCGTTGCCTCACGCGCTGTGGACGCGAGAGACCATTATTGCGATCGATCCACAACCCGAGCGGAATAATTCCGTCCGTCGTGGATCAGGGCGCGCCCGACCGCGAACACGTCTCGCTCAGCCAGTGTTCCCCGGCGTGTCGCCGACGCCGTTCATCGTGCCGAACCGTGCGTCCAACGCTGCGAGCATCAGGCTCTCCGCGTCTGATCCACCTGACACTCACGCGAGAGCCACAGGCGCGTCGCCGGGAGCCTCGTGCTCACCCCGTGTTCTGCAACCCCCGCGCAATCCCCTTCACCGTGCTGAACAACGCATCCAACCGGTCCCCCTCCGGCCGCCCCTCCGCCCGCCACGCACGAAGCAGCTCCACCTGCGCAAAGCTCATCGGGTCGATGTACGGATTCCGCAGGCGCAGCGTGCGATAGAGCCCCTCTTCGCGCTCGAGCAAGTGGTCCGCACCACGGACCTCGAGGATCAGCGACCGCGTCCGATGGTGCTCCTCGGCGATGAGATCGAAGACCCCACGGCTCGTCTCGTCGGCGAGCCCGGCATAGCTCTCGGCGATCTCCAGGTCGGTCTTGGCGAGCACCATCTCCACGTCCGCGAGCAGCGTGTCGAAGAAGGGCCACTCGGTCGCCAGGCGCTGCACGTCTTCCAGGCTGGTCTGGTCGATCGCGGCCTGTAGACCGCTGCCGACGCCGAACCAGCCGGGCATGATGTGGCGGCTCTGGTTCCACGCGAAGACCCAGGGGATGGCGCGTAGGTCGTTGAGACCGGCCTGCTCGCGGCGCTTGCTGGGGCGGCTGCCGATAGCCATGCGCTCGATGACGTCGATTGGGGTCGCGGAGCGGAAGTACTGCAGGAAGCGCGGGTCCTCGACGAGGGCGCGGTAGGCCTTCCGGCTGGCGCTGCTCATGGTGGTCATGAGCGCGGCCTGGGCGTCGTTCGGCTCGAGGAGGTCTCGCGGAACGCTGCCGCTGGTGCGCTGGAGCACGGCGCCGGTGGCGAGCTCGAGGCTGCGGAGCGCGATGCCGCGGAGGCCGTAGCGGGCGTGAATGATCTCGCCTTGCTCGGTCATGCGGAGTCGACCGCCGACGCTGCCGGCGGGCGCGGCGAGGACGGCCTCGCGGGTCTTGGTGCCGCCACGGCTGATGGTGCCGCCGCGACCGTGGAAGACGGTGAGCCCGACGCCCGCGGCTTCGCAAACCTCGACGAGCGCGGCCTGCCCCTGCTGGAGCGCCCAGCGCGCGGCCATGATGCCGGCGTCCTTGTTGCTGTCCGAGTAGCCGACCATGACCATCTGCTGATCGCCGCGGGCCTTCAGGTGCGCGCGGTAGAGCGGCTCTTCGTAGAGCGTGGTCATGGTCGCGCGGGCGCCGTGCAAGTCGTCGGCGGTCTCGAAGAGCGGCGCGATGTCGAGGGGGATGGTGCCGTCGGGTTTGGCGAGGCCAGCCGCCTTGGCGAGGAGGAGCACGGCGAGGGTGTCGTCGGCGCCGCGGGCCATGCTGATGATGTACGGGCCGACGGCGTGCTCGCTGTAGCTCTGCTGCGCGCGGCCCACTGCTTCGAGGACGGCGAGGGTCTTGGCGAGGGCCTCGCCGGGGTTCGTTGGTTTGGCGACGTCGCCCTCGAGGGCCTCGAGGATGAGGCGAGTGCGCTCGGCGGCGTCGAGGTCGACGAAGTCGGCGTGGCCCAAGAGATCGCCGACGGCTTGCCGATGCACGAGCGAGTCCTGGCGGATGTCGAGGGTGGCGAGGTGGAAGCCGAAGGTCTCCGCTCGGCGACGCAAGCGGCGCACGCGGTAGGCGCCGGCTTCGGCGGAGATGGTCTGCAGCGTCTCTTCGATGGTGACGACGTCGTCGAGGAAGTCGCTCGCCTTCGCGTAGCCGCCCTCGGCGCCGACCTGCGTGGCCTCGATGCGCGCGGCCATGAGCAGGCTGAGGTTCTGGTAGGGCATGTCGTGGTAGCGCTCGGAGAGGCTGGCCGCGGCTTCGGGGAGGAGCTCGCGGTAGCGCGCGACCAGGTCGGTGATCGCGGGGTCGACGCTGACCTGCTGCACGGACTGGCTGAGGTGATCGGCGAGCGCGCGCAGCTCCTCGGCGTAGCGGTCGAGCACGAGCTTGCGCTGGCGCCGCAGGGTCGCTTCGAAGGTCTCGGCGCCGACGTTGGGGTTGCCGTCCATGTCGCCGCCGACCCAGCTGCCGAAGCGCAGCAGACCGGAAGGCGCACGCCAGGGCTGGTTGGGCCAGAGGTCGTGCATGGCGTCCTCGAGCTCTTCGAAGAACGCGGGCACGGCGCGGTAGATCACGGCGACCAGATAGAAGGCCACGTGCTCGACCTCGTCGTGCACGGTCGGGCGGCCGCCGTGCTCGCTGGTGGCCCACGAGCTGGCGACCTCGCCGCGGATGCGACCGAGGGCGGCGCGGTCCTCGCGCGGGGTCATGCAGGCGCGGTCGAAGCGGTCGACGAGCGCGTAGGCGATGCGCTGCTCCTTGCGGAGGAGCGTGCGGCGAATGGCTTCGCTGGGGTGCGCGGTGAAGACGGGCTCGATGCGCATCTTCGCGAGGGCCTCGGTCAGGCGCTCGTGGGTGAAGCCCTTGTCGGCGAGCTCGGTGAGGATGGCGCGCACGCCGCCGGGCTGCGGAGTCTCGTCGCGCTCGAAGTCGCGCCGGCGGCGGATGCGGTGCACGCGCTCGGCCATGTTGATGAGGCCGAAGTAGGCGCCGAACGCGCGGACCACGGTGCGAACGTGGCTCGCCTCGTTGCGGTGGAGAAAGGCGGCGAGGCGGTCGGCGGCGGTGCGGTCGCCGAGACGGCGCGCGCGGGCGGTGCGGCGAATGGACTCCACGGAGTCGAAGAGCGGCCGTCCCTCGAGGTCGACGAGGAGCTCGCCGAGCATGGCGCCGAGGGTGCGCACGTCGTCGCGGAGGGGCGTGTCGGTGGCGGGGAAGTCGATCGGTTGGCCCATGGGCCAGGGTCTACGGCCGATGGGCGAGTCTCGCCACCGCGCTCTGTGAACTGGGAAAGAACTCAAGAGCGTCCCTCGAGTGCAGAACTACACCCGAGGGACGCTCTTGAGTTCTTTCCCAGTTCACATTGGGAGGGCAGCCCAGTCGCTAAGGAGCGTCGACGTCGCGCGGGTCCCGCAGCTCGTCCATCGCGACGCCGCGCGCGAGGAGCCACGCTTCCGCTGCCGCTCGGGTCTCGAACCGATGCAGCTCCTTGCGCCGGTAGTCGGCGTTGGTTTCGTAGCCCCCGGCCTCGTGAACCGCTCGGTCGAGCTCGAGCACGTGGATCCAGTAGGGCGTCTCGAGCTTCGCCTTCTCGGCCAGGAAGGCGGGGTGCGTGGGCTGGTCGGCGAGGACCTCCAAGATTCGGTGGTTCGGTGCGTGCTTCGTCGCGACGATCCATCCGAGGTAGTGGGGGCTGCCGGTGTCGAAGCGGACGGCGCCTCCCCAAGTCTCTCGACGTCTCATCGCTTGCTCTCCGCTTCTTCCGCCAGGGCTCTGGCAGCCTGGTCCACGGAGCTACGAAAGTCGTCTTTCCGACACGTCAAGAAGGGCTCGGCGTAGCGGTCCAGGACGGGGAGGTCACGCGTGGCGTGCTCGCCAGGAACACGGGACCGCACGTCTGGCGGCCGTCCAGCTGCTGCAGCCATTGGCCCAAGAGCGGTGGATTGTCGGCCTCATCCTGGAACTCGAGCTACTGTGCCCGCGGATGAGCCTAGCGGAGGCGGCTGACCGCGTCGCCCTGGTCCGCTGCTCCGAGCCTTGCCTATGGCAAGTGTCCGTCCTCCCGATAGATCTCCTCGACCGCGGACATCCGCCACAGGTTGATGAGGGGGCGGGGCCTGCGACTGACCTCGACCCGTCGCCTCCAGTCGCGCTCCCAGGCGACGTTGAAGAGGTACTTCGCCTGCGGAAAGGAACGGCCGAGCGAACGTTGGGAATACCCCATCAAGCCGGGACAACTCTCGATCATTCGGAGACTCACGGGCTCGGCGGCTCCGTCATGAAAACAATGCACACCCAGCTCTTCGAGCACCTCGACGGCGGGGTCGAAGAGCACTCGGACTCGGTCGTCATGACTCCTGTTCTGTCCAGCCTCTCGTGCCGCGCTTCGGAGCCGCTCATCATGAACCTCGCAGGCTTGCCCGAGCACGACGAGCGCGTCGCGATAGGCGTGCGACGTGTCGCCCCCGAGCTGAAGTGCGCCGCCGAGGTAGCCGCAGTCGCCCACGTAGTCGCCCCAGGAAAGGCGCGTCGGTGGGGCGTGCGGCGATGTCGGCGCGGATTCGCGGTCAGGCAGCGGTGGACCTCCTGTGATGCCCCAGCCGTCTCTGGATGACTCGTCTCGACAGCCAAAAGCGGCGACCACGAGGAGCCAGATTGCTGACGCCGTGCGCATGGTCCACGCAGACAGCAACGAGCTCGCCTGGTTCCACCACTAGCGCTCCGCTAACTCGGAAAGAGCTCGAGAGCGTGCCCGGGTTCGCCGTAGAAAAACCGTTCAGCTCTGACTGATGTAGTCAGAAGAGCGCCCTACCAAACTCCCGTCGCACCGCCTCAACTCGAGGGTGGCCGGCGCGTGTGCAAACGTGTCCATGAGCTGGTCCAGCAGAGTCTCGCCTTCACCGGCAGTCGCTGTCGCGCGAAGCTCCTCATAGTAGCTCCGGCCGCTCAGTTCGACCGGGCCCCGTCGGCCAGCATCGATCGCACTCAACATCTTTCGACAGTAGCGAACCAGGCCGTCGTGCCCGAACGCGGACTCCATCCGGTCCGCGTCGTACACGACCACATGATACGGAGGCTCGCCACCGTAGCCGCCGTGAAGACAATCGTGCAGGCTTTGGATGTCCCACCCGAAATATGCCGGAGCCACACCGAGGTCATCGCCAATCGCGACTGACCCTGTGTGCCAACGTCACGTGAGACAGCCCTCGCTGGCTTTCTCTTACCGAAGGGCGGAGAATGGAATCCGCAC
>JAEPMI010000021.1 GCA_017644045.1 Deltaproteobacteria bacterium
CGAGGAGCGGTTTGCGGTTCTCTACGGCGAGGAGGGGCGTCCCAACTTCAGCGTGGCGAGGCTGCTGGGCATCTCGCTGCTGCAGGAGATGGAGAAGCTGCCCGACCAGAAGGCGCTGGACGCCTACAGCTTCGATCGACGTTGGCAGCACGCGCTCGCGGTGAGCGCCGACGAGGCGTACGTGACTCGCCGCACGCTCGTCGACTTTCGTCGGCGTGTGGTCGGGCACCCGGACGACCTCGTGCGCGAGGTCTTCGACCGGGTGTTCGAAGCCGCTGCGGCCGACTTGAACGTCTCCACGTCGAAGCAGCGCTTGGACTCGACGTTGGTGACCTCGGCGGTCCGAGCCCGCGGCCGGATCGGAGTGGCTCGCGAGACGATCCGCGTCTTCGTGCGGAGCCTATCCGAGCTGGATCGGCAGCGCGTTCCAGCGGCCGTGCGAGCGTGGGCGGACGCCGATCCGAATCGCTGGGATGACGACGTGTCACCGGACGATCGCACCTCGACGCTGCACGAGCTTGGGCGTTGGGTTCGGGCTCTACTCGACGCATTCCGCGAACGCCCCGACGTGTCGAGCGGCGCTCCATACCAGCACCTCGAGCGGCTGGCGCAGGAGCACGGCCACTCGCTCGGGCTCGACGAAGATGGCCCGCCAGAAGAACCACCGCCCGCGGCCGAAGCAGACGCTCAACGCCGCGCGCGGAATCGACGCAAAGCCAAGAAGCGCCGCAAGAACAAGGGGAAGCGAAAGGCATCGTCGGCGCCCAAAGCACGCTTCTGGAGCCCCCACGACCCCGATGCCTCCTTTGGCCACAAGGGCTTCGGCTACCACGTTCACATCGCGGAAACGTGCGGCAACGAGCGCACCGAGTTGCTCACCGACTACGACGTCGTCACCGCCGCCCGCTCTGATGTGGGGCTCGCGCTGCCCGCCTTCGAACGCCTCAGCGCCTGCGACCGCGCACCCGAGACCCTCTACGCCGACGGCGGCTACACCACTCCCGATCAACTGCTTCAGTTTCGCGAACACGGCGCCGAGTTGAAGGCGCCGATCGACCGCGGACGACTCGCCGCCTCCGCTCTTTCTCGCGCAGCCTTCGAGGTCGACCAGGACCAGGTCATGCGTTGCCCGGCTGGTCACGAGCCGACACGTCACGACCTCCGAGCGGGCCGCCACGGCCGCCCGCCTTCGCTGCATGCATTCTTCGACGCTGACACCTGTCGCGCCTGTCCGAAGCGTGAGAGCTGCCCGGTCCGCGGACCGAACAACGCCAAGTCCCGCGAGTTTCGAATCGACATGGACCCGGCTCTCGTCGCGCGTGACGCCCGATGGGAGGAGCAGAAGACCGAAGAGTTCAGGCGTGACTACGCGATCCGAAGTGGCGTCGAAGCCTCCGTCAGCGAGCTCAAGCGCGGCCACGAGCTCGGCCGCCTACGTGTCCGAGGAACGCCGCGCGTCACTCTCGCGGTCGGGCTCAAGGTCACGGCCTGCAACATCAAACGGTGGCTCCGTCAGCCGACGGACGCGGAGGCCCCACCCGAGATCACGGCATCCGCCGTCGCCAGTGCGAAGAACGCGGAGAACGAGGCCGCCAGCCGGCTCGCGATGGCCGCATGAGAGCCCCGCAGAGGCCCGAATTCAACGAGTCCTCGGTCGCGCTCCGCTCGAGCGCCTCCCGTCAGCGGGCCGCCTGTGGCGCGCCACGACGAGTGACGCACGGGGCGCTCCTTCGTGAGACCCCTTTCTTCGCAGGAGTCAG
>JAEPMI010000022.1 GCA_017644045.1 Deltaproteobacteria bacterium
CCCTGTGTGCCAACGTCACGTGAGACAGCCCTCGCTGGCTTTCTCTTACCGAAGGGCGGAGAATGGAATCCGCACTGTGCCCAAGCATACCCCCAACCCCGACAGCGATCCGTCGCGTGACGACGTGAGCGGCGCCACCGTCGAGACCGTCGCGCCGAAGCGTCGCCGCCGGTTCTCAGCCTCCGAGAAGCTCCGCATCGTGAAGGCCGCCGACGCCGCCCTCGCCAGCGGCGAGCGTGGTGCCGTCGCGGCGCTGCTTCGCAAAGAAGGCATCTACAGCTCCCACCTCTCGTCGTGGCGGCAGCAGCTCGCCGCCCATGGCTCCGAGGGACTGAAGACCAAGAAGCCCGGCCGGAAGCCGAAGCTCGACGCGAAGGACCGCGAGCTCGCGGCGCTCCAGAAGAAGAACGCCGAGCTCGAGCACAAGCTGCGGGTCGCGAACTCGCTCATCGACCTCCAAAAAAAAGCACACGAAATCCTGGGTCTGGCGCTTCCCGAGAGCGACGAGAAGAGCTGATGGACCTGGTCGAATCCCGTGAGCCTCATGTGCCCGTGGCCACCGCTTGCGACGCCCTCGGCGTCAGCCGCGCGAGCCTCTATCGCCGCCGTCAGCCGCCCGAGCCGAAGCCGCCTCCGACCCCGCGCCCGCCGAGTCCAAGGCGTCTCAGCGACGCCGAGCGCCAGCGACTGCTCGAGGTCTTGCACTCCGACGAGTTCGTCGACCAGCCGCCCCGCGAGGTGTACGCGACCTTGCTCGGCCGGGGCGAATACCTCGGTTCCATCCGCACGATGTACCGCGTGCTCGCCGAGGCCGGCGAGTGCCGCGAGCGGCGCCACCAGCGTGCGCCGCATGTCCACGTGAAGCCGCGCCTGACGGCCACCGCACCCAACCAGGTCTGGACCTGGGACATCACGAAGCTCGCGACCACCCGCAAGGGCGTCTTCCTCAGCACCTACGTCATCCTCGACCTCTTCAGCCGCTACGTCGTCGGGTGGATGGTCGCCGACAAGGAATGCAAGCACCTCGCCGCGCAGCTCTTCGCCGACGCCATCGCGCGCCACGGCGTCGAGCCTGGCCTTCAGGTCCATGCCGACCGCGGCTCCGCCATGAAGAGCGACACCCTCGCGCAGCTGCTGGCCACTCTCGGCGCGTCCCGGTCCTTCAGCCGACCCCGCGTCTCCGACGACAACCCCTTCAGCGAGTCTCAGTTCAAGACGCTCAAGTACCAGCCCGACTACCCCGGCCGCTTCGATGGCGCGCTCCACGCACGCGGCTGGCTCCAGGACTTCTTCGGCTGGCACAACAACGACCATCACCACGTCGGCCTGGCCCTCTTCACCCCCGCCGACGTTTTCCACGGCCGCGTCGAGCAGGTACGCGCGATCCGTCAGGCCGCTCTCGACGACGCCTTCGCCGCTCACCCCGAGCGCTTCCCCAACGGCGCCCCCACCGTCCGGCTGCCTCCTGCAGCCGTCCATATCAACCCCGTCACCCCGGGCACCGTCGCCGTGCCCCTCGCTTCATAGAAATCAACTCACCCGTGTCTCAAACTCGTTGACACATTCCG
>JAEPMI010000023.1 GCA_017644045.1 Deltaproteobacteria bacterium
TTAAGGGCATTTGGTGGATGCCTTGGCATGCACAGCCGATGAAGGACGTGATACGCTGCGAAAAGCCATGGGGAGCTGCGAATACGCTTTGATCCATGGATATCCGAATGGGGAAACCCACCTTAGATACTTGGAAATTCAAACAAGCCGTACGGCTTGACCATTCATGCCCTCGGGCCTGTTTGGTTTCCAAGTATCGAGACAAGGTATCTTATCCTGAATACATAGGGATAAGAAGGGAACGCGGGGAACTGAAACATCTAAGTACCCGTAGGAAAGGACATCAACCGAGACTCCGTCAGTAGCGGCGAGCGAACGCGGACCAGGCCAGTGGCGATTGGGAGACAAGCGGAACATTCTGGAAAGGATGGCCATAGTGGGTGACAGCCCCGTACGCGTAATGCAACCAATCGTCCTCGAGTAAGGCGGGACACGTGAAATCCTGTCTGAACGTGGGGGGACCACCCTCCAAGCCTAAGTACTCGTGCATGACCGATAGCGAACCAGTACCGTGAGGGAAAGGTGAAAAGCACCCCGACAAGGGGAGTGAAAGAGTACCTGAAACCGGATGCCTACAAACAGTCGGAGCGCGCAAGCGTGACGGCGTACCTTTTGTATAATGGGTCAACGACTTAATGTGGCGAGCAAGCTTAAACCGATAGGTGTAGGCGCAGCGAAAGCGAGTCTGAACAGGGCGTTCAGTTCGTCGCATTAGACCCGAAACCGAGTGATCTAGCCATGAGCAGGCTGAAGGTTGGGTAACACCAACTGAAGGGCCGAACCCGTATCTGTTGCAATAGATTGGGATGACTTGTGGCTAGGGGTGAAAGGCCAATCAAACTCGGAAATAGCTGGTTCTCTGCGAAATCTATTTAGGTAGAGCGTCAGCCGAATACTCCCGGGGGTAGAGCACTGGATGGGTAATGGGGACTCACCGTCTTACTGATCCTAACCAAACTCCGAATACCGGGAAGTAATAGCTGGCAGACACACGGCGGGTGCTAACGTCCGTCGTGGAGAGGGAAACAGCCCAGACCGCCAGCTAAGGTCCCAAAATTAACGCTAAGTGATAAAGGAGGTGGGATTGCCCAGACAACCAGGAGGTTTGCCTAGAAGCAGCCATCCTCAAAGGAGTGCGTAATAGCTCACTGGTCGAGCGATCCTGCGCCGAAAATGAACGGGGCTAAGCGTTATACCGAAGCTGCGGATAAATTTATTTATGGTAGGGGAGCGTTCTATGTAGGGTGAAGCGTTAGCGTAAGCGGACGTGGACAGCATAGAAGTGAGAATGTCGGCTTGAGTAGCGAAAACATGGGTGAGAATCCCATGCCCCGAAACCCTAAGGGTTCCTCCGGCAGGCTCGTCCGCGGAGGGTTAGTCTGGACCTAAGGCGAGGCCGAAAGGCGTAGTCGATGGATAACAGGTCAATATTCCTGTACCAGTTGTGTTTTGGGAAGGGGGACGGAGAAG
>JAEPMI010000024.1 GCA_017644045.1 Deltaproteobacteria bacterium
CTTTTGATCAATTGACAACTCATTAAAAAGACAAAAAGTACAATAAGCTACATAAGAGCGTATGGGGAATGCCTAGGCTCTCAGAGGCGATGAAGGACGTGATAAGCTGCGAAAAGCTGCGGGGATTGGCACATACAAATTGATCCGCAGATATCCGAATGGGGCAACCCAGCATATTGAAGATATGTTATCCGAAAGGAGGCGAACCCGGAGAACTGAAACATCTAAGTACCCGGAGGAGAAGAAAACAAAAGTGATTCCGATAGTAGCGGCGAGCGAACTCGGATTAGCCCAAACCAGTGTTGTTACGGCAATGCTGGGGTTGTAGGACCACGATATTTGATGCGTAATGAATTAGAACACTTTGGAAAGAGTGACCAGAGAGGGTGATAGTCCCGTATAAGTAAAGATCGTTATTGATAGTGGTATCCTGAGTAGTGCGGGGCACGTGTAACCCTGTATGAATTTGGCGGGACCATCCGTTAAGGCTAAATACTCCTGAGAGACCGATAGTGAACTAGTACCGTGAGGGAAAGGTGAAAAGAACCTTGAATAAAGGAGTGAAAAAGAACCTGAAACCATACGCTTACAAGCGGTCGGAGCCAGTAATGGTGACGGCGTGCCTTTTGCATAATGAGCCTACGAGTTACCGTTGCTAGCAAGGTTAAGGACTTCAGGTCCGCAGCCGTAGCGAAAGCGAGTCTGAATAGGGCGCTTTAGTTAGTAGTGGTAGACGCGAAACCGTGTGATCTACCCATGGGCAGGGTGAAGCTGTGGTAACACACAGTGGAGGCCCGAACCGGTTGACGTTGAAAAGTCTTCGGATGACCTGTGGGTAGGGGTGAAAGGCCAATCAAACTCGGAAATAGCTCGTACTCCCCGAAATGCATTTAGGTGCAGCGTTGATTAATAGTTTTATAGAGGTAGAGCTACTGATTGGATGCGGGGGCTTCACCGCCTACCAATTCCTGACAAACTCCGAATGCTATAAAATGTTCATCAGCAGTGAGGGCATGGGTGCTAAGGTCCATGTCCGAGAGGGAAAGAACCCAGACCATCAGCTAAGGTCCCCAAATGTATGTTAAGTTGAATAAACGAGGTTGAACTGCTTAGACAGCTAGGATGTTGGCTTGGAAGCAGCCATTCATTTAAAGAGTGCGTAACAGCTCACTAGTCGAGCGGTTCGGCATGGATAATAATCGGGCATAAACAT
>JAEPMI010000025.1 GCA_017644045.1 Deltaproteobacteria bacterium
ACCGTTGGCGTGAAGTCAAAAAGAAGAAACACGAAGTAGAATAGAACAATTAAGGATTACGAGAGGGCGTCCCATATTTATATGGGATGCGACAAGCAAAAGAAGGGCGTATGGGGGATGCCTAGGCTCTCAGAGGCGACGAAGGACGTGATAAGCTGCGAAAAACCGCGGGGAGCTGCACATGAGCATTGATCCGCGGGTATCCGAATGGGGCAACCCGGCTGGTTGAAGGCCAGTCATGCCGTAAGGCAGGCGAACCCGCCGAACTGAAACATCTAAGTAGGCGGAGGAAGAGAAAACAAGAGTGATTCCGAGAGTAGTGGCGAGCGAAATCGGATCGGCCCAAACCGTTGTTGTTCCGGCAATGACGGGGTTGTAGGACCACAATGTTCTTTGCGCGACGAACCGGAAGCAGTTGGAAAGCTGCACGATATGGGTGACAGTCCCGTACGGGCAAGGAGCGTTAAAGATAGTGGTATCCTGAGTAGCGCGGGGCACGTGAAACCCTGTGTGAATCCGGCGGGACCATCCGCCAAGGCTAAATACTCCTGGGAGACCGATAGTGAACCAGTACCGTGAGGGAAAGGTGAAAAGAACCGTGAACAACGGAGTGAAACAGACCCTGAAACCATACGCCTACAAGCGGTCGGAGTCCCGATTTATCGGGATGACGGCGTGCCTTTTGCATAATGAGCCTACGAGTTACTTTTACCGGCAAGGTTAAGCACTTATGGTGCGCAGCCGTAGCGAAAGCGAGTCTGAACAGGGCGTCTTAGTCGGTAGTAGTAGACGCGAAACCGTGCGATCTACCCATGGGCAGGTTGAAGCTGTGGTAACACATAGTGGAGGACCGAACCCGTTGACGTTGAAAAGTCTTGGGATGACCTGTGGGTAGGGGTGAAAGGCCAATCAAGCTCGGAAATAGCTCGTACTCCCCGAAATGCATTTAGGTGCAGCGTTCTGATAGTTATATAGAGGTAGAGCTACTGATTGGATGCGGGGGCTTCACCGCCTACCAATTCCTGACAAACTCCGAATGCTATATAATGTTTCAGGGCAGTGAGGGCATGGGTGCTAAGGTCCATGTCCGAGAGGGAAAGAACCCGGACCATCAGCTAAGGTCCCCAAATATGTGCTAAGTTGAC
>JAEPMI010000026.1 GCA_017644045.1 Deltaproteobacteria bacterium
TCCAGCCATGCCGCGTGCAGGAAGACTGCCCTATGGGTTGTAAACTGCTTTTATACAGGAAGAAACCGCTCTACGTGTAGAGCTCTGACGGTACTGTAAGAATAAGGATCGGCTAACTCCGTGCCAGCAGCCGCGGTAATACGGAGGATCCAAGCGTTATCCGGAATCATTGGGTTTAAAGGGTCCGTAGGTGGATAATTAAGTCAGAGGTGAAAGTCTGCAGCTCAACTGTAGAATTGCCTTTGATACTGGTTATCTTGAGTTATTATGAAGTAGTTAGAATATGTAGTGTAGCGGTGAAATGCATAGATATTACATAGAATACCAATTGCGAAGGCAGATTACTAATAATATACTGACACTGATGGACGAAAGCGTGGGGAGCGAACAGGATTAGATACCCTGGTAGTCCACGCCGTAAACGATGGTTACTAGCTGTTCGGACTTCGGTCTGAGTGGCTAAGCGAAAGTGATAAGTAACCCACCTGGGGAGTACGTTCGCAAGAATGAAACTCAAAGGAATTGACGGGGGCCCGCACAAGCGGTGGAGCATGTGGTTTAATTCGATGATACGCGAGGAACCTTACCAGGGCTTAAATGCAGTACGACAGGTCTAGAGATAGACTTTTCTTCGGACGGATTGCAAGGTGCTGCATGGTTGTCGTCAGCTCGTGCCGTGAGGTGTCAGGTTAAGTCCTATAACGAGCGCAACCCCTACTGTTAGTTGCCAGCATGTCAAGATGGGGACTCTAACAGGACTGCCGGTGCAAACCGTGAGGAAGGTGGGGATGACGTCAAATCATCACGGCCCTTACGTCCTGGGCTACACACGTGCTACAATGGCCGGTACAGAGGGAAGCCACCCCGCAAGGGGGCGCGGATCTACAAAACCGGTCACAGTTCGGATCGGGGTCTGCAACTCGACCCCGTGAAGCTGGAATCGCTAGTAATCGGATATCAGCCATGATCCGGTGAATACGTTCCCGGGCCTTGTACACACCGCCCGTCAAGCCATGGAAGCCGGGAGTGCCTGAAGTCCGTCACCGCAAGGAGCGGCCTAGGGCAAAATTAGTAACTAGGGCTAAGTCGTAACAAGGTAGCCGTACCGGA
>JAEPMI010000027.1 GCA_017644045.1 Deltaproteobacteria bacterium
GGATCAGTAAGACGGTGAGTCCCCATAGCCCATCCAGTGCTCTACCCCCTGAGGTATTCGTCCAACGCTCTACCTAAATAGATTTCGCGGAGAACCAGCTATTTCGAAGTTTGATTGGCCTTTCACCCCTAGGCACAGCTCATCCCCGTCTTTTTCAACAGACGTGGGTTCGGTCCTCCAGTGCGTGTTACCGCACCTTCAACCTGGCCATACCTAGATCACTTCGTTTCGGGTCTAATTCATCGTACTGAACGCCCTGTTCAGACTCGCTTTCGCTGCGCCTACACCTAACGGCTTAAGCTTGCACGATAAACTAACTCGCTGACCCATTATACAAAAGGTACGCCGTCACCCTTGCGGGCTCCGACTGTTTGTATGCATCCGGTTTCAGGCACTATTTCACTCCCCTTGTCGGGGTGCT
This sequence comes from Deltaproteobacteria bacterium, assembly GCA_017644045.1. Classification (GTDB taxonomy): domain Bacteria; phylum Myxococcota_A; class Polyangia; order Polyangiales; family Houyiibacteriaceae; genus UBA1660. Next base: position 422 of record JAEPMI010000027.1, read on the forward strand.
TTTCACCTTTCCCTCACGGTACTTGTTCGCTATCGGTCGGTAGAGAGTACTTAGCCTTGGAGGGTGGTCCCCCCATGTTCAGACAGAATTTCACGTGTTCCGCCTTACTCTAACGATCTGCTTTTCTACCCATACGGGGCTATCACCCTCTATGGCGCGACTTTCCAGACGCTTTTGGTTTTATAACAGATACGGGCTGGTCCGCGTTCGCTCGCCGCTACTAACGGAGTCTCGGTTGATGTCCTTTCCTATGGGTACTTAGATGTTTCAGTTCCCCACGTTCGCTTCATACACCCTATTTTATTCAGGTGCAGATACCTTTTTGCGATATCTAGAAAGATAAGATGTTCAAAAAGAACACCTTAAATTTTCTAGACATCTAAGGTAGGTTTCCCCATTCGGATATCATCGGATCAAAGCTTATTCGCAGCTCCCCGACGCTTTTCGCAGCGTATCACGTCCTTCATCGCCTGTGCATCCCAAGGCATCCACTAAATGCCCTTAAGTCACTTGATTATTCTCATTGCTAATGCCCATTTTAGCATCCCTAAAGGAACGTCTAAAATGCCACTAGC
>JAEPMI010000028.1 GCA_017644045.1 Deltaproteobacteria bacterium
AGGGTCAGCGACTGGGGTGAAGTCGTAACAAGGTAGCCGTAGGGGAACCTGCGGCTGGATCACCTCCTTTCTAAGGAAGAACCCTAACGGGATGTCCGGATTTCGGTCCGACGACCTCTCCCTTTCGGTTCTTTTGAAGAACAAAGGTGCTGGATAGTCAGTCCAAGCACCGTGCATACAAAGCGGACAATCTGCCGCCTTCGTTTCTCTTTCTTCGCGAATGATTTTGATTTCGCTCACGCGCGTTCGCCTTCGGGCTGCGCTCCGCGGGGGCGGCGCATGGGCGCCGACGCACGGTCGTGCTTGCGAGGCTCCGCCTCGAGGCGTGTTTGCCAGCAGGAGCGCTCTGCAACGGGCCTGTAGCTCAGGTGGTTAGAGCGCACCCCTGATAAGGGTGAGGTCGATAGTTCGAGTCTATCCAGGCCCACCATTCGATTTTAGGGGCTGTAGCTCAGCTGGGAGAGCACCTGCTTTGCAAGCAGGGGGTCGTCGGTTCGATCCCGTCCAGCTCCACCAACGCCTGCTTCGGCAGCTTGTCGTGTGAAGTGCGGGGTTACGGTTATCCGATTGAAGAAGAAAAGGTTTGCGGCCGGTTCGCTGGCTGCCTGTTCTGTTTGACATTGTGAAGAGAAGATTTGTTCGGGTTCCGTAGTCGGAGTCTGGTCCTGAAAGGTCCATAACCTTTCGTAAGCGGCCGGGTGTTGATGATTGCGGTTCGTCGCATGGGACGCTCAATCCCATGCACATGATTGGTCGCCTAACCGCGCCATCGGACAGATCTCGAGAAGCTGGTCTTTTCTGCCAGTGACATCGAGGCCTTGCGGCCTGGTGGACATTGGCAAT
>JAEPMI010000029.1 GCA_017644045.1 Deltaproteobacteria bacterium
ACCGATGACCCCCTGCTTGCAAAGCAGGTGCTCTCCCAGCTGAGCTAACGCCCCAAGTCGTTTCGCCTGGCAAAACGACGTTGGTGTCGGCAGGCAATTGCACAGCAAATGCCGAGAGACACCTGTAATCCTGATCACCGCTCATCTCGCACGCGCCTTGCGCGCAAACCGCTTTCGCGAGCCGCGTTTCGGCGGAGCCGAAAAGCGGTTGGTGGGCCGAGGAGGACTCGAACCTCCGACCTCACGATTATCAGTCGTGCGCTCTAACCACCTGAGCTACCAGCCCGAAATGTTAACACCCCGGCCGGCGGGCGGCGCAAAGTGCACGGCATTGTTGTCATCTGCGAAGAAAGAGAAACGAAGACGGCGGCATCCGCGCCTGTTTTTGCGACCGGAATGACTTTCCGGTCATGTTCTGAAGAGTTCCGATAGGGCGTCGCTCCGAAGAGCGGACCCATAAGGGAACATCCTTAGAAAGGAGGTGATCCAGCCGCAGGTTCCCCTACGGCTACCTTGTTACGACTTCACCCCAGTCGCTGACCCTACCGTGGTCGACTGCCTCCTTGCGGTTAGCGCATCGCCTTCGGGTAGAACCAACTCCCATGGTGTGACGGGCGGTGTGTACAAGGCCCGGGAACGTATTCACCGTGGCATGCTGATCCACGATTACTAGCGATTCCAACTTCATGCACCCGAGTTGCAGAGTGCAATCCGAACTGAGATGGCTTTTGGAGATTAGCTCGACCTTGCGATCTCGCTGCCCACTGTCACCACCATTGTAGCACGTGTGTAGCCCAGCCCGTAAGGGCCATGAGGACTTGACGTCATCCCCACC
>JAEPMI010000002.1:0-452923 GCA_017644045.1 Deltaproteobacteria bacterium
CGGGCCGCCTGTGGCGCGCCACGACGAGTGACGCACGGGGCGCTCCTTCGTGAGACCCCTTTCTTCGCAGGAGTCAGAACTCAAGAGCGTCCCTCAGGTGCAGAAGTACACCTGAGGGACGCTCTTGAGTTCTTTCCCAGTTCACAGTTCTTTCCCAGTTCACATTCGTTTGTGAACTCAGAAAGAACTCAAGAGCGTCCCCGAGGTGTAAGGGTTTGATGAGGATGAAGACGCTGCATGTGGCGTGCATGCCCTACCCGACGCCGCAGGGGACGCAGGCGTTGGTGGGGGCGATGATGCGGGCGCTTCACGCGCGTGGGCGCGATGCGGAGCTGCTCGTGTACGCGGATGGGCAGAGCGACGCCGACCCGCATTGGGTGCGGCGGCTGGGCGATTGGCCCGAGGTGCGGAGCGAGCGCTCGGGGCCCTCGCTCGGGAAGGTCGCGCTCGACCTGCGGATGATCGCGGAGCTCCGCCTGCGGTGGCAGCGCGACCGCCGACCGGTGATCGCGCACAACGTCGAGGCGGCGGTGGTCGCGCGCGCAGCCGGGGTGCGCCCGCTGATCTACGTCGCGCACACGCGCTTCGACACCGAGCTCGAGACGTACGCCTCCGATCGCATCGCGGCGCCGCTGCGACGGGTGGGTGGAGTGCTCGACCGGATCGCGGCCGGTGTGGATGCGGTGGGTGCCGTGTCGCCGAACCTCGCCGCGCACCTCGGCGGGACCTACCTGCCCTCGCCCTGGCCGGAGCGACCGGCGGCGGGCGAGCTGGGTCGCTGGGTGCTCTACGGGGGCAACCTCGACGGCTACCAGGGCTGGGAGCACGTGGTGGACGCGTGTGCGCTCGCCAGGCTCCCACTGCTCGTGGCGACCGAGTCCGATCCCGCACCGGTCTACGAGCACGCGCGCCGCGCAGGCCTCGAGGAGCTCGAGCTCGCGCCGCTCCGCACGGACGCCGACCGCGAGCGCGCCCACGCGCGCTGCTTCGCGGTGGCGGTGCCACGACGCTCGCCGGGCGGCCTGCCGATGAAGATGCTGGACGCCCTCGCCCGCGACCGACCGGTGGTCGCGATGGAGCGCGCGCTCGCAGGCCTCGACCCCGATGGCGTGGTCACGGTCGCGAACGACGACCCGCGCGCGTTCGCCGAAGGGCTCGAGCTCGTGCGCCGCGTCCGCCCGAGAGGCGGCCGCGCATGGGTGCGACGAGAGTGCAACGGCGCCACGTTCACCGCGGCGCTCGAGTCGCTGCTCAGATGAGGTTGATGCGGGTCAGGTTCGACCCACCCGCGTAGCCGTAGCTGCCGACCGAGTGGTAGCCGTAGACCATGATGCCCACCGGTCGAGTGGACTCGACGGTGTGGCTGCCACCGCTGACCGGACAGGTGACCGCGGTGTAGGTCTCGCCCCCGATCATGCCGGCCTCCTCGTACTCGCAGAGGCGCATGAACTCGTCGCCGGCGATGTCGCCGCCGTCGAGGAAGACGGTGGTGCCGGTCGGCACGCTGAGCACGACGTAGTTCGAGCTGAACGTGTCCGGCACGAGGAAGAGGTAGTCGTCGCGGTACTGCTCGAAGGGCGGGTAGAGGATCATGGAGGGGTCACCGCCGTGACCGCTCATGTAGCTGTGGACCCAGTTCTGACTGACGAGCATCTGCATGATGCTCACCGCCTCCGACGCGTTCATCACGAACGAGCGGTCGGTGCTGAACTCGCGCCACTCGTTCTCGTTCAACGTGAAGCTGTCGTTCGGAGCCGGCAGGTTCGTCGTGACCGTGGTCCCGTCTTTGTCGGCCATCACCCGGTAGATGTCGGGCTCGCGCCAGGTGGGGTGGTCCGTCCGTAGCGGGCTGCGCGTGATCACGAAGTCCTGCCCCCACGCGGTGGTCGGGAAGACCTGCTCCTCGACGTGCTCGGTGCAGCAACGACCGTCTTCGTCGGTCCAGTCGGGATGCTGGCTCACGGAGTCGCCGATGGGCGCGATCGCGCGCTCGCCGCCGCTGAAGACCGCGACCGGAGCCGTCGCCTGGACGATGGTGCCGGTCATGTCGCCGGGGATGTCGGTGCTCTCGAGGTTCAGCACGTCGTAGGGACCGATGACGTACTCGATGGTCTCGCCGGCGGAGGCCGCGGCGATCGTGCCGCCGCCCTGGATCTCTCCGCCGATGATCGGCCCGCCGAGCGTCACGGTGACGGTGGTGTTCGGCTGCGTGCCGACGACGGTCACGTAGGAGTGATCGGGGATGCCCGCGAGGTCGATGCCGCCGACCTCGACCGGGTTCGCCGTGGGCCAGCCGATGATCCGGTAGTGCTGGTCGAGCGCGGGCACCGGCAACAAGAGCGACGCATCGTTCGAGGCGCTCTCGATGATCGGGTTGAACTGATACGCGACGACCGGGAAGTTCGTCCGGATGCGGTAGGCGTTGTTGGTCAGCATCGTGCCCGGGCCCTCGACGTCCGGCGTGCTGCCGTCCACTTCACGGGCAGGTAGATCGATGCGAACGAGCGCGTTGGGCGGCACGTTGTGCGTTTCGAAGAGCGACTCCGCCGGCGCGTTGGGCTGCCCGTTGCTCTGGTAGACGCTGGCGAGCACCGGCACGTTGCTGGTGTTGGCGAGCACGACCGCGAACTGCTCCTGCGCCGGCGGGAGCCCACCGAGCGGTCCCTGCGACCACTCGTTGTCCAGGTCGACGACCATGTAGTCGCAGCCGACGTTCGAGCGCTCCATGGCGGCGTTCTCGCAGGCGTCGACGCACACCCCACTCGAGCACACCTCGCTCGGCGGGCACTCGCGCACCAGCTCGGAGCTCATGCCGTCGGGGTAGCAGAGTCGGATCTCCTGACCGTCGCAGTAGTTGCGGTCGGGGATGCAGTCGCGGCAGCCGAGACCGTCGACGCACGCGCTGCCGATCGCGCAGCTCTCCTGCAGGACCTCTTCGCCGCCGACGCAGCTGTAGACCTCGAGCCCCCGGCAGCTGAGGCTGCCTTCGGAGCAGGGGCCATCCGGACCGAGGTCGCGGCCGCCGCCGACTCGTCCGTCGTCTCCGCAGCCGCTCAGCGCGAGGGCGAGGACGAACACCGAAGAAAGAACACGAAAGCCATCACACGTCGCCATACATCACCATCCGGGTCCCCAGGCTAGGGCTCGGGCGTTCCCCTACGGCTGTGGAAGCTCACGTGGAGCGCTCGCGCGCGCCAGCGGTAAGCCGGCTTTCCGATTCACCATTCGGGGCGTCCGCTCTGGTACGCTGAGCCGTGCGCGACGCACTCGAGACGATGATCGAAGAGGTGCTCCGACCGCTGCTCCAGGCGGACGGCGGGGACATCGAGCTCGTGAGCGTGGAGGACGCGAAGGTGGTGGTCCGAACGAAGGGCGAAGCCGCCTTCGGGGCGGGCAGCCACTACGTCCGCGTCTCGGTGATCGAGCCCGCCATCCGGAAGGTCGTGGGCGCCGACGTGGACATCGCCATCGAGAAGGCCGTGCCCAAGGCGACCCGTCGCTCCGACCCCGGCCGCGCCTCCGAACCCTGATCGGTGTGACACGTCGGCGTGAAGGTGAGTTCACGCGTGGTCGGTCCCGCACGCTCGTTTCGGGCCGATCGAGGGATTTTTCCCCGCCACTCGACCGTTCCAGCACGCGGCATGGTGCGTGCTAGGATCTCCCCCGCCATGAAACGCCGCGCACTGCTTCTCCTCCTCTCTGCTTCGATGGCCGTTCCGATGCTCGCCTTCCAGGGCGGCTGCGGAGGCCCCGCCTACGTCGTCGACGGTGAGGGTCCGACCTACCTGATGACCAACCTGCACGCCGACGCTCGGCGCCGGCTCACCTCGCTCAACTACTCCTCGCCGCGCGGGGGAACGCTCCTCCCGATCTGCACGCCGGTGACCCTGGAGCGAATCCGAGGGCGGGTGATCACCTTCCGCGCGGACACCACGGGCCTGCGCTACCAGTACATCGTCACCCGTCACTCGCGCGCGCCGGTCGAGGAGCACGTCCAGCGTTACTTCGGGACCCAGTGCCCGAACATCGGGTCGATGAGCCCCGAGGACCAGGCCGGCGTCCAGAACGGTCAGGTCTACCAGGGCATGACCAAGCAGGGGGTCATCATGGCCATCGGCTACCCGCCCGAGCACGCGACGCCGACCCTCCAGGGCGACGTCTGGAAGTACTGGGCCACGAGCAACAACCGCTTCGAGGTCTACTTCACCAACGGCATCGTGAGCGGGATCCGGAACTAGCCAGCGAGCCGCAGGCGAGCTCCCTCACCCTCACCCTCACCCTCACCCTCGCCCTACCCCTCACCCTTCAGAACGGAAGCGCCCCCGATCGAGTCGATCGGGGGCGTTCTGCGTTCCGTGAACCGTCTGTCTGTCGAAAGGGTGAGGGTCAGGGCGAGGGTGAGGGACTTGCCTCCTCTCGCCCCCACTCAGAACGCGAACGTCACCTGCCCGCCCGCTGCGTCGTCCAACACCAAGCTCCCGTGCGGGACCTCCGCGTCCGGGTCGTCGATGACCAGCTCGCCTCCGTCGTACCGGGGCCGGTCGGGCCAACGCGCGCACGCTCGCGACGAGGTCGCCACGTCGTCCGCGTAGTAGACCAGCGCGCGGGCGGCCAGAGCGCCATCGTTCTCCCGTATCTCGACGACCACCGTCTCGGTGAGGAGCGGCGCGCTCGGCCCCTTGTCGAAGCGCAGTACTCCGCGGTTGGTCACCGTCACGGGGCTCGGCACCCGGCACATCCAGAGTGAGGTTCCGTCGCAGGCGACGGAGACTTCCGTCGCGGGCTCGACCGCGGGGTCGATCGTCACCGTGACGTTCAGGTTCGACGTGGCCGTGATCACCTCGTCGCCGATCATGTCCATCGGGTGGCAGACCGAGTCGTTCAGACTGGGCCCCGCGGGGAACCAATCCGATCCGAAGGCCCAGCGACCGTCGGCGCTCGTCTCGCAGAAGGGGTCGCCCGCGGAGCAGAAGCTGGGCTCCCAGCCATCCCGCACGCAGCCGCCCGAGAACCAGGCGCATCCCGTGTCGTTGCAAGCCATCAACGGGTCGCCGGTGCCACCGCAGTCCATCCAGCCATAGCCTCCCGTGCAGCTCGTCGGCGCCTCACCGCCCGGACAGTTCCGCGCGACGGGATCGAAGGGAGGGACGTAGGGCTGCGCGTCGGGAGGCACCGAAGCGTCGGCCGGCGGGACCGTGTCGCTCGAGCCTCCGCAACCGATGAGCGCGGCGGCAAAGGCGACGGTGCTCAATCGGGAAAGCATTCCCGAAGGTAGCATGGGCTCAGAGCGGGTTCTTCTAGCGAGCCGAAGGCGAGCCGCGAGCCGAAGGCGAGCTGCGAGCCGAAGGCGAGCTCCCTCACCCTCACCCTCGCCCTACCCCTCGCCCTTCGAAACACGGACGCCCCCGATCGACGCGATCGGGGGCGTTCTTGCGTTCCCTCTGCCTATGAGGGTGAGGGTGAGGGTCCGGTGGCTCGCTACGCTCGTGCCGAGGTCACCACGGTCTTCGCGACCGGCTCGCCGGGCTTCACCTGGTTCGACCCATGGAAGGTCTTCCCCTGGCTGGCCATGGAGAGCAGCAGCGGCGCCGGGTCGAAGCGCGGGCCGTAGGTCTGCGCGTACTGCTGCAGGCGGTCGACGATGGTGCCGGCGCCATGCTTGTCCACGAAGCGGAAGGGGCCGCCGGTGAAGGGCGGGAAACCGAGGCCGAAGATGGCGCCGATGTCGCCGTCGCGAGCGCTCCGGAGGATGCCCTCCTGGAAGCAGAGCGCGGCCTCGTTGACCATCATCAACGTGCACCGCCAGGCGATGTCCTCGTTGCTGAGCTCCTCGTTGGTCGGCTGCACGCCGAGCACCTCGTAGATGCTCTCGTCCGGGCCCTTCGACTTGCCGTCCTCGTAGAGGTAGAAGCCGCGGCCGTTCTTGCGGCCCTTCCGGTCGTCGGCGACGAGCTTGTCCATGCCGGCCGGCGGGACCATCCGGTCACCGAAGGCGTCGACCATGATCTTGCCGACCTTCGCGCCGACGTCGATGCCCACCTCGTCGGTGAGCTTCATCGGACCCACGGGGAAGCCGAAGCTCAGCAGCGCCTCGTCGATGCGATCGATGGCCACGCCCTCGGCGAGAATGTGGGCCGCCTCGTTCATCATCGGCGCGAGAATGCGCGTGGTGTAGAAGCCCACGCCGTCCTTCACGACGATCACCGTCTTGCCCTGCTTCTTGCCGAGCTCGACGCACGTCGCCGTGACCTCGTCGGCCGTCTTGTCCGTCACGATGATCTCGAGCAGCGGCATCTTGTCGACCGGCGAGAAGTAGTGCATCCCGATCACGTTCTCGGGTTTGCTCGCGGCCTCGGCGATCTTGGTGATCGGCAGCGACGAGGTGTTGGACGCAAAGATGACGCCCTCGGGTCCGTTCGCCTCGACGTCCTTCACCATCTGCTGCTTGAGCGCGAGATCCTCGAACACCGCCTCCACCACGACGTTGCAGTCTTTGAAGCCGCTGTAGTCGGTGGTGCCGGCGATCTGCATCATCAGCTCGCTGGCTTTCATCGGCGTCATCTTCTTGCGGCTGACCCGCTTGTCGATGAGGTCGCGGCAGTACTTCAGGCCCCAGAGCACACCCTTGCTGTCGCGGTCCTTCAGGCGGACCGGCGTCTTGGCGATGCTCGCGGTGACGTAGGCGATGCCCGCGCCCATCAGGCCGGCACCGAGCATGCCGAGACGCTGCACCTTCTTCGGCTCGACCGAGTCGTCCTCGACGCCGTTGTCCTTCTTGATCGACTGCGTCGCGAAGAAGATCGAACGCAGCGCCTCGGACTCCGGCGACATCACGAGCTTGCCGAAGGCCTTCGCCTCCGCCTCGAGGCCCGCCTTCATTCCGTCCGCGAGGCCGGCCTTCACCACGTCGAGGATCGCGTCCTGCGCCGGGTAGAGACCGCGCGTCTTCTTGTGCAGCTGCTTGCGCGCCTGGTCGAAGACGACCTTTCGCCCGACCGGGTTCCGCGCCATCGCGAGCTCCTTCAGAGCCTCGCTGCCCTCGAAGCGCTCGAAGAGCCCCTCGTCCTCGAGGTGGCCCTCGTCGGCGAGGCGCACCGCGAGCTCCGCGGCGACCTGCACCACGATCGGCGGCTCGACGACCTCGTCGACGAGCCCGAGCTTCTTCGCCTTGCGGGCGTCGACCTGCTTGCCGGTGAGCATGAGATCGAGCGCGGCGGTCAGACCGATGAGGCGCGGGAGCCGCTGGGTTCCGCCGGCGCCGGGCAGGAGCCCGAGCTGCGACTCCGGGAGACCGAGCTTGGTCTTCTTGTTGTCGGTCGCGACCCGCCCGTGGCACGCCAGCGCGAGCTCGAGCCCGCCACCGAGGCAGGCGCCATCGATCGCGGCGACCACCGGCTTCGGGAACGAGGCCAAGCGATCCATCGCCGCCTGACCACCGCGCGACATCGCGGCCGCTTCGTCCTCGCTGGTGACCTTGCTGATCATCCCGATGTCGGCGCCCGCGATGAACGAGCCCTTCTTGCCGGAGGTGAAGACCACGGCCTTCACCGAGGGCTCCCGCTCGAGCGCGTCGAAGGCCTGCGCGAACTCGTCGTTGAAGTCGGCGCGGAGCGTGTTCATCGACTCGCCCGGCACGTCCATGATGACCACCGCGACGCCACCGTCACGATGCTCGACTCGAAGCATCTCTTCGCTCACGCCTCGGCTCCTTCCAGAACGATCGCGGCGCCGATGCCGCCCGCCGCGCAGGCGGTGCAGAGCCCGAGGCCACCACCGCGACGCTTCAGCTCCTGGAGCGTCTGGGTGATCTGCCGCGCGCCCGTGGCCGCGAAGGGGTGACCGATGGCGATCGAGCCACCGTTCACGTTGAACTTGTCCCAGTCGATCTCGCCGATGGCCTCATCGCGGCCGAGGTGGTCCTTGGCCCACTGCTTGGACTCGAAGGCCTGGGTGTTGGAGAGCACCTGTGCCGCGAAGGCCTCGTGCATGTCGACCAGCTCGAGGTCCTTCAGGGTGATGCCGGCGCGGTCGAGCGCTTTGGGCGTCGCGTAGCTCGGACCCATGAGCATCTGCCCGGCCGGGTCGAGCGCGGCGTAGGCGTAGCTGCGGACGAAGCCGAGAATGTCGAAGCCGAGCGCCTTGGCCTTGTCCTCGCGCATGAGGAGCAGCGCGCTCGCGCCGTCGGTCAGCGGCGAGGCGTTCGCGGCGGTGATGGTGCCGTGCTTGCGATCGAAGACCGGCTTGAGCTTCGCGTACTTGGCGAGCTCGCCGTCCTCGCGGACCAGGTTGTCCTGGCGGATGGCGTCCTCGTAGCGGTCGGGGACGTAGACCTCCATGACCTCGTCGTCGAACTTGCCCTCGCCCCAGGCCTTGGCGGCCAGCGAGTGGCTGCGGAGCGCGAGCTCGTCCTGCGCCTGGCGCGAGATCGAGTTCTCCTTGGCCATCTTCTCGGCGCTCTCGCCCATGGTCAGCCCGGTCGAGGGCTCCTTGATGGCGGGCGGCACCGGCGCGAGGTCCTTCAGACCGAGGCTGGCGAAGGCCTTGATGCGGTCCTGGAAGCTGCGGGCCTTGCTGGCCTCGATGAGCGCGACCTGCAGCCGCTTGCTCACCGTGATGGGCACGTCGCTGGCGCTGTCCGCGCCGCCGGCGATGCCGCAGGCGATGGTCCCGGTGGCGATTGCGTCGACGATGCTGGTGGTCGACTGGTAGCTCGTCGCGCAGGCGCGGCTGACGCTGTAGGCCTCGATGTGCCGCGGCAGCCCGGTGCCCAGCACGATCTCGCGCGCGATGTTCGGCGCGTGGACCGAGGGCACGACCTGGCCGTACACGCACTGCTCGACCTCGTTCGGGTCGATGCCGACCCGGGTCATGAGCTCCGCGACCGCGAGCTTGCCGAGCTCCTGAGCGGTCGTGTCGCGGTACGCGGTCCACTGCTTCGCAAAGGGCGTCCGCAGGCCGGCGACGATCGCCACCCGCTCACCCTTCTTGCCGAGGCGCTGCTGCGCCGTGCCGTTCTTCGCCATTCGAGCCTCCGTGTCGTTGCGTGCGGGCCGAGAAGGTCCCGCCGCGATCGCCACCGCACGCTGAATGGCGATTCACCCCATCCCTAGACCTCGTGACGCGCCGTGTCAATCGGGGACCCAGAAACGAAACCAAAGAAGACGATCGTCCCCGAAAGCTCCGGGGACGATCGTCGTCTTGTCGTCTTAACGACGAACGCCCCCGGCCCGAGGGCAGGAGGCGTCCGGCGAGTCAGCCCGAGTGTTCAGGCGGCGGGGGGCGCGGCCGGAGCGGCGCCACCACCTTCGGCGGCCTTCTTGATGCCGAGGCCGGCGAGGATGGCGAGAATACCCGCGGCGAAGCCGAGGATGTTCATGATGCCGAAGCTCGAGACTACGGCGCCCCAGATCTCACCGACGATCGAGAGACCACCGACCACCATCACGAGCATGGCGCTCTTGGTGCGGAAGGCCTGCACGGCGCCGACGATCTGCATGATCGCGAGGATCGCGAGGAAGCCACCGAGAGCCATCAGGCCACCACCCGACGGAGCCTCGTCCATGGCGGCGTCGAACTCCGCCTGCTGCTCGGCGGTCATACCCTGACCCTGAGCTGCGGCCTGCTCCTGCATGGCCTGCGAGAGCTCGCCAGCGCCCGAGACGACCGCGCCTCCGAGCAGGTAACCGCTAGCCGCGAGCAAGTTGATGATCGCGACGATGATCAGAAAAATTCCAGCTGCAATACGCACCGCACCCTCCTTGTAGTTCTTCGATGGGCTTGGCCCCGGGGATATCATATCTCGCGGCCAAGGTGTGCCTCGGTGTGCTTCGGGTGGGAACTACGAGGCCGTCGTCGGCAACCTTCCCTCACGTGGGGACGATTTCTGCCATCACCCCGGCCTTGACGGGTCCGGCCCACGGAGCATCCTGGGCGGGTGCGGCGACTCCCGATGCTCGACAATCGCCAGGCGAAACGCCTCGCGCTGCCGCCGCGGCCATCGGGCTTCGCGGAGGCGGGGGTGCCCCCGCTGGCGGATCGGCAGGGCCGCACCTACCGCTACCTGCGCCTGAGCGTGACCGATCGCTGCGATCTCGCGTGCCTCTACTGCATGCCTCCGAGCGGCGAAGAGGACCACGCGCTGCGCAAGGCGCTGCTCACCTTCGAGGAGGCCGCCCGGGTGGTCGGGGTCTTCGCCGCCGGTGGGATCGAGCGGGTCCGCTTCACGGGCGGGGAGCCGCTGGTCCGGAAGGACGTCGTCGAGCTCGTCGCTCGGGTGCACCGGCGGGTGCCCCACGTGACGCTCGCCATGACCACGAACGCCACCCGGCTCGGCGAGCTGGCGCGTCCGCTCCGGGCGGCTGGCCTCGGTGGGGTCAACGTGAGTCTCGACACGCTGGACCCCGAGCGCTTCCGCTCGCTGACCCGCGGCGGCGACGTCGGCCGAGTGAAGGCCGGCATTCACGCCGCCCTCGCCGAAGGGATGGACGTGAAGCTCAACGTGGTCCCGCTCCGCCACGATCCGGCCAGTGACGGGGATCTCCGCGAGCTGGTCGATTGGGCCTGGGGCCTCGGCATCACCCCGCGTTTCATCGAGCTGATGCCACTCGGCGAGGGCGCCAAGCTCCCGGCGGACTGGCGCATGAGCGCCACCGAGGTCCGCGCCGTCCTCGGCGACCGATTGGCCGATCGCGACGCGGAGACGCCGGAGGGGCCGGTCGGGCCCGCGCGCTACGTCCCGCGCCGGAATGGTGAAGGCCGCATCGGGTTCATCAGCGCGATGAGCAACGAGTTCTGCGGCACCTGCAACCGAGTTCGCGTGACCGCTCGTGGCGACGTCCGAGCGTGCCTGGCCGATCGGCGCGCGGTATCCCTGCGCGACGTGATGCGCGCCGGCGGCTCGGACGCCGACCTGGCGTGGGCCATGCGGTGGGCGCTCGGCGGAAAGGCGGAGGGCCACTTCTTCGCGGACCCGTCCGCCACCGAGCACGAGAACGTCGGCATGTCGCTCATCGGCGGCTAGCCTCCCAACGTCGCCGATCGCCGCTCTTGTCCACGAGGTTCATGACCCCAAGCCCGGGACATGATTCGACTGGCCATCCTCGACGACTACCTGCCGGAACAGCTCCGCACGGGTGACGAGAGTGCCCTGAACGACATGGAGGTCGTCTGGACGGGGACGGACCTCGACGAGCTCGTTCGGACGGCGACCCTGCGAGACGTCCAGGTCGTGATCCTGAACGTCGACCTGGTCCCGGGCACCGCTCCCGCGCACGCGGTAGAGCGTGTGAAGAAGGAGACGGGGGTCGACCTCGTCATCGCGCTCTACTCCTTCCTGCGGCGCTCGGAGCTCGAGGCGGTGGCCGAGCACGGCCGGCCGGTGCGGAGTCCGACGAGCCTGACGCAGCTGCGCAGCCAGATGCTCCACGTACTGGTGAAGAGCCTCTTCGGGAAGGCGGATGCGGCGCAGCGCGAGCGGGGGCGACCGAACGCCACCGGAAGCAACCCGGCCCCGCGCTTCAGTCGTACGCAGCTCGCGAAACTGCTCGAGATCCAGAGCACGGTGCAGTGCGAGTGCCCGAATCACGTGGGCGAGCTCGTCGCCGGGCTCATGGCCTTCGAGGCCTACGCCGAAGCCTGCGAGAACAAGAACCCGAAGGACGCCGCGGTCCATCGCATGCTCGCGGACCGCACCGGGCGCGCACGCGTCATCATGGAAGAGGCCCTGAGCGAGCTGATCGAGCACGAGGGCATCGAGATCTAGACCGCTTCAGCGCGGTGGCGGGTCGAGGGCGGCGCCGCTCTCGACGGGCTCGGCGGGCTCTTCCCAATCGGCGAGCTGCGGACCGGCGACGCGACGGGTGTCGCCCTCCCAGGTCACGAGCGACGCGCCGCGCATCGCTTCGATGACGCCGGCGAGCAGCCACGAGCCCGGCCCGCGGGCGACGACACTCCGACGTGGCGCCTGACCCGGCCGCTGGATGCGGACCCGTGCGGGCTCGCCAGTGAGCACCTGCACCATGACCACCGAGCGCTCCGAGGCGGTCCCGCCGAGGGGCTGCACCGTGATCCCGAGGGCTTCGGAGAGCTGGCGGCGAAAGGCGTCGGGCGTGATCGCGGGGTCGTTGCTCTCGACCACCACCACGATCGGCGCGTCCTGCGCAGCGGCGGCCAGCGGCGTGAACGCCAGGACGATCGCGAGCCGAATCCCCATACCCATCACCCCGGAGTATGCCCCTTCGGCCATCGATCCGTACAAGCGCGTTGAAAAGGGCGCCGGCTCCCGTCAGGCTCCCGCCGTGCGCATCACCCCCGCGCTGGCGCTCCTCCTGCTCTTCGGCTGCTCGGACCCCCCGACGCCGACCGAGGTCTGGCGTCCGTCCGACCACGCCCAACCGCCGCGCCAGTCCGTCGATCCGAGCCGGGTCCCGCGCCAGCCGCAGCCCGAGCAGCCCGCCGAGCGACCGGAGCCGCAGGACCGAGCGGCCGCCGCGCAGACGCTCTGGCGCATCAGCTGCTCCGGTTGTCACGGCGTGGAGGGTCGCGGCGACGGCAACGCGTACGACGGCGAGCTCGCAGACTTCACGAGCGCGGAGTGGCAGGCGTCCGTGACCGACGAGGCCATCGCTCGAGCGATCACGCTCGGAGCGCCGCCGATGCCGGCGTTCGGTGAGATCCTCGCGCCCGCTGGGATCGCGGCGCTGGTGGAGCACGTCCGTCGCTTGGGAGGGGCGGGGCCCGACGGCGGCTCCGACTCCGAGACGCCGACGACCGACGCCGAGACGCCGACGGCCGACTCCGAGACGCCGACGGCCGACTCCGAGACGCCGACGGCCGACTCCGAGTAGCCGAGCGGCGAGCGCCGATCACCGAGAGGCCGTCCTCGGCCGGGGAGCGATTGGGGTCTTTTCGTGGACGTGCACGTGCCCGTCCACGAACGTCCACGAGTACGAGGACGTGCACGAGTCGGGCGGCGGGCGCTTTGTGAACTGGGAAAGAACTCAAGAGCGTCCCTCGAGTGTAGGAGTCCGCCCGAATGGCGAGCGCCGATCACCGAGAGGCCGTCCTCGGCCGGGAGCGATTTGGGGTCTTTTCGTGGACGTGCACGTGCACGAGTACGAGGACGTCCACGAGTCGGGCGGCGGGCGTTTGTGAACTGGGAAAGAACTCAAGAGCGTCCCTCGAGTGTAGGAGTCCGCCGAGAGCGTGCCTCGACTGTAGGAAGTCCGCCTCGGCCGGGAGCGATGGGGACTCTTGGTGCACGTGGACGTGCACGTGCACGTGGACGTGGACGCGCACGAGTGGTCGGGCGGCGGGCGCTTTGCCGTGCACGAGTGGTCGGGCGGCGGGCGCTTTGCGGTATGCTCGCGCGCATGATTCGCCATCTGTCGATCGCGGCGCTCGTGCTGAGCGCCGCTTGTGCATCCGAGACCACGGAGACCGAGACTGTTGAGCCGGTGGCCACGACCGGTGGAGAGACCGAGACGCTGCCGCCGGAGGAGCACCCGATGCGCACCACGACGCCGGTGCCGGTGCCGCAGCCTGCCGTCGCGCGCGAGGATCTCTCGGAGGCGCTGCAGCAGACGTGGACCGGCATCGAAGAGGTGGTCGCCATCCGTCCGCCGGACGGTCCGCTCGACGCCTCCGAGGCGGCGATCGAGGAGTGGGCGAACGGCCCGCTGACCGAGTGGATCACCACGCGCCAGGAAGCGACGCGCTCGGTCGGTCAGGTCGCCAGCGGCGTGCCCGAGGAGCCGGTGTGGGAGCGCGCGGTCGGAGCCGCGCTCTTCGGCTACGCGCTCGAGGAGTTCGCGGCGGACATCCGGAGCTCACCGGTGCCGACCGAGATCGCCGAGGACCCGGAGCTGCTGGGGATCTACGTCGGTGCGCTGACCGAGTCCCTCCGCCCGGTCATCATCGAGTCGGTCACGAACTACGCCGTCTGCCAGCAGCGGCTGGCCACGCTCGGCGACGAGTCCGAGTGGCTGCCGTGGCGCGCCTACTGCGTGCAGCGTGGCCAGGAGATCATCGAGACCTACCAGCTGCAGGCCCAAGAGACCGAGGACGAGGGCGAAGCCCAGGCCGAAGAACCGGGAGAGGTGTGAGCGACACCTGGTTCGAGGCGCTCTTCGGTTTCCCGGAGGGCCCGTACGCAGAGACGAAGAGCCGCTTCCGGCTCGAAGGCGAGACGCTGGTGGCGCTCGCGCCCGACGGCGAGCGCCGCTTCGGCGCGGGTACGTTCGCGACCCCCTCGCTCGCGAGCCTCCGCGCGATGACGCCGCCGCCGACCGGCGGAAGCCCGACGGTCCATCACGAGGTCATCGGAGACGTGCTCGAGACGCACGCGCTCCCCGAGAACGAAGGCGCACTCTTCCAGGTCGCGTCGCAGCTGAACTGCCTCGAGTTCGCCGATCCGCGGGAGCTTCCCGAGAACGGCGTCACTCAGTACGCCTTCGACCCGACCCAGGGTCCGGCGTGTGCGCTGGCCGCCGCCGCGGCGACGGTGGTGCGCAACTACTTCGTGCCCGTGAATGGCCGCATCGGTCAGACCCGCGATCATCAGATCGACAACCTCGCCGCGCTGCAGACCGCGCTCGGCGACGCCGGCGCGCTGATCGAGGTGCGCAACGGCTACACCTTCTCCACGCCCGAAGGACTGCAGGCGATCGGTGAAGCGCTGGCGCGAGTCGACCGCGAGGCGCTGCTCGGTGAGCTGCGCATCGGTCTGCAGAGGGATGTCGAGGTCACCTTCGAGCGGCGCTTCTCCCGCCCGGGATCACCGCAACGGGTGGACCAAGCCTTCTGCTCCGCGCTCTCCTGCGGCTACGCGAGCGGGAGCCTCGCGCTCTGGCGGCCGCTGGCGAAGCTGGTGCTCGACGGAGCCTACGAGGCCACGCTGCGCGCCGCGGTGATCCGCCGAAACCCGCGAGTCTGGCTCACCTTCCTCGGCGGCGGCGCGTTCGGCAACGAGAAGACGTGGATTGCGGCGGCGATCGGCCGGGCGCTCCGGCTCGTCGAGGGCCACGCGCTCGACGTCCGGATCGCGCACCACCGCGGCATCGACGACGAGATGGTCCACGACATCGACGAAGCGCGCCGCGGCTGACCGATCAGATCAGGATCGTCGGGCAGCCGAAGAGCACGTCGATCCGTCCGCTCTCGAGGCTCTGCGCGGCGTCGCACGCGGGTCCGTGCAGGATGATCGCGTCCATGGCGTCCGAGTAGTCCCAGCCGTCTGCGCGCGACGGGTCGCGGGGGATGGAGGACTCGGAGCCGTCGTCTCCGGTGAGCCGCACGTTGACCTTCGTCGCGTCGAAGGTGCCGTCCGGGTTCGGCGGGATCGGGTACTCGCAGCTGACCACCGACTCCCCGATCGCGGCGAGCGCGTCGCGGAGCGCGACACCGAAGTCGAGGCTCGGGTCGGTCAGGTCGTAGTGGCAATAGGTCGGACCAGCGTCGCTGCAGCCCGCGCGACCGGTGCCTGCCGCGCTCGCCATCCGGCTGAGGATCTCGCGGAACGACTGCGAGCCGGGGACCCCGATCACGAAGGTCGGGATGGACTCCGCCGCCGCCGCCGCGATGGCCGCGATCATGTCTTCGTTGTCGTCGTCGAGCTCGTCGAAGCTGCAGGCCGCGTCGCAACCGATGCAAACCGTGGACGCGCCGTCGGTAGCGAGCACCAGGTAGCGGTTGTCTTCGGCTCGCGCGCGCAGCCGCGCGAGCGCGAAGGCGACGGCGTCGTGCGTGGGCGTGATGCCTTCCGGGGTGATCGACGCGAGCGCCGTGCCGATGGGCGCCCGGGTCGTGCTCAGCTCGTCGATGGCCACGTCGGTGGTGTTCTCCGCGCAGCTGAAGGTCACCGGGAAGTGCATGAGGCCGACGCGGGAGGAGTCGGGGAGGCTGGTGAGCGCTTCACCGAGCACCTGCCGGAAGACGTCGTAGCGGGAGTCGTCGGGAGCGGGTGTCGGCTCGCCGCTCAGGCAGCTCGCCTCGTCGGCCGGACAGTTCATCGACCCGCTGGTGTCCACCTGGAAGAGCAGCGTGGCGGGCAGCGGCTCGGCGAACGCGGTCGTCGTCTCGCAGGCATCGAACCCGAAGTCGCGGGGCTGCGCGTCGACCATGCGGGCGTCGGTGGGCGCCGAGGCGTCGCGGTCGCCGGTGGCGATCCGATCGTCGTCGCCGCACGCGAGAGAGAAGAGGAAGAGAAGGACGAGGCAGCGCACGGCCGGAAGAGTGACCCGAGAGCGGTCCGTTGCAAAGTGGGAAGTCTTACTTCTCGGTCGGTTATTCGGGCATCCCGTCGGGGCCGAGAGAGCGGTGACGGCCCGTGGGGACCGTCGGATCGAGCCGCGTGTGCGCCGCGTCGTCCTCCGCCACGTCCGCCGCCCGGTGAGCACGCACGAGCTCGGCGAGGGTCGCGATCGCGTCCGGGTCGTCGGCGCCGGGGAGCGCCACCATCGCTCGAGCCATCGCTCCCGCGGTCTGGTAGCGAGTCTCCGGATCCCGACGAAGGGCCCGACCGAGGAACTGGTCCCAGGCCGGGTCGAGCCCGGGGCGCCGCAGCGACGCCGCAGGGACCTCGTCGTAGATCAGCGCCGCGAGGGTGGCGGCGTCGTTGTCGCGGCGGAAGAGCGCATCGCCCACCAGGAGCTCCCAGAGCATGACGCCGGCCGCGAAGAGATCGGAGCGCGTGTCGACCGCCTCGCCGCGCGCCTGCTCGGGGGAGATGAATCCGAGGTGACCGACCACGGTGTTGGTCTGGTCGGTGCCCGCGTTGCCGAGCGCGCGGGCCACGCCGAAGTCGGTGATCTTCACCTCGCCGTTGGTCGAGAGCAGCACGTTCTGCGGACAGAGATCGCGATGCACCACGCGGAGCGGTCGCCCGTCGGCGCCGCGGGCGATGCGATGCGCGTGCTCGAGACCGGAGAGGATCTCGACGCCGAGCAACGCGATCACCTCCACGGGGAGCGGCTGCTTCGAGGCACGCATCAGCGCCCAGAGGGTCATGCCGTCGACGTACTCCATCGACAGAAAGTACTTGCCGTCGACCCGACCGAAATCGAGCACCTGCACGATGTTCGGATGGCCGAGGCGCGACGAGATGGCGGCTTCCGAGCGGAAGAAGTCCACGAACTTCTCCTGCTCGGCGAGGTGCGGGTGGATGCGCTTGATCGCGACACGACGCTCGAAGCCGCCCTCGGGGCAGTAGACCGCCTCGAAGACCGCGGCCATGCCTCCCTTGGCGATCTCTCGCACCAGCCGATACTTGCCGAAGAGGTCCTGCTCACGCGCCGCGGCTTCGGCTCGCGTGATCGCGCCGCGGAGTCCACGCACCGCGAGCGCCGCCATCACGCCCACGCCGATGAGCGAGAACGTTCGCGAGATCTGCACCTCGACCTTGTAGATGACCATGCCGGCGAGCTCCGGAGAGAGCGCCGGCTGGGCGACGAGGAGGTCCAGGCCGAGGAAGACGACCGCGCCGGCGACACCCGCGAGCGCGGCGGGGATGGCCTGCAGCCTGACCGTGAGTCCGAAGATGGTCAGGCAGAAGATCATCGGCGGGACCCACGACGCGAGCGCGTACCCAGGCCCCTGGATCCAGAGGAGGACCACGAAGAAGACCCAGGCCAGGCTGGACTCCACCACCGCGTTCGCGTGGGTGAAGAGCCGGCTGAGCGGGCCCTTCTTCAGACGGTGGTTCAGGTAGAGGAACCAGAGGACGTAGGGCACCGTGACCACCGCGGAGGTGATCCCCAGGTCGAAGGAGACGGTGGCCGCGATGAAGAAGGCCAGGATCATCCCGAAGCCGCAGGCGAAGAGCCACACCTGGGCCAAGAGCAGCTCGAGTCGCTCGAGCTCTGCGGTGAGGGCGCTCTCCAGCGGCGCCGCCACCCGCGGCGGCTCGTGACTCGAACCCACCGACGAAGATTACCAAGGACGGACGGTTCGATGCGGTCCCATCAGCCACCCGGCGGAAGGTATGCTCGGGTGGGAGCGTTAAAGGAGACGTGCCGTGGAGGAGGGCAGGACGCCGACGAAGGGACAGCTGAACCGGCTCGCGCGGAGCGTGCGCCGGGCGCTGGTGCTGCGGCATCTGCTGCGCTGGACCGCCGTGGTGGCCACGGTCGTCGGCGCCGCGGGTCTCGTCGCGACGCTGATCTTCCCGGCGATCCCGCGCTGGCCGAGCTTCGCGCTGCTGGCGCTGGGGCCCGTGATCGGGCTCTGGGTGGCGCGGCTGAAGCGGCCCAGCGACGCCGATGTGGTCGTGTACGTGGACCGGCGGCTGGGCGCTCACGAGGCGATCCTGACGACGTGGGAAGACGAAGCGGCGGCCGAGCGGACACGCGTGGCCGCCGCGGAGCACCTCGGGCGTGCCCGACCGAAGGACGTCCGGCCCACCCTCGCCACGGGCGATCTCATCGGGCTGCCCTTCGCCGCGGGGACGCTGGCCGCGATCCTGATCGTGCCCACGCCGCCGCCCGTGCCGGTGACGCCGGGGCCCCGGATGATCCAGGTGGACGACGCCGACCCGCTGACCCGTCTCGAGCGGCTCCCGGAGATCGCGCGGACCGAAGAAGAGCGGGAGCGACTCGAGGCGATCGCCCGAGAGGCGGAGGAGCTCCGCCATCGGTTGGCCGAAGGCATGGAGGAGCGGGAAGCGCTCGACGCCCTCGACCGGTTGCAGGAGCGCATCGAGGAAGAAGCCCGACAGCCGGCGACGCCAGAGGAACGACGCGCCCGAGACGCCGCCGTCGAGGCGCTCGAGAGCGAGCCCGAGATGGCGCGCGCGCTGGCCGAGCGCGATCTGGAATCGCTGGATCGGGCCGTGGCGCAGGCCGCGGCGCGGCGCGAAGAGGCCGACCGCGAGCGCGCACGGCAGGCGCTTCGCGAGGCGGCGGAGGCGGCACGCGAAGAAGGCGACGAGGGGCTCGCCGAGTCGCTGCTCCGCCGCGAGAGCCTGCTGGACCAGCGCTCGCAGGAGGCGGATCTGGCGCGACAGCTCGCCGAAGCGATGCCGGAGCTCGCGGGCGAAGGGCTGCGACGCGAGCTCGAGCGGCTGGATCGGGGCGAGAGCGACGGAAGCGAGCTCTCGCAGGAGATGGTCGACGCGATGCGCGAAGCGTGGTCACGGCTCACGCCCGAGGAGCGGCAGCGACTGGCCGAGAAGATGCGCGAGGCCGGCGTCGGCGAGAACTCGGCGGCGAGCGACCCCACCGAGCCCGGCGAAGGGCAGCCGATCAGCGCCGACGAGTACGAGCGAATGCTGCGCGAGGCGCTGGAAGAGACGCGGCAGATGCAGCAGCAGATGGGCGGCCAGCAGGGCGGCGGAGGCTCGATGCCGATTCCCGGTCAGGGGAACGGAAACGGCCAGGGCCAGGGCCAGGGCCAGGGACAAGGCCAGGGGAACGGATCTGGGCAAGGGCAAGGGCAAGGGCGAGGGCAAGGGAATGGCTCGGGTAGCGGGGCTGGCGGGACCGGAGGCGGCGACGACGAAGGGCGCGGGCCCGGCGGCGGTCGCACGCCCGACCTGAATTCCGGCGATGGAACCCTCGCTCGGGTTCGGCCCCATGTCGGCACGGGCGCGCCCTCGCGCACGTGGGTCGAGTGGGTCGATCCCTCGGGTCAGCCGACCGGTGGGGATGCTCCGGCCGGTGGCGACACCAGCGGCGGCGCCGCACCCAGCGGGGAGAGCGGCGGCATCGAGCGCGCCCCGATCCCCGAGGACTACGAAGAACACGTGCGCACCTATTTCGGAGGCGATCGATGAGTGACGACGGAGGCGCCCCGGGCGCCGACTTTCAGGCTGGAGTGAGCGCGGTCCGCGAAGCGGTGGGCCGGGTGATCGTCGGCCAACGCGAGGTCGTGGACCAGGTGCTGCTCTGCCTCTTCGCGGGCGGCCACGTGCTCCTCGAGGGCGCGCCGGGTCTCGGGAAGACGCTGCTGGTGCGTACGCTCTCGCAGGCGATGAGCCTCGACTTCTCGCGCATCCAGTTCACGCCCGACCTGATGCCGAGCGACATCGTCGGCACGAACATGGTCGTCGAGGACGAGGGGCGAAAGCGCTTCGAGCTGCAGAAGGGACCCATCTTCGGTCAGCTGATCCTCGCCGACGAGATCAACCGCGCCACCCCGAAGACCCAGTCCGCGCTGCTCGAGGCCATGGCGGAACGGAGCGTGACCATCGCCGGCGAGCGCCACGAGCTCGAGGCTCCCTTCTTCGTCCTCGCGACCGAGAACCCGATCGAGATGGAGGGCACCTACCCACTCCCGGAGGCCCAGCTCGACCGCTTTCTCTTCAAGGTGATGGTGCCTTCGCCCGACGAGGACACGTTGGTGGGGATCCTCCACCGCACCACGGGCAACCTGTCCGCGCAGGTCGACCACGTGCTGGACGGCCCGACGATCCTGAAGATGCGGGAGGCCATTCGGGACGTCCGCTGCGCCGAAGCCATCGCCCGCTACGTGGCGCGCTTCGTCCGCGCGTCCGACCCCAGCCAACCCGACGCCGCGCCGAGCGCGAAGACGCTGCTGCGCTACGGCGCGGGGGTCCGTGGCGCGCAGTCGGTCATTCTCGCGGCCAAGGTCGCCGCGAAGATGGCGGGCCGCGAGCACGTGTCGATGGAAGACGTGCGCAAGGTGGTGCACCCCGCCCTGCGGCACCGGCTGATCCCGAGCTTCGAAGCCGAAGCGGACGGCATCTCCACCGACGCGATCCTCGACCGGCTCCTCGACGAGGTCCCCGAAGCCTCCGAGGGCGTCCGAGCGATCGAAGGTGACCGTGCGCAAGCCTGAGCGGAGCTCTCGACTCGGCGTTCTCGTTCTGGTGCTCGCGGCGCTCCTTCCGAACGCCACCGACGCGCAGCAGCGGCAGCTCCCGGTCGCGATCGAGATCGCGCCGCTCTTCGGCAACGACGTGATTCGTCCGCGGACCTGGGCGCCGATCGTGATGACGCTGACGAACCGGACGCAGCGCGCGTTCCAGGGCGAGGTCGAGCTCGACGTGAAGTCGTGGCGCACCGAGGCCCTCGCGCACCGAACCCGGCTCGACCTGCCGGCGGGCGCGACGCGCCAGGTGCAGCTCGACGTCTACATGCCCGACGACGGAAGCGAGCTCTCGGCGCGCTACGTGGTGGAGGGGGGACTCGCCGGTCGACAGTCGTACACGTCGCCCTACTCGACCGGCGGCGCCGCCGTGGTCGTCATGGCACGCGAGTCACGGCTGCGGAGCGTGATCGGCGGCATCGACTCCTCGACGCAGGACGAGTACGGCTCGGTCCGACAGGTGGAGATGCCGGTCGGTTCGCTGAGCTACGACCCGAACACCGGCGAGCCGCTCGCCCCGCTGACCTCGCTCGGCTACACGCCGGTCGCGCTGGTGGTCGCCCGCTCGAGCGAGCTCGAGGCACTGAGCGTCGTGCAGCGCGACGCGCTGAAGGGCTGGGTCGCGGCCGGCGGTCGACTGCTGGTCTTCCCGCGCACGCCGGAAGCCGTCCGGCAGCCCTTCCTCCAATCGCTCATCGGCGACGTCGCGCTCGGCTATCGCGACGTGGGTGTCCCCGGGACGTTCCAAGCGCGGCCGCCTTCCGGAACCGGCGAGACGTGGGTCCCGACCGACACCAACGAATGGGTGGACGAGGCCTTCGGTGGCTCGCGCCGACTCGGCTTCGGGCGGGTCTACCTCGCGACCTACGACGGGACGGTCTCGCCGCACGTCGACGCCCACTACACCCGCGCGACCGTGTCCTCGGTCGCCCGCATCGAGGAGTCGCGCGTGCGCATGCCGATGTTCTCCTTCGGTCAGGCCGAAGAGCAGAGCTTCGGCTGGGGTGGCCCGACCGGCTTCCAGGAGCTGCGCGCGGCGCTCGACCCCAACGAGTCCTTCCGACCGGCGCTGGGCTTCGTGGCGATCCTGCTCCTCTTCTACGTGATCCTCGTCGGACCGGTGAACTTCCGCTGGGTCGCCAAGAAGAACCGCCCGATCTTCGCCCTGGTCACGACTCCGGTCGTGGCGCTCGGCTGCCTCTTCCTGATGCTCGTGGTCGGCTACGTCGGAAAGGGCGTGACCATGCGCTATCGGCAAGTGCAGATCACCGAAGGCGTCGCCGGCCAGCAGCTCGGCTCGGAGCGCACCTACCTGAGCCTCTTCCTCACGCGGCCGTCGACCTTCAGCCTGCCCGACGCGCAGGGACTGCGGCTGCTCCGCGAGGGATCGCCGCGCATGCCGGAGGTCGTCACCGACGGCGTCGATCGATCGCTCGAGGAGCTGCAGGGCGGACTCTGGCAGACCCTCTTCCTTCGTCGCGACGACACCCGTGACCTCGGTGGCGCCATCACCTTCGACGTGGAGAGCCTCCGGCTCGTCGGCGTCCGGAACGGCACCGGCATGGCCCTTCGTGACGCGGTGCTGCTCGCGCCGGGCGGGAGCGTCTATCGCGTCGGCGACGTGGCGCCGGGGGCCACCGGCGCCATCGAAGAGCAGCCACTCGTGACCCTCAACGACGAGCAGCGGTACTGGGGCGCCGGCTCTCCCGACAATCGCGCCTTCGCCCGGGCGCTCGGGATGAACACCGAAGAGGGGCGGCAGACCATCTATGGGCTCGCCAGCGTCGCGGGGGGCCGCATGCAGTCGACCACGCCGCTGCTCTTCGCGCGCATCGAGCGCTCCGATGGGGAGCTCGCCGGCACCTTCTCCGAAGAGAGCAGCGTCCACCTGCTGCGCATCGTCGTTCCGAACGTCGAGCCCGCCGTGCACGTCTACCGCGACAACGACTACGGCAACGAGCCACCGCCCGTGTACCCCGACGGCTTCGACGAGATGGGCAACCCGCTCGTGCCGGAACCCGTCTTGGAAGACGGACCACCGATGGTGGACAGCCCCGACGGCCTCATGGACGGGGTCGGGGAGGACAAGCCGTGATCAAGGTCGAAGGCATCTCGCACAACTTCGGGAGCATGCGCGTGCTCCACGACATCTGGTTCGAGGTCCCGGAGGGTGAGGTCTTCGGCTTCATCGGCCCCAACGGCGCCGGGAAGACCACCACCCTCCGGATGATGGCGACGCTCCTCGAGCCCGCTCAGGGCCGCATCCTCGTCGACGGCTACGACGTCGTCGAGCGACCGCGCGAGGTCCGGAAGATCCTCGGGTTCATGCCCGACGACTTCGGGGTCTACGAGTACGTGACGGTCCAGGAGTACCTGGACTTCTTCGCCGCGGCGTACGCGATCACGCCGACCGCGCGGCGCCGCACGGTCGACGCGGTCATGGAGCTCACCGACCTGGTGCAGCTGCGCGACCGACTGGTGCAGGCGATGTCCAAGGGCATGAAGCAGCGGCTGGCCATCGCCCGAACGCTGCTGCACGACCCGAAGGTCCTGATCCTCGACGAGCCGGCGAACGGCCTCGACCCGCGGGCCCGCATCGAGATGCGCGACCTGATCGAGCAGCTGCAGCAGATGGGCAAGACGGTGCTGCTCTCGAGCCACATCCTCACCGAGCTGAGCGACATGGTCTCCTCGGTGGCGATCCTCGAGAAGGGCCGGGTCCTCGCGAGTGGGCCGGTCGGAGACATCGGCCGAAAGCTGCGCCCCGACCGCGCGGTGAAGCTCCGGCTCCTCGAGTACCCCGACGGGTGCACCACCCCGTTCAAGGCGCTGCCCGACGTGGTGGACGCCGAGCGCGGCCCCGACGGGGACCTGCGCATCATGTACCAGGGCGGCGACGAGACCGTCGCCCAGATCGTCACCGCCGCCGTTCACGCGGGCTTCTCGGTCGTCCGAGTGGAGCCCGAACGCGACGACCTCGAGCACATCTTCCTCGAGGTCACCCGAGGAGAGCTCCAGTGAGTGCTGCCGAGAAGACCGCCGGGCGCGCGTCGTCCACGGCGCCCCGCCCGCCGAACCGCCTGGTGGCGTGGTGGCGCGAGAAGCGCGAGGACCCGAACCCGATCCTGGTGAAGGAGCTGCGGAGCATCTTCCGCACGAAGCTCTTCATCCGCTTCCTCTACCTGAGCACCGGTCTGCTCGCGCTCATCGTCCTGATGTTCGGCGGCACGGTCGCGTCGGGGTCGATGCCGCCGGCCGAGGTCGGCCAGATCGTCTTCCAGATCTTCTTCAGCGTCGCGCTCTCGGTGCTCTGCATCTTCGCGCCCGCGCACGCCGCCGCATCGCTCACCGGCGAGATCGAGAAGGGCACCTACGAGTCGCTGATCCTGACGGGCATGGATCCCGCGCGGATCGTCATCGGGAAGTTCATGGCGACCTACGCGATCTTCGCGCTGGTCCTCGTCGCCTTCACGCCGGTGGTCGGCATCGCGTTCCTCTTCGGCGGCATCTCGCCGTGGAACGTGGTCTGGGGTTTCTACGGCCTCCTTCTCGTGCTCGCTCCGGCGTCCGCGTACGGGGTGGCGCTCTCGGCGCGGCTGAAGTCGACCCGCGTGGCCATCTTTCTCGCGCTCTTCACGTTCGTGCCCTTCTCGATGATGGCGATGGGCGCGCTCTTCGGCTTCGGGGAGCTCGCGGACCGCAGCTGGAACCTCACGATGGAGGGGCCCTTCTGGTTCACCGAGGCGCTCAGCACCCGCTTCTTCGAGTGGGACACGCTCCTGCTCGTCTTCGTGCTGCCCCTCTACCTGACGGGCATGACGGTCTGGCTCTTCCTCGCCTCGGCCATCGCGGGCGTGCGTCCCTCCTCGGAGGACCGCTCCACGCCGTTCAAGTACTGGACCCTGGCGTCGACCGCCGGCATCACCGCGATCCTCTTCGGAGTCACCAGCCTGGTGCCGGGCCACGACATGGACGAGGCCGGCGGTGTCTTCCTGATATTCGCGGGCGGCGCAATCCTCTTCTACGCGCTCATCTTCCAGAACGAGCCGCCCTTGCCGCCGCGGGTCTGGGAGATCCGTCAGGCCGAGCGGGGCGCCCTCACCCGCCGGCTCATGCTCTTCGGGCCGGGCGCCGCACCCACCACGCGCTTCGCCGCGATGATGATCGTGCTCTCGTCGTTGCTCTTCGCCGGCGCGATCGCCCTCCCCCGTTGGATCTGGTTTCCCGGGATCGACCACAGCCTCGAAGCGGACGTCGGCCTGCTGATCATGGCGCTCGGCCACGCCGCCGTCGCGCTCTTCGTGCTCTGCTCCGGCGCGCTCATGCGTGTGGTCATCCGGAGCGGCATCGCCGCGCGGGTCCTGTCGATCGCGATGTTCATCGGGCTCATCATCCTGCCCTTCCTCGCGACCCTGCTGATCGAGTCCGGCTCGATGAGCCACATCGACGACGACCCGCCCTTCCTGATCCGCTTCACGCCGATCTTCCACATGATCCTCGCCTGGCAGGTGCTCGAGGATCACGAGCTCCACCGGGCCGTCGAGATCGCGGCGCCGCTCTTCTTCTACGGTCTGCTGGCGTTCGTGTGCTGGCTCGGCATCGAAGGCCGCGTGCGCCGGGTGCGAGTGCTCGTGGAGAAGCAGCGCGCAGAGCGTGAGAAGCGCGCCGAGGAGCAGGCGCGGATCTCGGTCGAGCCGGCGGGCTCGCCCGAAGACGTAGCGGCCGCGCTCGCGCGTGTCGGTGCCGCGGCGCCCGAGGAGGCCGCCGAGCTGGCCGGCGCGAACGTGGGCGAAGTGGTGGCCCGTACCTCTGCACCGCCGGCACCGCCACCTGACGCCGACTCCGAGACACCGACTCCGACCGCCGACGCCGAGACACCGACTGCCGACTCCGAGACACCGAACGCCGACTCCGACGCCGAGACACCGGCCGCCGACTCCGACGCCGACAAGGCCTGATGAGCACCTCGCTCCTCGACCCGGACTTCATCCGTCGGCTCGCCCGGCTTCGCCTGCTGGTGCGCCGACGCTTCGCGGGCACCGCCGGGGGCGCCCGCCGCTCGACGCGGCGTGGCGCGTCGGTCGAGTTCGCCGACCACCGCGCGTACTCGCCCGGCGACGACATTCGCCGCATCGACTGGAACGCCTACGCGCGCCTCGAGGAGCTCGTGCTGCGCCTCTTCGTCGCCGAGGAGGACCTCACGGTCTACCTCATGATCGACCGCTCGGCGTCGATGGCCTTCGGCGAGCCCGCGAAGCTCGAGGTGGCCAAGCGCCTCGCCGCCGCGCTCGCCTACATCGGGCTCACGGGCAGCGAGCGTGTGTCCGTGGTGCCCTTCGGCGCCGGCGCGGACCAACCGTTGCCCCCCACCCGTGGTCAGCGACGCGTGGGCCACGTGCTGAAGTACCTCGACGCCATCGAGCCCTCCGGCGAGACCAGCCTGCGCAAGACCGTCGACGAGTTCCTCGCGCGCCGACCGCGGCCCGGCCTCGTCATCGTGCTCGGCGACCTCCTCGACCCCGACGGCTGGACGCGGCCGCTCGACCGTCTGCTCTCCGAGAAGCACGAGCCGGTGCTCTTCCACGTGCTCGCCACCGAAGAGGTCGACCCGCCGGCCGGTGGCGACTTCGCGTTCGTCGACTCCGAGCGCGGTCGCCGGGTCGAGGTGAGCCTCGACCGCCGCGCGCGACAGGCCTACCTCGCGCGGCTGGACGCCTTTCTCGACTCCATCCAGAGCTACGCCAAGAAGCGCGGGCTGAGCTACGTGCAGGCCTTCGGCGAGCTCTCGCTCGAGGACGCCCTCATGAGCTACCTGCGAGCCGGGTGAGCGATGACCTTTCTCGCGCCCTACAATCTCGCCTGGCTCTCGCTGCTCGTCCCGCTGATCGTCCTCTACATCCTCAAGCGGCGGCGCCAGGAGCGGCTGATCGGGTCGACGCTCTTGTGGGAGCAGGCGCTGCGCGACCTTCGCGCGGAGCGGCCGTGGAAGAAGCTCACGCCCCAGGTCTCGCTCCTGCTGCAGGCACTCATCATCATCGCCGGCTCGATCGCGCTCGCTCGACCCGCCGGCGCCGGGCAGGCCCCGCAGGGCAGCCGACTCGCGCTGGTCGTCGACGTCTCGGCGTCGATGGCCGCCCGCGAAGGTGACGAGCGCCGCATCGACCGAGCCGCGGCCATCGGCGCGGATCTCGCTCGGGGTCTGCCGCCCGGCGGCGAGATGATGATCGTCGAGGCCAGCGCCGAGCCGGTGGTGCGCGCCCCCTTCGAGCGGGACGCGACCTCGCTCGAGCGTGCGCTCGACAGCCTCACCATTCGCGGCGCTCGCAGCGATCTGGAAGCGGCGGTCAGCCTCGCCGCCGAGCGACTGCGCGGCTCCCCGGAGGGCAGCCGGATCCTCGTGCTCACGGACGCCGCCATCGACGGGAGCGTGGCGATCGACGGCCACCCGATGCCGGTCGAGATCCAACGCATCGGCGGCGCCCCGCTCTCGAACAGCGCCATCGTCGACGCCGACGCCCGCGCACGCGTCGGAGAGCTCGACCGTGCCGACCTCTTCGCGCGCGTCGCCCATCACGGCAGCGAAGCTGCGGACCTCTACGTGACGGCCACGCTCACCGGCCGCGAGGGCGCCATCGCGTCGCGACGGGTGACCGTGGAGCCTGGCACCGTGGAGAGCGTGGTGATGGCGGTCGACCTGCCCCCCAACGCTGCCGGCCAGTCGCCCGTGGTCGAGCTCCGCATCAGTCCAGCGGAAGGCAGCGCCCCCGACGCGCTCCCCGAAGACGACCTCGCCGTGGTGCCGAGCCCGGGTCGCGGAAAGCTCCCGGTCTTCCTCGTCGGCACCGCGCCGGCGCCGGTCGAGCGCGTGGTCCGCGCCGACGTCGACGCCGAGGTCTTCCGCACGGATCTGCAGCGACTGTCCGAGCGCGACGAAGACGCCGACCCGCTCGAGGGGCTCTTCGTCTACACCGGCGACGTCCCGGAGGACGCGCCGCCCGGGGACTCGGTGGTCATCGCGCCCGTCGCGGACGAGGTGTTCGAGCTCACCATCGGCGAAGAGGCGCGCGCCCCGGCGATCCTCACATGGGACGAGGCCGACCCGCGGCTGCGCTTCACCAGCTTCCAGGACGTGCACCTCGCGCGGCTGCGTCCCGTTCGCGGACCTGCGGCCCGGGCCCTGGTCACCACGAGCGAGGGCGCAGCCATCGCGACCGTCCAGCGCAGCAACGGCGAGACCACCGTGCTCGGCTTCGACCCGAGCCGCTCGGACTGGCCGGCCCAGCCGAGCTTCGTCGTCTTCTTCCGCAACCTGCTCGAGCACGCGCGCGCTCGCCGCGCGGCGGGCGGCATCCCCTCCGGGACGTTGGGCGACCCGCTGCGCGTCCCCGCGCCCGACGGGGTCGAGGTCACCGTCCAGACGCCGAGCGGCGAGACGCTCGAAGCCGTCGGTCGGGGTGGGCTCGCCGTGGTCCCGATCCCCGCCGAGCCCGGGGTGTTCTCGGTCGACGTCGAGGGCGTGCCGCGCTTCGCGCTGCGGAGCCTGCTCGATCGCGCGGAGAGCGACCTGACGCCGCGGCTCGAGGTCATGGAAGGCGGCGAGCGCGCAGAGGGCGCGCTCGACGAAGCGGAGGAGCACGCCGAGTCGTGGCCCTGGGTCGCCGGCGCGCTGCTGCTCCTGCTCCTCATCGAGGTCTTCTGGGCCAGCCGGTCGAGCGAACGGAGGCGGGCCGCGTGATCCGCTTCGGTGCCCCGTGGCTGCTCGCTCCCGCGCTCATCGTGTGGGCCCTCATCGTGTGGCGCGTGCGCCTGCTGCCGCGCATCTACGGCGGTCGCCGGCGATGGATCCAGGGCGCCATCGTGCTCGGTGGCCTGGCCGCGGCGCTCGCGGTCGGCGGACTCGAGATCGGCCATCGCATCGACCGGCTCGCGGTGATCTACGTGCTCGATCAGTCGCGCAGCGTCGCCGAGAGCGAGAACGCGGGTGAGGACGCGCTCCGCCAGATGCGCGACGCGGCCGGAGGCATGAGCGTGGGCGACCGCGCCGGCCTCGTGGTCGTGGGCGCCGACGCCGCGACCGATCTGCTTCCATCACCGGACCCGCCCTTCGGTACCGTCCGCGCGACCGTTCCACGGGACGCCACCGACCTCGCCGCCGGGCTTCGCCGCGCGCTCGCCGATCTCCCGGCGGAGCACGCCGGGCGAATCGTGCTGATCAGCGATGGGGTCGAGAACCGCGGCGACGCGCTCGACGTGGCCGCCGTCGCCGCCGGTCGCGGAGTCGCGATCGACGTGCTCCCGATCGAGCGCGCGCCCGCGCCGGAGGTCGCGGTCGAGCGCGTGCGGGTGCCTCGCACCGCGCGGCCCGGCGAGCCGATCGAGATCCGAGTGGTCACGCGGGCGTCGCACGAGACACCGGCCCGCGTGCGGGTGACCCGCGGCGGAGCGACCATCGCCGAGGCGGTCACCGAGCTCCGCGAGGGCCACGACCTGCTCGTCCTTCGCGACGAAGCCCCCGACGCCGGCGTGCACCGCTACGAGGTGCTGGTCGAGCCGCTCGAAGAGGGGCTCGACGTCGGCCGCGAGAACAACGAAGGCGGCGCGTTCCTCCGCGTGACCGGCAACAGCCGCGTGCTCGTCGTCGCCGAAGAACCCGCCACCGCGCAGGCGCTGACCGCCGCGCTCCGCGCCTCCGGGATGACCGCGGAGCTGGTCGCTCCCGCGGGCATGCCGGTCGGGCTCGGCGAGCTCGCGGGCTACGACCTGCTGGTCCTCTCGGACGTGGAAGCGCGGACGTTCACCAACGATCAGCTCACGATGATCCAGTCGTACGTGCGCGACCTCGGCGGCGGTTTCCTGATGGCCGGCGCGCGCGACAGCTTCGGCCTCGGCGGCTACACGGGCACGCCGGTCGAGGACGCCCTCCCCGCGCGCTTCGATCTGCGCCAGCGGCGGGACCGGCTCTCGCTGGCGATGGTGATCGCCATCGACAAGAGCGGCTCGATGATGATGGCCGCCGGTGGCGGGCGCACGAAGCTCGACCTCGCCAACGAGGCCGCCGCTCGCTCGGCCCAGCTCCTCTCGCCCGCCGACCGCGTCGGCGTGATGCACGTGGACACGGCCGTGACCTGGACCCAATCGATGGTCTCCGTCGACGACCCGGCCGCCATCGCCGGGCGCGTCCGCGCCGCCCAGCCCGGCGGCGGCGGCATCGACGTGGACGTCGCCATGGAGGCGAGCTTCGAGGCGCTGCGCGGCGAGCAGACCCAGCTCAAGCACTTCCTGCTCTTCAGCGACGGCGAGGACTCGCAGCAGCTCGCCGGTACCCGCGAGATGGTCCGCCGCGCGCTCCGCGACCGCATCACGACCTCGATCGTCTCGATGGGCAACGGCGTCTACACGCCGGAGCTCGAGCACCTCTCGCGGCTGGGCGAAGGGCGCTTCTACATCGTCGAGGACCTCAACGAGCTCCCGCGCATCTTCACGCAGGAGACGATCGAAGCGAGCCGGGCCGCGCTCGTGCAGGAGCCCTTCCAGGCCGCGCCCGCGTCGCCGAGCCCGGTGCTCCGGGGCATCGACTTCGCCGGAGCGCCGGCGCTCGGTGGCTACTCGGTGGTCGACCCCCGCGCTCGCGCGGAGATCCTTCTCGAGGCGAAGGACGACGACCCGCTCCTCGCGGTCTGGCAGCACGGCGTGGGTCGCTCGGCGGTGTTCACCACCGACGTCGGTGGTGAGCTCGGTCGCCCCTGGCTCGATTGGGGCGGCTATAACGTGCTCTTCGACCAGCTCGGCCGGAGCCTCGCGCGCTCGCCGGATCGGAACGACGCGCAGGTCAGCCTCGACATCCAGGGCGGCGTCGGTCGCGTCCGAGTCGAAGCCGTGGACGCCGAAGGGCGCTACCGGAACTACCTGGATCTGAGCGGCACCGTCGCCGGCCCGGGCGGACGCAGCGTGGCGGTCGACCTGCGCCAGACCGGCGCCGGTCGCTACGAGGGCACCTTCGACGCGAACGCGCCCGGCCCCTACCTGGTCACCGTCGGCAACGGCGAGGGCGGTCTCGTGGGCTCGGCGGGCTCGGTGCGCCCCAGCGGGGAAGAGCTTCGCGGCGAGGGCACCGACCACGCGCTCCTCGCCCAGCTCGCGGCGCTCACCGGTGGCGAGGTCCGCGGGGCGCTCACCGACGTCTTCCGCGACCGGCCGCCGCCCGCGTGGGCGCACGACCCGATGTGGCCCTGGCTGCTGATCACCACGCTGCTCTTGATGCTGCTCTCGGTCGCGCTGCGACGCCTGGTGCTGCCCGAGGCGCTCGTGGACCGGCTGCGTCATCCGTTCCGGCGAAAGAGGCGCGCGAAGAAGAAGGTGGCCGAGACACCGACGGGCATGACCGCGCCGAGCGCCAAGGGCGACGGCGGTGTCGCCAGCGAGATCGCGGCGGTCGCGAGCGCCGAAGCCAGCGAACGGAGCGTCGACACGCGCGACTCCGAGCCGCCCGACGACGCGCCCCCGCCCCCGAAGGCGAAGGGGAAGGCGCAGCCCTCGTCGCTCGCGGAGCAGCTCCTCGCGCAGAAGAAGAAGAAGCGCTGACGCGCTAGTTCCTGGCCCAAAACTCCGTCTTGGACGGGGGATTCTGAGAAAATCCCCCCAGTCGTCGCGAGTGAATCGCTCCTCCTTTCCCCCAAGAACCTAAAGGTCTCGCGGCGAAGCCGCTCGGTGCGTCCTCGCGCTTCGCGCTACGTCCTCCACGCCTCTTCCGCTCGAACCCGTCTTCACCATTACCGGCCGATGAGCGGCCGGAGGTACGCGACCACGTCCTCGTCGCTCGGGACCGTTCCGGCCCTCGTGTTGTCCCCGCTGCCGTAGAACTCTTCGAGCGAGTGGCAGCCATCGGGCATGCCGCCCGCGAGCAGCGTCTCACCGACGAGCTGTCCCGTTTGCAGCGAGAACACGCGGACCGCCCGATCGACCCGAACGCGGTGCAGCATTCGGCCCCCGTCGTACTGACACGTCTCGATCTCGCTGCGGATGTCCACGATGCAGCCGACCAACGCCGTCTGGTCCACGCGCGGTGTCTCGGGCCGCCAGTCACGGAAGGGGGCGCCGAACTCGTCGCGCATGACCTGCCCGCTTCCGCTGTAGGTGACCATCGTGTTCGGGGCCCCCGGGGTGTAGGGCATCGCGTCCGGCTGGGCGGCGCCGACCCCGGTGCAGAACGCTTCCGTGAGATCGAGCCGGCGCAGCTGCGCGCGGTACTCGACTCGCTCGTCGATGCTCCCCGAGAGCACGAACGTCAGCCCGCCCAGCGTGGCCACGCCCACGACGACACCGATGATCACACCCGTCATGCCCAGGAAGCGATGGAGCGCGAGCCCGAGGCAGACGAAGCCGACGAGCAGGAGCGGCGTGCTGATGTAGAACCAGTCGCTCGCGATGCGCATCGCCTCGTGCTCGGCGAAGGACCAGGTGATGAAGCCAGGTCCGAGAAAGACGACCGCTCCGAGGAGAGCGAGCCACGGGAAGGGACGACGGGTCACATGGCTTGTGTACGCCATCTGCCGGCAGCGCTGCCCACTTTTCCTCCCGTGGGCCTTCGCCTTCCCTCCTCGCCGGGCGCCGGTCATGGTGGACACGATGACTGGTGGGCCCAACGCACCGATCGCGCGCGTCGCCGCGCTCATCGTGGTGGCGGTCTCCAGCTCGGCCAGCGCGCAGCCGGAAGCGACCGACCCTCCCCAGTGGTTCGTGGACGTTCAGGCCCACTCGACCTTTCTCAGCGCCCTCCTCGACGAGGAGCCACTCCAGATGAGCTACGGGGTCTCGGGGCGGGTGGTGCGCCGCAACTCGCGCGTGGGCTGGTACCTCAGCCTCGACACCACCTGGTGGCCGAGCCTTCAGCTCGACACGGACTCCGAGGAGGAGGTCTTCGATGGAGCGGCGCAGGGCATCGTCGCGCTCACGGCGGGCATCGAGCACCCCTACTTCGGCGATCGGATGCGCTTCCTCTTCGATGCCGGGCTCTCGGTGATGCTCCGCGACACCCGGCTCGACGATCGTGGGCGCGTGGGCACGCTGGCGAGCTTTCGGCCGGTCGGCATCCGCGTCCCCTTCGGCGACCGGCGAGCGCTGGTCATCGATCCGCTCTCCTTCACGTTGCTCCTCCCCGACCTGACGGGCATCCCGCTCCTCCTCTTCCAGTTCCGCACGGTGATCAGCGTCGAGTTCGGCGTGGGAGGCGCATCGTGAGCGTCCGAGTCGGCTGCGTTCTGCTGCTCGGCCTGCTCGCCTCGCCGGCGCGAGCGTTCACCGTCGAGAGCGGCTTCACGACCGGCTGCCACGAACGGATCACCGCTGCCGGCTTTCTCGTCTCCCGCGCGAGCTTCCCGCTGGTCGAGCCGGAGGAGCCGCCCGACGGGGAGTGGGTACGCCTGGCCGACTACCTCGCGCCCGAGACCGGCGATCTCCCGCCTCTGGAGCGTTTCATTCTGTTCAGCTTGATCGTCGGCGCCCGCGCACCCGACACCGAGGGCGGCTCCCTGACCAATCTGTCGGTCCTGCGTGCCGTGCACTCCGACCCGGAAGGCCAGTACCCGCACTGCCTGCGAGCGGCGGACGACGACTACGACGAAGGGAACGCTTCCGCGCTGGAGGGCTGCCGCGCATCGATTCTCGAAAACCTGCGACTCGCATTCGAGTCGATCCGAGACGAGCCGGACGAGCTGATCGAGGTCCCGCTGACGCTGGACAACTACGGCTCCTTCGACATCGACGTGAACCCTGCGGCCTACCACTTGGGTCGGGCACTCCACGCGCTCGAGGACAGCTTCACACACACGCTGCGGACCCCCGACCTGCGGCGGGTGGTTCACGTGATGAACTACGAGGCGGCGATCGCCGGCGACCTCCACGAAGAACGAGATGGGATCGCGCACTCGAACGCGGTGGACAGCTGCGCGATCATCGCGAGCGTGACCGGTGGCGTGGTCAACCGCGACCGCGTCTTCGCGGCGATCGAGGCGGTGGCCGACCTCATCCGCGCGTTCGTCCGGGCGATCACCGACCTGCGCGCGGGAGAGACCGACCTCACGGTGTTGGCGGCGGAGGTGGAGGCGGTGCTCCTGAAGTGGCTGCAGCTCGCCGACCCGGCCGACCTCGGAGACTTCACCGAGTGCTCCGAAGCCAACGACTACTGTGACTCGCCCTGGCTCGAGAGCGCGCGGCTCGAGCCGGCGACGCCGGTGCTCGGATGCAGCGCCGGGCCGACGTCGCCGAGCGCGCTCGCCGGGCTCGTCTTCCTGGGCCTCTTGGCCCTCGCCCGCGCGCGGCACCGGAGGCGACGGTGAGCCGCTTCGCCGCTGCGCTGGTGTGGCTCCTCGCCGGGAGCTGCTCCGATCCCGAGACGATCGATCGGCTGACGGTCCGCGTGCTCTACGGAACGGACGGGCCTGGGGACGGGTCCGTCAACGACAGCGTGAACGCCGGTGTCGTGGTGGCGCGATCGGGCGCGACCTTCGAGCTCGAGGAGCTCGTGCCGGAGACCGGAGCCGAAGCGCTCGCGACGCTCGACGAGTGGATCGAGGTGTCGGGACCGCGGGATCTCATCGTGGTGGGGTCCGCCGGCTACGCCGAGGCGATTGAGGCGCGCGAGTGCGACTTCGGCGAGACCAACATCCTGCTGGTCGACGCGTCGGTGAGCACCTGCGAAGGGCTCCGCTCGGTCAGCTTCCAGTCCTTTGCCCCCGCCTACCTCGCGGGCGTCGCAGCCATCGCGGACCCGACGCTGGCGCCCACGGGTCGAGTCGGAATGATCGGCGGCACCGAGATTCCACCCGTTCGAGAGCTGCTCGACGGCTTCCGTGCGGGTGTGGAGGCCACCGGCGGGGAGGTCGTGGCCGAGCACATGGTCGGAGACGATCCCGAATCCGGGTTCACCGACATCGAGGCGGCGGCGGCACTGGCCGAGGAGCTCGTGGACGAAGTCGACGTCCTCTTCGTGGCCGCAGGCCGTGCGAGTCAGGGCGTGGGCAATCTCCTGGAGGAGCGCGTGCGCCGACGTGGCGTGGAGCACGTCTGGCTCGTCGGCGTCGACACCGATCAGTCGGTCCAGTACGGGCAGGTGACCGTCGGCAGCGTCTTGAAGCGCTTCGATGCCGTGGTGCGCGACGCGATCCTCGAGATGGTCGCGGGGGATCTCACCTCCGGCGACGTCGTCGTCGGCTTTCGGGACCGGTACACCGAGCTCCTCCTCCACCCGCGGCGAGCGGTTCGCGTTCTCGAAGGCGACTGCGACGAGTGCGACGCGTTCCTGCCGAGCTGCTACCGCCGCTGCACGACGCTCGACCAAAGGGTGCGGATGGCCGAGGACGCAGCCGCGACGGCCGCGGCGGAGTGGCGAGCGCGATGATCCGACCGCTCGCCCTGCTGCTGCTTCTCGTGGCACGGCCCGCCCATGCGCAGCTGGCGGACGACCCGATGGCGCCACCGCCGGATGACTCGCCGGCAAGGAGCCAGGAGCGGTCGGGCTGGGTCGGGACCAAGGCTCACATCTCCTTCCTCTCCGACCGCATCGACCGATCGAACATCAACCTCCGGCTCGGCTACGCCCTCATGGGCGGCGTGCGCTGGGGACGCTTCGGCGTCTTCGGGCAGATCGAGCACGACGTGTGGGTCGAGACCGAGCTCGCGGTGCAGCTCGAGCGCGGGGTGCTGAGCCTCGCGGTGGGCGGCGAGTATCACTACGCCCACGACCGTGTCCGTGCGTCGCTCGCAGTCGGGATGTCGGTCCTCCTCGAGGAACAACCGCTGGACCCGGCGCCGTCCTTCGGGCTCTTCGGCGAGCTCCGGCCGACCGGGCTCCGCTGGTCCCGGGGCCGGTGGTGGACCGTTCAGCTCGACCCGATCGGTCTGGCGATCCTCGCGCCGGTGCTCCGCGAGCCGAGGCTCTTCGAGATCCAGTATCGAGCGACGCTGACGATCGAGTGGCAGTCCCCGGGTGGGCGGCGCGACCTCCGGCGGAGCTCCCGCTGACGCTCAGGTCGCGCCGAGACCGAACCAGACGGCAGTGAGGCAAGCGAAGACGACGACGACCATCATCCACTTCTGTGGCGTGCGGATGCCGCCCTCGTCGATCCACCGCTCGCTCTCGAGGGCGCTGGCGACCGCCTGAGTCCACCGGTTCTTCCGCGGAGACTCGTCGACGATGATCAGACCGCTCGCCGCGACCAGCGAGCCCTTGCAGGCGGTGCAGCCGAAGGTGCCCGGACCCGGCGGCGCCATCAGCTCGTGGTCACAGCGCGGGCAGCGCGGGTCGAGCTTGCGGATCAGCGCCGTGGCGCGGCCGACCTTCTTCGCGAGCTCGCTGGTGGCGAGCCACTGGAGCGTGAAGCCGAAGGGGAGCATGACCATGACGAGGCCGAGCCCGCCGCCGAGCGCCCAGTCCGATTGGGTGGGTCGGAGCAGGCTGTGGCCGTAGGCGTAGGACCCGAGAGCGGCGCTCACGATGGCGAGGGCGAGAATGACCCAACCGGGCGCCTCCGGCCCGACGTGGGCGGACTCCACGTGGTGGTCGATGGCCTGCTGCGCCTCGGCCGGGGCGTCGAAGGGGAGCTTCTTGCCGAGCTCGAGGTCGTCGACCAGCCGCTTGGGGGCCTTGGCCTTCGCGCCACAGCGCGGGCAGTCGAATTCCCGGTGCTCGGGCTTGGCGACCAGGAGGGTCGCTTCGCACTCGAGGCACGGAAAGGAGGCCATCAGGCGGGTGGTCTCCGGCATCGCTCGGACCGTAGCCCATCGCACAGGGGGGACAAAGGGTGTGATGGCGCGCGTTGCGGCGAAAGGCCCCACGCTGGTATGCCCGCTCGCCGTGACCGAACAGCCCCCCAGTCCCAAGCCGTCCACCGCCCTCGGCCGAGCCTTCTGGATGCTCTGCACCATGGAGATGTGGGAGCGCCTCGCCTACTTCGGCATGCGCATGGTGGTGCCCATCTACATCATGCAGGCCGACGAGCCGGGCGGGCTCCACTTCACGTCGGAGGACAAGGGCATCATCTACGCCTGGTGGTTCGTCTTCCAGTCGATCCTGCCCACCTTCACCGGCGGCTTCGCGGACCGCTACGGCTACAAGGAGACGATCGCGTTCTCGGTCACGCTGAAGATCGTCGGCTACGTGCTGATGGCGACCCAGCGCACGTTCGCCGGGTTCTTCATCGGCACGATGATCCTCGCGATGGGCACGGCCCAGTTCAAGCCGGGGATTCAAGGCTCGCTCGCGCAGCACCTCGACGACCAGAACGCGAGCAAGGGCTGGGGCATCTTCTACTGGCTGGTGAACGTCGGCGCGATGATCGGACCGCCGCTCGCCGGCCTGCTGCGGAGCTGGGGCTGGGACTGGGTCTTCTACGGATGCGCGGGCATCGTGAGCCTCAACTACTTGATGCTCTTCACCTACACGGAGAAGAAGCACGAGAAGGTCGACGAGCGAAGCTTCCTCGCCGTCTTCGGAGAGACGCTGGTGAACTTCTTCCAGCCTCGCCTGATGACCTTCTTGCTCATCCTCAGCGGCTTCTGGCTGATGATGTACCAGCTGTGGGATCTCCACCCGAACTTCCTCACGGACTGGGTCTACAGCGGCGACATCGCGGAGACCTTCTCGCTTCCGGAGATCTGGACCGAGACGCGGGAACACGGGCTCCTGGTGAAGCAGGAGAACATGCTGAACCTGAACGCCGCGTTGATCGTCATCTTCGTCGTTCCGATCAGCATCGCGGTCGCGAAGATGCGAACGCTCAGCGCGATGCTCGGCGGCATGATCGTGGCGACGAGCGGCATCATCGTCGCCGGCATCACGCAGAACGGCTGGATCTTCCTCTGCGGCGTCGGCCTCTTCTCGCTCGGTGAGATGCTCACCGGCCCGAAGAAGAACGAGTACCTCGGCAAGATCGCGCCCCCCGGCAAGAAGGGTCAGTACCTCGGCTACGTGAACATCCCCGTCGGCATCGGCGGCTTCGTCGGCAGCCTGATGGCGGGCTCGCTCTACGGGAGCAAGGGCGAGAAGGCGGTGCTCGCGCAGAAGTACCTGCTCGAGCACACCGACTTCGCGGAAGGCGCGAGCTGGAACGGCGACATCGACACGCTCGCGGAGGCGGTCGGCGTGCCGCGCGAGGAGGCGTTCGCGAAGCTGATGGAAGTGATCGGCAGAAACGGCCAGGAGACCACCGACCTTCTCTGGCACACCTACCAGCCGTACACGGTCTGGTACTACTTCGCGATCATCGGCGTGGTCTCCACCATCGCCCTCTACCTCTACAACCGCGCGGCCAAGAACTGGCCGGACATGAACAAGTAGCGAGTCGCGCCAGAGCCTCAGCTCCAGGCGATGGTGTACTCGATGGCGCTCACGGGGACGCCATGAGCTTCGCCTTCGTCGCCGAAGAGCTCCGCCGACGTGCGCGGGGCGGTGGCGCCGGCGAGCTTGAGGATCGTGTCCATGTACGAGGTGCACACGAGCGCGTGCCAGCCCGCGAGTGCCGTGGGCACCCCATGCTGGATGTTGACCACGCGGTGCTTCTCGACATCGGTGATCTCGGTCTCGATGAAGTCGAAGTACTGAGCCATGATCTTCGGGATGCGCTGCGCGATGGCTTCGGCGGAGACCAGGTTCATCAAGAACTTGTAGACGCCCTTGATGTCCTGCTCGGCCTGGACGCGCGAGCGGATGCGGATGAACTGCGGGAAGCTCAGCCGCGTCAGGTGTCCGCAGGCGACGCCGGCCTGCGCGAGGGGGAAGACGTCGTACTTGCTCGCCGCGAGGAAGGGCTGGTCGAAGAAGTGGGTCTGGGCCGGGTCGTTCAGCTCCGCGACCATGGCGCGGACGCCGCCCGGGACGTAGCGCTCGGTGTAGTCGAGGTGCCCCTTGTAGGCGACGCCCTTGACCTTGAACGGGCTCTTTCCGGGCCCGAAGGGCACACCGAAGAGCTCCTGTCCGTTCGTGTTGGTCAAAGACATCGAACCCTTCAGAGGTAGTGCTCGGTCTCCGTGGGGGCAAGGAGGTGGGTCGGTCGAGGGACGAAGCGTCAGGGACCTTTTGCCTTCGAGGTCGGGGCCCGCCATCCTCGCGTCGCCGTGTCCCGACCGCCGGAACCGTCCGATCCCGCCAAGCTCGAGGCCTTCATCGGGCCGGGGCGCACCTTCGCCTACACCGATGAGGGTGAGGGCCCCTGCTTCCTGCTCGTGCACGGGCTCCCGGGCAGCGGACGCGACTTTCGCTGGCTGGCGCCGCCGCTGAGCCGAGGAGGCCG
The DNA here is from genome assembly GCA_017644045.1 of Deltaproteobacteria bacterium. Taxonomy (GTDB): domain Bacteria; phylum Myxococcota_A; class Polyangia; order Polyangiales; family Houyiibacteriaceae; genus UBA1660. The sequence goes on from JAEPMI010000002.1 coordinate 39,105, forward strand.
CGTGGTGCGCGTGGACATGCCTGGCTTCGGTGACACGCCGGCTGCGACGGCGCCGGGGCTCGATGTGCCCGCGCGTGCGCGCTTCGTGCTCGCGGTGAGCGAGGCGCTCGGGCTCGAGCGACCGGTGGTGGTCGGGCACTCGATGGGCGGCGTGGTCGCCGCGCGGGCCGCGGTGCTGGCACCGGACGCGTTCGCGGGGCTCGGCCTGATCGCGTCCCCAGGCTTGCGCGTGCATCGTGCGCTGCGGCGCGGACCCTTTCGCAGCATCGGAAAGGTGCTCGGCTCACCAGTGGCGCGGCGACTGCTGAAGAAGCCGATGCGGCAGATGTTCGAAGCGTCCGGCTTCCGCCACGCGAGCGACGACGAGCTCAGCCGGACGATGCGGATCCTCAGCGAGACCTCGATGGCCGAGCACGTCAGCGCCCTCGCGGACGTTCGCAGGTCGGGCCTCCCGACGCTTCACGCGTGGAGCGAGGACGACCCGATGATCGAGGACGCCATCATGCGCGACACCGCTCGCTCGATTGGCGGCGAGGCTCACGCCTATCCCGACGGCGGGCACAACCCGCAGAAGCACCACGCCGTCGAGATTGCCGCGGCGCTGCTCGCATGGCGAGCAGCAGGAGCGCGAGCGGCAGAGTGATCGGCGGCGGCGTCCCGGCGGCCTGACAGCCGCCGTTGTGGGTGACGTCGCTCGCCCAGGCGCCCTCCCCCTCGCCATCGGACAGCCGACGCGACGCGAAGCAGTCCCCGGTCCACTCGTAGTCCGTCTCGCCCGCGGCCAGGATGCCCACGAGCGTTCCGTCGCGAATGACGGGCGAGCCCGAGCTGCCGTCTTCCACGTCCGCGTAGAGGACGAAGCCATCCCCTTCGCGGCGGTCCACCGTGAGCTCTTCGACGAGCGCGGGCGCACCGGCGGGATGACCGGCGATGGTGATCGCGTCGCCGGCACGGGCACGCCCCAGCGGGAGCGGCGTGCGCCCCGTGTCGCGCCCGAGTCGGAGGCGGACCTGATCGAGCGCGAGCCGCTCGGCCTCGCGGGCGACGCACTGAAAGACCTGGTCGGGGTCGACGGGAGTCAGCGTGCCTGCGTCGCGGCGGTAGCCGAAGACGACGCGGAGCGCTTCGCAGGCGGCGTCGTTCGGCACGCAGTGCGCGGCCGTGAGCACCGCATCCGGGGCGACCAAGACGGCGCTGCAATCGGAGAGCGAGAGCTCGGTCGCGAAGCGCTCGCCATCGCAGAGCGGACCACCGAGTCGCTCGGCGAGCGTGGTCGCGGCGAGCGTGACTCGGTCGCCCTCGATGGAGAGTCGGTCCGCGGGGACGAGGGCCGCGAGGGTCTGCGCGATCTCGGGGTAGACGGCGGGGTCGAGAGGGGCGCGGTCGTCGGTTCCGTACACCACGGCCTCGGTGCGACTCCCCTCCGCGGGAGCCAGCGCACAGCCGGCGAAGAGGAGCAGGGAGACGCGACGAAGCACGAGCCATTTCTTGCACGAGTGGGACGCGACGTCAGGGAGCGCTGAGCCAACGACGCCGTGACGACGATCGTCCCCTGGCCAAAACGTGCGATTCCCAGGGAAATTCGGTCGGCCAATGACGCCGTGACGACGATCGTCCCCGGGTATGGGAGCGCCCTTGGGGGCGTGGGACACGGGGAGTGGGCGGTTCCTTGGCGACTTTCTTCAGGGGAAAATTCGTCGAGATCGTTCCGGGATCTGCCGCGTCTGCTCTCTCCATGGAGGAAGTCATGAAGCGCCACTCGATGCGAGTTCGCCCCGTTCCCACTCGACCCCGGAGCCTGCTGGCTCTCGTCGCGCTCGCCATCGCTGGCGTCGCGTTCGCCCACACGCCCGCCGAGGCGCAGGGCTGGGGCATCCGACCCGACCAGGTCTCGTTCCGCGAGACCATTCAACGGGTCGTCGGCATGCCCAGCGACTCCGATCTCCAGCGCCGGACCCAGGCGCTCGGCCTGAACGTCGTGAACGTGATGTGGGAGGACACGGGTCGCTTCCAGGGGTCGTCGGTCGGCCCGAACATCAGCGACGTGACGCTGCAGGTCCGCGAGCCGCTGGCCAACGGCACGCACCGCACGCACCTGCTGCCGGTCATCCGGCACCCGAACTTCAGCGACCGCACCGCCGACATCCGTTCGCGCGACATGTGGATCCGCGTCGGCAACCACCGCGAGGGCGAGCAGCTCCACCCGGTGCCGCTGCGCGAGGTGCTCAGCAACCTGAAGGCATACCTCAGCGACCCGACCAGCCTGATCGGCGAGGACGACTTCACCGCGCCCCGCGACACCCACTACCTGGTCAGCGCGCAGCACGTCTTCGTGCCGCTGAGCGCTCGCGGCACCGCCGAGTTCAACCCGGTCATCTACAACTACCAGAGCCAGCCGGAGAGCCCGGCGGTGATGGTGCTGCTCGTCACCCGGCAGGGCATGAGCGCGACCATCATCGAGAACCGCTCGGGCGACCAGAGCTTCCAGGGTTGGGGCCAGCAGCTCTTCCACAACCACGAGGGTCAGCGCACGATGTTCACCGCCGAGCGCCGCAGCGCGGTCCAGGCCCGCATCGAGCAGGGCGAGGCCCGCGCGCAGGACGCCGGTGCGTTGGAAGAGGGCGCCGACATGATGATGCTCATCCAGGTGCCGCTCCGTCATCGCTCGCCGCGCTTCCAGGGGATGATGATGGACGAGATGGCCATGGGTGCCGGTGGCGCGGTGCCGCAGGCGATGCCCTCGGGCGCCCGTCGCAGCACCCGCGGCCGCAGCGACGTCGAACAGGCCGTCATCGGCCACGGCGACGCGCTCGGTCCCTTCCGCGAGATGGGCAACCTCCGCCTGCAGCGCGACCCGCGCTTCCCGGTGCGAGTGACCGTCCAGCTCTACAAGGCGACCAGCAACGGCGTCATCAGCGACGCGGACCTGCAGGACGCGCACCGACAGATCGAGGCCATCTACGAGAACGGTGAGTTCGTCGGCTCGCTGGTCGTGCCCCGCAGCGACCGCACCCGCCCGACCGAGTGGCGCCGCCTGCGCCGCCGCTGGGTCCGGTGCCCCCCTGGCGCTCGCTGCCGCTGATACGAACGCAGCGAACGGACGCGGCCTGCTCCTCGGAGCGGGCCGCGTTCGTGTTCCGTCAGTCGCCTTCGGGCTTCTTCGGGAGCTTCGCCGCGACCGGCGGAACCTGGCTCGGCCGCTCGCTGCGGCGCGGCGGCGTGCTCGCACGGCGCGGCGGGGCGCTCGGCCGGCGTGGTGGAGCCTTGGGCTTCCGGGGCGCCGCCGGCTTGGGCTCCGCTTCCTCGTCGGTCTCGTCCGGCGGGTTCTCCTCGGCCTCGTCCGTCGCAGCCCCGCCGAGCTCGGACTCCAGGTCCACCTCGACCGACGCCAGCTCCTCGTCCGCCGACGCCAGCTCCAGTCGCGGCTTGGTCTCCGGCTCGGGCTCTTCGACGGGCTCGGGCGACTCGGCCTCTTCGGGCTCCTCCGCTTCGTCCGGCTCCGCGCCCGGGACCGAGCGCCCCTCCAGCAAGAAGGGGATCCCCGCGAAGAGCGTGAGGTCCTCGTCGGGCACGACCGCGAGGCGCTGCCGGAGCTCGTCGTTGTTCAGGTAGAGCTCCTCGCGGCGTCCGTCGTCGTGCTCGCGCTTGAGCGAGAGCTCGATGGGGTTGGGCGAGTGGGCGTGGACCTGGAGCACGATCGGGGCGAGCCGACCGCCGATGCGAGCCAGCAGGTCGCGCGTGAGGTCTCCACGGACCGGTCGCGCCTCGCCATCGAGCCGCACGCTCTCGAGCACGCCCTCGTGGTGCGTGAGCGGGCGCGCGTGGTCGCGGAGCGCCGCGTGGAGCCGACGGAGCGTCGCGTGGTCCTCGTGAGGCGACGGGTGCGGGGTCTCGGAGCCGTCACCGGGCCGACGGATCTTCCCGACGACCGTGTCGGGGCTCAGCTCCGCGTCGATGATCAGGAAGGTCTCGCCCTGCTCGGGTCGCCGGCTCAGGCGCAGGCTCATCGAGCCCTCGCCGAGCTCGAGGTAGGTCAGGTAGAGCTCGTCGAGGGGTGCGACCTCCGGGTTGAGCGTGCTGCGGAGGAAGGCCTTCTTCACCCCGACCTCGAGCACCACGTCGGCGCAGACATCGGCCACGCGCTTCGGCTGCGACCAGCTCGGATCCCGGGCGAGGTCGAGGACGAAGCGTCCGTCGATCGCCTCCGGGTAGTGCAGCGAGACGCGGCCTCGAGCGGGCCCGTCGTACGAGAGGGTGAGCTCCCAACCCTGGATGGGGAGCGGGCCCGTGAGCAGGTACTCGCAGAGGCGCAGCGTGAGCTGGTCGACCAGGCCCTCGACCTCGGCCGCGACCGCGCGCTGGTCTCCGTCGAGGTGGGCAGCGCTCTGCTCGCGCACGTGGGCGGCCATCGCCTTGACCTGCTCGGTGAGCTCGCGCGCGTGCGGCGCCATCAGATCGGGCTCGCCGGCCCTCGCCGCCTCCTCGACGATCCGCTGCACCACGGTGTCGAAGAAGCCGTCGACGGCGCTGATGGCGTGGAGCTGCTCCTGCGCGCGCTTGCCGACGCCGCGCTCGTGCCCCTCGATCGTCGCGATCGTCTGCAGGAGGTCCGCCGATGCGTCGACCCACAGCCGCAGCGCCTCGAGCACGTCGTAGCCACCCTCGAAGGGAACCGAATCGCCGAAGAGGAAGCGCATGGCGGACATGGTACGCCAACTCGGGGCTCAACTATCATACGCTCCGCTCGGAGCTCTCGTGGCCGCGACTGAGAACGAAGAAAAGCCAACGATCACCGTTGGAACCATCATCGACGACCGCTACGAGGTGAAGGCGGTCCTCGGTGAGGGCGGCATGGGGGCGGTCTACGAGGCCGAGCACCTGGGCCTGAAGCGCCCGGTCGCCGTGAAGGTGCTGCTGGCCCAGCGGCTGACCGACAAGTCGATGCATCAGCGCTTCGAGCGCGAGGCGCGAACGCTGGCGGCGGTCTCCCATCCGAACATCGTCGACGTCACCGACTTCGGCAGCTGGGACGACATGCCCTACCTGGTCATGGAGAAGCTCGAGGGGCAGAACCTCTTCGAGCACCTTCGCGACGAGGTGCTCTCGCCGAAACGGATCGCGGACATCGCGCTCCAGCTGCTGAACGCGCTCGAGCACGCGCACGGCGAGGGGCTCGTGCACCGGGACCTGAAGCCCGGAAACGTGTGGATCGAGAAGAAGGAGAGCGGGCGGCTCATGGTGCGCTTGCTCGACTTCGGCTTCGCGAAGTTCGTGGACGGGCGGGGTCACAGCCTGACCGACGAAGGCGTGGTGCTGGGGACGCCGGCATACATGTCGCCCGAGCAGGCGGGCGGCGGCACGGTCGACGCGCGGACCGACATCTACGCGACCGGCATCCTGCTCTTCCAGATGCTCACCGGGACTCGGCCCTTCGAGGGGAAGCCCGCGAGCGTGCTGCGCGATCACCTGCGCACGATCCCGCCGCGGGTCGATGCGCTGATTCCCAAGCTGCACGAGAGCTGGGGCGACATCGTGGCCAAGGCGCTGCAGAAGGACCCGGCCGACCGGTTCCAGCGCGCGTCGGAGCTGGCGAGCGCCATCGTGATGCTCCCGCGGGAAGCGGTGGGTGACGAGGCCCTGCATGCGCAGCACGTCGAGGGTCCGAGCGAAGGGAACACGGAGGAGCTCGGGGCTTCGGCGCTGCACTCGCTCGATGCGGAGCCAGCGCCGGTGGAGCCGGTGGCCCATCCGGAGAGGCCGCCCGCACCGAAAGCGGAGGGCGGTCGTGGGTGGATGCTCGGGTTGGTCGCGCTCGTGGCGATCGCGGTGATCGCGGCGGTGGTCTCGATGAGCGGCGACGAACCGGATGAGCCGGGCGCGGAGCAACCGAGCAATGACGAGTCGGAGACGGCAGAGCCGGAAGTCGGTGAGCCGATCGAGCCAGACGCGCCGGCGGCACAGCCGGTCGCCGTCGAGCCGCGTGGCGGCGACCCGTGGGATGGCTGGCCCTCCGACGAGGCGCTCGACTCGCTACGACTGAAGCTCACCACCGGCGAGACGTTGTCCGACGCGGAGAAGCGGGTCATCCGTGGCGCGCTCCACGCACGCCCGGAGGACCCGAGGCCGCTCGTGCTCCGATACCGGGACCACCTGAACCACCGTTGGTACTCGGAGGCCCTCGACGGATACGCCTCGCTCTCGCGGACCGCGCCCGACGCCGTCGCGCTCCCGGAGATGCAGGAAGACCTCGTGGTACTCGCGGGCAGTCGGGACGACACGATCGCGAGCACTGCGGGCCAGCTCGTGGAACGGCTGTACGGCGCCGACGCGTTGCCAGCGGTCGACGCCCAGCTCGAAGCCGCAACCGGCGCAGGTGCCGAACACCTCGAAGCGCTACGGGACCGCCTGCAGCCCCCCACGCCCCAGTAGCGCAAGCCGCCCAGCTCCAGCTCCAGCTCCAGCTCCAGCGGACTCCTGTACCCCAGGGACGCTCTTGAGTTCTTTCCCCGTTCACAGAGCTCGAGGCACCCGTGTGCGCAGCTCATGCGTCAACGCTCGAAGTTGCTGCGTCTTCCACTGCTCTGTGTGAACTCGGAAAGAACTCAAGAGCGTCCCTCGGGTGTAGTTCTGCACCCGAGGGACAGTCTTTCCGAGCTCATGGAGCGCCGCGCCAACCTGACGGGGCGCTATGTCTTCGCGCGGGCCGTGAAGCGTGCGATGAACGTGAGCGCGGCCAGTGAGAGGATCGCGCAACGCTCGTAGGGCACGAAGGGTTCGACCTTGCCGAGCAGCCAGTGGAACGCGGCGGCGATCAGGGTGACGAGCGCGAAGAGCACGAGCGACGTGGTGAGCGCGCCCATGGTTCGTACGCGCTCGGCGATGAGCGCTCGGCGGCTGCGCCACGCGCGAAGGAGGCGCCTCAGCGCGACCACCCCGACGGCGGCGCCGAGCACACAGGCCGCGACCGCAATCGTCTCGGGGGTGGGCGGAGACCAGTCGTCGCGAAGCTCGACCTCGGCCACGAAGGCGGCGCCCGCGGCCAGGAGCCAGAGCGCCGCAGCGAGACTGGCGGAGAGCGCGGCTCCGAGGGCTCGGGTGCGTGCCCAACCGCCCATGTCCACCGGCGCGGGGGCGAGCGCTTCGAGCCGTTCACGGAGTGAGCGAACCGTGGGGATCCGTTCGCCGGGGTCTCGGCTCATCGCGTCGTCGACCACCTTGGCGACGTCTGCGGGAATGGTGGGTGAGCGCTCCGCGAGCGGGACGGGTGGCTCGGTGAGGAGCTTGGCCAGCGTCTTGGGGGCGTCGAGATCGCCGTAGGGCGCTTCGCCACTGAGCATGCGGTAGAGGATCGCGCCGACCGCGTAGACGTCCGCGCGCTCGTCGACGTCGGAGGCGGCCTCCGCCTGCTCGGGTGCCATATAGCCCGGCGTCCCGACGAAGGCGCCTTCGTGCGTGAGCGTCTCCGCGCCTTCGAGCTTCACGACGCCGAAGTCGAGGACCTTCACCACTTCGCGGCCTTCGACTTCGGCGAGGTAGACGTTGGAGGGCTTCAGGTCGCGATGGACCAAGCCCGCCTTGTGGGCCGGCTCGAGGCCACGGCAGATGTCGAGCGCGAGGGCGACCGCGCGGTCGACCGGGAGCCGAGGGTGCGACGCCAGGTGCTCGGCGAGGTCTTCGCCGCGCAGGAGCTCGGTGACCACGCAGGGGCGTTGGTCGTCGGTGATGCAGAGGTCGAGCACCTTCACCACGTGCTCGCACTCGAGCTTGGCGAGTGCGCGGGCTTCGCGTTCGGCTCGCTCTGCGGACTCCGGCCGGTGGCTGCGCGACATGTGCGCGACCTTGATCGCGACCGTGAGTCCGAGGCGCGTGTGCTTCGCGCGGTAGAGGCGGCTCATGCCTCCATCGGCGACGATGGCCTCCACGCGGTACGTGTCCGCGAGCACGCTCCCGACGAGCGGGTCGTCGATGGTGGGCGCATCGTCGGCGATGCGCACCGGAGCCCGTTTGGGGGAGCCCATTGGTGCCACTCTAGCGCGGGGCTCAGCCCGGTTGAAGGGCGCTACGCGCCCTGCGCACGCCCCCTGCGGTCGTCCCCTCACGCTCGAAAATACTTCGGCATTTCCTCGGTTCGCGGACACCCCATCGAACCCACCCAGACCACGGATCTCCCGTCAACCGGTCTGAGCCCCGCACTAGCAGGGAGTGGGCGCGGAGAACGGGGCCACCCGTGATACATGATGGTGTGACCATGCGGGTGTTTTCACGACAGGTCGTCCTGGGGGGCCACCCCTATCGGATCGGTCCAGCCACGGTGGAGATCGAGGGGAGCCGGATCGTCGGCGTCTCCGAGGGAGCGCGGACTGGGGAGGTCGACCTGGACCTGGGTGACAAGCTGGTCAGCCCGGCGTTCGTGGATCCCCACACCCACGTCGCGCTGCACGCGTTGCGGGGCATCGGGTTCGCACAGACCGATGGCAACGTCGTCGAGGATCTCTTCTATCGCTTCGAGCGATTGCTGAGCGCCGAGGACATCGCGGCGTTCGCGCGTATGGGTGCGTACGACCGGTTGTTGAGTGGCGTTGGTCTGGTGTGGGACCACTACTTCCACGGCGAGGCGATCGCGCGCGCGCTGGCCGAGCTGCCGATGACCGCGGTGATCGCGCCGACGCTGCAGGATCTCGACGGGCCGGGAGTGGACCGCTGGGAGGCGGAGCTCGAGGCGACGATCACGATCGCGCGGGATGCGGGGTTGGCGGAGCGTGGGATCGTCGCGGCGCTCGGTCCGCACGCGACCGACACGGTGAGCGAGTCGCTCTGGGAGCGGGTGCTCGACGAGCACGATGCGCTGGGCGTGCCCATTCACGCGCACCTGGCGCAGTCGGTCGAGGAGGCCGAGCGGGCGCGGGACCGACACAACCGGAGCTGTGTGGGGTGGCTTCGGGACTTGGGCGTGCTGGAGGTACCGGCCGTGTTCGCGCACGCGCTCTTCGTGAACAGCGAGGAGCTCGAGTCGTTCGATGAGCGGCACACGTTGATCGCGTGTCCGCACGCGCAGCTGCACTTTGGATTCCCGGCGCGAATCGATCTGTGGCAGCGCGCGGGTGTGCGCTGGGGCGTCGCGACGGATGCGGCGGCGAGCAACGACTCGTGCTCGCTACGCGAGGAGCTGCGCTACGCGGCCGGGTTCGCGACGGCGCCGGCGAGCTTCTCCGATGCGTACGCGGCGTTCCTGCATCAGACGGGCGATGCGCGGGGCGTGTGGCGGGCGCGGACGCGAGCGCGGCACGTGCTCGAGGAGGCGACCCCGGCGGGGCTGCTGCACAAGGTGTGGGGGTTCGCCGGCGGGCTGCATCGCGGGTTGCGTGCCGGGGTGATCGCGGAAGGCGCGTTGGCCAACCTGGCCGTGTGGGACCTGGAGGACGTGTCGGTGTGGCCGGCGCACGATCCGCTGGCGGCGCTGGTCTATGCGGACGCCGAGCATGCGCTGCACGCGATGATCGTGGCCGGGCAGGTGGTCGGGACCCCGGGCGACCTTCGTCGGTCCATTGTCACCAGTGACACGTTCCGCGCACATCGGGCGGAGGCGAACGATCGCCTCGGTCGGCTCCTGGCACAGCTCGACTGACGCGGTGCGTCGGCCGCTGCGGGAGCCACACTCGGGGGTCGTTCCCTTTTGTCTCTGGTCCGTGGCACCATGGAGGTCGATGCAACCCTCCGGCGCGTTCCTGCTCGCGGCCACTTCGGAGAGCCCCGCGGCTCACCGAGAGGCCCTCGTGCTGGTGGCCGTGCACGGCAAGGAGGGGTCGCTGGGGTTCTTGCTGAACCAGGCGACGGATCGAACGCTGGTGTCGGCGCTCGATCGCTTTGGCATCGAGACTCGTGGCATGGGCATGCCCGCGCTGCTGCCCGAGCCACAGGTCGGCCGCGGTGGTGGGGTGCGGCCAGATGTGGCGTGGTTGCTCTTCGACGCACGGAAGAACGACGAGCTCCCGGAAGACAGCTGCCTGCTGAGCGCGGGCGTGGGCGTGACGGCCTCGCCCGATGCCGTGGTGGACATGCTGGAGCAGCAGCACCGGCTGTTGTTCCTGTTCGGCCACCTGACCTGGGAGCCCGGGGCGCTCGATCGGGAGATCGAGAGCGGCCAGTGGCTGCGGACGCCCGTGGATCCCGCTCTGGTCTTCGACCGCCCGCTCGGCAGCCGCTGGACCGACGCCGTCTGCGGCACCCTGGGGGTGACCCGACCGTGGTTGGGCGAGCCCCGCTTCATGAACGCCTGACCGTCGAGCTGCGATGCTCGCTAGACTACCGGTGGACGTCGAGGGTCCAGCGCTGGTGTGAGGTTGGCGGCAGCGAGCTCGCGCATGAGCGTGTCGAGTCCCTGCTCGAGCTTCACCTTCGTCTCGGACGCATGCAGCGCGTAGCACGCGAGGACGTGAACGCGCGTGGCGCCGAGATCGAGAACGAGCGCCTCGTTCGTCGCGATGGTGTCGGGCAGCAGGAGCCACCCCGAGAGCGCGGTGGTCTGGTCGAACGGCTCCGGTGGGTCGCCGTTCGGGACCGTGTCCCCAGGTACCAACGACGTTCGGTACTCGTGGGGCAGTCGGGCGAGGTGCACGAGCTGCTCGATCGGCCAGCGCCACTGAGAGGCACCCGAGGATGAGAGCGCCTGCTCGATGTCCCAGTCCGCCGGCAGTCGCAGGCTCAGTTCGGTCAGCCGGGGCTCGGGCGCATGCCGGCTCGTGGTCTCGAGAGCGCTCATCCCAAGTGTGAAGACAGTCCACCAAGGAGCCGACGTGGATGGGGGCACGGCAGCGAGCTCGATGGGTAGCTCGCCGCCGAACCGCTCTTCTCGCCCCCCGCCTCCAAAGATGGAGTCCAACGACGCTCTGAGGGCCGGGAGGTGGGACGAATCCGGATTCCCTGATGCCGATGCCGGTCTGTGGCGAAGAACCACCTCCGAGGCCGCGCCTCCAACCTCACGGGAGGCACCGTATTGGAGCAGGAGCGCTTCGATCTCCTTGTTGCCTTTCGCTCGTGCAGTGCCGAGCGCGGTGGGGAAGCCAGGATTGGCCCCATCAGGATTGGCGCCGGCCTCGAGCAACAGCCGGACGGATTCAAGGTGGCCGGCAAAGGCTGCTCTCACCAGCGGGAGGCCCAGAGTTGGGTCGGCGCCCGCCTCCAGCAAGCACTCGACAGCCTCCGACCCACCCATTCCCGCCGCCAACTCGAGTAGGGTGCTGCCGATACCGCCCGGCTCGTCGATCTCTATCCCACGGGCCAGCATTGCGCGTAGCGCGGCCGCCTCCCCGAATCGCGCCGCCGCTTCCGCGACCTCACGACGGCCGTCATCGTCGTCGATGGCATCGAACGACTCAAGCCAGTCGCCCTCCTCCTCCCCATCGAGCCGGCGGATTGCGCTCCCGACGTGGTCCGGAGCGCCATCCGAAAGAGCCGGTGGGCTGGCCTTCATAGCTCGATCCCATCATAGAATGATCCGTCCCACATCTGCTGCCTAAGTTCCTCGAGTCTCGAGAAGAAGTCTCGACGGCTGCGTGACTCCTTGAGCGCGTCGTAAACGCGTTGGAGTCCGGCCTCCGAGTGAACGTACGAGTACGGGGCCGGGACCAAGTTCCGGGTGTCGTTCGCGATGTCCTCCATGCCCCAGCGACGCGCGAGCGTGCGAAGCTGGGAGGCCAACCGACCGTTGGCTCCTCGGCTTAGTCCCTTCGGGATGATGTGGTGCCCATGGAGACTTCCCCCGGCGATTCGCCACAGCCGAGCCGGAATCTCGTCACGATGCAGCCGGCCCATGGCCCAGACCGCCTTGTCCAACCAGCAGTTGTTGTGGACACGGACGCCTTCGTTGGTGACCGCGTACTCGTGCGAGTACTCGACTTCGAGGTTGTAGACCTCCGCCCGTCCTCGAACGGAGCGGGTGTTCGACACGAACGCAAGCCCGTCCGCGACCTGCACCGCATCTCCATGGCGAAGCTCGGCAGCGGCGACCCAGCCGCCACGACTCGGGCTGAAGATCGGATGCTCGGGGGTCGCCTCCAGTCGCTCTCCCCGACTGTCGAGCTCCAACTGGACCCGCTCGTCGACCAGGCTCCGACTTGTGGTGACCACCACGCAGCCATCCCCTTCGTCCACAGGCGGCATCGGCTCGAGCGAGAGCATGAGCGCCTCGCCAGATGCACCGAGCACTTCCTCGTCGAGGAATACTGCATCGCCCGCATGGCGAAGCCCCCGCGACTCAAACCAACTCTGGGGTCGAGCGATCGACAGCATCGTTCGCTCAGAGCTCCGCGAGCCGCCATGTGCGAACTCCAAGCGGGCGACCCGCCAGGTGCCATCCACCTCGGTAGGCGCAGCGCAGCCGCTGTGGCTGTAGACTCGCTGACCGACCTCAACGTCCTCGATCGGTGCGAGGGACATGTCCCCCATCATCACCTCGGTTCCCTCGGCGAAACAGGCGGCCCGGGTGGCGCGAAGCGCCCCCGATGCACCGCCACCGCCTGCTGCCCCAAGGAGCATACCGTACAGCGAAGACGCGAGACAGATCCCGACCAAGATCCAACCGAGGTTGGGTGCTCGGAATGGGTGCGTGTTCCCCAGGTTCTCGCGCTCTCGGGGAGACGGCTCGGCGTCAGCCCATCCGATGACCTCCGCTGAACCCCAGTCTAGTCCAGCAGGACGGCAAGTCTATCGGGTCACTGCGTGTCCGTCGCGCTGAGGCCATGCGACGGACGCAAGAAGCCCTGCTCGCCGGCGGCAAACAGGGCTCGAACCAACGCTGAGGACCTCAAGGTGGCGGATGACAGCGCACCCCATGGTGGACTCGCATCCACCAAGTACCGTGCGGGAAGCAGACGTCACGGTCGCCGGCGGTCCAACGCGCGAGCGCTGCATCGTAGTCAGCGTCGAATGCGCGGAACCGCTGAATCGCGGCACGGGCTGCCTCCACGTCCCCACCGGCAGCGAAGCGAGGATTCAGAGAACCGAAGTCCTGATGGCTTCGTGCACGTGCGGTGTGCTTGGTCCGAAGCACGCGACGGGCACCAGCAAAAGGTCGGCCGAGCTCCTTGCTCTTCCGAAGAGCCTCGCGCTCCAAACGCTTCACTTCGTCCTCGATCGCGCGCTGGGCGTTCTCGAGACTTCCGTAGTGGTCGATCAACATCTGCGGCATCTCGAGCCGGACCTCACTCCACTCGGGCCAGATCGGGTTCTTGGGATCCAAGTAGAAGGGCGGGCGAGGCACCCGGACGACGCGCCGACCGATGTCTCGGGCGAGGGTCTTCGCTCCAGGCCAGTCCTTCGCGTAGCGCACCGCGCCCGCCAGTACCGGGTTCGCGATCAGGTAGGCGAGGTTTCGGACCATCGCCTTCGGAGTCAGGAGCTCGTGCTCCCCAGCCTGCGCCTTGTTGAAGACTTCCTCCGGCCAGCCACGGAACGCCTTCGTGCACATGGCCAGCAGACGATGGAAGCGCCGACGGAAATCAGGAAGGTTGCCCTCGTTGTCCGACACCGTGGTGTGCGGATGGGTCGAGAGCAGCATGGCCGCGTGAATCGTGACGTTGAACTCCTGAGCCGCGATGCCCAGGCAGTACCAGAAGATCTGGGCCATCATCCCCGCGGGGTCCGGCGTGAACAGGTGATGGCGTCGCGTCGTGCGCCGGTCGTTACCGGTCGTGCGCCCCGCTTCCACATACCGCCGCCGCGTCATGGTGGGTGGATGAGCAAGCATCGGGCCGCGACGCCGGTGGTCGATTGTCTAGCTTTCCGGCGTGCTGAGATGGCGGACCGCCAAAATCCGCCGGCGGCCGCCACCTGGGTCAGCTCCGACCGGCGGCGGTCACCAGTGTCGATCGAGTCAACCTCGGTCAGCTCGGTCCCCGGTCAGCTCGGTCCCTCGAAACGGAAGACTGCCGAACGCTGATGCTCGCGATCTCGATCGGTCATCACAGGAGCTCTATCCAACCTCACGAGACGCACCGTGTTGGAGCAGGAGCGCCTCGATGCCTCGGTTTCCCTTCGCTCGCGCCGTACCCAGCGCGGTGGGGAAGCCGGGGTTGGCTTGATCAGGATTGGTGCCGGCCTCGAGCAGCAGCCGGACGGATTCAAGGTGGCCGGCAAAGGCAGCTCTCACCAGCGGGAGGCCAAGTGCTGGGTCGGCCCCCGCCTCAAGCAAGCACGCGACAGCATCCGGCCCACTCATCGCTGCCAGCTCGAGAAGGGTATCCCCAAGGTCTCCAACGTGATCGACCTCGATGCCGCGGGCCAAGATTGCTCGCAAAGCGGAGACCTCACCAATTTGCGCCACTTCTTCGGCGACCTCGTGACGTCCGTCGGCATCCGCTATCGCATCAAAGGCCTCTAGCCAGTCGCCTTCCTCCTCACCGTCGAGTCGGCGGATTGCGGTCCCGATATGGTCAGGAGCGTCACCGGGAGATGCAGGCGGAGTGGTCATCGTGTCTCGTCGTCGTCCGAAACGAAGAGAGCCCGCCCGAATCCCGGACGGGCTCTCCGTGGTTGGGAAGTCGGACCGCCTCAGATGAGGAGGATCTCTTCCAGGTTCAGGCCTGCCGGGTAGGCGTAGCTCGTGAACTGGCCCATCCCGAAGACGATCACACCGAACTCGTCGCTGGCGCTCATCTGGTGGGTGCCGCCCTCGACCGGGACGATGGCGACCTCGCGGCCACCGACCGCCGAGAAGCTGCCGCTGAGGGTGCCGCCGTCGATGGTGATGTCCAGGCCGGGCGGCCGCACCACCAGCAGGAACGACTGCCCCTGGGTCGAGGCGTTGTAGCTGGTGGGCGTCACGAAGGTGTAGTCGCTTCGGTACTGCTCGCCGGGCGGGAGCACGACCATCGCGGGGTCACCGCGGTCGGCCTCCGGCATGCTCGCGAACTGACCGACGAGGTACTGCGTGACCATGATTCCGCGGCTGCCGTTCACTCGGAAGGGCTGCGTGCTCTGGAACTCGATCCACTGGCCGGCGCCGAGCGTCGTGGTGCTGACGCCGTCCTGCGGCGGCTCGACGGTGACGTTGGTGCCATCGAACGCGGCGGTCACCCGCACGATGTTCCGGACCTGCGGCGACGACGGGTCGCCCATGGGCGCCGTGAAGTACTCGGTGCCCCAGGTCTGGAGCGGCGGCATCTGGTTCTCGAGGTGGTCACACGCCTGCGCGTTGTACGGCACGTATGCGCAGGAGTGACCCCCGAACACGGCCACGGGGTGGTTGGCTTGAATCCGCGAGCCGGTGAGGTCGTAGTCGGTCTCGTTGCAGAACTCGAGGCCCTCTTCGTCCACCCGATCCACGAAGCCCGGCCGACCGGCAGCGCACGCCGGCGGGGTCGCGCTCACCAGATGCACGACCTCGCCACGCTCCAGCGTGAAGGTGACGGTCGTACCCGCACCCGACGCCCCGAACTTGCCCGTCGGCTCGGCCGCGACCGGGGCGGTCAGGGACACGCTCACGGTGGTGGGCTCGGGCGTCACGCCCGTGACCACGACGTACCCCGGCCACGCCCGCGAATCGCGCGTCTCCGGGATGAGCGGCGGGAACCCCGGGCTCACCACGGTCGACGACAGCGGCACGAAGCTCGACGCGATGTACTCGCCCGTGAAGGAGTGCGAGGGCAGGAGCAGCGAGGCGTCGTTGGTGAACGAGAAGTCGTCCACGGCCCCGTTGTCGTACTCGAAGGGGTTGAACTGCGCGACGGTCACCGGCCGGTCGGACACGACGCGGTACGCACCGTTCGCCGTCGCGATGCTGTCGGTGTTCCCCTCCCCGATGCCATCGCTCATCCCCGAGACCCAGGGCAGGATGATGTCGTCGAGGCCACCCGGGGCGACGGTGGTCTCCGCGACCATGGTCGCGCCACGGAAGACCCGCACGCTCGCGGCCATGTCGTCGGGGTTCGCGACCACGACGCGGAAGTCGTAGCGGTCCGCGGTGAACTGACCGAGGTTGGCCAACGGCACGGCCCAGTACTCGCAACCGATGTTCGACTTGTTCGCCTCCGCGGCGCCACAGTCGTCGGCGCAGTAGCCGTTCGAGCTACACGCGACGCCGTTCTCCGAGCAATCGCGCGCGGTCACGAAGCCGCTCGCGTCCGGCGCACAGACCATCGAGACCGAGCCGTCGCAGCGGCGCTGACCCGGGGTGCACGCGACACAACCCATGACCGCGTCACAGGCGCCGGGGCACTCCATCGGGTCGACCTGGCTCATGCCATCCGCACCACAGGTGTAGAAGGTGCTCCCCGCGCAGGCCGTCGTCCCGGGTGTGCACCCGGTCATCATGCCCATGTCGACGGCGGCGTCTGGACCACCGGGACCCATGTCTCGGCCGGGTCCGACGCGATCGTCGTCACCACAGCCGACGAGCACCACCAGAGTCAGAGAAAGAAGCGAAAGCAAGCGGCATCGCGACATCGCGAGAGCCCTCCTCGATAGAAACGATCATCCCCCGGCAACCCGCCGGGCGTCGGGCCAACGGCCCCCAACGCGCGCAAGCTAATCGATCCCATGGGCGGTGTCACGCCAGGGGTGTGCGATGAAACCACCCGGAAACGTGGGTGGTTTCCCGAAAGAACCGCTGCCGGGAGCCCGCCCTACTCGGCCGGCTGCCAGCGCAGGACCGGCTTCCGGGCCGCGGTGGCCTCGTCGAGCCGCTTGAGCCGCGTGTGGTGCGGGGCGCTCTTCACGAGCTCGGGGTTCTCGTTCGCCTCGGCCGCGATCTGGTTCATCGCCGCCACGAACTCGTCCAGCGACTGCCGCGTCTCGGTCTCGGTCGGCTCGACCAGGAGGGCGTTCTTCACGACCAGCGGGAAGTAGACGGTCGGCGGGTGGAAGCCGAAATCCATGAGCCGCTTGGCGATGTCCATGGTGGCCACGCCGGTCTCGCGCAGGCGCTTGTCGTTGAGCACGACCTCGTGCATGCAGACGCGGTCGTAGGCCACGTGCCAGGCGTCGCTCAGGCGCGCCCGCAGGTAGTTCGCGTTCAGCACGGCCAGCTCGCTCGCCGAGGTCAGCCCCTCGGCCCCGAGCTCGCGGATGTACGTGTACGCGCGAACCACCATGCCGAAGTTCATGTGGAAGGAGCGCATCCGACCGATCGACCCCGGCCGCGAATCGAAGTCGAGCGAGAAGTGCCCATCGTCGCTCTTCTCCACCACCGGTACGGGCGCGTGCGGATCGAGGAGCGCCTTGTAGGCCACGGGACCGCAGCCGGGACCACCACCGCCGTGCGGCGTGGTGAAGGTCTTGTGGAGGTTCAGCTGCATCACGTCGATGCCGAAGTCCCCCGGCCGACCGCGACCCATGAGCGCGTTGAGGTTCGCGCCATCGCCGTACACGAGCCCGCCCTTGGCGTGCACCATGTCGGCGATCTCCTTGATGTGCGTCTCGAAGAGCCCGACGGTGTTCGGGTTGGTGATCATCACCGCGGCGACGTCGTCGTCGATGAACTCCGCGAGCTTCTCCGGGAACACGATGCCCGACTCGTCGACCGGGAAGGGCACGGCTTTCAGGCCGTTCAAGGCACACGACGCCGGGTTGGTCCCGTGCGCGGTGTCCGGGATGAGCACCTTCTTCGGGCTCCGTCCCTGCGCCTCGTGGTAGGCGCGGATCATCATCAGACCCGCGAGCTCACCATGAGCGCCCGCCGCCGGATGCAGCGACACGCGGTCCATGCCGCAGATCTCCGCGAGCGCGCTCTCGAGCCGCCAGATGAGCTCGAGCGCTCCCTGGACGCGCGAGTCCGGCGCGAAGGGGTGCAGGCGCGCGAAGCCGGGCAGGCGCGCGGCCCACTCGTTGACCTTCGGGTTGTACTTCATCGTGCACGACCCGAGCGGGTACATGCCGAGGTCGATGGCGAAGTTCTGCTGGCTGAGCCGCACGAAGTGCCGGAAGGCCTCCGGCTCGCTGACCTCGGGCAAGAGCGGCTGGCTCTTTCGAGCCGCCTTGCCGAAGCGCGCGCTCGCATCGACGTCCGGGAACTCCGAGCGGGGCGGCAGCGACGCGCCGTGGCGTCCCTTCGCTCCCTGGTCGAAGATCAGAGGGGTCTCGAGCTCCAGGCCCAAGGTGCCGGCGCCCGCGCGGGGCGCCCGATCGTCATGCTGATGCGCGGTGCTGGTGCTGCCGTCCACGTGTGACCTCCGAGGTGCGCGGAGGCTAGGAACAGCGGACCGGGCATGCAAGCACAGAGAGCCCCGTGACGCGCGGAAGCGCACGCTCTTGCCGGCCCGGCGCCAGTGTGGGACACCGCTCCCCATGAGAGCAGCGTGGATGGGGCTGGCACTGTTGACCGCGTGCGGCGGGGGCCAATGGGGCTACGCGCGCGAGTACACGACCTACGGGGACGAGGACGATCAGGTCGAGGGCACCACCGAGGTGAACTACGAGGATCTCCGTCGCGACCCCGCGGCCTACGCCTCGGAGACGATCGCCTGGTTCGGAATCGTCGACAAGATGGGCGAGGGCCAGCTCGAGCTGACCTATCGGACGCTGGCCCCCCGGAACCTCTGCGATGGCGAGTCCGCGGGCTCCTGCCGGGTCACGGTCTCCGAGCGCGCCGGCGGCCCGTTCACGGTGAAGGTGGCCCTCGACCCCGCCCACACCGAAGGCCCCGATCGCGTCTGGCAGGGCACCTTGGTCCGCATCGTCGGCAAGCCCACGGGCGAGCTCGACCCCGAGACCGGCGGTCCGGTCATCCAGGCCGATTGGTACCGCCACTGGCCCCATGGGCGCTACGTGACCACCGGCGCCCGCGGCTCGATGCGGCGCTGACCACGTCTACTGCTATTCTGCAGGCAGACGGCGTGATTGAAGCGCCGCAGGCCTTCAACCGTCGGACCGCCATGCCCAAGTCGCTCCTTCTCTTCGCCGCCCTCGCCCTCGCTGCCTGCACCAACGGACGCACCGGGGACTACTACTCCCGCTGCGACGCCAACTCCGACTGCGACTCCGACCTGTCGTGCTTCACGGTCGCCTGGGAGCCCGGCGCCGACGGCGCGATGTGCACCGGCGACTGCGCGACCGACCGGGACTGCCCCGGCAACGGCGCCTGCTACGAGCTCGTCGGCGACCCGATGGTCGGCCAGCGGGTCTGCTACGAGCGCTGCGAGTTCCTCGAAGACTGCCCGCCCCGCTTCACCTGCGCGGACACGCTCGACGAAGAGGGCAACCCGACCGGCGACGCGATCTGTCTGCCCTGCGCGAGCAGCGGCTGTCCCTGATCGTGCGCTGGGCCCTGCTCCTGCTCGGCCTGATCGGCTGCGCCGACGACCCGCTCTACGGCCCCTGCGACACGGCGAACGACTGCGGCGACCCCGCCGACGGCTGCTACGAGCTCCGCTACGACCGCTCCGACGGCACCACGGCCGAGGGCCGGACCTGTTCGCTCCGCTGCGGTCGCGACGCGAGCTGCCCGAACGGCGGCCTCTGCCTCGCGCTCGACGGGGACGCGAGCGAGACCTTCCTCTGCTTCGCGACCTGCGAGACCTCGATGGACTGCTTCGAGGGCCACGCCTGCACCGCGACGACCGGCGGCGCCGGCTCGTCCATCTGCCTACCGCAGTAGCGCTACTGCGCGAGCGCTACTGCGCGAGCGCGCGGCTCAGCGCGTCCACGTGCTCGCGCCCGAACTCCGGCGCGAAGAGGTGCGGGAGGCTGATCCGCGGGATGTCCGGGAGCTGCCGCGAGAGCCGCGCCAGGCTCTGCTCCTGCACGGTCTCGCGACCGGTGCGAATGCGCGCGGCCTCCGCGAGGTTCGCCAGCGGCGAATCGTCAGCGATGCGCTCGTGGAGCGTGCGGAAGGCCTCCCGCTCGCTCGCGGGGAAGAGCTTCGGCAGCACCTGGTTGAGCACCACCGCAGGCACCGGCATGTGCAGCTCCTCCGAGAGCGCCTGGTGCAGCTCGAGGGTCTCGCTGACCGGCATCTCCTCGAGGAGCGTCACGACGCAGATCCCCGAGCGCTTCGGATCGCGCAGCAGCTCGAGCGCGCGCTCGGCCTCGCGGCGCAGCAGCCCGGGCGGCGCCACGTCGACGATCACCTGCGGCACCCGGAGCATGTCCAGGCCGTGACCGGTCGCCGGCGCGTCCAGGATGACCAGGTCGTACTCGCCCTTGGCACCGGGCCCGTGACCGACCGCGTGGAAGTAGGCCTTGCCGAGCATGGCCCACGCCTCGACCCCGGGCGTGCCCCGGAGGAAGGCCCGCACGAGCCGGTTCTCGAAGATCGCCTCGTAGAGCGCCTTGATCTTCAGGATCATCATCCCGTACTCGCGCATCGCCGCGGTCGGGGTCATGTTCACCGCGTCCAGGTTCGGCGCGACGGTGACGACCTCGTCGCCGATCGGCGGGACGCCGAGCAGGTTGCTCAGCCGCTCCTTGGCGTTCGCCATGGCGACCAGCGTCTTCTTGCCCTTCGACGCCGCGGCGAGGCCGAGCGCCGCGCTCACGGTGGTCTTCCCCACGCCGCCCTTGCCGCAGACGAAGAGGAACTCGTGATCGAGCAGTTTGGAGGGCTCGGAGGCCAAAGCGCGCGGACCATAGCAGCCGGTGGGCCCGGCGCATCCCGCGGATTCGCGGGCGGTCAGTCTCGGGGGACGTCGATCCGGCAGGCCACCAGCCGATACCCGTCGTCCTGGCGCTCGAGGTGCGCCGCCATGCCGAGCTTCCGCAGGGTCGCCAGCGCCACGTGCAGGCGGTTCATCGCCGCCTTGGTCACCGAACGGCTCCCCGGCCAGCCCGCGGCCACCAGTTCGCCCGCCGACACGTGCCCACCCGGGTCGCTCCGCAGCGCCACCGCCAGCGCGGCCACGATCCCCGAGAGCGCGCTCCGGCCGGACAGGTCGAGCGACTCGCCGCCGGGGAGCAGGACCCGCGACCCATCGAGCGCGACCCGGGCCTCCGTGCTCGCGCGCTCGGCGCGTTCGAGGGCCATCGTGAGCACCCGTCGCGCCATGCGGGCGTCGTCGCCCTCCGCCGGTCGCTGCCGGTCGACCTCGACCGCGGCTCCGGCCCGAGCCCTGGCGAGCGCGAGGTGCTCGAGGTGGATCGCCAACGCGGAGCTCAGCCCCGGCTCGCTCAGCGGCTCGGCCAGATCGCTCGCTCGTGCGAAGGCGACCTCGGCGAGCTCGAGCTCGTCGAGTGTGGCGAGCGCGACCCCGAGCAACATCTTCGCGAGGGCGCGCTCGCGCTGGTCGCCGGCTTCCGCGGCGAGGCGAACGGCCGCCTCCGCTTCTCGGCGTGCATCGAGGGGGCGCGAGCGCTGGAGCGCCAGGGCGGCGAGGTCCAGGTGCGCGATGGCCTCGAAGCGACGCTGGCCGAGCGGGAGGTGCAGCTCGAGCGCCTGCCGTGTGAGCGCCTCCGCGCGGTCGAGCTCGCCTCGCTCTTGGAGGAGCAGCGCGAGGTTCTGGAGCGCGGCCGCCTCGCCGAGCACGTCCTCCGCCGCTCGCGACCCGGCGACGGCGCGTTGGTAGAGCGCCTCGGCGTCGTCCAGCTCACCGCGCTCCGCGCTCAGCCCAGCCAGCGACGCGGTGACGCGCGCCCGCTGCGCGAGGTCCGTCGCACTCTCCAGCGCCTGCCGGTAGAAGGTCTCGCTCCGAGCCGAGTCCCCGTGATGGCGCCAGTGGTCGGCCAGGCTCGTCGCGGCATGCGCCGTCCGACCGGCATCGCCGAGCTCTTCCGCCATCGCGAGGGCGCGCTCGTAGTCGCGATGGCTCTCCTCGGGGCGAGCGACCCGCGCCCGAAGGCGACCTCGGAGCAACAACGCATCCACGAGGGTCGCGCTCGCTCCCTCGTCCTCTCGGAGCACGGCGTCGATCCGCTCGAGCGTCTCGGGGACCGGCCCACGGGCCAGTGCGACCTGCGCCGAGACCACGCCGAGCTTCATCGCGACCGACCCGTCGGGCGCCGCACCCATCGCGGCGTTCACGTCGGCAGCCAATCGCCCGAGCGCGAGCGTGGACTCGCGATCGCCCCAGGTCCGAAGGAGCTCGCTCGCTCGCGCCTCGACGTGCGCGACGTAACGCGCGACCCGCCCGGGATCGCTCGCCGCTCGTTCGCGGACGTAGGCTCTGACGACCCGCAGCAGGCGATAGCGATGGCCGCCGGGGTCCGCGTCGATCTGCAGCCACGAACGATCGCGCAACGCGGCCAACATCGTCGGCGCCCCCTCGCTCGCGAGCACGGCGCGGAAGTCGGCCAGGTCGGGCGCGCTCTCGAAGAGCGCGAGCACTGCCAGCGCCTCCCGTCCGCCTTCGTCCAGCAGCGCCCAGGAGAGATCGAGCGCTGCTTCCAGCGACTCGTGGCGCGCATCAGCGGCGCGGTCCGGCGAGGCGAGGCGCAGCGAGTGCTCTCGAAGAGACGCGAGCAGGTCGCTCGCGCCGAGCGCAGCGAGCTGGGCCGCGGCCATCTCGAGCGCGAGGGGCAAGCGGTCGAGCAACTCGGCGATTCGACCGACGAGCGACCGCTCCTCCGGCCGCAGCGGCTCGCCGCGCGCATGCTCGGCGCGCCGTTCGAAGAGCTGCTCGGCGTCGGTCGCCCCGAGCGGCTCGAGCCGCAGCACGACCTCGCCCGCACCGCCGAGCCGCTCGCGTGTCCCGACCAGACACCGGAGCCGCGGCGTGCGCGCGAGCCAGAGCGGCAGCCAGCGCGAGAGGACTGGCACCGCGTGCTCCGCGTCGTCGAGCACGAGGATCGCGTCCCGTCCATGAAGCGCCGCGCCGAGCGCATCGCCGGACTGCGGGAGCGCGAGGGCGTCGACGTTCGGGAGCGAGGCGGCGATTCGTGCGCAGACCGTGGCCTCGCCCTCGGCGCCCGAGAGCGACGAGACCCAGATGCCGCCGGGCGCCTCGCCCGGGGTCACGCTGGCCGCGAGGGCCGCGAGCAGCCGTGACTTCCCGACACCGACCGGCCCCGACACGGTCAGCCAGCGCGTCCCTTCCGCGAGGAGCTCCTGAGCGCGCTCGAGCGCGGCGTCCCGACCGATGAGCTCGGTCAGAGGCTCGCTCACGTTGCTGTCCCAGGTCCCCATGGCCTGCGCGCAGCTTCCCCCAAGAGGGGCAACCGGCCAAGCCCGAGCTCAGAGCACTTCGGCGAGGTAGTCGGCGACCAGGGCCTCGGTCTCGGGGGCTGCCGTGAAGAGTCCGGTGCCGTGTGCGCCGGGGGAGATCTCTTCGAAGCGCCAGGTCGTGGGCGCGCTCGCGGCGACGCTCTCGTTCCAGGCGGCCTCGCCCGACGGGTAGACGAAGAGCGCGTTGGGTCCGATCGCCGAGTCCGAGATCTCGTTCTGGTTGGTCGTGTACCCGCCGCCCGAGAGCAGCACGACGCCGCGCGGCTCTTCGACCGTGCGGGCCATCTCCGCGAAGACGGTGAAGTCGAGCAGCGTCGTCGTTCCGTTGGACGCGCCGACCACGCCGATGCGCGTCTCGTCGGGCGCGAGCTCGCCGGCCAGCAGCCACTCCACGGCGCCCTTGGCGTCGAGCACTCCGTCGGGCCCCTCGTACGCGTCGACCGCGTCACCTTCGGAGCCACCCGCGCCGCGCCGATCGACGTTGAGCACGGTGATGCCGCGGCAGTAGAGCGCCTCGATGAAGCTGCTCGGGTAGTTGGCCCGCGTGTTCGACGGCGGGATCATGTGCAGGAGCACCGCCGCGGGCGAGCCCGTCGCGACCGGATAGTGGTCGGCCTCGAGCATCAGCCCGTCGTCGGTGGTGAAGCTCACCACCTGTGCCGCGGGCAGAGTGCAGCCGGCATCAGCCGCCGCGTCCGCGGCTTCGAACGCATCGACCGGATCCGAGGCAGCATCGACCCCGAGATCGGTCTCGGGTGAGGAGTCGTCGCCGCACGCGACGAGCGCGCACCCGATGAGCAGAAGCAACCAGCGCATACCGGAGTATGCCGGTCTCGAAGCGCGCCGCCACAAGAGCCGAACCTCAGCGCTCGGGTGCCTTGGAGAGGATCGCGCCATCGTCACCGACCGCCCAGACGTGGCCGTCGGGCGTTCCGTCCACGGCTTGCAGGATGGGCCGCCAGATCGGTGGGTCCGCGCAGACCTGGGTCCACTCGTCACCATCCCAGTGGAGAATGCCCGCGCCGACCGCCCAGGCGTCGTCCTCGTTGCGAACCCAGACATCGTGCAACGAGACGCCATCCCACCGATCGACCACCAACTGCCACTCGGCGCCGTCCCAGTGGACGATGCTCCCGTTGATGCCGACCATCCACACGTCGTCCGAGCCGCTCCCGGAGACGCCATGGAAGTCGTCCTCGACGTCGAGCTGGGTCTCGCTCCAGGACTCGCCGTCCCAATGGACGGCGTAGCCTCGGTTCCCGGCAGCCCAGATGTCGTCGTCGCTCGCGGCCCACACGGCGTTCAGCCCGTTCATGTTGGCGCCCTCGACGTCGCCGAGGTCGACGTCCATCCACTCCCCGTCGAAGCGGCTGAGCAGGATCCCGCGGGTCCCGTGACCGCCGACGGCCCAAGCACGCCCGTCCTCCGCGATGTGGATGTCGTTCGCGAAGGTCATCGGCCCGCCCGCCCAGGCGTCACTCACCGGCGACCACTCGCTCCCGTCCCAGTCACGGGTGGTTCCCGTCCGATCGGTGACGCGCACCGCGCCCGTCGCCGTGGGCCAGATCTGCGCGCGGAGCTCTTCGCCCACGCGGCTCCACGTCTCGCCTTCGCGGCGGAACACGCCATCCCAGCTCACCGCCCACACGTCGTCCGGGGCGACGACGATCACGTCCGAGAGGCTCTCGTGGGTGAGGCCGTTCGCGAGGGTCCAGCGCCTGCCGTCCCAGTGGGAGACGACCCCGTCGCGGCCAGCCGCCCAGATGTCGTTCGGCCCCGCGCCCCACAGACCCATGAAGGCGTCCGACGCCACGTTGGTGACCCGGCGCCACTCGTCATCCACTCGGCGGTAGGTCACGCCAGCGTAGCGACCGACGATCCACAGGTCGTCGGCGCTCGAGCCCCAGACGCGGAAACCGCTCCCGCTGATTCCGCGCAGGTCCATCTCCTCCCAAGCGCGTCCGTCCCAGTGGAGCACGGCCAGCTGCGCGACGATCCACACGTCGGTGGGCGAGATGCCCCAGACCATCTCGAGCGCGCCCACGCCGTGCCCGGTGGCGCGGCGCGCGATGCCGGTCCCGTCGTGGTGGAGGAGCGCGCCCGGGCCGACCATCCACACGTCGCTCGACGATGAGCCCCAGACCGAGGTGAGCCGCTGGTCGGTCCCCGAGTCCTGCGCTCGGAAGCCGTCGCGGCCACGGCGGAGCACCAGCCCTTCGTCGCCCACGACCCAGACGTCGTCACCGCTCGCCCAGACGTCGAAGAGCAGCGCCTCGGTCCCGGTCTCGACGCGGCTCCACGAGGACCCGTCGAAGTGGACGATCACACCACCTTCGCCCACCGCCCACACGTCGTCCCGTGCGACGGCCCACACGGCGCGGAGGTTGCGGCCTCCGCCGGTGTCGTAGGTGGTCCAGCTCTCGCCATCCCAATGCGAGGCTGCGCGGCCGCCGCCGACCACCCAGACGTCGCTCGCGCTCGTCCCGTGGACGTCCATGAAGTGGCTGCTGGGCGCGCTCGGGTTCTCCCAGGTCCAGCAGTCCGAGGGCGGCGGATCGATGACCGCCCCGTCGGGCGTCGCCGTCGTGGCGTCGAGCGCCACGAACGAATCGGGGCTCCCTCCATCGGGTGCGCTCGCGTCGCCGGTGTCCAGGGTCGAGCTGCGGCCGCACGCGAAGAGCAAGGCGAGGATCGGAAAGAGAAGGGATCGCATGCCCCGAGGCTGTCGGGCGCCCACTTAAGCGGCGACTTAAGGCTGGGCCACGACCGCCAGATTCCGAGGGCTGGTCGCCAGATCGAAGAGCGGGCGCACCCGGGCGTCCATCCCGCCTTCGGCCAGAAACGCAGCCCGATCGAGGACGATCGCCAGCTCGAGCACCCGCGCGAGCGCGTGGCGAGGCAGCGCGAAGCGGGCGACGCGACCATGGATGCGGGCTGCGGCCTCCCGAGCCTGATCGAGCTCCGCGTCGCTCGCGGGGGTCAGCCCCCGCCGCTCGTAGGCCCGGTCGGCCGCCGCGCGGAGGCCCCGCGCGAAACGCTCCTTGGTGACGCCGCGTGCCTCGTCCCCTGGACCGACCACTTCGCCCCGTGCCTCGAGAGCCAGGCGAAGGGCCAAGCGGGTTCGACGCCAGCGTCGCTTGTCGCCGAGCGTTCCGCTTCCCGGGAACGAGATGGGCGAGAGGTTGGCCAGCCCGAGCGCATCCCGTGAGAGGGAAAAGCCCTCCGCACGCTCCGAGAGCCACTGGCGCGACGGCGGCGGCGTTTTCTGGTAGCAGCAGCTGACCATCAAGACGCGGGCTCCGGCGCCACGCGCGCTGCGGACCAGATCGTCCCCGAGCGCACCGCAGGGATGGAGACCGACGGCGAGGTCGCCGGGTCGAAGCCGAGCCCGCGCTCCCTCGCCCTGGATGAACTCGCCGCCGAGCTCCCGTGCCCGGGCGGCGCGGCTGGGCTCGCGCTCCACGCCGATGGCGGCGGCGAGTCCACCGAGGGCACGGGTGAGGTGGCCGTGACCCGAGCCGAGGTCGACGACGCGCTCGACTCCAGTGAGCTCGGCCGCGGCGGCGACGAAGGCGTCGATCTGTGCCTGCTTGCGAGCCTTCACGTGTCGGGGGCGGCGCTCGGCTCTCGGCGCGTCGGCGTCGGTCTCGGAGTCGGTTGTCGGCTCTCGGTCGTCGGCGTCGGTTCTCGGCTCTCGGCCGTCGGCGTCGGTTCTCGGTGTTCGGTCGTCGGCGTCAGCCTCGCCGTCGGCAAACCGATACCCGGCCACGAACACATCCGCCCGCTCGGCGAGCTCCCGCAGCGATCCCGACGCATGCGCCGCCAGCCATCGCGCCGGCGAACGCTCCGCGGCATGCAGCGCGTCGTCGCTCAGCCCGAGCAGCGCCGCTTCCCAGCCACGCGCGCTCACCCACGCGGGCACCAGGCCATCGGCCGGCCGCTCGACGAGCACGTCCATCACCGGACGCAGGATCGCGAGGGCCTCCTCGAGCGCATCACCGACCGGCCGGCTCACCGGAGGCGCTCGACGACGGTGTCCTTCTCGACGCGCTGACCGCTCTTCCGCTCGGCGGCACCGGTCACGCTCAGGATCTGCCCGCGGCGCCCGTCACCGAAGGCCGCGTTCGCCTCCGAGTCGTGCCGGTCGAGCCTCATGAAGCGCACGCGGCCCGCAGCCCCGCACCCGAAGAGCTCGAGCTTGCCCTTGGTCTTCAGCGACTGGCTCACCACCCGCCACGCGCCCTCCCCGGCTCGGTCGATCAACGACCGTCCGTCGCGTCGGAGGGTGAGGTAGCTGTAGCGCAGCCGGTCACCGCGAAGGCCGGCGTCCTTCGCCACGGCGACGAGCGCCGGCGGCAGGCTCGCCTTCTCCTCTTCGTGGCACCAATCGCGCTCGCCCTCGAGCATCGGACAGGGCCCGCGCCGTACGCAGGGCGCGGCGACGGTCCAGCCCTCGAGCCCGTCGCGCAACCGATGGAGCTCTCGCGTGGTCTCTCGCAATGCCGGCTCGAGGATCAGCAGGGTCCCGCCCTCGGCGAGCTTCGGCGCGAGCGCATCGAGCAGCGCCAGGCGCTCGTCGAAAGGGAGCTCGTTCAGGAACAGGCCCATCACGATCAGGTCCCAGGGCCCGCCCGCGCGCGCGATCCCCGACAGCGCGTCGCCCGGGATCGTCCGGACCTCGAGCGCCGTGGTCAGCGGAGCGCGCCGAGCGAGCGTCGCAAATCCCCGCAACGCCTCCTCGCTCGCGTCCACGGCATCCACCGCCGCCCGCTGCGGGCCGAGCCCGAGCGCCTCCGCGGCGGCGAGCATGGAGAAGGTGGTCGTCCCGAGCCCAGCTCCCAGGTCGAGCACCCGCCAGGTGTCGCGCTGCGGCAGCCCACCGATCCAAGCCAGCTCGGCCATCGGCCCCTGGAGCTTGGGCAGGTCGCGAATCAGGTAGAAGCGCATCCGCGCCTGGAGCGCCTCCCAGCGGCTGGCCGCCTCGAGGTCGCCCCGCTCCTTGGTGTAGACCCGGCTCGTCCGGGCCACGGCCTCGGCGAGGGACCCCTTCAGCCGGCCGAAGACCTCGTCGGCGGAAGCCTTCGCGGCCTTCGCCCACGCATCCAGGGCCAGGGGGGTCACGGGTTGGGGAAATGCGTCCATGGGTGGGGGATCCGTGCGCGCGCGCGGGCTCCGTGGTAGGCGTAGCGGGTCGATGGCCGAGGGTGCAATCGAATCGGACGCTCCCGTCGTCCAGTCCGCGCCGCGAGGTCAGGCGCCGTTCCCCATCGTGCTCGCCGCGCTGGCCGGCCTCACCGCGGTCGCCTTCGGCGTTTTCCTCTACGAGGTCTTCTTCGTCGCGCCGACCGAGGTCCAGATGGGGGTCTCGCAGAAGATCTTCTACATCCACGTGCCCAGCGCCTACGGGATGTATTTCGGCTACACGGTCGCCGCGATCGCGGGCCTGATCTACCTGGCCAAGCGCTCGGACAAGGCGGACGCCTGGACGGTCGCCGGGGCGGAGATCGGCACCCTCTTCGTGCTGATCGTGCTCATCACCGGACCGCTCTGGGGCCGTAAGGCCTGGGGCACCTATTGGGTCTGGGACCCGCGCCTGACGAGCACGCTCCTGACCGGCCTGATCTACGTCTCCTTCCTGGCGCTGCGGAGCTTCGGTCAGGTCGGCGAGACCGAGAAGCGTTTCGCCGCCGCCCTCGCGGTGGTCGGCTTCCCGCTCCTCTTCGTCATCAAGTACAGCGTGAAGCGCTGGAGCGGTCAGCACCCGGTGGTCATCTCCGGCAGCGGCGGCGGCATTCACGAGGACATGGTGCCGGCCCTCATCAGCGGCTTCGTCCTCATCACGCTCGTCACGCTGATGCTGATCATCGTCCGCGTACGCATCGAGATCGCCCGGCAGGGGGTCGAACGCGCCACCATCGACGCGGCGACCCAAGGCCTCCTGGAGAGGGACTCATGAACCGACTCGTCATCGCCTTCACGCTCGCCCTCACCGCCTCCGTCGCGGCTCCGGTTCTCGCTCAAGAGGCCGAGACCGAGGAAGCGTCCCCGGAGGAGAGTCGCGAGACCTCGTTCCAGAACGTGACCGGTCCACAGGTCGAGGACGTCCCCGGCGGCGCGCTCATGATCGGCGCCTACGGCGTCGCCTGGTTCGTCCTGATCGGCTACGTGCTGCGCCTGGCCATGCTCAACCGCCGCACCGCCCTCGAGGTCGACGCGCTCCACCACGCGATCCGAAACGCGACCGAACGGAACGATTGAGTGGACTGGCCCACCCTCGAGCACCTCTTCTACATCCCCGGCATCCTCCTGGTCGGGATCGCGTTCGGCTTCCGGCTGGGCGCGAAGGCTGCGCGCGACGAGCTCGAGAAGCGCCGTCGCCAGCAGATGGAGTGACCTTTTCCCAGACCTCGTCTGGCCCCACGACTCCCACACCCACCGAGAACGCATCATGGATTTCGCCCTCTCCTCCGAGCAAAAGTCCCTCGTCGAGAACACCCGCCGCTTCGTCAAAGAGAAGATCGTCCCCGTCGCCGCGGAGGCCGACCAGACCTGCAAGTTCCCCAAGGAGGTCTTCGATGAGGCCTGGGAGCTCGGCCTCGTCGCGCCGATCATCCCCGAAGAGGCCGGCGGCCTCGGGATGCACGAGATGGAGCACGTGCTCATCACGGAGGAGCTCGCTTACGGCTGCACCGGCATCCAGACCTCGATGACCGCCAATGCGCTCGCGGCGACGCCAATCATCGTGGCGGGCAACGCCGAGCAGAAGAAGAAGTACCTCGGCATGCTCACCGAGGAGCCCGTCTTCGCCGCCTACGCGATCACCGAGCCCGGCGCCGGCAGCGACGCCGCGGGCATTCAGACGAAGGCCGAGAAGAAGGGTGACGACTGGGTCATCAACGGCGAGAAGTGCTACATCACCAACGGCTCGTGGGCGAAGTGGTACATCGTCTTCGCGACCGTCGACGCCAGCAAGCGCCACGGCGGCATCATGGCCTTCATCGTGGACCGCGACGCCGAGGGCGTCAGCGTCGGCAAGAAGGAAGACAAGCTCGGCCAGCGCGCGAGCGACACGGCGACCATCCACTTCGAGAACGTGGTCGTTCCGAAGGCGAACGTGCTCGCCGAGGCCGGCCACGGCTTCAAGCTCGCGATGCAGACCTTCGACCGCACCCGCCCGGACATCGGCGCCGGTGCGTGCGGCCTGATGCGGCGCGCGATGGACGAGTCCATCGAGTTCGCCAAGGAGCGCAAGACCTTCGGCGTGCCCATCGCCCAGCACCAGATGGTGCAGGCGATGCTCGCGGAGATGGCCATCAAGTACGAGGCCACCCGCCTGCTCGTGCACAAGGCCGCGTGGATGATCGACCAGGGCTCGCGCAACAGCGTGGTGGCCAGCTATTCGAAGGCCTTCGGCGCCGACAGCGCGATGCAGGTCGCGACCGACGCCGTCCAGGTCTTCGGCGGCGCGGGCTACATGAAGGAGTACCCGGTCGAGAAGCTGATGCGCGACGCGAAGATCCTCCAGATCTACGAGGGCACCTCGCAGATCCAGCGGATGGTCATCGCCAAGAACATCCTGGCCGGCAACCGCTGAAATTCAGGGCGACCGGGCCCCTTTGCGGAGGATTCCACCCCGCGAGGGGTCCGGTGCTAGACTCGGCCGCCTGTGAGCGTCAGTCGCCTCATCGCCCTGACTCTGCTGGTCGCCTGCGGCACCCGCGGCGGCGACGAGGCCGAGGAGCGCGATCCGCCCGAGCCCCCGGTCACGGAGGCCGCACCGCCGGAGACCGACGTCGAGCCGGAGACCGAGCCGGAGCCGGAGACCCAGCCCCAGCCCGAGCCGGAGGCAGAGCCGCTCACCATGCCGGATCTGGTCTCGCTCCCGGGCGACCCCTCCTTCGACCACGACGTGATCCTCGCGGACATCGTCGAGAGCCGGCCCACCCAGTTCAAGCCGGTCGGGACCTCCTCGGTGGTCTTCCGCGTGCAGACGCTCGGCGAGCACATGTTCGCCTTCAAGCCCTCCTCGCGCGTTCGGGCCCGCGCGCCCTCGGCCGAGGTGGCCGCCTATCGCATCGGGCGCCTGCTCGGCTACGACAACGTGCTCCCGGCCGAGCTCCGCACCGCGAACCGCCGGTCCATCCGCAGCCGGATGCATCGCCGCTACGCCGACGACCAGACCTGGCTCGAGCTCGAAGAGGCGGTGAACTGGAACGGGCTCGAGGCCGTCGGCGCGGCCATCTACTGGGTGCCGGACCTGCGGGACATCGGCCTCGACGAACCGCGTCGTCGCGCGGAATGGGCGGGCTGGATCGGCCACGGTGGCGAAGCCCCCGAAGGTCAGCGCCCGCTCGCTCGGGATCTGAGCAACCTGATCGTCTTCGACTACCTCATCGCCAACTGGGACCGCTACAGCGGCGGCAACCTGCGTGTCATCGGCCCCGAAGACTCTCCCCGAGTGGTGATCCGCGACAACGACGCAGCGTTCGCCGCGCCGCTCCCCGACCCCATCAAGGCGCGCCTGCGGGCCGAGCTCGAGAAGGTGGAGCGCTTCTCGCGGGGCACCATCGAGCGCCTGCGGCGGCTCGACGACGAGTCGCTGAAGGCGGCCCTTCGGAACCGGCGCGTGGAAGACCCGGACGCTCCCACCGCCTATCTGCTCAACGAGGCCCAGCGTGCGGGTGTGCTCGAGCGCGCCGCCACGGTGCTCAGCTGGATCAGCGCGTTGGTCGACGTATCTGGCGAAGAAGCGGTACTGAGTTTCGATTGAACCGCTGACCCGCTACTCTCCGAGGTCGTGGGCAGCGAAGATCATGGGGATCGAGATGCGATCGATACCGCGGACGTCGGGACGATGCTCCGGATGATCGTGCACGACGTGCGCAATCCGATCGCGACGCTCCTGGCCAACCTGGAGGTCCTCGACTCCATCGACGCGAACGACCCCGAGGTCCCAGAGATCCTCGACGACCTCCGCACGGCCACGCGCGAGCTCGACGACGGCATGCGTGTGCTCGGTCGGCTCGGGCATTGGCTGAGCGGCGCCCCGACCGCGAAGCCGGGGAGAGCCGATGTCATCGCAGCGGTTCGCAAGGCCGTGTCGGTGCCGATCGAGGCGCCGTCGAATCCGCTCGTGGTGAAGGGAGGCGGCGAGGCCGGCGACATCGTGGCGGTGCTCGTGGCCAGCGCCATGCGCTACGGCCGGTCCGCCATGGTCCGCATCGAGGACACCCCGGATGGCGTGGTCGTGTCGGTCAGCGATCCGGGGACACCCGTGGACGCCGAGGATCGGGAGGCGCTCTTCGACCTCCGCGGTCAGCTCGAGCTCAAGCGGGCTTCTCGGGGTCGCTACGCGCGCTTCCTGGGCCTGCCCGCCATCGCTGCAGCCGTGACCGACCTCGGGGGAACGACCTGGGTCGACGAGGTCGACGGCCGCTGCCGGCTCGCATTCGTGCTCCCCAAAGACTGATCGCCGGGACCGTGTCGGAAGAGCTCAGCGAGGGATGGCCACGACGACGAGCGAGTTGTTGTGGACGGCGTCCAGCTTTCCGCGAACACGCGCGATCTCGCCGTAGCTGAGGAACCCGCCGAGCGGTATGTCGCCGAAGACGCGGCGTACGGCCGCGACCTCCTCGGCGTAGCGGTCGCCGATCACCATGCCGCGGGTGATGCAGCTGATGAGCAGGACGCCCGCCGCTTCCGCACCATCGAGCCCTTCCTCGGCCGACCGCGCCGCCTCCTCCGCGGCCGCGATGTACTGCTCGGGCTCGCCGTGCACGAACGAGACCGTCGCGCCTTCCGGGACTTCACCCGCGCAGGCCACCGACCCATCGGGGAGCGCGGCGATGCCAGCGCGGATGCGCGCGAGATCCTCGAAGAAGTGGATGCCGAGCTCGTACTCGATGAGCAACCGCTTCATGTCGTCCGCGTCGTCGAGCGGGATCGCCCTCCGGTCCGCGAAGTCGCGGTAGACCTGGACCGTCGGCCGCCCGTCGAGCTCGTGCACCACGTTGCCGGTGGCGCGGGTCACCGTCATGCGTTCGCCGATGGGCTCGGCGCCATGGCCCACCCCGACTCCCCAAGGGGTCGAGCTCGCGACGTGAACGGCGGTGGCAGCCGTCGAGGCGACGGTCCCATCGAGACCGACGAAGGTGCGCTCGAGGGCGCCCCCATCCCCCGCGCCGCCGCCGACGACCGCGTGGTGCAGCGGGAGGCGCTGGCGCATCTTCGTCACGAGCCTCTCGAGGCCCGGGTGCAGCCCATCACCGAAGACCAGGCTGATGCCCGCGTTCTGTCCCGCGATGCGCGCCGACGCGAAGAGGCTCGCGTGGGAGGCCGTGAGCGCCGTCGCCGGACGCTCGCCTTCCGGGTCGAGCTGGACCAACGGCTCCGCCCGGTGCTGCGCATCGCCCCAGCTGACCATGAAGGCCGCGATGCCGCCGGTCTGCATGTCGGTGTCGCCGATCTCGCCGGCCGTGCTGCAGCCGACCACGGTCCCCGGCACCTTCCCGTTCGCTGCCGCCAGCACGTCCTGCAACGGGTGTTCGGGCGACGCGAAGAGGAGCGTGAGGTCGGGCTCCCGCTCCCCGATCGCGGCACGGGCGGACGAGAGAGCCTCCCCCAAGGCCTCTTCCGTTGCATCCCCCCTGGCCGCGGCACTGCCGCAAACCGTTTGCATTGGACTCACAGAATACCGTGGACCGCCCCGCCGATCGAGCGCGGTATGTTCGGCCGATGCTGACACCTCGACGTCATGGTCCGTGGGCGCTCGTGGCGGGCGCCTCCGAGGGATTGGGAGCTGCGTTCGCGGACGGGGTGGCCGCCGCTGGCCTCGACGTGATCCTCGTCGCGCGGAGCGAAGCGAAGCTCCGAGAGCGAGCCCGCGCCATCGAAGCCGCCCGTGGCGTTCGCGCCGTGCCCATCGTCCAGGATCTCGGACGCGCGGACGTGGCCGAGGCCCTGCGAGAGGCGGTCGGTGACCGCGAAGTGGGGACGCTGATCTACGACGCCGCGTACTCCCCGATCGGGCCCTTCCTCGAGCGGCCGATCGGTGACGCGCTCACCGCGGTGGACGTGAACGTACGTGCCCCGCTCGCCCTCTCCCACGCCTTCGGTGGCCTGATGGCCAAGCGCGGTCGCGGTGCGATCGTGCTGATCTCGTCGCTGAGTGGCTTTCACGGAACCGCCCTCGTGGCGACCTATGCCGGGACGAAGGCGTTCAGCCGGGTCTTCGCCGAGGGCCTGTGGGACGAGCTGCGAGACGCGGGGGTGGACGTGCTCTGCTCCGCGCCGGGCACCGTCCGAACACCACGCTATCAGGCCTCGACCGACCGCGAGGTCGGTCCGGTGATGGAAGCGGAGGACGTCGTCCGCGAGACCCTGGCGGCCATCGGCCATGGGCCCACGCTCGTGCCCGGGCGCGCCAGCCGCGCCGCGCGGGTGTTGCTCGGTCGCCTGCTCCCCGGGCGGCTCGCCGTGCAGCTCATGAGTCGAGGAACCCGAACGCTCTTCGGCGACCGGGATTGACGGAGCCCACCCCGCTCGTTAAACGCGTGCCGTGCCGACGCGACATCTGGTCCTGGGTCTCGATGGCGCCGACCTCGACGTCGTTCGAGGGCTCGGGCCCGAGGCGCTCCCGAACCTCCACCACCACATGGCGGTGGGCGTTCATTCGGCGCAGCAGAGCGTGCAGCCCCCGGCGACTTTGCCGAACTGGACCACCTTTCTGACGGGCGTCGACCCCGCGCAGCACGGCGTCTTCGACTTCACCACCAAGCACGGCTACGACGTGCGCTTCAGCGGTGGCACGGTGCGCGAGGCGCCCACCCTCTTCGAGCGCCTCGACGCGATGGGCCGACGCTGCGCATGCGTGGCCTTCCCCGCGACCTACCCGCCGCCACGCCTCGAGCATGGGGTCTTCATCAGCGGCTGGGACTCGCCCGTCGCCTTCGAGGCGGACCGCTCGTTCGTGTCGCCCCCCTCCCTCTACGACGCGATGGAGAAGCGCTTCGGTCCGTGGCGCTTCGACGACGCGGACGAGATGAACGCCGACCAGCCCGGCTGGCACGCACGCCTGCCCTCGCTGCTCGAAGCGCGCATCCGCCGGAAGGTCGCGGTCGCCGAGTGGCTCATGGACCGCGAGAGCTGGGACGTGTTCGCGCTCTACTTCGGCGAGAGCGACACCGCGGCCCACCACCTCTGGGCCTTCCACGACGCCGGCTCGCCGCGGAGCCCGAGCGTCTCCGACGCCGAACGCGACGGGCTCGCGCGGGTCTATCGCGCGCTCGACACCGCCGTCGGCGCGCTGACGAAGGCCTCGGGCGACGACGTCGAGCTCACGATCGTGAGCGACCACGGCTCGGGCGGCTCGAGCGACGTGGTGCTCCACCTCAACCGTGCGCTGGCCGAGGCCGGGCTCCTCGAGTTCCACCCTGCACGCGGTGGCGTGCTCGGCGACCTGGTCGGCCGCGCGAAGCAGCTGGCGCTCACCCGACTCCCGCCGCGCCTGCGCGAGCGCATCTTCCGCCTCGCGGGCGGGCGCCTGCCCGGCTGGCTCGAGTCGCGCGCGCGCTTCGGCGCCATCGCCATGGAGCGCACCCGCGCGTTCTCCGACGAGCTCAACTACTTCCCGGGCGTCTGGCTCAACCTCGAAGGTCGAGAGCCCGCCGGGACCGTACCGGCCACCGAGCGGGAGCCGACGATCCGCGAGGTCGAGCGGGTGCTACTCGCGCTCCGCGATCCGTGGAACGGCGCACCAGTCGTCGACACGGTGTGGCGCCGCGAGGAGCTCTACCGCGGCCCGCACATCGAACGCGCGCCCGACCTGCTGCTGCGTCTGCACCTCCGTGAGGGCTACAGCTACAACGTCCAACCGAGCGGCGGCCCGGGCGAGATCTTCCGCAAGCTCGACGCGAACGAACACCTCGGCAAGAAGGGCCGTAGCCTCCAGGGCAGCCACCGCGAGCGCGGCCTCTTCGTCGCCTCCGGTCCACGCATCGAGCCGGTCGGTGAGATCGAGAGCGACATCGCCGACGCCGCCGCGACGCTGCTGGCCCGCATGGACGTCGCGGTCCCCCCGGATGCCGTCGGACGCGTGCTCTTCGAGGCCCTCCGCGGCACCGCGGGCACCGTCGAAGCCCTCCCCGACGTCGCCCCCCCTGCGCACTCCGGTCGCGCGGACGAAGCCGAGGTCGAGAAACGGCTGCGGGCCCTCGGCTACGTCGACTGACCACTCCCCGTTCGTCCTGCACTCCACCCCAGGAGTCCTTTGCCTCGCACGGAGTCACGGAGTCACAGAGTTCACGGAGGCTTGAGGTGTAGCCGTCGAGACCGCGCGTTCGTCGACGCCGCGGATGCGACCCACCTCACGCAAGCGGGGGAGTCATCACAAACCCTCTGTGAACTCCGTGACTCCGTGACTCCGTGCGAGGCAAAGCTGAAATCGACGAAACGCGAAGTCAGCGGAGCAACGACCGGCCGGGGAGATCGTGCGCGACCCCGAAGTGCGCGTAGATCGTGGGCGCCACATCGAGGATCGACGCCCCCTCGAGCCGCCCCGGCGTGACGCCGGGCCCGGCGAGGATCGCGATGCCATCCCAGTCGTGGTTGCAGCCGTCGGGCCCCGTGTCGTTCGTCGGCACGCGAACCGAGCCGTGGCCCACCGTGCCGAGCGCGCGCAGGGCGAGGTCGTCGAGGTAGACCATCAGCTCCGGCGGCTCGCCGCGGGTCTCGCGATAGACGTCCGCGGGACGGCGGCAGTCGACCGACACGCCCTCGATGCCCTCGAGGCACGCGATGAGCTCGGCGAGCGTCTCCTCGACGCGCGCCGGATCGACCTGCCCCTCGGGCTCGCGGCCGCGCACGTTGAGGAACACGCGGGCGTAGTAGCCGCCCTCGGCCCAGGCGCGGGTGCGGGACCAGTCGACCACCTCGCGGAGCGGGCGCGGCTCGCTCGGCTCTTCACGGAGCGCGAGCCACCCTTCGCGGCGCAGGTGCTCGTTGAGCGCCACGCCGCCGTGCATCGCGCGCGCTCCATGGTCGCTCACCACGAGCACCGTCGCGTCGTCGCCGGCGCTCGCGACCAGCCGCCCGACCTCCGCGTCGAGCCCCTGGTAGTACGCCTTCGCACGACTCTCCCAAGGGTTGCCCGCCACGTAGTCGGCGTGCGCCGGATCCATGTGGCGCCACATCGCGTGATGCAGCCGGTCCGGACCCATCTCGACCATCATCGCGAAGTCGGGCCGGTCCTCCTCCACGATCGCGCGCGCGATCGCGAAGTGCTGCTCGCGCATCTCGTCGAGCTCGGTGAGCACCCGGTCGAGCTCGTCCGTGCGGAAGTCGCGCACGTCCGCCCGGTAGGGTCCGAAGCGCTCCTCGAGCGCGCGCTGCTTCGCGGGCGGGAAGGCCCAGCGCTCCCCCGCGCCGAGGAACCCACCGACCATCGTCCCGCGGACCGGCGTGGGCGGCGAGGTCAGCGGCACGAAGAGCGCCGCCACGGACCGGCCGCTCTCGCTCAGCCGGTCCCAGACCCGCTTCACCCGGACGTCGGCGCTCGAGGCCACCCGCAGCTCGTAGTCCCGGCTCCGGTTCCGGTTCCGGAACCCGTAGAGCCCGAGCTGCCCCGGGTCGTAGCCGCTGGTCATGCAGGCCCACGCGGGCACCGTGATCGGCGGCTGGGTCGAGCGAAGCGGGCCCCAGCGCCCGCGATCGGCGAGCGCCGCCAGATGCGGGAGATCGGCCCGCCAGCGGTCGAACACCAGCCCTGGAGGGGCGCAATCGAGGCCGATCACCAGAAACACGGTTCTGCCTAGCATCCCCTGATTCGACGATCCCATCGAAAGGAGGCCCGCCATTTGCTATGCCCTCGCGGTGGCCGACGACACAGACGAGCTGCTGCAGCGCGCCAAGCGCCACATGCAGGAGGGCCGGCACGAGGCCGCGCTCGCCCAGCTCCAGCGCTTGCTGGAGATCGAGCCCGAACGCCTCGAGGCTCTCGGGCAGAAGGGCGAGGTGCTCCGTCGCCTCGGTCGGCACCGCGAGGCGATCACCGCGCTCGACCAGGCCATCGCCCTGGATCCGAAGTACGCCTTCGCCCTCGCCTCCCGCGGCGACGCCTGGGCGCGCGTCGGTGAGCGCCCGTTGGGCAAGGTCGACCTCGACGCCGCCATCGGCCTCGACCCGCGCTACGCCTGGGCGCTCTTCCGGCGCGGCGAGCTCCACCTGGACGACGGCAAGTTCGACCTGGCCATCGCCGACCTGACCCGGGCACTCGAGGTCGAGCCCGACCGGCCGGGCGTGCACGCCGCGCGTGGTGAGGCCCACCGGCTCGCTGGCCGCCACGAGCAGGCCATCGAAGACTTCGACGCCGCGCTCGCGAAGTCACCGAAGCTGAGCTGGGTCTACGCCAGCCGCGGCAAGAGCCGCGCGGCGCTCGACCAGAACGAGGCCGCGCTCCGCGACTTCGACCGCGCCATCGAGCTGCAGGAAGACTACCCCTGGGCGCTTGCGCAGCGTGGCGAGCTGCTGCGCCTCATGGGGAACCACGAGCGCGCCATTCAGGATCTCAGCCGCGCCATCGCGCTCGAGCCGGGCAACGCCTGGGCCTGGGCGAGCCGCGGCGCATCCTACCGAGCGCTCGGCAAGCTCGACGAAGCGTGGGCCGATCTCTCGCACGCGGTGCACGTCGACTCCCGCTATGCCTGGGCGCTCGCGAACCGCGGCATGGTGCTCCTCGACAAGGGCCGCGCGAAGGACGCGCTCGAGGACCTGAACCGCGCGCTCGCGCTCGACCCGGGCAACAACGTCGCGCTCGGCCGCCGGGCGGAGGCGCTGGTGGAGCTCCGTCGCTACCAGTCGGGCCTCGCCGACTTCGAATCGCTCCTGCGCCGCGAGCCCAACGACACCTGGGCCATCGCGCACCGCGCCGACTGCTTGCGCCTGATGAGCCGTTTCCAGGAAGCGCTCGCGGGCTTCGACCGCGCCATCGAGCTCAAGCCGAAATACCCCTGGGCGCTCGCGAGTCGAGGGGAGACCTACCGCATGCTCGATCGCGACGAAGAGGCGGTCGAGGATTTCGACCGCGCCATCGAGCTGCAACCCGACTACCCCTGGGCGCGCGAGGGGCGCTCCCGATCGATGGCCAAGCTCGCCCATCACCAGAGCGCGCTGGCCGATCTCGATTGGCTCCTCGAGCGCACGCCGAAGTCGGCGCGCCTGCTCCGGATGCGTGCGCACTCCCGTGTCGCCCTCGACCAGCTCGCCGAGGCGCTCGACGACTACGACAAGGCGCTGTGGCACGACCCGGGTCACCGCGAGACCATCTACGGCCGCGCGAACGCGCTCCGCCTGCTCGGTCGCTACGACGAGGCACTGGTCGCGCTCGACAAGGCGATGACCGAAGGCGAGCCCGACTCGGTGGGTCTCATGCGCAAGGGCGACTGCCTGCGCGAGCTCGGTCGGCTCGACGACGCGATCGCGGCCTACGACCAGGCGGTGCACTTCGAGCCACGCGAGGCCGCCGCCTACGTCGGCCGTGGCATCGCGCACCGCGAGCGCGGCGACCTCGAAGCGAGCCTCGCCGACATCGACCACGCGCTCGAGCTCGAGCCCCGCTCACGTGAGGCCGTGGGCGAGCGCGCCACCACCCTGCTCGCGATGGGTCGCTCGGACGACGCCATCAGCGCCTTCGACGACGCGGTGCAGCTCTCGCCCGGCGATCCGGAACTCCTCGCCCTGCGCGCCAACGCCTTCCGCGCCGCCGGCCGGCAGATGGAGGGTCTCGCGGATCTGCACCAGGCCCTCGAGCACACCGAAGGGCGCCCGGCCGCCGAAGCCCGCGTGCTCCACGAGCGCGCCTCCACCTACCTCGCGCTCGAGCGCTATGACGATGCGCTCCGCGATCTCGACACCCTGCTCGAGCTCCGCGGCAGCGACGAAGAGGTCCTCTACCGTCGGATCGACGTGCTCCGGCGCGCCGGACGCCTCGAGGAGGCCCTCGCCGCCGCCGACGCCGCGCGAGAGCGCATGCCCGAGAGCGCCGCGCTCTGGCGGGCTCGAGCGGCCATTCACCGCGCTCGCCGCGAAGAGGAAGCCACGTCGGACGCGTTGGCCGAGGCCGTGCTCCGCGCGAAGGCCGAGGCCGAGAGCCACCCCGACTCGGTGAAGCGGAAGCTCTCGCTCATCCTCCACCTCGCCGCGGCCGACGACGTCACCCCCGCCCGGCGCCTCCTGGACGAGCTCGAGGACCGCGTGAGCCCTGCCGATCGGCGCAACCTGCTCGAGGGCCTCGAGGAGCAGGTCACGCTCTTCGGTGAGACCGACGCCGGACGCCTGCTCGCGAAGCAGCTCGCCGGCTGATGGAGTAGCATCGCTCCGTGGCGCTCCCGGCTCACGACCGCACGATGCGGAACATCGGGCTCGGCCTCTATCTGGTCGGGCAGCTGGTGGGCGGCACCCTGCTCGTCATCCTCTTCGGCCTCCGCATCCTGACCGAGGAGGGTGTGCTCGGCGGCATGTGCATCGGCGCGGCCTTCGCCCTCCCCGCGGGCCTCATGTACCTGACCGTGCCGCGGCTGCTCGATCGCTACGACCCCGAGCCCTGGTACGCCCTGGTCGGCTGCTTCCTCTGGGGCGCGATCGCCGCCTGCGGCTTCTCGGTCCTGGTGAACGAGCTGATCGGCTCCGCCGGCGGCGACGCGATGGCCGCCGTCGTGAGCGCGCCGATCACCGAGGAGCTCTGGAAGGGCATCGGCGTCGCTGGCGTCTTCTTCTTCCTGCGCCGCGAGTTCGACGGAGTGGTCGACGGCATCATCTACGCGACCTTCACCGCGCTCGGCTTCGCGATGTTCGAGAACATCATCTACTACGGCAACGCGTCGCAGGAGGGGATGCTCGGCGTGACCTTCCTGATGCGGGGCGTGCTCTTCCCGTGGGGCCACCCGGTCTACACCGCGATGATCGGCATCGGCTTCGGCCTCGCGCGCGAGACCGAGAAGGGCTGGGTCCGCTGGACCGCGCCCATCCTCGGCTACCTCGGCGCGGTCATGCTCCACGCCATCTGGAACGGCACCGCCACCATCGCCGACGAAGTCGAGCAGGGCGCGGCCCTCTTCCTCTGCATGCTGCCGGTCTGGTTCCTCTTCGTCCTGGCCTTCATCATCGTGATCGTCGTGCTCGTCCGTCGCCGCGGGAAGATCATCCGGGCGCACCTCGTCGACGAGGTCGCCCTCGGTCACCTGGCGCAGTGGGAGGTCGACCTGACATGCAAGGCCTTCGGCGTCTTCCAGGCCCGCATGCGCTGGGGCCGGAAGGGTGCGGAGTTCGTCCGCGCCACCGCCCGCCTCGCCCTCTCCAAGTGGCACGCCGGCCGTGCCCACCGACAACAGATGCACACCGTCAGCATGGACTTCATCGTCCCCCTCCGAGAACGGATCCGTACGCTCCGCGCCGAGCTGCACCAGCAGCAGACGGCGCGACGATGAGCGCGTTCCCCATCCACATCCGCTGCGCCCCCGGCCTCGAGGCGATCGTGACCGACGAGGTCCGCGCCCTCGGCCTCCCCGCCGAAGCCCTCGGCGCCGGCGTCAGCAGCGAAGGCAACGTCGCCGACGTCCAGCGGCTCAACCTCGAGCTCGGCTGCGCGCAGCGTGTCCTGGTTCGCGTCGCCGAGCGGAAGGCCGGCAAGCTCGACAAGCTCGAGTCCAAGACCGGCTCCATCGCGTGGAACAAGTGGGTCGCGCCCCACCAGTCGCTCACCATCGCCGTGAAGAGCCAGCGCTCGCGCCTCTACCACAGCGGCGCCGTCGACGAGCGCGTGCGCCGCGCCATCGGCGAGCGCATCGGCGGCTGGGCGCCCGACGGGGTGTCGGGGGCCAGGCTCGAGGTCCGCGTCCAGGGCGACTCGGTCACCTACTGGATCGACAGCTCCGGCGAAGCCCTCAACCGCCGCGGCTACCGCTTGGAGACCGCCAAAGCGCCACTCCGTGAGGACCTGGCCAACGCCCTCATCCGCAGCAGCGGCTGGGACCGCCAGACCCCGCTCGTCGACCCGATGATGGGCTCGGGCACGTTGCCCATCGAAGCGGCACGAATGGCGCGCGGCATCGCCCCTGGCGTCGATCGCGAGTTCGCCTTCGAATCCTTCCCCACCTTCGAACGAGAGGCGTGGGACACGATGAAGGCCGCGGCCCGCGAGCGCGCCAAGGACGCCCTGCCCTTCCCCATCCACGGCTCCGACCGCGACGCCGGCGCCATCGGCATCGCGACGCGCAACGCCGAACGCGCGGGCGTGGCCAGCGACCTCACCCTCACCCAAGCGGCCATCAGCGCCGCCCCCTTCCCGGAAGGCCCGAGCGGCGTCCTGGTCACCAACCCGCCCTGGGGCGGCCGCCTCGGCAAGGGCCGCGATCTGCGCCCGCTCTACCAGACGCTCGGCAAGCTCGCGGACGAGCACCCCGGCTGGGCGCTCGCCTTCGTCGCCACCAAGGGCCGCCTCGCCGGCCAGGTCGAAGGATCCGAGAAGGTCCTCGCGACCAACCAAGGCGGTCGCGACATCGCGTTCTACGAGCGCGGCGTCTGACGTGTCCTGGTGGATGCGCCTGCTCGGACGCGGTCGGCTGCCGGAACCCCGGCTGATGATCGTCCAGGGCTACTGGCGCTGCGAGCGGTGTCGATCGCTCTACGGTGGCATCAAGGGCAAGGGCCCGACCCGAGCGTTCTGGGGGACACCGAACGCGCAGACCCGGTGCCGCCACGAATGGGCAGCCATCGATCGCGATGCGTTCCTCCGCGAGGCGAGCGACCGCTTCGGGAAGAACTGGGACGACGATCTCCCCTTCTTCCGCGACGCGCAGCGCCAGACCTGATCGAGCGCCTCCAGTGAGACGGCTGGCCCTCGCCGCCGGCGTCGGTGGCATCGATCAGCGAGACCCGAGGATCCCCGGTGGCGGCTCGTCGCAGACGTGGGTGGCCAAGAGCGCTTCGCGAAACGCGCGCGCGGATGGAGGTCGTCGCGTCGGATCTCGTTCGAGGGCACCAAGCACGACGGCCTCGAGCGACGGATGCACGTGCGGAGCATGTCGACGCAACGGCACCGGCGGTCCAGAGACGGTCTCCAGCATGGCGAGGGTCGTCGAGCGAGCGACGAACGCCGGCCGCCCGCTCACCAGCCAATAGAGGATCGCGCCGATGGCCCAGAGATCTGCCGCGGGCGTCACGGACTCGCCCTCGATCTGCTCGGGCGCCATGTACGGAGGCGTTCCCAGGACGAGACCGGTGGCGGTCAGACGAGTCCACGTCGCTTCGCCCGCCGACCGCGCGAAGCTCGCGACGAGACCGAAGTCGATCAACACGGGCCCCGAGGCGCCGACCATCACGTTGCTCGGCGTGATGTCTCGATGAACGAGTCCGCGGTCGTGAGCGTGCGCGAGCGCGTCCAGCAAGGAGCCGAGGAGCTCGACGGCTCGCCGGGTCGAGACCGGCCCATGCGCGGTGAGGGTGAGCCCTTCGACCCACGGATACACGAGGTACGGTAGGCCCTCTTCCGAGAGGCCCGTGTCGAGGACCGGGCACAGACCGGGGTGCTCGAGGTCCCGCGTGGCTCTCGCTTCGCGGGCGAAGCGACGGGCGGTGCGTGGCTCGAGGAGCTCGGCCTTGAGGATCTTGAGCGCCACCCGTTGGCCGTCCGGGGCGAGTGCGCGGAACACCTCGGCCAGTCCCCCGACGCCGGCGCGCTCGAGCAGCTCGTACCCCTTCACCGCTGGCCAGGATTCGCGACGCACCACCGGCCGCACAGTACTTCGTTCGGGGCCCGAGGCGCAGTCGTTGGGGTCTCTCGCCACTTGCCGGCAATCCGTACGCCGGGCGAGTAGGATGTGCGCGCGCATGCCGATTCCGACCGAAGAAGAACGCCTGAGCACGACACTGGGCGGCCGGTATCGACTCGAGCGCATTCTGGGACGCGGTGGAATGGGCGTGGTGTACGAGGCGAAGCACACGTACACGGGCCGAGCGGTGGCGGTGAAGCTCCTCCGGCCGGAGGTGCGGCCAGACGGCTCCCAGGCGAAGCGCCTCGA
Source organism: Deltaproteobacteria bacterium (assembly GCA_017644045.1). GTDB lineage: Bacteria > Myxococcota_A > Polyangia > Polyangiales > Houyiibacteriaceae > UBA1660. The sequence goes on from JAEPMI010000002.1 coordinate 83,262, forward strand.
GCGAGAAGCCCGAGCGGCTGCGGCCCTGGAGCATCCGTCGATCGTGGACGTCCTGGACATGGGCGAAGCCGACGGTTGTCTCTTCCTCGTGCTCGAGCTCCTCGAGGGTCAATCGCTGAGCCGGGTGCTGAGAGATCGTGGCTCGCTGTCCGAGAGCGAAGTGGTGGCCTTGGGTCTGCAGCTCGCGGACGCCCTCGCGTCCGCCCACGGGGTCGGCGTGGTTCATCGCGACGTGACTCCCCGCAACGTCGTCATGGCTCGCCGCGGGGACTCCATCGTTCCCACGCTCATCGATTTCGGCCTGGCCAAGGTCGATGATGGGGAAGCCGTCACGACCACCGGCGCGGTGATGGGCACGCCTTGGTACATGTCGCCCGAGCAAGCGGCGGGGACGGGTGAGGTCGGTCCGGAGACCGATGTCTGGGCGCTTGGTGCCGTGCTCCACGAATGCCTGACGGGCGTCCGGCCGTTCGACGGACCGTCGACGACGGCGGTGCTGATGAACGTGCTGCGTGGACGGTCTCCAGCGCTCGACGCGCTGCCGCGCGAAGGGCTCGGTGCCGTGCTCCGGGACGTTCTGACGCAGGGTGCCCGTCGCATCGAGACCGCGCGTGAGCTGAGCGAGCGCCTCGGCGCGCTCGCGACCTCCGAGGAGCCGGCCGCCCGGAAGCGCCCGTCGTCGAGGGTCGCGATCGGTTTCGCCGCCCTGTCGGTGGGAGTCGCCGCGGTGGCGGTGGCGTCTCACTGGCCACCGGAGTCGAGCACGTCCGAGCCGACGGAGACCCCGGCAGTGGCCGATGCACCCACCCACGTCGACGCCGGTTCACATGCTCGACAGGACGCCGGCGTGGAGCGGAGCGCTACCCCTGCTCTCGAGCTGCTGGACGCGGGCCCGCGCTCGACCCCACCCCGAGCTCGCGTGTCCCGGCCCGACCCACGGGTGCGCCCGCCACACGAGGAGGTCGAGACTGGCGCTGGCGAGGACGCGGAATCCGAAGGCCAACCGGGTCTGCGCACCCGCTGGTGACGGCGAATCGTTTCTGTCAGTGTGTCGCCGATGAGAGTCTGTGTCGCGGCGCTCGCACTCGTGAGCGCGACGTTCGGAGCGATCCCCACCGGGAGCGCCCAGCCGACGGCGCAGACGCGCGCTCGCGCGCTCTTCGAGCGGGGGCTGATTCTGGCGGAGGAAGGGCGACGCGCCGAGGCCGCAGAGGCGTTTCGTGCGTCGTTGGAGATCGTTCCCCGGGCGAGCACGGCGCTCAACCTGGCCATCGTGCTCGAGGAGCTCGGCCGAAGCCGGGAGGCGCTTCTCGCCCTCGACACCGTCGGCGCCGAGGGCTCCGGAGCAACCGATCAGGACCGCCAAGACGCCGAGAGACTGCGCGGGACCCTCGGCGGCCAGCTCGCCACGCTCACGTTGACCGTCGATCCACCCCACGCGTCGCTCGAGATCGATGGACGGGCCGATGGGAGCGCGGGGCCGACCCGCATCGTGGTGATGGACCCTGGACCGCACGTCTTGCGAGTGGTGGCCGAGGGCTTCGCTCCGGTGGAGCTGAACATCAGCGCCGTCGCGGGAGCAGAGCCCATGGACATCGTGCGACTGACCCCCGTGGCCGAGCCGCCGACCGCGGCCGAGACGGCCGCCGAGGCGATGGAGTCCGATGCCGCCGATGAGCCGCTCGCCGCGGACCCGGACGAGCACCGCGTCCGCCGGCGTCGATGGCTCGGCGGGATCTCGGCGGCGGTGGTCGCCGTCGCGGCGGTCGTGCTCGCGGTGACGCTGAGCTCTGGAGCGAGCGATCCAGACGCGGGCACGACCGGCCACATCTTCGACCCCCGTTGAGTCGGGGCGCTCAGAGCGCGACGTCGGCGAAGACCGAATAGCCGAGCGATTCATCGGAGACGGTCTCGAGCCCACCCCAACAGCGCGTGCTTCCGTCGGCGAAGACTCCGCAGGCGATCCGGCCGCCCATCACCATGGCATCGAAGTCGAGCCCATGGGCGGCGGCGGTGGGAACGGGTTGATTGGTCCGAGAGCCATCGCCGAGCGTCCCGTGGAGGTTCTCTCCCCAACCGAGCCAGCCCCGCGACGCGCTCTTGGCCAGGCACCCGTTCCAGCACTCCAGGTCCACCGCGTCCGTGAGGCCGGAGACTTCGACGGGTGACGTCCGCGAGGATCCGATGCCGCCATCTCCAGTCTGGCCGGCACCCGCCAGGCCCCAGCAGCTCACGTGCCCGTTGGCCCTCCGAACGCAGCCGCCCGACTCCTGCGTCGCGAGCTGAACGGCGTCCGTGATGCCTACGACCTGCACCGGCTGGTCGGCCCACGTCGTCTCCGGTCGGCCCAGTCGCCCACTGCTCGACGCGCCCCAGCACCACACGGTTCCGTCGCCCTTCAGCGCGCAGACGTGCACTCGGCCAGCATCGATGGCGACGAACCGGTGAGCGGTCTGAACGGCCGTGGGCGTGGGGCAATCGCTGACCCCTCCGCAGAGTCGATTGGCCGGTGTGCTGGACCCTCCCCAGCACCAGGCGGCCCCATCCATGTCGAGGGCGCACGTGTAGCTCTCGGCGACCGTCAATGCGCTCACCGAGCCCATCGACGATGCGTCGACGGCCACTGGGGTGGAGCTCCCGGAGGTCGGCACCGAGTCGCCGGCGTAGAACGAGCCCCAGCAGTACACTGCGCCCGCCCCGGTTCGGGCGCACGAACGCTCGCCCCCGGCCGCGACCTCCACGGCGTCGAGCCCGATGGGCACCGGCTCGAACCGCCGGAACCCGTCGCCCACGCCCAGCGCCGTCCCTCCTCGGCCCCAGCAGTGGGTCGCACCTCCGGAGATCGCACAAGCGTGGTCGAGTCCGATCGCCTGGGAGGTCAGCGTCAACGGCACCGGTCCATCGTCCGATCCATCGCGGTGGAAGCCATCGCCGTGGACGGCCGAGACCGGGTTGCCCCAACAGGTCACGCGCCCCGGTCGCAGCGCGCAACACGCCGCCAAGCCGCAAGCGAGATCGGTGATCGCCGGGTCCCGGAGGACCTCCACCCCGTCGAGAACCGGCGGACCGTCGGATGAGGTTCCGAGCGCAGCCAGCGCTGGCGTGCCCCAGCATCGGACCGCTCCCAACTCATCGAGGGCGCAGCTCCGCTCGCCGCCGGGGGCGACCACCACCGCGGCGGGGGCGGCCGTGAGCGGTTCGGGAAGGCTGACCTCGCCGAGGACGCCCGTTCCCGTCGCGCCGGTCGTGGTGTTGCCCCAGCAGGTCCAGTCGGTCCCCGACCGGGCGCAGGCCACCACCTCTCCTGCAAACAAACCACCGCCGAGATACCTGCCGCCCATGGCGACCTCGTCGACCCTCTGGGCCACCTCGAGGGGCGTGGCGCTGAACAGGTCATCCGAGCCGACGGTGCTCGCACCCCAGCAGCGAAGGACGCGTTCGGCGTCACGGGCGCACGCGTTCACGCCGCCCGCACGCAGCTCGACGATTCGCTCGAGAGGGAGCCGCGTGGGTGTCGCCCGATCGATGAAATCCCCGAGCCCGAGCTCGCCCCCTTCGTTCTTCCCCCAGCAGTACACGTGGCCGGGTGCGGTGAGCGCGCAGCTGAAGCGGTCGCCGACCGCGATCTGGGCGACGGGGTCTGGGAGGCCGGGTTCCACCACCGAGGGCTGCGGCACCGTGTCACCGGTCCCGAGCTGACCGTTGCCGTTGCTGCCCCAGCAACGCAGGGTCCCGTCCGTGAGGCGCGCACAACCGTGCTGCTGGCCCAGCGCGACCTGAGTGGCGCCCACGTCCAGCAGCACACGGGGCTCGGCCCAGATCGCGGCGCCGATGACACCGAGGGGCCCGGCGTGGCCGCCGGAGACCTCGTCGGCACGACCCCAGCAGAGAACCTCCGTGTCCGACGCCCGGCATGCGACCTCGTCACCCACCGCGATCCGCTCATCGGTCACACATCCCGCGTCACACGTCGCGTCCGGAGCACAGCCATCGGTCCCGGCTTCGTCCACCATGCCATCGCAGTCCTCGTCGACTCCGGAGCAGAACTCCAGCGCTCCGGAGGGGAGCGACGAATCGACGACCTCACACGCCGGGCCACCATCGGTCGGAACGCCCCCGTCACCTCCGTCTCCCGCGTCGTCCGGAGCGCCGACGTCGTCGGGAACCGACGCATCCATCGGGGTGAGCTCGCACTCCCCGATGCGGGTCGCCCAGGACTCGACGGGGACGTCGATCGGCACGCATGTGCCCAGGGGGCCGCAGGTCGAGCCGGGACAGGCGTCTGCTCCGCACGCCGAGGTGAGCCGCACGGTGACCGGCGTGGAGACGCCGGGCTCGAAGCCAGTCCGCACCACTCGGTCCGCCAGCTTCGCGCCGTCGCGGTCGAAGAGCTCGAAGTGCATCTCCACGCGCAGGTCGGCCTCACCCAAGACCCCGAAGCTGAGTGGAAGCTCGCTCCCCGCCCATCGGAACTCCTCGCCCGTTCCGGCGGCGGCGTCGACCGCGACCACCTCGACGCGCAGCTCGCCCAGGACCTCCGAGTCGTGATCGGAGCAGACCGAGACCAGGAGCTGGGTCGGTGTGTCTCCGCAGTCGCAGCCGAGGAGCAAGGTCAGTAGGAGCGCGGTTCGATTCATGCGCGATTCACGGGGAAGCCTCGACCGTTCGTACCCGAGGCAAGGGACCGCGAGCGTCCCGTCGTCGTCACGAGGCGTCAAGGGAATCCGCCCCCGAGGCGCCGGGCACGAGACCGCCTCCCCGGGGTTCCTGGCGGCGCTCAGAACACGTACGCGGCACCCGAGCGACTCGCGCTCCCTTGGAGCTCCGTCGGGCTGGCGACCCCGCTGCCGCCGCCGTTCTCCCAGATCGCGCCAAACGCGACCCAGGTTCCGGCGATGTCGACGGGAGCCCCGAAGAGCATCTGCATCTGCGTGTTGGGGGGCTTGATGAAGTGGGTCTGCTCCCAGCTCGCGCCATCGAAGCGGAATGCGTACCCCGCGCCCGCCGCGTCCAGTGAATCGATCGATTGGTCGCCGTCGAGGCCCGTGGCGGTGGATCGATCGCCGCGCGCTCCGATGACCATGAAGCTCCCCTCGATCGCGATGCCGCGCCCGAAGTCGTGGTTCATCGCCGGGTTCGACGACTTCACGTAGGCCATCGGGACCACGGCGGTGCCGGTGCGGCGGAAGATGTACGCCGCGCCGGAACGGTAGGCGTCGTTCGAGCTGCCATCGCCGTCGAAGCCGGTTGCGCTCGAGCTCTCGTGCGGGGCGCCGACCACGAGGAAGTCGCCCGACGCCGCCACCGTTCGTCCGAACTCGTCGCGGGCGTCCGGGTTGGAGGCCTTGAGATAGGCGACCTGACTCCAGGCCGTGCCCGTGCGCTCGAATACGTAGGCAGCGCCGGCGAGCTCGAGCGAGTCGTCCGTCTGGTCACCGCCGACGTCGACCGCGTTCGACCGCTCCCCTGGCGCGCCCACCAGCAATCGGTTTCCGTCGAGCGCGACCGATGAACCGAAGAGGTCGCCCATTCCGGCGTTGGAGGCCTTGATGAACGCCTCTCGTTCCCATCCAGCGCCCGAACGCCGGAAGACGAAGACGGCCCCCGAGTTCTCGAGCCCGTTGTTCGCCGGGTCCCCACCGATCCCCGCAGATGCGCTGTCGTCGAGTCGAACTCCCACCGCGATCGTGTCGCCGCTGATGGCGACCGACTCGCCGAACTTGTCTTCGGTGTCCGGCGACGCATGCGCGAGGACGTCCTCCTGAGCCCAGACTCCGTCCGTGCGCCGGAACACGTAGACGCGGTTCGCGTCGAGAGCGCTGATCACCGCGACGTCGCCCTCCATGTCGATGGCGTAGCCGAAGCGCATCCGTTCACCCGCGGTGTCGGGCTTGAGGTAGGCCTCCTCCGTCCAGGACCCGTCGAAGGAACGGCGGAAGACGAACGCCGCGCCGCGCCAGAAGGCCGAGTCGTCCTCCGGATCTCCGTCGATGCCGATGGCGGCGCTCGCGTCTGCCGGAGCACCGACGATCAGCGTGTCGCCTTCGAGCGCGATGCCTTCGCCGAAGGAGTCGCCCACGCTCGGGTCCAGCGGCTTGAAGTACGTCGAGCGCTCGTTGCGGTGCACGACGAGCGTGTAGGTGTAGCCATTGCCGAGGTGGTCGATGGTGATCTCGATCTCGGTCGTCGCGCCGGTGAGCGTGACCGGGTCCGAGTACGCGCCGGAGGCGACCTCTTCTCCATCGACCGTGATGACCGCCGAGTCGGCCTCCGAGAAGGGCTGGATCTGGATCGTGTCGGTCAGCCAACCGACGATCGTGTCGAGCGTGCCGCCCCCGGAGGCTTCGAAGGGCACCTCGAGCTCTGCGTCGCGGACACGGAGATCGCTCAGGTCACCAAACTCGATCCCCATGTCCGAGGGACCGATGTCGGGGTCCATCCCCAGGTCGTCCGGGTCGGGAGCGCCCTGGTCGGTCGCCATGTCGGGCGGCATCTCGTCGGTCGGTCCGTCGTCGTCGCCGCACCCCAGGGCAACCAACGCCGTCACAGCTAGAGCACAGGTCCGATGCATCGCAGTTCTCATGTCTTCCTCACGTTGGAACGGGTCGCCGATGTCAGCGACGAAGGTGGGCGCCGGCTCCCTGCCGACGGGTGATCGCGCGCATGCGACCGCTGCGATCGCGTTGGATCTCGCTGGCGTGCGGTGCGTCGCTCGCGGCGGCGCCGGTCTGGTTGAACACGAAGGGAACGTCGACCGGGTACGGGTACCCGTCGGTGCCGATCTGCACGACCGCCTCGGTCGGACGGGGCTCGCACCGCGCGCGGAAGCTGCAGTAGGTCCCCGGCGCGCACTCTCCCATGCAGAGGCCGGGGGTGCCGTAGATCTCGGTCACCAGCTCGTTGGCACCGACCCGCCAGCTCGCCAGCGAATCGAGGCCGCGCCGGCGACAGTCGTGCTCGGTGACGGTGTTGATGCCGACTTCGGTCACCACCCGGTCGAACTCGCCGTTCCCGCAGAGCAGTACTCCGTGAATCGCCGACGACGAGGCCGCCGGAGGGAAGTAGAGGCTGAGCAGGTTGCCTTGGAAGCGGAGCGTCGCCGGGTCGGTGGTGGCCGCTCGCCGATCCACCAGCGAGTAGGAGCTCGTCTCCGCCGGGTTTCGCCCGAGCCCGTTGGCGAGGATCGAGCTGAGGACGACGACCGACGCTCCCGAGAGGTCGCCCTCGAACGAAAGGACGCTGCCCGTAAAGTCGCTGGCGACCGCGGAGCTCGAGTCCCAGTCGTTTCCGGCGACCGCGGTGACGAAGTAGAGGTACACGCCTCGCGGAGCCCCCCGGACGTCCACCGGGCGGTTCACGCGGCCACCGACGGGTGTCGCCAGATGCGAGTTGTCGACCACCAGCAGGCCGCCGCTGCCCTCGGCGACGAGGGCCGACAGGAGACGGCCGTCGAGGACGCCCGTGCTGCGCGACGCGATCACCGTCGAGCGTGTGACCCGGACCTCGGCCACGTCGCGAGAGAGGACGCCGATGAGGCTCGCCGGGTTGGAGCCTCCGGCGAGGACGTCTCTTCCTGCCACCGTCGATCCGTCGACGCGAAGCCGGGCCTGCTGGGCCGCGCAGATGCCCGCGTAGTGACGGGAGGCCGTGGATCCGGAGGCGCTGGCGCGCACGTCGCTGTCGATGACCTCGACCACCCCCGACCCGCCGTGGCCACTGACGCCCACTCGGCAGTCGCCGGAGGTGACCTCATTGATGGCCGCGGCGTCTTCGAGACGGAGCGTTCCCCCGTCGGCGTGCATGACGCTCGTGCAGCGAGAGGCGGCGGCCGACCCCTGTCGGTAGGCGGTCAAAGACCGGACGATCAGCGTCGTGTTCGCCGCGACCACGAGTCCGGCGTTCGTCATCAGGCGCGAGGGGTTGAACCCGCCCGGTCCGCTGATCCCACACGCGCCATGGTCGGTGCCGGCACCGGTGAAGCTGAGAACCGTCGAGTCTTCCGTCGCCGGCGTCCAGCTGCTGCCGCTCCGCGTGAAGCCCCCTTCGAGGAGCAGGTCCTCGCTGACGCGATGATCGCCGCACCCGTAGGTTCCGACCGCGAACCACACGGCGTCGATGCTCGCGTCGGCGCGAGCCGCACCGAGCGCCGCGTCACAGGTTCGGTAAGGGCTCCCCGGCGACCCCGCGTCGACGGCTCCATCGTTTCCATCCGGCGCGACGTAGATGCGGTTCGGCGCCATGGGGCGCACGAACACCGCCGACGACGGCTCCGAACGGACGCCGATGCGGTTCTTCGAGACCACCTGGAAGGCGAGGGTCTCGTCGGCCAGACCGGTGAGCTCCACGGTGGACCGGGCCGTCTCCGCGACGTGATGGGCCACGCCGTCACGGAGCTCCTCGACCACATAGCCGGAAGCCACGGTGGGATCCCACGTGAGCTGAACGCGGCCACGCCCCGCGAGCGCTGCGATGGACGGCACCCGCTCGGCCAGCGTCACCTGTTCATCGACGATCTCCGGGCCATCGGTGCCGTCGTTGCGCGTGGAGAGGCGCAGCACGTAGCGCTGATCGGCGTCCAGCCCGGTGACGCGGAGGGTCTGCGTTCGGCGAAAAGGGAGGGTTCCGTTTCGCCGAGTCCCGTCGTCGCCTTCGAGCACGTACTCGTGGGAGGTGCCGCGTGGGGAGAGATCGAAGAAGCGCCACTCGAGCGCGTCTTCTTCCACCGACACGTCGACGATCTCCGGCGCGCCGGGAGCGGTGGCGCTCAGGTCGAGCGCGTCGTCATCCAGGAGCTCCGTGCAGTCCCCCTCGGCGGAGTGGAGGGCGAACACTTCACAGATCTCGGTCTCCGAGTAGCCATGCTGGACCATCGTCGTCGCCAGCGCGCTCGCGAAGTGGCGCTCGCCGACGGTCGAGTAGCGACGTGCCCAGTTGCGGTAGAGGTCGGCGACCGCGCTGCCTGGGAGCGTCACGCGCTCGTCTTCCTGGTCGCGACCGACGGGGCCGAGCTCGAAGATTCGATCGGCCTCGTTCCACGTCCAGTAAGCCCCGGACTGCATCACCACCGTGCTCGGCCCATCGAATGCGTCGTGCAGGAGCGTCACGAAGCGGGCGACGCTGACCGCGAAGGGGTCGCCGACGTCCGAGTCCATGGCGCGCTGGGTTCTGCCGCCGATGTTGTCTTCGAGAGCCCACGGGTAGTCGCTGTCGATCCACCACCCTCGGCCGCCGCCGCGGCCGGCCGCGGTGGGGTCGTCGCCCGGCAGCTCGAAGTAGTCGGTGCCTCCCGCGACGCGCGACGCGAAGAAGTCGGCCCACGCTTCGGTGAAGACGAGGTTCGACTGCTCGGGGGTCTGGAAGTCCTCGCCGGAGCCGATGAGCGTGTACACGAGGTCGAAGTGCGCCTCGTGGAAGTCGTCCGACGACTGGCGCGCGATCATGTCGCACATGACGTAGTGGCCGTACTCGTGGGTGGGCGTGAGCCGATCCGCGGTCGCGCCGAAAGGCCCCGAGAACGGGAAGATGATGTCGTTGGTCAGGATCTGAGTGACGACGACCGCCAGGGGAGCCACGATCGCAGAGGGGATCGGCACCACTTCGATGGCGGCGAGAACGGTCGGGACGAGGTGCAGCAGGGTCAGACCGTCGAAGCCACCACAGATGGCCACCGCGCGGCCTCCGTTCAGCTCCCCGACGAGGTCCGCGAGCGGACCCACGAGGACCTTCGCTGCGCGACCGATGCGATGGGTGAACACCTGGTCGGTCAGGTCGAACGAGTCGGTCATCTGGGCGAGCACGTTGGCCCTCCAGTCCAGCACTCGAAGGCGGCGAACGAAGGTGTCGCCGTCGGTCACCCGGATGTCTTCGTTGTTGGGCCCGAGCTCGGCTCCGAACTCGCAGAACTGGAGCGAATGGAACCCCTCGCTGAGACCTCCTGCGTGGTTCTCCATGCGGAGGCAGAGGTCGTAGGTGAACCCATCGACGACCTCGAGGACCACCGCGCCGTTTCGGTCGGTGCGCGCGCGCTCGGTGCCGAGGTCGCCTTGGGCCACGACCTCGACGTTGGGGAGCGTCATCGGGTTGCCCCGACCCGGTCCCCACGCCCGCTGCATCGGGCGCAGCCGGGACGGGGTCCACGTTCGATCGGCCGGCTCCATGCCGGCGCCCTGGCGACCGTTGCCGAAGAGCCAGTCGGTGTTGAGCACCTCCAGACTCACGGAGATGAACGCGCTCCCGCGCGCGGCGTGACCGATCTCGGAGAGCGCGTCGTCGACTCCGTCGCGAACGTCACGACTCGATACGATCAGCGCGATCAGCTCCACGAGCAGCGAGTCGTCGCGCGATCCGACCTCGTCGTCGGAGCTCGCGGCGAGCGGGCGAGGCCCGTAGTGGAACCCGTGCTCGGCCAGGTAGGAGTAGCTCAGCGTCCCGTCGGCCATGACCGCTTCGGCGGGCGCGTCCCGGCCGACGATCGCGGCGAAGGGCGCATTGCCGGTGAGGGCGAGGTCACGCAGCTCGTTGAAGATGGCGGCGGGGAGCACGGCGAAGCGGAACAGCCCTTCGATGTCGCCCCGGTTGTGGAGCACGCCGGTTTGACCGCGCCACCGCTCGCGCTCCGATTCGAAGAGCGGCAGGGTCGAGCTGGGTACCAGCTGCTCGAGGAGATCGAGCTCGTCGTCGCTCCGCACGTACACCATGACGTAGTGGAGCGCCGGACGACCCTCCGCGTCGGTCTCCGGGAGCGATTCCGTCGCCTCCCATGAGAAGGCTCGACGGAGATCCTGAGTCTCCTGGGCACTCAGCGGAGGCTCGAGATACGGGAGCGCGGCGGCCTCCTCACCGAACCATTCGATCGGCTCGAGCTCGGCCGGTACGATGGGTGGCCCGTCGTTCCCACCACAGGCCAACGCCAGCGTGAGCGTCAAGAGCGCCTTCCGTCTCATGTCTCGTCTCCGATCGATGCGTCGAGGAGGACGGCCGCGCGGCGTCCCGTGTGCGATCGGACGCGAAGGACCGCGCTCATCCACTCGTCACCCTCCTCGCACGTGATGGGGATGTCGCCCTGCCCTCCGGGCTCGATCGATGTCTCCGCCGCCCCGGTCGCGAGCACCGCGGTCGCGAACGCGGGGACGGCCACTCGCAGGGAGGTCATCGCGCAGCTGACGCGCACCTCGACTTCGTCGGTCCGGTCGCTTCCACCCAGCATCCACGTCGACGGAGTAATGGAGTCCAGCTCGATCGGTGGACCCGATGGTCCGCGAGCGAGCACGGGCTCGGCGGCGCCGACGATGAGCGGGAGCTGCAGGGTCTCGCTGGTCCAGGTCGGCGAAGCCAACGCGTGGAGCCGTTCGACGCGCGTGCGGAACGAGCTGGCGAAACCCGGCGGAGCGACGGCGAGGGCGCCCGTGTCGTCCAGGGCGAGCTCTGGGGAGTCGACGATGGCGAGGGTGCCGGGCAGGTCCGGAACGTCCGACAGCTCGAACACGCCATCGGCGTCGGCGGTCACCCGCTGAACCCAGAGGCGGGCCGACCCCGCCGCTGGCTCGAAGAGCGCCCACGCGTCCCCGTCCACCCCCGCCTCGAGAGTCACTCGGAGCGTGCGCGATCCGTGGGGGACGAAGATTCGGGCGGTGCGCAGCCGAGGGTCGTCCGTGTGTCCGGCGACCACCGTCGCGGAGACCACCTCGTCGCGCTCCGAGTCCGCCCACGGCGCCAGGTCGAGCCGACGGGGGCAGTCCGCCTCGAGCCTCCACGACTCGCTGACGAATGCCGGGTCGTGGTCGGCGGCGATCTCCACGAAGTCGACCGGCGCCGGGGGGAAGACCGAGTGGTCGAGGGCGACCGACTCGGGCAGTGCTCGGCCGGCGAGCAGGAAGGTCTCCCATGGGCCCCCGTCGCGAAGCGAGAGAACGGGCAGGCCTTCGGATGCGGTCGGCGGACACCCCTCGACCCAGGGCGTGGCGGCCCCGTCGGGGAGCCCCGCGTCGTCGCCCGGAGCGTCGTCACCGCACGCGGCAGCGAGGAGCGAGGCGCAAAGGAAGGTTCGCAGAGTCGGACGATGAAGGGACATGGTGATGCCTCCCGCGTTGGGGGACACCACCTAAGAGACCGGTCCAGGAATCTGTGAACGAGAAAGGCCGGACTTCTACTCGGGAGGGAGCAGGCCGTCTTCCCGAGCCCAGTCGCGCAGACGGCTCTTGATCAGCTGAAAGCGCTTCCTCAACCGAGCGGCCTCGCGCGCCAACGTGGTCTCGTCGACTTCCTGACCCTGCATGACGGTGGCGAGGTCGTTCCAGCTCAGGCCCTTGTCCACGCGCAGCACGAGCACCGTCTGGTCCTCCTCGGGGAGCCGCTCACGAAGGGCGCGCATCCGGTCTTTCACCTCGCTCCGGAGGTGGAGGCGGGTCGTCGTCCGCACGTGATCGACGGCCGCGAGCACGCCGGCCGGCGCGTCGTCCAGCCGCAGCTGCCGGCGGTGGGCCCGGCCCCGGTCTCTCCGGTACCGAGCCTCCGCGTGTCGCGCGAGCGTATAGGCCCAGCCTCGAAGCGAACAACGCCACTCGAAGCTCTCGATGCCTCGCCAGAGATCCTCACAGAACCGGGCGAAGACCTCTTGCGCCGCATCCGCGCTCCCGAGGCGCGAGTGCAGGAACCCGAGAATCGCTGCGCCCTCGGTGTGGAGCAGGTGGGTGACCACGGTGGTCTTGTCACCCTCGGCGTGATCGCGGCGGAGCTCGTCCTCGGTCGGTGTCATGCGTCGGCTCTCTCGCTCAATCTCGAAGCGCGCTCGTAGAATGCGGTGGCCCGGTCGAACGCGAGCGCGGCCGCGGCCGCGTGCCCGGCCTGCTCCGCGTGATGCGCCGCTGCGATCGGGTCCCCAGCGCCCTCCCAGTGCCGGCTCAACGCGTCGTGGGCGCGAGGAGCACGGGCCGCGTACGCAGTGGCCAGCCGCCGATGGACTTCGGGGAGAGACTCGACCTCCGACCCCGCACCGGTCCACTCCAGAGAGAGTCGAGCGCCGCAGAGCATCGCGCCGGCGACCAAGCGCGCGGCCCGCAACGACGTGAACGCGCGCCGCGCCGAGTCGAGATCGCTGCCGAGCTCGTGGGCCACCACCTCGAAGGGGACCGAGCCCCCGACCTGGATCAGCTCCCACAACCGCTGCGCGGGAGCGCCGAGCTCGGCCAGGAGATGCTCGAGCGCGGCGCCCACGGTATCGGCCGGGCGAGCCATCGCGAGGAGATGGATCCGTCCGGGGTGACCGCCCGAGCGCTCGGCGATGGTCTGGGCGATGGCGTCCTTGTCGCCATCCACGCTCGCCGACGGACCCAGGAGGACACCGGCGAGCGTGCGGCTGGCGACGAGGTCGAGGGGACCGAGGGGGAGCTCGAGGTCCGCGTCCCCATCCGGCTCCACTCCCGCCGACACGAAGGTCAACAGTGGCCTGCCGGGGCCCCCTTCGCGGAGGACGGCCTGGATCCCCGCCACCGAGTCGCCGTCGTGGAGCTCGCCGCCATCGACGATGACCACCGTCCGTCTGCGGTCCGCCACACGCGCCAGGAGCTCTCGGAGTGCGGCGAAGAGGCGGCGCCGAAGGTCCTGAGGGCCGGGGGTCGCTCCGAGCGCGGCCGGTCCGGCGTGGGGTGCGAAGACGGGGAACGCCTTGCCCAAGAGCGCGGCATCCTTCGGGAGAAGCTCCTCGCGAAGCTCGGGCGCGAGCGACCCGATGTGGGAGGCCAAGCCATCGACGACTCCGTCGAGCGCCTGGAACGGGAGTCGCTCGAGTACGTGACCACTCCCTCGGAGGACCAGCGCACCCTGTCTGGCGGCGTGGTCGGCGAACGCATCGAGGAGCGCCGTTCGACCGAGACCGGGCTGGCCGAACACGTGGACGTGCATCGGGCGACTGCGTCCCTCTCGCAGCGCACCCTCCAGGCGACCCAGCTCCACGTCGCGCCCGACCAGCGGGGGAATCGCCGGGGTGACGACGACATGAGCTTCGAGTCCGCCGAAGCGCTCGAGAACGTGGCGCCCGCTCCATCGCGTTCGTGGATCGGGGTCGAGCAGACCGCTGACCAGCTCGCCTTCGGGGACCTGCGCGCAGGTCACGCGATCGGTCGCCAGCTTTCGCTGACGGATCGTGTCGGTGTCGGAGCCGAACGGGAGCTCACCGAACAGTGCCTCGTAGAGCATGGTGCCCACCGCATACCAGTCCGCGCTCGGCTCGGGGGGTGCGCCCCGAAGCTGTTCGGGGGCCGCGTACGCGAGGGTCCCGCCGCCGGCCTGGCCCGTCGCGATGCCGGTCGCTACCGCCAGGCCGAGGTCCAGCAGGATCAGTCGGCCGTGGGTGTCGACCATCACGTTCGATGGCTTCACGTCGCGATGGATTCGGCTGGCGCGATGGAGCGCACGCAGCGCCCGCACCAGCTGAAGAGTCGCCGCCCGCAGCCGGCCCCGATCCAGGGCGCCTTCGGGTCGCACCCACGCGTCGAAGGTCGTGCCTCGGACCAGCTCCATGGTGAAGAAGTACTGGCCGTCGTCCTCGTGGAGCTCGCCGTAGGACACCAGGTTCGGGTGGGTCACGTCACGGAGAGCCCGAAACTCTCGTTTCAGGCTGACCAAGAGCTCGGGTCGCTTCGCTGCGAGAGTCTTGACCGCGCGCGCCATCTGCAACTCGTGGTCGAACACCTCGTAGACGGATCCCATCGCGCCCCGACCCAGAGGGCGGACGACCTCGAAGCGTCCATCCGCCAAGCGGCTCCCGGACGCGAACGTCACCGGCTCCGCGAGCGTCAGCTCGGGCACCGCCGCGATCTCCCGCAGCCAAGACTCCTCCCGAGTGGAGGGCTCCGCCTCGAGGCGCTGCCGGTCCCGACTAGTCAACGGTGGGGACTATAGCTCGCGCTCCTCGGTGTGGGGTAGCCCCAGCGGGGGCAGGTCAGGACGCACTACCCGTCGGGTCGGGGGTGGGGGTCGGGATCGTGGCTCACGTGTTCCGTCCGCCGCGTGGCCCACGTGTTCCGTCCGCCGCGTGGCCCACGTGTTCCGTCCGCCGCGTGGCCCACGTGTTCCGTCCGCCGCGTGGCTCACGGCGTGGCTCACGTGTTCCGTCGGCTGGGTGGCTCACGGCGTGGCCCACGTGTTCCGTCGCCCCGCGCTCACTCCATCAGATCGCTCAGCTTCACCTCGAGCCGCAGCACCCCGCGCTTCTTGTCGATGCGCATCGTCGCGTCCATCCCGAAGCGCGCCTCGAACTCCGACACCAGCCGCTTCGCCGCGCGTTGCTCCAGCCTCGATGGCCGCGGCAACGCCGCGCGCCCCGCGTCCATCTTCACTTGGCGCACCGCGTCGGCCACCTCCGCTGCCGTCATCGCCGAGATGCGCTGCGCCGGCTTCCCGATCTTCGCGTCGCGCGCGGCCAACGCCGACGCCCGAAACCGAGTCCGCGCCACCCGCGCGTACTGCACCAGGTGGAACGCCTTCACCACGCCGAGCGCCGCCGCCGGCTCCGCCTCGAACTCCCGCGCCACCGTCATGTACCGGTTGGCCGTCGCCGACGGCATCACGTGCGCATCCAGGAACGCCGCGAACGACCTCACCCCGAACGCCGTGAGCACCTCCGGCCGGTCGAGCCCGATCAGCATCGTCCCCACCCGATAGAACGCCGCCTCCGCCGCCGCGATCTGCGCGTGGATCTCCGCGACCTCCCGCTCCACCTGTGCTCGCAGCCGTGCCTCCGCCGACCCGCGCCTGGGCTTCGGCACCGGCCGCACCCCCGACCCCGCCCGCGGCACCACAGGCCGAGTCACCGCAGGCCGAACCACCCGCGCCACATTTCCGGCCACCCCCGGCCTCACGATTCTCGGCTTCCGACTCATGCCTCAGCGTGCCCGCGAAACGAAATCATGTCCATCGCCGATGAGCCAGCATCGACATCCCACAGACCATGATCCGCCAGCATCGGCTCATTTGCGAGACCCACGGTTCGCGACTGTGGATCTTCACGTGAAGATCGGTGCTAGCGGCGGGCCTCCGCGACGCCTCCGGTTCGATAAAGTCGGTCGAGCCCTGGAAGACCTCGGATTCGTTGCACCTCGACGCACTCGTGCGCCGTCACTCGCTACCAACGGTCGCTCGCCAGCCGGTCGAACGACCCCAGAAGCACCACGCGGCGCGATATCGCGTTCTCCTACGAGCGCGCGCAGAACGGATGCGAGACCTCCGAAACTACAACCCTACTATGTTCATGCCTTCTCTTCCTCCGAGGGACTGCCTCGTTGTAGTGCCCAGAGAGTCGACCATACCGCTCTACTCGAGTGCACTGACGACATCAGTGTGGCGCACCCCTCATTCCGCGAGGCCCGACGCGTGCTACAACTGAACTCATGACAGAGCCCAGCAGCCTCGCGTCAATCTACAAGTCCGAGATGGGGCTGTATCGTCGATTCGGCGCAGCGCTGGGTCGGGAACTTCAAGCCATCGTGGAACAGGCCGGCGTTACCCTGGCAGTCCCGCTTGAGCATCGAATCAAGACCCTTGATTCGATTCAAGGAAAGACTCGACGCAAGGACCGGGGATGGACCGATCCGAAAGAGGTCTCGGACCTGATCGGCGCTCGAATCATCCTGCTATTTCGCAGCGAGGTAGATGAAGTCGTAAAACGAATCGAGAAGTCACTTGACGTCGTCGACCACGAAGACACCGGAGGCCGCCTGTCGGACTCGGAGTTCGGATACCAGAGCGTTCACATCCAAGTCAAAGTACCCAGCGAATGGCTAAAACTGCCGACAATGACTGGATTCGACGAACTAGGGGCGGAGATACAAGTCCGAACCGCAGCTCAGCACATATGGGCAGTCACGTCCCACAAGTTCCAATACAAACAAGAGTCATCGGTCCCGGTGTCCCTCAAGAGAAGCATCAACCGAGCCGCCGCACTCCTCGAGACCGTAGACGTGGAATTTGAGCGACTCCTGCTTTCTCGCGCCGAGTACCGACGCGCCCTTGCGGAGCCCCAGAAAGAGGACCGTCGCATCCTTGACGTAGAGTCTCTCAGAGCTGTTCTGGGCGAGGTCTGGCCGGAACAGAACCGCGAAGACGACGAGGACTACGCCGAACTTCTGGCCCAGCTCGTATCAGCGGACCTAACTTCCAGAGAGGAGCTAGTCCGGCTGCTTTCCGAACAAAAGGAGCAGGCACTGGTCGAAGACGCGAGGAGAGCGGCAGACGAACTTCGGTTTATGTACGAAGGTTCTCCTCTGAAACCAGAGAGAAGCATCGAGCAACTCGAAAGCAACATCTTCTACACTCACGTAGGACTCACTCGTGTTGCCCTCAGCCAGGCGGGCAGACTACTTGCAGCGTTCTAGATTAACCGGTCAGAGTGAGGGTAAACAGAGTTTCATACCTGTCAGTAATTCGCCTGGCTGGGTCCGGATCCTGAGCAACGTCGATCTTCGCCCACCCAGAGCAAGCAATTCGGGCCATCCATAGTCCCAACCCGGACCCCGGAACCTTCGATTGTGCAGCGTACCGGCCCCGACCATCCATCTCGAAAATCCGAACCTTTTCCGAATCGAGAATCTTCGGCCCAAGAGACCGGACCCTGCATCGCGTGAATCCATCTGGGCGATCGAACTCCACAGCTACGCGACCACCATCGGGTGAGTACTTTACAGCGTTGTCGAGTAAGGCGAACGCGACAATGTCTGCCACCACCTGGTCTTTGGGCAGCGGTGCGTTGGTCCACCAGTCCTGAAGTCGGAATCGCAGCGCACGTCGCCTTGCTTTCGCGTGAAGAAGCTCACGAGTCTTGTAAAATATCTGATGGGGGTTTGCGTGGTGGAGTTCGATGGCCGCATCTGGATCGCGAATTAGATCATTCGCCTTCAGGCGCATCTGCATGATGTTGCAGGTAATCAGTATCGCCTTCTCTCGATTCCACACATCCTCTCTGTCGGCTGGACTCAACCTACGAGGAGCAGGAAGGCTCTTGTCAGCAGCCTGGTCACCATATCGCGCCGCGAGCACGTACTCGATGCTCTGAAATATGGTTGAGAGCAACTGCATCAAATCGTGGGTAACTGCTCGTGATGCAGACTTTGCATTCCCTTCCAACGCCGCAGAAACTTTTCGGGCGATCTCACCTTCGTCGATCTGAGCTCTTGCGACCTCTTCGGATCGTTTCATCTGTCGAGAACTCAGCAAGTCCATACTGCGCTGAGCGGCGCGGGCATAGCTCTCAAAAGACTTCTGATCGATCAGCGAAGCTCGTTCTCGTACCCTGCGGCGATACTGCTTGCGAAGTCGCTTCTGTGTCCTTGGGCTCGGCTTGTATTCCTTGATTACAAAGCCACGCGCAAGCATCACATCTGTCAGCCAACAGTAGACTAGGGCTTCCCGACACAACTGTGGTCGACCCAGTTCCACAAAATCTTCCTGAAGTCCCAGGCACTCTTGGTGAGAACAATCGGCGCACGCCGGGTGACGTCTTACAGTCAAGCCATTGTAGTCCTCCCCATCTATCCACACCGGAAGCGGGAACAGGCCTGGCCTTAGCTCTTGCTCTTCTTCGACCATCTTTTCCCATGGTAGACGTCTCTGGCGACGTGGAGGACCCTTTCCGCTCGAGACCTGTCGATGGGACTCGACACTTCTAATGCTAAAGCCGCGGAGCCGGACCTCTTGTCTGTGCACGCGGAGAGAGCTTGGTCCGGGTTTCCTAGACGAAGCTCATCCTTTAGGATGCTGAGGAAGTAGTCCTGCTCACGCGCCCTGGCTAGCGCGTGTATCAGCACCTTTTCCATGTCGGCGTATGGGGTCATTTTTGGAAGCAAGCCGACTCGCATCTGAGTCAGCTGCCTCTTGTCGGAAGGCGGAATGTCACCCTCATATGAGGTAAAAATGAAGATGGGCACCCACGGATTGTCTCTCCTCAATAGCTTGACAGCCTGCAAGCCGGACTCGGCTCCGAAATCGTCGGTGACGTCACGGTTGTCGAGCAGAAGGAGGTCAAAGGAAAGGCCGATAGTCTTTGCTTTGCCAGGGATAACTCTGTCCCAACGCTCGACCTTGAAGCCTCGCTTTCTCATCTGCGAGATGTGGGCGAGTTCCTCCTCGCCCTGGTTGTCGATGACAAGGATCCGGCCGGACTGCATTAGGTCTTCGGCAGTGGCCTGATGCCAGCCCGGTCTGGCACCTCGCAGTCCGAGTAGAAGCTTCACCCCCGTCCCAGCCACCGCCACTACAAGGGTGGCGACGACGCTCTCGAAGACCCCGATCGAGAATCCACCGATGGTGAGCTCACCCATGTCCATGGACGATAATGTAGCACCATCAGGTGAAGTGTGGCCCCGTCGCCAGACGGCGACCGGATCGGAACTTGAGTTGACCGTATGGCATAACTCACTCAGGGGCTACTCGCTGAACTGAAATCGAGACGAGCGGTGCAAGAACTCTGTCCAACAGGGAACACGGACTGGTCTTCCAGGCAAAAACTTCCCAGACCCAGGAACCTCGAAGTTTGAGGACTGCAGCTAGGTCTCAATCCGCGAGCGCTCTTCAAGCTGCTCGCGACCAAGAGCTCACCCCTCCCCCACGCACTCCCCCGGCCGGTCCCGCGTGATCACCTCACGCAGCCCCTCGTGGTGCGCCAACCACGCCTCCCGAATCCCCTCCGGCACCTCGTGCCGCTCCAACGTCCGCCGCAGGATCGTCAGCCGCCGGTCGAACTGCCCACCGAAGATCCGATGCCGCGCGTGCGCATCCCCCAGCGGGCGCCCGCCATACTCGACCCCAGCCCCCAGGTGCTCCGCCGCGTGCTCGTACTCGAAGCGCTTCACGCGCTTTCGGCTCGCCTTCTGGAACATGAAGCCGATCATCACGTCGTCGAAGCAGGCGTCGACGAACGAGTCGATGATCACTCGCAGGGCGGGCTCGCCGCCGATGGTCTCGAACGGGGTCACGCCGGGAGGATGGGGCCACCTCTCCCGGCGCGCCAGCTCACTCGGACTCGGGCTCGGCCGCGGGCGGGTCGCCCGGGTAGAGGAACGCGCGGCGGGACTCGAAGTAGAGGTTGGCCGAGAGCGCGGTGCAGCGGCCGTCGACGCGGACCATGTCGGCCATGCCCGGGAGCACGCCCATGAGCAGGCCGCCGTACTGGACCTCCTGCATCTCGTCGGCCATCGCGGCGATCTCGAGGATCTGGTCGATGGTGACCGCGCCGCCCATGACGCCGTCGGTGACGCCCTCGGGGCCGATGTTGGCGCGGACCTGAGCGTCGACCAAGCGCAGGTCGAAGAAGACGTTGAAGAAGGCCATCGGGAGCTCGACCTCGAAGGGGTCGGTCTCGAGGACGCCGTCGACGATGCGACCGGTGCCGACGTTGATCGGCGAGCCCGGGTCGATGTCGAAGGTCTGGTCCGGGACGATGTAGCCGTCCGAGGCCAGGTTCGGGGTACCCACACCGTTGAAGACGCGGACGCTGACGGAGTCGTCGTTGGTCCAGTCCTCGACGTCGTTGACCTCGATCATGAGCAGCAGGCGGCCGCCGTTGATCGAGCCCTGGATGATGCCCTCGATCGTGCCCTCTTCCGCCATGTCCTCGACGGTCTCGAAGAGGTAGGTGAACTGGTTGTCGATGCCCGGCCGGCCGTCGGGCGCGACGAAGTCCGACTTCCGGCAGGAGTCGATGTCGGTCCGGTCGCTCATGCGCCCGTCGAGATCGATGCCGTCCGAGACCTCGAGCTCGCCAGCCATCTCGCCGTTGCGGGCGGCGAAGCCGATGGTGGTCACGACGGCGGACTGGGTCTCGCCCGCCGGCTCGCCACCGCAGGAGAGCGCGGTGAGGAGCGAGAGCAACAGAGGAGTGAGCATCTTCTTCATGATCAGGGCTCCAGTTGCGACACACCGTCGCGGGACAAGCCGTCGCCGAGGCCGATGGAGGCCACGTTGAGACCCATCGCTCGCGCGATGGTCATGAGCACGTTCGTCGCGTTCGCGTCCGGGCTGTGGACGTGGGTGCCCATCCGCACGCGCCCGCCAGCGCCGCCGAAGAGCACGATGGGGAAGTCCTCGAGACTGTGCAGCCGCGGGTTGCTCGAGTCGGTGGTCGCGAGGACCAGCGAGTTGTCGAGCAGTGTGCCGTCGCCCTCGGGGATGGAGTCCAGCGTGCGCACGAAGTCCGCGAGCCGGTCCATGATGTAGAGGAAGATCGCGCGGACCTTCGGCATGTCGTCGTCCGGCTCGTTGTGCGTGAGGTCGTGGTGACCCTTCAGCACGCGAGCGCCGTCGTCGATGACCATGTCGATGCCGTCGATGGGGAAGACCACGTCCGAGACCGGCGGGGTCAGCAGGTAGGTCAGCACGCGGGTCTGATCGCAGGCGAAGGCCATCGCGGTCAGGTCGGCCATGAGCTGGTTGCGCACGCCGACCTGCGGCCGGCCGTTGTCGTCCAGGCCGACCATCTCCGGCGGCATCTCGGGGCGCATGCAGGCCGCGTAGTTCGGCGGGTCCAGCTCGAGCCGAAGCAGGCGCCGCTCGATCTCGCGGATGGCGGTGAAGTGCTGCTCGATGCGGAGCCGGTCGGCGCGACCGAGACGGCTCTGCAGGCGGCGCGCGTCCTCGCCGACGGCGTCGAGCACGCTGCGCCGGAGCGCGAGGCGCGGATCGACGATGCCGCCCTCACCGGGCGCGCGGAAGCTGGTGCCGAAGAGATCCTGGTAGACCTTGAAGGCCGAGGGCTCCGACGGGTTCGAAGCGTCCGGTCCCTTGTGGGAGATGGACTTGGTGAACTCGGTCCCCGACACGTGAAGCGAGGGGAAGAGCGTCTCGCCGCCGACCTCGGCCGCGATGAGCTGGTCGATGGACGGCTGCTGCCAGATGTTCCGCTCGTCGGTCACGAGGAGCGACGAACCGGAGAGCATGCCGGCGGCGGCGGACTCGTGCGGGATCTGACCGCTCGTCCGGACGTTGTAGCCGGTGATGAGCGCCATCTTCGCGGCGTGCTCCATCAGCGGCATCGAGAGCGGCATCCACTCGTAGTCGGGACTCGTCATGTCCGTGATCGCCGGAGCCGCGCTCGGCGTCCAACCCTCACGGTGCACGCCGTTGCCCCAGAACCAGGTCATGTACCGGCAGGGGAACCCGCCGCCGTCGGCGTAGGCGGTCCCGCTGTCGTTCATCGCGATCTCGAGGGTCGGCAGCGCGACACCGACCGCGGCACCGCCGAGGAGGCCCCGCAGGATCGTGCGGCGACCGACCGTCTTCTTCTTCTTGATGAAGCTCATTCGGAGACCTCGCTTCCCTCGACGTCGGTGGCGATCACTTCGTCGGGCGGCGCGACGAGGCGGAACCCATCGCTGGTCGCGAGGGCGATGATGAGAGTCTGGACGCTGCGACCCGACTCGAGGAAACGGTCGTGCAGGTCACGCAGGATGGCGGTCTCGTTGGGCCGCTCCGCGTGGCCGGTGCCGTAGCGGTACATCGTGCGCACCAGGCAGCGGCTCGTGGTCTCGGAGGCGGCGAGCGCCCGACCGAGGCCCGGGGTGTCCTCGAAGTCGCGGCCGTCGAGGTAGCCGCTCGCGTCGATGGGCGCGCCGTTCTCGGTGGTGCGGAAGCGACCGATGGCGTCGAAGTTCTCGAGCGAGAGCCCGAGCGGGTCCATCAGGTTGTGGCAACCGGCGCAGACCGGCTCCTCCAGGTGGCGGGCCACCCGCTGCCGGAGGGTCGGCGCGTCCGACGCGGTGGGCAGCGTGGTCTCGATGTCCGGCGGCGGCGGCGGGATGGGCTGACACATCAGCACCCGACGCAGGTACGCGCCGCGCTTGGTCGCCGACGAGGTCGTCTTGTTCGAGTGACCCATCAGCAGCGAGAGCTGACCGAGGATGCCGCGGCGGTGCGAGTCCTCGGGGATCTCGTAGAGACCGAAGCCTTCGCGGGAGGGCGCCGGCACCGCGTAGACCGACGCGAGCGTGCGGTCGATGAAGGTGCGGCGGCCGGTGAACATCTCGCCGTAGTCCGCGTCGCGGAGAAAGATGTCCTCGACGAAGCGCAGCGTCTCCTCGCGAGCGCTCGGTGGGACGTCGGCGTTGTAGTGGAGGAACTGCTCGGGGTCCTTGGCGACCAGCTCGGGGTTGAGCAGGCGCTCGAGGAGGAGCATGTCGTCGAAGAACGCGCGAATGCCGCGGCGGGTCTTCTCTTCGTTCTCGAGCATCCGGTGGACCTGCGCCTCGATGCCCTCCGTGGTGGAGAGCTCGCCGGCGGCGGTCGCATCGAGGAGCGCGTCGTCGGGTGGGCCGGACCAGAGCAGGTAGCTGAGGCGCGTGGCGATCTCCCAGTCGGAGAGCTCGTGCCAGCCCGGGTGGGTCTCGGACGGGGTGCCGACTTCGGCGCGGTAGAGGAAGTAGGGGCTCTGCAGCAGGTACGCGATCGCGAACTCGAGCCCGCCGTGGAAGTCGTCGAGTCGAACCGCGGCGTCGTTGGCGATGCCGACGATGCGGGTGCGCTCCTCGCTGGTGAGCGGGCGGCGCCAGGCGCGGCGGCCGAAGGTGCGCACGAACTGGTCGACGCAGGCGTCGTCGGTCACGCCGCCGGGCGTGCAGCCGATGAAGGCGTCGCGGCCCTCGGCGGCCATCGCCTGCTCGGCGACCGAGTAGGCGGCCTCTTCGTAGCTGCGCGCCCCACTGCCGCTGAGCGCGAAGGTCGAGACGCCGACCGCGATGAGTCCGAACTCACCGCCGGGGCGCTCGTCCGAGGGCAGCGAGGCCGGCGGCACGACCATGTCTCCGAAGAGATCTTCGATCGTGTGCTGGTACTCGTGCGCCGCGAGCCGTCGCAGCGGACCCGGTTCGGGCTCGTACGGCGGCGGCTCGACCTCGGCGGGCTCCACCGATCCGATGTTCCCGTCACACCCCAGCAGCGAAGCCAGCAGGCTCATGCTGAGGATCAGCGGTAGTTGAAATCGACGCGAGCGAGGCTCGCTCTGGCGATCCACAAGCAACGTCTTACACCCCATTCGGCAGCCGCCGGACCTCTGGCGACAATTGGTAATACCACTTAGACGATCCAAACCCCGACGTCAACGGACGGCACGGAGTTCGTAGGGGCATCCGCACGCCGAGCCCTCTGGTATCGTCGGCGCGATGCCGCGGGACGAGGAGGCCACCGAGCTGCTGGGGAAGGTGCTCAGCGGGCGCTACCGGCTCGACTCGGTGATCGGCGAGGGGGGCATGGGCGCGGTCTATTCCGCCACCCACCTCAAGCTCGAGCGGCCGGTCGCCGTGAAGGTGCTCCGGGCCTCGATGAAGGGTGAGTCGACGCACCTGGACCGCTTCTTCCAGGAGGCCCGGGCGGCCGCCTCGGTCCAGAGCACCGGGGTCGTCGACGTGATGGACCTCGACGTCGACCCGCAGATCGGGCCCTACCTCGTGATGGAGAAGCTCGAGGGCGAGCCCCTCACCGAGGTGCTCCGTCGCGGCAAGACCACGCCCGAGGAGGCGGTCGCCCTCATCGGCGAGCTCCTCGACGTGCTCGCCGCGGTGCACAAGCACGACATCATCCACCGCGACCTCAAGCCCCCGAACGTCTACCTCCACCGCGACGAGAAGGGCGAGCGCGTGCTCAAGGTGCTCGACTTCGGCATCGCCAAGGTCCGCCAGCGGCACCTGACCCTCACTGGCGAGATCGTCGGCACGCCACGCTTCATGGCGCCGGAGCAAGCGCAGGGCGATCCGCTCGACCAGCGCACCGACCTCTACTCGGCGGGGCTGCTGCTCTACTGCTGCCTCTGTGGGAAGCCGCCCTTCGACGGCGTGGTCGGCGGCCGCGTGATCACGCTCCTCGAGAAGGGTCCGACGCCACTGCGTGAGCTCGAGCCCGATCTGCCGGAGGCGCTGCACCGAGTCGTGGAGAAGGCGCTCTCCCCGAAGCCGGCCGACCGCTTCGACACCGCCGCCGAGATGGCGACGGCGCTGCGCGCGGCGCTCCAGGAGCCGGGCGAAGCGCCAGCGGGGTCGGCGTCGCGTGGCACCTCGTCGCCGCCGAAGGACAAGGCCGCCATCCCGATGCTCGCGGTCATCGTCGTGCTGCTCGCGATCGTGCTCGGCGTGGGCTTGTACGTCTTCCGCGACTCGCTGCCGTGACCGCGCCCGCGCCATCGCGTGGAAGAAGGCCGCTCCCCGGGTTCCCCACCGCGATGGGCCTGCTGCCGTCGACTCCTCTCGGAGCTGGCCCAGCCTTTGCGTAGGCAATGGGGCCATGAAGCGATGGCACATCCTGGCAGTCTCGTTGGCGATCGTCTTGCCGGGATCGGTCGCCCTGGCCTGCTCGCTCGCGGACGAGCCCGCTCCCGGTGTGGTGTTGGGCTACGCCCGCTATCACTCCGTCCCCGCGGAAGAGATCGACCCCGTCCCATCGAACGTGGCCGGCGCAATGGCGGATGCGGGCGGCGACGCCTTCAGCAGCGCGGGCGTGCCGCTCTGGCGCCATCCCGAAGGCGAGCCCGTGATGACTCTCGGCGGCACCATCATCCCGCGGACCGACATCGTCGACTCGACCCCTCCCAGCCGCCCGACGATCACCTCGGCGCAGCTGATGTCGAGCGGCGGTGGCTGCGGCGCCTACGGCTGCGGCCGGCTGAACACCTTCCACTTCGAGATCGACGCCACCGACGACATCGCGCCCGCCGAGCGGCTCACCTACGCCGTCTACTTCACCGACGACGAGTCCGCGCCGGCCGGCGAGCCGGACAAGCTCCTCGTTCACGACTGGGACGGCCAGCTCTGGGGCTGGGGCAGCGAGTCGGACGAGGGTGCGCGCATCTTCGCCTGGGTGCGCGCGCTGGATCAGGCCGGCAACGCGAGCGAGCTCAGCGAGCCCGTGCGCGTCGACACCGGTGGGAGCGGGTGCAGCGCGGGCCCACGCGCCGGCGGACTGCTCCCGGTCGCGTTCGTGCTGCTCCTCTTCCTGCGTCGCCAACGACGAACCGCCTGAGTCGTTTGCCACCGCTCGAGCACGGGCTCAGGATCCCACCGTGCGCACCCCGGAGGAGAAGGCCGACTTCGCGCTCGTGACCGCGGTCGCGCAACGCTGTGCCGAGCGAGACGCGCGGCACGACCCTCCGCCAGAGCCCGAGCGCCTCGCACACGCCGTGCACTGGCTGGATCTCGAGGTCGGCAACGGCGGCTTCCACCAGTACTTCTTCAACTCTGCAGGGGCGGGCTGGTCCACGGCGCGCGACGGCCTCGACGCCATCGGCGCGCACGGGCCCAAGGCCGTGCTCGACCGCGTGCTCGCTCTCTTCGACAGACCACCCTATGAGAACCGCAAGTCCCGCTCCTACCAGCTCGAGCGGCTGGAGACCCAACACCCGGGCGCACTGAGTGAGGCCGACCGCGACTGGTATGCGCTCTACCGAAGCGAGGCGATCGAGCCACGCCTCGCCGAGTACCTCCGCGCGCACGTCGACGAGCTCTGCGTTCCGCCGCGCTTCGCGTCCATGGCAGACGTGCGCATCGGAGCCGAGCTGACACCCGAGCTGCTCGCCGCTCGACCGGTGTGGGTCCGCGCCGGTCTGCTCGACCGCGTCTACGCCTGGCCCTGCCCGCTGCCCGCCTCGCTCGATCAGGTGAAGGTCCTCGGCGCCGCGCGCGCGAGAGAGCGCTCCCCGTTTCTCGTGCGCGCCCGCTTCTCACTCCCTTCCGGCGACGAGCTCGACGGCTACCTGACCCCACGTGACTACGTCACGGGCCTGAGCGGCCAGGATGTGCACGACGCACGCCCCCACGTCTGGCTCGACGAGCTCGGCTTCGTCTCGTTCTGGATCGGCGCTCGCGAGGACCTCGCCGCGCCCCACCGGGCCCTGCTCGCGGCGCTCGGCCCCGAGCCCTTTCCGATCATGGCCACCCCCGAGGCGGCGTCATGGCGCCCCAGCCACCCGCTCCGAATCGACGGCTTCTACCGCCAAGGCATGAACGGCCAACCGAGCCGCCTTCCGTACCCGTGATCGAGAGCGCGAGTGTTCGCGGCACCATCGCCCACCACCCGCGAGAGAGTTCCGCGCCATGGGCGACCACCCAACGATGGACTCCGCGCTGCGCCAGCCCAGCATCGAACGCGCACCGCTGACCGGCGACCCGAGCTGAGCAACGTCGCAGCACCGAGCTGAACGACGTCGCAGCACCGAGCTCTCCCCATCGCTGCCACGGAATCGCCACAACCACCCGCCACGCTGCGCGTGGTGGGGCGAAGGCGGCGACGACTGACGAGCGTGAACCTGGCATCGAGCTATGCTCGGCGTCGCGTGCTCTTCGGGTGGATCGCTCTGGCTCTGGGCTCGGCCTACGCGCTCGCGGCGGTGTCGCTCGAGCGCTTCGGACTGAAGCGCTCGCTCGGCGACGAGCCCTACGACGCGATCGTGGTCGCGGGCTGCGCGGTGCGTGAAGACGGGACGCCGAGCCCGGCGCTCGCTCACCGCGCCAAGCACGCGGTGCAGCTCTTCGAGGCCGGGCTCGCGCCCAAGGTGGTCTTCACCGGCGGCGTGGGCACCTTCGCGCCCAGCGAGGCGCAGTCGGCAGCGACCTACGCGATCGGACTCGGGCTGCCGGAGAAGGCCGTCGTGCTCGAAGACGCGAGCACCTCGACGGAAGAGAACGCGCGCTTCGCCGCCGACATCATCGGCGACGACGCGCGCATCCTGGTGGTGAGCGACGGCTACCACGTCTTCCGCTGCGAGCGCGTCTTCGGTCGCTACTTCCGCGAGGTCCGGGGGAGCGGCTCGCGAGGCCGCCCCTCGGCGCGCGCTCGAGGCGCCTTCCGAGAGGTCATCGCAGTCACCGCCTACGGATTGCTGGGCCGGCTCTGATCTAGCGCCCGCGGCGGTCGCGTCCACCAAACGAAACCAAAGAAGACGATCGTCCCCGGTATCGCGAAGGACACCGGGGACGATCGTCTTCTTTGTATTCTTGTTGAGCCGTGAGGAGCGGTCACTCCTCGATGGTGAACTCGTGGTCGGTGAGCACGCGGCCCTCTTCGTCGCGGAGCTCCACGCGCCAGTCACCCGGCATCTGGATGTGCGAGCTGTAGGCCCAGGTCCGCCAGCGCGGGGCGCCGGCCGGGACGTCGAGCTCGATGAGGCCGCGGTCCTGACCGTCGGGGCCGACGAAGACGACCATCGGGTGGCGGTCCTCGGTGCCCTCGCGGTTGGTCAGCTCGAAGTGGGCATAGAGCTTCGCGTCCTCGGCGAAGAAGGTCGTGTCGGGATCGACCGGCTCGCGGCCTTCGATGTCGCGGGCGACCGCGACGCGACGCACGTCGAGACCGTCGACCGAAGGACGCTCGACCTCGGGCTCCGGCGTGGGGTCCGGGGCGTCGAGAATGGACTCGGGCTCGGCGGTCGGCCGAACGGTCGCCAGGTTGGCGGGCGGCTCGGGGGCGGGCCGCGGCGTGGGTGCGACGGTCGCCGAGGCGCTCTCGTCGCGGGGGGTTCGATCGTCGTCACCGCAGCCCACGAGGGCGAGCCCCGCCACGAGGGCGAAGGCCGCCGCGCGGCGGGCGAGGGACGTCATCGGGAAGGAGGGCTTGGTGTCGTTCTGGTTCATGCCCACCACGCCTCGCAGGGCGCGTGCCGCACCCGTGTGCCGCATTTTGCTCAATGATTCCGGCACCGACCCCCGACCCACAGTGGATGTGCACCCACATGTGTGTGTCCCGGCGCCGTCGGCAACAAAGAGGCCCGCGTTCGGGGGCGGCTGGTACCCTGAACGCGATGACCACGGTGATCTCGCGCATTCGCCACGGTTCCGCGGATGCGCAGCCCCTGCTCGACCCGACGGGCGCCACCCCCTGGTGGGAAGCGCTCCCCGAAGACTTCTCGAAGCGCCCCGAGCCCTTCGACCTGACCCGTGCGGACAAGGCGCGTGTCTCGGCGACCGCGGCGAGCGACGTCGCCATTCGGACCGTCGCCTCGAGCCTGGTCGGGGGGCTCGCCCTCCCCATCGGCTACCACCGCCGCTCACTGCTGCAGTCGCTCGACGAGACCGAGCTCTACCTGGAACTGGCGAAGACCGGCGACCCGAGCCGCTTCTTCGCGGAGCCGCCGAAGGGCGTGCGAGTGCGGAGCGAGCGCTCGGACGTGATGGTCCGCTTCCGGCCGGAGGACGGCTACGCGGAGACCATCCGCTTCGACAGCCCGTACCAGCCGGTGAACCCGCGGCTTCACAAGAGCTACCTCCGCCACAAAGCCAACCGGGTCGCGCACGCGCGCTATTGGCGCCACGCCGAAGGTCCGCGCCCGACGCTCATCGCCGTCCACGGCTTCAGCGCGGACCTCTACCTGATCAACGAGTGGTTCTTCGCCCTCCCCTGGTTCTACCGGATGGGCTTCGACGTGATGCTGCTGACGCTGCCCTTCCACGGTGTGCGCCAGACCCGCTTCTCGCCCTTCAGCGGCCACGGCTACTTCGCGGGCGGCCCGAGCCGCATCAACGAGGCGGTCGGTCAGTCGGTGATGGACACCCGCATCTACATCGACTGGCTCCTGAACACCGTGGGCTCGCCCGCGGTCGGCATCACCGGCGTGAGCCTCGGGGGGTTCACGAGCAGCATTCTCGCGGCGACCGAGGAGCGGCTCTCCTTCGCGATCCCGAACGTGCCGGTCGTGACCTTCGCCGACCTGGTGCTCGAGTGGGAGCCGATCGGCACCGCGATGCGCGCGATGCTCAAGCGAGAGAAGAAGACGGTCACCGACGCCCGGAAGATGATCGCGGTCACCTGCCCGCTCAGCTACCCGAGCATGCTCCCGAAGGAGCGCCTCTTCATCGTCGGCGGTGTCGGCGACCGGCTCGCACCCCCGAAGCACAGCCGGGTGCTCTGGGAGCACTGGGGCAAGCCGCCGCTCTACTGGTTCCCGGGCAGCCACCTCGCGCACCTCGACCGTGGTGCGTACCTGGTGGAAGTCGCCCGCTTCCTGCGCCGCATCGGCTTCCTGCAGGACGACGCGGCGTAGCGCGCCGATTCACGCGACCCCGTTTCATGGCATCATGCCCCGGTGATGGGACGGTGGGGATGGGTGATTTCGCTCGCGCTCGTGGCGCTGGCGTGTAGCAACGAGCCGGTCGGCTCCATCGAGCAGGCGGCGATCGTCCCCGGTCCGTGGAACCCGCCGGACGGCGTGCGCACCGCTGCGGCCGCCCAGTACGTCGACGTGGTCGACCCGCCGAACGTGCACCCGCTCGGGTCCTGCCCGGACAGCAACCCCTTCTCGATCTGCAGCCACCCCGCGTGCACGCGCGCGCACCCGGGCACCTCCGAGCTCGACGCGTACATCCGCGCGCGCTGGGACTACGTGCTGCCCTACGGCACCTACACCTGCCGGCGGAACTCGAACAACCTGAGCGAGCTCTCGGTACACGCGATCGGCCGCGCCATCGACGCTGGCATCCCGCGCATCAGCGGCGACGCCGACAACACGCGCGGCGACGCGGTCGCGAACTGGCTCATCGCCAACGCGGAGTACATCGGCATCCAGCGCGTCGGCTGGGACGGCATGTGGTGGAATGGCGAGCGGGGCTTCATCCCGATGCGGGGCGACCCCCACACGAACCACCTGCACATCGAGCTCAGCATCGATGGCGCCTACCGGCGCACGCGCTTCTTCACCGAAGGGCCGCCCGCGGAGACCTGTCCGATCGTCTGCTACGGCAACGCGGCCGTCGCCGAGGACTGCAGCTTCGTGGATTGCGCTGCGATGGGCGAGGTCTGCATGAGTGGACCGGTGCGCTGCGAGCCCGCCGCGCCGCCGGAGCCGCCGGAAGCGGCGTTCGATCCCGGCGCACCGCAGCCGACGCTCGAGCCGCTCTCCGATCTCGCGCGTCTGCGTTTGATCGACGCGCAACGCGTCTTCGACACTCGCAGCGAGAGCGCTCGCCTCGTGCGCTCGGACGGATCGATGAGCCGCCTCGACGGAGACATCAGCGGCACCGTGAGCGAGTGGCCGGTGCAGCCGGCGAGCGCGTCGGGCGTGTGGCTCAACCTCGCGGCCGTGAACGCGGACCTGCAGGGCTTCGTGAGCGCGTTCCCGGCCGGACCGACGCCGAGCACCTCCTCGCTGAACTTCGAGCCGGCAACCGTGCGCAGCAACGCCGCGCTCGTGCCCTTCGGCGCCGACACCGACGTCACCTTCGAGGCGAGCTCCGAGGTCGACCTCATCGCCGACCAGTTCGGTGTGTTCAGCGACGAAGGGCTGGGGCTCTTGCAGGCGGGGCCGATCCGCGTGGAAGACAGTCGGTCCATCGAAGGCCCGGTCGCGGCCGAGACCATGCACGTGGTCGACGTGCGTGCGCCCGACGGAAGCGAAGGCGTGGTGGCGACCGTCACGGTCATCGCGAGCGAGAATGGCTTCCTGCGCGCGTTCGCCTGCGACGACCCGCTCCCGGAAGGCACCAGCCTCAACTACGCCGGGCTCGGTCCCGTCGCGGGCACCGTGGTGTCGGCGGTCAGCGGCCGCGAGCTCTGCCTGTGGGCGACCACCGACATGGAGGTCATCGTCGACGTCCACGGCTACCTCGTCCCCGAGGGCGAGCTCAGCTACCAGGCCATCCGGCCCGCGCGGCTGCTCGACACCCGCAGCGAGGACTCGCGCTACGAGGGGCGCCTCGGCGACGGACAGATCATCGAGCTCCCGATCCAGAGCCTCACGGGCGCGCCGGCGGACATCCGGTCGGCCGTGCTCAACGTCACCGTCATCGGCTTCGACGACCCGGGGCACCTGATCCTCTATCCGTGCGGCTTCGATCCGCCGCTCAGCTCGAGCATCAACTTCGGACCCGGTCGGAACGTCATCTCGACCGTCGGCTTCTCGGCCGTCGGCGAGGGCAGCGTCTGCCTCTACGCCAAGAGCCGGTCGCACGTGATCGTCGACCTGCAGGGCGTGTGGGTGCCGACCCCCGGTGCACCGCCGCCGAGCGTGGGTCCGCCACCGGAAGATCCGAACCCGCCCTCGGACCCGGAAGACCCGGACCCGATGGATGGCGACGGAGCCGTGCCTTCCGATGGAGGCTCGAGCGACGACCGCCCGGGCGACTCGGTCGAGAGTGGGTGCGGCTGCTCGACCGGCACGGGCGCGCCGAGCAGTGCGCTGCTCGTGGGGCTCGTGCTGCTTGGGCTCGTCCGCCGACGGAGATAGCGCTCAGGTCGCTGGCTCGACCTCGGCCGTGAAGACCGCGCTGACCTTGCGACAGGCACCATCGGGGCCGGGGTCGAGGTCGGCCACCCCCTCGAGCGTGGTCCGCACCAGGCTCGGGTCGATCGCCGGCGTGTCCCTCTCCACTGCCGCGACCGTCTGGTCGATGTCGATGGCCCCCGCGATGACGACCGATGTGAGCGCGCCCTCCGGGGAGACCTGAGCGTCGACCGCCAGCTGGTGGACCACGATCGGGAACGAGCCATCGACGCCGAGCGAGAAAGAGCCTTCGGTCAACGCCTGGAAGTGGCCGTCCGTGACGGGCACCACCTGC
This sequence comes from Deltaproteobacteria bacterium, assembly GCA_017644045.1. Taxonomy (GTDB): domain Bacteria; phylum Myxococcota_A; class Polyangia; order Polyangiales; family Houyiibacteriaceae; genus UBA1660. The sequence continues at coordinate 115,772 of JAEPMI010000002.1, forward strand.
GGCTCGACGTCACCCAAACGCACCTCCACCCCGCCCGGCGCGCTCGCCATCGTCAGCGGAACCACGACCGCCGCCTCCCGGATGACCTCGTCGATGTTCGGTCCCCCGATCTGTGCCTCGACCGTGACCGCCAGCGAGTAGTACTGGTCGTCCACCCCTTCCGCGCCGGTGATGGGATCGGTCCAGTCGTTCTGAAAGCAACCGAGCTCGTCGGTCCTGGTGCTGATGCGGCGGTCGAGGTCGACCCCGCGGAGTCGGCCCTCGGCGTCCTCGCGGGCGATTCCGGTCAGCCGCAAGCTCACGGTGGCGGTCGGAATGTCGTACGAACCCGCATCACCCACGACGCCGCCGTCCGCCCCGCAGCCGATCGAGACCACCAGCACCACCCAAAGCGACCGCATGCGGAGAACGGTAGCAACGGCCGGCCAGACTGCGCCAATCGCGCGGATGCGGCGGGGACCACCTGTGGTCGCGCGTGATCGTCGACAGCGGGCGCCAAGCAGCGCTGTGTGGGGTGGGCTCGTCCTGTTCCACCGACGACCTCGCGCTCAGAGCGCCGGCCCGACCTCGACCGTGAAGGCGGCGCTCACCCTGCGACAGCGACCGTCGTCGCCCGGGTCGAGGTCGGCCACCCCCTCGAGCGTGGTCCGTACGAGAGTCGGATCGATGTCGGGCGCGATGGATTCGATCGACGTGATGAGCTCATCGATGTCCACAGCCCCAGCGACCACGACATCCGTCAGTTCTCCCTCCGGCGTCAGCAGCCCGCTGACCGCGAGGTCATGTACTGCCTGGGGGAACCCTCCGATCGTGAAGCGCAGCATGCTCCCGGTCAGAGCCTGGAAGTGACCGTCCTCGACCGGAACGATCTGCGGCTCCGCGACGCCGAGCCGGACCTCGAGCCCCGTCCGTACGCTCGCGAGCTCGAGCGGAACGGTGACGGCGGCCGCCGCGATCAACTCATCGGTCGTGGGCTCATCCGGCGGGCGCACCGGTCCGTTGACCTCCGAGCTGAGCACGAGCACGTAGTACTGGTTGTCGACGCCCGGCTGCCCACGCAGCGAGTCCGTGAAGTCTTGCTGGAAGCAACCGAGCTCGTCGGTTGCATCACTCGCCCGACCATCGAGGTCGATGCCGCGCATCCGTCCGGTGGTGTCCTCCCGAGAGACGCCCGCGAGCCGGAGAGTCACGTTCATCGGCTCGATCGCCGGAAACCCACCATCCCGGTCCGCCGCGCCGCTCTCCGTGCAGCCCAACGCCAGGATCAGACACAGACAGTGCCTCATGCCCCAACGCTAGCAAGCGCGTGCCAGGGCGTGCCAATCGCGCGGATGCGCACGGGGCGGAGCGGGCGCTTTCCCCGTAACCATCGGGATCAAAGGCAATTCAAGCTGGGCACCGGTTTTGCTTCCACTCTGACGGAAGTGTCGCGGTTGGGTGGACCGCCGGACCCCGGAAGGGGCCGAACGATTGCTGGAGCAATGACGATGAGCTGGATGAAAGTGAGCACCGCGCTGGCCCTGATGGGCGGCGTGATCTTCCTGCGGCCCGCGCCGGTGGAAGCCTGTGGTGGCTTCTTCTGCGGGCAGACGCCGGTCGACCAGAACGCCGAGCGCGTGATCTTCGCGGTCGACCGGACGGCGGGGACGACCGACATGATCGTGCAGATCGGGTTCCAAGGGAACGCGGTCGACTTCGCTTGGATCGTGCCGCTCGGTTCGGTCCCGACGGATCTCGGGACGTTCCCGCAGGCGGCCATGACTGCGCTCGACGCGAACTCCGCGCCCGTCGTCTACGGAAACTGCGGCTGGGAGCTCGACGCCTCCGCGGGCGGTCCGCCGAGCGCCATGGATCCGAGCGGTGAGGTCATCGTCCACACGCGCGAAGTGGTGGGCCCCTACGACACGGCCGTGATCGAGTCGACCGACCCGAACGCGCTCGTCGAGTGGCTCCGCACCAACGAGTTCCGGGTGACCACGCCGATGGAGCCCTACATCGCCGACTACACCGCGGCCGGCATGAAGTTCCTGGCGCTGCGCCTGACCAACGAGTCGAAGGTCAGCGACATCACGCCCTTCCGCATGACGCTGCCCGGCACCTCGCCGGTGGTGCCGCTCAAGATGACCGCGCTCGCGGCCGAGCCGGAGATGGGCATCCTGGTCTTCATCCTCGGCGACCAGCGCTACGAAGGCGCGAACTGGCCGAACCTCGAGGTCGACCCCGAGGACCTCGTCTACGACTGGCGCACCGGCCAGCACAACTGGGTCCACGCCGTCGCGGGCGCCGTCGACGACGCGGGCGGCCAGGGCTGGGTCACCGAGACCGCGGGGAGCACCGCGGAGTACATCAACCGTCTCGAGGTCACGACCCCGGCCGACGAAGAGCAGGCCGAGGCGGTCGACGCGCTCCTCGACCTGATGCGTCCGCATCCGTACATCTCGCGCCTCTACACTCGCCTGAGCGCGGAGGAGATGACCTCCGATCCGATCTTCCGCCGCTCCGCCGGCAGCGACGTCGAGCGCTGGCGCGAGATCCCTTACGACGAGGACGACGACTCGTGCGGCTGGGGGTCTGGTGAGGCCGACTCCGTGTCGCCCTGTGACTTCATCGCGTGCGGCGCTGGCGGCACCTGCGGCGAGGTCACCCAGGCCGACGGCACCGTCGTCGCCGGCTGCGCCTGCGTGCCCGGCGCGACCGCGCGCACGACCATCGCCCCCGACGGGACCGCCACGGTGGCGTGTCAGGACATGCGCATGAGCTTCCTGAACCCCGGTGACCGCGAAGTACCGGGCGCCACGCCGCTGCCCGATCCCTGCGTCGGCTTCGACTGCGGCCCCGGCACCTGCGTTCCGATGAACATGACCCCGACCTGCGCGTGCGACCAAGGGCTCGTTGCCGTGGGCTCGATGGACTTCGAGGCCGGCACCCGCAGCACCGAGTGCGTTCGTCCGGACCGCCCGATCGCGAACGGCTTCTACTCGCAGCGGCTGCCCGAGCGGCCCCTGAACCTCCCGGGCGGTCGTGAGGTCGACACCCCGCCGGCGCCTCCGCCCAGCACCTTCGGTGGTGGGGGCTGCGCGGCCGGTGGCTCCAGCAGCGCGGGCTTCGGCCTCGCGCTCCTCGGCCTCGCCCTCGTCCGCCGTCGCCGCCGCTGAGCTGGGGAGCTACCCTGCTCTCGATGCGCACGCTCCACAGAACCGCCGCCTTCGCCTTCCTGGCGTCGGCGGCGCTCGGCTGTGGCGACCCGGTCCCACCGACGCCCTTCGAGGGCACGGTGGAGATCGGCACCGGCGAGACCGGCTTCGAGCCGGTGGCCGATGAGCAGTCGGTGCCGCTCGTCTTCGGACCGCAGGGCGGCCACCACGTGTGGATCAGCTTTCGGGTGACCGGCTTCGAGCGACAGCAGGTCTTGATGGACCTCGACGTGGTCCCCCTGAGCGACCAGGAGCCGCCACCGCGCGCATCGCCGGTGCGGCTCTTCATGAACGACCTCGGCGATGACCGATGGGAGTACATCGGCTGGCCCGCACAGCTCATCGACGCCGGCTGCTACGTGGACGTGCCGCTCTCGTTCCGGATGACGCTCACCGACCCGGACGGCAACGAAGTCAGCGACGAGGTCGTGCTGGTGCCCGAAGGTGGCGCGCCCGGCCTCGAGCCCTGCGAGATGTAGCGTCAGAGGAAGTCGCGGAGCGCGGCGGTGAAGGCCGCGTGGTGCTCGGGCTGCTTCCAGTGCTCGAGGAGCGTGGCGTGTGGCGCCAGCTCGACGATGGCTCGGCTGATCGACGACGGGTGGTAGTGGTCGTCGCCCATGCACACGAGCAGCGGCGTCTCGATGGAGGCGACCTGCTCGTGCGTGGCCGCGAAGAGGAACTCGCCGCCGAACATGTGGGCGCCGAACGCGGCCCAGTCGGCATCGCTCGCGTCGCGATCGGGCTTCAGCTCGGCGGCCCAGCCGTCGAAGAGCTCCACGAACGCGTCGCGGTTGTCGTCGAGACCGATGGGCTGGAGCATCACGGCACGCTCGATGCGCTCGGGCGCGTGGCGACAGAGGTTCGCGATGTACGCGCCGCCGATGCACATGCCCACTACGGCGAAACGCTCGACCCCGAGGTGGTCCATGAGCGCGAGCTGATCGGCGGTGTAGCTGTCCCAGCCATCGGTGGGAGTGACAGGGGCCGTGGACTCGCCTGCGTTGCGCTGGTCCATCGTGATCACGCGGTGGGTCTCGGCGAGGAAGCCGACCAGGTCGAGCGGTAGCCGGTCCCAGTACTCGAGCGCGGAGCGCATGCCACCGGGGGCGATCATCAAGAGCGGCGGCCCCTCGCCGTGGACCTCGTAGCGGATGCGGACGCCGTCCCGCGCGAAGACCGCCATCAGATCCGCGCCACGAACACGCTGCACTCGCAGAGCCGCACGATCTTCTCGGCCACGCTCCCGAGCAGCAGGCGCTTCACGCCGGTGCGACCGTGCGAGCCGACGATCACGAGGTCGGCGTTCAGCTCCTTGGCGACCTCGGCGACCGCGCGCCCGGGCGAGCCGTCACGGCGCACGACGATGTCGCAGCCAGTGCCGGCGAGCTTCTCGTCGCGGAGCTTCTCGAGGGCTCGCTCGATGCGGTCCTCGATCGCGTCGAGCTCCTCGGCCCAGACGTTGCCGGCGAGCATCGGCCCTTCGACGAGCGGCATGCTCTGCATGGGGTCGAAGGCGCAGACCAGCGTGACCTGCGAGCCGAGCTGCTTCGTGAGTGCTGCACCCACGTCCACGGCCTGCATGCTGGCTTCGGAGAGATCGGTGGCGATGACGATGTTGCGGGGGATGTGCATGGGGTCTCCTCGGACGATCGGTACCAAAAGGGTGGGACCGAGATCGGTGAGATCCTGAACGCTCTCCCCGCCACGTGCGCCCGCTCACTGCGGACTCGGGTCCGGACGGCCGCAGAAAGGTCAGTGATTCCGTGGGGGTCGAGATTGGTCGGCATCTTGCTGTGTAGAGGGGCGTGACCTGGAGACATGCCGTACCCCTCCTCCTCGCCCTGGCGCTCTGGGGCTGCGAAAGCGACGCCGGCCCTGCGACCGCGCCGCTGACCTCGGGCGCCCCGACCGCCACCGCGCCGGTGGACGAGCTCGCGCTCGAGGTGCTCGACCCGGCTTCCCGCGCGGCGCTCGCCAACGCGCCCGTCGATCGGGTGCTGCTCTTCCCGGCCGCGTTCCTGAGCGACGCCGTGGTCACCAGCGGCCCGCACTTCTTCGCGGTCAGCGCGCGTCACGAGGACCTGACGCTCTCGATCCACGCCACCGACGTCGTCCACGGCGCGCTGCCCGCCGACGTGGAGATTCCGCCGGCGGAGCTGGAGGTGCGCGGCGCTCCCGCTCGCGAGAGCATGAACGACGGCATCCGCGGTGTGACCTGGACCGAGGCCGGCATGACCTACGACCTCGAGGTCGAGTGCTTCGAGGCACTGACGGATGCGCGCTGCACCGATGATCTCTTCTTGCGCGACCTGGCCGAGCAGCTCGTCGAGGTGAGCCGATGACACGCTTCGCGATCGTGTGCTCGCTGCTCTTGGCCGCGCCGGTGAGCGCGCAGTTCACCTACACGGATCCCGGCGACCTCGAACGACCGGGCGGCGGTAGCCTGCGGAACGACGCGGGGCGAGTGGACCACAACGTGTACGCGCCGGGCATGCGCTTCCCGATCGAGACGGCGCCGGCGTACGCGAACTCGCAGATCTATGGGCACGGCGGGTACATGGGTCCCGGCGGTGGCGAGTGCGACGATCGGAACTACGCCTACCCGTGGCATGACAACTACTGCGAGGAGCGCAGCTGGACCATGCCGCTGTGCCCGAGCGGACGCGGACACCAGGGTCAGGACATCCGCCCGGCGACCTGTCGCGACAACCACTACTGGGTCGTGGCGACGGAGGCCGGCACGGTCACCAACATCGGTTCGTACTCCGTCTACGTGACGGCGGACGACGGCACGCGCTTCGACTACCTGCACATGCACGAGGGGTCGGTGGCCGTCACGCGCGGGCAGCGCGTGAGCAAGGGTCAGCGGCTCGGGCGGGTGAGCGACAACATGGGCTCGACCGCGACCACCGTGCACCTACACTTCAACATCAAGCAGAACTACAGCGGGCTCGGCTCCGTCTACGTGCCGACGTACATGTCGCTGGTGCGGAGCTACGAGGAGCTCGTCGGGCCGCCGGACTGGCGCGCGGAGTTCGTCTCGCAGTCGTTCCCCTACGCGCGCGATCCCTTCGTGCTCGCGCCCGGTGAGGAGGCTTCGGGGCACATCGAGATGCGGAACACCGGTGCCGAGACGTGGCGCCCGGGAGAGGTGTTCTTGGGGACCACGCAGCCGCGTGACGTGGCGTCACCGATCGCGGCGTCCGACTGGGTCAACGATCATCGGGCGGCGACGGTGGAGAGCGTCACCGGTCCGGGCGAGGTCGGGCGCTTCAGCTTCTCCGTACGCGCGCCCGACGGTGCTGGCGACTACCCGCAGTTCTTCAACTTGGTGCGGGAAAGCGTCGCGTGGTTCAGCGTGCCCGGCGACGACCAGCTGCAGGTGCGGGTCACCACGGACGCCAGTCGCTGCGCGGCGGGCACCGAGAGCTGGAGCTGCGAGGGCATGGCGCGCGTGCGCTGCGTGGGCGGTGGTGCGGAGCGGGAGAGCTGTGAGTACGGGTGCGAGGGCGGGTCGTGCCTGGATGCGAGTGGCCCGGTCGACGCGGACGGTGATGGCCACAACACGAGCGTGGACTGCGATGACACCGACCCGACCGCGTTCCCCGGCGCCGAGGACGTGTGCGGCGACGGCATCGACAGCGACTGCGACGGCGTCGACCGCGTGTGCGGCGGCGAGGGCCCGCTGCCGGGCGTCGATGGCGGCGGTGTCCCAGTGGGCGTCGACGGTGGCGCTTCGGGCCCGGGCGTGAGTGGCTACGCCGAGATCAGCGGCGGCTGCAGCACGAGCGGAAGCGGTGGCTTCGCGGGCTTCGGTCTGCTGCTGCTCTTTGGCTGGCGACGACGTGGGTGAGCAGGCTCCGCCAAGAAGTCGACTGACACGGCCACGGGAACGGCCACGAACCAGCGCGAGCGGCGTTGGCCCAAGGGCGACGGGCTCCAACCGACAAGGCGATGGGCTCCAACCGAGGTTGGCGCCTTCCGAGTTCCGCGCGACTTGCCCTGGAGGGCGACAGGTTCCTCGGCGGACACCGTCTCACGGTCTCTTCGAGGCGTATCTCGTGCCAAATCGGAGAGAATCCGCGCGAGTTGCCACACCGAACCCCGGTCGGAGCGTCGATGGTCGCCACGCGAACGCAAGAACGCACGCCGATGCCGTCGATCAGCGTGCGATGAGCCGACTTCGGGCTCGGTCAGGGCGGCGGGTGGCAGCGAGCTCGGTGGTGAACGCGCATCCACCAGGTACCCGCGGGGAAGACGACCGTGCGGTCGCCCGCAGTCCACCTGGCGAGGGCGGCTTCGTACTCGTGGTCGAACGCCCGGCGCACGCGAATCGCTGCTCGTAGAGCTGCGATGTCGCCCGCCGCCGCGAACATCGGGTTCCTGGCTCCGAACTCTTCACGACTGGACGCCCGATGTGTGTGGTGGATGCGAAGCACCCGCCGCGCACCCATGAACGAACGGCCTTCCGCCTCGAGCTTCTGCCGAGCCTCGTGCTCGAGCCGCGAGACTTCCTTGGCGATCTCCGCTCGCGCGGCCTCGACGCTGCCGTAGGCCTCGATGAGCATGTCGGGCATCTCGATGGGCAGCGTCGCCACGTCCGGCCAGTCCTCGTTGTGCTCGTCGAGGTAGTAGTCGGGGCGCTCCATCGTCACCACTCGGCTGCCGATATCGCTCACCAAGGTCTTCGCGCCCGGCCAATCCTTGCTGTACCGAACGGCCCCGGCGGCCGAGGGGTTCGCGATCGCATACGCCATCTGGCGAACCAGCGCCTTCGGGGTGAGGGGCTCGTGCTCCCCGGTGGGGGCCTTGCTCAGGACTTCCTCCGGCCAGTCACGGAATTCCTTGGTGCACATCGCGAGCATCCGATGGAACTCCTGGCGGAAGGCGGGAAGTTTCCCGAGGACGTCGGTCACCACGTAGTGAAAGTGCGTCGACATCAGCACGGCCACGTGCACCACGATGCCGTACTTCTTTGCGCTGACGGCGAGGCAGTACCAGAAGATCTGCTCCATCCGCCTTTCGGCGTCGGGCGTGAAGAGATAGTGCCGATGCGTCGTGCGTCGGTCGTTGCAGGTCACCCGACCTGGGGCGACGTATCTTCGGCGCGTCATGTGCGAGGAAGCCGCAAGAAGCCTGCCGAGCTCCCCAGGATCAGTCGTCGGACTTCTTGGCCCCTTCCGCCGGCGGCGCCGCCACTTTGGGGTGGCGGCCGCCACCCTCGAGATCGCAGGAGAATCGAGCGGCGCCCTCAGGGAGCGCGTCAACCTCGGTCGGAGCTGAGCTGCGCGCGGTCGGAGAGCTGCGTGCGGTCGGATCTGCCGGTCGCACGGTCGTTCCGGCGCCAGTGATAGGATCTTCCGGTGGGCTCCCTGCATCTCGCGAGCTACTCGAACGTGGCGGTTCTGACGGGCGCAGGGATCTCGGTCGCATCAGGCCTGAAGCCGTACCGCGGCCCCGGCGGACTCTGGACCGAGGGTGGCGACGTCCAGGCGGCAACCGCCGAGGGATTCGCCGCCGATCCCGGAGCGACCTGGCGCCTGATGGGCCCGCTCCGCGAGCAAGCCGCGGCTGCCGCGCCGAACGCCGCGCACGTCGCGCTCGCCGAAGCCGAACAGCGCGCGACTGGGAGCTTCCTCGTGGTCACTCAGAACGTCGACGGTCTCCATCAGCGCGCGGGCAGCGAGAACGTGGTCGAGGTTCACGGCAGCATCTTTCGAACACGATGCTCGAACACCGACTGCGACCGACCCACCGAGCGCGACGAGCGATACGCCGGCGGGCTCCCCACCTGCGACCGGTGTCGCGCCCCACTCCGTCCCGACGTCGTCCTCTTCGGTGACGCAATCGACGTCGACGCCGAGTGGACCATCAAGAAGGCGCTCCGCGACTGTGACCTCTTCATCGCGATCGGTACCTCCGGAACGGTCAGCCCCGCCAGCAACTACGTCCGCAGCGCGAAGTACGTCGGAGCGCGAACGGTACTGGTCAACCTCGAGCCGATGTCCCCCGCCAACCCCTATTTCGACGAGGAGCGCCTGGGCCCGGCGGAGGAGCTCGTGCCTCAGCTCTTCGGCTGAGTCCCGCTGACACGATCGCGGATTCCGAACACGATCAGCGCGATGCCGACCAGCCCGAGCAGCAGCAGCATCAACGCGCCACCCTGCAGGATCCAGGAGCTGTCGAAGACTCGCGCCGGGTCGTCGAGGATCGCTTCGAGGCGTGCGCGTCGGTACGCCGAGCGCGACATCAGGAACATGGCGAGCGCACCAGCTGCCAACGAAGCGCCGACGAGGACACTCCCGACCAGGATCGTGCTGGAGCTGCCGCGGGCCATGGTCGGTTCTACGCTCGGAACCGCCAGACCTCCCACTCAGTAGCCCAGCGCGCAACCGTCCTTGCGACACTCGCTGGCGCCGCCGTAGATGCCATCGACGTTCTGGATGGCTTGGTAGCCGCCGAACCCGCTCGTCGACCGCACCACGCGATGGCCCTTCGCGACCAGGCCACGCTCGACCTCCTCGGAGAAGCCCGGCTCGAGATGCACCCTTCCGATGCCGTCCGCGCCCTCGCCCGTCGGCTCGCTCGACCCTTCGTGGCGCCAGCGCGGTGCGTCGCCGGCCTGCTGCAGGTCGAGGCCGAAGTCGAGGAGGTGCTGCAGAATCTGTACGTGCCCCTGCGGCTGCATGGCGCCGCCCATCAGACCGAAGGCCAGCCACGGCTCCCCATCTCGCGTGGCGAACGCAGGGATGATGGTGTGGAAGGGTCGCTTCCCGGGAGCGACGCAGTTCGGATGGAGCGGGTCCGTCGCGAAGAGCTCGCCGCGGTTCTGCAGCATGAAGCCGCAGCCATCCACCACCACACCGCTACCCATCCCTCGGTAGTTCGACTGGATCAGCGAGACGATCATCTCGTCCGAATCCGCGACGCACAGGTAGGTGGTGTCGCCCTGCTCCATCAGACCCGGGCTCACCTCTTCCCGCACCCGCTCCGCATCGATCAGCGCTCGACGCGCGTCGGTGTACTCGTTCGACAAGAGCCGCTCCACCGGCGCCTGGTACATCGCGGGGTCCGCGTAGTGCCGCGCGCGGTCCTCGAACGCGAGACGCTTGGCCTCCACCGACACGTGGATCGCGTCCACCTCCGACATCGAGCGCAGATCGAACCCTTCCAGCATTCGCAGCATCTGTAGCGCCGCGATGCCCTGTGTGTTCGGGCCGAGCTCGTGCACCTCGATGCCCCGGTAGCCCACCGACCAAGGCATCACCCAGTCGCTCGTGTGCGCGGCGACATCACTCGCCAAGAGATCGCCACCCAGCGCCACCATCGTCCGCTCGATCGCCTCCGCGATCGACCCCTCGTAGAAGGCGCTCCGACCGCCCCGCCCGATGAGCTCGTAGGTCGCAGCGAGCGCCGGGTTCCGAAACAGCCGCCCCGCTTCGGGCGCTGCCCCACCCGGCGCATACACGGACCGAATCGCCGCATGGTCCAACTCGAACCCCGAGAACGCTTCCAGATTCGCCGCCCACTGTCGCGCGATCACCGCCGGGATCGGCGCCCCGTCACGCGCCACCGAGATCGCCGGCGCCAACCGCTCGGCCATCGTCAGCCGCCCGTAGCGCTCGCCGAGCATCGCCCACCCGTCGACCGCTCCCGGCACGGTCACACTGAGCGGACCCACCCGAGGAATCCGGCGCTCACCGATCTGCGCGCGCACTGACTCCAGCGTTCGCCCACTCGGCGCCCGCCCGCTCGCGTCGAGACCCACCAACGAGCACGCGCTCGGATCCCACACGATCGCGAAGAGGTCCCCACCGATCCCGCATCCCGTCGGCTCGACCAAGCCGAGCATCGCGTTGGCGGCGATGGCCGCATCGACCGCGGTGCCACCGCTCTTCAGGATCTCGATCGCGGTCAACGTCGCGAGCGGATGCGCGGTCGCTGCCATCCCGTTCGCGCCGAACACCACCGAGCGCCCCGCCGGCCTCACAGCGGCCACCTCGCATCGAGCGCCGCGATCAGCGCATCCATGGTCGGCACTTCGAGCACCGCCTTCCCCGGCTTCGCGATCATCGCCGCGTGCTCGGGCATGAAGATCCCGTGCTTCGCCAGGTACGCCTCGGCCTCCGCGGCATCGACCTCCATCCGCCGAACGGCCCACCCCGCGGGCTCGCGGGTGACGGCATAGCTCCCGAACTGCGGGTGGAAACGAATCAGGGTGCCGCCCTCCTCCGCCTCTCGCAGACGAGCGAAAAACGCCTCCTTGGACTCGGGCAAGGGCATCACCATGGCCCGCCGAGGATGACAAAGAAGGGACTCGTCCCGAAGCCCCGCCAACTTTCTTCGTGAGAGATTGATCGCTTTTCTTCTCTCACTCCCACTAGGCACCCGAACCCGGCGGGTGTGCGCCGGGCAACCGGCCATCGCGCCGAGGAGGCTCGACATGTGTGGGATCGAAGAAGTCGCGCGACAGCGCGTCGGTGGAGAAGTGCGTCCGATGGCCCAGTGGCTGTTGGCGATGATGGTGGTGCTCGGCTGTGACCCGAGCTCGTTCGACTCGTCCGAGCCGCCGACATCCGCGGCGCCAGGCAGTCCGCTGGTCGGGGGGAGCTACACCTACGACCGCCCCGAGGTCGGCTCGATCTCCGGGTGCACGGCCACGCTCGTCGGCCCGCGCCTCGTCATCACCGCCGCCCACTGTCTGAGCTACGGCTCGCGCACCAGCCCCGGTCGCTACGGCTCCTTCGAGATCCGCCGTTTCCGGGGCGACTCGCAGCGCTACACGATCCGCCGCTACGTGAGCTACGGGCGCACCGTGGGTCGCCACGACGTCGCCCTCATCCAGCTCGAGAGCGCCGTGCCCGAGAGCATCGCGACCCCCGCCGGCCTCGCCAGCGCATCGCCGAGCGACGGAACACCGGTGACGATCTTCGGCTACGGCTGCCAGCGCCGAGGCACGTCGGGCACGTGGGCCAAGCAATCGATCGACACGAACTGGGGCCGCACGACCACCACGCTCTGCCCGGGCGACTCCGGCGGACCGACCCTCACTCCCGCGGGCGAGGTCGTGGCGATCAACTCCGGCTACTGGGTCGACAGCGTGGGTGCCGACATCTTCGGTTCGGTGCCGGTCGTCCATGCGCAGATCGAGCGCACCGCGGCGAGCTGGGGCGAGACCATCGGCGATGGCATGCCCGACCCCCCGCCGCCGGTCCTCGATGCCGGTCTGCCCTCGCTCGATGGCGGTTCCGCGAGCGACGCCGGCACCGACGTGCCACCGCCACCGGGACCGCCGATGGTCGGCCCCTGCGATCGACGCACCTGCGAGGAGGCGACCTCGCTGCCCGGCTGCGGCTGGTGCGACGACCTGAACCGAGGCATCCGCGTCGGCGCCTACGGCGAAGCGCTCGAGGCCTGCCACGGCGGATACCGACTGAACCCGAGCGACTGCGGGAGCGTCGAACGAAGCACCTGTGGGCCGTGGGCGGCGTATCCCAGCTACACCTGCCGCCGCGGCCGGACTCAGTTCGTTCGCTGCACCGAAGGCCAACCACCCGAGTTCAAGACCTGCCCAAGCGGCTACACGTGTCCACCCGGGAGCACCTACCTCATGTGCTACCGCTGACATCGGGAATCACCGCCCCCGCTCCAAACGTTCGCGCGCCATGGGTGCGCGGTGGGCAGTGGTGGCTCTGATTCTCGCGGCGACCGGCGTGGTCGCGGCGGACGACCTCATGGCCGCCCACGCCCGCTGGCTCGAGGGCCGGCCCGAGCTCCGGGACGGAGTCCCCCACTCGACCTGGCGCGCCGATGCCGACGAGGCCTTCGCGCTCGAAGCCGGCTGCCCCGAACGACTGGCCGCAGTCGGCGTGAGCGCGAGGCCCCTTGGCTTCGCGCCCACCGCCGCGCCGGAGCCGGTCGTGCTCACGGCACCGGTCGGCGGCGTCCACTTCGTGAAGCGGCGGCGCGACTCGCCCTTCGTCATCGCCTGCGCGCTGGCCGAACGCCTGCCGCGCATCGCCTCCGTCTTCGCCGAACATGGCGTGCACACGGTGGTGGTCTCGAGCGCGCTCCGACGCGAGCCGGAGGTTTCGTTCCACCACCTCGGTCTCGCCCTCGACATCATCGCGGTCGAAGGTGACGACGACGGCGCACCCTTCCGCTGGGAGGTCGCGCGGGACTACGTCGGCGACCCGAGCGCCCCGACTTGCGCGCCCTTTGATCGGAACGCGGACCCGTGGCGCTCGCTGCTCTGCGACCTCCACGACCATGCAGGCCTCCACACGTGCATCGGTCCGGACTACGGCCGCGGGCACGCCGGACACCTGCACCTCGACATCCGTCCTGGCGACGCCCGGCGCTTCATCCGCTAGGCTCACGGCGTGAAGATCCTGGCATTGGTCGCGGCCGGAGCTGCGATTGCCGCGAGGGCACTCCGTGAGCCTTGGAAGAACTTCTGGGATGGCCCGAAGCTGCTACCCCAGTATCCCGTCGCCCAGGTGCCCGATGGAGTGGACGTGCGTGTTCGCGGACACCTGGAGCCAGGCGAGCGCGGCACCCTCGTCGCTCCGCTGACGGGTCGCGCATGCGTGGCCTACCGTCTGCGCATCGAGGTTCGAGACGCCACCGTCGTGGGCCCCGAACCATGGCGTGTCCTGTGTGTCGACGGGCGATCGGTGCCGACGTGGCTCGTGGACCCGACCGGCCGAGCGCCGCTCGGCGAAGTCAGCCACTGGGAGATGCCCGTCGACGCGGAGGGCGGCGTCGGACAGTGGCACGATGTGAAGGCTCGCGAGGCCGCAGGGCTTCGACGGCGGCTCTCCGAGCTCGAGGTGCGCACCGACTACGTGAGCTGGGACCACGACGTACGCGTTCAGGAAGCGATCGTGGCTCCCTCCGAGCCGGTGGTGGTCAACGCTTGTGGACGATGGGAGCGCGACCCCAGCGTCCGGACCGCGGGTTACCGGGAGGTCGGGCGAACCCTCCGACTCGAACCGATGCTCCCGTCCGGCCAACTCACGGTCAGCAAGGACCGGTGGCTCCTGCGCCGCACACCCGAGTACTCGTGAGCTCGACGCTCAGAACGGCGTGAGCTCGAAGTGCGCGCCCCGCACCGTGGGCGCGAGCGGCTCGATCCCTGACTCGTCGGGGTCGCGCCGACGACGCAGCTCGGGCGGCAGCAGCGAGAGAGGAACGCGGCTCCACTCGACGGCAGCGTCCGCGCCGCTCCACGCGAGATCGCTCCGTTGGCTCAGCTCGCCCAGCCTCGCTTCCACTTCGGCGGCCCCGGGTCGCTCTGCGGGGTCCTTGCTCAGCAGCCGCTGCAGGAGCTCGTCGAGCTCCGCCGGCACTGCGGGGTTGGTGGCCGACGCGAAGGGCGGGTCGAGCTCCCGGTGGCCCAGGAGCATGTCCCTGGTGCCTCCCACGAACGGCGTGGTCCCCGTCAGCAGGAAGTAGCCGACGCACCCGAGCGCGTAGAGATCGGCCGCGGGTCGAACGTCGTCGGGGGTCAGCGCCTGCTCGGGCGCCATGTAGGCGGGCGTGCCCACCAAGAGCCCGGGCCCGAGCTCCGCACGCCGCTCGAACGAGTCGTGGACCAGCCCGAAGTCGAGCACCTTCACGTGATCGTAGGGCAGCCCGCGGCAGAGGAAGACGTTGGCTGGCTTGATGTCTCGATGCACGAGCCCGCGCTCGTGCGCGGCATGCAGACCGGCGGCCACCTGCCGAAGCACGTGAACGGTGCGCGCGATGCCGAGCGGTCCGAGCCGGTCGACGAGGCGCTGCAGGTCACACCCATCGAGCAGCTCCATCACGTAGTAGAACGAGCCGTCCGACGTCTGGCCGAAGTCGAAGATCGAGATGGTGTTCGGGTGGCGGAGGTCACTGCTCAGCTGCGCCTCGCGCTCGAAGCGCTCGAGCGCTGGAGCGTCTCGCCGGCCGCCGCGAAGGAACTTGAGCGCCGCCGGTCGCCGAAGCATGCGGTGCTCGGCGCGATAGACCTCGCCCATGCCCCCCTCGCCGATCTTCGGCCCGAGCGAGTACTGGCCGAGCTCCTCGAGGCGTCGCTTGTCGTGGCGCAGGCGCTCCTGCCGACCGACGACGAGCCCCGCCACCAGGATGGTCAGCGCGCCCCACACGATCCACACGCCCCAGTAGATCACCGGGCCGAGAGCCACTGGCACGGTGTCGGTCGCCATCTTCGGGAGGAGCCACGCGAGCCACGCCGCGGAAGCCACGGTGACGGCCCACCCGACCCGCGCGGGCACGGTCGCGGCGTGGATGAAGATCACCAGGGTCCCGGCGAGCGCGAAGAGAGCCTCGCCGTGAGCCTCCTGGCCGAGGGCGAGCATCAAGTTCGACGGAACCGCGGTCGCCGCGACGAGCTCGAGCGCTCGCAGCGCACGTGGGCCGAGCCGGTCGCGCGCCACCAGCACGGCACCCAGCAACACCGCGCTCACGAGCGGCGCGTGATGCCGGAGCTCGCGTAGCCACGAACGCGCGTCGGGCGCGCCGAGGTAGACCGCCGAGTGCACGAGCACCCAGAAGACCACGAGCACCGCGATCACCAGCAGCACGAAGGCGACGATCTGGTGCCGCGTCTCCTCGACACTCGAGTGCCGAGGAGACGAGCGAGCCGGGTGGCGAACGCGGGCGGCGGCCATCGTGAGGCTCAGTCCTCGGCGACCGGGACCTCACGCTGCGGGCGCAGCGCGGCGAGGCGCCCACGAAGGCCAGCCATTCGCCTCGAGGTCCAACCGCGGAGGTCGTCGAGCCACGTGTAGATGACCGGCGTCCCGACCAGGGTGAGCAGGAGCGCGAGGCTCTGACCACCGAGCACGATGCCGCCGATCGCGTGGTTGGTGCCGCTGCCCGCGCCGCTGCTGAGCATCAGCGGGATCATGCCCGCGCAGAACGCGAAGGTGGTCATCAGGATCGGGCGCAGACGGTCGCGGTTGGCGATCATCACGGCGTCCGGTCGACTGAAGCCCTCCTTCTGCAACGCGAGCATGTGGTCGACCTGCAGGATGGAGTTCTTCTTCACGATGCCGAAGAGCACCAACAAGCCGAGGGCACTGAAGATGTTCAGCGACTGGTCGAAGATGAGCAGCGAGACCAGCGCGAAGGGCACCGTCAGCGGCAGCGAGCTCATGATGCTCAGGGGCAGCAGCCAGCTCTCGAACTGGGCCGCGATGACCAGGTACATGAACACCAGCGAGAGCAGGATGGCGATGATGAAACCCTTGGCCGCCTTGCCGAACTCCTTGGCCTGACCGGCGAGGTCGGTGGCGAAGGTCGAGGGCATGTCGAGCGACTCGGCGGTGTCCTGGAGAGTGGCGATCAGGTCACCGGTCGACGCGCCGGGGGCGGTCATGGCGTAGACCAGCACGGACCGCTGCCGGCTCTGGTGCTGGATGGCCGCGGGGCTCTCCCCCTCGTTCACCTGGGTGACCTGGGAGAGCGCCACCAGGGTCCCGTCGCTCGCACGAACGCGGAAGCCTTCGAGGTCGGCCGCGCTGCGACGGTGAGTGGATGCGGCGCGCAGGTGCACGTCGTACTGGTCGCCGTCGAGCTCGAGGTTGGTCACGTCCATGCCACCGACGAGCACGCGGAGCGTGTCCGCGATGTCGGCGACGGAGACCCCGAGCTCGGCCGCGCGGGGCCGGTCGATCGAGACCTGGAGCTCGGGTCGACCGGGCTCGTAGGTGGTGCCCGCCTGGGTGACGCCCGGCTGCTCGCGAAGCGCCGCCGCCAAGGCCTCGGAGTACTCCTCGAGCTTCTCGAAGTCCGGCCCCTTCACCACGAACTGGATCGGAGCGGCCTGCGCACCGCTCGAACCGAAGGCCGACACCTTCGAGACCTGGATGTCGAGCGAGTCCCGCTCGATGAACCCGGGCAGCACGTCGGCCCGCACCATGTCCTCGACGTCGGTCTGCGTGAGATCGCGCGCCTCGGGGTCGGTGAGCGCGACGTAGATGAGCGCCTCGTTGTCGCCCATGCCGCTGATGGATCCGGCCGGGCTGCCCACCGTGACGATGGTGTGCTCCACGGCGGGCGACACCTCGCGGACCGCTCGCGCGAGTCGCTCGGCGATGAGCTCGGTGCTCGCGAGGGAGGTCCCCTGCGGCGCCTCGACGGTGATCTCGAAGCGACCCTCGTCATCGGTCGGGAGGAAGTTGGTGGTCACGTGCGGACCGACCACCCACATGCTCGCGAAGGTCAGCGCGATGGCGATGCCCACGACCCAGCGCCGCCGCATGCAGAACGCGAGGAGCTTGCCGTACGCACGCTCGAGCCAGCCGTCCGTCAGCTCGATGCCGGTCCGGCCGCCGAGCCACTCGTCGTAGCGGGCCTTCTCCTCCTTGGAGGACATCTCCTCGGCCCCGCCCTCGGGCGGATGGGGTCGCTCGCCGTGCTCCATGCTGCCGCGCTTGAGCCACTTCGCGGTCAGCATCGGGGTGAGGCTGAAGGCGACGAGCATCGACACGAGGATCGCGGAGGTCATCGTCGCGCCGAAGCTCGAGAGGAAGCGACCGATGATGCCATCCATGAACGCGACGGGCAGGAAGACGGCGACCAGCGAGAGCGTCGTCGCGAGGACGGCCAGGCCGATGTCCTTCGTCGCCTCGACGGTCGCCTTCTTCGGGTCGAGCTTTCGCTCTTCGAGGAAGCGGACGACGTTCTCGAGAATGACGATGGCGTCATCGATGACGATGCCGACCGCCAATGTCAGCGCGAGCAGAGTGATGACGTTGAGCGTCAGCCCCAGCGCGCCGAGCACGGCGAAGGTGCCGATGATCGACACGGGGATGGCGAGGGCGGCGATGACCGTCGAGCGGAAGCTCTTGAGGAAGATGAGCACCACGAAGATGGCGAAGATCGCGCCGAGGATGAGGTGCTCCTGCACCGCGTGGACGGCGGCGCGGGGGAAGATGCTCTCGTCGCGGACGATCTCCATCGAGTAGCCCGTCGGCAGCTCGCCGCCGATCAGGTCGAGCTCGCCGCGCATCGCGTCGGCGACGGCGATGGCGTTGGTGCCCGACTGACGGGTGATCGCCAGGAGCACGACCTGCTCTCCGTCGAGCGTCGCGACCGACTCCACCTCGGCGGCGGAGTCGCGAACCTCGGCGACGTCTCCGACGCGTACGACGTGACCGTCGCGGCGCGCGACCGGCAGGTTCGCGAAGCCTTCGGCGGTGTCCACGCGACCGGGCACGCGCACCTGCAAGGTGGTCGCGCCCTGCGAGAGGTCACCACCGGGGAGCTCCATGTTCTCGCGCATGAGCGCGTTGCGGACGTCGGCGATGCCGAGCCCCTGGGCCTCGAGGCGGATCGGGTCGAGCTCGACCTGGATCTCGCGCTCACGGCCACCGAGGATCTGCACGGAGCCGACGCCGCCCTTGCCCTCGAGACGCTGCTTCACCTCGTCGTCGACGAACTGGGTGAGCTCCTGCGGCTCGCCCGGGCCACGGATGGCCACGTAGAGCAGCGGCGCCGCGTCCGGATCGAGCTTGGCGATCTGGGGCGGGTCCACGTCGTCGGGCAGCTCCGCCAGGATGCGGTTCACCCGGTCGCGCACCTCCTGGGCCGCCACGTCCACGTCCACCTCGAGGTCGAACTGGACGAAGGTGACCGAGAGGCCCTCGTACGAGGTCGAGGTGAGCTCGCTGAGACCGGAGACGCTGTTGACCGCCTCCTCGATGATGTCGGTCACCTCGGTCTCCACCTGCTCGGGCGAGGCGCCCGGGTAGGCGGCGCTGACCGTGACCGCGGGGATGTCGATGTTGGGGAAGCGATCGACCGGGAGGCTCCCGAAGGCGGCCACACCGAGGACGATCATCGTCAGCGAGATCACCCAGGTGAAGACCGGTCGCTCCACACAGACTCGTGCCAACCACTGCATGGCTCAGCCCTCCGCGCGCGGCCCGCTCGGGTCCGGCTGGTTCGGTTGCGGGTTCGGGTCGCCAGTGCTGAGCGGTTGGTTGCTCGCCACCGGATGCGGCTCGATGCCGACTCCGTCGGCGATGTCGCGGCCCGGGCTGACCAACACCTGCTCGCCGTCCGCGAGCGTGCCCTCGACCCAGACCTCGTCGCCGGCGCGCTCGATTACCTCGACGATGCGCGCCTCGGCGACGCCGTCCACGGCGACGTAGATGCGGTTGACGCCGGCCCGCTCCACGAGCGCGCTCGAGGGCACCTTCATCAGCTCGCGGGCTCCGCCGAGGGCGATGCGCGCGCGGCCGAAGTGGCCGGCGCGGACCTGACCGTCCGCGTTGTCGACGACGGCCTCGATGGTGAGCGTGCGCCGCTGGGTGTCGATGGCCGCGGCAACGAAGCGCACCGTCGCCTCGAGCACCAGGTCGGTGCCGTCGACGGCGACACTGAGGGTCTGCCCCTCCTGAATGCCGGTCGAGTAGCGCTCCGGCACGTCGAGCTCGAGCCGCAGCTGCGACGCGTCGATGAGCTCGACCACGGGCGTCTGCGGACCAACGAACTCGCCGATCTCGACGCTGCGCGACATCACGGCACCGGCGAAGGGCGCGCGGAGGGTCGCGTCGGCGGCGTCCCGGCGGCGCATCGCAGCGTCGGCGCGGAGCGCCTGGTAGCTGGCGAGCGATGCGCGCGCCTGCTGGCGGGCGGACTCGTAGCGCGCACGGGCCGCCTCCTCGCCGGCCTGGATCTGCTGCCAGGTCTGCGGGTCGATGGCGCCGCTCTGTACGAGCGACTCGCTCCGGTCCCGCCGGTCCTTGGCGGTCTCCCAATCGGCGCGGGCCGCGGCGACCGCAGGGGTGTCGTCGAGCGCCGCTTCATCGCTGGGCGCCGAGTCGAAGCCGAGCGAACGAAGCTGCGACTCCGCTCGCGCCGACGCCGCCTGCGCCGCGAGGCGGAGGTCGGCCGGTTGGAGCACGATCAGGGCGTCGCCTTCCTCGACCTCGGTGCCGCGCTCGACGAGCACCTGTGAGACGTGGCCGGAGACCTGCGGCGAGAGGCTCGCGCGGCGGTTGGCCTCGAGGGTGCCGGCGAGCTCGAGCACGCGGGGTCGCTGCTCGGCCACGGCTGGGATGGTGTCGACCGTGACGATCACCTCGGTCGCAACTTCGTTCTCCGGCGCGTCGCTGGCGTCGGCGCTCCCGCACGCGACCATCGTCGCGAAAGCAAGCAGGGGTAGCGTCTTCCTCATCGGTTCTCCTCCATGCGCTCGCGTCCGAGCGCCACATCGAGCTGCGCGGCGGCCACCTGGGCATCGACCAGCGCGTCCACCAGATCGAGGCGAGCGCTCAGCCGCTCTGCCTCCGCGTTGCGGAGCTGCAGCTCCGTCGAGACACCTGCCCGCGCGCGCTCCGCGGCGTAGCCGGCGTTCACCATCGCGGCCTCGGCCGCCATTCGTTGCGCGTCGACCCCGGCGAGGGCCGCGCCGAGCGCGCTCTGCGCCTGGATCGCGTCGCGACCCGCGCTCTGCTCGAGCTCCTGCGCGGCGAGCCGCTGCTCTTCGGCGAGGGCGCGCTGCTGCGCGAGTCGAGCGCCGCTGACGGCGGCGCCGTCGAGCGACCACGAGAGCTGCAGGCCCGCGTCCCACGTCGCCGTGAACTCGGTCTGCTGCGGGAAGATGCGCTGGTTCGGGTTGGCGTAGTCCACGCCGAAGCTCGCGCTGAGCGACGGGAACATCGCGGAGCGCTGCGCGTCGGCGCGAGCGTCGGCGGCACGAGCGCGCGCTCGGGCGGCGTCGACAGCCGGTGCACCCGCGGCCGCCGCGGTGCGGAGCTCCTGTGGCGCGAGCGACTCCGCTTCGGGCAGGTCGGTCAGATCCGCGGCGAGCGCGAGCGGCTCGTTCGCCTCGAGGCCGAGCAAGTCGCGCAAGCTCTGCTCGGCGACCTGCAGCCGACCTTCGGCGACCTGGATCAAGCGGTCGTAGGCCGCGGCCTGAGCCGAAGCGCTCAGCGCCTGGTCGCGCGTGGCCGCGCCGGACGCGACCTGCTGCTCGGTCTGGCGAGCGCGCTCCCGCGCCACCTCGCGCGACTCGTTGGCGAGCGCGAGCTGGGCGCGAGCGCGAACCACCTCCCAGTAGCTCTGCGTCGTGACCAGGGAGAGCTGCTGCAGGGACGCCGCGCGCGACGCTTCGGCCGCCTCCGCGTCGGCTTCGGCGGCGCGCACGTTGTGGCGCTGCCGACCGAGGTAGTCGCTGAGCGGGACCGCGACGCTGAAGCGCGCCGCGTACTGGTTCAGGATCGGATCCTGGAGGACGACGTTCTGCTGGAACATGTCGGGCGAGGCCTGGCAGGTCGCCAGGTCGCCGAGGCACCCCGCGGTGTCGAAGGCCGGGATGGTCGCCGGCGTGTAGTCGGAGAGGCGGGTGTAGCGGAACGACGCCGAGACCTGCGGGAGGTAGCCGAGTCGGGCCGCGGTCAGGCCGGCGTCGGCCGCTCGGGCCGAGGCGTCGGCGCGCTGCGCGGTGAGCGACTGGTCGTGAGCACGCGCGAGCGCCTGCTCCAACGTCAGCCCGCCGTCGGTGGCGACGCCTTCCGGGAGGAGGTCACCGAGATCGACGTCGGGACCATCACCGGTGGGCACCAGCGCGCGTCGCGGAAGCCGAGCGTCTCGCGCGACGGGTGGCGCGACGGTCGGCGATGCGGGCGGAGGCTCGCTTTCGGTCGCCGCGGGCGCTTCGGGGACGGGGTTGTCGAGCGGCGAGGTCGGCGTGCGGGTCTGGGCGGATGCCAGCGAAGCGGTACCGAGCACGGTGGCGATCACCGCGAATAGGATATGTGAGCGCTTACTCATTATCGACCCAAGACATGTATGTGAGCGCTTACTCATTATGAGAGCAGCGTGGGAGGAGGTGGCGTGTGGCATGGACTGCGGCATATGTGAGGGCTTACTCATTAATTGTCCGAGCGGTAGGGGTCGTCGCACGGACGAGCGGAGCGTTACGAGGGGGCGTGTGTCAGTCGCGTGAGGCGTGGAGCAGGCCCACGAAGATGCGGGCGGTCCGGCGAACGAAGGTGTCCGAGTCTTCCTCTTCGTCGCGCACTTCGAGGATCAGACGATGGTGCGCGTCGTTGATGATCGCGCCCGCATACAGGCAGGCGAGGATGTAGGCATCGCCCTGGGGGATGTGCCCGGCCTTCATCTCGGCGGCGAAGAGCTCGCGGAAGCGGTTCTTGATCGCGACCGGCATCGGGTTGTCGTCGCCCATCACTCGCCGATGGTCGCCAGGGCTCAGGTCGGGGTAGGCCATCAGCATCTGAATGCTGGGGAGCGCCTGGGCGAAGTGGTCCTGGAGCCCGAGGCCAGCCTTCACCAGCACCTCCTCGAGCGAGTGGGTCTCACGTAGCCGGAGGAGGTTCGCGAACCAGTCGCGGGTCTCGATCGGCTCGAACTTGATGGCCTGGAGGAAGAGGTTCTTCTTGCTGCCGAAGCGCTTGAAGAGCGTCCCCTCGCTGACCCCCGCGTTCTTCGCGAGCACCTGGGTCGAGGCGGAGGGCCCGACCTCGAGGAAGGTGTTCCGAGCGGAGGCGAGGAGCTCCTCGGTGTCGTAGGTGACCGGGCGGGCCATGAGTGAGTACTTACTTCCTAACTCTCGTCGGGTCAATGGGACGGTGGACGATTTCTCCGAGCTCAGTCCGAGATCGCCTGAATTCCTACGGAAAACACGGGGGCGAGCGCCTTGTCGAAGCGCACCTCGTAGCGGTCCTCGTTGGCGACGTTCACGCAGTGGAAGAGGCTCACGCCTCCGTAGAGGGTCGCGTAGATGGGGCCGGCGATGCGGTAACGAGCGCTGAGACCCGCGGAGATGACGAGGGTTCGGACGTTCAGATTGAGGTCGTAGTGAGTCGCGCCCGAGCCCGAGAGCCGCGTCTCGAGCCCCAGGTCGAAGTCTGGATGGAGCCGCACCGCCCCTCGCAGGGAGGTCGGGGCCAGCAAGTCCACGGCCCACCGCTCGGTTCGCAGGACGTATCGGATGATCGGCGCAGGGACCCAGCGCCCCTGGCCATAGGAGAGCGCCGCGCCGAAACCGACCGTGTGTCCGGGCCCGAGCCGCTTCACGGTCATCAGAGACACGTTGCCGGCCCAGGCTCTCCGATCGTAGCCCCCGAGGTCGGATCGATGGAGCACGCCACCGTTCGCGATCAGCGCCCACTCGTTCTCGAGCCGACGCACCAGGGTCATGTTCGCGCCGAAGCTGTACGCCGCCACGTCCTCGACGCCGTTCAGGTCGGCGCCGACGCGCTCGAACGCGAGACCGGGGACGAGGATCCAGCGTTTGTCGGGGCCGATCGCGATGGGATATCCGAGTCGCGCGGTCAGCACGCTCTGGCTCCCCCGAAGATCCTCGGGCCCGGCGGGTCCGCTCAGCGCCGATCGTGCGATGTGCTCGTACCGAACGCCCGCGCTCTGGGCATGCGCCCGGCCAGCTATCACGCACAGGACGGCGCTGGCGACGAGGAAGGCACCGAGCCGAAGCATGAGTGAGTACTTACTCGCTAATCTCGAATGCCACCAGTCGATGGCACCGAGAGAGGCGATCATGAGCCCGAGAAGTCACGAGAAGCGTGTGCTTCGTGACACCCCGGACGCACGTGCCTACTCCTCGGCGGCAGCGGCGACGGCCGCGCCGGCGCTCCGCTGGGCTTCGATGGCCCAGTAGACGGCTTCCGGGGTGCTGGGGCAGCCGAGCTCGACCGGGCCCTTCCCTTCCCCGAACGCGGCGACCGCAGCGCGAAGCGCTTCGCGTGCGCTGATGGCGAGCATGAAGGGCGGCTCGCCGACGGCCTTGGAGCCGTGGATGACGGTGGGGTCCGCCGCCTTCTCCATGAGCGCGACCCGGAAGTCGGGCGGGCACTCGTCGAGGCTCGGCAGCTTGTAGGTGCTGGCGCCGCGGGTCGCGAGGCGGCCGTCGGCGTTCCACACGAGCTCTTCGCGGGTGAGCCAGCCAACGCCCTGGATGTAGCCGCCCTCGACCTGGCCGAGATCGACCTTGGGTGACATCGAGTCGCCGACGTCGTGGAGGATGTCGGTGCGCAGGAAGCGGTACTGGCCGGTGAAGCCATCGACCTCGACCTCGGTCACCGCCGCGCCGTAGGCGAAGTAGTGGAAGGGGTGGCCGCGGCCGGCCTCCTCGTCGAAGTGGATGTTCGGCGTCTTGTAGTAGCCGGTCGCGAAGAGCGGCACGCGATCGAGGTACGCGGCCTTGGCGACCTTGCCGAAGGGGAGGCGCTCGCCCTTCCCGTCCGTGCGGAAGACCTCGCCGCCCTCGAAGACGACGTCGTCCGCCGTGCACTCGAGAATGCCGGCGGCGACCTCGGCGAGACGCTCGCGGATGGCGTTGCACGCATCGCGGACGGCCTGGCCGTTCAGATCGCTGCCGCTCGACGCCGCGGTCGCGCTGGTGTTGGGCACCTTGTCGGTGCGCGTGGGCATCATGCGGATGGCCTCGAGGTCGAGTCCGAGCGCGTCGGCCGCGACCTGGAGCATCTTGGTGTGCAGCCCCTGGCCCATCTCGGTGCCACCGTGGCTGACCTGCACCGAGCCATCGGCGTAGAGGAGCACCAGCGCGCCCGCCTGGTTGAAGAAGGCGGTCGTGAACGAGATGCCGAACTTCACCGGCGTGATCGCCAGGCCGCGCTTGGTGTGATCGTGCGCGGCGTTGAACGCCTCGATCTCCGCAAGGCGCTCCGTCAACGACGCGGTCTCGGAGAGCTGCGACCAGATCTTCTCGATGCGGTCCGCGTCACGGACCTCCTGGTCGTAGTGGGTGCGGCTGCCGTCGGTGTAGAAGTTCTTCGCGCGCACCTCGTGCGGCGCGATGCCGAGCTCTCGGGCCACGCGATCGAAGGCGTCCTCGCCGACGACCATCCCCTGCGGACCGCCGAAGCCGCGGAACGCGGTCTGGCTGGTCTTGTGCGTCTTGCAGACGCGACCGGTCACGCGCAGCGAGGGCACGTCGTAGCAGTTGTCGACGTGGAAGAGCGCGCGCGCGAGCACCGGGTGACTGAGGTCGAGGCTGTAGCCGCCGTCGCTGAAGAGGTCGATCGAGAGCGCGTGGATCCGCCCCTCGTCGTCGTAGCCGACCTCGTAGCGACCGAGGAAGGGGTGACGCTTGCCGGTGAGGAACATGTCGCGCTGGCGGTCCAGCCGAACGCGCACCGGGCGACCGGTCTTCAGCGCACCGACGGCGGCGACGCACGCCCACGTGTTCGCCTGGACCTCCTTGCCACCGAACGCGCCGCCCATCCGAAGCGACTGGCAGGTGACGGCGTGGCTGGGCACGCCGAGCACCCGCGCGACGATGAGCTGGGTCTCGGTCGGGTGCTGCGTCGAGGCGTGCACCATCACCTGGTCGCCCTCGTCGACGTAGACGAGCGCCGCCTGCGCCTCGAGATAGAAGTGCTCCTGGCCGCCGACATGGAGCTCGCCAGACGTGCGGTGCGGACACGCGGCGAGGGCCGCGGCCATGTCGCCCTTCCCCTCCGCGAGGCGCTCGATCTTCAGCTCCTTCGTGTGGAAGGACTCGGCGGCGATCGCGTCCTCGATGGTCACGATCGGGTCGAGGGGCTCGACCTCGACCACGACCTCGGCGGCGGCCCGGCGCGCGATGGGCTCGCTCTCGGCGAGGACCCAGGCGACCGCCTGGCCGTGGTACTGGACCACGTCCGGGAAGAGCGGCTCGTCCTGCTTCGCCGCGCCGACGTTGCCGACACCGGGAACGTCGTCGCCGGTGAGCACGGTGACGACACCCTCGCGCGCGAGCGCCTTGGTGGGGTCGATGCGCTTCACCCGCGCGTGCGCGTGGTCGACGATGACCGGCCAACCGTGGAGCACGTTCTTGGTGCGCGGCACGAGGTCGTCGGTGTAGAGCGCCTCGCCGGTCACGTGACCGCGCGCGCTCTCGTGGGAGATGGAGCGGCCGACGTGCTTGCGTCGCGTCTGGGGGCTGGAATCGCTCATTCTGCGGCCTCCGGGGTGAGCTCGGCGTGGAGCTTCTCGAGCAGGCGCGACACCATCGCCTCGCGATAGCGGGCGCTGCCGCGGTGATCGGTCATGGGCGTGAACGCCGTGCCGAGGAAGGTGCTCGCGTGAACCATGGCGGCGGCGTCGAAGGGCCGACCGACCAACGCGTCCTCGGCCTCGGTCGCGCGGACCGGCGTGGCGGCGACGCCACCGTAGCCGAGCCGCGCCTTGGTGATCGTGCCCGAGTCGTCGAGCCAGAGACCGAAGCCGGCGGCCACGGTCGAGATGTCGTCCATGATGCGCTTCGACACCTTGTAGAAGCGCTGAATGGTCGGGAAGGGCTTCGGGACCACGACCGCCTTCAGGATCTCGCCCGCCTGCAGCGCCGTCTTCCGATAGTCGAGGAAGAGCTCGCTCAGCGGGAGCTCGCGCTCGCCGCTCGCCGAGGCCAGCACCACCTTCGCGTCGAGCCCGAGCAACGCGGGCGGCGAGTCGCCGATGGGCGAAGCGTTGATCAGATTGCCGCCCAGCGTCGCGCGGTTGCGGATCAGGCGGCTGCTGAAGAGCGGGAAGAGCTCGCCGAACATCGGGACCGCTTCCCCGAGCTCGTCTTCGATGCGGCTCAACGGCACACCCGCGCCGATGGTGAGCGCGTCGTCGGTGTCGGCGATCGTCTGCAGCTCGCGGACGCCCTCGAGCGCGACGAGCACGGGCCATCGCCGATCGAGCTGGTTGACCTCCACGTAGACGTCGGTCCCACCAGCGACGAGCTTCGCCTCCGGCTCCTTCGCGAGGATCGCGAAGAGCTCCGTCAGCGATGCCGGGCGATGGAAGCGCACCTCGCTTCCGTCCTCGATGGTGCAGCGGTGCGCGAAGCTCGGCGGTGCGTCGGTCACCTGGGCGAGGCGCCGCTTGTGCCGGTCGTCGGTCGGCGCGCCGAGGCTGGCGAGCGCGTCGCGGATCGGGCGGTAGCCGGTGCAGCGGCAGAGGTTGCCGCCGATGGACTCGTCCCAGACCTCGCCGGGGGTTCGGCCCTCGCGGTAGTACTCGGCGAAGAGGCTGACCACGAAGCCCGGAGTGCAGTAGCCACACTGCGAGCCACCGGTCTCGACCATGGCCGCCTGTGCCGGGTGCAGCTCGTCGCCATCGGCGAGGCCATGGACCGTGAGCACCTCGCGACCGGCGAGGCCGACGGCGGGCACCAGACACGAATTCACCGTGACGAAACGGCTGGCCTCGCCTTCGGGCGCCACCACGACCACCGCACAGGCCCCGCACTCCCCCTCGGCGCAGCCCTCCTTCACACCGGTCAGCCCACGTTCGCGGAGGAAGTGGAGCAGCGGCTGGTGGGGATCGGTCTCGCCCAGCGGAATCGGGCGGCCGTCGACGGTGATGGCGGGGTCGGTGCTCATGGGAATCGCCTACCTTAGTAGACCGGCCCGGCCCGTCCAATACGGCGGGACGATGGGCCGGAATCGGCCCGCCCCGCGGGACGACTGGTCGTACGGCGTTCGTCACTCGAGGGGACGGAGAGGCAGTGACGGGGTTAGTATCCGCCCGTGGTGGAGTCCTCAGACGCGCCGATGAGTGTCGGAACCCACCTCGGCGGTCGCTACCAGCTCGTGCGGGAGGTTGGCCGCGGGGGGTTCGGCGCCGTCTTCGAGGCGATGGACCGCCCCCTCAACCGGCCGGTCGCGGTGAAGCTCATCCACACGTCCTGGACCGAGGCAGGGGCGGAGCTCGAGCACGAAGCGACCCTCCTGGCGGGCATTCGATCGCCCCACGTGGTCCGCGTGCTGGATGCCTCCGTGATGGAGGAGCCGCCCTACCTGGTGATGGAGCTGCTCGAGGGCGAGTCGGTCCGACAGCGCATCGACAAGGGCGGTCCGCTCGACGTGACGGAGGCCTTCCGGATCCTCGACGAGGTCCTGCAGGGCCTCAGCGCCCTGCACGAGCGAACGCTCATCCACGGCGATCTCAAGCCAGAGAACGTCTTCCTCACCAAGGACGGCACGAAGCTGATCGACCTCGGCATCAGCCGACCCTGGACCCGCCCGCAGGAGCGCAACGCGCAGGTGCTCGGGACGCCGGCGTATCTCTCGCCGGAGCTGCTCCGCGGCGGACAGCCGGACCAGCGCGCCGACCTCTACGCCGCCGGTCTGCTCATCTACGAGATGCTCGCCGGCCACGCGGCGCATGCTCAGCGCGACGACCTGCGCGAGATCACCGACGAGATCTACGAGGGGCGGCGCGCACCGCTGACGCTGGTGTGCCCCTGGCTTCCCCTCGCGGTGAGCGCGTTCGTCCGACGCGCGCTGGAGCCCGACCCCGTGCGTCGATTCATGAGCGCCGCCGACATGCGGGCCGTGCTGGGCTCGCTGCGCGTCGCCGACGCTCCGGAGCCCGAGACCAGCGAGCATCAGCTGGGCGAACGCTTCGTTCTCCTGCGGCCCCTCGACACGGGCACGGGGCAGATCTGGGAAGCCCGCGACCTCGAGCGCGACACGCGGGTCACGGTGGAGCGGCTCCATCTGGGCGAAGACCGGGACGGAGTGCAGAAGCTGGCGGCCCTGCGCTCCCCGCACCTCTCGCAGCTCTACGATCTGGTCCCGCTCGCCGGCGGAGACTTCGTGTTGGTGATGGAGCAACTCCCCGGTCGCTTGCTCACGCACGTCGTCGGGCATCGGTTGCCGCTCGCGCGGCTCGGAACCGTGGGCGGGCAACTGCTCGCCGGTCTGGCCGCGGCCCACTCGGTCGGTCTGGTGCATGGCGATCTCCGACCCGGCAACATCGTCATCAGCCACTTCGGGCAGGACCCGGTCCTCAAGATCTTCGGCTTCCAGATCGGCGACGGCTCCGCCCCACCCCGCTCGGACGCGTACGCGGCCCCCGAGCGGCGCCGCGGAGGCACGCCGACGCCCCGCTCGGACGTCTATTCCGCGGGGGCCGTGCTCTTCCATCTCCTCACCGGCATGGACTACGTGGCCGCCGGCCGCCCCTTCGAAGGCCAGAGCGATCCGCGCACGATCGGCCGGGTGGCGAGTCGCGCGGCGATCACCAAGACGCTCCAGCGCGCGCTCGCGAAGGACCCGGCCGCCCGCTTCGAGGACGCGAACGCCTTCCTGGCAGAGACGCGCGACTCGATCCCGCCCGGTCCCTGAGCCCGTCGCCAGATCGTGTGTGGTGTTCACGATCGGTGTCTGCTACGCCCCCATCGGGGGCGCCGGGGACAACGAAGGACCGATCACATGCTCATTCGACGATCTTCTCTGGCAGCTCTCGGCCTCCTGGCGTCGCTCGTCGGCTGTAGCGAGTCCACGGTCTCCGAGCCCCTGGACATGGCGCGGCCCACGACGGACTCCGGCCCGACACCAGCTGCCGATCTCGGCATGCCGGTCCCCGAGGGTGGCGAGCCGCTCGAGCCACTGAGCTTCGAGGTGCCGGAGGACGGAAGCTCGATCGTGATGAAGAGCACCATGCCCACGGGCATCGAGCATGCGGACATCTACCTGCTCGTCGACACCACCGCCTCGCTGCGCGAGGAGCTGGAACTACTCCAGCGCTCCATCGTCGGTCCCTCGGGACTGGTCGCGCGGTTGCGGGAAGAGATCCCCGACAGCCGGATCGGGCTCGGGACCTTCGCCGACTACGGCGTCACTCCGTACGGCTCCACCGCGGACGGCGATACCGCCTACACCCACCGGGTGGATCCCACGGACGACATCGCAGCTCTCGAAGCCGCGGTGGGCGCGCTCGAGCTCGGCAACGGCAACGATGTCGCCGAGAGCATGGTGCCGGCGCTCTGGTCGATGGCGACCGGCTTCGGCCTCGCGGGTCCGAGCGGCTGGACGGAAGGCCGGCGCGAGAGCTCCACATGGGGCGAATGCGAGGCGGGCGCACAGGGATGGCCCTGCTTCCGCCCCGATGCCGCGGCGCTCGTCATCGTCGTCACGGACGCCATCTCCCACAACGGCCCGGACGGACTGGAAGCGTACGACGACGCCATGCTCGGCGCGGCGCCCCCGACTTGGGAAGCAACGCGGGTGGCGCTCGAGAGCCTCGGCGCTCGGGTGCTCTTCGTGACGACCGATGCCGACGGTGAAGCGACCGCCATGGCGCGAACCTTGGCCACCGAGACCGGCGCGGTCGACGACTCGGGCATGCCGCTCGTGTTTCCGACCTCGCCCAGAGGCCCCGCGGACATCGAGCCGCTCGTGGCCGGGGTCACCACGCTGGCCAACCGCTCCTATCGGATGACACTGCGACTCGTGACCACCGAGGGCAGCTCGCTTCCCCAGCTCGTGGACTCCTTCGCCGCTGGCCCGGCCGACCCGGCGCTCGGGTGCAGCGCCTTCACCGAAGGTGCGTTGGTTGGGCCCGGTCGTGAGCTCTGCGTCGAGCTCAGCGCGACGCTCGACGAGACGATCGCTCGCGGCAGCTACATCGGCTGGCTCGAGCTCCTCGGCGACGGGCGCCGGCTCGCGGCTCGACCGATCCGGATCCGCGTCCCCTGAGCTCACCATCCGAGGGCGGCGACCCTGGTCGCGACCTCTCGACAGGCTCGACGGCACCGCCCGTTTCGACCGCCCCGGTCGATCGGTGTGCGACGGTGTGGTTCGCGGAAGGGTCCCCGGTTGGTGTACGCTACCGCCATGCGAGCTTTGTTCACGAAGTGTGTGATCTTGGCCTTCGCTTCCACGCTGCTGTCCAGCGGCTGCGGCTCCGATGGGGTCGAGCTCCGCGTCGACGTGCGGACCGACTGGGTTCCGGTGGCGGAGTTCTCGGAGATCGAGATCTCGCTCGATGGCGAGTCGGAGACCGTCATCTACGACGCGGCCTTCGAAGACGACTTCCTCACGGGCGTCCGTGTCGCGACCCTCGAAGACGTGAAGCCGGGCACCGTGACCGTCCGCGCGCGAATCCTCGCGGCCGATGGACGGCGCCTCGTGCAGCGCTTGGTGGCGGCCGAGGTCACCAGCAACTCCACGCTCACGCTGGTCATCACCCGCAGCTGCGAAGCCGTGACCTGCCCCGACGGTGATCCGAGCGCCACCGAGTGTGTGGGCGGACGCTGCGTGAGCCCGGAGTGCTCGCCGGAGAACCCGGACGCCTGCGGTGAGGGCGGCTGCGAGTCGGACGACGACTGCGGAGCCGCGCCGGTCGGTTGCGCACGGACCATCTGCACCGCGGGGGAGTGCTTCGTGGGCTCGGACTTCTCCGCCTGCGCCACGAGCGAGTTCTGCCACCCGGAGCTCGGCTGTCAGCCGCGACCGGTCGAGGCGGACTCCGGGATGCCGACCGACGGTGGCATGTCGATGACCGACGGTGGCCCGACCGACATGGGCCCGCCGGAGGAGTGCGGCATGCCGTGCGACACGGGCAACGAGTGCGAGGTCGGCGTCTACGAGTGCTCCACCGGCGAGCCGATCTGCGTGCGCGACTCGCTGGTCGCCGCCGGGACCACCTGCCGCGAGGCCGTGGGTCAGTGCGACGTCGCCGAGGAATGCGACGGCGAGAACCCGACGTGCCCGATGGATGCGTTCACGCCGACGGGGCAGACGTGCTCGCTCGGCTTCTGCGATGGCCTCGGCACCTGCTCGGACAGCTGCACGCCGGGCGCCGACTGCTCGACCGGCAACCCCTGCGAGACGGGCACCATCGACTGCAGCGGCGGAACCCCGAGCTGCACGCGCTCGGGCAACGCGCCGAACGGGACCAGCTGCGGCACCACCGAGAACGGGCCCTTCGGCTCCTGCGGCGGCTTCTCGAGCACCTGCGACGAGACCGGCACGCGCTCGCGCACGGTGACCCGCTACGAGTGCGCGAGCGGCAGCTGCGAGGCGATGCCCGAGGCGGACACCGAGTCCTGCTCGCGGAGCACCGGCGGCACCATGTGCGGCAGCACGATGACGACCGGCTGGAGCACCTGCGGTGGCTTCAGCGGCACCTGCGACGAGACCGGCACCCAGTCGCGCATGGTCACGACCTACACCTGCGCGAGCGCGAGCTGTGACGCCGACGTGACCATGGAGAACCGGAGCTGCTCCCGAAGCACCAACGGAAGCTCCTGTGGCTCCGTGACGTACGGGAGCTGGGGTAGCTGCGGAAGCTACTCGAACAGCTGCGACGAGACGGGCAGCCGCTCGCGCAGTGTCTTCACCCCCACGTGCAGCAGCGGCACCTGCTCCACCGTGACGACCAGCGAGAACGGAAGCTGCAGCCGCGACACCGACGGCGACAGCTGCGGGAGCGTCACCTATGGGAGCTGGAGCAGCTGCGGTGGCTTCAGTGGCACCTGCGACGAGACGGGCTCGCGCTCGCGCAACGTCAACACGCCGACCTGCGCCAGTGGCTCTTGCGGCACGGTGACCACGACCCAGAACGGAAGCTGCACACGCGACACCGACGGCGACGGCTGCGGCACCGTGACCTACGGCCCCTGGAGCTCCTGCAGCTACTCCGACGGCTGCGACGAGACCGGGACCCGCACCCGCAACGTCTACACGCCGACCTGCGGCAGCGGTTCCTGCGACATGGTGACCACGACCCAGAACGGGTCCTGCTCCCGAAACACCGACGGCCAGACCTGCCTGGGTGTCCCCTTCGGCTGTAACGACTATCGCTGCGCGAGCGGGACCTGTCGTGCCCTGTACCGGTGTACCGCCGGGCAGATCTGCTGCGAGGACCTGTGCACGGAGTTCGCGTGCCCCTGACGCCTGGAACGCTCACGAAGTCTCGGCTCCTCTGCGCGCTCGTCCTCCTGGCGGCCTGCGGCGACGACACCACCACCCTTCGCGTCGACGTCCGCACCGACTACGTGCCAGGCGTCGAGTTCGCGGAGGTCGAGGTCGGCTTCGACAGTGGTGGTACGGAGGCGACCTACCCCGTCCGCTTCTCCGAGGACTTCCTCCGCGGCGTACGCGTCGCGACGCTCGAGAACGCGCCGCTCGGCCAACAGACGCTGCGGGCGAGACTGAACGCGGCGGACGGCCGACGCATCGCCGAGCGCCGACTCGACGTCGAGCTGAGCGCGGACGCGACCACCGTGACCATCGTGTTCACGCGCGCCTGCGCCAGCGTGACGTGCCCCGACGGGGACGACGCGGCCGCGACCCAGTGTGTTGGTGGTCGCTGCGTTCGCCCGGAGTGCTCGCCCGAGAACCCGGGCGCGTGTGGTGAGGGCTGCGCCAACGCCGACGAGTGTCCGAGCGACGTGGCCGGCTGCGCCCGCGCGATCTGCGACGAGGGCATCTGCTACGTCGGCAGCGAGCTCGGTGCCTGCGCGACGGGCGAGTTCTGCCACCCGGACCGCGGCTGCACGCCCGAGCCAGTGGAGACGGACGGCGCCGTGCCCATGACCGATGGCGGAACACCGGACGGTGGGAGCGTCGACATGCTCGTCGACCCGAGCTGCGGGCAGCCCTGCGACACGGGCAGCGCGTGCGAGCTCGGGACCTTCGACTGCAGCTCCGGGTCGCCGGTGTGCACGCCGACTGGTCCGGCCGATGCGGGGACCCAGTGCCGTGGCGCCGTGGACGCCTGCGACGTGGCCGAGACCTGCGACGGAACGTCGACCGCGTGTCCGACCGACGAGTTCGCGAGCACCGGCTCGACCTGCCCCGACGGCTTCTGTGACGGGCTCGGTGGGTGCGGCGACTGCGAGCCCGGCGCGGCCTGCTCGACCGGCAACCCGTGCGAGGTCGGTGAGACGCAGTGCACCGGTGACACGCCCAGCTGCGTGCGCGCGTCCGACGTCCCCGCCGGCGTGAGCTGCGGCGACGACATGACCGGCGCCTGGGGGAGCTGCGGTGGGTTCAGCAACGACTGCGACACGACGGGTACGCAGTCGCGCTCGGTGACGACCTACGAGTGCAACGGCTCCGGCAGCTGCCAGAGCGACACGAGCAGCCAGATGCAGGGCTGCAGCCGCGCCACGGCGGGCAACCCGTGCGGCGCCGTGCGCGTGGAGGGCGGCTTCGGTTCGTGCGGTGGCTTCACCACGACCTGCGACGAGACCGGCACGCAGTCGCAGACGGTCACGGACTACGCGTGCAGCGCGGGCAGCTGCGTCGGCAGCGACTCGACCGAGAACCGGGCCTGCAACCGAGACACCGACGGGACGACGTGCATGCCGACCGAGACCGGATCGTGGAGCCTCTGCCTCGTCGATCGCTCGGGGGACGCCTGCAGCGAGGACGGCACGCAGCGACGAACCGTCACGACCTTCGAGTGCGGCAGCGGCAGCTGTCAGGGCTCTGACACGATGCAGATGCAGGCGTGCTCGGTGGACAGCACGGGCCGCCCCTGCCCGAACCCGGGTCCCGGCTTCCCGTGCTTCGACTACCGGTGCTCGAGCAGTGCGACCTGCGTGAACCAGGGCGACACCTGCGGCGCCGGGCAGATGTGCTGCTTCGGTGGGTGCTCGACCGGCGGCGGCGGCGGCATGGAGCTCTGCTTCGAGTAGCGGACCGCCCGCTCAGAGCGGGCAGAGGTACTGGATGCTCAGGTCGCGAACGGTCGGGCTGGTTCGCTCGTCTTCGCTGACCAGCACCAACTCGAGCTCGAGGAAGTTGCCGATCGGCACCGGGCCCGGAGCCATGGTGAGATCGGAAGGGCTGCTGACGAAGGTTCCCACCCAGGTCGCGGCCCCGAGGGCGGCGCGCGTCGGTGCAGCCCGCATGCGGACCTCGAGGCGAGTGTTCGGTGGCACGTCCGCGTCCCACTCGAGGCGCTCGAAGGTGACGCCGCTCGGGCAGGGAGCCTCGATGACGGTGCGGTAGAAGCCGCTCGGCATCGTGAAGGTGCGGAGCGCGTAGCCGGTGAAGTCCGAGTAGGTGTAGGGCGTGTCGCCGACGGGGAACTCCCGCGTCGCACCGGTCGCGGGATCGAGGCGAGTCGCCGTGCCGGAGTCCTGGTTCACCAGCCAGACCCGACGGTCGTCGTCGAGACCGATGCCCACCGATCCCTGACCGGGCAACGGGTCAGCGTTGGTTCCGAAGGTGGTCACGTCACTGCCATCGGCGGCTCGGAAACGGGTCATCCGCGTGACCGGAGGCCCGAGCGTGATCCCCGCCGGACCGCCGAGCCGGATGAAATCGTGGGAGCTCGCGACGTAGATGAAGCCGCGGTCGTCCGCGGCGATGCCGCGGGTGCCGCCCGCGTCCGGGAGCGACACCTCGAGCCAATCGTCGGTCGCGGGGTCGTAGCGGTAGGCCGCCTCGCAGATGAAGCCGGCGAGCCACACGCGGTCCTCGTCGTCGATCGCGATGCCGTAGGAGCCCTGGCAGTCGAGCGAAGGGACCTCGGCGCGGACGGTGACCAGATCGCTGCTCGAGTCGACCCCGACGATGCGACCGGTCGCCACCTCGGTGAAGTAGACCATGCCGTCGCTGGCCGACGCGGCGCCGTAGGGCTGGAAGCGCTCGAAGCGTCGCGCCAGGCGGACGGTCCGCACCACGCGGCCGTCGTCCGGGTGCAGCTTGACCGCGGTCTCGGCCGCGAAGAGGCCGACCCACACGAATCCGTCGGAGTCGATCGCCAGTCCGCGCGCGATGCCTCCCAGACCGCCGACGTCGACCGTCCACAGGAGGCACTCGTCCATCTGACCGAGGTACTCGCCGCCGCCACGCGAGATCAGGCCGTCCGCGTTCAGATCGCTCGACGTGTCGATGACGCCGTTGCCGTTGCGGTCGATGCAGTCCTCGATGCGGCCGGCGATCTTCGTCACGGTCGCCTGGTCCTCGAACGCGC
Source organism: Deltaproteobacteria bacterium (assembly GCA_017644045.1). GTDB lineage: Bacteria > Myxococcota_A > Polyangia > Polyangiales > Houyiibacteriaceae > UBA1660. The sequence goes on from JAEPMI010000002.1 coordinate 151,663, forward strand.
GGTTGGCGACGAAGACGGAGCCGCGCAGGTCGACGGCAGTGCGAGAGGGGCAGTTCCCGAAGCCAGCCTCGGTGTCGCACTCCTCCCCGGGCATCGGCGGGTTCGTGCCCGGACCGAGCAGCACCGAGTCGTACTCGCCGAGCTGCGCGCCGGTCTGCAGGTCGAGCTTGGTCACCGAGCCGAAGCGCGTGTTCGCGATCCACGCGAAGTTGTTCTCGTCGCGGGTCGCGCCGAGCACGAGCGATCCGTCGGGACCGACCTCGGTGCCGGAGAGCTCGGAGTCCGGGTTGTCCCAGGTCCCGCCAGTCTCGCTCGGGATGTCGACGATGGTGCAACCACGGCGACAGTCCCGGCACTCGCTGAGGGTGCCTTCGTCGAAAGCGCCATCGCAGTCCTGGTCGACCATGTCGCAGATCTCGGCGGCCCCCGGGAAGACGCCCGGGTTGCCGTCGTCGCAGTCGCCGCCACACCCGGTCAGCCCATCGCCGTCTTCGTCGCGATCGACGCGAACGTTCATGCAGATGTCGCCCACGGGGTCGCAGGTATCGACCGTGCACTCGTCACCGTCGTCACAGGCGGGGATGCCGAGGTTCACGCAGCCCTCGACCGTGCAGATCTCGCGACCGTTGCAGAAGTTGCCATCGTCGCACGGCCCGCCGCACACGGCGGCGTCGACCTCCATGAGATCGACCGACGCGTCGCGCGGGAGGATCGGTCGCCCGGCGTCGAACGAATCGCCCGGATCGAGCGGGGTCTTCGCGCCACAGGCGGCGACGACACAGAGGACGAGCGGAAGGAATCGACGGGCCATGGGGAGGGCTCGCAAGGTCTCATGGCCCCCATGGAGCGGGCAAATGCCGCTTTCTTGGTCCCCGATCCGGAAGGGCTTAGGTTCGACCCATCCCACAGACACCTACATCGGAGCCAAGGGCCATGACGACTCGCTTCACTACTTCCCGCCGTCGCCGGATCGTCCGGCGTGCCGTTCGCAGCGAATGCCACGCCGTGGCCACCGAAGGCTTCCGCCTGCTCGGCCAGCGTGTCCTCGACGTCTCGCCCTATGGGCTCTTGCTCGCGGCCGATGACGGCGCGGAGCCGGGCGACGAGGTGATCGTCAGTTTCCAGATCCCCGGTTGCCGCCGGGTCTTCGACGCGGAGGCCGAGGTCGCTCGGGTGATCGAGGGCTGGCGCCCCTACGACCCGGGCTACGCGCTCGGGCTGCGCTTCACCAACTTCCCGTTGAAGGACCGCCTCTTCCTGAAGCAACGGCTGCGCGGCACCCCGCCGCCGATCCCGCAGCGCGCGCTTCGCTGACTCGGGCCTCGCGCGCGGCTCCCGATGGGCCTAACGTGGGGGGGTGGCCGAGCTTCCCGAGACTCCCTACCAGCGCTGGCGTCACGCGCTGAAGCCCGACAGCTGGTCGAAGCTCATCGTCCCAACCTACCTCGGTCAGGGGCTCGGCGCAGCACACCTCGGGCGCCTCGATCTGGTGCCCGCCTTCGCGGGCTTCGTCTTCACCTGGCTCGCGCTGACCTTCATCGTCCTGATGAACGACGTGGCCGACCGCGAGGTCGACGCGATCAAGCGCAAGCGCTTCCCGAACGGCTGCTCGCCGAAGACGATCCCCGACGGCATCCTGCCCGCCTCCCGGCTGCTGATGGTCGGCCTGAGCGCGGGCGCCGGCGCCGTCGGCTTCGCGTATTTCGCGGAGGGCTGGCTCAACCGACCGGGCCTCGGGCTCGCGGCGGTGCTCTCGCTCGGGCTCTTCGTGGCGTACTCGCTCCCGCCGCTGAAGCTGAACTACCGCGGCGGCGGCGAGCTGCTCGAGATGCTCGGCGTCGGTCTCGCCCTCCCCTGGCTCAACGCCTACATGCAGGGCGGCCTCGGCGCCGAGAGCCTGCTCTGGCTGCCGCGCGCGTGGCCGGTGCTCATCGGCGCGATGGCCCTCGCGCTCGCCAGCGCGATCGCCAGCGGGCTCAGCGACGAGGTCTCCGACCGCAAGGGTGGCAAGACCACCTTCACCACGAAGCTCGGGAACCCGACGGCTCGCCGGCTGACCGAGATGCTGGTGGCGGTCGGCGCCGCGGCGTGGCTGTTGGCGGGTCTGCTCGCCGAGCACGTCCCGCTGATGGTGGTGGTCCTGCCCATCGTGATCCTCGGGTTCCGACTGCGGCAGATGGTCCGGCAGAGCACGAGCGCGGTGACCAATGCGTTCGGTGAGCAGGCCGTGTACAAGGCGCACCTGCACCGGGGCGTCTGGCGCGCCACCGAGGTGCTCGCGTTCTCGCTCCTCCTCCACCGAATCTTTCTCGGATAGCTCCGTTGAACGACACGCGCCTCGCCACCACGGACCCGATGGCTGCCCTCGCCGCGCTCGACGCGCGCATCGACCGGGGCGCGCGGCTGACGCTGGACCCTGCCGCCGAGCGGCCGACGTCGTTGTGCTCGCTCGCCGAGTCGCTCGCGCCGGGGCCGCTCCGATCGCCCTTCGCCATCGCGCTCGAGCGCGTCGCCCGAGCCCAGCTCCACGCGTTCCCCGGCAACCTCTTCTGGGACATGGACGCGCTCGCCGCGAGCCTGGTGCGCCAGGCGCGCCGAGCCGCCGAGCCAGTGACTCGACTGAACGAGCTCGCCGGCCACGTCGCGCGACTGCAGAACCTCTTCGGCTCGGACACCGCGATCCGCTTCCGCTACGTGCACGACTTCGTCTACGGCTACGACTGGGCGAAGTGGGTGAAGCGTGATCCGGACGAACGCCGCGACGTCGGCCCCTTCGACGCCGCGTTCCTCGCGTACTCGGAGAGGCGCGCCGGCGAGCTCATGGAGCTCATCGCGGAGAACGACGCCAAGTACCACCAGCTCCCCGACGGGCAGGCGCGGAACCCCTTCGGCTTCTCCCGCGAACCCGACGACGAGGTCCGCCTCTTCCGCGACCTCGCCGAGCGCGATCTCCTTCCCATCCGCGCGTGGGAGACCGACCCGGCGCTCGACTGGGAGCCGCCCTACCTCACCCTGCGCGAAGAGCGCGCGGAAGCCCTCGGGCTCGCGTTCGGTTGACTTCGGCCAAGCGGTGCTCGCTGGGACTTGTCGCACCTCATGTGAGCGTCAGGGAGTGATACGGTCCTGCGATGGCTAGACTCTCCATTGCACTACTGACCATCGCGTCCCTGTTCTTCGGACCCAGTCGGTCCAAGGCTCAGGAGTTCAACGTGTTCACGATGAACCTTTGGCGCGGCCAGTCTGTATCATGTCTCTCTGCAAACCCAACCGACTGTGAACACGGAAGCGCTCCGCGAGTAGGCTCTCTCGCAGGGGCTCTCACTACTGCCGACTTCGTCGCGATCAAGGACTTCGGAAGAGAATCCATCCTCTCGTTGCAGGAAGTGGACAAGCACACCTCCCGGGCAGGGGGGATCGACGTCGCTTGGGAGATCGATGACGCATTGTCGCCCGGCTGGGCCAACTATTTCGGCAGCGCCATGCCGTATCAGGGAGGCCAATACGGCAGCGCCGCAGTCATGAGCGTCGCAGCCTCCCAAAGTGCCACGTGGCAGCTCGACAACCCCGACCCATCCACCGAGAGCGAACCTCGAATTGCGGTGACAACGAGACACGACTTCGGCTCGGGCAAGGAGCTCTGGGTCGTGAACCTTCACCTCGACCACCTGCGCACCCATCGCTGGGGCGCGGAACGACGGTGGGGCGCCTACTACCAATTCCTGTCGCTCCTCGACTGGCTAGACGGACTCGACCCTGACACTCCCACGGTACTCAACGGCGACTTCAACCTCTCTCAGTCAGCAGACCCGGTGCTCTTCAGCTGGGTCGAGAGCGCGTTGGCGAGTCGAGGGTACTCCCGAGTTGCGACATGGAACGTCGACCATGTCTTCGTTCGGAACCCGGGAGGCCAGCTGTCCGTGCTCTACACGATCGACTACAACCCGTATCATCAGGGTGTAACCCTTTCCGATCACCGGTGGATCAAGACAGTCTTCCGCTGGAACTAGCCGACCGAACGCATCACCTCGCTCGCGCTGGAGCCCCACCGAGTACGGCCGCCCCGCGGGCAACGCCGCTGAGCTTCAGCCACGACTACTGGAGTCACGGAGGCACCCTGAGTGAGACCTGGTCGGCACGACTCCGTGCGCGGGTTCACGACCCCCTGACGGATCCACGCACGGTGGTGCTCGGAGCAGAGCTGGCGGCTACTTCCCGCCGCTGAAGCCGCCGTACCAGAAGATGGCGCCGCCGCGGCCGCCGCTCGCGCGGACGTCCGGAGGCGCGGCTCGGCGCTCCTGCTCGACCGCGAAGGGATCGATCCCCGAGTCCGCCAGGTAGGCGTAGCCGCCGACGACGCCGAGGCCGAAGAGCGGATAGAGCAGGTAGACGAGCTTCACCGGGCCAGCCTACACCGTCTTGAGCTCTTGTCGCTTCTTCTCGAAGGTCGAGTGACGGATGAAGAAGACGATGGCGGGCAGCCAGATCAGGAAGAGCGCGAAGAGCAGACAGCCGCGACTCTGGGCGCCGGTCTCGACGGCGAGCTCGACCGCTGGCGGACGAAGCCCGGTGCCGTACGCGCCGGGCTGGGGGAAGCTCTGCCAGAAGGGGTCGACCCGCATGGTGTAGGTGCCCGCGGGCACCTGGTTCACGTGGGCGGTGTTGCTCTGGGAGCCCTCGGACCAGGACTCGCCGCCCGAGACCCCGTGGTAGCGCTCGGCGTCGACGTAGAACTCGATCACCTCGCCGGTATTCTGCTCGATGAGCGCCGCCGGGACGCCGATGTACTGGTTGTCGGCGTTGGTGCGGACGGTCACCTCGAGCAGGGTCGGTCCCTCCCGGACGACGAAGGGTGGAGTCACCGTCGCGTTGCGCCCGCTCGGGTCCGGCTGGGTCGACGGAACGAGGGGCACGGTCACGGGGCCGTCGACCAGTCGGTCGCTCGGGTGCCGCGCATGAACGAAGCCCATCAGCCCGAAGAGCGCGACCGAGAGCACGACGGCGATCAGCGCCGGAAAGCCGATCGAGTGCGGGTTCGGCTGCGCGAGGCCGACGCCGATCTTGCGAGGCGGCTTGCCCTGGACGCCGAAGGCCTCGAAGATCTCGTCGCCTTCGACGTACTCGCCACCGGTCCAGTTGATCTCGCGGCCGGTGGCTTCCTGGCTGACCACGTAGGGCGGTTTGATGAAGTCGCGCAGTCGGCCCGACTCACCGCGCTCGACGCGCCAGTAGAACTCGCCGACCACGTAGCTCACGTGACCCTCGACGGAGTTCCAGAGCACGTGGCGGCGGCCACCCACGGTCGCGACGGGGCCGTATCCCCCCTGGACCTCACCACCGGAGAGCGGACGCAGCCACATCCAGTGGCCCTGGTCCTCCATGAGCCAGCGGTAGCCATGGTCGGTGTGCAGCAGGTACTCGCTCCACCGGAAGCGCTCACCGCCGACGCGGCACCAGCGCTCCATGTAGCCGATGCAGGTGGCCTTCTCGCCCTTGAGCGTGCCCTCGGCCCCGAGCGGGATCAGCGGCTTCGCCCGGTGCTGCTCGAGCTTCTGGAGGAACTGCAGCTTGCCCTGCGAGTAGTCGAGGACGCTGTTGCAGCTGCCGCAGACCGCGCTCTCGGTGATCGCCGGCGCGCGAATGGGCACCGCGTCGCCACAGGTGGGGCAGCGCAGCCGGTCGCCCTTCACCTGCTCGGCGGAGGGCGTCGGCATGGCGCCGCTCGATTGGATCTGCAGCTCGCCGTGCTGGAGTCGCCGACCGACGTAGAGCTTCGGGGGCTCGCTGCCGTCGCCGTAGTCGATCGTCGCGAAGGCGCCGTTCGCCCCCGACAGATCGACGAAGAGACCGCGCTTGCCGCTCTCGATCGGGAACGGGAGCTCGCCCTGGCCGGAGAGGACCGTGGACTGGCCCTGCTCGTCGACCACCCACTCGCCCTGCACGCCGGGCAGCGGGGGCAGCTGCCCGGGCGTCATCTGCTGCCAGCTGGGGAGCGGCCCGGTGGGCTGGGTCGGGTAAGTCAGGTACCACTGACCCTGCGCCTTCGCGAGCCAGGCCCAGTGCTGCCCGTGCTGGACGTACCACTCGTCCCAGGGACCGCGGCCCTGATCGAGCTGCACGCGGCCGGCAACGAAGATCGCGGTGCCGCCGAGCGAGCCGCTGTCCCCGACCTGGTGGTCGGTGGTCGTCGGTGCGAGGTCCGCGACCCTGCCCAGGCTTCGGAGATCGCGGTCGGTTCGGACCACCGACGCGTTGCACCACTGGCAGATCACCGCCCAGCTGGAGCCGAGCTTCAGGTCGATCGGACCGCCGCAGTTCGGACACTGCAGCTGGCTCACTGTTCGTCAGCTCCTGGCACGCCGGCGTCCGGAACTCCGGCGGACTTGGGCACCTCGATGCTGGCGCCGCTGCCCGGCGGGGGCGGTACGGTCCCCAGCTTCGCGCGACGCTCTCGCCACTTCTTGCGCGCCATCTCGCGCATGTCGTCGGTGGCGTCGACCTCGTCGACGATCTCGAGTCCGAGCAAGGTCTCGAGCACGTCCTCCATGCTCACGACGCCGTCCACGCCGCCGTACTCGTCCACCACCAGCGCGATGTGCTCGCGGTCGTTGAGCAGGCGCTCGAAGAGCTCGTGCACCGGCAGGGTGTCGGGCACCATCAGCATCTCGCGCACCAGGTCACCGACCGGCACGTCGCCCATGCCCCGCGCGGCGGCGAGAAAGAGCTCGTCCTTGAGCACGTAGCCAGCGACGTCGTCCTGGTGCTCCCGGTAGACGGGGATGCGTGAGAAGACCATCGTGGCCGTGCGGATGGTGTCGTCCGCGGCCGGGCTGTGGAGGGCCGAACGCGGCACGACCTCGTCGACGGTCTTGTCCGCGGGGATCGCGAACATGACCGTGCGCGGGGTCATGATGTCGCGCGTGCGCACCGCGCCCATGCGGAAGAGGTTGCGGAGGATCCGAGACTCGGAGGCATCGAAGACGCCCTGCTCTTCGCCGAGGCGGGCGAGCGCGGCGACCTCTTCCTTGGACACCGTGCCGTGGCCGTGGCCCGAGCCCTTCATCGCCTTCGTGATGAGCTCGCTCATGAGCACGAGCGGGATCATGAAGCGGACGAGCCAGAAGAGGATGAAGCCAGCGCTGGGCGCGAGCTTCCGCCAGTACACCGCTCCGATCGTCTTTGGGATGATCTCCGAGAAGACGAGGATCAGCAGCGTGAGCACCGCCGACGCGATGGCGAGGACGTCGGAGCCCCAGACCGCCTGCGCCTGAGCGCCTGCGCCGGCCGCGCCCACGGTGTGCGCGATCGTGTTGAGGCTGAGGATCGCCGAGAGCGGGCGGTCCACGCCGTCCTTCAGGTCGGTCAGACGCCGACCGACCGCCGGTCGCTCGTCGCGCAGACGCGCGAGGTACGCGGGGGTGAGGCTCAGCAGCACCGCCTCCAGCACGGAGCAGAGGAAGGAGAAGCCGAGGGCCACCAGGATATAGACGACGAGAAGCGCCATGGGGACGCGCCCGGAAGCTACCACGGAGAACGGGGTGGGCCACGGGGGGGTGAACGAGTGGTTAGAACTGGGGGTGGAGGACGTAGCGCGAAGCGCGAGGACGCACCGAGCGGCTGCGCCGCGAGATCTTCAGGTTTTGGGGGAAACGAGGAGCGATTCACTCGCGACGAGTTGGGGCAATTTCCGAAATCCCCCCGGGAACTGGGTTTGCCTCGCTCGTGCGGCTGCGGCGCCCCGGCATGGACGCCAGGAGCGGGCTGGGACGTTCGTCGGCGTCATCGTGCCGCGCGGTGATCAGCCGGGAGCCGCGACCGAAGGTCACGTACTGCCAGAACCAATCGAAGAGCACGGTCATCCGATTCCGGAACCCGACGAGGTAGAGGACATGGATGAAGAGCCAGGCGAACCAGGCCATCAGGCCCGCCATCGAGAGCTTGTCGGTCTGGGTCACCGCGCGAGCGCGGCCGATGGTCGCCATCTGACCCTTGTCCTTGTAGCGGAAGGTCTCGCGCGGCTGCCGCTTGAGGTCGCGGAGGATCTGTCGCGCCACGTGGCGACCTTGCTGCATCGCGACCGGGGCGAGGCCCGGCAGCGGCCACTCCTCGCCCTCGGGCACGAAGCGGGCGATGTCGCCGATCGCGAAGATCTCGGGATGACCGAGCACGGCGCAGTTCTCGTCGACCGCGATGCGACCACGATCGCCGAGCGTGACGCCGAGACGCTCGGCGAAGGACACCGGCTTGACGCCCGAGGCCCAGACGATGACCGACGCCTTCAGCGGGTCCTCGCCCGCGAAGTGCACCGCGTTCTCGGTGACGCGCTCGACGCGCCGCCCGAGGTGGAGCTCGACGCCGAGCTCTTCGAGCATGACCCCAGCCTCGTAGCTCAGGTCCTCGGTGAATGGAGTCAGGACCCGATCGGCCATCTCACAGAGGACGACGCGGATGTCGTCCGGATGGATCCGTCGGTAATCGCCGGCGAGCACCATCCGGCCGAGCTCGCTGATGGCGCCGGCCATCTCGACGCCGGTGGGACCGCCGCCGATGACCACGAAGGTCAGCAGCTCGGCCCGCACGGCGGGATCGGGCTCGCGCTCGGCCGCCTCGAAGCTGAGCAGCACGCGCTCGCGAATGCGGATGGCGTCGCGGAGATCCTTGAGGCCATGGGCGTGTGGTGCCCAGTCGTTCTCGTGACCGAAGTAGTTGGTCTTGGCGCCCGCCGCGACGACGAGGGTGTCGTAGGGGATGCGATCCCCATCGCGGAGCACGAGCTCCTTGCGATCGTGGTCGACCTCCCAGGCCTCGCCGAGGATGACCTCGACGTTGCGGTCCTTGCCGAAGACGGCGCGGATCGGGGTGGCGATCGAGGCTGGACCGAGGCCGGCGGTGGCGACCTGGTAGAGGAGCGGCTGGAAGAGGTGATGGTTCTCGCGGTCGACCAACGTGACCTTCACCGCCTTGCCGCCGAGGGCGCGGGCACACTGGAGGCCACCGAAGCCACCTCCGATGACCACGACTCGATGGAGCTCGTCCGCCATGGCGAGGGTCTAGCGCCATGGGCGGTCGAACGCGACCCCCGAGTGTGGATGGGCCGCACAAAGAGGCGAAGCCGTTTCACGAGCGGTACCATCCTGCGGAGGGAGGAACTTCGAATGCTTCAGAGACTCGGGATGGGGATGGTGCTCGCGTTGGTGGGAGTTGGCTGCGGCGACGACAACGGCGGCGGAGGGGTGAGCCTGGAAGACGCACCCGCGGCAGTCGCGGAGTCCTTCTGCAATCCGGTCGAGGCGTGCTTGGGTGACCTCACCTCGCTCTTCCTCGGCGGGCAGGCCTGCACGGACGTGTTCGAGCCGGCCATCACCAACGGCAGCGCCCCACTCTGGCAGGCCAGCATCGACGCCGGCCGGCTGGCGTACGACGGGAGCAAGCTGGACGACTGCATCGAGGCCGCTTCGGCGCTCGGCTGCGACGCGCTCGAGGCGCGCGACATCGCCGCGTGCGATGAGGCCTTCGAGGGCCTGGTCGAGCCGGGCGGTGCGTGTGTGGCCGAGGTCGACTGCGCGGGCGAAGCCTACTGTGCGTCGGACGCGGCGTGCCCGGGGGTGTGCACGCTGCGCGCCGGCGGTGGCGAGAGCTGCACGAGCAACGAGGGCTGCGTGAGCGGGCTGATCTGCGGCAGCGGTACGTGCGTGATGCCCGCGGGCGACGGGGAGTCGTGCGGTGGGAGCAGCGCGATCGAATGCGAGGCGGGTCTCCTCTGCACGGGCGAGACCGACACCGACCCCGGTACGTGCAAGGCCTTCAGCGCGGTCTTCACCGAAGCTGTCGGCGCGCCCTGCAACCTGGTCGACGGGCTCGACCCGCTCTGTCAGGAGGGGCTGAGCTGCGTCGTCGAGGACTTCGACTTCGCGACCATGGAGGTCACCCAGACCTGCGCGGCTCCCTCATCGAGCGGTGGCGCGTGCAACCTCGGCTTCCCAGAGGTCTGCCCGACCGGCGAGTACTGCAACGCCAACCCGATGGCGGGCATGTTCGACGGCACCTGCGTGGCGCTCCCGGCCGCGGGCGAGACCTGCCGCGACGTGGGCGACGGCCTCGGCCAGCCCTGCGCGCCGGCACACGCGTGCGTCAGCGGCACCTGCCGCGCGCTCCAAGCCAACGGCGCCAGCTGCACTTCAGCCGGCGAGTGCTACTCGGGCAACTGCGAGGGCGGTCTCTGCGCCATCCCCGACTGCTTCTAGTCCGCAGAGAAGCAACGCTCCCCGAAGCGGAGGACGCACGCGCGAAGCAACGGAGGACGCAGCGCGAAGCGCGAGGACGAACCGAGCGGCTACGTCCGCGAGACCTTCAGGTTTTCGGGGAGACGAGGAGGGATTCACTCCCGACGAGTCGGGGGATTTTCTCAAGATCCCCCCAAATAAAAAAAGGCCGCGCCCTCATTGGGAGGACGCGGCCTGGGTGTTTGGGAACGGCGCCGCTCAGCGGCAGGCGCCCTCGTGATCCAGCGCGACGTACGCCGAGCGACGCTCGCAGTCGTTGCTGTAGGTGCGGCCGTCGCAGCCGCAGACCGGCGCGTACTCGCGGGTGCAGTAGGTCGGGCCATCGGGCTCGGCGACACAGACGCCCGCGAGGTCGGCGCCGCAGAAGTCGTTGATGCTCATGTCGCAGATGAGGCCTTCACCGCAGAGGGTGCCGAGAATGCCCGCGCACTGCTCGCCCTCGCCGGCGCCCGCGCGGGGGCACTCGCCGTCGTGCTGCACGCTCACGCCCGCGGAAGCGGCGCTGCAGGCGTTGCCGTAGGTGCGACCGTCGCAGCCGCAGACCGGGCGGTACTCGCGGGTGCACGCCTCGGGGCGGACGGCGCAGGTGCCGGTCGCGTCGGCCCAGCCGCAGATCGCGGCCGGTTCGTAGGCGCAGAAGAGGCCCTCGTTGCAGGTGAAGCCAGCGAAGCCGCCGCAGGTGTCGCCGACGTTGCCGCCGCAGGTGCCCTCGGACTCCACGCTGATGCCGTGCTGGGCGGCGGCGCAGGCGTTCGGGTAGTCACGGCCGTCGCAGCCACAGACCGGCGCGTAGATCTCGGCGCACGCGTCCGGGGTCGGGCGGCAGACGCCGGGGCGGTCGGTGGCGCCGCACATCGCGTCGATGCTCCAGTCGCAGTACTGGCCCTCGGGGCAGGGCTCGAGGCCACGGCTGCCGCAGGCCTGCGGCTCGGGGTCGCCACCGCAGGCGCCCTCGTCGCGGCAGACGACGCGGAGCTGGTAGTCGGCGGCCGTCGGGACGCCCCAGCGCATGTAGTCATAGGTCGCGACGCCGACGAGGTAGGTGCCGGCGCGGAGACCGCGCTCGATGCAGCTGTTGAGGGTGCCGTCGTAGCAGTCGTCGTTGCGGTCGATGAGGCGCCACGCGCGGCCGACCTGCTGGTAGAGGAGCACGTAGGTGTCATCGCCCTCACGGGAGGCGAGGTCGACGAGCACGTCGTCGCAGCCCTCGGTCTCGAAGGTCCAGAAGTGGTAGGCGGTGCGCTCGGTCAGCGCGTCGGCCGACCAGTCGCAGAGCGCGAGCTCGCCACGGAAGGGGCCGCCGTCGGCGCTCGAGTCGGCGGTCGCCGCCAGCTCGGTGTGCTCGAGCTCGCCGTCCTTGTCGAAGTAGTCGGGGGCGCAGGCGCCAGCGAGGGCGCCGAGCAGAGCGATGGAGAGAATGTTCTTCATGAGAATGGAGTGTTCGTTCTGTGATTGGTTGGGGTGCCGGCGCCCGCGGTGGGGGCGTCATCGGCGCCGTCGCGCGCTCGGGCGCGATCGATGCGCGAACCGAGAGCAAGGGCCGTGCCCAGACAGAACCATTGGGTTTTTTGGCGTGCATGTCGCCCATGTAGGTCCAAGTGGGCGCGATCGGGGGGCGCCTGGATTTGCCACCGGACACTCGGCTTTCCTGTACGCCGTTTGCACGTGATTCCACTCACGCTCAGTGCCAGTGGATCCGCGGACGGGTCACCGGTGGTAGGAAGGGGGCATGAGCGACGAAGCGAAGCGCGACATCGGCGTGGTCGGCCTGGGCGTGATGGGCCGCAACCTGGCTCGGAACCTGGCTCGCGGTGGCTACTCGGTGGCCGGCTACGACCCGAACGAAGAGGCGCGCACGGGGCTCCGCGAGTCGGAGCCGGACCACGACTTCGCGACGCCGGCCGACCTGCCCTCGATGGTGGCGCTCCTCGAGCGCCCGCGCCGCATCCTGGTGATGGTCCCGGCCGGCAAGATCGTGGACGCCGTGCTGAAGGACCTCGAGCCACACCTCGACGAGGGCGACGTGGTCATCGACGGCGGCAACAGCCTCTGGCACGACACCATGCGCCGCGAACGCGACGCGAAGGGCTACCACTTCCTCGGCATGGGCGTGTCCGGCGGAGCGCAGGGCGCGCTGATCGGTCCGTCGATGATGCCTGGCGGTCCGAAGGAGGGCTGGGAGCGGCTGCGTCCGCTGCTCGAGTCGATGGCCGCCACGAGCGATCACGGTCCGTGCGTGACCTGGTGCGGCAAGGGGCCCGCCGGTCACTTCGTGAAGATGACCCACAACGGCATCGAGTACGGGATCATGCAGATCCTCGGCGAGGCCGTGCTGCTCATGAAGCGCGCCCTCGGCCTCGGCCCGGACGACGCCTCGGCGCTGATGAACGAGTGGAACGAGGGACCGCTCGGCGGCTATCTCACGGAGATCACCGCCGACATCCTGAAAGTCCGCGACCCCGAAGACGAGTCACGCCCGCTCCTCGATCAGGTGCTCGACGTCGCCGGCCAGAAGGGCACCGGTCGCTGGACCGTGCTGGGGGCGGTCGAGCTCGGGGTGCCGGTGCCGACCATCGCCGCCGCGGTGGACGCCCGCGCGCTCAGCTCGTTCAAGAGCGTGCGCGTCGGCATCGCGACCGGCGAGCGCCCCGCCATCGAGCTCTCGACGAACGACCTGCGCGATGCGGTCACCGCGTCGGTGCTCGCGAGCTACGCCCAGGGCTTCGATCTGCTGAAGGGCGCCGACGACGAGCACCACTGGGCGATCGATCGGAAGGAGGTCGCGCGCATCTGGACCGCCGGCTGCATCATCCGCTCGAAGATGCTCGAGCGCTTCATGGCGATCCTCCCGAGCGCGGAGGGCCCCATGCTCGGCGCCGCGATGACCGACGACTTCGCGCCGCTGCTGTCCGGCTGGCGCAAGACCATCGCCGCCGCGAGCGCCGCCGGTCACCTCGTCCCCGCGATGAGCGCGTCGCTCACCTGGTGGGAGCAGCTCACCACCGAGGTCGGCACCGCGCGCGTCATCCAGGCCCAGCGCGATCGCTTCGGCCACCACACCTTCCGCCGCGTCAGCGATCCGGAGACCCCGGTCCACGACGACTGGCAGCCCTAGCCAACGGCTAGCCTCCTTCGTCGAGCCAGGCTTCCCAAGCGATGGGGTCGACCAGTCCGTGCTCCCGCGCCAGTCGATGCACTTGCTCGACGATCGCGTCGTCGGAGTCGAGCTCCCACTCGTCGTAGACCACGGACGCGACCCAGTCGGCCCACTCCGCGGGAACGGGCACGTGCTCGGCGAAGAACGCGACGCGCTCCGCCACCGTCTGCCGCTCGAGCCATCGGGCCAGCACGAGCAGCGGCCACTGACCACCGCCGGCGAACCAGAAGCTCGAGAAGCGAGGTTGGTCCGGGAAGGCGCTCCACGGGGCGGCGAAGCCGTCGCCAGCGAGCGCCTCCCGAATGGCGTCGTCGAGCATCTGGCTCTGCCGCTCGTCCCCCACCGCAGCTCAGTCCTCGTCCATCGCGGAGATGCTTCCACCGAGAGAGTCCCCCGCGTTACCCAGACCACCGAGTCCCTCGATGGTGCCACCGCCGCCGCGGCCTTCTGGGTAGCGGGGCCGCTGCCCTTCGAAGCCTCCGAGGCCTTCGAGGCCGGTCGAGACGCCACCGCCGAATGCATCCCTCAGCGAGTCCTCATCGAGTGCGTCGCGCGCCATCACCTCGACGAGAGCGTGCTCGCTGGAGCCCAGTGCACCCAGCAGCCCAGGGTCCTTCTCCATGCGCGCGGCAGCCAGGCCCGGATCCCGCGGCGGGGCAAGCATTCGACCGATCGCGCCGCGCTGTGAGGCGATGGCAGCTCGGACATCGGGGTCGTCGGTGAGCGCCTCGGCCGCGTCGAGCTCCGCGCGAAGCTCGGCTGCCCTCTCCTCGGCGAGCTCTGCAGACGCCGAGAGCCGGTTGCGCACGGCGGCGACCCTCGACCGAGCTGGCAGGACCTCTGCCTCCGCCGACGCATCGTAGGCGGCGGCGGCCTCCTCGTGACGGCCCGCGAGCTCGTGAGCGCGGCCGAGAGCGAAGTGGATACGCGCCCGTTCCGGATCGAGCCGGAGGACGCGCACGAATGCCTCCGCGGCTCGGGCTGCCCGGTCGCTCGACATGGCGCGTCGCTGATCCGGCGCTTCCGTGGCTTCCTCGGGTTCGGTGACCGCCGCGAGCAGCGCCCGACCGAGGAGCTCGTGCGCATCGGCGGACCCGGCGTCGAGGTCTGCGGCCTCCCGCGCCGCAGCGCTCGCTGCCACGGGCTTCCCGGCGCGGAGCTGCTCGCGGGCCAGACCCATCCAAGCGTCGATGTCACCTGGTCGCTCTTCGGTGGCGTCACGATAGTGACCAGCGGCCGCCTCGTGGTCGCCTGCGATCGCGGCCCGATAGCCCAACGTAAATGGGTCCGGCGGGGGCGGCTCACCCTCACAGGCGGAGAGTACGAGGAGCGCGACGAGAGCGTGGCGGACCATCCAGGGAGCATACGTGGTCGGTGGCCGCACCTTCCGTCAAAGACGCGCGCACTCAGAAGACACCGAGGGAGCCGTCGTCGAGACTCGCCTGCAGCAGGCGGACCCGCGACCACACGACCTCGATCTGCTCGGGCGAGAGACCGAGCTGCACCCGCTCGCCCTGGCGGCGCGCTCCCTCGTCGGGGTCGCCGAACGGCTCGCCGGCGTCCGTCGCCACGAGCCGACCCGAGGCCTCGAGCCGGAGCTCCGCCAAGACCCTCAGCTCATCGAGGTCGGTCCGCGTGAGCGCCCGGAGACGCGCGGCGGTCTCGCGAGGGATCGAGGGCACGACGATTCGCGCCAGGTCCTGCCGTTCGTCCATGGCGGACCGATGATCGAGCCCGAAGGCCACCGAGTTGTCGACCAGGAAGAGATGAGGCGGATCGCGATAGGTCACGAACTGACCGGCGTGGGCATCGCCGTGCGCGATCAGGAAGGCGACCAGGTTCAGGTGCGCGACGTTCCGGCGGTACCGAGCGTCTCGCTCGAAGCGCAGCGGGTCATAGAGCCCTGGGTCCGCATCACCCGCTTCGCCCGGTACCACGCCCGTACGTCGTGCCTCGTTCATGTCCACCGCGCCGTGCAGCCAGAGCGAGACGATGCCGAGCACGCAGTCGCTGCCGTCGAACGCATCCCGCCGATGGCCGAGGCGGCGCTCATAGCTCGCGGCAGGCAGGCAATGGGGAGCCGTCGGTGGAATGACGAGATCCCCGGGGCCGAGCACGAGCCGTTGAACACGGTCGGCGCCGAGCTCCGCGATCGGGTCATTGGAGCGGGAGGCGCTGCCGAGCGACCGCCACTTCACATCGAACGTGAGCCCGTCGGGCGTGCGAAGGGTCAGCACGGCGGCCCCCTGCGCGCCGCCCGGCGCCGGCGCGGCCTGAACGACCACGAGCGATTCGGTCGCCAGCAGCTCGCGAATTCGATCGGGTCGACGGCAGTCGCTCCGAACCCCACCCACGCAGAGGCGCGTCGGCTCCGACGGGGGAACGTCGCCGAGCTCTCCTCGAGGCTCCGGTCGCGACGGATGACACGAGCTGAACCCAAGCCATGAAGCGCCCACCACGAGGAGGAGCGTCACGAACGCGAGCAGGAGGCGGGGGCGCAACTTGGGCATGGGCGAGCCAGAGCCCTCTAGGGTCCCGCCCACCCCCGTCAATCGCCGCGCTCACGAGCCCGCGCCGCTCAGGTCCATCTCGATCGGGCTCGGCGCGTCGTAGTAGACGTCGCTACGGATGGCGTACTTGTGCCCCGAACGAACCGGGCACCCCTCGTGGCGGATCTTGTGCTGGAAGATCGCCACGAGTCCCGGCTTCGGATGCACCGTCTCTTCGAGCTGCTCCATGAACGCCGTCTCGCCACCCTCGAAGTCGTCGTTCAGGTAGACGAGCACCGTCAGCAGCGTGATGCGGGTGTCGGTCGGCCGGTACCAATGGTCCATGTGCGGCGCGAAGCGCTGCCCCGGCGCGTAGCGGTACATCCGCAGCCGCTCGTTGAGACCCCCGAGGCTCAGCTCGCCGAGCCGCTCGGGCAGGTGCTTCCTCAACCGCTCGAAGAGAGTCGACGCCGCAGCGAGGTCGTCCCGGATCACCCGATCCTGATCGCGGTAGACCGGGTTGTTCGTCGCGATGCGCGGACTCCCCGCCTCGATGATCCGGATCCACTCCTGGCACTCGTCCGCGTCGTAGACGTCGGGCACGGTCCAGAGCAGCGGCGCGTCGTCGAAGCGAAAGGGAACGGTGGTCACGCCACAGAGTCTAGCGCTCTCGAACGGTGACTTCTTGGTCACGGTCCCTTTTGTCCGCCGCGGCGATCGCTTAGGGTGCGCTCGCTTGGAGGTGTGAGATGGCGGACGATCCCGAGAAGGATGGGGCCGAGGGTGAGGGGCGATCCGAGTCGACGCTGAGTCGGCGCGCGGTGCTGAAGACCGGCATCGGCGTCGCGGGGGTGCTGGTCGGCTGCGGCGACGATGGCGGCTCGGATCCCGACGGCGGGACGATGCCGGGCGCCGACATGAGCGGCACCGACGGTGGACCGATGCCGGGTACTGACGGTGGACCGCCCGAGATGGACGGCGGCCCAGACGAGCCGGACATGCGGCCGCTGCCCGATGGCGGGATGGACGACGTCCGATCGCTGCCGGCCACGGGCGCCTTCATGCTCGGCGTGGCGAGCGGCGACGCGACCGAGGACTCGGTGGTCCTCTGGACTCGCTACGACGGGAGCGGTTCGGTGACCCTCGTGGTCTGGGAGCTGCTCGCCGATGGCGCGGACGGCGCGCGGGTGCTCGATATGGCGGTCACGCCGGACGACGCCGGCTTCGTGCACGAGACCATCGCGGTGAGCGCGGGCCAACGCTACGGCTACGCGTTCGTCGAGGACGGCACGGCGCGGAGCACCATCGGTCGCTTCCGCGCGGCCATCGCGAGCGACGCGATGGAGCCGCTCGTCTTCGGCGCGGTGAGCTGCACCAGCAACGGGCGCAGCTTCGACACGTTGCTCCGCGCTGGCGAACGCGAAGACCTGGACGCGTTCCTCCTGCTCGGCGACACGACCTACAACGACGGGTCCGAGACGATCGAGGAGTTCCGCGGCAAGTGGGAAGAGAACTTCGCCACCGAGGGGTACATCGCGGCGCGGGCGGCGACCTCCATGCTCGCGACCTGGGACGACCACGAGATCGACAACAACTGGGACCCGGAGAACACGGCCGTGGGGATCGTCGACGCCGGTCGGCAGGCGTTCTTCGAGCACCTGCCGCTCGAGCGACTCGCGGTCGACCCCGGGCGCGTGTGGCGCCAGCGCCGCTGGGGCCGGACCCTCGAGGTCTTCGTGCTCGACTGCCGCAGCGAACGCGAGCCGTCGACGCGGAACGACGCAGACGCGACCTACGTCTCCGCGGAACAGCTGGACTGGTTGAAGACGGGGCTTTCGAGCAGCACCGCGGTCTTCAAGGTCATCCTCAACTCGGTCGGCATCACCGACTTCCCCTTCTTGCTGGATTTGGGCTCGGCCGACCGCTGGGAGGGCTACGCCGCGCAGCGCGAGGACATCCTCTCGTTCATCGACGACGCCGGCATCAGCGGCGTGTTCTGGATCGCGGGCGACTTCCACTTCGCGAGCCTCGGGCGCGTCGGCGCGAGCGGTGAGCTCGGCGAGAACCAGTGGGAGGTGCTCGTCGGTCCGGGCGGACAGACGCAGAACCCTCTGCACACGACGCTCACCGGTTCGCGCTGGCCGCACGCCGACGGCACGAACAACTACACCGAGCTGCGCTTCGATCCGACGACGGCCGAGATCCGCGTGCGCTTCATCGACGGGAGCGGTGACGTCATCGCGGACGAGACGATCAGCCCCTGACGAGGCTCCCAATTGCCCTGGCTGGCCGCTAAACGGCCACGCCTAAGCTGACGTATTCACTAAATTAACCGACCCGTGTTCGCTTAGCGAATATTAAGGTAGCTTACTGGCCATGCTCGAGATCGACGCTGGTGCGGTGAGGCGGCGACTGAGACTCGACAACCCTTGGTGGGCGGTGGGGTCGTTCAGGGACCCACTCAGAGACTGGCCCCGACGAGCCTACTTCGAGCCTCTGCGTCGTCTCGCCAGTGGCCCCGTGAGGCGAGCGATCATTCTGTTGGGCGCCCGACGAGTGGGGAAGACGACTCTCCTTCGACAGCTCATTGGTCTACTCAGCAGTGACGAGCAATCGACCCCGGTGCTCTACGCCTCGGTCGACACGCCCACCTATACCGGACTGGGGCTCGAGGACTTCCTCGTGTTCTTCGAGGAGGAGTATCCCCACGACGTCGCGGGCGAACGGCTCGTGGTCTTCGACGAGGTGCAGTACCTGCCGGACTGGGAGCGGCACCTGAAGGACCTCGTCGATCGATACCCGAACACTCGGTTCATCGCATCGGGATCGGCTGGAGCCGCGCTGAAACGAAAGAGCTCCGAGTCCGGGGCTGGGCGATTCACCGACTTCGAGCTGCCTCCTCTCACGTTTGCGGAGTTTCTCGACTTCATGGAGGTGACCGAAGACGTACTCGACTTGTCGGGCCCTCGTGCAGTGCCCCTCGACCCGTCACGGTTGGACGCCCTGCTGGTCGACTACATCAACTTCGGTGGCTACCCCGAGGTCGTTCGGAACGAACATGTTCGCTCCGACCTCGAGCGCTTCGTCAGACAGGACATCGTTCAGAAGGTGCTCTTGCAGGACCTCCCAACGCTCTACGGGATCAGCAACATCCCGGAGCTGAACAAGCTGTTCACGACCGTCGCCTACAACACGGGACAGATCCTGAGCCTGGAGGACCTGTCCCGAAACGCTGGAATCGCGAAGCCCACGATCAGCAAATACCTCGAGTACCTCGAAGCTGCGTTCCTCATGGTGCGCGTTCGGCGAGTCGACAACACGGCGCGACGGCTCAAACGTGAACGGAACTTCAAGGTGTTCCTCACGAACCCATCCATGCGCGCCGCATTGTTTGGACCCGTGGACGAAGACTCGGAGGCGATGGGCGCGCTCGCGGAGACAGCGTTGTTGACGCAGTACCTCCACGCACCGATGTTCAGCGACCTCTGCTTTGCTCGATGGAAGCGTGGCGAGATCGACTTCGTTCGGATCGACCCCAGTACACAGCGCCCACTCTGGTCCCTGGAGGTCAAATGGTCGGACACTGCCTTCGAGTCCGAGAACAGCTGGGGACCATCCAAGACGTTCGGCGAGAAGCATGGCCTCGACATCCTTCACATGACCTCACGTACCGTGGCACGAGTCACGAATACGAAAGGCGAACCGATGAGGATCGTCTGGCCGCTGTCTGTGCTGTGCTTCGAGATCGGACGACTCGCAGCAAGCCAAGAGCTGCTGCGAAGCAAGTACGGGTTGCCACCGACACCCTGACCAGATGCGCGATCTTTCTCGCGCGCCGCCCTACCCACTCGGCACGACAACCTGCACACTGGAGCACTGGCCAGGACTCTAGACGCGTGAATCGCCTCGACCCCGTACCACTGCTCGCCGACCGTCGGCCCGCAGAGCTGCTCGTGCACGACGAGGCGGAGCCGTGTCCCTATCTCCCGGGACGCGTCGCGCGCATGCCGCTGCGCCTTCCCGTTCGCGCGCTGACGCACGACGAGCTCGACCAGCGCCTCGCCGGTGGCGACCGTCGCCACGGCGCGCTCTTCTACCGACCGAGCTGTGATGGGTGCGACGCCTGCCAGGCGATCCGCATCGACGTGACCGACTGGACCTTCAGCAAGTCGCACCGGCGGACGCTCCGCAAGGGCGACACGGTCCTGAAGACCACCATCGGCTCGCCGGTCGTGGATACGGAGCGGGTCGCGCTCTACGACAAGCACCGCTTCGTGCGTGGGCTCGCCAAGGACGACGCCCGCCCGATGGACAGCCAGTCCTACCAACGCTTCCTGGTCGACCGCTTCTGCGACGCCTTCGAGGTCCGCTTCACCCTGAACGGCGAGCTGGTCGGGGTGGCCGTGACCGACCGGGGCGAGGACTCGCTCTCCGCGGTCTACTGCTTCTACGACCCCGAAGTCACCTCGGTCGGCATCGGCACCTACTCCATCCTCAAGCAGATCCAGATCGCCCAGGACCGCGGACACCGCTACCTCTACCTGGGGCTCTACATCGAGGACTGCCCCCCGATGGCCTACAAGGCGCGCTTCCTCCCGCACCAGCGCCGCATCCACGGCCGCTGGCACCGCTTCGACAAGACGAACGTGTCGCCCGTGCGGCAATCGTAAGGTGCCCCCCACCCGGCGCTGAGGCATCCTGCGTGCATGATTGCGCGCCCGCTCTTCGCTTGCCTGCTGGCCACCGCGCTCGTCGCGTGTGGTGACGACGACTCCTCCGACGACCCCGACACGGACATGGCCGTCGCCCCGGACCTGCCGCCCACCCCCGACGGCGGTCCGGAGGGCATCATCGTCGAGGAGGGCTGCGACAACACGCAGGACCTGCGCTGCTTCCTCCCCTGGCCCTCGAGCGTGTTCCTGACCGAGGACTCGGACACGGAGACCGGCTTCCGCGTCGACATGCCCGAGAACGGCATGCCCTACAACCAGTACGGTGAGATCATCGACCGGACCATCGCCTGGGAGAAGTTCGATGGCTTCAGCCCGGCGGGCTCCCTGATCGCCGGTTTCTGGGGCAAGGTCGACGACAGCCCCCTCGCGGACGAGACCATGATCCCCGCGACGCTCGAGGCGAGCTCGCAGACGCTCCTCATCGACGCGGAGACCGGTGAGCTCGTCGCCCACTTCGCCGAGGTCGACAAGTGGCGCAACGACGACGACGGCACGACCAGCCTCTACATGCGGCCGGCCACTCGGCTCCAGGAGAACCACCGCTACGTGGCGGCCATCAAGATGGGCCTCGAGCTCGAGGACGGCTCGACCGTCGAGCCGAGCGAGTTCTTCCGCGCGCTCCGTGACGGCACCGGCGCCGAGGAGCCCGCGGTCGAGGCGCGCCGCGCCGCGATGGAAGAGATCTTCGGCTTCGTCGAGGACCTCGGCGTGAACCGCTCGGACCTTCTCCTCGCGTGGGACTTCCACACCGCCTCCGGCAACTCCATCCGCGGCGACATGCTGACCATGTGGGACGACGCGAAGACCAAGTGGGAAGAGGGCACCGATGGCATCGGCACCTGCACGGTCGAGTCGGTGGAGATGGACGTCAACGAGACGCTCTGGAAGCGCATTCGCGGCACCTTCACCGTCCCGAACTACATGACCGGCGCAGGCGGCGGCGTGCTCGCGAACCGCGACGCCTCCGGCACCGTCACCTACAACGGCACCCTCGAGGCACCCTTCGAGATCGCCATCCCGCCGAGCGTGCGCGACCGCGTGATGGCCGGCGAGGGTCCCGGCCGCGGCATGATGCACGGCCACGGCCTGCTCGGCGCCGCCAACCAGACCTCGAGCGGTGGCGTCCGCGTGCTCCTCGAGGAGGCCGAGATGGTCGGCTTCGGCACCGACTACTGGGGTCTCAGCGAGAGCGACCTGAGCGCGATCGTGACCGAGATCATGCCGAACTTCGGCAACTTCGATCAGCTCGGCGAGCGGCTCATGCAGGGCACGCTCAACTCGCTCATCCTCATGAAGACCTTCGCGCCCGGCGGCTCCTGCGCCGAGCTCGAGGAGATGAGGATCGACGTCGAAGGCACGATGGAGCCGACGATGAACGCCGACGAGCTCTACTACTACGGCATCAGTCAGGGCGGCATCATGGGCGGGACCCTGGCCGCGCTCTCGGACACCATCGACCGCTACGTCCTGCAGGTCGGTGCCATCAGCTACTCGACCATGGTGCGGCGCTCGAAGGACTTCGGCGTCTACGAGGGCATCATGCAGATCTGGTACCCGGAGAAGATCGACCGGGACTGGCTCGTGGTCTCCACCCAGAACTCCTGGTCCCTCGCCGAGCCGGCGGCCTACGCGCCGCATATCGTGGGCGATGCTCTCCCGGGCGTGGACAACTCGGGCCGCCGCGTCCTCTACCAGGTCTCCCGCTACGACACCGAGGTGCCGAACGTGGCGTCGGACATCGCCGCGCGGACCATGGGGATCGGCGCGTTCGACTCGAGCGTCTACGAGCCCTGGAACGTCGAGATCATCACGGAAGACACGGCAGAGAACGCCTACGTCATCTTCCACCTGGACGACGTGGAGCCGCTGCCGATGGGTACGATCGACGTCATGGGCGACAACAGCGCCCATGGGGATCTCCGCTATCAGTCGGTGGTCATCGACCAGATCGACCAGTTCAGCCGCCCCGATGGGGTGATCGTGGACACCTGCCCCTCCAACAGCTGTCTGCTGGACAACGAGCGCCGCTGATTGCACGTTCCGCGCGGAATGAGCACGCGCGTCCGATTCGAGCCCTCCGGTTTCGAGACCGAGATCCAGGCCCCGGTGGACCTGATCGACGTCACCGACGAGCACCCGGATGCCGACGTCCCCTACAGCTGCCGCTCGGCGAGCTGCGGGACGTGTCGGGTGGAAGTCGTCAGCGGTGGTGAGGCCCTGGCCCCGCCCGACGAGGACGAGGTCGACGTGCTCGAGATCTTCGGCGACGAGGGCCCGGTGCGGCTGTGCTGTCAGCTCAAGCTCGCCAAGGACACCGACAAGCTCGAGCTCCGAGTGGTGGACCCCTACTGATGCGCGTTCTGATTCACGCCCTCCTGCCCGTCTTGCTGCTGAGCGCCTGCGCGACCAGCGGCGGCTCCGGTGGCTCGAGCTCCTCGTCGGGGCTCGACTACGGCGAGAGCGCGCAGGCGGACTACGAGCGAGCCCTGCTGGCCTTCCGCCGCGACAACTGCATCGAAGCCGAGCCGGCCTTCCGAGCGGTGCGCCGAAAGTACCCGTACAGCCGCTTCGCGGCGCTGGCGGAGCTGCGGGTCGCCGACTGCAAGATGAAGCAGGACGAGTGGGCCGAGGCGATCACCGCCTACCGCCAGTTCGTCCGTTTCCGCCCGAGCCACTCGCAGATCCCCTACGCCCGCTTCCGGATCGCCGAGGCGCACTTCGAGCAGATCCCGAGCGAGTGGCTCCTCTCGCCGCCCTCCCACGAGCGCGACACGCAGTCCACGCAGGAGGCGCTGCGCCAGCTCCGACGCTTCATTCTCGACTTCCCGGAGAACCAGCGGGTCGCCGAGGCCCAGGGCCTCATCAAGAAGGCCCTGAAGATCCTCGCCGCCCACGAGCTCTACGTGGCCCGCTTCTACCTGCGCCGCGACGCCTACCCCGCGGTGGTCAACCGCCTGCGGACCATGCTCACCAGCTACGACGGCAGCGGCCTGGAGGCCGAAGCGCTGCTCCTGCTGGGCGAGACCTACCTGGAGATGCGCGACCGCGAGCAGGCCCGGCGAGCTTTCCAGGAGCTGGTCGACCGCTACCCCGAGGCCGACGAAGCCGACGACGCCCGCGACCAGCTCGGCAGCCTCGGCGGCTAGTGTCTCGTCTCCGGATCGTTTAGCGGGGTCACCTGTCCCCACCCAGGGGACGTCGTGATCGGAGGGTTTATTGCTACTGCCACCGGCGGAGCGATATCCTCCCGATCACGGATGGACGATCGCACCAAGCAGCTCCTGGCCCTCGGCCGCGAACACTACGAGAAGCGTGAGTTCGACAAGGCCGAGCACTACCTGCTGCAGGTGGTCGACCGCGGCACCACGGGCTTCGCGGACGTCTACAACATGCTCGGGGTCATCTTCCACGACCGAGGCCAGTTCGAAGAGGCTCAGGCCAAGTTCGAACGGGCGCTCTCGATCAACCCTCGATACACGGAAGCCGCGCTGAACCTCGCGGTGACCTACAACGACCTCGGTCGCTACGACGAGGCGAAGAAGATCTACCAGGGCGCCATCGCCGCGGGCGAAGAGGCGCCGGGCAAGATGGACCCCTTCGTGAAGGGGAAGATCGCGAACCTCCACGCGGAGACCGCGACCGCCTACGCGGACGCCGGGCTGATCAGCGAGGCGATGCACGAGTATCGCAAGGCCGTGATCCTCTGCCCCCACTTCGCCGACCTCCGGCTGAAGCTGGCCAACCTCTATCGCCAGCAGGGCGATCTCGACGCGGCGAAGTACGAGCTCAAGGAAGCGCTCAGCCACCGCCCGAAGTACGTGCCCGCGCGAGTGGCGCTCGGCGTGGTGCTCCTCGGCCTCGGCAAGAAGAGCGAAGCCCGCAAGCAGTGGGAGTCCGCCCTCGAGGTCGACGCGGAGCACAAGGCGGCGAAGATGTACCTGCGCATGCTCGACGGCAGCCAAGCTGCCGAGAGCGCGGACGCGAAGTCCGAGGACTCGGCGTCCGACGACGACGACGAGGCCTGACCGCGTGCGCCTGACGATCGCTCTGACGATCTTCGCGACGCTGCTCGGTTCCGGCGTCGCGAGCGCGCAGCGCATGGTGGTGTCCGCCCCCGAGGGCGAACCCACCCCGGACGATCTCAGCACGGCGCGCGAGCGTTTCGCCGCCGGCACCGAGGCCGCCGAACACGGTCGCTGGTCCGACGCGCTGGGCGCCTTTCGCGAGGCCTATCAGCTCTCGGGGATCTCGGCGGCGCTCTACAACGTCGGCACCACCTACCGTTCGCTCGGTCGGCACGTGGAGGCCCGGGACACCTTCGAGCAGCTCCTGCGGGAGCACCCGGAGCTCTCCGACGACATGAAGTCGACCGTCGAAGGGCTCCGCAACGAGGTCGCCGCCCGCGTCGCAGCCCTCGAGCTGCGGGGCGTGCCTGCCGACGGTTCCTTCGAGCTACGCCTCGACGGACGGAGCACGGCCTTGCCGAGCGAACGCCCCGTACGGCTGGAGACCGAAGGAGGTCGGCACACCGTGCGCTTGAGCGAGCCGCGCTACGAGCCCTTCGTGTGGGAAGGCGCCGTGGCTGAGGGCGACACGCGTGTGGTGGAGGTCGAGCTGGTCGCCATCCCCGAGGAGGGCGGCGCGCCGCCGCCGAGCGGGATGTCGACGGTGGGCAAGGTGATCCTGATCTCGGTGATCGGGTTGGTCGTCGTCGGTGCGGCCGTCACGACCGGCGTGCTCCTGGCCGGCGACGGGCTCCAGCCCGAGAGCGGACTGGTGGTGGAGCTGTGAGGCGTGCGCTCATCGCGCTCCTGGCGCTGTCGGGACTCAGCTGCGCCGAGAACGGCATCCTCGAGCTCACGGTCCGCTTGCCCGCGAGCGGCGCTGCCGAAGCCGAGTACGCGGTGATCTCGATGCGGAGTGCGTCCGAGTCGAGCTTCGATGTCGCGTGGGCGGCGGGTGAGCTCGACGGCTTCCTGCTCGAGGGCACCAGCCGCACCGAGCAGATCAGCGTGGTCGCCCAGCCCGAGGACTTCGGCTCCGACCTGCTGGTCCGCGCGCGATTTTGCTCGACGCCCCGTTGCGACGGTCTCGGCGACGACACCGCCGGCGAGCGCCGACTGGTCGTCGAGGAGCCCTTCTACTCGCTCGAGCGGACCCGGGCGGAGTGGGTGATCCCGATGGTGGAAGACACGGTCAACGAGACCGCCGACACGATCGAGCGCTGCGAGGTCATGGGGTGTCGCCCCGGCGTGACGGTGAGCTACTGTCGCTCCGATGGCACCCATTTCTGCGAGTAAGCGCTCGTGAACGAGCGACCCATGAAGACCGTCGACCACTCGCGGGTCGAGAAGACGGAGATCGTGCTGCCGCAGCACGCGAACGCGCTCGGGACCGCCTTCGGTGGCACCGTGATGAGCTGGGTGGACGTATGCGCGGCGGTCACCGCGCAGCGCCACTGCGGCCGCATCGCGGTCACCGCCAGCATCGACGCGCTCCACTTTCGGGCCCCGCTTCGGGTCGGCGACGTCGCGGTCCTCCGCTCCTGGATGAACGCCGCCTTCGGCAGCTCGATGGAGGTCGAGTGCATCGTCGAGCGCGAGGACACGGCCACCGGCGAGCGAGTCCTCTGCGTCGACGCCCTACTCACCTTCGTGAACGTGGACGACCAAGGCAAGCCGCTCCGGATCCCTGGTCTGGTCGCCGGCTGCGACGAGGACCGAGCGCGAGCGAAGGCCGCGCAGGGGCGCCGCGAGCGCCGACTCGCTCAGCGCTGAGTCGCGTGACTACCCCGGGCCGGGTGACTCCTGGTATGAATCAGATGCGATTGGGGGAGTCATGAAGGGGACCATTCCGAAGTGTTTGGAAGAAATGGTGCGCGCCAAGCATGGTGACGCCGCCTGGAAGAAGGTGAAGGTCGATGCGGGCCTCGCTGCCTGGCACACGTTCCTGACCACCGAAGACATCCCCGATGACACCGTGAGGGCCCTCTTCGGGTCGGCGGCGAAGATCCTTGATCAGACCGTGCAGGAGGTGATGGACGACTTCGGGATGCACTGGAGCACCATCTACGCACCCGACATCTACGGGGTCTTCTTCAAGCGGGCTGCCAACGCCCGCGAGATGCTCCTTTCCATGGCGGAGGTCCACCGCCGCACCACCTCCACCGTCCCCAACGCCAAACCACCGCGCTTCTCGTACGATTGGAAGGACGAGAACACCCTCGTGATGACCTACCACAGCGAACGCGACCTGGCCGCGCTCATGCCGGGCCTGGTCCGCGGCGTCGGCGCGTTCTTCGAGGAGCGACTCGAGGTCACCCGGCGCGGCCACCGCATCACCGTGCACTTCCCCGACGGAAGCACCCCCGCTCGGAGCTAGACCGCTCACGACTTGCTCTGATCCGCCCTCGCGGGCTGTGCGACCACAGGTCGGCCCCGCCCCTCCTCGCCGATGCTCGGCATCGACTCGTCGTGCCGAAACCGACCCGCGGCCGCACAGCACCCCGATCATCGGACCATTTCAAGCCGTGAGCGGTCTAGGCGGGGATTCGGCTGCGGAGCTCGTCGATCGAGTTCGACGGGTCGAGGTAGTCCGCGAGCTTCCGCTTCACGTAGGCCTTCCCCCCGAGCTTCTCGGCGAGGAAGCCGGTCTTCACGTCCGCGTACACACGGCCGTTGCCGATGCTGACCTTGCCGTCGAAGCGGACCCCTTTGACCTTCCCGTCGAAGTAGACGTCCGAGCCCTCCCACCGGGAGGCGATGCCGTGCTTCTTGGACCAGTAGTCCGCGAGCGCCTTGAGGCGGGCCATCGCGTCGTCTTCTTCGAGGCTGTACGGGTAGTCGAGGATCACCGCGAGAGCATTGGCCGGCCCTGCGCGATGGTCAATGCGAGACCCGAGCGACTCCTGTCCTTGTCGGTGGGGCCTGGACTCCGCTACATCGACGTCTGATGCTCACGCGCTTCATCGCCAAGCAGCTCGGGGATCCGAGCGGTCCGTTCGGACGACTCGTGATGTCACGCCTGCTGAACCGCGGGAACGACGAGCTCATCTCGGCGACGCTGACCGCGCTCGAGCTGGAGCCCGGCGACCGCTACCTGGACGTGGGCTTCGGCGGCGGCGTGAGCTTCGAGAAGGCCGCGCGGGTCGTGACGGGCAAGATGCTCGGCGTCGATCCCAGCCAGGACATGGTCGACTCGCCCAGCACCGCGCTGACGGCGCTCATCCATGCCGGTCGGTTGGAGCTGAAGCTCGGCGACGTCGCCGCGATCCCGGTTGCTCGCGGCAGCATCGACAAGCTCCTCACGACGAACACCGTCTACTTCTGGCCGGACCTCGACGCCGGCCTCCGCGGCAGCCTCGAGCCACTCGCACCCGGCGGCCGCCTCGCCATCGGCCTGACCCAGCGGAAGAAGATGAAGCAGTTCGCCTTCACCGAGCACGGCTTCACCAAGTACGAAGCGAGCGAGCTCGTCGCCCCACTCGAGGCCGCCGGCTTCGAGCGCATCCACGTCCACCGCCTCTACTCCCGAGTCACCGAAGGCGACGCCGTCGTCACCGCCCACAAGCCGCTGTAGCTCTACACCCGAGGGACGCTCTCGAGCTCTTCCCGAGCTCACACAGCGCCCAAAAACCGCTGTAGCTCTACACCCGAGGGACGCTCTTGAGTTCTTTCCGAGTTCACACAGCGCCACCACGACGCTGTAGCTCTACACCCGAGGGACGCTCTTGAGTTCTTTCCGAGTTCACAAACGCCGCGAGCAACTCCCAAGCGACTCCAGCAACGCCTCGGGCCCGTCCGGATCTCTTGAGTAGCTCACCCACGACCGGGGTCCTCTTCCTGGACGACCTCTTCGGGCATCACGGTTCCACTGCGTTGCGTGCCGAGAGCTGGCGCGACCCCGACCCCGAGTGGCTGCCGCCCTCCGTCCTTCCGCCGGCGGCCCTCGTGGTCGTCTCGCGCAGCCTGCAGATGAGCGAGCTGCGGCGGCTCGTCCCGTGGTTGAGCCTCGCCGAGCGGGTCGGCTTGGTCTTCGATGAACGGCAGGAGCCCACTCTGGCCGTCGACGCGGAGCTCCAAGAGGTCGCGCGTCTCGAGCGAGAGGAGCTGGCGGCGAGTCTCGGAAACATCGTGTGGGTGAGTGGAACGCGCAGGTCCGTGCACACCGCCATCGAGGAAGCGGTCGCGGCAGTGGGCCGAGCCGCACCGCCGGCGCGGGTCGTACCGACCGAGAGTCGCCGCGCCGCAACTCCTGGTCCTTGGATCCACGTGAACCTGGGCGCGTGGAAAACCGAACACGATCTTCCATGGATCCTTCGGAGGCTTCGAGGGGCCATCACCCTGGGCGACTCCATCACCCTCCTCGAACGCGCTCGCGGTCTCGCCATCGACCTCGAGACCGGCGACCCCAGCGCAGCCCATCCCGAGCTCGCGTCGGAGGCGATCGATGTCGTCGCCCTACCCGGTGGCCGTTCATGGGTATCGCTCGAGCCGCGCAAGCCACGCCAACACCGGCCGGCGACCGTATGCATCCGAGGGATCGAAGGGTCCGAGCCGACGCCGGTCTGGGGTCAGCCGATGGGCTGTTCTCCAGATGGGCGAATCGTGTGGGGCGGGCTCCGATGCGTGGTCCAGTGGAGCGTGCTGGCGGGTGGTCGAGTCAGGCCGTGGACGACGGGACGCATCCGGTGGCCGGACACCCACGCGAAGAAGCTCTTCGGCCACCTGGACAACTTCGGCCTCTGGGTGGACCTCGCCCCCGACGCCTCTGCCTGCCTCTCCGTCATGGAGTACGACACGCTGCTCACGCCGGGCCTTCCGGTGCGTTGGCACCGCACGGAGGAGCTCTGTGTGGCGCGAGGTGTCACCGATCATCCCCTCCGAGCGCTCTTCTTCCAGTACACCGGGTTGTACGACGTCCCCGAAGAAGAGTGCGTGGGCGCAGGGGAGGAAGTGCGGGGTCGGCGCGCGACCATGAGCCTCGGCCCCAACGCAGACCGCCGGTACGTGGTCGGCTTCGACGCCAACACCTGGCGGGTGCTCGGGGAGCGTCGTGAACGCATCGGGATCGCTGGCGGTGGCTATGCCATCTTCGACTCGCAACACCGGGTGACCGGATGGGGCCCCGAACGCATGTGGGCCGGCTGGGATCGCTGGGTCCTTCTCGAGACGTTCGACGGCGTATTCGAGCGACTGGACCTCATCAGCGACGAGCGCGAGCCGTTGGTAGCCATGGACCGAGAGCTGCAGGCATGCGTCGCTGTCCCAGGCTCTCCGAACTTCCTCCTGGTCGCCCGCGACGGCGACAGCGTCGCGATTCGCCTGGTCTGACCGCTCAGTAGTCCGCGCTCGTCAATGAGCCCGCCTCCTCGGCGCCGAGCCTGCCCAGGACCTCGGCGTCCCACTCGCTCGCCAGCCCTGGCACCCAGGTCGCGGGGGTTCCGCGCCCGACCCGACGGGTGCTGAAACGATCGACGAGGTAGCGGTTCATGCCGACCCGCGCCGCCAACTGGTCCGGAGGGCCGAGGTGCTTCTCGTAGTTCGCCACGGCCTCGGCTCGTGACTTGGCGTCCGTGGTCCATTCGTTCACTCGAATCAGCACCAGCACAGGCGGGTCCACACCTTCGGCAGCGACTGCCGCGAGCCGGTCATGACCGTCCAGGATGACGTGTGCACGGAGCCCCGAGATGGACCAGAGCAACACCGGCGGGAGGGACCCGTCGCGAACGTGCTTTCGCCATGCCTTCACCCGCGCAACATCCCGCATGGACGGCGTTCGGAGAGGCCAGACGCCCATGTACGAGTCGTCGCGCACGATCTCTCTGAGGAGCGCATCGAAGAGATCGACCACCTCGGCTTCGCACCGCGACGAGTGCTTGGATTCGGAGACCAGCGAACGGCGAGAGCTCACCAACCGGCGAACTGGATGGAGCTCCCACAGCCCATCGCGAAGAGGGGAGAGCGCGCTCGACGCCAGCTCACGTGCGAAGCGACGCATCCAGTGGCGGATGTCCCGATGCGCACGAGCTTCCGAGGCGCGGATCGGAGCCAGAATGCCCGGTGACTCGTCTCCGTCGTTGGCCACGAGGGTGACGCCGGCGCTGTCGCCCCAGACGCGGCCCCACATGAGACGGCGCTCGAGCGCCCGGAGTCGAACGCGGCGCCCGTCGGTCACCTCGAGCGCGAGGCCTGACGGAGTGGCGCCTTCGACGACGAAGCTCAGCTCCGTCTCGCTGTCGGCGTCCTGGAAGCGGACGCAAACGCCATCGCGCGCGGAACAGTGGGTCGCGTCGCAGGCAGTGCAACGGCTGGTCCGCGGAATGCGCAGCTCGGTCATTTCGGTTCCTCGCGCCGATGAACGCCCGCATCGCTTGGTTCTCGGGGATCGCGCTCGTCGCCTGCGCGACGAACGGGCCGCCGGTCGCGAACACGACAGCGCCCGGGCAGGCGCCGCAGGAGCCCCCGGCGCCGACCCTGGACCCGGCCGTCGTCGCGCTGCGCGCCGACTGCGAACGACCGGCGCCAGACCCGACGCCGGCCGCGAGCGCCCACCTCGATGCGGCGGACGACGCACTGAGTCGCGGCGACATGGAAGCCTTCGTGACGGCCCTGGAGCTCGCCGCCGCAGAGGGGTCGGCGCGCGCTCACTACAACCTCGGCTACCACGCCGGGGTCACGGAGCAGCCGGTCGCCGCTCGCGAGCACCTGCGCGAAGCGCTCGCGATCGATCCCTGCTACCACCACGCGCGCGTCGAGCTCGGGCGGCACTTCCTCGATGGATTCGGGGTCGGGCGCAACGTCGAAGAGGGAGTGATCGCCATGCAGCGGGTGGTGGAGAACGGACCTCCCGACGTAGCGGATGTGGCCCGGTTCAACCTGGCGATGGCGTTCCTGCACGGGATGAGCCCCATCGACCGCGACCTGCGGCGCGCACGTACATTGCTGGAGGAAGCCACACGCCTGCCCATCGCGGCAGCGATCATGAGCGCCCTTCCGGAGGAGGACCCGTGGAGCGAGGCTCCAACTCTCGATCCGCCGCGCCGTGAAGGCCCACTGCTCGTGAGTCGGGGCGGGGATTCGTTCGGCCGCCCGGCGTGGCTGTCCGAGAGTCGCCCCCTCGGCGAGGAAGCACCGATCGACGGCGTCTGGGTGTCCGAGCACCCGATCGCGCTCGGTGTCCCTGAGCCGGCGAACCCCAGCCCGACGCAGCAGCCCTCAGTCGTCGCCACCCCGGATTGCATCTCTTCGGACGCGGGCAAGGTCTGGTTCACGACGACCCACACCAACTTCCACTCGTGCTCGTGGCTGGGACGGCTGGAGCGACGTGCGCCCGAGGGGAGTCTCGTGGCCATCGAGGGCGGCGTCTTCGAGGTGATCGATCGAGAGACTGGCGAACCGTCGACCGTGCAGAGCTGCGCCGTCCATCTGAGCCTCGACGCCGACCGCGCCACGGTCATGGCCGACTGGCCCGTGGGGTGCTCGTCGAGAGCCTGCGAGCGTCGGGCAAACCCAATGGGACGGTCCGCGGTGCGAACCGAGGATGACGGCCGCAGCTGTCGAGATCGCCTTCGCGACGCGATCGACGACTACGGAGACGGCCCACCACCGGACTGGGTGGCGTCCGCCAGACCGCTCGAAGCCCGCACCCGAGGCGGCCACTGGGAGCTCGCGCACGACTCTGCCGCCCTGGGTGAGAACGACGAGTGGATCCCTACGAGGGTGGTGGACGAGCTGGATGTCTGCACCGGGCGACACGGCACCACGTTTCACCTGAAGACCTTCGGAGCGAACGACCACAGCTGCTTCATGCGCGGGGACGTCCTCCAGGGACCGGAGGGCAGTTGGGTATTCCGGGGTCGCGACCTCGATGGGCACGAAGACGGCTGTTTCGCCCTGGCCCGTCAGGATGCGGGTGGGGTTCTGATCGACGGTGTCTGGCCCCCGCGGTGCCACAGAGAGAACTGCGGTACGCGCATATCGCTGGGACCCGGCGTCCGATTCCCGAATCGGGCAGGGAGCGGCTGTCGCCCAGAGACGTAGCGATGTACCGAACGCTGCGACTCAGGGGCATGAATCGACCGAGGGGAGATGCGCTCTTTGGCGACGCGGCGTAAGCGGCGGGCGCAGGACTGGGACGGTGAGGCCAAGGGGGTGAGCCGCTTCGTGGGGGTGTTCCGGTACACCGGGCGGGCCGTGAAGCTGGTGTGGAGCACGCACCGCGGGCTCACGGTGGCGCTCTTCGTGTTGAGCTTGGTCGCGGGCTTCCTGCCGGCGTCGATCGCGTACACGGGGAAGCTGATCGTCGACGCGGTCGTGAAGGCCGCGGAGAGCGGCGCCGCGGCGGACCGGACGATGGCGCTGGTGTGGGTCGGCGTGGAGCTCGGACTGGTGGCGCTGGTCGCCGGGGCGCAGCGCGGGCTCGAGGTGTCGCGGCAGCTGCTGCGCGCGCTGCTCGGCCAGCGGGTCAACGAGATGATCCTCGAGCGCGCGCTCGAGCTCGAGCTGAGCGACTTCGAGGACCCGGAGATCTACGACAAGATGACCCGCGCGCGGCGTGAGGCATCGAGTCGGCCGCTGAGTCTGGTCAGCCGCGCGTTTGGGCTGATCCAGGCGAACGTGTCGTTGGTCGCCTACCTGGGGCTGCTGCTGAGCTTCTCGCCGTGGGCGGTCGCACTCCTGGCGGTTGCCGCCCTCCC
Source organism: Deltaproteobacteria bacterium (assembly GCA_017644045.1). Lineage (GTDB taxonomy): Bacteria > Myxococcota_A > Polyangia > Polyangiales > Houyiibacteriaceae > UBA1660. The sequence goes on from JAEPMI010000002.1 coordinate 185,019, forward strand.
CGCCTTCGTCGCGGAGACCCGCTTCAGCGACGACGCCTTCCGCCTCTTCAAGTGGCGTGCGCCCGAGTCCCGCAAGCAGATGTATCTCGAGACGGTCCTCGCCCGCGAGGACTACGCCAAAGAGGTGAAGCTCTTCGGCATCGGGCCGATCCTGATGGACCGATACCGCGCCATCTTCGACACGGTCTACGCGGAGGACCGCAAGCTCGCGCTGCGCCGCGGCGGCTGGGGCTTCCTGCTCGGCCTACTCGGCACCGGCGCGCTCTACGGCGCCTACGGCTGGGTCGCGTGGGAGACGGTCGCCACGAACCTCACGCTCGGCGACATGACGATGTACCTGCTGGTCTTCAAGCAGGGTCAGGCGGCGCTGACTACGGCGCTCAGCAGCATCGGCGGGATGTACGAGGACAACCTCTACCTCTCGAACCTCTACGAGTTCCTCGAGCACGAGAGTGACGCGATCGGCGGCACCGCGACCGAGGGCACCAAGCCAGGCGACGGGCTGCGACTCGAGAACGTCGGCTTCAGCTACCCCGGCGCGACCGCGCCCGCGGTCGAAGGCATCGACCTACACGTGGCGCCGGGCACGAAGCTCGCGCTGGTCGGCAGCAACGGCGCGGGCAAGACCACGCTCATCAAGCTCATCGCCGGCCTCTACAGACCGACCGCAGGGCGCGTGCTCTTCGACGGGCGCCCCCTGGACGAGTGGGAGCCGAACACGCTCCGACAGAAGATCGGCGTCATCTTCCAGGACTTCGTCCGTTACCAGCTCACGGTCGGCGAGAACGTCGGTGCCGGTGACGTCACCGCCTTCGAAGACGCGGAGCGTTGGAGCGTCGCCGCCGAGAAGGGCATGGCCGACGAGTTCATCGAGCGACTGCCAGGCGGCTTCGACACGCAGCTCGGCAAGTGGTTCGCGGGCGGACAGGAGCTCAGCGGCGGTCAGTGGCAGAAGCTCGCGCTCGCGCGTTCGTTCATGCGCGAAGGCGCCGAGCTGCTCATCCTCGACGAGCCGACCGCTGCGATGGACGCCGAGGCCGAAGCCGAGATCTTCGAGCGCTTTCGGCAGCTCACCGAAGACCGAATGGCGATCCTGATCAGCCACCGCTTCAGCACGGTGCGCATGGCCGACCGCATCGTCGTGCTCGAGCGCGGGCAGATCATCGAGGACGGATCCCACGAGACGCTGCTCGATGACGACGGCCGCTATGCCCACCTCTTTGCACTCCAAGCGGCCGGCTACAGCTGAGTCGCGCGCCGCCGTCGATTTCGCGTAGCGCTGACCCCAGCCCTCCGACGGACACCCCGGAATAGCTGCAGCCCCATGAACGCTAGATGGGGGCGCACTGGCGCCGAAAGAGAACGCCCATGTACGAGAACCAGAGTCATCCCGCACAGTTCGAGCTCTATGCGGACCCCATGACGGGCGAAGCCAAAATCCGCCCCGTGCAGGTGCGACCGCAACCGAGGTCGCCCAATCCCGCGGGCGCAGCCGTCGACTCCGAGCTCGCCGTTCGCGTCCTGCGTCTGAGTCCGCTGGCCTACGATCGCCCCGAGGCCGAAGCGAACCCCGGCCTGCGCGACTGAGGTCCGCACCGCGCATCCCTTCTCAGCGCCCCGATCACACCGCTACCCTTCCGCCAGGGGGAACGCGCGATGGGGGAAGCGGTCGAACAGCTCAACGTCCTGATCATCGAGGACGAGCCGGACATGCGCCGGCTCCTCGTCGACCTGGTGAGCCGCGGCAACCACGTCGCGGTTCCGGCCGAGTCCGCGGAAGAAGGGCTCTCGCTGCTCCCGAACTGGACCTTCCAGCTCGCCTTCCTGGATCACAACCTCCCCGGGATGGAGGGGCTGCTCCTCGGCGAGTACCTGCGCGACAACAACCCCGAGATGACGATCGCCCTGGTGACCGGGTCGGACGAGCCGAAGCTCGAGCGACGCACGCGCGATCTGCGGATCACCTTCGTGCCGAAGCCCTTCGAGCTCGAGCGGATCGACCAGATCATCCGCGAGTGCGTCGCTCAGCTCGAGGCGAAGGACGAGCAGCGCAAGCATCAGACCGACGAGGACTTCCACCCACCGATCGCGCGCTATGCCGAGGAGCTCGCCGAGATCTACGCGATCCCCAACGTGCCCAGTCGCGTCCAGCGTCGCCTCGAGCAGACGATCAAGCGTGCGCTGATGGACCTCCGCTCACGCGCCCGCTACTCCGAACGCCAGCGGGTCGTGGCGCTGACCGGACTGATCGCGGCTCGCGTCCTCGACGTGGACCTGCCACGCACCAATGACGGTCTCACGCTCTACGAGGAGTACGACCGGTACATGAAGGAGCACGGACGCCGCACCGAATTCGAGTAACGTGAGCCGATGTTCGACCTGCAGGGCAAGCGAGTCACCATCGCGGGAAAGCTCGCGGGCAAGTACGCCGGCAAGAGCGTGAAGATGCTCGGCTATGACCTCGAGCGCTTCTTCGGCGCGGAGCTCGTCCAGGACTTCGACAAGAGCGCCGACGTCGCCATCCTCGGCGCCAAGAGCAAAGGGTTCCTGAAACGCATCCAGAAGGCCGGCATGGCCATGCTCTCCGAGCCGCAGCTGCAGCTCGCGCTCGAGGAAGCGGAGACCACCGCAAGGAGCGGACGTCCTGCGAAGAAGAAGCCCGTACCGTCGCGCTACTCGCTCTTCGAGCGCTTCGCCGCCATACGGCACCGACCCCGGGAAGAGCGGCGCGACGCTCTGATCGCAGCGATCGAGGAGGTCGCCGGCCACGGCGCGAGCGTCGGACTCGACCCCAGCGCGAGCTCCATCGCGACCGACGGCAACGCCGTGCTGGTGTGGTTCGCCATCGATGGCGCCGAGCTCTGGGCCGTTCCCTCGAGCGCGAACCTCGACGCGCTGCGGGCCGTGGACGGCCGATCCGTCCACACCGGCGACGACTGCCCGCCCGAGGTGCTCGCCGCCGCGATGCGGGTGCTGGTGGCGACCGGTCATCGAGCAGACTCCCTCTCGGACCGTTTCCACCTCGCGCTCGAAGACGTCGGTGCGACGGTGGACCTCGAATCGCTCCGAGCCATCGACGCCTGGCCCACCGACCGTCGCATCACGGCGATGGCGGCGATCCCGAGTCAGGTCCACGACGTCTTCGCGGTCTACGACGACATCCAGTGGTAGCGCCGTGCCGGCTCAGAGCCAGAAGCGAGCGCAGCGCCAGCCGCGCTCCATCGGCCCGCAAGCGACGAGACGCTCGGCGATCGGGTCGTGGGCGAGCGCTGCGATCGCGCCCGGAGCCACCGCCCCGAGCTCGATGAAGCCGCCGAGGCCGAAGTCGACGTCGAGCGCTCCGCTGGCGGTGAAGCGCCAGATCCGGCGCTCGAAGCTCGGCCAGTGCTCGGTGAGCACCACCACCCCACCGCGCGCATCGAGCACGGTGGCGTGCACCCGCTCGTCTTCGAAGGTCAGCCGGCCCTCGTCGGCGAAGCCCGGATCGATGGCGCCGTCGGCGGTGAAGCGAGTCACCACGCCCTGGGTCGGCGCCTCGTGGAAGGAGCGGTTGCCGGCGGCGTAGCCGCTTCCGTCCTCGGCGAGCACCACCTGGACGGTGGCGCTCTCCAGCATCACCTCGCTCTCGGTCACGCCGCGCACCACGCCTGCCTCGCCGAATCGCTCGTCGCGCCCGCCGGCCGTGTGGACGCGCTCGAGCATCGCCGGACGGTCGGTCTCGGCGTCAAAGACGCCGAACGTGAGGGTGTGGTCGCCGTAGGCCATCGTCGCGCTCTGGCGAACGCCGTCGGGGAGGGTGAGCTCGACGACCGAGCCGCTCGATCGAAGGGCAGCGAGCCGCTCGTCCACTCGAAAGAAGACCGAGCCCTCGCCCACCGCGAGACCCAGGGAGCGCGGCGAACGAGTGCCGAGCGCACGGACCGGAACGATGCCAGCGGTGCCGACACGATCGTCCAGCCGCCCGTTCGCATCGAACACGGCGAGACCGATCTGCACGTTGGAATCAGCCGGGTCACCGGCCGTCACCAGGACCCGAGCGTCGTCCCCATCGAGAACCATGCGCGACGCCCGCGCGGGCATGCCCTCGGGGAGGGCGGCGACGACCCCGTCGTAGCTCTCGTCGACCGCTCCGTGCACCGAGAGCCGCTCCAGGAAGAGCGAGTCCGCGTCGACGTCGCGGCCAGCGACGATCACGCGCGCCTGGCTATCGACGGCCACCTGATCGAAGTCCACCGCGCGGCCGCTGACGGTCGCCAGGCCCCCTTCGGCAAAGCTCTCGTCGAGCCGACCGGGGAAGCCCGCGACCACGATGCGGGCCGGGATCTCGATCGGATCGGCGGCGCCCACCGACCCCACGAGGACGCGAAGCTCTTGCGGACCGCCCTCGGTCGCGAGCTCGGTCGCGACGATGGCGATCCGGCCGCTCGAGGCGGTGCTCGCGAGGACCTCGGTGTCGGCGCGAACGCCCTGCGGCAGCCCGTCGACCCACACCGCGACCTCGCCCTCGAAGTCGCCCCGGTCGACGGTGACCTCGATGGCCGTCTCGGTACCCCGGCGAACCCGCAAGGTGTCGGCGCTCAGCGTCGCCGCGAGGGTCGCGTCGGCAACGGAGACGTCGAGCCGCGGGGTGATGTCGAGGCCGGAAGGGCGATCGGGCACGTGGACGATGCCGCTCCTGCCACCACAGTCGTCGCACGACTCCGTCGGAGGCTCGGTGCTCCCGACGCAACCCGCGAGGAGGGAGAGGAGAGAGATGGCGAGCCCGCTGTTCCGGACCGCCGAGGAGTGGTTCGTGTGAGTCATGGGCCCCTCATCGGGCGAGCCCGGCGCCAGTTGCGGAGAATCTGCTCGAACGCAGAGAACGCGCGAAGGGCGCCTCGAGGACCGAGGCGCCCTTCGCGCGTTGGGTCGCTGGCCGCGGCTTCAGAGCCAGAGTCGACCGCAGGACCAGCCGCTGTCGGTGGCCCCGCACAGGACGAGCCGGTCGGCCACGGCGTCTCGCGTCAGCAGCGTGGCGCCGCTCAGGTCGGTGGTGCCGAGCTCGAGGACCCCGGCCTCGCCGAAGCTCCGGTCGAGCTCACCTTCCCGCGTGTAACGGCGGACCTCCCGCTCGCCGCTCGAGCGGTCCTGCACCATGACCACCGGGCGGCCTTCCCCGTCGACCGCGAGGCCGAGCAGCTGCCCGCTCTCGAAGGTCACCACGCCACCGTCGCCGAACGTCGCGTCCAACGCTCCCTCGGCGGTGAAGCGCACCAGGTCGCCGAAGGTGTCGCGCTCCGGGAAGAAGGCGTTGCTACCGGCGTAACCACTTCCGTCGGCGTGCTGCTCCACCAGGAAGGTGATCCGTGAACCGAAGCCCTCATCGCCCGCATCCGTGGGAAGCACGAAACCGTCCGCACCGAAGCGGTCGTCGCGACCGCCCGCGGTGTGGACCCGCTCGAGCATCGCCGGAGCGTCGATCGAGGCCCGGGCGCCGAAGGTCAGGGTGTGGTTCCAGTAGGCCATCGCGTGAGCCGTCACGGCGCCAGCGGGGAGGGAGAGCTCCACCACCGAGCGGTCGGCGCGCATGCTCGCGAAGCGCTCACCGACGCGCAAGAAGACCGAGCCATCGCCAGAGGCGATCGCGAGAGAGCCCACGGCGTCGTCGTCGACACGGTTGATGGGGGTCACCCCCAGGGGGACACCCGCAGCGTCGAACGACATCAAGCCAACCTGCACCTCGGTGTCGTCATGGGACCCGGCCACCACGAGCACGTGGGCCTCGTCGCCGACCAGGACCATGCGCGAGGCGATGCTGAAGTCCTCGGGCGGGAACGCGTCGCGCGCAGCCTCGGCATACGCCGAGTCGAGGGCCCCGCTCGCGTCGAGGCGCTCGAGCATCATCGTCTTCGTGTCCCAGTCGCGGCCAGCGACGACGACGCGCGCCTGGTCGTCGACCGCGACGGAGCGGAGTCCAACGGAGAGGCCTTCGACCGCAACGATGCCCTCGGCGCCGAAGGTGCGGTCGAACGCGCCCGGGGCGTCGGTGACGACCACGCGCGCCGGTACGTCGATGGGCTCGGCGTCGCTGGCCGACACCACGACGCGGAAGGCGTGGGGTCCGCCGATGGCCGCGGACTCGGTGGCAGAGACGACCAACCGGCCCGTGGGGACCGAGCCCGGCATCACGGCGGGCTCGGCGACGAGCCCCGCGGGCAAGCCCTCGGCCCAGACCGCGATCTCACCGTCGAAGCCCGCGCGGTCGACGCGCACCTCGAGGGTGGCTTCCATCCCGGGCCGGACGCGGAGCGTGGCCTCGCCGATGGTGGCCGAGAGGGCGGCGTCCTCGTCGAGATGGACGTCGAGCCGGGGTACTCGGTCGAGAGCGGCGCCGGAGGGCCGCTCGGGGAGCACGCTCGGACCACAGTCGTCGCAGTGTTCGATCGAAGCGCCCGGGCCGCCGGCGGCGCAGCCGCCGACCGCCAAGAGAAGGGAGATGGCGAGGCCGGTGTGGCGGATCGCGGAGAGGGGGTTCGTGTGAATCATGGGCCGCTCATCGGCCCAGGCTCCGGTCGGTTGCGAAAAAAGATCGCCGACCGCCGAGAAAGAGCTCAGGGCTCCCAATCGTTGGGAATGTCCCCGTCTCCAGCGAGCTCCGGATCGTGCTCGGGGATGGGCGGAACCTCCGGGGAGAACGGGCCGGTGGCCGTGGCCCGACTACTCGGCGGCCCATACCAGAAGTGCATCGCCTCGTAGCCGACGAGCGCGTACTCCCGCCAGTGGCGCGTCTCCAGGTCGAAAGCGAGCGCCTCCGCGAAGGGGATCGAGTCGGGCACGTGCCATCGGTACATCGACAGATGGCCGTAGAGCTCCGGTCCCTGGACTCTCGTCTGACCGTGATACAGCTCCGAGAAGAGGGCGGCGGAGCACCATGCGTACCCGTAGTAGTCCTCGGTGCCGGTGCCGAAGAACGAGGGAAAGGGCTCGTCGTCGACCCAGATCTTCTCGTCGCCCTCGCCCCACCAGACACGCGAGCTGTTGCGCACGTTCAGGACGTTACCGACGTAGCGGCCGCCGCCAGCGATGGCGATGTGGCGGTACTCGCTGAGCTCGGAGGCATCGGCGACATGAGGTGGCATCCACGCGGCGTGGAGGAACCAGTCCTCGGCGCCGAACTCGAAGGGGGCGAGCTCGTAGGCCACGCGTGCCTCGAGCGGGACCGTCAGCGCGGAGTGGAACGAGAGCACCAGTGACTCTCGGAAGGGCATCACCAACCGACTGAGCATCTGGGATCCGCGAACGCGGAAGAGGGCGGACTCTCCGTCCACCAACCCCGGTCCGCCTTGCCCAAGCACCTCGGCGATGGGGCCGCGGACGAGCTCGTGTCCGTCGAAGGCGATGGTGACCCAAACGGCGCGCAGCGTCTCGGGGTCCGCGTGCCCGAGGTCCACCGCCAAGTGGCGGAGAGCCGATCCCGGGTGGTCGGTCGCCGTGACCACGTAGTCCGTTCGACCGTCGGCGGCGATGGTCACGTCCTCATCGACGAGCACCGAGCCCTCGAGCGTGCGCTCGGCACGACCGATCAAGGTGCCGGACTGCTCGCGGTCCCAGGGTTGCCACGTGCGGACCGAGACCTCGGGGGCGTACTCCCGGTAGCTGACCTGGTAGTAGGTGTCGGGGTCGTCGAGCGTCATCTTCATGCCGCCGGCGAACGGAATGGGCAGGTAGAAGTTGGCCGCGCCCATCGGCACGTGATGCCCACAGTTGTCGGCGTCGCCATGCGGGACGCGGTAGCTGAACTGCGCTTCGGCTGCGGACTCGGTGTCGGAGAAGAAGTCCTCGAAATCCCACTCGATGGCCGGCTCGCTCGAACCGTCGAGGTAGACCCGCAACGTGCCGACCGGTTTCGCGGTCCAGATGCGCGTGACGGCGCCCGGGCCGGTGACGTCGAGGATGACGTACTCGGTTCGGTCGCCCACCTCCTCCTCGCGCAGGAACTGGGCGGCGTCGGCGTTGCCGAACCAGCCGGGCTCGTCCGGGGAGACCGACGCGCGATCGTAGCTGCTCGCCATTCGCGCGCGGAAGGGCGCCGGATCTGGGCGCGCGATCGTCTCCAGCTGGAGCATCTCGGCCAGCAGGCTCTCGAAGGTGACGTCGTGCGCCGGTGCGGCAGGACCACTTCCGAGATCTTCCGGTCCACCACTCATCGGCGTCATCGAGTCCGTGGTGCCCACGGTCGGCTGCTCGCCGCAGCCGAAGGCCGCCACGAACATCAGCGCGCCGAACCGAGCGGCCACCGGGAGCTCTCCGTTCCGATTCAAACCGACTTCTGTATCACCCGACAAACGGCACACTGCAACAAGAAGCTCGAGCCCTACGGTCGGGTCGTTGGCACTGGGGCCCCGATCGGCTAGGCAGGCGCATGCTCCGGCTCGACGGCGTATCCAAGCGACACGGCTCCCAGATCCTCTACGTGGACGGCTCGATGAGCGTCTTCCCCGGGGAGAAGGTGGGCCTGGTGGGACCCAACGGGTCCGGGAAGACAACCATCTTCCGCCTGATGACCAGCCAGGAGACGCCGGACGAAGGCCAAGTGATCACCGACAAGGGCGTCACCATCGGCTACTTCTCGCAGGACGTCGGCGAGATGAGCGGCCGCAGCGTCGTCGCCGAGACGGTCGCCGGCGCTGGCGAGGTCGCGGAGCTCGGCGCCGAGCTGAAGGAGCTCGAGGCCGCCATGGCCGACCCCGACAGAGCCGACGAGCTGGAGAAGATCCTGGAGCGCTTCGGTGAGGTGCAGGCCCGCTTCACGGAGCTCGACGGCTACGCACTCGAGGCGAAAGCCCAGGAGATTCTCGCTGGCCTCGGCTTCACCCAGAGCCGGATGAACGACGACGTCGGCACCTTGAGCGGTGGATGGAAGATGCGCGTCGCCCTCGCGCAGATCCTCTTGATGGATCCGGACGTGCTCCTCCTCGACGAGCCGACCAACCATCTCGACATCGAGTCCATCCTCTGGCTCGAGAGCTTCCTGAAGAGCTTCGAGGGCGGGCTCGTGCTCACCAGCCACGACCGCGAGCTGATGAACCGCCTGGTGACCAAGATCGTCGAGATCGATCGGGGCACGCTCACCACCTACACGGGCGACTACGACTTCTACGAGGAGCAGCGCGAGCTGGCCGACAAGCAGCAGCAGGCACAGTTCGAGCGGCAGGAGGCCATGCTGGCGAAGGAGCGCGCCTTCATCGATCGCTTCAAGGCCCGCGCGAGCCACGCGGCGCAGGTGCAGTCGCGTGTGAAGAAGCTCGACAAGATCGACACCATCGAGCCACCGAAGACCCGGACGGTCATCGAGTTCGAGTTTCACCAGCCGAGCCGCAGCGGCGACGACGTCATCATCATCGAGGGCGTGCACAAGGCCTACGGGGACCTGACGATCTACGAGGGCCTCGACCTTCTGATCCGGCGCCAGGAGCGCTGGTGCGTGATGGGCGTGAACGGCGCGGGCAAGAGCACGCTCCTCAAGCTGGTGGCGGGCGTCGCCGACCCGGACGAGGGCGAGGTGCGCATCGGCGCGAGCGTGAAGATGGGCTACTTCGCCCAGCACGCCATGGAGCTCTTGGACCCGAGCCTGACCGTGCTCCAGACCCTCGAGCGGGCGCACCCCAAGGCGAGCGGCGGCCGGCTGCGCACCCTGCTCGGCGCGTTCGGCTTTCCGAAGGACGACGTCGAGAAGCCCTGCAGCGTGCTGAGCGGTGGTGAGAAGGCCCGGGTCGTGATGGCGCAGATGCTCTACGACCCGCCGAACCTGCTCGTGCTCGACGAGCCGACCAACCACCTCGATATCCAGACCAAGGAGATGCTGGTCAACGCTCTGAGAGACTTCGAGGGCACCATGCTCTTCGTGAGTCACGACCGGCAGTTCCTGCGAGCGCTCAGCAACCGAGTGCTCGAGCTGACGAAGGATGGCGTGCACACCTATGGTGGTGGCTACAGCGAGTACGTGGCGCAATCGGGCCACGAAGCGCCGACGATGGTCGCCTGAGACGCGAGCCTCCTCCCGAGCCAATAGGTCTCACCAACTCGGGTGAAGACGAGAAAAACGGTCGCCCACGGAGGGAGATCCGAAGGTCGCGAACGTACGCGGAGCAAACTCGAAGAGCCGGGATTCGACCGGACGACAGGAAGCAACGATGAAGACGACCTCGATGATCATGGGATTGTGCCTGAGCCTGTTCGCGCTCGGCTGCGCGGACGACGGGCTGGGCAGCGGCCGGGGAGAGTCCTGCCGTGCGAGAAACGACTGCGCCGGCGGGCTCCACTGCATCAACAACGTGTGCACGTTGAACGACTTCGACGTGGAGCCGAGCGCAACGAGCTGCGACCTCATCGAGTGCAGTGTGGACGCCGACTGCTGCGGTGAGCTCTCGAGCTTCTGTCTGAGTCTGCAGGAGGAATGCTCGCTCGGGGACACCTTCGCGTGCGACGACTTCGACCGGAACTGCCGCTGCCGGGAGGGGTGTCGAGAGAACCGATGCATCCCGACCTGCGCCACCGACGCCGACTGCTTCGGCGGCAGCTGCATGGCGGGCACGTGCGTGAACTGCGTCACCGATACGGACTGCTTCGAAGGCGCGGTCTGCCGCTCCGGCGCCTGCGTCGAGGCATGCGCCTCGAACGCGGACTGCCCCTACTTCCACAGCTGCGAAGCTGGCGAGTGCGTGGAGACCGGCTGCATCACCGACCGCGAGTGCATCGCCTTCACCGACAACCCGCGAGCGGTGTGCGTCGACGGCGAGTGCTCGGCGCCTTGCGAGAGCGACGCCCAGTGCAACCTCGGCGGCTACCAGTTCCAGTCGTGCGAAGGTGGTCAGTGCCGCTACATCGGCTGCCAGACCGACGAGGAGTGCCGCATCTTCCTCGACGTACGCCCCGGGGACGGGACCTACGCGATCTGTCGCTGAGCCGACGCCGCCGCTGGGCATCGCCCGGCGGCGGCGGCCCTACTGGCAGTAGCCAATCGTGAAGCCCGCCGACCCGTTGCAGATCTCCCCGGCCCCGCAGTCGGGGTGGGCCGAGCCAAACGCCCCTTCGGACAGTCGGCAGAGAGCGAAGCAAGTCAGCCCGCCGCCCACGTCGTAGCAAGCGCCGAGGCCGTTGCAGTACGAGCCCTCCATCGCGCCGGAGAAGGTGCACGATGCACCCGGAGCGAGGTCCGGGAACTCGTGGCAGAAGTCCTCCCCGTGTCGGAAGAGCTCCCCCGCCATGCAGATCCCGCGCGCGCAGGTGTCGCCCGCGTCGAAGTCGCACGAGTCCAAGCACGAGCCGACGGGACTGGCGAAGATGTTCTCCGTGCTGGGGTCTTCCACGAAGAAGGGTGCACAGTGCTGGCTCGACGCGCATCCCGTGGAAGCAGCGGCGGGGTCGCAGACACGAGTGCACCGCCCGCCGAGGCTGCAGAAGGTCCCGATGCCGCAGTCGTCACTGGAGGTGCAGGCGTCACCCTCGCTGTTGGGCCCATCGACGGTGCAGAAACCAGCGGCCGAGATCACTCCCGGCTCACACCATTCGCCGGCGGCGCACCCCGTCGTCGTACCGACCGTGCAGCCCGCATCGCAGCTGCCCACCACCCAATCCGTGTCCCGCGTCACGCACGCCTCCGTCGTGCCCGAGCAAGGGCTGGCGCCGGACTGCCGCCACAGCGGGTCGCACTCTTCGCGGCAGTAGCTCATCCCGTCGTCGTCGGGGAAGCAGCCCAGGCCATCCATGCACTCGGTGAGGTCGACGCACGCGACGCCCTCCGCGAGGGACCCGAAGGGTGTGCACGCACCGCGCAGCGAATAGTCGTCCATTCGGCGGGTGGGGATGCACCGAGCGTCGGCCGCACACGAGTCGGGACCTTCGACCGAGCAATCGCAGTCCACGGGGCAGCTGCCCACCTCTCCGGTGAGACAGTACCCGTCGCCGCAGAAGCTGCAGTCCTCGGGACAGGAGAAGATGTCTTCGTCCGGCGAATCGCAGGTACCGTCGCCGCATCCCGGCTCACGCATGTCGATGCCCTGGTCGGGAATGATGATCACAGGACCGCCAGAATCACGCCCGAGATCCGTACCGAAGTCGATCGGCGTCGGACCGAGATCGATTCCTCCATCGAGCGGTTCGCCCCCGTCGGGAACGTCTGCACCACACACACACGGCGAGTAGGTGCGGTCGGAGCGACACGTCTGCATTCCGGAACGACCTCCGTCGCAGGTGCACATCCGTTCGTTCAGTGGCTCACAAGCGCTTCCGCCATCGTCGCCACAGCCGATCAATCCGATGGACGAGATGGCGATCACCAGAAAACCGCGGAGCTCACTCATGGACGAGTCATATCGTCTTCACCGACTGGCGGCAATCACGCGGACGGGCGGTTCAGGGCCGCGGCGGAAGCTGCTGCCGATGCCAGCGACCGCGTTCGCACGTGTAGAGCGCGTAACAGCCAACCACGCACCGGACGGAAGAGTCGAGGTCGCAGCGGGGGCTCACGCAACCGAGGTCGCCACCGGCCGAACACGGGTCCATGACCAATACACGCCCCTCGCTCGCCCAGCTCCGCCAGGAGATCCTCCACAGGAAGACCCACGAGTTGCCAAAGGGAAGCAACGACGACCCGATGGACCGCTGGATCCGGCGCCACCACGACCGAATCTGCGACTATCTACTCGAGGGGCTCCGAGACCGAGAGCTCCCGGGCTGGTACGTCGCGTACACGGCGCTGCACGAGATGCTCGGTGCCGTCTACTTCCAGCCGCGAGACTTCGACCACGGTGAAGACGAGAAGCGGATCTGGGCCAGCTTCGACCCGGGCTACTTCGTCTTCGTCCACTTCCCGGCGCTGCGGCCCTTCTCGTTCCTGCCCGAAGACTTCAGCCCCCACGCCTTCGAGCCGCATTACGGAGGCTTCTTCCACTTCCTCGCGAAGCTCGGACTCATCGATCCCGCACACGCCCGGCTTCTCGAAGAAGAGCTCCACGACGCGCTCTGGGGCGAAGCCCTCGGCGTCGCCTGAGCGCCGAGCCCGGCAAGATCCTCGATGCGGCCGGCTGCGCGCTCGTTCTGCAGCAGGTGTCGCCGCGAGATGCACGTGACGGCCATCCCGTCCGGCTCATCCTGCGCGTGCTCGGCTCACACCTCTTCGAAGGATGCGGTGAGGCGGTCGACCGAGCAATGCGGACTCAGTCCCCGCCGTGGAACTGGTTCAGGATCGCCTCGAGCTCGTCCTCGCGCCCTTCGGCGATCGCGTCCGCGGTGATCGCGGCCTCGGAGGCGCGGCGGGCGTCCGCCTGCTTGCGGAAGCGGAAGATCCGCACCGACTCCGGATCTGCGTAGCAACCCTTCACGTAGCAGTAGGGGCCACGGCCGAAGGTCCGTTCGCCGGTGCCCGGCACGACCGGCTCGGTGGCCAGCTGGATCAGACGCTCGACGTCTTCGCCGTCGCGTGTCTTCCACTTGCGGATGCGGTGCTGGATGCCTCGGCGCTTCTTGGGCTTGCGCTTCTTCTTGTTGCCCATGGGGACCTCCTGGTGAGGCCGCGCTTCTCGCGCGCCGTGCCCGCCGGTTGCGTCCGAGGGAGATCGAGTCTGCGAGCAACTGCTAGGGCGGCGGACCGAAGAAGCCCCCATGTCCATCGTGAAGCTCGTGCCTGGGCTGGTCGCCCTCCTTCTTCTCTTGCTCCCGTGGAAGGCCGCCCCTGCTCTACCCTCCGGCCCCGAGTTGGCGGCGGAGGTCTCCCTCGGTCCGCTGCCTGGCGAGCTGCCACAACGGCCTCGCATGCGTCCGCCATGGGCGGGCTCGCCCCGGATGGTCGTTGCAAGCGCGCACGACGACTGCTCGTGCTGGGATGCGGCACCCCGTCGGTGAGCTCACCAATGGAATTCGGACCTCCGAGCGGCGACGTCGAGTCGTGACTCGCGGGTCCATCTTCATCGCTCTGCTCTGCATGGCGAGCGCCTGTGGACCGGAGCCCGAGCCCCCGTCACCCTGCACGCTCCCCGCGATCGATCGTGGGTTCACCGCGATCGGCCGTCCGTATGTGGACCTGCTGCTGGTCATCGACGAAGGGACCTCGCGAGCTGCACGAGAGGCGCTCGCGGCCGAGATCCCTCGACTGCTGACCGAGCTCGGCTCGGGGCGAGCACCGGGCGGCATGGTGTTCGCGCCCGTCGAGTCCATCCACGTCGGCGTGCTCAGCGCGGACCTGGGCGGCGCGGGCTGCGACGACGACGACGCGCTCCTCTTCGACCCGGTGCCCTGCGGGGAACCCGGCTGGCTCGACTTCGCACGCCGGGAGGACGACCCCGAAGTGGCGGCCGGGCAGGTGGGCTGTGAGCTCCGGTCGGTCGAGAGTGAATGCTCGTTCGGGCAGCCGCTGGAGGCAGCGCTGAAGGCGCTCACGCCCAGCACCTCGGCCACCCGATTCGAGAACGGAGCCGCAGGCCACGGTGACGGCGCGAATCTCGGCTTCCTGCGCGAGTCGTCGACGCTGGCGGTCGTGATCCTCAGCCAAGGGGACGATTGCTCGGCGGCCGAGCCCGGCCTCTTCGAGCTCGAGTCTCCCGACCATCCGGGGGCGCTCGCCGATCGCTGCCTCGACCATCCCGAAGCACTGCACGCCGTCGAACGTTTCGTGGAAGGGCTCGAGTCGCTGCGCCCGGACGGGCAGCTCTACGTGATGCCGATCGTCGGTGTCCCGCTGGATCTCGTGCCGGACCCGAACCTGCCGCTGGCGGAGCAGATGACCGAGGCGCTGACCGATCCGCGAATGCAGCAACGCTCGGATACCGTCCCGGTTGGCTGCACGTCGATGCTGGGAACGTCGTCACCGCCTCGGCGGCTGGTCGAAACGGCGGCTGCACTCGACGGCTGGCAGTCGTTCGGCCTGGTCGGATCGACCTGCGCGGACGACCTGAGCGGGTCGATCGACACTCTGATCGACGCAGTCGGACCCGGCGGGTGGGCAGGCTGCTTCCCACGCCCCTATCGGCGGGAACCCGATGGTCGCATCGGCTGCGCCGTCTACGAGCTCCTCGATCCGCTCGAGATCGAACGCTGCGAAGAGCTGCCGGGGCGAACGAGCGCGGGCATCGACGAATCGCGGGCCCTGCTCCGATGCAGGGTGAACCAGGTGGCCATCGGCACGGACGACGAGCCACTCGATCCCGACGCGGTCGGTTGGGTCTACGACGATTTCTCCGACTTCGTGAATCGGTATTGCGGCGACTCTCCCCAGCGCGTCGCCTGGGTCGGGACCAGCCCGACCGAGCGTGGATTGCTCATCGGCTCGTGCAACGCCGGCGCGTTTGCGCCGCCACCCGGTGTCGGCGAGTCGTGCGCCGGGCCCTGTGAGACACCGGTCGAGACGTTGGAGGACTTCCCGCTCGGGCTCGCATGCGATCCTGCGACCGAGACGTGTCAGCCGCTGTGCAGGGACAGCTGGGATTGTGATGCGGGGTGGACCTGCTTCGATGCCGACGGCGACGGAGTTCCCCACTGCGTGACCCCCTCCTGCTGAGCGGTGGTGGCAAACGCGTTGGTCGAGATTGCCACGGGTGCCGCACAGCCAACGTCGACGGATTCCGACAGAAGATGCCGGCGCTCTTCCCTGAGTTCGATTTCGACGAGTTCCGCGAGTTGTACGAGTCGGTGCGAATCGACGGGTAACGTCATCGCGCGGCAGTTCTCGTGTCACGGACCCGAGGTATGGTGTGCCCATGACCGGTCGCGCGCGGGTGTTCATCGCTTCCAGCCTCGATGGCTTCATCGCGGGCGAGGACCACGATCTGAGCTGGCTCCCTGAGGGGACCGAGGAGGAGCCGCTCGAAGATCATGGGTACTCGGCTTTCATGGCGTCGGTCGGTGCGTTGCTGATGGGGCGCAGCACCTACGACGTGGTCCGCGGCTTCGACGTGGACTGGCCCTACGGTGAGACGCCGGTGCTGGTCGCCACGCGCCGAGCGCTCGACGAGGACCCGCCCGGGACGGTGCAGGCGCTCTCGGGGTCGATCGAGGTGCTGGTGGCGCAGGCGCTCGAGACGGCCGGCGGCAAGGACGTGTATCTCGATGGCGGCGAGATCGTCCGACAGGCGCTCGACGCCGGGTTGGTCGACGAGCTCATCGTCACGATGATCCCCGTCGTGTTGGGCAAAGGGCACCCGCTCTTCGCCGGCGTCGCGCGCCGACGCCACTTCGAGGTCGCCGACTGCCAGAGCTTCTCGCACGGGCTGGTCCAGCTCCGCCTGGTGCCGAAGGATTGAGCCCGGGTAGAGTCCGCCGACCGAGGAGGGCGACATGAGCATCGAGCTGGAGCAGGTGGTGTCCGTCGTGGGACGCACCGTCGACGACGAGGCGCTTCGCGCGTTCATGGAGAGCGTCCGCAGCGGGCTGGCGAAGAAGCTGCCCAAGCAGATGGCCAACAGTTCGATGAAGTACGTCACGGCCGCCAAGGAGGGGCTGGAGATGGGCTTCGTGCCGGACATCCTGCACCCGGACTACCCGGTGGTACCGAAGACGAAGGCCGCGGCCTTTCCTCGCCTGTCGGTCGTGTGGCTCACGAAGAAGTTCGGCGGCTGGGGTACCGACGCGCTCTTCGGTCTCCCCGCCGAGCCCTCGGAGGAGGCCCTTCGTGCGGCGTTCGGTGAGCCGAGCGTGTTCCGAGGAGTGGCCAACCGGCCGCACTGGCGGCACGTGGTCGACGCGGAGCGCTCGGTCATCTTCGATGCGTCTCCGGGCGCGAACCCCATGCTCCAAATCGACCAGGGGCGTCGGCTGGGCGAGCTGAGCGCGGAGACGGTGCTCTTCGCCGCGTGGGCGCTCGAGCGCGGCTGGCTCGCGAGCGACTTCGTGGACGAGGAGACGATGGCGGCGCTGAAGTCTCGAGATGCGACGCCGTCGGCGCTCGCGCCGGGACTGCACCGTGGCCTGTGGGACACCCATTTGACGGTGCCCGACGCCGCCCGGAACCTGGCCTACTCGTACTTCCACCGGCTGCCGCCGGCCGACGGCTGGTGGCGGACCGACCTCATCGAGATGAAGGGCGGTCGGACCGACCAGTACTCGCATCAGGAGCCCGCACTCGACGTCGAGGACTGCGACTGGTCGGTGGTCGACGAGGTGACGCCAGTCCTGAACGTGAAGATCGCCGACGCGGTCAGCGGGTCGTGACCAGGAAGACCAGGTACTGACCCCACGGCGCGCCCGGCGCGCGATGGAAGGTCGCCGCGGCCTGGAGATAGAGCTCTCCCGGCTGGAGCAGCGAGTCGGGCACGGTGAAGGCCCCGGGGTTGCCACCGACGTGCATCCAGAACCCGGTGATCGCGTGGTTCCACTGCCGAACCGAGCGCCGCAGCGCCACCTCCAGCGCGTCGTCGATGTCCTTGCCATCGGTGCGGACCCGATCGACCTCGGCCTGGAGCGCCGAGTTGTCGCGCACCTCGGTCGGCGCCGGGAGACCCCGCGCGACCCGGACCTCGGTGATGCGGTCGAGGATGGCGACGGCGACGTCGTCGAAGCGAGGGCGAGTCTCGTCGAAGAGCTCGTAGTGGGTGAACAGCGCGCTGACTCCGCCGGGCTCCACGAGCGCGCTGACGGCGAGAGCGTCCGCTTCGGGCGCGAGGAGGGTGTGCCGCATGAAGGGTCGCTCGAGCGCGTAGGCCACCCATCGACTCACGTCGCGCTCACGAACCTGCGACGACGAGAAGCTGGCGTCCTGGACCAGCCCCTCCACGTTCCAGCCCGCGATCATGGTGAGGGCGATCAGGTCCTGAAGCTCCCCGTCCGCATCCGGCGCGAAGAAGTGTGGAACGGCGCGCACCATCTTCTGGCTCTGACTCGCGGCCAAGCGCAGCCGTCCCAGCCCACCGGCTTCTCGGATGCCGTTGACCCGAGAGACCACCGCGCGCGCGAACTCGTCGGCGTTCGGCGGGGTGGTCGACGCCCCGACCGGCCGCATCTCGTAGTCGCGAATGGTGGCGTCGTCGCGACGAACGAGAAGCGACGCCACGGCCTCGCCGAGCATCCGGTCCGGCTCATACGCCACGACGTCGAGACTCGCGTGGTCGTCGGCGGGGTCCATCACGCAGCGGATGGCGAACTCGGGGAGCGAGAGGTTGTTGGCGCGTTCGCACTCCATGACCCGATCGGTGCCTTGGTTCAGGTAGCCGGTGACGTAGCGGACGTCTTTCAGGATGCGGCCACGGACGAGCACGAACCCCTGGTCGGTGGGCTTTGGGCGAACGATGTGCAGCCTCGCGATGGCGTGCTCGACGGCCAGCATCGCGACCCCCGAGCCGGTGTCCTTCCGGGCCACGGCGAGACCGACGTGTCGTAGTCCCTCCCCGTCCAGGTGTTCCTCCAGGTAGCGCAGCAGGTCGGCGGAGGCATCGTCGACGCTCTCGGTCTCAGCGAGCGGCACCGCCAAGAGCGAGAGCGAGGAACCCGTCACGCCGCACCGCGCTGCCAAGAACCGGCGATGGCCTCGGGCGGCGTAGCGTCCGGTGCGGAGCCAGTGGTCGGCCGTCTCCCGCGCGAGGCAGTGGGCCGCAGCCGTCGCTTCGACGGATGGTCGTGAGGCCGCGGCCCCGAGGATCAAGCGCCCCTCCGGACTGTCGGACTCGTGAGGCTCGGGCGCGGGCGTCTCCGGGAGGTCTCCTTCGATCCGCCACCCTTCGGCCTCCGTCACCGCCTCGGAGAGCAACGACTCCGGCGCCGGTGCCGCCGCGAGACGCTCGTCCAGCTTCGCCGGCTCCGGGAAGTCGTGAATGCTCCGCACCTCCGACGAGCCACCGGACTGGGCTCCGCCACAGGCGACGAGAAGGACGACCATGAGCCACGGACGCATGCCGCGCTCTAGCATGCGCGGCGCTCAGCGCTCGATGGCGCGGTGGCAGCACTCGAGGTTCGCCCCGGAGGTCCAGCCTCCATCGGGAGTCACGCTCCGTCGTCGATCGAGGGTCCATCGCCCACCAACCAGTCGATGAGGAGGTGGGCGATGGTGTAATCGGTCTGGGCGTCACCCAGCGCGGCCGGCGCCCGGAAGTCCGGTCGCAGGAACGATCCGGTGCCAGCCACCAGGACGCGGGTCCCGGCTGGCGTGTCGCCCATGCCGAAGGGAAGCGGGAGCGTTCCCTCGAGGGCGACGAGGAGTGGTTGTGCTCCCGGCTCTCCGCCTGTCGGCCATGCCGAGGGTTCACGGGGTGCGAGGAGGAAGGGCTGGTCCGGGTCGAGCGCGAGTGAGGTGCTCTCTTCGCTGGATCTCAGCCAGACCTCGCCGTTCGCGAGAGGGCCGGAGAGAGTCAACGCGCCGGTGAAGAGGAGGTTCACGCTCTCCCCGACCGATCGAAGCGGATGGTCTTCGGCCAAGGGCACACTCGGCCCGGGTGGGTAGGGAACGGGCACGAAGCCGACGGCGGAGCGCATGGGAACGCGCACGGACCGAGGGTCGAGCACGAGCCGGTCGCCCAGGGTCACCCCCCAGGGCTCGAGCAAGGGGAGCAGTCCCGGCGTCCCCGGTGAAGCGTAGGGCGTACCCGAACCGACGGTCACGGCGAGACCTCCGCCCAGCACCGCGACGCAGCCACCCTGCTTCAGGTAGCGGGCGAGATGGCGCAACGCCACTTCGTCCAGGCCTTGCGGTTCCACCAGAAGGAGCGCCCGCAGCTCGGTGCTCACGGGCTCCGCCAGCGTCGCGGGGTGCACCCGGTAGTGGCCGAGCACCTCGCCGAGTCCGAGGGTCGGGTCGTCGCCCTCTCGGTAGAGCGACGCGACCACGCCGATCGCGTGAGGAGGATGGCTCAGCAGCTGGATGTAACGAAGCAGGGTGCGCTCGAATTCCGCTGCATCGTCGATGTACGGCAGCACGTGCTCACCGTGCGCCGAGCGGATCACGGCCCCGCGGAAGAGCTCGACGGTGCGGTAGACGGTCCCCTCCATCACGGGCTGCTGCACTCGTGGCACTCCGTCGATCTCGGTGCGCGACGGATCGATCACCACATCGCCATGCCGCAGGTGCCCGTTCGCGTGTCGCGCGTACTGAGCGATGATGGCCCTCAGCTCTTCGGCGAGGGTGGACCAGGGAGGCGGCATCTCGGGCGAGAACACCACTCGGACCTCTACATCGGTATCGAGCGCCTCGAGTCGTGCGATGACCCCTGGAGCGAGCGGCGGACGCGTCGGACCGACCGGAAAGGCCGCGTCACCCGCCGCATGCGGTGGAACCTCGCCTCCGGAGGCGTTGGCCTCCACCGGCTCGGGCGGTGCGGGATCGCTCCCACAGGCGAGCGGGCCGAAGAGAGCGATGAGGCACAGGATCCGTTGCATCGGTTCAGAAGTCGGTGGGCTCGGCCGGGTCGAGGTGCGGGGGCGGCGCCAAGCGCGAGAGGGCGAAGTAGAGCCCGCCGCTGATGAAGAAGCCGACGAACCAGGCGTAGGTGTAGATGTCGCTCCAGATCGGGGAGACCTCTTCGACCGCACCCGCGGCCTTCAGGAAGCCCAGCACGTTGGGCGCGACGCCGACCACGAGCGCCACGAGCGCACGCCAGTTCCAACCGGCGCCTCCGAAGGAGAACTGACCCCTCTTGCGGAAGAGGTCCTCGACGTCGAGCTCGGTGCGGCGGAGGAGAAAGTAGTCGCTGATCAGGATGCCCGCGATGGGACCGAGGAGCGCGGAGTAGCCGATGAGCCAGGTGAAGATGTAGCCCTCGGTGCTCTCGAGGAGCTTCCAGGGGAACATCGCCAGGCCGAGGCCGGCGGTGATGTAGCCGCCCATCTTGAAGCTGATCTTCTCGGGCGCGATGTTCGAGAAGCCGTTGGCCGGGGCGACGACGTTGGCCGCCAGGTTGGTGGTCAGCGTGGCGACGACCAGCGCGACCAGCGCGAAGACCACCGCCGTGCCGCCCATCTTGCCGAGGAGCTGGACCGGGTCCCAGATCGCCTCTCCGTAGATGACGACGGTGGCGCTGGTGACGGCGACGCCGATGAACGCGAAGAGCGCCATCGTCGGCGGGAGACCTACGGCCTGGCCGACGATCTGGTCCTTCTGCGTCTTACAGTAGCGAGTGAAGTCCGGGATGTTCAGCGAGAGGGTCGCCCAGAAGCCGACCATCGCGGTCAGGCTCGGGAAGAAGACGTCCCAGAACTGCCCCTCCTTCGGTTGACCGTGGTCGAACTGCGAAGGGGTCGAGAGCATCTCGCCGAAGCCGCCGGCTTCGGTGTAGGCCCACGCGAGGAGCGCCAGACCCATCAGGATGAGGAACGGCGCGGCGAGGGTCTCGAGCCAGCGGATCGACTCGGTGCCGAACTTGATGAAGACGACGTGCAGCGCCCAGAAGCCGACGAAGCAGGCGAACTGGCCGCCGTCGATGCCGAGCACGGCGAGCTCTTCGCCTGCGATGGAGTCACCGCTGACGGCGTTGATGAGCGTGTAGATGGCGGAGCCGCCGACCCAGGTCTGGATGCCGAACCAACCGCAGGCGACCAGGCCGCGCAGGAGCGCCGGCACGTTCGCACCGACGGTGCCGAAGCTCGAGCGGAGCAGCACCGGGAAGGGGATGCCGTGCTTCGTTCCCGCGTGACCGACGAGCATCATCGGCAGGAGGACGATGATGTTCCCGAGCGCGACGGTGAGCACGGCCTGCCACCAGCTCATGCCTTCCGAGACCATGCCCGCGGCGAGCATGTAGGTCGGGACGCAGACCACCATGCCGACCCAGAGGGCGGCGATGTTGGTCCACTTCCACGTCTTGCCGGCTTCGGGGGTCGGCGCGAGGTCGTTGTTGAAGAGACTGGGGTCGGACCCGTCGATGGGATCCGGCTCTACGGTGGCTCCGGCCACGGGTCAGTCGGCGCCGCGCGCCTTGCGCGTGGCATCCAGACCACCGGGGACCAGATCCTTGCCGGCCGCGACCCGGTCGTTCCAGGTCTCGCTCTCCGGTGCCTTGCGCTTCTCGACCATCGTGATGGTGCCCTCGACCGGACAGACGAGCGCGCAGAGGTTGCAGCCGACGCACTCTTCTTCGTGCACGTAGGGGATGCGCGCGCCGGGCGTGCCACCCTTGGCGGTCACCGGGCGATCGGGAACGTCCGTCGGGAAGGCGACGTGGCCGGCCTTCTTCTTGTCCTCGTCGCTCATGCCCGGGATGTGGATGCACTGGTGGCTTCCATCCATGCAGGCGACGAAGCAGAGCTGGCAGCCGATGCACTTGTCGGGGTCGATGTCCGCGACCACGTGGTAGTTCAGGTCGAGGTCGCCCCAGTCCTTGTACTGCGGCACGGCCTTGCCCACGAGGTCCATCGCGGAGTCCATGCCCTTCTCGTCGAGGAAGTCGGAGAGGCCCTCGATCATGTCTTCGACGATGCGGTAGCCGTAATGCATGACCGCGGTGCAGACCTGCACGCTGGTCGAACCGAGTGCCATGAACTCGGCGGCGTCGCGCCAGGTGCTGATGCCGCCGATGCCGCTGATGGGCTTCGGGAAGACCTTCGCGGTCTGCCCCAGCAGGTGCAGCGCGATGGGTTTGACCGCCGGGCCGCAGTAGCCGCCGTTGGACGAGCCGTTGCCGACCACGGGGAGCGGCACCATCCGGTCCAGGTCCACACCGACGATCGACTTCACGGTGTTGATCAGGCTGACCGCATCGGCGCCCGCCTCGAGGGCGGCGCGCGCGGGCTCGGCGATGTCGCCCACGTTCGGCGTGAGCTTCACGATCACCGGCACGTTGGCCTTCTCCATGACCCAGCCGACGATGGTCTTGAGCACCTCCGGCTCCGCGCCGACCGCCGAGCCCATGCCGCGCTCGCACATGCCGTGCGGGCAGCCGAAGTTCAGCTCGAGCATGTCCGAGCCGACGTCTTCGACCTTCTGGATGATCTCGTGCCACTCCTCGCGGGTGTCGACCATGAGCGACGCGATGAGCGTGTGGTCCGGGTAGTGCTTCTTCACGTCGGCCATCTCGTCCAGGTTCACCTGGAGCGGCCGGTCGGTGATGAGCTCGATGTTGTTGAGGCCCATCATCCGCGTGGAGCCGTAGTCGACCCCGCCGAAGCGGCTCGACACGTTCACGATCGGGTTGCCGAGGGTCTTCCAGACCGCCCCACCCCACCCGGCGGCGAAGGCACGCTTCACCTGGTCGCCGGTGTTGGTCGGCGGCGCGCTGGCCAGCCAGAAGGGGTTGGGCGACTTCACGCCGCAGAACTCGATGCTCAAGTCAGCCACTTTGTCCTCCTGGGGTTTGGTGCAAACCCCTCCCCACTCGAGCAAAGCTCGAGACGGGGCCCCTCCCCGACTCCGCCTCGCTTCGCTCGCGGATGCGACTCTGTCGCATCAGTTCTCTTCTCCGCCAAAGCTGGCGGTGATGGCGCGGGCGGCGAGCTTGCCGTGCTGGGCCGCGTTCACGACCTCCTTGCCGCCGTTCACGCAGTCCCCGCCGGCGTAGACCTTCGGGTTCCCGGTGCGGTGGGTCGCCGGGTCGACCTGGACCCGTCCCTTGCCGTCGAGCTCGACCCCACCGAAGGCGGCCGCGAGCTTCGTGAGCCGGCTCTGACCGATGGCCATCGCCACCAGGTCGCACGCCAGCGTCTCCTCGGCGCCGGTGTCGGTCGCCTTCACCTTCAGGCCGGTGACCTTGCCGCCCTCGCGGACGACGCCCGTCGGCTGCCGGTTCTCGACGAGCCGGACCCCGTCCTTTCGGGCGTCGACCATCTCGTGGTGGTAGCCGCTCATCGCGGCCTCGGTCTTTCGGTAGACCATCGCCACGTCGGGCACGCCGAGCTGCGCGAGCTCGCGCGCGATGTCGATGGCGGTGTTGCCGCCGCCGACCACGAGCGCGGTCCCGATGCCGTCGAGGCCCATACCGCTCTCGAGCTTGAGCCGCTCGATGTACTCGACCGCGCCGACGCTGCCCTCACCCTCTTCGCCTTCGACGCCGAGCGCGTTGTCCGGGCCGAGGCCGATGCCGATGAAGACCGCGTCGTAGTCCGCCGCGAGCTTGGCCACCAAGACCTGACCTTCGCCGGCCTCGCCGTCGACGATCTCCACGCCGGTCTTCAGCTCGATGTCACCGAGCGCGAGGATCAGCTCGACCTCCGCCAGCGAGGCCTCCGAGTGCAGCTTGTAGGGCGCGACGCCGGTGGTGTTGAGACCACCGGCGACGGCACGCTTCTCGTACACGTGGACGGTGTGCCCATCGAGCGCGAGGTGGCCCGCCGCCGCGAGCGAAGCAGGACCGCCGCCGATGCATGCGATGGTCTTGCCGGTCGCGGGCTTTCGCGTCTTGCTCAGGAGCTCCGCGTCCTGGGCGATCGCGTTCTCGGTCGCGTAGCGCTGCAGCCGACCGATGGCGATCGGCTCGCGACCCCAGTGGTTGTAGACGCAGCTGCCGGCGCAGAGCACCTCCACCGGACAGACCCGCGCGCAGCTGGTGCCGAGCAGGTTCGCCGCGAAGATCGTCCGCGCCGAGCCCTTCACGTTGTCCGTCGCGATCTTGTGGATGAAGGTCGGGATGTCGATCCCGGTCGGGCACGCCTGCACGCAGGGCGCGTCCACGCAGTAGATGCACCGGTTGGCTTCGGTGATCGCTTCGGGGCGAGTGTAGAGCGGCGCCTTGTCGGGCAGCTTCGTCTCGAGGCGGTCGTCGGGGAGTCTGGTCACGCGGTCTCCATGGCCGCGAAGGACTCGCCGAGGATCTTCAGCCCTTCACGGATCTCGTCTTCGCCGATGTTCAACGCCGGCGCGATTCGAATGGTGTTGCCCCAGAGGCCGCCCTTGCCGATCAGCAGACCGCGCTTCTTGGTCTGCTCGAAGAGCGCCTTGGTGGCTTCGGGGTTCGGGGTGCGGTCGCCGGCCTCCTCGTTCTTCACGAGCTCGAGGGCCTGCATCAGCCCCATGCCGCGAACGTCGCCGATGATCTTCGGGTACTTCTTCTGGAGCGCCTCGAGGCCCTCGCGGAGGACCGCGCCCATCGCCTCGGCGTTGCCGCAGAGGTCGTCCCGCTCGATGATCTCGAGCACCTTGTTGCCGGCCGTGCAGCTCACCGGGTTGCCGCCGAAGGTGCTGATCGAGCCCTTCTTCAGGCTGTCGGCGATCGGCGCGGTGGTCACGATGGCGCCGAGCGGGAAGCCGTTCGCGATGCCCTTGGCCATCGTCATCATGTCCGGCTCCACGCCGTACTGCTCGATGCCCCACATCTTGCCGGTGCGGCCGAAGCCTGTCTGGACCTCGTCGGCGATGAAGACCCCGCCGTACTTGGCGATGATCTCCTGCGCGATCTGGAAGTACTCCTTCGGCGGAGTCACGAAGCCGCCGACGCCCTGGATGGGCTCGACGAGCATGCCGGCGATCTTGCCGGTCGTGGTCGTCTGGATGAGCTCGTCGAGATCCTTCGCGCACGCGACGCCGCAGCTCGGGTACTCGAGCTTCATCGGGCAGCGGTAGCAGTAGGGCGCCAGGCCGTGCTTGATGGCCGCGATCTGGCTCGGCACCGCGCGGTAGGTGTTGTGCGCGGTCAGCGACTGGGCGAGGAGGCTGCGCCCGGAGTAGCCGTGGCGGAGCGCGACCAGCTCGCTGTTGCCGGTGAAGACCTGGGCCATCATGACCGCGGTCTCGTCGGCCTCGGTGCCGCTGGCCGTGAAGAAGGCCTTCTCGAGCTTGCCCGGGGTCGCGGCGGTGAGCCTCTCGGCGAGCTCCACGATGGGCACCGTCGGGTAGAGCGTGCTGACGTGGGTCAGCCGCTGGATCTGCGCGATGACGGCGTCGTTGATCTCCTCGTTCGAGTGACCGAGGGAGACCGTCAGGATGCCGCCGAAGAAGTCGAGGTAGTCGTTCCCATCGAGGTCGGTGAGCTTGGTGCCGTGGCCCTCCACGAGCACGGCCGGCTCTTCGTAGAAGTTCGCAACCGCGGGGAAGAGGTGCTTGGCGTGCTTCTCGCGGACTTCCTTGCTGGTGATCTTCTCGCTCATCGCAACAACTCCCCCACGCCGACGCGCTTCACGAACTGACCGCCGCCGCGGGTCTCGAGCTTGCCGTTCCGGATGATGACGCGGCCGCGGCTGAGCACGGTCTCCGTCCAACCCTGGACCTCACGGCCTTCGTACGCCGAGTAGTCGACGTTCATGTGGTGGGTGAACTCGTTGTCCACGCTGATGGTCTCCTTGCGATCCGGATCGAAGATCACGATGTCCGCGTCGGAGCCGACGGCGATGGTGCCCTTCTTGGGGAAGAGGCCGAACGCCTTGGCCGCGGCAGTGCTGGTGAGCTCCACGAAGCGGTTGAGGCCGATGCGGCCCTTCACCACGCCGGCGTCGTAGATGACGCTCATGCGGTTCTCGACGCCGGGGGCGCCGTTGGGGATCTTGGTGAAGCTCTCGCGCCCGAGCTCCTTCTGGTCCTTGAAGCAGAAGGGGCAGTGGTCGGTGGCGATGGTCTCGAGGTCGCGGAACTGCAGCCCCTGCCAGAGCGACTCCTGGTTCCACTTCTCGCGGAGCGCGGGGGTCATCACCCACTTCGCGCCCTCGAAGCCCTGGTCGTAGATGCTCTGGTCGAGCAGCAGGTACTGCGGGCAGGTCTCGGCGATCACGTTCACGCCGCGGGCCCGGCCGCGCTTCACCTCTTCGAGCGCGTCGTGGCAGCTGAGGTGCACGATGTAGAGCGGCACGTCGGCGACCTCGGCGATCGCGATCGAGCGGTGCACGCCTTCGGCCTCCATGCGGGTCGGGCGAGTGAGCGCGTGGTACTTCGGGTCGACCTTTCCGTCGGCGACCGCCTCGCGGACGATCTCGTCGATGACGATGCCGTTCTCCGCGTGCATGCAGATGCGCGTGCCGTCGAGGCCGGCCTGCCGGAAGGCGCGGTAGAGCACGCCATCGTCGACGTAGAGCACGCCGGGGTACGCCATGAAGAGCTTGTACGAGCTCACGCCCTCGTCGCGGAGCTTGGTCATCTCCGGCATGCGCTCCACGGGCATGTCGGTGATGATCATGTGGAAGCCGTAGTCGATGGTCGCCTTGCCATCGGCCTTGCCGTGCCAGGTGTCGAGGCCTTCGATGGTCGACTTGCCCTTCTCCTGGATGGCGAAGTCGATCAGGCAGGTCGTGCCACCGTGGGCCGCCGCGATGGTGCCGGTCTCGAAGTCGTCGGCGCTGGTGGTGCCGCCGAAGGGCATGTCGAGGTGCGTGTGCGGATCGATCCCGCCGGGGAGGACCAGCTTGCCCTTGGCGTCGATGGTCTGGTCCGCCTGGACCTGCAGGTCCTTGCCGATCTGCGCGACGGTCTCGCCGTCGATGAAGACGTCCGCGAAGTAGTCGTCGACCGCGGTGACGATGCGGCCGTTCTTGATGAGGGTCGTAGCCATCAGGGTCTCTCGCGCTTCAGGGGAGCTGTTCGATCATGTCGCCGTAGGTGTCCGGCCGACGGTCCCGATAGAACTGCCAGGTGCGGCGGACCTCTTCGATCATGTCGAGGTCCATCTCGGCGACGATGATCTCGTCCTGGTCGCGGCTGCCCTCGGCGAGGAACTGACCGCGCGGGTTCACGAAGTAGCTCTGGCCGTAGAACTCACCGATGTTCCAGGGCGCCTCGGTACCGACGCGGTTGATCGCACCGAGGAAGTAGCCGTTCGCGACCGCGTGGGCGGGCTGCTCGAGCTTCCAGAGGTACTCGCTGAGACCGGCGACGGTCGCGCTCGGGTTGAACACGATCTCCGCGCCGTTGAGCCCGAGCAGGCGCGCGCCCTCCGGGAAGTGGCGGTCGTAGCAGATGTAGACGCCGACCTTGGCGTAGCGCGTCTGGAAGACCGGGTAGCCGAGGTTGCCCGGCTTGAAGAAGTACTTCTCCCAGAACTGGTTGGTGTGGGGGATGTGGTTCTTCCGGTAGGTCCCGAGGTAGCTGCCGTCGGCGTCGATGACCGCGGCGCTGTTGTAGTAGACGCCCTGCACCGGCGAGCGCTCGTAGATGGGCACGACGATGACCATCTCGTGCTTCTTCGCGAGCTCCATCATCTTCTGGGTCGTCGGCCCATCGGGGATGAGCTCGGCCTGGTCGCACCACTTCGGGTCCTGGCTCGGACAGAAGTAGGGCCCGTTGAAGATCTCCTGCAGGCAGAGGATCTGGACGCCCTTCTTCGCGGCCTCTTCGATCATGCCGATGTGCTTCTCGAGCGCGGCGTCCGCGATCTCCTGCACCGACGCGTTCTCGTCGTTCAGCGCGTTGCTCGCCTGAATGAGCCCACCCACGACCTTGCGTGCCATCCCGATACCTCCAGCGATCCCCGCGTGGGGAATCCCCCGGACGGAAGACGGCCGGCGTATGGGCAGACCCCATCCGCCGCTCCCCCAACCCGAGAGCGAAGGGGCGTTGGTACCAGAAATGGCGCTCCCATCTCAAGGAGCACCCGGGAAGTCAGGGTGTGGCCGCTTCGGAGGGCCCTTCCAGGCGCTCCGCTCGGGCTGCCCGGGCCTGCTCGACCCAGTCCCAGACGCGGCCGCGATCCCGGCACTCCGCGTCGCTCGGAGGACAGTAGATGCGCGCGTGGAAGTGGTTTCGGTGCGGGTGTCGACCCCGTCGGGGGCGCAGGAGCACGCGAGACGCGTGCTGGTAGAGCGCGTCGGGGACACCGATGGAGCGCGCGTGAGCGAGGAGCCAGTCACGGATGCGACCACTGACCACGATGATGTTCAGATCGGCCTCTTCGTCCGTGAGCAGCGCCTCGATGAGGCGCCAGTTGCGCTCGACGTCGAACGTGAGCTCGTGGCCGCCCACGTGGGCGGTGCGGTCGCGGCGGACGTCGACGAAGCGCGAGGGCTCGAAGGGCAGGCCCTCCTCGTCGACGAAGTAGAAGCCGAAGTCCACGTCCCGACCGTTCTCGTGGGACGCGTGGCCGCGAATGTCGCCACCCCCGCGCTGCGAGAGCTCGCCGACGGTCAGTCGGTGGCCGGGGTGCTCGGCAGCGACCGCAGCGGCGGCGCGTCGAATCGCCCCGACCAGCTCGTCGGTGCCCCAGTAGTTGCACTCGTCCGAGTCCACGTGGTGGATGAGCTCGGACTCGCGGAGGAAGCGACCCTTGGTGAGCTCGCCGCGCGTCGGGCGACCGATGGACTGCGATTCCCCTGGCGCCGGTGGCGCAGAGCACCCGCTCGGGGCCGCTCGGTGCGTCGGGGGCTCCGACGCCTCCGCGAGCTGTCGGCGGACCGGCACAGTCTCCGATTCCGGCTCGGCTTCGACCACCTCCTCGATGAGCGGCGCGACCTGCCGCGTGTCGAGCGGCAGGAAGAAGAACGGAACGCACGCGAGGGAGACGAGGCGCATCGGGGAGGACGTCGTGGACCCTCGGGGGCCGCAGACGGGGACAGATAGGATGCTCGAGTCACGCTGGGCGTCAAGCGCCTCGGAATACCGACACCCCGTCTTTTGCGGGCGATGTGTGCCCTACGTCCACATGGTGCGCAGTGGTGGAATCACTGGCGGACGGTGGCGGTCGGGTCCTGCTCGACCTCGCCCACGAGGCTCGCGTTGACCAGGTGCACGGTGGAGTGTCCGCGGGCCTGGATGGCGACCTGATCGGCGCGAATGCCGCCGTTCACGAGGCGCACGTCGGCGTCGCCCTCGGTCGCGATGCCGTGCTTTCCGCTGAGCTCGACGTTCGTGAACGTGACCGACCCACCCGAAGCGTAGAACGCCGTGCCCTCCACGGTGACGGTGCCGTTCATCATGGTGACCTCGCCGCTGCCCTCGATGCGGATGCCGTCCTTGCCGCGGACGTTCGTGTTCACCAGGCGCAGCTGACAGCCGTCTCGAACGATCACCGCCGGTCCGGTGGGCACGTTCACATCGGCGTTGGTGCGGATCACGCTGCCGGCGCCCACGCACTCGATCGGCTGGTTCGACTGGGTGCCGACGCCGATGTTCGGGATGTTGGGGATCTCGATGTTCGGTCCGTTGACGCCACCAAGTGCCCCTTCGACCGCGTCGGTGGTCTTCGCGAAGACGAAGTAGAGGATGATCCCGGGCACCACGATCGACAGGAGCACCGTGCATCCGACGCCCCAGAGAACGCCGCGAACCGCTTTGCCGGCCTGCTGCGCGGCGACCGACGCGTCGAGCTGGAGCGGACGCGACTGCGCCGGGAAGTGCGCCGGCGGCGTCCACTGCTGCGGGGCCTTCCAGCCCTGCGGCTGCTGCATCGTGCGCGCGCTCCGGACCTCCTGCAGCCGACCGCAGTAGGCGCACGTGGTCTGCCGCTTCCCCTCCGCCACGTCGAGCGGGGCCCCACAATGCGCGCATTCGATCAGCACTCGACCATGGCACCACGAATCGTCGGATCCCGTAAAGACACACCAAACGAGGAGCAACGACCCACCCCTCGACGCCCACTGGAGTTCTACACCCGAGGGACGCTCTTGAGTTCTTTCCCAGTTTTCACAGAGAATTTCTCAATGATCTCGTGACAAAAACTCAAGAACTCAAGAGCGTCCCTCGGGTGTAAGGGTGCACCCCTCGGGTCTAGGGGTGCACCAGGCGCTGTTCGAGAGCGGCGGCTTGACGAAACTTATCTATCGATACATAAGTTTCTCCGCCGATGGGACGCCCGCGAAATGCCGACCCTGCGCTGACCCGCCAGCGCATTCTCGACGCCGCCGTTCATCGGTTCGGCGAGCAGGGGCTGAAGGCGACCTCGCTTCGCCAGATCGCCGCGGACGCGGGGGTCACCTTCGCGACCATCCACCACCACTTCGGCACGAAGGACGAGCTCCACGAGCGCTGCGTCGAGGAGTGCTTCGTGGATCTCGAAGGGCTCGAGGGCGACCTCCTGAAGGTGGTCGCCGAGCACGCGGGCGACGTGAAGACGGTGATCCGGCGCGCCGCGATGTGCGCGGTCGGCTACGCGCTCGAACGGAGCCGTTCGAGCCGCTTCCTGCTGCGCACCACGGTCTTCGAGGCCGACGCCCCACACCACGCGCGCCTCGGCGATGCGCAGCGGAGGTACCTCGACACCGCGAGTCGCCTGCTCGCGCCGGTCCTCGGTCGCAGCGAGCGCGAGCTCCGCGTGCCGCTGCAGGGGCTCATGTTCCTGCTCACGCGCGTGGCCCTCACGACCGACGCCGAGCTCGAGACGATCGGTGGCGACAGCGCGACGGTGCGCGAAGAGCTCAAGGCCTACGTCGGCGAGGTCGCCGTCAGCACTCTGGTGAAGTCATGAAGAAGTTGCTCCTGTTCGTGGTCGTTCTCGGCGCGCTCTGGTTCGCCGCCGACGCGCTCGGTCTGCGCGAGGCGCTCTCACCGGAAGGCATCCGCGAGCTCGCGGTCGGCGCCGGCTGCGTCGGTGTCCTCGCCTACCTCGGCGCGTTCAGCCTCGGCTCGCTGATCCAGGTACCGGGCGCAGCGTTCCTCGTCGGTGCTCGCGTCGCCTACGGCCCCGGCATGGGCTTCCTCTGGGCGTACCTCGGCGCGCTCGCCGCGATCACGCTCAGCTTCGTCGTCGTGCGCGCGGTCGGCGGCCAGGCGCTCGACGAGATCCGCTGGAAGCCGATGCGCAAGGTGCTCGCGAAGCTCGACGAGCGTCCGGTGCGCACGGTGGTGGCGCTGCGGACCTTCCTGATGCTCTCGCCGCCGCTCAACTACGCGCTCGCGATGTCTCGCGTGCGCTTCCGCGACTACTTCGTCGGCTCGGCCATCGGGCTGGCGGCGCCGGTCGCGGTCTGGGTCTTTCTCTCGGACGTCGTTCTGAGCTGGTTTGGAGGTTTGGCATGAAGGCCGCGCGCATTCACGAGTACGGGGAACCCGATGTGTTCCGCATCGAAGACGTCGAGGAGCCGACGGTCGGCTCGAACGAGGTCCTCGTCGCCATCCGCGCCTCGAGCGTGAACCCGATCGACTACAAGATCCGAGGCGGCGGTCAGCGCTCCGTGGTCTGGCTCTCGATGCCATCGAAGCTCGGACTGGACCTCTCCGGCGTGGTGACCGAGGTCGGCGCGAAGGTCACCCGCTTCGCCGTCGGCGACGAGGTCTACGCCTCGCCGAGCCACCGCCGCATCGGCACCTACGCCGAGCGCATCGCCGTCCGCGAGAGCGAGCTGGCCCACAAGCCGAAGAACCTGACCCACGAAGAGGCGGCGTCGATCCCGCTGGTCGGCCTGACCGCCTGGGACTGCCTGGTGGGCGCGGCCAACGTGCAGCCCGGCGAACGGGTGCTCGTTCAGGCCGGCTCGGGCGGCGTCGGCACCTTCGCGATCCAGCTCGCGAAGGCGCTCGGCGCGTCGGAGGTGCTCACCACCTGCAGCCCGCGCAACCACGAGCTCGTCCGCAGCCTCGGCGCCGACGTCTGCATCGACTACCGCACCGAGGATTTCGAAGAGGTCGCCAGCGGCGTCGACGTGATCCTCGAGAGCATCGGCGGCGAGGACGTCCGCAAGGCGATCCGAACGGTGCGCCGCGGTGGTCGCGTCGCGTGCATCACCGCGGGGCTCCCCGGCTACACCGAGCAATACGGCCCCGCGCTCGGCCTCACCGCGATGGTGAGCAAGACCGCCACCCGCATGATGTGCGCGGCGATCGGCCGGAACGTGAAGCTCCGCTTCGTGACCCGAAAGGCGAGCGGCGAGAACCTCCAGGCCATCACCGACCTGATCGAAGCGGGCAAGATCCGCCCGGTCATCGACCGTGTCTTCCCGCTCGACGACATCGCCGACGCGCACCGCTACCTCGAGACCGGCCGCGCCCGCGGCAAGGTCGTCATCGACGTCGCGTCGGCCTGACGCCAACACGCGACCGCCGCGCACCGAGAGCTCGGCGCGCGGCGGAAGCGGAGCCGGTTCGGCTCAGCGCAGGTCGAAGCGGTCGAGCCGCATCACCTTCGTCCACGCGGCGACGAAGTCGCGCACGAAGCGCTCCTTCGCGTCGGCCCCGGCGTAGACCTCGGCGAGCGCTCGCAGCTGCGAGTTCGATCCGAAGAGCAGATCGACCGCGGTTCCCGTCCGCACGACGTCACCGCCCTCGCGGCCGCGAGCCTCGTAGATGAGCGAGTCCCCACGGCGCTCCCACTCGACGTCCATGTCCATCAGGGTCACGAAGAAGTCGTTGGTGAGCTGACCGGGGTTCGCGGTGAAGACGCCGTGGCGGGTGTCGGCGTGGTTGGCGCCGAGGACCCGCAGGCCACCGACGAGCACGGTCATCTCCGGCGCGGTCAGCGAGAGCAGGTCCGCGCGCTCGACCAGTCCCTCGAGCGCCTCCCGCTCGGTCCCGCTGGGCAGGTAGTTGCGGAACCCGTCGGCCTGGGGCTCCAGGACGTCGAAGGACTCGGCGTCGGTCATCTCCGCCGTGGCGTCGGTCCGACCGGGCGCGAAGGGCACCTCGATCTCCATCCCGGCGTCCTTCGCGGCCTTCTCGATGGCGGCGGCGCCGCCGAGCACGATGAGATCGGCCAGCGAGATGCGCTTGCCGCCGCGCTGCGCCGAGTTGAACTCGGTCTGGATCCCGCCGAGGACCTCGAGCACGCGCGCGAGCTCCTCCGGTTCGTTCGCGGCCCAGCCGCTCTGGGGCGCGAGACGGATGCGCGCGCCGTTGGCGCCACCGCGCATGTCGGTCTCACGGTAGGTCGACGCAGAAGCCCATGCGGTGGACACGAGCTGGTCGATGGTCAGGCCCGACGCGAGGATCTTCGCCTTCAGGGCCGCGATGTCCGCGGCGTCGACCAGCGGGTGATCGACGGCCGGCACCGGGTCCTGCCAGATCATCGGCTCGTCGGGGACGGCCGAGCCGACGAGGCGGCTGTGCGGCCCGAGGTCGCGGTGGGTGAGCTTGTACCAGGCGCGCGCGAACGCGGCCTCGAACTCCTCCGGGTGCTCGTAGAAGCGACGCGAGATGCGGCCGTACTCCGGGTCCTCACGAAGAGCGAGGTCGGTGGTGAACATCATCGGACGGTGGAAGGTCTCGGGGTCGTGCGCGTCCGGCACGTTCTCGGGGCCGTCGACCGGCGTCCACTGCTGCGCCCCCGCGGGGCTGCGGGTGAGCTCCCACTCGTAGGCGAAGAGGTTGTGGAAGTACTGCCGCGACCAGCGCGCGGGCGACGAGGTCCATGCGCCTTCGAGGCCGCTGGTGATCGTGTCACCGGCGTTGCCTGACCCGTTGCTGTTCTCCCAGCCGAGGCCCTGCTGCTCGAGACCGGCGGCCTCGGGCTCCGCGCCGACGTTGCCCTCGGGTCGCGCGGCGCCATGGGCTTTGCCGAGCGTGTGACCGCCCGCGATCAGCGCCACGGTCTCCTCGTCGTTCATCGCCATGCGGCCGAAGGCCATGCGGATGTGGCGCGCGGCCTCGAGCGGGTCGGGGCGACCGCCGGGACCTTCCGGGTTCACGTAGATGAGACCCATCTGGGTCGCGCCGAGGCCGTGGCCGATCCCGTCGTCCGACATGCGCTCGTCGGCGAGCCACTCGGTCTCCGGGCCCCAGTTGATGTCCGTCGGCTCGTAGACGTCCTCACGACCACCGCCGAAGCCGTAGGTCTGGAAGCCCATGGACTCGAGCGCGACGGTGCCGGAGAGCACGATCAGATCGGCCCACGAGAGCGCGCGGCCGTACTTGAGCTTCACCGGCAGGAGCAGCCGGCGCGCCTTGTCGAGGTTCACGTTGTCCGGCCAGCTGTTCAGCGGCGCGAAGCGGATCATCCCTTCGCCCGCACCGCCGCGGCCGTCGGTGATCCGGTAGGTGCCCGCGCTGTGCCACGAGAGGCGAATCATCAGCCCGCCGTAGTGGCCGTAGTCCGCCGGCCACCAGTCTTGCGACGTGGTGAGCACCTGCTCGATGTCCGCCTTGACCTCGTCGAGGTCGAGGGCGGCGAAGGCCTCCGCGTAGTCGAAGTCCTCGTCGGTCGGATCACCGGTCAGCCCATGGCGCTGGAGCACGCGGAGGTCGAGCCGGTTGGGCCACCAGTCGTCGTTGGTGGTCGGGCCATCGTGCGCGACGGCAACGTCACCGCCGGACTCACCGGTGGGCGCGGGTGGCGACTCGGGCGGCGTGTCCGACGCACAGGCCAGGAAGAAGGGTAGGACGAGGGCCGCCGCCGCTCGCGCGGGCCCTCGCTGCTGCTGAAGATCGGTCATGGTTCCTCCGTGGGTTCGTTCCACAGTCGATAGACTACGAAGATGACTGCGAATATCTAATAGAGGTCTCCTATCACGCCATAACGAGGAGCTTTCACGCGGCCTTTCGCCTGTGTTTCTCGGACATTTCGTGCTTGCGCAAACAACACCACTTGAGTACGGGGCCTGCATGAAGGCCGGGTACAGCAACAAGTTCACAATCGTCATGACGCTGGGGATGGCCTGGTCGGCGTACTGGATCGCTCAGGACCCGCCTTCGGTCGCGGGCGTCCTGATGGTCGTGGTCTTCTGCTACTTCCTGACCGACGTGGTCAGCGGGCTGCTGCACATCATTCTCGACAACCCACGCTCCCTCGAGCTCAACGCCATCGAGAGCCTCGCCGACGGTTTCCAGAAGCACCACGCAGACCCGCGCGGCATCACCGAGCTCCCGCTCTACGAGCACCTCTACGTGATGCACCTTCCACTCACGCTGCTCTTCC
Source organism: Deltaproteobacteria bacterium (assembly GCA_017644045.1). GTDB lineage: Bacteria > Myxococcota_A > Polyangia > Polyangiales > Houyiibacteriaceae > UBA1660. The sequence goes on from JAEPMI010000002.1 coordinate 220,598, forward strand.
TCGCGGTGCTGCCCTTCCACACCTCGCTGGTCTACGTGGTCTTCCTGTCGATGGTGCTCTGGCTGCACGTGATGCAGATGTCTCACCGCTGGGCCCACGCGCGGAAGAACCAGCTCCCGCCAATCGCCGCGCTCCTCCAGCGCGCGAACCTGCTGATCGACTTCCCCGCCCACGCGAAGCACCACCGCGAGCCCTATTCGAAGGACTTCTGCATCATGAACGGGCTCTTCAACCGCCCGCTCAACAGCGTCGTGCGCAGGGTCGGGAACACGAGCCACGCATGGATCGGCATCTTCTTCGCCGTCTGCCTGACGCCACTCGCGTTCGCGTACGGCATCGCTCGCAGGGTTCTGAATACCCGCCAGCGATAGGCAGGAGCTGCCACCAGGGAGAAGGTTCTGCCTTCCACCCGAATTGAGGGTAGAGTGCCTCGTGACTTGGAACGACTCGGGCCGCATCGGACCCCTCGCGCCTCTCGCGTTGGCCTTCGCCTTCCTCCTGGTGAGCTGCGGCGACGACGGGGGCCCATCCACCGGTGACGCAGCCGTCGTCTGCTCGTCTGACGACGAGTGCAGCGATGGTCAGTTCTGCAACGGGATCGAGGTCTGTAGCCCCGACTCGCCGCTCGCATCGAGCGCGGGCTGCGTCGCCGGCCCCCCGCCCTGCGAGGCCGACGAATGCGTGGAGACCTCGGACTCCTGCGACGTGCCCTGTGACGTCCCCGATGCGGACGGCGATGGTCACGACTCTCTGGCCTGTGGCGGTGACGACTGTGACGACGAAGACGCCAGTCGCTTTCCCGGCAACATCGAGGTCTGTGACTCCGAGGGGGTCGACGAAGACTGCAATCCGGACACCCTGGGAGTCGACGAAGATAGCGACGGAAGCGTGTCCATGGAGTGTTGCAACCTCCACTCGAGCGGCACGCTGGTGTGTGGCACCGACTGCAACGATCGCTCTGCGAGCGTGGGCCCCGACGCTCCTGAGCTCTGTGATCCGGCCGGCGAGGTCGACGAGAACTGCAATGGCGAGATCAACGAAGGCGTGACCGTTCGATGCTGGGAGGACCCGGACGGGGACGGGTTCGCCGCCGCAGACGCCAGCTCCTTCTCCGATTGCTCGTGCCCTGCCGGGAGCACGTCGCGCGAGCCGATCGGCCTCTCGACGACGGACTGCGCGGAAGGCGACCCCAACTCGAGCCCGGCCCGCGCCGAGCTCTGCGACGCCGCCGGGGTGGGCGACGAGAACTGCGACGGTCGCATCAACGAAGGCTGCGACTGCGGCGCCGACGAGATGCGTTCGTGCGCCGACGGTGGATACCAGGGCGTATGCGCCGAGACGGGCCAGCAGACCTGCACGGCGGAGGGCCTCTGGGGCGCTTGCTCGGTGGCACCCGCCGCCACCGATCTCTGCGACGGCAGCGACGACGACTGCGATGGTTCGACGGACGAAGGACACCTCGACACGGACGCCGACGGGATGGCCAACTGCGTCGACGACGACGACGACAACGACGGCGCCGCGGACGGAGACGACTGCCGCCCGCTCGATCCGACCAGCTACCCGGGTGCCCCCGAGGTGTGCGACCCGATCTCACACGACTGCGATCTCGATGCCGACGAGGGCTTCGTCGACCTCGACGGCGACGGCGATGCGGACTGCAACGACACCGACGATGACGACGACGGTGTCGCCGACACGCTCGACTGCGCACCCACGGATCCGTCCCGCTTCCCCCTCAACCCCGAGGTCTGTGACGGGCTCGAGCAGGACTGCGACCTGGGTATCGACGAGGACTTCGACTTCGACACCGACCCGAGTCACTGCGGTGGCTGCAACATGTCGTGCACCTACGAGAACGCCACGGACCTCTGTGTCGCTCGGATGTGCACCTTGGGTCCCTGCGAGACCGGGTTCGCAGACGCCGACGGGGTCGCCGGCAACGGCTGCGAGTGCGCGATCGTGTCTACCACCGACGTGCCGGACGACGCCTTCATCGATGCCAACTGCGACGGGATCGACGGTGACGTGGCCGGGGCGGTCTTCGTGTCCTCCACGGCGCCCGCCGGAGGCGACGGCAGCCCGGCGTCGCCGCTACAGACCATCGAGGCCGGAATCGCGCTCGCCAGCGGGACGGGGGCCGACGTGTATGTCGCCAACGGGTTCTACACCCGCTCCACACCTCTCGCGCTGGCCTCGGGCGTCTCGATCTACGGCGGCTACACCGCCGGCAGCTGGCAGCGAGGCGCCTCGACGACGACCATCACGGTGTCGGCCGGTGTGGGGCTCGAGGGGACCGACGCGGACGACGTGACCATCGATGCGGTCCGAGTGATCGTGACGGGCGAGCGTGATGGGTCCGCCTACGGCGTGCTGCTGATGGATTCATCCGGCGTCGAGCTACGCAACACCGCGATCGAGGTGGGGCCGGGCGCGGCCGGAACGCACGCCACCGTGACGGCAACGCCCGCAGGCAACGGGACCAAAGGAAACGACGGCGGCACCGGTTGCGAAGTCGGCGGGTTCACCTGCGATGACTGCTCGCCTCCGGTGGGGGCATTCTCGGTGACGTCCGTCATGTGCAACAACTCCGTGACCCGCAGCGGTCGTGGAGGCAGCTCCGGAGCGCCGGGTTCCTCCGGCGGGCCGGGCCAGATGGGTGCCTCCAGCATGACGGGCGGCGGCGCACCGGGTCTGGGGGTTCCGCCCGGGTTCGCGTCGTCGACACCGTCGGGCGCGTACATCGGAGGTCCTGGCCAAGTCGGCGCCGGCGGCGCCGCCGGGGCGGCTGGTTCGTGGCTCTTCGAGGAGGGCGGCTACCTGCCGCAGCCCGGCGGAGTTGGAGGAGACGGCGGCGACGGCCGCGGCGGCGGAGGCGGCGGAGGCGGCGGCGGTCACGCAGACGGCGCGTTCGACTGCGACTCGGTGGGCGGAAGCGGTGGGAGCGGAGGCAGCGGCGGCTGCGGTGGTGTCGGCGGGCTGGGTGGTGGCTCCGGCGGCGCGTCCATCGGGGTGTTTCTCCGCCGGTCGACCCTCACCGTCGAAGGGACCGTCGTCACGACGGTCGGCGGCGGCGACGGTGGCGACGGTGCCCCCGGTCAACCCGGAGGTACCGGTGGCTTGGGCGGCGACCCGAGCGGCTACGATGCGTCGATGGAGCAGGCCTCGCGCGGCGCCGGCGGCGGACCGGGCGGCGATGGGGGCAACGGCGGTCCAGGTGGCGGTGGCGCCGGTGGAGCGTCGGTGGGCGTCTTCGTCGGAACCGCGAGCTCGTTCACGCAGGTCGGCTCCTCGATCACGCCCGGCGCGGCCGGTGGCGGCGGGAGCTCGATCGGGAACCCCGGACCGACCGGCGTACGGCAGGCGGTGTTGGACGAATGACCGGTGAGGCGCTCGCACCGGTCGGTGGAGCGCCCGCATCGGCCTCGGAGCTCAGCTCATCCAGGTGGCGTCCGGCTGGAGCGCCCACTTGGTGGTGACCTTCTTGAGCTTGGTCCAGAGGTCGACACCACCCCACCCGGTCATGTCGTGGCTGCCGAACTTGCTGGCCTTGGCACCGCCGAAGCTGAAGGGCTCACGGGGCACCGGCACGCCGATGTTGATACCGACCATGCCGGCTTCGGCGTTCTCCGCCACGTAGCGCGCGGTAGCGCCGCGAGTGGTGAAGACCGAATAGGCGTTGCCGTAGGGGCTCTTGCTCTGGAGCGCGAGCGCCTCGTCGAGGGTCTTCACGTGGACGATCGAGAGGATCGGTCCGAAGAGCTCGCGGTTCGCGCACTCCATGTCGAAGGTCGCCTGGTCGAGGATCGACGGGTTGAGCCAGTAGCCGCCCTCGAACTCCGCATCGGGAGCCTTCGCGCCGCGGCCGTCGAGGAGGAGCTTGGCGCCTTCCTTGGTGGCCTGGTCGAGGTCGTTCCGGAGCCGCTCGTGGGCGCTGCTCTCGATGATGGCGCCCATGTCGACGCCGAGCTTCAGCGTCTTGGTGTGCTCGACGATCTTCTCGATGAGGTGGTCGACGTCGCCGACGGCGATCATCAGGCTCGCCGCCATGCAGCGCTGACCAGCGCAGCCGGTGAACGAGCGCACCACGCCGTCGACGGTGACGTCGGGGTCGGCGTCCGGGAGGACGATGAAGTGGTTCTTGGCGCCGCCGAGACCGAGGGCGCGCTTCCCGTTCGCGGTGGCGCGGGAGTAGACGGCCTTGGCGATCGGGGTCGACCCGACGAAACCGACGGCCTGGATGTCCGGGTGGTCGCAGAGCGCCTCGACCGACTCGCGGCCGCCGTGGACGATCGAGAAGATGCCCTTCGGGAAGCCGGCCTCGAGGATGAGCTTGCCGCTCAGGTCCGCGGTCAGGGGCACCTTCTCGGAGGGCTTCAGGATGAAGGCGTTCCCGGTGGTCAGCGCCGTCGGGTACATCCACATCGGGACCATCGCCGGGAAGTTGAAGGGCGTGATGCCGGCGACGACGCCGAGCGGCTCACGCCGGGTCTCGCAGGTCACGCCACGGCTGACCTCGAGGTGCGCGCCGTCGTCCATGTTCTGGAGCGAGCTCGCGAACTCGATGATCTCGACGCCCTTGAGGACGCCCGCGCGGGCCTCGGCCACGGTCTTGCCGCACTCGGCAGCGGCCAAGTGGCTGAGCTCCTCGATGTTGTCGAGGACGAGCTGACGGAACTTGAAGAGCACCTGGGTCCGCTCGCGGATCGGCGTGCGGCGCCAGTCCTCGAAGGCGGCCTTCGCACCCTGAACGGCGCGGTCCACGTCCTCGGCGTCCGACATCGGCACGGAGCCGATGTCCTTGCCGGACCACGGACTGACCACTCCGACCCGCTCACCCTTGACGGGTCCCACCCACTCGCCCGCGATGAGGTTGTTGCACTCGATCGGGCTCTCCGGAAGGTTCACCAGCTTCGTCATCTCTATTCCCCTTGGACTCTCAACATAGCTGCGGGTCGGCCGACCCGCCGCGCCAACACGCGCAAGAGGCTCGGAATGACATGTGGGCGGGGGTGCGTCCAGCGGACCCCGCGGGCCACAGAGCGGTGCGACCCCATCCAGTGTCGATGGTGTCGCTCATCGGGCAGCGATATCATCAGCCGCTGGTGGCGCCTCGCGGAGGCGATGGGGGGGAAGCGATGGCTGAGGAGAAGGAATCGTCGGTGCTCTTCAACCTCAAGGAGCTCATGGAGCTCGAAGAGGACCGGATCGCCGAGGAAGAGGAAGACGCCCGGAAGGCCGCGGAGGACGCGCGGCTCGCCAAGGAGGCGGAGGAGCGGCGCAAACGGGAAGAGGAAGAGGCGAAGATTCGCGCCGAGGAAGAAGCTCGACTCGCCGAGGAACGCGCCGTCCGGGAGGAAGAGGAGCGCATTCGCCGGGAGCGGGAGGAAGCCGCCCTCCGAGTTCGTCTCGAAGAGGAGGCGAAGGCGCGCGCGCTCGAGCAAGAACGACTCATGGCGCACGAGCGGGAGCTCGCGCGGGTCGACGCGCAGAAGAAGAAGGGCGTCCACCCGGGCGTCATCGCTGGGCTCGTCGTGGTGCTCCTGGGCGCTGGCGCCGGCGCCTGGTTCGGCTTGGTCGAGCCCGCGCTCGCGGAGAGCGCGGAGCGTGAGCGACTGGCGCAGGAGGAGCGCGACCGAGTCGCGCGCGATGCGCAGGAGGCTCGCGATCAGGCGGCGCGTGAGGCGCAGGCCCGGCGCGCGGCCGAAGAGGAACGGCGCCGCGCGGAAGCGGAGCGCGCGCGCGCCGAAGCCGCGGCCGCGGAGATGGAAGCCGAAACCACGACGACCCATCACCGAGTCCATCGCGGCATGCGCGGGATGACCAGCCGCATGGGCGGTGACGACTTCAGCAGCAACGACCCGCTGGCCGGCCTCGACGACAACGAATTCTAGGTACGCGCTCTCAGAGCAGACAGTCCGGTTCGACCGGCTCGGAGTCGTTGTTCTCCGGGCGGCACTCGTTGAAGAGTGGGGCCGCCGGGTCGTTGAGGATCCGCGCCTGGAACGTGTCGGTGGAGCTGCCGCCCGAGAAGGTCAGCGTCTCCGTCTGCGCGGGGAGCAACGGCCGGGTGGTCGTGACCGTACCGATCATGGTCTCCGGGTCGAGCGTGTAGAGCCCCACCTCGACGCCCGCCGGGAGCCGCCGGCGGCCGATGTTTCGGACCTCCACGGTCAGCCGCGAGGGCGTCTCGCAGGTGGCCTCGAGGCGCACCACGGGGTCGGGGGCGTCGAAGAGACCCCCGTCCTGGACGTTCTGTCGGAAGTTGTTGAGCCAGGGCTGCTCCCAGTTCTCCAGCGGCATCGCCGGGATCTGGCCGTAGTGAGAGCCCGCGCTGCACGCCGAGTCACGGGGGTCGCAGATGTTGGTGACGCTGTATGCGTGCTGGTTCCAGAGCGTCCGGGTGCCGACCCAGGAGCTCGCTCGGTCACCGAGCACGGTGATGCCCTTGTAGGCGCCCTCCGGCGGAACGCTCCAGATCGGATAGCCGTCGGTCCCGGTGGTGTGCTCCGCGCAGGTCCAGCTCGTCGGGTTGGCCGCGTTGTGCACCACCACGATCTCCGCCTGTCCGTCGCCGTCGACGTCAGCGACGATGGCCGCCTCCGTGCCGGTGAAGCTCTGGGTGTTGGTGGTGTAGACGATGTCCCCGGTCGTGCCGTCGTAGACCCAGAGGAAACACTCGTCCGCGTAGACGACCTCCGCGTTCCCGTCGCCCTGGAAGTCGAAGACGCTGGACCCGGTCACGCTCGAGCTGTTGTCGTGGTTCGGCGTGCTCCAGAGATCGTCGATGCGGGCCATCGCGAAGTTCGGCTTCATCATCGTGTAGAAGTTCTGCATCGCCACGCCGATCTCGGGCTCGCCGTCGCCGTTGAAGTCCGCGATGGTCGGCGGACCACCGTTGCCGTTGCCCGGGATGTCGTGCGGCCCGAGCAAGATGGTCCCACTGGCGCCCTCGAGGACCCACAGGCTTCCGCTGCGAACCAGGACGACCTCGGGGAGGTCGTCGTCGTTCAGGTCGGCCACCGCGGTGAACCCATCGTTCAGAGGGGCGTTCTCCCAGACGATGGCACCGTCGTAGTCGTAGGCCGTGTCGCCCGCGAGGAGCTCCTGGTCGCCGTCGCCATCGAGATCGACGAAATAGCTCAGGCCGGTGCCCCCGCTGATCCCGCCGCGACTGGCAGTGCCGGTGAAGCGCAGGGCGAGCGTACCGCCACTCATCGTGAAGACGCTCCGTCCGTAGGCGATCTCGGGCCAGCCGTCGTTGTTCATGTCGCCCAGCGCGACACCGCCGCCCCAGCCGAAGTTGCTGGCGCCGTTGCCATCCACCACCTCGGTGCTCAGGGCGAACACCACGCCCGTGTTGTCGATGAGCGCGACCTTGCCTTCACCGGTGAGCGCGACGACGTCCATCGAGCCATCCGCGTCGACGTCTCCGAGGGCGGGCGCGGTCGCGGCGAAGCCCTCGCTCGTGGCCTCGGCCTCATCGAGCGAGAAGACCTCCGCGCCGCTGGCGCCGTCGAGCACGCGGAGCACACCGGACTTGCAGGTCTGCACGGAGCCGGCAGCGCACTGGGACGTCCGCGAATCGCCCGAGATGAAGACCACGTTGGGCGGATCGGCGATGTCCACCGTGCCGTCGCAGTTCGTGTCGAAGAGGCGCCCCACGGTCGGCGTCGACCACACGTCTCCCTTGGTCGGGAACTCGGTCGCGGCGGGCGCGTAGCCCCACTGCCACTCCGTGACGGCGTCGAGCATCCCGGCGGGTGGGCGGTACTCGCAGGCGTCGAGGCAGTCCGGGGGATCGTCCGCCGCCCCCGTGCACTCGGGCGGGACCGGGAGGCAACGACCGGCCTGGATGGGTGTGGTGCATCCGGGACCCGGGTCGGTGGTCTCCTCGCCGAGCGAGGCCTCGCAGTACTCGCCTTCGGCGCAGTCGGCCTCGCTGACGCATTCGTCGCCCGGCACCACACACGCGTCGAAGACGCAGACCTCGGCGCCCTCGCAACACACGGGACCGCACGCCGCCTCTTCGGAGGCGCAGCACGCCCCGGCGTTGCACACGCCACCACCGCAGTCGGCGTCGGTGGTGCACTCGGGCGCGTTCATGTCGATGGCTCCATCGACCTCCGGCCCGAGATCCGCGGTGACGAGCATGTCGACCCCGGGACCGAGATCCCGCCCAGGATCATCGCCGCTGCCCGGGTCGCAATCGCAGGCGCCGAGCGCCAGCGCACCCAGGACCAAGAGATGAAACCCGCGATACGGGAAACGCTGCATCACCACTCCTCTGGCCGGCCTGGGGCCACCGAACTCCACCACCGGCCCAATCTAGCACGGAGAGGCCGACTCCCCGGACCATGAACGAACGCACCCGATCGCGGGTCGAGAGCGTGAACAGGCGTTCGCGATCCGACGAATTTCGGGTCGAAATGCAATGTTCTCGGGTCTGGCAGGGCCATTGCAGTGTTGGCCTCCCACGGGGCGTCGTGCTCCGGGGAGAGGACACGGACGGATGCGTCAACTTGCCATTGTGATTGCGATCGCTGCGCTACCCGCGCTGGCGAGCGCTCAGACCGAAGAAGAGGGACCCGAGGGGAACGTCGTCTTCGTCGACAGCTCGGAGGTCGAGATCGTCGTCGAAGAGGAGCAGGACCCGGGGACGCCCTTCGTGGAGCAGGAGCAGCCTGCCGATCAGGGGCAGGCGCTGCCGCCGCCCCCACAGCAGCAGGCTCAGGTGAACCTCACCGTTCCGGCGCCGCCGAACGTCCAGCTGGACCAGCGGGCGCTGCTCCAGCAGCGGCTGGCGCAGCACCCGCTCGGGGGGCCGATCGTGATGCTCGCCGTGGGCATCCCGGTGGCCGGCATCTTCGGCTACGCGGCCTACCTCGCCTATCACGTGGAGGACGTGGTGGAGTGCTTCCGCGACTGTGACGAACCCAACCGGACTGCCACCGCGGTGCTCGGCACCATCGCCGGCGCGGGCTTGGTCCTCGGCACGGTCGGCCTGATCTCGCTGATCATCCGGGTCGGCAAGCGCGGCCGAATCCGCGCGCAGTACTCCCGCGGAGAGCTCGCCGACCTGGCGAGCGGCACCATCCGCTTCTGAGCGGGAGCACGCGCACGGGGCAGGCCGGATGCGGTCGTCCGTCGGGTAGGCTAATGGTAGGGGAAGATTGAAGATCCCCGCCTGAACCCCGTCGGACGACCTCGCATGCACCTGCGCTCCCTCCTCGTTCTCGCCCTCGTGGCGCCCCTGACCACCGCGCTCCTCCCGGCCCACGCCGGGGCCCAGGAGAACGACCTCGCGACGTTGCGCCAAGCCGCGCGCGACAACCGCCGCGACGGCGGCGCCCAGACACGGCTGGGTCTCGCGCTGCTTCGGGCCGGTCACTACCGCGAAGCGGAGCGCGTCCTGAAGACGGCCGCGCGGCTCCACGACGAGTCGATCGAGTCGCTCTTCGACGTCGCCCGGGTCGCCTTCGCGCAGGAGGACTACCGACGGAGCCGTGGCGCCTGCCGCGCGCTCGAGCGGAAGTACGCCGGGCAGTCACTCACGCACGTGTGTCGTGCGCGCGCCTTCTTGGTCTGGAACCGCAGCGGCCGCGCGTTCGAAGAGCTGGAGGCGGCGACGGCGGCGGGCGGCGACCACTTCGAGGCGCACCTCGCGCTCGGCGACGCCTACCGCCTCCGCGCCGAGGTGTCCGAGTCGGAGCAGGCCTACCGCCGAGCCATCGAGCTCAACGGCCAGCGCCCGGAGCCGCACTTCGGTCTCGGGCTGCTCTACGCGAACGCGCGCCGGAACCAGGACGCCATTCGGGCGTTCCGCGCGGCGCTCCAGCGTGATTCGGACGACCCCGAGATCCAGTACGAGCTCGGGCGGATGCTCGAGGGCGCCGAAGCGCGCCGGCTGCTCGCCGCCGCCGTCGCGGGACGACCGGACATGGCGCAAGCGCAGACGGCGCTCGGTGAGCTCGAGCTCGCGGCGGGCAACGCCGAAGCCGCGAAGACCGCGTTCGAGGCAGCGCTCCAGGTGAACGCGCGCGACGCCTCGGCGCTCGCCGGACTCGGCCAGGTCGCGCTGCAGGCCGGTGACCACGAGGGAGCGATGACCCGCTTCAACGAAGCGCTCGAGGTCGTCCCGAACAACCCGCACGTGGTCTTCCTGATCGGTCAGCTGCACCAGGCGAAGGGCGAGACCCGCGAGGCCTACGAGCAGTACCGCCGGGCCGCTGCGATGGCGCCCAACGAGCCGGAGGCGCTCCTGGCTGCGGCCTCACTCGCGCTCGAGCAAGACCGCGACGTGCTCGCGACCGGCTTCCTCGACAGCCTGCTCCGGAACCACGCGAACCTCGCGGCGGCGCTGGCGCTCTACGGTGACGCGATGAAGGCGCGCGGCGATCGCACCCGCGCCCGCGAGTACTACCAGCGCGCGCTGCGCGGCGACGGTCCGCTCGACCGACCCGCCGTCGAAGCCAAGCTCCGCGAGGTCAGCACCCAGCGCACCCGCGGCCGCCGCGTCCAGAACGCCACCCGCCGCTGACTCAACCGGCGAGGGTCCAGTACGCGAGCGCGGCCGCGCCGAGCCATGCGGCCACGCCGATCGCGGTGACCAGGTTCAGGCGTTTGGCGCCGTCGGCCGTCGGTGGCTTGCGGATGGGCGGCGCGGTGGTGATCTCCTCGGTGCCCATGCCGTCCGCCGGAACCGCCGGGGTGGTGGCCGTCGCCATGACGCGCCGCGACTGCTCGCTCGCGGTCTCGAGGGCGGGCGGCGGCTCGGTGGGGCTACCGATGAGCGGCTGCACGCCGCTCTCCATGTCCGCCGGAACGATCCGTGAGGACTCCCGGCTCGTCGGCGCGGGACGCATGACGGTCTCCTCGCGCCCCGAGGACACGGCCTGAATCCGCTCCTGGATCCGCGAGAGCGCCTTGCCCGCGTGCTGCTGGACGAAGTTGGCGAGCTTGCGCTTGCTCGGACGCTCGGGCACGGCGTCGGTGACGGCGCGCGCGAAACGGGCAGCGTTGGGGCAGCGCTTTTCCTGGTCCCGCGAGAGCGCCCAGAGCACGGCGGTCGCGAGCTCGTCGGGGCAGTCCGGGCGGAGCTCCTTCGGGTTCGGGATGCGGAGATCCTTCACCCGGTCGAGGGTCTCGATCGGATCGCCGGTGTTGAAGAGCGAGCGGCCGGTCAGGCACTCCCACGCGACCACACCCAGGCTGAAGACATCGGAGCGCCGGTCGAGCGCCTTGCCTTTCGCCTGCTCGGGCGAGACGTAGGCGACCTTGCCCTTGAGCTGACCAGCCTGGGTCTGCGTGCTGCGCATCACGGCACGCGCGATGCCGAAGTCGGTGACGCGGACACGACCGTCCGCGCCGACGAGGATGTTCTGCGGCGAGATGTCCCGATGGATGACGTGGAGCTGCTGGCCGGTCGGCGTGGTCGCGTTGTGTGCGTCGTCGAGGCCGCGCGCCGCCTGCGAGAGGATCTCGGCGATCACGTCGATGGGCAGCGCGCCGAGGGAACCGTCGATGACCGACACGGCCAGGTCGTAGAGGGTCACCCCGACGACCAGCTCCATCACGATATAGAGCGCCCCGTCGTCCTCGGCGCGGCCGAGCTCGAGGGTCTGGACCACGTGCGGGCTGCTGATGTGGGCAGCGAGGCGGGCTTCGTCGAGGAACATCGTGACGAAGTGCTCGTCGGCGAGCTCCGGGAGCAGCCGCTTGACGGCGACCAGCTTCTCGAAGCCCGCAGGGCCACGCAGCCGAGCCGCGAAGACCTCCGCCATGCCGCCGCTCGCGACGTGGAAGAGGGCCTCGTACCGGCCAAAGGTCAGCGGAACGGCAGGCTGAGCCACGGGCCGACGATATCAGAGGCTGAGCCCGCGCGCGCTTCGGTCTCGCGCGCGGGTGTGAGGATCAGCGACGGCGGCCGCAGTAGTAGCCGATGCGGTCGTTGACGTAGCCGCACTCGAGGCCATCCGCGGCGCAGTCCCGCGTGCGGCGCTCGCCCTCGTCGCACCACTCGGCGACGTTGCCGTTGCACATGCCGAGGTAGTCGAGTCCCTCGCACGGGTCCTCCTGGCAGTAGTGGCCGCCGACCTCGTCCATGTTCGCGCAGACCTGGTCACAGGAGCCGCAGTCGCGGCTGCGGACCACGCCGCCCTCGCACCAGCGGGCGACGTTGCCGGCGCACTCGCCGACGTAGTCGAGGCCCTCGCAGGGATCGGTGCCGGCGATGCAGCGGAAGGCCTCGGCCTCGGCGTCCCAGCCACAGCTGGTGCCGCCCTCGCAGGCCATCCGGGTCAGGGAGTCGCCCTCACACCAGACGGCGGCACCGCTGAGGCAGCGGCCTTCCTCGGTGATCGTGCCACAGGCCGCTCCGTCCACGACGGTCGGGCCGGTGTAGCTCTCGATCCAGTCCTTGTAGACGTCGACGCGGGTGAAGTTGTCGACCCCGGTGCAGCTCTCGTCGCCGCCGCTCAGCGCGCCGGCCACGCGGACGCTGGCGTCCTCGGCGATCACGAAGAGCGGGCCGCCGGAGTCGCCGAAGCAGACGCCGCGCTCGCCCATGCCGTCGATGCTGACGCGCGAACCGCGCAGGTTCACGATCGGCTCGGCGGTGAACTCCCGCTCGCCGCTGCTGCCGTCCTCCTGCTGACCGAAGCCGGCGACCTCGGCGGTCTCGCCGAGCCACGAGTCGTCCATGATCTCGGTGAGGATCGGGACCGGCTGAGCCCACGCCGCGCGGGAGCTCGCGGGTGCGTCGAGCTCGACGAGGGTGAGGTCGTCGCCGCCAGGCTCACTGACGGCTCGCACGGCCTCGAAGCAGATGTCACTGCGGTCCGGCTCCACGCCGATGCACAAGGTGCGCCCCGGGCGGATGCCGCAGTGAGCGGCCGTGAGGACCCAGGTGTCGGTGATCAGCATGCCGCTGCAGCCGCCGAAGCTGACGACCGACTGCACCTGACCGGTCGTCAGTGGGACGTAGCTGGGCTCGGGGGTGCCGTAGAAGATGAAGCCCGTGCGGCGCTCGTCCCCGGTGCACATGCCCGGGTCGACCGGACCGCCGTCCACCCCAGGCGGGAGGCTCGAGTCGACTCGCCCGCCGTCGGGGAGCGGGGTGTCGGTGTCGGTGGTGCCGTCGTCATCGCCACAGCCCACGGCCGTGAGCGCTCCGATGACGAAGATGGGGAGGAATCGTCGCATGGGGGCCTCGAAAAGTTAGCTGAACGGTTCGATTGGAACGCGTTCTGTGAAGCGGGCGTACACCGACCCGGGGACAGGCGCCATCCATTGCATGCGAGGGGACTCACACACTGAGAGGTGAATCACGCTCAGGTGGCCCCGACGGGGGCGGGTTGGAAGGTGGGCTCGACGCCTCCGAGCATCCGACCGATGGCCTGGCGGACCATCGTGTTGCCGAGCCACGCGACCGCGCGGGTGCCGTAGGGCAGGCCGCGCCGGAGCCGCTCCATGGTGCCGATGAACGCGCGGGTCGGATGGATCATCAGCTTCCAGCGCGGGTTCGGGATCCGGAGCGCGTCGGCGACGCGGTCGCCGTTGAACGCTCGGGTCAGACCGTCGTGGTAGCGGATGACGAAGGGCACGAAGAGGCGCTCGACGCGGCCGGTCGCGAGGGTCCGCGGCACGACGCGAAGGGCTGCAGCGAGATCGATCGAGTCCTGATCGGGGCCTGGCTGCACCAGCTTCACCATCTCGGCGAAGCGAACGCCGCGCGCCTCGCTGGAGAGCTCGTCGAGCAGCTCCGGGTGGACGCCGCTGAGGTGACCGACGTAGCGCCAGAGGTGGACCACGGCCTCGGACTCGTGGGGCTCGAAGTGGAAGCCCATCATCCGGCAGCCCTCGAGGAGGAGCAGCGAGAACTCGAGCACGGTGCCGACCATGTCGGCCTGGTTGATCGGGACGCCCCAGTCGGCGGTGCGCCACCCACCCTTCCGGAGCAGCACCTGGCGCACGATCGCGTGCATCAGCCGAACGCGAACGGCGGTCTGGAGGCCGGGGGCGAAGCGGTGCAGGCCGCCGGTCTGACAGACCTCGACCAGGAAGCGGCCGGTCTCGGCGAGTCGGCGAGGCGCAGCGGCGTCGAGCTGGCGGGTGGCCATGAGCGGTTTGACCGCGGCGCTCGAGTGGTAGCCGTTCATCAGCGACCAGGCGCTGAGGACGAACATCATCGACTGACCGGTGCGCTGGTAGGTCCGCGCGCCGACGCGCAAGAGGTGCGGGTTCACCCAGTCGGGGACGTGGTCGACCTCGGCGAAGAAGGCGCGCAGCGCGGGGGAGGCATCGGGGACCGCGCCGATGCCCTTGGCGAGCGCGCGCTCGAAGGGGGCACGGCTGCCGCCGCGAAGCAGCTCGGTGGCGAGCGCATCGGCGATGGGATCGCCGGCGAACATGAAGCGGCCGAAGCGGTCGGCCTTGGCGCCGTAGCGGTGGAGGGCCTCGGCCGCGTTCGTGAAACGCGCTGGATGACGCGGTGTCTTCGAGTCCATCTCCACCCCATTCCCCACACCGACAGGGTAACGGATGGACAGCGCGAGTGCCCCAGTGGCGGCGGACCGGGTGGCCCGCTGGGAGTGTTTTCATTTTCCGTCCGGACGCCCCTGTTTCGTAGGGGGATCCGGGAGGGGGGAGTGTCCCCGTCATTCGAAGCGGCGGAAGAGGCCTTTGGCGGCGGGGCGGAAGCCGGCTTCTTCGAGGTAGGGGGCGTAGGGGGCTTCGTGGGCGGGGGCTCCGTCGATGCGGGCGAGGAGGACGCCGCCGCCGCCGCGTTTGCCGCGGGGGCGGCCGGTGCCGTTGCCGACGGCTTCGGCCATGGCGCGGGCGGCGCGGCTGCGCTCGGGCTCGGCGACGGGGAGGAAGGTGCTGAGGCGCTCGCCGGTGCGCCCGATGTAGCCGACGAGGTGGCCCTGGTAGAGCACGACCTGCGAGCCGGCGGAGCGAGCGGGACGGAGGCCGTCGCCCGAGTCGGGCCAGGGGAGCGAGACACCGTAGGGGTTGGCGGGATCGTCGGCGGCGAGGACGACGGCGTCGTGCTCTTCCGGCGGGTCTCGGTGATCGCGCAGCCGGTCCTCGGCCCCGGGAACGGAGAACTGGGTCGCGCCGCGGCCGGCGACGAAGTAGCCGCGGCGAACGCGGCCGACGTCTTCCATCGCCTTCAGGACCGGGTAGATCGCGCTGAAGCCGCCGCGAATGGGCTCGGCCTTGATCGCTTCGCGCATGAGCACCCCCGTGCGCTCGAGGAGCTGGGTCGCGTGGGCCTCGAGTCGCTCGGTGGCCGACGCGCGCTCGGTCGGCAAGAGCGACCAGCGACCTTCGGACCCGGGCGGACCCGTCGGTGCGGCGCGGCGCGCGAGGCCGCGGCGCATGCGACCCCGGCGAGGCGTGCCGAGCGAACGCAGCGGTGTGAGCGTGTCGTTGGTGACCTCGCCGGCCCAGACGAGATCGTAGAGCGCCTCGAAGACCTCACCGGGAAGGCGACCGGTCGCGGCGACCAGGTCGCGGAAGAAGAGCGCGCCGCGCTCGCCGAGGAGACCGCGGATCTCGGCGGCGAGCGCACCCTCGGCGGGCTCCGTGTCGGGCGCGAGGAGCGCGTAGTGCTCGGCGAGGTAGAGCGCGATGCGCCCGTCCTTGTCGCCGAGCGATTGCATGCCGCGCCAGCGCACCTCGCCGCTGGCGAAGAGCTCGTCGAGGTCACGGCGATCGAAGCCTTCGACCCGCGCCGGGAAGACACGGCTCTCGAGGTCCGAGTACGGGATGGCCGCGCCCTGGAGCTGCTCCACGACGGCCATCACGGCGTCGGCCCCACGACGCGGACGGGTGACCTGCTGCCAGTCGCAGAGGAAGCGCGCGTAGGCCTCGGGCTCCACCGGCTCGACCTGCTGACGGAGCTTCGCGAGCGACGCCCGCTTGATGCGCCGGAGCACCTCCGCATCGCACCACTCGCGACCGGCACCGAGGCCGCGCTCGCGGAGCAGCGCGCGGGGAAGCAGCTCTCCCTCGACCAGACGCCCGGTGGCTTCGAGGCGTGTCAGCGCCGCGCGAACGGGAGCGACGCCGAGGCCGTAGCGGCGCGCGAAGGTCTCCGCGCGGAAGGGCACGTTCGACCGGGCGAAGCGCGCGACCAGATCACCGAGCGGGTCGGCGACCGGCTGGAGCAAGACCTGCGGTGTGCCGCGCGGAGGCACGATGCCGAGCGCGTCGCGGTAGCGGGCGACGTCCTCGATCGCGAAGACGCGCGCCTCGCCGCCGATGGTCTGCCGCGAGATGCGGCGGTCCTTCGCCAGCTGGTCCAGCATCGCGGCCATCGCTTCGGGGCCGTCGGCGCTCCGCTCCATGAGATCGGCTTCGGAGAGATCGCCGAGGGTGAGCAGCAGATCGTGGAGCCGATCCGGATGGTCGATCGGGTACTTGCGGCGCTGGAGCTGCACCTCGACCTCGCGGACGGCATCGGCGTCGAGGAGCTCGCGGAGCTCCGGCTCGCCGAGGAGCTCGCGGAGCATCGCCGGGTCGAGGCTGAGCGCCTGGGCCCGCCGTTCGGCGAGCGGCGCGTCGCCCTCGTAGAGGAAGCTCGCGACGTAGTCGAAGAGGAGCGCGGCCGCGAAGGGCGAGGGGGTCTTCGTCTGCACGCTCGAGAGACGGACCTTCCGCGTCTCGATGGAGTGGAGGATCTCCTGGAGCGCGGGGAGGTCGAAGACGTCCTGTAGGCACTCGCGGTAGGTCTCGAGGATCACCGGGAAGTCGCGAAAGCCCGAGGCGACGCCGAGCAGGCTCGCGCTCTTGCGGCGCTGCTGCCAGAGCGGCGTGCGCTGACCGGGACGGCGACGAGGGAGCAAGAGCGCCCTCCCCGCGTTCTCGCGGAAGCGCGCGGCGAAGAGCGCGGTCTCGCCCACGCGGCCGGTGATGAGCCGCTCGACCTCGTCGGCGCTCGGGAAGAAGAGCGCGTCGTCCGGTGGCTCGTCGACCTCCGGGAAGCGGAACACGATGCCGTCGTCCGAGTAGAGCAGGTCGACCTCGAGACCGCGCTCCTCCATCAGCAGCGCCTGGACTGCGGTCGCCCAGGGCGCGTGAACGCGAGCGCCGAAGGGTGAGTGAATGGTCACCACCGGGTCGCCGATCTCGTCGATGAAACGCTCGATGACGATGCGCCGATCGGTCGGCAGCGTGCGCGTCGCCTCCTTCTGATCGGCGAGGTAGCGGACGAGGTTGGCGGCGGCCTTCTCGTCGAGGCCGTGGTCGGCGACGAGGGTCGCCTGCGCGACCTCCGGGTCGGCCTCGCTGAGCTCGCGGGTCAGCGCGCCGATGGCTCGGCCGAACTCCGCCGGGCGGCCGGGGCGGTCGCCGTGCCAGAAGGGCATCTTCCCCGGCTCACCAGGCGCCGGTGACACGAGCACGCGCTCGTGGGTGATCTCCTCGATGCGCCAGCTGGTGGCACCGAGGAGGAAGACCTCGCCTTCACGGGACTCGAAGACCATCTCCTCGTCGAGCTCGCCGACCCGGACGCTGCGTTCGCTGTCTGCGAGGAACACGCCGTAGAGCCCGCGGTCCGGAATGGTCCCGGCGTTGGCGATGGCCAGCATCTTCGCGCCACGGCGCGGCGTGAGCGTGCCCTGGATGCGGTCCCAGGTGATGCGCGGCCGCAGCTCGCCGAACTGTTCCGAGGGGTAGCGACCGGAGAGCATGTCGAGCACGCCCTCGAACGCGCGACGCGGCAGCTCGCGATAGGGAGCCGCGCCGCGGACGAGGGTGTAGAGATCCTCGGCGCCGATCGCCTCGCGCTGCGCGACGATGGCCACCACCTGCTGCGCGAGCACGTCGAGCGCGTTCCGCGGGTAGCGCGTGGACTCGACGTGGCCCGCGCGCACGTGCCGAACGACCGACGCACAGGCGAGCAGGTCGTGCCGATACTTCGGGAAGATCACGCCCTCGCTCACCGCGCCCACCTGGTGACCGGCGCGACCGATGCGCTGAATGCCGGACGCGACCGAGGGCGGCGCCTCGATCTGGATCACCAGGTCGACGAAGCCGATGTCGATGCCGAGCTCGAGCGAGCTGGTCGCGACGATGGCCGGGAGCTGGCCGCGCTTGAGCCGGTCCTCGATGTTCGCGCGGATGTCCTTCGCGACCGAGCCATGGTGGGCGAGCGCGAGCTCCTCGCCGGCGAGCTCGTTGATGGCCCCGGAGAGCCGCTCGGCGAGCCGGCGGCTGTTCACGAAGATCATCGTGGAGCGGTGCTCGCGGATGAGCTTCACGAGGCGCGGATGGATCGCGGGCCAGATCGACGGGCCGCTCGGCTGGGTGTCCGCGGACGCCGGACCGGGCTGCACGCGCTCCCAGGGCGGGGTCTCGTCGTCGTCCTCGTCGGCCACTGGCTCGACGTCGAGCCGCGCCATGTCTTCGACGGGCACCTCGACCGTGAGGTCGAAGGCCTTGGTCGAGCCGGCGTCGACGATGCGCACCGGCCGCGGACCGGCCGCGGTGGCCCCGCCGAGATACGCCGCGACCTCTTCGAGCGGGCGCTGGGTCGCCGAGAGACCGATGCGCTGCAGCGGCGGCAGCTCCGGGTTCCGGATCGCCTCGAGGCGCTCGAGCGTGAGCGCCGTGTGCGAGCCGCGCTTGGTCGGCACCAACGAGTGGATCTCGTCGAGGATGACGGTCTCGACCTCGGTGAGGATGCGCGCCGCCTGCGAGGTCATCATCAGGAAGAGCGACTCGGGGGTGGTGATGAGGATGTCCGGCGGGTGCCGCTTCATCCGCTGCCGATCCGTCGAGGGCGTGTCGCCGGTGCGCACGCCGACGCTCACGGGGTGGTGGGCGCTCCCTTCGCGCTCGGCGGCCGCCTTGATGCCCGCCAGCGGCGCCCGGAGGTTTCGCTCGACGTCGACCGCGAGCGCCTTGAGCGGCGACACGTAGAGCACGCGCACCTTCTCTTCGGCAGAGCGCTCCGCAAACAAGAGACGGTCGATGGCGACCAGGAAGGCCGCGAGCGTCTTTCCCGACCCGGTCGGCGCGAGGAGCAGCGTCGACTCACCGCCCGCGATCGCCGGCCAGCCCTTCTGCTGAGCCGCGGTCGGCCCGTCGAAGCTGGTCTCGAACCAGCGGCGGGTGCAGTCGTGAGCGAAGTCGAGGGCCATGTGGCGAGCCGGGCAGTCTGCCACGGCGGTGTGACACGAGTCTGGGGCGGCCTCAGAGGAGGACCAGGGCCCCGGCCTCGAGGAGCGCGTCGACCCATTCGTCGCCGAGGGATTCGCGGGCCTGGTCCTCGGTGGAGGCGTCGTCGGCCAGCTGGTCCCAGAAGGCCGCGATGGGCGGATCGAGGGGGATCACGGCGACCTCTTCGCCCACCCGGCCGAGGAGCACCGCGGAGGGGCCGGGGCCGGGCTCGGCGCCCGCGTGGAGCGCGGCGACGTCGTGGTCGAATCGCTCGAGGACGAATCCGTCGTCCCGAGCGATCCGCGCTCCGTCGTCAGACGCCAGCCGAGCGCGGTCGCTGCCCGAGAGAGTGGCCAGGCGATGCTCGAAGCGCGCGAGCTCGGCCAGCTCCCCATCGGCGAAGCGCTCGAGCCGCACGCCGAGTGGCGCCCGCTGGCGGATGGCCGGACCGAAGGCGAACCGCTCGAGCCAGTCCGGGTCGCGCTCCTCGAGCAGATCCGCGAGCCGGGGCGCGACCGAGAGTACGCCGTCGTAGAGCTGACCGAGGTCGAAGGCCTCGAGCCCGTCGGCCGCGATGGCGTCGGGGTCGGCGTCGGGCCCGGCGAGCGCGCGCCGGAGGCGCTGGTCCCAAGCGACCCTCCGAGTGCGCGCCTCGTCGATCGCTTCGTCGTCGAGCACGAGGTCGCCGAAGAGGAGCGCTTCCCACTGGCTCTCGACATGGGCGCGATAGTCGACGACCGAGTCGAAGGCGCCGACCTCCGCGAGCACCTCGGCGACCGGGTCGCTCTCGAGGCGCTCGTGGTGCGCGACCACGTAGGCGAGCGCGTCGCTCGACGCGTCCAGCGCGGCGCCACCCACGTGGTGGGGAGTGGCGATGCACCGCCCCGATCGCCGCTCGCGGTCGATGGCGTCGAGCTCGGTCGCCACATGCGCGAAACCGCGACGGAGCCAGCGCAGCGTCTGGCCGAGATGGTCTTCGTCCGTGTGGTCTCGCCAGCGCGCGTCGCTCACCGGCGCTTCGCGTTGAGCGCGCGCGCGCTCGAAGCCGTCTTCGTGGAGGCGCAGCAGCTGGTCGGGTCCGTACCAGAGCGCGACCGGCAACAGCTCGTTCAGGCGCGCCCCGAGGTAGTGCTCGAAGCGGCTCATGCCTGCCCGCCAGAAGAAGCCCGCCGCGCGATGCATGAGCTCGTGCGGCCCCCACTTCGCGACGTGCGCCGGGTCGTAGGTCGCGAAGGGTGCGTCCTGCAGGAACGCCTGATACTTGCCGACGTGCAGCCGCCCGCTCTCCCAGACACCGTGCGCCGGATCGGCGACCGCGCCCTCGACCTGCCAGTCGAGCAGCGCGCGAGTCTCTCGGTCGACCGAGGTCGCACCGACCTGCACGGCGAGCGCGACGGCGCGCAGCCCGAAGGGCGAGGCGACCACCTCCCCGAGCGGGAGTCGCGCGCGCTCGGCGACCGGCTCCGGATCGAACGCGCGCAGCCGATCGAGCCAGGGGCGGATCCGCTCGAGCTGCGCCTCGGGCTCGAGAGCGGCGAACGCACGCCACCCTCCGTCGAGAGGCTCGAGCCCCGGGAGCGTGAGGGTCGCCATGGCGCTTCGGTAGCTCATCGCGCACGGCTGGGAAAGGCTCGACCCGAGCTCAGAGCCGAACGCCGAGCGCGAGGTGAAAGCCCACGAGCTGCTCGCGGTAGGTGTAGCGCCCGAAGTCGGCATCTTCGCCGCTGCGGGCCCAGAGCGCGGAGCCTTCGAAGCCGAGTCGGAGCTCACCCGTTTCGAAACTCATCAGGGCGAACGACATGCCGGCGGCGAACCCGCCACCGAGGCGGCGGTCGAGCACCACGAAGCCACCGCGGAGCTGCATCTCCACGGCGTGCGTCGGCCCGAGGGTCCAGCCGATCGCTGGCCCGACGAAGAGTAGCGCCCGGCGCGTGGGCTCGAGCGAGAAGTGACTCCCGGAGCGGGCGACACCGGCGCGGGCGAAGGGGCCGAAGTGGACCGCTCGCGTCGCACGCCAGAGCGCGGCGAATTCCAGCGCCCCGCTGGCGCCACGGACCGTCCCGGAGTCCGACGTGGTCGGCACCCCTGGCGCCTCCGAATCGAAGGGGTCGTACTCGACGGTGAGCTGGACGTTCTCGTAGCCCCCGACCAGCCCCGCCTCGAGGTGCCAGCGATCGCCGGGCGGGTCGGCGAAGGACGTTCCAGCCCCGAGCACCAACGACCCGAACGACAGGATCACGAGACGGCGCATCGCTCCGCTCGTAGCACGCGAGAGCGTGAGCCGCCGAGGCCGCCTTACCCGCGGAGGGTATTGCCCCGCGCATCGTGCGCGACGACACTCGCGCGGTGAGTCCTCGTCCCCAGGCGCAGTCGGCCTTCGGAGGTCTCCTTCGCCATTGGCGCGGACGCCGCGGACTGAGCCAGCTCGCGCTCTCGTTGCGCGTCGAGACCACGACCCGCCACCTCTCCTACCTGGAGAACGGCCGCTCCCGGCCAGGGCGCGACCTGGTGCTCCGGGTCGGCGAGGCACTCGAGCTCCCGCTTCGGGACCGCAACGAGCTCCTGGCGGCCGCTGGACTCCCGCCCGAGTTCCCGGCGAGCGAGCTGGCAGGGCCGACCCTCGCGCCGTACCGCGGCGCCATCCTCCAGGTGATCGAGGGCATGCACCCCTTCCCGGCCTTCGTCTTGGACCCGATGTTCGATCTGGTGGAGACCAACGCGGTCGGCCGGCGACTCCTGCCCCCCGACGCCGAGGGCGCCTCCGTCAACCTCATCGAGACCTTTCTCGCGCCGGGTCCGCTCCGCGACCAGACCGTGAACTTCGCGGAGGTGGCGTGGTCATGGCACGCGCGCTTCCTGCGCGGAACCGCGAGCCTCGCCGGGCCGGAGGTGGACCGACTGCGCGAACGAGTCGAGTCGCACCTCGCAGGTGTGCCGCGACCGAGCCCCGGCGCGGGCGGTGAGCCGGTGGTCTGCCCGACCTTCCAGATTGGCGAGACCACCGTTCGCACCATCGGCATGACCATGCGCTTCGGACCGAGCCGCGACGTCACACTCGAGGAGCTCTCGGTGGACATTCTCTGCCCGCGCGACGAAGAAGCCGATCGCTTCTTTCGTTCGCTCGCGGCCGCGTAGTCACGCGCGAGCCAAAGCCCGCGGCCGAACGAGCGCCACGCCCACCATCACCTGGGCGACGCACACGAGCGGCACGTACATCGAGAGCACGTACCAACCCACGCCGAGCGCGTGCTCGTGCACCCCATGGCCGAGCCCGACCGCGAGCGCCACGACGATGTCGAGCGAGCCGACCACGAAGAAGGGCCACACCCACGCGGTGCCTCGCGAGCCCCGCGCACGAAGCGCGACGATGGCGCCGAGCGCGAGCACCGCCGAGGCGAAGTCGCCCCATGCGATGGTTCGGAGGACCGCGCGCGGAATGGCCGCGTCCACCTGGCCGGGCGCCAGGAGCGCGAGCGGCGCGAAGCGACCGACGTGCACCCAGAGCAGAGGGCCTGCAGTGCACGCGATCGCTCCATGCGACGCAGGTGCGGCGCGAGCGTGCTCGCGGCGACGCTCAGCGCCGCGAACGCGAAGACGATCTCGACCGCGAGGAGCGCCAGCGGAGGCATCAGCGGCTCGCCACGAGCGCGAGGAGCTCGTCGACCGACCACTGGTCGTCGGCGTGCTTGCCGCGGTGGAGCGCGACCACCTCACCATCGGGCGCGATGAGGAAGTCGCCGGGGAGCCCGAAGGAACCGTCGCCCGAGCCGGCGGTGGGGTTGACCGCCGCGCCACTCGCCATCGCGCGCGCCGCGGCGAACATCGCGCGCGGGTCGAGCATGGCGCGCGCCGAGGTGCCGACGCCGAGCTCGTCGTAGAGCACGCGCTCCGGGTCGGGCACGACGGGGAACGGCAGCTCGCGCTCGACCTCGCGGAGGGCCGCCTCGGAAGAGTGAAAGACGGCGACCTCGAGCACGCGCGCCGCCACGAGCTCGTCGTGGCGCTTCGCGAACGAGCGCAGGTGCAGGTTGCAGATGGGGCAGCCGGCGAAGCGCCGAAGCTGGAGGTGGACGAGGCGGGTGCGGTCGGGGATCGCCACCGGCCCGGTGAGGGAGGCGAGCTCCCGCGCCGCAAAGCGCAGAGCGATCGGGGCGGAGCCTTCGAGGGTGGATGCGTGGGTCATGAGACCCACCGTGGCGGCGCGCTTGCCGCGCCGACATACCCGCGAAGGGTAAATCGACGCGGCCTGCGGCTCAGCGGTACATGAGGAGCGGCAGGCCGGCGCGGACGCCGCCGCGCTCGATCACCGCGTGCTGCCAGCCCTCTTCCATCTGGACGTCGCGCACGTGGCTGCCGAACTGGTTGTAGACGAAGTGGCCGAGCTCGCCGGCGGTGAGCACTCCGTCGCGCGGTCCGTGGTCCGCGTCACCGCGGAAGGCCATGCGCAGGAAGTGGCTGAGGTAGCCGCCCGCCTGGAACTGCGCGGCGACGGCGGAGAGCACGTCCTCCTGGCTGGAGAAGAGACCCATGCGGCCGGGACGGGAGATGACGTCCTTGGCGAAGCCGCCGGCGAAGCACGCGTCGAGCGCCACGATCGCCAGGCTGTCGATGGAGTCGAACCAGACCGCGACGTCGTCGTCGACCACCTCCCCGTCGTAGAGCACGAGGGTCTCGTCGATGCCGTCGAGCTCGCGGGCGTCGGTGGAGCGCATGCGCTGACCGCCGTGGCCGCTGTAGAAGAAGATGAAGGTGTCGTTCGGACCCATCTGGCCCGCCATCCGGCGGAAGGCCGCCTCGACGGCGCCGCGGGTGGCCTGACTGTCGGTGAGCACCACCTGCTGCTGCGCGGTCATCATGCCCGTCTCGCGCAGGGTCTCCGCGAGCTTGATGGCGTCGTTCGCGCACTCGGGCAGGTCGTTGCCGTTGCCCGGGTAGTCGCTGATGCCGGTGAAGATGCCGAAGACCCGGCCGCCGCCGCCCGCGCGGCCGCTCCCGCCGGTGACCCGACCGCCGCTGGTGTTGCTCGGCGCGGCCCCGGTCGCGGCGGAGCTCAGCTGGTAGGCACCGGTCTCGCCCGGACGGTAGCTCGTGACGAGCACGCGATAGGTGCCCGCCTCGGCCGAGGGGATCTCGACGCGGCTGTTGGTGTCGTTCGGGGCGACGTCGTCGTTGTCGAGCTGCTGTCCGCTCGGGGTCTGTACGATCAGGTAGGTGTCGAAGGCGGTGCTGGTCGCAGAGATCTGCGCGGGGCGCCCCGGCTCGAGCGTGAAGCTGTGCTCGTCGTAGTACTCGCCGCTCTGGAGCTGCTGGTCTCCGCGCTGGAGCGAGCCGCGCGCGCCCCCTGCCGCCGCGGTGGTGGTGCTCGGGGCCGTGGTTCCGCCGGTGCCGCCGCCCGCGCCGTTCCACTGCGCGACGAGCTGGTACGCGCCGGTCTCGCCGGGGCGATAGCTGGTCACGAAGACCTGATAGCGGCCGGCGGCCTCGGTGCGGAACTCGAGGGCCGAGTTCGTGTCGTTCGGCGCGACGTCGTCGTTCTCGTTGCGCTGGCCGCTGGGCGACGCGACCGCGAGGTAGGTGTCGAAGGCCGTGCTGGTGAGGTGCAGGCTCACGTGGGTGTGCGCCGGCAGATCGAGCTCGACGGTGTCGACGAACTCGCCGCTGCTCAGCGTCTGGTCGCCGCTCTGCAGCTCGCCGCTGATGTTGCGCGCGTTGCCGCTGGCGGGCGGCGGCGCGGTGGTCGCGGCCGCACCCGCGGGCTGGAGCTCCGCACCGGTCGAGGTGAGCTCGTACCCGCCGCTCTCGCCACGCGAGTAGCTGGTGACCGCGACGCGATGGACGCCGCCCTGGCGGACGGTGAACTGCAGGAGCGAGTTGGTGTTGTCGTTCTGATAGTCGATGTCGTCGTTGGTCTGCTGTTGACCGTCGGGACCGGTGATGTGGAGCACCGTGTCGAAGGCCGAGGAGGTCACGCCGATCGCCACCTGCTGCCCCGCCTGGAGCGTGGTGGTGTAGCGGTCGACGAACGCGCCGTTATCGAGCGTCTCGTCGCCGTTGCCGAGCTCGCCGCCGAGGCGGACGTTGTTGGTGCTCGTGGAGCCGGTGGTCGCCGGGCGCGCGG
This sequence comes from Deltaproteobacteria bacterium, assembly GCA_017644045.1. Taxonomy (GTDB): domain Bacteria; phylum Myxococcota_A; class Polyangia; order Polyangiales; family Houyiibacteriaceae; genus UBA1660. The sequence continues at coordinate 245,883 of JAEPMI010000002.1, forward strand.
CCTGGCTGACCTTGAGGTTGAACGCTCCGGTCTCGCCGCTCTCGTAGGAGGTCACCACGACCCAGAGATCGCCGCGGCTGTCGATCGGGAGGGTCAGCGAGGAATCGCGGCCGCCGCCGGAGTCGTCGTTCTCGGCGTGGGCGCCGCTCGGCGTGACGACCATCAGGTAGGTGTCGAAGTCGCTCGAGCGCACGTCGATGCCGAGCACCTGCCCGGGCTGCACCGGCACGCGGTAGAGCTGCACGTTCTCGCCGCTCGGCAGCGTCGCGCCGCCCTGGGCGAGCTGACCCGTGGTCTCCGAGCCGACCTCGAGCGCCTGGGTCGGCGTGCCGTCCGTCGGGAAGCGGTGATGGTCGCGCGCGACGGTCGGCCAGCCACGGGCCGCGCCACCGCCGGCGGTCGCCGAGAGCTGGTAGTCGGTCGGCTGCCCGGCCCGACCGATGAGCTGAAGGCGGTAGGCCCCCTCCTGGCTGAGCACGAGCGAGGTGCCGGCCGCGATGGAGTGCTGACGGCCCGCCGGGTCCATCACCAGGAGCTCGGCGTCGCCGGTGAGCTGCAGCGTGCTCGGCCGGCCCGCGGGCTGGTTCAGCGAGTAGGTCTCGAAGGGGCGACCGTCGGGGAGCTTCTCGTCGCTCCCGTCGAGCGTGCCGCGGACCGGCGTGCCCGGCGTGAGCACCGCCCCCGCGCTCTCGGCGAGCACGCGAAGGACGCGGAGCTGGTAGGCGCCGGTCGCGCCGGGCGTGTGGCTGGTGACCTCGACCTTCATCGAGCCGCCCTGCGCGATCGCCATCTCGATCTGCGAGCGGGCGCGGCTGCCTTCGTGGTCGTCGTCGGTCAGGGTCTGGCCGCCCGGCGGGGTGACCCGGACGACCGGGTCGAAGCTCTCGGACGAGAGATCGACGATCAGCCGTTCGCCGGCCTCGACGGGGATCACGTACTCATCGACGTACGACTCTCCGAGCTGCGCGTCGCCGGAGGTGAGCTGGCCACCGCTCTGCAGCCGGACCTCTTCGGCCGAGCCACCCGAGGTGCCTTCACCCCCACCGCTCTCCGGTCCGGCGGCGCCACCACACCCGATGCATCCCACGACCAGACACCAACGAAGCACTCGCGTCATCCAACTCCCTTTCCGCACCAACGGATTAGTTCAGCTGAGCGCCAGAGTCCACGATGACCATGAAGGGACGGCTCGAGTCGGGTGTATCGTCCGCGGCTCATGCTTCGCCTTCGCCCGACCGTCATGCCGGTCGCCACGCCGCATTCCCTCGTCGGGGTGCACTGCGCGGGCGGCACGCTGGTGTCGCTCGCCCATCCCACCGATGGCGAGTCGGTGCTCCAGCGACACGATCTCGGCACCCTCGAGCCGCTCGTGCTTCGAGCCTTCGCGCGCGTCTCGCTCTCGCCCAGCGGCGACACGCTGGCGGTGGCGGCGCTGCCGGAAGACGACGCGCCCGGGTTCCTGGCGCTCTTCGCCACCGAGGACTGGAGCGAGCGAGCACGCTTGGAGGTGGAGAGCGTGATGGGCAGCGTGAGCTGGGCGGACGACGCGCGCCTCGTCACTGGCACGATCGGACAGGCCGAGGGCGCGCTCGTCGAGGTCTGGTCCCCGTCACTCGAGCGAACGCACTCGGTCACGGTGACTGGCCCCTTCGCCGAGGTGTCGGCCCATGGCGACCTGGTGGCCGCCGCCGGAGAAGAGCTGCACCTCTGGCGCGTGGGTTCGGCCGTGCCCTTCTTCCACTCGAGCCCCGACCATCCAGGCTCGGCACGCTACGGCTACGGCACCTGCGGCGTGGTGCTCGACGCCGAGCGCTTCGCCGCGCACCACTTCGATCGTTCGCCGGAGGACGACGAGTCGGACATCGTCACCATCCGTTCGTTCGAGGACCCGCTCGCCACGGGCGTCGCGATGATGGGTCCACCCGCGGTCTACGAGCTCGCCGCGAGCCCGAGCGGCGATCGCCTCGCGCTTCGGCTCGTCACGGAGCCGGACGAGCCGACGTTCGTGCGGGTGCACGACACGCGTGACGGGCAGCTCCTCGCGACGCTCGACGACACGCCGGTCAGCCACGTCGCATGGGTGGACGACGACACGCTCGTCATCGCCGGCGGCACGCTCTCCGCCTGGCGGCTGGAGCGCTGACGGCGCCTCTCGGAGCCTCTCGGAGCCTCAGCGCTCGGACCAGAACTCTCGGTCGTGGGCCAGGTTCTCCGGCAGGAAGAGCGCGGCCGAGATCTGGTCGGCCGTCACCGAAAACACGGCGAGCTCCCGTCCGCTGAGCATCTGGCCGTTCTTCACGGCCGTCCACTCGACCACGACGGAGCAGTGCCCGGTGACCTCGATCGCCTCCGCGACCTTCAGGGAGAAGGTGCCGCCGGTCGCGGCGGATGCGTGAACCATCATGTCGATGACCGCGTCGGGACCGCGGAGCTCGCCCATGTGGTCACCCACCTCGGGCTCGCGCCAGATCACGTCGTCCGCGAGGAAGCGCCGCAGGCGCTGGGGGACGCCCAGCTCACGCTCGCGATAGAAGCTCTCGATCAGCTCGACTGCGCGCACGGCCACCTCGCTTTCGAGCGAGATAGCACGAGACCGCGGGTCAGGGCTCGGTGACCTTGAAGCCGAAGCCGCGGCGGACGGAGCGCATCTCGGCGGTGTGCTCGCCGGCGTCGTCGCGGACCAGGAGCGGCGCCTCTTCGACTTCGGGGTGCTCGCCGCGGCGGCAGGCGAAGAGCGAGAAGAGGGGCGCGCGATGAGCACGGGGAACGACGTCGCGATGGGCGACGGCGCTGAAGCCGTGGTCGTGAATGGCGCGAAAGGCGCGCTCCTTCTGCGGCGTGGGGAAGCAGAAGACGAAGCGCGCGTGGTCGGCGTCGGACAGGTGGCGCGCCGCGGCGGCCGCGTAGTCGGCGACGGTGCCGCGGAGCTCGAAGCGCGCGTGGGCCTTCTGTGAGTCGGGCGGCAGCACGCCGGCGCTCACGTCGAAGTAGGGCGGGCTGCCGGTGACCAGATCGAAGGTGCGGTCGAAGCTCGTCTCTCGCAGGTCGCCGTGCTTGGGATGCACTCGATCGCCGAGCTCGTTCAGCGCGATGTTCTCCAGCAGGAGCTCGTAGCTCACCTCCTGTGCTTCGACGCAATGCAGGTGCGCCTCGGCGCCGAGCCCGTGGAGGGTGAGCAGCCCGACGGTGCCGATGCCCGTGCCGAGGTCGAGGGACTCGCGGACGCGCGGTCCGTGCTGGAGCGCATACCAGGCCGTGAGCACGTCGTCGGTCGAATGGCGATGGCCCTTCTTGCGCTGGAGGATGGACCACTGGCCCGTGAGCGCGTCGAGGGTGATGGGCTCGCCGCGCCTCGCCTCGAGGGCGGCGCGACGGGCTTCGGCAGCTCGGGGGTCCGTCACCCGCCTGCCCATATCGTGTCGGGCGTCGCACGCAAGCCACACCCCTGCTACACAGGCGTCGTGCGGTGGCGATCGGCGCTCGTGTGTCTCGCAGCGCTCGGATGCACCCGTCCGGTCGAACCGCCGAGCTCGTGCGGCGAGGCAGGGAGCCTGAGCGCAGCGGCATCGGCGCCGGACCGCCGGGTCCTGGGAGCGGCCGCCGACTATCCGGCGGACCTGACGCTCGAGGGGCGCTTCGGGGAGCTCGCGCGCTCGCAGCGCCTGCGCCGCGCCGAGGCGTGGGAGGTGGTGGCCCGCGTGCTGGCGCCGGTCCCGACCCACGAAGCGCTTCCCGTGACCGACGCGACGGTCCCGCTCTGGCGCACGTTCTACGACCGTGAGGACTTCGGGCGGATCTTCCAGAACCTCTATGGTGGGCTGGACCCCGAGGATCGAACCGCTCGGGCGCGCTTCTCGGACGAGCAGGTCGACGCCGCGTTCCTCTGGAACGTCGGCTTCGTGGATGGTCTCGGCAGCTGGCCCGAGAGCCGCTTCCAGGAGTACCTCGCGAGCCTCGACTCGCCCGACGCGGTCAGCCGCGTGGGTGGCATCGGCCGGATCGGGATGAGCCCCGGCATGACTCGCCACGTCGCGCAGAGCTACCCCGAGGTGCTCGACTGCCTCGACGACGGACCACCCGACGCCGAGCTCGCGGGCGTGCCTCGCGAAGACACCTTGCTGCGCGAGGCGCTCTCGCTCGGCGGGTGCGGAACCGGGAGCTACGGTCCGGTCCACGTGGGCCGCGGTGGGTCGCTCCACGTCTCGCTGACGCCGCGGACGGAAGACGCGAGCGTGGTGCCACCGCGGCTCACGATTCACGAGGGAGCGAGCGCCTCGGACGCCAACCTGGTGTGCGATGGCGTCGAGAGCTGTGAGGTCGAGGGGCCGGGCGACTTCTTCGTCCGCGTCGTCGCGCGCGACTCGGGGTTCGAAGGCGCGCTGGAGATTCGGCGCACGGTCGTGGGCGCGCCGGTGAGCTGCCTCGCGGGCGCGTTCCCCGCGGACGCGGTCTCGGTGGCGGCGGAGTGGCGGCGGATCGACCCCGCGCTCCCCTTCCCGACCTTCGACACGTCGGGTGACGCGCTCACGGTGATCCGCACGACCGAGACGCCGACCTGGGAGCTCGTGCAGAACGGCGAGACGGTGCCAGGGGAAGACGCGATCTACTCGCAGCGGCTGGAGACCGGCGCGCGCTTCGTGCTCGCAGGGCTTCACATCCGGACGCGCGAATTGCCACTGGGCTTCAACATCACACTCTGGTGGTCCGACGAGCCGGACACGGACTTCGGCGCCGATCGCCCCGAGAGCGTGCGTGCGCTCGGGGGCCCGTGGTCGAGCTACAAGATGTGCGTCTCGGTCGACCACACCGAGCTCGACCCTTCGCCCGACGGTGGATTCGCGGGCGATGCGCCCACTCTCGCGGAGTCGCTGAGCGCCGTTCACGAAGGCCGTGGCGGACCGACCTGGTGCAGCAACCCCTACATCGACGCGGCCCCCGGCCTCGCGATGGGGAACTGCGTCGGGTGCCATCAACACGGTATGAGTGGAGTTCGCCCAGGCGAGGTGGCCACGGATGAGGCACGCTTCCCGTCGAACGGGCGTCTACCGGCTCGCAACAACTACCCCGCCGATGGGAGCTGGGCTCTCGACGCGGGCGACGACCTCGCCGCACGGATCAACGAGGTCGTCGACTTCTTCCTCCCCTAGTATGTCCTCCATCTCGATGAGGCTTTCGATGCTCAGACTCTGGACCCCCACCCTCCTCTCTTCGCTTCTCGCGCTCGCCACCCTCGGGGCGTGCGGGGACGACGACTCCGACGGCACCACCGATGCCGGGTTCGACATGTCGCTCCCGGTCGACGCGGGAACGGACATGGGCTCGATGCCGGACTCCGGTCCGGGCGATCTCGGGGTGGACGCGGCGCCGGATCTCGGCCCGGAGCTCGCGCCGATCTTCCGCAACGAGGTGAGCACCGAAGACGAGGCGCTCGCCCTCGAAGCGCTGGCTATCCTGCGCACGCTCGAGACCGCGACCGAGGCAACGTGTCCGGGTTGCTACGAGGTGAGCCGCGCGAACATCCGCGCGCTCTGGGACCAGACGATGGCCGCGTGGGAGACCTGCTTCGCCGACCTGGACCTCCTGACCCCGGAGGCGGCCGAGGCCGCGCTCGAGTGCTTCCAGACCGAGGAGGCCTACGACCGGGACAACCTCGGCGTGTTCGCGACGGGCGCGCACTTCGAGTGGTTCGCCTTCGCGTTCCGGCGCGCCCTCGGCGCCGACTGGGAAGACCCGCACGCGACCTTCGTGGAGGACGTGCAGATCCCCTCGCCGCCGGAGACTCTGCTGACGCACGCCGAATTCGACACGCTCACGGAATGGTTCCTGCGCGGCACCCCCTTCATCGAGCGGCAGCTCCCGCACCTCCAGCCGCGAGGGACCTGTGAGACCTTCGTCGACGCCTCGGTCGCGTTGATGGCGGAAGAGGGCGAGACGATCGGTTGGCCCGCGCGGAACGAGGCGGCCGCGATGCTGATGCACGACTGCCCGACCGCCGGTGACCCGCTCGCCTGTCTCACGAGCTACCCGGAGGCCTCCGACACCACTCCGGGCACCACCTGGAACGTGCTCGCGGGCAGCACCACGCGCGTCCTCTTCGAGGTCCCCTACGACTCGAGCTACTGGACCAAGGTCTCCCCGAGCGGCCGCTTCGTCGCTCACGGCGGCGGCGTGAGCACCGGGGCCTCGATCGTCGACCTGTCGCGCGACCTCTCCATCGGGGTGGACGCCAGCTTCGATCCGGGCTTCTTCCCCGACGGGTCGGGCTTCATGTTCCAGGGCGGCGGCACCAAGATCTGCCAGACCACCGTGCTCACCTCGGGCGACCCGACGTCGCTGACGCTCACCGAACCCGGTTGCACCTCACCGAGCGGCATCGGCCTCTACCAGCACGTGGGCGCCTCGCTCGACGGCGACGACTACTGGGTCGTCGACAGCGTCTGGGACGGCGACCCCGGCGGCTCCAATAGCGACCCGCAGGTGAGCGAGCAGGCGGATGCGTCCCTCAACCTCTACCGGCTCCTCAACACCGGCTCGGGCTTCGAGCAGGCGGGCGAGTTCTTCGAGCAGGTGCCCTTCGAGGCGTCTGCGGTGATCGCGCCCACGATGCGCACGGTCGTCACCCAGATCGGCGACGGTAGCGGCACGCCGATCGGCTACGTGCTTCGCCGGATCGACCTGACCCGCGACGGCACCGGCGCCGTGACCGACGTCCGTCTGCCGGAGGTCGCTCGCTACTGCTACCCCGGCGGCAAGGCGGCGCTCTCCCTCGACGACCGCTTCATCGTGACCCACCACCGCGCGACCGACGAAGACGCCCGCGACCTCGGGTTCTTCAACTCGGACGACCCCGGGTTCGCCCCGTACCGAGGCATCTCGAACATCTACCTCATCGACCTCGTGACCGGTGAGCGCACGCGCATCTCGCACGTCGCCCCCGGCCAGCGCGCGCTCTTCCCGAGCTTCCGCTCGGACGGGTGGATCTACTACCTCGTGCGGACGGGCTCGCTGCCCGAGTACATCGTGGCGACGGACGCCGCGATCGTCGCGCGATGAGCGTCACGAGGAGCACCGCGCTCGGATTGGTGCTCCTCGCGCTGGCCGCGTGCTCGGACGACGACGGCCCCACGGACACCGTCGCGCTGGATTCCGGCACTACGGACTTCGGGATGTCGGACTTCGGCGTGTCGGACCTCGGGCTCCCCGACTTCGGCACGGACATGAACGTCACGCTGGACGCGGCGGTGGACGCCTCCGTCGACGCGGGGACGGACATGCCGGCGCCGCCCGACTGCGTCGGGCCGCCGGGCCTCTACGCGGACGTCGACTGCACCGTGATCGCCAGCGACGTTCGACCGTTCACGCCGCGCTTCCAGCTCTGGAGCGATGGCGCCGACAAGGAGCGCTTCGTCTACCTGCCCGCGGGAACCCTGATCGACACGAGCAACCCGGATCGCTGGGGCTTCCCGATGGGCACGCGGGTCTACAAGACGTTCCTGCGCGATGGCGTTCGACTGGAGACGCGCATCTTCGAGAAGACCCTGGCGGCCCGCGGCGTGGACAGCTGGATCATGCGCTCGTGGCTCTGGAGCGAGGACCAGCGCAGCGTCACCGAGGTGGGCCCCTTCGGCGAGCAGAACGTGCTGGGCACCACCCACGACATCCCCACCCGCAGCGGATGCATCGAGTGCCACTCCGCGGCGAACGACGACGTGGTGATGGGCTTCAGCGCGATCCAGCTCGCGCACGCCGGGCCGGGGGTCACGCTCGAGGACCTGGTCGCCGACGGCTGGCTCTCCGACCCGATCGCGATGGCCGACACGCAGATCCCCGGCGACGCCACCGCGCAGGCCGCGCTCGGCTACCTGCACGCCAACTGCGGCAACTGCCACGGTGGCCCGAGCCCCGAGCGGGGGCTCGACCTCTGGCAGCACGTCGGCCCAGCGGGCGCGCTCGAGTCCGCACCGGCCTTCACGTCGTCGGTCTGCGTGTGCTCGGAGTGGGTGACCACCACCGCGGGCGGCGACCCGGTGGAGCTGCGCATCTTCCCGAGCGAGTCGGAGCGGAGCGTCATCGCGCACCGCATGGGCTCGCGGGTCCTGAACACGCGGATGCCACCGATCGCGAGCGAAGAGGTCGACACGGACGGCCGCGCACTGGTGATGGACTGGATCGACAGCCTGGCGAGCGACGCCGGCGGCTGCCCGACCGTCTGCCCCTGATTCGAGCGACGAGCAGGCCCACGTACCGAGACTGGCGTTCACTCGGCGGATCGACTCTAGTGTGGGCGCAGTGGGGATCGAAGGAGAGCTGCAGCGGACCTGGACCAAGCTGGGCATCGACCCGACGGGTCTGAGGCTGGAGCCGAACGGGACGCTGCGCGCGGAGGCCCACACCGCGACGCGGCCGAGTGACGATCTGCTCGGGACCCTGGACGACGTCCCGACCGACGAGGTGGAGCTCGAGCCGCTGCCGCGGCTCTCGTCGGAGCAGGTGGAGGTCGGGGACATCCTCGGTGAGGGCGGCACCGGGCGGGTGTGGCTCGCGGAGCAGCGCTCGCTGAAGCGGCAGGTCGCGGTGAAGGGGCTGCGGCCGTCGGTCGAGGGGCCCATCGCCCGGATGCAGCTGCTGCGCGAGGCGCGGGTCACCGGGCGGCTCGAGCACCCGAACGTGGTGCCGGTGCACGTGCTGGTCCGCGACGACGACGGGTCGCCACGCATGGTGATGAAGCGGATCGACGGGCGCTCGTGGAGCGCGTTGCTCGCCGAGGCGCGCGAGGACGACGAGCCGCTCACTCCGGACCAGCTCGAGACCCACCTCCGCATCCTCACGCAGGTCTGTCACGCGGTGCACTACGCCCACGCGCGGGGCGTGCTCCACCGCGACCTGAAGCCCGACAACGTCATGGTCGGCGAGTACGGCGAGGTCTACGTGGTGGACTGGGGCATCGCCGTCGCGCTCGAGGGCGCGGCGCAGGATCTCGAAGAGCTGCCGCCGGCGAAGGACGTCCGCGGCATCGTGGGCACCCTCCCCTACATGGCGCCGGAGATGGTCGCGGGCGACGGCCGTGAGCTCGGAGTGCACAGCGACGTCTACCTGCTCGGCGCGATCCTCCACGAGATCCTGACGGGCACGCTTCGGCACCAGGGTCAGAAGCTCCCGGAGCTCGTGCACGCGGCGTGGACGAGCGCGCCGCCGGAGTACGACGAGGTCGAGACCCCGACCGAGCTCGCCGAGCTCGTGAAGCGGACGACCCACCGAGACCCGAAGGAGCGGCCGGCGTCCGCGGACGAGCTGCGGCTCGCGATCGAGGCCTTCCTGACCCACCGTCACGCAGCGACGCTCGCGGACGAGGGCGCCGTGCGTTTCATGCAGGCGCTCTCGCACGACATCGACGACGACGCGGCGCTGCGGGCGCTGCAGGAGGCCCGCTTCGCGTACCGACAGGCGCTGCGGATCTGGGAGGAGAGCCCCGCCGCGAACGAGGGGCTGCGCGAGGTGCTCCAGTTCTGGATGAAGCGCGCCCTCGCCCGTCGGGACATCGGCACGGCCCGGGTCCTGCTGACCGACATGCGGGACGACCAGGCGGACGAGTGGCGCACGAAGGTCGACGCCATGGGCCGGGAGCTGGCGTCGCGGGACGAGAAGCTCGCGAAGCTCGAGGCCGCGGCCGAGCAGTCCGACATGGGCATGGCCGCCCGCAAGCGCCGCGGGTTCGGGGTCGCGTTCGCGGTGCTCTTCGTCGGGGTCAACGTCGCGCTCCACTTCGTCGAGGAGCTCGGGAAGCTGAACCACCTCGGCTATCTCGGCGCGACCGGCGCGCTCGCGCTCGGCTTCGGATTACCGGTGCTCGCGTTCACACGCGCCCTCTTCCCCAACGACGCGAGCCGGCGGCTCGGCTGGTCGCTCGCCTTCCTGCTGGCCTGGCAGGTCTTCACCTTCGCCGCGCTCTGGTTCGTCGGTGTGGCGCTGCGACCGACCATCGCCATCACCCTCTTCTCGCTCGGCGCGATGATCGCGGTGAAGAGCGCGATGGTCGACTGGCGGATGTTCTGGAGCGCGATCCTGACGACCGCGCTCGGCGCGGTGGCGCTGCTGGTTCCGTGGACGACCTTCTTCGCGGTGGGCGTGGCCTATGGGACCTTCTTCGGCGGCGGCGCGATGCTGAGCTACGAAGAGAAGCTCGCCGCGGACGCCGAGCGCCGCGCGAACGGCTGAGATACGAGTCAGTACTCGTAGAAGCCCTCGCCGGCCTTTCGGCCGAGCTTGCCGGCGCGGACCATCTGGCGAAGGAGCGCGGGCGGACGGAACTGCTCGCCGAGCTCGGCGAAGAGGTGCTCCATGATGTGTAGGCGCACGTCGAGGCCGACCAGGTCGGTGAGCTCGAGCGGGCCCATCGGGTGCCGATATCCGAGCTTCATGGCCTTGTCGATGTCCGCAGGGCTGGCGACGCCCTGCTCCACCATCCGGATGGCCTCGCAGCCGAGAATGATGCCGAGCCGGCTGGTCGCGAAGCCGGGCCAGTCGTTGACCACGACCGACTCCTTGCCGATGGCGTCGCCGTACGCGCGGGCACGCTCGATGGTCGCGTCCGAGGTGCCGAGGCCGCGCACGATCTCGAGGAGCTTCATGATCGGCACCGGGTTGAAGAAGTGCAGGCCCACGACCCGCTCGGGCGCGCCGCTGGCAGCCGCGATCTCCGTCACGCTGAGCGACGAGGTGTTGGTCGCGAGGAGCGCGTCGGCCTTGCCGTGCTTCCCGAGCGCCTGGAAGGTCTCGACCTTGAGGCTCATCTTCTCGGGGATCGCCTCGACGATGACGTCGGCGCCCTCGATGGCGCCCTCGAGCGAGGTGGTCGTCGTGATGCGGCCACGGATGGCGTCGGCGGCGTCCTGCTCGAGGCGGCCCTTGCTCACCAGCTTGTCGAGGCTCTTCCCGATGCCAGCGAGGCCCTTCTCGAGCGCGGCGTCGTCGATGTCGCGCATCGCGACCTGGTAGCCCGCCGCGGCGCTCACCTGCGCGATGCCGTGGCCCATGGTGCCCGCGCCGAGGACGGCGACCTTCTCGATGTCGTTGCTCATCGGGGCCGACGTTGCGGCGAGGGGCTCCGGCCGGCAACGACCTCGCTCACAGATCGGTCGTGGACGACGGGGCGCCCGCGGGCCATGGTGCCCGGCCCATGGCCGCCCCCATCCTCACCGCCCGTGGCCTCCAGAAGGCCTTCGGCGAGCGCCCCCTGCTCGCGGACGCCGAGCTCGCGCTCGGGGAGAAGGAACGCGTGGGACTGGTCGGCAACAACGGCGCCGGCAAGTCCACACTGGCGAAGATCCTCGCTGGCCTCGAGCCGGCCGACGGTGGCGAGATCGCGCTCCGCCGCGACGCGCGGGTCGAGTACCTCTCGCAGCGTCCGATCCTCGCGGAGGGCCGCACGGCGGAGGAGATCGTGCTCGGTGGCCTCGGCCCGTGGCGAGAGGCCAAGGCGCGCCACGACCGGGTGAGCGCGGCGATGGCGGAGGGGCCGAGCGAGGAGAAGCTCCACGCGCTCCTCGAAGAGCAGACCGCGGCCGCGGCCGACGTCGAGCGACTGGGCGGCTGGGATCGCGAGCGCGAAGCGGGCGCGATGCTGGACCACCTCGGGCTGACCGAGCCGCACGCGAAGGTCGAGCGGCTGAGCGGTGGCGAGCGCCGACGCGTCGACCTCGCGCGGTTGCTGGTGGCGTCGCCGGACCTGGCGATCCTCGACGAGCCGACGAACCACCTGGACGTCGAGACCATCGAGTGGCTCGAGAAGTACCTCGTGAGCGGCTACCACGGCGCGCTGCTGCTCGTGACCCACGATCGCTACCTCCTGGAGGCGGTCTGCGATCGGACGCTCGAGCTCGATGCCGGCCGGCTCACCTCGTACGTCGGTGGCTGGAGCGCCTACCTCGAAGGCAAGGCGGAGCGACTCGCACAGGAGATGCGGGAAGAGAAGAACCGGCAGAACTTCCTGCGGACCGAGCTCGAGTGGCTGCGTCGCTCGCCCTCGGCGCGGCGGACCAAGGCGAAGGCCCGAGTGGAGCGCGCGGAAGAAGCGCTCGCGAAGAAGGCGCCGACGATGGAGAAGGTCGCCGCGCTCGACCTCGACACGACTCGCCAGGGCAAGACCGTGCTCGACGTCGACGGGGTGTGCGTCGACATCGCGGGGCGGCGCCTCGTGAATGGTCTCGATCTGCGGCTCGTGAAAGGCGAGCGCATCGGCATCCTCGGCAAGAGCGGCGCGGGCAAGACCTCGCTCCTGCGGGTGCTGCTCGGCGAGGCGGAGCCGGCCGAGGGCGAGGTGGTGCTCGGCAAGAACGTGCAGGTCGCCTACTTCGATCAGGCGCGGACGGGCCTCGACGAGGACGCCACCATTCAAGAGAACGTCGCGGGCAAGCGCACGAAGATCGACGTCCAGGGCAAGACGATGGACATCCGGTCCTACCTGGCGCGCTTCCTCTTCGATCCGGGTTCGATCCGCAAGAAGCTCAGCATGCTCTCCGGCGGCGAGCGCGCGCGGGTCGCGCTCGCGAAGCTGCTGATGAAGCCGGCGAATCTCCTGGTCTTCGACGAGCCGACGAACGACCTCGACGTCGCCACCCTCGGTGCGCTCGAGGAGATGCTGCTCGAGACCGACGCCACCGCGCTGGTGGTCAGTCACGATCGCTACTTCCTCGACCGCGTCGCCACCTCCATCCTCGCCTTCGAGGGGGACGGCCGCGTGGTCCGCTACGTCGGCAGCTACGAGACCTACCGGGCGCTGAGCGAAGCGGCGAAGGCGCACGAAGCGCAGGCGAAGGCGGTCGAGGCGCCGAAGAAGGCGAAGAAGCGCGCGCCGAAGCCGAAGAGCGGCCTGAGCTACAAGGAGAAGCAGGAGCTCGAGGGGATGATGGCGGCAATCGAGGCCGCCGAGACCAAGGCCGGCGAGCTCGACGCGCTCCTGGCCGACCCGAGCTTCTACCAAGACCGCGCCGACGACGTCGTGGAGACCACCGCCAACGCGGCCGCGGCGCACGCGGAAGTCGAGCGGCTGATGGCTCGCTGGGAAGAGCTCGAAGCGAAGCGCGACAGCTGATCTGCTAGTTTCCGGGTCGTGGAGCACGAACCGACCGAGATGAGCCCCCGCGCGACCGCGCTGGCGGTGCTGACGCTCGTCGGACTGAGCGTGCTCCCGGCCCTCCACCTGATCTTCCACGATCAGCTCGAGCCACACGAGCACGGACCACGGGCCGGTCACTGCCACGGCGGGGAGTGCCACGAGCACGACGAGTCGGCCGACGCCGACGGCGCGGACGAGGGTGAGACACCGGCGGACCACGGTGAGGGCAGCCTCGCGCACCAGGACTTCGCGCTCGGGGTCGCCCCGCCCGCGCTTCCGCCCATCGGCGTGAGCCGCCTCGCGGTCCCCGCTGAGCTTCCCGCGCCATGCCTCGTCGTCGCTCGCGAGCACGACCGACCGTCGCGAGCGCGCGGGCCGCCCCTGTCGAGCTGACACGAACCCAACTCGAACGCTCGACCGACGGATCGCTCCGTCTGCGGCCCCGTGCCGCGTTCGGCTCACTTGCTCGACTCACGATCGCTTCAGACGATCGGGTGGGTCGCGTTCGTGCTCGTGTGGAGCACGCTCGCGCTCGCCCAGGTCACGCCCCCACGTCTCACCGCGGGAGCGACGACCCGACCGCCCTACCCGGCGGCGGGCGACGGCGGCGCTGCGCGCGTCGTGCTCGAGCTCGTGGTGGACCCCGAAGGTGCCGTGTCGTCGGCGGAGCTGGTCAGCGTGGACCGCCCTGCGGAGACCGCCGGGCCCTTCGTCGACGCGGCGATGGGTCACGCTCAGCGACTCTGGCTGGAGCCGGCGACCCGGGACGGGGTTCCCGAGTCCGCGCGGGTACAGCTGGAGCTCCTCTTCGTGCCGCGCCTCGTGGCGCCGGAACTGCCTCGGCCAGTGGGACCTGAGCCGCCGGAAGCCGAGCCCACGCCGGTGGCTGCGGCCGGCGAGCCGGAGTTCGGGGCAGAAGCCGTGGTCGACGCACCCGAGGTCAGGCCGGTGCTCGCGGCCTCGGACGATCGCATCGAGACCGATCGCTTCGCGCTCGTGCCGCGGACGCGAGGCGCCGACCTCCTCACGCTCGCCCCCGGAGTCGTGCTGCAGAACCACTCCGGCGAAGGTCACGCGCCGACGATCTTCCTTCGGGGCTTCGACGCCGGCGAAGGTCAAGACCTGGCCATCGACGTGGAAGGCGTTCCGCTCAACGAGCCGTCGAACGCCCACGGCCACGGCTACGCCGATCTCTACTTCGTCATCCCCGAGACCGTGCAGCGGGTCCGCGTCCTCGAGGGGCCCTTCGACCCGAGGCGCGGAGACTTCGCGCTGGCGGGCAGCGCGTCCTATCGGCTTGGGCCCGAGCGCCGCGGGATCGTGGCGAAGATCGGGCTGGGCTCGTTCGGCCACCAGCGCCTGCTCCTGATGGCCGCACCGGCCCAGGTCGAGCGGGGCACGTTCGCTGCGGTGGATCTTCGGCGCGGGGATGGCTTCGGGCCGAACCGGGCGCACCGCTCGGTCAGCGGGCTGAGTCAGGTGAGGCATCGCTTCGGGCGGACCACCCTCTCGGTGCTCGCTGGCACGAGCGCGCTCGAGATGGACGCGGTCGGGGTCGTTCGCGAAGACGCCGTGGTCGCACGGTCGCTGTCCTGCGACCCGGACCGGCACAGCCAGTTCTTCTGTTTCCACGACCCGCAGCAGGGCGGCTCGGGCAGCCGGCACTTGGCGTCGCTTCGAATCGACCGCCGATTGAACCGGGGCCGACTGAGCCAGCAGCTCTTCCTCACCCAGCGGAAGCTGCGCATGCGCGAGAACTTCACCGGCGCGCTGCTCGACCCCCGGGGCGATGGGCTGGACGAGCACACCCGGACGACGACGGTCGGCGGCCGCGGCAGCTATCGGCGACGCTGGCGATGGCGCGGCCGAACGCAGAGCGTCGAGGTCGGCTACGACGCACGACACGACACCGGCCGGACGCGGCAATGGCGGCTTCGCCAGGACGGTGGCCAGCCCTACGCGGTGGTCTTCGACACGGACCTGCAGATCACCGCCGTGGGCGCGTACCTCGCCGCGCACGTCGAGCCGCTCGCCTGGCTCTGGCTCGACCTCGGTCTCCGCGCCGACGCCTTCGCCTTCCAGCTCGTCGACCGAGATCGCGCGAGCAGCGACCGGGAGGGCGAGCGGCTCACCGAGGAAGCGGTGGATGCCTTCGGTGTCGCGCTGCAGCCACGCGCCACGATCGGCGCCCGACTCGGCCAGGGGGTCGCGCTGCTGCTGGCCGCTGGGCGCGGGGTTCGGTCCAGCGACGCCCAGGCGCTCTCCGAAGGCGAGCGCGCGCCGTTCGCGGACGTGTTCGGCACCGAGCTGGGCTTGGTGGTCCGCCGCGAGCGCGGCGCGTGGAGCGGCGAAGCCAAGGCGATCGGCTTCTACACCTACGTGTCGAACGATCTCGTCTTCGACCCGGAGCGTGGGCGCAACGCCCCAGTGGGGAGCAGCCAGCGCTACGGCGGCTCCCTGGTCGGCCGGCTCCACGGCCCCTGGCTCGATGTCTCGCTCGCGACGACGGTGACCGAAGCGCTGCTCGGCGGCGGCGTCTTCGCCCTCGGTCGCGACGAGCGACTGCCCTTCGTTCCGCGCGCCGTCGGTCGCGCCGACGTGGCGGCGCACGACCACGTCGAGATTCGCGGGGAGCGCTTCCAGTGGGGCCTCGGACTCGGCGCGGGGCTCGTCGGGCCGAAGCCGCTTCCGCTCGGTCAGCGGAGCGCGCCCATCGTGAGTGTCGATCTGTCGGCGCGGCTCGGGTGGCGCTGGCTGGGTGTCACCTTCGCGGTCGAGAACGTGCTCGACGCACGCAACCGCGCCATCGAGCTCTACTACCCCTCGGACTTCGGGGGCGGTTCGCTTCGAGCGGCGCGTCACTTCGCCGCCGCCGCGCCCCGCACTTTCCGGGTGACCTTCGAGGTCGCTCTCGACACCGCTGCCGCGGAGGACTCGCCATGATCCGTCTGTTCGCCCTGCTCCTCGTCGGCGCCGCGCTGCTGCCCGTCTCCTGCGCCGACACGGGAGGCTCGCTCGTCCCGATCGAAATCACCACGCGCGGCACCGACGCGACGGAGCCCTTCGGGACGACCACCGGTTGGACGGTGACGCTCGACGAGGCCTGGGTCGCGGTGGCCGCGTTTCGCGCGTACGCCGATGAGTCGCTCGCGCAGCTGCTGGTGCCCTCGCGGGCGTACGCGCACGGCGGCACGGACCCGCTCAACGGTCGGCGGGTGCGCGCCGAGTGGTTCAGCTCGGTCGTCCTCGACGCGCTCGACCCGGCGGTGCGAGTGCTGGGCCTGGTCGATGGCGAGACCGGTGCGGTCGACGAGGTCGGCGTCAGCCTCGAGCAGCCGAGCGGCGGCGACACGCGCGGCCGGGTCGCGTGGGTGCGTGGGCAGGCCGAGCGCGACGGAGAGACCGTCGCGTTCGAGGGCGGGCTCGAGCTCGAGGACGAGCCTCTGGTCCGGCGAGTGGAGAACATCACGCTCGAGGGAGAGCTCGCGGCGAACGACCGCCTCCTCCTGACAGCCGACCCGCGGGTCTGGCTCGCCGACGCCGCGTTCGACCGCCTGCCGGAGAACGACGACGGCGAGCCCCGGACGATCACGAGCGACAGCCAGGTGCACGGCGCACTGCGGCTTGGGCTCCGAAGCACGCGCGCATGGCGCGCGACCATCGAGAGGAACGAAGAATGAAGAGCTTGACGACGACGATGCTGTGGCTGTCCCTGGCGTGGGCGCTCGCCTGCGGCGACACCGGGAGCACCGGCACCCTGGAGGTCCGGCTCAGCGGCGAGGAGGCCTCGCGGGAGGGCTTCCCGGTGGGCACGGGCGACGACGTGATCGCCTTCGCCGACGGCTACACACTCTCCTTCGATCGGGTGCTGGTGTCGATCACCGGGCTCGAGCTGCGCGATGGCTCGGAGACCGCCGGGCTGGGAGCCGACCCGATCGTGGCGGACCTGCACCTCGGCGAGCCCATCGCGTGGACCTTCGACGGAGTGCCGGCTCAGCGCTGGCCGGACGTCCGCTACACGTACGGCGCGCCGCCGAGCGATGCGCGCCTGCTCGAGGGAGTCGAGGCGAGCGACGTGGACGCCATGCGCGCCGCCGGAGCCTCCCTCCTCGTGAGCGGAGAGGCTCGAAGCACCGACGACGAGGCCTACCCCTTCGAGCTCTTGCTCGACATCGAGGTGCTCAACGCCCGATGCCAGAGCGGCATCGACGAGACGGACGGGGTGGTGATCCCCGACGGCGCAGCGGTCCGGGCAGAGCTGACGATCCACCTCGACCACCTCTTCTTCGACACCTACGCCAGCGAGGACGCGGAGCTGCGCTTCGAGCCCTGGGCCGCGGTGGATCCAGGCGACCGACCGATCACGTTGGCGGACTTGGCGAGCCAGCCCATCGCCGATCTCCGCGACCGCGCCGGCGATCCGCTCCGCGACGACGGGGAGCTGGTGCTCTACGACCCCGGGCCGCTGGAGCTGGAACGAAACGATCTGGGCGCCTACGTACGCGCCGCCGCGACCACCACCGGTCACTTCCAGGGTGAGGGGCACTGCGACTACGAGCTGCCGTGAGGGTGGTAACCTGACGCCGTGCGGGGGTTGGCGCTGGGGGTGCTTCTGGTGGGGGTGGTGATCGCCATCGTCCGTCTGACGCCGACCCCGCGGGCCGGGAGTCGAGGGGCGGGGCGCCCCGTGGCGCCGCCTCCGGCGGGCCCGATCGAGCCGGTGGGTGAAGCCCTCATCTATCGGGCGCTGCTGATGCGCGAGCGCGGCGACGTCTACGGGGCGTACGCGCTGGGGCGAGCGGTGGCCTCGGGTGCCGCGGGTGAGGTCGCGGCCGAGCGCGCCCGCACCGAGCTCCTCTCGGAGCCGCCGCCGATGACGATCGAGCTCCCGCTCGACGGACGCTACGCGGAGGTTCGCTTCGACGCCGAGGGACGGGTGGAGGCGCTCGGCGACGACCAGCGCACGCTCTTCGATCTCGCGACCGGCGAGACGGTGCGCCACGTCGAGCGGCGGGCGCGAGAACCGGAGCGAACGAAGCGGGAGCCAGGACGCTCCCTCAAAGTGCGAACGAGCGAGGAGTGGCGCGCGCTACAGCAGCGCGACCGCGAGCGCGAGGGGCGCGACCTCCGCCTGATGGGGGACCGCGTACTGGTGTACGAGGGCAACGAGCGGGTCGCGACGATCGAGAGCCCCGACGAGACTCGCCTCACCGAAGCCGCGCTCTCCGCGGACGGGACCGTGATCTGCATGGGGAACCAGCAGGGCCAGGTGATCGTCCGGGACGTCGAAGGCGGCGACGCGCTCGTCGGCAAGCTGGGCGGAGCGATCACCGCGGTCGTGGCCGCGCCGGCCAACGAAGAGGGCGAAGACGACGAAGGTCCCGCGTTCCTGGTGGGGACGTCCCGCGGAGAGGTGGCGCGCGTCACCCGTGGTCCCGAACGAACCCGCTGGGGCGAGCTGGTCGAAGGCGGGGGCGTGGTGGTCAGCCTTCGGATGCTCGCCCACGATGGGCCTCCGATCGTCTGGCTGGGCGCCGACGTCTCCCGCGCCATCGTGGCCGTCGACGCGAGGGGGGTGCTCCGCTGGGGGATGGAGGAGCGGCTCGGTGGACCGATGATCGACTCGTTCCTCGTGGCCCGCCGCGTGCTCGAATGGAAGCCCTCGATGCACCGCATCGGAGTGGCGCTCGATCCCGAGGGTGGCCGAGTCGCCGTGCTGAGAGACGACACCCTCCGCGTGGTCGCGCTCGAGCCGGGGCTGCCCGTGTGCGCCGCACCGCCAGGCGATCGACGTGCCGTCGGCCGCGCGCGCGATGGCACGCGAGTGGTGGTCCGCGGAGACGAGGAGGTCGTGGTCTGCGACCTCGAGCGTCCGGGACGAGCGATCGCGACGTTCCCGACTCGCGAGCGACAGCGGCCGTTCGGCGGCCGCACCGAGCTCAGCGCCGACGGACGGCGGCTGGCGATCTCGCAGGACGCACGACTCCGGGTCTTCGACGTCGACTCGGGCGATCGCGTCGGCGACATCTCGGCCGAGTGGGGCGCGAAGCTCTCCGCCGACGGCGCCGTCGCGTTGGTCGACCACGACCTGGTGGCGGTCGAGAGCGGCCTGGCCATTCGACCCGGGTGCCTCGACGGAGACGCAGGACTCCGCGCGCTGTACGGCACGGACCTGATGGCTGCGTTCGAGGACGATCGGGTCGTCGTCTGCGAGCTGGACGAAGACGGGGACGAAGTCTTCCGAAGCGAGGCGTTCGACGGGCTCGACTCCATGGGCACCTCGGACGACGGGTCGCATCTGTGGGTGGGGAGCGAGGACGGCAAGGTTCGACTCTTCACCCTCCCGGGAGGAACGCTCGTGCGGACCCTCCATGCGGGGGAGAGTGGAGGACCGAGCGCGATCGTCGCGAACGGTGGTGGCTACGTCATGACCGTGAGCGCAGAGGGCCGGCGACGACTCTTCGCGACCGAGACCGGCGAACGGGTCGTCGAGCGGGAGGCGCCGCCGGGGATGACGGACGGGCCGGGGACATCGCCGGAGACGTTCACCGGGGACGGCGCGTACTACCTACGCATCGGCGGTGTCCGCGACCGAGCGCAGGAGCTCTGGGTGAGCGCGACCGGCGAGAAGGTCGAGCTCGAGGTGCCCGACGAGATCTACACGGAGGTCGAGGTCCGCGGCCACGCGGGTCCGCTCGGCGCCGGACCGGACGCCTGGGGGACGTCGGGACATGGGACCGCGTTCTTCCGCGCGGATGCCGATGGGGTGCGAACGCTGGCTCGGGTGCGCCCGGGCCCGACGGCGATCGTGGGCGACGGACGCTTCCTGGTGTGGGTCGGGGACATGGTCCGCGTGGTGCCCGTCGGCACGAGCGGGCCCGACGCAGCGGAGCTCACCGCCCCGCTGACCAACCACCGCGTGTGCCGGGAGAGCTTCGATCCGGTCGTGGTGAAGCCGGCGGAGATCGACGATCCGATCTGGGCGCCTGACGCTTACTGCGACTGAGCCCTCTACACCGGAACCGAGCGGTCGAGCAGGCGGCCGAGCGCTTCGAGGGTCCGGATGTCCTCGGGCGACTCGGCGACGGCGAGGGCCGGAGCCTCGGGGTCGAAGGAGTCACGGAAGCGCGCCGCGGACTCGAGCGCGGCGCGCTGCGTGTCCGCGATGTGCTCGCGGAGCACACGAAGCTCCTCGGCCGCCGGTTGGAGCTCGCCCTCGGGGAGCTCCGGGCTGGCGCCGGCGAGCGGCGTGCTCGCACCGGGCTCCGAGAGGTAGGCGCGGTTGAAGAGGAAGAGGCTCGGCGTGCGGTGCCGCTCCGCGAGCTCGGACGCCAGCGCGCGCGCATCGGCCAGCGCGGTGGTCGACGTGCTCGCGACGAGCGCGTAGCCGGTGGCCGGGTCGCGGAGGGTGGCGGCGGTGCTCTGGGCGCGTTCGAGGAAGCCCTCGCGCTGGTCGGCGAGGAGGTGGAAGAAGCCGAGGAGCTCGGCGGTGACCTCTTCGCCCGCGAGCTTGCCGAGCAGCTTCATCGCGGCGCGACCGCCAGCGCTGGCGAGCGACGCGAGCGAGCCCATGATCGAGTCGTCGGGCTCGAGGAAGAAGCGCAGCACTCCGTCGTCGAGGAAACGAGCGAGCTGATGTGGCGCGTCGAGGATCTCGAGCGCGGAGCGCGTGGGCGGGGTGTCGAGGACGACCAGATCGTGGTCGCCTTTGTCGAGCACGTCGTAGAGGCGCTCGGCCGCGACGTAGGCGTGGCTGCGCGCCAGGGTCTTGCTGAAAGCCTGGTAGACGCGGTTGCCGAGAATCGTCTCGCGCGCGTCCGGCTCGGCGATGCGGCCCATGAGCGCGTCGTAGCTCGCCTTGGTGTCGAGCATCGCGGCCGAGAGGTTGGGCTCGTCGTCCACGACACGGATGGTGTCGTCGAGCCCGTCGAGGCCGAGTGCGTCCGCGAGCCTTCGCGCGGGGTCGATGGTGAGCACGAGCGCACGCCGCCCCTGACGGGCCGCGCGGAGCGCGAGGGCGGCCGCCGAGGTGGTCTTGCCGACGCCGCCGGGGCCGACACAGACCACCAGCCGGCGGTCGAGGAGCGCGTCGAGATGCACGCTCACGACGCGCCTCCGAGGTGGGTCGCGAGCTGATGGAGATCGAAGGGCTCGAGCACCGGCAGTCGGAGGGTCGGGAGCTCCAGCTCCCTCTCCAAGCGATCCGCGATGGCGGTGGCACGCTCGTGGACCGACTCGAGCCGGCGCGCTAGGGCGACCTCGGCATCCCAGCCCGCGCGCTCGAGCTCGGCGTAGCGCGCCCGCGTTGGCTCCGAGACCGGCGGCGCCGGGACGCGATTGATGAAGAGGCGCCCGAGCGGGACCGAGCCCTTCGCGCGAAGCGCGGCGTGGAGCTCTCGCGTCTCCTGGGCCGGCAGCTCGTCGGGGAGCGTCACGAGGTTCAGCGCCGTGCGCTCGTGGTCCGAGAGCAACGCGGTGAACCCTCGCAGCAGGCGGGCGAGCGGCCCGCGGGTGGCGAGGTCCGCGAAGACCTCCGGCAGCGAGAGGAACATGAGCGCGTGACCGGTCGCGTCCAGGTCGACGAGCACCGGGTCCCAACGCGACTCGCCGCGCACGGTCGCCTCTTCGAGCCGCTCGAGCATTCGGAGGGTGACGACCTCGGACACGGCGGGTGCCGCGTGGAAGAAGCGACGAAGCGCATCGCCGCGAACGATGCGGCGCGCGAGCGCTCGCACCTTCGCGTGCTCCGCCACGTAGTCGACGAGCGCCTCGTCGAAGTCGATGTTCGCGGCGTGGACGCCGGGCGCGACCTCGGTCGGCTCATGGCCGATGGCGGGCGCCTCGAAGACCGTGGCCATCGTGGCCCGATGACCGAGCTCCACCACCAGCGGACGCCGACCGGCGCGAGCCGCCGCGAGCGCGGAGGCGGCCACGACCGACGATTTGCCCACCCCACCCTTGCCGGTGAAGAGCTGGAGTCGTCGGGTCTCGGAAGTCACGCCCGGATGACCATGGCGCCAACTGCCCCGGCAGTCGAGCGCCTCAGAGCCAGACGAGGAACGCGGCCCAGCCGAGAATGCCGAACTGCGCGGCGGCCCCCTGGAGCAGGATGAAGCGCACGATGGCGGCGCGACCCCGGCCGAGACGGAAGGTGGCGATCACCGGGAGGGTGCCGAGCGCCGCGGCGAGCGGGTGCCCGAAGGCGCTCACGGCGCCGAGACCGGCGACGGTCAGCGCCAGGCAGTACCAGCGGCTGCTGTTCGGACCGAAACGAACCGGCCAGGTGCGCTTCTTCGCGCGCCGGTCGACGCCGACGTCGGGAAGCGCGGTGGCGACGTTGCCCGCGAAGCCGAAGAGGTAGGTGGCGAGCAGCGCGGGCCAGGGAAACGAGGCGAGCTCGCCCGCCTGGACCGCGAAGCCGAGGAGCGGGAGCACGACACCAACGCCGAGCGCCTGCAGGTGCTCGCCTCCGCCGCGGTAGGAGAGGCGCACGGGCGGGAAGCTGTACGCCCAGAGGAGCAAGCCCGCGGCGAGGGTCAGCGGCAGCACCCAGAACGAGCGCAGCACGCTCAGCACGACTCCCAGCGCGAGAAGCAACGCGTAGGCAGCGAGGGCGGCCCGCTTCAGCGCGGCCGGCCGGATCTTGCCCTCTTGAATGACGCCCGAGCCACCGCTGAACGGCGTCTTGGCGGAGCCACCGACGTCGTCGTCACGATCCGCGTAGTCGTTGCCCCAGACGATCACCAGCTGGTCGAGCACGGTCCAGGCGAAGAGCGCCACCAGCCAGGGCCAGCCGAAGCGCCCCGTGCGGTCGAAGGCGAGCGCCTGCCCGAGGAGCACGGGGCCGGCGAGGTTCGCCTGCGCCAGCGGGCGACTGGCCTGGATCCAGGAGCGGAGACTCATGCGAGGGGGAGCATATCGCCGTCGAACGGAAGGTCGACAAGGGCGAGGGCCGATGGGATAGCGGTCGGGTGGCGCGCTGGCTCGCATTCCTGGCTTCGGCGGTGCTCGGCGCCCGCGCCGTGGTCGACGGGCTGCGCCTCCGCGGCGAGCTCCGCTACCATGCGCTCTTCGAGCGGAGCTTTCACCAGCCGCACCGTGTCGCGCGCGGCATGGCCGCGGTAGAGCACGAGCTCGGGACCCTCGAGACGATCGCCGACGGGCTCCTGCTCGGCGCGGCGCTGACCTTCGGGGCGTGGCTCTTCCTGCGCTATCGAACGCTCGACGAGCGACGACGCGCACCGAGCTGGGCGCTCTGGTCCTGGCTCGTCCCCGGGCTGAACCTGGTCGAGCCATACCGGATCGTGCGCGAGGTCCACGCGGGGGGGCCGAGCGGCGCGACCGCACGCGCGCCGTGGCTGGTCTTCGGGTGGTGGAGCGGCTGGCTGCTCTACCTGGTGCTCCTGATCGGCGTGATCGCCGCCGAGGGTCGCGCGAGCGGCTACCTGAGCGCGGGCGAGCCGCTGAAGGCCTTCGAGCAGAGCGTGCTGGTCGCGCGGCTCGGCGTGGCTGTGGCGGCGGCGAGCCTGAGCGCGGCGGTGCTGGGGCTCGCGGTGGTCCTGACCACCGAGCGGCGCATCAGCGCGCGAGGTTGAGGTTCACGTACTCGTCCTCGCCCGTGACGTCGCGGACCAGGTGCGGCGCCATCCACGTCGGAATCGGAGGCCGGACGTCGGGGCTCGGGAGCTCCACCTCGGCCAGCACGAGCTCCCGGTCGAGGAACTCGTCCACCACCCAGACCAGCGCGCCGTCGGGCACCGAGTAGCGACGCTTGTGAACCCGGCACCCTTCGGTCAGTGGCCACATCTGATCGAAGACCTCGGCGCTCGCCTCCTCTTCGACCTCGATCCGCTGGAGCCCCGATCCGCCCTTGATGGTGCGGAGTCGAGTGACGGTCCTTCCCTTGCGGACCTCACGGAGCCGCTCCCGGACCTTGTCGCCGGGGAGGTAGCCCTGCCGGAGCTCCTTCGAGGAGACCTTCGCGCCGCTGCCCGGGACCGGTTCCCCCTTGGCGAGAAAGGGCGGCAGCTGCTCGAGCAGGTACTTGCGCTCCGTCTCCGTCTGTCGCGCTCCGTCGAGAGCGCGCGCGAACCACTCGATCGAGTCGACGAGCGCGTCGAGCTGCTCGCCGAGGAACTCCGCTTCGAGCTCGCCGAACGCCCGCTCGAGCTCCGCGTCGGTGCCCTCCTGCAACGCGAGCACACCCGGGAGATGCGCGGGCTTCGCCTCGGCCGCCGCGGCCTTCAGGGTGGCCTGGAAGACGTGCATGTCCTGGATGTGGCCAAGGACGTCCTGCAGCCGCTTGCATCGCTTCACGATCGCGATCGCACGCGCGTCGGACACCCGCGCGGGCTCGACCAGGTAGCGCAAACGCTTGGTGGCGATGCGCGCGGTGTGCAGCGGCTCCTGGTCGTCCACGCTGCGCGCGGCGGCGAGCAGGTCCGCGAGTGTAGCGACGTGTTCCCGGGCGAGGCCGGCGAGGACCGCACCATAGGTCGCGTCCTCGGTCACCAGCGACACGGTCGCGTGACCCAGCGGGTCGCGCAGCTTCTGATCGAGCCTGGCGAAGCGCTTGCGCGCCTTCTTCACACCTCTCGTGCTCGCCGCGGCGAGCGTGGCTTCGAGGGACTCGCGGAGCGAGTCGATGCCTGCCTTGGCGTCGACGCTGGCGATCGGCTTCGCGAGCCTCTCGAGGTGCTCGATCTGCACTTCGGTATCGCGCGCACCACCGGTCCACTTCTGCAGCTCCTTGAACTGATCGCGCCGCTTCTTCTCGATCGCGTCACCCAGGTGCCGCTCGTGTGCGCGGGCCAGGCTGCGGAGCCGACGCACCGCCACGCGGAAGTCGTGCAGTGCTTCTTCGTCGCTCGGGTCGTCCATCCGAGCGCTGGCGGCGTTGGCCTCGTCGAGCAGGGAGAGCGCGATGCGCCGAGTGGCCTCGACCGCGGGTCGGAGGAGGAGGTCGTCGGGGAGTCCCATCGTGCGGATGGTCCCCGTGACGACCACGCGTCACAAGCATTCGAATGTGACAATTCCCGAGGCGCGGGAACGCAGAACCGATCAGCGAGTCGCGTCGGCCGCAGCCGCCTCGGCGCTCAGCTCTCCCTCGAGCACTCTGCGCACGCGAGGGTCGTCGACCGCACGCATGTGGGTCGCGGCGCGGCCACGGCGAAGAGCGATGAGCTCCGCCACGACACTCACGCCGATCTCCGCCGGAGACACCGCCCCGAGGTCGAGACCGACGGGCGCGTAGACCCCGTCGAGCGGAGGGAGCCGGTCCTTCGCCTGCAGTCGCTGGAGGATGCGGAAGACCTTCCGCTTGCTCCCGATCATCCCGACGTAGCGATGCGGACGAGCGCCGAACGCGGCCAGCGCCTCTTCGTCGACGTGATGGTCGTGGGTGACGATCAGCACCCAATCGGCGTCGGTGGGCTCGAGCGCCTCGGCCGCTTCCGCGGGCTCCATCCGGAGCAACGCGCAGCCGCCGAAGCGTTCTTCGGTCAGCAGCTCCTCGCGGTCGTCCACGACCGTCACCGCGAACCCGGCTTGCCGCGCGATGGCCGCCGTGGGCATCGCCACGTGACCAGCGCCGCAGATGATGAGCCGCGGCTCCCCTTCGATCGCTTCCACCAGCACCTCCATCCCACCGCCACAGCACATGCCATGGTCGCGACCCAGGTCCCGCTCGAGGACTCGGGAGCGTCCGTCGCGAAGGCAGCGGGCGAGCGCCTCGAGGACGAACTGCTCGATGGCCCCGCCGCCGACCGTACCCACCTGCGAGCCGTCTGGCCGCAGGAGCATCCGCGCGCCCACCCGCTGCGGGGCGCTCCCGCGCGTTCGGATCACCGTGGCGAGCGCACCTCGGCCACCACTGCGCAGCAGCGCGAGCATGGCTTCGGTCACCTCGAGCATCCGGTCACTCTAGCAGGGCGCCAGTCGGGCCCACCTGTCGATTCTTGGACCGATGGATCCCGGCGAACGATGCTCATCCCATGGACCGCCGCCGCCAGATCACCAAGCACGTCACCGCCCGTGCCCGCAAGGAAGCCACCGCCACCTGGAAGATGGCCAGCTTCGAGGAGCCCGAGACCATCCCGGGCACCCTCGCCTGCCCCGTCGCCGAGGCGCCCACCAAGCCACCGAAGATCCGCAAGGAGCGCCGCTGGCTCGCCGCGCTCCGTCGCTTCTGAGGCGCTTCTAGAACGCGGAGCGCGCACCCTCGAGGCCGAAGCCGAGGAGCTCCACGGTGTGGCCGCCGGCCTTGTCCCGGAACTTCACCATGCCCGTCACGGGCACGGCGGGGTGGTGCCAGACGTCGGCCTCGATCTGCTGGCCCGCGAACTCGAGGGTGGTCTCCGAACGGCGTGCGTCGGGGAAAGTGCCCGCCCTGACGGTCACCTCTTCGGGCTCGCCGCTCAGCGGTCCGGGAAAGAGCATCTGCAGCCACTGCGCGAGCACCGGCTGGTAGTTGGGCAGGAGCCGCTCCTGCACGTCTTCGCGAGGCTGCCCCTGCCGATGGAACGAGAGCGCGAGGAGCTCGACGTCATCGCCATTCGGTCGGACCTGCATGCGGACGTGGTTCTGGCGGTTGCCGCGGCGGTCGGTGACCTCGAACCACCAGGTGTCGTTCTGCCGGTCGACGAAGCGGTACTCGGTGGTTGACCGGGCGCCTTCGCGCCAGGTCACGCCGTAGCGAACCCACTGACCGATGGCGGGCGCGATCATCTCGGCGCCGTCTTCGGCGGGGTCGAAGAGGCGGCCCGGTTCTTCTGGTTCCGACTCCGACTCGGACGCCGACTCCGACTCGGACGCCGACTCCGACTCGGACGCCGACTCGGACGCCGACTCGGACGCCGACGCCGACGCCGACTCCGACTCCGACTCCGACGCCGACTCTTGGGCCGACTCCGACTCGCCGGAGCAGGCCACGAGCAGCATCAGGATCCACGGCAGCGGCGCACGCATCGTCCACGCCCTACCACGCGATTCGCCGAAGCGCTTGCTGTGGCCGGGCGAGCATGACAGCAATCGACCGTGGCATCGCTGAAGCACTTGGTGCGTGATTCATTGGCCTGGGGCCTCGAACGCACGGGTCTGACCGGGGCGAAGAAGCGAGCGTTGACCATCGCCACCTTTCACCGGGTCCTCCCGGCCGAGCTCCGCGCGACCTATCCCTTCCCCGGGTTGGCCGTCACTCCCGAGGAGCTGGACTTCTTCCTCACGTTCTTTCGGGCTCGCTACACGTGCGGGACCCTCGCCGAGAGCTGGGACCGCTTCCGCCGCGGCGACCGCCCGGAGCGACCGCTGCTCGCGCTGACCTTCGACGACGGTCAGCAGGACAACGTCGACCATGCGCTTCCGGTGCTCCGACGACACGGTCTGAAGGCGAGCTTCTACCTGCCGACCGACCTGATCGAAGAGCGGACGCTCATCTGGCACGACCGCGTCGGCTTTGCGCTGCGAGCGATGGGCGAGTCACCCGACGCGATCGCCGAGCGCACCGAGGCGCTCAAGCCGCTCGACCCCGAGCACCGCGAGGCGGAGGTCGACGCGCTCGAACGCATCGCGGGCGCGACGCCGCCCGAGTGGGCGCGGCTGATGACGTGGGAGGGCGCCGAGCAGCTCCTCACCGAGGGCCACGAGATCGGCTCCCACTCACTGCGCCACCCACTGCTTCCGACCTGCAGCGACACCCGCCTGCGCGCCGAGCTCGTCGAGTCGAAGGCCGCGATCGAAAAGCGTCTCGGCATCCGGGTGCAGACTTTCTGCTACCCCAACGGCGACGCCGACGAGCGAGTCGCCGCTGCGACCGCGGCCGCCGGCTACGAGTGCGCGGTCACGACGACCTGGGGGACCAACCACCCCTCCGCGCCGCCCTTCCTGCTCCGCCGCTGCGACATGCACCCGTTCCATACGCGCGACCGCCACGGCATCCTGAGCTCGGCGCAGCTGCAGTTCCGGCTCTCCAGGCAGCTCTGACCCAGGCTTCCATGGTCCCGTTGTGCCCTTGTTCTCGCACAAAGGCACGGGGAGCACGGAGTTTCACAAAGGGGTCGAATGGAGGTGGTTCGAGTCAGCGCTGACCGGGTCGACGACGACGCAGCGTTTCACATCACACCCGGCGCGATTCCACCCCTTCTTCCCTTCGTGTGACTTCGTGTTCTTCGTGCCTTTGTGCGAGAACAAGAGTCCAACGGGCACCGTGAAGCCTGGGCAGCCTGGGGCAGCGTCAGCGAAGGGCAGCAAGGTGCGAGACCCGACGGTCGAAGCTCTTCTCGTAGGTGTGCTCGCGCGCGAAGCGGAGCGCCTCACGCGTCCGCTCGGCGAGGATCGAGCGCTGGTGATGCGCTTCCTCGACGCGGGCTGCGAGAGCGTCGACGTCGCCGAGCGGCGCGCGCCAGCCCGCGGCGACGCGGTCGAGGATGCCGGCCCAGGCCTCGTTGGCGAAGCCGGCGATGGGGACCCCCGCGGCCATCGTCTCGAGGTAGGTGCAGCTCGGATCACCCTGCAGGTGCGGGCAGACGAAGAGGTCGACCTGCTCCTTCACGAAGGGCACGAGCTCGCTCTGGAAGTCGAGCACGCCGAGCATCTTCACCTGGCCCTCGAGGCCGCGCTCGGCGATCTCGGCGCGCATCTGCTCGGCGTCGCGCCCGTCGCCGCAGATGCTCATCTCGAAGGGCACGCCGCGGTCGCGCAGCGCCGACCCGAGGGCCGGCAGGTGCCGGGCGCCCTTCATCGGGTCGAGGCGGCCGGTGAACGCGAGCTTCAGCGGCTCTCCCGCGGCCACGCGCTTCAGCCGTGCCTCGAGCGCTGCGTCTCCGAGCACGTCCCGGTCGCGGGTTCGGGTATCGAAGAAGAGCAGCGTGTTCGGGTTCTCGGGCGCGTAGGCCTCGTAGGTCGGCGTGCCATTGCACTGCACGCCCGCCGCCGCGCGCACGGTGCGGAGGTTGGCTCGCTCCTGGCCCGCCTCCCACTGCTTCCGGCGCACGCTCTTGAGCCAGCCCACCGGACCCGGCTCACGATCGGCCTCCGCAATTTGGTAGCGCGTGGTGAGCGTGTACTCGCTGGTGGTCGCGAAGGGGACGCCGAGCTCGCGCGCCTTCTCGGCCAAGCCGTTCTGGCGATGACCGAGGCCGCCGAGGATCACGCCGGCGTCCGCCATGCGCCGATCGAAGGCCGCGCCCTCGAAGGGCAGCACCTCGAGCCCCCAAGCGAGCTCGCGGGGATCGACGAGGGTGTCGTCGAGGTTCTCGGTGCCGCCCGCGCGTGGCTCCATGATCACGCGAACCGTTCCCTCCCAGCGCGAGGCGAACGCCTCGACCCCCGTGTGGAACTTCCCGGTCACGTTGATGGTCCCGTCCGCACGCTGCTCGGCGTTCAGCGAAGGCAGGAGCAACAGCTCGCTCATACGGGCTCCAGCCGCGCCATCACGTCGGCGACGTTGCGCCGCCAGTCCGTCATCGACCCGACGATGGCCTCCGCGCCGCTCAGGTCGAGCACGCTGTAAGGCGGCCGCTTCGCGGGGCGCGGGAACTCGTCGGTGGTGCACTTGGCGATGGCGCACTCCGCGCCCTGCGCGTCGCGCACCGCTTCGGCGAGCCCGTGCCAGGTGCACTCGCCGCCGTCGGTCACGTGGAAGGTGCCGCGGGCGCCCTTCTGGTAGAGCGCCCAGCTGGTGCGCGCGAGGTGCTCGGCGCTCGTCGGTCGACCGCGTTGGTCGTCGACGACCTTCAGCTCGTCGCGCTCGGCGGTGAGCTTGGCCATCGTGCGCACGAAGTTCTGACCCCAGGGCGCGTAGACCCAGCTGGTCCTGACGAGCAGGTGGTCGGCCCCCGACTCGCGCAGCGCCGCCTCACCTACAGCCTTGCTGCGCCCGTAGGCGTTGACCGGCGCGATCGGCGCGTCGACCGGGTACGGCTCGGGCTCCGCGTCACCGAAGCCGCTGCCGTCGAAGACGTAGTCGGTCGAGAAGTGGATCAGGGTCGCACCGGCCTCGGCGCACCGCTTGCCGATGACGCCCACGGCCTCACCGTTGATCTGGGTCGCGAGCGTCTCGTTCTCTTCGGCGCCGTCCACGTTGGTGTAGGCGGCGCAGCAAACCACGACGTCGGCGCCGGCCGCGGTGAAGCGAGCGAGCGAGTCGGGGTCGGCGAGATCGAGGGTGTCCATACCCACCGCCGTCACCTTCACGCCCTCGTTCTCGAAGAGCTTGGTGAAGGCCGTGCCGACCATCCCGTCGTGACCGATGAGGATCGCGTGGGTCATCGCTCAGCCCACGTACTTCGGAAGCCGGGCCTCGTCGATGTCGGCCAGCTTCGGGTTCGCCAGATCCTTGTCGCTGAGCACCGGGGTCACGGCCAGCGGCCACTCGATGCCGACGTCGGGATCGTCCCACGCCACGCCGAGCTCGGTCTCCGGGTGATAGAGGTCGGTGCACTTGTACGCGAAGATCGCCGACTCGCTGAGCACCTGATAGCCGTGCGCGAACCCCGGCGGTACCCAGAGCTGTCGATGGCTCACGGCGTCGAGCCGCGCCCCGACCCACGTTCCGAAGGAGGGCGAGCCGACGCGAACGTCGATGGCCACATCGAAGACCTCCCCCTCCACGCAGCTCACGAGCTTCCCCTGCCCGTGCGGCTCCTGCAGGTGCATCCCGCGGAGGATCCCCTGGCTCGACTTCGCCATGTTGTCCTGGACGAACTCGAGCGGCGAGCCATCCGGCGCCACACCAACGCCCGCCTCGCGGTACCGCTCGACCTGGAAGGTCTCGACGAAGAAGCCGCGGTGGTCGCCGAAGACCTTCGGCTCCACGAGGATGACCTCCGGGATGGCGAGCCGCTCGACCTTCATCCGTGCTCCGCGATCTCGAGCAGGTACTGGCCGTAGCGCGTCTTGTGCAGCTCCTGGCCGCGCGCCCGAAGCACGTCCGCACCGATCCATCCCTTGCGGAAGGCGATCTCCTCGGGACACGCGATCTGCAGCCCCTGCCGGTCCTGGACCGTCTGCACGAAGCTCGACGCCTGGAGCAGGTTCTCGGGCGTACCGGTGTCGAGCCACGCGACGCCGCGACCGAGCTTCTCGAGCCGGAGCTGCTGCTTCTCGAGGTAGAGTCGGTTCAGGTCCGTGATCTCCAACTCGCCGCGCGCGGAGGGTTTCAGCGCCTTCGCGAGCTCCACGACCTGGTTGTCGTAGAAGTAGAGCCCGGCCACCGCGTAGTTGCTCTTGGGCTTCGCCGGCTTCTCCTCGAGGCCGATCACGAGGCCGCTCTCGTCGAACTCCGCCACGCCGTACGCCGTCGGGTTCTGCACGTGGTAGCCGAAGACGGTCGCGCCCTCGTCGCGCTTCGCGGCGTCGACGAGCAGGCCCTGCAGGCCATGGCCGTAGAAGATGTTGTCGCCGAGCACGAGCGCGCAGGCGTCGCCGCCGATGAACTCCTCGCCGATGACGAACGCCTGGGCGAGTCCGTCGGGGCTGGGCTGCACGGCGTAGGAGATGTCCATCCCCCACTGCGAGCCGTCGCCGAGCAGCTTCTGGAAGAGCTCCGACTCGTGCGGCGTGTTGATGACCAACACCTCGCGGATGCCCGCCAGCATCAGCGTGCTGAGCGGGTAATAGACCATCGGCTTGTCGTAGATGCTCAGCAGCTGCTTGCTGACCGCGATGGTCAAGGGGTGCAGCCGGGTGCCGGAGCCGCCCGCGAGGATGATGCCCTTCTCGATCACTTCTCTCCCCCACGGTCGCCGTAGTTGGCTTCGATCCACTTCTTGTAGTCACCGCTGCGCACGTCCTGCACCCAGCCGTCGTTGTCGAGGTACCAGCGCACGGTCTTGCGCATGCCGGTCTCGAAAGTCTCCTTCGGCGTCCAGCCGAGGTCCTTCTCGATCTTCGACGCGTCGATGGCGTAGCGCATGTCGTGACCGGGGCGGTCCTTCACGAACTTCTTGAGCGCCAGGAGCGCCTCGGCGTCGCCGCCGGTCTCCTCGGCGACGAGCCGGCAGAGCGCGTCGACGACCTCGATGTTGGTCTTCTCGTTGTGCCCGCCGATGTTGTAGGTCTCGCCGACCTTCCCCTCGAGCACGACCTTCCAGATCGCCTCGCAGTGGTCGGTCACGTAGAGCCAGTCGCGCACGTTGAGGCCCTCGCCGTAGATCGGCAGCGGCTTCTTCTCGTGGGCGTTGAGGATCATCAGCGGGATGAGCTTCTCGGGGAACTGCAGCGGACCGTAGTTGTTCGAGCAGTTCGTGATCTTCACCGGCAGCCCGTAGGTGCGGTGCCAGGCGCGGACCAGGTGGTCGCTCGCGGCCTTGCTCGCCGAGTACGGCGACGAAGGGTCGTAGGCGGTGGTCTCGTAGAAGAAGCCCTCCGCGCCGAGCGAACCGTAGACCTCGTCGGTGCTGACGTGGTGGAAGAGCTTGCCCTCGGTGTTCTCGCCCCAGAGCCCGCGGCACGCCTCGAGGAGGTTGAAGGTGCCCTCGAAATTCGTCCGCAGAAACTGCTTCGGCCCGAGGATGCTCCGGTCGACGTGGCTCTCCGCGGCGAAGTGCACGACCATGTCCGGCTCGTGCTTCGCGAAGGCGGCGGTGACCGCGTCGGCGTCGGTGATGTCGACCCGCTCGAAGGCGTAGTTGGGGGCGTCCTCGATGGGCGCCAGCGACTTCGGATTGGCCGCGTAGGTCAACGCGTCGATGTTCACGAAGCGATGCTCCGCGTGCCGAGGGACGAGCAGCCGGAGGAAGTTCGCGCCGATGAAACCCGCGCCGCCCGTGACGAGTACGTTCATGTCGGGTGTCCTTCTACACTTGGACTGGTCTCACGCAAGGCAGCAATCGTTCATTCGGGGCACGGGACCCGCACCCAAACTCTGGTAGCTTGCTCCCCATGAGGCGCTCCTTGGCCCTACTCCTGCTCCTCGCCGTGGCGTGCGGCGACGACGACGGCGACGATCCCACCGAGGACGCGGGCACGGACATGGGCGAGGTGGTGCCCCCAGACATGGGGCCCGTCGTCCTCGAGCGGCCAGAGACCCGCGAGGCATGCGCCGACCGGAACCCCCTTCGCAACCCGTACTTCGGGGACCTGCACGTCCACACCCGCTACAGCTTCGACGCCGCGAGCTACGGCGTTCGGACGGGGCCCGACGACGCCTACCGCTTCGCCAAGGGCGAGGCCATCGGGCTGCCGCCCTACGACGGCGACGGGAACCCGACCCGCATGGTCCAGCTCGACCGCCCGCTCGATTTCGCGGCGGTCACCGACCACGCGGAGCTGATCGCGGCGACCTCGATCTGCACCGACCCGACCAGCCCGGGCTACGACTCCTCGACCTGCGTCAGCTACCGCGAGGGCGACGGCGCCCAGGCCGACTTCGGCGAGTTCATCAGCGCCATCGGCCTCTCTCGACCGCTCCCGCCGACCATGTGCCGCCGCGACCCCGATCTCTGCGCCGGCGAGCTCGCGGACGTCTGGGCGCTGACCGTCGATGCCGCAGAGACCCATGACGACCGGACCAGCGCGTGCGAGTTCAGCACCCTCATCGGCTACGAGTGGACCGGCGGCGCCGGCGGCGGCCGCAACCTGCACCGCAACATCTTCTTCCGCAGCTCGACCTACCTCGCGCGCCCGATCAGCTTCGTGGACGCCAACACCGCGGACGCGCTCTGGGACGGGCTCGAGGCGAATTGTCTGAACAGCGGCACCGACTGCGACCTGCTGGCCATCCCGCACAACTCGAACATCTCGACCGGCGACATGTTCTCGCCGCTCACCGAGGACGGCGATCCCTACGACGCGGCGTTCGCCGCACGGCGAGCGGCCCTCGAACCGCTGGTGGAGATCTACCAGCACAAGGGCGCGAGCGAGTGCGTCAGCGGCATCGACAACCCACTCGCCAGCGAAGACGAGCTCTGCGACTTCGAGTCGGTCTTCGAGGTCTACTGCGACGAGTCCGACGTCGAAGGCTGCGTCGAGCGCTGCGAGGCCGACGGCGCGGGTGGCTTCGTCGGAGCGGGCTGTGTGGCGGCCGGCGACATGGTCCGCGGCGCGCTGAAGGTCGGGCTGCAAGAGATGCTGCGCACCGGCGCGAACCCCTTCCAGATGGGCTTCATCGCCAGCACCGACACCCACAACACGACCGCGGGCGAGGTGCGCGAGGACGGTTGGCCCGGTCACACCGGTGACTCGGACGACGAAGCCGAAGAGGCCCTCGAGCCGCCGGTCGGCATCACGATCAGCGTGCGGACCTCGTCGCCCGGTGGGCTCGCGGTGGTCTGGGCCGAGGAGAACTCCCGGCCGGCGATCTTCGACGCCATGCGCCGCCGCGAGACCTATGGCACCAGCGGCACGCGCATCATCGCGCGCTTCTTCGGCGGCTGGGACTACGCCGCGGACCTCTGCGACGAAGCCGACGCGATCGAGACCGCCGATGGCAGCGGCGTCCCGATGGGCGGCGACATCGGCGCGCCCCCGACGGCGGGCGCGGCGCCGACCTTCCTCGTGAGCGCGCTGGCGGACGCCATGAGCGTGCCGCTTCAGCGCATCCAGATCATCAAGGGCTGGGTCGACCCGGTCACCGGCGAGCCCGGCGAGATGGTCTACGAGGTCGCCGGCGACCCCGAGAACGGCGCCGACGTCGACACGGCCACCTGCGAACCGACGGCGGGCAGCGACGCGGCGGGCTTCGGCTCGCTCTGCAACACCTGGACGGATCCCGACTTCGACCCGACCCACCCGGCCTTCTACTACGCACGCGTCGTGGAGAACCCCACCTGCCGCTGGAGCCAGCGGATGTGCGTCGACCTGGCGGTCGATTGTGGGACGATCGACCCGACCACGAACATCGCAGCGGCGTGCTGCGACGGCGCGGTCCCGGCGAAGATCCAGGAGCGCGCCTGGACCAGTCCCATCTGGTACGTGCCGGAGTAGGGAAGCCCGATCGGCGCCCGTTCAGGCGACGCGCTGCGAGTCGGACCCGGTGTCGAGGGCTTGGAGTGCCCCCTCGATGTCGAACGCCAGCCGCGCGTGCAGCCAGCGAAGCGCACGCTCCGGCTCACGGCTCACCTGCACCGGAAACGGTCGGGGCGAGAGGGCGAGGAAGGCTCGCGTGATGCCGCTGCCGAACGCGCCGTTCACCAGGAAGACCTGCGCCCGCATCCGATGGAAGTGGGGCTCGACGTCTCGGACCAGCCGAGCGGAGAGCTGGCGGCGTGACCGACTGAACGAGTGCAGGCCGATGGACCTCGCGTCGACCAGCCCGACCAATGGCCCGGTCGTCTCCTCCAGCCTCGCTCGGAGCGTCGCATAGTGAGCGCGGAGCGCCCCTTCGCTGGCCTTCCCCTCGAGGACTGCCATCAGGAGCGGCCAATGGTGGGCGTCGACGCGCACGGCTTCGGCCAACGTATCACGGGAGAATGGTCCCGAGCCCCTGGGGCACCAGCTGCCCGCGCCTGCGCGACGTAACGCAGCAGTCGCTGCTCGCGCCTGGATGCGGGCCTCTCGGACGAAGCGCCCACGCCGCACCTCGTCCGTGGTCTTCTTTCGTCGAAGCACCTCGAGCGCGACGTCGCGCCCGACCCGCTCGTCGTGGCACGGGCGATGACGCCCATGCCCCCTTCGCCGAGCTCGTCCCGTAGCTGGTAGCGCCCTTCGAGCTCGGGCGTGATGGATGTGGCCCCCATGGCGGGGAAGCTACCGCAGGTGACGCGCCCCGAGTCGATCGCTATGCTCCGCACCATGAAGCCCGCGAAGCTCTTCCACGCCATCGTCGTCGCCGGAGCCGCGCTCACCGCCTGCGGTGACGACGACCGCACCACCGGGGACGACCTGGTCGCCGACGGGGGACGCTTCGACGCCGGCGGAGCCATGGATGCCGGCTCGGACGACGCCGGCGCGGCCGTCGACGCAGGCATGAGTGACGACGCGGGAAGCGAAGAGGACGCCTTCGTCGCGATCCTCTGAGGTGGCCGTGGCCGACCTGCCCGACCACGACCCGGCCATCGACGCGCTCGACGACGAGACCCGCCGCCGGCTCGGCGAGCTCTGGCGAGAGCGTGCCGTGACCGAGATGGGCGCCGGCTGGGCCTTCGCGCAAGTCGTCACCGAGCTCTACGCGCTCGGGGCGGACGGCGAGGTACTGGCGCTCGCGACCCGAGGCGCCCACGACGAGGTTCGGCACGCACGGCTCTGTGCCCACCTCGCTTCCGTCTACCTGGGGGAGCCGGTCGAAGCGCGGCCGCCCAAGTCCATCGCGATGCCCGCGCACGAAGGCGCGAACGAGCGCACCCGGATGCAGCTGCACGTGGTCGGCCTCGCGGTCAGCGAGACGCTGGCCGCGGGATTCCTCCAGGCGTGTCTGGCCGTGTGCGAGGCGGAGCTCCCGACGCGGATCGCCCGCTCGCACCTGGAGGACGACATCGCTCACGCCCGGGTCGGCTGGGCACACATGGCGTCGAAGGCGTTCGCGCCCGATCGGGCGGCGGTGAAGCCCTGGGTGCCGAAGCTGATCGAAGCCAACCTCCGCCACTGGCGCTCTCGGATCGCCGAGCTCCCCGTGGTTCCGGCCCACGGCTACCCGGAGCACGACGCGCTCACGAGCGCGCTCGAAGAGACCGCGCGCGACGTACTGGTCCCGGGCTTCCGCCACGTCGGTCTCTGACTGCTACGCTCTCTGCGTGCTCGGCCGAAGCCCCTATGGACGTGACGACCACCCCGCGGGTCCCCCGCTGCCGGAGGCCGAGGAGCGGGTGGAGACCTCGTTCGTCCGCGGCACCGGGCCCTACGCGCGGAAGATGTGGCGATCGCTCGGTTCGCTCTCGACGCTGATGATGCTGACGATCACCGCGGCGGCCGGGTTCGGCTCGGAGACCGCCGGCGTCGTCTTCGCGCACTTCACGGCGGGTGTGGTCGGCTTCTTCGTCGGCGGCTACTTCGGCGTGATTCGAGCCCAGCGGGCCGGTCCTCGCGTGGGCCGCCCGCTGCCGATCGTCGGCGCGGTGCTCGGTGCGGCCATCTCCCTGGCGATGGCCGCCACGTTCTTCGTGGTGATCTGGCCCTCGCTCTGACCGACGGCACCAGCAACGAAGCTCGCTGCCGTCGACCTCAGCAGAGATCAGCACGACTTCGTGGGCTCGCCGGCACCCTTCGCTAGGGTCCGGACGATGATGGCGCATTGGATTGGCAGACTGTGTTGCGCGGTCCTCGCCGGTGGTCTGCTCGCATGTGAGAGCTCGCCCACGACGGACGACGGCGACAGCGGGATTTCGGCGGACGCCGCGGCGCCCGAGGACGGGGCGACGCCCGGCGACCAGGGGCTGCCCCCCGGCCCCGGGGAGTGGCAGCTCCCGGAGGGGTACTTCGAGCCAGCGCGGATGCCCATGACCCTCGTCCATCCGCGCGATGACGACGCGCCCACCTGGGCCTACTCGAAGAACGCCCACCCCGGCATCCGCTGGGAGATCCCCATCGTGGTCCAGGGCGGTGCATGGCCCTTCCGCTACGAGATCGTAGACGATGGCGGCGCGAGTGGGCTCGCCATCGGCGCCGAGCTCCATCGCAGCGAGGTCGATGGCTTCATCGTGCACGAGGTGACCGAGGCATACGGTCTGCTCTGGTGGGACGCGCCGGTCGCGGGCGACTACGCGATCGAGCTACGGGTGACCGACCAGGAGGGGTCCGAGGTTGTGGTCCCGGTCTCGCTTCGCGTCGGGACCGAAGGCTGGGTCTTCGTCGACGCCGAGGGTGGCGACGACGGCAACGACGGAAGCCGCGACGCGCCCTTCGCGACCCTCGGCGCGCTCTACGGGCCCGACGGTGCGGAGAGTCCCTACACTCAGCACCGGGTCTACCTCTCGGGGGTCGTGCCGATGGAAGGCAACCGCCCGAACGGCAACCTCCGCATCGCCGCCAACCCGGCGCCGGACCCGAACCTCTCGCCGCGCATCTTCGTCGGGATGCCGGGCGCCGGCGCCGTCCTCGAGGCGTACGAGGGCCGCATCGTGCTCGACGCGCCCGGCTTCTACCTGGCGAACCTCGAGCACCGGCACCGCGAGGACTACGCGCCCTCCGGCACCTACATCCACATGGTCACCGCCTACCAGCGGACCGAGCGCTTCACGCTGCACGACGTGACCTTCAGCCGCTTCCAGGGGGATCCGGAGAACGTCGACCTCGGCAACTCCTCGATCGTCATGTTCACCCGAGGCGCCGAGCGCCCCTTCGTCGCCGTCGTCGGCTGCACCCTCACGGGGCCGAGCGGCATCTTCACCAGCACCTACTCGCTGCGGCACGCGGTCTTCGAGAAGAACCGGGTGGTCGACGCGGCCCTCGACCTGGCCGATGGCTCGGTCTGGGCGCTGATCTATCTCAAGGGCGACAACGAATGGGTCAGCGTGCGCGCCAACGAGCTCTGGGAGGGCAACACCTGGAACGGGCCGGCCTCGGCGCTCGGGCTGCTCGAGGTGAGGAACGTGGAGCTGGCGCACAACGTGATCGACACCCCCTTCGACTCGGGGCGCCGCGGCGCGATGAAGCTCTGGACCAACAGCCCGCAGGCCGGCTTCGAGTGGACCGCCGACACGCCCGTGTGGATCCACCGCAACACGCTTCGCCGGCGCATGCACTGGGGCGGCGGCTCGCTCGCCAACATGCCGGACGGCACCGTGCGCATCTCGCGGAACGTGAGCGAGCCGGGGTCGATCCCGGAGCACTCGCGGATCGTCAGCGAGGACAACCTCACCGGCGAGGGGCTGCTCGACGCGAGCCTCGCGCTCACCGGCGACGCCCGCAGCGAGAACCTCGGGCGCCGAGGCGCGCAGATCGCCGTACCGGTGGACTGAACGCGACCTGCTCGAAGACCGGGGGCACCGAGCTCGCCGCGTCTCTGTCATCGAACCCGGACAAACCGTGGCGACCGGATGTGTGACGAGAAAACGAGAGAGTTCGAGACAGGCGGAAAGCTCAACGCTCTCGCGCTCTTCGGCCACTCGGGTCAGGGGATGCCGAGCTGCGCGAGGGCCCGCTTCGCGGTCTCGTTTCCACACGCCGCGAGATCGACGAGACTCGCTCGCTCGCGACGGAGGACGTCGCGCACATCGGCGGCTCGCGCTTCGCCTAGTGCGTCGCGTGCTTCGAAACCGTCTGGAAAGAGCAGCGCCCGCACAGCTGGCGTCATCGCTTCGACCTCGGCGCGAACCGCTGCGCGCTCTGCTTCCGTTGGCTCGTGGAGGGCCGCGTCTACGGCGACGGCGAACCACGGCTCCAGCACCGAATGGCAGGCCAGCTCAGGCTCGCATAGAAGCCGCAGCACGAACGGGAGGGCGACCGAGGTCGCGGGGTAGAGCGTCGTCTGGTGGGCGATCCATTCGCCGACGAGCTCCGCGCTGTCCTTGGCCAGCGCTTCATCTTCGGAAGCGCATCGGCGAAGCGCGGCGCCCAGCTCGCTCGCCGGACCGAACGCGCCTTCGATCTCCCACCACCGAACCTCCTCGAGTCCCTCCAGCCGCAGCTTGCGGCCCGGCTCATCGCTGGCGGGGACATCCTCCACGGGGATGAGCTCCGCGGAGCGCCTCGTCTCGACCGCGGGAAGGTCATCGATGTCCACGCTCCCGGCGGTGAAGAGTTCGAAGCGGGAGTAGCCGAGAAACTCGCGTCCGAAACGGCGCTCGATGCCTTCTCGCTTCGAACGCGAGAGCGCTTCGGCTCGGTCGGCGGTCTCGACCGCCCACGGCTCGTGTACGAAGCTCTGATCGCCGGCCCGGAACACCAGAGTGACGTCGAATCGCACGCGCGGAGCCTGTCGTCGCCGAGGACGCGATGCAAGGACACGGGTCTGCGAGCGCTACGGCGCTGGGATGCCGTTGGCGGTGATGGACTCCACCACCTGCTTCACCTTCTCCACGTTCCCGGCCACACGACCGAAGTAGAGGGTGGCCAACATGCCCAACGTGCCGGCCGCGTAGCCGGCGACCAAACCGATGACGAGATCGCTCACACACCCATCTTCGGGGAGTCGAGCGATCGGGTCCAAAAAAGCGGCGCTCAGTGCCGCAGACGCTTGGCTACCGAGCTGCCGAAGAGGACCGCCGCGAAGGGCAGGTCCTCGATCAGGTAGCGACGGACGAGGCGCCCGGGCTCCTGCACCATCCGGTGCACCCACTCGACGCCCGCCTTCTGCATCCACTCCGGCGCGCGCGAGACCTCGCCGGCGACGAAGCTGAACGTGATGCCCACGCCCATGAGCCACGCGTTCGGGAAGCGCTGCTTGAGCTTCTGGATGAGGTGCTCCTGCTTGGGCGACCCCAGGCCGACCAGGATGATGTCCGGGTCGCCCTCGATGCTCTCGGCGATCGCTTCGGCCTCGCACCAGGGAGTCGGCGCGGAGACCATCGGCGACGAGGTCCCCGTGATCCGGAGCCCGGGGAAGCGCTCTTCGAGAACCGCCCGACATCCCTCCGCGGCGCCAGGCGCGCCCCCCAACAAGTACATCGAACGGCCTTCGCGCGCGGCCCGCTCGGCGAGGGCGACGCTGAGAGTCGAGCCCGCCACCCGCTCCGGAAGGGGTGAACCTGCGATCTGAGATGCCCAGACCAGCGGCATTCCGTCCGCGACGCGTAGGTCCGCGGCGTCGTAGAGGGCCCGCGCATCGGAATCGAGCGCGTATCGCCTCAGGATGTCGAGGTTGGCGGTGACGATCCACCCACCACGGCCCGCGGCGAGCTCCGCGAAGACGTGGTCCAGCAGTCCGTGGGAGTCGACGTCGGCGACCCGCATGCCGAGGAGGTTCACCTGCCGAAAGGGAGCCATGGCGCTCGCTACTCCGCACCGGACCGCCTGGCAAGGGGCCGAACCTCGCTGGTGGTGAGTCCGCGGCGCTCGTGTCATGGTCGGCGCCGCCATGGGGACTCGGACTGCGCGACGGATCGCGATCTCGCTCGCTGGGCTCTCGCTCATCGTGGGCGCGAGCCTCGTGGGCTACGCCGCCGTCACCGACACGCCGATGCCCGAAGCCCCCGAGGTCGATTGGGACGCCGAGGCCGCCGGGCCGGCCGACGACCTCGCGGTCTACTGGGTCGGTCACTCACTCTTCAACCACCAGGACGTGACGCTCGAGGACGCTCCACACCTGATGGACGAGGTCGGCCGCCTCGCCGACGAAGGCGGGCTCGAATACCGCGGCTACGACAACACCCTCTTCGGCATCACGCTCTCGCTCGCGGTGCGCGGCAAGCCCCACTCGTACACGCGCAGTGAGCCCGAGCTCGCCGCCAAGCTGGACGAGCTCTACGCGCACGCCGCCGACTACGACGCGCTCGTGATGACCGATGGCATCCCCATCCGGAACGCCGAAGAGCCCGAGCACTCCGCGTTCTACGCGATGGACCTCTACTGCACGCTCAAGCAGTCGAACCCCGACGCCCGGGTGTACCTGTACGAAGGCCCGGTGCATCTGCAGGCGAGCGACCCGGACGGTGGCTTCGGCCCGCGCGACGAGTTCGGCTGGGCCTCCTGGACCGAGGAAGACCGTTCCGCCTGGGAGCGCATCGCCGATCGCGCCTCGACCGGAGACGTGCCCACCCCCGGGCTCGGCCCGCGCATCCGGGCGATCCTGGGCAAGGAGCGTGAGGACGGCTGCGAGTCTCACGGGCCGATCTTCCTCATCCCGACCGCGACCGTGTACGTGCACCTCGCAGAACGGCTGGCCGAGCCGGACGACGGCGACGTCTTCGAGCTCGCCGACGGCGAGCGGCTGACGATCGAGCACCTCTTCCAGAACCCGTACGTCGACTGGCCCGAGGACTGGCCGCTGCCGCCGCACGAAGGACCGGACGTCGACGAGGACGCGATCATCGATGGGCTGACGAAGCTCCACGCCGACGCCGAGTACGACGACGTCCACCCGAGCCGCATCGGCAACTTCGTGTCGGGGCTGGTCGCCTACTCCGTGCTCTACCGGCGGTCCCCCGTGCTCGACGAGCCCATCCCGAGCCAGGATCCCGACGCGAGCGTCGCGGACGATCCGGGCACCGCCGTCGTGGAAGCCGACGCCGCCGCGACGGGGCTCACGGCCGCCACGGTGCGAACGCTCCGGCGCCTGGTCTGGGACGTGGTGCGGAGCGACCCGCGCACCGGCATCGACGGATGAGCGCGAGCAGCGAGCCCCCCGAGCCCGCCGACGAAGCGCTCGCGGGCGACGAGCCCTCTCTCGAGAAGCGTGCCGTCAAGGGCTCCATCCTCGAGATGGGGTTCTACGGCGCAGCTCAAGTCCTCCGACTCGGGTCCAACCTGATCCTGACCCGGCTCCTCTTCCCCGAGGCCTTCGGGCTCATGACCACGCTCGCGGTGTTCAACACCGGGCTGATCATGCTCTCCGACGTCGGCATCGAGCAGTCGGTGATCCAGAACGAGAAGGGCGACGAGAAGGATTTCCTGAACACCGCCTGGACCGTGCAGGTGCTCCGCGGTTGGGGCCTCTACGTGGTCGCGCTCGCGCTGACCTATCCGATGGCGATCCTCGAGAAGCAGGACGCCCTACTCTGGCTGATCCCCATCGGCTCGCTCTCGGTGCCGATCGCGTCGCTCGGCAGCACTTCCGAGTTCACGCTCCGGCGCCGGGTGCAGCCGGGTCGCATCCTGATGCTCGACTTCGCGTCACAGGTGGTCGGCGTGGGCGTCATGGTCCTCTGGGCGTGGATCGAGCCGTCGATCTGGGCGCTCGTCGGCGGCAACATCGTGCGGGAGACGTTCCGGAGCATCGGTACGCATCTGGTGCTCCCGGCCGGCTACAAGAACCGCTTCCGGATGCACGAGCCCTCGCGGAAGGCGATCGCGAAATTCGGTCGCTGGATCCTCGGCTCGTCGGC
Organism: Deltaproteobacteria bacterium; assembly: GCA_017644045.1. Taxonomy (GTDB): domain Bacteria; phylum Myxococcota_A; class Polyangia; order Polyangiales; family Houyiibacteriaceae; genus UBA1660. The sequence goes on from JAEPMI010000002.1 coordinate 288,849, forward strand.
GGTCTTCTACCTCGCTGGCTTCGCCGACCGGCTCCTGCTCCTGCCCTACCTCGGCGCGGAGCGGCTGGGCATCTACTCGATCGCCGCGCTCCTCAGCGAGGCCGCCTTCACCGTGATCGGCAAGGTCATTCACGGCGTGGTCTTCCCGGTCTTCAGCCGCGTCGGCGAGGAGGGGCGCGACCAGCTGCGGACCTTCTACTACCGAGCGCGACTGCGCCTCGACGCGCTCACGATGACCGCGGTGGGCCTGCTCGCGACGCTGGGGCCCTTCTTCGTCCACTTGCTGTGGGACGATCGCTACGCCGACGCCGGTTGGATGCTCCAGATCCTCGCGCTCAAAGCCGGCACCCGGACCGTCTTCGTCCCCGCCGACTACTGCCTGATGTCGATCGGGCTGGTCCGCTACGGCTTCTTCAACAACGTCGCCCGGGCGGTCTTCATCTTCGCCGGCATCCCGATCGGCTACTCGGTCGCTGGCGAGGTCGGCGTCTTCTGGGCGGTGGCGCTCTCGGACCTGCCGAGCGTGTTCATCCTCTGGCCGATCCTCGCGCGCGAGAAGCTCCTCCGACTCGACCGCGAGCTCCTCTCCTGGGCCTTCGCCGGCGTCGGCGCGGGAGTCGGCTGGCTCATCGCCCGCGGTTTGGAGATGATCTAGCGTCGTGACGACCGGGACTCCGATGGCGCTCCTGGCGCTGTTCAGCCTGATCCCGCTGACGGCGTACGTCTTCTGGACGAAGCGGCCACAGATGGCGGTGCTGATCGTCGCGTTCTTCGCGGCGCTCTTCGGGCCCGAGGGCGCGTTCATCAAGCTCCCGCTCGTCCCTCCGCTCGACAAGCTGTCGCTGCCCTACATCTTCCTCTTCGGCTTTGCGATGGTGAAGGCGCGGAGCCGCATGAAGCGCGCGAAGCCGATGCGCGGGATCGACCTGCTCATCGCGATGGCGTTCATCGCCGGCTTCGTCACCTTCTCGAACAACGGCGACGCCCTGACCTATGGCTCGTGGAAGTCGGTCACCCTCCCCGCGCTCGCCATCAACGACGGACTGCAGATCGGCTTTCACGAGCTGCTGGTCGCCGGGCTCCCCTTCATGCTCGGCCGCGCGCTCTTCCGCAGCCCCCGCGACCTGCGCGACCTGCTCCACTTCATGGTGGTCGCCGGTCTGATCCAGACCGCCTTCATCTGGGTCGAGCTTCGGCTGAGCCCGCAGTTCCACACCTGGGTCTACGGCTACGGCGCGCACTCCGACTTCCTGCAGACCATCCGCTGGGGCGGCTACCGCCCGATGGTCTTCACCGCCCACGGCCTCGCGCTCGCGCTCTTCATGCTCGTCGCCTTCCTCTCCTGCCTGGTCCTCGTGAAGGCCGGAGAGACCAAGATCCGGAAGTGGCGCATCGGCCGCGTCGCCCTCTACCTCGGCATCGTCCTGGTCCTCTGCAAGAGCACCGGCGCCATCCTCTACGCGCTCATCCTGGTCCCGCTGATCATGCGTGCCACCCCGGGGCGGCAGATGAAGGTCGCGACCTTCCTGGGCGTGCTGGTCTTGGCCTACCCCGTCCTTCGTGCGTCGGACTGGGTCCCGACCGAAGGGCTCGTGGAGCAGGCGAAGTCCATCAGCCCGGAGCGCGCGCAGTCGCTCGAGTTCCGCTTCGACAACGAGGAGCTCCTCCTCGAGAAGGCGCGTGAGCGGATCTGGTTCGGCTGGGGCGGCCACGGCCGGCGAAGCGTCTACGACGACGAAATCGGCAAGGAGCTCGCCGTGGCCGATGGCCACTGGATCATCATCCTGGGCGGCCGGGGCATCATCGGTTTCCTCGAAGCCTTCGGCCTGCTCGTGCTCCCGATCCTCTTCGCGCGACGGCGCTTCAAGAAGCTCACCGACGAGACGGAGAAGAAGGCCTTCGCCGGGTTCACGTTGATCGTGGCCATCTGCGCCTTCGACCTACTCCCGAACGGACTCTTCTCGAACTACATCTACCTGCTCGCCGGCGCCCTGATGGGCATGGCACAGCAAACTCGCAGCGGCACCGACTGGGGCACCAAGTAGCGGTCGCGAAGCCGAGTCCCTTCGGTCGAGCTCGAGTCAGTCCTCGACGCAGTAGCCGCCGCTGCAGCTGAAGCCCGCAGGGCAGCCCGAGCCACACGTCGGTCGCTCGCAGCCGACGGCGCCACACACGTAGGGCGGCGGGCAAACGGTGGAGTCACAGGACGAATCGATCACGCAGCCGCTGCTACCGCAGCGGAAGCCAGGAGCGCAGTCGGCCGCGGTCGTGCAGTCACGGACGCAGGCACCGAAGGCGTTGCAGTCGGTCCCCGTCGGGCACGACGAGTCGTTGCATCCGATGCAGATGCCGCCCGGCGCCGAGAGGTTGCAGCTGCCGACCCCGCCGCAGTCGGCATCCGAGCGACACTGCACCGGCACGGGATCCGTCGTGGTCCCACCGTCGACCTCGGCGAACATGTCCGGCTCACGGAACATGTCCGCTTCTTCGCCGCCGAGATCGGACTCGGTTCCGAGATCGGACTCGGTTCCCAGGTCGGACTCGGTTCCCAGATCGAGCTCGGTTCCGAGGTCCTGTCTCTCACCGCCGAGATCGACGTCCATCGACATGTCGCTCGCGGTGGCCATGTCCAACGGCTCGCGGCCGTCGTCGCCACAACCGAGAACGACGAGGAGAAGCAGAGTCAGCCAAGCTCGCATCCGTCGCATGCTTCGCCGCGGTCCGAGCACGCGCAAGTCGGCGTCAACGGCCGTCGCGCTGCTCGTCGTCCGGCGGGCCGAGCGGATCGATGCCGATCCGCTTCAGGTATCCGAGCGTCATCGCGACCAGCGCGAAGATGCCGAAGACCAACAGGATCCGCTTCCGGTGACGGCGAGCCCACCGCATCAGGGGCGGGGCGCAGCGGTCGCGGCTGCGGCGGTCGGGCGTGGCGCGCCGAAGCGCTCCAGGAGCGGCCGGACGGCGCGATGGATGTCGAACTCCGCCTCGACCCGTCGCTTGCCCTCGGTGGCGAGGCGGCGACGCAGGTCGGCGTCGCCGAGCAAGCGCTCGAGACGCTCGGTGAGCTCCTTCCAATGGCCCGGCGCGAAGAGCAAGCCGCTCGCGTCGTCCTCCACGAGCTCCGGGATGCCCGCCACCCTCGGCGCGATGACGGGGACCTCCATCGCCAACGCTTCCATCAGCACGACGGGCAACCCTTCCATGAACGACGCCATCGCGAACGCGTCCGCATAGAGGAGCTCCGCGATGACGCCGGACGACGGCAGCCGACCGACGAAGACCACGCGGTCCGCGAGACCGAGCGAGACCGCCTTCGCTTCGAGCGCGTCGCGCTCTGGACCATCGCCGATGATGCGCAGCTCGGCGTCGGCGTCGACGGCGGCGAACGCCTCGAGCAAGCCCGCGAGGCCCTTCTCGGGCGAGAGACGTCCCACCGTCACCAGTCGCAGCGCGCGCTTCTTCGGCGGCACCGGCGTGCTGGTCGCCCCCTGCTCGAGCGCGCCGAGGTCGAGGCCACAACGCGCGACGAAGAGCTTCTCCCAGTGCTCCGGGTCGACCATGCGCATGGCCTGCGCGCGACCGAAGTGCGTCACGCAGGCGACGAACGCGGCGCTCGTGATCTTCTCGGCGAGCAGCGGACCCGCCGGGTAGTCGAACTCGCTGATGCCGTGGAGGGTCAGGCTCCAGTCGATCCCGAGAAAGCGAGTCGCGAGGAAGCCGACGTTCGCGCCGCTGTTCGCGAAGTGGTTGTGCAGATGGTCGACCCCACGCGCGTCGAGCTCGTCCGCGAGGGCGATGGCCTCGGCGAAGTGGAAGAGCGACCACGCGGCGGCCTTCGCGCCCGGAACGCGATGGCGAGTCGCGTCGCGCAAGGTGCGCAGATACGCGCCCGGCCGCTTGCGGAGCGCGCTCGCGTGCGCCTTGAGGATGCGACCGATCTTCGGCGGCAACACGTAGTGGGTCTTCTCGTACTCCCGGCGATCGACCCCTGCCTGCCGCTCGGCCTCCGAAGGCGGGCGAATGCTGAAGGTGTCGACCGACACGCCCGCCTCGCGGAGCGCTTGGACCTCGCGACGGATGAACGTGTGCGAGGTAGCCGGGTACTGACTGACGAGGTAGGCGAGCTTGCGCGGCACGAGGGCGAGCTTACGACGCCGCGACCCGTGCGCACCTCCTTTCCTCCGTACGTGGGAAATCGGCACGCCCACGCGGCGTTTCGCCCGGTTGGCGCACCCGCGCGCGTTTGCTAGACCGGCCGGCCATGTCTTGCAGGGGGATCCTTCTTTCGCTGGCCGTGCTCGCGCTCGGCGGCTGTGTTCCGGGTGAGCTGAGCCACCGCACCGCGACGCCGACCGACGATGCCCCGCCGACCGACGCGCCCGACATCGACTCGGGCACCCCCAGCGGGGTGGACGGCGGTGGCAGCCCGATCGACGGCGGAGGAACCCCCACGACGGACGGTGGCCCGCGCCCGCGAGTCGACGCGGGACCGCTCCCTCCGGTCGGAAGCGATCCGCGCTCGAGCGCGAACGTCTACTGGGTCGGCCACAGCCTGATCAGCCACCGCGACGTCTACGACAGCAGCGCCCGCACCATCTTCGAGCTCGTCGGCGACTTCGCGCGAGCGCAGGGTCACTCCTACGACTTCTTCCGCCACACCACGCCGGGCGCGCCGCTCAGCTGGAACTGGAACGAGGTCCCGAACCTCCGAAGCGAGCTGACCGGCAACGGCGGCGCCTACGACGTCATGGTGATCACCGAGGGCATCTCGCTCTCCGAGACGATCCGCTGGCACTTCTCGCCGTTCTACTCGCGCCGCTTCCAGTGCGCGTTCCAGAACACGAGCCCCAGCGGCGAGGCGTACGTCTACGAGTCCTGGCACCACCTCTACGCATCGGACCCGGACCTGAACTACCCCGCCCCGCACGTCTGGGACTGGCGCGCGCGCCTCGACGAGGATCGCCCCCGCTGGGAGCAGCTCTCCGACCAGGCGTACGACGGCAGCGCGACCACGCCGGACCACAGCTACTACTCGGGCGCAGGGAGCTGCACTCCCGCGAACCGGATGCGGCTGATTCCCGTCGGGACCGCGCTCGCGGCGCTTTACGATCGGATGGAGTCGCCACGGGCCGGCGACGACTTCGAGGGCTTCACGATCCACCACTTCGTGCAGAACGGCTTCAGCAACTGGCCCGCCGAGTGGCCGGTCTCGGCCAGCGAAGCCGGGAGCGTCGACTGGCGGAGCCGCTGGTCGAGCCTGAGCACGATGCGGGGTGGCCAGCTCGACGACATCCACCCGAGCGCGCGCGGCGCCTACTTCGCGGCGCTCGTGCACTACGCGACGATCTACCGGCGCAGCCCGATCGGCCTGCCGCTCGCGAACGGGGTCGGTCCGGGCCTCGGTCGCATCATGCAGGAGACGGCCTGGGAGGTCGTCTCGCGCGACCCGCGCACCGGCGTGGGCGGCTGACTCCAGCACGCCGATGACGGGCGACCCTCACGTATGGGTCGCCCCTACCGCTTTCTGATAGGGTCCGATCGATGATCGAGGGCAATTTCATCGTGCTCGAAGGCGTCGACGGCGCCGGGACGACCACCCACACCCGCATCCTGCAGGAAGCGCTCTCGGCGCGTGGTCTACCGGTTCGCGCGACTCGGGAGCCGAGCGACGGACCGGTCGGCGTCCTGATTCGACAGATCCTGACCGGCCGCTGCGTCGTGCCCGGGATCCACGGATCGCGCCCACCGAGCTGGACCACCATGGCCCTGCTCTTCGCTGCGGACCGCGTGGATCACATCGAGGCCGAGATCGTTCCGAACATGATGGACGGGGTCACGATCATCTCGGACCGCTACGACTACTCGTCGGTCGCCTACCAGTCGCTCAGCGCCGGGGACGACGCCGTGGTCCAGTGGGTGAAGACGCTCAACGAGCACGCCCGGCGCCCGGACCTGACCATCGTCCTCGACATCCCGCCGGAGGTGGCCGAGCGCCGCCGCATCGAGCGCCGGCGCGGCCGCGAGCTCTACGACGACGAGGAGCTGCAGAAGCGGCTCGCCAGCTTCTACGACACCATCGAGTCCCACTTCCCGGGCGACACGATCGTCCACGTCGACGCGAACCGAGCCATCGACGAGGTCGCCGCCGACGTGATGAAGGCGGTCCGCGAGCTGCGAGGCGAGACCGAAACTTGACCGATCGGAGCCGGCGGCGATGCTGGCTCCATGCGCGCACTCCTGGCCATCGCTCTCGTCCTCGGCTGCGGCGGCACCAGCGCCGACTCCGAGCCGACCACCCCCGCCCCCGCGACCACGGAGGCCGAACCGGTGCCGGTCTACGAGCCGCCGGTCACCAGCGGGACGATCCTGCGCGCCGAGCTCGCCCCGGTGCTCGACGCCGGTCTCGGTCGCTTCCTGCAGGGAGTCGTGACCGAGCCCCATCTGGAAGGCGGCGACTTCGTCGGCTTCCAGATCGTCAGCCTCTACCCCGACGATCCGCGCTTCGCCCGCCTCGACCTGCAGCCGGGCGACGTGGTGACCCGGGTCAACGGCCAGAGCATCGAACGACCGGAGCACGCCCTCGCCGTCTGGAGCAGTCTCCGCGTGGCGAGTCAGCTCCTCGTCGAGTACCGCCACGAAGGCGAGCCCAAAGAGCTCCGCTTCGAGATCGTCGACTGATGCGCTGACCGTCAGCCGAGCTCGAGCAGCCGAACGCCGACCTCGCCCTCGACCTCGACGAGCTCGCCGGTCGCGACGATCTTCGTGCCCACCCGCAGCCGAACGGCCTCGCCGATCGGCACGCCGGACGCGACCACCTCTCCCGGTCGCAGCGCAGCCAGCTCGTCCAGGCTGAGCTCGAAGCTCGCCAGCTCCAGGCTCAGCGTGACCGGCGCGTCGCCGACCACATCGAGCGCGCCCTCGGTCTGGGTCTCGGTCATGTCGTCGCTCATCCTTCGTCCCTCCGCGGTCGGGCTCTCGAGCCCCTTCACTTGATCCTCGATCGCCAGACCGTTCGACGACGGCCGGCACCACCATGATGTCCGGGTCGCCCCCGCGGCGACGATCCGGAGCTGGCCGCCCCCCCACCAGTAGCGATCCGGAACCAGCACGTCGCCCTCTTGGAGCGAGCGAAGCACCGACCCCTCCAGGACGGCCTCGCCGGCGTCGACACACAATCGAAGCGCCACGGGCGGTCGTCGCGACGGCCGTGGGGGCAACCCGTCCAGGATCGCGGTGGGGATCCACAGGCGAAGGGTCCGGGCCCCGAGCCCGGGTGCGCTCACCTGGATGGACCAGACCGCCGACCCGACATCGCCGATCGCCGCCACGAACGCATCGGCCGTGGTCAGGACCGGGCCCACCCGCCAGGGCAGCGCCGCGGTCGTCGCCACCTTCGCCGCGGCGTAGGCCAGCGCTCCGCGACGCACGTCGCCGAGCGGTGCCGCGGCGTCGATGTGCCCGTCGCCGCCCAGCAGTCGGTCGGCCAGCCACGCAGCCAACGCCGGGTCCGCCTCCAGGATCGCGAAGCGACCGGGCGCCGCGCCACTCGGCGCGAGCGCGACCCCGACGAGCGGCTCGAGCAGGGACGCGCGAAGCGTGCCCGGATCGCACACGTGCAGGACCTCGCCCGCGGCGCCGACCTCCGCACCGACCAGCTCCGAGAGCGCCGCGAGGGCCGATCGTCCGTCGAGCGGGAGCGCGTGCCGCGCCGCCCGTCGTCGCAGCTCGACCTCCGCACGGGGGACCTTCGGAACCCGCTCGTAGGGGTAGGCCTTCACGCCTCTCGCCATACCACACCCCCTCGGCGAGGCGCTCCGGTTCGGGATACGCTGCGCCGATGATGCGCGCGCTGCCCCTCCTCGTGCTCGCCCTCGCCTGTGGCGGTGGCGACCCCGACGGCGAACCGGTGACCTACGCGAACGAGGGCTCGGAGACGGAGACGAACGCGCCGTCCGGCGAGGCATCGGCCGAACCGGCGGCCTCCCTCGCGCCCGAGATGGCCGCCGTCCTCGACGCCCACAACCAGGCCCGCGCCGAGCACTGCGCGCCACCGCTCGAATGGTCGGCCGAGCTCGAGGCCGCCGCCAGCGCATGGGCCGACGAGCTCGTGGCGCGCGGCTGCACGCTCGAGCACAGCCAGGGCTCGCTCGGCGAGAACCTCTATGCCGCGACCGCGGGGGCCACCACCCCGGCCGACGCCGTCCAGGCCTGGGTGCGCGAGCGCGACGCCTACGACTTCGACCGCGGCGGCTTCTCCATGCAGACCGGCCACTTCACGCAGGTCGCGTGGAAGGGAACGAGTCGGCTCGGCTGCGCCACCCTCGAGTGCAACGGCCTCGACCTCTGGGTCTGCAACTACGACCCCGCCGGGAACGTGCAGGGCGGCTACCAGGCGAACGTGAGCGCACAGGGCTGCGACTGACCCGACCCTGCCCTTGCCTGCGGGTCGCACTCGCATCACACCCCCGGAGCGATGTCCTCGGGCTCCCGCGACCGCTACGCCACCGCCGCCTGGGCCTTTCTCGGCTACACGGTGCTCGTCGTCCTCTGGGGCGCGCTCGTCCGAGCGACGCTCTCCGGTGACGGCTGCGGCGATCACTGGCCGCTCTGCAACGGCGAGGTCGTCCCGGTCGAGCCGAGCTCGAAGACGCTCATCGAGCTGACCCACCGCATCACGAGCGGCTTCGCCTGGATCGGTGCACTCGCCTTCGCGATCCTCGCGCGTCGACGATTCCCCAAGGGGCACGCCGCCCGCCGCGGTGCCTTCTGGGGCTTCTTCTTCATGACGACGGAGGCACTCGTCGGCGCCGGGCTGGTCATCTTCCGGATGGTCGCCGACAACCCGGACCACGCGCGCGGGTACTGGGCCGTCGCCCACCTCTGCAACACCTTCCTCTTGCTCGCGGCGCTGACGCTCCACGCCCGCTGGGCCTCTCGCCCCGGGCGACTCTCGTTCCGTGGCGCGCGCGGGGCCATGGTCGGCGCCGGGATGCTCGCCATCCTGACCGTGGGCGCGACCGGGGCCATCGCCGCGCTCGGCGACACCCTCTTCCCGGTCAACAGCCTCGCCGAGGGCTTCGCTCAGGATCTCGATCCGGCGAGCCACCTCTTCCTCCAGCTCCGCGGGCTCCACCCCCTCGTCGCGATCGCGGCGGCCGCCTACCTGGCGGCGCTCGGCGGCGCGCTCGCCTCGCGCGGAGAGGCGAAGGGACCGGCGCTCGCGGTCGCCGGCATCGCGCTGCTCCAGGTGCCGCTCGGCTTCCTCAACGTGGTGCTCCTGGCGCCCGTGTGGCTCCAGCTCGTTCACCTCTTGGTCGCCGATGCGCTCTGGATCGCCCTGACGCTGCTCGGCACCGCGCTCGCCACCCGCTCAGCGGAGGATCGCGATCGGATCGAAGTCGAGGCCCGCCCGGGAGAGCTCCGCGTCGAGGCGCGAGGCTAGCCGCTCGGCCTCCGCCAGATCGGCGCTCGTGGCTCCTTCTCGCAGGTGGAGCTCGGGCACGAGCGAGTCGCCCTGCTGCCGGAGTCGGACCTCGAGCGCCGCTCCGGCGAGGGTCAGGCGGACCTCGTGACCGCCGTCGACCTGACCCACGCGAACGGAATGGAGCAGCCGCTCCGCCATCGCTGCCGCCTGGGCTCGCTCGAGCCCGGAGCCGGGAGCGGGCGCGGCCGACTCGGGGAGCGGCTGGAGCACGGGCATCGCTCGGAAGGGCTCGAGACCGGCGTTCTCGAGCGCCGATCCGTCCGACGACCGACGGCTGTGGGCTCTCTCACGGGGAATCTCGGGCGCGACCGCGCGGCCCTCGTCCTCCGCTCTCGGCCGGCGGGTCGGTCCTGCCGACGCCTCGGTCGCGGTGGGTGACAGACGCTTCAGCGTGTCGGCAAAGGGGTGGCCAGCGCGATGCTGACCCTTCGGGCTCGACCGATGATGCGAGGGCCCCCGAACGGGGCCCCTCGGGGTGCGGTGAGCGACTCGGACGCCTCGGGGATTCGCCATGGCCCCTTCTTCGCGCCAGAAACCGCGCAGTTGCGTCCCATTCGTGTAAGCTCGCTCCGTGGCTGATAGCTACGTCGGACGCGAGGTCGCGGGGCAGTTCCGCATCGTCGAGCGCATCGGCTCGGGCGGTATGGGCGCGGTCTACAAGGCCGAGCAGCCCCAGATGAATCGCCACGTGGCGATCAAGATCCTCCACTCGCGCTACCTCTCGCGGAAGGACCTCGTGTCGCGTTTCCGCCGCGAAGCGCGGGCGATGAGCCACCTCTCGCACCCGAACACGGCCCGTGTGTTCATGTATGGCCAGCTCGAAGACGGCGCCTGCTACTTCGTGATGGAGTACCTGGAGGGCCGGAACCTGGCGCAGCTGGTCCGCCGCGAAGGCCCGATGGACCAGAAGCGGGCGATCCACGTGATGTCTCAAGTGTGCGGCGCCCTCGACGAAGCCCACCGCGCCGGCATCATCCACCGCGATCTCAAGCCCGAGAACGTCTTCCTGACCACCCAGGGCGGCATCGAGGACTACCCCAAGGTGCTCGACTTCGGCCTCGCCAAGGTCACCGAGAAGCAGATGCGGCCGGGCTCCATGATCCTCACCCGCGAGGGGATGGTCTTCGGCACGCCGGAGTTCATGAGCCCGGAGCAGGCTCGCGGAAAGACCCTGGATCCGCGGAGCGACATCTACTCGCTCGGGGTCATCCTCTACGAGCTGCTGACCGGCAAGCTGCCCTTCGACGCCCGCCAGCCGATCGAGTTCATCCAGCTGCATGTGAACGAGCAGCCGATCCCGCTCACCGAGCGCGCCAAGGAGCTCGAGCTCCTGCCGGGCCTCGAGGCCGCGGTGATGAAGGCGCTCGAGAAGAACCCCGACGATCGCTACGCCACCGCTGCCGAGTTCGCCGAGGCGCTCGAAGCCGTGGCCGCCGGGCGCCCTTCGTTCGGCACGAGCAAGTCGATCTTCGGGGAGTCGGAGCCTGCTCCGCCGGCCAAGCCGGTCAGCGAGCCCGCGCCGCCCTCGACGCGGCCGAAGCCGGCCAGCGAGCCCGCGACGCCCCAGCAGGCCATCGCTCCGCCCTCCGGGCAGATGAACCCCCAGTCTCCCCTCCCCTGGCTGGTCCTGGGGGCAGGCGTGGTGCTCGCGCTCGGCGGCGCCGCGGCGCTCATCTTCGCGCTCCTGCAGTGAGGCCTCCTCGCCGGAGCGATCCGGACCCAGGCTCTCGCACAGCGCTCGCCGCGACTCCATCTGCGCCCTCGCCTTGACGGCACCGGCTCCGATCGGCCATATCCCGCGCGAGCTTCAGCGCCATGACCAGCCGTTCCGTTCCTCAGAGCGCCCCCGTCGCGACCCTTCGTGACCTCGCCTCCCTCGCCAAGCCCCGCATCACCCTGATGGTGGTCATCACGGCGGCAGGTGGGATGTTCCTGGCCCCAGGGGCGATCCCCCTGACGACGGCCCTGGTGATGCTGCTCACCACAGCGACCGTGGTGGCCGGCGCGAACTCGCTGAACTGCTGGCTCGAGCGCGACTCCGACCGCTTCATGCAGCGGACGATGGATCGCCCGCTGCCCGCCGGGCGGATGGAGCCGAAGGTCGCGATGGTCTTCGGTGCCTCGCTCGGCCTCCTCTCGGTGCCGGCGTTGACGCTTCTGGTGAACCCGACCACCGGTGCCCTCGGGGCGCTGGCGCTGGTCTCCTACGTCGCCGTCTACACGCCGATGAAGCAGCGCTCGTCGGTGGCGCTCCTGGTCGGTGCGATTCCGGGAGCTCTGCCCCCGCTGATGGGCTGGACCGCGACCACCGGCTCGATCGACGCGCCCGGCCTGGTCCTCTTCGGCATCCTCTTCTTCTGGCAGGTCCCGCACTTCCTCGCGATCTCGATCTACCGCCAGAGCGAGTACGAGAAGGCTGGCCTCAAGACCCTCCCGGCAGAGCGCGGTCTGGGTGCCGCGAAGGCCCAGGCCTTCCTCTACACGGGCGCGCTCGTCGTCTGCACCGTGCTCCTCGCCTTCTTCCGCACCGCCGGCGTCATCTACCTCGCCGCGGCCGTCATCCTCGGCGCGCACTTCCTCTTCGTGGCCGCCCAGGGCTTCCGCATCGAAGAGCGCCCTGCCGTCGACAAGTGGGCCAGGAAGCTCTTCATCACGTCGCTCATCTACCTGACCGCGCTCTTCGCGGCGCTGATGGTCGACGCCATCGTCCTCTGACGATGCGCTGGCTCGCGCTGGTCTCGATCGCGCTGCTCGGCTGCTCGGAGCCGGAGCCGCCGCCGACCCTGCTGGAGGTGCCGGCGTTCGAGCTGACCAGCCAGGCGGGCGACGCCTTCGGCAGCGAGCAGCTCCAGGGCGAGGTGTGGATCGCCAACTTCATCTTCACCCGCTGCCCGACCATCTGTCCGCTGCTCACCAGCCAGATGAAGGGGCTCACGGACTCGCTCGCCGACACCCCCGTTCGCTTCGTCTCGTTCAGCGTGGACCCGGCGAACGACACACCCGCGGTCCTGACCGAGTACGCCGAGCGCCACGGCGCGGACACCGCGCGCTGGACCTTTCTGACCGGCGACAACCACGCGCTCCAGGACGTCGTGGTCGAAGGCCTGCGCGTCCGCATGGGCAACGAACCGGACGAGACCGGCAACATCCTGCACGGCAGCCACTTCGTGCTGGTCGACGGGACCGGGACGATCCGCGGCTACTACCAGTCGAACGTCGAAGGGCTCCGCGACATCGCGACGGACGCCCGGACGCTCACCGACTCGCACTGAGTCAGCACCGAGCCGAACGCCGAACGTCGAGCGCCGCGTCGACGGAGTCGGTCAGGAGTCGGCCGTCGGGGCTCGGAGTCGGCCGTCGGAGTTCGGAGTCGGCCGTCGGAGTTCGGAGTCGGCCGTCGGAGTTCGGAGTCGGCCGTCGGAGTTCGGAGTCGGCCGTCGGAGTCGGCGTCGGCGTCGGCGTCGGAGTTCGGAGTCGGAGTTCGGAGTTCGGAGTCGGCCGTCGGCCGTCGGAGTCGGCCGTCGGAGTTCGGAGTTCGGAGTTCGGAGTTCGGGGTCGGAGTCGGAGTTCGGCGTTCGGCGTTCGGCTCTGGTCCGTTCAACCACTGGGGATCTGGTCTTTCGTCGTGGCCGCAACAGTCGGAGGTTCCCAATGACGATCGATTCTCTCTCGCTCGACGCTGTTTCGGCGGTCCATGAAGACGTCATGCCGATGCTTTCGCGGGTTTACTTACCCCGACCCCCGGGGCAGCCTCAGATCAGCAGGACGAGCCAGCCCCTTCACCCCTTGCCGGAGGCAAGCCGATGCGAAGCGAGGCGACACACCGAAGTCCGACACCGACTGCCGACTGCCGAACGCCGACTGCCGAGCGCCGACGCCGAACGCCGAACGCCGACTGCCGAACTCCGACGCCGAACGCCGACGCCGAACGCCGAACGCCGACTGCCGAACTCCGACGCCGAACGCCGACTACCGAACGCCGAGACCCGACGCCGAACGCCGACGCCGAACGCCGAGACCCGACGCCGAACACCGACTACCGAACGCCGACCACCGAGAGCCGACTAAGACGTGCAGGCGCTGCGCGGCGCCTGGTTGATCTGCCGCAGCTTCCGCCGCGCATCGTCCCGCAGCGGCGATCGCCGATGCCCGCGGATCAATGCCTCCAGCGCCGCCTTCGCGTCCGTGCATGCATGGAGCTGGAAGAACGCGTCGGCCATGTCGAAGAGCGCCTCGTCGACGGCGTCACCGCTCGCGTAGTTGGTGATCACCCGGCGGAACTCCCCGAGCGCGTTCGCCGGCCGGCGCTCGAGCAGGTAGGCCTTGCCCACCCAGTACTGCGCGTCGTCGGTCTGGTCGTCCTCGGGGTAGCGGCGGATGAACTCGCGGAAGAGCGCGCGCGCCTGAGAGTGCTCGCCGGCTTCGATCGCACGGCGCGCCGCGGCGAAGTGCTCGTCCTTCCCGTCGGGGATCTGCGAGTCGTCGACCGCCATGTCCACGCCGGCCTTCTGAGCGAAGCGGCGGATCTGGGCGTCGAAGGCCTGCTGCTGCTCGCCCATCTGGCGCTGGGTGTTCGCGAGCTCGTTCTGCAGCTCGGCGAGGCTGCCCTCGACCGCCTGCAGCTGCTCACGCAGCTGGATCACCTCGGTGCCGAGGTCCGCGCTGTTGCGCGTGACCACGGCGGTCGCCTGCTCGAGCACTTCTTGGAGCTCGGCGACCTTGGTCTCGGCGGTCTCGAGCGCCGCGTCCATGCGCTGGCGGGTCTCGGCGATGCCGGTCTCCAGGGCTTCCAGCCGCGCGTTCTGCTCGGCCAGCTTCTCCTCGAGCGCGTCCCCCTTGGCCTTTGGGTAGCAACCGCCGAGCGCGAGCGCGGCGGTCAACCCCAGGATCCAGTGCTGCGGGCGGGCGGTCATCGCTGAGTGAACGTGACCTTGCGGTCCTGCGCCCAGCCGGACTCGTTCTCGCCCGTGGCCATCTCCTCGCCGACCGAAGAGGCGGTGAGGTTGGCGCCGTCGACCCCGAGGGAGGTCATGAACTGCTTCACCGAGCGGGCGCGGCGGTCGCCGAGCGCGAGGTTGTACTCCTCGGTGCCCTGCGGGTCGGTGTAGCCGGTGAGGTGCATGCGGGTGATGTTCTGCTCGCGCATGCAGTTCACGTTCGACTGGATCTGGTCCCGGGTGGACGACGAGAGGTCGTCGCTGTCGAACCCGAAGTAGACCGTGTCGATGGTGCAGCCCTGTGCCGCGGGCTCGTCGGGCGGCGGCAGGTCGGTCGACTGCATCGCCACGCACTGGTTGTTCTGGCACTCCTGACCATCCGGGCAGTCCCCGGAGCCGGTGCAGTAGCCCTCGATCGGATCACACCGACCGCCGCGGCACTGCTGCCCAGCGGGGCAATCGCTGTCCTCGCGGCACTGCTGGCACTGTCCATTCACGCAGAATTCCCCTGCGTGACAGTCCTCGTCATCGTTGCAGTTAGGGTACTCCGGCCCACACGCGACGAGCGCGACAGCCGAGAGCATCCCGAGGCCCAACCAGAGATTTCGGGGTTCCATGTTCATCCTCAACCGTGGCGCTACCCGTGCGCGATCCGGTTGTCAATGCGTGGGGCACCTGCCGGCATTTCGCCAGGGGTATGACCCGATCCGTTCTCATCGTGCCTCTTACAGTGGGATGAGCCCCCACACACCCCAATGTGCTACCCTCGTCCCTCCTCCCCCGATGAGCAGATTCGACGCAGGTCCCGACGGTCCGGTCACCGGGGACACCGAGATCTGCGCGTTTCACGCCCTCGAATCGGTGATCGCGATGCTGGCGAATACCCGCCGGCTCCTCGCTCTCGAGGTGGGCGCGTTGGTGGGGATGGAGCTCTGCGAGCGAGCCCTCGAGGGGAACGCCATCGGCACCCACGCGGTCCAGATCGACGTGATCGGCCATCTCCGGGTGACCCGGGCCATCCGGCCCGACGACGGAGGCCTGCTCGAGACGCTGAACGCGTGGGAACGGGCCATCCACCCCCGCGGTCGGGAGCAGTTCCGGCGAGCGCTCCGGGACACCCCGGCCTCGCTCCAGGGCCAGGACCTGATGCTCTTCCTCCGGGACCGCTTCGCGGGCCTCCTCTACCCCATCGACCGGGTCTCGGCGCGGACCAGCCTGGCGGGGGCCATCGAGCTCGCCTCGCGGGAGGCAGCGCTCCTCGACACCGGTAAGCGCGAGCGCGTCGACCCGGACGCTCCGGACTTCGACGACCTCTCCACCAGCCGCGGCATCGGTCCGGCGAGCGTGGAGCACATCCTCTCCGGCCTCGACGACTCGGTCTTCATGAACGCCGAGACCCGTCTGCGGGTCGAGGCCTATGGAGGTCCTGGCGCCCCGGACTTCGCCGACCTCACCACCGACGAAGTCACCAGCGAGGAGCCGCACTCGCTCGAGGTCGCGCTGCTGGGGCCCTCGCCGAGCGAGGCACCGGTCCGGCAGGTCGGCCAGTTCGAGATCTTCGGTCGCCTCGGCGAGGGAGGCATGGCGGAAGCCCTCCTCGCGCGCCACGTCGACGGGGGCGCCCCCTTCGTGCTCAAGCGCCTCCTTCCGGAGGCCGCGGCGGACCCCAGCCTCCTGCGGATGTTCGAGGACGAAGCGCGCCTCGGTCTCTTCCTGGACCACGAGCACATCGCCCGGGTGCTCGAGTACGTCCCGGGACCGCAGCCCCTGATGAAGATGGAGTGGGCGCCCGGTCTCACGCTGGCGAAGCTGATGAAGCGCTCGCGCGAGGCGAGCACCCCCATCCCACTCGACGTGATCCTGCGGGTCGGTGACGCGGTCAGCTCTGCCCTCGCCTACGCCCATGGCGCGCGAGGGATGGACGGGCGCCCACTGCGCGTCGTCCACCGCGACGTGAGCCCGCAGAACGTGGTCCTCCAGTGGGACGGCCACATCAAGCTGCTCGACTTCGGCGTCGCCCGGAGCGCGGTTCAGGCCGAGCACTCGGAGGCCGGCGTCATCAAGGGCAAGTTCGCCTACATGGCGCCCGAGCAGTCGCTCGGCATGCCGCTCGACGACCGCGCCGACGTCTTCTGCGTGGGCATCTGCCTCTACGAGGCGCTGAGCGGCAAGCGCCTCTTCGACAGCGACGAGCGGTTGGCGGCGGTTCGCGCGCTGGCCGAGGGCCCGATCCCCGACATCCGCCGGCACCGGCCGGAAGTCAGCGAGGAGCTCGCGACCCTGGTGCGCCGCTGCCTGGCCTCCGACCCGAAGAACCGTCCGCACATGGACGAGCTCCACGACGAGCTCCAGGCCCTCCGCCGCCGGCACCGCGCCCGTCGTCAGTCCGTGGTCGACATCGTCCGGACCTACGAGCCCGGCTGGGAGGACTGGCGCCGCGCGCTCTCGCCCACCGACCGGCCGACGATGGCGCCGCCCGGCCCGGCACGGGAGCGGGGCAAACGAACGGAAGAGGGCCTCCGCCCGATCCAGCCGCGGGGCCCGAGTCTCTGGACCCGCATGTGGCCCGCGCTGCTGCTGATCGCGTCGTTCGTAGTCGGTGCCGCCACCTATGCGCTCATCCGCAGCGCGACCGCCCCCGACCCGGTTCCGGATGTGCCGGCGCCGGTCGAGAGCAGCCCGGTATCGATGCCGGCGTCCGTAACCGACTCCGACTCCGACTCCGACGACCGAGAGCCGACCGCCGAAGCCGACTCCGAAAGTCGAGCGCCGACTGCCGACCACCGAGAGCCGACCGCCGAAGCCGATTCCGAGAGCCGAGCGCCGACCGCCGAGGCCGAGGACGCCACGGGCACCCTCCTCATCCGCACCCACCCCCGCGGCGCGCGCGTCACGCTGGACGGAGTCCGACTCCGCGGCCGAACCCCCGAGCGCTGGACGATCCCTGCCGGGCCGCACCGCGTTCAGATCTTCCGCGTGGGACACCGGCCGGAGACCCGTCACATCGTGACGGAGCCCGACAGCGGGGGGATGCTCGACATCCGGCTCCGTCGGCGTTGAGCATCGGGCGCGCCAGCGGAGCCGGCGCGCCCGAGAGCCTCACGCGGCGGCGCGCTCGGTGGCCTTGAGCACGGTCTTGCGCCCCTTGTTCGCCGCCTCGTAGGCAGCGACGGCCTCGACCGCGCTCGGCTCGAGCTCGGCGATGAGGCTCACGATGGCCTTGGCCGACATGTCGTCGTAGCCGTCGATGGGTGCGTCGTCACTCGAGGCGGGCTTCTCCTCGAGGCGGGACTGCAGCTTGGCGTCCACGCGGGAGATCATGTCCCGGAGGCCGACGAGGAGGCGGCGCTCGAGCGCGTCCACCTCCACCGTCGAGAGCTTCTTCGGCGCCGCCGTGGGGTTGCTGGCCGGGAGGAGCTTGCCGGTCTGGGCCGTGATCAGCTTGCTCCAGGCCTCGGCCTCGCCCTTGAACGCCTCGGCCAGCTCGACGGAGGCGCCCCGCGTCTCCTCGGCGAAGGCCAGGCCCGCCTGGCGGGTCCGGTCGGTGAAGAGGACGAGCTGCTCACGCAGGGTGCGGCGGCTGGTCTCGATTCGGTCGGCGACTGTTTCCATCGTTTCCTCCTGTGGCCGTGACGCGGCGCACCAGCCACGTGTAACGCAACGCGTTATGGGCATCAAGCGGCCCCCAACAGAAAAGTCCGCTCGAGGTCTCATCCCTGCATTTGTTACATTCCAGACATTGACGCGGCGCGTCACGAGGCCAACGCTAGGGGTTGGAGGTAGCAATACCATGCAGTTCCACCCATCCACTGACACCCCAGCCGACAGCCCCCTGAGTGGGCATAATGGCGCGATTCGCGACCGCATCGACGGCGCTCTCGACGCAGCGCGTCGAGGGCTCCTCGAGCGTGCCCGCGGCATCGGTACGGCGCTTCGGCGCCACATCCGGGCCAACTCCTTGGTCCGGATCCACGACAACCGGATCTCGGTCGGCATCGAGGTCGGGGACATCGGCCTCGGCCGCCTCGAGCCCGCCGACATCGGAGCATGACCATGTTCGAGAGTGAGCTCCTGATCTTCGCCTGGGGCCTCGCCCTCGTCGGCGCCGTCGCGGCCAGTCTGGTCGTTCGCGCCGTCGACGGCGTCGTCCACGGCTTCTTCGGCCGCGAAGCGGGCGACCGCCGCCTGAAGGGGGACTGATCGTTCGGCGAGCCTCGCCGGGGTCGTCCCCTTGACCCTGAGCGAGCGCTCGTGCTTCAACCCGGTCGCCCCTTTCCGCAGTCAGGAGGGGGCCGACCACTCATGAACGACGTCATTCACGCGACCTTGCTCAACCTGCAGACCTCCGCCGGAGCGTCCGCGGGTGAGTCCCTCGACCCCTGGAAGCTCATCGCCGACGCCTCGTTCGTCGTGAAACTGGTGATGATCGTCCTCGCCCTGATGGCGGTCGGCTCCTGGTTCATCATGGGCGCCAAGGCGGTCCGGCTGGCCCAGGCGCGCGGCCGGAGCCGTCGCTTCCTCGACGCCTTCTGGAGCAAGACGGAGGGCGAGTCCTGGACCACCGAGCGCATCGAGGCGCTCTACGCGAGCGTGAAGAGCTACGAGGGCTCGCCCATCGCGGCCGTCTTCCGCGCCGGCTACGTCGAGCTCGCCCGGGTGATGAGCGGCCCCTCGGCGAACGCCGGTGACGTCGACAACGTCGACCGCGCGCTCGACCGGGCGGCCACGAGCGAGATGACCGCCATCGAGACGATGCTGCCCTTCTTGGCAACCACCGGATCGACCGCGCCCTTCATCGGTCTCTTCGGGACCGTCTGGGGCATCATGAATGCGTTCATGAACATCTCGCAGCAGGCCAGCGCGAGCCTCGACGTGGTCGCGCCCGGCATCGCCGAGGCGCTCATCGCGACCGCCATCGGCCTAGCCGCGGCCATCCCGGCCGTCATGGCCTACAACTTCTTCATCCGCCGAATCCAGGTCCTCGAGTCCGAGGTCCACGCTTTCGAGCGCGATTTCCTCAACATCGTCCGCCGCCACTTCCTCCGAGGTTGATTCACCGATGGGAATGAGCGGCGGCGGTGGAGGCAAGCGTGGGCGCACGCCCATGGGGGAGATCAACGTCACCCCCTTGGTCGACGTCATGCTCGTGCTCCTGATCATCTTCATGGTCGCGGCCCCGATGATGAGCACCGGGGTCGAGGTGGACCTGCCGCAGACGCGCGCGCCGCGAATGGAGATGGACGAGGAGAAGCTGATCCTCTCCATCGACATCGACCAGAAGGTCTACCTCGGCGAGACCGAGGTGCCGGCGGACCGGCTCGAGGAGGCGCTTCTCAACAACGCTCGGATCCAGCAGGACGACGAGATCTACGTCCGCGCCGACGCGAACGTGCCCTACGGGTTCGTTTTGCGGGTCTTCACGATCATTCGCCAAGCTGGGGTCGAGAAGCTGGGTCTGGTGACGGACCCGGCCGGCGGCGCCGCGCGAGTGCCCGGCGAAGCGCCGCCCGAGTGATCCCGCGATGACCGAACCCTCCGCCCACCAACCTCGCCGAGCGATCTACCGCCCGCCGTCGCTGCTCACGCAGGAGATGCCGAGCGTCCCGGAGATCATCGGCGGCCTGGTGAGCGCGGGGGTCATCGGCGGCGGCATCCTCTTCATGGTGATCCTCTTCCGCGCGGGCGCGCTGGCGATCGATCTGAGCACCGAGCCGGACCCGATCGACGAGGCCGAGGTCATCCCCGCGCAGTTCGTCCAGCTCGGACGGGACTTCCAGGAGGAGCTGCCGAACCGCGACGTGCCGGTGCAGAACACCGCCCCCGACGACCGCACCGCCATCAGCGAGAACCCGCAGGACCACGAGCCTCCGCCGGACGCCGGCGTCCGGCCGCCGGACCCGATGGACGACCCGATGCAGCGGCTGGTCGACCGCGCGGATCTCTTCGCCGAAATCGCCGAGCAGCAGGAGATGGAGGGCGACCCCGACGGCATCGAGGGCGGCACCACCAACCAGGAGGGCGACCGCTACGCCGGTCAGCTCTACGCGTTCTTCCGGCGCGGCTGGAGCGTGCCCACCACCATCGACGCCGACGAGCAGCGCGAGCTCCGGGTCGAGGTGTCGATCGACGTGAGCGAGGACCTCGAGCTCGTCGACTTCCGCCTCCGGGGCTCCAGCAGCAACCCGGACTTCGACCAGTCCGTCATCGCCCAGCTCGAGCGGCTCCGCGCCGCGAACGCCACCATCCCCGAGCCGCCCATCGCCATGCGGCCGCAATACATCGACCAGTGGTTCACCCTGCGTTTCCGCGGTCGGGACGCCCGCTGACCGAGAATTGAAGCGCTGGGCCTCCTGGCCCGTCGAATTCGAAGCACGAGCAACGAACTCCACCTCGGAGTACTCTCAGGGCTCGCGCCCGCACGCAAAGCACAGGATGTTCATGGATCGACGCCTCTCCGCACTCATCATCGCCGCCGTCGCGCTCAGCGCGCTCGCCGTCGTCGCGATGCCCGCGAGCTCGCAGCGAGATGAAGAAGAGCCGCTGCCCGAACGAGGGACGATCATCGAGATCGACTCGCCGGAACGCTCTCTCTACAAGATCGCCGTCCCGAACCTCCGTGGCTCGAGCCTCGGCGGACCGGGCGCCGAGGTGCTCCGCAACGACTTCCGCCTGGTGTCGCTCTTCCAGGTGCTCGACTCCCGATCGTTCGTTGCGAACCTCGAGCAGGAGGGCCTCGGCATCAACCCGCCGTCGTGGAGCGCCGTCGGCGCGCAGGGCGTGATCAAGGGCGAGATCGAGCAGAACGGGAACGACATCGTCGTCCAGATGCGCCTCTTCGAGCTCTCGAGTGGCTCGAGCGCGACGCTGAGCGAGACCTATCGCGGCAACCGCGGCGAGCTCCGCGGCTTCATGCACGACTTCGCGAACAAGGTGCTCCTCCGCCTCACCGGCAAGGCAGGTGCGTTCAACAGCCGCATCACCTTCGGTCGACGCGTCGGACCGGGTCGCAAGGACGTCTACGTCGCATCGTGGGACGGCGACCGCGTGGGTCGCGTCTCGAGCGGTGAAGGCGTCAGCATGCTCCCGAGCTTCGGACCGGGCGGCGTGTGGTTCAGCCGGCTCACCGAGACCGGCATGTTCATCACTCACTCGAACGCGCGAAACCGACGCATCATCGACGGCGATGGGCTCAACATGGGCCCCACGATCTGCAACGGGAAGGTCTACTTCACGAGCACCCGCGACGGGAACAGCGAGATCTACGCGGCCGACCTCGACGGCTCGAATGCGCGACGGATCACCCGCCACCCGGCGATCGACGTGAGCCCCTCGTGCGGACCGGGCGGACGCCTCGCGTTCGTCTCGACCCGCCATGGCAGTCCGCAGGTCTTCGTGATGAACGGCAACGGCTCCGGCGTCCGCCGGGTGACGTTCCGCGGCAGCCACAACCAGACCCCGAGCTGGTGCATGAACGGCGACGCTCCGCTCCTCGCGTTCACCGGGCGGAGCGGCGGCATGGACGTGTTCACCGTGAACATCGCCACGCAGCAGTACCGACGGATCACGCAGGCGCAGGGAACCAACAAGGACCCCGCGTTCTCACCGGACTGCCGGATGATCGCGTTCTACTCGTCGCGCGGAGGCATCTTCGTGTCGAACCCCGAGGGCGCGAACCAGAACCGCGTCATCGCCGGTCACGCCGAGACCTTGCGCTGGCGCTGACTCCCGGCGAACGCCCGTGAGCGAGGAAGAGGATCCCTGGCGCGAGCGTGGTCGAGCCGCGCTCGTCGGGCTCATCCTCGCGTTCGGTGTGGTCGCGATGGTGCTCCTCCAGCGTCGCAACGAGTCGCCCGCCGACGAGTGGCCAGCCGTCGCGGGTCTCTACGAGGTCATCGCCGAATGTCGTGGGTGCGGATGCGAGCTCGCCGACGCGGAAGGTCTCGCTGCGATCCATCCCGGCCTGCCCTCGGGCAACCCCGTACCCACACTCTGCGAGAGTCCCGATGGATGCGTCGCGATCATGGAGCGTCGGGCTCCACCGAACGTGCGGGCGCCGGTCGTGCTCGAGAGCGACTCGGACCCGGAGCTGGTGGCGCGCGAGCTCCAACACGGGCCGCCCCTCGGCCGCGAAGGCGAGGGCTTCGGTGCGGGCGTGACGCGCGAGCGACGAACGGCTTCCGATTGTGTTCGGGTCCGCCGAAGCCGCGAGCTCACCCCCCTCCCCGACGGCGGATGGCACTGGATCGAGCGGTACGACTCTGGAGAGGGCTCAGAGTGTCCCCCAGAGGGGGCACTGTCTTGCATTGGGTCCGTGTACCGCCGAATCGCACCACTGGGGCGGTGATCCATGTTCATGGAGGGGGTAGAGTCCTGGCATGGCGAAGGCCACGCGCACCCTGGTGGTGGAGGACTCCCGCTCGATGCGGAAGCTCCTCGAGCACCTCTTGCAGGAGCGCGGCCACGTCGTACAGACCGTTCCATCCGCGGAGGAGGCCCTCGCGCTCTTCGACGAGAGCCCCTTCGACCTGATGATCGTCGACTGGACGCTCCCCGGCCAGAACGGCGTGGAGCTCACACGGGCGGTGCGGGCGCGGCCGGGCGGTCAGGTGCCCTTCATCCTCATGCTCACCGGACGCAGCGGCGTCGACGAGCTCGTGGCGGTCCTGGACGCGGGGGCGTCCGACTTCGTGGCCAAGCCGCTGAGCTCCCGCCTGCTCGAGACACGGCTGGCGATCGCCGAACGGTCCATCGCGGTGGAGCAGAGTCGGCGACGCATGCGCGAGCACCTCTTGCTCACGGACCGGTTGGCGTCCGTTGGAACGCTCGCCGCGGGCATAGCCCACGAGCTGAACAACCCCCTGGCATCCGTGCTCTCGAACCTCGAGCTCTCGAAGGAGGAGCTCGGCCGGCCGCTACCGCTCGGCGAGGAACAGATCGCGCAGCTCCAGGAACAGCTCGGCGACGCGCTCGATGGCGCAGAGCGGATGGCGCGCATCGTCCACGACCTCCACGCCTTCTCGTCCGGGGTCAACGCGCCCGCCGACGTGGTCGCGCCGCAGGAAGCGGTGACGGCCGCGGTCCGGCTCTGCTGGAACGAGCTCCGGCACCGGGTTCAGCTCGAGCAGACCCTCGGGCCAGTGCCCGACGTGTGTGCGCCGCAAGGAGTCATCGCCCAGGTGGTGCTGAAGCTCCTGCTCCACTCCATCGCGTCGCTCGGAGACGAGGCCGACGAGCGCAAACTCTTCGTCGTGACGGGCACCAGCCCGGACGGCCGCGCGCTGATCTCCGTGGGACACGACGGCCCGCTCATCTCCCCCGAGCGCATGGAGACGCTCTTCGATCCCTACCTGACCGCGCCCGAGTCGACCGAGTCGTCCGGTCTCGGGCTCGCGATCTCGAAGAACCTCGTCGAGCGCATCGGAGGCACGCTCGAGGCCGAGAGCTCGGAGGTGCGCGGAACGCACTTCCACGTCAGCCTCCCTGCAGCCGGGCAAGTGCGATCGTCCGCACCCCCGAGAGCGAACGACCCGGCGGAGGAGCCGCGCAGGGCCCGCGTCGTGATCATCGATGACGAGCCGATGCTCGGGCGTTCGCTCCGAAGGGTGCTCAAGAAGCACGACGTCACGGTGTTCGAGTCTGGCCGCGACGCGTTGACCCACCTCGCCGAGGCGGACGCGCCCGACCTGATCCTCTGCGACCTGATGATGCCTGAGATGAACGGCATCCAGTTCTTCGAAGCCCTGCGCGCGGAGCAACCGACCCTGGTGGATCGGGTGACGTTCATGACTGGCGGCGCCTTCACCCCGAAGACGGCGGACTTCGTTCGACAGAGCGGGCGACCCGTCCTCGCGAAGCCCTTCGACATGAGCGAGATCCGCCGACTGGTGCGGGCGACCGTCGCCTCCGATGGGCGCTGAATCGCGCCCGTGACCACCCCCCCGAACGAAGACGAAGGGAGCCGTTGACAGAGGGCCGGCCCCACTTATACTCCGCGCTCTTCGGCGATGTAGCTCAGGTGGCTAGAGCGGGCGTTTCATACGCGCTAGGTCGCTGGTTCGACTCCAGCCATCGCCACCCGAAGACGAGCCTCTGGCCCCTGGCCCGAGGCTCTTTTCTTTCCGTCCTGGGGTTCAGGCCTTGGGCAGGTCGCGAGTGACGAGCCAGGCCGGGTCGATGCCGGCGGCGCGGAAGGCGCAGTCCCAGCGGTCGGCCACGGGGACGTCGTAGACGATGGAGGGATCGACGTCGGTGGGGATCCAGGACCCCTCCTTCATCTCGCTCTCGAGCTGGCCGGGCGCCCAGCCGCTGTAGCCCAGGCTCATGATCACCCGCCGAGGTCCGTCGCCGACGGCGATGCGCTCGAGCATGTCCACCGAGGAGGTGAGCGCGAGTGACCCGCCGATCGGGAGCGCCTCCCCGGGCCGAATGCCGCCCTCTTCCGGGTCGAAGACCAACCACCCGGTGTCGGGCGAGACGGGGCCGCCCACGTGCACCGGAAGCTCGGGCGGGTTCGGCACCTCGATGGGCACTCGGAGGTCCCCGAGCACATCGCGGAAGCGTACGGGTGCGGTCTTGTTCACCACGATCCCGAACGACCCGTCACTGCCGTGATCGATGAGCAGCACGACCGTGTGATTGAAGAAGGGGCACGCCAGCGAGGGGGCGGCGACCAGGAACCCGGGCGCGAACTCGGTGGAGTGGTCCACCCACCAAGAGTGCCACCGCTTCGGAGCGCTTGCGAGCACGCCCGGCGCGGACCCGTGGTAGAGCGCTCCAGTGACCCGAGCATCGTCTCCGACCGACTTGCGGGCCCGCGCACGGAGCGCCGTTCGCGTGGCGCGCTTCGGCGGTCTGTTGACCGCGACCCTGGCCCGCTGGGAGCTCGAGAAGCGGCGGATGTCCGACGAGCGGCAGGAGCTTCGCAAAGAGGAGCTCCGCCACTCGGTGAGTGGCCGCATCCTGGACATCTTCGGGGTCGAGCTGCGGCGCAATCGCCCCGCCCCCGTGAGCGAGCGACCCAAGCTCGTGGTGGCGAACCACCGCGCGGCGCTCGACATCGGGATCCTGTTGCGAGAGCTCGGCGGCACGTTCCTGAGCCGCGCGGACCTCGCGGAATGGCCGGTGGTGGGGCGCCTCGCTCGAGAGGCCGACACGATCTTCGTCGACCGCGAGGATCGCGGGAGCGGCGCGGCGGCCATCCGCTCGATGCGCCGGAGCCTCAAGGCCGGCAAGAGCGTGATGATCTTCCCCGAGGGCGCGACCTTTCGGGGCGACCTGGTGCAACCCTTCCAACCAGGAGCCTTCATCGCCGCGCGGGGGCTCGAGGTCGACATCGTCCCAGTGGGGCTCGCCTACCCACCCGGCGTGGAATACGTCGACATCACCTTCGTGGAGCACGTGGAGGGGCTGGCCAGGCGCCCCCACACCCGCGTGGGGGTGGCTTTCGGGGACCCCTTCCATGCCGAGGGGCGCGCGGACGCGCTGGCGGAAAGGTGCCATGGAGTCGTACAGTCCCTCGTGAGAGAGGCGCGGGTGCTCGCGGACCGATGACCGAGGCGAAGGCCTCCGAGTGAATAGCGACACCATCCGACCCATCCAAGGACCGACTCGGCGCCAAGGTCCGTCACGGGCCGACGCGCACCCCACGAGACGAAAGAAATCCAGTGAGACGACCCATGCGATTCCGACCCCACAACCTGGTCCCGTACCTCGCGGTGGTCGCCATGCTCGGCGGCTGCACGATTCACCACGTCCGCACCACCGGCACGGTACGCGCCAGCGGCAGCGTACGTGTGACCACCCCCACCTACGTCACGGTCGCCGACGCACCGCCGCCCCTGAAGCCCGCCGTCCAGACCCGACCGGCGGCGAGCGGGTCCGTGTGGATCGAAGGCCACTGGTCGTGGAACGGCGGCTGGGTCTGGGCCGATGGCCACTGGGATACTCCTCCGCAGCCCGGCTACGTGTGGGAGCCCCCCGTGTGCGTCGCCGTCGCGGACGGCGGCTACCAGTTCCACCGCGGGTACTGGCGACCGCAGAACCAGGAGCCGCCTGCGATCTACCGGACCGACGGAACGATCCGAGTGCATGTCCGCCCCGCCGACGAGCCGGCTCGCGCCAACCGCGTGGTCGTGACCGCCCGTGAGCCTGCGCCGCGGGGTACCGTCGTCGTCACGTCCCGCGCGCCCGAGGGCAACTCCTCCTCCGTGACCGTCACGAGCCGCCCCGCCAACGGCAGCGCCACGGTCACCACCCGCCCCGCCAACGGTAGCGCCACGGTCACGACGCGGCCGGCGAACGGTGGCGCGACCGTCACCACGCGCCCGTCCAACGGTGGCGCGACCGTCACCACGCGCCCGTCCA
Source organism: Deltaproteobacteria bacterium (assembly GCA_017644045.1). GTDB lineage: Bacteria > Myxococcota_A > Polyangia > Polyangiales > Houyiibacteriaceae > UBA1660. The sequence continues at coordinate 315,633 of JAEPMI010000002.1, forward strand.
ACGGTGGCGCGACCGTCACCACGCGCCCGTCCAACAACGGCGGCGCCACGGTCCGCACCCGGCCCGGCGACAACACCGCGACCGCGACCACCACCGTGCGACCCGCGTCCACCGCGCGTGGCAACAACGCCAGCGCCAACACCACCGTGCGACCCGCGTCCACCGCGCGTGGCAACAACGCCAGCGCCAACACCACCGTGCGGCCCGCGTCCACCGCGCAGGGCAACAACGCCAGCGCCAACACCACCGTGCGACCCGCGTCCACCGCCCGCGGCAACAACGCCAGCGCCAACACCGCGGTCCGCCCTGCGTCGACGGCGCGCGGCTACAACGCCAGCGCCAACACCACCGTGCGGACCCCCGCCCCGAACGACAACCCGGGCATGCAGACCGGCGGCCCGCGCAGCTGCAGCCTCGCGGTCGCCGTCCTTCCGCGCAATGGTGTGCTGGTCATCCGCGGCTCGGGCCTCGCGGCCGCGACCGGCGTGATGATCGGCTCGCAGCGGGTGCCCCTCCTCGACAAGCGAGACGACCGCGTCCGTGCGCGCGTTCAGGGCCGCAACCACGGCGGCAGTGTCCGCGTGCTCTTCGGCAACGACCGCGAGGAGTGCGGCTCGCTCCGCATCACCGGTCGCTGATCGCTCGACCACTTTCTTGGTCGTCGCGATCGCTCGCGGCAGAAAGGAGCCATGCGGGTCGCGTGGCTCCTTTCGTCATTCTTGGTGGTCGCACTCACCCCGGCCTGGGCCGCGGCGCAGCGCGACGGGACGCCCCACTTCTGGCCGGCGGACGCCTCGCCCGGCACGCGCGGTCCCACGCCGGAAGAGCTCCTCGGCTTCCGCTTCGGCGCGAGCCGACGGTCCATCGAGCGCGCCTGTCACCGCGCGGGCCACGACTCCAAGTCCGTTCGCGATGGCGGGCTGCTCTGCAACGGGACCGCCGCGCCCCGAGACCTGCCGGCACAGGTCCACCTCCGCTTCTGCGACGGCCGACTCTGCGAAGCGCGCGCGTCCATCCACGCGTCGGACGCGCGGGTCGCCACCTACGCGCGAGCGCTCCGATCCCTGCGGGGAGCGTTCGGCGCACCGCCCCAGCGACGCTTGAGGGTCGATCACCAGTGCCTCGCCGAGCTGGTCTCGGGGCGCTCGGACGCTTGCCTGATCGCGGAGGGCTCGGGCGTGCGCCACTGGTGGGAGGTCGGCGGTACGGAGATCTTCCTGGCGCTCGAGCACCGTCCCGATGGCCGCCGGCTCGAGGTGGCGTACCGCACCGCGGAGCGTCTGCGCGCCATGTCGCGCACCTCCGATTGAGGAGGCTCCGTGCGGTGTCCGAGGCGCGTATACTCGTGTCGTGACGCCCGAAGTGGACGATTCGAAGCGGGACATCTGGGTCCTCGGCTTCCGTGACTCCGACGAGCGACCGGAGAAGGCGCTCGGAAGGGTGTTCGGGATCGATTCGGTCCGCGCTCGACGGCTGATCGCCAGCATGCCCGCCGTCGTGAAGCGCGAGGTGACGGCGGCGCAGGCGGAACCGATCATCGCCGCGCTTCGCAAGATCGGTGCGCGGGTGGCGCTGGTTCCCGCGGGCGCGTCTCGCTTCCCGGGGAAGCCGGCGAGCGACCCGCCGAAGCCCGCCGCGACTGCCACCCCCGAACCCGAACCCGAGGCGGACGGGCTCGGAGACATCGAGAGCTTGGGCATCGACTTCGGACCCGGAGGGCCCCCGGTCTCCGGAAGTCACCCGAGCTATCGGGAGTCGCTCCCCCACCCGCGCGTCTCCGGCGTGCCCACCGAGCCGGCGAGGGTCTCGGTCGCGCCGCCGGAGCCAGAGCCCACGCCTGCTCCGCCGAAGCCGGTAACCTTTCTCGAGCCTCGCTCGATACCGGAAGAGCCGGAGCCGGCACCCGAACGGAGCGTCGTCGGCGCGCAGCTCTTCGGAGTGGTGGCGAGCGGCGCGGGAGCGGCGGCGCTCTTCTTCGCGAGCACGCTCGAAGGGAGCGCGTTCGGGGAGACGCCCGACGTGGTGGGCGCCGCATCGGCAGCCGGGGCGATCGCGCTCCTGCTCCTCGGAGTCCAGGCGCTCGTCGCCGCGTTCGCGTTCGACGTCGCCCTCCCCAAGGGTGGTGCGATCGGGTTGGCGCTGCTCCTCGGCGCGGCGGTCGGTGCCACCAGCTTCCTCGTGCACCGCGTCGACCCCTCCGAGCAGGCGCGGCGGGAAAGGGCGGCGACGCTGGAAGCCATTCGGCAAGGCCGAATGCCGGAAGCGCGAACCTTCCTGACCGGTCCGAGAGCCGGACTCACCGGCATGGAGAGACGAGCTGCTGTCGCCTGGGTCGAAGCGCTCTACACCGCTGGGGCGCGGCAGGTCTACGTGGTGGTCGACTACGAAGCCGCCCCCGACGAGGGGACAGGGGTGGCGATCAGCCTACCGTTGACTCAGAGCCGACGCAGGGCCGTCGCGGCCGCCGTCCACCAGCAGGTCCGGAACGCTCCTGCCGATGACGGAGAGTGGTGGCTGATCCCCTTCGAATGACCCTCATGATCGACCCACCCAAACGAGGGACAGGGCTGGTATGCTCCCGCATCCTGCAGATGCAGAGGTCTCGCTGGTGAGTCGTGTCGATATTTGGGTCCTGGGGTTCGATCCGGGCTGGTCCGAATCACCCTCCGATGGGCTGCGACGGGTGTTCGGGATCGACACGCAGGAGGCGCTGACGCTCGAGCTCACCGTGCCCACACCGGTGAAGCGAGTGCAGCCGATGGACGCCGCCAAGTGGATGGTGGCGCTCCGGTCGATCGGGGCCGAGTGCGAAGAGCGCCCGGAAGACTCCAGCGCACCGCCGGCCTTCGATCTCCCGGAGCCGAAAGTGTCGGTGCCGAAGCCGGCCGGTGGAGGCGACGTGCCCCCAGGCGTCGTGATGCCCAGCGGCAAGGCGCAAGCGAGGGCAAAGGCGAAGGCCGAGATCGCGGCGCTCTCCTCGAAGAAGAAACCGCCGCCGCCTCCGCCCAAGCCCAAAGGCGCCGGCGCCGTGAAGGAAGAGGTGCACCGGGTCATTCGCACCCCATCCATGCCTCAGGACCGACGCCCGCCGCCACAGCGGAAGGCCAGCACGCCCGCCATTCTCCTCGACGAGGAAGAGATCCAGGCGGCGAAAGCCGCGGCCCAGCCGAGCAAGGTCGACGCCGCCGCGGACGAGTTCGGCGAGCTCGACCTGGGAGATGTGCGCGCGAGGGCCGCCGAGCGAAAGGTCGAGGAGGAGCGCAGGGCGAAGGCGCGCAAGGACGCGTCGGAGCCGCAGCTCGAGCTGGCCGACGTGGCGCCACCACGGCACCGCAAGGAACCCGAAAGCCGTGCGGCGCAGGCCGACCAGGTCGCCAAGCCGGTGGTCGAGGGCCCGTCGAAGGGCAAGGACCTGGCGATCGGCGGTGGCCTCGTCGTGCTCGGACTCGGGGCCCTCTACTTCGGGATCATGCGTTTCGAGAGCGCCTTCCTCGGAACCGGCTCCTATCCGACCTGGGCCCTCGAGGGCGTGGGCATCGGCGCACTGCTCTTCGGGCTCTTGCACCTCGTCCTCACCCTCGCCGGACGCGAGCCCGAGCTCGCCGTGGGCAAGCTCGTCGGCGCGGCGGTCGTCGGCTTCGGCATCGCGTACGGGGTCGCGTTCGTGCAAGGCGCAAACGCCGACGTCCTGCGCTCATTGCAGAGCGGCACCGCCGAGACGCGTGCCGTCCGCGACGTGCTCAACGACCCGAAGGCACGCCTCGTGGGCTCGACGGAAGCGGAAGGCCAGGCGATCGTCGACGCAGCGCTCGAAGGTGGCGCGATCTCGGTGGAGGTCGGGCACGAGAAGTCCCTCCTCGGCCGCACCGTGGCCCACGTGCTGGTGATCGAGATGCCGGCCTCCGGCGGCGCCCGCGCGCACATGGCGGCGCTCATTCGTCGTGCGCTCGGTGCCGATCGGGCGGCGCTCGCCGCAGACGTCCCGAGCGGCGAACGCTGGGCCATCCCCCTACGCTGACCCGGTGCCCGAAGGCGACACCATCCACCGTGCCGCGCGGCGGATGCACCGCGCGCTCGCGGGCAAGCGAATCGACCACGCGGAGTCGCGGGCGCCCAAGGTGTCGTCCGCGCGGCTGGTCGGCGCGACCATCGAACGCGTCCAGGCCCGTGGGAAGCACCTGCTGATCGTGCTCGACGACGGTCGGATCCTGCGCACGCACATGCAGATGACCGGCTCGTGGCATCTGTACCGCACGAGCGATCGCTGGCGCCGCCCGCGCCATCGGATGGTGCTGCTGATCGAGACCGATCCCTGGCACGCCGTCGCCTTCGACCTGCCGCAGGCCGAGCTCCTCCGAAGCGAAGGTCAGTCGGCGCAGCTCCGCCGCCTCGGGCCCGATCTCCTCGACCCCGAGTGCGATCTGGACGAGGCGCTCCGGCGACTCACGGCGGCCGCCGAGCTACCGCTGGGAGTGGCGCTGATGCGTCAGGACCTCGTGGCCGGGATCGGCAACGTCTACAAGAGCGAAGTCCTCTTCCTCGAACGTCTCGACCCCTTCGCCCCGGTCGGCAGCGTGGACGTCGAGCGGCTCCGAGCGGCGCTCGACCGAGCACGGAAGCTGATGCGCAGAAACCTGCGCGGACGACGTCGGAACACCACCGGACGCGCCGACATGGTTCAGTACGTCTATGGGCGCTCCGGCGAACGCTGCCCGGAGTGCGGCACCACCATCCGGATGAAGCGGCAGGGCGACGCGGGACGATCGACCTACTGGTGTCCGAGCTGCCAGCCGGCAGCGACTCAGTAGGCGTTCTTGCGGACCTTGGAGCCGAAGACGGTCAAGAAGATGATCTTGATGTCCCAGAGAAGGCCCCAGTTGCGGATGTACTCGAGGTCGTGCTCGATCCGCTTCTCCATCTTCTCGAGGGTATCGGTCTCACCACGCCAGCCGTTCACCTGAGCCCAGCCGGTGATGCCGGGCTTCACTTTGTGGCGGAGCATGTAGCCCTGGATCCGCTTCCGGTACGCCTCGTTGTGCGCGACGGCGTGAGGCCGTGGACCGACGATGCTCATGTGACCGGTGATCACGTGGATGAACTGCGGCAGCTCGTCCAGGCTGGTACGCCGGATGAACGCGCCGAAGGGTGTGATCCGGCTGTCGTTCTTGGTCGCCTGTTTCACCTCGGCTCCGTCTTCCATGACCTTCATGGAGCGGAACTTGAGGACATGGATGACCTCGCCGTTGAGACCGTAGCGACGCTGCCGGAAGAAGACCGGCCCCTTCGAGCTGAGCTTCACGCCGATCGCGATGAAGAGCATCGGGATGCTGATGAGCATCATGATCAGCGTGCCGACGACGATGTCCTCGGCCCGCTTGAGCCAGCCGTCGACGCCGTAGAAGGGCGTCTCGTGAATGCTCACGACCGGCACGTCACCGAGGGAGCCCCAGCGCGCGTGGAGGAGGTCGAAGGCGTCGAAGTCCGCCGCCATGTAGACGCTCGCGGTGGTGTCCGCGAGCTTCCGGACGAGCTGATTGATGCGCGGTTCCGCGCGGAGCGGGAGCGCGATGTAGATGATGTCGACCTCGCCGTTGCGCGCGCGCTCGACGAGCTTGTCGAGCTTTCCCTTGTAGGGGCCGAGATCCTCGGGGATCGGGTGGCAGCGCTGAGGGATCCGGTCGTCGTAGAACCCGACGATGCGCATGCCGAGCTCGGGCTCTTCGTGAACGGTCCGACCGACGCGCTCGGCGAGCTCCGTCAGCCCGGCGATCGCGACCGAGCGCGTGTTCCGCCCGCGCCGACGGAGCTCACGCAACGCGAGACGCAGGCACGCTCGCCATATCGAGATGGCGACCGCGGCCCCGCCGAACCAGGTGAGTGAGATCGCGCGTGAGTAGTTCTCCGAGACCTTCGAGACGAAGGCCAACATGAGCAGGACCGCCCAGGTGATCATCCACGCGAGGAACACACGCGCCGTCTCGGGCGTGATCGCTCGACCGCGCCACGCGGAGTAGAGACCGAGCCACTGCGCGACCAGGTGCATGATCACGACCGCGAGCACCGTCGCGGTCGTGTGCATGTCTCGCCACGTCTCGTGGTGAATGAAGATCGCGAGGAAGTGGGTAGCCGCGATCAGCCCTGCGTCGACGAGACGCATGACCAGGTTCAGCGCCGGGCTATAAGGTTTTACCAACCCCTGGGAACCCACGATTTCTTACTCGCCTCTGCTTTACTCGGGGGAGGGTGACGTGATCCGCACAGCAACAGCGGACTTTTTGGTCCGCCATCAGAATCGGTTCGGTCTTACCCTCGCTGATCCTCGTATGCAAGTGTGCGTATGGGTACGCCCTCGTGGTCGAGCACCTTCCCCCGAGGGGGTGATCTCGCCCAGCGCGAGAAGCCCTTGAAGCGAACGCGCTCGCGGGCTACGAGCGAGCCTCATGGGGAGGCTGATCACCATCGCGCTCGCGCTCGTCACCGTCGCGGGATGCCATCGCTACGACGACCCGCCGATCTACCCACATCAGGATCCGGCGTTCACTCAGACGCAGCCGCCGGAGCCCGCGGGTATCGACGATGACCCCGCGGAGGCGATGAAGGTCCTCCCGGGCGACGTGATCCTCCTTCGCACCTTCAGCGCGGAGAACACCGAGTACGGCGGCCTCGTCGTGGACGAGCAGGGAACGCTCCACGTCCCGCTCGGGGGCGACGTGCAGGTCGGTGGCCTGACGCTGACCGAAGCGGAAGAGCGAGTCCAGACCGCCCTCCGTCGACTGGACACCGTCGTGCGCGTCGGCCTCGCGATCATCGAGCCCAGGGGCCACATGGGCTCCGTCGTCGGCGCGGTGGGCGAGCCCGGTCGCTACATCGTCTACCCGGGGATGCGCCTCGCGGATCTGCTCGCAGCCGCCGGCGGCCCGCGAACCACGGTCGAGAGCGTGGGCGACGCCGGCCCGATCGCCGACATCGCCGGCGCCCGTCTCGTGCGGAACGGCCAGACCCTCGACGTCAGCGTCCGCCGAGCCCTCGAGGGCGACCCGCGGCACAACGTCCGCGTTCGCGCGGGCGATCACCTCTATGTGCCGATGGCGCGCGAGAACCTCGTGATCGTGCTCGGCGCGGTCGACTCGGCGGGCGTGTTCGCGCATCGGCAGGGGCTCCGGCTCACGGAGGTCCTCGCGCGTTCCGGTGGGCTCAACGAGCGCGGCGACCGCACGCACATCAACATCGTGCGCGGCTCGCTCGAGGCGCCGCAGGTCTACACCGCGAGCCTTCGCGCCATCAGCCGCGGGAGCTCGCCCGACGTCTACCTGGCGGCCGGCGACATCATCTACGTGACCGAAGAGTGGACCGCGCACGTCGGCGAGGTGCTCACGCGCCTCGGGCCGCTCTTGGCCGACCCCGCCACGGTCGCGCTGGCGGTCGCCGTCACCCGCTGAGCGCGATCGCCAACGCGACGCCCGCGGCGGCCACCGCCACCGCGCCCACGACCACCGGCCCGATCCAACGCGGGCGCGGTGGACGTGCGCCCAGGAGCTCGAGGACCTGGACCATCGACTCCGGCCGCTGGTCGGGGTCGCGCTGCAGACACCGACTGAACGCGTGAGCCAGGTCGGCGGGGAGCTCGGGCGGCGGCTCCGGGGGTCCCTCACGAAGCCACGCGAGCACCTCGCTGAACTTCGCCTCGTGTTTGATCGGGTGGCCACCCGACGCCATCTCGTAGATGAGGATCCCGAGGGTCCACACGTCGACTCGGGGATCGATGCGCGTGTCCTCTTCGAACTGCTCGGGCGCCATGTAGCGCGGTGAGCCGACGAGCTCGCCTTCGTCGGTGAGGCTCACGCGCGGCGCGAAGAGCTTGGCGATGCCGAAGTCGAGCACCCGCACCTCCGGTCGCTCCGGGTCCGAGTCCTTCACCAGCATGATGTTGGTCGGCTTCAGGTCGCGGTGGATGATCCCCGCGTCGTGCGCCGCATTCACGCAGGACGCGACCTGCTTCGCGATGTGGCGGACGACGTCGGGCGCGAGCGAGCTCTCGCGCCTCAATCGGTCGCGGAGGGTCTCGCCTTCCACGAGCTCCATCACGATGAAGGGGCGTCCGCGGCCGGCGTCGTCTTCGTAGATGCCGTAGTCGTGTGCAGCGACGGCGTTCGGGTGCCGAAGGCGCGCGAGGGTCTGTGCCTCGATGGTGAAGCGGCGGCTGTCCCGCGGGGAGCCGCTCCGCATCATCTTGACGGCGACGAATCGACTGAGGGCGGGCTGAAAGGCCTTGTAGACCTCGGCCATGCCGCCCTGCCCGATGCGCTCGGCGATACGGTACCGGCCGGCGATCACCGTGCCAGCGGAGAGCATCGGCGCGGAGTCCCCCCCCACGTCCGAGTCGGTCGTCAGAAACCCACCTCCCCTCCAGTCTCGCCCCGTCGAGACCCGACTGGCAACGCCAGGAGGAAAAGGTGCGCCCATGAACGCAACTCACGCGACCATCGTTCGAGGAACGCCCCATGAACGGCTTCCCCGTCCCCTCGCCTGCTAGGATCACCCCGATGAGCGACCCCCTCGAGGCCCTCGCCACAGTGCCCATCCGAGGACGTGTGCTCGACCGCTATGACGTCTGGGGGCGACTCTCGGCGGGGGGCATGAGCGAGGTCTACCTCGCTCGACACGCGCGGCTCGCCGCGCCGGTGGTGGTCAAGACCCTGCTCCCCGAGCTCGTTCGGGAGCGGCCCGACGCTCTGGAGGGGATGACCGAGAGCGCCCACTTGATGGCCCGGGTGACCTCTCCTCACACCGTGCGCGTCCTCGACGTCGGCGAGCTCGAGAGCGCCGATGGGGACGCCATCCCGTGCCTGGTCGAGGAGTACGTCGACGGAGTCGACCTCGCCGAGCTCGACGCGCGACGACGACGCTCCGTACGGCGCCCGCTCCCGCTCTGGGCGGTCGTCGATTGGACCGCGAAGGCCGCGGCCGGTCTTCATGCGGCACACCAGGCGGGTGTGATTCACCGCGACGTGAAGCCCGCGAACCTCTTCCTGCACGGCGAAGGTCAGATCAAGGTCGGCGACTTCGGAGTCGCGGTCCCGGCGCGGGGCGGAGAGTCGGTGCGCGCCGCCGGCACCATGGCGTTCATGGCGCCCGAACAGATGTTCGGCGCCGCCGTCGACCGCAGGGCCGACGTGTACTCGCTGGGCGCGGCCGCCTTCGCGCTGCGCTACGGAATCACCCCCTACGCCACGCGCGAGGACGCGATCCGCGCGGACGTGGCGCCTCGCTTCCCGCCAGCGTCGAGCCCGGAGGAGGCCTTCTTCCAGCACGTCCTGGGGCAGCTGCTGGCACAGCGCCCCAACGCTCGACCGCGGACCGCGCGGGTCGCCGCCGAGGCGCTCCGCAAGCTCGCAGCTTCGGTGGGGCCACGGTTGGCGATCCACGTCGGCACGGACGACTCGATTCAGGTCGAAGGGTGCACGATCCGTTTCGAGCTGGGTGACATCGCCGAGGTCGAGACCGACGCCATCGTGAACAGCGCCTACTCCGGCATGACCATGACCGATGGCGTCGGCGGCGCTCTCGCGAGGCGCGGTGGTCCGGCCCTGGTCGACGAGGCCGCGGCGTTCGGTGAGCGCGCACTCGGAGAGTGCATCCGGACTGGCGCCGGTGAGCTCGACTGCCGCGCCGTCCTTCACGCGGTGTCCGCCTGGCAAGAGGTCAGCTGCGTCTCGCGCGCGATGCATCGGGCGCTCTTCCTCGCCGAAGAACACGGCTTGAAGCGGATCGCGGTGCCCGCCATCGGCACCGGCCAAGGCGGCGTCCGCCTCGAAGCCTGCGCGCAGGCGATCGCGTCCACCCTCCGGCTCCACCTCTCCCTCGGCGCCTCGACGCTCGAGGAGGTTCGCTTCGTCCTCTACGACGGCCCCGCGCACGCGGCCTTCGTGGACGTGCTCCACGGCGTCTTCCTGAGCGGCCACGAGCCGGTCGACGCACACGCCGACGTTCCGTCGACCGACGAGGACTTCGATGCACCCACGGTCTACGCATCGGACAGCTCGAGCGTGCGGCCCCCATCCGGCTCGGGAACCGTGACCCGCCCCGGAACCGACGAGGGCTGACGGGTCCTCCGTCCCCTTCCAGGGGGGCAGATGTTCCAGCGGTGAACATACCGGGAGAACGGTGCGCTTCGCACATGCGCGAGGGCAGGCGATGTGGCAAAAGCGCCCACATGCCCAAGCTCGAATGCTATGTGATGGGAGCGGAGTCGCTCCTCGCCCAGTGCGCCCAGATCCTCCGAGACCGGGGGCACCAGATCCTCGGCGTCATCACCGACAGCCGGGACCTGACGCGCTGGGCCGAAGGCGAAGGGCTCGAGGTCGTCGCGCCTGGCAAGGGGCTGGCCGATCGCCTGCGCGAGCACGACGTCTTCTTCAGCATCGCCAACCTCCGGATCGTCCCGGACTCGGTGCTCGCGAAGGCCAAGCGTGGCGCCGTGAACTTCCATGACGGGCCGCTCCCCCGCTACGCCGGTCTGAACGCCCCGAACTGGGCGCTGATGAACCAGGAGAGCACCCACGGGGTGACCTGGCACCGGATCGAAGGCGGCGTCGACGAGGGGCGAATGCTCGCGCGTCGCGAGGTCGAGGTGCAGCCGCTGATGACGGCGTTCGAGCTCAACGCGGCTTGCTACGCCGCAGCGATCGCGAGCTTCCCGGAGGTGCTCGACCGACTCGAGGCGGACGACGAGCGAAAGGGGCTGGGCGAAAAGCAGGACCTGAGCGAGCGTACCTACTTCGCCAAGGACGACCGCCCGGCCCACATGGGCGTGATCCGCTGGCGTGACCAGGACGCGACCGAGATCGTCGCGCTCGTGCGCGCGCTCGACTATGGCGCGAAGTACCCGAGCCCGTTGCTCTTCGCGAAGGTGGTCGACACCACCGGTCGCGTCCTGCTGGTTCGCGAGGCCGCGACCAGCGCCGGCAAGGGCCGCCCGGGCGAGGTGCTCGAGGCGGACGACGACGGTGCCGTGGTCGCCAGCAAGCAGGGCGCCGTTCGGATCACTCGGCTCACCGACCTCGTGGGTCGCCCGGTGTCTCCGGCGACGCTCGCCGGTCAGGAGCTCGGCACGCTCGACGAGGAGACGCTCACGCGCCTCACGCAGAAGAACGCGCAAGTGGTCCCGAACGAGGGCTTCTGGACCCGCCGTCTCGAGGCGCTGCAGCCGCTCGAGCTCGCGGCCATCGGTCACTCGGAGAGTGACGCGAAGCCGGCGCAGATCGCGCTCGAGGCGGCAGGCCTCGAGGGCGACCGCTGGGTCGCCGCGATCGCGCTGGGCCTCGCCCGGCTCGCGGGCGCCGACGTCGGACACGTCGGCTACCGCGGCGCCGCGCTCGACGAGCTCCTCTCGAGCGACGGAGCCTTCTTCGCGGGGGCGGTGCCCCTGCGCGTGCAGGCCGAGGGCACGGCCTCGGAGGCCGCCGAGGTCCTCGCCGGCGAGCGCGCGAAGCTCGACGAGAAGCTCACCTACCCGACCGATCTCATCGCCCGTCGCCCCGCCCTCGAAGGTCACGACGTGCATCGGATGGCCATCGTGATCGCGCCGCGCGCGACGTCGCTGGTGGGCGGCTCGGCCGTGACGCTGGCGGCGGGGACGCTGCACTACGACGCCACGCGCGTCGACGAGAGCGCGGCCGCCGAGCTCTCGCGCCGACTCGGTGTCCTGCTCGCCGCCTTCGCCACCGACGCGAGTGGTCCGGCGAACGCCCTCCCCCTCCTCAGCGAAGAGGAGCGCGAGCGTCTCCTTCGTGGGCTCAACGCGACCGAGGTCGACTACGAGCAGGCGACCATGCACGGTCTCTTCGAGGCGCAGGTCGATCGCACGCCGGACAAGGACGCGCTCGTCCACGAAGGCGCGCGGCTGAGCTACCGCGCGCTCGACGAACAGGCCAACCAGGTCGCGCACGTGCTCCGCGGCGCGGGTGTGGGCAAGGACGACGTGGTCGGCCTCTGCTGCCATCGCTCCCTCGATCTCGTCGTCGGCGCGCTCGGCATCCTGAAGGCCGGCGGTGCCTACCTCCCGCTCGACCCGGACTACCCGGTGGAGCGGCTGGCGATGATGCTCGAGGACAGCGGCGCCAAGGTGCTGGTGACCCACGGCGAGGCCAAGGGCGCGCTCAGCCACTCCGGCGAGACCGTCGTCCTCGGTGAGGACTCACGGATCGGCGCGGCGAGCACCACGCGGCTCGACGGCGGCGCGAGCCCCGAAGACCTGGCCTACGTGATCTACACCTCGGGTTCCACCGGTCGTCCGAAGGGCGTGATGGTCGAGCACCGGAACGCCGCGAACTTCTTCGTCGGCATGGACTCGCGGGTCCCGCACGGCGGCGACGACACCTGGCTGGCCGTGACCAGCCTGAGCTTCGACATCTCGGTGCTCGAGCTCTTCTGGACCCTCGCCCGCGGTTTCACCGTGGCGGTCCACCGGGAGCGCGAGCGCGTGCTCCCCGGCTCCAACCGCGAGATGGCCTTCGGCCTCTTCTACTGGGGCAACGACGACAAGGAGAGCGCGCGCAAGTACGAGCTCCTCATCGAGGGCGCCAAGCTCGGCGACCGGGTCGGCTTCACGTCCCTGTGGACGCCGGAGCGCCACTTCCACGCCTTCGGCGGCCCCTACCCCAACCCGGCGGTGACCGGCGCGGCCGTGGCGGGCATGACCGAGAACCTCGACATCCGAGCGGGCTCGGTCGTGTCGCCGCTGCACCACCCGGCGCGCATCGCCGAGGAGTGGGCCGTGATCGACAACCTCACCGGCGGTCGCACGGGCCTCGCCTTCGCGAGCGGCTGGCAGCCGGACGACTTCATCCTCCGACCGGAGAACACGCCGCCGAAGAACAAGCCGGCGATGCTCGACAGCATCGACGTCGTGCGCCGCCTCTGGCGTGGCGAGGCCGTCGCCTTCCCGAAGGAAGACGGCACGATGCACGAGGTGGTCACGCAGCCGCGGCCGGTCTCCAAGGAGCTGAACGTGTGGGTGACCACCGCCGGCAACCCGGAGACCTACCGAAACGCGGGCGAGAAGAAGGCGCACGTGCTGACGCACCTGCTCGGTCAGTCGCTCGAGGAGCTCGAGGAGAAGATCGCCGTCTACCGTGACGCGCTCCGCGAGGCCGGCGCGAACCCCGACGAATACAAGGTCACCTTGATGCTCCACACCTACCTGGACGCCGACAAGGAGACCGCGCGCGAGATCGCGCGCGAGCCGATGAAGGACTACCTCCGCTCGGCGGCGGGCCTCATCAAGCAGTACGCCTGGGCCTTCCCGGCGTTCAAGAAGCCCGAGGGCGTGACCAACCCCTTCGAGATCGACCTCGGCTCCCTCGGCCACGACGAGATGGAGGCCATTCTCGAGTTCGCGTTCATGCGCTACTTCGAGGACAGCGGCCTCTTCGGCACCGTCGAGGACGCCGTCGCGCGCGTGGAGCAGCTCAAGTCGATCGGCGTCGACGAGGTCGCCTGCCTCATCGACTACGGCATCCCCGTTCCGAAGGTGCTCGAGAGCATCCGGCGGGTCGGCAAGGTCATCGAGCGCACCGCGAAGCCGAAGGACGAAGGGGCGCGCGAGGACTGGTCGGTCGGCGCGACGATCGAGCGACTCGGAGTCACCCACATGCAGTGCACGCCCTCGATGGCGCGACTGATGACGCTCGACGACCGCACCCGCGGCTCGCTCAGGCGGCTCCGTCAGCTGCTCATCGGCGGCGAGGCGCTGCCGGGCGCGCTCGTCAGCGAGCTCCGCAGCCTGACCGACGCGAAGATCGAGAACATGTACGGACCGACCGAGACCACGATCTGGTCGTCGACCCACGACACGTCGAAGGACCCGACGCCGCAGGACATCACGCCCATCGGCACGCCCATCGCGAACACACAGCTCTACGTGCTCGACGCGCAGCAGCAGCCAGTGCCCGAGGGCATCCCCGGCGAGCTCTGGATCGGCGGCGACGGCGTGACGCGCGGCTACCTGCACCGGCCCGAGCTCACCGCCGAGCGCTTCGTGTCCGATCCCTTCCGGGGTGTGGACGGGGCGCGGATGTACCGGACGGGCGACCTCGTGCGCCGGCGCAAGGACGGCAACATCGACTTCATCGGTCGCGTCGACCACCAGGTGAAGCTCCGCGGCTACCGCATCGAGCTCGGCGAGATCGAGGCGCGGCTCAACGAGCTGCCCACGGTCCGCGAGGCGGTCGTCGTCGCGCGCGAGGACACGCCGGGCGACAAGCGGCTGGTGGCCTACATGACCACCGACGGCGTCACCGAAGAGGAGGCGCTCCGCACCCACCTCGGCGGGAGCCTGCCGGACTACATGGTCCCCAGCCACTTCGTCTTCCTGGACGCCTTCCCGCTGACGCCGAACAAGAAGGTGGACCGCAAGAAGCTGCCGCGGCCCGACAAGGTCCGGAAGCGCACCGAGCCCGCCGAGTACGTCGCGCCGACCAGCGCCACCGAGAAGACGATCGCCGACGTGTGGTCGAAGATCCTCGGCGTCGAGAAGATCGGCTCCAAGGAGAGCTTCTTCGAGCTCGGCGGTCACAGCCTCCTCGCCGTTCAGGCGCACCGCGAGCTCAAGCAGGCGCTCGGGGTGGAGATGGCGATCACCGACATCTTCCAGTACCCGACGCTCGGTGCCCTCGCGTCGCACCTCGACGACCGCGGCCAGGCCACCAAGGTGCTCGACAAGACCGCCGCTCGGGCCGCCGCGCGCCGCGAGGCGATGCGCCGCCGCCGCGGGCGCTGAGCGAACCAGCCCGTCTGAGTAGGAGTGCTCAGGCGGGCGGGCTCACCCCGGCCCAGAGTCGGAGTCATGCATCGATGGCTCCGGCACCGGGGGATCCGGATGGCCCTCTCGGTGAGCACGCTCTGGCTGCTCACGAGTGGTTGCTTCGTCCTCGACCTCTTCGACTTCGACAAGGACGAGGGCTCGGGCTGTCCGCCCGACCGCGTGGACTCGGTGTGTACGCCGATCCCCGATGGTGGTCCGCGGCCGATGGATGGGGGACCTGACATCGGGTGCCCCTACCTCGACGGGAACTACGCGGTCAGCGGCTGCCCGGCCACGGCATGCACGATCACGCAGGAAGACGCGGGCTGCTTCGCGACGGTCACGTGCGAGACGTCGATCGGGCTACTGACCTCCGACACCTTCATCGAAGGGAGCGGGAACTTCGACGTGAGCGCTTCGGCGGGGAGCTGCCAGCTCATCGGACGCGACGACGGTACCGTCTCGGGTCGGTGCATGGACTTCATCGGCATCGACAGCTGCGACTTCATGGGGACCCGGCGATGAGACTCGTGGTCCTGATGGCCGCGCTGCTGATGCCCTCGTGGGCGTCGGCGCAGGAGGGACCGGGCCCGGTGTTCGTGGAGGAGCGAGACGCCGAGACGCCGACCCCGAACGCCGAGACTCCGACTCCGAACGCCGCAACGCCGAACGCCGATGCTCCGACTCCGAACGCCGAGACACCGACGACGACTCCGACTCCGACCGCCGCGACTCCGACGCCGACCGCCGCGACTCCGACGCCGACCGCCGCGACTCCGACTCCGACGCCGACCGCCGAGACACCGACGCCGACTCCGACTCCGACCGCCGCGACTCCGACGCCGAGTCCGCGCGCCGCGCATCCCATGGCCCAGCGAGCTCGGTTCATCGGTGCCTATCGGCTCGGCTTCGCTGGCGGCAGCGTGAGCTACGAGGTGACCGGACCCTTCGGCACCACGAACGCGGTGAGCGACGAGCTCGTCCGTTCGCAGGGGCTCACGCTCTTGCGGGTGGATGGTCCGATCGGTCGCTTCTTCTCGCTCGGCGGTGCGCTCGGCGGCGATCTCGTCAACGGCTCCCGCTCCAACGCGACCGGCGAGGATGCGATGAGCGTCTTCGACCTCGGGATCGTGCCGCGGGGACGCTACACCTTCGACTTCGGAGTGGTCGGGCTCGAGCCCTCGCTCGCGATCCCCATCGGCTTCAGCGTCGGCGTGTTCGACAAGGACTTCTCCGGCCAGCCCGGATTTGGCTGGCACATCGGCGTGCTCGGCGGTGTGCAGGTGCTCTTCGGCGGCCACTTCGGCGTCCTGCTCGAGCTCGGCTGGATGCAGCGGCGGCTCAACGTCGACGCCCGCTCCGGACCGGCGACCGTGACTCTGCGACAGACCGTGCTTCAGGCCGGGCTGGTGGTCGCGTTCGGCAGCGACGATCCCTGATCAGAGCTCGTGGACGTGGGCGAGCGCGAACTCGAGCAGCGCCCCTGGCCCTCGCAGCCCGAGCTTGGCGACCGCGTTCGCCCGGTGGTTCTGCACGGTACGTAGACTGACCCCGAGCGCCTCCGCGATCTGGCGGCTGGTCTTGTGGTCCGCGACGAGGCGGAGCACCGCACGCTCGGTCTCCGTGAGGAGCGCGGTGGACTCGGCTTCCCGCGGCAGGCGACGGCTGCGGTAGCGGAGACCGGTGAGCACGGCACGGAGACAATCGACGACCTCTGGCCCAGCGTCCTCCTTGAGCAGGTAGCCGCGAGCGCCGAGCTCGAAGGCGGTGGTCACGTACTCGGCGTGCATGGTGAGCATCACGACCGGCGGCCCCACGGTCGGCCATCGCTTCAGGAGCTCGAGCCCGCTCAGACCTGGGAGCGAGATGTCGAGGATGGCCACGTCCACCGCGTCGAGACGTTCGAGCACGGCGCTCCCCTCCGAGAGCTCGACGGTCACCTCGAAGTCGCGCTCCGCGTCGATGAGAGCGCGCAAGCCGTGGCGAACGATCGGGTGATCGTCCGCGATGAGTACTCGTTTCACGATCGGGACTCCGGCACGCGTAGCTCCACGCAGGTGCCACCACCCGAGCGAGCGCGGGTCGTGAGCCGTCCACTCGCCGCGCGTGCCCGCTCCTCCATCGACGATAGACCCAGGCCGCGGGCGCCGTCACCGAGACCGCGCCCATCGTCCTCGACTCGGAGCACGATCCAGCCGTCGTGGGACTCGAGGGTGACGCGAGCCCACGAAGCCTCCGCATGGCGGACCACGTTCGTGAGTGCCTCCTGGAGCACCCGGTAGACGTGGAGCGCGACGGGGGGCGCGAGCCGATCGTCGACGACCTTCAGCCCGTGCTCGTACTCCATGCCCGCCTGGTCGAGGGTCTCTTCGACCACACGGGCGCAAGCGTCACGGAGCCCCAGTCGTTCGAGGCGATCGGGGTGCAGCTCGTGCGCCATCCGACGGATCTCGTCCATGCACTCGCGGGCTCGCTCCGCCCGCTCGCCCCGGAGGCGACCCGCCAGGACGCTGAGCGACTGCCCGATGCCGTCGTGGAGCTCGCCCGCGATGCGCCGCCGCTCGGCGTCCTGCGCGCTGAGCAGGCCACTGGAGAGCGCGCGCTGCGCCGCCAGCTTGCCGCGTTCGAGCATCCGAACTCGGTCGGCGAGCGCGAACGAGAGGATCAGCGCCTCGACGCAAGTCCCGACCTTGAGCCCATGCCGTGCCCAGAAGCTCATCGGCACGAGCCCCTGCGTGGCCACCGCGAAGAATCCATACCAAGGCAAGAAGCAGAGCGCGCCCGCCGCGAGGAAGTAGGCGGGACGCTGCCGTCGTCGCACACCGGCCCCGAGGACGAAGGTCAGGACGAGGACGGTGGCGAGCCCGAGTCCGAGGACGGCGGGGACGGCCACTGCGTATGCACCGAGGAGCGCGAGCGCCGTCGCGAAGAAGGCGACGCCGATGGCGAGGACCACCCGACCGGACCGAGGCGCCTCCCGGCGGAGGTCCAGCATGGAGTGGACGAAGAGGTTGCCCGCACCCGCGGAGACACAGAGAAAGAACGTGGGCATCGCGTTCGTCGCCCAGGTGGAGGAGGGCCAGAGCCACTGCCCCGCGTGGCCTCCGAAACCGGCCTGGGAGAGCGCGAGCGCCGAGAGCCAGAGCGCGTAGTAGGCGTAGGGTCCGGAGCGCAGGGAGAACGCGAGGAATGCGTTGTAGAGCGCGAGAGCGAGGAGAAAGCCGTAGAAGAGTCCGAGGCCCAGCGGCAGCCGAGTCCGGTGGGCGTCGAAGCCAGTCTGGGTCCAGTGCCTCAGCGGTACCGCGAGCGCGCCCGACGACTCCGCCCGCACGAACGCGACACGTGCGTCCGCGTCCACCGGGAACACGTAGGTGGGGTGCTCGATGGGCCGCGCGTCATGAGGCTCCAGGTCCCCGACACGCCAATGGTCCGAGCCCACCCAAACGTCGACTCGGTCGAGCGCGGGATACGGGATCTCGAGCAGCCCGTCCTCGCCCGTCCAGGGCAGCTCGACTCGGAGCCATATCGGCCCGCGCGCGAACCCATGGCTGGATGAGGTGGCCTCGACGCCGCTCTCGTGGAGCGCGTCCTCCGCATCGGCCAGGGACCACTGCGTGTCGGCGGGCTCGTCGACGATGGTCGCATCGGGAGTCGTGGCGCCGGCCTCGCAGCCGACGATCGCGAGCAAGACGACGACCCCCCATCGCACGGCTGGAGGGTACCAGGCGGAAGACGCCCGATGGTCAGTGCACGAAGAAGCGGGCGCTGAACCCGAGCGCGATCTGGAAGTCGGTCGCGGCCTCGGTCAGCCCGTGCTGGGCGAAGAAGTCGATCTGCATGTCCCGGGTGATGCGAAACGCGGCCCCCCAGTCGAACTGGATGACGGCGTCGCGGTCGGTGCCGAGCGGGATCAGTCCGAAGGACTCGACGAAGACCGAGAGCCGCCGTTCCAGGAACGGGAAGGCGTAGCCGAGGTTGACGACGTAGAGAGCGCGCGCGAAGCGTCCGACCCCATCGTCGGGAATGTCGATGCCGGCGTTGAGCAGGAGCCCGAAGCCCTTGGGCAGCGACCACGAGAGCGCGCCGCGGATGTCGGGCACGACGGCGTCGTTGGTGAAGGGCGCACGCCCAGAGGGGAGGAAGAGGTCGGTCATGATCGCGACCGCGGGCACGGCGCCATCGTTCGCCGCGAGCTGGATCTTCAGACCCACCCACGTGTCGGTCGGGTGGGCGGTCTTCTGCCCCATCGGCGGATGGCCGTCGATGCCGAGCAGTTCGGAGCCGAGTCGGATCTCGAAGATGTCGAGCAGGCCGAAGCGGAGCAGTGTCGGGAACGCGAGCAGGTGCTGGTCGCCCGCCATCGGGATTCGCTCGAGCGCGTAGTTCGCGCTGGTCTCGATCTGGAGCGCCCACTGCGGAACCGTGGTCGCCGCGTTGCCGTTGCCGGGTCGGTCGGTCGCGATTGGCGCCACCATCACCTGATATCCCTCCACCTCCTCCTCTTGCTCCGCGTCCTGCTCGGTGGTCGCGGGCTGAGCCACTGCGGGCACCGCCGCGAGCAAGGTGAACGTGCCGGCGAAGAGACGAAGAAACCGCATCTCTAGCGAGCGTTGGGTGAAGGGCGCGCCATGTCCAGCGGAGCGGAATGGCGGAACGAGGCTCGTTCGTCTCTTCGAGGTGCGAGCGGCGGCGGCGATGGTGGGGCTCGGGGCGGGACTACTGGTGGCGTGGGCGGTCTCCACGTTCTTCTTCATGCTCGAGGCATGGGGCGCGCGGGGCATGGCCAAGTCGTCGCTCTTCGAGCTCTGGGCCGCGATGACCTGGTGCGGCGGGCCACTGCTCGTGCTCGGAGTCCTGACGGCCGCCGGGGTGCTGGCCCTGCGAGCTCGGCCGAAGCCCTGACCGAGGGTAGGCCCGAGCGCACCGCTCAGGGTGTGCTGGGCTCGGGCTCGGACTCGGGCGCGCTCGGCTCTGGGTCCACGTCGGGCAGGCTGAGTCGCAGCGCTGCGATCGCGTGCTCGAGCGCGTCGACGCGTGCACGGGCGTCCGCGGTGCTCGCGCTCGCCTCCTCGATCTCTGCCGTCAGCGCGTCGACCTCGGCTCGAAGCCCGTCGGCCCGGGTCCGTTCCTGCTGCGCGAGCTGGGACTGCTCACCGAGCGCCACGCGCGCCTGGTCGCGCTCGGCGTGCGCACGGCGCAGCTCGACGTCGACCTCGGCGGCACGCCGTTCGGCGTCGGCGACGACGACTGCGAGCTGACTCTCGGCATGCGCCAACTTCGAGGCGAGCTCCTGCCGGGTCAGTCGACTCGCGCCGTACTCCTCTTCGAGACGCGCGACGTCCGCTTCGAGCGCGCGCCGACGCTCGAGCGATGCTGCGAGGTCCTCACGCACCTGCGCGGCGCGTTCGCTCGCTTCCGCAGCTCGGAGCCGCTCGATGGAGGCCAGCTCCCGAGCCTTCGTGGCCTCGAGCCGCTGGAGCTCGGTCTCTCGATGGAGCACGAACACGGCCGCAGCGAAGATCGCGGCGAGCGGCAGGACCCAGCGCAGCACGCTCACGCGACGGGCGCGCCGTTCCTCGGGCCGTGTGAGCGCCTTGAGCTGAGACACCATGGCCTCGGCGCTGGGGCGTTCGTCGGGTGCCAGGTGGAGCCAGCGCTCGAAGTAGGGCTTCAGATAGCGAAGGTCGCGGCGGCGCGGCGCGCGAGGGGCTCGGCGCGCTCGGTGATGCACGAACGCGTCGACCGCTCCGGCCAGCACGGGCTCTTCTTCCTCCGGGGCGAGGGCGTTGCGCAACGTGAGCGCGAGCGCGAACACGTCTGCCTTCGGAGTGATCCCCGGCGGATCGGGCTCTCGCGCGAAGCGAGCGGCGACCTCGGGGGCGAGGTAGCTGGGCGTCCCGGCGAGGACGTTCTCCGCGTCCTTCGCGGCGACGCCCAGATCGAGCAGCACCGGGAGCACTTCGTCGCCGCCGAGCTCGTCGGGACGAGCGAGGAAGACGTTCTCCGGTTTGACGTCTTGATGGCGAATGCCCGCGCGATGGAGCGCCGCGAGCGCACGGGCGAGAGGCTCGAAGATGCGCCGGGCCTCCACGCGGTCGAGTGGTCCGCGAGCGAGTCGCTCCCGTAGGGTCTCTCCGCGATAGAGGGGCATCACGAAGTAGAAGCGTCCCGTATGCCAGCCGTGGTCCTTGAACTGGACCACCGAAGGGTGGGTCACGCTCGCGATCAACCGGAGCTCGCGCAGCGCGGCGTCGCGCGTCGCGTCGTCATCCGCTCGAGCACGGAAGATCTTGAGCGCCACCTCGTGCCCCGGCACGTCGTCGTCCGTGGCCTGATACACGTCCGCGAAGGCGCCGCTCCCCAGATGCGCCACCAGTCGGTAGCGACCGGCCACGACGGTCCCGATCGCGAAGAGCGGCTCGGTTCGCGGTCGACGACGCGAGGGAGCGAGCGCGAACGCCTCGAGGAGCGCTCCCTCGAGAGTCCGGTCTCGACTGTCCGGGTCCGCTCCGAGGACCTCTCGGGCACACGCGCCGATCCGCTCGAACGCCGCCTCGACCTCCTCCTCGCTCAGATCGAGGACGTGGCGGAGCTCCGCGGACTCGAGTTGTCGGGCAAACGCGAGCTCCGCGACGTCGAACGCGACCTCATCGGGCCAGAGCTCCGCCCGAAGCTTCTCGAGTCGCTCGCCGTGGCGTGTGGCCAACGAACGCGACCACCACTCCCGGTCCAGGTTCGGACGGCGCCCGGCGCACGCGGCTCGAGCCTCCCGATAGAGCTGTGCGCGCGCGCTCGGCTCCGTGCCCCGCTGGAACTCGAGGGACTCGAGTCGCTCCAGCGCCAGCGGCACCGCCCCTTCGGACAGCCGAATGGTGAGGAACTGGCGAAGCCCTTCCCAGTAGTGGGTGAGGGCGCGGTCGGCGACGATCGTTTCGATCGTGCTCTGCGGAGCTTCGTCGGCCGCCAGAGACAGGGCGGCGAACGCCACCGAACCCTGAGTGTCGGAGCGCCGAAGAAGCGCCAGAGACACGGGTGACTTCATGATCCCTCGCGATGCGAGAAGCAGACCATCCTGGCTGAGCGCAAAAGTGGCGTGGCACCGCCATCTGACGCCCGAACCCGGGTGGTGGACGGCTCCCCGATCAGAGATGGCTGTGCCACGCCGTCGCAGGTGGGTCAGTTAGCCCCGGTGGGGGTTGCTCTGGTGCAGTTGTTTTCCGCTCACGACACCCATCCGCGCCCGAATCACTCGAAGAACGCGTTCGAGCAATACATGGAACGCCAAGTGCATTGCCCGCCCGCGAATGGAACGACGTCGGTTCCTCCGTCAGGTCGGTCTCGCTCTGCTCTCGAGCGGCTGCCGACCGGCACCATCTCTCTCCCAGCCGAGGTCTCGGTCGCCGCGCGACCGGGCGCTCGCGATCTTCCAGAGCTGCACACGCCGCGCGCGCGCCAGGCTGCGTGGTCGACCGATCGGACCGCCGGCGCCGATCCCGGACGAGCTCCGTGGCATCGATTACGACCTCTACCGCTCCATTCGCTTCCGACCGGAACGTGCGCTGTGGCGCGGAGGCCCGTTCGAAGCGCAGTTCTTCCACCGCGGCTTCTACTACGGCCGCGCGGTCGACGTTCGGGTCCACGACGCCTCCGGCGGTCGTCCTCATCGGTTCGACCCGGCGGACTTCGCCTATCCCGACCCGCTCGTGCCCGAGCGCTTCGAGGGCCTGGGCTTCGCCGGGCTTCGGCTCCACGCCCCGATCAACACCGCCAGCTACTCGGACGAGGTGCTGGTCTTCCTCGGCGCGAGCTACTTCCGCTCCCTCGGTCGCGGCAACGTGTACGGACTCTCCGCGCGCTGCCTCGGCGTCGACACGGGGCGAGAGGGCACCGAAGAGTTTCCGGAGATCGTCGCCCTGCACCTCGTGACCCCGAATTCGGGCGACGACGTCGCTCACCTCGTGGCGGAAGCTCGCAGTCCGCGGGTCGAGGGCGCGTTCCGCTTCGAGCTCGCGCCGGGCTCGCCCACGACGATCGACGTGGAGGCCGCCGTCTTCCCGCGAGAGGCGATCGACCAGCTCGGCCTCGCTCCGCTCACGAGCATGTACCTCTTCGGTGAAGACCGGCCGGGGCGTTTCGGCGATCACCGTCCCGAGGTGCACGACTCTGACGGGCTGCTCCTCCACACCGAGTCCGGTGAGCGCATCTTCAGGCCGCTCCGGAACCCCCCGCGCACGACCCACTCCTCGTTCCGCGTCGAGCGGCCTCACGCGTTCGGGCTCGTGCAGCGAGATCGCGACGTCCGCAGCTACCAGGATCCGGAAGCTCGCTACGAACGGCGCCCGAGCGCGATCGTCACGCCGATCGAAGGCTGGACGCCCGGGTCCGTCCGACTGCTGGAGATCGCCACCCGGCTGGAGACCGACGACAACGTCGGGGCCTTCTTCGTCCCGGACGAGTGGGGAGACGAGCTCCGCTACCGCTATCGGGTCGCGTTCGGCGATCCGTCGCCCGTGCACGGTGCGCACGTCGTCGCGCTCCGGACCGGTCGGCCCGAGGCGACGGTGCGTCCGGACGCGCACGGGCCGAACGACGGGCTCTTCGTGGTCGACTGGGCCGGCGCTCCGACCGCGGACGCCGTGGAAGCGCGGGTCGACTGCGAAGGCGCTCGAGTGGTGCGACAGCGACTGGAGCGAGACGACGAGCGCGGCCTGATGCGCCTCGTGATCCAGCTGGAGGCGGAACGGCCGGACGTCGAGCTGCGCGCGTTCCTCCATCACGGGTCGGACGCGCTCGGCGAGACCCTCTCGTACCTGTGGCAGCCGGAGCCGGCAAACTGATGCGCGCGCTCGATCTTCGCTCCGGGAACACGTCGAGTCGCGTCCGCACGGTGGAGGGCGCGAACCCACGGCAGCGCTTGCGGGCGTTCCTCGCCGCTCAGGCGCCGCTGGACGCCACGACCCTCGGCCAGCTCTGCGATCGGCTCCACACCGAAGCCGCGACCGACGCCGCCGATGCATGCATCGCGCACGCGCAGGCGCGGCTCACGCGATGGTCGGAAGAGGTGCTCGGACCCGATGGGCCGACGCTGGACCCCGAGGGGATCATCCTACGGCGCGCGCTCGACCGGCATCCGAGCGCCCTGCTCAGCGAGGACCCCGACGAGCGCCGCGTGCTGCGCGACGCATGGGAGCAGCTCTCCCGTCGGGCGGAGCTCCCCCGGCAGCGCCTCGACGGACCGCGTCCCTGGTGGGCCATCGCTCCGCTGCTCGCGACTGCGCTCGGAGTCGTCGCCGGCCTCCTTCTCTTCGAGGCGACCACCGTGAGCGCATGGACCGTCCCGTGGGCCGTGCTCTTCGGCGTGTTGGTCGGTCTGCATGGCGTGGCGCTGGTGTTGGCACTCCTGGGAGTCGTCCGTTCGCTTCGACCCCCGCGGTGGGAGGAGTCCGAAGGCCCGCTTCCTCGCACGGCGCTGGTGATGCCCATCTACGAGGAGGACCCCGAACGTGTCTTCGCGGCGCTCGCCGCGATGCGCGAGGCCCTGATCGCGACGGGTGAAGGCGACGCCTTCGAGATCTTCGTCGCGAGCGACACCCAGGAACCCCGGCGCGCCGCGGACGAGATGCGCGCGTGGCGGCGCCTGGCGATCGAAGCGTCGAGTCGCGTCCCCGTGTTCTACCGCCGACGCGCCGCCAACCGCGGGAAGAAGTCGGGCAACCTCGCGGAGCTCTTCGTCCGGCACGAAGCCCGCTACCGCTACGCCATCGTGCTGGACGCGGACAGCCTGATGGGCGGCGAGACCATCGTCCGAATGGTGCGACGCATGGAGGCGAACCCCCGGCTCGGTCTCCTTCAGGCGTCCATCGGGCTCCGCGGCGGCAAGACCCTCTTCGCCCGCATGCTCCAGCTCGGCCACGCCCTGGCGGGCCCTTTGATGACCCGTGGTCTGTCGGCGTGGAGCGGCGCGGACGGCAACTACTTCGGGCACAACGCGATCGTGCGTGTCGATGCGTTCGTCCGGTGTTGCGGCCTCCCCTTGCTGAGCGGTGCGCCGCCGCTGGGTGGCCCGATCTTGAGTCATGACTTCGTGGAGGCGGCCCTGCTTCGAAGGGGCGGGTACGAGGTGCGGCTCGCCGACGATCTGATCGACTCCTACGAAGAGCCCCCGCCCACGCTGCGGGACTATCTCGTCCGCGATCGGCGCTGGTGCCAGGGGAACCTGCAGCATCTTCGAGTCGTCCTCGCGGACGGCCTCCCGGCACGCAGCCGACTGCACCTGCTCCTCGGCGCGGCGGCCTACCTCACCTCGCCTCTCTGGCTCGTGTTCATGGCGCTCGGGGGCATCGCGCTCGCGACGACCAGCGCTCGCGACACCGACCTGCTCCTCGCCTTGGGCATCGGCGCGTTCACGCTGCTGCTCTTGCCGCGAGCGCTGGGTGTGATCTGGGCCCTCGGTCGCGCGCGTGCGTTCGGTGGGGTGGCACGCCTTCTGCTCGGCGCCTCGGTGGAGTTGGTGCTTTCGATCGTGATCGCGCCGATCACGATGTTGGCGCGGACCCTCTTCGTCGTGGAGATCGTCACCGGCAAGGCGGTGGGCTGGGTCCCCCAGCGTCGCGACTCGAGCGGGGCGCTGGCCTCGCTCGACGGACGCACGGTGACCACGAGCATCGTGGGAGCGATCGGCCTGGCGCTCTCGACCCAGCTGACGCACCCCTGGCTCCTGTGGCCCATCGTCGGGCCGTGCGCGCTCGCCGTTCCGCTCTCGCTCTTCCTCGGATCGCGGGGTGTGAGTCGCGCGGCACGCGCCATCGGCCTCTTCGCGATCCCGGAGGAGCGGCGCCCGACGGCGATCGCGCGCGATCTGGAGTCGCGGCGGGGCTACTACCACGCGGACTCCGCCTGCCGCTTTCGGGATCTGGTCCTCGACCCGAACTTGTGCGCCCGGCTTCGCGCGCGTCTCCCCGAGGACGACCATGTCCCCGACCTCTTGATCACGAAGGCCATCGCGCGGGGACCGGCGGGGCTCACCCCCGACGAGCACGAGACGCTACTGCGATCTCGTAGAGCGCTCGAGAAGCTCCACCGAGAAGCGTGGCGGCACTGGAACGTCGAGGACTGGGAGCTGCCCCACGGCGTCCGCGCCGAGCCCGTGAGCCATGGCGAGCACCCGGCGGTGGGTACGGTAGGCTGAGGCCATGCCTCGCTTCTGCGTCTACAAGCCGAAGACCTCCTGCCCCGAATGCGGCAACCCCGTGATCCTGGACGGACCGGTGCGCAGCCTCGACTGCCCGACCTGCTTCGAGACGCTTCGCTTTCCACCCGACTTGTGGAAGTCGCTCATGGAAGACGCCTACGACGAGTATGCGAGCCTCGGGTGGGACGAGGGGAACAACTCGACGATCTTCACCCAGGGGTTCCAGCTGCAGCTCCAGCACGGACGGCAGATGCCCAAGTGCCCCGTCTGCCGGGAGGAGCTACCGATCGACGGCATCGGCGACGACCACGAGGGTCCCATCTACTGCGCCGCGTGCGGCAAACGGACCAGCTCCCACTCGGCGCCCGATTGGCTGAAGCGGGTGATGCCCGGCGCCCAGCGGCTCTACTGCGCCGCGACCGAGGAGGACCCGAACGGCGCGCAGGAGCTCGACATCCCGCCCGCCGACAAGCCGGTGATGATGGCGTGCATGGGCTGCGGCGCCTCGCTCGGGATCACGACGGAGTCGCCGCGGATCACCACCTGCGACTACTGCCAGGTGGAGAACTTCCTGCCCGACCCGCTCTGGCGGCGACTGCACCCGGTGAAGAAGCGCGTGCCCTGGTACGTGCGCTACGCCTGATCCTGGGGCATGGACAACGCTCGTGGACGAGCCGGACCAGCCCCCGACACGCGCGCCGCTCTTCCGTGAGCTGCTGCCGGAGTCGATCGTGCTCGAGGAGAGCACACCGGACCGCTTCGGCGACGACCTGAGCGAGCTGACCGAGGGCGAGGCCGCGCTGATGGCGAAGGCGGTCGCCAAACGGCGTCGGGAATACACGGCCGGCCGCGTGCTCGCTCGGCGGGCCGCGGCGCGGCTCGGGCTCGGGCCGATCGAGGTCCTGCCGCGAGAAGACCGCTCGCCCGGCTGGCCGGACGGAGTGGTCGGCAGCATCACGCACACCAAGGGGCACGTCGCGGTCGCCCTCGCGCGGGCCGAGGCGTTTCGTGGGGTGGGCCTCGACGTCGAGCAGTCAGAGCCGCTGAAGCTGCGACTCTGGGACATGATCTGCACCGACGAAGACCGCGCGATGCTCGCGCGGCACGACGAGCCGGAGCGCTCGCTGCTCGCGAAGATCGTCTTCAGCGCGAAGGAAGCGGCCTACAAGGCTCAGTTCGCCATCACCGAGCAGTTCCTCGGCTTCTCGGCGATGCACATCGACCTCGACGTTCCCAACGCGCGCTTCGTCGCGACCTTCCGGCAGGAGGCGGGCGAAGTGTTCCGACCGGGCGACACGCTGGTCGGGCGATTCGTGCGCACCGAGCGATTGGTCGCGACCGCGGTCGTCATCGAGCGCTGACTAGAGCGCTCTACTCGGCAGCTTCTTCTTCGGGCGGGCGCTCTTCGCGACCGTCCGCGTGGACGGCGAAGCGGCCGGCGTCGCGTGCGTGCGCGGGACCGTCGCTGTCCCAGGGCCAGCCGCCGAAGCCGGTCTCCTGGTAGTCGAGGAACGCCTGCTGGAGCTCGGCGCGGCTGTTCATCACGAAGGGCCCGTGGTGCGCGACCGGCTCGGCGATGGGCTTGCCCTGCAGCATCAGGATCTCGACCTCGTCGTCGCTGGGGTTGTGGAGCACGGCCGGTAGCTCGGGGCGCACGTCGATGGCCGCGTGATCCTCGGCGCGCGCGTCGCCGATCACCACGGCGCGCCCGCGGAAGAAGTAGAGGGTGCGGTGCAGCCCTTCACGTCCGGCGGGCACGGTCCAGCGGGCGCCAGGCCCGAGGGTGACGGAGGCGATGCAGACGTCCGTGTCCGGCACGGACGCCCAGGAGCCGGGCGGCGGAGGCGGCGGGTCCCCGAAGCCCTCGAGATGACCCGTGTAGAGCACCACCTCGGCCGGGCCGCCGTCGTCGAAGGTCCGCCGCGGGATCTGTGGCTTCCAGAACATCGTGAAGAAGGGGTCGGTGAGCTTCGAGTGGCTCGGGAGGTTCAGCCAGATCTGGAAGAGCTCGACGGTGTTCGGCTCGTCGCGATCGAGGAGCGGGAACATCTCGGAGTGCACCACGCCCTCGCCGGCGGTCATCCACTGGAGGTCGCCGTGTCCGAAGCGCGCCGTGGCGCCGAGCGAGTCGGAGTGATCGATGTAGCCGCGGCGCGCGATGGTGACCGTCTCGAAGCCGCGGTGCGGGTGGCGCGGGAAGCCGGGAATCACGTCGCCGTGATACATGCGCCAGCCGTCCTTGCCCTCGAAGTCCATGCCGATGCGACGACCGGCGAGCGAGGCGTTTGGGCCGAGCTTCTCGTTCCCTTCGGGATAGTGGTCCAAGTGGTGGACACAGAAGAGGAAGGGATCCCGGGTGGCCCAGGGGAAGCCCAGGGGGCGGGCGCTCACGATCAGGTCGGTCATGTGAGTCGTTGGATAAGTCCGATGGCCCCGATCGCCAAGGGTTGCACACATCGACCTACATCGTGCGCGATCCCAGGGTAACGGCGCCGGCACCCATCTTGCGTTCCAATGCGCGAATCCTACTCACGGAACGAGACGCGATGAGGATCATGGATAGACACGGGGCCGAGGGCCGATCTTCGCGGGGGCTGCACACCCCGAGGCGTGCGCCACTGCTCGCTGCGCTCGCGCTGGGCCTCTTCGCTCTGGGCGGCTGCACCGGTGAGATCGGCGACTCCGAACGACCGCCCGTCGACGAGATCCCGCCCGACGATCCGATCCGATCGACCCCGATCTTCCACTTCGAGCCCGAAGACCCGAGCACCCAGCCTGGTGTGCGCCGGCTCACCAAGCACGAGCTCGGGCGCGCGATCGAGGACCTGACGGGGGTCACGGCGGACCTCTCGGACCTGCCCGAGGATCTCGAGACGCTGAACCTCCAGATCGACGCCAGCCGGCTCACGGTTCGGGACGGCAACCACCTCCTGGCGATGATGCACGTCGCCCACGAGGTCGCGGTGGCCGCGGACGTCGACGGTCTCTTGCCCTGCGCCGGGGACTGCACCGACGACGAGCTGCGCAGCTACCTCGAGCACGTCTTCGTGGAGCCGGTGAACGCGACCGGTCTCGCCGACTATCGCTCGCTCTACGACCGAGCCCTGACCGAGCTCGACGGCGAGAACGCGCGCCGCGCGGTGATCCAGACCTCGCTGATGTCGCCCCACTTCCACTACCGCACGGAGCTCGGCGACGGCGGTGACCGACTCACCGCACACGAGCTCGCCGAGAAGCTCTCCTACTTCGCGTGGGGTCGCCCGCCCGACGCCGAGCTGCGCGCCGCGGCGGACGACGGCGCGATACTCGAGGCCGACACCTACGCGGCTCAGGTCGACCGGTTGCTCTCGGACGCGCGCACCGAGGACCGGGTCGTCGAGCTGATCTTCGACTGGCTCGGTCTCGACCACTTCGACCTGCAGTCGAAGGACGCCGCCGCCGACCTCCCGCCCGAGCTCGAGGACTCGATGATCGCCGAGGTCGAAGCGATGATCCGCGCCGAGCTCTTCGAGGGCGAGGGCACCCTTCGTTCGCTGCTCACGACCGACACCACCCAGGTCGACGAGCTCCTCGCCGGCCACTACGGCATCGACGGAGTCACCGGCGGCGACCTGCAGGCGGTCTCCCTCGAAGGCACCGGTCGCTCGGGCCTGCTGACCACCGCGCTCGTGCTCGGTGCCCACGCGAAGGAGTCCGGGCGTTCCCCGATGCAGCGCGGCAAGTTCCTCGTCGACGAGCTGATGTGCATGGGCTTCCCGCCGGAGGCCGGCGCCGCCGCGATGATGCTCCCGGCCGGTGTGGAGGACCTCACCTTCCGCGAGCAGTTCGCGCCGCTCGAGAGCACCCTCCCCTGCAGCAACTGCCACCAGATGCTCAACGCGGGCTTCGCCTTCGACGTCTTCGACAACGTCGGTCGGCGCTACCCGCTCGAGCGCGTCGGCGACGAAGAGGCGCACGGCGCGTTCAACCTGGCGCCCTACGCGCGCATGACCTTCGAGAACACCATCGAGGCGAGCGAAGGCTTCGCGCAGCACGGCGCGCTCGTCCGCTGCTTCGTCGCGCAGACTCACCGCTATGCGCAGGGCAGCGTCCCCGCCATCGACGACGCCGAGCTCATGGCCGAGCTCGAGGCGGCGTTCGACGCCAACGATGGCCACGTCGTGAATCTGATGAGAGACATCGCGCTCAGTGAGCGTTTCGCCCAGTCGGTGGAGGGATCGTGAGCAAGAGCAGCCGAAGAGACTTTCTCCGCAACACCGCGCTGGCCGGGCTCCTCGCCCCGGTGGTGCACTACTGGGACGACCTCGCCGAAGCGCAGGAGATGGGCGATGAGAACAACCTCATCCTGATCTTCCTGCCGAACGGCAAGACCGCGTCGAACCCCTTCATCAGCGGGAGCGGCACCAGCTTCTCCTTCGAGGACGGCTTCCGGCCCTACGAGGCGTACAAGGACCGCTGCATCGCGATCTCCGAGTACGGCTTCCAGGCCTTCATCAACGCCGAGTACACCGGTGACCACGGCGGGCACGTCGCGCCGGGCGCAGCGATGTTCTCGGGCGAGGTCGCCTTCTCCGAGGACGGCGCCGGCCGGGCGTCGATGGCGCCCACGGTCGATCAGATCGTGGCCTTCGACCGCCAGCGGAAGGGCCTGATCACCGACCCGCTGCGCGCGAGCCTCAACATCAAGATGACCGGCTCGAGCTTCCGCATCGGCACCGTCTTCACCCAGACGCCCGCGGACTACGAGCTCGGCATGACCTACTCGCGTGCGCTCACCCCGGTGAGCCAGCACGGCCAGCCGCAGGATGGCTTCGACCAGATTTTCGGCAGCCTCGCAGACATGGCAGGGAGCTCCACCGCCGAGCTCTGGGCCTTCGGCAAGTCGACGCTCGACGTGCCGCGCGCCGAGCTGCAGCGGATCCGACCGCAGCTCCCGCGCGAGGGCACGCTGATCCTCGACGAGCACCTCTCGGCGCTCGCCGACCTCGAGGCGTCGTTCATGTCGGATCGGGACATCGTCGGGGAGATCCCCGACCCGCCCGGCAACATGGACACCAGCCCCGCCAGCCACCGGGACGTATGGTCGCAGTGGGTGCGGATGATCGACGCCGCGATCCGGCTCGGCCAGACGCACATCTTCACCGTTCAGTTCGGTGGCGTCGCCAGCCGCTTCAAGGTGCCCGAGCTCGGTCTCGGCTTCGTGGGCGAGACCGGCGACAGCAACAGCGGCGACGACCACCACTCGTACACCCACTGGGACGAGTCGAAGGTCCCACTCTTCATGAACTGGTACGCCGAGCGGGTCAGCGAGCTCCTCGGCGCGCTCGCCGGCGACGGCACCGCCGCTCGCCCGGACGTGCTCGCCAAGAGCGCGGTGATGGTCGGCATGGAGTTCGGCCGGAACCACAACGCGCGCGACGTCCCGGTGACCATCTTCGGCGAAGCCGGGGGCTACCTCTCGACCGGTCGCGCCATCACCTACGGCAACGAGATCGAGGCGACCCACAAGCACACCGGCACCCTGCTCGGGCTGGCGCACGCGATGGGCACCACCGATCTCGCGACCCTCGGCAACCCCAAGGCGCAGTACCAGGACGGCGTCGCGGACGAGCTCCGCGGCTGAACCTCAGCCGTCGATGAAGCGGAGGTCGGCGAAGGCGACGTCGAGGATGATGGCCTCCGACACGCCGGCGACCCGGTCGACCGAGAGCTTCACGCTCGGGGAGCCGAAGACTGGCTTCTCCATGTTCAGCCGCTCGAGCTGCTTGCGCTCGAGCTTCACCTCGAGGGCGACCACCGTCCACGTGTCGGTGTCGATGTCGAACCCCTCGACGTCACCGATGTCGGTCCCGTCCTGGGTGAAGACCCGCTTTCCGGCGAGCTGTCGATACGCGTAGGTGGGCATGACGGAGTTCTACCCCGGCTCGGCGCCGGCGACCACGGTCTCGAACGTCAACGGCTCCACAGCCCGAGATTGGCG
Organism: Deltaproteobacteria bacterium; assembly: GCA_017644045.1. Taxonomy (GTDB): domain Bacteria; phylum Myxococcota_A; class Polyangia; order Polyangiales; family Houyiibacteriaceae; genus UBA1660. Next base: position 347,607 of record JAEPMI010000002.1, read on the forward strand.
TCGCGCGCCTCCCGCTCGGCTTCCCGGAAGCGATCGACGTGCCGCACGTTCGGCGGAATCGTGAGCGTCCGGGCGTAGCCCTCGCGGACGAGGGCCTCGTTCACCATCGCCTCGCCGACGTAGACGTATGCCAGGAGTCGACCGAAGCGGTCCCGCTCTTCGACGTCGAGGACGAGCCGAAGCTCTCCGTCGCCCAGCAAGCGCCGGTTCTCTTCGGTCGCCTCGTCGCCGAAGCGCTCGGAGACCTCTCCTTCGGCGTGCGCGACCTCGGGGGTGTCGATGCCGATGTAGCGAACCCGCTCGTCGCTCCCGTCCTCGAGGCGCACGTGGATCGTGTCCCCGTCGACGACGCTCGTGAGCTCGACGGGAATCCCATCGGCCGCCTCCGAGACCTCGGGCGCATCGGGTGTGGGGGCCGGTCCGTCGCTCTCCGTACCCGGCGAGTCGAGAATGTCGCACCCGAGCGCGAGCAGCAGGACGAGGACTACTCGGCGCATCGGTCCATCACCGGCTCGCCGTGGAGGAGGCGCTCGACGCGCTCGCGGGTCGCGACCAGGCGTGACGACCACATCGCCGCCCACTCGTCGTCGGGGATGCGGCCGTGGGCCCGGAGCTGCGCGCGGTCGGCGGCGTCGACGAGCGCCCGCTTCTGCGCGGAGGCCGCCGTCGGTCGCGGCACGCGGTCCAGTCCGGCCAAGGTCTTCTCGATGGCCGGCACCACCTTCTCGGGCGCGCGCTCGATCGCCCACGCGAGCAGGTCCCAGGAGAACTCGGCGTGCTCGCGCTCCTCGACGGTGATTCGCTGCAGGACGTCGCGGGTGGCCGGGTCTTCGCAACCTGCCGCGCAGCGCCCGGCCACGTCGGCGTTGAAGTCCTCGAGCAGGCAGCCATCCTCGAGACTCTCGGTCGCCAAGGTCGCGAAGGGGTCGCCCCGGAGCTCGAGCCCGGTGAGCAGGAGGTCCGGCATCGCCTCGACCGTGTGGTGCCGGCCGCCGTAGCCGGCGGCGAGCGCGAAGCAGCGCTTCGCGTGGTCGATCTCCTGCATCGCCGCGTGATGCGCCCCCATCAGGAGCTCCGGCGGCGCGCCGACGGCGGAGAGCATCCAGCTGATCCGCGAGAAGGCGGGCACGCTCGCGTGCTCCTTCTGGGCGTCGTGGAGCCAGAGCGCTTCGAGCGCGCGCCGGGTCGGCAAGTCGAGACCGCTCGCGTCGGGCCGGTCTCCTTCGGTCCAGTCGGCGCCCTCGCGCAGACTCGGGTGCACGACGCGCCCCTCGATCCGCAGCGGTCGGCCCCACGCGCCGCCCATCCCGGCCAGGCCTTCGGCGATGACCGCGAGGAAGAGACCCGCCGGCCCACCGAGACCGACGAGGCAGGCGAAGATGGACCAGAGCACCATGCCCACCTTGGCGCCGCTGCTCGGCTGGTCCTTGAACACGTGGATGAGCGCCGTGACCATGGCCCAGATCCCGAGCACCAGCTGGAGGGCGGCCAGCACCATGAAGGGGATGCTGAGCTCGGTCATCATCCACACCCCGAAGTTGATCGGGATGAGCACGGTGGCGATGCCGCCGGCGATCAGGGAGACCTTGCGGCGCTTGGTCGGGTTCGGCGCGTCGGCCGCGGGGAGGTCGTTCATGGGTCGTCCAATGAGAACACGAGGCGCGACCGCCGAGAAGGGTCAGGGGTCCGTGCGGGCTCCGTACGCCACGGTGCACAGTCCCGTCACGCAGGTCGCGCTGACGCCGTCCCCGAAGACTGGCTCGCAGTCGCAGGCGTCGTCGCAGAGGAGCGCCGCGACGTCGACGTCGCGGCGCACCGAGATGGTCTCGGTCTCGGGAACGTCGCCGCAGGGGCAACAGGTGGCCGCCGAGAGCACACAGTCGGAGTCGTCGGCGCAGGTCCGATAGCTCGCGTCTCCGAGGTCGAGCACCGCGCAGGCGGCGCGAATCCCGGTCGGGTCACAGAAGGCGGCCAGGTGCGGGTTGTAGCCCTCCGGGCAGTCCGGGCAGAGCACCTCGCCCTCACGGGCCTCCGGGCAGGCCTCGTTCAGGTAGTGATCGTCGACGAGCGTGCGGTTGACCGACACGAGGTCGTCGGCGTTGACCTCCCCACACGTCGGGCAGCAGTAGCGACCGGTGAGCACGCAGTCCTCCGTTGCGCCGCAGTTGTCGTAGAGCACGGGCGGCCGCCCCATGTCGGCACCCTCGCAGACGGGGTCGATCCGGCCACACTCACCCTCGAAGAAGGTGTCGGTCGGGCACACCCACGCGTCCCCTTCGCAGGTCGCCTCGCTGCCGGGCTCGAGGCAGCAATCGGACGACATCGACCAACCCTGGTAGCACTTCGGCGCGGGGGCTGCGCAGCCGGCGGTCCCGTCGTCGTCGGGGACCGCGAAGTCCGAGGGCGGTTGGGCGTCCCGGCCACCGCCGCCGCCGTCTTCACCCAAGATGTCGATCTTCGAGTGACAGCCGACCGCGCCGACCACCATCACCAGCACCACCCCACGCCAAGTCATGGCCGAAAGGTAGACCGCTGGGAGCGGAACGTCACGACCGGGCGTGGAATCGAGGGCACTCGCTCCCACCGTCGGACCACGAGTTGGCCACACCCCAGCCTACGCTGGAAGGACGGCTGAGAGTCGGGTAGATCACCCCCATGAGAGGGCACACCCCGACACATGCGGCGGTGCTGGCCGTGGCGACGCTGGTCGCCTGTAGTCGCTCGCACGGAACGGACTCCGACGACGTGGAGGGGATGGACTCCGGCCCCGTCGACGCCGCGGCTCCCGACCTGCCGCCGCCCGACATGTTCAACCTGTCGATCGCGCTCGGGTGCGGCTGGGAGACGATCGAGCTCTCCCCCGGGGTCTCGTTGCGCGGCGTTCACGGACGTCAGACCGCGGGGCTGAATCCCGTGTGGCTCGTGGGCGACGACGGGTTCGCGTTCGGCTGGGCGGATGGCCCGCCCCTCCAAACGGTTCAGACCGATGAGGGCGCGCTGCTCTCGAGCGCGTGGCACGACGGCGAGGACTCGCTCTGGGCGACCGAGCTGCCAGGGTCGATGATGCGGCTGAGCGACGACGAATGGGAGCGCTTCGACTCCGGGGTCGACGAGGCGCTGCTCGCGGTCGATGGATCGTCGCCAGACTCGGCGTGGGCCGTCGGGATCCGTGGTGTGATGGCCGAGTGGGACGGCACGTCGTGGAGCGCGCACCCGTCGCTCGTGGAGCACGACCTCACGGGCCTGTCGGTCGTAGCCGTGGACGATGTCTGGGCCGTCGGCTCATCGGACGACGGCGGCGTGGTGCTCCACTTCGACGGCACGGAGTGGTCCATCGAGGAGCTCGACGCTCGGTTGCACGACGTGTCCGTGAAGGAACCGGACGATGTCTGGGTGGTGGGCTCGGGCGTGTTCCACTGGGATGGTGCCCGCTGGTCCGAGGAAGACGTCGGCAGCCCCGGCGAGTGGGCCTCGGTGGCCGTGGTCGGATCCCAGGTATGGATTGCCGGTGTGGCCGACCGAGTGCTCATGCGACGCTTCGACGGCTCCTGGCTCACGGCGCTCGAGGGCACCGGCCCGCTCTGGGACATGTGGCTTCACACCTTCAGCGGCGACCTCTGGGTGACCGGCGAAGGCGTCGCCCACCGCTGCATGCCCTTCTTCCTCTGATCCCAGCGGCTCGCGCGCACGATGAGCCAGACCGCCATGGAAGGCTCGGCGACGATCGCCAGACCGTAGAAGGGGTCGATCGCCACCGAGAGCGACGGCGCGAAGAGCGCGGCGAACGAGCCGACGAGATAGACGAGACCGGTGGCCGAGAGTGCCCAGGCGATCGGACGCGGGCCGCCGGCGCGGTGAAGCAGCGGCCCGAGCATGAGGCACGCGAGGCCGAACGGAATCAAGCCGAGGTCGTACACCAACGCGTGGGTCTCGACGGACGCGAGCACCTGCGAAGCGAGCGAGAGGTCGTCCCCCGTCTCTCCTGCCAGCGTGAGCGCACGGCTCAGGTTCAGGAGGTTGATGGCCAGGGTCGCGGCCTGGACCAGCCGGAATCCCGTCGCGGCGACCGCCAGACCACGGTGGACCGGTGCGAGCAGGCGCCAGAGCCCGTAGGCCACGCCCACGTCGAGTGCGACCATGAGCAGGTCGGCGCCGATTCCCAGGCCGAAGAAGCCGGCGGAGTCGGCGATTGCGCGGGTGGTGGCGAGGGCGTCGCCGGGCACGACGAGCGACTGGCGGACGAAGAACTCGGCGAAGATGCCGCAGAGCACGACGCCGAGGTAAGCGACGCCCGTACGGCGGGCGATGGTGGAACGATGAACGGTCACGGGATCTCCTCTCGTGGGTGGCGGGATGGAGATCACGCTAGGTGGGCGGCGACCGCGCTTCTCGACCATCGCGGCCAATCCATCGACCGTTCCGGTCAGCCCGTCGGCGCAGTACTCGCGGCCTGACGGAAAGCGCCCGGGGTCTGCCCGACCCAACGCTTGAACGCCCGCGAGAACGCGCTCTGGTCCGAGAACCCGGTCAGGAACGCCACCTCCGCGAGGCTGTGGCCCGTGAGCGCGAGGAGCTGCTCCGCCACCTCCCGACGGGCCTGGTCGGCGATCGCGCGGAAGCTGAGACCCTGCTCGGCCAGCCGGCGGTGGAGCGTCCGTTCGCTCATCCCGAGGCGCCGAGCGATCGCGTCACGGCTGGGCGGTCCGTCGCACAGCGCGTCGGTCACCGCCCCTCGCACGCTCGCGGCGATGGAGCGGTCGACGTGCTGCTCGCGAAGCGTCTCCAGCTGTGCGAGCAGGAACGCACTGAGCCCTTCGTCGCCGAGGCGAGCCTTGGTCGCGAGGGTGGCGCCATCGAAGTCGAGCGCGTCGGTGTCGGCCTCGAAGTGCACCGGGCACCGGAAGAGCTCGCGGTGCTGGGCGTCGGACACTGGCCCGCCATGACGAAAGCGCACGGACACGGGGTCGACCGGCTCGTCGGCGATCTGGCGCAGCAGGGTGATCAGCGCGGCGAGCGCTCCCTCGTTCGCGATGCGAGCCCCACGGCGGTCGCCAGGGCGGGCGAGCAGTCGGAAGCTCGCTCCGCCCTCGGTCGCATGGAGGCGGTACTCGAGCGAGTCGGAGAGGACGACGATGTAGCGGACGACTCGTTCGAGCGCCTCGCGAATGGTCATCGCGGTCTTGAGCGCGAGCCCCATCGCGCCGAAGTCCTCGGGGCGAACCGACGCCCCGTAGCGAAGCGGCAGCCCGAGGTCGTCGGGCGGCGCCGCCCGCTCCAGCATGTCGTAGTACGCCGACACCGGAACCGATACGTTCAGCGCCTCTGCGCGGCCGAGGTCCGGCGAGAGACGGAGTGGGGCGAGCAGCTCGTCGGCGCTCGCCCGCGAGGCGGCGGCGAAGCGAAGCGCGATCTGGGCGGTGACGGTGCTCAAGGTCGGGTCACAGCATACCCGGAGCGCCCGCTCACCCGGGCCGAGGACGACACGTTCGCGTCACGAACGATGGTACGCTGAACCCGTGGGGGAAAAGAGCGAGGGAGGGGTCCCTGACGACTACGACGAGCTCCGACGCGAGGTCGAGGCGCTGCGCGTGCGGGTGGCCGACCTGCAGCGCGCAGCTGCGCGCCATCAGACCGTCGCCCCGGAGGCGACCATCCTGGCCGCTCAGGAGGAGCTGCTGCGTGAGGCCGAGCGGATCGCCCACGTCGGCACCTGGACCTGGGAGCCGCCGACGGGTGTCGTGACGTGGTCGGACGAGATGTACCGGATCCTCGGCGTCGATCCCGACGAGGTCACGCCTTCGGTCGAGGCCTTCTATGCGCGCGTCCACCCGGAGGATCTCCCACGTGCGCAGGAGAACAAGGACACGTCGCTCCGTGATGGGGTCCTGCCGCTCACGGACCTCCGCCTGATCCGTCCCGACGGAACCGTCCGCCACACCACGACGTCGAGCATCCTCCTCTTCGACGACGACGGCGTGGTGCGTCGCATCGTCGGCGGCGTGCTGGACCGCACCGATGCCCTGGCCGCGGAGGCGAAGCTGCGCCGAACGCTCCACCAGCTCGAGGAAGCGCAGCGCTTCGCCAAGCTCGGGAGCTGGCGCTTCGACCCGACGACTGGGGAAGTCGAGTGGTCGGCGGGGCTGCGAAGGATCTTCGGCATCGCCGCCGATGCTCCGGCTGACGTGGAGACGTTTCGTGGGCTCATGCTGCCCGAGTATCGAGACCGCTGGCTCCTCGACGGGCAGGAGGGCGACACCGCGCTCCAGGGGGGCGAGCTCGAGATGCCGCTCCAGAGGCCCGACGGCGAGATCCGGCACGTGCGCATCGAGAGCTTCGTCGTGCCACGAGCCGATGGGGGACACGAGCTCCGTGGGACCATCCTGGACATCACGGACGACGTGAAGCTCCGACAGGAGCTCGCGCGCTCGCAGAAGATGGAAGCGGTGGGACGCCTCGCCGGGGGCATCGCCCACGACTTCAACAACCTCCTACAGGTCATCGGCACGAGCATGCACCTGCTCGAGAAGAAGGTGGGAGCGCGGCAGGAGCTCGAGGACTCCCGCCGGGCGCTCGACTCGGCCTCCGGCCTGACCCGGCGGCTGCTGGCGCTCGGTCGGAAGGCGCGCCTGAAACTGGTCCGGGTCGAACCCAACGAGCTCCTCGAAGGGACCGTGGACCTGATGCGCCGGCTGGTGGGCGACGAGATCGATCTCGAGCTGGAGCTGGCGCCCGACCTGCCCGACATCTCCGTCGATCCGGTGGAGATCGAGCGTGCGGTGGTGAACCTGGTCGTCAACGCCCGAGACGCCATGCCTGGCGGCGGGGTGGTCACGGTGCGGACCGAGGCCGCCACCCTGGGCGACTCGCCGGCCGTGGCGCTCTCGGTCACCGACCAGGGCGGAGGCATCGCGGAGGAGGATCTACCGAGGCTCTTCGAGCCCTTCTTCACCACGCGCGGAGAGGTGGGCGGCACGGGCCTCGGTCTCGCCACCGTCCTCGGCACCGCGGAACAGCACGGCGGCACGGTGCGCGTGCAGAGCGACGAGGGGCGCGGGAGCACGTTCGTGATCGTGTTGCCCGCACTGCCCGCGCGCGTCGCAGAGCGTCGCGAGGAGGCACCCGCCCCAGTCACGACGTCGGCGCCGCGTAGGTATCGCGTGTTGGTCGTGGACGACGACCCGGCCGTCGCGACCGTGACGGAGATGTTGCTCACGCATCTCGGTCACGACGCGCAGATGACGACGGACCCCGAGGAAGTGCTCGAGCGCTGGCAGAACTTCGGCAAGACCTACGACCTCGTCCTGTGCGACGTAGCCATGGGGAGCGTTCGCGGACCGGAGCTGGTCGCCCGGATGGCGGAGGTCGGGCCACCCCCGCGGGTGCTCTACATGACCGGCTACAGCCGGGAAGCGGCCGAGGCGAAGCTGGATGGTGCCTTCGTGACCAAGCCCTTCACGGTCCCAGCCCTCGAAGCCGCCCTGGAGTCGGTGATGGGTTCGAGCGCAGCCGAGCGCAGCTCGGCGTGAAAGAGTAGCCTGCGCCCATGGCATTCGGGGGGAAGCCGGCGTCGGGCCGGATGGTGGCTGCTGTCGCTCCTGGCGCTCGGCTGCGGCGACGACAGCGCGCCGGCCGATGGCGCGTGACCCTCGGCTGGGTCGCGCCCTGAGCACGCTCAGCCGACCAGCGACCAACCGAGGCGTTCGCCCGCGTGGAAGGGCGTGAGGTCGAAGCCCTCGGGGTCGATGCGCTCGGGCACCTGCTGCTCGCCACGCTCGAGCGTGATCGTCTCTTCGTTCGCCGGAAGCCCGTAGAACGCCGGCCCGTACAGCGAGGCGAAACCCTCGAGCTTCTCGAGGCAGCCGAGCTCGTCGAAGGTCTGGGCGTAGCTCTCGATCGCGAAGGGCGCCGAGAAGATGCCGGCGCAGCCGCAGGCGTTCTCCTTGGCAGAGCGGGCGTGCGGAGCGGAGTCGGTGCCGAGGAAGAACTTCGAGTCGCCGGTGGTGACCAGCGCGCGCAGCGCTTCCTTGTGGCGAGTGCGCTTGGCGACCGGCAGGCAGTAGCTGTGCGGCTTGATGCCGCCGACCAGGATGTCGTTGCGGTCGATGCGCAGGTGGTGCGCGGTGATCGTCGCGGCGACGTTGGGACCGGCGCCCTGCACGAACGCGACGGCCTCCGCGGTGGTGATGTGCTCGAGGACGACCTTCAGGTCCGGAAAACGCTCGAGGGTGGGCGCCAAGACACGCTCGAGGAAGACCTTCTCGCGATCGAAGATGTCGATGTCGGCGTCGACGACCTCGCCGTGCACCAGCAAGGGCATGCCGATGGCCGACATGCGCTCGAGCACCGGATGGATCGCCGCGATGTCGGTGACCCCGCGATCGGAGTTGGTGGTCGCGCCCGCCGGGTAGAGCTTGCACGCCGTGAGCACGCCCTCCTCATGGCCCCGCGCGACCTCGTCGGGATCGATCTGATCCGTGAGGTAGGCCGTCATCAGCGGCTCGAAACGGGCGTCGCCCACCGCCGACCGGATCCGCTCGCGGTAGGCCTTCGCCGCGTCGACCGTCGTCACCGGCGGCACGAGGTTCGGCATGACGATCGCGCGTCCGAACTGGCGCGCGGTGTAGGGCGCGACCAGGGCCAGCATCTCGCCATCGCGGAGGTGGAGATGCCAATCGTCGGGGCGGCGGATCGTGAGCGCGTCGGTCATCGTTTCGCCCGTCCTAACGCGGCGCTCGATGCGATGCCAGCTCGCGCGGATGATGGGGGCGCGCCCGAGTTTCGATCAGAGCTCGGCGAGGATGCGCTCGGTGACGTCCCAGAGCTTCTTGGCCATGTCGGCGTCGCGCGCGTAGCGAGAGTGCTTCGCGGGGTTGCAGTCCGCGTAGTACTCGCCGGTCACGGTCGCCGCGGCGGGGTTCGCGGCGAGATAGGTCTGGGTCGCCGCCCCCTCCGGGATGGTCTTGAAGGTGAGCGCCGCGCCAATGGGCATCAGGATGCGCATCCCGAGCGACATGTGGCGCCCGAGGTTGGTCGCGATCACGCCCGGGTGGCAGGCGTTGGCCACGGGCCCCTTTCCCTCGAGGCGCCGCGAGAGCTCTTTCGCGAAGAGGAGGTTGGCGAGCTTCGACTGACCGTAGGCGGTCCACCCCTTGTAGCCGTGCTCGAAGGTCAGGTCGTCGAACTGGATGCCGCCCTTGGGCGCCATCCCGTGGGCGGAGCTCGAGAGGATCACGATCCGGCCGTCGTCGGCGACCGAGTCGAGCAGGCCCGTGACCAGCTGGAAGTGGCCGACGTGGTTCACGTAGAACTGCTTCTCCTGCCCGTGGAGCAGCTCGCGCTTCGGGAGCGCCATGATGCCGGCGTTCGCGATCAGCCCAGCGAGACTCCCCTGCTCCTTCACCTTGGCGATCGCGCTCCGGACCGAGTCCGGGTCGCCGAGCTCGCACGCGACCGGCACCGCGCCGGCGAAGCTCGCGCAGGCCTCGCGAGCCTTCTCCTCCGTGCGGGCCGCGCCGAGCACGGTCGCGCCACGCATGGCGAGCACCCGCGCCGTCTCCTGGCCGAGGCCGGAGTTCACGCCGGTGATCAGGAAGGACTTGCCGGTCAGGTCGACGCCTTCGCTGACCTCCTCCGCGGTGGAGGCGTAGCCGAAGCCGTTGGCGCCGCGGCGCCCCTTGATGAGTGAGGCGAGAGACATGCCGCCGAGCCTGGAGGAGATCCGGCGCCGTTGGCAAGCGACGGCGCCGACTCAGTCGCGAAGGGACAGCGGTGGGAGCGGTCGACCGAAGAGCTCCGCCCAGAGCGCCGTCGCAGCGGCGGAGAGCTCCTCGCCCGATCGCTCGCGCAGCTCGAGATGCAGCGCGGCGAGCGCCTGCCGCTGGACCCGCCGCGCGACCACGAGCGGCTCGTGCTCGACGCCGAGCTGACGTGCCAGCCCTTCGAAGATCAGGACGGTGCCGGTCGACTCCGCCGTTCCCCAGGCCCTCGCGAGGTAGAGGTGCTGACCGATCAACGCGAGGTTCACCCGGGCGAGCTCCGGCGACCGCGCCAGCTCGCTCAGGTACGCGCTGAGCTCCGCGCGGCGGTGCCACGCGCGCCGGTCGCGGCCTCCCTCTGGCAGCCGAATCGGGCCCAGCCGCTCGTCCAGGAGCGGCGCCGCGTCGCGCAGCGTCCCCGAGCCGAAGTCGAGCCGGTGCTGCGCCTCGTGCCGCTCGACGGAGTCGGTGAACGCCGCTTCGAGCACCGCGTAGGCCTCGCGGAGCGAGTCGTCCTCGAGCTCGTCGGCGATGCTCTCGAGCTCGCGCCACTCCGCGCTCGTGAGCCGGGGACGGACCGCGGTGTAGCGATCAGGGTCCAGGTCGAAACCGCGTGGCCCCGCGATGATCAGATCGCCTTCGAAGCGTTCGCGCCACTCCTCGATGAGCCGGCGGCGGCGCGCGAGCACCGCGCCCACCGCGTCGGCGCGCTCGCCGACCTGCGCGGTCGCGAAGGCACGCGCGTCCTCGGCCATCGCCGCCTCGATCCCGTCGACCCACGCGTGGTCGCCGCGCACCGTCTCCCGGTCGATGAGCGACATTCGTCCCTCCGGCTCGAGGCTCGGGAGGATGAGCTCGACCATGTAGTGCTCGACCCGCGACTCGAGCACGAGCGCGTCCCGGACCTGCTCGCGCGTGAAGCCCAGCACCGCTCGGCCATGGTTCAGCGAATCGAGCCGGCGGAGCCGGAGCACCCGAACCGGGCCGTCGGGCCCCTCGTAGAACCGAACACGACGCACCTCGAAGGTGGAGAGCACCAGCCGGCTCTGCGCGTGAGTGCGGCGGGAGACGAGGATCTCGGCGTCGACGTAGTAGGCCAACCCTCGGTCGGCGATCGCGGCGTTGAAGGCATCCACGGAGCGGATGTGGCTGTCGGCCGCCGGTGGCTCGTCGCTGAGGACGAGATCGCGGCCCTGATCGGTGACCGCGTGCAGGAAGCTCGTGAAGTCGGCCCCGAAGAGCGCCCGGCTCCGCCCGAGCAGGATCTCGCTCTCCTGATGGAGCCGCTGCTCCGCGTCGCCTTGCTGGAGTGGCCCCTGCTCGCGCGCGAGCCGGAGCCGGTCGAGCCAGACCACCCAACCGGGGAGCGCTTCGGCGAAGAACTCCCGCACCTCCGCGGAGCCTTCGCGGGGCCGGCCGCCTTCCCTCCAGGCGTCGTTGCTCTCCTCGATGGTCTCGCGAAGCTCGGCCGGCGGCTTCAGCACCCACCAGCCGCCGACGGCGAGCAGGCCACCGAGCACGAGCACCGCAGCGCCGAGCTTCAGGCTCGCGCCGTGGGCCGCAGGCTCCTTCAGCTCCGACGCGTGCGCCTCGAAGCGCTCCGCCACGGCGGCTTTGTCGACCGTCCCGTCGTCGAGCCCCGCGAGGACCAGGAACGCCTGACGATGGATGTGAGCCTCGTCGTCGGGGTGGTCGCTGGAGAGCAGCTGCTCGGCGACGAGGCGCTCGACCCTCCGCCGAACGCGCCCGCGCACCGCCGGATCGACACGGCGATAGAGCGACCGGCGGACCTTCGCCGGTTCCTCCGCTCGCGCGAGCTGCGCGAGCACCCAGAGCGCACGAGTCCGAACCACGGGCCAGCAGCCTACTTTCTGCTATCGAAGACCGCGAGGGAGGAACGATGACGAGCGACGACGATCTGATGGCGGCGGCATCCACGCCGACCGAGGTGAAGGCCGCGGCCGCCTTCGTGGCGCTCGGTGGGCTCTTCGTGGCGCTCACCGGGCTGCAGGTGATCAGCGTCACCTGGCACGACGAGTGGCGGAACCTCGCGCCCTACCTCTTCCTCGGCATGGGCGGCCTGATGGTCCCGACCGGCGCCATCCTCTACCGCGGCAACCCGAAGGCTGCTCTGCTGGGGCTGTTGCTCTGCACCTTCTCGATGTTCGGCACCTGCGGCTGGTTCATCACGACCTGGGGCTCGGTGTTCTCGCTCATGAACATCGCCGCCGTGCCGATGGTCGTGATCGGCGCGGTCCTCTGTGGCCTGTCGATCCCGGCGACCCGGAAGATGGCCGACGCCCGCGAGCGCCTCGCCGACGAAGGTCTGAACCTCGGATTCTGACCAGTTGCGGGTCCCGGTCGTCATCGAGGTGCCGCGCTTCTCGTTCGTGAAACGGGACCCGAAGGGCGCCATCGACTTCGTGTCGCCCTTCCCCACCCCGTTCAATTACGGGTCGATTCCCGGCACGCTCGCCGAGGATGGCGAGCCGCGAGACGTCCTCCTCCTCGGACCCCGGCTGGCCCGAGGAACCCGAACCGAAGCCGAGGTTCTCGGCGTCGTCCGATTCCTCGACGCGGGTGTCCCGGACCCCAAGATCGTGGCTGGTCCGCACCTCGGGCGCCGCGATCGCCCGACGATCGACGGCTTCTTCCGCCTCTACGCCTTCGCCAAGTGGTGCACCGGCCGCCGACCGACCCGCTACGAGGGGTTCGTCGATGCACGAGATTTCCATGAAATCGGCGCGCTGCTGGCGTAGCTTCGGGCCGATGTCCCGGGTGCACTCACTCTCGTTGCCCCTGCTGGGGCTCGCCGCCCTCGTTCTGTCGGCGTTTCCGACGTCCGCGTTCGCGCAGGACGCCGACATGGACTCGATCCTCGACACGGACGAGGCCGGGGTCGACACCGACATGGACGGGGTCGACGACGACCTCGACACGGACAGCGACAACGACCGGATCCTCGACATCGACGAAGCGGGCGATGACGACCCGATGACGCCACCGATCGACACGGACATGGACGGCACGCCCGACTTCCGGGACGACGACAGCGACGGCGACGGACTCGGCGACCGCTTCGAGGCCGGGGACGACGACGAGCTCACCGCGCCCGTGGACACCGACCTCGACGGAACGCCGGATTTCCTCGACACCGACTCGGACGACGACGGCCTCGACGACGAGCTGGAGAGCGGCGGCTTCCCGCCCATCGACACCGACGGCGACGGCATCCCGGACTACCTCGACACCGACAGCGATGGCGACGGGCGGCCGGACTTCGACGAGACCCCCTTCGATCTCGACGGTGACGGCATCGCCGACTTCCGGGACCCGGACGCCGACGGCGACGGCGTGAACGACGGCGTCGACGGCTGCCCGCTGATCCCGACGCGAGACCAGGCCGACCTCGACGGCGACGGTGAGGGCGACGCCTGCGACGACGACTACGACGGCGACACCATCGACAACGACGTCGACGTGTGCCCCTTCGTGGCCGATCCGGCCCAGCTCGACAGCGACGGCGACGGCATCGGCGACGCGTGCGTCATCCTCGACGGCGACCGCGACGGCTGGGACGACCGGCTCGGCGTCTCCGGTGGGGGCTGCGCCGCGGGCGGCTCGGGCCACGGCGGGGCGCTGGCGCTCCTCCTCATGGTCGCGCTCGTCGGCTTCCGTCGTCGCGGGGCCCTCCTCGCTCTTCTGGCGGCGGGAATCGCGATCACCAGCACCGCCAGTGCCCAGACCGCGCCGGTCGAACGGCAGGACTTCTCGGTCGAGCGCTTCCGGCTGGCGACCGACCGTGGCGGCATTCTCGACGTCGAGTGGGCCGCCGTGCCCGGGCACCTCCGGGCGCAGGGCGCGCTCTGGGTGGGCTACGCCGACGATCCGCTCGTGCTCTACCGGCGATCGCCCGACGACGACGACGACGACGACATCGAACGCGACCGGGTCTCCCCGCTCGTCGACCACCGCACCACCGCGTCCGCGGTCTTCGCGCTCCCGCTCTTCGACACCCTCTCGGTCGGTTTCGAGCTGCCGCTGGTGCTCTACCAGAACCGCCCGACCCTCGGCCTCGACGAGGGTCTCGGCGCGACCGCGAACGACCTCGCCACCACCGGCTTCGGCGACCTGCGATTGGTCGCGAAGGTCCAGCTCCTCCAGGCGGAGCGCCACGGCCTGGACCTCGCCGTGATGCCCGTCTTCACCGTCCCGATGGGCGGCAACGACAGCTACTTCCGCGAGCGCGACTTCACCTTCGCCCCCGAGCTCCTGATCTCGCGCGCGAGCCTGAGCGGCGCGTTCCGCTTCTCGCTCAACGTGGGCTATCAAGTCCGCGAGAAGACCCAGCTGGTGAACCTCGAGGTCGACGACGAGGTCTCGGTCCGGCTCGGCATCGCGGGTCGGCTCGGCAAGCTCGGCGCACCGCCGATCGAGCTCGACCTCTCCGTCGCCATGGCGTTCGCCGCCAGCGACTCCTTCGACAACGCCAGCCAGACGCCCTTCGAGATTCGCGCCGGTGCCACCTACGATGCCCACGAGCTGGTCGCGCCCTTCATCGGTGCCGGCGTCGGTGTGGTCCGTGGCTACGGCACGCCCGACTGGCGGGTCTTCGCGGGCGTCCGCGTCGGCCTGATCGGCGAAGAGACCGGGCCCTGCGACGGCGAGGTGGAGGACATCGACGGCTTCGAGGACGACGACGGCTGCGCCGATCCGGACAACGACGAGGACGGCATCCTCGACGAGCGCGACGACTGCCCGGACGAGGCGGAGGACGTCGACGGCTTCGAGGACGACGACGGCTGCCGCGACTACGACAACGACGGTGACGGCGTGCTCGACGCTCGAGACGAGTGTCCGCTCGAGGCCGAGCCGCCCGGCGGCAACGGCGACGGGTGCCCGAACGACCACCCGGACGCCGACGGCGACGGCATCGAGGACTCGGCCGATCGGTGCGTCGAAGAGCCCGAGGACCGGGACGAGTTCGAGGACGAGGACGGCTGCCCGGACCTCGACAACGACGAGGACGGCATCGCGGACGGCGCCGACCGCTGCCCCCTCGAGGCGGGCGTCGCGGAGAACCACGGCTGTCCCGACACCGACCGCGACGAGGACGGCGTCCCGGACCGCATCGACAACTGCCCGGACGAGCCCGGGACCGCGGAGCGGCAGGGCTGCCGAGCGCCCCAGCAGGTGCGCATCGAAGAGACGCAGCTCGTCATCACCGACAAGGTCTACTTTGCGCACGACTCGGCGCGGATCCTCGGGCGCTCGAACCGGCTGCTCGACAACATCGCGGCCGTGCTGGTGAACCACCCCGAGATCGAGCACGTCCGCGTGGAGGGCCACACCGACTCGAGCGGCGCCCGCGACCACAACGTCGAGCTCAGCCTCCAGCGCGCGCAGGCCGTCATGGCCTACCTGGTCGGCAAGGAGGTCGCCGCCGAGCGCCTCGAAGCCCGCGGTCTGGGCCCGGACCGACCGGTGGCCGACAACGACACCGCCGAGGGGCGCGCGCAGAACCGGCGCGTCGAGTTCCTCATCGGCGAAGCGGAGCCGGAAGCCGCGGCCGCGGATGCCGAGCCCGCCGTGTCGGACAACGGCAACTGACCCTAGGCTAGGCCGCGACGACCTCTCCGAGCGCCTCCTCCAGGAGCCGAATGGGGGCGTCCGTCGACAGGCTGCTCGCGCGCTGACGGATGAGCGCAGCCACCACCTCCAGGTCGACTCGCGCATCGCCCAGCATGAGCACCAGCGCCTGCAGCTCCCGAATCAGGGCGCTGCGCACCTCGGGTGTTCGGCGAGTGGTCTGCCCCGGGGGCGGCATGAGCCCCGCGAAGAGTGTTCGACCATGCAGGTCGAGTGAGACCGTCCAGCGAGTGCAGGGGAGACCAGCATCCGGCCACCGCCGGAGACACCGATCGAGCCGCTCCGCCACGTCACACAATCGATCGGAGAGCGCGAGCGGCGTCACGTCGGGAGCGCCGCTCAGCGCCGAGAGCTCCTCGGCCACGGAGAGGCGCTGACGGACGAGCTGCCACAATCGGTGGCCGCCCTCGCTCTCCGAAAGCAAGAGCACTCGGTCGGGCGACAGCTCGTCCAGGAGCGCGGAGTGTGATCGCGCCCACTCGATCAGCGCCCTGCGCCCCGCGTCGAGCGTGTCGAAGAGGGCGTCATGACGAGAGTGGAACCGCCAGCCCTCGCCGGAGGCCGACCAGCTCCCCCGTTCGGTGGGAGTCGCCACGAGCCCCAGTTGGTGGACCTCGTGCAAGAGCGCTCGTCCCTCGACCGGAGGCCACAGCAGTCCGCCGGGCATCGCCGGGTCGGGACGAAACGGCAGGACCTTCGGTGGCTCGGCGTCGAGCGCCGGCCCCTCCGATGGCCCGAGCGCCGGTGGAGTCGGCTCATCCGAGGGCTCGGGCGACCGGGCATCTGCGACGGGCTGGCCTGGAGAGTGGTCCGCCTCCCCAGGACCGAGCCCTGCGATCGACTCCAGGAGATCGGACGCGTCGTCGATCGCTGGCGCCTGTTCGGTCAGACCTCTCGTGCCGCCGATGGCACGAACTCGGTCCAGCGCGACCCGGATGGCGAAGACGAACGTCTCCCGAACGCCCTCCCCCGTGGTCGCCACGGTCTGCGTGATCGCAACGGGCCCGTCCGACAGCCGCGCCCGGATGGAGGCGAGGGGGAGCGAGGTGGCCGCGTCCCGCTTGTTCGCCTGGAGGATGATGCCCACCGGGGGCGATCGCCCGAGGAAGTCCTCACGAACCTCCTCGAGCAACGCGAACGACTTCTCCGCGGCCGACTCGCGCATGTCGGCCACGAAGACGATGACGTCGGCGCTGTCGAGCAGGGCCAGACGGCGCTCACGAAGCACGGTCTGGCCAGGAACGGAGACGATCTGACAACGGATCCGACGGCCTTCGAAGATCCCGCCGATGTAATCGGCGTAGTCGAAGAACAGAGTTCGCCCGTTGGCCTCGCCTGGGGTGACGACTTCGACGCCGAGGCCCTCTGCGAGAGCTCGAACGGTCGTCGTTTTCCCCGAGAATGGCGGTCCGTCATACGCAACGCGAAGTACGATGACGCCGCGTTCCTTGTCGAGAACGGCCACGGGTCGAAACGAGTCCCTAGTCGAGATCCTTGACGTGCTTGGCCACGGCCATGCGGACGATGGCGAGATTGCTCTGCGCCTTGTCGACGGCCATATAGAGGAACGTCCCGGGGTTGACCAACTTGATGAGGTGGATCTGGTCGGTGAGAGTGATCAGCATGTCCTCGATCGTTCCATCGAGCTCGAGGGTCCGCATGATCTTCAGCTTCTGCTTCACGAGCTCGCTATTGTAGGCGCTCGCCGCCGTCAGATCGAAGCCCTGCTTCGAGGTCTTTACCGCCAGTGTCATCCCCGACTCGAGGTCGACCAATGATGCGGCGATGAACCCTGAAGCGTCGTTCTCGATCCGGGCCAGGACTTCCGTCAACTCTTGTTCGCTAGGCATGTCTTTCCTTCTTCCTCCGGTCCCTTCGGGGACTCAGACGGTGAGTTCTTTCTCGATCGCGGCGAGCTTGTGGCGCGCCATGGCGAGGTTGCCGCGCGCCTTGTCCACCACGAGGTAGATGAAGAGCGCGTCGTTCTGCGTGAGCGGCCGGATGATGTGGTAGGCCGACCCGAGCGAGATCAGGATGTCCTCGATGGAGTCGTCGAGCTTCAGGGCGGCCATCGTCTTCCGCTTCGCCCGCACCACCTCGGTGTTGCCGGCGGCGGCGACTTCGAGGTCCACCGGTCCGCCGCCCTCGGCGCCGAGCATCATCCCGCTGTTGCTGTCGACGACGCATGCGCCGACGGCCCCATCGAGCTGCAGGATCTCGTGCAGCGCCTCTTTCACGTTTGCCATCCTGGCCTCCTTCTTCGCACCACCGACGGCTGCGTCGGCGGTGAGCGGCGTTGCAACAGGCGGGCCAGCACGGTTGGCGGGACACGAGACGCACGAAAGGGCGGACACCGGCGGATTCCGCCAGAGCGCCGGCGGATTTCGCCACCCCAGCTCCGCGGGAGCTGAAGTGTCCCTACTTTTTGGGCTCTGGATGGTGGAACGGCAGCTGCATTGGTTTCTGAACCATGGACGCGTCGTTGCTGCCGCTGGACGAGATCGGGACCCCCATGGTGGTGGCGTCGACGCAGTCGTCGGAGGTGCTGTGGGCCAATCCGGCGGCGCGTGAGCTCCTGGAGCGCGTCCTTCCCGGCTTCGACGAGCTCCCGAAGACCCTCGTCACGGCTCTGGAACGAGTCCCTGCGGGAGAGGCCATCGAGTGGCGGCCCCACCCTCACCTGCGCGCGCTCTTCGGCTGCACTCGCTATCTCTACACGCAGCGGCCGCAGCAGCTGATCCTGCTCAAGGAGATCTCCAGGCAGCGCCGCGTCACCTCCAAGCGGCTCCAGAAGGACCGGCTGGAGTCCATCGGTCGGCTCGTCGCGAGCATCGCTCACGAACTACGCAACACCGTCGCCAGCATCGTCTACAACACCGACCTGCTGACCTTCGAAGAGATGCCGCCCGAGGACCGCGTGGCCACGGTCGACGAGATTCGAGATGCCTCGACCAGCCTGCAAGGCACCGTCGACCGGCTTCTCGACTACGCTCGGCTGGGTCCGGCCGTCTCCACCCCCGTATCGCTTCACGCCACGCTCACGCGTGCTCAGGGTTTTCTCCGCCGGTTCTACGGCGACGGGTCGCACCAGATGAGCATCGACATCGACACGGCGGCAGACACGGTCCGGGGCAACGGGCTGGTGATCGAGCAGGCATTCGTGAACCTACTGCTGAACGCGGCCCAGGCAGCCGACGACCAGACCATCGTGGTCGCGATCGAGGCCCGACGAACCGGTGGGCTCGTACGCGTGCGTGTGACGGACAATGGCCCAGGAGTTCCAGACGATCTGGGCCCCACGATCTTCGAGCCCTTCGTCACCACGCGCAGCGACGGGACGGGCCTCGGCCTCACCAACGCCAAGGCCGCGATCGAGAGCCTGGGTGGCTCGCTCGAGCTCGAGTCGGGTCAGCCGGGTGCGACGTTCGTGATGCACCTCCCAGCCGTGGGGACGGGGGACGTACCGTGAAGCTCGGCGCACTGCGTCGGGTGCTGAGGGAGGTCGAGCGCCTCCCCGCCGGTGCTGCCGGCGTCCTTCGTTTCGGCGATCGAGGCACGCTGCTCTGTGACGCCGGTCTGGTCTGCTGGGCGTCGGCGACTGGAGCGCGGGAGCGGCTCGGCGAGCTCCTTCGCCGGCAGCGGAACCCACCCCTCCCGCGTCGCTACCTCGCCGAGGTGGTGAAGACGTGTCGCGCCGAGTCCCGACCGCTGGGGGAGGCGCTGCTCGCAACCGGAGAGGTCACCGAGAAGGGTCTCCGAGCGGCGCTCTTCCGGCAGGCCTGCGACGCGATCGAGCGGCTCGCGGAGGGAACCGAGCGACCGACCTTCACCCCACTCGCTGACGACGCCGTCCACTACGACCACCGCTTCGCGTTCCACCCCACGGAGATCCTCGTCCAGATCGGGAGCCGCGGACACAAGGCGATGGCCGTCCTCGCCACTCGGGAGCTCGTGAGCATGGGCTCCACTCGCCCGACCGTCGGGTTCCTTTGCGAGCAGGAGCACGGCCCGGTGGCCATCGCCGTCCGCCAGCCGGATGGGCTGTGCATCGACGACCTCCCCGCCGGCCAGTGGGGGTGCGCGCTCGCGGCGCTGGCCGAAGATGCCGCAGGTGTCGCGGAAGGGCCCCCATCGCCCACTGGCAAGCGGCCGCTCGTCTGGAAGAGTGGGCCCTTCTGCTTCCTCGAGCTCCCCCGGAACGGCAGCGCGGAGGTGCACGCTTGAACGCACGGGTGCTCATCGTGGAGGACGACGGGCGGCAACTCTCGGCGCTCTCGCGGCTCGTGTCGATGCGGCGCCGCGACCTCACCGTGCTCACCGCTCGGCATGGGGCGGATGCGCTCGAGGTCCTCGAAGCGGGCGCCATCGACTTCGTGCTCACGGATCTGCAGATGCCGGAGATGGATGGCTTCGAGCTCCTGGCCTGGATCGCATCGAATCGGCCGCACATGGGCGTGATCGCGATGACCGCGTACCCCGATGTGATCTCGGACGGACGCATGCGCGAGCTCGGGGGCATCGAGTGCTTCACGAAACCGCTCGACGTCGGGACGATCCTGGAGAGGATCGACCGAGTGCTGGGGCGCCAATCCGGTCACCTCCGCGACATCGGCCTGCCCTCGCTGCTGCAGGTGCTGGAGATGGAACGCAAGTCCTCCGTCCTGACGGTGCAGTCCGACGGGCAGGTGGGTCACCTCTACCTCGACGGAGGCGAATTGGTCGACGCGAGCTGCGGGAGCCAGAGCGGCGACGACGCCGCGCTGGCGATCCTCGGATGGCAGTCCCCGTCGATCACGCTCCACCACATCGACCATCACCCGGGTCGGACCGTCGAACGTGCCATGGGTTTCCTGATCATGGAGGCCATGCGCGTCGCCGACGAGCGCTCCCGACCGACGGCTCCCGAGGAGGAGGAGGACCACCGCGGAGCCGTGGTGCCCGAGACTCCGGCTGGGCCACCCCTTCCCGAGCACGTCATCGCGATCGGTGTGGTGGACTTGGACGGCGACGGCATGTCACACGCGGTGGGAGATTGGAGTGGGCTCGAAGCCGTCGCCGAGCTCGCCGCTCACGTGTGGGAGATGAGCGCGGAGGAGGTGATCCTCACCAGTTCGACCCACTGGATCGTGGCGCGCTCCGCCGGCCACCGGGCGCTGGCGGTCGTGGCGGTGGAACCGCACCCCGCACGACTGAAATCTGCGCGGGCCGCGCTGGCCGACGTCGCCGCTCGGGTCAACGAATCCCATAGCGCTTGAGTCGGTCTCGGAGGGTCGTCCGAGGGATCTTCAATCGCTTTGCGGCGGCGGTCAGGTTGCCATTGCACTCGGCGAAGACCCGCTCGATGGCCATGCGCTCGAGGTCCGGCAGCCCGTAGTCGCTCGAGGTCATGAGCGCCGCGACCCGCTCCACCGCGCTCTCTGGGTGTGGGTCCGGCTCTCTGCGCTTCGCGGCGGTCAACGCCGGAGCGACATGCCGCACCTCGATGCGCCCTGCGGCCTTGGCGAGCGCAGAGAGCAACATCGCGCGGAGCTCACGCACGTTGCCCGGGAAGTGATGGGTGGCGAGGGCGTAGAGCGCCTGCCGCGAGATGCCCTCTGCGGCATGCGGATGGCTCTCCACGAATCGCGCGAGGAAGTGATGGACGAGCGGCTCGATGTCCTCCGGGCGCGCTCGAAGCGGAGTGGTGTCGAGCCGGAAGCCCGCCAGTCGGAAGTAGAGATCGGAGCGGAGCGGCTCGTTCGGCCCACCGCGCAGGTCGCGGTTCGTGGCGCTCACGATGCGTGCGTCGAAGGAGCGCTCCGAAGTCGAGCCCACCCGCCGGTAGCGTCTCGTCTCGAGAACTCGCAGGAGCTTGGTCTGAAGCGATGGCGGGAGCTCACCCACTTCGTCGAGGAAGAGAGTGCCATCGGCGGCCCGCTCGAAGAGTCCGGCCTTCGCCTCGATGGCTCCGGTGAACGCGCCCTTTGCATGGCCGAAGAGCTCCGACTCGAAGAGCGACTCCGGCATCGCGGCGCAGTTGATGGCGACGAACTCTCCCGAGCGTCCGCTGTGATCGTGGAGGGCTCGCGCGACCACCTCTTTGCCCGTGCCGGTCTCACCGATGACCATGACCGGGAGATCGTGCACGGGCGCCAGCCTCTGGACCTGCTGCCGGAGACTCCCGATCGCGGCCGACTCGCCGACGAGCTCCGGAACGGTCGACCGAGCGGCCCGTCGCGGTCCGGCCAGCTCGTCGAGGACTTGGAAGAGATGCACCGGGCGCACCGGCTTCTCCAGGATCTCGTCCGCTCCGAGTCGGAGCGCATCGACCGTGAGCTGCTCGTCGAGGTAGCCAGACATCACGATGACCTTCGAGGACCGCTCGGCCGGCAGCTGCCGCAGGACCTCGAGCCCACCCGCGCCGGGTAGTCGCAGATCGAGGAGGAGAACGTCGAAAGGGAGCGAGTCCATCGCGGCCATCGCGGTGGGCCCGTCGTGAGCCACCTTCGTTTGCCAACCACGACGCTCGAGCGACCGCGCGATACTACGCGCCAGTCCGTGATCGTTCTCGGCGATCAGAACTCGTGCAGCATCCCCTCCCTGGGGGTGCAAATCAGTACTGTCACCCGAGATCAATTACACCAACACTGCGCCAATTGCACCAATGGTGCAAACCTACGGACGCACTTCGTACAGTCGGCGGAATGGTAGACTGGAAAAAGCGGCATGAACCAGAGTCACCAAACTAGAACTCTGCTTCTCACCTCCGTCGTACTCCTGGGCTGCCAAGCTCCTGGTCCTACAGCCAGCCATTCCGCGCTGGAGGGGGCGGACACCCTCGTCTTCCTGGAGCGAGTCACGGAATCGGCGCACGGCTCGGATCAGCGGCCGCTCTACGCCCTCGCCTGGCGCAGCACCGACGGGCGGCTGGACCCCATCGACCTACCCGAACCCGCCATGCATGCGGTGGCGCTCGGGGAGCTCGTCTACTGGGTCGACGGGGCGCACCGCCTCCATCGCTTCGAAGGCGGCGCCGACGAGCTCCTCGCCGAGGGGGTCTTCGCCCGACCGATCGCGAACGGCGAGCGGGTCTTCTTCGTCCAGGGCGACACGGGCGAGGCGCAGACGATCCACTGGCACGACGTCCACGGCGACGACGGCCGGCTGGCGACCGACCTCTATCAACTGGGTTCCCTCGCGGCAGCGCCCGACGACTCCGCGCTCCTCGGCGTCGGCTCGGTGAATGGAGGCGTCGCCGGACTCTGGGTCATCCCGCTCGACGGTGAGCCCCGCTGCCTGAGCAACTGCGGGCTGCGCGTCGGACGGCCATGGGGCGACGCGTTCGTGGCGCCGCCCGGCGACGCGAGCGGCCTCACCTTCGACGGCGACGAAGTCCACTGGGACACGCCGGCGGGCCGGGTCAGCCGCTCCTGGGGGCCGCTGTGAGGCTCGCTCCCCTCATCGTGACGCTGGTCGCGGCGAGCACCGCCAGCGCGCAGATGAGCCGCCCGACCGAGTGCAGCTCGTGCATCGCGGGCTGGTACTACTTCGACAACAACGGCGCGGCCGCGGGCGACCAGGACTACACCTGCGCGAGCAGCTCCTACGACGGGCACCGCGGGAGCGACTTCAGCCTCGCGGGGGGCAATGGCGCCATCGACGGTGGCTGGGGCGTCGTCGCGACGGCAGATGGAACGGTCGAGAGCGCGCAAGACGGTCACTACGACCGGTGCACCGCGTGTGGTGGGGCCAACTGCGGGACCGACTTCGGGTTCGGCTTCGGCAACCACCTGGTGATCAACCACGGCTCCTACAAGGTCGTGTACGCGCACATGCGCACTGGGAGCCTGCGGGTCGGGCCCGGCGACACGGTGACCTGCGGCCAGGTCATCGGTGAGATCGCGAGCTCCGGATGCAGCACCGGGGCGCACCTGCACTACGAGACGCGACCGCTCGGCGGGAACTACCTCACCGCGTTCGATCCCTTTCAGGGAGCGTGCGGTCGGGCGAGCTCGCTCTTCAACGACCAGGGCCCCTACCGGGGCCTGCCGGGCGACACCTGCGGACCGGTGACCCCGCCCTGCCCCGATGGGACCTTCGACATCTGGACCTGCAACGGCGCGATGACCGAGCGCACGCGCTGCATCGACGGTGAGGTCATGACCGAGAGCTGCCCCGCCGGCTGCGTGTCGATGCCGGTCGGAACCGACGACGTCTGCGCGGACCCGCCGACCTGTCCCGGCGGCCTCACCGCCGAGTGGAGCTGCGACGGGAGCGGCCGGCGCCGCTGCATCGGCGGGGCGGTCGAGACCCAGGACTGCCCCGAGGGCTGCACCCCGGTGTCGGGCGGCGACGACACGTGCACGTCCGGGCCGATGGACGCGGACGGCGACGGCCACAACACCAGCGTCGACTGCGACGACGCGGACCCCACCCGTTACCCGGGCGCGACCGAGACGTGCGGTGACGGGGTCGACCAGAACTGCGATGGCGCCGACCCGGCGTGCCCCGGCACCGACGGCGGCATGCCTCGAGATGGAGCCGTCCCGCCCACGGATGGGGGCGGCGTCCTCCCCGGCGTCGACGCTGGCGGCGCGAGCTCGCCGGAGCTGCGCACCGCCACGGGCGGCTGCGATTGCGGGGTTCCCGGGAGCGGCGCGCCGCTCGGGGTGCTCTGGGTCGTCGGTGCGCTGATCGCCGTTCGACGTCGCCGCTGACCGAACCGGTCCGTTCCATGGCGTGAGAAGTCTCCGAGCCGCGCGCGAACGTTCGCCACCGGGGAGGAATCTTCCGAGGGAAGGCCCCGTACAACCGCCCGTGGCCGCATCCAACGACAACCCTGGATCGGACCGACCCCGCGCCATGCAGACCCTCCCCGAATTCGCCGCCCCGTCGATCCCCATCCCCGAGTCCGCTCGGGTTCCGAAGACCGGTCCCGGCCAAGCGCGGGTGGTGCCGAAGACCTGGGAGGGTCCGGCCGCCACCATGGTGGACGTGCCGCGGGCGGCGATGCAGCCGAGCGAGCCGCCGCACCCGCACCCCGAAGAG
The DNA here is from genome assembly GCA_017644045.1 of Deltaproteobacteria bacterium. Lineage (GTDB taxonomy): Bacteria > Myxococcota_A > Polyangia > Polyangiales > Houyiibacteriaceae > UBA1660. The sequence goes on from JAEPMI010000002.1 coordinate 372,038, forward strand.
CGCGAGGGCCGCATCCTCGGTGGCGCCTACCAGCTCCTCGTGCCCATCGGCACCGGGTCGACGGGCGCGGTCTACGAGGCGCGCCACCTGCCGAGCGGCCAGGCTGTCGCCGTGAAGGTGCTCCGCGAGAAGTGGCGGACCTCGGACGGACAGAAGCGCCGCTTCGAGCGCGAAGCGCGGGCGGGCTCCATCATCCGTCACCGGCACATCGTGCGCCTGCTCGACGCCGGCGTGGAGCCGGACGGCACCGCGTGGCAGGTCCTCGAGCTGCTGCAGGGCCGCGAGCTGGCGACCGCCGTCGAGCAGCGACCGCTCGCCATCGAAGAGGCGATGCTCCTGGCGCGCCAGCTCCTCGAGGCGCTGCAGGCCGTCCACCTCCGCGGGTACGTTCATCGCGACGTGAAGCCCGAGAACGTCTTCCTCGTCGACCGGGAGGACGGCCGACTCTTCGCCAAGCTCCTCGACTTCGGGATCGCCAAGCCGATGATCCCGACGCTGACCACCCCAGCCCTCACCGAAGAGGGAGTGATCCTCGGGACGCCCCAGTACATGGCGCCCGAGCAGATCACCGGCGACCTGCCAGTCACCCCCTCGTCCGACCTGTGGGCGCTCGGCGCCGTCCTCTTCACTGCGCTCGCCGGACGCCCGCCCTTCTACGAGGCACAGCTCAGCACCCTGCTCGTCAAGATCGCCCGCGAGCCCGCCCCTTCGGTCGCCTACTTCCGCGGCGACGTCCCGCGTCGCTTCGCGGAGATCCTGGCGCGTGCGCTCCGCACTCACCCCGCGCATCGCTACCGCGACGCCGCCGAGATGAGCGAGGATCTCGAGCGCTGCATCGCCGATCACGGCAGCCTCTCCGACTACTGAACGACGCGTGTTGCCAACCGCGCAACAGCCGCAGCACCCACGCCGGTTTCGCGTGCACGCGCGCGTGGGGCGCGTATCGTGCAGGACATCTTGCCCATGCCTTGCCTCCGCACGCTCCGCTCGCTCGTCGTTGCCACGGCCCTGATCGCGGGCGTCCTCGGCTCACCCGCGCCCGCCGCTGCGTTCGAAGGCTACGCCGCGCAGGTCCCCAACCGCGCCACGGCCGTGAACACCGTCGGGACCACCCGACCGTGCATCACCTGCCACGACAACGCGGACGGCGGGTCGGGCTGTGGCATCACCGGCGGACCGCCCCCCTGCCTGAATCCCTTCGGTCTCCAGTTTCGAGCAAGCGCGTACACCTGGAGCGCGTCGCTGGCCAACATGGACGCCGACGGCGACGGGTTCCGGAACGGCCAGGAGCTCCAGGACCCGAGCGGGAGCTGGGTCTTCGGCCTGCCTACCCCGGGCAACGCCTCTTGCGTGACGCGGCCGGGCTTCTCGAACAGCCACCCCGGGCAGATCGACGCCGATGGTGACGGCTATTGCTGCTTCGGCCGCGACCTGAACATGAACGGCACCTGCTCCGGCTTCGGCAGCGAGAACGGCGGCCAGTTCGACTGCGACGACAGCGACAACGCGATCCACTCCGGCGCGACCGAGGTCTGCACCAACGCCGAGGACGACGACTGCGACGGTCAGGACACCTTCGACGAGCCCATGTGCTCGCCGGTGGTCGACCGAGACGGAGACGGCTTCTGCCCGATGGGCGTGGATCTGAACGGTGACGGGAACTGCGTGAGCTCGGCGGCGGAGATGACCAGCGCGTCGGACTGCGACGACACCCGCGTCACGGTGAACCCGGACCAGGACGAGAACTGCGGCGACGGTCGGGACAACGACTGCGACGGCGACGTCGACACCGCGGACTCCACCTGCCGCAACGACGTCGACGCCGACGACGACGGCTTCTGCCCCCTCGGCACCGACGTGAACGACGACGGCGACTGCATGGACGCCGGCGAGAACGTCGGCGGCGACTGCGATGACAGCGACCCGCTCGCCAACTCGGGCGCCACCGAGGTCTGCACCGATGGCAGCGACAACGACTGCGATGGTGACGCCGACTTCATGGACGACATGTGCGTCGGCTTCGAGGACGAGGACGGCGACGGCTACTGCCCGGCGGGCCAGGACATGGACGGCGACGGAAGCTGCGTGGACCCCGGAGAGGAAGGCGGCCTCGTCGACTGCAACGACGCCGAGCCGACCATCAACCCCGGCGCCCCGGAGCGCTGCCTCGAAGCGGTCGACGCCGACTGCGACGGCAACATGGGGATCGCCGACACCGACTGCGGTGGCTTCCGCGACAGTGACGGCGACGGCTACTGCTTCCGCGGGCGAGACATGGACGGCGACGGGAGCTGCGTCGATCCCGGAGAGGCCGACGTGGCGAGCGACTGCCGCGACGACCTGCCCGCCGTGAACCCCGACGCGACCGAGCTCTGCACCGACGGGCTCGACAACGACTGCGACGGCAGCACGGACGCCTACGACCCCCTCTGCTCGATGGACTACCTCGACCACGACGGGGACTTCTGGTGCGAGGTCGGCGAGGATCTGAACACCGATGGCGACTGCTCCGACCCAGGCGAGCAAGGCGGACCGGCCGACGCCGCACCGATGGATCCGACCATCTATCCCGGCGCACCCGAGAACTGCATCGACGGCAAGGACAACGACCAGGACGGGACGATCGACCGCGACGACGACGAATGCACCTCGGACGTGGACGCGGACGGCGACGGCTGGTGCCCGCTCGGCCAGGACCTCAACGGCGACGGCGACTGCAACGACGACATGGAGAACGTCCCGGCCTCCGACTGCGACGACATGGACTTCCGCCGGAACCCGGGGGTGTTCGAAGCCGAGTCGCCCGGCCCAGGTTGTCTGAACCGCCGCGACGACGACTGCGACGGCTTCGTCGACCTCGACGACAGCGAGTGCACCTACCTGCTCGACCGGGACGGCGACGGCTTCTGCGGCGTCGGCATCGACGACAACGGGGACGGCGACTGCATCGACCTCGACGAGGACCGCGGCGGCGCGGTGATCGATTGCGACGACGACGACCCGACCAGCTACCCGTCGGCCGCCGAGATCTGCGATGACGACCGGGACAACGACTGCGACGGACGCGTGGACGCGCTCGACCCGGCGTGCGGCGGCTGCGCGGGCGACGGCACCTGCAACGACGGCAACCCCTGCACGACGGACCGCTGCACCGACGACGGCCTCGGCTGCGAGAACATCCCGATCGAGGGCTGCACGATGGGCGACGGCGGCATGGACGTCGACATGGGCGGCGACGGCTGCGGCTGCCGTACGGCCGGCGGTTCGAACGACGGCTGGCCGATCCTGCTGGTGCTCGGCGCGCTGATCGGTTGGCGTCGCCGGCGCCGCTGAGGCTCCGAGGCAGCTTCGTGTCAGGTGTCGTTCGCGGGGCCGCCGAAGAGGGTGTCGTGGACGTCCCGGAGGATGGCCTGCGCCTCGTCCTTGGGGATCTCGAAGGCGGCGGCCAGCGAGTCGATGGCGGCGGCTTCCGCGTGAGCCACGAAGTCGTCGACGAAGGCCACGCCGGCGGCCAGGCGGAAGGCAAAGGAGCGCGCATCCGGTGCTCGAACGCGCGCCGCGGCGTCGTTCAGTCGCTGTGACCAGCCCTCGGTGTCGAGACCCCGAGTGAAGCTCTCGAGCATCGGCTCCACCGCGACGCCGTCGATGGCTCCCATGTCCTCGATGGCCTGGATGCTGGCCCGCAGCTGCTGGATCTCCGCGTCCGAGATGTGACCGTCGACCGCGGCCATCAGGAACATGATCTCCACGATGGCCTCGGACTCCTCGCGCGCCTCGTCGATCGGGTCGGGTGTGTCCGCGCCCTGCGCGTGGATGTACGACGCGATGGCATCGGCGACCGACTGACCGGTCGCGAGGGTCTTCAAGCGTTGGTCGAGCTCCATGTGTCTCTCCCGGCGATGTGCGGCCGGCACCTGCAAGAAGGCTATCACGCGCTCGTCGAAGGACTCGGCGCGCTGCGGCGCCGTGGGTACTGAGATGTTGGTCGGCCCCGCCTCCGCAATCCCCGGGGCCTCCAAGTCAGCCGAGCTCGAGCTGCGACTCCACGCCCTTGAGCTTGATTCGGGAGAGGGCCAGGTTCGACTTGGCCACGTCGAGAACGACGTAGATGAAGAACTGGGTCCCGACCATACGGATCAGGTGATACTGGGTGTCGAGGGTGACCAGGATGTCGACGATCCGGTCCTTGAGGCCGAGCTGATCACGGGCCTTCTTCTTCGAACGGACGACCTCCGTGTTCGCGGCCGCCGCCAGCTCCAGGTCGAATCCCGGATTGCCGATCGTGCCCAGACACATACCGCTGCCGTAGTCCACGATCGCGGCACCCGTGGCACCGTCGAGCTTCATGACCTCGTCGAGAGCTTCCTTGATATTCATGCTGCGTCTCCTTTCACAAATACGGTATAAATGCAGTGTCCGAAAACACAACGGAATCCTGCTACAGGAAACGAACTCCTGTTCTTCCGTACTACCGATTCGATTCCCTGTCCCTCAGATGGGTGAGCATCTTGCCGTTCGCGCGGGGCTGACGGAAGCGTATTCGTCATGAATCCGATCGTGGACATGGACATGGACTCCGACAGCTCGAACGAGTGGGTGACCGAAGTCGCGCCTTGCCCGCGTTCCTCCTCGACGCCACACAAGGCAGGTGCGTCTTCGCTTCGTCGAGAGCCTGAACGAGCTCGAGCCCACCGCCTGGGACGCGCTCACCGGGGCGGATGACCCCTTCGTCGAGCACGCCTTCCTGCACACCCTCGAGCGCTCGGGGTCGGTGGGCGCCGGGAGCGGCTGGGAGCCGACCCACGCGACCGTCTGGGACGGTGACACTCTGGTCGGGGCGCTGCCGCTCTATCTGAAGGACCAGAGCTACGGCGAGTACATCTTCGACTGGGGCTGGGCCGACGCGGCGCACCGCGCCGGCATCCGCTACTACCCGAAGCTGGTCTCGATGGTCCCGTTCACGCCAGCGACGGGTCGCCGCTTCCTGGTGGCCGAGGGCGCGGACCACGAGGCGGTGGTCGGCGAGCTGCTCGAGGGCGTGCGTGGGCTCGCGGAACGAATGGGCGTGTCCAGCGTCCACCTGAACTTCCTCACCGACGACGAGCGACGGCTCGCCGCGGACCACGGCTTCATGTCCCGGCGCACGCTGCAGTTCCACTGGCAGGCCGCGGGCGACACGACGTTCGACGACTTCCTGGGTCGGTTCCGCTCGTCGATGCGCAAGAAGACCCGCAAGGAGCGCCGGGTGGTCGCAGAGTCCGGCCTCGAGGTGCGCGCGCTCAGCGGCGACGACCTGACCCCGGAGGTCTGGGAGACCATGCGTCGCTTCTACCGGGACACCTGCAACCGGAAGGGCGCGATCCCCTACCTGACCAACCGCTTCTTCGACCTCGCACCGGACACGCTCGACCGCGCGGTCATCGTGATGGCCTTCGATCCCGAGCAGGACTCGGAGCCGGTCGCCGCGAGTCTGGCCTTCGAGAAGGGCGCGCACCTCTACGGCCGCTACTGGGGCTGCTCGGAGGACCACGAGATGCTCCACTTCGAGCTCTGCTACTACCAGCTCATCGAGCGCGCGATCGCGTCGGGCAGGTCGCGCTTCGAGGCCGGTGCGCAGGGCACTCACAAGCTACGCCGCGGGCTGATGCCAGTGTCGATCCACAGCGCACACTGGCTGCGGCACCCCGCGCTCGCCGAGGCGGTCAGCGAGTTCCTCATCCACGAGGCGATGTCGACCGAGCGGCAGATCGAAGCCCTCGCCGACCACGGTCCCTTCCGAAGGGATTGAGCGCCCGACGCTACTCGAGCATCGCCGCGAGGGCGTCGCGCACCACGCGATAGTCGGCCGGCGCGGCCTCGACGAAGTCGTCGGCGTCGAAGATGCCTCGCATCACCTCGCGCCCCTCGTCGTTCCGGGTCAGCCCGCGGAGCGCACGCCGCATGCTGACCACTTCGCGGGCGCTGGCGATCGGCCCAGCCACCACGACGTCCGCGGGGATGGGCTCGGACACGAGGAGCACCCGGTAGCGCTCGCCGTCCTGGACGAACGACTGACTCTGCGGCTCACCCTTCTCGTCCACGCGCATGTAGCTCGCGCCCACGTCGGCGAAGCCGCGACCGACCGCGTGAACCACGGCCGAGTGGCTCCCGAGGAAGAGCTCCTCGGCGAAGACCTCGTGGGGGTGGAGCCCCGTGGACCGAAGCGCCAGCCGCGGAAAGAGGTGGCCCGAGCAGGAGTCGCGATCGACCCAAGCGACCCTCGCGTCCCGCAGGCTCGTGAGGTCGCGAACGCCTTCCACGTCTCGGGTGAAGAGCACCGACCGGTACTGCGTCTCCGTCCCGCGCTGGATGCCGCGCACGATCGTGAGCGGCATCCGGCTCTGCGCGCGGACGTAGGTCGCCGGCGGCAACCACGCGAAGGCGAGCCCCTCCAGCTCGTCGAGGAGCTCACTGTACGAATCGAAGACGTGCACGCGCGAGGGGCGCCCGGTCGCGCCCGCCAGGACCCAGCGAAACGCCGAGCGCGCCGCACGACGCGCGGGCCCCATGCCGGCCGGTCCGAGCCCGAAGGTCGCGGTTCCGTCGATCTCCGCGCTCGGCTCCCCGTCCCGGCTCACGCCCATCAGTCGTCTCCAGCCAGCGCCGGTGACACGAAGACGGGGACGTCGCCGGCATGCCGGATGACTCGCTCCGTCTGACTCCCCAGGAAGAAACGGCGGAGCGCATCGCGCGGCCGCCCGCCACTTCGAGCGGCGACCGCGATCCCGGCGCCGCGCTTCTTCGCTTCGGCCAGTAGGACCGCTGCCGGCGCTCCGCTCGCGACGTGTGGCTCGACCGGCACCCCGAGGTCCAGCGTGAGCCGAGCGAGCTCCTTGCGCGTGGCGGCGTCGGTGGCCGCGATCAGCGCGGCCGCTTCTTCGCCGGCGTCCCCGTCGAGCTCGGGCAGCTCCGGGAGCACTCGCGTCACGACCAAGCTGCTCTCGGTCGCGGCGGCCAACGCACCGATGTCCTTCAGCAGCGCCGGGACGCGCTCGTCGTGAGCGACGCCGACCACCCACGGGAGCTTGGCGAAGCTCGGCGGATCGTGCGGCGCCGCGACGAGCACCGGGCAGTGAGCGTGGCTGGCCACCCGCCGGGAGGTGGTCCCGAGACCGCTGGCGTGCGGCCCGACGACCACCAAGCGCGCGTGGGACTCCTCGGCGTTGGCGACCAGTTGCTCCCAGGGGCGTCCGGTGAGCACGACTCGCTCCGTCTCGATGCCGAGCGCGTCGGCCAGGTGCGCGAGCTGGTCCTCGTGCGCCGCACGACGCGCGTCGAGTCGCGCATGGAACGCGGCCGCCGCGTCGCGGACGCTCTCGGGGAACGCCTCGAGCGACTGGTGCTCCGCGTCGTCGACGTGCACCAGCCGGAGGGCCTGCCCGGTGACCCGCGCGAGCGCCGCCGCCCAACGGGCCGCAAACTCCCCGCTCGGGCCCAGATCCGTGCCACAGACGATCATGCCGCGAGAATATCAGCTCGGGCGCTTCGGACCAGGGACAACCGCGTCCGCGAAACGGTCTGGGGCATGACCGCCGCCCAGGGCTGCGGCATGCTGCATGGGTGAGCAACGCGGCCACGATCCTCCTCGAGCTCCTTCAGAAGGTCGACGCGGAGCGACTCGAGGTCTTCCTCGACCCGCACGTGATGCTGCATCTGCTCGAGACCACCGGCACCGACGGCGACGCGCTTCGGACGCGGCTCGAAGGCGGCGAGAAGCCAGGCGCGCTCCTGCTCTCTCTCCTCGAGCGACATTCGGCCGACGAGCTCTGGGCGATGATCCCGGAAGAGCTCCGCGAGCACACGCTCGGAAAGGTGCGCGCTCAGAGCGCGCGTACGGAGAAAGACGAGAAGAAGAAGCTCGCACCGATGGTGCTCGGGTTGGTCGGCGCGATCCTGCCGACGATGATCGCGCTCGGCACCTTCCCCGAGTGGGGCAGCGGTACCAGCTTCGGCTGGCTGCTCTTTGCCGGGGTGGTCAGCGGTGCCGCGGGCGCGTGGGCGAAGCCGAACGATCGGCTCGCGGCGGCGATCGCCACTGCGGCAGGATCGGTGGTGTCGGTGGTGACCGGACTGTTGATCGCGCCCTACGTGAGCGGCTTCTATCGGCTCGGTGTGCTCGCCGCGCTCGCGCCCGGCGCCCTGGTGATGGGACTGCTCTGGCTCGGGCTCACGTGGCACCGCCGGACCGAGCCGGCGTCGTTCTGACCTCAGCGGCGCGTCGCGACGAAGAGCGTCTCGCCGGTCGGGAGCGTGCGCTGGTCGTGGATGGCGGGAACGAGCCCCGCGTGCCGCGCCGCTCGGTAGAGGTGACCGCGGGTCGGATAGATCGGCGTCGACGTCGTGTTCTTCGCATCGGTCGGCAGAAGGGCCCGCCGACCGCGGAGCTGATAGGCGAGCGTGTTCGCGATGGCCGTCAGGTCGTACTTGAGCGTGCCGAGGCTCCGATCGCGCGCGAAGCGGACGACGGTCTCTCCGGCAAAGGGGAAGAAGGTGTTCCCCACCACGATCAGCCGACCGGAGGGACGGAGCACCCTCGCCATCTCGGTCAACGCCCGGTCGACGCGCATGTACTGGTGCGCCGAGTAGCAGAGCACGGTGTCGAAGCTCGCCTCGTCGAAGGGGAGCTCCCGTCCCCATCCCTCCACGACCTCCGGCTCCGGCAGCCCGGCCATCGCGGCGAGCATCGGCGACATCTGGCGGTAGAGCGGCATCGGCTCGACGCCGACCAGCCGGTGCGGGATGCCGCTGAGCGAGAGCAGGTTGCACCCACCACCCGAACCGACCTCCAGGACGTCCTTGCCGGCGAAGCGCGGGCGCGCGAGCACGGGGGAGAGCTCCTCGCTGGGCAGCCTCCGGCCACGCTCCTCCCAGAAGACGAACTCGCGCAGTGGGTCCTTCACCTGGTTGCCGAGCGCGGTCGGCTGACCGTTCTCATCGAGCCAGCGGAGCGCGATGGCACGACGAAGGCTGAGCTCGTCCTCGACCGGCCGGCCGAGGGCGACGGCGAACATCGCCCGCGCGAGCTCGGGACCGGCGCTGCTCCGGAGGGCCCGGTCGGCGGCGGCGTGCTCGGCCTCTGTGAGCTCCCCCAAGCTCACGGCGCTACCTCGGGAGGATCTCGCGCGCAGCGCGACGCAGGGAATGGTTCAGGAGCCCACTGAGGAAGCGGGGCGGATCCTCGTCGGCCTTACCCTGGAGCCGGCGGCGCAGCTGCCACACCGACGAGCCGAGCACCCGGCTCGCGGTCGCGGCGGCGAGGTAGGCGCGGCCGTGGTTCTTGGCGAAGTAGTGCCGGCGCGAGTCGAACCAGTAGTCGGGGACCTTGTCCCAGCGCTTCATGCCGGTGGAGGCGCTGCCCACGTGGGCGACCTCGCTCTCTCGCACGTAGACCGTCTTCCAACCGGCCTCGGCGGCGCGGTGACAGAGATCGGTCTCCTCGAAGTAGAGGAAGAAGGATTCGTCGAAGAGCCCGATCTGCTCGAGCACCTCGCGGCGGAACATCATGCTCGCGCCGGCGAGCCAGTCGACCTGGGTGGTGTGCTCGGGGATCCCCATCGGGACCACGAAGTCGCCGAGGGCGCGGCTGATCACGCCGAGGCGGAGCGAGCCTTCGAGCTCGGACTGGATCGAGGGAAAGCGAAACGCGGTGCAGTGCGGCTCTCCGTCGACGCCGTAGATGTAGCTGCCGACGATCCCCACCGAGGGGTTGGCGTCGAGGTGATCGACCAGGTGCCGGAGCGCGCGCTCCTGAGGGAACGCATCCGAGTTGAGGATGTAGAGGTACTCGGGCGGGTCGTCGCTCTTCAGCGCTCGGCGCAAGCCCACGTTGTTGCCCGAGCCGAAGCCACCGTTGTGGCCGGATTGCACGACGGTGATGCGATCGTCGCCACGCTCGGCGACGGCCTCACGGAGGGCTTCTTCGCTCCCGTCCTGCGAGTCGTTGTCGACCAGGGTGATCGCCCAGGAGTCGCCGATGCCCTCGAGAGAGAGCACCAGCGCCTCGAGCGCATCGAGGGTCATCGCCGGCGTGCGCCAGTTGAGGAGGACCGCGTGGACTTTCATGTCAGGCGTTTACCGGGCTGGCGGAGGCTCGTCGAGCGCTCGATGCGCGAGGGGTGTTCCGATCGATCCCGTCGAGGATCTCGCGGAGGGTCGAGGCGAGCACGCGCACGTTCGGCTCGAGGACCATCGAGTCGTGGTCGCCAGGCACGACGTGCACGCGCACGTCGTCGCAGTAGTGGCTCCAGCCGTTGTCCTCGTAGACGTACTCGCGGTCGTGGTTGAGGATCCGCCCGGGCCCGAGCACGTAGGCTTCCTCCAGCGGCGGGCGGAAGAGCTCGATCGGGCCCTCCCACTTCGGGATCTCGTAGCGGGCCAGCGCGCGCCGGAAGGCGGCCTCGATCGCCTCGTCGTGGAATTCGGTGTTCGGGGCCTCTTCCGGCTCCTCGAAGCGCTTGCGCAGCTTACCAATCTCCCACTCGACGCGGCTCGACGCCCACTCCACCAGGTAACCGGCGCCCTTCTGCTCGAGGCGCTGGGTCTGGATGGCGATGCGGTCCTTGAGCGAGAGCGGCTCGGGCAGGAGCGCCGCCGGTGTGTCGAGCATGACGAGCAGGCCGACCTCTTCGCCGGCGGCCTTCAGCTGCCGGCCCATCTCCAGCGCGGTGTAGCCGCCACCGGAGAAGCCGCCGAGCAGGTAGGGCCCCTTCGGGCAGACCTGGCGGATCTCCTTCAGGTAGTCGGTCGCCGCCTCCTCGAAGGTCTCGTGCGGGTCCTCGTTGCCGTAGAGGCCACGAGCCTGCAGCCCATAGAAGGGCCGGTCGCTGCCGACGAGGTGCGCGAGGTGCCGCAGGTTGAGCACGTTGCCGAACATGCCGGCGACCAGGAAGAACGGGATGCGGTCGCCGCCCTCCCCCGGATGCATCGGCACGAGGTGCGTGAAGCGGCGCTTGGGCGGCGCCTTCGCGGCGGGCTTGGCCTCGGCCGCGCCGTTGCTGCCCGCGCTGACGCCGGCGTCCTCGATGAGCCCCGCGCACGCGCGAATGGTCGGCGCCTCGAAGAGCACGCTGATGGGGAACTCGACCTTGTAGGCCTTCTTCACCATCGCGAAGAGACGAACGGCGATGAGCGAGTGGCCGCCGAGGTCGAAGAACGAGTCCTCCACGCCGACCTGATCGACCCCGAGGAGCTCCTCCCAGAAGCCGACCAGCGTGCGCTCGATGTCGTTCGCAGGCTCGACGTAGTCGCTGTCGAGCTCCGGTCGCGCGAACTTCGCGCTCGAGGGTGTGCCCTCGGCCAGGCTCTCGCCCGCCTGGGCGATGAGGCCCTGCAGATCGAGGCTGGTCGCGAAGATTTCGGGGAGCGGGTCCTTCGAGCGGAGCCGCGCGAGCACTCGCAGGAGCGCGTCGCCGCCCTCCGTGCGCTCGATGCCGCGCTCGAAGTTCCGCTGCAGCCGCTGCTCGGCCGGCGAGAGCGGACGGTCCGGGTCGGCCTCGGGCGCCTTGTCGAACTCGACCTCGGCGCGGGTGGGCGCCTTGGCCATCGCGAAGCCGGCGTCGGCCTCGAGCCGGCGAATGGCGAAGCGCTCGACCTCGAGGAGCACGTTGCCGGCGCCGTCGGTGAGCGTGACGTCGAAGAGCGCGAAGTCGTCCGTCGAGGTGTTCGAGCCGGCGCTGCGCACCCAGCTGAAGACCTCGCGCGGGAGCGGCGCGTGCACGCGGATGCGCTCGTAGCTGACCGGGACCCAGACGTGGGTCGGGCGGTAGCCGTCGATGAGGCCCATCGCGTAGCCGGTGGCGAGATCGAGGAGCGCCGGATGGAGCGCCCAGCCCTCCTTCAGGTCGCCCGCGAACTCGTCCTGGAGCGCGAGCCGACCGTAGGCCTCGCCCTCGCCGTAGCGCTCCTCGCGGAGCACGCGCCAGCGCGGACCGAAGCGAAGGTGCTCCTCCTGCGGCGAGCGGAGGCCCTTCTCGTCCATGCGGACGTTTTTGGCACAGCGCTCGCGGAGCGCGCCGAGGTCGAGCGGCTCGGCGGTGGTGCGGTCGGTGATCGACACCTCGGCCTGCGCGTGGAGCTGCCAGGCGGCGCGGCCTTCGACCACGCACGCCGAGCGGACCTCGACCCGGTAGCCCTCGTCGCTACGACGCGCCTTGAGGCGAACCTCTCTCGTCTCTCCGTCGCCGATCTGCAGCGGTCGGAGGAAGTAGAGGTCCTTGATGGTGAAGTCGGTGCCCTCGCCGAGCTCGCGCATGCCCTGGGTGATCAGGTCCACGATGCCGGTGCCGGGGATCAGCGCGGGGCCGGTGCCCTCGTCGCCGATCGGGCGAACGCGGTGCTCGTTCAGCAGCCAGTGGCTGTCCGGCGAGAGCTTCGCGAAGAGGTGGGTGAGGCCCTGCGCGTCGCGGACCCGGCCCTGGAAGAAGGGGCCGTCCGTTTCCGGGAGCGACTCGGGACCGGCGCTCAGATCGGTGCGCTCGAAGGCCTCGGCGGCCATGCCGACGTCGCGCCAGATGCCCCAGTGGAGCGAGGTGAGCTTCGGGCCGTCGGCGTCGCGGTGCTGCGCGGCGAAGGCGTCGAGGAAGGCGTTGGCCGCGACGTAGTCCACCTGGCCAGGCGGCGCGATGGCGGTCGAGGTCGACGAGTAGAGGACCGCGAAGTCGCAGTCGCTGGCGTGCGGCGCCTCGGCGAGGAGCTCGCCGAGCACCATCGTGCCGTGGACCTTCGGTGCGAAGACCTCTTCGATGGCCGAGAGGCTCTTCACCTGCAGGAGCTCGTCGCGGACGACACCGGCGGTGTGGACCACGCCACGGATCGGACCGTGAGCGTCGCGCACCTTGGCGAAGAGCTCGCGGATCTGCGCGACGTTGGTCACGTCGGCGCGCTCGACCACGACGGTCGCGCCCAGCGCGCCGAGCTCCCGAACGCGCGCGATCTTGAGCGAGGTCGGGTCGGTGTCGCCGTGCTCGGCGATGTAGGCGTCCCAGCTCTCCGCGTCGGGGAGGCCGGAGCGGCCGACCAGCACGAGCGTCGGCGACTTCACGCTGTTGGCGATCTCTTCGGCGGCCACCAGACCGAGGCCACCGAGGCCGCCGGTGATCAGGTAGACGCCCTCGTCGCGAAGGAGCGGGCGATGGTCGCCCGTGGTCGGCTCGAGCCTGCGGCGACGGTAGGTGCGCTCGTAGCGCTTGCCGCCACGGAGCGCAGCCACGGACGAGCCGGGCTCGGCGAGGGCCTCTTCGAGCACCGACTCGGCGAGCGCGTCGAGGCCCGCGGTCACGGTCTTCTTGCCGGCGAAAGGGTCGACGAGCGCCATCGCGAGCTTGCCGCCGAAGAGACGCTTCTGCACCTCGGGCAGCCGCACGTCGAGGGTGCGGACGTGGACACCGGGGAGCTCGCGCGGGGTGACGAGCGCCGGACCGAACACGAGCGCCTTCTCCGGGTGGGCGAGCCCTTCGCCCGCGACCTGCTGCGCGTCGCTGGTCACCACGGTGATCTGCAGCGGACGCGGAAGGTTCTCGTCGGCGATCGCCTGTGCCAGGAAGAGCAGCGAATAGAAGCCGCGCTCCTGGTTGCGGTGGAAGAAGCTCGAACCGGGGCGGTGGCTCTCGTCGGCGGTGGTCAGCCAGAGGTGCAGCACCCGCGACGGGACGGTGCCCGACTTCACGAGGTCCTGGATCATGAGGTCGTAGCCCTCGCGACCACGCTCGGGCGAGATCACGTAGGAGCCGTCACTCATCTTCGCGAAGGTGTCGCCGGGGCGGACCAGCGTGGTGGTGTGGCCGGCGGCCTTCAGCTGCTGGACCATCCGGTCACCGAGGCCGGCGTCGTCGAGGAAGACGAGCCAGCTCTGCGCCGGGAGCTCGGCGAGGGTGTCCATCGTCGGCGCCGCGGCCGGGCGCCACGCCGGCGCCCAGAACCAGTCGGTCACGTCGGCTTCCTTCTCGAGGCCGACCGTCTCTTCGCGGCGCTCGCCGGGATCGATGAAGTAGTGCTGCCGCTGGAAGGCATAGGTGGGCAGCTCGACGCGGTGGCGCTTCTCGCCCTCCCAGAGCTTGGCGAGGTCGACGTCGGCGCCGAGGGCCCAGAGCCGTCCGACCACCTCGAGCAGGTAGTCGTCGTCGAGCACCGCCTCGTCGCGGTGACGGAAGCTCGAGAGCACGGTCTGCACGTCGACCTTCGGGTGCTGCTTGGCGAAGGAGCTGAGCGCCTTGCCGGGGCCGACCTCGATGATGATGCGGTCGTCCTCTTCGGCGAGGGTGCCGATGGCGTCGGCGAAGCGGACCGGCTGGCGGATGTGCTGGGTCCAGTACTCGGGGTCCGTCGCCTCGGCGGCGGTGATCCAGGTGCCGGTCATGCTCGACGCGAACGGGCGGTCCGGCGCCTTGAGCCGCATCTTCGAGACGTACTCGCGGAAGGGCGGGAGGATCGGATCGAAGAGCCGCGAGTGTGGCGCGCGATCGATGTCGACGCGGCGCGCTTCGATCTCGTCGGAGGCGAGCTTCTTCTCGAACGCGGCGATGGCTTCCGGGGTACCGGAGACGCCGATGAGCGACGGCGAGTTGATCGCCGCGAGATCGAGGTCGGTGCCGGCGAGGCGCTTGCGGGTTTCCTCTTCGCTGAGCGGGACTGCGAGCATCGCGCCCTCGGCGGTGCTGTCCATGAGCTGACCGCGGAGGAGCACCAGGCCGAGCGCCTCCTCGAAGTCGAAGACGCCGGTGAGGCAGGCGGCGACGTACTCGCCCATCGAGTGCCCACCGAAGGCGTCGGCGCGAATGCCCTCGAGGCCGCAGGGGCCGCTCTCGAGCACGCGGGCCATCGCGTAGGAGCACATGAAGATCGCCGGCAACTGGCGCGGCAGCGGCTCGAGCGCGGCGGCGGCCTCATCGCTCGGCTCGGCGAAGAGGAGCGCCTTCAGGTCGAAGTCGAGGTCCTTCTTGGCGAGGTAGGCGAACCCACGGTCGAGGATCTCGCGGAAGAGCGGCTCGGACTCGTAGAGGTCGAGGCCCATGCCGACGTACTGCGCGCCGCCACCGGGGAAGACGAAGGCCACGCTCGGGTCCTCGAGCGCGGTGTGAGTGTGGACGCGGAAGCGGTCCTTTGTGCCGAGGAGCTCGGCGGCGTCCTCGTGGCCGCCGCTCACCACCACGCGACGACGCTCGAAGGCCTTGCGACCGTGGTGGAGCGTGTAGGCGACGTCCGCGAGCTTCTGCTCGGGGTGCGCGCTCAGGTGCGCGGCGAGGCGCTCGGTGTTGCCGTCGAGCGCCCCCTTGGTGCGGCCGCTGAGCGTGAGGAGCTGCACCTCGCGGTGGCTCTTGCCGGACTCGGGGCGGAGCGGCGGCTCCTCGAGAATGATGTGCGCGTTGGTGCCGCCGACACCGAGGCTCTGCACGCCGGCGCGGCGCGGCGTGTCGGTGCGCGGCCAGGGGGTGAGCTCGGTGTTGACCAGGAAGGGGCTCGACTCGAAGTCGATGGTCGGGTTCGGCTTCTCGAAGCCGAGCGAGGGCGGGATCTCTTCCTTCTCGAGGATGAGCGCGGTCTTGATCAGGCTCGCGACGCCAGCGGCCGTGTCGAGGTGGCCGATGTTCGTCTTCAGCGAGCCGATGCGGCAGAACTGCTTCTCGTCGGTCGAGAGGCGGAAGGCGTCGGTGAGCGCGCTGATCTCGATCGGGTCGCCGAGGTAGGTGCCAGTGCCGTGGCATTCGACGTAGCCGATGGAGTCGGCGTCGACGTCGGCGAGCGCGTGCGCCTCGACGACGCACGCGGCCTGACCGGAGACGCTGGGCGCGAGGTAGCCGGCCTTGCTGGCGCCGTCGTTGTTGATCGCGGTGCTCTTGATGACCGCGTGAATGCGGTCGCCGTCGCGGACGGCGTCCTCGAGGCGGCGGAGCGCGACCACGCCCGCGCCCGAGCCGAAGACGGTGCCCTGCGCGCGATGATCGAACGCGTGGCAGTGGCCGTCGGGCGAGAGGACCTCGCCCTCCTTGTACATGTAGCCGCGGCGGTGCGGGATCTCGATGGTGACGCCGCCGGCGAGCGCGAGGTCGCACTCCTGGTTGAGCAGCGACTGCGCGGCGTAGTGCACCGCGACCAGCGACGTGGAGCACGCGGTCTGCACGTTGACGCTCGGCCCCTTGAGGTCGAGCACGTGGCTCACGCGGGTGACGAGGAAGTCCTTGTCGTTGCCCGTGTGGCGCAGGAGGAACATGCCGACCGAGTCGACCAGATCGGGGTTCGAGCAGAGGTTGAAGTAGAAGTAGCTGCCCATGCCGCAGCCACCGAACGCGCCGATCGGTCCGTCGAAGGTGTCCGGCACGTGGCCCGCGTCTTCGAGCGCTTCCCACGCGCACTCGAGGAAGTGGCGGTGCTGCGGATCGAGGATGGCCGACTCCTTCGGGCTGAAGCCGAAGAACTCTCCGTCGAAGAGCTCCATCTCGGGCAGCGGCGCCGAGGCCTTCACGTAGCGTGGATGACGAATGGCGGAGGGCGACTCCCCCTCGGCGAGGAGCTCGTCGTCGGTCCAGAAGCGGATCGACTCCACGCCCTGGGTCAGGTTCGACCACAGCTCGCGCGTGTTCCGCGCGCCAGGGAGATGCGAAGCCATGCCCACGATGGCGATGGCGGTGGGGTCGATGTCGGTCTCGAAATCGGGTGCGTCGTCGCTCACGAAAACTCCTGCCCGCGCTGCTTTCCACCGCGTGCCGTACGGCTGGAATCCGGGTCGGGTGCGTATAGCACCTACACTCTTGCTGCCCACCCGGAACACCCTCCCATTTCATGGGTAGAACGACTCCCCCGAGACTCGCAGGGGATTCGGCTCGTAGAGGTCGGACGTTGCCTGCCGCGCGGACGGAGCGAGACTGGAGCATGACTCGTCTCCTGCAGGTCGATGCCTTCGCCGATGGCCCCTTCACCGGGAACCCGGCGGCGGTCGCGATCCTGGAGAAGCCGCGCGACGAGAGCTGGATGCAGCGAGTCGCTCAGGAGATGAACCTCTCGGAGACCGCCTTCGTGCTGCCCGCCGGGAGCGACTGGGCGATTCGTTGGTTCACGCCGACCACCGAGGTGGCGCTCTGCGGGCACGCGACGCTCGCGAGCTTCCATGCGCTCCGCGAAGAGGGGAAGGTCGGCGATTCCGTCACCTTCTCGAGCGCGAGCGGTCCGCTCGTCGCGCGCGCCGTCGGCGACCGGGTGGAGCTCGACTTCCCCGCCACGCCCCCCGAGCGCTGCGACGAGCCGGAGGGGTTGCTCGACGCGCTCGGCCTGGCGGATGCCAAGCACATCGCTCGCTCGCGCCACGACGTGTTGGTGGAGGTGGGCGAGCAGAAGGAGCTGACCGATCTCTACCCGGACTTCCGCGCGCTCTCGGGCGTCGACGCGCGGGGTGTGATCGTCACCGCAATGGCAGACGAGGGAGGCGAGGGGCTCGACTTCGTCAGCCGCTTCTTCGCGCCACGGGCCGGGGTCGACGAGGACCCGGTGACGGGCAGCGCACACTGCGCGCTGGCGCCCTACTGGAGCGCCAAGCTCGGTGCGCGACCGCTTCGGGCGAAGCAGCTCTCACGGCGCAGCGGCCGGCTCGAGGTGGAGCTACGGGGTGACCGAGTCGCGCTGCGCGGTCAGGCGGTGACCGTCCTCGCTGGCGAGCTCCGGGTCTGAGCCTTCACGCTCAGTCGCGTTCGTAGTCGAGGATCTCCGTCAGCTCCTCGCGGCTCGAGATGTCGAGGCGCGCGAAGATGTTTCGCAGGTGGGTGTGCACCGTGTGCGGGCTCAGCCCGAGCTCTTTGGCGATCTCGCGATCACTGAGCGATCGGGCCGCGAGCCTCGCGACCTCGGTCTGACGCTTCGTGAGCCGATCGTCGGTACGACGACTCATCGGCCAGCTCGTGTGCGTGCGTGCATCCAACCCATGCGGGGGGCTGTATAGCAACCAGTCCCCAAACGGTCACCCCCAAGTGGGATCAGCCAAATGAATGATACGAGAAAATCCGGTGGGACCGAAGCTCTCAGCCCGTCTCGGAGCGCAGCGAATCGCGGGCCAGGGTCACTTCCCTCACGCTCGCCTGGAAGTCGTCGAGGTCGGCATCGACGAGGCCCGCGAGCGCCTTGGCTGCGGTGCGGGCGCTCTCGAAGCGCTCGGCCGGGTCGCGAGCGCAGAGCTGGTGGACGATCGACACGAGCTCGGGCGGCAGGTCGCCGCGGAGCGTGTCCAACCTCGGGATGCCCCCCTTGCCGGCTTGCACCATCAGCTCGACGGCGTTCTTGCCGTCGAAGGCGCGGCGCATGGCGAGCGCTTCCCAGAGCGTCACGCCGAGGGCGTAGAGATCGGTCTGGGCGTTCGGTCGCTGCCCGGCGGTGAGCTCCGGTGCGACGTAGCCGAGCTTGCCCTTCACGACGCCGGGGCTCGTCATCGTCGCTCGGTCACCCGCTCGAGCGAGACCGAAGTCCACCAGCTTGGCGATGCCCTGAGTCGAGAGGAGGATGTTCGTCGGCGTGACGTCCCGGTGGAAGACCGGTCCCTCGGGCCGCTCGTGGGCCGCCGCGAGGGCGCGAAGCGTGTGGAGCCCGACCCGCGCGATGCGCGGCCACTTCGTGGAGTCCCCGACCCGCGCGTGGAGGCCCCGATATGTCCCGAGGTCGACGCCGTCGATCCACTCCATGACGATGCAGGCGCGCCGCTCCTCGTCGTAGACGAGGTCGATGATCTCGACGATGTGTGGGTTCGAGAGCGCCGTGACCACACGCGCCTCCTCGACGAAGAGGCGAGCGAAGTCCGGGTCGTCCCCGAGCGCCGGCAGCATGCGCTTGATGGCGACGCGGCGGGTGAAGCCGGCGGCGCCGAGGAGCAAGCCCTGGAACACGTAGGCCATGCCGCCGCGTGCCCACTCCTCGCCCAGCCGATAGCGACCACCCAGCAGCGCCTCTCTGACGGGCGGGGGCACGAGACCGGCCTCCGGAACGAAGGCGTCGCGGACGTCGTCGCTCATACCAGCATCTGTAGCCGCTTCGTCTCCGGTCGTTCACGGGGCGGACGGCGTGCACCCCGCTCGGCCTGGCGGAGGAGCCGGAGGATTTCCGGGCCGAGCACGTCGATCTCGGTGGACACGTACTGCTCGCCACCGAAGCGCTGGACGTTGCGGGTCTGCTTCTTCAACGCGGCCGCGTCCTGGCCGAGCACCTTGAGCGCGAGCGGCTTGAGCGCGTTGACGATGGTCTTGGTCGGCATGAAGCGCGCGGAGAGGTAGGGGAAACGGAACTCGGCCGCGCCGAAGAGGCGGGTCTCGTAATCGCTGATGGGCGTGAGCGCCGTGGTGGCGATGATGTGGCCCTCGCCGAGCTGGTACTCGACCTGCGCGATGCACGGGAGGATGAAGCGGTCGACGTGACGAACCTCGAAGTCGCCACCGCCGGGCGCGAGGACCTTGCCGAGCAGACCCTCGGGGCGCTGCTCGCCGAAGTACTCGGCTTCGACCATGTCGTGATGGCGCCGCATCTCGACGTCGATCTGCTGGCGCTCTCCGTCCTCGCGAAAGAGGCCGCTGTGGAGGAACGCGGTGTGGGGGACGTCGAGGGCGTTCTCCGCCGTGGCGTGGAGCGAGCCGGCCATGTCGAGCGCCTGGTAGACGGTGGTGTAGCGGTCGTCGTCGCGGAGCGGGAGGCGGTAAGGGTCGCGCTCGGGCGTCACGTCGGGCGTGGCGTAGACCCAGACCCAGCCGTCGTGTTCGCGCGTGGCGAACGCGGGGACGTTTCGGCCGGTGCCCTTGTCGACCTCACCGCAGAGCCCGGGGATGGCCTTGCAGCGGCCGTCGCCGTCGAACTGCCAGCCGTGGTAGCCGCACTCGATGTTGGGGCCGCGGACCTTGCCCATGGAGAGCGGCACGTTGCGGTGTGGGCAGCGATCGAGGACTGCGGCCGGGGTTCCATCGGCTCGGCGGAAGACGGCGATGGGCGTGCCGAGGAAGGTGACGGCCAGTGGCTTGGAACCGAGCGCCGTGCTCTCGCAGGCGACGTACCAGTCGTCGAGCACCTTCGCGGCGGAGCTGACGCCCTTGGTGGGCGGAGGGACGAGGCGGGGCTCGAGGGGCATCGTGGGCGAAGTATAGGCCCGGGTGCTTCGCCTGGCAGCCGCCGTGTGATCAGCGCGAGAAGCGTCGGAGGTTCAGCGGGCCGCCGCGCTTCTCGGCCGCGCGGTACGCGTCGCGGGCGCGGAGGGTGTCGATGTAGGCGCTGAGGGCGGGGTAGGCGGTGCGGGTGAGTCCGGCGCGCACCGTCGCGCCTTCGAGCGGGAACCCGAGCTGGATGTCGGCGGCCGTGAACTCGTCGCCGCAGAGGAAGGGGCGCTTCGAGAGCTCGCCTTCCAGGAACGTGAGGTGACGGTGGATCTCGGGGTCGGTGTAGTTCTTGTCGAGCACCTTGCCCACCCCGCCGGTGATGGGGCGAGCGATGGCCGGGATGTTCCTGCCGCCCAGCAGACCGGTGAGGAGCTTCACCAAGAGCGGCGGCATCAGCGAGCCCTCGGCGTAGTGCATGAAGTAGCGGAAGCGCCGGTGCTCGGGCGTGTCCTTCCAAGGATGGAGCCGATGATCCGCATCGAACGCATCGAGCAACGCTTCGAGGATCGCCGCCGACTCCGCGAGCACGATCCCGTCGAGCTCGACCAGCGGCGCCTTCCCGAGCGGATGGATCCGCCGAAGGCTCTCGTCCGCGCGGTGCGTCTTCGGATCGCGCCGATGGAGCTCGATCGAATAAGGCACCCCCAGCTCCTCGAGCAGCCACAGCACTCGATGCGACCGCGAGTTCTCCAAATGATGCACGACAACAGCAGAGCCCATACCCCCCAATAACACGGGGACGATCGTCTTCTTGTTCGTCTTGTTCACTCCAAGAAACGCGAACGCACCGAGTTTCGTGAGGAATTCTGCAAGCGGGTCGGGGACGATCGTCTTCTTTGTATTCTTTTTCTTCTGACGAAACTGGCGCTCTCAGGGTCCGAACAGGTCCCCATGCCCCGCAAGAAGCGTCTCTGGGTCCCTGGTGTCGGAGCCCACACCATCTCTCGGTTCGTCGACCGCCGGTTCTTCCTTCGAGGCGACCAGGACCGGCTGACCTTCTTGGCCGCTATCGGCAGGGCCGACCCGCGCTGGGACTGGCAGTGGCTCTCGTACGCTCTGATGTCGTCTCACCTGCACTACGGGCACATCGCCGGACTCGACGACCCCGATCGCTTCTACAGCTCGGCGCACACCAGCTTCGCCGTTCGCTTCCACCGCGGCCAGGAGGGGCGCACCCTCGGGCCGGTGTTCGCCGAGAGGCCGACCATTCACCCGATTCGCAAGCAGGAACGATTGCGCATCATGGTCGCGTACCACCATCGGAATCCACCGGAGTCAGGTGTCGTGGCGCGTCCGCGTGACTCGCGATGGTCGAGTCACCGGGTGTACCTGCGGCTCGATCCAGAGCCCGCCTGGCTCGATGTCGAGCGTGCGTTGGCCCTCCTTGGCTTCTCCGACACGGCGGCTGGTCGCGAGCGGTTCGACGACTTCGTGATGTCCATCGACTTCGAAGCCGCCGAGCGGCTCTGTGGCCCAACTCCAGAGCGGATCGAGTGCGTCGTCCGCACGGGCCCCAAGGTGGTGGACTGGCAGCGCCTGGAAGAGCTGGCGCGCATGACCATGGCTCTTCCCGCTGGAGTCCCGATCCAGAGCCGACGCCGGGTGGTGGTACGCACGCGCTGGCTCATCGCCCGCGTCGCGACGAGGCACCTCGGCCAGAGCTACGCGGCGGTGGCGAAGGCGCTGGGAGTCACTCGCGGCGCAGTGTGGAACCTCTTGCAACGAACTCCGCCATCGAACGAGCTCGAGCGGGCGGAGGCCACGCTTCGGGAGTGCTTGGGTCTTTGAGCGAAACGAATACAAAGAAGACGATCGTCCCCGAGACTCCTCTCTCAAACGTCTGAAATCGCACGACATTTCGCGCAGGAGAAGGAAACTCGACGAACATGAAGACGATCGTCCCCGCTTCGTTGGCCGGGTGAGCGGCGGGGGCGTATGGTGGGCTCGTGAGGTGGCTGCCGTTCATCGTGGCGTTGGTGGGTCTGGTCGGGAGCGCGCCCGCGGGCGCGCAGCGGCGGGTGGCGGAGCTGAGCTACACGCCGACGGCTCGGGCGCAGATCGCGATCTGGGTGGAAACCGGTGAGGGAGTCTTTCTTCGGACGTTTCGGCTGACCGAGGCGACGGCGCGGCGGGGCATCGGGAACCGGCCCGGGGCGACCCAGATGGACAGCGGGTACCACTGGCCCTACGGGCGGCGCGAAGGCGTGCTGCCGATCTGGGCTCACCGACGGCTCACGCAGGAAGGGGCGGAGCCCTTCCGACGGGTGATCTTCCAGGACCGGACGAGCGAGGGCTACGCGTCCCAGACCTCCCAGGACGACAGCCCCGACGACTACTACTGCCTCTCCTTCAACGAGAGCTTCTCCAGCAAGGAGACCCTCGACTCCATCGACCCGACCGTCGACGCCATGGCGTGCCCCACGCTCTTCAACAGCGACAAGGGCCGCTACGTGGACGAGGACGACGTGCGCAACGGCTACGCCGAGCCCTTCGCCATCGTCTCCTCGTTCGAAGGCGGCGACCTCGAGATGGCGCACACCATGCGCCCCCTCGGGCTCCACTCGCTCTATCCGGCGCGCCGCGACCTCGAGTCGTTCGGCCCCGACGACCACCCCGACGCCCGCCTGTTCTTCGAGGAGACCCGCGCGGCCATGCCCGAGATCGACGCGGTCTCGATGGCCACTCCGCGTGCGGCGATGCCCCAGGCGCTGCAGTTCTCGTTCCCCGCCGAGTGGCCCGACGGGGAGTACGTCATGTACATCGAGGTCAACGTCGAGGGCGATCACCACGGCGCCCACTGGGGCCCCGACCGTCTGCCCAGCCCCGCGAGCTTCCCGGAAGCGACCACCCACTGGGACGCCTGGTCCGGCGACCGCGCCGGCGACTACGGCTACCCCTACCGAGGTCAGCCGACGATCCTCTACGCGGTCCCCTTCCGCCTCGACGCGTCGGGAGGCGTCTTCTCGGTCACGGACCCGACCGGCTACGGCGAGCTGCACGGCATGGATGGCGACGTGCGCCCGCTCGACTCGACCATCGCGAGCTCGCCCGAGACACTCCCCGGGAGCGGCGCCGACCGACTCATGATGCGCGGCGACGGCACCCGCGCGTCGCTCCGGGTCGTACCGACCAACGTCTGTGACGCACCGATGCCGCCCGAGGTCTGCTTCAGCGACTGCGTGGACGACGAGGCCTGCGGCTTCGGCTTCATCTGTCACGCGATGGGCTGTCTCGATCGCTGCAACGACGCGGCGGAGTCACCACCCGCCATGCCCGCCGATCTCACGGCCACCCTCGACGCCGAGCGCTCCTGGGAGTTCGTCGCGATCCACTTCTCGGCTCCGGCGAGCGAGCGCGAGCTCTTCGAATACCAGGTGCGCGTCTCCACGACGCCCTACGAGCCCGGCACACCCTTCGAGACCTGGGGCGTCGAAGCGAAGATCGCAGCCGCCGTCGAAGAGGCGCTGGTCCTCGATCCGAGCGTGGCGACCGGCGACCGCGTGGAGGGCGAGCTCGGTCACCTCGAGCCCGAGCAGACCTACTTCATCGGCGTCCGCGCGGTCGCCGAGTGCCACTGGGCGGGACCGGTGTCGGTCGTCGAGATCGAGACCACCGCCGTCGAGTTCGCGACGGTGTCGCCCTGCTTCGTGGCCACCGCGACCTACGGCACACCCATGGCCGCGGAGATCGGCGTGCTCCGCCGCTTCCGCGATCGCTACCTGATGAACAACGCCCCCGGCCGCGCGCTGGTGGACGCCTACTACGAGCTCGGCCCCGACGCGGCCGCTGAGATCCGCGAGGACGCCACCCTCCGCGCCGTGAGCCGTGGGCTGCTCACTCCGGTCGTCGCGTTCGCGGACTGGCTCCTCGGCGACTGAGCGCCGCGGCTCACATCAGCAGGAGCGCTAGCGCGATCCCGGCGGGGAGCGCCTGCAGGAAGAGAATGGTGATCTTCGCCGTGGCCGCCCCGACGAGACCCATCGCGACGATGAAGACGTGGAGCACGACCAGGATGTCGGGCGCGCCGACGACGGCGGCGTAGATCAGCGAGACCGCCAGCGCGAGGTTGTAGGCGCCTTGGTTCAGGGCGAGCACCTTGGTGGTCTCGGCGTCTTCCTTCGTCTGACCGAAGATCTTCCGGACCTTCGGCGTGGTCCAGAGCACGGACTCGAGCATGAAGAAGGCGACGTGGAGGGCGGCGACCACGTAGGTCGCGACGAGGGCTCCCATGCTCATGAGCGGCTCCGATCGAAGGTGTCAGTCATGCGGGGCCCGAGACTCGCACGCCCGTTCGGCCAACACCAACCAGCGGTCGGTGAAGCCCATCGTGAGGTCGGCCTGGCACCCACCGTCCAGCCACACGAGAGCCTGCGGGCCCTCGAAGCCCTGGACGGGCAGGTCGTCCGAGAAGTCGTACGACGGCGCCCCTGGTTTGCCCAGAGAGACCGGAGGCAAACACGGTTCCTCCGTCGAGCTCTCGAACGAACAGGCACCGAGAACCCAGCTCTCGGGCGAGGCTCGTAGCTCGACCCGCCGGTCGCCGACCGAGACTCGGCAACTGGTGCCACGGGTGGCGACGGAGTCAGGGAGCTCGCAGCGATCGCTCAGATGCACGAGAGCCGCAGCCATGGCCCCTTCCAGCCCCGGCTCGTCCGGCGAGCACATGGGCTCCGGCGCCACCGCGACCCCTCCGCAGCTCGCGCAGAGCGCCAGCGCGTAGAGCAACGGAGCCCGCGAGCCAGCCCGGCCCTCGTCTCCTATCGAGGAAGGAGGTCCCATGACCCGCGTAGAGTGGCATGCTCCGCGACGCGGATGGCACCCCCATGAACACCGAAGGGCAGGAGCTGGTCGAGACGCTGGCGCGCATCGAGGAGGCGCTCGATGCGCTCGTGACGCGTGGGCTCCGCGCCGTGGGGCCGGACGATCGGACGGCGCTCGAGTCGTACGAGGCCGAGATCCGCGCGATGGGGGCGACGCACCTCGCCGATGCGCTGGCGGAGCTGCTGACGGCCGTACGCGAGGGCGACCGGGCGGGGTCGGTGGTGCTGCTGCGGACGCAGGTGCGGCTGCGCTTGCTCGAGCGGCTGCTGACCCTGCGATTGGTGGAGGCGGAGCTGCGGACGGTGACGGAGCCGGCGGCGCTCGACGCCGGGCCCGCGCCGAAGGCGCCACCGCTGCCGACCGAAGACGCGGCCTTTCTCGGGCGGCTCGCCGAAGCGATCGAGACGTTGCTGCAGTCGGGGCTCTCGGCGGCTTCGAAGGCGAGCGTCGACGCGTTGAAGGTGTCCTTCGAGGAGGCGTCGCGGCGACGGCTGCTGCGACTGGGCTCGACGCTGCGCATCGCGTCCGAGGAGGTCGCGCGCTTCACCCGGCAGGACGCGAGCTTCTCGCCGGACCGCTTGAGCTTCTTCCTCGGTCGCGCGTGGGTGCTCGCGCGCGGGATGGAGGCCGCGCTCGCCGACCAGGACGCGGACGGCTGGGCGCGCCTGACCAGCGGACCCGAGACGGTGCCGATGAAGGAGCTGGCGCTGGTGGTCGTCGGCGTGTTCAAGCGCCACGTGCCCGGGGCGTTCGCAGCCTTCGAGCTGCGCTGCCGGGTGACCGAAGACGCCAAGCCACTGAAGCGCGGCGACGCCATCTCCTGGTCGTTCGTGTTTCCGCTCCGCGAAGACCAGAAGGTGCCGCCGGAGGCGATGCTCATGCTCGAGCAGAAGCAGAAGTTCCGACCGAACGAGCTGCTCGAGGGGAAGGTCGTCCGCGTCGGTGGTCAGGTCGCGATCAGCCAAGGCGACCCGCGGCGGCTGATGCTGGGTCCGAAGGCCACGGTCGCGATCGACGCGGAGCCCTTCACCGAATGGCTCGAGCTCACCCGCTGGGAGCCGGGCGCGACCCTCGCGAAGATCACCGGTCACCAGCCCGACCCACTCTCGCTCCCGATCGAGCTGCAGGACGAGGCGATGCTGCTGCGCTGGTCGATGGAGGAGCTGGTCGAAGGCGAGAAACACACGACCGCCGCGCTCCAGGTCCAGCTCGACGACGCCGAGGTGCCGCTGACGTTCGAGCTGCGCGCGCCGATCGGCGACAGCGGCTCGCCGCTGCGAAAGGCCCTCGATGAGGCGCGCAAGCAGGACCCCCGCCCTCCCCTCTTCGGCTTCCTGCACTTCGAGCACGGCAAGCTCGTGCTCGAGCCCCTGAGCCTCCTGGGCGACGAGCGCCCGACGATGATCGCGCTCGACCCGAAGAACGTGGACAAGGCCGCGCTGGTGCGCGCGATGACCTTCGACTGAGACTCCGACCCACAAAGGAACCACCGTGGCGACCAAGAAGAAGAAGGCGGACGAAGAAGAGTCGGTGCTGCGCGCGCCGGCCGAGATCGAGTTCGCTGAGCAGATCGAAGCGCTGGCCGCGAACGACTCGGACGCGGCGCCCCCGAGCTGGAAGCTCAGCCCACGAGCGGTGCTCCGCTACGTCACCGGCGGGGAGACGCTCCCGCTGAAGGTCGGCAAGAAGACCGAGGAGGTCGCGATCACCCGGAAGTTCTTCGGCGACGACGGACTGGTCGAGCGCGCCATCGTGACGCTCGCGTCGGAGCGCGCGCTCCTGCTCGTGGGCGAGCCCGGTACCGGCAAGAGCTGGCTGAGCGAGCACCTCGCCGCCGCGATCGCGGGCGACAGCACGCTGGTGATCCAGGGCACCGCCGGCACCACCGAGGACCAGATCAAGTACTCGTGGAACGTCGCGCGCGTGATCGCTGAAGGGCCGACCCCCGAGAACATGATCCCGAGCCCGACCATGGTCGCGATGAAGCGCGGGGGCCTGCTCCGCTTCGAGGAGATCACCCGCTGCGTGCCGGACGTGCAGGACGCGTTGGTCTCCATCCTCAGCGACAAGGCCATCGCCATCCCGGAGCTCCCTGGCGCCAACCGCGTCGAGGCGCGCCCCGGCTTCAACGTCATCGCGACCGCCAACAGTCGTGACCAGGGCGTCAACGATCTCAGCGCCGCGCTCAAGCGCCGCTTCAACTACGTCCACATCCCGATCGTCGGTGACAAGAAGACCGAGATGGCCATCGTCGAGCAGCGCTCCAAGGAGCTGCTCGAGCGCTACGCCATCCCCGCGACGGTGGAGACGCCGATCATCGATCTGCTCACCACCGTCTTCCGCGAGATCCGCGCGGGCAAGACCACCGACGGCGTGAGCATCAAGTCGCCCTCGACCACACTCTCGACCGCCGAGGCGATCGGCGTCGCCCTCGACGCCGCGCTCCACGCCCGCTTCTTCGGCGACGGCAAGGTCGGCCCGGAGTCCATCGCGCGCCAGCTCGTCGGCTCGGTGGTGAAGGAAGACCTGGGCGACCTGAAGGTCCTCAAGGAGTACGTGGCGCTGGTCGCGCGCAAGCGCGGCAAGGGCGACAAAGCCTGGAAGGCGTTCAGCGACGAGGCGGACAAGGCCCTCCGATAGCCTGCTCGTGACCACGGAAGGGACAGCGGAGCGCTCGATCGCCGAGGCGCTCACCGACGACGCCGACGCGATCCGTGCGCAGGTGGACGCGGTGCTGAGCGAAGAGCTGCACTGGTTCCCGGTCCGGCACCACTCACCGACCGTCGCCCACGCCGTGCGCGACACCATCCGCGCGCGGAAGCCGAAGCTCCTCTTCCTGGAGGCGCCCGCCGAGGCGCAGCATCTCGTTCCCCATCTCGCCGACAGCGGAACCAAACCGCCCATCGCCATCTACTCGAGCTTTCGCGACGACGACGACGTGCTCGGGCTCCGGGACCCGGAGGACGATCGCGCGGAGCCGACTCGGATCCCGAGCTGGTACCCGATGACCCATTACTCGCCGGAGCTCATCGCCATCCGCGAGACCCTCCGCGCCGGGGGCGAGGTCGTCTTCATGGACCTGCCCCATTGGGCGACGATGGTGCGTCGCGAAGGAGCGATCCAGGAGCCGACGAGCGGACGCACCGTCCCCGGTCGCTCCGCGCTCCACGAGCTGGTCGGCTCCCGCGAGCTCTCGGAGCGCATGAGCCGTACCGCTGGCCATCGCACTTGGGACGAGACCTGGGACACGCTCTTCGAGCAGCAACGCCGCGGGAGCAGTGACGCCATCGAAGCCTACCGCCGCGCGATCGCGGTCTACTGCGCCGCCATCCGCGCGAGCACACCGCCGGAGACCCTCGAGCTCGACGGGACCCTCCCGCGCGAGCGCCACATGATGGCGACCATCGATCGGGAGCTCACCGAGCGGTCCGTCGACCCCGGCGACGCGATGGTGGTCTGCGGCGGCTTCCACCTCTTCCTGGACCGCGCCGACACGAACGCGCCGACCATCCCGGACGGCACCGTGCACACCACGCTGGTGCCACACTCCTATCCGCGTCTCGGTCAGCTCTCGGGCTACGCCGCCGGCAACCGGGCGCCCGCCTGGTACCGCCGCCTCTTCGAGGGCAAGGACCCCGACGCGATCCTGCTCGAGCACGTGGTCGCGATCCTCGGCCGCGCGCGTCGCAAGGGGATGCGCCTCGCGGCCGCCGACACGCTGGCAGTCGTGCACCACGCACACCTGCTCGCGCAGCTCCGCGGCCGGCGGGTGCCCATCCTCGACGACGTTCACGACGCGATCATCACCTGCTGCTGCAAGGGCGACCCGGCGCTCGAGGGTGGCCGCCTCTTCGAGGCGATGCACCACGTCGGCACCGGCACTCGGGTGGGGCAGGTCGCGGCGGGCGTCGGGCGACTGCCGCTCGTCCGCGACTTCCGCAGCGAGCTCGAGCGACTCGAGTTGAGCGAGCTCGTGGAACACGACGAGGTGCTGAAGGTCGACCTCGACGTCCGCGAGCCCGCCGACGCCGAACGCTCCGCGCTCCTGCACCGGCTCCGGCACCTCGGTGCGCCCATCGG
Organism: Deltaproteobacteria bacterium; assembly: GCA_017644045.1. GTDB lineage: Bacteria > Myxococcota_A > Polyangia > Polyangiales > Houyiibacteriaceae > UBA1660. The sequence goes on from JAEPMI010000002.1 coordinate 401,086, forward strand.
CCACCTCCGTGAGAAGGCCGGTTTCGGCCAGACGCTCTTCCAGGAGAAGTGGCGCCTGCGGTGGACCCCGGAGCTCGAGCCCGCGCTGGTCGAGAAGAGCCTGCTCGGGGACACCGTCGAGGCCGCCGCGACCGTGCAGACGCGGGAGGCGCTCGACCGACTCGGCCACGACGCCGGCGGAGTGGCTCGGCAGCTCCTGGACGCGGTACGGATGGCGCTCCCCACCCTCTTCCGCGACGCCGAGACCCAGCTCGGCGAAGCCATCGACCACGACGAGCGCTTCGCCTCGCTCGTCGATGCGTTCGTCGCGCTCGGCCATCTCGGTCGACGGGCGAGCTACCGGGAAGGGTCGGACGCCGAGCTCGGCGTGCTGCGCGAGCGTGCGTACGCCCGGGCGAGCTTCGCCATCGCGGGCACGGTGGCGCTCCCCGATGAGGAACAACCGGCAGCCATCGAAGGGCTCGAGGCGCTGGCCGACGCCATCCTCCAGGAAGACGCGCTCGACGCCGACCTCTTCGTGACCAACGTGCGGAGCGCGGCGGACAACACCCCCTCCGCGTACTTGCGCGGCGCCTACCTCGGCATCCTCGCGGAGGTGCGCCAGCTCCCGGTCGATGACGTCGCCGACGCCCTCGCGGCCCACGCGCACGGGCCGGAAGAGGTGCAGCTCGAGGCGGGCGACTTCCTCGGCGGTGTCCTCGCGGTCTCGCGCGCCACGCTGATGGTCGGTGCGCGCGCGTTGGTGGCCGCCGTCGACGAGGTCCTTCGCGCGGTGCAGCGGGAGACCTTCCTGACCATGGCGCCGCGGATGCGAGCCGCGATCGAGGAGCTGCGCGAGACTCAGAAGAACCTGCTCGCCGACGAGGTCGGCCGGCTCTACGGCGAGAGCGGCGACGACATCCGGCAGGAGCTGAGCCTGTCGACCGAGGCCGCCGCGCTTCTCAGCGAGCTGGACGCGGAGGCCGCGCGCATCATGGACGCCTGGCACCTCGGGAGGCAGCGATGAGCGACGACGCACTGGCGCGCTGGCGCGTGCTCCTCGGCCGGCGCGAGCAGCTCGAGGGTGGCGAGCGCGACGCGCAGCTCGAGCAGGCGGCGCAGCTCCTCGACGAGCTCTACGGCGGAAGCGGCGGCGGAGACGACCCCGCGCAGGATCGCCGGGGCGGGCTCGGAGAGGGCCACGCGCTGAACGTTCCGAAGTGGGTCGACGACGTCGGCGAGCTCTTCCCGCGTGCAGCCAAGGAGGTGCTCGAACGCGAGTTGATCCGGAAGCGCGGGATCTCCGAGCTGCTCGAGCGGCCGGACATCCTGGAGCGGGTCGAGCCCAGCATGGAGCTGGTGAAGACGCTCCTGACGCACCGCGAGCTGATGAACGAGAAGACCCGCGTGCTGGCGCGGAAGATCATCGACCAGGTGGTGCAGGAGCTGAAGGAGAAGCTGAGGGTCAACGTCGAGCCGGCCATCACCGGTGCCATCCGCCGAGACCGCCACTCGCCACGGAAGGTCCCGAAGAACCTCGACGTGAAGACGACCGTCCGGAAGAACCTCCAGCACTGGGACGGCGACCGGAAACGGCTCCTGGTCGACCGGCTCTTCTTCTACGCGGCCGAGCGCAACACGCGGCCCTGGCACATCATCATCGCCGTCGACCAGTCGGGCTCGATGCTCGGCTCGGCGATCTTCAGCGCGGTGATGGCCTCCATCTTCGCCGAGCTCCCTGCGGTGAAGACCAGCCTCTTCCTCTTCGACACCGAGATCGCCGACCTCAGCGACCAGGTCGGTCAGCCGGTCGACGTGCTGCTCCAGATTCAGCTCGGCGGCGGCACCCACATCGCCAAGGCCGTGCGCTACGCCGGCCAGCTCGTGCGCGAGCCCGCGAAGACCATCGTCGTCCTCATCACCGACTTCTACGAGGGCGGTCCCGAGGCCGATCTGATCCACGAGGTGAAGTTCCTCGCCGAGAGCGGCGTACGGATGGTCGGCCTCGGGGCGCTCGGCTACGACGCGCGCCCGGAGTACTGCAAGAGCACGGCGAAGAAGTGCCGAAAAGTCGGCATGGACATCCTGGTGTGCACGCCGGAGAAGCTCGCCGAGTCGATGGCGAGGATCATCCGCGGCTGACGGAGCTACGTTCCGCCCATGAGCGAACGGTGGCGAGCCGGCAGCAGCGCGCGGTGGGAGTCGATCGTCGGGTACTCGCGGGTCGTGCGCGTCGGCCCCCAGGTGACGGTGACCGGCACCATCGCGCTCGACGACGATGGCAACCCGGTGAAGGGCGGCGCCGCGATGCAGACCCGACGAGTGATGCTCCTCCTCGAACGCGCGCTCCGGCGAGTGGGCGCGACGCCCGAGGACGTGGTGCGGACGCGCATCTTCGTCACCGACATCGCGAACGACTGGGAGGCGATCGGCCGCGCGCACGGCGAGGTCTTCGGTGCCATTCGGCCGGCCACGACCATGGTCGAGGTGTCCGCGCTCATCGAGCCGTGGGCGAGAGTGGAGATCGAGGTGGATGCCCTGATCGGGGGATCGCCGGTGCGTGAAGCGCCCGCGGTCTCGATCCACCGAGCCGACCCAGCAGCCCTCTGGCCGTTGCTGGAAGCCGCGGGCCTTCCGCCGGCGGACCCCGAGGGCCTGGTCTGGGTCGCGAAGGACATGGAAGGCGCAATCATCGGAGGCGTATCCCTCGTGTGGATCGCCGGGGACGTGCTCGTACGCTCGGTCGTGGTCGCCGATGCCCACCGGCGCTCCGGAGTCGGCGCTCTCCTGGTGGACGCCGCCCTGGTCCGGGCCCGTGGGGACGGCGCCGCGCACGCCTATCTCGTCACGGAGAACGCGGAAGGCTTCTTCGCCACCCTCGGCTTTGGTAGAATGGGTGCCCTCCCCGAACCGGTCCGCGCGCGCCTTCCAGAGATGTGCCGAAGCGCCACCTCGATGAGTCGATCGATGTAGGGCGATGCGGTTGAGTACCGGACACACCTGGGAAGCGATTCGTGACAAGGCTGTCGCAAGATGGCAGGCTCGGGCGTCCATGCGCCGCGCACGAATTCACGCTACTTCTCGCCCTGACCGCTCGGCATGAGCGAGGACTCCAAGAACGGGCTCGAGATCGAGCGTTCGCGCAAGATGGCGCGCCGGGCCCTGGTCCACGGGCGCACGCTGATCTTGATGGACGTCGAGGCCGAACACCTCGACGACGTGCTCGACGCCGTCGGTGAGGAGCTCGCGAAGGATCCGACGACCGGTTATCGCGACTCCGTCCGGGAGAGCCTGCGCCGCCACGGCGACTCCGGTCCCGAGGTGCTCGACGGTGGCGTGGCGATCATCCACGACTCGGTCCCCGCGACCGACGGCATCCCCGTGAACGTCGACGTGCTCGTCCGCGTCACCGAGCCGCTCGCGCTGCGCGACGACGAGGGCGAGGCCGTCCGCTTCGTCTGGGTGCTGATCACCAGCGAGAAGACCCACCCGCACGTGGGTGCGGCCGCCGAGTTCGCCCACCTGATGCACCATCAGGATCTCTCCGACACGGCCACCGCGGCCGAGACCCCGGAAGAGCTCGCCGCGGCGTTCGAGCACGCGCTCAAGCAGGAGATCGATCTCAAGCGCATCCCACCGGAGCTCGAGCGCACCGGGAAGCTCTTCGGTGGCGTCGCTCGAGACATCAAGCGCCACCTGCCGCACTACTTCGCGGACTTCCGTGAGGGCTTCAAGCTCAAGGTCATCGGGAGCGTGCTCTTCATGTTCGTCGCCTGTCTGGCGGCGGCGGTGGCCTTTGGTGGCCTCCTCTCCACGCTCACCGGCGGACAGATCGGCGCGGTCGAGTCCCTGCTCGCGTCCGCCATCTGCGGCGTCGCCTGGGCGCTCATGGCGGGTCAGCCCCTGCCCATCGTCGGCGCCACCGGTCCGAACGTCATCTTCACCGGCATCCTCTACGGGCTCTGCCAGCAGTTCGACGTGCCGTTCCTACCGACCGCAGCCTGCGTGGGTCTGTGGGCGGGCTTCTTCCTCATCGTGCTCGCGGCGACCGACGCGAGCGCGCTGATCCGATACTTCACCCGCTTCACCGACGAGGTCTTCGCGGCGCTGATCGGCCTCATCTTCATCAGCGAGGCCGCACACGATCTCGCGGGCTCGTTCCAGGACCCGGAGGTCTCGGAGGCCACGGCGCTCTTCGAGCTGCTGCTCGCCCTGGGCACCACGGTCGTGGCCATCGCGCTCTCCCGGTTCCGGCGCAAGCCGTACCTGCGCGCGAAGTTCCGAGAGTTCCTCAGCGACTTCGGTCCTGCGATCGCCATCCTGGCGATGAGCCTGCTCGCGCACGCGTGGCCCTCGATCGAGTTGCCCAAGCTCGACGCACCCGATCACCTCGCGCCCTCGATCGACCGCGACTGGTTCGTGAACCCGATGGAGGTGCCCACCTGGGTTTGGGGTGCCTCGGCCATCCCGGCGATGCTGCTCACGATCCTGATCTGGGTGAACCAGAACATCACGGCGCGGCTGACCAACAGCCCCGACTACAAACTGAAGCACGGCCCCTCGTTCCATTGGGACATGGCCGTGATGGGCATCCTGGTCGGCACGATGAGCATGTTCGGCCTGCCCTGGGTCGTCGGTGCCGTCGTCCGCTCGCTCAACCACGTGAAGAGCCTGGTCGTGCTCGACAAGCGCGGCCGGACCGTCGGCGTGGTCGAGAACCGCATCTCCAACCTGATGATCCACGTGCTCATCGGCGCGGCGGTCCTCTTCTTCCTGCCCTACCTCTCGCTGATCCCGATGGCGGTCCTCTTCGGGCTCTTCCTCTTCATGGGCATCGGTACGCTCGGCGGGAACCAGTTCGTGGACCGCTTCAAGCTCTGGATCATGGATCCGAGCCTCTACCCGCCCACGCACTACATTCGCGCGGTGCCGGTCCGCTTCATCCACTGGTACACCGGCATCCAGTTCGTGTGCCTCGCGGTGCTCTGGGTCGTGAAGACCAGCATCATCGGCATCCTCTTCCCCTTCTTCGTCGCGATGCTGGTGCCCATCCGCATGTACCTGAAGAAGGTCTTCCGGCCGCATCACCTCGCGCTCCTCGACGCCGAGGAGGGGCCCGCCGACGAAGAGTTCAAGGAGATCGGCGCCTAGCGCCGGTCCGCCGCGTCCGCTCGCCCGGGGCCGCGAGAGATCACAGACCCGACACCAGCCAAACCCTCGGAATGCTGGTAGAAGCGAGCCATGAGCACGTCGAGCCAGGTTGCGCCCGAGCCGGACGTCCAGCCCATGCGGCAGACCCAGACGCCGCCCGAGGACGACGAGCACTTCCTCGATCGCCAGGCCTCGGAGCTCGCCTACCAGGCGCGTGTGCTCGCCAAAGCCGACGAGCCGGACCGACCACTCCTCGACCGCGTCCGCTTCCTGGCCATCTTCACCGACCTGACCGACGAGTTCTTCCGCGTCCGCGTCGCCGGCCTCAAGGAGCAGCGCCTCGCCGGCATCCGCCAGCCTTCGCGGACCGGAAAGTCCCCCGCCGAACAGATCCAGGAGCTGCACGAGAGCTTCAAGGCGCTCCTCGTCGAGCAGCGGCGAATCCTCGAAGGCGACCTGCTCCCGGCCCTCGCCGCGCAGGGCATCCGGATCCTCCCCTGGGAGGACCTGAACGAGTCCGAGCAGGCCCAGCTCGAAGAGGTCTTCCGCGCGGAGATCTTCCCGGTGCTGACGCCCCTGGCGGTCGGACCGGCGCATCCGTTCCCGTTCATCAGCGATCTCTCGCTCTCGATTGGCGTGATGCTCAACGACCGCGACGGATCGAGCTTCGCGCGCGTGAAGCTTCCGAGGCAGGTGAACCGTTTCGTCCAGCTCCGGCGCGAGAACGAGCTGGTGATGGTGCCGGTGGAGCACGTCGTCGGCGCTCACCTGCACGAGCTCTTCCCCGGGCGGAAGGTCGAGAGCTGGCACACCTTCCGCGTCACGCGGAACGCGGACTACGAGGTGGAGGACATCGACGTCGGCGACCTCCTCGACGCCGTCGCCCACGAGATCCTCGGTCGACGCTTCGGCCGAGTGGTGCGCCTCGAGGTCGACCAGGACGTGCCCGAGAAGATCCTCGAGCTGCTCTGCCACGAGCTCGAGATCACCCGCGACGACGTGTACACGACGCCGCGCCCGCTCTCGCTCAACGGGATGTCGGAGATCGCCAATCTCGACCGTCCAGAGCTCACGACGCCCGGCTGGGTCCCGGTCGAGGTCGCCGAGCTGAAGGACGACTTCTTCACCGTGCTCCGCGACCGCGACATCCTGGTCCAGCACCCCTACGACTCCTTCGCGAGCTCGACGCAGCGCTTCATCGAACAGGCGGCGCGCGACCCCAAGGTGCTCGCGATCAAGCAGACGCTCTACCGCACCAGCGGCGACAGCCCGGTCATGAAGGCGCTCATTCGCGCCGCCGAGAGCGGCAAGCAGGTGGTGGCTCTCATCGAGCTCAAGGCCCGCTTCGACGAGGAAGCGAACATCGCGTGGGCGGAGAAGCTCGAGGAGGCCGGCGTCCATGTCGTCTACGGCTTCGTCGAGCTCAAGACGCACACGAAGACCGCGATGGTGGTGCGCCGCGACGACGACGGAGTCATCCGCCGCTACGGCCACATCGCGACCGGGAACTACAACCCGACCACCGCGAAGTTCTACGAGGACATCGGACTCTTCACCGCCAACACGGAGCTCACCGCCGACCTCGGGCAGCTGTTCAACATGCTCACGGGCCACAGCCGGACCGCCGCCTTCCAGCGCTTGCTCGTCGCGCCCGTGACGCTGCTGGATCGATTCCTGAAGCTGATCCGCAGCCAGGCGCACCCCGACGGGCGCATCGTGATCAAGGTCAACAACCTCTCGCACAACGCGGTCATCGACGCGCTCTACGAGGCGTCGCGGGCGGGGGCCGAGATCGACCTCATCGTTCGCACCATCTGCTGCCTTCGACCGCAGGTCCCCGGCATGTCGGAGCGCATCCGCGTACGCTCGATCGTCGGCGACTTCCTCGAGCACAGCCGCATCTACCGCTTCGGCGAGGACCCGGCGCCGGGGGCGTACCTCATCGGTTCCGCCGACCTCATGACCCGCAACCTCGAGAACCGCGTCGAGGCGGTCGCCCCGGTCGACGACCCCCGGCTCCGCGAGCGCCTCGACGACGTCATCGACGCCTGCCTCCAGGACGACGTGCTCAGCTGGCACCTGCTCCCCGACGGCAGCTGGGTGCAGCACCCCTCCGAGGCCGACTTCAACGTGCAGCGCTACCTGCGCGCTCAGGCCGACATCCGCCGCAAGCAGTTCTGACGGCGTGCGACCGCGAGCGCTGATTATGTCAGCCGTGTGAACTCTGCCGGTCGGCCCATCGACCGCCCTTGAGCGGAGGAACGCCACGGTCTACGGCCGGGTCGTGACGTGGAGGTGGTTCACTCTCGCGCTCGTCGCCCTCGGCTGCGTGACCGAAGGTAGCCCTCGCGAACGCGCGATCGCGTCGGCGATGGCCGAGGCGGACGAGCTCCTCGTTCGACACCGACCCGCGCTCGCAGCCGGCAAGTACGAGCGCATGAGCAGCGACCTCTACGCCTTCTATCGAGGCACGGTCCCGCTCTACCGGCGCGATGTGGCCGATCCCTCGATGGTCGTGGCGCAGACCACCGCGCCGGCAGGTGCCATGCCGCTCTCGCTCGGTGACGCGCACCCGGAGAACTTCGGCACGCTCCAGGCCGCCGACGGGTCCTTCGCGCTCGAGCCGAACGACTTCGATGGCGCGGATCGCTTCCCCTACCACTGGGACCTGCGGCGACTGACCGTCGGGTTGGTCCTGGCAGCCCGGCTCTCGAACCCGGACGACGCGGACGCGCGCGCGGCGACGGCAGCCGAGGCCCCTTCCATCGTGCAAGCCGCCGTCGGGAGCTACCTGAACACGATCGGGGCGCGCGCGCTCGGTGTCGCGGGCGGCCGGGTGGAGGACGATCCGATCCTCTCGTCGCTCATTCGCGACGCCTTTCGCCGCAGCGTTCGGGACCTCGAGACCCGCGACGAGCTCGCGGAGCTCACCGAGCTGACCGCGGAGGGTCGCCGCTTCCGCCGCGGTGTGCTGGACCCCGACGAGCCGACGAGCGCGCTCCTCGAGGTGCCCGCCGTGGTTCGCGACGCACTCCCGGCGACCCTCGACGAGTACCGGCGCAGTCTGCTGATCGCCGTTCCCGCCGAGTTCTTCACCGTGGTCGACGTCGTGCGGCAGCTCGGATCCGGCGTCGCGAGCTGGCCGCGGGTGCGCATGCTCGTGCTCGTGCGCGGCGTGAGCGACGCCCCCGACGACGACGTCATCCTCGAGGTGAAGGAGCTCGCCCCTTCCGGTCGCACGGACGCACCTCCCGGCTCCTGGCTCGGCGACGACCTGCCGGAGCGGATCCGCCGCACCACCCGCGCGGCCTGGGCACGGCCCGATGGCGAACCCTTCTGGAGTGGCGCGTTCCTGCTCGGAATCCCGGTGCAGATCCGGCTGGAAGCCGAGCGCCACAAGACGCTCCGCGTGGACCGCATGGAAGAGGACGAAGGCACGCCGGACGATCTGCGCGCCACGGCCACCAGCCTCGCGGGGATCTTGGCCCGGGTGCACACGACCTCGCTCGACGGCGAAGACGTCGCACGCGAGCTGGCGACCTCGATGCCCGTGGGGCTCGGTCCCGCGCGCGATGCGTTCGTGATCGACGAGGTCGCGCGGGCCCTCGCCTACGCCGATCAGGTCGAGGCGGACTGGGTGCTCTTCCAGCAGCTGGTCGCGCGCGAGGGTCCGGGGCTCGGCCTGGTGCCCCTCGGAGACGACGGCGGCCGACGAGTCGAGGTGGGGCTCCGAGCCCTGTTCGAAGGAGACGAGTGATGCGTGCGTGGATCGTTGTGCTCGGGCTGGCGCTGGCGAACGGAGCCCTGGCTCAGGAGACCGATGGCGAGCCGCTCGAGCGGGAGGACGACGGGTACGCCGCCATGGCCGACGAGAGCGACGCGGAGCTCGAGCCTGCCCCGCCGCAGCCGGTGACGGTGGAGGCGACGCCGCCGGTCACGGTCCCCGAGCCCCAGCCCGAGCCGGAGCCCACGACCGGACCGGCCGAGCGAGTGGATGCGCCCGAGGCCGGCACCACGCTCGAGCTGAAGATCGGTGCTCAGGTCTTCGGCGAGTACGCGGTCGAGCTCCTGCAGGAGGAGATCGGCGGCGAGAGCGTCTACCACCAGTTCCAGCTCGGCCGCGTGTGGCTCTGGACCGAGTTCGCGATCGCCGGCGCCCGCGGACGGGTGCTCTTCGAGGGTGCCCGCGCTGCCAACGAAGGTGCGCTGGTCGGGGTAGCCGGGGACAGCCTGGTCGCGCGTTTTCGTGAAGCCTGGGCGGGCTACCGCGCCTGGGACGCCATCGAGCTCCGTGGCGGCATCGTCCCCGCCCTGACGGCGCCGACGCTCACCGGGCTCTGGGGGCTGCGCCCCGTCGCGCGAACGGCGACGCGGCGCTTCGACCTCCTCGACGCCGCCGACCTCGGCGCGACGCTCACGGGCACGTTGCCGCGCGGCTTCGGCGTCCTCGGGGTCGGCGTCTACAACGGTGAGGGCTACGAGGCGCGCGAGCGGAACCGCGGCAAGAACATCGAAGCGTTCGCGAAGATCCGACCGCTCGCCATGATCGAGGGAGCCGAGCCGCTCACGTTGGTGCTCTCGTACGTCGACGGCTCGGCGGGAGCCGGCACCGCGGAGACGGACCGACTCGTGGGCGCCGTCGGCTGGGACTGCGAGCGCTTCGGCGCTGGAGCGGCGGTGACCTGGATCCGCGGCTTCGTCGACGACGGTGCGCGCGAGGGCCTTCTCGCCGAAGGCTGGGCTCGGGCGAACCCGTGGCGTGGCCTGCTCGTGGGCGCTCGCTACACCTGGCTCGACCAGGACCGCGACGCCGACGACGTCCGCCGCCACGAGCTGACCGCGACCGTGGGCTATCGTGTGTACGGCGTGGTGGCCGCGTTCGCCGCCGTGGACGGCCGTTTCGGCGGCGACGGCGTGGACGTGCTGGACCCGACCTACGACCGCTGGCGGGTGCGCCTGGTGGTGGAGGGCCGCTTCGAGGCCCCGTTCGACATTCGACTCGGCGAGACCGAGGGAGGAGCAGAGGACCGATGAAGACCTGGCACGTTCTGTTGAGCATCGCGCTCGTCGCGGGCTGCGGCGACGACGACGGCGGCGATCCGGACCTGGGCGTGGTGCCGATCGATCTCGGCGGCGGCGACGAGGACATGGGACCGTTGGAAGAGGACGACATGGGCCCGCCAGCCGACCTCGGGACCCCAGCCGGACTCGGTGGGCTCGTCGTGAACGAGATGGACGCCAACGACGAGTGGGTCGAGCTCTTCAACCCGACGCCGACCCCGGTCATGCTGGGTGGCGTCCGCATCTGCGACTCCGACGCGGGCTCCCCGCGCCTCGACCGTGCGTTCGCGTTTCCCGACGGGTTCATGCTCGGCGCCGGCGAGTACGTGTTGACGGTCGAGGCCGACCCGGTGCTCGACGGCATCCGCGAGGGCGCCGACTGCCCCGGCGACGGCCGCTGCCTCCACACCGACTGGGGTCTGAGCGACTCGAGCGGCGAGACGATCTTCATCCTCCCGCCCGAAGGAAACGACACCCCGCTCATGATGATCGAGTACCCGCCGATGGCCGCGCCGGACGGCGAGAGCTACTGCCGCATCGACAACGGCTCGGGCGACTTCACCGCCTGCTCACCGACGCCGGGTGCTGCGAACACGGCCTCCTGATCGTTCGAGCGATAGGCTCCGGCGCCTCGCCGAGCCACAGTGGGACTTCGTCTGCGGCGAGGACAATGGCTGCGACCCGCTCCCGGTCGGCGAGGAGTTCATCCACTCGCTGCAGAACGGCGACGCTCGCTGTCGTTAGGGAGCGGCGGCCGACTGCAAAATGCGGTCGCTCGCCATGTAGTAGATGACGCCGTCGCCGAGAGTCGGCGGACCGGGGAAGCTGATGGAGACACCGCCGCCGGGCGTCATCTCGCGGACCGCAGGGATGTCGGAGACCCACAGCTCCTCGCCCGTCGCACCGTCGATGGCGGAGGAGCCACCGCTCCCGGCGAGGAGGCGCCCCGCCGCGTCGACGGTTTCGCCGGCAGCGATGTTCGGGTGGGCTCGTCGCTCCCAGGCCACCGTGCCGTCCGGCTCGATGCCCATGAGCTTCTCGCCCTCCTTCACGAAGAGCCGGCCGTCGCCCCCGATGGTGAGGGCCGCGACCCCACCGCCCCAAGGCTCGGTCGGGAGCGCCATGCGCAGCCGCTCGTCACCGTTCGGCTCGAGGGAGACGAGCGTCGAGACCGTCGTGCGTTCGGTCCACGCGACCAGGTGAACGGCCCCATCCGGACCGACCGCGGGCCCCCGATTGATCGGTTCCTCTGGGGCCCCGACGATGGTGGACCACATCGCCTCGCCCGTGGCGCCATCGAAGCGCGTGATGCGCGGGACGCGACCGTCGGCGGCGAGGAGCGGGTCGAGCACGTAGAGGGCGTCGCCGGGGCCGAGGGCCACCTTGGGGAAGCTCGAAGGAATGGCGCGGGTTCGCCAGAGCTCACGCTCTTCGGTGGGGCTCCAGGCCACCAGAACGCTCTGGAAGTCTTCGCCAGTCGGCACGCGGAAGTAGAAGCGACCGCTCTCACCGACGATGGGGGGCGCACCCACGCCCTCCGGCAACGGCGCGCGGCGCTCGATGTCGCCTCCGTCGTCGAGCCAGAGCCCTTGCGATCCGTCGAGCCCCATGCGCACCGTCACGAAGATCGATCCGTCCGCGAGCAAGACCGGGCTCGAAGGCACGCCATCGAACTCCTTCACCCACCGGAGCCTCGCTCGCCCGCCACGGTCGTCCACCGCGAAGATGCGCGAGGAGCTCCGCACGTAGATGCGCCCTTCCCGGCCGACGACCAGGTGTGCGAAGCGGTCCGCCTCCTCCGGAAGCTCGAGCTCCCACGCGAGCTCCGGCTGGGTCGCGGGCGCCTCCCACTCGGACCGGTTGGCGAGCGTCGGGCAGTAGCCTGCCATCGGCGACGGCGCTCCGAGCCGAAGCGCCGATGGACACTCGCTCGGCGGCACCACGCCCGGCCCTCCGTCGACCCCGGGCGGGACGACGACGGGCGGATCCTCGAGCTCGTGGCTGAGGTAGCAGCCGCTCAGAACGACCAGGAACGCGACTCGAAGCGAGCTCATCGGACGAGGCCAACGTAGCTCACGCGCCAGCGATCGCGCCGCTGCTGCTCGGAGGAGAGAAGGAGGAAGGATGTGCGAGTCATGCTCTCCGAGGTGCCTCGGCTGGGCGGGCGGAGCCCCTTAATGCGCCTTAATCCACGACGTAGACGGTTCAGCGCGGCCATCGTGCGCGTCCGATTCAGAAGGCGTAGAAATCTTCCGGCGTGGTCTCCGCCGGGCGCCAGTCGACCTCGCCCGCTTCTGCGGAGCGGTAGCGGAGGATGGTGTCGCTCGCGGCCTGCTCCTCCCGCTTCGGGCTCTTGCTGACCGCCTGCGCGAGCCAGCCCTCGATGGTCGCGGCATCGACCTCGCCGGTCTGGACCGCGCCGAGCGCGAGCACCACGAGGTGTTTGCAGATGCGGCCCTGCATGCCCATGCAGTCGGCCAGGTCGTGGCCGCAACACCAGTAGTCGCCGCTGGCGTGCACGCGAGTCGAGTAGAACTTGGAGGCACCGGTCTGGCTCCGCACGATGCCGACCAGGTGTTCGTCGGTGACGTCGAGGAAGAGCTGGAAGCTCTCGGCCTTGAGCATCTTCAGCGCGCGCTTCATGCGGCCCGAGTCGGTCAGCGACTGCATCCGGAGCACCAGGTCGGCCAGACCGCGACTCTCGCGCGGCGCGCCCTGCGACGAGACGAGCTCGATGAAGGCCTCCTCGGTGAGCTGGCGGAACTCGAGCCCCTCGCGCGCGAGCATCTCGAGGTGACGCAGCTCGGCGGTCTTGCCCTTCTTCCGGCGTCGCCCGACGACGGCGTAGTGCAGGTCCGGGTGCACCTTCGGCAGGACGGTCGCGCCCGCTGCCTCGGCCATGGCCTGGGGCCGGCTCTCGGAGACCCCCTCGACCTCACAGTCGAAGCCACCGACGAAGACGAAGTTCTTCGTCGTCAGATCGGGGCGGAGCATGTGGAGGAGCGCCTGTCGGTCGAGGAGCTCCACCTTGCCTTCGGCGGCGAGCTTCTCCGCCTTGCGCTTACCCTCCGCTCGGCCCTTCTGGCGGCCGTTGAAGATCGCGACGTAGTCGAGGTCCTCGGAGAGCTTCTCGACCACGTGGGCGCCTCGGCTGCGCAACGTCTCGGCGGGTCCGCCCGGGTGAAAGCGAGGCCAGCCGACAGCGGCCCCCACGAGCGCGAAGCGCTTCCCGGCCACGTCCTGAGCGAAGGTCATCGGTGAGCTCATCGACCCATCGTACGCTCGAGCGCGGCGGATCTCTCTCACCCGTTCGGTGGCGGCTCCGTGGGGGAACGCACGGGCCTGGGGTCGGCTTTCCCACGCGCCAACCCGGTCCCCTGGGGGAGCGGGAGTGAACGCAATTCAGGCGCTCGATTCCGGTGGCAGTGCGTGTTATCCGGGCCTTGATGGGTAGCCTATTCGAGCCTTCCGAGGAACACCGCCAGCTGCGCGACATGCTGCGCTCCTTCGCCGAGACGAAGGTCGAGCCTCAGGCCGCAGAGCACGACAAGAACGAGACGTTCAACCACGCGCTCTTCCAGGAGCTCGGCGAGCTGGGCCTGCTCGGGATCACTGTCGACGAGGAGTACGGCGGCGCGGGGATGGGTCCGGTGGCCACCTGCATCGCGCACGAGGAGCTGGCCGCGGTCGACGCCGGGTTCACGCTGGCCTACCTGGCGCACGCGCTGCTCTGCGCGAACAACCTGAACCAGAACGGCAGCGAGGCGCAGAAGAAGAAGTACCTGCCCGGCCTCTGCGACGGCTCGAAGATCGGTGGCATGTGCATGAGCGAGCCGGGTGCCGGCACCGACGTGCTCGGGATGCGCACCACGGCGCGCCGCGACGGTGACGAGTACGTGCTGAACGGCGCGAAGATGTGGATCACCAACGGCGCCATCAGCGACACGGAGCTCGGCGACGTCTTCCTGGTCTACGCCCGGATGGCGGACGCGGGCCGCAAAGAGCTCTCGATGTTCATCGTCGAGAAGGGCATGCCGGGCTTCTCGCTCGGGCAGAAGATCCACGACAAGCTCGGGATGCGCGCGTCGACGACCGCGGAGCTGGTCTTCGAGGAATGCCGCGTGCCGGCCGAGAACCTCGTTGGCGAAGAGGGCACCGCGACCATCCACATGATGCGGAACCTCGAGATCGAGCGCGTGGGCTTGGCGGCGATGTCACTCGGCATCGCTCGCCGCTGCGTCGAGATCATGAACGAGTACGCCAAGGACCGGAAGAGCTTCGGCGAGCCGCTGAACCGCTTCGGACAGATCCAGCGGCACATCGCCGAGAGCTACGCCGAGTTCATGGCCGGGCGCGCCTACACCTACGAGTTCGCGGGGCGCATGAGCCTGACCAAGCCGGGCACTCGGCTGGACTCCGACGGAGTGAAGCTCTTCTGCTCGACGATGGCGAAGAACGTCGCGGACCGCGCGATCCAGGTGCTCGGTGGCTACGGCTACGTCGGCGAGTACCGCGTGGAGCGCTTCTGGCGGGACGCGAAGCTGCTCGAGATCGGCGGCGGCACGCTCGAGGCCCACCAGAAGAACATGACGCGCGAGCTCTCGCGACTCGAGAAGATCCGGTAGCTGCCGAACGGCGTTCGCGCCGCCCGGCGTCTCGGGGAGCCTTGCTCGAGACGACTGGCTGAGGCACACGAGCGTCATGGCCACCGTCTTCTTCACCGGATTCCCTGGCTTTCTCGGTCGTGAGCTCCTGCCGCGGCTCCTGAAGCGGAGCGAGCACCGCGCGGTGTGTCTGGTCCAGGGTCGCTACCGGCCTCAGGCGGAACAGGCGGTCGCGGTGCTCGAGCGTGAACACGGCGTCGGCGACCGCATCGAGCTGGTGGAAGGCGACATCACGCTGCCCGACCTCGGACTCGGTGCGCGTCTCGCGGAGCTCGCGGCGGACACGGTCGAGGTCCACCACCTGGCCGCCGTCTACGACCTCGCCGTCGGGCTCGAGCTCGCGGAGAAGGTCAACGTGCTCGGGACCCGCCACGTGCTCGACTTCTGCGAGAAGTGCCCGAAGCTCGAACGGCACCACTACGTGAGCACCTGCTACGTGAGCGGACGCTACTCGGGCCCGTTCCGCGAGGGTGACCTCGAGCTCGGTCAGCCCTTCAACAACCACTACGAGTCGACGAAGCACTACGCGGAGGTCGAGGTCCGTCGGCGCATGGACCGGATCCCGACGACCATCTATCGGCCGGCGATCGTGGTGGGCGACTCGGCCACCGGTGCCACGCAGAAGTTCGACGGGCCCTACTTCGCGATCCGCTTCGTGCTCAAACAGCCGGGGCCGCTCTCGGTGATGCCGCTGGTCGGCGACCCGAGCGCGACGCGCTTCAACGTGGTGCCGCGCGACTTCGTGGTGAGCGCGATCGCGGCGCTCAGCGCGCGCACCGACAACGTCGGGGTGTGTTACCAGCTCGCGGATCCGGCGCCGCTCACCGTGGTCGAGCTCATCGACACCATGGAGCGCGAGACCGGCAAGAAGCTCATCAAGATTCCGCTGCCGCTCGGGCTCGCGAAGGGCGCCGTCGCGCACGTGCCCGGGGTGGAGTCGCTCTTCGAGTTCCCGCCGCACGTGATCGACTACTTCGTGCACCCGACGCACTACCTGACGGACAACGCCAGCCGTCACCTCGCGGAGGCGGGGATCCACTGCCCGAACCTGCGCTCGTACTTCGGGAAGCTGGTCGAGTTCGTGCGGGCGAACCCGACGATCGCCAGCGACGCGATGGTGTAGTCGCGGGCCCGCTTTCCGTGGGCCTCGCGACAGTTTTCATTTTGCTCTCGGAGAGCCCTATTCTGTCGGGGGTTTGGAGGGGGGGGAGTGTCCCCCTGTGAGTGAGAGGGCGGCGGGGAGCCAGATGAGGTTGGTCAGGATGGTGAGGCCGATGCAGACGATGGCGGCGTGGCCGATGCTGGCGAGGCCGGGGTTGTTGGCGACCATGAGGCTGCCGAAGGCGGTCATGGTGGTGAGGGTGGAGCCGAGGACGGCGCGGCTGGCGATGGGGAGGTCGGAGGCGGCCTCGTCGCGCATGGACCAGACGACGTAGACGGCTCCGTCGATGGCGACGCCAAAGGCGACCGGAACCACGAGCAGGTCGTAGAGGTTCAGCTTCACGCCGACGAGGACCAGCATGCCGGCGGCCATGCCCGAGGCGAGCAGGACCGGCGAGAGGACCCAGAGGGTGCGCTTCACGCTGCGGCCGATGGCGAGCGTGGCCAAGGTCAGCCCCAGCAGCGCCAGCAGGATCATGGTCGGCGCGTCCTTCTGCAGACCGGGGACGACCTCGCCGAGCACCGCGTGTGGCGACGCGAAGGTCACCGCCGGGTTCGCCTCCCGCCAGGTCTGGATGCGGTTCGCCAAGTCCTCCATCAACGCAGCGTCGGCGGCGCGCATCTTCAGGTAGAGCAGCGCCATCCGACCGGTGCTGCCGTCGGCTTCGACCAGGAGGTCCCTCGCCCAGAGCGGCAGGTCCTCGGTGGTGAAGGGCTCGTCGATCGCCAGGAGCGGCTCGACCGCGGCGATCCGCTCGGCGGCTTCGCCCTGCAGGTGACCGCGCACGCTCGCGACGGCCTCGCGCATGCGACCGATGGCGGCGAGCTTGGCCTCCTGGTCGCCCGGCACGAGCGTGCGGGGCGTGACCAGCAGGGTCTGGTCGGTCGGCATCTCGCGCGCGCCGACGTCGAGCGCGGCGGCTTCGAGCGCGTCCGCGTCGTCGGCGAGCAGGTAGACCATCGCGCCGCTGGTGCCGCCCCGCGCGTCCTGGACCGCGGCGATGCCGTGCCCCTGGTCATCCGGTTGGAGCTTGCCGAAGTCGGTCTCGAAGGTGAGGCCCGGTCCGACCACGCCAGCGCCCACCAGTGCACCCGCGATGGACAGCAGGACGCCGAGGACCACGAACGCGCGAAGCACGCCGCGGCTCGGCGAGCGGATCCTGTCGAAGGGCAGGTAGCGGGTCGGGCTCCCCTTCTCCTTCACGACCCGGTCGAGCAGGAGCACGAGCCAGGGGAAGACGAAGAGGAAGGCGACCAGGCTGAGCAGGATCCCGAGGGCGGCATTCACGCCCATCTCGGCGAACCCGCGGAACTCCGCGGCCCCGAGCGCCGCGAAGGCACACGCGGTCGTCACCGCAGCCGTGGCGGCCGATCGCCACATCGCGTCGAGCGTCGAGATCATCGCGGTGTCGGGCGCCTCGCCCGCCTGGCGACGCTCGCCGTAGTGCGTCAGCAGATGGAGCCCGAAGTCGATGCCCAGGCCTGCCAAGATCGCCAGCGTGAACGCGCTGATCAGGTTCAGCGTCGGGTGCACGAAGCCGAGGATGCCGAGCGTGGCCAACACCGCGAGGCCCACCGGGGCCAGGAGCACGAACGCCGCCCGCGGTCCCCGGAACTGCGCCACGACCAGGAGCACCAGCAGCACCAGGCCGGCGATCGAGGTCGCCTGCAGGTCCTCACCGACCCGCTGCGCGGTCAGCGGCGCGTTCCGGTAGCGGCCCGAGACCACCATCTGCAGCGACTCGGGCGCGTCGTCCGGCCGCTTCGAGTCCAGCAGCGCCTGGGAGCGGGTGAGGATCTCGGTGGCGTACCCGAGGTCGCTCGAGTCGCCCTCGAGCGAGGCCTCGACGATGCACACCCGGCCCTGGTTCGCGCAGAGGAAGCCGACCGACTCCATCGACGCCTCGTCGGTGGGCAGCTCCTGCTCTCCGTCGGCGCCGCCGCTGACGAAGGCCGCCAGCCCCTTCACCTCCGGCTGCGCCAGGAAGAGCTCGCGCAGCTCCTCCTCGTCGGGCAGCTCCGGCGGGTCGTCGAGGGTGAAGCACATCGGGTTGGCTTCGCAGCGCTGATGGTCGACCAGCTCTTCGACCCGGTCGGCGAGCCCCTCGAGCTCCTCGGCCGGAAGCCAGAGCAGGCGCCGGTCCAAGAAGGGCTCGGGCGAGCGCTGGTCGACCGCCCAGCGGGTCTCCGGCCACTCGAGTACGCCGTCGCGCACCTCGCGGGCGAGCCTGCGGTTCAGCTCCGGGTCGTCACTGGCGACCACGAGCACGAGCGGCGCGGTGGTCGCCGCCCGCCCCTTGAGCTCGGCGATGGCCAGCTGCGAGGGGGTGTCCCCCGGGAGCAGGGCCTCGATCCGCGAGTCGATCTTCAGGTTCTTCGCGCCGACGACGGATCCGGCGGTGATGCCGGCGACGACCACCAGCACCAGCGCCCAGCGCCGCTGGGCGAAGTGCACGTAGCGTGCCCAGAAGCCCGTCTTCGGGGAATCGGTCGACTCGTCGGCCATCGTACGCGTGGAATGGCCCCGCTCGCGCCCCTCCGCAAGGCGCTATGGTGCCGCCATGAGCTCGGCCCACCCCGCCCTCGAGGCGCTCCCCCCGCTGATGCGCACCTGGGCTCGGGCCGCCCTGGACCCGGCGGTGGTTCCGGTCGAGCACCGCGCCGACTGCCGTGCGTGCCCGATGGTCGGCGACGAGTCGGACGCCTTCCACGCCGAGGTCCGCTGCTGCACCTACGAACCGGTCCTGGCCAACTTCCAGGTCGGCGCGTTCTTCCGAGCGGTCGACCCGCGCCTCGAGCGGGGCCGCCAGCGGCTCGCCGCCCGCATCCGCGAGCGCGCCGGCGTGACCCCGCTCGGCATCGACCGACCACCCACCTACCCGCTCTGGCGCGCGGCGGACGAAGAGCGCTTCGGTAAGGACGCCGAGCTCGCGTGTGGCTATCTGGATGCCAGCGACGAGCACGCGCGCTGCACCGTTCACGTCGCCCGCAACGCGGTCTGCGCGACCTGGTTCTGCAAGCACACCCGCGGCGCTCACGGCGGTCGCTTCTGGCTCGCGCTGCGTGCGTTCCTCGCCGCGATGGAAGAGAGCCTCGCCCACCACTGCCTTCGGGAGCTCGGCGTCGGCGACGAGGCGCTGCTCGCGCTCGCCCTCGAGAAGGACCGGCCCTTCCAGCACCCGCCGCCCGCCCTCTACGCCGCGCTCTGGGGCGAGCGGCGCTTCGAGGAGCAGCGCTTCTACGCGGAGTGCCACGAGCTCGTCGAAGGGCTCGACGGAGCGAGCGCGCTCGCCGTCGGCGGCGCGACCGTGGACCGCCATCGGCGTGCGCTGCTGGCCGCCGTACGCGCACTCGAGCCCGGGCCGCTCCCGGACCTCGTCGTGCTCGGCCCCCGAACCGCCAGCGAACGACGGGGCGACCGGATCGCGCTCCGGACCTACCGGGACTCGGATCCGATCGTGCTGACCACGGACGAGCTCGAGACGGTCGCGACCTGCGAGGGCGGCCCCGGTGCGGCCGCGGCGGATGCGCTGGGGGAGGCACGCCTGCGCGTGCTCCTCGACCACGAGGTCCTGGTGTCCGCTAGTTAGGTCGGGGCAGCACGCGATCCGCGAGCTCGTAGCATCGTGTGAGCAGCGGCTGCGCGCCAGGCGTCCGAATGCGGTCCGAGTCGTTGTGGAGCTCCACGCGCCGACCACCGACCGACACCTTCAGCCGCTCCTCGCCGTCGGCGTAGAAGTCCCCGACGATGAGCGACTCCTCCTCCTGCCGGACCTTCGCGGCCAGCGACCGGATCGACTCCACCTCGTCCGCCGAGAGCGTCCCCGTCGCTTCCACGTGCGAGCCCGGCTGATGCCAGCGCTCGACCGCGATCGTCGCTTCGTCGAGCACGATGGTCACTCGGATGGACGCGAAGCGGCTGAGTGCTTCGGCAACGATCTCATCGCTCACGACCACGAGGATAGCCGCGGGCAGTGCTCAGTCGTCGTCTTCGTCTTCGTCCTCTTCGAAGTCGTCGCCCAGGAGGAGCCGAAAGCCGGCGAGCACTCGCTCGTCGTACTCCTCCCAGAACTCCTCGTCCCTGTCCGACGTCGCGCGACGCGCCGCGCGGTATCCAAAAAGCCACTCCTTTGCCTCGTCGGGGTCGACCTCCGCTCCGAGGCTCTGGAGCTCGATGATCACGCCCAACGCGGCGAGGTCCGCTGCGGCGCGGTAGAGGTCCGGCCAGGTGTTGTCGAGGGTCTCTCGACAACGGTCGACCAGGCGGGCGATGACCGCGCGGCCTGGGGTGTGGGACAGGAGTGCCTCGAGGTGGGGGCCGTCGCAGTAGCCTCCGAGAGCCTCGCGGAGCTCTTCGGATCGCGAGCGCGCCTTCATCGTCCCTTCGGGGTCTGCGGCCAGCGCCGAGAGCGCGGCTCCGACCTCCGCCGGGAGCGAGTCGAGTTCGTCGGCTCGCGCTCGCACCACCGCGGCCAGCTCGGCCAGCTCGTCCGGCGCCACGTCGAAGCGCGCTTTCAGACCTGCGTAGACCGCCAGCTCATCGACCGATAGGTCGGCGGCCTTCTCCGCCTTGGTCAGGTCGGCGTGAACGTCCAGCGCGCCATCGTTGTCGTAGATGCCACTACCCCAGGTGCCCATGGCTGAGAAGCTAGCTCAGGCCCGATCGAGCGGCGAGACCGTTGACGAGTCTGCCGACGTGCTTACCAAGAGCCCGCGGCGAATGCCGGCGGGACTACATCGCCTGATTCGCGACGACCCGAAAGGGTCATCTCGTCTCGTCATTTCTCGTCGCCGCCTTCATCCACCCGCTCCGTGGCGGAGTCCGAACAGTGAGGAGCCGGATTGCAAACCCGGTCGCCGTGGGTGCGAATCCCACCCGCCACTCCAGTCAGAGGCCCGGTCGAGGTCCGTCGTAGTCGGCTTCCTCGAGCGTCGTGTCGTGGTCCCCGACCGTCCGCGTCTCGGTGGTCGGTCCCGCCGGTGCCAGACGCACGTCGTCGACCACCAGCTCGTAGTCGGCGAGACCCTCGCTGCGCCGCAGCCTCCCGTGAAGGGCCTCGATGCGCGCGGGCACCGAAGGCGCGCAGGAGAGCGACAGCTCGTGACCCCGGCAGCCGGTGTTCCATGGCTCGCACAACCCAGTGCACCAACCGCCCGGCAAGCGACCGTTCTGGGTCCAGGTCGGTTGGGGTAGCCCGCCTTCATCTGGGTCCACGACCATCACGTCGTTCGGTTCCCCGTAGCCGAAGCGGATCCAGCAGTTGTTGCACGGCGGCTCCGCGCACCCCGCCCCGGTGCACCAGATCTCCCCCTTCGGGGCTCCCTCGACCCAGAGCTGGTCGCCGACCCAGGACTCCGGATCGGCACCGAGCTCTTCGCCGGTGACGGTCACGGAACCATCCGACCCACACGCGGCCGAGACCAAGGCGAGGCAAGTGCCGGCGAGGCGAAGGAACGACGTCATGCGGCCAAGGTTTCACGGCGGCCGGCCTCCCGCCAGCGCCACCGAGGATGATCGACCGACCCCGACCCTGCTAGACTGGTGGGCGCCGTGGACCTGGACCGAATGCTCGAGAAGTGCCGCCGTCTCCAGTGGGACGCGGACGACGATCTCGACTGGACCGTCGAACCGAAGGCGCTCTCGCGCGACGACGAGATGGCCATCGTCCAGTACTTCACGGACATGTCCGCCATCGAGCGGCTCGCCGGACAGCTCTTCCAGGTGCAGCGCGACCTCGTCGACGATCCGACGCTGCAGTCCATCTTCGAGACCTTCGTGGTCGACGAGGAGCGCCACGCGGTCGTCGCGAAGCGGCTCGCCGAGCACTACGACGTGCACCACTACCGCGACTACCAGGTGAACCGACACCTGCAGCGTTTCGCGCCGGCGTTCCGAAAGGTGCTCCGGCACGTCTCGCCGGAGGTCGCGAACGCCTACATCACCAGCGGCGAGATCCTCCTCGACATCGCCCTGCTCCGCTCGCTCAACGACTTCGTCGGGGACGCGATGAGCGACCAGGCGATGCGGCTCATCAACCGCGACGAGTCACGGCACATCGCCATCGACTACTTCATGGTCGAGTACTACGCGTCGGCGAAGTACGAGGCGTGGGAGAAGGCCCAGCCCGAGAAGAGCGCGCTGCAGAAGGCGCGCGCCTTGCTGACCTTCGCCATCTTCACCTGGCGAGCGGGCCCGTTCCTGCGCGACGTGTTCTTCCGACCGATGGACATGACCGACCCGAGCGGCAAGCGGCTGCTCGAGGCCTTCCACCGGATCCAGCTCATCGGACTCAAGGAAGAGGTCCAGCACCGACCCTTCAACCGCTTCCTTCGGGTGATGCAGGATGGGTTCAACCACCCCATCGTCGGCCGCATCGCCGGCCCGGCGATCTCGCGCATCGTGGGGCTCGAGCCGCGCGTGCTGGAGAAGCTCTACACCGACGCCGACGAGCTCGACATCCAGAAGAAGAGCTTCGCCGAGATGGCGCGCGAGACGCTCGCGATGAAGGGCGCCGCGGCCTAGACCTTCGGTGGTGGCGGCTCGCCGCCCTTGCCGAGGATCTGATTCAGCTCGGCGCTCAGCTCTTTCAAGAAGTCGCCGCCGCTCGCGCCCAGCGCTCCCTGTCCCGCGACGAGCGCCCCGCCGACCAGCTGGCCGAGCGCCACGGGTCCGACCCCGGCTTGGCCGAGGAAGAAGCTCCCACCGAAGCCGACCTGTCCGATGGCCAGGCCGCCCGCCGCGAGCTGCCCGGTCGCGAAGAGCAGCCCGACGCTGTAGAGCGCGAAGCACACGACGCCCGCGCCGCCCATCCCGACCAGGACGACGCCCTGGCCCGCGCCGATGGTCAGCCAGCACGGCTCCTCTTCGGCGGCGCCGACGCACACGACCGGCATCCCGGCGACCTGCTCCGCGCTCTGCCCATCGTTCGGTGTCGGGAAGAGGAAGAAGCCCAGGTAGGTGACCAGCAGGACCCCGAAGAGGATGAAGAAGCGCCCCATCGATCGACAGCGTATCATCCCGCGCATGGGCCCGGGCACGGAGGGGAGCGGCGGCAGCGAGGCGTTCGTCGTCCGGCACCGCTTCGAGGATCGCTTCCGGCCCTCGGGCAAGGGCTTCGAGGCGCGCCGGATCCTCTATCGCCAGAAGCGCGTCGACCAGTCCTACGAGCTCGACCGCTCCCACTTCGTGGAGAACGAAGGGAAGATCCTCCGCAAGCTCAAGCGGGGCGTCGCGGTCTGGCTCCGCGCCCTCGGTCGCTCGCTGCTCCTGGCGCCGCTGGCGTGGCTGGTCGAGCTGATCGGTCCCTACGTGGGCATGCCCCGTGGCTGGGGGGTCGTCGGTCTGGTCATCTGGACGGTGACCTTCTTCGCGTTCCTCAACATCTATGTCTGGCTCGCGATGCTCGAGTACTTCCGGCGGCGCCGGATGTCGATCGAGCGCCCCTTCGACGCCGAGGGCGAGGATCGCCGTGGGCTCCTGCCGCCGGCCAGCCAGGCCATCGTCGGCAAGGTGGCCGCGCTGGGTCCCAGCGGCGCCGGCGAGGTGTACCGCGAGGCATGGCTCGATGGGACGGACGACGAGGGCCGCTTCACGCGGCGCGTGAGCGGTGGCGACCACTTCGTCGTGGTGCCGGACGACGGAAGCCCGCCGTTGGTCTGCGACATCGAGGGGCCACCGCTGATCGTCGGACCCTCCGAGCGAGAGGCGATGGCCTCGACCGCGATGCGGGCGCTCTTCCCGGACACCTTCGCCGACGGGGACGCCGAAACCGTCGTGCTCCGAGTCGGCGACGCCGTGGCCGTTCACGCCGAGGAGCTCCGAGACCTGCCGCGGGTCGATCACGTCGAGCTCGACGGAGTCATCCGGAGCTTCCGGCCCGGCGAGCAGTCCGATGCCCCTTATCGGGGCGGCGGCGCCCGGCCGGGCCGCCGCGCGATCTCGGCCATGACCAAGCCGCTCCGCATCCGGAAGCTCCGCTGAGCCCAGCCGCTCTTGGTCCCTCCGCGGGCCCATGCTAAGGCCGCGCGTGGCTCTTCGAGCGCTGCTGATCGTTCTGTTCGCGATGGGGCTCTTCGCCCGCGTCGCGCCCTTGGTCGAAGGCGGAGACGTCAGCGTCCCCGAAGGGCGACTGCTCTCGCAGTGGCCGACGGAAGACGGCTACTTCATGCTCACGATGGGCCGCAACGTCGGCCTCGGGCACGGCCTGAGCGTGGCCGGTGGCGAGATGCCCACCAATGGCACCCAGCCCCTGACCACCTTCGTGTGGGCGCTCGCCTACGCGATCGTCGGCGGCGACCGTCTGCTCGGGGTGCTGATCGCGCAGGTCCTGCAGATCCTGGCCGCGGCCGGAACCGCGTTCCTGCTCTACCGACTGGGCCAACGGGCGCTGGTCGGCCGCGAGCACGCCAAGGAGACGAGCGCCGTCGCGGCGGGCTTCTGGTTCGCGAGCCCGGTGGTGATGCCGCACACGATGAACTGCCTCGAGACCGGCTTCTACGCGCTGGTCGCGACCGGTGTCGCCTACGCGTTCCTCGCGCGGCCGGGGGAGCTCTGGTCGTGGCGCCGCACCTTCGGCTTCGGCGCGTTGCTCGGCCTGTGCTTCTGGGTGCGGAACGACGCCGCCTTCCTGATCGCCGCCATCTGCCTGACCTACCTGTTGCCGGCGCTCTCGGAGCGCTCGGAGCTGAAGCCCCGACTCGCGCGCGTGATGACCTTCGGCGCGACGAGTGTGGCCGTGGCGTCGCCCTGGCTGGTCTTCAACGTGCTCGAGTTCGGTCACCTCATGCCGGTCAGCGGTCGCGCCGAAGCGCTCACCGGAGACTTCGGCGGAAACCTCGGCGGCATCCCGATCGTGCTCGCCGAGTACCTGATGACGGTGGTGCCCATTCCGCACGCTCTCTCGGACCGACCATGGATGATCGGCATCGCGACCCTGGTCGTGGTCGCGGCCGTGGGACTCCTCTTCGCCAACCGGCGCAAGCTGACCCCGACCGCCCGGACCCTGGTGATCGCCATCGGCATCTACCTGAGCGGGATGGTGGCCTTCTACGGTCTCTACTTCGGCGCCGCGTGGTTCCTCCCGCGCTACTTCCTCCCGACCTCGCCTTTCCTCGCCCTGCTCTTCGCGGTCGCGGCGACCTGGGCCGTGCGCTGGGTCCACGCGCGCGGTGCGCTGAAGCACGTGGTGCCGGTCGGTGCGATCCTCGCGGTGGCGCTGATGGGCGCGCTCCACTTCCGGCACTGGCGCGGGGGCGCCGACCACATGCACTTCCAGGTGGTGGGTTGGATCCACGAGAACGTCCCCGAAGAGACGTGGGTCGGTGCCATCCAGACGGGCACCCTCGGCTTCTTCCACGACCGCACGATCAACCTCGACGGCAAGGTGAACATCGCCGCCTACGAGGCCCTCCTCGCGGGCGAAGAGGGCGAGTACGTCGTCGAGCGGACCCCCATCGAATACCTGGCCGACTGGACCGGCATGCGCGACTGGCTGACCAAGCCGATCGTCGCCGAGCACTTCGAGCTCCTCGTGGAGGACGACGAGGCCAACCTCGCGGTGCTGAAGCGGCGGGGGCCGCCGCCTCAGACCGGTCTCTGAGCACCCCTTTTGGAAAAGCGACTCGGTCGGACCGACCGAAGGTCATGTCGCCGAGATGGATCCCGTTCGTCCTGCTCGCGGGCTGCTTCGCCTCCACGACCGAGCCGATCGCGCTCGAGGACCCCTGCGTGGATCTGTCACGCAACGAGTGCGACGAGATGCCCGGCTGCGGCTTCGTCTGTGACTTCGGCTGCGTGAGCACCGACCGCTACTGTGGAGCGGAGGGCGACCCGCGCTGCGGCGACGGCTTCTACTGCCAGCGTGTGCGCGTCGACCCCTGCCTCGACCTGGCCCGGCTCACGGTCCAGGGCGTCTGCGTACCCGACGTCCCGCCGCCGGCCGGGCGGGTCCGCTGCGATCTCGGTGAAGCCGACGAGGGCTGGGCCTGCGCGCCGGGCTCCGAGTATTGCTGCCAGGTCCTCGACCAGTGCATGGCGTTCCCGAGCGAGTTCGACCTCTGCCCTCGCCCCGAATGATCTTCGTGGTATCCCGGGCGCCATGGCCGGGAACTCGAAGAAGGTCGTCTACGCAGCGATGGCAGGCAACGGCCTGATCGCGGCGAGCAAATTCGCCGCCGGGATCTTTACCGGCAGCACCGCGATGATCTCCGAGGCGGTGCACAGCGTCGCGGACACCTCGAACCAGGGTTTGCTGCTCTTCGGGATGAGACGAGCGAACCGGCGGCCGACCAAGCTCCACCCTCTCGGCTATGCCCCCGAGAGCTACTTCTGGCCCTTCATGGTGGCCATCGTCATCTTCCTGCTCGGTGGCGTGTTCGCCATCTACGAGGGGGTCCACGGCTTCATGGCGGGCCAAGAGGGACACACCGAGCACGGCGACCCGATGTGGAACTACATCGTGCTCGGAGCCGCGATCGTCTTCGAGGGCTACGTCTTCATGGTCGCGCTCAAGGAGTTCTGGAAGCTGAAGGGAGAGCGCAAGGCGGTCGAGGTCTTCCTGAAGACCAAGGACCCGACGATCCCGGTCGTGCTGATGGAGGACTCCGCCGCGCTGCTCGGACTCATCATCGCGCTCGCGGCGGTGGGCCTGACCCAGGCCACCGGCTGGTATGGCTGGGACGCGCTCGGCTCGCTCTCGATCGGCATCCTCTTGGTCGCCGTCTCGTACCTTCTCGCCCGCGAGACCCACAGTCTGCTGCTCGGCGAGTCGGCCTCGCTCGAGGTCCGGCAGCGCATCGTGGACATGGTCGAGGCCGACGCAGAGGTCGAAGAGGTGACCCAGCTCATCTCGATGCACCGTGGTCCGGAGGACGTGATCCTCGCTCTCAAGATCCACTTCGATCGCGAGCTCGGCATCGGTGACGTCGAAGGCGCGATCAACCGGATCGAGACGGCGATCCGGAAGGAGATGCCCGAGATGAAACGCATCTTCATCGAGCCGGACTCGCACTATGATGCGTCCAAGGACGAGGCCGGCCTGGCCGTCGCCCGACCCCAGCCCTAGGAGGAGATCCCCATGAAGAGCACCGCGATGCGCGTGCTGCTCGCGCTGGCTTTCGCGGCCGGCTGCGACCAGTGCAACGAAGAGGAAGAGACGGCCGAAACGGAAGGCGAGTCCGAGAGCGACGCCGCCCCGCCCGTCGAGCCTCTGGTCGCCCCCGAGGTGGACATGGACAAGGTCTACCTCGGCCGACGCCTCTACCACGATCCGATCCTCTCCGGTGACGGCACCGTCTCCTGCGCCACCTGCCACACGCTCGACCACGGCGGCGCGGAGGACCGCGCCACCTCCGCCGGCATCGGCGAGGCCGTCGGTCCGATCAACTCGCCGACCGTGCTGAACGCGCACTTCAACTTCGTTCAGTTCTGGGACGGGCGCGCGGCCGACCTGGAAGAGCAGGCCGCCGGACCGGTGGAGAACCCGATCGAGATGGGCGGCAGCTTCACCGACGTGGTCCCGAAGATCGCCGCCGACGAGTGGTACGCGGAGCGCTTCGCCGCGGTCTACGGCGAGGACGACCCGGTCACGAAGGAGAACATCACCAACGCCATCGCCGAATACGAGCGCTACCTGGTGACCCCGGGCCGCTGGGACGAGTTCCTCAACGGCGACGAGAGCGCGCTGAACGAGCAGGAGCAGCGCGGTTGGGCGACCTTCCAGGAGGTCGGCTGCACCACCTGTCACCAGGGCGTGAACCTGGGCGGCACGATGTACATGAAGATGGGCCTCGTGCAGAACTACTTCGAGATGCGCGGCGGCGAGATCACCGAGGCCGACCTCGGGCGCTTCAACGTCACCGAGAACGAGGACGACCGGCACAAGTTCAAGGTGCCGACGCTCCGGAACATCACCCTCACCCCGCCCTACTTCCACGACGGGACCCAGACCGACCTGCGCGAGGTCGTCCGGATCATGGCGCAGGTCCAGCTCGGCAAGGAGCTCGAGGACGGTCAGATCGGGGACATCGTCGCGTTCCTCGGCGCGCTCGAGGGCGAGCTGCCGGCAGAGGCGCGGCTGCCCGAGGACGAGACCCCGCCCGACCGCACCTCCGCGGCGGACGGCGAGAACGTGGTCGAGCACCCGGAGACCGGCGAAACCGCGGACGAGGTTCTCGAAGAGGGCGGCGAGTAGGCCCTGCCCCTCGACGCGACGTCACGGCCCGATCGCCTCTCTGGCGGTCGGGCCGTTTCGCGTGAAGGAGTTTCTCGCCACGGCGGCTCCGATCCCTCAGGATGGGGCTACCGATGCGGAGACTCACCCCCTTGGTCCTGTTGCTGATGGTCGCGTGCGATTGCGACGACGGCGGCTCCCCTTGCAACACCACCAGCGACTGCGACGACGGTCAGATCTGCATCGAGAACGAATGCCGCGACCGCGACGGACCCGACGCCGGCGGGATGGACATGTCCACGGTGGACGCCGGCGACTGCGCGGCCGACAAGACGTGCCGCGCCGGCCGCCTCTGCTGCGCGGAGACCGAAGAGTGCGTCGACGAGCTCTACTGCTTCCCCATCTGCGAGAACGAGCGCTGCGGGGACAACGGCTCGGTGTGCTGTGGCGCCGGTGAGATCTGTTTGGACGGCGTCGTCTGCGCCGCCGACTGCGGCGCCGACCAGGCGCTCTGCGGCGCGAGCAACGAGCTCTGCTGCGACGCCGGTGACGTGTGCCTGGACGATGCCTGCGCGACGCCGGGCATGGAGTGCATGGACGACTTCGACTGCCTGACCGAGGGCGACTACTGCGAGACCGTCGTCGACCGGTGCCTGCCCATCCCCGAGCGCGATCCGGCGTGCGAGATCCTCCCGGACTTCGAGGACGTCGACCTCGAGGTGGAGTGGCATTGGGAAGGTGAGATGGCGGACGGGAGCCTCTACGAGAACGTCATCATGACTCCGGTGGTCGGCGACGTGAGCGGCGACGGCATCCCGGACGTGATCGTCACCGCGTACACCGGCGGCTCGTCGACCGACACCATCATGGTGGCGCTCGACGGTGAGACCGGCGTGGCCCACTGGCGGATCGGCCCCGACTCCGCCGACGACCCGGACTGGATCAGCGTGCCGGTGGTCGCGAACTTCGATCCGAGCGACGACGCGCTCGAGATCCTCTACCACCTCGAGGGCAACGGCATCCGCATCGTGGATGGCGACGGAGTCACCGAGCTCGCGCGGCGCACCACGGGCAGCGCGGGCGGGGCCGGGCGCGCAGCGCCGACCGTCGCCGACCTGAACGGAGACGGCACGCCGGACGTGATCTTCGGCTGTCACGCCATGAACGGTCTCGACATCAGCGACGCCGGGATGGACTTCTTCGACCTCGGTCAATGCCAGCTGAACGTCCAGACCTTCATCACGTCGGTCGTGGCCGACCTGGACGGCGACGACGTCCCGGAGATCACCACTGGAGGCGTCGCGCTCGAGATCGATGGAACGGTGATGTGGGGGAGCGTCGCCGGCGGGCAGCACGCGCTCGCCGCGGTCGCCGACCTCGACGTCAACGGGACACCGGAGGTCATCGTCGTCCGCGACGGTGAAGTGCGCGTGCTCGACGGCGCGACCGGCACCGTCCGCGTCGGCACCGGCGGGAGCTGGCACGGCCCGGTCAGCATTCCTGGAGGCGGCTCGGGCGGAGCCCCGACCGTCGCCGACTTCGACGGCGACGGCATGCCCGAGATCAGCGCCGCGGGTGCCGGCGCCTACGCCGTGTACGACCCGGACTGTCTCTCGATCCCGCCGCGGGTCGGAGGCGACTGCGCACCCGGCACGACGAACTTCCTCCGCTGGTCCGCGGTGACCCAGGACATCAGCTCGTCGGTGACCGGCTCGAGCGTGTTCGACTTCCAGGGCGATGGCATCGCCGAGGTCGTCTACAACGACGAGTGCTTCCTGCACGTCTACGACGGCAACGACGGCAGCGAGGTGCTGGCAGACCCGCGACCGAACTCGTCGCGCACCGGGCTCGAGTACCCGATCGTCGTGGACGTGGACCGGGATGGGAACTCGGAGATCGTGGTCCCGGCGAACCGCGACCAGGCGGTGACCCGCGACAACTGCCCCGCCTCCTACGCCGCGGCGCTCGGGGTGAGCGTCGGCGAGCTCCCCGCGGACATCGCCACCGGCACCAGCGGGGTCTACGCCTTCGGTGATCCCTCGGACCGCTGGGTGCGGACCCGTCCGATCTGGAACCAGTTCGCCTACCACGTCACCAACGTGACCGACCGCGGCGTCGTGCCGATGAGCGAACCCGACAACTGGAGCGTCGAAGGGCTCAACAACTACCGGCAGAACGTGCAGGGCGCGGGCGTCTTCAACGCGCCGAACCTGGTGGTCACTCTGGAAGCGACCGCTGCCTGCGCTCGCGACGAGATCCGGCTCTCCGCCGTGGTGACCAACATCGGCAGCCGGGGAGTCCCCGCTGGGGTGCCGGTGGAGATCGTCCAGACCACGCCGGGCCCCGAGGCCGTCATTCTCGACGGCGCCACGACTGGTCCGCTCCTGCCCGGTCAGAGCGAACGCATCACGGGTGTGGCGACGGGCGTTCCGGACGATACCGACCTCATCTACGAGGTCCGTATCGATGGCGCCGACGCCGCTGCCGAGTGCACCGAGGACGACAACACCGCCACCGCCACCGAGCGCTGCCCCGGCTTGGGCTGATGGGACCGCCGTGCGATGATCGCGCGGTGCGTCTCCCTTCGCTTCTCCCCTTCCTCGCTCTCGTCGTCGCCTGCGGTGATGACGGGGGCACCCCCATGGACGCCGACGCGGCCGTCCGGCTCGACGTCATGGAGTCACGCCCGGGCTGCACGCCGATGGCCCCCGCGACCGAGTGCGTGGTCACCACCTGGTCGGAGCCCGCAGGGGCTCGTGACCACCGCGACCCCTGCAGCGAGATCACCTACCCGAGCACCCCACCGGCGAGCGGGCCGCACTTCGGTGTCTGGGCCGACTTCCTGGTCTACGACGACGAGGTGCCCTGGGGCTTCCTGGTCCACAGCCTGGAGCACGGCGCCATCGTGCTCGGCTACGACTGCCCCGACGGCTGCCCGGACGTGCTCGAGGCCTTCGCCACGGTCGTCGAGAGCCACGGGTCCGACCCCCTCTGCGATGGACACCCGAGCGCGGACGCTCGCTTCATCGTCACGCCCATGAGCGGCCTCGAGGCGCCGGTGATCGCCCTCGCGTGGGAGCACGCCTACACCGCGACCGGGGTCGACGAGTCGTCCCTCGCCGAGTTCGTGGAGCTGCACTACGGGATGGCGCCCGAAGACCTGTGCGTCCCCGGCCGCGCTCAGCTCGACGGCGAATGGTGCCCCTGAGGCGCGTCAGCTCGCGGCGCTGGCGCGGTGAGCGACGGCGGCGTTGAGCTCTTCGATGCCCTCGGCGCCGAGGTCGTTCGGCGTGCTCCGCGGATCGGGGATCCACTCCTCGTCCGGACCGTCGACCGGCGGCATGTAGGGACGGCCGTCCCAGGTCTCGCGCTTGCCGATGATGAAGGCGCGCCAGATGTAGGCGAGCAGCGACTTCTGATCGAGGTTCGGGTGGATGTGCGGCGCGATCTTCTCCGCGTGCGCCTGCGGGGTCAGGCTCCAGTGCAGCCCGGGCATCTCGTGGTGGATCGTGTGGTAGCCGTTGTTGAAGGTCCACCAGTTCACGAACTTGCCGACGAAGTTCCGCGAGTGGTTGTACTCGCTCTCCGCGTCGCACCCGTCGTGCTGCAGCACGTTCATCGTGACGATGCCCCACTGCGCGTAGAGGTGCGGGATGATCCAGAGCGCGATGGTCTTCTGCCAGTCGAGGAGCAGGAGCGCGCCAGTGATGATCCAGAGGGCCGCGCCCTCCATCACCAGCTGACGGAACCACTTCGGGTGCCGGGTCCGCATCTGCTTCGAGTACGCCGTGTCCGCGCGCATGATCGAGGGCACGCAGCGCAAGAAGAAGAAGAGGACGTTGAGCAGGTTGTAGCGGAAGCGGAGCTTGGTGGTCCGCATCACGTCGCGACGCGACTGGGTGTGCTTGTGGTGGCTGAGGTTGTGCCCGGGCACGTAGCTCGAGACCGGGTGGCCGTAGGTGAGCGTCAGGATCACCTGCCAGAGCTTGTTCAGGCCGCGCTTCTTGAAGATGGGCGAGTGCACCGCGTTGTGCGTGCTGACCGCGCCCATGAAGGAGGTGACGCAGACCGCGATGAAGAGCGGAATCGCGAGCTCCCAACGAATCGCCCCATGGTCGCTCAGCAGGTCGCCCGGGAGGACGAGCCAGAGCGCCGCCGTCAGCGCGAAGTAGGCCGCGACGAAGAAGATCGTTCGAAGGTCGGCTCGATAACGCAGCATGACAGGGGGATAGCTAGCCGTTGGGCTCGGGAACCGCAAGTACGCGGCACCGGCCGCTCAACCGGAATTCGGCCCTTCCTCTGGCTCGTACCAGTCCTCGTGCAGGGACCATTGGTGGCATCGGAGACAGGCGGTTCGGAGCCACTGCTTCTGACAAGCGGGGCACCGCCCACGGGTGTCGAAGGTGTTCCACGAGTGCCCACACTCACAGAACCAGCGGTCGCTCGGCACCGGTTGGTAGCCGCACTTGGGGCAGCGGATCCGTCGGCGTCGATCCTTGGCGGGCCGGCGCTGCTCGACGTCGATCCCCCCGGTGCCGTCGCGCTCCTCCTCTTCCGGCCCGCGGCGTAGCTCCACCTTTCGCATGGTGCCTTCTAGTATGTCGGCTCGCCGCGCCTTGGTAGGGTGAAGCCGTGCGAGTCCTCTTCTCGATGCTCCTGATCGCCGGCTGCGCGTCGAGCACCGGTGTGGACACCATGGACCGACGCGACGCGAGCCCCCCGGATGGCGGACCGAGCGCGATCGACGCCGGCCGTGTGGACGCGGGGGCCGGGCGAGACCTCGGCGGGCCGGATCTCGGAGGCATCGACGGCGGCGGAAGCTGCGTCGGCGGCGAGACGCGGTGCGGGGCCAGCTGCACCGACACGCAGACCGACCCGACGAACTGTGGTGGCTGCGGCCGCTCCTGCGTGGTCACGAACGCGAGCCCCGCGTGCATGGCGGGGAGCTGCGGGGTCGGCACCTGCGACGCGGGCTTCCTCGACTGCGACGCGAACCCGATCAACGGCTGCGAGAGCCCCGACGAATGCACCGACGGAGCCGCCTGCTCCACGAGCTGCGGGAGCACGGGCACGACCGGCTGCGCCGACCGCTGCGCGCCGACCTGCGAGGCGCCGGCCGAAGCCTGCAACGGGGTCGACGACGACTGCGACGGGAGCTGCGACGAGGGCGCGCTCGCCGGCTGCCGAGTGGGGGTCCACCGCAGCTACGGTGGCGGCAGCCACTTCTATACGACCGATCTCGCGGAGGCGAGCTCAGCGCCCTACACCCTCGAGTCGGCCAACTTCTACTACCTCTACGCCGCGATGAGCACGGGCACGCGCGCGTTCTACCGGTGCCTCAAGACCAACGGGCGTCGCTTCTACACGACCTCGTCGGTGTGCGAGGGCGGCGGCACGAGCGAGGGCGTGCTCGGGTTCATCGCTCAGGCGGAGACCTGTGGCTCGCGCGCCCTCTTCCGGCTCTACCGCGACGGCAGCCACTTCTACACGACGAGCGCTGGGGAACGAGACAACGCCGTGACCAACGGCTGGCTCTACGAGTCGATCGCCGGATACGTCTGGTCCGCGCCCTGAAGAGTGCCAGTTGGCACACTCATCGCAGTAGAGTGGTACAATGCGTGCCGACATGAGCCACTCTCATCCAATCTCTGTGCCATTGCTGGTGTTGGGATTCCTCTTCGGCCCCGCCGTCACGGTGGAGGCACAAGGCAACGAAGACAGCGAAGCCCGCGGTCTCTTCCTCGCCGGTGAGGCAGCGTTCGAGGGTGGACGCTTCGAAGAGGCCCTCGAGCACTTCGAGCGAGCCCACGAGCTGAGCGACCGACCCGAGCTGCTCTACAACATCGGCACCACCGCCGAGCGGCTGCGCATCGATGTCCGCGCGATCGAGGCCTACGAGCAGTACCTCGAGGAGATCCCGGAGTCGCCGATACGCGCCAACGTCGAGGGACGGCTTCGGCTGCTCCGCGAGCGCGTCGAGGAGCAGCGCCAGGCACGGGAGGCAGAGGCGTCGGAAGAGTCGGAAGAGGAGCCCTCGCCGATCCAACCACCGGAGCCCACCGACGAGGGCTCGGGTCAGGGACTCGGTTGGGGGCTCGCGGCTGGCGGCTTCGGTCTATTGGCCGGCGGCGCGTTGGCGTTCGGGCTCGCGGCCTCGAGCCGGAACGCGGCGGAAGACGTCGACGAGGGCACGCCCTGGACCGACGTGGCCGACGACGCGGAGCGCGCCGACCGACGCACGGGCTTCGGCATCGGCCTGCTCGCGGTCGGAGCCGTGCTCGGCGCCGTGGGGCTCGTGCTCGTGGCGACCTCGGGCGACGACGACGACTCGGTCGCGCTGCGCATCGGGCCGGCCAACCTCTCGCTCACGGGGAGCTTCTGATGCGTTTGCTGTCCATCGCGCTCGTGCTCGTCGCTGGCTGCTTCGACCCCGAGCCGGGCTTCTACTCGTGCACCGATTCGGAGGGCTGCCCGGATGGCTGGTCCTGCCACTCGGACCAGCGCTGCTACCCCGACCCCGAGGCCGACATGGGGGTCGCGGATCTCTCGATGCCGGACATGCAGGTCGGTGACATGTTCGCCACCGACATGCCCGACGAGTGCATCCCGGAGCCACAGCGGCCGGTCGATCTCTTGCTCGTCGTGGACAACTCGATGTCGATGATGGAAGAGCAGCTTCGGCTCAAGGACAGCGTGCGCGGGCTCCTCGAAGCGCTCGCCCTGGGCCGCGACGCGGAAGGCACGGTCGGCGCCTTCGCGCCCGTCGAGGACCTCCATGTCGGGGTCATCACCACCGACATCGGCGCGGGTCCGACGATGCTACCCGGTGGGGTGTGCCCGATGCCTGGCGACGACGGCATCCTGCTGAACGAGACCCGCAGTGGGGCAGCGACCTGTTCCGACACCTTCGAGACGCGCTTCCTCACCTACGACCCGGGCGTGGGCATCAACGCGCTCGCGGACGATCTGACGTGTCTGGCGAGCGTCGGGCTCGATGGGTGCGGCTTCGAGCAGCAGCTCGAGGCCATGGCGCGCGCGCTCGTGCCGAGCACCAACATGGCGATCGATCGGGGCAAGGCCGACGGGCCGAACGACGGCTTCCTGCGCGAGGGTTCGGTGCTGATCGTGTCGGTCGTGACCGACGAGTCCGATTGCTCGGCCGCCGACCTCGATCTCTTCAATCAGTCGAGCACGATGTACGACACCGACCTCAACTTGCGCTGCGGCGAGCACGCGGACGAGGCGCTCCATCCCATCAGTCGCTACGTGGATACCCTGCTCACGTACGTTCGCGGAACCCGCGACACCGACGTGATCTTCGCGCCGCTCGTCGGCGTGCCGCCCGATCTCGTCGGAGAGGACTGGGACGTGATCCTCGCCGACGACTCCCAGCAGTTCGTGGTCGATCCGGGGTCCGGCGTGCGGTTCACGCCATCGTGTGAGTCGGACGGCACATCGGCCCAGCCTGCGCCGCGCTTCGTGGAGCTCTCGAAGCTCTTCGAGGAGCAGGGCGGGCACTCGGTGCTCGGCTCCATCTGCGACGGCGACTACGCGAGCTACTTCGCGAGCATTCTCGACGCGCTCGAGCCGCTGCTCGAAGTCGACACCTGCGAGCCGTAGCCGGCCCCGGTTGTCGCGCTCCGCCAGAAGTCCACGATCGCCGAGGCCACCTCCGTCGGTCGCGTCACGTGCGGATCGTGGCCGGCGTCGCCGATAGTGACGACGAACGAGCCCTCCGGCACGTCCAGCAGCGGATCCCGCTCGCCGTGGACCAGCTGCACCGGGCGCGCGCATCGGGCGAGGAGCTCTCGGAGCTCGGCTCGCTCCGCGTGGTGTGACGCCTGCGCGAGCGAGCCCGCCACGGTCGCGGCCACGGCCGGTCGCGAGAGGCTCCGGCGGGCGCTCGCCACCGCCGGCAGAATCGAGCCTTCGGTTCCGAGGAGCCGCCTCTGCAGGGTGGCGGCGTCCCACGTTCGGAGCAGGCGCCGGGTGAGCGCCGCGCAGCGCAGGTACCAGGGCGCCCGTCGCTGCAGGAAGAAGGGCGAGACCAGCGTGAGGCTGCGAATCGCGTCCGGGTGTTCCGCCGCGAAGCGAAGCGCGATCCCCGTGGAGAGCGAGTGCGCGACCAGGTGGATCGGCTCGCCGCGGTCGGCGAGCAGCTCCGCGAGCCACTGCTCACGAGGCGCGTGTGCCCCGGATGAACGCCCCATGCCAGGCAGGTCCACCCGCGCGACCTCGCCCGGGAGCAGCTCGGCGAGGTCGCGCCCGCTCTCACCGTCCCATGGGAGCCCGTGCAGGAAGAGGGTGTCTGCGGAGCTCACGTCTCCCGCCTCGAAGGTGCGCGAGCCACCCACCGAGCGGAAGCGCGCGGGCGCGTCCAGCGATGATCGCCCGAAGTCGGTCGCCACCAGGTGGGTGACCCATCGCTCGGTGGCGCGCTCGATGTCCGGCATCGAGAGACCGACCGCGGCCGCGTGCGCCTCGGCCTGCTCGGTGTCGTAGTCGTCCTCGCTGAGAAAGGTGAGGGTCTCGCGTTCGACGCCGGTGAGCCTGCTCGGGAGCTTGCGCAGCAACCCGACCGAGACGAGCCGCGCGGGCACCGCGACGCCGAGCGTCGCACCGATCGCGGCCACCAGCTCGGGCAGCTTCGGGGTGCGCCGATCGAGCACGGTGAGCTCCCGCCCCACGGTCTCGGGGCGGGTGGGCACGGAGGCCAGGAACGCCGCGAGATGGTCGACGGTGACGAGCGGCACCCAGGTCTCCGGCGATCCGGCGAGCGCGGGCATCTGGCCGCGCCAGAGCTTCTCGACGATCTCGCCCAGACCGGTGACCTGGGAGGTCTCGCCGGTCACCGAGCTGCCGATGACGGTCGACGGGTGTACGGCGGTGAAGGGCAGCCCGTGCTCCGCGACGAAGCGCAGCAGCGCCAGGTGGGCCTCGTACTTGGACGCCTCGTAGGCGCCGTAGTGCCGGTAGAGGCGGTCGAGGATCGGCTCCGGGAGGGGCTGCGGGGCGTCGAGGAGCCAGTCCGGCATCTTGGTCATCCGATAGCCGCCGAGCTCGATCAGCCGGCGCAGCCCAGGCTGCGCACGCGCCCACTCGGCCACACGGAGCGCACCCGCGACGTTGGTCTCGCGAACCCGCTCGCGCTCGAGGCCGAAGCCGAAGATCGCGCCGAGGTGGTAGACGTCGCGAACGCCTTCGATCGTCTCGGTGATCCCCAGCCCAGGCGCCGCGAGATCGGCGTGGACCAAGGTCATTCGGCTGGCGTCGCCACCGTGGGCGTCGACGAAGGCCTCGAGCGCCGGAGCCCGTTCGGCGCCGCCACGGGCCAGCACCGCCACCTCTCGCCCTTCCCTGGTGAGCGCGGCCACCAACCATCGCCCGAGGAACCCCGTTCCGCCCGTCACCACGCTGTCTGCTCGAATCGTCATGACCCGAGCGTGAGCCCGAGCGCTCATGAACGAAAACTCATACTATTCATAGCTGATATGAGCGGTCGTGAATCCCTAGCGAGTCTCCGCGGGCTCAACCTGAACCTGCTTCCGGCGCTCGCCGCGCTCTTGCAGGAACGAAGCGTCAGCGGCGCGGCCGCGCGAATGAACGTCTCGCAGTCGGCGATGAGTCACTCGCTGGCGAAGCTGCGCGAGGTGCTCGACGACCCGCTGTTGATCCCCGCGGGTCGCACGATGGCGCCGACGCCGCGGGCCGAGCGCCTCGCGTCGTCGTTGCCCCCGCTCCTCTCGGAGCTGGGGCGGGCTCTCACCGCGCCCGTCGAGTTCGATCCCGAGACCGCGGAGCTGCAGCTCCGCATCGCCACCTTCGACTACTTCGAGCTCGCCATGCTCCCGGAGCTGCTGGCCTTCCTCGCGCGCCACGCGCCCGGCATCCGACTGAGTGTCGAACGCTTCGAGCCGCGCTCGGTGCAGCGGCTGGTGGCCGGCGAGATCGACTTCGTGCTCGGCGGTGGGACGATGCCGATGCCCGCCGTGCTGATGCAGCGGACGCTCTACCGCGACCCCTTTCGCGTCATCGTTCGGAAGGACCACCCCAACGTGCGCGGTCGGCTGAGCCTCGAGCGCTACGTCGAGCTCGACCACCTGCTCGTGTCCATCGAGGGCCAGGCCCTCGGCGCGGTGGACCGAGCGCTCGCGGCGGAGGGTCGAGAGCGGCGAGTCGCCCTGCGGGTGCCGCACTTCGCGGCCGCGCCCCTGGTGGTCCGTGGCTCGGACATGATCTGCACCATCGCGGGCACGATCGCGGAGCGGGCCAAGGAGCTCCACGACCTGCGGGTGCTGAGGCCGCCGCTGGAGCTCCCGGAAGCCGAGATCATCGCCTGGTGGCCGAGGCAGCATCAGCGCGACCCCGCGCGGCGGTGGTTCCGCGAGCGTCTCTTCGGTGGGGCGATGGCCTCGCCCTGGGTTCGAAAGCGGATGAGGGCACTGGAGCGCGGCGCCTGAGCAGCTGGGACCGGAAGGGCGTATGCTCTCCACCGATGCGAACCATGCTCACCCTCGCTCTCGTGCTCTCCCTGGCCTGCGGCGACGACGACGGAGGGGACACGGACTCGACCCCGGAAATCGACGGCTCGGTGGGCTCCGACGGCGGACCGCCCGTCGGCACCGACGGCTGTGGGCGAGCGCCGTCGATCGCGACCGGCGAGTTCGTCCTGCAGACGCTCGAGGTCGGCGGGACCACCCGCGACTGGGCGGTGTGGCTCCCGGAGGGCTACGACGCGGATCGTCGCTACCCGGTCGTCTATCAATTCCACGGTTGCTCGGACAACCCGATGCGCGAGAACAACAACGTGCCGACCCAGCGCGAGTCGGGCGCCGACGCGATCGTGGTCCGCGGTCGAGCGGTGGACCGATGCTGGGACACCATGAGCGGCGGCGCGGACGTGCTCTTCTTCGACGCGTTGGTGGCCGAGATCGAGTCCACGTACTGCGCCGATCCCGATCGCCGCTTCGCGGCGGGCTACTCGGGCGGCGCGTTCATGACCCACCAGCTCGCCTGCGATCGCGGCGACCAGCTGCGCGGGGTGGCGACCATCGCCGGCGGCCAGCCGGGGCGCGACTGCGTGGGCAGCACCGCCGCGCTGCTCATCCACGACGAGACCGACGGCACGGTGGACATCAGCGCGAGCGAACGGGCGCGCGACGCCCACCTCGAGCGCAACGGCTGCGGCGACACGACGACGTCGGTCGAGCCCTCCCCCTGCGAGGCCTACGACGGCTGCAACGCAGGGCTACCGGTGGTGTGGTGCCAGACCTCCGGCATGAACCACAGCCGGCAGGACGACCTGGCCGCGCCAGCCTTCTGGGACTTCTTCGTGTCGCTCCTCTGAGCGAAGTCAGCGGTCGCGCAGCTTGCTGTGCTTGCGGCCGTACGTGAAGTAGATGGTGAAGCCGATCAGCAGCCAGACGAAGAGGCGCAGCCACGTGTCCCAGGGCAGGCCGATCATGACCCACAGGCAGGCAGCGGCGCCCGCGAGACCGATCGCGTTCGGGAAGCGCACGGCGAACGCCCGCGGGTGATCTGGCTCGGTGCGCCGAAGGAGCGGCACGCCGATGCAGACGACCACGAACGCGAGCAAGGTCCCGATGCTCACCAGCTCGCCAACGATGTGAATGGGCATCAAGCCGGCACAGAACGCGATGAACAAGCCGGTCACCGTCGTGCCCACGTGGGGCGTGTGGAACTTCGGGTGCGTCTTGCCGAACCACGGCAACAGACCGTCGCGGGCAATGGCGTAGAACACGCGCGTCTGCCCGAGGATCATCACGAGGATGACGCTGGTCAGACCGGCGATGGCCCCGAACTTGATGGTCGCGGTGAAGAGCTTTCGGGCTCCCGGATCCCAGCCACGCAGCTCGACGATGCGATCGATGCCGAGCGCGATCGGCTCGGCGACGTCGAGCTCTCGGTAGGGCACCACGCCCGTGAGCACGATCGCGACGCCCACGTAGAGGAGCGTGCAGACCAAGAGCGAGGTGAGGATACCGATCGGCAGATCCCGCGAGGGGTTGCGGGTCTCCTGCGCGGTGGTGCTCACCGCGTCGAAGCCGATGTAGGCGAAGAAGACGACCCCCGCGCCGGTGAGCACGCCGCCCATGCCCCAGCCGTAGCGAGACACCTC
This sequence comes from Deltaproteobacteria bacterium, assembly GCA_017644045.1. Taxonomy (GTDB): domain Bacteria; phylum Myxococcota_A; class Polyangia; order Polyangiales; family Houyiibacteriaceae; genus UBA1660. The sequence continues at coordinate 441,411 of JAEPMI010000002.1, forward strand.
GCGGCCGTGGTCCACCACCGTCTCGACCGGCGGCACGAGCGCGGCCAGACCGCCGGCATCCGGATCGGCGAAGAGGTTGAGCTCCGAGATCACGCCGATGCCGAGCGCGATGAAGATCAACACGATCGCGACCTTCACGACGACGATCAGGTTGTTCACCCACGCGGCTTCTTTGATGCCGCGATAGAGCACCACCGTCGCGCCGAGCGCCACGAGGGTCGCGGGCACGTTCCAGAGGCCGCTCGCCTGGCTTCCGTCGGCGAGGGTGACGTGCTCCCAGGGTCCTTGGGTGAGCCTCACCATCCAGTCGGGGAGCGTGACCCCGAGCGAGTCGTGCAGCAGCGAGTAGACGTAGCCACTCCACGCGACCGAGACGGTCACCGCACCGAAGGCGTACTCGAGGATCAGATCCCAGCCGACGATCCAGGCGACGAGCTCGCCCATGGTCGTGTACGTGTAGGCGTAGGCCGACCCCGCAACCGGGATCATCGACGCGAGCTCGGCGTAGCAGAGCCCGGCGAACGCACAGAGCACGCCGCCGAGCACGAAGCTGTACACGATGCCCGGTCCCGCGTACTGCGCAGCCGCGGTTCCGGTCAGCGAGAAGATGCCGGCGCCGATGATCGCGCCGACGCCGAGCATCGCCAGATGGAACGCGCCGAGCGAGCGCTTGAGGCCACCCGCCACTGCGTCGTGACCGTGCTCGTGGAGGTTCGGGTCGCCGGCTTCCTCGACGACCTGCGCGAGCGGCTTCTTCCGCAGCACCGACATGGGCGTCCGTATACCGCGAATTCGGGGGTGACCGACCGAGGTTCGTGGCTCGGTCAGAGCGCCGTGGTCGGAGTGTCACCGTCGAGGGAGCACGCAGCGGGCGGGTGTTCCCCGGCACACAGCGCCTCGCGCAGCGGAGAGCACCACGTCCGGCCGTCGTGCTCGCGCTCGACCACCATCTCCTCGGGCGTGAACGACACGGAGAAGCTCGGTGTCACGTCGACGTCGTGGATCGGCGGCGTCGAGAACTCGGGACAGCGACCGAGGGACTCCTGCACGGTCGGAAGCATCGAGTCGCTCTCGAACACCTCGGCACCGAGTCGCATCGACGCGAAGCAGTGAGCGGTTCCCTCGTGGGGCGAGCAGAGGATCATCGTGACCCACGCCTCGGTGAGCCAGTTGCACCCTTCCGCGCTCGCCGTCCCCCAGGAGAAGGTCGCGCTCATCACCGAGAAGGGTGCGTCTTCCACGGGCTCGATGAACGCTTCACGCACGTATGCGTTTCCGCTGCGGTCGTCGAAGAGCTCGGACCCCAGCTCTTCGACGACCGCGAGCCCGCGCGCCGTTCGGGCCACGAGCACGTGGCGAGCGCTGACCGCGCCATCGTCGATCCGCACGTGTGCGAGCGCCCAGCCCTCGTGCTCGACCCAGTCGCCGACGAGCTCGCAAGACTCGCCCTCGCACACCTCGTCCAGCGTCTCGACGAGCTCCACCTGGCGCGGAGGAGCGACACGCCGGAGGTCCAGACCGCCGCGCCACGCCGCGAGGGCGCGGTCCGCCGCCTCGCGCCGTGAGGCGTCCAGCTGGCCGACGATCTGGAGCGCGTCGACCGCGGTGGCGCCTTCTGCCGACTCCCAGGCGCGGCTGGCCTCGAGCGCCCACACGTCGGCCAACGCCTTCCGGACCGTCTCGTTCGGGCGTAGGCACTCGGAGACTCGGAACGCCTCCTTGGCCTCGTCGAACTGCCAGCGATGCAGCGCGATGCGGCCGAGATTGTAGTGGAGCATGCCGCGACGCTCGTCGGTGACCGCGGCCGCGGCGGCTTCGGTGAGCTCGTTCTCGGCCTGGGTGACCATGGGCGAGCAGTCTTCGGCGTCTTCCTCGTATTCGTCGGTGGCCTCGTCGCACGCCAGTCCGGCACGGAAGCGGGCCCAGCCGAGCTCTCCCAGAACCCCAGCGTCGTTCGGCGCCGCTCGCTTGGCACGCTCGAACGCAGCGATCGCCTCGTCGAAGCGCTCTTCGCGCTGGGCCGTGCGTGCGGTGCGAAGCAGGCGACCGACCGCCGCCGATCGTTCCGGCTCGGTGCCCTGCCGTCGCTCCACCGACTCGCAGCGCATGTCGAAGGGCTCGGGGTCGCTGGGCTCGGCCGGCTCGGCGTAGGCACAAGGCGAGACGTACTCGTCCTCGTCGGTCGACGCGCTCTCCGCGGTCGGCGGTGACTCGGTCACTGGGGCGCGGGTCGAGGGGCTCGACGCGCCACCGCAGCTCAGGCACAACGACGCGAGCAAGAGGTGTCGCACCCCGGAAGTCTATCGCGTTCTCGCTCCTCGAGCCGGGCGGCGGGGAGAGGCTCACGGGAAGCAGACGCGACACGGTTCGGCGACGTCGTCGCGACCGCAGGACGCGCTCAGCTGCGCCGACAGGCCCCGGCCCCAGCAGAAGAGGCGGCCGTCTGTCTTGGTCGCGCAGGTGTGGAACGCGCCCGTGTCCACCGTCGCCCAGTCGGTGTCCGTGCCCACTCGAGTCGGCTCGTCGCGGTCCATCGTGTCGCCGAGCGCGAGCTGACCGTCGCGGTTGAAGCCCCAGCACCAGAGGGCGCCGTCGCGGTCGACGCCGCAGTTGTGCTCCTGGCCGATCGCGATGCGCGCGAAGACGACGTCGCCGGCCACCCGGCTCGGCTCCCGGACCTCCGAACCCATCGAGGTGTCCCTCAAGCCGGAACGGTTGCCGCCGTTCAACCCCCAGCAGTAGACCTGCCCCGAATCGGCGGTGAGCGCGCACGCGCGGCGATGGTCCGCGTCGATCTGCGAGTAACGGCGGAAGGGCAGCGCCTCGGGGGCGAGCACGTACTCGGTCGCCGCGGGTTGGCCAGCTTCGCCCGCGCCGTTCGCCCCCCAGCAACGAGGGCTCCCCGCGGAGCTGGTGAGGCCACAGCTGAAGTCGTCCCCGACCGTGATGGCCTCGAACGCGATGCCGGTGATCCGCGTCGGCCCGGTCACGGTCGTCGGGAGTGGCTCCTCCTGGCTCCCGAGCTGCCCTTCGTCGGCCCGGCCCCAGCAGTAGGCGGCCATGGTGGTCGTCACCGCACAGGCATGGCGGAGATCGAGCGCCACTCGCGCGAACTCCAGACCCGCGCCGAGCTCCGCGCCCACCTGGGTGGGCACCGCCACGTCGCCGCGATCCAGGGTGCCGAGGCGCGCGTCCCCGTCGTCGCCCCAGCAGTGCAGCGTCCCATCGGAGAGCACCGCGCACGTGTTCCGACTGCCCGCGGCGAGGTCGACCACCGTCCCCTCGAGCGCGACGCGCTCCGGCAGATCGGTGCTCATGCCCACCCGCTCGTCGCCGAGACCGAGCTGTCCATACGTGTTCTCGCCGAAGCAGTAGATGCCACCCGTGCCCGAGACACAGGTGTGCTGCTCTCCGAGCGCGAGCCGTTGGACGGTCACGCTCGGGACACACTCGCCGCCGACGCAGGCGTCGGTCGCGCAGGGGCAGTCGCACGTCCCGCCATCGACGAACGCGTCGATGGGCATGTCCGGAGCCCCTGCATCCACCAGCCCGCCGCAAGCGCCCGGCACGCTCGGCGGGCCGTCGGCGCCGTCGTCCGGCTCCGTCGAGTAGCAGGCATCCGTGCAGCCACCCTCGAAGCAGGTCTGCCGCGGGCCGCAGAGCTCGCCGGCGCAGTCGGCCGAGAAGTGAAGCCGGATGGACCGGCGCTCCCCCGCCACGAAGCCGCCCTCCGCGTGAAGGGTGGCGATCGCGCCGCTCTCGTCGAGGAGCATCGCCTCCACCCAGAAGCGCTGGTCGAGCCGGCTCGGCGGTCCGATCGGGACGCGCGCGGGGAGCGGTGCGTCCTCGAGCGCGCGCCGTTCGTCATAGCCGCCGGCACACCCTGGAGCCTCCGACGCGGAGCACACGCGCACCCGAAGGTCCGTCGCTGCCGACTGCATCGTCTCGTCGGCGGTGACGTAGACCAGCACCTGCGCCGGCTCCTCGGTGCAGGCGAACACGTGGGGAAGGATGAGCCCCAGGAGCAGCTGGCGGACCGAGGGCACGAGGTCACTGTAGACCAAACCGGGACACCTCACGAACTCTGGTTCAGAACGAGACCAGCGGCAGGTCGGCGCGTCCCCAGACGTCGTCTTCGACCGGGCTCGTGTTCCGGCGGCGTACGACCAGACCGACGGTGAGCGCCACGGCGACGACGACCACCGCACCCACCGCGAACCAGAGCTGAGGGCGGCGACGGACCGGCACGTAGGCCTCGCTCGCGGGCTCGAGCGGCGGCGGGAGGGTGAGCTCGAGCGAGACTTCGGCTCCCGAAGCGACGCGGGTCGCCCCCACGACCGAACGACCGTCGGCGTCTCGCGCCACCACGCGATGGGCGCCCGGGTCGACGCGCAGCGCGAGGGTCCCGTCGGGGCGGACCGGCACCGACTCGCCGCCGTCGATCGCGACGGAGACCTCCGTGCCTCGCTGCACGGCCACCTGGATCGTGCCCATCGCCCCGTCGGCCTGGACCACGATCGCCTCTGCGGCGGCCCGCTGGGCGGGATCGAGGGCGCCGAGCTCGCCCGTGAGGAGCGTCCGCGCACGCGCGCCGGCAGCGACCGGCTCGCCGAGCTGGAGGAGCACGACCGCCAGGTTGTACGCGGTCGGGATTCGGGCGCACGCCTCGAGCGAGCGCTCGTACGCTTCGCGCGCGGCCGAGAGCTGTCGCTGCTCTCCGAGCCGTCGCGCCTCGAGGAACGCCTCGCGAGCTCCGGCCTCGTCCGGGCACGGGGCATCCGCGAGAGCCGGCGCCGGCAAGGCGAGCCACAGCGCGACGGCGATCCACCTCAATGGAGATCTCCGTCCCAGTTCATCTCGCGGGGAAACGTCCGGGCGGCCATGGGCGCGGCGGCCATGGTCTGCATCCTCGCACGCCGCCCGCGACGGCGGCGCCGCCGAGTACGCGGCGGCTCGCTCTCGCTCGGTTCCGTCACCGCCGGCTCATCGGAGACCGGAGCGTCGACGGCGCTCTCTTCGACCGGCGCTTGTTCGGAGGGAGCCGGCTCGTCGGCAATCGTTTCCGCCTCGGCCGCTCCGGGCTCGGCGACCACGGCCGGCGCGCTCTGCGCGGGCTCCGCGACGGGTGCGGCGTCGAGCGCGTCGTCCGTCAGCGCCATCACCGCGATGCCGCCGACGAACGCCGCCGCCAGGCCGACCCCGAGCGCGACGGGCCAGCGCTTCTTCTCCGGCTCTGGGGGGATGGCCCCGAGCCGCAGCGTGGTGCCCGCGAGCTCCGAGCTCGCCTCGTCGAGCGCGCGCTCCACCTCCGCGCGGCGCAGCGCTTGCCGCTCGGCGCCGAGAAACGACGTGTACGCCCCGACGGAGACTCCGTCGCCTTCCATCGTCAGCTCGCCCACGATTCCCTCGAGCGCGACGACGACGTCCCCTGCTCTCGCGGGCCGGTCCTCTGGACGCTTCGCGAGCAGATCGAAGAGGAGCTCGACGAGCAGTGGCGGCGCCTCGGGGCGCAACTCTCCGAGGTCGGGCGGTGGCTCCTGGAGCACCCGCCGCACGACCGCCTGCGCCTTACCCTCGTAGAGCCGTTCGCCCGCGAGCAGCTCGTAGAGCACCACGCCCAGGCTGAAGAGGTCCGCTCGCGCGTCGGGATCTTCGAAACGCAATCGCTCGGGCGCGACGTAGCCGGGAGTGCCCTTGAGCAGCCCCGTGGTGGTCTGGATCGTGCGACCGTCCGCGTGGGCGATGCCGAAGTCGGTCAGGCGGACGCCGCCGTCGTAGCCGAGCAGGACGTTGCGCGGCGAGAGATCGCGATGGACCAGCATGAGCGGCACGCCGCTGGCATCGGTCGCGGTGTGGATGCAGTCGAGGGCCCGCGCGATCGCCAGCGCGATGGCACACGCAACCTCGATCGGGATCGCCTCACCGTGACGGACCGCGAGGGTCTGGAGCTCGGCGAGGGTCAACCCCTCGACATAGTCCATGACGAGGAAGGGACCGTCGTCGTCCACGCCGACATCGATCACGCCGACGACGTTGGGGTGCGACAGGCTCCCGGCGATCCGCGCTTCTTCCTCGATCACCGCGCGGGCGCTCGGATCGTTCACGAGGTGCGGATGCAGCCGCTTCACCGCATAGAGTCGACGGAAGGTGCCGACCGCGCGAACCGCGAGCTCCACGCGCGCCATGCCGCCCGCGCCGAGCTGCAGCAGCGGTCGGTACTCGCCGGGACCGACGTCCGACTTCCCGGTCACGTCAGCCCCCGCATCGCGCATCTCCGGGACGGCTCACGAGGCTCGATGCTAGCATGCACGGCCCGCGCGCCAACGGGCGCGCTCCCCCGACCAGTGAGCGAGATCGAACGGTACGAGCGGGGCACCCGAGGGCGCTTCGAGCCGGAGCAGGGGCTGCACCTCGATGCCGCTCACCCGGTGACACGCGCCTGGCAGCTGGCGCTTCGAGCCCAGCGTGCGCGCGCCGAGCCGCAGCGGCTCGCGATGCCCCAGCCCGCGGACTTCGACACCGCGGCGGCATCGGCCGCGGCCGCTCACCCGCTTCTCCTGGGGGTGGCAGAGGCACTTCGCGACGCCCTCGTGCGCTTCGACGTGATGCGCGCGGAGGCCCTCTTGGCGCGGGCTCGAGCCATCCCGGTTGGCCGCGAAGTGGAGGCGATCGAGCGCGCGCTGGTCGAGCTCTGGTCCGCCGCGTTCGGGCTTCGAGCGGAAGGCGAGACCGATGGCGCGACCCTGGCCCGCCGCGCCCGCGAGGCGAACCTGCCGCGTCTCGTGGTCGAGGCAACCGCGCTCGGGGCCCTTCGCATGCTCGACTCGGGCAACGCCACGGAGGCCCTGGGCGCTGCGCGTGTCGCCTCGCGGATGGCACGCACCGAGGCGCTCCCACAGCCCGAGTATCTGGCCAACCTGGTGCTCTCGCGGCTGCGGCGCGTCTCCGGGAAACCCCACCTGGCCGTCCACATCCTCCGGGCGCTCGCACGCGTGGTACCCGAGTCGTGGCGGCCGCTCGTCGCGTTCGAGCGCGGCCTCGCCGGCGATCGCGACGCAGGCGACCCAGCGATCCAAGGGCTGGTCACCGCCGCGGCGACGGGCGACGAGCGGGGGACGGAGACCGCGATCGCGGCTCTCCGTGAAGGCCCAGGAGCGCTGGCTCCGAACCGAGCGACCGTCGACGCGCTGATCGCGCTACTCGTCCCCTACGCGCTGGCTCCGGACCCCGCCGCCGGTTGGCTCGAGCGGGGCGACGAGGGTGACGTGCCCCTCGGACTGCACGGGCTGGCGCTCCACCACCCGGACCCAGTCTTCCAGAGCGAGCCGATCTGGGTGCACGGCTTCGCCGAGGGCGGTGCACGTCGGCTGCTCTCCCCCGGGCTGGGGCTGCTGCCGAACGAGCTCGCGCGGCTCGACCCCGGACAGCGCGGCCGCGCGCGAACCGATGGCGCGATCGCCACCCTCCTCTTCGCACGCGAGCCCATCCCGGAGCCCGAGTTCTTCGAAGCGCTCTACGGCTTTCGCTACAAGCCGGCGAATCACCAGGGCGCCCGGGACACGCTCTACTACCGCATCCGCAGTCGCCTCGAGGGGGTCGGTGAGCTCGAGCGGGGCGACGAAGGGCTCGCGCTGCGCCTCGATCGAGCCGTCGCCGCGCCCGACCCTCGCTTTCGACCGCCCGCCGAGAGCGCGCTGCTCACCCTCGTCGCGCAGCTCGGCAACGCCTCCGCACGGGAGACCGCCAAGCGGCTGGGCATCCCGCTCCGGACCGCTCAGCACAGCCTCAAGGCGCTCGCCGCGGACGGAGTCTGCGTGGTGGAGCGGGCCGGGCGGGAGCTCCGATACCGGGTCGAAGACACCACGTTCTGCACGCCGACGACCGCGATCTGACGGCCAATCCGGAGCGCTCCTGCCGACGACGCAAAAGCGGTGAGACCGCGCTCGTGAAGGGTCGCGCACACTCGAAGAGTGGAAAGCCGACGACCCCGACGCGCGACGCGAACTTCGCTCCCCTCGCACCCCAGCGCCCTGCTCGGCGCGGCGCTCCTGGCGGCCCTCGCGGCGGCGTGCTCCGGGGAGATCGGCATGCCTCAGGGCACCGACGACGGCCCCGAGGATCCGCGCACGCCGGACCTTCCACCGGAGGACCCCACGCGCCCGGGCCTCGTCCGCGAGTGCGACGACGCCTTCGAGTCGGTGCCGCCGCGCGTCTACGCCGCGAAGGTCAAGTCGCTGCTCACCTCGATGCCGCTGACCGCCGACGAGCTCGCGAGCGTGAATGCCGACCCGGAGTCGTTCTCGACTCTCGTCGAGACCTGGGTCGACTCGCCGGAGTCGGAGGACAAGCTCCGTCGCTTCTTCGCCACCGCGCTCCAGCAGGATGGCTTCGACAGCCAGGGTCTCGCCGATCTGCTCGGCATGGACCGCATCAACATGGGCCGCTTCGAGAACGGCACCGACGCCGGCGAGCTCTTCCAGCAGAGCTTCCGCGAGAGCTTCGCGCGCCTGGTGATGGAGATCGTCCGTGAGCGCCGGAGCTTCGACGAGATCCTCAGCAGCCAGGAGGGCTACTTCACCACCGCCCAGCTCCTCGCGATGGCCTATCGCGACGACTTCCTCCACACCGACGAGGACGAGGAGCGCTACCGGGTCGCTGGCGACCTCATCGAGGAGCTCGTCTACCAGGGCCACACACCGACACCGCTCGCGCAGTCGCTGAACCCGAGCTCCTCGGCGTGGATGCACTTCTACGTGACGCCGGACCAGGTCGACCTGAGCCCCTGCGCGGGCGACGAGTACCGACGCCCCGATGCGGGCAACCTGCCCAAGCACGTGATGCGCTCCATCTTCGGCTTCTACACCGACGACAACGGCAACTGCACGCCGGGCGGCAACCGCCGCGGGGTGCCGCTGCTCTCCTTCGCCGACTTCACCGAGTACCGGAAGATTCGCTTCCGCGAGCCCGAGCCAGGCGAGGAGACGACCAAGTGGTGGGACCTCGACGCGCTCCGCAACGCCGACGAGATCGTCTTCAGCATCCCGAAGGTCGGCTTCTTCACTGCACCAGGCTTCTTCGCCACCTGGCCGACGAACGACTCGAACCAAGCGCGCGTGACCACCAACCAGACGCTCATCGTCGCGCTCGGAGAGAGCTTCGACGGCGAGGACAGCATCGTGCCCGCGTTCGATGACGCCCTCGATGGCGAGCATGCGAGCCCCGGGACCGCCTGCTACGGGTGCCACGTCAACCTGGACCCGATGCGGCAGTACTTCCGCAACTCGTTCAGCTACTACTATCACCAGCAGACGGACGAGACGGTGCACGAGACCCGCGCCGCGTTCGGCTTCCACGGGGTCACTGCCGAGGGCGAGGACGTCTTCGACCTCGCGGAGATCCTCGGCGACCACCCGCGCTTCGCCGAGGCGATGGTTCAGAAGGCCTGCTACTTCGCGACCAGCGCCGCCTGTCCCGAGTCCGAGGAGCTCGAGGGCGTGGTCGAGCGCTTCGTCGACTCCGGCCTCGACTATCGGAGCATGCTCGTCGACCTGCTGAGCTCGCCACTGGTGACCGGCGAGGCCTGCGTGCCCGCCGGCGGCGGCGACCTCGCTTCGGGCTCGCGTCGACGCCACCTCTGCGCGGCGCTCTCGCGACGACTCGGCTATCCGAACGCCTGCGGCGACGAGGTCGGCGGCGACCCGCCCAATGGCGTCCAGCGCTACCTCGCCCAGCTCGTCGAGGTCATCCCCGACGACGCCTACAGCCGGGGCGCCGAGGAGCCGGTGCTCATCACCGACACCAACATGTTCCTCACCGGCGCGGCCGAGGCGATGTGTGGACGACTGGCCCGCGAGGTCGTCGGCATGGACACGCGGCTCTCGCCGGCCGACCCCGATGGCGCCATCGAGGTCCTGCTCACCGACCTCATGGGGCTGGTGGAGGGTGACCCCCGCCGCGAGCCCGCGCGCGGAATCCTCCGCCGCCACTTCGACGCGGCCAACGAAGAGAAGAGCGACGAAGCCTCGATGCAGTCGACCTTCGTCGTCGCCTGTGTGTCCCCGGGCGTGACCGCCCTCGGCCTGTGACCTCGAGCCCGATCACGAGAGACCCGGAGAACGACCGATGAAGAAGCCCACCCGACGCCACATGCTCCGTGCCGCCCTCTTCGGGGCCGGCGGAATCGGCCTCAAGTCACTCGCCAGCGGGATCCCGATCTCGATGCTCATGGAGCCGACCAAGGCCCACGCGCAGGAGTCGCTGGTCTCGAAGGTCCTCATCATGAGCACCTCGGGCGCAGGTGATCCGCTGAACGCCAACGTGCCCGGGACCTACGAGGACTCGCGCATCCAGCACTCGCGGGATCCGCTGATGGCCGCGTCGCCGCTCTCGCTGGGCTCGTTTGCGACGACCGCGGCGCGTCCGTGGGCGGAGCTGCCCCAGTCGGTGCTCGACCGCGCGGCGTTCATCCACCACGGGACCTACACGAACGCTCATCCCAACCACGTGAAGGTGATGCGTCTCATGGGGGCGACCGAACGAAACGAGATGCTGGTCTCGCTCTTCGCCAAGGAGCTCGCCGGGCCGCTCGCGACGGTTCAGCAGGAGCCCATCAGCGTGGGAGCGCGGGGCGCTGGTGAGCTGATCTCGTTCGCGGGGCGAACGCTGTCGAACGTCTCGCCGCGCGCGCTCTCCGCGGCGCTCGCGCCGGGCGACAACCCCAACCTCGCCGACCTGCGTCCGCTCCGCGACCAGGCGGTGGACGAGCTGTACCAGCTCTACAAGGACCACGGCACGGAGAACCAGATCCGTCTCCTCGACCGGTTCGTGATCAGCCGCGAAGAGGCCCGGTCGATCTCCACCGACCTCGTCGACCGACTCTCGGACATCTCCGGCAACGGCGTCGCCGATCAGATCCGGGCCGCGACCATCCTCGCCGCGATGAACATCGCGCCGGTGATCACGCTCCACATGGGCTTCGGCGGCGACAACCACACCGACAACGAGTTCGTGAAGGAGACCGAGGAGCACGTCGAGAACATCCCGCTGATCGGGTCGATGATGGAGAGCCTCGACGCCATGCGCGCCGAGGGTGTGCTCCGCCACGAGGTGATGTTCGCGAACCTGAACGTCTTCGGCCGCGACCTGATGCGGAAGGGGCGTCGGGGGCGGGACCACAACGGTCGACACCACTGCACCGTGGTCATCGGGAGCGCGATGCAGCCCGGGGTCTACGGCGGCCTCCGCGACAAGGGTTCGGACATGGAGGCGGCGGCCATCGACTCCAGCACCGGTGAGGCCAGCCCGAGCGGCGACATCCCGCACGAAGAGACCTTCCAGACGATGGCCAAGACCCTCGGCGTGGCGCTCGGCGTCGACCGCGCCCGGCTCGACGAGGCCATCGACGGCGGTCAGGTGCTCGAGCCCGCGCTCGCCAGCTGAGCTCGTCGGCCAACCAGGAGTATCCTCCAGCGCTGGAGGAGACGATGGCCGCGAAGAAGAGGACGACCAAGAAG
>JAEPMI010000002.1:453023-795784 GCA_017644045.1 Deltaproteobacteria bacterium
AAGGCGCCCGCAAAGAAGAAGGCGCCCGCAAAGAAGAAGGCGCCCGCAAAGAAGAAGGCGCCCGCAAAGAAGAAGGCGCCCGCAAAGAAGAAGGCCCATCGGGCCTCTGCCGAGACGGACCGGGCCGTTCGGACCTTGCGAGCGCTCGGCCTGCGCTACCCGCGAAGCCACACCAAGAGCCCGTGGCCCGGACACGGTGACCTCGCCGTGAACGACAAGACCTTCTGCTATCTGAACGTGGAGGGCGACCCCTTCTCGATCTCGTGCAAGCTGCCGCATTCGTTCGACGACGCGCTCGAGCTCCCCTTCACGACTCCCACGGCCTATGGCCTGGGTCGTGCCGGATGGGTCACCGCCAACCTCGACGCGGGCGATCCGATCCCGATGGACCTCTTCGAGCGTTGGATGGACGAGAGCTTCCGCGCACAGGCACCCAAGCGCGCGGTGAAGCAGCTCGACTCCGAGGGACTCGCGCCGAAGACCTGAACACCGCGCCCGATCGCGGCTACGCTCTCGGCGTTGGTGGAGAAGTGTCGATGAAGCGGTTCTGCGTCCTCGTCGCGCTCGTCTCCGGCTGCGCGACGGTGCCGCCGCCGCACGGCCTCGGGCCGGCGGACGCGATCGTCGTGCTCGGCAACCGGCCGCCGGTGGAGCCGGACGGGAGCGTGCGCTTCGAGACGCGCAAACGGGTCGAAGCGGGGGTGCGGGTCTACCGCCGTGGGCTCGCGCCGATCCTGCTGATGGCCGGCGGACCGGCGCCGAGCGGGCACGTCGAGGCGGAGGTCATGCGCGATCTGGCGATCGAGCTCGGGGTGCCGGCCTCCGCCATCCGGATCGAGCCCCGCTCGACCGACACCATCGAGAACGCACGCTTCAGCGTGGCACTGCTCTGCGAGGGGCAGGAGGAGCCGTGCACCCCCCACGTGATCGTGGTGACCTCCCCCTACCATCTGCGGAGGGCCGAGCACCTCTTCGAGTGTGCCGGAGCCCGGGTCCAGACCGAGGCCGCCGAGGTGCCGGCCCGCGCGGGACGGGTGTTCAGCGAGTCCTTCATCCGGGTGATGTACGGCTTCACCCGCGAATGCCATCGCGCAGCGGACGGAGAGCCCACCCGAGAGGCGGAGTGGTGACGGGCGCGAACGCACGTCACGTAGGGCCGTGAGTGCTATCCTCCGCCCCGATGTCGCTCCGGCTTTTCTTTCTCGTCGCACTCGGCGCGCCGCTGCTCCTGGCGAGCTGCGAAACCGGTGGGCTTCCGCAGGGTTGGCGGGCCACACCCCCCGGCGACGGCCCGACCGTCACGTGGGATCTCGACCACGAGCCCCTGCCCGACCTGCCGCTCCCGAACGACTTCGCGACCTACCCCGATCCGGGCACCGCGACCGGCCGCCGGCTGAACGTCAGCATGGTGGCGCCGACCGCGTTCGAGGCCCACACCCGGCGCGGCTTCGACACGATGGACGGCTGGGGCACCTACTCCCCGATCAGCATCCCCTTCGACGCGCCGATCGATACGCGCGGCATGATGGACCGCCAGGGTGGCGGGTCCGAGGCGTTCTCCGAGGACCGCTTCCAGCAGCACGCGGTCTACCTGATCGATCTGGAGACCGGGCAGCCGATGCCCGTCGATGTGAACTCGGGGAACTTCCCCTACGTGGTCGACAACCCGAACGCATATTTCCGGAACGACCCGCGGGCCGGTGAGTCGAACCTCTTCCTCGAGACCGTCGACGAGGACCTGAACGACAACGGCGAGCTCGATCCCTTCGAGGACACCGACTTCGATGGCGTCCTCGACGAGCCGGCGACCTTCGACGGGACGCGTGACGGTCCGCTCGACACCGTCGACGAGATGACCTGGTTCTACGAGCGAGAGACCAACACGCTGGTGCTCCGCCCGATCCTGCCCCTTCGCCCGCAGCGGACCTACGCGGTGGTGGTCACCGACCGTCTCACCGGCATGGACGGCGAGTCCATCCGTTCGCCCTTCCCGGACGTGCACCACATCAGCCAGAAGGAGGCGCTCACGCCGCTGGCCGGTCACCTCTCGGACCATCCGGAGCTCTACGGTGATCTCTCGGCGCGCGGCTGGGAGGGCGTGGCCTTCGCGTTCACCTTCACGACGCAGAGCGTCTACCAGGAGATGGACGCCATCCGCAGCGGCCTCCACGGCGAGGGCACCCTCGACTGGATGGCGGACGAGTTCCCACTCGAGTACGCACCGGTGATCATGCGCGGCGGCCCCGGCGGTCGTTGTCTCGACGGCATCGACAACATCTACATCACCCCCAAGGAGCCGTTCGTGAACGCGCTCCGCCCGGTGGTCGGCATGATCCTCGGCACGAACGACGAGGCGAAGATCGAGCGGCTGCTCTCGAGCTACGACAGCCTGAGTCACGTCGCGGTCATCGTCTTCGACTCGCCCTTCTTCCTGGGCGACCCGCGCGCGACCGGGCTCGAGGACTACTTCGAGGTCGACGCCCCGGCCGGTGAAGCCAACGTCGGCCGCGAGACGCTGACGATGACCCTCTTCATCCCGAACGAGACGGAGACCGCGCAGCAGCCCTTCGACCTGGCGTTCTACGTCCACGGCTACGGCAGCGCGTCCGCGGAGCCGCTCCCCTTCGTCGGCTACATGCTCCAGCACGGCGTCGCGGCCGCGACGGTCAACGCCGAGGGTCATGGCGTTCCGCTCGACGCCGGTCTCATCGGCGCCGTCGAGGCGCTCTTCAGCAGCGAGTGCCTCAAGCCGGCGGCACAGGCCATCCTCAGCGGCCGGGCCGAGGACCTCAACGGCGACGGCACGCCGGACAGCGGCGGCGACTTCTGGACCAGCTACGTGTTCCACACCCGCGACTCCGTTCGTCAGAGCGCCGTGGACCACCTGCGAGCGATCCAGATCCTCCGCTCCTTCGACGGCCGAAGCGCCGTGCCGACCGTGTTCGATGACTCCCCCATCGTCTTCGATCGCGACGGGAACCGGACGATCGCCTACGACGGAAGCGCCATCTCGGGCGGCGCCGACGTGGCCGGTGACTTCGACGGCAACGGGGTCCCCGACCTCGGCGGCGCGTCGGAGATCTTCTTCGCTGGAGGCTCGCTCGGCGGCATCGTCACCGGCATCGTGGGCGGCACCGAGCCGAGCCTCCGCGTGGCCGCGCCCATCGTCGGCGCCGGCGGCCTGACCGACGTCGCGGCCCGCACCGACCTCGGCGCCGTGCTCCGCGCGATGCACCTGCGCGCGATGGGACCGATGATCACCGCGCAGCCTGCGAGCGAGCGGGGCGACAACACCGCGTGCAGCAGCGACCAGACCAGCGTCTACATCATGGCGACCGACGTGACCTCGCGCGCCGAGGTCGAGATCGCGTGCGTGGACGCCGGCCTGCTGGACGCCGACGACGTGCTCTACGTCTACAACGCCACCGCCGAGGAGGCTCGCTGTGGCGGCGCGGTCGGAGGCGTCGACGGTCGCTTCCGGGTGCCCTTCCCGGCCGACGCCGGGCACCGTCTCTTCGTGGAGATCTACGCGGACGCGGCCAGCACGGTCGACTACGGCGACTGCAGCTTCGAGGGGTCACCGACACCAGCGCAGATCATCGACACCTTCGAGGTCGACGCCGAGTTCCAGACCATCGAGTGGGAGGCGGGCGATCCGCTCGTGAGCCCGACCATGGGTCTCGGTCACGACCGCCAGACCCCGGAGCTGAGGCGCACCATCGCGCTCGCCCAGGCGGGTCTCGATGCGGGCGACCCGATCAACTACGCGCGTCGCGTCTTCCTCGAGCCGCTCGACCAACCGATCAACCTGCTCGTCGCCAACGCCGTCGGTGACCAGTGGGTGCCGCTCAGCGCCGGCAACGCCTACGCACGCGCCGCCGGTCTCCTGCCTTTCCTGCCGCCCGACGCGCCCGACTCGCTCGCCGACTGGCGCGCTCCCGCGAGCTTCGAGACCCGCTACCCCGGCTACGCCTCGCCGAACGATCTACTGATCGGCTACCACGTGCTCGAGGGCGTCGATCGGCTGGAGCGCCACCCGCAGGACGGACTGCCGCCGCACTTCCTCGTCGACGTCGACGACCTCGCCGAGGGCAACTACCGCTTCGACCCGAGCGGCTCGCGGCAGAGCACCGCAGACGACGCCGTGGGCTACCCGCGGCTCGACGATCCGCTGCGCTGGGTCCGTCGCAGCCGCCCGATGCCGCCCGGTGGTGACCCGAGCGTTTGGGCTCCGGTGCCGGGCGAGGACATCTCCGGCCTCATCAACCACTACGCGATTCCCAACGGAACCCACGGCTTCGACCAGGTCGTCTACGACGAGGACGATCCCTGGGACCCGGTGCAGTACCTGATCAACCTCGTGTCCCGTTATGGCGCGACGAACGGTCAGGACCTCTACTACCACTCGCACCCGGAGACCCACACCTGCCTCGAGAACTCGACCTGCCCGTTCTTCGAGCCGGTCATCCTGGAATAGAGCCCACGCTCCACTCGTAGGGCGACTCGATGAGCTCGGAGCGCCCGCAGACCTGGAGACGACGCCTCACGCGACTCGGCGTCGCGCTCGCGGGGATCTATCTCGCGATCTGCGGGCTCATGGTCGCCTTCGAGGAGTCGCTCCTCTTCCACCCGACCGTGATGCCTTCGGGCGTGCGCGAGCTGCTGCTGGAGCGGGCGGAGATCGAGCCGATCGAGGTCGACGCTGGCGAGGTCACGCTCCACGGCTTCTTCGTTCAGGGTGAAGGCGACGCGCCGCGCCCCACCCTCCTCTACTTCGGTGGCAACGCGGAGCAGATCTGGCGCCGCGTCGACGACGTCCCCGGCCCGAACGGCGCCCGCTTCAACCGGGCCTACCTCGCCTACCGCGGCTACGAAGGGTCCGGCGGCTCGCCCGCGGCCGACGACCTGCTCGCCGATGCGCTGCGCTTCTACGATCACGTCGTCGGGCGACCGGATGTCGATGCGGAGACCATCGTCGTTCGCGGCACGAGCCTCGGCACGGGTCTGGCGACGCACGTCGCTCACGAGCGACCGGTCGCGGGCGTCGTGCTGCTCGCACCCTACGACCGCCTCGAGAACGTGGCCGCCGGCCACTACCCCTGGCTGCCGGTGCGCGTCTTGATGCGCAACGACATCGACTCGCTGGCGAGAGCGCCCGAGATATCCGTTCCACTGCTCCTCGCCCACGGCGAAGCCGACGAGGTGATCCCGGTCGAGCACGGCCGGGCGCTGGCGGCAGCCTGGCGCGGCCCGGTCGAGGAGCTGTACCTGCCAACGGCGAACCACAACGACCTGGGTGGGCGGCGCGAGACCACCAGCGCCGTGGACACGTTCCTGGGGCGAATCACGAGCCGTTGATCGGGTTGGCCTCCCCCCAGCGATGCGCCATATCCGACGCATGACCCGCTGGCTGACGCGGAAACGCCGCACGTTCGAAATGAGCCGCCGCGTGGTCGGGGTCGACGGCGGGCTCGTGCGAATCGAGCAGCGCTTCTCCGGTACGGAGGAGGGCGTGGTACTGGCCACGGCCGGCAGCTGGTTCGCGTCGCTGGTGGAGGTCCATCGGGGCGAGCTCAGCTTCCGGACGGGGCTCGACGTGCGAAACGCTGGCCGCCGCTTTCTCCTCTATTGTCCGCCGCGTTCGATCATCCGCATGCCGGCCGGAGCTGCTGCCGTAACGACCGATGGCGTGGGCAGCCTGAGGCTCCCGGAGGGCTTGCCGCGCGAGCCCCTCGCGCTTCCCCTGAGCGACGGTGACTGGAGCCCGACGATGGAGCGGGTCGCGGCACTCCTCGCTCGACGCGGCGCGGTCCGCATCGACGCCGACCAAGGGTGCGACCCCCGTGTCATCGCTGCGCGCCAGCTCCTGGTCGACAAGGCGTTCGCAGCGCTTCCCGTGGGCGGCGTCGCGAGACAACTCGGGTGGCACTCCTCGGTCCTGTCTCGTCGCTTCTCCCAGGCGTACGGGATCACCCCACGCAACTACTGCCAGCGGCTTCGCATCCACACGTCGGTGATGCGGCTCTTCACCGGCGTGGCCATCACCCGCGTCGCCTTCGACGTGGGCTTCGGGGACCTGAGCCAGTTCTACCGGCAGTTCCGCCGGGTCACCGGGGAGACCCCGGGTCGGTACCGGGAAGCCGGCTCCGGGTAGTTCGGCGGCGCTCGGCTCGCGGCATCGGCTCTCGGCAGTCGGCGGTCGGCGGTCGGCGGTCGGCAGTCGGCGGTCGGCGGTCGGCGGTCGGAGTCGAAGTCGGAGTCGGAGTTCGGCTTCAAGGGTCGGAGTCGGAGTCGGAGTCGGAGTCGGAGTTCGGCGTCAGGGTCGGAGTCGGAGTCCGCGTCAGGTGAACGCCGCCACGTAGAGCACCACCCCGCTCGCGGACGTCAGGAACACCCCCAGCCAGACCCACCGTCCCCACCGCCGGTGCGTTCGTGAGAACGGACCTGGCAGCGGAGGCGTCGCCTTGCCCGAGTAGCGCCGCGCGGAACGCACCAGGAGCGTGAGCCAGCCGACCCAGGTCGTCGTGGCGATCGCGATGTGACCGAGGAGGAGCACCCGTACCGCGGCTCCGTCCAGCTGCACCGCGCGACCGGCGATGGCGGCGCTGCCGCCCTCGAGGCGGATGTCCACCTCGAGGAGGACGACGGCGAGTGTCTGGATCGCGAAGAAGGCGAGCTGCGCAGCCCGGTGACGTCGGTGTTCGCCCCGCTTCGCCAAGCGAATGACGGGAAGAAGCGCGAAGGGCATCAGCACGAAGGTGGTGATGGCCAGGTCGACGAGGAGGCTCGCGCGAGTACCGAAGAAGCCGGGCATGGCGGCATCCTTCGCTGCGCGGGGACCCGTGTCTTGGCGTTTCTTGACGCCCCGACACCGAACTACCGAACGCCGACCACCGAGAGCCGAATGCCGCTACTCCCCGCTGAGCACCGTCTCGATGTCCCGCGTGCGCAACCCGAGCAGGAAGAGAATCCGGTCGAGCCCACCGGCGTCGACGCTGGTGTCCGCGGCTTCCTTGAGCTTGGCCTTCGCGTGGAAGGCGATGCCGAGGCCGGCGCGCTCGAGCATGCCCATGTCGTTGGCGCCGTCGCCGACCGCGATGGTCTGCTCGAGGTCGATGCCCTCGCGCTGGGCGATGGCGTCGAGGAGGTCGGCCTTGCGCTGCGGCGTCACGACCGGCTCCTTCACGCGACCGGTGAGCTTGCCGTCCTCGACCTCGAGGTGGTTCGCGTAGGCGTAGTCGAGACCGAGGCGCTCCTTGAGCGTGTTCGCGGCGAAGGTGAAGCCGCCGCTGATCACCGCGGTCTTGTAGCCGAGCTTTCGAAGCACGCTCAGCAGCTCCGGCACGCCCTGGGTGACCGGGAGGTCGGCGGCGAGGGCGAGCACGTCCGCGTAGGGCATGCCCGCGAGGAGCTTCACGCGCTCGCGGAGGCTCTGCTCGTAGTCGAGCTCGCCCTGCATCGCCCGCTCGGTGATCGCGGCCACCTTGTCGACGATGCCGAAGCGACGAGCGAGCTCGTCGATGACCTCGATCTGGATGAGCGTGGAATCCATGTCGAAGACCACCAGCCGCTTGGCGCGACGGGTGAGGCGCTCACGCTGCACGGCCACGTCGATGTCGCGCCCTTCGGTGGCGACGATGAGCGCGCGACGAAGGCCACGGCCGTCCACCTCCGGGTCGTCACCCACCGGGAGCGAGAGCACGATCTCCAGGCTGTGGAGCCCACCGCTCGAGAGGCGCTGAATGGTCTCGATGTTCGCCTCGGACTTCGCGAGCACCTCGGCGAGGAGCTGGACTCCAGCGGCGTCGAGGCCGTCGCCGATCGCCGTGACGGCGAAACGCGCGCTGCGGGCCGGCGGGAGCTGGCTGGTGCCTTCGCGGTTCTCGAGTACGCGGAACGAGAGGTCGAGCCCCATGCGCTTCGCGGTGAAGAGCAGATCCTTCAAGGCCGACTCGCCCTTCGACACCCCGGGCTCGAAACCGACCAGCAGACAGAGGGTCAGCTGGCCCTGGACGACCACCTGCTCGATGTCGAGGAGGCGGGCCTCCTTGTCGGCGAGGACACCGGCGAGCGCCGCGGTGATGCCGGGGTGGTCCGGTCCGGTGACCGTGACGAGCACGCGCTGGGGCAGGGTGTCGAGATTCTCGAGGGAGACCATCGAGCCCTCATAGCACCAGCGAGGGCCCCACGCAGGGCGCAGCGCGTGTCGAACACGCGTCTCCGCGAGAGGCCCCGACTACTCGTATTCTTCGACGAACCAGGCGAGCGCCTGCTTGTAGACCCGCTTGCGATCGCCCCGGCCCATGTCGGGCGAGTAGCCGAAGTCGCCGATGCCGGCCTTGTCGAGCTCCCGGACCGCCATGGCGCGGAGATCCTCGTCTCGGTGGATCAGCCCCTCGATGAGCCAGCGCACCCGCGGCTGGCTGCCTCGCTTGCGGACCCAGGAGGCCCACTTCCGGCGCGAGCTCCCGAGGTCCTCGGCGGTGAGGAGACGAAGCGCCTTTCGGGCGGCGTCGCGCACCTTGGGAGACGGATCGTCCAGCCGGTCGACGAAGGCACTCAGCGCCTGCGCGCAGCGCAGCACGCCGAGGACGCGGGCGGCGAAGATGCGGTCGCCCGGAGTCGCGCTCAGGTCGCTCATCTGGACGACGAACGCGCCGACCATCGGCCGTATCGCGGGATCGTCCCGGTAGGCCATCAGCACGTGGAGCGCGGCATCGGACACCTGGGCGTCGACGTCGCGCAATCGGCGGCCGAGGCTCTCCAGGAGCTGGCTGCGGCCCGCCTCGTGGCACCGGGGCATCAGGTCCCCGGCGATGAGCGTGGCGTAGAAGCGTTGGTCGATGTCGCCGTTCTCGAGGAAGCGCCGAATCATCGGGACGCAGGGCTCGCCCAGGGCGACGATCGCGCGCGCGAGCGAGCCGACGTCGCGACCGCGCGGGAGGCGCTTGTGGGCGACACGCCGATGGAACCAGAGCAGTCCAGGGAACTCGCGCTCCATCGGCTCGAGCGCCGCGTGGACGACCTTCTTCAGCGCCTCCACCGCCGGCCCCTCATCGTCGGGCCCGCAGCTCCGGAGGGTCTCGAGAATGCGGATCGCCCGACGGGTCGGGTCGTCCTGGCCCGAGGCCGGCGCGTCCGGGGGAATCGATACCGCATCGACCCGCATGGGGCTGACTCGCTCTTCCCGAATCAGATCGCCGACGGGCGGCGTGCGGCGGTCTCGTCGCGCCGGGGGACGCGACGACGGCGGACGAAAGCCCGCCGAGGGGGTGGAGCGGCGATCCACCACCGGGTCGACCGGTGGAATCGCTGGGCGGGCCGGAGGCAGGGGCGGCTCGAGCTGCACACCGAGCGGCGGCGTGTGTGGCGTCGCTCGGGAGGGCATGGGGGTGTGCGGCCGGACACCGCGTCGGATGACGCCGGACTCGTCATCGTCGAACTCACCGGAGTCGGGGCCTGACTCCTCCTGTCGAGGGTCGACGATCGGAACCGGAAGCGTGTCGTCCGCCCGGCCGACCGCCGCCTGGGACTGAGAGCTCGCTCGCGGCTCTCGACGCGTCATCACCGGCCCGGCGGAAGGCCGAGGGGGTGGCGCCGAGGAGTCGGCGATGCCGGCGCCACCGAAGGAGGGCAGCCGGCGCGTATCGTCAGGGGTGGAGGAACGAGGGCGGGGAACCGACCCGCTCGGCTGCGTGGACACGTCCGGTCCACCGAAAGCAGGTAGCCGGCGCGTGTCCTCGGGAGATACCGGTGGGCTCGAGACCGGAGACGGCGGCGCAGACGGGGGCAAGGGCGGCAACGGGGGAGTCGCCGCGGCCCTGATCTTGGCCTGGGTCTCCGGGTCCAGCCGCAAGCGCGGAGTGTGCCGACGCACCAGCCGTCGGCGCCCGAAGACTTCGACGTCCTGGGCCCTTCCACCGCGAACCGAGTACCCCCCCGGGCGACGGTCGTCGTCGTCGCTTTCCTCGCTCATGTCAAAGGAGAACGACTCCGCCCTCGGGCGGCACGACGATGTACACGTTGCGCGAGTCCAGGTCGGCAACGCCGTTGCCCACGACGATGATGCGGGCTTCGAAGATCTCCGCGGTCATCGGGGTCGGGCGGACGTCGTTCCAGAAGTCGATGGTGAAGTCGACGTCGGTCCCGGGGATGACGTCGTAGAACGTCGTGTCGTCCTTGCTCGAGTAGCCCGTACCGGGCGTGCCCATGTTGTAGCCCTCGAGCGGAACGATGGCCTTGATGAAGAGCCGCGCGTCGAAGTCGTCCGGGTTGCCCGCGACGTTCTCGGTGCGGGTGCTGACGTCCTGCGGCGTGCCGCCGACGAGGTTCGCCACCGCGTTGACCACCGCGCTGCTCAGACCCGAGCCGTCCGTGTTGATGTCGAAGACGAGCGGGTTGCCCGAGCCGTCCACGGTCCCTGTGTCCCGCGCGATGGCCTCGTAGTCGTCGCGGCCGCTGAGCATCGACCAGACCGGCAGCACTCGAGCACCGATGCCGTTGAGCGCCGTGACGGTCTCCGCGTAGGACGGCGTCGAGAACCCGCTGTAGGCGTCGTTGCCCATCGGGTCGTTGTGCCAGAGCGCGTCGCCGAAGAGCAGGATGATCGGGAGCGCACCCGGTCGGAAGCAGGGGTAGCCGCGGCGCGTGCCTTCTTCATCGAGGACGGGCGGGCACGTCTGGGACGGGATGCTCCCGCCGGTCCAACTGAGACCCATGCCGGTCGCGGTCGCCCAGAGCGCGGGCCCGTAGGACTCGGGCACGTCGAAACCGCTGTGGCAGGGCAGCCCCTGCACGGCCTCGAGAATGTCCGGGACACCGTTGGCGCCGCCGCTGAGCATGCCGATCGAAGGCGGACAGGTCGTCGCGTTGCCCGACACGCTCCAGGTGCCGACGTCCTCGTCGGACGGCCCGATGCGGCGCAGCAAGTAGAAGGGCAGATCCTCGGTGCCGCCGTAGCTGCCGACGGGGTAGTCGTCGAGACCGCCCGCACCGAACTGCACGTTCGGGATGGCGCTCTGAATGCCGGGGATGATCGTGCTGACCAGGCCCTGGATGAGGTTGGTGCGCTCCTGCTGCATCGACCCGGTCATGTCGACCAGGAAGAAGACGTCGGCGATCGAGATGTTCGTGTCGAAGCGGAGGATCCGCTCTTCGCGGGCGCCGCGGTGGGGGAGCACCACGAAGAAGTCGCCGGGAGCGATGGTACTGCCCGGGTCGGTCGGGTCGGTACCCGTGCCGTCGACCTCGGCGAGATCGGTGACCCCGTCGCCGTCCGTGTCGATGTTCGTCGGGTCGGTCCCGAGCTCGGCCTCACGGGTGTCGGAGAGGCCGTCGTTGTCGCTGTCCGTGTCGAGGAAGTCGAACAGCCCATCCGAGTCGCTGTTCGGCGGCAGGCACGGACTGGGACCGGCCTCGTCGGCGTCGAGGATCCCGTCCCCGTCCGAGTCGTCGTCCAGGTAGTTCGGGGTCCCATCGCCGTCCGAGTCGGCCTCGGTCTCGATGACGTCCGCGATGCCATCCCCGTCGGTATCCGTCGGGTCGTCGCAGCTGATGGGCGTGCTGCCATCACCCGACGAGACCCCAGAATCGCGAGTCGGACGGTCGCCACCGCCCGGGTCGCAGCCGAACGCGAGGGCGCTGGCGAGAAGGACGATGGATACGCGGAAAGTCATGTGTTGGCCTTGTATCAGATCAGTGCCGATGAGATGGAGTGAACGGCTCAGATCAGGACCACCCCACCCTCCGGCGGGACGACGATGTAGACCTCGCGCGAGTCGAGGTCGGCGACTCCGTTACCCACGACGAAGATGCGGGCCCGATGGATCTCGGCCACGTCCGGAGTCGGGCGAACGTCGTTCCAGAAGTCGATGGTGAAGTCGACGTCGGTGCCGGGGATCACGTCGTAGAACGTCGTGTCGTCCTTGCTGGAGTAGCCGGTTCCCGGGGTCCCCATGTTGTAGCCCTCGAGGGGGACGATGGCCTTGATGAAGAGGGTCGCGTCGAACTCGTCCGGGTTGCCGGGCACGTTCGTGGTGCGGGTGCTCACGTCCTGGGGGGTGCCGCCGACCACATCGACGACCGCGTCCACGACCGCGTCGCTCAGGCCGGTGCCGTTGGAGGCGATCGTGAAGACGATCGGAGTGCCGCTGCCGTCGACCGTGCCGGTCCCGCTCGCGGTCGCTTCGTAGTCGGACAGGCCGGTACCGGAGTTGATGCCGATGACACGAGCGCCGATGCCGTTGAGGGCGGTGATGGTCTCGTCGAACTGCGGAGCGGTGAAGCTGTAGGGGTTCGAGTTGCCGGGACCGTTGTGGAACACGTTGTCGCCGAAGAGCAGGATGATCGGCAGCGCTCCGGGACGGAAGCAGGGGTAGCCGCGGCGCATGCCGTCCTCGTCGAGGACCATGGGGCAGGTCTGCGGGGGCACACTGCCGCCCGACCAGGTCAGGCCGTCACCCGTCGCGGTCGCGTAGAGCGCGGGGACGTAGCTCTCGGGCGAGTCCGAGCCGGAGTGACACGGGAGACCGATGACGGCCTCGAGAATGTCCGGCTGGCCGTTCGGCGCCCCGGTGATGTTGCCGATCTCGGTGTGGCAGCTCGAGGCCGAGGCCGAAACGCTCCAGGTGCCGCGGTCCTCTTCCGGCGGGGCGATCTCGCGCAGCAGGTAGAAGGGCCGGTCGGTGGTCGAGCCGTAGGGGCTGACGGGGTAGTCGTCCATGCCGCCGGCGCCGAACTGGACGTCGGGGATGGCGGCCTGGATGCCGGGAATGATCGTGTCGGTCAGGCCGCCGATCAGGTTGGTCCGCTCGGCCTGCATCGAGCCCGTCATGTCGACCAGGAAGAAGACGTCGGCGATCGAGATGTTCGTGTCGAAGCGGAGGATCCGCTCCTCGCGCGCACCGTCGTAGGGGAGCACCACGAAGAAGTCGCCGGGGGCGATGGTGCTGCCGGGGTCGGTCGGGTCGGTCCCCGTGCCGTCGACCTCGGCGAGGTCGGTGACGCCGTCGCCGTCGGTGTCGATGTCGCGCGGGTCGGTGCCGAGCTCGGCCTCCCGGGCGTCGGAGAGGCCGTCGTTGTCGCTGTCGAGATCGAGGAAGTCGACCACGCCGTCGCCGTCGGTGTCGGGTGGGGTGCAGACGGTCGAGCCGGCCTCGTCGGCGTCGAGGATGCCGTCGCCGTCCGAGTCGAGGTCGAGGTTGTTGGGGGTACCGTCGCCGTCGGTGTCGGCCTCGGTCTCCCAGGAGTCCGCGATGCCGTCGCCGTCGGTGTCGACGTCGTCGTCGCAGCCGCCGATCGGTCCACCTCCGCCGTCGACCCCAGGGCCATCGCCGGGTCGCATGGGTGAGAGGGTCCCGGCCTCGCAGCCGAGCGCCAGCAAGGCGACGAGCGAGAGCGACGTGAGTTTGGACGGGTTCATCTGGGCGACCTCCGCCTCGGCGTGCGAGGGCGAGCTAAGGGAGCGTGGGCGGTGCCCGGCGACGTCCCGGGCAATCTGCGCAAAATTGGTACTCGGTGCAACGCAAGAATTGCTCCAACCGCAGTTTGCCCAATGATTTCGTCTGGGACAGGGACGAACTGCGCCACGAAAGGGGGGTCTATGGACCCCGCCACCGTGCGAATCAGTCACGATCCCTTCTGTCAGGTGGGCGCGAGCCCTCAGATGAGGACGACGGCGCCCTCGGGCGGCACGACGATGTAGACGTTCCGGGCGTCGAGATCGGCGACGCCGTTGCCGACGACGATGATGCGCGCCTGGAAGATCTGGGACGTGTCCGCGGGCATCCGAACGTCGTTGTAGAAGTCGATCGCGAAGTCGACCTGCGTTCCGGGAATGACCCCGAAGAAGGCGCGGTCGTCCTTGCTGTCGTAGCCGGTCCCGGCGATGCCCATGTTGTAGCCTTCGACCGCGATGATGGCCTTGATGAAGGTCGTCGCATCGAAGCCGTCCGGGTTCCCGTCGACGTTCTCGGTGCGGGTCGTCACGTCCTGGACGACGCCCCCGACCAGGTCCTCGATGCCGTCGACGATGACGCCGCTGATGGCGCCACTCGGCGCGTCGTAGACGAGCGGCCCGCTCGTGCCGACGGTGCCGGTCTGGGTCGCGTAGTGCTCGAGGTCCGCGCGGGCGGTGGTGCTGGTGACCGAGACACCGATGAAGCGGGCGCCGAGCGTCTGGAGGCTGTTCACACCCTGACCCAGGGTCGCCGTCTCCGGCGAGATGCCGGCGTAGTCGGCCGAGGTGTCGGTGCCCTCGTGGCTGTTGATGTCCGTGACACCGATGATGATCGGGAGCGCGCCCGGGCGGAAACAGGGGTAGCCGCGGCGGGTGCCGATCTCGTCGAGGACCATCGGGCAGGTCTTGCTCGGGATGGAGTAGCTCCCGGAGCTGTGACTCCAGCTCCCGCCCGCGCCGGTCGCGGTCTGGTAGAGCGCCTCGGTCAGGGACTCGGGCCCATCGGCGCCACCGCCGGCAGAGAGCCGATCGAGCGCCGCCTGCACCAGCGAGAGGTCGTCGGTGATGTCCTGCTCGTGCTTGTAGGCGTCATCGCCGGGGCTGCCGTAGCCGAAGAAGCCGTCACCCAGCGGGAAGTCGCGGTACTGCCCGACGCCCATCTGGACGTTCGGGATCGCCGCCTGGATCTCCACGGCGATGCTGCTCAGCGACGACTGCACGTTGGCGATCGGCGTGCTCATCGAGCCGGTGGTGTCGATGAGGAAGTAGACGTCGGCGACCGAGATGTCGGTGCCGAAACGGAGGGTCCGCTCCTCGCGCGGGCCCAGGTACTGGAGCACGACGAAGAAGTCGCCGGGGTCGATGGTGCTCGACGGGTCGTTCGGGTCGGTGCGGGTCCCGAGCGCCTCGCCGAGATCGGTGACGCCGTCACCGTCGGAGTCGCGGTTGGTCGGGTCGGTGAAGTAGACGCCGGTCTCGTCCGCGTCGGAGAGGCCGTCGTTGTCCGAGTCGAGGTCCCACCAGTCGGCGGTGCCGTCGCGGTCGCTGTCGACGCGGCGGCACGGGTGCTCGCCCCCGTGCTCGACGGCGTCCGAGATGCCGTCGCCATCGGAGTCGAGGTCCATGTGGTTGGGGATCCCGTCCCCGTCGATGTCGCTCGTGCCCTCGGCGCCGTCGGCGATTCCGTCGCCATCGGTGTCGGGAGTCGGGCTGCAGCCGGAGATGATCTCGCCGGGACCGTCGTCGGGGCCTCCGTCGGCACCATCGCGGATCACGCCGCGGCCATCGTCACCACAAGCGAATACGAAGAGAGCGGCGAGCGCGACGCCAACCCGCGCGCGACCAAGAGAACCAAACATCGGGAACCTCCACCACGACCCCCGAAGTCCACGCGACCCCGGGCCCAAACCGATGCGGGCACCCTAACGGTGTCCGAACCCGGGCTGACGTGAGCAAAGTCTCGCCGGCACCCTTCGGTAAGGTCGCTTCGCTCGGTCGGCCAGCGCTCAGATGAGCGGCTCAGATGAGCGGCGCGCCACGCTGGGCGGGGACGACGATGTAGACCTCGCGGGTGTCGAGGATCGGGCCGCGGTCGCCGCGGACGTCCACGAACGCCACGAAGACCCGCGCGCGAGGCTCGCTGGGGACCGACTCGTTCTGGAAGGTGATCCGGAAGGTCACCTGGGTCCCGGGGAGGACGTCGACGAAGCGAGTGGGCTCGAGGCCCCCGACCGCGTCCTCGTGGGCGACGCTCGGCGGCGCGACCCAGCAGTCGTCCGTCCCGGTGTCGAAGCACGCCGGCGTGCGCGCGCCGATGAGGTCGGTCGCGTCGACCTCGTCGCTCGGATCGTCGCGGAGCACGGTGTCCACGTCGAGCGGCACCTTCGAGAGCACGGTCTCGATCGCGTCGACCACGGCGTCGGCGAAGGTCGCCTCGTCCGGGCCACCATCGGGGAGGTCGTAGACCAGCGGCACGCCATCCGCGTCGACCGCTCCGGTCGCGAGCGCCGTGTCGCGCATGAAGAAGCAGGGGCTTCGCGGGATGGCGCCGGCGTCGGCGCACGCGGTGGCGTCGGTGTTGATGCCGACGTACTTCGCGCCACGCGCGTTCATCGTCGCCACCAGGTCGTTCCACTCGATCACGCCGGGGGTGATCCCCGTGTAGTCCGGACAGGCGACGCGGTCCTCCTCCGGCGGCCCCTGATGCGAACAGAAGTCGGTGAAGTGGAGGACCATCGCGAGCGCGTCGTCGCGGAAGCAGGGCGCGCCCCAGCCCTCGGTGCACGCGCTCGCGTAGCGGGTCATCGAGTAGCTCCCTCCATCGCTGTGGCTCCAGCCACCGCCCTCCCCGGTCACGACGTGGAAGAGCGCCTCCGTGGCGGCCTCCGGTCCGTCGCCTCCGTCGTGAATGACCATCGCGTCGACGGCGGCGCCCACGGCGTCGGCGCGGCTCGCGGGCTCGAGCACCGTGGCCAAGCGAAAGACCGCGTCACCGCTCGCGCCATAGCCGCCGAACGGGAAGTCCTCGTGCTGGCCCGCGCCGAAGCGAACGGTCGGCAGCGTCTCGGCGATGCGTGCGATGAGGCCGGTGTCGGCGGTCGCGATCGTGGAGCGCACGCGGTCGAGCTCGTTCCCCATGCTCGTGGTGGTGTCCATGAGGAAGAAGACGTCGGCCTCGCGCACGGTCGTCTCGAAGCGGAGCTCGCGATCGATCGGTCCGTCGCCGAAGGGGAGCACCACGTAGTAGTCGTCGTCGGGGATGCCGCACTCGGGGTCGGTGGCGCAGCCGCAGGCGTCGCCGCGCGGGCACTCGATGCGCTCGCGCGCGATCTCCACCAGGTCGGGGAAGCCGTCGCCGTCGGTGTCCGCCTCGAGTGGGTTGGTGCCGGCCGCGGCCTCGTCGGCGTCGGACGCTCCGTCGTCGTCGCTGTCGAGATCGCGGTACGCGGGCACACCGTCCATGTCCGGGTCGGCG
The DNA here is from genome assembly GCA_017644045.1 of Deltaproteobacteria bacterium. GTDB lineage: Bacteria > Myxococcota_A > Polyangia > Polyangiales > Houyiibacteriaceae > UBA1660. Next base: position 469,955 of record JAEPMI010000002.1, read on the forward strand.
GTTCCCTCCTCGGCGTCGCTCACTCCGTCGCCGTCGCTGTCGAGATCGAGATAGTCCGCAGTGCCGTCGCCGTCGGTGTCGAACGGGTCGGTCGTGCAGCTCGGGTCGCCCGCTTCTTCCTGGTCGAGGATCCCGTCGCCGTCGGAGTCGGGGTCCTCGAAGTTGCCCAGGCCGTCATCGTCGGGGTCGGCGGTGCCTTCGACCTCGTCGGGGATCCGATCGCCGTCGGTGTCGGGCGGGCAGGTGAGGTCGGGGCCGTCGGGTGCGAAGGCGTCCGTCGGCGGGGGCTCGGGGTTGCAGTCGCAGGCGGTGAGGAGGAGCAGTGCCGCGATCAGGTGGGTGCTCGTCGTCGACCGGGCACGGGCGCGGGCGCGCTTCGCTGGCACGGGATCCGTCGCGGCTTCGCCGCTCCGGCTAGCGCGGCTTCTGAGTGTGGTCCGAGCCATCGAAGCGGAGCGCGGAGGGCTTCTTCTCGATGATCGTGTGCAGCTCGACCGGTCGTCGCCACAGACGGGCGATCGCGCGGAGCACCTCGCGTGCCCAGTCGAGGCGGAGATCGATGCCCTGGTGATCGTGCTCGAGGAGCAGCTCGCCGCGGTTGTTGTGGTTGGCGTCGAGCACCCGGATGACCGGGTTGCCGGCGTTCGTCAGCTGGAAGAGCAGACGCTTCTTCACCTCTTCGAACTGGCGGCTCTCGATCTCCCAGCGATCGTTCCGCGGGTTGTACCCGAAGGCGTACATCTTGTGCTCGCGCACGAACTCGGGCGTGAGGAACTCGTCGATGAAGGTGACGTCGGTGTAGAGCTTCCGAACCTGGAAGATCTTCTCCTGGCCCATTCCGGTGCGGCGGTCCCAGAGGCGGCGCGCCTCGTAGTCCTCGCAGTCGTCCCACTCCTTGCCGAACTGCCCTTTGTCCCAGCGCGACTCGATGTAGCGGTAGAGCTCGACGCCGAGCTTGTAGGGGTTCAGCCGGCCGCCCGAGGTCGCCATGACGCCAGCGTTGCGGTCCGCGTAGTCGACGATCTCGGACGCGTCGGCGATGCGCTCGGTCATGAGCCGGGAGTGCCAGTAGCTGGCCCAGCCCTCGTTCATGATCTTCGTCTGCATCTGCGGCAGGAAGTAGTAGGCCTCGCGGCGCACGACGTTGAGCACGTCGCGCTCCCAGCGGTCGAGCGGCGCGTTCTTCACGAGGAAGCCGAGCACGTCGCGGTCGGGCGCGTCGGGGAAGCGCTTGGCCTTCTCCTTCTCGAGCTCGATCTTCTTCTTCTGCGCCTCGACGAACTCGTCGGGGTTGATGAAGGACTCCATGTAGTCGCGCTCGACCTTGAGCAGGCGGAGCGGCTCGGGCGAGTCGTCTTCTTCCTGGAGCTGCGCGAGCGGACCGCTGCGCTCCTCCGGCGGCGAGAAGGGCGACTGCGGGTCGATCAGATTCTCGAGGCTCAGGCAGGTGTCGATGAGCTCCTCGACCTGCTCGATGCCGACCCGGTTGGCCCAGCGACGAACGATCGACCCGTGGTTCGCCATCGTGTCGATCCACTTGCGGACCGGGGAGCCATCGCGCGGCTCCTTGCCCTGGTCGGTGATCGAGAACGCGAAGTTGTTCTTGAAGAAGTCGACGTGGCCCAGCACGTGGGCCATCACCAGCTTCTGATCGACCATCGAGTTCCCCTCGAGGAGGTACGCGATGGACGGGTTGTTGTTGATGACGAGCTCGTAGATCTTCGAGAGCCCGTACTCGCTGGACTTGCTGAGCTGCTCGAACTCCATCCCGAAGCGCCAGTGCGGGTAGCGCGTCGGGAAGCCGCCGTAGGCCGCGATCTCGTTGATGCGGTCGTAGCTCAGCACCTCGAAGAGGACCGGGAAGAAGTCCAGGCCCATCTCGCGAGCGAACTCCTCGACCCGGCGCTGCTCGTCGCGCAGGTAGCCGGGGAGGCGCGTCTTCATCGAGAAGCCCATTCAGCGGCCCCTTCGGTCGTGGCTCGACAGCGGCGGCTTCGGCGGCGTGGCGCTCATCGCCCGCAGCATATCAGGGCTGAGCGCCGGGCACCCGGAGCGCTCGACCTCGTGGTAGTCAGAGGCCGATGCGGCGATCTCCTCTCCCGGTCTGTATGGCGCTCTTCGTCTTCGGCTGCTCCACATGTGGCGAGGTCGACGAACTGGCACCGGAGCCGACCAGCACCCGGCCGCCCGACGTCGAGGAGGCGGAGCCGGAGCCGCCGCCCGACCCCTGCCTCACCACCGATCCCGAGCTCGCCGCCTGGGACGCGGCCGCGCCCTTCGAGACGACCGTGCTCCCCACCAGCGCCGGCGGCGAACCGATCGCAGAGACACCGATCATCTACGTGGCCGACACCGTGGGCCGCGGCGACGACGAGCTCGGCACGATCGAAGAGGCCATCGCCGCGCTCCGTGACACCGAGCTGCCGGAAGCTCAGCCCATCGTGCTCGCCCTCCGCGCGACCGATCCCGTGAGCCGCGTCTCGCCGTTCATCCGCGCCTTCGAAGACCGCACCTTCGCGCTCGTCATCGTCGAGACCGATCGCGCGACCGACTGTCGCCTGCTCCGTCAGATCACCTTCGGCCTGAAGACCGACGCGGACCACGGCTGGGTCACCTTCCCGACGGCGCGCCCCGTCAGCGACCTCCTGACCGCCCTCGGCGGCGCCGACATCCCTCGGCGAATCCAGCTCATCGAGTAGCCCCCACGACCCACCTGAGGTCGGGGAGTCACGGTCGTTCTTCACGGTAGAGGCTCGAACCTCGCTCACGTGCGCATCGGCAAAGCGTCGCAATTCCTAGCCATTGGCCAATTCCTGACCGATCGGTCGGTTTTGGCCCGTGCCTTGCTCAGGGGTCGGGACATGACCAAGCGAATCACCTCGATCCTCGCTCTCGTCGCCCTGACGGGATGCCCCACCTCCTCCACGGAACCGCTCACGGATCCCCTCTGCGTATCGGATGGTCCCCTCATGCTCGAGACGACCGCCGTCCAGCGCCCGGACGATGCCGAGCTCCTGCTCGGTGTGGACCTCGATGGTGAGGTCACGCCGGACGAACCGGGAGGGCTCACCGACTACACCGATCCCGACGGATCGCCCGGCGTCGACTCCGCGGGAACCATCATGGACGCGTTCCTCGAGGCGCTCTTCGGCCACGGCGTCGACGAGGTCGTCGCCGGCCAGTCCATCGATCTCGACCTGATGTTCGAGCGCGATCTCGATGGGCTGTGCACCGGCCTCTCCGTCGGGCTCGCGGGTGAGGCACCCGTCGTGGCCGACTGGAACGGCACGACCTACCGCGCGTACGACCTCGGCTCGGTTCCCTTCGCGCTCGCGTTCCGCGACATCACCACGCCCGTCTCCCTCCGCGACGTCGCCGTGCGCTTCGAGATCGACGACGGCGAGATCACCAACGTGGTCGTCGGTGGATGGATCTCGACGCCGGAGATGCTGGACGCGATGCTCGCGGGTCTCGACGCCGTTGACGTGAGCGACCTCGGAGACATCGAAGCCGACCTGATGCGGCTGCTTCCCTACTCGGCCGACATGGACATCGACGCGGAGGGCGCCGGCGCTGGCTTCAGCTTCATGTTCCGAGTCGACGTCCGCTGAGGCGGTGAGGTGCCATCCGCACGGTCCGGCGCTCGGGGCGCACTCCGGCACAGTTGCAGGGGGTCATTTCCGCCGCCTGGCACGGCGGTCCGCTTGGCCCGATGCTTGCGGAAGGCGACGCCCATGAGAGTTCACCTCTACCGAATGCTCGCCCTGCCGTCGTTCCTGCTGGGATGCACGACGGGCCCAGCGACCGAGACCTTCCCGCCGCCGTGCGTCGAGTCGGAGACCCTGACGATCGGCTCGCTCCTCGTCGAGCCCGTGGACGACGAGTACGTGCGGGGCGTCGACCTCGACGCCCGCGCTTCGGACGAACGTGACGCGCGGGGCTGCTTCCAGGAAGACTTCGAAGACCCCGATGGCTCAGCGGTGGACAACAACTTCGGAACGCTGGCCGCGCTCATCGAGGCCGCCTTCGGAATCGATGCTCGCACCGTCTTCAGCGAGAGCTCGCTCGTGCTCGACGTGCAGGGCCGCGGCGACGGGGTGTGTGCAGCGGTGAGCGTCACCCTCGACGACGGGCCGCGCCGGACCGCCGAGTGGAATGGCACGACGCTCCGCGCCCGGCGCCTCGGCGACGTCCCGCTTCGGCTGACGTTCGGTGAGGCTTCCGGCCTCGTGCTCCTTCACGATGCCGCGGTTCGTATGACGCTCACCGTTGGACGACGGATCGCCACGGTGGTGGTCAGCGGTGGATTGCACATCGACGACCTCACCCCGATCGCCGCGGCGGGCACCGGCCTCGACCCCGGCCTCATCCGAACGACACTCGAGGGCGTAGCCGACCTCGAGCCGGACGAGCGAGACGTCTGCAGCCGGATCAGCGTCTCGCTCGAGGCACATCCCCCGTCCTGAGCTCACTGGGCGCTCGCGAGAATGGTCGGGGCGCTCTCGACCTCGACCGGCGCGGGGCCGGTGCCGACGCGCACGACGCGCGGAGCCGGGAAGTAGCGCTCGCGGCTCGCCTCGACGTTGCCCTCGGCGTCGGTGCGCACGACGCGCACGACCTGGCCGGCGCGACCAGTGTGCTGGACCACGCGCTGGCCGGCGGGGAGCGTCGCGTCCTCGATGATCTCCTCGCGGACCTCGAGCTCACGAATGGTCTCGGACTCGAGCTCGTAGGCCTGCGCCTCGGCGCCCTCGATGGTCACCGTGAGCCGGCCGCCCTCGACCGCGGTGTGGAGGCGAACGGGGTAGCCGTAGGGGTTGGCGATCTTGTAGTCGATGCGACCCCACGCGACGGTCGCGTCGAGCCCGGCGGGCGCGTAGGGCGCGGGCCGGCTGTGGGTGCGGTGCTCCACGATCGTGAGGCCGGCCTTCATCGCCGCGAGGTGCAGCGTGGTCGAGACCTGGCAGACGCCACCACCCTGGCCCATCCGGATCTCGCCGCCGGCGATGACCGGCGCCGACTGGAAGCCGCGCTCGCGGGAGCGCTCACCGACCTGGTCGTTGAAGCTCAGCACCTCGCCCGGCTTGAGCATCACGCCCTCGAGCCGCTTGGCGGCGAGCTCCACGTTCCGGGCCCGGCGGCGGTTGCGACCGCGAGTGCGGAAGCGGGTCGTCGCCTCGGCCATCGTGACCTGCGGTACCGCGTCCACGGCCTCGGTCTCGTCGGTCTTCACCGACGCGCTGGCGTCCGCCCCGCCACCGAGAATCAGCGCCCCCACCAGGGCCAGGAAGAAAGTGTGCTTCGTGAATCGTTCCATCGTCGTCCTCCGGCCACACAGGACTTCAAGAGCCCTGCCAGCCGGGGAACGCACAGAATCATTTGCGAATTCGCCGTTTCGCCGGATCCCATCGCGTGTGGCCGGCGACGCACCCGTGTGTCCACGCGCCCGAGTCGGGACGCCCACACATGCGTGGCGGTGGCGACACGGCTAGCGTTCGCACATGCGGTTACTGGTCGTCGCCCTCTTGGCCGTTGGCTGTAGCGAGTCCCAAGTCGTAGACCGAGATCCGTGCGCGGCCATCAGTGACGAGGCCGAGTGCTGTGCGGCAGGTTGCACCTTCCTGGTGGACCACGAGCGATGTGTCTCGCCCGAACGCGTGTGCTCGGGCGGCTCGGGCTCGGTCTGTGGCGGTAGCGGAACCTGTGGGGACGTCCGCGACTACGGCAGCAGCTGCTTCGACGCCTGTGTCCGCGGTGGCGGTTGCTTCACGGCCATCACGCCCTACGGAGTCTGCACGCCCTGGGACCCACCCGACGCCAGCGACTGAGGGCTACTTGCCCTTGCCGAGGAAGTCGCGGATCGAGCCGATGATGGCGTCGCGGTCGCGGATCTCGCTCGTGATGATCTGGTCGCTGTCCCCGAAGTGTTCCTTCAGGTCCTTGATGAACTGACCGGACCCGTAGGGGCTCTCGACCTGGCCGTAACAGAACATGTTGGAGGCCGGCAGGATCTTCTGCTTGAGGAGCTCCACGCAGAGCAGCGTGTCGTCGACGCTCCAGTTGTCGCCGTCGCTGAAGTGGAAGGGATAGATGTTCCACTCGCTCGCCGGGTAGTGGTCCTCGATGAGCTTGGCGGCGAGCTTGTACGCGCTCGAGATCATCGTGCCGCCGGACTCGCGGGTCCGGAAGAAGGTGTCCCGGTCGACCTCGCGCGCGACGGCGTCGTGGATGATGAAGCGGGTCTCGAGCCCCTGGTACTGACGGCGCAGCCAGGTGTCGATCCAGAAGGACTCGATGCGCACGATCTCCTTCTGCTCGTCACCCATCGAGCCGGAGACGTCCATCATGTAGAGGATGACCGCGTTGGCGACCGGCTCCTCTTCGGTCTTCCACGACTTGAAGCGCATGTCGTCGCGCGTCGGTACGACGATGGGCCGCTTGGCGTCGTACTGGCCGAGCGCGATCTGCCGCTTGAGCGCGGTCTTGAAGGTGCGCTTGAAGTGGCGCAGCGAGTTCGGGCCGACGCTCCGGATGCCGACGTAGCGATCCTTCTGATCGACGATGGCGCTCTTGCCCTTGTCCTCGATGTCCGGGAGCTCGAGCTCCTCGCCGAGAATGTCCGCGAGCTCGTCGAGCGTTACGTCGACCTCGAGGACATGCTCACCCGCGTCGCCGCCGGCTTCGCCCTGGCCGTCCCCTTCCTGCTCGGAGCCGCTCAGCGGATCGCCCGGCTCTCCGTCGCCCTGGCCGACGCCGCCCTGCTGCTTGTCCGCGAAGCGGAAGCGCGGGATGTCGATCTGCGGGATGGGGATCGAGACCGTCTCCTTGCCCTGCTTGCCCATCAGCTCGCCCTTGGAGACGTAGCGGCGCAGGTTCTCGCGGATCTTGCCGCGCACGATCGCCCGGAAGCGCGAGTGGTCCTGATCGATCTTCAGCGACACCCCCCGATCCTATCAGACCGGAGGATCGAGCGCCCCATCAGTGACCCGTGTAGGGCACCCCGACCAGATGCTGGTGCAGCTCGGCCCGGACGATGGGGTTCGAGAGCGACCCGAGGTGGTCGAAGTCGTCCATGGGGATCAGCCGGCAGTGCTCCCCGCAGGCTCGGGCGACCGCCTGCCCGTGGGCGAAGGGCACGATCTCGTCGTCCCGGCTGTAGAGCAGGATCACGTCCGCCTCCGTGGCCGTGATGTGGCGCTCCGGCGAGGCGTCGTCGGGACGGAAGCCAGCCTCGAAACCCGACGCCATGACGACACCCTCGATGGCCCACGGGGGCAGCTCGAGGAGCGCGTGGGCGATGTCCGGGAAGGAGCGAAACGCTGCCACTGCGACCACGCGATCGATCCGCGGATCCGTCCCCGCGAGCTGGAGCGCGACCGCGCCGCCGTAGCTCGGGCCATAGACCCCGATGCTGCCGAGGTCGATGCCCTCGCCCTCGAACCAATCGAGCAACGCGCTGAGGTCGCGGCGTTCCTCGACGCCGTAGGTCAGCTCGGTGTCCGTACTCCGTCCGTGGCCGCGCATGTCGACCAGCACGGCGCGCACGCCGGCCTTGGCGAAGCGCCGCGCGAGACCGGCCATCGAGCGCTTCCGGTCGGCCTTGCCGTGGAGGATGAGCGCCGTGTCGACCGCGCCCTCCGGTTTGTCGGCCTCCGGGTCGAGCACCCAGACATCGAGCGTGATGCCGTCCCGCACCTCCGGTCGATAGGTGTGGTCGACCGACTCGGGCACGCCCTCTTCGGGGTCGCCGGCTCGCGAGTGGACCAGCTCGTCGGCGATCTCGGCGGCCGCGATGTAAGCGCCGATCGCGAGCAGCACCACCACCGCGAAGGCGATCCAGATCCCATAGCGGGGTCGGCGGCGAGGTGCGTTCATCGCCCGGCTCATAGCAGACACGGCCGATCGGGCAGCCCAAACGTCCGCTCTCCGTTCGGAGCGGGCCCGACCGCGCCACTCCGGCGCGGACGGAGGGCGGCACTCCGTCCGCGATTTCGGGCGTTCGCACACCGGAATCGATGGCACGATGCGTGCTGTTCGCCCTGCCATGCTTTCGCCCTTCCGATGCCTGCTCCTGGTCGCGCTCCTCGCCGTCGCCTGCGGTGACGACGACTCCGACGACACCACCACCTACGATCCGGACGCGTTCGCCCGCGGCGACGATGGCGGCACGCCGATCGACCAGGGGCCACCCGTCGACATGGGCCCGCCCGTGGAGACCGCCGCCGTCGCCTGGCCGCGTGAGATGCGCGGCGTGTGGCTGACCACGGTCTTCAACATCAACTGGCCCAGCAGCCAAGGCCTGAGCGCGAGCGCCCAGCAGGCCGAGCTCCGCGACCTCCTCGACACCGCCGTCGCGACCGGGCTCAACACGGTCTTCTTCCAGGTTCGCCCCGAGTGCGACGCCTTCTACCCGAGCGAGCTCGAGCCGTGGAGCCGCTACCTGACCGGTACCCAGGGCGGCGATCCCGGCTGGGATCCGCTCGCCTTCGCGATCACCGAGGCGCACCAGCGCGGCCTCGAGCTCCACGCCTGGATGAACCCCTACCGCGCGAAGGGCTCGAGCAGCTCGACCGCCGTCGCGCCGCATCCCTCGGTGACCCTCTCCGAGTATGCGTACGACTACGGGTCCTTCGTCTGGATGGACCCGGGCGTGAGCGAAGTGCAGGAGCACACGCTCGCGGTCATCGAAGACATGCTCGAGCGTTACGACGTCGATGGGCTGCACTTCGACGACTACTTCTATCCGTACCCGGACGGCGCGTTCCCGGACGACGCGACCTACGCGGCCTACACCAGCGGCGGCGGCACGATGGCGCGCGACGACTGGCGCCGCGACAACGTCAACCAGCTCGTGCGCCGCATCGGCGAGCTGGTCGCCGACATGCGCCCGGACGTGCGCTTCGGGATCAGCCCCTTCGGCATCTACCGGCCCGGCATGCCCGAGGGCATCGCCGGGCTCGACCAGTACGCGGCGATCTTCGCCGACCCGCCGCTCTGGCTCGCGGAGGGATGGGTCGACTACCTCGCGCCGCAGCTCTATTGGCCCTCGACCCAGACCGCTCAGGCCTACCAGCCGCTCGTGGAGTGGTGGGCCGACCTGGCGACCGATGGCCACCTCATCATCCCCGGGAACTACCTCTCGCAACTCGGGAGCAGCGCGTCGTGGACCCTCGACGAGCTCCGCACGCAGGTCGACCTGACGCGCGCGACCGAGGGCACCGGTGGCAACATCTACTTCCAGATCGAGCCTTTCGACTCGAACCGGATGGGCGTGCGCGACGTCTTCGCGGACGAGTACTACTCCGAGCCCGCGCTGACCCCGCCGCTCGCGAGCGCCTTCGGCGAGACCTTCGCCATTCCGACGGTCGAAGCGACCGATGACGGTGTGATGGTGAGCCACTCGGCGACCCTCCGCGCGGTCACCGTGTACGAGGAAGCCGACGGCGGCTTCGCGCCCGTCGAGCTCATCCCGGCCGGGACCGACCCGGTGAGCGTCACGCTCGAAGCCGGCCGCTGGGCCATCGCGGCCGTCGATCGCCGCGGCGTCGAGAGCCTCGGCGTGGTCATCGAGCGCTGAGCGCGCTCTCGGCCTGGACAGAGGGCGCCGACGCCCCATGGTGCGCGGCCATGCTCCGTTGCCCCGCCTGCGCCACCGAGATCGCACCCAGCACCATTCGTCCCGCACGCTCGGTCGCGCTCTGTGGCGGCTGCGATGCGTCCATCCAACTCGGTGGGAGCCCGGACGCGGGTTGGGTGGTGATCGGGCATCAGCCGCCCGCGCCACCCGAGGGCCTCGAGCTGCTCGACACTGCGGACCCGGTCGGTGGATACCGAGACGGCGCCTCGCATTCCGACTGGAGCGCCCGGCTGCCGTGGCGGCGACGCGGGGCGTTCTATCCAGGGGTGATGGCGCTGGCGGCGCCCGTCGCCATGACCTCGTTCGCCGTCGGCCCGCACCGGTTCTTTGCCGACCGGACTCCGCTGCCCATGCACGTGGCCGCGTACGCGCTCTGGATCGGCATGACGATCGGCTGCGGCTGGTGGGCGCTCGCGTTCTTGCGCAATCGGACCACGGTGACGGTGAAGCAGGGCCTGGTGAGCTGCCATCACGGGCCGATCCGAGTGCTCCTCGAGCGCTCACGGCCGGTCGAGCTCGCCGACGTCGAGCTCTTCGAGGTGGAGCGACGGGATCCCGTCTACGTCCTCAAGAACATCTCTGGCCCGACGTGGGAGGTCGTCGCTCGTTTGACCGGCGGCCAACGAAGGACGGTCATCACGCGTCTTCCGGAGGAGCGCCACGCTCGCTGGCTCCAGAAGCGCCTCGAATCGGGACTCTAGAGTCCCGTACCGCGAGTTGGTATCTGAGGGGATGCGCAACGCCTGCATCCTGGCTTCGCTGCTGTGGGTCGCCTGTGGTGACGACGGCGACCCCGCCGTCGACATGGCGGTCGCGATCGATGCTGGACCGCCGCCGCCACCGTCCGAAATCGGTCCGGAAGAGCGCCCCGCTTCCGTGCGCCTGCCCGGAGAGTACGACTCGAGCGGCAACTACCCGATCGTCATGGTCCTCCACGGCAACGGGGCGAGCGGGCTGATCCAGGGGGCCTACTTCGGCATCCCCCGACTGGCGCGCGACATGGAGTTCATCGCCATCCTCCCGGACGGCACCCTCAGCGACGATGGCACGCCCTACTGGAACGCAACGGATGTCTACATCGGTCGTGCCGTGGATCCTGCGGACGACGTCGCCTACCTGACCGGACTGATCGACGAGGCGCTCGCGACCTACGCCGCCGACCCCGAGCGGGTCTACCTGCTCGGCCACTCGAACGGCGGCTTCATGTCCTACCGCTTGGCGTGCGACGCTTCGGAGACCTTCGCCGGGCTCGTGTCGCTGGCGGGATCGACCTGGAACGACCCCGCCGACTGCGGCGACCCGGCCGAGCCCGTGAGCGTGCTCCAGATCCACGGAACGATGGACGACTCCATCCGCTACGAGGGCGGCGACTTCCGCGATGGCGCCCATCCCTCGGCGCGCGAGACGGTCGAGCGCTTCGCCGACCGGTCCGGCTGCGACGACACGTGGACCGACGGCGAGCCCGTCGACTTCGTCACCATGGTGGACGGCGCGGAGACCCTCGTGGAGTCGCGGTCGACCGGGTGCACCGAGGGCACCGACTACCAGCTCTGGACCATCGTGGACGGCACTCACATCCCCACGCTCTCGGACGGCGCGACCCAGCGCGCGCTCGAGTGGCTCCTCGCTCGGTGACGTGACCTCGGTCGTCGGCTCGGGAGACCTCTGCTATGAGGGGGCATGCGCTTTCGCTTCACCCTCCCCCTCCTGGTCCTGGCGCTCGCCTGCGGCGACGACGACGGCACCACCGACGACACGACCGACGCCCCCGACGTGGACATGGCGGTGGAGACGGACGCGGGTCCGCCCGGGCCCCCCGGCACCATCGGTCCGGATGACCGACGCGCGCGGGTGACGCTGCCGAACGGCTACGACGAGGCCGAGAGCTACCCGGTCGTGATGTTGCTCCACGGCTACGGCGCGAGCGGATTGATCCAAGGCGCCTACTTCACGATCCCCGCACTGGCGCGCGACATGGGCTTCATCGGGATCATCCCCGACGGCACGACGGACGCCGGCGGCAACCAGTTCTGGAACGCGACCGACGCCTGCTGCGACTTCGGACCGACCGGCGTGGACGACGTCGCTTACCTCAGCGACCTGATCGACGAGGCGCTCGAGACGTACGCCGCCGACCCGGACCGCGTGTACCTGATCGGCCACTCGAACGGCGGCTTCATGTCCTACCGGATGGCCTGCGACGCCTCCGACAAGATCGCCGGGCTCGTGTCCCTCGCTGGCGCGACCTGGGGTGACCCGATGGATTGCGGCGAGCCGACCCGCCCGGTGAGCGTGCTCCAGATCCACGGCACCGCCGACGGCACCATCGCCTACTCCGGTGGCACCGTCGCCAGCCGCACGATCCCCTCCGCCCGCGGGAGCGTCGAGCGCTTCGCGGAGCGCTCCGGCTGCACCGTCGAGTGGACCGAAGGCGACCCCATCGACTTCGACTCCACCATCGAGGGCGCCGAGACGGTCACCGAGAGCATCACCGACGGCTGCACCGAAGGCACCGCCTACGAGCTCTGGACCATCGAGGAGGGCGAGCACATCCCGTCGCTCGCCGACGGAGCGATCCGCACCTCCCTCGAGTGGCTCCTCGCGCAGTAGCGTCAGCCGCAGCCGCAGCCGCCGCTGGGCGCTGCCCAGAGGATCCGCAACAGGAGCGCAGCCCAGAAGACCAGCGGAACGAGCACGAGCACGAAGAGCGGTACCATCGACCTCGTCGGCTCGTGCTCGCTTCCGCTTGGATCGATCTCGTATGCATGGCTGCGCAACCAGCGCACGCGGAGCCTGTCGACGTGCGCGGCGTCGCGATACCCACTCGTACCGGGTGCGCCCATGGACGCACCGCAGACCGACACCTCGTCGCCGGCTGCGAGCACGAACCGCGTCACCTCGAGCATGGCGGTTCGCGGCATGCTGGGCACCAGCGACGCGACGGCCGGCTCGGCGCTGCGAAACGTCCCCCATGCCTCACGCCGGGACGTGCGTCGACCGCCGCTCATGAGGGTGTCGTCTTCGATCTCGAGCTCGACGCGCCGACCGTCCTCGAGACGGATCGCGACCGTACCTGTCCAGTGCACGGCCAGGCGTGTTCCGGCGCGGTCCACGGCGAAGCAGACGACCTCCGACTCCACCACCCCCTCGAGATAGACCTCCTCGCTTGAACGCGGCGGTGCACTCTCCCACAGCTCGCTCGCGAAGCTGAGGTAGGTCGCATCACAGCTCTTGGGAGCGAGGTCCGAGCCCGTGTAGATGTCGTCCTGCCAGCGCATGACCGGTGATCAGTGCACCAGCCGTGCCGAGATCAGAGGCCGAGCCCACGCAGCAACGCGCGGATGCCGACGCCCGCGCCAACCACCAACGAGAACGCCCCGCCGTAGACGAACACGAAGAAGAGCACTGCGAACCCGACGTCCCGCCCCCATCGTCGCAACCGCTCGAGTCGCGTTGGAGCATTCGGCGCCCAGACCGTGTGCGGGCGAACATGAGGCTCTGGCTCGGCGAGGCTGAACGCCAGTCGAGCATGGAACGCCGGCATCCGCCCTCGAACGCGGTACCCACCGCGCGCGCTCACCTCTGTCCATGCGCCCCGTAGGACCATTCGGTCGCCGGCTTCGAGCAACCACGCGCTCACCGAGACCAACGCCTCCGGCGGTGGCGTGGGCAGACTCGCCGAGATCGTGGGCTCGTCGCGGCAGAACTCCTCCCAGCTCTCGGTCCAGGACCAATGCCGACCCCCGGAGACGACGGCGGCGTCCAGCAAGAGCGCGATCTCGCGCCCGTCATCCAGACGCAGCAGGACCGGCGCGCTCCACCTCGACCCGAGCTGCCGACCATGTCGCACACTCCAGCACGCAGCTCTCGCGAGCACCGTCCCCTCGATCTGGACCTCGTCGCGTTCCTCGCGGACTGGTGCACTCTCCCACAGCTCGCTCGTGAAGCTGAGGTACGTCGCATCACTGCTCTTCGGCGGAACGGGAGGATGAAGGTCAGTGTGGTCACGCCAGCGCATCGCCAGCGATCGATGCACCAGTCATGCCGAGCTCAGATGGGGCAGTTCCACTCGCGGCCGAACGTGAGCACGATGGCGAGCGCCGTCAGGAACGGATGCATCGTCTTGGTCGTCATCGAAGCACCATTCGGAAGAGGAGGCCCGGCTCGAAGTCGAACGGATTGTCGCTGCCGTAGGTCATCACGTAGACGTGCCCGTCGGGCGCCTCGCCCCATGCGGTCGGCCAATCGATGTGACCGATCGGGCGATCGGAGAGGAGCGCGCCGGTCTCGTCGAAGCGCGCCGCGCGAACGAAGCCCGCGATCGCGTCGCCCCAGATCACCCTTCCCGCGAGTCGGTCGTCATAGGGGTCGTCGGCGTCGACCGGAGACCGATGCTCGAGCGCCGCGTAGACCGCGCGGTTGGGGATCGGAGTCACCTCGGGATCGTCTTCGAGGAAGGCGTGATCGGAGCTCCGATCGTAGGAGAGCACCGGGTCGACCATTCCTTCGCACTCGCCGGTGTACTGGTCGACGAAGCGACCACACTCGCCACCGCACGGGCCTTCGAGAAGCGGCCAACCGAGGTTGCGGCCCGGGCCATCCACGACGTTGAGCTCCTCGAAGCACGCACCCCCGACGTCACCGACGACGATCCGCCCCCGAGAATCGAGGAATGCCTTCCACGGCGAGCGAACGCCCTTGGCCCACACGTTCGGGCTGCCACCGCCAGCGGCGTAGGGGTTGTCTGGTGCGCCGGTCGCGCCCCCTTCCCCTTCGACCCGACTGGGAACGAGCCGCACGATCGAGCCGAGATCCTGGTCGGGGTCCTGCGCCGCCTCCCGGTTTCGACGATCGCCCACCATGACGACCAGCGCGCCCGTGTCGTCGAAGAAGAGCGAGGTCATGGTGTGCTGGTTGTCGCCGCCCTCGAGCTCGTAGTCGCGGCCTACGCGGAAGACCTCGACCACCGAGTCGGCAGCGTCCTCGGAGCCGTCCATGGTCACCCGAACGATCCGACTGGTTCGCCCGTCCAGGCAATGGCTGCCATAGACGAAGCGGTTGGTGGTCCACTCCGGATCGATGGCGAGGCCGACCAACCCGCACTCCTGATGCGACGACACGTCGGGGAGCTGCACCTCGTCGACCAGAGTCGGTCCGTCCTCGCCCATCGAGTAGTGGTGGATCTCGCCGCGCTTTCCAGCGACGAGGAAGCCCTCGGAGTCTGGCAGGAACACGAGCGCGGTGGGGGCGGCGGGGCTCTCGGGGAGATCGACCGCCTCGAAGGCGACGGACACCGGCTCTTCCGGCGGCAAGTCGGGGCTCGGTCGGGCGTCCGTGGGCGTGTTTGGTCCGTCCCCACAGCCGAGGGCTGCGACGACGGTGGCGAAGAGAGCAAAACGCATTCAAGGGTCCTCGGTCGGAAGGTTCTCGATCCACCGGCGCAGGCGCTCCGCGGCCTCCTCGTCGACCCGCTGGACGCCGATCGGCGGCATCGGTCGCACGCCCGATGGGTTCGACGCAGCGAGAGCGGTGAGCAGGAGGCTCCGCTCCGGAGCGCCGGGCGCGACGCGCAACCCGGACGGAAAGCTGATCGCCATCGTCGGTTGGTCGACGATGGACTCGATGGCTCGTGACCGCGTCAGATCCAGCGGCGTCGGGACACCATCGGCCCAGTGACAGTGGGCGCAGTTGCCGTGCAGGTAGGAGGCGACCCAGGCGGACTCGGGGTCGCGCCCCGGGTCGGAGGGATCTGCGTCGGCAAACGCCAGGATCCCTCGGGCGAACCAGTCATCGCGCTGCGAGACCGTAGCGCCACGAAGCGAAATCGAGAGCTGCTCGTCGGTCAGACCGATCAGCGGGCTGGCGGCCGTTGCGTGACAAGCGCGGCACTCGTTGCGACCAGGGACCTCGTGTACGAAGCGCTCCCCTTCATCCACGACCTCCACCCGGAGCGCGGCGTCGTCCATCCGGAGGTAGGCATCATCGCCCTCCCAGACATACACCGCGTAGTCCCAGCCTTCCTCACTTCGGCGGATGAGCCGTGTCTCCACGGGGCGGATCCCATCGGGGGTGGCGAAGGTAAATGTCTTGAAGACGAGAGTTCCGATCGGGAACTCCCACCGCATCGGATCGGAGTTGTCGATCGTCGCCCCGGGCGGGAGCAGGGCATGGCGCGTCTTGGCGCTCCCGTTCGTCCAGAGTGGGTGCGCAGGTTCGTACCCGATCGCTTCGGGTGCGACGAGCGATGGGTCCCAGTCGCCGCCCTCGGACAGCTCACCGAAATACCCCGTCACCGAGAGTCGCGCCGGCAACGGAGCGAGTGGCGCCTCCACCAACGGGGGTCCGAGCTCCGCTCCGTCATCGCTCTCGGTCGCGCCGGAGGCAGCACAGCCAAACATCACCGCGACGGCCAGTCCGTTCAGTCGCCGCACGCGTTCACTGTCCAAGCGGTTGGTCCCGACGGACCATCGCTCACGTAGCCGGCGACCAGCCGCGTCGGAGTACCCGCGAGCCTTCCTTCGGCCGTTTGCTCCGCAGAGACCACCAGCTGGTCTGGTTGCACACGGTTCCCGCCGACATCGAGCCAGGTGAGCACGAGCCGCCCCAGCACGTGAGGTTGGCAGTCATCGTGCTCGGCCCAGAGAATCGCAGTCGAGCCGTCCGCCCCTGCCACCATCGAGTGCAGCTTGCCCGCAGCGAGGGTGACCGGGGGGCCGACCGGTCGACCGGTCGAGTCGGCTGACCCAGAATGGAGGCCTGCCGCATCCGACCAGGCGACGCGGTAGCTGGACCCCGTCCGCACCATCAGCGGTCCCTCTCCCCAGCCGCTCTCGGTGGGCCAGACCGACGCGGGACCCACCTCAGCCCCGGTGGCGTCCAACGGCACCAACTCGAAGGAGCTCGCCTGCCAGCGAGCGAGCAGGAACCCAGACTCTGTGGCTACGAACGGACCTGGGTGGTCAGGCGAGCTGACGACCCGGACAGGCTCACTCGCAGAGTCAGTCTCATCGATCTGAACGAGATGAGCGCCAGGGACATGTTCGGGTGTTAGCTCGTTCGTGTGCGCGTAGAGGACTGCGTACCCACCAGCCACGGGAGCCAACCAGACCTTCAGAATGGGAAGCGCGGCCGCAACGACCCTTTGGGGAGCGAGGAGCCACTCCCCCGTGTTCAGGTCGAGCCGTGCAAAGAAGACATCCGACGCCCCGGAGAGACCGGCTCGCTCGTCCGCGAACGCCAGAACCAAGGAATCGTTCACCAGGAGCGCCGCATGATCGCCATTGTTTCCGACGCTCGAGGGCGTGACCTCGATGGGCTCGCCAAGCGGTTCGCCACGTGCGTCGGTCCGGTGGACCTCCAGGCTCAGGCGCCGCGTCTCGTGACACCCCTCCGAGCACCGGCGGGTGAGCAACGCCACGAAGCCGCCGGTCGAGGTTGGTCCAACCAGCGTCGTCAACCGACCACGCTCGGTCTCCGCGAACGCAGCGGGCTCGCCGGTCGCGCAGGGGCACTCCTCGGCCACCACCCCATCGCCGCACAGTGCCGCGGGAATACCGGCGTCAGCGTCGCAGCTGTGCCCCCCATCCAGGGCCCCCGAGTCGCTGCCTGGAAGGAGCATGTCCGAGCTGGTGGCGCCATCCGGCGCGCCCATGTCACGGCCCTCGTGAGGGTTGCCCCCCTCCGTGCCGATGCAACCGAACAGAAGGCCGAGCCAGAGAGCCGAAGTCGTCGAGAGCTTGGTCATGAGTCATCGTCGGGCGCGTCGTCCTCGACGGCCTCGGAGAGGGGGAAGAGCTGGAAGTTCACCTGCACCACTCGGTTGCGGCGGCCAGCGAGGCTCGCTTCGTCCAGGAGCAGCTCGCGGCGGAACGCCTGGAGCCGACGCTTGAGCTCGGCCAGCCCCTCGTCGTCGATGCAGAGCGTCAGTGAGCCGAGGTCCCGTTCCGCGCTCGGGAAGGTGTCGATGGCGTCGGATGCGCGAGCCATCATGGCTCGGTGGAAGCGCGCGAGCTGAAGGCTGCCCGTCTCCAGGCCGCTCGAGACCGACTCCTCGGTCAGGCGCAGACGGCCTTCGTCGTCCCGCTGGAGCTGGCCCAGCGCCACGAGTGTCTCCAGCGCTCGTCGCGCTTCGCCGACCTTGATCCGCGGACGGAGCTGCTTCGCGATCCAAGCCGGATCCTCGACGAAGGACTCGGTCGCGGCGAGCTCTCGAATCGCCGGCAGGTACCAGTGCGCGAAGTACTCGTCGCGCCGGAGGTCGAGCTCGTGAATCCGTCGCCACTCCGCGAACGACTTGATCTGCTCGTACGCGGCACGCTTCGCGTTCGAGTTGTCCGCTTGATTGAACTGCACCAGGCAGCCGAAGAACTGAGCGGCGTCACCCTCGAGCCGGCACGCGTGTGCCACACGTTCGGCGGTTGGAGCGGCGAGGGTCTTCCTGCCGTCCATCACGGTGAGCAAGAAGCTCGGCGAACGGATTCCGGCACGTTTGGCCAGACCCCGATGGGAGAGCCCACGGCTTTGACCATAGGCGAAGTAGTCGCGCAGAAACGCGCGATAATCGAGGTAGGTGAAGACGTCTGGGCGCACCAACTCCACGGCCCCACCTTGCGCTAGCCAGCGGTCGTCGGCCACTCCAGCAATGAGAAACCGTTCACCCACAGGTGTACGCTTTGGAGCAAAAACCTCGGCAAAACAGCAATAAGCCGCGCCGCGCGAGGCGCTCGGCCGAGCACACCCCCGCCCGACTACCAGTCGCGGTGTTCGTCGATCAGGGCTTCCGGGTCGGCGATGCCGGCGGCGCGGCCGTAGAGCCAGAGCGCGTCGAAGATGTCTTCGCGTTCGATGGTCATGATGAAGTCGTCGATGGCGTTGAAGGCCTCGACCGCGGTCTGGATGACGGCTTCGGCGTCGTCGCCCTTCGCGAGCGACCGATGCAGCGCCTTCAGGATCTGCCGGCTCTTCTTCAGATCCTTCGCGTCGACGTGACCCTTCCAGCTCTCGAAGAAGGTACGTGCGGCCAGCTCGTCGAGGGTCGGCGGCGGGGGCTCGGGCGGGGTCCCGGCGAGCGGCCAGTCGTCGATGGACGCGTATCGGTCCGCGTTCATCAGCGGCTCCCAGCCGGCGAGCAGCACGGCGTCGCCGGTGCGCTCGATGCGGTTCAGGGCGTCACCGGCGTTGCCCAGGTAGACGAGCGCGTCCGGTCGCGGCGCCTCGACGCGGACCCAGTGAGGGGCCACGCCCGCGAGCAACTTGGGGAGCCGCGCCTCCTTCGGGATGGAGCTCAGCCGCGCGGGGACGTGGAGGCCGAGCGCTCTGCCGTTGTCGGAACGGAAGTGCGCGAAGAGGTCGAAGCCACCGCCGCTCAACGGGACGGCGAAGGTCGCGCCGTAGCGGCGGTTGCGGAGGTCGATGGCGTAGGCCTCGTCGTTCTCGAGGCGCCAGTGGTGGGCGACGGAGCCGCGCACGAACTCCCACATGCCCCAGCCCTTCCCGTCGACCAGGGCGAGCTCTTCGGGGGTCGGCGGCAGGTTCCCGAGCGGCACGAAGCTCTTCGGGAGGGCGTCGGTGGTGCCGATCTCTCCGAAGCGCGGGTGCTCCGAACGCGCGGCGATCGCGGACTCCACCTCGGCGAGTGACGGCTTCTTCTCCCAGCGAGCGGGCACGCCGAACACGATCCGGCGGACCGAGTATCGGTCGGCGCCGATCGAACCGGTGGCGCGGATGACGCGACCGGCGCCCCAGCCGCCGACGTCCTCGCGCAGCTCGAAGGCGTAGGTGTCGCCGACCTGCGGCAGGTCGGCGATCGACGCCCGGTACTTCGCGTCCTCGCGCCAGCGGTACTCCCGGTAGAGGGTCGCGGCGATCGCCTTCCAGTCGGTCTGCTGGCTGACGAAGTCGAAGTCCAGCCACTCGGGGAGCACTTCGCAGGAGCCGACCGCGACCATGGTCGGCTTCGACGACTCGATCAGGCGAGCGGCGAAGGGCAGGTCGTCGTACCAGCGGTGACTCAGATGCATGAGCTGCGCTTCGGCCGCGACCTCCTCGCTCGGCGGCTCTCTGCCGAACCACTCGAGCCCGACGACGCGACAGAGCTCGCCGCGTTTGGCCGCGCCGACGACCCAGATGAGGCCGTAGCGGCGGTTGCGCATCTTGACGGCGATGAGCTCGCCAGTGCGGAAGGTCGGCTCGGGCATCCCGCGAACGATACCCGGATTCGGCTCGGATGCTCGGGGCGCATTCGTACACCTCGGGGACGCTCTTGAGTTCTTTCCGAGTTCACAGGAGCCCCGTCCTCTGTGAACTCGGAAAGAACTCAAGAGCGTCCCTCGGGTAGAGAAGTTCAGCGGAGTGGTACTGGCTCAGCGCCTCACGATCCGTAGGCCTTGCCGGGTGTGCCGCCGAGGGCGAGGAAAGTCACCGCCTGGTCTCGCGTGACGAGCTTCCGCTTCACCTCGGGGGGCACGCGCGCCAGATCGCCCGCGTTCAACACGCGCTCCTCGCCGTTCGCTTGCAGCACGGCCGAGCCCTTCAGGATCACGTAGACCTCCTCTTGGCCGTCTTCGACGTGATCGTGCTCCGGGTAGTCCTCGCAGCCCGCGTCGAGCTCGAGCACGTTCATGCCCCAGGCCGAGACGCCGAGCGCCTCTCGGACGTGTCGGAACCGGATCCCCGCGATCGCGTGGGGCCCCGTGTAGGCTTCGCATTCTTCGATCGACTTCACTCGAATCTCGCTCATCGTCTCTCCTCGATGATGGGTGATGGACCCATGGAGCCATGGCGACGCCCGACGAGCTTGTAGAAACGCGACCGACCGGACATGGGCGAGCCCGAGGGCTGGTCTCCGACCGCACCAGCGGTCACCGGGTCGATGCGCGTACGTTCGCGGTCCCGGACGATCTGGCCGACGTGTGCGCCTCGTTCTGGATGGGCGAGTGGGACCTGCGCGGGCAGCCCCCCCACGAGACCGAGCTGCTCGGCGACCCCTGCGTACACATCGTCTTCGAGGACGGCGGACCACATGCCGGGAGCCGGGTGGTCGGGGTCTGGACGAAGCTCTGGCGCCGCACGCTCGAGGACCGCGGCCGGGTTCATGGCGTGAAGCTGAAGCCGGGCGCGGTTCGCGCGTTCGTCGGCCGACCCGCCGTCGAGCTCGCTAACCGCATCACGCCCTTGACGGAGCTCTTCGATTGCTCGGAGGTGGAGGGCGCGGTGCTCGGCGCCGCCTCGCGTGAGGCCGCCTTCGCGACCTTCGCGAACTGGCTACGCGAGCGGCGCCGGCCCGACGAGAGCGGAGACGTGTCCCTGGCCGTCGCGCTCGTCGAACGCATCACCAGCGACGGCGAGCTCACCACGGTGGAGGCCTTCTCCGACGTCGCGGGCATGAGCGTGCGTGCGCTGCAGCGACTCTTCCGCGAGCACGTCGGTGCCTCGCCCAAGTGGACCATCCGCCGCCATCGGCTCCAAGAGGTGGCCGTGCGTCTCGAGCGCGGCGAGGCGCTCACCCTCGCGGGGCTCGCGGCGGACCTCGGGTACACGGACCACGCCCACCTCACACGCGACTTCAAGGCAGCGACGGGGCGCTCGCCGTCCGCGTTCGCGTCGTCGGTCCGCGATGGGAAGCGCAGCTGATGCTTCACTCCTCTGCGCCATCGAGGATGGGGTGGCCATCGTGGTCGAGGCCTACGACCTCGATGGTCTCCGCCACCGTTCGATTCAGCATCAACACGGTGGCGACGACGACGCCACACAGCACCGAGGCGTAGGTGGTGACGCCGTAGTAGACGACGGTGAGGAGATCGTGCGGGATCTGCTCCGCGTTCTCGAGCGGTATGCCGATGAGCAGGAGCAGGAGCGCCGAGAGCACGAAGACCACGGTCGCCATTCGCGCGATGAAGCGCAGCCGGCGGTAGTGGAACTCGTTGAAGCGGCGGTCGCTCTTCGCGGAGAGTCCGAGCGCCGCGAGCATCAGAGCCACGATCGTGCCGGACGCCGTGCACATCGCGCTGCAGAAGTAGCGCAGCGTATCGATGAAGGGCTGGAGGAGTCTCGGCACCTCGCTGGCGGATACGTGGCCCACCGCGAGGGTGAACGTGAGCGCGAGCGCCATGGTCAGCACGCCTCCGGCGGCGGTCCGCCGGAGGTCGAGGACCCGCCGATGCTCCTGCTCCTCCTTGGAAGGCTGCCGCCCCTCGGAGCGATGCGCCTCGCTGCTCACCGCTACGCGGCCTTCCCCATGCGCTCGAGTGCCGGGTCGAGGGCGTCGGAGATCTCCTTGCCGCCGACGATGCCGAAGTCGAGGGTGCGAATGGGGAAGGGAATCGTGAGCTCGTGAGCGTCGAAGGACGCCTTGATGTTCTTCACGATCTGCGAACGACAGAGCAGGAAGCTCTGCTCGGGCGCGCGGATCCACACCCGCGCGGACATGTCGATGCTGCTGGCGCCGAAGCCGGTGAACCAGACGTCGAGCTCCTTGGACTCGTCGCGTTCGGTCACCTTCTCGAGCGCCTCGCGGACGGCCTGCTCGGCGAGCTCGAGGTCGTCGCCGTAGCTGACACCCACCGCGACCTCGATGCGCCATTCGCCGCCGGCGTCGTAGTTCACGATTTGACTGCCGAGCACGTCCTTGTTGGGGATCGTCACGACCTGTCCCTGGAACGTGCGCCCGACCGTCGCGCGGAGGTCGAGGCGCAGGACCGTACCGCTGAAGTCACCGATCTCGACCATGTCTCCGTCCTTGAAGGGCTGGCGAACGGCCAAGATGATGCCGGCCATGAAGTTCGCGGCGATGTCCTGGAAGGCGAAACCGAGCGCGATACCGATGACACCGACACCGGCGAGCAGCGAAGTGACGGTGCCGTCGAGGTTCATCACGCCGAGCGCGACGAAGACACCGGCGCCGATGATCCCCAACCGAAGGGCCGCGAGCGCCAGACCATGCAGCTCGCGGTGGCTGGATGCTCGACGGAGCGCGGGCTGCGCGGCTCGCCTCGCGAGCTTCGAGAGAAGCACGAAGCCCAGCAACACGATCAGCGCCACCGCGATGTTGGGAAGCAGCTCGAGCGCGGCCTCTCCCCATCCGTAGAGCTTGTCGATCACGTTCTGCCAGGGGTCTCTCATTCGTCGCCTTTCCGATTCGGGTTCGCACGCCCCCGCTTGCAGCGAGCGTTCCAACCCGTCACCGCCAGTGGATCGGCCCCTCGATCGTGGCGGAGCGTCACGCTCGTCGCGCCCTGCCACTCACGGAAGTAGAGTGGCGAGCATGAGCGTCTTCGATCTCGCGACCCAGCCCCTCCACCTCGGCCTCGGCGCGACCGCCGTCGTCCAACCCGAGTTCACCGGCGACATGTCCTGGTACGAGGGCTACGGCGAACGGAACGGCGCGGACGGAGCCGAAGGACGGCTGGTGACCATTCACACCTTCGACGAGCCGTGGACCACGTGGGAGGTCCACCCGAAGGGCGCCGAGGTGGTCGTGTGCCTGGCCGGCCGGCTGACGCTCCATCAGGAGATCGACGGCGAGGTGAAGACGGTGGTCCTCGAGCCGCACCAGGGAGTCATCAACGAACCCGGCGTGTGGCACACGGCGGACGTGGACGGGCCGACCACCGCGCTCTTCATCACCGCGGGTCTCGGCACCGACCATCGCCCGCGGGACTGAGCGTCAGCCTCGAGGCACTCGAATCAGCTCGCGTCGAAGCAGATTTCGACCTTGTTGACCACGAGCGTGTTCGAGGGCCCACCGGCCTCGAGGCGCAGCAGGACTCCGCCGTTGCCCGGGGAGAAGGCGGCCGTCGCGTTCGCGCCGTACCACGCGTAGGGAGCGCCGTTGGACACGCCGGCGTAGGGCGAGGCTCCGGACCCATCGAAGGTCATCCAGGTGAAGCTGCCACTGGTCGTGGTGTTGTAGCTCCGGCCGTAGAGGGCGATGGTCACGTTCCGGATCGAGCTCAAACCGATGGTGCTCAGCTCGATGTCGAAGAAGACCGTGCCGCCGAGCTCGACGCCGCCTTCGGCGAGGAAAGGGTCCTGCCAGGTGGGCGTGTAGCTACCGATGGGACCGCGCGAGTAGGCGCCGGCGCGCCAGCGGCTGGTGTCGGGGAGGTTGTTCGCCTCGTAGCTGATCCACGCGGTGGAACCGGAGCTCGAACCGTTCCAGCGGAAGCGCGCCACGTGGGTGCCGGTGGCGCCAGAGACACAGCCGCCACTCGGCGGACCGAGGTCGGGTGGACCGAGATCCGGCGGGCCCATGTCGGGCGGGCCCATGTCGGGCGGGCCCATGTCGGGCGAGCCGGCGTCGCTCGTGCCCGCACCGCCGTCGGTCCCCGGCCCTCCGTCGACACCCACGCCTCCACCATCGAGGCCCCCGCCGTCGACCGACGCTCCCCCGAGGTCGCGACCATCCAGGCCGCCGTCGATCCCGGACGCGTCGAAGCCCACGCCGCCGCCGTCCATCGTTCCCAGGCGGTCGCCGGGCCGACGTGCGTCGTCACCGCAGCCGACGGCCGCGACGAGGAGAGCGAGTGTGAGGATCCGAGTCACCACCGCGTCATACGCGCGGCGGCCCCAGATCTCCCGTCCTCAGAAGGTCGCAGGCGCGGTCCCCTGGGCCTGCCGCGCTCGGATGCGCGCGTCGAGCATGCGCACGACCATGAGGGCCGAGATGGTGAGGGCCAGCTCCGCGAGCCCCAGCACGAGGGCCATCGGGCTCATGGCGTTACCGTTCGCCACGACACTGGCTCCCAGAAAGAGAGGACAAGCGAACCCCACGATCCAGAGCGCCCACCACGCGACGAGCAAGGGTGAGTGACCTTGCTCGTCGCCGGGGCCAGCCTTCCGCCAGATCTCCGTCGCGATCTGGTACGGGCGAAACAGGTTCAGCACCGGCACCAAGAACGTCCAGACCGAGTGGTCCGGTGAGTGGACCGTTCCCACGGCGAGATTGACGGTCAGGTAGGCGCGGTAGAACCACACCAGAAACACGATCGCGGTGAGGACGTAGAGGCCCAGGGTGACGTAGGTGCCGAGCATCACGGCGAGCTCGCTCGAGAAGAACATCGGCGCTAGAAGACGCCCTCCGAACAGAACGAGATGCCAGAGCAGCCCCACCCCGAGCAGCCCCATGGTCAGCTTCGCCGGGACCGCACCCCGGTAACCTTGCCAGCCCGTCGCGCTCCGCTCCTCGTGGCTGCGGAAGAAATAGTCGCCGTGCATGGCTTCCGCCGCGCGGCGGCTACTCCTTGACGTCGCCGCGAGCGAAGATGCTCGCCACGTACGCCAGGACGTCCGTCGCGCTCGCCTCGTTGTAGCCGTAGTACTTGATGAGGCGGTTCTTGATGACGTCGATCTTGTCCTGCGTCTCCTTGTCGATGACGTTGGAGACGAAGCTCGAGAGCTTGATCGAGTCCTTCTGGTCCTCGAAGAGCTTCATCTCGAGCGCGCGGCGGAGCCGATCGTTGGTGTCGTAGGTGAACTTCTTCCCCTCGAGGGCGAGGTGGCCGATGAAGTTCAGGATCTCGCGCCGGAAGTCGTCCTTGCGCGATTCGGGGATGTCGATCTTCTCCTCGATCGACCGCATCAGGCGCTCGTCCGGCTCCTCGTCCTTGCCGGTGTAGCGGTTCTTCACCTTCTGCTTCATCAGGTAGGCGCGGATGTTGTCGATGTAGTTCGCGCTGAGCCGAGAGATGGCCTCCTCGTCGGCGCTGATGGCGCGCTGGACCTCGTTCTTCACGATCTCGTCGTACTCGCCCTTCACCACGCCGATGAGGTCGTTGTACTTCTTGCGCTGGTCCTCGGCGCTGATGAGCGAGTGGTGCTTGAGCCCCTTCTCGAGCTCGTTGAGCACCATGAAGGGGTTGATGTAGCCCTCGGTCCCCTCGCGCACGAGCGCGTTGGAGATCTTGTCCTGCACGAAGCGCGGCGAGATGCCGTCGAGGCCCTCGCGGTTGCTCTCCTTGCGGAGCTCCTTGACGTTGTCCTGCGTGTAGCCGGGCAGGATCTTCCCGTCGTAGAGCTTCATCTTCTGGAGCAGCGAGAGTTGGTGCTTCTTGGGCTCCTCGAGGCGGGTCATCACGGCCCACATCGCCGCGACCTCGAGGGTGTGCGGCGCGATGTGCTTGCCCTTGAGCTTCTCGGCCGAGAAGTCCTTCTGGTAGATCTTGATCTCCTCCGAGATCTTCGTGATGTACGGGATGTCGATCTTGATCGTTCGATCCCGGAGCGCCTCCATGAACTCGTTGTTGAGCAGGCGCTTGTACTCGGCCTCGTTGGTGTGGCCGATGATCACCTCGTCGATGTCGGTCTGCGCGAACTTCTTCGGCTTGACCTTCTGCTCCTGCGTGGCGCCGAGCAGGTCGTAGAGGAAGGCGACGTCGAGCTTGAGCACCTCGACGAACTCGATGATGCCGCGGTTGGCGACGTTGAACTCGCCGTCGAAGTTGAACGCGCGCGGGTCCGAGTCGGAGCCGTACTCGGCGATCTTCCGGTAGTTGATGTCGCCGGTGAGCTCGGTCGAGTCCTGGTTCTTTTCGTCCTTCGGCTGGAAGGTGCCGATGCCGATGCGGTCCTGCTCGCTGAGGATCAACCGCTTCACTCGGATGTGGTTGCCGACCACCTTCGCCCAGTCGCCGTCGTAGCGATCCATGAGCTCGCGGAAGATGAAGCGGCACGCCGGGTTCAGGTCACCCTTGATGCGCACGCGGTGACGGTCGCTGCCGAGCTTGAGCTCGCTGATCGCCTGGTCGCGCCAGTCGAGCGGGATGAGCCGCAGCGGCTCGTCGTGCATCGGGCAGGGGAAGACGTCGTCGCCTCCAGCGAGGCCGGTGTCGCCGAGGTTCGTCCACTCGTAGGTGTAGAGCGCGCCCTCGGGGGTGCGCGAGTACATCTCGATGCCCTTCTTGAGCAGCCGCGCGATCGTGCTCTTCGACGAGCCGACCGGCCCGTGGAGCAGGATGATCCGCTTCTCGGGGCCGTAGCCCTGCGCCGCCGCCCGGAGCACGTGCACGAGACGCATGAGCGGGATGTCGAGCCCGAAGATCGCGTCCTTGCCCTCGCCGATCGGATCCTTGAAGAAGGGGTAGCGAACCAACCGCTTCTTGTTGTCGATGTACTCCTCTTCGCCGTAGCTCACGACCATGTCGTAGAGCCGCTGGAAGGAGTTCCGGGTCACCTCCGGGCGCTGCCGGACGATGTCCAGGTAGTCCTCGAAGGAGCCCTCCCAATGGAGGTCCCGGTAGGTGTCGTAATCCTGGAGCGCGGCGATGCGCGCGACCATGTCGCTCATGGAGGCAGGGTATCAGTGACCGATCGCCGTTGGCCACCCTGCCCGAACCCGAGCGCTGCTCATGGAGTGGACGTGGGCAACAGGCGGTAGAGCCTGCTCCGGCCATAGCTCGCCCCTGGGCTGGTGGTGCAGCGATCGGCGAACGTGACCGCGTAGAGGTCACCGTGAGGGCCGACGTCCCATCCGGTCGCGTTGGCCAGGTGGCCGAGGGCCTCGTCGCGCACGACCGCTCCGTTGGAATCGAGCTCGAGTACGCGAACGAAGCCCACGCAGAGGTCTCCGTAGAGCACCACTCCGGAGAGCGCGTCGTCGTAGGGGTTGGCCAGGCCGGGGGGCACGCCAGGAGCGACCCAGGCGACCCGCGGCCAGTCCAGCACGGCGTCCGGGTCCGCGAGCACGAAGGGGTGCGTCTCGCTTCGGTTCCAGGACCGAACGGGATCGACGAAGCCTTCGCAGCTCTCCATGCACGGACCTTCGTGCAGCGGCCACCCGAGGTTCGCTCCGGGCTCCTGAATGACGTCGACCTCTTCGTAGGCCCCCTGGCCCACGTCCCCCACGATCATCCGACCTTCGTGATCCAGGAAGCCCGTCCACGGTGAGCGCAACCCCTTGGCCCAGAGCAGCGGGCTCCCTTCCGATCCGTACGCGGGGTCGTCCGGAAGCGTGTAGCCGCCGACGTCCTCCGACCTCGAGGGGAAGAGACGTACGATGCCTCCGAGGGGCGATGTGGAGTCCTGCGCGAGAGCCGGGATGGTCTTGTCGCCGAAGAGCGCGAGCAGCGCCCCCTCGTCATCGAAGCCGAGGGCACCGACGTTGTGCCAGGGCTGTTCCGCGTCGTCGTGGCCGAGCTCGAGAATGGTCACGTAGGAAGCGGCAGTCGCGACCGGATCGTCGGGATCGAAAGTGACGCGACCGATCGCGCTGTGGGAGAGGCTCGTGCAATGGCCCAGATAGATCCATCCGTTCGACGCGAACTCGGGGTCGAACGCCAGGCTGATGAGGCCGCAGTCGGTCTCCGCATGGACCGGAACCTCGAACGAGCCGATGAGCCGAGTCCGGGAGCCGCCTCGGATCAACTGGTGGTGCTCGACCGTACCGACGCGCGTCGGCAAGAGGAGCTCGTCCGAGTCCGGCAAGAAGTAGAGACCGGTCACCTGACTCACGTCCGATCCGATCGCGACCTCGACGAAGCCGGGCACGTCTGCGGACGGTTCCCCGTCCCCGCAGCCGACGAGCAGAAGCCCGAGCAAGAGCACACGGCGACTCACCATTCGGACACCGCCGGAGCGCTGGTGGTCAGCGAGTCGATCCACGCACGAACCCGCTCGGCCGCTTGGTCGTCCGGGCGCTGCACGCCCAACGGCGGCATGGGGGCGACCCGCTCCGAGCGGGCCAGCGCGCGGTAGAGCACGCTCCCCTCGGCGTCGCCGGCGACGATCCGAGTGCCGCCGGCCGAGGCCGAGCCTGCCGTTTGTTGGCCGATGGTGTTGGTGAGGAACGCGTCTCCTCGCAGGTCGAAGCTCGAGCCCGGCGTGCCACTGCCGTTGTGGCAGTGAACGCAGTTGCCCCAGGCGTAGCCGACGACCCACGCCGCCTCCCCTTCCAAGTCGGCGCCGAGGTCCCCTTCGAGCTGGGCCCGGGTGAAGCCGAGCACGGGCCCCGCGCCCGCTTCGTGGCACGCCCCGCACTGCGACACGGCCGGGACCACGTGCTCGAAGCCGTCGTCGATCGCGAGGGCCACCGGTGCATCGGCGAGCACGAGCTCCGCGTGGTCGTGATCCAGCTCGTCGTGCAGGTACACCGCGTAGCGGTGCTCGGTCGGTGCACCCACTCGGAGCGCTCGCGTCTCGACCGGGCGGCCATCGATGGAGAACGTCTTGAAGAGGAGGGAGCCGGGCGGAAGCGCATCCGGGTCGCGGCTGCCATCCGGCGTCCACAGCTCCCGCTCCTTCTCCAACCCGTTGGTCCACAGCGGGAACGTTGGCTCGTAGCCATGACGATCGGGATGGGCGGCGTAGAGCTCCGCGAGCGTGGGCGGGAATGGCTCGTCCGTCGCCAGCTCGGCTCCGCATCCCAGCAAGGTGGCTAGCAGGAGCCATGTCGAGCTCGTCGTGTTCACCTCTCTCACGACCCCCGAACCCCCGACAACGGCTCAGTCGCACTTCGAGCGTCCGCGCGATCGCGCCGTGGACTCAGCTCGCGGCGCGGGTGATGCCGTGGGCGGGGGTCATGCTCGCGCGAAGGGCCAACGCGAGCTCCGTTCGGCTGGCCACCTGGAGCTTGCGGTAGACGCTGCGGAGCTGGTTGGCGACGGTGCGCGGCGAGCTTCCGCGGCTCGCGGCGATGGCGCGGTCCGAGCGGCCGCGGACGGCGAGCTGGGCGACCTGGACCTCGGCGGTGGAGAGCGCCGCCGGCGCGCGGAGGTGGGTCGGGACGACGAGCAGCTCGAGCTCGCCGAGCGGGATCACGAGCGCCGGTCGGTCGACGAAGGCCAGGTCCGAGCGGTGGCTCAAGCCGAGCTGGGTGAGCGCGCGGCTCATGTGCGTGCCCACGGTGGACGCGCCGCAGCCGAGGTCGAAGGCGATCTCGTCGTTCGAACACCCGCGAGCCGCGAGCACACCGACCTGTCGCTCCCGGTAGGTCGCGGCGATCAGCGGGGTGGCGACTCGGAGCGCCGCGAAGAGGCGTAGCCCTTCGGCGTCGAAGCAGTCGAGGAGCACGGCGCGACCGCTGGCGAGCGACTCGGCGAGAGACTCGTCGGTCCGGCGAGCGTGGTCGAGGTCGCGGCAGACCCGACGACGGAGCGCTTCACGCGGGGTGGGACACTCGCCGAGGACCCGGCGGAGGCTCGTCGCGAGGGCGAGGTGCTCACCGGCCAGGGCGAGCTCTCGCTGCCAGTGGGACGACTCTCGGCCGCCCGCGACGGTCGCGAGGAGGTCGGTGGAGAGGCGACTGACGCGGTCGGCCCAGGGACCGCTGGCGCAATCGAGCCCGTAGATGATGGAGCGCAGGACGATCCGCGCTTCCCATCGGCCGAGGAGGTCGCTCTGTCGGGTCTGCTCTCGAAGTTCCATGGGGGCTCCTTTCGCCATCGGGTGGGAGGAGCATTGCAGCGGCCGTGCCGGCTCAAAGACCGCTGGAATCATTGCGATCTTTCTGGGTGTCACGCCGGTTGCGGCCGCTGTCACGCGTGGGACGCGCGCTGTCTCAGCGGAGGGACTCGAGGTCCACGCCGAGGCGCTCGGCCCAGCGGTAGAGCTGCTTGCGGTCCTTGCCGAAGAAGCGCGCGGCGTCCGCGATGCTGCCGCCGAAGTGCTCGAGCACCTCGCGCAGATCGGCGGCGTTCGGAGGCTGTTCGCGGTTGATGCGCAGCGCGAGCGGCGCCTTGGCGGCGGCCGGCCGCGCCGAGGGGCGGCGCGCATCGACTCGTTGGCGAACGGCTTCGGGCAAGAGCGCCCGACCGAGAGGCTCGGTCCCCGAGCGGAGCGCGGCGGCGCTCGCGCACTGCTCGAGCTCACGCACGTTATAGGGCCAGTCGTGGGTGAGCAGCGCCTCCGCGGCGTCGGCGGTCACCGAGGGGCTCGCGCCCGCGCGCTCGAGGAAGTGGGCCGCGAGGGGCAGCACGTCTTCGCGGCGCTCGCGGAGCGGCGCGACGCGAATGCTCGCCGCCATCAAGCGCGAGTAGAGGTCCGCGCGGAACGTCCCCTCGGCCACCGCACGCTGCAGGTCGACGTTGGTCGCCGCGATGACGCGAACGTCCACGTGCCGCGCGACCGTCTCGCCGACACCACGCACCTCGCCGGTGGCCAGCGCGCGGAGCAGCTTGGCCTGGAGGTCGACCGGCATCTCGCCGATCTCGTCGAGGAAGAGCGTCCCGCCAGCGGCGCGGCCGAAGAGCCCTTCGCTCTTGCCGCTCGCGCCGGTGAACGCGCCCTGCGCGTGGCCGAAGAGCTCGCTCTCGACCAGGTGCGCCGGCAGCGCCGCGCAGTTGACCGGCACGAGCTCGCCGTCGCGACCACTGGCCGCGTGGAGCTCGGCGGCGACGAGCTCCTTACCGACGCCGGTCTCGCCGGTCACCAGCACGGGGAGCTTGCTCGGTCCGTACATCGAGATGCCCCACCACACGCGCATCATCGCGGCGCCGCGACCGATCAGCGACGCGCGCTTCGTCGGCGGCAGGAGCATCAGCTCGAGGTCGAAGGCCCCGAGGTACTGCGCGACGAACAGATGATCGCCGAGGCGCAGCACCGATCCGTCTTCGAGCGGCGCGCCACCGATGCGCTCCCCGTTCACGAAGGTGCCATTGCGGCTCTCCAGATCGCGGACCCGCCACGAGCCGTCCGGATCGGGCTCGATCGCTGCGTGGTTTCGGCTCACGCCGGGATCGGGGACCTCGAGGCGGCTCTCGTCGTCGCTCGGCTCGCGACCGAGCGTCAGCGGCCCGACGAGGGGGGTGGAGCGACCGATGGCGCCAGCGTCCGGCGCGTGGACGAGGAGCAGGCGCCACGCGCCCGAGCCCTCGTCTCCGTCGAGTCCGCGAGGAACGGTCGAGGCCAGCGACACGGCGGCGACGATAGCACGGTCGGGAGCCGCTTCACCGGCTGCGGACGAGGCTCTCCAGGACGATGGCGACGATGCGCGCGCTCCGACGATCGTCGCTGCGGTAGAAGGGACGAACCCGGCCCTCTCCGTCGCGGATGACCACCTCGTCCAGATGACCGAAGTCGAGGTCGACCTCGACGCCGTCGGTGTGCCCCACGGGGTCGCCATCGAGCGTCAGCCGCGTGCCTTCGCGAACGAGAGAGTGCGGGCCCTTCGGTGGTCGGAACATCCGCCAGAAGGAGTTCAGCGTGAGCAGCAGCAGCGGCGGACCGAGGCAGCAAACCGACGCGAGGTAGCCGAGCCCTTCGTCGCCCGAGGAGCCGCTCGAAAGGTCATCCGGCGGCAGCGCCACGCCGATCAGCGCCGGGAGAAGCAAGATCAGCGAGAGCCCCCAGACCACGGCGTCCGCCACGCGCCATCGGGGTCGGACCTCGAGCGTCAGCCAGCGGTCGCCGGCGGCGTCACGGTAGGTCTCCCGGCTCGGGTCGACGGCGAGCACGACGTCTGCTGGCAACGAAGAACGTGCTTCCTTCCGCCAGTGGGCGACGAGCGCGGCGAGCAGTCGGTCGAGCCCGTCTTCGTCCGCTCGCGCCCGCCGGAGCGCGTTGCGCACCGAATGGCGAACCCAGCCCGCGTCGAAGGGCCAGAGGAACTCGCTCTCCAGATACGCGAACGCCTGCTGCTCACGTTCGCTCAGCTCGCTCATCACCCACCCCGAACGACGCGCGAGCGGCTGCGCTCATTCCTCCGGTTCGCGGTTCGCGAAGCCGAAGACCTGGACCCAGTGGTTGTCGATGAAGCCGACGCCGATCTCGTTGGAGCCCTCCGAGAGGATGTTCCGGCGGTGGCCGTCCGAGTCCATCCAGGACTGCATGACCTGCTCCGCGCTGCGCTGACCGCGCGCGATGTTCTCGCCGCGTGCACCGCCGTGGTAGCCAGTGTCCTGGATGCGGTCGACGAAATCGCGACCGTCGAGCGAGTCGTGGCTGAAGTAGCCCTGATCGTTCATGTCCTCGGCGTGGAGCTGCGCAGCGAGCGCGAGATCGCCGTTCCAGTCGTAGGCGGGGAGCCCAGCGGCGTTCCGCTCTTCGTTCACGATCCGATAGACCTGACAGACCTCGAGCGCC
Organism: Deltaproteobacteria bacterium; assembly: GCA_017644045.1. Taxonomy (GTDB): domain Bacteria; phylum Myxococcota_A; class Polyangia; order Polyangiales; family Houyiibacteriaceae; genus UBA1660. Next base: position 502,602 of record JAEPMI010000002.1, read on the forward strand.
TCGTCGGTGCAGCTCGAGCCGCCGGGACCCGAGTCACCGCATGCCGCCAACGCCACCACCATCACCAAGGCCAATCGCTTCATCGTCACCTCCACTCGTGCAGCATCGGGGATCGAACGAGCCGTGACCAGCGCGGGATTCGTCCGTTCCGGGTGTCCCACCATTGGATACGTGCCGAAATCCGCACCTGACGGAATGCGGGGCCCACGTTACGCTGTTGGGGTTGGCGCGTAGGGCGGTCGAACCCGCGCTCCAGTCTCTCCCCGATGAACCGTTCCCGCCTCGAAGGCGGCGGCGGACGCCAGCCCGTGAACCGGTGGCTCCCGCTCGTCGCGATCGCCCTGTGGCCCTTGCTGGCCTCGACGGCGCCGCCCGCGCACGGCAACCTCGGTCCCATGGAGAAGCTCCTGAACGGAAAGCTCGCGCCGAGCCCGGAAGGCAGCGAGTTCGTGCAGGTGCGCGAGCACATCGTGCTCGGGTACCGAGTCACCGAGGTCGTGCTCGGCCGTGCCGACATCGACGACGAGCTCCCGCTGATGGTCCAGTTCCACGGCCGGGGGGACCACCCGCACATCCCCGGTGGCGACCACGCCAACACGGAGCCGGCGCGACTGATGCTGCCCTGGGCGCCGGCGAAGCTCGGCGAGGGCTTCACGTGGTTCCCGCTCAGCATCACCGAGCGCGACAAGGACCCGAAGGTCCTCGGCCACTACATCCGCGAGCGCGCCGACGAGTTCGCGAAGGTGCTCGAGGTCTTCCAGACCCGACGCCCGACCGAGGGGCACGCGCTGGTCAGCGGCTTCTCGCAGGGCGGGATGATGAGCTTCGCGCTCGCGCTCCGGCACCCCGACCGCATCGACGGCGCATTCCCCGTCGCGGGCTGGCTGCCCGATCACCTGATCGACGAGTCCTTCGACCCGAAGCGCCCCAGCTACCCGCCCATCCGAGCGCTCCACGGCCGAGGCGACCCGATCGTCCCCGCAGAGCCGACGATGGCGCTGGTCGACGACCTCCGGAACCGCGGCCTCGACATCACGCTCGAGGTCTTCTCCTGGGACGAGCACTCGATGAACGAGGAGATGCACGCCCGGCACACGGAGCTCGTGCTCGAGCTGATCCGGGGTCGACGCGAAGGCGAGGCCACCCCGAGCGCTCGGCCTCCGACGCTCGGCTAACCGGGCTCTTCGATCACGATGGGCTGCTCGCCGGCGCTCAACGTCATCGCGACCGCCTCTCGGTAGCCGGTGCGACCGCTCGCGCCTCGTTCGAAGTCGGCGCTGACGCGCACTCGGTCGCCGGGCCGCAGCCGGTAGAGCGTCACCGAGCCTCGACCGTCCACGCCGCGCTCGCGAAGGAACTCCGGTGCGAGCTCCGTGGACGAGAAGGGCTCGCCCTCCGCCTCGAGAGCGACGAGCACCGGTCCATCCGCATCGACGCGGCCGACCCGGCCCCCATCGTCGGTGAGCAGGAAGGGAATCGCGTCTCCATCGTCGAGCTCGTGTCCGCCGATCTGCCCGCAGACCCGATACGCCAGCACCTCGTCGCCGACCGGGGATCGAAGTAGCGGGCCCGCTGCGGAGACGACCCCCTCGACCTCCGTACGGTCCCGGCGCGCCGTTCGGACTGCGTTCGCAACGGTCGCGCTCGCATCGCCGGGGAGCGGGTCCGGGCGAAGCAGCCCGATCGTCAAGAGCACGATGCCCGGGACGGAGAGCGCCCCGGCGGTCCCCACGAGCGCGACTCCGAAGAGCTGGATGCGGAGGTCGCTCGCGTCGAACTGCGTGGCGATGTCGATGATGACGGCCGCGATGAAGCCGAGCGTCAGGAAGAGCGAGCCGTAGACGTAGCCGGCACTGACGAGCACCTGATGGGCGCGCCGTGCCTGTCGCTCGACGAACTGGAAGACGGTGTCCACCAGGTTGCTGCGTCTGCGCGTCGGCCCGAAGGCGACGGCCGAACGAGCGCCTCGGAGCCCCTCGATGACGCCCGAGCCGAGGTAGACCAGGAAGGCCCAGACCAGCAACGAAACGAGCACCGCCAGGAGCCCGCCGGCGAAGCCCAACAAGAGCGGCATGTTCGGCATGCCGCTCAGAATGGCAGCGACCGCTCCCCCGACGAGCGCGAGGAGCTCGGCGAGCATCCCGACCAGACCCACCACGTGGAGCCAACGGGAAGGGGGCGTTCGTGCTCGGCCGACGAGTGCCTTCACCGTCTCGCGCCCGCACGACGGACACTCGAGCAAGTGAGTCCGAATCGGGCATCGGTCGCAGACACGGTGGAGGTCGCGGCGCACGGATCGGAGAGTAGCGCTTGACCCGGTGGAAGGCGGAATCCACCTCATGAGGGTGTTCGGACGCATCCAGCGCTCCCTGCTCTATCCCCGCGGCTTCGCCCGACCGGAGGAGCGACTGCTGCGTCGAGTGCCAGACCTGGAGCGCTGGTCCCTCCCCATCGAGAAGGGCTCGGTGGAAGCGGTCCTCCTCCGCGCACTTGGTGGAGGCCCGCGACCCGCGGTGATCTTCGCCCACGGCAACGCCGAGCTCATCGAGTACTGGGCCGGCCCCCTCGCTCGCTACCGGGACCACCTCGGGATGCACCTGCTGCTGGTCGAGTACCGCGGCTATGGGCGCAGCGCCGGAAGTCCTTCGGAAGCGGGAATCACGGCGGACTTCCGCGCGGCCTACGACCGGCTGGTCGCCCGCCCCGACGTGGACGAGTCACGCATCATCGGCCACGGGCGCTCGCTCGGTGGCGGCGCGATCGGGACGCTGGCCGCGGGCCGGCCGCTCGCCGGGATGGTCTTCGAGTCCACCTTCACCAGCGTGCCCGAGGTGGTGCCCTGGGCACCTGCGCGGCTGATGCCGGACCGCTACGACACGCGCTCCGTGCTGCGCTCGTTCGAGGGGCCCTCGCTGATCATGCACGGGACCCGGGACGTGACGATCCCCTACCCGCACGCCGAGCGACTCGCCGAGGCGGCGAAAGACGCCGAGCTCCTGCAGTTCGTGGCGGGTCACAACGACCTGCCGCAGGACGGTCGCTATTGGGGCGCCATCGACCGGCTCCTCGTGAGAGCCGGCGCGATTCAGAAGTAGCAGACGCCGTAGGTGGTCGAGCCGAGCGCGATGGCCGGGTCGAGCGAGAAGCAGTCGTAGAGCGTGTTGGGGCAGTCCGCGTTGAAGGTCGGGCTGACCGTGCTCGGGTTCCGGCAGAGGTGCAGGCACTGGTTGCCGAAGCCGTCGGGGTCGAGGCAGATGTGGCCCGGTGCGCAGTCGTCCTGGGTGGCGCAGAACGCGCCCTGCGTTCCGGGACCGACCGGGTCGGCGGTGCAGTGGCTCAGGTCACGCATCGCGCCCGCGCTCTCCTGACCGAGGAAGCACCAGCTGCCGGCCGGACAGCCCGTGTTCGATGCCGGCTCGCAGCCCATCGTGCAGACGGTCTCGCTGAGCGCCCCACCGGACGAGTCCTCGAGCCCGATGATGCAGAGCGCGCCTGGCTGACCGCCGCAGTCGGAGTCCGTGTTGCAGAAGCGGTGGCAGCCGCCGACCGAAGCGCTCAGGCCGATGCAGGTGTTGCCCGCCTGGCAGTCGGCGATGGCGGTGCACGCGCTGCGGGTCGCACCGCTGCCGGCGGTCGCGCACGAGCGCACGCCGTCCGGGTCCATGTAGCAGGCCTGGCCCGCGCCACAGCCACACTGCGGGCTCACCAGCTTGCACGGACTCTCGCTGCAGCTCGGGGTCCCGGGCTGACAGCCGGTGACCGAGTTGCAGGTCTCGCCGGCGGCGCAGAGCGCGTCGTTCGGCGTCGCGGTGCAGGTACCGCCTGGCTCCGCGCACCGGTCCATCGTGCAGGCCACGCCATCGTTGCAGGCGACCGGCGTCCCCGGCGCGCAGGTGCCGCCGGTGCAGGTCTCGACCCCGTCGCAGGCCAAACCGTTGTCGCAGTCCGCGGGGGTCGTGCACTCGCGCGGCGGGCCGAGGTCGGAGGGACCGAGGTCCGATCCGCCGAGATCCACCCCCGGGCTCAGGTCGGGGAGCGGAGGCGTCGCGTCCATGCCGGGTCCGGCGTCGACCGTGGGCCGCGGGCCGAGATCCGCCCCGGTCCGGTCGGTCCCGCGGCCGCCACCTTGGGCGCACGCAGCACCCAGAAGCAACGAGCAAGCGAGAAGAAAGCGCATTTTCCTCGTTTAGCACCCGATCTTCGGTCGCGCGACGCTGAACCACGCTCACGCCACGGTGACCGAGCCTCTGACCCTCGATTCGTTCAGCGGAAGAGGGCCGCGACACACGCGACGACGGCGCAGCCGAAGACCACGGCGCGCAGGGCCTTCGACCGAGCTTTCAGCGCGAAGCGGACCCCGAGCAGGGCGCCGACGACGGTCGCGCCAGAGAGCACGAGCCCATGAACCCAGCGCACCTGACCCGCCATCACGAAGACCCCGAGGGCGACCAGGGTGAAGGCGAGGACCACCACCAGCTTGAGCGCGTTCGCCTCGACCAGCGACCGACGGGTGAGTCCGGTGAGCACCGCGAGCAGCACCAGCCCGACGCCCGCCTGGACGAAGCCACCGTAGAGACCGGCGACGAAGAGGCCGAGAGGGCTGAGGGCGTGCGGCTCCGCGGACTCGTCGTCGGGATCGACCGGCGGCCGGATCAGGAAGACGAGCGCGACGACCAACATGGTCCCGAAGAGCACGGGCCCGAGATAGGCCTGCGGGACCACGTACGCGGCCACGACCGCGCCGATGACGGCGCCGACGATGGTGGGAAGCAAGACCTTTCGGACGGTGGCCCACTCCACCACCCCCGCCTTGTCGAAGCGCCAAGCACCCGCGAGCGACTGGAGCACCACCGCGATCCGGTTGGTGCCGTTGGCGACGTCGACCGGCAGACCGATCAGCACGAGCGCCGGCAGGGTCAGCATCGAGCCACCGCCAGCGATCGTGTTGATGAACCCTGCCACCAGCCCGGCGGCGAGCAGCGCCGCGAGACCGAGGGGATCCATCAGTCGTCCGGCTCGAGCGCGATCATGTCCGAGTCGTCGAGCGCCACGCTCTCGAAGGCGGCCTCGTCGATCAACGGCTGGCTGCCGTCGCGATCACCTTCGGCGAGGTCGTCGTCGAAGAGCTGCGCGATTCCAGAGTCGGGCGGGGGCGGGTAGTCGCTCTTGATGTCGGTGAACGAGATCCGGGCCGGTGTGCCGAGCGCATCGGCGCAGACCTCGGTGAGCGCGACGGCGCGCATCGTGATGACCTGGTTGGCTGCGGCGTCGGCAGCCTCCGGGAAGATGTTGCGGTCGACCATGGCCGCGGCCGCGCCGAGCTCGAGGAACGACGGAGCGTTCTCGACGTCGATGTTTCCGCTGACCAGGAGCGGCACGTCCGGGAAGGTGCGACGGATGCTCGCGAAGTAGGTCTCGCCGCCGGCCATCGCGCCGACGGGGTGGACGCTGACGAGATCGGCGCCGGCCCGACGCGCGATCTGGATCTCGTTCGGGGTCAGCGCGCCTGCGATGACCGTGAGGCCCCGACTCTTGGCCGCCTCGATGATCTCGGGATCGTTGACCGGGGTGATCACCAGCTCGGCACCCGCGGCGACGGCGGCGGCCACCTGACTCGCGTCCACGACCCCGCTGATGCCGACGATCAGGTCACCCACGTCGTCGAGCTCGCTGACGACCTCGGTGACGTTCCCGAGGGTCACCGGGACGCCGAGGATGTTGATGCCGCCCTGCGAGACCGCGATGCCCCACTCGACGATGGCGTCCTCGATGGGCGCGTCGATGACCGCGATCAGGCCGTGCTCGAGAATGTGGGCGACGATGGACAAGCGGACCCCGGGCCGGAGCTTAGCCCAAGTTCCGGCGTGAGCGTTGCTCTCTTCTCGATTCCGGCAGCGATTTCGGGGGCAGAGCTGGCACCTCACGAGGCTGTTTGCGCCAGGTTCGGCGGGGACGTAGGGTCCGCGGCCGTGGCGACCGACCAGTCCAAGATCTTCGTCCTCGATACCAACGTTCTGCTGCACGACGCGCGGGCCATCTACAAGTTCGAGGAGAACACCGTCGTCATCCCGATCTACGTGATCGAGGAGGTCGACAACTTCAAGAAGGAGCTCAGCGAACGCGGCCGGAACGCTCGTGAGCTCGCTCGAACCTTGGACGACCTGCGCGCCGCGAACGGCCACTCGCTCCAGGAGGGTGTTTCGATCCCGAGCCACGGCGACAAGCCGGACGGCACGCTGATCGTGGCCGTGCCCAAGGGTGGTCAGGCCGACCTGATGCGCCATCGGGACAACCGGCAGATGGACCACGCCATCATGAACACCGCCCTCGAGCTCCGGGACGCGAACCCGGACCGAGCGGTGATCTTCGTGACGATGGACTCGAACCTCCGCATCCGGGCCGACGTGCTCGGGCTGCGCGCGGAGGGGTACGAGCACGGGCGGGTCTCGGTGCGCGAGCTCTACTCGGGCATCGTGAAGGTCCCGACGTCCAAGGCGCTGGTCGACGCGCTCGGCAAGCGCGAAGCCGTGCCGGGCGCCGAGCTCTCCCTTCCGGACGAGCTGCACCCGAACGCCTGCATCGTGCTGCACGAGATCGAGCGCCCGAAGCACACGGCGCTCGGGCGCTTCGACTCGCAGACCAAGGAAGTGAAACCGCTCCGAGTGGGCCGCGAAGGCGCGTGGGGCATCCGGCCGCGCAACCTCGAGCAGTACTTCGCGCTCGACATGCTCCTCGACCCGGACGTCCACCTGCTGACGCTCGTCGGCAAGGCCGGCACCGGAAAGACGCTCCTCGCGGTCGCCGCGGGTCTGCAGGCCGCGCTCGACGAGCGGAACTACGCGCGACTGGTCGTCAGCCGACCGATCTTCCCGCTCGGTCGCGACGTCGGCTACCTGCCGGGCACGCTCGAAGAGAAGCTGAACCCCTGGATGCAGCCGATCTTCGACAACCTCGAGTACATCTTCACCGCACGCCACAACCCGGCGAGCGAGTTCCGCGACTACGAGGAGATGCTCCGCGAGGGCATGCTCCAGATCGAGCCGCTGACCTACATCCGCGGTCGCTCGTTGCCGAACCAGTTCCTGATCGTCGACGAGGCGCAGAACCTCACCCCGCACGAGATGAAGACGATCGTCACGCGCGCGGGCGCCAACACGAAGATCGTGCTCACCGGCGACCCGGAGCAGATCGACAACCCCTATGTCGACTCGGCGTCCAACGGTCTGACGATCCTCGCCGAGCGCTTCCGCAACGAGACCATCGCCGGCCACGTGACGCTGGTGAAGGGCGAGCGCAGCCCGCTCGCCGAGCGCGCGACCAAGCTGCTCTGACGGTCCGCCCGCAGAATGGGCTACGCTGCGCCCATGGTGGATCGAGGAGACCGGCTCAGGGCCCCGCTGGCGGGATGGGTCTTCCTCCTCCTCTGTTCCTGCACCGACCCCGGCCTCGAGCTGAGCGTGGATCTCAAGACCGATTGGCAGCCGGGTCGCCAATTCGTCGGTGTCGCGGTGACGCTCCTGCGCGGCGATTCGACTGCCCCGACCGGCTCGGAACAAGTGGTGGCCACGGTGGGCCAGGATTACCTCGGCGGGCTCCGGGTGGCCGAGTTCGATGGCCTGACGCGGGGCGAGTACACCCTTCGCGTCGAGCTCCTCACGCTGAGCGGAGCCGTCCTCGCCGAACGCGACACGCTGATCGAGCTCGACGGCGACTTCGCGTTGACCGTGATCTTGGCCTCCTCGTGCGACGGTCTCGAGTGCCCCGGCGAGGGGGACCCCGCGGAGCTCCAAGCTTGCTACGGCGGTCGCTGCGTCGATCCGCGCTGCAGCCCCGAGCGGCCCGAGCTCTGCGGCCTCTCCTGCGCCGCCGACATCGACTGTCCGTCCACCGTGGAGTGTTCCGTCGGCGTGTGCGTCGACGGCGCGTGCCTCCAACAGCTCGACGACGAGAGCTGCGGACCGGGGTTCGTGTGCGATCTGCTCGAGGGCTGCACGCTCCCCGCGGGGGCCGACGGAGGACCACCGTGCGAGCCTTCCGAGAGCTCCTGCACCAATGGCATGGACGACGACTGTGATGGGAACGTCGACTGCGCAGACTCGGAGTGCGCCGACATGGCATGCGACGACGAGAGCGTCTGCACCGAGGGCGACACTTGCAGCGGAGCTGTCTGTGTCGGCACCCCGATCGTCTGTGACGACGGGAACGTCTGCACCGACGATTCGTGTGATCCCTTCCTCGGCTGTGTGGTCACCGACAACACCGCGCCGTGCGACGACGGCTCCTGGTGCAACGGCCCGGACGAGTGCCGCGACGGCTCGTGCCAGGAGCAGGGCCCGCCTCCGTGCACCGAGTTCTGCAACGAAGCGACGATGGCGTGCGACATGTGCGCGTCGAACTCGGACTGCGGCACCACGACCCGCACCGACTGGGGGACCTGTCAGTACTCGAACGCCTGCGATGAGACCGGAACTCAGACCCGCCGGGTCACTCGCCGGACCTGTGACGCGGGGCGTTGCACGAGCACGACGACGACCGAGAGACGCGACTGCAGCCGGACCGTGGCCAACGGCAAGCGCTGCGGCTCGGGTCGGATGTGTTGCTCCGGGAGCTGCGTGAGCACCTCCGCCAATCGTCACTGCGGCGCCTGCAAGGTCGACTGCACCAACATCGGTCTGACCTGCCGGTCGACGGGCAACGGGGGCCACGCATGCCGCGGGTGCTCGACCAACGCGGCCTGCCGCAGCGAGCTGAACAACTCGGCGACTTGCTATGACACCTCCGCGCCCCCCGCGTTCTGTCAGTGCCAGTGTCCGAGCAATGGGATCTGCGCCAATGGAGGGTGTGGCGCGAACTTCTTCTGCCACGACGTCCCTGGCACCAACTTCTGCAGCCGCACTCGCTGACTCCACGTCGCGACCACATGCGTGCAAGGCGCGGAGTGCTAGAGTCCTCCGTCGTGAATCGGGTCCTTCAGGAGCGCGTTTGAGCAAGAGAGTGCAGCGAGAGCTGGACGCACGCCTGCGTCGCATCGCCTCCGTCGCGCGCCTGCTCCCAGCGCTCACCGCCCGACACGGTCGCTCCGAGCGTCTGCGGCTCGTCCGCGCGCTCGAGACCGGTGAGCGGATGGAGCCGAAGCTCTCCGCGGAGCCACAGCGCGTGCCGCGGAGCGTGTGGCGCGACCTGGACGAAGCCCGGGTGCTGGCGCCTCAGAGCGAAGCCGCCGAGCTGCACTTTGCGCGACTCGACGAGCTGGAGCTCGAGCTGACCCTGATGGAGGTCCTCGGCGAGCCGCGGCGAGTCCGGCCCATGGCGGCCAGGCTCTACGGCACCGGCGACCGAGAGGTCCGCTACGAGGGCGAGACGATGCGACTCGCGGAGGTCGCCGACCGCCTCCTCGAGACCGTCCACGGAGAAGCGGAAGCGCCATCGCTGCCCGTCGCGGGCGACGGCTCCGCGGCGGCGCTGATGCACGCGGTGGCCGAGCGCGCGGGGCTGAGGATCGAGGTCCAGGTGGAGCCACGGCTGGTCGCGAACGCAGCCGCCGGTGAGCGCACCCTCTTCCTGGCGGAGCGACGCTTCGGCGCGCGCGAGGCCCGACGCCTGGCGGCGCACGAGATCCTCGGCCACCTGGTCGCGGCCGCGAACGGACGTGCTCAGCCGATCGCCCTGCTGAGCGTGGGCACGGCCGACGCCTTCACGGACCAGGAGGGTCTCGCGCTCGCGCTGGAGGAGCGCGCCGGGCTGATGAGCGACCACCGGCTCCGCACCCTCGCGGCGCGCGTGTGGGTCACGGACCGGATGCACGACGGAGCGACCTTCGAGTGCAGTGTTCGTCAGCTGGCACAGGAACACGGGTTCTCGGCGACCGAGGCGGTCGCGCTCGGCGAGCGCGCTTGGCGGGGCGGTGGCGTCGCACGCGACGCGGCCTACCTCTTCGGTTGGCTGCGCATCCGCGAGGCGCTGAACGAAGGACACGCGACCGTCGACGAGCTGCGCCTCGGGCGCGTGTCGCTGGCGGCGCTCCCCACCCTCCGGCGCATGCTGGAGGCGGGAACGATTCGACCGGGGCCCTTCCGCCCCTCGCTCGATTGCGTGCACGAAGCTGCGCCGCTGATTCACAGCCGTGAGTCGCAGCGGTTGGACGGCGCGCTCGCGCTGGAAGACTGACCCGCTACGCGAGCTTCTCGCGGAGGCGCGCGGCCACGCTGCCGGGCACGAGCTCTTCGACGTTGCCGCCGAGCTTCGCGGCTTCCTTGATCAGGTTCGACGAGACGTAGAAGTACGCGTCGTCCGCCATGATGAAGACGGTCTCCACGTCCGGGTTCAGGTGGCGGTTCATGTTCGCCATCTGCAGCTCGTACTCGAAGTCGGCCACGGCGCGGAGGCCGCGGAGGATGACCTGCGCCTCCTGCTGGCGGCAGTAGTCGACCAGCAGGCCGTCGAAGCGGTCGACGTCGATCCGATCGCCGTAACCCATCTCGGCGGCGGCCTCCTGGATCATCTCGATGCGTTCCTCGACCGTGAACATCGCCGTCTTCCGCGGGTTGTTCAGCACGGCGACGACGATCCGGTCGAACGCCTTCATGCCGCTCGCCAAGATGCTGGTGTGGCCTCGAGTGATCGGGTCGAAGGACCCCGGGTAGACGGCAGTTCTCATCGCGAATGTCTCATCGGTTGGGCGGCTCTAGCAGGTCCACGGCGGTGTCACCATAGCGGTAGCTGGTGACCGCGTGGAAGGGATGTTCGGGGAGCGTGTCCTGGCTCGCTCGTTCGACGACCAGAAGCGCGCCCTCCGCGAGCGCGGGAGCGAGCCCCTCGAGCAGCGGGCCGAGGTCGGCCAGCCGTGCATAGGGCGGGTCGGCGAAGACCAGATCGAAGGGCCCGATCCGACCGATCGCCTGAGCGGCCTTCGCCGAGAAGAGGTCGTCGCGCCTGAGCGTGATTCGCTCGCTGAGCCCGAGGGCCTCGGCGCTGGTCTTCAGCCCCCGCTGGACCTTGCGATCCGATTCGACCAACACCGCGTGCTCGGCGCCGCGCGAGAGCGCCTCGAACGCGAGCGCCCCGCTACCCGCGAAGAGGTCGAGGACGCGCGCGCCCGCGATGGCGCCTCGCGCCTCGAGCGCAGACGCGAGCGCCTCGCGCACCCGCTCGGAGGTCGGGCGCGTCCCCTGACCCTTGGGCGCCGGAAAGCGGCGGCCACGGAGCGCACCGCCGACGATCCGCATCTCCCGCTCGGTTCAGAACTGGAGGGTGGCGTTGACGCCGAGATCGCGGCGGCCGGACATCCAGGGCTGGATGTCCAGAGTCGGACCCTGCGCCGAGCCTTCCGCGTCGTCGTCCGAGCTCAGCCCGTTGATGAGGAGCACGGTCCCGGCGCCGACCGCGGCCGCACCGAGGGCGTAGAAGACCCACTGCATGATCCGGAACTTCGACCGGTCGTTGCACGCGTCCTCGAGCCCCTCGACCAGGTTGTCGGGGTTCTCGCAGATCGAGCTGGTGTCGTTGGCCCGGAGCAGACCGGCCTGGAGGGCGGTCAGGTTGCCGAGGCGGGTCGCCGCGGCCGGGCACTCCATGAGCGCGCGGCTTCGAGCAGCGGCGGTCACCGTGCCCGTACCGACCTCTTCGGCGAGCTCATCGCGAACGCAGTTCCGGTTCGCCGGGTCGAGGCCCAGGAGCGCCGAGCGCTCGTCCTTCTGGCCCTGCGCGTCGAGGCCGAACTTGAGGCCGAGCGCGCCGAAGACCACGCCGGCGGCGATGACGGCGGCGCCCGGGATCCACCCGAGGTTCGTCGCCTGCTCGGCGACCAGGCGCGCGCGGAGCTCGGTCTGCTCGTCGGGCACGACGCGGACGCTGCCCTCGTAGGGCTCGTGGTCCAGCGCTTCGATGCGGACGTCGCGGTTGCCCTCGGTCACGTCCGTCACGACCAGGGCGCCGCCCTCGTCGGTGGTGCCGACGTTCTCGCCATCGATGAACACGGTGGCGTTCGGGGTGCTCGTCTGGAAGCGCACCGAGCCGAAGCGCGCCTGACCGGCGAACTGGGCGATGTAGCGCTCCGCCCGCGGGCGGAGGTTGTCGATGTCGGCCTGGACGCTCGGGATCGTGTCCGTGAGCGAGTCCTCGATCTGACCAGTGCTGGCGTTGAAGTTGTAGAGAGTCAGCGCGAAGTCGTACTGGTCGCCGGCGCCGGTGCGGCGGACGGTGCCGTAGACGATACGACTCGCCGCCAGCTCTTCGGCGATCTCCGCCATGCACTGCGCGTCGGGCTCGTCGCACCCATGGGCGACGCTCATCTGAGCGAGCGAGATCTCGGCGTCGGCGACGCTCCAATCGGTGACCCCACGCGCCTCCTGGCGGATCGCGCCGGTCAGGTTGCGGGAAAGCTCGTCGTCACCCTCGACCGAGCGGATACCCAGGACGAACACCTGTCCGTCGTCCTGAGCGAAGGCCGGGATGCTGGCCAAGAGGAGGGGCGCCACGAGGAGCGCGCGGAGTCTCTGCATGGCGCGCAGGTTATCGGATGGCACCCCATGGGAGCAATCAGAGATGACCTCAGCAGAGGACACCCGTTCAGCGCTTCCCGCCTTTGAGCACCCGAAGCTGCGGTGCCGGCCCGAAGGCAGCGAGATGGCCGCTCTCCTCCGCGATGTAGACCCAGCCCCGCTCGTCGACGCGGATCCGGTCCGGAACCAGGTCGTCGTCGATCTCGCCCAGGAGCGCGCCATCGGAGGGGCGGACCAGGAAGACCCCCGCCGCGGGCACGAAGAGCGCGGCACCGCGGAGGACCGGCTCGAGCCGTCGGGGAACCTCGTCGGCGAGCGGATCGCCGAGCGGCCGCATCCAGCGGGTCTCGCCGGTCTCGGCCTCGATCGCGCAGGCCCGACCGCCGGGCGCGTTGGCGATGAGGAGTCCATCGACGTCGAGGGTCGCGGCCCCATCGCCGATCCCGGGGTCCGAGCGACGCCAGAGCCGCTCGCCGGTCCGGGGCTCCCGACCCTCGAGCTCGCGACCGGAGGCGATCACGGCCACGCCACCCGCGGCGATCGGGGCCGCGCGGACGGCTCCGTCGAGGTTTCGCTCGTAGCGGGTCTCACCCGTGCCGAGCGCGATGCCGATGAGCTTCCCGTGACGACCGGCCCCCACCGCCACGACGGTGTCGCCCTGGACGATCGGTGCCCAGGCGAAGCGAGTCCGGGCCACGTGGCGCCAGAGCTCCTCGCCGGTGGCCACGTCGAGCGCGTGAATGGTGCCCTCGGTCGCGACCAGGAGCAGGCGACCGAGCCGGGTGGTCTCGAAGCGGGTGCCCGCCGCAGCGAAGCGCCAGCGGGGCTCGCCGGTGCGCACGTCGAGAGCGACGAGCTGAGAGGTCCCTTCGGCGATCACGGCCATCGGCGGCACGTCTCCACCGCCGACCGCGAGCGCCAGCTCGCGACCACCGACCCGCGGCACCACGCGGGCGAGCGCGTAGGGCTCGCCATCCGCGACGTCGCAGAGCTCGATGTCGCCCTCCGCGGAGGTGCGGACCAGGGTGCGTCCGGCCATCAGCAGGCTCCCGCTTCCCTCACGGGCCCAGATCACGTCGCCCGTGCTGCGTTCCACCGCGAGCGTGTGATCCGGCGTCGCGAGCACGAGCCGATCGCCGCAGAAGTAGGTCGCTCCGGCGTCGAGACCGCCGAGGTCGATGCGCCAGCGCTCCTCGTAGCGGATGCCCGAGCGCGGGTCGTCGAGGACGGCGCAGCCCGGTGAGGTCCGGTGCTCCTCGGACGCCAGCGAGAGCGCGAGCCGCTCCGGGTCCGCGTTGGTGAAGCCGGGCCGGCGGCGGCCTCGGACGGCCTTGCGCAGGGCACGGAGCTCGTCGCGCAGCGCGGTCACCCGCAGGTTGCGGGCCTGAGTACGGTCGGTGCGGACCAGGGCGCGAAGAAGCTCCGACGCGAGGCGGAGCACCGGCAGCGCGATGTCCTCCGGGTGGAGCTCGGCGGCGCGAAGCGTCTCTCCCTGAGCCTGGAGCAGGAGCTCGGCCCGCTCCTGCCGGTCGAGGCGGACGCCGATGCCGAAGGCGCCGGTGCGAAGCTTCACGTTCAGCGGTCGCCCGGACTCCCAGGCGTCCACCAGCGCGCGAACCGCGACCACCATCCGCTGGGCAGCGAGCACGATCGGGCCTCGGCTCAGTACGAGTCGACGGCCGCGCACCCGCGCCGTGAGGATGCCTTCGAAGAGGAGCGCGTGAATGTCCGCGCTGGTCGTCGCTCGGGACGAGCTCGCGCTGCTGAGCCCTCGCTCCGGGTGGATCCGAGCCTCGAACGCGAAGGAGAGAGGCTCGTCGGTGTCTTCGTCTTCGCCGTAGCTGTGGCGCTCGGACTGCGCGCTGGCGGCCGGATCGGGGGAGAGCGTCGTCCGGCGAGCGCGCTCGGCGGTCCGCACGCCGATCTGGCGCGCGATGGGGTCGGCGGCGAGCTGCGCCTGCTCGAGGGCGCATCGAGCACACGCCTCCAGGAGGGTCGCCAGGTCGACGGGGTGGTCGAGCTGGTGGACCTCCGGGGCGCTGGCGGTCTCGTAGATGCTGACCAGCACCCGTCCATCGCGGCGCACCAGGGCGTACTCGAGGGGCTCGTCCGCGAGCGGAATGAGCACTTTTCGCCGAAGCCCGCGGGCCAGCGAGGTCAGTCCCGCGGTCAGCTCGCCCACGCTGGGGACGGGCGGAGTCGCGTCGGGACGGACGTTCTTCGCGAAGAGTAGCTCGGCGAGCTCGCTTCGCGTGGGACGGGTCGGTCGCACGAAGGAGCGGTTCGCAATGGAGGGCACGTCGGGCTCGTGAGTTCGTTGCATTCGTCGGGGGGCGGCGTGGCCGCGAAGTGAATGCTCCCGAGCAATTGCGGCTGGATCCAGAAAGCGCGATCGGGGATCGCCGAATGTTGACAGGGCTGTCCGACTCGGATCGGAGACGCCCCGCGCCGGGGGGCACCCTGCCCTTGCCCTCCCCCAGGTTTCGCATGCATACCCTCTGGGTGGAGCAGCTCGTCGCCGTGGTCGTGATCGTCTTCCGCGGGGACCGGGTCCTGACGATGAGACGCGCGACGACGAACGAGGCAGCGCCTACGATCTGGGAGTCCGTGTCCGGACGCGTCGCGCCGGGCGAGGACCCACGAGACGCCGCCGCTCGCGAAGCGCTCGAAGAGACGGGTCTCGCGGTGCGGGTGTCGGCGACACCGGTCGACGCCTACGCGATGGAGCGCAAGGGACGACCGATGGTGGTGATCGTCTACCGAGGCGATGCCCCCGCGGGCGAGGTCATCCGCAACGATGAGCACGACGTCCACGAATGGCTGACTCGGCACGAGGCCCGATCGCGAATGCCCACGCGGCTCGCGCTCGCCGCCGAGAGAGCCGGGACCACGAGGAGCGGGCGATGAGCTCCACCCTGCGAGTCGCGCTGGCGCTCGTCGTGCTCACGGCCTGCGAGCCGGAGCCCCTGACCCAGGTGCTGATCGCCGTGGACACCGACCTGAACGTCCCCGACGAGATGGACCGGGTCCTCCTCGAGGTGCGCGGGCCCGACGGTGTGCTCCGGGTCGCGGAGGGAACGCTCGCCGACGAGAGCGACCTGCCCGCGACGCTCGGCCTGCTCCCCGGCTCGGATCCGGAGGCCGAGGTGAGCGTCACCGCCATCGGGCTCATGGGAGACGAGGAGGTCCTCCGGCGCGTGGCGACGTTCTCCTTCGTCTCGGACGAGGTTCGCGTCTTGTGGCTGCGACTCCACCGCGCCTGCGTGGGCGTGTCCTGTGGGGCGAGCGAGACCTGCGCGGCGGGCCGGTGTCGGCCGGCAGAGGTGCAGGCGGACGAGCTGACCCCCTACGAGCCGCCGATCGCCCGCGACCCCACGGAACCGGACGGCGGCATGTCGGACGCGTTCGTCGCCATGACCGACGGGGGGACGGACGCAGGGCTCGACGGTGGTCGGGTCGACGGTGGGCCGGAGGACGGCGGACCATTGGACGGCGGAGGCGACGTCTGCACCGATCTGCCGGCGAGCTGCGGCGTGGGCCCGGCCCGATGCACCTGCGACGGGTGCCGTTGCGACGTCTCGTGTACGGCGAGCTGCGGCGTCGAGTGCCGCAGCTCCGAGAGCTGCAACGCCGAGGCGAGGTCGACCGGCGGCGACTTCTCCGGAGTCTGTCAGGGGTCGACGTGCGCCTTCGACGCCCGCATGGGCGGGACCGTCGACGTCGTCGCACGGGCGGGCGCCACGCTCGAGCTCGACTGCCGCGGCGCGACGAGCTGCGCCGTCACCTGCCGCGGGATGAGCGAGTGTCTGGTGCGGTGTGCGGGTGGGGGCCCGTGCGGGATCACCTGCAACCCGGGCTCGGAGCAGGTGTGCCCGGGCGGCGTTCGGGTGTGCAACCGCGCCTGTCCTTAGCTCCAGTCGATGCGCGCGAAGAGAGCGTCGAGCTTCGCGCGGCGCTGGGGTCGGCCGCCAGCGACCCATTCGATCCGACCGCGCAGGTAGGCCCGGAAGTCCTCGCGCGCCTCTCGGTTCGCGGCCGCCGGACCGTCGAGCGCGGCTTGGTGCAGGATCGCGCGGAGTCGGTCGTAGCTCTCGCGGCGCGGCGCCGGGTCCGCGTTGACCACGAGCCCGGTGAGCTCCTGCCGGACGGCCCGACCCATTCGCCGCGTCTTGCGGAGCTGGAGCGGGAAGCCCTCTTCGATGCCGATCGCAGCGATGCGAGGGATCAGGGACTCCGGCATCCGGTCGCCGGAGAAGGCCAGGTCGTCGGCGTAGCGCGAGTAGGTCAGCCCGAGCCGCGCCGCGAGGTTCCAGAGCCGATGGTCGAGCGGGGCCGCGGCGAGGTTGGCTAGCGTCGGAGACGTCGGCGCCCCCTGAGGAAGGCGCCGGCGACCGTGGAGCGCCCGCTCGACCGGATCGGCATCCAGCAGGAGCTCGGCCGGTGCGCGCGTGGTGCAGAGCCCGACCAGCAGCCGCCGCACCGCGAGCGGGTAGCCGAGCGTCTCGAAGATCGCCCGCACCCGACCCGAGCCGACGTGCGCGAAGAAGTCGGCCAGGTCCATCTTCAGCACCCAGCGCTTCCCCGAGTGCCTGGCGGCGTGCTTGCTGGGGCTCGCGCCAGGCGCGAAGCCGGTGGCGGCGGCGCCGAGCGGGACGGGGTCGAGGATGCCGCGCAGCACCTTTCGCTGCACGCGCTTCAGTCGGGCCTTCGGCGCTTCGATCAGCCGGCGGCCGCCGCGACGCTTGGGGACCCACCGCGTTCGATAGTGCTGCCGGCGCGCGTCCGTGTTCCAGCCCTTCGGATCGGCGAGGAAGCTCAGCTCGCCGACCTCGACGTCGAGGAACGCAGCCAGGTCGGCAGGCGTCGGGAGCGGAGGCGCGCCGTAGGGAGGCCGGGTCATCCGCAGCGGCGGCAGGGCCCAACGGCGCGGGATGACGCCACGCAGGGTGACCTTCGGATCGCGCGCGATGAGCGCGGCGAGCTCGTCGACCTCCGGGCGGACGTAGAGAGACTTCACCAGCCGCCCGATCGCCGTCCGGCTCTCGGCGTCGAGCCCCTCGAAGCTCTCGAGGCTCGCGCGGACCCCCGAACGCCACCGCTCGGGCTCGAGCAGTGCCAGGGCGATGGCGGCGGCGACGGCGTGACTCATGAGAAGTGACGCGACGCTCCGACGAGTCTCCGTCCCGCGCGGTGCATCGGCTCTCTCGGGAGCCCGCCCACCGCGCGCTGCGATGAATGATCCTGTCGTTGCCTCGGGGGTCCCCCGAGGAGGTGGTGACACCACCGGCTCGGAGCGCCGCGTCGCCCGGGAGCATACATGCGCACGCTTGGGCTACGCTCGGTCCATGGCGAAGCACCCCTTCCGCTTCTACGGCGCCTTCCCCACGGACTGGTACGAAGCCGAGGCCCACGTCGTGACGGCGTGCTTCGCGCGAGTGCCCACGGACGACGAGCTCCTCGCGCTCGGCGAGTGCTATGGGCGGTTCGCGACCCGCGGTCGCATCGGGGAGCGCTGGTCCGGTCCCATTCTCGAGCTCTCCGTCCAGCAGGGGCACGGCGGCGCGACCCACCTGGGGCCGATCACGAAGTTCCTGAACCGAGCGCACGAGCTGGTGCCGATCGTCGACGCCGTCTACCACCAGGTGCGGGAGGCGGGCGACGAGTGGACTCGATGGTCGGAGGCTCAGGGAGCTCCGACCGCTCGCCCGGTCGTGGAACAGACTTGGCGCGGCTCGCCTCACGATCCCGAGCTGCCACCCTACGTTCGGTCGGCGGCGTTCGATGCCGGCTTCGCCAAAGCCGCGAACGCCGCGAGTGCCGCGAAGGTCCGTCGGCTGGCCGACGCGGCGAAGGGTCCGCTCGAGCTTCGAGGGCTCCCAGCGGAACGCTATCCCGGGCCGGTCTGGTCGGACGCGGACTTCGAGGCATTCTCGCTGGCGGAGGGCCCCGTCCTTCGCGATTCGCACGGCAACGACAATGTCGGCCGCTACCGGTGGAAGCGAACGAGACCGGGCGACTACCCGATGAGTCGACTCTCGGTCGTCTGCGTGGCGATCGCCCGGGGCGACGACGGAGAGGAGCGGCTCGCCTGGCTCGATGACGGCGAGCGCCGAACGTCCAGCAGTCCGCTTCCCCCGGGAACGAACCAGGTGCGGGTGCGGCCAGATGGGCGGGAGGCGCTGGTCGTCGGAACGTGGCTGGCCGTCGTCGATCTCGAGAGCGGCAGCGTGCGGAGGGTCGCGCTCGAAAGGAACGCGGTCGATGCCCACTACCTGGCCGGTGAGCACCGCGTGCTGCTCCAGACAGCGGGCCTGCACGTGGTGGACGTCTCCGGCGAAGCGGCAGTGGAGCTCGACGCCATCACGGTGAAGGCGACGAACGTGCAGACCGCCTGCGACGGTCGAGTCGTGGTCGTCCAGCTCGATTCCGGGCTCTCCGCACATGCCTTCACCAACGACCGACTGATCCGACTCGGAAGTCTGAAGAAGGTGAAGCTCCCCTTCGCCGGCCATCGAGCTGGTCAGAGCCTCTTCGGCTGGCCCGGGCAGCCCTTCGAGCTCGTGGTGGACCCGGCCGCCTTGGAGGCGGCAGAGCAGAAGAAGCCTGCCGCGAAGAAGAAGTCCCCGACGAAGAAACCGAAGGTCGAGGCCACGCGGGTCGAGGACCCCTCAGCCGACCTTCGAGACGCGGTGTCACTGCAGCCGCTACCGGTCGAGAAGGCGAACCCCGGGTCGATCGCCAAGACGCGGGACGGGTTCACACTGCTGGCACTGAAAGCCGGCAAGTATCGGCGCACGCTCGAGCTGACCGACCCGAGTGGCGAAGTGCTCGATCTGACCGACGCCGTGAGCGACGACCTCGAGGACAACGTGCTCGGCCTGTCGATCGCGCCCGGTGGTGCTCGGGTCTTCGTCCGGACGGAGGGCCGCGTCCTCGCGGTCGACATCGCGGACGAGAGGGTGGAGGTGGTGCTGGAGGACGAGGCGATCGCCGACGTCGAGGCTGCGACCGCCGAGCGGGCATGGGTCGCGGATGGGTCCGCGGTTCACGTGCTCGAGCGCGCGGCGGACGGCTGGAGCTCGCTCGGGACGGCCAAGCGGGCCAAGGCGAACTACCTCCTCGCGGTCCACGGCGAGCTCGCGATCGTGCTGACCATGGACCCGAAGGCTCGAAAGGCGCCGAAGAACGCGACCCGTGTGTTCTCTTGCGCCGGCGGAAAGGTCCGCGAGATCGCGAAGCTGGATCTCGTGAGTTACCGGGCGGCCCTGGTGGACGGCCACTGGTACGTGCAGGACGCAGGCAGCCGCATCTACGAGCTCAGCGGTCTCCCTCAGTCGCGGTAGGTGTCTTTTCCGGTCACGTGACTGTCGTCCGGAATCGCTTCGATGAGGCGCTGCGTGTACTCCTCGGCGGGGTTCGCGTAGATGGCCTCCGAGGGCCCGAGCTCGACGATCTTCCCGGCGTTCATCACCGCCATCATGTCGGCCATGAACTTCACGACGCTGAGGTCGTGGCTGATGAAGACGTAGGTGAGCTGCCGCTCTTCCTGCAGGTCCTTGAGCAGGTTCAGCACCTGCGCCTGGACGCTCACGTCGAGCGCGGAGACCGACTCGTCCAGGACGATCAAATCGGGCTGCACCGCGAGCGCACGGGCGATGCCGACCCGCTGGCGCTGACCGCCGCTGAACTCGTGCGGGTAGCGCCGCAGGTGGTCCGCGCTGAGGCCGACCTCCTCGAGCAGCTCGGCGGCGCGCTTCTCGCGGTTCGCCTTCGAGTCGCCGATGCCGTGGATCTCCATGCCCTCGGCGATGGCCGACCCCACGGTCATGCGCGGGTTGAGCGAGGCGTAGGGATCCTGGAAGACGATCTGCACCTTGCGGCGCCAGTCCTTCAGAGCCGCCCCCCTGTGCTCCGCGACGTCGACTCCGTCGTAGCGGATCGAGCCTTCGGTTCGCTTCTGGAGCCGAAGGATCGCGCGGCCGGTCGTGGTCTTTCCGCAGCCGGACTCGCCGACCAACCCGAGGGTCTGACCCCGGTAGACGTCGAAGGAGACTCCGTCGACCGCCTTCACGTGGTCCTTCACCCGACCGAGGAAGCCCTTTCGGATCGGGAACCAAACGCGCAGGTCCTTCACCTGGAGCAGCGGCTCCTCGTCGGCCGGCACGGTGGTCGCGCCCTCGGTCAGCCCCTCGCCGATCGGGTGGCCCATCGCCTCGAGCGCGGCCGGCGGGTGGAGGTAGCGACCACGACCCTCGCCGAAGCGCTCCTCGAGATCCGCGACCGAGCTCGCCTTCTCGACGATCTCGATGGTCCCGTCCTCGCGCTCCTCGACGTCCATGAAGTCGGCGACCGTCGGCAGCCGCCGCCAGGTGGTGTCGAGGCGCGGACGGCAGGCGAGCAGGCCCTTGGTGTAGGGGTGCTTGGCCGACCGGAAGATGGTCTCGACGTCGCCTTCTTCCACCAGCTTACCGCGGAACATCACGGCGACCCGGTCCGCGATCTCGGCGATGACGCCGAGGTCGTGGGTGATGAAGAGGATGCCCATGTCGCGCTCGTCGCGGAGCTTCCGGATCAGATCGAGGATCTGCTTCTGGATGGTCACGTCGAGCGCGGTCGTGGGCTCGTCGGCGATGAGCAGCTTCGGGTTACAGCTCAGCGCCATCGCGATCATCACGCGCTGCTTCTGGCCGCCGCTCATCTCGTGCGGGTAGCTGTCGATGCGACGCTGCGGGTCGGGGATGCCGACCTCCTCGAAGAGCGCGATGGCCCGCTCGCGCGCCGCCTTCTTGGAGACGGCCTCGTGCTGGACGATCGCCTCGATGACCTGGGCGCCCACCCGCATGACCGGGTTCAGGCTGGTCCCCGGCTCCTGGAAAATCATCGCGATGTCGTCGCCGCGGAGCTCGCGCATCTCCTTCTCGGGGAGCTTCACCACGTCCTTGCCGAGAAAGGCGATCCCGCCCTTCTCGATCTTGGCGATGCCCTTCGGGAGGAGCTGCATCACCGAGAGGGAGGTCACGCTCTTGCCGGAGCCGGACTCGCCCACGAGGCCGAGCGTCTGGCCCGCCTCGACCCGGAGGTCGACACCGTCGACGGCGACCGTGGTGCCCTCGTCGGTGTGAAAGGCGGTGCGGAGGCCTTCGATCTGGAGGAGCGGCTGGCTCGACTCGGCGGTCACGGTCGCGGAGCCTAGCCGATCGGTGCCCCGGGGCCCATCTCTCACCGACCCGTCGCTGAAAAGGGGCCCGGGCCGTGATATGCCGGGCCCCGCATGAACGCGCTCTACCAATCGCTGCCGACCTGGCTCCAGGAGCTGCTGCCGATCCTGCTCCTGCTGGTCGTCATCGGGGTGGTCCTCCTTCGCCTGCCCAAGATCGACCTCGGGCACTCGGATGGGTTCCGCCGGCGCCGCGTGATGAACTGGCTGCCGCTCGGGCTGACCTACGCGTTCCTCTACATGGGGCGCTACAACCTCACGGTCAGCAAGCGCGCCTTCGGCGACCTCCTGCGCGACGGCGAGCCCCTGATGACCAATCAGGACTTCGCCACGATCTTCTTCTGGGGAACGCTGGTCTACGGCTCCTCGTTCGTCTTCAACGGGCCGCTCACCGACCGCATCGGCGGCAAGAAGGCGATCCTGATCGGCGCCGGTGGCGCGGCGGCGATGAACCTGCTGATGGGGCTCGTCACGATCTCGATCGTCAACGACGGCGCGATGCACGAGACGCTGGGGGCGAACCTCACGCTCGTGTTCAGCGTGCTCTACGCCCTGAACATGTACTTCCAGAGCTTCGGCGCGGTGGCGATCGTGAAGACCAACGCGCCGTGGTTCCACGTCCGCGAGCGCGGCGTCTTCGGCGCGATCTTCGGCGTGCTCATCTCGCTCGGCATCTACTTCGCCTTCGATCTCGGCGGGAAGATCCTGAAGGGCCTCGGCCTCGAGTGGGTGTTCCTGGTGCCGACGGTCCTGCTCGCGATCTTCCTGGTGATCGACATCTTCCTCGTCCAGAACACGCCGGGCGAGGCGGGGCACGACGACTTCGACACGGCCGACGCCTCGAGCGGCGACGACGGACCACGGCTCGGGGTCGTCGAGGTCTTCAAGCTGATGTTCCGGAACCCGGTGATCATCACCATCGCCCTGATCGAGTTCTGCAGCGGTTTCCTGCGGCAGGCGATCATGCAGTGGTTCCAGATCTTCGGGAAGCAGACCGACGAAGCGCTGCACCTGAAGTCGTCCTTCGTCTTCGAGAACTGGGGAATGCTCCTCTGCTGCGCCGGCATCCTCGGCGGCACGCTCGCGGGCATCATCAGCGACCGCGTGTTCGACAGCCGCCGCGGGCCGGTCGCCGGCATCCTCTACCTGGCGATGTTGGTCAGCGCGATCGCACTGATCTTCCTCTACACGACGCCGCTCGTCGGCTGGATGGTCATCTTCATGTCCATGGCCGTCATCGGCGTCCACGGCATGCTCTCCGGCACCGCGAGCATGGACTTCGGTGGCAAGAAGAACGTCGGCGTCGCGGTCGGCATCATCGACGGCTTCGTCTACATGGGCACGGCCGTGATGGCGCTGACCTACGGCTTCCTCTTGCCGAGTGACGCCGAGCCGGAGCTCGCGGGCGACCCCGCCAACTGGATCAGCTGGCCCATCGCGATGGTGCCAGTGGCGCTGATCGGCTTCGTGCTCGCGCTGCGGGTGTGGAACGCCAAGCCGCAGCCGAAGAAGCCGAAGCCTGCGGTCGTGACCCCCGGGGAAGGCGACGAGCAGGCGACGTTCTGAGCGCGCTCAGCCCATGCGGAAGTCGTTGAGGAGCTCGACTCGAGCGTCCTCGTCGGGCGGCTCGAGGTGCCAGGTATCCACCAGCACCACGTCGGCGTCCGGGAAGAAGCCGCGCGCCGTGTCGCAAACGCCGGGCGAGCTGTCGAAGACCGCGAGGACGTCGCCGAGCCTCCGGAGCTTGCGCCACATGCTGCGCTTGAAGCTCTCGTCGCCTTGAGTGGCGTCGGGCTTGAGCACCAGCTCGATGCCGGGCGCGCAGACGGGGAAGCCATCGTCGCGGAGGCTGGCGATCGTGCCGAGGAGCATGCCGGGGATGTCCCGACCGGTGACGTACGCGACGAACGCGCCCGCGTCGTGGAGCGCGCGGACGTACGCCGGACCGCCCGGGATGGCGTGGTCGAGCGTGGCGTAGTCGTCGGAGAAGAAGCGCTCGTGCCAGTAGTTCGTGATGTCGTGAACCACGTCGCCCTGGACCACGTCGACCTCGCGGAGCGTCTCGCTCAGGAGCCGGTGCACCGTGTCCATGCTGAGCGAGCTCAGGGCATCGCTCAGCTCGATGTCGCCGTCGCGAACCTCCTCGGCGTACTCGAGGAGGATCTGAAGCGTCCGCGGCCGGTTGTCGTAGAGGGTCCCATCGAGCGAGAAGACGACCATCGGGGTCGGCCCGCCATCGGCGGACGCCACGGCGACCCGGTCCAGCACCCGCTGGAGGACCTGTACCTGATGCGGCAGCGGCGGAGGCAGCACCCGCCGAAGCTAGATGGCTGGCGCAAAAATCGCAACGTGCTGGACACCCCGCCGAGACGAGCGCCGTTCACCTTCGGTGCTGCACGCAGCTCCCGCCGGAGGTCGACCGAATGCGGTGCAATTTGGACCACTTGGTCTGCCCCGTTGCGTCGGTCCGGCTGGTGACCTAGAGTCTTGGACGCACTCGACCCCTGGGTCGGAAGATGGTTGAGCTTGGCATACGGCGCACTCGCCCCAAGCTTCGTGTCCATCGGTGCGAGAGGGGGCTCTCGATAGGCCCATGGTGGTGACCCCGCCCTGGACCTTTGCCACCGATCTGCCCTCGCTTCTTCCCGCTCCCGACGAGCTCATGTCCGATCTCCCTGACAACTCCGACCGCTCCCGGCCCGACGACCTCTCGTCGGTTCGCCCCGAGGCGTTGGTCGGCGACGGTAGCAACGTCGATACAGGCCCCGGGAGTGGGGAGATGGAGCGCGCGCAGCGTCCCTGCGGAGTGCTGGTGGTCGAGGCCGACCCCGACCTGCAGTGGCGCCTGGCCCGCACCCTGACGGTCGAGGGCAACCGGGTCGTCGGGACCAGCAGCGGCGACGGCGCCCTGGCGTTGGTCGCGGAGTGGCCGGTCGATCTGGTCCTGGTCTCCGAGGAGCTCCCCGGGATGGAGGGCATCGAGGTGATCCGCCATCTCCACGAGCGCTGCCCCACCTTGGTCTCGGTCCTGCTCGCCGATGAGGACACGTCCGATCTCCGAGCAGCCGCGCGGCTGGCAGGCGCCACGACCTGCATCCGGAAGCCAAAGGACATTCACGACCTGATCACGGTCATCGCCGACCTGCCGATGCCGGCCGACGTGCGACCGCCGGTCGCCCCCGCCGACAAGCCGGCCACCGACGCCGCCGAGTGAGACCTCCGATAGCGGAACCCTCCGAGATCCCCTAGGCTTCGGGCGCTTCATGCGTTTGCACCTCCTCCGAGGCTTGCCCTTTGCGGCCGCCCTTCTCACCGCAGGCGCCATCGCCCAGCAGGGGCCGTCGACCATCTCCGTCGACGACATCCGGCCGGGGATGACCGGCTACGGCCTGACCGTCTTCCGTGGCACCGAGCCGGAGCGCTTCGACGTCGAGGTCATCGACGTCCTGCACGGCTTTCGGCCGGACCAGGATCTGATCCTGATCCGCACGCCTCACCCTCGCCTCGAGCAGACCAAGGCGGTCGGTGGGATGAGCGGCAGCCCGATCTACATCGACGGCAAGCTCGCGGGTGCCTACGCCTACGGCTGGCCCTTCGGGATGGAGCCGATCGCCGGCGTCACGCCGATCAGCAACATGCTCCACGAGATGGATCGGCCCTACCGACCCGACTCCTTTCCTGGAGCCGAGGTGCTGACCACGCGGCGGATGCGACCCGGCGGTCAGGCGCGCCGACGGAGCGGTCGCCACCTCGCGGGGCTCCCCGCCTATCGCGGTGAGCCGACGAACGCGTTCGCGCCGATGCGCGCTCACGTCGAGCGCCGACCGCCCGTGAGCGAGCACCAGATGCGCCCGGCGGCCACTCCGATCATGCTCGGCGGCTTCACCGATGAGGTGGCGACGCTCCTGGGCAACGAGCTCGAGCCGATGGGCTGGGTGCCACTGCAGGGCGGTGGCGGGCGTCGGCGTCAGCCGGCCGCCAACACGGAGACCCGTCCGCGCTTCGTCGACGGCGGGGCCATCGGCGTGCAGCTCGTCCGGGGCGACGTCTCCGCGACCGCCATCGGCACCGTCACCCACGTCGGCAACGGCCACCGTCTCGTCGGCTTCGGCCACCCGATGATGAACGCCGGCGAGATCGGTCTGCCGACCTCCACCGCGCGGGTCCTGCACTTCCTCGCGAGCGTCGCCCGCAGCTTCAAGATCGCCGAGGCCGAGGAGCCGCTCGGGACCCTGGTCCACGACCGGCAGGCGGCCATCGTCGTCGACACCGACCTGCAGCCGGCGACGATCCCGATGCGGATCAAGATCAACGGCCTGGTCGCGCCGCCGAAGGACGAGTGGAACGTCGAGCTCGCGAGCCATCGGCTGCTGACCCCGATGCTCCTCTTCAGCACGCTCGCCAACGCGCTGAAGACCAGCTCGAGCGACCAGACGGACGTGATGTTCACGGCCCGCTACACCGTGACCATCGAGGGGATGGACCCCATCACCCTGTCCGACCGCGGCTACATGGGTGCCGGCCCGGGCGACGTTCGCGCGCTCTCGCACCTGCGCCTCTTCGACCTGATGGAGATCGCCTACGGCAACGCCTTCGAGCCCAGCCGCCTGACGCGGGTGGACCTCGAGCTCGACGTGACCTTCGGCGACGACACGCTGACCATCGTCGAGGCGACCGTGCCGGCGAACGAGGTGGACCCCGGCAGCACCGTGGACGTGCGCCTGCGCCTCCGCCGCTACGACGAGAGCGAGGTCTTCCGGACCATCCCCGTGCGGATCCCGGAGCGGCTCGCCGGCGAGGACGTGAAGATCGAGATCAACGCCGGCTCTCGGGTGGGCGTCGAGCACGCGGTGCCGCGAAACATCCAGGATCTGATCCGCCGGGTGCGCGAGGACCGCTACGACGCGACCGCCGTGGTCGCCGAGCTGAAGATGCCGAGCCGGGGCCTCCGCTTCCCCGGCCACGTGGTCCGGTCGCTGCCGCGCAGCGCCCTCGACGCGCTCGACCGCGACAGCGGCACCACCGAGCGCCCCTTCGTCACCCAGGTTCGCCAGGCCACCGACCTCGGTCAGGTGGTCCTGGGCGACGCCGCTCTCGAGCTCACCGTGCGGCAGCGCCCCCGCCGCCGCTGACGCGGTCCGACTTCGAACGCCGACTCCGACTCCGACTCCGACAGCCGACTCCGAACTCCGACTCCGACAGCCGACTACCGATCGCCGACTCCGAACTCCGAACTCCGACTCCGAACTCCGACAGCCGACTCCGACAGCCGACTCCGACTCCGACAGCCGACTACCGATCGCCGAACTCCGACTACCGATCGCCGCATCCGACTCCGACTCCGACGACCACCGATGAACCGGTCCCTACGCACCCGCGCCCTCCTCTTCACCGCAGCCTCCACGCTGGTCTGCACGGTCGTCCTGATCGCGCTTCCCGCGTCCGCGGTGTCCACTCGCCACTTCACCCTCGACGACGCCGGCGACTTCAATCGCGGCGAGCTCGACGGCGCGATGGTCCGCTCCGACGGCGCGGTCGTCCCGGGCGTGACCACCAAGCGGCTCGGGCTCGGGGACGAGGCGCTCGCCTACTCCGTCGCGCGCGGCGGAGACGGCAGCGTCTACGTGGGCACCGGTGACGAGGGCAAGATCTACCGGATGCGCGGCGACCAGGTCGCGGCCTTCGCCGAGACCGGCCAGCTCCTCGTGAGCGCGCTCGCCATCGACGGCGACACCCTCTACGCAGGCACCCTGCCGGAGGGCCGGATCTACGCGATCGCGCTGGGCGACGGATCGACTCGTGAGCTGGTCCAGCTCCCCGAGACCGAGCACGTGTGGGCGCTCGTGCACGACGGCCGCCGCCTCTACGCGGGCACCGGACCGCAGGGGAAGCTCTTCGCCATCGAGCGGAACGGCCAGGCCAACGTCGTGTTCGACGCGAACCAGGGCCACATCATGGCGCTCGCCCTCGACGGCGAGGACCTCTACGCGGGCACCGATGGAGAAGCGATCGTCTACCGAGTTCGCGGGACCGACGTCTCGGTCGTCTACGACTTCCCGGGCAACGAGGTCACGGCGCTCGACGCGGCCGGCGGCGTGCTCGCCGTCGCCGCCAACGACATGCCGGCGCCGCGCCCTGTGACCAAGTCGACGAACCGCACCAAGCGCCGGGCCAACGGCAAGGGTCGGCTCTACCGGGTCAGCTCGGAGGGTCGCGCGGAGCGACTCCACGGGGACGACGACGAGCACTTCACGGCCGTCCAGATCGTCGGCGAGCAGATCTACGTCGGCACCGGCAAGGAAGGCCGGATCCACCGCGTGGGCTTCGACCGTCGCCGCTCGACCTACGTCGACATCGACGAGCGTCAGGTGACCGGACTCGCCCTCGACGGCGAAGCGCCGATCTTCGTGACCGGCGACTCGGCGGCCATCTATCGGGTCGGAGAGGCCAACGGCGACTCGGCCACGTGGACGAGCAAGGCGCTCGACGCCGGCTTCGTCGCGCGGTGGGGAAGGCTCGAGTGGCGAGGCGACGGACGCATCGCGATCCGAACGCGGAGCGGCAACTCGGCCGAGCCCGACGAGACCTGGACCGACTGGTCGGCGCCCATGCAGAGCGCGGGCCCGATCCGCAGCCCAGCGGCCCGCTTCCTCCAGATCCGCGCCGAGCTCACGCGAGGCTCCGTCCTCCGCGCGACCCAAGCCTTCTATCTGCCGCAGAACCAGCGGGCCGCGGTGACCCAGGTCTCGGTGGACGCCCGCGGCAGCGACCCCGACTCGCCTCCCTCCCCGTCTTCGCGACTCAAGATCGAGTGGTCCGTGACCAACCCGGACAGTGACGCACTGCGTTATCGGCTCCGCTTCCGCCAGGAGGGCCAGGAGCGCTGGCGCCCCATGTTCGAAGAGGACGTCGAAGTCACCGACGCGCACTACACCTGGGACACGAGCGGAATCCCCGACGGGTGGTACGTCGTGCAGGTCGAGGCGTCGGACGAGAGTGACAACCCGGGGGCTCTGACCCTGCGCGACGTGGGGACCTCGGAGCCCTTCCTGGTCGACGACCACGACCCGACGGTCGAGGTGCAGCTCCGCGGCGGCCGGCTCGTGGGGACCGCCCGAGACGCGATGGGCCCCATCGCGAAGCTGGAATTCGCCGTGGATGGCGGGGATTGGCGCCTCTTCTTCCCCGAGGACCAGCTCCTCGACGAGGCGGAGGAACGCTTCGATCTCGACCTGGCGGAGCTCGCGACGGGCACCCACGTGCTGGCGGTCCGCGCGACCGACGCGGCAGGGAACGCCGCCGTCGCGGAAGTGGAAGGCCAAGCGGGAGCCTCCGTCCCGAATCCGTGATAGGTTTCCGGCGCGCCACGGGAGGCGCGTTCAATCAGATAGCTTGTGAGGTCTCGTGGACCTGTGGTACCTCGTCCGCGCCCGCCAGGGCGTTGAGGTTCCGGAAGTACGCGAACCCACGAAGGAGGCACACCGGGATGGACTGGAAGAAGCTGGCTTGCATGCTCGCGATTGGCCTGATGGCCGTTGGTTGCGGCGACGACGACACGGACACGACCGGGGATGATCCGGGCGACGATCCGCCCATGCCGCTGAACTGCGGCGGCGCCGACGCGCAGTGTCTCTTCGTCGGCAGCACCCTCGCCATCGGCGTCGAGGATCCGGACACGGGCGCCGTGCCCGGGTTCGACATCGACGATCGCGTCAGCGACTCGACCGACGAGCAGGGTTGCTTCCAGGAGGACTGGACCTCCCCGAGCGGCACCCCCGGCATCGACAACCAGCTCGCGACCCTCGCGCCGACCCTCGAGGCGGCCCTCGGTAGCGACCTGCAGGAGACCATCGACGGCGCGATCGCCGACGGCTCCATCATCATCCTCATGGACGTCAAGGGCCTCGAGTCCACCAACGACGACATCACGATGGACCTCTCGCTCGGCTCCGTGCCGGATGGCGCGACCCTCGAGCTCAACGGCACCGCCATCGCCGCGGGCCAGACCTTCAACGTCGACATGACCTACGTCAGCGACGCGCCCGGCACCGTTTCCGGCGGCGTCATGACCGTCAGCGTCTCGACCCTTCCCCTCGCGATTCCCTTCGACGAGGAGACCGAGATCGCCCTCACCATTCGTGACGCGACCGTTCGCGCCACCGTCACCGAGACGCCGACCCTCTCCGGCGGCCTCATCGGCGGCTCGCTCAACATCGACGAGCTGGTCACCACCGTCATGGCGGTCGCGCCGGACATCGACGCCGGCCTCATCCGCACCACCCTCGAGGGTGTCGCGGACCTCGAGCCCGACGGCGACGGCATCTGCCAGAACGTCTCGGTGGGCATCACCTTCGAGGGCGTCGAGGCCAACGCCGGCTGAGGCGAGCTCTCGCGAGAAGGAGGCCACGGCGTTCGCGCCGTGGCCTTTTTCTTTCCGTCCTGCCCGAGCGCCGGTTCCCTAGCCCGTCCGCCGCTCGCGCGCGTAGACCGGCAGCCGCACCCCCACCTCGGTTCCCTGACCAGCGATGGACTCGACGTGGATCGAGCCCCCCAGCTGTTCGGCGAGGCTGCGAACGATGTGGAGGCCCAACCCCGAGCCCGAGTGGTCGACCTTCGTCGAGAAGTCCGGATCAAAGGCTCGGTCCAGAACCGCCTGGACCATTCCCGACCCGCTATCGCAGATGAGCAGCTCCACCTGGAGGCCGGAGATCGCTCTCCGCTCGCGGGTGGCGATGGTCAGCCGGCCCCCCGATGGCATCGCGTCCCGGGCGTTGACCACGAGATTCACGATGATCCGTTCGATGGCGCTTCGGGTCGCGCGAACGATGGCCGCCGAGCTCAGGTCGAGGACCACCGAGACCTCGGATGGCAGAAGGCTCTTCAGCACCGGACTCAGATCTCGGATCAGCTCGTCGAGGGGGATGATCGGTTCGGGATCTTCGACCGGGGTGGCCACCAGCTGTCGCAGGAGCTCGGAAGCCCGCATCACCGAGTCCTTCGCCTCGGTGATGAGGTCCTCTGCTTTGCTTGCGAGCGAGAGCTCGCCGAGCAGGTCGAGGTTGGCGTAAGCGACGTAGATGAGGTTGTTCACGTCGTGGGCCACCTCGCGTGCAGTCTGGAGAGTCGGTCCTTTCCGATGGACGCCCGACGGTGCGTCGGGATCCGGGCTCTCCCAGAAGGCCGAGGGGGGGATGGGGTCGGAACGATCGCTCACGGTTCTACCTTTCGCAGGAGGGCTGCCTCCTCGGACAGCGCGATTCGAACACTCTTCTCGAGACGGGCTCGCGCCCGCTCCCAGCAATCCATCAGGGAAACGATCCCGTTCGCGGCGTCGCGTCCCACGCGGGTGAGCTCCTCGATCTCGCGCGCGACCTCGCTGAGCTCTTCGGAGCCGAACATGGCCGCCGAGCTCTTGAGACCGTGCGCGAGGCGCTCGACGGTCTCGTGGTCGCCTCCGTCCGCTGCCTGGCCGATCTCCTCGATCGTTCGCCGGGAGGACTCGATGTGACGTCGAACGAGCGCCTCGAAGCGCTCGGGTGTTCGGCACACTCGCTGGAGCTTGTCGAGCGGCCCGAGCTCGATCTCGCCGCTCTGCTTCAATGGAACGGAGCCGAGGACCTGAGCAATCCGCACCGGGTCGATGGGCTTGGCCACGAAGCTGTCCATGCCTG
The DNA here is from genome assembly GCA_017644045.1 of Deltaproteobacteria bacterium. Lineage (GTDB taxonomy): Bacteria > Myxococcota_A > Polyangia > Polyangiales > Houyiibacteriaceae > UBA1660. The sequence goes on from JAEPMI010000002.1 coordinate 533,990, forward strand.
CCTCGCGGCAGGCCTCGCGCTGACCATCGAACACGCTCGCGGTCAGCGCCACGATGCGCGGCCTGCGCGCTGCCGGAATCTGCTCTCGAATGGCCCGCGCCGCCTCGAGCCCGTTCATCCCGGGCATGTGTACGTCCATCAGGACCACGTCGTAGTCCTGGCGGTGAACGGCTTCGACGGCCGCGGCGCCGTCGTCGACCATCGAGAATCGGTGGCCGAGACGCTCGAGAATGGCGCCCGTGACCTCGCGGTTGATCGGGTTGTCCTCCGCGACCAACACCCGGAGCCCCACACCCGGGACACGAGCGAGCTCGTACTCCTCGGAAGCGACCTTGGGGGCGTCGCTCGAGGGCGCGGGAATCCGAAAGGTGAACACGCTCCCCTCACCCACGCGGCTCTCGACGGTGATCGTGCCCCCCATGCCCTCGACGAGCCGACGGGTGATCGAGAGACCCAAGCCGGTCCCACCGCGAGTGCCACTGACCTGATGGAAGGGCTCGAAGATGCTGTCGAGCTCCCCTGCGGGGATCCCGACGCCCGAGTCCGCCACCCGTGCGACGAGCCATGCATCGCGATGGGAGAGCTCCGCATGCACGCGGCCGCGCTCGGTGAACCGGAGAGCGTTCGAGAGCAGGTTGACCAACACCTGCTGGAGGTGACCGGGATCGGACATCACCCACTCGGGCACGGAAGGGGTCGCTTCCAGGTGAAGCTCCACGGCCCCCGTCTGGTGCTCGAGCATCCCGGCGATCTCGACGAGGAGCCGGCGTGGCTCGAAAGGCACGACGTCCATCGAGATGTCGTCGACCTCGATCTTCGAGAGGTCGAGGACCTCGTTGACCAGGTTCAGGAGTGTCCCCGCACTGTGGTCCACCACGCGCGTCATCCGCTCCTGCTCGGCCGTCAATGGCGTTCGGGAGAGAAGTCCCGCCATCCCGATCACCGCATTGAGAGGCGTGCGGAGCTCGTGGCTGACTCGGGCGAGGAACTCCGTTCGCGTGCGCTCGGCCGAGAGCGCTTCGTCGCGCGCTCGAGCGAGCTCGCGCGCCTGCTCCCGCCGAGCGTGTTCGGCGCCCGTGGCCAGCGCGACGATGGCGAGCACCAAGCCCACCTGCCCGGCAGCGAGCTCCGGACCCTGCACGACGAACTCTGGGGTCACTCGAACCACCAACGCGCTGAGGTGCACGGCAACGACGCCCAGCGCGCCCACTGCCGCCCACAGCACCGCTGCTTTCAGCCCGAACACGTAGCCCGCGATCATGGGCATGGCCGGGACGTACCAGAGGGCCATGGCGTCGCCCTGCCCGCTCAGCATCGCCGCCAGGAGCAGGCCCACCAGGGAAACACCGAGTGCGGCGTGTCCCAGGACCACGGGTCGTGTCGAGAGTCGGACCCGCCAAGCCACGAGGCCTACCACCAGCGCGACCGAGAGATCGATGATCACCGTGTTCCATCGACCCATCCACGCGTACTGGAGGCCGAACGCCAGCCACGAGAGAGCCCCGACACCGAGCACCAGCCGAAGTCGGACCTGCTCGAGCACAGGATGATCGGTCGAAGAGGACATGAGCCTGCTCGGAACTCAGCAAGATGCGGACCACCTCCGAGACCGAGAAAACGAGCACGACCCCAGCGAAAGTGAGACGCGCGCGTCTCACATGAGACGCCTACGCCTCAGCTCTGATAGAGTGACTGGATGGGGGCCGATCTGCGTTTGGGGATCGTGGAAGACGACCCGGACTTCCGTGAGCTCATCGTCGCGCTCGCCGAAGAGCTCGGCGCGGTTCCCGTGTCCTTCGCAGAAGCGCGGAGCGCCATCGCAGCTATCGGCGAAGGCAGCCTCGATGCGGTCCTCACCGACTACCGACTGCCCGGTGATCTCGATGGGGAGGATGTGGTCCGTGCCTGCCTTCGCCAGCGCACACCGATCCCGGTCGCCGTGATGAGCGTGGTCTCGTCGGCCGCCATCGCAGTCGAGCTGCTTCGGCTCGGCGCCGACGACTACCTGGTCAAACCGCTGCCGATGGAAACGCTCCTCGAGCGCCTCCGGCTCTTCGTCGGCCGTGCTCGGGATCGACGGGAGCTCCACGATCTGCGTGGGCTCATGGACGACGCGTCCCAGGTCGGCCAACGAATCCTCGGAAGCAGCCCCGCCCTGATGCAGGTGGTCCGGCTGCTTCCGCGGGCCGCCCACAGTGGAGCGCCCGTGCTCGTGCTGGGCGAGTCCGGCACGGGCAAAGAGCTCTTCGCGCGAGCCACCCACGACCTGAGCCGACGAGCCGAGCGCGCGTTCGTGGCAGTCGACTGTGCGTCCATCCCGGAAGCGATCTTCGAGAACGAGCTCTTTGGTCACCGCCGAGGTGCGTTCACGAACGCGCACTCGGACCAGGACGGAGTGGTTCAACGCGCCGATGGAGGCACGCTCTTCCTCGACGAGGCTGGCGAGCTGCCCCTCTCGGTTCAGGCGAAACTCCTCCGCTTCCTTCAAACCGGCACGTTCAGGCGGCTGGGAGACCCGAACCCCTCACGCGCCGACGTACGGGTCATCGCGGCAACGAATCGGGACCTCGCCGAAGAGGTCCAGAAGGGCAGCTTCAGGGAAGATCTCTACTACCGACTGAACGTCATCGCTCTCCGAGTTCCTCCACTCCGAGACCGGATCGAGGACATTCCGACCCTCGCGGCCGCCTTCCTCCACCGATTCGCCGAGCGCTTCGACAGCCCCGCACGGGCGCTCTCCGCGGAGGCCACCGAGCGGCTGGTCGCTCGCCCCTGGCCCGGCAACGTCCGAGAGCTCGAGAACGCGGTGCAGCGCGCGGTGGCCATGGCCGAGACGCCGCTCCTTCGCGCCCACGACTTCGACCTCGGGCCCGATGTTCTCGTCGAAGAGCGGCCGTTCGACTCCTCCGCCCCGTTTCACGAAGCGAAGAAGAAGCTGATCGATGACTTCGAGAGGCGCTACGCGAAGGCAGCGCTCCGCCGAAACGGTGGCAACGTGGCGGCCGCTGCTCGCAGCGCGGGGCTCGCTCGCCGGAGCCTGCATCGACTGATGGAGCGCCACGGACTCGACCGAAGTGGCGAATCCTCGTGAAGCAACCTGGGTCGCAGACGTCCCACGTCCGTGTTCCATTCAGTGGTCGATCACGGGAATCATCGTTGGCCGGACTCTTGCTAGACAGTGACTCCGGAAGACTCCAATGACCGACCAAACCACCACTCACGCCATCAGCGAGAAAGTCGCCGCCCTTCGAGCGCGCTTTCGCGGCCGTTTGGCGACTCGGATGGACGCGTTGGGGAATGCCATCGATGCGTTGGAGAGTCCCATCGACCCGCACGCGCTCGAGGGGGTCGTGGACGAGGCCCATCGGATTCGCGGGACGGCAGGTTCGTATGGACTCGCCAGCGCCACGGAGCTCGCGGCTTCGGTGGAGGACCATTTCCGCCCGCTACTCGACAGCGAGGTTCCGATCGCCCTCGACCAGCCACTCATCACCGAGCTGCGTCGCAAGGTCCGTCGCATGGCGGACGAGCTCGGCGCCGAGCCGGACCCCGTCCCCGCAGCGAGACCGGAGCCCCAGACCCAGCCGGACGCCGAGTCGGAGGGCGAGCGGAGCCGGTCGGTGCGTCTTCAGCCGCCCTTGCTCGTCGTGGGTGCCGGACAGCGAACGGACGCCATCTCGGCCTTGGGCGAGCGGCTCTCGCTTCCGCTCGTCTTCGCCACCCCGGCACAGGTGGGAACGATCCACGGTCCGTTGTGGGGCGCGCTTCTCCATGTGGACGGCGCCCCGGAGAGCGCGGCGGCGTTGACCCGCCGGCTGCGAGCGGACGTCGCACCGCATCTCCCCATCGCGTTGGTCGGCGGCTCGTCAGAGCTGGTTCGCGACATCGGGGTCCACGCGGGCGTCACCACGATCGTCCAAGAGCCGCTGAACGAGACGCGACTGCGCGAAGTCCTTTCTCGTTTCGAAACGGCTCGCCGGACTCAGCAGCCGACCGTTCTCCTGATCGACGACGACCCGGAGTTCGCCTTGGTCGTGAGCGACCTCCTGGCGGGCCGGGAGCTTCGGCTCGTTCACGAGTCGGACCCGCGAAGAGCACTGGAAGCCATCGCCGAGGAGCGACCGGACCTCGTGTTGCTCGACCTCAAGATGGAGCCGATCGATGGCCTGGAGGTCGCCCGGCGGATCCGCGCGCTCGAGGAGTGGCGGACGCTCCCCATCCTCTTCATGACCGCCGCGGTCAGCGACGAGGTGAGGCTGGCTTGCTACCGGGCTGGGGCGGACGACTACATTCCCAAGCCGGTCCTCGCCGAAGAGCTCGACGCGCGCATCCGGGTCCGGCTGGATCGTCAGCGGCTCCATCGGGAACGGGCCGACATCGATCCGCTCACCGGACTCGCGAACCGTCGCGCGTTCTCCGAGCGTTTCGAGAATCTGTTGGCCCGCGCCCGAGACACCGGCGTGCCGGTGTCGCTCTGCCTCATCGACTTGGATCACTTCAAGCGACTCAACGACGAGTACGGGCACCTCGCCGGAGACCAGGCGCTGGAGCGACTCGGCCAGCTCATGCAGCACTCGGCGCGCTTCGAGGACCTCCGTGGACGCTGGGGGGGAGAGGAGTTCGTCCTCGCGCTCTGGGGACTGGAACCCACGGTCGCGCGGCGAGTTCTCCAGCGGATCTTGAGCGAGGTCCGCGCGTGTGAGATGGACGCTGGAGTCCGTCTCTCGTTCACTGCGGGAGTGGCCGGCTTCCCGCACGACGGCGAGAGCCTGGAGGAGCTTCTCCGTTCCGCCGATGCTCGCCTCTATCATGGCAAAGAGACTGGACGTGGACGGGTGGTCTCCGAGGGGAAGGCACAATGGCAGTAGTCCTGATCATCGATGACGAAGAGGACATTCGGACCATCGCGACCCTGGCTCTCGAGGACGTCGGCGGCTTCGAGGTGGTGACTGCCGCGAACTGCGCAGAGGGGTTGCAGGCAGCCGCGAAGCACCGTCCGGACGTGATCCTGCTCGACGTGATGATGCCCGACGTCAACGGCCTGGTGACCTTCGACCGCTTGCAGAACCTCCCCGAGACCCGCGAGACGCCCATCATCTTCATGACCGCCCGGGTTCAGCGCGACGAGGTCGCCGAGCTCCAAGCCACCGACGCGAAGGGGGTCATCGCCAAGCCCTTCGATCCCATGACGCTCGCCGACGAGGTCACGGAGCTCACGGGAGTGCGCCCGTGAACGGAGGCTTGCCGCGGAACGAGTCGGAACGGCTGGCCGCTCTCTTGGCATGCCGAATCCTCGACACGGAGGAAGAGGAGGACTTCGAGGCGTTGACCAAGCTGGCGGCGCAGATCTGTCAGACGCCCATCGCGGCGGTGAGCCTCGTCGACCAAGACCGGCAGTGGTTCAAAGCGCGAGTGGGGCTCGAGGCGCGCGAGACCCCGCGGGACGTGGCCTTCTGTGCTCACACCATTCGGCAGCGTGACGAGTTCCTGGTGGTCTCCGACGCATCCAAGGACGAACGCTTCGCGGACAACCCTCTGGTCACCGGCGATCCCCGCATCCGGTTCTACGCTGGCTTCCCGCTAGACCCAGGGAATGGTCTGGCCCTGGGTGCCCTCTGTGTGATCGACCGAGAGCCGCGCGAGCTGAGCGACGGACAACTCGACGCCCTCCGAGTGCTCGCGAAGCACGCCAGCCACCTCATCGATGCGCGGCGCCGCGAGGCCGAGCTGATCGAGAGTCAGCAACGCTTCCAAGCCCTCGCCGACGCCTCCGACGAAGGAGTTGCCATCGTGAAGGGTGGTGTGGTGATCGAGGTCAACCATGCATTGTGCCGGCTGACCGGTCGACCCCGAGCGGCGCTGCTGGGCGTCGACCCCTCGGTCCTGGTCACTCCGCGCGAGCGTGCGCGGGTGACGGAACGGCTCCGAGAGGTCGCCGAGGACGGTCCGCTCACCTACGAGTCGGAGGTGGTTCGAGCCGACGGGACCGTCGTTCCGGTTCGGGTGACGGCAAAGACCGTGGCGCATGGGGGGGCGCGCGCACGGGTCTCGGTGATTCGGGACCTGAGCAAAGAGCTGCACGCGGAACGAACCCAGCGCGAGTTCATCTCGGTGGTCAGTCACGAGCTGCGGACGCCCCTGACGTCGATTCATGGCTCGCTGCGGTTGCTGGCGAGTGGAAAGCTGACGGAGCTCACCGGCAAGGCGCAGCAACTCGTCCGGATCGCCTCGGCCAACGCCGAGCGCCTGATCCAGCTGACCAACGACCTCCTGGACATGGACAAGGCGGACTCCGATCGCCTGGCGCTGACGCTGAAGCCCCACCGTGTTCGCCAGCTGATCGCCTGGGCCCACGAGTCCGTCCAGGGCGTGGCGCTCTCTCGCGAGATCGCCATTCGTGTGCTCGATGGTCCCTCGCTCGACTCCACCGTGGTGGTGGACGGCGACCGAGTGCGGCAGATCATCACCAACTTGCTCGGGAACGCGCTCAAGTTCTCGAGCCCCGGGGGGACCATCGAAGTGGGAGCCGAGGTAGATGGAGGAACGGTCCGCATCGAGGTGCTCGACCGCGGACCGGGCGTACCAGAGAGCGAGCGCCAGCGAATCTTCGAGCGCTTCCGACAAGCACGCACGGGCAGTCTGCCCCGCGAGGGGTCGGGACTCGGGCTGACGGTGTCGCGCACCCTCGCGCGACGTCACGGGGGCGACGTCGGCATGCGCCCACGTGAGGGAGGTGGTTCGATCTTCTGGCTGGAGCTGCTGTCGGCCAATGGCTGACGACAGCCTTCACGAGACGCTTCCGGCCGACGCGAAGGCGACGATGCCGGCCGTCGCGGAGTCCGCTGTTCACGCGGTCCGACAAGGGGACGTGCTGGGCGGTGGGTTCATCCTGGAACGCCTCTTGGGCCGTGGTGGCATGGGCGCGGTCTTCGAAGCCATCGATCGCGGACTTCAACGCAAGGTCGCGATCAAGGTTCCCCTAGGGGAGGAAGACGCGCGACTGCTCATCGCAGAGGCGCAGGCGCTCGGGGCCATTCGCCACCCCGGCATCGTCTCGGTGCACCACCTCGGCCAGCACGAGGGCATGCCCTTTCTGGTCATGGAGCGACTCCACGGCACGCCCTTGGACCGGATGCTCTCGCGCCGGCTGATCCAGGGCATCGCGATCGAAATCGACGAAGCGCTGGACATCGTCGAGCGCCTCGCGGAGACGCTGGCCTTCCTCCACGACTGCGGCGTCGCGCATTTCGACGTCAAACCGGCGAACGTGATCGTGACCGGAAACCGGGCGGTCCTGGTCGACTTCGGGCTCGTCTCACCGGAGTACGCGACCGAGCCCACCCGCACGATCACCGGCACCCCCGCCTACCTCGCGCCGGAGCGGATCCGGTGCGAGGTGGTCAGGGGTGAAGCGCACCTGTGCGACGTCTACAGTCTCGGCGCGACCCTGTGGGAGCTCCTGACCGGGGAGACCCCGTTCGAAGCGGGGGCCCGAGACACCGCGAGCCTGCTGCACCGACAGGTCAACGCGACCCTCCGCGACCCCCGTGAGGCGCGGGTCGACATTCCGGCCGAAGTCGTGGGCCTCCTGCACGACATGCTGGAGAAGGAGCCGTACTCCCGGCTGAGCATGCAGGAAGTCGTGTGGTCCATTCGCGAGCTCCGGCGCCCCGTGGAGGACCGGAGTGGCATGTGTGTCCTGGTGGTCGAAGACGACCCAGACCTGTCCGAGCTGGTCAGCCTGTGGATCGAGGGCGCCTACCCCGCGGCCGAGGTTCTGGTGGAGAGCACCGCGGAAGCGGCGATGCGGGTGCTCAACAAGCGGAAGGTCGACCTCGCCCTACTCGATCTCCAGCTGCCCGGCATGAGCGGGGTCGAGTTGTGCATGTACCTCCGGGGCGCCCGCGGCGACTTCCCCTTCCCCGTGGCGGTCATGAGCGCATCCGCGCGGCAGCCCGATGTGGCCCTGCTCCGCCAGATGGGGGTGGAGGCCTTCCTGCCGAAGCAGGCGGACCTCGAAGTGAGGCTGAGAGAGCTCTTGCTCGGGGTGAGCCGCCGGTATCACCGCTCGTCTCGCCTTCCCACGACGTGAACGACGAATCGCGTTCGAAGTGGGGACGGCTGTCCGGATGTGAGCAGTGATCGAACGCCGTGCGACCGCAGGTGGGGTCACATGACCCCCTGTGAAATTCCGGGAACGTGCCCCGCGAACGTTGATCCACTGCCGATGGCCAGGCATTCTTGGGGGGATGGGAATGCATCACCCGGCTGGGGGCGCGAGTCCTCAGCAGGGACCTAAGAAGCGGGTCATTCCGTTCGGCAAGTATCTCCTCCTCGACCGCATCGCAGTCGGTGGCATGGCCGAGGTGTTCCTGGCCAAGTCCTTCGGGATCGAGGGCTTCGAGAAGATCATCGCGATCAAGCGAATCCTCCCGACCATGGCGGAGGACGACGACTTCATCGAGATGTTCATCGATGAGGCGAAGATCGCCGGCCACCTGAACCACGCGAACATCGTCCCGATCTACGAGCTCGGGAAGATCGGCGACTCCCACTACATCGCGATGGAGTACGTCTGGGGCAAGGACCTGCTCCAGATCATGAACCGCTTCCGAAAGATGCGGAAGCGGATGCCCCCGGCCATGGTCGCCCACATCGCCGGCCGGATGTGCGAGGCCCTCGAGTACGCGCACACGAAGCGTGACCGCCGCGGCAACCCGCTCAACCTGATCCACCGCGACATCAGCCCGCAGAACATCCTCGTCAGCTACGACGGCGCGGTGAAGGTCATCGACTTCGGCATCGCCAAGGCGGCGTCGCGGACGACCAAGACCCAGGCGGGCGTCCTCAAGGGCAAGTTCGGCTACATGAGCCCGGAGCAGGTCCGGGGCCTGCCCATCGATCACCGCTCGGACATCTTCGCCGTCGGCACCTGCATGTACGAGATGCTGACCGCCGACCGGCTCTTCACCGGCGAGTCCGACTTCTCCACGCTCGAGAAGGTCCGCCACGCGCAGGTCGCGCCGCCCTCCCAGGTGGTCGCCGGCGTTCCGAAACTCTTCGACGACATCCTGATGCGCGCGCTGGCGCGCGAGCCCGCCGACCGTTGGCAGAGCGCTGGCGAGCTGCACGAGGCGCTCCAGGAGTTCCTGGTCACCCAGCGACCGCCCTTCACCAGCGGCAAGCTCTCGGCGTGGATGTCTTCCGCGTTCCAGAAGGAGCTCGACGCGGAGAAGGACAAGCTCGATTCCTACGCGCACGTCGGCCGGCCCTCGGTGGCAGGTGGCGAGCAGCGGCGCAGCGTGCCCTCCTCGGGTCCACGCCCGACCAAGGCGCCGCCGGCCCGACCGGCGATGCCCGAGATCCAGGAGCTCGACGCCGACGACCTGGTCGAAGAGGACCATGACGTCTTCGAGCCGGACGAGCTCCAGGGCGAGGCCACCATGATCACCGCGTCGCCCTTCGACGCGATGCAGGAGGCCGCCGAGAGCGAGGACCTCGAGGGCGAGGCGACCCAGATCTTCTTCTCGGCCGACGACCTCGAGGAGCTCGGCGCGTCCGAGGTCGAGGAGGACACCCGAGCGTTCAGCACCGGTCCGCGGGCCCGTCTCCAGCAGCAGGCACCGCTCGGCGGAATGCCGGGCCCCGTCGGTGGTGGCGCGATGCTCGACCAGCGGGCGACCGTGGGTCCGGGCGAAGGTGGCCTGATGGCTCCGCCGCCCATGGCGGGCGGTCCCGTCGCGAGCGGTCCCTCGTTCTCGATGCCCCCCGGGGATCCGAGCAAGCAGCAGCGCCACCTCGCCACGACCGAGATGCCTCGCGTCGATCCGGACGAGGGCAAGGGCAAGAAGATCGCCCTGATGGTCGTGGCGGCGATCGTGATGATCGCGGTCGGTGTCGGCGGCGCCATCCTGGCGTTCGGTGGTCCGGGCCACGGCACGATCGAGGTGCGCACCGTTCCGGACGTGGGCGCCGAGGTCCGCGTGGACGGAATCCCTCGAGGCGTCGCACCGGTTCGCGTGGACGGCATCGAGGAAGGCTCCCGCGTCGTCACAATCGTCGCGCCGGGCTACCGCGCCGTGCAGCGCGACGTCCAGGTCAACTCCGGCGGCGTCGCCATGCTCGACGTGGTCCTGATCAGCGATCCCAATTCCCAGGTCGCTTCCTCCTCCGCCGCCGAAGAGGAGGAGGAAGAGGAAGAGGCCGAAGAGGCATCCTCCGAGGCGGAGGAAGAAGCCTCCGAGGAAGAGGAAGAGGAAGAGGTCGCCTCAAGCGAGGAAGAAGAGGAAGAGGAGGAGGAAGAAGAGCCTACCTCCACCATGGCCCGCGTCGCCTCGAACACCGGGGGCTCGGTCATGCGCATCCAGCGCGACGATCCGGAGCCCAGCGGCATCATGCGCATCCAGCGCAACCCGAGCGGCGGCGACAGCGGCGGCGAGAGCATGACCAGCCGACGCGGCCGCGGGACGATCGTCATCAACACGATCCCCTGGGCCCGAGTCTTCGTCGATGGCCGCGACACCGGGCAGAACACCCCGGTCCGCAACCTGCGCGTGTCCTCGGGCTCGCACCGCATCGGTCTCCGGACCGCCGACGGCACGATGCACAACGTGAACGTCGACGTCGCACCGGGTGAGACCGTGCGGCTCATGCGGCGCCTCTAGCGCCCAGGCTTCACTCCAACCGCTTCGTTTCGGCCGATGTGCTCCTTGTTCTCGCACAAAGCCACCAAGAACACGAAGGGACACAAAGGGTTTGGGATGGGTCGTCGTCGCCGCCCGAGCTCTTCGCGCTAACGCATCGTCGATCTCTAGCGCGGCTCCGGGCGCGGCAAACCCATTTCACCTTCGTGGATCTTCGTGCTCCTTGTGCCTTTGTGCGAAAACAAGGAGCAGCGGGCTCAGCGAAGCCTGGAGATCAGAGGGCGTCGATGACGGCCGCGAGCGCATCGAGCTGCGCACGCCCGAGCGCTCGGCACTTGGCGGGTGACCAGCCGGCCTCGGGATCCGGGTGGTTCGCGTCGTCCTTGAAGGGCTGCTCGAGCGTCATCGAGAGGGCGCCGAAGCGGTGGGCGAGCTGGTTGGTCGCCATCGTCAGGTTCGCCTCGCCGGGCGCCGCCTTCGGGTATCCGTGCTCGCGTTGGAACGCGGGGCACGCCGTCTCCAGCACCGCCTCATAGCGATGGCGGAGCTCGTGGATCGCGGCCGGCAGCTCCTTCACGCCGTCGGCGCCCGCGATGAAGTTGTAGGGGAGCGCCTCGTCGCCGTGGACGTCGAGGCAGAAGCGGACGCCGCTCCGGTCCATGGCCTCACGGACCAGGAAGACCTCGGGGCTCGCCTCCATGGTGGGCGCGGCCCAGGCCCGGTTGAGGTTGGTGCCTGCGGCGTTGGTGCGCAGGTGCCCGCGAGCGCTCCCGTCGGGGTTCATGTTGGGCACCACGAAGAAGCGCGCCCGCGCCAGCAGTGACGCCGCGAGCGCGTCCGCCGGGGCGAGGAGGCGCTCGAGCAGCCCCTCGACCAAGAACTCGGCCATCGTCTCGCCAGGGTGCTGGCGCGCGATGATCCAGCACGGTGCGCCATCCGGGTTGCCGAAGGTGAGCAGGTCCATCGAGCGCCCGTCGAGCGTCGCCCCGAGCGACCTCAGCGCCACGCCGGGCTTGGACTGCACGGCACCGATGAGGCGCATGTGGCGCTCCTCGTCGTAGGGGGCGAAGTAGGCGTACCAGACCGTGTCGTGGGTCACCGCGTGCTCGACGATCAGCTCGCCGCCGTCGTAACGCGAGGGCACGCGGAACCAGTGTTCGCGGTCGTACGACGCACACGCGGCGTACCCCGCCCAGCCCCGTGGGTAGCTCGCCTTGCTGGCGTTCGTGAGCCGCCAGGTCACGCGGCGGTCGCGGGTACCGGTGAGCCGGAAGTGGAACCACTGCAGGTGGCGGTCGCCGACGTCGGGGCGAATCGCGAGCCGCAGCTCGTCGCCCGATTGCTCGATGAGCTCGCCGTTGCCGGAGTCGAAGGTCGAAGAGAAGTGGATCATCCCATCACCGCCTGCAGCTGTGCCTTGGCACCGTTCATCACGGGGTCCCCGTGCGCCATCACCACCCCGTCGAAGTCGGCTCCGAGGAGCGACTCGAGACTCGCGCGGTAGGCGTCGCGATCCTTGATGCTCCACTTCCAGAGTCGGCTGCACTTCAGCGTGTCGCCGTAGTCGCCCATGAGCTTGAACGCGAGCTTCGAGATGCCCTTCGCCTGCTGGATCCGGAAGCAGAGATCCGCGCAGACCATCGTCGCCGAGGGCGCGTGGACGAGCACGGTCTCGTTCAGCTTCGGCATGCCGCCGATGACGATCGCGCGGACGCCAGGCGCGAGCGAGCCGGTCCGCAGCATGCCGTCGAAGGAGAGGTTCTCGCGCTTCACGTCGAGGCCGGGGGCACCGAGCAAGCGCGCCTCGGGCCAGCGCTCCTTCGCGTGCCTCAGGTAGAGGTGGTGGAAGAGGCTCGGCCCGACGATCGTCCGGACCTCACCGAGCGCGTCGATGGCACTCGCCTGCTCGTCGGTGAGCTTCAGCGGTCCGTAGAGCACCAGGCCCCCATTGGCGTCCCGCAGGATGGTGGTGCGGCTGGGGAGCTTCACGCCGCCCGGGAGGGAAAGGACGTCCCGGAGATCCCAGACGCCGTCGGTGAGCGAGCGGAGCACGGTCATGACAGGGCTCTACCGCCCACGTCGACCGGTGACAATGGATCACTCGAACGCCGGAGGCTTGCCCGCGAGGATCGCGTTCCGGATCGCGGCAAGCCCCTGGGAGCCAGGCTCGAGCTCGATTCGGTCCACGCAACCGACGTCGGGCGCACACACGAGCCCGAGAGCAGAGCAATCGGTCTCTCGCAGAATCTCCCCTGACGGCCCGCACTCGAGCTCGGTCTGGAGCTGACAGACCACCTCCTGGTCCATCGCGCAGGTCTCGTTCTGCGAGAGGACTCGGAAGTCGATGTCCTCGACCCACGAGCGCGGATCGAAGCGGACCGTCAGCGGAGCGGTGTCGGCATGGAGCTCGAGCGCGAACTCGTCGTCCGTCCCGCTACGGACGATGGGACTGCCGCGCTCCACGCTCGCGGACTGAGCCAATACGGAGCTCGCGCGGAAGGGGACGTTGACACCGTCGACGGTCGCGGAGCCTTCGACCACGAACGACGATCCTCCGAGCTCGTCGGCGGCCGGGAGCTCGAGCCGCCTGGTATCCGTCAGCAGCGAGACGTAACCATGGTCGTACATGTACGACCGCGCACTACCACCGATGCCTTCCAGGTTGCCGAGGCGCTGGGGAACCGGATCGAGGGTGTCGATCACCGCAGCCTCGGTCCAATCGGCGAGCGCCGAGTCACAGTTGTCCCCGGCTTGAAAGCCGGCGCAGACGGTGAACGGCCCGAAGGCGAGGTCTGCCCGGTCGAGAGTCACCGGCACGTCGTGGCGGGCGAGGATCGGCCCGCTGGTCGAGGTCCCGGCCGCCGAAAGTGGGACCGACACCGGCTCGACACCGGTGTCGATGCACCCAGCCAGCAGCACGACCAGCAAACAGTGACGCCATCTCACCATGCCAACTCCACCGTTCCCATGAGCGTGCGCGGTGCGCCGGCTTGAATGTGGCGCGCGGGGACACGACTGCGCACGCCGCCGTTCGTCCAGTCGGACACGTAGTAGAGCTCGAACGCCGCGTACTCGGAGCCCAACAGGTTGAACACCGAGAAGCCGATCTCCACCGGCCCCCACGCAACGCCGGCCGAAGCGTCGAGGAGCGCAACAGGCGCCGCGTTGAACCCGAAGGGTAGCGGACGCGGCGAGAGGTAGGAGAACCCCGCGCCCACGCGACCGGTGACCTTCTGCCCACGAAGCTCGCCGAGCGGACCCCGAGCGCCGACATCGAGCCGCACCACGACGGGCGGGACGTACGGTAGGTTCTGCCCCTCCTCGAAAGGTGGGTTGGGCTCCTCCACCGATGGCGGCGGTGGCTCGAGCAGCTCGGCGTCGACGTAGGTCACCGAGCCCGCCGCCACGAGCCAGGGCAGCGGGCGGGCCTGCACGTGCGCGACGGCGCCGAGCCGGCGGGTCGCGCCGATGCGGCGGAGGGCCGCCTCCTCCGGTTCGAACGCGACATCGTCACCGAGGCGGGTCCAGTAGCCGCCGATGGTCACGGTCAGCAGCTCGTCCCACTGCGCGCGAAGACCGACGTCGGCCGAACGCACCTTGGTGAAGGGCGCGCGCTCGCCATCCTCGAGGAAGCGCGCCTGCGGCGACCGAAAACCCTCGCCGTAGGCCCCGAGCAGGCTGAGCCAGTCGGTCGCCTCGACCGCGAGGCTCGCACGCGGCCCTCCGGCGACGCCCATCGCGCTGCGGCGAAAGCCCATGATGAAGGTGTCGTCGGGCCGCGAGTCCGGGGCGAAGTTCCCGAGCCGGTCGTCGATCTCGTAGAAGAGGACGTCGGCCCGGGCACCGACCGAGAGCACCGCGCGCTCGGCGAAGGTCAGCTCGACGTCACCGTAGAGGCCGATGTCGGTGCCGAAGACGTCCGCGTCGACCCGCTCGTCCCAGGTCTGGTTCCGAACGGTGGCGTCGATGAGGTTCTGCTCCTGCGTGATCCAGTCGAGTCGCGTCTCGGTGCCGAGCTCCACGCGCGCCTCGAGCCAGGACCACGGAGCGGCGCGAGGGCTTCGGTAGCTCGCCTTCAGGCCGGCGGTGGTCGTTCGGTTCCGCTGCTCGATCAGGTCGCCGCGGCCGGCGACGTCCTCGAGCGTGCGCGACTCCTGGATGAACCCGGTGAAGTTCTGCTGGGTTCGGAAGAGGTCCGCACCCGCGAAGACGCCGACCTCGGCGTTGGCCCCCGACGCGAAACGCCGACTGCCGAAGACGCCGACCATGAGCCGCGTGTTGGCCGCGTTCTGCCGAACCGCCGTGGGCAGCTGGTAGACGTCGTAGAAGTCGACGCGACCGCTCGTGATGTCGTCGTCGCGGAGGACACCAGCGAGGTCCGCGCGCGCGACGTTCGCGATGCCGAGCACACGGAAACGCCAGCCGCCTCGCCCTCGGGGCGACGCCACCTGCACGATGGCGCTCGTCGCGAGGGAACGACGGTTCTGGCCGAAGCCATCCGAGCGCTGAACCTGCACGGCGCCGAAGGTCTCGTCGGCCGCGTCTTCGGGCGCCCAGAGCGCGAGCTGTCGAAAGGTCCCGAAACTGCCGTAGCCGGTCTTCAGCGTTACCCCGCGTCGCTCGACCGCGAGGTCGAAAGCGGCCGAGCCGGCGACGGCGAAATCCCCCTGCCGCGGGTCGTGGACCCCCTCGAGCACGCGCACCTGGCTCACGACCTCGGGGATCAGGAAGCCGAGGTCGGCGTAGCC
Organism: Deltaproteobacteria bacterium; assembly: GCA_017644045.1. Taxonomy (GTDB): domain Bacteria; phylum Myxococcota_A; class Polyangia; order Polyangiales; family Houyiibacteriaceae; genus UBA1660. The sequence continues at coordinate 549,381 of JAEPMI010000002.1, forward strand.
CTGGCCGTGCACGTGCGAAGGCAGGTTGATGGGCAAGCCGCCCACGCTGAGCGCGACATCCTGCCCGTGCTTCGCGTCGAAACCTCGAATCATGATGCGGTGGGCGATCGCCGCCCCCGCGGGCCGGGCGGCGTAGAAGCCCGGAGCCACGCTCAGCAGATCCGCGCCCTCTTGGTGCGGTGCGGCCTCGAGCACCTCGCGGTTCGCCGTGAAGGCGCTGGCCGATCGCTGCTGCCGACGGAGCTCCTCCGCTTCCACCTCGGCGGTGGCACCGAAGCTCGGCTCCTCCTCGCTTGGGTCGTCGCTCGTGTCGGTCTCGACCGGAGCCGACTCGGTGGTCCGCGACGAGCCTGCCGATGGGTCACCCACCGGAGAGGGGAGATCGAAGGAGGGCAGATCGAAGTGGACCGCCACCCGGACCCGCGCGGCGATCGGCGTGTCGCCGCGGCGGGCGGGCTCGAAGGTCCAGCCCTGCACGGCTTCGATCGCGGCCGCGTCGAAACGCTGTCCACCCGAGTGCTCCACCTGCGCTTCGAGCACGTGACCGCCGTCGTCGAGGGTCACCTCGATCACGACCGTCGGGTGGAGACCCGAACCCGCGGCGCTGGTGGGATAGGTCGGCGCGGGGGAACGAACGATTCGCGGTGGCGACACCGAGGCCCCCCCCTCGCGCTCGCTCGGCGGGGACTCCTCGCTTCGGCTCGGCTCGGCGGGTTCCTCGCCCGCTCCATCCGTTTCTTCGTCGCCGTCCGCGGGGGGGGCCGGGTCCTCGTCGTCCTCTGGGCCAGCCTCCGTGTGTGCGTCGGGTGGCACGCCCGCATCCGACTGGGCAGCCACCGGAGCCCCCGAGAGGATGAAGATGAACATGAGGGCGCCCACTGCGGCGGCCCCACGTGCCGGCAGTGACAGCGACATCGGGAGCGGATGGATACCACTTCTCGCTACAGTTGCAACACTGTTGCGTGTGATCCGACGGAAGGCTATCGCCAGCACGAGTCTATTGCAACTCTGTTGCGATAACCCCGCGATCAACGACGATCAGCGACACGATCGCGCGGTGTCGTAGACCGCTACTGGCAGTCGTCGCAGACGCCGTGGAGCTGGACCTGGAAGTGTCCGTCCTTCACTGCGTGCGGTGAGGCGCGTCCAGAGCCCACCTGGAGGGTGACCTCTGGTGCGCACTCCACGTTGCCGCACTGGGTGCAGACGAAGTGGGCGTGGTCCTTCTCGTCCTGCCCCTCGAAGCGCCAAGCGTCACCGAGGTGGGCCCGCCGAAGCAGCCCCACATCGGCCAGGTCGACGAGGTTTCGGTAAACCGTCGCCCGATCGGGCGCCTCGCCACCGAGCAACGCCACGACGTCGGCCAACGCGACCGGTCGGTCCGCGAGCCGCACACAACGAAGAACCGCGACCCGCGAGCCCGTGGCCCGGAGCCCCGCCTCGCGGAGCTCTTCCTTCAGGTCTTCGGTCTTGGTGCTTGCGGGCATCGAGTCGTTGGAGAGCATAGCTCTGCGGCGTCGTGGCGGAAAGTGGTCTCAGTGGTCGTGCGCCATCCCGTCGAAGGCGCATTCGCCCTCGCCCTGGAAATGCCCCTGGGTCTTGAGCTGCCCGATGACGTAGTCCCACATCTCCATCAGCTCGATGGGCGGGGCGCCGAGGGCGTAGCGCTCGTCCAGCTCCGCGAGGTCGGAGGGAGCGATGGACTCGAGCTCCTCGCGGGTCACGTCGCCGTCGAGGTCGAGGTCACTGTCGGCGATCCACTGTGCGAGACGCATGATGCCGCCCTCGTCCCCCTCGGGGAACCCGTTGAAGAAGATGTGATCGCCATGAATGGTCAGTGCCACGGTCTGGCTGCCCCCTTCGGGCACGGCGAAGCCAAACATCTCGTCGATCTGGCAGGGACCGAACACGGTCTCGGCGGTCACCCCCCACGTGAAGGTGATGGTGGCGTTGTCGTAGCAGTCCTCGTCGCGGCTGTTGGTGTTGCCGTTCGGCGTGGCACCGCCGACGTTCGCGAGGCTGGCCGGCGGGCAGGACTGACCGCTCGGGTGAGTCATCGTCGCTTCGATGAGGTAGGTCCAGTCCTGGGCGACCATCTCGTCGTAGTCGGCTTCGCTGACCGTCTCGTGGCGCATGCTGCCGTCGCCGGCGCCGGGGGTAGAGTAGCCGACCTCCCAGCGGCCTGGCCGGATGCCGTCGAAGGTCCAGAGCGCCTCGCCGGCGGCCGAGATCTGAGTGAGGTCGGCGACGAACACGTCCGGTGCCTCGGCATCGACGGTCTCATCGGTGGACAGGTGGATGTCCACGTCGCCGATCGCGACCAGGTAGCGGTCGAAGGTCACCGTCCAACCGTCTTGAATGGACTCCCCTTCGTCGCCGGGCTCCAGGCCTTCGGTGATGGTGTCCTCCGGCTCGAGCAGCACCGTCACGTCGCCGAGCGTGGGCGTCGCCATGTCCGTTTCGGGCACCCTCATGTCGTCGGTGGTGTCCGTGGTGTCGCCGTCGTCGTCACCACAGGCGATGACGAGGTTGAGGGCGAGCAGGCAGGGGATGAAGGACTTCACGAGAGACTCCTGGGGTCAGTAGAGAGGTTGGCCGCCTTGATAGCAAACCGAGTTGCAATTGCAACTCAATTACATCAATGCGCCGCACCGCCACGGAGATTGACCACGTGCGCCAGCGCGAGGCCAACACCTCCGAGCGCCGAGAAGACCTCCACTCCACCGTGAACGCCGGCGTGCTCGAACCCTCGGCCCACGAGCAGGAGACCGATCGAGACGACGAACGCAGCGACCACGATCCGCGACCTGCCGGCCCGCAAGGCCAACGTGGCCGCTATCGCCCCCACGGCCACGGCGGTGATGGTGAACACCCACTCGGCGGTCTCGTCGAGCAGCGCTCCGAGCCCGGTGGCCGCCAAGAGGGCCGGCGCGAGGGCGACGAACAGGCAATGCAGAGCGCAAGACCCGCTGAGCAGGAGGCCCGCGACATCCAGACGATTGCGTGCCTTCGTCCCGCCGCTCATCGGCGGTCCTTGGCGTCGATCCGCAGCAGGAGCCTCGGCGGAGCCGAGGGACCGACTGGCGGGGACCGATGGACGGCCCCGGTACCACCAGGCCATTGCTCTCCCTTCAACACCAACACGTCGCCCGCCCGTGCTTGACGGAGAGCGCCTGGGTGGCGCAACACCGAGGCGTTGGCTTCCTCGACCGGCACGTCGATCCGGCGGAGGTTCTCCCGCACCACGTCCCCCGGCGCGACCCACTGCGTGCCCGGTCCCGTGTAGGTGCAGAGCATGCGGAGGGTCACGTAGTCGGCGTGGAGCTTCTCGCACATCCCGTCCCGGATGGTGTGGAGCCGAACGACGACCTCGTTCTCGCCCGTGATGGCCGCGAACGTGGGAAGGAGCCGTCGAAGGTCGTTGCATACGAACGCCGCGAGCAACGGATCCCCCATCTGCGCCGCGGCCTGCCGCGCCTGCTGTGGAGAGGCCAGATCCACGGTGGTCTCGACCGCGATGGGGCGCGACCTGGCAGCCTCCGAGAAGCGGCGAGCCGCGACCGCCGGAAGCGCGCGCGGCCAGACTCCGACGCCGAATTTCGATGCACGGGTCCACGCGAGCTCGGCTGGCGACCGAGCGATCAGATAGCCGGGCTCCGCGACGGAACGGGACAGGGCGAACGCCATACCGCGTTCCTAGCCGGCCATGGCTACAAACGCAACTCTATTGCAATAGAGTCAGTGATGCGATGAGACGCTCAGCTGGATGCGTCGTCGGGCTCGTCGAGGTCGATGGTCTCATCGTCGCCGTACATCGCCTCGGCGATCTTGTAGGCGCTGAGCTCGAGCCGCTGGAGCGCGTCGCGGAGCTCCACGGCGTCGCCGTCCTCGGCCACCAGCCCCTCGAGGGCCTCGATGTCGAGCTGGACCTCGGCGATGACCGCCGCGTCGACGAACTCGGCCATCTCCTCGACGGCTCGCTTCGTCGTGTAGATGAGGGACTGCGCGCCGTTCTTGAGCTCGGCGAGCTCCTTGCGCTTCGCGTCGCTCTCTTTGTACTGGCCCGCCTCTTCCACGAGCTTGTCGATCTCCTCTTCGGAGAGACCGCTCGAGGCGACGACCTGCACCGACTGGCTGCGACCGGAGCGCAGGTCCTTGGCGGTGACGTTCACCATGCCGTTGGCGTCGATGTCGAAGGAGACCTCGATCTCCGGCACGCCGCGCGGCGCCGGCGGGATCGGCGCGAGCTCGAACTTGGCCAGCGACTTGTTGTCGGCGGCCATCTCGCGCTCGCCCTGCAGAACGTGCACCGGCACGAAGGGCTGGTTGTCGACGCTGGTGGTGAAGATCTCCTGCGCCTTGGTCGGAATGGTGGTGTTCCGCGGGATGAGCGGCGTGAACACGCCACCGCCGGTCTCCACGCCGAGGCTCAGGGGCGTCACGTCGAGGAGCAGGACCTCGTCGACCACACCGGAGAGCGCCGCGCCCTGGAGCGCCGCGCCGATGGCCACGACCTCGTCCGGGTTCACGCCCTTGTGCGGCTCCTTGCCATCGAAGAACTCGGTGATCTTCCGACGCACCAACGGCATCCGGGTCTGACCACCCACGAGGAGCACCACGTCGATGTCCGACTTCTGCAGGCCGGCGTCGTCGAGCGCCCGTTGCACCGGCACGAGCGAGCGGTCGATGAGATCGCCCGCGAGAATGTCGAGCTCGCTACGCTTGAGCGTGGTCACCAGGTGCTTCGGCCCGGACTCGTCCGCGGCGAGGAAGGGCAGGTTCACCTCGGTGTCGAGCGAGGTCGAGAGCTCGTGCTTCGCCTTCTCGGCCTGCTCCTTGAGCCGCTGCAGCGCGATCCGGTCGTCGCGCAGGTCGATGCCGTGCTCCTTCTGGAAGCGGTTCGCGAGCTCCTCCACCAGGAGGTGGTCGACGTCCTCGCCACCGAGGTGCGTGTCGCCCGAGGTCGAGCGAACGCGGAAGACGCCGCCGGAGATCTCGAGGATCGAGATGTCGAAGGTGCCACCGCCGAGGTCGTAGACCGCGAGGCGCTGGCCGTCCTTCTCCTCGAAGCCATACGCGAGCGCAGCCGCGGTCGGCTCGTTGATGATGCGCTTGACGTCCAGGCCGGCGATCTTGCCCGCCGCCTTGGTCGCCGCGCGCTGCGCGTCGTTGAAGTAGGCCGGGACCGTGACGACCGCTTCGGTGATGCCTTCGCCGAGGTAGCTCTCGGCGATGTCCTTCATCTCCTCGAGGATCATCGCGGAGATTTCCGGCGGCGAGTAATCCTTGCCGCCCGCGCTGACCCAGGCGTCACCGTTGGTGTTCTGGATGACCTTGTAGGCGACGAGCTTCGCGTGGCCGCTGACGTCCTCGGAGTCGAACTCCTGGCCCATCAGCCGCTTGACCGCGTAGACGGTGTCTTCGGGGTTCGTCTGCGCCTGGCGCTTGGCGACCGAGCCGATGCGGCGCTCGCCGTCCTTCGTGAACGCCACCACCGATGGCGTGGTCCGCGAGCCCTGCGCGTTCGGAATCACCACCGGCTCCCCGTTGTCGTCCACGAAGGCGACGCAGGAGTTGGTGGTCCCGAGGTCGATTCCGATGACCTTCGGCATGCTACGCCTCGGCCGATGGCGGCTTGGCGACGACGACCATCGCCGGACGGATCAGCTTCGGTCCGAGCATCCAGCCGGAGACCACCTCGGCGAGAATGGTTCCGGGCGGCGAGTCCTCGGTCTCCTGCTGCTGGATCGCGTCGTGGACGTTCGGGTCGAACTTCTCACCGACGGTCTTCACGCGCTCGAGGCTCATGCCCTCGGCCGCGTCTTCGAAGCTCTTGAGGACCATCTCGACGCCCTGGACCACGGCGGCCACGTCCTGCGCTCCGCCGGCGGCCTGCACGGCCCGCTCGAGGTTGTCGTAGATGGGCAGGATCTGAGCGAGGACGTCTTCCTTCGCCCGACGCGCGGCATCCTCGATGTCGCGCTTCGCTCGCTTGCGGAAGTTCTCGAAGTCGGCGGCCGTGCGGAGGAGCTGGTCCTTCAGCTTGGCGGCCTTGGCCTCCGCCTCTTCGAGCGGATCCATGGGCTCGGCGGAATCTTCCACTGAGGCCTCGGTGGCCTCCTCCGTCCCTTCTTCCGCTTCCTCTTCTTCAGGTCGGTCCGTCTCCGGCTCGTCCGTCACGCTCTAAACCTCCGGGCTCCCCCCGATTGGGCTGGCGATGCTAGCACGCAACACGGCACGCGCAGCGGCATCTTGCAATGCCCCAATCGGGTGAGGTCGCTCTAAACCTCTTCGTCGGTGCCGCCGAGCACCTCGCTCATGACCCGCGCGGTGAACCCAACCAGGGGTACGACCTTCGCGTAGTCGAGTCGGGTCGGTCCGATCACGCCCAGCGTGCCTTTCGACGAACCGTCCTGGCTGTAGGACGTAGAGATCACGGTGACGTCCTCGACATCGGCGAGGTTCGCTTCCGATCCGATGAGTACCCGCACCCCGCCCGAGGCGAGGGTCTCGTCGAGCATGGCGAGCAGCCGAGCCCGGTCGTCGAAGGCCCGAAGGAACTGGCGGATCTTGTCCGCGTCGAGGAACTCGGGGCGGTCGAAGAGCCGCTCCTGGCCCTCGATGAGCACCTGGGGCGCCGCCTTCTGTTCGATGGTCTTGCCGAGAACCTCGGCCGCGCGCTGGCGCAGCTCCTCGATGGCGCCCCGCTCCCGATCGTGGCGCTCGGCGACCATGCCCTGAATGGCCACCAGGCTCTGGGGCGACTCGAGCAGCTCGGCCACCAGGTTGTTCACCCGCTCGAGCTCGGCCGGTTGGAGCTCGGCCGGCGCGGGAAGCACTCGGTTCTGGACCGCCCCACCCTGGGTCACGAGCACCGCGAGCATCCGGGAGTCGTCGAGGCGCAGGAACCGGAGCTGGCGGAGCAGCTCCTCCTCGGGCTTGGGGCTGGTCACGACGACGGCGGCACCGGTCAGCGTGCTCAAGAGCTGGCCCGCCTCCCGTTGGATGTCGGTGCCCGGGTCCAGGTTGCGGAGCCGCTCGAGCACCGCGGTCCGGTCCTCCGGAGCGACGTCCCGCATCCGAACGAGCGCTTCGACGAAGATCCGGAACCCCTGGACGGTCGGGATCCGGCCAGCGCTGGTGTGCGGCTGGGCGACGTATCCCATCTCCTCGAGGTCGGCGAGCACGTTCCGGATCGTCGCGGGCGAGAGGTTGATCCCGTAGCGGCGGGCGAGCCGACGGGAGCCGACGGGCTCACCAGAGGCGATGTACTCGGTGATCGTCGCGTAGAGGATCCGTCGAGAGCGCTGGGTGAGCTCGGCCATCCGGTCCCCGGAGGCTACTCCAGCGCACGGATCCCTGCACGCCGCGAAGCAGCCCTCAGTCCGCGGGGAACTGAAAGACCAGCTCGCCTTCGCGGATCATCCCGAGCTCGTCGCGTGCCACCCGCTCGATGGCAGCCGGGTCGTTGCGGAGCCCCTCGACCTCGCGCTCCAGAGCGCGAACCTCGGCTTCGAGCCGGGCGTTCGCCTCCTGGACCTCGCCCAGCTCGCTCTTGAGCACGCGGTACCGAGGCAACCCGCGCTCGTCGAGGATGCGCAGCGGCACCGCGACGATCGCGAGCACCAGCAGCGCGAAGGGCAGGAGCCAGGCGTGCCGCGAGGACATGGGGCCGACCATCGCCGACGCCCCGATGGCCGTCCAGAAACCGGGGTACGGCCGTGCGGCCACGGCGAATTTCGTGCACGAGTACGAGGACGTGCGCGAACGAACCAGTGGCCGTGCTAAGCGGGGGCCATGGCCAAGAAGAAGTGCTGGCTCTCCTGGAGCTCCGGCAAGGACTCCGCGTGGGCGCTCGGTACGCTGCGCGAGCGGGACGATGTCGAGGTCGTCGGGCTGCTGACGACGCTGAACGAAGAGGCCGACCGAGTGGCCATGCACGCCGTTCGACGCACGCTCCTCCAGGCCCAGGCCGACGCCGCCGGCCTGCCGCTCGTCGCGATCGACCTGCCCTCCCCATGCTCCAACGAGGCCTACGAGGAGCGGATGAAGGGCGCGATGGCCCAGGCGCGCGAGGCGGGCGTGGAAGTGATGGCGTTCGGCGACCTCTTCCTCGAGGACGTCCGCGACTACCGCATCTCGCGCATGGAGGGCACCGGCATCGAGCCCATCTTCCCGATCTGGGGCCTGCCCACCGACCAGCTCGCCCGCACCATGGTCGACTCGGGGCTGAAGGCCTGGATCACCTGCGTGGACCCGAAGCAGCTCGACCGCAGCTTCGTCGGTCGGCACTGGGACCACGCGCTCCTCGACGACCTCCCCGAGGGCGTCGACCCCTGCGGCGAGAAGGGCGAGGCGCACACCTTCTGCTATGCGGCGCCGTGTTTCACGCGGCCGATCGCCGTCACGCCGGGAGAGATCGTGGAGCGCGACGGCTTCGTCTTCGCCGACCTGTTGCCGGGCTGAATCGCGCGGCTAGAGTTCCTCCATGTCCAAGACGACGAGAGAGCGGCACGTGTTGGTGGCCGAGGACGACCCGGCCATCCGGCGCCTCATCGAGGTCTCCGTCCGCGACTTCGCCACCGTTCACACCGTCGAAGACGGCGCCAAGGCCCTCGCGTGGCTCAAGGAGAACCCGAACGTGGATCTCCTGATCTCCGACGTGATGATGCCCGGGATGGACGGCTTCACCCTCTCGAAGATGCTCCGGCGCGACGCCAAGCTCAGCCGAATCCCGGTCATCTTCCTGACCGCGAAGGGCGGGGCGCGAGACATCGTCAACGGCATCAACGCCGGTGCCCGCCACTACCTCACCAAGCCGTTCGACCGAGACGACCTCGTCGCCAAGGTCCGCTCCACCCTCCGCGTCTAGCTCGCGCGGACGGCGGTGCCGCTGCCGCGGAGGAGGATCATCTTCTGCCAGATCTTCCGCTGCAGGCCGATGCAGAGCTCCTCGACTTCGGTGACCGCGCGGATCGCCTCGGGGTCGTCGAAGCCGTCGCCGTAGAGGGCGGCGACCTTACCGTTCAGCGCGAGCATCTCGCTGCAGTAGTCGAGGTAGCGGCCCATCTGGAAGCGGGAGAAGGTCCGCTTCGGGCTGCTCGGGGTGTGGGACTCGGTCTGGCCGATCATCCCCGGGGTCTTGCTGAGCTGATGCACGTCGATGAGGTGCGCGAGGGTGCGGAGCTGGTGGAGCGCCCCGACGACGCGGCTCCGCTTCCGGCGGACCTCGTAGCTCGCGAGGAACCAACCAGCGGCGCCGAGGAGCAGCACGTCGTTGATGGCGGCCTCGGCCACCTGCAGGCCCTCGGCCCAGCTGATGCCGCCGTGGTCCTTTCCGCCGAACATCGCCATGAGCAAGGCCCCGACCGAGGCGAGCACCATGAGGATCAGGAGCCCGTAGCTCGGGATCCGCACCAGCCAGTTGGGCTCGCGGATTTGGTGGCAGGTCTCGTTCGCGTGGGAGCAGAGCTCGACCAGTTGGGAGCACACGCGAGACAATCCGGACTCCGGAAAGCGCTCCTCGATCCGCTTCTCGAGCCGCTCGGCGGTCTCGAGGATCTTCGCCGGTTCGAGACGGGCCAACTCCACGACGCCGATCCTACGCGGGCAAACGCGGCGTGGCCCAGTTTCAGCGCGAGTTTCGAGTCTCCCGAGACCCGTCGCTTTCTTGCCCAGAGCGCCCCCAACTGCGTACTGCATGGGTCGAGCGATGACGACGCTGGTGCACGCTGCCTTGACCTTCCGCCGGACCGTGCGGGGATCCTATGGATTGCTGACCGCGTTCGCCGTGGCGGCCCTCGATTTCCTCGGGATCTTCCGGGTCGAGCCGAACGCCCTGCGGCTGGAGCACGCGGCGGTCGCCGTGGCCTGGGCCGCCGTCTTCGGCGCGCGCCTCGCCGCGCGGCGCAAGCAGTTCCTCCGCGGCGAGCGGCAGGACGAGGGGATCGCCTGGATCGATCTCGAGCTCGGCGCGATGGCGCTGGTCGCGGCTCACGCGGCCGTGCAGGTCTTCGGCGGACTGACCGGTCCGCTCTACCCGCTGGTCTACGCGGTCGTCGCCTTCGTGGCCGCGTTCGCTCGACAGCCGGTCGGCGCGATGCTCGTGGTGATCGCCCTCGGGCTCGAGGCGGCGCTCTACTTCGGCACCGAGGCCCGCGCCGAGATCGCGCCCTTCGCGACCCACGCGGTCTTCGTCGCCTTCTTCGGCGTGCTCAACCTGCTCTTCACCCGCGCGGAGATCGCCCGCGTTCGCGATGGCGCCCGGCGCGCCCTCGACCACGAGCGCGAGAAGCTCCGCCACGAGTCGCGCATGTTCCGCCTGGTCAGCGCTCCCGCCGCGGGCGGCGCGAGCGACGAAGAGCGCCTCTTCCGCTCGAGCGTCGAGGAGGTGCACCAGCAGCTCTACCACGTGCTGCAGCTCCTCCACCGCACGCTCGACCTGCACACCTGCGTGCTCCTGATGCGCGGTGACGACGAAGAACAGCTCCGCATCGTCGAGTTGGTCACCGACTCCGAGCACGTCGCCGAGGGCCCCTTCGGCGCCGGCGAGGGCGCGGTCGGCGCCGTCGTGAAGCGCCAGTCGACCATGAACCTCGAGCACCTCCGCCCAGGCTACAAGGGGCTCTGCTACTACGACGGCCCTGCGCTCGTGCAGGCCTTCCTCGGCGTGCCCATCGTCGAGAACGGTCAGGTCCGCGGCGTGCTCTGCGCCGACCGCATCGCCGACCGCCCCTTCACCGAGAAGGAAGAGGCGCTCCTCGAAGGCACCATCGCGCACCTCCTCCGCGCCCTCGAGAACGAGCGCGTCTTCGTGCAGCTCGAGCGCAGCAAGCGCGAGCAGACCATCCTCTACCGCGCCAGCCAGATGCTCGGCGCCGCGCTCGACGAAGAGGCCGTGCTCGACGCGGGTCTGCAAGCCGCCGCCGAGATCGCGCCCTACGACTTCGCGGCGATCACCCTCTACGACCCGAGCGACCGCCGGCACCGCGTGCGCCGCGTCACCGGCAAGGACGCCGACCGCTTCACCGCGCTGACCTTCCGCGACAACACGAGCCTCACGGCGATGGCGGTGAAGAACCGCCACTACCTGCCCTACCGCGGCGAGGTCGACCTGCAGCAACAGGTGGTCTTCACCAAGCGCGCGAATCTCGAGGGCATGAAGTCCCTCCTCATCCTGCCGCTCGTCGTCCGCGAGGACGCCATCGGCACGGTGGCCCTCGCAGCCGAGCGCCCCGGCGTCTACGACCAGATGGTCCGCCCCACCCTGCAGGTGCTCGCGAACCAGCTCGCCGTCTCGCTCAGCAACGCCCAGGCGGTTCGCCGCCTCGAACAGATGGCGACCACCGACGGTCTCACCGGCTGCCTCAACAAGCGCGCCTTCCTCGAGGAGCTCGACCGCAAGCTCCGCTCGGCCACGCGCTTCGGCCGCCAGCTGAGCCTGATCGTCACCGACATCGATCACTTCAAGAGCGTCAACGACACCTACGGCCACGCGACCGGCGACGTGGTCATCAAGGAGCTCGGCGCCATCCTCCAGCGCGCCAAGCGCGAGACCGACATCGTCGCCCGCTTCGGCGGCGAGGAGTTCTGCGTCCTCTGCGAGGAGACCGACACCGAAGGTGCGCTCTTGCTCGCCGAGCGCATCCGCGAAGAGCTGAAGGCCACCACCTTCCGCACCGAGCTCGGCAAGCTCAACGTCACCGCCAGCCTCGGCGTGGCCACCTACCCGCACCACGCGGACGACAGCCATGCGCTCTTCGAGGCCAGCGACAAGGCGCTCTACGCCGCCAAGCACTCCGGCCGCGACAACGTCCAGAGCGCGTAGTCGCATCGGTTGACTCCCGACTCATGTCGCCGGACTGTCGCCGCTGAACGTCACGTCGCTCGTACGGCTGATTTTCTCCGTTTGTCGGCGACCTCCAAATGGGATGGTCAGTTCTCCTCACCCGAATTTGGTGTGATTGATATCGCAGACGCATCATCCATTGCGACTGCTCTATCGACGCATGCCGATTCTCACCAGAGCCCAGGTTCTTCCCGCCACACGCGTCACGTCGCGCCAGCGCGCCAAGAAGGTCCCCGAGTGGCAGAGGCTGTCGAGGGCGGATACTCAGCTGCTCGCAGCGCTCGACGATCCCGCCAGGGCCAGAGCCTGGATCAGAGCCAACCGAACGAAGATGCGGCCCATGGGGGTGCGCCGTGCTGACAGTCTGGATCTCCCGACGCAGTACAAGTTGTCCCATCTGCTTCGTCCCGAGACGCTGTTCAAGAAGTGGTGGTGTCGACCGCGACTCGCAGTCCGGATCCGGAAGAACGCGGCCTCGCTCACCGTCGAAGAGTGGGCGCGCTTCGTGTGCGCGGTGGAGACGATCATGAAGCAGGGTGTCGGCGCACCCACCTACCAAGATCTGGTCGACCTACACGTGCTCGCCATGTCGCAGAGCTGGGGAGCGCATGGGTCGAACTTCCTTGCTTGGCATCGTGAGTACTTGCTGCGTTTCGAAGCGCGACTTCGCCTGGTCAACCCACTCGTGACCATTCCCTACTGGGACTGGACGGCGAACCCCACGCCGCCGGCGGAGGTCTCAGACCCCGCCGCTCTCACTCGGTGGGGCGTGACCCGTCGCGCGAACATCGGCCCGATGCCCAGCGCCACCCAGGTCGCGAACGTGATGTCGAACACCACCTTCCCCTCGTTCCAGCCTCAGCTCCAGTCGGTTCACAACCAGCCACACAACTCGGTGGGCGGAACGATGGCCACGGCAGGGTCCCCCGCCGACCCCGTGTTCTGGATGCACCATGCGTTCATCGACAAGATCTGGGCCGATTGGCAGAAGGTGAACAGCTCGACGACCGCGAAGCCTCCGAACCTCACCGAGGTGCTGCAGCCGCCGCCGGTGTTCAAGCTCGAGGTCTCGCAGACACTCAGCACCGTTCGGTTGGGATACGTCTACGCCTAGCGAGCGTCACGCGGACGCCGGCCGCGCCAGGGCGCCTGATCCCCGACTTCGCGTCGCTCAGGGGCAGGCGAACTGCAGCGGGCAGCTCTCGAGCACCGAGACGTCGCCGGCGCACTCGGCGTACGCCGCGTCGCACTGCGCCAGGGCGTCGTCGTCGATGCAGGGATCGTCGAGGGTGTAGGGGCAGCCGGCAGAACCATCCCCGGTCTCTGCGGGGACGGTCTGGCCGCCACACGCAGCGAGCCAGAGGAGAACGATGAACAGCGGGCGAGGCATGAGGCGAAGGGTAGCGCACGAACGAGCGGAGCGATGGCTCGCCCGCCGAGGTCCGGCCGGTCATCATGGGCGGCGATGAATTGGCCCTCCTTCACCCCGCTCCCCCCGTCCGCAGCGGAGAGCGAATGGCTCGACGAAGTGAAAGAGGAAGTCCCCGCCGAGCTCTGGGTGGCGGCGCACGATGTCGAGCACGGCATCTGGACGATGTCGACGACGGTGGCGCGCGACGCTCTCGCCCTCTCGGCACCAAGCTACCGGCAGGGGGCCGCTGACCTTCGGGAGCTGACCGAAGCTCGCGCGCGGGAGCTCGTCGCCGAATGCGTGCAGTACGATCGCGCCTACACGTCATGCGAGTGTACGCCGCCATCGAACGCGCTCCGCCTGAGTGAGCGTCTGTTCGCACCCTTCGATGGCGAGCTGCGGTGCTTCACCAATCACAACCGTGAGGCGGCGACCCAGGACGCGTTCTTCGTGGGTGGGATTCGCTCGGACTGGACGTTCAGTGAACCGTACGTGCTCTTCGGTATCGAGCGCGTCGTCGTGGCGTGGTTTCTGGCGGAGGACTGATGTGCGCATTCGACCGGCAGACAAGGGAGACCTGACCGAGCTCCATCGGCTCGAGCGCGCGGCCTTCGGAAGCCACGCCTACCCCGCGTTCTTTCTACGGCAGGCATGGGATCTGTGGCCGAGCTCTCTGCTGGTGGCCATCGAGACTTCGGCGATCGTTGGCTACGTCTTGGCCGGGCGAGGCGATGCGGACGAGGGTTGGATTCTCTCGCTGGCGGTCGCTCCCCAGGCACGCCGGATGGGACTGGGGAGGCGACTGACCGAAGCCGCGATCGACGTACTCGCTTCTCAGGGCTGCCGGCGTGTCCGGCTCACGGTCGAACCCGCGAGCGCCGCCCAGGCGCTCTACGTGAGCCTCGGCTTCGTCGAGGTGGAGCGGGAGCCGGACTACTTCGGTCCGGGGCAAGCGCGCGTCGTCATGAGCCGCGGGTAGGCACCCTCACGCCACGTCTCAGGGAAGCAGGCGGGCGAGCCAGAGCGCGGGTTCGGCGCTCGTCAGCTCCGAGCCGATCGTCAACGAGCCGGCGAACCCACCGGCGAGCACGAGGTCTCCGCCGTCATCCATCGCGACCGCGGTGATCCGCGCGTCGTCGGCGGTGAAGCAGGTCGGGGTGAGTCCGCCTTCGTCGACCTCGACGACGCAGGGCACGAGACCCGATGGTGCCGTGTCGAAGCCGAGCCGCGGGGCAGCGCGGCTCACGGTCCCCATCGCGAAGACGCGGCCCGAGGGATCGACGGCCACACCCGCGTCGAGCCACGAATCGAGCACGGCGCCGTCGACGAACTCGCCCACCTCGTCGAGCACGACCACGCAGTGCCCACCCTCCCCCGCGTCGAGCGCGCCGCCGCCGTGCAGCGTCATCGAGCCATGGCAGGTGCCACTGAACGCGATGATTCCGTCCCGCGCGTCGAAGCTCATTCGGAGGCCTTGGAGCGAGACGGATCCGGGCTCGGGGTACCGGTGGCTGAAGACGTGCTCTCCGTCGGCGTCGTAGCGCACCACGAAGACCGAGTAGCTCGCGCCGTTGGTGAGCAGCCCGCCGCCGAAGTCGGCCATCCCCGTGAGCTCGCCCGCGATGAGGACACCGCCATCGGCGGTCGCGCGCAGGTGCGCCACCCGCTGCATCGGCGGCAGCAGCCGGCCGTAGCGCAGGGTGCCGTCGGGCCCGAGGCGGATGAGGAACCCGGCGCCGTTGAAGTGATCGGGGCTCAGCGAGGTCGCGCCGAAGGTCAGGGTCTCGTCGCGCCGCAGGTACCCAGCCAGGATCAGATCGCCATCGGGTGCGAAAGCCCCGGCGCGCAGCTCGCCGCCGCCGGTGTCGAAGACGTGCTCGAGGACGATCTCGCCCTCGGCGTTCACCAGCAGGAAGAAGGTGCGCGCGATCGGGCTCGCCGAGGTCAATCGCGTCGCTTCGACCTGCAGGTGCTCCTCGAACGAGCCCCGCACGAAGCGCATGCCGCCGGGACCGAAGCGAATCGCGGTCACCCGCGCCATCGCGCTGGGCAGGCGCGCGCTGTTCACGTGGGTCAGGCCCGCGAGCTCGGCGTAGAAAGGCTCTCCTTCGAAGAATCCGCTGGGCACGTCGCTGGTGATCACCTCTCCCCCGAGGTCGACGCTGCCGTCGATCGCCCCCGCGAGGTCGATGCGCTCACCCGCGACCGCCAACGCCGTCGGACCTTCCGCCGCGTCGAACGAGCCCGCGAAGAGGACCTCGCTCGCGCACGGCGCCTCGCAGCGCGCGCACGCGCCAGCGGCGGTGCAGTGGGGATGCTCGGCCGGACAGTCCTCATCCGTCGCGCACTCGGCGGGTGCCAGGGGTGTGAACACCTCCGCCCCGGTGGCGTCGCCGGCGTCCATCGAGCCCGCGTCCATCGAGCCCGCGTCCATCGGGCCCGCGTCCATCGGGCCCGCGTCGTCGCTCGGAGAGCCCGAGTCGACGCGAGGTGCCGCGTCGGTCTCGACGGCGGCGTCGGTACCAGCATCCCTCGCCGGGGAGCCGCTGCATGCCGCGAGCGCGAGCGCGAGAGCGAGGAGTCTCATGGCCGGAAGGCTACCCCGGATTCGTCACCCGTCGACGCTCGTCGCAGGTAGTCGCATCCTTCTGCCGCGCTGGTGAAGCGGTCGACCGATGACCGTGTCAGTCTCTCGGACATGAACGCGATCAGCCGCGGGGTTCACCCCTTCGCCCTCATCGCTATCCTCGCCGCGACCGGTGCATGCTCACGGGCGACGACCCTGGAGCTTCGGGATGGGCGCTCGCTTCACGGCGAGCTGGTACAGACCGAGGACTCCGAGCGGTACACGCTGGATACCGACTCGGGAGTGGAGACGGTCCTCCGCAGTGAGGTGGTCGGCATCGCGCGCCCAGGCACCGGCCTCCGGCGCATCGGCGGAACCATGTTCGGAATCGGCGCGCTGAGCCTCGCGCCAGCCGTCGGTGCGATGGTCCGGGAGGATCCGGCGCAGGAGTGTCGGTGGTGCGGCCCCGCGGTCGCGGTGACCCTCGTCCCGGCGGGCATCGGGCTCTTCATGCTGCTCCACGGCACATCGCTGCGAACGCAAGCCGAGCGCCGACTCCGCTTCGACCCGCGCCCCGTCGGCCGTGCTCATGCCCGGCTCGGCGGCACGCTCCTCGGCGTCGGGCTGGCGGGCACCAGCCTGGGGCTGACCCTCGCGAACACCGGCGAGA
This sequence comes from Deltaproteobacteria bacterium, assembly GCA_017644045.1. Lineage (GTDB taxonomy): Bacteria > Myxococcota_A > Polyangia > Polyangiales > Houyiibacteriaceae > UBA1660. The sequence continues at coordinate 565,876 of JAEPMI010000002.1, forward strand.
GTGATGCTTCCGTGATCGGAGGCGCCATGCTCTTCGTCATCTGCGCGAGCGTCATCCCGTTCGGCATCGGCTATCTGGTGAGGGGCGGTCGCATCCGGCGTGGGCGATCCTCCTCTGTTGCCTTCGGCCCCGACGGTCTCCGCTTCGACCTCTCGCTCTGATGTCGGACGCTCAGAGCAGGCGCGACCAGAGCGGGTGCGTGACCTTCGCGGTCAGGAACGCCAGAGACATTGGGCGCTTCTTCTTCTTCCAGAGGAAGCGGAACTGGCCATCGAGGAAAGCGGGGCTCAAGAACGCGTCGGCGAGCTGCACGGACTCGTCGGCGTTGATCTGCAGGAGCTCCTCACGAGACAGGTCACCGCGATAGGAGCGCTGCTTGCCCTCGGCCACCCAACCCTTTGCGATGCGCCGCGCCTCGTCCATGAGCTCGTCGTGCGGGACGACCCAGTTCACCAGCCCCGCCTCGAGCGCTTCGGAAGCGGTCGGTCGCCAGCCCTCAGGCCCGAGCATTCGCGCCGCTCCGTTGCCGAGGAGTCGAGGGAACATCACGCTCGAGCAGCCCTCGGGCGTAACGCCGAGCGCGTGGAAGGGCGTGGAGAACGTCGCCTTCTCCGAAGCGACGATCCCGTCGCAGAGCGTGGCCGAGGTGACGCAAGCGCCGATCGCCGGACCGTTGACCGCCACCAGGATCGGCTTCGGGAGGTCGATGAACGACTCGAAGAGCGCCTGGTTGTGCTCGACGATCATCGCGTGGAGTTTCTTCGGGTGCTGCGGCCGGATCACCGCCCCCAGGTTCACGCCCGCGCAGTAGTACGGATCGGCACCAGTCAGGATGATCGCCTTCGTGGCGTCGTCCGCCCCGGCCGCCGCGAGCGCGTCTTTCAGCGCCTCGAGCATCGAGGCCGTCCAGCCGTTGAGCTTGGACGGGTTGTTCATGGTCAGGGTGGTGACCCCATCGACGGTGTCGGCCAGGACGAGCGCGCTCATGAGGGGAGCCTAGCGCGCTCGGGGCACGGCGCGAACCGACGAGATCCGGCCGCTCGATGAGCGAGAGCCCACTCAGCGCCGATGGGACGCTTCCCACTCCTTCCAGTACTCCTGGGCGCATCGTTCGAGCGCGGCGAGCGCCAGCGGCGCCCCATTGTCGAAGCGGAGCGCCAGCGACTCGTAGCGAAGCCGCAGCACGCCCGAGCTGCCCCAGACGACGACCCGATCGTCTTCGTGCTTCGCCTCGACGATCTCGGGCTCGGCCGCGGCGATCTCGGATGGCGTCGAGAACGAGTCACCCTCGTACTCTTCGTACCGAAGCTCCGATGGCCAACACAGCTCCAACACGAACGCGTTTCCGGGCTCCGCCATGCGGCGTCGCAGGTACGGGATCTCGACGGTGGCGGTCAGGCGGTCGTCGCGTGGGACGAGCTCGACGATGGTCCCGTCGTGCAAGAGGTTCCATGGCGACAGGTCCGTACACGGGATGAGCTCGACTGCCACCGAGTCCAGCAACGACCAATCCCGCACCTTCGGCTCGTCCACCGTCGCGCGGCGGACGTCTGGCCCGCTGCCCGTGCTGCCGCCGTACTTCAGGAACCGCGTGCGCCCCTCCCAGAGCGTCGCGCTGCCGTTTGGTCCTCCTCGAACGACATGGGCATCGACATCGTCCTGTCCGTCGTCCTCCCAGTCGCAGACTGGGCATCCCTCGAAGCAGCCTCGCTGGCGGATGGTCCGGTGCCCACAACAAGGACAGGGCTCTCGTTCTGGGCGCATCTGGTTCGTCAGCCGCCGGTGCGGCAGCCGATGCGTTCGGTGGCGACCACGACGTCGTCGTAGAGGATCGTCATCTCGCGGGAGACGGTCAGACCGCGGCCTTCGAGGGTCTCGATCTTACGGTCGGTGCTGTCGCGCTCGTAGTAGGCGTCGAGGAAGATGGCCTTGAAGCGCACATCCGAGTCGGTGCGGAAGTCGAAGCCCTCGAACGGTGCGGGGTCGGTGCAGGCGCTGAACTCGCAGCCGTCCTCGTGGAAGGTCGCGCGGAGCCAGGTTCCGTCGGGTCGGCCGGGGCCATAGTCGCCGACGGGGACGTCGTCGATCCAGAACGCCAACGAGCCGTCGCTGGTGCCCGGCGTGCTCGCCTCGCCGCGCATCTCCACGCAGAACCACTCGTCGCGCGGATAGGCGGTCTGGTCGTTCGGGCTGAAGACGTTGCCGTAGTAGTAGGTCGTGCCCTGGTCGCCCTCGCAGCCCGGCGTCGCGCTTCCGTCGTTGCAGCGGCCGGAGCGCATCTGGTGCCAGTAGACGTAGAAGTTGAAGACGTCGTCGTTGCTGATGTCGAAGTCGAACCAGAAGCCCTCGTCGCCCGGCGGCACGGTGTTGGCGAGTCCGCTCGAGCTCCAGCTCTCGGTGCCGGCGGCCACCCGCACCCAGTGGTGCGGGTTCGGCGCGACGTTCGGGAAGCGCACGTGGAAGCGCCAGTAGACGGTGTCGACGCGGCGGTCGAAGACGTAGCGCGGGCTCGCCGAGATGTACTGGTCTGCCTCGAGGTGATCGCGGGTCACGGTGGAGCGCAGGTAGCTACTGCCGGCGTTGGCGAGGGCACCGTTCTCGAGGTGCAGGTACATGGTGTCGTCGGTCGGCGCGTCCCACTGACCCCAGCCACCCTCGAAGTCGTCGTGGAAGAGAACCGAGGGATCGCTCCCGATCCCTTCGTCGCCCGGGTAGCGCTCGGCGAGCGTTCCCCCGGGCTCGCCCCCGCCGTCTTCGCGTCCTCCATCCGACGCGGAGACTCGGGCATCTTCGTCAACGGGTCGGGCGTCCCGTTCTCCGCCGCCTGCGTCGCGCGTCGCGGTCGGATCGTCGTCGTCACCGCAGCCCGCAAAGGCGAGTCCCCATCCCACGGCCATGGCCAACCACTGAAGTCGTTTCACGTTCGAGAGGATGACACGGTCGGAGCTCTGGCGCGCTTAGCTCAGCTTAGCTGGGCTTCAAACCCACGAGCGGCGGCCCGGGATCCTTCGCTCATCCCTCGCCCACGACCGGTCGCTCAGTCGTCGTAGTGCACGCGGAACCGGAGCGGGAAGCGCAGGCGCACGAGCCCACCCCCATCGGGCTCCGGGAGCGTCAGGTCCTCGAGGGCGTCCTGCACACACTCGGCGAAGTCCGTGTCGGTCGCCGCAGCGACCACTCGGGGCACGGAGCCATCCGGGGCGACGTCCATGAGGACGTTCGCAGTGACGTTGCGGCACGCCTCGTGGGCATCGGTGCCTGCGTAGCAGTCGAGGAGATCCTCGCGGGCATGGCGACGAATCACGCGAGAGGTGATCATCAGCTGGGCGCCGCCGGGAAAGGACCAGTTCTGGGTCTCGACCCGCGGGATCCGAGACAGCACCTCGGGCGGGGGACAGTCGTCGATGCCGTAGAGTGGAACGACGATGGAGCGTTCGGGCACCACCGAGTCGTCGGGAACCTCGGGCGCAGCGCTGCCCCACGCCGCCGAGTCGGAGTCGGAGTCGGAGTCGGAGTCAGAGCCGGAGGCGGAGGCGGAGTCGGAGTCGGCAGTCGGCTCTCGGTCGTCGGAGTCGGCTACCGAGACGGGCGTGTCCGCAGTGGGCTCCGCCGAGCCACCGCATCCGAGCCAGAGACACACGAGGACCCAGCGAATTCCTCGAGCATGGGTGGAAGACCGACTCATGGGCGGATGGGATGCAGTCGGGGGTCCGGGGTGCGTCGGCGACCGAGGATGTTCCCCTCGAGCACCTCCACGTGGATGGGCGGGGTGAGCTCGTACGCGTAGCCGCGGGAACGGATCTGGAAGGTCACCGGGCCGAGCGACGTCCGCAGCTCGCGGCTGTGGCGCACGAGCAGCGAGCCGCGGCGCACGTGGTCGCGGTGCGCGAGCACGAAGCCCGCGAGGCGCACCGCGAGGTGGTTGTGGAGCCGATGACATCCGTGGCTCGTGCCGGTGAGGATCGAGCGGTACGCGCCGGAGCCGTGGCTTCGCACACCCTCGTCCACGAAGATCGGGTTGTCGGGTCCGTGCGGGTTCTCCTCCACCCGGTGGTGGACGATCATCGCCAGTCCGAAAGCGCTCCGGTGGCCTGGGCCGAAGAGCGTGGTGTTGGGCACGAGCCGGTCGCGACCGATGTGGCGCACCAGCTCGTTCACTGGAGTGTTCCCCGGTGGGATCCACGCGGGTCCAGCCACCACGTCGCGCCACACGACCGGACCGACCGGGGACTCCTTGTACTTGAGCCCCACCCCGCCGCCGCCCGTCTCGCGGTTCCAGCCGCCGATGGTCGTCGGCCAGCGCACCAGCGCCAGATCGCGTTCGCCCACCCGCGCGTAGAGCGTGGTCACCGGCCGCCGCGTGGGCGTCTCCCGCGGTCCGCGGACGTCGCGCGGCAGCTCGTAGCTCAGGTCACCGCGATCGACCTCGGCGCGAAGCTCCATGTGGGCGGCGTGGTACTCGGGCGGCGGCGGAAGCCGCACGAGCGCGGCCTCGGGCAGGCCGTCGGCGTGCGCGAGGAACTCCGCCGGCGAGGTCCACCCCAACGCCTGAGCCGCCGCCTCGGTGGCGGGCGAGACCCAGTCCGGCGCGCCATTCTCGAGCCGCTCGTGGCCGGCGGTGGCGCGGAGCTCGGGGGCGTCGATCACGCGACCGAGCACCGTGCCCCACTCCTGCGCGGCCGACCCGTCCTCGATGACCCCGGTCGCGTCCACCACGCGCTCGCGCAACGCGCGGAGCAGCTGACGGAAGTCGAGCTCGAGGCTCTCCTCCTTCATCACCTCCACCGTCGCCGGATCGATCGACCCGCTCCCGTAGCGCATGTGGCGTCGCTGCCAGCGCGCGAGCCCATCGGCGGTCGGCTCGTCGAGCACGCCGTCGACGAAGGGCTCGCGCAGGAGGCCGTCACACTTCAGGCGTGCCTGCACCGCGCGCACCACCTCGACGCGACGTTGGTCCTTCAGGAACTGCTCGAGCTCCCGGCGGCGCTCCGTGACCCCCTCGAGCGCGTCGATCGAGTCCAGCCCCTGCTCGCTCCGCTCCGCCTCGAAGCGTGGTCGCTCGCGCTCGTACGCCTGCACCCGTCGACGATCGGCAGCGACGTCGACCTCGGTCGACTTCAACACGTAGGGGAGCGTGTGGAGCCACGACGCATCGACCGCCGCGTGGCACTCGTGGCGCTCGGTGTCGCCGAGTCGCGCAGCCAGCACCCGGAAGGTCGGGAAGATGCCGAAGACTTCGAGGTAGCGCTCGGGCTCGACTTCATCGGGGAGATCGTCGAATCGCTCGTCCGCCAGCGCGACGTAGGTGTCGCGGTAGGCGGGAGTACCGAGCTCGCCGAGCTCGGGCGCGAGCGCGAAGATGCGCGGCGCGAAACCGTCGCTCAGGTCCAACCGCGTCAGCGCCTGTTCTCGCTCCTCGGTCTCGGTCTCGATCTCGAGCTCGGCCGGCTCGACCTCACGGACGACCTCGCCCTCTTCGAACACCGGCACGCTCGGCTCGACCGGATCCGGCTCCGGGTCGGGCTGCGGCTCCTCGCCTCGCCCACCGCACGCGAGCGCCAAGGCCAGCGCCAGACTCCACCAGTGTCGCATCGTGTCTCCGACTCCAGCGCGGATCGTCGCACGGCGCGCGCTCGGGCGCCCAATCATCGCGTGGCCTCCTCGTCGGGCTCGCTCGACTCCTCGACGTCTGGTGCGGGCTCCTGCTCCGGCTGGTCCGAGCTCTCTTCGCCACTCTCCGCTTCCGGATCGTCGGTCTCGGCGGGCTCGGTCGCCTCGCCCTCTTCGGCCCCGTCCTCGGGTAGTGGCTCGGTCGACTCCTCTTCCTCCGGCACGTCTTCGGGCAGTGGTGCGGGCACTGCCTCTTCCTCCACCGCTTCCTCGAGCGGAAGCTCGTAGGGCTCGACCGGCTCCGGGTCCGGGCCCGGCTCTCCCAGACCGCCGCGCAGGTCCGGCGCCCGTTCGCGCAGCGCTTCTTCGAGCCAGTCCTCGAAGAGCGCGTTCATCTCGCGGGTGACCACGTGCTCGACGCCCTCGTACTCGCGCAGCGACACCGAGACCCGCGCCGCCTCGAGGGCGGCCACCAGCTCGCGCGTCGGCTCGATGCGCACGATCGGATCGGCGGTGCCGTGCATCGCGCGGATCGGTGGCGCCGTACCGCTCAGAGGAGCCGGTCGCGCACCGGGCGGGACCCACCCAGCGATCGGAAGTGCCAGGCCCACGTCGTTCGGGTGCCGCAGCGCGGTCGTCCAAGCGGTGATCGCGCCTTGCGAGAAGCCGGTCAGGATCGGCGTGCCCGCGGTCGGCCGCGTTCGGCGCACGTGCCGAACCAAGCGCGCGAGGCGGTCGGCCATCGCGATCAGATCGGCCGCGAGATCGTCGTGGTGGTCGCGCTCGGTCACGCTGTGGCGCGCCCACGCGTATCCCGATCCGAGCGCGAGCGGCCCCCGGGGCACCAGCACGCGCATGGCGGTCGGCACACGGCCGAAGGGCCCTCCCGGAATCCGCGGACGGTCACCGCGACCGTGGAGCATCACCACCAGCGGCAGCGGCGTGTCGTCCGCCGCGTCGCCGAGCCGCACCTCGGCGAACCAGAGGCCTTCGAAGACGTGGGCGCGCGCCTGGATGTTCGGCGCGTCGGGCGGGAGCTCGGCGTCGTCGAGCCGACTGCCGTCCGGCATCAGCGGCGCATCAGCGGTCGCGGCGAGCTCGCTGGCGAGCGAGACCTCCGCCGACGCGGGCCACCGAACTTCCGGCTCGGCGCCACCGCAGCCTCCACAACCGAAGAGGAGGGCCAGCGCGAAGCCACGGATGCGGACGTTCATCGCGCCGACGATAGCGCGAAACCTTCAAGCCCAGAGGGTGGGCGCGGGATGAGCCGCCTCTCCGGCCTTCGGCTCGGGCGTGTCGTAGGTCGGGAGCTCGATCTCGTCGCGGAGGCTGGAGCCCATGAGCATCCGGGCGAGCCACGGCACCGACGCCATGCGCACGCCGAGGTCGCGCATCCAGATCGCTCGCTTGGTCGCCGGCGCGAAGAAGCCGGCGAACCTCATCGCCGCCTGCTGCTTGCCCACCACGAACGGCTGCATCCGCTGCTCGTAGGCCGCGAACGCGCGCTCGTGGTCGCCCGCGGCGAGCTCACCGGCGAGCACGTACGCCTCGGTCATCCCGAGCCCGCTGCCTTCGCCAGCGAGGAGCGACGCGCACGCGGCGGCGTCGCCGACCAACGCGACCCGGCCCTTCGTCCAGTGGTCCATGCGGATCTGGCTGACGCGGTCGAGGTAGATGTTCTCGGCTCCGTCGAGCAGCGCGAGAGCGTCGGGCGCCTCCCACCCCATGTCCGCGAAGACGTGCCGCAGTAGGCGGCGCTTGTCGTCATCCGTCTCCGGGAACGCGCCGCCCTCGGGGTTGCGCTCGCTGCGCCAGATGAAGAGGAACGCGGTCTCGTCGCCGTGCAGCGAGATGCGCGCGAGGTGCCGCCCCGGGATGGTGTGGCTCACGAAGACGAGCTCGTCGCGGCGCGGGTAGCCGGGAGCGATGAAGACCGCGACCTGGAAACCGAGGAAGTGCTCGAAGTCCGACTCCGGTCCGAAGGTCAGCTCGCGAACGTGCGAGTGCAGACCGTCGGCGCCCACCACGAGGTCGAAGTCCTCGTGGGTGCCGTCGTCGATGGCGGCGCGGACGCCGGCGTCGTGCTGCCGGAGGCCGACGATCGAACGACCGAAGCGGGCCTCGATGCCGTCGCAGGCGTCGAAGATGGTCGCCGCCAGATCACCCCTCGCGATGCTCACGTAGCGACCGTCGGTCAGCGCTCGAAAGGTGTCGCCCTTCATCCGAGCCTTGGGCTCGCCGTCCGCGTCGACCATGCGCAGCTCTTCCATCGAGTAGCCGAGCTCGTGGAGCCGGGGGAGCAGCCCCATCTTCTCGGCGATGTCGTAGCCGACGCCCCAGAAGTCCACGACGTAGCCGCCGGTGCGGAGCTTCGGGGCCTTTTCGAAGAGCATGGGCTCGTGGCCGTAGTGCCGAAGCCAGTACGCCAGCGTGGGTCCGGCGACGCCGGTGCCGTTGATCGCGATTCTCATCTCTCGGCTCCTCTCGGTTCGAGCAGGTCTCGCGTCATCGCGAGGACCTTCGGGACGAGCGGCTCGAGCTCGCCCATCGGCGTGGTGGCGACCGCTTCGGCGAACCAACGATCGATCGCGACCATCAACCCGGTCGTCGCTTCGGCGAGCAGGTCCCTGGGCAGATCGGTGCGAACGGCACCCAGCGTCTGGCCCTGGGCGATCATCCCCTCGACCATCTCGAGGCTCTGGGCCATCAGCCGCCGGTAGGCCGGGTTCGAGCCACCGCCCTGGTAGAGCCCGCGCGCGAGCGCGCCGAGCTGCTCGTTGGAGAAGAACGCCTCGTCGAGGCGCCCGGTCCCGGCAGCGATCATCGCCCAGAACCCGTCCGCGTCGGTGGGCTCGGGCAGGCCCGTGACGGCCTCCCTCATCTGGTCGAGCACGTCGTCGAGCACCGCGCCGTACGCGTCCGCCTTGTCCGCGAAGTAGTAGTACATCGCGCCCTTGCTGATGCCCGCGGCGGCGATGATCCGGTTGAAGGACGCGCCCTCGAAGCCGTGCTCCGCGAACTCGGCGGCGGCGGCGTCCAGGATGAGCCGGCGCTTCTCAGGCGGGAGCTTCTCGAAACGGGGGAGCGGTGGCATGCCTCTGTCCTTAGACCGTTGGTTCGACCAGTGGTCTAAAACTGGATCGAGGACACTGGCTCGTCAAGCCACCGAGCCTCCGGGCGACAATTTTCGCGCGCTGGCTTGCACGCCCTGGAGGGATCGCCTAAGAAGCTCGCCCCCCGGGAGCCCTGCGCTTTTCGGGGTCTTACTGGAGAACACTCATGGCTGTCCCCAAGCGAAGGAAGTCCCGGATGCGCCGGGATCAGCGACGCGCCCACCACGACAAGGTGGAAGCGCCGACGCTCGTCGAGGTCGAGTACAAGGGCCAGACGGTCGTCATCCCGCGTCGTCTCGCCAAGGCTCTCCCTTATCTCACCGAACGCGAGCTCGAGAAGCTCGGCATCGAGCTCTAGGAGTCGAACTGTGAAGGTCGTCAACTCGCTCCGCAGCGCGAAGAAGCGCCACCCCGACTGCCGCGTCGTCCGCCGCCGCGGCAAGGTCTACGTGATCTGCAAGTCCAACCCGCGCTTCAAGGCGCGCCAGGGCGGCAGCAAGAAGAAGTAAGCACCCGCCGTTTGGCAGGTGATAGCCCCGGGGCCTCTGGCTTCGGGGCTTTTCGCGTTCCCCTGGACTCTCGCAGGCTCAGGCAGCGAGCGGCAGGTCCTCGAGGCGGACGCCGCTCGACCGCAGCACGCCGAGGGCACGCTCGCGATGAGGGCGCAGGGTCTCGAGGTAGGCCACGAGCGCGCGCTCGACGGGATCGATTGGAGCCGCTCCTCGCTCCGCGGGAGTGAGCACCTCGACGAAGATGCGCTCGCGATCGGCGAGCGGTCGCATGGCGTCGAGAACGGCGCGAGGGTCGTAGAGGTCACCGATGACCACGACTCGATCCACGGGCAGCCGCGCCACTTGGCGCGCCGCCTGCGGGAGATCGACGTGACGCGCCGCTCCGAGCGTCGCGGCCAGGGCGACCGCAGGGACCCAACGCACCCGGCCCTCGCACGGCGTCCAGGCGCCGGCACCACCGAGGAGCCGCAGGGCCTCGCGCGTCGCCTGCAAGCGCTTGGAGGGAGCCCCGAGATCCATGGAGGGCCCGGTCTCGACGAGGATGGCGGTGTGTTGATCCATGTCGGGGAGGCCTTTCAAGAGGCCTGCCAGCTCAGACGCACGGGGGACTCAGAAGTTCCGACCCAATTTCCCCAGTCATTCCAGGGCTAGTACGGACGAGAGCGCTCGCTTCTTCCACCAGGAGGTGGACGACTCGACACGGGGCCGTGGGCTCGCGGACTCAGCGCAGCCGAGCGGCCGCGGTCGCGTTGTCCGGGTCGACCTCGAGGGCCCGTTCCCAGGCCTGTCGCGCGGGGCCGCGCTTCCCCGCGGCGGCGAGGACGTCGCCGAGCAGGATGTGATAGGAGGCGCGGCGTCGGCGAAGGCGAACCGCCTCTCGCGCCCATGCCTCTGCCAGCGGGTGCTCGCCGGCCTCCGAGTAGTACTCGGCGATGGAGGCCACCGCGTGGGGGTTGCCGCGGTCGGCATGAGCGGAAGCGGCGAGATAGCGAAGGCGTGCGTCGCCGGTCTGCTCCCCCGCGAGGTCGCGGAGCGCCTCGGAGCGCTCGCGGTCGTGGCCGTTTTCGCGGGCGTCGGGGAGGAAGGGGACGGGGACCGGCGGGAGTGTGGCGAGGGAGGGGAGCTCTTCTGACTCCGGCTCCGACTCCGACTCCGAGTCCGACCCCGACTCCGACTCCGACTCCGACTCTGACTCCGAGTCCGGCTCCGGGTCCGACCCCGACTCCGACTCTGACTCCGGGTCCGACTCTGACTCCGGGTCCGACCCCGACTCTGACTCCGACTCCGAGTCGGTCTCCGACTGCGCCTCTGGAGGCTGGGTCTCCGTCTCTGGCTCGGGGTCGTCGATCGAGGTCGGCAGCGTCGCGGGATCCACCGGCAGCTGGGTTGCCGTGGGTTCCGGGGCCTGACGGATGAAGATCCACGCGATCACACCGGCGGCCACGAGGATCAGCGTGGCGGGCAGGAGGATGCGCGCGGCGAAGCTCGAGCGGTCCTCCTCGGGCGCGGGCGGAATCGAGGGAGGCGGCGCCAGGCCAGGCTGGCTCGATGAGGGCGCGCTCAGCGAGGGGTCGGGCGTGAGCCGCGGTGCCTTCGGCGGTGGGCTGTCGGCGTCCCCGGGTTTCGGAAACGTCCCGAGGGCTGCGTCCGCCGACTCGGCGGCCTTCTGCAGGGAGTCCTGCATTGTCGGCTCGTCCTCGCCCTGAAAGGGCACGTGCTCGGCGGCCTGCGGCTTGGGCTCGCCAGGCGACGCTGGTGGTGGCGCGAAGCCCGCGGCCGAGGGCTGTGCAGGGGCAGGCTCCGCCTTCGGGGGCTCCGACCGAGCGGGCGGCGGACGGCTCGGCATCCCGAGCAACGTCGCCTTGGGCTTCGCCCGTTTGGGCGGCGCCAGAGCGGGGCTCGGCGGGGCGACCTGCGGGGTCTTCGCCAGCTCCGCCTTTCGGGGCGGCGGCTTCGGAGGTGGCGAGACATCGGGCCCCTCGCCCTTGCCGGGACGGCTCGGCGCCTTGGGGGCGAGCTTCTTCGGAGCGCGAGGCTTCCACTCCGGGACGCCCTTCGCCACGGCGGGTGCGCGCGGTGGCGGCTCGGGGATCTTCGGCTTCGGCGAAGGGCGTGGATCGATGGGAGGCTTGGGTGCCCCACCCTTGATGCGACGGGGCATCCGGAGCGCGCCCGACGGCGGCGGCCCCTTCGGCTTCGGCGGTGCGATCGGCGCCTTGCCGCCGAGCGCGCGAGCACGGCGGGTCGTATCCGGTCCAGGCGCCTCTTCCTCCTCGCGGGTCGCGTCCTCGAGCAACTTGGGGGGCGGAATGGACGGCATCGTCCGGTCGTCCGACCCATCCTCGTCGAAGATCGAGGGGTACTTGTCGGTGTAGTCGGCGAGGTCGACCTGGCGGGTCACCTCGTCGTGCTTCGGTCCGTCATCGTCCGACGCCGTCTCCTTCGCGAGATCGCTGAGGTCCCGGTGCACCGTCGAGAGAGCGTCCGCGTCCAGCGCCTGGAACTGGTTGGTCTCCGCGCTCGCCAGGAGGTCGACCGCCTTGGCGATGGCCTCCGGCAACGGCGTCACCAGGTTCGACATCGCCGCCGCGCTCCGCTGCTCCACCTTGCCGTCGCCGTCGTCGAGCTCGATGAAGCGTGCGAGGGCGGGGAGACCGTCGAGGCGGTCGCCCCCGGCTTGGTACGAGCGCGCGGAGACCACCTGGTCCCCCGACACCTCGATGGAGCAGCTGTGGCTCGGGGTGCGAACCTGCAGCCGGAGAACCCCGCTCGCTTCGGAGGCGGCGAGCGCGCGAAGCGCTCGCACCGGCCCGAGCTCTCCGAGGTCCACCTCGAAGCGCGTCAGATCACTCGAAGCCCGGGTCAGCGCCCGCTCGGGCGCCAGCGCCGGAGCGATGCGCTCGCCGAGCGCCGCGAGGCGATGACCGAAGAGACCGTCCGGCGGGGTGTCGGCGTGCGTGGGCTTTCCCTTCGGGAAGACCTCCCGCTGGCGGAACGCGAGCACCCGCGCGAAGCGGAGGCGAGGGTTGGCCATCAACGCGGCCCGAAGCGGATCGATGTCCCGGACCGACTCCTCGACCAGTACGACCTCCGGGTCGATGGAGCCGACGAGATCGACACCGCGACCGGCCGCACCCACCAGACCGACCTCGGCGCCCAGCTCCCGCAGCGCGCCCGCCAACGCATCCGCGACCGGAAGATCGTCGTCCACGATCAGCAGGCGCGCACCGTGGAAGATCTTCGCCGCTTCGTCTCTGCCCTGGCCCGGTGAAACCCACATAGGAACGCGATGCGCCCGCGGCGCGAAGGGGACCTTCGCACATCGACGTGAGAGCTGTCGATGTGACGTTTCGACTCGCGCGCATGCGACGAGCCCCGAGGGCGGCTATGAAGGGCTCCATGCGACAGGGGGGCGGTCGTTCGAGGGCGATGGGCCCGTCTACGGGGCTCGCCGTGGTGCTCCTGCTGGTCTCCTGCGAGGGGGAGCCGACGCTGGAGAGCCGGCACCGGATCGACGGCGCCACCGCATTCCTGGACGCGCCCTTCCCGGCGGCCCATCGCGAGGACGACGGGTCGATCGCGATGGCGGGCTTCCCCAACGAGCGCGAGTCCGACGCGATCGCGCAGCTCATCACCCTCTTGGGGGAGAGCCGACAGGGGTTCGCGCCGAACGGGGCAGTGTTCCTGCCCTTCGACGGCGCGCTGGACCTCACCACGCTTCCCGACGTCGACGGGTCCACGATGGCCGAGAGCAGCGTGGTGATGGTCGACATCGATCCGAGCTCCCCCGACCGCGGGCGACGGATTCCGCTCGAGGTGAAGCAGACCGACGCGACCCAGACCTACGCGCCCGAGCACACGCTGGTCGCCCTGCCCTTCGCGGGGGTCACCCCTCGCGCCGAGACGCTCCACGCGGTCTACGTGACGGATGACGTCGTGGGCGCGGAGGGCGAGCGAGTCGCTGCCGATCGAACCCTTCGGCGCTTGCTGGCCGGCGAGCCGGTCGAGGCGCGCGCCGACGACGCCTTCGCGACCTTCCGGACGTGGCTCGAAGGCGAGGGGATCGATCCGGGCGCGATCATCGCGGCGACCGTCTTTCGGACCGGTGATCCCTTCTCCGAGCTCGGCGAGTGGCGCGACGCGGTCGCCGCCATGCCCTCTCCGGCCTTCGAGTCCGCGCGCGTCGACGAGGTCTTCGACGAGCTCTGCGTGATCGCGGGCGAGGTGGAGCTCCCGATCTTCCAGCAGGGACCGAAGCCCTATCGCGACTTCCCGAGCGGAGCGATCGTCGTCGAGGACGGAGTCCCGCAGCTGCAGGAGACCGACCGCACCACCGTGTACCTCTCGGTGCCGCGCACCGCGATGCCCGAGGATGGCTTCCCGATCGTGCTCTACGCGAACGGCAGCGGTGGGCTCGGTCGGCAGTTCGTCGACCGGACCGCGATCGGGCTCGAGTCGACCGGCGAGGGTCCAGCGCTCCACTACGCGCGGCAAGGGCTCGCCGCGATCGGCTTCCCCGCGCCGCTCTCCCACGAACGCCATCCGGAAGGCATGGAAGGCACCACGAGCTTCTGGAACGTGGCGAACCTGGCGGCGTTCCGTGGGAATCTGCAGCAGGCGGCGCTCGACTACACGACCGTCATCGGGTTGCTGAAGTCACTCTCGCTCGAGGGCGAGCTCTGCGCCGAAGCCGGCGAGTCGATCGGCTTCGACGAGGCCCGCATCTACATGCAGGGGCACAGCACCGGCGGGACCATCGCCAGCACCGTGATCCCGCTCGAGCCCGACATCCGCGCGGGGATCCTCTCCGGCACCGGCGGCGGCTGGATCTCGAACGTGGTCACCGCCGACAGCCCCTTCCCGCTCGCGATGGCCGCGGGGATCTTCCTGCGGCTGCCGCGGTCGGACGCGGTCGAGCACCACGACCTCGAGATGACGCTGCTGCAAACGCTCCTCTCCTCCGTCGAGGTGATGAGCTGGGGTCGCGTCACCGCCGCCGATCCGCGGCCGGGCATCGAGCCGAAGAGCGTGCTCTTCCTCGGCGGCATCGTGGACACCTACCACTACCCCCGGAACATCCACGGCCAGGGCATGGCGCTGCGCGCGCCGATGGTCTTGCCCACCCCGAGCGAGAGCTGGGAGCCCGAGTACGCGCGGGTCGGTCTCGGCTCGGTCACGCCGCCGGTGAGCGCGAACGTCGGCAGCGCGACGGTCGCCACGTTCCTGGCGCGGCAGCGTGAAGGCGTGGACGGCCACTACGTTCCCTTCGAGCTCGAGTGGATGAAGCGGGTCTACAGCTGCTTCCTGGGCACGCACGCGCGAACGGGCACCGCGGTCGTGCACTCCGCCGAGGTGAGCGCCGACTGCGTCGAGCCCTGACCTACTCGCCGCGCCACGTCCCGTCCACGATCCGCGGGCGCGCTTCGCGACCTCGGTAGACGTACGTCCACGCGAGCTCGACCCCGCTGGCCATCTCGGCGCGCACGATCGCTCGGTGGTACATCGAGCGCTCCACCTGGTCCCAGCCTTCGAAGTCCTCGACCGGATCGAGGCGCGCGAGCAGCGCGCTCATCTCGGCGGGACGGTGCAGCTCCCCGTGCACGACGCCGTCCCCGGAGCGCAGCCCGGGATAGGCACCGAGGTCGACGAGCTCCCCCGTGATCGTCGCCGCCTCGTGGTCGGTCGGACCGAGCAGGTGCTGACGGCAGTGGCCGCGCTTCAGCGTTCCGTACACGAACACGCGAGGCGGGAAACCCGCGACCTCGCCCGCGGCCGCCGCCTCCAGCGGTGCGCTCGGGAGACCGAAGTCCGCGAGGCCTCGACGCACGATCGCGGCATAGTCGTTCGTCGGTGCGATGAAGCGTCCTTCGCGAAAGGGCTCCATCACGCCGTAGGTGAACGCGCGCTCGACCTCGCCATCCGCACGGAGCACCGCGACCTCGCGCCGCTCGTAACGAACGCCGAGCCCCTCCTTCCGATCGAGCACCGCGCGAGCGTCGTCGTCGACCTCGAAGAGCATTCCGGGCACCGCGCGACCGAACGTCGGCGTCACGTCGAGCGCGCCGCCCCCGCGGGGACGGCTGAAGTAGTGAAAGGCCAGCGCGTGGTCCGGCAGGAACGCCACTCCGACCGGCTCGTAGCGGCCGAGCGGCATCCGCTTGTCGGCGCACCATCGTCGGAGGTCGACCCGATCGAGGTTCGAACCGTAGCCGAAGTAGCGCAAGGCGCTCAGAGCGTGTGGACGTCGGTTTCGAGACCGTCGGCCCCGTCGGTTCCGTCGGGGCCGGGGCCTGCGCCCTTGGTCCCCTTCGCCCCGCGGCTGCCACGCGAGATCGACACGCCGCTGTCGGTGAACGAGCCGCTCGCCGACACGACCACGCCGACCACCGGGCCACCGCCGCCGCCACCGCCGCCGCCACCGTGACCCCCTCGGCCACCGGCGCCCCCATCCCCTCCGGGCTCGCCGGCACCGCCGGACGCGGGGCCTCCGTCGCCGCCATTCGCGCCGTTGCTGCGACCGCCTCCGTCGCCGCCGTCGCCGCCGTCACCCGCGTCGCCGACGGCGATGCGCAAGTCGATCAGCTCGACCGAAGCACCCTGGCCGATGACCACTCCGAGCGACGCGCCACCACCGCCGCCGCCGCCGCCACCGCCGCCACCGCAGCCCGCGCCTCCACCGCCACCGCCACCGCCACCGCGGTCGACGTTGCCGCCCATGATGCCGGCGCCGCCGCCACCGCCGCCGCCGCCGCTGCCGCCGTCTTGGCCTGGGGTGCCGTTGGCGCCGGCCGCGGGCACGTACATACCGAAGGGGGTCAGCGTCCCGAAGTCGGCGCCACCGGCACCGCCGGCGCCCTCACCTCCGTCCGCGCCGTCGCCGCCATCTCCTCCGGCCACGGGCCCAGAGGTGATCTCGTTCGCGCCCGCCGTACCGGCGCTCGCACCGCCGCTCCCCGCCGCGCCACCGGTCGGCTCGGTGAACGGAACGCCGCCGCGCCCGCCCTGGCCGCCCGGAGCGCAAGGGCTCGGACCGGGGGTCCCCGCGGCCGCCGGCTCGGCGAGGGTCCCGCCGCCGGTACCGCCCATACCGCCAACGTCCGCGTTGCCCAGACTCGAGCCCGGATCGCCGTTGCCCGCGTCGCGGCCGTTGCCGACCAGCACGTCGACGCTCTCGAAGACCACGCCCGTCGAGCGGACCACCCGCGCGCCGTAGGCGCTGAAGACCCCCGCGGTGGCGTTCGCGCTCTGAAGACCCAGATCCTCGATGCGCACGTTGTTCGCATCGGCGATGCCGAGGCCGCGGCCAGAAGGCGAACGGATGGTCGTGCTGCACCCGCCCGGGTCCTGCAGGTCGAAGCCGCTGCACCAGCCGCCGAGCAGGGTCACGCCCTGACGGGTGACGGCGACGTCTTCATCAAAGGTGCCCTCGGCCAGGCAGATGACGTCCCCGGGCGACACCGCGTCGAGGGCGGCCATCACGGATCCGAAGGGATCGGCCGCGGTGCCCGTGCCGCCGGTGGCGCCGGGGTCGGCGTGCGCCTGACAGGGACCGGTCGGCATGTCCGTGGGCGGGACGAACATGTCGCGGCCTCCGAGATCGACCATGCCGAGGTCGCGGCCCCCGAGATCGACCATGCCGAGATCCTCGACGCCGAGGTCGGAGCCCGGCGCGCGAGCCGGAACGCCGGACACATCGACCGCACAACCGGCCGCCAACAAGGCCAACCACCAAGAACGCATACCCAGAGAGTATCAGCCCCTGGCTGGTGGGTTCACCCCACTTCGCGGAGGGGCTCAGGTCTCTTCGCGGAGCCAGGCGGTCTGGAAGCGGCGCTTGAGTACCTGGCCGGCGGTCACCCCCATCAGGCCGGCGCCGAACGCAAAGGCACAGGCGCCCACGACCGGGCCCAGGAGGAGGCCGAAGCCCCCCGCCCCCACGCCGGAGAGCAGGGTCACGACCACCCCACCCGCGACCTGACCGGGGGTCCGCTCGTGGGCGACCACCAACGCCTGGCGCGGCTCGGTGGACACCCAGAGATGGTAAGACGCCAGCCGGGCGTGGATCACGTCGTCGCGCCAGAGCCGGATGCGGTGCGGTGGTGTGGTCCCCTCGGAGGTCAGCGCCCACCCTTCGAGGGCCCCCGCGAGTCGCCGACGCGGCCCTTCCGGGAGCTGCTGCAGCGCCGAGCTGTCGCGATAGCCCTCGGGGAGCGGCATCGGGGTGAGCGGCAACGAATCGGGAACGGCCCCGGACTCGATGAGCTCGAGCCACGCCGGTGGTCCGTCCCAGGCCACCGCGTGCCGAGCGACGCGACCGGCCTGGCTCGAGGCCTCTTCGTCGAGCACCTCGTCGACCCGAGCGCGGTGGATCTCTCCGCGCCCGATCACCGTCAGGCCCTCCAGGTCGTCGAAGAACTCCTCGGCCTCCGCGACCTCCCGCACGATGCGCTCGGCGTCATCGCTCACGGGATCGTGGGAACCCCCTCGGCGAAGGAGCCGAAGAAGTCCGCGATCCGAACGCGGAGATCGTCGTCGAACGCGACGAAGTGGCCGCCGTCCACCTGGATGAGCCCCGCGGTCGCGGCGCCTCCGGCGACGTTCCCGCTCACGGGGGCGCTCACGGGGGCGAGCCCGATCGCTTCCATCGGCTCGATCGGCTGCAGGACGGGCATCAGCGGCGGGATCCCTGCGGCGGTGGCGAGCGCCTCGATCGAACGCGGCGGCGTGTAGGCATCGGTGATGCCTTCGGTCTGCAGGATGCTCTTCGGCGCGAAGCCTTCGCGCGGATCGCGGAAGAGGTAGTGGACGTAGTTGGTCGGGTCGGCCACGTCGGTCCAGGTCTGGAGGAACGCGAGGATCGGATGCTCGTAGACGAGGTGCTCGTTCTCGAGCGCGGCGTCGCCGCTACCGGGAATGCGCAGCAGCAACGCGGCGAGCTGCGGGATGTTCACGGGCTCGACCTTGTCCACGAGCGCGATGGCGAGGTGGCCGCCCGCGCCGCTGAGCACGCCGCCCTTCGCCTGGTCGTCGATCGCCAGGAAGAGTGGCCCGTTCAGGCCACCCTGCGAGTGGCCGTAGAAGTAGACGCGGTCGGGGTCGATGAGGTTGCCCTCGCCGATGGCGCGGGGCGTGATCTCGGGGTTGGCGCGCACGAACGCCGCCTGCGCGACGACGTCGAGCGCCGCCTGCCGAGCGTTGTCCCGGAAGGCGAGCGGGTTGCCGAAGTTGAAGACCAGCGACTCGGGTCCGGCAGGCCCGGGGTTGCGGGTGCCGTGGTGGATCTGGTCGACGCCCATCGTCACGAAGCCCTGCCGGGCGAGGTCCCCACCGACGCCGTTGCGAACGAAGGTCTGGAAGTCGCCGCCGGTGCCGTGGGCGTAGAGCACGATCGGCCAACCGGACTCGGGCATGTCGGTGGTCGGGACCGTCATCGCGTAGCGGGCTTCGAACTCGCCGTGCACGGTCGGGACTCCGTCGACGACGGTCACCTCGCCGCCCTCGGTCGAGTAGGGCAGCTCTCCGTCCTGGAAGATCGGCGACACGTACGCGCCATGGACCAACCGGTAGTCTTCGGTGTCCTCGATCCACCGGTCGCTCATGTTCACGCGCGCCGGCGGGTCCTGCGCCACCAGCCAGTCACGCGCCTGCTCGAGCTCGATGGTCGGGTGCTGGGTGGTGAAGACGGTCAGGTTCACGATGTCGCGCTCGGCGACGCCGACGCCTTCGAGCGCCGCCACGGCGGGCGCATAGAGAGCGGCCGCGTCGGCATCGCCGGAGCCGGAGAGGAGCTGGTCGAGGGTGTTGGAGCGCTGGACGGACCCACCGCCGGCGGCCTGGAGCTCGCTCGTGAGCGCGATCGCGTAGGTGGTGTCGGGCTCGAAAGGCAGCCCGTGCGGCGGGCGGACCGCGAGGGTGTTCTCGGACCAGTAGAGGGTCGGCTCCTCGCGGAAGTGCCCGACCATCGGGTGGCGCTCGCCAGCGTTCGGCCCCTCGAGCGCGACCGCGACGATGCTCGATCCGTCCTCGAGGCTGGCGGCGCCGTTGACCGGCAGCGACGCCGGATCGATGGGCGAGGTGAAGCGGAAGTAGGCCGGCGCGCTGACGCTGTAGCCGGTCAGGCGCGCGTTCATCATGGCCTTGTATGTCTCGAGCAGGCGCACGCTGGCCGGGTTCGGGAAGCTGCTCACGTCGATGTGGCCGGTCGCGTCCAGGCGCAGGTCCGTCGGCCACGGCGTGTCGAAGAAGGCCGCCCCGGTGGTGTCCACCTCCGCGGCCGGGAGCTCGTGGATCGCGGTGCTGCCGTCCGAGCCGCAGGAGACGAGTACGAGCGCGGCGAAGCCGACCGCGAGCCGAAAGGAGCGAAGCATGGTCGGCAGTGTCGACCGCCGCGCGCTTCGACGCAATCGCCGTTCACTCCTCGTCGGCGTCACCCGCCAGCCAGGCGTAGTCCGCCGGGGGCGGGTCCTCGGCCATCAACCCCTCCAGCTCCTCCTCGTCGTGGGCGACGAGGACCACGCGGTAGGGCGTGGCGCCCCGACGCGAGGCGCGGGAGGGGATGCCCAGCCCGCCCCGGACGTGCATCGCGCCCGCGAGCACGACCAGCCGGCTGGGCGCGTCGTTCCGCTCGACCGACTCGGCGACCCGCTCGGCCATGGTCTCGTCCCAGACGACCTGGGCCGTGTAGTAGCGCTCGAGAGCCACCGGGTCGTCGCCACCGTGGGCGTGCTCCCCGAGGGCGGCCATCACCATCGCCCGATGGGCCTCGTTCTCCAGGTCGAGTGGGGGGAGCTCGGCGCGCTGCGCTTCGGAGAGCCCATCCAGCCCTTCGCTCGCCACCGTCCGGGTGATCTCCGAGGGCGCGTTGAGCGCGAGCACCGGGATCGCGCGGGCGCGGGTCCAGTCGAGGATCGGCCGATAGAGCGCGTAGTCGAAGCCCCAGCGACGGTCCCACTCGCTTCGTCGGCGGAGGTTGGTCTCGTCGAGTCGACCGTTGGTCCAGTCGTCGAGCACCGGCTGGTACGGGTACTGGAACATCTCCATCCCGACGGCGATCGAGGGGTGCCGATCGTAGAGGAGCCGCATGAGGCGATATTGCACCGCGTGGTCCTCGGCCTCGTCGTGGACCTCGCCGATGTAGATGACCCGGCCCCGCTCGAGGTCGGCGAGCATCTCCTCCTCGGTCACGTCCTCGCCGGTCTCGAGCGCCACGATCCGCTCGGCGGGAGGGCGCTGCCGGACCACGTCGGCGGAGGTGGCGGGCGGGTCTTTCGGGGCGCAGGTGGCCACCAGGAGCACGGCGAGGAGCGTCTTCACGGGCGCCACAGTGCCTTTTGCGGCCCCCCGGAGCAACGCTGCGGCGTCTGGCTCGACGAATCACCCGAGACACGTGTCATTTGACCGAATCCGCGTCGATGGCCAAAGTGAAGGCTCACCAAATGGGTGGACGACCGAGAGCATTCGACGAGCAGACGGTGCTGGAGAGGGCGATGGAGCTCTTCTGGCGGGACGGGTATGCCTCGACCTCGCTCCAGGCTCTCCTCGATTGCATGGGGATCAGCCGCCAGAGCCTCTACAACGCCTTCGGTGACAAGCGGAATCTCTACCTCGCCTGCCTCGACCGCTACATCGAGCGGCGCGCCAGCGGGATGCTCTCCCAGCTCGAGGCGCCCGACGCCGGCTACGCGGAGGTCATCGGCTTCTTCGACGGGCTGCGCCAGAGGGAGGCCAAGCCGGCCGAGACGCCCCGGACCTGCCTCATCGGTCGGAGCTGCGTCGAGCTCGGCGCCGACGACCCGGATGTCGCCGAGCGTGTGCAGGCGCACATGTACCGCACGATGCAGGCGTTCCGGAACGCCCTGAAGAACGCCGTGGCCCGCGGTGAGGTCGAGCCGCTCGACCCGGACGCGGTGTCTCGACACCTGACCGCGACGCTCCAGGGCCTCGGGATGATGCGCCGCGCCGGCGCCACACTCGAGGAGCTCGGTGGCGCCGTGGGGGTCGCGCTCTCCGTGATCCGCCCGACCGCGGCGCTCGCCGAGAGCACCGACGCGGCCGTCGCTCCCGCCGAGTAGTCAGTCGGCGAAGAACTCGCCGTGGAAGCCCTGCGGCACGAAGAGCGGCAGCTCGATCCGGGCACGCTCGGTGAAGCTCTTCGCGTCGAGCACGACGAAGAGCGAACGCTCGCGGTGACCGTCGAGCACCAACGAGATCACCACGCCCTCGTCTTCCGAGGCGGCGCGCGGGTCGGGCACGAAGATGGGCTCGCCGGGAAAGAGGCCGTCACCGCGCCATGGCGTGTGGGTGCCCTTCGCGCGGTCGACCTTCACCAGGCCATCGACGAAGGTGCCGGGCAGATCGTTCGTGACGCCATAGACCATTCGTGAGTCTCCGGCGCGCCGGGGATCGATCCGCGGGAGCTCGAGTCCCGGCACGTCGAGGCCGTCGATGGTGGCCGGCCCGTGGCTCGGCAATCGAATGCGACGCACGGCGCCGATCGCCTTGGGCGGCCCCTCGCTGCGCAGCCGCTCGAGCACGAGCTCCTGGAGCACGCTGCTGTCCGGGTAGGTGATCAGATCCAGCTCGAGCGAGTCGCCCGTCTCGCGACCGTCGATCGTGTGGAACGTGAAGAGGGGCTCGTCGAGATGCCACGTCTGGACCGCGCCGGAGTCCTTGTGCACCGCGCGAATGCGCGTCCCCGCAGCGCCATCCCACGTGAGGCAGCTGAAGAAGTCGGCGGTGAGGAAGCGGAGCTTCAGCGGCTGCACGAAGGGCGGACCCTCGACGAAGATCAGGTGGTTCGGGGTCGCGCCAAACGAGTGCATGTAGGCCGGTCGGTCGGTCTCGAGCTCGCGGAGCAGGTGCCGGCGACCCGCGTCCATCCGGTACGCGACGTGGACCACCTTCGGGCCGAAGCGGCTCATGTAGTTGAAGTGGCAGCCGCGCTTCGCGTCCCAATGCGGGTGCGCCGTGGTGAGGTGGCCCTCGAGGACGTCGCGGTGCTCGAGGGTCCCGAGCGCTTCGAGGGTGGTCGGGTCGAAGCGCGCGCGGCGGGTGGTCTCGGTCATGGCGACCATCGCGTCGCCGATGCGCGCGACGTTGACGCTGCCGTCGTCGGTCGTGGGGCGCTCGCCGAGGAAAGGCCGGATACGCTCTGCCAGCGCGCGCAGCCGCGGGAAGGGGTTGGGCCGCATCGCGCGCTCACGCGCGTGGGACTTGAGGTGCTTGGCGCTCACCTCGGCCACGCCGGGCTCGTCGCCGATGCGCAGCCGGACGAGCATCGCGAGCCCCATGAACCAATGTTCGATGTCGCGGCTCGGTGCCTCGAAGGTGCCGGGCCCGGTGCGAAGCAGGGTGCCTCGCAGCCACGTCGGGACGTCGCCCTCGATGCGAAGACGGGTACGCGGGAGCTCCTTCGGCTGCGAACGGAAGCCGAGCGCCGAGAGGTTTCGGCTCGATGAGCGGACGGGCTCGGGCGAGCGACGGAGGGGCGGCGCGGCGACCATGCCTCACGGGTAGCGAAGGGAGGGCGGCGCGGTCAACCGATGACGCGGAGGAGCTCACCGCGGGCGCCGCGCACGTCGGTGGGCTCCACGAGGATCGTGACGCCATCCAGCCCCGGCCACTCGTAGCGGCCGCGCTTGGGCTCCAGGTCTTCGGCCATGGCCCCCGCGGCGTCCCAGGGAACCGAGAGGATCAGCTCCGGTCCATCGGGCTGCCACCCCGAGCCGAGGCCGGGCACGAAGACCACGCTCGCGGCACGGCCGACGAGCTTGAAGGTCCGGTTGTAGGGGAGGCGGAGCCGAAGCATCCGCAAGAGATCCGGCACGGCGATCGCGCCGACCGTGATCTCGACGCCCTCGCCCACCTTCTCCCAGCGAACCACCGAGGCGAAGCTCGAGCCGTGGGAAGAACCGTCGCGACGCGCTCCCTTGCGGCACGCCTTCGCGAACTCGGGGTCACTCATCATCGACGAGCGGCCCGGGTAGGTCACGAGCATCTTGTTGCGCGCCGAAGCGAGCTCGAGGAAGCCGTCGCAGCGCCAGTCGCGCACCGCGTCGACCTCGTCGCTGGTCGCGCCGAAGACCTGGACGAACTGGATGGTGCCGTTGCGGGTCTCGAGCGGCGGGAGCTGCGGGTCCTCCGTGAAGAGCACCGCCTCGAGCTGGGTGTTCCGGATGCCGCCGAGCGGTCCGTTGAGCTCCATGTGGTCACCCGCCCGGAACACGTTCGAGCTCCGGAAGACGTAGCGCGCGAGACGCTGGAGCATCTGCACCGGCCAGTAGGGCGCCTCGTCGCCGGCGTGGCGCGCGACCCGGAAGGTGAGCTCGAAACCGAAGCCGCTCACACCCGGCCGCGCCGGGAACGAGGAGTCGTCCTCGTAGAGCTGGGTCAGCCCGTAGGTCACGTAGTGCCAGTGGTCGCCGGCCGGAAAGGCGCTGACGCCCTCGAGCGGGTCCTGCCCCCCGGCCCGAGCGGAGTCGTCGCTCGACCAGTGCCGGGGCTCCTGCTCGTAGCCGTAGAGCCGCGCCATGGTCGTCGCGATGGCGGCCATGCCGGGCGCGACGTCTTTGGCGGTGGTGGTGATCTCCATGGCGTGCATCCGAACGGTTTCTTACGGCCGGAAGAGTGTTCACCTTCCGTCACGCGACCGTCACCTGCGCCATCCTTCCCGATCGGGCGCGCGCTGCCAAGAATCGCGGGCGAGACCGAGAGCGGGCTCACGCCCAACGCTCTATTCGAGGTTCACCCAGCGGGGGTCGCTGGCGTCGAAGTGCTCCCGCTTCCAGATGGGCACCGTCTCCTTGAAGCGGTCGATGGTCAGCCGGCAGGCCCGGAAGGCGGCGTCCCGATGGGCGGCGGAGGCGGCGACGACCACCGCACGCTCCCCGACCTCGAGCGGGCCGACCCGATGGGTGGCCGCGAGGCGGACCCCCTCGATCTCGGCGGCGACTCCCTCGAGCACCCGGCGAGCTTCCTTCGGCGCCAGGGTGTCGTGCGCCTCGTACTCGAGCCCGGTCACCGATTGACCGTCGGCGTGGTTTCGGACGACCCCGACGAAGAGCGCGATGCCTCCTGCGCCGGGGTGGGCGACGGCGTCGTAGCACTCGTCGATCGAGAGCGGTGTCTCGCGGATGGCGACCAGCCGCACCGGATCCTCCGGGGCGCCACCAGCGACGGGCGGCAGCACGTCGATCTCGTCGGCGGGCTCGTAGCGAGTGTCCTTGGCGGCGAAGTCCCCGTTCCGGGCGAAGCGCATCCGAGGCAGGTGGGGCGCGAGCGCGGGGTGCCGCTCGGCCAGCAACGCCCGGAGGGCCGCTTCGTCGAGCGGTCCCTGCGGCTCGAGGGTCTCCTCGGAGCGCTGGGCGAGCTCGCGGGCGGCGGCGTGGTAGCGGATCTTCACGGGCCCAACCTCCCTCGGAGGCGGGAGCCTGGCAAGCGCCCTGCCCCGTGACGACGGGCCCATCCTGCATTATCTGAGAAGCCGTGGCCGAGTCCGACCGCATCCCCAAGCCTCCGCCGCCCGTGAAGGGCGAGACCAAGACCGAAGACGTGGTCCTCGTCCACGGCCGCACCGCCGACGGCAAGGGACTGGAAGTCCTCCGGAAGAAGGGCGATGAGCTGAGCGCCGGTCAGATTCGTCCGGTGGAGGACGGCAAGCCGCTCACCGGCGACCTGGTGAAGCTGACGCCGCGACCCGAGATGCCGCTGCTCTGCGACGTGGACGTGGAGTACGAGGCGCCCCGGTCGACGAAGGCCGAGGCCGGACCCGCCAGGGTCAGCTCGAGCGCCTATCGGAAGGGTTGGGACCGCATGTGGGGTAAACGAAAGAGCCCGGGGAAGGCGAACTGATGCGACGGGTGGGGGTGCTGCTGCTCGGCGCGATCGCGCTGGGCTGCGGCGACGATGATGGCGATGGCGAAGTAGACGCGGCGGTGATGGACGCCAGCCCGCCCGCCGATCTCTTCATGGCCGACGCGCCTCCTTCGGACATGCCGGCACCGGCATGCGCCGGGTGCCCGGCCGAGGCGCCCTGGAGCTGCGAGCAGTGCCTGCCCGCGCCCCTGCAAGAGGTCACCGCCGCGGTCCTCGACGGTACCATCGTGATCGCGGGTGGCTTCGAGTCGACGATTCGGATCGTCGGCACCGTTCGACAGCTCGACCCGAGCGTGGGCGTCTGGCAGGAGCTCCCCGCCCTCCCGGCGATGCGGCACCACCTCTCGTTGGTCGCGATGGACGGAGACCTCTACGCCATCGGCGGCATGGACAGCCTGGCCTTCGAGGCCTTGGCGGACTGCTGGGTCCTGCGCGCCGGTGCGAGCGAGTGGACGTCGATCGCGTCCCTGCCGGAACCGCGAGCCGCCGCGGGCGCCGCAGCGATCGGTGGCGAGATCGTGGTCGGGGCGGGCCAGGGTCTGGGCGCGAACAGCGACGCGCAGCTGGCCGCGGCCGCGCCCGCGCTGATCTACGACCCGGAGACCGACGAGTGGCGCGAAGGCGCGTCGATCCCGACACCGCGCGAGCACGTCGCCAGCTTCGCCCACGATGGAGAGCTCTGGATCCTCGGCGGGCGATCGATCAGCCTCGAGCCGACGATGGACGTGGTCGAGATCTACGACCCCGAGGCCAACGAATGGCGCGCCGGCCCGACCATGCCGACCCCGCACGGCGGGTTCGCGGCGGCGGTGCTCGATGGCGTCGCGTACGTCGGTGGTGGCGAGGAGCGCGACCGCGCGCTCCAGACCTTCGAGGCCCTCGACCTGACCACGATGGAGTGGTCGAGCGCCGCGCCGATCCCGACGCCGCGCCACGGCCACGCGATGGCGGGGGTCGACGGTCGGGTGTGGGTCATCGGCGGGGCCAACGAGCCGGTCTTCGCGGCGGTCCCGACGGTCGAAACGTTCACTCCCTGACCCATGTTGCGGCACCGCGGACACCGACTGCGCTTCGAAGCGAAGCGCGCGAACCTCTCCGGTCTGCTCCGGGAGCGCTTCGTGGAGGTTCCGCCGGACGACGCGACGCGCCAGTGGATCGACGACGCCATCGACCGACCGAACAAGGCGCTGGCGCTCGCGGCACGCGCGGTGGCCCGCACGATGCTCAGCGACTACGACGCGAACGCGCTCGCCGGGACCCACGACATGCGGGTGGTCGGAACCGGGCAGCTCGAGCGGCTGCTCGCGGCCACGAAGCTCTCGAAGGGCGGGCGGTTGCTCGACGTGGGCGCGGGCGATGGGCACGTGACGGCGGAGCTCGCGCCGCTCTTCGATGCGGTGGAGACCACCGAGCTCTCGAAGGGCATGGCCAAGCGGCTCCGGGAGAAGGGCTACCTCTGCCACGAGAAGGACCTGGTCCACGATCGGCTGATCGATGTGGCGCCCTTCGACGCGATCGCACTGCTCAACGTGATCGACCGGACGAGCCATCCGATCTCGTTGCTCGAAAACCTGCGCGACCTGATGGCACCGGGCGCGTGGCTCTTGATCGCGACGCCGCTACCGCTCGCGCCGCACGTGCACGTGGGGCCGGCGACCGTCGACCCGGAGGAGATGCTCCCGATCGATCGACGGAGCTGGGAGCACGCGGCGAGCACGCTGGAGTCGGACCTGCTGCGGCCGCTCGGTTACGACGTCCGGTCGTTGTCGCGCGTGCCGTATCTGTGCCGGGGCGGAAAGCGGCAGCCCGTGGTGCAGCTCGACGACGCGTTGTTTCTCTGTACGCGGGCCTGAGTCGGAAGTCGGAAGTCGGAGTCGGCGGCGCGACTACCAGGAGTTCCGCAGCTCCCGCAGCTTCAGAAACACCGTCTTCGCGTCCGGCTCGTCGGGCAGGTCGTCGAAGCGCTCGCGCAACTTGGCGATGACCGTCGGGCTGTGGAGCCGGAAGAAGGTGTTGATCTCCTTCTCGAGCGCGAGCGTGGTCACGAGCGGGTCGTTCGGGTCCTGACCATCGACGTCGCCCATCAGCGCCTTGGCCTTCGCGTTGTCCGGCTCGCGGTCGAGGGTGAAGCCGAGATTGTTCTCGATGTAGTCGTGCCCCGGGTAGATGAGCGTCGCGTCGGGGAGCTTCGCGAGCTGACCCGCGAAGGTCTCGTAGAGCTCGGCGGGATGGCCGCCGTTGTGGCAGTTGCCGGCGCCGGCGTTGAAGAGGGTGTCGCCGCAGAAGAGCGCGGGCGTGTCGGTCCGCGAGAGCAGGCAGACGTGGCTCATGGTGTGGCCCGGTGTGTCGAGCACCTCGAGCTCCACGCTCTTGCCGACCTTCACGACGTCGCCCGCCGAGAGGCCGCGATCCATGTCTTTGATCCGATCGCTGGCACCCGCGTGGGCGAGGATCGTCGCACCCGTCGCCGCCTTCATCGGTCCGTTGCCGCCGATGTGGTCCATGTGGTGGTGGGTGTTGAGCACCTGGGTGACCGTCCAGCCCTTCTCCTTCGCCGCCGCGAGGCACTTCGCGTGGTCCAGCGGATCGATGGCCAGCGCCTCGCCCGTGTCGGGGCAAGCGATCAGGTAGTTGAAGTTGCGGAATGGATTCGCGGTCCAGAGTTGCTCGACGATCATCGCCCCGAACTCTGGCGCCCGAGGCGGCGATTGCCAAGGGGCTCAGAGGCCGACGGTCTCGATCGTGCGTAGCTCGTCGTCGCCGAGAGTCAGCTGCAGCGAGTCGAGGTCCTGCCGCATGTGCTGGGGGTCGCTCGTGCCGGTGAGCGGGAGCATCCCGAGCTGTCGGGCGAAGGCGAAGACGACCTGCGGCACCGTGACGCCGTGGGCTCTGGCGATCGCCTTTACCGAGTCCCGCGCGAGCGCGTCGCGGTTGGCGGTCAGGAGCGAGAAGCCCTGGTAGACGATCTTCGCGCCGTCGCAGCGCTGGCGTACGGCAGCGTCCCAGCCGCGGCTCGCGTAGCAGCGGTTCTGGACGAAGGTGGGCGCGACCTCGGCGAGCTCGATGAACGCATCGAGCTGAGACGCGCTGACGTTGCTCAGGCCGATGAAGCGCACGCGGCCCTCGCCATGGATGGCCTCCATCGCGCGCCACGCGCGTTCGTCGGCTGGACCGAGCCCTTCCCGCCGCGAGGGACCATGCAGGACGAGCGAGTCGATGCGCTCGACCCCGAGGTGCTCGAGCGAGCGGTCGAAAGACTGGCGCACCTGCTCACCGGTCGCCGCGTCCGGGTCGTAGGGCAGTCGGTGGTCCTGGCCTCCGCGGAAGGTGAACTTGGTCTGCAGGAAGAGCTCGTCGCGAGCCATCCCTCCGGTGAATGCCTTCGCGAGCGCCGCCCCGACCCCGGCCTCGTGGTAGTGCTTTCGCTGGTTGGCGGTGTCGATCCCGCGAAAGCCCGCCGCGAGCGCCTTCTCGACCAGCGCTTCGGTGCGCTCCTCCTTCCACGCGGTGCCGTAGAGGAAGGGCGGGATGTCGGCCGGAGTGCTCATGGCCGATCTCTAGGTTCGTTCCGTCGCGAACGCGAGGGTCAGGCGGCCGTACGCTCGACGGTGGTCACGTGCTCGGAGACCACCGACCGGTAGCCGGTCGAGGCGGTCTTGAGGTCCAGCGACGCAGCGATGTTGCGCTCGATGGCGCGTCGGTCGCGGGCGTAGGGGAGCCAGGCGCGCGCGAGCGCTCGCATGTTCGTGAGCCGGTTCTCCCGCTTGCGCGAGAGCATCTGCGCGACGATGGCGTCGAGCTCTTGGCTCACGCCATCGACCAGGAGGCCGACCCGCGGGGCGTCCTCGCGGATGATCGCGCGCAGCAGGTTGGTCACGGTCGAGCCCGAGTAGGGCAGACGACCGGCGAGGGCCTCGAAGACGACGACCCCGAGGCCGAAGATGTCCGCGCGCGCATCGACGGCCGGGTTGCCGGAGGCCTGCTCCGGAGAGACGTAGGAAGGGGTGCCGTAGACCCGGCCGCGCTCGCGCTCGACCTCGTCGGCGGGCGCGGTCTCGGCGGCGCAGACACCGAAGTCGAGCAGCCACATCCGCAGCTCGCCCTTCGAGGTACGGTCGAGGATGATGTGCTCGGGCTTCACGTCCCGGTGCACGTAGCCCGCGGCGTGCGCGCGGTGGAGCACGTCGGCGACGCGCAAGACGATCGCGGCGACCACGGGGACTTCGAGCGGTCCCATGCGACGCAGAATGCGGTGGAGCGGCTCACCATCGATCCGCTCCATCACCGTGTAAGGCGATCCGTCGTAGAGAATCCCCTCGTCGATGACGGGCACGATGCTCGGATGGGCCACGCGGCGAGAGACCTCGCCCTCGCGACGCAGCCGTCGCGCCAGGTCCGGGTGATCCGCGAAGATCGGCCGGAGCGTCTTCACCACCACCGGATGACCATCGCTCAATCGCGTCGCTTCGAAACACACGCCGGTGCCACCGATGCCGATGACCCCCCCGAGCGTGTAGCGAGCGTCGAGCGTCGTCCCCCGCAGCTCCTGTCGTTCCTCCGACGCCATGCCCCGACCTTCCGCAAGGGATGGTCGGGGGTCAAAAAAGCGGTCAATCCACGATGGTCGCGTCCGCCGAGACGGGCGGGCTCTTGGCGGCCTCCGGGTCGACGACCCAGCGGAATCGGTCGACGAGGACGGGCTTGCAGCGCGGATCGAGCGGGTCGGCGATGCCGATCACCCAGCCGTCGACGGCGCTCCCGTCGGCCTTCACGCGGAAGCGGACGAAGTGCTTGTAGCCCGGGTGCGCGAGGGCGGTGAAGGCCTGGGTCTCCTCCAGACCGAGCCGTGTGAGCGCGGCGAAGTAGCCGCCGAAGACCAACCCGCCCGCCACCATCGCGCCCGTGAGCGCGAGCACGCCACCGAGCCACGCGTTCGGCTGTAGCTCGAGGTGCTCCGCGGCGAACGCGAAGACCTGGAGCGTCCCCATCGGGATGAGCGAGGTGGTCGCGCCAGCCAGCGACGAGAGCAGCACGATCGGGAGGTAGGGTCCGTCCCGAACGCCTCCGAGGAACGCGTAGGCGATCGCGGTCACCACCCCGGCGATGAGCGTGGCGATGCCGAGGCCGTCGTGGCCGGCCCACCAACCGCCGAGACCGAGGAAGGGCGCGTAGAGCAGGCCCATGATCACGTGTGGGATCAGTCCCGCGCGACCGAGGGCGACGTACCAGGGCACCTGACGCAGCAGCCGCTGGGACTGCTTCGCGTCGGGCCACTCGACCTCGGGCTCGTTCCGGTCGGGGTCCTTCTGGATCGGTGCCGGGTGGAGGAACGCGCCGCCACCGCCGGCGGTGACGTGGAGCGCCTGGCCCACCCTCTCGCGCCGGTAGTGGTGAATGTCGCCGCTCAGCAGGAAGGTGTCGTCGACGTCGGTGTCGAGACCCAGCGCTTCGACCGTCTCTTGCCCGGTGGTGCTCGGTCGCCCGAACGCGAGGTAGGGGTCGGGCAAGAGCGCCCAGATCTTCGCGCCGCCCTTCTTCTCCGCGGCCTCTCGAGCGTGGCGAATGAAGGTGCGCTGCTGGGCGTCGACCTTGCGGAGCTGACGGTCCGCGCCGACCAGGAGGATGCCGGGCGCGATGGGAAGCACCCAATAGCTCGCCGACTGCATCGCGCGATAGCCGTGGAAGACCATCGCGTCGGCTTTGTCGCGCGCGTCGCCCACGACGATGTTCTTCACGAGCTCGGCGGCGCGGCCCGCGATCGAGGTGTCCGCCGAGCGGATCATCCCTGGCACGACGGCGTCGTCCTCGTCGAAGCGCTTGTAGCGGAAGAGTCGACTGAACCCGTCGAGCCCGTCGTACCAGTCGTGGTTGCCGGGAATGCCGAGGAGCGCGCGCCGCTCGCCGTCTTCGCCCACCTCGAAGAGCGCCTTGTTGAAGGGCACCATCACCCGGTCGTGGATCTCGCGCGCGGTGGCCACCGGGTACGCGGTGTCCCCACCGAAGATCAGCAGGTGCCCGCGCGGGGCGAGGATCTCGCCGAACCCCTCCGGGTCCGGCACCCATGCCTCGCGGGCGATGAGCCGCGCGACCGCCTCGGTCACGCCCGCGTGCTCACCCGAGTCGGCGAGGTAGTCGATCCAGAGGTCCGTCTCGAGCGCCTCGGTGAGCGTGGGCGCGTCCGGCTGGGGCGCACGGATCCGTTGGGCGATGCGCTCCGTGAGCTCCTCGGGCGGGTCGGGGCGCATCCACTCGCGTCCGTCGATGCCGTCCGAGGCGATCGCGCTCGCCGCGAAGTGCCGTACGTGACCCCAGAGCGAACGAAAGCCGTACCAGGCGATCCCCGGGGGATCCGCCGCGCGACGCGCGAAGCGACGGCGAGGTTTCTTCGTCGCCGCTTCGAGCTTCAGCGGCTCCGGCTTCGCTCTCCCACCGTCCATCGGCGGGATCCTACCTCCCCTTGGAGCGCGGCGCTGAAAAGGTCCGCGCGTCTCTTCCGTGCATCGCAGCGCGAAGGATTGTCGCGGCTCGGGTCATGGGAAGAACGTCGGCGCGTCGAGACGACCTCGCGTGCGCCGACCCAGCGAAAGGTGGACGAGATGGGTGATCGATCGATCGGCCGGGGAGTGGTGTGTCTGGTGGTCGGGCTGGCGTTCGGCTGCTCGACCGGCGCGGAAGGAGACTACGATGGC
Organism: Deltaproteobacteria bacterium; assembly: GCA_017644045.1. GTDB lineage: Bacteria > Myxococcota_A > Polyangia > Polyangiales > Houyiibacteriaceae > UBA1660. The sequence goes on from JAEPMI010000002.1 coordinate 597,673, forward strand.
CCCGCGCCGTCGGTCGCCCAGCCCGCGGACCTCGTGGCGATCTTCGCCAACGCGAGCGTCGAGCACGGTGTCCCGGAGGAGCTCCTGCAGGGCATCGCGTGGGCGGAGACCCGATGGACGATGGTCTGGCCCGAGCCTGGCGCCCACACGCACGGCCTTCCGCCGGCGTTCGGTGTGATGGCCCTTCGCGCCGAGCGTGCCAGCGAAGGCGCGCGCCTCATCGGAGCGTCGCTCGACGACGTGCGCACCGAAGCGGCCCCCAACGTGCACGCGGCCGCGGCGTGGTTGGCGCGAACCGCCGGAGAGCTCGGCATCGACGCGTCCGATCCTCTCGAGGCGTGGGCACCGGTGCTCGAGGCGTACTCGGGCATCGACGACCCCGTGGCGCGCACGCTCTACGCCGACATGGACGTCTTCGGCGCGCTGCGTCGCGGCTTCGTGGCGCGAGACGGTGAAGGCCAGGTCATCGGTCGCGTGGCTCCGCAGCGCATCGAGCAGATCGAGGTGCCCGCCCCCGTCGCCGTCGGTCCGATCGGTCGGACCACGCAGGCGCTGGACCCCGGACCCGACTACCCCGACGCGGTCTGGCGCGCGTCGCCCAACCACAGCAGCCGACCCTCGGGGTCACCCGGCGACATCCAGATGGTGATCATCCACTCCTGCGAGGGTTCGTACGCCGGCTGCTGGGCCACGCTGACCTCTTCGAGCAGCGGCGTCAGCGCGCACTACGTGGTGAACGCCGACGGCAGCGAAATCTCGCAGATGGTCACCGAGGCTCGCAAGGCCTGGCACATCGGCGCGACCTACAACTGCTCGCTCAACGACGACACGCGCTGCAACCTGAGTGGCTACGGCAGCAACGGCTTCACGGTGGGCGTGGAGCACGCGGGCTTCGCCAGCCAAACGACGTGGGACTCGGGTCTGCTCGACGAGTCGGCCAAGCTCGTCTGTGACATCACCGAGGCGTACGGCATCCCTCGCGACGCCAATCACATCGTCGCGCACGGGCAGCTCCAGGCGAACCGCACCGACCCGGGCGCCAACTGGCCGTGGCAGGCGTACATCGACCTGGTCCGACAGCACTGCGGTGACACGACCTTCTCGGAGATCGTCGTGGACGACGACGACGCCAACAACGACTCGACGGTCGCGTCGTTCTCCGCGTCGAGCAGCTGGATCGCCTCCGGCTACTCCGGCTACTGGGGGAGCGGTTACCGCTACGCGAGCACCCAGCCGATCTCGGACACCGCGGACTTCTGGTTCTACCTGGAGGCCGGCGGCGACCACACCATCGACGCGCACTGGGTCGCCGGCGCCAACCGCTCCACGGCCGCGCCCTTCCTCTTCTATGACGCCAGCTCGACCCTGGTCGGCTCGACCACCGCAGACCAGACGACGAACGGCAGCGCCTGGAACGAGCTCGGGACCTACACCTTCTCGGCGGGTTGGAACCGCGTGGCGCTCTCACGGTGGGCCGCCGCAGGCTCTGTCGTCGTCGCGGACGCCGTACGCGTTCGTTGATCGTCAGAGCCGGCGGAGCGGGACCGGAAACTGGTCGAGCGGCTCGAGGGCGTCGAGCTCGAGCGGGCCGTGAACCACGACCTCCGCGTGGATCCATTCCCAGTCGCGCAGGTGATCCAGGAGCCAGGTGAGCTGGGTGGCGTCGGGGTGGGGTCCCGCGTTGGGCACCACCCCGACGCGAACCCCCGCCATGCCGATCACCGCGCCGCGTCTGGTCGACTGACGGTAGCCGGCCGTGGGCGGGGCCCACGCCGACGGGAGCGCCTCGACGAGTCGACGGATGGGCAGCTGGATCCGTTCCTCCGCCAGCGATCGAGGAATGGGGTCGTCGTCGAGGCACCCGGCCGCCAGCCAGTCCTCGCGAAGCTCGAGCAGCGCCTCGGTCGGCCCCATCAAGCTGCCCTCCGCCGCTTGCACCTTCCACTCGTGGGCCTTGCCGGTCAGAGCCGCCGCACGCGCCCCACCGACCACGACCGTGACGACGATCGTGTCGACGTCTCGGGTGTCTTCGACCCCCCAGGCCAAGGGGGACTTCGCTTTGCCGGGCCACCGTGGCACGTGAGGATTGCACCACAGCTCCCGTGCTCGACGGAAGTCGCGGGTCTGGCGATCAACGAGCGGCGGCGCGGAGCGCGATCAGATGCTCACGCCGATTCCGGCGGCCGGAGTAGTCCCGCCGTCCCTGCGACGCGACGGCGAGCACCGAGAGGCCCGCGACCGGCGCCAGCCGCTCGACCTGCCGCTCGGCCTCGATGCGCTGATCGCCGATCTGACCGTCGCCGAGCAGCAGCACCGCCTGACCATCATCCACGAGGACGGCGCGCATCGCCTTCAGCGCGTCACCGAGCTCGCGGTCCCAGCGCGCGATTCCCGCCTTCCCCTGGAGCGCGCGGCGGGCGCCGATCTCGCCCTTCTCGAGCGGCTCGGGCTCGAGGCCGAGCCAAGGGTAGCGACGCGCGTGGTGATCGACGTAGTCGTAGGTGCCGGCATAGGGCGGCGAGGTGACGATGAGGTCGATCTTCTCGCGGCCCTCCATCAGCTTCGCGAGGTGTCGGGCGTCCCCCTGGACCATGCGCGGTCGGTGGACCTCGTCCAGCTTCCGGCAGGCCGCGCTCAGCTTGCCCCAGCGCTCCTCGAGCTCCCTGGCCCGGCGAAGGAAGAGCTCGGTGGTCAGCCCCTTCCGGATGCGGCGCTCGGTCTCGCGCCCATCCGTGTCGGAGCGCTGCTTGGAGACCTTCATCAGGATCGACGAGAAGACCATCTCGAAGGCACGCCGGTCCTCGTCGGGGAGCTCGAGGATCTCCTCGCGCAGTCCGGCGAGCTCCTTGAGCACGTGCGGCGCGTACCAGCGCAGCTCCTCGCCCTTCAGCGGCGCGCGCGCGTCGACCCGAGCGCGCACGCGCTCTTCGGAGCGAGCGGCGAGGCGGCGCGCGGTCTCGAGGAACTGGTCCCGCGAGCGCTTCCCGCGGAGCGCGGTCTTCACCTCCGCGACGCGAAGCGCGAGCGGGTTCAGATCCACGCCCCGGCTGCGGCGGCCGCAGATCATCGCCTCCACCAGCACCGTGCCGCTCCCGCAGAAGGGATCGAGGATCGCGTCGCCCGGCTTGGAGAAGCCGCGGATCAGCGACCCGGCGAGCATCGGGTGCATCTTGGCGGGGTAGGTGTGGAAGGCGTGGGTCAGCCGGTCCGGATCCATCTCCAGCTTGCCGAACGCGCCCTTCAAGACCTCCAGCAAGCGCGGATCGCCGCGCCCCTCGGTGGTCGGCGCGGTCTGCGAGAGCGCGCGCTTCTGCTTCTGGCCGCCGCGGCGGTCGCGGCTCTTTCGATCGCCCTTGCGGTCGCGACTCATGACTCGCTCCGTCGGGGCAGACCGAAGAAGCGACGGAGAGCGACGTAGGCCTCGGTTCGTTGGCCGTCCTCGTCGCGGGCGACGAAGGGGTCGGCGTGCACGAAGGGCTCGGTCGATTCGGGGCCCCCGAAGGTGAACACCGAGAAGAGCGGGTCGCGACCGGCGCGAGGCACGGCGTCGAGCTGCCGGAGCGGCCTGAGACCGACCGCGCGACCGCCGTCGAGCGCACGCTCGGGGTGCCGCGCATCACAGCAGACGACGGCACGACCGTCGTTGGCGAGCAGCGGCGCCATCGCGGCGAGGTAGTCCTCGACCCCGCCTCGAAGCTCGACGCGCGCGTGCGCTCGCTGCGGGTGCGGGGAGGGTGTGCTGGTTCCGGGAGGCATGTAGGGCGGGGTTCCGCTGATGAGCTCGAAGGGGCCGCCCGCGTCACGCGCAGCGGCCTGGGTCGTGGGGTCTCGGAGATCGCCGTGGATCAGCGTCACCCGCTCCGACTGGCCGTTGCGCGCGACGTTCTGCTCGGCGAGCTCGAAGGAGATCGTCTGTGCCTCGACGCCGACCAGCCGCGCGCCTTCGAGGACGTGCGCCTCCATCAGCAGCACCGAGCCGATGCCGCAGCCGAGGTCGAGCACGCGCTCCGCCGCCGGCGCCGCGCGGAGCGCCTCACGGGCGGTCAGCACATCGTCGAGCGAGTAGCGGTGACCACCCTTCAGCTGCCAGACGTCGAAGCGTCCGGTCAGCGGATCGTCGGTGCGCGGCTCGGAGCGGTCCAAGGCGACTGCCCTGGAGGGCGAGGTCAGAAGTTCTCGCAGTTGATCAGCTTGAGCTGCGCCGGCATGTTGCGCTGCATCGGGAAGGTCACGTCGCGGACGATGTCGTTCGGCGCGGCCGGCGCTCGGAGGTTGCGGCAGACGAGGGTCGTGACCAGCTCCGGGCCGAACTCGCCGTCGTCGTTGAAGGTGAAGGCCGAGAACTGGCAGGGCTGGTCCTCGGTGGGCGCCACGTTGCCGCAACGGCCGTAGGTCGTGCCGCCGTAGCTGTTGCCGTTGTCTCGGAGCTCCACGGTGCAGCTCGAGCCGAGCACCGGGCCACCCTCGGGAGAGATCACGAGCCCGCGGACGGTCATCAGCGGGTCGTTGCCGTAGCCCAGCGAGAAGCTGAGGTTCTTCGTGCCGTCGGCTGCGTCGGCCGCGCTGCAGGTCGCGCGAATGGTTCCCACCCCCTCCACGTCCTCGTCGTGGAAGCCGAGCACGTCGACCGGATCGGAGGCCGCGCCGCAGGCGGGACCCGAGGTGTCCAGCGGGCAGGCGACCTGATAGCGCGCGTCCACCGCCACGCCGCCGCCATCATCCCCACAGGAGAAGGCGCCGAAGGCGATCAGGACCAAGGCAAGCGTCGTTCGCATCATTCCCTACTTTCGTGCGAGGCGCGGGGGCCTCGAAAGCGATGTGTAGCAACCGGCCGCAGTTGGCGGCAAGCAACCGGGGGGTCAGCCGCGTGCCGCGGCGAGGGCTCGGTCGAGGTCGGCGCGGAGGTCTTCGATGGCCTCGAGGCCCACGCTGAGTCGGATCAGGCCGTCGGAAATGCCCAGCGCGGCCCGCTTCTCGGGGGGGACCGCGCCGTGCGTCATCAGCGCCGGATGCTCGATGAGGGACTCCACGCCGCCGAGGCTCTCGGCGAGGGTGAAGACCCGCGTGGTCTCCAGGAACGCCCGGGAAGCCGGCAGCCCGCCCTCGATCTCGACCGAGATCATCCCGCCGAAGCCAGCCATCTGCTTGGCCGCCACGGCGTGCTGCGGATGGCTCTCGAGCCCAGGGTGAATCACCTTCGCGACGCCGGGCTGGTCGGCGAGCCACTTGGCGAGCTCGAGCGCGCTCTCGCAGTGGCGGGCCATCCGGACCGGGAGGGTCTTGAGCCCACGGAGCACCAGGAACGAGTCGAAGGCCGACTGGACCGCGCCGACGCTGTTCTGGAGGAAGCGGAGCTGCTCGTTGAGCCCGTCGTCCGAGGTGATCAGCATCCCGCCGACCACGTCCGAGTGCCCGTTCAGGTACTTGGTGGTCGAGTGCAAGACCACGTCGGCGCCCAGCGAGAGCGGGCGCTGGAGCATCGGCGTGGCGAAGGTGTTGTCCACGCCGACCCGGATGCCCTTGGCGTGGGCGCGCTCGGCGACCGCCGCGATGTCGATGACCTTGAGGAGCGGGTTGGTCGGCGACTCGATCCAGACCAGCTTGGTCTTCTCGGTCAGCGCCTTCTCGACGGCGTCGAGGTCCGTCAGGTCGACCCAGCTGATGTCGATCCCCTTCGGTCGCATCACCTTCTCCATGATCCGGTGGGTGCCGCCGTAGACGTCGTCGCAGGCCACCACGTGGTCCCCCGGCTCGAGGGTGAGCAGGAGCGTGGTCATGGCCGCGCAGCCACTGGAGAAGGCCAGGCCGTGGGCCCCGCCCTCGAGGGCGGACGCACACTTCTCGAGGGTGCGCCGGGTCGGGTTGTCGGTCCGGGCGTACTCGAAGCCGGAGTGCTGGCCGGGGCTCTTCTGGGCGAAGGTGCTCGCCAGCACGATGGGCGGCATCACGGCGCCGGTGATCGGATCGGGTTCCTGACCCGCGTGAATGGCCAGGCTCTCGAGGCGGAGGTCGTCGGTGGTCACGCCCGGCGCTTAGCCCAGATGGCGCCCTTTCAGCAAGGCGCAGCGTGCGTTCGCGGGAATGCCTTGATCCATCGATGGGGATGGCGCGACTCTCTCCGCGGATGAAGGAGCTCGCCCCGGGGCAGACGATCGGTGGGTACGAGATCGTACGACACGTCACGTCGGGTGGGATGGCTTCGCTCTATCTCGGCCGCCGCCGTGGCGTGGCGGGCTTCCAGAAGCTGGTGGCGATCAAGATCGTCCACCCACACCTGGCGCAGGAGAAGCGCTTCATCGGGATGTTCCTCGACGAGGCGCGGCTCATGGCGCGCATCCAGCACCCGCACGTGGTGCACATCGAGGAGCTGACCGAGGACCAGGGCACCTTCCTGATGGTCATGGAGTACGTCCATGGCTGCGCGCTCTACGACCTGCTCAAGCGCCTCGCGCAGCGGGGGCGATCGCTGAACCCCGCGCTGGCGGCGTGGATCGCCGCCCGAGCCGCCGAGGGGCTCCACGCCGCGCACGAGCTCTCCGACGCGCAGGGCCGATCGCTGAACGTGGTCCATCGCGACGTGAGCCCTCAGAACATCCTGCTGAGCTTTGCCGGGCACGTGAAGCTCATCGACTTCGGCGTGGCCAAGTCGACGCAGCAGCAGCAGCAGACCCGCGCGGGCGTGCTCCGCGGGAAGATCGGTTACATGTCGCCGGAGCAGGCGAACGGGCTGGCCATGGACCGCCGGACCGATGTGTACGCGCTGGGCATCGTGCTCTGGGAGATGCTCACCTGTCGGCGCCTCTTCCATTCGCCGAACGAAGTGCACCAGCTCGACATGGTGCGCGCGCCACGGATCGCCCCGCCGAGCGCCCACGTGCAGCTCCCCGACGCGCTCGACGAGGTCGTGATGGACGCCCTTCGGCCCGACCCGGGTCAGCGCATCCCCACCGCGAAGGCATTCCGGGATCGGCTCGTGAAGGCGATGCCCGAGTCCGTCACCGTGAGCGACGAGGATCTGGCCAAGCTCCTGGCGACGGTGATGAGCGACAAGATCAGCGCCGCGTCGCTGCCCACCGAGGAGCTCGAGATGCTCGAGATCCCCTCGCTCGGCGTGGCTCCGGACGAGGGCTTCGTCGCCCAGCACACCCAAGCGGCGCCGCACGCGAAGTACGCGACCGAGGAGCTCGACCTCGCGGACCTCGAGATGATGGAGCCGGAGAGGCCGAGCGGGAACTTCCTCGCGCCACCCGACGCAGGCATTCCCTCGCTCGGCACCGGCGAGGTGACCGATCTGCGGCCGCGCCTCGGGGCCGGTCTGGCGAAGGCGCCGGAGCCGCCGCCCAAGGAAGGGTTCTCCATCGCCGGCGCGCTGGGGACGCTGATCTCGGTCGCGATCACCCTGGCCGCGCTCGGGGCGGCCGGCTACCTGGCCTACAGCGAAGGGTGGCTCGAGCTGCCGACGCCGCCGGACGCGGGGGTCGACGAGGCCGCGATGCCAGGGACGTCGGATGGTGGCGTGCCCGACGACGCCGAGGTCGCCGACGCGGAAGCACCGGAAGACCCCTAGGACTCGGCGATGTCGCGGGTGGTCCCGGACTCGGGGAACCCGAAGGCCTGCAGCTCCGAGGGCCGGTCGGGCATGAGAGGCACCAGCGCGCGAAGGCTCGCGCGCAGCGCACCGCTCGCGGGCCGGTTCGCAGGCCTCGGCTCGAAGAGATCGAAGAGGAGCTGGTCGACCGCGTCGGGGAGGTCGGCTCGGAGCGCCGTCGGCGGCAGCCACACGCGGTCCTGCTTCGAACACAGGTGGAGCGCGTGATCGCGCGGAAAGGGAAAGCGTCCCGTGAGCGCGTGGTAGAGCAACACGCCGAGCGAGTAGTGGTCGGTTTCGGGGCCGACCTCGCGTCCCTCGAGCACCTCCGGCGCCATGTAGGCGAGGGTGCCGGCGACCTGACCTGCCGAGTCGGCGGCGGGCGCGCCAATCTCCCGCGCGATCCCGAAGTCGAGGAGCTGCGCTCGTTCACCGACGAGCACGTTCTGCCGTTTCACGTCGCAGTGGACGATGCCGCGACGGTGCACGTGGTCGAGGAGCGCCAGCAGGGAGATCGTGAGCGTGACCGTTCGCCGTGCCGAGCGGGCCTCCTGGCCCACCGCGTAGGCCGCGCCGCTGAGCAGGCTCATGCACAGGGTGGGCTGGCCCGCGACCTCGAAGTAGCCGAGCGGCCGGGGGATGCCCGGGTGCTCGAAGCGGTGAAGGAGCGCGTGCTCGCGCTCGAGCGCCACACCATGCCTCGGCTCCATCGCCACCTTCAGCGCGACCCGACCCCAGTAGTCGTGACGAGCCGCATACACGGTGGCCATCGCGCCCGATCCCAGCACCCGCTCGATCTCGAAGGGACCGAACCGCATCGCGGATGGCTCGCGCGAATCACGCTTCAGCGTCGGGCGCTTGGGGCGTGGCGGTGGAGTGGACCGTCGACCGGCGTTCATGAGCCGAAGGGGTTCAAGTGCCGTGCCGGATTCCTGTCGATGGATTCCTGTTTCGCGTGTGGCGAATCGCTACGAGCGTGGCGCGATCCACTGCTCGGATCGCCTCCAGAGCTCCTCTTGGAGCGCTTCGTCGCGGGCGAGCGCGGTCGCTTCGGCGGGTGCGGACTTGTCGTAGTAGCGCCCGCTCTCGCCGATCACCGAGGGGCTCGTCGCACAATGTAAGGTGGTCTGCGCACCCTCTTCGTTCGTGATCATGAAGAGCTTCATGATCGAGCGGAAAGGCCAGGGGACCTTCCGCCACACGTCCGACGCGACGACGCCGGGGTGGAGGGAGTAGACGCGCACCGGCTTCCCCTCCAGCCGTCGCGCGAGGGCCTTGGCGTGGAGCACGTTGGCGAGCTTCGACACCGAGTACTCGGGGAAGCCGCTGACGGTCTTCGTCGGCTTCTCGAGCGCCTCCCAGTCGATGCCCTTCTTCGGAGGCACCCGCGTGTGGGCGCGGCTGGCCACGATGACGATGCGCGAGGGATCGGCGTCCGTGCCGCTCTTCACCAGCAAGGGCGTGAGCTGCTCGGTGAAGAGGAAGTGCCCGAGGTGGTTCACGCCGAAGGCGATCTCGAAGCCCTGCGCGGTCTGGCCCCTCTGACCGGCGAGGCCGGCGTTGTTGATGAGGACGTCGAGCCGCTCCTCGCTCTCGAGGAACGCGTCGGCCGCGATGCGGACCGAGCCGAGGTCGCCGAGGTCGAGCGCCAGAAAGTGCAGGTCGGCGTCGGGATGCACGTCGCGGATCCGCGCCATCGCTTCGCGCGCCCTCCCCTCGTTCCGGCACGCGAGCCAGACCTTGGCGCCAGCACCCGCGAGCTCGCGCGCGGTGACCTCTCCGATACCGGTGTTCGCGCCGGTGACCAGGACGACCTTCCCCTGCATGGCGACATCGTCGCACACGACCCTCCACCGTTTCTTTCCTTTCTCCCCTGCTTTGAACCACCCCCGGCCCTGGCCTGCATGTTGCTTTGCCCAGGGCGCTCGAAATCCTCCTACATGGTGGCTTGAAGCCTCACGTGGGGACGTGCGTCATTGCCGGGTATGCGAGTCAAAACCCAACTCCTACCCGTGCTCTGTGGTGTGCTGCTGGCGTCCGCCGGTTGCGGCGATGACGCCGAGACCCCCGGGACGACCGCTGCCGCTCCAGGGCTCCTCGACAACCTGCTCTCCCGGATGGGCGGCACGATCATTCCGACCAGCGACGCGGAGCTCTTCGTCGAGGTCATCCCCCACGTGGACGGGAAGATCTCCGCCCTCGTGCTCGACGCCGATGGCGACGTGGTGGAAGGCGATGGAACGGTCGACGTCCAGCTCACGGGTCAGGACGCGCCGGTCACCCTTCGTTGGGATGCGGTCGCGGGCGCCTACATCGGACAAGCTGACGGCGACGCGGAGATCAGCTCCGGGCCGATGAGCGTGTCCGTGAACCGCGCGGGCGAGCCGCCCGCGGTCGGTCAGCTCGAGGCGGTGGCCTCCGCGCCCACCCCCGCCCACGGCGGTCGCGTGGTCGTGGCCGGCGAATACTCCGCCGAGATCGTCCCCCACGCGGACGGCGCGATCCACGCGTACGTCGAGGGACCGAACGTCGGGCGCAACACCCCGACCGCCGTCCAGGTCGAGGTGCAGGGCACCGATGGCGAGCCGCACCCGGTCATCCTCTCCTACGACGCCGGCGAGCGGCGCTACGTCGGGCGCCTCTCTGCCGACGTGACGCTCGCGCCCGGCCCCATGGGCTTCACGATCATCGCAGACGGCCGCCCCCGGCGGACCCGCGTTCGTCGCGTCGTGGCGGTCGGTCCGGCTCATGGCGGTGACGTGGTGGTCGCGGGCGACTACGCGGTCGAGGTCGTGCCGCACGACGACGGCACCATCGACGCGTGGGTGGTCGGCGACGAACCGGTCGAGGAAGGCGCCGAGGTCGTGGTGACGGTTGGCCGAGAGCGCCGCCCGGTCACGCTGGTGTGGAGCGTCCAGGCCGGCCACTTCGTCGGCGCGGTGCCAGAGCCGGTCCGGATCGCGCGGGCGCCGATCGGCGTCACGGTCGTCCACCGCGGGCACCATCACCATGGCGCCGTGCTCCCCCGCTACACGGTCGCGGTGCACGACACCTGGGGCGTGCGGGTGCGGCCGAGCGCGGAGGTGCGCCTGCACGGTCATCCGCACGGAGGACCGCCAGGCTGGCGCGTGAACCCGGGGCTCATGAAGGGACACGGCCGCATCGACATCCGTGGTCCGAGCGCGATGGTCCACGTGAACGGCCCGAGCGGCATGGTGCGGATCCACGGGCCGAGCGGCATGGTTCGCCTGCATGGCCCGAGCGGCATGGTGCGGATCCACGGGCCCGGTGGGATGGTCCATCTCCGCGGGCCCATGGGCAGCGTGCGGGTGCGCGGTCCGAGCGGCATGGCGCACATCCGCGGCCCGATGGGCAGCGTGCGGGTGCGCGGCGGTGGCAGCGCTCGGGTGCGTGCGCGCGGCGGTCGCGGCGGCGCGCGGGTGCGCGTCGGCGGGATGGGCATGCGGCGCTGAGCCCGATGCGAATGATCGTTCGCTGACTTGACAGGGTCGATTTAAACCGACACATCCGTCATGTGAATGATCATTCGCAGGCGGTCGCGGAGGGCCCCAGCACCCGGGACACGATCCTCACTGCCGCCCTCGCCTGCTTCACCGAGCGCGGATTTCACGGCACCTCGGTGCCGGCGATCGCGCGCGAAGCGGGGCTCGCGCCCAGCTCCCTCTACCGGCACTTCGAGTCGAAGGAGGCGCTCGTCAACGAGCTCTATCGCTCGCTCAAGGGCCGGCTGATGAGTGCGCTCGCGCCCGCGCTCCAGGGGGAGCTCGAGCCGCGCGCGATCTTCCGTCGCTTCTGGCACCGGCTCGTGCAGCTCGCGCGCGAGAGCCCGGAGGTGATCGTCTTTCTCGAGCACCACCACCACGGCGATTATCTCGACGAAGCGAGCCAGCAGCTCGAAGAGCGAACCTTCGAGCCCTTCTACGCCATCCTGGCCACCGAGCCCGCCCGCGCGGCGCTCGCCCCGCTGCCGCCCGAAGCGACGATGGCGATCGTCTGGGGTGCGTTCTCGGGGCTGTTCCGCGCCCACCGATTGGGCCACCTCGACTGGGACGACGCGCTCCTGGCCGAGACCGAAGACCGTGTCTGGCGGGCGATCCGCCGCGACGAGAGCCGATGAAGGAGAACGCCATGCCGACCGAGAGCACCCGCACCATCCCCACCCAGAGCGCCAACGAGTGGCCGCTCGAGGCACCACGCACGCTCGACGAGCTCGCGCGCCTCGACAGCGATGCGCTCGATGGCCTCTATCGCGGCGGCCGCATGTTCGACCTGCGCGCGCTGAACGGCGAGCCGACCGGCCGGATGCTGGCGCTCGTCGGCGCACTCGGTCGACCGGGCCCCCGCAAGCGCCTGGCCGCGCTCGCACGCCGCGAGCACTTCCCCTGGTACGGCAAGTCGTTCCAGGCCGGGTCCGCCACGGTCGGCGAAGGCATCAACCGAGTCGTCCTGCTCGGGGACATGTACCGCTTCGACACCCGCATCGAACCGTCGGCGATCGACGGCGAGCCCTGCATCTTCCTCGACTACGATCTCCCCGAGAACCCCTTCTTCATCCGGGCGATCCGTGACGAGCTCCGGCAGGTGGGCCCGGACCTCTATCTCGGGCCGGCGATGCTCGGTCAGAAGGACCCGACGCTGGTCCTCTGGTTCGCGATCGCGCCCTGATCCGTCGGGGCCCGCGTTTCGGTCGATTTTTTCGATGTGTTAGAGGGGGTCATGGCGACCGATGAAAAGACCCTCCGTTCCCTGAACCCCGCGACCGGCGAGCCCGCCCACGAAGTCCCGATCGACGACGAGGCGGCCGTCGAGAGGAAACTGGCCCTCTCGGCCAAGGCCTTCCGCACCTGGCGGAAGACCTCCTTCGCCGAACGCGGCGCCCTCTTCCGCTCCGTGGCGAAGGTCCTCCGTGACCAGGTCGACGCGCTCGCGCCGCTGATGACCCAGGAGATGGGCAAGGTGGATCGCGAGGCCCGGGGCGAGATCGAGAAGTGCGCGTGGACCTCCGAGCACTTCGCCGCGCACGCCGAAGGCTACCTGAAGCGCGAGGTGCTCGAGTCCGACGCGACCCGTAGCTACGTGCAGCACCTACCGCTCGGCGCGGTGCTGGGCATCCTCCCGTGGAACTCGCCCTTCTGGCTCACCTTCCGAGTCGCTGCGCCGGCGATGATGGCGGGCAACGTCTGCCTCATCAAACACGACCCGCACGTCCCCGCGTGCGCGCAGGCGCTCGAGAAGGTGTTCACCGACGCCGGCGCCGAGCCCGGGCTCTTCCAGGCGCTCTTCCTGCCGACCAACCGGGTGGAGCCCGTCATCCGCGATCGACGCGTCGCGGCGGTCTCCTTCACCGGCTCGACCCGCGGTGGTCAGGCGGTCGCGCAGGTGGCGGCGTCCGAGATCAAGCCCGCGGTGCTCGAGCTCGGCGGCTCCGACCCCGCGATCGTCCTCTCCGACCTCCCCGACATGGACGACTGCATCGACAAGATCACGATCATGCGGATCATCGCGACCGGCCAGTCCTGCATCGCGGCCAAGCGGCTGATCGTGGAGGACTCGGTCTACGACGCGTTCGTCGAGAAGCTGAGCGAGAAGCTCGGTGCGCTGAAGGTCGGTGACCCGACCGACGCCGCCACCGACGTCGGTCCGATGGCGCGCGCCGATCTCCGCGCCGAGCTGCATCGACAGGTGAGCGAGTCGATCGAGCAGGGCGCCCGATGCGTGCTCGGTGGCGAGCTCCCGGACGGCCCCGGCGCGTTCTATCGGGTGACGCTCCTCGCGGACGTGACCCCGGAGATGACCGCCTTCCGCGAAGAGACCTTCGGACCGGTCGCCGTGGTCATCCGCGCGAAGGACGCCGACCACGCGCTCGAGCTCGCCAACCAGACCGACTACGGGCTCGCCGGCAGCGTCTGGACGAGCCCGGAGCGCGGCGAAGCGATCGCTCGGGAGATGGAGACCGGACAGGTCGCGGTGAACGGCGTCGTGAAGACCGACCCACGCCTGCCCTCCGGCGGCATCAAGCGCTCGGGCTACGGCAAGGAGCTCGGCCCGCAGGGCATCCGCGAGTTCGTGAACTCGCAGCAGGTCTGGGTCGGCCCGAAGCGGGGCTGAGCCTCAGACGACGAGGGTCATCTCCCGATCCATCGAAAGAGCGACCTCGGTGAGTGCGTCGCGAACCCTGGTCATTCCCACCCGCAGGTGCGCTGGGCGAGCGCGAGCTGCTCGCGCATCGCGGACCAGTCGCTCGCCACGAAGGACGCGACGGGCGCCTCCGGCATGCGAAGCAGCCGGGTGGTCACGGTCCGAGAGTCCGCGCTGAAGCCCTGCGTGTGCTCGGTGATGGTGACGATGGCGTCGAGGTTCTCGCTCTCGAAGTCCGAGTCCTGAGCGGACGTGGCGCTCAGCATGGCTTCCACCCGCTCGAGTCGGATCTGCGCGTGGGCCTTCGCCCAGCGGCAGCGGTCCTCGTCTCGATCGGCCCACTCCATCAGCGCCGCCATCGCGACGGCCACCGGCTCGAAGTCGGGTGCGAACGCGTCCCAGGAGCCATCCGGCGAGAGGTAGAGCTGCCGACGCACCCGGTCCGCCTCCGGCACGATCGGATCGCTCAGGTCGACCACGCGCTGGAGCGCGTGGCGTCGCGAGCTCCGAAACTCCTCCAGGTCGAACTCGTCCCAGCCCTCCGGTTGGCCTTCCTCGAGGAGGAGCATGTCATCCTCGTGCTTCAGCCAGGCGGTGACCATCTGATGGGTCTTCAGCCGGAGCTGACCCAGAACCTCCTCCCGGTTCACCGCGGGAGGCTCGGCCGGGAGCGCACCCACGGCGAAGCGTGGGAAGCGGGTGTCGGGCTCCGCGCCCTCGAGGTGACCCATCACCATCAGCTCGGAGACGCAGATCTCCTTCCAGTTCTCCTTGGTCCCTTGGAGCACCTCGGCGATCTCGATCCGCCAGATGCCGCCGTCGCCCTCGACGGCGAGCGGCTGCAGCTCGCGAGAGTCGACGTCGAGATCGTGCACCGCGACCTCTTCGCCATTGCGGAGGATCCGCACCTTCTTCACGCGCTGGTTGCCGGTGAAGAGGTCGGTGTCGCCGCCAGGCTTGGTGAAGCCGGAGGTCAGCGCGATGCCGGAGACACGCGCCTCGGCCGGCAGCCGCACCTCGATCCACGCGCCCACCAGGTCATCACTCCGCGAGTTCCACGCGGTCTCCATGTCGCCGTCGAAGAGCCGCGGCACCTGCGTGTCGCGATCGTGATAGGCGGACGACACCGCGACCGCCGTCGGTGCAGCCGTCAGCAGGTCGACCGGGTCGCCGAGGTCCTCTGGTGCCTCCGGCTCGGTCGGAGTCTCGGCCTCCGCCGTGGGCGCCTCGGACTCGGGGGGCGGCGCCTCGGTCGCGGGCGACTCGGCGGGAGCGTCGTCGTCCCCGCAGGCGAGCAAGAGAGAGAGCAGGAGCACGAAAACCGACCGGATCATCCGCGAACGATACGTCAGATCGAAGGCTCGATGGAGAGGCCCATGCCCACGCAGCGCTCACTCGAAGAGCGCGAGCTGACCCGGTCGCAGCGTGTCTCCGTCCACCACCACACCCTCGAGCTGGAGCAGCTGCTTCTTGCGCTCGACGCCACCGCCATAGCCGCCCAGCTGCATCCCCGCCGCCACGACCCGGTGGCAGGGAACGACGATCGTGAGCGGGTTGGCGTTGTTGGCCATGCCGATGGCCCGCATCGCTCGCGGGTTGTCGATCAGACGCCCGACCGAGGCATAGGTCCGCACGCGGCCACGCGGAATCGTTCGCAGCGCGGCCCACACCTTGCGCTGGAACGCGGTCCCCTGCCGCAGATCCGCCGGGAGGTCGGCCGGGTCCACCGCCTTGCCCTGGTCGTAGTCCCGGAACGCCCGGCCATAGCTCGCGGGGATCCGCTTCACGACCTTCGCGTGCTCGTGTGGCGGTTCGTCCCCGCGCACCCAGCCGACGCTCACCAGCCCCACCTCGTTCCATGCGAGCCAGAGATCGCCGACCACGGGCAGCGCGAGCCGTCCCTGATGGGTCGCGTGGGCCGTGCTAGGATCTCGGTCGATGCGTGGGCTCATGGCGAAGGGCAGAGGGAGCCGCTGGGTCCTCACCCTGGCCGGCGCTGCGATGCTCGCGGCCTGCGGGGCGAGCCCCCGCATGGTGCACCAAAGCGCGTACTACTTCGAGCGTTGCCACGCGGCCGACCTCGACGACCAGCGAACGGTCGACGAGCGCCAGGCCTGCTGGGCCGCCTGGCTCCGGCACTGGTCGAGCGCGCAGCCGGCGGTGCGGGTGCGCTACGCCGAGCGGCGGCTGGCCGCGTTGTCGCGAGGCGAAGCCATGGCTCCGCTGCCGCACGAGGCGCCGGGCGAGCCCGCGGTGGCGCACGACGCTCCCGCAGGCAGCGCCCAGGTGCTGGTCGAGGCCTCGACCAACGGCGGTCCTCCTCGGATCGAGGTGGCCCCGGGCGAGGCGAACCCGCAGGGCGAGGCCTCGGAGAGCTCCGCCGAGACCCCGGTGGAGACGGCAGACCGCGATCCGATCGACCCGTCCCGGCCGGGTCCGCCGCCGCCCCCCGTCCGCGAGCGGCCCCCGGCGCCACCGCCCCCGGCACCGATCACCGACGGCAGCCACCCCTGCACGGACCTCTGCAACCCGCGCTGGGACATCTGCGTCCGCCAGTGCGGCGACCGAGGGGCCCCGTGCTTCAACGCCTGCCGCAGCGAGTACCGGGTCTGCATGGGCGCCTGCCGCTAGATCCCGCGGGATCGTCCAGGCCCTCGCCCCCTCGCCCTGACCCTCGTCAGGCCGAGACCGACCCCACGAAGGCGAATCTGGCGCACATTGCCGCCCGTTTGCGTCAGTCCCCTCCCGCGGGCCATAGTCGGCGCGATCATGCCCCTGCCTGCGCTCAGCCTCGCGCTCGTCTTCGGATGGAGCTTCCTCGCGCTCGCGGGCCTCGCGTTCGCCTTCTATCTGGTGGCGCTCTGGGCGACTCGTCGGCATCTGCGGGAC
The DNA here is from genome assembly GCA_017644045.1 of Deltaproteobacteria bacterium. Lineage (GTDB taxonomy): Bacteria > Myxococcota_A > Polyangia > Polyangiales > Houyiibacteriaceae > UBA1660. The sequence goes on from JAEPMI010000002.1 coordinate 614,309, forward strand.
GAACCGGCCATCGCGCCGGCCGACTCGCTGCCCCCGGTGAGCCTGCTCAAGCCCCTGAAGGGGCTGGAAGACGCCCTCGAGGAGAACCTCGAGTCCTTCTTCCTCCAGGACTACCCCGCGCCCTTCGAGATCGTCTTCGCGACCACGGACGACGACGATCCGGCCCTCGAGGTCGCCAAGCGCGTCGCCGCCCGCCACCCGCAGGTCGCTGTCCGCTTCGTCCTCAGCGACGACGCCTTCGGCCTGAACCCCAAGGTCGCCAACCTCGCGGGCGCCGTCGAGGCCGCCCAATACGACCTGATCCACCAGTCGGACGCCAACGTCCGGGTCCCCGCGAGCTACCTCCGCCGCATCGTCGGCGAGCTCATCGCGGCCGAGGCCTCGGTCCTGACCAGCGTGGTCGTCGGTGTCGGCGAGCAGCGGCCCGGCGCCGCCATGGAGAACCTCCAGCTCAGCGCCTTCATCGCCCCGGCGATGTGCCTGGCCCTCCGTGTCGCCGACATCACCTGCGTCTGCGGCAAGTCGATGCTCCTCTACAAGAGCGAGCTCAACGGCGAGCTCGGCGGCCTGGCCAGCGTCCGCAACGTCCTCTGCGAGGACTTCGTGCTGGGCGAGCGCTACAAGGCCCTCGGCAAGAAGGTACTCCTCTCGCCGACCCCCGTGTTCAACGTGAACTCGGATTGCGGGGTCGAGCGCTTCGTCGGCCGCCACGGCCGCTGGTTGAAGATGCGGGTCACCCTGCACCTCCCCGGCTTCGTGGCCGATCTCCTCTCGAACCCGGTCGCCCTCTCCATCTTGGGAGTGGTCGCTTCCGGCTTCGAGGTCTCGGTGATGGCCGCCGCCGCGTGCATCATCCTGGCCAAGGGCCTGGCCGACCAGGTCGCCCTGCGGCTCGTCCGCACCCCGATGAAGTGGCGCTACGCGCTGCTCTCCCCGGTCAAGGATCTCCTGCTGCTGCCGCTGTGGGTCAACGCCGTCTTCGGCCGGACCGTGGTCTGGCGTGGGCGCCGGCTCCGCTTCGGTAAGGAGACCCGGCTCATCCCCATCGACGGCGAGGAGCCGGAGGCCGAGGCCTACCCCGCTCCCAACCCTCGATAGGGGCAGATAGCGCTCCATCACACAATCCTTCGGCGGCGCGTTGCTCGCGCTGAGCCCTTCTTCTATGGTGCGCGGCCTCCGCGCGGCGGGGCCCCTTTCCAAATGTTCGAAAAGATTGCCAATCGTTTTCAGACCTTCGTCCTCGTGATGCTGGTCTCCCTGCTCTGCGCCGTCTTCGTGCTGCAGTTCGGCGGCCCTCAGGCCGAAGGCTGCACGACCGGTGGCAGCTCCTACGCGGCCAAGGTCGATGGTGAGACCATCAGCCCGGGCGACTTCCGCGCGAGCTACCTCCTGGGTCGCTTCGACGAGTACCCGCCCGAGGAGCAGCGCCGTCGCCAGCTCTGGGCCGCGGTGCTCGACGGCCTGATCGAGCGGAACCTGCTCGCCGAGGCCGCCAAGGAGCTCGGCTACGAGGTCACCTCGGACGAGGTGTGGAAGCGCTTCGGTGAAGAGGCGACCATCCGGATCTCGCTCGGCGTCGACTCGGAGATCGGCTCGGGCGCCGTGCGCATCCCCGAGAGCTACATCCGCGACGAGGACGGCCGTTTCGATCTGGAGCGCACCAAGCGCTACATCCAGAACTACCTCCGCCGCGACGTCGGTGAGTTCGCCGAGGCGCAAATCCTCGAGGAGCTCGCCGAGCGCATGCGTGAGACCGTCCGCTCGAGCGTGAGCGTCTCCGAGCGCGAGGTCTGGGAGGCCTACGTTCGTGAGAAGGATCAGGCGCGGACCGACTACGCCCAGTTCAACCCGGCCTTCTACCGCGAGAGCCTCGAGCCCACCGAGGCCGACCTGCGCGCGTGGATCGCCGAGAACGAGGAAGCCGTCCAGGAGCAGTACGTGGCCAACCGCCACCGCTACACCGACCTGGACGAGCAGGTGCGCAGCCGCCACATCCTCGTCCGGCCCGCCGGCGAGGGCGACGACGCCGACGCCGAGGCCCGCGCCAAGGCCGAGGATCTCCTCCGCCAGCTCCGCGCCGGCGCCGAGTTCGCAGCGCTCGCCCGCGAGCACAGCCAGGACACCGCGACCGCGCCCCGCGGTGGTGACCTCGGCTACCGGCCCCGCGGCCGGAGCCCCGCCGCCTACGACGAGGTGGCCTTCGACCTCGCGCCGAACACCCTCTCCGACGTGGTGGAGACGCCGCTCGGCTTCCACATCATCGAGGTGCTGGGCAAGCGCGAGGGCGACGTGCCCGAAGACGAGGCGAAGCTCGAGCTGGCCGAAGACCTCTACCGCGAGGACGTGGGTGTCACCCGTGCCCGCGAGGCGGCCGCCGAGGCCCTCGAGCTCCTTCGCGGCGGCATGAGCGCCGAAGATCTAGGGAACCGCCTGAGCCGACAGGCTCGCGGTCTCTCCCCGGAGCCCCCGGTCGTCGCCGAGGGCGAGGAGATCTCGCCCGAGGAGACCGAAGAGCTCGTCGAAGAGGCGCCGAACAACCCGCTCGCGCCGAAGGTCGAGGAGACCTCGCTCTTCGGTCGCGGCGACAGCCCGATCCGCGGGCCCTTCGACGCCAGCCCGCTCGTCCGCGACGTCTTCGAGCACGACCTCGAGAACGCCCTCCCCGAGGAGCCGATCCAGCTCGGCAACGTCTTCGTCATCTACCAGCTCAAGGAGCGGCAGGAGGCGACCGAGGAGGACTTCGAGGGTGACGTGGCCGAGCGCATCCGCGGTGGCCTGCTCGCCAGCAAGCAGCGCGAAGCGGTCGCGACCTACGTCCGCGAGCTCCGCGAAGCCGCCGAGCGCGATGGTCGGATCCGGATCCGCACCAACGAGCTCGAGGTCGCCGTCGAGGGCAACGGCGAGGTGCTCTCCGACCCCGAGGGCATCGAGTGCGGCTCCGACTGCACCGCGGCCTTCCCCTTCGGCACCATGGTCCAGCTCCGCGTGCGGCCCTCCAACGGCGCCGACTTCGTGGGCTGGTCGGGCGCGTGCACCGGTACCGACGACACCTGCCTGGTCGAGATGACCGAGGCCAACGAGGTCAGCGCCCGCTTCCGCGGCGGCAGCGCCCCGGCGTCCAGCGACGACGAGGGTGATGACGACGAGGAAGAGGAAGAGGACGAAGAAGAGTCCTCCTCCGACGAAGAAGCCGAGGGCTGAGCCGCCGCGCTCTACGCGAGCGCCAGCAGCGTGATCAGCCCGTTGTGGGCGAGGTGCGCCACCACCGACGGGAAGATCGATCGGGTGGTGGCGCGCAGCACCGTGAGGACGAGCCCGGTGAAGGTCACGCTCACGAAGGGTCCCCACGCGCCCCACTGCTGCGGCAGGTGGGCGACCGCGAAGACCACGACGGTGACGGCGCTGGCGACCCACGCGCCGTGGCGACGGTCGAGCGCGCCGTAGACGAAGCCGCGGAAGAAGAGCTCTTCGGCGATCGGCACGATCACCGCGACGACGCCGAGCGCGAGCGCGCCGCTCGGGTGAGAGACGAAGGCCTCGACGGGCGAGAGTCCGGTCGAGGGGATGAGCCGTGAGAGCCAGGAGCCGCCGATCCACAGGGCCGCGCCGACGATCGGCGCGATCGCCAGAATCCACCAGCCGGGTCGCGGTCGGCGAATCCCCAAGGCGAGCGTGCGCGTCGGGTCCTCGTCGCCGTCGGCGAGCGGCGCGAGGAACGCCACCGCCAGCCCGACTTCGATGGCCGCGAGCAAGAGCGCTCGCACCAGCCCGAGGAAGGTCCCCTGCAGGACCGAGAGCCCGACCATCGCGGCGATGAGCAGGACGAGCGCCGCGAGCACCCGAATCCACGCGGACGTGGTGACCCACTTCGAGAGCAGCGAGGGCTTCGCGGCGCCCTCTTCCGCGAGCATCTCGTCCGCCATCGAGTCGAAGGCCGCGGGCTGCGCTCGGGGGAGCGCGAGGCCGAGCACCATCAGCAGACCGCCGAGGAAGGCCAGCAGCACCGCGAGCTGGTTGGCGCCTCCGAGCGTGCGGACCGCCATCATGCGGCCTTGGACGCGCGCTTCCGGGTCGGTGTGCGGCAGCCCGTTCAGGCGCACGCCGTACTCGCCGGCGACCAGCACCGACTCCCACTGCACGAAGACGACGCAGGCGTGGGTCTCGGCGCGCTTCACCTTCGGGGACCACTGCGCGTGGTCCTTGCTGTCGGCGACCGCGCCGTCCCCGAGGTGCCAGACCTCGAAGCCGACGGCCTCCCAGCCAGCGGCGAAGCCGTCCTCCGAGCAGACCTCGAAGAGTGCCGCCTGACCCTCTTGGAGCGTGGCGCGAACGAGCGGCTCGTCGCCGACCTCCCCAAGCGCGATCGCCTCTCCACCCAGGTCGACCTCTTCGCCCGCGAGCGCTCGGGTCTGGACGAGTCCGAGACCGACTCCGGCGAGGAGCACCAACCCACCAACGACGAGCACCGCGCGACGCACGGCCCATCATACGCGATAGCATCCGCGGGTGAGCGAGCCGCAGGAGCGAATGGCGGAGCCGAGTCGACGCTTCCGGCTCTTCGCCCGCACGTGGGCGGTGGCCGCGCTCTTCCACCTCACCCTTCCCGACGTGCGCCACCTCGAGTGGCTCGTGCCCGATCTGCTGCTCGGCCTCAGCGCCGTCGCTCTGCTGGTGCGCCCGGTGGCTCCGCCGCGCCGGCTGGGCTGGGCGCTCTGGCTCGCCGGTCTGGCGGGCCTCGTATGGCCGCTGCTCTTGCTCGGCGACCAGCTCACGCAATCGGTGCACCTGAGCGTGATGGCGGGTGCGGTGTTGATCTGCGCGCGCGGAAGCGATGACCGCGCGCACGCCTGGACGGTGCGGTGGGCGACCATCGCGGTCTACGGCATCGCCGCCTTCCACAAGCTCAACCGCGACTTCCTGAACGGCGACGTGAGCTGCGCCGCAGGCGGGGTGAAGCTCCTCGGCGAGAACTGGGGCTGGACCTTCGGACCGAGCCCCATCGATCCCTACTGGCCCTTCCTCTTCCTCGCGGCGGAGCTCGGCCTGGTGCTCCTCTTCCGACTGCGGCCCCGGTGGGCGATCCCGATCGCGCTGACGATGCACGTCCCGCTGACCATCGTCTTCGCCCCCGCCTTCGCGTGGGTCATGGTCGCCGGCTACCCCTGCTTCTTCGACGACGAGGGCATCGAGCGGCTCGGTGCCCGGCTCCGCGCCCGCTGGCTCTGGGTCGTCGGCGTCGGCGGGACCCTCGCCGCCATCGACGCGACCCTCTACTTCCAGGATCACTGGATCGGTTACCCCGCCTGGCAGATCAGCGAAGCCGGCGTGTGGCTGCTCTGGGCCGCGGCGTGGGTCGCGCTCGGCCCCTGGAGCGACGTCGCCGTCCAAGGCTGGCGCGATGCCCGAGCCAAGCAAACGGGCGCGCTCCTCCTCGCGGCCTTCGCCCTCAACGCGCTCACGCCCTACCTGGGCCTGCAGGTCCACCACACCGCCGCGATGCTCAGCAATGTCCGCATCGACGAGGGCTGCTGGAACCACCTCATCGTCCCGGAGGCCATCCGTCTCCGCGACCCCTACGTTCGCATCGACCACGCCGACCCCGCGGCATCCGCCCGCGGTCGTGATGAGCTGATCGACCACCTGCACGATCGACTCTGGCCACCACACGCCCTCCACGAATCCATCCGCGACGCCTGCCGCCACGGCGCCGCCCCCCTCGCCCTCGAAGGCCGCTACGGCGGACGACCGTTCCAGACCCCCAACGCCTGCACCGACCTACCGGTCCCTCCAGGCCACCCCGGCCTCTTCCAGACCAACCTCACCCGCGACTGCCCCCAGCGCTGCATCCACTGAGATGCCCCGGGTTCAGCGCTGCCAGAGGGCGAGGCGTTCTTTGGATTCGCGCCCGGGGTGGGAGCGGGCGGGCTCTGCTTCGTGAATGCGGGTCCAGCCGGGGAGGACGGCGGCGACGTCGTCGGGGAAGAGCGGCCAGGGTGGGCCGGTGTAACCGGCTTCGGGGTGGACCATGGGGAAGACGAGGGTCGCGAGGACCCCACCCTCTGCCAGGAGCTCGTTCATGCGCGCGCCCCAGCGGTGGCGCTGACCGAGTGGCAGCGCGCACAGAAAGGTGTAGTCCCAGATGACGTCGAAGGGCTGGGCCGGCTTCCAGGTGAAGAAGTCGCCGAGCGCGATGCGCGCCTGGTCGGCAGCGACGCCGCTCTTGGCCCGCTCGGCGGCGAACGCGTCCGCCGCCGTCGGCGCGAGGTCGAGACCGGTCACTCGCCACCCCGCCTTCGCCAGCGCGAAGGCGTCGTAGCCGCGGCCGGCACCGGTCACGAGCGCGAGACCGCCCGGCAGCCGCTCGCTCGCGATCAGCTCCTCGAGCGCCGGAGCCGGGGCGCCCGCGTCCCAGCGGGTCCGCCCCTCACGCCAGGCGTCTTCCCAGGTCACTCTTCGCCGCTACACACGAAGCCGTAGGACACGAACTCGCGGTTGCGGTTGTCGAAGTAGAGGTAGCGCGTCTCCTGCAGCTGCTGGTCGAAGTACGAGCGCGGAAAGTCGACGTCTGGGATGCCACGCATCTCGCCGGGAATGCCGGTGACGGTGATGTTGGCGCTGCAGCCCCCACAGTTGGGCGTCCGGCCAGCGGCCATCGCGTCCGCGACGCACTCGTCGTAGACGTCGTTGCACGTCGCGTCGCGCGCCAGGCCATCGTGCTCGGCGAACGAGCGGACCATCGCCGCGTCGCGGAAGACCATGTCCGCCGACGACTGCGGCTGCGTGTAGACCACGACGAAGCCACCGTCGCGCTCGACCTCACGGCCGGAGCGCGTGGTGCCCGCGACGATCACGCCTCGCGGCTGGTAGGAGACGTGCGGCGGACCGTAGTTGCCCGGCGCCACCGTGACCTCGACCGGGTCCGTCGCGCCGATGAACGCGATCGACTCGATCGTCGACTCGGAACACAGGGTGTCGCCGCACTCGACCGTACCCGGCATCAGACAGGTGCAGTCCGTCTCGAAGCGAAGCACGCGGAAGCCGATGCGGCTCATGCTCGCGTCGGTCTCGCTCTGCTCGCGCCAGGCCACGCCGATGGCGATCTCGTTTCCGCGCGCAAAGGTCGTACCGGCGATGGAGATGTCGTCCATGATGCCCCAGCCGAGGCCGCCTTCGACGACCTGCGCCGGAAGCTCCGGGAAGGCCGGCTCCTCGAGGCACTGGCGAACGACCTCTCTCGGACGCTCCTGCTCGGGCGTGTCGAGGAGGTCGGCCGGCCGCAACCGCGGCGAGTCCTCGTCGATGGCGCAGTCCTGGTCGTCGTCGCGGCCGTTGCAGAACTCGGTCTCACCGGTGCCCGTGCAGCTGGTGACCTCCGACGTCTCGTCGATGTCGCCATCGCAGTCGTCGTCGATGCCCATGCCGTAGGGGAAGCCCGCGACCACCGGGGTGACGTACTCGATGCCGTTGCCGGAAGCGTTCTCGGCCCGGTCGACCGAGCCCATGCAGTGGACCTTTCCGCCGCTGCACACCTCGGTCCCCGCGACGCACGCGCCCATGTTGGTCCCGCACGCCGCGCCGACGAAGTCCTCGTCCACCGCGCCATCGCAGTCGTTGTCGATGGCGTCGCAGAGATCCGCGCGAGCCGAGCAGTCGGCCATCGTGATGCACGGGCGTCCGTCCGGGTCCTCGTCGATGACGCCGTCGCAGTCCTCGTCCGCGCCGCTGCCGCAGACCTCGTCACCGCCAGCGATGTGGCCATCGCAGATGCCCTCGCCGCGGAAGCAGGTCCGCTCACCCGACGCACACACGCCGACGTCGGTGCCGCAGTCGGTGAGACCGCAGACCGCCTGCGGGCCATCGCAGGTCACGGTCTCGCCACCCACGTTCTCGATGCACGTCGCGGTGGTGAAGGTCGGCTGCGCCGCCGTCAGGTCCGGGAAACCGTCGATGACGTGCACGGCGAGCCCGTCGCTCGCCGGGGTCGGGTACGCGATCACGTACTGGTCCTCGAGGCCGTACACGGCGGGCGCCGAGGCGGCGCGGGTCTGGCCGAGGACCTGGGGCACCGCCTCGTTCGTGGTCGTCACGAAGTCGAGGCTGGTGGCGCCAGCGGAGTTGATCAGCGCCGCGCCCGAGATCGCCACGTCGCGCTCGAAGTTGGCGCAGCGGTACTGCCGCGAGCCGCTGGTGAAGGCCACGACACCGCGGGTCTGGTCGGAGACCGGCGTCGTTCCGGCGATGGCGACGTCGGACACGCCGCAGTACTGGGCGCGATCGTACTGCGCCGCGCTCACGCACTCACCGCAGAGGCAGCGACCACCGGCCATGCAGCCATCGTCGGTCGTGCACGCCACCGCTGGGGCGCAGGTCCCGGCAGAGCAGAACTCGCCCGCCGCGCACCCGGGCATGCAGACGTCGTCTTCCTGGGTCGCCTCGATCGCGGCCTGGCAGGCGGCGGTCTCGGTGGCAGTGCAGCGACCGTCGGAGGTCAGGCCGAGCCCGAGGAAGGAGTTGGAGCGCTCCCACGGACCGTTCACCTGGAAGATGTCCGGTTCCTCCGCCGTCGTGTGACCGACGCGGAGCTGACCATCGACGCAGCCCGCGCGGGTGTTGATCGCCGCGATGAGCCCGACGCCCTGGACGCGATCGGTGGCGATGGACGCGAAGCTGCAGTTCGTCGAGGCGAACTCCGGAGCGCCGCCGGCGCCGGTGCCCGCGCCCGGGTAGCTCTGCCGCCAACACTGGTCCGGCGTCAGCATCTCCGAGGTGCGAGGCCACGGCTGGTTGACCATGTTGTGGCCGTACTTGAAGTCCTCCGGATCCGACGAGGAGGGGCCCGCGACCCGGAAGGACCAAGCGTCGTCGTCGACGTCGGTGAAGGTGACGGTGATGTTGGCCAGGCCGGGTGCGACCGAGACCGAGGCCAGGTCGTTGCCGGTGTGGCCGGTGCGGAAGAAGTTGTCCTCGCGCTCGACCTCGCGCGGATCGAAGAGGTCCTGCAGCCCCTCGTCGACCAGACCATCGCAGTCGTTGTCGTAGCCGTCGCAGCGCGTCTCTTCGGCCGAGAGGACACACGAACGCTGACCTCCCGAGTTGCGGCACGCGAAGGGTCGACAGCGGTCGGCGGTCGGGAAGCCGTTCCGCTCGTTCAGGATCGCGGAGCAGAGGTGGTCGCCATCGACGAAGGCGGGGTTGGCCATCGCCTCGGTCTGGCAGTCGGGCAGATCGAAGCCGTCGAGGTTCAGGACCGTGCAGCCTCCGAGCGTGGCGACCAGCGCGACCGCGAATGAAATCCGGTAGAGCATCAGAACGACCCCTCGAGCCAGAGTCCGGCCGAGTCGCGGCCAACCGCGGGCGAGAGCCGGAGCCGCGCGGCTTCGCCGTCGGCTTCCTCCTCGTCGCCCCACTCGGTGAACACCGCGAAGATGATGGCGGCGGTCCCCAGCAGCAGTGCCGCGCCGAAGAAGATGTCCGCGTTGCGGGCGAGGTTCCGAACGTCGTCCTGGTCGCTCATGTCGACCTCGCCGACGCCGCCGAAATCGTTGTTGAGCAGGTCGTCGATCTCGTTCCGGCGCGAGAGCGCCAGCACCCCATAGACGGCGCCGCCGGCGGCAGCCAACACCGCTGCGCCCGTGGCGGTCCAGAACATCCACGAGGGGAGCCCCTCGAACTCCTCGGCGAGCTCCTCGAGCTCGAACTCGACCGTACGCTCCGCTCGCGCAGGAACCTGCACTTCCTTCTGGTTGGGCACGAAGCCCGGCGCGCGGACCTCGACCACGTGCGTCCCGCCGGGCACGAGCACTCGGTCGAGGTTGTTGCCGACCACGCGGTCGTCGACCCAGACCTCGTACTCGGGCCGGTCGACCACGATGAGGATGGTGCCGAGCAAGCCCTGGAGGAGCTGGATCTTGGCGTTGACCTCGGGGGCCAGCGCGGTCTCACCCCCGCCCTCGGCGAGGAAGCGCTCGTAGTACTGCATCGCCTTCCCGTACTGGAAGAGCGCCTCGTAGGACTTCGCGACGTTGTAGAGAACCTGGAAGCGGACCGGATGGTCGCCGAGCAACTCGAGGATCTCGATGAACTCGGCCGCCGCCGCGTCGTAGTTCTCCTCGTTGAAGAGCTCGTTCGCCCGGGCGATGCGCTCGCGCGCCTCGACGAGGTTGGGGTCCTCCGGCTCGGCAGGGGCTTCGGCTTCCGCCTCCGCCTCGCCTTCGGCTTCCGCCGCCTCGTCACCGGTGGCTTCTTCAGGCTGCGCGTGCGCCGGGATCGCCGCAAAGGCGACCGCTCCGATCAACACGAGACGCAGCCAAGCTCGTTGGGTCATCTCCCCCGACATCGTCGGCGCGATGCTACCGCAACCCCCACTGGAAGGCACCCGCCGATTTGGGACGGGAAGGGATAATTCCAGCAGTCTCGTCCCGTCCGTTCTCGCCTCGAAGACGGCGGAATCGGGGCCCGATCAAATGTTGATGTCGAGGAGGCCGTTCATCATGGTCGAGCCCATCGAGCTCTCCATCGTCGCCTCGGTCGTCATGGTCGCGGCCGGCTCGGCCATCGTCGGCTCGGTGACCATGGGAGACTCCATGGCGGTCGGCGTCTCGGTCATGGCCGTGGGCGCGGTCTCCGAGGTCATCGGCGCTTCGGCCATGTCCCCACCGCGGCGGCGACGGCGACTCGTGGTCGTGCGCTGCTCGCGACGGTCATCCGTACCGGATCCCTCTTCGAGGCGGATCGTCAGGTTCTGCTCCCAGCGCAGGCTGAGATCCTGAATCTGGGTGACGAAGCCATCCTTCCGAGCCTCGATCCGGCGCGGCTCACGCTGAGCGGGCATCCGCGCCTGGAAGGGGTTCGCGATGCGGTCGCCGTCGAGGAAGAGCTCGGCATCCGCCGGCTCGGTGTCGATCCGGACCCACACCCGCTCTTCGGCGAGTGGCTCGTCGTCCTCGACATCCTCGTCGTCTTCGGGTGTCTCACCCGTCGCCACGGGGATGGGCGGCGCGACCGGAACCTCGGGCTCGGGGCTCGAGAAGACTCCCATCGCCGCCGCGATCCCCAGGCCGCCAGCGATCATCAAGAGCACCCCGATGACGATCAACGGCATCGTGGACCTCGCCGGCACGACCGGCACGTCCGGCGCGGAGTCGTGCATCGCCGTCGCCGGCGGTCGGATGCCGCTCTGGGCCGGGGCCTGACCGGCGCCGGTCAGCAGCGAGGACTGCATGCTGGCGGTGCTCGGCGCGTCCGCCGCGACCTCGGGCGTGTCTTCGATGGCGCGGAACTGCTGCAGCGCGGCCTTCAGCGACTCGCAGTCCGGGAAGCGGGCGCTCGGGTCCTTCGCGAGCAGCTTGGCGATCAGCAGCTCGAGCTCTTCCGGCAGGTCCGGCCGGTAGAGGCGCAGCGGAGGCGGCGGCTCGGTGCAGATCTTGAGGACGAGCATCGGATAGGACTCGTCGTCGAAGGGGTACTGACCGGTGAGCGCCTGGAAGAGGATGACGCCGAGCGAGTAGATGTCCGCACGGTTGTCGATGTCCTTCTTCCCCTGCGCCTGCTCGGGGGCCATGTAGTAGGGCGTGCCCAGGGTCGTGCCCGTCTGGGTCATGCCCTTGCCGCCGCCGGAGCTGTCCTTGAACTTCGAGATGCCGAAGTCGAGGACCTTCACGAAGTCCGGGTCGTTCCCGCGCTCGATCAGGTAGATGTTCTCGGGCTTCAGGTCGCGGTGGATGATGCCCTTCGCGTGCGCGGCGGTGAGCGCGTCGCAGACCTGATCGAGGATGTGCAGCGTCTTCTGCAGCGGCTGCGCACCGTTGTCGTCGATGTCGTCGGACCAGTCCCGGCCGTGCAGGAACTCGAGCACCATGAACACCGAGCCGTCGTCGAAGCGACCCATGTCGGTGACTTCGATGATGTTCTGGTGACCGATGCTGGTCGCCGCGAGCGCCTCGCGATGGAAACGCGCGACGATCTCGGGGTTGGTGGCGAACTGCGAATGCAGGCACTTGATCGCCACGCGACGCTTGATGAGGACGTGCTCGCCCTCATAGACGGCGCCCATGCCGCCTTCACCGATCTTTCGAACGATCCGGTAGCGGTCCTGGAGGACCATTCCCACCTTCGGATCGTCCTGGGCAGCTGGTTGGAGCAGCTCCTCACTCATCGCCGTGGCCACCATATCACGCTCTGACGGGAACGACCTTCCCCATCGTGCGAAGCTTGGGTGACCCGCGAGTTCGGGCTCTAGCCCCCCCGCTCAGGGAGGGGTGAGCGCGTCGGCGACGAGCTCGATCTCGCTGAGGCCCAGCGTGTAGCGGACCGGGTCCTCTGCTTCCGCGGTGGTGACCCACACGCGGTGCTCACCGGGCCCGAGATGCTGCACCAGCTGCGCGGGCTCCTGGTCCTCTGGGATCGCCACACATCGAGCCTCACCGTCATCGGTTCGGAGCACGATCCCGACCGGCGCCTCACCGACGGCCATCAGGTGGAGCCGCGCGAAGGGACCACGCGCTTCGATCACATGGAGCGGTGCCTCGGTGACGAAACCAGCGCAATCCTCGACGAGCTCGGACGCTGCGATCACTCCGCGGGAGGTCCCGCGCTCTTCGCGAGGATCCGGCGAGAAGCCGGGCGCGAGCGGGATGGCGCCGTAGCGGGGCTCGCCATCCAGATCGAGCTCGGGCGCCGGCGGGGGCTCGGGTACCGCTTCGGGCTCGGGCGCGGCTTGGGCGGTCGGGGCGGGCGCCTCGACTGGGGTGTCGTCTGGGCCACCGTCATCGCCACATCCCGCCAGTCCCAGGGCGATCGATGCGGCCACGCGAGCGCCTCGCCCGACGAAAGGAAGGGAAAGCATGGTGCGCGGAGCATTGCCGGCCGAGGCCGCAGCGTCCAGCGCTCAGCGCGAAGCGCGGTGGCGCTGGCTGTTCGGGCGGCGGACGTTCGGCGGATAGAAGAACGCTGGCAGCCGCCCCTCCTGCACCATCTCTTCGTACGCGCCCATCGTGAAGAGCTGTCGGGTGCGCAGGAGCTGGCGCGCGGTGTCCTCGACGCGCCGCAGCTGGTCGGGGTCGAAGGTCGGCGACGAGCCGTGCTCGTAGCTCATGATGTTGCCCGGCACCCAGCGGTGCATCCGGTTCCCGAAGAAGTGCCCCAGCTCGTGGGCGAGGGTCGTGGGCGGGGCGATCCCGGTGAGGATCACGAAGTGCTGGTTGGGCCGCCACTGGAGGCGCCAGTGCACACCGCGGCGCCACTCGTCCCGGTTGTCGACGTCGTACATCTCGCCGACGACGAACGCGTTCACCACGCCGCGCTCGAGGTAGCGCGCGAGCTGGTTCCGATCGTTGCGCGAGTTCAACACCGCGTGGTCGCCGTCGAGGCGCTCCACCCCCGCGTTGCGGAAGCTCAAGCCGGTCGGCGTGAAGACGCGGTTCGCCCAGGCGATCTGCTCGTCGAGCCACTCCTCGCTCTTCGCCGGCTGCCCACCGATGTGGGTGACGTGGAAGCGCACGGGGATGACGGCCGACGGCGGCGGCGCGTCGGCCGCGGCCGGCGGCTTGCCCGCAGCGAAGACGAGCCCGAGCGCGATCCCGATCAGGACCGCGCGGCCGTTCTCAGGCGTCACCTTCGCTCTGGCGCGTGAACTGGACCCACGTGCCGTGGCGAGCGTTGTAGCCGTGCCATCCACTGGGGAGCTCGGGCGAGCTCCACTCGAAGATCCAGCGAGCGTCCGAGGGTGAGAGGTTCGTGCAGCCGTGGCTGCGGACCTTTCCGAAGTCGTCGTGCCAGTATGCGCCGTGGAGGGCGTAGCTCTCCCAGTAGTACATCGTCCAAGGGACTTCTTCGACCTCGTACGGACCATCGTGGGGATCTTCGCCCGACATCGTCACCGACAGGAACTTCTTGTCGATACGGAACACTCCGCGGGGCGTATCATAGCCCTCCTTCCCGGAGGAGACGAGGGTGGCGTAGACCGGCTCGCCCTCGGCGTACGCCACCAGCACCTGCTCGTCGAGATCGACGTGAATGTAGGTGTCGCTCTCGACTCGCTCGTCCGGCTCGGCCCGCCGGGCGACCCGCACCTGGTCCCGCTCGACCGCGAGGCCGTCCGCTCGCACGACGAACGCGCGGCCGTCGATCGTGACCTCGTCGGCCACCTCGAAGCGAGCGTACTTCTCGGCGACCCCGGCCTCGGTGAGCTCGTCGCCCTCGATCTGGAAGAGCGGTCGCTCCTCACCGAAGACGAACGCCATCGGCAACGTCCGCTCCGGGCCCAGCTCGGTGCCGACCATGGTCGGCATCGGGAGGTCCTCGAGCGCCTCTCGGTTGACGTAGTGACCGCGGATCGTTCGCTGCCACTCGCCACCAGGCGCCTCCTCGATCGCGTCGCGCGCGACGAAGTAGTCGCCGACCATCCGTAGCGCGAGCACCTCGGGATCGGTTTCCGGGCTCGCCCCGGTCGCGATGTCCTCGAGCTCCTGCATCAGCGGCGGTCGGTAGAGCTTCGCCGCACCACGCTCGGAGACCATCGCGTACTGGTAGGGCATCGCGCTGGTCAGGTCCGGCTCGCGCTGCGGGCGCTCCTCTGGCGAGGGACCGACGGCGAAGCCCTCCGAAGAGCAGACGTAACCGCCCTCGACCTCGTACCAGCTGCGGTCGCAGCCGGGCCCGAAGCCGCGCCCCTGCACGGGGATCGCCGTACCGCGACGAACGATGCCGACCACCGCCGGGCGCTCTCGCGGACGCTGGAAGACCGGCGCCGCGAACTGGTACGCCATGGCGAGCGAGCCCTCGAATTCGTCGGGCACCGCGGTCTGTGGCGCCCACTCGGGCACGTCCCACTCGGCCGGCGGCTCCGGAGCTTCGATGCGCAGGCCCTCCTCGGTCGCCACCACGGGTTCTTCCTCCGTGGCGTCCGGAGGGATCGGCGGCAGGTTGGCCGACGGCGACGAGGAATCGCTCGGCGCGAGGACGTGCCACGCACCGAACGCCGCCGCCCCCAGCCCGGCCACGAGGGCCAGAGCGATCAGGAGGCGCGTCATTTCGCCCTTTTTCTTGCAGCATCCGCAAACCGGGAGCAAATAAAAGGTCGTGTTACCCGGCCTACAGACGCGCCTGGTCCACGGTGGAGAAGAAAGTCGTGACGGGGAGCTCGTTCCCCCGATCCACCGCAGCTCGACCTACGATCTCGGCAACCCAGAGTCCTTCGACGACATCCGCTACATCCGCCTGAACAACACCCCCACCCAGCGGGCGGTGGAGCGGAAGCTCGGCATGCTGGAAGGGGGCAACGCGCTGGTCACCCCCTCCGGGACGGCAGCGATCTGGCTGACCCTCGAAGCACTCCTCGAGCCGGGCGACGAGGTGCTCGCGCCGCTGCGCATCTACGGCGGCACCAAGAAGATCTTCGACTCCCTCGGCAAGCGCGAGGGGATCGTCACCCGGACCGTCGACCTGACGAAGCCGGAGACCTGGGAAGAGGCGGTCACCGAGAAGACGAAGCTCTTCTACGCCGAGACGATCTCGAACCCGTGGATGCTCGTCGCCGATCTGCCGGCGATCGCGGAGTTCGCCAAGAGCCACGACCTGATCACGGTCCTGGACAACACGCTGGCGACCCCGGTGCTCTGCCGGCCGCGCGAGCTCGGCATCGACGTCTCGCTCCACAGCGCGAGCAAGGCGCTCAACGGCCACTCGGACGTGGTCGCCGGCGCCGTGATCGCGAACGAGGCGACGTGCCTCCAGGTGCGCAAGACCGCGAACCGCGTGGGCATCTGCCCCGACCCGGAGGCCTGCTTCCTGCTCAACCGCGGGATGAAGACCCTCGGGCTCCGCGTCGCGCAGCAGAACTCGACCGCCCTGGCGCTCGCCCAGATGCTGGCCGAGCACGGCGAGGTCACGTCGGTGAACTACCCGGGAATCGCGACCGACCCGGAACAGCAGGCCGCCGTCGAGCGGACGCTGACCGGCGGCTTCGGCAGCCTGCTCTCCTTCACGCCGAAGGGCGGGATGGAGCGCAGCCAGAAGCTGATCGAGTCGCTGCAGTGGGCGCGCGAGGCACCGAGCCTCGGCGGCGCCGAGATGCTGGTCTGTCGACCGGCGACCACCTCCCACGCCGGCCTCCCCGACGAGGTCCGAGAGGCGATGGGGGTCACCACCGACATGATCCGCGTCTCCGTCGGCATCGAGACGGCCGAGGACATCCTCGAGGACTTCCGCCAGGCGCTCGACGCCTCGGGCTGAGATCCGCCGCAGGCGTATCCCTCACCCTCACCCTCGCCCTTCCGGAAGCGGCGACTGCGCTCGACGGGTACCGTCGAGCGCGCTACTCGGTCCGGCGCACATGACCGAGCTCGACCGACCCTCCTTCTTCGCCCGTATCGCCATCGCCTTCGGCGCCTTCTTCCGTGCGCTCGGCAACGCCGAGTTCGCGGGGGGCGTGCGCGCGCTCGCCAAGGGCGAGACGCTGGCGCTTCCTGCTCCCGAGCCAGAGCCCGAGCCGGAACCGGAGCCCGAGCCGGAGAAGCCACGCATCGAGCGCGCGCCGACGGCGTCCGCGCTCCAGCTGCTGGCGCTCTTCCAGCGCGAGGGCCGCTTCGTCGACTTCCTCCGCGAGGACGTCGCCGACTTCTCCGACGCCGAGATCGGCGCCGCCGCGCGCGTGGTCCACGACGGCTGCCGAAAGGCGCTCGACGAGCACGTCGACCTCGAGAGCATTCGCTCCGAGGAGGAGGGCACCAAAGTCACCCTGGAGAAGGGCTTCGATGCCCAGGCGATCCGGCTCACCGGCAAGGTCGTCGGTGACCCGCCCTTCACCGGCACCCTCGAGCACGCCGGTTGGCGGGCCACGCGCATCGAGCTCCCAGCGTTGACCGAAGAGCACGACGTGCACGTCATCGCCGCCGCCGAGGTCGAGCTGTGAGCGACGCGGACGAGCTCACCTACACCATCGGCGTCGACCTCGGCACGACCCACTGCGCGGTCGCCGCGGTCGACCACGATCTGAGTGAGGGCGAGGAGATCGCCCTCGAGGTGCTGCGCGTCCCCCAGAGCATCGCGCCCGGCGAGGTCGAGGCCCGCGACCTGCTCCCCTCGTTCCTCTACCTCCCGCACGAGAGCGAGCTGCCCGCCGGCGCGACCGCCCTCCCCTGGAGCCCGACGCCCGCCCACCTGGTCGGCGAGCTCGCGCGCCAGCTCGGTGGCAAGACCCCCGGTCGGCTCGTGTCGAGCGCGAAGTCCTGGCTGAGCCACTCGGGGGTCGACCGCCGCGGCGCGATCCTCCCGGTCGACGGACCCGAAGGCGAGCGACGCCTCTCCCCCGTCGACGCCTCCGTGCAGTACCTCGCGCACCTCCGGGAAGCGTGGGACGCGGCCCACCCCGAAGCTCCCTTCGCGGCGCAGGAGGTGGTCCTGACCGTCCCCGCGTCGTTCGACCCCGCCGCGCGCGAGCTCACCGCCGAGGCTGCCAAGAGCGCCGGCTACGAGAACCTGACCCTGCTCGAGGAGCCGCAGGCGGCGCTCTACTCCTGGGTCCAGTCGACCGGTGGCGATTGGCGCGAGAAGCTCTCCGTCGGCGACGTGATCCTGGTGGTCGACGTCGGCGGCGGCACCACCGATTTCTCACTCATCGCCGTCGAGGAGCGGGACGGCTCACTCGGCCTCGAACGCATCGCCGTGGGCAACCACATCCTGCTCGGCGGCGACAACATGGACCTCGCCCTCGCCTACACCGTGAAGGCGAAGCTCGAAGGCGAGGGCAAGACGGTCGAGGACTGGCAGGTCCGCGGCATCGTCCAGGGCTGTCGACAGGCGAAGGAGGCGCTCCTCGCCGGCACCGCCGAGTCGGTGCCCATCGTGGTACCGAGCCGCGGCCGAAAGCTCATCGGCGGGTCGCTCCGCACCGAGCTCACGCGCGCCGAGGTCGAGGCCGTGGTGCTCGACGGCTTCTTCCCGGTGGTCGACGTGACCGACCACCCGGCCAGCCGCGCCCGCGGCGCCCTCACCCAGCTCGGCCTCCCCTACGCGCAGGACGCCGGGGTGACGCGGCACCTCGCGGCGTTCCTCTCGCGGCACGTCGATGGCGACGGAACCTTCCGCCACCCGACGGCGCTGCTCTGGAACGGTGGCGTGCTCAAGGCGCCCGCGATCGCCGAGCGCCTCACCCGCGTGATGAGCCAGTGGCTCGAGAAGGACGGGGCGCCCGCGGCTCGCCTGCTCGAAGGGCCCGACCTGGATCGCGCCGTCGCCCGCGGCGCCGCCTACTACGGCTACGCCCGCCGCGGCGGGGGCGTGCGCATTCGCGGGGGACTCGCGCAGGCGTACTACGTCGGCGTGGAGACCGCTCAGCCCGCCGTCCCCGGCATGGCGCCGCCGGTACACGCGGTCTGCGTCGCGCCCTTCGGGCTGGAAGAGGGCCAGGAAGCGTCGCTGCTCCCGCAGGAGCTCGGTCTGGTGGTGGGCGAGCCGGTGCGATTCCGCTTCTTCGGTTCGTCGGTCCGCCGGGACGACGAGACCGGCACGATGCTCCAGCGCTGGAGCGACGACGAGCTGCTCGAGCTCGGCGCGATCGAGGCGACTCTACCCGCCGACGACCGCCCGGCCGGCGACATCGTGCCAGTTCGATTGGGCGCACGTGTCACCGAAGTGGGTACCCTCGTTCTGGAGGCTCGTCCCCGTGAAGGGGAGCGTCGGTGGAACGTGGAGCTCTCGCTGCGCGACGACGGCTGAACAAATCGCTTGTCGCCAGGCGCTCGGGCCCCATCATCGCTCTGTGAGCTCGGAGGCGGACAGCTGGAAATCCGAAGGTTTGCCGCGGCCCGGCACGACCATCGTCGCTCGCTATCGGTTGGACGAAGGCATCGCCCGTGGGGGGATGTCGATGATCTACCGCGCCCACGATCTCTTCCACGAACGTGACGTCGTTCTAAAGGTCTTGCCGCGAAAGCTACTGACGCCGCGCTCGCATGCCCGCTTCATGCGAGAGGCTCGACTGGCGAGCCTGGTCGAGCACCCGAACGTGGTGCTCACCTACGACGCTGGTCTCATGGAAGACGGCACGCCCTACATCGTGATGGAGCACCTCGAGGGTCGGTCGCTCTACCAGCGGCTGAAGGCCGAGACCACCATCCCGCTCGACGAGTCCAAGGCCATTCTCGCGTGCGTCTGCTCCGGCGTGCACGCCGCCCACGAGCAGGGGGTGATCCACCGCGATCTGAAACCCTCGAACGTGTTGGTTCTCGCCGACGGAGTCGTGAAGGTGATCGACTTCGGGCTCAGCAAGGAGATTCACGATCCGGGCCCGAGCATCACCGGTCCGGCCGAAGCGCTGGGCACGCCTTCGTACATGTCGCCGGAGCAGGTCTTCGCCGATCCCGCCGACGCGCGCAGCGACGTGTGGGGTGCGGGCGTGTTGCTCTACGAGATGCTCACCGGTGTCGAGGCCTTCCCGCTCGCCAAGGCACCGCCCGGACCTCGACAGGAAGCGCTGGTGCAGCGCACTTTCAAGACGATCCTCAGTGACGAGCCGCAGCCGGTGAGTGAACGAGTGGCCGGCCTACCGCCCGCCATCGACGCCGTGATCTCGCGTGCGCTCGAGAAGGATCCGGCCGAGCGATTCCAGACGATGAGCGAGCTCGCCGACGCGCTCGCCCAGGTCTGAGAGCTCACCGCGGGTCCGGCACCACGGTGTCGAGAACGCGCGCGGTCGAGAGCACCCCGGGCATGCCCGCGCCCGGGTGGGTGCCGGCGCCGACGAGGTAGAGCCCTTCGATGTCCTCACTCTGATTGTGCGGACGGAAGTACGCGCTCTGCAGCAGAGTCGGCTGGATGCCGAACGCGGCGCCCTTGAAGCTCAGGTAGTCCGAGAGGAAGTCGTCGGGCGTGAGCAGCCGAGACACCGCGAGCTCGTCCTCCAAGCCCGGCAGCATCGTCGACTGGAGCAGCTGGGCGATCGCCGCGCGATAGGGCTCGGCCCGCTCCTCCCAGTCCACGTCCGCGTCGAGATGGGGCACCGGCGAGAGCACGTAGAAGCCGTCGCAGCCCTCGGGCGCGAGAGCCGGGTCGGTGCACGTGGGCCGGTGCAGGTAGAGCGAGAAGTCGTCGGCGAGCACCTTCTGTTCGAAGATGTCCTCCAGCAGGCCGCGGTAACGCGGCCCGAGCAGGATCGTGTGGTGTGCCACGTCCGGGTACTGGCGGCGGGTGCCGAAGTACCAGACGAAGAGACTCATCGAGTAGCGCGATTTCTCGAGCTTGCGATCGGTCCAGCGCTTCCGGTGCTCGGGCGCGATCAGGTGCCGGTAGGTCCACGCCGAGTCGGCGTTGGAGACGACGACCTCGGCGTCGAGCGACTCGCCGCTGTGGAGCTCCACGCCCGTCGCGCGGCCGCCCTCGACCCGGATCCGCCGCACCTCTTCGCCGAGGCGCAGCTCGCCGCCGAGGCCCTCGATCAGGCCGACCATCCCCTTCACCAGCGCACCGGTGCCGCCGATCGGGAACCAGACGCCCCACTTCCGCTCGAGGTACGCGATGAGCGTGTAGATGCTCGTCGTCGAGTAGGGGTTGCCGCCGACCAGGAGCGGATGGAACGAGAGCACCTGCCGCAGGCGGGCGTCCTTCACGTAGCGACCCACGAGCTGGGCCACGGTGAGGTGGCTGTCGAGCTTCGCCATCGCCGGCGCGACCCGGAGCATGTCGGTCGCCTTGCCGAAGGGAACGTGGGCCAATCGCTCGAAGCCGATCTTGAAGATGGCTTCGCTCTTGGCGACGAAGGCCTCGTAGCCCTCGAGATCGTCGGGCGCGAGGCGCGCGATCTGTGCGCGCATCTTCACCGGGTCGCCCGTGTAGTCGAAGAGCGTCCCGTCATCGAAACGGATCCGATAGAAGGGGTCGACCGGTCGGAGGTCGACGTCGTCGGAGAGGCGCTTGCCGCAGAGCTGCCACAGCTCTTCGAAGAGGAAGGGCGCGGTCACGACCGTGGGACCCGCGTCGAAGGTGAAGCCGTCCTCTTCGAAGACCCGGGCTCGGCCGCCCGGCTGCTCGAGCCGGTCCACGACCGTCACCCGGTAGCCGCGGGCGCCGAGCCGGATGGCCGCGGCCAGTCCGCCGAGGCCGGCACCGATCACCAGCGCCCGGGACTCGGTCCGTGGGCGTGGTGGGAGCGTGGGATCGAGGAGCCGGCCGTCGGGGAGGATCGCTTCGATGAGGGGGCGCACGAGCGGAGCGTGGGGCCACCCGTGGCGGCTGTCACGCCGAAGGAGTCGCCCCGAGGGTCCGATTCACGGCGCGAGCTTCCGCATGGTCCCGCTCCCACCCCCGCGATAGCTTGATCGGAGCCCATGACCGAGAGCTCCGACCGCCTCATCGAGACCATTCGCGCCTCCATCATCGGAGACGACCAGGTGCTGGAGGGCCCCTTCGGCCCCCGGCGGGTGACCTACGCCGACTACACCGCCTCGGGTCGCTCCCTCGAGTTCATCGAGGACTACATCCGCAACGAGGTGATGCCGCTCTACGCGAACACCCACACGGAGTCGTCCGGCACCGGGCTGCAGACCACCCGCTTCCGAGAGGAGGCTCGGGCGATCATCAAGGAGGCGGTCGGCGGCGACGACCGCGACGTGGTGGTCTTCTGCGGCTCCGGCGCGACCGGCGCGATCAACAAGCTCATCGACGTGCTCAACCTGCGGCTGCCGAACGATCTGCAGTGCCGCTACCAGCTCCTCGACCAGATCCCGCCGACGGAGCGACCGGTGGTCTTCATCGGTCCCTACGAGCACCACTCGAACGAGCTGCCCTGGCGCGAGTCCATCGCGGACGTCGTGGTCATCCAGGAGGACGCCGACGGCCGCATCGACCTCGGCCATCTGAAGCGCGAGCTCGAGACCTACGCGGACCGACCGCTCAAGATCGGGAGCTTCTCGGCGGCCTCGAACGTGACCGGGATCGGCTCGGACACGCGCGCCATCGCGGCGCTGCTCCACACCCACGGCGCCCTCTCCTTCTGGGACTTCGCCGCCGCCGCGCCCTACGTGAGCATCGAGATGAACATGCGGGACGAGAAGGCCGACGGGCACCTCGTCTACAAGGACGCGGTCTTCCTCTCGCCGCACAAGTTCATCGGCGGCCCGGGCACGCCGGGCGTGCTCATCGCCAAGCGCAGCCTCTTCCGCAACGCCGTACCCGCGATCCCCGGCGGCGGCACCGTGAGCTACGTGAACAGCCAGGTGCACCGCTACGTGGGGGATCCCGAAGTCCGGGAGGAAGGCGGCACGCCCGACATCCTCGGCTCCATCCGAGCGGGGCTGGCGTTCCAGCTCAAGCAGGCGGTCGGACACCAGACCATTCGCCAGCGCGAACACGGATTCATCCGGCGAGCCATCGAGAGCTGGGAGGCGAACCCCAACATCGAGATCCTCGGCAACCGCGACGCCTGGCGGCTCTCGATCGTGTCGTTCGTGGTCCGACACGGCGGTCGCTATCTGCACCACAACTATGTCGCGACCCTCCTGAACGACCTCTTCGGGATCCAGGCGCGGGCCGGCTGCTCGTGCGCTGGACCGTACGGACATCGGCTGCTGGGGATCGACCAGGCGACGTCGACGGACCTCGAGCGCGAGATCGTCAACGGCTGCGAAGCCGTGCGGCCCGGCTGGGTCCGGGTGAACTTCAACTACTTCCTGTCCGAGGAGTCGTTCGACTTCCTCCTGAAGGCCGTCCACGTGGTGGCCGAGGAAGGCTGGAAGCTGTTGCCGCAATACGAGGTCGAGCCGAGCACCGGCCAGTGGACCCACGTGCGCGGCCGGCCCGAGCCGCCCATGAGCCTTCGCTCGCTCAGCTATCGTTCGGGCAAGCTCGAGTACCGCTCTCGTCACGCCACCGAGCCGGAGTGGGTGCTTGCCACCTATCTCGAGGAAGCACGAAAGCACCTCGACGCCGCGCCGCAGGCCGTCCCCGATGCTCTGGTCTGTCGCCCGAGCCTCTCCACCGAGCTCGAGGAGCTGCGCTGGTTCGCCCTGCCGCTCGAAGCGCTCTCCGAGCTCCGGGGCGGCGAGAGCAGCAAGCCGGCTGGCTCACCGCTTCATCCGACCACGCGCTGAGCTCGGCTTCAGATCCCTTCGTTCGGTCGCAGCTCGACCTCGGCCAGCGCTTCCGGCGTGAAGTCGGCCGGGTTCACGCCGAGCCGCTCCGCTTCGCGAGCGCGCTGCGCCGGCGGCAGGTTGCCGAGGAAGGACTCGATCGGCACCGGCGGGTTACCGCCGCCGAGGCTCTCGATCCGATCGAGCTCGGCGAGCCGCGCTTCGCGATCCGGGTCGTCCCACGCGGCGTCGCTGATCCCATCGGCGAGGGTGGACGTGAGCGTGTAGCTCCCCTCGAACGGAACCAGCGGCTGCACCGCCGGGGTTCGGTCCTCCGCGTAGCGGAAGCCGCGGAGCTGCTCGACACGCCACGGCGGCTCGGTCTCGCTGTCGGTGATCACACGCCCGAAGAAGAGCAGCCGTGCCTGCTGCGGACCGGCCTCGAGGTCGCCGGTCCACTTCGCCCAACCGACCGGCTCTCCGTCCGAGCCCCAGAGGTTGGCGTCCACGTGGTAGTAGCCGGGCACGTCGACATCGAGCCCGACGTAGACCGCGACGCTCCCCGCCTCGACGACGTCACTGAAGTCGCCGGTGAAGCGCGCCGGCTCCTGCCCGGGCGGGTTCCACAACGTCGCCAGGCTGGCTCGAACCGGACCGGGGGCGCCGTCGTAGGTGAACTCGACGTAGAGCACCATGTTCACCGGCCTCCCGACCGGCGGGAACGAGCCCTCGGGCTTCAGCTGGTTGACCATCCGGTCGCCGTCGCGCGTGTACTCGATCGGGATCGGCTCGAGCTGTGCAGCACTCAGCGGCTCGCCGCGCGCCGCGTGGAGCCGGGCCCACGCTTGCGTGACCTCGGCCTCGATCGGCTCGTCGTCGCGACTCACCTGGAGCCAGCTCGTCAACGTGGCGTCGCCGAGCACCCAGTACATGTCGCCGCTGAAGAGGTAGGTCGTGTCCTCGTCCCCCTCGACCACGTTCGAGCTGACCTGCTGCGCGTTGAAGTCGATCAGGTCGTGGTGCTGCACCGGGTCGAGCGGGCGCGAGGTGCGCGGGTACTCCGTGGAGACACGATAGACCTCCCGCGGACCGACCGTTCGACCGGAGACGTAGCGGGGAGTGTCCGTGGCCCGCGGCGGCGAGAGCGGGCTGGGCTGGTTCGAAGGGGTGCGCCGCGGTGTCGGTCCTGCCTCCTCCCAGTCCCGTTCGTCGAAGCGGCTGCCGCGCTCGCGTCCGGTGGCCTCGTCGATGGCCACGTCCTCGACGGTGTCGTCCTCCGAGTCGCCGGAGAACCACCACCACAGAGCGACGCCGCCGACCAGCACCAGCAGGAGTGGCGCGAGTCGGCGGCTCGGTGTCGAACCAGGCT
Source organism: Deltaproteobacteria bacterium (assembly GCA_017644045.1). Classification (GTDB taxonomy): domain Bacteria; phylum Myxococcota_A; class Polyangia; order Polyangiales; family Houyiibacteriaceae; genus UBA1660. Next base: position 638,738 of record JAEPMI010000002.1, read on the forward strand.
TCTTCGTCACGAGGTGATCAGCAGCCGCTTTCCAGACATTGGATGTGCTGCGTCTTCACCTTGAAGTGGTCCTCCCCCTTCGGATTGCACGTGTAGGCGGTGAAGTGGTTCGACCATTGGCTCGACTGGCAGCCGTGGTCGTAGCCCCCAGAGCCCGTGTAGCTGTAGGCGGAGTGTGGACCGACGACGCCGTCGTCGTTGCCGCTCACCAGCGCGTGGGTCGCACCCGCACCGCAGCCCCAGCACCAGCCGTCGCCGCCGACCATGTAGACCGTGGTGCCGATCGCGTTGTGGTTCCAACCCGAGCGACGGTGCACCGAGGGGCTGACCTCGTCGGCCATGTCGCAGCCGGAGAAGAGCTCGCTCATCCAGCCGTAGTTGGAGAGGCGGCTGCCGCCCTGGTTGCCCGCCGTGGTGAAGATCCAGGAGACCCGGCTCCAGCGGTTCGGGTACATGCTGAGCGTCTCGGTCGCGACGGCCCCACCGTTCGAGTAGGCCATGATGTAGCACCAGTCGTTGCCGTTGCAGTGCGTGTCCAGGATGCCCTTGAGCTGCTGCACCGCGTACTGATGGTCGTTCCGCTGGTCGACCACCGCGTTCACGTGGTTGCTGATCCAGGAGAGGTTGGCGTAGCGCGGGGTGCTGCCCTTGGCGCTCGAGTCCATCCAGCTCGTGCTGCCGAGGCCCCCCAGGTAGACCATGGTCTGAGCCTTGCTGGTCTCGGTGACTCCGAGAACGGCGATGAGGGTGACGACGACGACGGTGAGAGTGCAGCGCATGGGAATCTCCGAGGGTTGCGAAACCAATGAGCAACGCTCGTGCCACACTGCAATCATTGAACTTTCGTCCGGCGCCTCGAGATTTGTGTCCAAAATCGAGGCTCGATGACGGTCCACCTTTTTGACATGGTCTAATTTTGGACTGTCCCCGTTCCCGGCGTTTTGCCCCCGCTTCGGGTCATGTGCGGTGATGCCCCTTGCCGGCCCCCCCGGGCCTGACCTATGCGTTCGCGACCATGGCCGTTCCGTCGCGCTACCTGGTCGGCATCGACCTCGGCACCACCCACACGGTCGTGGCCTACGCAGACACCGCGAAGGCCACCCCCGGCGACGGAGACCAGCCCGGCGCGCCGCCGCCCGTCGAGACGTTCGAGGTCGACCAGCTGGTCGCCCCCGGCGAGGTGGGGCAGCGCGCGATGCTCCCGTCGCTGCGCTATCAGCCGGCGGAAGCGGAGCTCGCGGCCGGTGAGATCGCGCTCCCCTGGAGCGACTCGCAGGACCACGTCGTCGGCGAGCTCGCCGGCCGTCTCGGCGCGAAGGTCCCGGGACGGCTCGTCGCGAGCGCCAAGAGCTGGTTGAGCCACTCGGCCGTCGACCGTTCGGCGGACATCCTTCCCTGGGGAGCACCCTCCGAGGTGACCAAGATCTCCCCGGTCGAGGCCTCGGCGTCGTACTTGCGCCACCTGCGCGCGAACTGGGATCAGCGATTCCCGAAGAACCCGCTGCACACGCAGGAGGTCGTGCTCACGGTTCCCGCGAGCTTCGACGAAGGCGCCCGCGCTCTCACCCTCGAGGCTGCCAAGCGCGCAGGCCTGAAGGTGCGTCTGGTCGAGGAGCCGCAGGCCGCGTTCTACGCGTTTCTCGACGAGCAGCGCGATCGACTCGACGACGCGCTCGGCGACACGCGCCTGGCCGTCATCGTCGACGTCGGCGGCGGCACCACCGACCTGACGTTGATCCAGGTCGAGCTCCGCGACAGCGGTCCGCGCCTCACGCGCGTCGCCGTCGGTGAGCACCTGATGCTCGGCGGCGACAACATGGACCTGACCCTCGCGCGGATCGCCGAGGAGCGGCTCGGTCGAAGCCTGGACGCGGCGCGCTTCAACCAGCTCGTGCAGCAGTGTCGACTCGCCAAGGAGCGTCTGCTCTCGGGTGACGCGCCGGAGAGCGCCGACATCACGGTGCTCGGCAGCGGCCGAAAGCTGGTCGGCGGCGCGCTCAAGACCAGCCTCACCAAGGACGAGGTGCGCCAGCGCGTGCTCGAAGGCTTCTTCCCGGAGATCGGCGCGGACGCGCGACCCGAAACGAAGCGCGCCGGCATCGTCGAGTTCGGCCTGCCCTACGTCGCCGACGCCGGCGTCACCCGCCACGTCGCCGCCTTCCTGGCGCGCCACGAAGACCTCGCGCGCGAGGCGATGGGCAAGGAAGACCTGCGCGGTGGTGCGCGGGAGGGCGCGATGCCCGACGCGGTGCTCTTCAACGGCGGCGTCTTCGGGAGCGGTCTGCTCCGCGATCGGATGCGGGGCATCCTCGGCCAGTGGCGCGGCGGTGTCGCCCCCACGCTGCTCGAGAACGGTCGCCCCGAGCTCGCCGTGGCGCGCGGGGCGGTGGCGTACGGGCTCGCGAGGCGCGGTCTCGGCCTGCGCATCGGCGGCGGCTCCGCGCGCAGCTACTTCCTGCTCGTCGATCGGCAGTCCGAAGACGGCCAGAAGGGCGTCTGCATCCTCCCGCGCGGCTCCGAGGAGGGCGAAGAGGTCGAGCTGAAGGAGCGCACCTTCTCCCTCCGCGTGGGTCGCCCCGTGCGCTTCCATGTCGCGTCGACCACGGCCGACGTCGAGCACGTGCGCGCCGGCCAGCTGGTCTCCATCGACGACCCGGAGCGGTACCAGACGTTGCCGCCCATCGCCGCGGTGCTGACGACCGACGACGATGAGAAGAGGGAGGTCCCGGTCTCGCTCGTCGCGGCGCTCACCGAGATCGGCACCCTCGAGGTCGGCTGCGTCCACACCGAAACCGGCAAGCGCTGGCAGCTCGAGCTGAGCCTCCGCGGCGGCGGCGGCTCGGGGGAAGCGCAGCGCGTCGGCCAGCTCCACTCGCGCTTCGCCGAGGCGACGAGCAAGGTCGACCTGATCTACGGCAAGCCGAAGAAGGGCCAGGCGGCGCCAGAGCCGCGCGACATCAAGCGGCTGCGCGTCGACCTCGAGAAGATCCTCGGCCCGCGCGACGGCTGGGACACACCGCTCCTCCGCGAGCTCTTCGGTGCGCTCCTCGCCGGACTCAAGCGCCGCCGTCGCTCCGCCGACCACGAGCGGATGTGGTTCCACCTGGTCGGCTGGTGCATGCGCCCGGGCTTCGGCTACCCGCTCGACGAGTGGCGCGTGGAGCAGCTCAGCCCGATCCTCGATCAGGGCGTGCAGTTCGTTCCGGAAGCGCAGAACTGGTCCGAGTTCTGGATCCTCTGGCGACGGGTCGCTGGCGGCCTCCCGCCGAAGATGCAGGAGAAGCTGCTGAACGAGATCGAGTTCTATCTGCAGCCGCCGCTCGAGGGCCGGAAGAAGCGGAAGCGGCCGACCGGCCCCAAGAAGCTCGGCTACGACGACATGGTCCGGCTCGCCGGTGCGCTCGAGCGGGTCCCGCCGGAGCGGAAGGCCAAGCTCGGCGGCTGGCTCGTGGAGCGCCTCGACCTCCACGACGAGAACCCCCAGACCTGGTGGGCCGTGGGCCGGCTCGGCGCGCGGGTGCCCTTCCACGGCAGCGCGCACCAGGTGGTGCCTCGCCACGTCGCCTCCCAGTGGCTCGAGAAGGCCCTCACCTTCGACTTCGGCGACGCTCCGGAGGCGGCCTTCGCCGCCACCCTCCTGGCCCGCCGCAGCGGCGATCGGGAGCGCGATCTCTCCGAGGAGCTACGAACGCAGGTCGCCGACCGGCTGGCCCACGCGGACCAACCAGCGAGCTGGGTCACGATGGTCCGCGAGGTGGCTCACCTGGATGCGGCCGACGAGCGCCGCCTGATGGGTGATTCGCTTCCGCCGGGCTTGCGCCTCGTGGAGTGACGGCGGACCGGCGGTCGCCCTGAAAACCCCGCTGATACCGACGATTTGAGGCTTGACGGGAGAGTCCCTGGATCGTTCAATGGCGCCCGGTCAGCGGTGGTCCGGGCACCCACGCCCGGGTCCTGACTTTAGGTAGGAGCGAAGAGGAGCGGATGTTCGCAGTCGTCATCACCGAAAAGGGCGGCGCTCAGCGGCGCATGGAGTTCGATAAGAACGAAGTGACGATCGGCCGCGTCCAGGGCAACGACATCATCCTGCCCAAGGGGAACGTCTCCAAGCGGCACTCCCGCATCGTCCTCAAGGACGCTCGCTTCATCGTCGTCGATCTCAAGAGCACCAACGGCACCTACGTCAACGGTCGCAAGATCACCTCGCCGCTCGTCGTGAAGCCGGGCGACAAGGTCTACATCGGTGACTTCATCTTGACGGTCGAGGAGACCGCCGGCGCCGAGGCCGCCGCGCCGGCCCCGTCGGCGGCGCCCCCCGGCCCCGCTCCCGCTCGCCGCGGTCCGCCGCCTCTTCGTTCGGCACCTCCGCCGGCCCCCGAGCCTCCCGCGCCCCAGCCGGCACCCGTTCCGCAAGCGGCCCCGGCGCCCGCGCCGCAGCCCGCTCCGGGTCCGCCCCAGCTTCCCCAGGCGCAGCCGGAGCCGCCCCCGCCGGCGCCGCCGGCCCCCGAGCCCCAGGCCGCTCCGGCGCCTGCCCCGGCGCCCGCGCCTGCACCCGAGCCCGCACCGGCACCGACGCCCGCGCCCGCTCCGAAGGCCGCCCCGGCGCCGAAGCCCACCCCCGGTCCCACGGCGCCGCGCCCCTCGCTGGGCCAGGCGACCTCGACGATGGCCGATGGTGGGAGCCTGGCGGGCATCATGGCAAGCCTCCGCGGCCGCTTCATGGTCGACGACGCCTCCGTCGGCGGTCAGGACGACCAGAGCCGCTGGACCGCCGCCAAGGCGGCGATCGACGCGACCGTCGACGAGCTGGGCGGGAGCGAAGAGGGCGTCGCCGCAGCGGCGCTCCGCGAAGCCGTCGGTCTCGGGCCCTTCGAAGCGCTCCTCGAGGACTCCGAGGTCGAGGCCATCGTGGCCGAAGGTCCCCGCAAGATCCTCGTCGACCGCGGCGCGGGGCTCACGCCGGAGAACGTCAGCTTCTCGTCCGGTGCGATGCTCGCGACGATCGGCCGCCGGTTGATCGCGCGCGGAGGCGCCGACCACGGCAGCGACGGTCCCGTGCTCCGCGCGACCCTCCCCGAGGGCGAGCGGGTCACCGTGGTGCTCCCGCCGGTCGCGATCGGCGGACCGTTGGTGGAGATTCGCCGGACCTCGCCGGCTCCGTCCGAGGCGTTGATCGCTCGCGGCGTGCTCGACAAGGCCGTCCTCGAGGTGCTCGGCCGCGCGGTCGAGGCGCGCAAGAACGTCGCCGTCGTCGGTCCCGCGGACCTGGCGAGCGAAATCCTCGCGGCCCTCGCCGGCCTCGTCGACGAAGACGAGCGCTTCGTGACCGTGGGCGCCAGCGACCTGGCCCTCGGCCGACCGCACGTGGCTCTCGGGCCGGGCGGTGGGCTCGATGTCGGCGCGGTCGCTCGCTACGGCGCGCTGCTCAGCGCGGACCGCTTCGTGGTGCACGGTGTCGCCGGCGCGGACGCCTTCGAAGCGCTCGCCGCGGTCGCCTCGCGCGGTGGCGGGTCGTTCATCGGCTACGGCGGGAGCAACGGCGGCGACCCCGCGGCCGCGCTCCAGCTCGGCGCGCGACTCGCGGGCCGCGGCGACCTGGGTGCCATCGCGGCGCTCGTGGCCGGCGCGGTCGACGTCGTCGTCCAGGTCGAGCGAACGCCCGACGGCGCTCGGGTCTCCTCGGTCGCCGAGATCACCGGCGCGGACGGCGAGTCCGTTCAGGCGGCGGCGCTCTTCACCTACGACGGCGGCTTCCAGGCTTCCGGCTCGCCCTCGTTCTGACGGCGGGCGCCCGAAGGAAGGCGCCCAACGACATCACCGCTCGGAACGCGTTCAGAACGCGACGGGCGGCGGCGGATAGGACGGCTTCGCGAAGAAGTAGCCCTGGCCGTAGTGCGCGCCGGTGTCGATCGACGCCTTGAGCTCGTCCTCGGTCTCCATGCCTTCGGCGACGACCTTCGCGCCGAGGTCTTCGCAGAGCGAGACCATGTGCGTCACGAGCTTCTGCCGACGCGGATCGGTGTGCAGCCCCGCGATGAGGCCGCGGTCGAGCTTCACGATCTCGGGGTGCAGGTCCGCGATGTACTTCAGGTTCGAGTAGCCCGCGCCGAGATCGTCGATGGCGAGGTGCACGCCCTTCGAGCGGATCTCGCGCAGCATCGAGTGGCAGAGCGAGAAGTGGCTGAGCGGAACCGACTCGGTGATCTCGAGGAAGATCGGATGGTAGTGACCGAAGATCGGATCGTCCGGCTGCACCAGCCAGCCCTCGTCGAGCTCCTGCGGGTGGATGTTGATGAAGAGCGCGTGGTCCGGGCAGGAGTCCACGGCCATCTCACGAAGGATTCGACCGAGCGCGCCGCAGCACTGACTGCGAATGGCTTCCGTGAAGAGCTTCGGCGGGCTCTCGAAGTGCGGCGAGTTGCTCCGCGCCAGCGTCTCGTACGCGAAGATGCTCTTGGTCTTGAGGTCGACGATGGGCTGGAAGACGGCCTTCACCTCGCCGACGCTGAGCACGCCGGGAATCTGAGAAGGACGTCGGGTCCGCTTGAAGCCGGGTCGGTGGTATTCCGATCCGGCGAGCCATTGGAGGAAGTTGACTGCCTCGGTCATGGTGCCCTGTGCCGGTCATCGCCCACCGACGGACGAACCATAACCCACCCATCCCCTTTTGGGCGCAACAAAAACCATACCGCCGGAAAGTTGCAGAGATCTCGCGTATGACGACGACACGAATCCGTACCCATCGTCCCGCCGACCACGTGCTCGGCATCGAACTGGCGCGTTCCGAGAAGCGGAACGCCTTCGATCGCCAGATGCTCCGGGAGCTCGCTGAAGCGTACACCATGCTCGACGAGGATCCAGACCTGCGCTGCGGACTGCTCCACGCCGAGGGAGATCACTTCACGGCCGGCCTCGAGCTCTCCGACGTGGGGCCAGCGGTGGCGAAGGGCGAGCCGCTCTTCCCGGAGGGGACCGTCGACCCGCTGGGCCTCCACGGTCGTGTTCGAACGAAGCCGGTGGTCATCGCGGTGCAGGGCTGGTGCCTCACGATCGGGATCGAGCTGCTCCTGGCATGCGACATCCGCATCGCGGCCGAGGGCACGCGCTTCGGTCAGATCGAGGTGAAGCGCGGCATCTTCCCCTTCGGTGGTGCCACCATCCGCTTCCCGCGGGTCTGCGGGTGGGGCAACGCGCAGCGCTACCTGCTGACGGGCGACGTGTTCGACGCCGACGAGGCGCTCCGCATCGGATTGGTGTGCGAGGTCGCGCCGCCCGCGGCGCTGCTCGAGCGTGGCGTCGCCCTCGCGGCGACCGTCGCCGCCCAGGCGCCGTTGGCGGTGCAGGCTTCGCTGCGCTCGTCGCGAATTTCGGTCGAAGAGGGTCAGGCAGCGGCCATGGCCTCGATGATGGAAGAGACCCGCGCGATCATGAAGACCGAGGACGCCGCCGAGGGGCTCCAGAGCTTCGTCGAGCGGCGGGACGCACGCTTCCAGGGGAAGTGATCGGATCTCCTGGGGATCCGAACCCCAAGGCGGGTAGAGTGACGCTGAGGAAATCAAAGGCGGGGACCAGGCGTATCCTTCGGGGATACGGAACGGCAGCTCGCGCGACTCCAGTAACGGACCTCGAGATCACGGAAACGAAAGAGCACACATGTTGAAGCGACTGGGACTCGGCTTGCTCAAGGGCCTCGTCATCGGCGCCGGAGTCGGCGCCGCGCTCCACTTCGGTCTCGGCTGGGTCACGGTCGGGTCCGCGCTCTTCGGATACCTGCTCGCGATGGCGACCGGCGCGACGGCCGGCGTGCTCGCGGGCAAACCACCGTGGAAGCAGGCGGCTTGGATCGAGGGCGTGCTCAAGGCGGTCTTCGGCCTCGGCTTCGGCGCCCTCGCCTACTGGGCGAGCAGCAAGTGGCTCGGCTTCAGCCTTCCCGAAGTGATCCCCGGGCTCGACGCCGGTACGGCGTGGACCGACTCCACGCTGCTCATGCCGACCGCCGTCGCCGGCCTCTTCGGCACGCTGGTCGAGCTCGACAACACCGACAACGACGAGCCCAAGGGTGCCAAGCGTGGCCCGAAGGTCCGCGTGAAGGCCGGCGCCGAAGCGCCCGCCGAGGTGGTCGAGGCGGCCGAGCGGCCGGCCTCGAAGGTCAAGAGTCGCTGACCTCGTCGTCGGCGTCGGACTCGTCGGACGGATCCTCGTCGTCCCTCTTGCGGCGGCCGATGAAGGCCATGAAGACGATCCCACCGAGGCCGACCCAGCCGGGCCAGTCGCCGACCCACTGGTAGAGCGTCGGCGAATCGAGGAGCGGGAGCTCGGCGGCGATCTCGTCGCGCTCGTTCACGCCGATGGTGTCGATGGTCCGGCCCACCGGGTCGACGAACGCGGTCACGCCGCTGTTGGTGGAGCGCACGAGGGCGCGGTGATGTTCGACCGCTCGGAACTTTGCGAGCGCGAGATGAATCCAAGGCTCGTGCGTGTCACCGAACCAGGCGTCGTTGGTGATGTTCACCAGCAGGTTGGGATCGCCCTCGCGGACGGCCTTGCGGGTGAACCCCGGCAACACGTCCTCGTAACAGATGAGCGTGGAGATCCGGATCGGCTCGCCCTCCTCTCGCTCGAGCACGAGCGGGCGGACGTGGTCCCCCGGGGTGAAGTGGCCGCTGTTGGGCGACCACTCGTAGAGGATCGGGAAGGTCTCGCCGAGGGGGAGGTACTCGCCGAACGCGAGCAGGTAGGTCTTGTCGTAGGTCGCGACGATCTCGCCGGTCCCGTCCGCGAGGTAGGCGGTGTTGTAGTGCCGCCGCTCGCCGTCGACCTCGCGACGCGCGAGGCCACCGAAGACCACCGGCGACTGGATGCCCGGGAGCACACGCTGGCGGAGGTTGGTCGATCCTTCGGGCAAGAAGAACGTGAACGCGGACTCCGGCCACACGAGCAGATCGAGCTCCTCGCGGGCCTCGAGTCGGCGGCTCTGCATCAGGTGGCGGCGGTGTCCCTCGAAGGGCTCTTCGCGCTTGGCGAAGATGCCCATGTTCACCTGGACCATGCCGACGTTGATCGTCTCGGCCTCGGCGACTCGGCCGTCGACCTCGGAGATCCGATAGGCGCCGTACCCGAGTGTGAAGAGCACCGCGGCGAGCACGGCGCCGAGCGTCTTCTTGGGCAGCGGCTCCTTGCGGACCGCGGCGCGAACACCCTCGTAGAGCGCCGCGTTGAACGCCATCGCGACCGCGCTGAGCAGCATCGGGCCTCCGAGGTCGGCGATCTGCAGGAAGAGCGGGACCTCGTGGAAGCCGCTGGCGAGGAAGGCCGGGAAGAGGACCGGGTAGAGGAGCTCGAGCGTCAGGAGCGCCGGCACGGCGGAGAGCGTCACCGGGTACCCGCGGCGGCGCGCGCGCGAGTAGAGCCAGTAGATCAACATCTGCTGGCCGCCCTGGTAGGTCCAGAAGATCGACGCGAACGCGAGGCTCGGCGCTCCCGAGTAGCCGGAGAAGGTCTCGAGGAAGGTGTAGAGCCAGTAGTAGCCGCCGGCGTAGCCGACCGCGCCGTGGAAGAGGCCGAGGGCCAGGACGCGCTTGGTGCTCGCTTCGGGCAGCTCGCGATCGAGCACCCACATCATCGGCAGGAACGAGACCAGCGCGAAGGGCCAGAGGCTGAAGCCGGCGAAGCCGAGGCACTGGACGAAGCCGCCGAGGCCGCAGAGGAGCAGATGCCCCCACCGCACGGCGCGCGAGAACTTCGGGGCCGCCGGTTCGGCGGGCGGGGGGCTGTCGGATTCGGTCATGGGCGATCGAGGGGCCGCCCCCCTCGCGGAGGGCTTCTAGCAAAGGGCTCTTCCGGGCGCCAAGGCGCCGCTGGATTCAGCCGGTGCGCCAGCCGAGGAGAGGGTTATGGTGGGGCCTCATGAACGGCCTCTTCGACACGGGCTACCTCAACGTCGGACGGATCGCGGGTGTTCCGATCCGGCTGCACTGGAGCATCCCGTTCGGCGCGTTCATCTTCGGCCACTTCCGCTTCGTTCCTGGGTTCTGGGTCGGATTCTTCCTGCTCGTCCTCATCCACGAGCTCGGGCACGCGTTCTTGGTGAAGCGCCGCCGGCTTCGGAACCGCGAGATTCGCGTCCATGGCTTCGGTGGTGTGAGCATCCACGAACGAGGCTCGGTCTACGACCAGGCCATCATCGCGTGGGGCGGTGTGCTCGCGCAGATCCTGGTGCTCTACGTGCCGACGAAGCTGGTGACGACCTTCGTCGACCTCCCGCCGGTCCCTTTCCTCGGAGAGCTGGTGAGCGCCTTCCTCTTCACGAACCTCCTGCTCGCGGCGTTCAACCTCATCCCCGTCGCGCCCTTCGACGGCGCGATGGCTTGGAAGCTCCCCCGGCTCTGGTGGCAGCGACGGAAGGACAGCGCTGGGCGAGCCAAGAAGAAGAAGACGGTGCGTCAGCGCCGGGCCGGCGAGCCGCCGCTGCGCGCCATCGATGGCGCGAAGGCCGAGGCGAGCGCCAAGGAGATCGCTCGCCGCGCGCTCGAAGACGCCCGGCGCCGTTGAGCCGATGGGCCGCGCCGGTTATTGAGCCACATGCGCTCGCTCGCCCTCGCCGCCCTCACGCTGGCGCTCGCCTGTGACCCGACGGCCACCGCGGAGCCCGAGGACGAAACCCTCCCCTACGAGCCGTTCAACGGCGGCGTGCAGACCGGCGGTGAGGCGGAGGCCAACACCGAGAGCAGGGGCCGCGAAGACGACACCGCCTGCTCGGCGAACGCGCCCGAGGAGCGACTCTCCTGCCACTTCGCCACCCGCGCACGACGCGCGATGCCCGACGCCGACGTCAGCGTCATCGGCGCGGACCTGGTCCGCGTGGACGAGCAGGAGATCGCGATGGACTCGCTCCGGGCGATCTGTGATCGCGACCCGGACTCCTGCGACCGGCGCATGGACGACTGGATCGCCGCGCTGGCGGAGGCGCGCGAAGCACAGAACACCCCTGCCCGCCCCGAGCAGCTTCGGCCGGTGCTCAAGCACGTGGACTTCGTCGCCTCCATGCGTCGGGGTGCCCCGGAGCTCGCGGACCTGACCCGGCGCTTCGTCGGCGACGTGCACGTGGTGCTGGTCGTGGACTTCCCTCGTGTCACCCGCGGCCTCGACCCGGACGATCTCGAGGCGCTCGAGATGACGGTCGAGGAAGCTCACACGCGAGCGATCGCCAACCTCCGCGAGCACAACGGCGATCTACCGGTGGAGCCGATGCCGAACGGTCTGAAGGCGCTCGGCCCGACCGATGGCTACGCGGCCGCGCGGCTGCTCTTGCACGACCGCTGGGCACCCGTCGCCGAAGCCACCGAAGGCGACCTCGTGGTCGCGCCGTGCAATCGCGACCTGGTGATCATGGGGCCCCGAACGCCCGAGATGATCGAGGCGCTGCGCGAGGCGTCCATCCGTGCTTACCGCTACGTGGACCACCCGATCACCGAAGCCCTCTGGCGCTGGACGCCAGAGGGCTGGGTGGTGCTCGACGAATAGGCGAGAGCCGATTCAGAGCACGTACGGGTAGTCGATCACGAAGCGCTCGCGCTCGAAGCGGGGGAAGTGCGCGGTGCGAACGGCCCGGGCGACACAGCTGGCGACCGAAGTGCCGGCGTGCTCACCGCTCACGCTCGCGCTGCTGACGCGACCGGTGGACCCGTCGACGACCAGCCGCACCCGAGCGACGCCGGACTCGGCACACTCGCGGACCTCGCCTTCGAGGGCACGGAGCGTGGTCGAGACCTGCCGGCGGGTCGGCGTCGCGGGGAGGGTCTCGCGCATCGGATCGGCCGAGGTGCCGGCACCGATCGCGCGGTCGAGGAGCTCGTCGATGGACGAGTCGAGGGCGACCTCACCGTCGGCGCTGCCGGAGTCCCAGGTGTGCGAGGGCGCGGGGCGGCTCGGCTCCGGCGCGGGGGCTGGAGCGCGAGTGCGCGCTCGGGGACGCGGGGTCACGGCCGCGACGACGGGCTCGGGTTCCGGTGTCACGAGCTCCGGCTCTGGAGTGAGCGCGACCGGAGCGGCCGGCTCGGCGACGGGAGCGAAGCCGCCGGTGCTGATCTCGTGCTTGGCGACCGACGCGATGGGCTCGCTCGGAGCCGAACGAGGGGTCGCCGCAGCGAAGACCATCGCCGAGAGCGCGAGGACGGTCATCGACGCGCCCCAGGCGATGAGGGACAGCGACGCGCGCGGGCGGGTGTCGCGCTCGGCGACGAGCGGCGGCGCGATGGCCACGAGGGGCCGGGTCTCGCCGGCAGCCTCGGCGACCTTCTGCTCCTCGAGCAGGGCGGGCAGATCCAGGATGCCGGAGTCCTCCGTGGCCAGGGGCGCCACGTCGAACGCGGGATCGAGGTCGATGTCGATCGAGAGTTCGTCGTTCTTGGTCATGGGGTCCTCCTTCATGGGTCATCCGGTCCGACGCGCCGGATGTTGAGGACCTCTGAAGAAGCGACGGAAAACGGAGAAAAGCCTAGTAATTCCAGGCGCTCAGCTCTCGAGACGGTCGGCGTGGGAGTACACGTTCATGCCCTGCGATCGGACGAATCCAGCGAGCACGATGCCCACCCGCTCGGCCAGATCGACGGCGAGCGTGGTCGGCCCGGAGACGGCGGCGACGGCGCCGATGCCGGCGACGGCCGCCTTCTGGACGATCTCGAAGCTCACGCGACCGGAGACGGTGAGGATGGCGGCCTCCGGGAGGCGGCTCTCACGAAGGAGCCGGCCGACGACCTTGTCGACCGCGTTGTGCCGGCCGACGTCTTCGGCGAGCGCGAGCACCGAGCCATCGGCGCGCAATGCCGCCGCGGCGTGGACCGAACCGGTCCGGGCGAAGCTCGGCTGCTCGGCCGCGAGCGCGCTCGGCGCCGCGGCGAGCACGGACGCGGAGAGCGGCGGCGTCGGCACCCGCTCGGGCAGACGGGCGAGGAGGTCGTCGATCGACGCGCGCCCGCACACACCACACGACGCGGTCACCAGGGTCCCGCGCCGAGTCGCACCGGTGCGGTCCGGGTCGAACGCGAACCCGGGTCCCGGGGTCACCTCGACCACGTTCCCGTAGCCTTCGTCTTCGGGGCTGCCGCAATGGGCGATGGTGCCGACCTGGTCGGCGGCGCTCACGATGCCCTCGGCGAGCAGGAACCCGAGAACCAGCGCCGGGTCGTCGCCCGGGGAACGCATCGTGGTCGCGAGGGGCTCGCCCGAAAGCCGGATCTCGAGCGGGGCTTCGACGGCGAGCTCGTCCAGCTCGGGTGCAGAGACGGCGACTCCTCGGGCGTCGTGCCGACGGCGCTCTCGACGCTCGATGCCCCGTTCGACCGTCATCGGGGACGGAACGCTCGAGCCGGGGCGCTTCTCGTCGATCGGGGTTTTCCCAGTGTCGCTCGGCACTTGGCCATCATCGGGCCTGCCATGGGGCACAGCAAGCCGACGGGTTCGGAACTTCCGTGCTCGCGGGTTGTCGGACGCGCGTGTCGAAGGACGCGCGGTGGTGCAGACTGGAAGGGTGAGCAGGGCGAACGAAGCGCCCGGCGACGAGCCGGACTCGGGGGATCTCCCTCGGGATCCGGTGATCCTGCAGGCGCTCCGCGCGACCGCTCGCCGGAAGCTGCGGGCTGGCGGCGTCCTGTTCGCGGTTGCGCTCACCGGCACCATCGTCGCCGGCGCGTACTGGGCCGAGATCGGGCGGCTCTGGCGCGGCGAGACCGACCGCACCGGCGCGCCGATCTACGAAGCCCAGCACGAAGCCGAGCCCGCGCAGGACATCGACTGGCGACGGGTGCATGCGACCCTCATCCCGCGCTGGCTCATCGCTCGCGGGCACTCGCACCGCTCGCACTCGACGCACGGCATCGCCGACTTCGATCGAGCGGCGCACGCGCACCGAGCCTTCACCGAGCTCCGCTTCGCCATTCGCTCGGACCCGAACCTGGTGTCGCTCGTCGACGAGCTGGAAGAGCGAGGCGAGGACCCGGTCGCGAACGCCGAACGGATCGACTACCTGCTCTGGGCCTGGAACGCCTACCTCGATCGGCACGACATCCCCTGGCGCCTCGAGGCCAACCTTCACCTGAGCCGCGAGGGCGAAGCGACCTTCGTGACGCGCAGCTACGAGGTGCTCGGCGACCTCCGCGACGACGCCGGTCGCCGGCTGCGGCTTCTGCGACGCGCCGACCTCACGAACGTCGACGAGGGCTTCCTCGGTCACTCGCCCGGCCGCGACGAAGGCGCGCTCGTGATCCTCGACGAGACCCTGCGCTTCGCGGTGCGGCACGTCTGGCCGATGCTCAACCCCGGTCTCGACGCCTACCTCCCCACGGAGCAGCGCGCGGTCGCCGGCCCCGTCCGCTCGCGGCTGCGGCTGGAATCCGCCGAGCGCGAGCGGCTGCGGGAGACCGCCGTGGACCAGCTCGCGCTCGTGGAGGTGGCCGCCTCGATCCACGCGCGGGCAGAGTGTGGCTCCCGCTTCCGCGTGTGGGGCCTTCCGTGGAACGGGCTCGCGCCGCCCGACCAGAACGCGCTGATCAGCGCGCTCGATCGAAGCCGCGGTCGCGAGTGCCCGGAGGTCACGCTCGGGGAGGCAGCGCGCATGATCGGCGCGAGCGAACGCCTGGGTCAGACTCCCGCCCTCGCGGATGCGGTCGAGAGCCTCGGCACCTGGGTCGCACGCGCGGTCGCGATTCACGAGCTGCGTCACGTCGCCGACGGCGGCGCCGCGGTCGAGTGCCCCGGCTGTCCCGAGAGCATGGAAGGCCAGACGCGGGCGGAGCTCTCCGCGTACCTGGCGACCTTCGCGACCGACGAGGTCGCCCACGTCGCGGTGCTCCAGGCCTGCGCGATGCAGCCCGAGGCACACGCGGGCTCGCTCGAGCCCCATGCGCTGGCGCTCGGGTTCGCGCTCCCACGGCTGCTTCCCGATGGCTGCGACGGGGCGATCCCCGAGGATCTCGCCGACCGTGCGCTGCACCTCGAACGCGCGCTCTTCGGGGAGCGCGACCGCGTGCGGATCCCGGAGAGCTTCCCCGATCGGATCCCGCTGCTCGCCCGCTGAAGCAGTGCCCGCTCGACTCAGTGAGCTCTTGTTCTCGCACAGAGACACGAAGAGCACGAAGGTTCACGAAGAGAAGTGGGTCGAGACGTAGACGCAGGGCTGTCGGCCCTTCGTTTCGCAAGCGCGAGCAGCAACACCGACTCGAATTTCATTCCTTCGTGCAACTCCGTGCTCTTGGTGCCTTTGTGCGAGGACAAGGACCCAGTGCGGACGATGGCAGTCGGAGGGCTCAGCGGGTGAGGTCGAGCTCGTCCAGTGACCGGATGCGGCTCGCCATCTGGCCCATCGCCACTTCGAGCTCGCGGGCCTTCGCGTACGCGTCGCTCGCGCCGTCGGGATCGAAGTCCGTCCCCTCGCCGAGCCGTCGCGCTTCGCCGAGCTGGACGCAGGCCCAACCGTCGCCCGCAGAACAGCCGCGCTCCCACAGGGGCACCGCGCGGGCGGGTCGCTCGGCCATCTGCTCGTAATCGCCGACCACGCCACACGCGGCGTCGCTCACGTCGCACACGGCACCAGCAAGCTCGATGGCACGGTCCAGGTCGCGCGGTGCGTAGCGACCGATGGCGAAGTGCTCGGCCACCGTGAGGCACGACTCGCCGTCGCCTGCGTCACACGCCCGCTGTGCGGCCACGTGCGGCGCAGCCTCGATGGGCCCCTCGAGCCGCTCGGTGGGACGGCGAGGCGCGGCGGCGAGCGGCATCTCGCCAGCGCTGACGGTGATGCGCCACTCGGCCACGTCGGCTTCGGGCACCGCGTAGACGGCGACTCCGTCCTCGGGGCAGATCGTGTCCCGGCCACGGACGATCGCCGTTCCGAGCTCGAGTCGGCCGGGCCGAGGAATGGCGAAGCGCCGTAGCTGCGACACCTCGGTCGACAGCCGATCGAAGCGCACGCGAACGCACGGGACGTTGCCATCGATCGGGAGGTCGGCCGGGTCGATGACGAGCAGCGGCCGATGCGGCTCGGTTCCGGGGCTGACGATCGGGGCCTGCGCGCCCTGGCCGACGCCAGCGACGGAGACCAGCGCCGGCAGGTAGCCCTCGTCCGGTGCGTCGAACGTCCCCGCCAGGTGAGCGGCCCAGCGCGTGGTGTCCGAGAGCGGCAGCGCCAGAGCCCGCTCGGGGCCGACGTCGTGCTGGAAGAGAATCTCGCCGTCGGGTGAGCGCTCGGCGAGGCGAGCCTCCGCGGCCGCCCGCTCCCGCTCGAACCAGATCGCGCGCCACGCGGCGTCGTCCGAGTAGCCACGCACCTGCTGGCTCCAATGCTCGCCCTCTGGCACCTCGCCCGCGAGGACCCAGTAGTGGATGGGGCCCGATGCGGTCTCCTCTTCGTCGAGCACGGCGCGCAACGTGAGCGTGGTCGCGCCTTCGCCGACGCACCACCCGAGATCGCCACCGCGATACATCCCGCCGTGCACGAGCATGTCGCCATCGGCCCTCCGGAGCGACAACGTCTCGAAGCCGCGGCTGATCTCGGCAGCGACCAGGACTCGAACGCACGCCATGGAGGGAACCTCGAAGGAGACCTCCATCACCCGATCGGAGCCGGCAGCCTCCGCCCCGCGCGTGATCTCGGTGAAGTCCTGTGGGACGACCGTCCGCTCCGCCTCGAGCGCAGCCTCGGCCTCGTCGGCAGGCAACGGTCGCCACCACTTCACCGCCGAGATCAAGCCGATGAAGAGGAAGAAGCCGAGCATCGCGCCCCCGATGGCCATCCCCCGAGCGGTCACCCTGCGAGGATGCCCGAGCGAGCCGCCCAGGACCAGGGTCACTCTGGTACCGTCACGCCATGCGCGGGGGGCTGCTGTGGGTGCTGCTCTCGGTCGGGTTCGTCTCGACCGCGGCCGCCCAATCGTCGGGCGGCGCGTTCGGTGGGTCGCGCGGTTTCGGTGGCGGCGGCTCGTCGTCGTCGAGCAGCTCGTCGTGGAGCTCGTCGTCCAGCAGCTCGAGCAGCACCTCGTACGACACGACCTCGACCGAGCCGGAGGAGACCGCCGAGGAACGCGCCGCTCGGGAAGCGGCGGCGGCGGCGTGGGAGGCCGAGCAGCGACGGCAGGAGCGTCTGCGCCAGGACAGGCGCGTGCCTCCGCGCGAGCGCGCTCGGTTGGAGCGCTACTTCGGGAGCGAGCGCCTCGAGCGCCCTCACGAAGTCGTGCCGCACGCGTCGGAGCGGGAGCTGGCCGAGCACGAGGTCGGGGAGCGCGACTCCGACGCCACGTGGCACTCGACGATCGTTCCTGGCGCGGACGATGATGGCGAGACTCCCCATTGGCCGCTCGCGCTCGGGGTCTGGCTCGGTCTGTGGGTCGGGCTCTGGCTCATCGGGCGATGGCGCGAGGGCAGCGACTCTGGCCGCGCTCGTGGACCGTCGAGCTGCGAGGTCCGGCGGATCTCGCTCGCCTTCGACTGGACCGAGCGTGCCCGACTGCAGCAGGCGCTCGACGCGCTCTCCCGACGGGACACGACGAGCGTCCAGGGTATGTACGCCGCGGCTCGGCAGACCCTCACGTTGCTCGGGCGGGCCCTCGACTCCGCTCGTTACGCGACGATCTCTCGGCAGGTGGTCGGCGCGCAGAAGGCCGAGCGGCGCTTCTTCACCCTCTGCCAGGAGCTCGAGTCCCGCTACCGCTTCGACCGGACGAAGGGCGACCGCGCTCGGCGCTTCGAGGCGAAGGCCGAGGAAGGGGAAGGGCTCGTCGTCATCTCCTTCGTGATGGGCTGCACGCGCCCCATCGGCGACGTTCCGCGTCGCTACACGAAGGAGTCGCTGCTCTCGGCCCTCGAGAGCTGCGCGCGCGTCTCGCCCCACGAGCTGGTCGCGCTGAAGGTGATCTGGTCTCCGGCCGCGGAGAGCGACCGCATGAGCTCGCTGGAGCTGGAGACGATCTATCCCGAGCTCATGGCCCTCGGCGACACGGGCATCGGAAAGCACCGCTGCGGTCACTGTGGTGCGCTCCGCGCGGCAGAGATCGAGGGCTGCCCGGCCTGCGGAGCGGACGGCTAGAGCGGCTAGACCCCGAGCAGGATGCCTTCGGCGGGTGCGCCGGTCGCGGCGTGAATGGCCTCGACGTAGAGCGCGATCTGCCCGCGGTAGGAGTCGTCGGCGCCATCGGCCAGGTCGGTCTTGTAGTCGACGACGGTCCAGCGCGGACCCTGGTCGCCGTGCTCTTCGAACGCGAGGTCGGCGACGCCTTCGGCGATGGTCCCGTCGGGCATCGCGAGCATCAGCGGCACCTCGCGCCTCACGCGCGACGCCGCCGCGGCGCGCACCAGCAACGGATGCGAGAGCGCGGCCCTCACCGCCCGGCCCGCGGCGTCCCGCTCGTCGTCGGTCGCGCCGACGAGGCGAGCGTGCGCGCGGACCAACGCATCGATCGCGCCGCCGTCGGCGTCGAAGGGCACCTCCGCGAGGGCCAGGTGCACCAGCGTGCCGAAGCGCGCTCCGCGTGGTCGCGGGTCGTGCGCCGCGTCGGTGCTCACGGTCGCGATCTCCGCGCTGAGCTCCGCGCCCCGCTCCGCACCGAGGGCCGTGATCGTCCGCCCCCGGAGCGTGGGAACGCTGGCGCGCGCCCGCAGGGACTCCCGCTCCGCGACCCAGCGCTCGTGATCGGCGATGGCGGCCTTCGCGGCCTTGCCCTTCGGGGAGAGGAGCTCACGCAGCTGCCCGCGCACGCCCGTCGGTGAGCGGTGCCCGGCGCGCAGGCGCTCCGCGCTCCACCACACGACGCCGTTCTTCTGGCGACCGGGCCGCATCGGGTCGTCGGTGAGCATCCCGTGCGGGCGCTGGAGCACGGTGGCCTCCTCGCCCATCGAAGGGCAGCCCGGCGCGTCCCCCGCCTCGCCGCGCCGCTTTCGAGAGACGTAGAGCACCGAATGCAGCGGCGCGAGCCAGCCGTGGTCGCCTCGTCCGGCCTCGGGGGGACCATCGCCCACGGCCGGGACGACCAGGAGCTCGCGCGCCCGCGTGCAGGCGACGTAGAGGATGCGCAGCTCTTCGGCGTCGCCCGCGACCTGGGCCTCCGCTTCGTGAGCGATGAGCTCGGCGGGAGAGGCACCGCAGACCCGCTCGGCCCAGAGTCCGGCTTCGAGGTCGACCCACTGCGTCGGCTTGCGGCCTGCGCCGTTCGCCTGCGGGTCGGCGAGGATCACCACGGGGAACTCGAGCCCCTTGGCCTTGTGGACCGTCATCAGGCGAACACCGTCGACCTCCTCCTCGAAGGGCAAGGTGTCGACGTCGCGACCGAGCTCGACGTCTTCCTCGAGGCGCTCGACCAAGCTCCGGAACGACGTGGGGTTCGCGGCTTCCATCGCGCGCACGCGGTCGACCAACGCGCGAAGGTGGGCCATGGCGTTGGTGCCCGCGCGCCAGAGCACCACGCCCGCGTGGATCCGCGCGCGCTCCATCAGGTCGACCACCGTGTCGGCCAGCGGCCGCTCGTTCCGGCGCACGTGCAGCTCGCGCAGGATGGCGAGCACCTCCATCACGTCGCGCTCGCCCTCGCTCGATGCGCTCTCGGGATCGTGGTCGTCGAGCGGATGGATCCGGCCGTGCGTCTGGTGGAAGAGGAAGAGGCTCTCGTCGGGCACGCCGAAGAAGGGCCCGCGCAGGGTGGCGTAGACCCGGAGCGCGTCGTCCGGCCACTCGATGGCGCCGAGCGCCTGGCGCAGCGCGCCGAGCTCTTCACGCTCTGCCCCGCCCTTCTGTCCACCGGCGACGTGAGCGATGGCCTGGGCCTCGAGCGCGCGTGCGTGGGTCTGCACGCGGTCACCATCCCAGCTCTTCTGGTTTCGGAAGAGGACGCAGATGTCGCGCATCGCGATGGCGCGGCGCTCCCCCGCCTCCTCGACCATCCAGCCGCTCTCCCGAACGAGCCAGGCGGCGAAGCTCGCGATCGCCATCGGGCCACTCTTGGCCATCGCCCCCTTGGTGACGCCCGTCTTGCCGTAGGGTCGCGGCACCGGGAGCGCGATCACCGAAGGCTGGGTGCCGCTCCGTTCGCGGTGGCTCTCGAGCGCGACGGGCGCGGGCTGGACGCCATCCTCGGGGACCATCGCCTTCGCGAAGGCCTTGTTCAGGAAGGCGTGAATGCCGGGCACCGCGCGGAAGGATCGGCGGAGCGCGATGACGGCGCCGCCGGTCTCCGTCACTCGATCGGCGAGGCGCTGGTAGAGGCGCAGGTCCGCGCGCCGGAAGCGGTAGATCGATTGCTTCGGATCCCCGACCAGGAAGAGCGCGCCGGGACTCGGGGTGGCCTCGTCCCACTCGGCCGGTTGCTCGGCGTCGCAGGCCAGTGACCAGGCGATCTCCATCTGCACGATGTCGGCGTCCTGCACCTCGTCGACGAAGACGTGGGTGAAGCGCGAGCGCAGCGCCCGGCGCGCGCCCGGGTGATGGCGGAGGAGCTCACGCGCTCGAAGGAGCAACTCGAGGTAGTCCACGGTCGCGCTCTCGCGCATCACGTCTTCGTACGCGGCGATGAGAGGCGTCAGGGCCTCCTGCAACTGGGCCGCGAGGGTGGGTCCCGTCCGCTCGGCCCAGGCCTCGAGCTCCGCGGTCACCTCGTCACGGTGCTTGGCGACCTCGGCGCGATCGTACTTCCCGAGCACCGGGTAGCTCCCCACGTACTCGTAGAGCCCCGCGTTTCGCCCGAGCATCCGACGCAGGCCGGCGTCGAGCCACTCCGCGTGCTCCGCCAACGCATCCGCGTCGCCGATCGCAGCCTGCCGACGGTAGCGCACACTGCGGACGAACTCGTGGACCGCCACGAAGCCCTTCCGCATGCTGTCCCAGACCTTGCCCTCGGACGCGTAGGGCGTGAGCTCCGCGAGCCGGGCCACGAGCCGGTCCATCTCGGCCACGTCGAGCGCCGCCTCCGCCGAGCCCCAGGGTGCGGGGAAGTCCCGATGCTGCACGAGGTTCTTGCCGGCGAAGTGCAGCGCACCGCGAGGCCCCTCGTCGCGGGCCCAGGTCCGCTCCCGTAGCATGCGCCGAACGCCTACCGGCGGATCGGCGAGCACCCGCTGCCAGTAGCGGTCGAAGGCGCGGTCGTAGAGCGCATCACCTCCGTCGGCCGCGACCACGAACGAGGGATCGAGCCCGGCCTCGAGCGGCATCTCCCGGAGGATGTCGGCGCAGAAGCCGTGGAAGGTGCTGACGTGCGCGGTCTCGATCTGACCCATCGCGACCTCGAGGCGCTCACGCTCCTCCGGGTCGCTCGTGGCTTGCCGTGCTTCCTCGAGCCGCTGGCGAAGGCGCAGCTTCATCTCGCCTGCGGCCTTCTCCGCGAAGGTGAGCGCGGCGACCTGGTCGAGGCGCGCGCGACCGCTCTTCAGGAGCGCGACCAGCCGGGTGACCAGCGACTCGGTCTTGCCGGTGCCGGCGGCAGCCTCGACGAGCAGACTCTGGTCCAGGTCCTCGCGAATGGCGCGGCGGGCGTCCGCGTCGACCCAGGTCTCGGGCGGCTGGCTGGGACTCGGGTCGCTCACTTGCTCGTCCTCAGCGCTTCGAGTCGCTTCAGCGGCTCCGGCCGAAGCTGCTTCTCCTGAACCCGCGCGTGCTCGTGCGGGCCACAGACGCCGGAGTAGTCGCACCACTGGCAGGCCCACTCGCCGACCGGATGAGCCGCGAGGAACGAGGACTGGAGCAGCGAGCGAAGAAGCTCGGGGACCCGCGCCACCATCTGCCGCGCGGTCGGGCTCAGCTCGACGTCTCGCCGCTCGAAGCCGCCTCGCGACGTGCAGTAGAAGAGGCTCCCACCGGCGACCGTGGCCGTGGGGAAGAGCTTGGTGAGCGCCAGCGCGTAGAGCACCGGCTGCAGCGTGCGACCGCCGCCGATGATGGTGTCGCTGCGCGCGCTGACCTTGCCGGTCTTGTGGTCGGTGGCTCGGTAGCGGCCTTCGCTGCGCTCGACCATGTCGATGGCGCCGCGCAGCAGGATGCCCTCGTCGAGCGCGATGGGCTCGTCCTTGCTCGCGGCGTCGCGTCCGTCGCCGTGTCTGAGCCCGAAGGCGAGCTCGAAGTGCGTCGGTACCCAGTGGACGCTCTCCTCGTGGAGGCGCGCCAGCCACTCGCCGAGGTCGGAGACGATCTCGGCGAGACCGTCCTGCCAGACCCGCGGGATGGCGGGCACGAGCTCCTCCTCGTAGCGCGCGCCGATCGCCGCCGCTTCCTCGGCGAGCACCTTCTGCGCGCGCGCCAACCGCTGCGGATGGTCGAGGGGCAGCGACTTCTCTTCCCGCAGGCGGGTCAGTACCGAGAACTGGATGTCGTGAATGAGGCTCCCGCGCTGGAGCGGGTCGAGCTCCTCGATGGGCTCGGGGACCTCGCGCGGCTCGAGGCGAAGGAGCTGGCTCAGATAGAACTGGTAGGGGCAGGTCGCGACGCGTTGGAGCCCGGTCGCGCTGTAGGGGCGCTCCGCCGGGTCGTGTTTGGCCAAGAGCGCGGCCGCTTCCTCGCCGACCTTCACCAGTCCGTCGGCTTCGTTCCACGACTTCGGCGAGTCCCACCGGCGAACGCGCGCCCGGAGCGCCCGCGCGAGGTGCGGGTTCGTGCCCGCCAGGTGCGCGAGCGAGCCTGGTGGCCCCTGGTTCAGCAACGGGTCGCGCATCGTCGCCAGGTCGCGCTCCACGAGGTCGATGGCGACGGCGGGGTCGCGCGGCGCCGGCCAGCGAAGAGGCGGCACCTGCGCGCGCGCCTGCTCGAGCATCGCGTCCGCGCTGGGGAGCTCGCCGGTGACGACGCGAGCGGTCTCGAGCACGTAGAAGCTCGGCACCCGCGGCCGAGCGCGGTCGACGTCGATCCGTGGCCAGCTGAACACCACCGCGCGCTCGGCGGCGCCGACCGCCAGCCGGAGGGCGAGGCGCTCGTCCTCCGCGCGCTCTTCGCGAGTCGCCAAGGTGAGCGGCGCGGCCTCGCGCCATGCCATCCGAGCGTCGTCGCCCAGGAGCGGATCGGGCGGCACGCGCGCCGGGAAGATCTTCTCGGCGAGCCCGGGCACGTAGACCACGTCGAAGGAGCGTCCACGGACCTCCTCGGTCGAGAGGATCTCGACGCCGACCTCGTCTCGCCCGGGCAGCACGCGAAGCTCGGAGAGGCGCGGCGCCAGCGCACGGCGGACCATCGTGAGCGTGATGCCTTCGACCTCGCGCATGGGGCCGAGCTCGGCGAGGACCTGCAGCACGCGCTCCGGCTCGGAGAGGGCGCGGGTGGCGAGGGCCGAGAGCGCGTCGCCCCACTCGCCCCAGCTGGCGACCTCGGGCAGCTGGGTGAGGTCGTCGAGCAATGGAAGCGCGAATTCCCGCAGGCGGACGAGGTCGGCTCGCCGCTGCTCGAGCCGGCCGCGCCGGTCCTCGTGCTCTTCGTCGTTCGCGGTCTCGAGGGCTCGGTCGACCTCGCGCTCGAGACCCTCGAGCCGACGCAACCAGCGATCGCGACCACCAACGACGGCCGCGTCCACGATGAGCTGCTCCCATCGACGAGGCACCCGGAGTGCACCGGCGAGCGCGGGCGCGTCCGCCGCGATGGCCTCCGGCTCCGGCTCGTCCCAGGGCTCGACCTCCTCGAAGGGGAAGAGGGAATCGTCGGGAGCCGCCCAGAAGTCGTCGTCGGCCTCGGGCGGCGCACCTTCGTCGAGACCGGGCACGACCGCGAGCGAGAGGTACTCGGCGAAGCGAGACGCGCTCAGCCGGTCGGCCTTGCAGTCGAGCAGCGCGAGGAGCGCACGGCCGCTCGGGTCCGGACGCGCGACGCCGGCGTGGAAGCGCGCCGGGATGGACGCGCGCCGCAAGGCTTCGACGAGGTGCGGGCGGTAGGCGAAGGGGTCGCGAACGACGATGGCCGCGCGGTCGAAGGCGAGCCCCCGCCCCGCGCGGACGATCAGATCGCGCGCGATCTCCACGCACTCGCGCGCCTCGCCGGGCGCCGCGATCCAGCGAACGCTCGCGTCCGGGCCGGGCGCGGCGTGGTTGCCAGAGGCGAAGAGCCGCCGCTGGAGCGCGCCGAGCGCCGCGGGCGACTCCGGCTCGAGCTCCTCGGGATCACAGCCGAGCGCGTCGGCGAAGGCCTCCACGCTCCGCTGGTCCGACGTCGGGACCAGGGCCAGCGTCGGGCTGCCCACGAGCGATCGTACGAGCGCCCGCTCGCGGAGGTGGCGAATGGGGACGTCGAGGAAGAGCACCGGACCCTCGGGCGCGCCAACGGTCTCCGCCGCACCGAAGACCTCCGCCCGATCGACCAGGCCGGCGCGCGCGAGCTCGTCGGCATAGACCTGAGCGACCCGGTGTAGGAACGAGAGCTCGTCGGGAACGGCCACCGCCGGGTCCCAACCCGCGAGCCGGAGCTCGGTCATGGTGTTGGCGATGGCGCGCGGAAGGCCGGGCAAGTCCGCCACGTCTTCGAGCGGCCCGAGCGCGCCCTCCGTGCCGAGCCGCTCGAGCACGCGAGTCGCGACCGCCTCACGGCCCACGCCCGAGACCGGCGTGCGGCCCTGCCCCGCGAGCTGGGCGAGGGAGCGCTCACCGGCGGCGACCCCGAGCGTCCGGACCCGAACGCCGAAGCGCGGTCGCGTGCGGGCCGCCTCGAGCAAGAGGCTTCGGCCGGCGGCGCGGGTCGCGGCGACGAGGAGCACCTCGTCGAGCGGATCGCACTCGTCGAGAAAGCGCAGGGCTTCGGCCCGGCGCGTCGCGGCCGAGCTCGAGACCACGAGCTTGGTCTTGGCTCCCATCGCGCGGAGCATGCCACGAGCGCGCGACGGAAAAGGTCACGGTGTGTGTGCGCTCAGAAGAAGGTCTGGAGCGCGAAGACGGCGACGCTGAAGTAGACGAGCAACCCGAGCACGTCGACGACCGACGCGATGAAGGGCGTGGAGCTGACGGCAGGGTCGAGACCGAGCCGTTGAATCAACATCGGAAGCAGCGATCCGATGATCGTGCTCAGCGTGACGATGGCGACGATGCTGCCGCCGACGGCGATACCGAGCGCGAGCGGGTCCACGGTCTCGCCGGCCATGTACGCACGGCCGAAGCCCATGCCGCCGAGGATGAGACCGAGCGCGAGGCCGATCGCCAGCTCCCGAACGAGCACGCGGTGCCAGTCCTTCGGCTGCGCGTCGCCGACGGCCATGGCGCGAATGATGAGCGTGGACGATTGCGAGCCGGCGTTGCCGCCGCTCGAGATGATCAGCGGGATGAAGAGCGCCAGCTCGAGGGTGCCCTGGAGCACGCTCTGGTTTCGCTCCATCACCGTGGCGGTCAGCAGCTGGCCGAGGAAGAGCACGATGAGCCACGCGCCGCGCTTCCACACGAACTCGAGGAGCCCCGTGGCGAAGTAGCCGTCCTCGAGCGGAACGACGCCGCCCTGGAGCTGCGCATCCTCGGTGGCCTCGTCGATGACGACATCGACGACGTCGTCGATGGTGACGACGCCCAGCAGCACGTGCTGCTCGTCGACGACGGGGACGACGTTGAGGTCGTAGCGCGCGCAGAGTCGGGCTACTTCCTCCTGGTCGTCGGTCGGCGCCACCGTCACGACCTTCTCGGTCATGATGTCCGCCAGCTCGTGGCCCTGGTCGGTCAGGAGCAGGTCTCGGAGCGAGACCACGCCCAGGAGCTTGTCGCCGTAGCCGACGACGTAGACCTGGTAGATCGTCTCGGCCTCGCCCTGCCGCGCGAGCTCACGGAGCGCCTCGATCGCTTCCCAGGCCTTCATCTCCGGCGGGAGCGCGGCGTACTCGGGGGTCATCAGACCACCGGCGGACTCCGGGTCCCAGCCGAGCAGCTCCTGGGTCTCGGTGGCGGCCTCCTGGTCGGTCCGCGCGAGCTCGTCGAGGAGCGCCTTCTGCTCGTCGGCCTCGAGCTCGGTGAAGAAGTCGACCCGGTCGTCCGGGTCCATCTCGGTGAGCAGGTCGACCGCGTCCTCGGTCTCGAGGATCTCGAGGACCTCGACCTGCCGCTCCGAGGGGATCCGCTCGAGCAGATCCGCGCCGACCTCACTCGGGAGGGCGGCCAGGATGCGCGCGACGTCCTCGTTGCCGAGGTCCTCCAGGAGCTCGGCGACGTCCTCCGGATGGAAGTCTTCGAAGACCTCGCGGAGAGCCTCCGGGTCGCCTTCGAGGACCTTCAGATCGGGCCCGAGTAGTGTCGCCAAGCGCATGGCCGGGCCATCTTGTCACGCAGTCGCCGGTCCGTCAGGAAAGCCGTGGCCGTGTCGGGAACCGACGCCGGCCGCCGAACGCCGACCGACCCCGACCCCGACGGCCGACGCCGACGCCGACGCCGAACGCCGAACGCCGACGCCGAACGCCGAACGCCGACGCCGAACGCCGAACGCCGACGCCGACCGCCGACGACCGAACGCCGACCGCCGACCGCGTTAGCGGGCGCCGATGGTCAGCAGATACTCGCCCGCGAGCTCCCGCGCCCCCACGAACGTGTCCAGCACCACCCAGTGCGTGCCGGCGGCGAGCGAAACCTCGATCTCCCGATGGGCGCGGGCCACGCAGGCCCTCTCCTCGAGGGCGCTGAGCACGTGCAGGTCGATATCCGTCTCCCCCCGGTCGAACACGTTCAGGCGAAGGGTCGCGGGCGCGTCGAGCTCGAGCCGATAGACGAGCTCCGGTCCGGACTCGTTCGCGTCCGAGGCGCAGCCCGAGTAGAGCGAGAGCCGCCGCTCCTCGCTGAAGAGCGTGCTGGCGGAGTGCGTGAACGGCAGCCGATCGATCACCCAAGGGTCGTCGTGCGTGCCCGCGCCGATCAGCGGTGCGCCGGGAGCATCGGGCGCCGCGCCACCGTCCACGAAGATCGAGTGGACGCGCGCCAGCGCCTCGGCGGTGAGGAGGTTCCGGACGTTGTACCCATCGCCGAGCGCCTCGCTCGTCAGCACGCACGCTCCGCTGGCGAAGCTGCTCGGGTGCAGGTCGTCGGGACCCAGACCAAAGGCGGGCAGGTCCACCAGCGCCCCGTGGAGATCGACGAGCGGCACCTGCCGTGCCTCGGCGACCGCCCGAACGGCCAGGTTCCAGAAGGGCACCTCGGCGTTCACGGTCGCGTCGTCGCCACGGGGTGGGAAGGTGCTGAAGATCGGCACGATGCCCTCGTCGAGGAGCCGGTCGGCGATGTCGAGGAGGTTGTTGGCGTAGTCCTCGAACGCGACGATGCCGATGTCGTTGGAGCCGAACATCACCAAGGCGAACGACGGGTCGAGCGCACCGACCTCCTGGTCGAGCGGCGTCGGACTCCCTTCGAGCGCCCGGCCGGCGTGCCAGCCGACGACCGCCGCGAGGCTCTCCCGGCCGAAGGGGCTCGATCCCGCCGCGTCACCCGCGGCGAAGTGATCGAGGACCGGCTGGAGAGGTCGCCCATCCAGCTCGACGGTCGATCCGTCGAAGCAGTGGAGGAACTGGTTGCTCACGGTGATCGAGTCGCCGACCTTCGCGAAGACCGCGTCGTCGTGTGCGCCGCGCGCTCGGACGGCACGCAGACTCTCGACGACGTAAGGCGTCAGCGGCGAGTGCGCGGGCCCGGGCACGTAGGGCTCCGGGTGGAGCGCCATGCCGCCATCGGTGCCGGGGGAACCATCCGGCATCGGCGAGCCGGCGTCGCCGCGAGCGTCGATGACCGTGACGTCGTCCCCGCACGCGCACAGGAGGACGAGCCCCGTGACGATTGCGTGTCCTCGGCCCACCACGGGCGATCATGACCGAATCGAGTCGCGTGCGCCGCGAATTTTCCCTGCGAAGCGCGTTCCCGATCGGTATGGTGGGTCGAATGACGCCGCTCCGTTTTCTGACGGGTCCGGTGGGCGCGGCCCGCGGTGACGCCGCAGCATTCTTTGCCAAGGTGCTCGCTCGACGCATCGGCCGACCGGTCGACGTCCGAGCCACGCCCGGGTACTCGGAGCTCCTCGAGACCATCCTGGACGGCGACGCGGAGTTCGCGTGGCTGCCGCCGGCGGTGTACGTGCGAGCCGAGGGTCTCGCGGGCGTGATGCCGCTGGTCGCGGGCATCCGAGCCAACCGCGCCAAGTTCCGCGGCGCCTTCTTCGTCCGGACCGAGAGCGACTTCGATGGCTTGGCCACCCTGCGTGGCCGCCGCGTCGCCTGGGTCGATCGGAACTCGTGCGCGGGCTACCTCTTCCCTCGGCTCCTGCTCCGACAGCAGGGCCACGACCCCGACCACTTCTTCTCGGAGGAGTCGCACCTGGGCAACCACGGCGCCGTCGTGGACGCCGTCGAGCGCGGCGAGGCGGACGTGGGCGCGACCTTCGTCCACCAGGAAGGCGACGAGGAGCGAATCGTCGGGAGCGGCTGGGGCCTGAGCGGGGAGAGCACCCGCATGAGGATCGTCGCCGCCACGGTGCCGATCCCCTCCGACGCTCTGGTCGCGGTCGCGGCCACCTCGATCGACCTCCGGAGCCGTTTCTCGGACGCCGTCTCGAGCATGCACGAGGACCAGGACGGGCGCCGAGCGCTCGGCAGGCTCTTCGGGGTCGCTCGCTTCGAGGCCACCCTCCCCTCGCGCTACGACGCCGTCCGCAACGCGATGCGCGACGCTTAGTCGGCCGACTGGAAGGGCGACCGGTTGACCGAGAGGCTCGCGCGCCTATCTTGCGCCGGCCCGCGGCCCCCATGGCGAAACGCGATTACTACGAAGTCCTCGGCGTCTCCCGCGACGTCGATCCCAAGACCCTCAAGAGCGCCTACCGGAAGCTCGCCCGCGAGCTGCATCCGGACCGCAACCCGGATCCGGCCGCCGAGGACGCCTTCAAAGAGGCGACCGAGGCCTACCAAGTGCTCTCGGACCCGGAGAAGCGAAGCACCTACGACCGCTTCGGCCACGCCGGCGTCGAAGGCCAGGGGTTCATCGACCCGGCCGACATCTTCGGGGGTCTGCAAGACATGCTCGGCGACTTCTTCGGCGGGTTCCGCCGACGTCGCCCGGATGCCCCCTCCCGCGGCGCCAACGTCCGGACCGCGATCGAGCTCGAGCTCTTCGAGGCGCTCCACGGAGTCACACGCGAGATCGAGCTGCGGCACGCCCAGCCCTGCGACTCCTGCGAAGGGACGGGCGCCGACGGCGGCGCCTTCGACTCCTGCCAGCGGTGCAACGGCATGGGGCGCCTCGCGGTGCGGCGCGGGGCCTTCGTGGTGCAGGTGGACTGCCCCGACTGCGACGGTCAGGGACGCACCCCGAAGTCCCCCTGCGGGGCCTGCGAGGGGTCGGGGCAGACCATCTCGGACAGAAAAGTGCAGGTCGAGATCCCCGGCGGCGTGGACCATGGAGACACGCTCCGAGTCCAGGGAGAAGGCCAGAGCGGCATTCGCGGGGGGCCGCCCGGACACCTCCTCGTGGACCTCCGAGTGCACCCCCATCCACAGTTCACGAGGAACGGAGACGACCTCGTTCACCCCCTCCATCTGTCGTTTCCGCAGGCTGCGCTGGGTGCGCGAGTAGCGGTGCCTGGGCTACGCGAATCGGATGACGGGTACGAGCTCATCGTTCCCCCAGGAATCCAGCCCGGCGAGACCCTGATCATCGAAGGCGAAGGGGCGCCCCGGCGGCGTGGGCGAGGCCGGGGAGACGTCGTTTGCGTCGTGCAAGTCGACGTCCCGAGAGACCTCAGTCCGAGGGCCAAGGAGCTCATCGAAGAGCTGGCGCAGTCCTTCGGGGGGTAATATTTCCACCCATCGCGGATTTTTGTGCTACAACTGCCCCTATGGGCGGTGAAGACACTCGGGCAATGGAAACGTTGTTGGATGCGGTGGACCGCGGGGTGCTCTGCCTCGCGGACGCCGAGAGGCTCTTCGGAGCCGCATGCGACTTGACCGGCGCGGAAGCGATCGTGGCGAGTCGATACGGAGAACGGGGTTGGCGAAGAGTGGTCCAGAAGGGCTCCTTCACGCCTCCCGTCAACGGCGTGGACGAACCCGCAAGGGGTGCCCCCTACGGTCGGTGGCAACTCAAGGGGGGTGACAGCGTCACGCCCTGGACGAAAGCCACGGCGCTCCTGAGGAGCATCGATGGCCCGGTCCGCGTGACCTTCTACGCGACCCCCCGTTCGGGTGGCTGCTCCGAGACACTGCTGCGCCTCGTCGGCTGCTCGGTCGAGCAGGTGATGCAGGAGCCGCTGGCGCTGGCCGCGCTCCGGGGGGACCACACGGGCGAGCGAGCCGAGGTGCTCGCCAGCCTCCCGCACGCGGTCATCACGGGTCAGTCGGTCCAGTTCAACGACGCCGCGCTCGAGCTCCTGCGCGCCACGCTCGGGAACCTCGCCGGGCGATCGGTGCAGCGACTCCAACGCGCGCTCCTGCACGCGGCCGGCTGTGCCGGCGGCTCGGGCGTTCCCTTCGTCGGCGATCTTCGCGTGGACTTCCTCCGCACGGACGAAGGACAGGTCGCTCTCTTCCGGCGTGCGCACGTCCCGACCCTCCACGGGCACTGGACGGCACCGGCCGAGAAGATGCTCAGCCCCCGGCAGCAGCAGGTGGCGGCCCTGGTGATGCAGGGCAAGAACCTCGCGGGTATCGCTGCTGCGCTGGAGGTCCAGGCGGAAACCGCGCGCGGCTACCTCAAGGACGTCTACCGACGGCTCGGAGTGCGCGACCGTGGGTCGCTCACCGCGATTCTTCGGTTCTGACGTCGTTCCCCAGGCCGAGCGGCAGCTCCGGGAGTCGTCGCTCGTCCAGCCAAGAGTAGATCCCCCAGCTCTGGAGGACTCGCCGGGTGTATCGCCGGGTCTCGTCGTAGGGGATCCGCTCGACGAGCTCGTCGAACTCGCCGTCCCCACGGTTGCGGAGCCAGCGGTCCACCGCCCCACCGCCGGCGTTGTACGCCGCGGGGACCAGGCCCGGCTGATGGGCATACTTGGCGCGGAGGTTCGCCATCAGGCGCGTCCCGACCGCGAGGTTCACCTCGGGCTGGCGCAGCGTACGCGAGTTGATGGGGACATCCAGACCGCGGCCGATGCGTCGAGCGGTCGGCAGGATGATCTGCACCAAGCCATAGGCGTGCGCCCAGGACTCGGCGTTCGGATCGAACGAGCTCTCCTCCCGAGCGATCGCCCGGACGAAGCTCGGGGGCACGCTGCGCTCCTGTGCGTGCCGTTCGATGAGCGGCGCGAAGGCTCGTGGATAGGCCAGCCGCCAGAGCGCGCGGGCCCGACCGACCGGCGCCACGCGACGGAACGACGCGAGGTGCCGCCGAACGAGTCGAGCGGCCTGCGGGAGCGCACCCGCGGATTCGTAGAGAGCGGCAGCGAGCCAGCGAGCGTCGGGATCCGCGCCGGCACCGAGGAAGCCCATGCGACCGAGCTCGTCGCTGGCGGAGTCGATGGCGCCGACCCGCAAGAGCTCCAGCGTCCGCGCGAAGGACGGGGTCTCGAGCTCGCTCCGCCAAGGGAACGTGAGCGACTCGGAGACGTCCTCGTCGGTCAGCTGAGCCTGGACGCCGGCGGCGACCGCCGGGTCGAGCACCTCGAGCCGCCGCCACGCCTGCTGAGCGTAGTAGGCGAGCGGCCAATCGATCGCGAGCTGGCGGAAACCCGCGATGGCCTCCTCTCGGCGACCGAGATCGAGCAGCGATCGAGCCCGCCAGTATGCGAAGCGCCCGCGAACGTCCTCGGCGTCCTCGCCGACGCCGGCCTGGAGGCCGCGCTCGAAGACCCCGAGCGCCAGGGCGTGCTCGCCCTTCTCGCGGTGGTGGAAGCCGAGCTCGAAGAGCGCCTCGCCGCGCATGTCGCCGGTCGGGAAGCGGGTCTCCATCGAGCTCAGGGCATCGACGAAGGCTTGGTCGTCTCCGCGACCGCGATGGAGCCGAGCGCTGCGGTAGACCGCGTCGTCGGCGAGCCGATGAGTCGGGGCTTCGGCGACCAGGGCTCCATAGAGGGCGAGCGCTCGCTCGACGTCGTCGAACTGCGTGTAGTCCCGCGCGGCCAGATAGCGGGCGCGAGCCTCCACGTCGGGATCGGAGCAGTCACGGGCGACGGCCTCGAGGTGACGCGCCGCTTCGCGCCGGGCGCGGCGCCGACTCATCGCTCGGCCCTGCTCGAGACGCGCTTCGCACTGCTTCTCCGGCTGGTCGGCCAGATCGGCCGCGATCGCTCCCCACGCCTGCTCGGCCTCTTCGTAGAGGACCGAGCGCCAGTAGGCCTCGGCCTCGGCGATCCGGTCGTCCATCGTCGGAGCGAGCGCCTCGCGGCGTTCCGCAGGCAACGCCGCGCGGAGGGCCGACGCGCGCTGGCGAGCACGGACGCCGACCGTCGCGCGCGGGCCACGGGTCGCGACGCGCGTGTAGAGGCGAATGGCCTCCTCGCGATCGGCGAGCGCCTCGGACTCGGCGAGGTGGTCGGCCAGGGGGATCGACGCCGCGGCGGCGCCACTGGTCGGTGCGGCGGCATCGATGACCGCACGGAGTCTGGGAATGGCCTCGTCCCAGCGACCGGCGCTGGCGAGGGCGCGCGCGT
This sequence comes from Deltaproteobacteria bacterium, assembly GCA_017644045.1. GTDB lineage: Bacteria > Myxococcota_A > Polyangia > Polyangiales > Houyiibacteriaceae > UBA1660. The sequence goes on from JAEPMI010000002.1 coordinate 671,265, forward strand.
GGACCAGGCGCGCCTCGTCGCGAAAGGCCCCCTCGACGTCGTCGGCGAGGAAGGGCTCGACGATGGCGGCCGCCGCCGCGGGATCCAGCCCGGCCTCTTCCGTCTCGAAGAGCTCGGCAGCACGAACGGCGGCCCAGGGCGCGAGCGGATGGTCGCTCGCGGCGAGCTGGCGGAGGTGGCGCACGGCGGTCGAGGGGTCGGCAGCAGCGAGAGCCGCGTCGGCGGCGAGCCACCGCAGGCGACCGCGGGTCAGCTCGGAGGCCGAAGCGAGCGAGCCCTCGGCGAGCTGGCGGGCGCGGGGAGCATCCTCGGCCGCGAGGGCCGCGCGGACCTGAGCGACGGTCCCTTCGGGGGCCACCGAGCCCGGGTCGAACCGCCGCTCGGCCGGATCGGGGGGCGCGACCGGAGTCGCCGCCCGGGGCTGGCCATCCTGGCCCGCCGCGGGCTGGACTGCGTCACGCGCGCACGTCGCGAGCAGCGCGAGACTGGTGATGGCGAGAAACCGGGACATCCACACGATCATGGGAACCACGGCGGGTGGGGGCAACATTCCGGAGCGAGGTTGGTGCGGATGGCGAACGACCTTAGGCTAGAGCCTTGAGCGCCCCACCCAGTGACGACGCCCCCAAGCGCACCATTCGAGACGAGATGCTCGAGGCGCTCAGCGATGCGGCTTTCGAGGCGGTATTCCTGCACCGAGACGGGGTCATCCAGAGCGCCAACCGGGCGGCCCACGAGCTCGCGGCCCTGCCGGCGGGATCCCTCATCGGCCGACAGCTCCTGGAGTTCATCCCTCCCGACGAGCAGGCCAAGGTGCTCGGGAGAATCCGCGCGGGGGACCCCGGCCCCTACGAGAGCGAGGTGCTCTCAGCCTCGGGCGAGCGCGTCCCGGTGGAGGTGCGCGCCCGCATGGTGCCGGTGCAGCTCGAAGGGGGGCCCGCCCGCGTCGTCGCCCTGCGAGACCTCCGTGAGAAACGAGAGCTCGAGAACCGGATCCGTAACGCCCAGAAGATGGAGGTCGTGGGCCGACTCGCCGGGGGCATCGCGCACGACTTCAACAACCTGCTCACGGTGATCCTGGGAGGGCTGGACCTGTTGGCGCGTGACGCGTCCGAGCGGTCGGCACCGCTCGTGGAGCCGGTTCGAGACGCGGCGTTGAGCGCGGCCGAGCTGACCAAGCAGCTGCTGATGCTCGCGCGTCGGCAGACGGTGCGCTCGCGTGTCGTCGACCTCGGCGCGACCCTGCAGAGCCTGCTACCGATGCTTCGTCGGGCCGTCGGGGATCACGTCACGATCGAGGCGACCCACGACACCGATGCGCGGGTCGAGGGAGACCCGGTGCAGCTCGAGATGCTGCTGTTGAACCTGGCGGTGAACGCGCGCGACGCCATGCCGAACGGCGGCCAACTCACCATCGGCATCGAGGTCACCGACGCGACCGACCGGCTGGCCGGGCGTGCGGCGTCTCCCCCGTTGGGGCCTCATGTGTGCCTGACGGTGACGGACGATGGTGAGGGGATGGAGCCAGCGATTCGGGACCAGATCTTCGAGCCCTTCTTCACCAGCAAGCCCGAGGGCCAGGGCACGGGCCTCGGCCTGGCGACGGTGGCGAGCATCGTGGAGCAGATGGAGGGGGTCATCTGGGTCGAGACCGAGCCGGGGCGGGGAGCCTCGTTCGTCATGGTCTTCCGGCAAGCCCCAGGGGCGGTGGAGGCCGTGCCGCGCAGTCGCCCGAAGCCTGCCCCGACGGGGCACGGTCGGCGGGTTCTGCTCGTGGAGGACCTGGCGAACGTCCGGCAGGTCGTGATCCAGGTCCTCGAAGCCTCGGGGTACGAGCTCATCGCCACCGACGGCCCGAAAGCGGCGTTGGACTGGGCGGCGACGGCGGAGCCGCCGGACCTGATCCTGACCGACGTGGTCATGCCCGGGATGAACGGGGCGACCATGGTCGCCGAGTTGCGCCAGCGCTGGCCCGACGTCCCGGTCCTCTTCATGTCGGGCTACGACCCCGAGGGCCTGGCGAGCCGTGCTCAGGACTTGGACCGCTCCCGCTTCATCGCGAAGCCGCTGACCGCCGATGCACTGGTGGCGGCCGTCGAAGCCTGCCTGGACTGACCGACTCACAGTCACGAGACGGGGACCGGGCGGGCGTGCTATCAACCCGGCGGTGCGGGACGTCTACGCCAACCTGCTTCGCGACACGCGAAACCTCCGGCGGGAGCAAGCCAAGGCGCGCGACGGTTGGTACGCGTCGCTGCCGCTCGAGCGGAAGGAGGACGTCCTCTTCGAGCTCGAGATGCTCCTCAAGGCGTTCGGCTGCTTCGGAAACCCCCGCAACCATCCGGGTCCGCCGAGCAAGACGCCCGCCGTCGCCCACGACTTCAGCGAGGAGCTGCGCATCCTCCGCGACGGGATGCACCAGGCGATCGCCAAGGTCCGGGAGCTCCTCGGGGAGCGAGACCGCGCCTACGTGTTCAGCCGCTACCTGGAGTCCGTGCTGCCGGAGGACGCGCTCCGCACCCGACTGGTGAAAGACCAGCTCGCGCAGGACACGCCGCAGGAGTCGCTCTTCGTGCTCCGGAACACCTTCGGCGCGTTCCTCGAGATGGCCGACGGGATGACCCGGCTGCCCCGGATCCCGCATCGGCTCTACTTCGCGCTCCTGGGCACCGTGACCCGGGAGATCGGGCGGAACACCTACTTCGATCCGCTGGTGACCCTCGAGTTCCGGCCGGAGCTCGACCGGATCCGGAACCCGCAGGTGCTCGAGATCCTGCACGGGGCGCCGGACGCGTCGCACCGGGTCGCGGCCCTCGCGTTCCTGAGCCTCTTCCGGGCGCTTCGCTATGCGCGGCTCGTGGACGAGTACGCGGCCGAGCCGGAGACCACTCGCCGCGCCTACCTCATCCTGAGCGTCTTCCGCAGCGACATGCGCGCGCTGACCCGCTACCTGGGCCAGAAGGCCGGGGAGCACATGGCGAACGCCCTGGAGCGCCAGCTCCTTTCGGTGCCCGCGTCCGAGCTGACCCTGCAGCGCGACCACCTCGCCGAGGAGGCCGGGGAGCTGCTCCGATTCCGGCGCACGCTCGAGAGCGTGGCGAACATGCTCAACGTCGAGATCCGGAAGACCTTCGAGCGCGAGCTCCCGCCGCTGCGTGAGGACCTCACCGGTGCGAACCTCGGACCGCAGCTGGTGATGGGTACGGCGAGCCTCCGCGCGACCTTGCACCACGCGATTCGGATCCTGGGTCACGAGCTGGCGCCCGAGCTCGAGGAGCCGAACCTCGCTTCGCCGGACCTCTCGCGACGCGACGGGAGCCTGCGGCTCCGGCGAGACGTCTGGATGTTCACCCAGGTGCTGCGTGCCTTCCTCGCCAAGGCGAAGGCCGCGCCCAACCGTCCGTCCGACGAGTGGGCGGGCTACGCCAGCTTCCAGTTCGTCCGGGAGTTCCTCGAGCACTTCCGCGCGATCGGCTACCAGCTGCTCCGGCTCAGCGACTACAAGCGGCTCGAGCGCTTCATGGCGGCGCTCGCAGGGCTGCGGGACGTCGACCTCCTGGACCCGCCGAGGCTCCAGGCGGCCGTCCAGGAGTGCGAGAGCTTCTACAACCACCTGGAGACGCTCTTCCGGGAGATCTCCAAGCGCGCCGAGATCGCCGACGCCCCCTTCGACAAGAAGGCCGCCGTGGAGCACCTGAAGCTCTACCTCGGCGCGGCGTGAACGGCCTGCCGATTTCTTGAGCCCCCGCCCTCCGCCATGCGATGGCGGGAGGAGTGCGACAGGCTCTCTCCATCGTCTTGCTCGCGGCGTGTGCCGCGACCGCCCACGCGCAAGAGGACGACCGAACCTGGCGAGTCCGGCCGGGGGAGGCGTTGAGCGTCATCGCGGCACGCTTCTCGGTCACGGTCGAGGAGCTACGCGAGTGGAACACGCTCGAGGGTGATCGGATCCTCCCCGGACAGGAGCTCGTGGTCCGGGAGCCCGACGCCGAGGAAGGGCTCACTCACCGCGTCGCCCGAGGCGAGACGCTGAGCGGCATCGCCGTGGACCACGACACCACGATCGAGCGGCTCCAGGAGCTGAACCCCGACATCGATCCGGAGCGACTCCGCGAGGGGCAGGTGCTCCGAGTCGACGATCTCGGCGAACGGCTCCGCATCGACTACGTGGTCCGCCGAGGCGACAACCTCAGCCGGATCGCGGCTCGTCATCGTGTGACCCTCGAGCAGCTCCGTCGTTGGAACCCGCGGGTGCGCGGCGACGACCTGCGCTTCGGCAGCACTCTGCGCATCTACTCGGAAGTCCCCGCGAGCACCTCCGAGTCCATCGGCCGACCGCACCATGGACGGCTGGCCAACGCCGAGCAGCTCCCCCAACACCCCGGCTATTACCTGCGGGATCGGCGCCGAGCGTATGGGACCCTCGAGACCATCCTCTGGATCCAGGACGGCGTGGATGCGGTGCTTCAGCGCTTCCCCGAGTCGCCCCAGCTTCGGGTCCACGACCTGAGCAACCGCGAGGGTGGCCGGATGCGCGACCACCGAAGCCACCAGTCCGGTCGCGACGTGGACATCAGCTTCTACCAAGCGCGCTGCCCGAACGGCATCTGCCCCATGCGCAACCTGGGGCCCGAGGACCTGGACGCCGAGCGCCAATGGGCCCTCTTCGAGGCGTGGCTGAAGAGCGACCAGGTGGAGCTCATCCTCATGGACCACTCGCTTCAGCGCCCCCTCTACGAGGAAGCGCGGCGGCGCGGCGCGACCCGAGCGCAGCTCGAGCGGTGGTTCCAGTACCCGCGAAGCCGGCACGACCGCCAGGGGATCATCCGGCACTACCCGCGGCACCGAAACCACGCCCACGTTCGCTTCGTCTGCCCGGACACCGACGAGAGCTGTCGCTGACTGGGGAGGGGTCCCCCCCGTTGCCGAGCGGGGACACCAAGTCTTTCCGTGCACGGAACCTCGGCGGGAGTAAGACTTTCCCCCCATGGCACCCGCTTTTTCTCGCTTCGGTAGCGCCGCGATCCTGGCTCTCGGCCTGCTCGTTCTGGGCGACGCGAGCATCGCGCATGCCTTCCCCAGCTACGGCGGCAACATCCCGAACGGTCGCTACACCGAGGGGTCGGTCGCGAGCGAGAGCAACACCCGTTGCTGGATGTGTCACGCGAGCACCTACGGCGGGTATGGCTGTGCCGGGAGCTGCCTGAACGCGTTCGGCCTCGACTTCCAGGCCAACAGCTACACCTGGAACGCGTACCTCGCGTCGCTCGACTCGGACAACGACGGCTGGACCAACGGGCAGGAGCTCCGCAACGAGTGGGGCGACAGCACCAGCCGCGACTCGACCTACTACTCGCTCCCGGGCAACCCATCCGGACTGAGCTGCTCCGACATCCCGAACTCGGGCGCGTTCGCGACGCTTCGGACCCGATGCAACACCGACTTCTCGTCGAGCACTTGGAGCGGCCGGAACACCTCGTCGAGCCGCTTCGAGTTCTCGGAGAGCTACTACAACACCTGCTCGAGCGGGAACAACGACTGCGAGAGCGTCGCCACCTGCAGTCGCAGCAGCGGCAACGGGCGTGGTGATTGGTCCTGCACCTGCGAGGACTCGTACAACGGCGCGGGCTTCGACCGGACTCGCTACCACGACTGGTTCACGCCGAACGCCACCCTCGGTGACGATCGGCTCTTCCAGTTGCTGAGCGCCGGCAGCCTGACCGGGTGCGTCAGCAAGTGCTCACCGAATCCGTGTGGCACCGGCACGTGCTCGCACAGCGATGGCGGCAACGGCTACGTCTGCAACTGCCCCTCGGGCTATCGCGACAACGGCACCACCTGCGTCGTGAACTTCGAGTGCTCCACCGACCCAGGGCGATGCGGCAACGGCACCTGCGTGGAGCAGTCGCCGCCGAACACGTTCACGTGCAACTGCGACTCCGGCTACGTGTTCAACGGCACCACCTGTGTGGTGTCCAACCCGTGCGTCGCGGGCACCCACGACTGCGACACCAACGCGACGTGCACGCCCACGGCCGGCCGGCCGGGGTGGAACTGCGCGTGCAACTCGGGCTGGATGGGCACCGGCAGCGCCTCTGGCGGCACCGGCGACATGTGCGTCGACATCAACGAGTGCAGCACCGCGGGCATCTGCGGGCCGGGCACCTGCGTGAACCGAACCGGCAGCTACACCTGCCGCTGCAACACCGGGTACCAGTTCAACGGCACCACCTGTGTCGATGTGAACGAGTGCGATGACGGTCCGTGCGGCGAGGGCGGCGTCAGCTGCAACAACACGCCGGGCTCGTACACCTGCAACTGCGCGCCGGGGTACAGCTTCACCGGAGGGACGTGCGTCGACATCGACGAGTGCGTGACCAACCCGTGCGGCGCGGGAGCGTGCGAGGAGATCGACCCGCCGGGCTACACCTGTGCGTGTGAGGGTGGCTACGAGTTCAACGGCACGACCTGCGTGGACGTGAACGAGTGCGCCACCGGCGAGGCCGGTTGCGACGAGATGGCGACCTGCAGGAACCGGGTCGGCTCCTTCGAGTGCAACTGCATCGAGGGCTGGGAGGGCGACGGGACGACCTGCAGCGACCTCGACGAGTGCGCGAGCGACGACCTCAACGAGTGCGACACCTTCGCGGTGTGCATCAACCAGGTCGGCGGCTACGACTGCGAGTGCACCACCGGCTACGAGGGCTCGGGGCTGACGTGCACGCGCATCGATCCCTGCGCGACCGGAGCAGTCACCTGCAGCTCCAACGAGTTCTGCACGACCACCGCCGACGGCATCGGCTACTGCGAGTGCGAGCCGGGGTTCCAGCGTCCATCCGAGGACGAGGCCTGCGTGAGCGCGTGCGGTGACGGCGAGCGCACACCCGGCGAGGAGTGCGACGATGGAAACGCCGACGACGTCGACGCCGAGGGGAACCCGGACGGTTGCTCTTCCACCTGCGACATCCAGCCGGGCTTCGCCTGCTGGGAGCCCGACGGGGCGCTGAGCATCTGCGAGAACACCTGCGGGAACGGCTTCATCGACCGCGACGCGGGCGAGACCTGTGACCTCGGTCCGGACGGCGCCTACGACGACGTGACCCCCGACGCCTGCCGCTCGAACTGCCGCCTCGGCTACTGCGGCGACGGCGTGCTGGACACCGGAGAGGCCTGCGACGACGGCGACATGGTCAGCGACGAGCGCCCGAACGCCTGTCGCGAAACCGGTTGCCGCGAGGCCTACTGCGGTGACGGTGTCGTCGACACCGGCGAGGAGTGCGACTTCGGCGAGCCCGGAGGCGCGGAGCGTGACGACTGCAACGTCTGCGCACCGCCCGACATGGGGACCGGCGGAGCCGACATGGGCGTCGACGGCGGCACCGACGGCGGCGAGGACGACGGCTGCGGCTGCGCCACGCCAGGTGCCGGTGGGTCCAGCGCGCCGTGGGCGGGGCTGGTGCTGTTCGGCGTCGCGCTCTGGCGTCGCCGGCGGCGGTAGGCCTCGGGAGGCGACTCCGGTTCCGACGCCGACTCCGAGCTCCGACTCCGAGCTCCGAGCTCCGAACTCCGACTCCCCGACGCGGACTCCGACTCCGATTCTGAACTCCGAGTCCGACTCCGAACTCCGACGCCGACGCCGACGCCGACTCCGAACTCCGACTCTGAACTCCGAGTCCGAGGCCGACTCCCCGACGCGGACTCCGACTCCGATTCTGAACTCCGAGTCCGACTCCGAACTCCGACGCCGACGCCGACGCCGACTCCGAACTCCGAGTCCGACTCCGAACTCCGAACTCCGAACTCCGACGGCCGACTCCGAACTCCGACGGCCGACTCCGAACTCCGAACTCCGAACTCCGAACTCCGACTCCGAGCTCCGAGCTCCGAGCTCCGAGCTCCGACGGCCGACTCCGAGGTCCGACTGGGAGCCCCAGCCGCCCCGGCACGTTCAGCCAGTGGTGATGGGGCTCTCGTCCTGAGCTGTTCATCGTGCCCTCGTGCTCGGCGGCGTAAACCCTGCTCCGGCCTTTGGCCTCCGCACCGTCGCTTCGCGACGGCAAGGGGTTGACTCCGCCTGCGCTCGAGGGCGGAGGGGCTGCGCCAGGACGAGGCGTCCACGGCAACACACAACGGAGGCTCCCATGAAGATCTACTCTCTCGCTCTCGACGCCGTTTCCGCGGTTCACGAGGATGTCTCGCCGATGCTCGCTCGCCACGATGCGGAGCTCGCGAACCAGTTGCATCGCGCGATTCGTTCGGTCGCGCTCAACGTGTCGGAAGGGCTCGGGCTCCTGGCCGGAAAGCGGCAGCGCAATCACTTCCAGATCGCGCTCGGGTCCGCTCGCGAGAGCAAGACGTGCATCGAGCTCGGATTGGCGACTCGGGCGCTGAAGCGAAACGCGCGCGTAGAGCGGGCGCTCGATCGGCTCGATCACGTCTGCGCGATTCTCTGGAAGCTGACGCGGCGACAGATCGCGTAGATGATGGAACGAGAAGACCCGCCGGGCGCGGTGCCCGGCGGGTCGTTCCCGCGACTGGCTCAGCCCTTCCGAATCAGCCCGAAGAGCATCTTGTTGACCCGGTCACTGAGCGCAACGCTCTCGGCCGCCTGAGCCACGGGCACCACGTTGGTCGAGACCAACAGCCGAAGCGCGATGAAGACCTCCCGACCGGAGCCGAGCGCCGTCTTGAAGTGATGCGCCCGCCGACGCGACCGGCCGTAGCCTTCGCCCTCAGCGATGTTGAGCGGCGTCGACCGCACCGCACGACCGAGCTGGTCCGCGAGGTCCGGATCGCCGACGCGAGCCTTCGGCATGACATCGCGATGAACGAGAGCCACGAGCTCCAACGAGAGTTCCTGAACGAGAAGCATGATTGGGTTCCTTTCGGCGCGCGAGTGACGAACGTGAACGCCGCGCCGTCCTGCGCACCCGCCCCCGCCTCGCGGGCGGGGTCAGTCAACCCCGTCAGCCGCCGAAGGCGGGGCGAGCGCAGCGAGCCGGGTTTACTTACCCCGACCGCGAGGGCAGCCTCGGATCAGCAGGACGAGCCCAGCCCCTTCACCCTTGCCGAAGGCAAGCCGAGGCGAAGCGAGGCTACACAACCGAAGTCCGACACCGACGGCGGTCGGCTGTCGGCGTTCGCCGTCGGAGTCGGAATGGGCGTTCGGCTGTCGGCGTTCGGCTGTCGGCGTCGGAGTCGGCGTTCGGCGTTCGGCGTTCGGCTGTCGGCGTCGGAGTCGGCGTTCGGCGTTCGGCGTTCGGCTGTCGGCGTCGGAGTCGGCGTTCGGCTGTCGGCGTCGGAGTCGGCGTCGGCGTTCGGCTGTCGGCAGACCGCCGAACCCCGGAAGCCGAGACCCGAACGCCGTTTCCCCTTGCCTCCGGCGCCGTCCGGCCCAAGGCCCGCCCCATGGCTCCCGTCCCGGCGATCCGCGTCCGCACGTTCACCGACACGCCCCTGCGCGACGACGGGGACTTCGTCCTCTACTGGATGACCTCGGCGCGAAGGCCGCATCACAACTTCTCGCTCGACCATGCCGTCGACCTCGCGATGCAGGTGGGCAAGCCGCTGCTCGTGCTGGAGGCCCTCCGGGTCGGCTACCCGTGGGCATGCGATCGCTTCCACCGCTTCGTGATCGACGGGATGCGCGACCAGGCCGAGAGCTTCGGGCGACACGACATCCGCTACCACCCGTACGTCGAGCGCGAGCCGGGGGACGGCAAGGGCCTGCTGAAGGCGCTCGCGAAGCACGCCTGCGCCGTGGTCACCGACGACTTCCCGACGTTCTTCCTGCCCCGCATGCTCGAGGCGGCCGCCGACCAGCTGGAGGAGATCGTGCGACTGGACGTGGTCGACACCAACGGGCTCTACCCGATGCTCGACACCGACAAGGTCTTCAGCCGAGCGCACGACTTTCGGCGCCACCTGCAGAAGAACCTCCTCCGGCACCTGGAGGACACGCCGCTCGAACGCCCCTTCGTCGGCAAGGACGTCTCCGGAGCGGTGATCCCGCGAGCCATCCTCGACCGCTGGCCCGCGGCACCGAAGGCGCTGCTCGAAGGAGACGAAGGGCTCGACGCCTTCCCCATCGACCACACGATCGAGGCCGCTGCGCTCCGTGGCGGCCACCAGGCCGGCGAAGCACGGCTCGCGTCCTTCCTGGCGAACGACCTCGAGCGCTACGGCGACGGCCGGAACCACCCCGACGACGACGCCGCGAGCGGGCTCTCGCCCTACCTCCACTTCGGCTTCGTCTCGGCCCACGACCTCTTCGCGCGAGTCACCGAGCGCGAGGGGTGGACCGCCGAGAAGCAGCCGACGAAGGCCACCGGACAACGCTCGTGGTGGGCGATGAGCGAGGCCGCCCAGTCGTTCCTCGACGAGGCGATCACGTGGCGGGAGGTCGGCTACAACATGTGCAGTCATCGGGCGGACCACGCGGACTACGAGTCGCTGCCCGACTGGGCCCGCGCGACACTCGAGGAGCACGCGAGCGATGAACGAGAGCACGTGTACTCGCTCGAGGAGTTCGCTCGCGCCGAGACGCACGACCCCGTGTGGAACGCAGCCCAGCGTCAACTGAGCGAGACGGGCGTGATGCACAACTACCTGCGCATGCTCTGGGGGAAGAAGATCCTCGAGTGGACCGAGCACCCGCGGGACGCGCTCGCCATCATGGTCGAGCTCAACAACCGCTACGCCCTCGACGGCCGGAACCCGAACTCCTACTCCGGCATCTTCTGGGTCCTCGGCCGCTATGATCGGGCGTGGGGACCGGAGCGCCCGATCTACGGAAAGATCCGATACATGACCTCCGCCAGCACCCAGCGAAAGCTTCGGATGCGGGACTACCTGGAACGGTGGACCACCCCATCCGAGCGTGCCTCTTGAGCGGATCGCCCGGGCGGGCGACAATGGCCGACGAATGGCGCGCGCTTTTCTTTCGTTGATCCTCGTGACCGGCTTGGTCGCGGTCGCTTCCGCCGGGTCGGCGCAGACGACCGACGCCAATCGCGACGCCGCTCGCGATGCATTCCTTCGCGGGCAGGAGGCCGCCGACAGCGGTCGATGGGCCGACGCCCTGCGCGAGTTCGAGCAGGCCTACCTGATGAGCGGCGTGCCGACCGCCCTCTTCAACGCCGGCATGGCGCTGCGCGCGCTGGGCCGACACAAGGAAGCCCGGGACACCTTCGACCGTCTGATCGAGAGCCACCCCGACTCGCCGGCCACCGAGCAGGCCCGCCCACTGCGCGACGAAGAGGCCGCGCGGGTCGCCGTGCTCGAGCTCGCGGGCCTGGACCCCGGGGCAGAATACGAGCTCCGCTTGGACGGCCGACGACTGGACGTACCGGTGGCCGCGGTCACCGAGGTCGAGGTCGATCCGGGACAGCACGGCGTGAGCGCGGAGCGCGAAGGCTACGAGACCTTCACCTGGGAGGGTCGGCTCACCGACGGCGCACGCGAGCGGATCGAGGTCGTGATGGCCGAGATCGAGCGGCAGCAGACCACCGAGGAAGGCTCGTCCATCGCGAAGAGCCCGATCTTGTGGATCGCCGTGGCCGTGGTGGTCGTCGGCGGTGCCGTCGGCCTGGGCTTCTGGCTGGCAAAGGACGACGGGATCGAGCCCGCCTACGACAACGTGTTCCGATTCTGATGCGCTCCCTCTCCCTCCGCTCGCTGCTCCTCTCGCTCGCGCTCGCTGGCCTCGGCTGCGAGGCGTCGAACGCGGTCCTCGACGTTCAGATGGGACTGCCCGCCAACCCACTCGGAGAACCGATGTACGTCCGGGTGCTCGTGTCACGCGGCGACTTCCCCGTCCCCGAGAACACCCGCGTTCCCCAGCCCCACGAGCTCACGGCGGGCCCGAGCACCTACCAGTTCAGCATCGAGGACCCGAACCTCGCGTGCGATCCGAGCCTGATGGGCGACTGCGACCTGCTGATCGAGGTGCGCTTCTGCCTCGACCGGGAGTGCGCCAGCCTTCGCACTGGCACACCGGAGATTCGGGCTACCGACCCGCAAGCGACCATCCGCTACCGGCTCGAGCAACCGCTCTTCGTCGGCCAGCGCACCCAGTGGGAGCCGGTCATCTCGGCAGTCCCGAGCTGCACCGACGACGCGACGACCTGCTCTGCCGTCGACCCGCCTCCCGCCGGTCTGACCGGCTGCGTGGTCGACAGCAGCGTCGAGTCGGGGCCTCCGACCTGGTTCTGCGACGTCCTGCACTGCAACGAGATCGTATGCGCGGATGACCCCGGTGGTGCCGGCGGCCAATGTGAGGGCGGCCGGACGGGTCCACACCTTTGTGACCGGTGAGTCACGAAGCTGCGGCCCCCGAACATGGTTCGTAAGGCCGGGCTGATCTATCCTGTGAGCCCGGAGGACCCCATCACCGCCAACCCGAACACCGGGCGTAAGTCCGCCATCACTCAGGAATTCGGCCGTCGCTTCGGTCGTTACGAGACCCTCTTCCGCATCGCGGGGGGCGGCATGGCGGAGGTGTACGCGGCGCGCATCGTCGGTGAGGGAGGCTTCCAGAAGGTCGTCGCCCTCAAGCGCATGCTGCCGACGCTCGCCGAAGACGAGCGCTTCGTGACGATGTTCCTGGACGAAGGCCGCGTGGCCGCGAACATCTCGAGCCCCAACGTGGTCCAGACGCTGGATCTCGGGCGCGCGGACGACGACTCGCTCTACCTGGTGATGGAGCTGGTCGTGGGCGTGTCGCTCGGACGGCTGGTGCGCGGCGCGCTGAAGGCCAAGCGCTACCTGGGTCCGGAGGTCGCGGCGAGGATCCTGGCGGAAGCTGCTCGTGGTCTGCACGACGCTCACGAGGCCACCACGCCGATGGGTGAGCCGCTGCGCATCATCCACCGGGACGTCTCGCCGCAGAACATCCTGGTCGACCGCGCGGGCCGCACACGCATCACCGACTTCGGCGTCGCTCGCGCGATGCAGCGGCATAGCCACACACAGACCGGCGAGATGAAGGGCAAGATGGCCTACTTCGCGCCGGAGCAGGCGGTGGGTGGCGAGCTCGATCGCCGACTCGACGTCTTCGCCCTCGGCATCGTCGCGTGGGAGGTCCTCTGCGGCCGCCGCCTCTTCAAGGGGGACAACCCCTTGATGACCCTGAAGAAGATCACCGAGGCGCCGGTCCCCAGCATCCGGAAGTATCGCCAGGACGTGCCCGAGGCACTCGACGAGGCGATCCTCAAGGCCCTCGAGCGCAATCGCGACGACCGGTGGCCGACGGCCCTCGCCTTCGCCCGGGCCATGGAGGCCGCGGTCGGTCAGCCCGCCTCGTCGACGGACGTGGCGGACCACGTGAAGGCCTTCGGCGGTGCGCCGCTCGACGACCTCGATCGCAACCTCAAGCTGGCGCTCAGCGGTGAGATCAGCCTGCCTCCACCGACCGTCGAGGAAGGCGTGGACGACGCCCCGACGGTCATGGAGCGGACCCCGCTGTCCACCTCCGCCATCGTGCCCACGGCCAGCTCGGTCTCGACCACGGACATGGGCGGAACCACGGGCACGGCCGCGCCAGCCACCGGCGGTGCTCCGAAGTGGCTCCCCATGGTCGGCGTTGCCCTGATCGCCGCGCTCGCCGCCGGCGGTGGGGCCTACTTCGCCATGAGCGGGTCGGACCCCCAGGAGCCGGTCGCCACCCCGCTCGAGTCCGGGCCGACCCAGGCCGAAGAGGAGCCCGAGACCCCGGAGGTCGCGGCCCCCGTGGAGCTCGAGGAAGCGCTCGCGGAAGACGAAGAAACGCCCGCGGAAGACGAAGAGGCGCTCGCGGAAGACGAAGAGGCGGTCGAGGAAGACGTCGAGTCGACACCGACCCGACGGCGGCGTACGCGAACCCGAGCGACCATGGCCGCCGGGCCGGTCGCAGAGGCGATGGAAGCCGAGACCGCACCGATGCAAGAGAGTCCCCGCACCCGCCGAACCACCAACACGATGAGTACGATGAGCTCGTCGTCGATGCTCCTCCTCGGCTGGGAGGAATGATGGAGCCAGTCGAAGTCCGAGCGCCCGAGGGGGCGCGTCTGCTGGAGATCGTCTGGGACGACGACAGCACGACCTTTCACCGCCACCATGTGCTCCGTGGGTACTGCCCCTGCGCCGTCTGCCAGGGGCACGAGGGACCGGTCCGCTGGGTCGAGGGCACCGAGTCTCTACCGGACGAAGCGTTCGTCCTTCGTACCATCGAGCCGACCGGAAGCTACGCGATCCGCCTGGAGTGGGGCGATGGTCACGGGAGCGGTATCTACACCTTTGACCACCTCCGCGCGCTGGCCGATCTCTTCGACGAGCCCGAGTCGGAGGCCGCCGGCCACGTCTTTCACCGCTGAGGTCTGGGGGGCCGTTTCGTTGCGCCCACCCGGCCCCCGTGGCAATCAGGCTGTGAAACGATGAAGGTCACCGAACATCTGGCACGGGCGAAGAAGCCCCCGATCAGCTTCGAGATCATCCCGCCGAAGCGGGGCGATCACGTCAAGGACATCCTGAGCCTGGTGAAGGATCTCCAGCAGCACCAGCCGCCCTTCATCGACATCACGAGCCACCCGGCCGAGGTCGTCTACGAAGAGACCCCCGACGGCATCCAGCGCCACGTGAAGCGCAAGCGCCCGGGCACGCTCGGGGTGTGCTCGCTGATCCAGCACAAGTACAACATCGATGCGGTTCCTCACGTCCTCTGCAACGGGTTCACCCAGCAGGAGACCGAGGACTTCCTCATCGAGCTCCGCTACCTGGGCATCGACAACGTCCTGGCGATTCGTGGAGACGACAAGGGCTATCGAAAGCCCCTCCGCGACGGCCGAACACGGAACACCTACGCGCGAGACCTGATCGCCCAGATCTCGAAGATGAACCAGGGCAAATACCTGGACGAGTACCTGGACGCTGCCCCCACGGAGTTCTGCGTGGGTTGCGCCGGATACCCGGAGAAGCACTTCGAAGCGCCGAACATCGAGACCGACGTCCGCCGCGTGGTGGAGAAGGTGGAGGCCGGTGCCGAATACGTGGTGACGCAGATGTTCTTCGAGAACGCGCACTACTTCCGCTACGTCGAGCAGCTCCGCGAAGCCGGCGTCACGGTCCCCATCATCCCGGGCCTCAAGGTGCTCACGCGCCGCGGCCACCTGCGCTCGATTCCCCGGACCTTCCACTGCGAGATCCCCCAGTCGCTCTCCGACGAGATCGACGGCGCGCGCAAGCAAGACATCTTCGACATCGGCGTCCAGTGGACCCGCCAGCAGGCACAGGAGCTGCTCGCCGGTGGTGCCCCCGCGCTCCACTTCTACGTGATGAGCGACGCCTCGGCGGTCAACGCCGTCATCGCCGGCCTGGAGCGCTGATCTCCGCGAGCCGCCGCTCGAGCGAGCGGCGGGCCGCGGCGTCCATCGACCCGCCGCCATAGCGGGCGGCGAGGTACGCGTCGGTGACCGCCTCGATCACCTCCTGACCGGCGAGCTCGTGCTGCCGAAGGGCTTCGGCGTGCTCCTTGGGCGTGTCCGACGGTGCACGCGGGAAGCCGATGCCAGCGAGCTGCTTCTCGAGCCGCTGGTAGAGACGGGTCGCCTCTCGGGCGCTGGGGCTCGGGGGTGGCCGCCGCACACGACGATCCTTCGAGCGACGACCTCGGCGGCGTCGCCACCAGACGACGACCACGAGTAGCACCACCACGATGACCACGACGATCAGCCACGTGGGAGCGCCGCCGCTCGAGCTCGGTGTGGAGCGCCTCGAGCCGGGTTCGGCGCTGGCGCCATCCGAGTCTCGCAGCGAGCGGAGGAAGCGGAAGAACTGGCGGAGCCCGTCGACCTGGTCGCGCAGGTCGTAGCCCACGACGTCACGGGACCATCGCATCCGCATCGCGTCGATCGCCGCGCGGATCTCGGCCAGGAGTCCAGTCTCCGCCAAGATCTCTCCGCGGGCTGATGGCGTGGGGTCGAGCGTTACCCATCGGTCGTCCAGCCACGCCTCGACCCAGCTGTGCGCGTCTCCCTGTTTGATCGCGTAGTAGCGGCCGTACTCGTTGTAGACGCCCCCGACGAAGCCCGTGACGTTGCGCGCCGGGATTCCCTGGGTGCGCAGCATCACCGCCAAGGCCGTGGAGAAGTACTCGCAGTGCCCTCGCTTGGCTTCGAAGAGGAAGACCTCGAGCGGGTCGGCACCTCGGGTGTCGGGCAGCTCGAGGCTGTACTCGATCTCCCCCGAGTCGCGGAGCCATCGCTCCATGCGTTCGGCACGCTCGCGGTTCGAGCCATCACCGGCGAGCTCCTCGGCGAAGGCCGCGATGCGCTCCTGGCCGTCGGGGAGCTGGAGGTATCGGGCCCATTGTTCGTCGGGGAGCGGATCGTCCAGCTCGGATGCGGACTCGTCGACGTACGCCGTGTAGCGCAGCGAGAGCCCGTCGGGGTCGCCGTAGCGGATTTCGCGGCCCTCGCGGAGGAAGAAGTGCCGCTGACGGTCGAGTCCAGCCTCGACCCGCGGCGGTGAGCGCAGGCCGATCGTTCCCGGTGGCAGAAAGACCACCCGCTCCCCGAGGGGGTCGAGCACCACCTCGTACTCGACGTCGACGTCGGAGCTGAGCGCACGCGGGCGGAGCGGAATCCACCCGCCGTACTCGCCTCGCATTCGGCGACGAGGGCCTTCGGTGCGGCTCCAGCGCGCATCTCGATAGTCGTCGAACGAGGTGCCGCGGAGCCGGAAGGTCTGTTCGGCCGGTGGGTCGGCGGGGAGGTCGGAGGGGGTGATCCGAAGGACGACCGTCGGGTCGTCGCGGATGACACCGAAGTCCCCCAGCTCGACGTTGGACCCGAAGCCGGCGACCTGCTGAGCGGCCTCGCCGCCGAAGCTGAGGAAACCCATGCCGACACGGGGAAAGAGCAGGAAGAAGCCTGCGGTGACCAGGAAGAGCGGGATGGCCAGGGCAGCGGTTCCGAGGAGGAACCCGGGCCCGGCGATGCGACGCGAGCGGAGTACCCGCGCGATCGCCTCCGCTCGGGTGCGCTGGTCCTCGATGCTCTCCGGCTCCGTCGTGACCTCCGCCAGCGGCGCTCCCCCGTAGTGCCGTTCGATCTCCGCGCGCATCTGGGTGAGCGCCAACATCCACGGGGTGAGGATCACGAAGCCGAAGAAGATGAAGGCATAGTCGAGCCCCGTGGTCAGGACGCTCGCTCCGATGAGGTGGAGGAAGGCCAACGCCTGGATCTGCTGATGGTCGCGAGCGGTGTGACGGTTGAAGAGCTTCGCGATCTGCAGCCCGCCGGCCAGCTCGAACGCCAAGGCGAGAATGCTCTCGCCGAGCAGGAAGAAGCGCGCGACCTGCATCGCGACGGCCGTGAGCATGATGCCGTTCCAGATCGTCGTTCGACGCGCGAGGTCGGGCGCGGCGCGTGGGCGGGAGGAGCCGCCGAAGGCGCTGGCGACGAAGCCGACGAAGAGCACGAGGGTACCGCCGACCCCGACCTTCTGGCCGCGCGTCAGCGCGAAGAGACCGAGGGCGGAGATCGCGTAGGTCACCACCGTGTGGAGGCGGTGGAAGGGGACACCGCGCGAGGGGCCGCTCACTCCGCCGCCTCGGGTATGGGCGCCTCGTGCACCTCGTGGACGAACGCGTTCTTGGGCGCGGGAGGAAACTCGGGCGCGTCCGCGGCTTCGATGGGCTGGAGTAGCGCGAGGAAGCGGAAGATCGGGTCGGCTGGTCCGCCACCGAGCACCATGGGCGAGCGTCCACCGCGAACCACGATCTCGACCGCGAACCCATCGGCGAGCGCCGCCTGAGCCAGTGACGCCGCTCGTGAGATCCGCCGTTCGAGCTCCGCGGCCCATTCGTCCGACGCGCCCTCCGGTCGCGCCTGATCGAGGCGAAGCGTGAGCCGTCCCCGCCCTTCCCTCGAGCGCTCCCGCACCACGAAGCGGTCGAGGGCCGCGGAGCGTCGCCAGTGAATGGCGCGCGCCTCGTCGCCCTCGCGGAAATCGCGAAGGCCCCGGATGTCCGCCCCGCGGCCGGGAGCGTCGATCACCTCGTCGCGGCCCGCGCCGAGCCCTGGGATCTCCGAGAGCACCACCGGCACCAGGGCGGGGTAGACCAGCGCCTCGCCCACGCAGCGGCGATGGCGACGCTTCTCGATCAGGCCGAAGGGGTGGCGGCTCGTGAGCACCACCTCCTCGAAGCGCAGCCAGCCCCGCTCCGCCGGCGCGCGCCGATAGACGGCACGCTGCGTCGAGGAGGCGCGGACCTTGAGGAAGAAGCAGCGACGGGGCGCCTCCGTTTCACCAACGGCGAGGTCCACGACCTCCAGGGCGTAGCTGGGCGCGCGCTTCTTGCGGTTGTGGAGCTCCAGCTCGACGGCCATCGGGACGCCCGCGAAGAGCCGCTTGGGAAGGTGGCGGGCGACGGATACGCGCCAGAGCACCAGGTCGCTCAGGGTGCCGCTGACCAAGAGCAAGCTGAGCATCAGGCCCAGCACCAGGTAGAGGAGGTTGTTGCCAGTGTTGACCGCCGCGAGGCCGACGCCGAGACACACCGCGAGGAAGATCTTGCCCTCGCGCGTGAGCCGGAACCCTCGCCGCCGCCGCTTCGCCTTCTTGCGCTTCCTCTTCGACTTCTTCTGGTTCTGGTCTGAGCCGCGGCCCTTGGTCACCGAGCCATCATAGCGGGACGGAAAGCTCGTCGACCACCGACCGGATGGCGCGCTTCGCGTCGCCGCGCCCTTCGTTCGACACGACGGGCCGGATGCGGTGGGCGAGGACCGGCTCCGCGAGGGCCTTCACGTCGTCCGGGAGCACGTGATCGCGACCCTCCACGAGGGCACGGGCCCGAACCGCGCGCTCGAGCGCCAGCGCCGCGCGAGTCGAAGCGCCAATCTCGATGAGCGAGCTCTTCCGGGTCGCGAGGACCAGGTCGTGGAGGTAATCGATCAACAACGGCTCGACGCGAATCTCGTCCACCTGAGCCTGTGCGGCACGGAGCTCCTCGAGGGTCACGATCGCCTCGAGAGCGGCGATGGGATCGCCATCTCTCCGGCGAGTCTCGAGGACCGCCCGCTCCACTTCGGGCGGCGGGTATCCGATCTCCGTGCGGATCAGGAAGCGGTCGAGCTGCGACTCCGGCAACGGGTAGGTCCCGTGGAAATCCTGGGGGTTCTGGGTCGCGATCACGAAGAAGGGATCCTCGAGCGCGTGAGTCACCCCATCGATCGACACCCGCCCCTCGTCCATCGCCTCGAGCAGCGCGCTCTGGGTCCGAGGAGTGGTCCGGTTGATCTCGTCCGCCAGCAGGAGCTGCGTGAACACCGGACCGGGCCGGAACACGAACTCGCCCTTGTCGCGATCGAACACGTTGCCGCCGAGCACATCGGTCGGCATCAGGTCCGACGTGAACTGCAACCGGCGGAACGTCAGGCCCACACACGCCGCGACCGCGCGGGCGAGCGTCGTCTTGCCGACGCCAGGCACGTCTTCGATCAAGAGGTGCCCCCGCGCGAGCAGGGTCACCACCGCGAGCTGGACGACCTCGTCCTTGCCGCGAAGGGCCTTGCCGATCGCGGCGGTGAGCCGGGTCGGCAGATCGGCGGAGCTACCCAGCGGCACGGACCCTGGCGGCCGCTCGCCGAAGCAGCCGGCGTGTGCGCAAGGGAAGGACCACGACCTGACGCCCAAGCCAGGCGGAGGCTCCCTCCACCCGGGGGGGAAGACGGTGGACGGGCAGCGAGAAGCTCCCCAGCGTCACTACATCCGCCACCGCGAGCACCTCGTCACGCCGAACGTCTTCACATCCGGCGCTGTTGTCGCCGCGCATGCGCACCCACTCGACGCCTTCTCGATCGGTCCAGCGTCGAACGACACGATGGGCCAGCTGTCGCCCACCATGGTGGGCGACCACGATCCGGTGCAGCAGGTCTTCGTTGGGTCTCGGCGACCGACAGACGAGCCGCGACCCTTCCGGAGCAAAGGGCCGCATGCTCCGGCCTCGAACCTCGAACTCCATCTGGCCCACCACATCCAACGCGCGAGACAAGGGAGTGGACTGGACGGTCACTGGGTGTTGTCGAGGAGGCATCCCGGGTTGAGGTCCTGCGGAGGCGGACCGTACTGACAGGCGCGCGCTACGGTCTCGAAATACGCCGATTCGACCACCGCAGGTGGCTCATAGCCGTACTCTGGCCCGTCCTGGGAGACGGGATCTCTTTCGTCGTTCATGTCCATCCTCAGTAGTAGAGAGTAACGCGGCCGGTAGCCGTCCCTGCAAGCCCGGTGGGCCAGTTCGGCTCGCCCACGGCCAGGTCGGGGTGGCCATCACCGTTGATGTCACCCACGAATCCCGCGGCGACTTGACCGGACGCTTCTCCCGCTTCCAGCTCGGGTGCAAACACCACGTCCGCCGAGGACCGCACGGTGGCCGAAGACACGGGTGCATACCAGAGGCGTGCGTCTCCCGCGTCGGTTCCCGACTGGATCGACGCCAGAAGAATTTCGGGACCGGCGGCGCCGTCCAGTTGGCCCACGCCGCCCAGCGCTGCGTGCATGCTGTGGCCCGAACGAGAGCCGAAACCGTCCCCCGCGCTGGCTGCGAGATCGCTCGTCATCGAGAAGCCCACGGTGAAGTTGCTCTCCCCCGTGAAGACCGCCAAGGAGCCCGCACCGGAGGAGTTGAAGATGCCGACGTCGATACTCCCGCCACCGGTCACATCGCCGAGGGAGTAGATGTCACCAGCGTACCGGCCGGCTGGGCCAGTGGCGATCTCCGTGAGGGTGTCCCAGTTGATCGTATCCAGGCCGGGAGTCCCCGAGTGATCACGACCGTTGAGGCGCCGTGCTCGACCGAGGACTCCGCCGCCCCCTGATGCTCCCAGGATCAGGTCGGCGCGACCATCGCCCGTGACATCACCGAGGGAGGCCGAGGCGCTCCCGATGAACTGGTTGGGCAGGGCCATCCCGGCGCTTCGCACGTCGAACCCGTCGAGGGTCGAAATTCCTCGAACCGAGCTCGCCGTGAAGGACGTCGCCCCTAGAACGACTTGTTGCGCCCCGACGAACCCGTCGGCAGCGAACGTACCAACCGCGAGGTCGTGGATCCCGTCTCCGTTGAAGTCGCCGGCCGCCGCGACGTGGTAGCCGAAGAACTCGCCAGCGGTTCCACGGATGCACAGGGCTCGCGCGCTAGCCGGGCACTCGGTCTCACTCACCGTGATCGAGGTCGGCCAAGCAGCTCGTGACGCACGTCCGAAGAAGACGTAGGCAGAGCTGCTCCCAGACGCGCCAACGGCGAAGTCAGCCCGCAAGTCGCCGTTGAAGTCGCCCAGACCGGCGATGTCCCCTCCAGCCAGCCCACCGAAGTTGCCGTCGCCCTCGATGGTGACATCAGGGGCTACCGGGCCAGCAGGAATCGTGGTCCGACCAAAGAAGATGTGGACCTCGTTGTTGCCAGCCACGATGAAGTCATCGAGGAGGTCCCCATCGATGTCCCCAACGGGCCTCATCGCCTCCCCAACGTTTGCACTGCTGCCGCTCTCGACACTGACCGAGAGGAAATCCAGGAGCACCGGAGTGCCGCCCCCGGCCGGAAGCGGCGACACGTTTCCGCCGATGTCCGCGGAACGAGCGAGGCAGTAGTACTCCAGGCCGGTCGCAAATCCGGGGACATCTTCCAGCACCACCGACCCCGGGCTTGCCGAGGACCGAAGCGCAAAGACCGCCGCGGCGCTCCAGTCCGACTCGTCGTCGATCGTTTCCCTCGCGCAGCGGATCTCCGTCAGGTCGAGAGTCGAACCGTCCTCATCGGAGATGGCCGTGTAGGTGAGGCGCGCGATACCCCCGCGCCGATCCACCGCGGAGTCGACCGCGAGGTCCGACACCACGGCGGTCGGCGGCATCGAGTCTACGTCGACCATCACCGTCGCTCGAGCCGTGCCCCCTCCCGCGTCGACCTCGAGCACGACGGAGATGCCGCCGCCTTCTTGGGCGTCGACGCAAGCATCGATCGCTCCTCCAGAGATTGCCACCGACTGGGGGGCGAGCCCACCGAACGTGATGCTCGCAGGGGCGCTGTCCGCGGCATCCGTCGTACCGGTCACGCGCACCTGCATCCCAGGCGTTCCCGGAGCGCAGTCGTCCGCGCCGTTGAGAGCCGCACCGTCCGCGGGGCTGGTGATCGAGAGCTCGGGCAGGTCGAGAATGGTGATCGGACAGTCCATCGTGCACCCGACGTTTCCGGCCGGGTCGGTCGCGCAGGCTCGCATGGTCAGCTCTCCACCCGCGCCGAAGTCGGCGTCGAAGATGATGGACGAGGCCGAACGAGTCATCGACATCTGGGAGAGAACGGTCCCTCCGCCGGAATCGACAGCGGTCAGAGTGGTGAGGTCGGCGTTGTTGTCGACCTGGTTCACCACGCGGACCGTGTACTGGAAGCCAGGCGTACCCGGTTCCTCATCATCATCCGTCGGGGAGAGGACTGCTCCACACATGGGAGAAAAGAAGGTGAGGGTCGGTTCGTCACAGTCGGCCGCCAGCGCGATGGGCGCCGATGCTCCCTCGACTCGGTCGACCGTCTGGCGAGCCACGATGTTCACGTTGGTGCCGTTGTTGCGGCTCGGGACTGGGATCGAGGTGAACGTTGCCTGCCCGGTGAACGGAGCGGGTAGTCCAGCCATGGCAACGCAGTCAGCAGTTCCGAGAAGCGTTCCGCTGGCTACGGCCTCGATGTCCACGGGCTCGCCAACCTCTGTGCAAAAGACCGTGGCGGCGACGTCGCAGGCATCGGTGCCCGGATCCAGGTCCGCGGTGGCGCCCATCGTGCCCGTCTCGTTGAAAGCCGTTCCGGCGGTCGGCGTGGCAATCTGCAACTGTGGTGCATCGGTTCGGACACGCAGGGGAATCCGAGCTTCACCGGTGTTCCCAGCTTCGTCCGTCACCACGACGCACATCTCCTGCATCGGGGTGCTCGCGAGGGTGGCGTTGCCGCTGAAGCTCGTGCCGGTGAGAGCGAGGTCCTCCCCCATGCCGCCGCATGGTCCGGCAGCCACGTCAGTGCAGGCATCCCCCGCCACGGTTCCCGAGACACCGACCTGGATTCCCGCACTCCCATCGTCCACATCGTCCTCGTCGACGAAGAGGGTATCGGCGGAGGGCTCGGTCACCGAGACATCACATGGAATCGTATCGACGACCCACAGAGCCGGCTCGGTACGGGTCATGTTACCGAGTGCGTCGAAGCACTCCGCTACGACGCTGTGCCGCCCTTCCGAGAGGTCGATCGCGTCGAACTGCGCAACCGCGTCCCCACCAACGGCGGTGCTCCCGCGCGACAGGATTTCGCCATCCACGATGAGATTGAAGGTCTCGCCTTCGGCTTCGATGCCCGCTGTGACCTCGAAATCTGCCTGGAAGCCATCGGCTGCGCTGACGTCATCCGACGCGTTGAGGAACGACCGGCCAGGCTCGGGAAGGGTGATTGCGCAGGAAGTACCCTCGCAGTCGACGCGAATTGCGTTCGGGAACGGCTGAGAGCAGCTCACCCCGTCGTCGGTGAGCGTCACCGAGAGGGAGTTGGTGTCGGGTGCACGCGCCCCGAGCACGACCCCGTCGAAGCGGGCTTGCCCACCGAAGGCCGTGGTCGTGGGGCCGGGGGTTCCGTTGACGAAGAGCTGAAGCGAAGCCCCATCGGCCGCCGTGGTGGTGACGCGAACGTTCGTGGTGAAGTTGGCTCCGCACGCGTCATCGTCGACATCGTCGTCGGGGCCGAGAACGGTGAAGTCACCAGCGGTTGGCGAAGGGTCGATGAAGGTGATTCCTCCGCAGCCGGCGACCACGGTCACCTGAACCTGCTGCGATCGGTAGGAGCAGTCCCGAACACATGCCAGCAGATCGTGCACGCCCGGCTCGAGGGTGGTCAGAAACGAGACTGCCCCCTCGGCGGTCAGCGGCTCGACGAGGGTGGGTTCGGCCTCAGGAGTCTCCATCAGGACGGAAGCATCCGTGTAGAGCCAGACCTCCTCGCCTTCCGCTTCGTCCATCACGGTCACGTCGACCGCGATCTGAATACCGTCCATCACGGGATCGACGTCATCGGCAATCGTGAGGATCGAGTCGTCGATCGGGCTCTCGATGACGACCACCGGATCGTCGTCGTCCCCGCAGGCGACTGCGGAAAGCAGCGCGCTCATGACCCCCATTCGAACAATCGCTCTCGTGATCCTCGTCATCGTCCAGTTCCCTCTACAAGCAAAGTGGCTCGGAGCCACTCTAGCGAAAGGCGTGCGCCCCCGCAGCCTATTCTGGTACCTTCTCCGCCCTGTCCCGTCGCCCTGGCCGCCGCAATTGCACCAGCTCTCCTGGTCGGGCCGCGGGCACGGGCGGCTGCCCCACCCCCTTGAGCCAAGGGTGCTCGCGGTAGAGCTGCTCCTGCTCCGGAGTGGCGACGGCATCGAAGCGCTCGAGGCCACCGTCTGCTCCCGCTCGGAACGGGCCCACGGTCTGGTGAGCCGCCCAGTCGAAACCGGACTTCACGCCCATCTGATGCTCCCAGCGCGCGAGGGCAAAACTACAGGCCGACGGGTAGGGTCGGAGCGCGTCGCCGACCTGAGCCAGCGCGTGGGCGTGACAACGTTGGCAAAGCGAAGCGATGGCACACTCGTGGCATCCGGGAAGGTCGTTCCAGGTCGCTTCCCGCATGAACTCGGCCGCCGGGCTGTGCTCCACCTGATCGACGATCTTGCCCTTCTTGGCGTCACCGATGGGAACCTCGAGCATCGAGCACGGACGGAGCTGCCCATCGGCTTCGATGTGCACGTGGCGGCACGCTCCACAGAGGCCGCGGGTTGGTTCCGGGGGAGCGAGCGGCTTTCCCGGCTCCGGGAGAAGCCCCATGCGTTCATAGGCGCGGAGCGAGCTCTCGCGATCTGCCCGAAGTGCCTCGGGACTGCGATCGCCCCCTTCCCGTGGCTTCAAGTCCGGGCTGATGGACGGCACCGCTCCGAGTCCGGTCACCCATTGCTCGAACTGGTCCTGGCGATGCATGTTGGTGACCATGAGAGGGGTCTTGACCATCACGGATAGCCCTGCTGCGACCAGACTTCGTATCGCAGACACGGTCTTGTCGAACGAGCCGGGGACCTGGGTGATCCAGTCGTGTTTCTCCGCCTGGTCGGCGTACAGGCTGATCTCGACCTGACGAACCTCGAGCGCTGCGAGCTCGCCAGCGAGCTCGGGAGTCACGCGGAGGCCGTTCGTGAAGAGGTTGACCACGAACCCGAGGTCCCTCGCCGTCCGAATGATGTCCAGCAGGTCGGAACGCAGGGTGGCTTCGCCGCCGGAGATCGTGAGAAAGAGGATCCCAGACGCTGCCAGGTCGCGAAGGATCTCCTCGACCTGAGCGGTGGGCATCTCCCCCTTCTGTCCCTGGACCTGATAGCAGTGCACGCAAGTCTCGTTGCACCGGTCGGCGATCTCGATCATCGCCGAGTTCGGGCGGCCCCGGTACGCCGAGCTCACCAGCGCCTCGACGGACACTCGTCGGGTCGGTGGTCTACCCACGGGAGCCCTCCTCGAGCGCCCCTAACTCGAGCAACTGTTCCAGAAACGCCGAGACGTCGCTCTCCGCGCGCTCTCTCGAGAGCTCGTATCTCCGCGCCAAGGCCGAGCAGAGCTCACCGCGAGTGCGTTCTTGGTCGCCGATGACGTTCCATAGAAAGGTCCCGGACTCGTTGAGTGAGTGCAGCGCCTCTCTGGCCATCACCACCACCACGGCACGACCGTCGATGATCCGACTCGAGACCCCTGGAACTCGCTGAAAGCTGGGCCCTGTCACGACAGCCAACTCCGAATCGGCGCCAGCGAGCTCGAGCCCAAGACGGTGTGGACCTCGCCCACCGGCACTTCGGAGCACAGTTGGGTGATCGCATCCAAACGGGTGTCGTCGAGCCCGGCCGAGGTGTTCGCGAAGCAAGACTCGCGAACCAGGAACACGGCGCGGTGAGCAGAGAGATCATCGACCCGTGCCTCACCGCTCGACTGCCGAACGCGACAGACCGCTGCGACCTCCAGTGCCGGATCACCACACATGCTCCCGGTCTCCGGCATCGTGCCGCCGAGCAGCGGCCACGCCCACCACACTCCCTCGCGTGGGACGAGAGCCACCTTGTCTCGAGCAAAGAAGGGGCGGCCGCTCAGAGCACAAGCAGTCGTCTTGCCAGCACCACTGGGGCCGATGAACACCACGGCCCTCCCATCCTCGAGCCGAATGGAGGCTGCGTGCAGGATCACTCCTCCGCAGCGTTCCACGAGCGTATGGGCGATCGTCTCCTCGAGCGGATGAAGGGACAGGTTGTCGACCTCTCGGAGAACCGAAGCCACATAGCGTCGATCTCCTACGCGCCGTAGACGCACTCGAACTCCGCGCCCCTCGACCGTTGCAGCATCGTGAGCCCATCGCGCCACGATTTGCTTCACTCTCGGATCGATTCGCGACCGGTCGACGGACCGTGGCGTTCCTCGGACGTCGCAAACGACGCTAGCGAATGACGGAGCGTCGGTCGAGAAATGCAGCTCGGACGTGGCGAGGTTGCTCCCTTCCAGAACGTCGAAGCTCACGCCGCCATACACGAACCGACGTGCTCCCGATCCCCCCGGTCGCAACTCTTCCCCTGCGTTCGCCACGATCATCCGTTGCCGACACCGACGTCGGCGTTCAGCGGCGTTTCATTACACGAATACCGCGCGATCACAACAGCACGATGTCTTCGACGTCCATCGCCTCCTGGGCCACGACGGTGCGTGTCTCCTCGTCTCGCTGGGTCGCCGTCTCGTAGAGCTCCCCCAATAGGGTGGGGTGTTCTCGGATGGCGTCCTGGAAGGCGTCTCGGCCCAGGTGGAGGGCCACGGTCGGTGTGAGGGCCCGGACGGTGGCGTTGGCCGGCCGCCGGAGCACGAGCGAGATCTCGCCCACGACGTTCCCTGGACCCAGCTCGGCGATGCGCAGCTCGTCTCCGTCGGAGTCCTTCCCCACGACCTCGACGGCGCCGCTGGCGAGCAGGAAGAGGCCGGTGCCCTCCGACCCCTCCTCGACCAGGGACTGTCCGGGATCGAAATGCTCGGTGCCGAAGCGGTGGAAGAGGGCCTCCCGGTCCGCTCCGGACACGGAACGCAGGATCGAGCTGTGCCGGAGGAGGTTGGCGATCATCCGGCCGCGACAGAAGCTCGCGAGCTGCTGACCGATCTCGGGAGTGACCTTGGCGAGGCGCTCGAGGTCGTCCCGAGCGATGGCCAGCACGGTGGCGACCTCGTCGGCCACGACGCTCGCGGCTCGGGGCGCATCGGACACGAGCGCCATTTCGCCGAAGATGGCCCCGGGCCCGAGGGCGGCCAAGAGGATGGGCTCTTCGCCCTCCTCCGCCGCCCGCTCCACGTGGAGCAGGCCGTTGGCGATGACGAAGGCGTCGGTGCCCTCCTGACCCTCGACGACGAGGGTGTCGCCCCCCTTCACATCCTTCAGCGAGAAGGCCGCGAGGAGCTCCTTGAGCTCGTCCCCATCGAGACCGGAGAAGAGCGGGAGCTTCGGTAGCGTGGTGTCCTCGCCGATGGGATCGTCGGTCTCGAAGTAGCTCTGGAGGGCCGACTCGGCCTTGTCGAGGAGCGCATCGCCCTTCACCGCGGCCAGCGCCTTTGGTGCCTCCACGTTGGGCGGGAGGGGCGGCGGTGCCGGGGCCACGTCACCGAGACGATCGGAGTCGCTCCCGAACGCGTCGGCGACGGCCACCAGCAGCGCGTCCGCGTCTTCGCCCGCCTCGGCGGCCGTCTTGGCGGCGACCACCGCCTGCGGCAGGTCGCCACGGCGCGTGAAGGCGTCGACCAGGCGAGTGGCGACCTCGGCGGCGAGGAAGCCGCGACCCTCGTGGATCAGGACCCTCGAGAGGAAGAGCGCCGCGCCCAGCTGTTGCGAGTCGGCCTCCAAGAGGCCGATCGCGAGGCGGAGCGCGTCGTCGGTCTTGCCCGCCATGCGGGCCTCGCGTGCGCGATCGAGTGGAGAACGGTTCCGGGACACGGCGCGAGTCTACGCGCCCCGGCGTTCCATGTCAGTAGTCCGGGACCGGCCCCGAATCAGGGCATGGGAGGCATGGACATCATCGGAGCGGTCAGCATCACGCGCACCGCCTCGACGTCGAAGCCCGCGCTCCAGCCGTCCTCGAAGTCGGGGTCGTTCACGCAGTCGCGCCCCTCGACCCGGGTGCCGTCACCATCGATGCAGGCGACGACGACCGGCTGGCATCCACGCTCGCCGTCGCTGTCGACCTCGAAACGCTCCAGGCCGTCACCGTCGAGGTCCACGTCCGGCGAAGAGCCACGCAGCGGGAAGATGAAGCCGCTCGGGGTGCCGCCGATGAGGACGTCCGCGAGGTTGCTGGGCTGCATGGTGCCGTCGCAGGGCGGGGCCGGCTCACCGGTGAACATCTCGATGATGTTCGGGAGCACCGCGATGGTGGAGACCGGCACGGCGCCGCAGAGGATGCCGTCGGTCATGCCGCTGAGCTCGCCGCCGGCCGCCGTGGTGGTGCCGCGGAGCTGGCCCTGGCGGAGCTCGATCGGGAAGAAGCCGATCGGGATCAGGATGTCCTCCGGGCCGCCGCTGAGCATGGTGGACTCGATGCGGCTCGCGAAGCTGGTCGACGGGCGGCCCATGGCGTCGAAGGCCATCGGGTCCGCGGCCAGGGTGCCGCTGCCGGTGAGGTTGTTCGAGGGGTCGCCGTCGGGGTCCGTCGCCTGCATGAAGGCGATGGAGACCGAGTCGTCGTTCGCGCCGGCCGGGTCGTCGAGACCGAGCATGTGGAGCGCGAGGAGCAGGTCACCGTCCGCCGGAGCGGTCTCCAGGAACATGCTGTTGAGAATGCCGCCGATGGGACCGAGCGCGGCCGCGAAAGCGTTGTCGGGATCCCCGTCGCCGCTGTAGTCGCAACCAGTCGTCCGGTCGCCGAAGAGGAGGCTGCTGATCACGAGGCTGCGCTCGACCACACAGTCGGGGCCACAGCCGTCGAAGCGAGCGAGGTTGTTGTCGTCGCACTCCTCGGTGTCGCTCATCGTGCCGTCGCCACACATCTCGACCACGGTGCAGGTCGAGCTGCACCCGTCGCCGTCGGCCATGTTGCCATCGTCGCAGAGCTCGCCCGCGGCGGAGTCGACGATGTCGTTGCCGCAGGTCTCGTCGGAGAGGCAGTCGCTGCGGCAACCGTCGCCGGAGAAGTTGCCGCCGTCGTCGCAGACTTCGCCCGGGTCGAGAGCGCCGTCGCCGCAGAAGGCTTCGCGCCGGCACATCGAGTCGCAGCCGTCACCGTCCGCGTTGTTGCCGTCGTCGCACTGCTCGCCTGGCTGGAGTCGGCTGTCGCCGCACTCCATCTCGACTCGGCAGTCGGCAGAGCAACCGTCGCCGTCGTCGTTGTTGCCGTCGTCGCACTCCTCCGGATCGGTGCGGTTGCCGTCACCACAGAAGTCCCCGGGGCCGCCGTCGGGCAGCGACGCGTCGAACGTGATGTCCGTGTCGTCGTCGGTGGGCTCGTCCTCCGTGAAGCTCTCGCCGCAAGCGAGACTGAGAAGGAGCGATGGGAGAAGAAGAGAAGAGAAGAAGCGACTGCGAGACATGCGAACCTCCGCTGAGGGACGGAGCTTACAGTGCCCCACCCTTGCACACCGTGCGAAGGCTCAACTCGTTGAACGCTGGTTCATCCCCTCCGGGGCCGATCCTCGAGGGGCCGGCGCAACGGGGAGAAATTGTGGACAACGGCTTCTAAGGTACCGAAGTCACCCGGGATCGACTTGTCTCAGGTGCGTGCTAACTTGTGGATTCGCATGAGCGCTTCCGACCCGCCTTCCGGAACCCCACGCGGGGGCTCGAGCCTCCTTCCAGAGGACTATCTGGCGCGGGCGCTTCGCGCAGAAGACCCCGAGGAGCGGCGCCGCGAGGCCCAGCTCGGGCTCGCCCTTCCTGCGGACGACATCGAGCTCGATACGCGCGTGCTCCTGCTGCGACAGGTCTATCTCGCCGAGATGGCGGAGCGGCGGTACCGCAAGGCCGCGGAGACCGCGCTGGCCATGGCCGCGGTCGGACCGCTCGCCGACATCGCTCACCACGACCGCTGCCGCGCGCTGCAGGCCCTCGGCGACGTCCAGGGGGCGCTCGGCGCCCAGCGGCTGGCGGCTCGAAACGCTCCGGTCCGGCGGCGCTCGTTCCACTACTGGGCGCTGGCGACGCTGCAGCACTTCGCGGGCGACCGCGAGGGCGCGCTCCACTCGCTCGACAAGGGGCTCCGGCACTCTCAGGCGGACCGACCGCTCCTGATCGCCCACGAGGCGTTCATTCGGATCGAGGGCGGCGAGGGCGTCGAGGACCTAGACGGCATCCGTCACGACCTGGCGACGGCCCGGTGTGGGCAGGGGTATGGGCAGCTGATTCTGGGGCTGATCGCCCACGAGATCGGCGACGCGCCGGCGGCGCGGACCCACCTCCGGGCCTTCCTGCGGCGAAACGCCTCGGCCGACGAGGTGAAGCAGGCGACGCTGCGCGAGGAGCTGCGGCGGGCCCGGCTGGCGTTGGCGACCTACGAGAGCGACTGAGGTCCGGCGGGCACGGGCACGGGCACGGGCACGGGCACGGGCACGGGCACGGGCACGGGACGGTCCTCGTCGCTTCGCGATTTCGGACCGTGTTGGAACAACGCCGGTACCGCGCTTGTCGTGAGCTGAGCGCCCAAGTATGGACACGGCTCACCTTCGCGAGGTCCTTTTGTCTCTGACGCCCATTTCGAACGCGCCCGTCTCGCGCGCACTCCTGGCGGCCCTACTCGTCGCCGCCACCGCGGCTCCCGCGCTCGCCGACAACCCCTTCGACGCTCAGCAACGCTCCCTCGGTCGGGAGGCGGCGCGGGCTCGGGGCGCCGAAGGGATCCTGCCGATCCTCGAGATGTGGGCCCATTGGGACGACGCGGATCCCGCGGTGACGGTGGCCGAGCTGGAGAAGCTCGCGCGCAACCGCCGGCTGCCGGTCGCGCGCCGCGCCTACGCGCAGGCGCTCCTGGCAAGGGCTCGGCTCTACCTCGGCGACGTCGACGCCGCCCACGAGGGCATCGCCGAGCTCGGCTACATCAGCGATTGGCAGGTCGCTGGGCCCTTCGACAACGAGGGCAAGCAGGGACTCGATCGGGCGATGGGGCCGGAGACGGACCTCACGACCTTCGAGGCGGGCTCGGTCTGGCGCGGCAAGGAGCGCGACGTCGGCTGGCGCCGCTACCCCGAAGGGCTGACGCACTACGGCTTCGTGAGCTTCGACGCGGTCCACCGGCCCTACGCGAACGTCTGCAGCTACGCCGCGACCACCATCACCAGCGAGCGGGCCCAGCCCATCGCGGTCTGGACCGGCGCCGGCGGCGCGCAGAAGGTCTGGTGGAACGGCACCCTCGTCCACACCGACGAGGCCTATCGCTACCCCGGCTTCGATCGCCACGCGGTCACCGTCGGCGCGCACCAAGGCGCCAACCGGCTGGTGGTGAAGAACTGTGTCACCGACACCTCCTGGGGCTTCTATCTGCGCGTCACCGATCCGCGCGGCGCCGCGCTCCGCAACGTGACAATCAGCGCGGAGACCATGCCGGCGGCTGCGGGCGACGGGCATGGCGTGAGCCGTCTGCCGAGCGCGCCCACGGTCCATCTCGCGCCGCTCGAAGCCGCGGTCAGCGGCGACTCGCCGAGCGCCGAAGCGCAGTTCCGGCTCGCGCGCTTCCTCGACTACACCGGCGGCGACGATCCCGCCGAGCGGCGCGCGCGTCAGCTCGCAACCGCCGCGGCCGACGCCGAGCCGAAGCCGGAGTACCTGATCCTCGCGGCGCTCCTCTCCGACCAGCGCTCGCAGATGAACCGCTTCCTGCAGAAGGCGCTCGAGGTGGCCCCCCGCGACGTGGACGTCCGTCTCTTCCATGCACGCATGGAGCAGACCGGCCTGCACCCAGAGGACGCGCTGCCGATCCTCGCCGAGCTCGAGAACGCGAACACCCCACAGGGCTGGGAAGCGAAGATGCTCCACGCCGGTCTCCTGAGAGACCTGGGCCTCCCGGGCGCGTCGCGTCGCATCGTCGAAGAGCTCGGCACGCAGGCGACCGAAGCGCCCGGCTGGTCGAACGCCCGCGCCGAGGCGGCCTCCGCGGTCGGCGATCGCGACGCCGAGATCCGGCACCGCACCGAAGCGCTGAAGGGTCAGTGGGACGACAGCGGCAACCGCCGCGTCATCATCGCGGACGCGGTGCGCCGGCGGGACCGCCCGACCGCGGTCGAGCACCTCGAAGCCCTCCGACAGATCTCACCCTTCTCGCAGCGCAACCTCAGCTACGTCGCCAGCCTCTACGAGGCGCTCGGGGAGAACGACCAGGCCGCGGCGACCTATGCCTTCGCGCTCCAGGTCGCGCCGGAGGCCGCGGAGCTCATGGTCGAGCACGGACAGTTCCTGCTCCGCCAGCAACAGCCGGACGCCGCGCGCGACACCCTCCGCGCCGCGCTCCAGCTCCGCCCGCAGGACGCCGAGACTCGCGAGCTGCTCGAGCAGATCGAGCCCGCCGACCGCGCGGACGAGCGCTACGCCGCCGACACCGAGACCCTCCTGACCCGTCGCACCGAGGGCAGCGGGTTCCCGACGACCACGCTGCAGGACCTCACGGTCAACACCGTCTACGAGAACGGCCTCGGCTCGAGCTTCCGGCAGATCGCCGTGCAGCTCCACGACGACGAAGGCGCGCGCCAGTTCCGCACCTACGCCATCCAGTTCGACCCGACCTCGCAGCGGCTCGACATCCGGCTCGCGCGCATCCACCGCGCGGACGGCAGCGTGCTCGAGGCGACCGAGGCCTTCGAGCAACAGCTCGGCGAGCCCTGGTACCGCATCTACTACGACACGCGGGCTCGCGTGATCGTCTTCCCGGATCTGGAGCCCGGCGACACCGTCGAGCTCCGCTGGCGCCTCGACGACGTGGCCCACCGCAACCTCTTCGCCGACTACTACGGCGACCTGAGCTTCCTGCAGAGCTTCTCGCCGATCCGTCACGAGGAGTACGTGCTGATCACCCCGAAGTCGCGCGAGTTCTTCTTCAACGAGCCCGGCCTACAGAGCCTCCGACACGAGCGGACCGAGGAGGGCGACACCCGCATCGATCGCTTCGTAGCCAACGACGTGCCCGCGATCCGCAGCGAGCCCGGCATGCCCGGCATGACGGAGGTCTCGCCCTACCTTCACGTGAGCACCTACCGCACCTGGGAAGACGTCGGCCGCTGGTACTGGGGTCTCATCCAGGACCAGCTCCGGCTCGACGAAGAGCTCAAGAACAAGGTCGCCGAGCTCACCCGCGGCAAGACCGAGCTGCGCGACAAGGTCGTGGCGATCCACGACTGGGTCGTCGAGAACACGCGCTACGTCGCGCTCGAGTTCGGCATTCACGGCTACAAGCCGTACCGAGTGACCCAGATCGCCGAGCGAGGCTTCGGCGACTGCAAGGACAAGGCGTCGCTGCTCTTCGCGATGTTCCGAGAGGCCGGCATCGACGCGCACATCATCCTGACCCGCACCCGGCGGAACGGGAACATCACCGACCTGCCCGCCTCTTTGGCGATCTTCGACCACGCCATCGCCTACGTGCCGGCGCTCGACCTCTACATCGACGGCACCGCCGAGCACAGCGGCATCGCCGAGCTGCCGGCGATGGACCAGGGTGTCACCGTCCTGCACGTCTGGCCCGAGGGCTCCGAGCTGCGCCGCACGCCGGTGCTCGCCCCGGAGCACAACCGCCGCGAGCGCACCCTGAACGTCCGCCTCGCGCAGGACGGCTCCGGCAACGTGCGCGCCCAGGAGGTCGTCATCGGCGCGATGGCGCCGAGCTACCGCAGCACCTACCAGGCCGAGGGCACGCGCGAGGATCGCCTCGAGCGCTCCCTCCGCGGGAACTTCCCCGGGCTGCAGCTCGAGTCGCAGAGCTTCGAGAACCTCGACACCCTCGAGCAACCGGTGCGCTACCGCTACGCCGCGGAGGTCCCGCAGCTCGCGCAGCGTGACGGCGAAAGCCTGCGCATGGCGCCGTCGGTCCTCGAGGACCTGACGCGCGCGATGGCGCGCGCGCCGCGCCGCCGACACCCGCTCGACCTCGGGGGCACGAGCTCCTACCTCGAGGAGCGCACCGTGCAGCTCCCGAACGGGATGCGCGCCGGGGACGTCCCGACGGGCGGCACCGCCGAGAGCCCCTTCGGCAAGCTCGTCATGACCGTCGAGCAGTCCGGCCGGCAGGTGCAGACCCGCACCGAGTTCGAGATCCGGCGCGACCGCGTCACTGCCGAGGAATACCCCGCCTTCCGCCGATGGGTGCAGGAAGCCGACCAGATCCTCCGCCAGCGACTGACGGTGGAGCGATGAACCTTTTCTCCATCGGGGTCTTTTTCAAAAGACCCCCGCTCGTCGCGAGTGAATCGCTCCTCGCTTCCCCCAAAAACCTGAAGTTCTCGCGGCGAAGCCGCTCGGTGCGTCCTCGCGCCAAGCGCTCGTCCTCCCTGCTCGAACGAGTGATCCCGATGACCCGCATCGCCACCATCCTCTGCCTCGTCGCCCTCGCCGCCTGCACGCGCGGTGGCTCCCAGACGCCCTCCGAGCCCACCATCGAGGAGCTCCGAGAGCGCGCGAACGCGAACCCGCGCGACGCCGAAGCGTGGCGCGTGCTCGCCATCGCCGAGCTCTTCCGCGAGGACGGCGATCCCGCCCGCGTGAAGGACACCGTCACCCACGCGCTCGAGCTCGACCCCGAGAACGCGCGCCTCCACCTCGTGGCCGGCACCGAAGCGTTCCTGCACGGTCGCCCGAACGAGGCGCTCGAGTCGTTCCTCGGGAGCTTCGAGCGCGCCGCGGGGAACGACCCGGCCACCGCCGAGGTCGCGCTCGGATCGCTCGCCGAGCTGAGCGACGTGGCCAGCGGCTTCGACGAGGCCGTCCGCACCCGCGTCGCCGAAGCGCTGCCGCGGACCACCATCGGCACCCGCGCCGTCGCGGCGAGCCTGCTCATCGACCAGCAGTACCGCATGGGCGACGCCGAAGCCGTGAAGGCGACCGCGGCGACCGCGGGATGCATCGACCGCTGGCGGGTCGCCGGTCCCTTCGGTCCGCGCGATCTGCTCGGCTTCGACCAGACCTTCGCCGCCGCGGGCCGCGGCGCGATGGCCGCCGAGTACGACCTCGGCGAGGGGCGGGGCACCCGCGACACGCGCGAGCTCTTCGGCCGCGGCTGCGACATCCACCTGGGCGAGGGTCCGCTCGCCGAGGCCGGCACCACCTACGCCGAGGCCATGGTCGAGATCGCCGAGGGCGGCACCTACACGCTCCGGCTGGAGACGCCGAACTCGGTGAAGCTCAGCGTGGACGGCGACGAGGTCATCGCCATCGACATGCGGCGCCAGCCGCTGCGGCGCACGACCTTCCACCAGGTCGAGCTCTCCGCCGGCACCCACGAGATCGAGGTGAAGGTCACCACCCGGCACCCGAACCCGATCCTCAACGTCGCGCTCCTCCCCGGCACGCCGAACACCGCGGTCCCCGAGGGCGACTCCATCGACTGCTACATCCGCGCGGCGATGCGGCTCGAGCGGGGCTTCCCGATCGGCGCCCGCACCGCGCTCGACTCGCGCGAGTGCGCCGAGTCCGTGCCGGTCATGGTGTTGCGGGCCGGTGTCGCGCTGGTGGACCCCTACGTCACCAGCGACATGCGCCGCGACCACGCGCGCCGGCTGATGTCGAAGGTCCACGAGAAGGACCCGCAGTCCTGGTTCCCCGTGTTGCAGCTCGCGCGCCTCAAGGCCGCCGAGGGCCGCGACCAGGAGGCCATCGCCGATCTGCGCGCCGCGCTCGAGCAGTGGCCCGACCTGATCTCCTTCCGCCTCGCGCTGGTCGAGCTCCTGCTCAACCGTGGCTGGGACGCCGAGGCCGAGCGCCACATCGAAGAGGCGCTCCGAATCGCGCCAGGCAACTGCACGCCGATCGGGGTCGCGCTCGCGCACGCGCAGCGTCGGGACCGGATGGACCGCATCGACACCTTCGTCGACCGGCTGATGGAGTGCAACGCACGCAGCACCGCGCGCTTCGGTCAGCTCATCAACGCCCGCCGCTGGGACGAGGCCGTCACCGAGCTCGACCGCATCGCCGAGCTGGAGCCGCCGCAGGCGCGCGCTCGACTCCTCGCCAGCCGGATCCAGCTGACCGAGGGCCGCGCGAACCCGGCGGCCACCGAGACCATTCTGCAGGAGCTGATCGGCGAGCGACCGCAGTCGGCGACCTACCGCCTCGAGCTGGCCGACCAGATGCTCGCGCGCGGTCAGACCGACCAGGCGCTCTCGGTCCTCGACCGAGCGATCGACGCCGAGCCGACCGCGATGATGGAGCTGCGCCGGATCCGCACCGCCCTCGGCGGCACCGACGAGCTCAGCGACTTCCGTCAGGATGGCGCCGCCATTCTCGAGGAGTACCAGAGCTCCGGCGTCGACTACGACGAGCCCACCATCCTGGTCTTCGACTACACCGCCGTGCGCGTCTTCGAAGATGGCTCGTCGCTGGTGCTCACGCATCAGATCTTCCACGCGAACAGCGAGGAGTCGGTCGACGAGCTCGGCCAGTTCACGCCGCCCGACAGCGGCTACGTGCTCAACCTCCGCACCATCAAGGCGGACGGCACCCGCCTCGAGCCGGACCTGATGGGCAACATGAGCACCATCAACCTACCGCTCGTGGCGGTCGGCGACTTCGTGGAGCAGGAGTACGTGCGCGTGCTCGGTCCGCCCCAGGGACTGCCCGGCGGCATTCTGGGTGACCGCTTCTACTTCACGAGCTTCGAGGTGCCCTTCTACCGGAGCGAGGAGCTGGTCGCGGCCCCCGCCGACATGCCCATCGTGGTGGACCCGCGCGGCAACGCCCCCGAGACCCAGCGCGAGGAGCGCGACGGTCTGGTGATCCATCGCTGGCGCGTGGACCGCAGCGAGCCGCTCGTGCGGGAACCGCTGAGCGTCGCGCCGCGCGAGTACATGCCCTCGATCCAGTGGGGTCACCACGCGAGCTGGGGTCTCTTCCTCGAAGGGCTGCGCGACGTGATGGCCGACCGGAACCCGGTCGACCCGGCCGCCCTCGCGCTCGCGCGCCGCATCACCCGCGGCGCGGAGACCGACACGGCGAAGGCGCAGAAGCTCTACTACTGGGTCCTCGAGAACGTGGAGAACAACAACGACGTCTTCGGGATCGCCCCGACGATGCTCTCGGGTCGCACCGGCAACCGAACCCGCGTGCTCCACTACCTGCTCGGGCTCGTCGGCGTGCGCTCGTCGCTCGTGTTGGTCCGCGACTACTCCGCGGACCAGACCGAGTCGGATCTCGCCGACGACGAGACCTACGGCAACCTGGTGCTGAAGCTCGGTGACCAGTACCTGGTGACCGGTGCACGCGGCATCCCCTTCGGCTACATCTCGCCCACCATGCGTGGCCAGGACGCGCTGGTGCTCCTGCCCTACGAGCAGAGCGACGAGGTCCGAAAGGTCACGCTGCCGGCGGCGCCGGAGGGATCGGAGAAGCGCACGATCGAGATCCTCGCGGACATCGACGGCGACGGGTCTGCGCGCCTCGAGGTGACCGAGACCTTCCGCGGTCTGCAAGCCATCGAGTG
Organism: Deltaproteobacteria bacterium; assembly: GCA_017644045.1. GTDB lineage: Bacteria > Myxococcota_A > Polyangia > Polyangiales > Houyiibacteriaceae > UBA1660. The sequence continues at coordinate 708,980 of JAEPMI010000002.1, forward strand.
GCGCACCGACCTCGAAGGCGTGCCCGAGGCCGTGCTCGAGGAGCGCTTCGAGGAAGGCTACGCGGCGCGCGTCGTTCCCGGTGGTCGCCTCGAGTCGCTGCGCATCACGGGGCAAGACGATCCGGAGCAGCCCTTCGTGCTCCGCTACACCGTTCGAACGCCCAGCCTCGCCCGTCAGCAGGGCGGCCGCTTGGTCCTCCCCGGGCTCTTCCCGACGATGCTCACCCCCCGCTTCGCGCAGATCGGTGAGCGCACGACCGCGCAGATCGTGGGGCCGACCCTGGACATCGATCTGGAGATCCGCATCCGCCTCGAGGGCAACGCGCCGACGTCCACGCTCGCTCCGGTCGAGCTCGAAGGCCCGGGCGGCGCGCGCTTCACGGCGCGCGCGTCGACGACCGACGGCGCGCTCCTCGTGCGGCGACAGGTGCACGTGCCGTTGATGCGAGTCCCTGCTGCTCGCTACCCCGGATTCGCGAACTTCGTCCGCCAGGTCGACGCCGCCGAGGCGCGCGAGATCCCGCTCCGCTGATCAGGGCGAGGCACGGGAGGCGACCCAGTCGCCGACCGTGCCCTCGCTCGAGCCCTGCAACCGCAGGCGGGTGACCCGAGGGCCGATCCCGCCCCCGACCACGACGGCGAGATACTCGATCGCCGGCATGTCCATGTCGCAGTCGCATTCGCGAACGGCGGGAGCGAACCCTCGGCGGAACGCCCCCTCCTTCTCGCCGGCGTCCATGCTCGCGATCCGAGCGAAGAAGCGCTCGAGCGGCTCGCAGCCTTCCATCACTCGGGTCGCGGCCTCGGCCAGTACGGTGGCGCGCGTGGATGGGTCCCCCGACGGGTGGCAGACCTCGCCGAGACTATCGGGACATGGCGGCGGTGGCTCGGGCTGCTCTTTCGCCACCAACAACCAGGCCTCCCGTCCAGCCAACGTCTCCACGACGCCCTGGAGCTGCGCGAAGGGATGCGACCGGTCGGCCCACACCTGAATGCCAGGGCCCCACTCGGGTCCGTGCCACTGACGGCGCTGTTCGTTCGAGATGCGGAGCTGCCGCTCGATCTGGTCCGCGGAGTCGATCGGCGCACCGTTCAGCACGAGGTCACCGTCCGTCTCGATGACGAGCTGGGGCACGCCGTACACCAGCGGCTCGCCTTCCGCCTCGGGCGCTTCGATCCCCTCGGGGACCGTTCCGAGCGGCCCGGTGGGCAACGCGTCCAGGCGCTGCTGGATGCGGTCGGTGTTCGCCCGACACTCCTCTTCGTCGTCGCAGGCCGAGAGGGCGAGCAGCGCCGAGCAGAACAGACACCAGCGACTCATGATCGGCTCCAATCGGCCAGGGTGATTCCGTCGGGGTTGGGCAGCGCGCGGGTCTCGCCGACCAGGTAGCGCCAGCCGTCTCCGTCGTGCGCGAAGTAGCTGAGCTCGGCGAAGCTCGCGTCCCGGCGACTCGCCGAGAGCGTCACGTGAAAGAGGACCTGCGCCACGCCATCGGCGTCCGGCGGCGCGGTGTCGAGGATGCGGAGCTTCCGATAGCGGAGCTTCTTCAGCCCACCGCGCAGCTCCCGTTCCCACATGCGCCGATCGCGGCTGCGGTCGTCGTGATCCGGATGCAGCGTGCGCCAGAGGTAGTCGAGCTCGGCCAGCACGAACGCCGCGTACCGAGAGCGCATGAGCCGTTCCGCATCGGGTGGCTCGGCGCCGCGATGAAAGGGCGCACAGCACTCGCGATAGGTGGCCCCGCCGCAGGGACAGCGTTCCGAGTCGTCCATCGTCACTCCCCGGCTCCCCCGAGCTGGACGCCGCGGGCGGCGAGCTGGGCGCGGGCCCAGCGTTCGCCTTCGGCCTCCGTGGCGACGATCGCGTAGGGGTAGACGGGCGGCGTGATCAGGTAGGCCGTCTTCACCAGGCCCCGCGCGATCGCGCCGTGGGCCAGGATCGCCGCGCCCGCGCTGTCGACCCGGTCGCGGGCCGCGGTCGCCTCGCCGTACTCGGCGAGCATCTTTCGCTGCGCCCGATTGGTCCGGAGCAGACCCCCGGTGTCGACGATCCACGCGTAGGGCGCGGGCAACGTCGGGACGAGCCGAGTCATGAACGCGAGGAAGTCGCGGATCTCCGCGTCGGTGAAGCGCTTCGGGTAGCGCTGCAGATACAGGTGCGGCTCGATCGGCTCGAACCACGGGTGAGTCAGATCGGCGTCGCTCTCGGGCACGCCCGAGCATACTCAGATCGTCGTGCTCTGCAGCGTCGATCGCAGGAAGGCGAGCGGCGCGTCGTCGACCGGAGCCGGCGCCTCGGAGAGCTGCGGGAGCGGACCGCGAAGCAATCGCCGGAGCGACACACGCTCTCGGCGTGGGATGAGGCCCGGCGCCCCCTGAACGACCTCGTCGTCGTCCTCGCCTGCCGGTCCACCCCAGCCGCCACTCATCCACCCTTCGCAGCGGTCGCCCCGCCAGCGGTGGAGGATGGCGTAGCGCGCCTGGAAGCTGTTCACGTCGGCGGGTCGGATCGCCGTGTCGAAGTGCCCCTGGTCGTCCGGCTCGCCGAGACCACCGGCGATCGGCGACGCGTGGCGGAAGACCAGATCGTCGGGTGCCTCGCGGCCGTAGCGAGCGCGCAGCCGCGTCACGGTGAAGCCCTGCGCGCTCGGCAGATAGCGGCGAATGGTCTGGCTCAGCGCGAGCCCCGTCTTCACCTTCACGATGCCCGCACGAATCCCCGCGCGACTCACGGAGAGGTTGGCCAGCGCCCGACCGAGACAGGCCTCGGTGGGCTCGTCCGCGCCGCTGATCACCGTCGCGATCGAGCCGTTCTCACCGACGGTGAGGGTCAGGCCGACCCGCACCGGCGTCTCCACGCACTCGAAGAGCTCGGTGATCCGCGCTCGGAGCGCGTTGGTGATCCGCGCGCGCGGAAGCAGCGGTCCCTCGAAGACCTGCGGGTGCTCCATTCCGAACCCTTGCCCTCCGACGATCTGCTCGGTGGCGTCGCCGAGCAGGTCGCCGCCGAAGGTCGTGATGTCGTCGGCGCTCATCGTGGGTCCGGGGCAGGGGTCACAGCTGGTGGCCGACCAGGCGTACTCCGTGACCACGCTCGTCGGCCGCTCCTCCCACACGTGGTCGAGGAGCGACTCGTAGAACGAACGGAAGCGCCCCTTGGTCGCCGCCCGCACCTCGAGGTTGGTCGGCACCTGGACGTTCGGTCGGTTGGCGACCTCGTAGCGCCCTTCCCGGCTGATGATGTGGACCACCAGATCCTGCTTGCCAGGCGACGCGAGGGTGCCGAGCCGGATGGGCAACGAGAGCTGGTCCGAGTCATAGCGAATGCGGAGCGGGGAGAGCAGCGCGCGGCCGTTCTCGAAGCGCACCCGGCTCGCGTCCACCTTGGCCGCGAAGAAGCGCATGCCGCGCTCGACGTAAGGCCGGAGCACCGACTCCGCGCCACGCGGGAGCTGGTACCCCTGCTCGTGGAGCCACCGCACCAGCCCCTCGGACTCGCTCGCCCCGAGCACGACCACGTCGTACTCGCCGACCGCGAACTGGGCCTCGATCGTCACCACACCGCCGATGCCCGACCCATAGCCGTAGCCGATCGTTCCGAAGCCCACGCCGCCCATCGACGGGCACATCGGCTCCTGCTCCCAGTACTCGACCAGCCGTGGCGAGGTCAGCTCGTCGAGCCGTTCGAACACCTCGGCATCCAGCGTCCGCACGTCGGCGGGTCCGATGGGGCTCGGGACCGGCACGACGAGCGCGAAGTCACTGGCCGGCCCCTCGTAGCTCGACTGCATCGAGAGCACCGTGGTCGTCCCATCCCGCAACAGGACGGCTCGGCTGGCCTGGCTCTTCAGGTCCTCGACCTCTCGGTCTTTCACATAGAAGCCGCAGAAGGCCGCCGCGGGCGAGGCGGCGACGAGCGAGGCGAGACCCGTCAGGGCGAGGCCGAGGCGAAGGGTGGTGGCTGGCATTGGGGGCTCCGACAGCAACGAGCCCTCTGGGTTCCGAGCGATCGAAACCAGACCGACACCGAGTCGTGCTACCTTGACGGGCAATGGAGCCCCTCTCCATCGTCGTCGTGGACGACGACGAATCCGTTCTCGACATGCTCCGCCGTGCCTTCGAGCACGAGGGGTGGAAGGTCGTCACCTCCCGAACCCCCTTCGGCGTCGCTGGACTCCTCGAGAAGCACAAACCGCAGGTATTGGTCCTCGACCTGATGATGCCGGGGCTGGACGGCGAGGCGGTCTCCCAGTTCGCCGGCAAGCTCGGCGGCGACCGCCCGCCGGTGGTCTTCTACTCCGCCGCGGACGTCGAACGGCTCGAGACGCTCACCCGGCGCACCCTCGATGCGGCCTACGTTCGGAAGGGCTCACCGCTCAGCGAGCTGGTCGCGGCGATCCGCAAGGCCGCCGAGCGCGGCCAACCGCGCGCCACCTGAGTCCAGCGCGCCTCTCACTGGCGGGGCTGATCGGGGCGGGTGGCGACGAACGCGCCGAGGTCGCGCACGTGCGCGATCAAGACCGCTTCGTCCGCCTCCTCGCCGAGCAGCCCACTCAGATCGCGCTCCGACGACATCGCCAGCCGCGCGACGTGCGTGACCGCGCCATGGAAGCGCAAGCGCGCACGCGCCGGCGGCTCGCCGGTGTGCGCTGCGATCGTCCCGCTCCACGCGGCGAAGAGCATGTCCTGCAGCCCCTCTCGCCACTGGGGCGCGAGCCCACCCTGCTCGGCGACCCGTTTGCCGCCGTAGCGGACCACCGCGCGCCAACTCCGGGCGAACTGGTACCCCGCCTCGGCGACGTCCGCGCAGATGGCGACGAAGCGGTCGCCCTCGGCGTCGGCGACCCGCTGGCGCCACTGCCCCTCGCGCTCGGCCAGGTCGGCGTAAAAGCGCTGCATGCAGGCGTCGAGCAGCTCGTCCTTCCCGCCGAAGTGGAAGCTGATTAGACTCGAGCTGACCCCCGCCTCCCGCGCCACCGCCCGCATGCTCACGTGGGCGGGCCCCTTCTGCCGCAGCATCTGCAGCGCCAGGTCCACGAGCTCCTTCTTCGTGTCGCCTTCGCTCACGGCACCCAAGGGTATCCCGGATGCCGGCGGTGCTCCTTTCGTTCGCGCCGCGAGTGGTCAGTGGAGCTCACGCCGGGTCGACCAGCGCGAGCAGATGGGCCGACCGTCGCGTAGCCGGCAGTCGACCGTGTGAAGGATGTCGACGTTCAGCAGGGTCCCCTGCTGCTCCACACTCAACGTTCGGCGCGCACGAGTGGGGCCGAGCTCGTGCTCGACGACCTCGGCAACGATCGGCTCACCCGACAGGCTCTGGCAGTCGGTCGCGGTCGCGCGGTCGAGGTAGATCCCGCTCGCCGTCGCGAGCAACCAGTGGCAGCGGGTCACGCCGGTGTCCGGGTCGTAGGTGCCGACCAGCTCGGAGCGGAATGCCCCCGCCGCTCGCACCGCCGGCAGCGAAGTCGCGCTCAGCGGCGGAGACACGAAGGGGCACTCGCCAGCGCCCACCACGGCGCAGACCTCGTCACGCGACTCGAAGGGACCCTCGAGCTGGAGCGGCTCGCCCCGGTCGGGAGCGGGCGGATCCGCGCCGTCGTCCGTGGCGACCGTCACCGGGGTGGCCGCGGGCGGCGCGGCGGTGCTGCAAGCGAGGAGCGCCGCGGCGAGCCACGCCGCTCTCACGACGCGGACTCCCCTCGCCGGCGCGACGCGATCCCGAGCGCACACCCGATGCACACGAGGAGCCCCAGCGCCGAGAGGACTGCCAGCACCGTGCCCATCGCCGGTCCGAGTAGCGCGGTCGCGACCGCGCCACCGCCCCCCTCGCCCGACGACTCCGCGCTCCGGGCCAGGCCGAAAGACAGCGCCGAAAGGCCGCCGCACCCGAGCGCGCCGACCGCCCCGAGCGTGGCGAAGACCGCCAGCGTGGTCTTCATCGGAGGTCCTCGGCGGCGCGCTCACAGCGCGGCGCGCCGCTCGAGAGGTCGCAGCGGTAGTGCCAGAGCTCCTCGGTCGGGTCCTCGAGCCGCTGCTCGCGGTAGTGGACCGTGAGGGTGGTGAGCGACTCCCCGACATGATGCTCGAGGATCCGCGCGAGACCGCGGCCGGTCCCCTGCTCGAGGCAGAGCGTTGTGGTGTCCTCCTCCACGAAGAACGCCCCCTCCCGCTCGATGAGGAGCGCGCAGGCTGCGCCCTCGTCGGTGGGCCAACCGACCAGCTCGCTGGCGACCACGCTCTCGACCCTCGCCGGCCCGGGGCTGTCGGTGAGCGCCGGCGCCACGAAGGGGCAGGTGGCCCCGGTGGCGGCGCACGCCTCCGCGCGCGTGCCGAAGGGCCCGGCCATCGGCAAGGTGGCCCAGTCGAGCTCGCGCTCGACGCGACGGACTCCGAGCGCGGCGTCGACCCGCGCCTCGACCGAGAGGAGCTCGGTGGTGGCGCCTGCGCCCTCTTCGCCGTTGAGTCGGGTCCGGACCCGAACGCGCGAGCCATCCCGCGCGAGCCAGAGCTCGGCGCCAGCCCCGGCAAAGAAGGTGCGGCCGAGCGCGGCGTCCTCGTCGAGCTCGAGCATCCCGGCCGGTAGCGAGGGCAGCGGGTAGAGCTCGGCCTCGCCATCGACGACCACCCGCAGACGAGCCGCGACCGGCTGGGGCTCGTCCTCCGAGACCCCTGGGGCGAGCTCGAGGACGACCGCCGGACCCGAGGGGGTCTCTGCTGGGGTCGTCGCCCCTCTCTCTCCACCCGTCGCTCGTGGGGTCTCCACCTCGGTCGCTGCCGAGGGCTCTTCCGAGCATGCCAGGAGCGCCAGTCCAAGGGCAGCCCATTTCCATTCACGTACGCACATGTCGCACCTCCGTTCGGGAGAACGACGATGACGAGCCTGGCGCTTCCGTCGACTGATCGCCGATCAGGCGGCGCTATTTGTCGCTCGGGTGGACCCCGTGCTTCTTCGCGAGCTTGTGGAGGTACTTGCGGTCCATGTCCGCCGAGCGTGCCGCCGCCGAGATGTTCCCGTCGTGCCGCTCGAGGAGCCACTCCACGTAGCGCCGCTCGAACTCCTGCTCGAACGCCGACTTCGTGTCGCGGTAGCTCATCTGCGGGTCGAAGGTCGGGGCGATCCCGGTGCCCCCACCGACCGGTGCGCCGACGGGCACGTGGCCCAGCCGAATCTCGCCGTCGCCGGTGCGCGCCAGGAACGCCGCGCGGGCCAGCACGTTCCGTAGCTCGCGCACGTTGCCCGGCCAGTCGTGACCGGCGAGCGCCTCGACCGCGGCCTCGGCCATGCGCAGCTCGCCGGCGTCCGGGTCGCCCGCCTGGATCCCCTCGAGCAGGTGCTCGACCAGCAGGGGCAGGTCCTCCTTCCGCTCGCGAAGCGGCGGAAGGTCGACCGGCACGACCGCCAGACGGAAGTAGAGGTCCTCGCGGAACTTGCCGCGGTCGACCTCGACCGAGAGGTTCCGCTTGGTCGCGGCGATGACCCGGATGTCGACCGAGAGCTCGGAGTTGCCGCCGACCCGCCGGAAGCTACGGGCCTCTAGGGCCCGCAGGAGCTTCGGCTGCAGGTCCAGCGGGAGCTCGCCGATCTCGTCCAGGAAGAGGGTGCCGCCGTCGGCGAGCTCGAAGGCCCCACGCCGCCGCTCACTCGCTCCGGTGAAGGCGCCCTTCTCGTGGCCGAAGAGCTCGCTCTCGATGAGGTTGGCGACCACGGCGCCGCAGTCGACGACGATGAAGGGGCGCTCCTTGCGCTTGCTGGCCTGGTGGATGGCGCGGGCCATCGCGTCCTTGCCGGTGCCGGTCTCACCGCCCAGGAGCACGGTCGCGTCGCTCGGCGCGAGCCGCTCGAGAAGGCCGAAGATCTCGCGCATCCCCTGGCTGCGACCGACGACCGACCCGAAGCGGGTCCGCTCGGAGGGGAGCACCTCGATCTTCTCGGAGAAGGTCCGGACCTTCAGCTCGACCTCGCCGACCGTCAGCACCGCCCCGGGCTTCAGGAACGCCTCGCGCACCTCGGCGCCGTCGAGGAGCGTCCCGTTGGTCGACCCGAGGTCCTTGAGCACGTAGCCCTGCCCTTCCCGGACGATCTCGCAGTGGCTGCGGGACACGGTCTGGTGGGTGAGCACGATGTCGTTGGTGCTCGACTTGCCGATGGCGAGCCGCTCGCCCTGCATCACGTACTCGTCGCCGCGGTCGTCGCCGCTGAGGACCACCAGCGCGAGCCGGGGGAGCTGCACCACCCGCCGGCCGCCATGCCGGGTCTTCACGCTCGTCATGCTCATCGGTCGGTCCCCAGGTGGATGGTCATCACCCCCTCCACGGGTACGTCGAACGAGCGCTCAACCTCGACCGCCTGACCGTCCGCGTCGACCAGCGTGGTCGTGACGCGGTAGGTACCGGGCGAGAGCTCGACCTCGTGGTCGAGGCGCTCCGGCATCCCCTCGGGCCGGCGGAAGGTCACCCCCGCCATGTCGCCGTCGTCGCCAGAATAGCTCATCCGCGCTTCGACCCACCGCCCGTGGTCGTCACCGAGATCGTAGCGAAGTGCCACATCGCGAGGATACGCCCTGGCGACCACCCCACCGACCACCAACGCGCCGATGAGGAGCGCACCCTTGGCCACTCGCCCGCGCCAGCTCGGAGCCCGACTCACCGGCTGTGTGTACCACGACGCGGCCCCTCGTTCCGGTCGACGACGTCGGCCGTGAGGTCGCGCCCTTGACGGGTCCTCGGGCGCATCTCCTGTCGTTGTCTACCCCCGAGGGCGGTGTTACCGTTTCCAGATGATTTCGCCTCTGCCCCCCGCACGCCGAAGTCTGGCTCCAGGGAGCGTGCCCCTCCCACGATGACGGGCCTGGCTGAGCTGATCACCAAGGTGCAGGCCTACCACCCGCAGGCCGACACGGAGTTGATCGACAAGGCGTTCGCCTACTCGGAGCGCATGCACGAGGGGCAGATGCGCAAGTCGGGGGATCCCTACTTCATCCACCCGTCGTCGGTCGCGCACATCATCGCGGAGATGAAGCTCGACCCGGCGTCGATCTGCGCCGCGTTGCTGCACGACGTCGTCGAGGACACCGACGTCACCGAGAAGGACATCGAGCAGCTCTTTGGCAAGGAGGTCGCCTTCCTGGTCGACGGGGTGACCAAGCTCGGCAAGGTCAACTTCCACTCGAAGGAAGACCGGCAGGCCGAGTCCTTCCGCAAGATGCTCGTGGCGATGGCGCGCGACATCCGCGTGCTGCTCGTGAAGCTCGCGGACCGTCTCGACAACATGCGCACGCTCGAGCACATGAAGGCCGAGTCGCAGGAGCGCATCGCCCGCGAGACGATGGAGATCTACGCGCCGCTCGCCGGCCGCCTGGGCATCAACTGGCTCAAGGCCGAACTCGAGGACCTGAGCTTCCAATACCTCCACCCCGACGCCTACGAGGAGCTCGAGGCCAAGGTCGAGAAGGTCGCGGCGCAGACCGACGACTACATCGAGCAGGTCTCGAGCAAGGTCCGCAAGATGCTGATCAGCCGCGGCTTCGCGCTCGATGTGAGCGGCCGCCGCAAGCACCTGTGGAGCATCTACCGGAAGATGCGCCGCATGGGCGTGGAGCTCGAGCAGATCCACGACTTCGTCGCCTTCCGCGTGATCATGGAGACCGTGGCCGACTGCTACGCGGCGCTCGGCGTGATCCACAGCGAATGGACGCCGGTCCCGGGTCGCTTCAAGGACTACATCGCGCTCCCGAAGCCGAACATGTACCAGTCGCTGCACACGACGGTCATCGGCCCGGGCAGCCGCCGCATCGAGGTGCAGATCCGCACCCACGAGATGCACCGCACCGCCGAGCTCGGCATCGCGGCGCACTGGCAGTACAAGCAGAACACTGGCGGGATCGAAGCCCGCGACGCCGCTCGCTTCGCCTGGCTGCGCCAGCTGATGGAGTTCCAGCAGGACGTCACCGACCCCGCCGAGTTCCTCGAGTCGGTGAAGGTCGACCTCTTCCAGGACGAGGTCTACGTCTTCACACCGCAGGGCGACGTGAAGAGCTTCCCGCGCGGGGCGACCCCCGTCGACTTCGCCTACGCCATCCACTCGGAGGTCGGCGAGCACTGCTCCGGCGCCCGGGTGAACGGCATGATCGTGCCGCTGCGCCACAGGCTGCGGAACGGCGACGTGGTCGAGATCCTCACGAACAAGACCCAGACGCCCAACAAGGACTGGCTCGACTTCGTGGTCACCGGCCGCGCCCGCTCGCGGATCCGGAGCTACCTCCGCGCAGAGGAGCGCAAGCGCAGCGTGAAGCTCGGCCGCGACCTCGCCGAGAAGGCGATGCACAAGCGCGACCTGAGCTTCGCGCGCTTCATGAAGAACAAGACCGAGATCGAGCGCGTCGTCGAGAACGGCTCGGTCCAGCACATCGACGAGATCTTCGCGCTGATCGGCTACGGGAAGCTCGACGCGAAGGCCTTCGTAGACCTGGTCGACGACAAGGACTCCGAGGAGCGCAAGAGCCTCGAGCCGTCCTTCCTCGAGCGGACGCTCCGGAAGGTCACCCGCCGCAACGACGACACCATCCGCATCGACGGCATGGACGACCTGCTCGTCCGCTTCGCCAAGTGCTGCAGCCCGGTCTCCGGCGACCCGGTGGTCGGCTGGATCACCCGCGGGCGCGGCGTGACCATTCACCGCCGCGGCTGTCCTCGCTCGATGGAGCTGGATCCGGAGCGCCGCATCGACGTCGAATGGACCAGCAAGGCCAAGATGTCGCTGCCGGTCTCGCTGCGGGTGGTCACCCAGAACGCCCCCGGCATTCTCGCCAAGGTCTCCGGGGTCTTCACCAAGAACGGCCTGAACATCTCCGAGGCGACCTGCCGGACCTCGGACGACGGCCGCGCCGTGAACCTCTTCCAGTTCACCGTCGACGACCTCACCGCGCTGCGCACCGTCATGCGCGGCATCCAGCGGATCGATGGCGTCCAAGATGTGGAGCGCATCTGACGTCTAGGGTGTGGGCCCCGTTCTTGGATGCGCCCACCCAGCGTCACATGTACAGTCGCCGAGCCGTGGGACCGAGAGTGGAGGACGAAGACGGTGGGGTGCCGCCAGTCGACACCCTCGAAGATGCACCGGATGGCCGGATCCACACCGATCCGGGCCTGCCGGACGACGACGAGGTGGACTTCCTCGCGCCCGAGCCGACGGACGTCGTGGACCCCTTCAGCCCGGGGTCCTTCTTCGCGGACCGCTTTCGCCTGGGCGAGCCCCTCGGCACCGGCGGCATGGGTGCGGTGTTCCGAGCGGAAGACCTGATGGACCAGCGCCCGGTGGCCATCAAGATCCTCCTGAAAGGGGCCCAGGACGAGCATGCCCGCCAGCGCTTCGAGCGTGAGAGCCAGATCCTCGCGTCGATCGACCACCCAGGCATCGTGTCGATTCTCCGCCATGGCTACGCCACCCATCGCCGCATCCCGTGGTTGGCCATGGAGCTGCTCGAGGGCGAGACGCTCCGGGACCTGATTCAGCGCACCGGCCCCATGGATCCGTCGCGGGTCGCGTCGATCCTGAGCAGCGCCGCCGACGCGCTCGAGGCCGCCCACGCGCAAGGTGTGATCCACCGCGACCTGAAGCCCGACAACATCTTCCTCCCAGAGTCTGGGCCCTCGGTGAAGCTGCTCGACTTCGGCCTCTCGCTCTCGCTGAGCGCCAAGAAGCTGACCGCGACGGGAACGGTCATCGGGACCCCGCGCTACATGGCGCCGGAGCAGATCGCGTCGGCGCACAAGTCGGGCGCGGCAGCCGACATCTACGCGCTCGGCGTGGTCGTCTACGAGTGCCTGACCGGAGAGTCCCCCTTCGCCGCGTCCGACCAGGGCCAGCTCCTCGGCGCCATCCTCCAGGGTCGCCTCGAACCGCTCTCGAACCGCCGCCCCGACCTACCCGACGCCATCGGAGAGGTGGTCGAGCGGGCCATGGCCCGGAAGCCCGAGGATCGCTTCGCGACCCCCCGCGAGCTCGCCGAAGCGTTCATCGACGCCATCGGTGGTCGGGTCAGCAAGCCACGCTTCAGCGTCGTCGACCCCGTTCGCGCGTCGTCCCCGTCGCGCACCTCGAGCCCTTCGCGCGGCTCCCGTCCGAGCAAGCCGGCGAAGAACGAGACCCTCAAGTGGGTCGGCCTGGTGGTGCTCGGGCTGATCGCCGCCGCAGCCAGTGCGATCATCACCTACTCGCTGATCACGGGTAATTAGAGGCTCATGGCCACCGGCCACATGACCCTCGAGCAGTTGCTCGAGACGCTCGATCTGGATTCGGTTCCGGAGAACCACGCGCTCGACTCGACGCTCCAGCCGACGCTCGCGCCGCGCTTCCGGGCGGGCCGCAGCGTGATCCCGCCGAAGTCGCCGGGACCGACCCTGCCGCCCCCCTCGGCCGCCGACCGCGCGAGCCACGAGATGCGCATTCGCGGTCAGCTCGCCGAAGGCGGCATGGGCTCGATCTTCCTCGCCGAGCAGCCCGCGCTCCGGAGGGACGTCGCGCTAAAAACGCTCAAGGACGAGTTCATGACGCCGGTCTTCGCGTCGCGGCTACGTCGCGAGGCGCGCGTGCTCGCGCTGGTCGAGCACCCGAACGTGGTCCCGGTCCACGCCCTCGACACCGATGAGCGCAACGCCCCGGTCGTGGTGATGAAGCGCATCGAGGGCACGCCCTGGCGGACGCTCATCCAAGAGCCGAACCATCCCGCGCTCCCCGCCGCGACCGACCGACTCGCCTGGCACCTGCGCGTCCTGATGCGCATCTGCGAGGCGGTCCACTACGCGCACAGCCGCGGCGTGCTCCACCTCGACCTGAAGCCGGACAACGTGATGATCGGCGCCTTCCGCGAGGTGTACCTGGTCGACTGGGGTGTCGCGGTCAGCACCGACGACGCCCAGCGCGGTTGGCTGCCGATGGCCGACGAGGTGTCGGAGATCCTCGGGACGCCCGCCTACCTCGCGCCGGAGATGGTCGACCTGGCGCGGGCACCGCTCTCGCCGCGAACCGACGTCTACCTGCTCGGCGGAACGCTCCACGAGATCCTCCTCGGGCGTCCGCCCCACGAGGGGAAGTCGCTGCACGATCTGCTCTACGCCGCGTACGGCGCCGAAGCGCCGGAGCTGCCGCGCGACGTGCCCGAAGAGCTGGGGCGGATCCTGCGCAAGGCCCTGGCGCCCTCCCCCGACGACCGCTTCGAGAGCGCCGAGGCGCTGCGAAGCGCACTGAGCGACTTCCTCGAGCACCGGGTCGCGGCCTCCGTCGCCGACGGTGCGCGGGATGCGCTGGTCGAGCTGAAGATGCTCGTCGACGAGTCGGCGCGGGAGCCCACCCACCCCCAGCTCCGCATCGCCGAGCGCCAGGACTCGCGCAACGCACGCGTGCAGCGTGCCTTCGCGAAGGCGCGCTTCGGTTTCGCCGAGGCGCTCCGCCACCACGCGCAAGCCGAAGACGCCCAGGAGGGGCTGACGAGCGCCCTCCTCGCGATGACCGGCTACCACCTGCGCCGCATGGAGACGGCGTCGGCGGAGGGCCTGCTCGAGGAGCTCAAGGACGAGCCCCGCGCGGACGCGCTCCGTGAAGAAGCGGCTCGGCAGCGCGCCGAAGCCGCGCGGCTCGAGAAGCTGGACAAGCTCGAGTCGGTCGACGCCGGCGGACGGGCGCGCGGCGGACTGATCCTGGCCGTCGCGCTGATCGTCTCGATCCCCGGTCTCGTGGGCTACGTCGGCACGCACCTCGGCCTCTATCACTACGAGTGGTGGCACACGCTCACCGCCACCGCGCTGCTCTCGGTGGTCGTCCTCGGTGGCGCGTTCGTCATGCGGCACGAGCTCATGGCCACCCGGCGCAGCCGGGGGATCATGTGGTCGATCACCATCCTGATGATGCTCTCGGTCGCGCTTCGGGCCGTGTCCTATTCGCTCGGCGTGCGTGAGGAAGCGAGCCTCGCGCTCGAGCTCTTCTTCTTCGGCTCGGGGGCGGCGGTCGCCGCCGTGCTCGCCGATCGACGTTTCTACTTCCCGGCCGTCGCCTTCTTCGGAGGAACGGCGCTCGTGCTCCTCATGCCCGCGCACATGATGCTCTGGGTGGCGCTCAGCGCCGTCGCCGGGCCCGGCGCGCTCGCGTGGGCGTGGATCCGCGCAGACGAAGGAGGCCCCCGGCAGACGGGCGAAAGTGATACAGGTCCCCCATGACCGCCAAGAAGCTGGAGAAGGTCGCCCTCTGCCTGGCCGGCGGAGGCATCACCGGCGCGATGTACGAGGTGGGCGTGCTCGCGGCGCTCGAGGAGCACTTCGAGGATTTCCAGGTCAGCGACTTCGGCGTCATCCTGGGCGCATCGTCTGGCGCGCCGGTCGCGGCCGCCATCGCCGGCGGCATCGGTCCGACCCGGCTCTACCGAGCGCTGCTCGATCCGGCCGACGACTTCTTCCCGATGAAGCGCGAGCACCTGCTGCGGGTGGACCTGCGCGAGCTGCGACGGGTCTGGTCGTCGACCCTGGGCGCCCTCCGGCGCTTCGCCGGAAGCGTCGCCAGCAACCCGCTGCGCAAGAGCAACTGGCAGGAGATCGATCGGCTCTGGGATTCGCTCCCGGCCGGCGTGTTCACCACCGACGCGTTCGAGGAGTTCTTCTTCCAGTTCCTCACGCGCCGTGGGCTACCGAAGGCCTTCGGTGACTTCGAGCGCAAGCTGATGCTCGTCGCCCACGACCTGGATGGTGGCGAACGCGTGGTCTTCGGCGTCGGTGGCGACATCGACCACGTGCCGGTCGCGAAAGCGGTCGCGGCGTCGCTCGCGACCCCGATGCTCTTCGCGCCAGTTCGGATCGACGGCCGCGACTTCATCGCCGGCGCACCCGGCGAGACGGGGCACGTCGACATCGCCGTCGAACAAGGCTGCGAGCTCGTCGTGGTCATCAACGCGATGGTCCCGGTGCGGACCGATCCGACCGCAAACGCCGTCCCCACCGGTCACGGGCCGAAGGGCCGCGTGCGCGACAAAGGGTTGCTCTGGGTCTACAACCAGAGCTGGCGGCTGATGACCGAGGCGCGTCTCGAGCGCGGCCTCGCAGCGTTCCGCGCGGCGAACCCCGAGGTCGACATCCACCTGCTCGAGCCGGCGCGCGATGACGCGGTCATGTTCATGCACTCACCGATGAACTTCGACGCACGCCGAGTGATTCTCGAGGATGGATACACCCGGACCATCAAGCTCCTCCGCGAGGAGGACTCGCCCCTCCGGGCAGCGTTCGAGAGCCTGGGTCTGAAGAGCCGCGAGTAGCGCTTCACTCCGCGGTTCGTCGCTCGAGCAACACCAGCGCGAGCACCGCGACGCCGAGCGACCCGAAGAGGAGCGCGGGTGGCACGTGCCCGACGTTCTCGCTCGGGACGTTGAAGCCGCCGATCCGCCACGCCGAACGCGGCACGAGCAACGGCACCGCGTTGACCGCCGCGTGCAGCACCACGCAGGGCCACGTGGACCCGGTCCGCAGCCGCACCGCGCCGAGCACCAGACCCGCGACGCTCGCGCTCACGAAGCCCGGCCAGTCGAAGTGAATCGCCCCGAAGAGGAGCGCACTCAGAACCAGGCCGGTGAGCCGGCCGTGGCGTACGACGAGTCCGGGGAGCAGCACGCCTCGGAAGAGCATCTCCTCGGTCACCGGCGCGATGACCACGAACGCGAAGAAGGCGACGAACGCCGCGATGAACCCCTTCGGCTCCATCAGCAGCTGGCGCCGAAGCTCCGTCTCCATGGTCAGCGGTGCCACCTCCTGGACCGCGTTGCCGATCTCGGCGAGCGGCAGCTGGAGTGCCAGACCCGCCACGAGACAGAGCCCGAGCACGCCCATCGACGGCGGCTCGTCGAAGCCGAAGACCACCCCGGGTCGCAGCCCCCGGCGCGAGGCTGCCTTCTCGGAGAGCCGCAGCACGGCGCCGAAGCCGAGGAGCTGAGCCACCCCCAGACTGAGAGGGTGGACCGACACCCGGGCCACGGCCTCGGCGAGGTCCGTTCGCCGGACCAGCAGGAAGCTCCCGGCGACCAGGAGCTGGAACCCCTGGGTGGCCAGAATGGCCATGGCGGTCATCCCCAGGGCCCGAAGCCCGTGGATCGGCGGGGTTCCAAGCTTCACGCCCTGCGAAGACTCCAACGAAATTGGAACGGAGTCCACCGGTCGGGCGTCCCACCAGGGGGGCGGCACGGCCCCCGTCCCTTGCTATGCTCTCCAACATCATGTTTCGCCCCACTCGAGCGGCCGCGGTGGCCTGCACGATGGCCCTCGCGCTGGTCCTGGCCTGTGGGTCTGGAGCCGGCGCCGGCCGCTCCACGACCGCCCTCGGCGTCGACCTCCCGGACGAGGTCACCTCCGAGAATCTGGCCGAGATGCTCCGCGTCTATCACGGGCTCCCGACCGACGCGGAAGCCCGCGACGTCCTGCGCGAGCGGGTCATGGCGTACTACGGCCAGAGCCAGAGCGACCTGAACGCGCTGGACCTGCCGGCGCTCGGCGAGCGGCTCGAGGCGATGACCGACCTCTACACGCCGGCCGAGCTCACCGAGGGCCCGGTGCACGCAGCGATGGTGTCGGTGGCGGACGCGATCGTGCGGAAGGGCAACCCGCGCGGTGACGAAGCGCGCGTGCTCTCCGGCCTGCTCGTTCTCCGGACCAATGGCCGCGAGGAAGCGGAGGCCGAGTATCGATTGGTGGCCGAGTGGGGCGAGGACGCCCGCCGGGAGCTGCCGACGGCGATGCAGCGCTACACCGAGCTGATCGACGTATGGGAGGCGCACGCCGTGCTGACCCCGGGTCCGACCGTGCTCCAAACGTTGGCGAGCCTGCACGTCGCCAGGCGAGACGCCGTGATGCAGGCGCTTCAGGAGGGCCCGCAGATGGTCCTTCAGCTCGGCTCACTGCCGGCCCAGGTGCGCCGGGTGGCGCCGCTCGACGTCGCGGCCGTGTACCTGCGCGAAGGGCTCATCGTCGGCGCCATCGATGGGGTGCGCGCGATGGGCGAGGACGGCGAGACGGAAGCGCGCCTCTTGACCGTGCTCGAGCAGGCCCGCGAAGACGACGACGACGCGGCCGATGCCCTGGTCGAGCTCTCGGAAGCCTACCGCGAGGTGAAGCCCGACGTGTCCCGTGGGGTGTGCCGCCTCGGATTGCAGCGCTTCCCCGACGATCCGCGCTTCCCGACGTGCCTCGCGCGGATCGCCGCGGTCCTGCGTGACGTGGAGAACGCCACCGCCTGGTACGCCAGCGCGATCGAGCTCGCGCCGAACCTGCGCGCGCTCTACGACGAAGCGCTCGCGCAGCTCGATGAGCTCCTCGAGCTCGGCACCCTGCGCCAGGACGCCTCCGCGGCCCGTCAGCTCGCGGCGCGCGCCGAGCACCTGCTCGACGAACGCGACCAGCGCTGGCCGGACGTGGCTTCCCCGATCGCGCGCAGCCGCATCGAGCTGCTGGTCGGTGCCGCCGAGATGCACGCGGGCAACGCGGGCGAGGCCCGGCGTCGGCTCGAGGCCTCGGTCGCCGCGCAGGAGACCGCGAACGCGCTGATGCAGCTCGGCACCCTCGAGCTGCGCCGCGGCGACGCCGAGGCGGCGACCCGCCACTACCGGCGAGCGCTCGATCTGGCGGAGAACCCGATCGAACGGGCCGAGCTCCTCGAGCGACTCGGCGACGCCTTCGGCGGCGCGGGCAACCAAGAGCAGTCGCAGCGCATGTACCGCCAGGCGCTCCAGGCGTGGGACCGAACCGCCGCGGAGCTGGGCCAGCAGCCCGAGGCGCGGCTCCTGATGGCTCGGCTGCAGACGCGCCGCGGGGTGCTCCTCGACGCGCTCGGTGAGCGGGAGCGTGCCCTCCAGGCTTTCCGCTCCGCCGTGAACGCAGAGCCGCGGTTGCACGAGACGTACGCCACGATCCTCTCGCATCTGGTGAGCGCCGCGCCCGACCTCGACTTCGCGCACGAGATCTTCCGGATGTCGCAGCGCCAGCTGAGCCTCGCGCCGGAGTGGAAGGTCTACTTCGCGCTCTGGGTGAAGGCCATCGCCGCCCGCGCCTCGAGCGAAGCCGAAGGCGAGATCGACGTCGTGCTCCGCGAGAACGCGTCGGTGAGCGGATGGAGTGGACAGCTCGCGCGCTTCGGCGCCGGCGACCTCGCCTACGAGCAGCTCCTCGAGGCCGCCGACGGCACCGGCGAGTCCGCCGAGGCCTACTTCTACGAGGGGGTCCGCCAGCTCGAGAGCGACCCCGGCGCCGCCAAGGCCCTCTTCGAGCGCGTGCTCCAGACCGAGATGGTCAGCTTCTACGAGTACGCGATGGCCCAGGCGCTCCTGCGCACGATGGCCGACTGAGAGCCTGACGGACCGGGAGCGCGGGCTCAGCGCGTGAGCGCGATCCCGAAACGCCCGTTGCCAGCACCGGTCGCGACGGCGCTCGGCACCGTCGACACGAGCCCTCCGTTCACGCCGTCGAAGGCATACATGGCTCCACTCCCTCCCGGGGCGCCGACCACGAGATCGTCCACCTGGTCGCCGTCGAGGTCACCGGGCATGGAGACCGCCTGACCGAAATATGCGTTGCTCACGCGGACGGGGTTCGGGAGCGTGTGTCGGGTGCCCGGTCCGCGGGTGGCCCCGTAGAAGACGTGGGCGCGACCCGCAGTGGAGAGCGCGTCGGTCTCGCCGACGATGATGTCGGGGATTCCGTCACGGTTCGGGTCGTCTCCGCCGTCGACCGCGAACCCGAAATAGCCGTTCACGCCGCTGGTGGGTGGATCGAGCACCTGCAGCGGGGTCGAGCCGACACCCGCGGGGCCTCCCGGAAAGACGTACGCGCGCCCGTCGACGGTCGCGTACCCGAAGGCGGCGACCACGATGTCTTCGAATCCATCGGAGTCGCGATCACCAGCGGTGCTCACGTCGAACCCGAACCCGACGTTGTCGCCATCGGGGCACGCGAGAGTCGTCGACGGTACGGCCGCGAAGGCTGACCCATCTCCGTGGAAGACATGAACCCGGCCAGGCGCCACACCCAGCGCGGCGTAGCTCGCATTGACCTCGCCGACGACGAGGTCGGGCTCGCCGTCGCCGTTCACGTCGGCGAGCCCGAGGGAGACGCCGAAGTTGTCCTCGGCGTCCCCGGCTCCGTCGAGCAC
Source organism: Deltaproteobacteria bacterium (assembly GCA_017644045.1). Taxonomy (GTDB): domain Bacteria; phylum Myxococcota_A; class Polyangia; order Polyangiales; family Houyiibacteriaceae; genus UBA1660. Next base: position 728,151 of record JAEPMI010000002.1, read on the forward strand.
CAGGGTGGGCGCCGCGGCGAGGCCCGTGGGCCCACCCCGGAACACCTCGACGCGCCCGATCTTGAGCGCGCCGTACGCCGGCGAGCCGATCGCGACGTCGCCGAATCCGTCGCCATCCATGTCGCCGACGCTGATCGCCGAGAGCCCGAACGCGCTTGCGGTGGGGCGCGAGAGCGTCGAGTCCAGAGCGAGCGCACCGGACGCGCTACCGAGGTACACGAATACGACCGGCTGCTGGATCGGGGAGAGCGAGGCCGGTGCCGCGACGATGAGGTCGCGGTACCCATCACCGTTCACATCGCCCGCGTCGGCGACCTCCAGACCGAAGTTCGCCGTCGCCACCGTGGGTACGATCGTCGCCGACGGAGCGTTGCCGATGCCCCCAGCCTGGCCGAGGAAGAGGTAGGCCGCCTGAAGATCGTCGTCCCCGACGACCACGTCGGCCAGGTGGTCGCCGTTCACGTCGAGGGATGGCGGCCGCACGCCGTTGGAGGTATCGAGGAGCCAGAACGGCGAGCGCACGTTCTGATTCCGGCCCCAGACGTAGCCGACCCGCCAGTAGACCTGACCGAAGTCCGCGGTGAGTTGATACGATTCCCCGGTCACGATCGTGTCGACGAGCGGGTTCACGCATGCTCGGTCCGAGCAGATCTCCAGCTGCACGCTCGAGACGTTCACTGGATTCTCCCATTCGAGCTCGACCGGCGCTTCCAGCCGGCTGCCAGACATCGGCGCGACCTGCCGGGGAGCCGTGGGGCAGGCTCCGATCCACGGATCGAAGCAGCCCGGATCGGTTGCGGCGGAGGTCGCAGAGCCCACGTCGGCGGCGCATCCGCCGATCGCGAGGGCAAGGACGAGTCGGACGATTCTCGAGCTGCTCGGCCGTGCGCCGGGTACGTCGTTCGGCAACCGCGAAGGTAGTCTCTCGGCTGTCTCGTCCGTGGTTTCGGGTGATGGATTCCGTCTCATGTTGCCTCCTCGCACTCGGGTACGGGAGCTGTCTTCAGCCTCGATCCGAGCGATTCGACGGTAGCGGCGCTCACGGCACCGAGCCTGGACCTTCGCCGTCCATTCCTCGTCCACCGCCTGTCCACTCGAGTCACGGCGGCGCCTCGACGGGCTTGGAATTCGCCGTGTCGCACCGCGACGAGATCGCGTGCGGGGGTGGCGATGATGGGAACGATGGAAGCTCGAACCGGGGAGCCCCGAAACATCGGAGCAACCCTCCTGTCCAGGGTCAGGGACCGATTCGTGGGCCGCGACGCAGAGCTGGCGATACTCCACGCAGCGTTGGGAGCGGCCGCGGAGGGGCCACGCTTCGTGCACGTTCGTGGCCACGCTGGGGTGGGCAAGACCACGCTCGCGGAGCTGCTGCGTCTGAGCGCGGCCGCGGCTGGGCATCGAGTCGCGTGGCTGAGCGGGGAACACATCGCTCCCAACCCACGGGCCCTTCTCGAACAGCTCGCACTCGTCGGCATCGACGAACCGTCGCAGCTCGGACGGCAGGCGACCGCCGACGTGCTCGTCGTGGACTCCTTCGACGCGCTCGACTCGCTCGCGACCTGGTTTTTTCGCGAGCTCGTTCCTCGAGCGGGACGACGATTGCTGGTGCTCCTGCTCGGCCGTCGGCGACTCGAGCTACCCGTTCGCGCCTCGCTCTCGGTTCAGCCGTTCCTCGATGAGCTCGAGCTGGCCAATCTCACCGAGGCAGAAGTACGCGAGTTGCTCCATCGAGCCGAGCTCCCGACCAACCAACACGACCAGGTGCTCCAGCTGACCGACGGCCTGCCCCTAGCGCTCTCGCTCGTTCTCGAGCGGCATCGGCTGGGCGCCCCGCCGACCCTCGGCACACCCGGGCTCGACGCTCTCGCGCCGGCGCTGATCGCTGACGTGCTCGACCGATGCCCGTCCGACCACCACCGGGACGCATTGCGGGCGCTGTCGTTGCTCCGGACTTCGCGGATCTCCGTACTGCTTGCCATGCTCGGCCGCGATCCTCGACCTCTCACGGAGTGGATGGCGAGCTTGAGCTTCGTCGACGAAGTGGACGGTGAGCTACGCATGCACTCGGTGGTGCGGGAGGTGCTTCTGCGCGACCTCGCTCTCCGGGACCCCGACCACCAGCGTGCGCTCGCGCGGCGGGCAGCCGACGCGCTTCTCGTGGGTCTTCCAAACCAGAGCCCCGGTGCCCAGCGGCAGAGCGTGATCGACGCGCTCTTCACTCGACGCAACATCCCGACGGTCAGGGATCTCCTGGGCCTCACGGCGCTCGATCACTCCTACCTTCGGCGCGCGACACGGGACGAGGTGGTGCTCATCGCCGGCCATGTCGAGCGACACGAGGGGAACACCTCGCGGGTCGCCTTCGAGCGCTGCGCACGGGAACAGCCCGAGGGCCTCTTTCTCGTCCTCGATGCCGACAGCCGACCGATCGCCGTGCTCTTCCTGGTCGTCCTCGGACGGACATCGGGAGACGACAGGCGAGGCGATCCTCTCCTCGACGCGCTGAGGGACGGTGTCGTCCCTCCCCCCGGCGAGGAGGTCGCCTGCTTCCGATGGTTCTTCACGTTCGACGGCTACCACCGGTTCGGTCCGGCCATGACAGCGGCGATGTTCTCCGGGCCCTTCGTACTCGCTGCCGTGGCCCCACCGATCCCCAAGCAGGTCTTCGTCGCCGTCTCCGACCCCGAACGATGGGAGCCGCTGGACCACAAGATGATGGTGCGGCCCCGACCCGACCTCGGCCGGACGACGCTGGAGGATCGGAGCTACGGGTTCGCCCAGTGCATCCTGCCACCCACGGACGGCGAGCTCTCGAGCGAGGTGTTGGTTCAGCACGTCGGTCGGGGCCTCGTCTATGGGGTCGGCGAGCTCGACGCGACCGACGAGACGCAGGAGACCGTCAAGATGCGGCTCGACCGAGACGCCTTCGCGGAGGCCGTGAAGGCTGCGCTCGCGACACTGCACCGACCCCACGAGCTGAGACGGAACCCCCTGGCGAACGCATCGATGGCAGGACCGCCCTTCGGAAGCCCGAGCGCTCTCGCGCTGGCTGTCGAGGTCGCCGTGGAGGCGTTGGGCGAGAGCCCGAGCTATCGAGAGCTCGCTGACGTACTTCGAGTGACCTACCTGGCCCCCGCGACCAAACAGGAGGCCGCCGCCTACGACCTCGGGCTCCCGTACGGAACGTATCGCCATCGGTTGAGAAAGGCGGTCGCCCTGCTGACCCAGGAGCTCTGGGATCGGAGCGATGGACTGGGAAGGCGCGCGGCCGCCTCTGACGTGGCCGTCTTCGCCGGCTCGTGCGATCCTCCCGGTCCATGAGCGCCAGTCTGTTGGCCGAGATTCGTCCGGCGCCCCAGAGCGAGGTCGAGGGGTGGCGAGCCCGGGCGGAAGGGATCCTTCTCGCGCGGCCGGACGCCCGACGGATCGGGGACGACGAGATCGCGCTCGACGCAGGCGAGGGTCGCAACGTGGTCGTTCGCTTCGGCGACCTCGGGCTGAGCTTCCACGGCGTCGTCGAGGACTCCGCCTGGTACGACGAGGAGCACGGCACCTGGGAAGACGACGAGGGGGTCAACGACCCGATCGACGAGCTCGTGTGGTCCGTCGGTCGCGCGATCTGTGTCTCGCTGCGGTGGGGGCTGCACACGAAGCGCGGCGTGCTCCCCTACCTCCCGACGCCCTGTGGCGGCTGCGAGGCGCTGGTCTTCGACGACCAGGAGCGCTGCGGGCAGTGCGGCCACCCGCTCCGACCGGACGAATTCGAGGAGCCGGAGACGATTCCCGAAGAGGCGGCCGTCGAAGCGCATGCGGAGCGGCTGGTGCGCCGGCTCATCGCCGACGGACTGTTGGAGCTCGCGTCGGCGCGAAGCGAACCCGGGGTGGCTCAGCGCATGGTCGGCCCGCTGATGAACGGGTGGGCCGCCGGCGAGATCGCCGAGCTGCTGCTCGAGCTGAGTCCGGTCTCCGATCTCTTCTGCGACGACGACGACCTGGCCGCGCTGATCGAAGCCACGCGTCAGTAGCGGTTCTTCCACTCCGGGTCGAAGCCCGAACCGGCCTCCATGACCGCTCGGACGGCCGAGACCGCGTGGTGGAAGAAGAGCTCGTCGACTTCTCCGAGAGTCAGCGGCGGCGCGTCGAGTTGGGTCGCGAGGTAGTCGCCCTTCGGAAAGTCTCTCGGACGGAACGCCGTCCCCAGCCGATAGAAGGTCAGTCCGCGCAGGGTCTCATCTCGATCGCCCGCGTAGGTGAAGCTCAGCTCCACTCCTTGTCCGAGTCGCGGGACCTCCCAGTAGAAGCTCTCGTAGATCATCTCGCGGTCGATCGCGCCCACCCGCCAGCCGCGCCGTCGGAGCAAGCGCCGCATCTGATCGTGCGCGACACGGTGCCCCTCACATTCGTCCCAGTGGTCGCTCTCCGGGTTCTCGGGCCTCGTCCGTTCTTCGAGCTGACGCAGCCGGTTCCGCCGCACCGCCTTGGGGCGAACGCCCGGTCGCGTGCGCGCGAGGCGGACCTTCGCTGGATGGACCTCGGTTCCGTCGAGGGCTCGGAAGCCGTCGTCCCACGTCAGCGGCTGGGCGCCGTCGTCCCAGAGGAGCCTACGCGCGAGCTTCGGCTCGAAAGGCCAGTCCTCGAGCGACCACCACGCGCCCGCCGACCAGACGCCGAAGAGCCAGGCGAAGTCCACGGACGAAGGAGCGCGGTCCGTGTCCTCGAGCGTGACGTGATCGAAGATCAAGTCGCGCAACTGCTGGTCCCACACCGTCGCGCCGAGTCGGGCGAGCTGCGGCTTCGCGCCCATCGTCACCAGGACTCGCGTCAGCTCCAGGGCGTGCTCGATGCGCTCCATGAAGCGCTCGTGCTCCACCTTCGCGTCCAACGTGATCACGTCGGCGGCGATGTCGTCGGCGAGGCGTTCGTCGCCGTAGGGAGCGACGAGCCGAGGAATGGCCCCCGCGAACTTCGCGCGTGCGCCGGTGTAGAGCGCATGCGCGAGGTCGCGCTGACTCGGTCCGTCGAGGAGCGCGATCAGCGCGGCCGATTCCTGCCGCTCTCCCACACCTCGGGCCACGAGCTCGCACAGGTGGGCGCTCACGGCCGCGCTCGACGCGTCACCCGACGCCCATCGGAGCGATGGGAGAGAGCGCCCCTTCTTCATGAGCTTCGCCTTCGTCTCGGGCGCGCTCGCTCGGTCTTCGAACGCGGCGCGAGTCACGAACGTGGGGTCCAGCGTGGCGAGCGCCTCGCCGAGCTCCCATCGCAGCGAAGGGATCTCCGCGAAGCCCGTGCGGAGGGCGGCCAGACTCGCTTCGTCTCGGCGACGGGCACAGATCAGCAACGCCAGCTCTCGCTGGCCTCCGTCGAGGCGAGGCCGCGCCCATCCGAGCGCGGCGGCGTCCGACACGATCCACTCGAGCACCCACTCGCGGACGCGCTCGGGTGAGTCCTGCTCCAGGATCCAGTCGCGGTGCACCTCGGGTGCGACCGCGCTCAGGAGCTTCAGCCCGCGAAGGAAGAGGTCGATGCCATGCCCATACGGGCGCGCCTTCACTCGACTCAAGGTGCGCCGTGCCGCGCTCGGCTGCTCTCGGACGAGCCGTGTGAGCGCGCGCCCGGGGGGTTGCTCGATGACGGGTTCGTCGAGCTCCAGGTCGGCGAAGCGGCTCACGTGTTCCAACAGGAGCTCGATCTGCTTCTCGACCGAGATGGCGCGCGTGAGCTGGGTGACCTCCTCGACCGGGAGCCCCCGGCGCTCCAGCGCGACCAGCACGGCATGGACGTCGAACTCCGTCGCGAGCCGCGTGAGTCGACGAAAGAGGTCGTCGTCCGGGAGCGTCCGCCAGCTGCGCGGATCGCCCGGAAACGAATGCACGGGGCGCAGGTCTTGGAGCAGGGCGTCCTCGTCCTCTTCGGTCTCGCCACGGAGCCAGGCCGCGACCCGCTGGGCTCGGTGCGGCGGGAGATGCTCCTGCAGCCACGCCGTGACCATCTGCAGGAAGGCGGTTCGCGACGCGTCCGCTGGCAAGAGAGGGATGAGTCGCTGCGCTTCCCAGGGCTTGGCGGTCTCGAGATACGCCCGGATGCGATCCGCCCAGGCCGGATCCACCGGCCGAAGGAACGCGGCGACGTCGGTCGGACGCTCCTCGAAGTGCTTCCACGCGAGCTCGACGACGGACTCGCGGGGACCGCACGAGTCCAGGTAGGCCCAGGCGCCCTCGACCCAGTGGTCCTCGGGCTCGGCGATCGTGCGTCGCACCAGCTCCCAACCCTCGAAACCGGAGCTCTCGAGGAAGTGCAGCGCGAGGCGAACCGCCTCCGGCAGCTTGGCCAAGGGATGGAGGTAGCTCTGGACGAAGGAACGGAGCTGCCGACCGTCGTCCTCCCCGAGCGCTCGGAGCAGTCGGAGCATCATCGGATGGTCATCGGGGACACACGCCGCGAGCAGGGCTTCGAACACTGGCGTGTGAGTCCATGCGTGCTCCGGCCACGCCTCTGCACGGCCGAGGATGTAGTCGCGTGTCTCGAGCTGGATCCGCCGTGCGACGAGCTCGCGCTCGACGTCGGCCGCGTAGTCGAGGGTGACCTCATCGAGCTCGTCGCCGAGCGATGCGTAGAGCTCACCGAGCGACTCCGGGTAGCGCGCGCGGTGGCGCGCCACCATCACCAGTGCTTCGTCGCGCCGATCGAGTGCGAGCAGGAGACGCGCGTGGACGTCGATGAAATGGTCGATGCGCGGGTTGATCTCCTGCGCCCACGCCATCCAGCGCACCGCGGCTTCGTGCCGCTCCGGCCGGTGCTCGAGCGCGAAGCGCGCGGTCTCGTAGAAGGGGGTTCCCGGCAGCGACGAGAACGGAACGCTGATGCCGTGCGCACGGAAGCTGGCCCACACCTCGAACCACTGGCCCGCGAGGTCGAACGCAGAACCGGCGGCGGCCAGGTCACCCAGGTCCCGGAAGCCCACGCCCACCGCGACGCTGTGAACGAGCTGCTCCTCGACCCTGTACACGTCGAGCATTCCGGAATGAACCTGCTCGGGCGTCGGTTCGCGCCCGATGAGCTCCGGCATGGGCTCCGTTCGCAGCGCGTCGAAGAGCGTCGTGAGGCTGGAGCGGTCCATCGCCCCTCGTACGTCGGGCGAGCGGGGGTCTTCCCGGGCCGGCACACGGCGATCACGAGGTCGGTGTTAGCCTCCGCCGGATGCGAACTCGCCTCGTCCTTCTCGGACTCGTCGGCGCGCTGGGATGTGGCGGCGATGACGGCGCCGCGGATGGCGGCGACCCTCGGGACGCGGAGTCGATCCTCCTGACGATCGACGGCGACGCGCTCGTCATGCCGCTCGAGGCGACGATGCTCGTCGCGAGCGTGGCTCCCGCAGGACCGAACGACGGCGCGAGCGTGCGATGGGACGTACGCTCGTCGACCGCGGAGCTCGCGTGCGACGACGTGGTCGAGCTCACGCAGGACGGTCTGAACGCGAGCTTGACCATTCCCGCGGTTGGCGACGCGCGCTGCCGAGACGAGCTGGTGGTGCGCGCGACGCTGACCCTGGCCGACCGAACGGTCACGGCAGAACACCGCGTCGAGGTCACGTTACCCGAAGGGTATGGACGGACCTGGACCCCGGATGACGACAACCCCGTACTCGCGCTCGACACGTGCCCGACGTGGAGCTGCCTGGGCCACACCGACCCCGCGTTCTACGAGCGACCGGATGGCAGCACCGAGCTGTGGTTCTCCGCGGGCGGCGATCGTGGCGAGTTCCCGGTGGTCGGCGTAGGCGAGCTGGTCGACGGTCGGGTCGTCTCCCCTCGCCTCATCCTCTTCCCCGATCCGGACGCCGATCCGCGTCCGTGGGACCACGCGCGGGAGACGGTCAACGTCGTCCGGGACGGGGAGCGAGCGCTGATGACCTATCTCGGCTACGCGATCAGCTACTTCGACGATCCCTCGATCGGCGTCGCCCACTCGGACGACGGCGCGACCTGGGAACGCACGGCGGCGCCGGTCTACACCCCGAGCCGACCGGACGGCTGGGACGCGTCGTTCATCAGCGGTCCGATGGCGCTTCGCGGTTCGGATGGTCGATGGCGCCTCTACTACGGCGGTGCCTCCACGCGCTCCCTCGGCGGCAAGATCGGCGTGCTCCTCTCGGACGACGGCGAGTCCTGGACGCCCCACCCAGCCAACCCGGTATTCGCCAACCGAGTCGGCGAGTGGGACGAATCGGTCATCGACGCCCACGTCGTCTTCGCGGGCGGGCGCTATCTGATGTGGCACACCGGTTGGGTCGAACCCCTCACGCAGGACTCGCGGATCTCGATCGGGCTCGCCGAGTCCGAGGACGGCATCGAGTGGACCCGGGTGAGCAACGAGCCGGTGCTGACCCCGGGCGAGACCGGCGCATGGAACGACACCTCCGTCGTGAGCCCGAGCATCCGGGTCGAGGCCGACGGCAGCCTGATGATGGCGGTCCACGGAACCTCGACCGTTCGCCCGGTGCCGACGAGCCCAGAGTTTCGACCGGAGCGCGTCGGGATCTTCCGTTCGGCCCCCTGATCCTCTGCCCTCCCCTTTTTCTGGGTAGTCCCTTGCCATCGGCCTGAACCAGAGCTAGAGTTTTCCAGCGAACACATAATCTGGGAGCCGGTCGAAACGGCAACCGCGTGCGAAAGGCGCGGACGCAAAGTCATTGACCTACGGGACACTGTCCTACGGTTTGAAGGACCTCCGAAACGGCAACGGTTGGCTCCCGCCACCATTCATCACCAAGGGAGCCAGCCATGTCTGGATTCATCGCCACGTTCACCCGACGCGGAGAGGCACGCAGAGTCTCGCGCCGCTCCAGGGCTTCGTTTCTCCTGTGTCTCTGCCTCATCGCCCTGACGGCGAGTGCCGCGCGGGCCGACCGGGAGCACCCCACCATTGCCGAAGCGCGACGCCGCCTCGAGCGGTACGACCTGGAGGGGACGCGCACCACCGACTTGATCGCCGAGCTCGGTCGCTTCGACCGGACGGAATACCTCGACGAGCTGCAGCGGGTGCGCTTCGTACGCGCGGCCGCCGCCGCCGATCTGCTCCTGCTCGCCCACCTGAAGAACCGCCCCGAGCTGACTCGGCGCGTGGCCGAGGCCTACCGTGTCGGAGAAGACGAGATCGTCCAGCACGTCCGGTCGGAGCTCGCCGAGGTGCGGCAAGGCGTCTACACTCCGATCGTCGACGACGCGGCCCAGGGTCTCGACCGGATGATGGGGCTCCGCGCGCTCTCCGCCGAAGGGCCGCGGGCCGATGCGTTCTTCGTGACGGACGTGATCACCGCCGCGCGGAGCGAAGCCCCGGTCTCGGCGCTCGCGCACCTGACCGATCGACAGGCGAGCGTGCCTTTCGACCGGCAGGGACGAAGCGCGGTGTCGGCCGTGACGGAGGCGTTCGCCGCCCTCGCGCGACTGAACGACGCTGCGAGCCACGGAGATCCCTTCGCTGCCGAGCTCGCCGAGGAGCTCCCGGAGCGCGCCCGTGCCTTGCGCGGGGTGGTGCTGAACCCCGTGCCCGTGCTCGACCAGTCCCTCGGCCTCGGCCGCCTCGACGAGGGAACGGCCATCCGGCCCGATCTCATCGTCTCGGTACAGCCGAACGAAGTCCGCTTCGCGTTCGTTCCCTCCGTGACCTTCACGGCGGGATCGCCGGCGCTGACCAGCGACCGGCAGCCGACCTTCCCGACCATGGAGACGGTGCCGCTGTCGGATCTGCAGGGGTGGCCGCGACCGGTGGAAGCACTCGTGGAGGCGCTCCGCTCGCGCATCGACAGCGACACGGTCATCGCCCTCGGTGGAGCTCCCGATGCGCAAGCTCACCTGCTGACTCGCGCTTGGCAGAGCGTGGAGCGTGCGGGTGGGGAGCCGCGCTGGTTGGTCGCTCGAAGCGACAGCGGCCTTCTCACCGGTATCCCCGCGCGGGTCGCGCGCGCGGAAGCCAGAGGCACGGAGATCTTCGTACGGCTGGGGGGCCACAGCGTGTCCCGCCGGGGCGCGAGCTCCACCAGTATCCCGCGACAGCGCACGTCGAACGGCTGGCGACACGACTGGGACGGGCTCGCCAGTGCCGTAGGAGGCCCGGCCTCCCTTCGCTACATGAGCGTGGTTCCGCTGCAGACCCTGGTGGAGACTGCCTTCGTGGTCGGGGAGGAGGTGAGCCTCGAGTTCCCGTGAGCGAATCGCGCTGGTCCTCCTGCTGATCGCGCTGGGCGGTTGCCGCTTCGAATCGTCCGAGTGGTCCTCCCCGAACGATAGCGGAACCATGGGGCTCGACGGCGGCGTGTGGGCTCCGCCCTCCTGGGGTGACGGGCGACCGGCCTTCGCGACGCACGAAGACCCGACCGTGCAGACGACGATCGCCGCGTGGCGCGAGCGCTACCTGATCCACCACGACGTCGCGTCGCCCGACACGGCGCAGTGCATCGACGAGCTGGCGTGGCTCGAGACGGTCGTCGTAGCCGAACCGGAGCTCCGCCGACTCTGTGAGCGCTGCGCCCCCGACGACACCGCCCCCGAATGCGATGCGCTGATTCGCGCGAACGGCTGCGCCACGGTGGGCCAGCCGCGCGGCTCCGACGGTGAGCTCGAAGAAGCGAGGCCGCTGATCGTGGTCGCCGACCAATCAAGTCGAGACGCGCGCGACCTCGCGCACCTCGTGATCCACGAGACCATTCACCACCTGGGTCGATGCAGCGGCCAAGGGAGCGACGAGGGTCACACCCGCTCACAGCTCTGGTGCGTCGGCGGCGAGGCGTGCACACCCGAGGAAGCGGCGACGACCGTCCAGTCGCGGGCGCGAGCCATGCTGCCGGAAGACTGACCTTCGACCCGTACGACGGGGCGGCACCGACGCCCAAACGAGCTATGGTGCGCCCCCCGTGTCTTCCCCCGACGCCAGCGCCTCCCTCGTCGACCGACTGCCGCCGCCCGGTCAGCGCCTCGACTCCGACGCTCTCCTCGAACGCTTCCTCGAGTACACGATGGACCGGGGCATCGAGCTCTATCCGGCGCAGGAAGAGGCGATCCTCGAGCTCTTCGACGGCAAGAACGTCATCCTCGCGACCCCCACCGGCTCGGGGAAGTCGCTGGTCGCGCTCGCGCTCTGCTTCATGGCGTTGGCCGAGGAGAAGACCGCCTTCTACACGGCCCCGGTCAAGGCGCTGGTCAACGAGAAGTTCTTCGACCTCTGCAAGATCCTCGGCGCCGACAACGTCGGGCTGATGACCGGCGACGCCTCGGTGAACGCCGACGCGCCGATCGTCTGCGCGACCGCCGAGATCGTCTCGTCGATGGCGCTCCGCGAGGGCACCCGCGCCGACGTCGACTACGTAGTCATGGACGAGTTCCACTTCTACTCGGACCACGACCGCGGGAACGCCTGGCAGATCCCGCTGCTGACCATGGAGCAGACGAAGTTCCTGCTCATGAGCGCGACCCTCGGCGACACGACGTTCTTCGAGGAGGAGATCACGAAGCTCAACCGGTCGCCGACGGCGCTGGTGAAGACCGACGAGCGCCCGGTCCCGCTCGACTTCGAGTACCGCCTCACGCCGATCCACGAGACGATCGACGCGCTGCTGAAGGAAGGCCGCACGCCGATCTACATCGTGCACTTCACCCAGCGCGGCACCGCCGAGCAGGCGCAGGCGCTCATGAGCGTCGACTTCCTCAGCAAGGACGAGAAGGCGGCCATCAAGGACGTGATGAAGGGGCATCGGCTCACGAGCCCCTTCGGCAAGGAGCTCCGCCGCTGGCTGCCGCACGGCGTCGGCGTGCACCACGCGGGCATGCTCCCGAAGTACCGGCTGCTCGTGGAGAAGCTCGCGCAGCGTGGGATGCTCCGCATCATCTGCGGGACCGACACGCTCGGCGTCGGCGTCAACGTGCCGATCCGCACCGTGCTCTTCACCCAGCTCTGCAAGTACGACGGTCAGAAGACCGCCGTGCTGAGCGTGCGCGACTTCAAGCAGATCGCGGGCCGCGCGGGTCGCAAGGGCTTCGACGATCGGGGCTCGGTGGTCGCACAGGCCCCGGCGCACGTGGTCGAGAACGAGAAGGCGCGGCGAAAGGCCGGCGACGACCCGAAGAAGCTCCGCAAGATCAAGAAGAGCAAGCCGCCCGAGCGCGGCTACGCCCACTTCGACGAAGAGACCTTCGAGAAGCTCCAGAGCTCGGAGCCCGAGCGACTGGTCAGCCGCTTCGAGGTCACCACCGCGATGGTGCTCAACGTGCTCAGCCGCTCGGCTCCGGCCGACTCGCGCCCCAAGGCCGGCTGCGAAGGGCTGCGCACCCTGATCGAGCGCAGCCACGAGGCGCGCAAGCACAAGTTCCGCCACGGTCGCCGCGCGCTCCAGATCCTCCGCTCGCTCCGCGACGCGGGCATCGTCGAGATCACCGAGGGCGGCGCCCGACCGAGCGTGGACCTGCAGGACGACTTCTCGCTGAACCAGTCGCTCAGCCTCTGGGTCGTCGAAGCGATCACCACCCTCGAACCCGAGGCCCCGGACTACGCCCTCGACGTGCTCAGCTTCGTCGAGGCGACCCTCGAGAACCCCGGCTCCATCCTCCGCGCGCAGCTCAGCACCCTGAAGGGCCGCGCGGTGAACGCGATGAAGGCCGAGGGCATCGAGTACGACGAGCGGATGGCCAAGCTCGAGGAAATCGAGCTGCCGCAGCCGCGCGCCGATCTCATCTACGCGACGTTCGAGGTCTTCGCGCAGCAGCACCCCTGGGTCGGCGACGGCGACAACCTGCGGCCGAAGTCGATCGCGCGCGACCTCTTCGAGATGGGCGCGAGCTTCAACGAGTACGTGAAGGAGTACGGCCTCCAACGCAGCGAGGGCGTGCTGCTCCGCTACCTGTCGAACGCGTACAAGGCGCTCATTCAGACGGTCCCCGATTCGTCGAAGACCGAAGAGCTCCGCGACCTGGAAGCCTGGCTGAAGGGGACGGTGAAGTCGGTCGACTCGAGCCTCATCGACGAGTGGGAGCGGCTCACCGACCCCAACGCCAACGCCCGTGACATCGAGAAGGTCGAGCACGAGCTCCCCGAGGAGCACGACATCACCCAGGACCGCCGCGCGTTCACCGTCATGATCCGCAACGCCGTCTGGCGCGTCGTCCGAGCCCTGGCCGGCCGCGACCTCTCGCGCCTACGCGACGCCCTCAACGAGGTCCCCGACAAGGACGAGGTCGTCGCCGCGATCGACGCCTACTTCGAGGAGCACGAACGCATCCTCACCGACCCCGAGGCCCGCAGCCCGAAGCACCTGCGAATCACCGAAGACGGCGACGACTGGCTCGTCGAGCAGACCATCAGCGACCCCGCGGACCACCACGACTTCAAGCTGCGCCTGAAGGTGGACCGCGCCGTCAGCGCGGAGAAGGGCCGCCCGGCCCTGAACTGGCTCGGCTTCGAGCGGCTCTGATCCGAACGCCGACTCCGACGACCGAACACCGACTCCGAGAGCGGAACGCCGACTCCGACAACCGAAGGCCGACAACCGTCACCGACGGAGCCAGCGGACCAAGCGACGCCATGGGGAAGGCGGTGGGATAGGAAGCCGTCGGATCGCCACCATCTCGCGCCCATCCACCATCGGTTCCCAGTGCTCGAGACAGCCCGTGACGACCGCACCTCGGTTCGCGGCGCCGTCTCCCACGAAGACCAGGTCGCCAAAGCTGGCGTCCGACGCCGCGAGCCGGTCCCGCAGCCCAACCGATCCCTCGGAGTGCACCTCGTACAGGTCCCAGAACATCGCCTTCATCCGAACCCGCTCGACCGTCGCCCAGTGCTCGTCCCCACAGATGACCTGCCAAGAGACGTCCGGCGCCGCGCGCTTCCCATCTCCGCCGGTCGCCACCATCTCCCCGATCAGTCCTCGCTCGGGTCCAAAGCTCTCGTCGCGCCCCGACGCTCACCGTAGACGCCCCGCTCCACGTCCACGACGACGGCGCCATCGGGATGGACTCGAACCATCACCATGACGTCGCCGACCCGCATCCACCACCGCCGTTCCTCCATCTGCTCGATGTGAAGCCAGTGATCGACCACCAGCTCATCGAACACACCGCGGTCCTTCAGAGCAATCTCCTCGCCCCCGTCGTGAGCGAGCACGCGCCACTCGGCACCCGGGCGACGCGCGCACTTCGCGCCCATTCGTCATGTCGATGATCGGACATCAGGCCGCACACCATGTTGTCCCGGTGCACGGGCGCAAGGGCGCTCAACCAGCGCGGCGCTTCGGGGAAAGCTCTCACGGCCCCCAGTAGTCGAACACCTAGCGTGCCCCGCTCGAGCGACCGCGCTGAAGGTCGTTCGACCCCGGCTGGACCGGCATTCCAGCGGAATCTGCGCACTGTGCAAGAAGTGCGCGGTGCACATGCGCGCATCGCGGCATCAACTGAAATCACGGTGCAATTGACTGGGCATGGTCTTCGCAGGATCCTGTGGATCGTGGTGGAAACGGGGTCATCGGACCCCAATGGATGAGGTCTCGATGCCCCGCTTGCGATTCAGTCTCTGCTTTCTTCTCCTCGCTGCCTGCGACTGCGGCGGGGGTGCCGGAGAGCCGTGCCTGTCGACCGCGAGCTGCCCCACGGGACATGTGTGCATCGACAGCGTCTGCGTGGATCCGGATGACCGAACGCCCTGTGCGACGGCCGTCGACTGCGACGCGGGCGAGCTCTGCATCGATGGGCTGTGCACCGACCGCGACGTGGAGCCGGGCTGCGAGGACCTCGATGGTGACGGCTACGGCGAAGGTTGCTCGCTGGGCGACGACTGCGACGACACGAACCCCGCGCAGAACGGACGAGAGGTCTGCGATGGGATGGACAACGACTGCGACGGCGAGATCGACAACGGCGTCCTGAGCGCCTGCGGCAACTGCGACCCGACCTGCATGTCGAGCGGCTTCGGCATCCCCGACGGTATGCCCTGGGACATCAGCAACGAGGGCGAGGACGAGTCGGATGGTGTCGGCGTCGACGACGAGGGCGCGCTGGTGCTCGACTCCCGGCGCATCAACACCAACTTCATCTGGATCGCCAACACCGGCGAGGGCACCGTCTCGCGACTCAGCACGACCGCGCCCTACGAAGAGGTCGGCCGCTACTACACGGGCCCCGAAGCGAGCGCGAGCAGCGATCCATCGCGAACCAGCGTGAACTCGGTCGGCGATGCGTACGTCGCGAACCGCCGGGGCACGGGCCTGGTGCGCATCTCGGTGCTCGGGGACTCGTGCCCGGACAGCAACGGCGATGGCGCGATCACCACGTCGCAGGACCTCAACGGCGACGGCATCATCAGCCGCAACCTGGCTGACGGCGAGCTCCTTCCGTGGGGTGAGGACGACTGTGTGCTCTGGTTCCGCGATCTCGACGACGTCTTCCCGGGCGAGACGCTCGTGCGCGCGCTCGCCGCTCAGGACGTCGCGGGGTTGGACGGCGACGTTCAGGAGTACGTCTGGGTCGGTGGTCACGCGACCTCGATGGTCGCGAAGATCGACGGCGAGACCGGTGAGCCGCTCTTCTCCGTGCAGGCGCCGGTGGCGACCTACGGCTTCGCTCTCGACGGCAACGGCCAGCTCTGGATCAGCGGTCGCGGCAACCGCGCGATCGGTCGCGTCGACACCAACCGCTGCGTCGATCTAGCGAGCTGCAGCGACGCGATCTGCATCGCGAGCGCCGGCGAGGGAACCGAGTGCGACACCGCCGTGAAGGCCCGCATCCCGGCGCCGCACCGCGCCTACGGGATCACGGTCGACTTCAACCAGCGCGTCTGGCTCGGTGGCGACGAGCCGCATCCGACGCTCACCTACGACGCGCGCTTCTCGCGCTACGACCCGAGCGCCGCCGGCGGCTCGCGCTGGATTACGGTCGACGTGACGCCCAATGGGCACGTCATCAACGGCATCGCCGCCGACGCGGACGGATGGGTGTGGGGCGCGGGCTGGAGCACCGCGGGCATCATCCGCATCGAGGCGGACAACCCCTCGAACTGGATTACCGTTCCCGGCACCCTCGGGGTGAACAACAAGGGCATGGCCATCGACGCCGAGGGCAAGGTCTGGTCGATCACCAACGGCAACAACCAGGCGCTCGTGGTGACGCCGGGCCCCACCATCGACGACAACACGCTGGAGACGGGTGTCGGCGCCTCCACGCTGGTCTCCAACTACACCTACTCGGACATGACCGGTCTGCAGCTCCGGCTCGCGACCAACCCGCGCGGCTTCTACCGCCACATCTTCGAAGCGTGTGACGGTGGCGAAGTCGACTGGGCCGACGTCGTCTTCGACGCGGAGATCCCCCCGGGCACCAACGTGTCCTTCCGAGTGAAGACCGCCCCCACCCGGGCGGAGCTCGACCTGGTCGATTGGGTCGCGGTCGGCATGACCCCGCCCGACGTCTCGCCGCTCTCCATCGCGGCCGCGTTGATGGGCGCGGGGGTCGTCCCCGAGCGCTTCCTGCTCCTCGAGATCGCGCTCCAAGCCGAGCGCTCCAGCTCCACCGAGGTCATCACCCCCCGGGTGCGCTCGGTCGACGTGACCCACACCTGCGTTCCCATCGTCGAGTAGTCCTCGGCCCACAGAGAACCCCATGAAGCACCTTCGTCCAGCCGCGCTCCTCCTCCTCCTCGCTGCCTGCGACTGTGGCACGACCCTCGGCGGTCCGTGTCTGTCGACCGCCGACTGCAACGGCGACGCCATCTGCATCGACGGCGAGTGCACACCGCCCGACGACACCGGTGGCCCCTGCACGACGGTCGCCGACTGCGATCCGGGCTTCCTCTGCATCGACATGACGTGCGTGCGCCGCGACACCGAACCGGGGTGTGAGGACCTCGACGGTGACGGCTACGGCGAGGGCTGCTCGCTGGGCATGGACTGCGACGACACCGACCCGGCGCAGAACGGCCGAGAGGTCTGCGACGGTCTCGACAACGACTGCGATGGCGAAGCCGACAACGGCGTGCTCAGCCCCTGCGGCAACTGCGACCCGCTCTGCCGTGCCGACGGCTTCGGGCCGCCCGACGGCATGCCCTGGGACATCGGCGACGACAGCGAGGACGAGTCCGATGGCGTCGGCGTCGACGACGACGGCGCGCTGGTGCTCGACTCGCGCCGCATCAACACCAACTTCATCTGGGTCGCGAACACCACCGAAGGCTCGGTCTCGCGCTTCAGCACCACCGCGCCCTACCCCGAAGTCGGCCGCTACTTCACCGGCGCCGTCGTCAACGCCGGTGCGTACTTCGCGGGCAACGATCCTTCGCGAACCAGCGTGAACTCCCGCGGAGACGCCTTCGTCGGCAACCGAAACGGCAACGAGCTCACCCGCATCTCCGTGCTGGGAACCGACTGTCCCGACAGCAACGGCGACGGCGTGGTGACCACCTCGCAGGACCTGAACGGCGACGGCATCATCAGCACCAACCTCGCCGACGGGGAGATGCTCGCGTGGGGCGAGGACGACTGCATCCTCTGGCACAAGAACCTCGACGACGCGCTCCCCGGTGAGAACCTCATCCGCGCGGTCGCGGCGCAGGACGTGGACGGGCTCGATGGCGCGCTCCTCGAGTACGTCTGGGTCGGTGGTCACCGGACCCAGACGGTCAGCAAGCTCGACGGCGAGACCGGCGACGTGATCCTCACCGTGCCCTCCCCCGTGCCGACCTATGGGTTCGCCCTCGACGGTAGCGGCCAGCTCTGGATCAGTGGCAACGGCGACACCGCCATCGGTCGCGTGGACACGACGCGCTGCATCGACGACGCGAGCTGCGTCGCCGACGCGATCTGCGACGCGGGCACCCCGGAGAACGACGGCTGCGATGGCGCCATTCGGGCGCGGATTCCGATGTCGCACTTCCCCTACGGCATCACCGTCGACTTCAACCAGCGTGTCTGGACCGGCGGCCGCAGCGGTGGGAACACCGCCATGTACAGCCGCTACGATCCGGCCGCTCCGAGCGGCTCGCGCTGGGTGAGCGTCAGCCAGGGCACGCCCGGGTGGCTCCACGGCATCGCCGCCGACGCGAATGGCTTCATCTGGGGCGCGCTCCAGCAGTCGGGCATCGTGCGCATCGACGCCGACGACCCGAACACGCGGCTCATCGTGCCCGGCACGCCGGGACCGACGAACAAGGGCATGGCCATCGACGCAGAGGGCAAGATCTGGTGCATCACCCAGAACAACTACGCGGTCGTGATCACGCCCGGCATGGCCATCGACGCGAACACTGTCGAGACCAACGTCGCCGCGAGCATGCGCGGCAACTACACCTACTCGGACATGACCGGTCTGCAGCTCCGGCTCGCGACCAACCCGCGCGGCTTCTACCGCCACATCTTCGAAGCCTGCCCGGACGGCGGAGTGCCCTCCTGGACCGACGTGGTCTTCGACGCCTCGGTGCCGCCGGGGACCACCCTCTCCTTCCGAGTGAAGACCGCCGACACCCGCGACGGTCTCGCCCTCGCCGAGTGGGTCGCCGTGGGCTCGGTCCCGCCGCCCGCCGACCGATTCTCGATCGGTGACGCGCTGATGGCGGCGGGGATCACCCCCCAGCGTTTCCTCATGCTCGAGATCGCCCTGCAAGCCGATCGGGTCAGCAGCACCGAGGTGATCACGCCCCGCGTGATGAGCACCGACGTGACCCACACCTGCGAGCCCATCATCGAGTAGCGGCCCCCCTCGCCGATTGCGGGACCGAGGGCACCCCGCGTGATACGGTGATTCGTTCGGAATTTCGAACGAATCCGTCCGATGGAAGAGCAGGAGCCCCGCCGCGAGAGCATCCCCGAGCGCGCCCGGAAGCGCGCGACGAAGGCGGTGAAGTCCAAGTGGGGCCGGCGCATCATCCGGGCCATCGGGCTCACGATCCTCTTCTTCGTGGGGTCGGCCATCTATCTCTCCCAGACCGACTGGGGCGAAGAACGGATGGGGCGACTGGCCGTCGAGGCCATCCACGATCAGCTCGGGCTGGACGCGAGCTTCGAAGACATCGAAGTCATCTGGGGCTGGTGGCCACCGTCGCTCACGGTCGAGGCCGACGGAATCGAGCTCGACCACCCGGAGGAGGGGTCGTTCGCCTCCGCCGAGTCGCTGGTCATTCGCCCCTCGCTCTCGGCGCTGGTGAGCGGCGACCTCGACCTGCAGACCATCGAGCTGCACTCCCCGAACGTGCGCCTGCGTGTTCGCGACGGCGCGGTGGTGAACCTGCCCGAGCTCCCGGAGAGCGACGGGGGGGGCGCGATCGAGCTCCCCTTCGAAGGGCTCGAGATCAACGACGGTCGGATCGAGGTCGACGCGTCGCCTCTGATCGTCGCCGAGGTCCACGGGCTCGACCTGAGCCTGACGGCGAACGGCGACGAGCTCGGCTTCACCCTCACGACCGAGGGCGGCGAGGTTCGGCACGAAGCCGGCACCGAACCGATCCTCGAGCTCGCGATGAGCGGCGAGGCCGACCTCGACGAGTCCGTGACGCTCGACGAGCTGCAGCTCACCACACCGGACCTCGGCCTGACGCTCCACGGCGGTGAGCTGGGCTTCGGTGGCGACGAGCTCGCGTACGCCGGTCACCTCGTCGGGCACTTCGACGTCGCACACGTGGCCGACCTCCCGCTCGGTGTGGAGCTCCCCGCGCTGGAGGGCCGGGTCGCCATCGAGGCCGACGTCTCCATGAACGAAGGCGTCCCGCACGGCCGCGGCGTGCTCCAGCTCCTCGGCGTGAAGGTCGCGGACCAGTATCAGATCGGAGAGTCGGTCGCCCTGCAGCTCGAGGCCACGCCCGAGCGCATCGAGATCCTCGAAGGGAGCCAGGCCCGCCTCCCCTACGACGGAGGCACGGTCGAGCTCGACGGTGGGCTCGACCTCGACCCGGAGCGGGGCTTCCCGATCGAGGTGCACGTCGCGTACGACTTCCAGTTCGCCAAGCTGATCCACATGCTCGGCGTGACCCCGGACACACCGGTCTGGTGGCCGATGGTCGGCGAGGCGACGCTCTCCGGCACGCTCGACCCGGTGCTCATCGACGGGCCGGTTCAGGTTTCGACGCAGAACTTCCTGGTCACCGTCGGCCCCCATCACGCGCGGCCGCGCGAACGGATCATCGGCGTGCGGCGCGGTCGCGTCCACGGCCGCTGGCACATCGACGCCGAGGCCGTGGAGTTCCGGAACCTCACGCTCGACACGAACGGATCCCACGTCCGAGTGCCGGTCGTTCACCTGGGCTATGCCGGCGACCTCCGCATCGAAGCCCACGCCGAGCGTCTCGACCTGGCGGACCTGACACCGCTGACGGACAACATCGCCCTCGCCGGGACGGGGAGCGTGGACGTGACCATCGGCACCACCTTCGACGAGCCGCACGTCCAGGGACACGCGAACCTCCGCGGATTCCAGTTCGACACGATGCGCTTCGGCGACCTCGAGTCCGACTTCCGCATCCGCGACGACTACTACGGCGTCATCCTTCCGCTGGTCACCGCGTCCAAGCCGGGCAGCAGCTATCGCGTCCACGACCTCGAGGTCGACCTGACCGATGGCGTCGAGGTGACCGGTCAGCTCCAAGCGTCGCGGCTCTCGCTGCAGGACGTCTACCACGTGTTCCAGCTCGACCGAGACGAGCGCTTCACGCCCTACCAGGGGATGGCCCGCGGGCACATGGGCATCCACTTCAGGTACGGCCAGGCCGGGCAGACGGCCGAGGGCACCTTCGTGTCCGACATGGACTTCGAGCTGCTGAGCGCCGAGCTCGCGGGCTACGCGTTCGACCGCGGCCGCTTCCAGGGCCACCTCGACTGGCAGGACATCGGCCAGAGCATCGACGGCGCGGTCCTCACCATCCAGCACTTCGGGCTCCGGAAGGAGCAGGGCTCGGTCGCCCTCCAGGGTCAGATCCGGCGGAACACCGAGCTGCAGCTGACGGTCGCTGCCGACCAGATCGCCATCGCGAAGACCGAAGGGATCAGCGAGAGCATGCCGCAGCTGCGCGGCAGCTACTCGGTGCTCGGGACCATCGGAGGCACCGCCGACCTCCCCCGCATGGATCTCGACGTCATGCTCACGGGGCTCGGCTGGGGTGACGCGCTCCTCGGCGACGGCCGCGCCTACGTGCGGCTGACCGATCCCTCCGACCCCTGGGTCGCGCAGGCCAAGGAGTGGTCGACGATCCCCGAGGACGAGTCCTGCGCGCACGCGCGTCACGGACTCGCGCACGCCGACTGGCGTCCCGGACCGGACATCCGGACCCAGACCGGTACCATCGCTCGCTCACGCACCCCGCAGGCGTTCCTCGTGTGCGGCGAAGGGCTCGACGGTCAGCTCCTGGTCGACATGGCCCTCGGCTGGACCCCGGTCTATCCAACGCGCGGCGTCATCGATTTGCACCAGCTCGACTTCGCCCCCTTTCTCGAAGGGACGCTGGACGAGCGCGTCCACGGCGGGGTCGACGGTCGCATCGCGCTGACCGGCGGCGCGATGCTCCAGGACCGCTCGCTCGATGGGGAGATCCGACTCGAGCGATTCGAGCTGAAGTCCGAGGGCCTCGGCGGCAGTGACGCCACCCTGGGTGTCTGGAACGAAGAGCCCATCGTCATTGCGCTCCAATCGGGTGGCGCGGAGATCGAACGGCTGCGCCTCGAGAGCAACGCCGAGTCCGCCTTCCAGGCGCGCGGGCGAATCTCTTCCCGCGGTCGACTGGATCTGGCGCTCGATGGCGAGCTGCACCTCGGGGTGCTCGCCCTGATCAGCGAGGACATCAGCGGGAGCAGCGGCACGATCCGGATGCACGTCGACGTCGGCGGACCGATGGGGAACCCCGCCGTCTACGGAGAGGCGCGGCTCCGCGGCGGCGGCCTCACCACCGCCGACGGCTCACGCATCCGGCGGCTGCGTGGGGACGTGCGCTTCGACGCGCGCAACATCCTCTTCACCGACTTCGAGGGCCAACTCGGCGGTGGTCGCCTGTCGGCGAGCGGCGCGGCCAACCTCGAGAACGGCGCGCTCACTCGCTACACCTTCGAGCTCGCGATGCGGAACGCGGTCTTCGTCCCGGAGGAGGGCGTCGAGGTCGGCTTCGATGGTCGCGCACAGATCGGATGGACCCAGGGACAGCGGCTGCCGCTCCTCTCGGGCAACATCCAGCTGGGTCGCGTCTCCTACCGGCGACCCATCCAGCTCAGCCCGACTCTCGGCCAGCTCTATCGACCGCAGGTCACCCAGGTCGAGCGCTACGATCCGCAGGACGACAACGTCGAGCTCGACGTCCGCATCGAGACCCGCACCCCCGTACGCGTGACCAACAACCTCCTCGACGTGACCCTGGACGTCGACGACCAGGATCGGCCCTTTCGGATCGTCGGCACCGATCAGCGCTGGGGCGTCGTCGGCGACCTCGCCATCCCACAGGGCACGGTCCGCTTCCGCAACACCGAGCTGAGCGTGGCCGATGGCGACATCACCTTCGACGACCCGACGCGCATCGATCCGCATTTCGACGTCACCGCGACCACGGAGATCCGTCGGCAAGCGTCGGCATCGGATCTGACCGCTCCCGCGTGGCGGGTCCGACTCCACGCCCACGGGACCATGGACGCCTTCCGGATCGACGCGAGCTCCACACCATCGCTCAGCCAGGAAGACCTCATGCTCCTGCTCACCGTCGGCATGACCACCGCCGAAGCACAACAGCTCCAGGCGGGCGACGTGGGCGGCACCGCGCTCGAGGCGCTCAGCGCGCTCAGCGGGGTCAACGAGGAGGTGACGAGCGCCGTCGGCATCATCGACGACTTCGCAGTCACGACCCGCTATTCGCCCAACACCGGTCGGCCCGAACCGATGCTCACCGTGGGCAAGCGCATCACCGAGCGCGTCCGGCTCAGCGCGGCCACGGGCCTGAGCGGCGACGACCGCACGTTCCAGGCAGGCGCCGAGATGCGAATGGGCGACCAGACCAGCATGCGGATCCAGTACGACAACGTGAACCGCGAGAGCGCCTCGAACGTGGGCAACGTCGGCGTCGACTTCCACTGGCGCCTCGAGTTCGAGTGAGGCGCGGCAGGAGCGACGAGATGTCGCATTGCCGCTCTCGCGAAACCGGGACTACATTGCCGCCCATGCGCACCATCGCTTGCTTCGGATTGGCCCTCGGCCTGCTGTCGTGCGGAGACGGGAACGCCGTGACGTCGATCTCCTTCGCCGCCATGGTCGGTGACCAGCCGCTGACCTGTGGTCAGACCTACTCGGGACTCGGCGCGTCCGGGGCAGACCTGACCATCCGCGACTTCCGGTTCTACGTGCACGACGTTCGCCTCTTCGACGTGACGGGCGAGGAGACGCCCTTCGAGCTCGATGACGACGGCAAGTGGCAGAACGGCGAGGTCGCGCTCCTCGACTTCGAGGACGGCTGTGGGGACATGGGCAACGCCGACCTGCGCACCGTCCTGGAAGGCCACGCTCCCGACGGCGACTACGTGGGCGTGCGCTTCAAGCTCGGAGTCCCGGCCGAGCTCAACCACCAGAACCCCACCGCGGCCGCGCCCCCGCTCTCGCTGAGCGAGCTCTTCTGGACCTGGAACGCGGGCTACAAGTTCATCCGAATCGACGCGCGCACCTCGCTCGCCGACGCGTGGCGCGTGCACCTCGGGAGCACGCAGTGCGACGGCGACATGATGGGGAACGCGACCTGCGCCAGCCCCAACGTCCCCGAGTTCTCGGTCGATGGGAGCCTCGACTTCGATCCGGCGACCGCTACCGTCGTCGCGGACGTCGCCGGGCTGGTCGAGGCCTCGATGCTCGACAACACCATGGACACCCCGCCAGGCTGCATGTCGAACCCGGACGACCCCGACTGCGCGCCGATCTTCGGCAGCCTCGGCCTCGCGTTCGGCGGGTCGCCCGCTCCCGGTACCCAGACGTTCTTCCGCATCGAACCGTGAGTCGCCGCAACGCCATTCTCGCGGTCCTCGTGCTCTCCGCCTGTGGGGGCGACGACGGCTACGACTGGGACCTGCCCCCTGGCTTCCCCGAGCCGCGCGTCCCCGAGGACGACGCGATGAGCATCGAAAAGGCCGAGCTCGGGCGCTACCTCTTCTACGACACCCGACTCAGCGGGAACGAGACCCAGAGCTGCGCGAGCTGTCACCTCCAGTCGCTCGCCTTCACGGATGGGCTGGCGCAGAGCCCCGGGAGCACCGGCGACATGACCCCGCGTGGGTCGATGAGCCTCGCGAACGTCGCCTACGCGCCCACGCTCACCTGGGCGAACTCGGCGCTCCGAGACCTCGAACGGCAGGCGCTCGTGCCGATGTTCGGCGAAGACCCCGTCGAGCTCGGCCTGGCCGGTCGTGAGACCGAGATGCTCGATCGGCTCCGCGCCGAGCCCGTCTACCAGGACCTCTTCCCGATCGCATTCCCGGACGAGGCGGACCCCTTCACGGTCGCCAACGTGACCAAGGCGCTCGCGTCGTTCCAGCGCACGCTCATCAGCGGTGACTCGCCCTACGACCGCTACGCCAACGGCGACGAGGACGCGATCAGCGACTCCGCGAAGCGCGGCGCCGAGCTCTTCTTCGGCGAAGAGCTCGAGTGCTTCCACTGCCACGGCGGCTTCGTCTTCAGCGCCTCGGTCGACCACGCGAACAACGTCTTCGACCAGGCGAGCTTCCAGAACAACGGCCTCTACAACATCGACGGCCGCGGCGCGTACCCCGCGAGCAACACCGGCCTCTTCGAGCACACGGGCGACCCAGGCGACATGGGCCGCTTCAAGCCGCCGACGCTGCGCAACATCGCGCTCACGGCGCCCTACATGCACGACGGCTCGCTCGAGACGCTCGACGCAGTGCTCGACCACTACGCCCGCGGCGGCACCCTGACCACCGAGGGCGAGAACGTCGGCGACGGAGCGCTGAGCCCCAACAAGAGCATCTTCGTGAACGGCTTCGAGCTCACCGAGGAGCGCCGCGCGGACATGATGGCGTTCTTCGAGAGCCTGACCGACGAGGGATTCATCACGAACCCCGCGTTCAGCGATCCCTGGTAGCCGGCTCTCGGCGTTCGGTACTCGGTGCCGACAGCCGACGCCGAGAGCGAAAGCCCACAAGTGGGGGTCACGTAGTCAAGTGTAAGCGTTGAGTCTGGCGGATCGGCAGACGTACCATCGGGGGTATGAAACGAGCCATTCTCTCCGCATGTGTCGTGTTCGCTGCCATCGCTGCCGACGGGAGCGAAGCCTCCGCGCAGGAAGACATCAGCCGAATCACCATCGAGACGCCGCACAACGGCTCACGCCCGGTGACCCTCGACATCCACGTCGGACCCGCCTGGTACGGGGTCGGGTTGGCCACGGGTGTTCGGCTCGGCATCCCGCTCGTGAGGAATGGGTTCATCAGCACGCTGAACAACGCGGTCTACCTGACCGTCGGCGCGGACTTCTACTACATCCGCTACAACCCGGGCACAGGGAACGAGTACGGCCCGGGCTTCGGCTTCCCGGTGGGTCTGCACTGGGAGTTCTACTTCAACGAGAAGCTCAGCGCGTTCGCCGAGGTCGGCGCCAACGTGTTCCTCGGTCCCTGGGTGTTCGACGGCGACGCCGACAATGACTTCGCCAACTATCCCGGCGCGTGGATCCTCTTCGCGGTTGGCGGGAAGTTCTGGATCAACGATCACTTCGCCCTCATGGCGCGCCTGGGCACCCCCTACGCCGCCATTGGCATGAGCCTGGCGTTCTAGACCGCGCGAGTGCGCGCCTCCCTCACCCTGGCCCTCGCTGGCACGGGTGCTGCAGAGTCCATGGGTCAACCACGAGGTAAGCCCATGCGACTCTTCATCCGATTCATCCAGTTCCGCAGCCTTTCGCGCGTTTCTTTCGCGAATTCCACGGCTTCGGCAGCACGCGCTTGACCGTCACGCGTCACACTCGGGCGTAACGTTTCGCCCCGGCGAAGTGTGACGCGCCACGATGACGGTGTGACGGTCGCCGAGCTGCCAGAGCGTCAATCGCAGCCGAGAAGCCGGGGCTCACGTTCGAGCGTGACCCCGAACTCGTTCCGCACGGCGGCAGCGATCGCCTCCCCGAAGGCCAGGAGCTCGGCCGTGGTCCCGCCGCCGTGATGAACGACCGCGAGGGCGTGTTTCGTGCTCAGGCCCACCGGACCCCGCCGGCTGCCCTTGGGGAAGCCGGCGCGTTCGATCAGCCAGCCAGCCGACAGCTTGACGCCTCCCTCGGCCGGCCACTCGGGCACCGGCCCGAGCTCGCGCCGCGCCGCGATCGCCGCCACGGCAGCGGCCTGTTCGGCATCGACGATGGGATTGGTGAAGAAGCTGCCTGCGCTCCGACGATTGGGGTCGGTGGGATCGAGCACCATGGACTTCGCTCGCCTGAGATCCACCACGAGGGCCCGCACCGCCTCGAGACTCGGCGCGCTCGGGGCGCGCTCGACCAACTCGCGATAGGTGAGTAGCGGCGAGCCTCCTTCGCGCAGGGCGAAGGTCACGTCGGTCACCACGAACCGGCCGGGGTGGCGTTTGAAATCACTGTCCCGATAGCGAAACGCGCATTCCTCCGCGCTCCGCTCCACCCGCTCGCCGGAGAGCCGATCGATGCAGCCGACACGCACCACCGTGTGACTCACGTCCTGTCCGTAGGCGCCGACGTTCTGGATCGGTGTCGAGCCCACCTGACCGGGGATCCCCGCCAGGCACTCCACGCCGGCCCACCCCTCGCCGACCGCTCGACTGACGAACGCGCCCCAGTCCTCGCCGGCCTGCGCCCGCACGTGAACGGTGTCCGCGTCTTTGCGGGTGACCTCGACTCCTCGGGTGGCCATCGCGACCACGAGCCCCCGCACGCCCTCGTCCGGGACGATGGCGTTCGAGCCACCGCCGAGGAAGGTCACCGGGTGGCCCTCGCCTTCCGCCCAGCGCATGGCCGCCTGGAGCGCCTCGAGCGAACGTGCTTCGAGGAAGAGCTCCGCCGGTCCACCCAGCTCCAGGGTCGTGCGAGGGGCGAGGGGGACGTCGCGCTGCAGATCCCGAGGGGCCTTCACGGATCGAACCCTACGCAGCCCGATCTCATCCGTCGAGCCGAACGACGACGCCGTCGTTGACGATCGGCCGCAGGCCGGCAACGCTTGGCCCGTGGATCGCCTCTTCACCCTCGCGTCCCTGCTCCTCGCCCTCGGGGTCGGCTGCGGCGACGATGTCGGTCCGCCCCCACCCCGAGACCAGGGTCCAGGGATCCTCGACGGCAGCGGCGGCACCCCGGACGACCTCGACGGCGACGGTCTGTGCAACACCACCGAGATGGCCGAGGGCACCGATCCGCTGAACCCCGACTCGGACGGCGACGGCTTCCCCGACCGCGCAGAGCGCACCTTCGGCTTCGACCCCCTCGACGGCGCGTTCCCCGAAGGCGAGGAGGTCCACCTCCTGCGGGAGACGGCCACCTCGACGCTCCAGGTCGCCTTCGAGCAGATCGTGAGCGCCGGCGACGAATACGGCGGCGCCTTCGACGCGGTCGACGTCTTCGACCTGGCCGATCAGGACGCAGCCACCTTCTACCGTGGCTCGGTCGCCACCTTCGCCGAGCCGCCGGAGAACGTGGCCGAGCTCGACGAGACCGGCCAGACCTTCCGCGGCGTCGTGGGCCGGACCCTGCTCGGCTTCGAGGTCCGCTTCGCGTTCGAAGACGCCCTCCCGCGCGGCTGCATTCGCGGCTACCCCTTCGTGTACACGGTGAAGCGCGCGGACGGCGTGCGCGTGGCGATCTTCCGTGACCTGCTCCTCGTGCTGCCCATGGGCACCACACTCGAGTCCGGCGGGTGGTGCGCCTACGACGGCGGCTGCATCTAACCGAGTACACCGTCACTCGGCGCGACCGCTGGTCTTCGGTATGCTCTGACCGATGGAAGAGGTGGAACGACTGCTGGAGGTGGTCCGCAAGGAGCTCGGCGCGGACGACGCGCGGCTCGAGCTCGGCGGCAAGGACCCCGGCGAAGACGCCGTGTGGTGCGCCCTCCCGACCGGCTTCCGCCTGGTCGCCCTCCTGCCGGACGCCGAGCGTTCGGACGAGGAGCTCACGCGACTGCGCGAGAAGCTCGTCTTCCTGGCCCGCTCCTTCGACGCCACCTTCGACCGCGTCAGCCCGCCGGCGCCGCGGCCCGCCGGGAACCCGCAACACGCGCTCGACGATGCCCTCGACGTGCTCGCGGGCCAGACCTCGGCGCTCGCTGCGCTGGTCATCGACAACGACTCCCCGGTCTTCTGGGGAAGCTCGCTCAGCCCACGCGGAGACGAAGACCTCGACGCCGCGGCCCGCGCGGCCGGGGCGCTGGCGCTCGCGAGCGCGGGCGACCTCGATCTGGCGGCGATGCTCGCCGGCACGAACACCGAGGTCCCCACCGAGCTCGAGCGCCCCGTCGCCCAGATCCGCGCCGACGCGGGTGACGAGCGCGACGCCGACGAATGGCACCGGCGGCTCACCGTCTTCGCCGCGACTACCGCGCTCCGCGAAGCGTGCCGGGGCGATGGCGAGCTGGGTACCCGCCACGCCGTCCACGACGACGACCTGGCCTATCTGGCCCGTAGCTTCGGCGGCATCTATTGGCTCGTGCTGGCCTTCGAGGTCTCGCGCTTCTCCGAGCTCCACGCGGAGGCCGCGATGATCCATGCCCTGCCCTGGATCGAGCGGCTGGTCCTCTCGCTCCCGCCCATCGATCCGGATGGCGGCGGTGGCCGGGTCCTGAAGCTCCGCCGACTCCGCCCCGTGTAGCGCGTAGGCGCACGCCGGAGACTCGATTTTTCCCGACCACCGGGTAAGGTGCGCGCCTCATGGCCCTACGCACCGACGTGGTTGGGGACGAGACCGAAGCGCTCGTCCATTCGCTCACCTGGAAGGACGCCGTCCTCTACGCCCTCGGCGTGGGCGCGACGCGCGACGAGCTGGACTTCCTCTACGAGGGCCGCGGCCCGAAGGTCCTGCCGACCTACGCGGTCATCCCCGCGTTCGCGGCGATGGACGAGCTCTTCGAGAAGACCGGCGGCGACCTGCTCGGGGTGGTCCACGGCGCCCAGAAGATCACCCTCCACCGCCCCTTCCAGGCCGGCGAGAGCCTCTTCACCACCGGGAAGGTGGAGGGCATCTACGACATGAAGCGGATGGGTCAGGCGATCTTCACCACCGAGACCAAGGACGGCAGCGGCGCGCTGGTCTGCGAGACCGAGTGGATGATCCTCTTCCGGCTCGACGGTGGCTTCGGCGGCGAGCGGCCGCCGCCCAGCTACCGCAACAAGAAGCCCGACCGCGACCCGGACTTCGAGGTCACCGAGAAGACGAGCGAGGAGCAAGCGCTCCTCTATCGGCTCAGCGGGGATCTCAACCCGCTGCACGCGGACCCGGCGATCGGCGAGAAGGCCGGCTTCGGCCTGCCGATCCTCCACGGCCTCTGCACCTATGGCTACGTGGGTCGCGCGGTGCTCAACGAGGTCTGCGGCGGCGACCCGGCCAAGCTCAAGGAGCTCCGCGGTCAGTTCCGCAAGCCGGTGTGGCCGGGCGAGACCCTGATCACGCGCGGCTGGCGCGAGGGCGACGAGGTGATCCTCCGGGTCACCACGAAGGAGCGGCCCGAAGAGGACTGCTTCACCAACGCCTGCGCGCTGGTCACGGACTGACGTCGGGCTCGGGTTCGGCCGGCTGGACGATCCACATCCAGAAGCCGACGACCGCGACCAAGAGCAGCAGACAGCTCAGCGCACGCTCCGAGGCGAGCGCCACGGACGAGAGATCGTGGCGGAGCCCGTCGAGGAGCATGCGCCCGACCGCGAAGAGACCGACGAGCACCCACGGCATCTCCGGCCGCCCTCTGCGGACCGCGGCGAGCGCGGCGAGCGCCGCACCGAACGCGGCGTAGTAGAGGCCGACCGGATGGGTCGCGAGCGAGACCACCGCGTCGTGCTCGCGCCAGCCTTCGGCGATCTGCGCGAAGAGCGCGGGTGCGCCGGTGCCATCGGCCCAGCGGGAGTAGATGCCGAGCGAGCGGAGCCACTCGGGCGCATCGGCGGCGAGCGGGTAGCCGAAGACCGCGCCGTCGAGCCAACCGCCGATGCCCCACGCGTGAATCGCGAGGCCGAGCGCCACCGCGCCGTGGCGACCGAGCACGGTCGGTGGTCCGACGAGCCGGAGGAACGCGAACGCGCCGAGCACACCGAGCGAGAGGCCGCCGCCGCCGATGAGGCGACCGAGGAGCGCACCGACCGCGGCGCCTCCGACCAACGCCACGAAGGCTCGGCCGCGGGTCCGTCGGCTCAGCCCGTCGGAAGGCGGACCGGTGACCACGTACCAGCAGACGACCAGCGCGACCGCCATCGCCACTCCGAACGAATGGATGGCGAACGACGTCTCACCGAATCGGAGCTCGAGGAGGACGGGGTCCAAGGGCGCGAGAGTAGCGAACTCGGGACCGCCCGCGCGAGAAGCCGCGCAGACCGGGCAGAGTCAGTGGGTCAGAGCGCGCAGGCGACGCCGGTGCCGCGGAGGCCGCAGTAGCCGTTCGGGTTCTTCCCGAGGTACTGCTGGTGGTAGTCCTCGGCGTAGTAGAAGGGCGGCGCTTCCCGGATCTCGGTGGTGATCGCGCCCATGCCGGCCGCCTTCAGCTTCGCCTCGTAGTCGGCCTTGGACTGCCGAGCCTGCGCGAGCTGATCGCCGTAGGTGTAGATCGCCGAGCGGTACTGGGTGCCGGTGTCGTTGCCCTGGCGCATGCCCTGGGTCGGGTCGTGCGCTTCCCAGAAGGTCTTCAAGAGCTCGGCGTAGGAGATCGTCTTCGGGTCGAAGATCACGCGAACCACCTCGGTGTGCCCCGTGCCGCCGCTGCAGACCTCTTGGTAGGTCGGGTTCTTCGTGTGGCCGCCGGCATAGCCGGACTGGGTGGAGTAGACGCCGTCGAGACGCCAGAAGAGTCGCTCGGCGCCCCAGAAGCAGCCGAGCCCGAAGACCGCTTCCTGCATCCCTTCGGGCCAGGGCCCCACCGTCGGGTGGCCGTTCACGTAGTGCACGTCCGAGACCTGGATCGGGGCGTCCCGGCCGGGGAGCGCGTCGTTGGCGTCGGGGATCGTCAGCATTCTGCCCATGGGATCGTATGGTGGGTCGAGTTCGGTCCCGCGGCTACCCCCGATGCCATACTCGGGGCATGGGCCCTCGAATCCTCGGCGCAGCGTTGGTCGGTCTGCCGGCTACCGCCCTGGTGCTGATGGGTTGGCTCGCGCCGGAGGGGTCCACGCTCGACTCGGCCATCCACGGGCTGGGCGCCGTGGTGTGTCACGCCGACCCGGGTCGCTCGTTCGAAGGGGCCGCGGTCTGTCACCGCTGCACCGGCATCTACGCGGGCGTCGCGGTGGGCGGCTGGCTCTCGATGGCCTTTCCTCGGGTCCCGTTTCAGCGGGTCGCGTGGTGGGTGATCGCGATCGGACCGCTGGCGCTCCAGGTCGCGCTCGGACTCGTGACGGCGGCCCTCGACCTTTGGTGGCTGCGCCTCGGGACGGGCCTGGTGTTCGGCGCGATGAGCGGGTTGGCGATCGCGCACGCGCTCAGGGCGCTGACCCGGCCTGCTGCTGCCGATGCAGCTCCTCACCGTCCCACGTGATCGCATCGCCGGCGACCTCGATGCGAATGTCGTGGTCGTCGATGGCGACCTCGGGTCCCGGCGCGCTCTCCATGCACCCGGTCGCGCGAAAGGTGTGCACCGAGCCCTCGGTCGAGAGGAGCTCGAGGTCGCACTTCTTCGAGATCGGCGGGTAGCCGCTCATCGAGAAGCCATCGGCGTCGACCACGTACTCCTTCATCCACGAGTGACCGCCACCGAGATCGCCCGAGGCGCTCCAGGTTCCATGGAGCTCGGTCGGGACGGAGCCACAGCCGGTGAGCACGACGATCGCGAGCAGAGCTCTCATTCGTCCCCCTCGTAGCGCGCGAGCAGGGCCTTCACCTCTTCGACCATCGCGGCTCGCGCTTCGGGCGGACTCTGGATCGCCGCGCGACCGCGCTGCGCGCGCACCCATCGGCGCGTGCCGGCCGGGCCACCGGAACCCCAGCGAAAGGTGCGCTCGCCGACCTTCACCTGCACCGCCCCGTCACCGAGGTCGAGCTCTTCGAGGCGACGGCGGGCCTCTTCCAGGTCGATGTCGGGCGCCTCGTCCATCGGCTCGCCGAGCGCAGCGCTCCGGAAGCGCTCGACCTTGAAGGTCTTCTCGTCGCCGCCGATGAGGTACCAAGCGCCGCGCACCTGCACGATGCCGGCGGGCTCGATGCGGCGCGTGCTCAGCTCGTCGCGCCCAGCCGTCCAGTACTCCGCCTCGACGGCGCGCTGCTCACGGAGGGCGGTCTCGAGCGTGTGGAGCACCCCGGGCCGCTCGGCTCCGTCAGCCAGGATCTGCACGCGGTCGCCGACGTCCTTGCCGATGGCCGCAGCCCGTTCGCTTGCGAGCCCGGCGATGCGCTCGGAGAGCTCGTTGGCCCGCTCGCCGATCGTGGGCGGCGCGTTCGCGCGGAGGGGCGCGAGCGCCGCGAGCAAGGCCATCATCTCGCGCACGTCGAAACGCGGCGGGCGGGTGAAACGTTGCGGAAGGGCGACGTGGACGCGGCCGCCTTCGAGGAAGATCTCGACCAGCTCGTCGGGCCCGCCGTCCGGCGCGCCGACCATGGCCACGCGATCGAGCAGGGTGGCGAGGTCCTTTCGGGAGATCGAGAGGATGTCCTCGAGCTCGCGAACGGTGACGCCGTGGCGGTGCTGGGCGACGTAGGGCACCAGGAAGAGAAAGCGGGTCAGGTCTTCGGGCAACCGGCTCACGAGGCGCTCCCTTCGTGGGCGACGAGGATTGCGCGGAGCGCGTCGGCGATGCGTGCGCGGGCTTGAGGCGGGGAGCGCAGCTCGGCGCGACGACCGAGCGAGAGCACCTGGTCGACCAGGAAGTCCACGTTGGACGTCTCCACGGTGAAGACGCTCTGGTCGTTCGGCTCGCCCCAGTCGCGCTCGACCAGGAACGTGACCTCCGGGTCGACCCAGACGGTCGCCGTGACGGGCTCGTGCACGTTCCAGCGAAGCGGCGACACCGCGCGGTACTCGGCGACCGAGAAGCCTTCGGGGACCTCGAAGTGAGGCCCGCCGTCCATCACCTCGGGCGCCTCCATCCGCGAGGCCCGGAAGACCCGCATCGCGCCGCGGCCGTGGTCGTGGCCGATGAGGTACCAGGCGCCCTCGCGCAGGAAGATGCCGTAGGCGTCGACCTCACGCTTCGCGGTCTCGCCGTCGGCGCGGCGGTAGTGGAAGCGGACCTTGCGGCGCTCGGCGACCGCCTCGCTGAGCGCCTCGACGTGCTCGGCGCCGGCCTTCTCCGCGCGGTGGCCGACGCGCAGCAGGGCGCGCTCGTCGTCGGCCGGGTCGGTGCCGAGCTTCGCGAGGGCCAGGCGGAGTGCGCGCCGGTGCGGGAAGCCAGGCGTCGCGAGGGCCGCCTGGGCCGCGGTGGCGAGGAGGGCGCGGTCCTCCTCGCCCATCTCGATCTCGGGCAGGTAGGTCGCCTCGGTGTCGAGCACGTACCCGGTGCGGTCCTCGTCGTCGATGTAGCGGAGAACGATGCCGAGGTTGGCGAGCTCGGCCTTGTCCCGCTCGAACTTGCGGCGGATCGACTCGTCGTTGGCGCCCGAGTAGTCGGCGAACGCCTCCTTGAGCGCGCTCAGGGTCACCGGCTCGCGGCTGCTCTGGAGCACGTGCACCAGGTCCAGGAGGCGCTCGAGACGCTTCATCGGGGCCCACCAAAGCAGAAGGATCGCCCGGGAGCAATCACTGGCTGTGGTGTGGTAGATCCTCGGTCCGGCCGGGCCCTCACCCGGTGACACGGAGAAAGCCCATGGAACAGACCATTCCCGTCGTCGACCTCTCCCAGTATCGGGACGAGGGCACCCGCGAGGCCTTCACGAAGAAGCTCGGGGACGCCCTGCGCGAGCTCGGCTTCGCTGCCATCGAGAACCACGGCATCGACCAGTCGGTCTTCGACCGCACCTACGCGGCCTACAAGGCCTTCTTCGCCTTGGACGACGAGGTGAAGCGGAAGTACGAGACCCCCGAGGACGGGCGTCGCCGCGGGTACACGAGCTTCGGCGTCGAGCACGCGAAGGACAGCAAGAAGGCAGACCTGAAGGAGTTCTTCCACGCGGGGCGTGAGCTGCCGGAAGGCGACCCGATGGCGCCGCGGCTCGCGAAGAACCTGTGGCCGGCGGAGGTCACCGAGGTGGAGGCGGCGAGCAAGGCGCTCTTCGCGGAGCTCGACCGGGTGGCCTTCGACGTCCTGGAGTCGTTCAGCGCGTACCTGGGACAGCCGAAGGCCTTCCTCCCCGACATGGTCGACAAGGGGAACACGATTCTCCGGGTGATCCACTACCCGGTCTGCGATGGCTTCGACGAGCCGGGCGTGATGCGCGCGGCGCAGCACGAGGACATCAACCTGATGACGCTACTGCCGCCGGCGGACGAGTCGGGGCTCGAGCTGCTCACCCGTGAGGGCGAGTGGCTCCCGATCCACGCGATCCCGGGGCAGATCATCGTGGACACCGGCGACATGATGAGCCGGATCACCAACGACCAGATCCCAGCGACCACCCATCGGGTCGTGAACCCGAAGGGCGACCCGAAGCCGCGCTACTCGATGCCCTTCTTCGTGCACCCGCACCTGGACGTGACCCTCGAGGTGCTGGAGAGCTGTGTGCCCGAAGGGCAGAAGCCGAAGTACCCGCCGATCCACAACGACGAGTTCCTGCAGCAGCGGCTGCGCGAGATCGGCCTGGCGAAGTAAGTCGTCTACAATGGAGCGACCGTGACCGACGAAAAGCGCAAAGCCCCCCGTCACGCCATCTGGTTCCCGATGCAGATGGACACCAGCGGGGACGTGATCATGGGCATCAGCCGTGACCTCTCGGAGGTGGGCGTGATGATGGTCGCCGCGGCCAAGCCCGAGCCGGGGGCGAAGGTGACGATGACGATGAGCATCCCGGGCGACGAGGTCTCCGAGCGCAAGGTCACCGGCACGATCGTTCGCGTGAGCGACAACGACGCCGACAGCGAGGGGCTCTGGAAGCACAAGGTCGCCGTCGAGTTCGACGAGCGGATCGACGAGCTGGACGAGCTCTTGGTCGAGGTGGCCCGGCAGTCGCGGCCGCCGGCCGAGCCCTGATGCTCGGTCGCATCGTCTCTCGATGATGGGCTTCGTCGACCGGCTCCCGCTGCTGCTGCTCGCCTTCGGAGTGGCGGTGGCGTGTGACGCGTCGCTCACCGCACGGGACGGCTTCGGTGTCGCGCTCGACGATCCGAGCGAGCGCGATCGGAAGAGCGTGCGGCAGTTCCGGGTGATGAACGCCGTGGCGGCCATCCTGTGGCTCGTGGCGATCGGCACCCGACGGCGCGCGGACCTGGCGTTCGGGGCGACCCTGCTCTGGGCGATCATCGGGCCGGCGATGGTGATGGCAGGCGCAGCGATTCGCGCGCGCCGCCATCGGGACCCGGCCATCCCGGGGCCGCGCTACCTGGACCCGCACGCGCCCGCGCCGATGAGCGCGCTGATCAGCTGGCCACTACAGCTCCTGCACGCCTCGACCCTGGCCGTGGTGTGCATCTTCTTCCGCTGGACGCTGCCCTATCTGCCTTCCGTCGCGCCCGTCCACTGGGCCGCGGAGGGCCCGGGCTACACCTCGCCGACCAAGCTCTGGTGGGCGCTCGCGCTGATCGCCTTCAACCTGTCGATGATCCTCTTCTCCGCTTGGGCCGCGAGCGGCCCCGCGTTCACGTCGGACGACGACGGCCCCGAGGATCCCGAGGAGCGCCGCGAAGCCGGCGCCATCGAAACCCAGCGCCGCGTCATCTCCGTCCGCCTGGTCGAGACCCTCCTCATCGGCTTCAACCTCATCGCCATGGCCATGTGGGTGACGGCGATCCTCCGCCTACTCCCCGGCGCCGACGCCAGCCTCGCCCCCACGGGCGCCATCGTCGCCGCCGCCCTCACCGGCACCGTCCTCCTCGCCACCCTGTCCCTCCACCTCCCTGCACTCCTGAGGCTGAGAAAGAGGGGACACTCCCCCCCCTCGGAACCCCCGAAAAAACAGGGCCCTCCGGAAGCAAAATGAACGACCGTCCCGAGGTCCGCCCGTGACCCGCGGAACGGGATAGTTTTCATTTTGCTCTCGGAGGCCCTTGAGAAACAGGGGGATCCGGAGGGGGGGAGTGTCCCCCAGATCAAAGGGGGTCAGAGGCCGAAGTAGAGGCGGGCGCCGGCGCTGAGGACGTAGGTGCTGACCTCGGCTTTGTCGTTGTTGTCGGTGCCGGGGCGGAGGAAGGCGGGCCACTCGAAGCCGGCGACGAGGTCGAGCATGCTGGCGGTGCCCATCGGGAACGACGCCACGGCTTCGAGGCCGAGGGGAATCGAGATGTGGTCGTTGTCGAAAGGCCCGATGTGGAGGCCAGTGGTCAGCGCCAGGCCGAGCCAGTCGGCGACGTTGATGACCGGGCGAATCGGAATCCACATGCCGCCCCAGAACTCGTCGTCGAGCCCGCTCGGAGCGGGGTCGGGCCCGAAGACCATCGAAAAGTAGAGGCCGGTGTCGAGCGCGAAGATCTCTCCGGCGTGGAGTCGAACGGGCACCCCGAAGCGAAGGGCGAAGTCGGTCAGGGTCGGAATCAACACCGCGATCTCGGCGCCGAGCTCCACCAGGTCGGTGCTCAGGAAGCGGTAGCGGCCGTAGATCGGGATGTCGCCGAAATCGAGGTCGCCGTCCGCCACCACGAACGAGAGCAGACCCTCGCCGGTGGGGCGCCAGCCACTCGCCGCCGAGCGCCCGGCGAAGATCGCCGAAGGTCCGATCTTCTCGGTGCCGATGCCGATCTCGAGGTCGTCGGTGATGCCGTAGGCGCCGCCGATCTGGAACGCGAAGACGAAGTCGTGGTCCAGCGCCAGGTCACGACGGTGGCCGCTGAAGAACGCGGAGAGCCGCAGCGTCCGCGCGGGCATCGTGATCGTGCGCTGCGCGTAGGGCTGAGCGATCCGCTGGCCCACGGCCTGCCCGCTCGCCGGCTCCGAGTCCTCGCTGGTCGTGCCGCTCTCTGGCGCGACCACCGGCTCGTCGCCGTCCACCTGTGCCCACGCCGGCGCCGCGGCGAGCAACACCAGCGAAGCGATCGCCCCGGCGCCGAGCCGCATCAGAAGGTCACCGAGACGCCGAAGTTGAGCGCGAACTGGTTGACCCCGAGCCGCACGTCCCGGTTGCCGAGCACGCCGAAGTCCGCCTCGTCCCACACGCTGTGGTGACGCATGCCCATCTCGAAGACGATGCCGAAGTGCTGGAGCAGCAGCATCGCGCCGGCCATCAGACCCGTGTTCAAGCCGAACGCCCGGACCTCGTCGCCGAAGGTCTCGTCACCGTCGATGCCGGCCGTGAAGCCGAAGGGGATCAGGCCGTAGAGCTCGAGGCCCATCGAGCTCGAGAGCTGCAGCTCGTAGAGGACCTTCCCGAAGATGTCCGCGTCGATGAAGAAGAAGCGGTCGTCCACTCCGTCGGCCTTCGCCGCCACGAACTCGAACATGCCGCCGATGGCGAGCCAGTCGGCCACCTTCCGCTCCACCCGGAGCCCGAAGCCGATGGCCGGATCGAGGTCGAAGTCGATCTCGTCGGGACCGTCGAGGTCCACGATGTGGGCCTCACAGCAGACGTTCACGCCGAAGAAGCCCGTGATCCGCGTGTCGGAGCTGCGGAAGCGCTCCACGGACTGGGCCTCGGCGGTCGAGACGCTGGCCAACGACACGAGCGCGAGCGCGCCCGAGAGCAAAACGATCATCCGTTTCATGGCTACGGAGGATCGCATGACCGACGCACCGAAAGAAAGAGAACGACGTCCCGCTGGAACCTTGCAGCCTCACCAGAACGACAAAAGCGAAAGCCGGAGCCCCAGGATGGGGCCCCGGCGTTCGCAGGGTGGAATGAACAGGGTTGGATGAGTTGACTTACGTCAGCTCGCACGGGGTGGTTGGGGCCCCGAGACTCGTGGGGTGCAGCTCAGGCGAAGGTGTCGCCCTCGCCCTCACCAGGCAGCAGCACGGGCGCGTCGTCCTCGGCCTCGAGGGCGTCGACGTCCAGCATGCCGTTCATGAACCAGAGGCACTCGTCGGCCTCCGCGTCCTCGTCCGCGACGCCGTCGCAGTCGTTGTCGAGGCTGTCGACGCAGTCGAACTCGATCCCCGGGTTCACGAAGGGGTTGGAGTCGTCGCAGTCGACGTCGATCGTATAGCCGTCACCGTCGGCGTCCGGGATCGGGTTGATGATCGGGCACTCGACGCCGTCATCGATGCCGCCCGAGCAGTCGTTGTCGAGGCCGTCGTAGCAGATCTCTTCGGCCCCCGGATTCACGTCCGGGTTGGTGTCGTCGCAGTCGATCTCGCCGTCGACCCAGCCCGAGTCGTAGTAGCCGTCACCGTCCGCATCGACGGCCTCCGGGAAGCAGTTCGTGCACATGTCCGCGAAGCCATCGCAGTTGCGGTCGATGCCCTCACAGCAGTCCTCGGGTGCGCCGGGGTACGTGTTCGGGTCGGTGTCGTCGCAGTCGTCGCCCTCGACCCAGCCGTCGCCGTCGTTGTCGATGGGGAAGAAGTTGCAGATGATGTCCGGGTTGCCGTCGTGCCCATCGCAGTCCTGGTCGATGCCATCGGGGCACTCGCCCTCGCTCACGCCCGGGTGGATCGACGGGTCGTCGTCGTTGCAGTCGACACCGCGGTCGTAGCCGTCACCGTCGAGGTCCGGCAGGTTCGTGTGGCTCTGCGAGCAACCACCGAGCGAGAGCATGACCGCCAGCGCCGTACCGACGGCTCCCGCGCTCACCCGCTTGCCGACCGAGGCGCAGGCCGCCTTGGCCACCAACACCGCGCGCCCCAGCGCGCCACTCTTCGTTCCGTGCATCGATAGTCTCCTCAAAGCTCACAAGCGGCGTCTTCGCCGTCACAGTCCTGGTCGACCCCGTCGCCGCAGACCTCGTCCGCGCCGGGGTGAATGGTCGGGTCGGTGTCGTCGCAGTCCGGCCCGGGCCCGAAGCCCTCGCCGTAGCCGTCACCGTCCTCGTCGTAGAAGCAGTTGCAGGCGATCGGCTCCTCGGGGTCCGGCCCGACCACGCCGTCGCAGTTCTGGTCCGGCGTCCCGCGCTCGGGGCAGCAGCCCTCGGCGGGCATGCCCGGGTGGATGTTCGGGTCGCCGTCGTCGCAGTCGACGTCCGCGGGGTAGCCGTCCATGTCGGCGTCGGGCACCGGGTTGCAGACCCCGATGTCGCCCTCGTCGATCACGGCGTCGCAGTCGTTGTCGATCCCGTCCGGGCACTCGGTCTCACTCGCGCCGGGATGGACGTTCGGGTCCGTGTCGTCGCAGTCCTCGTCGACCGTCCAGCCGTCACCGTCCTCGTCGACCTGGCCCATGTCGTTGACCACGGTCATGTCGGGGAATGGATTGACGATCGTCGTGGACTCCGAGCAACCGGACCCGAGCGAGACCACCAGCCCGAGCGCCGTCGTCACCGCGCCCATCGTGACCTTCCGACTCGTGCCGGCGGTCCCCGCGCGAGCGATCAGCAGGAGCCTCTCCCAGAGGCTCTTCCGCGCAGCCATCACGCCGCCTCCAGCTCGGCCCAGATGCCGCTGGCGTCGAGCCCCGCCTTGTCGAAGCCCGGGAGGATCTTGGTCTCCATCGTCTCCGTGAACGCCTGCTCGCGCTCCGCCGCCGACATGCTCCCGAAGGGGCTGTAGCGGTGCGGCTTGGCCAGCGCCTCGGCGTTCGGCCGGAGCGACGCCGCCACCTGCGGCAGGACCCGCGCGAGGTAGCCGCGCGCGAACTCGTGGTCCTCGTCGGTGAGCGGCATCGACTCGAGCCACCACCAGCCGAAGCGGCTGTGGAACGACTCGTCGGCGAGCAGCCGGGTCATGACCTCGAGGGTGACCGGGTCGGTCGTGTGCTTCCGGACCCCGGCGATCATCGCCACCGAGACGGTCTCGCCGATGCAGAGCGAACCGAGGACCATCTGGATGGTCCGGCGCTTCAGCGAGAGCTTCTTGTTCGTGCGCACCCAGCTCGGATGCGGCGACTTCTCGCCCCAACCACCGAGCTGCTTCACCACCCGGTCGCAGAGATCGACGTGGTGCGCCTCGTCGCGGACGACCCGCGTCATCGAGCCGATGACGTCGATGGGTGCTCCGCTCAGGCAGAGCTCGGTCAGCAGCTCGCTGAAGGCCAGGAGCGACCGCTGCTCGTCGAGCGCGCGGAGGATGAACGAACGACGACCGCGCTCTCTCTCCCGCGGGTCCTCGATGCCCTCGCCGAGGGCCGCCCACTCGAACTCGCCGACGCGGGTGAACTTCTCGTGGGTCTTGGCGAAAGGCCCCTCGCCCAGGGGTTCGTAGCGCGGAGCTGCGTGTGCCATGGATTCCTTCCCGTGCATTCCGGGGAAGTCCATGAGCACGTTGCGCGCCAACGAAAAAACCCCTGCGATTGCAGGGGTTCAGTCGGTCGAGGCCTCGTGCGGACCTCACGTTGGCACAGTCTGCCGCACACCTTGGCACGGACGTGGCACACTCGAGTCCGGGTCAGCCGGCCTTCGCGCAGACCACGTGCACCGAGTAGGCGCCGGTCAGGCCGCTCGTCTTCGAGTTGGCGCTGACCGTGTAGGTGCCGGAGCTCGGCGCGACGACCGTGAGCTGGGAGTTCGTGTTCCCCGCCGCGACGTCGTCGTTCTGGCCGAGGTCACCGCCGTCCGGGCCCTGGAGCATCAGGTAGGTGTCGAACTCGGTCGACGTCATGTCGATCGTACAGCTGTACCCCTCCTTGGTGTCGAAGGTGTAGGTGTCCACGAACGAGTTGTCCTGGGGCACGAGGTCATCGCCGCTCTCGAGGCTACCGGTGAAGGTCTCGTCCACGTCTCCGCCGCAGCCGACCAGGGTCAGCGCCGCGAGAGCTCCGAGGATCGTCGTGATTCGCCGCATGTCTGTTTCCTTCCCGCCCCCGTGGGGCGCTGAGCGACAGGGTTATCCGAACCCCATCGAGATGACAACCATCCCATCAGTAGGAGAGCCAGCGCTCGGTCCAGGCGACCCGGAAGCCAGCGGTGGTCTGCAGGGAGAAGGCGAAGGCGCCATCCTGGGCGGGCATGGTGTCGGTCGCCATGATCTGGTCGCGCAGACCGTAGAAGCTCACGTTCAAGGTCAGCGCGAAGGCCGCCGTGAGGTTGAGCTGCATGTCGAAGAGCGCCTGGATCAGGTGGCGGTTTCGTCCGCCGGGGTTGGTCGCGAAGTAGTCGAGGTTCGCGGTGAGCGTGAGCTTCTTCGTCCCGCTCTTCATCGCCTGCCACGGGCCGATGTTGAGCTGCGCACCGAAACCGGGCTGTGCGCTCCGCAGATCCGGGTCCGCGACCTCGATCACCTCGAGACCGCCGACCAGCCGCGCTTGCACCTTCAGGTGCAGCCGCCACTGCAGACCACCGACGAAGCGGAGGTTCATGAAGCGGTGGTCGCGCTCGTCCGAGCGGCTGAACTCGGTCCGCACCAGGCCCTCGACCAGCAGGTCGGGCACGTAGAGCTCGTCCTTCTCCGCGCGGAAGCGCCGGTAGAGGCCCGCGCTCCGGTAGGTGAGCAGGTCCGAACCCTCGTCGAAGCCGGCGCTCTCGGTCGTGCGCGCCATCGAGTAGGTCGCGGTGACCAGGTTCTCCCAGCTCGCGTAGCGGCTGAGCGCGTTGAGCGCGAGCTGGCTGTTGAGACCGAAGAGCACCTGCGGGCTGTTGGTCAACGGGCCCTCGCCGTACTGGCTCGAGTCGCGCACCGCCGAGCCGGTGAAGGTCGCGTCCACGTTGATGCGGCCGGTCCACTCGAGGATCTCCCACGGGTCGACGACCGCCTCGCGCGGGTCTTCTTCGTGCGGCTCCTCCAGGAACTCCGTCATCGCCGAGCGGAGCGTCACGCCCTCGAGCGGCTCCCATTCGAGGTCCGAGGCCCCGCCGAGCACGTCGCCGTCGCCGCCCTCGGCGAGGAAGCGCACGCTGACGATCCGGTAGCGCGCGGTCTCGTCGAGCACGCGCCCGTTGACCTTCACCTTCTCGAGCGAGCCGTAGGGGTTGGTGATCTCGAGCCCGAGCGCCATCAGATCCCGCTCCGACGGATTGCTTCGGGCGAACTGCTTCATCCAGAAGGCCGTCACCTCGGCGACCATGATCGGCTCGTCGTACTGGATGCCGATCTGGATGTCGGCGCCGGTCAATCCCTCCGAGTTCGCGGGGCGCCAGCGGTTGTCGATCGCGTAATGGTTCAGGATGGCGACGTCCGCGTTCGCGACCTGTCGCATCACGCCAGCCGTGAGCCGGACGAGCCCCTCGTCGTCCATCGGGACCGAGTCGCCCGACTCCTCGTCGACCATCGAGAAGCGCCCGCCGGGCATCAGCTCGCCGAGCTCCTCGCAGAAGCCGGCGCCCAACGCCTCGACCAGCTCGGGGATCGCCGCGCTCGCCGCCTCGCCGGCGACGATGGGTCGCGCCAGCACGTCGTAGGTGTCGTGGATCCGATTGCGGCGCAGGCGCACGTCGCTCGCGCCGCGCGGCGGCGGGGCCACCAGCGCCGGCCGGAAGCTCGCCGGCCGCGCGAAGAGCAGCTCGGAGCCCGCGTCGCTCGAGAGGATCAGGTCGGGCTTCTCCTCCGATTCGAGGCCGGCGACCGCGCTGAGCGCGCGCGCCGCGGCGCTCGCGCCTCGACCGCTGTCGATGATCGCCACCACCGTCTCGGCGCCGCGCGCACGCGCCGCGGTCACGGCGAGCCGAATGCTCTCCTTCAACGGCCGTAAGGTCAGCCCTTGGGCTCGGTCCGGACCGACACGCGCCATCGTCTCCGGCTCGAGGAAGGACAGGACCGCGACCTTGGTCTCCTCGCCGTCGGCGTCACGGATCACGTGGGTCGGCAATCCGTTCTCGGCGGTGACCAGCAGCTCGCAGAGCTCCGCGTGCTCGGCGTCGCAGGTGAGGTTCGTCGCGAGCACGGGAATGCCCGCCGCCTTCAGCGCGCGGAGGCGCGCGAGGAGCAGCGGGCGCGGGTCGCCCAGGTCGGTCTCGCCGAAGGCCAGCGCATGAAAGCCCATCCGGGTCGCGAGCTGGGCCAACGCCTCGGGGTTCTCGCGCGCGGCGAAGCGCATGACGCCATGTCGCGCGAGGATGCCGCCGGTGTCGATGACGAGCGCGCCCTCCGCGCGGCGGCGGTAGAGCGACTCGAGGGCCATCGCGGCCTCCATCGGCCGCAGCGTGGTCTCGCCGTTGCACACGGGCGTGACGAGCTCACCGGCGATGCCCGCGCTCGCGACGATGGCGCCGAGCACGTCGAGCTCGCTCGGCCGGCTCGTACCGCTGGCCGCCGCACCATCGGAGTCCAGGGACTCGCTTGCGGCGGCCTCCGAGGCGCCGTGGTCGTCCGCCAGCTCGGGGGCGTCC
The DNA here is from genome assembly GCA_017644045.1 of Deltaproteobacteria bacterium. GTDB lineage: Bacteria > Myxococcota_A > Polyangia > Polyangiales > Houyiibacteriaceae > UBA1660. Next base: position 771,721 of record JAEPMI010000002.1, read on the forward strand.
GCCTGTTCCTCGGGCGCTTCGGGTTCCGGTTGGGCGTGGACGGACGTGGCGAAGGCCAGGGTCGCGAGGAACGCGACCACTGGCCTTCGGTACTGACTGAAAAAGGGAGAGGGCAAGGGCGAGGGTGAGGGCGAGGGGTGAAGTGCCGTCGCAACTGCCCGCTTCGCGGTCAGTTGCTCTTGCTCTTCACTCGGCGGAACGGGTGAACGAACGCGGCCAGGCTGCCGGCGTTGCGCGTCGACATCCAGAGACGGCCCTGGCCGTGGAAACGGCAGACCAGGCCTTCGCCGCTGAAGAAGAGGCTCTTGAGGCCGCCGACCTTCGTGACGTTGTAGTCGAGCCCCGAGGTGAAGCCGACCACGTGGCTGGTGTCGCAGATGTAGCCCGCCTGTCCGACGTCCACGGCGTGAATGCCGCCGTAGGCCGAGAAGAAGAGCGGGCCCTGGCCGGTGCACTTCAGCAGGAAGAAGCCGGTGCCGCTGAAGAAGCCCTTGGCGCCGCCCCACTTCGTGTCGAGGGTCACGCTCGGAGCCGCCGCCAGGTAGGCGCCGCTGTTGAGCATGACCTCGTAGCTGCCGTCCATGTCGAGGTTCATGACGTCACCCTCGGGACCGGGCGCCAGCCAGAGCTGCTGGTTGGGCGCCGTCGCCGTGAAGGTGTTCTGGAAGATCGACTCGCCGCCGAGCATCTTGCGCTTGGCCGCGGCGAGGAGACCGCCCTTCATCTCCGTCTTCATCTCGATGCCCGCGTCTCGCGCGACCATGGCGCTCGACTCGACGACCATCTGCTCACCGGGCTGCTCGAACCCGACGCGCACGACGCCGAAGTCCGGCTTGTCCAACATCTCGTAGCGCATGTCTCAGTTCTCCCGCGGGGGAAGCATCCGCCCGACCATGGACCCGAACTCCTGGGGGTTTCGAGTCTGAATCCAGATCCGGCCCTGGCCGGTGAAGTGACACACGAGGCCCTCGCCCGAGAGGAAGCTGGCGATCCAGCCGCTGCCGCTCTTGCCGACGCTGTACTCGAGGGTGGTGTCCCACGCGACGAGGTGGCCGGTGTCGATGACGATGTTGCCGTCGCACTGGAGCTCCTGGATGCCGCCGAAGGCACCCACGAGGACCTGACCTTCCTGTTGCGCGGTCGCCTTCAGCACGAAGACGCCCTCGCCGGCGAAGAAGCTCTTGAAGCCGCCGACCTTGGTCTCGGTGTGGACCCAGGGATCACCACCGATGTAGCTCGACGACTGGATGAAGTAGCCGTTGGGCGTCATCGGCAGCGACACGATGTCGCCGGAGAGGCTGTGCGCGAGCAGCACCTCGCCGGGGCCGCCCTGGGCGGTGAAGGTGTTCTGGAAGAACGACTCACCGCCGAACATGCGCTTGAGGCCGCTCATGATCCCGCCGGTGGAGCCGGTCTCCATGTGGACGTTGGTCGACATGCCGACCATGGCGCCCGACTCCGCGCGGAACTGTTCGCCGTTCTGCAGGATGACCCGCGCCATCGCCTGGGCGGGCTTGTATCCGATTTCGATCTGGGGCATTCGCTCGCTCCTCGCTCAACCAGGCAAGAGCGGCGTGAGCCACCCGACCAGGGATCCGACGTTTCGTGATTGGAGATAGACGCGGCCTTGGCCTTCGAACTGGACCACCAGGCCTTCGCCCGAGGCCAGGAAGCCCATGGCGCCGCCGCCCGCGCTCTTGATGCTGAAGGTGACGTTCCCCTCGAAACCGACGAGGTGACCGTTGTCGACCATGAAGGGGCCGTTGATGTCGACGGCGTGAACACCGCCGTAGCTGTTGAACCAGAGGTCTCCGGTTCCAGTGATCTGGATGAAGAAGGCGCCCTCCTTCGCGAGGAGGCTCTTGAAGCCGCCGAACTTCATCTTCATCTCGAAGTCGCCGGAGCTCGCCAGGTACGCGCCGGTCGAGAGCGTGATGGTCTCGCCCTGCATCCGGCGGTGCGCGATCGTGCCCGAGAGCGTCGGGGCGACCCACACAGCGCCGGGCGCCTGCGGGGAGCTGAAGTGGTTCACGAAGAAGGTCTCGCCGCCGACGATCTTGCGGATCATGGCGATGAAGAAGGCCTTCACCTTCGCGAAGAACCCGGCGCGGCTGCCGGCGTTCATCTTCACTTCCATCTCGACGTTGCTGTTCCGCGCCACCATCGCGCCGGCCTCGGCCACGACCTTCTGGCCGGGCTGCAGGTCGACACGAAGCATCGCGAACGAGGGCCCGTGGGTGATCTCGTGCGTGAGCGGCGCCACCGGCTGCGCGGGCGCCATCGCGGCCCCCTGCGGTGCCGGGGCCTGACCCTGCGGGGCCAACGCCTGCTGCGGCGGGGCCTGGGGTTGCGGATGCTGATCCATCGATTTCCTCCGGCGAGCCGTCGAATGCGGCTCGCGAAGCGTGTGGGTACCCTTTTTTGCCCCGTCTTTTCAAGGCCTCGTCTGGGGGCAGGGACCTTCGACGTGCTCCACGAATGGGGCACCGCTAAATACCGCTATTTTCGCATTTATGCTTTGGAACGGGATTCTCATTCTGAAATAACTGGGAAATTGTGGGCGGCCCCAAAAAAGATCCTTCAGCTTTCGGGCAGCTTCGCCGTACCGCCGTTCCATGCCCTTCCTCGCATCCTCTCGTGCCCCTGCCGGCGCATGCTTGTTCGTCGCCAGCCTGCTCTTCGCCCTCGCGAGCCCGTCCCCGAAGGCTCTAGCCCAAGACGCGGACGGTGACGGAGTCCCGGACTCGCGGGACGTGTGTCCCTCGACCGAAATGGGCCTCAGCGTCGATGGCGCCGGATGCGACGCCTTCTGCGAAGTGGTGGACCAAGGGACCGACGTCTTCCTGCGGTCCCGTCTGCTCGAGGTGGGAACGGCGACGGCAGCCTCGTTCGGCGCAGCCTCGCCACCTCCGGCCGGCTGGCATCCCCGCGGCGGTGGTGGGCTCCTCGGGTTCGTCGCGGATCCCGACCGGACCGACTGGACCGACTTCAAGGGCGACTTCTTCGTCCCTGGGTCGCCCGAGGAGGGGTTCGGACTCAGTGTCGGCGGCCTCGACTTCTTCAACAGCACCCTTCAAGGAGTGCAGGGCATTCCGGGTGGCTTCACCGGAACGCGCGTCGAGTGCCGCCCCTTGGTCTGCGGCCTGCGCGGCGGCGGGGCAGCGTTCTGGTCCGGCTCGGTGGCGGGCATCGACGTCGACAAGACGATCTCCGTCCTCAACGAAGGCCTCTTCATCCTCGTCGAGGTGACGCTGACCAACAACGGTCTGCTCCCGACCACCGTGACGTACATGCGCAACGTCGACCCGGACAACATGCAACCGGTCACGGGCAGCTACGACACGACCAACAGCATCGTGAGCCAGGGTGACGGCACGGCGAGCTCGCTCGCGCTCGTGACGGCGACCACGAGCGGCCCCGACTCCTACCTCGCCCTGATCTCGAGCGACCCGGACGCGCGCGTCGCCTACGGTGGGTTCTCGAACCGCGACCCCGACGCGATCTGGAACTGCACCGGCTACTCGTGCACGCCCGGCGACAGTCTCACCGATGACATCGCGATCTCGCTGGCCATCCGCAAGTCGCTCGCCGCCGGGGAATCGGTCACCTTCAGCTACGCCTACACCCTCGACGCCGTAGAGGTCGCGACGGCGACCGAGTGCACCATCCCCGCGGTCTGCGGGGACGGCATCGTCGAAGGCACCGAGAGCTGCGATGACGGTGGCACGATGCCCGGCGACGGCTGCAGCGCCACCTGCACGGTCGAGACCGGCTGGGACTGCATGGGCGCGCCCTCGATGTGCGCTCCCATCTGCGGCGATGGCGTCGTCATCGCGCCGGAGACCTGTGACGACGACGGCACCGCGTCCGGTGACGGGTGCAGCGCGACCTGCTCCACCGAACCCGGCTACGCGTGCGTGGGTGCGCCCTCGACCTGCGCGCCGGTGTGTGGCGACGGAGTCGTGATCGCCCCCGAGACGTGTGACGACGACGGGAACCTCCCGGGAGACGGCTGCAGCGCCACCTGCACGACCGAGCCCGGCTACGTCTGCATGGGCGCCCCCTCGACCTGTGCTCCCGAATGCGGCGACGGCATCGTCATCGCACCCGAGACCTGCGACGACGATGGGACCTCCTCGGGCGACGGCTGCAGCGCCACGTGCTCGACCGAGCCCGGCTACGCCTGCGCAGGCGCGCCGTCGACGTGCGCGCCGGTGTGCGGCGACGGAGTCGTGATCGCCCCCGAGACCTGTGACGACGACGGGAACCTCCCGGGCGACGGATGCAGCGCCACCTGCACGACCGAGCCCGGCTACGAGTGCATGGGCGCGCCGTCGACGTGCGCGCCGGTCTGTGGCGATGGCGTGGTCCTTCCGCCCGAGACCTGCGACGACGACAACACCGACTCCGGTGACGGGTGCAGCAGCGGCTGTTCCATCGAGCCCGGCTTCGTCTGTGCCGGAACGCCCTCGGTCTGCGCCCCCTGCTTCGACACCATGGCGGGCTCCGGCACCGACGACGGGTGCACCAGCGCAGCCCCGCACTGCACCGGCAGCGGACCGACGGCGTTCTGCGCGGTCTGTGAAGACGACACCTCCGGCGGCACCGACTCCGGCTGCACGACCGGGAGCCCGGTCTGTGACACGAGCGCGGCGGTTCCCGTGTGCACCGCGTGCGAGGACTCCGCGGGTGGCTCCGGCGTCGACAATGGCTGCGACGCCGCCACGCCGGTCTGCGGAACCTCGGTGGGGGGCATCGCCACCTGCGTGGAATGTGCCGAGGACTCCCACTGTGGCGTCGGTACCGTGTGTGACGGCGCGGGCTCCTGCGTGGCGGGCTGCACGGACGACGCCGACTGCGCCCCCACTCCGGCGACCCCCGTGTGCAACGTCGCCGCCCGTAGCTGCGCCGAGTGTCTGACCAACGCCGACTGTCTCGGCACCGAGGTCTGTGGGTTGGCGCTGACCTGCGAGTCCGTCGACACGGACGGCGATCTCGTCCCGGACGAGGCCGACGACGACGACGACAACGACGGCATCCCGGACATCGAGGAGATCGACTCCACGCTGCTCGGGGACAGCAACGACAACGGCATTCTCGACTACGAGGACAGCGCCATCGTCACCTGCGAGGACAGCAGCCCGGCCGACGGCGTCTGCGACTCGCTGCCGATGAGCACCGACTTCGACGGTGACGGCATCGCCAACCACCTCGACCTCGACGCCGACGGTGACGGCATCGCGGACCTCGCCGAGGGCGGAGGCGCGGACGTCGATGGTGACGGGCGAGTCGACGGCTTCGCCGACATCGATGGCGACGGTCTGCACGACCCGCTCTTGCCCACGCCGCTGACCCTGCCGATCTCCGATGGGGACAGCAGCCCGGACTTCCTCGACCGCGACGCGGATGACGACGGCCTGACCGACACCTTCGAGGCTGGCGGCACGGACGCCGACGGCAACGGCGTCAGCGACGACACCACCGATGGCAACGGCGACGGGATCGCGGACGGCCTCACCGGGCTCGGCGTGCTGCCGGCTCCGGACACCGACGGCGACACGACCGCGGACTACCGCGACGTGGACTCCGACGGCGACGGAATCGGCGATGGTGTGGAAGGCACCGACGCCGACGGCGACGGCGAGGCGGACATCGAGCTCGCGGGCGCGGACACCGACGGCGACGGCCTGGACGACGCCTTCGACCCGGACTGCGCGGACGCGGCCGACTGCGGTGGCGTCCTCGGCATGGTGGCGACCCCGCCGAACTCCGACGGCGAGGGCCCGGCCAACTGGCGGGACATCGACTCCGATGGCGACGGGCTGACCGACGACCTCGAGTGCCCGCTGCCGGCGATGTGCCCGGACAGCGACGAGGACGGCACGCCCGACTACCTCTCGCTCGACGCGGACGGCGACGGGATCGTCGACGCGACCGAGGGCCACGACGACGACAGCGACGGCGTCGCGGACACCGAGCCGGTCGGCGTGGACACCGACGGCGACGGTCTGGACGACGCCTTCGACGCCGACTGCGCGGACGCGGCGGATTGCGGTGGCGTGATCGGCGTCACCCCGACCCCGGCCGACCTCGACATGGACGGCGCGGCGAACTTCCAGGACCCGGACGACGACGGCGACGGGATGGACACCAGCTTGGAGCAGATGGACGCCGACGAGTACGAAGGACCGGCGACCGACCCGACCGACGTCGACGAGGACGGCCAGCCCAACTGGTACGACGACGACAGCGACGGCGACACCGCCTCCGACCGGACCGAGAGCGGCGGGGACCGCGACGAGAACGACGACGGGATCCTCGACTACCTCGACCCGACCTTCCGACCGGTCGACACCGATGGTGACGGCGTGATCGACAGCGTCGAGTGCCCGGCCCCCGCGTCGCCGGTGACGATGGACTGCCCGGACTCCGACGGAGACGGCGCCCCGGACTACGACGACACCGACGACGACGGCGACGGGATCCCGACCGCGGACGAGGAGGCCGCCGGCCCCGACACCGATGGTGACGGCACGCCCAACCGCCTCGACGACGACTCGGACGACGATGGCATCTCCGACGCGGACGAGGGCAACGACGACACCGACTCCGATGGCCGCGGCAACGCCTTCGACGTCGACTCCGACGGCGACGGCCTCCGCGACGCGAACGAGGGCACCGGGGACACCGACTCCGACGGCACCCCCGACTACCTCGACACCGACTCCGACGGTGACGGCGCGCCGGATGCCGTCGAGGGTCACGACGCGAACGGCGACGGAGTCGCGGACACCAGCCCCGCGGGCGTCGACATGAACGGCGACGGCCTGGACGATGGCTACGACGCTGCGCTCGGCGGCACCGACGCGCCGACGCAGGACACCGACGGCGACGGCACCCCGGACGTGGTCGATGGCGACGACGACGGCGACGGCGTCGACACCCGCTTCGAGGGTCCGACCGCGCAGGACACCGACGGTGACGGAACGCCGGACTACCTCGACGCCGACGACGACGGCGACGGCACCCCGACCGCCGACGAGAACGCGGACCCGAACGGCGATGGCGACCCCAACGACGCGCAGGACACCGACGGCGACGGCACTCCGGACTACCTGGACGACACCGACGACACGATCACCACCCCGACGGGCGGTGGTGCCGCCGGCGGCGCGCTCTGCTCCGCTTCGCCGGGGCGCGGCGAGTTCCCGCTGGCCATGCTCCTCGGTCTGGTCGCGCTGGTACTCCGCCGCCGTCGGCGAGCGACGCCTGGGCGCACGAAAGGAGGCAAGGCGAGCCGCTGGCTCCCTTTTCTCCTCGTCGCGCTCGCGGCGCTGAGCATCCCTCGAGGCGCGCACGCCCAAGTCGGCACGCTCGACCGCTTCCGCGCGAGCGAGACCACGAACGACGACTTCCACCTCAGCCGACCGAGCCTGCTCGGTCACCTGAAGCTCAGCGCGCAGCTGCACCTGGACTACGGTCTTCGGCCGCTGATCTGGGAGACGGTCGCCGGTGACTCCGGGAGCGACGAGCGGTCGATCGTCGACCACCAGCTCAACGGCACGCTCGGCGTCGGCTTCGGTCTCTACGACCGCGTGGTCATCTTCGCGGGTCTCCCGATCGGGCTGGTGATGAACGGCGCCAGCGACGACGAAGCGGCGATGCTGGGGTTGCCCGGGGCGGACGGCGCGGGGCTCGGCGACGTCTACCTCGGCGGCCGCGTCGGGATCTGGGGCGACGACGAGGACAAGGCCGCCATCGCTGGCCAGCTCACCCTCACCTTCCCCACCTCGGGCGACTCGTCGTATCGCGGGGATTCGTTCCTCACCGTGCACCCCGAGCTTCTCGCCGAGGTGCGACCGGCCGACGACTTCCGCATCGTCATCAACGTCGGCGCCCTGATCCGCGAGTCGAACGAGACGATGACCAACCTGCAGTTCGGTCACGAGCTCACCTACGGCCTCGGCGCCGGCTACACGGTGTGGCGCGCGTCGGATGCGCCACGGACCCACCTGGACGTGGTCGGACAGGTCTACGGCTCGACCGCGTTCGAGCTCTTCGGCGACCGTGACGGCACCGCCCTCGAGGCGACCGTGGGCGGGAAGTTCTTCCACGAGAGCGGCGTGGTCGCCGGCATCGCCGCCGGCCCGGGTCTCTCGCGCGGCTTCGGCAGCCCCGACATGCGTCTGGTCGCGACCGTCGGCTGGGCGATGCCCGAGGACGAGGTGGCCGAGCCGGTCGACACCGACGGCGACGGCATCATGGACCCCGATGACCGATGCGTCGGCGAGCCGGAAGACGTCGACACCTTCGAGGACACCGACGGATGCCCGGACGTCGACAACGACGGCGACGGCATTCTCGACGCCGCCGACAGCTGTCCGCTCGAGCCCGAGACGGTCAACGACTTCGAGGACGCCGACGGCTGCCCGGACGAGGTCGGTGACGCCGACGGCGACGGGATCGTCGACACCAGCGACGCCTGCCCCTCCGACCCGGAGGACGCGGACGGCCACGAGGACGAGGACGGCTGCCCCGACCCGGACAACGACGGCGACGGCGTGCTCGACGGCGCCGACCGCTGCGTGAACGAGCCGGGTCCGGTGCCGAACCACGGCTGCCCGGATGCGGACCGCGACGGCGACACCGTCGTCGACCGCCTCGACAACTGCCCCGACGAGCCCGGCTCGGTGGAGAACCACGGCTGCGTCGAGCAGCAGCAGGTCGTCATCCAGGACGGCCAGCTCGAAGTGCTCGACATCGTCTACTTCCGGACCAGCAGCGCGCGGATTCGCTCACGTAGCTACCCCCTCCTGATGAACGTGGCGCGGGTCATCAACGCTCACCCGGAGATCCGATCGGTCGACGTCATCGGTCACACCGACGCTCGCGGCAACCCCGATCGCAACCTCACCCTCAGCCGAGCTCGAGCGGCTTCCGTGGTCGAGTTCCTCGTCGAGCGCGGCGGCGTCGACGCGAGCCGGCTGCAATCGCACGGGTATGGCCAGGAGCGACCGGTGATCCCGAACGCGAGGACCCTCGACGAGCACGCGCAGAACCGGCGCGTGGAGTTCAAGCTCGACGACGGCGACGAGTGACTCAGAAGCCGGTCCACCTCGGTGGGCCGGTGCCGCTCGCCATGGTCACGGCTGACAGCCGAGCGACCACATCCGGAGCTGGACCAGGGCGCGGCCGTCCGGCGACTCCACGCCGCGCCGGTACGCCAGGAAGAGCTGGCCGCGATGCTCGACGAAGACCCCGTCGCCGTACCCTTCGTCGTCGTCGCGGGGGTCCCAGGTGTCCACCGTCTCGCCACGCGCGTTCGTGAAGAAGACCCGGTACCCGAGCTCCCCGTCCGCATCCCGGATCGGCGAGGCGAAGATCACGCCCCCGCGGAAGGCGATCGCGTCGTCCACGGTGTTCACGAGCTCGAGCTCGTCGTCGTAGCGGCGAGGATCGCCGACGGTGCGGCCCTCACGGTCGAGGTCGATCACGATTCGCCCGCGGATCTCCCGCGACTCCTCGTTCATGTGGACGATGAAGCCGGTCTCGGTCGCGAAGACCCAGGGCTCGCCGTAGAAGCTCTCGGGCCCAAGCTCGAGCAGGATCTCTGCGGGCTCGAAGGGCTCCCCGTCGAGCGAGTAGGGCTGCACGTAGAGGTGCGACATCCGCGGCTCCGGTCGCGCGGCAGCCACGTGCACGACGCGCCCGTGGCCCACCGCGAACGCCGGCTTGCCGTCGCCCTCCGGGAGCACCTCGGTCCAGTCGAGCGACTCGCCATCGGGTCCGGCGATGTCGATGAGGTGCTCGTGGCCCGGGATCGGGCCCGAGCTGTTGTCGGTCCAGGCCGTGAGGATCCGTGGACCGGTCCGCACGCTCACCGGTCGCCACGCACCGCAGCTCCGGTCGGGCTCGGCTCGCACCTCCCAGATCGGCACGCCGCGAGCGTCGAGCAGCGCGCGGGTGGTGACGTCGTCACCGCCGCGGACGCGACCGCAGTAGGTGAGGAGCATCCCGTCGGGGTGCGGCGCGGAGGTGGTCCAGCCGCCGTTGAGTAGCGTGTCGCGCCGCTCGATCGGTCCGTTCGGTCGACCCCGGTCGTCGAGCAAGCGGGTGTAGGTGTTGGGCTGCGGCTCCGTACCGAGGTAGCCGAGATGCCACGCCGCGAGGATCCCCGCGGAGGTGCTCTCGACGGCGAGATCGCGAACCCACGCACAGGTGTCGCACATGCCGGTCTCGCCGTCGGTCGTGTCGCGGAAGACCACGCTCTCGCCCATCGGTCGGAGCGGGAGGCCCTCGTCGACGATGCCGTCGCAGTCGTCGTCGACGCCGTTGCAGCTCTCCGGGCCGCGCGGGATGCAGCTCGTCAGATCCGGGGCGAGGTCGGGAACGCCCGCGTCGACCGGTGCCGGCTGAACGGTCAGCGCGCTCTTGGAGCCGCAGCCGGAGAGGAGCAGCAACGCGATCGGCAGCCAGCGCATCGCTCGGACTCTACCCGAGTCGAGGCTCGGCCCAAATATCCGCTTGACGTTATATAACGTATACAGCATACAACGGTCATGGGCGCAGCCGTCGACCTCAACACCACACTCACCGCGCTCGCGGACCCCACGCGCCGCGCGATCCTCGCTCGCCTCGCCGAGGGCGAAGCCACGGTCAACGAGCTGGCGGAGCCCTTCCCCATCTCGCAGCCGGCGATCTCGCGGCACATCAAAGTGCTCACCAACGCGGGCCTCGTGGTCCAGCGGGTGGACGGCACCAAGCGCCCCTGCCGGCTCGCGGCCGGTCATCTCTCCGAGCTCGACGAGTACCTGTCGATGCTCCGGACGGCTCTCGAAACGAACTACGCGCGTCTCGACCGCCTCTTGGCGAGCGAGGCCAAAAAGGAATCGACATGACTCTCGAGCTGAAGACCGAAGGCGACACGCACGTCGTCGTCACCCGCCGCTTCGCGGCTCCCCCCGAAGCGGTCTTCCGTGCGCACACGGACCCCGCGCTGATCCAACAGTGGATGACCGGCCCGGATGGCTGGACCATGCCCGTCTGCGAGATCGATCCGACCCCCGGCGGCACCTTCCGCTACGAGTGGAGCAATGGCGAGCAGGGCTTCTACTCGACCGGTGAGATCCTCGAGGTCGATCCGCCGAACCGCATCGTGCACGTCGAGCGGATGTTCCTGCCGGACCCGACGCCCGACAACCACATCACCACGACCTTCACCGCCGACGGTGACGGAACGCTGATGCACTGTCGAATGACCCTGCCCGACGCCGAGTCACGGAAAGCGATGCTCGCCAGCGGCATGGAGCACGGCATGGAGGCCTCGTACGCGCGCATGGAAGCACTGCTCGGCGAAGGCTGAGGTCTACCCGGCGAGCACGTGCTCGGCCGCGCCGTGACCGCTCTCCCAGGCGGCTTCGATGCGCGGCGCGAGCAACCCATCGCCCGCGATGGTCACGCCCCGGCTCGGGTCGTGGAGGCAGGGTTGGCCGACCGCCTGCTCGACCTGCGCGTAGCGCCAGCGGTGCGCGACGGCGAAGGAGGGCTCGACCGCCCTACCCACCGCCGCTCCGAACGCGCGCACCAAGCGCTCGGTGACGGCCGCCGGCGCGAGCTCGAGGTTTGCGCGCGTCCACTGCGGCGTCGCGTGCAGCACCCAGGTCTCGCCCGGCGGTCGCCCCGGCTTCGAGGAGTCGCAGGCCATCCACGCGAGTGGGCCGTGGTCGAGCAGGACGTCTTCGCGGCAGGGGCGACTCGAGAGCTCCAGCAGCACCGCCCAGCAGGGCGCGTGGCTCGCGCGCGTGAGCAGCGCGTCGAGCCCGAGCGGAGCGACGAGGCGCGCGGTCTGGGCGATCGGCGCGGTCACGACGATGTGGTCGAAGTGACCCAGCGCCATGCCCTCGGCGTCGTGGAGCTCACCACCACCGGGCAACGGCGCGACCTCGGTCTGCAGCGACACGTCGAGGTCGCGTGCCAGGAGCTCGGGCAAGCCTCGGTTCATCCCGCGACCGACGAAGCGCGCACGCGATCGAAACCGCGCCGGCGCCTCGGGGGTCCACTCCGCGACGACCCCCGCGGCGAGCCAATCGCTCACGACCGCGCGGAACGACTCCGAGCGCGCCGTGAAGAACTGCGCGCCGTGGTCGAGTTGCCGGCCGTTCTGACGCCGGGTCGCCATGCGGCCACCGACCGCGCGCCCCTTGTCGAAGACGCGCACCTCGACGCCGCCCTCGGCGAGCCGCCGCGCGCAGGTGAGCCCGGCGATTCCCGCGCCCACGACGGCCACTCGTTTCCGGCGCCCCATGGAAGCCACCTAGGGGTGGTCGGTTCCGAGAGCAATGGGCCCGGCTCCCGCGGATCAGTCACACGCCGTCAGCACCTCACACACGGCACCCACGCACCGCGATCCGACGATGCAGTCTCGATCACGTTCGCAGCGGCCACCGAGGGCGACGCGCGGCACGCACCGCTCGCCCTCACATCGCAGAGACGCGCAATCGTCTCGGGAGTCACAAGTGCCTCCGTCGGCCACGAGCGTGCATCGCCCATCCGAGCATTCGCCCCTCACGCAACGGAGGCTCTCGGTGCAGGCCTCACCCTCGACCGGGAACGGCGTGCACTCGCCGTCCAGGCAGGCGAACAGGCTGGGGCAGGTGCCAGGTGTGCAGGCCTCGAAGGGCCCGGAGAGCCGGCCGAGTAGACCGGGCTCACAACGACCGTCCGCGTTGCACCCCATCCCCGTGGGGCAGTCCGCCGCCGTGCCGCATGCGCTGCCTTCGACCGTCGGCGTGCAGCTGCCCGCGTCGCAAGCCAAGCCCGCTGCGCAGTAGCGCTCGTCACTGCACGCCGCGCCGAGCTCGCCGGGTGCCCAGCACTGCCCATCGCGGCACTGACCCGACGCGCACTCGTCCCACCAGGTGCAAGCGCTGCCGATCGCGCTCCGGGGCTCGCACCGCCCGCCACACATCGCCGACGCCTCGGTGGTGCAGTAGGTCCCGTCGACGCACTGCTCGTGGTACGTGCACGCGCCGCCGACCTCGACCGTGCCGGTGTAGCGCGCGTCGCAGTGGACCGGTACGCAGGTCTCGATCGCGGCCTCGAGCTCCGCGATGCACCGTTCGGCGGCGGCCGGGTCGAAGACCATGAGCGGATCGTCTTCGGGGGCGGGGTAGAGCTCGGCGAGGAGCTCGGGAGCAGCCGGGTGGCAGAGTGGGCTGGCATCGCCGAGCCGTCCGGGCTGCTCGCAGCGGAGGCCGAACTCGCAGCGGAGCGCAAAGTACTGATCGACGAAGAGCTGCGCAGGATCGTTCTCGTGGCTGCTGGCGCAGCCCACCACGAGGAGGAAGAGAAGGCATCGAGTCATGCCGCGACGCCGTGCACTCGCCGTGCCGTTCGGCCGAGCGGGCGGTGGCGAGCGGCAGGCACGTTGAAGCCCACTCGCGTTTGTCAGTCTGTCGACGCTCGGGCTCTCTTCCGACGCTCCGTCAGCCGCAGGGGTCAGCCGCAGGGGCCGCGAACCACGCAGCGGTTCGAGTCGCACTGCAGTCCGTTGGCGCAGTCTCGATCGGTGTCGCAGCTGGCGCCGACCGCGGCGGGCACGTCGCAGACACCCATGCAGCGGTCGGTCGCGCACTCGCGGTCTTCTCGGCACGGCGCCCGGGCCGGCAGCAGTTGGCAGGTGTCGTCGACGCAGCGCCCTTCCATGCAGTGGCGCTCATCGTCATCGTCGTCGCATTCCTCGGTCAGGCCCGGGTTCGGTCGGCAGATACCATCGTCGCAGAAGTGTTCGGCGGCGCAGGGGCCGCAGGGCTCGCCGGGACCCGCGACCTCGCCGAGGGGGTGGCGAGTGCAGACTCCATCGACGCAGTCGGTCGGCGTCGGGCAGGTGTCCGGGCCGCGCGGGTCGCATGCCCGACCTTCCGCGTCATCGAGGGCGAAGCACTCACCGGTGCCCCGGTCGCAGTCGAGTCCGCGCGCACACTCGTCGCGCCGACCGCAGCGGTCGCCCACGCCGCCATCGACCTGGCAGCGTCCGCGCGCGCAGTGGAGTCCATCGGCGCACTCGTCTCGGCGGCAGTCCTCGCCTTCGCTGGCTCGGGGCGCGCAGACGCCCGAGCATCGGTTGCCCATCGCCCCGCCAACACACGCGAGCCCGGGCGCGCACTGATCCGTCCCGTCACACGCGGCGGCTTCCGGCAGGGTGCCGATCAACGCGGGCTCGCAGACGGGCATCGTGCAGCTGCCGATGGCCGCGTCGATCGCCTGGAGGCATCGGGTGGCCGCGTCCTGGTCGTAAGCCATGTGGGGCTGGCGCTCGAGGAGGAACGCGAGCCGGTCCTCCGCCGCGAGCGGATGGCAGTAGGCGCTGTAGCGCTCGGTGTCGCTCGCGCTCTCGCAGCGGAGCCCGAACGCGCACCAGCTCTGCGCGAGCTCGACCGCGTAGGCCTCCGGCGAGGAGGGCGCCGCCGGTACGTAGTCGTCCCCACAAGCGATCGACGAGAGCGCCAGAAGCAGCGCGGGAACGTGCGAACGGGACGGCATACCGCAACCTCCCAAGCTATCACCAACCAGGGGCGCTTGCGCAGGAGGATCATCGCACCCCCAGCACCCCCCACCACCGACCCCAAACGATCGGGGACAGGATCACCCCCCGGATCCCCCTGAAAAACAGGGCTCTCCGAACACGAAATGCATTCTCTCAAGCGTCGGGGCTGAAGAGCGCCCGCGCGAAGGCGTGGTCGCCCGCCTGGACCGCGCCGTGGCACTCGTTGCAGCCGACCGGCGTGCCATCGAGACGGCGCCCGTAGCCGCCGGGGTTCTGCGCGTCGCCCTCGCCGCGCCAGAGGATGATCGGCTCGCGGTCTTCGGTGAGCCCGAGCTCGAAGTACTCCCAGCCGGTCGCGCCGCCCTCGTTGAAGCCGCCGCCGCGCTTCACCATCCCGTGCACGTCCCAGTCGCGTGGGTCGTCGCCGATCTCCACGGTCTTGATCAGGATGGTGCCGAGCGGCATCGGCTCGTGAAACTCCGGCACCGGCCGGTTCACGTAGAGGTGGCTCGGCCCACCGCGGCGGTGACCGAAGTTGCTGCCGATGTCCGGCACCTCCCACTCGGTCCACGCGAGCATCGCCGTGAAGTCCGACTGCATCGCGATGAAGGGATCGCGCACCGGCTTGCTCGCCGGCGGCACGTCCGTCGCAGTCCCACAGCCGAGCGCGCACAGCGCCGCGATGGCGAGCGCGCGCATGGCTCAGAAGCGCCCCGAGTCCGGGAAGGCGGCGTGACAGGCGGCGTTGCGCTCCGCGTCGATGGTCGGCGTGACCAAGGTCGGCGGATCCATGAAGGGCGGCGCGTCGAAGTCGAACATGTCGAGCAGCGGCCAGGCGTTCGCGTCGCGACCGGTGAACGCGGGCAGCAGCCAGCGCGCCTGGATGAAGCGCAGCACGCTGGTCAGGTCGGTCACCTGGTTCGACACGTAGCCGGCCTTCGCGTAGGGCGAGACCACCACGAGCGGCACGCGCACGCCGTACTGATCGAAGGCGCCGCTGCGATCCGGCCCGTAGTCGCCGGGCGGGCACGCTTCGGGAGGCTCCACGTGATCGAAGAAGCCGCCGTGCTCGTCGTAGGTGACGACCATCGCGGTGCGCTCCCAGAGCGGGCTCTCGAAGAGCGCCGTGACCAGCGAGTGGATGAAGCGTTCGCCGAACTGCGGGTTGGCCGGCGGGTGCTCGTCGCTCTGCTCGACGCCCTGGAAGAAGCTCGGGTCGACGAAGGTCACCTGCGGCAGGTTCCCCTCGGCGACGTCGTCGAAGAAGTCGTCGAGCGGCCGGATGCTGCGCAACCGCCGACCGGCGTAGTGACCGTAGCCGCCGAGCACGAAGGGCACGTCGCTCTGGTACACGCGCCAGCCGAGCCGGCGCTCGTCGAGCTGCTGCATGATGATGTGCGGCTCGTCCGTGGGGATGCGGTCTTCGGGGATGGCGCCGTTGCCCGTGAGACCGAAGCTGGTGCCGCTCATCGCGTAGTAGCGGTTCACCCAGGTCGGACCGAGCACCGAGCAGAAGTGGTGATCGGACATCGCGAAGGTCGAGTAGAGGTCCCAGTAGAACGGCAGGTCGCTTCCATCGAGGTAGCCCATCGCCCGCTCGCCGAGCGGGTCGCTCGTGGCGATGAAGCCATCCATCGATCCATCGCCGACCTGCGTGTGCACGGCGTTCCACGAATGGGCGACGTCGCGAATGCAGTACTCGTCCGTGTGGAAGGGCGCGACGGGATCGCCGTCGGAATTCGGGTTCGTGTAGTCGTCGGGGAAGCCGTCGACGCCTTCCATCGTGCCGAAGTAGTGGTCGAAGGAGCGGTTCTCCTGGATGACCACGACGATGTGATCGATCGGGATGTCGTCGCCGATGGGGTGCTCTTCGCCGACGGTCTCCCAGGGCATCGCGCCCTTGCCGAACGCGCAGCCCGCGCGACCTTCGGCGGCGTCGGCTTCGGGGATGCGGCTGGGGATCGCCGGCAGGGGGACCGGGCCCATGTCGACCGGCGGCATCGCCATGTCGACCGGGGGCATCCCCATGTCGTCGTCCACGACCGAGCCATCGTCGTCGCCGCACGCGACGATCAGAAGGCAACCCAAGATCGCACCCCACTTCATGGGCGGGACTATAGCCTCGTCGCGCCCCATACGCCGTCGCCGCTTCGTCACACTCCAGGAGGCGTACCCAGAAGCGCGAATGGTGGGTAGCCTGCGCGACCGTGGAGCGCCTCCTCATCGCGAGCCTGCTGATGGCGTCCGCCTGCGACGACGGTCCAGCGGAGGCGCCGGCGGACCCGATCGCCGCCCTCGAGGTCGTCGGCGACGACCCCAGCGACCATCCGATCGCAGGCCTCGACGACGAGTGGCAGCGCCGCTTCGTGGTGGGCGACGCGCTCTTCGAGCAGGTCTTCGGCCCGGAGGATGGCCTTGGCCCGCGATGGACGCGCACCAGCTGCGAGGCCTGCCACGAGAACGACGCGCGCGGCCCGGGCATGGTGCGGCGCGCGCTCGGCGCCGAGGGCTTCGAGCCCGGCGAGCTCGTCCACCCCTTCGCGCTCGAAGGCTACGAGCGAACGCTGCCCGAGGGCGCGCAGACCAGCGCGCGCATGGGCCCCGCCCTCTTTGGCCGGGGCTGGATCGAAGCCGTGCGCGCCGACGCGATCGAAGCCGGGGCGCGCGCCCAGGCCGACCACCCCGAAGTCAGCGGCCGAGTCGCTCGGGTCCCGCTCGCGATGGCGACCCCCGCCCAGCGCCCCTTCCACGATCACGCAGCTGGCGCCGAGAACCTCATCGGCCGCTTCGGCCTCAAGGCGCGCCACCCGACCATCGACGACTTCGTCGCCGACGCCTACCTGCTCGACATGGGCCTCAGCAGCCCCGCCCGACCGACGGAAGCGGACGGCGATCAGCGCCCCGGCACCGACATCACCCTCGACCAGGTCCACGCCGTGGCCGACTACGTGCGCCTGCTCCGCATCCCCGAGCGCGCGGATGCATCGCCCGAGGGCCAGGCCATCTTCGCGACCATCGGCTGCGCCACCTGCCACACCCCGAGCATGCCGACGCGCGCCGACTACCCCGTCCCCCAGATCGCCGGCAAGGACGCCCCCATCTACAGCGATCTGCTCCTCCACGACATGGGCGAGTCCCTCTCCGACGGCGTCAGCGACCACACCGCCACCGCCCGCGAGTGGCGCACCGCCCCCCTCATCGGCCTCCGCCACCTGCGCGCCTATCTCCACGACGGCCGCGCCGACACCCTCGACGAAGCCATCCGCGCCCACGCCGGCGAAGCCGCCGCCACCACCGCCCGCTACGACGCGCTCACCCCCGCCACCCGCACCCCCCTCCTCACCTTCCTCGAGGCCCTTTGATCATGGGGACACTCCCCCCCTCCCGATCCCCCTATTTCCACGGGGCTTCCCAGAGCAAAATGAAAACCCTCGCGGCAGCCCTCCTCCTCCTCGCCTGCGACGACCCAGCACCACCTCCCGAGCCCCCACCCCGCGACCAGGCGATCCTCGCCGTCAAAGCCACCATCGCCACCGAGCTCGACGCCCTCGCCGACGCCGCGACCGCCCTGCGCGACGCCGCCCCCGACCACCCCTGGTCCACCGCCGAACGCGCCACCCTCCGCGAGCGCTGGGGCACCACCCGCGATCACTACGAGCGCATCGAAGGCGCCGTCGCGATGCTCTTCCCCAACTTCGACCACTCCATCGACGACCGCTACGAAGGCTTCGTCGAGCGCGCCCGCGACGCCGACCCCTTCGACGGCGAGGGCGTCACCGGCATGCACGCCATCGAGCGCATCCTCTGGGCCGGCGAGCACCCCGAACCGGTCCGCGCCTTCGAAGCGCGCCTGCACCTCGGCCAGCCCGCCCGCGCCCCGGCGACCGATGACGAAGCGCGCGCCTTCAAAGCCGGCCTGCTCACCAGGCTCGTCACCGACTGCGCCACCATGCGCGACCAGTTCCGCCCGCTCGCGCTCGACCCCGCCGCCGCCTACCGCGGCGTGCTCGGCTCCATCGAAGAGCAGCTCGAGAAGGTGAACCTCGGCGGCACCGGTGAAGCCGAGTCGCGCTACGCGCAGCGCACCCTCGCCGACATGCGCGAGAACCTCGCCGGCGGCCGCGCCATCATCGACGCGCTCGCGCCCTGGCTCGAAGCCGAAGCGCCCACGATCCTCCCGAGCATCCGCGCCGGCTTCGATCGACTCGCCGCCGCCTACGACGCGATCGAAGGCCCCGCCCTACCCCCGATCCCCGAAGGCTGGCCCCGCCGCCTCGAGCCGACCGACGAGCAGCTCGCCACCCCATTCGGCCAGCTCTACGCGACCGTGCGCCACGAAGCGGACCCGGACGACCCGACCAGCCTGCTCAGCGCCATGGTCCAAGGCGCCGACGCGCTCGGCATCGCGGTGCGGCCCCGAGCGCTCCCTCGCGAACCCCGCTGAGGACAAAATGCATTTCGTGCTCGGATCCCCCGTAAATACAGGGGGATCCGAGGGGTGATCCTGTCCCGGGGTTTTTGTCCCTGGTGGGGGACCCGGGGCGATCGTCACACCCTGCAGGCAGAGTGGTCCGCCTGTGCTTCCCTCGATACGTCCCGAAATTGCACACCGATCCGTCGCCTCGAGCCGCCGCCAGAAGCGTCGTGAATTCCGGCCGTTGGGTGCGAATTCGCCTCACGTCGCGATCGACCGCACACGTTTTTCTTGCGATCGCCCCCTGCGGTCCCCCGATCGGGTGAAATCCCCTGAAATTGCCTCGACCCCCACTGACTTGTGCAGTTTTTTGGAGACCCCCACTACATGCGGTAGAGGTCACCTCATGGCCCTACGTTGCGTCACACTCGCTACCGTAGTCTTCGTGACACATCGGTCGCGTTTGTTCCGAGCGGGGGTCGGCGCATGACTTGGGAGAGCCGCAAGTGCCCGGAATCACGGCACCTCCGGATCCCCCGTCACAAAGCCGTCGAACTTTGCTTGACGACTCGAATCTTGGGGCGTAACCCGGGTCTCCCCACGACAGGTTGTGGGGGTCGCCCTGCGGCCATCACTACAGCTTGTGCGACGTGTGGGATCTTTGGGGACATAGCTGGGGATAACCCCTCCAACGGTGTGTGTAACCGGTGGATGAGTTGGGGAGAGGGTCTGAGCCTCTCTTCCCCCGGGCGAGGTGCGCGCTGCGCACTCGAGCCGATCTCAGCCTCAGCCGACAGCTCGAAACGCGAACTTAAGAAACGAAATCAACAACCTGCGAACGGTCGCAGGCCCGTAAGGGGAGGTCGAGAGTGGCACTCGAAAAGCAGCAGACGAATGGTGGAGCGATGAGCGAGAGCAAGGGAGAGAAGCTCCCGATGCAGGAGCACGCGCTTCAGCGAGCGGAGACCACCCAGCAGGCCAACGGCCTCACCTTCGAGCACAAGCTGACTCGTCCGGGTGAGGATCCGTTCGAGACCACCGAGTTCGAGCTCCGCAACAGCGTCATCACCGGCTCGGACGGCTCGGTCGTCTTCGAGCTCAAGGGCGCCGAGGTGCCGGTGGGCTGGTCGCAGCTCGCCACGGACATCGCCGTCTCCAAGTACTTCCGCAAGGCTGGGATCAAGGGGGACCCCAAGCGTGGCGAGAAGAGCGCGAAGGAGCTCGTCTACCGGGTGGCGCACACCATTCGCCAGGCCGGTGAGAAGTTCGGCGGCTACTTCGCCTCCGACGCCGACGCCGACATCTTCGAGGCCGAGCTGGTTCACCTGCTGCTGAACCAGAAGGCCGCCTTCAACAGCCCGGTCTGGTTCAACTGCGGCCTCTGGCACCAGTACGAGATCGAGGGCTCCGGCGGGAACTGGTTCTGGGACCACACCACCGACCAGATGGCCCAGACCACCAACGCCTACGAGCACCCGCAGTGCTCCGCGTGCTTCATCCAGGCCGTCGACGACGACCTGATGGCCATCTACGAGCTCGTGAAGAACGAGGCGCGCCTCTTCAAGTACGGCTCGGGCACCGGCTCGAACTTCTCGAAGATCCGCGGTCGCCAGGAGAAGCTCTCCGGCGGCGGCACCTCGAGCGGCCTGATGAGCTTCCTCGAGGTCCTCGACCGCGCCGCGGGCGCGACCAAGTCGGGTGGCACCACGCGCCGCGCGGCGAAGATGGTCAGCCTCGACATGGACCACCCGGAGATCGTCGACTTCATCACCTGGAAGCAGCGTGAAGAGAAGAAGGCCCAGGCGCTCATCCAGGCCGGCTACGACAGCGACTTCAACGGCGAGGCCTACCACACCATCAGCGGCCAGAACTCGAACAACTCGGTCCGCGTGACCGACGAGTTCATGAAGGCCGTCGAGACCGACGGTGAGTGGAAGACCACCATGCGCACCACGGGCGAGACCGTGGACACCTACCGGGCGCGCGACCTGTGGCGCCAGATCGCCGAGGCCGCCTGGGCCTGCGCCGATCCCGGCGTCCAGTACGACACCATCATCAACGACTGGCACACCTGCCCGAACACGGACCGGATCAACGGGTCGAACCCCTGCTCCGAGTACATGTTCCTGGACGACTCGGCCTGTAACCTCGCCAGCATCAACCTGGTGAAGTTCCTCGACGACGACACCGGCCAGTTCGACGTCGAGGGTTACCGCCAGGCGATCCGCGTGCTCATCCAGTCGATGGAGATCTTCGTCGACCTCGCGAGCTACCCGACGCGCACCGTGGCCAAGAACAGCCACGACTACCGCCCGCTCGGCCTCGGCTACGCCAACCTCGGCACCATGCTGATGCGCCTCGGCATCCCCTACGACAGCGACAAGGGCCGCAGCATCGCCAGCGCCCTGACCTCCGTGCTCTGCGGTCACGCCTACGCCACCTCGGCCGAGATCGCCGCGACCAAGGGTCCCTTCCCCGGCTACACCCGGAACCGGAAGCCCTTCCTCGAGGTGATGAAGAAGCACCGGGCCGCGGCCTACACCATCGACGAGCCCGGCGGCCCCGGCATCGCCGACGAGGACACCCCGGCCGGCTGCCCCGACTACCTGGTGCGCGCCGCGCGCGAGGACTGGGATCTCGCGGTCAAGCTCGGTGAGCTCTACGGCTACCGCAACGCGCAGGCCACCGTGCTCGCGCCGACCGGCACCATCGGCCTGCTGATGGACTGCGACACCACCGGCATCGAGCCGGACTTCTCGCTCGTGAAGTTCAAGAAGCTCGCCGGCGGCGGCTACTTCAAGATCGTCAACCAGAGCGTCCCGCCGGCCCTCGTGAAGCTCGGCTACACCGAGGCGCAGGTGGCGGACATCGTCAGCTACGTCACCGGCACCAACACCTTCACCGGCGCGCCGCACCTCGGCCGCAAGGCGCTCCTCGAGAAGGGCCTCACCGAGCGCGAGGTCGCCAAGGCCGAGGACGCGCTCCGCGGCGTGTTCGACGTCGGCATGGCGCTGGCTCCCTGGGTCATCGGCCCGGAGGCCTTCGACCGCATGGGCATCGCCGCCGAGGTCTACGGCCAGCCCGGCTTCAGCCTCCTTCGCCACTGGGGCCTCACCAGCCAGCAGATCGAGGAGATCAACGAGGTCATCATCGGTCGCATGACCATCGAGGGCGCGCCCCACGTCCGGCCCGAGCACCTGCCCGTCTTCGACTGCGCCAACCGGTGCGGCAAGAAGGGTCAGCGCTTCCTGCCGGCCATGGCGCACATCCGCATGATGGCCGCCGCGCAGCCCTTCCTGAGCGGCGCGATTAGCAAGACCGTCAACCTCCCGAACGACGCCACCATCGAGGACGTCGAAGAGATCTACATGGAGGGCTGGAAGCTCGGCCTGAAGGCCATCGCGCTCTACCGCGATGGTTCGAAGATGAGCCAGCCGCTCTCGAGCAAGGACGACGACGCCGAGGAGGACGACAAGGCCGAAGCGAAGAGCGAGAAGGTCGCGGCCAAGCCCGCCGCCGCCGCGCTCGCCGCAAAGGCTGCCGAGATCCTCGAG
The DNA here is from genome assembly GCA_017644045.1 of Deltaproteobacteria bacterium. Lineage (GTDB taxonomy): Bacteria > Myxococcota_A > Polyangia > Polyangiales > Houyiibacteriaceae > UBA1660. Next base: position 794,234 of record JAEPMI010000002.1, read on the forward strand.
CAGATCCCCGAGCACATGCAGCCGCCCGCCAGCGTGCGGCACCGTCTGCCGAAGAAGCGCAGCGGCTTCACCCAGGAGGCCCGCGTGGCTGGCCACAAGGTCTTCCTGCGGACCGGTGAGTACGGCGACGGCCACCTCGGCGAGATCTTCATCGACATGCACAAGGAGGGCGCCGCCTTCCGCAGCCTGATGAACTGCTTCGCCATCGCGGTGAGCATGGGTCTCCAGCACGGCGTCCCCCTGGACGCCTACGTCAACCAGTTCACCTTCACTCGGTTCGAGCCGGGCGGCATCGTCGAGGGTCATCCGAACATCAAGTTCGCGACCAGCATCATCGACTACGTCTTCCGCGTCCTCGGCGTCGAGTACCTCAAGCAGTACGACTTCGCCCAGGTCCCGCCGAAGGAAGAGCAGCAGGAGCTCCTCTCGAGCACGGACGCCACGGCCGCGAACCGCGCCCAGGGCAGCGCCGCCAACAGCGAAGCCCCGCCCGCCATCGAGAAGGCCGAGCAGAGCACCTTCGGCTTCAAGGACGAGGTCCTCGAGCCCGCGCCGATCGAAGCCGGTGGCCCGAAGTCAGCCCTCGACGAGCAGCTCGGCGAGATGATGGGTGACGCCCCGATGTGCGACAAGTGCGGCCACATCACGGTCCGCAACGGCGCTTGCTACAAGTGCCTGAACTGCGGCAACTCGCTCGGCTGCAGCTGAGCAGAGGGTGCGCGTGAGCCACCGCGGGGTGATCGGGTGGCCCCGGGAGGTTTCCCTCCCGGGGCTCCCACAGATCCGGACGTGCGGATTTCCCGCATCCGGCTCCTCGGGATCAGCGGTTCGCTGTTGCGACGCGACTGTGGACGACTCGAGGCAGGGGTAGCGGGTAGCGCTTCTCCTGCCTCTCGAAAGCTTCCACAGTTCGACCGGCACGATCGGATCGCCGACCGAGCCATGTAAACCACACGCGCGCGACTCGATGAGCGAAGCGCCAGAGCGACCTGTAGTTTCCGGTGATACCGAAGTACTGGTAGTGCCCTCGCACTTTCGCCACGAGCTTCCGGTGCTGCGCGGCGACCGGCTCGTGCCGGTGACGCTTGCACCAGTCGGCCACCTTCTTGATGGCCCTCGACAGGCGGCTCGGGGCGGTCTTCTGCTTCACCACCCAGTGGCCCTTCTGGGACTTGGCCCAGTAGTGCGTGAAGCCGAGGAGCTCGAAGCTCCGACCCTTGGGCGGCTTGGGGCCGCGGGGTCGGCGGAAGTCGAGCAGTCTCGTCTTCTCCGGATGGAGTCGCAGGCCGTACTTGTCGAATCGCTTCGGCAGCACGTCGAAGACCCGGCGAGCGTCCTCCTCGCGGTTGAAGACCATCACGAAGTCGTCGGCGTAGCGCACCAAGGTCGCCCGACCACGCAAGCGCGGCTGGACCTCCTCGGCGAACCACTTGTCGAGAACCTCGTGCAGGTAGACGTTCGCGAGCAGCGGAGAGATCACCCCACCCTGCGGCGTGCCTTCATCGGGACGCCAAAGCGCTCCCTCCTCCAGCACGCCGGCCTTGAGCCACT